>NZ_QENT01000001.1:0-4800000 GCF_003096775.1 Janthinobacterium sp. 78 | reverse complement strand
CCGTGACGTGATCGTCGACACCATGCTGGCGCTGCCCAGCGGCAAGCTCGTGATCAGCGCCGACAAGGACCTCACGCTGACCGGGCGCGCGCAGCTCGACCTGGCCGGCCGCAAGATCGATTTCAACGACGTGTCCAGGTACAGCTGGGGCGGCGACGTCACGCTCGAAAGCCTGGCCGGCAATGTGCGCCAGGCTGCGGGCTCGGTGATCGACCTGTCGGCGCATAACAACCGCGCCGGCACGCTCAAGGCGTTGGCGCTGGGCGACCAGGCCGGCGTGGTCGATCTGCAGGGCGCGATCCGTGGCGGCAGCACGGGGCGCTACGGCGCGGGTGGCACGCTGGTGCAGTATCTGGCAGGCGGCGTGGAAATCCGCGCACAGCATCTCGGTGATGGCGCAGCGCTCGACAGCCAGTTTGCATCCCTCAACCAGCGGCTCAACGAAGGCGGCGTGTCCGGCACGCGCACCTTCCAGCTCAAGCAGGGCGACCTTAACATCGGCGACGGCCTGAAGGCAGGCGAGGTCAACGTATCGGTCGACAACGGCAGCCTGACGGTCAACGGCACCGTCGACGCCAGCGGCGAGCGCGTAGGCCGCATCTCCCTCGCGGCGAAGAACGCCCTGACGGTGGCGGGCTCTGCCGTTCTCGATGCGCACGGCACGCTGCTGCGCGTGGATAGCTACGGCAAGATCATCGATTCGCCCAACCGCGCCATCGTCGACCTGAGCACGCAGGGCGGCGTGCTGACGCTGGCGGACGGCGCACGCATCGACCTGCGCCATGGCACGGCCGCGACCCTGGGTACGCAGCCGGGGCAGAACGACGGCCGCGCACGCGGCACGTTCGACCTCTCGGCGCCGCGCATCGGTGCCAACGGCTTGCCGGGAATCAATGGGACAAGCGATGCGCCGGTCTATGGCGACATCGCCATCGACGCGCGCGGCGCGCTCGACATCCGCGGCGCTCGCTCCATTGCAGTCAACGCCATGCAACGCTACGACGACGCCCCGCTGGTCAGCACGCCGACTGCCAGCGGACGACCCTACCAGGAGATCACCCAGGCCTGGCTGAAGGACAAGCACGACGACAACAGCGATTTCATCGATGCCGCACTGGCCCGTGCAAGTCTCATGACCGGCAAGCTCGCCGGCCTGCGCAAGCCGGCTTATGCCGACGCCTTCCATCTGCGCCCCGGCATCGAGATCGTGAGCAATGCGCTGACCAACCCGGGTGGCGACATCGTGGTGTCGGGTGACCTGGACCTGTCGGGCTACCGCTACGCCAGCGTCAACCTGCACACGCAGAAGACCGGCGTCTCTGGTTCGGGCGAAGTCGGCACCGTGCGTATCCGCGCGGCCGGCAATCTCGATATCTACGGCAGCATCAACGACGGCTTCGCGCCGCCGCCCGCCACGCAGGACGATAAAGGCTGGTTGTTGCTGTCGGGTATCAACTTCTTGGGCGCCGACACGGTGATTCCGCGTGCAGGCATCGTGCTGGCCGATGGCACGGTGTTCGAAGGCGGCAACGCGCTCAACTTCGACCTGCCGATCCAATCAAGTGATTTCGCTGCCGGCACACTGATCCCCGTGTCCAGCGCATTGACGGCGGAGATGCTGCTGCCCGCCGGCACCGTGCTCGCTGCCAACGTGCGCGATGCCTTGGGCCAGATTATTCACGCGGCCGGCAGCATCGCGGGCGAAACCGTGACGCTGCCTCAAGGCACGCGCCTGGACGCCGGCACGCGCCTGCCGGGCGCCACCACGCTGGACGCGCTGGTCTGGCCCAAGGGCATCGCGCTGCCGGCCGTGGGCGCGAAGTACCTGATGCAGGGCGACACGGCCCTGTCCGTGGGCGCGCTGCTGCCTTCTTCGACCGACATCAAGCTGCCGGGCGACGCCAAGTCCGTCGAGCTTCGCCCTGGCGGCGCGGGCCGGCTGTGGGGCGCCGCCGCGATGCTGCCGGAAGGCTCGCAGTCGTGGTCGCTGCAACTGGTGGCTGGCGCTGATCTGAGTGCGGCCGATGCGCGCACGCTGCAGCAGCACCCTGCAGCGGGTGACCTGCGCCTGGCCGATAGCCACTACGGCCTGTTCGCCAAGGCGCTGCCGTTCAAGGGCGCGTTCGCGTGGACATCGCTCGCGGCTACCGATCTGGGCTTGAAGGCAGGCGTAGAAATCACCGACGAAGTCGCCCAGCAACTCATGGGCGGCAGATACCAGACCGCTGCGGCGCTGTGCGCGGCGAACGGATCCTATTGCACGCCCGTCTATGCGTTCAATTGGTCGGCGTCCGCAGCCCGGAGATTCAAAGAACCTGCGCTTGCGGATACGCCGATTCTCGATGCCGACGTTGTGCGGTTGACCAAAGGCGGGTTCAAGACGGCCAACGCGCTGTGTGAGGGAGGTTCCAGTTATTGCGTCTCGCTGCCCGTGAACATCTACTACGAATACCTGCCTGGCAGCACCCGCTTCAGTGTGCTGCGCACCGGCGCTGCCGACCTTGACCTGCGCGCGGCCGGCAACCTGGGCATGAACTCGCTCTACGGGGTCTATACGGCCGGCGCCTCGTCGCAGGCCACGCAGGCCGGCGACCCGTACAACTTGCCGCGCGTGGTGGGTAGCAGCGGCACGGTGCTGAGCGACAAGAACAAGGGCTACGAGAAGTTCGTCAACGGCGGGGCCGAGAGCCTGGCGCGCGCCTGGTACCCGGCCGGCGGCGGCAACCTCACGCTGCAGGTCGGCGGCAACCTGACCGGCGAGGTGGTGCAGGCCATCACCTCGACCGGCGTCGGCCGCCCGAACCCGGCCGATAAGGGCGTGACGACCAACGACACCGCCAACTGGCTGTGGCGCCAGGGCAGCGGTAGCACGCTCGGGGGAGGCAACGATCAGGCTGCGGCCTGGTGGATCAACTTCGGCAGCTACGCCACGCGCGGCACGACCGACACGCTGGTGGGCTTTACCGGTTACGGTACGCTGGGCGGCGGCGACTTGCGCGTAGACGTGGGCGGCGACGCGGGCCTTGTGTCCCAGCGGGGCACGGCCGTTCGCACCGGCACGGACAACCTGCGCAGCGACGGCCTGGTGCTGGCCGTGGGCGGCACCGGCCGCGTGCTGGCCGATGGCAGCTTGGCGCTCACCGGTGGGGGCGATCTGAGCCTGCGCGTCGGCGGCGCACTCAACCCCTTGGCACGGGATCCCTTGAACGACATCCAGACCGACGCAGTGCTCAACGGCGCCGTCATCAACCTGCGCGGCGACGTGCAGATGCAAGCCGGTGCGATGGGCACCCAGTCGCTGCGCTATGCGCAGTACACCGCCCAGGTGTCCGAACGCGACACCCGGACCCTCGATCCGTTCTCGGCCGGGCGCGCGGTGTCGCAGGGCGGCATGCTGCTGGTGCCGGGCGATGCGAGCTACCAGCTGAACACGCGCGGTGACCTGGTCGTGACGGGCGCCAACGACGCGGGCCGCGCCGTGATACAGAACCGTACCCCCTTCACGGTGGACGCGGCCAAGGGCAGCGGCGACAGCTGGTTCACGCTGTGGACGCCGAACACCGCCATCCGCTTGTTCTCGGCCGGCGGCGACCTGACGCCGCAGATGGCTAACCCCGGCGCGCTCCCGACTGACATGGCCCACGTCTACCCGTCGATCCTGAGCGCGGTCGCGGCCAGCGGCAGCCTCTACTACGGCAGCATGGCCACGGACAGAACGACAGAGGCGACCGGCGCGCTGGTGCTCGCGCCATCGGCCAACAGCCTGCTGGAGTTTCTTGCCAGCGATTCGATCCATGGCGGCGGCTACAGCGTGAGCCCCTCGGGCGCGGCCGAGAGTGCCATGGCCACGCCCTTCCATCCGGCTTTCCGGGGCACGCTGGCGAACGGCACAGTTGTGAGCAATCTCGCCGAGGCCGGCAACCTCATCGAAAATGGCAGGCCATTGTTCGCGCTGGGTGCCAACACTGTTTCGGCAGGCGCCGAACATGGCAGCGAACCGGTGCGCTTCTATGCCCTGCACGGCGACCTGGTGGGCGTGGCCACGGGCCGCATCAACGTCTTTGCGTCCGACGACCCGACACGCGCTGGCCAGACTTATTACGAGGCCGGGCAGCCGGTGTGGATGGTGGCCGGGCGCGATATCGTCGGCAGCGGCACGCCCATCGGCCAGGCCTTGCGCATTGACGCGGGCGTGGGCGCGCGCTATGACAGCTCGGGCAACCTGTTCGCGCACAGCGCCCCGACCGACGTGTCGGTAGTGTCGGCCGGACGCGACATCATCCACAGCAGTTTTAACGTGGCCGGCCCCGGCACGCTGGAGATCACCGCAGGGCGCTACATCCAGATGGAAGACCGTGCGGGCGTGACCAGCCTGGGTCCGGTGGTGCCGGGCGACAGCCGGCCCGGCGCGAGCATCTCGATGCTGGCCGGCGTGGGCGCGAACGGCCCCGACTACAAGGGCTTTCTGGCGCGTTACCTCGGCGAAGGCAAACGCGCCCAGGCAGGCCTGCCGCTGGCCGACCAGCCGGGTAAGGTCGTCAAGACCTACGAGGCCGAGCTGGCCACCTGGCTGGCCGACCCGGTCCACGGCCTGGGCTTCACCGGCACGCCCGGCGAGGCGCAAGCCTTCTTCGACGCGCTGCCGGCGACGCAGCAACGCATCTTTGCGCGCCAGGTGTACTTCGCCGAACTCAAGGCTGGCGGGCGCGAGTACAACGACGCCGACGGCGCGCGCTTCGGCAGCTACCTGCGCGGGCGCAATGCCATCTCGGCGCTGTTCCCCAAGGTGGCTGCGGATGGAGCACCGATCAACTATAGCGGCGACATCACGATGTTCCGCGGCGAGCTCGGCGCCACGCCGCGCAGCGGCTTCGTACGCACGCTGTTTGGTGGCGACATCGAGCTCATGACGCCGGGCGGCCGCCAGGTCTACGGCATCGAGGGCGAGGCGCCGCCATCCGACTCGGGCGTGCTGACCCAGGGCGCGGGCGACATCGCGATCTATTCGCTGGGCAGCATCCTGCTGGGCCAGAGCCGCATCATGACCACCTTCGGCGGCGCCATCCTGGGCTGGTCGGCCGCAGGCGACATCAACGCGGGGCGGGGCTCGAAGACCACGGTGGTCTACACGCCGCCCAAGCGTGTCTACGACCAGTGGGGCAACGTCACGCTGTCGTCCAGCGTGCCGAGCACGGGCGCCGGTATCGCCACGCTGGCGCCGATTCCGGAAGTGCCGGCCGGCGACATCGACCTGATCGCGCCGCTGGGCACCATCGACGCGGGCGAAGCGGGCATCCGCGTGTCGGGCAATGTCAACCTGGCGGCGCTGCAGGTGCTCAACGCGGCCAACATCGCCGTCAAGGGTGAGGCTATGGGCATGCCGAGCATTGCGGCGGTGAATGTCGGCGCATTGAGCAATGCCAGTGCTGCGGCGTCGCAGGCAACGGCCGCTGCGCAGGACGTCCTGCAGCGCGAGCGCAGCACGGCGCGTCAGAACCTGCCGTCGATTTTCACGGTGCGCTTGATCGGCTTTGGCAACGAGCCGATGGAGGGCGAGGGTGAGGCGCCGCCGCCACCCCGGGCCGGGCTGCAGTCGTCGCGCGGCGTTCCCTACGACGCTGCCAGTCCGGTGCAGTTCGTTGGCGTCGGCCGCGACTTTGACGCCAGGCAGCTGGCACGCTTGAGTCCCGAGCAACGGCGCGAGTTGCAGCAGGAGCGTTAAATCAGTGGCATGCGGCGGTGTTATCCACCTGTTTCCTCGCCTGTTTCCTGCCCGTGCAGGGAACAGGCAGGGGAAGGCCATGCACCCGCAGTGCCTGTGATCCCGTTTCCCCCATTCTTGCAGCCGAATTCCGAGGCACACCCGTCATGAATCTGAGTACCCTGGATGGCCTGAAGGCGTCCCATATTGCCGATGAGTTCGCAGCACAGCCATTCAGCGAGCACGGCCAAGGCATCGTGCTGGGCGATTTTTTGGCGGCCAACTACGCCCGCCTGCACCGCCAATTGGTGCGCAATCTCGGTTGTCCCGACCTGGCCAGCGACTGCCTGCATGACGCCTGGCTGCGACTGGCGGGCATGAGCACCCCCGTGTTTGTGCAAAACCCGAACGCCTATGTCTACCGGGTGGCATGCAACGTCGCGATGGACCAGCTGCGCGGCAAGCGCTTTTCGCAGTACGACGATGACGCTGCAATCGAGCATCTGACTGACCCGGCCCCCGGTCCGGACCTGATTGCCTTGGCCCGCTCCGATTTGGCCGCGGTCGAGCGCGCGATGCAGCGCATGCCGTATCGGCACCGTTCTGTTCTGCTTGCCCTGAGGATCGACGAAAGGACGCGCCAGGAAGTCGCGGACGAGTATCAGGTTTCCCTGACCAGCGTCGATACGATGCTGCGCCAGGCCCTGGACCACTGTGCCCAGGAAACCGGGCAGAATGCGATCGGGGGCATCAGCCAGTCCCGGCGAGGTTTTTCGCGCCGCTGGCAGGCCAAGGTGCTCGCCGCAGAGTCCACTGCAATGGCGCGCGAACGACGCGGCATCCGGCACTGACAAGCGAGGCTGGCGGCGTTTGCCAAGTAAGCCCCTGGAAGCCCCTGGCCGCGCCTGCGTCAGTGACTTGACGGACCTGCCATCCCGCGTTTTCACCCTTCTATCCCCCGATTTCCGTCCCCTGTCGCTGTCATCAACCTGGCAACACGGCTTTCGCCTATGATTTGCTGGCACATGTATGTGTGAGGTTTCCCTTCATCCAACAACCATGAGGTGTCCATGATTCGCTATGCCCTGCCTGCCCTGTTGTTTGTCGCCGCGCTGCCGGCGCACGCCCAAGCCCCTGTCGATCACCCGCCGCTGATCGAGCGGGCGAAGATCTTTGGCAATCCCAGCAAGTCCGGCGGGCGCATCAGCCCGGATGGCAAGTGGCTGTCGTGGATCGCGCCGCGCGATGGCGTGCTCAATGTATGGGTGGCGCCGGCCAGCGACCTGGCGCAGGCGCGTCCGCTGACGCAAGAGAAGGTGCGGCCCATCCGCAGCAGCTTCTGGTCGCCCGATTCGACAACCCTGCTGTTCATCCAGGACAAGGGCGGTGATGAAAACTTCCTGCTGTATGGCGTGAATGTCGTGAGCGGCAAGCAGGTCAATTACACGCCGTTCGAGAAGACCCGCGTGCGGATCGTCCAGATCAGCAGCAAGGTCAAGGAGCGCATCCTGGTGGGCATCAATAACCGCGATGCGCGCTGGCATGACGTGTACAGCCTGGAGCTGGCCAGCGGCAAGCTGACCCTGGTGCAGCAGAATGATGGCTATGGCGGCTACCTGGCCGATGAATTGCTCAATTTGCGTATGGCCAGCAAGGCGCGCGCCGATGGCGGCATGCAGTATTTCCGCCTGACGGATAGCAAGGTCGAGAGTACGCCGCTGACCGAGGTGGGCCTGGAAGACTCGCAGACCACGGCGCCGCTGGCGTTTACGGTCGATGGCAAGACCTTGTACTGGACCGACTCGCGCGGCCGCAATACCTCGGCGCTGCTGGCGCAGGATGTCGCCAGCGGCAAGACCACGCTGGTGGCGCAGGATCCGCGCGCCGACATTTCTGATGCCCTGTACGACACGCGCACGGGCAAGGTGCAAGCCTATTCCGTCGACTATCTGCAGCAGGAATACCTGCCGCTGACGGACGACCTGAAGGCCGACCTGGCCTTCCTGAAAAAGCATGTCAAGGGCCAGTTCAACGTGACGTCGCGCACGCAAGCCGACGACAAGTGGCTGGTGGGCGTCGACCCCGTCACGGCGCCGGCATCGAGCTGGCTGTATGAGCGCAAGACCAGGAAGCTGACGCAGCTGTACGTGACGCGCCCGGAGCTGGAGGGGGCGCCGCTGGTGCCCATGTACCCACAGGAAATCAAGGCACGCGACGGCCTGACCCTGGTCTCTTACCTGACCTTGCCGCAGGCGTCGAAGGCGAGCGCCGGCGGCGTGCCATCGCAGGCGGTGCCGATGGTGCTGCTGGTGCACGGCGGGCCATGGGCGCGCGATACCTACGGCTACAACGGCTACCACCAGTGGCTGGCCAACCGCGGCTACGCGGTGCTGTCGGTGAATTACCGTGGCTCGACGGGCTTCGGCAAGCAATTCATCTCGGCCGGCGACCTGCAGTGGGGCCGCAAGATGCATGACGACTTGCTCGACGCGGTGCAATGGGCCGTGAAGCGCGGCGTGACCAGCGCCGACAAGGTGGCCATCATGGGCGGCTCGTATGGTGGCTACGCCACCCTGGCCGGCATGGCATTCACGCCCACCACGTTCGCCTGCGGCGTCGATATCGTCGGCCCGTCGAACCTGTTTACCCTGCTGCAAACGATTCCGCCGTACTGGGAAGCGGGCAAGCAGCAGTTCTACAAGCGCATGGGCGATCCGACCACGGAAGACGGCCGCGCGCTGCTGAAGGAGCGCTCGCCGCTGAACTTTGCGCAGAATATCCAGCGCCCGCTGCTGATCGGCCAGGGGGCGAATGACCCGCGCGTCAACGTGGCCGAGTCGGACCAGATCGTCGCGGCCATGGCGGCGAAGAGTATCCCCGTCACGTATGTGCTGTTCCCCGACGAAGGCCATGGTTTTGCCCGCCCCGTCAACAACATCGCCTTCAATGCGGTGACGGAAAACTTCCTGGGGCAGTGCCTGGCTGGCCGCGCCGAGCCGATCGGCGCGACCCTGAAGGCATCCACCGCGCAGGTCAAGCACGGCGCCGAGTTCGCGCCGGGTTTGCAGGAGGCGATGCGGTAAGAGCCACCCCTTTAAAGGTGCGTCGTCACAGATGAGATAAAACCTGCACTCTTTGTCGCAAACATCATCTAACTGGGATAGGAGGAAACTGCCATGATGATGAATGCTGTGGTATCGCACTGCGCAAAAATCAGCCCGCTGACTGTAATGGCAAGGCTGGCGCTGCAACGTGCCCTCGACCCTGCTTGGGTCGATGCACTTTTCGAGCGTGAACGTGGCGCCCAATACCAGAGGGAGCTACTGTTCTCGACGACAGTCGAACTGATGTCCGTGGTCGCAGTTGGGCTGCGGCCATCGCTTCACGCTGCAGCGCAGGCTTACCCTGATTTGCCTGTTTCGGTGCAAGCTTTATATGACAAGGTCAAGCATACCGAGCCGAACCTGGTACGGGCTCTGGTCACCGGCAGCGTCGAGCGCCTTGGAGATGTGATCACGCCATTTTTGCAGGGGAATGCACCGCTGGTTCCGGGTTACCGCACCCGAATCGTGGACGGTAACCATTTGCCTGCAAGCGAAAAGCGGTTGAAGCCTTTACGCGCCTTTCGCGGCGCCGCATTGCCTGGCCAGTCCCTTGTGGTGTATGACCCTGATTCGGGCCTGGTCGTCGATATGGAGCCTTGCGAAGATGCACACTCGCAGGAACGCGCCGTGATGCCGCCGCTACTAGAGCGTTCGCATCCGGGCGACCTGTGGATTGCTGATCGCAACTTCAGCACGCGCATGATCCTGTCCGAATGGGATCGCCGTGGGTGTGCCTTCATCGTGCGTGAGCACGGTCGTACGCCCAATCCGGCACCGCTCGACGAGCTGACATATCGAGGGAGAATCGCGACCGGCGCCGTCTTTGAACAGTGCGTTGCCATCCCTGGAGCTACAGGACAGAAGGTAGCATTACGTCGTATTGAACTGCAACTTTACAAGCCCACTGACGATGGCGAAATGATGCTCCGATTACTGACGAATCTACCAAAAGAGCATTTCAGCGCACGTGCCATTGCTCGCCTATACAGCAAGCGCTGGCGGATCGAGACAATGTTCCAGCGGCTCGAATCGGTCTTGCACAGTGAAGTCAAGACTCTCGGACACCCGCGCGCAGCCCTGTTCGCGTTCGGCACCGCGATCCTGGCCTATAACGTGCTGACTGTCTTGCAGCGCGCGGTAAGCACCGCGCATGACTTGGTTGCCAGCGGCATTGAGCTATCGCCGTTTTATGTGGCCGTGGAGGTACGAGCGCACTATGCCGGCATGGTGATGGCTGTGCCAACCAAAGCATGGCGGCGCTACGACGCCATGTGTGCATCAGAGCTGAGCAAATTACTGCTTCAGATTGCCGCTTACGCCAAACCAAAAACGCTGCGCAAACACCCTCGCGGCCCGAAAAAAACAGCGAAAAAAGGCTACGTGGCCGGTGCTGTTGCCAGACGCCACGTATCAACGGCACGGGTATTAAAAGACGGGGCTGTCAATGTACACCTTTAAAGGGGTGGCGGTAAGAGCCTATCCCAGTAGTGAGCGTCTTCTGCAGGCAGTTCATCAGGAGTGCGGACAAGGCGTGAGGAGGACGCGTGGCGAGCCACGCGACGACGAGCAACGCAGTCCCCGCTTCGGAGGGGCGCCAGCAGGGGATGTATTCATCTACTAGGACAGGCTCTAAGTCTGCGTCAGGTGTGGTGACGCTTCCAGCGCCGCCACCACCTGCAGCAAGGTATCGCCAAAGCCGCCGCGTGCCCTGGCATGGCGGCGGGCGCTGGTGGTGACGCGCGGCGCGGCGCTCCAGGCGATGTGCGCACCGCATTCTTGCAGCGCGGCGACCATGGCCACGTCCTCGCTGGAGGCCAATGGGGCAAAGCCGCCGGCGCGCAGGTAGGCGCTGGCGCGTACGCCGAAGTTGGCGCCATGGATGTGGCGGTGGCCGTCGGCATCGGTGTAGGTCTGGGCGAAGTGCCGGCGCAGCGCAGCGGCACTGGGCCCGTGCGGCGACCAGTCGTCCACCGCCACCGTGCCGCAGACGGCATCGGCGTCCAGGCCCAGCTGGGTGCTCAGCCAGGAGGGCGACACGCGCGTATCGGCATCCGTAAAGGCCAGCCAGCGGGCACCGCGCTGCAGCAGCTGCTGCGCGCCGGCGGCGCGCGCGCTGCCCACGTTCTGCGCATGGATGGCGAGGCAGTCGAGACGCCAGCGCAGGTCCGCCTGCATGGCATGCGCCAGCACGATGCGCTGCGATTGGTCGCTGCAGGCATCGAGCACGACGACGATGCACACCGCCTCGCCATGCAGCAAGGGGCAGGTGGCGGCAAGGCGCAACGCTTCCAGGCAGGCGCCCAGGCACGCTTCCTCGTTATGCACGGGCACCACCACGCCGATCATGCGAAGCCCTCGCGCTGCGCCACCGAGCGCGCATCGTTTGACCAGATCCCCAGCAGGAAGTCGCTTTCTTCGTGCCGCAGCACGCGGTGCAGGCCGGGCGCGTCCTGGAAGGCCGCATGTATGCGCACGGTCGAGACGATGCGCTGCGCGAACGGCGCGCGCCAGTGGCACAGGACGATGCTGCCGCCCGGCGCCAGGCTGGCGATGCTGTGTTCGACCACGCGCGCCAGCTCTTGCACCGACAGGTAATAGGCGATCTCGCTCAGGACGATCAGGTCGAACTTCTCGGCGCCCGGCAGGATGCGCGGCCAGTCCTGCGGCAGCCGGTGCTGCGCGAGGCTGACGTTGGCGCCGCACCCCGCGTCCAGCAGGCGCTGCTGCGCCAGCCCCAGCGCTTCGGCCGAGAGGTCGGCCGCCAGCACGCGCTCGCAGCGCCGCGCCAGTTCGGCCGTCAGTTCGCCATTGCCGCAGCCCGGTTCATAGGCGTGGCGGTAGCGCCGCTGCGGCAGGCTGGCCAGCAGCAGGGCGCGCTTTCTCTCCTCGTACCAGCGCTGGCGCACCCGCCACGGATCGGCATCCTGGCGATACAGTTGTTCGAAATAGCTGCCGCGCTGGTCGTCCGGCGTGGAAGATGGGTTCATAGAAAATACACCTCCCAGGCATGCAGCAGGCGCTGCAAGGCGTCGCCGGCGACGATGGCGGGGCGCCCCGTCGACGGGTCGTCTTGCATCTGGCTGGCGAAGCAGCGCAGGGCCGCGCGCTTGCGCTGCAGGATGGGGGCCGGCAAGGGCAGGCGGCGCGCGCGTTGCCACGGCACGCGCATGTCGCCCGGCGCGGCCCAATGCCAGGCCCAGACGGGCATTTCCACCAGGCTGGCACCGCTGGCCGCGCAGGCCGCAGCACAGGCCCGGCCGCATGCTTCATGGTCCGGATGGCCGTCCAGGCGCCAGGTGGTGAAGACCCTGTCGCCGGGACGCAGCTGCGCTGCCAATGTGGCGCCCAGCTGCGGCGTCATGCCGGCCACGCCGCCATCGGGCAGGTGCAGGCGCAGCCATGCGGGCGACGCCAGTCCCAGCGTGGCCAGCGCCTGCGCGGATTCTTGCGGACGCACCTGGCGCAGGCGTTCCTGCGGCCAGAGGGGCGAGTCCGGGTGGCTGGCGTCGCCATCGGTGACGGCGATCAACAGCAATTGGCTGCCCTGCGCCGCCAGCAGTTGCAGCAAGCCGCCGCAGGCGAGGATTTCATCGTCGGGATGGGGCGCGACGATGACAGCGCGCGCGCCCGGCGGCACCAGGGCATGCGCGCCGATGGCGGGCAGCTCGTTCAGCCCCGGCCAGGATAGCCACACCTGGTCCGGCGTGCCGCTGCCTTCGATGCGGCGCGCTTGCCTATCGGATTGGGCCAGCATGTCAGAGCGCCCACGGATGGTCTTCGGCGCCGGCGACGATACCGCCCAGCACGGCCTGGTCGCGTTCCGCATGGCTCTGGCGCAGGAAGACGGGCAGGTCGGCCGCCAGGCGCGCGAAGCGGGCATCGCGGCACAGGGGGCCGGCGCCCAGCGCACGCGTGGCCAGGTGCAGGACTTGGGTGGCGGCGTCTTCCACCGTCAGGCGCAGGCGCAGCGCCAGGGCCATCGCATCGCTTTGCGGATGCCGGTCGATCTCGGCGGCGCCTTCGCGCAGCAGGGCGCCGGCGGCGCGCAGCGCGCAGTCGATCTGCCCCAGTTGCGCCAGGCGCACGGGATCGGGCGCGGCGTGCTGCGCGCGTGCATGCAGGTGGCTGGCGACGGCGCAGGCCGCGCCATACCAGGCGGCCGCGATGCCGGCGCCGCCATGCCAGAAGCCGGGACGCTCCAGGTAGGCCCCCGGAGCGCCCACGGGAAAGGCCCGCGCGCCGGAAAAAGTCACGTCGACGCTGGCGCAGGCGAGCATGCCGACCGCTTGCCAGCCTTCATCCGTGACGTGCACGCCCGGTTGCGACAGCGCCACGCTGGCCAGGCAAGCCTGGCCGTCTTCATTCCAGCAGCTGATCAAGGCATGGCTGAGTCCCTTCGCCCCGGAGCACCAGGCCTTGCGGCCATTGAGCACATGGCGGCCATCGGCCGCTTGCTGCAACTGCACGCGCGCGCCCGGCATTTCCGCGCACCATACGCCCCAGCTGCTGCCGGCCGGGACGCCGGGGCCGTCGATTTCCGCCAGGATCGCCAGCGCATCGGTATGGCCTTCGTACAGCTTGAGCAGGGAAAGGTCGATGGCGGCGATGGCAGCCAGCATTTGCCAGCGCTGCAGGGTGGCGCCGTGACCGGGCAGGGGTAGTTGGTCGAGTCCCGCGTCGCGCAAACGCCGCAAGCCGTCGATCGGGTGGAAAGCGCTATCCTGTGGTTGCAGCAGGGCGGCCAGCGCAGTGTTGGACGGCAGGGGAAAGGCGTTGGGCGACATGGCAAGCTCCTGTTTTTCAACAGCATAGCTTTCTGTTTTCGCAATGTATGTTCGATTTTGCACATACACTCGCTAACGGCCTCAAGTTTATGGCGCCGCCGCGGCAAGCTGCAGGGCCGGGCGGCCCCGCAGCAGATTCAGCGCTTATTTTTTCATGTAGTGCATGTCCAGCACGTACACGCCCTTGTCCAGCATCACCGTGTACAGGTCGTTGCCGCGCAAGGACAGGCCGCCGGGGATGCTTTGTGCAGCCTGCATGCCGTCGTCCTGCATGCAGGACTCGCCCTTGTCCACGGCGACGCACCAGTTGTTCTTGCCATCCCTCAGTACATATTGCACGGTGGTACCGGTCCGCTGGAAGGTATAGGCCGGGGCCGACGAGGTGATCTTATCGACGCGCAAGCTCGTTGCGGCGGCGTTTTCCGTCAGCTTGATCAGCATGTCGGCGGAGCCATCCGGCTTGCCGGTGATTTTCGCAGTCATGCTGTCTGTCGCGACCACGGTGCCGGAGCAATCGGCCTTGAAGTAGGTTTCGCCGGTAGGCGTCAGTTCCAGCGAACCGCTGCCATCGCTCTTGAACGCGATGACCAGCGTTTGACGGTCATGATGGTCGCAGGTCGACTGCCAAGTGCCGATATATGCGGCCAGTGGCGAGGCGCTGGCGGAATCGCCGGCAAGCTGCTGCGTCGTACCTCCGCCACCGCAACCGGCCAGGAGTGCAGCGGTCGAACCGGTCAATACTGCCAATAGTTTTTTCATGCATCTTCCTTTTCATCCGGCAGCGGCGCGTGCCGTAAGCGCTGCCCGATTATAGGAGGACGGATGGGGTTCAATTCTCACCGAATCTATTGGTGACTTGATTTAAATCAAGAGCAACTCGCTGCCTGCAGGCCGGCAGGCCTGCAGGCAAGCACGCTTAAAACTCTTCCCAGTCATCGCCAGCCGGTGCCTTGGCGGCCGCGCGCGGCGTTGCCTGCGGCTTGGCGACGCTCAGGCGCTTGGCGGGCGCCGGTGTTGTTGGCGTCACGCTGCGCGGCGTGGCCACGCTTGCTGCCGGCGCCGTCTGGCGCACCTGCTCGCCCAGCTTGAACACGCTGACTACCTGGGCCAGATGGCTGGCCTGGTCTTGCAGGCTTTCGGCAGCGGCTGCCGCTTCCTCGACCAGGGCTGCGTTCTGTTGCGTCACGCCATCCATCTGCGCCAGCGCTTGGTTGACCTGGGCGATGCCGTCGCTTTGCTCGGTGGTGGCGACGCTGATGTCGGCCATGATGGCGGTGACCTTGCGCACGCTGTCGACCACCTGCTCCATGGTGGCGCCCGCTTCATCGACGAGTTTGCTGCCGGCGGCCACCTTGCCAACGGAATCGTCGATCAGCAGTTTGATTTCCTTGGCCGCCGCCGCCGAGCGTTGCGCCAGGTTGCGCACTTCCGTGGCAACGACGGCGAAGCCGCGTCCCTGTTCACCCGCGCGCGCCGCTTCCACGGCTGCGTTCAGCGCCAGGATATTCGTCTGGAAGGCGATGCCATCGATGACGCTGATGATGTCGACGATCTTGTTCGACGAGTCATTGATCGAGGTCATGGTTGCGATGACTTTGCCGACCACTTCGCCGCTCTTTTGAGCCACGCTCGATGCGGAAGCGGCCAGTTGATTCGCCTGGCGTGCATGGTCGGCGTTTTCCTTCACCGTGCCCGTCAGCTCTTCCACCGAGGCGGCCGTCTCTTCCAGCGAACTGGCTTGCTGTTCCGTGCGCGCCGACAGGTCGTTATTGCCTTGCGCAATTTCCGCGCTGGCACGGGCCACGTTGTCGGCGCTCGCTTGCACTTGCAGCAGCACGGCGTGGATCTTTTCGACGAAGGCGTTGAAGCCCTTGCCGATGACGGCCAGCTCGTCGGTGCCCTTGACTTCCAGCTTCACGCGCAGGTCGGCGTCGCCGCTGGACAGGTCCGTCATGGTGCGCCCCAGGGTGCGCAGCGGTCGCGTCAGCTGGTTGACGACGAGGATCAAAATGCCGGCCGTGGCGGCCGCGCACAGCAGGGCGACGATCAGGGTGTAGATCATCAGGTCGCGTGCCGAAGCGATGGCCACGCTTTTCGGGAAATTCAGTTCCACGCTCCAGGGCGCAATATCGGGGTGGATCTGCAGCGGTTGCAGCAAATGGATGTAGCCCTGGCCATCCTCGTATTCATACGGCTGGCCCTGGCGTACCTTTTCCAGGCCGGCAGCCGGCACGTCGTCGGCCTTCTTGCCCAGCCGCTCAGGTACTGGGTGGCTGGCGTACAGGCCACCGTTCGAAATCAGCGCCAGCTTGCCGCCCTCAATCACTTTCAGGCCGGCCAGGATTTTCGCCAGGCGCGTGAGCATGAAGTCGGCGCTGGCCGTGCCCTTGAAGCCGCCATCGATCATGATGGGCGCCACCAGGGAAGCCATCAGCACATCCTTGCCGTCGACCGGGTAGATATACGGTTCCGTAAAGTACGTCTTGCCGGTGCGCTTGGGCACGTCATACCAGTCATTGGCGCCCGGCTTCGGATCGAAGACGATGGGTTCGACTTGCAGCTTGCCGCCCGCGCCCCGCGTCCAGTAGGGCATGAAGCGGCCGCTGGCGTCGTAGTTCGGTTTCTGGTTGGCAAATTCCGCATCCTTGCCGTCGAGCGCGTTGGGTTCCCACGTCACGGCAGCTCCCAGCAAGTCTTCCGAACTGCTCAGGGTGGCCTTGGTCAGTTCATTGATCTGCTCGCGCTGCAGGGGCAGGCTGGCGCTTTTGGTGCCGCGCATGGCGCCAGCCAGGCTGGAAACGCTGGCCAGGTTGCTGGCGATGCGCGCCTGCAAGGCGCCCGACACTTCGCGTGCCGACGTGCGCGCCAGTTCCAGTGCGGCCGCCTCGGCGCTGGCGCTGCTCTTGTAGCCGATCACCGCCGCCGTGACGCCCAGGCTGAGGATGGCGAGCGCGGTGGCGGCGACGCAGATTTTGCTGTTGAGAGAAAGTTGCATGAGGCTGTTCCTTGGTAGGGAGGAAATCGGTGTCTCGGGCGTTGCGGGTAGCGCGCCTAGAACGTCTTGCTGATGGCCAGCACGAAGGTCGTCGCGGCGGGGTTCGAAGTGTCGAACTGGCCCGCCGCATTCGGGATGCCCAGCGTGTAATGATCGTAGGCGTCGGTGGCGCCCCAGGCGCGCGTCACGGCGCCACTCAGGCTCCAGCCGCCATCGAAGGCCCTGGTGACGCCGACCTTGGCGTCGCGCCAGTTCCAGATGGCATTACCCGTGCCCGCCACCCGGCCATTGCCGGCGTGCAGATTCAAGGTCCAGGCATTGCCCAGGTCGACATTCGCGCCCACGTCCAGATAGCCCGTGCCGCGCGCATGCGTGATGCCAAAGAAGTCCGGCGTGACGGTATGGTTGTACTTGGCGTACAGCATCTTGTAGCTCAGGCCCAGCGACAGTTCGCCATAGTCGTACTTGACGCCTGTGGCGCGGTAGATGGCGCCCGGATACTTGTAGTAATACGCCAGGACGCTGTAGCCCAGTTCGCCCAGCGTGCCGCTGTAGCCACCGTACAGGTCCCATTCGACGCTTGCATCCTCGATATAGCGGTCGCTGACGGTGGATGCCCAGGTTCCCAGCGACCAGCCGCTCGGGTGCGCGTAGTCGGCACCCGCTTGCAGGGCCGGCTTACCCCAGGTCTGGCGAAAGCCGCGCGAAATGTATTGCGAGGTGAGGCTGGCATTGGCGCTGAAGGTGGCGGCGGTGCTGTCCGTGGTCTGCGCCTGCACGGGCAGGGCGGCGAGCAGGAAGACACAGCCCAGCAAGGATGTTGCAGGAAAATGGCGGTTCGATGGCATGGCAGTCGGCTCCGTATTTGCTGGCAGCGGCCGTCCAGGCGCGTTGCCCTGATGGTTGCGATAAATAAATGCGGGTTGGACTTTGCGCAAGCAAGGCGACGCCGTTTGCATGCTTGCAGCAACATGCACACATTCTCACCAAACGTAACTGAAAGGATAGGGGGTAGGGCTAGTGGAAGTCAACAAAGTTGCGCTGCGGAAATCGTAAGTTGTTGTTTCCTGGCACTTTTTCATGCGCCTGTCATATTGCGGGTGCGCCGCGGCTGGCGGCCTGTTGCAAGCTGGCCAGCAAGCCGGGCAGGGCCGCATGCAGGGCAGGCAGGTCGCCATCCAGTAGCTCGGTCTGCGCTTCCACCAAGCCCGATGGCTGGCCCCAGACGACCTGTGCGCTCAGCCGGGCGCCGGCGTCGAGTCCCGTGACGCTGACCAGCAGGGCGACTTCTTCCGGGGCCTCCTCGGGCACGTCTGCGAGCAGGCAGGAAATGCCGAAATGATAATCCTCGAAAGCGCTGGCCGTACCGCTGGAAAAGGCGAATACGGAGGCGAGCACCTGCGGCGCGGCGGCCGCGAGTGGCGGCAGGGCGGCGCGGAACAGGGGCAGCAAGTCGTTTTCCAGCTGGAGTACCAGCGGATGCGTGTGGGCGAGGACGGTCATGCGAGGGAGAAGTAAGTGGCGGCGCGCGATGGTAGCAGTTTTTGCCGCCGCCGTGGGCCATCGTCAGGCGGCGTAGCGGCTGGCCATGCTGGCGATGGTGCTTTTCATCTGTTCGCGCAGGGCGGCAGGCGCCAGCACTTCCACTCCATCGCCCAGGCCCAGCAACCACCATTGCAGTTCGCGCGTGCTGGGCACGGTGGCGGTCAGGTGCAGCGAGCCATCGGCGCGCTCCTGCAATTGCTGGTCCGCGCTCAGTGGCGTCTCGTACAAGTGCTCGCCGCTGCGACGGGCAAACACGGCTTCCAGCAGCAGCGGTTCGCCCTCGCGGATGCCCATGGCGCCCGAAGCAATATAGGCATCGATGTCGAAGTCTGGCTGCACGCGCGCGGACAGATAAAGCATTTCCGCCTGCTGCACGCGGTGCAGGACCAGCGTGCGCACGTCGTGGTAGTCGGCGAACAGGCATACCAGGTAGAGCAACTGGCCGCGCTGCACGATGGCCAGCGGATGGACGGCGTCATAGCTGACGAGCTTGTCGTTGTCGCGCTTCTTGTAGCTCAGCTTGAGCTGGCGGTTCTGCATCAGCGCTTCATACACGGTGCGCTGGCAAGCTTCGTCGATGTCGGGCGCCAGCAGCCGCTGCATGGGGGCGATGACGCGTATCTTGCCCAGCCAGGCGGACGCGCTGGCACGCTCGCTGGCCGCGTTCAGGGTCTGGCGGGCCGCGCTGAAATACGGCTGCATGCTGTCCAGGGTAGACGGCGGCAGCGCATGGCGCAGGTGCTGTTCCATCAGGGCCAGGGTCAGCGCGGCAGGCGTCGACAGGCCCGGCATGTCCATGCGCGCCGCATTTTCCATCCAGCACCAGCCAAACGGCTTGCTGTCGGCTGGATTGGTCAGCGGGAAAATCGTGGCCAGGTCCAGCAAGTCGCGCTGGATCGTGCGCACGCCGATGGCAAAGTCGATGGCCTTGAGCTTGTCGTGCAATTCGGCGACGGTGATGGTGCGGGGCGCCGGCGGTATCAGGCGCAGCATTTGCCATTGACGCATGATGGTGGAAGGGCGGGGCGCGTGTTCGGGCATAGTGATTCCGTTCTGTTTCAGTGGCAGGATGTGTACTGATGAGTACATAAGTTAACGAATGGTAACATTGATTCGATGGCAATTACAGGGTGTCGAGCATGGTCGCCCTGACGCAATTGCGTCCCGCGTGCTTGGCCTGGTACAGCAGGCGGTCGGCCGCCGCGACGAGGGCGGCGCCGCCGGGCGCCTCGCTGCCGGGTGCGCACGCGAGGGAGGCGACGCCGAAGCTGGCCGTTGTCCCGATGTGCTGTACCAGGCCGTTGCGCAGACGTTCGGCCAGGCGCACGCCGCCAGCCAGGTCCGTTTCGGGCAGGATCAGCAGGAACTCCTCGCCGCCGTGGCGCACCACGCTGTCGATGCCACGGCGCGTGGCGTTGCCGAGCAGGGCGGCAAAGGTGCGCAGCACGGCATCGCCTGCGGCATGGCCGTGGGCGTCGTTGATGCGCTTGAAATGGTCGAGATCGCACAGGATGGCCGTCAGGCACAGGCCATGGCGTTGTGAACGTGCAAGTTCGGCGCCCAGCAAGTGTTCATCGAGGTAGCGGCGGTTGTAGCAGCCGGTCAGGTGGTCCCGCACGGCCTGTTCGGCGAGGATGGCGTGTTGCAGCAAGTGCTCGCGGTGCTGGCGCTGCTGGCCATGGCCGGCACAGAGGCCGGTCAGGTTGAGCAGCAGCAACGTGGCGGCGCTGCCGGCCTGGAGTTCGTCCTGCAGGCCGAGCCAGGCCAGGCTCGCCACGATGGCCAGGCTGGCGCCGCCCAGCAGGTGCCGCGTGATGCCGGCATAGGGCGCGGCGAGCAGGATGCAAAAGGCGGCCGCATGCCAGCCGGCATCGGTTTCGCGCAAGGCATAGCAGAGCAGGAATACGGCCAGGTCCAGCGCCAGCAGCGCGCTGCCGGAGGCGGTGCTGCGGCCAGGCTGTGATGCTGGTGCGCGCCAGGCCCGCAGCAGCATGGCCAGGATAGCCAGGCAGCAGGCCAGAGCCAGCGGCCAGCCGGCCGGTGGCAACAGCGCGACGGCAAAGACGGCGCTGGCGCCGGCATGCAGGGCCAGCAAGGAATGCGGCGCAGGCCCGCGGATAGCGTCAGTGGCATGGTGCAAATGCATGGAAACCTGTCGGATAGCGTATCGGGCCCCCATTCTTGCCCGCCCCTGCGACAAGCCACGACGCATTGCCCCGCCATGCTGCATATCAAATTGGTCCTACCAGTAGCCCTATTCGTCGCTGGTGACGCGCGTGCGCACGAAATCGATGTGGCTTTGCATGGCCGTGCGCGCTTCCTCGGGCTGGCTGGCGCAGATGGCCTCGCACAGGGTGCGGTGCTGCGACAGCAGTTGCAGCGACGTAGCGTCGTCCTGCTGGCGCAAGCCCGTGCCATTGAGGGTGATATGTTCGCGCAGCATGCCGATGATGCTGGTGTGCAGGTGCAGGAACATGGTGTTGTGCGACGCCTGCGCGATGACTTCGTGCAGCCGTGCATCGGCCTGCGCTTCGCCGTGCTTGTCGTCGCTGGCGCGCGCCTGTTCCAGCTCGGCCAGCAGCGCCATGATCTGCGTGCGCTCGTCCGTGCTGGCCCGTTGCGCCGCAAAATAGGCCGTCGCTCCTTCCAGGACGCGGCGAAATTCCAGGATGTCGTCGCGCAGGGCGGGGTGGTCGGCCACCAGTTGGCTCCACGGCGACGCCATGCCGGTGCGTAATTGATCCGTCACAAAGACACCGGCGCCGCGCCGGCTGCGCACCAGCCCGCGCGCCGCCAGCCGCTGCACCGCTTCGCGCACGGTACTGCGCGAGACCCCATATTGCAGCGCCAGCAGGCGCTCGGCCGGCAATTGCGCGCCCGCCGGCAAGCTGCCGTCCAGCAGGGCCGTCTCCAGCCTGCGCATCACCGTTTCGACCCTGCCCCGCGTTTGCATGCCTGTCGCCATCGCTGTTGTCTCGTTTGTTGTTTTCAAGTGGTCCGAGCAATTTGAAGTGACTCGAAGAAGCTGGAATTATGCGTGAAGCAGTCATTCTTAACAACACACAGCGGCGCCGCAGCAACACACAGAGCGCCGGGGAGACACACTCATGCAGCCACACACGCAGCCAGACCCGCGCCAGCCACGCCGCTATCCACCCGCACCGCTCCAGGTGTACCTGTTCGCCACCTGCCTGGTCGACCTGTTCGTACCGCAGGCCGGGCTCGACGCGGTGCGCCTGCTGGAGCGGGAAGGCTTGCTGGTGCATTACCCGCGCGGCCAGAGCTGCTGCGGCCAGCCTGCCTACAGCAGCGGCAACCCGGAGCAGGCGCGTGCCGTGGCGCGTGCCCAGCTCGACCTGTTTGCGCAACCGTGGCCCGTGATCGTGCCGTCCGGCTCCTGTGCCGGCATGATGCGCCACCACTGGCCGCAGCTGTTCCAGGACGACCCCGTGGCCGGTCCCAAGGCGCTGGAACTGGCCGAACGCGTGTATGAACTGAGCGAATTTCTCGTCTGCGTACTGCAACTCGACCTGGCCGGCATGGCCGCCGCCGCGCAGGCTGATGAAAGCGTGGTGCTGCATACCTCGTGCGGCGCGCGCCGCGAAATGGGCACCCGCCTGCACGGCGTGGCGCTGGTCGACGCCTTGCCCGGCGTGACGCGCATCGAGCACCAGCGCGAATCGGAATGCTGCGGTTTTGGCGGCACGTTTTCATTGAAACACCCGGACATTTCCGGTGCCATGGTCAGCGACAAGATCGCCTCGGCCTGTGCCACGGGCTGCGACCGGCTCGTCTCGGCCGACTGCGGCTGCCTGCTCAATATCGGCCACGCCGCGCAGTACCAGGGCGCGCCGCTGCCCGTCGAACACCTGGCCAGCTTTTTGTGGCGCCGCACGGGAGGTGCGGCATGAGTACGGCATTGACTGCCCGCGAACGCATGCTGGGACGCCTGCGTGCCGCCGCGCCTTCCGCGCCCGCAGCGGTGGAGGCCATCGATACGGCCATCGACAGCCATTACCAGGCGCGCCGTGCCGCCGCGCCGCAGTCGCCGCGCCAGCAGCTCGACGCCATGCAGGCGGCCCTGCGCGCTTCGCACGCGCAAGTCGATTGCGTGAGTAGCGATGCCTGGCCGGCCCTGCTGGCGCAGCGCCTCGGTGCGCACGGCGTGCGCCGCCTGCTGATCGATCGCGCCAGCGCCGAAGGGCAGGCCTTGCGCGCCGCCTTGCCCGCTGGCGTGGAAACGCTGTCTTTTGAGCGGCCGCTGGCGCAGTGGAAGGGCGAATTGTTCGACAGCGTCGATGCGGGTTTCACCGTCGCGCGTTCCGGCATCGCCGCCACGGGCACCCTGGTCATCGCGCCAGACGCGGCCACGCCGCGCACGGTGTCGCTGGCGCCACCGCTGCACGTTTGCCTTGTCTATACCAGCACGCTGTACGCGGACTTGCATGCGGCGGCGCGCGCCGAGCGCTGGGCCGACGGCATGCCAGCGAACCTGGTGCTGGTGTCGGGTCCCTCGAAAACCTCCGATATCCAGCAAACGCTGGCCTATGGCGCGCACGGCCCGCGCTGGCTGTGGGTGCTGATCATCGATGATCTGTCAGCCCATGAAGGAGGCCAGCCATGAACGCCAAGCCCTTGCAATTCGTCAAACCGGCAGACTTCCACGCGCGTGCCCGCGCCGCGCTGGACGACCCGAAGCTGCGCCAGAGCTTTCGCGGCGCCATGGATTTTTTGCAGGACAAGCGCAGCGCCCAGTTCCCCGACGGCGACGAGCTGGAACGCCTGCGCGACATCGGCGAAGCCGTGCGCCAGCACGCGCTGGCGCGCCTGCCCGACCTGCTGGTGCAGCTGGAAGACAAGCTGACGGCGGCCGGCGTGCAGGTGCACTGGGCCGAAGATGGCGAGCAGGCCAACGCCATCATTCACGCCATCGCGCAGCGCAACCAGGCGACGCGCTTCATCAAGGGCAAGTCGATGGCCAGCGAGGAGATCGAGCTCAATCACTACATGGAAGCGCGCGGCATGACCTGCCTGGAGTCGGACATGGGCGAGTACATCGTGCAGCTGGCCGGCGAGAAGCCGTCGCACATCGTCATGCCGGCGATACACAAGACCAAGGCGGACATCGCCGGCCTGTTCGCCGAGCATATTCCCGACGCGCCCTACACGGAAGATGTCGACAGCCTGATCCAGACGGGGCGGCGCGCGCTGCGCCAGGCCTTCGTCGAGGCCGACATCGGCCTGACGGGCGTGAACTTCGCGGCGGCCGACACGGGCACCCTGTGGCTGGTGGAAAACGAGGGCAATGGCCGCCTGACCACGTCCGTGCCGGAGGTGCACATCGCTATCATGGGCATGGAAAAAGTGGTGGCCAAGCTCGAACACATCGTGCCGCTGGCCAGCTTGTTGACGCGCTCGGCGACGGGGCAAGCCATCACCACCTATTTCAACCTGATTTCCGGCCCGCGCCGCGACGGTGAGAAGGACGGCCCGCGCGAAGTGCACCTGGTCTTGCTCGATAACGGCCGCAGCCAGGCCTACGCGGACGAGCAGCTGCGCGCCACCTTGCAATGCATCCGCTGCGGCGCCTGCATGAACCACTGCCCCGTCTACACGCGCATCGGTGGCCACGCCTACGGCACCACGTATCCGGGGCCGATCGGCAAGATCATTTCGCCCCATTTGCTGGGGCTGGACGCGACGGCCGACCTGGCCACCGCGTCGAGCCTGTGCGGCGCCTGCGGCGAGGTGTGCCCCGTGCGCATCCCGATTCCGCAGCTGCTGGTGCGCCTGCGCACGGAGGCCAACCGCAATCCGCATGAGGCAGTGACGCATCCGTTGCGCGGCCAGGGCGCCAAGTTCAGCCGTGGCGAAAGCCTGATCTGGCGTTTCTGGAGCGGCGCCTTTGCGCGCCCTGCCAGCTACCGCCTGTTCCGCTGGGCCGCCACGCGGCTGCGGCTGCTGACGCCGCGCGCGCAGCTGGGCTGGACGCAGCACCGCAAGCCGTTGACGCCGGCGCCGCGCAGCCTGGCCGACCTGCTCAATGCGCGCGGGCAGGAAGAATAGCGACGCTCCGCCATACCGCAAAAAACACGCTACACAAAATTACATCAAAAGCCGTTTTTTCACTTAACCCGCATCCACCGGAGGAGACCCGACATGCAAACCTGGACCCAACTTTACACCCCGCTCGGCAGCTTGTGGCTGTCGTCACTGGCGGCAGCCGTGCCCATCATCTTCTTCTTCATCGCCCTGGCGGCGCTGCGCATCAAGGGCCACGTGGCGGCCGCTGTCACCCTGGCGCTGGCGCTGGCCGTGGCGATTTTCGCCTACGGCATGCCCGTGCCGCAGGCGCTGGCGGCGGCCGGCTATGGCTTCGCCTACGGCTTGTGGCCGATCGCCTGGATCATCGTCACGGCCGTCTTCCTGTATAAAATTGTCGTCAAGACGGGGCAGATCGACATCATTCGCGCCTCCGTGCTGTCGGTTACGGACGACCAGCGTCTGCAGGTGCTGCTGATCGGCTTTGCCTTCGGCGCCTTCCTGGAAGGGGCGGCCGGTTTCGGTGCGCCCGTGGCCATCACCTCGGCGCTGCTGGTGGGCCTGGGCTTCAACCCGCTGTACGCGGCGGGTCTGTGCCTGATCGCCAACACGGCGCCCGTGGCCTTTGGCGCCATGGGCATCCCCATCATCGTGGCGGGCCAGGTGACGGGCATCGACCCGTTCCTGATCGGCGCCATGGCGGGCCGCCAGTTGCCGCTGCTGTCGCTGCTGGTGCCGTTCTGGCTGGTGTTCATGATGGATGGCTTCCGCGGCGTGCGCGAAGTGTGGCCGGCCGCGCTGGTGACGGGGTTGAGCTTTGCCGTGACCCAGTACTACACGTCCAATTACATCGGCCCGGAGCTGCCCGATATCACCTCGGCCCTCGTCAGCCTGGTGTCGCTGACCTTGTTCCTGAAAGTGTGGCAACCGAAGAATGCGAAAGTGGCCCAAGCCGTCGGCGGCGGCACGGCCGCGCTGTCCGGTTTTGGCGGCGGCGCAGGTAATGCGGATGTGCGCGGCAGCGGCAGCCGCGCCGCCTCGCCCTATACGATGGCGCAGACCATGCGCGCCTGGGCGCCGTTCGGCCTGTTGACGGCCATCGTCACCGTGTGGAGCCTGCCTGGCTTCAAGGCCCTGTTTGCCGCCGGCGGGGCGCTATCGAGCCTGGTCATCAAGATCCACGTGCCATACCTGGACCAGCTGGTGATCAAGAGCATGCCCATCGTGACCGTGCCGAAGGCGTATGATGCCGTGTTCAAGCTGGACCTGCTGTCGGCCGTGGGCACGGCGATCTTGCTGACGGCCGTGCTGTCGATGCTGATGCTGCGCATGAAGCCGCGCGATGGCATCAAGGCCTTCGTGGAAACCGTGGTGGAATTGCGCCGTCCCGTGCTGTCGATCGGCCTGGTGCTGGCGTTTGCCTTCGTTGCCAATTACTCGGGCATGTCGTCCACCCTGGCCCTGCTGCTGGCCGGCAGTGGCGTCGCCTTCCCGTTCTTCTCGCCATTCCTCGGCTGGCTGGGCGTTTTCCTGACGGGTTCCGACACCTCATCGAATGCCTTGTTCTGCTCTTTGCAAAATACCACGGCGCACCAGATCGGCGTGTCCGACACCTTGCTGGTGGCGGCCAATACGACGGGCGGCGTGACGGCGAAGATGATCTCGCCCCAATCGATCGCCGTCGCCTGCGCTGCAACGGGCCTGGTGGGCAAGGAATCGGACCTGTTCCGCTTTACCTTGAAGCACAGCCTGTTGTTTGCCGTGATCATCGGCATCATCACCATGCTGCAGGCCTACGTTTTCACCGGCATGATCCCGCACTGAGCGTTCCGTAGAAGTACGTAGTAAAACTAGATGAACTGATAGCGAAACGTGCAGAAGGTCATGAAAATGACCTGATGCACTGCAGCATATCAAGGATGGCCCGGCGCAATGCCGGGTCCGCAGCGATGCCGTCGGCATCGAGACCCGATCCCAGTAAAGGCAGGCTGATGCAGGCCTCGTCGATCAGGCGCGCCGACATGGTGCGCACCGTTTCGCGCAGGGCCGCCTGCGCGTGCGTGGCGCGCGGCGAGGCGTTCAGCAGCACCAGCGGCTTGTCGATGAATGATTCATTTCCCACCATCCAGTCCAGCGCATTCTTCATGGGGCCGCTCACGCCATGCGCGTATTCGGGGCTGGCCAGCAGCAGCACGTCGGCCGCCAGGATGGCGTCGCGCAGGCCCGTCACGGCCGGCAGGCCGTCGGCATCGAGGTCGGGATTGAACAGGGGTAGTTCACCCAGTCCCGGATAGATGTGGATGGCATAGGCCGCTGGGGCAAGCCGGGCGATGGCGTGCAGCAGGGCGGTGTTCAGGGAAGCGGCGCGCAGGCTGCCGGCGATGGCGAGGATGGTAATGGGCGTTTTCATTGCGCCTGTATAGCCCATCCTGTGCTCAAGCGCAAGGCGAGCAGGATGGCGCTATGGATATTGCAACAGCCTGTGATGGGCTGCAATGCGTGGCCGGATACGGCGCTACTCTTAACGGCTCAGGCCGCTCATCCAGCTTGGCTGCGGGTTGGCGCGGGCCAGTTCGCGCATGCGGTATTCCAGGTCGTAACGGTCGGTCGATTCGGCCAGGTAGGCTTCTTCGTAAGCACGTTCGCGGCGGTCGCTGCTGTGGTTCAGCCAGGCACCGACGCGCTTGGCGGCGTGCACCAGGGTGGCGATGATGTTGCTGTTTTGCGTGGTGTGGTAAGTAAATGCGGTAGACATGGCAGACTCCTTTGAGTGGCGTGCCGCGTTGTGCTGCACTGCAATATAAGTATAGCGGTTTCAAGTTATAAGGCTACTTTTGATTTCGAATGTCAGCTATTCAATTATCCAATAACTGATGGGAAACCTGCGCAATCCGGGGCCTTTCGGGCATAATGCGGCCGCAGCAAGGTAGTTTTACTACGCGCTCGACCTTGCGAAGATGTTGCTTTCAAACACGAGCGCTGCCGCTGTCTGGCGGTGCCCACGCAAGCGATGGGCCAGGGCAGGGCACGACAATCTTGGATAGAACAATGGAGAAAGTATGGAACACGTAAAGCAGGGCATGAGCGCATCGCGCGCACAGGCCGGCACGCAAAACAATACAGGCGCCCTGATCATTGTCACGGTGCTGTTTTTCATGTGGGGATTGCTGACCTCGCTCAATGATGTGCTGATTCCCCATCTGCGCTCGATCTACACCCTGACCTATGTCCAGGCGATGCTGGTGCAGTTCTGCTTCTTTGGCGCCTACGCCATCGTCTCGCTGCCAGCCGGCATGCTGATCAAGAAAATCGGCTACCAGCGCGGCGTCGTCGCCGGCTTGCTGATCGCGGCCGCCGGCTGCGCCATGTTCTACCCGGCATCCACCGGCAGCTATGCGCTGTTCCTCTTGTCCTTCTTCATCCTGGCGGCCGGCATCACCGTGCTGCAGGTGGCGGCCAACCCGTACGTGACGGAACTGGGCGACCCGCAGACGGCGTCGAGCCGTTTGACCCTGACGCAGGCGTTCAACGCGCTGGGCACCACCGTGGCGCCAGCCTTGGGCGGCGTGCTGATTTTGTCCGGCACCGTGCTGACGGTGCAGCAGTTCGACTTGCTGCCTGCCGCCGAGCAGCTGGCTTACCGCGCCAAGGAAGCCGCTTCCGTGCAAGGCCCGTACCTGGTGCTGGCCGCCACCCTGGTGATCCTGGCGGTGCTGTTCGCGCTGGCAAAATTGCCGAAGATTTCGCATGCCGACGATGCGGCCGCCCTGGCGCAGGATGGCCACAAGGTCTCGATCTGGTCGCACCGCCACCTGGTGCTGGGCGCGCTGGCCATCTTCCTGTATGTGGGCGGTGAAGTCAGCATCGGCAGCTTCCTGATCAACTTCCTCGGCGAGAGCCATATCGCAGGCCTGAGCCACGCCGACGCCGCCTATTTCGTCAGCTATTACTGGGGTGGCGCCATGCTGGGCCGCTTCGTCGGCTTTGCCGTGATGCGCTACGTCAGCCCGGGCAAGACGCTGGCCTTCAACGCCGCCATCGTCATCGCGCTGATCCTCGTCGCCGTATTCTCCAGTGGTCACACGGCCATGTGGGCATTGATCGCCGTCGGCCTGTTCAACTCCATCATGTTCCCGACAATCTTCAGCATGGCCCTGAACAAGCTGGGTGCGCAAACGGGACAAGGTTCGGGCATCCTGTGCATGGCCATCGTCGGCGGCGCCATCGTGCCGTTCATCCAGGGCTTCCTGGCCGACCACATCAACCTGCAGCTGTCGTTCCTCGTGCCGGCCCTGTGCTACACGTTTATTCTGTACTTCGGCTGGAAATACGCCAGTATGTACAACGACGACGCCAAGTAAGCAAGGTGGCGTGATCAAGCAAAAGGGTGGCCTCGGCCACCCTTTTTTGCGTCACTTCCTCAGTGCGCGAACTGCGTGCCCAGCACGTCCTGGCACACCTCGAGCCAGGCGCGCGCCGCGTGCGACAGATAGCGCCCGCTCCAGACATGCGCCACCTGCCACGCCACTTCCGGTTCGACGATGCGCACGGCCTCCAGCGGTTCGCCGGCCAGGCGGTGGATGAACGGCTCGGGCAGCAGGGCCACGCCCAGGCCGGCCGAGGCCATCGCCACCAGCCAGTCCCACTGGCCGCTCTGCGCCGCGATGGTCGGCGTGAAGCCCGCCTGCGCGAAATGCTGGCGCAGGCTGCGCGTGAGGGCGAAATCATCCTTCAATAACACCAGCGGCAGCTCGGCCAGCGCCTTGAAGGGCAAGGTCGTGCGGTTTTTCTGGAACGTGCCCGGTTCGGCCAGGGCCCAGATCGGGTAGCTGGCCACTTCCACGGCCACGAGATCGAGTTCCGGGTCGGCCGGCAGCACCGTCATGCCAATTTCCAGCTCGCCGGCCGCCACTTTGCGCTCGATCTGCTGGCCCGTGTCTTCCTGCAGGGTCAGGCTGATGTGCGGGTGGCGCGCGCGGAAGGCCTTCAATACGGGCGTGAACAGCACATTGATCATGGGCGGGATGCCGACCGTCAGGCTGCCGCGCTGCAAGGCCTGGGTGTCGCGCACTTCCAGGGTCAGCTGGCGCATGTTCGCCAGCATTTCCTGGCCGTGCTGGTAGACGATGCGGCCCGTGTCGGTGAGCGTCAGCTTGCGCCCGTCGCGCACCAGCAGCTGGGCGCCCACTTCCTCTTCCAGCTGGCGCACCATCTTGCTGATGGTCGACTGGGTCAGGTGCAGCGATTCTGCCGCCTGCGTAAAGCTCGACAGGCGCACGGTTTCGACAAAATAGCGCAGGGAACGGATATCCAAGAGGGGACTCGCCTTGGCGAAGCATGAAAATATCGACTGGATGTGGCGAAATTAATTCATGCCATGCATGTAAGCGGGATTTTATACTGAATCCACTTATGGGGTTGGTGTATGACAGCCATCCAGTTTGAGAATATTAAGAATATCAGGAGCATCACGATGTACGAGGACCGTATCCGCCACCCAGGCTTGCTCAGCAAAATCATGAGCGCCGATGAGGCAGCCAAATTGTTCCACAACGGCATGCGTGTCGGCATGAGCGGCTTCACCCGTGCCGGCGACGCCAAGGCCCTGCCGCGCGCGCTGGCCGAGCGCGCCCTGCAAGACCCGTTGAGCCTGACCCTGATCACGGGCGCTTCGCTGGGCAATGGCAGCGACGGCCTGATGGCCGAGGCGGGCGTGCTGGCGCGCCGCATGCCGTTCCAGGTCGACCCTGTGCTGCGCGGCAAGATCAACAAGGGCGAAGTGATGTTCATCGACCAGCATCTGTCGGAAACGGCCGAGCAGTTGCGCTCGGGTAACCTGGCCGCCGTCGATATCGCCGTCATCGAAGCGACGGCCATCACGGCGGCCGGCGCCATCATCCCGACCATGTCGGTGGGCAACTCCGCCGCTTTCGCCCAGCAGGCAACGCAAGTCATCATCGAAATCAACCTGTCCACGCCGCTGGCGCTGGAAGGCTTGCACGACATCTATGTGCCCCAGGCCTTGCCGGGGCGCCAGCCGATACCCCTCACGCGCGTGGACCAGCGCCTGGGCAGCACGGCGATTGCCATCGATCCGGCCCGCATCGCCGCCATCGTCATCACGGACAGCCCGGACAGCCCGTCGAACGCCTTGCCACCGGATGCGGAAACGCAGGCGATTGCCGGCCACGTGATCGCCTTCCTCGAAGGCGAAGTGGCGGCCGGGCGCATGGGCCCGGAATTGCTGCCCTTGCAGGCAGGCATCGGCACCATCGCCAACGCTGTGCTGCACGGCCTGATCGGTTCGCCCTTCCAGAACATGACGATGTATTCGGAAGTGCTGCAGGACAGCGCCATCGAGCTGCTCGATTCGGGTCAGCTGGCATTTGCCTCGGCCTCGTCGATCACCCTGTCGGCCGCCGTGCATCAAAAGCTGATGGACAATATCGACCATTACCGCTCGAAGATCGTGCTGCGCCCGCAAGAGATCAGCAACCACCCGGAAATCGTGCGCCGCCTCGGCATCATCGCGCTGAACACGGCACTCGAGTTCGATATCTACGGCAACGTCAATTCCACCCACGTGTGCGGCACGCACATGATGAACGGCATCGGCGGCTCGGGCGACTTTGCGCGCAATGGGCAAGTGTCGATGTTCGTGTCGAAATCGGCGGCCAAGGGCGGACGCATTTCCAGCGTCGTGCCGATGGTCTCGCATGTGGACCATACGGAACATGATGTCGACGTGCTGGTGACGGAGTGGGGCTATGCGGACTTGCGTGGCCTGGCGCCGCGCGAGCGGGCGCCGCTGATCATCGAGCGCTGCACGCACCCCGACTACCGCGCTCAATTGCGCGCGTACTTTGACGCGGCATGCCAGCGTGGCGGCCATACGCCGCACCTCCTGGAGCAGGCGCTGTCGTGGCATACGCGCTACCAGGAAACGCAGAGCATGCTTGAAGCGTAATAAATCTGGTCAGCGCAGATAAGGGCAGGACAGGGCAGGGCGGTGCATCACCGCGCCTGCCCCTTTTCGCCTGGCGCACCTTGCACCAGATCAAAGGTCAGATTGCGGGCGCAAAGCGCAGGCGGATACCTTGCGTGACGACGGCCAGCAAGTCGTCGATATGCGCATGCATTTCCGGGTGCGGCGTCCATGGGTCGCCCGCATCCATGACGATGCGCAGCGACACGAGGCCATGCAGCGCTTGCCAGAAGATTTGCGTCATCGTATGCAGCGCCGGCTCGTCCTGGCGCACCTGGCCCGCCTGTGCCAGTTCGCCGAACAGGTGCAGCGCGTAGGCATACGGGTCTTGCTCGATATTGCCGTGTTCTACGTCGACGGCGTCGATTGCCGCATGCGGGCGCAATTCCATGAAGATCAGCGAGTATTCGTCGGGATGCTGGAAACCGTACTCGATGTAGGCGCGACCGACCAGGCTGATACGTTCCCATGGGTCCATGCTGTTGGCGCAGGCGGCACGCATGGCGCGCACCAGTTCCAGCAAGTCCTTGTCCATGGCCTGGGCGATCAGGGTGGCCTTGTCGCGGAACAGGGCGTACACGACGGTGGTGGAAAAGCCGGCCGCCTCGGCCACCTTGCGGATGGAGACGGCGCGCGCACCGCCCTTCTTGATGAGATCTTTGACGACGTCGATGATGTGCTCGCGCCGCGCCTGGGCCTCGCGCAGCTTTCTTTCTTGAATATTGGTCAACTTCTTGTCCACGACTCTTTCCTGGCGACTCAATGAAAGCAAGAATTATAGGATGGCGATGGGCTGCCAATGTGTCTGGCATTGTTACAATTCAGTTTTTTGTCCGGTCGATGCGACAGAGCACCGATTTTTCGCCCTTTTGCCCGGCGCTTTGCCATCGATGCCCCGGATTGGTGCATAAATCGCCCGCCCAGGCTTTGCGAACGGGGCCAAAGGGCGGAAAATAGCGGGATAGCTTACACTGCGTTTTTAGCGCGACGGCGCCAGCCCACGAGGCGACGCCGGAACTCTTACATTTGGACGGGATCATTACATGACCATTAAAATCAGCCAGAACTTCGACTCGGGCGCCATCGAGGTGGTAAGCGCCACCAGTGCCGGCGCCATCGACCTGAATTTGCGCAAGGATAGCCACGCCGACATCCATCAGTGGTTCCACTTCCGCCTGCAGGGCGCGCGGGACCAGGCATGCACGCTGCGCATCCTGAACGCGGGCCAGGCCACGTATCCGGCCGGCTATGAAGACTACCAGGCCGTGGCCAGCTACGACAGCGAAAACTGGTTCCGCGTACCGACCGCGTTCGACGGCCAGGTGATGACGATTTCGCATACGCCGGAACTCGACAGCGTGTACTACGCGTATTTCGAACCGTATTCGTGGGAACGCCATCTGCGCCTGCTGGGCGAAGTGGCCGAGCATCCGCTGGCGCGCGTGTCCGACCTGGGCAGCACGGTCGACGGCCGCGACATGAATATGGTCACCATCGGCAACCCGCAGGCGGAAAAGAAGATCTGGGTCATCGCGCGCCAGCATCCGGGCGAATCGATGGCCGAATGGTTTGTCGAAGGCCTGATCGACTCGCTGCTCGACGATGCCAACCCGATCGCGCGCAAGCTGTTGCAGCGCGCCGTATTCCACATCGTGCCAAACATGAACCCGGACGGTTCCATCCGCGGCAACCTGCGCACGAATGCGGCCGGCGCCAACCTGAACCGCGAATGGATGACGCCTTCGCTGGCGTCCAGCCCGGAAGTGCTGTGCGTGAAAAACAAGATCCACGAAACGGGCGTCGACATGTTCTTCGACATCCACGGCGATGAAGCGTTGCCGTACAACTTCGTGGCCGGCAACGAAATGCTGGAAAACTTCACGCCGGAGCAAGCGGCGCACCAGAAAGCCTTCATCGAGCGCTACAAGCAGGCCAGCCCCGACTTCCAGGACAAGTTCGGCTACGCGGCCAGCAAGTACAAGTCGGACATGCTGACCCTGGCGTCGAAATACATCGGCCACCACTTCGGCTGCCTGGCGCTGACGCTGGAAATGCCGTTCAAGGAAAACGCCGACTTGCCTGACCCAAGCGTAGGCTGGAACGGCGCGCGCAGCGCGGCCCTGGGCGCAGCCATGCTGCAGCCTATCCTGCTGTCGCTGGATTGAACGGCGTTGATCATGGGCGTCGAGATCGAGCGTAAATTCCTGTTGCAAGGCGACACCTGGCGCGGCCTGGGCCAGGCGGTGTTGCTGCGCCAGGGTTATCTGTCGTCCGCGCGCGAGCGCGTGGTGCGCGTGCGCATCGAAGGCGAACAGGCGATGCTGACCATCAAGGGCGCAAACGTGGGCGCGACGCGCGGCGAGTGGGAGTATCCGATTCCGCTGGCCGACGCCGTCGAACTGCTCGACGGCCTGTGCGAACAGCCGCTGATCGAAAAAGTCCGCCACCGCATCGAGCACGCGGGCATGGTGTGGGAAGTCGACGAGTTCCTCGGCGCGAATGCGGGTTTGATCGTGGCCGAGATCGAACTGGCCTCGGAAGACCAGCCTTTCGAGAAACCTGACTGGATCGGCGCGGAAGTATCGGGCGATGCGCGCTACTACAACGCGAACCTGATCCGCCACCCGTTTTCACAGTGGTGATGGTGTTGTAAATGACGTTGCAATGAAAAAGGCGGAACCTCGGTTCCGCCTTTTTTGCATGCGCTGGTGGTGTTGTTGGATTACGCGCTGCGCGCTAATCCGACCTACGGCTCGTACCGGCAGCGTAGGTCGGATTAGCCGGTACGGCGTAATCCGACAACATCGCTACAGCATCAGTGGAAATGCTCTGTACCCTGCGGCGTATCCTCGGGCATTTCCGCATGCGCCAGCTCACCGACCGGGTCGGCAAACAAAGGCGCGCCGCAATCGTCGCAGTATTCGCCGACAAAACGTTCCGCGTGGCGCTTGATCTGCGTCACGCCGGCGGCGTTCAGGTGCTCGATGATTTCATCGACGGGCGTCTTTTGCTTGTCCAGCGCGGCGATGCCGACCTGGATCAGGCCTTCAATCGGCGTGCCATCCTCGTCTTCCTGGCCGTACAGGGGCCAGACGATGCCGTAGATGACGTCCGGCGCCTGGCGCAGGGTGAAGGCGATGCGGTACTCGTCCACCTGGCTATCGGCCGCTTCTTCGCCGAAGCCGGCGATGACGGCACGCAGTTCCGACGGCTCGATGGCCAGGGTGTGCGTCAGGTAGTGCACGGCGGCGCGCACGGAGACGGGGCGTATCAGCTTGTCCGCTTCGCGGCAAGCCACGTAGTACGCTTCCGGCAGCAGCAGTTCCAGGCCGCAGCCGGGCAGCAGGCGGGCGATGGTCGGCGTCGCCTGCTCGCGCCATTGTTCCAGGGCGGCGCTGCGCTCGGCGATGAAGTCGAGCTGGCTGGCCGGCGTCTGCCAGCGGAACAATGGGGCGCCGCTTGGGGCCACCACGGCCACCAGCAGGTAGCGCGTGTCGGCCAGGAAGGGCGCCGTTTCCGCCTCTTTGCTCGACGGCTTGACGGCCGTGCCTTTCAGCGCGGCCAGTGCCAGCTTCTGCGTCTTGACATACGTCTCGACGTGGCTGCGCGGCAGCTGGTCGATCGAGTACAGGGTCGGCGCCATGGCCATCTTCGTGCCATCGGCCAGCAGGTGGGCGGCGAAATGCGCGGACAATACGCCGTGCGCATCGCCGGCCATCGGGCCGGAAGCGATGGAAAAGCGCGTCCACGCGAGGATGGGCACGGCCACCAGCAGGGCGTCGTAGCGCACGTCTTCATGCGTGACGACGGTCGATTCACTGACGGCTTCAACGCAGTCCATCAGCACGTCGTAGGCGTTCAAGTCTTCCTTGAACAGGCTGCCCAGGGTGTTGTCGATGGTGTCCTGGTGGCCGGTTTTGAGTAATTTCTGGAGCTGCGTATCCAGGCTGTGTTCCCAGGACCGCTCTTCGAGACGGCTGGCTGCCTGTACGATCGCCTGGGCAAAGGTGACCAGGCGCTGGCTGTCGGCAGTCAGTTTATGGGATGAATCTTTGGAAGGACGACGCATAGCGGGATAAGAGTCTCGGAAAGTGAAAAAAATGGATCAGTCAAACAATGATAAACCCTTATAACCGTATTGTAGAGGATTCGGCCGCACGCAATACGTAAGCTGTTCCTAGATCATGCCAATAGTCGAAAATTCAAGTAAGAACGGGGCAGCAGGACGAAAAAAAAGCGCCGGTCGGAACCGGCGCTTTGATCTTGCATCACAGCTGGGCTGATTACTCGGCCAGCAGTTGACGCAATACGAATGGCAGGATACCGCCATGTTTGTAGTAATCGACTTCGATCGGCGTATCGATGCGCAGCAGGACTTTGACTTCCTGGCTGGAGCCGTCGGCGCGGTGGATCACCAGGGTAGCCAGTTGCTGTGGCTTGATTTCGCCTTCGAGGCCTTTCAGGTCGAAGGTTTCATTGCCGGTGATGCCCAGGGTTTGCACGCTGTCGTCGCCGATGAATTGCAGCGGCAGCACGCCCATGCCCACCAGGTTCGAGCGGTGAATACGCTCGAACGAACGGGTGATCACGGCTTTCACGCCCAGCAGTTGCGTACCTTTTGCTGCCCAGTCGCGCGACGAGCCCGTACCGTACTCTTCGCCGCCGAAGACCATGGTTGGCGTGCCTTCAGCAACATATTTCATCGCTGCGTCGTAGATCGACATTTCTTCGCCGGAAGGCTGGTGGATCGTGATGCCGCCTTCGACCGCCGAACCGTCCGCCTTGGCAGGGATCATGCGGTTTTTGATACGCACGTTGGCGAACGTGCCGCGCATCATGATTTCATGGTTACCGCGACGCGAGCCGTAGGAGTTGAAGTCCGCTTTCAGGACGCCGTTTTCCTTCAGCCATTTGCCTGCAGGGCCGTTTTCCTGGATCGAGCCGGCTGGCGAGATGTGGTCGGTGGTGATGGAATCGCCGAACACGCCCAGTGCGCGCGCGCCTTCGATGCCGGTGGCCACTGCCGCTGGCGTCATCGAGAAGTTGTCGAAGAACGGTGGTTCCGCGATGTAGGTCGATTTCGGCCAGTTGTAGACTTGACCGGAAACGGTCGTGACTTTTTCCCACAGCTTGCCTGGCGCGCCCTTGACGTCTGCGTAGTTGTCCTTGAACACCTTGGCGTTCATGGCGAACTTCATCATGGCCGACACTTCAGCCGAGGTCGGCCAGATGTCGCCCAGGTAGACGTCCTTGCCGCCCTTGCCCTTGCCGACAGGTTCCGTCATCAGGTCGCGCGTCATGTTGCCAGCGATGGCGTAGGCGACGACCAGCGGTGGCGAAGCGAGGAAGTTCGAGCGGATGTTCGGGTGAATACGCGCTTCGAAGTTGCGGTTGCCCGACAGCACGGCCGAGGCGACGATGTCGTGCGTGGCAATCGCTGCGTTCAGCTCAGGCGTCAGGTCGCCGGCATTGCCGATACAGGTGGTGCAGCCGTAGGCGGTCACGCCGAAGCCCAGTTTTTCCAGATACGGCAGCAGGCCGGCAGCGGTCAGGTACTCGGTGACGACGCGCGAGCCAGGGGCCAGCGAGGTCTTGATGTGCGGCGCGACTTTCAGGCCGGCTTCGACGGCTTTCTTGGCCAGCAGGCCGGCAGCCAGCATCACGCTCGGGTTCGAGGTGTTGGTGCACGAAGTGATCGCGGCGATCAGCACGTCGCCGTTCGATACCTTGACGTTGTTGGTGGTTTCGTACACGGCGTTCAGGTCGGCCGGGTTCTTGTTGAAGCCGTTTTCCGAAGTCGGCTTGGCGAACAGTTCGGCGAAGTTCGCCTTGACGTTACCGATTTCGATACGGTCTTGCGGGCGTTTCGGGCCGGCCAGCGACGGTGCGACCGTGGCCAGGTTCAGTTCCACCACGCGGGTGTAGTCGATGTCGCCGGCTTTTGGAATGCCGTACAGGTTTTGCGCCTTGAAGTAGCTTTCGAACGCGGCGATTTCAGCCTTGCTGCGGCCGGTGCCCTTGAAGTAATCGATGGTCGCGTCGTCGACCGGGAAGAAGCCCATGGTCGCGCCGTATTCCGGTGCCATGTTGGCGATCGTCGCGCGGTCCGTCAGGGTCAGCGATTCGGTGCCTTCGCCGAAGAATTCGACGAACTTGCCGACGACTTTCTCTTTGCGCAGCAATTCGGTGATGGTCAGTACCAGATCGGTGGCGGTGCAGCCTTCGCGCAGCGCGCCGGTCAGGTTCACGCCGATGACGTCAGGCGTCAGGAAGTAGACCGGTTGGCCCAGCATGCCCGCTTCCGCCTCGATACCGCCCACGCCCCAGCCGACCACGCCGATGCCGTTGATCATGGTGGTGTGCGAGTCGGTGCCGACCAGGGTGTCAGGGTAGTACACGTCGCCGGCTTTCTTGCCTGCGTGGTGCACGCCGCGTGCCAGGTATTCCAGGTTGACCTGGTGGACGATGCCGAAGCCTGGTGGCACGACGCCGAAGGTGTCGAAGGCCTGCATGCCCCATTTCATGAACTGGTAACGCTCGTTGTTACGCGAGAATTCCAGTTTCATGTTCAGGTCCAGCGCTTTCTTTTCGCGGTAGTGATCGATGGTCACCGAGTGGTCGACCACCAGGTCGACCGGTACCAGCGGTTCGATTTTCTTGGCGTCGATACCCATCTTGGCGGCCACGTTGCGCATCGCTGCCAGGTCGGCCAGCAATGGCACGCCGGTGAAGTCTTGCAGCACGACGCGCGCCACTACGAACGGGATCTCGTCGGTGCGCTCGGCGGTCGGGCCCCAGCTCGCCAATTGCTTGACGTGTTCTTCGGTGACTTTTTTGCCGTCGCAGTTGCGCAATACCGATTCGAGCACGATGCGAATCGACACTGGCAGGCGGGAGACATTGATGCCCAGGCTTTTTTCCAGTGCCGGCAGGGAATACAGCTTGCCCTTTTTGCTATCCGAAATATTAAAGTCCTTGAGCGTGTTCAGAGTGTTGCGGGACATGACCTCTCCTTGTTGGGTATCGTCTATTTATTGATGATTCAAATTACAAAACATGACTGAGCCCCCGAAGAGGCCCTTGCTACGCACATCAGCCGCCAGTGACTGGCAAGACGCCCAGCGAAGGCGCGGCTTCCAGCACTGCCGCCGGCTTGGCTTGCTCCGCATCCTTGCATTCATTGGCCAACTGGCGGCCCTGCTTGGAATCGAGCAGCATGCCTTTGGCCGGGATGCCGATCCAGACCAGGCCGTACAAGCGGTTTTCGAAGCGGTTGGCGCCGGTGGTGGTGCCAACGCGGCTCAGGCGGTGCAGGCGCTTCTTCCAGCGCAGGGCGATGTGTTTGTCGTCAGTAGCATTGGTGTAGATGGTAATTTTATTACCAAGTTCGCAATTGAAATCGGTGGAGGCCGAGCCTGCGGTGTTCGGTTCATCGGCTTCTTCCTTGTCGGCGACCGACATGGCGAGCGGATGGGCTTCCTTGACGGCCGCCTTGGCCTTGGTGGTCTTGGCCTTTGGCTTGGCCTTGACTGCCTTGACTGCCTTGGGATTTGCCTCTGCCGTGGCGGCGAAGCTGGCTGGTGCCAGCGTGAGGGTCATGGCGCCCAGCGCGACGCTGCAGGCAATGGCTAATTTGGAGAGGGACATCGTGTAATTCCTGTCAGTTTTCAGTGGTGCTGGAAGAGGGGGTGTTGAGTAATGCAGCAGCCGCCTCGGGCAGGCCGAGGCCTGCCAGTTTGGCGCGTTGCAAAACGGTCCAATAATATCGGTAGCTGGCGCGGTCATGCAAGCGGCCATTTTGCGCAATCGGTCCCCAGTTGGCGCGCAGCGCCTCATTGAGGATGTTGCTCGCTTCGTTGACTTCGGACAGGCGCGGCGTAAAGGCCTTGATGATGGGCTTGATCTGGTCCGGGTGGATGCTCCACATGCGCGTGTAGCCGAACTCGGCCGTCGCGCGCTGGGCGTCATTTGCCACCACGGCCGAATCGCGCACGTCCGTCGTCACGTTATGCGACGGCACCTTGCCGTGCGCGTGGCAGGCGGCCGCCACTTCGAGCTTGGCGCGCACCACCAGCGGGTGCGTAAACTGGCCCGGCGTACGCATGGCGGCGGCGGGAATGGCGCCGTAATGGGCCGAAACGAAATCCATGATGCCGAAGGACAGGCATTCGACCTGGGGCAGGGCGGCGATGGCGTAGGCGTCGCGCAGTGCGCCGTGCGTCTCGATCAGGATATGCACGGGCAGGTTGTCGCGGCCGGCGCGGCGCGCGTGCAGGTTGATCAGGTCGATGGCCAGCATGGCATCTTGCACGCCGCCCACCTTGGGCACGGCGATGTAGGCCAGGCGGGCCGCGGCGGCGCAGATGATTTCCACGTCGCGCGCGAAAAACGGGCTGTCGACGTCGTGCACGCGCACGCCGATGCGGTTGAACTGGTTCTCGTCGCTGGCCAGCAGGCCGGCGATCATGTGGGCGTGCGACTCTTCATTGCCGGCGCTGGCGCCGTCTTCGCAGTCGAACGTGATGTCGAACAGGGGCCCAAGCTCTTGTTGCAAAGCAATCGATTTACGCATCAGCTTTTCAGAGCCGGCGTAGTGGTCGCAAGCGGCGAGCAACAGCGGCTGGCGTTTGCCTTGGAATAAAACCTCGGAAGGGTGCATGCTTAAGGCATTTCTGCAGGTAAAAACTACTTGATAAAACAGCCGCGCCGCGAATCTCGCGGGGCGGCCTTCTTGGCGGGCGGCGCTCAGGCCGCGCCGCCAATACTGGATTTATGCCAGCAGGTGTTTCACGCCTTCGCGCTCTTCGGTCAGTTCTTTCAGGGTCAGGTTGATGCGCTCTTGCGAGAATGCATCGATTTCCAGACCTTGAACGATGGTGTACTCACCGTTGTCGGTGGTGACCGGGAAGCCGAACACGGTGCCTTCAGGGATGCCATACGAGCCATCGGAAGGTACGCCCATGGTGGTCCACTTGCCAGCCGTGCCCAGCATCCAGTCATGGATGTGGTCGATGGCGGCGTTCGCTGCCGACGCTGCCGACGACAGGCCGCGCGCTTCGATGATGGCCGCGCCGCGCTTGCCGACGGTCGGCAGGAAGGTGTTGGCATTCCATTCCTGGTCGTTGATCAGGTCTTTCACAGCCTTGCCGTTGACGGTGGCGAAACGGTAGTCGGCGTACATGGTTGGCGAGTGGTTGCCCCAGACGGTCAGCTTCTCGATATCCTTGACGGCGGTGCCGGTCTTGGCCGCGACTTGCGACAGCGCGCGGTTGTGGTCCAGGCGCAGCATGGCGGTGAAGTTTTTCGCCGGCAGCGACGGTGCCGATTTCATGGCGATGTAAGCGTTGGTGTTGGCAGGGTTGCCGACCACCAGGACTTTGACATTGCGCGAAGCGACGGCGTCGAGCGCCTTGCCTTGTACCGTGAAGATCTGCGCGTTCGCTTCCAGCAGGTCCTTGCGTTCCATGCCTGGGCCGCGTGGACGCGCGCCGACCAGTACGGCCACGTCGGCATCCTTGAATGCGGTCAGTGGATCGGAGTGGGCGGTCATTTCCGTCAGCAGCGGGAAGGCGCAGTCGTCGATTTCCATCATCACGCCCTTGAGCGCCTTCTGGGCTTTTTCGTCCGGGATTTCAAGCAGTTGCAAGATGACAGGCTGGTCTTTGCCGAGCATGTCGCCATTGGCGATGCGGAACAACAGGGCGTAGCCGATCTGGCCGGCGGCGCCGGTCACTGCAACACGCATTGGGGTTTTAGCCATGATGAATCTCCAAAGTGGGAAAGAAAACGGGCTTGAAGCTGGGCTTACGCTTATCCGGAAAAACTATAATGATACCAAAACCGGCACGCGCCACCGAATTGCTGGTGTACGCTGCCGTCACGCTCGTGCTGCACGAGGCCAGAGTGGCTGGCCGACAACATAAAACGCTGGCTCAGAAGTTTTATCGAGGGCAGTTTAGGCCTCCGATCTGTATCTGTCAATCATATCTTATGTCTTATATAAGACAGATAACTACGAGTGTTTTACTGGACGCGGGCAGTGATTTGTGTTGAAATGTCGGACTATGAATCCCGCCTCGTCCAATCTGACCAACAATGCCACTGCTGCAAGCGGGGCGGTCAGTCCGACCGCGGGCACTGCGGCCACGCCCGTCGCCGCAGCGGCCAGCACGCCCGTCACCGCGGTGGCCAGCAGCAATACCACTACGCCGGCGATGCCCGTCGCCAGCGCTGCACCCACCTTCAGTCCCCTGTACCAGCAGATCAAGGCGCTCATTACGCAGAGCCTGCAATCGGGCGAGTGGAAGCCGGGCGAGCTCATTCCCAGCGAAGTCGAGCTGGCAGGGCGCTTCAAGGTCAGCCAGGGCACGGTGCGCAAGGCCATCGATGAACTGGCCGCCGAGAACCTCGTCATGCGCCGCCAGGGCAAGGGCACCTTCGTTTCCACGCACCATGAGGCGCGCGCGCATTTCCGCTTCCTGCGCCTGGTGCCGGACGAAGGCGTGCCGCATTATCCCGAAAGTAAATTTATCGAAGTCAAGCGCGTGCGCGCGCCGGCCGACGTGGCGCGCCTGATGGACCTGAAGTCCGGCGACGCCGTCATCTTCATCAAGCGCGTTCAGTATTTCGACGGCGTGCCGACCATCGTCGAGGAGCTGTGGCTGCCCGGCCTGATCTTCAAGGGGCTGACGGCCGAGCGCCTGGTGGAATACAAGGGCCCCATGTACGGCCTGTTCGAAACGGAATTCGGCACGCGCATGATCCGTGCGTCCGAGCAGATCCGCGCCGTGTGCGCCGACGCGGGCGCCGCGCAATTGTTAAATATTGACCTCGGCACGCCCTTGCTCAGTTCCGAGCGCGTGTCGTTTACCTATGGTGACAAGCCGGTCGAACTGCGCCGCGGCTTGTATCTGACCAGTCGCCATCATTATCAGAATGAACTCAGCTGAAGCGGCGGGGCGCCTGCGGGTACCCGGACAAGCAGCAAGGCTGAAGTGCATCGCTTGCAAGATGCCTGCCGCAAGGCGGGCAGCGGAGACAACAGAAAGCGCAGCTAAAGCATGGCCCGCTCCGGCGGGCCGTGCTTTGCCGGCGATTCTGTAATTAAATTACGTGAACTACGGAAAGTAGCGCGATATTTTGTAGTAAAAAACCATTTTGGTTATATGCAACAATAGATATTGGTGTGGGTTGCGAAAATCGGCGAAAATCGCGGCTTCGCTTCAATATTTAGTTATCAAGGGGAGGTTTTTGTTATGTCTGAAGCCGTAAGAGAAGTACCAAAAAAAGAACGGCCGGAATTCCGTAACATTCATGTTACCGAATTGTCGAACTACCGCATGGCCGTCGGCGCCATCGTCTCGATCCTGCATCGCATCAGCGGTTTCATCATGTTCGCCCTGCTGCCCTGCATCCTGTACATGCTGGAACTGAGCTTGCGTTCCGAAATGTCCTACGCTTACTTCCAGGGCATCGCCTCGCACTGGTTCGTCAAGCTGATCACCCTGGCTCTGGTCTGGGCCTTCCTGCACCACTTCTGCGCCGGCATCCGCCACCTGTTCATGGATGTGCACGTTGCTATCGAAAAAGATTCGGCTCGCAAGACCGCGACGTCCGTACTGGTCGTGAGCGTGGTGTTGACGGCATTGGTCGCTTTGAAACTGTTTGGAGTATTTTAATGGCAGACAATAACATCGGACCGAAACGCCTCGTCGTCGGTGCCCATTACGGCTTGCGCGACTGGCTGGCGCAACGCGTCACCGCCATCGTCATGGTGGCTTATGTGGCCATCCTGCTGATTTCCTTTCTCACCGGCAGCAACTTCAGCTATGAAGGCTGGGCCGGTTTGTTCGCGCAGCAGTGGTTTAAATTGTTCAGCCTGGTGACTTTCGTCGCCCTGTTTTACCACGCATGGGTTGGCGTACGCGACATCTGGATGGACTACGTGAAAAGCGCTGGCCTCCGTCTGACGCTGCAAATTGCCACCATGCTGTGGTTGATCGCTTGTGCCGCTTGGACGGTGCAGATACTCTGGAGTGTGTAATCGTGGCAGCATATAAATCTGCAATTCCTACCCGCCGCTTTGATGCGGTCATCGTTGGCGCCGGCGGTTCCGGCATGCGCGCGTCGTTGCAACTGGCTGAAGCCGGTCTGAACGTCGCTGTCCTGTCGAAAGTTTTCCCGACCCGCTCGCACACCGTGGCGGCGCAGGGCGGTATCGGCGCGTCGCTCGGCAACATGGCCGAAGACAACTGGTTCTGGCACATGTTCGACACCGTCAAGGGTGGCGACTATCTGGGCGACCAGGATGCCATCGAATTCATGTGCCGCGAAGCACCGAAAGTCGTGTACGAACTGGAACACTTCGGCATGCCGTTCGACCGCAACCCTGACGGCACCATCTATCAGCGTCCATTCGGCGGCCACACGGCCCACTTCGGCGAAAAGCCGGTGCAGCGCGCTTGCGCGGCAGCTGACCGTACCGGTCACGCCCTGTTGCACACGCTGTACCAGCGCAACGTGCGTGCGCGTACGCACTTTTTCGTCGAATGGATGGCAATCGACCTGATCCGTGACGCCGAAGGCGACGTGATCGGTGTTGTGGCGCTGGAAATGGAAACCGGCGAATGCATGATCCTGGAAGCAAAGACGACGGTGATGGCAACGGGTGGCGCAGGCCGCATCTTCGCCGCCTCGACGAATGCCTTCATCAACACCGGCGACGGCATGGGCATGGCGGCACGTGCCGGCCTGCCGCTGCAAGACATGGAATTCTGGCAGTTCCACCCGACCGGCGTGGCCGGCGCGGGCGTCTTGATCACCGAAGGCGTGCGCGGCGAAGGCGGCATCCTGATCAATAGCGAAGGCGAACGCTTCATGGAGCGCTATGCGCCGACCCTGAAGGATCTGGCGCCGCGCGATTTCGTCTCGCGTTCGATGGACCAGGAAATCAAGGAAGGCCGCGGCTGCGGTCCGAACAAGGACCACGTGATGCTGGACCTGCGCCATATCGGCGCCGACACCATCGCCAAGCGCCTGCCGTCGATCCTGGAAATCGGCCACAAGTTCGCCAACGTCGACGCCACCAAGGAACCGATTCCTGTCGTGCCGACGATTCACTACCAGATGGGCGGCATTCCAACGAACATCCACGGCCAGGTCGTCACCCCGACCGGTCCGGACAATTCGGCGAAGGTCGTCAACGGCCTGTACGCGATCGGCGAATGCGCCTGCGTGTCGGTGCACGGCGCCAACCGCCTGGGCACGAACTCGCTGCTTGACCTGGTGGTCTTCGGCCGCGCGGCCGGCAATCACATCGTCAATAGCGGCCTGAAAGCCAAGGAAAACAAGCCTTTGCCAGCCGACGCTGCCGAATTTGCCATGGGCCGCCTGGCGCGCCTGGAAAACTCGACCGGCACGGAAACCGTGCAGGGCGTGGCGAACGACATCCGCGCAACGATGCAGAAGTACTGCGGCGTATTCCGTACCGACGAGATGCTGAACAAGGGCGTCGAAGAAATCATGAAGCTCGACGAGCGCCGCAAGCACGTCTCCTTCAAGGATAAATCGATGGTCTTCAACACGGCCCGCGTGGAAGCGCTGGAACTGGACAACCTGATCGAAACGGCGAAAGCGACCATCGTTTCGGCAGCGGCGCGCAAGGAATCGCGCGGCGCCCACGCCCAGGACGACTATCCACAGCGTGACGACGACAACTGGATGAAGCACACTCTGTGGTATTCGGAAGGCAACCGACTGGCATACAAGCCAGTCGTGACCAAGCCGCTGACGGTTGATACCTTCAAACCGAAACCACGTACTTTCTAAGGCTATACCATGGCACGCACTCTCAAATTCAAAATCTACCGCTACGATCCTGACCAGGATGCCAAGCCGTACATGCAAGACCTGACGGTCGAACTGAAAGACACCGACAAGATGCTGCTCGACGCACTGCAGCGCATCAAGGCGGACGTCGATGACTCGCTGGCCCTGCGCCGCTCGTGCCGCGAAGGCGTGTGCGGTTCGGACGCGATGAACATCAACGGCAAGAATGGCCTGGCATGCACCACCAACCTGAACGAACTGTCGGAGCCTATCGTGCTGCGTCCGTTGCCAGGTTTGCCGGTCATCCGCGATCTGATCGTCGACATGACGCAATTTTTCAAGCAGTACGATTCGATCAAGCCTTTCCTGATCAACGATTCGATCCCGCCTGAAAAAGAACGCCTGCAGTCGCCGGAACAGCGCGAAGAACTCGATGGTCTGTACGAGTGCATCCTGTGCGCATGCTGCTCCACGTCGTGCCCGTCGTTCTGGTGGAATCCGGACAAATTCGTCGGTCCGGCCGGCCTGCTGCAAGCCTACCGCTTCATCGCCGATTCGCGCGACGAAGCCACCGGCGCGCGTCTGGATAACCTGGAAGACCCGTACCGCCTGTTCCGCTGTCATTCGATCATGAACTGCGTCGACGTTTGCCCGAAAGGCTTGAACCCGAACAAGGCGATCGGCAAGATCAAGGAATTGATGGTCCGCCGCGCGATCTGATTCGTCTGATCGCATCCGCCGGGCGCCGTTTGCGGGAAGAGGGTATCCTCTCTTGCCTGCAGGCGGCGCCTGCAAAGCAGTACCGTGCCGCAAGGCACCCGTAAAGTGGTAAACCCAATGACAGAATCAATTTTGTCCTCGCATCAGGCCGACCCGGCCAACCGCGCCCGCCTGCGCTGGCGTTCACGCCGTGGCCTGCTGGAAAACGACATTATCCTGACCCGTTTTCTCGATGCGTATGAAACCGAATTGACCGATGAAGAAGTTGACGCGCTGACGCGTTTGCTGGATTTATCGGACAATGCGTTAATGGATCTGGTACTGGCCCGTAAAGAGCCGGAAGGCGAAGTCGATCTGCCGCATGTGCGCGCACTGCTGCAACGACTGCGCATTGCCTAGACGCCTGGGCGATATATTGCAAACGGTGCGAGTGGCGCGCTGTAGCACTGCCGAATGCGGTGCGAATTGCAGCCAGAATTTTTGATTTTTTATTTCGACTCACTCCCGAGAAGGAAGAGCCCATGAATATCTCTGACACAAAAGCTACCCTGTCGTTCTCCGATGGCAGCCCATCGCTTGAATTTCCAATCTACAAAGGCACGGTTGGCCCGGACGTCATCGACATCCGCAAACTGTACGCCGGTAGCGGCAAGTTCACCTACGACCCAGGCTTTATGTCGACGGCCGCCTGCAACTCGTCGATCACCTACATCGACGGCGACAAGGGCGAGCTGCTGTACCGTGGTTACCCGATCGAACAGTTGGCCGTCAACGCCGACTTCATGGAATCGTGCTACCTGCTGCTGAACGGCGAACTGCCGAACGCGGCGCAGAAAGCCAAGTTCGTCGACACCGTCACCAAGCACACGATGGTGCACGAACAGATGCAATTCTTCTTCCGTGGCTTCCGCCGCGACGCGCATCCGATGTCGGTCCTGGTGGGCACCGTCGGCGCGCTGGCATCGTTCTACCATGATTCGCTGGACATCAACGACCCGCATCACCGCGAAGTGTCGGCCATCCGCCTGATCGCCAAGATGCCAACCCTGGTCGCCATGACCTACAAGTACTCGGTCGGCCAGCCGTTCGTGTACCCACGCAACGACCTGTCGTACAGCGCCAACTTCATGCACATGATGTTCGCCAATCCGTGCGAAGAGTACAAGGTCAACGACGTGCTGGTGCGCGCCCTGGACCGCATCCTGATCCTGCACGCGGACCACGAGCAAAATGCATCGACTTCGACCGTCCGTCTGGCCGGTTCGTCGGGCGCCAACCCGTTCGCCTGTATCGCTGCCGGTATCGCCTGCCTGTGGGGCCCTGCCCACGGCGGCGCCAACGAAGCGGCACTCAACATGCTGAAAGAAATCGGCACCGTCGAGAACATCCCTGCCTTCATCGAGCAAGTCAAGGACAAGAACTCCGGCGTCAAGCTGATGGGCTTTGGCCATCGCGTGTACAAGAACTTCGATCCACGCGCCAAGCTGATGCGTGAAACCTGCTACGAAGTGCTGCAAGAACTGGGTCTGCAAGACGATCCGCTGTTCAAGCTGGCGATGGAGCTGGAAAAGATTGCACTGAACGACGACTACTTCGTGTCGCGCAAACTGTACCCGAACGTCGACTTCTACTCGGGCATCGTGCAATCGGCGCTGGGCATCCCTGTGTCGCTGTTCACCGGTATCTTCGCTATGGCCCGTACGATCGGCTGGATCGCCCAGTGGAACGAAATGATCGCCGACCCAGAGCAAAAAATCGGCCGTCCGCGCCAGCTGTTCGTCGGTTCGACGACACGCGAAGTACTGCCACTGGACAAGCGTTAATCCAGAGCGGTATCGAGCAATCAAAAACGGGCTTCGGCCCGTTTTTTTATGCCGGGCTGTTAGGCTCAACCCCCGGATCAACAGGAAGCACAACGCGATGAATGAAGAAACCTGCGCCCCCGGCGGCGTGGCCCTGGGCGATACGGCATTTGGCTACACCTTGTCGCTGATCGGCGGCAAATACAAGATGCTGATCCTGTATGCGCTGGCGGAAAACACGGTGCTGCGGCACAACGAACTCAAGCGCCATCTCGGCGGCATCGCCTTCAAGACCCTCAGCGTCGTGCTGAAGGAGCTGGAGGCCGATGCGCTGATCGTGCGCAAGGAGTATCCACAAGTGCCGCCCAAGGTTGAATATTCGCTGTCCAGCAAGGGCATATCGCTGATCCCCGTGCTGCATACCCTGTGCGCGTGGGGCGAGCGGCACCAGCCAGTCTGATACGGATGCGCTTGCTCAAGTGACTTTTTGCGGTCTTGCAGCTTACTTTTCTTCCTGTATGAGCAGTCAATGTGCGTACTTGTGAAAAGTACCCGGTATGGCTATGCTGTTTCTGCCTCTGCAGGCGCGCGGCCACATGCTGCGCGCCACGGGGCAGGGTACCGGCTTGCCTGCTTTCCTGAGAGTGTGGAGCCGGTGCATCCATTTCACTTCAGGAAAGCAGCATGATGAAAACCCTCGTAATCGTCTTCCATCCCTCGATCGCCACGTCGGTGGCCAACAAGCGCTGGCTGCAGGAACTGGCGCAGTATCCTGACCGTTACACCATGCATGATGTTTACCAGGCTTATCCGGACGGAAAAATCGATGTGGCGCGCGAACAGGCGCTGGTGGAGGCGCACGCCAATGTGGTCTTGCAGTTCCCCGTGTACTGGTTTAACTGTCCGCCCATGATGAAGCAGTGGCTAGATGAGGTGCTGGCGTATGGCTGGGCCTACGGCACGGGCGGCGATGCCTTCCAGGGCCGCAAGGTGGCGCTGGCCGTCACAGCGGGCATCCGACAGGCGGACTTCACGCCGCAAGGCAAGTGGAACGTCACCCTGGCGCAGCTGCTGGCGCCGTTTGATGTCACCCTGGCGTATATCGGCGCCGACAAGCGCCGCTTCTTTGCCTTTTATGGCGCGGAAGACGGGCCGAAGGAGGTGGGCTATGCTGAGCGGCTGGGGTGCAGCGCGCAAGCGTATGAGCGCTACCTGGCGGCCTTGTAAGGCGCGGCGTGTCAGTCGAATGCCGCTTCCAGCTGGCGCAACGCAATCTGCCGGCCCTCGAGTTGCAGGCTGTCGCCCTCATAGGGCTGGGGCATGACGATGCGGCGCGGCGCATTGTGCTTGAGGATGCCGCCCCAGTGGGCGACCCTGGCGCCGGCCTGGCGGCGAATCGCCTCGACCGTGGCGCCGCTGGCGAGGATGTGGGCGTGCGGAAATGCTTGCTGCAATACGCCCAGCCCGAAATAGGCTTGCGGTTCGGCCGCACTGATATAGATGGTGGTCAGGCGCTTGCCGCTGGCGGCGATGGTGTGCGCTAACTGCGTCGCATCGTTGCGCAGGAACTGGGCGTTGATCAGGATGGCGTCCGCCACGCCGCTCAACAGCAAGGAGGTGGACGGTACGCAGCCCAGCACGTCCAGTTGGAAGGTTTCCAGCGTGCGGGAGAGGCGGGCGGCGCGTGCCAGCATATTATTCTTTCTGCATTGAATGCTCTTGTCGCATATTATCCTTTCGACCAGGTGCGACAAATAGGGTAGATTGCAATACTTAGTTGCATGGATCGGATGAATCAAGGGAGTATCCGCATGGACCGCATCACCGCCGCACAAGTATTTGTCGCCATTGCCGAGCGCGGCAGCATGGTCGCTGCCAGCGAGGCGCTCGATATGTCGCGCGCCATGGTGACGCGCTACCTGGCCGAGATGGAGCAGTGGGCGGGGGCGCGTCTGCTGCATCGCACCACGCGTCGGTTGAGCCTGACGGATGCGGGCGAAGCGACCCTGGCGCGCTGCCGCCAGATGCTGGAAGTGGCTGGCGCCATGGCCGTCGCCGCGCCGGAAGGCGCCGACACGCCGCACGGCTTGCTGCGCATTACTTGCTCGCAATCGCTGGCGCAGACGGCGCTCGCTGGCGCAGTGACCGCTTACCTGCAGCGCTACCCGCGCGCCGCCGTCGACCTGCAGATGGAGAACCGCGCCGTCAACCTGGTGGAGCAGCGCATCGACCTGGCGATCCGCATCACGAACGCGCTCGAACCGAACCTGATCGCGCGCCAGTTGGCCAGTTGCGCCTCGGTGGTGTGCGCTGCACCATCGTACCTGGCGGCGCACGGCACGCCGCGCCGGGCGGAGGACCTGGCCCTGCATAACTGCCTGACCTATACGTATTTCGGCAAGAGCTTGTGGCAGTTCACGCACGACGGGGAAGCGCTCACTGTCCCCGTCAGCGGCCGCCTGTCGGCGAATGAATCGCTGGTGCTGCTGGTGGCGACGGTGGCGGGGGCGGGCATCGCCATGCAGCCGCGCTATTCGGCCGCGCCGCTGATCGCCAGCGGACAACTGGTGGAACTGTTGCCCGCGTATCAGCCGCAGGACATGGGCATCTACGGTATCTACACCTCGCGCCAGCACATGTCGCCGCTGCTGCGCACCATGCTCGACTTCCTGGTGGACTGGTTTGCCGGCGATGCCGATTGGCTGGCGGCCATCGCGGCGGCGCCGTCATCGGCCAGACCAGTCGGGCGCAAGCGGCACGCCAGCGCGAGCGTGAAAGTGCCGTAAGCACAACAGTAACAGGCTGGCAAGCCCGGGAAAATCAAGCACCCGGCTTACATTTGCTTGCCAAATAAATTCAACTAGCCGTTGTTGCGTTACAATACCGCGTGCTATTCTAAATGACGGTATGCAGAATGCTGGTGCAATAAAAAAGCCCTTCCCCACAACTTGATGTGCAATCCGCTAACCGGTCAGGCCGTGTCGCGGAAGGTTAGATTAACCCGCTAATTCCTCGCGAAACGCGAAGAAAGGTGAGCAATATATGCAGCAATTAACGACCAACTCCTACCTGTTCGGTGGGAATGCTCCGTACGTGGAAGACCTGTACGAAGCGTATCTGAACAATCCAGGCTCGGTACCCGATAACTGGCGCTCCTACTTCGACGCGATGCAGCACGTGCCTGCCGTCGATGGCAGCAACAAGCCTGACGTGGCGCATGCCTCCGTCGTCGCCTCGTTCGCCGAGCGCGCAAAAGCAGGTCCGATCCGCACAGTGACCGCTTCCTTCGATGCTGAAATGGGTCGCAAACGTGTTGCTGCAACGCAACTGATCGCCGCTTACCGCTACCTCGGTTCGCACTGGGCCAATCTGGATCCACTGCAACGCCAGGAACGTCCGATGATCCCTGAGCTCGAGCCGAGCTTCTACGGTTTCACCGACGCTGACATGGACACCGTGTTCAACATCAGCAATACCTATTTTGGCCCCGAGACCGCCACCCTGCGCGATCTGCTGAACTATCTGCGCGACACCTACACGCGTTCGATCGGTGCCGAATTCATGTACATCTCCGATCCGGCCGAAAAGCGCTGGTTGCAAGAGAAACTGGAATCGATCCGCTCCACCCCGAATTTCACCCCAGAGAAAAAAATCCACATCCTCGACCGCCTGACCGCGGCTGAAGGCCTGGAACGCTATCTGCACACCCGTTACGTGGGCCAGAAGCGCTTCTCCCTGGAAGGCGGCGAAACCTTCATCGCCTCGATGGATGAAACCATCCAGCGCGCCGGCGAAAAAGGCGTGCAGGAAATCGTTATCGGCATGGCCCACCGCGGCCGCCTGAACGTACTGGTGAACACCCTGGGCAAGGCGCCACAGGAACTGTTCGAAGAATTCGAAGGCAAGCATGGCGACGACCTGCCTGCCGGCGACGTGAAGTACCATCAAGGCTTCTCGTCGGACATCTCCACCGCAGGCGGCCCGGTCCACCTGTCGCTGGCGTTCAACCCGTCGCACCTGGAAATCGTCAACCCTGTGGTCGAAGGTTCCGTCAAGGCCCGCATGGATCGCCGCGGCGACGCGCAGGGCGCGCAAGTGCTGCCTATCCTGGTGCACGGCGATGCCGCTTTCGCCGGCCAGGGCGTGGTCATGGAAACGCTGAATCTGGCGCAAACCCGCGGCTACCATACGGGTGGCACGGTGCATATCGTGATCAACAACCAGATTGGTTTCACCACCTCGGACCCGCGCGATGCCCGCTCGACCCTGTACTGCTCGGACGTCGTCAAGATGATCGAAGCACCGGTCCTGCACATCAATGCCGATGATCCTGAAGCCGTGGTGCTGGCGACGCAAATCGCGCTCGACTACCGCATGGAATTCAAGAAGGACATCGTCCTCGACATCATCTGCTACCGCAAGTTGGGCCACAATGAGCAGGATACGCCGGCACTGACGCAGCCACTGATGTACAAGAAGATCGGCCAGCATCCAGGCACCCGCAAGCTGTACGCGGACAAGCTGGTAGCGCAAGGCGTGATCCCTGCCGATGGCGGCGACAAGATGGTGGCCGCTTTCCGCGACGCCATGGACGCCGGCAAGCATACCGTCGATCCGGTCATCTCGAACTTCAAGAACAAGTACGCCGTCGACTGGCTGCCGTTCCTGAACAAGAAATGGACCGATTCGGCCGACACCGCCGTGCCGATGACGGAACTGAAACGCCTGGCCAGCCGTATCACCAGCGTGCCGGACGACTTCAAGGTCCACTCGCTGGTTGAAAAAGTGCTGGGCGACCGTGGCACCATGGGCCGTGGCGAAATGAACCTGGACTGGGGCATGGGCGAACACCTGGCCTACGCTTCGCTGGTTTCGTCCGGCTACGCCATCCGCCTGACGGGCCAGGATGCCGGCCGCGGCACCTTCGTGCACCGCCACGCCGTCCTGCACGATCAGAACCGCGAGCGCTGGGATGCAGGTACCTACATTCCGCTGCAAAACGTCTCGGAAAACCAGGCGCCGTTCACCGTCATCGACTCGGTGCTGTCCGAAGAAGCCGTACTGGCCTTCGAATACGGCTACTCGACCGCTGAACCGAACACGCTGACGATCTGGGAAGCCCAGTTCGGCGACTTCGCCAACGGCGCGCAAGTGGTGATCGACCAATTCATCAGCTCCGGCGAAGTGAAGTGGGGCCGCGCTTCTGGCCTGGTCATGATGCTGCCGCACGGTTACGAAGGCCAGGGTCCTGAGCACTCGTCCGCGCGTCCAGAGCGTTTCCTGCAGCTGTGCGCAGACAACAACATGCAAGTGGTGCAGCCGACGACGGCTTCGCAGATCTTCCATTTGCTGCGTCGCCAGATGGTGCGCCAGTTCCGCAAGCCGCTGGTCATCCTGACGCCGAAGTCGCTGTTGCGCAACAAGGATGCCGGTTCGCCGCTGACCGACCTGTCCAAGGGTGGTTTCCAGACCGTGATCGGCGAAGTCGACGACAAAATCGATGCCAAGAAAGTCAAGCGCGTCGTCGCCTGCTCGGGCAAGGTCTACTACGACCTGGTCAACGCACGCAAGACACGCGGCCAGACCGACACGGCCATCGTGCGCCTGGAACAGCTGTATCCGTTCCCGCACAAGTCGTTCGCTGCTGAACTGAAGAAGTTCCCGAACCTGGTCGAAGTCGTATGGGCCCAGGACGAGCCGCAAAACCAGGGCGCCTGGTTCCAGATCCAGCACAACATCTTCGAAGGCCTGGAAGCGGGTCAGCGTCTGGCTTACGCCGGCCGTCCTGCTTCGGCGTCGCCGGCTGTCGGTTATTATGACAAGCACTACGCCCAGCAAAAAGATCTGCTGGAAACGGCATTCTCGAAGTTGAAGGGTTTTATCCTGACCAAGTAAGTGGCAGGATAAGAGGCGCCATGTGTATGCATGGCGCCTGCTCGCATACATCATGACGGAGCGCCGCCCTTGCTACGCAGGGGCGGCGCCGCAATAACAAAATAAACGGAGTTTTACATGGCACAAATCGAAGTCAAAGTTCCCCAGTTGTCGGAATCGGTTGCAGAAGCGACCCTGCTGGCATGGCACAAGAAAGTCGGCGAGCCAGTCGCGCGCGACGAAAACATGATCGATATCGAAACCGATAAAGTGGTGCTGGAACTGCCGGCGCCCGTCGCTGGCGTAATCGTGCAGATCATCAAGGCTGACGGCGCCACCGTCGTCGCCGGCGAAGTCATCGCCATCATCGACACCGACGGCTCGGCCAAGGTCAGCCCGATGGAAGTGTCGGCCGTGCCTGCGCCAGCCCTGGCTGCTGCAGCCCAGGATACCGCTAACGCGTCGGCACCAGCCGCTGCGACCAAAGGCGATGTCGCCATGCCTGCCGCTGCCAAGATCCTGTCCGAAAAAGGCCTGTCCGCTGGCGACGTCGCCGGTTCCGGCAAAGACGGCCGCGTGACCAAGGGCGACGCCCTGGCCGCATCCGCCAAGCCAGCTGTCGCGCCACTGGCGCCAGCCGCTGCCAAGCCAGCGCTGCAGCAAGTCGCCACGCCGACCATCGCCAGCCTGGGTGACCGTCCGGAAGAGCGCGTGCCGATGAGCCGCCTGCGCGCACGTATCGCCGAGCGCCTGCTGCAATCGCAATCGACGAACGCCATCCTGACCACGTTCAATGAAGTGAACATGCAGCCGGTCATCGACCTGCGCAACAAGTACAAGGACAAGTTCGAGAAAGAGCACGGCGTCAAGCTGGGCTTCATGTCCTTCTTCGTCAAGGCCGCCGTCGCCGCGCTGAAAAAATACCCGATCATCAACGCTTCCGTTGACGGCAACGACATCCTGTACCACGGCTACTTCGACATCGGCATCGCTGTCGGTTCGCCACGTGGCCTGGTCGTGCCTATCATCCGCAATGCGGACCAGCTGTCGATCGCCGACATCGAGAAAAAAATCGGTGAATTCGGTGCGAAAGCCAAGGAAGGCAAGCTGACCCTGGACGACCTGACGGGCGGCACGTTCTCGATCTCGAACGGCGGCACCTTCGGCTCCATGCTGTCGACCCCGATCATCAACCCGCCACAATCGGCCATCCTGGGCGTGCATGCGACCAAGGACCGCGCCGTGGTCGAAAACGGCCAGATCGTGGTACGTCCGATGAACTACCTGGCCATGTCCTACGACCACCGCATCATCGACGGCCGCGAAGCCGTCCTGGGCCTGGTGGCGATGAAAGAAGCGCTGGAAGATCCTGCACGCCTGTTGCTGGACCTGTAAGCACCGTAGTCCCCCGGCGTCGCCGCCGGGGCAATGTAGCTGATACCCCTTGCCAGAAGACGCAGCTGGCTGATCTCAATGAAAGAGGATTCCCATGAACGTCTCTGAAGAAATCAAGCGTCTGCACGAGTTGCATCTGGCAGGTGCCCTGAGTGACGCGGAATTCGCGCAAGCGAAAGCCAAGCTCCTGAGCAATATCAACCTGGACAAATCGGACAGTCCCTCCGACTCCGCTCCGTCGAACGACCTGGTGCAGGAATTCAACCGCCTGCGCCGTTCGCGCAACGACCGCTGGCTCGGTGGCGTCTGTGGCGGCCTGGGCCGCGCTTCCGGCATGGAAGCGTGGATCTGGCGCCTCGTCTTCGTCCTGTTTACATTGACCTTCGGCTTCGGCGTGGTGATTTACCTTCTATTGTGGATTTTCGTACCAGACGAAGAGATTGGAATAACAAAACATGAGTACTAAACAATTTGACGTAGTGGTCATCGGTGCGGGCCCTGGCGGCTATATCGCCGCCATCCGCGCAGCGCAGCTGGGCTTTTCCGTCGCCTGCGTCGACGAGTGGTCGAACGCCAAGGGCGGCGCCGCGCCTGGCGGTACCTGCACCAACGTCGGCTGCATCCCGTCGAAAGCGCTGCTGCAATCGTCCGAGCATTTTGAACACGCGGGCCACAGCTTCGCCGAGCACGGCATCGACGTCGCCGGCCTGAAGCTGAACCTGGGCCAGATGCTCAAGCGCAAAGACACCGTCGTCAAGCAAAACAACGACGGCATCCTGTACCTGTTCAAGAAGAACAAGATCGCCTTCTTCCACGGCCGCGCCGCTTTCGCTGCCGCCGCCGCTGGCACGTATGACATCAGCGTGACGGGCGCAGCCAACGAAACCCTGACGGCCAAGCATGTGGTCATCGCCACGGGTTCGAACGCACGCGAATTGCCGGGCGCACCATTCGACGAGAAACTGATCCTGTCGAACACGGGCGCACTGACCATCGACGCCGTTCCAGCCAAGCTGGGCGTCATCGGTGCCGGCGTGATCGGTCTGGAAATGGGCAGCGTCTGGCGCCGCCTGGGTTCCGACGTCACCGTGCTCGAAGGCCTGCCGGTCTTCCTGGGCGCCGTCGACGAGCAGATCGCCAAGGAAGCGTCGAAGCTGTTCATCAAGCAAGGCTTGAAGATCAACCTCGGTTGCAAGATCGGCGCCATCACGCCAGGCAAGAAAGACGTCACCGTCGAATTCGTGGACGCCAAGGGCGAAGCGCAAAAAGCCGTGTTCGACAAACTGATCATCTCGATCGGCCGTACGCCGAACACGAATGGTCTGGGCGCGGACAAGGTCGGCCTGCAGCTGGACGAACGCGGCTTCATCGCCGTCGACGGCGACTGCAAGACCAACTTGCCGAACGTGTGGGCAGTGGGCGACGTCGTGCGCGGCCCGATGCTGGCGCACAAGGCCGAAGAAGAAGGCGTTGCCGTGGCCGAGCGTATCGCCGGCCAGCACGGTCACACCAACTTCAACACGATTCCGTGGGTGATCTACACCTCGCCGGAAATCGCGTGGGTCGGCAAGACCGAGCAAACCCTGAAGGCCGAAGGCATCGCCTACAAGGCCGGTACCTTCCCGTTCATGGCCAACGGCCGTGCGCGCGCGCTGGGCGACACTTCGGGCATGGTGAAATTCCTGGCCGATGCGACCACCGATGAAATCCTCGGCGTGCACATCGTCGGCCCGATGGCCTCCGAACTGATTTCCGAAGCCGTCGTGGCGATGGAATTCAAGGCCTCGGCCGAAGACATCGCGCGCATCTGCCACGCACATCCATCCTTGTCGGAAGCGACCAAGGAAGCGGCACTGGCGGTTGACAAGCGCACGTTGAACTTTTAATTGTAGTTAGTCCTACAGGGGCGCTCGCGGATTTTTTCCGCCGGCGCCCTTGTGCGTTAAAGCGAATCCCATGAACGTAGAAGAGTTTTACCAGCACGCGTTGCAGAAGCGTGATTTCAAGGCCGATGCCGCCCAACGGCGCGCGGTCGACCGCCTGCAGCTGTGCTATGACGAGTGGGTGGCCTACAAGGGCCAGCGCTCGAGTACCTTCAAGCGCCTGCTGAACCGTCCTGCCGTGCCGAAAGGCGTGTACATGTGGGGCGGCGTGGGGCGCGGCAAATCGTTCCTGATGGACAGTTTTTACTCGGTCGTGCCGGTAGTGCGCAAGACGCGCTTGCACTTCCACGAATTCATGCGCGGCGTGCACCAGCAGCTCGATGAATTGAAAGGCGTGGCCGACCCGCTCGACGACGTGGCCAAGCGTATCGCCAAGAAATACCGCCTGATCTGCTTCGATGAATTCCACGTCTCGGACATCGCCGATGCGATGATCCTGTACAACCTGCTGTCGGCCCTGTTCGCCAATGGCGTGTCCTTCATCATGACCTCGAATTACGATCCCGACCTGCTGTATCCGGACGGCCTGCACCGCGACCGCATGCTGCCGACCATCGCGCTGCTGAAGGACAAGCTCGACGTGATGAACGTCGACGCCGGCGTCGATTACCGCGGCCGCGCGCTGGAACAGGTGGAAAGCTACTACACGCCGCTGGGCGCCGGCACCGACAAGGCCTTGCGCGATGCCTACACGCGCATCGCCGAGACGGCCGATGAAGATGCGCGCATCCGTATCGAGAGCCGCGAAATCCATTGCCTGCGCCGCGCCGGCGGCATCATCTGGTTCGATTTCGCCACCCTGTGCGGTGGACCCCGCTCGCAAAATGATTACCTGGAAATCGCCAGCCGCTTCCATACGGTGATATTGTCCGGCATACCGGCCATGTCGGCGGCGCAGTCGTCCGAAGCGCGCCGCTTTACCTGGCTGATCGACGTGTTTTATGATCAAAAGGTCAAGCTGGTCATGTCGGCCGAAGTGGCGCCCGAGCAGCTGTACACGAATGGCATGCTGGCCAACGAGTTTCACCGTACCGTTTCGCGTATCATCGAGATGCAATCGCGCGAATACATGGAAAAAGAACAGCGCGGCGCGGCCGACGCGATCGTTTGAGGCAGGGATAATGAACATCATGGCAAATACACTATACAAGCTGGGTGCGGCGCTGGGCCTGGCCCTGGCATTGTCCGCCTGCGCGCACCAGGGTGCCGCGGCATTGGATGAGGTTGGCGCACCGCAGGTGCCCGCGACCTTGTCGGTGGAAGAAGCGGACGCCAAGCTGAAGCAGTCAGCCAGCGAACGCGCGGCGGCCGAAAATGAGTTTGCCGCGCGCGAACTGGAGTGCTACGACAAGTTTTTTGTGAATAACTGCCTGGATCAGGCCAAGGAAAAGCGCCGCCTGATCCTCGTGCGCCTGCGCGCCGTCGACGCGGAAGCGAATTACTTCAAGCGGGCCGAATCCGTGCGCCTGCGCGATATCGATCTGGCCAGGACGCAGGAAGATGCGCGCCTGGACGCCGAGCAGCGCACTGCGGCCATGCCCAAGCCCGTGAAAGTGGTCACGCCCGAGCCGGCGCCGCCCAAGCCGGAAGGCAAGAGCCTTGCCGAGCGCGAGGCTGCGCAAGCGGCGAAGGTGGCGAAGCAGGCCGCTGCCGCAGCCGCCGAAGCGCCGCGCCGCGCAGCCCGCGAAGCAGACTATGCGCGCAAGCAGGCTGACGCCGCGGCGCGCCAGAAAAGAGTGGCGCAACGCCTGGCCGAGCGCCAGGCCGAAGCGCAGGCCAAGGCGGCCAAAGCGGCTGCCAGCACGCCGGCCGTCGCTGTGCCTGTGCCTCCTGCCAAATAAGACCTGCGTGCGCGGGGCATGCCGGAAATGGCGTGCCCTAACGCGCGTGGCAGGTTAAACTACGCACTTGCCGGTGATGCCGGCGTCAATGGCTGCCTGCGTACGTTGCGCGCGCCTGTTACCAACACTGCCTGGAACGCAACACATGAGCGATGCACAGCAAATAGAGCGGCGCCTGATTGAACTCAACGTGGAGCACCGTGACCTCGATGCCGTCATCGAGTTGCTGATACTCGATGGTCACCATGACGAGCTGCAGCTGCGCCGCCTGAAAAAGCGCAAATTGCAATTGAAGGATCACATCACCTTGCTGAAAATGCAGTTGGTGCCCGACGTTCCCGCCTGAGGGGCGCCAGCAGCGTCCAGTCCAGCCTTCACTTAAGTATATTTTGACCGATTACAATTTATTGCCTGTAAACCCAGATGGCCAGCCTGCCGATTTGCACGCCAGTCTGCCAGCCGAACCCCAGGCGGCCCCTGGCAAGCACGATGCCGACATCGAGCGCCTGTTCGGCGCGGGCGGCCCGCTCGGTCCCGCCGTGGGCAGCTACAAGCCGCGCCGTTCGCAAACGGAAATGGCCAAGGCCATCGCCCACGCCATCGACAGCCAGACCACCCTGATCGCCGAGGCGGGCACGGGCACGGGTAAAACTTTCGCCTACCTGGTGCCGGCCCTGATGTGGGGCGGCAAGACCATCGTGTCTACCGGCACGAAGAACTTGCAGGACCAATTGTTCCTGCGCGATATCCCCACCGTGCGCGCCGCGCTGCAGGCACCGGTCTCCGTGGCCCTGCTGAAGGGCCGCTCGAACTACGTCTGCCACTATCACCTGGAACGCACCCTGCAAAACGGGCGCATGACGTCGCGCGACGACGTGGGGCATTTGCGCGAAATCTCGCGCTTCATCAAGATGACCAGCTCCGGCGACAAGGCGGAACTGGCCAAGGTGCCGGAAAACGCCATGATCTGGAATTTGGTGACGTCCACGCGCGACACTTGCATGGGTGCCGAGTGCCAGTATTACCAGGATTGCTTCGTCATGAAAGCCCGCAAGGAAGCCCAGCAGGCCGACGTGGTGGTGGTCAACCACCATCTGTTCTTTGCCGATGTGGCCCTGAAGGACACGGGCGTGGCCGAATTGCTGCCTTCGGCCAATACCATCATCTTCGATGAGGCACACCAGCTGCCCGATACGGCCACTTTGTTCTTTGGCAACACGGTGTCGACCTCGCAAATCCTGGAACTGTGCCGCGACGTGCTGGCCGAGGGCCTGGCGCACGCGCGCGGCATCGACTGGGCCAAGACGGTGACGGTGGTGGAAAAGGCGGCGCGCGACCTGCGTTTGACCTTCCCGCAGGATATCGTGCGCCTGTCCCTGCCGCAAATCGCCCCGTCGAGTGATTTCTTTCCGGCGCTCGACACGCTCAAAGATGAGCTCGACGGCATGGTGGCGGTGCTGGAAACCCAGGCGGAACGCGCGGAAACGCTGGAACAGTGCCGCGTGCGCGGCGTCGAGCTGGCGCAGCAGCTGAGCGGCTGGAAGTTCGATCCGAAGGCCAAGGTCGCGGCTGGCGAAGAAGCCGTGTTCTGGGTGGAGGCGTTTTCCAGCTCCTTGCAGTTGCATAAAACACCATTGTCGATCGCACCGATCTTCAACAACCAGCGCGAAGGCACGCCGCGCAGCTGGATTTTCACGTCCGCCACCCTGGCCGTGAAGAATGATTTCAAGCATTTTTCGGAACAGATGGGCTTGACGGGCGAACCGTCGCACACCTGGCCGAGCCCCTTCGACTATGGCCAGCAGGGCTTGCTGTTCGTGCCGCAAAACCTGCCGCAGCCGAATTCGCTGGGCTACACGGACGCCGTCATCGACTGCGCCTTGCCCATCATCGAGGCGGCGGGCGGGCGCACCTTCTTCCTGTGCACCACCTTGCGCGCCGTCAAGCGGGCCGCCGAGCGCCTGGCCGACGAATTCAAGCAGCGGGGCCTGAACTACCCCCTGTTCGTGCAGGGCGACAAGGGCCGCACGGAATTGCTGGACCAGTTCCGCGCCGCCGGGAATGGCGTGCTGATCGGCAGCCAGAGCTTCTGGGAAGGCGTCGACGTGCGCGGCGATGCGCTCTCTCTGGTGATCATCGACAAGCTGCCATTTGCGCCGCCCGACGATCCCGTGCTGGCGGCGCGCATCGAAGTGATGGAAAAACAGGGCAAGAACGGCTTCATGCACCATTCGCTGCCGGAAGCCATCATCAACCTGAAGCAGGGCGCGGGCCGATTGATCCGTGACGAGGGCGACCGCGGCGTGCTGATGATCTGCGATCCGCGCCTCATTTCCAAGCCGTACGGCAAGCGCATCTGGCAAAGCCTGCCACCGTTCAAGCGCACGCGCGATGCGGCCGAAGTGGTGGAGTTCTTCCGCAATCTGCCCGTCAAGGGCGCTTAAGTCCTCGCTTGAGTCCTGCTTGCCGGCGCCAGTTGCGCGCCGGCATATTTCCCTTTGTTATCAAGCCACTAGCGCTTCCAGTGCGGCGCTTGCCTGCGCGCCTGGTATGCCAGAAATGGGCGTGATCGTGCCAGTTTCTGGCTTTTTCTGCCATGTCCAGGACGCCAGACACATCTTTGCGCCAGCGCAAACTGAGCTGTTGCCGGGCGGTCTACAGTGAGTTCATGCCTTGCAGGATGAAGGCGCGGCGTTGGCAGGGCCGCACGGGGAACAGGGGGGATGCCATGGAGATCCGCTACGGCTGTTTCTTGAGCTATGCACACGGCCAATATGCGTTCATGAACAAGTTCAAGAATGATCTCATCGAGGCGCTGGCTTGCTATCTGGAACCGCACCTCGACCGTGAAGAAGTGCTGTTCATCGACAGCGAGCAACTCGGCGGTGGCGACGATATCGACCTGCGCGTGGCGCGCGCCATGTGCCAGAGCGTCTGCATGATCGTGCTGTACACGCCCAAATATGAAGCACACGGCTATACGCGGCGTGAATTTGCTGCCATGCAACTAATCGAACAGGAGCGGCGCGCCTGGTATGCGCTGCCCAGCCACCTGATCATCCCCATCATCATGACGCGCCATCCGGACGGCTTGCCGCCGCAAATCACGGAGTCGGGGCTGTACGTCGATTTCTCCGGCTATACGCTGGCCAGCGGCGACCTGAAGTCGAATCCGCAATACCTGCCCGACATCGACCGCATCGTGCAGCGCATCGCCACGCATTACCACTTGCTCAAGCGGTCGACACCGCCCGGCCACGATTGCAGCCGTTTCGTGTTGCCCGCTATTCCGCCGGAATGGCGCGCCATTCCGCCTCCCCACTTTCCGCGTTAATCACGTAAAAGGTCCCGTCATGGAATGCCAACGCCTCTCCCTGCCGCCTTTGAGCGCCCCTGGCGAAGTCGTCACCTTCTATTCCTACAAGGGCGGTACCGGCCGCACCATGGCCCTGTCGAACATTGCCGTCCTGCTGGCGCGCCGTGAAAACGCCAGCGTGCCCGTGCTGATGCTGGACTGGGACATGGAAGCGCCGGGCCTGCACCATTATTTCGAGCAGCACGAGGAGCGGCCGGGCGTGCTCGAGTTCTTCGAGGCGTGCCGCCAGCAGCTCGAGCGCTTCAGCCTGGAAACGGCGGGCGCGCGCGGCGGCGGGCAGGCCAGGGGGCGCGAAGATGCCGGGCGCGAGGACGCGGCGCTGGCGCAGCGCGTGCTCGACGCCATCGACTGGCAGCAATACGTGGTGCGCGTCGATCAGGGCAGCCCGCTGTACCTGATGCGCGCGGGGCGTTTCGATGCCAGCTATAGCGAACGCCTGGCGCAGATGCGCTGGGATCAGCTGTTCGACACTTGCCCAGCCCTGTTCCGCTGCTTCGCCGATACCCTGGCCCAGCATTTCCGCTACGTGCTGGTCGATTCGCGCACGGGCCGCACGGACAGTGCCGGCATCTGCACCACCTTGCTGCCGAAAAAGCTGGTGGTGGTCTTCACGCCGAACCGGCAAAGCCTGGAAGGCGTCGATGCGCTCGTCACCCGGGCCATCGAATACCGCCGCAGTCATGAGGATGAACAGCGTCCGCTGCTCGTCTACCCCTTGCCCTCGCGCATAGAAATGGGCGATGGGGCGCAGCGCGCCGAGTGGCGCCGCGGCGACGCGCACAAGGGCATCGCCGGCTTCCAGCCCATGTTCGAGCGCCTGCTGCGCACTTCCTACGGCTTGTCGCAGATTGCCCTCGACAGCTATTTCGACGAAGTCCAGCTGCAGCAGACGAAAACCTTTGCCTATGGCGAGCAGCTGGCCGTGCGCATCGACCAGGGCGGCGACCGCTTTTCCCTCACGCGTACTTTCGAAGCCTTTTTGCACTGGCTGACGGGCGGCTACTTTCCCTGGCAATCGAGCCGTGAAATCGCCTTGCTGGGCGCCATCAGCGAAGCGCGCCAGGCCTTGCTGCTCGAACCGGGCCGCGCCGTGGCCCTGCCGCTGGCGCGCGACCTGGCCCGCCTGGGCGAGCTGTACCGCAAGGAGGGGCGCAGCGCGCAGGCGCTTGACGCCTTTCGCCAGAGCGTCGAGATCCGCGTACGCCTGCTGGGTGAGGAACATCCCGACAGCCTGGCGTGCAAGAGCGGCATGGCGCGCCTGCTGCGCCAGCTGGGCAAGCTCGATGAAGCGCGCTTCCTGGAAGAGGACGTGCTCGACGTGCGCGAGCGCGTGATGGGCAGCGAGCATCCCGACACCCTGGCCGCCCGGGCCTGCCTGGCGCAAACCCTGTTGCTGCAGGGGGAAATGGCGGCGGCGCTGCTGTTGCAAGATGCCGTGCTGGCAAGCTATGTGCGCCAGCTGGGCGGCGAGCATCCGCTGACCCTGGAAGCGATGGATCGCCGCGCCGCCACCTTGCTGCGCATGGGCCGGCTGGCGCAGGCGCAGCAAGTGCTGGGCACGGTGGTGGCGGCGCGCGAGCGCCTGTTTGGTGCCGAGCATGGCGATACCTTGCGCAGCAAGCTGGCCCTGGCGCAGGCCCTGGGGCGCGCAGGCGACCTGGAAGGCGCGCGGCGCCTGCTCGCTGCCGTGCTGCAGGTGCAGGAGCGGCGCCTGGGCAGCGACCATGCGGCCACCTTGGCCACGCGCGACTTGCTGGCCGATATCGTGGCCGGGCAGGGCGACTGGGCCGGTGCGCGCCAGCTGCACGAAGACCAGGTGGCGGCGCGCGAGCGCACGCACGGGCTCGACCATCCTGAAACCCTGATGAGTCAGCGCAAGCTGGCCGAGGCGCTGTTGCGGCGTGGCGAGCTTGATGCGGCGCGCAGCGTGCAGGAGCAAGTGCTGGAAGTGCATGCGCGCCTGCTGGGCGAAGACCACCTTGATACCTTGCACAGCAAGAAGCAATTGGCCGGTACCCTGCAGCAGCAGGGCGAGAGCGAGGCGGCGCGCCTGCTGGAAGACGCGGTGCTCAGCGGCAGCGACCGCTTGCTGAATGCGCCCGTCACGGGGCATGCGGACAGCGTGCTGGACGGCGCCCGGCATTTGCAGGAAACCATCCTGGCCGGCCGCGCCAGCGGGCACGACGTGGCCGAGCCGGACACCCTTGCCAGCATGATCTCGATGTTGCAAGGCATGATCGAGCGCGAACAGTATGCGCAGGCGGGCGAACTGGCCGAACATTTGAAGTCCGGTCTGCTGCGCCCTGGCGTGCCGGGCAAGCTGCGCAGGCGCGGCATGGCGCAGCTGAAAAGAATGTATAAATTGCAAGGTGATCTGAATGCCTTGCTGGCCTTGCAAGAGGATGAAGTGCAGGCGCTGGAAGGGGCGTTATCGGAAGCGGGCATCGAGCCGCGCTGACGCCGTGTGCCATGTCAGCGCGGCGGCATAAATAATGCTGCCATTCGGCGCGTGGCACGCGCAGTGTTGGCATTGCTTCAGGTAAAATCTCGTTATGAGAATTCTTATCAGTAACGACGACGGTTACCTGGCGCCAGGCCTGGCGGCCCTGGCCGACGCGCTCGCGCCCATTGCGGAAATCGTCGTGGTGGCGCCCGACAGCAATCGTTCGGGCGCGTCCAATTCGCTGTCCCTGGACCGGCCCCTGTCCGTGCACAAGGCGGCCAACGGCTTTTATTTTGTCAACGGCACGCCCACCGACTGCGTGCACGTGGCGTTGACGGGCATGCTCATCGAGCGGCCCGACCTGGTGGTCTCCGGCATCAACAACGGTCCCAACATGGGCGACGACACCCTGTATTCGGGCACCGTGGCGGCCGCCACGGAAGGCTATCTGTTCGGCATTCCCGCCATCGCCTTTTCCCAGTCGCAATTCGGTTGGGCCAACCTGGACGCGGCCGCCCGCGTGGCGCGGGAAATCGTCGAGCGCCAGTTTGACGCCCTGCAGAAACCGTATTTGCTGAATGTGAACATCCCCGCCATCCCTTACGAGCAATTGCAAGGCATGGCGGCCACGCGGCTGGGCAAGCGCCATTCGGCCGAGCCCGTGATCCGCGCCCTCGATCCCCGTGGCCGTGAAATCTTCTGGATCGGCCCTGCCGGTGCCGCCAAGGAAGGCGGGCCGGGCACGGATTTTTACGCCGTTGAACATGGACAAGTCTCGATCACGCCGTTGCAGATCGACCTGACCCATACCACCCAACTCGATGCACTGGCAAAAGGCCTGGCATGACCGCTCACTATGACTGACAAGCCGCGTACCTTCCCCCTGACCCTCGATTCGCTGGCCGGCAAGCCCGCCAGGCAGGGCGGGGGGCCGTCGCTGGCGCAGTCGCGCATTGCCACGCCGCAGACGGCGACGCAAAATGCGGCGCAAAATGCGGCCAGGGGAGGCGCGCCGTACCACGCTGCCACGCTGCCCATCGCGCCGTCACGGGCCCAGGCCATCGCCAATGAGCGGGCGCAACCGGCGGTGCCGTCGCCGCCACGGCAAAATCCGCTGGTGTCGGAGGCCGTACGCCGAGCCATGGTGGCGCGCATCGCGAAACAGGGCGTCAAGGATCAGGTGGTGCTCGACGCCATGCAAGCCGTGCCGCGCCATCTGTTCATGGACGAGGCGCTGGCGTCGCAGGCGTATATCGACGCCTCCTTGCCCATCGGCCATCACCAGACCATTTCGCAGCCGTATATCGTGGCGCGCATGATCGAAGTGATGCGCCAGGGCGGCAACTTGCAGCGCGTGCTGGAGATCGGCACGGGCTGCGGTTACCAGGCGACGGTGCTGTCGCTGGTGGCGAAAGAGGTGTATTCGATCGAGCGCATCCGGCCCCTGCACGAGCTGGCGAAGGCCAACCTGCGCCCGCTGCGCGTGTCAAATCTGCGCTTGCAGTACGGAGATGGTATGCTTGGCTTGCCGCAGGCGGCGCCCTTCGACGGGATTATCCTTGCCGCAGCCGGCCTGGAAGTCCCGCAAGCCCTGCTGGAACAGCTGGCGCCCGGCGGGCGTCTGGTTGCGCCGGTGGGGGCTAAATTGCAACACTTACAACTCATTACCCGGGTGGGGAAAATGGAATGGACCAGCCAGACCCTGGAAGACTGCCATTTCGTACCTTTGCGCCCGGGCACCATATGATCCCCGGATCAGCTAGCAAGCAGGACATACAATTACATGCGAATGATTAAGAAAAGTAACATACTTCTATGTAGCATCACCTTGGCCGCGCTGTTGAGCGGTTGTGGCACCACGGGCGTCCAGGCGCCCGTCGTGGAGCGCCATCCATCGAGCAGCAGCGCCGCCGCCAGCGATCCGCGCGACCGCGACCCGGCTTACTACACGGTCAAGCGCGGCGACACCCTGTTGCGCATCGCTCTGGAACACGGCCAGAATTACCGCGACCTGGTGGCCTGGAATGACTTGAGCAACCCGAACGACATCAAGGTCGACCAGGTATTGCGCGTGCTGCCGCCGAATGGCGACACGGGCGGCGCGCAAACATCGGCCATCGTCATGCCGCCGGTGACGGAGATCAAGCCGGCCGCGCCTGTCGTGCCGAAGAAATCGGGTCCGCGCGGCGAGAAGCGCGCGTATTCGGACGCCACCCTGGCCGAGCTGCGCGCCGATGGCGGCACCAGCGACGTCAAGCCTGCGCCGGCACCGGCAGCAACTGTCGCCGCCGCACCGGCCGCCGCGGCAGCCCCTGCGGCAGCGGCGCCTGGCGACGAGAAGATCAGCTGGATGTGGCCTTCCGAAGGCAAGGTCATCGGCACTTTCGACGAAGGCAAGAACAAGGGCGTCGACATCGCCGGCAAGGCGGGCCAGCAGGTGGTGGCGGCCGGCGCGGGAAAAGTCATGTATGCCGGGAGCGGAATCCGTGGTTATGGTAATCTTGTCATCGTGAAGCACAGTAATAGTCTGTTGTCGGCTTATGCGCATAACCGCAGCATCCTGGTGAAGGAAGGGCAGAACGTCAACAAAGGCCAGGCCATCGCCGAAATGGGCGATTCCGATGCCGACCGCGTGAAGCTGCACTTTGAAATCCGCCAGCAGGGCAAGCCTGTCGACCCTTCGAAATTCCTGCCTAACCGTTAGGTAAAGCAATGACACACGCGCCGCACGATCAGCTGGACGATGAGCCGGAACTGCCGGAAGACGGGGCAGACGAAGTCGTGACGGACGAGGCCGGCGAACTCGACGGCATGGATGCCGTCGACGCGGCCGAGGGCGGCGAGGTGGCCAGCGTCAGCGTGCTGGTCGAAAGTGTCGATGAACTGAAAAAAGTGCTGGCGGCCGAGCTGTCGACCGATACCACGCAGCACTATCTGAACCAGATCGGCACGCGGCCATTGCTGACGGCGCCGCAAGAGGTGCATTACGCCACCCTCGCCAAGCAGGGCAATTTTGAAGCCCGGCAAACCATGATCGAGCATAATCTGCGCCTGGTCGTGTCGATCGCCAAGCATTACATCAACCGCGGCGTGGTCTTGCTCGACATGATCGAGGAGGGCAATATCGGCCTGATGCGCGCCATCGACAAGTTCGAGCCTGAACGCGGGTTCCGTTTTTCCACGTATGCCACCTGGTGGATACGCCAGAGCATCGAGCGGGCCATCATGAACCAGGCGCGCACGGTGCGCCTGCCCGTGCACATGGTGCGCGAACTGAACCAGATCCTGCGCGGCAAATACCACCTGGAAGCCCAGCATCACGACGGCAAGGATGCCACTGCGGAAGACATCGCCCACCTGGTGGGCCGTCCCGTGGAAGAGGTGCAGGATATCCTGGCCCTGTCCGAGCACGCGACTTCGCTCGACGCGCCGCTCGACAACGATCCGCAATCGTCGCTGATGGACATGCTGCCGGGCGCCAGCGAAGACAGCCCCGACGCGCGCGCGGAACACCATGAAATGACGGTGCTGGTGCGCGACTGGCTGACCAAGCTGCCCGACAAGCAGCGCGTGGTCATCATGCGCCGTTTCGGTCTGGACAACGACGATCCGGCTACCCTGGAAACCCTGGCCGAAGAAATGGGCGTGACGCGCGAGCGCGTGCGCCAGATCCAGCAGGAAGCGCTGATTAAGTTGAAGCGCGCCATGGCGGCACGCGGCGTGGTGCGCGACTCGTTATTGTAAGACGCCCGGTCCCGGCATTTCCGGGGCCGCATCTGCTATCATACGCCCCGCTCGCGGCGCCTGACCTTTCCCCCATTCTTTCAAGTTCCAGCGCGGCCCTGCGTCCTGGCCCACTCTTACCTATTGATCGCTATGCAAGAAAATATCATCGAAATCAAATCGCTCGACATGGACGCCCGTGGCGTTGGCCATATTGAGAACGAAGACGGCTCGCCGGGCAAGGTCGTGTTTGTCGAAGGCGCATTGCCGGGCGAGCGCGTCAGCTTTGTGACGTACAAGAAAAAGAAAAACTGGGAAATGGCCCGCATGACGGTGCTGCACCGTGAATCGTCCATGCGCGTGACACCCAAGTGCAAGCATTTCGATAACTGCGGCGGCTGCTCGATGCAGCACCTGGAACCGTCGGCGCAGGTGGCGATCAAGCAGCGCGTGCTGGAAGACAACTTGTGGCATATCGGCAAGGTGCGTCCGCAAAGCATCATGCGCCCCATGTATGGCCCGACGTGGGGCTACCGCTACCGCGCGCGCCTGTCCGTGCGCCACGTCAAGAAGAAGGACGCCGTGCTGGTGGGCTTCCATGAAAAGAAATCGGCTTTCGTTGCCGACATGGATAGCTGCGAAATCCTGCCGCCGCATATCTCCGCCATGCTGCTGCCGCTGCGCGCGCTGATCGGCTCGCTGTCGATCTTCGACCAGATGCCGCAGATCGAGCTGGCCGTGGGCGAAGACGTCACGGCCATGGTCTTGCGCATCATGGCGCCATTGACGGCGGACGACGAAACGAAATTGAAGGCCTTTGCCGACGAATACGGCGTGCAATGGTGGCTGCAGGTGAAAGGGCCGGAAACGGCCGTGCCGTTCTATCCGCTGGACAAGCAGTTGCACTACCTGCTGCCGGAATTCGGCGTCAAGATGCCGTTCAAGCCTGTCGATTTCACGCAGGTGAACCACCATATCAATCGCGTGCTGGTATCGAAAGCCCTGCGTTTGCTGGAAGTGCAGCCGACGGACCGCGTGGCCGACCTGTTCTGCGGCCTTGGCAATTTCACCTTGCCGCTGGCCACGCAAGGCAGCGCAGTGGTGGGCATCGAAGGCAGCACCACGCTGACGGAGCGGGCGCTGGAAAACGCGCTGGCCAACGGCCTGGCGGAAAAAACCTCGTTCTCGACGCGCAACCTGTTCGAAGTGACGACGGACGACCTGATCGCGCTGGGCAAATTCGACCGCATCCTGGTCGACCCGCCGCGCGATGGCGCCATGGCCCTGTGCCAGGCATTGGTCGGCCTGTCGCAAGTGCGTCCCGACCTGCTGCCGAAACGCATCGTCTACGTCTCGTGCAGCCCGTCGACCCTGGCGCGCGACGCCGGCATCCTGGCGCTGGAAGCGGGCTATGTGCTGAGCAAGGCGGGCGTGGTGAACATGTTCCCGCACACCTCGCACGTAGAGTCGATGGCAGTGTTTGATTTGCCTCAATAAGTCTGCTTGACACGGCGGGTGGCCAGGCAGGCACCCGCCGCCGCTGTATTCAATGACGCAGCAAGCTCCCCCAATACCAGTTACATCGTGTTATAAAACTGGTCTGTCTCTTCCCCATTCAGCGTCTTTTTGCATCCTCCCTCTGCCGTTTTTTCATTGTCCAGTAGGACAACACGCCGTTTACCTGTGCCGCTGCGCTTTCTGCGCGAAGTGGTATTACCTACTCTGAGGCCACTTCAAAACCACTTGACCGCCTATTTTTTCAGCAGCATGCTGTTCTTGCAACTGCAAAAAAACAAAATCACAGGGTAGCTTTTCATTGAAGCAGAGTGGTATTTCCGCAAACCTGAACAGGAGACAGCGTGGAAAATTTAATACTCAAAAAAACAATCAGGAACATGATGGTATGTCTGGCCAGTGGTGGCGTGCTGGCGGCATGCGGCGGTGGCGGCGACGCCGGCGCGCCGGCTGGCTCGCAATTGCTGGCGGCCAGCACGGTGGTCGCCTGCGTGCCATGGCAAGAGGGCGGCACGTATAACGCCGGCACGGTGGTCACTTACCTGGGCGCCAACTACACGGCTCTGGTGACGCAGACCGATCACGTGGGCTCCGGTTGGAATCCCGTTTCCACGCCTAGCCTGTGGAGCGCGGGCGGCAGCTGCGATGGCGGCACTACGCCGACACCGACTCCGACACCGACTCCGACACCCACCCCCACCCCGACACCCACCCCGACGCCGACGCCAAATCCAACCCCGACACCCACCCCGACGCCAACGCCGACGCCAACCGGCGGCACTTGCGCGCTGGCATGGGTGGCGGGCACGGCCTACAGCGCGGGCGCCACCGTCAGCCATGCGGGCACGAATTACCGTGCCAACTACTGGACGCAGGGCGACAACCCGTCGACCAGCAGCGGCGCCGCCGGCACGGGCAAGCCATGGACCAGTCAGGAGATCTGCAGCATCACGCCGACTCCAACGCCCACTCCGACGCCAACTCCTACCCCGACCCCGACCCCGACCCCAACGCCAACGCCAACGCCAACGCCAACGGGCCGCGAAGTGGGGTCGTACTTCGCGCAGTGGGGCGTGTATGGCCGCGACTATGAAGTGGCGAACGTGCACTCCAGCGGCGTGGCCGACAAGCTGACCTTCATCAACTACGCTTTCGGCAATATCTATCCGAAAAACGGCGGCTACGAATGCGCCATGATCACCAAGACGGAACCGGGCGCGACGAATCCGAATTCGCCGGACGCGGGCACGGGCGGCGATGCCGAGGCCGACTACATCCGCACGCCGAAGCGCACCGTCGACGGCCAGGCGATTCCTTGGGACGCACCGTTGTCGGGCAACTTCCTGCAACTGAGAAAACTCAAGGCGGCGCACCCGAACCTCAAACTGTTCATCTCGCTGGGCGGCTGGAGCTGGTCGAAGAACTTCTCCGTCGGTTCGGCCACGGATGCGCTGCGCAAGCAGATGGTGCGCTCGTGCATCGATATCTACATCAAGGGCAACTTGCCGGTGCAGGGCGGTCGCGGCGGCGCGGGTGCGGCGGCGAATATTTTTGACGGCATCGACATCGACTGGGAGTATCCGGTGGGCGGCGGCCAGCCGTACAACACGGTCAGCCCGAACGACAAGCGCAACTTCACCTTGCTGATGGCGGAATTTCGCAGCCAGCTCGATGCGCTCGGTGCCGCCAACGGCAAGCGCTACCTGTTGACGGCGGCCGTCGGTGCCGGCAAGGACAAGATCGACAACACGGAACCGGCCCTGTACTCGCAGTACATGGATTGGATCAACCTGATGACCTACGACTTCCACGGCGGCTGGGAAACGAGCACCAACTTCAATGCCCAGCTGTTTGCCGACCCTGCCGATCCGTCGACGGGTATGGCGCGCGAATACGTGGGCGACAAGGCGGTGCAGTACATGATTGCCGCCGGCGTGCCGCGCGACAAGCTGCTGCTGGGTATACCGTTCTATGGCCGCGGCTGGACGGGCGTGGCGCCGGGACCGAATGGCGATGGCCTGTACCAGGCGGCCACGGGCACGGCGCCAGGCACTTACGAGTCGGGCATCGAGGACTATAAAATCCTCGTCGCCAAGACCGGTACGCGCTACTACCATCCCGTGACCAGGCAGCTGTACCTGTACACGGGGGCGGGCGGCCAGTGGTGGAGCTATGACGACCCGACTGTCATCGGCACCAAGGTGAAATATGTCAAGGACCAGGGCTTGCGCGGCGCGTTCTCGTGGGAACTCGATGGCGACGCGAATGGCGTGCTGGCGACGGAGGTGTGGAAGGTGCGGTAATGCTGATGTAGCGTAAGACGCGGCCGGACGGTGCATGCTGTCCGGCCGCTGATGCACATAAAAAGGAGACAGATAATGGCGGCCGTATCGACATTGGGAGCAAAGCAGCAGAAGCAGCAGCCGGAGCAGGGGCAGGAGCAGGAGCTGAGCCGCGAGTGGCGCAGCTGGATCGCGGAAAACCTCATGCTGGGCAGTCATCCGTCGGCGCTGATGCCGGTGCTGCAACAGGCCGGCATCGCCGAGCCCCTGGCGCGCCGCGAAATCGAGCTCGCGCTGCAGAGTCCCTACCTGGCCGGCGCCGTGCGCCTGTCGAACCGGCTGGCCAAGCACGACTGGGTGATCGACATCCAGCGCAAGCTGAACCAGTTGCGTCCACCCGAGATACCCCGCCGCGAGAAATTGACGGCGCAGGAATTCCTCGACGAGTACTACTCCACCAACCAGCCCGTGATCATCACCGGCATGCTCGATGACTGGCCGGCGCTCCGAAAATGGAGTCCGGCCTATTTTCGTGAACACTACGCGCAGCGCGAAGTGGAAGTGCAATGCGGCCGCGAAGCGGACGCCCAGTACGAAATGAACAGCGTGGCGCACAAGCGCAAGATGGCCTTTGGCGAATACGCCAGCCTGGTCGAGAGCAGCGGCACGACCAACGATTTCTATATGACGGCGAACAACAATTCGCAAAACCGGCAGGCGCTGCGCGAACTGTGGGACGATATCGGCCAGCTGCCCGAGTATCTGGAGCAGAGTGGCGGCCCGACGGGTTTTCTGTGGTTCGGCCCGGCCGGCACCGTGACGCCATTCCACCACGACCTGACGAACAACTTCATGGCACAAGTCAAAGGGCGCAAGCGGCTGCGCATCATGGCCGCCTGCGAAGTGGCGCGCGTGTACAACCAGCGCCACTGTTTTACCCCCGTCGACGGGCGCGATATCGACCTGCGGCGCTACCCGCTGATGGCCGACGTGCAGGTGCGCGAATGCGTGCTGGCGCCGGGCGAAATCCTGTTTTTGCCCGTCGGCTGCTGGCATTTTGTCGAAGCGCTCGATATTTCCCTCACCGTGGCGTTTACCAACTTCAAATGGGATAACGATTTTTATAGCAAGTACCCATCGAATCACGACTTTTGATCGTGGTGCGGACGGCGCGAACTTGCCGCGAACAGCCGCCGTACAGGCGGCTTTTTTCATGCTACGGTAGGTATCTTGTATAAGATATTTCCACAAAATAATTTATTCAAATCATTTTGCGGCAATTATTTTGATATGAATGGCCATGATGTTTCATTATCCAGATGCGGATGAGGGGTAGATAATTTTATCGCTGGTGCGCCGCCGGGCCTCCGAGTAGACGTGCGGCGCGCCAGCACCCACAACCATCTGGAGGCGGCAGGGCATGAACACGCAGCAAACGACACAAGCAGCAATGCAGTTGCAACAAGCACAGGCCGGTAGCGCCGGACTCCAGCTCGACACGCGGCTGACGCGCGAAGCGGCCGAATTGCTGGCCAGGGCCGGCATCCACCTGAACGGGCGCGCCGCCTGGGACATGCAGCTGCGCAAACCGGGCGTGCCCGAGCGGGCTTTCGCCAGCGGCAACCTGGGCCTGGGCGAAGCGTACATGGATGGCGACTGGGATGCGAGCCAGCTCGACGAATTCTTTTGCCATCTGTTGCGCGCCAGGGTGGCCGACGACGTGCGCCCGATGCGCCTGGTCTTCCACGCCCTGACTGCGCGCCTGTTCAACTTGCAGACGGAGCGCCGCGCGTGGATGGTGGGCAAGGAACACTACGACCTGGGCAACGCCTTCTATGCGGCCATGCTCGATGCGCGCATGACCTATACCTGCGGCTACTGGAAGGATGCCAGCAACCTGGCCGAGGCGCAGGAAGCCAAGCTTGATCTGATTTGCCGCAAGCTCAGGCTGGAGCCGGGCATGCGCGTGCTCGACATCGGCTGCGGCTGGGGCAGTTTCATGCGCTATGCGGCGGAAAAATACCAGGTGCAGTGCGTGGGCGTGACCATCTCGCAAGAGCAGGTCGCGTACGCGCGCGGCATGCCGGGCGGGGACAAGCTGGACTTCCGCCTGCAGGATTACCGCGACACCGATGAAAAATTCGATCGCATCGTCAGCATCGGCATGTTCGAGCACGTGGGACACAAGAACCACCGCACCTTCATGGAAGTGGCGCACCGCTGTCTGGAAGACGACGGCCTGTTCCTGCTGCACACGATCGGCAAGAACAAGCGCCAATCCGCGTGCGACCCGTGGATCGACAAATACATCTTCCCGAACGGCGACTTGCCGTCGATCGGGCAAATCGGCGACGCCATCGACGATCTGTTTGTGGCCGAAGACCTGCACAACTTCGGCGCCGACTACGACCAGACCCTGATGGCCTGGCACGCCAATTTTGAGCAGGCGTGGCCGCAGTTTTCCGCCCAGCTGGGCGAGCGCTTCCATCGCATGTGGTCCTACTATCTGCTGTCCTGCGCCGGTGCCTTCCGCGCGCGCGACTTGCAGCTGTGGCAATGGGTCTTGTCGAAGCAGGGCGTGCTGGGCGGTTACGAGCGTGTCAGTTGAGATGCGCGGCAGCTGATATCATGGCTTGATGGATATCAATCAAGCGCGTACCTTCCTGGAAGTGGCTTCATGCGGCAGTTTCATCATGGCGGCCGAGCGCATGCACGTGACGCAAACGGCCGTCAGCGCCCGCATCCGCACCCTGGAGCGGCAACTGGGACGCCAGCTGTTCGTGCGCAACAAGGCGGGTGCGCGCCTGACCTCGGCCGGCGAGCGCTTCATGCGCCATGCGGCCACCATGGTGCAGGTGTGGGAGCGGGCGCGCCACCAGGTGGCCTTGCCGCCGGGGCGCGACGATGCCGTCAGCATCGGCTGCGAACTGAGCCTGTGGCAGCCGCTGCTCGGTGACTGGCTCATACGCATGAGCCGCGACTGCCCCGAGATCGCCTTGCGCGCGGAAGTCGACAGCCCGGCGCGCCTGCTCGACGCCGTGCACGACGGCTCGCTCGACCTGGCCGTGCTGTACAACCCGCCGCAGCGCCCGGGCCTGGCCAGCGAATTGCTGGCCGAGGAAAAACTGGTGATGGTGACCACGCGCGCCGATGGGCAGATGCATGCCGATACGTATGTGTATGTGGACTGGGGGTCCAGCTTCGCGGCCAACCACCAGGCGACGTATCCGGAGCTGGGCAGCCCGCCCGTCTCGATTTCGCTGGGGCCGCTGGCCCTCGTGTACCTGCTGGAAGTGGGCGGCGCCAGTTACTTTCGCATCGGCAGCGCGCAACCTTACCTCGATGCGGGCCTCCTGCACCGCGTGCGCGACGCGCCCGAATTCTCGCATTCCGCCTACGCCGTGTATGCGGCCCAGCGCGACAACCCGACCCTGGACCGCGCCCGCGCCTGCCTGCGCGAGGTGGCGGAGAAGAGCAAGTAGGTTCGACAGACGTAAAAAAGCCGACCCGAGGGTCGGCTTTTTGCTGTTTCAAGCGCAGCGCTTAGTCGCGGCTGCCGCCTGCAAAACCTAAAAGCGACAGCAGGCTGGTGAAGATGTTGTACACGTCCAGGTAGATGCGCAGGGTGGCCGAGATGTAGTTGGTCTCGCCGCCGTTGATGATTTGCTGCACGTCATACAGGATGTAGGCCGAGAAGATGGCGATGGCGACCATGGAGATCACGATCGACAGTGCCGACAGGCCCAGGAAGATGTTCGCCACCGATGCCAGGATCAGCACGATCACGCCGGCGAACAGCCATTTGCCCATGGCCGAGAAGTCGCGCTTCGATACCGTGGCGATGGTCGCCATCACGGCCAGGATGGTGGCCGTGCCGCCGAATGCCGTCATGATCAGCATGCCGCCGTTCGAGTAGCCGAGCGTGCGCGTCAGCAGTGGCGTGAGCATCAGGCCCATGAAGAAGGTAAAGCCCAGCAGGACGGCAACGCCCAGGCCCGAGTTCTTGGTTTTTTCGATCGCGTACATGAAGCCGAATGCGACGACCATGAAGATGATGAAACCCATGCCGCCGGTCAGCATCGGCAAGTGCATTTGCACGCCGATGAAGGCGCCCAGCACGGTCGGTATCATGGACAGTGCCAGCAGCCAGTAAGTGTTGCGCAAGACCTGATGGCGGACTTGCTGCATGCCCCCCGACAGGTCAAAGGTGCGTTGCATGTTCTGATTCATAGTGCCTCCGTGTTGTCAATTCAAATTACTGCTTTACCCAAGGATAGCATGAGGGCCGGAATTTGCCAAAAAAGCAGCTTAAGATTTCATTAAACTCAAGCGGCAGGGAAGCATGCCCCCTGCCTGTCTGGGTGATATGGGGTGGAGTATGGTAAAATCAAAGGTTGATTGAGTTATCAATTTACCGTTTTAAACCTTACTTTTTATTGGAGTTTTCACACATGGCAATCGAACGCACCCTGTCGATCATCAAACCAGACGCAGTTGCAAAAAACGTTATCGGTCAAATTTACACCCGTTTTGAAAACGCTGGCCTGAAAATCGTTGCAGCACGCATGACCCAACTGTCGCGCGAACAAGCTGAAGGTTTCTACGCAGCGCACAAAGAACGCGGCTTCTTCAAAGATCTGGTCGACTTCATGGTTTCCGGTCCCGTCATGATCCAGGCCCTGGAAGGCGAAAACGCCGTTCTGGCCCACCGTGACCTGATGGGCGCGACCGATCCGAAGAAAGCAGAAAAAGGCACGATCCGCGCCGATTTCGCCGATTCGATCGACGCTAACGCCGTACACGGTTCCGACGCTGTCGAAGCTGCTCAAGTGGAAATCGCTTACTTCTTCCCAGAACTGAAGGCTTAATTGCCTTAGATAACGTTATTTCCTGGCGTTATCTGTGAAATAACTTATCACCCCCTGTTCCCGCTGCGCTGTGGAGTTTTCGCTCCTGATGCGCGCGGGGACGGATTTTTAGAATAGACAAGATCATGAATACGACGACCCTCACCAACTTGCTGGACCTCGATCCCGCGCAACTCATCGCCTACTGCGCCGAGTTGGGAGAGAAACCGTTTCGTGCGAAACAATTGCAACGTTGGATACACCAGTTCGGCGCTTCCGATTTCGACGCCATGACGGACCTGGCCAAGTCGCTGCGCGACAAGCTGGCCACGCGCGCCGAAGTGCGCGCCCCGGCCATCATCAGCGACCATACGTCGACGGACGGCACGCGCAAGTGGCTGGTCGACGTGGGCAATGGCAATGCCGTGGAAACCGTGTTCATTCCGGAAGAAAACCGCGGCACCCTGTGCATCTCGACCCAGGCCGGCTGCGCCGTGAACTGCCGTTTCTGCTCGACGGGCAAGCAAGGCTTCAACCGCAACCTCAGCGTTGGCGAAATCATCGGCCAGCTGTGGATGGCGGAATTCGAATTGCGCCGCACCAAGGGCATCGAGCCGGGCCCGAAAGGCGAGCGCCAGATCACCAACGTGGTGATGATGGGCATGGGCGAGCCGCTGCTGAACTTTGAGCCGACCGTCACGGCCCTGAAATTGATGCTCGACGACAACGCCTACGGCCTGTCGCGCCGCCGCGTGACCCTGTCGACCTCGGGCGTGGTGCCGATGATGGACAAGCTGTCGCAGGAAGTGCCGGTGGCCCTGGCCGTCTCGCTGCACGCCTCGAACGATGCCTTGCGCGATGGTTTGATTCCACTGAACAAGAAATACCCGCTGAAGGAATTGATGGCGGCCTGCAAGCGCTACCTGGAATTCGCCCCACGCGACTTCATCACGTTTGAATACTGCATGCTCGATGGCGTCAACGACAGCGACGAGCACGCGCACGAACTGCTGGCGCTGGTGCAAGACCGCGAGTTCGGCGTGAACTGCAAGTTCAACCTGATTCCATTCAACCCGTTTCCCGAGTCGGGCCTGTTCCGCTCGAAAAACCCGCGCATCAAGGCGTTTGCCCAGGTGCTGATGGATGGCGGCATCATTACCACCGTGCGCAAGACGCGCGGCGACGATATCGATGCGGCCTGCGGCCAGCTGGCCGGCGAAGTCAAGGACCGCACGCGGGTGCAGGAACGCATGGAAAAGATGACCGAGTATCAGCAAAAATTCGGCGCCAATTTCGGCAAGATCGTGGAGATCCGCTCCTGATGCGGGGAAGCATGGCTTATCCTGGCGCACTTGCCGCGGCTGTTGTCAGCCTGGGCGTGCTGCTGGCCGGCTGTGCTTCCACCGCGGACAAGCAGCAAGCCGCATCTGTCGAGCAGCGCGCCGCCTTGCGTTTGCAGCTGGCAAGCGCCTATTATATGCAAGACCAGTTTGTGGTGGCCTTGGCCGAAGCGGAGCAGGCGGTGCAGCTGGTGCCGGACAATGCCCAGGTGCGCGGCATGCGCGCTCTGATTTTTGCTGCCCTGCGCCAACCTGTGGCTGCCGAAAAAGATTTTCTTTACGCATTGCGCCTCGCGCCCCACAATCCCGAGTTGAGCAATAATTATGGCCTGTTTCTGTGCCAGACCGGGCGCGCGGCGCAGTCGTTGACGTATTTTGATGCTGCATTGCAAGATGTCGCCTATGGCACGCCTGAACTGGCGCTGCATAATGCGGCGGCGTGCAGCCTGGTCATGCAAGATTACCCGCGCGCCGCCAGCTACTGGCTCAAGGCGGAGCGCATCGCACCTGGTACGGCCATCACGTATGCCGGCCTGGTGCGCGTGTATTACCAACAGCAAGACTACCGGCAAGCGGCTCATTACCTTGAGCGGCTCGGTAAAGTAGCGACAATGGAGAGCCAGGCGGCCGATGTGCTGTGGCTCGGGATCAAGGTGCAGCATAAGCTCGGGGATGCGGGTGCGGAAGCTGGCCTGGGGGCGCATTTGCGCAACCACCATTCCGGCTCCCCCGAATATGCTGCTTATCAAAATGGGGCGTTTGATGAGTGAGACAGGGATACCAATGAATTCAGAGTGGGCAGAAACGCCTCAGCAGCAGCCCCAGGGCAATCTTGCGTTGGCAGGCGCACAGTTGAAGGCGCAGCGCGAAGCGCTGGGCTGGCCGGTGGAACAGGTGGCCGACCAGCTCAAACTGGCGCCACGCCAGGTGATCGCGCTGGAAGCGGGCGACATGGCGGCCTTGCCGAACCTGGCCGTGGTGCGCGGTTTCGTGCGCGCCTATGCCAAGGTGGTCAAGCTCGACGCGGCGCCGCTGGTGGCCATGATCGAAGTCCATCCGGCGCCGGCGCAAGACCCGGCTGTCGCGCCCGTGCGGCGTGAAATTTCCGCCACGTTTTCCGAATCGCGCTTCCCGTCGATGACGCAGCGCTCGTCGAACCAGACTCCGCTCTGGATCGCCGGCGCCGTGGCCGTCGTCGTGGCCGCCGCCTTTGGCGCTTACAAGCTCGGCTATGTACCCGCCAGCCTGGTGTCCTCGCACGCCGAGAAAGAAAGCGCGCATGCGGACGTGGGCCCCGTGGAAACGACCCTGATCAAGCCGGGCCAGGACTTGACGCCCGTGCAGACGCCATCCGTGCCCCTGATTTCCGTCCCGCCGCCGCCAGGCAACGATACGCAGACGGGCGCACCTGCCTCTGCCGTCGCTTCGGCGCCGGTCGCCGCGCCAGCAGTTGAGCCAGCGACGACGGCTGCCGTCGCGCCGGCCGCCGCTGCCGTGGGCGCGAATACGCTGGTGTTGAAGGTGGAGCAGGATTCCTGGGTGGAAATCCGCCGCCCAGGCAGCACGCCGCTGATTTCGCGCATGGTCAAGGCAGGCAGCACGGAAACGTTCGATATCGCGGGACCGGCCACCCTGGTGGTGGGCAAGCCGGGTGCCGTGCAGGCAACCTTGCGCGGTGCCAAACTGGATCTGCCGACCGTTGCCGGTGGCACGATTTCCCGTGTCAGCATCAAATAATTGCAGTAACCGTTCAAGCAAACTCAGAAGATAATATTTATGGCTACCTCGAAAACAGCGATCGGCTCCGGTCCTTCCGGCCGCCGCGACAGCCGCAAGGTGCTGATCGCGCACGGCCAGCGCCAGATCTGGGTGGGCGGCGACGCCCCCGTGGTGGTGCAGTCGATGACGAACACGGATACGGCCGACGCCATCGGCACGGCGATCCAGATCAAGGAACTGGCGCGTGCCGGTTCGGAACTGGTGCGCCTGACGGTGGACCGGCCGGAAGCGGCCGCCGCCGTGCCATACATCCGCGAGCAGCTCGACAAGATGGACATCGACGTGCCGCTGGTGGGCGATTTTCACTATAACGGCCACACCCTGCTCAACGACTACCCCGATTGCGCGCGCGCGCTGTCGAAGTACCGCATCAATCCGGGCAACGTGGGCAAGGGCGCCAAGCGTGACACGCAATTTGCACAAATGATCGAAGCGGCTTGCAAGTACGACAAGCCGGTGCGCATCGGCGTGAACTGGGGCAGCCTGGATCAAGCCTTGCTGGCGCGCATCATGGATGAAAACGCGGGCCGCGCCGACCCATGGCCGGCGCAAGCCGTCATGTATGAAGCGCTGGTGACGTCGGCGATTGAAAACGCCGTGCGCGCCGAAGAGCTGGGCCTGGGCCGCGACAAGATCATCTTGTCGTGCAAGGTTTCTGGCGTGCAAGACCTGATCGCCGTGTACCGCGAGCTGGCGCAGCGTTGCGACTATCCGCTGCATCTGGGCCTGACAGAAGCGGGCATGGGCAGCAAGGGTATCGTGGCGTCCACCGCGGCGCTGTCCGTGCTGCTGCAAGAGGGCATCGGCGACACCATCCGCATCTCGCTCACGCCTGAACCGGGCGGCGACCGCACGCGCGAAGTGATTGTCGGCCAGGAAATTTTGCAAACCATGGGCTTGCGCAAGTTCGCGCCGATGGTGATCGCCTGTCCGGGCTGTGGCCGCACCACGTCGACCACTTTCCAGGAACTGGCCGACAACATTCAGACGTATCTGCGCGAGCAGATGCCGGAATGGAAGATAGCGTATCCGGGCGTGGAAGCGATGAACGTGGCCGTCATGGGCTGCATCGTCAACGGCCCCGGCGAATCGAAGCATGCGAACATCGGCATCAGCCTGCCCGGCACGGGCGAGTCGCCGGCCGCGCCCGTGTTTGTCGATGGCGAAAAAGTCGTCACCCTGCGCGGCGAACGCATCGTCGAGGAATTCCAGGACATCGTCTTGAAGTATGTACAGAGTCACTATGGAAACACGGTTGCCGTCTGAACCTGATCCGATAATAAAGCAAAGAAGAACACTATGTCCGAAAATAAAAAGCTCGATAAAATCACCGCCGTCAAAGGCATGAATGACGTGCTGCCCGCCGACGCCCCGCTGTGGGAATTGTTTGAAAATACGGCGCAATCCGTGCTGCAAAGCTACGGCTTCCAGCAGATCCGCACGCCGATCGTGGAAGAAACGAAATTGTTCGCGCGCGCCATCGGCGCCGTGACCGATATCGTGGAAAAGGAAATGTACTCGTTCACCGATTCGATGAACGGCGACAATCTGACCCTGCGTCCTGAAGGCACGGCCGGCGTGGTGCGCGCCGTGGTCGAACACAACCTCGTCTACGAAGGTCCGAAACGCCTGTGGTACAAAGGCCAGATGTTCCGCCATGAGCGCCCGCAAAAGGGCCGCTATCGCCAGTTCCACCAGTTCGGCGCGGAAGCCATCGGCTTTACGGGTCCGGACATCGACGCCGAGCTGATCATGATGACCCGCCGCCTGTGGGATGACCTGGGCCTGGAAGGCATCCGCCTGGAACTGAACTCGATCGGCGACGCGGACGAGCGCCTGCGCCACCGCGCCGACCTGATCGCCTACCTGGAAAGCCACAGCGAGCTGCTCGACGAAGAAGCCAAGCGCCGCCTGCACAGCAATCCGCTGCGCATCCTCGACACCAAGAACCCTGCCATGCAGGACCTGGTCAATGGCGCGCCGAAGCTGCTCGAGTACCTGGGCGAAGAATCGCTGGCCCACTTCCATGGCGTGCAGAAGATCTTGAACCACAACAATATCCCGTTCACCATCAATCCACGTCTGGTGCGCGGCCTCGATTACTACAACCGCACGGTGTTCGAGTGGGTCAGCGACAAGCTGGGCGCGCAAGGCACGGTGTGCGCCGGTGGCCGCTATGACGGCATGGTGGAAATGTTCGGTGGCAAATCGACGCCAGCCGTCGGTTTCGGCATGGGCGTCGAGCGCCTGGTGCTGCTGATGAAGGATGCGGCTGAGCCGGAAGCGCCGGCCCAGTGCGACGTGTATCTGGTGCACCAGGGCGAGCAGGCCGGCTTGCAAGCTTTCGTGCTGGCCGAGCGGATTCGCGATGCGGGCCTCGACGTTGTGCTACATTGCGCAGCGAGCAACGGCGGCGGCAGCTTCAAGACGCAAATGAAAAAGGCCGATGCCAGCGGCGCGGCGTTTGCCGTGATCATGGGCGACGATGAAATCGCCAACAATGTCGCCACGGTGAAAGCAATGCGCGAAGCCGATGCCGGCGCGCAGCAAAACACGGTACCGTTCGACGATGTCGTCGATTACGTGGTGGACCAGATCATCGGCGACCACGATTGCGGCCACGACCACGGTCCTGGCGGCCACGTGCATCACCACCATTGATTTGAAGTAAGACCGTACTACCCTCGATCAACTACTCATTAAAACTGACGACCCATGGCATACGATCACGAAGAACAAGAACAACTGGCAACCCTGAAGGCCTGGTGGCAGCGCAATGGCAATCTGACCTCCTGGGTCCTGATCGTGGCGCTGGCAGGCTATAGCGGCTGGGCTGGCTGGCAGTACTACCAGCGCACGCAGGCTGCGCAAGCGGGCCAGCTGTACGACGAACTGCAAAACGCCATCGCCGCCAAGGACACGGCCAAGGTAATGCGCGCGGCCGGCGACATGCAGTCGCGTTTCGGCGGCACGGCATATGCGCAGATGAGCGCCCTGGCCGCGGCCAAGGTGGCGTTCGATGCGAATGACCTGAAAACGGCCAAGACCCAGCTGCAATGGGTAGCCGAGCATGGCACGGAAGAGTACAAGGTCATCGCCAAGCTGCGCCTGGCCGGTGTCTTGCTGGACGAAAAAGCCTACGATGAAGCGTTGAAAGTGCTGGCGACGGCTTCCGTGGCGCAATTTGCCGGCGCCGTGGCCGACCGCAAGGGCGACATCCTGGTGGCGCAAAACAAGTTGGCCGATGCCCGCACGGCCTACCTGGCCGCGATAGCCGCGACGGACAAGAACAATCCAGGCCGTCAACTGATCCAGGTCAAACTGGAAGCGATCGGCGGTACGGTACCGGAAGACAAGGCCAAGGCTGACAAGGCCGCCGCCTGACAGGAACACTGATGGTTTTGCTGCGCGGCGTACCCGCCGCCTGCCTTGCCCTTACAAGTACAAGAAAAAGGTTGGATAACACTTATGCGTGTCACTGAAAAGCTGGTAGCTGCAAGTCTGTTGGCCCTGATGGCCGGTTGCTCGTCCTGGAATCCGTTCGCCTCGAAAGACCCGAAAGTCGAACCGGCCAAGCTGGTCGAGTTAAAATCGAGCATTGCCGTGCGCGACGCCTGGAAGTATTCGATCGGCAAGGCCGGCGTGTACGCGTTTACGCCTGCGCTGGCCGGCAACAGCCTGTACGTGGTCAATGCCGATGGCGCGCTGGCGCGCCTGGATGCGGCCAGCGGCCGTGAAACCTGGCGCGTCAAGGCCGGCAGCGACATCACGTCGAGCGCCGGCAGCGATGGCAGCGTGGTGGCCGTGGGCGCCGCCAAGGGCGCCGTGCTGGCGTTTGACGCCGATGGCAAGCAGTTGTGGAAGGCACAGGCGTCCAGCGAAGTCTTGACGGCACCCGTCGTGGGGCAGGGCGTGGTCGTGGTGCGCAGCGTGGATAACCGCATCGTCGGCTTCGATGCCAGGACGGGCGAGCGCAAGTGGACGGTGCAGCGCGCCACGCCGGCACTGACTCTGCGCAATGCGCCGGGCATGGTGCTGGGCGGTGCGAATGTGTACGTGGCCCAGCCGGGCGGCAAGCTGCTGGCACTGACGGCGGCCACCGGTGTGGTACGCTGGGAGATCGTCGTCAGCGAACCGCGCGGCGCTACTGAACTGGAGCGTGTCTCCGACATCGCCGGCACGCCGGTGGTGTTCGAAGGTGAAGTGTGCGCCGTCACGTACCAGGGCAAGGCAGGCTGTTTCGATGCCGCCACGGGCGTGCCGCGCTGGACCAAGCCGTTCTCGTCCGATGTGGGCGTGGCCGTCGACCAGCGTTTCGTGTTTGCCGCCGACGGCCAGGGTGCCGTAGTGGCGTTCAGCCGCGAAGGTGGCCAGAGCGCCTGGAAGAATGAGGCGCTGGCGCGCCGCCGCCTGTCGACGCCGGCCTCTTTCGGCCGCAGCGTCGCCGTCGGTGACTATCAAGGTTATATCCACTTCCTGTCACGGGAAGATGGCGCATTAATAGGTCGTGTCAGTACCGATGGAAGCCCGATTGTTTCGGCTCCCGTTGTTGCCGGTTCGAATTTGATTTTTCAAACCCAATCAGGGACAGTGACCGCTCTCGCGGTCGAGTAATACAATGAAGCCGGTAATTGCACTAGTAGGTCGACCCAATGTTGGGAAATCGACTTTATTCAATCGTCTGACCCGCTCGCGCGATGCGCTGGTGGCGGATTTGCCTGGGTTGACGCGCGATCGTCACTATGGCGAAGGCCGTGTCGGCGAACGTCCCTTCCTGGTCATCGATACGGGTGGTTTCGAACCCGTCGCCAAGGAAGGCATCATGCACCAGATGGCACTGCAGACCAAGCAGGCCGTGGCCGAGGCCGACGTGGTGGTGTTCATCGTGGACGGCCGTCAAGGCCTGACCCCGCATGACAAGACCATCGTTGACTTCCTGCGCAAGAGCGGTCGCCCGGTCTTGCTGGTGGTGAACAAAAGCGAAGGCATGCGCTATACGGCCGTCGTGTCCGAATTCTATGAATTGGGCATGGGCGATCCGTATGCGATCTCGTCGGCGCACGGCGACGGCGTCAACGACCTCGTCGAAGTGATGCTGGACCTGGCGTTCGCGCAGCGTCCGGATGAGCCTGAAGAGCTGGAAAAGACCGACCGCGGCATTAAGATCGCCCTCGTCGGCCGTCCAAACGTGGGCAAGTCGACCTTGATTAACACGCTGCTGGGCGAAGAGCGCGTGATCGCCTTCGACATGCCGGGCACGACGCGCGACTCGATCGAGATTCCGTTCGAGCGCGATGGCCAGCAATACACGCTGATCGACACGGCCGGTATCCGCCGCCGTGGCAAGGTATTTGAAGCGATCGAGAAATTCTCGGTGGTGAAAACCCTGCAATCGATTTCCGAAGCCAACGTGGTCGTGCTGATGCTCGACGCGCAGCAGGATATTTCCGAGCAAGACGCGCATATCGCCGGCTTCATCCTGGAATCGGGCCGCGCGCTGGTGGTGGCCGTGAACAAATGGGATGGCTTGCAATCGCACGAACGCGACGAAATCAAGATCGATATCGACCGCAAGCTCGATTTCCTGTCGTTCGCGCAGATGCATTTCATTTCGGCGCTGAAGGGCACCAACATCGCTCCATTGATGAAGTCGCTCAACGCCGCGTATGCAGCCGCCATGTGCGACCTGTCGACGCCGAAGCTGACACGCGCCCTGATCGAGGCCGTGGAGAAGCAGGAGCCGCGCCGCAAGGGCTCGATCCGTCCGAAGCTGCGCTACGCCCACCAGGGCGGCATGAACCCGCCGGTGATCGTGATTCACGGCAATGCGCTCGACGCCGTCGGCGATCCGTACAAACGCTATCTGGAAAAACATTTCCGCGATACGTTTGCGCTGGTCGGCACGCCGCTGCGCATCGAACTGCGCACGGGTAAAAACCCGTTTGCACGCACGCCGAGCAAGTAATGCGTTCATCGCTGGATTAAGTGCATATTAAGGCGCCGCAGAGATAATGCGGCGCCGACAACCATTCATGGCTGTTTGCACGGAAATAATAAAGTGTTAATGCGCCATGCGCGACAGCGATCGCGAAAACAGGTTACAGTAGCTATGACGCATCTTTCTTTCTTTGAAAGGTGTGAGAGCACTTGAAATCAAGCGAGTCGCCTCCAATTCTTACACAACAACATAAACAACGGAGCTGTTATGAGCAACAAAGGGCAACTGTTACAAGACCCATTCCTCAATGCATTACGCAAAGAGCATGTTCCTGTCTCGATCTACCTGGTCAATGGCATTAAATTGCAGGGCCATATCGAATCATTCGATCAATATGTCGTATTGCTGCGCAATACGGTGACACAGATGGTGTACAAGCATGCCATCTCGACAGTGGTGCCGGCCCGTGCCGTCAATCTCAATATTGAATCTGAAGCGGAGTAAAGCGTTGAGCTTGAAGGCCCAGCGCCTTTCACCCTCCATCGCCTCCGTCCGCGCCAGCGGCGCTGATGCGTTTGCATCGGCGTCGGCGTCCGCCGCAACTTGTCTGATGCCATCATGCGCGCCGTACTAGTCGGGGTTGACTTCGGTCACAGCGACTTCGCCGCCAGCATGGAAGAACTCATGCTGTTGTCGCGTTCGGCTGGCGCGGACCCGATTTCCACCATCACGGCCAAGCGTTCGAGCCCCGATTCCGCATATTTCGTCGGCAGCGGCAAGGCCGATGAAATTGGCGACATCGTCGTCAACGATGGCCTGGAAATCGTCATCTTCAATCACGCTCTTTCGCCCGCACAGCAGCGCAATCTGGAAAAGCGCCTGAATGTGCGTGTGCTCGACCGTACCAGCCTGATCCTCGACATCTTTGCGCAGCGCGCCAAGAGCCACGAGGGCAAGCTGCAAGTCGAGCTGGCCCAGCTGCAGCATCTGGCCACGCGCCTGATCCGCGGCTGGACCCACCTTGAGCGGCAAAAGGGCGGTATCGGTTTGCGCGGTCCCGGCGAGACGCAGCTCGAGACCGACCGCCGGCTGATCGGCGACCGTGTCAAGGCCTTGCGCGCGCGCCTGGAAAAGCTGCACAAGCAGCGCGAAACGCAGCGCCGCGCGCGCGGCCGCAATCACACATTCTCGGTGTCCCTGGTCGGCTATACCAATGCCGGCAAGTCGACCCTGTTCAATGCCGTGACCAAGGCCGGCGTGTATGTCGCCGACCAGTTGTTCGCCACGCTCGATACCACCTCGCGCCGGGTTTACCTGGGCCAGGAAGTGGGCAATGTGGTGATCTCGGACACGGTCGGCTTCGTGCGCGAATTGCCGCATCAGCTGGTGGCCGCATTCCGCGCCACGCTCGAAGAAACCATTCATGCCGATTTGCTGCTGCATGTCGTCGACGCTGCGTCGCCGGTACGCATGGAGCAGATCGAGCAGGTCAACCTGGTCTTGAAAGAGATCGGCGCCGATCACATTCCGCAAATCCTCGTGTGGAACAAGATCGACGCAGCCGGGCTGGAACCTTCGGTGGAGCGCGACGAATATGCTACGATCAGTCGCGTGTTCGTGAGTGCGCAGAAGGGCAGCGGGCTCGACCTGCTGCGCGATGCAATTGTCGAGATGGCCAGGAAGGCGCCTCGTTCGGCGCACCTGTATCAGAACGACGCAGCACCGCAGGAAGATCAGTTGGACGGTCAGTACGACCAGCACGATGGCGCCGCCCCGGACCAGGACGAAGAGCCTGGCGAGGACGATACGATTTCCACCCACTCCCAAGTCGGAACACGATAGTTATGCTTGTCTCCCTACTCAAAAAAACAGGCTTGAAGTTGTCCCTGAACGATCCCCGCTGGGGCAATCGCAAGGACGACGGCAAGAAAGCCCAAGAAGGCAAAAAGCCCGGCGAAGGTCCGCCGGACCTCGATCAGTTGTGGCGCGATTTCAATCAGCGCCTGAACGCCTTTTTCGGACAGAAGAACCGTCCCGACAACGGCGGCAATAACAACGGCGGCGGCGGCCCGCGTCCCGACATGAAGGGCGCCGGCATCACCGCCGGCGTGGTCGGCGTGATCGCCGTCTTCATCTGGCTCGCCAGCGGCGCCTTCATCGTGCAAGAGGGCCAGAGCGGCGTGGTGCTGACGTTTGGCCAATACACGCGCACGGCGCCGGCCGGTCTCAACTGGCGCTGGCCGTATCCGTTCCAGACCGATGAAACCGTCAACGTGTCGCAGGTGCGCACGGTGGAAGTCGGGTATCGCACGTCGCTGCGCAACAAGCAGGCCAGCGAGTCGCTGATGCTGACGGACGATGAAAACATCATCGATATCCAGTTCGCGGTGCAGTACACCTTGAAAGATCCCGTGGAATGGCTGTTCAGCCTGCGCGACCAGGAAGACACCTTGCGCCAGGTCGCCGAGACGGCGATCCGCGAAGTGGTCGGTCGCAGCAAGATGGACTTCGTGCTGTATGAAGGCCGCGAAAAAGTGGCCTTCGACACGCAGAAATTGATGCAGCAGATTCTTGAAGATTACAAGGCTGGCGTGTTGATCAACAACGTGACGATGCAGGCCGTGCAGCCGCCGGAGCAGGTGCAAGCCGCCTTCGACGATGCCGTCAAGGCAGGCCAGGACCGTGAGCGCCAGAAGAATGAAGGCCAGGCTTACGCCAATGACGTCATTCCAAAAGCACGCGGCGCAGCATTCCGCCTGGTGCAGGAAGCCGAGGCCTACCGGGCCATGGTGACCGAGAACTCCGAAGGTAATGCGTCGCGCTTCAAGCAGGTGCTGGTCGAGTACCAGAAGGCGCCGGCCGTCACGCGCGACCGCATGTACCTGGAAACGATGCAGCAAGTGTTCAGCAGTGCCAGCAAGGTCATGGTTGATGCCAAGACGGGTAGCAATCTGCTGTATCTGCCGCTCGACAAGCTGATCGCCCAGACGGCTGCCACCGATGCCGCCGCCCGTGCTGCCGCGACACCCGCAGCCAACACCGTTTTGCCACAGGAAGCCATGCCGACAGTAGAAGTCAATCAGCGCCGTGACAGCCGCTCTTCGCGTGAACGGGAGAGCCGCTAATGAACCGTATCGTTGCCGCCCTGATCGCGGGCTTTATCGCGATCATGCTCTTGTCCTCGACCGTGTTTGTCGTCGATCAGCGTAAATACGCCATCGTCTTCGCCCTCGGTGAAGTCAAGGACGAGATCAGCAAGCCTGGCCTGTATTTCAAGCTGCCGCCGCCGTTCCAGAACGTCATCTACCTGGACAAGCGCATCCTGACGCTCGACACGCCGGAGCCGGAACGCTTCATCACGGCCGAGAAGAAGAACATTCTCGTCGACGCGTATGTGAAGTGGCGCATCGTCAATCCGAAGACCTATTTCCGCAGCTTCGGCGGCGATGAAAGCCGCGCCCGCAACCGCATGTCGCAAATCGTCAAGGCCGCCCTGAACGATGAAATCACCAAGCGCACGGTGCGCGAAGTGATCTCGGGCGAGCGTGGCAAGGTGATGCAGGCGATCAAGGCCAAGGTGGCGGCCGAGGCCGAGGCCATCGGCGTGGGCATCGTCGACGTGCGCCTGAAACGCGTCGATTACGTCGAGCAGATCAATAACTCCGTGTACGAACGCATGAAGTCCGAGCGCGTGCGCGTGGCCAACGAGCTGCGTTCGACCGGTTCGGCCGACTCCGAGAAGATCCGCGCCGACGCCGACAAGCAGCGCACGGTGATCCTGGCCGAAGCCTACCGCGAAGCCGAGAAGATCCGCGGCGAGGGTGATGCCAAGGCGTCGCAGGTGTATGCGGAAGCGTTTGGCCGGAATCCGGAGTTCTACAAGTTTTATCGTAGCCTGGAAGCCTACCGTGCCACGTTCAAGGACAAGGGCGATGTGATGGTGGTCGATCCGAGTTCGGAATTCTTCAAGTACTTCAAGGGTAACGGCACGGCCGCTCCATCCAGGAAGTAAGGCAGCATCGAGACTGCACCTGGCCGCAAGGACGGGTGGCAGCAGCAGCGGGGCCGGCGTCAATGCCGGCCCCGTTTTTTTTGGTGCGCCCAGGCTGTTGCGGGAAGGCGTAAAATGCGGTGTTTTTAGGGCTGTGTGGCAGCTATTCGGAGAACTTGTCCCTAAAGGCCCGTGTTTTCGCGTAAAATATCAGGTTCGGCCTCTTGCCTGGCGCGCTCGCCGCTGCCTCGCATGATGCATTTTTTCAACTTTCTTCCGTATCTCGCTCCCTCATGCCGAATTGGCTTTTGCCCGAAAATATTGCCGATGTTCTGCCGTCGGAAGCGCGCAAGATCGAAGAGCTGCGCCGCCTCATGCTGGATAATTTCCGTTTGTACGGATATGAACTGGTGATGCCGCCGCTGCTCGAGTATCTGGAATCGCTGATGACCGGCGCTGGCAAGGATACCGACCTGCGCACCTTTAAACTGGTCGACCAGCTGTCGGGCCGCATGCTCGGCCTGCGTGCCGACATGACGACGCAAGTGGCGCGCATCGACGCGCACCTGCTGAACCGTGCCACCGTGACCCGCCTGTGCTACGCCGGCAGCGTGCTGCATACCCGTCCGTCGGGTCTGCATGCCACCCGCGAACCGCTGCAGATCGGCGCCGAAATCTATGGCCACGCCGGCCTGGAAGCCGATGCCGAGATCCAGGAACTGGCGCTCGCTTCGCTGGCACTGGCCGGTTTCGACTCCGTCCGCCTGGATTTGTCGCACGTCGGCCTGTTGCGCGCTATCATTGCGCAAGACGCCGCTGCCGTGCGCGACGAGGCTGCGCTGTACACCTTGCTGCGCGCGAAAGATGCGCCGGGCCTGCGTGCGCTGACTGCCGCCTACGATCCCGTCACGCGCGATGCTTTGCTGGCCTTGCCGAACCTGTACGGTGACATCGACGTGCTGGCGCGTGCGCGCGAAGTGCTGCCGCCGCTGCCGGGCGTGCTCAAAGCGCTGGCCGAGCTGGCCGCGCTGGCCGGTTCCGCTTTAGGCCGCGCCGAAGTGGCGATCGACCTGGCCGACCTGCGCGGCTACCAATATGAAAGCGGCGCGATGTTTGCGCTGTATGTACCTGGCTTGCCGAACGCGGTTGCGCGCGGCGGCCGTTATGACCACGTCGGCGAAGCGTTCGGCCGGGCTCGTCCCGCGACCGGCTTCTCGCTCGATTTGCGCGAACTGGCGCGCCTGTTGCCGACCGCGGAACGGAAGCATTCGATCCGCGCGCCGTGGGGCAGCGCGCCAGAATTGAAGGAAAAAATCGCCGAGTTGCGCAAGGCGGGCGAGGTCGTGATCCAGAGTATGCCGGGTCACAGTAATGAACAAGACGAGTTCGAGTGCGATCGCGTGCTGGTACTTGCCGATAATGGTAGTAGCTGGATTCTTAAAAACTTAGGTTGAGTGATGTCAAAGAAAATTATGGCAAAGAACGTCGTTGTCATCGGCACCCAATGGGGCGATGAGGGTAAAGGCAAGATCGTCGATTGGTTGACCGATCACGCCCAAGGTGTGGTGCGCTTCCAGGGCGGCCACAATGCAGGCCACACGCTGGTCATCGGCGGTGTGAAAACTGCGCTGCAACTGATCCCGTCGGGCATCATGCGTCCAGGCGTCGCCTGCTACATCGGTAACGGCGTGGTCGTTTCCGTGCCGGACGTGCTGCGCGAAATCGACAAGCTCGAAGCTGTCGGCGTCGAAGTCGCCTCGCGCCTGAAAGTGTCGGATGCGGCGCCCGTGATCCTGCCGTACCACACCGCGATCGACCTGGCGCGCGAAGTCAAGCGTGGCGATGCGAAGATCGGTACCACCGGCAAGGGCATCGGTCCGGCCTATGAAGACAAAGTGGCGCGCCGCGCGATCCGTATCGCCGACCTGCTCAACGAGAAGCGCTTCGCTGAAAAGCTGGCCGAAAACCTCGATTACCACAACTTCGTGCTGGAAAACTACCTGAAGGCGCCGAAAGTCGACTATCAGAAGACCCTCGACGACGCGCTGGCCTATGTGCCGCGCCTGCGTCCGATGGTCACCGACGTGTCGAGCGCGCTGTACAAGGCGCACAAGGCCGGCGCGAACCTGCTGTTCGAAGGCGCGCAGGGTTCCCTGCTTGACGTCGACCACGGCACCTATCCGTTCGTCACCTCGTCGAACTGCGTGGCCGGCAATGCCGCCGCCGGTTCGGGCGTAGGCCCAGGCATGCTGCACTACATCATGGGCATCACCAAGGCTTACACGACGCGCGTCGGTTCCGGTCCGTTCCCTTCGGAACTGCCAACGGATGCAGGCGTCGGCCACCACCTGGCGCAAGTCGGCCATGAATTCGGCACCGTGACGGGCCGTGCCCGCCGCTGCGGCTGGTTCGATGCCGCCTTGCTGCGCCGCTCCGTGCAGATCAACGGCGTGACGGGCATGTGCCTGACCAAGCTGGATGTACTGGATGGTATCGAAACGCTGAAACTGTGCACCGGCTACACCATCGATGGCGTGTCGGTCGACATCTTCCCATCGGGCGCTGAAGAAGCCGCACGTTGCGTACCGGTGTACGAAGAGATGCCAGGCTGGACGGAAAGCACCGTCGGCGCGAAATCGCTGGCGGCCTTGCCGGCAACGGCGCGCGCTTACATCAAGCGCATCGAAGAACTGGTCGGCGTACCGGTGGACATGGTTTCGACCGGTCCTGATCGTGAAGAAACGATCGTGCTGCGCCACCCATTCGAGTAAGCTGCTGGACACAATCCGCCGCAAGGCGGATTTTTTTAATCACGCTAATAATAAGATTCCACTATCATGACTACCCCACAATCGAACGATCAACATCTCTGGGTCAACTGGGAAGAGTACCACCGCCTGATCGAGCGCCTGGCGCTCAAGGTCTACGAATCGGGCTGGAAATTTGACCAGGTACTGTGCCTGGCGCGCGGCGGCGTGCGTCCCGGCGACGTGTTCTCGCGCATTTTTGATTTGCCGCTGGCCATCCTGTCGACCAGTTCCTACCGTGAAGACGCGGGCACCGTGCGCGGCGACCTCGATATCGCCAAGTACATGACCATGACCAAGGGCCCGCTGGCCGGCCGCATCCTGCTGGTCGACGACCTGGCCGATTCCGGCGTCACGCTGGACAAGGTCACGCGCCACCTGAAGGAAAACTTCCCTGACGTGACCGAAGTCAAATCGGCCGTGATCTGGCTGAAAGGCTGCTCCGTCGTGCGTCCCGACTACTTCCTCGACGAACTGCCGCACAACCCGTGGATTCATCAGCCGTTCGAAGACTACGACGGCCTGCGTCCGCACCAGCTGGCGGCGTGGATCAAGAAGGGCGAAGCAGGCAAGTAATTGCGTGCGCTCTTGCAAAAAAAAGACGATCATGTATCGTCTTTTTTTTCGTCTGAAGGAATCTGGCATGACCATTCTGCACACGGCGCGGCTGCGCCTCGAACCCGTCACCGAGCAGCATTACGACGCCATGCACGCCATGAACTCGGATGCCGAAGTGATGACCTACCTGAATGCGGGCCAGCCGGAGACGGAAGAGCACACGCGCGCCGCCGTTGCCCGCATCATGGGGCGCTGGGCCGAGTGGGGCTATTCGTGGTGGGCCTTGATGCGTACCGAAGATGAGGTGCTGGTGGGGCTGGCCTGCTTGCAGCATATCGGCGGCGACAAGGCCAAGCCGCATGAAATCGGCTGGCGCCTGGCGCGCTCTGGCTGGGGCAAGGGCTATGCCAGCGAAGCGGCGCAAGCCATCGTCGCGCATGCCTTCGACGTCGTCGGCGCGCCCGAAGTGGTGGCCGTGGCGCACCCGGACAATGCCGCCTCGATCAAGGTCATGACGCGCCTGGGCATGCAATACGTGGGCATGGAACGCCATTACGACCTCGACAGCGTGGTGTACCGCTTGCCGCGTCCATGACGGCAATGCAGAAGCCCCTGAAGCTGGGTTGCAGCTACGGCGTACGGTTTTCGCCCGATGGCACGCGCCTGGCCGTGCTGGGGCGCGACCTGGTCCTGTGGGACGTGGCGGCACGAACCAAGCTGTGGCGTGGCAAATTCATCGCGCACATGTCGGGCATGGCCTTCTCGCCCGATGGCAGGCGGCTGGCCATCAAGAGCACCACGGGCCAGATGGCCGTGGTGGATGCGCAGGCGGGCCAGTTGCTGCTGAACTTACAGAACAAGAAGGATGGCGAAGGCTGCGGCCCCGTTTGGTCGCCGTGCGGGCAATATCTGGCCGACGGCGGCTGGGATGGCCGTCTGCGGCTGCGCGCGGCGCAAACTGGCGAGACGCTTTTCACGCAGGAGCATCCGGGCGAGATGCTGCGGGGGCTCTGCGCCATCGATGGCGGGCGGCGTCTGCTGCTCCAGCATGGCGTCAAATCGGTGGACGAGGGGCAGGTGCAGCCGCTTGACTACTGCAGTGTGTGGGATTGGCCCTTGCAAGACGGCGGCGGGCGCGTGGTGCTGTCGCTGCCAGGCATGATGTCGTGCGCGCCGTCGCCGGATGGACAATCTCTGGCCGTGCTGCACCACGCGGGCGGCACGCAGTATCTGTCCGTGTACGCGCTGGACGACGGCAGCTGTCTGGCCAAGGTGCCCGTGGAGGCGGGCGGCGGCACGGGCAACGCCTTGCGCTGGCTGCCCGACGGCAGCGCGCTGGGGCGCATCGGCAAGGGCAAGCTGCTGTTTTATGGCTGGCCCGGCTTAAACGTCGTGGCGCAGGAAGATTTTATCTACCCCTGCGCGCTGGACTTTTTGCCTGGCTCGCCACTGGCCGCCATCGGCTCCTGGGAAGCTGGCACGCTGATGAATCTGAATCTTCACAAGGAAACCGCATGATCACCTGTTACCTGCGTTACATCATCGACCCGTATAAACTGCGGGAATTCGAAGCCTACGGCAAGCTGTGGATACCGCTGGTCGAACGTTTCGGCGGCCAGCACCACGGCTACTTTTTGCCGTCGGAAGGCGCCAGCAACGTCGCCCTGGCCATGTTCTCTTTTCCCAGCCTGGCCCTGTACGAACAGTACCGCAGCGACTCGATGCAGGACGCCGAGTGCCAGGCCGCCTTCCGCTACGCGGAGGAGACGCGCTGCATCGTCAGCTACGAGCGCAGTTTTTTCCGCCCCGTGTTTGGCTGACACGGCGCGCTTTCGCGCGATCGACCGCCATTAAAACCGGATGGGACAAGGCGCCGCAGTCCCTTCGCCAAAACCGGCGTAGCCGGATCGCGCGCTGAGGTTGAGCGTCATGTTGCCTTTGTCCGGCAAATAGATGCAGTATTCACCGGTCGCCGTGATGACGCGGTAGATGCGTTTGGGATCGTTTGGTGCGCTCCACAGTTCGATACGCGCTGCTTCGAACCACTTCGGCTTGACCGCCGCATGCGCTTCCGAGAAGCCTTTCGCCAGGCGCGTGTGCGCCGTCTCGGGCGGCGCCACGAACTCCTGCGGATGCTCTGCGCGCAGCTGGCGGTCGATGGCGCCGGCTGCCTGCAGCGCCTGTTGCGCCAGGGGGAGGGGGGCGGCCTTGGGTGCGGCAGGCACCGGTTCTGCCGGTAGCGCATCGTCTTGCGGCGGGTCCTGCACCGGTGCCGTCGCCTCCTTCGGTGGCGACACGCTTGCCACGCTCGATGGACGGGCTGGCGGACGTGCCGGCGCCGGATCGGGTTCGGCGGGTGGAGTGAACCCTCTTGTCGGCGGCAGTGGTGGCGTCAGCTGCAGCCAGACCCGGCCATCGTGCTCGATTCTGGTGTGTACGGGCTGCGTGGCGGCCCAGAACAGCGCCAGGTGCAGCAGGATAATCGCGGCGATGTACCGGCCATGGGGACGCTGGCCGAGAGAAAAATCATGCTCCTGTCGTGCAAGGTTGATGCGCATCTGTTTCCCGTTTGGTCAGGTCGCCACGCCTCAATCCTCGGCCTGGAATTCGCTGGCCGAGACGAACAGATCCCACGAAGCGATGAACAGGGCCGCCACCACGGGGCCGATGACGAAGCCGTTCAGGCCAAACAGGGCCATGCCGCCCACGGTCGACAGCAGCACCACGTAGTCGGGCATCTTGGTATCCTTGCCGACCAGGATGGGACGCAGCACGTTGTCGACCAGGCCGATGACGAAGACGCCGAAGGCGGCCAGGCCTGCGCCTTGCCAGATGGCGCCCGTGGCCAGGAAGTAGACGGCCACGGGTGCCCAGACCAGGGCGGCGCCGACGGCCGGCAGCAGCGACAGGAAGGCCATCAGCACGGCCCACAGCAGGGGGGCTGGCACGTCGAGGAACCAGAATGCCAGCCCACCGAGGGCGCCCTGGGCGATCGCCACGAGGATGTTGCCCTTCACGGTGGCGCGGATCACCGTCGTGAAATTGGTAAACAGGCGCTGCTTGTACTTGCGGCTCAGCGGCACGGCGCCCTTGATGCGGGCCGACAGGGTGGAGCCATCGCGCATGAGAAAAAACAGCAGGTACAGCATGATGCACAGGCTGGTGAGGAATTCGAAGGTGTACAGGCCCACATTGATGGCTTTCACCGCCACCACCTGGCTCACCTGCGTGGCGCCCTCGGCCAGTTTGTCCTGCAGGCTGGCCAGGCTGCTCAGGTGGAAGCGGTCGAGCAAGTTGATCGACCATTGCGGCAGTACCGCCATGATTTTATTGAAGAACATACCAACCGTGATTTCGCCCGAACGTACCATCTCCACGACGCTGGCCGCCTGGTTCACCAGCGACACGGAAATGAGCGACAGCGGCAGGATCACGATGACGACGATGAGCAGCAAGGTCAGCAGCGACGCCAGGCCGGCGCGGCCCCTGGTTTTCCGCAGCAGCCAGCGGTACACGGGCGCGAACAGGATCGCCAGGACGACGCCCCAGAAGATGGCACCCGCATACGGCGCCAGTATCCAGCCGAAGCCGATGGTGACGATGCTCAAGAGGAGCAAGAATACTTTCTGGTGCAGCGTGAGGGTATGCATGGGCGGTAGCGCAATGATAAGGGTTGAGTTGTCTCATCATAAACGAGGCCGCGTGCCGCGTGCCATACAATTGTCGCGCTGGTCACCTTGGTCGCCTGTGCGCGGGCACGCCTGGCGCCGGCGCGCCGGCAACGCGGTGGCGGCAATTCCAGTAAGCTGTCGTTCCAGGCATTCCATCCCCGGGTGCCTTTGATTTCTTTAGCCTTCAGGAGCGCGCGTGCTTGAGCCCATTCACTTTTATGAACCTGCACAGGGCCACGGCCTGCCGCATGATCCGTTCAACGCCATCGTGGGGCCGCGGCCCATCGGCTGGATCGCCACGCGCAGCAGCGCAGGCGTGCTCAATCTGGCGCCCTACAGCTTTTTCAACGCCTTCAATTACACGCCGCCGCTGATCGGTTTTTCCAGCATCGGCCGCAAGGATACCTTGCGCAATATCGAGCAGACGGGCGAATTCGTGTGGAACCTGGCAACCCGTCCGCTGGCCGAGGCGATGAATGCCAGCTGCGCGCCGGCGCCGCCCGAGGTCGATGAATTCGCGCTGGCCGGCTTGACGCCGGCTGCCTCGCGCATCGTGAATGTGCCGCGCGTGGCCGAAAGCCCCGTGTCCTTCGAATGCCGGCGCACGCAGATCATCGAGCTGCAGGGCGTCAATGGCGCTGGTGTCGGCAGCTGGCTGGTACTGGGGGAAGTGGTGGGCGTACATATCGCGCGCCATCTGCTCGTGGACGGTGTGTACGACACGGCCGCAGCTGCTCCTGTCTTGCGTGGCGGTGGCCCGGCCGATTATTTTGAAATCGGTCCGGACAGCTTGTTTCACATGCGCCGGCCAGTCTGGCCTTAGAGACTATCTCAGTAGATGAATACATCCCCTGCTGGCGCCCCTCAGAAGCGGGGACTGCGTTGATCGTCGTTGCGTGGCTCGCCACGCGTCCTCCTCACGCCTTGTCCGCGCTCCTGATGCGCTGCCAGCAGAAGACGCTCCCTACTGGGATAGTCTCTTAGGCGCCTGCCGCCAGCTGCGAGCGGCGATAGTCGAACGGCGTGCTGCCCACCAGTTCCGCAAAACTGCGGCTGAAATGGGCCTGGTCAAAAAAGCCCAGTGCCTGCGCCAGGCTGGCCAGGTCGGGCGCGTCGGGCTGCGCCAGGCGCCAGATCGCCTCCTGCAGGCGGTAGCGCTGGATCACCCATTTCGGCGGCACGCCCACGTAGTTGGCAAACAGGCGCTGCAGCCTGCGTTCACCAATGGCCATGATTTCGCACAGCTGCGCCACGCTTGCCGGGCCATTGTGGGCCGCCGCCGCCGCGGTCAGCCTGGCGGCCAGCAGGGCGGCGGCGTCGACCTGCGGCAGCCTTGCCAGCAGCAGTGCTTGTGCCTGCGCCACCATGGCCAGATCGTCGGACTCGCCTAACACCCGCGCCTCGGCCTGCGCTCCCGGCATGCCCAGCAGCGCATCGGCCGCGATGGTCGTGTCGGTGAAGGTCGACAGTGGCTGCGTGATGAACGGGCGCAGGCCGCCCGGCGCGAAACGCACGCCCAATACTTTGCCGGCACCGGTCAACGGCCGGTCAAAGGCGCCGCGCACCACGCCATGAATGGCGGTGCGCTCAAGGTCGAAGACCAGGTGGGCGTTCGGGTAGGGCAGCACGCGCTGCGTCTCCGGCGCGCAGCCCCGCCGGTCCCATTCCACCACCCAGAAGTAGTCGACAAACGGCGCCAGCGCGGCAGCCGGTGGATAGGTTGCCAGGCGTATGCGGCGCGCCGCTGCCTGCGGGTCGACGATGCCTTTCGGCGCCTGGCCGCGCGCGGCGAGCAGATTCATCGTGCTGTCGGTTTTATCCAATATTTGTCTCCTGCGCGGCCTTAAGCTGGCCCTCTCGCATTGATCGGAAGGGAATCATGAAATTACACAGTTGGTCGGGCCTGATGTTGGCCGCATGTTGTCTATCGGTGGCGCCAGCCGGCGCCGCCTCGTCTGCATCTACAGAAGGAGATCATCGCATGCACGCGCACGCTACGGGAAGTTTTAGCATCAGCATGACGCCGGCCACGGCGCCGCAACGCGCGGGGCGCACGAGCTTGGGAAGGGTGCTGCTTGAGAAGGTGTATGCGGGCGACCTGGTCGCCACGGCCAAGGGCGAAATGCTCAATGCCGTGACCGACACCCAGGGCGCGGCCGGCTATGTCGCCATGGAAGCCATCACGGGCGTGCTGCAGGGCAGGCAGGGCAGCTTCGTGGCGCAGCATTTCGGCACCATGGCCGACGGCAAACAGCAGCTGACTATCGTCATCGTGCCGCATTCCGGCACGGGGCAGCTGACGGGCATCAGCGGCACGCTGGCCATCCGCATTGAGAATGGTCAGCATTTCTACGACATCGATTACTCGCTGCCGGAGTAGGGGAAGGGACGAGGCAGGCGCTGGATATCGCTTGACCTCCGTCGCACTTGCCTCTATATTTAGATGATTGTCTAATTAGATGTTTGTCTCAATATGAATGCCACCAACAGCGCCTTCAAGGCCATTGCCGATCCTGCGCGGCGCGAGATACTGCGGTTGCTGCGGACAGGTGAAATGACGGCCGGCGACCTGGCCGCCCGGTTCGACGTGAGCAAGCCAACCATGTCGCACCATTTTGCCGTGCTGGCCGACGCGGATCTGATCACGCGCCGGCGCGAAGGGCAGACCATCTGGTATGGCTTGAATACCACGGTGTTGCAGGACGTACTGGCCTGGATGCTGGACTTGACCGATACCGACCACAAGGAGAGCAAATGATGAAAGCGCGCTTTATCGCCCTGAGCCTGTTGATGATCGTGGCCATCAGTGCTGCCACCCTATATGCCTGGCCGCAGTTGCCCGAGGTGGTGGCCGTGCACTGGAACTGGCGCGGCGAGGCCGATGGCTATGCGCCGCGCGCCGTGCTGTGGCTGCTCGGGCCGGGCCTGATGGCGTGCATGCTGATACTGGCGCTCGTGCTGCCCTCGCTGTCGCCGCGCCGCTTCGAGGTGCAGCCGTTCGAGTCGACCTTCTACTACAGCTTTGGCGTCGTGCTGGGCCTGCTGGCGTATGTGCATGGCCTCGTACTGGCCAGTGCCGCTGGCGTGGCGGTGCCCATCGGCCGGGCGGTACCGGCGGGCCTGTGCGTGATGCTGATCCTGGCAGGCAATCCCATGGGCAAGGTGCGGCGCAATTTTTATCTGGGTATCCGCACCCCGTGGACACTGGCCAGTGAGCGCGTCTGGTATGCCACGCACCGGCTGGCCGCCAGGCTGATGGTGGGCAGCGGCTTGCTGGGACTGGCCGCGCTGGCGCGTGGTGCACCGGGCTGGCTGCTGCTGGTGCTGGTGTTCGCCTGGGCGCCGCTGGCCATCCTTTACTCGCTGGTGCAGTACAAGCGGCTGGATAAAGATCAACTGGAAATTCACTGACAGGAGGGGACAATGTCGCGATGGATGTTGGGAATGCTGGTCTTGATGGTGTGCCTGCCGGTACGCGCCGCCACCGGCGGTGAGCAAGAGGTGGCGCTGGCGGTGGCTGGCGGCGTCTTGCATGGCACGCTGTCGATGCCGGATGGGCAAGGGAAAGTGCCAGTGGTGCTGCTGCATGCGGGCTCCGGTCCGACCGATCGCAATGGCAATAGCGCCATGTTGCCGGGCCAGAATAATGCGCTGCGCATGCTGGCCGAGGCGCTGGCACGCAATAGCATCGCTACGCTGCGCTATGACAAGCGCGGGATCGGCGCCAGTGCATCGGCGGGGCGGCGCGAAGCCGACCTGCGCTTGGATGACTATATCGATGACGCCACGGCATGGTTGCGGCAGTTGCGCGCCGACCCGCGCTTTACGAATGTGCTGATGGCCGGGCATAGCGAGGGGGCGCTGATCGCGATGGTGGCTTGCCAGAAAGCGCAGCTTGATGGCTGTGTGCTGATTGCCGGCGCGGGCAAGGCGCTCGACGATATCCTGCGCGTGCAATTGAAGCCGCGTCTGCCGCCCGAGCTGTATGCGCAAAACGAGCGCATCCTGCTGGCGCTTAAGCGGGGCGAGCAGGTAAGCGACGTGCCGCCAGCCTTGCTGGCGCTGTACCGGCCTTCGGTGCAGCCGTATCTGATTTCATCGATGCAGGTCGATCCGCGCGCGGTGGTTGGCGCCTTGCGTATGCCGCTATTGATACTGCAGGGGGCGACCGATTTGCAGGTGTCGGTGGCCGATGGGCAGGCCTTGTCGGCCGCCGCACCGGCGGCCAGACTGGTGATTGTGCCGGGCATGAACCATGTATTGAAAATGGTCAGTGGCGATTTGGCGCAGCAAATGCCGTCGTATGGCGATCCCGCGCTGCCGCTGGCGCCCGCGCTGGTCGACGCGGTGACGGCGTTTGTTCAGGGACGGTGAAATGTGGGGTCGTCGCGTAGGTCGGATTTGCGCTTCGCGCGTAATCCGACACCACCACCAGCGCCAACAATGTTGTCGGATTACGGCCCGCAGGGCCTAATCCGACCTACGCATGGCGTGGTATTCATTTGCCCAGTATCGACGCCACATTGTCCGTGCCCGGTGCGCCGAACAGTTGCTGCTTGAGGATGTGCAGCTGGTCGCGCACTTGCGCCGCCTTTTCGAACTCCAGGTTCTTGGCGTGGTCGAGCATCAGTTTTTCCAGGCGCTTGATTTCCTTGCTGACCTGTTTTTCGCTCATGGCTTCGAACTTCGCCGCTTCCTGTGCTACTTGCAGGTTGTCGCGCGCTTCCTGCGGGCTGTAGACGCCGTCGATCATTTCGCGGATCGATTTTTTCACGCCGATCGGGATGATGTTGTTGGCCGTATTGAAAGCGATCTGCTTGGCGCGGCGGCGTTCCGTCTCGTCGATGGCGCGGCGCATGGAGTCCGTGATGCGGTCGCCGTACAAAATCGCCGTGCCGTTCAGGTTACGCGCGGCGCGGCCGATGGTCTGGATCAGGCTGCGCTCTGAGCGCAAGAAGCCTTCCTTGTCCGCGTCGAGGATGGCGACCAGCGACACTTCCGGCAAGTCCAGACCCTCGCGCAGCAGGTTGATCCCCACCAGCACGTCGAAGGTGCCCAGGCGCAGGTCGCGCAGGATTTCCACGCGCTCCACCGTTTCGATATCGCTGTGCAGGTAGCGCACCTTGATGCCGTGGTCGCCCAGGTATTCCGTCAATTGCTCCGACATGCGCTTGGTGAGCGTGGTGACCAGCACGCGCTCGTCCTTCTTGATGCGCTCGACGATTTCCGACATCAGGTCGTCCACCTGCGTGCTGGCGGGGCGCACGATGATCTGCGGGTCGACCAGGCCAGTGGGGCGCACCACCTGTTCGACCACCTGGTCGGAATGGTTTTTTTCGTAGTCGCCCGGCGTGGCCGAGACGAACACCGTCTGGCGCATCTTCTGTTCGAATTCCTCGAATTTCAAGGGCCGGTTGTCCAGCGCCGACGGCAGGCGGAAACCGTAATCGACCAGATTCGTCTTGCGCGAGCGGTCGCCGTTGTACATGGCGCTCAGCTGGCCCGTCAGCACGTGCGACTCGTCGAGGAACATCAGCGCGTCGGGCGGCAGATAGTCGACCAGGGTCGGCGGCGGTTCGCCCGGCAGCGCGCCGGACAGGTGGCGCGAGTAGTTCTCGATGCCCTTGGTGAAACCGATTTCGGCCATCATTTCCAGGTCGAAGCGCGTGCGCTGCTCGATCCGCTGTTCCTCGATCAATTTGTTTTCCTTGCGGAAGAACTCGAGGCGCTCGCGCAGCTCGTCCTTGATGGTTTCCACGGCGCGCAGCACGGTGGAGCGGGGCGTCACATAGTGCGAACCCGGGTACACGGTGAAGCGGGGGATTTTTTGCCGCACTCTGCCCGTCAGCGGGTCGAACAGCTGGATCGATTCGATCTCGTCGTCGAACATTTCCAGGCGCACGGCCAGTTCCGCATGCTCGGCGGGGAAGATGTCGATGGTATCGCCGCGCACGCGGAAGGTGCCGCGGCCGAAATCGACTTCGTTGCGCGTGTACTGCATCTGGATCAGGCGCGCGATGACGTCGCGCTGGCTGACTCTGTCTTTTACGCGCAACGTCAGAATCATCTGGTGGTATTCGTTGGGGTTACCGATACCGTAGATGGCCGAGACGGTGGCGACGATGATGACGTCGCGCCGTTCCATCAGCGACTTGGTGCACGACAGGCGCATCTGCTCGATATGCTCGTTGATCGACGAGTCCTTTTCGATGAACAGGTCGCGCTGCGGCACGTAGGCTTCGGGCTGGTAGTAATCGTAGTAGCTGACGAAGTATTCGACCGCATTTTGCGGGAAAAAGTCGCGGAACTCGCTGTACAGCTGCGCCGCCAGCGTCTTGTTGGGGGCGAAGACGATGGCGGGCCGGCCCATGCGCGCGATGACGTTGGCCATGGTGTAGGTCTTGCCCGAACCGGTCACGCCCAGCAGGGTCTGGAAGGCCAGTCCGTCGGCAATGCCCTCGGATAACTGGGTGATCGCCGCTGGCTGATCACCGGCCGGAGAGAAGGGCTGGTGCAGCTTGAAGGGGGAATCCGGGAAAGAGATAATTGCGCTTTCCGCCTCGCTGGCGGTAGATAATTCGGGCATGTGAATCAGACCTTTGTTAGAATAGTGCTCTGCTGGCGGCCCTGGCGTTGTATTTTGGGGCGCTGTCTACAACTCCGCTGTGAACCTGCTTCCAATCGAATCCAATCTTATCATGACGAACCCAACTGTTTCTGCCAGTCTGTTTAGCGCCATCGAGATGGCCCCACGCGACCCGATCCTGGGCATCACCGAAGCATTTAACGCGGACCAGAATCCCGCCAAAATCAATCTGGGCGTTGGCGTCTATTATGACGACAACGGTAAAGTGCCTCTGTTAGCTTGCGTACGCAAGGCGGAAGCCATCCTGATCGAACAGGCCTCGCCACGCACCTATCTGCCGATCGAAGGCCTGGCTGCCTACGACAAGGCGGTGCAAGAACTCGTATTTGGCGCCGATAGCGCCGTTATTCAAGAGCGCCGCGCCGTGACCGTGCAAGCCATCGGCGGCACCGGCGCACTGAAGATCGGCGCCGACTTCCTGCAGCGCTTCGCGCCGGGTGCGCAAGTCTACATCAGCGACCCGAGCTGGGAAAACCACCGCGCGCTGTTCGAAAGCGCCGGTTTCGTCGTGAATAACTACACGTACTACGATGCCGCCACCCATGGCGTGAACTTCGACGGCATGCTGGCCAGCCTGAACGCCATGCCAGCCGGCTCCATCGTCGTGCTGCACGCCTGCTGCCACAACCCGACCGGCGCCGACCTGAGCGTGGCCCAGTGGGATCAGATCATCAGCGTGGTCACGTCGCGCGGCCTGGTGCCGTTCCTGGACATGGCGTATCAGGGTTTCGCCAACGGCATCGCCGAAGACGGCGCCGTGGTGCGCCGCTTCGCCGACGCGGGCGGTCCGCTGCTGGTATCGAACTCGTTCTCGAAATCGTTCTCGCTGTACGGTGAGCGCGTGGGCGCCCTGAGCGTCGTCGCATCGAGCGCCGACGAAGCGGCCCGTCTGTTGTCGCAATTGAAACGCGTGGTGCGCACCAACTACTCGAACCCGCCAGTACACGGCGGCAAGGTGGTCGCCACCGTCCTGGCCACGCCGGAACTGCGCCAGCTGTGGGAAGAGGAGCTGGCCGGCATGCGCGTGCGCATCCGTGAAATGCGCAATGCCTTCGTGGAAAAACTGAAGGTCAAGGCACCGGGCCACGACTTCGAATTCGTGCGCCAGCAAATCGGCATGTTCTCGTACTCCGGTCTCACCAAGGAGCAGGTAGCGACTCTGCGCGAACAATCGATCTACGCCGTCGACACGGGCCGTATCTGTGTGGCAGCGTTGAATTCGCGCAATATCGACATCGTCATTGACGCGATCGCCAAAGTGCTTTAAGATCTTGCTTCTTCGGCGCTGCATGCAAGTGTGGCGCTGATGGCAGTGGAAAGTCGGCGAAGACCGTGTTTATCGAGATGCAGTATGGGTCTTGCAAATACGAAGCAGCCGACATATAATATTGCCTCTTTTCCCTGATAGCTCAGTTGGTAGAGCGACGGACTGTTAATCCGCAGGTCCCTGGTTCGAGTCCAGGTCGGGGAGCCAGAATTCGAAAGGCCATGTTGAAAAACATGGCCTTTTTTGTTTTTGCGGCGCCCGGGCGTAACTTGGGGCAAGATAAGATCTCCCCTATGGAAATCTGGACAGCGCCAGGTTTGGCCTATATAATACGGCCTCTTTTCCCTGATAGCTCAGTTGGTAGAGCGACGGACTGTTAATCCGCAGGTCCCTGGTTCGAGTCCAGGTCGGGGAGCCAGAATTCGGAAGGCCATGTTGAAAAACATGGCCTTTTTTGTTTTCCGGCGCCGTCAGCAGGGCTGGTCTGTGCGTGATCGCGTTTTGCGCTATCCTGAATGCATCACTTCAGGAGCCTCTTCCCATGACTTGTACCTCCGCCTTGCGCCATATCGTCCTGTGCGACTTTCTCGACGGCATCACGTCTGCCAAGCATGCCGAACTCGTCTACGAGTTCTCCCAGCTGAAACACCGCATTCCCGGCGTGCGGCAATTTGAATGGGGGCCGAACGTCAGCCCGGAAGGCCTCGATGATGGCTTTACCGATTGCTTTACGCTGACCTTCGATGATGCCGGCGCGCGCGACGTGTATCTGACCCATCCGGCCCACCTGGCCTTTGTCGAACAGCTCAAGCCATGGCTGGGTCGCGTGCTGGTATTTGACTACTATCCGCAAGAGCATCCGGGCTGACCGCCGGGCAAGGTAAGGCAGGAAAAGACATCTTTTTCCGGGGAAATCTGGACATCACAAAATTTACCCTATAAAATGCGGCCTCTTTTCCCTGATAGCTCAGTTGGTAGAGCGACGGACTGTTAATCCGCAGGTCCCTGGTTCGAGTCCAGGTCGGGGAGCCAGAATTTTTGTAAGACCTAGAGCCCAGCCCTTACCCGGTTGGGCTTTTTGCATTCGTCCTGGTTAGGTTGCAGCGGTATAGTCTTTTCTGCCGACAGCTAGCCGGTGGCCAACATCTGTATGACGCCTGCTGGGCTAAAGATATCTACGCGTGTGACGTTATAGCGGTACTCCTAGTCTGGATTTAGCGTCGAATGTTGGAAATTTGCTTCTGATATGTCAAACATGATGAGTGTTGAAAAGCAGCGCTACCAGTTCGATGGTCGGTCTGAAGTCATGGTAAGGGTCACGAAGTGGTTTCAAAATGAAGCTTGCTTATCCTCTGACGCAAGAAGTACCTTGGCAGCAAGACGTTGACCCTGAGCTCAAAAGTCCCCTGCCGGACCAGCACGGGAACAGTATTGACTCTTCTAACGCTGCTTGTGATGCCTAAATCACAGAGTTCGGAGCGCTTTGTGCGCTGATTCTATCCATTTTGAAATCACGTAATTCTGCAGTTCTCAAGATCGCCAGTTGAAAGATCTTACCAGGTGAATTTTTTAGGGATACTATGAGCATAGCGATTAAGTCTTATACGGCGCCTATTCCGGCCTACGTTCCTATACGAGATAAATTTTCCTCTGAAAATTCCGACAGCACTTCTGCGCTGGCTCCCAATTCGAACGCAGCCGTCACCTTATCAATATCCGACGCTGCACGGGCGCTTTACAGCTTAGGTAGCGAGGATGAGCCACCGGTTCAAATCCCCAATAAAGAGTTAAAAGACTCATACGTCAAGGGACAGCTTGATGTTTATAATTTTGGACAGCTTATTGCAGGCCGGAACTACAATAAAGAAGACCTACTCCCCAAGACTGACGATTCTGAGCGTTCGAAATTAGGTCAGGAATCATTAAACTACGCCATCGGCCTATCTCAAATTCCAACCAAAAATGTTCCGAATCCATTTAGCGGAATGGCACGAAACGACTTAAGCGCGATTGTTTACAGTGATAATGGTAGCTATACGGATGCCGAGCGATATGCCGCTTATGGTGAGCTGAGCAAGCAGGATGAAGCATACTTTTCTCAGTTGTATGCCAAAGTGACGAATGGAGGCGACAATCGGGATATATTCAAGGGTATTATGGACTATTTCGATGAACTACCTCCTGTGGAGAAATCTGCTTATCGTGAAGGTTTTAGAGAGAGTATCGACAGTCTTTATCAAGAGCAGACAGAACAGTGGGGGGCGCTTGCTCTCATGAAACAACCTGCTGGTGGCAACGACGCGGAGTTATCCGAAAACGCTACTAACGAGGCGCATGCACGTAATGCGACGTTACGGTCAGTTCTGGAGAGGGCGTTTGTAGTGGTCAACCCATCCCGGACACTACGTTAAGTTCTTCTTCGGTGACGGCCGGTGCCAATCCCTCATTGAACTGATGTGGCCGTATCCAGTTATACCGGTGCATCAGGTAGTGGCTGATGTCCCGTTGTGCTTCTTGTGCCATCATGCAACCTGTTGACGGCAGCCATTCCGTTTTGAAGCTGCGGAACAGCCGTTCCATCGGGGAGTTATCCCAACAATTTCCCCGGCGACGCATACTTTGTCGTATCCGATAGCGCCACAAGCGCTGACGGAGTAAACGACTGACTTTGAAACGGCCAATTGCCGTGCCCTCCTCGCGCATCATGCCCATGATGCTGCGGCTTCCCGCCGAACTGCGACTCTCGACGAACAGCTCGTGCACGCGGCTAAGACCAGCTTCATGGCGGTATCGCAAGTGCCCTGGGGCATAGCCGCCCTGACTGGCGTGGTCGAAACGCCGGCCTGGAGGCACAAGCCCAGCTGGTATCTGGTCGCGACCGGCGACAAGATGATTGCACCGGCGATGCAGCGCGAGATGGCCCGACGAGCGGGCTCGAAGGTGGTCGAAGTTGTCGGCAGCCATGCCATTTACATTTCGCAAGCCCATGCGGTGGCGTCGCTGATCCGCAAGGCCGCTGCGAGCATTGCCGACGATTAGGCTACGGGACGTTACATCAGGAATTGGCAGCCGTATCCAATGTCTGGATGATGGTTTCTTGAAATTTTGCAGGTTCATCCTGGTGTATCTGATGCCCGGAATGGTCAAAGAAAAACAGCCCCTTCCTTGGCGCCTTCAATGCCTCGAAATACGCTTGCGTGATCCTGGTCGAGGTCTGGATATCGTTTTTTCCGACGAAAAAATACACGGGGCAGTCAACGCTTTTCAAGGTCTTGGGCAGATCAATGTGCATGACCTCGTTCCAGACTGGCGACCAGGTTTTTGACCATTGAAGAAAGCCCGTCTTGAAACCCGCCGTCGTTGCAAATGCCTTGCCATCCTTGTAAAAAAGCCATTTTCTTAAATAAAACATGCTGTCGTCACTCGTCAACGGGAAACTGATGCTGTCCAGTTCCTGGCTGGCGAGGGCATTGTCCTTGAAGTGGGCTTTCAAGGCTTGCAGCAATTCTTTCTCGCTGTCCAGCTGGCTCACGACAGGATTCGATGCAAAATAAGCATGCAGCAATTCCGGATGATGCTTGACGATGTAAAAGCCCAGGACGTTGCCCCAGGAACTGCCCAGCAAGTAAATTTTTTCCTGTTTGAATTCTTTGCGCAGGAATTGGATGACTTGATACGTGTCCTGCTCCATCTGCCCGACGGATGGCTGCGTGGGGGAGGGATTCAGTTTCAAGGTTTTCCCGGCGTCGCGCTGATCCCATTGCACAATCGTAAATCGGCTTTTCAACACATTGGTAAAGGCATCCGCGCCCTTGATCATGGAGCTTCCCGGCCCGCCGGACAAGAACAGGAGCACGGGTTTGGTCGCGTCGTCAGTCTTGATTTCCAGCACTTGCTTGATGCCGCCGATGTCGGGTGTCAGGGTGGTGGTGACTTCGGCGGAAACGGGTTTCGTTTCTGCCATGGTTTGCGCCTGGCATCCGTAGAAGGGAATCAGGGCGGCAAAGAGTACTGCCAAGGTCATTTTTTTTATCATGGTTTGAGGATCAGTTTCAGGTTGCTTGCACGGACGCATTCCGCGCCGCAGTTGAACAGCTATAGATCGCATGGTCTCCATCGGGTACGTCGATATGCCTCCTTGTCAGAAACCTGGTTTCATGGAAAATGACCTTGCCCGGCATGCAGCCGTTTTATTTTCCATGCTGCCAAGTTTTCCGCGTATGCGCAATCATTTCCAGGAAGCCGCAGGCTTTCTGTCTTTATTTCGCGCCGCCATGAGGCCTGCGCGAAACGCCGGGATCCATGCGGAAATCCAGGCAACAATCAAAGAGCAATCGCCAGTTCTGATACTCCATTGGCAAACAATTTATTTATGTAGGATAATGTGGAACCGGTTCCATTTATGCGTAAATGCAATGTAACGCAATCATCCAAGTCAACAAAACAACAAGTCTTGCGGGAGTCTCATGAACCATCCAGGCAGCGAACCATCTGCAACATCCGTTTCATCCCTTCCCAGCACCAGCCGCCGCCACGCCCTGATCGGTCTGGCCGCCTTGCTGGCGCAGGCCGGTTTCTGGAGCAATCCCCTGTCCGCCGCCATGCAGGCGCCGGCCAGCGCTGCGGCGCCCGGGCTGGCGCCGGCCAGCATGCTGTTCTATACCTTGTCGCAAACCATCACGGGCCACCGCGACCTGTCCGCCGGTACGGCGGCGCGCATCGAGCAAGCCATGCGCAGCAACGTGTCCGGCTTTGCCGATCATTTGCCACGGCTGGGCGCGCTGCTCGTCACGGGCCAGGAAGCGAAGGCCCTGCTGGCGGCCGCCACCGCCGCAGACGCCGGCTTGCGCGAGCTGGCGCTGGCCATCGTGGCCGCCTGGTACACGGGCACCGTCGCCGGCAACGCGGCGCAGGGCACGAAGTCCATCGTCGTCGCGTATGCGGAAGCGTTGATGTACCGCACGGTGGCCGATGGCCAGGTCGTGCCCACCTATTGCAACTACGGCCCCCTGTGGTGGCTGAAGGCGCCGCCGGCCGTGCGCGTCTCCGCGCCCGTGGAAGCGAAACCCGTACCGGCCCCGGCCACTACCGGCACCCCTGAAACTAAAGGCAAGCAAGCAAAATGAAATCACCCCAATTCAAGAGTAATGGCGACGTCGTCGCCGATGTCGTCATCGTCGGCACGGGCGTCGTGGGCGCCATGATGGCCGACCAGCTGGCCGCCCAAGGCCATTCCGTAATCATGCTGGAAGCGGGCTTGCGCATCGAGCGGGGACAAGCCGTGGAAAACTGGCGCAACATGCCGTTCGAGAACCGCGTCGGCTCGGACTTCCAGGGCCTGTATCCGCAGGCCGAGAACGCGCCCGCGCCCCTGTATTTCCCGAAGAATAACTATGTGGAAGTGTCCGGCCCCAGCGGCAGCAGTTTCCAGCAAGGCTATCTGCGCACGGTGGGCGGCACGACCTGGCACTGGGCCGCGTCGTGCTGGCGCCATTTGCCGACCGACATGCGCATGAAAAGCGATTACGGGGTAGGGCGCGACTGGGCCATTTCCTACGCTGAGCTGGAGCCCTATTATTGCCGCGCCGAGCAGGAAATGGGCGTGGCCGGCCCCAACGATCCGGCGCAGCAGTCGCCCAGCGAGCGCAGCAAACCGTATCCGATGGACATGGTGCCCTGGGGTTATGGCGACAAGCGTTTCGCCGAAGTGGTCAACCCGCACGGCTACCGCTCCGTACCGATTCCGCAAGGGCGCTCGACGCGCCCATGGCAGGGCCGTCCCACCTGCTGCGGCAACAATAATTGCCAGCCGATCTGCCCCATCGGCGCCATGTACAACGGCATCCACCACGTGGAGCGGGCCGAGCTGAAAGGGGCGGGCGTGCTGGCCGAGGCCGTCGTCTACCGCATCGACACGGACCAGAACAACCGCGTCACCGCCGTGCATTGGTATGACGCGAAAAAACAGTCGCACATGGCGACCGGCAAGGCTTTCGTCATCGCCTGCAACGGCATCGAAACACCGCGTTTGCTGCTGCTGGCGGCGAACCAGAACAATCCGAACGGCATCGCCAACAGTTCGGACCAGGTCGGCCGCAACATGATGGATCACTCGGGCTTCCACTGTACCTTCCTCGCCAATGAACCGATCTGGACGGGCCGTGGCCCCGCGCAGAGCAGCTGCCTGGTGGGACCGCGCGACGGTGCCTTCCGCGCGCAGTATTCGGCCAACAAGATGATCCTGAACAATATCACCAGGGTGGGACCTGCCACGCAGCAATCCTTGAAGCTGGGCCTGGTGGGCAAGGACCTCGACGATGAAATCCGCCGCCGCGCTGCATTTGGCGTGGACCTGTCGATCAGCCTGGAACCGCTGCCCGAGGCGCACAACCGCTTGACCTTGAGCAAGACGCGCAAGGATCCGCTGGGCCTGGCCTGTCCCGACATTTATTACGACGTGGGCGATTACGTGCGCAATGGCGCGAAGGCCGCGCATGCGCAGCTCGAACACATCGGCAAGCTGTTCGGCGCCGTGGAATTCCATATCACCGACAGCCTGAACGCGAACAATCACATCATGGGCGGCGTCATCATGGGTTCGAACCGTCTTGACTCCGTGGTCGACGGCAATTGCCGCGCGCACGATCATGCCAACCTGTGGCTGCCGGGCGGCGGCGCCATGCCGTCGGCCAGCGTCGTCAACACCACCCTCAGCATGGCCGCGCTCGGCTTGCGCGCGGCCGACGACATCGCCCGCACCCTGGCAAGGGAGGCAGCATGATGCGCCGCCTCTTGCTGACGCTGACCCTGGCGGCCGGCTTGCCGCTGGCCGCGTACGCGGTGCCACCTGTTCCGCCCGTCACCCTGACGCCGGACCGCCCGGTCGTGCCGGCGGCCGCAGGTGTCTCGGGCACCGATGCGCGCCTGGAGCGGGGCCGCTATCTGGCCATCGCCGCCGACTGCATGGCGTGTCATACGGCAGCGGGCGGCAAGCCGTATGCGGGTGGCTACGCCATCGATTCGCCACTGGGCACGATTTATGCGACGAATATCACGCCGTCGAAAAAAGGCGGCATCGGGCATTACAGCGAAGCCGATTTTGCGCGCGCGCTGCGCGACGGCGTGCGCGCCGATGGCAGCCATCTGTATCCGGCCATGCCCTACACCAGCTATGCGATGCTGACGGATGCGGACGTAGGCGACCTGTATTACTACTTCATGCAGGCCGTCCAGCCCGTCGACGAGCCGGCGCGCCAGACGGCCCTGCCATTCCCGTTCAATGTGCGCCTGTCCATGCTGGGCTGGAACACCTTGTTCCTCGACAATAAACGCTTCGTGCCCGATCCGGCGAAGAGCGCGCAGATCAACCGGGGCGCTTATTTGGCCGAAGGCCTGGCGCACTGCAGCGCCTGCCACACGCCGCGCAACGCGCTGATGGCGGAAATCGGCAGCCAGACCCTGGCCGGCGCGTCGCTCGGTTCCTGGCATGCGCCGAACATCACGTCCGACAAGGTCAGCGGCATCGGCGCCTGGACGGATGCGGAAATCGCTGCCTACCTCAAAACAGGTCACGTGGAAGGCAAGGGGCAGGCGGCGGGCGGCATGGCCGAAGCCATCCAGAACAGCCTGCAATTTTTGCGCGACGACGACGTGGCCGCCATCGTGGCGTACTTGCGCACGGTGCCGGCCGTGCGCGCGCCGGGGCAGACCAAGGCTGCTTTCAGCCACGGCAGCGCCGCCAGCGAAGAAGCGGCGCTGCGCGGCATGGCCGGCTCCACCGAGCACCATTCCCTGAATAGCGGCGCGGTGCTGTTTTCCGGCTATTGCGCCAGTTGCCATTCGGCCAGCGGCGCCGGCAGCACGGGCCAGGCCTATCCGGCCCTGTTCCACAACACGGCGACGGGCGGCAGCACGCCGGCCAACCTGGTCTCGGCGATTTTGTTTGGCGTCGAGCGCAAGATCGAAGGGGAGGAGCACGAAGCGTTCATGCCCCGTTTCGACCAGCGCTCCTACGTGCAGCCATTGACGGACGAGCAGATCACTTCGATCGCCAACTACGTGCTGAAGCAGTACGGCAACCCGGATGTGTCCGTCACGCCCGCGTACGTGGCGCAGGCGCGCAGCGGTGGCGAGAAGCCCGTGCTGGCACGCATGCAGCCGTTCATGCTGCCGGGCGGCATCGTGGGCATCTTGCTGCTGATCGCGCTGTTCATGTGGCTGCGCCGGCGCCGCCAAGTCAAGAAATAGGCGTCGGAGCCGTGGAGTATCGGCGGCGAATATGAACGTTGGGCGCAACTTGCAGTAAAATGCAGGCTGAAAAATGGTTACGAGCAATCGTAGCCATTTTTTATTCTGGTCCGATCCTGCTTTCGTTCATTTGAAAATTGACAATGTCCCATTCCCTGCATCACCAATTTTTACGTTTCGCCGCCGTCGGCGCTTCCGGCACGGCCGTGCAATACAGCGTGCTATGGGGCGGCGTGGAATGGGCCGGCATCAGCGCCGCCTTTGCATCCGGCATCGGCTATATCCTCGGTTCCGTCGTCAACTACCTCCTCAATTACTTTTTCACGTTTAAAAGCGACAAGGGCCATGGCGAGGCGGCTTCCAAGTATTTCACCTTGCTGGGCATCGGCTGGTGCATCAATACGGGCCTGATGTGGCTGCTGGTACACCAGCTGGGCTGGTATTACTGGCTGGCGCAGGTGCTGGCGACCGGTATCGGGCTGGTCTGGAATTTTGCGGGCAGCCGCTGGTGGGCCTTCAAGCCGGCCGACGCAGCGACCAAGTAAATAGTTGCAAGAAAAATGCGCTAGGCCAAGACCTGGCGTGCGGTTTTACCAAAACAAGGGGTTAATCATGCAGTTCCTGGAACGCTATTTCAAACTGAAGGACAACGGCACCAATGTGCGCACGGAGCTGCTGGCCGGCCTGACCACGTTCCTGACGATGGCCTACATCATCTTCGTCAACCCGTCCATCCTGGGCGACGCCGGCATGCCGAAGGATTCCGTCTTTGTCGCCACCTGCCTGGCGGCCGCCATCGGCACCCTGATCATGGGCCTGTACGCCAACTACCCGATCGCGCTGGCGCCGGGCATGGGCTTGAATGCGTATTTCTCGTACACGGTGGTCAAGGGCATGGGCATGAGCTGGGAAGTGGCGCTGGGCGCCGTTTTCATTTCCGGCTGCCTGTTCATCCTGGTCAGCCTGTTCAAGGTGCGCGAGATGATCATCAACAGCATCCCGCCCGCGCTGCGCACGGCGATCACGGTCGGTATCGGCCTGTTCCTGGCCATCATCTCGCTGAAAAGCGCCGGTATCGTGGTATCGAACCCCGCCACCATCATCGCGCTGGGCGACTTGCACCAGGCGGCGCCCATCCTGGCCATCCTCGGTTTCTTCATCATCGTCGCGCTGGACCGCTTGAAAGTGCCGGGCGCCATCCTGATCGGCATCCTTACCATCACCATCGCCAGCTTCTTCTTTGGCGGCAACCAGTTCAACGGCATCGTCTCGGCGCCGCCCGCCATCGAGCCGACCCTGTTCAAGCTCGACATCATGGGCGCGCTGTCGATTGGCATCGTCAACGTGGTGCTGGTATTTTTCCTGGTGGAATTGTTCGATGCGACGGGCACCCTGATGGGCGTGGCCAACCGTGCCGGTTTGTTGAAAGACGGCAAGATGGAACGCATGAACAAGGCCTTGCTGGCCGACAGCACGGCGATTGCCGCCGGCGCCTGCCTGGGCACATCGAGCACCACGGCTTTCGTGGAAAGCGCGGCCGGCGTGCAAGCGGGTGGCCGCACGGGCTTGACGGCCGTGGCCGTCGCGCTATTGTTCCTGGGCAGCCTGTTCTTCGCCCCGCTGGCGCACACGGTGCCGCCGTACGCGACGGCACCCGCATTGCTGTACGTGGCGTGTCTGATGCTGCGCGAACTGACCTTCATCGACTGGGATGACAGCACGGAAAGCATTCCGGCCGCCATCACGGCGCTGATGATGCCGTTTACCTATTCGGTGGCCAGCGGCGTGGCGTTCGGCTTCATCACCTATGCGGTATTGAAACTGTTGACGGGCAAGGGCAAGCAAGTGTCCGTGGTGGCTTACATCATCGCCGCCATCTTCCTGTTCAAGTTTATTTACCTGGGTGAGTAGCGTGGGCGAATAGCGGGTTTGACGCCGCAATGACAAGGCCGCCCGTGCATCCGCAGGGGCGGCCTTTTTTGATGGGGCGGCTTACATCAGCAGCGCCGCCACCAGGTCTTTTTTAGTGTCGCTGGCGCTGCCGTCGAAGCGCAAGGCCGCTTCCACATGCGCCAGGTGCTCGACCATCAGGCGCGCCGCCAGGTCTGCGTCGCCGCTGCGCGCCGCCTCAAGAAAACGGCCGTGTTCGTCGTACGAGCAGGCGGCAGCATGGCCGGACTGGTACAGCATGGTGATCAGCGAGCTGCGTCCCACCAGTTCGCGCACGATATCGCGCAGCACGGCGTTGCCGGCGATGTCGGCCAGCAAGACGTGGAAGTCGCCCAGCAGTTGCGAGCGCAGCGGCGTCGCTTGTGCCAGCGCCAGGCGCTCCGCTTTCAGGTGCCGCTCCAGCATGCGGTAGTCGGCGGGTTTGGCCCGCGCGACGAATTCGCGCGCCAGGGCCGCTTCGATGATGCGCCGCGCGGCGAAGATGTCGCGCGCTTCCGCTTCGGTGGGCTGGCTGACGAAGGCGCCCTTGTCGGGCACCATGCGTATGAGTTTGTCTTTCGAGAGAATCAGCAGGGCGGCGCGGATCTTGGTGCGGCTGACGCCATACAGCCGGCACAGCGCCTCTTCGCGCAGTCGCGTACCGGGCGGCAATTGGCGCGCCACGATGGCGGCCGCCATATGCTCGGCAATTTCCGCCGAGCTGTCGCCGCTGCCGGGCTTGTCCACCAGGGATGCGCTTGATTCTGTCATGTCGAGTGAGAGCAGTCAGCCAGGGGCAAGGATGAGCCTTGCAAGCGCATGCTGGCAGCGCGGTGGTCGACGCCCCGCTGCCGGCATGCCGTTAGCGCCTTGCATGTCGGCAAGGCTTGGCTATTCTACTATCTTGCGTGGCGCCGCGCAGACGGACGCAGCCACCTGGCAAGGCTCGTTCCCTGGCGGCGTATTTTGCTGGCCATGCAGATTGAAACTGGACATGAGAAATTTTGACGTATATAATTCGGCCTCCTTTCCCTGATAGCTCAGTTGGTAGAGCGACGGACTGTTAATCCGCAGGTCCCTGGTTCGAGTCCAGGTCGGGGAGCCAGAACAAGCAGTAGCAAAGGGCCACGTGGCAACACGTGGCCCTTTTGTTTTGCGCGCACGGTTTCCCGTTCACGCTTGCCGTCCCATCAGTGTCTTGGCGACATGTGTGGTGCCGGTCTGCTGGTGGCAGGGGCACGCGCAGTGTTTCCCGGATCAGGGATCGACAAACACGTCGAAACGCACCTTGAGCGGGCTGCCCCACGAGATATCCACCCAGGCACGGAAGCCGCCGTTATATGGCGCGATGTTGTACACGGCCATGCGGGCGGCGCCGATGAAACGGTCTTGGGCATTCGCGCCAAATTCGCTGATGTTGAGCAGCACGCGCGAATTGGCCTTCACGTTGGCATTGGCGAAGTTGACCGAAGGATGCACGCCATTCGCCGTCCACGTGTAATAGGTGGTGAAGGCGGCGGCGCTCAGGTTCAAGTCCTGTGCGGCCGCGCCTTTGGCGCTTTTTCCTTCCTGCTCCATCGGTGCATCCGTTTCTTCCAGTGCCAGGTTGCTGCCGGTGCGATGTTCTACTTTCATATCCATGATGTACTCCTGATCGATAGTTTGGATGCCGCGCCTGTCGTCGTGCGGCAAGACGCCCTATCTGTTGCCGTGACGGCCAGTGTCACGTCCTGGCTGATAAGGTAGCCGCCTGCTCCATGCTGTTGGAGTAAGCCATTCTAGGCAAACGCGCGGGCAAAAAGCGCGCGAGGCCACCGGAAAAACGGTGCTAACTTGTGCTGGCGCAAACACCTTGCAGGCAAATCGCAAGATCTTTTCCCGCAGGCTATTTTTATGGCGGCGTCACGCATGCCGTGCTGGACAATGGCACAATAGGCGCAGCCGACCTGTCGATACGCAACCCGTTGCGAGCCTAGCCCATGCCGATACTGAACCTGAGTGCCGATACCGATATCTATTACGAATTGATCGAGGGTGACCCCGCCAAGCCTTGCCTGGTATTCCTGCACGAGGGGCTCGGCTGCTGTGCGATGTGGAAAGATTTTCCCGCGCAGCTATGCCAGGCGACGGGCTGCCGCGGCTTGCTGTATGACCGCCACGGCTATGGGCAGTCGTCGCCTCTGGCGGCGCGCCGTCAACTCCATTATTTGCACGACTACGCGCTGTGCGAGTTGCCGCAAGTGCTAGCCGCACTGCTACCGGGGCAAGACCATTTTCTCATCGGCCACTCCGATGGCGGCAGCATCGCCCTCATTTATGCGGCGCAGCAGCCACCGCGCTTGCGCGGCATCATCACCGAAGCGGCGCACGTGTTTGTCGAGGGTGTCACGCTCGATGGTATTCGCGTGGCGGACGCGGCGTTTGGCGCGGGCAAGTTGCGTGCGCTGGCGAAATACCATGGCGACAAGACGGAATCCATCTTCAAGGCCTGGTCGGATACCTGGCTCAGCTACGGTTTCCAGTTCTGGAACATCGAATACCTGCTGCCTTCCGTCGAATGCCCTGCGCTGGTGCTGCAGGGCAGCGAGGACCAGTACGGCAGCGCGGCCCAGGTCGACACGATCGTGGCGCAGGCCCTCAACGCCGTGCCCGCCATGGTCGAACAATGCGGGCATGCACCGCACCAGGAGCAGCCGCAGGCATTGCTGGCGCTGATGGAAGGCTTTTTGCAAGGCCGCATGGACGCGGCCACTCACCCGCGAAACACCTGAGTTTCTCAATGGCAGGCGGGATCGCTGTCCCAGCGGCCCGAGCAGATGCGCGAGCGGCACAGCATGCCTTCGATCAGGCCCAGCTGCTTGCAGCGCTGCAATAGTTCCGCCGTTTCTTCTTCCTGCCTGCGCAGCACCACGTCGCGCACGGGTTTTGCTGTACCTTCCTGCCGGTGCGCATGGGCCACCATCGCCGTCAGCAAGGCGACGTCGCTGTCGCCGGGCGCGGCAGCCGGCCTCGGCCCCTGCGGGCGCGCGGGCGGTGCTGTCTTGCGTGGCGCACTGGAGCGCGCGCTTGCCGTTGGGGCTGCGACCGCAGGCAAGGGCGGGGCCGCCGTATTGACGATGGTGGCCGCCTGCGCCGCATGCGGGGGCACACTTGGTGCGGCTGGCGCCGGCAGTGCGGGCGGAGCCACCGCCACGGCCGTGGCGGGCGCGGGCGGCATGATGCTCGTGTCATAAGCGAGCACGGCCAGCACCGCCAGGCACAGCGCGCCAGCGGCCCAATACCGCCAGTCGGGGTACCAGCGCAGGGCGGGCCTGGCCGCAGGCGCGGCGACGCCGTGTTCGAGCTGCGACAGGATGCCCTTGCCGTCGCTGTGCGCGCCAGCCGCGCCGGCCTTGCTCAGCAGGTCAGGACCGTGCGCCTGGCCATCCCCGGGTTTCAATAGAGACAAAATATCACCTCCGCAGTGGATCAAACTCGACTGACCTTGATGTAAACCGCGCTCATGCGGGCCGCGGACGCCTACGATCTAGCGATACCGCCGGGAAATTGCTGTCCGGCCCACGCCGATCCCTGTCACGGAGCGCCCCATGTTTGTCGCCCTGGTCCTGATGTATTTCCTGCTGGCCTGTTTTGCCTGCTGGCTGCTGCTGTTTCCCGGCGGTCGCGCCATCGTGCTGCACACGCTCGTCAACCTGGGCTGGCGCGTGCAGCGGCGCGCGCAGCATCTGAAGGGCGGCAGCGGTGCGCAGTGGCAGCGCATGCGGCAGCACACGGGCTCGGGCATGGCGCGCGCCTGGCAGCTGCTGTTGCGGCATCGTTGGCTGAGCCTGGCAGGCAGCGTGCTGGTCATCGTGCCGCCCCTGCTGGCGTGGTTGTCCAGCGACCGCATCGCCCTGCGCGGCTATGCCGATCGGCAACACGTCATCAACGACCAGGTCAGCGACTTGCTGAAAGGCGAGCAGCTGGTGCCGCCGCCAACCTTGCCGCCGCTGCTGTTTTCCACGGCGGAAGTGACGCAATTGCGTCCGCTGCTGGGCGGTGCCAGCCGCAACTGGCAATTGCTCGACCACGACTACGCGCAGCGCCTGTTGCTGGTCTTCAAGATCATGAAGGACGTGCATGGCTACGACATGGTCTTGCTGGAAGGCTACCGCAGCCCCGCGCGCCAGGACCAGCTGGCGGCGGCCGGCCCGAACGTGACCAACGCCAGGGCGTTTCAAAGCTATCACCAGTATGGCCTGGCGGCCGATTGCGCATTCATGCATGAAGGAAAGCTCATCATTTCTGAAAAAAATGCTTGGGCCATGCGTGGCTACCGTTTATATGGCGTGACGGCCGAATCGGTGGGCCTGCGCTGGGGCGGTCGCTGGACCATGATGGATTTTGGCCACACGGAATTGCCGCAACCGCGCGTGCTGGGCAAGTAAGCCGCGCCAGCCATTCTAGCGCCGCACCGCGCCATCATTTTCACAGCTGCAAGCTTGCTTGCGCAGCGTCAATGGCACGCCAGCGCCTGCCGTGCGCTGGCGCCTGGTACTTGTCATATGTCAACAAAGGCGCGCCGACTTGCTGTCAGCATGGGTCGAATCCGCCTTGCTTTGCGACCTCACCCTGGGCTTATCATGCTGCGACGAATCTGGTATTTCCTCACCGACAGCCGCAATCTGACCATCCTCGGCTTCGTGGCGCTGGCCGTGTTCCTGTATCTGGGGGCCGAGGTGCTGGAAGTGGCGCTGATCTGGGCGCTGGCCTTGCTGCTGCTGGCCTTTGTCACCTGGCTGGGCCTGTGGCTGTGGCGTCGGCGCCGCGCGCGGCGCAATGCCCAGGCGCTGGGGCAAGCCATCCTCAACGAGGCCGAGATCGCCGCCGCGCAAGCGGCCTCGGCCCCGACGGCCAACAGTACCCATCACGGTGAACTCGACGCCGTGCGCACGGGCATGCTGGCCGCCATCGAGACCATCAAAACGTCCAAGCTGGGCCTCAAATCGGGCGCCGCCGCCCTGTACGAATTGCCGTGGTACATGATCATCGGCAATCCGGCCGCCGGCAAGAGCAGCGCCATCCTGCATTCAGGCCTGCAATTTCCCTTCGCTGACGGCAAGGTCGTGCAAGGCGTGGGCGGCACGCGCAACTGCGACTGGTTTTTCACCACGGACGGCATCGTGCTCGACACGGCGGGACGTTATTCCGTCGTCGACGAGCATCGCGGCGAGTGGTTCGGCTTTCTCGATCTGCTGAAAAAATACCGGCGCAAGGCACCCATCAACGGCATCCTCATCGCCGTCAGCATCGCCGAACTGGGAGGCAACCCCGACGTGGGCATGCAACTGGCGCGCAGCCTGCGCAAGCGCGTGCAGGACGTCATCGAACGCCTGGAAGTATTCGCACCCCTGTACATCGTGTTTACCAAGGCGGACCTGATCGCCGGCTTCACGGAGTTTTTTGCCGATGCCGAACGCAGCGAACGCGAGCGTGTCTGGGGCGCCACCATGCCCTATCAGCGCAAGCTGCCCACGGCGGACTTGCTGGCGTTTTTCGACCAGAGTTTCGATGAATTGCACGATGGCTTGACGGAGCTGAGCCTGGCCAACATGGCGCATCGGCAACGCAAGACGATGGCGCCCGGCGTATTTACCTTTCCGCTGGAGTTTGCCGCCATCAAGCCGGCCTTGCGCGCCTTCATCGCCACCCTGTTCGAGGAAAATCCGTTCCAGTTCCAGCCCGTGTTCCGCGGCTTTTACTTTACCAGCGCGCTGCAGGAGGGTGAGCCCGTGAGTGCCTCCTCGCAGCAGGTGGCACGCCGCTTCGACCTGGCCTTCGCGCCGGCCCCGGCCGTGCTGCCTGCGGGTGTGCGCCAGCATGGTTATTTCCTGCTGGAGTTGTTCCGCAAGGTGATTTTTGCCGACAAGCACCTGGTGGCCAACTATGCCAACCGCGCCAAGCTGCGCTTCAAATATGCCGTGTTCTTTGCCGCCACCGTGTCGCTGGGCGCCTGCCTGGGCGGCTGGAGCTGGTCTTACCTGGGCAACCGGCAACTGGTGGCCAATGTCGAGGCCGATCTGAACAAAGTGGTGAAGCTGCAGGAGCGCCGGCTGGACTTGCAGTCGCGACTGGAAGCGCTGGAGATCTTGCAGGACCGCATCGAGCAGCTGGAAGCGTACCGCACGCAACGGCCGTGGTCCTTGCGCCTGGGCCTGTATCAGGGCGATTTACTTGAGCGCAAGCTGCGCGAGGAGTATTTTGCCGGCGCGCGCCAGGTCATGCTGGACCCCGTGGCGGGCGCGCTGGAAGCCTTGCTGTTCGAAATGAACGCCAGCGCCGACCAGCTGCAGCCCACGGCGCGCACACCGCAGACACCGGCCGCCGCATCCTCTGCGCCACGCAATGTTCAGTACCAGGCGGCCAGCGCGACGAATGTGGAAGATGCCTACAACGCGCTGAAAACCTATCTGATGCTGGCCGACAAGACGCATGCCGAAAGCAGCCACCTGAACGACCAGCTGACGCGCTTCTGGCGCGGCTGGCTGGAAGGCAACCGGGGCGCCATGCCGCGCGAGCAGATGATACGCAGCGCCGAACGGCTGCTGACGTTTTACCTGGCGCAGATCGGCGATCCGTCCTGGCCGCGCATCGAGCAGAAGTTGGCTCTGGTCGACCAGGCGCGCGAAAACCTGCGCCGCGTGGTGCGCGGCATGCCGGCGCGCGAGCGCGTGTATGCCGACATTCGCGCGCGCGCTTCGACGCGCTTTCCCGGCATGACGGTGGCGCGCATCGTCGGCGAACAGGATCAGGCGCTGCTGGCGGGCAGTTACGCCGTCTCCGGCGCCTTTACGCGCCAGGCGTGGGAAAAGTTCGTCGAGGGCGCCTTTCGCGACGCCGCCAACCGCGAGCTGCAAAGCGCCGACTGGGTGCTGAAAAGCGCCTCCACCGACGACCTGACCCTGGAAGGCAGCCCGGAGCAGATCGAGAAAAACCTGGTGGCCATGTACAAGGCCGACTACGCTCGCGAGTGGCAGAAATTCGTGCAGGGCGTGGCCGTCGCCGACCTGAAAGGCTTCGACGGCGCCGTGCAGGCGATGAACCGCCTGGGCGACCCGCAAGCGTCGCCGATCTCCAAACTGCTGACGACCATCTACGATGAAACCTCGTGGGACAATCCGGCGCTGCAGAATGCGCAATTGCGCAAGGCCGAGCGGGGCATCATCGCCTGGTTCAAGGAAACCGTGCTGCGCCGCGCGCCATCGCAGTTGACGGCCAATCCGGGCGTGAATGCGCAGATCGACCCGGCCCGCCTGGATAAACCCATGGGCCCCGTGGGACGCGAATTTGCCGGCGTGGGCAAGCTGGTGGCGGCCAGGGACAACAATGCCTCGCTGATGCGCGCCTACCTCGAAGCGCTGTCGAAACTGCGCAGCCGTTTGAACTTGCTGAAGAACCAGGGCGACGCGGGGCCGGGTGCGCGCCAGTTCATGCAGCAGACCCTGGAAGGCAGTGGTTCCGAGCTGGCCGACGCCCTGAAGCTGGTCGACGAGCAGGTACTCACGGGGATGAGCGACGCGCAAAAGCAGGCGATTCGACCCATCCTCGTGCGCCCGCTGATGCAGACCTTTGCCGTCATCGTCGCGCCGGCCGAACTCGATATCAACAAGACCTGGGCGGCGCAGGTGTACGAACCGTTCCAGAAATCGCTGGCCAACAAATATCCGTTCGCGCCCACGGCGCGCATCGAGGCGAGCAACCTGGAAATCGGCCAGTTCTTCGGCCCGGAAGGCCTGGTGGCGAAATTCGTCACGACGTCCATGGGACCATTGGTGGTGCGGCGCGGCGACGTGCTGGCACCGCGCACCTGGGCCGACATGGGTATCAGCCTGTCGCCGCAGGTGGTGGCGCGCTTTCCAGGCTGGATCGCGCCGCTGGGCGCGGGCGGTGTGGCGGCCACCTCGACGGCGGCGCAAACCGTGTTCCAGATCCAGCCGTCACCCGCGCCCGGTACCCTGGAATACACGGTGGAGATCGACGGCCAGCAGCTGCGCTACCGCAACACGCCGGCGCAGTGGACGAACATGGTGCATCCTGGCCCGCAAGGCGCGTCGGGCATGCAAGGGGCGCGCATCACGGCCGTCACCTTCGACGGGCGCACGGTGGAGTTGTTCAACGAACCGGGGCAATTCGGCCTGAAGCGCATGATCGATGCGGCGAGCAAAAAACGCAAGGATGGCGGCGTGTTCGAACTGCGCTGGGTGCGCGGCGAGGTGGCCGTGGCGGTCGACCTGAAAATCACCAGCAGCGCGGAAACGACGGGCGCCGGTGCGGGCGGGACTGCGGCACTGCAGGAGCAGGGTTTTCGCGGCATGCAGCTGCCCGAGACGATCGTCGGTGCTGCGGCACCCGCGCCGGCCATCGCCGCCGCGGCAGTGTCCGGGGTGTCGCCATGACGCGCGCGCAACAGCAGGTGCGCCTCGGCTACTTCGGCAAGATCCCCGCGCGCGGCGATTTCATCAAGGCTTGCGACAATCACGCGCTGGTACAGCTGCTCGACGACTGGCTGGCGCAAGTCATGAACGCGCTGACGGTGGAGCCGCGCTGGAAGCTCAATTACGACGCCTTGCCGCCGCTGCGCTTCGCCTTTGTCGGCACGCGCAGCCGGCGCGCCATCGCCGGACGCCTGGAAGCGAGCAACGACCAGTCGCTGCGGCGCTTTCCCTTCATGGCCATGGGCGCGCTGGAAGTCGATGACGCCGACGCCTTTGTCGCTTGCAGCCCGCTGGCGCTGGCGCCGCTGTGGCAGCGCGTGGAGCAGCTCTCGCAAGGCATTGTTTCCAGCGTCGAACCGGGTCCGGCCCTGCTGGCGCTGGCCGGCAACGTGGTCGAAGTCGAACCGGCCGCCCCGTGCCACGCGGCGCGGCTGGCCGCCTTTTTGCAGGCGCAGACCGTGCACGGCCTGCAAACGCTGCTCGCTTCACCCGCGTTTCCCGTGACGGTGCGCGAATTGCTGCTGGGTCTGGGCCTGTTGCTGCAGCCGGTGCGCCAGAGCGGCTTGCCGCGCCTGGAGAAAAGCCTGGTGCTGCCGCTGCCGCAGGACGCGCAGCTGCGCGAGCTGGTGGCCAGCTTCTGGCTGCATTTGATTGCGCCTTTCCTGCGCCAGGCCGATTTCGAACTGGCGCTGTTTTTTTCTCACCTCGACGAGGCGCCCGTGCTGGTGATCGGTTTTTGCGGCGCCGACCCGCACGGCTTGCACGCGCTGATCGATCCGCAGGCTGGCAGCGAACGGCTGATCGTGTTCGACCAGCTCGACTGGGTTGAGGAGCAGTTGGGAGACGATGCGGCGCTGCGCCAGTTTTCCGCCTGCCTGCAGCAGGAGCAGTTGTCGCTGCGCTCGGCCTGCGCCATGTTTGCCGACACCTTTGCCTGAAGGATTGCGATGAAATCTCACATTTTCCTGCTGCCGCTGCTGCTTTCTGCGGCCGTTCCCTGCCACGCGCAGGCGCAAGCGCCCCAGACGCCGATGCCGGGACAGATCCTCGTCACGGGCACCCTGGCCGACGAAGCGGGCAAGGCGGCCGTGCTGGCCCGCCTGCGCGAACTGTATGGCGCCGAGCGCGTGGTCGACCAGATCGCCATCGGCAACGTGGCCGTGCCGGCCAACTGGAACGCCTACGTGCAAAAACTGATCGCGCCGAACCTGAAGCTCATTTCGCGGGGGCAGATCAGCATCGCCGGCAACAACGTCAGCGTGCGCGGCGAAGTGGCCAACGAGGCGCAGCGCCAGCAGATCGCCAGCGACATTGCCACCAGCCTCAACCCCACTTACACCGTCAACAACGGCTTGCGCGTCAAGGCGGCCGAGGCCGAGCAGGGCTTGCTCGATGCGGCGCTGGATAAACGCATCGTCGAATTCGACAGCGGCAAGGCGTCCATCACGCCGGCCGGTCTGGCCATCCTCGACGAGATGGCGGCCGTCATGCTCAAGCTGCGGGGCCGCAAGGTGGAGGTGATCGGCCACACGGACGACACAGGCCTGCGCGCCAGCAATGTGGCCCTGAGCCGGGCGCGCGCCGAAGCCGTGCGTGCCTACCTGGCCGGCAAGGGCATCGTGGCCGATTCCGTGCTGGTGTCGGGCCAGGGCCCGGACCGTCCCGTGGCCAGCAACGCCACGGCCGATGGCCGGGCGCGGAACCGGCGCATTGAGTTCAGGATGGCGCAGTAGATTGGGTTGACACCTCATAAAACCGTAGCGAGCGGAAGGGAGAGGTGGTCGAGAAGCGCAACCGTGCTAGAGCACGGTGAGCATCGCAGGCCGCCTATACCGACGCGCAGTAGGTTTTGTGAGGTGTTCAGGGCAGGGTGATGGTCAGGTGCGCTGGCCGTGGAGCGAGTTTGACCAGGTCCGCATACGCGGCCAGCGTCGTTTGCGTGCCGCGCGTCAGATGCGTTTTCAGGCCCAGGTAGGCGCAGATGGCCAGCAGGGCGAAAAAGCTCGACAGCGCCCACAGCGGCACGTCGCTGCCGCGTTTGTTGACCACCTGGTCGGGGCGTTCCGCGCGCGGCGCGAAGCCACGGCTCTTGCCCTTGATGTGGGCGATCTCGTCGCCCAGGCGCGCCGTCAGGTAGCTGAGTTTTTCGCCGCCGTCGATCGCATACTTGCCCTGGAATCCCAGTAATAAACACATGTGGAAGACCTGCAGCGCCTGTACGCGCATGGCGCCCTTGCCGCGCAAGGCGTCGAGGCGGTCGAAAAAGTGTTCGCCCGCCAGCTGGTCGCCAAAGATCAGCAGCTGCAGCGGGCGCCTTTCCCACTGCTTGCGCAGGGTGAAAGGTGAGGCCAGGATGATTTCATCGACGGCCGCGCAGAATGCATACTTGGCCGCCTCGATATCGTCGCCATCGGCGCGGATCTTTTTCGCTTCGCGTTCGAAGTCGCCAAGAAAGGCCGTGATGCGCTCCATGAAGCTTTGCTCGTCGCCAGGCGCCGAACCGTGCTTCAGCATGAACAGCATGTAAAAGCCTTCGTGCATCAGGTCCAGCAGGGCGCTGCCGGCATGCCGGCTGTTGCCAGCAGGGGCGGCACCACGTGGTCCCAGCAGGGAGGGCGCCGCGCGCCGTTCGATGAGCTGGCTCATGCCGTCACCGCGATCAGTTCCAGCTGCAGGTCGCGTATGCCGGCCGGCACGTACACGGAAATCGACTGCGCCTTGAGCATCTGTTCATACAGCACGCCGCGGTTTTCAAGCGCGAAATAATAGGTGTCGGGGCGCACGGGAATGGCCGCCGGCACTTGCGGCGCATGCGACAATTTGAGGCCGGGCATGGCCGTGAGCACGCATTTTTCCACGTCGTCGGGCGCCCCCACTTTTACCCGCAGCGGCACCACATCGACCAGTTCGATGGCGGGCATGGCGGCGCGTATCGCCAGGTACAAGGTGGTGTGCTGGTCGATCTTGCCCGAATCGAGCTTGCCCAGGTAATACGACGGCTTGTCCTCCAGCAGGGCGATGGAAAAGTACTTCGACGAGATGACGGTGTCGAGCAGTTCGCGGATGATGCCATCGATGGCGTCGAAGCAGGCGCCCGGCTGCGCGTGGTCGTAGGCGGGCAGGCTGGCCAGGGTGTAGTGCTTGGAGTAGCTGAGCAAGCCACCCGCCAGGCCCAGCAGCGCCTCGTACAGGCGCTCCGGATGCAGGGCCGGATGGCGCACATAGTGCATCAGCGCGGCAGCGGCCGTGCTGACCGTGTGCAGCAGCCAGAACGAGGACACGTCGCCCGAGCGGAATTCGATCACGTTGCGGCTCGGCTCGCGGTGGTGGCCGTGCAGCGCGCTCACTTTCGCTTGCAGCGCGTCGAGCAGGTGTTCCAGCACGCCTTGCAGGCGCGGCGCGCCGGCGATCGCCAGGCTGGGTGCCATGAACGAGGGTACGGGCTCGAAGCCGCCCGACACCGTGCGCCGCAGGGCGATCAGCGGCAGGCAGTCGTAGGAGCCGCGCGCTTCGCTGTCGGGAATCAGGCGCACGGTCTTCTTCAGGTACGCCACGTCGGCCACGGCGGACTCCGTAAACAGGTCGGGCGTGGCGCGCATGGCGTGCGCAAAGCGCGTGGCTGCAGGCGTGCCTGCCGTTGACGCCTGCGCCGTGTAATTCATGCCTTCGCGGTTGAGGATGGGCAGCGCCGCGTAGTACGTCACTTCCTGCACCGCCGGCGGCAGCGCTTCCAGATCCACCGGCGGGGGCAGGGTGTCGCTGCCTGGCGCGCCGTCGCCCAGCGCCTCGAACACTTCGCCATCGCGGAAGATCGCCGACAGGGCCAGCAGGCGCAAGGTGCCCGTCTGCAGCGCCGCCAGGTCCCACTGCAGATGCGCCACGCCCCACAGGTAGGGATGCAGCGCGCTGGCCGTGTGATGCAGGCGCGCTTCGTGATACTGATCCTGGCGCTGGAAATGCTGCGGCCGCAGGAACAGGCCTTCTCCCCACAAGACTTTCGCTGCCATGCCCATCGCGTTTCTCCTTTGAATGTGTGGCGTGTGTTTGCGCTACTGGCAGCGCGGGCTTGACAGTGTGGCCATGCCGCTGACGCTCAGCGCGCAGGCATGCAGGCCGACGGTGATGCCACCGCGTTCCGCGTCGGCAGCGCCAAAGGTGGCGCGCCAGCGCTGCGCCGCTGGCGCGCGGAACAGCGCCACGACGCCGATGAAATACGCTTCCTTGCTGACTTTTTCCTGCACTTCGTAGCGCTGGCCTGGCACCAGCAGCACCTCTTTGACTTCCATCAGGTCGGCGCCCAGTGCGGCCTTTTCGCGCTGCGCGTCGAGGAAGCTGTCGTAGGGGGCCTGCTCGAAGGCTGCGCTCTGGCGCAGTTTGTAGATGCGCGCCACCAGCGCCAGCGGCCGGCCTTCGGCATCGGTGTTGAGGCGCTGCGCCGCGTGCAGGCGGATGCTGACGTTGCGCGGCGGTTTTTGCGCGTCCGGCAGTTCGGGCGGCGGCTTGGCCACGCCGGCCATTTGCAGCGCCGCGTTGGCCAGGGTGCCGATGGCGCCACCCGCGCAGCCGGCCAGCAGAAGGGCCGGCAGCAGTAGTGCGGTGGCGCGGACCAGGCGGCGGAGCAGGGCGTCAGATGGCATGGAGAGTCTTTGCAAAAATGGTGGGTGGAAATAAAGGTCTTGCAGTCATTTAAACGCATGTGCCAGCGGCCTGCTTGCGTTGGCGCAAAGTCCGCCTGCGATCAACGCAGTTCCTGCGCCAGATCAGGATTCATGGAGCTGTCCGCCGCTGTAGAGTGGAACTTCTTCTTTGCTGATTAATCTCAATCTGGCAAAAAAATTGGCGATCAATAATGGCCTCCACCAAGGCGCCGCCCATCTTTCCCAGCGGTAGCGTCCTCCACGTGAAGGAATGCCCGATGAAGCCAGCCACCATGTTGCCCCGTATTGCCTGCCTCGCCAGCGCCTTGCTGCTGGCCGCCTGCGCCACGCCAGACCAGCCGGCACCCACCAAACCTGCCGCGCCGACCCTGGCGCAAGTGATGAGCGACGCCGATGCGGCCGCGCGCGCCGGCCAGTACGAACGCGCCATGACCCTGCTCAAGGGCGGCGGCAGCAGCTACCCGGCCGACAAGGCGCCGTGGCTGCAAATGGCGCAGATGAAGTTCGACCGCGGCCAATACGGCGACGCCATCGGCCATGCGCTCGAAGCGCTGGAACGCGATCCGGACGACAAGGTCGCCAACAGCATCGTCGCCGTCAGCGGTTTGCGCCTGTCCGGCAAGGCGCTGGCCGACCTGTCGCGGCAAAACAATCTGAATGGCTCGCTGCGCTCGGAAGCGCAGGAGTTGGCCAAGCTGCTGCGCGCCAGCATCGGCGAAGACGTGCTGGTGCCGCCGGCCAGGCGTGCGCCGGCGGCCGGCAAGCGCGCTGCCAGCTCCAGTTCCAGCGTCGGCGCGCCGGCGGCGAAGGGCGCGGCAGCGCCAGGCAGCGCGGCCGACCCGTTCAGCGGCTTGAAATAGGCCAGCATCCCCACCATCCCTTTGAAAAGGAAGCGACATGCCCAAGTCCGACAGCGTGCAAAAACGCCTGCAAAAGATACGCGCACCGCGCGTGCAAATGACCTATGACGTCGAGATTGGCGACGCGATTGAAAATAAGGAGCTGCCCTTCGTGGTTGGCGTATTGGGCGACTTTGGCGGCAATCCGGACAGCGAAAAAAAACGCCTGAAGGACCGCAAGTTCGTCGCCATCGACAGCAACAACTTCGACGAAGTGCTGGCCGGCGTGGAGCCGGTGGCGCGTTTCGCCGTGCCGAACCGCATCAGCGAGGCGGGCGGCACGTTCGCCGTCGACCTGCACTTCCGCTCGATGGATGACTTCCGCCCGGAATCGGTGGTGCGCCAGGTCGATCCCTTGCGCAAGCTGCTCGAGGCGCGCACCAAGCTGGCCGACTTGCGCAACAAGCTGGCCGGCAATGACAAGCTGGAAGACTTGCTGACGGAAGTGCTGAACAACACGGACAGCCTGGCCAGCCTGAAACCGCAGTTCCCTGCACAGGAGGATTGAGATGAGCGCCCAGGCAGAAGCCCCAGAAGCCATCGCTGTATCCGTATCCGATGGCCCGGCAGCGACCGACTTGCTGGACCAGATCGTCGAGCAGAGCCGCGTCGCCAAGTCCGGCGCCGAGCATGCGCGTGCGCGCGACCTGATCTCGGAACTGGTGGCGCAGGTGCTCGACGGCACCGTGCTGATGTCGACCAGCCTGTCGGCGACCTTGGACGCGCGCGTGGCAGAAATCGACCGCCTGATCTCCGCCCAGCTCAGCGAAATCATGCACGCGGCGCCGTTCCAGCAGCTCGAACAAAGCTGGACGGGGCTGCGCTACCTGGTCGGCAATTCCGATACGGGTACGCGCCTGCAGATCCGCATGTTCAACGCCACCAAGCGCGAACTGGTGAAGGATTTCCAGGCCGCGCTGGAGTTCGACCAGAGCAGCATGTTCAAGAAGGTGTATGAAGAGGAATTCGGCACCTTCGGCGGTGCGCCGTTCGCCGCGCTGCTGGGCGACTTCGCCATCTCGCGCCAGCCGGAAGACATGTATTTCGTCGAGCAGATGTCGCACATCGCCGCCGCCGCGCATGCACCCTTCATCGCTTCGGCCGCGCCGGAACTGTTTGGCCTGGAAAGCTACGGCGACCTGGGCAAGCCGCGCGACCTGGCCAAGGTGTTCGACACCATCGAGTACGCGAAATGGAAAGCCTTCCGCGAATCCGAGGATGCGCGCTACGTGGGCCTGACCTTGCCGCGCTTCCTGGGCCGGTTGCCCTTCAATCCCGTCGACGGCACCACGGTCGAAGGTTTCAATTTTGTCGAGGAAGTCGACGGCAGCGACCATCACAAATATCTGTGGTGTAACGCCGCGTATGCGTTCGGCAGCAAGCTGACGCGCGCGTTTGCCGATTACGGCTGGTGCGCCGCCATCCGCGGCGTGGAGGGCGGCGGCCTGGTGGACGACCTGCCGACCCACACCTTCAAGACGGACGAGGGCGACGTGGCCCTGAAATGCCCGGCCGAAGTGGCGATCACCGACCGCCGCGAAAAGGAACTGTCGGACCTGGGCTTCATCTCGCTGGTGCACTGCAAGAACACGGCGTATGCGGCGTTTTTCGGCGCGCAGTCGGCGCAGAAGAGCCGCAAGTACAACAGCGACGCGGCCAACGCGAATGCGGTGCTGTCGTCGCAGTTGCAGTACATCTTTGCCGTCTCGCGCATCGCCCACTACATGAAGGCCATGATGCGCGACAAGATCGGCAGCTTTGCCGCCGCTTCCAACGTGGAAGATTTTCTGAACCGCTGGCTGATGCAGTACGTGCTGCTCGACGATAACGCCAGCCAGGAGCAGAAGGCGCAGTTCCCGCTGCGCGAGGCGTCCGTGCAGGTGCATGAAGTGCCGGGCCGGGCCGGCGTGTACCGCGCCGTATCGTTCCTGCGTCCCCATTTCCAGCTCGATGAGCTGTCCGTTTCGCTCCGACTGGTCGCGGAGTTGCCGAAGTCGACCAATTCATGATCCACCCATCTTTCAACCAGAGGAGCACACCATGGCAATCGATGTATATCTGCAGATAGACGGCATCAAGGGCGAGTCCACCGATGACAAGCACAAGGACTGGATCGAGTGCAAATCGGTCAGCTGGAGTGTCGAGCAGCCGAAGTCCGCCACCGCCTCGACGGGCGGCGGCCACACGGCCGAACGCTGCGAGCACAAGGACATCGTCATCTCCAAGCTGGCCGACCTGGCCTCGCCGGTGCTGCTGCAGACCTGCTCTGCCGGCAAGACCATTCCCAAGGCGCGCTTCGAATTCATGCGCGCCGACGGCCAGGGCGAGCGCGTCAAGTACTTTGAAATCGAAATCGAGAATGTCTTGATCGGCGCCGTCACGCCGAACGTGGAAGAAGGCGACATCCTCGGTGAACACGTCGGCTTCAAGTTCTCGAAAGTGAAGTGGAAATACACACAGCAAAAAGTGACGGGCGGCGCCGGTGGCAATACCTCGGGCGGCTGGGACCTGGCCGCGAACCGCGTGGCTTGATCCATCCTTGCGCGGCGCGCGGCGGACATCCTCCTGCGCGCGCCGCGCCGACTTTTCAGGAGAGCGCATGGACAGTTATGTACCCGGCCTGTTCGACCGCCTGATGGGCGACGGCGCTGCGGCGGGCGGCGTGGCGGCGCGCCTGTCGCTGGAACAATTGAAGGATGCGGTGGCGCGCGACCTGGAAGAGCTGCTCAACACGCGCGTGGCCCTGCCGCCTGGCGCGCTCGACGCCTATCCGGAATGCGCGGCGTCCATCGTCAACTATGGCTTGATCGATTTCGCCGGCATGTGTTTGTCCAGCAGCGAGGACCGCGCCCGCATCTGCGCCGCGCTGAAGGCCGCCATCGAACGCCACGAACCGCGCTTGCGCAATGTGCGCGCCCGCCTGGAGCGCGAAGCGGGCAGCATCAACCGCGTCGGCTTCGTCATCAGTGGCACCCTGGCCGTGATGTCCGGTGGCGAGACGGTCAATTTCGACGCCGTGCTGCAGCCGTCGTCGCTGCGCTATTCGATCAACCGCAAGGGAGCCGCCGCATGAGCAATCATTTGAAAACCCTGATCGCCAAACTGAATGACACGGCGCGCACGGCCGCCACCCGCGCCGCCAGCATCTGCGTGGGACTGGGGCAGTATGAAGTCGATATCGAACACCTGTTCCTGGCGCTGCTGGAACAGGAGCGCAGCGATTTCGTCACCATCGCGCGGCGCAGCGAAATCAGCCTGACGGCGCTGGAGGCGGATCTGCGCCGCGAGATCGGCAGCTTCCGCACGGGCAGCGCGCGCACGCCCGTCTTCTCTCCCCATTTGCCGCTGCTGTTCGAACACGCCTGGCTGGTCGCCTCGCTCGATACGGCGCAGCCGGGACCCATTCGCAGCCGCCATCTGTTATTGGCGCTGCTGACGGAGCCGGAACTGTCGCAGCTCGCGTACCGTGGCTCGAAGCTGTTCGCCCGCTTCAGCGTGGAGCAATTGAAGCACCATCCGGACAAGCTGACGGCCGGCTCCGGGGAGGAAAGCGCGGCCGTGCCGCAGCTTTCCGAGACATCCGACGATCCGCTTGCGACTTTGGCCAGCAAGACCCCGGCGCTGGACCAGTTCACCACCGACCTGACGCAGCTGGCGCGCGACGGCAAGCTCGATCCCGTGATCGGCCGCGAGGGCGAGATACGCCAGGCCGTCGACATCCTGCTGCGCCGGCGCCAGAATAATCCGATACTCACGGGTGAGGCGGGCGTGGGCAAGACGGCCGTGGTGGAAGGCCTGGCCTTGCGCATCGCCGCGGGCGACGTGCCCGAGGTGCTGCAGGGGGCGCACATCCACGCGCTCGACATGGGCTTGCTGCAGGCTGGCGCCAGCGTGAAAGGAGAATTTGAAAGCCGCTTGAAGAATGTCATCGACGAGGTGGCGAAAAGCCCGCACCCCGTCATCCTCTTCATCGACGAGGCGCACACCATGATCGGCGCCGGTGGCCAGGCGGGGCAGAACGACGCGGCCAATCTGCTGAAACCTGCGCTGGCGCGCGGCGCCCTGCGCACCATTGCCGCCACCACCTGGAGCGAGTACAAAAAATACTTTGAAAAGGATGCGGCGCTGGCGCGGCGCTTCCAGGTGGTGAAGGTGGAAGAGCCAAGCGAGGACATCGCCTGCGCCATGCTGCGCGCCATGGCGCCGCTGATGGAGCGCCATTTCGGCATCCGCGTGCGCGACGCCGCCATCGTCGAGGCGGTGCGCCTGTCGCACCGTTACATCAGTGGGCGCCAGCTGCCCGACAAGGCCATCAGCGTGCTCGATACGGCCTGCGCCAAGGTGGCGCTGGGCCAGCGCGCCACGCCGGCGCAGCTGGAAAACGCGCACCGGCGGCAGGAACGCATCGGCGCGGAAATCGCCGCCCTGACGCGGGAAGCGGCCGATGGCGAAGCGCCCGATAAAGCTGCTGCCGCGCGCCTGGTGCAGCTGCGGCGCGAGCATGACGAAGGGCAGGCGGCGATCGCGGCGCTGGCGCAGCGCTGGGAGCGCGAAAAAACGCTGGTGGCGCAGATCGGCGACCTGCGCGTGCAGTTGCGCGGCGAGCGGCCGGGCGAGATCGGCGCGGCGCGCCTGCTGGCGTTGAAGGAAGAACTGGCGGCGCTGCAGGGAGAAGCGCCGCTGTCGCCGCTGGAAGTCGATGCCCAGGTGGTGGCCGGCATCGTCGCCGCCTGGACCGGCATCCCGCTGGGGAAAATGCTGAAGGACGAGATCCGCACGGTGCTGACCCTGGATGGCGCGTTGCGCGAACGGGTGCTGGGGCAGGACCACGTCATCGCGGCGGTGGCGCAGCGCGTGCGCACGGCGCGCGCCAGCCTGGACGACCCGAACAAGCCGCAAGCCGTGTTCCTGTTCACGGGACCGTCCGGCACGGGCAAGACGGAAACGGCGCTGGCGCTGGCCGACCTGCTGTATGGCGGCGAGCGCAAGCTCATTGCCATCAACATGAGCGAATACCAGGAGGCGCACAGCGTGGCCGGCCTGAAAGGCTCGCCGCCCGGCTATGTCGGCTATGGCGAGGGTGGTGTGCTGACGGAAGCCGTGCGGCGCCAGCCCTACAGCGTGGTGCTGCTCGACGAAGCGGAAAAAGCCCATCCCGACGTGCTGGAATTGTTCTTCCAGGTCTTCGACAAGGGCGTGCTCGATGATGCGGAAGGGCGCGAAGTCGATTTTCGCAACACCGTCATCATCGCCACCTCGAACCTGGGTTCGGGCGCCATGATGGCCGCCTGCCTGAACCGGGCAGCGCAAGACTTGCCCACGCCGGCCGCGCTGGAAGAACTGGTGCGCCCGCAACTGGTGGCGCATTTCAAGCCGGCCTTGCTGGGACGCCTGAAGGTGCTGCCCTTCTATCCCCTGAGCGACGCGGTGCTGGCCGAGATCATCGCCCTGAAACTGGCGCATATCGGGGCGCGCATCGCACGCAACCACCAGGCGCAGTTCAGCCATGACGCGGGCCTGGTCGATGCCGTGCTGGCGCGCTGCACCGAGGTCGATTCGGGCGCCCGCAATGTCGATCAAATTCTCAACGGCAGCCTGCTGCCGGCGATTGCCGAAGCGGTGCTGGCGCGCATGGCAGAAGGCGAGCCGATCGCCTCGATACGCGTCAGCGCCGGCAAGCAGGGGCAGTTCAAGTATACGATCCGATAATCCACCTTGCGGAGAGTGCCATGTTCAACCTGGAGCAGTTGCTGCATCCCGTCAGCGCCGTCAGTCCCTGTGGCGAAGACATCACCTTCAGCCAGGAGCTCGACGCCATCGCGCGCGCGCGCCAGCACGATGACCCGAGCCTGGACCAGGGCGAGTGGGTGACGGCGCTGAAGGAAGCCGACTGGCCTTTCGTGGCGACGCGCTGCGAACAGCTGATCGCCGCGCGCAGCAAGGATTTGCGCGTGGCCGTGTGGCTGGCCGAGGCGCACGCGAAGACGCGCCACTTCCGTGGCCTGGGCGATGGCTACGCGCTGCTGGCCGGCCTGTGTGAGCGCTATTGGGAAGGCCTGTATCCGCCGGCGGAAGAGGGCGATCAGGAACAGCGCATTGGCAATGTCTTCTGGCTGCTGTCGCGCACGCCGCAACTGCTGCGCGAGATACCGCTGACCGAAGGCGCCGATGGTCTGTTTTCACTGCAGGATTTCGATGCGGCGCGCCAGCGCGCGGCGGCCAGCCTGGCGCAGGGCGCAGCGGAGCAGGGCTGGGGCGATACGCGCCACGACGACGCAGCGACCCTGGCGCAGATGGAGGCGGCGCGGCAAAGGAATACGCGCGCCTTTTCCGACGGCTTGCTGGCCGATGCACAGTACTGCATGCAGTCGCTGCTGGCGTTCGAACGCAGCGTCGATGCGCGTTTCGGCGCCGATGGTCCGAGTTTTCGCGCCGCGCGCGAAGCGCTGGAAAACGTCATTCATTTCATCGCGCCGCTGTCGCCTGGCGCGGACTTCGCTGCTGCGCCGGCCGCCGCCGGCCAGGGCGCCGACGGGGGCGGGGGTGTCATCGTGCAGCGCCAGCAGGCGCTGGCCCAGCTGCGCCAGGTGGCCGATTTTTTCCGCCGCACGGAGCCGCACAGCCCCGTTGCCTACCTGGCGGACAAGGCCGCCAGCTGGGGTGAGCTGCCGCTGCACCTGTGGCTGCGCGCCGTCGTGAAGGATTCAAGCACCCTGGCGCAGCTCGACGAGATGCTGGGGACGAACAGCGCGAACGGATGATCGCTTGTCGCGCTTCCATGCTAATCTGCGGGCATGCCCAGAATGTCCATGTTGCCTGCCGCGCTATGCCTGTTCATCGCTGCCAGCGCGCAGGCCGGTACGGCGACGCCGCTGGTGATCTATGGCGACGACGATTATCCGCCGTACTCCTACGTCGAGAATGGCCAGCTGAAAGGCATCTACACGCAGATCGTGCGCGAAGCCGTGCAAGCGATGCCGCAGTATGCGGTGCAGCTGCGCCCCGTGCCCTGGAAGCGGGGGCTGTTGATGCTGCAGACGGGCGAGGCGTTTGCCCTATATCCGCCATATTCGTGGCGCAGCGAACGGCCGTATGTGCGCTATTCCGTGCCGCTGCTGATGGAGCAGCTGGTGGTGCTGTGCAATCAGGACGTGCTGGCCAAGCGCGCGCTGCGGCAGTGGCCCGCCGACTATGGCGGTCTGCACATCGGCGTGAATGCGGGTTTCCTGCCCGGCGATGCGACGCTGATGGCTGCCTTGCGCGCCGAAAAAATCGTGCTCGACCCGGCCAAGGGCACGCGCACGAATCTGCTCAAGCTGATGCGCGGGCGCATCGATTGCTATGTCAGCGACCGCCTGTCGGCGCAGTGGGAATTGCAGCGCATCCGGCGCGAGAGTCCATCGGGCGCGCCGATGCAGGCAATCGAGGAAACGGCGCAGCTGGCCAGTCAGCAGGGCCACCTGGGTTTTACGGCGCGCCGGCCGGCCACCTACCCTTATCGCGATGACTTTATCGAGCAATTCAATGCCGCCATCGTGCACATGCAAAATAGTGGCGCGATCCGCCGCATCGTCGACCACGCATTGCTACCGTGATGTTGCTACCCTGATTTTAGCTATGGAGAAGACCATGAAAAAACTGTTGTTCCTGAGTGTGCTCGTGCTGGCCGGCTGTGTCGGCCGTCCCGAGAATATCGTGCCTGTCAACAATTTCGAGACGACCCGCTATCTGGGGAAGTGGTATGAGATCGCGCGCCTCGACCACTCATTCGAACGGGGCCTGAGCCGCGTGACGGCCGACTACAGCCTGCGCCAGGATGGCGGCCTGAAAGTGCTCAACCGCGGCTACAAGGAGGCGGACGCGCAGTGGAAGGAAGCGGAAGGCAAGGCGTATTTCGTCGACAAGAAAGACGTGGGCTACCTGAAAGTGTCGTTTTTCGGTCCCTTCTATGGTTCCTACATCGTGTTTGACTTGGACCAGCAAGATTACAGCTATTCCATGATCAGCGGCCCCGACAAGTCATATTTGTGGTTGCTGTCGCGCACGCCGACCATGGACCCTGCCTTGCAGCAGCGCCTGGTCGAGAAAGCCCGGGGGCTGGGTTTCGATACGTCAAAATTGATCTATGTGAAGCAAAACTGACGATGCTTGCCTGCCGCCCGTGCGTGGCGGCATAGCTCCTTGTAATTGTTGCTTTTCTGCATGTTATTTCTTGCAATACCATCCTGATTCACTCACAATCTGCTCCAAAGTGGTGCGCTGCGGCGCGCTGCCATTCTGGCGACGCTGGGTAGCGTTGCGTCGCCGCTCGTGATTGCCGCACGGCAGATGCCTGCTATATTGGTACGTAGCAGCAAGTCGGTTTCGTGGCATCTGTGCATTGTTTTTTCAGATAGGAATCACGCAATGAAAAACCTCAAAATCGGCGTACGCCTCGGTGGCGCTTTTGCCGCCGTCCTGCTGCTGTTGACGAGCCTGACCGTGGTGGGCATCGTGCAGATGCAAAGCGCCAGCAAGGAAACCGATGCGCTCGTCAACGTCAAGGTGCGCAATGAACGCCTGATCGGTGAGTGGACCAAGGTCATCGAGGTGAACGCGGCGCGCACGGCGGCCGCATGGAAAGTGAGCGATCCCGAACACCAGAAGCAGTTTGAACAGGAAATGTCGGTCTCGTCCGCACGCGCCACGGAAATCCAGAACGACATCGGGAAAAGCGAGCTGAACGCCGAAGAGCAAGCGCTGTACCAGGAAGTGCTGAGCACGCGCAAGGCTTACACGGAAGTGCGCAAGAACGTGTTCAAAGCCAAGAACGCGGGTGACCTGGAACTGGGCAAGCGCCTGTACGAAGGCGACATGGCCGTCAAGCGCGACATTTACCTGGCGTCGCTGAAAAAGCTGGCCGTGCTGGAAGCCAAATTGCTCGATGACGCGGCCGCGCAAATCCGCTCGCGCTACGAAAACGGCCGTTTGCTGCTGATCTCGCTGGGCGCGGTTGCCATCTTGCTGGGCATCGCCTGCGCCTACTGGATCACGCGCTCGATCACGCGTCCCATCACGCGCGCCGTCGAGGTGGCGGAAGCCGTTTCCGCCGGCGACCTGACCAGCCATATCGTGGTGGACAGCCGCGATGAAACGGGGCAGCTGATGCATGCGCTGAAAAACATGAACGATAAACTGGTCAGTATCGTCGGCCAGGTGCGCGTCGGCACCGAATCGATCAGCACGGCGTCGAGCGAAATTGCCGCCGGCAACCTGGACTTGTCATCGCGCACGGAAGAGCAGGCCAGCTCGCTGGAAGAGACGGCGTCTTCGATGGAAGAGCTGACCTCGACCGTGAAACGCAATGCCGACAATGCGCGCAGCGCGAATCAACTGGCCATCGACGCCTCGCAGATCGCCAGCAAGGGCGGCGTGGTGGTGTCGGAAGTGGTCAGCACCATGGGCTCGATCAACGATTCCTCGCGCAAGATTGTCGACATCATCAGCGTCATCGACGCCATCGCCTTCCAGACGAATATCCTGGCCCTGAACGCGGCAGTGGAAGCGGCCAGGGCCGGCGAGCAGGGCCGCGGTTTTGCCGTGGTAGCTTCCGAGGTGCGCAACCTGGCGCAGCGCTCCAGCGCGGCGGCCAGGGAAATCAAGGGCTTGATCGACGATTCCGTGCAAAAGGTCGAGGCCGGTTCGCAACTGGTGGACAAGGCGGGTCGCACCATGGACGAAATCGTGCAAAGCATCAGCCACGTGACGCAGATCATGAACCAGATCACCGATGCCAGCGATGAGCAGCGCGCCGGCATCGAACAAGTCAACCAGGCCATCGGCCAGATGGATCAGGTGACGCAGCAAAACGCGGCCCTGGTGGAAGAGGCCGCCGCAGCGGCCGAATCCATGCAGGAACAGGCGGCCAAGCTGGCCGAGGTCGTGGGCGTGTTCAAGCTCGATGCCACGCAGCACTCTGTTTCCACCACTGCTGCCCTGTCTGTGAAAGCGCCTGCGCCGCTCAAAACCGCCGTGCGGCCTGTCGTGCAAGCGGCGGTACGGCGCGCGCCAGCACAGCCCGCAGCCGCGCCGGGCAAGGCGGCGCCGGCGGACGCTGTGCGGGCACGCGCGCCGAAGGCACCGGTGGCGTCTGGCGCCGACGAATGGGAAGAGTTTTAAGCGCAGATTCCCCGTGGCATGGCGCGGGCGCTACAATCGCGGCTTGAAGACAGCCGCGAACGCGCTCCGCCATGACCACCCGCCGTACCTCAAGCTCTACCTCCAGCCATCCCTCCAGCCCTGCCGCTGCATCGTCCTCCGAGGCTGAACCCGCCAAACGCGCGCGCTGCCCAGCCTGCCTGCGCGCCGCATCCAGCTGCATCTGCCGCTGGATCGCCCCCGTTGCCCACGCGGTGGACGTGCTGATCCTGCAGCATCCGCTGGAAGTCCATAACGCCAAGGGCAGTGCCCGCTTGCTGCACCTGAGCCTGCCCAACAGCCGCATGCTGACGGGCGAGCAGTTTGCCCCGGACACGCTCGCCGCACTGCTGGCCGACAAGCACAACGTGCTGCTGTACCCAGATACGCCCGGCGACCGTTCGCTGGGCATCGCGCCCCCGCCCCCGCTCAACCCCGCCATCTTGCTCGATCCGGCCCGATTTTTGAGCCAATTGCGGCTGGTGGTGCTGGACGCCACCTGGCGCAAGAGCCGCAAGATGCTGTACCTGAATCCCCAGTTGCAACAGTTGCCGCGCCTGCCCCTGCGCGACACGCCCGCTTCCCATTACCTGATCCGCAAGGCGCACGCGCCAGACCAGTTATCGACCCTGGAAGCGACCTGCTATGCCCTGATGCAGTTGGAGCAGGACGCGTCCCGCTTCGTTCCTCTGATCACGGCATTTGACGGCTTTGTCGCACAGCAGTTGAGTTATGTCATACCGCATGCTGAAAAAGCGTGAAACAGCAGCACGCCAGCCCTTGATCTTGCCCGCATAGCGGCATAGTATACTGTACGTATATACAGTTGATGGGGCCGTTCATGAAAGCAATCATTCCAGAGCACGATGACAGCTTCGCCGGGCAAGCCATGTTGCCGCCGCAATCGCTGAAAGCCCACAAGGGGCGCGGCGCCGTGTCGAACCTGCAAGGGCGCTACGAGGCGCACGCGCGCGCCGGTTTCGATGACGGCTGGAGCGTGGGCGGCCTGGATGGGGCGGAGGGGGAGGCGGCGCCGGGCTGGAAAACGCAGGTCAGCGACGAGCAGGCGCGCACCATCCTCACACGCAACGCTTCGCCCGATTTGCCGTTCAACGTTTCCCTGAATCCATACCGGGGGTGTGAACACGGCTGCATTTACTGCTTTGCCCGTCCCACGCACAGCTATCTGGGCCTGTCGCCGGGCCTGGACTTCGAAAGCCGCATCTACGCCAAGGTGAACGCCCCCGAACTGTTGTGGCGCGAACTGGCCAAGCCGTCGTATGTGGCCGAGCCGATCGCCGTGGGCGTCAATACCGATGCGTATCAGCCGTGCGAACGCGAACGGCAGCTGACGCGGCGCGTGCTGGAAGTGCTGCACGAGTGTGACCACCCCGTGGCGCTGATCACGAAATCGTCGCTGATCGAGCGCGATATCGATATCCTGGCGCCGATGGCGGCCAGGCGCCTGGCCGCCGTGGCCATCACTGTCACCACGCTCGACCCCGTCATCGCGCGCACGCTGGAGCCGCGCGCGGCGGCCCCTGCGCGGCGGCTGCGCACCATCCGCACCTTGACGGAGGCGGGCATCCCCGTGGGCGTGAGCATCGCGCCCATCATTCCTTTCGTGACGGAGCCGGAAATCGAGCAGCTGCTCGAAGCCGTGCGCGACGCGGGCGCCATCCACGCCCATTACGTGGTGCTGCGCCTGCCGTGGGAAGTGAGCCCCTTGTTCCAGCAATGGCTGGAAGCGCACTTCCCGGAGCGGGCCCAGCGCGTGATGAACCGCGTGCGCGAAATGCGCGGCGGCAAGGATTACGACAGCGCGTTCGGCACGCGCATGCGGGGCGAGGGCGTGTGGGCCGACCTGATCCACCAGCGCTTTGAAAAGGCCGTGCATCGGCTGGGCTTGCACGGCAAGGGTGGCCGCTTCAAGCAGCTCGATTGCACGCAGTTCCGCCGGCCGCTGGTGGTGCCGCCGTTGTGGAACTCGGCAAAAGGGGGCAATGCCGGGCAGCTGGATTTGTTTTAAGTTGAACCAGCGTCAGCGCTGATGCTGCCGGGGTACGCTGCGGCGCTGTCTTGGGCAGGTGCCTGGAGCTGCGCCAGATGTTGCTCGATGGCAAAGACATGCGGGTCGCTCTTGCCCAGTTCGCGCAGGGCGCTGGCCAGGTGCAGCAGGTATTCGCTGTTCGGGCCGCTGGGGCCGTTTGATCGGGCGATCTGGCGCGCGATATCGAGTTCCGGGGCGGCGCCGAGGAAGGCGGCGTTTTCTTCGTTGGCGATGTACACCAGGCCTTCGACCTTGCCGCCATCGTCGAAGGTGATATCGGTGGCCAGGCGCAAATAGCCGTTCTTTTCGCGGTGGTCGAGGTGGGCGAAGACTTCGGGCGTGATCAGATAGGCCATGCCGTCGCACACGGCGCCCGCCTGGGGCACGATGGTGGCGACCCGGCCCGGCGCCATCGGCGTGCCCCGGTGATCATGCGAGCCTTGCCAGAAGCGCCGCGTCCAGCCGGCGATGCTGGCGGGGCGGCGTTCAATATAGGGAAAGTCCGCCTTGTAGATCAGCGAGCCGTAGCCGAACAGCCAGACCTGGTCGTGACCGTCGAATTTGTTCATGCGCTGGTTGATGGCGATGGTGGCGGCGTCGATGGCGGACAGGTCGTGCTGGTCGGGCTGGGTCATGGCGTGTTTGCTGAAGGGCGATGCGCCATTATAAAGCGCTGCCCGCCGCGCTGCCCGCCGGCAGCGCGGCGCGTGCGCCGTTGTTTCCGCCGACGTTCCACTCATGCGTCTCGACGAACTGGAACAGGAAGGCCATGAAGCTTTCGGCGGCCGGCGACAGCGAACGGCCCGTCTTCGTGTAGACGAAAAAGCGCCGCGTCAGTTCCGGCTGGTGCAGGGCGCGCATGTGCAATTTGTATAGTTTGACCATCGGTTCCGCGTACGGCAGGCAGACCGTGATGCCCAGGTTGGCGCTGACCATGGCCAGCGCCGTCGTCATGAAGGTCACTTCATTGTAGGGATTGAGCGACAGTTCGCGGAACGCGCCGTGCATGTCGCGCAGCAGGCGTTCCGTGAACTGGCCCTGCAGCGAGATGAACGGGTAGTCGCCCACGTCGGCCCAGGTGACGCGCTCTTTCTGCTGCAGCGGGTGCTGCTCGGGGAAGACCAGCACGAAGGGCATTTCGAACAGCACTTGCGCGGCGATTTCCGCCGTCGGGTCGCGCTCGGGGCCGATGCCGAAATCGACTTCGCCGCTGAACACGCGCGCCGACACGTTTTCCACGGGGCAATCGACCAGGCGCAGTTGCACCTCCGGGTGCGCCTGGCGGTAGGCGGCGATCACTTCCGGCAGCAGGGTGCACGCCATCATCTGCGGCGCGGCGATGCGCACCAGGCCCGTCTTCAGGGCCTTGCGCTGGGCGATGCCGGCCATGGCGCCGTCGAGGTCCTCGATCATCTTTTCAAACAGCGGATACAGCTCGCGGCCGATTTCCGACAGTTGCGTCTTGCGCGTGCTGCGCTCGACCACGCGCACGCCCAGCACGCTTTCCAGCTCCTTGATCAAGCCGCTCAAGGCCGATTGCGTCACGTGCAGATATTCGGCGGCCAGGGTAAAACTGCCGGTCTTGGCCAGCGCCACGAAGGCGCGCATTTGCCGCAGGCTGGGACTCATAAGATAATCCGATAAATCAATGGTTAAAAATTGTTTGTATGATAGCTGGAACTCGATTCTAATGGTGAAAAGCTGAAAAACAGGCCAGCCATCGCGCCTCGGGCGCATCCATTGGAGACAAACACCATGAAGATCAAGCAAATCCACCACGTCGCCTACCGCTGCATCGACGCGAAGAAAACCGTCGAGTGGTACGTCAAGCATTTGAACATGAATTTCGTCCTCGCCATCGCCGAAGACCTGGTGCCGTCGACCAAGGCGCCGGACCCGTACATGCACGTCTTCCTCGACGCGGGCCAGGGCAATGTGCTGGCCTTCTTCGAGCTGCCGACGCAGCCGCCGATGGACCGCGACCGCAATACCCCGGCCTGGGTGCAGCACCTGGCGCTGGAAGTGGGCAGCATGGAAGAACTGCTGGCGGCCAAGGAGCGCCTGGTGGCCGCCGGCATCGAGGTGCTGGGCCCCGTCAACCACGCCATCTTCCAGTCGATCTATTTCTTCGACCCGAACGGTCACCGCCTGGAACTGGCGGCCAACGTGGGCACGCCCGAGATGATGGCCAAACTGGACGCCGTCAAATGGGAAATGCTGGAAGAATGGTCGCAGACGCGCCGCGCGCCGAAGCATGCCGCCTGGATGCACGCGCCGGCCGACGCCTGAGCGCCCCGGATCGGCAACCTCTCTGAAACAATTACCGAACAAGGAACACCATGAAACTCGCAACCCTGAAAAACGGCAGCCGTGACGGCGCCCTGATCCTCGTCAGCCGCGACCTGCGCCAGTACCAGCGCGTGGCCGCCATCGCTCCCACGCTGCAGGCAGCGCTCGACAACTGGGACGCCGTCGCGCCGAAACTGGAACAGGCCTACGCCGACTTGAACGCGGGCCAGGCGCCGGACGCGCAGCCGTTCGATGCCAAGCTGTGCCACTCGCCGCTGCCGCGCGCCTACCAGTGGGCCGACGGTTCCGCCTACATCAACCATGTGGAACTGGTGCGCAAGGCGCGCAACGCGGAAGTGCCGGCCTCGTTCTACACGGACCCGCTGATGTACCAGGGCGGCTCGGACAGTTTTATCGGCCCGCGCGACCCCATCTTCGCCCTGTCGGAAGAGTGGGGCATCGACCTGGAAGCCGAAGTGGCTGTCGTCACGGGTGACGTGGCCATGGGCGCCAGCGTGGACGATGCGGCGCAAGCGATTCGCCTGGTGATGCTGGTCAACGATGTCTCGCTGCGCAACCTGATTCCGGGCGAACTGGCCAAGGGTTTTGGCTTTTTCCAGTCGAAGGCGGCCAGCGCGTTTTCGCCCGTCGCCGTCACGCCCGATGAACTTGAAGGCCACTGGGCCGACAGCAAGCTGCATTTGCCGCTGCTGGTGGACTTGAACGACAAACCGTTCGGCAAGCCGAATGCGGGCGAAGACATGACCTTCAATTTTGCCCAGCTGGTGGCACATGCGGCGAAGACGCGCGAACTGGGCGCCGGCACTATCGTCGGTTCCGGCACCGTGTCGAACAAGCAGGGCAATCTGTTCGGTTCCAGCATCGAAAATGGCGGTGTGGGTTATTGCTGCCTGGCCGAGGTGCGCATGTATGAAACCATCGAACACGGTGCGCCGAAGACGGCGTACCTGCAGTTCGGCGACACGGTGCGCATCGAGATGCGCGACGCGGCCGGTGCCAGCATCTTCGGCAGCATCGAGCAGACGGTCGCGCTGTACGCCGGCCGCGCCTGAAAGGACGCCCCGCCATGAGCATGAAGCTGTACACCTATTTCCGCAGTTCGGCCGCCTACCGCGTGCGCATTGCCTTGAATGTGAAGGGTATCGCCTACGACAGCATCCCCGTGCATCTGCTGCAGGATGGCGGCCAGCAGTTGCTGCCGGCCTACCGCGCCGTGAATCCCTCGGCGCTGGTGCCGGCGCTCGATGACGACGGCGCCATCCTGACGCAGTCGCTGGCGATGCTCGAATACCTGGACGAAACGCGACCGGCCGTGCCGCTGCTGCCGGGCGATGCGCTGGGACGCGCCCGCGTGCGCGCGCTGGCGCTGGCGATCGCCTGCGATGCGCATCCGCTGACGAATCTGCGCGTCCTGAAATACCTGAAAAATACGCTGGGCCTGTCGGACGAGGCCAAACAGGAGTGGTACCGGCACTGGATGGCCGAGGGACTGGCGGCCGTCGAAGCGCTGCTGGCGCAGGGCGACCCGGCAGGTACGGGCCTGTTCTGCCATGGCGACAGCCCGACGATGGCCGACTGCTGCCTGGTGCCGCAAGTGTTCAATGCGCAGCGTTTCGCCATCGACCTGGCGCCGTACCCGCGCGTGGCGCGCATCCACGCGCATTGTGCCGGCTTGCCGGCGTTTGCCGCCGCCCATCCGTCGCAGCAGCCTGACGCCGAATAGGGCATCAGGTCAACAAGGGGAGCTGGTTCAGTTCCACTCAACCCTGTCCCGTCCGCCATGTTTGGCGCGGTACAGGGCCTGATCGGCGCGGATCAGCAGATCGGTCATGTTGTCCGCTTCCCGCCTGCTTGCTGCGGTCGATTGCGGCGCGTTGCATGTCACGCCGATGCTGATGGTCAGGCTGACCAGTTGGCCGTCATCGCATTCCACGCGCAAGCTCGCTGCCGCCAGGCGCAGGCGCTCGGCCGCTTCCAGCGCCACTGGCAGCGGCGTCTCCGGCATCAGCAGCACGAATTCCTCGCCCCCGAAGCGCGCCGCCGTATCCATGCCCCGTGTGATGCTGCGCAGCACTTGCGCGACGGCAGCGATGGCGCGGTCGCCCGCATCGTGGCCATGGTCGTCATTGATGCGCTTGAAGTGATCGATATCGATCATCAGCAGCGACAGCGTATGGCCGAAGCGTTGGGCGCGTTCAAGCTCCTCCGTCAGCCGCAGGGTCATCATGCGGCGGTTCCCCAGGCCCGTCAGCGGGTCGGTCGTGGCTTGCTGCTCCAGCCGGGAGTTGGCCACCAGCAGTTCCAGGGTGCGCTGCAAGACCCGTTCCTCGAGCATGTCGCGCTCCGCATGCAGCGCCGCCACGCTGGCGCGGCGGCTGCGCTGGGCCAGTAGCAGGGCCGTAATCAGCGCCGCTTGCAGCGCGATCAGCGACAGTCCGGCGATGATCTGCCAGTGATATTGCGCCCATACACCCTGTGGCCGGTTCAGGATGCGCGACTCCTCGGGCAGATTGCGCAAGCCGAAACGCTGTACTGCGGCATCGTCGAAAATAGTTGCCTGCATGCCATCCGGGTTCGGCGTTTTGCCCAGCAGGATGCGTGCAATGGTGCGCCCCACTTTCTCTCCGCTGATGACATAGCCGCCCACCACGCCGGGCAGTATCAGCGATTCCACGCTGGTGAAAATGGGCACGGCGCTGCGTGAGGCCAGGTCGCGCGCCATGGCGGGCGGCGTGGTGCGCTGCCCCAGTTCGTCGCGATACACTGGCAGCAGGTAGATGGCGCTGCCCGGTCCCAGCATTCCGGTGCGGCGCCACAGCTCTTCCTGGCTCAGGTGATCCCAGAAATCGGCCTTGAGACGATCCTGGTAGGGCGCGATGGCGGCGCGGATGGCGGCGATCCATGCCTGGCCGCGTGCGCTGCCGTCGCCGACGACGGCGATATGGCGCAGACCTGGCGTCACTTGCAGCATGACGGCGATGGCCTTGCCGAAATCGTGGCGCACATCGAGATTGATGCCGTCGGCAGGCGCCCAGTCCTGCCGTCCCTGATTCACATAGTAGCGCGGCACGCCGGGAAACAGCTGCGGATGCTGGCTCAGGAACTGGGCCGCCAAGTAGTTTTCCGTGATGATGGCATCGAATTGCACCATCCTGTACTTGGTTTGCAGATAGGTTTCCAGCCCGGCGACGGCAGGCTGTTCGCCCACGCGTACGGAATCGAGCCGTTCCTCATAGATGCCGGGCGCGAGGTGCCAGTTCTCGTTGGCCAGTTCAGCGCTCATGCCCTTGTGGATCAGCGTTTGCCACTGCGAGGAGGCATCGCTGCCCAGCGAATACAGTACCAGCACTTGCCTTGGCGCAAAACGAGGTGCGCTGATCTCCGCCAGGTCTAGCGCATGGACGGGGGCGTTGCAGCATAGCCATAGCAGAAAGCTCAGGCAGGGCAGGCGTAGCGCGGCGCGTAATCGGATGAGGCAGGGACGTGGCATGGGCAGGGCAGTGTGTTGAGAACTTGCCCAGGCGCAATGAGCGTTAGTGGATCGAAGAAGCCGGCAAGCACTACATCTTGATGCGGCTCAAGTTCCAAGGAAACCAGTCTAGCATTGCCGGCCTCGATTGGCGCAGGTGGCGTGCAATTTTTGATACGGTTGTGGCGATATTGGTATTGCTGTGCAATGTGCGAATGGTGCCCATTCAACAACGCAGGCGTATCGGTGCGCTACAATTTGCGTTTGCCCCAATACTTCACGCCTCATGACCGCAACCACCGTTCCTGCCAGCATCACCGATGCCCTGTCCCTGGCGCACGCTTCCTGGCGTCCCATCCTGCTGCGCGGCTTGCACGCCGTGATGGCGGCCGATCCCGCCTACCTGCCGGCGCTGGCCGCCGATGATTATCTGCCCACGCAGGGCCGGCTGTTCGCCGCCTTTGCCCTGCCGCTGGCGCAGGTGCGCCATGTGCTGGTGGGCGAGGGGCCGTACCCGCGCGCCGACAGCGCCACGGGCGTGTGCTTCATGGATGGCGCCGTCGGCAGTTTATGGTCGGTCACGGGGCTGTCGAAACCCGTCAACCGCGCCACGTCCCTGCGCAACTTCATGAAGATGCTGCTGGTGGCCGATGGCCAGTTGCAGGGTGGCGACACGTCCGGCGCGGCCATGGCGCCCGTGGCGGCCGCCGCGCTGCAAGCCGGCAGCGGCGTGATCCAGACCCTGCCCGACTTGCAGCGCAAGATGACGGAGCAGGGTTTCTTGCTGCTCAACGCGGCGCTGGTGTTCCGTTCCCACGTGCCGCCCGTGCAAGATGCGCGCGGCTGGCTGCCCTTCCTGCAAGTGGTGCTGGAAGCGCTGGCGCAGCAGGGCGGGGCGGCCTTGCCGCAACTGGTGTTGTGGGGCAAGATTGCCGAGCTCATCAAACGCCTGCCGGTGGCGGCAATGCTGCCGCAGGTGACGGCGGAACATCCGTATAATCTGTCCTTTATCGGCAACAGCGACATGCAGGCCTTGTTTGGTCCGATGCAACTGTTGCGTGCTTGAGATTGAATTGACGCCATCTGGCGGAAGTGCGGGGAATATGCAAATCAGTAATGTGGAAGAATTGAAGGCGTGGATAGCGGCGGGCGGCGTGCCCGACTATCTGTATTTCTGGGGCCACACGCCGGCGCAGCCGCAGGTGCCCGACAAAAGTTGCTTCAGCCAGTGGTTTCCGTCGCCGTTCAGCCTCGCCGGCGTGACGTATGCGACGGCCGAGCATTACATGATGGCGCAAAAGGCGGCCCTGTTTGGCGATACCTCGGTGCAGGCGCGCATCGTGGCGGCCGGGCGGCCGTCGGAAGTGAAGAAGCTGGGGCGCGAAGTGGCCAATTTTGACGCCAAGGTATGGGAAGCGGCGCGCGCCGGCATCGTCTTCGATGGCAATTTTGCCAAATTCTCGCAAAAGGCTGCGCTGCGCAAGTTTCTGCTGGGGACGGGCGAACGCGTCATCGTCGAAGCCAGTCCCGTCGACCGTATCTGGGGCGTGGGCCTGGCGTCGGACAATTCGCGCATCCTGGACCCCGCCACCTGGGACGGTCTGAACCTGCTGGGTTTTGAACTGATGAAAGTGCGCAGCGCTTTACGTGCCTGAGCCGTACCGTTGTTTTCCTGAAGCCGCCGCGCCTGGCGCGGCCGGCTATGCCCCTGCCAGCCCTGTGGTCATCGAGGGGCGCTCTGACAAACCCCGCCGAATTTGTTATACTTGACTAAATCATTCAACTACTCAGGGTTTGAGAAGTTGAAAAGCCGCAATATTTTAAACTAGTTATTGAACAGTTGAACCGAGGATGTATGCGTCTGACTACAAAAGGCCGTTTTGCCGTGACTGCAATGATCGATCTTGCCCTGCGCCAGGGCAAGGGACCGGTCACCTTGTCCGGCATCAGCCAGCGCCAGTCGATTTCCCTGTCCTACCTGGAACAGCTGTTCGGCAAGCTGCGCCGCCATGAGATCGTCGAATCGATCCGCGGTCCCGGCGGCGGCTACAGCCTGGCGCGCCGTGCCGACAAAGTAACGGTGGCCGATATCATCATCGCCGTAGATGAGCCGCTGGACGCCACGCAGTGCGGCGGCAAGGAACATTGCCACGGCGCCGACGCGGCCACGGGTGCGCGCTGCATGACGCATGAGCTGTGGTCCACACTCAACGAAAAAATGGTCGATTATCTGGATTCTGTGTCGCTGCAGGACCTGGTCGACCAGCAGAGACAAAAGATTGCCGAGCAAAGCGTGATGGTGATGCACCGTAACCACGCCGCCCTCGGTTGATAAATACAAAATACTAAGTTGCTGATTGCATTGGAGTTATTGATGAACGCCCCTGAAAAAAACGTAGGCCAAGTGCACTTTGAAACCGCACCGCATTTTCCAATCTACATGGATTACTCGGCCACCACGCCGATCGATCCACGCGTCGCCGACAAGATGATTCCTTACCTGCGCGAGCAGTTCGGCAATCCGGCATCGCGCAGCCACATGTATGGCTGGACGGCGGAAAAAGCCGTGGAAGAGGCACGCGGCTACGTGGCGGCCCTGGTGAACGCCGATCCGCGCGAAATCATCTGGACTTCCGGCGCGACGGAAAGCAACAACCTGGCCATCAAGGGCGCGGCGCAGTTCTACAAGACCAAGGGCAAGCACATCATCACCGTCAAGACCGAGCATAAATCGGTGCTCGACACGGTGCGCGAACTGGAACGCATCGGCTTCGAAGCGACCTATCTGGAACCGCAGGACAACGGCCTGATCACCGTCGAGCAGCTGGCTGCGGCTGTGCGCCCGGACACCATCCTCGTGTCGGTGATGCTGGTGAACAACGAAATCGGCGTGATCCAGCCGATCGACGAGATCGGCGTGTTCTGCCGCTCGAAAGGCATCATCTTCCATTGCGACGCCGCGCAAGCGACGGGCAAGGTCGTCATCGACCTGCAAAAGACCAAGGTCGACCTGATGACCTTCACGGCGCACAAAACCTACGGCCCGAAAGGCGTGGGCGCCCTGTACGTCTGCCGCAAGCCGCGCGTGCGCCTGGAAGCGCAGATGCACGGTGGCGGCCATGAGCGCGGCCTGCGCTCGGGCACCCTGCCGACGCACCAGATCGTCGGCATGGGCGAGAGCTTCCGTATCGCCAAGGAAGAAATGGACAGCGAAATCGGCCGCATCAAGGCTTTGCGCGACCGCCTGGCGAAGGGCTTGCAAGAGATCGAAGAAGTCTACATCAACGGCGACATGGAGCACCGCGTGCCGCACAACCTGAATGTCAGCTTCAACTACGTCGAAGGCGAGTCGCTGATCATGGCGATCAAGGACATCGCCGTGTCGTCCGGTTCGGCCTGCACCTCGGCCAGCCTGGAACCATCGTACGTGCTGCGTGCCCTGGGCCGCAGCGACGAACTGGCGCACAGCTCGATCCGCTTCACCATCGGCCGCTTCTCGACCGAGGAAGACATCGACTTCGCCGTGAACCTGCTGAAATCGAAAGTACACAAGCTGCGCGAACTGTCGCCGCTGTGGGACATGTTCAAGGACGGCATCGACATTAATTCGATCCAATGGGCAGCCCACTAACCAACACCCTGACCTCGTGAATGGGGCCGGCAAGAATATTTAAGGAGCATCAAAATGGCTTACTCGGACAAAGTACTCGATCACTACGAAAACCCGCGCAACGTGGGCGCTTTCGACAAGGGTGATGACACCATCGGCACCGGCATGGTGGGCGCGCCTGCCTGCGGCGACGTGATGAAACTGCAGATCAAGGTCGGCGCCGATGGCCTGATCGAAGACGCGAAATTCAAGACCTATGGCTGCGGTTCGGCCATCGCGTCGAGCTCGCTGGTGACCGAATGGGTCAAGGGCAAGACCCTGGACCAGGCGCTGGCCATCAAGAATACGCAGATCGCCGAAGAACTGGCCCTGCCACCAGTGAAAATTCACTGCTCCATCCTGGCGGAAGACGCCATCAAGGCGGCAGTGCTGGATTACCAGACCCGCCATCCGGCAGCAGCTTAAACGTTGGCAGCCCGCCCCAGCCGCAAGGCCGGGGCAGTTGCGGAGAAATACATGATCACACTGACCGAAAAAGCGGCGAAACACATCAACCGTTATATCGAACGGCGCGGCAAGGGCATGGGTTTGCGCTTTGGCGTGCGCACCACGGGCTGCTCGGGCCTGGCTTACAAGCTCGAATATGTCGATGAAGTGGCGGCCGAAGACAGCGTCTTCGAATCGCACGGCGTGAAGGTCTTCGTCGACCCGAAAAGCTTGCCTTACATCGACGGCACGGAACTCGATTTCGCGCGCGAAGGCTTGAACGAAGGCTTCAAGTTCCACAATCCGAACGAAAAAGACGCCTGCGGCTGCGGCGAGTCCTTCAGGATTTAAACAGCTGGCAAGACCCCGGTCGGTGCGCTGTACCCATCGATTGCGGTACAGCGACCACCGACCATTATGCAAAATCACTTCGAATTATTCCAGTTGCCGGCGCAGTTCGGGCTCGACATGAGCGCGCTCGACTCTGCCTACCGCGACGTGCAGGGCAAGGTCCATCCGGACCGTTTCATCAACGCCAGCAGTGCTGAAAAGCGCGTGGCGATGCAATGGGCCACGCGCGCCAATGAAGCCTATCAAACCCTGAAAAGCCCGCAAAAGCGCGCGCAATACCTGTGCGAACTGAATGGCGTCGATTTGCAGACGGAATCGAACACGGCCATGCCCGTCAGCTTCCTGATGCAGCAGATGGAATGGCGCGAGGAACTCGGCGATGCGCGTGCCGGCAAGGATGCCGACGCGCTCGACGCCCTGGACCGCCAGCTGCGCGGCGAACGCAAGGCGCTGCTGGCCCAGGTGGCGGCCCAGCTTGACGCCGGCGACTATGTGAATGCCGCGCAAAGCGTGCGCGCCCTGATGTTCCTCGACAAATTCGGCGAGGAAGTCCGTTTTGCATACGAAGCCATGGAAGCCTGACTGACCAAGCGCCAGCCTGGCGCGCGTCTTATAATGCGCGACAGGCATCAGCAGCACCACGCACAAAATTAATCGAGGCACGAATACAATGGCACTTCTGCAAATTTCCGAACCAGGCATGTCGACCGCGCCGCACCAGCACCGCCTGGCCGTCGGCATCGATCTGGGCACCACCAATTCCCTGGTCGCCACCGTGCGCAACAGCATTCCCGAGGTGCTCAACGACGAAGACGGGCGCTCCCTGCTGCCCTCAGTCGTGCGCTATCTGCCGAACGGCCATGCGAACATCGGCTACAAGGCCCTGTCCGCGCAAACCACCGACCCGAAGAACACCATCGTGTCCGTCAAGCGCTTCATGGGCCGTGGCCTGGCCGACATCGCCTACGCGGAAAACCTGCCCTACGACTTCCAGGATACGCCTGGCATGGTGCAGCTGAAAACCGTGGCCGGCGTGAAAAGCCCCGTCGAAGTGTCGGCGCAAATCCTCGCCACCCTGCGCCAGCGCGCGGAAGATTCCCTGGGTGACGACCTGGTCGGCGCCGTCATCACCGTGCCCGCCTACTTTGACGACGCGCAGCGCCAGGCGACCAAAGATGCGGCGCAATTGGCCGGCATCAATGTCTTGCGCCTGTTGAGCGAGCCGACGGCGGCCGCCATCGCGTATGGCCTCGACAATGCCTCCGAAGGCGTGTACGCCGTGTATGACCTCGGCGGCGGCACCTTCGACATCTCGATCCTGAAACTGAGCAAGGGTGTCTTTGAAGTCTTGTCCACGGGCGGCGACTCGGCCCTGGGCGGCGACGATTTCGACCGCCGCCTGTTCTGCTGGATCAGCGAGCACGCCAAGCTGGCGCCGCTGTCGGACGAAGACACGGCCATCCTGATGGTGAAGGCGCGCGAAATCAAGGAAACGCTGTCGACCAAGTCGGAAACGATGATCGACGCGGCCCTGAACTCGGGCGAAGAAATCCACCTGCGCATCACGGCGACGGAATTTGCCGCCATGACGCAGCACCTGGTGGGCAAGACCATGAACGCCATCAAGAAAGCCTTGCGCGACGCGAACGTGGATGCGGACGACGTCGACGGCGTGGTGATGGTGGGTGGCGCCACGCGCATGCCGCACGTGCAGCGCGCCGTCAGCGAATTCTTCCACACGACGCCGCACGCGAATATCGACCCCGACAAGGTGGTGGCGCTGGGCGCGGCCATCCAGGCGAATTTGCTGGCTGGCAACCGCGCCGCCGGCGACGACTGGCTGCTGCTGGACGTGATCCCGCTGTCGCTCGGTATCGAAACCATGGGCGGCCTGGTGGAAAAGATCATCCCCCGCAATTCGACGATTCCGTGCGCGCGCGCGCAGGAATTCACGACATTTAAAGATGGCCAGACGGCGCTGGCCGTGCACGTGCTGCAGGGCGAGCGCGAACTGGTCAGCGATTGCCGCTCGCTGGCGCGTTTTGAATTGCGCGGCATTCCACCGATGGTGGCGGGCGCCGCGCGCATCCGCATCACGTATCAGGTCGATGCGGACGGCTTGCTGTCGGTGTCGGCACGCGAATTGCGCTCGGGCGTGGAAGCGTCGATCAGCGTCAAGCCGGCGTATGGCCTGGGCGACGACGATATCGCGCGCATGCTGCAGGATTCGTACACCTCGGCCGACGTCGACATGGTGGCGCGCGCGCTGCGCGAAGAACAGGTGGAAGCGGAACGCATCCTGCTGGCCACACAGTCGGCGCTCGATGAAGACGGCGGCTTGCTCGACGATGCCGAGCGCGCCACCGTGGATGGCTTGATGAACAAGGTGCGCGACGCCATTGCGCAATCGCAAAGCGGCGCCATCGACCACCAGGCATTAAAACTGGCGATCGAGGCGCTGGCCGACGGCACCGAGGATTTTGCCTCGCGCCGCATGGACCGCAGCGTGCGCACTGCATTGAAGGGCAAGTCCCTGGACCAGGTCGTTTAAGAATAATTGAAATGCGCGCCGTGTGCACTTGCTGCGGCAGCGCTCCGAATCATTGAAATTGTAGAGGTAATATGCCCCAAATCGTTATTCTGCCGCACGCCAAGCTTTGCCCGGACGGCGCCGTCATCGAAGCCCCGGCCGGCAAGTCCATCTGTGACATCCTGCTGGAAAACGACATCGACATCGAGCACGCCTGCGAAAAATCGTGCGCCTGCACCACCTGCCACGTGCTGGTGCGTGAAGGCATCGAATCCTTGAACGAAGCGACGGAACTGGAAGAAGACATGCTGGACAAGGCCTGGGGCCTGGAAGCCGTGTCGCGCCTGTCGTGCCAGTCCATCGTGGCCGACGCCGACCTCGTCGTCGAAATCCCGAAATACACGATCAACCAGGTCAGCGAAGGCAGCCACTAACATGAAATGGTCTGATATTCACGCGATCGCCGAGGCGCTGTACGACGCGCATCCGGACATCGATCCCCTGACCGTGCGTTTTACCGACCTGCATAACTGGGTGGTGGAACTGGACGGCTTCGACGATGACCACACGCGCGGCGGCGAAAAAGTGCTCGAAGCGATACAGATGGCGTGGATCGATGAAGCGCGCTAAGGGCGCGGCAGCCGCCGCCACCGCAGTCGCTGCGCCGAAAGACGTCATCACGGCCGCCAGCAACATGCCCGAGATCAAGGATGGCCAATCGGTCGCCTTGCTGCAGGAATTGCACATCCTGACGCGCGACGGCAAGATGAACCAGGACAGCCGCCGCAAGCTCAAGCAGGTGTACCACCTGACGCAGTTCATCGAGCCGCTGCTGCGCGAAGTGCAGCTCGACCACCCCGGCGTCTCCTTGGTCGACCACGGCGCCGGCAAGTCCTACCTGGGTTTCATTTTGTACGACCTGTTCTTCAAGAACGGCAACGACGGTTCGCACATCTACGGCATCGAGACGCGCGAAGAGCTGGTGCAGCGCTCGCAAGAGCTGGCGAAGAAATTCAAGTTCCCCGGCATGTCGTTTTTGCCGCTGTCCGTGGCCGAATCGACGGAGTCGAACCTGCTGCCGCAACAGATCGACATCGTCACGGCCTTGCATGCGTGCAACACGGCTACCGATGACGCCATTCACTTCGCCCTGAAGAAAAAGGCGAAGTTCATGGTGCTGGTGCCGTGCTGCCAGGCCGAAGTGGCTTCCGTCCTGAAGAAGAACAAGGGCAAGAGCCTGGGCAAGAGTGCCTTGACGGAATTGTGGCGCCACCCGCTGCACACGCGCGAGTTCGGCAGCCAGATCACCAACGTGCTGCGCTGTCTGCAGCTGGAAGCGCACGGCTACCAGGTCAGCGTGACGGAGCTGGTGGGCTGGGAGCATTCGATGAAGAATGAGCTGATCATCGCCAGTTACAAAAACTTGCCGCGCCAGCGTCCGACGGAGCGCCTGCAGGAAGTGCTGCAAACGCTGGGCCTGGAAGAGATGGGTCACCGCTTCTTTGCCGAGGAATTGGCCAAGGCGCAGGCCTGATTGTTGGATTACGCGTTCCGCTAATCCAACCTACCAAAGCCGCCACCGCCGCGCAGGTCGGGTGGGTCGGGTAGGTCGGATTAGCGTAGCGTAATCCGACAACCAGCAGCGTAATCCGACAACCACCGGGCAATCAGCAACAACGTCAACAAGAGGGGAGGAGCGGGTCGGTTACAATACCGGCTTTCTCCTCCTCTTGCTTTTTGCGCCTCCCCATGACCACACCACACGAAATGCCCACCGTCCGCCTGGCCAAGCGCCTGTCTGAAGACGTACCCTGTTCGCGCCGCGAGGCCGAGCTGTATATCGAGGGCGGCTGGGTTACGGTCGATGGCGTGCTGGTGGAAGAGTCGGGCGCGCGCGTGGCCGACAATCAGGCAGTGGTGCTGCTGCCGAACGCGACTCTGGAAGAAATGCCGCCCGTGACGATCTTGCTGCACAAGCCGGCCGGCATCAACGGCGGCGTAGGCAGCGAAGGCAAGCCAGCCCTGAGCTGCCTGCGTCCCGAAGAGCTATTCACACCCGAAAACGTGCTGCCCAGCGCCGTCACGCGCTTCCTCAAGCGCCACCTGATCGGCCTGACCATCACCAATCCGCTCGACACCATGGCTTCCGGCCTGCTGGTGTTTACGCAGGATTTCCGCGTCGCCCGCAAGCTGGTCGACGAAGCCAAAACGGTGGAGCAGGAATTCATCGTGGAAGTGTCGGGCGCCATCGCCGAAAACGGCCTGGCGCTGCTGAATCACGGCTTGCCCTTCAATGGCAAGCCTTTGCCGCCGATCAAGGTCAGCTGGCAGAACGAGACGCGCTTGCGCTTCGCCCTGAAAAACGTGCAGCCAGGCCAGATCGCTCACATGTGCAAGATGGTGGGACTGGATGTCGTCGCCATGAAGCGCCTGCGCATCGGGCGCATCCCGATGGGCGCCATGCCGTCAGGTCAGTGGCGCTATCTGCAGGGTTACGAGCGGTTCTAAAGCTGCGGCGCCACGATGGCGTGGCTTTCTGCAAAGCTTTTCCATAGCCGTTCGGCAATATTCAAGGCGATGGTGTCGGCCTTCTCTTGCAGGGCCGGGTTGCCCATGCTCTCGGTCGTGGCGAAGAACAGGGTCAGCCAGCGGCGGAACATGCACGGCGTCAGGTGTTCCATTTTCGCGTGCTGGGCCAGCGGCTTGCCGTGGTAGCGCATGGTGCCGCGCAGCAAACCTGACCAGAAATCGACCAATGTTGCCAGGTGGGCATCCCAATCCTTGACCTCGGCGGCAAAGATGGGACCCAGCATGGCGTCATCGCGCGCGGCCGCATAAAAGGTGTGGACGAGGTGCTTGACGTCGTCTTCGCTGCAGACTTCCTCGCGGTAGGGAGCGAAGCGTGTGTGGGGGAGGGGGGCGGTATTATTCATGGCATGCCATGATCGCAGAGCCCCCGCGGCGCTTCAATGACCCAGGTCAAGCCGCGTAAAAACTCAGGCGGCGACTTTCTTCGACTTCTTCGCGGGGGCGGGCAATTGCACGATCTGCGTACCTACCAGCTTGTCGTGCAGGAATTGTCCATTGCCCGTCAACAGGGCCGTGGCCGACCAGGCCAGGATGCCAACGCCGATGGCGCCCAGGGCTGCCCAGTGCTGCAAATCGAATGCATACGACACCAGCAGGGCCGGCAGCAGCCACATCCATGACAGGATGTAGCGGTACGCGGCCACGCGCAGCGGCACGTGGGCGTGGCCTGGCAGCACCAGTTGCAAGCGCCAGGTCTTCATGGCCAGGGTCTGCCCTTCGCGGCTCCATTGATGGATGAAGTACGCGCCCATGATGAGGAAGGCCAGGCACTGGCGCATGTGTTCAGTCAGTGGCGTATGCGCGCCTTGCACGGCCAGTTCAAACAGCAGGAAAGGCAAGAACAGCACGGCCAGGGCCAGCAGCGACTCGTACACCATGGAAATCAGGCGGCGCTTGATCGTGGGATGGGAAGTGATGCTGGCGGCAGGCGTGCTATTGGTGCTATTTGGCATAGTTCGGCAGTGGGGCAGGCGTGACAGGAGGCGTGACGGGCACGGTGGCGGGGGCTGCCGCAGGATCGGCTGGCGGCACGCTTGCCGCTGCGGGAGCGGGCGGCAGGACGGGCGTGGCGACGGCAGGCGCTGCCGGCATGGCCGGTGGCACGATCACGGGCGGTTTGCTCGTATTCGAATTGATTGCCGGCACTTTCTCCAGCGGCTTTTTCGGCACCAGTTCCGTCGCCAGCTTTTTCTTTTGATCTTCCGGCAATTGCTGGTATTGCTCCCATTGCGCGGTTTTTTGACCAGGATCAATCTTCTTTGTGCGCGTATAGTTTTCGCGCACCAGGCGGCGCTGTTCCGGCGTCAGCTTGATCCATTCGCGCATGCGTTCATGCACGCGGTTTTGTTCGTCGGGCGACATGGAAGCAAAGCGGCTGGCGATATCGAGCCATTTCTGCTTGCGCAGCGGTTCCAGCTTGTTCCATTCGCCCGCCAGCGGCTGCAGGGCTTGCTGCTGCGCGCGCGACAGCTTGTTCCAGGACGGGTTGTCGCTGGCCTTGGGCGGCGTGCCGCCTTTGCCGGCCGTGCGCGGCGAGCCGGGCTTGACGGCCGGGGCCGGCGCCACCACGGACGCTGCTGTCACGGCAGTGGTGGCGGGCGCAGGATGTTGTTGCGCGCCTACCCAGGCGGCGCCAGCCAGGGCGCAGGCGCCCAGACCGATGCCGCCAGCCAGCCAGCCTTTGCGTACGCTCAAGCGTGCCATGCTTATTGCTCGCGTTTCGTCAGGTAGGCGTTGAAGCCATGGTCCATGTAGGCCGAGAGCGGCAATTCGTCCGACAGCACGGCGGCGTCGATTTCTGCCAGTTCGGCAATATGTTGTTCTTGCTCAAACTGATAGATGCCCACCAGGCCTCCGACCAGCAGCAGCAGGGGGATGATCACGCTCATGCGGCCCAGCCACGACAGCGGTTCGACAAACAGGCTGCTGGCGACGCCGGCGAACACGTTCTGGCGCACGGCAACGGCGGCGGGCGCGTCCGCCTTCTTGCGCGACAGGGCCAGCTTGCGTGCCGCTGCCAGGCGATCGGTGGCCGATGCGGGCAGGTCGTCGAGTTTTTCGTTCAGTGCATGGCGCACTTTGTAAGCGAAATTGAGATCGTCGGTGTTCATAATTTTATTCCCTTGGCTTTCAGCGATTCGGCGAGCGTGTGGGTAGCTCTAGAGCAATGTGTTTTCACGCTACCTTCGGAGCAACCCATCGCTTCCGCTGTTTCAGCCACATCCATGTCCTGCCAGTAACGCATGAGGAAGGCTTCGCGTTGACGTGACGGCAGTTTTTGTACCTCTGCATCAATCAAATCAAGCATTTGCGCGCGTTCGACCTGATCGGCCGACGATTCGGCGGCACTCGAACCCTGTTCCGATTCATACGTGTCAAGTATATCAAAATCTTCATGCTCGTCGCCCGAGGGCTTCATGCCAGAAAACAGGCTGACCCAGGTGTTGCGAACTTTTTCTCGGCGGAAATAATCAAGGATGGTGTTCTGCAAGATGCGCTGGAACAGCATCGGCAGCTCGGCGGCCGGCTTGTCGCCGTACTTCTCGGCCAGCTTGATCATGGCATCCTGCACGATGTCGAGTGCCGATTCTTCCTTGCGGACCGCGTAGGCGGCCTGCTTGAAAGCGCGCCGCTCGACATTTTCTAGAAAGTCGGATAATTCTTTGTCTGTTGCCATGCGGTATGGGGATCTTAGCGGGCTGCGGGGCGGTGGGCGAATTGGGGCGGGTATGCTTTTTGCAACCCCGTGCATGCTAGCAAAAAATGTGCGTTTCCGCAGGGTTTTTGCACGTCGTGCGAGTAAAAATGCAGCGAGGCTGACATTTTCCTTGACCATAATGGTGCAACGCGATAACGTATGGGACGCTTTGAACACCCCAAAGCCCTATGGTCAGGTCGCGACCGGCACACAAGGCCATCCGCGGCAAGACGCGCTTTCATTTGTAGGCAGTTTGTTCTAACCCGTGCCACAAGCGCGAGCGGTTCGTACAGGCGCCACAGAAACTCCGGCCAAACGAGTTGCGTTAAGCGTTGTTTTGTAAGGTATCTATGGGTGCCCAAAGAAATTGCGTGACCGCATGAAAAGGGAAGCAGGAGCACTGTCGCGCACAGCGAACTTCGTCAGGAAAGAACATCCGATCAATCTCCAATGGACCTTGAAAGGAATGTTTCATGAATACCGAAGCAGCAGCAGGACCAATTACCGGCGCAGAAATTGTCGTGCGCTGTCTGGCTGAAGAGGGCGTCGAGCACGTCTTTGGATACCCGGGCGGAGCCGTACTCTACATCTACGACGCCATCTTCCAGCAAAACAAATTCCAGCATATCCTGGTACGCCACGAGCAGGCCGCGATCCACGCCGCCGATGCCTATTCGCGCAGCTCGAACAAAGTCGGTGTCGCCATCGTCACGTCCGGTCCGGGCGTCACGAATGCCGTCACGGGCCTGTCGACCGCGTACATGGACTCGATTCCCATGGTGGTGATCTCCGGCCAGGTGCCGAGCCACGCCATCGGCCAGGATGCGTTCCAGGAATGCGACACGGTCGGCATCACCCGCCCCGTGGTCAAGCACAACTTCCTCGTCAAGGACGTCAAGGACCTGGCAGCGACGATCAAGAAAGCCTTCTTCATCGCCCGTACCGGCCGTCCGGGACCCGTGCTGGTCGATATCCCCAAGGATATCAGCATGCACAAATGCCATTTCGACTATCCGAAGGAAGTCGAGATGCGTTCCTACCGTCCCGTCGACAAGGGCCACTCGGGCCAGATCCGCAAGGCCGTGCAGCTGTTGCTGCAAGCCGAACGCCCGATGATCTACACGGGCGGTGGCGTGATCCTGGCGAATGCGGCTCCCGAGCTGAACAAGCTGGTCGACCGCCTGGGTTTTCCGTGCACCAATACCTTGATGGGCCTGGGCGGCTACCGCGCATCGAGCGAGCAGTATGTCGGCATGCCCGGCATGCACGGCACCTACGAAGCGAACATGGCGATGCAGAATTGCGACGTGCTGATCGCCATCGGCGCCCGTTTCGATGACCGCGTGATCGGCAACCCGAAACATTTCGCCTCGCATCCGCGCAAGATCATCCACGTGGACATCGATCCATCGTCGATTTCCAAGCGCGTCAAGGTCGATATCCCCATCGTCGGCAACGTCAAGGACGTGCTGATCGAGTTCCTCGCGCAACTCGACGCGGCCGAAGCCAAGCCGAACGTCAATGCGCTGAGTAACTGGTGGAAGCAGATCGCCGAATGGCGTGGCCGCGAATGCCTGAAATACCCGACCTCCGACCTGGTCATCAAGCCGCAATCGGTGGTGGAGAAAGTCTTCCAGATCACCAAGGGCGACGCTTTCATCACCTCCGACGTGGGCCAGCACCAGATGTGGGCCGCGCAATATTACGGTTTTGACAAGCCGCGCCGCTGGATCAATTCCGGCGGCCTGGGCACCATGGGGGTCGGCTTGCCGTACGCCATGGGCGTGCAGATGGCCAACCCGGACGCCACCGTCGCTTGTATTACCGGCGAAGGCTCGATCCAGATGTGCATCCAGGAACTTGCCACGTGCAAGCAGTATCACCTGACGCCGAAGATCATCATGCTCAACAACCGTTTCCTCGGCATGGTGCGCCAGTGGCAGGAAATCGATTACGGTTCGCGTTATTCCGAGTCGTACATGGATTCGCTGCCCGACTTCGAAAGGCTGGCTGAAGCCTATGGCCACGTGGGCATGAAAATTGAAAAACCGGGCGACGTCGACGGCGCCCTGAAAGAGGCGTTTGCGATGAAAGACAGGCTGGTATTCATGAATTTCATTACCGACCAGTCCGAAAACGTGTGGCCCATGGTGAAAGCCGGCAAAGGCCTGTCCGAAATGATGCTCGGTTCGGAGGATCTCTAATCATGCGCCATATTATTTCTGTCTTGCTGGAAAACGAAGCGGGTGCCCTGTCGCGCGTGGTGGGCCTGTTCTCGGCACGCGGCTACAACATCGAAACCTTGACGGTGGCGCCGACGGAAGACTCGACCCTGTCGCGCATGACCATCGTCACCAGCGGCTCGGACGACATCATCGAGCAGATCACCAAGCACCTGAATCGCCTCATCGAGGTAGTCAAGGTGGTGGACCTGACCGAAGGCCAGCATATCGAACGCGAGTTGATGCTGATCAAGGTTCGTGCCGTGGGCAAGGAGCGCGAGGAAATGAAGCGCACCGCCGACATCTTCCGTGGCCGCATCATCGATGTCACCGAAAAGACGTACACGATCGAACTGACCGGCAACAAGGTCAAGCTCGACGCGTTCATCGATTCGATCGACCGCGCCGCCATCCTGGAAACCGTCCGCACGGGTGGTTCCGGCATCGGCCGCGGCGAACGCATCCTCAAAGTATAAAAATATAAGCAGCTCTACGCGGCCCACGGGCCGCATTTAAAACAACAACGCATCATCAAATTATAGGAAATACCATGAAAGTTTTTTACGACAAAGACGCTGACCTCTCCTTGATCAAAGGCAAAAACGTTGCCATCATCGGCTACGGTTCGCAAGGCCATGCGCACGCACAAAACCTGAACGATTCGGGCGTCAACGTCACCGTCGGCCTGCGCAAGGGTGGCGCTTCGTGGACCAAGGTCGAGCAAGCCGGCCTGAAAGTGGCGGAAGTCAACGACGCCGTGAAAGCGGCCGACGTCATCATGATCTTGCTGCCAGATGAAAACATCGCCCAGGTCTACAACGAAAACATCGCCCCGTTCGCCAAGCAAGGCGCCGTACTGGCCTTCGCCCACGGCTTCAACGTGCATTACGGCCAAGTCGTGCCACGCGCCGATCTGGACGTGATCATGGTCGCGCCGAAAGCCCCGGGCCACACCGTGCGCGCCACCTACACCCAGGGTGGCGGCGTGCCCCACCTGATCGCCGTGTACCAGGACAAATCCGGCATCGCCCGCGATATCGCCCTGTCGTACGCCTCGGCCAACGGCGGCGGCCGTGCCGGCATCATCGAAACGAATTTCCGTGAAGAAACCGAAACGGACCTGTTCGGCGAACAGGCCGTGCTGTGCGGCGGTGCCGTGGAACTGATCAAGGCCGGTTTCGAAACCCTGACGGAAGCCGGTTACGCGCCTGAAATGGCGTATTTCGAGTGCTTGCACGAACTGAAACTGATCGTCGACCTGATCTATGAAGGCGGCATCGCCAACATGAACTACTCGATCTCGAACAACGCCGAATACGGCGAATACGTGACCGGTCCTAAGGTTGTGACCTCGGCCACCAAGGATGCGATGCGTCAATGCCTGAAAGATATTCAAACGGGCGAATACGCGAAGAGCTTCATCCTGGAAAACAAGGCCGGCGCTCCGACCCTGATCTCGCGCCGCCGTTTGACGTCCGAGCACCCGATCGAAGAAGTGGGCGCCAAACTGCGCGCCATGATGCCTTGGATCGCCAAGAACAAGATGGTTGACCAGTCGAAGAACTAAGCAGCGATCGTAGCAACTATCGTTCTTCACAAGAAGCCGGCGCAAGCCGGCTTTTTTCATTACAATCAGGGCCATTCAACCATACCGTGAGCACCATGCTTGTTTTTTCTAAAGTTTTTGTCGGCAATCTTCATGTGGTCAAGCGCCCCGTCCTGGTTGCCATCAGCTGCTGGTTTCTGGTCCTCGGCTCGCTGTCAGCACTGGTGTCGTCCTACCTCGGCCGCAACGATCCCGCCATGCTGGCCGGAATGGGGCACAGCGTGATTTCCGCCGAGGTGCAATACGCGATTTTTCTTTTCAGTCAGGGCATTACCCTGGTGGCTGCGCTGGCCATGCTGCAAAGGCAGCGTGGCGCGCGCACCGTGTATCTGGTGTGGGGCGTGCTCGACATTGCGTTCTGCCTGGCGACCTTACCGCTCAAGATGCACGTCTTGCCTGGCGCGCTGCTGTTCGCCGTCATCTGCGCCTTGCTGTACAGTCCGAAATCGAATGCCTGGTTTTCGCCACGCAAGGCGGCCAATGATGCCTGCATGACGCCAGCTTGAGCACGGTTGTTTGAGCACGCACGTTTTTTGCCCGTCTCCTATATAATCCCGCCCTTCCTTTGCAGTTTCCTATGGACTGCATCTGTTTCGGTATCTGCCGACCGCAACGCGCATCACCGCTTTTGTCGCACGCCAGGCGCTAATTGATCAGCCGCTTGCGCAAGTAGAAGGACCCCCATGACTGACCGTATCACCGCCACGGCGCCCTCGCAGGCCGCTGTTGACTCTTCCATTCCCATCCTGGCCTTGCTGGCCCTGGCCATGACGGCGTTCCTCGCCCTCCTGTCGGAAACCTTGCCGGCCGGCTTGCTGCCGCAGATCGCCCAGGGTCTCGGCATTTCCGAAGTCATGACGGGCCAGCTGGTGACCGTGTACGCCATCGGTTCCATCCTGACGGCGATTCCCCTGACGGCGCTGACGAGCACCTGGCGCCGGCGCAATGTCTTGTTGCTGGCCATCATCGGCTTCCTGATCTTCAATACGGCGACGGCCCTCGCGCCCAACTATATGGTTGCCCTGATCGCGCGCTTCGTCACCGGCATGGCCGCCGGGCTGGCCTGGGGCTTGATGGCAGGCTATGCGCGCCGCATGGTGCGTCCCGAACAGCAGGGCAGGGCGATGGCCATTGCCATGATCGGCACGCCGCTGGCCCTGTCGCTGGGCGTGCCGCTGGGCACCCTGATGGGCGGCGTGCTGGGCTGGCGCAGCATCTTTGGCATCATGTCCGGCCTGGCCGTGGTGCTGGTCGCATGGGTATTGCTGGTCGTGCCCGATTATCCGGGGCAAAAGCGTGGCGAACGCCTGTCGATCCGCCAGGTGTTCGTGACGCCGGGCGTGCGGCCGATTCTGTTTGTGATCGTCGCCTGGATGCTGGCGCATAACATTCTGTATACCTATATCGCGCCGTTCCTGGCGCCGTCCGGCTTGCGCCCCCGCGTCGACCTGGTGCTGCTCGTGTATGGCGTGGGTTCGCTGGCCGGTATCTGGCTGGTCAGCCAGCTGATCGACCGCTGGCTGCGCCCGCTCGTGCTGGGCTGCATCGCCGCCTTTGCCCTCGTGGTGGTGGTGCTGGGGCTGGCGATGGATTCCCCCATCGTCATCTATGTCAGCATGGCCATCTGGGGCATCACCTTCGGCGGCGCCGGCACCTTGCTGCAGACGGCGTCGGCGGACGCGGCCGGCGATGGCATGGATGTGGCGCAGGCGATGGTGGCGACCATCTGGAACGTGGCCATCGCGGGCGGCGGCCTGGCGGGCGGCATGCTGCTCGACGGCTATGGCGCGGCATCGTTCCCGTGGGCCATGCTGGCCTTGCTGCTGGTGGCATTGACCATCGCCTGGCGCGCGCACCGCCACAGTTTCAAGCCGGGCCGGCGCAGCGGTGGCGCGGTGATTGGCCACTAATAACATTGTTATTTATGATCACAGTGTGTTGAAATGTGAGCAGATGTGACTGCCAAGCGCATTTTGTGACGATTTGTTAATTTGCGCCACGGGAATGAATGAGGCGTTAGAATCTACACAGTTTGACAAGTTTCTCAGGCGAAAGGGATGGAAAAAGCGTCCCTTTCGCGGGCTGTCAGCCATATTAACTACCTAGGAGTACCCCCATGACCGTGATGAAATCCATCCTTGTTGCTGCCGCAGCCACCGTTGCCCTGAGCGCACAAGCGCAAACCTTGCCAACTTCCGGCACCCTGGTGGTCGTCCCCGCATTTGGCGAAGTCAAGCATGTCAATGACCAGGTGGTCGCTACCCTGGCCATCGAAGAGCAGGACAAGGACAAGGCTGCCGCCGCGTCGAGAGTCAACCAGAAGATGAACAAGGGTATCGCCATCGTCAAGCAGGCTGACCCGTCGGCAGCGCTGAAATCGTACGGCTACTACACCTATCCCGTGTATCCGGAAGAGCGCCCATTGCCAGCCGGCGCTGTCGCCAAGCCACGTTTGCCAACGGCCTGGAGAGTGGGCCAGTACCTGGAAGTGACGACGGCCAACCTGGCGTCCTTGCCAAAAACCGTGTCGGCGGCGCAAGGCGTGCTGACCCTGAATGGTTTGAATTTCGGCCTGAAGCCGGAAACCATCCGCCTGCTGGACGACCAGCGCATTGCCGCCACGTACAAAAACCTCAATGAGCGCGTGGCCGCCATCGCCAAGGCCATGGGCCGCAATGTGTCCGACGCCGTGCTCGATACGGTGGACTTCGAAGGTTCGGGCAACTACGCCACCGAAAGCCGTCCTGCTGCCGCACCGATGATGATGCGCAGCGCCAAGATGGCCGAAGACAGCACCGTCGCCGAACCGAGCTTCGAACCGGGCGAAACGACGCTCGACATGCGTGTCGTCGGCAAGGTCAAGTTCAAGTAAGCACGCCAGCGTGGAAATATTTCCGCATTAGCATGTGTTAAAAAATCATGGGGCTGTTGGCCCCATGCTCGTTTTTGCCCCATTATTTTCCAGGAGAACACCATGACCGTCATGAAATCGATGCTGGCTGCTGCCGTTGTTGTTACTGTCGCTACCGTTGCCCTGAGCGCACACGCCCAGACCTTGCCCACCTCCGGCACCCTCGTGGTGGTGCCCGCGAATGGCGAAGTGGTGCATGCGAACGACCAGGTGACCGTCACCCTGGCCATCGAAGAGCAGGACAAGGACAAGGCCGCCGCCGCCTCGCGCGTGAACCAGAAGATGAACCAGGGCGCGGCCATCGTCAAGAAAGCCGATCCGCAAGCCGTGCTGAAAACCCAGGGCTACTACACGTACGCCGTGTACCCGGAAACGGCGCCCCTGCCGCCCGGTGTCGCCGCCAAACCGCGCGTGCCGACCAGCTGGCGCGTAGGCCAGTACTTGCAAGTGACGACGACCAATCTGGCCGCCTTGCCGAAAACAGTTTCCGCAGCGCAAGGTGTGCTGACCCTGAATCGTTTGAACTTCGGCCTGGCGCCCGCCACCGTCCGCAAGCTCGACGACCAGCGCATCGCCGCCGCCTACAGGAACCTGAATGAACGCGTGGCCGCCATCGCCGGCGCCATGGGCCGCAATGTCAATGAGGCCGTGATCGACACCATCGATTTCGAGGGTTCGGGCAACTACGCGCAGCGCGTCAGCGTGACGGGTGCGCGCAACATGAGCGCCGACGCCATGGGCTATGGCGGTAACCAGGTGGCCGAACCGAGCTTTGAAGCGGGCGAAACGACCCTGAACATGGGGCTGGTGGCGAAGATCCGCTTCAAATAAAGCTTGAATCGGCGTCAATATTGCCAGCTTGACGCCGCCGCGCTTTTCTTTGGCGGCAGCTCCTCTATAATGGCAACATCGGCAGGCGCATGCCGCGAGACGAATGCGCCTGCCATCTGGCACCGAATCCCCCGCAGTACACAAGATATGGAACAACATGGCAAACTTCCCCCGTCGTAGAGGCAAGAACGGCACTCCCGCAGTCTCCAAAGCGTCCCGCTTCAGCAAATTCGTGCGCCAGCCGGTGAACGAGGGTACTGGCAAGAAAACCTTGCGCCGCCGCGGCATCTACTTGTTGCCGAATGCCTTCACGACGGCAGCCCTGTTTTGCGGCTTCTACGCCATCGTCATGGCCATGAACCAGAAATTCGAACATGCAGCCTGGGCCATCTTCATCGCCATGATCCTCGACGGCCTTGATGGCCGCATCGCGCGCCTGACGAATACGCAGAGCGAATTCGGCGCCCAGTACGACAGCCTGTCCGACATGGTCTCGTTCGGCGCCGCGCCCGCGCTGGTGATCTATGAATGGTCGCTGCGCGGCATGGGCAAACTGGGCTGGCTGGCCGCCTTCGTGTATTGCGCCGGCGCCGCCTTGCGCCTGGCCCGTTTCAACACGAATATCCAGGTCGTCGACAAGCGCTTCTTTCAGGGCTTGCCCAGCCCGGCGGCGGCGGCCATGGTGGCCGGCTTCATCCTGCTGATGAACGACCTGGAATTTGCCGGCAACCAGCTGGCCTGGGTTTCGTGGACGATCGCCCTGTTCGCCGGCCTGACCATGGTGACCAACGTGCCGTTCTACAGTTTCAAGGATGTGAATTTCCGCAAGTCCGTGCCCTTCATCGTGGTATTCCTGCTGGCACTGTTCTTCGCGCTCATTTCCATCGATCCGCCGAAAGTGCTGTTCCCGATTTTCGTCGCCTATGGCCTGTCCGGCTACGCCGTGTTTTTCTGGCGCATGGCGAAGGGCAAGCCCGTCAGCATCATCCAGACCGACCCCGAGCATTAAGGCGCTGAGTCGGTAGCGTCGCCAGTCTTCAGCCAGCCAGGAGCAGCCATGAACACCAGCAACCGACTCATCATTTTTGACACCACCTTGCGCGACGGCGAGCAATCGCCGGGCGCCTCCATGACGCGCGAGGAAAAGCTGCGCATCGCCAAGCAGCTTGAGCGCATGAAGGTCGACGTGATCGAAGCGGGCTTCGCCGCCGCCTCGCAAGGCGACTTCGAGTCGATACGGGCGATTGCCGGCGCCGTGCGCGAGTCCGTCATCTGCTCGCTGTCGCGCGCCAACGACCGCGACATCGCGCGCGCCGCCGAAGCGCTGGCACCTGCCGAACGCAAGCGCATCCACACTTTCATCGCCACCTCGCCCCTGCACATGCAGATGAAGCTGCGCATGACGCCTGAGCAAGTGCTGACGCAGGCGCAGAACGCCGTGCGCTACGCGCGCCAGTTCACGGACGATATCGAATTCAGCCCCGAAGACGGCAGCCGCTCCGACGAAGATTTTCTGTGCCGCGTGCTCGAAGCCGTGATCGCCGAGGGCGCCACCACCATCAATTTCCCCGATACGGTCGGTTATGCCGTGCCTGAGATCTTCGGCAATACCATCAAGCGTTTGCGCGAACGCATCCCGAACTCGGATAAAGCCATCTGGTCTGTCCATTGTCATAACGACCTGGGCCTGGCCGTGGCCAATTCGCTGGCCGGCGTCATGATCGGCGGCGCGCGGCAGATCGAGTGTACCGTCAATGGCCTCGGCGAGCGCGCCGGCAACACGGCGCTGGAAGAGGTGGTGATGGCGCTGCGCACGCGCGCCGCCTATTACAATTTGACGGTCGGCATCGACACGACGCAAATCGTGGCGGCGTCCAAGATGGTGTCGCAGATCACGGGCTTTGCCGTGCAGCCGAACAAGGCCGTCGTGGGTGCGAACGCCTTTGCGCACGCCTCCGGCATCCACCAGGACGGCATTTTAAAGGCGCGCGAGACGTATGAAATCATGCGCGCCGAAGACGTGGGCTGGACCGCCAACAAGATCGTCCTGGGTAAATTGTCGGGCCGCAATGCCTTCAAGCAGCGGCTGCACGAGCTGGGCATCGCGCTCGAATCGGAGGCGGAAGTCAACGCCGCCTTCCTGCGCTTCAAGGAGCTGGCGGACCGCAAATCCGAGATTTTCGATGAAGACATCATGGCCCTCGTCAGCGAAGAACAGCAGGCGCAGGAGAGTGAGCACTACCGTTTTATTTCCCTGACACAGCAATCGACGACGGGCGCCGTACCCCACGCGCGCGTGGAATTCCTTGTCGGCGGCGTGCAGCGCAGCTGCGAAGGGCAGGGCGACGGCCCCGTCGACGCCACCGTCAACGCCATCGAAAGCGCGGCCGCCAGCGGCGCGGAGCTGGTCTTGTTCTCCGTCAATGCCATCAGCACGGGCACGCAGTCGCAGGGCGAAGTCACCATGCGATTGTCGCGCGACGGGCGCATTGTCAACGGCGTGGGCGCCGACCCCGACATCATCGTCGCCTCGGCCAAGGCGTATTTGTCGGCCTTGAACAAGCTGCATGCTAAAGACGAGCGTATCGATCCCCAGCCGTGAAGGGGCGCTAACTACCAAAAAAAGCGCCGCTCTTCCTTGGCCGGATCGGGGCCGTTCATCATCATGCGCACGATGCCGTCGTGGTCGAAGTGCACGTGCATCATGGAATCCCACACGCCCGATTCCTTGTAGCGGTAGGACCAGACGTGCAGTTTCGGCAGCGACAGATACGATGTTTCCGTCGGGCGGCCCAGGGTGTGCAGCACGTCTTGCTGGGTCGACACGCCCACCTTGATGCGGGCAAAGCCCGGCGTGTCGAGCACTTGCTCGTAAGAAAGCAGCTTGTCGTCGGGGCCGAAGCGGGCCATATACGTGTACTGGCCGTACGGCCCCGTGGCGTATTCCAGTTCCGGGCCCGTGGGCAATGAGTAGATGGCCGTGGGACGGCCCAGGCGCGCTTCCACGGCGGCGCGCGGCTCGCCCGGCTGCGGCGGCGGGACGTTCCAGCTGGCGCAGCCGGCCAGCGCGGCCAGCAGCACGGGTGTTGCCAATTGGAGCAGTTTTTTCATGGTTATCCTCCTGAAATGCGGGAAAATCCTATCATGGACCGAGAAAAGAGCGCACGGCAGGATACAGGCGGGCTTTTTTCCGATATACTTGCGCGTCTGGTTGGAAGCATAGGCCAGTATTTTAATAATCGTAGTTCACGGTGGATAGGGTTCAGACTCTGTGCACCGCATGTGAAAGGTTTATCATGACAGTAGAAAACATCAACAAAGCCGCTATTATCGCGGACAACGCACGTGGTCAAAACGACACCGGCTCCCCTGAAGTGCAAGTTGCACTGCTGACAGCTCGCATCAACGAACTGAACGGCCACTTCAAAGCCCACTCGAAAGATCACCACTCCCGCCGCGGCCTGATCATGATGGTCAACCGTCGTAAGAGCCTGTTGTCGTACCTGAAGTCGAAAGACGCTACCCGTTATCGCGACCTGATCGCTAAACTTGGTCTGCGCAAGTAATTTTTGCCGTACAAGGTTTATACAGAAATGCCTGCGCCAGTTCGCTGACGCGGGCATTTTGTCATTTGAATTCCGGATTTATGTCGGTAAGTGCAGTATGCTCCTACCGATATCATGCTTTAAAAGTAAAGTAGTAAAGGCGGCAACGGTTTTTTCACCGCCTGTGGTGAGGTGAACGACAGCCCCTGAAAATCTGTCGGCAATTAGAAAAGGGATACCCCATGTTTAACAAAGTTACGAAAACCTTCCAGTACGGTCAACACCAAGTGACCCTGGAAACCGGCGAAATCGCACGTCAGGCATCCGGCGCAGTGCTGGTGTCGATCGAAGATACCGTCGTGCTGGCAACGGTAGTGGCACGCAAAGATGCCAAACCAGGCCAGGATTTCTTCCCTTTGACGGTAGATTATGTTGAAAAAACCTATGCTGCCGGTAAAATCCCGGGCGGTTTTTTCAAGCGCGAAGGCCGTCCTTCCGAAAAAGAAACACTGACATCGCGTTTGATCGACCGTCCTATCCGTCCGCTGTTCCCGGAAGGCTACCTGAATGAAGTGCAAGTCATCATTCACGTGTTGTCGGTCAACCCTGAAATCGATCCGGACATCGCCGCCATGATCGGCGCCTCGGCTGCCCTGTGCGTCTCGGGCGTGCCTTTCAGCGGCCCGATCGGCGCAGCGCGCGTCGGTTACGCGAATGGCCAGTACATCCTGAACCCGACCGTCCAGCAACTGAAAACGTCGGAAATGGACCTGGTGGTCGCCGGTACCGAAACGGCCGTGCTGATGGTCGAATCGGAAGCGAAACAGCTGTCCGAAGAAATCATGCTGGGCGCCGTGGTCTTTGGCCACGACCAGATGAAAGTCGTCATCGACGCAATTCACGACCTGGTGCGTGACGGCGGCAAGCCGGAAGTGGAATGGGCGCCTGCGCCGAAAAACGAAGCACTGATCGCCCGCGTCGCGCATTTCGCCAACGCCAAGATCAATGACGCGTATCAAACCAAGGACAAGCAAGAGCGTACGGCCAAGCTGAAAGCGGCGACGTCGGAAGTGATCGCCGACCTGTCGGCTGAAGCTGCCGCCAACGGTGGCGCGTCCATCGACAGCGCCGAAGTGAACAACATCCTGTTCGACATCGAAGCGAAAATCGTGCGTACGCAAATCCTGGACGGCGAGCCACGCATCGACGGCCGCGACACGCGCACCGTGCGTCCGATCTCGATCCGCACCAGCGTGCTGCCACGCACCCACGGTTCGGCCCTGTTCACGCGCGGCGAAACGCAAGCGCTGGTCGTCGCTACCCTGGGCACCGCCCGCGACAGCCAGAAGATCGATGCGCTGATGGGCGAGTTCACCGATTCCTTCATGCTGCATTACAACATGCCTCCGTTCGCCACCGGCGAAACGGGCCGCGTCGGTACGCCAAAACGCCGCGAAATCGGTCACGGCCGCCTGGCCAAGCGCGCGCTGATCGCCGCTCTGCCAGCAGCTGAAGAGTTCAGCTACTCGGTGCGTCTGGTATCGGAAATCACGGAATCGAACGGTTCTTCGTCGATGGCTTCGGTCTGCGGCGGCTGCCTGGCACTGATGGACGCCGGTGTGCCGATGAAAGAACACGTGGCCGGTATCGCCATGGGCCTGATCAAGGAAGGCGGCAAGTTTGCCGTGCTGTCCGACATCCTGGGCGACGAAGATCACCTGGGCGACATGGACTTCAAGGTAGCCGGTACCCGCAACGGTATCACGGCGCTGCAGATGGACATCAAGATCATGGGCATCACCAAGGAAATCATGCAAGTGGCACTGGCGCAAGCCAAGGAAGGCCGCGAGCACATCCTGGGCGAAATGCAAAAAGCCATGCCGCACGTCAAAACCGAACTGTCCGATTTCGCACCGCGTCTGATCACCATCAAGATCAACCCGGAAAAAATCCGTGACGTGATCGGCAAGGGCGGCGCCGTGATTCGCGCGCTGACCGAAGAGACGGGCACCCAGATCGACATCAGCGACGAAGGCGTGGTCACCATCGCTTCCGTCGACGCTGCTGCCGGCCAGGAAGCCAAGCGCCGCATCGAAGAACTGACGGCCTCCGTCGAAGTGGGCAAGACCTACGAAGGCACCGTGCTGAAACTGCTGGACTTCGGCGCCATCGTGCAAGTCATGCCAGGCAAAGACGGCTTGCTGCACATCTCGCAGATCGCCAACGAGCGCGTCAACGCCGTGGCCGATTACCTGAAAGAAGGCCAGCTGGTCCGCGTCAAAGTGCTGGAAACGGACGACCGCGGCCGTCTGAAGCTGTCGATGAAAGCTGCTGAAGGCAACGAAGCGCCAGCCGCCCAGTAATAAATTTTGTTTCCATGTTTTGCCATTCATGGCCGGACATGATAAACCGCCAGCGCGTAAGCCTGGCGGTTTTTCTTTTTGATTGCTTGTTTGATTAGCAAGAAAGGCCGGGAGGTTTGAACGTTTGCGGGAGTGCGGTAGGTAAGTGAATTTTTTTAGATAAACGGGGCGCCTGTAGTATTATTGGTGAGAAAAATAGAGTTCTGATCGGAATTCCTATAAATATGGATTGGATTGAAACGTGGCATTGGGCAACATACAACGAAAATTAACTGCAATTGACTTGTTTGCAGGTTGCGGTGGGCTTACGCAAGGTCTGAAAGATGCCGGCTATAGTGTCCGTGGCGCTGTTGAAATAGACTTCAAAGCAAGAGAAACCTATTTGCTTAATCATCCAGGAATTCCTTTGATTGGAACGGATATTAGGCAAGTTGAGCTAGATGATGTGTTAGCGATAACAGGTTTAATGCCGGGTGAATTGGACTTGTTGGCAGGATGCCCTCCTTGTCAAGGTTTTTCAACAATGCGAAGGAAAAATAAAGCTGTTGAAGTTTTTGATCCAAGAAATGATCTTATTGATGAGTTTACTCGGCTTGCTATTGCGCTAAAGCCAAAAATTATTATGATGGAGAATGTTCCTGGGATCGTGGAATATCCAAGATTTAAGGCTATGGTGGATGAGCTTAATATGTGCGGATATTCAGTAATATACCAAATTTTGGATATAGCGACCTTTGGCGTTCCACAGCGACGTCGTCGTTTAATTTTATCTGCGAATCGTACCGGTACTGCAGTGCTTGCTAAGCCAACTGGACGAATGTCAACTGTTCGAAAGGCGATCGGAAAATTGCCAGTTCCAGGAGCTACAGGGGATGCTATTCATGACTTCCCTGCTCGACGTTCCGCTAGGGTTGAACTTGTAATTAAAAATATTCCGAAAGATGGTGGTAGCCGTACTAGTCTTCCGGATTCATTGCAACTTGCATGTCATAGGAAAAATGGCGGATTCTTTGATGTATATGGTCGAATGAAATGGGATGATGTATCCCCAACAATTACTAGTGGATGTACTAATCCATCGAAGGGGCGATTCTTACATCCAGAACAGGATCGAACTATTACTCTACGTGAGGCTGCTATCCTGCAAGGATTTCCAAGGAAGTATAAATTTATAGGTTCCCACGGAAAAGAATCTATTAGTCTTATGATTGGAAATGCACTGCCGCCCTCCTTTATTTCCGCGCATGCGGCATTGATGGCCGAAAGTATTTATAATGAAGAGTATTGATGAATTGGTTAGGGTTATTCAGGGTGATTTTAAAAAAAATCATTATGATAAATTTATTCAGGACGTGACTTTTCCAAATTTTAAAAAAATATCACCATATTCAAAACTTCCTTTTCGCTTTCCATTGACTCTTTTGGTCGGTCCGAATGGTGGGGGGAAGAGTTCTATATTGCATGCTTTATGGGGTATGCCTTTAAATCATAGTACTAGTAGGTTTTGGTTTTCAACCGCGGTGGATCCAATTGCTGAGAAAAAAAGAGATGTTCCTCGATATTGGTACACGCATTATGTAAAAGATTTGGGGCGAAGTGTTCAAACCCGTAAGGTGAAGGGGCGGAAGCGGAATGGATATTGGGAACCATCGAAACCTTCTGTTCATGATGGAATGGATGTGTTGCAGGAGGCTGAAAAAACTGAATTCCGTGCAACAGACCGCTGGACTCCTGTACGGCGTGAGGTGAAATATATAAATACCAAAGCTGAGACAAGTGCATTTGATCGTTTTTTTTACTATACAGATAATACATTACTTCAAGACAGGCAAAATGTTTTCGTGAAGGAATCCGAACGTCTTCGCTCCGTAATTGATGGGGATTTAAAATCTAAAAGAATAGGTCGTGGTGAATTTGTATTTGAGAATACAACAATTGCACCGCCAACATTAGAGATAATAAATAAAATACTTGGAAAAAGGTATATTTCTGCAAAATACATAATTCACCGTTTTTACGATAGAAATAAGGCCGCCAGTGTTATATTTCAGACGAAATCTCACACCTACTCTGAGGCTTTTGCTGGTAGTGGGGAACTTTCTGTTGTTAATTTAATTCTTGCAATTGAGAAAATGGAAGATTTCTCATTGTTATTATTGGATGAGCCGGAAACATCATTGCATCCTGGCGCGCAACGAGAGTTGCTTAATTATCTGCTTGATCGTATAAATGAAAAAAAATTGCAGGTCGTTATTTCAACTCACTCTCCTACATTGGTGGAGCTTGTTCCGCAAGAGGCATTGGTTGTTCTTGGGAATGATGAGAGTGGAATTGTAATTCGACATGATATAAATAAGAGCGCCGCATTTTACCGACTTGGTCAAGCTGATCCACATAAGATTTCAATACTTACAGAAGATGTTTTGTTGAAAACTATGGTGGAGAGAAGTTTGAAGCTTCTGGATGAATCACTACAAAAAAAATGTGAAGTAATAGCTGTGACGCTTGGTGCATCGGAAATGCTTTCTCATCAAGTGCCGACCTTTATTATGACTGGTGCGCGTGCAGTTATGGTGTTAGACGGTGATCAAAAGCCTTTTATTGATTTGATTGATGTAAATGTTGATGAGTTGTCGGCTAACGAACAAGATAAATTAATTTCAAAATTTACAATGCATCATGTTGCGTTGGTTGGGATAAATCCGGATCTGAAGGGGTATGTAAGTTGGTGTCGGGACAGAATTAGCCTCATTGAAGAAATTTGCCCTGAGCAATTATTTCTTTCTATTCTAAATCCAAATCACCCAAAGCTTGGGCAGGCTAAAAATAGAGAGTATAAGACTCATCTGAAGAGTGAGCTTAAGCGAAGGGGCGATGATGTTGATGCACATTCGATGTGTGCAATTTTCAAGTTGAAATTGGGCGAAGAGATGTTGACTGAAGGACCTGTTTTGAAAACAATGCAAGTGCTTGCTGATCGAATATTGAAGGCATTGACAAATGTTGGTATCTAGTGCCAAGTTCTATTGCAGACAATAATCATGATAAAATTTTATTGAAGTTTGCCAAAGCTATCGAAATGGCTGCAATGTAGTACTCCTCAATTATTTTGCATACCTATACTTTAGAATCCAGCATACAAACCGCCAGCGCGCAAACCCTGGCGGTTTTTTTTTGCGCCGCGTTTGTGCTGCATCAAGGTAGATGCCGCTTTGCGCATCGGCCTTGATCCAGCTCGCATTGGCCAGTTGTACGCCTTGTAGATTCGGGAGGGGATCTTCCCCTGAACGAGTCTTCCAAGGAGATGCAGCATGCGCACATTCTGCGGGCTGGCCGCCGCCTTTCTGCTTGCCGTCGCGCCCGGCGTCCGGGCCCAGCTGGACAACGCGCCCATGCCGGTGCCGCTGCCCATCCCGATTGCCGGCGCGTCCACGGCCATGCCGGCGCAGGAGATCGACGCCTTGCGCGCCGTGCATGCGCGCGAAATCAACGACCTCAGCACGTTCAAGACGGCGGGCGTGCCGCGGCAAGCTATCGACTCCTATCTCGATAGCGGACCAGGGCAGCAGTTCCTGCGCGAACTGCGCGCCGCCGATCCGGCCGCACCGGCCGAGACGATTTATGCGCGCGCGGTCGAGCAGCTCGCTTCCGGCAGCACCTTGCCCGACTTGCTAGCCATGTCGGCCGCATTGGTAAAAATCGTGCCGCATGGCCAGAATGTGTCGCCGTATTCGCCGTATTTCACCACCAGCGCGCAATTGCAGCTGGTATCTAGCCAGTGCGCCAGCCTGGCCGACTGTTTCGGCTTGCCCCTGAAGAGCGAGGCGCCGCTGTATGATGTGTACCAGATCATGCCCAAGGGCACGGTGAACGTGTTCGTCAGCCAGGTGGCGCCCACGCAAGAGCTGGGCGGGCTGGTGCGGCGCCGTGGCGGGGCGCAACAGTATTTATTGCCAAATCGCAACTTGTGGTCGGCGCCCGTGCTGATCGGCACGATCAGGAACTGAGGAGAGATGATGGACCAGCAGCGCTTGCAAGCCCTGGCTACCGAACTGGAACAGTTGCTGGCGCGCCTGGCGCTCGCCGATGCGGAGGTGGCCGACCTGCGCAGCGCGCTCGAGCCGCTGCTGGCCCTGGCTGGCAGTGGCGCCTTGAGCGCGCCCCTGGCATGGGGCGACATCCCCGGCGGACGTTATTTTACGGAAGGCAGCCTGCGCCGCTACCCCGCGCTGGAACAGGCGTTTGCCCGCTTCCGCATCGAGGCCACGGGCGGCGAATCGCCGGCCTTGCGCAAGCTGCGTGGCGAGATGTAATTAATATTTGGTATCAATTGTTGTTTCTGGGTAATTGAGAGTCAGTATTGCTTGACGACAAAATCTTATTCCCCGACCATGGTGCATCCCTCCCGATTTCCCCTTTTTTATTGGATGCACCATGTTGTCCTCCCTTAAGGCGCGGCTGATCGCCATCGCCGTTTCCATCGTCGTGCTGGCCATGCTGGCTGTGGCCATCGCCAATTTCTTCACCACGCGCTCCAGCACCCTGGCCGCGCTCGACACGCAGATGCTGCAGTTGTCGCACAGCCATGCGCAAGCCATCGCCGAATGGCTGCGTTCCAAGCAGGCCGTGGTCGCTTCGCTCAAGCAGGGCGCCACGGCGGCCGATCCGCTGCCGGCCCTGAAGGCGGCCGAGCAGGCGGGCACGTTCGACATGGCGTACATCGGCTTTGCCGACAAGCGCGCCGTCTTTTCGCAGGAGCGCAAGCGCGCCGCCGACTATGATCCCACGGCGCGCCCCTGGTACAAGCTGGCGTCCGAAACGGGCGGCCCCGTCATTACGGCGCCGTATATCGGCGCCAGCACGGGCAAGCTGGTGGTGACGTTTGCCGAGCCGCTGGGCGGCAAGGGCAGCGTGACGGGCGTGATGGCGGCCGATGTGATGATGGATGCCGTGGTGCAAAACGTCGCCTCGATCAAGCCGACGGCGTCCAGCTACGGCTTTCTCGTCGATGGCGGCGGCAAGATCATCGCCCATCCTGACGGCAAGCTGACCCTGAAACCGCTGGCCGAGCTGGACCCGGGCCTGAGCGCGCAGGCGCTGGCCGATATTGAAAAGAGCGGCGACGGCGCCGCCATTCGCCTCGGCGAGCGTAACGGCATCTTGCATGTGAGTAAAGTGCCGGGCAGCGACTGGCTGCTGGCGACCGTGCTCGACCGCGCCGAAGCGACGCAAGCATTGACCTCCATGCTGCGCGCCTCGGCCCTGACGGCCTTGCTGGTGCTGGCTCTGGCCGCGACGGTATTGAGCGTGCTGGTGGCGCGCGCCCTGCGCCGCCTGGGCCTGGTGCGCGATGCGATGGAAGCGATCGCCACGGGCGACGGCGACCTGACCAGCCGCCTCGACGCGGAAGGTAGTGACGAACTGGCGCAGATCGCCAAGGCCTTCAATTTGTTCGTGGAAAAGATTGCCACCGTGCTGGTACAGATCCGCAGCATCAGCATCCTGGTGCGCAGCGAGTCGGCCGATATTGCCGCCGGTAACGCCGACCTGTCCTCGCGCACGGAAGCCCAGGCAGGGGCGCTGGAACAGACGGCCAGCTCGATGGATGAGCTGACCTCGACGGTGAAACAGAATGCGGAAAACGCGCATGCGGCCAACGAACTGGCCATGTCCGCCTCGGAAGTGGCGGCCAAGGGTGGCCGCGTGGTGCAGCAGGTGGTGGGCACGATGGCCGGCATCCAGGAAAGTTCGCGCAAGATCGTCGACATCATCGGCGTGATTGACGGCATCGCGTTCCAGACGAATATCCTGGCCTTGAACGCGGCCGTCGAGGCGGCGCGCGCGGGCGAGCAGGGCAGGGGCTTTGCCGTGGTGGCATCCGAAGTGCGCAACCTGGCGCAACGCTCCGCAGGCGCGGCGAAGGAAATCAAGGAATTGATCGGCGACTCGGTGGAAAAAGTCGATGCGGGTGGGCGCCTTGTCAATGAAGCGGGCCTGACCATGGATCAGGTGGTGGCCTCGGTGCAGCAATTGACGACCATCATGAGCGAGATCACCGTGGCCAGCCGCGAACAGAGCGCCGGCATCGGCGAGATCAACACGGCCGTCACGCACATGGATACCATGACGCAGCAAAATGCGGCCCTCGTCGAGCAAGCGGCCGCCGCCGCGGAAAGCTTGCAGGAGCAGGCGGTGGATCTGGCACAGGCCGTTGGCATGTTCCGCCTCGGCGATGCCGGCCCTGCCGCAGCACCCGCGCCCGTGACGCGCCTCAAGGCCCGGCCCGCGGCGCCGGCGCCGCGTGCGCCGACCCGTGCGCTCTCGCCGGCCAAGCCCGTCAAGGCGGCCAAGTCCGGCGCCGACGAATGGGAAGAGTTTTAAGTTGCAAGCGTAGCGACCTGCGCGTTTATCCGCGTTTTTGTCAGGCCAGCCTGCCAAAAGCGCAGTTCGTCGCAATCGGCGTGTTGGCCGGGGGCGGTATGGCTATAGTGACACCATACCGCAAGCCCACTGCCAGACACCCGAGGAGAACAACATGAACGTCGCTCAAAACATGGAAGTCATCGCCGTTGCCGCCGCCATCGTGCTCGGCGTCAGCTGCTACGCCATCGCCCCGGCCGCCCCGGCCCTGCAAGTGGCCAGCTCCACGGCCACCGTGGCCGCGCCAGCGAACAAGGCTGACATGCACGTGGTGGTGGTCAAGGCCAAGCGCCTGAGCGCTACCGAAAAAGCCCGTTTCGCCTGATTGATTGTCAGCCCGATTGTCAGCCCTTTTCTGCGCTGCTACAGTGGTGGTCAATGGCAATGCGCGCAAGCCCCACGAGGGCGCCGCGACACATAAAAACAAGATACCGAGGATGCACTACATGAAAAAGATACTGCAACTGGCGCTGCTGTTCCTGGCGACTTTTGGCCTGGTGCGCGGCGTGGCGGCCGAGACCCGCTTGCTGGAAATGCGCAACATCGACGCCCGCGTGGTACGCGTCAAGCTCGACGGCGTGATGGAAGTGCGCATTCGTCAGGGCAACGTGGCGTCCTTGAGCATCACGGCCGACAAACGCTACATCGCCGATGTCAGTACGGCGCAAAGCGGCGACACCCTGCACATCGAGACGGAGGTGCGCGGCTTCAAGCTCGGTCCCTCGTCGATCCGCGCCGACCTGGTCTTGCCGAACTTGCGCGAGCTGAGCTCGGAAGGCTTTGGCAGCACGGACATCACGGGTTTCAAGGGCGAGGAACTGACCCTGTCGCTGGAAGGGGCTGGCAGCATCAAGCTGGTGGGCGACTACCGCAAGCTCAATGCCAGCCTGGGCGGCGTGGGCAGCATGCAACTGTGGATCGGCAACAATGAGCGGGCCGAGCTGGACTTGCAGGGCGCCGGCTCGGTGGTGCTGGGCGGACGCGGGCGCACCCTGAAGGCCAGCCTGGGCGGCCTGGGCAGCCTGAATGCGCAGCAATTCGAAGCGGACGCCGTGAACCTGGAATTGAGCGGCCTCGGCAATGCCACGGTGAATGCCCATACGAATGCCAAGCTGAACCTGAGCGGACTCGGTTCGGTGGTGGTGTACGGCAAGCCGGCCAACCGCGATGTCAGCGTCGAGGGCCTGGGCAAAGTCAGCTGGAAGTAAAAGCATCCTGCCGCATGCCTTCGGCAGGACAAGAACAAGTAGTCAGACCACATCCCATTCCGATGAAAAAACTGATCATTACATTACTCATGCTGTTGACGATACAGCTACCCGCGCGGGCTGGCTTCGCCGAAGGCGCCAGCGCCTACAACAACAAGAATTACGCGCTCGCCTACAAGGAAATCCTGCCACTGGCCAAGACCGGCAACGCCGATGCCCAGCATTTGCTGGGCTTGATGTATTACATGGGACGGGGCTTGCCACAGGATTACAAGCAAGCCATGTTCTGGCACCGCAAGGCGGCCGAGCAGGGCAAGGCCGATGCCCAGTATGTGGTGGGCGCCATGTATTACACGGGCAACGCCGTGCTGCAAGACCACAAGCAGGCCGTGGGCTGGTTCCGCAAGGCGGCCGAGCAGAACCATGCGGAGGCGCAGCAGGTGCTGGGCCTGATGTACCGCTACCACATGGGTGGCGTGCCGCAGGATAACGTCATCGCCTACATGCTGTGGAACCTGGCGGCGGCGAATGGCAACGCGAATGCGGCCGACCAGCGCGCCGCCGTGGTGCGCAAGATGACGCATGAGCAAGTCGAGGAGGGACAAGCCCTGTCGGCCAAATGGAAGCCGGGCACGCCCTTGCCGCGCCAGTCGAAGACGGGCGCCGGTTAAGAGCGGCGCTGGTCTGCAGGGGAGGGCGGCTTGGCGTACAATCGCCGTTTTCCCTTGAGAGAGTCCCGCCATGCGTGCAGTTGCCATCAGCCAGCCAGGTCCCGCCGACGTTTTGCAGATCGCGGAGCGTCCCACGCCGCAATACAAGGCGGGCGAACTGCTGATCAAGGTGCACGCGGCCGGCATCAACCGCCCTGACGTGCTGCAGCGCCTGGGCAAGTATGCGCCGCCGGCCGGCGCGTCCGACTTGCCGGGCCTGGAAGTGGCGGGCGAAGTCGTCGATGGCGATTTCAGCAACACTGAATTCAAAAAAGGCGACCTGGTCTGTGCGCTGGTGCAGGGTGGCGGCTATGCCGAATACTGCGCCGCGCCCGCCGGCCAGTGCCTGCCCTTGCCCAAAGGCTTGACGGCGCTGGAAGGCGCCTCCTTGCCGGAAAACTTCTTTACCGTGTGGAGCAATGTGTTCGACCGCTGCGCGCTGGCCGACGGTGAAACCTTATTGGTGCAGGGCGGCACGTCCGGCATCGGCGTGGCGGCCATTCAATTGGCCGCTGCGCTCGGCCATCGCGTCTTCGCCACGGCCGGCAGCGACGAGAAGGCGCGCGCCTGCGAGGCGCTGGGTGCCGAACGGGGCATCAATTACCGCACGGAAGATTTCGTTGCCGTCGTCAAGGAATTGACTGATGGCAAAGGCGTCGATGTCATCCTCGACATGGTGGGCGGCGACTATCTGCCGCGCGAGATCGATTGCCTGGCCGACGACGGCCGCATCGGCCTGATCGCCGTGCAGGGCGGCAGCAAGGCCACCCTGGACCTGGGGCAAGTGCTGCGCCGCCGCCTGAGTGTCAGCGGCTCGACCTTGCGTCCGCGCCCGGTCGCCTTCAAGGCCGCCATTGCAAACCACTTGCGCACGACCGTCTGGCCGCTGATCGAGGCGGGCAAGATCAAGCCCGTCATCTATCAGACTTTCCCGTTGGAAAAAGCCAACGAGGCGCATGCCTTGATGGAAGCGAGCACGCACGTGGGCAAGATCATGTTGCAAGTTGCCTGAAACGGGGCGCTGCCTGTTTGACCGGCATCGGTGCCGGGGTTAGAATGACGGGTTATTAAAATTTAGGCTACTATGCGTCGCAAACTCGTCGTCGGAAATTGGAAAATGAACGGCAGTCGCACCTCGAACGCGGTGTTATTGTCTGAAATAGTTGCTGGCCTGGCCGCCTCTGGCGCCGCCAGCGCCGTCTGTGTGCCCGCGCCATATCTGGCGCAGTGCCAGGCGCAATTGGCAGGCTCGCCTCTCGGCTGGGGTGCGCAAGATGTTTCCGCGCACGCCAGCGGTGCCTATACTGGCGAAATCTCGGTTGCCATGCTGCAGGATTTCGGCTGCGGCTATGTGGTGATCGGGCATTCCGAGCGCCGCGCCTACCACGGCGAGAGCGATGCACAGGTGGCGGCCAAGACGGTTGCGGCGCTGGCGGCAGGCATTACGCCTATCGTTTGCATCGGCGAGACGCTGGCGCAGCGCGAAGCGGGCCAGACCGACGCGGTCGTGGCGCAGCAGCTGGGCGCCGTGCTGGCGGCGATTTCGGCCGACGACGTAGCGAAACTGGTGCTGGCCTATGAGCCAGTCTGGGCCATCGGCACGGGCAAGACGGCCACGCCGCAAATGGCGCAGGACGTGCATCAGGTACTGCGCGGCCAGTTGGCGGCAAAGAATGCGGTAGCGGCCGCCGGCGTGCAGATCCTGTACGGCGGCAGCATGAAGCCGGAGAACGCAAAAGAATTGATGGCGATGCCGGATATCGATGGCGGTCTGATCGGTGGGGCGGCATTGAAGGCGGCGGATTTCCTGGCGATTATTCACGCCGCTGATTGAATTAATTTAAACTAAGAATGGAATTGCAATGAACATGATGTTCAATCTGGTAGTGGTAGTACAGGTTATTTCGGCATTGTCGATTATCGCGCTGGTGTTGCTGCAGCACGGCAAAGGCGCCGACATGGGTGCCGCGTTTGGTTCGGGTGCCTCGGGCAGCCTGTTCGGTGCGACGGGTTCGTCCAACTTCATGTCGAAATCGACGGGCGTTGCCGCCGCGATCTTCTTCGGCGCCACCCTGGCCCTGTCGCTGATGGCCAATCAGCGCGCCACCACGGTGGGCGGCGGCGTGATGGATAAAGTCGTCAAGCCAGTGCCAGTCACCGGCGCGGGCGCGATCCCGACGGCGGTACCTGCCGCGGCTCCAGCGGCCAGTGCTCCAGCAGCGGCAGCCCCTGTTGCCAGCACCCCGGCAGGCGCGATCCCGAAGTAATTTAGTATTTACTGAGTAATAACTCGATACCTCATCGAGAGTAATTCTCATTACGGGCAGATTATTGCTCAATGTTTTGGCAGCGCGGCAGGAAAAAAACGTGGCGCGCTGGAAGATGTAAAAATTTATCGTTTTTATCTGTGTTTTGATGCATTTGTGCATTAACTTTAGCGGCAAAGCAGAGTAGAATACGGGCCTTACCGCCGACGTGGTGAAATTGGTAGACACGCTATCTTGAGGGGGTAGTGGCGCAAGCTGTACGAGTTCGAGTCTCGTCGTCGGCACCAGAAATCAGAAGCCAGCAACGGCGCACGAGCCATGGCTCGTACAAAGTTGCTGGCTTTTTTTACGAGGATGTGTCGTTCGATCCTGGTCTTAGCTTTGATTGGGGTCGTGCGTTAGATACGCTGCAAATGATCGCAGCGTCCTCATTTAACCGATCGTTCAATATAAGCTTATCAATCGTGAACCTCGAAAATTACTTCCCCGTCCTGCTGTTCATTATTATCGGCCTTGGTGTCGGTATCGCTCCCCAGCTCCTGGGGCGCCTGTTAGGCCCTCACAAGCCTGACGCAGCAAAACTCTCCCCGTACGAATGTGGCTTTGAAGCATTCGAAGACGCGCGCATGAAATTTGATGTGCGCTACTATCTGGTCGCAATCCTGTTTATTTTGTTCGATCTGGAAACGGCATTCTTTTTCCCATGGGGCGTTGCAATGCGCGACCTGGGCTGGGCCGGTTTCGTCACGATGATGGTGTTCATCGCTGAATTCGTGGTCGGATTTTGGTACATTTGGAAGAAAGGTGCCCTTGACTGGGAATAAGCCATGGCTATTGAAGGCGTATTAAGCGAAGGTTTCATCACCACCTCGGCCGACAAGCTGATCAACTGGGCGCGCACCGGGTCTATGTTCCCGATGACGTTCGGTCTGGCCTGCTGTGCGGTCGAAATGATGCATGTGGGCGCAGCCCGCTACGATATGGACCGTTTCGGCGTCGTGTTTCGTCCGTCGCCGCGTCAATCCGACGTCATGATCGTTGCCGGCACCCTGTGCAACAAGATGGCGCCGGCCTTGCGCAAGGTCTACGACCAGATGGCAGAGCCACGCTGGGTCATCTCGATGGGTTCCTGCGCCAATGGCGGCGGGTACTACCATTACTCCTATTCTGTGGTGCGCGGTTGCGACCGCATCGTGCCCGTCGACGTGTATGTGCCTGGCTGTCCTCCGACCGCTGAAGCCTTGCTGTACGGCATCATGCAGTTGCAGAACAAGATCAAGCGTACCAGCACGATCGCACGCTAACCGGGCCGCTTCAGATTATGACAACACATTTAGAAGTATTGCAAAACGCCCTCGGCACTGCCCTGGGCGATCGCGTTAGTACCACGGTTGCACTGGGCGAAGTTACCCTGGTCGTCAAGGCCGAGGACTACCTGGCCGTGATGCAGACCTTGCGCGACGATCCGACCCTGCATTTCGAGCAAATGCTCGACCTGTGCGGCGTCGACTACTCGACCTATGGCGACGGTAGCTGGGATGGCCTGCGTTTCGCGGCCGTCTCGCACTTGCTGTCGGTCAAGCACAACTGGCGCGTGCGCGTGCGCGTGTTCGCGCCCGATGACGACATGCCGCTGCTGCCCTCCGTGGTGAACATCTGGCGTGCCGTCAACTGGTACGAGCGCGAAGCGTTCGACCTGCTGGGTATCCTCTTCGAAGGCCACAACGACTTGCGCCGCCTGTTGACCGACTACGGTTTCATCGGTCATCCGTTCCGCAAGGATTTCCCCGTCTCCGGCTATGTCGAGATGCGTTACGATCCGGAACAAAAGCGCGTGATTTACCAGCCCGTGACGATCGAGCCGCGGGAAAACGTGCCGCGCGTGATCCGCGAAGAACATTACGGGATGAAATAATGGCTGAGATTAAGAACTACACCCTGAACTTTGGGCCACAGCATCCGGCCGCGCACGGTGTGCTGCGCCTGGTGCTGGAGATGGATGGCGAAGTCATCCAGCGTGCCGACCCGCATATCGGCCTGCTGCACCGCGCCACCGAAAAGCTGGCCGAACAAAAGACCTACCTGCAATCCGTACCGTACATGGACCGTCTCGACTATGTGTCGATGATGTGCAATGAACATGCGTACGTGATGGCCATCGAAAAGATGCTGGGCCTGGAAGTGCCGCTGCGCGCGCAATACATCCGCGTCATGTTCGACGAGATGACGCGCATCCTGAATCACCTGATGTGGCTCGGCACCCACGCGCTCGACGTCGGCGCCATGGGCCCGTTCCTGTATTGCTTCCGCGACCGCGAAGACTTGTTCGACGCCTACGAGGCAGTCTCGGGCGCGCGCATGCACGCGGCCTACTACCGTCCGGGTGGCGTGTACCGCGACTTGCCCGATGCGATGCCGCAGCACAAGGCTTCGATCATCCGCAACGCCAAGGCGATCAGCAAGCTGAATGAAAACCGCCAGGGTTCCCTGCTGGACTTCATCGAAGACTTCGCGCGCCGTTTCCCGAATTCCGTGGACGAGTACGAAACCTTGCTGACCGACAACCGTATCTGGAAACAGCGCACGGTTGGCATCGGCGTGGTCTCGCCGGAAGATGCGCTGGCCATGGGCTTTACGGGCGCCATGCTGCGCGGCTCGGGCGTGCAGTGGGATTTGCGCAAGAAACAGCCGTACGAAGTGTACGACCTGATGGATTTCGACATTCCTATCGGCACCAACGGCGATTGCTACGACCGCTACCTGGTCCGCGTGGAAGAGTTGCGCCAGTCGAACCGCATCATCAAGCAATGCGTGGAGTGGCTGCGCAACAATGAAGGTCCTGTCATGACCAGCAACCGCAAGGTGGCGCCTCCGGGCCGCGTCGACATGAAGACCAACATGGAATCCTTGATTCACCACTTCAAGCTGTTTACCGAAGGTTTCCACGTGCCGCCAGGCGAGGCCTACAGCGCCGTGGAACATCCGAAGGGCGAGTTCGGCGTGTACCTGGTGTCCGATGGCGCCAACAAGCCGTACCGCATGAAACTGCGCGCGCCAGACTACGCTCACTTGCAGTCGCTCGACGAGATGGCGCGTGGGCACATGCTTGCCGACGCCGTGACCATCATCGGGACGCAAGATATCGTGTTCGGCAGTATTGACCGCTAAGAGGCAAAAAGTATGTTGTTATCAGAGCAATGCTATAAGAAAATTGACCGCGAGCTGGCCAAGTACCCGGCCGACCAGCGTCAGTCGGCCGTCATGGCCGCGCTGGCCCATGCCCAGGATGAACTGGGCTGGCTGGCGCCGGACACCATGAAGGAACTGGCCGATTACATCGGCATGCCGGCGATTGCCGTGCAGGAAGTGGCCACGTTCTACAATATGTACAACGTGAAACCCGTGGGCAAGCACAAGATCACCGTGTGCACCAACCTGCCATGCGCCCTGTCGGGCGGCGTGCGCGCTGCAGAATACCTGAAGCAGAAACTGGGTATCGATTTCCGCGAAACCACCGCAGACGGCCAGTTCACCCTGGTTGAAGGCGAGTGCATGGGTGCTTGCGGCGATGCGCCAGTCTTGCTGGTCAGTAATAAAACCATGTGCAGCTGGATGTCGAACGAGAAAATCGACGCCATGCTGGAGGAACTCAAGAAATGACGTCACTCCACAACCGCCATATCGATCCATTGATCCTGAAGGATCTGGATGGCAAGAACTGGCATTTGCAAGATTATGTGAACCGCGGCGGCTATAGCGCCCTGCGGCGTATCCTGGAAGAGAAAATCACGCCGGAACAGATCATCGCCGACCTCAAGGCTTCGTCCTTGCGCGGCCGTGGCGGCGCGGGTTTTCCTACCGGCTTGAAGTGGAGCTTCATGCCGCGCCAGTTCCCGGGTCAAAAATACCTCGTCTGCAATACAGATGAAGGCGAACCGGGTACTTTCAAGGACCGCGACATCATTCGTTACAATCCCCATGCGCTGATCGAAGGCATGGCCATTGGCGCTTATGCGATGGGCATCACCGTCGGCTATAACTATATCCACGGCGAAATCTGGGCCGAGTACGCCCGTTTCGAAGAAGCGCTGGAAGAAGCGCGCGCCGCCGGTTTCCTCGGCGACAAGATCATGGGCAGCGAGTTCTCGTTCCAGTTGCATGCGCACCATGGTTATGGCGCCTACATCTGCGGCGAAGAAACGGCCCTGCTCGAATCGCTGGAAGGCAAGAAAGGCCAGCCGCGCTTCAAGCCGCCTTTCCCTGCCTCGTTTGGCCTGTACGGCAAGCCGACGACGATCAACAACACGGAAACCTTCGCGGCCGTGCCATTCGTGCTGAACATCGGTCCAGAGAAATACCTGGCGATGGGCAAGCCGAACAATGGCGGTTCGAAGATCTTCTCGATCTCGGGTGACGTGGAATTGCCGGGCAACTACGAAGTGCCGCTCGGCACGCCGTTCTCCACACTGCTGGAACTGGCAGGTGGCATGCGCGGTGGCAAAAAGATCAAGGCCGTGATCCCTGGCGGCTCGTCCGCGCCGGTGATCCGCGGCGACATCATGATGCAGACCGACCTGGACTATGACTCGATCGCGAAAGCCGGTTCGATGTTGGGTTCGGGCGCCATCATCGTGATGGACGAAACACGCTGCATGGTGAAGGCGCTGGAGCGCCTGTCCTACTTCTACTTTGAAGAATCGTGCGGCCAGTGTACGCCTTGCCGTGAAGGCACAGGCTGGATGTACCGCATGGTGCACCGCATCGAGCAGGGGCAGGGTCGTCCAGACGACCTGGACATGCTCAACTCGATCGCCGACAACATCCAGGGCCGCACCATTTGCGCGCTGGGCGATGCGGCCGCCATGCCGGTACGGGCCTTCATTAAGAATTTCCGTGAAGAATTTGAATATCATATCGAGCACAAGCATTGCTTAGTGCCCGCATATATCTAAGCTGCGTCAGGTAACGATCACCATGGTTGAAATCGAAATAGACGGCAAAAAAGTCGAAGTCCCTGCTGGTAGCATGGTGATGGACGCCGCCAACAAATTGGGAACCTACATTCCGCACTTCTGCTATCACAAGAAATTGTCGATCGCAGCGAACTGCCGCATGTGCCTGGTCGAAGTGGAAAAGGCGCCGAAGCCTTTGCCCGCTTGTGCGACCCCGGTCAGTGCCGGCATGATCGTGCGCTCCGCCAGCGATAAAGCTGTGCAGGCGCAAAAGTCGGTCATGGAATTCTTGCTGATTAACCACCCGCTCGATTGCCCTATCTGCGATCAGGGCGGCGAATGCCAGTTGCAAGACTTGGCAGTGGGCTACGGCAAGAGCGAATCGCGCTACAAGGAAGACAAGCGCGTGGTGCAGCCGAAGGAAGCCGGTCCGCTGGTGTCCATGCAGGAAATGTCGCGCTGCATCCAGTGCACCCGCTGCGTACGCTTTGGCCAGGAAGTGGCCGGCGTGATGGAGCTGGGCATGATCGGCCGCGGCGAACACTCGGAAATCGTGTCCTTCGTCGGCCAGACGGTCGACTCGGAACTGTCGGGCAACATGATCGACCTGTGCCCGGTCGGCGCACTGACCTCGAAGCCGTTCCGCTACAGCGCCCGTACGTGGGAACTGTCGCGCCGCAAATCGGTCAGCCCGCATGACGGTCTGGGCACCAACCTGATCGTGCAAGTGAAAGCTGGCAAGGTCAAGCGCGTCCTGCCGCTGGAAAACGAAGCCGTCAACGAGTGCTGGATCTCGGACAAGGACCGTTTCTCGTACGAAGCGCTGGACAGTGCCGAACGCCTGACTTCCCCGATGCTGAAACAGGGCAACGAGTGGAAAGAAGTCGATTGGCAAACCGCGCTGGAATACGTGGCGCACGGTTTGAAAAATATCAAGCACGAGCATGGCGCTGACGCCATCGCCGCGCTGGCCACCCCGCATTCGACCGTCGAAGAGCTGGTCCTGCTGCAAAAAGTCGCCCACGGTCTCGGTTCCGAGCACGTCGACTTCCGCCTGCGCCAGACCGACTTCGCACTCGACGCGAGTGTGAAACCATGGCTGGGCATGCCGATCAGCGAATTTGGCCAGATCAAGCGCGCCTTCGTCATCGGCTCGTTCCTGCGCAAGGATCACCCATTGCTGGCGACGCGTCTGCGCGCGTCCGTCAAGGGCGGCGCCAAGCTGTCGATCCTGCACGCCTCGGACGATGATCAGCTGATCAGCATCGCCAACAAGATGATCGTCGCGCCGAGTGATTGGCTGGCGGCCTTGTCGGAAGTGCTCGTCGCTGTTGCTAAGGCGAAAGAAATCGCCGCGCCAGCCGGTTTTGAAGCGGTTGTTGCTTCGGACGTGGCTGTCGCCATCGCTGCCAGCCTGATGGCCGGCGACCATGGCGCCGTGCTGCTGGGTAACGCGGCAACGCAACACCCGCAAGCGTCGCAACTGCATGCTGCCGCGCAATGGATCGCCGAACAGACGGGCGCCAAGCTCGGTTACCTGACGGAAGCGGCCAATACGGTTGGCGCGCACCTGCTCGCCAAGCCGCGCGCCAATGTGCAAGCAGCGTTTGCGGTGCCGAAAAAAGCTTACGTGCTGCTGCACGCCGAGCCGGAACTCGATGCCGCCAATCCACAAGCGGCGCGCGCCGCCCTGGATGGCGCCGAGATGGTCGTGGCCATGTCGGCCTTCAAGCACGGCATGGATTACGCCGATGTCTTGCTGCCGGTCGCGCCGTTCGCTGAAACCTCGGGTACTTTTGTGAACTGCGAAGGCCGCGCGCAAAGTTTCAACGGCACCGTCAAACCGCTGGCCGATACCCGTCCAGCCTGGAAAGTGCTGCGCGTCCTGGGCAACATCCTGGGCCTGGCCGGTTTCGACTACGACACCTCCGAAGCGATTCGCGACGAAGCGTTTGGTGCCGGCGTGACCGACCTGTCGGCACAGCTGAACAACCTCGCCAAGAACGCACCGGAAGCGGCTTCGTACGCACCGGCATCGCCTGCGCTGCAACGCATCGCCGACGTGCCGATCTACTTCGCCGACGCGCTGGTACGCCGCTCCGAACCGTTGCAACGCACGGTCGATGGCGCCGCGCCGCAAGCGCACCTGTCCCTGGCGCTGGCCGAGAAGCTGGGCATCAAGGCAGGCGACAAGGTCAAAGTGGCGCAAGGCTCCGGCAGCGCCATCCTGGTGGCGGCAATCCATGCCGGCCTGCCAGCCAATGTGGTCAAAGTGTCGGCGGCGCATGCCTCGACGGCTAGCCTGGGCGGCATGTTCGGTGACATCACAGTTGAAACAGCAGAGGGGAAAATCTGATGGCTCTGCCTGAATTTGTAAACGTCATCAACAGTACCGGCCAGGATTTGCTGGGCGGTACCTGGCCGTTCTTCTGGACCCTGATCAAGATCCTGTGCGTGCTGTTGCCACTGATGGGTCTGGTTGCTTACGCCACCCTGTGGGAGCGCAAGCTGATCGGCTGGATCCAGATCCGCGTCGGTCCGAACCGCGTCGGCCCATTGGGCTTGCTGCAACCGATCGCCGATGCGCTGAAACTCTTGTTCAAAGAGATCATCATCCCGGCCAAGGCCGCCAAGGGCCTGTTCGTGATCGGCCCGATCATGACCATCATGCCGGCCCTGGCCGCCTGGTCGGTCGTGCCGTTCGGCCCGGAAGCCGTGCTGGCCAACGTCAACGCGGGCTTGCTGCTGCTGCTGGCGATCACCTCGATGGAAGTCTACGGCATCATCATCGCCGGCTGGGCCTCGAACTCGAAGTACTCGTTCATGGGCGCCATGCGCGCTTCGGCACAGATGATTTCGTATGAAATCCCGATGGGCTTCGTGATGGTCATCGTGCTGATGGTCTCGGGCAGCCTGAACTTCATCGACATCGTTGGCGGCCAGCAAATCGGCTACTTCGCCGACAAGGGCGTGAACTTCATGTCGTGGAACTGGCTGCCGCTGCTGCCGATGTTCGTCATCTACCTGGTGTCGGGCCTGGCTGAAGCCAACCGTCACCCGTTCGACGTCGTCGAAGGCGAGTCGGAAATCGTTGCCGGCCACATGGTCGAGTACTCGGGCATGGCTTACGCCATGTTCATGCTGGCCGAATACGCCAACATGATCCTGATCGGCGCGCTGGCTGCGATCATGTTCCTCGGTGGCTGGTCCGCACCATTTGCCTTCCTCGAGTTCTGGGGTGGTTTCGGCGGCTTCTTCTGGCTGTTCGCCAAGACCTTCTTCATCGTCTCGGTGTTCATCTGGGTGCGCGGTACTTTCCCACGCTACCGTTATGACCAGATCATGCGCCTCGGCTGGAAAGTGTTTATCCCGTTGACGCTGGTCTACCTGGTCTTCGTCGCTGCCTGGATGCAGACATCCTGGAATATTTGGAAGTAAGAGAGTGCATACGAATGGATAAGGTAAAAGATTTCCTCAGCAGCCTGTTGTTGGGCGAGCTGATCAAGGGCATGGCGCTGACAGGCAAGTACATGTTTTCGCGCAAGATCACGGTGCAATTCCCGGAAGAGAAGACACCGATCTCGCCGCGTTTCCGTGGCTTGCACGCGCTGCGCCGCTACCCGAACGGCGAGGAACGTTGCATCGCCTGCAAGCTGTGCGAAGCGGTTTGCCCGGCGATGGCCATCACGATCGAATCGGAACAGCGTGACGACGGTTCGCGCCGCACCACGCGTTACGATATTGACTTGACCAAGTGCATCTTCTGCGGTTTCTGCGAAGAGTCCTGCCCGGTCGATTCGATCGTCGAGACGCAAATCCTGGAATACCACGGCGAGAAACGCGGGGATTTGTATTACACGAAAGAGATGTTGCTGGCCGTGGGTGATCGTTATGAAAATGACATCGCCGCTGCGCGCGCCGCCGACGCACCTTATCGCTGATGGATGCGCCGTAGCCTCTGGCTGCGGCGCGCCCCTCGTTCATCTGTACGTCTATTGGGTTTTTTATGGACTTTAAAACAATTTTGTTTTACGCCTTCGCGCTGATCTTGATTCTGGCAGCGACGCGCGTCATCACGGCCCGTAATCCGGTCCACGCAGTACTGTTCCTGGTGCTGTCCTTCTTTTCCGCAGCGGGCATCTGGATGCTGCTGCAAGCTGAATTCCTGGCCATCGTGCTGGTATTGGTGTATGTCGGCGCCGTGATGGTGCTGTTCCTCTTCGTGGTCATGATGCTCGATATCAATATCGACCGCATGCGCGAAGGCTTCTGGGGCTACCTGCCTTTGTCGGTGACGGTGGGCGTGATCATCGTGCTGGAAATGGCCGCTGTCCTGTGGCACGGTTTCCGCAACTTTACGCCTAGCATCGCTCCGGTGAACGTCAACCTGGGCGGCACCAAGGAACTGGGCCTGCTGATCTACACGGAATATGTGTTCGCCTTCGAGATCGCTGCCGTCGTGCTGCTGGTGGCCATCGTCGCCGCAGTTGCATTGACCCTGCGCAAACGCAAGGACACCAAGCATTTTGCTCCAGGCGATGCGGTACGCGTCAAGCGCAACGACCGCCTGAAGATCATCAAGATGGACGCGGTGGTCGAGCGTCCTGCGGCTGAGCCGGAAGTTAAGGAGGCACCATGACATTATCGCTCACACATTTTCTGGTCCTGGGCGCGATCCTGTTCGCAATCTCGATCGTCGGTATTTTCCTGAACCGCAAGAACATCATCGTATTGCTGATGGCAATCGAATTGATGCTGCTGGCGGTGAATATGAATTTCATCGCGTTCTCCCATTTCATGGGCGACGCGGCCGGTCAGATCTTCGTTTTCTTCATCCTGACGGTTGCCGCCGCTGAGTCGGCTATCGGTCTGGCTATTCTGGTGGTGATGTTCCGTAATCTGGATACCATCAACGTCGAAGACCTGGACAGCCTCAAAGGCTGATGTTTTTCAGACTCGATCTCTCGAATAATAACGATTAAGGTTCATCATGGCGGGGCAACTCCTCAACCCTAACCTCCTTCTTGCCGTACCGCTGGCGCCGCTGGCCGGTGCCGCGATTGCAGGTTTGCTTGGCACCCAGTTCCTGGGTAATTTGGTCGGACGCAAGACGTCGCATACCGCGACGATCCTGGGCGTACTGATAGCGTTCATCCTGTCCGTGCAGACACTGCTGGCAGTGATGGATGGCGCGACATTCAATGGCACGATCTATAACTGGATGACGATCGGCACCCTGAAGATGGAAGTGGGCTTCCAGATCGATTCGCTGTCGGCGATGATGATGTGCGTGGTCACCTTCGTCTCCCTGATGGTGCACATCTACACGATCGGCTACATGAAGGACGACGAAGGCTACAACCGCTTCTTCGCCTACATCTCGCTGTTCACGTTCTCGATGCTGATGCTGGTCATGGCCAACAACTTCCTGCAACTGTTCTTCGGTTGGGAAGCCGTGGGCCTGGTCTCTTACCTCTTGATCGGTTTCTGGTACCAGCGTCCGACGGCCATCGTGGCCAACATGAAGGCTTTCCTGGTCAACCGCGTGGGTGACTTCGGCTTCATCCTGGGCATCGGCCTGCTGCTGGCGTATGGTCAATCGCTGGATTACCAGGAAATCTTCGCCAAGAAGGAAGCCTTGTCCTTGCTGACCTTGCCAGGTACCGACTGGGCCCTGCTGACCGTTGCCTGCATCTGCCTGTTCATCGGCGCAATGGGCAAATCGGCGCAGTTCCCGCTGCACGTGTGGCTGCCTGACTCGATGGAAGGTCCTACCCCGATCTCGGCACTGATTCACGCCGCGACGATGGTGACGGCCGGTATCTTCATGGTCTCGCGCATGTCGCCGCTGTTCGAACTGTCCGACACGGCACTGTCCTTCATCCTGGTGATCGGTTCCATCACGGCGCTGTTCATGGGCTTTTTGGGCATCATCCAGAACGACATCAAGCGCGTCGTCGCTTACTCGACCCTGTCGCAGCTCGGCTACATGACCGTCGCGCTCGGTTCGTCCGCGTACTCCGTGGCCGTGTTCCACCTGATGACGCACGCCTTCTTCAAGGCACTGCTGTTCCTGGGCGCCGGTTCCGTCATCATCGGCATGCACCACGACCAGGACATCCGCAACATGGGTGGCCTGCGCAAATACATGCCGATCACGTGGATCACGTCACTGGTCGGTTCGCTGGCCCTGATCGGCACGCCGCTGTTCTCCGGTTTCTACTCGAAAGACAGCATCATCGAAGCCGTCGAAGCGACGCACATCTGGGGTGCTGGCTTTGCCCAGTTCGCCGTGCTGGCTGGCGTGTTCGTCACCGCCTTCTATTCGTTCCGCATGTATTTCCTGGTCTTCCACGGCAAGGAACGTTTCGGCCAGGCGCATGCGCACGGCCATGACGACCATCACGCGCCTGCGGCCAAGCATGATTCGGACGCGCACGATGAAGAAGACGAAGACGACCACGCGCACCACGGTCTGGAACCTGGCCAGAAGCCGCATGAATCCCCATTCGTGGTGTGGTTCCCGCTGGTGATGCTGGCGATCCCGTCGCTGCTGATCGGTTACCTGACGATCGGCCCGATGCTGCATGGCGATTTCTTCAAGGGCGTGATTTTTGTGGGCGAAAACCATCCGGCAATGGAAGAGTTGTCGCATGAATTCCACGGCGCGATGGCGATGGCGATCCACGGCCTGTCGACGGCACCGTTCTGGCTGGCATTGTCCGGCGTGGTAGCAGCCTACTACTGCTACATGGTCAACCCGCGTGTACCGGCCTGGTTCTTTGCCAAGTTCCACGCGATCCACACCCTGCTGGACAACAAGTACTACCTGGACAAGTTCAATGAAGTCGTGTTCGCCGGCGGTGCCCGTTTGCTGGGTAATGGCCTGTGGAACTTCGGTGACAAGAAGCTGATCGACGGTTTCGTCGTCAATGGCAGCGCCAAGGTTGTCGCCTGGCTGTCCTCGCTGTCGCGAGGCTTGCAGACCGGCTACATCTATCACTATGCATTCGTGATGATCCTGGGCGTGCTGGGCTTCCTGATCTATTTCCTGCCATTCTGGCCCGCTAAGTAAGCTGACCTGATAAAAGAATACTGAGAACCATGATGCAGTCTACGATTTCTACATTACCTCCTTACCTGAGTCTGTCGATCTGGGTGCCGATCATTTGCGGCGTCCTGGTCCTGGCTCTTGGCCGTGACAGCAAAGCGGGCTTTACCCGCTGGCTGTCGCTGGCTGGCGCCGTGCTCAGCATGCTGTGCACCTTGCCGCTGATCCAGCATTTCGACAACGCCGCACACGGCATGCAATTCGTCGAAAAAGCACCGTGGATAGCAACCTTCAATATCTGGTACTCGCTGGGTATCGATGGCCTGTCGCTGTGGTTCATTCCACTGACGGCCTTCATCACGGTCATCGTCGTCATTTCGGCCTGGCAAGTGATCGAGAAGCGCATCGCCCAGTACATGGGTGCCTTCCTGATCCTGTCGGGTCTGATGATCGGCGTGTTCTGCGCGCTGGACGGCTTGCTGTTCTACTTCTTCTTTGAAGCAACCCTGATCCCGATGTTCATCATCATCGGTATCTGGGGCGGTTCGAACCGCGTGTACGCGTCGTTCAAGTTCTTCCTGTACACCTTCTTCGGTTCGCTGCTGACCCTGGTTGCCATCATCTACCTGCGCAATGTGTCGGGTACCTTCGACATCCTGGCCTGGCATGCGTTCAAGCTGACGATGAACGAACAGATCTTCATCTTCCTGGCCTTCCTGATGGCGTTTGCCGTGAAAGTGCCGATGTTCCCGGTCCACACGTGGTTGCCGGACGTCCACGTGGAAGCGCCTACCGGTGGTTCCGCCGTGCTGGCCGCCATCATGCTGAAACTGGGCGCGTATGGTTTCCTGCGTTTTTCGCTGCCGATCACGCCGGACGCCAGCCACTACCTGTCGGGCTTCATGATCGCCTTGTCGCTGATCGCCGTCATCTACATCGGTCTGGTTGCCCTGGTGCAGACGGACATGAAAAAACTGGTCGCCTATTCGTCGATCGCGCACATGGGTTTTGTGACCCTGGGCTTCTTCATGTTCAACGACATTTCGGTGCAGGGCGGTATCGTGCAAATGGTCTCGCACGGCTTCATCTCCGCTGCGATGTTCCTGTGCATCGGCGTGCTGTATGACCGCATGCATACCCGCAACATCGCCGACTACGGCGGCGTCGTGAACCGCATGCCGAAATTTGCCGCCTTGTTCGTGCTGTTCTCGATGGCCAACTGCGGTCTGCCAGCAACTTCCGGCTTCGTCGGCGAGTTCATGGTGATCCTGGGCGCGGTGCAATACAACTTCTGGATCGGTCTGCTGGCTGCAACGGCACTGATCTGGGGCGCGGCGTACTCGCTGTGGATGGCCAAGCGCGTGGTGTTCGGCAAGATCAAGAACAAGCATGTGGCCGAACTGACCGACATCAACAAACGTGAATTCTTCATGCTTGCTTTGCTGGCCATCGCCGTGCTCGTGATGGGTCTGTACCCAGCCCCGTTCACCGACACGATGCAAACTTCGGTTGCCGACCTGCTGCAGCATGTCGCCACCAGCAAGTTGCCTTAAATAGAAGACCGATAACATGACTAATGCACCTAATCTGGTACCGCTGTACGCGGAAATCTTTTTGCTGATCGCCACGTCGGCGCTCTTGCTGATCGATATGTTCTTGCCTGCGGCGAAGCGTTCGATCACTTATGCGCTGTCCTTGCTGACCCTGGCCGGCTGCGCCTTGCTGACCGTGGGCGACTTCAACGCGGGCACCACCGTCTACACGTTCCATAACATGTTCGTGTCGGACCCGATGTCGCAGCTGCTGAAACTGTTCTCGTACGGCGCCGTGGCGCTGACCCTGATCTACTCGCGTGCCTATGCCACCGACCGCAACATGCTGTCGGGCAACCTGGGCGGCGAGTTCTACGTGCTGGCCCTGTTTGCGCTGCTGGGCCAGATGATCATGATCTCGGCCAACAACTTCCTGATCATCTACCTGGGTCTGGAACTGATGTCGCTGTCGCTGTACGCACTGATCGCCTTGCGCCGTGACAATGCCAAGGCCACGGAAGCGGCCATGAAATACTTCATCCTGGGCGCACTGGCTTCCGGTTTCATGTTGTACGGTATCTCGATGCTGTACGGCGCCTCCGGCACGCTGGACCTGGGCGAACTGCGCGTGGCGCTGGAAAACGGCAAGACCAACGGCACCATCATGGTCTTTGGCCTGGTGTTCCTGGTAGCTGGCCTGGCCTTCAAACTGGGTGTCGTGCCATTCCACATGTGGGTGCCTGACGTGTATCAAGGTTCGCCAACGGCCGTGACCTTGCTGCTGGGCGGCGCGCCGAAACTGGCCGCGTTTGCCATCACCCTGCGTCTGCTGGGCGAGGGCTTGCTGCCGATGGCGCATGACTGGCAGCAAATGCTGCTGGTGCTGGCCGTGATGTCGCTGGCCATCGGTAACTTCACCGCCATCGCGCAAACGAACCTGAAGCGCATGTTGGCGTACTCGACCATCGCGCAAATGGGCTTCGTGCTGCTGGGCCTGCTGTCCGGTACCGTCGATGCGCCGAACAACACCCTGAACGCGGCTGGCGCAGCCACCGCCTACGGCGCCTCGATGTACTACGTCATCACCTACGTGTTCACCACGCTGGGTACCTTTGGCGTGATCATGTTGCTGGCACGTAATGGTTTCGAAGCAGAAGAACTGGCCGACTTCAAGGGCCTGGGCAAACGCAGCCCGATCTTCGCGCTGGTGATGACCCTGTTCATGTTCTCGCTGGCCGGCGTGCCGCCGCTGATGGGCTTCATGGCCAAGTACTCGGTGCTCGCTTCCGTGCTGGCCACGGGCCAGCTGTGGCTGACCATCGCTGCCGTGCTGTTCTCGCTGATCGGCGCCTTCTACTACCTGCGCGTCGTGAAAATGATGTGGTTCGACGAGCCGACCGACACCAACGCGCTGGTCGTGCATGGCGACATGCGCGTCGTGCTGGCCCTGAACGGCGTGTTCGTCCTGGCCCTCGGTGTGATGCCTAACAGCATCTTGGCTGCCTGCGCGACGGCCATCACCAAGACCCTGGCGTCCTGATCGATGGATGTCACCGCATCGAGCTGGCTGGTGATCGCCCTGGGTATCCTGGGCGCCAACCTGCCATTTCTGAATGAGAAACTGTTTGCTGCCGTGCCGCTGAAAAAAGCGGCGCAGTCAGAGCAGGGCTGGCGCAAGCCGCTGGCACTGCGCCTGCTGGAGATGGTGATTCTGTACTTCATCGTCGGCGCCGTGGCGTTCGCGCTCGAAGCGCGCATCGGCAACGCTTTCCCGCAGACGTGGGAGTTCTATGCCATCACCGGTTGCCTGTTCCTGGTGCTGGCTTTCCCCGGCTTTGTCGGACGCTACCTGCGCAAGCGGCGCTAGCCCCATCGACCGAAAGCGGCGCCTCTGGCGCCGTTTTTTTTTATTGAGCATAATCAAGGTATGGATACAGAACGCATGGATATGAACTTAACTGAAACCAAGGTGGACGGCGAGCTCGTCTACCAGGGCGGCTTCCTGCGCGTGCAGCGCGACCGCGTGACCCTGCCGGACGGCAAGATCACGGCGCGCGAATTCATCCTGCACCCGGGCGCCGTCGTCATCCTGCCGCTGCTCGACGATGGCACGGTGCTGATGGAACGCCAGTATCGCTATCCGCTGGACCGTGTCTTCATTGAATTCCCGGCCGGTAAGATCGATGCGGGAGAATCGCACCTGGCCTGCGCCCAGCGCGAGTTGCTGGAAGAAACGGGCTACACGGCCAGCGACTGGCAATTCGTCTCCACCATCCATAACGCCATCGCGTATTCGGATGAACACCTGGAACTGTTTTTGGCACGGGGCCTGGTAGCCGGCGAGCGCCGCCTCGACGAGGGCGAGTTCCTGGAAACGTTTACGGCCACCGTGCCGCAGCTGCTCGACTGGGTCAAGGATGGCACCATCACCGACGTGAAAACCGTCATCGGCATCTTCTGGCTCGACAAGATCACCAGCGGCGCCTGGCAAGCGGCTTGATCTTGCGCATGCGTAACGCGATCTTCCTGCTGCTTGCCTGTGTCACCCTGGGTGCGCAGGCGCAGGCGCGCACGCCGTTCCAGGTGCGCTGCGAAGACACGATCAGCAAGACGGTGTCCGTGCTGACGGCGCAGCAGAACGGCTACAGCATCGATACGCATCTGCCGTACAAGGCGCTGACCGTCATGAAGGGCACGGCGCGCGCGAATACCTGGGTGCTGGGCCTGACGAAGACCGATTCGCGCGTGGCCATCGCCCTGGCCGGTCCCATGCTGCAAGACCCGGCCAGCGGCTATGAATGCGTGGCGCCGCAGATTACCGTGACCCTGACGTATGCGCCCGTGGTGATCTATATCGGGCGTGAATTTGCCCCGGGCACTTGCGCGTATGATGAGATACTCGCGCATGAACTGCGGCACATGAAGACCTATATGGAACACTTGCCGCGCGTGGAAAAGACCGTGCGCGCGGCGCTAGCCAGGCGTTTCGAGGCGCGGCCCCTGTACGCGCCCAGCGGCACGGCCAAGGCGGCGCTGGCGCGCGAGATCGATACGGGCTGGTTGCCCTACGTCAAGGCCGAGATGCGCAAGGTGGAAGCCTTGCAGGCGGCCATCGATTCTCCGCAGGAATATGCGCGCCTGGGCAAGGCGTGCAAAGGCGAAATCCAGAACATATTGGCGGGCAAGGTACAGCCCGCCCAGCAGTGACAAGACAAGGAATGGCATGACAGCAGCATCGAACACCGTCCGCTACTTTGCGCTGATCCCCGCCGCCGGCGTGGGCGCGCGCATGGAAGCGGGCAGTCCCAAGCAATATTTAGCCATCGCCGGCAAGCCCATGCTGCGCCACGCGCTCGACGCCTTTCTCGTCAGCCCCCTGATCGCGCATACGTATGTCGTCGTCAGCGCGGAGGATGGCCAGATAGATGCGGTCGTGCCGCAAGGGAACAATAGCGGCGTGACTGTGCTGCGCTGCGGCGGCGCCACGCGCATGGAAACGATCTTGAATGGCCTGCAGGCGCTGCACGGCAGCATCGATGCACACGACCATGTGCTGGTGCACGACGCGGCGCGGCCTGGCCTGACGCCGGCGCTGATCGCAAAGCTCATTACCGAAGTCGGTGAACATCCGGCCGGCGGCTTGCTGGCCTTGCCCGTGGTCGACACCGTCAAGCGGGCTGGGCCAGGCAGTCTGTCGGTGCAGACGGTGCCGCGCGACGGCCTGTGGCTGGCGCAGACGCCGCAGATGTTCAGCTATGCCTTGCTGCACCGGGCCTTGTCGCAAGCGCCCGATCCGCAGGCCATCACGGACGACGCCAGCGCCATCGAAGCGCTGGGCCTGGCGCCCAGGCTCATTGAGGGCCACCCGCGCAACCTGAAGGTAACCCTGCCGCGCGACATACACACGGCCGAGCTGTACTTGGCTAATCCTTGAATTCCAGAGAGACCCGCATGCACACAACGACACCCGTACTCCCATTTCGCATCGGCCAGGGCTATGACTGCCACGCGCTGGTGGAGCACCGCGACCTGATCATCGGCGGCGTGAAGATTCCCCATCATTTGGGCTTGCTCGGCCATTCCGACGCGGACGTGCTGCTGCACGCGATTACCGACGCCATCTTCGGCGCCGCCGCCCTGGGCGACATCGGCCGCCATTTCCCCGACACGGATGCGCAATTCAAGGGCGCCGATTCGCGCACCCTGCTGCGCGAAGCTGTGCGCCGCGTGCAAGTCACCGGTTATATCATCGGCAATATCGACGCCACCATCATCGCCCAGCGCCCGAAAATGGCGCCGCACATCGCCGCCATGTGCGCCAACGTGGCCGAAGACTTGGGCGTGAGTGTGGGCCAGGTGAACATCAAGGCCAAGACGAATGAAAAGCTGGGCTACCTGGGCCGGGAAGAAGGCATCGCGGCCGAAGCCGTGGCCTTGCTGCTGCGCGCCTGATTCCACCTTTGCAGCATCCACCGACAGGAGAGAGCATGTTCCAGTTACGCCGCATCAGCATCTTGCTTGCATGGGCATTGACCGCCGCGCCATCGGCCCACGCCGAACTGCAAGCCACGGGCGAGCCGCCCGCCGCCAAGCAGGGCTGGAAGGCCGAGACCGTCGCGCAGGGCGTGCGCCAGCCGTGGGGCATCGCCTGGCTGGGCGAGGGCCGCGCGCTGGTCACCAGCAAGCAGGGCACTTTGCATTTGCTGAATGGCAAGAGCTTCGAGGATGTGGCGCTGGAAGGCATGCCCAAAGTCTTCACGGGCGGGCAGGGCGGCTTGCTCGATATCGTCATTCACCCGCAGGATACGGGCAAGCCGAATCCGCGCGTGTACATGACGGTATCGACGGGCACGAATGACGCGAACCGCACGACCCTGGTGCGCGGCGTGTTCGACGGCAAGAAGGTGACGGGCATCCAGACCCTGTTCAAGGTCGCCACGGATAAAAGTGGCGGCCAGCACTTTGGCTCGCGCCTGCTGTGGCTGCCGGACGGCACTTTGCTGATGAGTGTGGCCGACGGTGGCAATCCGCCGCTGCGCATCGGTGACCGCCTGGCGCGCGAGCAGGCGCAAAACCTGGCCACGCATCAGGGCTCCATCCTGCGCCTGACGGAAGAGGGAAAACCGGCGCCGGGCAACCCGCTGGCGGCCAAGGGCGCCTTGCCGGAAATCTGGTCATATGGCCACCGCAACGTGCAGGGACTGGCGCTCGATCCTGTTTCGGGGCGCGTGTGGGCCACGGAACACGGTCCGTATGGCGGCGATGAGCTGAACCTGGTGGTGGCGGGCGGCAACTATGGCTGGCCCCTGCAAAGCTATGGCGCCGACTACAAGACGCACGAGCCCATCGGCAAGCATGAAGTGGCCGGCATGCTCAACCCGAGCGTGGCCTGGGTGCCGTCGCCGGCCCCGTCGGGGCTGGCCGTCTACACGGGCGACAAGATTGCCGCCTGGCGCGGCAGCATCTTCAGCGGCGGCCTGGCGGCCAGGGATATCCGCCGCATCGCCGTCGATGCGCATGGCAAGGTGACGGGGCAGGACCGCCTGGCCATCGGCGCGCGCGTGCGCGACGTGCGCCAGGGCCCGGACGGCTACCTGTATGCGCTGACGGATGAAGACAATGGCCGCTTGCTGCGCATCGTGGCGCAGTAGCACGGCCGGCGCCATCTTCGCTTAAGATGGCGCCTTTACTTCATTCAAGGTGGCGGCATGGCCCGTGATACTTATGCATACCGGCACGTCGCCGTCGAATCGCGCGCGATTCATGGCCGCGTGGAAATCCGTCCCGTGCCGGGCCAGGCATTCTCTCCCGAACTGGCCGTGCAGTGCTCGCGCCGCCTGGTCGATCTGCAGCGCTACCCGCTCGGCAGCCGTTTTTTACTCTTTGCCAAGCTGACGGATCGTTTGGGCGGCACGCCCTTCCTGTATGCATATCATGGCGACGCGGATGTGCCGATGACGCCGGCCGACGTGACGAAATTCCTCGGCGAATTTCGCCGCGGGCGCATCTGAGCCGCAGGGTCTCCCGTATTTCCCCCGCATGACCGCTTGCGCGGTGCGCGTCGTGGCCGTGTGGCGCGCGGCATACACTGCATGACGGTTGTTATTTTATTGACACTTGGAAATATCTATATGTTACTATTAAAATAGTAACTTATAGTGATAATAAAATAATCAGGCCTGCTCGATAGGCGGCCATCAACAAGGGGATGCAAATGAAAAATTCTTGGAAATCCTGGCTCTGCAGCATGGCCATGCTCGCCGCAGCGCCGCTGGCCGGCGCGACGCCCCTCATCGATCAGGAAGCCAATATCCATGCGTTGAACATGGCCAATTTTTCGCAGGGAGACCTGGCCCAGTCGTTCCAGCAATCGGCGGCGACGATTGCGGGCGCAGGCATCTTTTTGACGCCGAACCGGGGTAGCACGGATACCGTGACCATTTCCTTGTGGAATAATTTGCCGAACGCCGCCGGCACCATGCTGGCGCAAGCTTCTGTTGCCGGGACCGCCGGCCAATGGGCGGATGTGTTCTGGTCGCCTGTTGCCATCGCCGCCAATACGACGTATTACCTGGTGTTCGGCGGCAATAGTACCTTGTCCATCGCCGGCGACATAAACAATGGTTACGGCCTGGGCCAGGTCTATGCGAACACGGGCTATCAAAGCTATGCCAACTTCGACTATGCCTTCCGCACGTTCGCCGCTCCCGTGCCGGAACCGACCACGGTGTATCTGCTGCTGGCAGGCCTGGGCGTGCTGCTACTGGCCCGCCGCCAGCATGCCGGCAAGTCATTGCGTGTGAAAGCGGCAAGCCAGCCGGCTTGAGCGCCGCTCAGGCGCCGCAGGCGGCAGCCTGTTTGACCGGCTGTTGCTTGCCGAATGTCCCTATCGTCAGCGCGCAGCCGAGGGCGAACACGCCGCCCACCACCATCGCGCTGGACACGCCCAGCCGGTCGACGGCCATGCCACCGAGCAAGGCGCCGGACGCCAGCGACACTTGCACGATGGCGACAAACAGCGCGCTGCTGCCTTCCATCAAGTGTGGCGCCGCCTTGAACATCCACGTTTGCACGGCGATCGGCATGGCGCCGAAACCGAAGCCCCACACGGCCACCAGCAGCATCGCCGTCACCGAATGGCTACCCAGCGCGGCCAAGGCCAGGGTGGACAGGCCCAGCACGGCGCCCGTCAGCATCAGCGCGGCCCGTTCGTAGCGGCCGGCGGCCCAACCGCCCAGCAGATTGCCGATGAAGCCGGACGCGCCATACACCAGCAGCATGGCGCTGACGGTGCCGGCCGCCAGGTGCGAAATCTGTGTAAGGAAGGGCGCGATATACGTGTAGGCGGCGAACTGGCCCGTGAAGAGCATGGCCGTGGCGATCAGGCCCAGCCTGGCTTTGCGGATGCCGAAGATCATCGGCAACTGGCGCAGGCGGATGGCCTGTGTCGGCGGCAGTCTGGGCAACAGCAGCAACTGCCCGAGGAAGACCAGCACGGCAATGGCGCTGGCTGCGCCGAAAGCGACCCGCCAGCCCACCAGTTCGCCCACCAGCGCACCGGCCGGCACGCCCGCCACCGTACCCAGCGAGACGCCGGCAAAGATGATGGACATGGCGCGCGACGCATGTTGCGGCGCCACCAGGCGCGGGCCGATGGCGCTGCCGATGGCCCAGAAGCCGCCTACACCCACGCCCAGCATGGCGCGGCCCAGCAGTATCCACGCATACGAGGGGGCCAGCGCCACCAGCAGGTTCGATGCGACCAGCAGGGCGGTGAGGGCCAGCAGCACGATGCGGCGGTCCAGGCGGCCCGAGCCGACGGTGACGAAGATGGCGGCAAACGCGGCAACGATGCCGGGCGTGGTGATCATCAGTCCCGCCTGGCCCTTGCTGATGGCCAGTTCGGCGGCCATCGCCGGCAGCAGCCCGACGGGCAGGAATTCGGACGTGACGAGGGCGAAGGCGCCGATGCCGACCGATAAGACGGCCAGCCAGGGCGCCACGGTGGTATCGTCGCTGGCAGTGTTGGAAAGTGTTTGCATATGAGGTTCCTGAAAAGCCGAGAGGTTTTTAACCGGTCGGTATATAATCAGGGCAGGCAGACAGTGTTGTCAATAATTTTTTACCGAACGGTATGAAACAAGATAAAAAAGAGGAAGCCGTCAAGGCGAAAACGGGCCGGCCACGCACCTTCGACGCGGAGGAAGCGCTCGATTGCGCCATGAAAGTGTTCTGGGAAAAAGGCTATGAAGGCAGTTCCCTGCCGGAATTGACGAAAGCCATGGGCATGAACCGGCCCAGCCTGTATGCCGTCTTCGGCAACAAGGAGCAGCTGTTCCACAAGGCGCTCGAACGCTACAGCGACACGCGCATGCAGTTTTTCGATGCGGCGCTGGAGCAGCCCACGGCGCGCCAGGTGGTGGAAGCCCTGCTGACGCAGTATGTCGATGCGCAAACCATGCCGGACGGCCCGCACGGCTGCATGGGCGTCAATGCCGCGCTCGCCTGCAGCGACGATGCCTTGCCGATCCGCGATGAATTGTTTGCGCGCCGGCTGCGCGGTGAAATCAAATTGCGCGACCGCTTGCGGCGCGCCAGGGAGGAGGGCGATTTGCCGCCCGATTCCTGTCCCGAGCAGCAGGCGCGCTTTGTCGTGACCTTGTCGCAGGGCATGGCCATCCAGGCGGCGGCGGGCGTATCGCGCGAGCAATTGCAGCAGATGGTGGCCTTGCTGCTGCGCAATTGGCCGATGTAGTTACCCGGTCGGGGCGATGGTCTTGGCCAGGTCGCTTGGCGCCTTGCGCCGCCAGGCGGCCGTCAGGGCGGCGGCCAGCATGTCCAGTTCGGCATCCGCCAGACGCACCGTGATACCGGCCAGGCGTTCGCCCCACCACAGCTTTTGACAGCCGGACGGCGTGATGACGGTGGCGATATGCGCCGCTTCCGCATCGAGCAGCACGTTGATGTGCTCGTCGTCGGGCAGGGTGGCAAAGATCTTCCCGCCCACGCGGAAGGCTGGACGGTCGTGGTGTTCTTCCTCGGTGGTGTCGGGAAACGACAGTGCCAGATAGCGTAGTTCTTCCAGGTCGACCATTTCCTCTTTCCCCCTCATCGGACAGATAGCTGCATGTATGCATTTTGCCATGCTGTTTCGCCCCGTGGTGCAGCGGCATGTGAAAAGAAATGCGCAAGATGCGACAGTGGCGGCCCCATCTGTGGCGTGGTCGCGACAATCGGGGCAGGGGATGATGCTTGTTATAATAGAATCTTTAGTGGTTAAAAGAAAAATACTTTTCTTAAAAGAAAATTAGGATAAAATAGCTTCATCGTCTTGCCCGACCCGTCAACCGTCTGAACCTGTCCCGGAAACCCGACCCCTTTCCTGGACGCTTGCAGCGCAGTCAATTGCGTAGCAAGTCCGCGCTCTTGCGCGGTAGTTCCAGCCCCCGACCGCTCATCTTTGCAGTCTCTAGCGCTCCCACCGACACGCCTCAGTGCAGCGTGCATTGAGTCCAAGCACTCGCACGCCTACTGAATAACTACTGGATATCATCATGAAAAATTTGCCTAAAATCGCCCTGTCCCTGATCGCTGTCGGTGTGTTTGCCCACGCGAACGCCAGCACCGTCACCGTGTCCACCGGTTTCTCGAACGCCAGCGCGCAAGCTTCGGCCGCCGCTTACCAGTCCGTGGTGAATGCCGCCGTGGCTACGCCGGGCGCCGGCTACGGCACGACGACGATTGCCAGCTACAACAATGTCACGAATAGCAGCCTGTTCGGCAATGGTTCGAACATCGCCTTCAAGTCGGTGATCAATTTTGGTGTCAGCGCAGCCGATGCGGGTGCCTGGAGCTTCCGTACCGGCGTCGATTTCGGCAAGGGCGGCGCCCTGTTCCTCGACGGCGTGGCGCTGGACTTCAAGAGCAACGACATGTGGTGGGCAGGCAACTACAACAATGGCAGCCAGTTCCTCAGCGGTTCGAGCTTGCTGGCAGCCGGCAACCATACCCTGAGCATCTATGGCCTGGAAAGCTGCTGCGATGGCGGCCAGCAAGCGCAGTTCAAGGCGGGCAACAGCAATTTCACCAGCTTTGCCAGCACCGATGGCCTGGTCTCGGCCGTGCCGGAACCGACCACCTACGCCATGCTGCTGATCGGCCTGGGCCTGCTGGGCTTTACGGCGCGCCGCAAGCAGGAAGCCAAGTTCTAAGTTTGATCGCCGACATCCGCGCCTGAGGGCGCGCGATAAAAAGCCCGCCGGTCTGTCAGGACACGGCGGGCTTTTTGCATAGCGAGCTATGAATCGCCGCTGTCTTCGTCTTCGTCGGCGCCTCTGGCCGCCTTGCCCCGCTCGGCGTCGACGGCGCGCTGCAAGCCGGCCGCATCGCGCAAGAACGCCTCCGTCGTGTGATCCGGGCTCAGGCGCAGGGCCGGCGGGTAGATCACCGACATGTAGGCTTCGTCGGCCAGGCGGCCGCTGATCTGCAGGTTGCTCAGCAAAATCAGGGTCGAGCCAAGGATGGCCAGCACGACGGCAACGAGGCCGAAGCGGCGCGGATGCTGCGGTTTGATCGTGCACAAATGGTAGTAGATCATGGCGCAGACGATGACGACGAACATATGCCGTCCGTAGCGCGTCAGCACTTCCAGCGACAGTGCATACGCCGCCACATTGCTGCCCAGTTCCCACACTTCCATGGCCAGCAAGCCGCAGCCGATGATGAACAGGTGGCGGCCGAAGCGCGCCACATGGCCGAACAGGCGGTTCGCCACGGCCCAGATCGACGCCCACACGAGGCCGCCGGCCAGCGCGTAGGCGATGATCATCAGGTAGGAAATCGGCTCGAAGGCGTCCGCATCACTGAGCCAGTTGCTGAAGGCGGCCGAGGCGCCGATCATGGCCAGGCCGGCGACGGCGGGGCGCAAGCCTTCCCAGTCGTGCCTGGTGGTATCGCTCAATTCGGGCGCAACAGGGTGGTCGCTGGCGCGCACGCGCAGGCGCGTGTGGCCCAGGCGCACGACGCTGTTGCCGTTCAAGGCCACTTGCAGTTGCCGTTGGCCCCGGTGGATCACGCCATTCTGGCTGCCCAGGTCGCGCAGCAGCAGGCCGCCTGCGCCGTCGTCTTCGACGATGGCGTGGCAGGCGGCCGTATGCGCGTCGTCGAGGATGAAGTCGTTGTCGTAGCCGCGGCCTATGCGGATCGGCAAGGCATCGATGCGCTGGCGCTGCTGTACTTCGCCATTCTCGGCGAGGATTTCGATGTAGTACGGAGGCTTCATGGCTTGCGGCTGCTGTTGGTGGAGGGCGCGCGCGACAGCGCTTCGAGGAAGGTACGCGTGACGCGCATGCCATTGGCGTAGGACACGCCGCGCGCATCGATGCGGCTTTGCAAGCTCATGAGTGGCTCATCGGTGCTGGCGGCCAGCAGGGCAAAGTCGTACAGTCCCGTAAACTTGCGGTAGGCGCGCACGCACAGCACGGCGCGCAAGGGCAGGGTGGCATTCTTGACGAACTGTTCGGTGCATTGCGGGCCCGTCAGATTCACGCTCTTGTAGCTGCCGAAACTTTCATTCTTGAACGAGGCGCTGGCCAGCTCGGAAAAGCGCAGGGCGCCCAGTTCGCTGCTGCGCAAAAATTCGTGGCGCATCGACACTTGCCCCGTCTGCAGGGTGCCGGAAATGAAGATGGCCGATTCCATGGCGCAGCTGGTGTTGTCGAGCATGTAGGGCTTGTCGGACTTGACGTTGGAGCGGCCCCAGCAGCGCATCTGGTCGGACTCGCGCACGGGCACGCGGTACGGCCCCATGGCTTTCAGGCTCAGGGGCGTGCCCAGCAGGCGCGCCAGCATCACTTCCTGGTGCGCCAGCAGCTGCGCCGTCACCAGCGGCTTGAAGTCTTTCGGCGCCTTGCCTTGCAAGGCCACCCTGGCCAGCAATTGCTGGGCATAGCGGGCGGGCACGAGAAAACTGACGAGTTCGCCATCGAGGCGTTTCGAGACATTGATACCGGCGACGTCGCCATTCGCCGTGACGCTGGGGCCGCCGCTCATGCCGGCATTGATCGGTCCCGTAAACATCAGCTGGTCGTAGAAGCTGCGCGTGACGACGCCGTTGTACGAGCCTTCCGAAATGGCAAAGCCCAGGTCCAGCGGATTGCCCATCGAATACAGGTACTGACCCTGAGTCAGGGGCGCCAGCGCTTCCGGCATCTTGAAAAAGCCCGTGCCGTGGCGGTTCACGCGCAGCACGGCCAGGTCGTGCAGTACGTCGACGGCCAGCAATTCCACATTGCCGCGCTGGCCGCTGGTGTCGACCCATTCGCCCACATAGGTATCGGGGTCGAGCGCGAATTGCGACACGACGTGATAGTTGCTCACCACCAGGTCGCCCGTGCCGATCAAAAAGCCCGAACCCACCGACGATTGCGTGCGGCCGTTTTTCAGCAGCACACGTACTTGCAGGATGTCGGCGCGCGCAGCCGTGTACAGCTTTTGCGCGGCCGACGAGGGCGGAGGCAAGGTTGCATGTTCGGTGGCGGCGGGCGCGGCGGTGGCCGGTGGCGGCTTGGCGGGAGGAGTCGAGGCGGTGGGAGCCGCGTGGGCGCCTGTGGCAGCGCACAGGCTGGCCAGCAAGAAGGCGAAGTTAGCTAATTTCATGCATCCTTTGTGCGTGAGCAGGAGCGAGGCCGGCCCGGCGCGGCAGCGTGCACGCGCTGCGCCAGCCCGGGCAATTACAGGGCGCCGTCTTCCAGCGCCGGCGCCGTTTCCGGCGTCATCATGTGACCGAGCTTGCTTTGCTTGGTGTTCAGGTAGTGCTGGTTGAAGGCGTTGCGGTTGACCAGCAGCGGCACCCGTTCGGCCACCGTGATGCCCAGCGCTTCCATGGCGGCGATCTTGCGCGGGTTGTTCGTCATCAAACGCAGGCTGTGGATGCCGAATTGCGCAAACATGGGTTTGCACAAGGTGTAGTTGCGCGCGTCGGCCTTGAAGCCCAGCTGTTCATTCGCCTGCACCGTGTCGGCGCCTGCCTCTTGCAGGCGGTAGGCGCGGATCTTGTTGATCAGGCCAATGCCGCGCCCTTCCTGGCGCAGATACAGCAAAATGCCACGGCCTTCCTCGGCGATGCGCTTCAAGGCGCCTTCGAGCTGGGCGCCGCAATCGCAGCGCTGGGAAAACAGCACGTCGCCCGTCAGGCACTCGGAATGCACGCGCGCCAGTACCGGTTCGCCGTTGCCGACATCGCCCAGCACCATGGCCAGATGTTCCTTGCCCGTGGCGTGTTCGACAAAGGCGTGCAGGGTGAACTGGGCCCACGGCGTCGGCAGTGCGCAGGAAGTCGTGTAATCCAATTCGCCTGTCGCCAGGAGGTCTGCGCCGCTTTGCATGGTTGTGCTCATATAGGTAATTGTCAAAAATAAAAGGCGCGCGACACCACTGCGGTGCCGGCGCGCCTTGCCATCATACCAAAAAGCAGGGAAACGTTTTCCCTGACTGCCTTTCGGTCGTTGCAATATCTGGTGATGAACCTTACTTAGGGGCACTTCCTCCTTTTACAAGGTGAATGGCTGGCTTTGCCTGGCGGATGCCTCCGCCAGGCACGGGACATCAGCTGCCGATGCGTCCGCCATCGTTCTTGGTGATCACGATGGTGGCCGAGCGGGGGCGCTTGCCGGCCCCATAGCCGGCGTTGGCTGGCCACTGGCTCGTGTATTTGGATGGATCGCCGATATTTGCCAGCTTGGTGTTTTCGCCCGGATGCTGGATGTTGATGAACATGGTCTTGCCATCGGGCGTTTCGCTGATGCCCGTGATTTCCGAGCCGACCGGCCCCACCAGGAAGCGCTTGAGCGTATCGGCCGTGGGTTTCTTGCCGATGAAGGTGTCGACAGCCAGGTTGCCGCCGGCTGCCGTGGCGTAGTTCAGGGTCGACTTGGCGCCATCGCCGACCTTGCCGGGGATGGCCGCCAGCATCATGCAGTTGGTCACATCCGTGTACGCGCCATCGTCGGTCTGGATCCAGCAGATGCCCGTGTAGGGGCTGAAGGCCAGGCCGTCCGGGCTCGAAAAGTCCTGCTCGGCCGTCAGGTTCGACAGGTTGATCTTGCTGGCGTCGGCGCCGCTCTCGGCGCCGAACAGGTAGACATCCCAGGTAAAGCTGGTGGCTGCGGCCGCGCCCGTGCCTTCCTTGAAGCGGATGATGTGGCCGTTCGGATTGCCGTTTTGCGCGCTGCTGCCCTTCATGTCCGTGTAGGCGCGCGGGTTGGCGCTGTCCGGCGCCAGCTGCGACGAGCCGCTCGGATTGACGGTGCGGTTAGAGTTGTTGGTCAGCGTGTAGTAGATCTCGCCATTCGCCGGGTTGACCGAGCACCATTCCGGGCGGTCCATCTTCGTCGCGCCCACGGCGTCGGCCGCCAGGCGGGCATTCACCAGCACATCGGCCAGGTCGGCGAACTTGTAGGCGCTGTACGCCTGGATCAGCGCGTTCGACATGGCCAGTTCGATCCACTGGCCCGTGCCGTCGGCAGCCAGCTTGGCCACGTACAGCTTGCCCGAGTCGAGGTATTTGTCGCCGGTGGCCATGCGGTCAGCCGGGTTGGCGTCCGCGGCGGCCCAGACGGCGGTCGTGACGAATTTGTAGATGTATTCGTTGCGCGAATCGTCGCCCATGTAGACAGCCAGTTGCTGGCCCACGGCCGGCACGCTGAAGGCGGCGCTTTCGTGTGCGTAGCGGCCCAGGGCCGTGCGCTTGCGGATGGCGCGGGTCTTGTCGTACGGGTCCATCTCGACGATGTAGCCCATGCCGTTCAATTCATTGCGGTAGTCGTCGCTGCCGTTGCTCGATGCGCCGATCTTGCTCAGATTCCAGCGCGCGTACTTGTCGTCGCTGCCGCCCGTTTCCCAGCCGTGGCGCGAGCCGGCGCCCTGGCTGCGGCCATAGCGGTTCAGCGAAACGACGGACTTGTCGCCGCGCGCGGCGTTGTCGGTGGACGAGCGGGTGAAGTAGCCGGCCCAGTTTTCTTCGCCGGACAGGTAGCTGCCCCAGGGCGACTTGCCCGTGCCGCAGTTGTTGATGGTGCCGCGCGTCTTGGTGCCGGTCGGCGAATACTTGGTCACCACGAGGGCGTTGCCGCGCACGGGGCCGGCAAGCTCGATGTCCGTCAGCGGCGTGACGCGGCGGTTGAAAGCGGAATCGTTGACGGTGGCCCAGGCGCTGCCCGTTTTTTTGACTTCCACCACGCTCAGGCCGTGGACGGCCACTTCCTTGTCGACTTCGGCGGCGGGGCGCGGCAGCGAGGTGGTACCGCCATTCACGTGCAGGAAGTGCGAGGACAGTGTTTCGTCCGTGGTCGCTTCGTGGTTCATCGCCAGCAAGCCCCGTTCGGCGCCGGACGCCAGCGGCGCGCCGGCGGCGGACAGGCCGTAGTATTCCATGCCGTCGTGGTGGTCGCCGGCGCGGTTGTCGAAATCGGTATCGCTGCCGTCGTTCTTGTAGGCTGGCGTGGCTGCGCGCAGCGAGTCGCCCAGCGCATACAGGGCCGTGGCCGTGTAGCCGGCCGGCACCGACACGACGTCGGCCAGGCTTTTCGGCACGGCCGTGAAGGCCAGCAGTTTTTCGGGTGTTGGCGTTGGCGTCGGTGTGACGGCGATGGCGTCGCTGCCGCCGCCGCAAGCGGACAGGCCCATCGAACCCATGACGGCGGTCGCGGCCGTGACGGCGCTGCCGCGCAGCCAGTTGCGGCGGCTCAGGCGGGCGTTCAGGATGCTGTTGAAATGGTTGTCGTGGGACGCGTTGCTGTCAATGTCGTTCAGATCGGTGGCGCTGATGGCCAGATCGTTGGGCTTGTTCATGGGCTGCGATGTCCTGTGGTTGCGTGATTTAAAGGCAACCGCATGATAGTTGTCGAATGTGACAGCGCCATGTCAGCTTGATGACAAAACGGTGACAGGCTGCCGGCCGGGCGGGCCGCGTCGATGACGGGCCCGTCCGGTCAGGCAGCCCTGGGCCTTACCGGGCCTGGCGACAACCGCGCTCCACCAGCAGCATGCCGCCAAAGATGGACAGGTACCATCATTTAGGCAAGTCGAAGAGCAGAAATTCCGCATCTTCCGGTTGCGTAATTGTCACGGCCGCTTCCTGCGTCAATTTCAGCGCATCGCCCGCTTTCAAGGGCGTGCCGTTGACCACCAGGCTGCCGCGGATCAGGTGCACATACGCAATGCGGCCTTCGTCCAGCGCATGTGCGGCTTGCTCGCCTTCCTGCAGGATGCTGGCGTAGAGGGCCGCATCCTGGTGGATCAGCACGGAACCCTGGCGCCCGTCGGACGAGGCGATCAGGCGAAGCTTGCCCCGTTTGCTTTCCGGCGTAAAATGTTTCTCTTCATAGCTGGGGGCAATGCCCGTCACGTTCGGCTGGATCCAGATTTGCAGGAAGTGCAAGCCATCCGTGGCGGAATGGTTGAACTCGCTGTGGCGCACGCCGCTGCCGGCGCTCATGCGCTGCACATCGCCGTAGTGCAGTACGGAACCGGTGCCCATGCTGTCCTTGTGTTCCAGCGCGCCGTCGAGCACATACGAAATGATTTCCATGTCGCGGTGGCCGTGCGTGCCGAAACCCTGGCCTGGCGTGACGCGGTCTTCATTGATCACCAGCAAGGGGCCAAAACCCATGTGCAGCGGATCGTGGTAGCTGCCGAAAGAAAAGCTGTGGTGGGAATTGAGCCAGCCGTGGTTGGCGGCGCCGCGTTCTTCGCTATGACGAATCTGTAACATGGTGGACTCCGTTTCTATCAATGAATGTGCGATAATTTCGAAGGAACTTTGCGCGGCTGCTGCCGTGGCGCCGATGCTGCCCTTCGCTGTACGATGGAGAGAGTATAGGCCGCCCACTCCAGAAAGAAAAACGGAAAATCTTGCGACCTATGATCGAAAAAATCGAATGTTAAGACTGAGCCTGGAAGCCTTGCAAATCGTCGACGCCATCGACCGCCGCGGATCGTTCTCGTCGGCCGGCAAGGAATTGCATAAAGTGCCGTCCACCATTTCCTATACGGTGGCCAAGCTGGAAGACGATCTGGGCGTGCAAGTGTTCCGGCGCAATGGTCCGAAAGTCATGCTGACGGCGGCCGGCCAGGAGTTGCTGAAAGAGGGCCGCTATTTATTGAAGGCGGCACAGGACCTCGAACACCGCGTACGCCGGGTGGCGTCCGGCTGGGAAACAGAGTTGTCCATCGGCATCGATTCCATGTTTTCCGCCGTGGCCCTGGCCGACGACGTGCGCACCTTCTACGAGGTAGCACAGCAGACGCGCTTGCGCCTGTCGCAGGACACCCTGTCGGGCACCTGGGAAGCGTTGCTGGACCGCCGGGTCGACTTGCTGGTGGGCGCGCCCGGCGACGGGCCGGCGGGCGGCGGCTATATCGCGCAGCCGATCGGCATGCTTGACTTCGTCTTTGCCGTGGCGCCCACGCATCCGCTGGCGCAGGTGGCAGAGCCCCTGTCGCGCGGCCATCTGCAGCAGTACCGGGCCGTGGTGGTGGCTGACTCGGCGCGCCAGATGGCGCCGCGCACCGTGGGGCTGCTGCTGGGGCAAGATGCCTTGAGCGTGCCGAGCATGCAGGTCAAGTTCGACTACCAGGTGCTGGGACTGGGTTTTGGCTTCCTGCCGGGACCGTGCGCGCGCGCCGCCATTGCGCGCGGCCAGTTGGTGGAAAAGGCCGTGGAAGAACCAAAACCGTCGGAAACGTTTTACCTGGCGTGGAGAGTGGGCGAGGATGGCGCCGCGCTGCGCTGGTGGATGGCGCGCATGCGCGAACCGGATGTGTTTGCCCGCCTGGCACAGCATCTGCCGGGCCATTCGGCGCAGGTCTTAAAATGTTGACATATGCCAACATTTTTAAGTTACCATATTCATAGTATTTCGACCGTCTTTCTGCTCCGACCTGCATGCCCCATAGTGGGATTTTGATGATGACACACACCGCAGCGCCCCTGATATGTTCCCCTGACCTGGCACACGCGCGGGGTTGCCATGCTTGAGGCGAAGGTCGCGCTGTGCCTGGGCCTGGCCCAGGACGCCCGTGAACAGGCGGGGCCGCAGCAGGCCGCCACTCTGGCGCGACTGCAGGAAGAGCTGGAGCGGCTGCGCGGCGTCAGCCGGCCCGTGGTGCGCGTGGCGCTTGCCGACGCCTTGCTGGAAATCGATCCCGATGGCTTCCTGATCGGCTGGAACCATGGCGCTGAACAGATGTTCGGCTATTCCGAACTGGAAGCGCTGGGCCAGCACATCCTGTTTTTGTATCCGGAAGACGATGCGGAAGCGAGCGTGCTGGAACTGCATTTCAAGCAGGGCGACGTGGCCACCGATGTGCGCCGGCGCAAGAAGTCGGGCATGGTAACGTGGCTGCGCATGCACCGCCACGTGATCCACGATCAGGCGGGCAAGGCTTGCGGCATGGCCGTGCGCCTGTCGGCCATGAGCGAACCGCTGTCCGACGTGGACAAGGTGAGGTTGCACGCACGCATCATCGAAGACAGCGAGCAAGCCGTGCTGATCACGGACTCGGAAGAGCGCATCGTCTCCATCAACAGTTCGTTTTCCCGCATCACCGGCTATTCGCCGGCCGAAGCCATCGGCCGCACACCGGACTTGCTGCGTTCGGGCGTGCACGACCCCGATTTCCGCGCCAAGGTGCGCGCCGCCATGCGCGGACACGGCTCCTGGCGCGGCGAAATCATCGGCAAGCGCAAGAATGGCGAACTGTTCCCGCAAGACGTCACCATCAGCGTCGTGCGCGACGAGTATGGCGAGATCAGCCATGTTTTTTCCCTGTTTTCCGATATCTCGGTGCACAAGGATGCCGAGGCGCGCATGCAGCGCATGGCCAATTACGACAGCCTGACGGGCTTGCCCAACCGCTGCCTGCTGAACCAGCTGGTGGGCCAGGGCCTGGCTGAAGCGAAACGGCAAGGCACGCATGGCGCGCTGATGGTGATCGACATCAGCCGCATCGGTTCCATCAGCGACACGCTCGGCCACGAAGTGGGCGACCAGCTGGTGATCGCCATCGGCCAGCTGTTCCGTGGCGCCTTGCGCGACGCGGACATCCTGGCGCGGGTCGACAACAGCAAGTTCGTCGTGGCGCTGTTGCATATCGAAAAGCGCGAACATGCGGCGAACGTGGCGCAAAAGCTGCTCAACCTGTTGGAAGCGCCCATCAATATCGATACGCACGCCTTGCACGTGGGCGCCAGCATCGGCATCACCGTGTATCCGGAAGATGGCCTGGAAGCGCCGGCCCTGTTCCGCTTTGCCGACGTGGCCGTGGCCAAGGCGGGGCAGACCATCGAATCGACCTTCCTGTTTTTCCGTGAAGACATGAACCGGCGGGCCAAGGAACATTTGCGCCTGGAAAGCGAAATGCGATTGGCGCTGGGCGACAAGGAGCTGGAATTGCATTACCAGCCGAAAGTGAGTCTGGCCAGCGGGCGCATCGTGGGCGCGGAAGCCTTGCTGCGCTGGAAGCATCCGATGCGCGGCATGGTTTCGCCCGGCCTCTTCATTCCCGTTGCCGAGGAAACCAGTTTGATTTTAGAGTTGGGCACCTGGGTGCTGGACGAGGCTTGCCGCCAGATCCGCAACTGGGAAGACCGTGGCCTGCACATGCCGGCCATCGCCGTCAACCTGTCGGCGCGCCAGTTCGACGAACAGTTGCCGGCGCGCATAGCGGCCGTGCTGGAACGCTATGGCGTGCGGCCCGACCAGATCATGCTGGAAATCACGGAAAGCCTGCTGATGCGCGGCGCCGACAAGGTGATCGACATCATGAACCAGCTGGTGGCCATGGGCCTGGCGCTGGCGCTGGACGACTTCGGCACCGGCTATTCCAGCCTGGCGTATTTGAAGAAATTTCCCATCAGCACCCTGAAAATCGACCGCTCGTTTGTCGTCGGCTTGCCGTTCGATGAAAACGATTGCGCCATCGCCCGCGCCATCGTCACCATGGCGCAGCAACTGCGCCAGGAAATCGTCGCCGAAGGGGTGGAAACGGCCGAGCAGATGCGCTTCCTGCGCGAACTCGGTTGCGACCAGTTGCAAGGTTATCTGTTCAGTCCTGCCGTGCCGGCGGCGGAATTCGAAGTGATGCTGGGCGATGGGCGGCAGCTGCGGCTGGAAACGGCGACCGTCTAATCGTCGCCCAGCTGCACTTGTTCCAGCAGATAGTCGAGTATCACGCGCACGCGGGCCGGCACTTGCTGGCCCGGTCCCACGAAGACGGCGTGCACGCGTCCACGGTCGCGCGGATTGTAGTCCTGCAGCATGGCCATCAACTTGCCTTGCTCGCCTTGCTCCATATTCGCGCAGCACGTGCTGGCGCGCCGCAACCTGGCTGCCCCTGTGCGGGGGCGGCCGTGTATTAAGGGGACGCTTCAGGTATGCACGGCGGCGCACGGCGCATTGCGTTTCTGGCGCTGCGCCATATAGGAGCTGCCCATCGATGCGGCCATGATCATGGCAATCGCCAGCCACTGCCCGGCCCCCAGGCGCTCGTCGAGCAGGATGTACGCCAGCATGGCGGCCACTGCCGGTTCCATGCTGCTCATGATGCCGAACGCTTGCGGCGTCAGCCGCTTCAGGGCCACCATTTCCAGCGAGATCGGTATCGCGCTGGAAATGAGCGCCACGCCCAGGCCCACGCCCAGCACGACGGGCGAGAGGAGGGCGGCGCCGCTATGCATCACACCCACAGGCACCACCACCAGCGCGGCCATCGCCAGGCCCAGCGATACCGAATGGCCTGCATGCAAATGGCTGGCGCGCTTGCCGAAGACGATGTACGAAGCCCAGCAAACGGCGGCGCCCAGCGCGAACAGCACGCCCGTGGGATCGAGATTGCTGACGTCGTGGCCGAGCGGCAACAGCAGCGCCAGTCCCGCCACGGCCAGTGCCACCCAGACGAAATCGACCGGCCGGCGCGAGGCCAGCAGGGCCACGGCCAGCGGGCCGGAAAACTCGATCGCCACGGCGATGCCGAACGGTATCGTGCGCAGCGCCATATAAAAACACAGGTTCGTCAGCCCCAGCGCCGCGCCGTACAGGGCCACCGTGCGCAGGTCGGCGCGGCTCAGCTGCCAGCGCCAGGGGCGCCAGAACAGCAACAGCAGCAGGGCGGAAAAGCCCACGCGCACGGCCGTCGTGCCTTGCGCACCGACCAGCGGGAACAGGCTGTGCTTGGCCCATGAGGTGCCCAGTCCCAGGCAGGTGACGGAGCCGAGGATGGCGAGCAGGGGAATCAGCGAGGAATAGCGGCGTAATGGCATGGTGATAAAAGGCTTGATATCGGAATAGTGAAAGTTTATTGTGTCTACTCTGATATTTGCACTGTATTTTGACCCTCATGACGCAACTTTCGCTCATGCCTTCCCTCGCCCTCGATGCCTTCGACCTGGCGATCCTCGACATCTTGCAGCGTGATAACACGACTTCGCAGCGCGAAATCGCCCAGGCCGTGCATTTGTCCGCACCGGCCGTGCAGCGGCGCATCCGCCGCCTGCGCGAAAGCGGGGTGATCCGTCAGGAAGTGGCCGTGCTCGACGCCAGTCGCCTGGGCCGCCCCTTGATACTCACGGTGGAAGTGCATCTGCACGACGAGCACCCGCTGCGCACGGCCGGCCTGCGCGCGCGCATCATGGCCGAGCCTGCCATCCAGCAGTGCTACGGCATCACGGGCGAGGCCGACTACCTGCTGGTGATCACGGCCAGCAGCATGGCCGAGTACGAGGCGCTGACGGAACGCCTGTTCGGCGGCGACGACAATATCCGGCGCTACCGCACCTCGGTGGCCTTGACCTGCCTCAAGATGGGCTTGCACGTGCCGCTGGGATAGAGTGATCGGCGCTGCACGGCTATCTGCCCCGCGCGCCCGTATCGCTCACGCCGACCTGTGCGCGTGGCACACGTGTCACAATGCGTGACCCGCACGCCCCGTGCCACTCATCCCAGGACTTTCATGACCCGCGCCATCCTCGACGAAGCCCAGATCCATCCCGCCGCCCGCCCTTTGATCGGCAGCAAGCACCAGGACATCGTGCGCGAAGTGCAAGCGGCCATTGCCGCGCATCAGGTGGTGGTGGTCGGCATGGCGCTCAATCCGTTTCCGCGCAAGGCGCGCAAGATCCTCGACGTGCTGGGCACGCCCTACCAGTACCTGCAGTACGGCAGTTATCTGAACCAGTGGCATCGCCGCAATGCGCTGAAAATGTGGACGGGCTGGCCGACGTTTCCCATGGTCTTTGTCAACGGTGTGCTCATCGGTGGCGCCAGTGAGCTGCAAACGCTGGTGGGAAATGGCGAGTTCAGCGCCATGCTGGCGAAGAAGGTGCGCCAGTTTTAAGACCTGCCTGACTTCTCTTACTCGCCCGGCCGCCACGGCGACTTGCGCGTGCGCAAGGGGTCGAGCAAGCCGCGCAAATCATTGTGGTCGAGCTCGTACATCAGCGCAATTAAACTGCCCAGTTCGCCCGAGGGGAAGCCCTCGCGCGCGAACCAGCCCAGGTAGTGTCCCGGCAAGTCTGCCAGCAAGCGTCCCTGATATTTTCCATACGGCATTTCGCGCGTGACCAGCAGCGCCAGTTTTTCTGAATTCATGGTGGTGACCCCGTGTTGATGGGGCCAGTGTAGCAGACCATTACATTGTTGATTTGCGCGCAACTATCTTCTGCCTGATGAGGTATTTTTAGAAACAAAGAAAACCCCGATACTGCATGCCCCCATCATTTATCGGAGTTTGTCATGCCCATTGCCTTGCTCGCGCTGACCCTCAGCGCCTTTGCCATCGGAACCACCGAGTTTGTCATCGTCGGGCTGTTGCCCACCATCGCCGCCGACCTGGGCGTCAACCTGCCGTCGGCCGGCTTGCTGGTCAGCCTGTATGCGCTGGGCGTCGCCGTCGGCGCGCCCGTGCTGACTGCCTTGACGGGCAAGATCCCGCGCAAAACCTTGTTATTGTCGCTGATGGTCCTGTTCACCTTGGGCAATTTGCTGGCCTGGAAGTCGCCCGGCTACGAAACCCTCGTCATCGCCCGCATCCTGACGGGGCTGGCGCATGGCGTGTTCTTTTCCATCGGCTCGACCATCGCCACCTCGCTGGTGCCGAAGGACAAGGCGGCCAGCGCGATTGCCATCATGTTTACGGGCTTGACCGTGGCCCTGGTGACGGGCGTGCCGCTGGGCACCTTCATCGGCCAGCATGCCGGCTGGCGCGAAACCTTCCTCGCCGTCTCGGCGCTGGGACTGGTCGCCTTTGTCGGCAGCCTGCTGTACGTGCCATCGAGCATCAAGCACGGCAAGCCCGCGTCCCTGCTGCAGCAAGTGCAGGTGCTGGGCCAGCCGCGCCTGCTGCTGGTGTACGCCATGACGGCCGTCGGCTATGGCGGCTCCTTCATCGCTTTTACCTATCTGGCGCCGATCCTGCAGCAAGTGTCGGGTTTCAGCGCCGGCGCCGTGGGCGCGGTGATGCTCGTGTATGGCGTCTCCGTGGCCTTCGGCAATATCTGGGGCGGCAAGCTGGCCGACAAGCAGGGCCCGGTGCGTGCGCTGAAACGTATCTTCCTGCTGCTGGCAGCCGTTTTGCTGCTGTTGACCTTCACGGCGCCGCATCGCGTGCTGGTCGTCATCACCGTGCTGCTGTGGGGCGCCGTGGCTTTCGGTAACGTGGCTGGTTTGCAAGTGTATGTGGTGCAGCAAGCGGAGCACTTCACGCCCCGCGCCGTCGATGTGGCCTCGGGCTTGAATATCGCCGCTTTTAATCTGGGCATCGCCGGCGGCGCCTGGGGCGGCGGCCTGATCGTGGAACACCTGGGCCTCGTGCATACGGGCTGGATCGGCGCGCTGGTCGTGCTCGGTGCATTCGGCTTGACGGCCTTGAGCGGCAGGCTGGATCGCCTGAACCCGATTCCCGTGCGTGCTGGCGGCGAAAAGTCGATGCATGCGGTGGGGCATTAAGCTGGCACGGGCGAGCGTAGGGTTTACAATAGTGCTTACCTTTCTCTCGCCCATACTCCCCATGTCCGATACAGCAATGTCACCGCTGCGCCTGCGCGCCGCCATCAATCCGAAACCGCTGGGCGTCGCCCTGTTGCTCATCGTGCTCGGCGCCTGGTACCTGGCGCAAACCGTCGGCGCCACGCTGTCCGCGCTGTACGTGGTGGGCGCCTTGCTCGGCGTCACCCTGTATCACGCGGCCTTCGGCTTTACGTCCGCCTGGCGCGTCTTCATCGCCGATGGCCGCGGCGACGGCTTGCGCGCGCAAATGCTGATGCTGGCTGTGGGCGTGGCGCTGTTCTTCCCCGCGCTGTCGGCCGGCACCCTGTTCGGCACGCCCGTCGCGGGCCTGGTGTCTCCCGCCGGCACCTCGGTGATCTTCGGCGCCTTCATCTTCGGCATCGGCATGCAGTTGGGCGGTGGTTGCGCTTCCGGCACCTTGTACACGGTCGGCGGCGGCAGCACGCGCATGCTCATCACGCTGGCCGCCTTCATCGTCGGTTCCGTGATCGGCACGGCGCACATGCCGTTCTGGACGGCGCTGCCGCAATTGAAACCCATTTCCCTCGTCACAAGCCTGGGCCTGGTACCCGCGCTGGCGCTGAACTGGATCGTCTTCGCGCTGATCGCCGGCATCACGGTGCTCGTCGAAAAGCGCCGCCACGGCAAGCTCGTCGCCACGCCGCTGCGCCCGGCGCAGGCGTCGCCCTGGCTGCACGGCCCCTGGCCGCTGGTGGCGGGCGCCGTCGCGCTCGTCGTGCTGAACTTCGCCACCCTGGCGCTGTCGGGCAAGCCGTGGGGCGTGACGTCTGCGTTTGCCCTGTGGGGCGCGAAAGCGGCGTCCGTGGTCGGCATCGACACGGCCAGCTGGGCCTACTGGTCGACCACGGCAAACGCCGCCGCCCTGGCCGCGCCATTGACGCAAGACAAGACTTCCGTGATGGATATCGGCATCGTGCTCGGCGCCATGCTGGCGGCGGCGCTGGCCGGCCGCTATGCGCCCGTGTGGCGCATCCCGCGCCGTTCGGTGATCGCCGCCGTCGTCGGCGGCTTGCTGCTCGGCTACGGCGCGCGCCTGGCGTATGGCTGCAATATCGGCGCTTATTTCAGCGGCATTATCTCTGGCAGCCTGCACGGCTGGCTGTGGCTGGTGTGCGCTTTCGTCGGCAACGTCGTCGGTACGCGCTTGCGTCCGTGGTTTGGCCTGGAAGTGGAGCGCGTGAAACCGACCGGCTGCTGACACCGGCGTCAACAGGGGCTTTGCTGTACGCTTTCCTGTATATTGCTGCCCCTGTTCACCTTTGGCGCCAGCGCAACGTTCATGTCCCCAGTCACCCTGTTTGCCGTCATCCTCGCGTATTTCCTGATTTTGCTGGGCGTGGCGTGGCGCACCTCGCGCCACGCCACCAACGACAGTTTTTTCATCGGCAACAAGGACAGCAACTGGATGCTGGTGGCCTTCGGCATGGTCGGCACGACGCTCACGGGCGTGACCTTCATCAGCGTGCCCGGCGCCGTGGGCAGCAACGGATTTGGCTACATCCAGCTGATGCTCGGCTATGTGCTCGGCTACCTGGCCATCACCTTCATCTTGCTGCCGCTGTACTACCGGCTGCAGCTCACCTCGATTTACCGCTACCTGGAATGGCGCCTTGGCCGGCGTGCCTACCAGAGCGGTGCCGCATTCTTCATCCTGTCGCGCCTGCTGGGCGCCACGGCGCGGCTGTATCTGGTGGTCAATATCCTGCAAGCGACCATCCTCGACAGCCTGGGCGTGCCGTTCTGGCTGACGTCGTGCGTCGTGCTGCTGCTGATCCTGCTCTACACCTACGAGGGCGGCGTGAAAACCATCGTCTGGACCGATACCCTGCAAACGGCGTGCATGCTGGCCGGTCTCATCATCTGCAGCGTGTTTTTGTTGCGCGCAATGGATCTGTCCTTCATCGACAGCCTGGAGCGCATGCGCGCGCAGGGCCTCACGCGTATCTTCACCGTCGACCCGGACAGCCCCGCGTATGTGTGGAAGCACATCGTGGCCGGCATGTTCATCACGATCGCCATGACGGGCATGGACCAGGAAATGATGCAAAAGAACATTTCCGTGCGCACCTTGCGCGATTCGCAAAAGAATATGCTCAGCCTGACCGTGGTGCTGACGGGCGTGCTGCTGCTGTTCCTGTTTTTGGGCGGACTGCTGCACCTGTACGCGCCGCTGGCCGGCGTGACGGCCACGGGCGATAAACTCTTCCCCGCCATCGTGCTCGGGCATTTCCCCGCCGTGGTGCAGCTGATCTTCTTCATCGCCCTCATTTCCGCCCTGTTTCCCAGCGTGGATGGGGCGCTCACTGCCCTGACGTCCACCTTCTGCATCGATATTTTGGGCGTGCAGCGCAGGCCGGAGTTGAGTGCGGCGGCGCAGATGCGCTGGCGCCGCCGTGTGCACCTGGGGTTTGCCGCACTGTTCCTGATATTGATCATGGCCTTCAAGTGGCTGGACGATCCCAGCATGATCGGCGTGATCCTGAAGCTGGCCAGCTATACCTATGGTCCGCTGCTGGGCCTGTTCGCCTTCGGCCTGCTTTGCAAGCGCGGCGTGCGCGACCGCTGGGTGCCGCTGGTGACCGTGGCGGGGCCGCTGCTGTGCGCGCTGATCGAGCAGGAGCAGGCGCTGCTGTTCGAGCATTACCGCATCGGCCTGGAATTGCTGATCCTGAATGGCGCCCTGGTGCTGGGCGGTTTGTTCCTCATTTCCACGCAGCCAGGGCAGGCCATCAAGGGCGCGGCACACTTGTCAAAATAAGACGATTCAGCCCGTTTTCAGTTATATTGGTTTCCTTTCGGTACACAACCCCACGGAGCATCAATGTCACTCAACCCCTTCCCGCCGCTGCGCCGCGGCTTTGGCGCATTCTGGCGCGCGCTGGACGCCACCCGCCGCGCGGTCATCAATCTGATCTTCCTGCTGATCGTCATCGCCATCCTGATCGCCATCTTTGGCGGCGGCGCCAAGCCTCTGGCGGAAAAGACCACCCTGGTGCTGGACTTGCAAGGCCCGCTGGTCGAGGAAACCCCGGGCGGCGTGCGCGAGGCGGTGCTGGCCAATGTCAGCGGCGAAGTCAAGAAAAACGTGCAGTTGCGCGATGTGCTGGCGGTGCTCGACACGGCGTCCAAGGACAAGAACATCGGTTCCATGGTGATCCTGCTCGACGAGCTGCAGGGCGGCGGCCTCGCATCGCTGCGCGAAGTGGCGGCCGGCGTGGAGCGTTTCCGCGCCACGGGCAAGAAAGTCACGGCCTGGGGTTCGAGCTACAACCAGCGCCAGTACCTGGTGGCGGCCAAGGCCGACGAGGTATTCCTGCACCCGATGGGCGGCGTCATGCTGGAAGGCTTTGGCCGCTACCGCAATTACTACCGCGACGCGCTCGATAAAGTGGGCGTGACGGTGAACCTGCTGAAAGTGGGCACGTACAAGAGCGCGGCCGAGCCGTTCATCGCCAACGGCCCGTCCGAAGCGGCGGCCGAAGCGGACCGCTACCTGAACAACGGCCTGTGGACCACCTACACGACGGACGTGGAAAAGGCGCGCAAGCTGCCGGCCGGCGCCATCATGCAAACGATCGACAAGCTGCCCGAGCTGATGACGGCCGCTGGCGGCGACCTGGGCAAGCTGTCGCTCAATGGCAAGCTGGTCGACGGCCTGAAAACGCGCGATGAGCTGCGCCAGTTCATGATGGCGCGCGGCGCCAAAAATACGGAAGGCACGAACTTCCGCCAGATCAATTACACGGATTACCTGGCGCGCCTGCGCCCCGTGCATATCGGCGACGCCGTCGGCGTGGTCATCGCCTCCGGTGAAATCGGCGACGGCATCGCTTCGCCGGGCGCCATCGGCGGCCTGTCCACCTCGCGTCTGATCCGCCAGGCACGCGAAGACAAATCGATCAAGGCCATCGTGCTGCGCGTCGATTCGCCGGGCGGCAGCGCCTTCGGCTCGGAATTGATCCGCCGCGAACTGGAACTGACGCGCGCCGCCGGCAAGCCGGTGGTCGTCTCGATGGGCAACGTGGCCGCTTCGGGCGGTTACTGGATCAGCACCTCGTCCGATGAAGTGATCGCCGACGCGGCCACCATCACCGGTTCCATCGGCGTGTTCGCGATTTTGCCGACGGCCGACAAGGTGGTGGAAAAGCTGGGCATCCACACGGCCGGCTCGCCCACCACCTGGCTGGCCGACGCGGGCAACCCATTGCGTCCGCTCGATCCCCGCTTCGCGCAAGTGATCCAGGGCTCGATCAACCACGTGTATGGCGACTTCCTGAACCTGGCCGCCAAGGCGCGCAAGACGACACCGGAAAAGATCGATGAAGTGGCGCAGGGCCGCGTCTGGACAGGCTTGCAGGCGAAAGAGCGCAACCTGGTCGACCGCATCGGCAGCTATGGCGATGCGCTGGCCTCGGCCGCCAAGCGCGCCAAGCTGGGCAGCGATTACCGCGTGACCTATCTGGAGCAGGAAACGTCGAACGTGGACCGTTTGATCGGCATGTTCGGTTCCAAGGCCATGGCCTCGCTGGGCCTGGGCGAGCACGTGAAGCTGGGCCTGGCCACGACGGGCTTGCCGGCCGACGCGGCGCTGGGCATGGCGCAGGACCTCTCCTGGCTGTCGGGCATCACGCGCGAACACAAACCGTTCATGGCGCTCACGCACTGCCTGTGCGAGGTGCCACTGGGCGGCAAGTAATACCCACATCAACAACCTACCCAAGCCGGCTTCGCCCGGCTTGTTTTCTATGCAGAGCAGACTATGGCAAGCGACATGCATACACACACTGACACGGCGATCACCATCCGTCCCTGCGTGAAGGGCGATGAACAGGCGCTGGTGCTGGTGGGGCAATCGACTTTTCTTGAAGCGTTCGCCGGCATCCTCGATGGTGCCGACGTCATCGCCCATTGCCAGCGCCAGCGCCAGCACGACGTGCAGCTGTATCGCAACTGGCTGGCGCTGCCGGCCATGCGACTGTGGCTGGCCGAAGCCACGCCCGGTGGCGCGCCCGCCGCCTGAGCACCCGCATGGCGCCAGGTCAAGGCCGATGGCGGGAGATTTGTAGCGAGTTTGTATCTGCATGCGAGTCGCCCGCGCACCGCTGGCGCCGGGGCGCGAGGCCCCGCAAGCCTGATTTTTCCACCGTTCCCTCACAGCGCAGGCACGCCAGCCTGTCCTCCTGATCCTCGCATGCCAGCCTGGCTGTGTGTAATTGTTTCAAGTAGAAATGAAACAGATACATGACTATGCTAGAGTCGTTTCACGCTAGGGAGCGATGTTTTTTCAGCTGATTTTCAGCTCTTGACTCCCCCGGCTGTGTACCGAAACAACCCCGAAAAACGGTCGTCCGGCCTGAGTGTGCTCCACCTCGGCCGGCGCCACAGACTCGCCGTGCCAGCGGCGTATACAAGGATAAGCGATGGATTCGCAGACAACACCCAACACCGCGCGGCGCAGCCGCCGTTCGAAAATCGTCGGCACAGTCATCGCGCTGGCCGTGATGGCTGCACTGGGGGGCGGTGCCTGGTACCTGACACACTCCGGCACCAGCGTCCAGGGCGGTCCCGGCATGGGCGGCCCTGGCGGGCCAGGTGGTCCCGGCGGGCGCCGTGGCGGCCCATCGACTACCGTGGGCGTGGCCACGGCTGTGAAGTCCGACCTGCCCGTGGTGCTCGATGCGCTGGGCACGGTGACGGCCGCGTCCACCGTGACGGTGCGCCCGCAAGTGTCGGGCATTTTGAAAGAGCTGAAATTCAAGGAAGGCGGCATGGTCAAGGCGGGTCAGGTGGTGGCGCAGATCGACCCGGCGCAGTTCGAGATGGCGCTGATGCAGGCCACGGGCCAGCGCCAGCGCGATGAAGCGCAGCTGGAAAACGCACGCCTGACGCTGAAGCGCTATCAAACGCTGCTGGGCCAGGATTCCATCGCGCGCCAGGATGTCGATACGCAGGCCGCGTTGGTGAAACAGCTGGAAGGCACCGTCATGACGGATCGCGCCGCCGAAGGCACGGCCAGGCTGAACCTGGGCTACACCAAGGTGGTGTCGCCGATCAGCGGCCGCGCAGGCCTGAAGGTGGTCGATATCGGTAATCTGGTCAGCACCAGCGACGCGGGCGGCGTGGTGGTGGTGACGCAGCTGTCGCCCATCGACGTGCAGTTTTCCGTGCCTCAGGATAAAGTGCAGACCATCCAGGAGCGCCTGAATGCCGGCTCGGCTCTACCGGCGCTGGCGCTGGACCGCACGCGCACGCATACGCTCGACAAGGGCAGCTTGAGCGCGCTGGATAACCAGGTCGACGTGCAGACGGGTACCGTGCGCGCCAAGGCCCGCTACGCGAACGACAAGATGGCCCTGTTCCCCAGCCAGTTCGTCAACGTGCGCCTGGAACTGGGTAATATCACGGGCGCCGTGCTGGTGCCCGTCACGGCCCTGCGCCACAGTAACAACGGCGACTTCGTGTATGTGCTGAAAGCGGATAAAACCGTCACCGTGCGCATGGTCACGCGCGGCCAGGCCACCACCGACATGGTGGAAATCCGCGCCGGCCTGGAAGCGGGCGAACAAGTCATCACGGAAGGCGCCGACCGCCTGAAGGAAGGCGCGAAAGTCACCCTGGCGGGCGACAAGCCTGCCGGCGCGCGCGGTGCAGGCGCCGGTGGCGCAGCTGGCGCGAACGGCGAACGCCGCCACCGCCGCCAGCCGGCTGACGGCGCGGCCAGCGCATCGGCAGCGGCTTCCGCATCCGCGCCAGCCGCAGTACCAGCTAGCGCGCCAGCGAAGGGCGCAGCGCAATGAGTCCATCGACGCCCTTCATCAAGCGCCCCGTCGCCACGGCGCTGCTGATGCTGGCCATCGTGCTGGCGGGGCTGGTCGGCTTCAAGTTCCTGCCGCTGGCCGCCTTGCCGCAGGTGGACTTCCCCACCATCCAGGTGCAGACCCTGTACCCGGGCGCCAGTCCCGAAGTCATGGGGCAGACGGTCACGGCGCCACTGGAGCGCCAGTTCGGGCAGATGTCGGGCTTGCAGCGCATGAGTTCCACCAGCGCGGCCGGCGTTTCCCTCATCACCCTGCAATTCACGCTGGGGCAGACGCTGGATGTGGCCGAGCAGGAAGTGCAGGCCGCCATCAACGCGGGCGGCTCGCTGCTGCCGACCGACTTGCCGGCGCCGCCCGTGTACGCGAAGATCAACCCGGCCGACGCGCCCGTGTTGACGCTGGCGATTACCTCGGACACGATGCCGCTGACGCAAGTGCAGAACATCGTCAACACGCGTCTGGCGCTGAAAATCAGCCAGGTCAACGGCGTCGGCCTGGTCTCGCTGTCTGGCGGCCAGCGTCCCGCCGTGCGCATCCAGGGCGACACCAAATTGCTGGCCTCGTATGGCCTCGGCCTCGACAGCCTGCGCACCGCCGTCGCGGCGGCCAACGTCAACAGCGCGAAGGGCAGTTTCGACGGTCCCACGCGCTCGTTTACCATCAACGCCAATGATCAATTGGTGACGGCGGAAGACTACAAGCGCCTGATCATCACCTATAAAAACGGCGCGCCCGTGCGCCTGTCCGACGTCGCCAATGTCGTCGACAGCGCTGAAAACACGCGCCTGGGCGCCTGGTCGGGCAAGCGGCCGGCCATCATCCTGAACGTGCAGCGCCAGCCCGGCGCCAACGTCATCAAGACGGTCGACGCCATCAAGGCCCTGCTGCCGGACTTGCAGGCCAGCCTGCCGGCGGCCATGAAGCTCGATGTGCTGAGCGACCGCACCACGGGCATCCGCGCCTCTGTCGAACACGTGGAAATGGAACTGCTGTTGTCCGTGCTGCTGGTGGTGCTGGTGATCTTCGCCTTCTTGCACAGCATGCGCGCCACCGTGATCGCCAGCCTGTCCGTGCCGATCTCGCTGATCGGCGCCTGCGGCGTCATGTATTTGCTCGGCTACAGCCTGAACAACCTCTCCTTGATGGCCTTGACCATCGCCACCGGCTTTGTCGTCGATGACGCCATCGTCATGATCGAAAACATCGCCCGCTACATCGAAGAGGGCGAAACGCCGATGGCGGCCGCCCTGAAGGGCGCGTCGCAGATCGGCTTTACCATCATCTCGCTGACGGTGTCCTTGATCGCCGTGCTGATTCCCCTGCTGTTCATGGGCGACGTGGTGGGCCGCTTGTTCCGCGAATTTGCCATGACCCTGGCCATCACGATTCTGATTTCCGCCGTCGTCTCGCTGACCCTGGTGCCGATGATGTCGGCGCGCTGGCTCAAAAGCCGTGCCGATGAAAAGGTCAGCGCCACGGGCCAGCGCATCCAGGCTTTCCTCGACCGCGTGATCGTGCAGTACGACCATGCGCTGGTGTGGGTGCTGAAACGCCAGGGCTTGACCCTGCTGGTGGCCCTGGCCACCTTGCTGCTGACCGTCATCCTGTATATCACCATCCCGAAAGGCCTGTTCCCCACGCAGGACACGGGGCAGCTGAAGGCGCGCATCGAAGCGTCGCAAGCCGTCTCGTACGAGCGCATGGCCACCTTGCAGCAGGCCGCCGCCAGCGCGTTGCTGGAAGACCCCGCCGTCGATACCTTGAGTTCCCTGGTCGGCGTGGATGCGGCCAACAACACCATGCTGCACACGGGCAGCATGCTGATCAACCTGAAGCGTCCGCGCAGCGGCAGCCAGGACGAGATCATGGAGCGCCTGCGCGACCGCGTGGCCAGGGTGGCCGGCGTGACGCTGTATCTGCAGCCGACGCAGGATCTGACCATCGATGCGGAATCGGGCCCCACGCAGTACCGCGTCTCGCTGGAAGGGGCCGACACGGCCACCGTCACCGAGTGGGCCGGCAAGCTGGCGGCGCGCATGCGCGAGCAATCGCAGCTGCGCAACGTCGTCACGGATGCGGGCGCCACGGGCGCCGCCGTCACCGTGGCCATCGACCGCGACAGCGCCGCGCGCATGTCGGTGACCACGGCCACCGTCGATGACGCCTTGTATAACGCCTTCGGTCAGCGCATCATCTCGACCATTTTCACGGAAACCAACCAGTACCGCGTGATCCTCGAAGCGCAGCCCGGCATCGTCACCACGCCGACCGACCTGTCGGAACTGCAGGTGCGCACGGGTTCCGGCAAGTCGACGCCGCTGTCCGCGTTTGCCAGCGTCAGTGAAAAACAGGCGCCGCTGCAAATCACGCACGTGGCGCAATACCCCGCCACGACACTGGGTTTCGATACGACGCAAGGCGTGGCGCTGGGCAGCGCCGTCGACGCCATCCGCCAGGCGGCGAAAGACATCGCCTTGCCGCCATCGGTGACATTGACGTTCCTCGGCGCGGCAGGCGCGTATGAAAATTCGCTGTCGAACCAGCTGTGGCTGATTCTGGCCGCCGTCGTCTGCGTCTACATCGTGCTGGGCGTGCTGTACGAAAGCTACATCCACCCGCTGACGATTCTGTCGACGCTGCCGTCGGCCGGCGTGGGCGCCTTGCTGGCGCTGATGATTTCCGGGCAGGACCTGGGCGTGATCGGCATCATCGGCATCATCCTCTTGATCGGCATCGTCAAGAAGAACGCCATCATGATGATCGACTTTGCCATCGAGGCCGAACGCGATGAAGGCAAAAGCCCGCAGGAAGCCATCCACCAGGCGGCCCTGCTGCGCTTCCGTCCTATTTTGATGACGACCCTGGCGGCGCTGTTCGCGGCCGTGCCGCTGATGCTGGGCTGGGGCGAGGGCGCCGAGTTGCGCCGTCCGCTGGGCCTGGCCATCTTCGGTGGCCTGATCGTCAGCCAGGTGCTGACCTTGTTTACCACGCCCGTCATCTACCTGGGCTTCGACCGCCTGGGCCAGCGTTTCGCGCGCAAGACACCTGGGGTGAACCTGGACAAGCCGGCCGATAATGCGGGGAGCGCTGCGTGAACCTGTCCGAACCGTTCGTCAAGCGCCCCATCGCCACCGTACTGCTGACCATCGGCATCGCGCTGGCGGGCATCGGCGCCTTCTTCGTGCTGCCCGTCTCGCCGCTGCCGCAGGTCGACTATCCGACCATTTCCGTCAGCGCCAGCCTGCCCGGCGCCAGCCCCGCGACCATGGCCACCTCGGTGGCCACGCCGCTGGAGCGGCGCCTGGGCGTGATCTCGGGCGTGAACGAGATGACGTCGTCGTCGGGCACGGGTTCGGCGCGCATCAATTTACAGTTCGACCTGAACCGCAAGATCGATTCGGCCGCGCGCGAAGTGCAGGCGGCCATTGCCGCCGCGCGCGTGGACTTGCCGGCCACCCTGCGCAGCAACCCCACCTACCGCAAGGCCAATCCGTCCGACGCGCCCGTGATCATCCTGGCGCTGACGTCGAAAACGCGCACGCCGGGCCAGATCTACGATGCCGTGTCGAACCTGGTGCAGCAAAAGGTGGCGCAAGTGAAGGGCGTGGGCGACGTGGAACTGGGCGGCGGTTCGCTGCCGGCCGTGCGCGTGGAATTGCTGCCCTACCAGCTCAATCACTACAGCGTGTCGATGGAAGACGTGCGCGCGGCCATCCAGGCCAGCAACGCCAACCGTCCCAAGGGGGCGATTTCCGGCGATGCGCGCAGGCTGCAGATCTATTCGGGCGCCAGCACGGCCTCGGGCGGGCGCAGCGCAGCCGACTACCGCAGCCTGGTGGTGGCCTGGCGCGATGGCGCCGCCATCCGCCTCGACGACGTGGCTGAAGTGGTCGACGGCGTGGAAAACAACAATACCCTGGGCCTGTTCAATGGCGACCCGGCCGTCATCGTGCTGATCACGCGCCAGCCGGGCGCCAACGTCATCGCCACGGTCGACGGTGTGCGCGCGCTGCTGCCGCAACTGCAGGCGCAGCTGCCCGGCGACATCAAGCTGCAGGTGGCGTCCGACAGCACCAACTCCATCCGCTCGTCCCTGCACGAGATCGAATTCACCTTGATCCTGTCCATCGTGCTCGTCGTGCTGGTGGTCAGCGCTTTCCTGCGCAGCGTGCGTGCCACCATCATCCCGGCCGTGGCCACCATCGTCTCCTTGCTGGGTACCTTCGGCGTGATGTACGTGCTGGGTTTCAGCCTGAATAACCTGTCGCTGATGGCGCTCACGGTGGCCACCGGCTTTGTCGTCGACGACGCCATCGTGGTGCTGGAAAATACGCAGCGCCACATCGAGGCGGGCATGGACCGCTTCAAGGCGGCCCTCTTGGGCGCGCGCGAAGTGGGTTTTACCGTGCTGTCGATCAGCCTGTCGCTGGTGGCCGTCTTCATCCCGCTGCTGTTCATGGGTGGCCAGGTGGGGCGGCTGTTCCGCGAATTTGCCGTCACCCTGTCGGCCGCCGTGATGATTTCGCTGGTGATCTCGCTCACCACCACGCCGATGATGTGCGCCTGGCTGCTGAAAAGCGGGCAGCAGCATAAAAAGCCGGGCTTTGTCGCGCGCTGGTTCGAGCGCGGTTTCGAGCGCATGCTGAAAGTGTATGAACATTGCCTGGACTGGGCATTGTCCAGCGCCGCGCTGGTGATGACGATCCTCGTGTTCGTCGTCGGCCTGAACGTGTATCTGTTTGCGGCCGCGCCCAAGGGCTTCTTCCCGCAGCAGGATACGGGCCAGATCAATGGCGGCATGCGCGCCGACCAGAGCATCTCGTTCCAGGCCATGCAGGGTAAATTGCGCCAGCTGGTCGACATCATCAAGGATGACCCGGCCGTCGCCACCGTCGTCGGCTTTACGGGTGGCGGCAGGGCGGGGGGCGGCTTCATGTTCATCGATTTGAAACCGGCCTCGCAGCGCACCGACAAGGGCCAGGCCGTGATCGCGCGCCTGCGCCCGCAGCTGGCCAAGGTGACGGGCATTTCGCTGTTCCTTAACCCCGTGCAGGATTTGCGCATGGGCGGGCGTTCCAGCAATTCCACCTACCAGTACACCCTGATCAGCGACAACCAGGCGGACCTGAAGAAATGGGCGGCGAAACTGGCCGACCAGATGAAGCTGCAGCCGGCCCTGATCGACGTCGACACGGACCAGGCGGAAAACGGCGTGGAAACGTTTGTCAGCATCGACAAGGACCGCGCCACGCAACTGGGTGTACAAGTCAAGGATATCGACAATGCGCTGTACAACAGCTTCGGCCAGCGCCAGGTGGCGACCATCTACGATGAGCTGAACCAGTACCACGTGATCATGGAAGTGGCGCCGCGCTATGCGCAAAGCCCGGAAGCGCTGCGCTCCGTGTATGTGCCGGCGTCGAACGCGGCCGCCGTCGCCGCCACCGCCACGACAGCCACCACCAGCACCACCAGCACCACCAGCACCGTTGCTGCGACGGCGTCCAACACGACGGCGGCGCGCGATCCGTCCAGCGGCTCGGCCCTGTCCACGACCCTGGCGCACATGGTGCCGCTGTCGTCGTTCAGCAGCTTTGCCGAAAGCTCGACGGCCACCTCGATCAACCACCAGGGCGGCGAGCTGGCCACCACCGTGTCGTTCAACCTGGCCGACGGCTATCCGCTCAGCGACGGGCAGGCCGCCGTGGCCCAGGCGGAGTCGGAAATCGGCATGCCGGTGAATGTGCGCGGCAGCTTCCAGGGTTCGGCGAAGAGCGCGCAGGACAGCAACAAGGAGCAGCCGCTGTTGATCCTGGCGGCCATCGTGGTGATCTACATCGTGCTGGGCATCCTGTACGAAAGCCTGATCCACCCGATCACCGTGCTGTCGACTTTGCCGTCGGCAGGGGTGGGCGCCGTGCTGGCGCTGCTGCTGTTCCGCATGGAGTTTTCCATCATCGCCCTGATCGGCGTGTTCCTGTTGATCGGTATCGTCAAGAAAAATGCTATATTGATCATCGACTTCGCGCTGGAGGCCGAGCGTTCGCGCGGCTTGACAGCGGTGGAAGCGGTGCGCGAGGCATGTTTGCTGCGTTTCCGCCCCATTCTGATGACCACTCTGGCGGCGGCGCTTGGCGCCTTGCCGCTGGCGATCGGTTTCGGCGAGGGGTCAGAGCTACGCCAGCCCTTGGGGGTCGCCATCATCGGCGGCCTGATTGCCAGCCAGTTACTCACATTGCTGACCACCCCGGTGGTCTACATCCTGCTTGACAAGCTGCGCACGCGCAGCGCCGACGAGCAGCAATTGAGCCGCATTCCTGGGCCAGATAACCCGAGCACACAATCATGAAGCAAGTAAAACCTATCGTATCGACCGTCCCCGCACGCCACCTGCTGGCATTGGCGGCGGCCGCAGTTCTCCTGGCCGGTTGCGCCGTCAGCCCCGCGTATGAAACGCCGACGGCCGCCGCGCCGCAAACGTTCAAGGAAGCGGCCGGCTGGCAACCTGCCGTGCCGGCCGATACCCTGGAGCGCGGTCCCTGGTGGACCCTGTTCGGCGACGCGCAGCTGAACCAGCTGGCCGAAGGCATCGACATCTCGAATCAGAATGTGGCCGCTGCCATCGCCTCGTACGAGCAGGCGCGCGCGCTGGTGCGCGAACAGCGCGCCTCGCTGTTCCCGGCGGTGAACCTGACGGGCAGCGGTGCCCGTTCCGGTGGCGGGGGAGAGCAGCAGACGAACAACAACTTCAAGGCCGCCATCGGCGCCTCGTGGGAACCGGACGTGTGGGGCAAGCTGCGCGCCGGCGTGACGGGGGCCGATGCCAGTGCCGCCGCCAGCGCGGCCGACCTGGCTGCGGCGCGCCTGTCGGCGCAGGGCGAGCTGGCCATCAATTATTTTTCGCTGCGCCAGAGCGATGCGCAGATCGCGCTGCTGAACGCCACCATCGATGGCTACAAGCGCGTGCTCGACATCACCGGCAACCGCTTCAATGCCGGCATTGCCGCCAGGTCCGACCTGCTGCAGGCGCAGACGCAGCTGGCCAATGCGCAGATCGATCTGTCCAGCCAGACGCGTTCACGCGCGCAGCTGGAACACGCGATCGCCATTCTGCTGGGCAAGGCGCCGTCCGACTTCAGCCTGGCCGTGGCGCCGTGGACCCTGACCGTGCCCGAGGTGCCGCTGGGCGTGCCGTCGACCCTGCTGCAGCGCCGTCCCGACATCGCCGCCGCCGAGCGCAGGGTGGCCGTGGCCAACGAGCAGATCGGCATCGCCCGCTCGGCCTACTATCCGAGCCTGAACCTGACGGGATCGTATGGTTCCGGCGCCAGCAAGGTCGGCGACCTGTTCAATGCTTCGTCGAGCCTGTGGTCGCTGGGCGTGTCGGCCGCGCAAACGCTGTTCAACGCGGGCGCCACCACGGCCAGTGTGGACGCGGCCAGGGCGGGGCATGAGGCGGCCGTGGCGCGCTACCGCCAGACGGTATTGAGTGCCTTTGGCGCCGTGGAAGACCAGTTGTCGGCCACGCGTGCGCTGGCCGAGCAGCTGGCCTTGCGCCAGCAGGCGTCGTCCGCCGCCGACCAGGTCGAGCAGCAGATGCTGAACCGCTACAACGCGGGCCAGGTCGGCTATACGGACGTGGTGACGGCGCAAGTGACGGCCCTGTCGGCGCGCCGTTCGCTGGTGCAGGCACAGGCGGACCGCCAGACGACTGCCGTGGCCCTGATCCAGTCGCTGGGCGGCGGCTGGCATGTGCCGCAGGCGCAGTAAGGGGTAAGCAGCCCGCGCGCCAAATTCGCGTTTTGCCGTGCGTCTTGGGTGCTAGAATGCCAGATTATCTATCCGCCAGCCAGGCGCACGTGCCGCGGCTGCATTCTTGCCGACGATGACACGCAGCAAACACAGCAAAGCTCCAGCGCAAGAGGTGGCCGCCATCGATTTCCCCGTGGTGGCCATCGGCGCGTCGGCCGGTGGTCTCGACCCGATTATCGCTTTCCTGACCCATGTACCGCCGGAGAGCGGCATCGCCTATGTGGTGATCCAGCACCTCGATCCCACGCAAAAAGCCATGTTGCCGGAACTGCTGCAGCGCGCCACCAGCATTCCCGTCACGGAAATCACGCAACGTGCCGCACTGCAGCCGAACCATATCTATGTGATTCCGTCCAATGCGGACCTGGGCCTGTCCAAGGGACACTTTGTGCTCAGCGAGCCGCTGCAGCTGCGCGGACACCGCCTGCCCATCAATGCTTTCTTCGAAAGCCTGGCGGCCGAGCTGGGCGAACTGGCCGTGGGCGTGATTCTGTCCGGCATGGGCAGCGACGGCACGCGCGGCATGCAAGCCATCAAGCAGGCCGGTGGCCTGACCCTGGCCCAGCATCCCGATACGGCCAAGTTCGACATGATGCCGCAAAGCGCGATTTCCGCCGAGGCGGTGGACCTCGTCGATTTTCCCGACAAGATGCCGGAAAAGATCGTCAGTTACCTGTTTCGCAGCAGCTTCCTGGCGTTGCCGGGCAAGGTGCCGAGCGGACGCAATGCCTTGCAGGAAATTGTCGCCTTGCTGTCCGAACATACGGGCAACAGCTTCTCGGACTACAAGATCAATACGGTGCTGCGCCGCATCGAGCGCCGCATGAGCTTGTACCAGATGACGTCGATGGAAGAGTACATTCCCTATCTGCGCAACAATCCTGCGGAGATCGACCTGCTGTTCAAGGAATTGCTGATCGGCGTGACGAATTTTTTCCGCGATGCGAAGGTGTGGGAATATCTGAAGATGGTGGTCTTGCCGCAAATGCTGGCGGCCCACCCGGACGGGCGCGCCTTCAAGGCCTGGATACCGGCCTGTTCCACGGGAGAGGAAGCCTATTCGCTGGCCATGGTGTTCCATGAAGTGGTGGCCAGCAGCAACCCGCCATCGAAATACAGCCTGCAGATTTTTGCCACCGACCTGTCGGCCGACGCCATCGACCGCGCGCGCCAGGGCCGTTTTCCATCAACGATCAGCAGCGAAGTGTCGACAGAGCGCCTGGAACGGTTTTTCATGCAGGACAAGAACGACTACCTGGTCAGGAAAGAGATCCGCAACATGATCATCTTTGCCCAGCAAAATATCATTTCCGATCCACCGTTCACCAAGCTCGATATCCTGTGCTGCCGCAATCTGTTGATTTATCTCAATGCCAAGTTGCAACAGCGTTTGATTCCCCTGTTTCATTACGCCTTGAACCGTGATGGCGTTTTACTGTTGGGCAGCGCCGACACGCCCGGTCATTTTTCCGAGCTGTTCGCGCCACTGACCACATCGACCCGGCTGTACCGGCGCCTCGACAACCTGGCGCGCCAGCGCTTGCTGACGTACTTTCCCACGAAGGTATCGTCGGCCACTCCTCCTACCCCCAGCGACACGAGAGACGTCAGCATGCCCGGAAAAATCCAGTCCCATGTCGAGCAATTATTGCTCCAGAAATATTCGCCTGCGGCCGTGCTGCTGAACCAGGAAGGGGACATCCTGTACATCAACGGCCGCACGGGCGCCTTCCTGGAACCGGCGGCAGGCAAGGCCAACTGGAATATTCACGCGATGGCGCGCGAAGGCTTGCGCTACGAGCTGGCGGGCCTGATCACGCAGGCGCTGCAGAGCGACAGCCTGGTACGCCTGACGGGCCTGGTGTTCAAGGATCAGGCAGGACAGGCGCAGGGCGTGGACCTGACGGCGGAAGCCTTGCGCCAGCCCGAAGCGCTCTGCGGCATGGTCTTCGTCACGTTTGCCAGCGTGCCGCTGGCGGCGACGCCGCGCCGGAGCCGCTCGTCGAGCCCCAAGATGCTGGAGCTGGAGCAGCAACTGATCCAGGCGCGCAATGAAATCCAGGCCGTGCGCGACGAAATGCAGACCTCGCGCGAAGAACTGAAATCGGCCAACGAGGAATTGCAGTCGACCAATGAAGAACTGCAATCGGCGAACGAAGAGCTGACGACGTCGAAGGAAGAAATGCAGTCGCTCAATGAGGAGTTGTACACCGTCAATGCCGAGCTGCAATCGAAGGTCGATGATTTGTCGCTGGTCAACAGCGACATGAAAAACCTGCTCAACAGCACGGACATCGCCACCATCTTCCTCGACAGCGAGCTGCGTATCCGCCGCTTCACGGCGCCGGCCACGCAAATCTACAAGCTGATCCAGACAGACTTGCGCCGCCCGCTCAGCGACATCGTCAACGACCTGGCCTACCCGAACCTGGAAGCGGACGCACTGGAAGTGATCCGCAGCCTGGTGTTTTGCGAGCGGCAAGTGGAAACCAAGACGGGACGCTGGTACAACGTGCGCATCATGCCGTACCGCACGATCGAGAATGTGATCGATGGCGTGGTGGTGACCTTCATCAACATTACGGAATCGAAACTGCTGGAAGCCCAGTTGCGCCAGATCCAGTCCGGCGCCGCGGCAGACGGGAAAGCGGGAGAGAGCGCGTCATGAGCGAACCATTCGACGACGGGGGCGGGCCGGCCAGGTTGCGAGAGCAGGCCGAGCAATTGGCGGCGCAGCAGCGCCAGTCCGTAGCGCCGCCGCAGTCGAATGAAGAGGTGATGCGCCAGCTGCATGAATTGCAGGTCAGCCAGATCGAGCTGGAAATGCAGAGTGCGGCCCTGGCCGAGCTGGAACAGCTGAAGAATGAGTTTGAAAGCAGCCGTGACCGTTATGCGCAACTGTATGAACAGGCGCCCGTCAGCTATTTTTCGCTGGCGCGCGAGGGCGTCATCACGCGTGTCAACGTGGCGGCCTGCGGCTTGTTGCAGCGCGACAAGAACCAGCTGCTGGGGCGGCGTTTCGAGCAATTCGTCGCGCCGCATGCGCAGGGCGGCTTCCGCCGCTTCCTCGATGCCGTCTTTGCCAGCGGCGCGCGCCAGGTGCTCGAGGCAAAACTGTTCGAAGGCGAAGCGGGCGGCATGGGCGGCATGGTGCGCATCGAGGCCAATGTCGACGCGGCCAGTGCCACGGCGCGCATGCTGGTGACGGACCTGGGCGACGAGCATGCGCGCGAATCGGCCTTGCGGCGCGCCTTCGTCATCCTCGACAGCATCCGCGAAGGCGTGCTGGTGACGGACAGCGGCAACCGCATCATTTCCGTCAATCCCGCCTTCACCACCATCACCGGCTACCAGGCGGAGGAAGCCATCGGGCGCGATCCGTCCTTCCTCGGCGGCGGCACGCATTTGCCGCATTTTTATGCAGCCATGTGGCGCAGCCTGCACCAGGATGGCAGCTGGTATGGCGAACTGGTGAACCGGCGCAAGAATGGCGAGCGCTTCGTCGAATCGCTGTCGATCACGCCCATGCGCAGCCCGGACGGCGGCATCAGCCACTTTGTCGGCGTGTTTTCCGACATCACGGAGCGCAAGCTGGCCGAAGCGGACTTGCGCGAACTGCACCGCGAACTGGATCAGCGCGTCATCGACCGCACGGCCGAATTGCTGCGCGCCAACCAGCATCTGCAGCTGGAAGTGCAGCAGCGCGAGCGGGCACAGGAAGCCTTGCGCGATGCCGAGCGCTTCTTTCACGCCACCATCGATTCGCTGACGGACCGGGTGCTGGTGCTGGACCAGGCGGGCAGCCTCGTGCATGCCAACCAGGCGTGTCTGGCCTTCGTCGGGCAAACGCCACGGCCGCTGCAGTACCTGGAATTCTGCGAGACGGACCCGCGCTGGCAGCGCAGCGCCGGGCGCGAGCTGTCCGCCGGCATTCGCGCCGTGATTGCGGGCACGGCCGACACGTTTGCGCTCGAGTATGAATTTGCCACGCGCTCAGGCCCCCGCTGGTCGCAGGCCAGGATTAGCCGTTTCCTCGGTGAAGGGCCGCTGCGCGTGGTGGTGGCGCACACGGACATTACCGAGCGCAAGCTGATGGATGGCGCGTTGCGCCAGTCGCATGCGCAGCTGCGCCAGCTGGCGCTGCATCTGGAAACGGCCAAGGAAGACGAGCGCAAGCGCATTTCGCGCGATATCCACGATGAACTGGGGCAAAACCTGCTGGCGCTGCGCATCGATATTTCCATGCTCAGCGCGCGCACGGAAGGTTCCCATCCGCGCTTGCACCGCCGCGTTGGCGCCGTGCTCAGCAATGTCGACACCACCATCAAGAGCGTGCGCGGCATCATGAACGAGCTGCGCCCGATGGCGCTGGACCTGGGCTTGCAGGCCGCTATCGAATGGCAGGTGGGTGACTTCCGCAAACGCAGCGGCGTCGTTTGCCGCCTGCTGATACGCGACGAGGCCCTGTTTGCCGCCATCGGCAGCCAGGTCGAGATCGTGCTGTTCCGCATCGTGCAGGAAGCGCTCAGCAACGTCATGCGCCATGCCCAGGCCAGCCAGGCCGAGATCGAGCTCAGTTCGGATGCCTGCGCCGTGTATGTTGTCATCAGCGACAACGGCATCGGCATCACGCCGCAGCAGCAGCGCAAGAAGCAGTGCTTTGGCCTGATCGGCATTACCGAACGCGTGACGGCGCTGGGCGGCCACTTCGAGGTGGGCATGCCGGCCGCAGGCGCCGGTTGCCGTTTGTCCTTGCAGATTCCCTTGCCGGGAGCGGGGCGACCGGCCGCCTGATACAGAAATTGCAATGGGTTAATTTTTGCCGACTCAGGCCCCTGTGACAGGCTATACTTTCGCCTGCTATTTATGGAGGGGCATATCTTGTTCAAAACAATCGTTTTACCAGTCGCCTTGTTGGGCGCGTTCGCCGGCGCACACGCCGACGAAGGGCAGTGGCAACCACACCAGCTGCCACAGCTGAAAGCTGACCTGAAACGGGTCGGCATCGAAATACCTGCGGAAAAACTGGCCGACCTGAGCAAGCATCCGATGAGCGCCATCGTGTCGCTCGGCGGTTGCTCGGCTGCTTTCGTCTCCGACGCGGGCCTGGTGGTGACGAACCACCACTGCGCGTATGGCGCCGTGCAGCGCAATTCCACGCCGGAACACAATTACATCACCAACGGTTTCCTGGCCAAGACGCGCGCTAGCGAGCTGCCGGGCGGTCCGAACAGCCTCGTGTATGTGACCGACAAGGTGGAGAACGTCAGCGAGCGCGTGCTGAAAGGCTTGACGGCCGACATGACGGGCCGCGCGCGCCACGAAGCGGTGGAAAAGCGCGTCAAGGACTTGATCGCCGAATGCGAAACGGACAAGATGTACCGCTGCTCCGTGCCCGCCTTCCACCGTGGCCTCGAGTACTACCGCATCCGCCAGATGATGATACGCGACGTGCGCCTGGTGTACGCGCCATCGGACAAGATCGGCAACTTCGGCGGCGACATCGATAACTACGAATGGCCGCGCCACACGGGCGACTACTCGTTCCTGCGCGCCTACGTGGGCAAGGACGGCCGTCCGGCCGACCCGTCGCCCGACAACGTGCCGTACAAATCGAAGGACTTCCTGGTGGTCTCGGCCGAAGGCTTGAAGGCCGGCGACGGCATCTTGCTGGCGGGCTACCCCGGCCGCACCAGCCGCTACAAGCTGCCGGCGGAAATCCGTTTTGCACGCGACACGGCTTTCCCATTGAAAGTATCGGAACTGCAAGCGGACCTGGCCGTGATGGCCGACGCCACCCATGGCGACGCGGCCGCTGCCGTGCGCTACGCGAGCGTGGTGAAAAGCATCAACAACGTGCTGAAGAAAACCCAGGGCTTGCTCGACGGTTTTGCGCGCAAGGACATCGCCGCCATCAAGGACGTGCAGGATGCCGAATTCCGCGCCTGGTACGCGAAGCAGCCGAATGTGTCGGCTACCCTGCTGGCGGAACTGGACGCGGCGATCGCCAGCGACATGGCCCTCAGCGAAGAAGAGTTCGCCTGGTCGGTGGCCACCAACAGCGATTTGCTGAAAAGCGCGCGCACCCTCTACCGTTTGTCGCTGGAGCGCCAGAAAGCGGACGCCGAGCGCGAATCGGGCTTCCAGCAGCGCGACCTGGCCTTCATCAAGGCCCGTCTGGCTCGCCTGGAACAGTCGTACGTCAACCAGGTCGACCAGGCGCGTTTTGCAGCGGGCCTGAAGCGTTACGCGCAACTGGCCGCGAAGAGCCATCCGCAAGGCCTGGACGCGCTGCTGCCGGCGCCAGCGGCCGTGGCGGCCCTGTACCAGCAGACGCAACTGGCTGACACGGCCAAGCGCCTGGCCTGGCTGGAAAAGGACCAGGCTGCCGTGGCCCGGTCTGACGACGCCTTCATGCAGCTGGCTGTCAAGTTGCAGCCAGTGGAACTGGCGCTGGAAGAGCGCCGCAAGGAAATCGACGGCAACCTGGAACGCGTGATTCCGCAATACATGCAAGCCGTGATTGCCTGGAAAAAGTCGCAAGGCAAGCCGGTGTATCCTGATGCCAACTCGACCCTGCGCGTGACCTACGGCACGGTATCGCCGTACTCGCCGCGCGACGGGCTGACCAAGGGCCCGTTCACCACCGTGGAAGGCATCGTCGAGAAAGTCACCGGCAAAGCCCCGTTCGAAGCGCCGCAAGGCTTGATTGATGCCGTCAAGCAAAAACGCTACGGCCAGTTCCGCGACCCCGTGCTGGGCACGGTGCCCGTCAACTTTTTGACCAGCGCGGACACCACGGGCGGCAATTCCGGCTCGGCCGTGATGAACAAGCGTGGCGAACTGATCGGCCTGAACTTCGATTCGACGTATGAATCGATCACCAAGGACTGGTACTTCGACACGGCCATCACGCGCGCCATCCACCTCGACATCCGCTACATGCTGTGGGTGATGCAGGAAGTGGACCATGCGGATAACTTGCTGCAGGAAATGACGATCAAGTATCCGAAGCCAGTAAAAGCAGCGAAGAAGTAACTATTTCCAGCTGAGCTGAAAGCCGCATCCGCCCTAGGGCCGATGCGGCTTTTTTACGTATGGGCAACTAGTTTGAGTTCCATCAATATGCCAGCGTTCACCATGGTTAGCATGGGCCAGGGGAACAAGTTTGAAGGGGGCGATATGGATGATGGCGAGCTGGCAGCCGATCTGGCGCGCCTTTTCGGAGCGGGCTGGAGAACCCAGGACAGCCGCTTGCTGCGCATGGATTTTCCGCACGACGATGGTCCGCCCGATACCGCGCTGCTGGTCAACAGTTTGCGGGCACATGAGGAAATGTCACGCGACTTCCGCTTCGACGTCGAACTGCTGTCCGACAATCTCCACGTTCCCCTGACAGCGATGATGGGACGCATGGTCACGATTTCGATGGTGCGCGATGACGGCAGCTTGCGCCATTTTAATGGTTACGTCGGCGAATTTCGTTTGTTGCGCAGCGATGGCGGTTTCGCGTTCTACCAGATGGTGCTGCAACCCTGGCTGGCGTTTTCCAGGCTGCGCATGGACAACGTCTCGTTCCACGAACGCACGGTCATCGACATCAGCGAGACAACCTTCGATCATTATTTGCAGCGCGACTGGCAAAACCGGCTGCATGAGGAAAAAGCGATATTAAGCTGTGCCAACCAGCATAATGAAACCGATTACAACCATCTGCACCGGCGCTGGGAAGACCAGGGTATCCATTACTGGTATGAACATCGCGCCGACGGTCATGCGCTCTGTTTGGGCGACAATACCTGGCTGAGCGACAGCATCGATTCAGGCGACGGCGATGCCAGCGAAGCCGACGAGATGGTGTTTCGCAGCGACGCGGGCTCGCAGGAGTACGACGGCATACGCGATTGGCAGGCAATACGGAAGATCGCTTCAGGCTCGCTCACGCTGGCCAGCTTCAACTACAAGCATCCGTATGCCAGCCGCGCCAGCGGCTATGCGCTGCACCAGCAGGGCGACGTGTTTGCCCATGAACTGTATCAAAACACCGGCTATGGCTATACCGACATGGGCGATGGCGAAGCGCTGGCGCAACGCCGCCTGGAGGAGCAGAACTGCCAGGCGCAATACTTCGAAGCGGGCGGCAATCACCGCTGCGCCCAGGCCGGGCGCAGTTTCACGCTGGGCGGACACTTCAGCGGCAAGCAAGCCATGCCGGCCAGAGGTGAAGCGGCGCGCCCGGACATCGGCTCGCGCGAATACCTGATCCTGTCGGTCGATCATATCGCCAGCAACAATTACCAGGCAGGGATGGGCGCGAAGTCGCATTATGAAAACCGTTTTCGCTGCATCCGCAAGAGCATCCGCTGGTATCCGGGGCGGCAGTTCAACAGCACGCCTTGTGCCTTGCCCGGCGTGCAGACGGCGATCGTCACCGGACCGGCAGGCGAAACCATCCATACCGACGCGCTGGGCCGGGTGAAGGTGCAATTCCACTGGGACCGGCTGGGCAAGTTCGACGCGGGCAGTTCACCATGGATCCGGGTCATGACGCCATGGGCGGGCCAGGCCTTCGGCCAGATCGCGTTGCCGCGCATCGGCCAGGAAGTGCTGATCCAGTTTCTCGACGGCAATATCGACCGTCCCGTCATTGTCGGCGCGGTGTACAACGGCAAGCATGCGCCGCCGTGGAATTTGCCGGGGCAACGCGTACTGGGCGGCTGGCGCAGCGCCGAGCTGATGCCTGGCGGCGGCTACGGCGTGCGCGGCAACCAGTTGGTACTCGACGATACGCACCAGCACATCCAGGCGCAACTGAAAAGCGATCATCAGCACAGCCAATTGTCGCTCGGCTGCATCAGCCGCATCGAAGACGTCAGCGGGCGCAAGGATGCGCGTGGCGAGGGCTGGGAACTGGCGTCAGACGCCTGGGGCGTGGCGCGCGCCGGCCGCGGCATGTTGCTGACCACCGAAGCGCGCCCTGGCGCCGCCTCGCATATCAAGAGCATGGATGAGACCTTGCGCCGGTTGGCCGAGGCTGCTGAGCGGCACAAGGCGCTTGCCGCCCTGGCGCAGCATTACGGCGCGCAAGAAAGCGCCGCCCAGCAGGGCGCCGCCGCCGATGTGCTGAAAGCCCAGCATGCCGGGATCAAGGGCGGTGGCGGCAATGGCGAAAACGCATTTCCCGAATTGTCAAAGCCGCATCTGGTGCTGGCCAGTCCGGCCGGTATCGAAACGACGAGCGCGCAATCGACGCACATCGCCAGCGCCGAGCACACCGCGCTGACGACCGGGTGCGACCTGTCGCTGGCGGCCGGCGGCGGCCTGTTCGCCAGCATCGGCGCAGCGCTGCGCTTGTTCGTCCACAAGGCGGGCATGAAACTGATCGCCGCAGCTGGCCCGGTGCAGATCGCGGCGCAAACCGATGCGGTCGAAATCGTCGCCAACAAGGTTCTGGAATTGATCAGCCAGGCCGACTGGGTGAATATTCGCGGCCGCAAAGGCGTGCGCCTGCATGGCGCCGATTGCATGCTTGAAATTAGCGACAAGGTACAGTTTTTTACCGCGTCGCCGACGCTGTTCCATGGAAACCTGGAAACGCTGGCGCCCAAGAACCGGCCGCAACCAGAGCTGGAACCGCCCGTCGCGCCGGTAGCGGGGCAATTGCAGCATACGATACAGGCCCATGCGGATGGCGGCCTGTATGCCAATGTGCCGTACACGCTGTACAACGGGGAGGCCGAAGTCGAGCAAGGCTTGACCGACGAATTCGGCCGCATCCTGATCGCGCATCAGGACGGCACGCCGCGCTACCGTGTTGTCCTTGGCAATGGCGAAGAGTTTTCATTGCAGGCGAGCGCACGCTTCGACCCGAACGCGGCGCCGGACGGCGAACAGAAGCTGTCGAACCGCGGCTTGCGCGCATTCGACGACACCGCTGATGGCCGCGGGGTTCAATGACTCACGACACTGACTGGAGAGCGCCATGCCGGAATCGAGTGGCCGCATCGAAACCACCCACATCGACGAAGTCGGACGGACTGCGACGAGTTCGCTCCAGTGGCTGCTGGAAAACCGCAACCTGAAGGGCAAGGCCAGCCACCCGATCACGCACAACAACAAGCTGACGCTGTTCATTTGCGGACAGGAGGGGTTCGCCGACATCGCCGCCGAGATCGCCAAGGCTAAAAATTCCATCGACCTGTGCTGCTGGGGTTTCGATCCGGGCATGGAACTGGTGCGCGGCAACAGCGCCACCTGGCCGCGTGGCGACACGTTTGGCGACTTGCTGATCGCCGCCACACGGCGTCACGTCAGGGTGCGCCTGCTGATCTGGTATGACCGGATCGGTTCGCCAATAGCGCGCACTATGCCGGGCCATTCGCACGGCACCTCGCCATGGAAAACCGGCGGACAGCGCGCAGACGACATCAGCGCCAGAGCCAGCCTGGCGATGTTGCAGGAGGCAGTCAGGAAAAAACTTGTGTTAAGCAGTGCTTTCAGGGGCGATATCGTCCGGCCCGAGGATATCCCGATGCTGGCGCGTGAAGAATATTGCCACAGCTGGTATGCGGCCGCGTTCCATGGCTTGTTGGAGGGCCTGGAGATTCGCTTGCGGCACGGCGACAGCGCCGCGATCAGCAAGAGTATCGCGACCGAAATAAACCAGCCGCACGGCTTGACGATGGGGGAAATTGAAAAGCCCGGCATGCAATACCTGGGCACGCACCACCAGAAGCCGGTCTTGATCGATTTCTCCCACGAAAAGGGATCCAAGGCCGTCGGTTACGTGATGGGCCTGAACTCGGTGACCGATTATTGGGACACGACGGCCCATCTGCTCGACGACACGCGCCGCGAACAGGGCGGTGCCAACGAGCGGCGCGAGTGTTTGCAAGGAATGGCGGCGGACGGCGGCTTTGCCACGCTCAAGCCCTATCAGGATTATGCCTGCCGCATCGACGGTGGCAAGGCGCTCATCGCGCTCTATAACAACTTCGTGAAGGCATGGGATCGCGCGATCGACGACCGCACGCATCAGGCCGCCGGGGAATGCGTGAGTTGGTATTCGTCATGTAAAAACCCGCCGGCCCAGCTGTTGCGCGAGGCCGGGCCGGACGACTCCACCGTGCAGATCGTCTTGACCCAGCCCGAGGAACAAGACAAGACGATCAAGGAAACCTATTTTCGCGCGGTGACCCAGGCCAGCCTGGCGGCCGGCTACCTGTATGTGGAAAACCAGTATTTCCAGTATGAAGAATGGGCGCGGCATTTGCTGGCCGAGCGCAAGAAGGTGGTCGCCGCCTGGAAGGCCGGCAGTGTCAAGGCGGGCAAGAGTCTTGAAGATATGCCGGTCATGCACGTGTTCATCGTCATCCCGGTGCCCGAACGGGCGCAGATGGTGCCGCGCACCCACGACACGCTGGCTGCGCTGGGGCAGCACGATGGCATGACGGGTCAAAACAAGATGATCGATGACTACAACAAGCAGCCGAAAACCCGGCGTGTCACAGGCAGATTAGGCATCTCCACCGAGGTGGAAGTCCAGTTGCCCGACGTGGTGCGGCATTCCAACAGCATCAACAAACCCGGCGTGATGACGCTCGAGAGCGAATTCGGGCTGAAGGTATCGGTGGCCATGCTCAATGTCAGCGCGTTTGACAACGACCGCTGGCGTTACCGTGAAATCTACATCCATTCCAAATTGATGCTGGTCGACGACGTGTTCATGACCTTGGGCAGCGCCAACCTGAACCAGCGCAGCATGGCCGTCGACAGCGAAATCAATATCGCCACCATCGACCGCCGCGTGGCCCTCGATTTGCGCAAGCGGGTGTGGCGCATGCATAGCGGGGGATTGGTCGATGGAGGGGGTGGGACGAAGGGGGAGATTGTCACCGCATTCAAAGATTGGAATAATTTGATGCGAAGTAATCGCAAGAAAAAATTTGAAAAATCGGAAAATGCAATTTTGAAGAAAATGGCCGGTTTTTTGCTGCCATTGGAAGACAAACGCAGCTCCACGATACGTTTGGGGTGAGCATGAAAAAGTATAAAAACTTTCACCTTCCCCTGCCATTTTTTTTCGCGGCAGTTATCCTGAGTTTCTCTTTAGGCGCCTGCAAAATGTCGAACGACACGAAAGAAGTCTTGCCACGCAACCAAAGCCTGCCACTTTTCGATCCCCATGTCGCGGATTTTATCTGTGAAACCGAGGCAAGCAAGGTGCCGCCCATCGATGCGCAAGCTGAGGACTGGTTCCTCGAAGCGCGCGCCATGGAAGATCCTGAAATTGCCGTGGATGACCGCGATTACAAAAGAATTGTCGATCTGACGCGTCAAGCGGCGCAGCGGTTGCACTGGAAGGCGATGCTCAATCTGGCCAGCCTGTATGTGGAAGGGCGAGATCCATTGTACGGTAATGAAGATGCGGTGCAACTGGTGGAAAAGGCGATGCGGCTGGGCATACCGGCCGCCTATGACAGGATGGGGACGTATTATGCGAATAGCACTGGCGTTGACGGCGACATCACTCGCGCCTATGCATTCTGGCAAAAGGCGGCGCAGATGGGTAACCCGCAAGCGCTGGGCTTTTTAGGCGAGAAATTGACGGCTGGAGAGGATCATCCAAGTATCGGAATGTGGGGCAATATACCTGTGGCGACCAAAATGCTTGAGTGCGCGCTTGCACAAGGGTATGGCCAAGCCGCATTTGATTTGCATTATTTGTATGTGGTTTTAAGATCATCTGATGGGACCGCAAATGGGGGCGGTACCCCTGAAACAAAAGCGCGCGCCCTGAAAGTATTGCATGAGGGTGTCAAATTTGGTTGTGAAGATTGCGCTAACGCATTGCAAATAGAATTTGACCATCCCTTTGATTTAGCCAATATGTTTGCTCCGTACATCGATAAGGCTCGAGGCTTACGCTATGGAATGTTAGGTGACGCCCTCGGCTTCAACCCCAATCGCCGCTTCCCCAACCTCGATAAAATCTTGCCATTGCCACCGGCCGATCTGCCGCCCTGGGATGGCCAACGAAAGAGCCTGCTCGACGCCGCCATGGGCGTGCGCCCGCCGCCCGCTATCCCGCAGCCAAGCGCCGCGTCGCTTTCAAAAGAGCCATATTTCCTGGCCGCCGACTATGCGCTGCGCCCCACCGGCTTGCACAGCGATGCGCCGACCGCGCCATTTTCCGCATACTGGCAACCCGCCACTGGGCAGGGTGTGACAGAGCCGGCCCGGCTGCTGCGCAAAGGCGAAGAGTTCCGCCATTTCAGCGTGCTCGATGCCAATGGCAGGAGCCGTTATGGCCCCGTGACGTGGGAGCAGTGCCTGACGATACGGCACAACCATGGGGCAGTGGAACCGCGCGCGGTGCACGGCTTGCTGCGCGAGGTGGCGCGGCCCGAGCCTTTGTTGAGCTGTGCTTGCGGGCAAGCCTGTCCGGTCAGCGGCGTCTGGCAACCGTGGGTAGCGGCCGACCATTCGCTGCAGGCGACCGTCAACCAGTACTGGCGCCAGGCATGGCTGACCCAGGGCGCGCCGTTCCCGCGACCGCGCCGCGACTGGCTGCTCGATTTGCCTGACGACGAGGTGACGTGGCATTTGATGGATATGTCCCTTCCTGAAATCGGATAGGGCGGCGCACCAGGCGCGGCCCTTCCAGCAGCACAAAGCTGATGGAAAATTGATCGTCATGTAGTGCATCCAGGCTAATCGGGCATACACTATGCGCGGGATCCATGGACTTCACGCATCTAAAAAAGTGATGAAAATGATAGTTGTCAGGCTGTTTGCAATTCTCGCTACCTTGCTGGCGCTGCCTGGCCAGGCGCTCGGCGAACCGCTCAAGATTGCCACCATTCTCGGCCCGCCATGGGGATTCATGGGGAGCGACGGCCAGCCCACCGGCATGATGTACGAAATCGGCAATCGCATCGCGGAAGTTGCAGGCTTGCGCTACACCCATTCCCTTGTCCCTTATCCCAGAACCGCCGCCGATATTGAAAACGGGAGCGCCGACATGACCATACGCTTCGGCAACGATCAAATGACGCGCGGCGCCGTGCCGGCAGGCGTCGTCGTGTCCATGCCTGTCATCCTCGTGGGCCCCTCCGGCAAGAACTACAGCAAGCTGAGCGAATTGCGCGGCAAGACCGTCGGCGTGGTACGCACCAGCAAATATGTGGAGCAATTCGACACCGACAATGCGATCCAGAAGTATCCCGTCAATGACTATGTCACCATGGCAAAAATGTTGGCAATGCGACGTTTGGACGCGGGGGTGGGATCGAGTATGGGCCTGTTTTATGGCGCGTACATGGCCGGCGTGAAACCGGAAGACATAGGCGTTCCGCTCGTCCTGGGCAGCAACGATTTCATTTTGTTTGTTTCCAAGAAAACCGCAAAGCCGGAAACGACTCGGGCACTGAGAGAGGCGCTCGATAAGCTCTCGGCTAGCGGTGAGATCAAACAGATCATGAGCAAGTACAGCAAGTCCTTCAGTCTGCCACAGAGATAAACCGTCCCCTGACGCCCATGCGCGCACTGCACACATGCTGCCGTCTGCCGCGCGGGAAGTGCCACGTATAATTGCTTTTACCATTTACCGCTATTCTTTTCCGACAGGCCCCCATGCCCCAGACTCCCGATTTTCCGCCGGATTGGCACGCGTTTGAAACGGCCTATGACGTTGAAGCAAGCTGGTTCAGGCTGGCCAGCGCCTCGCTGGCGCTGCTGGGCGCGTCCGCTTTCAAGGATCAGGCATTTTCAGCCTTTGCCTTCAATGCCGTATCGTTCCCATCCCTTTCGCTGAGCTTTGACACCGATCCCGGTAACCGGCAGCGCGGAGACTACCCGCCGGACTGGTCGAACGAGTGCATGGAAGCCGACGTGCCGGAAATTGGCCAACTGTGGGAGGAGGGCCACGCAAGGATCGAAGGTGCGCTGCGCGAGCTGATCGACGCCGCCGATGACGAATTGCTCTGCGCCATCGAGGAGGGTTATCTGCACAGCCTGAGGAAAACGATGGTGCGGCTGGAAACGAGCCATGCTTTCGAGCAAATCAAGACGTGCACGCCGTTCTGGACCGTGGTCACGCAAGTCGATGCCGATACGGATGAAGAGGAGCGCCTGCTCGAGCAGGTGCGCCAAGGCCTTCTGGCGTGAGCGCTATAGCAAGGCTTGCCATGCGTGGACTTCCCCGTCCGTAAGTACTGGCCCCCAGCCGCCACGCAGCGCCGCATCGTGCTGCACATAGTGTTCAAGCTGCGGTACAGCCACCGCATGCCGGACGCAGATGGCAAAGACGGCTTCCAGCTGCCGCCTGCTTGCCGGCAGGTCATCGCCATGCCAGGTACAGGCACTCGTTTCCAGCACATGCTGCACCAGTTCCTGCAGCGCGCCGAACAGGTGCCCGGGTATTGCCAGGCGTATGTCATCCGGCCAGGGGTCGCCCATGCCCGTCACAGGCAAGGACGCAAAGCCGCGTTCCCAGGCAGCAAAATCCCCAGGCCCGACCTGTGCCACGTTCCACACGTGAGCGGCGAACGCGGACAGCGCGGGATGATCAATATCAAAGCGCTGGCAAAAGCGTTGCAGGCACGTCACGGCCATGCATTGCCTGGCAATCACGGAGAGTGCATCTATCGATATGTTGTGCATGAAAGTTCCTGAAGGTGGCGCCTGCCGATAACTGCTTCAATTTGACTGGATTGCGGTGGTCCCGCCAGGCAAGGCAGCCTGCCGCAAGGCCTCCACCGGCAACTGAAAAAAGCGCGGCACCATCGCTGGCGATAGCTCGTCGCCGCTGTCCGCCATGGCCAGGCGGCCGCTCAGCAGCAGCATCACATAGCCATGCCCCAGCGACCAGCCGGCGCTGGCGGCGGCCTTGTCCCAGCGCGCATCGAGGCCCGCTTCGCGCACGGCGGCGCCGGCCGTCTGCAGCACATACTGGAAGCACGCTTGCGCAGCTTCCTGCAGGGCGGGGAACTGGCGCACGTCCTGGTGCTCGAACATCAGCCGGTAGTGGGCAGGCGCGGCCAGGGCGAATTCGATGTATTGCTGGCCCAGCAGCTGAAAACGCTGCTCGGCGGGCAGGCTGCCCTGTGGTGGCAGTTCTGTCTCCCATTTGGCGATCAGGCTGGCGAAGCCTGCCGCCGCCACGTCGGCCAGCAAGGCTTCCTTGCTGGGGAAGTGGCGGTACACGGCGGCGATCGATACGCCCACCGAGCGCGCCAGTTCGCGCAGCGACAGGGCGGCGTCGTGCTGCTGCGCCAGTTGCGCGATGGTGGCGGCGACCAGGGTGTCGCGCAAGTTGCCGTGATGATAGGTGCTTGTCATTCTATGTTATCGCTGTTCACATTGTCGTGTATGATGGCCATGTTATCACTGAACACATGGAGAGCATATGCAAGAGATGAACATCGCCGTCCGCGCCGTGGCCTTGCCGCCCGGCGCCAGCATCGCCGCCTTGTACCCGGGCAGCAACCTGGCCGATGCGTATGCCGTCGACTTGCCGACTGCGCAGGCGCGCCAGATGGACATGGAAAGCCTGGCGCGCCAGCTGCTGGGCAGCCAGCCGGGCTGGGCGCGCAAGCTGATGGTGGTGCGCGACGCCATCGTGGCGCGCTTCGGCATCCGGACGGCAAAGCAGATGGAGGCCAGGCCAGGCAAGCGCATCGGCATCTTTCGCATCTTTGCTGTCAGCGATGACGAAATCATCGTGGGCGAGGACGACAGCCACCTCGATTTCCGCATCTCGGTGCTGCGCAACCGTGACACGGGGAGGCATGGCAGCGTGACCGTGGCCAGCGTCGTGCATTGCCACAACTGGGTGGGACGCGCCTACATCCTGCTGATCCGGCCTTTCCACAAGCTGATCGTGCAGCGTTCGCTGGCGCGCGCCGTCAAGGGCGGCTTTGCCTGAGGCGGGAAGGGGCGTGACGGCGCGGGCAATCTTGCTTATTCATGGCCGGTATTGCATACTGCGCCACCAGCCTCATCACGATTCCCATGAACGATACGCTTCTCCTGCTGGGTTTTGCCACCACGCCGCTTGAACTGATTTCCTTTGTCCTGGCACTGACAACCGTTGCGCTGAACATCCGCCAGAACCACTGGGCGTGGCTGTTCGCCATCATTTCCTCGGCCGCTTACGGTGTCGTGTTTTTCGAGTCGCGCCTGTATGGCGACATGGCCTTGCAACTGCTGTTCATCAGCGTCTCGTTCTGGGGCTGGTATCAGTGGCTGCATCCGGCCAGCGGCGGCAAGACCCTGCCCGTCACGCGCCTCGATGGCCGCGGCTGGCTGGCCTGCGCCGCGGGCTGGCTGATCGGCTTCCTGCTGATTGCCTGGCTGCTGACGACGACGGACACGGACGTGCCGCATGCGGATGGTTTCCTCACGGCAGGCAGCCTGGTCGGGCAATTCCTGTTGTCGCGCAAGAAGCTGGAAAACTGGATCGCCTGGATCGTCGTCGACGTGCTGTATGTCTGGCTGTACCTGCACAAAGGCCTGACCCTGACGGCCGTGCTGTATGGCTTCTTCGTCGTGATGGCCATCATCGGCTTGCTGGCGTGGAAAAAGTCGGCACCGGCCGCGCCCGATGCGATGGTCCTCAAGTGATGGCGCCTTGCGTGCGCGTGGCGATCCTGGGCGCGGAATCGTCGGGCAAGTCGACCCTGGCGGCCGCCCTGGCCGAGCGCTACGGCACCGTCTGGGTACCGGAATACTTGCGCGAATTCGTGGCAACGCAGGGCAGGGTGCCCGTCGCGGCCGACCAGTATGGTATCGCGCGTAGCCAAGTCGAACGCGAAGCGGCAGCGGCCGCGCAAGCGCGCAACTTCCTGTTTTGCGATACGACGCCGTTGATGACGGCCGTCTACAGCCGCCATTATTTTGATGGCGCGGACGCGCAGCTGGCGGCGCTGGCCGATGCCACGCAGTACGACGTGACGTTGGTGACGGCGCCCGACAGCCCGTGGGTGGCTGACGGCTTGCAGCGCGAGTCGGAAGCCGTGCGCCAGCTGATCTACCGCTACCTGCTCGACGAGCTCGACGCGCGCGGCATCGTCTACCACGTGCTGCACGACAACCTGGAGGCGCGCCTGGAACAGGCGGCGCCTTTGCTGCAGCAGGCGCTCGCTGCAGCGCCTGCCATTTCCCTCAATTAAAAGTCAAACTGCGCTGAAAGCTTGAACGTGCGGCTGGCGCCCGGGAACAGGTAGCCGCCGGCTTCCGGCGTCACATCGCGCCAGTAGAACTTGTCGGTCACGTTGTTGACGCTGGCGCGCAGCACGGCGCGCGTGCCGGCGATGCGCGTGGCCCAGGCGGCGCCCAGGTTGAACACGTTGTATGACGGCACGAAGGTCGTGTTGTTGTACTCAAACGCTTTCTTGCCCGCATATTCCCAGCTGCCATTCACGCTCAAGCCCGCCACCTGTTGCACGGCGTAGTCCGCATGCACGGCTGCCTTGAAGGCGGGCACGTTCGGTACGCGCTTGCCATCGTAGTCCGCATCGCCCGTGCCTGACTGCTGACTGTTCAGGGCCGTCACGGACGCGCCCAGGCTCAGGTTGGCTGTTGCCTTGCCCTGGGCCGACAATTCCAGGCCGCGGTGCTGCGCCTGGCCATTGCGGACGAAATAATTCTCGGCATTCACATATTCGAGACCTTTGCGTATCTGGAACAGGCTGGCCGCCAGCATGAAGTCCGGCGTCACATCCATTTTCACGCCCAATTCGATCTGCTTCGAGCGGCTCGGCGTCAGCTCTTCGTTGGCGTTGTTCTCATCGATGCTGGCTGTGCCGCCATGTTCCATGCCCTGCGAGTAGGCCGCATACATGGAGACGTTGTCGAGCGGGGTGTAGACGAGCGACACGTTGGGCAGCAGGAAGTCATGCTTGGCGCGGATTTCCTTGTCGGCCTTGAGCACATACTGGTAGCCATCGACATCGATATGGCGCAAGCCGCCATGCAGCTTCCAGTTCGGCGCCAGGCTGATAATGTCCTGCACGAAGACGGCGTTTTCTTTGTCATCGCGTACCAGGCGCACGGGTCCTGTAAGCCTATCCGATGGGGCGACGATGACGGGGCGGTAGATATTGCTGATGCCCACTTCCTTATACACGTACTTGCCGGCGTGGTCCTTGCGGTTGAAATACGACACGCCCACCGTGACTTCATGGCGCAGGCTGCCCGTGGCGAACTTGCCCTGGATCATGGCTTGCGCGCTCAGCGGTTTTTTCGTTTCGCCCAGGCTGCGGAAGTCCCACACGGAGAAATCGCCATTGCTGCAGAACACAGGCATCCAGCCTTCCGGGCTGCAGCCATACGGATAGGCCGTGTAGTCGTCGCGCTTGAACGAGTGCTGGTTGGCCGACAAGGTGGCGTGCCAGTCGTCATTGAAGGCGTACTGGAAGCGCAGGCCGATGTTGCTGGTGACCGTTTCCACGGGATGTGTCCACGGTTGCTTGTTGAGCATGGCGTCGGCGCTGACGTTGGCGGGCAGGCTGCCATTGCTCAGCAACTGGAAGCCGGGCGCCGTCACTTGCGCCTTGTCCTGGTAGTCGGCATCGAGCTGCAGCAGCGCTTGCGGCGAGATTTGCCAGTCGAAGGCGCCGGAAATGAACTTGCGGTTGCCGTCGGCGCCCTTGATGTAGGAGCGCAGGCGTTCGGCTGCCACGTTGACCCGGTAGCCGAAGCGCGTGTCTTCCAGGCGGCCGCCCAGGTCGACGGCGCCGTACAGGGTGCCCCGCTCGCGCGTTTCCACGGTGACCGTGCGCAGCGGCGCGCTAGTCGGGCGCTTGACGATGAAGTCGATCACGCCACCGGGCGCGGCCACGCCTGCCTGCAAGCCGGCCAGGCCCTTCAGAACTTCGATGCGTTCCTTGTTTTCCAGCGGAATTTGCGTGTCGCCGGGAATGGCCACGCCATCCTTGCGGTAGCTGGAATTGGTGTCGAGCTTGAAGCCGCGGATGGTGAACTGTTCCGCATAGCCGACGGCGTTGTAGGAATCGTTGATGCTGGCGTCGAGCTTGACGGCATCGCTGAGATTGCGGATCTGTAAATCCTGCATGTCTTTTTGCGAAATGACGGTGACGGACGCGGGCGTCTGCAGCAGCGGCGCGTCGGCAAAGCCGCCCACGGAAGCGCGCTTGGCGGCAGGCGCCTTGCTGGCCGTGACGACGACTTCAGCCATGCTTGGCGTGTCGGCCGGCGCTTCGGCGCTGTCATGCGCGGCCAGGGCGGGCGCGGCAAACGCGTGCAGGATGGCCAGGGTCAGAACGGAAATAGATAAATTCGGTGTGGACATAGATTGCTCGTGGTTCAAGCCGCGTCTGGGAAAGAGCACGGCAGGCTGCTTGTTCGGCTGGCGCCAACGCAGGAGCTATCAAAGGAGGGAGGTACTTTGCGCTTTCCTTCGCTGGCATTATCCAGATCAGGTACGAAGGGTATCTCTCACCCGGATGACTGCTCCAGGACCCCTAGCGAAATGACAGCTTAGCATGAAGCACGGCCAGCTGTCCCGCTGGCTGACCGTTTTACAACAGTGCGGTGCAAATCTACAAACTGAGTTCGAGCACCTTGCGGCTGACGGCGGGCGTCACCTCGCGCTGTTCGCCCAGCGCCGTCATGCCGTGCGCTTCCAGGGCAGCGACGACGGCGTCCACGCTGGCATGGTTCAGGCCGTAGTCGGCCAGGCGCGTCTTGACGCCCATGTGGCGGAAGAAAAATTCCGTGCGCGCGATGGCTGCCTCGATGCGGCCATCTTCGTCGCCGCCATCGAGGCCCCAGACGCGGGCTGCGTATTGCAGCAGCTTGGCGCGCTTGGCCTGCTTGCGCACGCGCAGCATGCTGGGCAGGATGATGGCCAGCGTTTGCGCGTGATCGAGCTCGTACAAGGCCGTCAATTCGTGGCCGATGGCGTGCGTGGACCAGTCTTGCGGCACGCCCACGCCGATCAGGCCGTTCAAGGCCAGGGTGGCGCTCCACATCACGTTGGCGCGCACATCATAGTCGTCCGGGTGCGACAGGGCTTTCGGGCCTTCCTCGATCAGGGTCAATAAAATGCCTTCGGCGAAGCGGTCTTGCACGGACGCGTTCACGGGGTAGGTCAGGTATTGCTCCATCACATGCGCAAACGCATCGACGACGCCATTGCCTACCTGGCGCAGCGGCAAGGTGAACGTTTTCGACGGGTCCAGCACGGAGAATTTTGGATACACCTTGCGGCTCATGAACGAGCGCTTTTCCTGCGTGGCCTTGCGCGTGATCACGGCCGAGCCATTCATTTCGGAACCGGTGGCCGGCAAGGTGAGCACTGTGCCGAAGGGCAGGGCGGCCTCGACGATCTTGCCGCCTTTCGCCAGGATGTCCCACGCCTCGCCTTCATGCAGGGCGGCGGCGGCGATGAACTTGGTGCCATCGACCACGGAGCCGCCGCCGACGGCCAGCAGGAAATCGATGCGCTCGCTTTTCACGAGGGCCACGGCCTGCATCAGGGTTTCATAGCTGGGATTGGGTTCGATGCCGGCAAATTCGAGCACCGTGTGGCCGGCCAGCGCCGCCCTGACTTCATCGTAGACGCCGTTGCGCTTGATGCTGCCGCCGCCGTAGGTCATCAGGACCCGCGCCTGCGGCGGGATCAGGCCGGCGATGGCGGCGATCTGGCCCTGGCCGAAGAGGATTTGCGTTGGATTGTAAAAGTCGAAATTGAACATGGGGCTCCCGCTGCCGAGGTTTAGGCTGTTGCTGAGCCATGATTATGGCCGAACGGGTGGAAACGTGTCGTGGACGCTTGAGCTTTTCGCCCGCGCGGTGGAGAATGCAGCCGATGTCTCCACCACGCGAAAAGGAATGCGCATGACCACCGTCCCACTGGAAGAATCGGGCTTGCCGGCCACGGCACTCGACATGCACCGCGCCATCGGCGCCACCATCGCCGCGCTGCAGGCGCTGGACTTGAACGGCCAGCGTTTCGAGGCCTGCACGGACCCGGAATTGCGCCGCGTGCTCGCGCATGCGGGCGACGCCAGCCGCAAGGAAGCGGCCATGCTGCTCGAATGGATGCGCCGCCGCGACGCGCGCCTGGATACGGCCATGAAGGAAGCGCTGTTCAAGGCAGGGCCGATTGTTGCTCAGTATCACTATGACGAGAAAATAGGGTAACTATTGGTTTGTTGCTGTGGCGTACCATGCGCCACATAGCCCTTGCTTCGCGTAGACTGTGCCCCGAACACGATTTTGGGGGAGTTTGCAGAAATGAAATCATTACCATACCGGGAAGGCAGCTGGTTTGCTGTGCCCTTGCCGGGCGGCGGCTATGCCGCCGGCGTGGTGGCGCGCCGGGCGCCTGCCGGGCGCATCATGCTGGCGTATATGTTCGGGCCGAAGCGCGACAGCCTGCCTGCGCTGGAAGAACTGGAAGGCTTGCGGCCGGAACAGGCCGTGCGCCGCCTGCGCACGGGCGACATGGCCCTGCTCAACGAGCGCTGGCCGCTGCTGGGCGACAGCCTCCACTGGGAGCGCGATGCCTGGCCCATGCCGGCCTTTATCCGCCGCAATGAATCCCTGCAGCGCGCCTGGCGCGCCAGCTATGCGGATGCCGACCCCGCCAAGCTGAACCGTGAAGAGTCGATCCCCTTCGATACGCCGGGCATGGAAAGCGATTCCCTCTACGGCTACGGGGCGACGGAATTGTTGATGAATAAATTGCTGGCGCAGGAAGCGGCGTCGGCAGCGTAGGTCGGATTAGGTGGGGCCGCCGAGGCCGCAAGGCCGTAATCCGACAACATTGTTGGCTGTTCTTGTCGGATTACGCGGTTCCCGCTAATCCGACCTACATCGCCTGCACCGCTGGTGTAAACACCGGAGTGAGCAGGCCCGATTATTTTTACGCCGCTGGCAAGCTGATCTGAAACGCCAGGCCGCCGCCTTCGCGGTTGCGTACCTGCAAGTCGGCGCCATGGCGCAGCAGCACGCGGTCGACGATGGCCAGGCCCAGACCGGCGCCATTTGCCTGCCCGCGCGCCGTGTCGAGGCGGGTGAACGGTTTCATCAGTTGCTCGATCTTTTCTGCCGGCACGCCCGTGCCGTGGTCTTGCACCTCGATAATCACCTTTTTCGCGCCGTGGCTGGTGCGCACATGGCAGGCGATATCGATTTCCGTCACATCGCTGTCCGGCGTCTTGCCATAGCGGCGCGCATTCTCGATCAGGTTGTTCAGCACGCGGCGCAAGTCGGTGGGGTTGCCCATCGCATGCGCGCCTTCGGCGATGCTGGCATTGATCTTCACATCCGGCAGGCGCATCGCTTCGCGCGTCATGTCGAGCAGCAAGCCGCTCAGGTCCACGTCCGTAAAGCTCGACGTTTCCGTCGGCTTGGCATAGTCGAGGAACTGGCCGATGATGGCGTCCATTTGCCCGATATCGGACTGGATGCCTTCGCGCGCCTCGTCCGACAGGTTGGCCATTTCCACTTCCAGCTGCATGCGCGCCAGCGGCGTGCGCAAGTCGTGCGAAATGCCGGCCAAAATCACGGCGCGGTCCGATTCCACCTGTTTCAAGTCATCGACCATCTGGTTGAAGCTGCGGTTCGCCTCGATGATTTCGATCGGGCCTTTTTCCGGCAGCGGTGCCGGTTGCTTGCCCTTGGCGATGTCGCGCGCGGCCGCCGTCAAGCGCGACAGCGGCAGATTGATCAGGCTGGAAATGATGGCCGCGCCCAGCAGGGACAGCAGGGACACCAGGCTTGCCCAGCCCAGCCACTGGAAGCCCGTCAGGCCGCGCAGGCGCTCGCGGTCCAGCATCAGCCAGTATTCATCGTCATCGATCTTGAAGCTGACCCAGAAACCGGCCACGCCGTTGACGCGCGCGGAAAAGCGAGTGTCCTTGCCCAGCTTGGCTTTCACCTGCGCCTCGATCTCGGGCATCAGGTAATTGTCGGGCGGCGGCTCGATGCGGTCGTCCTCTTCCAGCGAGAAGATGCGGATGCCTTCGTTGCTGACGAGATCGAACAGCAGCTCGCGCCGCAGCTCGGGCGCCGAGTGCGTCAGTGCCGCATGCGTGATGGTAACGACGGAAATGATCTGGGCGGAAATCTGCTGCGCCTGCGGCTCGCGCTGGATGACGGAAATCATGCCGATCCAGGTGATCATGCTGACCGTGGTCAAGGTGCCGAGCAGCAAAAAGGTGCGCCAGAACAGGCCGCTTTTCAGCCGCGCCAGGCTGATATCGGGAACAAGCTTCATCATGCCTCGCCTGCGATCAGCGCGGCTGTCCGTCCGGGATGAAGACGTAACCGAGGCCCCACACGGTCTGGATGAACAGCGGGCTCGACGGATCGGGTTCGATCAGTTTGCGCAGGCGCGAGATTTGCACGTCCAGGCTGCGGTCGAATACTTCGTATTCGCGTCCACGCGCCAGTTCCATGAGTTTCTCACGCGACAGCGGTTGGCGCGCATGGCGGGCAAACACTTTCAGCACAGAAAATTCACCGGTGGTCAGCGGCACCGTTTCGCCACTCTTTTTCAAGGTGCGCGTACCCAGGTCCAGCACGAAGTCGCCGAATTCGAAGGTTTGCGGTGTTTCCGACGGTGCGCCCGGGATTTCATCAGGACCCTTGCGGCGCAGCACGGCGCCGATGCGGGCCACCAGTTCGCGCGGGTTGAACGGTTTTGGCAGGTAGTCGTCGGCACCCATTTCCAGGCCCACGATACGGTCCACGTCCTCGCCCTTGGCCGTCAGCATGATGATCGGCGTCTGGTCGCCCGCGCCGCGCAGGCGGCGGCAGATCGACAGGCCGTCTTCGCCGGGCAGCATCAAATCGAGCACCAGCAAGTCGTAGCGTTCGCGCAGCCACAGCTTGTTCATGGCCGTCGCGCTCTCTGCCGTGAAGACATTGAAACCCTGTTCGGTCAGGTAGCGGCGCAGCAAGTCGCGCAGGCGCACATCGTCATCGACCACCATGATTTTTGCCTGGTGGCCGTGGATCGATTGCGTAGGCGTGTTGCTGCCGGAGGTGGAGGTTGTGGTCATTTAAGGTGTCGTGTTATCTTATATTAGTTGCTATAGTAACGCCTCGCGTGGCGTCGGCAAGGGCGTATGGCGACCCATTACAAAGTGTTACAAACTTTACCCAATTACTCTTACTGCACCGTGTAAAGCATCATACACTGGGGCCACAGTGGAAATCAGCTTTAAGTTTATACGGCATCGCGGAAGAGGAACTCAATGAATATCTTTACTAAAAAAATTCACACCGCTCCCAGCGCAGCTATTGCCGCACGTACGACTGTGCTGTCCGCATTTGCCGTTTGCTCCGTGTTTGCCGCCAGCCTGGCGCTGGCACAAAACCAGCCGCCGCCACGCCGTGACGACCAGCCGCAAGTGCAGGCCCAGCGCTATGAACAGGTACAGCGCAGCAATAGCAATGATACGCGACTGCGCGAACAGCGTGACGCACGCAGTTTCGACACGCGCGCCGAAGAGCAGCGCCGCGCCAGCGAAGGCGCCGACGCCTCGCGCCGCACGGGCCGCATGACGCCCGACGAGCGGCGCGACCTGCGCCGCCAGATCAATGAAGTGGGGCAAGACATTTACTCGAATCCCCCACGCCGCTAGTTACTTAGGCATCGCACCTCCCATCCGACAGGGCCATCTCGCAAGACATGGCCCTGTTGGCATCTGCCCACCAACATTGTTGCTCAGTCAGGCACACCGCCACGCCCCGTGATATTGTTCTAGTGCACTGAGACAATTCCTGGTTTTGGGGAGGCAAGTGGTGAGCGACGACGACACACCCGTTCCTGAGGCGGTCCCCGCAGGCGGCTTGCCGCGCGGCCTGGTGCAGCGCGACGAGGGCGTGTGTCTCGACCTGTCGCTGACGCCCGCGCAGTTGCGCGCCGCCGTCGACCAGCTGTTCCAGTCGGGGCAGCTGCTGGCTGGTCTCGACTACGCTTTGTTCCTGCTGACCCTGTTCCATGCCCCCGCGCCCCGCGCCGCGCCCAAGAGCGACGCCTTGCTGCGCATTGCCGCCCGTGTGGCGCCATTCCCGCCCCAGCGCCGCGCACTATATAAACAAATCAAGATCCGTGGCGACAGCGCCGAGTTCTACTTTGAAGCGCTGTCGCCTGACGCGGATGGCCAGGTGCCGGCGCGCCGCGAGTTTGACGAGTTGGTGGCTGACCTGTGGTGCAAGGGCGTGCGCTATGGCATCGATGGCGCGGCCGTGCGCGCCATTCTCGGCAGCGGCAAGGCCGAGCGCATCACGGTGGCGCGGGCGCTGCCGCCACAGCCGGGCCGCGACGCGCAACTGGTCGAAGTGTCGCAAGGCATCCACCGCGACGATGCGCCGCGCGAACGCTCCGATGGCCGCCTGGATTTGCTCAGTTTCAAGAACCGTTTTCCGCAAGTGAAAAAACACGCGCGCCTGCTGCGGCTGCTGCCCGGTGCCCCCGGCTTGCCCGGCTACGACCTGGACGGTACGCTGCTGCCGCCGCCCGCGCCGCTGGAGCTGGACCTGGCGGCGGTGGCAGGGGCGGGCACGGCGGTCGAACGCTTCAGCGATGGCGATTACGTGGTCGCCACCCAGGATGGCTATGTGAATGTCGATGCGCACGGCAAGCTCTCCATCGACAACAAGATCGTCAGCCGCGAAGGCGTCAGCAGCCGTACCACGGGCAATTTGAAGCTGCGCGCCGCGTACGAGGAATATGGCGAAGTGCAGGAGCAGCGCCAGCTCGACGGCAGCGACATCACCATCCATGGCGACGTGTACGGCCATCTGCACTCGCATGGCGGATTAATATGGCTACAGCGCAACCTGGTGGGCGGCACGGCCTTCAACGAGCACGGCGACGTGCGCGTCGAGGGCGTCGCTTCCGGTTCCGTGCTGCAGGCGCTGAGCGGCGAAGTCCACATGAAGCGCGCGGAAAGCTGCGTCATCGCCGGCACGCGCGTGGTGATCGAGCATGCCAGCAATTGCGAGATCATCGCCGACGAGGTCGTCATCGAGTTGGCCGAAGGCTGCGCCGTGGCGGCACGCACCATCCGCATCGGCAGCGCCGGTCCGCGCAAGCAGGTGGAGATGCTGCTGTTCCCGCTGGTGCCCAATTTGAGCGCGCTGGACCAACAGATCGCGGAAAGCCTGGCCAGGGCCGCGCACTATCAGCAGATGCAGCACAAGCGCCAGCAGGAAATCGATGCCATTGCGCATTTGCCCGAAGTGCGCAACTACCTGACCCTGGCGGGCCAGCTGCGGCGCGCCGAGCTGCAGCTGCAGCCGGCGCAGCAGCTGCAGTACGACAAGCTGGCCGCGCGCATCGCTCCCGTATTGAAGGAAGTGGCGCGCCTGCGCGTGGAAGTCAAACAGTCGGAAATCCTGCACGGGCAAATGCTGGCCCTGGTGGCGCAAGTGCGCCAGCAGCGCCAGGCGACGGCCGGCCAGTCGCGCTGCAGCCTGGGACTGGTCGACGGTGAAACGGTCGTGCGCGCGATGGTCGTGCCGCCCGGGCCAGCCAAGGTCTACGACCGGCCGCCGAAGGAGATCAAGGCGCTGTTGCGCAGCGCCACGCCGGCCACGCAGAGCGTGTTTGCGGACAGCACAGGCAGCCTGGAGTGGACGTATGCACCGCCGCCGTAACGTTTAGTCGGTGACCTTGCCACGTGATTGCTTGAGCACGCTGTGCGTACTCTTGCTATCGAGGCGGCGCCGCTGCGAGCTGCGCGTGGGCTTGGTGGCGCGCCGCACGGCGGGCAAAAAGGTGACGCTGTCGATGATTTCCTGCAAGCGCCGCAAGGCTTCTTCCTTGTTCTGCTCCTGGCTGCGCGACTGCTGTGCCTTGAGCACCAGCACGCCATCCTTGCTGATGCGGCTGTCGCGCAGGGCCAGTAGCCGCTCCTTGTACGCTTCCGGCAGCGACGAGGCGGCGATGGGGAAGCGCAAATGGATGGCGCTGGAGACCTTGTTGACGTTTTGCCCGCCCGGCCCCTGGGCGCGGATGGCGGAAAATTCAACTTCAGCGGGATTGACGAGGTGTTGCATGGCCTGCCTGTGGGGAAACGATGTGGGTATTGTAAGGGAAGATGGCTGCGCCGGCGCAAGCTGGGCAGTGAGAGTACGCGTGCCTTCCGGGAAAGTTGATGTTTCTCAACGCCGCCTGCGGTGATGCTGGTTAGCATGGGGCCAACGTTGCGCCACTGCGCATCCTGGCAGCGCTTACCGGATGAAAGGAACACCATGCAGCCCACGACGACGCCTGACGCCGTAACCGCGCAATGCCTGACGCAGTACTTGAGCTTCCGGCTGGGCGGCCTGGAATACGGCCTCGATTACCGCTGCGTGCGGGAATTGCGCCCGTTGAAGGAACTCGACCGTTTTTCCTCGGAAGGGGAGGTGCTGCGCAGCGTGGCCGTCTCGCGCGGTGTGATCATCCCCATCGTCGACATGCGCGCCGCGTTCGGCAGCGTCCAGGGTACGCCCGACCCGTCCACCGACGTGATCATCTTGCAGCTGAGCAATGGCGTGATGGGCATGGTGGTCGATGGCGTCACCGATATCGTCAGCCTGGCCGCCAGCGACATCGCCGCCGTGCCCGGCCTGGGCGCGGCGGAAGCCGATTATCTGCTGGGCCTGGGCACGCTGGCGGGACGTAGATTGATCCTCGTCGATATCGACCGCCTGATGGCCATCCGCAGCCCCGGCCCCATGCAGGCGGCCTGAAAAAAAAGACGACCCGGAGGTCGTCTTTGTGTTGTGCGTTAGCCGAGTTTCTCTAACTGATCCTGCAAATCGAGCCATTCCGCTTCCAGCTGCGCCAGGTCCTTGGTGAAGAAGGTCTGGTCGGCCAGCAATTGCTTCAGCTTGGCCTTGTTGGCGGCGTCGTAGATGGTCGGCTCGCCCAGCTTGGCTTCCGTTTCCGCCTTTTGCGCGTTGCGCTTGGCAATTTGCTCTTCCTGGCGCTTGATCTTGTTTTCGATCGGCTTGCGCAGGGCGGCAGCCTTCTGGCGGTCTTCCGCTTCCTGGCGCTTGTCGCGCACGGGCGCGGCAGGGGCGGCGGCCGCTACCGCTACTGGTGAGACGACAGGGAAGTCCGTCTTGTTGGCCTTGCCGGCGGCCGGCAGCACGTCCGTGCCCTTGCCCAGCTTGGTCTTGAACAGCCAATCCTTGTAATCGTCCAGGTCGCCGTCGAACGGTTGCAGCTTGCCGTCGGCCACGATGATGAATTCGTCGGTGGTGGCGCGCAGCAAATGGCGATCATGGGAAACGACGACCAGGGTGCCTTCGAACTGCGCCAGCGCTTCCGTCAGCGCTTCGCGCGTTTCCAGATCCAAGTGGTTGGTCGGTTCATCGAGCAACAGCAGGTTCGGACGCTGCCAGACGATCAGGGCCAGCGCCAAACGGGCTTTTTCGCCGCCCGAGAATGGGGCGATCGAGGCGGTGACCATGTTGCCGGGGAAGTTGAAGCCGCCCAGGAAGTTGCGCAGTTCCTGCTCGCGCACGGTCGGGGCGATCTTCGACAGATGCCACAGCGGCGATTCGTCGTGGCGCAGCATTTCCACCTGGTGCTGGGCGAAGTAGCCGATGTTGAGGCCCTTGCCCATGGTGGCGTCGCCCGTCAGCGGCATCAGTTCGCCGGCGATGGTCTTGATCAGCGTCGACTTGCCGGCGCCGTTCTGGCCCAGCAAGCCGATACGCTGGCCGATCTGCAGCGAAAACTTGATGCCGTTGACGATGGTTTTATGCGTGATTTCGCCCGTCGCTTCGTTTTCGATCTTGTAGCCCGCGTCGACGTCTTCCATCACCATCAGCGGGTTCGGCGCGGAGAGTGGCTCGCGGAATTCGAACGAGAATTCGGCGGCGGCGCGCAATGGCGCCAGCTCTTCCATCTTCGCCAGCGCCTTCATGCGGCTTTGCGCCTGGCGCGCCTTCGAGGCTTGCGCCTTGAAGCGGTTCACGAACGATTCCAGATGGGCACGCTTGCGCTGCTGCTTTTCCAGCGCGCCGGCGGCCAGGATCATCTGCGCCGCACGCTGGCGCTCGAAGCTCGAATAGTTGCCCGAGTAGCGTTTCAGCTTGCGTTCGTCGATATGCACGACGACGTTGACCACTTCATCGAGGAAGTCGCGGTCATGTGAAATGATCAATAAGGTGCCGGCATAGCGCTTGAGCCAGTCTTCCAGCCAGATGATGGCGTCCAGATCCAGGTGATTGGTCGGTTCATCGAGCAGCAGCAGGTCGGACGGGCACATCAGCGCTTGCGCCAGGTTCAAGCGCATGCGCCAGCCGCCGGAGAAACTTGCCACCGGTTGCTGCATCTGGTCCAGCGTGAAGCCCAGGCCCAGCAGCAATTGTTCGCCGCGCGACTGCACCGTGTAGGCGTCGGCATCGGCCAGCGCGCTGTACATGTTGCCGATGGCGATGCCGTTTTCCGTACTTTCCGGTTGCGACTCGAGATGCGCCAGTTCCGCTTCCAGTTTGCGCAGGGTGATGTCGCCATCGATCGCATAGTCGAGCGCGGCACGGTCCAGCGGCGGCGTTTCCTGCGCCACGTAAGCCACGCGCCATTTGGCCGGGAAATCGATCTCGCCCTGGTCAGGGTGCAATTCGCCACGCATCATGGCGAACAGGCTCGATTTGCCTGCGCCATTGGCGCCGATCAGGCCGATCTTGTCGCCCGGATTGAGGGTAACATCGACTTGTTCGAGCAACGGTTTGATGCCGCGCATCAGGCTTACTTGTAGGAAACGTATCATTTTTTTCTTTGCGTTTTAACCCAAAGGCGCAAACCTGGGGTCGGACCCTGAGGGTCCGACCCCGGCATTTGCAGTTGGGTTGAGTGAGGTAGTGCGTTTGTCAATTAACCTAGCTTGAGCTGCTCGGCCGTCAGCAGGAATACCATGTCGTCGCCAGCGCTCGTCGTCAGCCAGGTCAGGCCCAGCTCGCCGAAGGCCGCTTCCGCGTAGGCGCGTTCGTTGCCGATTTCAATCATCAGGATGCCATCGTCCGTCAGGCGCTCGGCCGCGCCGGCGATGATCTTGCGCACCAGGTCCATGCCGTCGCTGCCGCCGTCGAGGGCGATTTGCGGTTCGGCCAGGTATTCCTGGGGCAGCGTGCCCATCGACGCGGAATTCACGTACGGCGGGTTGCTGATGATCAAATCATATTTCTTGGCCGGCACGTTGGTGTACAGGTCCGATTCGATCAGCTTGACGCGATCCTGCAATTTGTACGTGTCGACGTTGCGCTTGGCCACGGCCAGCGCGTCGGCGGAAATGTCCACCGCGTCCACTGCGGCGTTGGGGAAGGCGTCGGCCATCATGATCGACAGGCAACCCGAGCCGGTGCACAGTTCCAGGATGTTTTCCACCGCTTCCGGTTCCGCCACCCATGGCGAAAAGTATTCAGGGATCAGTTCGGCGATGAAGGAACGGGGCACGATCACGCGTTCGTCGACATAGAAATTGTAGGTGCCCAGCCAGCCTTCCTTGGTGATGTAGGCGGCCGGCACGCGGTCGATGCTGCGGCGGTCGATGACCGTCATGACGCTGGCGATTTCCGACGGCAGCAGCTTGGCGTCGAGAAACGGTTCGAGCTTGTCGAGCGGCAACTTCAACGTGTGCAGGATCAGATAGGCCGCTTCGTCGAACGCTTCGGCGCTGCCGTGGCCGAAAAACAGCTTGGCGGTATTAAAACGGGTAACGGCGTAGCGCAGCAGGTCGCGTGGCGTGGAAAACGGGTTCGGGGTCATGGCATTCTCGAAAAGACGGTGTTCTGGCCCGCCGTGACGGGCCTCGGTATTCTGGTTCAGACGGGCAGCAAATGCTCCAGCGTGCGCCGGTAAATATTCTTCAGGGGATCGATGTGGCGCAGTTCGATGTGCTCGTCGATCTTGTGAATACTGGCATTGGGCGGCCCGAATTCTATCACTTGGGGGCAGATTTGCGCGATAAACCGGCCATCCGAGGTGCCGCCCGTGGTCGACAGCTGCGTCAGAATGCCCGTTTCCGCGTGAATCGCGGACGACAGCGCATCGGACAGGGTGCCGCGCGGCGTGAGGAAGGGCAGGCCGCTCAGGGTCCAGTGCATATCGTATTGCAAGTCATGCCTGTCGAGGATGGCGTGCACGCGCGCTTGCAAGCTTTCCGCCGTGCTGGCCGTGGAAAAGCGGAAATTGAAATCGATCACCATGTCGCCGGGAATCACGTTGTTGGCGCCAGTGCCCGCGTTGATGTTGGACATTTGCCACGAGGTCGGCAGGTAGTACTCGTTGCCCGCGTCCCATTTTTCCTCGACCAGATCGGCCAGCGCCTGCGCCGCCTCATGGATCGGGTTTTTCGCCAGGTGCGGGTAGGCGATATGGCCTTGCACGCCCTTGATCGTCAAGCGCCCCGACAGCGAACCGCGGCGCCCGTTCTTGATCATGTCGCCCAGTTGCGCGCTCGACGTTGGCTCGCCCACCAGGCAATAGTCGATCTGCTCGCCGCGCTCTTTCAACTTGTCGCAGACGATGACGGTGCCGTCCGTGGCCGGGCCTTCCTCGTCGCTGGTGATCAAAAAGGCGATCGAACCCGTATGGTCTGGCGTGGCGGCGATGAATTCCTCGCAGGCCACCACCATGGCGGCGATCGAGGTCTTCATGTCGGCCGCGCCACGGCCGTACAGCTTGCCGTCGCGCTGCGTGGGGATGAACGGCAGCGAGCGCCATTGTTCGACGGGGCCGGTCGGCACCACGTCCGTATGGCCGGCAAAGACGAACACGGGGGAACTCAATCCACGCCGCGCCCACAGATTGGTGACGTCGTTCGACTGGATCGTCTCGCAGACAAAGCCCAGCGGCGTGAGGATGTCGATCAGGTGCTGCTGGCAGCCCTTGTCATCGGGCGTGACCGAAGACAGGGCGATCAGTTTTTCGGTCAGGGCGAGGGTTTTGGAGGTGGTCATGGTGTAGAGCGGGGTGCTTCTGTCTAAGTAAAAATTACAGCCCGAAAATGGCTGCGTACTGTGCATCTGAAAACGCCACGCTGAACTTGCCATCCTTGTCCAGCACGGGGCGCTTGATGATGGACGGGTTTTCCAGCATCAGTTCCACGGCGCTGGCTGCATCGGTGATCGAAGCTTTGCGCTCGTCGGACAGGGCGCGCCAGGTCGTGCCTTTCCTGTTGACCAGCACATCCCACGGCAATTGTTGCAGCCATGCCTCGACGGTGGCGCGTTCCAGGCCCTGCTTCTTGAAGTCGTGGAAGGTGAAATCGAATTGCTGCGCAGCCAGCCAGGTGCGGGCCTTTTTGACGGTATCGCAATTGGGGATACCGTAGAGTGTAATGGTCGTCATGGGTAGGGCCAAGGGGAATGAATGCGGTTCGCTTGATCGCGGCGCTTGCGCCAGGACGAAATGCGATGGTAGCCGCCATTATACAGTCGATGCGCAGTCGATGCGGCAGTGCAACACGGCCCAGTGATTTCCCCTACACAGGCCGTGGCGCCGTCTTGCCTGTCTCCGCCGGACCGAAATGCAGGCCCAGTCGCAAGGCCAGGGCGCGCAGGGCGCCGCTTTCCTGCAGGTGCAGGGCCAGCGCGATGTGGCCGTCGGGGCGCACCAGGTAGGCTGCGTCGCGCCCAAGGCCGGCCAGCTTGGCGGCCACATTATAGGTGTAGCAATGCACGGGCAGTTTCAGCACGCGCGCCTCGTTCAACAGTTCGGGCGCCGGCTCGCCATAGATGTGCAATTGCCACTCCATGCTGCGCAGGGCCGTGAAATTGTCTTGCGTGCCATCGGAGAACCACGGCAGGCGGTCGCCGCCGCGCAGGTACTGCGCATGGCCTGCGGACAGGGCGCTGTCTTCATAGCTGATCTCGATTTGCGACACCGTCTTGAAGAGCAAACGGCGCGCCCGTTCGAAGCCCGAGAGGAAGGGCAGCGCGTGCGGCACCAGCCAGCGCCGCAGGAATTGCCCGGCCATGCCTTGCGCGACGATGGCCTGGAAGGCGCGGTCGGTGGTGGCGACGAGCTTGCGGGCAAACACGATGCGCTCGCTTTCATAGGTGTCGAGCAGGGCGTCGTTGCACTGGCCGTGCAGTTTTTGCGCCAGTTTCCAGGCCAGGTTGACGGCGTCGCCCAGGCCCGTGTTCATGCCCTGGCCGCCCACGGGGCTGTGCAAATGGGCCGCGTCGCCGAGGATGAAGCAGCGCCGCGCGCGAAACTGGCCCGCCACGCGGTGGTGGACTTTATACGTGGAAAACCAGTTCACGTGCTCGACCTGGATGCCGAGCAGGGTTTCCACGTCGCCGCGCACATCGTCAAACACGGGCGCGGGCGCGCCATCGGGACGGTCGGGCAGGATGCCGATCAGGCGCTGCATGCCGCTGGTGCGCACGGGCAGCATCAGTGCAAATGCGTTCGCGCCCAGGTGGGCGTGCAAATCCGTATTGCTGCCGGCCACTTGCGCATCGGCCACGTAATACAGGTGGTCGTAGGTGCCGCCGGAAAAGTCGACACCGGCGATCTCGCGCACCTTGCTGCGGGCGCCGTCACAGCCGCAGATATAGTCAAACGTGCAATATTGTCGCTCGTCATCCTTGAGCAGGATGGCTTGCACTTCGCTATCGTCCTGCTTCCACAGGTCCAGCGCGACATTCCATTCCACGTGCACGCCGGCCGCCGCCAGCTTGCTGATGAGAAAGCGTTCATGCTCGTCTTGCGGCAGGCTCAGCACGAAAGGATAGGGGCTCAGGCCTTCGCCGATCTCGCCCAGCGCCAGTTTCACCAGCTCCGCGCCGCCTTCGTGGATGTGCATGGCATTGATCTTGATGCCCAGGCTGACCAGCTCGTCGGCAAAGCCCAGCTGCTGGTAAAACTCCAGGGTGCGCGCATGCACGGCCATGGCCCGCGACGCCTGGCCCGGACCGCTGTTTTTATCGATGATGCGGCAATCGACGCCATGGCGCGCCAGGCGCAAGGCAAGCATGAGGCCAGTAGGACCGGCGCCGACGATCAATACGGGAGGAGTATTCATGCCATCCAGTATAGGACAGGATGAGAAGCGGGGGCGGGACGATTGAAGTTGCTCGCCAGAAATGAAAATGTCCCGCCGAAGCGGGACATTCAGGGAGCTGCGTGCGCCTTGCTGCGCAGTAATTAGATGCCGCGCAGCAACTCGTTGATACCCGTTTTTGCGCGGGTTTTGGCATCCACGCGCTTGACGATCACGGCGCAGTACAGCGAGTACTTGCCGTCTTCCGAAGGCAGGTTGCCCGAGACCACGACGGAGCCGGCAGGCACGCGGCCGTAAGTCACTTCGCCCGTGGCGCGGTCGTAGATCTTGGTCGACTGGCCGATGTAGACGCCCATCGAGATGACCGAGTTTTCTTCGACGATCACACCTTCGACGATTTCCGAGCGGGCACCGATGAAGCAGTTGTCTTCGATGATGGTCGGGTTCGCTTGCATCGGTTCCAGCACGCCGCCGATGCCGACGCCGCCGGACAGGTGGACGTTCTTGCCGATCTGGGCGCAGGAGCCGACGGTGGCCCAGGTGTCGACCATGGCGCCTTCATCGACGTAGGCGCCGATGTTGACGTAGGACGGCATCAGCACGACGTTCTTGGCGATGAAGCTGCCGCGGCGGGCAACGGCTGGTGGCACCACGCGGAAACCGCCCTTGGCGAAGTCTTCGGCCGTGTAGTTGGCGAACTTGGTCGGCACCTTGTCGTAGAACTGCATCGTGCCATCGGATGGCAGGACGACGTTGTCTTCCAGGCGGAACGACAGCAGCACGGCTTTCTTGACCCACTGGTTGACAACCCAGTCGCCCGAGGTTTTTTCCGCCACGCGGATGCTGCCGTTGTCCAGGCCATTGATGACGTGGGAGACGGCATCGCGCAGTTCGGCCGTGCCGTTGCGCGGATTGATCTCGGCGCGGTTTTCCCAGGCCTGGTCGATGATGGTTTGCAGTTGTTGGCTCATGATGATGTCTTGTTTATTTAGTTGGTTGATGCGGATGCGGAAAGCTGCTGGCAGAATTTTACTATGCGCAATGCGGCTTCCAGCCCTTCGGCCGTTTCGGCCACCAGGGCCATGCGGATGCGGTTGCGGCCCGGATTGATGCCGTGCGCGTCGCGCGCCAGGTAGCTGCCAGGCAATACCGTGACATTATATTCGGCGTACAGGCGCTGCGCGAATTCGGTGTCGGACAGTCCCGTGCGGCTGACGTCAGCCCACAGGTAGAAGCCGGCGTCCGGCAATTGCACGTCCATCACCGCTTGCAGCAGCGGCGTGATGGCGTCGAACTTGGCGCGGTACTTGGCGCGATTTTCCTCGACATGGGTTTCGTCGTTCCAGGCCGCGACGGAGGCCGCCTGCACGGCGGGGCTCATGGCGCCGCCGTGGTAGGTTCGGTAGAGCAGGAATTTTTTCAGCACTTCGGCGTCGCCGGCGACAAAGCCCGAGCGCATGCCCGGCACGTTCGAGCGCTTCGACAGGCTGGAAAACACCACCAGACGCGCATACGGACGCTCGATCGTGGACAGACCCAGCATGTGCGCCGCCTGCAGCGCGCCCAGCGGGGGCGTGTCGCCGTGGTAAATTTCGGAATAGCACTCATCGGCGGCGATGACGAAGTCGTAGCGCTCGGACAGGGCAAACAGGTGTTCCCAGTCCGTCAGGGTCAGCACGGCGCCCGTCGGGTTGCCGGGCGAGCACAGGAACAGCAGCTTGACCTTTTCCCACACGGCAGCCGGCACCGCGTCGTAGTCGCAGCCGAAATTGCGCGCCGGATCGGAATTGACGAAATACGGTTCGGCGCCGGCCAGGTAGGCCGCGCCTTCATAGATCTGGTAAAACGGATTCGGACTGATCACGAGCGAACCGGCCGACGGATCGATCACCGTTTGCGCCAGCGCAAACAGCGCTTCGCGCGAACCGTTCACGGGCAGGATTTGCGTGGCAGGATTGAGCTTGGGGATGCCATAGCGGCGTTCCAGCCAGCCGGCGATGGCGGTACGCAAGGCTTCCGAACCGATGGTGGTCGGATAGCTGGCCAGGCCGTGGATATTGTCGACCAAGGCCTGCTCGATGAAGGCTGGCGTCGGGTGCTTGGGTTCGCCCATGCCCAGGCTGATGGGCGCATACTCGGGGTTGACCGTCACGCCGGCAAACAGCTGGCGCAGCTTTTCGAATGGATATGGTTGCAGTTTGGCAAGAAGTGGATTCACGGAGCGGACCAGGGCAAGAGTGGGGTGATAGTGTCGCGTATGGATTGCCAGGCATGGCGCAATGACGCCAGTCAAGCAATCAGCTTAGCCTTTTATTATAGCCGTCCTCACGCACGGGTTGTGCAAGTGGGCGGTTGTTGGCCGGCACGGCGTGCCGCTCCCGGGCCTGGCAAGGTAAAATACGCCATGCCTATCTTACTTCCCACCCTGCTTGCCATTGAAACTTCGTCCGAACTCGCTTCCTGCGCCTTGCTGCGCGGCGATGTCATCCTGTCCCGTGCCTCGTCAGGCGTGCGCACCCATTCCCAGTCGATCTTGCCGATGGTGCAGGAATTGCTGGCCGAAGCGGGCGTGACCCTGGCCGACGTCGACGCCATCGCCTACGGTTCCGGTCCCGGCTCGTTTACGGGCGTGCGCACGGCCTGCGGCATTGCGCAAGGCCTGGCCTACGGCGCCAAGCTGCCTGTCGTGCCCGTCGTGACACTCGACGCCATGGCGCTCGCGTGCCACCAGCAGCATGGCGCGCAGCACATCGTGACCGTGCTCGACGCCCGCATGGGCGAAGTGTACTGGGCGCAATATGACTATCAAAATGGCTTGCAAGCCGTGTCGCCACCGGCCCTGAGCTCGCCGGCCGGCGTGGCGCCGCAAGGCGACGTCGTCGTCGGCTGCGGCAACGGCTTTGCGGCCTACGCCGAAGCGCTGGCCGCGTTGCCGTGCGCCGCCACGGCCGACGCGGCCATCATGCCGCACGCCGTGCAAGTGGCGCAGTTGGCGCGCATCGCCTTTGCGGCTGGTCAGTTCGTGACGGCGGCCGAGGCGCAGCCTTTGTATTTGCGCAACAAGATCGCCTATACGAGCGCGGAACGGCAGGAGATGCAACTGGCCAAGGCCGCTGCGGAGTCGGCACAATGATGGAGGAGGGCAAGGACGCAGTGACGCAGGACGACAGCGCGGCAGGCTGGGACTTGCTGCGTCTCGACTATCAGCCGATGCTCGAAGCGGACCTGCTGGAGGTGCTGGCGCTGGAACAGCGCGTGTATCCGCATCCCTGGACGCACGGTAACTTCGTCGATTCGCTCAAGAGCGGCTACCCGGCCTGGGTGCTGCGCGACGTGGACGGCACCCTGCTTGGCTATTTTCTGCTGATGCTGGTCGTCGACGAGGCGCACTTGCTGAATGTGGCCGTCGAGGGCGCCATCCAGGGCCAGGGGCTGGGCCGCTTCCTGCTGAACCAGTCCTGCGCCTGCGCGCGCCAGTTGGGCATGGAATCGATGCTGCTGGAAGTGCGCCCGTCGAACGCGCGCGCGCTCGATATTTATCAGCGTTATGGATTTGAACAGATCGGCCGGCGCAAGGGGTACTATCCGGCGGCCAATTCGCAACGTGAGGACGCCATCGTGATGCGTTATACCTTATGAGCCGCAGCGCCGTTTTCCTCGATGAAATGGGCGTCGGCCCCCTGTGGCGCTTGCGTCAGGGCGCCGCACCCGAGGCGGTTGACGCCGTTGAGATCGTCGCCGTGGCTGCCGTGGAGATGGAAGTGGCCGTGGCCGAGGTTGCTGCGCCTGGGCCTGCTGCCGTGGTCGAAGTGCTTGCCGAGGTGGAAGTCGAGGCAGTTGTCGCTGTTGCCGCGACGGCAGTCCCTGACGACACGGCCTGGTTCGACGATGCGCCCGCGCCGCCACCGGCCAGGCAGCTGAGCGACGCCGATATCGCTACCCTCGACTGGGATGGCTTGACGGCCGCCGTCGCCAAATGCGCGCGCTGCGACTTGTGCAAGACGCGCAAGGGCGTCGTCATGGGCCGTGGCGACCGCCAGGGCGCCTGGCTGATGCTGGCCAGCAGCCCCTCGCGCGCGGAAGAACGGGAAGGGCGCGCCTTGCCGGGCGAGCAGGGCAAATTGCTCGACAATATGCTCAAAGCCATCGACCTCGAAGCGGGCCGCGATGTCTATATTACGCACTTGCTGAAATGCCGTCCGCTCGACGAGGCGGGCCAGGAACGCTTGCCCACCGAATCCGAGTCGGCCGCTTGCCGCCCGTATTTCGAGCGCGAACTGGCCCTGCTGCAACCGCGCACCATCGTCACCCTCGGTTCGATGGCCGCTGCCGGCATCAATCCCGGTGAAAAACCCGTACGCGGCAAGGTGCGCCAGCTGGGCAATGCCTCGCTTGTCGCCACCTTCCATCCGGAAATGTTGCTGCAGGATGAGACGGGCAAGGCCAAGGCGCGTGCCTGGGCCGACCTGTGCCTGGCGAAAAGCACGCACGGTGGTTGACACATTTCAGGTCCGCTTCGAGCGCCGCTGGGGCCATCTGACGCACCCCCGCGTGCGTGCGCTGGCCTGGCTGCTCGACTCGCCCGACTTGCTGGACCCCTCCAGCGCCCACTGGGGCGGGCGCATCGCCAGCTTGCCTCCCGTCACGCCTGCCGTGGCGGCATGGCTGGGGGCGCTGCAAGAGGATCCGTCGCCGCTCGATGCGGCGCTGGGGCCGAAATTCTATTCCCGCCTGGGCCTGTACGCTGAAAAGCTGCTGGCCTTTTATTTTGAGCAGCACGGCGTGCTCGCTGCGCATGGCTTGCAAGTGCAGGTGAACCGCAACGATACGGTGGGCGAGTTCGATTTCCTGCTGCGTGACGGGAGCGATCTGTTGCACTGGGAATTTGCCACCAAGTTCTACCTGCTGGAAGGCGCGCCGGATCCCGGTGTCTTCAACCACTTGATCGGCCCGAACCTGGCCGACACCTTGGGCTTGAAGATGCGCAAAATTCTCGACAAGCAACTCGCCTTGTCTCGCCACCCGGCTGCGCAAAGCTTGCTGGCGCACCCCGTGCGCGCGGCGCAGGCGCTGGTCAAGGGCTGGCTGTTTTATGCGGCAGGCGCCACGCCCGCCGTGGACGGTATTTCCCAGGAACATGGACACGGCTTCTGGTGCACGCCAACACAATTGCCGGCGCAGCGCTATGTCGTGCTGCCGCGTTTGCAATGGCTGGCGCCGTTCAAGGGGCGCGAGGTGGCAGTGCTGGAGGTAGAGGCCTTGCGCGCGCAGTTGTCTGATCTGGCGCAACCGGTGATGGTGGCCACGGTGGACCATGTCGAAGGCTGGGAAGTGGAGCGCACGCGCGGTTTTGTCGTGCCCCATGACTGGACGGAGCAGGCCGCCGCACGGCGGCTGGCAGGCACGCTACCTGCGTAGGTCGGATTAGCGCGTAGCGCGTAATCCGACACCACCGTTAATGCTTATGCTCGCCGATCAAGGACAGACTGTCGTGTTCCAGCTGGTTCAGCTTGTGCCGGCGCATGATCATGTACATGGTGCCGGCGACGAACAGGCCGAACAGGGTGATGATGATATTGAGCGGCAGGTGCAGGCGGATCATGATCGAATACACGGCCAGCATGGTGAGAATCGACAGGTTTTCATTGAAGTTCTGCACGGCGATGGAATGGCCCGCACTCATCAGGACGTGGCCGCGGTGTTGCAGCAGGGCATTCATGGGCACGACGAAGAAGCCGGACAGGGCGCCGATCAATATCAGCAGCGGGTAGGCGATCCACACGGAGTGCACTTGCGTCATCATCATGACGATCACGCCCATGGCGATGCCCAGCGGAATGACGGTCAGCGATTTGCGCAGCGGAATGAAACGTGCCGACAGCACGGCGCCGGCGGCCACGCCGATGGCGACCACGCCCACCAGGCTGGTGGCCTTGTCGAACGGCATGTTCAGCGACTGCTTGGCCCATTCCAGCACGATCAGTTGCAAGGTGGCGCCAGCGCCCCAGAACAGGGTCGTCACGGCCAGGGTGATCTGGCCCAGCTTGTCTTTCCACAGGATGGAATAGCAATTGGCAAAATCGGTGATCAGTTTGATAGGATTACGTTCCTGATGCGCATACACGCAGCCCGTGTCGGGAATCTTCAGGTTGGCCAGGGTTGCCAGCACATAAATGCCTACCACCACGCACAGGGCCGCTTCCGTCTTGTTGGCGATGCCCGTGTCGATCAGGGGGATGTCGATCGACAGCAGCATGTCGGACACGTGGCCGCTGACCAGCGCGCCGCCCATGACGGTGCCGAGGATGATGGAGGTGACGGTCAAGCCTTCGATCCAGCCATTCGCCGCGACGAGCTTTTCCGGCGGCAGCAGTTCCGTCAGGATGCCGTACTTGGCGGGCGAATACACGGCCGCGCCGAAGCCGACGACGGCGTAGGCCAGCAAGGGGTGCACGTGGAAGAAGACGAGGGCACAGCCGAAGATCTTGACCATGTTGGCGATGAACATGACCTTGCCTTTCGGCAATGCATCTGCGAAGGCGCCGACAAAAGCGGCCAACAGCACGTAAAACAGCACGAACGACAATTTGAGCAGCGGCGTGATCCACGCTGGGGATTTCATGGACACCAATAAATCGACGGCGACAAAAAAGAGGGCGTTATCTGCCAGCGAGGAAAAGAACTGCGCCGCCATGATGGTATAAAAACCACGATTCATTCTGGATTGCCTGAAATCATATCTGGCTTGCTTTATACCACGAAAAAACGGCAAACCCCAAGTTTGGGCGGGGTCGCTTTGCATAGTCTTGCCTAAGCGAAGCTTAATTTTTCTGCCGTAGAAAAATACACATAGATGTGAGCATTTTATAAATGATGTCCTCTGCACATGATCGTGGGCGCCTGCAGTGTCCGCTTACTGTGCATCCGGTAAAATACGGCTTTCCCACCCGCCGTGAACGACGCATATGCCCAGGCCCCTCATCGCCACCATCCATCTGGATGCCATGCAACAGAATCTGGCGCGCGCGCGCGCCTGCGCCCGCGGCGCCAAGGTGTGGGCTGTCGTCAAGGCGAATGCCTATGGCCACGGCCTGGAACGGGCCATGCGGGGCTTTGCCGACGCCGATGGCCTGGCGCTGGTCGAGGTCGACTACGCCGTGCGCTTGCGCGAACTGGGCTGGAGCAAGCCCATCTTGCTGCTGGAAGGCTTTTTCGACGCCAGCGATCTGCCGGTCATGGCGCAATACGGCTTGAATGGCAGCGTGCATTGCGAAGAACAGATCGCCATGCTGGCAGCGGCGCGCTTGCCGCACGCCATCGATGTGCATCTGAAGATGAACACGGGCATGAACCGCCTGGGCTTTACGCCGCAAGCCATCGCCGCTGCGTATGCGCGCCTGCGCGCCATGCCGCATATCGGCACGATCACCCTGATGACGCATTTCGCCAATGCGGACGAGGCGGCGCCCACGCGCTTGCCACTGTCCCAGCAGATGCTGCGTTTTGAAGCGGGCGCGGCCAGTATAGATGCGGCCTTGCCGCGCAGCCTGTGCAATTCGGCCGGCTTGCTGCTGCACCATCTGGACAGCGACTGGGTGCGCCCCGGCATCATGCTGTATGGCGGCACGCCCAGCGGCACGTCGGCGCAGGCGTTCGGCTTGCTGCCCACCATGACCTTACGCAGCAGCATCATCGGCATCCAGGATATCGCCGCTGGCGAAGTGGTGGGCTATGGCAGCCGCTACGAAGCGGCCGGCAATATCCAGGTGGGCGTGGTGGCTTGCGGCTATGCGGATGGCTATCCGCGCCATGCGCCCGAAGGCACGCCCGTGCTGGTCGACGGCGTGCGCACGGGGCTCATCGGCCGGGTCTCGATGGACATGCTGATGGTCGACCTGACGCACGTGCCCGGTGCGCGGGTCGGCAGCAATGTAACCTTGTGGGGGCAGGGCCTGCCGATCGACGAGGTGGCGCTGGCCGCCGGCACCATCGGCTACGAGCTGATGTGCGCGCTGGCGCCGCGCGTACCGGTGAACGAAGCGTAGGGTGACGCGGCAGCGCGGTTTGTATATACTGTATATATAACCAGCTGTTTCATTTTACCTGAGCAAAGTACACCATGGCAAAAGTCAAGACCATCTATACCTGCAGCGATTGCGGCGCCATCAGTAATAAATGGATGGGGCAATGCACCTCGTGCAACCAGTGGAACACCATGGTGGAAACCCTGCCCGAGACGGGCGGCAACAACCGCTATTCGAACCCGCAGCACATGTCGCTGGCGCAGACGGCGCCCGTGCTGTCGCTCGACGATATCGATGCCATCGACGTGCCCCGCTTCGGCACGGGCATCGAAGAATTCGACCGCGTGCTGGGCGGCGGCATGGTAGCGGGCGGCGTGGTGCTGATCGGCGGCGATCCCGGCATCGGCAAGTCGACCCTGCTGCTGCAGGCGCTGGCCAACATGTCGCACCACAAGCGCGTGCTGTATGTCAGTGGCGAGGAATCCGGCGCGCAGATCGCCCTGCGCGCCAAGCGTCTCGTCATCGATGCCAAGGAACTCAAATTGCAGGCCGAGATCCAGCTGGAAAAAATTCTCGGCACCCTGGCCGACCTGAAGCCGGAAGTGGTGGTGATCGATTCGATCCAGACCGTGTATTCGGACGCCCTCAGCTCGGCGCCCGGTTCCGTGGCGCAAGTACGCGAATGCGCGGCGCAGCTGACGCGTGCGGCCAAGCAGACGGGCGTGACCATCATCCTGGTGGGGCACGTGACGAAAGAGGGCGCGCTGGCCGGTCCCCGCGTGCTCGAACACATCGTCGACACGGTGCTGTATTTCGAGGGCGACGCCCATTCCAGCTTCCGCCTGGTGCGCGCCATCAAGAACCGTTTCGGCGCCGTCAACGAGCTGGGCGTGTTCGCCATGACGGAAAAGGGACTGAAGGGCGTGTCGAACCCGTCCGCGCTGTTCCTGTCGCAGCACGACAACCAGGTGCCCGGTTCCTGCGTGATGGTGACGCAGGAAGGCACGCGTCCGCTGCTGGTGGAAATCCAGGCCCTGGTCGATACCAGCCACTTGCCGAATGCGCGCCGCCTGTCTGTCGGCCTGGAGCAGAACCGCCTGGCCATGCTGCTGGCCGTGGCGCACCGCCACGCGGGCATCGCCGCGTTTGACCAGGATGTGTTCATCAATGCCGTCGGCGGCGTCAAGATTACGGAACCGGCGGCCGACCTGGCCGTGTTGTTGGCGATTAACTCGTCGATGCGCAATAAACCCTTGCCGCGAGGACTCGTGGTGTTTGGCGAAGTGGGCCTGGCCGGCGAAATCCGCCCTGCGCCACGCGGCCAGGAACGCTTGCGCGAAGCGGCCAAGCTGGGCTTTACCCTGGCCGTGGTGCCCAAGTCCAATTTGCCGAAACAGGTTATCGAGGGCCTCAAGGTTATCGGCGTCGAACGTATCGACGAGGCGTTTAACAAACTGCGCGACCTGGAGTAAGAACACCGAACCAAACCTGCTGCGCGTCGCGCTTTGCGGCCGGCGATGCTCACCGCCTCGGCGGCCCCGTACAAAGTACGGTTGCGCTTCTCGGCCACAAATCACTGCCGCTCGCTACGGTTTTGTTCGGTGTTCCAGGGCTCAACTTGGTATGGTGTAAATGCCAAGCTTGAGACAAGTCAAACGGAATTTCCGTTTAGAACTATAATATTCGTCCGATGGATTCGCGCAGCGAGTTCGCATCGACAATGCATAGTTAGAGAAGCGGAATACAGTGTCAGTTGAGCAAAGGCAGGGCGCACGCAAGATATTGCGTGCCAAGGCAATGTTGGTAATGGATGGCGCGGGCCCGGTGGCGGCGCGCACCCTCGATGTGGGGCCGGGCGGCATGGCGGCCGTCATCGCGGAACCGGTGCCGACAGGCAAGCAGGGCAAGGTGCTGTTCGAGTTGTTTTACGATGGCTCGGCGCACATTATCGAGGCGCGCGCGTCTGTCTCGCACTGCATTTTCAGCAGTGCAGGTTTCAAGGTGGGACTCACTTTCCTGCAACTGGACATGGCTGTCAGCAGCGCCATTTCGAAATTCATGCGCTGAGGCATGCCCGCAGAGGGGTGGCACATGAAATGCGCTATCATGGTGCATATGGGTTTGCAGTCAGGAAAAACTTGTTCTGTTCGCTGTTTTGATATTCCGGTAATACTGCATAATTATCAACCAGAAGAGGGACCTTGCCGCGCCACGCGCGCTTGCTGTCCGTTTCCAGCGCAGCGCGCGGTCATGACCTGAACCGTGTGCCATGACCTTACACCCGACGGGAATGCCCACCATGTTTAATTCGACCATCAACAGCAAGGCTTACACCAACAGTACGCAACAGACGACGCAGGGCAATATCTCGGCCGATGTGTATGCGAAGGTGGAGCGCCAGATGCAGTCGCAGAACACGGGCGTCGTCAAGCTCAATGCCAGCCTGGCGCGCGACCAGGCCAAGTTCTCGGGCCTGGGCCAGTTGCAATCGGCGCTGGCGAAATTCCAGACTGTGGCCAAGAACATGGCCGGCAGCGGCCTGGCCACTTCGGCCACCTCCAGCAGCAAGGATGTGCTGAGCGCCACCACCACCGACAAGGCTGTCAGCGGCAGCTATGCATTGAACGTCAAGCAGCTGGCACAGGGACAGACACTGGTCAGCGGCGCGCAGAAAACCTCGAGCGCGGCGATCGGCACGGGGGCGCCCGCGCTGGTCAAGATCGAAGTGGGCGCGACCGACGGCAAGCAATTTACCCCCGGCAGCGGCAAGGTCATTTCGCTGACGATTGACAGCAGCAACAATAGCCTCGACGGCATCGCCGCCGCGCTCAAGCAGCAGGGCATCGACGCCAGCGTGGTGAAGGGTCCGGATGGCTATGCGCTGGCCCTGAACGGCAAGAGCGGCGCCGACAGCAGCATGCGCATCAGCGTGTCCGGCGACGCGGCCGTCAGCAACCTGCTCAGCTATGCGCCCGGTGCCGGCAAGGGCTTGCAGCAGACGGCCGCCGCGCAGGACGCGCTGCTCACCGTCGACGGCAAGGACATCAAGAGCGCCACGAATACCCTGACGACTGCCGTCGAGGGCACCACCATCGAATTGAAGAAAACAGGCACGACGGACCTGGTCATCGCCAAGGACAGCAGCCAGATCGCCAGCAACGTGGCCAGCTTCGTCACGGCCTACAATGAGCTCAACAGCAAGCTGCAGAGCCTGCAGCAGGGCGATTTGAAATCCGATACGGCCCTGGGCCAGGTGCGTTCGCAGATGGAGCAAGTGCTGCGCACGGCCAGCACGGGCGTGCCCGCTTCCATCCTGAGCAGCGCTGGCGTGACCCTCGGCAAGGGCGGCGAGCTGGTACTCGACGATAAAAAACTCAAGGCCGCCATCGCCGCCGATCCGGACGCCGTCAGCAAGCTGTTTACGAATAACGGCAAGGGCGTGGCGGATCAGTTTTCCAGCAAGATCGGTGAACTGACGGGCGAAACGAGCATCATCCGCAAGGAAGTGCAATCGGTGGGCAAGGACATCACCACGCTGAACAACAAGAAAGCCGTGCTGGCCAAGGCGCTGACGGCGCAGGCGCAGGCGCTGGTGAAGGCGTATTCGGCCCAGGAGCAGATGGGCACGAACTCGGCCTTGCCGGGTTATACGGGCAAAAATTCGCTCTTCGACTTCATGGCTTAAGGGCGCACCGCTAAAGCGCCCATGGCGGCGTTGCACCGCCTTGCCGTACTAGCGTACTGCCTGCGGCGCTGCGCCTTGCCCTGAGCGCTGTATCGGCGCGCTTTCCAGTTGGCTAGATTCTGTCGCCCTGCGCAAAGAAGGCCGATGGCGAACTGCCGAAAGTCTTCTTGAACATGGCGGAAAAGGCCGACTGGCTGGCGTAGCCCAGTTCTTCGGCCACCTGCGACAGCGGCACGCCGCGCGCGATCAGGGGCGCCGCGTGCGCCAGGCGCACCTGCTGGCGCCACTGGCCAAAACTCATGCCCAATTCCCGTTCGAACAGCCGCGCCAGGGTACGCTCCGAGGCGCCGACCTGCTGCGCCCAGTGTTCCAGCGTCTGGTTCAAGCCGGGCTTGTCGATCAGGCTGTCGCACAGGGTCTTCAGGCGCTTGTCGCTGGGCAAGGGGACACGGATGGGACGCGTGTCCGAGCGTTTCAGTTCGTCGAGGATCAGTTCGGCCAGCAGCGCCTCGCGCGCCGGCTCCTGGCCCGGGTCCAGCTGTTCCAGCGCCATGATCAGCTGGCGCAGCAGGTTCGACACTTCCAGCACCTTGCAGTCGCTGCCCGCGAACGGCGCGCGCGCGGCATGGATGCACAGGGGGCGCAAGCGGGTTTTTTCCAGTATCGTGACGGCATGCTCCACGTTCGGCGCGATCCAGATGGCGCGCATGGGCGGCAGCACCCAGCTGCTGTTGTTGGCGGTAATGCGCAGCACGCCTTCGAGCGCCATCGTCACCTGGCCCCAGGGGTGGCTGTGCGGTAATAAAAATTCATCGGGTTGCAGGTCGCGCGCGACCATGGTCACGGGGATGGTCGCACTGGGCGCCTCCCTTGGCGGACACATGCGGGTATGGTGGAGGATAGGTACACCCATCAGCTTGGCCTTAATTCGATAAATTATGTCGTTCTGTCGGAAAACAGACGATGGTATTTTGCATACACTTGAGCTTCACCAGTATAAGACAGGGTATGACATGATAACAACTAACTCGGCAAGGCAGTTGCCACCGCAGTCACCGCCAACCTTGCGCAGCGACGCGCGCGTCATCGCCCTGGTGGGGCTGGCGCATGGCATTTCGCACTTCTACCACCTGATCCTCGCGGCCCTGTTCGTCTGGCTGAAACCGGCCTTTGGCCTGTCGTATGCGGAACTGGGCCTGCTGATGACGGTGTTTTTCATCATCTCAGGCGTGGGGCAGGCGCTGGCCGGCTTTGTCGTCGACCGCTTCGGTGCCCGTGCCGTGCTGTTTTCCGGCATATTCTTGCTGGGCGTGTCGGCGCTGGCCCTGTCCACCGCGCACAGCTATGCGGCGCTGATGCTGGGCGCCATGCTGGCCGGCATGGGTAACAGCGTGTTCCATCCGGCCGACTATACGATCCTCAACCAGCGCGTCTCGGCGGCCCGCGTGGCTTACGGTTTTTCCGTGCATGGCATCAGCGGCAACATCGGCTGGGCCCTGGCGCCTTTGTTCATGACGTACGTTGCCACCCAGTATGACTGGAGAATCGCGCTGCAATGCGCGGCCGTGCTGCCGTTTGGCGTGCTGCTGATCCTGTTTTTGAACCGCCACGCCATCCGTCCCGAGCCGTTGAAAAAGGCCGTGCCGGGCCAGGCGGGCGGCGGCGAAGGCACGCTGGACTTTTTGCGTTTGCCGGCCGTGTGGATGTGTTTTGCCTTCTTCTTCATTACCGCCATCGCCTTGGGCGGCATCCAGAGCTTTGCCAGTGTGGCTCTGGTCAAGCTGTACGGCATGAGCCTGGCGCTGGCCACCAGCGCCTACACGGCCTACATGCTGGCCTCGGCCGTGGGCATGCTGGCCGGCGGCGTGGTGGGCGCGCGCAGCAAGCAGCCGGACCGCAACGTGGCGATCGCCTTTTCCGCCGCCGCGCTGCTGGCCGTGCTGCTGGCCATGGCCGTCGTGCCGGCCTGGGGCGCGGTGGTGCTGATGGGCGCCATCGGCCTGACGTCGGGCGTGGCGGGACCGTCGCGCGACCTGATGATACGCGCGGCGGCGCCGAAGAATGCCACCGGGCGCGTGTATGGCGTCGTGTATTCGGGCCTCGACAGCGGTCTGGCCGTGGGGCCCCTGTTCTTTGGCGCGCTGATGGATGGCGACCATCCGGCCTTGCTGTTCGTCTTCATCGGTGTATTCCAGGCGCTGGCGATTGCCACGGCCGTGGGCGTGGGCGGTAAAACACGCGCGGCGGCGCTGCAAAAGGCATAGAATCGTTGCCATCTGCCACTCAAGGAGTTCCCATGACCTTTGCCACCACCGATCTGTGCGACGACCATGCAGCCATGCTGGACGATGGCACCCTGGCCGTGCTGCCGCCCGTGTACCGCGCTTTCGGCCAGCGCGTGCGCTTCAGCGGCCCGGCCACCACCTTGCAAGTGTTCGAAGACAATGCCCTCGTGCGCAGCACCCTGGAAACGCCGGGCCAGGGCCATGTGCTGGTGATCGATGGCGGCGGCAGCCTGCGCCGCGCGCTGGTGGGCGGCCAGCTGGGTGTGCTGGCGGAGAGCAACGGCTGGGCCGGCATCGTCGTCGATGGCTGCATCCGCGACAGCGAAGAAATCAATGTCTGCCAGATCGGCGTGCGCGCGCTGGCCACGCATCCGCGCAAGAGCAACAAGACGGGCGCCGGCCAGCGCGACGTGCGCGTGCAGCTCAGCGGCGTGGCCGTGCATCCGGGCGACTGGATCTACGCCGATGCGGATGGCATCCTGGTGGCGCGCCAGGAACTCGATTGAACTGTTCTCTTCCGGGAGGGGGCGTATGCCGAAAGGCGTTGCATATTGTCCACGTTAAATATATTTTTGCAAATTTCTTTGCTTTTCATCATGGCTGAGATATGATTTCACTTAAGGTAACTTTAATATCAACAGAGCAAGGAAATCAGACCATGAAAATCGCCACCATCGCAGCAGTTGTCGCTCTGTTTGCAGCCGGCACCGCCAGCGCCAGCCCCGTCAACCTGATCACGAATGGCAATTTTGAAACGGTCGCTACCGGCTATACCTTCAACAGCGGTTTTAAAGTCATCAACAGCGGTTCGTCGGCCCTTACGGGCTGGACCGTGGGCGCCAGTTCCGTCGACCTGATCCGCAATGCCTACAATGCCATCGATGGCTACAGCGTCGATATGCTGGGCACACCTGGTCCGGGTTTCCTCTCGCAAAGTTTCAGTGTCATTGCCGGCCAGACGTATAACCTGAGCTTTGACATGGCGCGCAATTCCGGCGGCCCCGCAGGCCAGGGCGTGGCCGTCAGCTTCGGTGGCGTGGCAGGCAATTTCTACTCGACGGCTGCCGCCTCGAACACCTTGTCCAGCAATACCCTGAGCTTCACGGCTGCCACCACCGGCCTGGCGACCCTGTCGTTTGCCAGCGCCGCCAAGGCCGGCACGCCGCTCGACAAATTCTCGGGCGCCGTGATCGACAACGTGTCCGTGATGACCGCCGTGCCGGAACCGGAAACCTACGCCATGCTGCTCGCTGGCCTGGGCCTGATGGGTTTCCTGCGCCGCCGCAAGGCCGCCAAGTAAGCCTGGTTTTGTCCGAGATCAAACCGCCTGCTGCCATGCACAGGCGGTTTTTTTACGCCAGGTTTGGTTGAGTTGCATCGGCCTCTCCCCGTAACGGACACGCCGCCGCGTGCGGCTCCAGCCGCCGCGCCAACTCTGCGCGCAACTGTGTCAATCCCGCGATGCGCGCATCGATGTCAAGCAGCTTGCGCGCCAGAGCCGCGCGCAGCAGTTCGGCCGTGGCGGGATCGCCGGCGCCGGCCAGCAGCGGCATGTCGGCCTCGATTTCGGCCAGGGTAAAGCCCAGCTGCTGCGCCGTGCGCAGGTAGCGCAGCCAGTCGGTCGCCTCGGGCGGGTAGTCGCGGTAGCCATTTGCGCCGCGCCGCGCGCGCAGCAAGCCCCGTTTTTCATAGAAGCGCAGGGTATCGCGGCTCAAGCCCGTCGCCTGTGCCATCTCGCCGATCTGCATGGGTTTTCTTTCATAAAATGCTTGACCATGGAGTGTACTCCAGCCTTGATCATGGACACTTTCCAATGACAGGAGTTGCCATGTTGTCCGTTTCCGCTTTCCGCCGCCTGGTGCGCGCCAGCGCCATTTATGATGTGCTCATGACGGCCGCGTTCGCCACGCCGTGGACATTTTTGCTGTTGCGCGAGCAACTGAGTTCCCTCAACGTCTCCCTGGGCGGCGCGCCGCTGCCCCTTTTCGTGCCGTTTCATCTGCTCATCAGCAGCTTGCTGGGCAGCGTGGTGATGGTCTGGTCGGTGCTGCGCATCGTCGACCCGCAGCCGCGCTTCGGCCGCTATGACGCGGCGGCGCGCTACCTGTTTTCCACCTGGATGGCGTGGGCGTTGCTGGTCACGGGCCAGCCCGTGCTGTGGCTGTTCATCGTGCCGGAACTGGCCTGGGGCCTGGCGCAAAGCCTGTCATTGCACCCCGGCGTAGGCGCGCGGGGAGGGCAGGCGCACGAATCGCTGTTGAGATGACGATAACGAAATGCAATAATGGCCGTGCTCGCAGTACAGCAATGACTGCAATGAACGACTATTAAGAGGATGACTATGCAGCAGGATGCCGCAGGAAAAAACATGGCGTTGCTCGATCCGGTGGTGGCGCCGCGCATCGCGGTGACGCGCCTGGTGACGGGCCTGCTGCAAGGCTTGCTGCTGTACTGGCTGTACAGCACGGCGCAAGACAAGGTGTGGCCCGCCACGGAAGCCTACTTGCTGGGCCCGTTGATGCTGATCAGCCTGCTGTTGCCCATCCTGCTGGTGTCCAGCCTGGGCCACATGTCGGCAAAGCGCATCGGCCTGTGGATGGCCGGCGCGGCCGTCGTGCTGGCCGTGCTGGCCTGGCATGACGTGGCGCGCGGCGCGGAACACGTGATCTGGGGCAATTACAAGCCGGGTGCGCCGCTGCGCGTCATTTCCGCCCAGCTGTTCGGTTTTTGCGTGGTCGGTTTCTATATCGCCCACGCGCTGGTGCTGGCCGGCACCCAGGATGGCCAGCGCATCGCCCGCTATCCCACGTATTTTGAAATCGCCTGGAAGCTCGGCATCCAGCTGCTGTTTTCCCTGCTGTTCGTGCTGGGCCTGTGGCTGGTGCTGTGGCTGGGCGGACAATTGTTCCTGCTGATCAAGCTCAGTTTCCTGAAAAAATTGCTGGGCCAGGCGTGGTTCGTGATTCCCGTCATCTGCTTCGCGTTCTCGTTCGCCATCCACATCACCGACGTGCGCCCGTCCATCGTGCGCGGCATCCGCACCCTGTTGCTGGTGCTGCTGTCGTGGCTGATGCCGATTGCCGCCGTGCTCGTCTCCGGTTTCCTGCTGACCCTGCCCTTCATCGGCTTCGAGCGCCTGTGGGCCACGCGCCATGCAGCGTCCGTGCTGCTGGGCATGGCCGGCGTGCTGGTGGTGCTGATCAATGCCGCCTTCCAGAATGGCGAAGTGGGCCATGGCGTGGCGCGCGGCATCCGCCTGGGCACGCGCCTGGCCTGTCTGCTGCTGCCGTGGGTGGTGGGCATCGCCATCTATGCACTGACCTTGCGCGTGATGTCGCATGGCTGGACGGCCGACCGCCTGATCGCCGCCGCCTGCCTGCTGGTCGCCACCTGCTACGCCGCCGGCTATGCCTGGGCGGCCAGCAAGTATGGCGACTGGCTGCACCTGATCGCCAACGTCAACGTGGCCACCGCCTTTGTCACCCTGCTGGTGCTGTTCGCCCTGTTCTCGCCGCTGGCGGACCCGGCGCGCATTTCCGTGGCCAGCCAGATGGCGCGCCTGGACAGCGGTAAAGTGAGCGTGGACAAGTTCGATTTTGAATACCTGCGCTTCCAGGGCGCCCGCTATGGCCAGGCGGCCCTGCAGGAATTGACGAAACGCACGACGGGGCGGGATGCGGCCATCGTGCGGGCCCGCGCCGAGGCCATGCTCAAGCGCCAGAACCGCCTCGACGAGACGGGCGCGCTGAGCGACGTGTCGATCAACCTGACCCTGCGCCCGGCCACGGCGAAGTTGCCGGACAGTTTTCTGCGCCAGGACTGGACACAAGTGAGCCCGGCCTGGCGCCTGCCCGCCTGCTTGAAGCGGGCAGGGCCTCAGTGCGACGCGTACTTGCTCGATTTCGATGGCGATGGCAAAGAGGACGTGCTGCTGATCAGCAATGACCCGCGCGCTTCGTCGGTATTGCTGGCGGAAAAGGAAGACGGCAGCTGGACCGCGCGCGGGCAAATCCCTGTGGACGCCCTGCGCTGCAAGCCCCTGCGCGAGAAACTGCAGGCGGGCGAGTTCCAGTTGGTGCCACCAAAGGTGCGCGAGCTGGAAGTCGACGGCCAGCGCGTGCCGATGACTTTATATACGCCAGAGGACGAGGTCAGCTGCCCGGACGAGACGGCGCCGGCACCCTAAACGGCAGAGAGAAGACTTGGCGCGGCGAACATAACCTCTTGCTTGTCATGAAGGCAATAACTTCGTACACGGAGCCATTCTGACCGTCCACTATCGGCTGCTAGAAGCGGACATTCACGTTGGCGTGACGATGTGTGACTTTTCTGGCTTGGTAATTCGTTATGCTCACGGACCGCTGCCGGCCAGAAGCGGACGGACTACTGGACGTCGATATCATCTCAACTGTAGTGGAGGCGAGAATTCAAAGCTATCTATTCGCATCGTCAAACGAACCAAGTGCAACAGCGTCGTTGTCGATTGACGCCTTAGTGGCGGCGGCCTATGCCGAGCTTTTCTCGGTTACGCTCGCCAGTGACGACGAATTGGAGTTGCTGATGGGTTTGCTCGGCATTGAACCATTGCGCTCAATATCGTTGCGGTCTAACACTGAGTTCCTTGCGCTCTTCGATTATTCCGACAAGTTTTTACCTCAAATGACTCAGGAAGACTTTGACGTATTTTATGAGAAATGGCTACGCTTAACTCACCGAGATTCAAATATGGATGAGTATGGACAGCTGTTATTTCTTCAAGGGCGGGCTGCTAGCTGGAACCAGATGGCGAGCAGGTTCATACTCCGCGAAGCCCCAATGACATCAGCAGAGTGACTCCAACCGGCCAGAAGCGGACTGTCCCTTCATCAACCAAAACGATACGATGAACGTAAATTTGCTTGCCGACATGAATTGGGAATCGAAGCTCGACCATGCAATACGTGTTGTAGATTTCAACTCGCTAATCGATGCCGATTACGGCCCTGGCTTGTCCAAACTTACGCTTGCGGCCATTTGCCGCGACCCAGCCCTTGAATTCAAACAGCGCGTGAGACTTGTGACCGCGACAAGGACACTCTACATCGACGTGATGCTGGATCTCCCTTTTTTTGTGAAAGCGAAGCATCGTGAACGCCGCGCTACACTCTATGAACAACTTATGACTCAGGTTAGGAAAGTGCTGGAAAAGCGGCGGATCAAGGACTTTGACTCCAAGCGTTTCCTCCAAGACCTCGATGATCTTTTGATAGAGCAGCTTACTGGCGAAGGCTCCTCTCGATTCGATTCGCTTTGCCTGGAACGAGCCACTGGCTTTTAGGTGAGGTCGGCACAGAGGATTCGCATGTCGCACCGTTCTTGCCACCGACAAAGGGCACTTTTAGGGCGAATTCAGCCTGCCGATGCAGCCCCTAGATGTTCACCCTGGTAACCTGCTATCCTGGGCCGAAAGGCCGGGTTCGGCCAAAAGCAGCCCTTCGAACGGCCGAAAATTTCAGTGTGATGGGATTTGCGAGGTGATATGACCTATCAGTTGGTACTGCAAGTATGTGGCGACTCTCTAGTTGAGTTCGATGTAATGACGAATTTGGAAAAGGAACTTTCCATTGAGTTGAATGACATTGCTGAAGTCGACGGCCATGATATGGGCTGCGGGGAGATAAATATTTTTATCCTGGCCACAAATCCGACGGCAGTGTTTGAAGCGAGCAAACCCATCCTAGCTAGGTTCAAATTGCTACATGATGTAAAAGCTGGATACCGATTGCTTTCTGATGATATCTACACAACCATTTGGCCGGATGATTCAACGGATGATTTTTTGGTCGCGTAGTCGACAGCCCGGGAAATTTGGCGGCTGCAATCGGCCAGAAGCGGTCGGTGAGTCTACCCATGATAAATTGGAGGCACAATGTATATTCAAGAAGTCGAAATTTTTTCTGATGCATCGAACGCCGTTGTAATGCGCCATCCACAGCGTAATTTCCCCGGGTGCCTGATTCAAGGCGATACACTGAGTGTCTTGCTTCAGTCTCTTAAAGTAGTGCAGTCTGAAGCGGCGTGCCTAAGTGAAGAGGCTGCAGGAGAGCTCGCGGACACTGTTGAGCAGCTATCTGACCTGGTGTCTCACTACAAGGTCACGTTAATGAGCAACAATATTTCTCTTCCGTTTAGCGACTGAACATCTTCGCTCTTTCGTGAAAATGGCGAGTGTCTGCTTCGGGGCGGAACCCGGCAGCGACGGCAAGCCGCCAGAAGCTTTCATGACAGACTGTATGCCGTCAATCCGTTGCCGAGCCAAGCTGCTTGCCGGCAGCTTTCATTGCGTGTTCAACAAAGCTGATCCTGAACGACAGCAGCAAGGCGGCAGCGGCGAATCCTGCGGCGAGCCAGAGGTTGGCGGACAGGCCCAGCCCGTCGACGGCCTGTCCGCCGGCCCATGCCCCGAGTGCAATGGCAACGTTGAATACGCCCACATACAGCGCGGCGACTATTTCCACGGCCCGGGGCGCCGCCTTCATCATCAAGGTCATCAGGCCGACCGAAACGCCACCGTAGGCTAGTCCCCAGGCCAGCAACACCGCGCCGCCGCCGATGCGCGAGTCGCCGAGCGCCAGGAAGAGTAGCGGCGTGAGCAGCAGTCCAGCTGAGATGGCGATGATGGTGGGCGCCGTGCGCCGCACCGCAACGGCACCGGCCAGGAAGTTTCCAATGATGCCAGCGAAGCCATAGAAAAACAGCAGTGCGCCCAGCCATTGCGCATCAAACCCCGACACTGACAGCAACAACGGACGCACAAAGGTGAAGGCCACGAAATGGCTGGTCACCAGCAACAGGGTCAGAAGCAGCCCCGCTTGCAATTGCCGGTTGCGCAACTGCTTGCCGAATTGGCGCAAGGTCGCCGCACTGGCAGCAGGCAGCGCTGGCATGACGGCCAGATGCAGCGCCAGTACCAGGCCGCTCAACAGCGCCATGGCGCCAAAGGCCCAGCGCCATCCTGCAACGTCGCCGATTTGTGCGCCAAGCGGTACGCCCAGCACAGAAGCGATCGCTACTCCGCCGAAGATAATCGACGTTGCCAGACCGATCGAGGGAGCCGGAACAAGGCGGGCAGCCAGGCCACCGGCAATGGCCCAGATGCCGCCCATGCAAAAACCGACGAGAACGCGTGCAGCCAGCATCCACACCATGTTTTGTGCCAATGCCGAGGCAAGGTTCGCGATCACCAATAGACTCAGCAAACCACAGAGAATTTTGCGCCTGTCCAGGCTTCCCGATGCGATCACCAGCAGCGGAGCGAACAAGGCCGCCAGTAATGCTGGCAGCGAGATCATCAGGCCGGCGGTTCCGGTGGAGGTGTCCAGCGTGTCAGCAATCGGCGTCAACAGGCCGACCGGGAGCATTTCCGTCGTCACTACCGAGAAGGTGGCCATGCCTATGGCGGTGACCGCCAGCCACGGGTGACGGACAGCGGTTTCTGTTGCGGCGCAGGGAGACGTACTCATGCTTCATTTCCTTCATTCGATAATTGGCTTGTGCCGGCATGCCCAGCTTGCAATGGAGACACGTCGCAGTGATAATACATACATCGCGTATGAATAAGTATATATTCATACGCACTGTATGTAAACAATCATGCGCTACGTATGTAAGGAGAAAGCAATGGTTCGCCGCACCCGTGCCGAAATGGAAGAAACCCGTGCATCGTTGCTGGCCACTGCCCGCAAAGTGTTCAGCGAGCACGGTTATGCCGACACCTCAATGGATGACCTCACCGCGCAGGCAGGGCTGACGCGTGGTGCGCTGTATCACCACTTTGGCGACAAGAAGGGCTTGCTGCTCGCGGTGGTGGAACAGATCGACGCGGAAATGGATGACCGCCTGCAAACCATCTCCGAACGCGCCGACGATCTGTGGGACGGTTTTCGCAGTCGCTGCCGTGCCTATCTGGAGATGGCCCTGGAACCGGAAATTCAGCGCATCGTTTTACGCGATGCCAGGGCGGTCCTCGGTGGTGCCTCACCGGACTCGCAGCGCCATTGCGTCGCGTCGATGCAAGGCATTCTCCAGGAGCTGATTCATCAAGGCATCGTGGCAGACGCCAGCCCACGGGCACTGGCTTCGCTGATTTACGGCAGTCTGGCAGAAGCGGCGTTCTGGATCGCAGACGGTGACGAAGGCACGGCGCGCTTGATCGAGGGAGTTGCTGCCTTGGAATTGCTGCTACGCGGGTTGTTGGTCAAAAGGTCATCGCGCCAATGACAGCAAGCCGCCAGAAGCGCACTGGCGTATCCGCTGCCGTCGCCGGAAGCCTGACGCGCCGGGCAAGTGAATCAGGCCGTATCAGTTTTTCGTGCGCACCTGGCGCACGTGGTTTTCCAGTTCGCTGAACGAGGGGCGTTCCGTGGCGGAAATGACCTTGCGGCCGAATTCCACGGCCAGCGCCGGCGCATAGCCGTTCAGGCTGGCCAGCAGCGTCACTTTCACGCACTGGTACATCTTCGCCGTTTCATGGTGCTTGCGGCGCAGCAGACTGGCCAGCGGGGCGATGAAGCCGTAGGCCAGCAAGATGCCGATGAAGGTGCCCACCAGCGCCTGCGCGATCAGCACGCCCAGCTCGGCCGGCGGCAAGCCGACGGACGCCATGGTATGCACCACGCCCATCACGGCGGCCACGATGCCGAAGGCGGGCATGGCGTCGGCCAGCTGCGAAATCGTCTGGATCGGCATTTCCGCATCTTCATGGTGCGTCTCGATCTCGTTATCCATCAGATTTTCGATCTGGTAAGCATCCATATTGCCCGACACCATCAGGCGCAAATAATCGGTGATGAATTCCAGGATGTGCTCGTCACCGAGCGTGTACGGATATTTCACGAAGATGGCGCTGCGATACGGGTCGTCGATATCGTCCTCGACCGACATCAGGCCTTCCTTGCGGATCTTGCTGAGGATTTCATACATCAGCCCCATCAGCTCCATGTAGCGCGCTTTCGTGTATTGCGAACTGTGGAACAGGGTGGGCAGGGCGGCGAACGTGGCGCGGATGGCCTTGGCGTCGTTGCCGATAAAGAAGGTGCCCAGCGCGGCGCCGCCGATCATCAGCAGTTCCAGCGGCTGGAACAGGGCCGCCAGGTGGCCGCCCTGCATGGCGAAGCCGCCGAAGACGGAAAACAGCACGACGAGAAATCCGAGGATGACTAGCAAAACTTACTCCTTCATAACATTGCCATATCGCAATATTGTAGTTTAACCTGATTCGGCCGCCGTGGCCGCTTCCGGCTGCAACTGCTGGCCGAGAAAATTGATAAAAGCGCGCACTTTGGCGGGCAACTGGTGGCGGCTGGGGTAGTAGGCGTACAGGTCGGCAGGCGCCAGCGCGTAGTCTTCCAGCACCACGCGCAGGCGGCCACTGTCGAGGTAGCGGGACAAATCCCATTCCGAGCGCAGCAGGATGCCGTGCCCGTCCAGCGCCCAGCCCAGCACCACGTCGCCATCGTTGCTGGCCACGGTGCCGCGTACCTTCACCGTGTGCGTGGCGCGGCCACGACTCAAACGCCAGATGCCGTAGGCGTCGTCGTTCTGCCGGTGCACGATGCAGCGGTGCCGTGCCAGGTCGTCGGGCGTTTGCGGCGTGCCGTGCGCCTGCAGGTAGGCGGGCGAAGCGCACAGGAAACGCCGGTTCGACATGATCTTGCGCGCGGAAAGGCGCGTGTCGGGCAAGTCGCCGAAGCGGATGCCCAGGTCATATGCCTGCTCGACCAGATTGATAGGGCTGTCGGTCAGCTGCAGCTGCACTTCCAGCTGGGGGTGGCGCAGCGCGAATTGCGACAGCAGGGGCGCGATCACCGTGCGCCCGAAGCCCAGGGTGGCGTTCACGCGCAGCAGCCCGCGCGGTTCCGCGCTGCCGCTGGCCAGGGATTCTTCCATGGCGCGGATATCGTCGAGGATTTGCCGCGCCTGCTGCAGATAGCTTTCGCCGTCGCCCGTCAGGCTGATGCGCCGCGTGCTGCGGTTCAGCAAACGCACGCCCAGGCGCTGCTCCATCAACTGCAGCCGCTTGCTGACAGCGGGGGGCGTGATGTCCAGCTCGCGCGCCGTGGCCGACAGGCTGCCCAGCTTGGCCAGCAGCACAAAGAAGGCCATTTCCGTGGTGGCGTCGCTTTTCATTATTAACTTCAAGTGAAGAATGGTTTAAATTGCCATTGATTATACGACTCAAAATCGCGCGTAAGCTGGCGTCATTGTTTTCACCCACAGGAGAGCCGCATGAAAATCGTCGATATCCGCGAAAAGACCATCCCCATCTCATCGCCCATCCGCAATGCCTACATCGATTTCACGAAGATGACATTGAGCCTGGTGGCCGTCGTCACGGACGTGATGCGCGACGGCAAGCCCGTCGTCGGCTATGGTTTCAATTCGAATGGCCGCTACGGCCAGGGCATGCTGATGCGCGAGCGTTTCATTCCGCGCATCCTCGATGCCGATCCGGCCAGCCTCGTGACGGAGGACGGCAGCAACCTCGACCCGCACAAGGTGTGGGATTGCATGTACACCAATGAAAAGCCGGGCGGCCACGGCGAGCGCTCGGTGGCCATCGGCACCATCGACATGGCCATCTGGGACGCCGTGGCGAAGATCGAACACAAGCCGTTGTTCCAGCTGCTGGCCGAACGCCACGGCACGGGTGCGCCTGACAAAAAAGTCTTCGTGTATGCGGCGGGCGGCTATTACTATCCGGGCCAGAGCCTGTCCGCGCTGCAGGACGAGATGCGCAGCTATATCGATCGCGGCTATACGGTGGTCAAGAAGAAGATCGGCGGCGCCTCGCTGGACGAAGACTTGCGCCGCATCGACGCCATTATGGAAGTGCTGCAGGATGGGCAGAAGCTGTGCGTGGATGCCAACGGCCGCTTCGACCTCGACACCTCGATCGCCTACGCCAAGGCGCTGCGCCAGTACGATTTGTTCTGGTACGAGGAGGCGGGCGATCCGCTCGATTTCGAGTTGCAAGCCACCCTGCGCAGCTATTACGACAAGCCGATGGCGACGGGCGAGAACCTGTTTTCCATGCAGGATGCGCGCAATCTGATCCGCTACGGCGGCATGCGCGCCGACCGCGACTGGCTGCAATTCGACTGCGCCCTCAGCTACGGCCTGGTGGAATACCTGCGCACGCTGGACATGCTGCACCAGCACGGCTGGTCGCGCAGCCGCTGCATCCCGCACGGCGGCCACCAGATGTCCCTGAATATCGCGGCGGGCCTGGGCCTGGGCGGCAATGAATCGTATCCGGATTTATTCCAGCCGTTCGGCGGCTTCCCCGATGGCGTGCGCGTGGAAAACGGCCACATCACCATGCCGGACCTGGTCGGCATCGGCTTCGAGGGCAAGGCGAATCTGTATGCGGAAATGCGCGCGCTAAGCGGCCAGTAAGCGTTATGCGCTGCGCTGCCAGAAGCGCAGCCGGTTGCCGAACGGATCCGCCACTTCCAGGATGCGGCCCCAGTCCTCGTCGCGGATGCCGGGCCGCGCATACGGGTAATCCTTGCCCTGCAGCTCCGCGTGCAGGGCGGCGATGTCGTCGACGGGGATCAGCAGCGCCGTGCCGGGCGTGGCGTCGCCGTAGTGCTCGCTCAAGTGCAGTACCAGCTCGCCCCGCGTCAGCTGCAGGTACAGCGGCGCCGTGGGCTCGAAGCGGTGCTCCCAGTCCAAAGTAAAGCTGAGGAAGCCGAGGTAGAACTCGCGCGCCTTTTCTTCCGAGAAGATGCGCAGGATGGGGATGGCAGGGGACAGCTGCATGGCGGCCCTTTCAACAATGGTGGCGATCCCACCATTCTAGCCGTGCTGCGATAGATGTGGCCGCATGCCCTGGTCGAAATCGAGTCCGGTTCCAGCGCCGGCCCGGCGCCAACGATGACAGGCCGACACGTCTGAAATACTTGCACATCATCACTTGCCCCTATAATTGCGGCATGACTTTCTTATCACTACGTGCCCGCTCCGTGCTGGCCACCCTCGGCAAAATGGCCGTTTCCCTGATTCTCCTGTTGACTGCACTGTGGGGCGCGCTGGCGCTGTGGTACCAGCTGTCCGGCGGCACGGCGGCGCAAGCCATCGGCGCCCTGTTGTGGGGCGCGCTGGGCGTGGCCAGCGTGGTGCTGTGGTGGATGCGCGGCGATGTGCGCGTGCTGCTGCCGTATGCGGCCGGTTTTATCCTGCTGCTCCTGTGGTGGAGCCTGATCACGCCGAAGCAACAGCGCGTGTGGGCCGACGACGTGGCGCGCAATGTCACGGGCAAGGTGGCGGGCAATCGAGTCACCTTGGACAATGTGCGCAATTTCGACTGGCGCAGCGATGACGACTACACGGTCAAGTGGGAACAGCGCAGCTACGACCTCGACGAGCTGCGCACGGTGGACACGGCGCTGTCGTACTGGACGGGGCCGTACATCGCGCATACCCTGATTTCCTTCGGTTTTGCGGACGGGCGCTTTTTGACGTTTTCCATCGAGATCCGCAAGGAAAAGGGCGAGAGCTTTTCCGCCATCGGCGGTTTCTTCAAGCATTTCGAGATGAGTCTGATCGCTGCCGACGAGCGCGACATCCTGCGCGTGCGCACGAATGCGCGCGGCGAGGACATGCATCTGTACCGCGTGATGATGCCGAAAGCGGCCATGCGTTCGCTGTTCCTGGCCTACCTGGACGAAGCGCAAGCGCTGAAGGCCAAGCCGCAGTTCTACCATACCCTGACGGCCAACTGCACCACCATCGTCTTCGAGATGGTGCGCCGCATCGTGCCGGGCCTGCCGTTCGACTACCGCCTGCTGGCCTCGGGCTACCTGGACCGCTATCTGTTCGACGTCAAGGGCCTGGTGCCCGGCCAGAGCTTCGAGCAGCTGCGCACAGGGGGCCACGTCACGGCGCGCGCGCGGGCGGCGAATGACGATGCGGACTTTTCGCACGCGATCCGCCGCGGCATGCCGGGCTACGATGAAGCGGGCTTTCCGAAGCTGCAAATGCCACGCCAGTAGCGGTCTGCCTTATACTGTCGCAATTCCGACCGGCCGCCTTTCGCGGCCGGTCTCACTTTACGAATAAAGAAGGCCCGCTATGCCATTTTCCTCACTGGGTCTGATTCCCGCCCTGGTCCGTGCCGTCGACAAGGCCGGCTATGCCGTGCCGACGGCCATCCAGGCCGCCGCCATTCCCGCCATCTTGCGCGGCAGCGACGTGCTGGGCGCGGCGCAGACGGGTTCCGGCAAGACGGCCGCCTACGCGCTGCCGCTGCTGCAGGCGCTGATGGCGCCCGCTGCCGGCCCGCGCCAGGTGCGCGCGCTGATCCTCGTGCCCACGCGCGAGCTGGCCGCGCAGGTGGGGCAGACGGTGCACGCGCTGGCCAAGCCGCTGCCGATCAAACTGAAGATTTCCGTGCTGTTCGGCGGCGTGTCGATCAATCCGCAGATGATGGACTTGCGCGGCGGCGCCGATATCGTCGTCGCCACGCCGGGCCGCTTGCTCGACCTGGTGCGGCAAAATGCCGTGAAGCTGGGCGGCGTGTCGCTGTGCGTGCTCGACGAGGCCGACCGTTTGCTCGACATGGGTTTTAGCGAAGAAATCAACGCCATCCTGGCGCTGCTGCCGGGCAAGCGTCAAAACCTGTTCTTTTCCGCCACCTTCCCCGACAGCGTGCAGGCGCTGGCCGACAGCCTGCTCAAGGAACCCGTGCGCATCGAAGTGGCGTCCGAAGCGCAGGACAAGCCCGACATCGTGCAGCGCGCCATCACGGTCGACGTGCCGCGCCGCACGCAGCTGCTGCGCTACCTGATCCTGCAGCAGCAGTGGGATCGGGTGCTGGTGTTCGTCGCCACCAAGTATGCGGCCGAACATGTGGCCGACAAGCTGCAGCGCGCGGGCCTGCATGTGGGCGCCTTCCACGGCGAATTCAGCCAGGGCACGCGCAGCCAGCTGCTGGCCGACTTCAAGGCGGGGCGCTTGCAGGTGCTGGTCGCCACCGATGTGGCCGCGCGTGGCATCGACATCGCCGGGCTGCCGGCCGTCGTCAATTACGACTTGCCCCGCTCGGCCGTCGACTACACGCACCGCATCGGCCGCACGGGCCGCGCGGGCGAAAGCGGCACGGCCATCAGTTTTGTCACGGCCGACTCGGAAGCGCATTTCCGCCTGATCGAAAACCGCAACGACTTGCGCATCGTGCGTGAAGTGGTGGCCGGTTTCGAACCGACGGAACTGCCCGCGCCGGTAAGCGCCGTCACGGATACGGTAAACGGCGGCGTGAAGGGCGCGCGCAAAAGCAAAAAGGATAAATTGCGCGAAGCTGCTGCCATGGCTGCCATGGCGGAAAAAGCGGCCGGGGGCAATTAAATCCCCCTTATGTGCGCTGGCCGCTGGAACGGCCAGGTTTCCCGGACTAAGATTGTGTTTCTATAAAGCAAGGGGATGGGAATGCACATGACATTCATCACGCGCGCGGGCGCACTGGTTGGCGCGCTGGCGCTGGCTGCTTGCGCCGGCATGGGCGGAAGCGGTGATAAGCCCGATGGCACGAACGGCATGCAGATGCCGGGCAAGACAGCGGCTGATGCCGCCGTGGCCGCCACCTGGTACAACCCGCCCAGCGAATTTCCCGGCATTTGCCTGACCCAGTTCAAGGATGGCAGCTTGCGTTTCGACGGCGGCTTCGCTTTCTACAACCCCGGCCGTTGGGCGTATGACGCCGGCAGCGGCGAATTGCGCCTGGCGCTGGCGCCGACGCCTTCGCTGGAGCTGTCGCATGCGCAAATCGTGCAGCACCAGAATCTGCTGCGCATCGAGGCGGACAAGAATACGCTGGTCTATGGCGTGAAAGCCGACACCAAGGCCATCGGTCTGGGCGGCTTTGTGTTTTACCGCGACACGCCTTGCCCGGCGCGGCACGGATAAGTGGCGGATAAGTGCAGGATTAGTGTCCTACGGGAATATTTAGTCGTATAATTTTAGCGCAAGCCGATTGCCGCGCAAGATGATGCCGCGCTCCAGGCAAGCTTCCATATCGCCTTGGCGATGAGAGGATGGTCCGATGGATTTGCACGACGAGCATGGTATGCCGGGTACTGCGGTGCTGGCGGCGGATGCCGTACAGCAGCCTGCGGCGCAGCGGCGCACCTTGCTGCTGGTCGATGACGAGCCGAATATCCTCGCTTCCCTCAAGCGTCTGCTGCGGCGCGATGGCTACCATATCCTCACGGCCAACAGCGGCCAGGAAGGATTGGACGTGCTGGCCAGCAATGCGGTCGACGTGATTGTGTCGGACCAGCGCATGCCCGGCATGCTGGGCGCCGACTTCCTGCGCAAGGCCAAGCTGCTGTGTCCGCAAACCATCCGCATCATGTTGTCGGGCTATACCGAGTTGCAGGCCGTCACGGACGCCGTCAACGAGGGCGCCATCTTCAAGTTCCTCACCAAGCCCTGGGAAGACCATCAGCTGCGCGAGCATATCGCCGAAGCCTTTCGCCTGAAGGGCATCGACGACGACAATGTGCGCCTGAATGCGCAACTGCGCGACGCCAACCAGGCGCTGGCGGCGGCGAATGCCGCCATGCAGGCGCTGGTGAGCCAGCAGCAGCACCAGATCAGCCGCGATGAAGTCAGCCTGGGCATCGCGCGCGAAGTACTGCAATTTCTGCCGCTGGCCGTGATCGGGCTCGACGACGAAGGCATGATCGCCTTCATCAATGCGTCGGCAGCCAACCTGTTCGAGCGGGGCGCGGCCTTGCTGGGCAGCGAGGCGGCGCTGGTCTTGCCGCAACTGTTCGACGGGCAGGACACGCCCCGCCTGGCCGCCATCGACGGTCAGCCGTATGTCGTGGCAGTCCATCCCATGGGCTTGCATTCGCGCTCGCGCGGCAGCCTGGTCACCCTGAGTCGTCATGGAGCCGATACATGAGTGAAAGCGTGAGTGAAAGCGGACGCGAGATTTCCATGGAGCAGGCGCAGGAAGGCATGGTGCTGGCGCAGGCGTTGAGCGATGCCAGCGGCGCCGTGCTGCTGGCCCGGGGTGCCACCCTGACGGCGGCCAGCCTGACGGCCTTGCGCAGGCGCAATGTGGAGCGCTGCCACGTCGTCATGGACGAGGCGCCGGACCCGGCCGCGCAGGCGCATGCCGAGCAGGAGCGCTTGCGCCGCCTGGAACGGCTGGCCGTACTGTTCCGCGCCACGCCGCCCGATTCCGCCGGGGCGGAACTGCTGGCGCTGCTGCAGCGCTACCGGCAAGGGGGCGCGGCATGACACGGCTCAGTTTTGAACATATCATCCGCCAGATACAGGAATTGCCGTCGCTGCCGGTGGTGGTGCTGGAGCTGCTGTCGAGCATGGACCAGGACGACACGGATGTGCATGTGCTGGCGCAAAAGATCGAGCTGGACCAGGCCCTGGCGGCAAAGACCTTGCGCATCGCCAACTCCTCGTTCTACGGCATGCAATCGAAGGTCACCAGCATTCCGCAAGCCGTTTCCGTGCTGGGCTTTCACAGCATCCGCACCGTCGTCACGGCCTGCGCCCTGACGGGCAGCTTCGCGCCCGTGGCCGGCGGCTTCGATTTCAAGGCGTTCTGGCGCCATTCGCTGGCCACGGCCATCGCCGCGCGCCTGCTGGCGCCGCACTTGCGCATCAATCCCGAGACGGCGTTCACGGCCGGCCTGCTGCACGATTTGGGCACGCTGGTGCTGGTGACGCGCTTCCCGGCCGAGCATGCGCTCGTGCGCAGCTACCGCCAGGCGCATGACTGCCAGATGGCCGAGGCCGAACTGGCCGTCATCGGCATCGATCACGCGCAAGTGGGCAGCGCCCTGGCTGCCTACTGGAAGTTTCCCGAGGCGATACAGCAGGCGGTGGCCGACCACCACGCCATCGACCGCCTGGAGGCGGGCGGCTTGCCGCTGGTCGTGCACATGGCCAACGCCGTCGCCCTGGGGCTCGACCTGGCCGGCGTCGACGATGCACTGGTACCGGCCCTGTCGCCCACGGGCTGGCGCAGCATCGCGCTGGACGAGCCGGCCTGGCTGGCGCTGCTGGGGCAAACTGAACACACCTTCGATGAAATGTCGCGGATCATGCTGGCATGAACAAGAAAGAGGCCATGGAAACAGACGCAGGAAAGGCATTGCCCGCCACGCCGGAACGCCGCCAGGGCGACACCATCGCGCTATCGGCGTTTTTCGACGGCCATCCCGTGGCCACCTTCGCCATCGATACGGACCACGTGGTGACGCACTGGAACAGCGCCTGCGAACAGTTGCTGGGCTTTACTGCCGCCGAGATGGTCGGCACGCGCGAGCACTGGAAGGCGTTTTATCCGCAGCCGCGCGCCTGCCTGGCCGACCTGCTGGTGGCCGACGATATCGCGCTCGGTGAAAATGACCTTTACCTTGGCAAGCTGAAGCGCTCCCCCGTGATTCCCGGCGCCTTCGAGGCCGAGGATTTCTTTGCCGATATCGGCCCCGACGGCCACTGGCTGCATTTCACGGCGGCGCCCCTGCGCGATCGCCAGGGACGCCTGGTGGGCGCCATCGAAACCCTGCGCGATGTGAGCGAGCGGCGCCTGGCCGAACTGGCGCTGCGCAAGGCGCACGACAACCTGGAACACCTGGTGGCCAAGCGCACGGCCCAGCTGGCCGAAATGAACGAGCGCCTGGCCGACGATATCCGCCAGCGCCAGATCGCCGATCTGGAATTGCGCGAGCGTAACCTGGCCCTGACGGAATTGAACAGCAAGCTGTCGCTGGCCCAGCAAAAGCTGCTGCAGTCGGAAAAGCTGGCCTCGATCGGCCAGCTGGCCGCCGGCGTGGCGCACGAGATCAACAATCCCATCGGCTATGTATTTTCGAATTTCGGCACGCTGGAAGGCTACCTGGACGACCTGTTCAGCATGCTCGACGCCTACGAGGAAGCCGAGCCGGCCGTGGCCGACGCCGTGGTGGCGGCGCGCCTGCGCGCGCTGCGCGAACAGATCGACCTGGACTTCCTGCGCACCGACATACCGCTGCTGATGGGCGAGTCGAAGGAGGGCATTTCGCGCGTGCGCCGCATCGTGCAGGACCTGAAGGATTTTTCGCGCACGGATGCGCACCAGGAGTGGGTCTGGGCCGACCTGCGCCAGGGCATCGATACCACGCTCAATATCGTGAATAACGAGGTCAAGTACAAGGCCGACGTGGTGCGCGAATATGGCGACATTCCCGATATCGAATGCCAGCCTTCCGAACTGAACCAGGTGATCATGAACCTGGTCGTCAACGCGGCCCATGCCATGGGCGAGGAGCACGGACGCATCACCTTGCGCACCGGTAGCGATAATACGACGGAAGTGTGGATCGAGGTCGAGGACACGGGCGGCGGCATCGCGCCCGAACACCTGTCGCGCATCTTCGATCCGTTCTTTACCACCAAGGCCGTCGGCAAGGGCACGGGACTGGGCCTGTCGCTGGCTTACACCACGGTGCAGAAACACCACGGCCGCATCGACGTGCGCAGCGTCATCGGCCGCGGCACCACCTTCCGCATCACCTTGCCCGTGCGCCAGGCGCAGGCCGCCGTACCATGACCGAACAGGACAGCATGAGCACCAGTACCAGCGCCAGCACCAGCACCGCGGCCGCGCCGCCGACCATCCTGTGCGTCGACGACGAACCGAATATCCTTTCGTCGCTGCGGCGGCTGTTCCGCCCGCACGGCTACCGCGTGCTGACGGCCGACGGCGGCGCGGCGGGCCTGGCCCTGCTCGAGAGCGAGACGGTGGACCTGGTCATCTCCGACATGCGCATGCCGCACATGGATGGCGCGCAATTCCTGGCCCAGGTGCGCCAGCGCTGGCCCGGCACCATACGCTTGCTGCTGACCGGCTATGCCGATATCCAGTCCATCCTCGACGCCATCAACCAGGGCGAGATCTACCGCTACGTGACCAAGCCGTGGGACGAGAACGATATCGTGCTGGTGGTGCGCCACGCGCTGGAACGGCGCGCGCTGGAACAGGAAAAACTGCGCCTGGAAGCGCTGACGGCCAGCCAGAACGTGCAGCTGCAGGCGCTCAACGCCAGCCTGGAAGCGAAGGTGGCGACGCGCACGCAGCAGCTGAAACAGTCGCACGATGAGGTGCAGGCGGCCAATGAGCGCCTGAAGGCCACGTTCGTGACGACCATCAAGGTGTTTTCCAACCTGATCGAGATGCGCGGCGGCAAGCTCGTCGGCCATGCGCGGCGGGTGGCCGAGCTGTCGCGCAAGCTGGCGCAGGCGCTGGGTCTGGAAGGGCAGGAAGCGCGCGACGTGTTCATCGCGGCCCTGCTCAAGGATATCGGCAAGCTCAGCCTGAGCGACGATGTGCTGGAACTGCCGGCCAGCGCCTGGACGGGCGAGCAGCTGGCCGCGTTCCGCAAGCATCCGCTGCGCGCCGAACAATTATTGATGGCGCTCGACGAGTTGCGCGCCGTCTCCGTGATCCTGCGCTCGCAGCTCGAGCGCTTCGACGGCGGCGGCTTTCCCGATGCCATGGTGGGCCTGGCCATTCCCATGGGCGCGCGCATTCTGGCGCTGGCGTCCGACTACGACGGCTTGCAGATCGGCGCCATGGTGCAGCGCAGCCTGCGCGCCGACGAAGCGCGCACCCTGATCTACGACAGCGTCGGCAAGCGCTACGACCCGGCCGTGGTGACTGCTTTCCGCAGCATCATGGAGGAGACGGAGCCGCCGGCGCGCGACCTGACCGTGTTGTCGGGCCAGCTGGAGCCGGGCATGACGCTGTCGCGCGACCTGATCAGCCGCGATGGCCTGATGCTGCTGGCGGCCGAACACGTGCTGACGGCCCGCGTGATTGCCCAGCTGCTCGATTTCGAAGGCAAGAATGGCGGGCGCCTGAGCATCCGCGTGTACGCGCCGCCGAAAGACGCCTAGGCGTTCGCGGCGCCAGCGGGCTGCAGCGGCAGGTGCACGGTAAAGCGCGTGCCCTGGCCCACTTCCGACGCCACCTCGATGCGCCCGCCATGCTTGTTGACGATGCCGTACGACAGCGACAGGCCCAGGCCCGTGCCGCTGCCCACGGCCTTGGTGGTGAAGAATGGCTCGAAGATGCGGTTCAGGTGCTCGGGCGCGATGCCGGCGCCCGTGTCGCCGATTTCCACCCACACCCAGTCGCCCGCGTGACCCGTGCGGATGCTGATCACGCCGTCGCCGCTGATGGCCTGGCCCGCGTTGACGAGCAGGTTCATGAACACCTGGTTCAGCTGCGACGCCAGGCACAGTATCGGCGGCAGTTCGCCATAGTGTTTCTCGATGCGCGCCTTGTATTTCAATTCGTTGGCGACGATATTGAGGGTGCTGTCCAGGCCCGCGTGCAGGCTGGCCACTTGCCAGTCCGTCTCGCCCACATGGGAAAAATCCTTCAGTGCCTGCACGATGTCGCGCACGCGCTTCAAGCCATCCATCGATTCGCGCACCAGGTCCACCATGTCGTCCTGCAGGAAGGCCAGGTCGGCCTGCGCGCGTACCTCGGCCACGCATGCGGCCAGGGCAGGGCCGTCGGGCGTCTCGCGCATCGCCGCTTCATATTGCCCGATGACGCCGAACAGGGTGCCGACATAGCCTTGCAGTGAACTCATGTTGGAATTGACGAAGCCGATCGGGTTGTTGATTTCATGCGCGATGCCGGCCGCCAGCTGGCCGATGGAGGCCATTTTTTCCGATTGCAGCAGCTGGTCGTGCGCTTCCTGCAACTTGCTGATCAGTAGTTGCTGTTCTTCGCCGCGCGCCTGCAGCATCGCTTCCATGCGCTTGCGTTCCGTGATGTCCGTCAGCGAGCCGATCACCTCGAACGGCACGCCATGCTCGTCGCGCACCAGGCGCAGGCTGTCGTGCATCCACAGATAGCTGCCGTCGCGCACGCGGAAACGGTATTCATAGGCGCGCGCGCCTTCGACGAAGATCTGCGCCAGGCTGGAAAAAATGCCGGGCGCATCGTCGGGGTGGATGTGGTCGAACCAGAAGTTGGGGTCGGCCACCATGTCTTCGGGCTGGTAGCCCAGCACGTTCAAGGCATTGTTGCTGACAAAGGTCATCTTGAAGTCGCCGCTGGGCACGGTGCAATAGATGATGGAGGGCGTATTGTCGAGCAGGTATTGCAGGCGCACGGCCGTCGCCGCCGACTCTTCGTCGCCAGGCACCGCCTTGGCATGCTGGCCGGCCTCGGGTAAAGAAAGGTCGAAATCCTCGAACTGCATCGTCATACCTCGCTGCCTGCACGGCATTGCTGTCATCCTGGCTGAATTATGCCTGATTCTGCCTGCCTTGGGCCGCCATCGGCACGCTCAGGGGGCCAGCGGCTGCTCGACGATCGCCATGCGCCGCGCAATGCGCTGCGCCGCTTGCGTGTCGCCCGCCTGTTCGGCGCGCAGACGCTGCACGCCCAGCCACGCCAGCAGCGGGCGGCGCCAGCCCTGGTCCGAGGCGGTGGCCACGGCCGTGTCGAGCAGCTCTGGCGTGGCGCGGCCCGAGCGCAGCAGCACGCCGGCCGCCACCAGCTGCGACAGCGGGTCATCGATGGCCGCCACGGCGCTGGCGGCGGCCGTGTCGGCGCCGGCACCGGCTGGCGCGCGCTGCGCTTGCGGCAGCAGGGCGATGCCGGACGCTTGCGCCTTGCCGGCCAGGTAAGCCGCATACGCGCGGTCGGCGTCATTCGCATCCGCTTGCAGGGCGTCGAAGCCGGCACAGTCCTCGAAGGCCAGGCTGGCCACGCGCGCGGCGCAGCGCAGCAGTTCGATGCGTGCCACGAGCTCGAGCTTGCCCGTGCCGGCCACCTGGCTGCGGGCACGGCGGAATTCTGTCTGCTCGACCAAGGCGTTGCCACTCAAATAAGCCGATTGAAACCGCTCGACGGAACTTTGCGCATTCATTTTCCAGTCCGGCACGGGCGGGCCGCTGGAGCAGGCGGCGAGCAAGGTGCACAGCAGGGCGGCGATGGCGGGGCGGGATATTGTCATGGCAGTTTGATCTCCGGATTGCGCTTGAACGGCCATTTGCGGTTGATGTCATTGACCAGCTGCTCGACCTTGCGCAGATTGCTTTCCACATCCGCGCGCAGCGGGCCCAGGTCGGCTGTCGCCGCCCTGGCGTTGGCGCCCACGGCTTGCGCCTCGACCAGCACGGCGTCGACCTTTTTCAGGCTGTTGCGGGTGTCGGCCAGCAGCGCGTTCAGCTGCACGATGGTGGCCTGCGCATCCGTCATCACGCCCTTGTCGCCGAAGACACGCGTGTCGGCATTGGCCACCAGGCCATCCGTGCGGCGCGCCAGCTGGTCCGCCGTGACCAGCAGGGCGTTGGCCCGCTCGACCAGCAGGCGCGACTGCTTGTCGTCGCCCGTCAGCAAGCCCATGGCGCCGCCTGGGCCGCTCAGCTTGCCGGTGACGGCCTGCACATTGCGCAGGGTGCCGTCGAGCGGAGAATCGGTGCCCGTCAGGCTGCCCAGGTTGTTCAGCAAGTCTTTCGCGGCGGCCAGCAGGCGCGGGATTTCCGCCGCCATGTCGCCCACCAGCAAGTCGCGCGTGGCGTCGTCGGGCAGCGGCGGATCCGTCAGGATGCCGCTGTAGGCGCGCAGCTTGGCGCCGCCGACGATGCCCCGTTCCAGGGTAAAGATGGAGCTGCTGCGCAGCCAGTGCGCGTCTTTGCGCGGCACGTCGATGATGACGCGCGCGCGCCCGTCCGGCGCCAGTTCGATGCGCTGCACGCGGCCGATGGGAAAGCCGGAAAAGGTCAGGTCGGCGCCCACGCCCACGCCGTCCGAATCGTCGGCCGTCAGCACCAGCGTTTGCGTGGCTTCGAAGGCGCCGCGCGCATACATCAGGTAGACGACCGAGCCGACCAGCAGCACGAACATGAAGACGAGCAGGATGGCCGCCTTCAGTTCGGCATGGCGCACGGGCGGCGGGGCGGGCAGCACGGCATCTGGCGTGAGACCGGCGGGCGCGGTGACGTCGACCTGGTCGGGATTGGGGGGCTGGCTCTGGCTCATGGATTCTGGCTCTCGTATGGGGGGTTCGGGGATCGCTGGCGGTGGCGGCGGGGCATCAGTAGTAATTGCCCATCAGCGAAGCCACTTCGATCAGCAGGATGACGGTAAACAGGCGCAGCATTTCGGACAGGCCGTGCGCGGCCCACAGCCGGTTGCGCCGGCCATGCGGCTCTTCCGGATAATAGGAGGAAGCCAGCGGGATCAGGGCCACGGCAAAGCTGAAGAAGATGACCTTGAGCATCAGGATCAGGGCCACGGCCGGATTGAAGATTTGCCCGACGACGCGCGTGTAGCCTTGCAGCGCCCACGGCGTAAAACCGTAGATGGTGACATACGCGAGGATCAGCGAGGTGACGCAGCTGACGATGGCCAGCATCCACACGGCGAAGATGCCCGACATGACGCGCGGAAAGTACTCGCGGCGTAGCAGGTCGACGCCCTGGTGCTGCATGGTGTCGAGCATGCCGGAAGAGCGCATTTGCGCAAACGCAATGCCGTCGGGCAGGGTCAGGCGCAGGGCCACGAATAGGGCGGCCGTCAACGGGATCAGTTCCAGCACCAGCACGCGCACCACCATTTCCAGCGCATAGCGCGACAGGCCGTAACTTTGCGCACTGACGACGACGATGCGTATCAGCACCAGGCTGACCAGCGCGCAAGCCACGCTGAACCACACGAGATTGGGCGCCGTATTCGTTACCAGGCGGTGCGCGAGGATGGGGCGGTTGTCGCGGTTATAGCTCGATGGCGACAGGGCCAGCGAAAACACGAGGGTGGCGAAATGCAGCATGCGCCACCAGCTGACCAGCCAGGCCATGGTGGCCCGGTGCAGGCGGCGCAGGCTGATGATGAGGGAGACGGATAGGGTCATCATGGCATCTTAACATTGGATGCGTTCGATACAAGCGATTGTCCTGCCGTGCGGCCGGGCGCGGGCTACCCTATTGCCCGGCCACGCTGGCGATAATCGCATCGGCCGCCGCGCGCACGCGCGCCGAACGGTTCAGGTCCGCATGCATGACCAGCCATACGTCGTAGCTTTCCGCCCGCTCGGGCCAGATGCGCACCAGTTGCGGGTCGATATCGCCCAGGTGGGTGGCCAGTTCGGCCACGCCCAGGCCCGCGCGCGTGGCTTCCTGCAGCATCGCCGCCGAATTGACTTCCATGGCGACCCTGGCGTTGGCGACGGGCTCGCCGGCGATTTTCTCGCCATGGCGTGGCGTCACGGACTGGTGGTAGATGACGATGTCGTGCCCGGCCAGCGCCGTGCCGCGCACGGGCTCGCCCCGTTCGGCCAGGTAGCTTTTCGACGCATACAGACCCAGGCTGCGCTTGACCAGATGGCGCGAGATCAGGTCCGGGTCGGTGGGGCGCACGCCGCGCACGGCCAGGTCCGCCTCGCGCCGCGTCAGGCTGGCCAGCGCAGGCGCCACGTTGAGCACGATGCGGATGTCCGGGTGGGCCGCGTGCAGCTGCTGCATGGCGCGGATGACGAAATGGCTGGCCATGGTGTCGGTGGTGGCCACGCGCACCAGGCCGCTTAAACGGTTGTCGACGCCCTGCATCTCTCTTTGCAATTTGTCGGCCGCCCGCTCCATCGCTTCGGCCGCCGTCAGCGCCAGTTCGCCGGCCGGCGTGGGCACGTAGCCTGACGGCGTGCGCAGGAACAGCGTGGCGCCCAGCGAGCTTTCCAGTGCGGCCAGCCGGCGCCCGCACGTGGCCTGGTCGATGCCCAGCAGGGCCGCCGCGCCGCGCAGGGTGCCGGCGCGGCCGATGGCCAGAAAGATGCGCGCGTTATCCCAATCCATGAGCCCAGCCCTTGTCCTTGTTTGCTGATGCATTTTTGCATCATGGTGCTGATTTTATGCCTGTTTACTGCATTATTCAACGCTCGCATAATGGCTGCCCGCTGTCCCTGCAAGGAAATATCATGATTGCCTCCACACCGCACCGCGCCAGCGGCTTGATCCTGCTGACCCTGGCCTTCGGCTTCGTCATGGCCATGCTCGACGTCACGGCCGTCAACGTGGCGCTGTCCGATATCGCCATGGACTTGCGTATACCGCTGACGGGCCTGGTGTGGGTGGTCGACGGCTACACCTTGACGTTTGCCGCGCTGCTGCTGGCCGGCGGCGCGCTGGCCGACCGCTACGGGCCGAAAGCCGTGTACCAGGGCGGCCTCGGCATCTTTATCCTCGGCTCGGTGTTGTGCGGCGCCGCGCCCGACGGGCATTTTTTGACGGCGGCGCGTTTGCTGCAGGGCGCGGGCGCGGCGCTGTTCATGCCCAGTTCCCTGAGTTTGCTGACGCACAGCTTTGACGACGAGCGTGTACGCACGCGCATGCTGGGCGCCTGGTCGGCGCTGGTGGGCGTGGCTGGCGCGTCCGGCCCCCTGATCGGCGGCATCCTCGTGCACCAGTTCGGCTGGCGCAGCGTCTTCTGGGTGAATGTGCCGCTGGGCGTACTGGCCATCGTCATGGCGCAGCTGCTGCTGGCCGCACCGGCGCGCCAGCCGCGCGATTTATCGCTGTTCAGCCATGCGTTCGGCGTGGCGGCGCTGGCGGGCCTCAGTTTCGTGCTGATCGAAGGGCCCGTGCTGGGCTGGCTGTCGCCCGGCGTGCTGGCGGCGGCGGCCTTGACCTTGCTGTCGGCCTGGCAGTTGCTGCGGCGCGAGCGCAGCGGCAGCCATCCGCTGTTGCCGCGTGAACTGTTTCACAGCAGCAGCTTTGGCGCGGCCAATGGCGTGGGTTTTTTGATCAATTTCTGCGTCTTCGGCCAGCTGTTTTTATTGAGCCTGTTCCTGCAGCAGTCGGGCGGCGCCGATGCCTTGCAGTCGGGCTTGCGCTTGCTGCCGATGATGGCGGCCTATACGGTGGGGAACTTCATGGCAGGCGGTATCGCGGCGCGTCATGGCACGCGCTTGCCCATGCTGGCGGGCTTGCTGGTGGGGGCCGTGATGGCCTTGCTGCTGATGGGCTTGCGCCCGGGCACGCCGTATGGCTGGCTGGCGCTGGGCACGGCCGTGATGAACGTGGCTATCGGCATCGCCATACCCGCCATGACGGCCACCGTGATGCGGGTGGCCGGCAAGCAGCATGCGAACAGCGCGGCGGCGGCCCTGAATGCGAACCGGCAAATCGGCGCGCTGGTGGGCGTGGCCCTGATCGGCAGCATCCTGCACATGCTGCCCGACTGGTCGCTGCGTTTGCCGCTGGCCTACGCGACGATTGCCGTCGCGTATGGCCTGGCGGCGGGCCTCGTGTATCGGCACGTGCATCTGCCGAAGGCCGTGGCCGCCTGAAGAGCGCTTACTGTTCGCGCGTGCTGCGCCATTCCACCAGTTCTTCGATGGTCAGGATCGGCATGCCGTGCAATTCGGCGAAGCGTTCGATATCGTCGCCGCGCATCATGCTGCCGTCCGGGTTCATCAGTTCGCACAGCACGGCGGCCGGGTTCAGGCCCGCCATGCGCGACAGGTCGACCGAGCCTTCCGTGTGGCCACGGCGCTCGAGTACGCCACCGGGCGCGGCGCGCAGGGGGAACACGTGGCCGGGGCGCACCAGGTCGGCCGGCTTGGCGTTCGGCGCGATGGCGGCGCGGATGGTGGTGACCCGGTCGGCGGCCGACACACCCGTCGTGACGCCGTCGCGCGCCTCGATGGAAACCGTAAACGGCGTGCCGTAGCGGCTGCCATTGTCGGAGGACATGGGCGGCAATTCCAGCGCGCTGACGACGTCGGTGGGCAGGCACAGGCAGACGATGCCGCTGCATTCGCGGATCAGCAAAGCCATGGTTTCATTCGTGAGTTTCTCGGCAGACAGGATCAGGTCGGCTTCGTTTTCACGGTCGAAATCGTCGAGCAGAATGACGGGGATGCCGGCGCGCATGGCGGCCAGGGCGGATTGGATGCGACCTTCGAGGTCGTTGGAAAGCAGGGTATAGCTGTTGACTAACATGGTGAAACGCTCCTCGCATAGGCGAAAAACGCTGCAGGGCAAGCGAATAGACGCAGCCGGCCGCATCGACAGGTCGATGGGACATCGCGTTTACTGCACATCTTCTTTCATCCGGACTATACCGTCGGCCCCGGAATCACACCGGATCTGCTGACCTCATCAGGCGAAACCTGACAAGCGCTCGCGGGCTTGACCGTTGCCGGTCTTACCGCCGGTGGGGAATCGCACCCCGCCCCGAAGACGTATTGTTGTGCCGGTCCACATGACCGGCGGCAATACTTTAGCACAATTGAAAAAAGCTGGCAGGGCACTGCTGAGTTTGTCATTCGGTAAAGTTGCCTGGGAAAAGCAGGTTTTTCTAAGCTGTTTTTAATGGCGGAAAGACGATTTCAGTGTAAGGTACGCTTACTGAATCTTACCGTTGAGAATACATGAAGCTGAGTAAATTACGCCTGATCTCGGGCGCCGTCTTGCTGGCGTGCGCCTGCATGGCCCAGGCGGAAATCCGTTTGACCGATCCCCTGCCGCTGGCACCGGAAGTGACTGTAGGAAAATTGCCAAACGGCTTGACCTATTACATCAAGAAAAATGCCCGTCCCGCGCAGAAAGTGGAATTGCGCCTGGTGGTAAAAGCCGGCTCCATCCTGGAAGATGACGACCAGCAAGGCCTGGCGCATTTCACGGAACACATGGCCTTCAATGGTTCCACGCATTTCAAGCGCAATGAGCTCATTTCCTATTTGCAATCGATCGGCGTGAAGTTCGGCGCCGACCTGAACGCCTACACGAGCTTTGATGAAACCGTGTACGTGCTGCCGATTCCGACGAACAAGAAGGACAACCTGGAAAAGGGTTTTCTCGTGCTGGAAGACTGGGCGCATGGCTTGAAATTCAATCCGGCCGACATCAACAGCGAGCGCGGCATCGTGCTGGAAGAGGCGCGCCTGGGCAAGGGCGCCAGCGACCGCATGAACAAGGTGCTGTATCCGAAGCTGCTGAACGGTTCGCGCTATGCGCAGCGCATGCCAATCGGCAAGGAATCCGTCTTGAAAACGTTCAAGCCGGAAGCCATCAAGCGTTTCTACAAGGATTGGTACCGGCCTGACCTGATGGCCGTGATGGTGGTCGGTGACGTGGAGCCGAGCCAGGCTGAAAAACTGATTCAGCAGCATTTCGGCAAACTGAAAAACCCCGCGAAACCGCGGCCGCGCCTGTATGCGGAAGTGCCGCAGCGCTCGCAGACGGAAGCGCTGGTGATCACGGACAAGGAAGCGCCGGACGACACCGTCTTCATCCGCTATCCGATCCGCGCCGCGCAGGAGGCCGTCACCATTGCCGACTACCGCCGCCAGATGATCGAAAACCTGTATGGACAGATGCTCAGCGCGCGCATGCAGGAATTGACGCAGCAGGCGAACCCGCCCTTCATCCAGGGCGGCAGCAGCATGGGCAAGCTGGTGCGTGGCTACGAGTCGTTCAGCGCGTATGCCTTGCTGGGCAAGGGCGGCGTGCAGCCGGCCGTCGACGCGCTGGTGCAGGAAGATGAGCGGGCGCGCCGCTTCGGTTTCAGCCAGGATGAGCTGGACCGCGCGCGCAAGAACATGCTGCGCAATTACGAGCGCGCGTACAGCGAGCGCGACAAGTCCGATTCGTCCGGTTTCGTGGCCGAGTATTCGCGCAACTTCCTGGAGCAGGAAGCCATCCCCGGCATCGCCAATGAATTGCTGTACGCGCAGGAACTCTTGCCGCAGGTGACCTTGCAGGAAATCAATGAAACGGTGGCCAGGGTCATCCCCGACCAGCAAAAGAAACTCGTCGTCTTCATGGGCGCCGAGCCGAAAGCGGGCGCCAGCGTCCCGACGCAGCAGCAATTGCTCGACGCCGTGGCGCAAGCCGAGCGGCAGAAGGTCGAGCCGCGCACGGAAAAAGTGCTGGCCAGCAAGCTGATGGACGGCCCGCCGGCCGGCGGCAGCATCGTTTCGGAGAAGTTGAATAGCGCCATCGGCGTGACGGAGCTAACCCTGGGCAATGGCGTGCGCGTGTTGCTCAAACCGACCGATTTCAAGAATGACCAGGTGCTGATGGGTTCGACCCGCTTCGGCGGCCAGTCGCTGTTTGGCGACGCCGACATCTACAGCGCCCGCTATGCCAGCGCCGTGGTCGGCAGCATGGGCTTGAAGGACCTGGCGCCGCTGGACTTGCAAAAGGTGTTGGCCGGCAAGACGGTCAATGTGGGCGCTTCGCTGGGCGAACTGAGCGAAGGCTTTGGCGGCTCGGCCAGCAGCGCCGACGTGGAATCCATGCTGCAACTCGTGACTCTGTATTTCCATGACGTACGCAAGGATGCGGGCCTGTACCAATCCTTCATCGGCAAGCAGCAGGATCTGGCGAAAAACAGCATGGCGCAGCCGGAAGCCGTGTTTTACGATGCCGTCCAGCACGCCACGTTTGGCGACAACCCGCGCGTCGATGGCGTGCCGCGCGCGGCCGACTTCGACAAGGTGGGCCTGGACCGTTCGCTGGACATTTTCCGCCAGCGCTTTTCCAGCGCGCGCAACATGACCTTCATCTTCACGGGCAGCTTCGAGCTCGAGAAGATCAAGCCCCTGATCGCCAGCTACCTGGGCACCTTGCCCGTGGCCGAGGTGCCGCACGCCTACCGTGACGTGGGCATGCGCCCGGTGACAGGGATCGTCAAGAAAGATATCTACATGGGTAGCGAGCCGAAGAGCACGATTTCCATCACCTTCAATGGCGACGTGGCGTATTCGGACGAGCAAAAGCTGACCCTGCAGGCGCTGGGCGAGGTGTTGAACCTGAGAGTCATCGAAGTGCTGCGCGAAAAGATGAGCATGATCTATGGCGGCGGCTTCGAAACGTCCATGGGCCAGCATCCGTACGGCCATTATTCGGTGGCGCTGAACTTGCCGACGGGGCCGGAAAACGTGGACAAGGTGATCGCCGCCGCGTTTGCCGAAATCAACAGGATGAAGGCCGAGGGGCCGTCTGTGGCCGACCTGGAAAAGGTCAAGCTGAACTGGATCACGCGCCAGCAGAAATCCTTGCGGGAAAATAATTACTGGATGAACCAACTGATGGGTTCGGTGACGCAGGGCCGCGATCCCGCGCAGATCCTGCGCTACGAGCAGCGCGTGCGTGCCATCACGCCGCAAGCCGTCAAACAGGCGGCGCAGCGCTATCTGGACATGCACAATTACGTGCAGGTGGTGCTGTATCCGGAACGCAAGAACGTTGCAGTCAAGTAATCTTCATTGTTGAACTGCAGCGGCGGCAACGTGGCGAAGCTGTTAAACTGCTGCTGATTGATGTGATCGCAATTTGACAAGCAAGGAAATACGATGGCTAAGAAAGAAGAACTCGATCCGGAAACCCTGGAATTGATCAACTGGTGTATCGAGGTTGAAGGCTTTCTGGTGGCCGGCGGCGCCACCGTGGCACAGGCGCAAGACCACATCGAAGAGCAGGTCGAGTGGTTTACCGACCAGTTCTACGACGGCTTGACGCCGGAAGAGGCGGCCAAGGAAGCGCTGGCGTGATGCGCCAGTAACAAGCGAGCAGTAACAAAGCGGGCGGTGCCTGCCGGGCATCAGCCTGGTAGCGCCGCCCGCTTTGCTTTTCTGAAAAGATTCCCGCAGGGAAATTGTTTATAATTCCACGCTTTATTTTCCATCCCAGGCTCCCATGACACTCCGTTCACGCATTCTCCTCCTGTGTTTCAGCACCTTGCTGGGCATCGTCCTTATCGCGTCATTCTCTCTGTATTCCCTGCGCCAGACCATGATGGCCGAAAGGGTGGAGCAATTGACGGTGTTGGTAGAATTGGCCAACGCGTCCGTGGAAAAGGCGTATGCGCTGGAACAGTCGGGCAAGCTCACGCGTGAGCAAGCCCAGCAGCAGGCCAAGCTGGCCATCGGCAGCTTCGTCAAGGACGAGATGTATTATTTTGTGCGCGACTTCAGCACCGATTTGCTGTACGTGCACCCGAATGCGTCGCGCATCGGTGTGCCGCAAAAGAACATGAAGCAGTCGGGCGACCGCTACCGCGCCGCGCTGGCCACCAGCCGTATCGGCCTGGTGCAGGCGGACGGCACGCGTCCCGGCGTGAAGGACCCGGTGGCGAAGATGTATGCCGTGGTGAAATTTGCGCCGTGGGACTGGCTGATCGGCACGGGCACCTACATCGATGACATCAACCACAAGTTCTGGGCCCAGGCCGGCGTGCTGCTGGCCATCGGCGGCGCGCTGATGCTGGTGGTGGGCGCCCTGGCGGCGCTGATGCTGCGCCGTATCCTGGCCCAGCTCGGTGGTGAACCCGACTATGCAGCGGCCATCGTGGCGCAAATTGCCCAGGGCGATCTGACCACGCAGATCGATACGCGCCCCGGCGACACGTCGAGCTTGCTGATGGCGATCAAGGCCATGCGCGATAACCTGGCGCATCTGGTGAGCCAGGTGCGCAACGATGCCGATGCCATTTCCACGGCGTCCGGCGAGATCGCTTCCGGCAACCACGACCTGTCCGCGCGCACGGAGCAGCAGGCGGGATCGCTGGAAGAAACAGCCTCGACCATGGAAGAAATGACCTCGACCGTGCGCCAGAATGCGGACAATGCGCGCCAGGCCAACCAGCTGGCTATTTCTGCCTCGCAAGTGGCGACGCAGGCGGGCGGCGTGGTGAGCCAGGTGGTCGATACCATGGGCGCCATCAATGCCTCGTCGAAAAAGATCGGTGACATCATCGCCGTCATCGACGGCATCGCCTTCCAGACGAATATTTTGGCCTTGAATGCGGCCGTGGAAGCGGCGCGCGCGGGCGAGCAGGGGCGTGGCTTTGCCGTCGTCGCCAGCGAGGTGCGCAATCTGGCGCAGCGTTCGGCCGCCGCCGCCAAGGAGATCAAGCAATTGATCGATAGTTCCGCCGAGCAAGTGGGTGCCGGTGAAAAACTGGTGGCGCTGGCGGGCGAGACGATGGAGAAAGTCGTTTCCAGCGTGCAGCATGTGACCGATATCGTGGCCGAGATTTCCTCGGCCAGCGCGGAGCAGAGCGCCGGCATCGAGCAGATCAACCAGGCCATCGTCGAGATGGATAACATGACGCAGCAAAACTCGGCCCTGGTCGAGCAGGCTTCGGCGGCGGCGCAGGCCATGAACGAGCAGGCGGCCGGGCTGGCGCAGATCGTCAGCGTGTTCAAGGTCGATGCCGTGGCGCCGGCAGCGGCGGCGCTACAGCGCAGCGTGCCTGCGGCGCGACGCCTGGCGCGTTAAGCACTTTTTCTGTCATGCGGGGAACTTATCCCCGGCTCACCTGTCCAAACTTTTTCGTCCGCAAGGGACGCACAGAAGAGGTGAGCATGACAGACGGTTTTTCGTATCACGCGGCATTTGCCCGCAACCTGGGCTGGGTCACGCAGGCGGAGCAGGACAGCTTGCGCGGCAAGCGCGTGGCCATTGCCGGCATGGGCGGCGTGGGCGGCGTGCATTTGCTGACCCTGGCGCGGCTGGGCATTGGCGCTTTTCACATCGCCGATTTCGATACCTTCGATATCGCCAACTTCAACCGCCAGGCCGGCGCCATGGTCTCCACCCTGGGCCAGCCCAAGGTGGCCGTGCTGGCGCAGATGGCGAAGGATATCAATCCCGAACTGGAGATTAAACAATTTCCTGACGGCATACACGACAGCAACCTGGCGGAGTTTTTTGCCGGTGTCGACCTGTATGTGGACGGCCTGGATTTCTTTGCCTTTCCCGCGCGCCAGGCCACCTTCGCCACCTGCGCGCGCCTGGGCATCCCCGCCATCACGGCCGCCCCGCTGGGCATGGGCACGGCCGTGCTCAGCTTCATGCCCGGCGGCATGACGTTCGAAGAGTATTTCGGCTGGGGCGACTTGCCCGAAGAAGAAAAAGCCCTGCGCTTTCTCGTCGGGCTGGCGCCGGCCGGCTTGCACGGCCCCTACCTGGTCGACCCGTCGGCCATCAACCTGAAGGAGCGGCGCGGACCGTCGACCATCATGGGTTGCCAGCTGTGCGCGGGCGCGGCCGCCACCGAGGCGCTGAAAATACTATTGAAGCGCGGCAAGGTGATGGCCGCGCCGCACGGCATGCATTTCGACGCCTACCGCAACAAGCTCGTGCGTACCTGGCGTCCCGGCGGCAACCGTCATCCGCTGCAACGCCTGACGATGGCCATCATCAAGCGCCGGCGCGCGGCGCAGGGGGCGTAAATGGCGCAAGCACCGCAAATCGATCCTGTGCTGGAAAACATCCTCGACCAGGCGCGCTGGGCGCCCAGCGGCGACAATACGCAGCCGTGGCGCTTTGAAGTCGTGAACCCGCGCCATGTCGTCGTGCATGGCTTCGATACGCGCAGCCACTGCGTGTATGACCTCGACGGCCATCCCAGCCAGCTGTCGCTGGGCGCCTTGCTCGAAAGCATGGCGCTGGCCGCCAGCAGCCATGGTTTGTGCATGGAAGCGCGCCGGCGCGGCGGCTTGCCCGACACCTTGCCCACGTTTGACGTGCACTTTGTCGACAGCCCCGGCATGCTGCCCGACCCGCTGGCGGCCTTCCTGCCGCAGCGCAGCGTGCAGCGGCGACGGCTCAGCACGCGCCACCTGCGCGCCAGCGAAAAGGCGGCGCTGGCGGCCAGCTTGCCGCCCGGCTACAGCGTGCAGTGGTTCGAAGGCTGGCGCATGCGCCTGGCCTGCGCGCGCCTGATGTTCGACAATGCGAAGCTGCGCCTGACCATGCCCGAAGCGCACAAGGTGCACCGCGACGTCATCGAATGGGGCGCGCGTTTCAGCGCCGACCGCATCCCGGAACAGGCGCTCGGTGTCGACCCGATGACGGCGCGGCTGATGCGCTGGGTCATGCACAGCTGGCGCCGCGTGGATTTTTTCAATACCTGGCTGGGAGGCACCATTGCCCCGCGTCTGCAGATGGACTTGCTGCCGGGCCTGTATTGCGCCGCGCATTTCGTGCTGCTGGCCGAGGCGCCGCCGCGTCACATCGACGATTACGTGGCGGCGGGCAGGGCCATGCAGCGCTTCTGGCTGACGGCCACGCAGCTGGGCCTGCAGTTACAGCCGGAACTGACGCCGCTGATCTTCGCCCGTTATGTGCGCGAACGGCGGGCCTTTTCGCACACCGACGGCATGCTGGAACTGGCGCAGGAACTGGCGCTGCAATGCCAGGCCGTGCTGGGTGCGGTGGCGTTTGATCGGGCCGTGTTCCTTGGCCGCATCGGCGCCGGCCCGGCGGCCCAGGCGCGCTCCTTGCGCCGGCCGTTGCAAGACTTGCTGGTGGCGCCGGTCAACGGGAGGACGCTTGCGTGAGCGGCATGGGCTTGCCGCTTGCCGCAGCGAAAGAGCCGCTGAGGACATCAGCGGCTCTTGGACTGGATGATCGCATGTCAAGCCTGGCGTTGCCCGCGTTGCTGGCGGCGCGCAGTCATGCCCAGGCCAAACAGGCCGATACCGAGCAGGGCGATGGTGCCTGGTTCAGGTACAGCGGCCTGGAATAATTCCAGGCCGCCACCGTCGGCCATCGCGACGAAACTGTCGGTCAGGCTGCCGCCGATGAAGCTGTTGGTATTCCCGCTGAGGGACTCCAGCGGGAAAAACGGGTTGGGGTTGACGAAGAACAACTGTCCTTGCGGCGTCAATGTGGCGTTCAGCAAGGCCTTGAAGTCGCCCTGGGCCAGGCCGGCGAAAATGTGTGCTTCGCCCACGTCGAGCGTGTAGGTCACGATCGCATAGTCATCCCCGGAGACGCCACCCACATTCACCGGCGAGCCTGCGACGTTACTGACCGACAGTGCCGTGTCCTGGTTGGGGTCGATGTACAAGGTCATGGTCAGGGTTTGAAAGGTAGCGAAGATCCCGCCAGCCAGCGTATCGGACTGGCCGGTGATGGAAAACAGGCCATAGATGCCATAGCCATTCAGGGCGTTCAGTTGCGATGGAACGCTGCCGCCAGTGGGACTGCCGAAAGCGGCCTTGCTCAGAAAGCCTGTTTGAGTGAAAGGATCGTTGCCACCACCCAAACCGCCAACGATGGTTTGTTCGACGCGCGCGTGATATTCAAAGCTGATGCGGTCGGCCACCACCAGATTGGCTGCGGCACCGGGGACGGAACCTTCATTGACGGTAAACAAAGGACCAGCGAATGCGGGAGCACTGATCAGCGCGGCGCCGATGGTGGCCGCGGAGAGAGCGAGACGCAGAAACGAGGACAGCGTTTTCATGGCATTTCCTTCAGCGTGAGGGTTGATCGGACCAGGTCACTGTGGCGGCTGCCTCAGATAACCTCATACGCCCTTGAAGCAGAATTCGTACCATGTAATATTTGTATTTAAATTCAACAGCTTATAAAAACAGGGATGGCGTTTTTCGTGCTTGTGTAAAAAAAATCGACGTTTTACCCGGCCGATGGCGCGGCTCGCGGGCGCCAGTCTTTCCTGTCATCGGCTAGAGTGGGCCAAAGGAGGTCACCATGCAACTACCATCCCGTCATGCCCCGCTGCGTGCGCACAGCACGCCTGAACCGGATATCCCGCCGCCGCCCGAAGGCGATCCGCTGACGCCGCCGCCGGAAAAGCCGCCGCACACGGACCCCGTGCCCGTCGAGGAACCGACCCCACCGCCGCCGCCCGTCAGGATGGGTTGACCAAGTCGTCGCGCACCTGAGTGCACCTGAGCGGCGATGCCACTGCCGCGCGCTGTTTATTTCTGGTCGGAAATGAATTGTGCGGGCGGCGGAGTCGCCACGCCAATTAAACAACAAAAATGCCAATAAACATTGCCGAGTGGATACAAATCAAGCGCTAACTGCTGTGTGTCATGTGGCCGTCACGATTCTGTTCTTATAATGAGACATCATAAAAATTCTTGTACAGGAGACCATCATGGGCAATTCCTTGCATAACAAAATCTACCTGGGCCGGCGCCCAGTGATCACTGGCAAAAACCTCGCAGCGCTGGCGCTGGCGGGCGCCGTCGCTGGCTGCGGCCTGGCGTGGCTGCTGCTGCGCAGCTACAAATAAGCGCGCTTCACGCACATTTTCAGTACGCCATCCGTGGGGTGGGCGGCGACTGAATCACGTTGCCTGTTGCCGATGCGCAGCGGGGCGCGTACCATGGGGGCCGAACACCTGGCCTTTTATGGAAAAGTAATGAAGAACGAGAAATTAACAACCGATGAATATGACGCGCTGGAGCAAGTTGCACGCGGCATCAAGACCGAGCGCCCCAGTGCTTGCGTTGCCCGCAATGCCAAGCGCCTGTCCGGCCTGAAGCTGCTCAGCTATGCACGCGATGGCCGTTTGTCCATCACCGAGAAAGCCCAGCAGCTGCTGTTCCTGCGCCGCTGCATCATGGGGCTGCGCGCCGTCGCCGCCGATCCGCTGACCAGGCTGGAGTCGGACGTGGCCTATTTCCTGGGCAAGAAAGCCCACATCGTGGCGCGCGCCGAAGGCGAGGGGCACGACATTTCCGACAAGGGCCGCGACTCGCTGGCCGACATCGACACCCTGGGCCTGTAGAGCCTATCCCGGCAGAAGACGCTCCCTACCAGGATAGACTCTGCGCTTTGCCACCGGCCCCTGGGGCCGGTTTTCATATCCCCACTCTTTTTCTTATTTCCCCCTTGGAGAACACTTTGGATAGCGCGATGAACTGGTCGGCCCACGAACTGACGATGACGGTCCTGATGACGCCCGATATGGCCAACTTTTCCGGCAACGTGCACGGCGGCACCATCCTGAAATACCTCGACAGCGTCGCCTACGCCTGCGCCAGCCGCTATTCGGGCAGCTATGTGGTGACCTTGTCGGTGGATCAGGTGATGTTCCTGCAGCCTATCCACGTGGGTGAGCTGGTGACGTTCCTCGCCTCGATCAATTACACGGGCACGACCTCGATGGAAGTGGGCATCCGCGTGGTGACGGAAAACATCCAGCAGCGCCTGGTGCGCCACGCCAACAGCTGCTATTTCACGATGGTGGCCGTGGATGCCAACCGCAAGCCCGTGGCCGTGCCGCCGCTGGTGCTGGAAACGCCGGAGCAGCAGGTGCGCTTCGAGCAAGCCAAGCTGCGCAAGCTGTCGCGCCAGAAGGTGTCGAAGAAATAAATGCAGCGGACATGAAAAAACGGCCACCAGAGCGATCTGGTGGCCGTTTTTTTATTGCCTGCCGCCTGCTGGCGGCATGGCGCCGTGATTAACGGTCGCCGTAGCTGCGGCGTGCGCCGTCGGTGCTGCGCGGGTTGGAACCCTTGTAGCCGCCGCCGGTGCTAGGTGCGCCGTCTTTGCGTGGTGCGCCTGGCTTGCTGAACGTGCGTTGCGCTGGCTTCGCGCCGCCACGGTTGTCGCCTGGTTTCCAGCCGCCTGGACGGGCGCTCGAACGTGGTGCCGACGCCGTTTTCTTAGGCTCGAAACCTTCGATGACATTGACCGGGATCAATTGCTTGGTGAAGCGTTCGATGCGCTTGACGTTCATGCCTTCAGCGTGGTTCACCAGCGAGATGGCCAGGCCATTGCGGCCAGCGCGGCCGGTACGGCCGATGCGGTGGACGTAGTCTTCCGGGAACTTCGGCAGATCGTAGTTGAACACGTGGGTGATCGTCGGTACGTCGATACCGCGGGCGGCAACGTCGGTGGCGACCAGTACTTTGACCTGGCCGCGGCGCATGCCGTCCAGGGTGCGGTTACGCGCGCCCTGATGCATGTCGCCGTGCAAGGCGGCAGCGGAGAAACCGGCGATGTTCAGACGGTCGGCGATGGTGTCGGCGTCACGCTTGGTGGCGGTAAACACAACAGCCTGGTCCAGGGTTTCGTCACGCAGCAGGTGGTCCAGCAGGCGATTCTTGTGCGACAGATCGTCGACGAAGTGCACGCGCTGGGTGATGTTTTCATGCTTGTTCGACGAACCGGCGATCTGGATGACCAGTGGGTTTTTCGTGATGCGGCGGGCCATGTTGCCAACCACGCCGTCCAGCGTTGCCGAGAACAGCATGGTTTGACGGCCTTCTGGCGTCGCGTCCACGATTTTTTCGATGTCGTCGATGAAACCCATGTCCAGCATGCGGTCGGCTTCGTCCAGCACCAGGATTTCCAGTTGCGAGAAGTCGATCTTGCCCGAATCCATGTGGTCGATCAGACGACCAGGGGTGGCGACCAGAATCTCAGGATTCTTGGCCAGCAATTGCATCTGTTTAGGGTAAGGCATGCCACCCAGGATCGACACAGCCTTGATGCGGCGGATGCCGGTACTGTACTTGTCGGTGTTGGTGGTCACTTGCAGGGCCAGTTCGCGCGTTGGCGTCAGCACCAGCATTTTTGGCTGGGCAGCCTTGAAGCGTGGACGCTCGCCGCGGGCGCGCGATGCTTGCATTTCCTGGTTCGGCGTCTTGCTGGCGGCGCTTTGTTCGGCGCTGGCCAGTTTGTGCAGCGACGGCAGCATGAACGCTGCGGTCTTGCCCGAACCGGTCTGCGACGAGACCAGCAGGTCACGGCCTTCGATCGCGGCTGGAATCGCTTGCGACTGTACCGCGGTTGGCGCGGTGTAGCCCGATTCGGTCAGAGCGGCGATGATGGACGGATGCAGGCCTAAGGATTCAAATGTCATTCTTTTCTTTCGTAAAAATCAGCGTTCTTGCAAAAAGCAGAACGCAAAATAGCAACGCCAACCAAAACGAAATGACTCAACTAGAAAGAAATTTCGGCACAAAAGCTTTGCGCCGGGACGGTGTCAGGTGCGACACACAAGGCGGGAGGGCTTTATAAGCGGCATCCTGTGGATGCGCTAAGGCTTGCGAAGCTGCTAAGTTTGTAATTGCATGTTACTGCGGTGTTGCCATCGCTTCAAGCGAACATATTGCAGCGCACAACGACACTATACCGTATTTGCCGCCGTTTTGCACGGCCTAAATGGGAAGAAACGACAGTCCTACCACGTTTTGAACATGTTTCCTATGCGAAATAAGTAAGAATACGTAGTTTTCGTTGATTTAATTGAGCATGGCCACGATGTCGGCGGGCAGTTGGGGTGCCTGTGCCGTTTCCCTGGCCAGGTTGATTTGCCGGGTCACCTGCGCCAGTTCGGCCAGGCCGGGTTCCAGCTGATATGTTCCCTTGGCATGCAGCCATGCCAGTACGTCGGCCAGGTGCCAGATGCTGGCGCTGCCCTCATGCACGGGCACGGGGAAGCTGTGGCGGTGTTTGCTCATCAGCTTGTGCAGGTTTTGCCGGGACAGGCCCAGTACCTGTGCCACGTCCGTCAAGCCCACGAAGTCGGGCGCGGCCTCGACCAGCACGGCTTCGGGCACGATGGCTTTGACGTCGGCCAGGGCGCTCAGCAGCGCTTCGTTGGCATTGCTGGCCTCGCGCGTGAATTCCAGCGCCAGCCGTCCCGCTTGCCCGATGCCCGCCAAGGCGTCGTCGCAGCCGCCGTTGCCCAGGCGCTCGGCCAGCGCGTCGAGGTCGTGTTCGTGGTCGGGCAGGCGATACTTGAGCGTAAAGATGTAATCCATGGCGGTTATCTCCTGCGTTGCATGCAGTCGTGCATCAGTTTATTGAAAGTACAATTATCTACTACTCGCCGGATCGCCCGTGCGTGGTTGCCGGGATTTTTCGGCGTGCTCCAGATGCAGGCGATGCAAAACTCGCCACAGCGGCAGCCGTCGTCATTGTAGGGGCAATAGATTTTCCCCCAAGCATGGCTGCCACCCACTTCCACTCTCCAGCCCTGGCTTTCCGCGTGGCGCAGCGCTGCTTCGATTTCTTTCTTGGGATGCGAGGAGCGCGCCATGTGATGTCTCCAATGTAGGTCAATATTTTTCGGTTGTCAAGTGACAACCTAAAAATACCGACCATCACCGCATCACTCTACTTCGGGATTGACGGCCATCACTTGCGAAAAGCCGCCATCGACGTAGGTAATCTCGCCCGTGATGCCCGAGGCCAGGTCGGACAGCAAAAAGGCCGCCGTGTTGCCCACCTCCTCGATGGTGACGTTGCGGCGCAGCGGTGCGTGTTCCGCCACAAAGCCCAGCAGTTTACTGAAATCCTTGATGCCGGAGGCGGCCAGGGTCTTGATGGGGCCGGCGGAGATGCCGTTGGCGCGGATGCCGCGCTGGCCCAGCGATTCGGCCAGGTAGCGCACGGACGCTTCCAGCGACGCCTTGGCCAGGCCCATGGTGTTGTAATAGGGCACGGCGCGCACGGCGCCCAGGTAGGTCAGGGTCAGGACCGAGGCGCCCGGATGTAGCAGGGGCAGGGCGGCCTTGGCCATGGCAGGAAAACTGTAGGCGGAAATATCGTGCGCGATGCGGAAGCTGTCGCGCGACAGGCCGTCGAGGAAGTCGCCGGCAATCGCCTCGCGCGGCGCAAAGCCGATGGCGTGTACCAGGCCATCGAGGTGTTCCCAATGCTGCGCCAGGTCGCTGAAGACGGCGCTGATCTGTTCATCGCTGGACACGTCGCAGTCGAATACCAGTTCGCTGCCGAATTCGGCCGCAAATTCTGTGATGCGTTCCTTGAAGCGCTCGCCCACATACGTGAAGGCGAGGGTCGCACCTTCGCGGTGGCAAGCCTTGGCGATGCCGTAGGCGATGGAGCGGTTCGACAGCAGGCCCGTGATGAGGATTTTTTTACCTTGCAAGAAAGCCATGACGACTCCTGTCTGGGGTGGTGGGCGGGTAAGGCGGATGTACAACCGGCCGCGACAGCAGAGCTGTGGCGGCCGGTGAGGTGCGTCAATACAACTCAGGCGATCAGTGACGCGCTTTTGCCCGGCTGTTGCCGCCACCTCGCTGGATGCGCGGTTTTACGAGGGAAATTGGCGCGGCTTGCACCTTGCCGCCCTTGGCGACGCGGCGCAGTGCCTTGGCGGCCCGTTCCGGACGGTCCGCTTCCAGCAGCATGGTGGCGCTGTCGGCGATTTCCTGGGTGATGTCCTTGTTCATCGTGGCCGAGGTTTTCGGCACGAGGATGGTGGAGCCGGCGCGCAGGCTGGTGCGCTGGGGAATATTGTTGGCCTGGCGCAGCACGTCGGCCGTGGTGCCGAATTTCGACGCCAGCGTTTCGATGCGTTCGCGCGCATTGGTGATCTTGTGCGTCGTCCAGCTCGACAAGGCATGGCCCCATTGCGCCAGGTTGGTGGTGAACTTGGCCGCGTTTTCCTGTGGCAACAGAATCTTGGTCTTTTCGCCGCCGATGATGACGGGGCGGTTGAATTGCGGGTTCAGCGCCTTGAATTCGTCGGTCGACAGTTCGGCCAGCTGGGCCGCGACGGTGATATCGATGTCGCTGGTCTTGTCGATGGCCGTGAAATACGGCTGGTTGTCGACCACAGGCAGGGTCAGGCCGAACTGGGCCGGATTGGCGATGATGTTTTTCACCGCTTGCAGTTTCGGCACGTAGTTACGCGTTTCAGCCGGCATCAGATCGGCCAGGCTTTCGAAGTCGGTCGGCTTGCCCAGCGCCTGGTTTTTCTTGATGGCGCGCTGCACCGAGCCTTCGCCCCAGTTGTAGGCGGCCAGCGCCAGTTGCCAGTCGCCAAACATGTCATACAGGCGCTGCAGATACGTCAATGCCGCATCGGTCGAGGCCAGCACGCCGCGGCGGTCGTCCTTGAACATGTTTTGCTTGAGGTTGAAATCGCGTCCGGTGGCGGGCACGAATTGCCACAGGCCGGCCGCACTGGCGCTGGAGAAAGCCTGCGGGTTGAAGGCGGACTCGATAAACGGCAGCAAGGCCAGTTCCGTCGGCATGCCGCGCTTTTCCAGTTCCTGCACCACGTGGAAGATATAACGCGAGGCGCGCGCCGTGGTGCGCGCCAGGTGGTCGGGGCGGGTGGCATACCAGTTGACGTGGTTCGCCACCAGCTGGTTGTTGATGTCGGGAATCGCATAACCGCTGCGGATGCGGCCCCAGACGTCGGCTTCGCGCAGCGGATCGGAATTGTCGCTGAGGTTTTTCAGCAGACGGTCGGTCTTTTGCAGGCGGTTGTCGAGGGTGGGGAGTTTCGCCGTGACCTGGGCGGTCATCGGGATCAGGGCAGGTGTGGTTGCAGCGACTGGCGCGTTATCGCTCTCAACACCGGCTTCGTACGCCTGGCTGAGGGCGGGCGCAAGCGCCAGGGCCAACGCCGCCAGGACGGTAGATTTAAAGGAGTTTTCGTGCATAGTGTTCCATTGTTGTCGTCGGAGAAACATCGGACAGACCCATGATCAAGCTGCGAGTGTACGTATATCCACATGCCGGAGTCAAGAATTATGTCAGCATGATGACAGGAAATACGCGGTAATAAGTGGGAAACGCCTAGGTTTCCATTCGCAGATGCTGTCATTATTGCAAATTTAATTTGCCCGATGCGTGATTCGGCCGCTGTTATAGCATACATGGCGAGGGCGATGGCGCAAGCCTGGCAGCCGTCCAGTATGAGACTGCGCAAAGAGTGCGTACAATTTGGCTTTGGCCGGCCATTCGGCTGCCGGCTGCCATATTGATAGAGAGTCATGCATATGAACACCCCGCCGCGCCACGACGACGACAACGCCGTCATCATCGCCAATACCGTTGCCTGGCTGGAAAAGGCCGTGATCGGCCTGAACCTGTGCCCGTTCGCCAAGGCCGTGCACGTCAAGAAGCAGATCCGCTATGTGGTGTGCGAGTCGAGCAATCCGGAAGATTTGCTGGCAATGCTGATGGACGAGCTGCAAACGCTGGCCGACACGGACCCCGAGCAGATCGACACGACCTTGCTGATCCATCCGTACACCCTCAACGATTTCCTCGACTACAACGAGTTTCTCGATGTGGCCGATGCGGCCGTGGAAGACATGCACCTGGCCGGCGAACTGCAAGTGGCCAGTTTCCATCCGCACTACCAGTTTGCCGAGACGTTCGAGGACGACATCAGCAACTACACCAACCGCTCGCCGTATCCGACCCTGCACCTGCTGCGCGAAGACAGCATCGAGCGCGCCGTCGAGGCGTTCCCGGAAGCGTCGGAAATTTTTGACAAGAATATTGCCACGCTGGAAGCGCTGGGCACCGAAGGCTGGGAAAAGCTCGGCTTGCCGAAGGTATCCTGATGGCTGACAAGGAATTGCCGCCGCGTCCCGATACGCCGTGCGTGGCGGTCTGCTCGACCACCTTCGACGAAATCTGCCGCGGCTGCGGTCGCAGCGTGGTGGAAGTGGCCCACTGGGTGTCGATGACGGAGGAAGAGAAGGAAGTGGTGTGGGTGCGGATTCTTTCTCAAGGGTATCCGCGCCGGAATACTTAGCTAACCCAAGGGCAACTGCTGGGGTCAGACCCCCAAGGCCGCTAACGCAGAGCTCAGCGTTGGCGGCCGCGAGGGTCTGACCCCGGTACTATTGGCGTCAACTATTAATAACTACCAATAAAATCTTTCTTGCCCACTTCGATGCCATTGTGGCGCAGGATGTCGTACGCCGTCGTCGCGTGGAAGAAGAAGTGCGGCAGCGCGTAGTGGAACAGATACGTCTGGCCCGTGAAGTGCTTGGTCTTTTCGCCGCTGCCGGTGGTGATGGCGCGCGTTTCGCTGCCGTCGATGTCCGCTTGCGGCAGGCTTTCCAGGAAGGCGATGGTTTTCACGATGCGCGCTTTCAGCTCTGCAAAGCTCTGTTCGCTGTCTTCATACGGTGGCACGGCTACGCCGGCCAGGCGTGCGCCGCAGCCCTTGGCGAAGTCGGTGGCGATCTGGATCTGGCGCACGAAGGGCAGCATGTCCGGGAACAAACGGAATTGCAGCAGGGCGTTCGGGTCGATTTTCTTGTCTTGCGCGTGCGTTTCCGCCTTGTCCAGGATGGCGGCCAGGCTGCCCAGGATCTGTTTGAAGACGGGGATGGAAGCGGAGTAGATGGAGAAGGTCATGGTGGTTCCTCTAGGTAAAGTGGCGCGATGATAGCAAGCTGCGCGTTTTTCTGCTGGCCCTGGCCCGGCGCGCCGGGCCGCGTGTGGTTTTTCAGCCCTGTGTATATGGCATCAGGTCGCCGTTGGCACGTGTTTATTGGTGACTTCCCCCGCTTTTTCCATGCATAATTGCTCCTGAAAAAGTTTCTTCCCGCCTTATCACCCGAATTCCCCTGTAAAGTTCCATGACCGCCTGCCTGATCCCTGTTGCCCTGTTGCCGCATGTTTAATTCGCCCTCTCAGCGCTTGCGTGCCAGCCTGCGTGTGCTGTACGGCTCGTCGATCTATGGCGCCTTGCTGCTGGTGGTGTTTGGTGGCCTGGTCGTGCCCGCCATTTTCGGCAGCTATCTGCTGGTCGGCGTGCATGAACGCCAGTCGGCGCGCACCAGCCTGAACGAAGCCTTGCAGCGCAATGCCGACATCCTGGCGCTGGGCATGCAGGAATCGCTGTGGAACATGAATGCGGAATCGGCCCATTCGCTGGTCGAGTCGGTGATGCGCGACCGCGCCGTGCTGCTGGTGCAGGTGCTGGGGCAGGGCGACACGGAATTCATTCGCCTGCAGGCGCCGCAGCGGCCCGTGGGCAATCTGTACCGTGCCGAGCGCGACATCCTCGTGCGCGGTGAGCGCATCGGCCACATCGTCGTCGAGATGGACGATGCGCGCAGCCAGCAGGAGCTGCGCGAAAAGCAGAGGTCCTATATTTTCGTGCTGGGCGCACAACTGGCCGTGTCGATGGCGCTGATCGTGCTGTTCCTGAACCGCCGCCTGTTGAAACCCCTGCGCCGCCTGACGCGCTTTTCCGACCGCCTGTCGCACGGCGATTTTGACACGCCGCTGGCCTCGCACAGCAATGACGAGCTGGGTCGCCTGACGGCCCAGCTTGAGCAAATGCGCGCGGCCATTCGCCAGCTGTTCGAGGATGTGGGGCAGCGCGAAGAGCGTTTCCGCACCATCGTCACGCAGGTGCCGGGCGCCGTCTTCCGCTACCGGCCCGACGGCCCCATCGATTTCGTCAGCGATGCCATCGAAGACATCGCCGGCTATTCGGCGCGCCAGTTCATGCGCGGCCGCACGCACGCCTGGGCCGACCTGATCTGCCCGGAAGACCGCCGCGAACACCGCCGCGCCGTGCGCCAGGCGGTGCTTGAGGTGCGCCCGTATGCGCTGGAATACCGCATCATCGACGCCTTCGGCATCGAGCGCTGGGTGGCCGAGAATGGCCAGCCGCAGGCCGGTGAACAGGGCGTCGTCTGGGTCGACGGCATCATTGCCGACATCAGCCAGCGCAAGCACCACGAGATGCGCATCGAGGCGCTGCTGACGGAGCAAAGCGCCATCCTCGACAATGTGATGTTCGGCGTGATGTTCGTGCGCCACCGCCGCATCATTTCCGTCAACCGCCGCTGCGAGGAGCTGTTCGGCTACGCTCACGCCGAAATGACGGGCTGTTCGACCGCCATCGTCTTCCCCACGCACTTCGAGTTCGAGGCGGCGGGCGAGCGCCAGTATCCGGCCCTGGCCGCTGGCGGCGACTTCAGCGAGGAGCGCCACTACCTGCGCCAGGATGGCAGCCAGTTCTGGGCCTTGGTCAGCGGTTGCGCGCTCGATCCGCTGCACCCCAACGATGGCAGCATCTGGGTGTATGCCGACATCACCTCGCGCAAGGAAGCCGAGGAAAAGCTGCGCCTGTCGGCCACCGTGCTGGAACATATCGCCGACGGCGTGATGATGGTCGATCCCGCCGGCATCATCGTCGCCGTCAACCCGGCCTTCACGCAGATCACGGGCTACCAGGAAGCCGAGGCGCTGGGGCGGCACTCGTCGCTGACGCGTTCGCAGCGCCACGACGCGGCGTTTTACCAGGCCATGTGGGATGCATTGATCGCCTCGGGCTTCTGGCGCGGCGAGATCTGGCACCAGCGCAAGAACGGCGACATCTACCTGGAGTGGCTGACCATCAGCGCCGTGCGCGACACGCAGGGCGTCACCACGCATTTTGTGGGCGTGTTCAGCGATATCACCCTGCTCAGGGAATCGCAGGAAAAGCTCGACCACATGGCGCACCACGATCCGCTGACGGCGCTGCCGAACCGCCTGCTGTTCCACGACCGCCTGCAGCACGCCTTGCTGCGCGCCGCGCGCGACCAGGAGCAGCTGGCCATCCTGTTCATCGACCTGGACCGCTTCAAGAATGTCAACGACACGCTGGGCCACCATATCGGCGATGAATTGCTGAAGAAGGTGGCCGGCCAACTGGCGGCCCGCCTGCGCGAAGGCGACACCCTGGCGCGCCTGGGCGGCGACGAATTCATCGTGCTGCTCGAGCGCGTCGATGGCGAGTATGGCGCCACGCAGGTGGCGGAAAAGCTGATGACCATGTTCGAGCAGCCGTTCACGGTGGCCGACCATGAATTGTTCGTCACCTGCAGCGTGGGCATCAGCCTGTATCCGGATGACGCGCTGGACTTGAACATGCTGATCCGCAATGCCGACGTGGCCATGTACCAGGCCAAGGCGCGCGGTCGCAACGGCTACCGTTTCTATGCGCCGTCGATGACGGGCGAGGGCGTCGAGCGCCTGCGCCTGGAAACCTTCCTGCGCCGCTCGCTGGAAAAGAACGAGATGTTCCTGAATTACCAGCCGCAGGTGGAAATCGACACGGGCCGCCTGGTCGGCGTGGAGGCGCTGGTGCGCTGGAATCACCCGGAACTGGGCCTGGTGCCACCGGTGCGCTTCATCCCGCTGGCCGAGGACAGCGGTTTCATCAACCAGCTGGGCAAATGGGTGCTCGACGAAGCGTGCCGCCAGATGATGCGCTGGCAGGCGCAGGGCTTGCGCGTGCCGAAGATGGCCGTCAACCTGTCCGTGAAACAGTTCGAGCGGGGCAGCATCGCTGGCATGGTGGCCGATATTTTGAAGGAAACGGGCCTGGAGCCACAGCGCCTGCAGCTGGAAGTGACGGAATCGGTGATCATGAACACGGGCGACGCGCTCGGTTTCATCAACGATCTGCACGCCATCGGCGTGGGACTGGCCATCGACGACTTCGGCACCGGCTATTCCTCGCTCGCGTACCTGAAACAGCTGCCCGTGCAAACCTTGAAGATCGACCGCTCCTTCATCAAGGATATCTCGACGGACGTCAATGATGAAGCGATTGCGATTGCCATCATCCAGCTGGGCAAGAGCATGCACTTGTCGGTGATCGCCGAGGGCGTGGAGACGGAAGAGCAGGCCGCTTTCCTGCTGCGCCATGGCTGCAAGCTGGCGCAAGGTTATTTTTATAGCCGCCCGGTGCTGGCGCAGGATATGCTGGAGCGCTGGCGCGACCCGCTGGAACCACCACTAACTAATTAAAGGGTATCCCATGGCCGCAGAAAAAAACACCTCGCGTCGCCGTTTCCTGCTCGGTGGCCTTGGCCTCGGCGTGGCCGGCGTGGGCGCCCTGGTGCTGGGCTGGGGCGTGCTGCCGCCGCGCCAGCGCCTGCACGGCAGTGCGCCGCTGCCGCTGCAGGGTGGCGCCGTGGCGCTGAACGGCTGGCTGGCTATTCAATCCGACGGCAGTGTCCTCCTGGCCATGCCGCGCAGCGAGATGGGGCAGGGCGTGCATACGGCCTTGCCGATGCTGGTGGCCGAGGAGCTCGACGTACCGCTGGCCAGCGTCAAACTGATCCAGGCGCCGATGGATAAAATCTTCGGCAATGTGGCCATGCTCAAGGATGGCCTGCCGTTCCACCCGGACGACCAGGGCCGCGTCAAGGCGTTGGCGCAATGGACGGTGGCCAAGGCGGCGCGCGAACTGGGCGTGATCGTCACGGGCGGCTCGTCGAGCGTGAAGGATGGCTGGGGGCCCATGCGCGAAGCGGGGGCCTCGGCGCGCGCCATGCTGGTGGCCGCCGCCGCCGCGGCGTGGCAGGTGCCGGTGGCGCAATGCCGCACGCAGGATGGTGAAGTGATCCATCTGGACGGCCGGCGCGCCAGCTACGCCAGCCTGGCGCAGCGCGCCGCCGCCATCGATCCGGGCACGCCCGTGCTGAAGTCGCCCAAGTATTTCAAGCTGATCGGCCAGCCGGCGCCGCGCCGCGACACGCCGTCCAAAGTCAATGGCAGCGCGCGCTTCGGCATCGATGCGCGTCCGCCCGGCATGCTGTACGCGGCCCTGCATCTCCCGCCGCGCCTGGGCGACACCTTGGCCGCATTCGACGCGGCACCCATCCTGGCCATGCCCGGCGTCAAGAAAGTGCTGGACCTGACGCCGCACCTGGCTCAGCGCAGCGTCTCGTGCGCCGCCGTGGTGGCCGACACCTGGTGGCGCGCGAAACAGGCGGCCGCCGCCTTGCCGACGCAGTGGAAGGCCGGCCCGCAAGCGAACTTGTCCAGCGCCGACGTGTATGCGCAGTTTGCCCGCCTGTTGGACAGCGAAGCCGGTTATGCCTACCACGCCAGCGGCGAGGTCGAGGGCAAGGTCGCGCAGGGCTTGCGGCAGGTCAGTGCCGAGTATCGCGCGCCGTTTCTCGCGCACGCCGCCATGGAACCCGTCAACTGCACCGCACAGGTAAAAAATGGCAAGGTGATGCTGTGGGTCTCGACGCAGGCGCCCGGCATCGCCGTCGACGTGGCGGCGAAAGTGGCCGGCGTCGATGCGAAAGACGTCGGCATCGAAGTGCTGCTGCTCGGTGGCGGTTTCGGCCGCCGCCTGGAGGTGGATATGGTGGCGCAAGCCGTGGCCATCGCGTTGCAGTGCGATGGCGCACCGGTGCAGCTGGTGTGGACGCGCGAGCAGGATACCCGGCACGATATGTACCGTCCCGCCGCGCTGGCGCGCTTTGCGGCCCGCCTCGACGAGCACGGCCGCATCGCGTCCTGGGACAACAAATCCGTCAGTGGTTCTATCACGCACCAGTTTTTGCAGCGCAACTTCGGCTTGCCTGGGGCGGGGCCGGACAAGACCACGGCCGAAGGCGAATTCGACATGCCGTATGAAATCGCCAACCAGCGCATCGCCCACGTGATCGCCGACAGCCCCGTTCCCATCGGCTACTGGCGCTCCGTCGGGCATTCGCACAATGCCTTCTTCAAGGAAAGTTTTATCGATGAGCTGGCGCATGCGGCCGGGCAGGATGGCATCGCCTTCCGCCGCGCCATGCTATTGAAACATCCGCGCCACCTGGCCGTGCTCGATGCGGCAGTCGCCAGGGCGGGCAGTGCGCCGCCCGGCCATGCGCACGGCGTGGCCTTGCACCAGTCGTTCGGCAGCATCGTCGCGCAAGTGGCGCAGGTATCGGTGGAAAATGGCGAAATCCGCGTGCAGCGCGTGGTGTGCGCCATCGATTGCGGCATCGCCGTCAATCCGAACATCATCGCCCAGCAGATGGAGTCGGCCGTGCTGTTCGGCCTGTCGGCGGCGCTGGGCGGCGAGATCACCTTCAAGGATGGCAAAGTGGAGCAGGGCAATTTCCACGATTATCCCGTGCTGCGCATGGGCCAGACGCCCGAGGTGGAAACCATCATCATCGCCAGCGCCGAGCATCCGGAAGGCGTGGGCGAGCCCGGTACGCCACCGATCGCACCGGCCGTGGCCAACGCCGTGTTCAGTTTGACGGGGAAACGGCTGCGCAGCCTGCCGTTGCGCCTCGCTTGAGGTGGCTCAGGCGAGGGTGGCGGCCAGCATGTGGCGCAAATTGCAGTCGCGCTGCCAGTCGCGCCGTTCCTGCGTGCTGCCGGCCAGTGCCGCCAGTTCCTCGGCGCTGAGCGCCTGCTGCGCCTGCACCATGCGGTGCGCCAGGCCGCCGTCGGGCAGCACCGTGCCGAAGAAGGCGACATGGTCCTCGCGCTGGATCAGCAGGGTGGGGAAGTTGTCGATGTCGAGGTCGCCCACTACGTCGGCCTGGTCTTCGATGTCGATCCAGACGAAGACGGTATCCGGATGGCGCGCGGCCAGTTCCTCGAACGTGGCGCGGTAGCTGCCGCAGGTGCCGCACCACAGTGCGCACAGGCAAGCCACGGTCCAGCGTGGGCCGGCCAGGGCTGCCGCGACGTCGGCGCGGTTATCGGTCGTGAGGGTCAGGCTGTGCATGCTCGTATCTATTAGTGGACGGATGGGCGCGGGGCGCCAGATGCGCGTATTCTACCGCGCCCGGCCCCCTCGCTCCTGAGAATGCATGTGCTTGTTTAGCGGTGTTTTTTGATGCAATCGCCCTTTCTGGTGGATAATGCTGATAATTGCGCGCTGATTACGCTGGTCCATGCTGTTTCCTGGCCCCGCAGCCTGACCCCTCCAGTCTGTTTTCATGCCCTGCCCGGTGTCAGCGCTCCCGCCTTTATTTATTTTTATTATGGAATTAGCCAGCTTATGTTGAGTTACCGCCACGCCTTTCACGCGGGTAATCACGCCGATGTGTTGAAGCATTATGTGCAGATTCAGTTGTTGCAATATCTGAATCAAAAAGATACCGCCTATAGTTATATCGATACCCACTCCGGCGCGGGTGTGTATGCGCTCGACGGCGGTTATGCCGCGAAAAACGCGGAATACGAAACGGGCATCGCGCCCCTGTGGGACCGCACGGACTTGCCGGCCTCGCTGGCCGAGTACATGAAGCTGATCAAGGAAATGAATCCGAGCGGCAAGATGCGCTACTACCCGGGTTCGCCGTACTGCGCCGACAAGGTCAGCCGCGAACAAGACCGGTTGCGCCTGTTCGAGCTGCATCCTGCCGATGCAAAAATTCTGGCCGACAACTTCCGCAAGGTCGAGGCGCATGCGCTGGCCCAGGGCGAGCGTCCGACCGTGCGCGGCAAGCGCGTGCTCATCACCAAGGCCGACGGCTTCCAGAGCCTGAAAGCGCTGCTGCCGCCGCCATCGCGCCGCGCGCTGGTGCTGATCGACCCGCCATATGAAGACAAGATGGATTACCGCAAGGTCAAGGATACCCTGGCCGACGCCCTCGTGCGCTTCCCGTCGGGCATCTACGCCGTCTGGTACCCGGTGCTGCAGCGCATGGAATCGCGCCAGTTCGCCGACAAGCTCAAGCAACTGCCCAGCTCGGACTGGCTGCACGTGACCTTGACGGTCAACACGCCGTCGCCGGACGGCTTCGGCTTGCATAGCAGCGGCATGTTCATCTTGAACCCGCCGTATACGCTGGAGCCGATGTTGCGCGAAGTCATGCCGTACCTGGTCAAGGTATTGGGTCGCGACGATGGCGCCAAGTTCGTATTGGAAACGGGCAAGGGCGGCCAGAAAAACACCGGAACAAGAAGAGTGTAATCGTACTTGTCCTGGTAGGGCTGCAATCAAAAACGCCACGGATAATTGTCCGTGGCGTTTGTCGTTTACTGTCCCAGTAACAGGAACACGGTCGGTTTCTTGTGGAAGTCCGGTGCCTTGCCGGCCGCCAATTGTTTCTTCCACTGCGCGCCATTCCACGTTTGCACGCTTTCCGTGTCCAGGCTCAGGTCGGTGGCGACGCAGATCAGGGTCGACGGCGCGCATTGCGCCACGAGCGCTTCGAGCATGGCGGCGTTGCGGTACGGCGTTTCGATGAATAGCTGGGTCTGCTTTTCCGTGCGTGACCGCACTTCCAGTTCCTTCAGGCGCTTGGCGCGCAGGGCCGCATCGGTGGGCAGGTAGCCGTTGAAGGCAAAGCTCTGGCCATTCAAGCCGCTGGCCATCACGGCCAGCAGGATCGACGACGGGCCCACCAGCGGGCGCACTTTAATGCCGTGCTGATGCGCCAGGCGCACCAGGTCAGCGCCGGGGTCGGCCACGGCGGGCACGCCCGCTTCCGAGACGAGACCCGCATCGCGTCCCGCCAGCAGCGGCGCCAGCAAGCCGGCCAGCGCTTGCGCCGGGGTATTGACGTTGAGTTCGGAAATCGTGATTTCCTGCAGCGGCTTGGCCAGCGGATGCTGGTTGCCGATCAATTTCAGGAAGGCGCGCGCCGTCTTGGCGTTTTCCGCAACGAAATAATCGAGTTGCGAGGTGATTTGGCGCACCTGCTCGGGAATGAGGTGGGCCAGCGGGTCGATTGCGCCTTCGGACAGGCCGAGGTGGTTGGGAATCAGGTACAGGGTGCCGGTCATATTCTTCTTGTCGGTAAATTAAATGGTAAAAAACGTCACGCCAGCCTTGCGCAGCATGCCAGTCAGGGCGATCAGCGGCAAGCCGGTGAGGGCGGTCGGGTCGGTGGTGGCGATGCATTCGAGCAGGGCGATGCCCAGGCCCTCGTTCTTGGCGCTGCCGGCGCAATCGTACGGCTGCTCGATGCGCAGGTAGGCGTCCAGCTCGGCATCGGGCAAATCGCGCACGGTGACGCGGGTCTGGATGTCTTCCACCTGCGCCACGGCGGGCGAGTGGCGTCCGTCGAGCAGGCACAGGGCCGTATGGAACACGGTCTGGCGCCCGCGCATGGTTTGCAGTTGCTGCAAGGCGTAGGCATGGTTGCCCGGCTTGCCGATCTGCGCGCCATCCAGGGTGGCGACCTGGTCGGAGCCGATGACGAGGCTGCCAGGGTAGCGGTCGAGCACGGCCTGCGCCTTGGCCTGGGCCAGGCGCAGGGCCGTGGCGCTGGGGCTTTCACCGGGCAGGGGGCTTTCGTCGAGATCGGGCACGGCCACCTCGAAAGGCAGGCGCAAGCGTTGCAGCAATTCCTTGCGGTAGGTCGAACTCGATGCAAGAATCAAGCGCAATGGGGCGGAAGTTGGTATCATTCGGTAGTGGATGGCGGCCGGCATGGCCGCGCTGGTCGATGTCAGTGGAATGTCACGTGGTTCCAGGGCGCAGAGCCCATAACTGAGGCTCCATGCGGCATGACGGTGTTGATGAAGTTGTCATGTTAATGGCAAAGATTGCGTCAAAAAAGATGCTTAGCCTTTGACTCCGTGCTCAAAACCCTGTTATTATCGCAGGTTTTCCGGGGAAATTTTCTACCAATGAATGCTTTTGTGATCGACGCCTTTGATTTTTGTCGTATCAGCGGGAGCCGCGAGGGTGTAACTCCTGTCGCTGAAATGACCCGGTTGACCAAGGATTGTGCAGATGCTTCCGGCGACATCGCCTGGAAGATCGTCGGCGGCACCAGCAAGCTGGGCTACCCACAACTGACCTTGTCGGTCAACGGCACCGTTCAGCTGGTTTGCCAGCGCTGCCTGACTCCGTATGCTTACGCAATTGATTCGACGACTACTCTGATGCTGGGCAAGGATGACGAGCAGGCCGACGAGATCGAAGAAATCATCAACGATGAATCGATCGACGTGATCGTCGGCAGCCGCAGCATGGATGCCGCGGCCCTGATCGAAGATGAAGCCTTGCTGGCCCTGCCGCAGGTACCCAAACACGACGTCTGCCCCGATACGGCGCAGCTCGATGCTCTCAAGACTGAAAAGCAGTCGCCGTTTGCGGCACTGAAGGACTTGAAGCCAGAATAAGTTAAGAGAATAAGTTAAGTAGTAGTGGTAGTTTGTAGGGGGCCTCAAAAACCGTAGCGAGCGGCCCAATATCGTCTTGAGTAGCGCAAGCGTACGGAAGTACGCTGAGCAACGCCGAGGCGATAGTGGGACGCGCAGTAGGTTTGTGAGGTCCCTTTTAGAGAACGTGTCAAACGCGTGTAGTAATCGAGTATGGCAAGTGTAGTGAAATGTAATTGTAATAAACGATGTCGGTCCGGGCTATTTTCGGGTAGTCTTTGCCGCTGGGATACTCGATTCGCATGTATTTGCCTATCGATTGTGCTAAAATTTTAGAACTTATGTATTAGGAGTCATCATGGCAGTTCAACAGAACAAGAAAACCCCTTCCAAGCGCGGCATGCACCGTTCGCACGACTTCCTGGTCGCGCCGCAATTGAGCGTCGAGCCAGTTACCGGCGAAACACACCTGCGTCACCATATCAGCCCTAACGGCTTCTATCGTGGCCGTAAAGTGTTGAAGACCAAAAACGACGAGTAATCGACGTTTTTGTTGGGTAAGATGAAAGCGGTGTTGCGTGGTTATTCGGCGTGGCGCCGCTTCTTCTTTTTTATCGGCTGCAATTCATCTTGCGCACCCGTCATTTTGAATCAAGCTTGCTCAGGCGGTGCATGACATGCTGCGCCCTGCATATGCTCCAGTCCGATTCACATCTTGCCGCACGCCCGCAGCGGTATTGAATCAACACAAATGACAATCAAAATTTCTATCGACTGCATGGGCGGAGATCATGGTCCCTCAGTCACTATCCCTGCAGCAATTTCCTTCGTAAAACATGAGCCTGAAGTCGAACTGATCCTTGTTGGATTGGAAGACGTGATCCGTGCCGAACTGAAAAAACATAAAGCCGACACGCATCCGCGCCTGTCGGTATTGCATGCCTCCGAACAAGTTACCATGGACGATCCCCTGGAAGTGGCCCTGCGCCGCAAGAAGGATTCCTCCATGCGCGTGGCCATCGAACAGGTCAAGAGCGGCGCGGCGCAAGCCTCCGTTTCCGCCGGTAATACGGCAGCCCTGATGGCCGTGTCGCGCTATGTCTTGAAAACCATGTCCGGCGTCGACCGCCCGGCCATCTGCAGCATCTTGCCGAATCAAAAGAATGGCCCCACCTACATGCTGGACTTGGGCGCCAATGTCGATTGCGAACCGCATCACTTGCACCAGTTCGCCATCATGGGTTCCGTGCTGGTGTCCGCCATGGAAGGCATCGCCCGCCCGACGATCGGCTTGCTGAACGTGGGCACGGAAGATATCAAGGGCAATGAAGTGGTGAAACTCACTTCGAAGCTGTTGCAGGCCGACCACGAGCGTGGCGCGCTGAACTTCTACGGCAACGTGGAAGGCAACGATATCTTCAAGGGCACCACCGATATCGTCGTCTGCGACGGTTTTGTCGGCAACGTGACCCTGAAAGCCATCGAGGGCCTGGCGCGCCTCATGAAGGACGTGCTGACTACCGAATTCAAGCGCAACCCGATCACCATGCTGGGCGCGCTGATTGCCCGCGGGGCCCTGAAAGCCATCGGTAATCGCCTGAATCCTTCGCGTTACAACGGCGCCAGCCTGCTGGGCTTGCGTGGCCTCGTCTTCAAGAGCCATGGCAGCGCCGATGCCTATTCGTTTGAATGGGCCTTGCGCCGCGCCTTTGATGCGGCAAAAAATGACGTGCAAGCACAGTTGGCCAGCCTGATCGCCGAGCTGATGCCGCGCACGCCAGTACCGGACGAACCTACTTCAACAAGCTCTACCATTTAGTGGACGGGTACTTGCATGACTGTTTTTAGCAAAACTTACAGCAAAATTATCGGCACTGGCAGCTACCTGCCGGAGAGGCGCGTCACCAACCAGGACTTGACCGAGCAGCTCGCCGCCAAGGGCATCGAGACATCGGATGAATGGATCGTCTCGCGCAGCGGCATCTCGGCGCGCCATTACGCGGCACCAACCCAAAACTCCTCGGACCTGGGCGTGGAAGCGGCCAAAAAAGCCCTGGAGATGGCGGGCCTGAGCGGCAACGACCTGGACCTGATCATCGTCGCCAGCTCGACCCCCGATTTCTTCGGCAGCTTCCCCAGTACCGCCTGCATCGTGCAGAGCAAGCTGGGCATCACGAATCACTGCGCCGCCGTCGACGTGCAAGCCGTCTGCAGCGGTTTTGTGTATGCAGTCGCCACGGCCGACAGCTTCATCCAGTCGGGCATGCATAAAAACGTGCTGGTGATCGGTGCCGAAGTGTTTTCGCGCATCCTCAATTTCGACGACCGCGGCACCTGCGTGCTGTTCGGCGACGGCGCCGGCGCCATCGTCATGACGGCCTCCACCGAGCCGGGCATCCTGGCCACCAAGCTGCACGCGGACGGCCGCCACTCGAACATCCTCAGCGTACCGGGCAGCGTGGCTGGCGGCGCGCTGGCCGGTAGCGCCTTCCTGTACATGGATGGTCCGGCCGTGTTCAAGCTGGCCGTCTCCGTGCTGGAAAAGGTCGCGCACGAAGCATTGGCGCACGCCAACATGACGGCGGACCAGATCGACTGGCTGATCCCGCACCAGGCGAACATCCGCATCATGAACAGCACGGCCAAGAAACTTGGCTTGCCGTTGGAAAAGATGGTCGTCACCGTCGACCAGCATGGCAACACCTCGGCCGCTTCGATCCCGCTGGCGCTCGACATCGCCGTGCGCGATGGCAGGGTCAAGAAGGGTGACAACGTCATGATGGAAGGCGTGGGCGGCGGCTTTACCTGGGGCGCCGTGCTCGCAAGAATGTAAACTGGTTAGCACCGGGGTCAGACCCGTTGGGGGAATGCGCTCCAATGGAGCGTATTCCGATCCCGCAGGGACTGACCCCAGCCTTTGCCGTTGGGGGTAAAGGTATAAAGATCACCGAACCTAAGTACCAAAAAATTCAAACGGAGTCACCATGACACAATTTGCATTTGTTTTCCCAGGCCAAGGCTCGCAAGCGATTGCGATGCTCGACGGTTTCGCCGGCAACCGCGTGGTGGCCGATACCGTGGCCGAAGCGTCGGACGCCCTGCAATTTGACTTGGGCAAGCTGATCGCCGAAGGTCCGAAGGAAGAACTGGATCTGACCACCAACACGCAACCGGTGATGCTGACGGCGGCCGTGGCCTTTTACCGCGCCTGGCTGGCAGCGGGCGGCCCCGTGCCGAACGTCGTGGCCGGCCATAGCCTCGGTGAATACTCGGCGCTGGTCGCCGCCGGCGTCATCTCGTTCAAGGATGCCGTGCCGCTCGTGCGCTTCCGCGCGCAAGCGATGCAGGAAGCCGTGCCCGTGGGGCAGGGCACGATGGCTGTCGTGCTGGGCCTGTCGGATGACGACGTGCGCGCCGCCTGTGCGGAAGCGACGGCGGAAAACCCGGCCCTGGTGGTCGAACCCGTCAATTTCAATGCGCCTGCGCAAGTGGTCATCGCCGGCCACACGGCTGCCGTCGAGCGCGCCTGCGAACTGGCCAAGGCCAAGGGCGCCAAGCGCGCCATGAAGTTGCCTGTTTCCGCGCCATTCCACTCGTCGCTGCTGAAGCCTGCCTCGGACCGCTTGCGCGAGTACATGGCCGGCCTGACATTCGCCGCGCCGCAGATCGCCCTGATCAACAACGTCGACGTGGCCATCGTCAACGATGTCACCGGCATCAAGGAGGCGCTGGTGCGCCAGGCAGCGAGCCCCGTGCGCTGGGTGGAAACGATGCAGAAAGTGGCGGCGGACGGCATCACGCAAGTGATCGAATGCGGTCCGGGCAAGGTCCTGATGGGCCTGGCCAAGCGCATCGATCCCGTGCTGGTGGGCGACGCCATCGTCGACCAGGCCTCGCTGGAACGCATTTTGACGCAGCTCAAATAAACATCAGATCGCGGCAGCCTGCCTGCCGCGCTTGCTTTTAAGGATACTCATGAATTTAGCAAATCAAGTCGTGCTGGTCACGGGCGCCTCGCGCGGCATCGGCCGCGCCATCGCCACCGAACTGGGCAAGCAGGGTGCCACCGTCGTTGGCACCGCCACCTCGGAAAGCGGCGCGCAAGCCATCACCGATTACCTGGCCGCCGAAGGCGTGGCGGGCAAGGGCCTAGTGCTGAACGTGACCGATGCGGCGCGCTGCGCGGCCGTCGTCGATGAAGTGCAGAAAACCTACGGCAGCCTGTCGATCCTGGTCAACAATGCGGGCATCACGCAAGACCAGCTGGCCATGCGCATGAAGGATGACGAGTGGGATAGCGTCATTTCCACCAACCTGTCGGCCGTCGGCCGCCTGTCGCGCGCCGTACTGCGTGGCATGATGAAAGCCAAGGCTGGGCGTATCATTAATATTACGTCGGTGGTGGCTTCGTCGGGTAATCCGGGACAAATGAATTACGCGGCGGCCAAGGCCGGCGTGGAAGGCATGAGCCGCGCCCTGGCGCGCGAAATCGGCAGCCGCAACATTACCGTGAACTGCATCGCCCCCGGCTTCATCGATACCGACATGACCAAGGCCCTGAGCGAAGAGCAGCACGCGGCCCTGTTGACGCAAATTCCCCTGTCCCGCCTGGGCAAACCGGAAGACGTGGCAGCGGCGGTGGCCTTTCTGGCCTCGCCACAAGCGGCGTATATCACGGGCACGACCCTGCACGTGAACGGCGGAATGTACATGAATTGATGTGAAAGCTAGACAGGGCGGGCGTTTGTGGCATGATTCAACGGTCGTTTTTGTCTATAATCGCATCTTTTAGCAGCAGCTTCGGTCGAATTAGCAGCAGACACCGAAATTAGTATTCGGACGCGCAAACCTGATAAAATGCGCGCACTTTCCGTAACACACACTTTGGAGCCATAACATGTCGGATATCGAACAACGCGTTAAGAAAATCGTCGCTGAGCAACTGGGCGTTGCAGAAGCAGACATCAAAATCGAATCCTCCTTCGTCGACGATCTCGGCGCCGATTCCCTGGACACCGTGGAACTGGTCATGGCCCTGGAAGACGAATTCGAAATGGAAATCCCTGACGAACAAGCTGAAAAAATCACCACCGTGCAACAGGCGATCGACTACGCCACCGCACACGTCAAGGCCTAAGCCTGTTTGACCGACTTCAGGAGAATCGCTTGAGCCGTTCTAAAAACCGTCGTGTTGTTGTAACCGGCCTGGGCTGTGTTTCACCTGTCGGCAATACTATTGCCGAGGCGTGGAGCGCAATTACCGAAGGTAAATCCGGCATTGCCACGATTACCAAGTTTGATGCATTGCCCTTCACCACGCATTTTGCCGGTGAAGTCAAAGGTTTCAATATCGAAGAGTACATCTCCGGTAAGGAAGCCCGCCACATGGATACCTTTATCCATTACGGCATGGCTGCAGGCATCCAGGCGATGCAGGACTCCGGTCTGGAAGTGACCGAGGAAAACGCCGAGCGCATCGGCGTGATCATCGGTTCCGGTATCGGTGGCTTGCCGCTGATCGAGGAAACCAAATCCGAGTACGAAAAGCGCGGTCCGCGCCGTATCTCGCCATTTTTCGTGCCTGCCTCGATCATTAACATGATTTCTGGCAATCTTTCGATCAAATATGGTCTGAAGGGCCCGAACCTGGCGATCGTGACGGCGTGTACCACCGGTTTGCACAGCATTGGCGCTGCCGCGCGCATGATCGAGTACGGCGATGCCGACGTCATGATTGCCGGTGGTGCTGAATCGACCGTGTCGCCGCTGGGCCTGGGCGGTTTCGCCTCGGCACGTGCCTTGTCGACCCGCAACGACGATCCGGCAACGGCATCGCGTCCGTGGGATACCGACCGCGACGGCTTCGTGCTGGGCGAGGGTGCTGGTGTCATGGTGCTGGAAGAGTACGAGCACGCGGTGGCCCGTGGTGCCAAGATCTATGCCGAAGTGCATGGTTTCGGGATGAGCGCAGATGCTTATCACATGACCTCGCCGCTGGAAGATGGTAGCGGCGGCAGCAAATCGGTGATCGCGGCCCTCAACAACGCAGGCTTGAACCCGGATCAGATTCAGTACCTGAACGCGCACGGCACGTCGACCCCGCAAGGCGACGTGGCGGAAGTGATGGGTATCAAACGCACCTTCGGCGAGCATGCCAAGCATATGGTCGTCAACTCGACGAAGTCGATGACGGGCCATTTGCTGGGCGGCGCGGGCGGTCTGGAAGCGGTGTTTACGGTCCTGGCATTGCACCATCAGGTGTCGCCACCGACCATCAACATCTTCAACCAGGATCCCGCTTGCGATCTCGATTTCTGTGCCAACACGGCGCGGGACATGAAGATCGATTATGCAGTGAAGAATTCGTTCGGCTTCGGCGGAACGAATGGCACGCTGATTTTCGGTAAAGCGAAATAAGCAGGAACTTTCAAGCGCTCACTACGGTCAAATCGTAGTGAGCGCTGATTCGGTCCCAACGTTCGTTGGTGCCTGAATTTGCCCGGCATGGTGCCGGCGCGCCTGATGTTTTTCCCTTTGAGTTGGCAATATGTCGATCGCTGTAGCGGCTGTCATTCGCACGCCTGTCTGTTTGCGCCTGCTGCAAGCGCTACTGGGGCTGTGCGCGCTGCTGGCCGCCTGGCCCTTGAGCGGCGCGTGGCACGTTGCGGCCCTGTCTGGCTCTGGCCTCGGCCCCGCCCAGCTGGTGGGCGGCTATGCGCTGGGCTGGCCCGGTGCGCTATCGAGTGCGGCTGGCGGCGTGTTTTTGCTGGCTTTGCTGCGCCAGCGCAGAAAGCCGCAGGTGCTTGATATTTCGCCGGTCGGCCAGTTGCGGCTGGCGGTATATCTGGAGCATGGCGCGGCGCCGTCCGGCGCGGGGCCGTTGGTGCCGCCAGTGCTGCGCCTGTTGCCGGGTTCGACTCTGTGGCCCTCGCTGCTGGTGCTGTGCCTGGCCAATGCCGCAGGGCGGCGCACGCAAGTGCTGGCGCAGCGTGGCAGCGCTTGCACCGCCTTCCGCCCGCTGGCCGTGGCGTGCCGGGCCATCGCGGCGCGCCGTAGGGAAGAATAAAAATGGGGCGAACACTGAACTTCTTGCAGCGGGCCAACTCTATATCCATACAGGCGCCCACGCTGCATGCGAACAGGGGCATCGGGCGTGAGGACAGAGCGCGAGTATGATCAGTTACTGGTCGAGCGGGTGCAGGCTGGCGACAAACGGGCATTCGATGTGCTGGTATCGAAATATCAGCGCCGCTTGATGCGCTTGGTATCGCGACTTGTGCATGACCCGGCGGAGGCCGAAGATGTGGTGCAGGAAACCTTTATCAAGGCATACCGGGCGCTGCGCCATTTTCGCGGCGATGCCGCCTTCTATACCTGGTTGTATCGCATCGGCATCAATACGGCCAAGAATTATCTCGTCACGCAGGGGCGGCGTGCCGCCACGTCCAGCGATGCCGACGCCGAGCAGGCGGAGTCCTTCGATGATGGTAATAAATTGCGTGACAACAATACGCCCGAATCGGTGCTGGCCAGCAAGCAGATTGCCGCCACCGTCAACGCGGCCATGGAGGTGCTGCCCATCGAGCTGCGCACGGCCATCGTGCTGCGCGAGATCGAGGGCCTCAGCTATGAAGAGATCTCGGAGATCATGGCGTGCCCCATCGGCACCGTGCGCAGCCGCATTTTTCGCGCGCGCGAAGTGATCGCAGAGAAATTGAAACCGTTGTTGGATATGCCGATTGACAAGCGCTGGTAATCTGCGGAGTATGAGCTTGGCATGGCTGCGTCCGGTTTCCGCAACTATCCTCTTGAAATGGCAGGACCCATCATGGATACGCATACACGATTGCACGAGACGATTTCCGCCCTGGCCGATGGCGAGCTGGCTGCGAGCGAACTCGAACTGGCTTTTGCCGCCCTCGACACGGATGAGGGGCGGCAAGCCTGGGATGCCTATCGCCTGATCGGCGACGTGCTGCGCTCGGAGCAGTGCGGCCATGCCCTGAGTGCCCAATTCGACGCGCGCCTGGCCAGCCGGCTGGCCGCCGAGGCGGCGCCTGACGAGCCGCTTATCCGCGCGGTGCCCCTGCTGCCCATCGTGCCGCCGGGCGCTGCCGAGCCGCTGGAGGCGGGGCCGCTGGCGCAACGCTAGCGCTGCATCTGCGACATCTTATGCCCGGCGGGTCTTGACCCTTCACCTGTTCCTGGCCCTCTTGACACTGGACTTCGCTACGATTGACACTGTGTGCAGGCAATATCTTGCTTTTGCGATATATTATTGCTGCCGTGCGCGCGACCAGGTGTGTTTGCCCCCGGGATTCCGTCATGACACCCAATCATGCACGCAGGCAATCGCCGATCCGCGTGTTGATCCGTTTATATACTCGAAAAGATCCTTTCCATGAAAAAAAACATGTGTGCCGCCAGCAAGTCGTTTTCAGTGAAGACGCTTTCCGCCTTATTGTTCGGTACGGCTGGCGTCTTTTTCGCCCCGACCATGCTCGGCCTGGTGCCACAGGCGCAGGCCGCCGTGCCGGCCGTGAAACTGCCTGATTTCTCGGACCTGGTCGACGCCGTTGGCCCGGCCGTGGTGAATATCCGCACCACCGAGCGCCTGAAGATGACTGCGCCCGGCGCGGGCGGCCAGGATGAGCAGGAAATGCAGGAATTTTTGCGTCGCTTCTTTGGCGGCGCCATGCCCACGCCGCGCCAGCAGGCGCCGCGCGGCGGCCGCCGCGGCGTGCCGCAAGAGCAGGAAGTGCAGCGCGGTGTCGGTTCCGGCTTCATCATTTCGGCTGATGGCTACGTGCTGAGCAATGCCCACGTGGTCGACGGCGCCGATGAAGTCTACGTGACCCTGACGGACAAGCGCGAATTCAAGGCCAAGGTCATCGGCACCGATGCGCGCACCGACGTGGCCCTGCTGAAAATCGAGGGCGCCAACCTGCCGCGCCTGACCATCGGCGACTCGAACAAGATCCGCGTGGGCGAGTGGGTGATCGCCATCGGCTCGCCATTCAATCTGGAAAACACGGTGACGGCCGGCATCATTTCCGCCAAGTCCCGCGACACGGGCGACTACTTGCCGCTGATCCAGAGCGATGTGGCCGTCAACCCGGGCAACTCGGGCGGTCCCCTGATCAATATGCGCGGTGAAGTGATCGGCATCAATTCGCAGATCGCCACCCTGTCCGGCGCCTACAACGGCATTTCGTTTGCCGTGCCCATCGATGAAGCCATGCGCGTGGGCGAGCAGCTGAAAAAGACGGGTAAAGTGGTGCGCGGCCGTATCGGCGTGCAGATCGGCGAAGTGAGCAAGGACGTGGCGCAATCGCTGGGCTTGCCCAACGCCAAGGGCGCGCAAGTGTCGATGGTGGAAGAGGGCGGTCCTGCCGACAAGGCGGGCATCAAGCCGGGCGACATCATCCTGAAATTCAATGGCGCCCAGATCGAGCGTTCGTCCGACCTGCCGCGTCTGGTAGGCGGCGCCGCCGTCAACGGCAAGTCCACGGTCACCGTCTGGCGCAAGGGCGCGCAGCAGGATATCGCTGTCACCGTCGTCGAGCTGGAAGCCGAGAAGACGGCGAAGAAGGGCGCCCGGGAGCCGGAAGCGCAAGCCGTCAATGCACTGGGACTGAAGGTCAGTGACGTGCCAGCCGCGAAGAAGCAGGAGTTGAAGATCGACGCGGGCGTGCTGGTCGACGACGCGGTCGGCGTGGCGGCCCTGGCCGGCCTGCAGCCTGGCGATGTGATCTTGCAATTGAACAACGTTGCCGTGAAAGATGCCAAGCAGTTCAATGCCCTGGTGGCCAAGCTCGATCCGAAGAAGTCGTCGGCCGTGCTGGTGCGCCGTGGCGATGTGGCGCTATTCGTTTCGCTGCGTCCGTCGGCGAAGTAACTTTTCAACCCGCACCCCGCAAAGGCTGGGGTCGGTCCCTTCAGGATCGGAATTCAAGCCACTGGCTTGAATTCCCCCGTCGGGTCCGACCCCGGTCGTCGTTCTTGGGGTTATTCCAGTATTCCATGCATTTCACTCTCTATTCCCGCAGTTATTGCCACCTTTGCCAGGATATGCTCGACGCGTTGCTCCTGCTGCAGCCGCCTGACAAACCGTTTACGGTCGAGGTGATCGATATCGATACGTCGCCCGATACATCGCTGCTGGCGCGTTTCGATGAGCTGGTGCCGGTGCTGTTCGGCGACCTGGCGCAACCCGATCTATGCCATTATTTCCTGGACGAGGCCGCCGTCCGGCGCTGCCTGGTGTAGCTTAAATACCAATATTGTCACTGCATTGCAGCATTCCGCTGCTGGAAACAGCTGAAAATGTCGGCTTGCCCGCTGCCGGCCTCTGAAAGACGGGCTTTCCGCTCTGAAATCCGGTAAAATGGGGAGGTCGAAAAAGCTACTGTCCGAGGCAGCAGCTTCTGTCGCTTCAAAAGCGCTCGCCTGGGCATGCAGATGTCCTGCTCGGAGCGCTTTTTTCATCATGAGTGGGGCGCCTGGTTTCGGCCCTGTTTGGCCCGGACATGATCCCCTTGATTCCTGTTAAAGCAGTGTTGTCACTCGCACATATATTAGTTAATGAATAACATACGCAACTTCTCCATCATCGCCCATATTGACCACGGTAAATCGACCCTGGCTGACCGCATCATTCAATTGTGCGGCGGCTTGTCCGACCGCGAGATGGAGGCGCAGGTGCTCGATTCGATGGATCTGGAGCGCGAGCGCGGCATTACCATCAAGGCGCAAACGGCGGCCCTGCACTACAAGGCGCGCAATGGCCAGATCTACAACCTGAACCTGATCGATACGCCAGGCCACGTCGACTTCAGCTATGAAGTGTCGCGCTCGCTGTCGGCGTGCGAAGGCGCGCTGCTGGTGGTGGACGCATCGCAAGGCGTGGAAGCGCAAACGGTCGCCAACTGCTACACGGCGCTGGACCTGGGCGTGGAAGTGGTGCCGGTCCTTAACAAGATCGACTTGCCGAACGCGGACCCACCGAACGCCATTGCCGAGATCGAAGACGTGATCGGTATCGACGCTGCCGACGCCGTGCATTGCTCGGCCAAGACGGGCTTCGGCGTGCTGGACGTGCTCGAGCAACTGATCGTCAAGGTACCGCCACCGAAGGGCGACCCCGATGCGCCGCTGCAGGCGCTGATCGTCGACTCCTGGTATGACGCCTATGTGGGCGTGGTGATGCTGGTGCGCGTGGTCAACGGCACCCTGAAGCCGAAAGACAAGATCCGCCTGATGGCCACCGATTCGGTGCAACTGGTGGAAGACATCGGCGTATTTTCGCCCCGTTCGCAATCGCTGCCGCAATTGTCGGCAGGCCAGGTGGGTTTCATCATCGCCGGCATCAAGGAATTGAAAGCGGCGAAAGTGGGTGATACCGTCACCCTGGTCAGCCGTCCTGCCGCCGCGCCATTGCCTGGCTTCAAGGAAGTGCAGCCGCAAGTGTTCGCCGGCCTGTTCCCGGTCGAAGCGAACCAGTACGACGCGTTGCGCGACTCGCTGGAAAAGCTGAAACTGAACGACGCGGCCCTGATGTACGAGCCGGAAGTGTCGCAGGCGCTGGGCTTCGGCTTCCGCTGCGGCTTCCTGGGCTTGCTGCACATGGAAATCGTGCAGGAACGCCTCGAGCGCGAATTCGACATGGACCTGATCACCACGGCGCCCACCGTGGTGTACGAAGTGATCCAGCGTGACGGCACCTTGATCAACGTCGACAATCCATCGAAGATGCCCGATCCTTCGCGCATCGAGGAAGTGCGCGAGCCTATCGTCACGGTCAATCTGTACATGCCGCAGGAATACGTGGGCTCCGTGATTACCCTGTGTATCGGCAAGCGCGGCATCCAGATGGACATGAGCTACCACGGCCGCCAGGTCAAGCTGGTCTACGAAATGCCGATGGCCGAGATCGTGCTGGACTTCTTTGACCGCCTGAAATCGACGTCGCGCGGCTATGCCTCGATGGATTACGAGTTCAAGGAATACCGCGCGGCCGACGTGGTCAAGGTCGACATGCTGATCAACAGCGAAAAAGTCGATGCGCTGGCCATCATCGTCCACCGTTCGAACAGCCAGTACCGTGGCCGCCAGGTGGCCGCCAAGATGCGTGAACTGATCCCGCGCCAGATGTTCGACGTGGCCATCCAGGCGACCATCGGCGCCAACATCATTTCGCGCGAGAACGTGAAAGCCTTGCGCAAGAACGTGCTGGCGAAGTGCTATGGCGGCGACATCAGCCGCAAGAAAAAATTGCTGGAGAAACAAAAAGCGGGTAAGAAACGCATGAAGCAAGTGGGTTCCGTGGAGATCCCGCAAGAGGCATTCCTGGCAATTTTACAAGTGGATGGTTGATCAATGAACCTGCAAGTGATTTTAGGAAATTTCGCTTTAATCCTGTTCGTGCTGATGCTGTTGACGGGCCTGGTCTGGTGCCTGGATGTATTTTATCTGTCCAGGCAGCGCCGCCAGGCGGCCGACCTTGCCCTGGCCGAGTTCGACGCGCGCCAGTCCAAGCTGGCCGCCGAGGGCATCAAGTCCGATGCGGGCGGCAGCCGCGCGACCATCGAGGCAGCGCTGTTGCGCCAGCCGACCTGGGTCGAGTATTCGGGTAGTTTCTTCCCCGTCATCGCCCTGGTGTTCTGTCTGCGCTCGTTCCTCTACGAGCCATTCAAGATCCCGTCGAGCTCGATGGTGCCGACCTTGCTGGTGGGCGACCTTATCCTGGTCAACAAGTTCACTTATGGCATCCGTTTGCCGATCATCAACAAGCGTATCATTGAAGTCAACGATCCGCAGCGCGGCGACGTGATGGTGTTCAAGTACCCGAAAGATATGTCGCAAGACTACATCAAGCGCGTGATCGGCGTACCCGGTGATAAAATCACCTATGAAAACAAGCGCTTGACGGTCAACGGCAAGGAAGTGCAGTACACCCCGCTGGACGACTACCTCGATGACGAAAGCACGGTGTACCACAAGCAGTTGGAAGAAAATCTGACGGGCGTGAGCCACCGCATCCTCAACGACGAGCCTGCTCCCACGTTGAACTTGCGCGAAGTGAAGGATTTCCCGCACAAGGATGCGTGCAACTACAACGAGGATGGTTTTACGTGTGTGGTGCCACAAGGCAATTACTTCATGATGGGCGATAACCGCGACAATAGCGCGGACAGCCGCTACTGGGGTTTCGTGCCGAACGAGAACATCGTCGGCAAGGCTTTCCTGGTGTGGATGAACTTCAGCAACCCGAAACGCGTGGGCGGCATCCACTAGGCCGCTCCTATGGCTGCCGCGCCGACTCCCCGCGCGGCGGCCAGCCGAATTACTCAGATGATACAGAAACAACAATGAATCTTCAGCTATTGCAAACCCGTTTAGGCTATACGTTCCAGGATGCTGGCCTGTTGCAGCAAGCCTTGACGCATCGTAGCCACAGCAGTTTGCATAATGAGCGGCTGGAATTCCTCGGCGACTCCATTCTCAACTGCGTGGTCGCTTCCATCCTGTACGAACGCTTCAAGACCATCGACGAGGGCGACCTGTCGCGCTTGCGCGCGAATTTGGTGAAACAGCAGTCGCTGTATGAAATCGCGCAAAAGCTGGAATTGTCGCAATTCCTGCGCCTCGGTGAAGGTGAGCTCAAATCGGGCGGTTTCCGCCGTCCTTCGATCCTTGCCGATACGCTGGAAGCCTTGCTGGGCGCGATTTTCCTCGATACGGGCTTCGATGCGGCCAGCACGGTGATCCGCGCCTTTTACATACCCATCCTCGACTCGGTCGATCCGCAAACCCTGGGCAAGGATGCCAAGACCCTGCTGCAGGAGTTTTTGCAAAGCAAGAAAATTTCGCTGCCACAGTACAACGTGGTGGCCACCCATGGCGCCGCCCACAGCCAGGAATTCGAAATCGAATGCCTGGTGCCGAAATTGAATATCCAGGTCTACGGCCGTGGCGGAAGCCGCCGCGCCGGTGAGCAAGCCGCCGCCAAACTGGCGCTGGACGTGGCCGAGCAGGCGCTGTTGAAGTCGCCTGCCGCCAGCCGCAAGCCCAAACCGCGCGCCGCCCAGCTCAAGCTGGCCGGCATTGCCACCATCCAGAGCGACAACGCGCAAGCTCCTGCAGCCCCGGCGATCGCCGCTCACACTAAACAGAATCGACACTAGCATGATAGCCACCAAAATGCCCGACAACTTCCGCTGTGGCTATATCGCCATCGTGGGCCGCCCCAACGTGGGCAAATCGACCCTGATGAACGTGCTGATCGGCGCGAAGGTCAGCATCACTTCGCGCAAGGCGCAAACCACGCGTCACCGCATCACGGGTATCCAGACGGTGCCGGACGCGCAATTCATCTACGTCGACACGCCTGGCTTCCAGACGCGCCACTCGAACGCGCTGAACAAGACGCTGAACAAGACCGTCACCAACACGCTGATTTCCTCGGACGTGATTTTGTACGTCATCGAGGCGGGCACCTTCGGCCCGGCCGACCAGCAAGTGATGGACCTGCTGCCGAAGGAAGTGCCATGCATCTTGGTCATCAACAAATCCGACCGCGTGAAGGATAAGGCCGTATTGTTGCCGTTCGCGCAAAAGATCGCCGCCATGCGCGACTTTGCCGCCATCGTGCCCGTGTCCGCCAAGCTGCATTTCCAGCTGGAAGGCTTGCAGAACGAAATCAAGCGCTTCTTGCCGGAAAACCAGCCGATCTTTGGCCCGGATGACATCACGGATCGCAGCGAAAAATTCCTGGCCTCGGAAATCGTGCGCGAAAAACTCTTCCGCTTCGTGGGTGACGAACTGCCGTACACGAGCACCGTGCTGATCGAGAAATTCGAGCAGGAAGGCGATCTGCGCCGCGTGTTCGCCGCCATCCTGGTCGAGCGCGATACGCATAAATCCATGGTCATCGGCAACAAGGGCGCGCGCCTGAAGGAAGTCTCCACCCAGGCCCGCCTGGACATGGAAAAGCTGTTTGGCGGCCCCGTGTACCTGGAAATCTGGATCAAGGTCAAATCGGGCTGGGCCGATAACGAGGCGGGCTTGCGCGCCTACGGCTACGAGTAATCCGCAACCCGGGGGCGACGCTACACGCATGAGCACCACCACGCCAGCGCAGCCTGACTTCGCGCCAGCCTCACTCGCCCCCTCTACGCCGGCTGCACCTTCCGCAGCGCCTCCCCGGCGCAGCCGTCCGCCCGCTCGCGACGGCCGCATCACGGGCCAGCCAGCCTTCGTGCTGCACAGCTACCCGCATAAAGAAACCAGCCTCATCGTCGACGTGTTTACACGCGAATACGGCCGCATCGCGCTCGTCGCCAAGGGCGCCAAGCGGCCCCATTCGCAGTTGCGCGGCGTGCTGCAGACGTTTCAACCGCTGCAGGCGGGCTGGACGGGTAAATCCGAGCTGCGCATCTTGACGGGCGCCGAGTGGGTGGGCGGCATGCTGCCGCTGGAAAAGACGGCGCTGCTGTGCGGCTTTTATCTGAACGAATTGCTGGTCAAACTGCTGGCGCGCGACGATCCGCATCCCGTCCTGTTCGACCACTACGTTGCCACCTTGAATCAGCTGGCGCACAATGAGCCGCCGCCGATCGTGCTGCGCAAGTTCGAGCGCGCTCTGCTCAAGGAAACGGGCGTGGCGGCCGACCTGACGCGCTGCACGGGCACGCGCCAGGCCGTCGAAGCGGGGCAGGTCTACGTGGTCGACCCGGAACGGGGACCGCGCCCGGCGCGCGCCAGCGATGCCTGGCCGAAGATCACGGGCAAGACCCTGCTCGACATGGAGCGCGAAGATTATCTTGACGTGGCCACGCAGGCGCAAAGCAAGCTGCTGATGCGCTTTTTGCTGGCCCATCAACTGGGGGGCGCCACCTTGAACACGCGCCAGATACTGATCGATTTAATGCAGCTGTAGCGGCGGTTTGCCGCACAACAGCACTTTACGGATACCATCACCATGAGCTTTTTGCAGCCTTCCGGCCCCGTCATCGACCTGGGCGTCAATATCGACCACGTGGCCACCTTGCGCAATGCGCGCGGCACCGCCTATCCGGACCCGATCCGCGCGGCCCTGCTGGCCGAGCAGGCGGGCGCCGACGCCATCACCCTGCATTTGCGCGAAGACCGCCGCCACATCAAGGATGCGGACGTGATCGCCATCGCGCCGCAATTGCTCACGCGCATGAACCTGGAAGCGGCCGTGACGGCCGAGATGATCGACTTCGCCTGCCGCATCCGTCCTGCCGACGTCTGCCTGGTGCCGGAAAAACGCACGGAAGTGACGACCGAAGGGGGGCTGGACGTGGTGCGCTACTTCAAGGAAGTGCAGGCTGCCGTCCAGCAATTGCAGGGCGAGGGCATCCGCGTGAGCCTGTTTATCGATGCCGACGAGCAGCAGATCGCCGCCGCTGCCGAACTCGGTGCGCCCGTGATCGAGCTGCACACGGGGCGCTACGCCGATACGGCAGGCGCCGAGCAGTTGGCGGAGCTGGAACGTATCAAGGCGGGCGTGCTGTTCGGCGTGGGCCGTGGCTTGAAGGTCAATGCGGGCCATGGCTTGCATTACACCAATGTGCAAGCGATCGCCGCCATTCCCGATATTACCGAACTGAACATCGGCCATGCCATCGTCGCGCATGCCGTATTTGTCGGCTGGGAAAACGCCGTGCGCGAAATGAAGGCCATCATGGTGGCGGCACGCCTGGGCCACAGGGACTGACAAGGGAGCGCAGCATGATCTACGGCATCGGTACCGATATCTGCAAGATCCCCCGCATCGAGGCGGCGCTGGCGCGCCATGGCGAGCGTTTCGCGCAGAAAATACTGGGGCTGCAGGAGATGGAGAAATTCCGCGCCCGCAGTGCGAAAAACGCCGTGCGCGGCGTGCGCTTCCTGGCCACCCGCTTTGCGGCCAAGGAGGCGTTTTCCAAGGCCATCGGCCTGGGCTTGCGCATGCCGATGACCTGGCCTGCCGCGCAGATGCTGAATCACCCCAGCGGCAAACCGATGATCGTCTGCAGCGGCGTGCTGGCGGACTTCATGGAGAAAAACCGGCTGAGTGCGCAAGTGACCATCAGCGATGAAGAAGAATATGCGGTCGCATTCGTGATCGTGGAGCAAGCAGCGCAAGAATGAGCCAGCAATGACCGAAGCAAGCCCAGAATCTTCCTTGGCGGAAACGCCACCCGACCCGCGCGCACAGGTGCTGGCCACCGTCGCCAAGCTGCCGAATTTGCCTGGCGTGTACCGCTATTTCGACGCCGCCGACAAGGTGTTGTATGTCGGCAAGGCGCGCGACCTGAAAAAGCGCGTTTCCAGCTATTTCCAGAAAAACCTGGCCAGCCCCCGCATCGCCATGATGGTCGAGCGCATCGCGCGCCTGGAAACGACCGTCACGCACAGCGAAGCGGAAGCCCTGATCCTGGAAAACAACCTGATCAAGGCGCTGCAGCCGCGCTACAACATCCTGTTCCGCGACGACAAGTCGTATCCGTATCTGAAAATCACCAATGGTGATGCGCCGCGCATGGTGTATTACCGGGGCGCGGTGGACAAGAAAAACCAGTATTTCGGGCCGTTCCCCAGTTCCTGGGCCGTCAAGGAATCGATGCAGATCCTGCAAAAGGTGTTCCTGATCCGCACCTGCGAGGACAGCGTCTACGCGAATCGCACGCGGCCCTGCCTGCTGCACCAGATCGGCCGCTGCAGCGCGCCGTGCGTGGACCTGATCAGCAAGGAAGACTATAAAAACGATGTGGAAAACGCGGCGCGCTTCCTGCGCGGGCGCCAGAGCGAAGTGATGGCCGACCTGGAAAAGAAGATGCACGCCTTTGCCGCCGAGCTGAAATTCGAGCAGGCCGTGGTGGTGCGCAACCAGATCGCTTCGCTGTCGCGCGTGCTGCATCAGCAAAGCATGGAAACGACGGGCGATGCCGACGTCGACATCCTCGCCGTGCTGGTGCAGGGCGGGCGCGCCTGTGTCAATCTGGCTATGGTGCGCGGCGGGCGCCACCTGGGCGACCGCGCCTATTTCCCCAGCCAGCTCAGCGATGCGGCGGCGATTGCCGAAGAGCCGATCGAGGTGGAAGTGCTGGCCGCCTTCCTGGCGCAGCATTACACGGAAAAATTCATCCCCGGCACCCTGATCCTGAATATCGAGTTCGATCAGCCGGCCCTGATGGTGGCGCTGATGGAGCAGTGCGGCCACCGCATCAACCTGATCTTCCAGCCGCAGGGGCAGCGCCGCCAGTGGCTGGAGATGGCGCAAAAGGGCGCCGAGATTTCGCTGGCGCGCTTGCTGTCCGAGCAAGGTTCGCAGCAGTCGCGCACGCGCGCGCTGGCCGAAGCGCTGCGCCTGGAAACGGAAGACCTCGACAGCCTGCGCGTCGAGTGTTTCGACATCAGCCACACGCAGGGCGAGGCGACGCAAGCCTCGTGCGTGGTGTTCCACCACCACGCCATGCAGAACGGCGAATACCGGCGCTACAACATCAACGACATCACGCCCGGCGACGATTACGCGGCCATGCGCCAGGTCTTGATGCGCCGCTACGAGAAGGTAGCGAATGGCGACGGGGTGATGCCCGACGTGGTGCTGATCGATGGCGGCAAGGGGCAGATCGAAATGGCGCGCCAGGTGTTCGCTGAACTGGGACTCGATATCAGCTTGATTGTCGGCGTGGCCAAGGGAGAAGGGCGCAAGGTGGGCCTGGAAACGCTGCTGTTCGTCGATGGCCGCGCGGCGCAGGAACTGGGCAAGGAATCGGCGGCGCTGATGCTGATCGCGCAAATCCGCGACGAGGCGCATCGCTTCGCCATTACCGGCATGCGCGCCAAGCGCGCCAAGACGCGCCAGACCTCGCGCCTGGAAGAGATCGAAGGCATCGGCGCCAAGCGCCGGCAGAAGCTGCTGTCGCGCTTTGGCGGCTTGCGCGGCGTGGTCGATGCCAGCGTCGAGGATCTGATGTCGGTGGAGGGGATTTCCACGCAACTGGCGGAAGAGATTTACAAGCAGCTGCATTAGAACGCCCCACCAAACCTACTGCGCGTCGCGACTTGCGGCCTGCGATGCTCACTGTGCTCAAGCACAGTTGCGCTTCTCGGTCGCAATTCGCTGCCGCTCGCTACGGTTTTGTGAGGGTTCTATGGCGGCCTGGTCCGGTGCTGCGGCAAGCGGACTAGGCTAATACCCTGGGGCCATGTAGACTAGTGGCGCTTTCTTCATGTTTAATTTACCCGTCGGCCGATTGCTTCCTTATGCCTTTTAATATTCCCATTCTGTTGACCTGGCTGCGCGTGGCCCTGATCCCGCTGGTCGTTGGCGTGTTTTACCTGCCGCCGTCGATGCTGCTGCATGGCGACCAGAACCTGGTTGCCACCCTGGTATTCATTGTTGCCGCCGTCACCGACTGGTTCGATGGTTTTCTGGCGCGGCGCTGGAACCAGACCTCGGCCTTCGGTGCCTTTCTCGACCCCGTGGCCGACAAGCTGATGGTGGCCGGCGCCTTGCTGGTGCTGGTACAGCTGGACCGTGTCAATGCCGTGCTGGCCTTCATCATCATCGGCCGCGAAATCACCATTTCCGCCTTGCGCGAATGGATGGCGCAGATAGGTGCATCGAAATCGGTGGCCGTCAGCTCGATCGGCAAGATCAAGACGGCCGCGCAAATGACGGCCATTCCCTTGCTGCTGTACCACGAAGTGATCTTCGGCGCGATCGATACGCACGTGTGGGGCGAACGCCTGCTGTGGATCGCCTGCGTGCTGACGGTGTGGTCGATGTTCTATTACCTGCGCCTGGCATGGCCCTTGATCAAGGAAAAGGCCGGCAATTTGCATTGAAGCGTTTAGCCCAAACGCAAGAGCTGGGGTCAGACCCAAAGGGTCTGACCCCAAATATTTTGCAAAAGACCAGATATTGCCCGTTGACAGCACCTGGAATCCCTCTATAATGCTGGCCTGTTGTTGATGACGCGGGAGTAGCTCAGTTGGTAGAGCGCAACCTTGCCAAGGTTGAGGTCGAGAGTTCGAGCCTCTTCTCCCGCTCCAGTTTTCTGGATCGTGTCATAGGTAAAAACAGCAGATGCAGTAAAAAGTAGTACTGGCGATGTAGTAGAGCTTCTGATACAATGTTGTCCACTGCGGGAGTAGCTCAGTTGGTAGAGCGCAACCTTGCCAAGGTTGAGGTCGAGAGTTCGAGACTCTTCTCCCGCTCCAGTGAAGACTGGATCAGCAGTAAAGCAGCACTGGTAAACGGTAGCAAAAAGCAGTAAAATAGCGGTTCGTATGCGGGAGTAGCTCAGTTGGTAGAGCGCAACCTTGCCAAGGTTGAGGTCGAGAGTTCGAGACTCTTCTCCCGCTCCAGCGCAAGCTGGAAGCAGTACAGCAAGATGGCAGTAGCAGAAAATAGAAGCTCCAATGCGGGAGTAGCTCAGTTGGTAGAGCGCAACCTTGCCAAGGTTGAGGTCGAGAGTTCGAGACTCTTCTCCCGCTCCAGAATTCTAAAGGGAAGCTAAGCTGGCTTCCTTTTTTTATCCGCTGCAAAGCAGTCATGCAGCGTGATCAGGCGGTAAACAAGCTCCAATGCGGGAGTAGCTCAGTTGGTAGAGCGCAACCTTGCCAAGGTTGAGGTCGAGAGTTCGAGACTCTTCTCCCGCTCCAGTTTTCAAGGTGTGCCGGAAGGCCACTCAAGCAGTTCCTCTGGCGAGGTAGCAAAGAGGTTATGCAGCGGCCTGCAAAGCCGTTTAGACGGGTTCGATTCCCGTCCTCGCCTCCAGATGAAAAAAATAGCCCACTTTCGAGTGGGCTATTTTTTTGTCCGTGCATTTGCCTGACTTTTGCTGTCAGTGTCTTCCCAGCGCCGTCTGGACGGCCTGACCACCGTCATCCATGGTCGAATTTTGGCACAACATTTATGCCCACAAATTATGATTATGGACAAAAATTGTCAATCGATCATTTCGGCGAATACGCGCTGCCATTATCGGCAGCGCTCGTTGGAGTTCAAGCGCGCGTTGGTGGCGTTGTCGCTCGAACCGGGCATCTCGGTCGCTCGCATCGCGCGCGAACACGGCGTCAACGTCAACCAGGTATTCAGCTGGCGCAGCCTCTATCAACAAGGACGCCTCGGCGTGCCTGCGTTGATGCGCGACGATGGCCTTTTGCCGGTGGTGCTGGCGCGCACTGCGCCGGCGCCGGGCAACGCCACCATCGATGTGGGCGGGACGATCATGCTTGAGCTGGGCCAAGTCCGCGTGCGCAGCGAAGGCCAGTCCGACGCGACCGCGCTGGTGTAGGTGCTCGATCGAGTGCTGCGATGATCGGCCGGCCGGAATCCACATCGTCAGGTGCCGCTTTTGGTCTGACATGAGTTCGGTAAAGCCGTAGCAGACAGCGTCTTCGGCGAAGTCGGGCGGTACGAGGGGATATCTGTCTTTGTCTCCGGCAACTCAGGCCGGGTGAAACTCTTGCCGCCGAAGTGAAGAATTTCGCCACCCAACAGACTGCACTGGGCTGTTTTCTGCCTCATCGTGACAAATATGAACTTCGCACCCGGCATATCGACCATACTCTTTAGTGATCCTTGGTAGCACGTGGTGCGCCTCCATGAACTTGTCGCTGCATCAGAACTTTAGCCGCCGCGAGCGCATCGTTCACCTTTGCCACTACATCCGGAGTGACGCCCGTGCCCTCCCAGTTTGCATGGGTAATTGAGTTGATCGGGCGCTTGCTTGGGATAAAGATAGCAAAATGCTCGCTGAGACGATATGGGCGCGAAGCGTTGGCGCCGCCCCAAGTGCGCTCCCCGATCACCTTGGCGCGTTTCAGCGCCTGCATTTGGTACGCGAATGATTCGGCTGCAGACTTCGTATCGGGGCCTGCCAAGATGAAGACCGGTTTCTTGCCCCCATAGCGTTTGCCGTCGAGCTTATCCTGCGTCCAATACTGCGTGGTGATACCGGTCGCACGTTCCCATATGTCGTTGAGGCGGGTGCGCCCGTCAACAAGATAGCTGATCAGTAGCGCCACTGAGTCTTCCCCGCCACCGCCGTTGTTGCGCAGATCGATGATGAGGCCATCGGTGTTAGCGACTTTATTCATCGCTGCGGCGAACTTGTCGGATACGAGGAAAACCGGTCCGAATGAGGAAATCTCCAGGTAGCCGATATTGGGACTAAGGTGATCCACCTTTTCCACGCCAAGGTTTGATGCAAGAACCCTTTCAAGCACGGCAGGCGGCACTAGTTTTTCCCATTCCTCCCGCGTCTGTGGTGGCGGCATTGCATCATCGGGCGGCACCGGATGAGCACTGACATCGATGAACACATGCTTGTCGTGCATAACGCCATCAATGTCATCGAATAGCTGTTTGGCGAGTTGTTGACCGTCCGTGACCCTATCGTACTTGCCCTCGCGCTGATGCTGGCGCAAGACAAGCTCGACTTGTTTGGCTTTGTCTGGAAAAACGTAGTGGGCATTGAGCTTGGCAATCAGCGTATCGATGACCTCCAACCGGACTGCCGGATTGACCTCCACTGTCGGCGCCACCGGGGGGGTAGCTGCGATTGCCCCTGTCACGGTCAGCAATAACAAAGCCAGGGAGACTATCCATTTATTTTTCATAATTGTCCTTTTTTAATATATTTAAATGATTTACTGCGAACTGAACCAACAAATCCGCCGTCGTCACGCAGGCGGCCAATCGGCAGGGAGGCTTTAAGATCCCTGCTACATCTGGCGGAACTGCTTGGCAAATCCCTCACTAACGGTCAAGCGCTCGGTCCGGCCTTTCAGGATGACCTCCAGCCCAGGGCCGCTGCGCACCCCGGATTCAATGCGTTCAATCCGGTCAATGGCCTGTAGATTGACGACGGCACTGCGGTGGATTTGCGTGAACAACTGCGGGTCAAGTTGATCGAGCAGGGCCTTGAGAGGCAAGCGAATCAGCGAATCGCCGTTGTCCGTCACCACCCGCGTGTACTTTTCGTTTGACTGGAAGTACAGCACTTCGCTCACCATCACCAGCCGCACCGAATTGCCGCTTGAGGCCTTGATCCACTTGAGGTACACCGGTACGCTCTCCTGTTCAAAGAGCTGTTCCCACACGGTCGGCGGCGGGCTTGCGGCCGTGCGCGACTTCAGACGACGGATCGTCTGCAGCAGGCGTGAGGTGGTCACCGGCTTGACCAGATAGTCGGACGCGCCGGCATCGAAAGCGGCCAAGGCATAGTCCGCATACGCCGTAACGAACACTACCTGGCACGACTCGGGAATATGGCGCGCCACCTCCATGCCGTTCAGGCCGGGCATCTGTATGTCCAGGAATACGATGTCCGGTTTCAGCATGTCGATGCTTGCCACCGCGTCGATGCCGTTTTCGACCTGGCCGGCGATTTGCAGTTCGGGCCACAAGGCATGCAGCTGGTCCACCAGCTCCGCCCTTAGCAGAGGCTCGTCCTCGACAATCAGAGCGCTTGGCATCAGGCGTGGCTCCCGACAATAGGCACCGTCAACACTGCGCATACGCCTTGTCCGTCGCCTGGCTCCACAAAAAGGCTAGCCTTCCGCCCATATAGCAGCAGCAAGCGTTCTGTAATATTCGCCAACCCCGTTCCTTGCCCGGCTTGTTCGGTCAAGCCGACCCCGTCGTCGACAACAGACACGCTCAGCAGCCCGTCCGTGCTGTCGCTTTCGTGCCTTGCACTGATGGTAATCAGGCCCGGTCGGCTGGCCCGCTCCAAACCGTGTTTGACGGCGTTCTCCGCAAGCGAGATCAGCATCGCCGGCGGGAATGGCAGGCTGCGCAATTCCTCGGCCACTTCGACAGCGTAGCGTAGGCGCGTGCCCATGCGGATGCGCATCACCGCCAGGTAGTCGCTAACAAGATCCATTTCTCGTCCCAGGGTCGAGGACACCGAGCGCATATCGGGCATCGCGTTTTGCAGGTAGCCGACCAGATGGTCGAGCATCTCTTGCGCGGCCATCTGGTCGGTGCGGATCAGATACTTGAGATTTGCCAGGGTATTGAACAGGAAGTGCGGCTCTACCTGGGCCTGCAAGGCTGAAAGGCGTGCCTGCAGAGAGGTGCGTTCCAGCTCGCGCTCACGCCGAGCCGCATTTAGCGCGCTTGCATGGCGCGCGAGGTGCTGGTGCAGTTGGGTAGACACCAGTTCGGCAGTCTTTAGCGACTCACCCTGCTGGATCGCGAACCAGGCCAGGCCCGGTCGGCAGCGCAGCTCAATGTCGCAACTGGGGCCCAAATCGGACGATATTCTCACCTCGACATGGCGCCCCAGCGCCAACGGGCGCCAGCGACCCAGCACGATCCGGCCCTTGAAAGGGTCGTGAAAAAACGCAGGCGGACCGGAGTAGCCAAGTGCCGTGCCGAGCGCCAGCCCTGACAGGGATTCGGTGCACAGGTCAAAGGTGGTGTAGGGATTGAACGGCGCATGGATGTGACGCGTAACCAAGGAAGCCATCGCCTCGACACTCAGCGCCTTGCCCTCTTCGCCCAGCCGCGCTAGAAAACCGCGTGCGATCCCATTCGACATCAGCGCGAGCCAGAGCATCACCGCCGCTACAACTCCGCTGACAATGTACGGAGTCAGCTTGCGGGTCTCCATTTCGCCCGGCGCGGCCGGGGCGTGGTTCAGCCAGAGCGGCAGCAGCGCGATCGCCAGCGACAGGAACAAGAGTGAACCGGCGTTTAAGCGCAGCGCCGACTGCAGCAAGTAGCGGCGCACAAGGTGGCGGTCGTGCTTGACTTCCGATACGGGAGGCGCGTTGAATGGCAAAAATGGGGGAGAACTCATTAAATTCCTTGTGTTTAACTCGCCCACCATTCTAGCGGCACGGATGCCCGTGTCCTCTCCCATGCGACGAATGCCTGCAAATCGCGGAGGAAACCGGCGCTGGCGGGATGGACGCCGCTGATAGAGTCGCAGCCCGGACTTAGCGATTTAGAAGGACATATGCATGAACCCAGATGGGTGGAGCGGCGCAACAGGGATACCTGCGTCGAATTGTTGGATGATGGCCTCCCACCGCTGGGAAGCGGCGAGTTGTTCAGGCAGGGGCCAACTGCCCGGCGCAATGCCAGGGAAGTAACTCGTCAACACGATGGACGGGATGATCGGCGATGGGGGCTAGCACATGGCGCAACCAAGCTTCGGGATCGACCCTGTTGGGTTTGGCCGTACCGATCAGCGAGTAGATGGCGGCGGCACGATCACCGCCCGGGTCAGCACCCGCAAACAAATAGTTGCGGCGGCCAATAGCAACGCCACGCAGGGCACGCTCGGCGGCGGAGTTGTCGATGTCGATGGCGCCATCATCGCAGTAGCGTGTCAGTGCCGGCCATAGATTGGGCGAGTACAGGATGGCTGCCGAGGTTCCAGGTCCACGCCCTCGCGTGCATAGATCGCGCTCTGGCGGTAGCGCGGCAAGTGGTCGGCGAATTTCTCCACCAGGACATGTGCCAGCAAACCGGTGCAGGGCCGACGCTTATCTTTTGCCGGCTGCGCATCTTGTATAATGCCGGCAAGCTCAGCCGCGCCGCACGGCGCCGTGATGAAACTTCCCCTTTCCGCCGTACCGACGTAGTCACTGACGACTTTTCTGCTCCGATCAAGCTCAGCGCAGCTTTTCTGTGACGCCCGCTGGCATGGCTGCGCCTGATGATTGCCCATCAGGCCGGCATTTTCCTGTTCCGACTTTGGATACGCATCAATGATCAACACAACTTTTCGGGATGAGTGGTTCCCGAACCTGCAAAAAAACATCCTGGCGGGCCTGACCACCTCGTTTGCCCTGGTGCCCGAATGCATCGCCTTCGCCCTGGTGGCGCAGTTGAATCCCCTGATGGGCCTGTATGGCGCCTTCATCATTTGCGCAATGACGGCGATCTTTGGCGGGCGCCCCGGCATGATTTCGGGCGCGGCCGGGTCCATGGCCGTCGTCATCGTGGCGCTGGTGGCCCAGCATGGCGTGCAATATCTGCTGGCTACCGTGGTGCTCAGCGGCATCCTGATGGCGCTGTTCGGCATCTTGCGTCTCGGTAAACTGATCCGCATGGTGCCCTACCCGGTGATGCTGGGCTTTGTGAATGGCCTGGCCATTGTCATCGCCATGGCGCAACTGGAACACTTTCGCCAGGCCACGCCGCAGCGCGAAACCTGGCTGCAAGGCACGCCCTTGCTTGTGATGGGTGCGCTGGTGGCGCTGACCATGGCCATCGTCTACGTGCTGCCGCGCATCACGAAGGCCGTGCCGCCCGCGCTGGTGGCCATCCTGGGCGTGGGCCTGCTCAGCCATTTTCTGCACTTGCCCACGCGCACTCTGGGCGACCTCGCGCATATCGCCGGCGGCTTGCCGGCCCTGCATTGGCCCACCGTGCCGCTGGATATGGCGACCTTGCACATCATTTTTCCGTATGCGGCGCTGATGGCCATGGTGGGCTTGCTGGAAACCTTGCTCACTTTCAATCTCACCGATGAGATGACGGAAACGCGGGGCCAGCCCAACCGCGAATGCATCGCCCTCGGTGCCTCGAATGTCGTGTCGGGTCTGTTTGGCGGCATGGGCGGCTGCGCCATGATCGGGCAGACCATGATCAACCTGAGTTCGGGCGGCCGTTCGCGCCTGTCGGGCGTGACGGCTGGCGTGATGATTTTATTGTTCATCCTGTTCCTGTCGCCCTTGATCGAGCGCATCCCGCTGGCCGCCCTGGTGGGCGTGATGTTCGTCGTGGCGCAGCAGACGTTTGCCTGGGGTTCCTTGCGCGTGCTGGGCAAGGTGCCGCCGCAGGATGCGCTGGTGATCGTCGCCGTGACGGTCATCACGGTGTTCACGGACCTGGCGACGGCCGTGCTGTGCGGCATCGTCATCGCCGCCTTGAATTTTGCCTGGCAACATGCACGCGACATGCGTGCCGACATTGATGACAGCAGCCCTGGCATGCGCGTGTACCTGCCGCACGGCACCCTGTTTTTCGCCTCGGTCACGCATTTCCAGGAACTGTTCCAGTTGGCGTCGGACCCGGCCCGCGTCATCCTCGATTGCCGGCACCTGCACATGGCCGATCACTCGGCCATCGCCGCCATCGAAGCCCTGTATGAACGCTACGACAAGGCCGGCAAGCACCTGCAGGTGACGCAGTTGTCCGCTCGCAATGAGGCCTTGCTGCAGCGGGCCGGGGTGGATGTGAGCGTGGCGTAAAATAGGGGATTGTTGAATGCCTGTGGAGTGTGAATGCTGTCGAACGAACAAGAGCAATTATTGCAACAAAGCCAAACGGCTTTTGACGCCTACTATGACGCGCTGGGCGCCTCGCTGGTGAGCTTCGTCGAGCGCCTGGGCATCCAGCCGGCGCACGAAGTGTTGACCAACGCGGCCGAATATCTGCCGTACATCGATGCGGCCATGCGCAACATCGTCATCCGCGACGAGAGCTGGCAGTGGGTGAAAACCATGCTTGGCTACTTTATCGGCGAATACTTCGTGCAGGGCCATGCCGGCTGCTGGTATGTGGAAACGCGGGCCGAATCGCCGCATTTCTGCCGCACCATGGTGGGCGGCTTCGAGCATGGCTTGCCGCTGGATGCGGCCATCGATCCGGAGGTGCTGGCGCTGGAATTTCTGGGGCAATCCGTGCCGCGTGAGCTGGCGAAACTTATTGAAGAGGCGCAAGCCAGGCTGGCTTGAGGCGCGCATGAAAGGTGGAGAAATGGATGCAGAGTTGAATCTGGCTGAAATCCTGTACGACACGGGCGAGTTGCGTTTCCGCTATACGCGCATGCTGTCTGCGGACGGCACGCGCTGGATACGCCATGGCCTGTTTTGCGAATACCATCGCAACGGTACGGTCATTTCGGAGGGGCATTACGTGCAGGGACGTGAAAACGGCCTGTGGCGCGACTTCTATGAAACGGGCGCGCCGGCCGCCGAAGGGCACTATCTGGATGGCGCCGAAACGGGCGACTGGCGCTATTGGGATGCGTCCGGAAATAGCGCGGTGCGCGCCTAGGCGCGGATGGATGCAGGACCCAGCCGCCTGGCAATGCGTGACAGTGACTGCCACGCATTGATCGTCACACTTTAAAACTCTTCCCACTCGCCTTCGGCCGGCGCCGGCGCCTTGCCGCTCTTGCGCGTCACGGGCAGGCGCAGGGCAGGGGCCGAGGCTTTGCGGGCAGGCGTGGCCGGGGTTGCTGGTGCTGCCGGGGCGTTGCGCTGTGCCGCTTTCATGCTGAAACGGTCGGTCGCCGCCGCATTCGCGTCCAGGCGGAACACGCTGACCACCTGCGCCAGTTCGCTCGCCTGCTCCTGCATCGCTTCGGCTGCGGCCGAGGCTTCTTCCACCAGGGCTGCATTTTGCTGGGTCACCTGGTCCATTTCGGAAATGGCCTGGTTGACTTGCTCGATGCCGGCGCTCTGCTCTTCGCTGGCGTTGCTGATCTCGCTCATGATGGAGGTGACGAAGCCGATGCTTTGCACGATTTCTTCCATCGTCTTGCCGGCCTTGTCGACCAGATCCGTGCCCACGTCGACCTTTTGCACGGAGTCGTCGATCAGTCCCTTGATTTCTTTCGCCGCCGCTGCCGAGCGCTGCGCCAGGTTGCGCACTTCCGTGGCGACCACGGCAAAGCCGCGGCCCTGTTCACCGGCGCGTGCCGCTTCCACAGCCGCGTTCAGGGCCAGGATGTTGGTCTGGAAGGCGATGCCGTCGATGACGGAAATGATGTCGACGATTTTCTTCGACGAGGTATTGATCTCGCCCATGGTGGCCACCACTTCAGCCACCACCGCGCCGCCGCGGCTGGCGATGCCGGCGGCGTCGCCGGCCAGTTTATTTGCCTGGCGCGCATTGTCCGCATTCTGCTTCACGGTACTGGTCAATTCTTCCATCGACGACGCGGTTTCTTCCAGCGAGCTGGCTTGCTGTTCCGTGCGCGACGACAGGTCCTGGTTGCCGGCGGCAATTTCTGCCGATGCCGTGGCGATGGTGTCGGTGCCGCTGCGTACCTGGCCGACGATGCCGACCAGGCTGTCGTTCATGGTTTTCAGTGCATGCATCAGCTGGCCCGTTTCATCGCGGCCTTGCACCGTGATGATACTGCTCAGGTCGCCTGCTGCCACGGTTTCCGCCACTTTCACGGCATCGCGGATGGGGCCGGTGATCGAGCGCGTGATCCACCAGGCGAAACCGATGCCCATCAGTACGGCCAGCACGCCCATGGTGATCAGGAAGATACGGGTGCTGCTGTAGGCTTCGATGATGCTGGCGCCGACGCCGTCGGCGGCCTTGATCTGCATGCCGGCAAAATGCTTCACTTCGGCCAGATAGGCCACGGTGATCGGCGCGACTTCCTTGTCGAACACTTCCTTGGCGCCCGCCACGTCGCCGTCGGCCTTCATCTTGAAGGCGCGCGCGCGCGTCGTCACGTAGTCGGTGCGCACCTTGCGCACGACCTTGAACTGCTCGATCACGGCCGGGTTGCGCAGCGAGGCGATGATGTCGTCCTGCAGCTTGCTGGAACGCTCGGCATCGACTTTCAAGTCTTGCTCGATCTTGGCGCGCACGACGGGATCGGGGATTTCAAACGAGGCGACGCCGCGCACGCTGTTGAGTTCAATGATCTTCGACCATTCGGCCACCATGCGTTGGTTCTTGATGCTGGTATTGATGAGGCGGTAGGTCAGGTCGCTGGCCGTTTGCATGCGCACCAGGGCGGTGATGGTCAAGGCGGCAAGCAACAGCAATACGACAGCAAAGCCGACGCCAAGGCGGCTGCCGATGTTCAGGTTTTTCATGTAAGTCCTAACAATGTAATAGTCATGATCGCCGCCGCCAGCAGGGGCGGACAGGCGCCGCAAGGCGCAGGGGATCGGGGTCTTCGGGTGCCGCGTGATGGCTGTGCGGCGCGCCACGCTGAGCGTGGCGATGGAGGTAAAGCAAGGGGCACGTCGGTCAGGCTGACCGCTGTCCAGCAAGCCGCAAGTATAGCATTGACGCAGAGAAATAGTTTTTCAAGGCAATTTTAATTGCCTTTTGATATCTATTTCCTGTTGTGTTTTTACGTCAAGTACCTAGTCCATAAGTACTATCACTTACATTTCGCCTTACTTTTCGCCGTGCTGGCTGATAAAATACTAATGATAATCATTCGTATTAAAACATCGACCAGGGAATTGTATGCAGCAACAGCGCAAGCCAGGATGTAAACCGATTACGCTCGCCGTACTGGGCGCCCTGACCTTTGGCGCCACGCCATTGGCGGCCTGGGCACAGGAAAGCTTGCCCGCCGTTACCGTGACGGCATCGAAGGACAAGGATGGCTATGTCGCCGCCACGTCCGCCAGCGGTACCAAGACGGAAATGGCCCTGCGCGACGTGCCGCAGACGATCAATGTGGTGCCGGCCGCCGTCATCCGCGACCAGAACGCCATGTCGATCCAGGACATCATGAAGAACATCCCCGGTGTGGGCTTGTCCACGGGTGACGGCCAGCGCGACCAGGTGTTCATCCGCGGCTTCACGGCCATCGGCGACCAGTTCGTCGACGGCTTCCGCGATGACGCGCTGTATTTCCGCGACCTGTCGAACGTGGAGCGGCTGGAAGTGATCAAGGGACCGGCCGCCGTGCTGTACGGCCGCGGTTCCTCGGGCGGCCTGGTGAACCGCATCACCAAAAAACCGGGCGTGGATATCACGGACGTGGCCCTGAGCCTGACGAATACAAAAGGGCGTCGCGGCGAAGTCGACGTGGGCCGCGTCGGCGAGACGGTGGACTGGCGCGTCACGGGCGCGCGCGAAGTGTCGGACAGCTACCGCGAGCTGCAATTCATCAACCGCACGGCGCTGGCGCCATCGGTGGCCATCCGCCTCTCTGGCGCCACCAAATTGCTGCTGCAGGGCGATTACCTGGAAGACCGCCGCCTGACGGACTTCGGCATCCCGTCCTGGCATGGCCGCGCTATGGCTGTCGATGCGAGTACTTACTACGGTGCCGCCAACGCCCGCGATGCGGACTTCAGCCAGTCGCGCGTGGTCTCCACGGCCGCGACGCTGACGCACAAGTTCAGCGACAGCTTGTCGCTACGTAATGCCTTCCGCTATTACGACTACCACCTGGACCGCAACAACACGAATATTTCCGGCAACGTCAACGAAGTCAATGGCACGATGAAGCTGGGCCACGCCAAGCTGAACCGCGACGAGAGCGGCTGGTTCAACCAGACGGAACTGACGCAAAAGCTGGTCACGGGTACCTTGCGCCATGAAGTGCTGTACGGTGCCGAGTTCGGCAAGCAAAACAAGGATGCGTCGAACTGGGCCTCGACCGTGGTGGCGCCGAATGTGTCGATCTTCAATCCTGTCCTGCCCGTCGTCGACCGCAGCAAGCTGGGCGCGCGCAGCGATACCTTCGGTACCTACGACACGGCCGCCGCCTACGTGCAGGATGCCATTGCTTTCAGCGACGAGTGGAAGGCGCTGGCTGGCTTGCGCTATGACCGCTATAAGCAGCAGTCGCGCCTGGCCAATGCGCTTGGTGTGACGACGGCAGACCTGTCGCGCACGGATGCGGCGTTCAGCCCCCGCGCCGGCCTCGTCTGGCAACCGAGTGCCGTGCAATCGTACTACGCCTCGTGGAGCCGTTCCTTCCAGCCCAGCGGCGAGAACTTCGCCCTGGCCGCGAATAACGCCGAGCTGGCGCCGGAAACCACGCGCAACACGGAAGTGGGCGCCAAGTATGACCTGTGGGGCGGCCGCGCGAATGCCACCGTGTCGCTGTTCCGCCTGGAGCGCGACAACATCAAGACCAGCGATCCGATCACGAACCGCATCGTGCCCGTCGGCACGCAGCGCACGGACGGCCTGGAACTGACCTTCAACGCGGACTTGCACGATGGCTGGAAAATGATGGCCGGCTACGCTTGGCTGGACGCCACGATCACCGATTCCATCGCCGTCGACAAGAGCGTCAATGTGCCGGGCGGCATCATCGCCAGAGAAGTGCCGGTCAAAGGCAAGCGCGCCACCTTGACCGCGCGCAACATGGCCAATCTGTGGCTGACGAAAGACCTGGGCCACGGCTTCACCGTGGGCGGCGGCGCGAATGCCGTCGGCAGCCGTTTTGCCAATGCCGGCAACACGGTGGTCTTGCCCGGCTATGTGACGGCCGACGCCATGGCCGCGTACCGCACGGGCCGCTATGAAGTGCAGCTGAACGTCAACAATATCGGCGACACGCGCTACATCGTCTCGGGCCACGGTTCCAGCCCGAACCTGAGCTTGCCGGGCGCGCCGCGCAACGTGGCGCTGACCTTGCGCTACAGCCTGTAAGTTAGCATGTAAGTTCGGCCGCTTCCTCAAAACCCGCTCGCGAGCGGGTTTTTTCATGGGGAGCTGGGTCGGGCAGACCGGCATTGTTTAGAGGAACTGCTCAGTACTGATCAAATAATGTTGACTATGTGCAATTTTCTCCGGCGGACTGAGCCTTGACGGGGTTTGAGGGGTAAAATACTGTCATACGGCACAGGCATGGTGCTTATATCTTGGCGATATGACACCACCACGACGTTGTATGACTTTTTATTTACTCACATCATAGAGGCCTGAATATGGTTCAGATGTCCAGGCGCCAGTTCCTTCGGGTAACTGGCGCGACCATTGCTGGTTCCAGCCTCGCCCTGCTCGGTTTCGCACCGGGCCAGGCGATGGCGGAAGTGCGGCAATACAAGCTGTCTCGCACCACCGAGACACGCAATACCTGTCCTTACTGTTCGGTAGGATGTGGCGTCCTGCTGTATGGTCTGGGCGACGGCGCGAAAAATGCCGTTTCCAGCATCATCCACGTGGAAGGCGATGCCGATCACCCGGTGAACCGCGGCACCTTGTGCCCGAAGGGCGCCAGTCTGGTCGACTTCATCCACAGCCCGAACCGCCTGAAAGTGCCCGAATACCGCGCCCCGGGCGGCACGGAATGGCAACCGATCTCCTGGGACGTGGCGCTCGACAAGATCGCGCGCCTGATGAAGGATGACCGCGATGCCAACCTGATCGAAAAGAATGCCGACGGCAAGACCGTCAACCGCTGGCTCTCCACCGGCATGCTGGCCGCGTCCGCCGGCAGCAACGAGGTCGGTTATCTGACCCACAAGACAGTGCGCAGCATGGGGATGCTGACCTTTGATAATCAGGCGCGTGTATGACACGGACCGACGGTGGCAGGTCTTGCCCCGACGTTTGGCCGTGGCGCGATGACGAATCATTGGGTCGATATCAAGAATGCCGATGTGATTTTGGTCATGGGCGGCAATGCAGCAGAAGCACATCCTTGCGGATTCAAATGGGTTACGGAAGCGAAGGCGCATAACAAGGCCAAGCTGATCGTTGTCGATCCGCGTTTTACCCGTACCGCATCCGTGGCAGATTACTACTGCGCCACGCGTACCGGCACGGACATCGTCTTCCTCGGCGCGATCATCAATTATCTGCTGACGAACGACAAGATCCAGCATGAGTACGTGCGCAACTACACGGACATGCCTTTCATCGTGCGCGAAGACTATGCGTTCGAAGATGGCCTGTTTTCGGGTTTCGACAAAGAAAAAGGCAAGTACACCAACAAGGCCACCTGGGATTACGAGATCGGCGACGACGGCTATGCCAAGGTCGACCCGACCCTGGAACACCCGCGCTGCGTCTACCAGATGATGAAGAAGCACTACGCACGTTACACGACCGAGATGGTCGAACGGACGTGCGGCGTGTCGCCCGACAAGTTCCACAAGGTGGCCGAAGCCCTGGCGTCGACCGCCGTGCCGGGACGCGCCGGCACCATCTTGTACGCACTGGGCTGGACGCACCACTCGACGGGCGCGCAAACCATCCGCACGGGCGCCATGGTGCAGTTGCTGTTGGGTAATATGGGTATCGCGGGCGGCGGCATGAACGCCTTGCGCGGCCACTCGAATATCCAGGGCTTGACCGATCTGGGCCTGATGTCGAACCTGTTGCCAGGTTATATGACGCTGCCGAACGAAGCCGAGCAGGACTTCGATGCGTATATCGGCGCGCGCGCCACCAAGCCGCTGCGGCCAAACCAGCTCAGCTACTGGAGCAATTACCGCAAGTTCCACGTCAGCTTCATGAAGACGTGGTGGGGTGATTTCGCCACGGCCGAGAACAATTACGCGTTCGACTACCTGCCGAAACTCGACAAGCCGTATGACTTGATGCAAGCCATCGAGAACATGCACCAAGGCAAGATGACGGGCTATATCTGCCAGGGCTTCAACGTGCTGGCGTCCGCGCCGAACAAGCAGAAGGTCACGGAAGCGCTGGCTAAGCTGAAGTTCCTCGTCATCATGGACCCGCTGGCCGTGGAAACGGGCGAATTCTGGAAGCCGCATGGCCAATACCACGAAGTCGATCCCACCAAGATCATGACGGAAGTGTTCCGCTTGCCGACCAGCTGCTTCGCCGAAGAGCGCGGTTCGCTGGTGAGTTCCTCGCGCGTGCTGCAGTGGCACTGGCAGGCGGCCGAACCGCCGGGCCAGGCGCGCAGCGACCTCGAGATCATGTCGGGCCTGTTCTTGCGCATGCGTAGCATGTACCAGAAAGAGGGCGGCAAGTTCCCCGATCCTATTCTCAACCTGACGTGGAATTATGCGCAGCCGCATAACCCGCAGCCGGAAGAAATCGCCCGCGAATTCAACGGCAAGGCGCTGGTTGACTTGTACGATCTGAAGGATCCGACCAAGCTGCTGGTGAAAAAGGGTGAACAGCTGGCGTCGTTTGCGCAATTGCGCGACGATGGCACGACCACCAGCGGTTGCTGGATCTTCGCCGGCAGCTGGACGCAGGCGGGCAACCAGATGGGACGGCGCGACAATAGCGACCCGACGGGCATCGGCCAGACGCTGGGCTGGGCCTGGGCATGGCCGGCCAACCGCCGCGTGCTATACAACCGCGCTTCGTGCGACTTGAAGGGCAAGCCTTTCGACCCGACGCGCAAGTTGATCGAGTGGAATGGCACCAATTGGAGCGGGGCCGATATTCCCGACTTCAAGGTCGACGAACCGCCGGAAAACGGCATGGGTCCGTTCATCATGCTGGGCGAGGGCGTGGCGCGTTTCTTTGCGCGCGGCGCCATGGCCGAAGGACCATTCCCCGAGCATTACGAGCCGTTCGAAAATCCGCTGGGCTACAACCCCATGCATCCGAAAAACCCGCTAGCGACCAGCAATCCGGCCGCGCGCGTGTTCGCCGATGACCGGAAATTGTTCGGCACGCACGAGGAATATCCGCATGTGGCGACCAGCTACCGCCTGACCGAGCATTTCCATTACTGGACCAAGCATGCGCGCCTGAACGCCATCATCCAGCCGCAGCAATTCGTTGAAATCGGCGAAGAGCTGGCCAAGAGCATCGGCGTCGTCGCCGGCGGTGAAGTGCGCGTCAGTTCCAAACGGGGGCATATCATCGCCAAGGCCGTGGTCACCAAGCGCATCAAGGCCTTGATGATCGAGGGCAAGCAGGTGCATACCGTCGGCCTGCCGCTGCACTGGGGCTTTACGGGTGTGGCCAAGCCGGGGTATCTGATCAATACCCTGACACCGGGCGTGGGGGATGCGAATTCGCAAACGCCGGAATTCAAGTCCTTCCTCGTGAAGGTGGAAAAAGCATGATGGGAGCTCAATAATGGCACTGCAATCCTTAGATATCCGGCGCCTGTCGGCTACCACGGTGACGCCGCCGCAAGCGCGCAGCCCGGTGACGGGCACCGTGGCCAAGCTGATCGATGTGTCGAAATGCATCGGCTGCAAGGCTTGCCAGACGGCGTGCATGGAATGGAACGACTTGCGCGATGAAGTCGGCGAAAACCATGGCACCTATGACAATCCGACGGACTTGACGCCGGAATCGTGGACGGTGATGCGTTTTGCCGAACACGAAGACAACGACGGCAACCTCGAGTGGCTGATCCGCAAGGATGGCTGCATGCACTGCGAGGATCCGGGCTGTCTGAAAGCCTGTCCGGCGCCGGGCGCCATCGTGCAATACACGAACGGCATCGTCGATTTCCACCAGGAAAACTGCATCGGTTGCGGCTACTGCGTGGCTGGCTGTCCTTTCGACGTGCCCCGCATTTCGAAAAAGGACGACCGCGCCTACAAGTGCACGCTCTGCTCGGACCGCGTCGCCGTGGGCCAGGAACCGGCCTGCGTGAAAACCTGCCCGACGGGCGCCATCCTCTTCGGCACCAAGGAAGACATGAAGGTGCATGCGGAAGAGCGCATCGTCGACCTGAAGTCGCGCGGTTTCGAGAATGCGGGCCTGTACGATCCGCTGGGCGTGGGCGGTACGCACGTGATGTACGTGCTGCACCATGCCGACAAGCCGAAGCTGTATTCGAACTTGCCGGAACGTCCGCGCATCAGCCCGATGGTGGGCTTCTGGAAGGGTTGGTCCAAGCCGCTGGCAGTAGCCGGCATGGCTGTCACGGCGCTGGCAGGCCTGTTCCATTACACGCGTGTCGGTCCGAACGAAGTGAGCAAGGACGAAGAGCACGAAGCATTGGAAGAGGCCAAGCGCATCCGGGAGGAACAGCATGAAGCATAGTGAACATCACGATGGCAAGCTGCGCGACAAGGATGGCAATCCCTTGATCGAACGCTACAACCCGAACGAGCGCACGAATCACTGGGTCACCGCCATCACCTTCGTCATGCTGGCCCTGTCCGGCCTGGCCATGTTCCATCCTTCGATGGCGTGGCTGGCGAACCTGTTCGGCGGCGGGCAATGGACGCGCATCTTGCATCCGTTTGCCGGCCTGGTGATGTTTGTCTCGTTCGCGATCCTGGTGCTGCGCTTCTGGCACCACAACAAGTTCGAGGACGGCGACAAGCAGTGGCTCAAGCAAATGGACGACGTGCTCCACAACCGCGAGGAAAAGCTTCCGAAGATCGGCAAATACAATGCCGGCCAGAAGATCCTGTTCTTCGTGTTGCTGGTCAGCATGGTCGGCTTGCTGCTGTCGGGCATCGTGATCTGGCGCGCGTATTTCGCGTTCTACTTCCCGATCGACGTGGTGCGCTTTGCCGCCTTGTTGCATGCCGGTTGCGCCTTCGCCATCATCTGCGCCATCATCGTGCATATCTATGCGGCGCTGTGGGTCAAGGGCTCGATCGGCGCCATGGTGCGCGGCACCGTCACCTACGGCTGGGCGCGCAAGCACCATCCGAAGTGGTTTGAGGCTGTCATTCGCAATACGAAGGACTAAGGCTCTTCGTAATCGTAATTAAACCCAACTGCAACTGCTGGGGTCAGACCCGAAGGGACTGACCCCTTTCTTTGCGGCTTGCCGCGACCGTATCGATTAAAATACTTTTACATCCCCTTTTTTGATGGGAAAACTCCATTGGTACAACGCATTCTTCAGCCAGGCGAAATCGAAGGCCTGGACCACAACGCGATTCCGCGCCTGCTGCTGCCGCAGCCTGACAGCTTGTTCAAGGCGCGCGCCTTGCGCTTGCGCGAACTGGCGCAAGGCAATATCAAGGGCATCCCCGTCGACGCGGGCATGCAGGGTTACCTGGTGCTGATGGCCGCGCTGGCCGACGCGCAGGCTGCCGTGGTGGGAAAACTGGCGCCCGGCGCCGTGCCCGCCGCCGACCCCGACGCGCTGCGCCGCGCGATGCAGCACCGCATGCCGGTGCTGCCCGTGAATGGCGCCCGTCCGCCCGTGTGGCGCGCCATCTTTGCCAGCCTGCTCGATGAATTGGCGAGCACGGCGGCCAGCCAGCCGGCATTGTCGGGCGGCCTGACGCAGGTGCTGGCGCAGCTGCGCGCGCTCGACGCGCTAGCGCTGGACGCCTGCGCCGATGCCGTGCTCGATGAAAACGGCGACAACCTCAATCCCATGCACGCGCCGTTCGTCGCCGCCGCGCTGCAAATTTTGTGGTCGGTGTCGGCCAGCGAACTGCGCGCCGCGCGCGTGCCGGACCTGGAAACGGGCACGCTGTGTCCCGTCTGCGGTTCGCACCCCGTCGCCAGCGTGATCCGCATCGGAGGCCAGTCGCAGGGGTATCGCTATCTGCACTGCGGCATTTGCGAAAGCGAATGGCATATGGTGCGCGTGAAGTGCTCGACCTGCGAACAGAATGGCAAGATCGCCTACCAGGGCCTGGACGCGGCCGATGCAAAGCCGTTCGACCCCGTGGCGGCCAAGGACGACAAATTGCCCAACAAGGCGAATGATCCGAAGAAGGTGGCGCGCGCGGAAACCTGCGACGACTGCCATACCTACCGCAAAGTCTTCAACCAGGAACACGATTACAACGTCGAACCGCTGGCCGATGACCTGGCCAGCCTGATGCTCGACTTGCTGGTGGGCGAAGCGGGCTATCAGCGCGCCAGCGGCAATCCGCTGCTGTGGCTGGGTAAAAGCACGGAACAGCCGTCATGACGACGGGGCAAACCGTGCGCCTGCCGTCGGTCGACCGCATCCTGGGCGACGCGGCTTGCCTGGCCCTGATAGCACACTACGGCCGCGTGCAAACCCTGGCCTGCGCGCGCGCCGTGCTGGCCGAACTGCGCACGGCCATGCTGGCGGGCGCAGTGTGCGAAGAGGGCGCATCGATCGCTGCCATCGTCGCGCAAATGGGCGAGCGGCTGCAAGCCCAATCGCGCTCGCAGCTGCGTGCCGTGTTCAACCTGACGGGCACCGTGCTGCACACGAATCTGGGCCGCGCGCTGCTGCCCGACGCGGCCGTGCAAGCGGTGGTGGAAGCGCTGCAGTGGCCGATGAACCTGGAATTCGACCTGGAGACGGGCAAGCGCGGCGACCGCGATGACCTGGTGGAGGAATTGCTGCGCGAACTGACGGGCGCCGAAGCGGCCACCATCGTCAACAACAATGCCGCCGCCGTGCTGCTGATGTTGAATACCCTGGCGCAGAATAAAGAGGTCGTCGTCTCGCGCGGCGAACTGGTGGAAATCGGCGGCGCCTTCCGCATCCCCGACGTGATGACGCGCGCGGGCGCCGTGCTGCGCGAAGTGGGCAGCACCAACCGCACCCACCTGGCCGATTACGCCAATGGCGTGAATGAAGACACGGCCCTCTTGATGAAGGTCCATTGCAGCAATTACGCGATCACCGGTTTCACGAAAAGCGTGGAACTCGACGAACTGGTGCCGCTGGCATCCAAACACGGCGTGCCGACGGCCGTGGACCTGGGCAGCGGCACCCTGGTCGACCTGGCCCAGTATGGCTTGCCGCACGAAACGACGGTGCGCGAAACGATAGCGGCGGGCGCCGACCTGGTCACTTTCAGCGGCGATAAATTGCTGGGCGGCCCGCAGTGCGGCGTCATCGTCGGACGCGCCGATTTGATCGCGAAGATCAAGCGCAACCCCCTGAAACGCGCGCTGCGCGTGGGCAAACTGACCCTGGCGGCATTGGCCCCGGTGCTGCAGCTGTACCGCGCGCCGGACTTGCTGGCCGAACGCCTGACTACCTTGCGTTTGCTGACGCGCCCTACGGCCGCCATGCGCGCGCAGGCGCACACCCTGCTGCCGCTGCTGCAAGGCGCGCTGGGCATGCAATACGTGGTCACGGTCGAAGCCATGCAAAGCCAGATCGGCAGCGGCGCTTTGCCCGTCGACCAGCTGCCCAGCTTTGGCCTGGCCGTGCGCAGCGCCGCGGACTCGCGCCTGAGCAATCCCTTGGGAATGCTGGAGCAGCGCTTGCGCGCCTTGCCGTGCCCCGTGATCGGGCGCATCGGGCAAGACGCTTTGTGGCTCGATCTGCGCTGCCTGGAGGCGGCGCACGAGACGGCCTTCATCGAGCAGCTCGGCGAGTTGTCCGCATGATCGTCGGCACCGCAGGCCATATCGACCATGGCAAGACGACGCTCACGCGCGCGCTGACGGGCGTGCACACGGACCGCCTGAAGGAAGAGCAGGCGCGCGGCATTTCGATAGAACTCGGCTATGCCTACCTGCCGCTGGCGGACGGCACGGTGCTGGGCGTGATCGACGTGCCGGGCCACGAAAAATTCATCCGCACCATGGCGTCCGGCGTGACGGGCATCGACTTTGCCCTGCTGGTGGTGGCGGCCGACGACGGCATCATGCCGCAGACGCACGAGCACCTGGCGATTTTGCAGCTGCTGGGCGTGACGCGCGGCGCCGTGGCGCTGACCAAGATCGACCGCGCCGACGGCGCCCGCGTGGCGCAGGTGGAGGCGGACATCGAGGCGCTGCTGGCCGGCACGCCGCTGGCGGGCAGCCCCATCTTCCCCACGGCCGCCAGCCGCGACAACGATCCCGGCGTGGCGGCCTTGCTGGCGCACCTGACGCAAGTGGCGTGCAGCCTGCCGCAGCGCGACGAGCGGCGCTTGTTCCGCCTCGGCGTGGACCGCGTGTTCACCTTGTCGGGGCAGGGCACCATCGTCACCGGCACGGCGCTGGCGGGACGCGTACAGGTGGGTGACATGCTGCAACTGGCGCCCGGCGGCGCACAAGCGCGCGTGCGCAGCATCCATGCACAGAACCGCGCGGCCGAGACGGGCGTGGCGGGCCAGCGCCTGGCGCTGAACCTGGCCGGCATCGAGCGCGAGCGCATCGAGCGGGGCAACTGGATCGTCGCGCCCGCGCTGGCGCAGTGTTCCGAACGTCTCGACGTGGAACTGACCTTGCTGCCTGACGCCGGCGTGCAATTGAAAGCCTGGTCGCCGCTGCACGTGCACCTGGGCGCGGCGCATCAGCTGGCGCGCGCCGTCATGCTCGATGGCGAAACCCTGTCGCCGGGGCAGACGGGCAGAGTACAACTGGTGTTCGAGTCGCCCATGCACGGCGTGCCGGGCGACCGCTTCGTCGTGCGCAATGCGCAAGCGACGCAGACGGTGGGTGGCGGCATGGTGCTCGACCCGTTCGGCCCCGCGCGCAAGCGCCGCAGCCCGGCCAGGCTGGCCTGGCTGGCTGCGCTGGCGGCCTTTGTCGCACAGGGCGATATTGCTGCCTTGCTGGCGCAAAGTCCGCTGGGGCTGCGCGAATCGCTGCTGGTGCGCCTGTCGCTGCTGCCGGCGAACGCCATCGCGCTGCCGGCCGAGACGCGGCGCATCGCCCTGCGCGGTGGCGACGCCCTGCTGCTGGCGCCACCCGCGTTGCTGGCGCTGGAACAGCGGGTTCTGGCGGCCCTGGCGGTGTTCCACGCGCGCGCACCCGATGAAGCAGGGCCGGAACTGTGGCGCCTGAAGCGCATCGTCGACGCGGAGATGGAAGACGCCTTGTGGAGCCATCTGGTCGAAGGCTTGCTGGCGCGCGGCGAGGTGCTGGCGCGCGGCGCCAGCCTGCATCTGCCGACCCACAGCGTGGAACTGACACCGCAGGAGCAGGCGCTGGCCGAGCCCTTGCTGGCGGCCTTGCTGCAGGGGCGCTTCGAGCCGCCGTGGACGCGCGACCTGGCGCGCGACTTCGGCCTGGCCGAGGACGACACGCGCAGGCTGCTACGTAAACTGGCCAAGGCAGGGCAGATTAGCCAGGTGGTGCACGACCTGTTCTATCACCAGGCGGCGCTGGCCGAGCTGGCGCAACTGGTACGCACTCTGACCGAACAAGCGGAGCTGGACGAGCATCTGGCGCCCGGTTCCGGCGCCGTGGGCGCGGCCGCCTTCCGCGATGCCAGTGGTCTGGGGCGCAAGCGGGCGATCCAGGTCCTGGAATTCTTTGACCGCGTCGGTTATACTCGTCGTGTTGGCAATGGGCATCTATTACGCCCGCAAGCGCTGTGGTCCTATACTGCGGCCTTGCCCAACAGTTAGCTCAGGCACCGCGGAAAGCACACTCATCCGGTGATGTGGCCGGGCTTCAAACCCGGTGGAGGGCGTCAGACGTTCTCCCGTAGGTTCGACTCCTACTGTTTTCCGCCAGATATTCTTCCTTTCCCCTGCATGCTGATCGTCCCGGCGTTGGCCTATTACCACGTTGCGGAAAATACATGGTGTAATTGATAATATGCGGCGATGCAGGCGCGGGGCGATGGTAACATCGGCGGAAATCCCCTGTTGCAGATGAAAGCAAGCATGAAACAAGCAAGCATGGCGCGGCTGCTGGCAGTGGCGCTGCTGATGCCGGCGCTGGCCGCGGCGGCTGGCCTGCGCATCGTTGGCGAGCACTTGCCGCCATCGAGCATGATGGAAGGCAAGGTCGTTGTCGGACGCGAAACGACGAAGGTGCGCGACATCATGGCGCGCGCCGGCATCGCCTACAGCATCGAGTTGTTGCCGTGGAAGCGCGCGTATGCGCAGGCGCTGCGCGAGCCTGATACCTGCATCTTTTCCACCAGCCGCACGCAGGAGCGCGAAGCACAGTTTCGCTGGATCGGCCCCCTCAACGAAGCGGAGTGGATACTGTATGGCCTGGCCGAGCGGCATCTGACGCTGCGCACGCTGGCCGATGCGCGCGGCCTGGTGATCGGCACGGTGCTCGGTGACGCGCGCGACGACTACCTGCGCCAGCATGGCCTGAACGTGGCGCCCGTGACGCAGGAGTGGCTCAATCCGCAAAAACTGCTGCTGGGGCGCATCGACCTGTGGGCCGTGGGCATGGCGGTGGGCAGCAAGCCGTTTGCCGGCAAGGAGTGGGAGGGCAAGGTGGAACCGCTGCTGACCTTTAATCGCGTGCAGACTTACCTGGCCTGTAACCTCAAGGTGCCGGAGGCGCAGGTGGCGGCCATGCAGCGCGCCGCTGCCGCCATGCGCCGCGACGGCAGCATGGCGCGCGAACAGCAGCGCTGATGCAGTGCATTGAGTCAGCTTTCCAGCCACTGGCGCACGCAGTTGCGTCCTTCGCGCTTGGCCTGGTACAGGGCCTGATCCGCATGGCTGTAGGCCGTCTCGAACGGCGTGCCGGCGCGGTTCCAGCTCAGGCCCACGCTGACGGTGATGGCGCGCGTAATGGGCGCCGCATGGCGCTGGCGGCCGACGCTCTCGCAGATGCGCTGCGCGATTTGCATCGCCTCGTCGCGCGAAGAGGTGGGCCAGACCACGGAAAACTCTTCACCGCCGACCCGGCCGATGGCCGTCTCCAGTCCCAATAATCCCTTCAGGCAGTCGACCACGGCCTGGATCACGCCGTCGCCGGCCGGGTGGCCGAAATCGTCGTTGACCTGCTTGAACAGGTCGATGTCGAGCACGATCAGGGCCATGTCGCCTTTCGCCAGGCAGCGCGAGGCATGCTCGATCACGGCGCCGCGGTTCAGGGCGCCCGTCAGCGGGTCGTGCGTGGCGCGGTATTCGAGCTGGCCGGCCAGGGTTTGCAATTGCCGGTTCAGCAAATGCATGTCGCGCTCGGCGCGGTCGCTGCGGCCGATCAGGCGCCGCGTCTCGCGCATCAGCCGTTCGTAGTGATTGATCAATTCACCGAGCACGCGGCGCTGCGCCTCGCCGCTGGCATGGACGTCGGCGTGCATGCGACGCGCGGCAGCCAGCGCCGCCGCTTCCACGGTGAACAGGTCGGGTTCCAGGCCGGACTCGGAGATGGCGGCGTGCATGCTCTAGCTGCCTCGCACGGGATGGTCGCAGAAATCCAGTGCCGTGAAATCCTGCTGCAGCTCCTGGCCGAACTCCAGGATGGTGTCGTCGTCTTCGTCGTGATACCAGTTCAGGCGCACCTGGTTGCCATCGATGGCCGCCTGGTTCAGGGTGTCGAACAGGGTAAACAGCATCTTCGTGCTGGAGCTGTTGAAGTAGGCCAGCGAGACGTTGACGGTGATGGCGCTCTCGCGGCAGGCGTCCAGATAGGCGCGCACGGTGGCGATCAGCGGGCCATAGAAGGCGGCCGCGTTTTCCGGATATGACTCGCCCTTGATCGACAGGGTGTGCTGCTCGAAACGGAAGTCGATTTCGGGCGAACACGGGGTCGCGGCGATGAACAGTGGTGACGGTAATTGCATATGCTTTCCTGAGTCGGCTCTTTCAAATGATGGCTTTGATGCAGAAGATGGTGTGCCCCGGCTCCTGTGGGTCCTGGACGAATTCGAATTCCAGCGGCTCGCTGGCGTCGCGCGCCATGGTGAGAAAACCCAGGCCCGCGCCCTTGCTGTCGGCTGGCGCTTCTTCGCGCAGGGCCTTCTTGTAGGCGAGGCGGATTTCTTCCATCGTCATCGTGTGCAGCGGCTCCAGGCGGGCGCGGATCTGCGCCACGTTGTCCGTCGAGACGGGGTTGGCGCACAGCAGAAAAAAGCTGTCGCCGCGCGTGCCGATGCAAAACGAGCCGCGCCGCATCTGCTGGTCCAGCTGCGCATCGGGCGTCAGGCTGTCGGCGGAATAATGCATGATGTTTTGCGACATCTCGATGAACGAGGAAAAGATGCGCCGCCGCGTGGGTCCGGCCGCGCCGGCCGTGTCGAGGCGCGCCTTGATGGTTTCGGAAATGGCGCTCACCACGTGCTGCGAGAAATAGCCCACGTAAAAAAAGATGATGTTGCGCTTGCGCGCCACATCCCAAAACTCGTTGAATTCTTCGTACAGCACGTCCGTGCTCCTGGCTGGCCGGTTGCCCGGCGGGTTATCGTGGATGGCTGCAGCCTGTGGCTACAGGCGGAAACAGAAAAAGGTCAGGTCGTCGCGGCGCGGCTGTTTGCCTTGCCAGGCCGCGCTATCCTGCAGCAGTGCCGCCGCCACGTCGCCGGCGGGAGCGTCGCGCTGCGCCAGCAGCTGCTCGCGCATGCGCCGCTTGCCATAGGCGATGTCGCGCGCGCCGCCGATCTGGTCGAGCAAGCCGTCGGTGGTGATGAACAGCAGGCTGCCGGCGGGTATGGCGAGCGTCTCGTTGTGCCAGCAGTAGCCGGGCGGCGTATCGACATAGCCCACGCCCATGCGCGCGCCGTCGATGGCGCGCACGGCCTCTTCGCCCGGCGCCACCACGTACAGCGCCAGTTTCGCCCCTGCGAAACGCAGGCTGGCACTGGCGTCGTCGTAACACAGGAAGGCGCAATCCATGCCGTCGTTCGAACCGGCGTGATGGCCGCTGGCGGCGCCATCCTGGCCCAGCAAGGTCTTGATGGAGCGGCTGACGGCGCCGATCAGGGCGGCCGGATCGCGCGGCCCCAGTTCGCGCAGTGCCTGGCTCAGGGCCGACGAGGCGATCAGGGTCATGAAGGCGCCCGGCACGCCGTGCCCGGTGCAGTCGGCGATGGCGGCAAACCAGCCGCCCGCGTGGCGCTCGAAGAAGTAAAAATCGCCGCCGACGACGTCGCGCGGCTGCCATTCCAGGTGCGCGTCGGGCAGGGTGGCGCGCAATTCCGCGTCCGAGGTGCGCAGCCGGGCGCGCTGGATCACGCTGGCGTAATCGATGCTGTGCATGATTTGCCGGTTCTTTTCTGCCTGCATGGTGGCCACCACGTTCATCAGCTGCAAGCCGAAGCCCACGCCGGCCAGCGCGCCATCCACGGTGATGATGAAGCCGTCGGCCAGCGCCTTTTCGCCCGCTTCCACGGCGCGAAAGGTGAGGTCTTCGATGCTCATGGCGCCATCGACGATCAGCGGTTCCTTGTCCATGAAGGCGATGCAGCTCTTCTTGCCGTACACCTCGTGATAAAAGGGTTTGGACATTTGCGACATGAAGATGTTGCGGCTGATCAAGCCGATGGGCTTGTGCTGCTCCGTGACTGGCAAGCTCATCATGTCGCGCCGTTCCGTGAACAGTTCCAGCACGGCGAAATTGCTGGCGTCGGCCTGCACCGATTCCGTGGGTATGCACAGATCGAACGCCACGGAGGTGCGATAACGGGGAAGATGCAATCGAGAAGCGTTGAACTCCACAGCGGCTACCTTTACATGACGAGCGGACCCTTGTTGTCGCGACGGCAAGGCGACTGACAAACAGGCAATATCATCATGGTAGCCTTGGAATGTGACGGCTTCATTACCAGCTTGTCAAAACCGTATGCAAGATGGCTGCATGGCAAGCCGTTTCCGGCCCTACAGGCGCCGGGCCAGCGCCTGCGCCTGCTCCAGCCAGCGCGCGCGCTGCACTTCGGTGGAACCGAGGATGGGGCCGAAGCTGGCCACCTTGACGGGCTTGACGCCGCAAAATTCCAAGGTCGTCTTGCGCAGCTGGTGGATGCCGGGCATGTGGTAGACCCAGCGGAAATACCAGGGTGGCGTGTCCATCGTCACCAGGAGCTGGGCCGTGCGGCCCTTCAGCAACTGGGCCGGGAAAGCCTTGCCCGGGCGGTACTTGAAGGCAAAGCCGGGCAGGAAGACGCGGTCGACAAAGCCTTTCAGCAGGGCCGGCGCGCCGCCCCACCAGATGGGGTAGGCGAACACCAGGTGTTCGGCCCAGCGGATGGCTTCCTGGGCCGCCAGCAAGTCCGCTTCCAGCGGCTGCACCTGGCGGTAGCCTTCATGCAGGATGGGATCGAAGTCCAGCTGGCCCAGGCGCAGCTCGCGCACGGTATGGCCTTCGTTGCGGGCCGTGGCGGCGTAGGCTTCGGCCAGGGCGGCGCAGAAACTGTCGCTGGACGGGTGGCCGAGGAGAATTAAAATGCGTTTCGGTGTAATGTTGCTCATGCTGCAGGCTTTCCGTTAAAGAACAGCTTGCATGCTAAAGCCTGCCCCTGGGGGCAGAGTCAAGCGGCCGCTGAAAGATGCTGGCGCGCCAGACAGTCGCGGATTTCCGTGTCGATGTCGGCCAGTTGCGCGTCGAGCTGGCGCAGGCGGGCGAACTCCTGCTGTATCTGCGCGCGCTTGGTGGCGATGTGCTGCGACAGGGCGGCCCAGTCGGTCTCGTCGCCTGCCAGGATGGGCAGCAGTTCGGCCAGGCGGAAGCCCAGCGCTTGCGCCTGGCGTATGAGTCTGACTTGCGCCAGGTCTTGCTGCGTGTAGACGCGGTAGGCGCCGGAACGGCGCACGTCGCCCAGCAAGCCCAGCGCTTCATAGTGGCGCAAGGCCTTGGGCGAGGTGCCCGCCAGGCGGGCGATTTCTCCGATGTACATGCTTGTCCCTGGTTGAGCTGCGGCGCACGCAGTGTAGCGCAGATGGCTTGCCAGGCGCTACCTTGCGCGCTGCCTCAGGAGGCTTTGCGCGGCGGGACTTTCTTCGCCGTGCATTCGGCGCAGGTGCCGTACAGCGACAGCGCATGCTCGTGCAGCACGAAGCCCCGCTCGGTGGCGATTTCATTCTGGCGCAGTTCGATGCCTTCATCGACGAATTCATCGACCTTGCCGCAACCCGTGCAGACCAGGTGATCGTGGTGCTGGCCTTCATTCAGTTCGAAGACGGCATGGCCCGATTCGAAGTGCCGGCGAAACAGGATGCCCGCTTCGGCAAACTGCATCAGCACGCGGTAGATGGTGGCCAGGCCCACGTCGATTTTTTCAGCCAGCAAGAGTTTGTAGACATCGTCCGCACTCAGGTGCTTGATGCCCCCTTCTTGAAACAGCTGCAGAATCCGCAAGCGGGGGATGGTTACTTTCAAGCCCGATTCACGCAGTTCCCTCAATATATCCATGTCTCCCATTCCTTTTTATGATCGCCTGAGCGAGCGCTTAAGCGTGAACCTGCATTATATCGCAAATGATAATCATTACCATTCGCATGTACGAACTGGAAATAGTATGCGGTGTAGCCAGTTGGGTATCCAGTGACATCGGCGCAAGTGCCCATTGCGTGGCGGGCAACTTGTAGCAGCACTAGAGTTCAATATGGAAAAATGGCGCTCGAATCGTTACACTGTGCAGCAGGCAATAACAATGGAGGGGGCATGGACCGATTTGATGCGATGCGTCTGTTTACCCGCATCGTCGAGCTGCGCAGTTTCACGCAGGCGGCGCATGACCTCGGCTACCCGAAGGCGACCGTCACGCATGCGATCAAGCAACTCGAAGCGCGGCTGCGCGTGCGCCTGCTGCAACGGACCACGCGGCAAGTAACGCCCACGCCCGATGGCGAGGCGTATTACCAGCGCTGCGCGCGCCTGCTGGCGGACCTGGAAGAAACGGAAGCCGTGTTTTCCTCGGCGATGCAGCAGCCGGCCGGCAAGCTGCGCATCGACCTGCACGCGACCCTGGCCACGCATTTCGTCCTGCCCGTGCTGGACCAGTTCTGCGCCCGCTACCCTCTGATCGAACTGGAGATCGGCATGGGCGACCGCCTCGTCGACCTGGTGCGCGAAGGCGTCGACTGCGTGCTGCGCGTGGGCGAACTGAGCGACTCGTCGATGGTGGCGCGCCGCGTGGCGTTGCTGGAACAGCTGACGTGCGCCAGCCCCGCCTACCTGGCCGCGCACGGCATGCCGGAGAATCTGGCGCAGCTCGATGGCCACCGCGCCGTGAATTTCTTTTCCGCCCAGACGGGCAAGGTCTGGCCCTTCGATTTCAAGGTAGACGGCCAGCGCCACAGCGTGGCCTTGCCGGGCACCGTATCCGTCAACAATGCCGACGCGTATCACGCCTGCTGCCGCGCGGGCCTGGGCTTGATTCAGGCACCCCGCTACCATCTGCAGCAGGCACTGGCCACCGGTGAGCTGGTGGAAGTGTTGTCGGCCATGCGTCCCGACCCGCTGCCCGTGTCCGTGCTGTATCCACATCAGCGGCAACTGTCGCCGCGCGTGCGCGTGTTTGCCGACTGGCTCGCCAGCCTGTTCGCCGAGGTGGCTTAATTTTGCAATGCCGCATTTTCTTGACCTTGGTAAAGAAAAAAATCCCTCTAGTGATGCCATCTAGCACTATTTGATGTGGATCAAAGTTTTTGTTGCACTGCACTCTTAAACTTCGCAGCGTTACTTAACGACAAAAAGAGGGAACTAGAATGAAGAAGTCCGCAACTGCAGCAGCAATCGTCCTGGCCGCCATCGGCGCATTCGCCGGTAATGCAATGGCGCAGGAAAGCCCATGGCTGGTGCGCGCGCGCGCCGTGCACATCGATCCTGCCAACAAATCTACTCCTGTTGGTGGCGTCGGCGCATCGGACACGATCCACGTCAGCAGCAAGACGATTCCTGAAATCGATATTTCGTATTTCTTCACGCCGAACATCGCTGCCGAGCTGATCTTGACGTATCCGCAAAAGCATGACGTCACCCTGGGTGGCCAAAATATCGGCACGTTCAAGCATTTGCCGCCGACCTTGTCGCTGCAATACCACTTCATGCCGGAAAAACAGTTGAGCCCATACGTCGGTGCAGGCGTGAACTATACGAATATTTCGAGCGTGAAACTGCTCAATGGCGCTGGCCGCCTGGAGCATGACAGCTGGGGCTTCTCGCTGCAAGCTGGCGTCGACTACAAGCTGGATAAAAACTGGTCGCTGAACTTCGACATCAAGAAAGTCCAGATCCGCAGCGACGTCTTCGTCGGTGGCGCCAAGGCCAGCGAAGTCAAGATCGATCCTGTCCTGATCGGTGTAGGCGTCGGCTACCGCTTCTAGGGACACCTATCAAAACCTACTGCGCGTCGTAATTTGCGGTCTGCGATGCTCACTGGCTCGGCGCCCCCGTACCTTCGTACAGTTGCGCTTCTCAACCACAACTTACTTCCGCTCGCTACGGTTTTGTTAGGTGTTGCAAGTATTGAAGATGCCCGCGCAGTGCGGGCGCAAAAAAAACGGCCAGGTGTGAACTTGGCCGTTTTTTTGCGTGCAGCGCTTTGCCTTATTTTTTCAGCGTCTTTTCCAGCGCCAGCTGGTAGTCCGTCTTTTCGTAGCCGGCCAGGTATTTGTTCGTCGCGTCGAGGAAGGCGCGCGAGCGGTAAGCCGCTTCCAGGTCCTTGACCCATGGCTTGGCCTTGTCGGCCGTGCGGATGGCCACCAGGTTGATGTAGCTGTCCGAGATTTTTTCCACGCTAAGGGCCGAGGTCAGCTTCATGCCGGCGGCCAGGGCGAAGTTACCGTTCACAAAGGCGTAGTCGGCGTCGGCCAGCGAACGCGGCAGCTGCGCCGCTTCCAGCGGCACCAGTTTCAGCTTCTTCGGGTTTTCCAGCACGTCGCGCTCGGAAGCGCGCAGCGGATCGACGTTCGGTTTCAGCTTGATCCAGCCCATCTTGGCCAGCATCACCAGCGCGCGCGCCTGGTTGGTCGGGTCGTTCGGCATGGTGATGGTGGCGCCGTTTTTGACTTCCGCCAGGGTTTTTTGCTTGCCGCCGTACAGGCCGATCGGCATGGTCGGCACGGTGATGAGGGAGCTCAAGGGCAGCTTGTTATCGGTGGCGAACTTGGTCAGATAGACGATGTGCTGGAACACGTTGGCATCGAGCGAGCCTTCGGCCAGCGCGTAGTTCGGCTGCACGTAGTCGTTGAATTCGACGATCCTGACCTTGTAGCCCTGTTTTTCCAGGATGGGCTTGATGCCCAGCTTCAGCTGGTCCGAATACGGGCCGGAGCTGGTGCCGATGACGAGTTCTTTCGGGTCCTTGGCGTGGGCGGCGGTGGCGAAGGCCAGGCTGGCGGCGGCCAGGAGCAGATTGCGGCGAAGATGGTTCATGCTTTTCCTTGTACTGAAATACTGAAGATGAATTAACGTTTGTCGAGGCGCTTGGCGATGCGCGTGCCGGCGAACTGGATGGTTTGCACCAGCACGATCAGGATGGCCACGGTGACGACCATGATGTCCGTCTCGAAGCGGTAGTAGCCGTAGCGGATGGCCAGGTCGCCGATGCCGCCGCCGCCCACCACACCGGCCACGGCCGAATACGACAGGAAGCTGATCGACAGCACGGTCAGGGCCAGCACCAGGCCGGAGCGCGCTTCGACCAGCAGCACGCGGAAAATGATCTGCATTTCCGACGCGCCCATGGCGTGCGCCGCCTCGATCACGCCGCGCGGCACTTCGCGCAGGTTCTGTTCCACCAGGCGCGCCAGGTAGGGAATGGCGGCGAACGACAGGGGCACGGCAGCGGCCAGCGGGCCGATGGAGGTGCCCGCGATGATGCGCGTAAACGGCGTCAGGGCGACCAGCAAGATGATGAAGGGGAAGCTGCGCACGGTATTTACCAGCCAGCCCAAAATCGTCGACAGCGGACGGTTTTCCAGCGACTGGCCTTCCGAGACGAGGAACAGCACAATGCCCAGCGGGCCGCCGATCAGGATCGCGGCCGTGAGACCGATGCCCAGCATGGTCATGGTCTGGCCCAGCGCGACCCAGATTTCCGGCAGCAGGTTGACGACGTTATTGATCGATTCTTCAAACATGTGTTGCATCCTTCCATGCGGTGGCTTCAAACGCCTCGGTGCCGTAGTACGCCAGCTCGCGTCCCAGCGCCGTCTTGCGCGGGGTGGCCGTGTCGCTCAAATCGAATTGTTCGGCGATGGCGCCGTTTTCCACGACGGCGACCCTGTTGCAGATGGCGCCCAGGACCGACAGCTCATGGCTGACGATGACGATGGTCACGCCAAGGCGCGCATTGATGTCGCGCAGGGTGTCGAGCAGGGCGCGCGTGGTTTCCGCGTCCAGCGCGGAAGTCGGCTCGTCGCACAGCAGCACGTCGGGGTGGCTGGCCAGGGCGCGCGCAATCGCCACGCGCTGTTTCTGCCCGCCGGACAATTGCGCCGGATAGCTGTGCAGCTTGTCGGACAGGCCGACGAGCGCCAGGCATTCCTCGACCCTGGCGGCAATCTGCTCGCCCTTGGTGGTGCCATGGATTTTCAAGGGGAAGGCGACGTTGTCGAAGACGCTGGCATTTTGCAGCAGGTTGAATTGCTGGAAAATCATGCCGATATTCTGGCGCGCGTCGCGCAGTTCGCTCTTGCTCAGGCTCGTCAGTTCGCGGCCGGCCACGGTAATGGTGCCGCTGTCGGGACGCTCGAGCAGGTTAATCAGGCGCAGCAAGGTGGATTTGCCGGCGCCGCTCTTGCCGATCAGGCCGAAAATATCACCGGGATAGACGTCCAGCGTGACCGATTTGACCGCGTGGAATTGTTCGCCCTTGGGCAGCGCGAAAGTCTTGTTCGCGCCATCGATGCGAATCACCGGCGTACGGGGTGGTGTGGTCATGCAGTGTTTCCTTTTTTATTGGACCGTGACAGGCTTGCTTGCAGGGGCCAAATCGCCCGGCCTGCTACGTCGGTTGCGTAGTATACCTCCGATCGTGTTATTACTCCTACGACAGAATCTTGCTTTGAATATGCAAATAATGTCTATGCGCCGGTTTTTAAGTTGGAAAAGCGGAAAAGTGGAGCTCTTGCCGAATATAATCGCGTGGACTGGCGTAGTGGAGCCGCATCCTGGTGAAAAGTTCGACGCGCCCTGCGTGGGCATCGCGGTGCTTTTATGTGTGGTTCGGCTGATTTGGCATTTTTTTGACGTGGGCAGGGCCGTTTACTGCCTGCCATGGCCCTCGTCGCGGGCAGATTCTGCTCCGCTGGCGGCAGGGCCTTCGGGCCGCCGCAACAGGTAGACGAGGACGGCGATTTCCATGGCGCCCACCATGGCGATGACCCACCACGGCGGATGGCCCAGGCACATGGCGACAAAGCCGATGGCCATGCCCAGGCAAGCCATGGCCTTGCCGCGCCGCGAGACGGCGCGGTGTTCGCGCCACTGGCGCAGCGGCGGGCCGAAGCGGGGATGCTGCAGCAGCCAGTGCTCGAGGCGCGGCGAGGCGCGGCTGAAGCAGGCCAGGGCGAGGATCAGGAATATCGTCGTCGGCATGACGGGCAGCATGGCGCCGATGATCCCCAGCAGCACCATCAGGGCGCCGGCAGCGGTCCAGGCCCAGCGGCGCAGGCGCACGCCGTGCGCTTCGCGCAGTGGCATCCGGGCGTGCGGCTCCCGCATCAGGCGAAGGCGCCGGCGGTGGGGCCCTGGCTGCGGAGCGGGGAGGCGGCAGGATGGGCGTTCAAGGTGCGCATAGCGTGGCGGGTGTGGCGGGTGGCCGTCATGTTTTTCTGCTCTGGGTTTGGCTCTGTTTTCGGCTCTGCTTTTGGCTCTATTATGGATGAATCAAGGCGACGCTGCATGCGCGCCAAGGCCGCGATGATACCCAGTCTATAGAATAATAACAAGAATCATTCTCATTTGATGCATACTGCGGCGCCGGATAACGCTGGATATTTTTGGCAATGCAGACAATAATCGGCAGCAGAAGGCGCTGTCGTGGACATCATCATTGTTATTATCGATTTTATCGATGCTAACTAGGTATATTTTGCGTTTTACATCGATCTTCATGCCATGCATAATCTGTTGCAACTGAAGCCAGACAATCAGCCGCATGCGTCGTTCGCCTGCAGCTGCTTGCGGTTTTGACATCCTCCACTTTCTATCAGGAATCTACAATGAAAAAACTGCTCGCTTTTATCGCCGCCGCCGGCTTCTCGCTGTCCGCCGTTGCCGCGCCTGAAGTCTATGTCATCGATGGCAGCCACACTTTCCCCCGTTTCGAGTACACCCACATGGGTTTCTCGACGCAGCAAAGCCGTTTCAATAACACCACCGGCAAGGTCACGCTGGACCGCGCCGCCAAGACGGGCGCCGTCGAAGTACTGATCGACACCAAGTCCGTCGATACGGGTTCGACCCTGTTCAACTCGCACATCCAGGGTGAAGACTTCCTCGACACGGCCAAGTACCCGGTCGCCACCTACAAATCGACCAAGTTCAATTTCGATGGCGACAAGCTGGCCTCCGTGGAAGGCAACCTGACCCTGAAAGGCGTGACCAAGCCAGTGACACTGAGCGTCACCTCGTTCGCCTGCGCACCGCACCCGATGCTGAAAAAAGACGCTTGCGGCGCCAATGCCACGGCCAAGATCAAGCGCTCGGAATTCAACGCCGGCAAATATGCGCCAGCTGTCAGCGATGATGTGACTTTGACGTTTGCGATCGAAGCCATCAAGCAGTAATTGTTGGCTGCACGAAGAAAAAATGGCGGCGGACTTCGGTCCGCCGCCATTTTTTTTGTCATTGGTAGGTCGGATTAGTGCGGCAACGCCGCACGTAATCCGACATGAGCCGGCATGCAAGACGATCACGCCAGGTGATGCACCTCCTGCTGTCCATACACGGGCGTGTTCAAACCTTCCATGCGCGCTTTCAGCTGCAGCGACAGGTACTGCGAATAGTGGCGCGACTGGTGCAGGTTACCGCCGTGGAACCACAGCGCTTGCTGCTGCGTGGGCTTCCACATATTGCGCTGTTCGCCCTCCCACGGACCCGGGTCCTTCGTCGTGTTTGACCCGAGGCCCCACACCTTGCCCACCTTGTTTGCCACTTCGGGCGAGATCAGGTCGGCCGCCCAGCCATTCATGGAGCCGTAGCCGGTGGCGTACACCACCAGGTCGGCCGGCAGTTCCGTGCCGTCGGACAGCACGATGGAATGGGCCTTCAGTTCCTGCACGCCGACGCCGCTTTTCAGCTTGATTTTGCCCTCGGCGACCAGCTCGGAAGCGCCCACGTCGATGTAGTAGCCGGAGCCGCGGCGCAGGTATTTCATGAACAGGCCGGAATCGTCGTCGCCGAAATCGAGCATGAAACCCCGTTCTTCCAGGCGCGCATAAAAATCCGCATCGCGCTCGCGGATGGCCTTGAAGACGGGCTTCTGGAAGTCGGCCAGGATTTTATAGGGAATCGAGGCGAACGTCAGGTCGGCCTTGTTTGTGGTCATGCCGGCCGCCAGCGCCCGTTCCGAATACAGGTCGCCCAGCGCCAGGTCCATCAGCGAGTCGGATTTGACGATGTGCGTCGACGAGCGCTGCACCATGGTCACGTCCACGCCCGCTTCCCACAGGGCGGCGCAGATATCGTGCGCGGAATTGTTCGCGCCGACCACCACGACCTGCTTGCCCACATACGCGTCCGGCCCCGGATGCTGCGACGAGTGCTGCTGCTCGCCCTGGAACATGTCCATGCCCTTGAACTTCGGCATGTTCGCCTTGCCCGACATGCCCGTGGCCAGCACCAGTTGCTTCGGTTTCAGGGTGACGCTCTGGCCGTCGCGCAGCACCTGCACCGTCCACTCGCCGGTAGCTGCGTCGAAGCTGGCCGATTCGCATGACGTCGAACCCCAGTAGTTCAGCTCCATCACTTTGGTGTACATTTCCAGCCAGTCGCCGACCTTGTCCTTCGGTGTGAAGACGGGCCAGTTGTCGGGGAACGGGATATACGGCATGTGGTCGTACCAGACGGGATCGTGCAGGCACAAGGACTTGTAGCGCTTGCGCCAGCTGTCGCCGGGACGCGCATTTTTCTCGATGATGATGGTGGGGACGTTCAACTGGCGCAGCCGCGCACCGAGCGCGATGCCGCCCTGGCCGCCGCCGATGATGACGCAATAGGGCTGGCGCGCGTAGCCCAGTTCCGTCGCTTCCTGTTCGCGCTGCTCCAGCCAGCTGCTGCGGTCCGTGCGCGCGCCGTGTTCCGCGCCCATGGGCCGCCGGCTGCCCTTGGCTTCTTCAAAACCCTTCAATTCGCTCATGGTGGTGAGCAGGGTCCAGATTTTGCCGTTGCGGATGCGGATGAAGCCCACGCCGCGCGCCACGTTCGTCTCCACCGTGATCCAGCTTTGCAGCACGCCACCGGCTTCCACCGCATGTTCGCCGTCGGCGATGCGGAGGGAAACGGGCTGCACGGCGCCCAGCTGGGCGGCCAGCATGGCGGCGATCTGCTCGCGGCCTTCCAGGGTTTTCAGGTTCCAGGTAAACAGCACCAGGTCGCGCCAGTAGCCATCTTGCTCGAACAGTTGCGCGGCGCCCGTGCCATCGCTGGCGCGAAGACAGCCTTCGAGCTGCTCCAGGATGCCGGCCACTGCCAGGTCGTGCGGGTTGTTATCGGTTTGCATCGTGTCTCCTCCAAGTCTGCTGACTTTATGATGGGATGCGGCTGTGTTGCCGCTGACGATGTTGTAACACTGGCGTTCCGGCCCCGCATCTCGCAGCGCAGCATGGCGGAACATGAGACGGAAATCTCAGCTTGCCGGATGCCTCACTGGCGGTGCGGCGCCACGATTTTCAAGTGCTTGAGGCGCCGGTACAAGGTGGCGCGCGAGACGCCCAGCATGGCGGCCGCCTGCAGCGGGCGCCATTTGGCGGCGTTCATGGCGTGGACGATGCGCGTGCGCTCGGCCAGCTCCGGCGGCGTGTATTCCACGCTTTCTTCGGCCGCAGGCGCCTCGCGTGTGGCGCGCAGGCGCGCGCTGGCCTGGCGCAGCGGCGCGCGCACGCGGGCGTGCAGCCAGGTGCTGCCGCCAGCAAGGCGCAGCGACAGCAGATTGTGTCCCGCGCGCGCGTCGAACAGCCGCTCGGCGCGCACTTCCAGCACCTCGGCGACGGGGCGCGGCAGGGTGTCGAGACCCCCGATGACGTCGCGCGCGCAGCCGTTGGCGGCGATGACGTTGCCATGTTCATCGATGGCCAACAGCATCTCCGGCTGTACTTCCACGAAGTGGCGGTTGCGGTGCGCCAGCAGGATGCAGCAATGGCTGTAGGACTTGAGAAAAAAGCCGTCCTCGATCAGGGTCGCGCCCTGGCGCACCAGTTGTTTCACCAGGCGCTGGCTGTCGCGCGCGTCGGGCGAGTTCAGTGCCGACGCATCGAGCACGCCGATCAAGTCGCCGTGCGGCGAAAAAATCGGCGCGGCGCTGCAGGTCAGACCCGTGAACGCGGCGCGAAAATGGTCGCTCTTGTGCACGGTGATGGCTTCCTGGTCGAGCAGCACGGAGGCGATGCCGCACGTGCCTTCTTCCTCTTCCGACCAGCACGAACCCGGGTACAGGCCCGCCTTCTTGAAGTCCTTGCGCTGGTCCGTGTCGACCACGTAGTCGATCGTCACGCCGCGCGCATTGGCCAGGATGACGCAGTAGCCCGCTTCGCGCACCATGGCGTGCAGGCGCGGCAGGCACTGTCCCGTGGAACGCAGAAAGCCTTCCTCGGATTGCTGGATGGCCCGCAGTTCGGCGCCCGTCAGGATGCGCGGCCCCGTGGTGGAGGCGGGGTCGAGCCGGTAGTCGTCCAGCGAGCGCCGGTACGACGACGCCAGCCTGGCCGTCTCGCCCCCTGGGTTGACGATACGCCCGGCGATCAGGTCGCGCACGCGCTCGATATGGCTGGTCTGGCGGACGTAGGGCATGGCGCTCTCCGGTGTCTCGGGTCTGGTTTTTATGGTGTTGTTGTTTGTAGCACGAAGCGCGGGACCATGCATCCTGCGCTGCAGCATGGCGCGCGCGTGAGACGTTTGTCTCACCACGGCCGCGCCGCACAATAGGATGCTTTACAACAATAAAAAAGAGCATCTCTGATAACATCCGCTCAAATTGAGAGTTAGCTAGCGCAAGGGATATCTATGGCAATGCAAACGATGTTCCTGATACGCAGAGCGATGGTGCTGGCCTTGCTGGGAGCGAGCGCCGCCTGCGGCGCCGCCGGCCAGCTCGATCCCGATGGCCAGAGCAGCATGGAAAAAGAGGTGGCGCGGCGCGCCGCCGTCGAACCGGCCATAGTCGCCAGCTGGCACATGACGCGTTCCGTGGAAGCGGGCGTGCAGGTGGCCGGCGAGAGCAATCTGTTCTGGAAGCTGTCGAATACGCCGGCGCGCAATCCTGACTTCGATTTCAAGCCCTACTGGTACGAGTTCTATGTCAAGCCGGCGCTCGGTTTCAAGCGCAATTTCGGCGACGGCAGGCAGCTGTATGCACGCGTGTCCGCCGTCGGCTCGGGCACCTTGCGCCACGACCCTTTCGGCGCGGGCGACACGGGCCGCATCTCGATCGAGGAATTCGTCGCCGGCATCCGCATGCCGCTCGGCGGCACGCGCGCCATGCTCGACCTGTCGGCCGGCGCGCAGAATTTCACGTTGGGCACGGGCATGCTGATCGCCAATGGCGGCTCGAACGGCTTTGACCGCGGCGCGCTGAAGCTCGGCCCGCGCAAGGCGTTCCAGAATTCCGTGGTGGCCAAGATAAGCCAGGACGCGCTCAGCGCCCAGGCGTTTTACCTCGACCCGAATGAAAACCCCGATAACGATAGCGGCACGCGCGTCGTCGGCGTGGATGTCAGCTACGCGCCCGCGAACGACCGCAAGGCCGGCATCGCGTATGGCAAGGTGCCGCGTTCGCATGCCGCGTATCCGCAGGCGGCGTCGGGCGGCATCGGTGCGCCGCTGGCCGTGCCGGACGGCCGCAAGGATCTGCAATTCGTGTATGGCTACGCGCGCGTTCCCGTATTGCCCTCCGTGCTGTCGAAAGGCTGGTTCGGCGTCGATGCGGCGCGAGAATGGAATACGCGCGAGCCGATGCGGGGCTGGGGCTGGCGTACGGAAGGGGGCTTTTCGCTGCCCGACGTGGCGTGGACACCGAAGTTCACGCTTGGCTACCAGAGTTTTTCCGGCGACGATCCGCGTACGGCGCGCAACGAGCGCTTCGACCCGCTGTTCTTCGAAGGCACGCCGGGCGCCTGGGCTTCGGGCAGCAAGGCCACCTGGGTTTTCGTGAATGCCAACGTGAACGCGCTGCAGGCCACCATCGAGCTGCACCCGACGCCGAAAGATACCGTGACCGCCTACCTGGCCCAGGTGCGGGCCAACCAGATGGGCAGCCCGCTGCAGTTCGGCCAGGCCACGCGCCTCGACGTGCCGGGCGACGCGCCCGTGGTGATCGCCGGCGTGCTGCGCCCGATGCTGGCCAACGATGTCTTCGTCAAGTATGTGCGCGTGGTGAACCCGAATACCTATCTGACTCTGGGCTTCAGCGCCTCGTTCGCACAGTCCGGCGTCAACCAGCTGGTGAATGGGCAGGCCAAAACGTGGACGGGCTGGCTGGCGAACGTCGTGTGGGTTTATTAAATATTCTGTTTATCAAGGAGAGCATCGCATGAACGATTTTCCCAGCATGAAACGCCTGGCCCTGGCCGCCGCCTGCCTGGCGCTGGCCGCCGGTGCCCACGCGGCCGAGACGAGCAAGGTGGCTGTCACGCCGCTGTCAGCCGCCGCCAGCGATCCGGCTGCCTTGCAATGGATGGTGGGCGCGCCGCCGCCGGCCGATAAAATCATCCGCTTCGACGATGGCAGCTATTTCAATTTCCCGCAGCTGCGCTGGAGCGTGTCGCACTTCCGCCAGCTGATGCCGACGGTGGACGTCGCGCGCGGCTTGAAGGCGCCCGTGCCATTGAAACGCGCGCTGCGCAAGGATATCGACAGCCTGCGCTTCACACCCCTGGGCGCGAAGGACACGATGACCTGGGAGCAGTCGCTGGGCGCCAACTACACGGACGGCATCGTGGTGCTGCACCGGGGCCGCATCGTGTATGAGCGTTACTTTGGCGTGCTGAAGGAAAGCGGCCAGCATGGCGCGATGTCGGTGACGAAGTCCGTGATGGGCACCATCGGCGCGGCGCTGGTGGCCGAAGGCAAGCTCGATCCGGCCAAGAAAGTGGCCGAGTATGTGCCGGAGCTGGCCACGTCGGCGTTTGGCGACGCCACCGTGCGCCAGGTGCTCGACATGACCACGGGCCTGAAATTCAGCGAAGATTACGCCGACCCGAACGCGGAAGTGTGGCAGCACGCGGCGGCAGGCAGCCCATTGCCCAAGCCGAAGGATTACACGGGTCCGCGCAGCTATTTCGAGTACCTGCAAACGGTGCAGCACGAAGGCCGGCACGGCGAGGCGTTCGGCTACCGCACGGTCAACTCCGACGTGCTGGGCTGGATCATTGCCCGCGTCACGGGGCAGAACGTCAACGCGTATCTGTCCGAGCGCGTCTGGCAAAAGCTGGGCGCCGAGCAGGATGCCTACATGACGGTCGATTCGACCGGTACGCCGTTTGCCGGCGGCGGCTTGAATGCGGGCTTGCGCGACCTGGCCCGCTTCGGCGAAATGCTGCGTAACGATGGCCGCTACAACGGCCAGCAGATACTGCCCAAGGCGGCTGTCGACGATATCCGCCGCGGCGGCGACAAGCAGCTGTTCGCCAAGGGCGGCTACGATTTGCTCAAGGGCTGGAGCTACCGCGACATGTGGTGGGTCACGCATAACGACCATGGCGCCTACATGGCGCGCGGCGTGTACGGCCAGCGTATCTATGTCGATCCGAAGGCGGAAATGGTGATCGTGCGTTTTGCGTCGACGCCGACGGCGGCCAATGCGGCGAATGACCCGACCACCACGCCGGCCTTCGAAGCGCTGGGCAAGCTGTTGCTGGCCAAACCGAAATAGGCTGCCAGCCGTGCGGCGGGCTGGGCACAACTGGAATACACTATCCTTTCGTCATCATTCGTTGCTTGAGTGATAATTCATGCAACGCACGCAAGGGAAGCATACCGTGGAAACCAGCTCGCCAGATCAACCGCGCCCGCCGCTCTGGCGGCGCCTGCTGTGGCCGCTCGCCCAGCTGGGCTCGGCCTTCAAGCTGACGGGCACGCACCTGCTGCACCACGTGATCGGCGCCAGCCTGATCGCCGCGCTGATGCTGGTGCTGGAAGGTTTTCACGTGCTCGAATGGCTCGATGCGGCCATGCTGCGCGCCAGCGCGGAACAGGGGCAACTGCTGGAGCGGGGCAAGGACCCGGGCGCCGCCTACCGGCCCGGCATCATCGAAATCGACCAGCCCGCGTTCGAACAAGTCTTCGACGAACGCGAACCGCTGGAGCGTTCACGCCTGGAGCAATTGATTGCGAGTGCCGCCGCGCGCGGCAGCAAGGTGCTGGCCATTGACCTCGACCTGGCGCCTGCCGTGTATGAACAGCACAAGGATGGCGAACGGCCGCTGGACCGCCTGCTCGACCAGTTGGCCGCGAACGGCCGGCAACTGGTGCTGATCCTGCCCGAACAATCGGACCAGAACGCGAACCTGCCCTGGATACGCGCGCGCTGCGCGGCCGGCATTCACTTCGCCAGCCCGCGGATCCGCGAACGCATGGGCGCCGTCACGCGCATCGAGCTGAAAAGCCCCGTGCTCGCGGCCGTGGCTTTCGAGCTGGCGCATGGCGCCGACGAGCAGGAGCAGCAGCAACCGATGCCGGCCGCCTTGTCCGAGCAAAAGGAAGGGCTGGCGCTGGCCGGCCGCGTGTGTCAGCTGGCGCGGCGCACGGACAGTGAAAAGGAATTGGCGCGCTGGGCGTTCGAACCCGTGATCCAAGGTGACGCGAAGGATGCGGCCGAACAGAACGCCGTCACGGCGCCGTTTCACCCGGCCGCCGTGGCGCCGCCATTCCTGAACCCCACGCGCACGCGCGTCCAACTGATCGATGGCCAGGCCGGCGTGGCGGCGAATGCACTGCGCAAGAACGTCGTGTATATCGGCAGCACCTATGACGTGCGCGACCGCTATACGACGGCCGAAGGCGAACAGGCCGGCCTGCACCTGCACGCGGCCGCCCACACGTCGCTCGGCATCGGTACGGCCGACGTCAATAAATACGCGGTGTTCGTGGCCGACATCGTCATCGGCGTGCTGCTGGGCTGCCTGTTCGGCGGCCTGTGGACCTTGTACGGCCGCGCCGAACTGGCCATCGACAAGCGCATGGAAGACCACGATTTCAGTCGCCTGCACCGCCTGGGCACCCTGTTCGAATTCTATGGCATCCGCCTGATGCTGGCGCTGGTGTGGGCTTCGCCGTTCGTCATCGGCGCGCTGGCCATCTACCTGTCGCGCGGCTTGCTCGAACAGGGCTGGTGGGTCAATCCCGGCCCCCTGATCGCCGGCATGTTCCTGCACGCGATGTCGCTGCGCGACGAAGCCCACCATCCGCACGAAGAAGTGCCGGGTCTGTCCGTGTGGGCCCAGCTGCGCCGCACGCATCCCGGCATCGTGCTGGTGCAGGCGCCGCTGGCGGTGGTGCTGTTGATCATTGCCGTAAGCTAGCGCAAACCGTGGCGCCACAGCGGCGCTACACTGGGCGCCTTTTTCATTTGCAGAAGGGTAGGTCGGATCAGGCCGCAGGCCGTCATCCGACAACATTGTTGGCGATGCCTGTCGGATTACGCTACGCTAATCCGACCTACGTGACCCATGGTTTCAGCCGATCAGTTTCAAGCCCGGCGGCAGCGCCTCGCCCAGCATGCGGCGGGTAACAGCTTCGTCCAGTTGCGTCACTTCGCTGACCATCGCTTGCCACAGGGGCGGGGCGCCCACGGCTTTCAGGCGGGCCAGGATGGTGGCGCGCAAGTCGTCGGCGATGTCGCGCGAGCGGTCGCCCGTCATGCGTGCCAGGTGGGTGGCGGCAAACGCCGCCGGTTCCGTCTTTTTCCAGTCCAGCGCCAGCAGCATCGTGAGCCATTCGGCCACGGTGGCGCTGTCGACCACTTCGTGCGCGCTGCCGTGGAAGGGCTGGCGCGCGCCGACCCTGGCCAGCGCCCACAGGGTATTCGTATCCGCTGCTTCGCTATCTGCTTTCTGCAGACGCTTGATCAGCCAGGCGCCCACTTCCGCTTTGTAGGCGCCGGGGATGCGCTCGAGCGAGGCGCCCAGGCGCAGCATGTCGTCGTCGCTGCCGTTCACCAGGGTGACGGGGCGGCTGCCGCGCTGGGCCGCATCGGCTTGCAGGTTGAAGGCGAAGTCGTCGAGCAGGCGCAACTGCTGCTGCGTGCTCAAGCCGCCGGCCACCCTGCGCCACAGGGTCCACCATTCGGCGCAGACCTGGTTGTCCTTGTGATGCTGGATGCCCGTGTCGAACAGGGCCCATAGCTGCTCGATGCGCCACGGGTCGAGCGCGTCGCCATAGCCGGGACGCAAACAGTAGCCGGCCAGGTTCAGCCAGACACGCTCATGTTCGGCGGAGCGGCGCCGGCCACGCGCGCGTTGTAGCAAGGCGTCGAACAGCTGGCGCAGCAGCGGCGTCTCCCAGCTTTCGCGTCCGCCCAGCCCCCGTTCCAGGTGCTGGCGCAGCTGGCGCACTTCTTTGGTATCGACCTTTTGCGCCTTGCCGCCGAAGATACGCTCGATCTTCTCGATGGCTTCTTTCACGCGTGGCGAGGCGGTGGACGTTACGGCGGGGTTTTCCTCTTCGCCCCGTAACTGGAATTCCAGCAGCCAGCGCTGGCTGGCATCGGCTTCGGCCACGCAATGCACTTCCAAAGTCCCTACCTCGGTCATGACTGTCACCAGTTGCACGGTGATGTCGCGCTTGTCGCCACTTTCCGCTTGCAGCACGCTGGCCAGCGGCGGCAGGCGCAGATACTCGCCCGCATCCAGGTCGACGATCTCGCCCAGCGTGGGCGGCGCGCCCGCCTCAAAGAGGGAAGTGGCCAGGTGGAAGCGCACGGGCCGGCCCAGGCGCAGGGCGAACAGGCGCTCGCTCAGGCGGATTTCTTCGCCGCTGGCGCTGCCACGCGGCAGGATGCAGACGGCGCGGTTGTCTTTGCCCGCTTCGCCCAGCACGAGAAAATAGCTGCGCGGCGAGCCGCCGCCGATGCGCGGCGCCTGGCCACGCCGGGCCAGCGCGTAGGCGACGGCGCCACGCGCCACGGCCACGTCGGGATTATCGTTATGCAGGATGGTGAGCGGGGCACCGCGCCAGTGGGCGAGCGTGTCGGCCAGGCGGCGCGCCAGCGCGTCGGCGCGGAACACGCCGCCGTTCAGCAGCAGGGTGTCGGGCAGCTCGCCTTGATGCTGTTGCAGGAAACTGGCCAGGTGGCGCGTGATGGCCGCGTCCTGCGCATACGGCAGGCCGAATTCGACGATGCCGGCGCGGCCTTTTTTCGCTGTCTCTGTGAATTCCACCTTCGGGAAGAAGCCGTCGACCACCAGGGCCGCCACTTCCTCGCGCGTGACGTCGGCGGAACGGCTGCCACCGATCAGGCGCGAACCGGTGCCCAGCAGGGTGACGCTGGCCTTGTCTGGTGCGTCGCTGGAGAGCAGCAGTTCCTTGGCGGCGCGGCAGCGCTCCATCAGCTGCGACAATCGCGCGGCGGACAGCCTCATGCCACCTTCGACGCCTGCCGCCATGCGCGTTTCCACCAGGTGGGCCAGCGCCAGGTCCATATTGTCGCCGCCGAGTATCAAATGGTTGCCCACGCTGCTGCGCGTGAGCTGGGGTTCGCCATCTTCATCGAAGGCGACGTCGATCAGGCTGAAATCGGTGGTGCCGCCGCCCACGTCGCAGACTAGAATGCGGCGCGTATTGGCCAGGTCGGCGCGCAAGGTGGTGCGCCTGCGCTGCAGATAATCATAAAAGGCCGCCTGCGGCTCTTCCACCAGGCGCAAGGTGGGCAAACCCGCCAGGCGCGCCGCCTCCAGCGTGAGTGCGCGCGCACCCTCGTCGAACGAGGCGGGGATGGTCAGCACCAGTTCCTGCTCTTCGAGCGGAGCCTGCGGGAAGCGGTGATTCCACGCGGCGCGCACGTAGGCGAGGTAGCTGGCGCTGGCCGCCACGGGCGACACCTTGGCCACGTCGGCATCGGCACCCCACGGCAAAATCGGCGCCTGGCGGTCCACGTTCGCGTGCGATAGCCAGCTCTTCGCGCTGGAAACGAGGCGGCCCGGCACCTGCGCGCCGAGCTGGCGCGCCAGGGCGCCCAGCACGGGGTGTTCCGCGCTGGTGACATCGTCCTGTGGCCACGGCAGCTGCAAGTCGCCCGCCGCCAGTTCGCCAGGGGCAGGGTGGTAGCGCAGCGAGGGCAGCAGGGGGCGTGCGCCCACTTCGCCGGGAGCGAGCAGCTGCTCGATGGCGAACAGCTGTATGCCCGCCTGCGCATCGGCCGCATTGGCCGCATTGGCATACGCCACCACCGTGTTGGTGGTGCCCAGGTCGATGCCGACCAGCCAGGCCGGCTTGCCCACAGCGCTAGCCACGTTTATTGCTGCGGCGTGCCGCGCACGTCGAATTCCACTTTCCAGCGCTCGGCGCCGTCAGGGGAAACGGCCAGCAGTTCCAGCGTGCCCGCTTCTGTCACGCGTGCGTGCAATTTCACTTGCACCACGTCGCCGGCCGAGCGGCCTTCGGCCGATAACGTCGCCTGGATTTCGCTCAGCTCCTGCAATTCATCGGGACCCCAGAAGTCGAGCAAGTCGCCGATCTGGTCGTTGCGGCGCGTGGACGAGGCGAAGAAGCGGAAGTGCACGGGTTCACCGACGACCAGGCCGAATTGCTGGCCTGGCAGTTCCAGTTCGCTGCCTTCTTCCATGCCGAACGGCGCCACGCACAGGGCCTGGATCGGCGGTTCCATGCCGGGGATGGCCGGCATGGCCGATTCGATGGCGACGTAGAAGGCGCTGGCCGTGCCGCCGCGGATGCGCACGCCATGGCCGCGCCGCACGTAGCTGTAGTAGGCCGCGCCACGCGCGACGGCCAGGTCCAGGTCGGCCCCGGCCAGCATGCGTGCCGGTTCCGCGCCTTCCAGGTACAGCCAGTCGTTGACGGTGGCCATGATGCGCTGCACCAGCAAGTCGGACTTGAAGACGCCGCCGTTGAACAGTACGGCCGTCGGGTGCAAGAAGCTGGCCTCTGCCGACTGGCGGCCCGCAAAGCCTTCCAGTTCGCTGGTCGCCGCCACTTGCCGGCCCAAAAACGCTGCCAGGTGGCGCGTGATGGCCGCGTCCTGCGCATATGGCAAGCCCAGTTGCGTTAGGCCGGCGCGCGTGCGCACGGCAGGGCGGCTCGATGCTTCCACTTGCGGGAAGAAGCCGTCGAGAATGAAGGTGGACACTTCCGCGCGCGTCAGTTCCGTGCGGATGGAGCCGCCGATCAGTTTCGAGCCGCGGCTCGGCACGACGATCGGTGCCACATCGAGGCCGCTGTCGGCCAGCAGGCTTTCCTTGGCGCTGCGGCAGCCGTAAGTGAGTGCGCGCATTTGCCAGGCGTCGAGCTGCGTGCCGTTGGCGGCCAGTTTGCGCGCCACCAGGTGGGCCAGCGCCAGGTCCATATTGTCGCCGCCGAGCAGGATGTGTTCACCGACGGCCACGCGGTGCGGTTCCAGCACGCCGTCGCGTTCGAGCACGGCGATCAGCGAAAAGTCGCTGGTGCCGCCGCCCACGTCGACCACTAAAATGATGTCGCCCGGCTTGACTTCCTTGCGCCAGCGGCCTTCGCTGGTCTGGATCCAGCTGTACAGGGCCGCTTGTGGCTCTTCCAGCAGGGTCAATGCGGTGTAACCGGCCGCCTGCGCCGCTTCCATCGTCAGCTCGCGCGCGGCCGGATCGAACGAGGCGGGTATCGTCACCGTGATTTCCTGCTGCGCGAACGGCGCTTGCGGGTGGGCGTTGTCCCAGGCCTGGCGCAAGTGCGTCAGGTAGCGCGTGGCGGCCGTGATCGGTGAAATGCGCGCGACTTCGGCCGGCGCGTCGTTCGGCAAAATCGCCGCGCGGCGGTCCACGCCAGGGTGGCACAGCCAGCTTTTCGCACTCGAGACCAGACGAATCGGCGTGGTGGCGCCGCGGCTGCGGGCCATTTCGCCCACGACGAACGGCGCTTCGGCTGCCTCGGTGACCCAGGGCAGGGCCAGGTCGCCCGCCGCCACTTCGTCGGCGTGCGGCAGATACACGAACGAGGGCAGCAGTGATAATTCTTCTACCGTGCCCGGTGCCGACAACTGCGGCACTTTCAGCACGCCGTGGCTGGACTTTTCGCCGTCGCTCTCGACCAGGTTCACATACGACAGGGCGCTGTGGGTGGTGCCCAGGTCGATGCCGATGGCATAGCGCGGGGTGTTGTTGGCTTGATCGCTCACAGTTCCACCTCGGCCGGGGCCAGGATGGCGGCGTCGTGCTGCCCGCTCAGTTTCGGCAGGCGCACGCTCGAAGCGCGCCAGCCGCGATGGCTCAGGGTGCCCGTGAATGGCGCCGAGCCGACGACGTTGCCCGTCAGGCGTACTTGCGCGCTGTCAAAACCTTCCTGCAGCACGATGCGGCTGCCTTCGGCTTCCTGGCGCACGGCCTCGATGGTGAAATACTCGCGCATGACCTTGGCGCAGCCTTCGTGCACCACGCGGGCTGCCGCGCCGATGTCGGCATCGGCATGGCTGCCCAGGTTTTCCTGTGTGAAATCGATCAAGCGTGCTTCGCGTTGCAGCAGGGCCAGCAATTGCAGGGCGGCGTCCGGCGTGGCTTCTTTTAACATGACGGGCGCTGCGGCCGGCGTTGGCACGGGGGCAGGCGTAGGAGCTACCGGCGCCGCCTCGGGCAAGGACAGTTTTTCCACGCGGGCCGCATAGGCGGCGTCCGACAGGGTGCTGAAGAAGGCGCCAAAAGCCAGCGGGACTCTGCGCCAGAACGATGGGTGGGACGATGGTGTGCTCATAGGAACTCGTTTCTCTGATCTGTAGGGTGGCGTCGGCGGCGCGCCCGGTGGCGGGGCCGCTTCGCAGGGTAGTGCAGGTGCCGGCCCCGTCGTACATATCGGGCCGGCTGCGTTTGCCCGCATGATACCAGCTACCGGGCCGCCGCCAAAGCCGCCGGCCCCGGCGCAGCCAGCCTGACGCATGGATTTTCTTTGTTCCTGCGCAAGGAAACGCTCGATTTCGTGCCGTTTCGACTAGAATCGCGCATTATCTTTTTGGCAGACCTTGATGCCATGCGTAGCCTGACTAACGACAGCGACTATCCTGCCGTACGCGCCAACGGCAGTCGTGCGGGCCTGTGCCACCAGCGCCTTGCCATCGCCGCAGGTGGTAGCTGCGCTGACCGGCTACGCGACCGTGCAGGACGTGGCGGCGCATTTGCCCGATATCGAGATGCTTCCGTTGAGCAAATAATCCAAAGAAAGAAACCATGAAAAAAGTCTATATTGGCGTGCTCGGCCTGTTGCTGCTGGCCGGTTGCGGCAGCAAGGGCGAGAGCGCGGGCCAGTCCAGCGCCGCGCGTCTCGATGGCAAGGAAAAAGGCAGCGAGTTTCTTGCCTATGAACACAATGTCAACGTCGATACGCATGAGGCGCAAGTGCGGCCCCTGTATGAACGAGTGGTCGCCGCCTGCAAGGCCGACACGGACAACGGCTGTCTGCTGCTCGATTCGAGCATTGACGGCGGCCGCTACGTGCATGCGCGCATCAGCATGCGCGCCAAGCCGGCCGGCATCAAGAAGCTCGTGGAGCTGGTTGCAGTCGGCGGCGACGTCACTAGCCAGGGCACCAAGGTGGAAGACCTGGGGCGTCCCGTGCTCGACAGCAAGAAACGCCTGGAGATGCTCAAGCAGTATCAGGCGCAATTGCAGGACCTGGAAAAACGCTCGGGCGCGAACGTCGACGCCCTCATCAAAGTGACCAAGGAACTGGCCACCGTGCAAGTGGAACTGGAGCAGGCGACGGCGGCCAATGCGCTATTGATGCAGCGCATCGACACGGACTTGCTGAACGTGGCCATCAGCGCCGAAGGCAAGCAATCGTTCTGGCGTCCCGTCAAGCGCGCGCTGGGCAATTTCACGGAAAACCTGTCGGAAGGCGTGGCCAACGCCATCACGGCCATGGCGTATATCCTGCCCTGGCTGATCGCGTTCGTGCTGCTGTTCCCGCTGGGACGCAAGGGCTGGCGCCGCCTGAGAGGTACACCGCGCAAGGATTAAAGCGCAAGGATAGCCGCGTCCGGCGCACCGTTTTACGGCAATTTGAAACCTGCCTGCACAGTCCTTGTGCAGTCAGGTTTTTTTTCGTGCGGCGCTGGCCGCGTGCACCATGCCAGACGCTTGGTGCTGCTGGCATGCATTCTGCTTTAACAACATCGTATGCCCAGACCGTCCCCCACGAACCATTCACAGGAGTCTCCATGTCACGACGCATCATCCTGAAAGCGGTCGCCGCCGGCGCATTCGCCCTGGCCACCTCCACCACCATGCAGGCGGCCCTGGCCGCCGACACCATCAAGGTGGGCATCTTGCACTCCCTGTCGGGCACCATGGCCATTTCCGAAACATCGCTGAAAGACGTGGCCTTGATGACGATCGCCGAGATCAATGCCAAGGGTGGCGTGCTGGGCAAGAAGCTGGAAGCCGTCGTCGTCGATCCCGCATCGAACTGGCCTTTGTTTGCGGAAAAAGCGCGCCAGCTGGTGGCGCAGGATAAAGTGGCCGTGGTGTTTGGCTGCTGGACGTCTGTCTCGCGCAAATCGGTTTTACCTGTCTTCAAGGAACTCAACAGCCTGCTGTTTTACCCGGTGCAATACGAGGGCGAGGAGCTGGAAAAGAATGTGTTTTATACGGGCGCCGCACCGAACCAGCAGGCGATCCCGGCGGTGGAATACCTGATGAGCAAGGATGGCGGCGGCGCCAGGCGTTTCGTACTGCTGGGCACGGACTATGTGTATCCGCGCACCACCAACAAGATCTTGCGCGCCTTCCTGAAAAGCAAAGGGGTCAAGGATAGCGATATCAGCGAGGTCTACACGCCATTTGGCCATGCCGACTATCAAACCATCGTCGCCAATATCAAGAAGTTTTCCACGGGCGGCAAGACGGCCGTCATTTCCACCATCAATGGCGATTCCAACGTGCCGTTCTACAAGGAACTGGGCAATGCGGGCTTGAAAGCGACGGATGTGCCCGTCGTCGCGTTTTCCGTGGGCGAGGAAGAGCTGCGCGGCATCGATACCAAACCCTTGCTTGGTCACCTGGCGGCGTGGAATTACTTTGAATCCGTCAAGAACCCTGTGAATACAGCCTTCATCAAGCAGTGGAAAACGTATGCGGTGGCGCAAAAGCTGCCGAACGCGGGTTCGGTGGTGACGAACGACCCCATGGAAGCGACCTATGTGGGCATTCACATGTGGGCGCAAGCCGTGGAAAAAGCCAAGTCGACGGACACCGACAAGGTGATCGCCGCCATGGCCGGCCAGAGCGTGAAGGCGCCATCGGGCTTCACCTTGACCATGGATGCGACGAACCACCACCTGCACAAGCCCGTGATGATCGGCGAGATCAAGGCCGATGGGCAATTCAATGTCGTGTGGAAAACCAAGGAACCGATCCGCGCCCAGCCGTGGAGCCCGTTTATCAAGGGTAATGAGGGCAAGCAGAAGTTGTAGGAGCTCTCACCCACCAGCAAATGCCGGGGTCGGACCCTGAGGGACTAGGCGTCCCCATCCGACCCCAGTCCTCGCCTTTGGGGTAAACGTTCGCCCCGTGCAGTTTTTCCATGGAACTTACAATGAGGTTCATCCCCAAACTGCTCGTCCTCGCTTACCTGTTGCTATCCCCGCTGGCACAGGCCGCCATCCCTCCCGACCTGCTGAAACCGCTGTCCGGCGACGACCCCGATGCCAGGGTCGCTGCCGTCGCCCGGATCGCCGCCCTGGCCACGCCCGAGGCCGCCAAGGTGCTGCAAGCGCTGCAGGACGACGCCTTGTATGCCGCGCCCGATGGCAAGGTGTATGTCGTCGACGGCGAGCAAGCCTACGATCCGGCCACGGGTCAGCTGGGTGCCGTGCCCGACGGCATCGATGGCGTGATGGTCAACAACCGCTTGCGCGCAGCCGTGGCGGGCGCCTTGTCGGGCTTGCAGTTGCTGGCGCCGGAACGCAGCGCCCGGTTGGCGGCCGCGCAAGACTTGCAAAAGGCGGTCGATCCCGCGCAGCTCCCCCTGATTCGCACGGCGCTGGCACGGGAAAACGATGCTGACATCAAACAGATCTTGCAAGTGCTGATCGCCAGCGCCAACCTGCATGCGCCGGACGCCGCCACGCGCAAGCAGGCCGTGCAGGACCTGGCGGGCAGCAGCGATGCGCGCCTGCTGCCCGTGCTGCAAGCCATGCTGGAGAAAGGGGGGGAGCCCGACGAAGCTGTGCAGCTGGCCGCCATCGAGACCATGCGCCAGATCAAGGGACGAGTGTCGCGCATGGAATTGGCCGGCACTGTGTTCTACGGCATTTCCCTGGGCAGCGTGCTGCTGCTGGCAGCCTTGGGCCTGGCCATCACCTTCGGCTTGATGGGCATCATCAACATGGCGCATGGCGAATTGCTGATGATAGGCGCTTACACGACCTATCTGTGCCAGCTGTTTTTCCGTACCTACCTGCCCGGCATGCAGGAGGCGTACCTGCTGGCCGCGCTGCCGGCCGCTTTTTTTGTTGCCGGCCTGGTGGGCGTGGCGCTGGAACGCACGGTGATTCGCTGGCTGTACGGGCGGCCGCTGGAAACCCTGCTGGCCACCTGGGGCATCAGCCTGATCCTGATGCAGACGGTGCGCACGATCTTCGGTGCGCAAAACGTGGAAGTGGCGAACCCGGCCTGGATGTCGGGCGGCGTGACCGTGCTGGGCGGCCTCGTGCTGCCGTACAACCGGCTGGCCATCATCGTCTTCGCCGTCATCGTCGTGGTGGCCGTGTGGCTGATCCTGAACAAGACACGGCTGGGCCTGTTCGTGCGGGCCGTCACGCAAAACCGCCGCATGGCCGATTGCGTGGGCGTGGCCACGGGCAAGGTCGACATGCTGACCTTCGGCCTCGGTTCCGGCATCGCGGGCCTGGGCGGCGTGGCGCTGTCGCAGCTGGGCAATGTGGGGCCGGACCTGGGCCAAAGCTACATCGTCGACTCCTTCATGGTGGTGGTGCTGGGCGGCGTGGGCCAGCTGGCCGGCACCGTGATCGCCGCGCTGGGCCTGGGCGAAGTCAACAAATTTCTTGAACCGGTGGCGGGCGCCGTGCTGGCGAAGATCGCCATTCTCGTGTTCATCATCATTTTCATCCAGCGCCGGCCGCAGGGCCTGTTTGCCATGAAGGGACGCAGCGTCGAATGACTAACTCCTATCCGATAAAGCAGGGCCTGTTTACGCGGCCCGTCTGGCTGGCCATTGCCGCATGCACGCTGCTGGCGGCGCTGCTGCCGATTTTTAACCTGGCGTTTGCCGAAGGGCATGCGCTGCACGTGTCCGCCTACACGGTGGCGCTGGTGGGCAAGTTCATGTGCTATGCACTGGCCGCGCTGGCGCTGGACCTCGTCTGGGGCTACACGGGCATCCTGTCGCTGGGCCACGGCGTGTTCTTTGCGCTGGGCGCCTATGCGCACGGCATGTATCTGATGCGCGCCATCGGCGACCAGGGCCAGTACCACAGCAGCTTGCCCGACTTCATGGTCTTTCTCGACTGGAAGACTTACCCCTGGTACTGGGCCTTCACGGAACACTTCTGGTATTGCATGGCCCTCGTCGTGCTGGTGCCAGGCGTGCTGGCCTTCGTGTTTGGCTATTTTGCCTTTCGCTCGCGCATCAAGGGCGTGTATTTTTCCATCATCACGCAAGCGATGACGTATGCCTTCATGCTCTTGTTCTTCCGCAATGACACCGGCTTTGGCGGCAACAACGGTTTCACGGATTTCAAGACGATATTGGGCCATAGCGTCACGGCACCCGCCACCCGGGCCGTGCTGTTCCTGCTGACTTTGGCTTTCCTGCTGGCGGCCTTGATCGGCGCGCGCGCCATCGTCCGCTCGAAACTGGGCAGGGTGTTGCAGGGCGTGCGCGACAGCGAGGCGCGCTTGATGTTCCTCGGCTACAACCCGCTGTGGTTCAAGCTGTTCGTCTGGACGTTGTCGGCCGTGCTGTGCGGCATCGCCGGCGCCCTGTACGTGCCGCAGGTGGGCATCATCAACCCGTCCGAAATGTCGCCGGCCAACTCCATCGAAATGGTCGTGTGGGTGGCCGTGGGCGGGCGCGGCACCTTGCTCGGCCCGATTTTGGGCGCCTTCACCGTGAATGGCTTGAAGAGCTGGTTTACGGCGGCCTTGCCGGAGCTGTGGCTGTTCGCGCTGGGCCTGCTGTTCATCGTCGTCACGCTGTTCATGCAGCAAGGCATGCTGGGCGTGTTGAGCAAACTCAAACGCAAGCCCGTCGTGGCAGAGGAGGGCGCATGAGCATCCGCATGTTGCCCGGCATGGCCAGCGCCGAAGCTGGTGCCACGTATTCGCGCGTGAAAGGCGAGGGCGTCGATACCACGCACGGCGCCATTTTGTACCTGGAAGACATCAGCGTGTCGTTTGACGGCTTCAAGGCCATCAACAAGCTGAGCCTGGATATTTCCGTGGGCGAGTTGCGCTGCATCATCGGCCCGAACGGGGCGGGCAAGACGACGATGATGGATGTCATCACGGGCAAGACGCGGCCCACGTCCGGCACGGCCTGGTTCGGCCAGACCATGAATCTGGCGACGATGACGGAAGCGCAGATCGCCCACGCGGGCATCGGCCGCAAGTTCCAGCGCCCCACCGTGTTCGAGCAGCACACGGTGTTCGATAACCTGGAACTGGCCATGAAGATGGACAAGCGCGTGGCGCCCACCCTGTTTGCCCGCTTGAGCTCGGAGCAGGCAGGCAGGATCGAAGCGATATTGCGGTTGATACGCCTCAACGGCCACGAGGCGCGGCCGGCCGGCTTGCTGTCGCACGGGCAAAAGCAGTGGCTGGAAATCGGCATGCTCTTGATGCAGGAGCCGCAGCTAATCCTGCTGGACGAACCGGTGGCCGGCATGTCCGACGCGGAAACGGCGCGCACGGCGGAGTTGCTCAATGAATTGCGCGGCAAGCACTCGATCATGGTAGTCGAGCACGACATGGGTTTCGTCACGGAAATTGCCCAGCAAGGCATCGTCACCGTGCTGCACGAAGGGGCCGTGCTGGCGCAGGGCCGCATGGACGAAGTGCAAGCCGACGAGCGGGTCATCGAAGTCTATCTGGGAAGGTAATCATGCTCGAAGTGCAACAGTTAAATCAATACTATGGCTCCTCGCATACCTTGCGTGGCATCAACCTGTCGGCGCGCAAGGGCGAGTGCCTGGCCTTGCTGGGCCGCAATGGCGTGGGCAAGACGACCTTGTTGAAATGCCTGATGGGCGTGCTGCCCGTGGCGCAGGGCAAGGTGGTGTTTCAGGGGCGCGACATCACCAGGCTGGCGCCGCATGCGCGGGCAAAGCTGGGCATCGCCTATGTGCCGCAGGGGCGCGACATCTTTGCGCGCCTGACGGTCGAGGAAAACTTGCTGATGGGTATGGCGGTGAGGCGGGGCAGACTGGCCTCGCGCATCGATCCCCACGTGTATGAGTTGTTTCCGGTATTAAAGGAGATGCTGCAGCGGCGTGGCGGCGATTTGTCGGGTGGGCAACAGCAGCAGTTGGCCATCGCCCGCGCGCTGCTGGCCGAACCGCAATTGATCATCTTCGACGAGCCGACGGAAGGTATCCAGCCGTCCGTCATCAAGGATATCGGCAGGGTCATTGCCTTGTTGAAACAACGCGGCGACATGGCCATCGTGCTGTGCGAACAGTATTTTGATTTTGCCCGCGAACTGGCCGACGACTTCATCGTGCTGTCGCGCGGTAGCGTGGTGGCCAGCGGAAGTGCAGAACAGATGGATGGCGAGGAGGTGAAGCGCCATTTGGCCGTGTAGGGTCAGACGACTTCGAACCAGCCCAGCACGGCGCCGGCCGCCAGCAGCCACAATAAATGGATCTTCGTGCGCCAGATGATCAGGCCGGCCACGATGGACAGGCTCCACAGGGGCCAGTCCGTGCGCAGGTCATGGTTGGCGCCGCCCAAAATCATGCCGGTGGAAATTAGCAGGGCGATGACGATGGGCGCCATGCCTTGCTTGAAGGCGCGCACGGGGCGCAGGTCGCGGTTGCGGTAGCCCCACTGAGCCGCCACGTAGGTGAGGGTGGTGCTGGGCAGCATGATGCCCACCATGGTCACCAGCACGCCCAGGTAAGCGGCCGTGTAGCTGCCCGCATTCATGCCCACGTTCCAGCCCATCAGGGCGACGAACAGCACGTTCGGGCCGGGCGCGGCCTGGGCGATGGCGATCGATTCATTGAATTGTGCCTGCGTCAGCCAGCCATGCTGCTCGACGAGGAAACGGTGCATTTCGGAGGTGGTGGAAATGGCGCCGCCAATCGACATCAGCGACAGCATCAGGTAGTGGCCAAACAGGTTCAGCCAGTCGCCCGTGCTCAACACCAGTTGCAGTGGCGGATTCATGCGGACAGCTTTCGATACGTCAGCAGGCAGCCGATGCCGCCCAGGCCCAGCAGGATGTACAGCAGGGGCCAGCGCAGCACGGCCACCATCAGCACGCCCAGTACGGTGATGGACAAGGTCAGCCACAGGGGCAGCGGATGTTTCACCAGCGCGGTCGCCAGTTTCACGCCCGTGGCGGCGATCATGCCGGCCGACACGGCGGCCATGCCGCGCAGTGCGCCCGCCATCTGCGGGTTGTCGCCAAAGCGCGTGTACAGCACACCGAGCAGCAGCACGATGACGAGGGGCACGGCCAGCATGCCGGCCAGCGCCGCCAGCGCGCCCGGCAAGCCGAAATAGCGCCCGCCCACCATCAGCGACAGGTTGACGACATTCGGTCCGGGCATGATTTGCGCCACGGCCCAGTCTTCCAGAAATTCCTCCTGCGTCAGCCAGCGCTTGCGTTCGACCATTTCGCGCTGGATCACGGCCAGCACGCCGCCGAACCCCTGCAAGGCCAGCCAGGTGAACGAGAAGAACAGGTCGGCCAGCGAGGCCGGTTGCGGGCGGGGCAGGTCGGGCGGGGGGGCGGCAAGGGGGGATGAAGACATGGCTGATTATCGCCGTGGCCGATTGCGCTTGTCCATCGCTTTCGACTCCAGTTGTGCCTGCAAGAAAAAAACTGTGGCTCATGTTTCCCTGCCATTGACATCGTGAGTTTATCGGCAATACTTTATCGGCAGCACGACCACTGTTCCTGTCAGCGCGGGTGCGGTTCGTAGCGCTAGGCCGTCTCCCTCCCTCCGTCCCCCTTCGCAGGAGTTGTTCATCATGCTTAATTCCACAGAAACGCTGCATATGCCCGTCAAAACCGTGGTGCCGCATGCCCGGGTCGATCAAAAGATGTGCGATATCGTCAACTTGGGCATTGCCGTGCAGGCCGCCTTCAGTACCTTGTGTGCCCTGGAATACCTGAAGTCATACAATATCGCCCCGGAACTGATCGAACGCGTGCTGTTGCATCCGGAGCAGCGCCGCCAGACTATGCATTGAGTAGCCACACGGCAACTGTGTTGCCGGCAGCGTCAGTCCGGCGTTGTCGGATTGATCATTATGGCTCAGTTATGCACAAATGATGGGTTAGCGAAATTGCTGAAATAATTTTCTTGTGATGATATGCGAATTTCTAAGTGATTGATTTTTATGGGTTTTATTTTTGCTGTTTGATTGAGCAGTTTATTGAAAGCCGCACGGGCTGTGGCTTTGAAGCCTGTCAATAGGCGCTTATCCACAAAGATATCCACAGTCCGTGTGGATATCTGAAAAAGCGCTTAACAATCCGCTACTTAGGAAATAGGGACCGGTCAGCGCCTGCCATCGGCCCGCAAGATGGGCCAGAATGGGGCATGCCACAAGCCTGTATGCCTATCCAGTGCTTTTGTTTTTATGACTGAAAGTAGCGGCGGCTGCTCAGGGTTTGCCGCCCGCCGGTTGCGCTGGCGCGTCGCCGCAGTGGGCCAGGGCGGCGGCGAGGTCGGCGACTTGTTGCTGCGCTTCGCGCAAGGTGGCGTAGGTGCGCAGCGAGGCGATCACGGTGGTAAACAGCTTGCGCGTGGTCAGGTCGGTCTTGCACCAGAAATCATTGATGTCGTAGTCGATGATGATGCGGTGTTCCAGTGCCTGGCCAGGCTGGCCCGTGCGCAGGATGATGCGCACGGCACTGTTGTGCAAGTCTTCGCGCACCTGGCGCGCCACTTGCAGCCCGGCATCCTGAGTTTCCATGATGACATCGAGCAGCACCACGGCGATATCTTGTGTGCTGCGCAGCAAGGCGAGCGCCTCGGCGCCCGAATACGCGTGCAGAAAGCTCAGCCTGCGGCCCTGGAAACTGGCCTGGCTGAGGGCGAACTTGGTCACCACGTGCACATCGACATCGTCATCGACAATCAGCACGCGCCATGGCGCCGCATTGGCGGACTCTGCCGCCGCGTCTGCCCGCCCGAGTGGCTCTTCAACCAGCCAGTCGGGTTCGTCCGCTCCCTTGGCGGGACTGTCGCTATCCATATTCATGCATTTATCCACCGTTGATCGTGCTCACTCACTCCACACTATGCCAGTCTGCGGGGTTTGTCAAAACAATGCGGTTCAGGCAAGACGGTCTGGAGCAAGATTGCGTATGCCCAGAAAAATATATTTTCATGGTGTTCGAGCAACTTTGCTTTGGCGTAAAATCATGATTCTAAGTCATTGATTTCATTGGAGTAAAAAATTGCCTGTGAAATCAGCAAATTGTTGAAAGCCGCATCGATACTGGCGTTGCGGCTTGTCAAGAGGGGCTTATCAACAACTTTATCCACAGTTGCTGTGGATATCTGAAAAAGCTGTGCAAAAACCGGGGCTTAGCGCCCGTTCGTGCGGCAGGGTGGCAGCATTCACGCTGCCAGCCCCAACCCGCTCAGCTGGGCAAAGGCATGCAGGAAGCGCTGCTTGGCTTCGGCCGGACCCATGGCTTCGATTATACCGGGCAAGGGGGCGATGCCGTCAAGGTAAGCCCAGCGCTCGGCCGAGTGCGGCATCAGGTCGCGCTTTTCCGTGGCCAGCGCGATCAGGTCGGCCCGCTTGATGGGCGCGTAATCGGAAAAATCCAGGCCATACGTGGCGGCGATGATGGCGCTGACCTTGTCTTCCAGTATGGCAAATTCCGGCAGCAGCACTTTCAAGGGCTTCACCATGTCGCCCAGGTAGGCTTCCGCCGCGTCGTGCAGCAGGGCGGCCAGGCGCAAATGGGGCGGCACCAGCCCGGCGACGATCAGGCTGTGCTGGGCGACCGAGTAAAACACTTGCGTCTGTCCATTGAAGCGGCACTGATAAGCGAGGCCGTGGGCAATGTCTTCAATGACTACCTTGTCGATATGCGGGCGCAAGGGATAAAAACGGTTGCCGGAATAAGTGGAAACGTAGTCGGTGGTAATCATTGCCTGTGCTCGGATATGCAAGATGGCTCATCGTACACCCGATGGCACAGGCTTGCCCCGGCCGCCACGCGTGTGGCGGGCTGCTGAGCCTATGCATCTTGGCAAATCCTTTCATTTATTTCATATCATTCATTGTTTTTTCTCAATACACTGTAGCAATCTTGTTTGTCTGAAACTTCACAGGGGCAGGGCAATGACGGCGCAACCTTCGGCAAGACCTTCGTATATCTATCAGGGCGGTTCGGTGATGATGCACTCGCCGCTGCAATTGAAACAGTCGGAAATGTACGGCTATTTCGTCAGGGGCAACCTGGCCAGGCTGCAGGCCACCGTGAATACCACCTTGAACCAGGTGGCGGGCAAGCGCATGACCCTGAAAGCGCTGTCGCCGTATGTGATGCTGACGTTTACGCGCGTCAACCATGCGGACTCCGCCAATCCCGTCGACCAGGCCAAGGGCTGGATCACGGAAGTCGACATCGTCACCTGGATCATGGTGGGCCAGATGGATGAGCACGGCAAGCTCGCGCATATCTATTGGTACCCGTGCCATATTTTCGTCGACGACGCCATGGCCCTGATCAACGGGCGCGAGCTGTTCGGCTATCCGAAATACCTGTGCGAATACGAGATTCCCGCCGCCGGCAGCGAGCCGCTGCGCTGTGCCGTGGCCGCCAAGGGTTTCCAGCATTTTTCGCCGGAAACGAAACTGGCCCTGCATCCGTTGCTGGAAGTCAACGCCACCGTGCAGACGGGGCAGCACAAACCCGTCAACAGTTTCCTGCAACTCATCGAGCAGGCCTTCCAGATTTTCCTCTCCATTCCCGATTTCTTCGACATGGACCAGGCCGGCTGGGCGGACATCCTGTCGCTGTTGCGCAAACCGCGCATCGACCAGATCTTCCTCAAGCAATTTCCCGACAGCGCCAGCGTGAAAGCCGTGTACCAGGCCCTGGTGGCGGCGCCGGCCGAAATCAACCGCCTGCACAGCGCGCGCCTGCTCGGCTACGAGTATGAATGCACCTTGCACGCGTTTGACAGCTTTCCGCTGGACCAGACCCTGGGCTTGCAGCTGGGGCCGCAGGCGGCGATATTGCCGTTCCATGTGAACTTCGACTTCACGGCCATGCCGGGCGAGGAACTGGTCGACAATTCGCAGATCGCGCCGGAAAAGATCGCCATCCTCGGTGGCGGCGTGGCGGCCATGACCACCGCGTATTATTTGACGAGCCAGCCGGGCTGGCAAAACCGGCATGCCATCACCGTGTACCAGCTGGGCTGGCGCCTGGGCGGCAAGGGCGCCAGCGGGCGCAATGCGCAAGTGGGCCAGCGCATCGAGGAACACGGTCTGCACATCTGGTTCGGCTTTTATGCGAACGCCTTCAAGATGATCAAGGAAGCGTATGCGAGCCTGGAACGCCCGCCCGGCGCGCCGCTGGCCACCTGGCGCGACGCCTTCAAACAGCACGATTACGTGGCCCTGTCGGAAGACGTCAAGGGCCAGTGGCGCAACTGGTCGATCGTCTTTCCCACCTTGCCGGGCGAGCCGGGCGAGGGCGGCGAAGACATCACGCTGTGGCAGATGGCCATCGCCATGGTGGGCTGGATCGAGCAGTGGATACGCCAGATCCGGCAAGTGGCGGACGCTGACGCGCGCATAGAGCGTGCCAGTGCCAGCGCCACCGCGGCGCAAGGCGAGGGCGTGTGGCCGGGCTGGCTGCGCCGCTTGGCCGATGAAGTGGTGGGGCAGGCCGATGAACTGGGCCTCGACGTGGGCTTGTCTGTCGGCGCGCTGGCGGCGCTGGTGGCTGACCTGGCGCCGGACTCCTCGCGCCACGACCAGGCGCGCCACCAGCTGCTGGCCAGCACCCTGAACGGTATCCGCGCCTGGCTGCGCCTGCGCTACCGCGCCCTGATCGATGGCGACGATGCATTGCGCCGCCTGTTCATTTGCCTCGACCTGGGCATCACGGTGATGAAAGGCATGTTCGAGGATGGCGTGTTCAAGCACGGCTTTGACGTCATCAATGACATCGATTTCCGCGCCTGGCTGAGAAAACATGGCGGCGACGAGCAGTTCAGCGTCAATTCGGCGCCCGTGCGCGGTTTTTACGACCTGGTGTTCGCCTACGAGGGAGGCGATTTTGCCAAGCCGAACATCGAGGCAGGGACGCTGTTGCGGGCGATGGCGCGTATCGGCCTGGCCTACAAGGGCGGCATCATGTTCAAGATGCAGGCCGGCATGGGCGACACGATTTTCACGCCGCTGTACCAGGTGCTCGCCAAGCGGGGCGTGGAATTCAAGTTCTTCCAGCGCGTGGAAGAGCTGGTGCCGGGCGCGGGCGACATCGACAGCATCCGCATCACGCAGCAGGTGCAATTGAAGGACCCGGCCGCCGGCTACGCGCCGCTGGTGGACGTGAAGGGCCTGGCTTGCTGGCCCAGCGCGCCCGATTACGCGCAGATCGAGCCGGCCCAGGCGGCGCTGCTGCAAGCGCAGGACGTCAACCTGGAATCGTACTGGAGCGGCTGGCCGCAGCAGTACCAGCAGGCGTTCGGCCGCGCGCTGCCGGCCACGGTCTTGAAGAAGGGCGTCGATTTCGACAAGGTGGTGTTCGGCATTTCCATCGGCTCGCTGCCCGCCCTGTGCCCGCAACTGCTGGCGCAAAGCCCGGCCCTGCAACTGGCGGCCGAGAAGGTGCAAACCGTGGCCACGCAGGCTTACCAGGTGTGGCTCAACAAAAACCTGGCGCAGATGGGCTGGACCACGCAGCCGAAAGGCCAGCAACCGGTGTTGTCGGCCTTCACGGAACCGTACGACACGTGGGCGCCGATGGACCAGTTGCTGGCGCACGAAGACTGGCCGGTGGGGCTGGAACCGAAAAACGTGTCGTATTTTTGCAGCGCCTTCCCCGTCGACAGCTACCCGCCCGTCACCGACACGGACTTCCCCGCCCGCTGCGCGGCCAGGGCGAAACAGGGCGCGCTGCACCAGCTGGAACGCGAGATCGGCGCACTGTGGCCCGAGGCGGGCGCGCCCGGCGCGTTTCCGTGGCAATGGCTGGTCGACGCGAAAGCCGGCACGGGACCGGCGCGCTTCGACAGCCAGTACTGGCGCGCCAACGTCGACCCGTCCGAGCGCTACGTGATGTCGGTGGTGAACAGCACGCAGTACCGGCTGGCCACCGACCAGTCGGGCTTCAGTAACCTGTTCCTGACGGGCGACTGGATCAAGACGGGCCTCAACGCGGGCTGCGTGGAAGCGGCCGTGATGGCGGGTATGCAGACCTCGCGCGCCATGACGGGTTATCCGGCCGTGATCCAGGGCGAGACGGATTTTTAGTGCGGGCGCCTCAAGCTCCCGGCTGAGCTTCCAGGTCGCGCCGCGCCACGTCCAGCGCCGCCTGCAGCTGTGGCAGCAATGGCCCCACGTTATCGAGCTGGCCGTTCGAGGCCAGGGTTTCCATCTGGTGGCACAGGCCGTGCAGGGTGGGGCGGCTCAGGTAGCCGGCGCTGCCTTTCAAGGCGTGGAAGGCGGCAGCGGCTGCGCTGGCGTTGCCATCGCGCACGGCGTGGCAGGCCAGGTCCAGGCGCCGCGGCGCCTCCGTCAGGAACGCTTGCGCGATGCGCTGCAAGTGCTGCGGCGACAGGCCTGCCAGCGGCACAATGTGCACGGGCGCCGTCATGGGATCGGCCGGCGCGGGTGACTCGTCGGCGGCGTCGTCCAGGCCGAACTGGCGCGCCAGCGTGTCGTTCCCGGTGGGCATGGCCGGCGGCAGGGCGTGGCCGCGCGCCAGCAGCAGGTCGATGATGGCGTCGATTTTCTGGAACAGCAGCGCTTCGTCGACGGGCTTGCTGAGGAAATCGTCCATGCCGCAGGCCAGGTAGCGTTGCCGGTCATGTTCGCTGGCGTTGGCCGTCAGCGCGAGGATGGGGATGTGCGCGTCGGGAATGGGGAATTGCGCGTTGCCGCCGTCGCGGATCAGGCGCGCGGCCTGTTCTCCATCCATCAGCGGCATGCGGCCATCCATCAGCACGCAGTCGTAGGCGCCCGTGCCCAGCGCGCGCAGCGCCTGTTCGCCGTTTTCCACGATGGTCACCTCATGGCCCATGCTTTCGAGCAGGGTGCCGATGATGATCTGGTTGGTGCGCACGTCTTCGGCGCACAGGATGCGCAGGCGGCAGGCATGGCGCGCCTGGTGCGTGGGGCGGCGCGCGTCGGCCGCCGGCGCGCTGCCATCATGCAGCGGCAAGGTGAAATGGAAGCGCGAACCGATGCCGACCCGGCTTTCCACGCCGATGCTGCCCTGCATCAGTTCGACCAGTTCCTTGCAGATGGCCAGGCCCAGTCCCGTGCCGCCATAGCGGCGCGTGGTGGAGTGGTCGGCTTGCTCGAATTTCTGGAACAAACGCGGCAAGGTGTCCGCGTCGATGCCGGGGCCCGTGTCGCTGATGATGAAGTCGATCTCGCTGCGGCCATCGCGGCGCGGCGGGGTGCGGGCGCGCCGTACTTCCAGCAGCACTTCGCCATTGGCCGTGAATTTCAACGCATTTCCCAGCAGGTTGATGAGGATTTGCCGCAGGCGCGTGGGATCGGCGCGCACGTAGCGGGGCAGGTCCAGCGCCAGTTCGCGGCGCAGCAGCAAGCTCTTGGCGTCGGCCTGGCCCTGCACGATGCCGGCCGCGTCGCCGATCAGCGCCAGCAGGTCGAAGTCCACGGTTTCCAGGGTCAGCTTGCCCGCGTCGATCTTCGAGAAATCGAGGATGTCGTTGAGAATGGTCAGCAGCGACACGCCATTGTGCAGGCCGATGCGCAGGTATTCCTGCGTGCGGCCCTTGACGGACTGGTCGCGCAGGGCGAACTTCAGCATGCCGATCACGCCGGCCAGCGGCGTGCGGATGTCGTGGCTCATGGCGGACAGAAAATCGATGCGGTGGCGGCTGACCACTTCCGCGTGCTCCTTGGCCTTCAGCAGGGCGTCGTTGCTGAGGGTCAGGGCCAGGGTACGCTCCTGCACGCGCTGTTCCAGGTTGTTGCGCAGCAGGCGGATCTGGTCGGCCAGGGCAAACGCCAGCAGCAAGCCGTCGAGCGTGCCGCCGAGCAGGGTCACCAGCTGGGCGTTGGCCACCATGGCCGGCATCAGCCCCAGGTTGGCCGGCAGGATCAGGAAGCCGGGCAGCATCAGGGCGACGAAGGCCAGCACGAAGAAGCGCGCCGGCTGGTAGCCGCGGCACCAGACGACGATGCCGCAGATCAGCGCCAGCAGCATCCAGATGCTGATGGCAATGGTGGCCAGGGTGTGCGCATACGCCAGGGCGACGAAGCAGCTGGGCAAGAGCAGCAGGGGCAGCACCAGGTTGACCTTGCTGAGGTGGTAAAGCAGGGGCGAGTAGTCGCGCAGGCGCAGGAAATGCATGTAAAACAGGGTGCTGAAGACGGGCAGCAGGAAGAACGGCACGTAATGCAGCTGCAGATGGTGCCAGTCGAACAGGTCGGCAAAGACGTGGAAAGTCATGGCCCAGGCCAGGCCATATGTCAGCACGTACAGCGCGTAATACGCCGAGGCTTTGTCCAGGGTGATGGAAAAGATGAAGAAATTGAACAGGCCCAGCGCCAGCAGGGCGCCGATGGACGCCACCATCAGGAAGTTTTCCTTGGCCACCAGCTTGCGGTAGTCCTGCTGCGTCCTCACGCCGAACTGGGGTGCGCGCGCATAGTAGGGGCTGGAAAAGCGGATCAGGATGTCATACGTGGCGCCCGGCGCCAGCTGTACGTTACTGCCGTAGTGCAACAAATACTCGTGCGGGCGCTGGTAGCCCGTTAGCAAGGTGTGCGGCGCCGCGTGCGGTGCGGGGCCATACACGTGCAGGTCGACCAGGTCGATCAGGGTGTCGTTCGGGTCGATGACCCAGGCCGCGACGCTGCTGTCGTTGCGCACCTGCGCATGCAGCCAGTAGGCGCCGCCGAACAGGTCGACCCGTTCGGCCGGGCGCTGGCGCGCCAGCCAGGCGGGCAGGGCGGCCGCATCGGCAGGCGCAGTGTCATTTCCGGCGAAAAATAGTTTTCCTCCACTGCCCAGGTGCGCAATGCCTTGCTTGCTCAGTGACAAAGGGGCTGCCTGCGCCGCGCCCGCCAAGCCCAGCAGACCGAACAGCAGGCCGAACAGGAGCGGCCAGCCGCATAGCCAGGCGCAGACGCGGGAGCTGGAAGCGCGGTGGCGGGACGGGGGCGGGTGGGCTGGCATCGATGAGTGTGGTGGTGGTCGCGCGGGATTGGTGGCAACGCCGTTTGCTGTGGATGGCTCATTTTAATCGACTCTCGGTGGCATAAGGACAATTTCATGTCCTGCCGGCATGGCGCGCGCTCCGGTATCATGGCGCCTTTGCCCGCGAGATATTCATGCTCAGTCCCGACCAGTTCCTGGCCTTCCTGGCCGCCGCCGTTTTGATCACCGCCAGTCCCGGCCCCGACAACCTGATGGTGCTCGGTGTGGGCATGTCGCGCGGGCGCCGCCAGGGCATGGCATTCGGCCTGGGCTGCGCCCTTGGCTGCCTCACGCACACGGTGCTGGCGACCATCGGCGTGTCGGCCCTGCTGGCCGCCTCGCCCACGGCATTTATGGCGCTGAAAGTGGCTGGCGGACTGTACCTGGTGTGGCTGGGCATCGGCGCCTTGCGCAGCCGTGGCGGCGCCAGAGTCGATGGCGCGGGCGCTTTGCCTGACGAGTCCTTGCTGCGCCTGTTCGGCAAAGGACTGTTTGCCAACAGTATCAATCCGAAAGTCGTGCTGTTTTTTCTGTCGTTCTTGCCGCAGTTTATCGTCGCGGGCCAGGGCAATGCCAGCTGGCAGACGGCGCAGCTGGGCCTGGTCTTCACGGCGCAGGCTTGCGTGCTGTTCAGCCTGCTCGGCTATTTTTCCGGCGCCGTCGGCCTGTGGCTCAACCGCCGCCCGCGCGCCGGCCTGTGGCTGGACCGGGTGGCCGGTACCATCTTCATCGGCCTGGGTTTGCGCCTGATCCTGGCGCGCTGACGTCTTGCCGGGCGGTAATGCGGAACGCCAGTTCCATCTGGTCTTGCACGGCCATGGCGCCGCCCAGGATGGCGAACGGCACGATGCCGAAGTCGCTCTGTTTCAGCAGCAGGCTACCGCTGGCCTGCAGGCCTCGCCCATCGGCCGCTTGCTCGACGCGCACCGGCAGCTGCACGGTGCGCGTCACGCCATGCAGCGTGATGTCGGCCTCAAACACCTCTTTGTCGCCCGTGCGACGGGCCGCGATGCTGACCCACGGATAACGCTCGGCATCCAGCACGCGCACCAGCATATTGTGGCGCGTGCCGGCGATGGCGTCGGCCGACGGCGTCGTCGTCAGGCCGGCCGCCTGGCGCAAGCCCTCTTCATCCACACTCATCTCGTCGAGCCGGAACTGGAATTGCGCGCGTCCCTGCGCGGGCGTCACCACGCCCTGCAAGGTACGGCTGGCGATCACGTGGTCATGTCCCAGGCGGGCCAGCGCGCCGCCGCGCCGCACGGTGATCGTCAGCAGGGATTCCTGCGCGACGATATGCAGCACGCGCATGCCCGGCTGTTGCCACGCGGGCGCAGTTGTGGCGGATATGGCGGCAGGGGCGGCCGGCGCAGGTGCCTGGGCAGGAGCGGGCGGCAAGGGCGTGCAGGCCGCCAGCACGGCGCAGGCAAGCAGGAAAATGGTGCGAAGGTTCTGGCTGGGCATGGGCAGAGAAGAGGGCAGGGGCAACAGGAGCATAGTACGCGATCGGCGCGGTGGCGCGCGTAATGTTAGCGCTACGTCATAAGGCGGTCACATGGCGCTGCTATGATGCTTTTGTTGGCACATAGCATGCGTTGCGCACATCACTACGTTCCGGGAGCGATAGGATGCAGGCATGACTCAACAGCTTAGCCGGTGAGCTCAAGCATCGGCACCAGACACGTGAAACTTGCTTTTGTGGTAATTATTGCAGGGCGGGGCAGGGGAAATGCAGGGATGGTGCGGGGATTTAATGAAGTCCTAAGCCTGTCTCAACGAAGGGCTGGCATAGTGGAGTCATGGCGCACGGAAACCCCGGGCGCAGGGTTGCCGGACACCTCAATGACCGGCACGATTTCCGCTTTCCTGTTTTTCCCAGTTTATCCCTGCGCTCTGAAACAGCGTTTCAACCGGCTACCGCAATCTGCGAAGCCGGTTTTTTTTGCCTGCGTTTTCATCGGTGTTCATCGCCTCCCGGCGCCGCGGCGCCGGGAATTTTACTTAGCCCGTTTGCTTGGCCAGCCACGCATCGACCGCCGGCAGGCGCTCGGCGCGCACCTTGATGCGGTACTTGATGCCGGCCACGGAACTGTCGGCGTCGCCACGCGCGCCGGCCGGCAGGTTGGCCTGCGCATACGCTTCCAGCTTGGCGATCATTTCTGGCTGCGCCGAACCGGCGGCCAGGCGCGGGAAGTAGCGGCTGCGCGAACTGGCGTCGATGCGCGCATTGACTTGCTCCAGGTGCGCCAGCGCGAAGTCGAAGGCCAGTTCCGGATGCGTGCGCGCCACGCGCGAGATCATGGCGGGGCTGTTGGTCACGCCCGGTTCATCCGTCAGCGCCAGCGCCAGCGCGCGCTGCGCCAGGGCCGTGTCGTCGCTCGACGCCAGCAGGTCGTACAGCTGGTTCTTGATGAGCGGCGTCTTTTCCTGCTGCGCCCTGGCGTGCAGCTGCTCCCAGGTCGCGGCGTCCGCATGCTGCGCCACCACGCCCAGGATGGTGCGGCGCAGCGGCGCTGGCATGGCGGAGGGGTCCTGTTCGCTGGCCGCGTAGCGGCGGCGCGCCTCGGCGATCACGCCCGGTTCACCCATGTCGCCGAGGATGGCAATCAGGCGTGCGCGCAGGGTCGCCACGCTCGACGCTTCGCCCGCGCGCGCTTCCCAGCCCGTCTGCGCCATCATCGGCGCCAGGCGCGCCATGGCGAAGCGGCCGAAGGCTTGCTGGCGCGCTTTGCTCTCCGTGCTATCACCGGCATACTGTTCGTACAGGCCGCCCAGGGCGCCGGCCACCTTGCCCAGCACCTGCGGGTCGGCCGACAGCGGCGTGGCCTTCACCAGTTCCAGGAAATCAGCCAGGTTTTGCGCACCGGCCAGGCCCAGCGACTGGCTGTCCGCCAGCAAGCCCAGTTGATCGATCGGCGCCAGGCGTGCAAAGCTGCCCGCCAGCGCGCGCGTGTTGGCCGGTGCGTACACGGTGCGGTAGTAGCCGCTCTGGCCCGCGTTCACCAGCAGGGCGCCGCAACCGGGCACGTTCAGGGTGGCCTTGCCATTCTTGACCAGCACGCGGGCCAGCTTGCCGTTGCCGACCGTCGAAGCGATCACCGGCACTTTCCACGACAGCGCTTTCTTCTCTGGCTGGTCCTTGGAAAATTCCGTCTGCGTCAGGGTCACGCGCGTGCTGCCCTTCCTGCATACGGCGTCGCCTACCGTGATCATCGGCACGCCCGGCTGCAGGGTGAAATCATGGGCGATGGCGCTGACAGGCTTGCCGGCGGCCGCATCGACTTCGCGCCACAGGTCGTCCGACACCGTATTGCCATATGCATGCTTGCGCATGTAGCTGCGCACGGCCGTGCGCCAGGTGTCGGCCCCCACGTACGCTTCGAGCATGCGGATCACCGCTTCGCCCTTCTGGTAGGTGATGCCGTCGAAGGCCTGGCTGGCTTGCTCCACGGTGGCGATGCGCTGCACCACGGGATGCGTGGTGCGCAGCGCGTCCTGGCTCATCGCCGATTCGCGCCCGCCCACGTTGGACAGGGCCGTGTTCCACTCCGGGTGCAGACGCTCCGTGGTGCGGCTTTCCATCCACGACGCAAAACCTTCGTTGAGCCACAGGTCGTCCCACCAGCGCATGGTGACCAGGTCGCCGAACCACTGGTGCGCCATTTCATGCGACAGCGTGGTGTAGATGTTTTCCTTGTCCGACTGGGTCGAGATGGCCGGGTCGAGCAGCAGGCCGTATTCGAAGGTGAAGACGGCGCCCCAGTTTTCCATGGCGCCGAAGAACTGGCTGCGGCCCGGCGCGGCGATGTTGTCGAGCTTGGGCAGCGGGTAGCGGACGCCGAAGTAATCGTTGTATTCGCGCAGCAGGGCGGCTGACTCGTCGAGCGCGAAGCGGCTTTGCGCCAGCGCGCCCTTCTTGGTGATGACGCCTATTTCCGTACCGTCGCTCATGGCCGTGGCGCGCTCGAAGTCGCCTAGGCCGAAGAACAGCAGATACGTCGACATGCGTGGCGTGGTGGCGAAGTACACGTGCTTCATGCCATAGCCCATCTCCTCGCTGCGGGCAATCGGCATGTTGCTGACGGCCATCTGGCTGCTCGGCACGACCACACTGAGATCGAAGGTGGCCTTGTAGTCCGGTTCATCCCACGACGGCAGCATGCTGCGCGCATCGGAATTCTCGAACTGCGTGTAGAGCGCGCGCTGGCGCCCTTGCGGCGTGTCATAGTCGAGCGAGAACAGGCCCGTGGCCTGCGTGCCGATCTTGCCGGTGTAGTCGATGCGCAACAGGTACTCGCCCTTGGCAAGCGGCTCGGCAAAATGCACGGTGGCCGTCTGCTTGTCTGCATCGAACTCGATCTTGCGCGTCACCTGCTTGCTGCCGCCTGCGCCTTCGATGGCGGCGGCGGCAAACGCCAGGTTCAGGGCATTGAAGGTGATGCTGGCCGTTGGCGTGTCGACGGCCACCTTGATGGCGGCTTCGCCCTTGAAGGTGGCGGCGGCGGCGTCCGGCGTGATCGACACAATATAGTGCAAAGGCGTGACGCCGCGCGGCAGCTGCGTGGTGGTCGTGGCGGCATGGCTGGCCGAGGCGTATCTGGCGGCGGGAGCGGCGTGGCTCGCATGGGCTGCGGTGATGGAAGCCAGTGCCAGGACGGCGGCGGCCAGTTGGCTGCGGCGGAAACGCGGAGTCGGTGTGCGATGCATGGTATGCCCTTCGTTCATGAGTAAAACGCCCGCCAGCCGGATAGGCTGCGAGCGTTGATGGCGGTTGGGGGACATCGCTGGAACTGAAAGCCAGCGTTCCCGTACAGCAATCTAAGTGGAAACGGGGGCAAAGTCAACGCGCCAGGGCCGTCGCGTGGCTGCCGTGCGCTGGTATGATTGTGAACCACCATAACGAGACGAGACCCACGCACATGAAACTGACTATCAGCCCCCGCACGCCCAATCCGCGCCGCGTTACGATGTTCATCGCCGAGAAGGGCATCACCGGCATCGAGGAAGTGGCGCTCGACCTGATGGCGGGCCAGCAGCGCGACCCCGCCTTCCTGGCGAAAAACCCGCTGGGCCGCGTGCCCGTGCTGGAACTGGCGGACGGGCGCGTGCTGACCGAGACGCGTGCCATCTGCACCTACCTGGAAGGCTTGCAGCCGCAGCCGAACCTGATGGGCGAGGGTTTCGAGGAGCGCGCCTTCATTGAAATGGCCGACCGCCGCGTGGAACTGCATTTGTTCAGCGCCGCCGCCAACTGGGTGCGCCACGGCCATCCGGCCCTGGTGGCGTTGGAAAACCCGCAGTTTCCCGATTTCGCCACGGCGCAGGCGGGCAAGCTGCGCGAAACGGCGCAATGGCTGGACCAGGTGCTGGCCGGCCAGCCGTATATCGCCGGCGAGCGCTTTACGATTGCCGACATCACGGCCTTCTGCGCGCTGGAATTCGCGCGCGGCCTGATGAAGTACCGGCCCGGTGCGGAAGGGTTACAGAACCTGCAAGCCTACCGCGACCGCATCGCCGAACGCCCCAGCGCGCAGGTGAAGTAAGCAATGTCTGCGGCCCGCGTCGACCTCCGGTCTGCGGCGGCCGCTTTCGCCCGGTAGGTCGGATTAGCGGAACGCGTAATCCGACATCATCGCGGGCGGGCCAACAATGTTGTCGGCTTACGCCCGTTGGGCTAAGCCGACCTACGCCGACCTACAGCCCGGTAGGTCGGATTAGCGCGTGAGCGCGTAATCCGACACCACCACATTACTTCAGCTGCTCGTGCAGGAAGGTGTAGGTCAGCGCCCACATCAGCGCCTGCTGGTCGTTGTTGGCGGCGCCCGCATGGCCGCCTTCCGTGTTTTCCCAGTACAGCACGTCGTGGCCTTGCTCTTCCATCTTCGCCACCATCTTGCGCGCATGGCCAGGGTGGACCCGGTCGTCGCGCGTCGAGGTGGTCAACAGCACGCGCGGATACTTTTTGTCCTTGAAGACGTTCTGGTACGGCGAGTACTTGCTGATGTAAGCCCATTGTTCCGCCACGTCCGGGTCGCCGTACTCTCCCATCCACGAGGCGCCCGCCAGCAGCTTGTTATAGCGGCGCATGTCGAGCAGCGGCACCTGGCTGACGACGGCGTTGAACAGGTCGGGACGCTGCACCAGCACGGCGCCCGTCAGCAGGCCGCCATTGCTGCCGCCCATGATGCCCAGGTGGCGCGGACTGGTGACCTTGCGCTTGATCAGGTCTTGCGCAACGGAGATGAAGTCGTCATATGCGCGCTGGCGGTTTTCCTTCAATGCCGCCTGGTGCCAGCGGGGGCCGAATTCGCCGCCGCCGCGGATATTGGCCAGCACATACACGCCGCCCTTTTCCAGCCACGCCACCCCGGTGGTGCCGCTGTAGCTAGGTTTGAGCGACACTTCGAAGCCGCCGTAGCCATACAGCACGGTAGGGTTGCGGCCATCGAACTTCGTCTTCTTGTTCATGATGGCGAAATACGGCACCCTGGTGCCATCCTTCGACGTCGATTCGAACTGCTCCACCTTGTACGGCGCCGCGTCGTAGTAGGCGGGCAGCGATTTGATTTTCGTGCGCTTGTCGCTTTGCGCCGTGGCCAGGTACAGGGTGGTCGGGTTGAGGAAGTCCGTCACCGTCAGGAAGTACTGGTCCGAGTCGACGGGATCGAGCGCGCTGACGGCCAGGGTGCCCAGCTTCGGCGCGTCGACGGCGCGGCGCTGCCACTTGCCGTTCACGTGGCGCAGTTCCGTCAGGCGGTTCTTGACCTTGTCCAGAGTCGTCACGAGGATGGCTGACCTGGTCGGTGTGACATTGTCCAGCGACGACGTGGCCGTGGGCGCGTACAGCACTTCCAGCTCCTGCTTGCCCTGCATGAAGGCCTTGAAGTCGGTCGCCAGCAATGAGCCTTGCAGGTAGGTCTTGCCGTTCACTTTCCAGTCCGAACGCAGGGTGATGATCAATTGGTCGCGCACGGTGAAGGCCGTCGCGTCGTCCGGCTTCGGCACTTTCTTCAACTCGGCGCCGTCGCGCAGGAACATTTCGCCGCTGTAGAAATCGATTTGCCGTTCGATGAACTGGTGTTCGTAGCCGGGCGTGAAGTCCTTGTAGGCGCCGGCGCTCAGGTCGTCGGCCTTGGCTTCATACAGCGTGTGTGCCTGCGCCAGCGGCGTGCCGCGCTGCCACTCTTTGATGATGCGCGGGTAGCCGGAGCTGGTCATCGTGCCGGGGCCGAAATCGGTGGAGACGAACAGGGTGTCCTGGTCGATCCAGCTGGCGCTGCCCTTCGCTTCGGGCAGGGTAAAACCGCCGTCGACAAAGGCGCGTTTGGCCACGTCATATTCACGCACCACCTTGGCGTCGCCGCCGCCGCGCGACAGGGAAATGAGGCAGCGTTCGCCCTTTGGATACAGGCAGGACGCGCCGCCCCAGACCCAGTTTTCATGCTCGCCGGCGGCCAGCTGGTCGAGGTCGATCACGGTTTCCCAGGCCGGCTCGGCCAGCTGGTACTGCGCCAGCGTGGTGCGGCGCCAGATGCCGCGCACATGCTGGGCGTCGCGCCAGAAATTGTAGTAATACTCGCCTTCCTTGCTGACGTAGGGAATGCGTTCCTTCGAGTTGAGGATGGTTTTCAGGCGCGCCTGCAGGGCGGAGAAGCCGGGCCGGGCTTCCAGCTCTTTGGTGGTGACGGCATTGTGTTGTTTGACCCAGGCCAGCGGCTTGTCGCCGAGGACGTCTTCCAGCCACAGGTGGGGATCGGCCGGAGCAGTGGCAGCGGCGGGCGTGGGTGCTTGTGCATGGGCGATGCCCGCTGCGGCCAGGCCGAGCAGCACGCTGCCGGCGAGATTGCGATATGACGACATGTAGGGTTCCTGGTTGGTCCGATGGAGGCCGCGTTGCAGGCAAAACGGCGCAGCCATGGTGCCATGGATTGCTGTGGGGAACCAGTGTCTATGGACGGCTACTTAAAAAAAATAGTTACTTTTCAAATATTGTTTGCTGGAAAAGAGCTGGGCCGTAGAAGCTGCGGCACCTGGAGTACCAGTCCGTGCCGTTGCCATACGCTGATCCGCGGCGTTCACGGCAACTGATTGACCCACACGGGCGCCGACCAGACGATATTGCCGTCATCTTGCGTCAGGCGCGCGTAATAGAAGTGGGGGCCGGGCGCGGGTGTGAGGGTGGTCTCGGCCTGGTCCGATATGGCGGTGACTGAGCCGTTGCCGCCCGGCACACCGTGCAAGATGACGATGGCCGCCGCTTGCCGGCCAGCGCTGTTGCTGAAATGGGTGGCCAGGTGCAAGGGGCCGTGGTTGTCGAAACGCTCGCCCATCAGCCTGCCATTCGCTGTGAACAGCAGCTGCGCGTGCTTGTCCATGGTGGCAAACACGCGGCGCGCGCGCAGCGCGTCGAGGAAGCTGTCGCGGGAAACGGGCATGCCGGCAGCCGGGCTGGCCACCAGCACGGCCGTGCGGTTGCCGTACGACGCGCCCCAGTTGGCGCAGTGGTTGTCCTGGTTGCTGCTGAAGGCCACGTGGTAGCCAGCGGCCAGGGCCCGGTTGCAAGCCGCTTCGTAGTTGCTGCGCCGCGTCTCCGTTTCCTGGTCGTTGGTGGAAAAGGCGGACGTGTTCATCACTTCGCACAGCACCATGGCCGCGTCGCCATCTTGTGTGTAGCCCAGTGGCTGGCCGTTGACGAGAAACTGGCCCGTTTGCGCCGGGTGGTTGAACTGGCCCAGCCAGCCCCGTTCGCGCATCAGCGCGTACAGGCCCGCATAATCACCCTTCGGCGTTTCCAGGTCGGCCAGCAGTTCGCCGCCGGCATTTCTTTCCCAGCCCAGCAACTGCTCGCTATTGACAATGTTCAGGTGGCCGCCCTTGTTGATGACGCCCCATTCCATGCCGTACAGTGCCAGGAAGCCCGGGTGGGCAGCCGTGTAGGCGGCCGCTTCGGCCAGCCCCGTCTGGTACAGGGCCTTGGCTTCTGCCGGCACGGCGGCGGCGTTGGTGCCGTCCGAGCCGTCATACATATGGTTGTGCTCGGATGTCAGCAAGGCGTCCAGGCCGTGATCTTGCGCATACTTGTACGCATCGATGGGGCCGAACGGCGCCGTTTGCGGCTCCTGCGCGCCACGGCAAGCGTCGAGCGCCGCGCCGCCATCGCTGTGGCGCGTCTGGCTGTGCAGGTTGGCGTAGACGATGCGGTAGCCGGGCTGCCCATCCAGGCTGGACAGGTGTTGCAGGCCGGCCTGGAAGGCGGGCACCCTGGGCCCCGTGCTGGCGCCCCGCTGCACCTGGATGTGCCATTGCTGCTCCACTTGCGCTTCTTGCGGCGTGCCCGCATCGGCTACGGCCAGCAGGCGCAACTGGTACAAGCCATCGGGCGCCAGCATGCGCCGCTCGCGCGCACCGGCGTCGACGCGGCCATCCCAGAGCAAGTTCACGCTCTTGCCACCGGCACCCACCTGTTGTGTGCCTGACCAACGCCGCAGCACGGCCCCTTGCGGGCCGGGGCCGGACAAGGTCAGTGTCCAGTGCACGGCGTGCGTGCGGCCTGCGTCCGGGTAAGTGAGGCGCACGATAAATGTACGTGACTGCGAGGTACGCGCCTGCGTTGTCCGCGCAGCGGCTGCGGCGCGGAAGGGCGCAACGACGGTGGCATCGAGTTCGCTGTGTTCCTTCGGTTCTTGCGCTGCGGCGGTGTTGCTCCACGTAATGAGCAGCACGCCGGCGCACGCGCAAGCCAGCCACGGTGGCCGCCAGCGGCGCAGTATCTTGACCATCGTGGCCTCCTGCGACTACTTCGAATGGTATTTAGACAAAAGTTGCCACTTGCTGGTTCCCGCATGCACCAGCAAGTGGCGTGCTTGCACCGTGATTGGCCATGATCTGGCGCAAAGCCAGCGCAAATGGCGCTGCGTGCCCTCAGGGAAGCTGGCACGGCGCTTGCTACACAAGAGATACGGATCAACGGCGATCCCCTGAATAAACGCACAACGGTCCAACGACGGACCACCTGGACAACGGCGTCCGCTCTGGCTGATTTTTTTTCATCGGCGGGGGCGGGCGCCGTTTTTGTTTGCATTTTTGTTATTTTCGGGATACTTCGGGAACCTATCATGGCCAGCCAAAAAGCAACGCGCATCGCGCTCTTCTCCCTCGCCACGCCGCCCATGCGGGCATTCCACCTGACGTGGATGGCATTTTTCGTGTGTTTCTTCGCCTGGTTCGCCTGTGCACCGCTGATGCCGGTCATCAAGGGCGAGTTCGGCCTTTCCCTGGCGCAAGTGGCGAATATCAATATCGCGGCCGTCGCCATCACCATCCTCGTGCGCCTGATCGTCGGACCCTTGTGCGACCGCTACGGCCCGCGCAAGACGTACACGGGCTTGCTGCTGCTGGGCGCCATTCCCGTACTGGGCGTAGCCGCCTCGCAAAGCTATGAAAGCTTTCTGTTCTTTCGCCTGGGCATCGGCGCCGTCGGCGCCAGCTTTGTCATCACGCAATATCACACCTCCGTGATGTTCGCGCCCCGCGTGGTGGGCACGGCGAATGCGGCCGCCGCCGGCTGGGGCAATGCGGGCGGCGGGGCGGCGCAGGCGCTGATGCCCTTGCTGCTCGGTGCCGTGCTGATGCTGGGCGTGTCCGAATCGCTGGGCTGGCGCATCGCCCTGCTGGTGCCGGGCGTGCTGATGCTGGTGATGGCCGTGTTGTACTGGCGCTATACGCAGGATTGCCCTGAAGGCAATTACTCGGACTTGCGCGCCGCTGGCACCGCCATCGAAGGCGGCAAAGGTGGTGGCAAAAGCGGTGGCTGGGCCAGCTTCAAGGCAGCCAGTTCCAACTACCGCGTCTGGCTGCTGTTCGTCACCTATGGCGCCTGCTTCGGCATCGAGATTTTCATCCACAACATCGCCGCCGTGTATTACGTCGACCATTTCGGCCTGTCTTTGAAATCCGCCGGCCTGGCAGCCGGCAGCTTCGGCTTGCTGGCCCTGTTTGCCCGCGCCCTGGGTGGCTGGATGTCCGACAAACTGGCCTTGCGCGGCAATCTGAACAGCCGCGTGACCCTGCTGTTCATGCTGATGATCGGCGAAGGCGTGGGCTTGCTGTGGTTTGCCAAGGTCGACAGCGTCACGTACGCCGTCATCGCCATGCTGGTCTTCGGCCTGTTCACCCACATGGCGTGCGGCGCCACCTACGCGCTGGTGCCCTTCATCGACAGCAAGGCGCTCGGCGGCGTGGCCGGCATCATCGGCGCGGGCGGCAACGTGGGCGCCGTGGCGGCCGGTTTCCTGATGAAGGGTACGGGCGACATCCGCCAGACCCTGATCATCTTGAGCGCGCTGGTGGTGATCTCGGCCCTGTGCGCCATCGCCGCCCGTTTTACGGGGCTGGCGGCCGAACCGAATATGGCCGCGGCCTGAGGAGAGCAGAATGAACCATCCCGTGAAGATCGTCGTCCTCGGCCATGGCATGGTCGGGCACAAATTCCTCGAACGCCTGGCCCTGGAAAACGCGCCGCACTTGTGCGTCACGGTCTTGTGCGAAGAACCGCGTCCCGCCTACGACCGCGTGCACCTGTCCGAATTTTTCAACGGCAAATCGGCCGAGGATCTGTCGCTGGTGGCGCCCGGCTTCTTCGACAAGGGCAACGTCGTCCTGAAACTCAATGCGCGGGCCGTGTCCATCGACCGCGTGGCGAAAACCGTCACTGCCAGCACGGGCGAAGTGCTGGCCTACGACAAGCTGGTGTTCGCCACGGGTTCCACGCCGTTCGTGCCGCCGCTGCCGGGCAAGGAGCGCGATGGCTGCTTTGTCTACCGCACCATCGAAGACCTGGAAGCCATGCAGGCCTGGGGCGCCAAGTCCACCACGGGCGTGGTGATCGGCGGCGGGCTGCTGGGCCTCGAATGCGCGAAAGCCTTGCGTGATTTGAAGCTCGACACCCACGTGGTGGAGTTCGCGCCGCGCCTGATGGCCGTGCAAGTCGATGAAGGTGGCGCGCGCGTCCTGCGCCGCAAGATCGAGGAACTGGGCGTGACCGTGCACACGCAAAAGAACACCCTGGCCATCGTCGACGGCGAAGCGGCCACGCACCGCATGCAGTTTGCCGATGGCAGCCACCTGGAAGCGGACATGATCGTCTTCTCGGCCGGCATCCGTCCGCGCGACGAACTGGCGCGCGCCTGCGGCCTGGACGTGGGGCCGCGCGGCGGCATCGCCATCGACGACCGTTGCGTCACCTCCGACCCCGATATTTATGCGATCGGCGAATGCGCGCTGTGGGGCGGCCTGGTCTTCGGCCTGGTGGCGCCCGGCTATGAAATGGCGCGCATCGCGGCGCGCCATGTGCTGGAAGAGGAGGGCGAAGCGTCGTTCAAGGGTGCCGACATGAGCACCAAGTTGAAACTCATGGGCGTGGACGTGGCCAGCCTGGGCGACCCGCACGGCAATGCACCGGGTAGCCGCTCCTACCAGTTCATGGATGAGCGCAAGCAGATCTACAAGAAGATCGTCGTCTCCGATTGCGGCAAATACCTGCTGGGCGGCGTGATGGTGGGCGACGCCAGCGAATACGGCACGCTCTTGCAGATGATGCTCAATAAAATCGAGCTGCCTGCATCCCCCGAATTCCTGATCCTGCCGCAGGCCGATGGCCAGCAAAAGGTGGGACTGGGCGTGGATGCCTTGCCCGATGCAGCGCAAATCTGCTCGTGCAACGACGTGTCGAAAGGCGCGCTGTGCGCGGCCGTGGCCGAGGGCGCGACGACGATAGGCGCGCTCAAAAGCTGCACCAAGGCGGGCACGGCCTGCGGCGGCTGCGTGCCGCTGGTGACGCAGATCATGAAGGCGGAAATGCAGAAGCAGGGCCTGATGGTGAACAACCACGTGTGCGAGCACTTTGCGTACTCGCGCCAGGAATTGCACCACCTGGTGCGCGTGGGCAAGCTCCGCAGCTTCGGCGAACTCTTGGAAGCGCATGGCCACGGTCTCGGTTGCGACGTGTGCAAGCCCGTGGCGGCAAATATCCTGGCCTCGTGCTGGAACGATTTCGTGCTGTCTCCCGTGCACGCCAGCCTGCAGGACAGTAACGATTATTTCCTCGGCAATATCCAGAAGGATGGCACATATTCAGTCGTGCCGCGCATGCCGGGCGGCGAAGTGACGGCCGATGGCTTGATCGCCGTGGGCATGGTGGCGAAAAAATATGGTCTCTATACGAAGATCACGGGCGGCCAGCGGGTCGACCTGTTCGGCGCAAGAGTCGACCAGTTGCCGGCCATCTGGGAAGAGCTGATCGCGGCCGGCTTCGAGTCGGGCCACGCCTACGGCAAATCCTTGCGAACGGTGAAATCATGCGTCGGTTCCACCTGGTGCCGCTATGGCGTGGCCGACAGCGTGGGCTTTGCGATCCAGCTGGAAAACCGCTACAAGGGCTTGCGCACCCCGCACAAGATCAAGTTCGGCGTCTCCGGCTGCACGCGCGAATGCGCCGAGGCGCAGGGCAAGGACATCGGCCTGATCGCCACAGAAAAGGGCTGGAATCTGTACGTGTGCGGCAATGGCGGCATGAAGCCGCGCCACGCGGAACTGATCGCGTCCGATCTCGATGAAGCGACCCTGGTGCGCTACGTCGACCGCTTCCTGATGTTTTACGTGCGCACGGCCGACCGCCTGCAGCGCACCAGCGTGTGGCGCGACAATCTGGAAGGGGGCCTCGATTACCTGAAAGCCGTCGTCGTGGCCGACCGCCTGGGCATCGCCCACGAGCTGGAAGCGGACATGCAGCACGTGGTCGACACCTATGCCTGCGAATGGAAAGCAGCCGTCACCGACCCCGCCGTGCGCCAGCGTTTCCGCCACTTCGTCAACAGCGAGAAGAACGATGAAAACGTGGTGTTCGTCGAAGAGCGGGGCCAGATCCGGCCCGCCACGCCGAGTGAACGCCGCAGCAGCGTGATCCCCATCCTTGCCGTGGAGGCTTGAGCCATGAATGCGATGAATGAACTGTCCGGCGCCAGCGCCGACAACTGGGTGGCTATCTGCCCCTTGACCGACATCGTGCCCGACACGGGCGTGTGCGCATTGTTGAACGGGCGCCACGTGGCCGTGTTCCGCATCGGCGATGCCGCGCCGCGCGTGTACGCGATCGACAATGTCGACCCGAACGCGGGCGCTTCCGTGCTCTCGCGGGGCCTGGTGGGCAGCATCGGCGAGCGCGTCGTCGTCGCCTCGCCCATCTACAAGCAGCACTTTGACCTGGCCAGCGGCGAGTGCCTGGAAGCGCCCGAGCATTCGGTGGCTACCTGGCCGGCGCGCGTGTTCGGCGGCATGGTATGGGTGGCCCTGTGAACACCGCCGCGCGGCCGTCTTTAGTCGTGGTTGGCAACGGCATGGCCGGCATGCGCACGGTCGAGGAGTTGCTGAAACTGGCCCCCGACCTGTACGACATCACCGTGTTCGGCGCCGAACCGCATGGTAATTACAACCGCATTTTGCTGTCGCCCGTGCTGGCCGGTGAAAAGACGGTGGACGACATCATGCTGCACACGCGCCACTGGTATGCGCAAAATGGCATCACCCTGCACGCGGGCGACCCCGTGGTGCGCATCGACCGCCAGGCGCGAAAGGTAGAGGCGCTGTCCGGCATCACGGTAGCCTATGACCGGTTGCTGCTGGCCACCGGCTCGACGCCGTTCATCGTGCCGGTGCCCGGGCATGACCTGCCCGGCGTGATCGGTTTTCGCGACATCAGCGACGTCGACACCATGCTGCAGGCGGCGCGCACGCACCGCCACGCGGTGGTCATCGGCGGCGGCTTGCTGGGGCTGGAAGCGGCCAACGGCTTGCAGCGCCAGGGCATGGACGTCACCGTGGTGCACATGAGCGGCGCCCTGATGAACCAGCAGCTCGATGCGCCCGCGTCGATGCTGCTGAAAACGGCGCTGGAAGCGCGCGGCCTGCGGTTTTTGATGCACGCGCAAACGGCGGAAATTCTCGGCACCGACCGGGTGCAGGCAGTTCGCTTTGCCGATGGTACGTCGATCCCGGCCGACCTGGTGGTGATGACGGCCGGCGTGCGCCCCAACATCGCGCTGGCGCAAGCGGCCGGCCTGCACTGCGAGCGGGCCATCGTCGTCGATGACTGCCTGCAAAGCTATGACCCGCGCGTGTACGCGGTGGGCGAATGCGTGCAGCACCGGCGCGCCACCTTCGGCCTGGTGGCGCCCATCTGGGAGCAGGCGCGCGTGTGCGGCGCGCACCTGGCCGGTGCGGGACACCGGCGCTACGTGCAGCAGGCCAGCGCCACCAAATTGAAAGTGACGGGCATCGACCTGTACTCGGCCGGCGACATCATCGGCGGCGAAGGCAGCGAAGACCTGGTGCTGCGCGATCCGCGTCGCGGTGTCTACAAGCGCCTGGTGGTGCAGGGCAGCCGCCTGGTGGGCGCCGTGCTGTATGGCGAGGTGCAGGACGGTCCCTGGTATTTCGACCTGATCCAGCAGCGCCGCGACATCAGCGCGCTGCGTTCCCATTTATTGTTTGGCCAGGCCCTGTGCGGCCAGGCCGCCTGACAGGACATCTCATGACAAGCTGCACGCCCGTAAAAACCACTTGCCCGTACTGCGGCGTCGGCTGCGGCGTGGAAGCGACACGCCTGCCCGACGGCGCCATCCGCATCGCCGGCGACGCCGCGCACCCGGCCAACCTGGGGCGCCTGTGCGTGAAAGGCTCGGCGCTGGGCGACACCCTGGATCTGGACAAGCGTTTGCTGCAGCCGCAGGTGCGCGTCGATGGTGCGTTGCAGCCGGCTTCATGGGACGTGGCGCTGGATAAAGTGGCCGGCGGCTTGCGTGTCATCATCGATGCACACGGCCCCGACGCCGTGGCCCTGTATGTCTCGGGCCAGCTGCTGACGGAAGATTATTATGTGGCCAACAAGTTCATGAAGGGCTATGTGGGCAGCGCGAATATCGACACCAATTCGCGCCTGTGCATGTCGTCGGCCGTGGCGGGACACAAGCGCGCGTTCGGCGAGGATATCGTGCCGGGCTGCTATGAAGACCTGGAACTGGCCGACATGGTGGTGCTGGTGGGGTCGAACACGGCCTGGTGCCATCCGATCCTGTTTCAGCGCATCGCCCGCATCAAGGAAAGCCGGCCGGAGATGAAACTGGTGGTGATCGACCCGCGCCGCACGGCCACCTGCGAACTGGCCGATGTCCATTTGCCCGTGAAGCCGGGTACCGACGTGTGGCTGTTCAACGGCTTGTTGTGCTATCTGGCGCAGGAAGGCGTGATCGACGATGCTTTCGTCACGCAGCACAGCTCCGGACTCGACGCAGCGCTGGCTGCGGCGCATGTTGACTGTTCAGATCCTGTGCAGGTGGCGAAAATCTGCAAGGTCGACCCGCAAGCCCTGCTGGCGTTTTACCAGGCGTTTTCCGCCACGCGCAAGGTCATCACGGCGTTTTCGCAGGGCGTGAACCAGTCGTCCTCCGGCACGGACAAGGTCAACAGCATCATCAACTGCCACCTGGCGACGGGGCGCATCGGCCAGCCCGGCATGGGGCCGTTTTCCCTCACTGGCCAGCCGAACGCCATGGGCGGGCGCGAAGTGGGGGGCTGGCCAATATGCTGGCGGCGCACCTGGAATTGGATAATCCCCTGCACCGCGACACCGTGCAGACGTTCTGGGACTCGCCACGTATCGCGAACAAGCCTGGCCTGAAAGCCGTGGAACTGTTCCACGCGATCGAATCGGGCAAGGTCAAAGCCGTGTGGATCATCGCCACCAATCCCCTGGTCAGCATGCCGGACGCCGACCAGGTGCGCCGCGCGCTGGCCAAGTGCGAACTGGTGGTGGTGTCGGACATCAGCGCCGGGTCGGATACGAATGCGCATGCCGACGTGCTGCTGCCCGCGCTGGGCTGGGGCGAGAAGGATGGCACGGTGACCAATTCCGAGCGCCGCATCTCGCGCCAGCGGGCGTTTTTGCCGGCGCCCGGCGCGGCGCGCGCAGACTGGCAGGTGCTGTGCGAGGTGGCCACGCGCATGGGCTATGCGGGCTTCGATTTCGCCTCGCCGCAGGCCATCTTCGACGAGCACGCGCGCCTGTCCACCTTCCGCAATGTGGGCGAGCAGGCGCGCCTGTTCAATCTGGCGGGCCTCGACAAGCTGGATGCGGCGCAATACGACGCGCTGGCGCCGCAGCAGTGGCCGCAGGGCAGGGCACGGCTGTTCGGCGATGGCCGCTTCGCCCATGCGGATGGGCGCGCGCGCTTCGTGCCCACGCCGCCGCGCGCACCGCGCAATGCGCCCGACGCAGAGTATCCGCTGATCCTCAACACGGGCCGGGTGCGCGACCAGTGGCATACGATGACGCGCACGGGCAAGGCGGCGAAATTGTCCGCTCACGTCGCCGAGGCGTTCATCGACCTCCACCCGCAGGATGCGCTGTTGTACAGCGTGCGCGAAGGCGAGCTGGCGCGCATTTCCAGCGCCTGGGGCGCGATGGTGGCGAGGGTCGTGCACGGCGGCGGCATCGCGCGCGGCCAGGTTTTCGTGCCGATCCACTGGAGCGACGCGAATGCCTCCGACGCGCGCGTGGGCGCCGTCGTCAACCCGGTCGTCGATCCCGTCTCGGGTGAGCCCGAATTCAAGCACACGCCCGTGCGCATCGAGCAGTTCCGCGTGCACTGGCATGCTTTCGTGTTGAGCCGCACGCCCTTGAACCTGGACGGCGTGGTGCACTGGACGCGCATCCAGGGCGAGCAATTCCTGCGCTACGAGCTGGCCGGGCGCCAGCGCATTGAAGACCTGGGCGCCTGGGCGCGCGCGCTGCTCGGCGTCACGGATGACAAGGCCGACTGGCTCGATTATGCCGACGCCAGCGCCGGCGTGTACCGCGCCGTGCACCTGGACGAAGGGCGCATCGCGCAATGCGTGTATGTCTCGCCCCGTCCCGACCTGCCGTCGCGCAGCTGGCTGGCGGGCCTGTTTGCACACGCGCAAATGGATGCGGCGGACCGCGCCGGCGTGCTGCTGGGCCAGCCCATCGGCAAGGGTGTCGACGCCGGGCCCACCGTGTGCTCGTGCTTTGGTGTCGGGCGCAACACCATTTGCGCCGCCATCGTGGAGCAAAAGCTGACGACGACGGCGCAGGTGACGGCTTGCGTCAAGGCGGGCGGTAATTGCGGTTCCTGCGTGCCAGAGATACGACAGTTGCTGCTTGAGGCGCGCAGCGCCGCCTGAAAATCTGTCCTTTCCGGCACGGCTTTGTTATATTGCCAGCTCTGTAACAGAGAGGCAGTGTGATGACAGCAGCACAACACCCCACGGTCTGGCTGACGGGCTTGAGCGGCGCCGGCAAGACCAGCATCGCGCTGGCGCTGGCGCAAGCGCTGAAGGCGCAGGGCCGCGCCGTGGCGCTGCTCGACGGCGACCAGCTGCGCCATGGCCTGAACCGCGACCTCGGTTTTACGCCGCAAGACCGGCATGAAAACATCCGCCGCACGGCCGAAGTGGCGCGCCTGATGAACGCGGCGGGATTGACCGTCATCGCCGCCTTCATTTCGCCGTACCGCGCCGACCGGGCCATGGCCGCCGACATCGTCGGCACGGCGCATTTCATCGAGGTCCACGTCAGCACGCCGCTGGCCGTGTGCGAGGCGCGCGATCCGAAAGGCCTGTACGCAAAGGCGCGCGCGGGGCAGCTTGCGCAATTCACGGGCGTTTCCGCTCCCTACGAAGCGCCGCTGTCGCCCGCGCTGACCCTGGACACGGGCACGCTGGCGCTGGACGAGTCGGTCGAGCGCCTGTGCCACTACCTTCAGCAGCGTACGTGACGAACTGGCGAAAACGATTGCGCCGACGTCTGCCCGCCAGCCTGAAGGCGCGCATGAGCGTGGTCGTCTTCCTGCTCGTGCTGGCGGCCGTGGCCTCGCTGGCGCTGGCCACCCTGAGCGTGGCCGAGCGCGGCATGCGCGATGTGACGGGACGCCAGCAGTATGTATCGCTGGCCAGCGCCGCCGTTTTCATCGATGAAGAACTCGACGCGAAGCGCAACGTGCTGCGCGCCATCGCCGACAGCCTGGCGGCCAGCGGCGCGCACGATGGCGCCGGCCTGCAGCGCTTCCTGGCCGCGCAAACGGTGCTGGGCAAGGAATTCTACACGGCCGCTGTGGTGGCTACCGATGGCTCCCTGCTGGCCAGCATGGGCCCCGTCAAGCCGCAGGCGGGGATGAACCTGAAAGGCCGCCCGTATTTTGACCAGACGCTGGCGACCGGGCGTTCGGTGATTTCCGCGCCGCTCAACGGCAGCATTTCGGGCATGCCCATCGTGGTGGTGACGCAGCCCGTGTTCGCCGCGCAGGGCGCCGTGCGCTATGTGCTGGCGGCCAGCGTGAACCTGCGCCAGCCCGATTTCCTGGGGCGCCTGGGCGCGCTCAAGCCGGGCACGGGTGGTTATCTGTACATCATGACCAGCGAAGGCGTCATCGTCGAGCATCCCGACAAGTCGCGCATCATGCAGCATATCGACGCGCATGGCCCCATCAGCGAACCGACGCGGCGCGCCATGCAGGGCTTCGAGGGCTGGCTGACGGGGACCACCACGCAAGGCGTCGATGCCTTGTTTGCCTATCACCGCATCGCCTCGACGGGCTGGATACTGGCGTCCGTGTATCCCATGCGTGACGCGTTCGCGCCGCTGCACGCCATCCGCAGCAAGATCCTGCTGGCCGCCGTGCTGCTGGCGGCGCTGGCGGGACTGGCCGGCTGGCGCGTGGTGCTGCGCCTGTTGCAGCCTTTGGAGCGCTTGCGCCGCCAGGTGCACCAGATTCGCCGCCAGCGCCTGGGCATCGAGGCGCTGCAAATCGAGCGGCGCGACGAAATCGGCGACTTGAGCCGCGATTTTTACTCGCTGGTGGCCGAGCGCGAAATCGCCGAGGCGCAGACGCGCGACAGCGAACGGCGCTTGAAGCTGCTGACGGACCATGTTCCCGTGGTGATCGTCTACATCGACCGCGAGCACCGCTACCAGTTCATCAACGCCACGTTTGAAAAATGGTTCGGCCGGTCGCGCAAGGAAAGCATGATGCAGTCGATCCGCGAGGTGCTGGGCGAAGAAGCGTATCAATTGCGCGAAGCCTACCTGCGGCGCGCCTTCGCGGGCGAGGAGGTCGAATATGAATTCACCATCGACGGCGAGGGGGAGGCGGGCCGGCGCTCCTTCCAGACCAGCTATGTGCCCGATGTGGGCGAGAGCGGCGCGGTGGAAGGCGTGTATGGCCTGATCCACGAAATCACCAAGACCAAGGCGGTGCATACGGCGCTGCAGTTTGCCGCCGCTACCGATACCCTGACGGGCATCGCCAACCGGCGCCGCTTCGACGAACAGCTGGTGCAAAGCATGCAGCGTACGCGCGTGGCGCGCGCGCCGATGGCGCTGGCGTATCTCGATATCGACCGTTTCAAGGCCATCAACGATAGCCTGGGACACAAAACGGGCGACGAGGTGCTGAAGGAGTTCGCCGCGCGCCTGGTGCGCAGCGTGCGCGCCAGCGACCTGGTGGCGCGCCTGGCCGGCGATGAATTCGTGATCATTTTCGAAGGCGTGAACGGCGCGGCGGAAGTGCGCCAGATCGGCGCGAAGATCATCGACGCCATCCGCCAGCCGTTTGAGCTGGCCAGCGGCCCGCTGCCGGTGACGACCAGCGTCGGTATCGCCATCTTCCGCGAAGGCGCGCTGACGCCGACGCAGTTGCTGGACCTGGCGGACCAGGCCCTGTATGCCGCCAAGGGGCAGGGCCGCGACGGCGTGGCGCTGCTTGAGGCGGCGCCGTAGGTTTTACAGAGTGGCAGTCCAGTGGTCGAGCTGCTGCGTGGTGGCCGTGACGCCGCCGCAGACGATGACCAGCACATTGCGGTAGGGTGCCAGTTGCGGCACCTTGCCGTAGACGGCGGCCAGCGCTGCGCCGCAGGCCGGCTCCACCACCAGGCGCTGGTCGTCAATGAAGCGCTGGCAGGCATCGACGGCGGCCTTGTCCGAGACCACCACGCTGTGCAGCAGGCGCGTCTGGCTGATGGCGTAGGCTTGCGCACACACCTGGCGCGCGGCCAGCGAGGTGGCGATGCTGGCGACAGATGGCAGGGCCACGTGGTCGCGCGCGGCCACGGCGGCCGCCAGCGAAGCGGCGCCTTCGGTTTCCACGGCCACCAGGGCCACGTCATCCCAGCCGTTGCGCTGCAAGCCTTCGGCCACGCCGGCCAGCAAGCCGCCGCCGCCCACCGACAGCACCACCGCGTCCGGTTTCAGGCCCGCGCGGGCCACTTCATCGATCATGCCTGCATGGCCCTGCCACAGCAGCGGGTCGTCGAACGGATGCAAAAAGGCGTCTTGCGGCGTGAGCATCGACTGCGCCAGCGCGTTCGCCTCTTGCCAGGCGGCGCCGTGCACGATGACTTCGGCGCCTTCCTGCGCGATCAGGGCCCTGGCCCGCGCGCTGGTCGTTTCCGGCACCACGACGATGACGGGAATGCCCAGCTGGCGTCCCGCATAGGCCACGGCGATGCCGGCATTGCCGCCGGAAGAAGAGATGAAACGGCTGGCGCCGCGCCGCGCGTATTCTTCGCAGGCGAGGCCGATGCCGCGGATCTTGAAGGAGCCGGGCGGCTGCAAGGCTTCGAGCTTGAGCCAGATGGCGCGGTCGCTGTGCAGGCTCAGGGCGCGCGAGTTGAGCAGAGGGGTTTCGATGTGCAGGGCCATGCGTGTTCCTGGTAAACGGTCAGGCCAGCATCATAGCCGAAGCGCCCGTCCCACCGTCCCACCCTTGCCGCCAGCGGCCTTAATTCAGGGGCGCGTTCTTGAGCTGATGCGTGCGCGCCACTTCCTTCATCGCATCGAGCAGGTCGTCGCGCAGTTGGCGCGGCAGCTTGCCGAAGAACTCCTCGTCGTTCTGGTCGGCCATCTCGGCCAGCACGGGCACCAGCGCTTCGCCTTCCGTGGTCAGTTCGATCGAATGCTGGCGGCGGTCCGCCAGCAGGATGGACTTGCTGACCATGCCCTTGCTTTCCAGTCGGTCGATCAGCTTCGACACGGCGCCCTTGCTCATGCCGGACACTTGCGCCAGCACCGTGGGCGAGGTGCAGCCGAGGCGGAACATTTCGCGCAGCACGACCCATTCGGACACCGTCACGCCGTTGGCTTCGGCTTTTTTCTGGAAGCTGTGGGAAACGTGGTTGGAGACGAAACGCAGCCAGTAGCCGAGATGGGCTTCCAGCTCGCTGACGGGAACGCTGTTGGGACGGGCGGTTTGCGGCATGCCGGCCGTTTCAAAATTATGGCTCATTTCTTTTCCTTCACTGGGCGGCGTTGTCGGCATGGTTAGGGCCTTGACGCTGGCTGTCGAGTGGTTTGTTTGGGAATAATCATCGTGCTTGAGGTCGTTTTAACACTGTTTTCACAGGAAATCACTGAGCGACAAAGAGTTTTTCCTTATTTCCTTGCTCTGGATAGATAAAAAGCAATATCAAGCGGCTAATCGTATTGCCGGAGAGGAAGATTAAAAAAATAACTCATGTTGCATCAATGGTAACAGCTTTTTTGCCGAATTGATAAATATTTCATATCATTCGCTGCGCTTGCCCCTACCTGCCGCTCAGGCCACCACCACCTTGACGCCCGCGTCGCGCAGGACGTCGGCAAAGCGGGCCGGCGGCGGCGCATCCGTAAACAAGATATCGATTTGCGCCAGATCTGCCAGGCGCACCAGCGCCTTGCGGCCGAATTTATGCTGATCAGCCACCAGCCACACTTCGCGCGACTGCTCGATGATGGCTTGCGCCACCTTCACTTCACGCGCATCGAAGTCGCGCAGGCTGCCGTCTTCGTCGATGCTGGAAATGCCGATGATGCCGATGTCGACCTTGAACTGGCGGATGAAGTCGATGGTGGCTTCACCCACGATGCCACGGTCGCGTCCGCGCACCACACCGCCGGCCACGATGACTTCGCAGGCGCCGTTGTCGGCCAGGATGGCGGCCACGTTCAGGTTGTTCGTCACCACGTGCAAGCCCGTGTGCTGTCCCAGCGCGCGCGCCACTTCTTCGGTGGTGGTGCCGATATTGATCAGGAGCGAGCAGCCATGCGGCACTTGCGCCGCCACGGCGGTGGCGATGCGCCGCTTGGCGTCGCTGTTGAATACCTGGCGCTGGCTGTAATCGATGTTTTCCACGGACGAGGGCAAGCCCACGCCGCCGTGATAGCGGGCCAGCAGGCGCGCTTCTTCCATCTGTTTGACGTCGCGCCGCACGGTTTGCGGCGTGACGTCGAGTTGCTGGGCCAACTCCTCGACCGACATGGTGACTTTCTGGCGCACCACTTCAAGCAAGCGGCGCTGGCGGGGATTCAAATTCATGGGCGTGTCTCTTTAAAATTGCATAAGCGAACAAAATCGAACAAATTTGGGTGAAAACATGTTGCTATGAGTTCGATTTATGGCGTAATCTTATCCATATTGCATTCGTATGACATCCGTATTGATCTTAACCACAGTCGCCGGGTGTGCCTAGTCTTTCTTGGTCGCTTGTCCTTGATAACGATGGAGTCCCGATGGCCTCAATGCAGCAGGGGATCGCCGCAGTGCCGCAGCCGCAGCCGGCGATGGCATGCGACGTGCTGGTAGTGGGCGGCGGCATCAACGGCGCCGGCATCGCGCGCGACGCGGCGGGCCGCGGCTTGTCCGTGGTGCTGTGCGAAAAAGACGACCTGGCCGCCCACACCTCGTCCGCGTCCACCAAGCTGATACACGGCGGCCTGCGCTACCTCGAATACTATGAGTTCGGCCTCGTGCGCAAGGCGCTGATCGAGCGCGAAGTGCTGCTGCGCTCGGCGCCGCACATCATGTGGCCCTTGCGCTTCGTCATGCCGCATGCGCAAGGCCAGCGCCCCGCCTGGCTGATACGCGCCGGCCTGTTTCTCTACGACATGCTGGCGAAGCGCGAAATCCTGCCTGCCTCACAAGGCATCGACCTTGAGCGCCACGCGGCCGGACAACCGTTAAAACCTGAGTTCAAGCGCGGCTTCGTGTATTCCGATGGCTGGGTCGACGATGCGCGCCTGGTGGTGCTGAACGCCATCGACGCGGCGGACAAGGGCGCCACCATTCTGACGCGCACGCGCTGCACGACGCTGGCGCGCGAAGGCGACGCTTGGCTGGCCACCTTGCAGCACGCCAGCGGCCAGCAGACTACCGTGCGCGCGCGCAGCGTCGTCAATGCGGCCGGGCCGTGGACGGCCGAGTTCCTGCAACAGGCGGCGCCCGGCGGACAGGGCCGGCATTTGCGTTTGATCAAGGGCAGCCATATCGTCGTCAAGCGATTGTTCGAGCATGATCATGCGTATATCTTCCAGCATCCGGACGGACGCATCGTGTTTGCCATTCCATACGAGCACGATTTCACCCTGATCGGCACCACCGATCTCGACTACCAGGGCGAGCGCGGCAAGGTGGAAATCGATGACGCGGAAATTCGTTACTTGTGCGAGCTTTCCAGTTACTATTTCAGCAAGCCCATCAATCCTGCCGACGTGGTCTGGACGTATGCGGGCGTGCGCCCGCTGGTGGAAGACGCGGCGGCCGACGCCAAGGCCGTCACGCGCGATTACCGCTTCGAGTTGGACCAGGAGGGCGCGCCGCTGCTGAGTATCTTCGGCGGCAAGATCACCACCTTTCGCAAGCTGGCTGAGGAAGCGCTGGATTTACTGGCGCCCTTGCTGGGCAATACGCGGCCAGCCTGGACGGCCAGCGCCTGCCTGCCCGGCGGCGACGTGTTCGGCAGTACGCCGCAGAACCGGTCCGTGCGCGAATTCGGCCAGTTCGTGCAAGGCTTGCAGCGCGACTATGCGTGGCTGCCGGCGGCGCTGGTGGCGCGCTATGCGCGCGCCTACGGCACGCGCATCCATCTGCTGCTGGCTGGGCGCAAGGATGTGGCGGCCATGGGCGAGGCAATCGCCGCCGGCCTGTACGGGGCGGAAGTCGACTATTTGCGGCGCCATGAATGGGCCGTCAGCGCGGCCGACATCCTGTGGCGGCGCTCCAAGCTGGGCCTGCACCTGCCGCGCGAGACGGCGGGCAGGCTCGACGCCTGGCTGTTGCAGCACCCTTTGCCGTAAGCAGCACATGTTGGCGACCACGCCCCGCAGAGGGTGCCGCGAAGAATAAGAAACCATCACTGGAGGAGACGCGCGTGCAACTGGTACTGGACAAGATCAGCAGGAAGCAGGGGGCTGACGATTATTTATATCCGATGTCGCTGGCGCTGGTGCCGGGCGCCATCAACGTCTTGCTGGGCACCACGCGTGCCGGCAAGACGACCCTGATGCGCGTGATGGCGGGCCTGGACAAGCCCAGCGGGGGCACAGTGACTGCCGATGGCGTCGACGTGACGGGCGTGCCCGTCAGCAAGCGCAATCTGGCCATGGTGTACCAGCAATTCATCAACTATCCGGCCTTTACCGTGTACGACAATATCGCCTCGCCCTTGCGCTTGCGCAAGGTGCCCGAGGAACAGATCCACGCCAAAGTGCTGGCGCTGGCCGAGCGCCTGCATATCACGCCGTATCTGCAGCGCACGCCCGGCGAACTGTCGGGCGGCCAGCAGCAGCGCACGGCGCTGGGGCGCGCGCTGATCAAGGATGCCTCGCTGTTGCTGCTCGACGAGCCACTGGTGAACCTCGACTACAAATTGCGTGAGGAATTGCGCCGCGAGTTGACGGAACTGTTTTCCAGCGGCAGCACGACGGTCGTGTACGCCACCACGGAACCGCTGGAAGCGCTGCAGCTGGGCGGCCACGTGGCCGTGCTGCACGAGGGACGCTTGCTGCAGCAGGGGCCGACCCTGGACGTCTTCAACGCGCCCAATTCCATCGCCGTGGCGCGTACCTTCAGCGATCCGCCCATCAACCTGATTCCCGCCCGCGTCGATGCGCAGGGCGTGGCGCAGGCGGCGGACGGCCTGGCGATACACCTGAGCGGCGCACAGCGTGCCCGCCTGGGCGACAGCACGCAGGTGATTCTCGGCGTACGCGCGCACAGCCTGCATCTGTCTCCCCAGTCCGAGGGCGACGTGGCCATCGCAGCGACGGTGGACCTGGCGGAAATCAGCGGTTCGGAAACCTATGTGCATGCGCGCCGTGGCGACCTGGCCCTGGTGGCGCAACTGGGCGGCGTGCACAACCTGGAGATCGGCAGCGCCTGCACCGTGTATTGCCAGCCGCATGCGCTGCTGATCTTTGCGGATGACGGCGGCCTGCTGTTTGCCCCTGTGCAAGGAGGAGTGTGACATGGCGCGCATCGAACTGGTCGACCTGGCCCACGCCTACAAACCGAACCCCACGGCACCCGCCGACTATGCGCTGCGGCCCATGAGCATGGCGTGGCATGACGGCGGCGCGTACGCCTTGCTGGGGCCGTCCGGCTGCGGCAAGACGACCTTGCTCAACATTATCTCTGGCCTGGTGAAACCGTCGCATGGCAAAGTGCTGTTCGACGGCAAGGATGTGACGCAGCTACCCACGGAAGCTCGGAATATCGCGCAAGTGTTCCAGTTTCCCGTCATCTACGACACCATGACCGTGCACGACAACCTGGCGTTTCCGCTGCGCAATCGCGGCTGGAGAGAAATCGAGGTGAAAAAGCGCGTGCAGCAGGTGGCGCAGATGCTGGAGCTGACAGGTGACTTGAAGTTGCGCGCCAGCGGCTTGTCCGTGGACGCGAAGCAAAAGATTTCGCTGGGAAGGGGGCTCGTGCGTCCCGACGTGGCGGCCGTGCTGTTCGATGAACCGCTGACGGTGATCGACCCGCATTTGAAATGGCTGTTGCGCAGGAAACTCAAGGAAATCCACCACGAACTGAAATTGTCCCTGATCTACGTCACGCACGACCAGGTGGAAGCGCTGACCTTTGCCGACCAGGTAGTCGTCATGACGCAGGGCGAGGTGGTGCAGACGGGCAGCGCGCAAGCGCTGTTCGAGGAGCCGGAACACACGTTTGTCGGCTATTTCATCGGCAACCCGGGCATGAACTTGCTCGATTGTACTCTGGACGATGGCGGGGCGAGGGTGGCGGGCCAGCCGCTGGCCGTGTCCGCCGCCGCCCGCGCGGCGCTGGCTGGCGCGCAAGGCAAGATCACCTTGGGAGTACGGCCGGAATTCGTCGAATGCCTGACAGCGGGCGAGGGTGGGGAGGATACGCTGGACGCCACGGTGACTGCCGTACGCAACATGGGCACGCATTACCTGGCGGAATTTCAGCTGGGCGGCGCCACGGTGGCGGCCAAGCTGCGCGCCATCGACGCCGTGGCGGGGGAGGCTGTACGGCTGCGCTTTCCGCCGCAACGCACCCTTTTCTATGTCAACGATAAGCGGGTGGCTTGATGATACATAATGGTAAGACCGATAACAACCGCCGCGCCTGGCTGTTGATCCTGCCCGTGCTGCTGTGCGTGGCCTTTTCCGCCATCCTGCCGCTGATGACGGTGGTCAATTATTCCGTGCAAGATATCCTGAGTCCCACGCAAAAGGTGTTTGTGGGCACGGAATGGTTCCGCATGGTCATGCTGGATGGCGACTTGCACAGCGCCTTGCTGCGCCAGTTGCTGTTTTCCGGCTCCGTGCTGGCGATCCAGATTCCGCTCGGTATTTTGATTGCCCTGTGCATGCCGGCCGAGGGCTGGAAAGCCTCGCTGGCGCTGGTGCTGATCGCGCTGCCCCTGCTGATACCGTGGAACGTGGTGGGCACCATCTGGCAAATCTTTGGCCGCGGCGACATCGGCCTGATGGGCTACACCCTGAATCAATTGGGTTTTGACTACAATTACAACGGCAACTCGCTCGACGCCTGGCTGACGGTGATGGTGATGGATATCTGGCACTGGACGCCCTTGGTCGTGCTGCTGTGCTATGCGGGTCTGCGCGCCATTCCCGACGCGTATTACCAGGCGGCGCGCATCGACGGCGCTTCGCGCCTGGCCGTGTTCCGCTACATCCAGCTGCCGAAACTGCGCAATGTGCTGATGATAGCTGTCTTGCTGCGCTTCATGGACAGTTTCATGATCTACACGGAACCGTTCGTGCTGACCGGTGGCGGACCGGGCAATGCCACCACCTTTTTGTCGCAATACCTGACGCAAAAGGCCGTGGGCCAGTTCGACCTGGGGCCGGCCTCGGCGTTCTCATTGATTTACTTCCTGATCATCCTGCTGTTCTGCTTTGTGCTGTACACGTGGATGCAGCGCGTCGGCACGGGAGACCAGAAATGATGCACAAGAAAATCAGCGCCATCATCCTGATCGTCTTCCTGCTGGGTTCGCTATTGCCCATCTACTGGATGCTCAACATGTCGCTCAAGACCAACGAGGAAATCGTCGGCGTGCTGAGCCTGTGGCCCGAACACCTGACGTTCGCCAACTACAAGACCATCTTTACGGACCCATCGTGGTACAGCGGCTACATCAATTCCATGATTTACGTGGCGCTGAACATGGTGATGTCGGTCACCGTGGCCTTGCCGGCCGCGTATGCCTTTTCGCGCTATAACTTTGTCGGCGACAAGCATTTGTTCTTCTGGCTGCTGACCAACCGCATGACGCCGCCCGCCGTCTTCCTCGTGCCCTTCTTCCAGCTGTATTCGACGGTGGGCCTGATGGATACGCATCTGGCCGTGGCGCTGGCGCACATGGTCTTCAACGTGCCGCTGGCCGTGTGGATTTTGGAAGGCTTCATGTCCGGCGTGCCGAAGGAAATCGACGAGACGGCGTATATCGACGGCTACAGCTTCCCCCGCTTCTTCATCCGCATCTTCTTGCCGATGATCAAGTCGGGCGTGGGCGTGACGGCCTTCTTCTGTTTCATGTTCAGCTGGGTGGAACTGTTATTGGCGCGCACCTTGACCTCCGTCAACGCCAAGCCGATTGCCGCCACCATGACGCGCACCGTCTCGGCGGCGGGCATGGACTGGGGCGTGCTGGCGGCGGCGGGAGTCTTGACCATCGTGCCCGGTGCGCTGGTGATCTGGTTCGTGCGCCATTACATCGCCAAGGGTTTTGCGATGGGGAGGGTGTGACATGGAAAATACCGATAGCACAACCAGCCTGTTCGGCTGGATGGCCTGGACGCCGGAAGTGGCCATCTTCTTCATCTGCATCGGCTTGATGCTCGCTGGCATGACGGTGTGGCAAATCCGCTCGCCCAGCATCGCGCGCAAGGGCTTCTTGCCCATGCCGACCACGCGCGGCGACCGTTTGTTCATCGGCTTGCTCACGGCCGCGTATGTCAACCTGGCGTGGGCGGGGTTTACGGAAATGCAGCAAGCGATTGGTGCTGCCATCAGTTTTGTGTTGTTGGTAATAGTGATGCGTTGGGGGTGAGCCGGCTTGCCGGTGTTGATGGAGGCCGGACCGTCAGCAGGCGGCCGGCAATACAATAAAAGGAGATTCACGATGAAATTGAAGTTCACGGTCTTCGCGGCGGTGGCCATGCTCGTGTCGAATGCGGCCCTGGCCGACGCCAAACAGGCGCAAACCTGGATCGACAAGGAATTCCAGCCATCCAGCCTGAGCAAGCAGCAACAGCTTGCTGAAATGCAGTGGTTCATCGATGCGGCGGCCAAGCTGAAAGCCAAGGGCATCAAGGAAATTTCCGTGGTCTCGGAAACCATCGACACCCATGTCTACGAATCGAAGACCCTGGCCAAGGCTTTCGAGGAAATCACCGGCATCAAGGTGCGCCACGACATCATCCAGGAAGGCGACGTGGTGGAAAAGCTGCAAACGTCGATGCAGTCCGGCAAGAGCATCTATGACGGCTGGATTTCCGATTCCGACCTGATCGGCACGCATTACCGCTATGGCGCCGTCGAGCCGCTGTCCGACTACATGGCCGCCAAGGGCAAGGAATTCACCAATCCCGGCCTGGATCTGAAAGATTTCATCGGCATCAGCTTTACCACGGCGCCCGATGGCAAGGTGTACCAGTTGCCCGACCAGCAATTTGCCAACCTGTACTGGTTCCGCGCCGACTGGTTCGCGCGCAAGGATTTGCAAGCCAAGTTCAAGGCCAAGTATGGCTACGAGCTGGGCGTGCCGCAGAACTGGTCCGCGTATGAAGACATCGCCGACTTTTTTACCAATGACGTGAAGGAACTGGACGGCAAGAAAGTGTATGGCCACATGGATTACGGCAAGAAAGATCCCTCCTTGGGCTGGCGCTTTACCGATGCCTGGCTGTCGATGGCTGGCGCGGCCGACAAGGGCATCCCGAATGGCTTGCCCGTCGATGAGTGGGGCATCAAGGTGGCGGCCGACAAGTGCACGCCTGTGGGCGCGTCCGTTTCACGCGGCGGCGCCACCAATTCGCCGGCGGCCGTGTATGCGCTGACGAAATACATCGACTGGATGAAGAAATACGCGCCGCCGCAGGCGAACGGCATGAATTTCTCGGAAGCGGGCCCGGTGCCGGCGCAGGGTGAAATTGCCCAGCAAATCTTTTGGTACACGGCGTTTACGGCTGGCATGACAAAACCGGGCTTGCCAGTGGTCAACAAGGACGGCACGCCGAAATGGCGCATGGCGCCATCGCCGCACGGCCCGTACTGGAAAGAGGGCATGCAGAACGGTTACCAGGATGTCGGTTCCTGGTTCCTGTTCAAGTCCACGCCGGACGACCGCAAGGCCGCCGCCTGGCTGTACGCGCAATTCGTTACATCGAAAACCGTGTCGCTGAAGAAATCCATCGTCGGCCTGACCTTCATCCGCGATTCCGACATCCGCCACGATTATTTCACGAAACATGCGAACGAATACGGCGGCTTGATCGAGTTCTACCGCAGCCCTGCCCGCGTGGCGTGGACGCCGACGGGCAACAACGTACCCGACTATCCGAAGCTGGCCCAGCTGTGGTGGAAGAATGTGGCCACGGCCATTACGGCGGAAAAAACGCCGCAGGCCGCCATGGATAACCTGGCCGAGGAAATGGACCAGGTCATGGCGCGCCTGCAGCGGGCCGGCATGAAGGCGTGCGCACCCAAGCTCAATGCCAAGGGCGATCCGAACCAGTATCTGTCGGACCAGCACGCTCCATGGAAAAAGCTGGCGAATGAAAAGCCGAAGGGCGAAACGATTGCCTACGATAAATTATTGCAGGCTTGGAAAGAGGGCAAGGTAAGGTAGTCGTGTAAACTTCTGCTGCCGCTTTCCCGGGGCACGGGCGTTTGCCCGTGCCCCTTCACTGTATCGACGTAGTAGCGACCATGACCAAATACATACTTGCTTTAGACCAGGGCACCACCAGTTCGCGTGCCATCCTGTTTGACCATGCGGGCCGGCCGCACGCCAGCGCGCAGCGCGAATTTCGCCAGATTTTCCCCCAGCCGGGCTGGGTCGAGCATGACGCGAACGAAATCTGGGCCTCGCAAGAGGGCGTGCTGCAGCAGGTGCTGCGCGACAGCGGCGTGGCGGCAAGCGATGTGGCCGCTATCGGCGTGACCAACCAGCGCGAAACGACGGTGCTGTGGGACCGTGCCACGGGCGAGCCCGTCGCCAACGCCATCGTCTGGCAAGACCGGAGAAATGCGGCTTATTGCGAGCAACTGGTCGGGCAGGGCAAGGCGGACCTGATCCAGCAAAAGACGGGCCTGGTGCTGGACGCCTATTTTTCCGCGACTAAATTGAAATGGCTGCTCGACAACGTTCCCGGCGCCCGCGCGCGCGCCGAGCGGGGAGAACTGGCCTTCGGCACCATCGACAGCTGGCTGATCTACAAGATGAGCGGCGCCCACTTGACGGACACGAGCAACGCGGCGCGCACCATGCTGTTCAACATTCATACTTTGCAATGGGACACGGATCTGCTGGCGCTGCTCGACATTCCCGCCTCCCTGCTGCCCGACGTCGTGCCATCGAGCGGCGTGGGCGCGCACACGCACGTTGACCTGCTGGGTATCTCCGTGCCGATCGCCGGCATCGCGGGAGACCAGCAGGCCGCGACGTTCGGCCAAGTGTGTCTGAAGCCGGGCATGGCGAAAAATACCTACGGCACGGGCTGCTTCATGCTGATGAACGTGGGCAAGCGCCCCTTGCCATCGAAAAACCGGCTGTTGACGACGGTGGGCTGGAGCCTGGGCGCGGGCAGCGACAAGACCGATTACTTGCTCGAAGGCAGCGCCTTCATCGCGGGTGCGGCCGTGCAGTGGATGCGCGATGGGCTGGGCATCATCCGCGACTCGTCCGAAGTGGAAGCGCTGGCCACCAGCGTGCCCGATTCGGGCGGCCTGGTCTTCGTGCCCGCGTTCGCGGGACTCGGCGCGCCGTACTGGGACCCGTATGCGCGCGGCACCCTGATCGGCATCACGCGCGGCACGGGCAAGGCGCATATCGCGCGCGCCGCATTGGAGGGCGTGGCTTACCAGAACGTGGACGTCTTGTCCGCCATGCAGGATGACGCGGGCATCGCCTTGAGCGAGCTGCGCGTCGATGGCGGCGCGGCGCGCAACGACATGCTGATGCAGTTCCAGGCCGACATCTTGAATGTGCCCGTGGTGCGTCCCGTGGTGACGGAAACGACGGCCCTGGGCGCCGCCTACCTGGCGGGTCTGGCCGTGGGTTTCTGGGCATCGCAGGAAGAAATCGCCGCCCAGTGGCAGGTGGGACGCCGCTTCGAACCGGCCATGGCCGCCGACGAACGCCTGACGCGGCTGCACAAATGGCAGCGCGCCGTGGAGCGCTCGCGCGACTGGAGCGAGTGACAGCTTACTGGCGTGCCACGGCTTTTAACAGGCGCGGCAGCAGCAGGGCCGCGCCGGTGGCGCACAGGGCGCTGGCGGCGTAGGCCAGGACCGGCGTGATCGACGGCGTGGCAAATGCCAGCGCGAAACTGCCGTACAGCATTACGCCGCACAGCGCACCGGCGCAGGCCGATGGCAGGCGGCCGATTGTTGCATTTCGGCGCTGCGCCACTGCGCCAAAGGCGGCGATGCATATGCCCAGCACCAGCGCGCCAAATAGATACAGGCTGGCAGCGGCGCCGATCGGCTCCGCATCGGTGGCGGCCATCGACGGAACGGCACAGGCCGCTGCCAGGGCAAAACCGGCGGCAAAGAACAGTGGTCTCATCTTCCTTCTTTCAAATAGTAGACGGCATAGCCGACGGTTTCGCGCGGCACGGAATACAGGTCGCGCAGTTCGAAGTAGGGCGCGTGCACCTGGCCGCTGACGGTGATGCCGGCCCGTTCCAGAGCCAGACGGAAGCGCGGTACATGAAAATACTGCGTGGCGACCATGGCCGTCTGCCAGCCGTGCGTGCGCATCAGAACGGTCGCATTGCGCGCCGTGGCTTCCGTGGTCCAGCCTTGATTGTCCTCAATAATGGCGCTGGCCGGTACGCCGCGCGACCGCAGGTAGCGCGCCATGGAAGCGGCCTCGTCGAACCCTTCCTTGCCCGTCGCCCCGCTGACGAGGATGCGCGGCGCCCTGTGTTCGTGGAACTGTTTGAGCGCCACGTCGAGCCGCGCCTGCAGGCGGGGGCTGGGCGTGCCGTCGGGCAGGATGGTATTGCCGGGCACGACGATCACGTCGGCGGGCGCCAGTTTATCGTGCAGGCCAGCCCCTACCAGCGCGGTCGTGGCCAGCAGGAAAACACCCGCAGTCGTTAAGCCCAGCACAGTTATTTTTCGCATCGTTCATCATCGAGTGGGGAATGGACGCATGATACCCGTCCATTCCCGCCTGCGTCAGTTCGCCTGCGCCTTGCGCGCACGCTGGTTCGACAGATAAATATTGTCTATTTCCAGCGGCTTGCCTTCGCGCACGGCATCGAGCCAGGCCTGCGTGCTGGCTACGGCGGCGAAATTCGAGTGGAACACGGTGCTGAAGACACGGTGGATTTCCTCGGCGCTGGCCGTGCCGCCCGCATTCGCGTAGGGCAGGGTGCCGCTGGCATCTTGCAGGAATTCGACTTGCAAGCCGTCGTGTGCGGCGTGGTAGATGGTGGCGGCATCGCAGTTGTGCGTCATGTAGCCGGTCACCGTCAGGGTGTCGATGTTGCGGCTCTCCAGCCAGGCGCGCAAGTCCGTGCCCGCAAAGGCGCTGCCCATGCTCTTGTTGATGCGGTGGTCGGCAGGGAATGCTGAGACGGCCGGATGCAGCTGCCAGCCGTCGCTGCCCCTGGCGAAGATGGGAGAATTTTCCGGCGCATCGTGCTGGACGACGATCACGGGCACGCCGGCGGCGTGGGCGGCGGCCATGGCGGTGACGATATTCGGCAGCGAGATGTCGACGGACGGATATTCGATGGGCATGTCGCCCGTGAAGTATTCATTTTGTACATCGATGACGAGCAGGGCGCGGCGTGGTGCGGTAGTGTTGGACATGCGTGACTCCTGAATGGTTGAAAGAGGAAGGACTTCCCCGATACAGTCATTTTCAAGCTGCGCGTTACAAACAAAAAGTGGCCCGAAGGCCTATCTGCGATAAAATCGGGCCATGCCTACCATTTCCGCTACTTCCGCTCCCTTGCGCATCGCCGTGATCGCCTTCGATGGCATGACGCCATTTCACTTGTCCGTGCCTTGCCTCGTGTTTGGCGCCCAGACGGACGAGGCCGATCTGCCGCCTTTTCACGTGCGCGTGTGTGCCGCCGATCCCGCACCGTTGCGCACGGCGGCCGGCTTTTGCATCACGCCCGAGTGCGGACTGGAGGGGCTGGAGGGCGCCGATATCGTCATCATGCCGGCCTGGCACGACGATTGCCGCGATGCCGCACCGTCGCTGGTCGCGGCGCTGCAGGCGGCCAGCGCGCGCGGCGCGCGCATGGTGGGCCTGTGCCTGGGCGCGTTTCCGCTGGCGCAGGCGGGCTTGTTGGATGGCAAGCGCGCGGCCACGCACTGGGGCATGGCGCAGCAGCTGGCGGCCCGCTATCCCAGGGTCAGGGTGGACCGCGAAGTGCTGTATGTGGACGATGGCGCCGTGCTGACGTCGGCCGGCGTGGCGGCCGGCCTCGATTGCTGTTTGTACCTGCTGCGCCAGCTGGCCGGTGCCGAGGTGGCGAACCGCGTGGCGCGCCGGCTGCTGGTGGCGCCGCACCGCCAGGGTGGGCAGGCGCAATTCATCGAGCGCCCGCTGCCCGTGTCCGGCAGCGAAGGGCGCTTTGCCGAGGTGCTCGCTGGCGTGACGGCCAACCTGGGCCAGGCGCACAGCATCGACGCGCTGGCCGCACGGGCCGCCATGAGCCGGCGCAACTTTACGCGCCATTTCCGCCAGGCCACGGGTACGTCCTTCAAGCAATGGCTGCTGAACCAGCGTCTTGCGCATGCGCAAGGCATGCTGGAAAAAAGCGCAGCCTCGATCGATGTCGTGGCGCAAGAGGCCGGCTTCGGCACGGCGTTGTCGCTGCGCCAGCATTTCCGGGCCAACTTGCAGACGTCGCCGTCGGCGTACCGCAAGCTGTTCCGCGAGAAGCTGGCGTGCGCGGGGTGCTGAGATCAATGCGCAGGGCTTGTGACGCCTGCCAGTTCCTCTGCTTCCCATACCCGGTAGCTGGCTTTTCCTTCCGGTGAATCGAGTGTGATCATCGTCTGCGCTTGCCCGCCGAACTGGCTGAAGCTGGTTTTGCTCGCCGCGTAGGCGGGTACCAGGGTGACGAGATTACGCACCAGCAAGCCAACATGCCGTGCCGCGTGCTCGATGACGACGATGCGCGCCGTTGGCGCACCCTGGGGGCCGAGCGCGATCAATGGCAGCGTGCGTCCTTGCCAGGTAAAGCTGCCAGGCGGCGCGGCCGGGTCGTCGGGCGAGGGGGCTTGCATGTCCGCAGGCAGGGGCAGGATGGTGACGATGGCGGCCATCGGCAATGCCAGTTCTTCGCCCGCATCGCAGACGATGTAGGCATCGCTGCTGCGCCTGTCTTGCGCCAGCGCCTGCACTTGCGCGCGCGTGTCGCGCGAGGTTTGCGGACATAGGGCCAGCAAGGCCGCGTCGTCGAGCAGCAGTTGTGGCGGGCCCGATTCGGCCGTGATGGTGGCGGCCACCAGTGGGTGGCTGCAAGGCCCGTCCGTCGCGTGCAGCAGCTGGCTGCAGGCGATATCGCGCACGGCCAGCGTCTTGTCGATGCGTATCCCCAGGCAGAGGCCGTCGCGTTCCAGCACGGCCAGCAGGGGCGGCGGCGCTGGCGGTGCCGGCAAGGCTCCGTTGAAAACGGCGCCATTGAGGACGTAGACCTGGCGGCCGCGCCAGCCGGCCACACCGGCCAATGGCCCATTCCAGCCGAATGCCGTGTCCATTGGCGGGCAGGGCAGGACTTCGGCTACCAGCGTCGAGGGCAGTGCCAGCACGCGTCCTGCCAGTTCGAACAGGGCCAGCGATATGGCAGGGCCGGCCTGGGCCAGGTCGGGCGGTGCATCGCCCCCTGCTTGCATGCCCGCCGTACGGCTCCAGGCTTGCGCCCGCAGCATCAGGCGCTGCGGCTCCAGCAAGTTCAGCAGTTCATCATCGCCAGCGGATCGCGCGACGTAACGGAAGAAGTGGTCAGGCTCATCGTCGTGGTACACCTGCTCAATGTGCTCAGGATGAATTTTCTGTGCGCTGGAGACGGCATCGACGGCGAGCCCGGCCAGCAGGCCGTCCGTCGCCAGCACCAGCACGTAAGCGCAGGGCGTATCGGCCGCCATGTGGAGCCAGGGGCGCAAGTCGATCAGGGGAATCACCCGGCCCTGATGTGAAAAAACCCCGGCCAGGGCGCCTGTTGCACCCGGCACGGGAAGCACACCGGCGGGACGCGCCAGCGCCTGGTGCACACAGGAAGATGCAATGCCCACCTGCAGCGAGCCTATCCTGACCCGCACGTAATCCTGTGCCGCCGCTAGCGGGGCCGTCATGCTCAGTGCTCCGCAGCGGTGGTCGCTTGCAGCTCGGTCAGCAGTTGCGCCACGTGCCTGCTGGAGTCGACCTGGGCCGCCGTGGCCTGGTCGATCTGGCCGATCGATTGTGTCGTGTTATGGACGGAATCACGGATCTGTTCGAACGATTGGCGCACCTGTTCTGACAGGGTGCCGCTTTGATCGACGCGGCTGATGGTGCTATCGATCAGGCGCGCGATGTTGCGCGCCGCATCGCCGGATTTTTCGGCCAGTTTGCGTACTTCATCCGCCACGACGGCAAAACCGCGACCGTGCTCCCCGGCGCGGGCCGCCTCGACGGCGGCATTGAAGGCCAGCAGGTTGGTCTGGATCGCAATATCGCTGATCGTGCTGACGATTTCATGGACGTCCTGCGACGATTTCTGGATCTCCAGGATGGAATCGATGGATTGGCCCAGCAGTACGCGCCCCTGCCGGGCATGCTGTTCCGTTTGCTGTGCGATGGTGTTCGCATGCGCTGCGCCCTGGCCGATGCTGTCGATGGCGCCGGCGAGCTCCTGCATGGCATCGCCGATGCCGGCGACGCGGCTGCTGACGGTCTGTTCGCGCTCGACCTGCTGCGTGATGTCCATGGCGAATTTGACGACCTTGAAGGCACGGCCGTTGGTGTCGAGAATCGGATTGTAGGTGGCCTGCAGCCAGATGGCGGCGCCATGCTTGGCAAGCCGGTGAAAACGGGCGCTCTTGAATTTGCCTTCGCCGAGATCGGCCCAGAAGTTACGGTAAGCTTCGCTCTGCACCAGCATGTCGTCGCAAAACATGCTGTGGTGCTGTCCCTGCACTTCTTCCAGCGTGTAGCCGACGGCCCGCAGGAAATTGCTGTTGGCCGTCAGGATATTGCCCCGCATGTCGAATTCGATCACCGCTTGCGAGCGGGCGATGGCATCGATCTTGCCGGCCGTCTCGGAGCTGAGGCGCTTGGCGGCGGTGATGTCGGTGGCAAACTTGATCACTTTGAGCGGCCGGCCATCGATATCGAGGATGGGGTTGTAGGACGCCTGTATCCAGACTTCGCGCCCCAGCTTGTCAAGCCTGCGGAACTCGCCGGACTGGAATTGACCGCGTCCCAGGCCTTCCCACAAGTGCCGGTAGCTGCTCGCCTGCACATCTTCCGCAGTGCAGAACATGCGATGGTGCTGGCCGAGCAGTTCCTGCTCCTGATAGCCGAAGGTGCGCAGAAAGTTGTCGTTGGCGCGCAATACGCGGCCCTGCAGATCAAATTCAATCACGGCCTGGACACGTTCAATGGCCTCGATCTTGCCCGAAAAATCCAGGCGCGAGCGCATCTCGGCCGTGATGTCGTCGAAGAGCGCGATGACGTGGTCGGCTTGTCCGCCATCGTGCGACAGCGGGACATAGCGGGCCTGTATCCAGAGTTCCCGTCCTTGCCTGTCCACGCGATGAAAATCGCCGCACTGTGACTGGCCCTCGGCCAGCAGGCGCCAGAATTCCCGCTCCTCCTGCTGCCGTTCGCGCGTGACCGTGCATAGCAACTGGTGGGGCTGGCCCAGCAATTCATCGCGCTGATAGCCGAACAGATCCAGCGCGATCTGGTTGGCGTTGCTCACGCAGCCGTGCAAATCGAATTGCAGCAGGCCTTGCATCTTGCCCAGCGCGGCTGCCAGGCCAACACCATCGATGCCTTGCTTTGCCTGCTCAGCTTCCATCATCGGGTAGTTCATTGCGATCTCCATGTTCTCAGGCCGGCGCGCGCCGGCACAACGGTACGTGACTGTTTGCGTCGCGTGGCAGTCAGGCTTGCCTCGGCATCCGAAAAAACAAATAAATTAAATATGCCTAATTAAACAAATATTCAACAAATTAGTCAAATAGTATTTGAGATTTTTCTCTGCAGGATGCCGAGTTTTTCCTGTTCTCACACCTATGAACGCTGGATGGCTGGATATGTTTCTTTATGGATACAAGTGCGGCTAGCCGTATGGAAGAAACAAATATGGCAAATATGCCAAATAATCTGGCGCTGATGTCGTCAGCCAGGGGAGGGGGCTTAATCCCTGCCGGGCAGGCATGGCGCTGCCGGGTCGCGGCTGCCGTACGGGAGCCGCGCACTGACGGCGATCTGGCGTGCGATGAAGGCGGCCGGCTCGAAGCCGTAGCGTTCCTGGAAGGACACGGTTTCCGCGCTCATCAGTTCCGCATACGTCTGCATCAGGGTCGAGGCGCGAAGGTAGTTGCCTTGCTCCACATAGGTGGCGATGGCGGCCAGCAGCACGGGATAATCGGCATTTTCCTTGCTGCCGCCAAAGTTGAACGACAACTGCCCGCAGGCGCGCCAGATGGGGTCGGGTTCCCCGTCCGGCACTGGCTGCGTGCGCAGCCATTGCAAGGCCTTGAATGGCGGGCCGCCAAAGGACGGTGGCGAGATGATGGCCTGGATGGCCACCTTGACGGCTTCCCCGATTCTTCCCGCGCGCACATACTGGCCATGCAGCAGCGCCAGGGCGTCCGTATATTCGGGCACGAGGGCCAGCGCCGCTTCCAGCAGCGTAATGGCCGCCTCCGGGTTGCGCTGCGCAATCAATTCCTTGGCTTCCAGAAAGGCGGCGCGCGGCGAAGCGGGATCATCGGCCAGCGAGGGCGTGCCGACATATTCGTCCTGCGCGGCTGCATGGGCTTGCAAAAACGCGGCCAGGCTGGAAAAGTGCGGCTGGAGGCGCCACTCGTCGTGCCAGGTCTCGACGACGATCGGTTCGGACGCTTCGCGCCCGATGGGCCAGTACAGGCCGAAGGTGTCGCCATTGCCCAGCGCGCCTTCTGAGAAGGGCGTGAAGCCGAGCGGCGGATACGCTGTCGTGTGTTGCCAGTCCTGGTCTGTCGAGATGTGCGCGAGGCTTGCGGGTAATTGCATGGTGGCACCGGAGTATAAAACGCCAGTGTAGAACAAGAGGGCGCGGCGGGCGCGTCCCCGTGGATTGCTGGCGCGACCTACTTGCGCGGCTCGTGTATCCGGAATTTCCTGACGACACCCGCCTGGTCGAACATGACGGCCACTTCGCGCGTGCCTTTTTCGCCCAGCAGTGGGAGCAGCCGCGTCACCTTGGGCGCTTGCAACTGGTTCTTGTAGACCCATACTTCATAGCCGGGATCGAAGCTGACCACAGTGGCGCTGCCCAGGGCCGCGTCGAGGTCGAGGCGGGTGGTCTTGCCGACCTGGATGTTCTGATAGATGGCGCCATTGTCGGGCGCGCGGTTGACCTTGTATTCACTGGCGGTGCACATGGCCACGGCCAGGCCCGCGAGGCAGGAAGCTGCCAGTTTTATCAATGTGTTCATACGGACTCCCAGTGTGCATCACTGCTTCCAATCTCAGAGGGGACGGGCGTGATGTCAGGAGGGAGTGTGCTTGGGTCGCGCCGAATGTGCTACAAGATTATACAAAGGCGCACAAAATGATGCCTTTGGTGCCGGCTGGTGCTACCTTTAGCGGCTCTGCAGCACGTCGGTCGAGAGTGCCAGGGTTTCCTTGATTTCTTCCATTACCACATAGCTTTTCGATTGCGCGGCGCCGGGCAGCTGCAGCAGCATGTCGCCCAGCAGTTTGCGGTACTCGGCCATTTCATGGATGCGCGCCTTGATCAGGTAATCGAAGTCGCCCGACACCAGATGGCATTCTTGCACTTCGGGAATCTGCAACACTTCGCGGCGGAATTGCTCGAAGGCGGACGCCGACTTTTGATTGAGAGTAATCTCTACGAAGACGAGCAGCTTGGCGCCCAGCGCGGCCGGGTTCACCTTGGCATGGTAGCCCGTGATGACGCCGTCGCGCTCCATGCGCTTGACCCGCTCGATGCAGGGCGTGATCGACAGGCCCACCTGTTCGCCCAGGTCTTTCATCGAGATGCGGCCATCCTGCTGCAGGATGCGCAGGATGTGGCGGTCCAGCTTGTCGAGGCCACGTGCCGATTCTTTAAGGATTCTCATGATTTATTGCTGAATATCTCGATTTATACGTGAACAAATACTGGCTCTTTCCCAATATGATAGCGGTTAATCTGGCAATAGCCTAAAAAATATAATGAGGAAACTATGCGTATCGTGATTCTGGGTAGCGGCGTCATCGGCGTCACCAGTGCTTACTATCTGGCCAAGGCAGGACATGAGGTGACCGTCATCGACCGCCAGCCGGGCCCGGCACTGGAAACCAGCTTCGCGAATGCGGGGCAAATCTCGCCCGGCTACGCTTCGCCATGGGCCGCGCCCGGTATTCCCCTGAAAGCCGTGAAGTGGATGATGCAGCGCCACGCGCCGCTGGCCATCTCGCTCGACGGCAGCGCCGCCCAGCTCAAATGGATGTGGCAGATGTTGCGTAATTGCACACCGGAAGCGTATGCGGTGAACAAGGAACGCATGGTGCGCCTGGCCGAGTACAGCCGCGACTGCTTCAAGGTCTTGCGCGCCGAAGCGGGCATCACGTATGAAGGCCGCCAGCAAGGCACGATGCAATTGTTCCGCACCGAAAAGCAATACAACGACGCCGCCAAGGATATCGAAGTGTTGAAAGACGCGGGCGTGCCGTATGAAGTGCTGCAGCGCAACGAGCTGTCGCGCGCCGAGCCGGCCCTCGAAGCGGTCAAGGATAAACTGTTCGGCGGCTTGCGTCTGCCCAACGATGAAACGGGCGATTGCCAGCTGTTTACTACACGCCTGTCGGAAATGGCCGTGGCGCTGGGCGTGAAGTTCCGCTATGGCGTGTCCATCGACGCGCTGCTGACCCAAGGTGATGAAATTGCTGGCGTGCAATGTGGCGCGGAAGTCGTCAAGGCCGACTCCTACGTGGTGGCCCTCGGTTCCTACTCGACGGGCTTCATGCAGCCGCTGCTCGACATTCCCGTGTATCCATTGAAGGGCTATTCGATCACCGTGCCTATCGTCAATGCGGCCAAGGCGCCCGTGTCGACCATCCTCGATGAAACCTACAAGATTGCCGTGACGCGTTTTGACGACCGCATTCGCGTGGGCGGCATGGCGGAAATCGCCGGCTACAACCTGGACCTGAACCCGCGCCGCCGCGAAACCCTGGAAATGGTCGTCAACGATCTGTTCCCCGGTGGCGGCAACACGGCCGAAGCCACGTTCTGGACGGGGCTGCGCCCGATGACGCCGGATGGCACGCCGATCGTCGGCCGCACGCCGCTGCGCAACCTGTTCCTCAACACGGGCCACGGCACGCTGGGCTGGACCATGTCCTGCGGTTCGGCGCAATTGCTGGCCGACCTGATGTCGTCGAAACAGCCGGCGATTCTGGCCGACGACCTGTCCGTCAGCCGCTACAGCGGCGCGCAGCGCGGCGGCAAACTGCAATACGCGGGAGCCTGAGATGGCGGCCAGCATGCCTGCAAAGGAACGTAGCGGCGCCATCCTGACGGTAGACCTCGATGCCGTGCGCGCCAACTACCGCTTGCTGCGCGACAAGGCGCACCCGGCCGCCTGCTCGGCCGTCGTCAAATCCGACGCATACGGCCTGGGCGCCGCGCAAGTGGGCGCGGCCCTGTATGAAGAGGGTTGCCGCCATTTCTTCGTGGCGCATCTGGAAGAGGGCATCAGCCTGCGCCCGCATGTGGCGCCGGACGCGGCCATCTTCGTGCTGCACGGCCCGCCCGTCGATACGGAAGGCGAATTCACGGCCCATGGCTTGACGCCAGTGCTCAACAGCGAGCCGCAGGTGGCGGGCTGGCGCGCACACGCCAAGGCATTGGGGAAAACCCTGGACGCCATCGTGCAGGTGGACACGGGCATGTCGCGCATGGGCTTGTCGCCGCAGGAAATCGACGCCTGGCTGCTGGATGCCCACTTTCTTGACGGCATCAAGGTGCGCTACATCATGAGCCACCTGGCGTGCGCCGACGAACGCAGCAACCCCATGAATGGCGAGCAGCTGGCCCGTTTCATCGCCATCCGCGCCCGTTTGCCGCAGTACCGCGCCAGCCTGGCCAATTCCTCGGGCATCTTTTTGTCGCCTGACTATCACTTCGACCTGGTGCGCCCCGGTGCGGCCCTGTACGGCATCGCGCCGCAGGGCGGCGAGCCCAACCCGCTGCGCTCCGTGGTGCGGCTGCAAGGCAAGGTCATGCAGACGCGCACGATTGCCGCCGGCGACCACGTGGGCTACAGCCGCCGCTACACGGCCAGCGAGCCGCGCCAGGTGGCAACGATTTCCGTCGGCTATGCCGATGGCTGGCTGCGCAGCATGAGCAACCAGGGCCTGGCCATCGTCGATGGCGTGAAAGTGCCGCAGATCGGCGCCATCTCGATGGATTCCATCACCCTGGACGTCAGCGCCATCGCGCAGGAACGCATCGTGCCGGGCAGCCTGGTCGACCTGATCTGCGCCGAACACCCGGTCGACGCCGTGGCAGCCATGGCCAATACCATCGGCTATGAGGTCTTGACGAACCTGGGCGGACGTTACTATCGCGAATACCAGGGATTGGCACGTTAGCGCACCTGCCAAAACGCCCATGGCGTTGTTGCCTTGCCTTGCCGTACATTCGTACTGTCTTCGGCAAGGCGCCTAGCCCTGAGCATTTTTTCAGGTGCGCTGGTTTCGCACGCTAAGGCAGCGCAAAAACGATGATTGTGTGGCAAGATAGCCCTGCAGTGAAGTTCACTCCAGGGCTATTTTTTTCACCATCATCGGGGATATATATGAGTCAATATCAAGTCGCAATCATCGTCGGCAGCCTGCGCAAGGATTCCTTCAACCGCAAGCTGGCCGACGCCATCATCAAGCTGGCGCCGCCCGAGTTTTCCTTCAAGCATATCGAGATCGGTGACTTGCCGCTGTACAACCAGGATGACGATGGCGCGCAAGCCGAACAGGTGCTGCGCCTCAAATCCGACATTACCGCATCGCAAGCCTTGCTTTTCCTCACCCCCGAATACAACCGCTCCATCCCCGGCGTGCTGAAAAACGCCCTCGACCACGGCTCGCGCCCATACGGCCAGAGCGTGTGGGGCGGCAAGCCGGGCGCTGTGCTGGGCGTTTCCGTGGGCGCCACGGGCACGGCCCTGGCGCAGCAGCATTTGCGCAATGTGCTCGCTTACCTGGACGTGCCGCTGCTGAACCAGCCCGAGATGTTTATCCAGGCCAAGGAAGGCCTGTTCGACGAGCATGGCGGCATCGGTCCGGCCAGCCTGGGCTTTTTCCAGGGCTGGATGCAGCGCTACGCGGACTGGGTACGCAAGCACGCCGTGCATGCCTGAATGGCCCAGGTTTGTCGGGCGGGGGCAAATGGGGCAATAAACCCTTGTCCATGGTGCTTTGTTGCTGTATGGACATGTATAATGGACGTTTTTTTCAGGCGCAATCCTACGCTGCCCCGTCTCTTCCATGCCGCTTCAACCTGTGGCGCAACCTTTGTTGCGCATCAATCTGCGCCGTCTGATCGTGCTGGTGGCGTTTGCCAGCGCCGTCATCTCCCTGGGTAACAGCTTTTATGCCACGTATCAGGTGCAGCGCCAGCTGCTGATCGATACGACCCTGGAGGGTAACTACGCGTATGCGCTGAAGCTGGCCAGCAGCACCGAGAACTTCCTGCTGGCGGCGCGCCAGCAGCTGGCCTACAGCGCCGGCCAGCTGCCCCGGCATTATGCCGACCCTGCCGCCCTCAAGATGGAAGCCGAACGTTTGCGCGGGCAGACCAACACCTTCAATTCCGTCCTGATCGTCGATGCGCAGGGCAAGGTGCTGGGCGTGTCGCCCGAGACGCTGGCCCTGCAGAACAGCCAGCTGGCCTCGGAAGGGGCGAGCCTGGCGCTGCGCGAACGCCGCCCGCTGATCACCCGGCCGTATATGTCGTCGGTGGGCAACCTGGTGGTCTTCATTTCCCATCCGGTGTTCGATCGCGGCGGACGCTATCTGGGCTATGTGGGCGGTTCGATCTATCTGAAGCACAAAAACATCCTGTTCACCTTGCTGGGACAGCATTATTACCGCGATGGTTCGTATTTATATGTGATCGACCAGAGCCGGCGCCTGCTGTACCACCCCGACCCCTCGCGGGTCGGCGAAGTGGCTGGCAAGAATACCGTGATCGACGCCATCCTGCGCCAGGAAAGCGGCAGCGGAAGCACCGTCAACAGCCGGGGCACGGAGATGCTGGCCGGCTATGCCGTGCTGCCGTCAACGGGCTGGGGCATCGTGGCCCAGCGGCCCAAGGCCGCCACTTTGGCGCCGCTGAACCAGCTGATGCTCAACACCCTGTGGCATTCCTTGCCCATTGCCTTGCTCAGCCTGCCGTTCATCTGGTGGCTGGCGCGCCTTATTTCACGGCCCCTGGTGCAGCTGGCCGAAGGCGCCAGCCGCATGGACGCGCCCGGCATGGCCGAGCGCATCGGCGGCATCCGCGCCTGGTATCTGGAATCGGCGCAGATCAAGCGCGCCTTGCTGGTGGGGATGTCCTTGCTGCAGAAAAAGATCGGCAAGCTGAAATTCGACGTGCAGACGGACCCGCTGACGGGCCTGTCGAACCGGCGCGGCATGGCGGCGGCGCTGGATGCCTGGCAGGCCCAGGCGCGGCCGTTTTCCGTCATCGCCATCGATATCGACCATTTCAAGCAAGTCAACGACCGCTGGGGCCATGCCGTGGGCGATGAAGTCATCCTGCACCTGGCGCAACTGATGCGCGCCTGCTCGCGCGATGCCGACGTGCTGTGCCGCAATGGCGGCGATGAATTCATCATGCTGCTGCCCGAGGCCGACCTCGACGTGGCGCTGCAGGTGGCCGAGCGTCTGCGCGCCCGGGTGGCCGCCGCCGCGATCCCCGGCGCCGGTCCCGTCACGGTGTCGCTGGGCGTCGTGTCGTCGGAGCAGGGGGCGGGCAAGGTGCTCGGTGCGGACGCCGTGCTGCTGGCGGCCGATGCGGCCCTGTATGTGGCCAAGGAAAATGGACGCAACCGCGTGGGCCTCGCCGAGCCCGCCTGAGGCGTTTTTGTGCCGGATCAGATTGACCTTGTCATTCGGCAAACGTCAAACTGATCCTATGTTTTCTCTGATTTCTGAGTCTGTTATGTTTTACTCGAAAAGCCTAGAGTGGAGGCCTGGGTAAAACAGACGTCACACGTCGGGAAGGCAACACATGTCAGGGCTCACTGCATTGGAACTGGCGCGCGTCCAGTTCGGCTTCACCATCTCATTCCACATCATTTTTCCTGCCATCACCATCGGCCTGGCCAGTTACCTGACGGTACTGGAGGCGGCGTGGCTGCGCACGCAGGATGGCGTGTACCGCGATCTGTACCACTTCTGGTCGAAGATTTTCGCCGTCAATTTCGGCATGGGCGTCGTTTCCGGCCTCGTCATGGCTTACCAGTTCGGCACCAACTGGAGTTTCTTTTCCGATTTTGCGGGCAGCATCACGGGTCCGCTGCTGGCCTATGAAGTGCTGACCGCCTTCTTCCTGGAAGCGGGCTTCCTCGGCGTGATGCTGTTCGGCTGGTACCGCGTGGGGCCGGGCCTGCACATGTTCGCCACCGCCATGGTGGCGCTGGGCACCTTGATCTCGGCCACCTGGATCATCGCCTCGAACAGCTGGATGCAGACGCCGCAAGGCCATGAAATCATCGACGGCAGGGTCGTGCCCGTGGACTGGCTGGCCGTCATCTTCAATCCTTCGTTCCCCTACCGGCTGCTGCACATGAGCGTGGCGGCCTTTCTCGCCACGGCCTTGCTGGTGGTGGCGTCGGCCGCCTGGCATTTGCTGCGTGGTAACGACAATGCTGCCATCCGCAAGATGATGACGATGGGCTTGTCGATGCTGCTGATCGTCGCGCCCATCCAGGCCGTGATCGGCGACCTGCATGGCTTGAATACGCTGGAGCACCAGCCGGCCAAGCTGGCCGCCATGGAAGGCCACTGGGAAAACAAAGGGGGAGAGGGCACGCCGCTGATCCTGTTCGGCTGGCCCGACATGGAACGCGAGGAAACCCGCTACAAGGTGGAAATCCCGCGCCTGGGCGGCCTGATCCTCGCGCATGACTGGCATGGCACGATTCCCGCCTTGAAAGAATTCGCACCGCGCGACCGGCCCCCTTCCGCCGTCGTGTTCTGGTCTTTCCGCATCATGGCGGGGCTGGGCATGCTGATGATCGCGCTGGGCATCTGGAGTGCGTGGCTGCGCTGGCGCGGCACCCTGTGGCGCTCGCGCCTGTTCCTGCGCTGCGCCCTGTGGATGGGGCCCAGCGGCCTGCTGGCCATGCTGGCCGGCTGGTACACGACCGAGATCGGCCGCCAGCCGTGGACCGTGTACGGCTTGCTGCGCACGCAAGACGCCGTCTCGGCGCACGGCGCCACGCAGCTGGGCATCACCCTGGTACTGTTCATCGTCATTTATTTTGCCGTCTTCGGCACGGGCATCGGCTACCTGCTGCGTTTGATCCGCGTGGGGCCGCAGCCGCATGAAGGCGAGCGCGTCGAGCACGGCGGACCGGGCCAACAACGTACACCCGCGCGGCCCCTATCTGCAGCACAAGGAGGACATTCTCATGGGCATTGATCTGCCACTACTGTGGGCTATTATTATCTTGTTCAGCATCATGATGTATGTGGTGATGGATGGCTTTGACCTGGGCATCGGCATCCTGTATCCGTTTTTCCAGGAGAAGAGCGAGCGCGACGTGATGATGAATACGGTCGCGCCCGTCTGGGATGGCAATGAAACCTGGCTGGTGCTGGGCGGCGCCGGCATGCTGGCAGCCTTTCCGCTCGCCTATTCCGTGGTGCTGAGCGCCTGCTACCTGCCGCTCAGCTTCATGCTGATGGGCCTGATCTTCCGCGGCGTGGCCTTCGAGTTCCGCTTCAAGGCGCGCGAGCATGAGCGCCATGTGTGGGACAAGGCCTTCATCGGCGGCTCGGTGGCGGCCGCCTTTTTCCAGGGCGTGACTCTGGGCGCCTACATCCAGGGCATGCCGGTAGTCCAGCGCAGCTATGTGGGCGGCGCGCTGGACTGGCTCACGCCGTTCTCGCTGTTCACGGGTGTGGGGCTGGTGGTGGCGTATGCCTTGCTGGGCAGCACCTGGCTGATCATGAAGACGGACGGCAGCCTGCAGGCGCGCGCGGGGCGCATCACGCGCACGCTCGTGTGGCTGCTGCTGGGCGTGATTGCCATCATCAGCGCCTGGACGCCGCTGGTCGATCCGGCCATCGCCGCGCGCTGGTTTGCGCTGCCGCAACTGTTCTGGTTTCTGCCCGTGCCGTTGCTGGTATTGGGCGCGGGCTGGCTGCTGCTGCGCGCCGTGCGGCGGGGGCGGCAGACGGCGCCTTTCCTGCTGACCCTGGCGCTGGTCTTTCTCGGCTACAGCGGCCTGGGCATCAGCGTGTGGCCCAACATTATCCCGCCGTCGGTATCGATATGGGAGGCGTCGTCACCGCCGCAAAGCCAGGGTTTTACCCTGGTGGGGGCGCTGTTCATCATCCCCGTTATCCTGATGTATACGGTGTGGTCATATTATGTGTTTCGTGGCAAAGTCCACCCGGAAGATGGCTATCACTGATGAAACAATTTGAACAGGGACAACAATCATGGTGCAAACGACTGGCGTGGCTGGCCGGCATCTGGCTGGCCAGCGTGACCACCCTGGGCCTGGCCGCCTGGGCGATGCGCCTGCTGATGCGGGCGGCGGGGATGGGCAGCTGACAGGCATCCGCTGCGAGGTCGGTGGCCAGTTGCACCCGCTGGCCTTGCTCGGCTGCCGCGAATTCAACTACGGCCAGCGTAGCGCGCTGCCGCTGCAGCCGTTCCGCCTGAGCGTGCCGGAAGCGGCGCTGGCGGGCTTGCTCGACGAGCCGTTCAACAGTTTTATCCAGACTTGCCGCGAAGACGATTTGCAGTACGAGGAAAGCGACTTGCCCGAACTCAAGGAAGCGGGCTACCCGGACATCACGGCGATGCTGGCGGGCCACCGGCCGCTGCTGGCCGATATGTTGGTCGACTTCATGATCGGCGACCTGCTGGCCGCCATCGGGCGCGCCAGCGGCTACCGGCCACCGCGCGCGCGCCATTGGGGTGACGTCGAGGCGGCCGATGGCCGCGCGTATTTCACCATCAATGAAGTGCAAAAAGTGACTTTTTCCGATGGCCAGGCCGTATTCGAAGGGCAGGGATATTATGGCGAGTACGTCATCTGGCTGACGCATGGCTACATGCGCAAATAGGGACTTGACCTTCCTCGCGTGGGAAGGTTTATAGTCCTGCCATGAACCGTGCCTTTTTCCGCTCACTCGCCCGCTCGCTGCTCTGGCTGCTGGCCGTCACCTTGCCCTTGCAGGGCTTTGCGTCGGCCATGCGCAGCTGCTGCGTGGACGAGCTGGCGGCAGCGGTCACGGTTACTGTTGCCGCCGAGGCTATGCAGGCGCCCCAGTGCCATGACATGGGCGACATGCAGATGCAGGGCCAGCCGATGAAGATGGCCATGGACGATGGCGGCGCCACGCATCACGGCCATGATTGCAGTAACCATGGCGCCTGCACTGTGGGTGCCACGGCGCCGCCCGGCATGCCCGCCTTGCACGCCTTGATCCTGCGCGCGCCGCCCCCTGCGCTGGCGCCCGATTCCCTGTTCGCCGGGCATATCCCGCCTGGTCCCGAACGTCCCCCGAGAAGCACGCACTCCGCCTGACCGCCCGTTGAACCTGGCGGTGTGGTCCTTGCACGTCCATCGCGGCTGTGCTCGCCGCGCCTTCACGTTCCACCTGCGCGCCCGCCGCGCCATACCCTGTCATTCAAGGAATACCATGAAACACCTGTTCAGCCTCGTGCTGGCTGTACTGCCGCTGGCTGCCGCAGCGCAGTCCCAGCCCAAGCCCGCCCCGCAAGAAGCGCAAGCATCCGTGCCGGCCACCGCGTACCGCTCCGCCTTCACCGGCTACCGTCCCGCCGCCGAGGAAGACGCCACGCCCGACCAGACCTGGCGCGCCGTCAACGAGAAAGTCGGCAAGGCGGGCGGCCACATGGGCATGATGAAGATGGACGGCCACACGATGCCGATGCAGCATGCCATGCCCAAGCCGGCGGCGAAGCCGGCCGCCCAGCCGGCCCCGCAACACCAGCCACACCAGCATGAAGGACACTGACATGGCCCGTTTCAGACAATCAACTTGTTTCACGCCGCTGGCGCTGGCGGCCGTCCTGCTGCTCAGTGGCTGCGCCAGCTTCAGCCCCGATGGCGGCATGCGGACGGTATCCACGCTGGCCGATGTCCGCACGGGCGCCCCTGCGGCGCTGGCCGGCGAGGGCGGCGAGGAAAAACTGGCCTCCCTGCTGGCCCAGCCCCTGGACGCTGACAGCGCCGTGCGCATCGCCCTGATGAACAACCACGGCATGAAGGTGGCGCTGGCCGAACTGGGCGCGTCCGAGGCGGACCTGGTGCAGGCGGGGCGCTTGCGCAACCCGGGCCTGTCGTTCGGCCGCTCGCACAGCAGCCATGGCAATGAAATCGACCGCAGCGTCAGCTTCGACCTGGCGGGACTGCTGACCATGCCGATGCGCGTGAACATCGAGCGGGGCCGTTTCGAGCAAGCCAAGCTGCAGGCGGCCAGCAGCGCCGTGCAACTGGCGTTTGATACGCGCCGCGCCTATTTCACTGCCGTGGCCGCCGTGCAGACGGAAGCGTTCATGCAGCGCGCGCTGCTGTCGGCCGAAGCGGGCGCCGAACTGGCCACGCGCTTGCGGCAGGCGGGCAACTGGAGCCGTCTCGACCAGGCGCGCCAGCAAGTGTTTTATGCGGATGCCGTCGGCGACCTGGCCCGCGCGCGCCATCAGGCCACCGCCACGCGCGAGCACCTGACGCGCTTGCTGGGCCTGTGGGGCAAGCAGACGGCTTTCACTTTACCGTCGCGCCTGCCCGACTTGCCGGCCCAGGCGGTGGACGCGGGCAATATCGAGGCGCAGGCGATGGAACAGCGCCTCGACGTGCAAAGAGCGAAACTCGACGCGCATGCCACGGCCAGCGCGCTGGGCCTGTCGAAGGTGACGGGTTTCGTCAATGTGCTCGACGTGGGCTATACCAACAAGAGCAGCAGCGAGGCGCCGCGCGAAAACGGCTACGAAGTGTCGCTGGAATTGCCCCTGTTCGACTGGGGTTCGGCGCGCAATGCGAAGGCGCAAGCGCTGTACGAGCAGTCGCTGCAGCGCACGGCGGGCACGGCGGTACGGGCCCGCTCGGAAGTGCGCGAAGCGTATTCCAGCTACCGCACGGCCTACGACCTGGCGCGCCACTACCGCGATGAAGTCGTGCCGCTGCGCAAGACGATCTCGCATGAAGTATTGCTGCGCTACAACGGCATGCTGGCCAGCGTGTTCGAGTTGCTGGCCGACGCGCGCGAACAGGTGAGCAGCGTGAACAGCGCCATCGAGACCCAGCGCGATTTCTGGATCGCCCAAACAACATTGCAGTCGGCCATCAATGGCAGCGGCCCAGCCGAGAAGGAATAATGATGATTACACGTAGGAACTTTTTCATGAATGCGGGCGCCGTCGCCCTGAGTGCGGCGGCCGTCAGCCGAGTCGGTGCGGCCTCGTTGCCGGAAGCCGTCAGCATGGCCGGTGCGGAAACAAAAGCGCCGCCACCGCCGCCGAACGGGCGTCCTTACAACCCCGTCGTCACCCTGAATGGCTGGTCTTTGCCCTGGCGCATGAACAACAACGTCAAGGAATTTCATCTGGTGGCCGAACCCGTCGTGCGCGAACTGGCACCCGGCATGCAAGCGAACCTGTGGGGCTATAACGGCCAGTCGCCGGGCCCCACCATCGAAGTGGTGGAGGGCGACCGCGTGCGCATCTTTGTCACCAACAAATTGCCGGAACACACGAGCGTGCACTGGCATGGCCAGCGCCTGCCCAACGGCATGGATGGCGTCACGGGCCTGACCCAGCCGGGCATTCCTCCCGGCAAGACTTTCGTGTATGAATTTGTCGCCAAGCGGCCCGGCACCTTCATGTACCACCCGCATGCCGATGAAATGACGCAGATGGCCATGGGCATGATGGGCTTCTGGGTGACGCACCCGAAAGACCCGAATTTCATGAAGGTGGACCGCGATTTCGTCTTCCTGCTCAGCAACTACGATATCGATCCGGGCAGCTACACGCCGAAGATCATGACCATGACGGATTTTAATCTGTTCACGTTTAACAGCCGCGTCTTCCCCGGCATCGATCCCATGGTGGTGCGCCAGGGCGACAAGGTGCGCGTGCGCGTGGGTAATCTGACCATGACCAACCACCCGATTCACATGCATGGCCATGAATTCGAGGTGACGGGCACGGATGGCGGCTGGACCCGGCCCGAGTCGCGCTGGCCCGAGGTCACCACGGACGTGGCCGTGGGGCAGATGCGCGCCGTGGAATTTACGGCCACCGACCTGGGCGACTGGGCTTTCCACTGCCACAAGTCGCACCACACGATGAATGCCATGGGGCATGACGTGCCCACCATGATCGGCGTCGACCACCAGGGCGTGGCGGCGAAGATCAACCAGCTCGTGCCCGGCTACATGGTGATGGGCGAGCGGGGCATGGCCGACATGGGCGAGATGCAGATGCCGATCCCCGACAACACCTTGCCGATGATGGCCGGCGACGGCCCGTTCGGCGCCATCGGCATGGGCGGCATGTTTACCACGGTAAAGGTGCGCAAGGACCAGAAGCCGGGCGACTACCGCGATCCGGGCTGGTACAAGCACCCGGCCGGCAGCGTGGCGTGTGAATGGACGGGCGCCTTGCCGGAACCGGTGCGCAGCCAGGGTACAGGCAAGGCGGCGGCGAAGGGCGGCGTCGAGATGACGGTGCGCAAGCCGCTCAGGCACGATCATTAATGTCTTAATAATATTATTATTTTTAATTTAACATTAAGGGCTTGCCTAGCACGGCAAGCCCTGGTGCATGTTGTTATAGATCAAGCTATTGTCGTTTAGTGACAATGCGCGTATTTCTACCCCACTATTTTCTTTATATTCAAGACATTCCGCTGCTTCTTCGAGCACTGGTGGCCGGACTATGGGGGAATCATGTTGAGTCAAATGACGGTGGGCACGCGCCTGATCGCGGCGTTTTTTTGCGTGGCACTGATGGGGGCCATCGTGGCCGGCATCGGCATCTTTAACATGGGCAAGATCGACGCCATGGCCGGTCAGATGTACCACAATGAGTTGCTGGGTCTGTCCCACATCAAGGAAGCCAATATCGCGCTGATCAAGGTGGGCCGCGCGCGCAGTAATTTCTTGCTGGCCACTACCGCCGAGGAGCGCGCCACGCGCCAGGCCGATATCGCCAGATTCATCGCCGCCAGCAAGGACAGCCTGGCCAAGGCGCAGCCGCTGTTTGTCACGCCGGCCGCCAAGGAGCTGTTCGCCCGCTTCGCGGCCGTCGAGACGCAATACATCACCGTCATGACGCAGGCGCTGTCCCTGGCGGGGACCGAGCCGCTGGCCCAGCGCAGCGCCGAGCTTGTCGGCTTGCTGAACCAGACGCGCCAGCATGCGGACGAACTCGACGGCGTGCTCGATAAATTGTCACTGCAGAAGGAAGAACGCGCCAAGGCGGCGGCCGAGCAGGCGTCTGGCGTGTACCAGGCCAGCCGCAGCTTCATGCTCGCGCTGGTGCTGGGCAGCATGGCGGCAGGCCTGGCGCTGGGCGTGCTGATCACGCGCGGATTGACGCGCCAGCTGGGCGGCGAACCGGCGTATGCCGTCAAGATCGCGGGCGCCATCGCCGAGGGCGACCTGAGCGTGGATATCCGCACGGCCAGCCATGACAACACCAGCCTGTTGTTTGCCATGAAAGCCATGCGCGACAAGCTGGTGGGCATCGTCAGCCAGGTGCGTTCGGGCACGGACACCATCCATACGGCCTCCAGTGAAATCGCCCAGGGCAATCTCGACCTGTCGTCACGCACGGAAGAACAGGCCAGTTCGCTGGAAGAGACGGCATCCTCGATGGAGCAGCTGACCTCGGCCGTGCGGCAGAATGCGGACAATGCTCGCCAGGCCAATGCACTGGCCGGCGCCGCTTCCGACGTGGCCGCCAAGGGCGGCGCCGTGGTGGGGCGGGTGGTGCAGACGATGGAATCGATCAATGCCTCCTCGCGCAAGATCGTCGACATCATCAGCGTCATCGACGGCATCGCCTTCCAGACCAACATCCTCGCCTTGAACGCGGCAGTGGAAGCGGCCAGGGCGGGCGAGGAGGGGCGCGGTTTCGCCGTCGTGGCGTCCGAAGTGCGCAACCTGGCGCAGCGATCAAGCCAAGCCGCCAAGGAAATCAAGACCCTCATCGGCGACTCCGTCGAGCAGGTGGAAATCGGTTCCAGGCTCGTGCATGACGCGGGCAAGACGATGGATGAAGTCGTCACCAGCGTGCGCCAGGTGGCCGACATCATGCAGGAAATCACGGCCGCCAGCGCCGAACAGAGCGCCGGCATCGAGCAAGTCAACCAGGCCATCTTGCAAATGGACCAGGTGACGCAGCAGAACGCGGCCCTGGTGGAAGAGGCGGCCGCAGCGGCCGAATCGCTGCAAGACCAGGCGCAGATCCTGACGGACCTGGTGGGCGTGTTCCGCCTGCATGCCCAGGCCGAGCGCATCGCCGTGGCACCGGCCAGCAATGTCACGCCGCTGCGCCGGCCGGCGCCCGCCGCCAGGCAGAGCGTGCGGCGCCTGGCCTGAGCCCGGCTGGCCCGGCGCAATCGGCACGGCGGTGGCAGGCATGTCGCCATGCCATTCCGTGCTTGCTGCACTCGTTGCCTATCCCAGTAGATGAATACAGCCCCAGCTGGCGGCCCTCGGAAGCGGGGACTGCGTTGATCGTCGTCGTCGCGTGGCTCGCCGCGCATTCTCCTCACGCCATGGCGCGCCACGGCGCAGTTTGCCACGGTGTTCCCTATGTGTCCTTGCGAACAAACAGCGTGGCGCACGAGGTCTACAATTACGGCATAACTGATAAAAGGAGTGTCCCATGAAAACCCTGATTCTTGCCGCCGTCTTGCTGTCGGCCGCCACCGCCGCTGTTGCCCAGGTCTCCGTCACCATCGGCCAGCCCGGCTTTTACGGACGCATCGACATCGGCGACTATCCCGCGCCGCAATTGATCTACGCCCAGCCCGTCATCGTGCAGCGCCCGCAATACTATTCGGCCCGCCCCATCTACCTGCGCGTGCCGCCCGGCCATGCGAAACACTGGTCCAAGCACTGCCGCAAGTATAATGCCTGTAACCAAGAGGTCTATTTCGTTCAAGATAGTTGGTATAACAACCAATATGCGCCCCGCTATCGCCAGCAGCATGGCGACCATGGCCGTCCCGGTGGACGTCCGCCGCAACAGCAGCATGGCCGTCCCGATTACAAGGACCGTGATCACCATGACGACAAGCCTGGCAAAGGCCACGGCAATGGCCGTGGCAACGACAAAGGTCACGGTAACGACAAAGGTCACGGCAACGGACACGGCAACCGGGGCAACGACAATTAATTCAGCAAACCGGAGGATCTTTGCATAGTAAAATCGTCATCGTAGGTGGCGGCGCAGGCGGCCTGGAGCTGGCCTGCAAACTCAGCCGCAAGCTCGGCCCCGGCCAGGTAATCCTGGTCGACAGCCGCCTGTACCATATCTGGAAGCCGTCGCTGCATGAGGTGGCGGCCGGCACCCTGGATATACACCAGGAGGGCCTGTCGTACCAGATGCTGGCGCATGACAATGGTTTTACCTATGTCTATGGCCCCCTGATCGCGCTCGACGCCGCGTCGAACAGCCTCACCGTGGGCGCCATCGCCACGGACAAGGATGAACAGCTCTTGCCGCAGCGCACGGTCCACTATGACCAGCTGGTGCTGGCCGTGGGCAGCACCTCGAATTACTTCGGCGTACCCGGCGCCAAGGAAAACACGATTTCCCTGAATGCCACGGAAGACGCCGAACGTTTCCGTCTGACCCTGCTCAAACTGCTGGCCATGGCCGAGCAGCGCCAGGGCGACGCGGGCCATCCCGGTGTCGACATCGTCATCATCGGCGGCGGCGCCACGGGCGTGGAGCTGGCGGCCGAATTGCGCGAAGCGAGCGGCGTGTATGCCGCGTATGGTTTCCAGAATCTCAACGCCATCAAGGATGTCCGCATCACCCTGCTCGAAGGGGCGCCGCGCATCCTCGCACCGCTGCCTGAGCGCGTTTCCATCGCCGCCTCGAAACTGCTGCATCAACATGGCATCAGCGTGGTGACCGATACGCGCGTCACCACGATCGAAGCCGACAAGGTGACGGTGGCCAGCGGCACCAGCTATGCGGCCGACATCTGCGTGTGGGCCGCCGGTATCCGCGCGCCGGAATTCCTGGCCACGTTGGGCTTGCCGACCAACCGCGCCGGCCAGCTGGAAGTGACGGGCATGCTCAATGTGCAGGGCCATGCGAATATCTTCGCGCTCGGCGATTGCGCCGCCTGCATGGGGCCGGACGGCAAGCTGGTGCCGCCACGCGCCCAGGCCGCTCACCAGCAAGCCGATTACCTGCTGAAAACTTTCCTGCTGCAAGCAAAGGGCAAGCCGCCGCAAACGAAACCGTATGAATACCTCGACTATGGTTCGCTCGTGTCGTTCGGCCGCACCACCTCGGTGGGTACCCTGATGGGTTCGCTGAAGGGCCTGAGCTGGTTCGTCGAAGGCTTTGTGGCGCGCATGATGTATGTCAGCCTGCACCTGATGCACCACAACGCCGTGCTGGGCAGTGTGCGCACGGCCGTCATGGCCATGGGCCGCTTCCTGATCAAGCGCAGCACGCCGCAGGTCAAGCTGCATTAAGCCGTTGATATCAAACTCGAAAAGGGGCCTCGCGGCCCCTTTTCTTATTTGCCGCGCGCTACGGGTGCCGCTTCGCAGCGGCCCCGCGTCATGGGGAAATCGATGGTGGTGAGCTTGCCTTTCAAGGTGCCGGTGATGCTGGCATGCAAGATGCGCTCGCTGTCGTGGCGGTAGAGGATGCGGCTGGGGAAGTCATTGTCCAGGTTGGCGAAGATGAATTCATTCGGCTTGTCCTGGCGCAGCAGATTGAAGATCACGGGCGGCTGGCCCGACGGCTGCACGATGTAGGCCAGCTGGCCCGGTTCGGTCAGGCGGATTTGTACGAATTCAAACGCCGTCGTCTTGCCGCCCTTGACGGTGCGGCTGGTGCCGAGGATAGTGCCGCCGGCGGCCGTGCTCCATTGTTCCCCGGAGCCGGGTTCGGAGCCGTCGACGTTCCAGCAGCCGGCCAGCCAGGCCAGCTTGTCCACCGTCTCCGGCGGCGCCACGGTGTTGTCGGCGGCCTGGGCAGTATTCATGGCCAGCAGCGCTGCCAGCATGGTGCTTGCGTATCGTTGCATGCGGTCTCCTGTCGTCGAAGCGTTCAGCGTATGAGGGCGCCTGGCAAGGATTATTCTTTCGGATTAATGCGCGGCAAGACGACGGTCAGGGCCGTGCCGCCTTGCGGGCTGGCTGTCAGGCTCAGGCTGCCTCCCAGGTAATGCACGCGCTCGCGCACGGAGCGCAGGCCGTGCTTGCTCATTTCGACGGGTTCGCTGGCCGGCAGCCCCACGCCGTTATCCTTGACCGTCATCATCAGTGCTTCGTCGTTGTCGTCGATGATGATGTCCACTTCTGTGGCGTTGGCGTGCGTGGCGATGTTGCTGAGCGCTTCTTCCAGGGTGCGCAGCAGGGCCACGCCCACGTTGCGCGGGCAAATCAGTTCATCTTCGGGCAGGCTGCAGCGTACGGCGATCTTGTGCTGGTCGGCAAATTGCGCGGCCAGCTCGCCCAGCGCGACATTGACGCCGAGAAACTCCAGCTTGTCGTTCCACAGTTTCATCTGCATTTGTCGGTTGGTTTCGATCACATTCAGCAGCAATTGCTTCATGGTTGCCGCACGGTCGAGCAAGGCCGCTTCCTGCGGCATTTTTTGCGTCAGCAGCGACAGGTGCATGGTCAGTGCCGTCAGCGAGGAACCGAGGCTGTCGTGCAGCTGGCGCGACAGGGCGCGCCGTTCATTGTCCCAGCTGGTGTTGACATGGCCGAGCAACTCGCTGAGATCGGCGGCGCGTTCCGCATCGGCCTGGGCCGCTTCCTTGTTCGGATCTGTTTGTGCGGACATAGCGCCCCGTGAATGGTGAAAGGTGGACCAAATTCAAGTGGTGGATCATACATGAGGATTTCATCACGGGGCGCATGGATGGAAAATTTCTGTCTTTTCGGCAATTTTTATCTCTTCCCATTATTTTTATATGATAGGCAAGATTATCGTATGCGCCAGGTGGAATTGTTCCCTTCGTTACGTACGGCTGCGCACATACCGGGGCGCCGCGCACTGCCATAGTGGGGCCATGCATTCTCCCCATGCAGCATAGCCGCTCCGCGGCGCAGGGCGCAGCACCGGCCCGCTTATTGAAACGAAAGGACATGCCATGAATATCGATACCATCGTCGACCAGGAATATGCCGACAAAAGCTTCCGCGACATCGTCAATGCGCCCATCAGCGCCCTGCGCGGCGTCAGCGCCAAGGACGCCAAGGCCTTGCAGCAGGCGTTTGGCGTGCACACCGTGCGCGAACTGTCCAACCTCAATTTCGTCAAATGGGCCAGCGCGCTGGCTATCCTGGCCGATGAAGAGGGCATGAGCGGCGAAGAGCGGGCCAAGGAAGAGTTGCTCGACGATGCCGTCGAAATGACGTTCCCCGCCAGCGACCCGATCTCCGTCGATGCCGGCATCACGCGCATCGAAGTGGCGCCGGACACCGTGAATGCGCAAACGGATCACCAGCGTGCGGGCCAGCAAGAAGTGGCGGCTGGCAAGAAATAACGCCTTCGGCCATAAAAAACCGGCTGGCCGTGAGGCCAGCCGGTTTTTTCATGCGCCGCGCGAAAAGCACGTTCAGGCGATCGAGGCGACGCTGCTTTTCTGCATGTTGACCTGCGACGCGATCACTTCGTGGGGCGAGCAGCAAAAGCGGTTCTTGCCGGCGCGCTTGGCTTCATACAGGGCCGTGTCGGCCGCGCCCAGCAGGGATTCGACGGTGCTGGCGTCGTCCGGGTAGATGGCGATGCCGATGCTGGTCGACAGGCGCAAGGTCAGGTCGTTGATGAAATACGGCTCGGAAATGACTTCGATCAGCTTGGCGGCCGGTTCACGCGCATCACCTTTGCCGGCCAGGTTGCCCAGCACGATGACGAATTCGTCGCCGCCGATGCGCGCTACCGTGTCTTCCTTGCGCGACGCGCCCACCAGGCGGGCTGCCACCATTTTCAGGATCTCGTCGCCATAGCCGTGGCCGTAACTGTCGTTGATGGTCTTGAAACCGTCCAGGTCCAGATACAGGATGGCCGACTTGCCGCGGCTGCGGGCCGATTGCTGCAAGGTGTGTTCGATGCGGTCTTCCAGCAGGCGCCGGTTCGGCAAGCCCGTCAGCGGGTCGTGCAGCGCCAGTTCCTGCTGCTGCTTGCTGTATTGCGCCAGTTCCTTGTACAGCAGGCGCACTTCCAGCATGTTGTGGATGCGCTTGTGCACTTCCATCAGGTCGAACGGTTTGCTGATGAAGTCGCGCGCCCCCGCTTCCAGGGCGGCGATCTTGAAACTCGGTTGTGCCGTCAGGGCCAGCACGGGCAGGTAGCCGCCATGCTCGATTTCCTTCAAGCCTTTCATGACCTGGAAACCATTCAGTTCCGGCATTTGCAGATCCAGCAAGATCAGGTCGTAGCAATGCTCCCGGTGCAGGGGGCAGACCTGGGCTGGACGCATGGTGGCCGTGACATTGGTATAGCCGGCATCGCGCAGGATTTCCAGCATCAGGTCGACATTGTCGGGCGAATCGTCGACGACCAAAATTTTGGCTTTCAAAATCTCATCTTGGCTGGGCATGTAGGGTCTCGGTTAATACGGTCTATGCAACGCTGGCTTCTACCGCTGATGATCGGCTGACGGCGGTGGGAAAGATAGTAGCGCCTTGCAACAAGATACGGCGCACAACAGCGCTTGAACTCGCTTCTACCACTGATGGCAGCCAAGGCTGCCGGTCTCCTGCCTGCCGTGCAGGGGGTGCTTCTGCATTTCAGTGTAGCAAACTTCAGCTTAGTTGCTTGTAGGACAGTGCCGCGTCTGGAAGTAGGAAGGCCAACCCATGGAAATAGTCATTTTGTTCTGCAGTATGTATTTCTTTGCATCATCTTTTCAAGGGTGGGCCGTGACGTGCGCCGCGGCCAGTTGCGCCACGGCCGCCAGCAGTTCGACCGGGTCCAGCGGTTTCGAGACCCAGGCCTGGAAGCCGCTGGCCAGTGCCCGCTGGCGATCCTGCGGTTGCGCGAATGCCGTCAGCGCCAGCGCGGGCAGGCGGGCGGCGTCAGGGGAAGCGCGCGCGCGGATTTGCGCCAGCAAGTCGAAACCGTCGGCATCGGGCATGCCGATGTCGCTGACCAGGACATGCGGGCGCACCTGCTCCAGCAGTTGCAGCGCTTGCGCCACGCTGGCGGCGCTGTGCACTTCGGCGTGATTGTCGCGCAGGATGCGTTCCGTCAGTTCGCGCGCATCGGCTTCGTCATCGACCAGCAGCACCCTGACGCCGCGCAAGTCAGGGCTGGCGGACGGGGCATCGCCTGCCTGGCGCGCGGCAGCGGTGGGCACGCCCAGTGGCAGGCGCACGGTAAAGCTGGCGCCCTGCATGTCGCCGGCGCTGCTGGCCGTGACCGTGCCGCCATGCTGTTCCACCAGGTGCTTGACGATCGCCAGTCCCAGCCCCAGGCCGCCATGCCGACGCGTGGTGGAGGCGTCGGCCTGGCGGAAGCGGTCGAATACGTGGGGCAGGAAGTCTTTCTTGATACCCACGCCGTTGTCGGCCACCGTGAGCGCCAGGCGGCTCGCCTCGCGGCGCACGCCGATATCGACCCGTCCCCCTTGCGGCGTGAACTTCAGGGCATTCGACAGCAGGTTCCAGATCACTTGCTGGATACGGCCGGGGTCGCCCATGAACGTGCCCGCATCGCTGGCGATGCTGCTGTGGATGGTGATGTGCTTGGCGTCGGCCGCCGGGCGCAGGGTTTCGATGGCCGAGGCGATGACGCTGGCGGGCGCAAGAGGCTGCAGGTCGAGCAGCACCTTGTCGGAGGTGATGCGGTTCATGTCGAGTAAGTCTTCGATCAGTTGCGCCTGCGCGCGCGCATTGCGTTCGATGCTTTGCAAGCCGCGGTGCAGGTCGGCCTGGTCGCGCGTGCCGCGCCGCAGTACCTGGGCCCAGCCCAGGATGGCCGACAGCGGCGTGCGCAGTTCATGCGACAGGGTGGCGAGAAAATCATCTTTCAGTCGATTCGTGCGCTCGGCCTCGGCGCGCGCCTCGCGTTCGCTGTCGAGCAGCACCTTGCGCTCGTCGGCGGCGCGCGTGGCGGCCGCGTACAGGCGCGTATTGTCGAGCGCGACGGCGGCCTGTGCCGCGATGGCCGAGACGATGCGTTCGCTGCGCGCGCTGAACATGCCCGCCTGCGGATGACCGAGCAGCAAGCGCCCCAGCAACAGGCCCGAGCGCGAGCTGACGGGCAGGCTCAGGCAACTGCGCAACGGCGGCGCGTCATCGGCGCTGGCGTCGGGCGCGGCCAGCAAGTCGTTCTGGCGCATGGCCGGTCCCTGGCGCAGTTCCGCAGCGATGGTGTCGGCCTGGCGCAGGCTGATGCCGTTGACGGCGCGCGCCGCCGGCAGGGCGCCGGGGTGGTCGTGGACATCGCCCGCATCGTCATAATACAAGGCGCCGAAGCGTGCGCCGCTGATGCGCGTGGCCGCATCGACGGTTTCCTGCAGCAGGGCAGGCAAGTCGAGCGTGCCGGCCAGGGCCGCGCCCGTGTTGTTGAGCAATTCCAGTACGCGCGTCTCGTCGCGCAAGGCTTCCTGCGCGCGCTTGACCTGGTCGACGTCGGTGCTCGTGCCAAACCAGCGCAGTAGCTGGCCGCCCCGGTCGCGCACGGGATTGGCGCGCGTCAGGAACCAGCGGTACTGGCCGTCGGCGCCGCGGATGGGGAACTCCATTTCGAACGGCGTGCCATCGCGCAAGGCAGCTTTCCAGCCTTGCAGCATGGGCGGCAGGTAGCGCGCGTCATAGGCGATGCTCCAGCCCTCGCCCGCCATCTGTTCGGCGCGGGTGCCCGTGTAGTCGTGCCAGCGCTGGTTGTACCAGGCGATGGTGCCGTCGAAGCTGGCGATCCAGGCCAGTTGCGGGATGGAGTTGGCCAGCGCGCGCAAGTCTTCTTCGCTGTGGCGCAAGCTTTCCTCGGCCGCCTTGCGCTGGCTGATGTCCTGGATATATGTGGTCAAGCCTTCGCTGGACGGGAAGATGCGCACTTCCAGCCAGCGTCCCAGCGGGGGATACAGCAGCTCGAAACTGCAGCTGTGCTGCTGCGCCATGCTGCGCCGGTACTGCACTTCCAGTTCCGTGCCCTGCAAGTGGGGGCAGGCTTGCCACAGGCTGCTGCCCGCCAGCTGGCTGCCGGGCGGACGCTGCGGCGCGAGCATGTCGGCGCCGCGCGTATTGATGTAGCGGATGGTCCAGTCGTGGTCGAGCAGGCAGAAGCCGTCGGTAATACTCTCCAGCAAGTTGGCCAGGCGCTCGTCTGACAGGCTCAGCGGCGCTGATGAGGGGAGCAGATCTTGCTTGTGGTCATGCTTAGCCATCGGAAATCCTGCAACGGTGAGTCTGCCGCACGGGCTGGTGCCCCGCTGGGCCGCCGTCGCCAAGCTCAGTGAGTGGGTCATGATGGAATAGCCTGCCGTCATGCATGAGCGGAGACACGAGCGCCCCTGTCTGACTGGTATTGTAGCTCCAAGCGGCGCGCCGCCACCGCACGCTTGCGTGCCGCCTGCAGATAGCACTGGACAGACGGGAAGGCAGTCCCTATAATCCCGCTTCTTTCGAGACAGCAACTTCTCGATGCGCTGGATGCCACTGTGAAAGCAGCTGTGTCCATCGATGAAAGGCGTGCGCTTTTCTGCGGTGAAAAGGTGGCTGATGGTGCGAGGCGGTATTCTGCAAAAATCAGCTAAGCGATTGAAAAATCGAACTTTTCAAAGCGAAATGAATACGCTATAATGTTTGCCTGCGCGGCTGTAGCTCAGCTGGATAGAGTACTTGGCTACGAACCAAGGGGTCGTGGGTTCAATTCCTGCCAGCCGCACCAGAATACTGAAAATCAGACTTTGCCTGGTTTTGTTGTAACAAGTTTCACCTCCATGTTGTTAATGGAATGTTGTCGAAGTTTTGCGGCTGTAGCTCAGCTGGATAGAGTACTTGGCTACGAACCAAGGGGTCGTGGGTTCAATTCCTGCCAGCCGCACCAGTATTACAAAAACGCAGTTCGCTGCGTTTTGATGAAAGTTTCAAGCTTCGCGCCGTCCTGCGAAGTGTGTCAGAGTTTGCGGCTGTAGCTCAGCTGGATAGAGTACTTGGCTACGAACCAAGGGGTCGTGGGTTCAATTCCTGCCAGCCGCACCAGTATCAGCAGTAGTGAAAAAAACCCGGAAAGTTCGCTTTCCGGGTTTTTTTTCGTCATGACAGCGGGCGGGCAGCGGCCATGTTGGCGGCCTGGGCAATTGTGAAATATCCGCACTGCGCCCTTTGCCATTCTGCAAAGCCCTGCTATAATCTTGTCTTAGGCGGCTGTAGCTCAGCTGGATAGAGTACTTGGCTACGAACCAAGGGGTCGTGGGTTCAATTCCTGCCAGCCGCACCAGAATATTGGGGGTCAGATTGTAAAATCTGATCCCCTTTTTCGTTGTCCGGACGCTTTATGTCGCCATTCTGGTGGCGTGCCGGTATTGCCGGCGAAACGCGCGCGGCGTGACGTGCCTGGCGGCGCGGAACTGGCGATTGAAATGCGCGAGGTTGCGGTAGCCCGCCTCTTGCGCGATGACGGCGATGGCCAGATTGCTTTCGATTAGCTGTTGGCAGGCGCGGCCGATGCGCAGCCGCGCCAGGTACTCGCCCGGCGTGCAATGCGCGTGGCGCTTGAAGCAGCGGTGGAAGGCGCCCAGCGACAGGGCCGCCCGCTGCGCCAGGCTTTCCAGTGCGATTTCTTCCCGGAAATGCGCGTGCATGAAATCGAACACGCCGGCCATGCGCTTGTGCTGCCCATCGGGCAGCGGCGCCTGCGCCATCGAGGCCAGCGGCCGCGCCCCCGTATCTCCCGCCAGGTCCAGCAGCACGTCGAGCAGCAGCGGCAAGCGCTGCGGCACGGGCAGGGCATTCAGTTGCAGCAGTTTATCTGCGCTGCGCGCGCTCGTGTCCGTTGAAAAATGCAGGGCAGGGCCGGCGCGGGACGCCAGTTGCCGCAAGCTGTGCAACTCGGGAAAACAGGCCGCCAGCTGCTCCACCCATTCCAATGAAAACCACACGACGACGGCCAGCATCGGCTGCGCGCCGTCGATGCGCTCGCTGGCCGACCAGGTGTGCGGCAAATTCGGCCCCAGCAGCACCAGGTCGCCCGGCTCGAAGTCGCCCAGGTGGTCGCCGATGTAGCGTTGTCCCCGCGCATTGACGGTCAGGGTCAGTTCGAACTGCGGGTGGTAATGCCAGATGAAGGGAATGGTGTCGAGTTCGCGCCACAGCAAGCCCCAGGAGTGGCCCGTCGGTATCGTGACTTGTTCGAATAAAGGCGTCATTGTGACGTTTGAAGCGGATGAATGGTCAGGATAGTATCAGTATTGGCCACACGGCGCGCATTTTACGGCGCCGTGCCATCGCACAATCTGTCTCACACCAACACAGGAGACAGCGATGCAAGACAAATATCAATACGGCGAAGACCGTCCCGGCAACCCGTCCGTGGCCTACACGGAACAAACGCAGTTGCGCGACATCGAGAAACAGCTGCCCCTGCGCGTGCTGTCCGACAGCGACTTTTTGCACTGGCAAACCTATGGTTACGTCATCGTCAAGGATGCCGTGTCGCCCGAACAGGTGCGGCGCACGACGGATTTCCTGTGGGAGTTCCAGGGACTGAACCAGCACGATCCTGCCACCTGGAACCGGGACCAGCTGCGCGACCACGCGATGAAGGAACTCAACGGTTCCGGCATGGTCGAGGCCTATCACCACCAGACCCTGTGGGATAACCGCCAGACCCAACGGGTATATGACGCCTTCGTCGACATCTGGGACCGTCAGGATTTGTGGGTGACCATCGACCGCGCCAACCTGAACACGCCGAACCATGGCAAGCGCAAGTTTGGCGGCTTCATCCACTGGGATGCGGATACCACGCTCGACCCGCTGCCCGTCAACGTGCAGGGCGTGCTGGCCCTGTCCGACACCTCGCCCGAGAGCGGCGGTTTCCAGTGCTATCCGGAGCTGTTCAACAACTTGCTGGCGTGGCGCAAGAGCGTGCCGCTTGACCGCAACCCGTGGCAGCCGGACCTGGCGACGGTGCCGTATCCGATGGAATTCATCGCCATGAAAAAAGGCGAGTTGTTGATCTTCAACAGCCTGCTGGCGCACGGCATCCGCCCGAACACGTCCACGGACCAGGTACGCCTGGCGCAATACATTTCCTTCACGCCCGCGCAGGAAGATAATCAAGCCTTGCGCGACTGGAGGGTGCAAAGCTGGCGCGAGCGCAGCGCGCCGCAGGGCTACGCATTCCCCGGCGACCCCGAGGAAAAGGAAAAGCTGCGCTATCCGCAGGCGCGTTTGACTGCGCTGGGCGAGCAGATCCTCGGCGCGCGCGACTGGTAAGCCACGTTCTGTCCGCCAGTCTTGCCTGCCGGATAGACAATTGCGGGCAAATGCACGATCATGGTTCGACTTGCCATCGACCGAGGAAACGCATGAGTATCATCACCTGCATCGAAGACTTGCGCGTGCTGGCCCAGAAACGGGTGCCGCGCATGTTTTACGACTACGCCGATTCCGGTTCCTGGACGGAATCGACGTACCGCGCCAACAACAGCGATTTCGCCAAGATCAAGTTCCGCCAGCGCGTGGCCGTCAACCTGGAAAACCGCAGCCTGGCCTCGACCATGGTCGGACAGCACGTCTCGATGCCGGTGGCCCTGTCGCCCACGGGCTTGACGGGCATGCAGCATGCGGATGGCGAAATTCTCGCCGCCCAGGCCGCTGAAAAATTCGGCGTGCCGTTCACCTTGTCGACCATGAGCATTTGCTCGATCGAAGACGTGGCGGCGAACACGACAAAACCGTTCTGGTTCCAGCTGTACGTGATGAAAGACCGCGAATTCATCAACCGCCTGATCGACCGCGCCAAGGCGGCCAAGTGCGGCGCGCTGGTATTGACGCTGGACTTGCAGGTGCTGGGCCAGCGCCACAAGGACTTGCGCAACGGCCTGTCCGCGCCGCCGAAACTGACCATCGCCAATATCATCAACATGGCCACCAAGCCGCGCTGGGTGGCGGGCATGCTGGGCACAAAGCGGCGCGGCTTCGGCAACATCGTCGGCCACGCCACGTCCGTGTCCGACATGTCGTCGCTGTCGGCCTGGACGCAGCAGCAATTCGACCTGAGCCTGTCGTGGGCGGACGTGGAATGGATCAAGCAGCGTTGGGGCGGCAAACTCATCATCAAGGGCATCATGGACCCGGAGGACGCGCGCCTGGCCGTCAACAGCGGCGCCGACGCGCTGATCGTCTCGAACCACGGCGGGCGCCAGCTCGACGGCGCGCAATCGTCGATCGAAGCCTTGCCCGCCATCGTCGACGCCGTCGGCAGCCAGATCGAAGTGCACATGGATGGCGGCATCCGCTCGGGCCAGGATGTGATCAAGGCCGTGGCGCTGGGCGCGAAAGGCGTGTACATCGGCCGCCCGTTTTTATACGGCCTTGGCGCCATGGGCGGACCGGGCGTGACCAAGTGCCTGGACATCATCCGCAATGAACTCGACTTGACGATGGCCTTTTGCGGCTTGCGCGACTTGCAGCAGGTGGACAAGAAGATTTTGTTGCCGGGGACGTTTTAAGTTTTCAAGTTGAAGCGACCATCTTCCCGGGCGCGGCGCCAGTCGCGTTGCCTGGGCGTACGCGCGCCGGCATGGAAAAATCTTGATTTTCCGTGCTAAAAAAAATAATATTTCCAGGATCTGCTTGTTATAATTCCATCCATGGGGAAATTTTTAAGAAGAAAACGGCTGCAGATCTGGATCGCTTGTCTGGCGATCCTGCTCAATGCGCTCGCACCTTCGATTTCCCACGCCTTGTCCGCCGGGCCATCGAACATGATGGAAATCTGCTCGGCCACGGGAACGACATGGGTTGCCGTCGATCAGGCAGCACCGGACGCGACGGAAAAATCGCCGCTGCACCATCTGGAGCACTGTCCGTTTTGCATGACGCATGCAGATACCTTCGCCTTGCCCTTGCCACTGATGCCATCGTTTGCGCTGGACGGCGGGCATGAGCAGTTTCCGGCACTGTTTTACCATTCTCCCTCCCCCTTGTTCTCCTGGTCCGCGGCCCATCCGCGCGACCCTCCCGCAACCTGCTGATGACCTTTGATGGCCAGCGTTCCCGTATGGTTCGGGCGCGCCGGCATGCCTAGTCGCATCTGCAGCCATCGGCCATGCCGATCGGGTTAACAATCACGATCATTGTCAATTTCCTTGCGCTTGCCATGCTGGCATCCGTGTTTTTTGACGTCATGTCGAAAAACGGCATGTGAAACAGGTTCAGGATTTTCAGATCCGATCTGCGGCCTCAATCCGCCTTTTTAATTGTCTATTTAATATCTATAAATGAAAACATCATTCCAAACCAGCATCACCGCCGGCAGCCTGGTCGCCGCCGCAGTTCTGACCGCTTGTGGGGGCGGCAGCGATGCCACCACGCCGGTTGCCCCGGTGGCTACCACATCCTTGTCGGGCGTGGTTGCCGATGGCTATTTGAGCGGCGTCAAGGTCTATCTGGACCTGAACAACAACGGAATAGGGGATGTGGGCGAGCCTTCGGCCACGACCGATGCCAACGGCGCCTATACGCTGACCGGTATTACGGCCGGTGACGAGAGCAAATATCCGATCGTGGCGGAAGTACCCGCAACGTCCGTCGACCAGGATACCAGTGTCGCTGTAGGCAAACCATTTACGCTCAGTGCACCTGCTGGTGCGTCGTTCGTGAGCCCCATGACAACGCTGGTGCAAGAAAAGGTACGTGCCGGTAATTCGCTTGCACAGGCCGATGCGTCAGTCGTGGCGTCGCTGGGCATCACCACCGTGGGGGTGAGTGCGCTGGAAAACTATGTGCTGAAAAAGGGCACCGCCGCTGACCAGAAGAACGACTATGTCCGCACGCACGAAGCGGCCAGGACCTTGGCCACGGTGTTGAAAGATGGCAAGCAATTAGTCGGTTCGACCACCGCGTCCACCGACAAGGCGACACAAGCTGTCCTGGTACAACAGGCCGAGTCGGTCTTGCTGACGCAAGCCGTCGCCAATGCAGCCACACCGGGAGCCTTGTTTGACCATGGCGCGGTCAGCGCTGCGAGTGTGGCCGGCGTCAGCACCTTGAAGGCGGCAATTGCAGGCAACAAATTGATCGCGGCCAACGCCACCCAGGCAGTCAAGATCAACTTTGATGTGGTCAATGGCGCCACCGCAGTCGGTACCAGCGCTTGCACCACCGACCTGTCATTGGGCTCGGCCAATGCTGGCGCGGGCACGGTGGGAAAAATCAAGGATTTGCGTTTCTATGTTTCCGGCGTCGCGCTGATTGATGCCGCCGGTAACTATGCCCCGCTGGTGCTGACTGAAAACAGCAATCAAGGCCGCAATGTCGCCCTGCTTGACTTTGAAGATGCTAGCGGGGGGTGCAGTGCCGGCTCGACGGCCACCTACACCGCACTGACCGGCAATGTGGCTCCTGGCACTTATGTCGGTATCGCATTCACGCTCGGCGTGCCGGTACTGTCGGCCGATGGCAGCAGCACCGTGGCGCCGCTGAACCATAGCTACGCGGCGCAAGCTTTTGACAATGGCAGCATCAAGGCGACGCCACTTCCGCTGCAAAATGCGGCGATGGGCTGGTCATGGCAAAGTGGCCGTAAATTCACCAAAATTGAATTTACGGCCAATGCGGGATCGGTTAACACCCTTGTCCATCTGGGGTCTACCGGCTGTGTCGGTGATCCGATTCAAGGTCGCATCACCAACTGCTCCAGCCCGAATCGTCCGCATTTCAAATTTGCCAGCTTCAATCCGGCAAACCAAAAAATCGCGCTGGATTTGAGCGCCTTGTTCGCCGGACTCGACCTGAGTACGTCAAAAACCTGGATGTCCGGCAAGCAGGCTGCCACGCCGGCGCTGCCCGCCACGCTCACTCCCGGCCAATTGAGCGGCAACAAGGTCGTTGCCGGTTTCTTCAACAAGTTCCAGCTTGCGGAAACGACCGGCTTGCCCATCAATGACGGTGCTTCTCAGACACTATTTATCGTGAAGTAAACAGTGACTTGGCCCTCATCCTTGTGACGGGTGAGGCTTGTCACCGCCGTACCCGACCGCTGTACGTCTGTCGGGTATGGCGGTGATGACTTGACATCGCCATGCATGGCTACTTGAAATGACATCCACACTCAAAAAATACGTGTTGTTTGCCGTGGCGGCAATCGTGCTGCCGGGCCTGGTTTTTTACTGGGCGCAATCGCGCGCGCCGCACCTTGCAACTTGGCAATGGAACTTGCCGGCACATTTTCCCGTCCCACGCGTGCCTGCGGACAATCTGATGTCGGAAGAAAAATTCCAGCTCGGTCGTCATCTGTTTTATGACAAAAAACTGTCGGGCAAGGGCACGATGGCGTGTGCCTCATGCCATTTCCAGCGCCTGGCCTTTACGGATGGCAAAGCCGTCTCGATAGGCGCAAGCGGGATGCCGACGCTGCGCAGCGCACAGACCCTGGCCAACTCGGCCTACCACCCATTCTTTACCTGGGCCAATTATTCATTGGTCAGCATGGAACACCAGATGATGGTCCCTTTGCTGGGAGAAGATCCCTTGGAAATGGGGGTGAACGATGCCACGCTGGTGCGCATTTTGCAGCGCTTCAACGACGATGACAACGACGTCCAGCGCTTCCAGGCGGCTTTTCCAGGCGAGCCGATTCGACTCGAGCATATCGTCAAGGCGATCGCTGTTTTTCAGCGGGCAATGATTTCTGCAAACAGTAAATATGATCAATATCTGCTGAAAAAAGCAGCGCTCTCGGAACAGGAAGAACGCGGCCGTGTGCTGTTTTTTTCCAACCAGGCGCAATGCTCGCAATGTCATGGCAGTTTCAACTTCAATGACCAGGTCATTTCAGCGGACACCACACACGTGAAGAGGCAGTTCCACAATACGGGACTGTACAACGTGGGTGGCAATGGTGCTTATCCTGCGGGCAATGGCGGCATTGCCGAACTATCCGGCAAACCCGAAGACATGGGCATGTTTCGGGCGGCCAGCCTGAGAAACATCGAAGTCACGGCGCCCTATATGCACGATGGTTCGATTGCTACCCTGGAGCAAGTCCTGGCTGTTTATGCCGCAGGCGGACGCGATATTGCAGACGGTCCGCACCAGGGGGACGGCAGAAAGCACCCCAACAAGGACGTTCGTCTGAACAAGATCACGCTCAGTCGCGCCGAACAGGACGACATCATCGCCTTCCTCAAGACCCTGACCGATACCGAGTTTCTGAGCAATCCCCGGTTCTCGGACCCTTCCAACATGGACATTTAAGCGAAGCGACCATGATCAAATCTTCATTGAACACCATCGCGGCGCTGCTTGCAGCACTGCCGCTGGCGGCCATCGCCCAGGAGGAAAAAATCCTGAATGTGATCGTCCTCACCGCGCCGAGAATCGACCCTCTGGGCGCGACAAAGCCGAGTGCCGCGAGCCAGGACTTGCAACAACTGCGCGCCGCCACCAGCGACAGCGCGCGCCTGTTGCAAAACATTCCCGGCGTAAGCCTTTACGGCGCGGGTGCCATCTCGAGTCTGCCGGCCATTCACGGCCTGGCGGACGACCGGATACGCGTGCAAGTCGATGGCATGGATCTCATGGCGGCTTGCCCGAATCACATGAATTCGGCGCTTTCCTACATCGATCCGAGCAAGGTTGGCAGCATCACCGTGTATGCCGGCATCACGCCGGTCAGCGTCGGCGGCGACAGCATCGGCGGCACGATCCAGGTCAAGTCCGCGCCGCCCGAGTTTGCCGAGGCCGGACAGCCCGCCTTTGCCAAGGGGCAGGCGGGTACTTTTTTTCGCAGCAATGCCAATGCCAAGGGATACAACATCGGCGCCACCTGGGTGGGACATGATGTCAACCTGTCGTATAGCGGCTCCCGCTCGCAAGCAGATAATTACAAGGCTGCAAGGGACTTCAAGGCCGTCACCCGAGGCCGTGAAAACGGTCCCTTAATTCCAGGCAATGTTGTCGGCTCCAGTGCGTATTCCGGATCAAAGAATCAGGAGCTGGCACTGGCACTGCGTCACGAAGAGCATCTGCTTCAGCTGAGCGTGAGCCGGCAGACGGTCGGCTTCGAGGGGTTTCCGAACCAGCGCATGGACATGACAGGCAACCAGAACACGCTGCTGAACCTGCGCTACACGGGGCGCTATCAGTGGGGGGAACTGGAGGCGCGTCTCTACGATCAAGACACCCGGCACAACATGGACATGGGGCCGGACCGCTACGCCTATGGTTATGGGATGCCGATGGACTCCAAGGGGAAAACCCGAGGGGCCACGATCCAGGGCAGCATCCTGTCGTCCGGGCGCGACATTGTTCGACTCGGTGCAGAGTATCAGCAGTACACGCTGTACGACTGGTGGCCGGCGGTCGGCGGCACGATGGGCCCCAATGCCTACTGGAACGTCGACTACGGTCAGCGCAACAAAATAGATGTCTACAGCGAATGGGAAGCGTCCTGGAATACACAATGGCTCAGTCAAATCGGCGTGCGCAGCACCACTGTCAGGACGAATGCGGCCCCGGTGCAGGGCTACGACAACGGTTTGGCCGGTCTGTGGGGCAACGAAGCGGCCGCGTTTAATGCGCTCGATCGCAAGCGTACCGAGCACAACTGGGACCTGAGCGCCATCGCCCGTTACACGCCGGACGCGACGCAACACTACGAGGCGGGCTATGCGCGCAAATCCCGTTCGCCCAGCCTTTACCAGCGCTACCCCTGGTCGACACAGCCGATGGCGGCATTGATGAATAATTTCGTCGGCGATGGCAATGGCTATGTCGGCAATGTCGACCTGCGACCGGAAGTGGCCCACAGCGTCAGCGTCACCGGCAACTGGCAGGGGGCCGACGCGCAGCAATGGGGCTTGACGGCGACCGGCTACGCCACCTACGTACAAGACTACATCGATGCGCGACGCTGCGACTTCAATCAGTGCAGTGCCGCCAACGTGGCCGCCACGACGGGTTTTGTGCTGCTCCAGTATGCCAATCAATCTGCCCGGCTGTACGGCATCGATTTGTCTGCCCATCTGCGACTGGGAAAGACTGCCGCTTTCGGTAGCGTCACAGGGACGGGCTTGCTCAATTACGTGCGGGGCGAGAACCGGACCACGGGCGACGATCTGTACAACATCATGCCGCTCAACGTGAAGTTGGCACTAGTGCAAAGTCTGGGGGCGTGGAGCAATACCGCCGAGTTTCAATGGGTTGCCGCCAAAAAGAACGTGTCGCAGGTGCGCAACGAAATGCGCACGGGCGCGTATGGCTTGCTCAATCTGCGTAGCAGCTACGAATGGCAGCATGCGCGACTCGATATCGGCATCGAAAACGCGCTCGACCGTTTCTACGCGATGCCGCTGGGCGGCGCGTATGTCGGCCAGGGCGCGTCGATGACAAGCAATGGCATCCCATGGGGAGTACCCATTCCCGGCATAGGCCGCTCGATGAATATCGCACTGAACCTGCACTTTTAAAATAGGACATAAAAAATCATGAAAATCACTTGGATCCATTGGCAAAAAATACATCGTGTCATCGTCCTGAGCGCCTTCAGCGGATCGCTGTTGGCCGGCTGTGGCGGCGGTGGTGATGGCCCGGCCATCGAAGCGCGGCCACAGACGCTTCAATTTGTTGGCGCGGCCATCACGCTGCAATTGCCGGGCAGCGCAACCGTCGTGGCAAAGGCCAGTTCCGATCTGCCGATACGCTACAGCAGCACCACGCCCACCGTCTGTTCCGTGGATGGCAGCACCGGTGTCGTGAGCGCGCTCGCCACCGGCGTCTGCAGCATTGCCGCCAATCAATCTGGCAACACCACCTTTGCCCAGGCGCCGCAAGCGATTCAAACCATCCCCGTCGTCGTCAATCCCAGTCAGACCATCCGCTTTGCGGCCGCGCCGGAACTGAGCTGGCTCGGTACCGCCACGGTCTCCGCCGTGGCCAACTCGGGCTTGGCGGTCAGTTTCAACAGCGCCACGCCTTCCGTGTGTGCAGTCAACGAGAAGTCGGGCCTGGTGACCAGCCTGGCGGCAGGCACTTGCACCATCACGGCCGATCAGGCCGGCGATGCCAACTATCACGCGGCGCCGCAGGCGATGCAGAGTCTGCCTGTTTCAGTGCCGTCCGGTATCACTGTGCCGGGTGCGCCTGCCGGAGTGACGGCGACCGTGGCCAACGCCATCAATGAAATCACTGTCAGCATTGGCGCAACGGACAGTGGCGGCAGCCCGATCACCGGCTATACCGTGACCTCCATTCCGGCAGGCATCACCGCGACAGCAAGCACATCGCCGGTGAGCGTCACTTGTCCGAGCACCTGCAGCGGTTACGCCTTCCAGGTGATGGCGAGCAACCGTATCGGTCAGGGCGCGCCGTCTGCCGCGAGCGACGTGCTGACCAACTACAACGTTGTTGAAACGTTCTACGAACCCGATACGCAGCCGCGTGATTCGATCTTCATCGGCTCATTCACTTTCAATTCGACCACCCGAACGGTGCTCAATCTGCATGGCATCCTGAGCGAATCGATGACCGGCAGTCAACTGGCCTACCCGGCGGACAACATGGTCTGGTTGCCGCTGAACAATCAGCTGTCTGCGGTATCGGACGCTGCGCTGGGCGGGGTCCTGGTCACCACCTTTTTGAACAGCAATACCAGCACGTTCTCCAGCATGTCCGGTGGCGATGGGTGGTCACCCCAGGCTGGCGTGGACATCGGTGGTGTGTATGCAGGCTTCCCCAAAGCGGCGCAGAACCCGGGCAATGCCTATGCCATGATCTTCGTCAACACCGACAATCCCTTGGCGCCTCTGACGCCAGCCCAGCTCAACAAGCTGGCGTATGCCGACTGCGCTCCGGGCGGCATGATGGGTGCCGTGTGCATGACCGGAACCACGGTGGCCGGTTATGGCGCTGTTGGCACGATGAGTGGCTATCCGGTATCCCAAAAAATCACCAAAAAACCTTAAGCTGCTGGCGCCAGCACGCTACCTCGCTGTCAATGCGGGGCGATGCGGCTCCAGGTTTCACGGAACGTGGCCGCATCGAGCGGCCGCGCATGCGGGTCGTCGGGCTGGAACAGGCCGCCGATCAGCATATCCTGAATGGCGCCCGTGAAGCCTCCGTACGCGGCGCGGCCCCACTGGCGCCGCGTGTGGGCGAAGACGACGGCATCTTGCTGCGCGGCCAGTTGCGCCAGGGCTTGCCGCAAGGTGGCGGCCGCCTCCGTCCCCATATCCGTGGCGATGGCGCACACCAGGCGCTGGCCGAATTGCAGGGGCTTGCCGGCCCGCCCCAGCAGCGATTCATTGGCCAGCGCGAGGAACACATCGGGCGCCTGGTCGTCTTTTTCGCAGACGGTCCAGGTGGGCGCCCATGCTTCCAGGCTCATGAAGCGGGCCTCGGTCGTCTGCGGTGTGTGCGTCCACTTGGCGTGCGATTTGGCGTCCCAGCCCAGGCGGCCAAAGGGAATCGGCTTGCCCTTGGGATTGTATTGATGGCTGCGCACGCCGGCCTTGCCCCGCGCCTGCGCCATGAGACCATCGAGGCTGGCGGCAAACGGCGCCCATTGCGCCGCCTGCCACAGCGGCGCTGCATCAGGCGCGGCCAGCAGCAGGAACACTTCGTACTCACGTGAAAAAAATGCCATGCACCTTCCTTATCGTTGCAGTTGAGATATGGCCGCCCTCTGGCTGGGGCGCAGCAGGTACACGCCATACAGGCACAGGGGCAGCACGGCCAGCAGGGCGATAGTCGGCAGGATGGACGCGCCATCTTCGGCCGGGTTTGGCAAGGTGGCCGTCACCAGCGCGTAGTCCCACAGTCCATGCACGAGGACCATGGGCCATACCGAGCGGGTGCGCAAGCGGATGGCCGCATAGCCGACGCCCTGCAGGGTGGCGGCGACGGCTTGCCATAGGGCGCCGCTGACGTCGCCCGTGGCCAGGCCGTTGGCCAAGTGGGCCAGGCCGAACAGCGCCGATGACATCAGGACGGCGGGCCAGACGGCGTAGCGGTCCAGCATGCCTTGCAGCAAGATGGCGCGGAACATCAGCTCTTCCGAGATGGCCACCAGCGCCGCATTGCACGCCACGATCAGCAGCACGCGCGGCTGCGGCCAGCCGCCGGCCCAGGCCAGCAGCAACATCAGCAAGGCATACAGCAGCGGTGGCAAGACCAGCCACAGCGTTTTCCATGGCTGCGGCGCACCCAGGCCCGCTTCGCGGCGCCCGCTTGACGCCAGCAGCAGCGCCAGTGCGAACACGGCGGCCAGCGCCCACGACAGGCCGATACGCCCGGTGACGGCTGTGCCCGGCAAGGCGTAGCCGGCCGCTTCCAGCCAGCGGCCTGCCATGCTCAAGCCCAGCCAGATGGCCAGGGCGCCGATGGCGAGCGGCATGGTGAGGTGGATTCTTTTCCTGAACATGGGCGGCCTCATGCTGCTGGCACGCCGCCGCTGACGCGGTTGCGGCCCGTGTTTTTCGACTGGTACAGCAAGGCATCGGCCTGGCGTATCAGCTTGCTGCTATCCGTGCCATGCTCCTGGCCGGACTGGACTGTGGCCGCGCCCAGGCTGACGGTCACGACGCCGTTCGCGCTGGCCGCGTGGGGAATCTGCAGCGCTTCCACGGCGGCCCGGATGGCTTGCGCGACTTTCAGCGCCCCCGCGGCGCCCGTGCCGGGCATGATCACGGCGAATTCTTCGCCGCCGTAGCGCGCCGCCAGGTCTTCGGTCCGGCCGACGCTGCGCGCCACGGCGCCGGAAACTGCCTGCAGGCATTCATCGCCCGCCACGTGGCCATACTGGTCGTTGAATTTCTTGAAGAAATCCACGTCGAGCATGATCAGCGATACTTCGTGCCCGCTGCGCTGGGCGCGCTTCAATTCATGCGCCAGGGTTTCGTCGAAACAGCGGCGGTTGGCCAGTCCCGTCAAGCCGTCTCGCGAGGCCCGCGCCGCCAGATCCGCGTTGGCGCGCTGCAATTGCGTACTGGCCGAGCGCAGGTTCGCCTCGATACGGTCGCGTATGGCAATCTGGCGCATCAGCTTGCGGAACAGGTAGATCAGTGCCGCGCCCGCAACCAGTGACGCCAGCACGATTTGCATGCTCACGCGTTGCCACTCGGCAAAAATATCTTCCTCCGATAGCCCCGCCGCCACGATGACGGGAAAGCGCTGCAGGTGGCGATAGCTGTACAGCCGTTCGATTTCGTCCACCTTCGCCGTCATCATGGCCGTGCCGACCGGTCCTTTTTCGCGGTAGGTGCGCAAGAGTGCGCCCGAAGAAATATCCATGCCGATGACGCCAGGCTGGAATGGCCGGCGGTAGATCAAGGTGCCGTCGTCCAGGGCAAAGAAGGCCGTGCCCGTCTTGCCGAGGTTGAGGCTATCGTAGATGCGTTCGAAGGAGGCAAGTCCCAGGGTGACCAGCACCACGCCGGCAAACGAGCCGTCCGCCAATTCCACCCGGCGCGATACGGGCAAGACCCATTGCCCGCTCGATTTGCTGCGCACGGGCGCGCTGATGCGGCTGCCCAGCTGCGCATGCGTCTTGTGATAAGTAAAGTAGTCACGGTCCGCATTGTTGCCGTCCTGTCCGGCGCCGGACGAGCTGGCCAGCCAGGCTCCGTGGCTGTCGAAAATGAAGACGCCGGCAATTTCCACGATATTTTTCGATAACTGCTGCAGATGCGATTGCAGCCGCTCTCCGGTAGCATCATTATTTCCTTCATTACGGACGTGTTCGGCAATATCTTCCAGCATCGCATCGGCGACTTCCAGTTCCATGTACGCTTGCGTCGCCAGGGCGCGCGCCATGTTTTCTGTCGCCGTGCTGGCCTCGCGCAGGCGCACCGTATGCGAAGACCAGACGATCCAGACAGTCATGCCAAGCAGCATGGCGCACATGCAAAAGAAGGCGATGCTGGCCCAGACGATCACGGGTCGCTTGTGTTTGCTCAAGACCTCGAACTGCGCCGGGACGGCGTCGGTATGTGCTGCTTCTTTTACTGCATGCATAAGCGGATCATGAAGTTGCATCAATGATATGGTCGAAAATATTGCCATACTACATTAAAAAGCAAAGCCACAAAGTTGCCACATCGTTATAGTTGCATGGAATAATAGGCATTGCCCGTCTCAACCTTTGTTTGGAGTTGTATGGCCTACACGAAAATCCTCACCACTGCACGCCTGATCCTGCGCAAGCCGCAGCCATCCGATGAAGCGGCCCAATTCGCCATGCATGCCGACCCCGAAGTGATGCGCTATTTCAGCGAGCCGCCGTGGACCGATGCCAGCCGCGCCACGCGCCAGATTGCCGAAGACATCGCCGCTTTCGAGAAAGAGGAATTCTTCCGCTTTGCCGTCGAGCTGAAGGCGACGGGCGAATACATGGGCAGCTGCAGCCTGTTTTCCGAGCACCGCCAGAACCGGCGTGCCGAAATCGGCTATGCACTGGCGCGCCCGCACTGGGGCAAGGGCTATATGCAGGAAGCCTTGTCGGCACTGCTGGAATACGCCTTCATCGAGCGCGACCTGAACCGTCTGGAAGCCGATATCGATCCGCTCAATACGGCTTCGGCCAGCGCTCTGGAACGCCAGGGTTTCAAGCAGGAAGGTTTCTTGCCCGAACGCTGGATCGTGGGCGGCCACGTCAGCGATACGGCCCTGTACGGCTTGCTGCGGCGCACGTGGGAAGCGCGCCGCAAGGGCGCCGCGTGAGCCGCTGCGGGACGCCGCGATTGCCGCTCACCGATCATCCCCTGGTGACCTTGCGCCACCTGGAGCGTAGCGACGCGCCCGTCTGGTATGCCTACCTGGCCGACCCTGTTGTCGTCGAGCACACGAGCTGGAACTTGCGCAGCATCGACGACTTGCTGCCCCATTTCGATGACTATGCATCGGCCCAGCCGTCCTCGCCCATCCGCCTGGCCGTGGTGCTGCGCGACGGCGGCCAGCTGGTGGGTACCATCGGCTTGAATGCCATTTCCCCGCAGCACCGCACGGCGGAAATCGCCTACGACCTGGCGCCCGCCGTCTGGGGACAGGGCGTGGCCACGGCCATCGTGAACGCTGTCGTGGACTGGGGCTTCCAGCGTCTGGGCTTGCTGCGCATCCAGGCGACCGTACTGGAGAGCAATGCACGTTCGATCCGCGTGCTCGAACGCTGCGCTTTCGAGCGGGAAGGTTATTTGCGCTGTTACCGGCAAATTCGTGGAAGACCCGGCAACTTCTGGCTGTATGCGCGTCTTGCCGGCGTTCCATGAGCAAGCTTCCGCTGAGTATTTTGCTGGTGGAAGACCACCTGGCGATCGCGCGTCAGGTGCTCGACTTCCTCGACGGCTTGGGCTGGCAGACGGACCATGCGGGCACGGGCGCGCTGGCGGTGCAATTGGCCACGCGCAACAATTATGACGTGGTGCTGCTGGACCTGAACCTGCCCGACATCGACGGCTTGCAGGTGTGCCGCGCCATCAAGGCGGGCGCGCCCAGCAATGTGCCGATTCTGATGCTGACGGCGCGCGACGCCTATGAAGACAAGGCGCGCGGCTTTCGCGATGGTGCCGACGATTATTTGACCAAGCCCTTCGACTTGCGCGAACTGGCCTTGCGCTGCGAAGCGCTGGCGCGCCGCCACCAGTTGCACGTGCACCAGGAAATGCGCGTGGGGCCCTTCACCTTGCAGACGCGCGCAGGACGCGCCCTGGTTGGCGATGCGGCGCTGCCGCTGACGCAGACGGGCTTTAAAATCTTGCTGCTGCTGTGCCGTGAACATCCGCACGCCGTGTCGCGCTCGGCCCTGCTGCAGCAGCTGTGGGGCAGCCAGCCGCCCGATAGCGACGCGCTCAAATCGCACATCTACGCGCTGCGCAAGCAGCTGGAGTTGGCAGGCGTGGCGGGCGTGCTGGTGACCATCCCGCAGCTGGGCTACCGCCTTGCCTTCGATGCGGCGCCCTGCGATGGCTAAGTCGATCCGCCGCCAGCTGTTCGCCGCCCTGGCCGGCTTCACTGTCCTGCTGTGCCTGTGCTACACGGGCCTGGCGCTGGTGATCGCGTACGTGACGGAAGACATGCTGGTGCAGCGCCTGCTCGAACGTGAAGCGGCGGCCGTCAGCATGCGCTGGCAGCAGCACGGCAAGCTGACGCCGTCCGGCAGCGACCTCATCACGGTTTATGGCAGCTACCTTGACTTGCCTCAGGCGGTACGTGCGCAAGTGCCGCCGTCCGCCCCACGCGGGGAGGTGTTCACGACGACAGGCCAGCATTATCACGTGCTGGCGCTGGACCACGTTGCCGCTGGCCCGCCGCAGCGCGTGTATCTGCTGGCTGACGTGGCACCCGTGCTGGTGGTGTCGCGCCTGGCGCAGGAAGTGGGCGGTGTCGTCGCTGGCGTGGCGCTGGCGCTGATCGCCCTGGCCCTGCTGCTGGCCTACTGGCTGGCGCGGCGTCTCGTGCGGCCCTTGCAGAGACTGGCCCAGGAAGCGCGCCAGCTGGCGCCCGGCAGCGCCGTGCATTTCAGCGCGCGCGATCGCCCCGACGAGATCGGTTTCCTGGCGCGCCGCCTGGAAACCACCTTTGCCGAACTGCAGGCGGTCTTGCAGCGCGAACAGGCATTTACCCGCGACGTCAGCCACGAACTGCGCACGCCGCTGACCCTGATGCACAACACGCTGGCGCTGGCGACTGCGCAGCCCCTGGGCGGGGAGGAGCAGGCGCAGCTGCAGCAAGCCACGGACGACATGCGCGCCACCATCGACGTGTTGTTCGCGCTGGCACGGGCCGAGCAGTTGCCGGGCGAGGTGGTGGAGTTGCGCGGCTGCATAGAGCAATGCCTGCTGCGCTTGCTGGAAGATTCCACCTGGGATGCTAGTCTGCTGGCGCTGGACTTGCCCGAGCGGCTGGACGTGGTCGGCAACGGGCAGCTGACGATGTTGCTCATCAATAATTGCCTGGCCAATGCCCTGTTCCATGGCGGCCCGGCCTGCCGCATCAGTATTACGTTTGCGCAAGGCTGCCTGAGCATCGGCAATACCGTGCCGGCGGGCCAGCCACGGCGCGTCCACGGTTTTGCGCATGGCCAGAACCTGTTGCTGCGCCTGGCCCAAGCCATGCGCTGGGAGATTGCTTTCCATCCCGGCGAGAGGCAGTACCGTGTCACCATCGTTCCAGCCCGGGCGCAATAAAGTCACCGGATTTCACCGCGATTTCACCGGCGCTTGCGTAAGCTGCAAGCTCTTGATCAACGGAGAAAGCCGCATGAAATTGTTTATCAGCCTGCTGGTGCTGGCGTGCACTGGCATTCCTGTGCTGGCGCAAGTGACCAGCTTCGTTCACAAAGACGAAAAACGCCGCTACATTGTCTATACGCCTGCCGCTTATCAAAGTCAGCCGCAGCAAGCGTTTCCCGTCGTATTCAATTTCCATGGCGGCGGCATGAGCATGGCCGAGCAGATGCTGTACACGCAGATGAACACGGCGGCCGAGCGGCACCGGTTCATCGTTGTGTATCCGCAAGGCATCAAGCAGGACTGGAACGTGGGCTTTGGCATGGATTACCTGGCGGGCACCGATGATGTAGGTTTTACGCAAGCGATGTTGCGTAAACTCAAGCAGGATTACCGCATCGATGACAAGCGCGTGTATGCGACGGGCCTGTCGCGCGGCGGCTTCTTTGCCTTGCGCCTGGCAGCCGAGCTGCCGCAGCAGTTCGCGGCCGTCGCTTCCGTGGGCGCGCCGATGCCCGTGCCCGTCATCACCCACCATACCGTGCCTTCGCCGGTGGGCATGCTGTTGATACAGGGCACGGCCGACCAGGTGGTCTTGTATGGGGGCAATGATGGCGGCTATCTCTCCGCCGAGGACACGTTCGCCTACTGGCGCAAGCAAAACCGCCTCGAAGGCGCCGCGCCAGCGGCGCGCCTGCTGCCCAGCGTGCCAGGTGACGATACGCAAGTGACGCATGTGGAGCAGGGCAATGGCGCGCAGCAGGTGGCCTTGATCACCATCAAGGACGGTGGCCACACGTGGCCCGGCGCCGATGCGTTTAATATCGGCCTGCCCATCGGCAAGACCACGCGCGCCATCGACGCGAATGAGGTGATGTGGGAATTTTTCAGCCGCCATCGCCGTTGACGCCATGCTAGCATGGCGGCCATCGCTGCAGTGCTATGCGGCAAATCAGGGGAGGGGGAGCACGGTGGCAATGTCAGAAGCAGGTATCGCGGCCATGGCCGAGGCAATCTTCGCCAAGCCCGGCGCAGCCGTGGCAGAAGCGTATTCGGCGCCGGAACGGGAAACGCTGCATTTTCATTCGGCCACGGAACTGTGCGCGTATGCGGCCAAACTGGAGGCCGAAGGCGACAGCTGCGTGCTGCTGGCCGTGTATTACCCGGATATGGGCGGACACTTTGCCCCGACCCGTATCGCGCTTGACCCCGCCAAGTGCGATGGTCTCAGCTACCGCTACGTGTGCGAAGGCTGGGGCGTCATCCGCGTGTACCTGCGCTTGTCCGGCGGCAAGGGTCTGGACTCGAACGTGGGCGCCAATTCGCAGAAGCGCGCGGAAAAATGGCAGCGCCACTACCCGGCATTCGGCCCGACCGACGCCTGGGACTGGGACGCCGTGGGCCGCCATGAACGCCGGCTGATCCGCGTGCTGAAGAAGGTTGCGCTCCAGGATGCTACTGCACAGGAGGGCCAGTCATGACGGAGCCGATGCGTATCAACCCCGCCGCCATTTTTTGCCGCTCGCTGGCGCAGCTGTCCGCCATGCTCGACAAGACCGGCACGGCGCCGCAACTGCTGGCGGCGCGTCTGCACCCGGACATGCTGCCGTTCGCCCAGCAGGTGCGCGCGGCCGTGAGCTTTTCGCTGCGCGGCTGCTGCCCGCTGGCGGGTCTGGACGTGGCCGATTTCAGCGCCGCCGCCAGCCTGCAGGAACAGATCGCGCAGACCATGCGCTACCTCAAGGATATTCCCGCCGAACGTTTTGACGGGCCGCCTGAGCGCCTCTGCCGCGACCGCGCCGGCTTTGCCGACATTGCGCTGCCGGCCGATGAATATTTGAATTTATACATCCTGCCGAATTTCTATTTTCACTTCAGCATGGCGTATGCGATCGCGCGCAGCCAAGGTGCCGCCATCGGCAAGGGCGATTTCGACGGTTATCATGCGTATGCGCCGGGTTTCAGCTTTGAACATCCCGCCGCGCCGTAGTTGCTACAAGCCCGCGTCTTTCCACGCAGACAGCCCGAGCCGCTTCAACAGCCGGCCCGACAGCCCGCAGCTCCAGCAACTGATCTGGATTTGCCGCTGCCGCTCCTGGTTCGCATGCCAGGCGTGCTCGGCGTAGTCGAGCAGGGCCTCGCTGAGGGGAGAGTTGTCGGCCACGGGCGGCAGGCGCGACATCAGTTCGAACACGCCGTGGGTCGCTTCCTTGATCTGCAGCAAACCCGCCAGCAAAGCGCGCAGCACGGCGCCGTCGATGTTGCTGCTCGCTTGCGTGTAGCGTTGCTGCCAGCACAGGCCGCGAACGCGCCACAGGGCGAGCAGCGCGGGCACGTCGGCGGACTGCAGTTGCCCGACCAGCTCGTCCGCATCGAGAAACAGGTCGAGGCGCTCGTATTCCTCGTCGTCCCCGCACAGCAGCTCATCGAGTTCCTGCAATACGCTCATGCCACCACGTTCACGGGCGCCCCCCGTTCAAACGCTTCCACGTTGCCGATCAATATGTCGGCCAGCTTCTGCATGGCTTCACCGCTGGCCCAGGCCGTGTGGGGCGTGAGGATGAAGTTGGGCAGGCGCAAACTTAAAAGCGGGTTGTCCGGCAGCGGCGGCTCCTTCGATAACACATCGAAACCGGCGCCAGCGATCACGCCACGGGTCAATGCGTCGGCCAGGGCCGCTTCATCGACCAGGCCGCCTCGCGCCGTATTGATCAGCAGCGATGTGGGCTGCATGCGCGCCAGCTCTTGCGCACCGAGGATATTGCGCGTGGTGTCCGTCAGCGGCAAATGCAGGCTCAGCACGTCGGAAGTGGCCAGCAATTCGTCGAAACTCACCTGCGTCACGCCGTCGTCGTCGATGGGCGAGCGATTGTGCACCTGCACTTGCATGCCGAAGGCGCGCCCCAGCTGGGCCACGGACTTGCCCAGTGCGCCATAACCGAGCAAACCCAGGCGGCTGCCGGCCAGGTCGCGGATCGGGTGGCCGAACAGGCAGAAGCGCTCCGACGCCTGCCACAGGCCTGCTTCCACGTCGGCCCGGTAGGCGACCAGCTGGCGGCGCAGGGCCAGCATCAGTGCCAGCGTGTGCTCGGGCACGGTGGCGCGTGCATAGTCGCGGATATTCGCCACCACGATGCCCCGTTCGCGGCAGGCGGCCAGGTCGAGGATATCCGTGCCGGTGGCGGCCACGGCGATCATTTTTAAATCCGGCAACTGGGCCAGCTCGGCCGCGCGCAGCGGCACCTTGTTCGTGATGGCGATGCTGGCGCCTTGCAGGCGAGCCACCGTCTGTTCGCTGCCCTTGGTGTGCGGATACTCTTCCCAGCTGTGCGCGAAGGCGGGTGGGCGCACAGTGGCGATCAGGCTGTCGCGGTCGAGAAAGACGATGCGGTGCGGGTGCAGGTGCGGCGGTGTGCTTGCTGTAGTCATGGCTGGGCCTCGGTCTGGGCGGCACGCGCGGGAAGATTGCTCTTGCCCTTCAGTTGCGTGGCCGGGTGGTTGGTAAACATGTCGGCGACCCACTCGACAAACACGCGCACCTTGGCGGACAGATGGCGGTTGGGCGGATAGATCACGTGGATGGGCAGCGGGTCGGATTCCCATTCATCGAGCAATTCCACCATTTTGCCCTGTTCTATCAGCGGCGCAAGCATGAAATGCGTCATTTGCACGATACCCAGGCCCGCCAGGCCGGCCGCCGCGTAGGCGTTCGAGTCGTTCAGTGCGATATGGCTGGGCATGGACATCTGGATGCGTTCGCCGGCGCGCGTGAAATCCCATTCAAAGGTCTTGCCCGTCTTGGCGGAGAAAAAATTCACGCCCCGGTGCTGCGCCAGGTCGTTCGGGTGCAGCGGCGTGCCGTAGCGCGCCAGGTAGCCGGGCGCCGCGCAGGTGATGAAATGCAGCACGCCGACCCTGCGCGCGATCAGGTTCAGGTCGCCCAATTCGCCGCCGCGCACGGCGCAGTCGACGCCTTCCTCGATCAGGTCGACGGGCCGGTCGCTGCAACCGAGTTCCAGCGAGATGTCGGGGTAGCGGGCAAAAAAATCGGGCAGGGCGGGGATGATCAGTTCGCTGGCCAGGGCCGTGGGCGCATCCACGCGCAGCCGCCCGCTGGGGCTCAAGCGCGTGCGCGACAGCGATTCCTCGGCCTCGCGCACGTCCGACAGGATGCGCACGCAGCGTTCATAATACGCGGCACCGTCGGAGGTGATGCTGACGTGGCGCGTGGTGCGGTTGAGCAACTTGACCGACAGGCTCGCCTCCAGCGACTGGATCAAGGTCGACACGGTGGCTTTCGGCAACTGCATGTTTTCCGCCGCACGCGTAAAGCCGCCCGCATCGACGACTTGGATGAAAACTTCCATGGCTTGCAGCTTGTTCACTTGATTTCCTATCACTTTAGACGCGATTATTCAGAATCCTGAACAATCAATTCGTCATTGCACTCTTTATCAGATTGTAGATCAAGTCTATAGTTGTTGTACTGCAGCATAAATGTGATGCCGCAGGCAGTACAACAGGAGAAACATCATGGCTTATCGGAATGGAATCTTTGCAGTGCTCGCTCTCGCTATGAGCTCGCTCGCTCTGGCCGCGATGGTATCGACGGATGCGTATTCACTGGCGGCGCAAAGCGAAGCCAGTGCTTACAGCGCCCTGACCCATGAAGTGGGCGGCGTCGCCCTGTTGTGCCTGAACGACACGGTACTCGATGTTGCGGTGCAGCCGGTGCTGGCGCAATGAGCGTTGCCGGTACCGTGGCTGAACTGGCTCCTGGCCAGGCGCTGAAGATACGCGACATCGAAGTGCAGGGCGCGCAGGATGCGCTCGGCGCGCGCGTCTACACGGCTGGCATGCCGGGCGCCAGGCAGTCGAGCCTGATCGTTTTCTTCCATGGTGGCGGCTTCGTCTCCGGCGACCTGGACGATGCGGACGACTTCCTGCGCTGCCTCGTGCTGAGCAACCCGGACCACGTGGTGCTGGCCGCGAACTACACCTTGGCGAAGGTGCGGCCATTCCCCGCCGCCGTGGAAGACGCGCATGCCGTGCTGTTGTGGGCAAAAAAGAACAAGTCCAAGCTGGGCTGGACGGGCAAGCAGATGGTGGTGTCGGGCATCGAAGCGGGCGCCAACCTGGCCGCCGTGTGCGCCATGATGTCGCGCGACCGGGGCGGACCGCCCCTCGCGGGCCAGGTGCTGATCATGCCCATGCTCGACCCCGGCCTGTCGACCTGCTCGATGCGCAGTTTGCCCAGTTGTCCCGACCTGGCGGAAGTGGCTGATCAATGCGCCGCCGCCTACCGCGGCTACCTGCCGAATGCCGCTGACCGTACCCATCCGTACGCGTCGCCATTGCAGTCGAGCCGCCTGAAGAACCTGCCGCCAGCCTTGATCTTGTCCAGCGAAGATGACCCATTGCGCGACGAGGCTGAACAATACGGCAGCAAACTGATCGCCTGCGGCATCAAGACCACCGTGCGCCGCATGGCCGCCGCGCCGCTGCAGGATGCCGGTGCGCGCAATGAGTGCGCCTGCAAGGTGCAGGTATTGAGTGAAATCGCCAGCTTTGTCGCCGGACTGGGGCAGGAGCCCGAGTCATGAGGCCGCCATCTGCGGCACCGCAAAAAAACTTACACTAACTAGTTTACTTTTTGAGTTTCGGTTGCTACACTACGCAGTGTAGTTCCCATCTTGTCTGCGTTGTGCGCTCGCACAGCCAGCTTCGTCGTCCCCGTCCGCTTTTAACCTGCTGGCGGCCTGTTTACCTTTGATCGAGCGCCGTCGGGCGCCATGGCACCACCATTCACTTTTTCAGTTGGGTTGCTTCCTGCCGCCCATACCATTAGAAATTTTCATAAAACAGGGAAATAAAATGAAAAACGTTCAACAATTTTCCACTCTGCTGAAGCCCCTGGCTGCCTCGCTCGCGCTGGCAGGACTGGTGGCCGTGAGCCTGGCCGGCTGCGATTCGGCCAACAGCAAGGTGCCCGACGCGCCAGCAGCCGGCGGCCCGCCCGTCTCGGCCGCTGCCGTCGTTGAAAAACAGATCACGGAAACGCAGGAATTCTCGGGCCGCCTGGAAGCGATCGAGCGCGTGGAAATCCGTTCGAGAGTCGGCGGCTTCATTACCGCCGTCAATTTCAAGCCGGGCAGCGAAGTGAAAAAGGGCGAGGTGCTGTTCGTCATCGATCCGCGTCCTTTCCAGGCCGAAGTGTCGCGCGCCGAAGGCACGGCAGCTTCCGCCCGCGCCAAGGCCGAACTGGCCAAGCTGGAACTGTCGCGCGCTGAAAAACTGCTGGCCGAAAAAGCCATCGCCCAGCGCGAATTCGATGAAAAGGCCTCGGGCTTGAAAGAGCTGGACGCGAACGCCCGCTCGGCGCAAGCCGCGTATGAAGCGGCCAAGCTGAACCTGTCGTACACGCAGGTACAGGCACCGATCAGCGGCCGTGTCAGCAAGGCTGAAATCACCGTCGGCAACCTGATCGACGCTTCCGCCATTTTGACCTCGGTGGTGTCGACGGACCGCATCTACGCCAGCTTCGACGGCGACGAAGATACGTATTTGCGCGTGGCCGGCACGGCGCAAAAGGGCACGCCCGTCACCGTCAAGGTGGGCCTGGCCAACGAAACGGGCTTCCCGCATGAAGGCAAGCTGGAATTCGTCGACAACCAGCTCGACCCGGCCACGGGCAGCGTGCGCATGCGCGCCACCTTCGCCAACGCCGAGCGCCAGCTGGTGCCTGGCCTGTTCGCGCGCATCTTGCTCGACGGTGGCAACGGTCCGCAGGCGCAAAGCACGGCGCTGTTGATCAGCGACCGCGCCGTCGGCACGGACCAAAGCCGCAAATACGTGTACGTGGTGGGCTTGGATAACAAGGCCGAGTACCGCGCCGTCAAGCTGGGCCCGACCTCGGACGGCTTGCGCGTGGTGCGCGAAGGCTTGAAGGCGGGCGAAAAGATCGTCGTCAACGGCTTGCAGCGCGTGCGCCCTGGCGCCCCGGTGACGCCGCAGATGGTGGCCATGGATTTCGATCCGACCGCACCGGTCGCCCCCGCAAAACCTGAAGTAAAAGACGCCAAGATCGCCGCGAAAGCAGCATCGACTTCCAAGGAATAAACATGAATTTTTCCCGCTTTTTCATCGACAAGCCGATTTTCGCGGCGGTGCTGTCGATCGTCATATTCGTGGCCGGGCTGCTGTCGATATTCGGCCTGCCCATCTCCGAATATCCCGACGTCGTGCCGCCGTCCGTGGTGGTGCGCGCGCAATACCCGGGCGCCAACCCGAAAGTGATCGCTGAAACCGTGGCCGCGCCGCTCGAAGAGCAGATCAACGGCGTCGAGAACATGCTCTACATGTCCTCGCAAAACACCTCCGATGGTTCGATGATGCTGACCGTGACCTTCAAGATCGGTACCAACGTCGAGCAGGCCGAGACGCAGGTGCAGAACCGCGTGCAGCGCGCCTTGCCGCGCCTGCCCGAGGAAGTGCGCCAGATCGGCGTGACGACGGTGAAATCGTCGCCGAATCTGACCATGGTGGTGCACCTGGTTTCGCCCAACAAGCGCTATGACGACATGTACCTGCGTAACTACGCGGTGCTGAACGTCAAGGATCAACTGGCCCGTCTGCCCGGCATGGGCGACATCCAGATCTTCGGCGCCGGCGACTATGCCATGCGCATCTGGCTCGACCCGCAAAAGGTAGCGGCGCGCGGCATGACGGCCAATGACGTCGTCGACGCGATTCGCGAGCAGAACGTGCAGGTGGCCGCCGGCGTGATCGGCGCCTCGCCAGCGAAGAACTCGGACTTCCAGCTGACCGTCAATACCCAGGGCCGTCTGCAGACGCCCGAGGAATTCGGCGCCATCATCGTGCGCACGAATGCCGACGGCGCCATCACGCACCTGAAAGACGTGGCGCGCGTGGAAATGGGCGCCAACAGCTATTCGCTGCGTTCGCTGCTGAACAATAATCCGGCCGTCGGCATGGGTATTTTCGAAGCGCCGAATGCCAACGCGCTGCAATTGTCTTCCGACGTGCGTTCCAAGATGGACGAACTGAAAAAAGACTTCCCACAAGGCGTGGAATACCGCATCGAGTACGACCCGACGCAGTTCGTGCGTTCGTCCATCGAAGCCGTGATCCACACTCTGCTCGAAGCGATCGCCCTGGTGGTGCTGGTGGTGATCATCTTCCTGCAAACCTGGCGCGCCTCGATCATTCCGCTGCTGGCCGTTCCCGTGTCGATCGTCGGTACCTTTGCCGTGATGCTGGGCTTTGGCTTCTCGATCAACACCTTGTCGCTGTTCGGCCTCGTGCTGGCCATCGGTATCGTCGTCGATGATGCCATCGTGGTGGTGGAAAACGTCGAGCGCAACATCGAGGAAGGCCTCTCGCCGCGCGACGCCACCATCCAGGCCATGAAAGAGGTCAGCGGTCCTATCGTCGCCATCGCCCTGGTGCTGTGCGCCGTGTTCGTGCCGATCGCCTTCGTACCCGGCCTGTCGGGCGAGTTCTACCGCCAGTTTGCGCTGACCATCGCCATTTCGACGGTGATCTCCGCATTCAGCTCGCTGACCCTGGCGCCCGCCCTGTCGGCCGCGCTGCTGAAACCGCACGATGCGCCGAAAGACGCGCTGACGCGCGGCATGGACATTGTCTTTGGCCGCTTCTTCGCCTGGTTCAACCGCTTCTTCGGCCGCGCTTCGCACCGCTATGAAGCGGGCGTGAAGGGTGTGTTGGGCCGCAAGAGCGCCTCGCTGGGCGTGTATGCGCTGCTGGTCGTTGCCGCCATCTTCACCTTCAAGTCCGTGCCGGCCGGCTTCGTGCCAGCGCAGGACAAGCAGTACCTGGTGGGCTTTGCGCAATTGCCTGACGCCGCTTCGCTTGACCGCACGGAAGATGTCGTGCGCCGCATGTCCGACGTCATCAAATCGGTGCCCGGCGTCGAATCGACCATCGCCTTCCCCGGCCTGTCGATCAACGACTTTACCAATGCGCCGAACGCCGGCATCGTCTTCGCCACCTTGAAGCCGTTCGACGAACGCACTACCAAGGAATTGTCAGGCGGCGCCATCGCGGCCGAGATCAACAAGCGCCTGGGCGGCATCCAGGACGCCTTCATCATGGTCTTCCCGCCACCGCCGGTCAACGGCCTCGGTACCATCGGCGGCTTCAAGATGATGATCGAAGACCGTGGCAACCTCGGTTACGACGCGCTGTACAACGCCACCCAGGCGCTGGCCGCCAAGGCCTACCAGACGCCGGAACTGGCGGGCGTGTTCTCGGGCTACCAGATCAACGTGCCGCAGCTGTTTGCCGACGTCGACCGCGTGAAGGCCAAGCAGATGGGCGTGCCGCTGGCGACCATCTACCAGACCTTGCAGATCAACCTCGGTTCGCTGTACGTGAATGACTTCAACCAGTTTGGCCGCACCTACCAGGTGCGCGTGCAGGCCGATGCCGCGTTCCGTTCGCATGCGCAGGATATCGCGCAGCTGAAGGTGCGTAGTAACAAAGGCGAAATGATCCCGCTGTCGTCGTTGATGCGCGTCAAGGACAGCTATGGTCCGGACCGCGTGCAGCGCTACAACGCGTACGCCGCAGCCGATTTCAATGGCGGCGCCGCCCCTGGCGTATCGAGTGGCCAGGCGCAAGCCGCGCTGGAACGCATCGCCAAGGAAGTGCTGCCGCAAGGGATTTCGTATGAATGGACGGAGCTGACCTACCAGGACATCTTGTCCGGCAATACGATGATCTACGTCTTCCCGCTGTGCGTGCTGCTGGTGTTCCTGGTGCTCGCCGCCCAGTACGAAAGCTGGACATTGCCGCTGGCCGTGATCCTGATCGTGCCGATGTCGATCCTCTGCGCGCTTCTTGGCGTGAAGCTGACCGGCGGCGACAACAATGTGTTTACCCAGATCGCGCTGTTCGTGCTGGTGGGGCTGGCGTCAAAGAATGCGATCCTGATCGTGGAATTTGCCCGCGAACTGGAAGAGCATGGCCGCACTGTCGTGCAAGCGGCGCTGGAAGCGTGCCGTCTGCGTCTGCGTCCGATCCTGATGACGTCGATCGCCTTCATCATGGGTGTGGTGCCCCTGGTGTTCTCGAATGGCGCCGGTTCGGAAATGCGCCATGCGATGGGCGTGGCGGTCTTCGCCGGCATGCTGGGCGTGACTTTCTTCGGCCTGTTCCTGACGCCCGTGTTCTACGTACTGCTGCGCACCCTGGCGCAGCGTTTTGAGAAAAAACCAGCCGCCGCTGTCGCCAAGCCTGTCGCGCCAGCGCTGGATCTGGAAGGAGATATATATTGAAAACCAAGGAAATCATCTGGCGCGTCAAGCCCGTCTTGAGCGCCATGGCTGCAGCAGTCTTGCTGGCCGCCTGCGCGGCGCCGGAGTTCAAGCAGCCGCAGATCGAGACGCCGGCCGCGTTCAAGGAAGCGCAAAGCCTGCCCGCCGTGCAGACGGCGGCCGACGGCACGCGCTGGAAGCAGGGCGTGCCAGCCGAGCGCCAGGCGCGCGGCGAATGGTGGCTGGCGTTTAACGATCCGGCCTTGACTGGCCTGATCAACGAAGCCACGCAGGCCAATGCCAATCTGGCGGTGGCCGCCGCCCGCGTCAAGCAGGCGAGGGCGATTGCCGGCATCGCCGAAGCGGACCGCATCCCGCAAGTGGGCGTGAACGTGGGCGGCCAGCGCAACCGCGCTTCCGCCGTGTCGCTCGGCTTGCCGAACGGCGCGCCGGTAGCGGCGACCAACGTCTACCAGGCCAGCCTGACGGCCAGCTACGAAGTCGATTTGTTCGGCCGCGTGGCATCGAACGTCAGCGCCTCGCGCAGCGATGCGCTGGCCGTGGAAGCGACCTACCGTTCCGTGCTGCTGTCCTTGCAGGCCGACGTGGCGCAGACCTACTTCCAGCTGCGCGCCACGGACGCCGAACTGGCGACATTGGCCCAGACGGTGCGCCTGCGTGAAGAAAGCGTGCATGTGAACCAGCGCCGCTATGACCTGGGCGACATCGGCGAATTCGATCTGTCGCGTGCCCGCACGGAGCTGTCGACGGTACGCGCCGAAGCCATCGGCTTGCAGCGCCAGCGCGCCACCGGCGAGCATGCGCTGGCCGTCCTGCTGGGCAAACCGGCCGCCAGCTTCACGGCGGGCGTCAACCCGCTGCAAGACAGCGGCTTCCTGCCCGTGATCCCGGCCGGCATGCCGTCGTCCCTGCTGGAACGCCGTCCCGACATCGCCTCGGCGCAGCGCACCATGGAAGCGTCGAATGCGCGCATCGGCGTGGCCAAATCGGCCATGTTCCCCGCGTTGACCCTGAACGCTTCCGGCGGCGGCGCGTCCGATACTTTCTCGGATATCTTCAAGTGGAGCAGCCGCTCCTGGCTGCTGGGCGCCCTGATGTCGATGCCGATCATCGACGGCGGACGTAATAAAGCTGCCGTGAGCCGCAGCGAAGCGCAGCTGGAAGAGTCGGTGGCGACGTATCGCCAGAGCGTGCTGGTGGCCTTCGCCGAGGTGGAAGACAATCTGGCCGGCCTGCGCATCCTGTCGGGCCAGACGCAGCAGATCGACGAAGCCGTCGTGTCGGCGCGCCGTTCGGCCGACCTGGCGCAAAAGCTGTACGACGCGGGCCGTTCCAGCTACCTCGATCTGCTCGACGCGCAACGCAACCTGGCGGCCATCGAGCGCAATGCCGTGCAGTTGCGCGGCAACCGCGCCGTCACCACGGTGGCGCTGATTCGCGCCCTGGGCGGCGGCTGGGGCGAGACGGAGCCGCAGGTCGCGGCCAACTAGTTTCCCGGCACCGCGGGCTGGATCAATCCGGCCCGCGGCAAGGGATGCCTATCGGGAACGGCGTCGTGCGCTTGCACGGCGCCGTTTTTTTATAGCTTGCGTAGGTCGGCTTAGCGCGCAGCGCGTAAGCCGACAATCAGTTGAATCCGTTTGCCGACAGACCGCGTAAGTACTCCTGCAATCACGCAAACGCAGTCATCCAGGAGATATCATCATGCGCACCTTCGTTCCCGCAGCATTGTTCCTCACTTCCATGCTGGCCGCCAGCACCTCTTTTTCCGCCGACATGACGACCATGGTCGGTGGCCAGAGCATGTATCCGTCCAGGGACATCGTCGACAACGCCGTCAATTCGGCCGACCACACGACCCTGGTCGCCGCCGTCAAGGCTGCCGGTCTGGTCGATACCCTGAAAGGCAAGGGGCCGTTTACCGTGTTCGCACCGACGAATGCGGCGTTTGGCAAACTGCCGGCCGGCACCGTCGAGACCCTGGTCAAGCCGGAAAGCAAGGCGACGCTGACGAAAATCCTCACCTACCACGTGGTGCCCGGCAAATACGACTTCAAGGCGCTGGCCAGGGAAATCAAGATGCACGACGGGAAAGCCACCTTGCCCACGGCCAGCGGGGGCAAGCTGATGTTCGCCATGAACGGCATGCACAATATCGTGGTGATGGATGAGGGCGGCAACAGCGCCAACATCAGCACCTACGATGTGTACCAGTCGAATGGCGTGATCAATGTGATCGACACGGTACTGATGCCGAAATAAGCGAACACGGACGAAAAAAAGACAGGGAAAACCCTGTCTTTTTCATTTATGCCGCCGTGATTACTTGGCTGGCGCTGCTGCCGCAGCGGAAGCTGCTGGTGCGGCCGGAGCTGCTGGCGTTGCCGGTTCGGCTTTCTTCGCCTTGTGATGCTTGGCTTTCTTGTGCGCCGCCGGCTTGGCTGCCGCCGGTGCTTCGGCCTTGACGACAGGGGCGACGACAGGAATCGGTGCCACTGGCGCGACTGGCGCGACGGCTGGCGTCTGGGCGAAAGCGGCGGTGGCAAACAGGCTGGCGATCAGGGTGGCGATAACTTTTTTCATTTTAAGATCCTTGGTATATGTGGTCAGTCAGGTGTGTCGGAATTACTTGGCAGGAGCCGGAGCTGGTGCAGCGGCGGTGGCCGATGCCAGCTTTTCGTCAGCCTTGGCCTTGGTTTTTTTCGCAGTGTGGTGTGCCTTGGCTTTCGTGGTGGCCGCTTCCGCTTTGGCGCTGGCGACATCCGTTTTCGCGGCGACGACGGCTTTCGCTTCTTTCGCATCCGCTTTGACGACCGCTTGCGCTTCCTTGGCGTCCGCTTTCACGACGGCCTTGGTATGGGCCGCTTCCACTTTGGCGGGAACCGAGGCTGCTGCGGTAGCATGCGCTGCCGGAGCTGCGGGCGTTTGAGCGAAGGCTGCAGTTGCGAACAGGCCGGCGATCAGGGTAGCAATTACTTTTTTCATGGTGCAGTCCTCGGTGGTGGTTTGTCTGGTATGTCTGTTGGTGGCGGGATGATTCCCGTGTCACTGAGCATAAAACGCGCCCCCGGACGCTTGCGTTGACGGTCATTACAAACGCTTACATCTGCGTTGCATCCGCCTTCAGGATGGCTTTGAGGATGTCTTCCGAACGGCGCTGCCCATAACCCTTGCCATACGCGCTCGATGCGATGCTGACCACCATGCGGCGCGCCGGGATCACGTAGATCTTGTTGCCGCCATTGCCTGAGGCGAAATGCACGGCGATCTTTTGTCCTCCGATGTCCTGCGTCTTCGCGTACCAGAAATAGCCATAGCTGTCGGCGTAGCGGTCCACCGTGCCGATGGCCACGCGCGGCGCCAGCGCAGCCTTGATCCATGCTGCACCGATCACCGGCTTGCCATCGACCACGCCGTCGTCGAGCACCATCTGTCCGATCTTTGCCGTGTCGCGCGCGCGCAGCGACAGATTGCCCTGGCCTTTCGGGTGCTTGGCCACGTCGCGGCCCCAGCTCCAGCGCGTGATGCCCAGCGGTGCGAACAGCACCTTGGCGGCGTAGTCTTCCAGGTCGGCGCCGCTGGCGCTTTCCACCACTCTGCCGGCGATGTAGGAACCCAGCGAGTTGTAGCGATAGGTGCTGCCCGGCTTTGTTGCGGCCGGCACGCCGCGCACGAAGGCGGCGGGATCGGGCGCCGCATCGAGCTTGTCTTCATTGCCCGGCGACTGTTCGTCTTCATCAAAGGCGGCCAGGCCCGAACGCATGGTCAGCAAGTCGTCGAGGGCGATTCTGCCCGCCGGGCTGCCAGCCACTTCGGGCCAGTACTCGCCCACCGTTTTTGTTGTCGCCAGCTGGCCCCGCGCCACTGCCGCGCCCAGCAGCAGCGCGGTGATGCTCTTGCCGGCCGAACGGATGTCATGCAGGGTGTCGGCCGTCTCGCCGTTGTAATAGCGTTCGGCCACGATGGCGCCCTCGCGCAGCACGACGACGGCGCGCAAGTCGCCATGGTTGTCGCGGTCCTGGGCTTGCAGGACCTGCTCCAGCGAGGAATGGGGAGTTTCCTGCGCCGGGGCGGCGCAGGACAGGAGGAGGGTGCTCAGGAATGACAGGGGCAGGCGGCGCATGGGCAGCTTTCGTGGCGATGGTCGGATTGCCAGTGTCGCCCGATTGCGCCGCCCTGTGGTGTCTTGCGCCGTCTATTTGCTGAAGTTTGCATGAAGCGGCAGTCCTGCCTTGTCGGCTTGTGCCGTGCGCGCACGGCGCTTGCGCAGCCAGATGATCAATCCCGTCGCACTCAGCATGGCCACCACCAGGCCCATGGCGGAAATCACGATGCGTCCCGGCAGGCCCAGGATGCGGCCCGAATGCAGGGGGAATTGCGCCTGCAGAAAGATGTCGCCCGCGCTGCCCGTGCCGGGCACCACGCCACCGGCCGGCTTGCCGTCGCGGCCATCGAAGTACAGCCAGGCATTGCCCAGGCCTCCATCGCCATGGTCGTTGTCCGCCGCGAAGAAGCCCACGCCATACAGGCCGTAGCTCGATGAGTAAAATACGCCGCCGGCCGGCAGTGTCCAGCCCCGCCTTGCCGCTTCCGTCTTTGCCAGCGCCACTGCCTGTTCGCGCGTCAGCAGCGGCTCGATGGGTTTGTCGGGCGGCTGCGGCGTGCGGCTGTCGAAGGCGTTCGGACTGAGCGTGGAAAACTTCGCCACCAGGGGGCGCATCACCTGGGTTTGCAAATTCATTGACACGGAGGTGATGGCCAGCACCAGCAGCAGCAACCAGACCCACACGCCGCCCGAGCGGTGCAGGTCGAAGTTCAGCCTGTGGCCTCCTTCGCGCCAGCGGAAGGCCAGCGACTTGCGCCAGCTGCGCCAGTTCGGAAACGACAGGTACAGCGCGATGCCGCAGTCAAAGACCCACACGATGCCGATGATGCCCATGAACCAGACGCCCAGTTCGACGCCCCAGCCATCGGGAATGTGCATGGTGTAATGCAGTTTATACAGGAAGGGCAGCAGGTTTTCGCGCGTCAGCGAGACCACGCCCCACTGGCGCGTGCCTTGCATGGTGCCAGTGACGGGATCGACGGCCACCTGGTTGAAGCCCGGCTCAAACGGCTTGCCGGTGGCCGGGTCGGGCCGGCCTTCCACCGAGATCAGCGCCGTGTGGCCAGGCTCGATCGCCGTGAGCGTGTAGTTCACGCGCAGGCGCGGGTCCTGCGCCTCGAGCTGGCGCGCCAGTTCCAGGCCCGATTTTGCGGGTCCCGCATCCGCGCCGCTGGCGCTTTGCGCGTGAAACAGCTGCGGGTTGAGCCAGGCATCGAGCTCGTGATCCCACGAGATGATGGCGCCCGTCAGGCCGGAAATGAACAGGAAAAGCGCCACCGCCAGGCCGAACCAGCGGTGCAGAACGACCATGGGAGGACGCAGTCGCATGGCGGCTCCCTAGTATTTCCAGCTCAGGGTGGCGCTGCCATTGCGGCCGGCCGCGTACAACGACTGGGTCCAGTACAGGCTGGTCAGGTGCTTCTTGTCCGTCACATTGTTCAGGTTCAGCGACAGGCTGACGTTGCGGCTGATGTTGTAGCTGGCCATCAGGCCCAGTTGCGCGTAGGCGCCCTGGTGCAGGGTCGTGCTGTCATCGACCTTGTTGTGGATGGCGTCCTGCCAAGTGAGGCTGGCGCCCACCTTGAGTGCCGGCACCGCCGGCACGTGATAGGTGGTGGCCAGGTGAAACTGCTTGCGCGGGATGAAGGTGCGCGCATCCTGGCCATCGTCTCCCTTGATGCGCAGCTGCGAATAACCGGCGTTCGCCTGCCAGCCTTTCGCCAGCTCGCCGGAGGCATCGAGCTCGAAACCCTGCGATTCCGAATCGACGCCTTTATAGAAGGTCTTGAAGTCGGGCGTGGTACCGGCCGCTTCGGCCACATTCTTCTGGCGCGTCTTGAACAGGGCGCCGGAGAGGTTCAGGCGGCCGTCGAACCATTCGCTTTTCAGGCCTGCTTCCAGGCTCTTGCCGGTGGCGGCGGCCAGGGTCTGGCCCCTGCTGTCGATGCTGCTTTGCGGGTTGAAGATTTCCGTGTAGCTGCCGTAAGCCGACACATGGCGGTCGATGTCATACACCAGGCCCACGTACGGCGTGGTGTCGCTTTGCGACTTGGCCTGACTGACGCCATACGCGCTGCCCGTGCTGTCGGCCTTGACGGTGTTCACGCCTGCCAGCAGCTTGGTATTGTCGGCCAGGTTGAAGCGGGCGGCCAGGTAGGCGTTCTTGCGTTCGTCCTTGTAGGTGCTGCCGTCGGTCGAGGCGTCGAACAGCGGTTCAGGGTAGGAGCCATCGAACGCCGTGCCATTCGGCAGGGCCGTGCCGATGCCGCGGCCATAGTAAGAGACGTCGTCGAGCGTGGACTTCGACCAGGCTAGTCCCATGCTGAGGTCATGCTGGCGCCCGGCCAGCGCGAATTTTCCCGTGGCGGCGACGTCGAGCAGGCGCTGCTTGTTGGTCGAACCATAGCGCGACGGATAGCTGAACAAGCCGTCGCCCGTGGCCTTGTCCGGCGTGCCGTAGACGTAGAACAGTTTTGAATCGGAGGTGGAGCGGTTGTAGGTGGCGGTGGCAGTCACGCGCCAGTCGGCATTGAACTGGTGCGCCAGTTCGGCGAAGGTGCTGTTGTTGAGGATGCTCCAGCGCGACCAGTCGGCCGAAGTCGAGGTGGAAATCGGATAGTCGGTTGGCGTGCCGTCCGTGTAGGCGATGGGCAGGGCGCCCCACATGCCGCCCCTGGCCAGGCTGTTCTGGTAACTGTGGCCCACGGCCAGGCTGGTATCCGGTGTCAGTTTCGCTTCGACGATGGCGTAGGCGACATCCTTGCGCGGCGAGTAGCGGTCCAGATGGGAGTCACCCTCCTCGTGGGCGACGACGACGCGCGCCGCCACTTTGCCATCGGCGCTGAGCGGCGTCGATACATCGGCATCGAGGCGGCGCGTGTTCCAGGAGCCGAGCGTGACGCCGGCGGCAGCGGCCAGGTCCGGGGTGGGGCGTTTGCGCACGAAATTGACGGTGGCCGACGGATTGCCGGTCGAGGAAATCAGGCCGTTCGCGCCGCGCACGATATCGACGCGCTCGAACAGCGCCGTATCGAGGTCGCCCATCACATTGCCGAAGACGAAAGGAATGCCCACGCCGTCGAACTGGAAATTGGTAATGTCATAGCCGCGCGCCGTGTAATAGGTGCGGTCCGTTTCCACCGCTTCCACCGTCACGCCCGTCGTTTGCGCCAGTACCTTGCTGGCGTTATCGAGCCTGAAATCGTCCATTTGCGCGCGCGTGACCACGGAAACCGCCTGCGGCGTCTCGCGCAGCGACAGGTCGAACTTGCTGGCCGAGGTGCTTTTGCGCGCCGTGTAGGCATTCGCGTCGCTGCTGCCCATCACGGTAATGGTTTGCATCACTGGCGCATCATCGCCAGCGTCATCGGCTGGTGCGCTATCGGCGCCATGCGCCATGCCGGCGCCGAGCGCCAGTGAAATGGCCAGGGCCAGCGGGCGCAATGACAGCGCAGTGAGGGTGGACGGTGCGGTGGATGGGGCGGTGCGACCTGGCATTGAAACGGCTCCTGACTCAAGGATGAGAATGAGAATAATTCTCAATTCTATTGGAGTGCATGCCAGGATGGGAGTTTTTTGTGACTGAAAAGCGTTGTTTTTTCACATCTTTACATGGTTTTACTTTGGATATTCCTGGTTGTCATCGTAATTGTCGGTCATGCACATGGCAGCTGGTGCGGGGGGGGGTAGTGCCTTGCGCGAAAAAAAAGACAGCCGAAGCTGTCTTTTTGCTGCAGGCGTCAGCGCTTACTTTGCCGGTGCGGCAGCAACTGCTGCGTCTGCTTTGGCGGCGTCCGCTTTCACTTTGGCTTTGCTGGCCTTGTGGTGGGCCTTGGCCTTGGTGGCTTTGGCATCGGCCTTGGCGCTGGCGACATCGGCTTTCGCATCGGCGACAACAACCGCTTCTTTCGCATCGGCTTTCACGACGGCCTTGGTTTCCTTGGCTTCAGCCTTGGCCACGGCTTTCGTGTGGGCCGCTTCCGCCTTGGCCGGAGCCGGGGCTGCCGGGGCGGCAGGGGTTTGGGCGAAGGCTGCGGTAGCGAACAGGCTGGCGACGAGGGTGGCGATAACTTTTTTCATTGTAGTTTCCTGGCAAGTGGCAAGTGATGGGGTGTCGAGGATTACTTGGCTGCTGCTGGTGCGGCTACCGGAGCTGCTTCGGCGGTGGCCGAAGCCAGTTTTGCATCGGCCTTGGCCTTGGTGTGCTTGGCTTTGTGATGCGCCTTGGCTTTAGTGGCCGTTGCTTCCGTTTTGGCGCTGGCTACTTCCGTCTTGGCGGCGACGACGGCTTTCGCTTCTTTGGCATCGGCTTTCACGACGGCTTGCGCTTCCTTGGCGTCGGCTTTCACGACAGCCTTGGTGTGGGCCGCTTCCACTTTGGCAGGCGCTGCTGGCGCTGCAGGGGACTGGGCAAAGGCAGCGGTAGCGAACAGGCCGGCGATCAGGGTAACAATTGCTTTTTTCATGGTGCAGTCCTCAGTGGTGGTTTGTCTGGTATGTCTGTTGGTGGCGGGATGATTCCCGTGTCACTGAGCATAAAACGCGCCCCGGAAGCTTACCGTTGACCTTGTTTACACTTTCTTACAATCAGGTGTTTTAAAAGACGTTGCTGCATGATGCGGTGTTGAAAATGAAAAAAGACAGCCGAAGCTGTCTTTTTATGTGACGCAAAAGCGCGCGGAACTGATTATTTAGCTGCTGCTGCGGTCGCTTCAGTTTTGGCTTCGTCAGCCTTGGCCTTGGCTTTTTTCGCTTTGTGATGGGCTTTGGCCTTGGTGGCTTTGGCGTCAGCCTTGGCGCTGGCGACATCGGCTTTCGCATCGGCTGCGACGACGGCTTCTTTCGCATCGGCTTTCACGACGGCCTTGGTTTCTTTCGCTTCTGCTTTGGCCACTTCCTTGGTGTGCTTGGCTTCGGCCTTGGGCGGAGCTGCTGGTGCTGGCGTTTGAGCAAAGGCTGCGGTAGCGAACAAGCCGGCGATCAGAGTAGCAGTCAGATTGACAATGCGTTTTTTCATGATGCAGTTCCTCGAGAAGTGGGTGGTAGTTCAGGAGATGCATTTCCCCTGTCACTGAGGCAAAAACGCGCCGTGCGGCAATTGCGTTGACACGCCATTACAAATGCTTACACTTGCCATGTGACCGCCTTGCCGCATGGCCTGTGCGAAGATAAAAAACCGGCCGCCATCGTGCGCGAGCGGGCACAGCGGATCGACAGGGAGAAGACGATGCAGAAGCAAGCCACGCCGGACAGCGTCTTGCCGGCCAGTTTCAAGGTCAGCCATGCGGACCGGGTGATCGACAAGGACAGCGGTGCGCGCAAGATCGATCTGGTGCGCTATTACGCGCTGGTGGGCAAGCTGATGCTCGTGCATTTGCGGGGCCGGCCCGTGTCGCTGGTGCGCGCGCCGGCCGGCGTGGGCGGCGAGCTGTTTTTCCAGAGGCATGCCGATACGTCGGCCATGCCGGGTGTCAAACAGCTCGATGCGCGGCTCGATCCCGAGCATGCCGCCATGCTGGAAGTGGCCAGCGTACAGGGCTTGTTGTCGGCGGCGCAGTGGAATGTGGTGGAGTTTCACACGCAAAACGCGCTGGCCAGCGCCTACGACACGCCGAATCGCCTGGTGTTTGACCTGGACCCGGGCAAGGGCGTGGCCTGGCCCGCGATCCGCGAAGCGGCCGTGCTGCTGCGCGCCTTCCTGACGGAGCTGGGGCTGCCCGCCTGGCTGAAAACCAGCGGCGGCAAGGGCTTGCACGTGGTCGTGCCGATCCGCCCGAAATACGACTGGGACACGGTCAAGGCGTTTTCGCAAGCCATCGTGGCGCACATGGCGCAGCAGATACCGGCGCGTTTTGTCGTCAAGAGCGGTCCCGCCAACCGCGTCGGCAAGATCTTCATCGATTATTTGCGCAACGGACGGGGCGCCACCACCGTGTGCGCGTGGTCGGCCCGCACGCGCTCCGGGCTGGGCATTTCCGTGCCGCTGGCCTGGGAGGAGCTCGACCAGCTGAAGGCGGGCGATCAATGGACGGTGAGCAACGTCCACAGCCGCCTCGACGTGGGCAATGCGCCCTGGGCTGGCTATGCGCGCAGCGCCAGGGGCATCGATGGGGCCATGCAGAAACTGGGTTTTACTGCGCCGGCCTGAGCGGCAGGCTGGCGCGCGCCAGTTGCAGGGCTTCGTCGATGGCAGCGTTGAGCTGGGGAATCTCGACGGGTTTGGTCAGGTAGCGGAAAAAGCCCGCAGCCAGGCCGTGGTGGATGTCGCCCTTCATGGCATTGGCCGTCAGCGCGATGACGGGGATGTGCGCCGTGCGCGGATCGTTGCGCAGGATGCGCTGCGCCTGGTTGCCATTCATGCCGGGCAGGTTGATATCCATCAAGATCACATCGGGGCGGCGCTCCAGCGCCAGCGCAATGCCATGGCGCGCGTCGGTGGCCGAGATCATGCGCAGATGGGGCAGGAAGCTGATGATGTCTTCCACCAGCCGCAGGCTGGCCGGATTGTCTTCCACGTACAGTAGCAGGGCCTGGCCGCCGGCATCGTCGGCGGCGTCGCCAGCAGGTTCGGCCAGCCCCGCCGTGTCCAGCGGCATCCTGGCGGGCGGCGCGGCCATGGTGTCGAGTTCGATCCAGAAGACGCTGCCCACGCCGACGCAGCTGTGCACGCCCATGGCCCCGCCCATCAGCTCGATCAGGCGCTTGGTGACGACCAGGCCGATGCCCGTGCCTTCCTCACTGCCCGCCTCCTGGCCCAGCCGGTTAAACGGCTGGAACAGTTCGGCCATCTGCGCGTCGTCCAGGCCCTTGCCCGTGTCGCGGATGGCGATGCGCACGCGCTGCAGCCCGGGCTGCGAGATTTCCAGCTCCACCTTGCCGGCCGGGCGGTTGTACTTGATGGCGTTCGATAGCAGGTTCAGCAGCACTTGCTTGAGGCGCGTATGGTCGGCCTTGACGGTCAGCGGCTCGCAGACCGAAAAGACCATTTCGAGCTGGCGCTGCTGCGCCTGTTCTTCCACCATCACGCGCACTTCCTCGATCAGCGCGGGCAGCGCGACCGCCTCGATTGACAGGCTCAGGCTGCCTGACTCGATCTTCGCCAGGTCGAGGATTTCATTGATCAAGGTGAGCAGGTGGCGGCCCGAGGTGACGATGTTTTGCACGAATGCGCGCTTTTGCAGCACGGTCGCAGGCAGCGACTCGTTTGCCAGCAGCTGGGCAAAGCCGAGGATGGCATTGAGCGGCGTGCGCAATTCGTGCGACATGCTGGTGAGAAAGCGGTCCTTTGCCTGGCTGGCCCGCTGCAGTTCGATTTTCTGTTCATTGAGCGTGTGTTCGATGCGCTTGCGCTCGGTGATGTCGCGGATGGCTGACGACACCAGCACGCCTTCGTCCGTTTCCAGCGGCGACAGGCTGATTTCGACGGGAAACTCTGTGCCGTCGCGGCGCAAGCCATACAGTTCCAGGCCCGCGCCCATGGAGCGGGCGCGCGGCGCCGTGGAAAAGGCTTGCCGGTGTTGCGGATGATCATGCGCGTAGCGGGCCGGGATCAGCACTTCCACATTGCGTCCCAGCAGTTCCGCGCGCGAATAGCCGAACAGGCGTTCCGTTTGCGAGTTGACGAGCACGATCTCGCCATCGCCATTGACGATGACGATGGCGTCCGGCGCCGATTCGAGCAAGCCGCGAAACTTCTGCTCGGCCCGGCGCCGGTCGCTGACGTCGCGGATGGCGCTGATGACGAAGGTACCGATCTCCGTCTGGATGGGTGAGAGACTGATTTCGACGGGGAACTCGACGTTGTCCTTGCGTAAGCCCAGCAATTCCAGGTCGGCGCCCATGGTGCGCGTACGGGGCTGGTCGAAATAGCGCGCGCGGTGTCCCACGTGCGCGTGGCGCAGGCGTTGCGGTAACAGGGTATCGATTTGCCTGCCACTCAATTCGCCTTCCGCATAGCCGAACAGGCGCTGCGCCTGCTGGTTGGCCAGCACGATGGCGCCGGTGGCATTGACCATGATGACGCTGTCCGGCGTCGATTCGAACAGCACCCGGTAGCGCACGTCGACAAACTGGGCGTCGCGCGCCGCCTTCAGCACGGTCGTGTCCTTCATGGTGGAAATCAGGTAGCAGGGGGCATCCGGCGTGGCGCGTGCGGCCTGGCAGGCCACATCGACGTAGATGAGTTCGCCATCCTTGCGCCGCCGCAGCGATTCGCGGTCATAGCTGCCCTGCAGCGCCAGCTTCTCGTCGATCAGCGGGGCAGCTTCGGCCTGTCCCGGCAGCGAGATCAGTTCCCACAGCGTGCGGCCCAGCGCCTCATCGCTGGCATAGCCGAAGATGCGCTGCGCGCCGATCGTCCAGCGCACGACGACATGCTCTTCATTCGTGATGACAACGCCACCAGGGGCGCCACTGAGGATAAGCTGATCTAACTCGGCATCCATTGTTTTCCCGCACGCATGACAGGGCTTGCCGGACGGCAGGCTGTGTGCATACGCTAGCGAGAAGCTTGATCAAAGTCAACGAATTTATGATTGAAGAGCATCCCGGGCGGGGTGATGGTCCTGGTCTGTTTCGCCTTGACTTTTTTTTGACCAGCACCAGCACGTCTTCGCGATAGCTGTCGTGGTATTGCCCGGGTTCCCATGTTTCGCTCATGCCCTGCTCATGCCCGTCGCGAGAGCACGATGGCGTCGCTGACGCGGACGGGCGCGCACAAATGCCGCTTGGTGCGCATGACTACGCTGGCGATACCCACCTTGTTGGCCTTTCCACCGTGCGCGTGCCAGCTTAGTCCCCCACCGTGCCGGTGACGGGCAGGACGATGCCCGTGATGTAGCTGGAACAGGCGGGCGAGGCCAGGAAGACGTAGGCGGGCGACAGTTCCTCGGGCTGGGCCGGGCGGCGCATGTCCGTGTCGGCACCGAATTTCGCGATGTCTTCGGGCGTCTTGTCGGCCGGGTTGAGCGGCGTCCAGACGGGCCCCGGTGCGATGGCGTTGACGCGGATGCCCTTGTCGAGCAGGTTGCCGGCCAGCGCCATGGTGAACGCATGGATGGCGCCCTTGGTGGTGGAATAATCGAGCAAGTGCCTGGAACCATGCAAACCCGTCACGGACCCCGTGTTGATGATGGCCGCGCCGCGCTGCAGATGGGGCAACACGGCCTTGGCCATGTGAAAGTAACCGTAGACATTGGTTTTCATGCTGAGGTCGAAGCGCTCCTCGCTCAGGTCCAGCAAGGACTCCGCGTGTTCCTGGAAGGCGGCGTTGTTGACCAGTATGTCGATGTGCGTGAACCGTTCCAGTACCTGGTTGACGGCTTGCTGGCAAAAGCCCTGCTCGCGCACGTCGCCGGGTATCAACAGGCAGCTCTGGCCTTCCGCTTCCACATAGCGCTTCGTTTCATTGGCGTCCGCATGTTCGTTCAGGTAAATGATGACGACATCGGCCCCTTCGCGCGCATACAGCACGGCCACCGCGCGGCCGATGCCCGAATCGCCGCCCGTGATGATGGCCACCATGCCGGCCAGCTTGCCGCTGCCGCAGTAGTCGGGCGCCAGGAAGCGCGGTTTCAATGATATCTGCGCTTCGCTGCCGGGCTTGGCCAGGTGCTGGGCGGGCAGGGGAGGAGCAGGCTGGTTGCGGCTGCCCGTTTGCACGGGAGGCTTGCTGTCCCGCTTGCTTTTTGCTGCGGCGTCGCGGCCATCCTGCTCCTGCTGGATGGCGCGCTGCAAGCTACCGGCGGACTGGTCCTTGTTCTCGTTCATGCTGGCCTCCGTGTAAACGAAACTCCAGTATCGGCGCGGCACCCGCATCGAACGGTGCGCTTGCTAACAGAGTGGCGCAAACGGGTGTAAAATTAGATGATGATTAACATCATAGTGAGGGCAGCATGAAAGTGAGCAGGGAACAGGCAGCGCTGAACCGCGAGCGCATCGTGGACGTGGCGGCCAGATTGTTCCGCGAGAAGGGTTACGACGGCATCGGCGTGGCCGACCTGATGAAGAATGCGGGCCTCACGCATGGCGGCTTCTATGGCCATTTCGCGTCCAAGGAAGACTTGATGATCGAAGCGTGCCAGCATGCCTTGAACAAGTCGCTGGAAGGCTGGCGGGCGAAGGTCGCCAGCGACCCGCAGCGGGCGCTGCCGGCCATTATCGAGAACTATCTGACCACCAGGCACCGCGACCAGCCCGGCGGCGGCTGTCCGGCGGCGGCCATGGGCGTCGATGCGGCGCGCATGTCGCCTGGCGCGCGTCCCGCGTTTACGCAAGCCACGCAGCAGCAGTTCGCCTTGCTGCAGGGGTTGTTGCCCGACGGCGCACCGGAAGAGCAGCGCCAGCAGGCGATCGCCACGTTTGCGGCCATGGTGGGCGCCATGGTGCTGGCCCGTTCCGTCGATGACGAGGCCCTGTCGGCGGAAATCCTCGAGGCCGTGAAGGCGCAATTGCTGCCAGACTGAACATATCCCCCTGTCAGCCGGCCGCGTCGCATGATAGGCTTCGGTTTTCAGATTTCGGGATCATACATGCTGCTCTGGCTCAGGCAATACCGGCGTCCTCTGTTGGCCGGAGACATCACCGCCGGTATAGTCGTCGCCATGATGATGGTGCCGCAGGGCATGGCCTACGCGCTGGTGGCCGGCTTGCCGCCCGTGGTGGGCATTTATGCCAGCATCTTGCCGCCCGTGCTGTACGCCTTGTTCGGCAGCAGCATGACGCAATCGGTGGGCCCCATGGCCATCGTCTCGCTGATGACGGCCGCCGCCCTGGCGCCGCTGGCCGACCCCGGCTCCTCCTTGTATATCGTCCTGGCGGCCCAGCTGGCCTTCATCAGCGGCCTGGTCCTGCTGCTGTGCGGCGTGCTGCGCCTGGGCTTCATGGCCAGCTTTTTGTCGCGTCCCGTGATCAGCGGCTTCAGCAATGGCGCCGCGATCCTGATCATCTGGGGGCAGATCACGCCTTTGTTGGGCGCCAGCCTTCCCCACTGGCACACGCCCAGCCTCGTGCTTGGGTTGTCCGGCCTGCTGTTCCTGTGGCTGGCCAAGCGCTACGCGTCGCGCCTGCTGCAGCGCTGCGGCTTGAACAAGGTGGCGGCCGACGTGGGCGCGCGCCTGGCGCCGATGGCGCTGGTGCTGGCCGGCATCGCGCTGGTCGCCTACGGCGGCCTGGAAGCGATGGGCGTGCAGACGACGGGCCACGTGCCCAGCGGCTTGCCGGGCCTGAACCTGGCCACCTCCGGCGCCCATTGGCGCACCTTGCTGTCGCCGGCGCTCTTGATCGCCTTCATCATCTTTTTGATGAGCATGTCCGCCGCCCAGACCCTGGCGCAAAAGCGCGGTGAAAAATTGCATACGAACCGCGAACTGCTGGGCCTGGGCGCGGCCAACGTGGCCAGCGCGCTGTCGGGCGGCTTTCCCGTCACCGGTTCCATCTCGCGCTCGGCCGTCAATTTCCAGGCGGGCGCCAACACGCCGCTGGCCAGCATCATCACGGCGGGCTTGCTGGCGTTGGCGCTGGTGGCGCCGACGGGCTGGCTGGCCCTGCTGCCGCTGCCGGTCCTGGCCGCCACCATCATCTTTGCCGTCAGCAGCCTGCTGGACTGGGATACCTTGAAACTGTCGTGGCGCTACGACCGCAGCGATGCGCTGGCCCTGCTGGCGACCACGGCCGGCGTGCTGGTGCTGGGCGTGGAAGCGGGTGTGGTGATCGGCGTGCTGCTGTCGATGGGCACCCTGATCTGGCGCGCCAGCCGCCCGCACATCGCCGTGTTGGGGCGCATCCCGAATAGCGAACACTTCCGTAACGTGGAGCGTTACGAGGCGCAAACCCTGCCCGACGTCTTGCTGTTGCGCATCGATGCGGGCCTGTTCTTCGGCAATGTGGAGGCCGTCACCGAGCGCGTGGAAGACGAATTGCGCGGACACCCGACGGCGCGCCACCTGGTGCTGGTGCTGTCGGCCGTTAACCAGATCGACAGCACGGCCTTGCTGGGCTTGATCGAACTCAACAGCGCGTTGATCAAGCGCGGCATCAGCCTGAACCTGGCCGAAGTGAAGGGCCCCGTGATGGACCGCTTGCGCCAGAGCAGTTTATTGAAAGACCTGAGCGGCAAGCTGTACCTGAGCACGGCGCTGGCGACGGCCGACTTAAGTGGAGAAAATGCGTGAACATGGAACTGAATCTGCATGGCGAGGCGAGCGCTGTTGACAGCATCGCTGCGCTGGAACAGGCGCTGACCGACGCGCGTGCGCTGGCGCAGTGCGAGCTGTGGCTGACCCTGGCGACGGATGCGGAGCAGGGGCCGGCCCTGTGCATGCTGCGCAATGGCGGCAATGCCTGGCTGATGTATCTGTCAGGGCAGGACGACCTGAGTTTTCACTCGCTGGGCGACGAGGAGGCAGACGGCGTTTGCAGCTACCTGTTGTCGAATGGCCAGGTAGATGAGTATCCGGAGGCCTGGTGCGTGGAGGTGGAACATTGCCAGCGTGCCTTTGTTGCGTTTTTCAAAACAGGCGGCGCGCAGCCGGCCGGCATCGCGTGGGAAGCGGATTGAGATGCTGCAAACCACGCAAACCACGCAAACCATCCTCGCCGACATCGACAGGGACTTGCTGGCCGCGCTGGACGCCCTCGATATGGTGACGGGCTGGTGCACGCCGCAGCTGCGGGTTTGGGACGAACAAGTCATATGAATCATCAAGACGAACGCCTGGACGCCTGGTACGACGGCTCGGCCATCTGCCTGATCGCCATGGGTGAGCACGGCGACCCGCTGGACCTGGCCGACGACGAAGTGCGCGCGCTGATCGCGAAACTGCAGCAATGCCTGGCCGAGTCCGAAGCTGCGGCGACAGACGATTGACGGCTCAGGCGGCCGCCAGCACCTTTTTCATCGCCACGCTGGCCAGGCTGATGCCGCTGGGATGCGCATACGCTTCCTCGCGCAAGGCAACAAAACCGGCGGCGCGGTAAAACGGCACGGCATTGAGGGACGCGGACAAATGCAGGCGGACTATGCCGCGCTGGCGCGCCAGCTGCTCCAGCGCCGCCAGCAGGCGCTTGCCGATGCCCAGGCCCGCAAGAGCCGGATCGACGAATACAGCATCGACTTCCTGCTTGTCCGCGTCCAGCATGGCGTAGCCGGCAATGATATCTCCCTGCAGCGCCACGATGCCGCCACCGGCAACCAGCATGGCGGCATACGCGTCCGGCACGGGAGAGGCCGTCCACACGGCGATCTGTTCCGGTGCATAGTGCGTGGCACAACCGACGCGCACGGCCACCGTGCGCAGGGCCCACAGGGCGTCGATGTCAAAGGGCAGGGCGGGGCGCAGGGTGATGGGCATGGACGCTTTCGGAAAAAACTCATGCTAGCGCAATGGCTGGCATGGCGCCAGCATGAGCTTATCCAGCCGTCACTGCGCCGGCTTGTCCGGATCGAAGTAATACGAACCCTGCGGCGCACCCGGCACTTTCACCCGGAACTTCAAGCCGGACAGCAGCTTGTCCCACAAGGCAATGGCCTCTTCGTCCGTCAGCGACGCGGCTTCGGCGGCACCGACCATGTTGTGGGCGACTTTGGTGTACATGGATGCTTCCAATACCGCTGGATAGGCGATATCGCGCGGCGTACCCACCAGCGTCCATTCGAAATCGTGCACGCCATCGGTACGCCGTATCAACGATTCCTCGCCATGCCAGTGCTGCACGTCACGCTTGCCCTCGCGTAGCAGAGTACGAGGAGGGTAGTTCTTGCCTTGCTGGTCTTTTGCTTCCTGGATGCGAGCAAGTAATGATAATTTCCCACGTACTTTTGCATCGTATTCAGCAGGAGGATAGTCACCGTATGCATTTTTATTCGCAGTGATGGAAAAAGTCACGTCTGGAAAGCTGGGGAAATACAAGCCTGCATCCGCCATTTCCTGACTATCATATTTGTTGTCGCTCATGAAACCATTTTTGACGCAATAACCAGGTTCCTTGGGAACTTCATTTTCATCGCGCAGACGTAAATTATTAGCGCGGACCATTTGATTTCGTTTTGAGTCTGCTATTGTTTCCCCTTTTCTTGTTGACCCATCAAGAATAAATATATAGTTTCCTTTTATGATGTATGTCTTGAATATTAAACGGTCATCTTCCTTGGAAAATTTCCCATCATAATATTGAAGTTGCCAGCTATTTTCTACTGGACCTTTTTCATTGTATATAATTTCAGAGTTTGGGTCATTTTTTCTTATTTTTTCAATTTCTTCTTCAATGCGTTCGTTTTTTTCTGTTATTCCGCCTGGTATGCTCTTGATTTCCGAAAGAATTGTTGTTCCTCCTGATATGAGTTGTGCTTCTTGCGGAACCTCCAGGGCATAGCGCCCGAAGCATACAATTTTTGTTTTTAAAAAGAGAACTTCCAGACGTTTGCTAAGTTTGACATTTCCAAGCATTATGGTCTCCTTGTCTGCATTTTTTTTCGCGTGGGCGGATAGGAAAGCCATCGCAATAACTGTGATCGTGAGGAAAATTATTTTCTTTATCTTATTATTCATGGCTTAATCCCATTTTGCCGTCTTGGCAATTTGTACGATGGAATACAGCATGGATGCCATTACATTTGTATCGGCATAGCTGTTCTGGTGGTCATAACCGTTCGCTTCCGCCATGCCATGTATGAACAGTGTGCCTGTGATGTGCCGTGCAGAACGGTCTGACGGTACCGTCCCATCACCGCGTGCACTGGCTGACTGTAGCTTTAATTTTAAGTTTTTCCCTCCGGCTTGAACGAGGAGTTGTCCCTTGCTATCATCTTCAAGTAATTTCCATTTTTCAGGTAGCGGCTCAAATTTATTCCATGGATCGTTAGATCCACTGTGAAGACCGTCAATTAATTTAAATACGACGTCGCCGTAACTTAAAAAATTTCGGGAAGCGCAATAGCTTGCATAAGTGTTTGGGTGGAAAATTTTCTCTATGGACGATAGAAATTTTGAGGCGTATGTTATTCTCTCCATTGTTCTTTCTATACCCCCACCTTTTTCATAAGGGAGGTCTGCGGGGTTTACCCATTTCGGATTGATTAGCCTCCACCACGCATTGGCTGGTTGAAGGTAAATGCTTTCCAGTGCGGTGGCCTTATCGCGAGGCCAGCTCCATAAAACTTTATCCTGTGCATCTACAATTTTCAGCCAATTCTGGCCATATGCCGCACCTGGCAACATTTCCAGTGGCGCTGGTGCGTTTGCCAGAATGGCGGTGGCATGTACGCCATTGATGCCTAGAATGCTGGCCTCTATTTCGGCAATGGAACCTTCTCTTTCCTGAAAGCCAAAACGCATGCGTTTATACGCCCCTGCGGCTCCAATGGTGGGCATGACGTTGTGATAAATGCCGAGGATTTTTACATCTTTATCGTCTAGCATCTTTCCATAGCTAGGGTGTATCAATGCACGGGCCAGCAAGCCCCCCATGCTATGCGTGACGATGATGACTTCGTTACATTTGAATCCGCGTTTTTTGTAGCCTTTGACAAGGCCGCGTAGTCGTTCTGCAATCGTGACGGCAGATTCACCATTGCTCTTGATAAAGTTGTAGCCCATCGCATGCACTGGATACCAACAGGGAGAAATTTTCTTTAAATCGCTGACGGTCATGGCTTTGCCAGATGACGCGCCAAAATTTGTTGGATCTTGCAAAAGCAGTGCGCCAAGGCCACTCGTTTGACGCCAGAGAGGATGTGGCTTACCGTCGGAAATCATATTATTGAGATGCAATTCGGCTGCCCGCAACATTGTTCCGTACGCACCAGCAAATAACACTTCACTCCATCCTCGCCAACGGGCTATTTGTGCTGGGCTTTGATACGAACAGGCTTTACCTTGATTCGGACGTGTTGTTGTCGCGATCCTGTTGGTTCCCATTAAAGGAGGAATGGGTGTAAAACTGTCTGGCACATTTTGATGCCGTGCATCTGCAGCCTTGGTTTCCGCGCCATCTGGGTCAAAACGACTGTTGCTTTCGGTGTAATGGTAGTACTCGACTTCGGTTTCAGCGGGATCAAACACCAGCTGACGCTGCCGTGGCGACGCATCTTTGAACCAGCCACCCAAGCCATTGTTTGTGAGGACAGCGGCCTTGCCTCCCGCCCCCATCATATCGTCTGGCCGCCAGGCCCGATTGTCTGGACGGCGCAATTCTTCCTGGCGAACCTTGCTCATCCGTAGATTGCTACCCATCACGCCTGGCAGGAAAATGACAGGAATGACCTTGCCTGGCGGTAGGGTGGCGTCATGTCGCGCGGTATCTTTTGTTTCCGTCATCGAAACGGCGAGTTCCGCCCAGCCTCCCACGCCTTGACCAAACTTCGCAGGATGATTGCCGCGGTTATTCAAGTCATCACATTTGCTCATGGCAGTTCTCCCTTATAGCGAATGATGTAACTATCCATGCCGGTGGATTTTTGTAGTTGCGTGGAACCGTCTTCCGCGCTTTTTCCGGCGATGTTGCCGTCATCACGCAGGAGTTCAAAAGCAACGCCAACGGCTGGCGTATCGTCGGCATTCACCAACAAGACCTCCTGATCAAAACTGCTGTGTGGCCTCTCATTAAATTCCTGCGACACGCTCTTCGGCGCCAGGGTTTCCAGGTTGCCGTTGAAGAGCACCGGGGATGAGGTGAAGAACTGCACCTTGTCGCTGATTTCCAGCATGTGGTTGGCGCCGTGCAGGCGTATGCCTTTCTTGCCCTTGATGTTGACCCAGTCCGCTTCGCTGATCAGCGACAAGACTTTCCGGGCGAGGATTTCCACCTCGTCGCTGTGCGCTTCGATGGACACCTTGCCGCTGGCGGCGATCAGTTTCATGCCGGCCTTGTGCACGAACAGGCTGAAGCTCCTGGCGATGCTGGCAAACATGCTGTCGCCGCTGGCGAGTGAAATATGCTTGCTGCTGCTGAGCGCCACATGCTCGCTGGCGGCCAGGTGGATGGATTGGGCCGTGCTCAGTTCGATGCCGGCCGGGCTGGCCAGCACCAGATGTGGTTCGGACAGTTCCGGGAAATCGCCGCCGGCACCCTTGATGGCGGCGTTTTGCCGCTGAATGGAATCGGCGACGGCGCCCTGTTGTGCGGCGCTGTCTTGCGCGCCCGCGTCGACAGCCATGCCAGCCAGTCCCTCTTGCAGTTGGCGCGCCTGCGCCAGGCGAGCTTGTGTTTCGTCGAGCTGTTTGACTGATCCCGTTCCTGTTGATGTTTCTGTGGAAATCAGCATGCCTTTGGCGGCACGCAGGGCGCCCCAGGCGTTGCTGGCCAATTCAAAGCCCACGCCGCGCGCCTCCTTGCGGCCGGCGTTGTCGTCGATGCGGGTGATGTTGCCCAACGAAAGCCGGCTATCCTGGTGTTCGCTGCGCAGCTGTGCCTGTATCGCCCCCTTGGTATCGTCGAGTACCAGGTGGTTGGCGCTGCGGGCGCCCAGTTCGCGGCTGCGCAAGCCGGACAGGGCGCGTTGCTGTGGCAATTGCCATGGCGGCGGATTGGCGCTGTTGTAGACCACGCCGATGACGATGGGATGGTCGATATTGCCGTCCTGGAATTGCACGACGACTTCCTGGCCTACACGGGGCAAGGCGATTTGCCCCATTTGCGGGCCCGCCATCGGCATCATGACTCGTATCCATGGCGAGCTGCGCTCATCGAATGTACCCAGGCGGTCCCAGTGAAATTGCAGGCGGATGCGTCCCAGGGCATCGGTGTGGATTTCCTCCCCGGCCGGCCCGACCACCAGCGCCGTCTGCACGCCGGCAACGATGCATGGCGTGCTGTTGTAGCCACGGCCCGGCCGCCAGCGGATGTCGCGGCGCACGCACATCATATTGTTGACATAGTGGGAGGGGGCGTTCGGGCCGACTTGATAATTATTGCTGGCGCTATGCAGCACTGACAGGATCAGGTATTCGCGTTCGGCGATGCTGTCAGGGCGCTCCTGGCCAGGCTGGTAGCGTTTTTCTTCGGCGCTGAAATGGCCATCGAGCCGGAAGCAAAGGCCGGGCTGTGCGCTACGGTGATTGCCGGCCGCCTCGAAATACTGGCGCAAATGGTCGCTTTCTTCCATGCGGCGTTGTGCCAGAGCTTCCCCATCATCGACATTCTTATAGCCGTAGGCGCCCGTGTTTTCGTACAGTTCGTGGGCAAATACATCACCCTGGCGGTTCAGGGAGTAGCCGCTGGCAAGGCGGGGCTGCGGATTTTTATAGTCGAAACTGGCCAAGGTCAGCTGTCCGGAGCCGATCCGGCGCACGGCTTGCCACTGTTGCAGGCCATCGTCTTCCATGGAACCCGACTCGGAGTGGAAACGCATGGCGCCGTCGCCCGATAGCGTGGCGATCATGTCCGACAGGGTGCTGTTGTCTGCGAGCCACAGCGTATGCCCATCGGCGCGGTGCTCGTACCAGTAATGCCAGCCCAGCGCTTCCCAGCGCCGGTGCAGGTGGTTGTAGTCGGTTTCATTGTGCTGGTTGGCGCAGGTGAGCTGTGGATCGTCGCCATGGATGCTGGTTTTCCAGTCGCGCTGCCCGTAGTGCGCAAACGTTGTTTCGGTCAGCTGCATCACGCTTTGGCCATGAAAGGAGACGTTGTCCTGGCGCAGCCGGGCAAAGGCCAGCCATGGTTGCAGCACCATGCGGTACCACGCAAAGCCACCATCGGCGCGCAGCAGGCAAAACTCGCCCACATAGCCGTTAAAGTAGCGCAGCGTGCCATCGTCGCGCAGCATGGAAATGCTCACCATGCGGCCCATCATGGCCTTGAGCGCAATATGCGCGTCATCGGACAGCAATTCGGCTTCGAAACGGAAGTCGCGCGATACCTCTTCCCTTGCAGTGAGCGAATTGACCAGCAGGATGGCGCCGGCTGGCCCATCTTCATGGGGGAACTCGATCTTCAGCAGGCGCCGCTCTTGCGCGGCGAGGTCGAAGGCCGATAGTGCCGCCTGGATGCTTGCATGCATGGCCTGCCTCCGTTATAGCGATGTGATCAGGTGGGCGCCGCAGGCGGTGGTATCGCCGTCATAGGCGTACGGCTTGCCCATGTGTTTTGCGCCGGCGCCGTCCGGCGTGATGGGAAAGCTGCCCTTGCACTTGGGGCAGAAGGTGGTGTCATCGGCCAGCGCCGCCGTCTTTCCCATCACGGTGGTGCCGGATGATGCGCTGGTGACCTTGCCGCCGTGATCGGTTGCGTCTCCGAGCCGGATGACGCCGCGTCCCGCATGTTGCATGCTTGCCTCGCTTTCCAGGGAAGAATTGCTCAAGCCAGTTGCAGCAGATAACGCACTTCGGCGCCGCCTGCCTTGCCTTGTGCGGTCTGCAAGAACGTCGTCCAGCCAAGGCGCCGTCTTTCTGACGGGTTGGCGCTCAGGAGCAGGGGGGTAATGCATGGCGGACTCAATATCAGCCGCACTTCATATTGCAAGTCCGGCACGCCAAACAGCGCCAGCATCTTTGCCAGTGCCGCCGCACCTGCGCTGCGCTGCAGGAAGCGTTGCAGGCCAGCGGCATCCAGCGGGCCGATATGCAGGCAGACGCGCATGTCGTGGCGCCACAGCCGCAGGCCCAGCGTTGCGCCGCGCGCCAGCGTAAAGTTGACGCTGCCTAGCAGGCTGCGCCGGTTTTTTTCCAGATAGTCCCAGCCACCGACAAATTGTTGCAAGGTGACGGCTACGCCGCAGTATTCGGCCAGCACGCGGCCAACCGCTTGCGCGGAGACGGGGCGGCAGCGCAGCAGACCCGCGTACCAGGCCGCGACGTCCTGCGTCACGGCATCCGGTTCGGCCCTCGACGGCAGCGCAGTGCGCCGCACGCCGCCCAGTGCCAGCAGCAAAGGCAATTGTGCATCGCTTGCCTGGGTCTGCAGCGTCGATTCCAGCCGATACTTTTCCCACGCCTGGTAATACAGCGCGACCATGCGGTGCGAAAAAATATCGAGAAAGGCCGAGACGCCGGCATCCTTGCTCGACAAGCGGTAGGCGGCGATGCGCTCCGAGTGATGCAAGGGCAAGGTGCCGCCGACGCCCAGAAAACGCATGAACGTCGGTATCAGGGCCAGTTGTTCATGCTCGTCGAGCGAGAGCTGTTCGATTTCACTGGCGGGAAAACTTAACGACAAGCTGTTTTTGAAGCGCAATACCTGGCTGAAGGCTTGCACATGGGACACGTTCTGGCTGCGTAGCCAGCACAGCAGAATACGCACCGCCTGGATGAACTGGTAGCGGTATGGCTCGACCAGCAAGTGGTGCATCACACCAGATTCTGCAGTCCGCTTCTTGGTTTGCATCGGATCAGCTCCTCTCCGCTTTGCAGTGACAGCACCACCAGTTCGATGAAACTGTTGATTTGCACATACAGCCCAAGGAAGTGATCGATCACTTGCACAAACAAGTGCATGCCGCTGCCGACGAACGCTTCCTCGTCCAGCGTGATGCGCACCTCCACGCCATGCGCCAGCGAGGTGCCGCGCTTGTGCCGCAGCCATGTCGTGGTCGGCGAGTGCGCCAGCGCGGCGATGCCGCCGATCTGGCGTTGCGAGCTTGCCGATTGGGACTGGTCGTACAGCGTCAGCATTTCGCGCAGCGCCGGCAGGCCCTCCTGGACCAGCGCGTGATGATTCAGCGCCAGGTGCGAAATGAGGCGCCAGTGCAGGCCCGCGCCCGGCGAAAAGCGTCGCGGCTGGCTGGGGCGTCGCAGCATGTGCAGCATGGGCCCGCCGCCGCACGGTTGCAAGTCTCCTTGCGGCTGGCCGTATTTGAGCGCAAGGGGAAGATCGCGGTTGCTGCACGTCAGCGACAGCGACAAGCTGGCCTTTTCATGGATCAAGGGATTGAAGCCGCTATCGACCAGCGTGATTCTCTTTTCGTGACCGGGGCTTTTGATGGCCAAAGCCGTATCGTGGCGCATGACCCAGTAATGGCCCTGTTGCGCCGCCCCCTCGCCATGGCGCAGGCTGTACAGCGGGCGAAATTCGGTCAGCGTGCTTTCGCCTCCCCGTTGACGCAACAAACGCACCGCATCGACGGAGACGACTTCATAGCCATGCGCGTGGGTAGCATGGGCCAGCACGGAATAGTCGGTTTTCTGCCGGGTGACGGAAATCGGCACGCCTTCCTGGCGAAAAAGATTGACCGCCGGACTGCAGCCCAGCCTCAAGTTGTCGCTGGAAATGCTGGACAACATGCGCGCCGTCGCGGAATCGGGCCGCAAACCGGCCATGCACAGATGCAGGGTAAAGCACCGGCAAGCAGGCGGCAGGGCCGCACTCAGCGCCGCCATATCGATGTCAAAGAAATTGAATTTTTCCGGATACGCAAAATACTCGCTCAGCACGCGGTAGGCGGGCTGCGAGCGCGCACCGAAAGGTAGCAAGCCATCCGTGTCGGCGAAGCCGACGGGCGTCACAGGCACGGCGGGCAAGGCCATCCATTGCAGCGCGTCGATCGATACAAAAGCGCAGACGGTATGCATGAACAAGGCATCGCGCAATGCGGCGGAAAAAGACGCTTCGCCATCGATGAAAACGCGCAGCGACGCGGGCGCCGCGTCGAGTTGCCGGATGCCGATGTTCAGCGAGGAAGTTGCCGATGCAGGCAGGCGTACGCCTGGCGGCGCCTTGATCATGGCATCGAAAGCTGCACTTTCCAGTGCCGTTGTTCCTGTCGTCATGTCGTAGACGGTCTTGAAACGGCAGCGCACGCCGCGCACGGGCGTTGCGTCCATTTCGCTGCCGGCCGGCAGGTGCAATATGCCCGCGCCGGCCGCCGGGGCGGGCTGGTGCACGATGCTGCACGATGGAAAGGGCCGCAGATAATGCGGGAACAGGGCTTCGAACAAGGCTTCGGTAAATTGCGGATAGTCGTCATCGAGCCGTTTTGAGAGGCGTGCCGCCAGCATGGCTACCGATTCGATCAAGTGTTCGACGTGCGGATCTTCGCAAGCTTCGCCGGACATGTGCAATTTGCCGGCGATTCTCGGATAGCGCTCGGCAAACTCACGGCTATGTCGCCGCAGCATCACCAGCTCGCGTTCGAAATACGGCAGCAAGTCCTCCATCTCTCTTTCCCTGTGTCTTTGCGGCGGAATGGCCAGTATCCGAGCGTTTTCTCAAAGGCAAATTGCGTTTGCGCAAATAATTGAACAGGGTGCTGCGCAACATCAAGGACTTCCATGCTGGCAACATCAGACTGGCTAGGCAGCAAGATTCCAACGGTCATCATGGAGAACGCAATGACACTGCCATCCAAACTACTGTGGTCCGAAGGCCTGGCCATCGGCCCCCAGCACTTCCAGCAGCTGGACCGCTACCATGAAGCGCGCCTGCAACGTCTGGCCTCGTTGATTAATCCCCATTTATGGGGCGTGCATGGCGTCAGCTGGAATGCGGATGCACTGGCCAACAATAGCTTGCGGGCGGACGCCATGTCGCTCGTCTTTCAGGATGGCGAGTTGTTTGAGGCGCCGCTTGGCGATGTATTGCCCAGTGCCGTTGACCTGTCCAAGCTGCCGGCCAGCGAACATAGCTTTACTTTTTATGCCGCGCTACCCGCGCTGCAGGCACATGGCGGCAATGTCAGTTCTGCAGGCGCGCGCTATGTCCAGGCCGATATCGAAACCCCGGATCTGTACAGCGAGGCAGTCAGCATCGAGGTGGCTTACCTGAAAAAACGCGTGTACATGCTGTCGCAACTGGAGCCCCTGAATGATTACCTTGCCATCCCGGTGATTCGTCTGCACCGTGCCGGCAACGGCGGCTTCGAAGTCGATACTTCCTTCATTCCACCTGGCCTGACCGTCAGCGCCGAGCCTTCGCTGCAGAAAATGCTCGAGTCGCTGATCGATCGCATGGGCGCGAAAATTGAAGCGCTGTACAGCCGCCACCGCCAGCCCGGTAACCATACGGTGGAATTTCATGGCGGCGATGTTTCCTCGTTCTGGATGCTCAATACATTGAGCACGGCCAGCGCCACGCTCAGTCATTGCGCCAGTTACCGGCGCCACCATCCCGTGTATTTGTTTGAGAAATTGATGGCATTGGCCGGTGGCTTGATGACGTTTTCGAAAAAATACACGCTGAGCGATTTGCCGGCTTATTCTCACGATGACGCGGCGCCCGGTTTCGGCAAACTCGATGGCATCATTCGCGACCTGATCGATACGGTACTCCTGTCGCGCTACTTCCCGATTGCGCTGTCCAACGACGCGCAACAAAACACCCACTATCACGGCTTGCTCGATGCCAAGCGGATTGACCGCCAGACCGAACTCTGTCTTGCGGTAAACGCCGATATGCCGGCGCTGGAACTGGTCGCCACGGTGCCGTTGCAGTTCAAGATTTCATCTCCGGACAATATCGACCTGTTACTGGGCCGGGCACTTCCTGGTGCCGAGTTGCGTCATATGGCCCAGGTTCCTGCCGAAGTGCCGGTGCGGCCCAACACGTACTATTTTTCGATCGATAACAAGGGCAGTATTTATGACAGCATGATCAAGGCCCAGGCGATTGCGATTTATGTGCCGTCCGGCATAAAAGGGCTGAAGCTGGAATTGTTCGGTATCAGCGGCACCGCGGCGTAACGATGTTTGGTGTGGCGAGCGGGTGGATTGTCAAAAGATTGCCCTAAGGAATAGACTTGCCCCTGCAGTTGACGTTATCATGTTTTTGTAAGTGTCGGTGGCTGATCAGTCATCGCATGGGTGAAACATGGTGACAGGCGGGAGTGAGCATGGGCATGGCGAATGATGCGTGATCTGCCGGGCGGCTTGCGGCCGGGCGGTGGGCAGGGCAGGGCAGCGGTGCGCCGCTGCTGCCGCGCATTGCTGCTGGCGTTGTGTGTCGCCGCGCCCTGCGCCGCCTTGCCGGCAGCGGCGCCCAGCGTCGCGCCGCCGCACCAGGGCCAGCGCGTGCTGTTCCTTAACGCTTACGACTATGGCCGCGCTGGCGTGGAATCGTACACGCGCACCTATGTGACCGCGATGGTCGCCGCGGGCCTGGCCAGCGAAGACATCATGGTCGAGCACCTGAACCTGAATACCCAGGGCGACCCGGCGCTGCGCAACGAGATGCGTGATTTGTTGCTTTTGAGATACACCAAGATGATGGGGCGCAAGGCAGACCTGATCATCGCCATGCAGCAGCCCGCGCTCGATTTTTTGCTGTCGGACCTGGCGCCGCTGGCGCGTGGCGTGCCCGTGCTGGCGATTAACACCTCGGGCAAGGCCTTGCCGCCCGGCAGTCCGGCTGCCATCTGGCAGCAAAAGGCGAATGTCGATTTTCCCGGCACGCTGGCGCAAGCCATGGCGCTGTTCCCGGAAACCAAGACCATCGTCATGGCCGTCGGCACCAGCGAGGCCGATCAGGCCTTGAAGCGCAGCATGCAGCAGGCGGCGCTGGCGTGGCAGGGCAAGGTGGCCATGCGCTACCTCGATGACCTGACCCTGGAGCAGATGCGCGCGACGGTGGCGCACTTGCCCGCCGATACCGTGCTGGTGGCGGGCAATGTCAACCGCGACGTGGCGGGCATCATCGTTACGCCCGTGCCGTTTTCCGTGCAACTGGCGCGGCTGGCGAATGTGCCCACCTTTGGCATGTACAACGCGACGGTCGGCAAGGGCATCCTGGGTGGCTCCATCCTGCACATCGAACAGGCTGCGCAGCAGGTGGCGCAGATGTCGCTGGCTGTGCTGGCGGGCAAGGCGCCCGCCGCGCCGGGCGCCTTGCTGCCGCCGGCCCGCCCAATACCCATGTACGACTGGGAACAGCTGCAGCGCTGGGATGCCGACATCAGCCGCCTGCCGCCGCACACGCTGTTCTTCAACCGGCCGCCGCAACTGTGGCACGAGCACCGCGTTGCCGTGCTGCTGGTGGGCGGCGTTTTTATCGTGATGGCCGGCTTGCTGAGCGCCTTGCTGCTGCAGCGGCGGCGCCTGCGGCGCGCCGAGAGCGAGGCGCGCGAGAGCGAGCAGCGCTTCCGCATCCTGGTCGAGCATGCGCCGGAAGCCATCCTGGTGTACGACCTGGACCTTGACCGCTTCGTCGACGCCAACAGCAGCGCGCAGCGCATGCTGGGCCTGTCGCGCGAAGCGCTGCTGGCACGCGGGCCGTTCGACCTGTATACCGGCAAGCAGCCCGATGGCTTGCCGCTGGGGCTGATGATGGAAGAGCATCTGCGCCGCGCCATGCTGGGCGAGCCTGTCCTGGTGGAGCGCAATGTGCGGCGTGCCGACGGTAGCGTTTTTCCCTGCGAGGTGCGGCTGGTCAAATTGCCCATGGAAGGGCGGCGCCTGGTGCGCAGCGGCATCGTCGACATTTCCGAGCGCAAGCACAGCGAGCAGGAATTGCTTGGCTACCGCGACCACCTGGAAGAACTGGTGCAGCAGCGCACGGCGGCGCTGTCGGTGGCCGTCACCGAGGCCGAATCGGCGAATCGCGCGAAAAGCGTCTTCCTGGCCAACATGAGCCACGAATTGCGCACACCGTTGAATTCCGTGATCGGTTTTTCGCAGATGATGGCCGATTCGAGCAGCATGTTCGAGGAAGAAAAGCATAACCTGGCCATCATCAATCGCGCCGGCCATCATTTGCTGACCTTGATCAACGACATCCTCGAATTGTCGAAAATCGAAGCGGGCCGCATGCAGCTGCAGACGGGACCCGTGGACTTGAATGGCTTGCTCGACGAGGTGCTCGAGATGGTGCGCATGCGTTCGAGCGACCAGGGCATCGCGCTGCAGCTCGAACGTGCCGGCGTGCCGCTGCTGGTGCGCCTCGATGGCGCCAAGCTGCGCCAGGTGCTGCTCAATTTGCTGTCGAACGCGCTCAAGTTCATCGAGCAGGGCAGCGTGACCCTGTCGCTGGCGTGCCAGGCGGCAGAAGGTGGGCAGATGGCGCTGGCCTTTGCCGTGCGCGATACGGGCAGCGGCATCGCGCAAGCGGATCTGGAGCGCATCTTTGAACCGTTCGTGCAGGCCGACAGCGCCGTGGCGCAGGCCGGCACGGGGCTGGGGCTGACCATTTCGCGCGAATTCGTGCGCCTGATGGGCGGCGAGCTGCGCGTCGACTCCACCTTGGGCGCCGGCTCCGTATTCCGTTTCGACCTGCGCGCGCCGGTGCTGCAGCAGCCGGCCATCGCGGCGCTGGCACCGGGCCGCGTGGCGCGCCTGCCGCCGGCCCAGCGCGGGCGCATGGTGCTGCTGGTCGATGATGACGACAACTGCCGCAAGCTGCTGGCCGGCTTGCTGGCGCCGCTGGGTTTCCAGCTGCAGGAAGCGGCGGGCGGCGCGCAGGCGCAAGCCATGCTGGCGGCGCAGCGCTATGACATGGTGCTCAGTGACTGGCGCATGCCGGACATGGATGGTCTGGCGCTGACGCGCTGGCTGCGCGCGCAGCCGGCGCTGGTGCAGCCGCGCCTGGTGATCATGACCGCCTCCGCCTTCGAAGAAGAAAAGCAGGAGGCGCTGGCGGCCGGCGCCGACGGCTTCCTGCGCAAGCCGATCGAGCAGGAACACCTGTTCGCCATGCTGGAGCAGCAACTGGGCGTGCGCTTCCAGCGCACCGCCGCCGCGCCGCCGCGCGTGCCGGCGCCCGCCTTTGACTTGCAGCAGGCGCTGGGCCAGCTGGGCGCGGCCGAACGGCAGGCGCTGCTCGAATCCGTGCAAGCCCTCGATTTGCGGCGCAGCGCCATCGTGCTGGCCGGTGTGGCGACCGGCCTGCCGCAGCTGTCCGCGCACATCGCCGCCATGCTGGAACAGCACCAGTACCAGCCGCTGTGCGCCTTGCTGGCGCAGCTGGCCAGCGAACCGCAGGGCGAAGACGCATGACTTTTCACTTACCCAAGGGCTGGCACCTGGGCAGCGTATCCATCGTGCTGGCCGTCAGCGTGGCGCTGACCTGTGTCGTCACCGCGCTGCTGCTGGTGTTTGCCGTGCTGTTTTACCAGTCCGAACGCGAGCAGCACTGGCAGCAGCTGCATCGCAGCCTGGCCGTCAGCGCGGACCAGCTGGCCGTTGCCATCGAACTGCCCTTGTGGAACCTGGATGAAAAGCAGATGCAGGCCATCATGCGCAGCATGCTGGGCAAGCGCGAACTGGTGGCCAGCTCCCTCACGCCGGGCATCGGCAAGGAGGCCCTGGTCTTGCGCCGCACTGCGGACGGCGCCATCGACAGCCTTGCCGCGCTATCGGTCGAAGCGGACTGGCTGGTGCAGCGGCGCTCCGTGACGGCAGGCGGACAAGTCATCGGCAGCGTTGCCGTGTATGCCACGCCGGCCCTGCTGCACGCGCAGCTGCGCCAGCGCGCGCTGGGCATCGGCGCCATGATCGTGGCGCTCGACGTGATCCTCGTGGCCTGCATCTGGCTGCTCCTGTGGTGTCTGATGCTCAAACCGTTGAAGGCGATCGGCCAGTACGCGGCAGGCGTCAAGGCGGGGCAGGGCGAAGCGTTTGGCACGCCGCCGAAAGCGTGGTTTCTGGGTGAGTTGCGCACCCTGTACCGCTCCATCCGCGACATGGTGGCGCTGCTCGACAGCCGTTACCGCGCCCTGCAGCGCAGCGAGGAGCGCGTGCAGATGGCGACGGGCGCGGCCAGCATCGGCATCTGGGACTGGAACGTCAGCAGCGATGCATTGCAGTGGGATGAACAGATGTACGCGCAGTTCAAGGCCGATGCGGCCAGCACCGTGTCGCCGGCGGCGATCTGGCGCGCGGCGCTGATGCCGGACGACGTGCCGGCGGCCAAGGAGGCCCTGCGCGCCGCGCTGGGCGCCGGCCAGGCGTTCACGCACGAGTACCGCATCTTGTGGCCCGATGGCGCCATCCGCTACATCAAGGCCGATGCCGTGATCTTCCGCGACGGGCGCGGCTTGCCCATGCGCCTGGTGGGCTCCAACTACGATATCACGGCGCACCGCGAGGCCGAACTGGAACTGCTGCGCCACCGCCACCACCTGGAAGAACTGGTGGCCGAGCGCACGAGCGCCCTGTCGGTGGCCGTCAGCCAGGCGCAGGCGGCGAACCGCGCCAAGAGCACCTTCCTGGCGAACATGAGCCATGAACTGCGCACGCCCTTGAATTCCGTGATCGGCTTTTCGCGCCTGATGGCCGCCTCGCCCAACATGCAGGACGATGAAAAGCGCAACCTGGCCATCATCCACCGCTCCGGCAATCATTTGCTCACCCTGATCAATGAAATCCTCGAACTGTCGAAGGGCGAGGCGGGGCGCTTGCAGGCGCAGGCGACCGTGGTGGCGCTGGCGCCCCTGTTGCAGGAAGTGATGGACATGCTGGGCATGCGCGCCGAGCAGCAGGGGCTGGCCCTGCGCCTCGATTGCGCGGACCTGCCGGCGGCGGTGCTGCTCGATGCGACGCGCTTGCGCCAGGTGCTGCTGAACCTGATGTCGAATGCCGTCAAGTTCGCCGGCGGCGGCGAGATCACCTTGCGCGTGCGCGGCGAGCTGCTTGATGACGCCACGTGGCGCCTGTCGTTCGCCGTCAGCGACACGGGTATCGGCATCGCGCTGGAAGACCAGCAGCGCATTTTTGAGCCCTTCGTGCAGGCCGACAGCGCGGGGCCGAAGGATGGCACTGGCCTGGGCCTGGCGATCTCGCGCGAATTCGTGCAGTTGATGAAAGGCGAACTGACGCTGGAGTCCACACCGGGGCAGGGCGCCACCTTCCGTTTCAGCATCCCCGCGCAGGCGGCGCAGGCGCCAGCGCAGGCATCCGCGCCGCCGGCCATGCCGGCGCAGGCGGCAGTGCCGCCGGCACTGCAGGCGCAAGACTTGCTGCTGCTGGCCGGGGAAGAGCGCGCCGCCTTGCTGGTGGCGCTGCGCGAATTGAACCTGGCCAGGGTGGCGCAGCTGCTGGCGGCCCTGCCGGCGTCGGCGGCGCCGTTGCTGGCGCCGCTGCAGGCCATGCTCGAGCAGCACCAGTACCGTCAGCTGTGCGTCTTGCTGGAGAGCGAGGGCGCGCTGGCACATACCTGAAAGTGTGGGCTGACAACATCGGATTCGATGAAAAGACGGACTAAGTATCGTGGATGGATGGTGCCAAATTGCAATAAAGATTATGATGATAGTACGTAGTTCATCGCAAAGAAATGTCTTGTCCAGCGTGGCAATCGAGCGCCGCGCCTCATCCAAAGCTGAGAGAACTGCTACATGCACCGCGATTTTTCGGAAGTGAATTCGAAGGGCGAAGTACTGATCGTTGAAGATACGCCGGCTTCGCTGAAGTTGTTGAGCGATTTGCTGGGCGGCGCCGGCTATGCGGTGCGCCAGGCGCCGAACGGTGAACTGGCTCTGTGGACGGCCCAGGCGCGCCCGCCGGAGCTGATCCTGCTCGACGTGCGCATGCCGGGCCTCGACGGCTTTGAAGTCTGCCGCCGCCTGAAGGAGATACCGTCCCTGCGCCAGGTGCCGGTGATCTTCCTGTCGGCCCAGTACGATACGGACGACAAGGTGCGCGGCTTTGCGCTGGGCGCCGTCGATTTCATCGCCAAGCCCTTCCAGGCCGAGGAAATCCTCGCCCGTACCGACGCGCACGTGCGCCTGGCGCGGGCGCAGCTGCAGCTGGCGCAGGAGCGCGCCAACCTGGAGCGGCGCGTGGCCGAACGCACGGCGGAACTGGAACAGGTGGCCAGCACCCTGGCGCGCGAAGTGCAGATCCGCCGCGCCAATGAAGAATTGCTGCGCCTGTCCGGCCAGGTCTTCGAAGCCACCCAGGACGCCATTTTGATCACCGATCCGGCCGGCACCATCGTCACCGCCAATCCCGCCTTTACACGCATCACCGGCTACGCGGCGCAAGACGTGGTGGGCACCGACATCATGCGCTTGCATGCCGAATACACGGGCGAAGCGGTGCTGCTGGCCTTGCGCCAGGGCTTGCGCAGCAGCGGCTGCTGGTCGGGCGAAGTGCAAACGCGGCGCAAGAGCGGCGACACCTATCCCTGTCTGCTCAGTGCCTCCACCGTGCACGGGGATGACGGCGCCGTCGTCAATTACATCGGTGTCTTCCTCGACATCAGCGAACGCAAGGCCGAGCAGCATCTGATCGATTTCCTGTCCTACCACGACGCGCTGACCGGCTTGCCGAACCGCGTGCTGCTGCGCGAGCGCTTCGAACAGACGCGCGCCAACGCCGTGCGCGACGGCCAGCAGGTGGTGCTGATGTGCCTGGACTTGGACCGCTTCAAGAACATCAACGATTCGCACGGCCAGGCCGTGGGCGACAAGGCGCTGCAAGTGGTGGCGCGTTTTCTGTCCGGCTGCGTGCGCGAGGGCGACACCGTGGTGCGCCAGGGCGGCGACGAATTCCAGATCCTGCTGCAGGACGATGTCCTGCTGGGGCGTACCCTGGGGCTGGCGCAAACCATCCTGGCCGGCTTGCGCGAAGAGCTCAATGTCGGTGGCGAACGCCTGGCGCTGACCACCAGCATCGGCATCGCCATGTGCCCGGCCGACGGCGACAGCCTCGACGACGTGCTGCGCCACGCCGACACGGCCCTGGTGCGCGCCAAGGAAATGGGACGCGACCATTACGCCTTCTTCACGGAGCGCATGGGCAGCGATATCCGCGCCCGCCTGGCCATGCAGCAGCAGCTGCGCGGCGCCATCTGCCGCGATGAATTCGCAGTGCACTACCAGCCGCAGATGTGCTTGCGCACGGGCGCCTTGCTGGGCGCGGAAGCCCTGCTGCGCTGGGAGAACCCGGTGCTGGGCAAGGTGTCGCCGGGCCTCTTCATCGCGCTGGCCGAAGAATACGGCTTGATCACGGCCATCGGCGAATGGGTGCTCGAAAGCGTCTGCGCGCAGATCCGCGCCTGGCACGACGCAGGCCTGGGCAGCATCAAGGTGGCCGTCAATCTGTCTGGCAAACAGTTCGCGCAGGACCGCACGGTGCCGTTCGTCGAGGCGGTATTGCGTAAATACGCCATCGCGCCCGCCTGCCTGGGTATCGAGATCACGGAAAGCACGGTGATGGGCGACCCGGACAAGGCGGTGGCGGCGCTGACGCGCCTGAAGGATATCGGCGTGGGCATTTCCCTCGACGACTTCGGCACCGGCTATTCCAGCCTGGGCTACCTGAAGCGTTTTCCCATCGACGTGCTGAAGATCGACAAATCTTTCGTCGACGACGTCACCACCAGCAGCAGCGACGCGGCCATCGCCCGTTCCGTCATCTCGCTGGCACACAACCTGGACATGCGCGTCATCGCCGAAGGTGTGGAAACGCGCGAACAGGTAGACTTCCTGACGGAACACGGCTGCGACGAAATGCAGGGTTATTATTTCAGCCGGCCCCTGGCGGCCGCACCATTCACGGCCTTGCTGCGTGAACGGCGCACCCTGGCCGTGGCCTCAACATAAACGCTGCGGTGCGGCCGATGCACCATTCCGGTGCGTCCGTAGCAGCGCGGTGCAGGATACTCACTTTTCCTTCCTCTGACGCTGGCACATATCCTGCTTAGGTAATCGCTTATTTACGCGATTGCCCCGCATGCCAGACAGGTCCCATCCAGCCATGCCTTCACAGCCCAGCGCACACGGCGCCTGGCAGGCGCATTTGCGCCTCGGTTTTGCGCTGCACGATGGCGTCAGCCGCCTGGTCGAGCGCACGCACTGCGGCCCTTTACGCGTGCAAAAGCCCCTGTACCCGGAAGGCGATGCCGTCTGCCACGCCATCATCATCCATCCGCCAGGCGGCGTGCTGGGCGGCGACCAGCTGGCCGTCGACGCCACGGTGGGCGCAGGCGCACACGCCTTGCTCACGTCACCGGGCGCTGCCAAGTGGTACCGCGCCAACGGCCACGTCTCGGGTCAGCACATCGTGCTGCGCGCCGGTAGCGGCGCCGCCATCGAGTGGCTGCCGCAGGAAAGCATTTTCTTCGACCAGGCGTGCGTGCGCCTGCGCCATGAGGTGGAACTGGCGGTCGACGCCAGCTACATCGGCTGCGACATCGTCTGCCTGGGCCGCAGCGCCTCGGGCGAAATTTTCAACACAGGCAGCATCAGCCAGCAGGTGCAGATCCGCCGTGGCGGCAAGCTGCTGTGGTGGGAGCAGGGCGTGCTGGCGGGAGGCGGCGTGCTGATGGCCAGTCCCCTGGGGCTGGCCGGCCACACGGTATGCGCCACCCTGATCGCCGTCGGCACACCCGTTTCTTCATCCGTACTGGCGGCCGTGCGCGAGATCGCCGTGCCGGCCGGCGCCGTGTTTGGCGCCACGCACATGAAAGCGCTGGTGGTGGTGCGCCTGCTGTGCGGCGACAGCGAGGCGGCGCGCCGGATCATGCTGGCCGCCTGGCTTCTGCTGCGCCCCGCCATGCTGGGGCGCGACGCCGTCGTGCCCCGCATCTGGAACACTTGAACAGGAAAGACAAGGAAAACCATGGACCTGACTCCCCGCGAAAAAGACAAGCTGCTCATTTTTACGGCCGCGCTGCTGGCCGAACGGCGCCTGGCGCGTGGCTTGAAATTGAATTATCCGGAAGCGGTGGCCCTGATCAGCGCCGCCATCATGGAAGGCGCGCGCGATGGCAAGTCGGTGGCGCAGCTGATGTCGGACGGTACCAAGATACTCTCGCGCGCCGACGTCATGGACGGCATCGCCGAGATGATCCCCGATATCCAGGTGGAAGCGACCTTCCCCGATGGCAGCAAGCTGGTGACCGTGCACCATCCGATACCGTAGTTTTTTGAGAAGGAGCCCCTCATGACCCCAGGCGAATACAAATTGGAAGAAGGCGAAATCAGCCTCAATGCGGGCCGCACCACGGCCACCGTGGTGGTGGCCAACCGCGGCGACCGGCCGATCCAGGTGGGCTCGCACTTTCACTTTTTTGAAGTCAATCCGGCGCTGGCCTTCGAGCGCTGGCGCGCCTACGGCATGCGCCTCAATATCACCGCCGGCACGGCCGTGCGCTTCGAACCTGGCCAGCAACGCACGGTGGAGCTGGTGGCGCTGGCGGGCGAACGCAAGGTCTACGGCTTCAATGGCGCAGTGATGGGCGACCTGCAAGACACTCCATCGGGAAAGGATTGAGATGGCCAGCATTCCCCGCAGCGCGTATGCCGAAATGTTCGGCCCCACCAAGGGCGACCGCATCCGCCTGGCCGACACGGAACTGTTCATCGAGATCGAGCATGACTATGCGATCTACGGCGAAGAGGTGAAATTCGGCGGCGGCAAGGTGATCCGCGACGGCATGGGCCAGTCGCAGCGCTGTGCGGCCGAGGTGATGGATACCGTCATCACGAATGCCGTCATCCTCGACCACTGGGGTATCGTGAAAGCCGACATCGGCCTGAAAAATGGCCTGATCTTCGGCATCGGCAAGGCGGGCAACCCGGACATCCAGCCCGGCGTGACCTTGCCCATCGGCGGCGCGACGGAAATCATCGCCGGCGAAGGCCTGATCGTCACGGCCGGCGGCGTCGACACGCACATCCACTTCATCTGTCCGCAGCAGATCGAGGAAGCGTTGATGAGCGGCGTGACCACCATGCTGGGCGGCGGCACGGGACCGGCCGTGGGCACCGCCGCCACCACCTGCACGCCGGGACCGTGGCATTTGCACGCCATGCTGGCGGCCGCCGACGCCTTCCCGATGAACCTGGGCTTCATGGGGAAAGGTAACGTCAGCCTGCCGCTGCCGCTGGAAGAGCAGGTGCGCGCCGGCGCCATCGGCCTGAAACTGCACGAGGACTGGGGCAGCACGCCGGCCGCCATCGACAATTGTCTGTCCGTGGCCGACCGCATGGACGTGCAGGTGGCGCTGCACAGCGATACCCTGAATGAGGGCGGCTTCCTGGAGCACACCCTGGCCGCCTTCAAGGACCGCACCATCCACACCTTTCACACGGAAGGGGCAGGCGGCGGCCATGCGCCCGACATCATCGCCGCCGTGGGCCAGGCCAACGTACTGCCGTCGTCGACCAACCCGACGCGCCCGTTTACCGTCAACACGCTCGACGAGCACCTGGACATGCTGATGGTGTGCCACCACCTGGACCCGGCGATTGCCGAAGACGTGGCGTTTGCCGAGTCGCGCATCCGCCGCGAAACCATCGCCGCCGAAGATATTTTGCACGACATTGGCGCCATTTCCATGATGTCGTCCGACTCGCAAGCCATGGGGCGTGTCGGTGAAGTGATCATGCGCACCTGGCAGACGGCGCACAAGATGAAGGTGCAGCGGGGGCCGCTGGCGCCCGACACGGCGCGCAGCGACAATTTCCGCGCCAAGCGCTACATCGCCAAGTACACGATCAACCCGGCCATCACGCATGGCATTGCGCACGTGGTGGGTTCCATCGAGGCGGGCAAGATCGCCGACCTCGTGCTGTGGAAGCCGGCGTTTTTCGGCGTCAAGCCATCGATGATTTTAAAGGGCGGCATGATCGCCGCCGCGCAGATGGGCGACCCGAACGCCTCGATTCCCACGCCGCAGCCCGTGCATTACCGCATGATGTTCGGCGCCTTCGGCGGCGGCTTGAAAAAGTCGTTCACGTTTGTGTCGCAGGCGGCCTATGACCTCGATATCGGGCATCAGCTGAAACTGAACAAATCCGTCATCGCCGTGAAAAACATGCGCGGCTTGCGCAAGCACGACATGATTCATAACAGCGCCACGCCGCACATGGAAGTGGACCCGGAAACCTACGCCGTGCGCGCCGACGGCCAGCTGCTGGTGTGCGAGGCAGCCGCCGTGCTGCCCATGGCGCAGCGCTATTTTCTATTTTAAGCGGGAGACAAGCATGCTCACATTGCATACCAAGCTGGGAGCGGACGACGACCGCATCCCGTTCGCCCAACTGGTGCTGCCCTACGACCAGCGCGAAAAATGCCGGCTGCGCGCCGTGCTGTCGAATGGCGACGAGGTGGCCGTGTTCACCGTGCGCGGCACGGTGCTGCGCGACGGCGAGCGCATGACGGGACCGGAAGGGCGGGTGGTGCAGATCGTCGCCGCGCGCGAGCCGACCTACCTGGTGCATTGCGCGGACGCGCACACCCTGCTGCGCTGCGCTTTCCACCTGGGGAATCGCCACACGCAGGCGCAGGTGGGCGACGGCTTTCTGCGCATCCGCAAAGACCCCGTTTTAAAAGAGATGCTGCAAGGCTTGCAGGCGAGCGTGACGGAGGAAAGCGCGCCGTTCGAACCGGAGGCGGGCGCGTATGGCGGCGGCCATGGCCACCACGACGGCCACGGCCAGCACTTGCTGGCGCCCGTGCCGCTGCGGCAGAAAATACACCGTCCCGGCGATGTGCCAGGCGCTGCATGATGCAGGCCTCGGCCCTGCTGCATCTGCTGCAGTTCGCCAGCCCGGCCTTGCCGATCGGCGCCTACAGCTATTCGCAGGGGCTGGAAGCGGCGCTCGAATCTGGCCTGGTGCATGACGCGGGCACGGCGCGCGCGTGGATCGCCGAGCATCTGGCGCACGTGGTGGCGCGCTGGGAGGCGCCGCTGTGCTGGCGCTTGATGCAGGCCTTTGAAGAGCAGGATTTGTGCGCCGTGCAGCGCTGGAGCGAGCGTTTCATCGCCTCGCGCGACACGGCGGAATTTCGCGCCGAAACCATCCAGATGGGGTATTCCTTGACCAAATTGCTGGCCGAACTGGGCGTGGCCGACGGCGTGCTGATCGACATGCTGCAGGGGCAGCCGGAAGTGGCCCTGCCCACGGCGTATGCCTGCGCCGTGGCGGCGCTGGCGATTCCCCGCGAAGAGGCGCTGCTGGCCATGCTGTTCGCCTGGGCGGAAAACCAGGTGCTCGTCTGCGTGAAATCCGTGCCGCTGGGGCAGGTGGCGGGCCAGCGTTTGCTGCTGTCGCTGCGCCCGGACCTGGAAGCGGCGGCGCTGACGGCGCAAACCTTGCAAGACGACGAGATGGGCAACTGGACACCCGGCCTGTCGCTGCTGTCGATGCGGCACGAAGTGCAGTACAGCCGCCTGTACCGTTCCTGAACTATTCAATGAGAGAGCAAACATGACATCGATTACCTCCAATCCCCTGCGCGTAGGCATCGGCGGCCCGGTCGGCTCGGGCAAGACGGCCCTGTGCGAAATGCTGTGCAAGGGCATGCGCGAGCGCTACGACATGGCCGTCATCACGAACGACATCTACACCAAGGAAGACATGGAAATCCTGCTGCGCGCCGATGCCTTGCCGGCCGAGCGCCTGATGGGCGTGGAGACGGGCGGCTGCCCGCACACGGCGATTCGCGAAGATGCGTCGATCAATCTGGAAGCGATCGCGCGCATGCAGGCAGATTTTCCGCATCTTGACTTGATCCTGGTCGAATCGGGCGGCGATAACCTGGCCGCCACCTTCAGTCCGGAACTGTCGGACCTGACGATTTACGTGATCGACGTGGCAGGTGGTGAAAAAATCCCGCGCAAGGGCGGGCCCGGCATCACGCGCTCCGATTTGCTCATTATCAACAAGACGGACCTGGCGCCGTATGTGGGCGCCAACCTCGACGTGATGGCGCAGGACGCCAAGCGCATGCGCGGCGAGCGCCCCTTCGTGTTTACCAACTTGCGCAGCGGCGACGGCGTGCAGGTGGTCATCGATTTTATTCGCGAGCAAGGTTTGCTCGATCAACCAGGCAAGGAGCTGCAATGAGCGCAAGACTGATGACAAAAACGGCCGCCGTGGCGGCGCTGTGCCTGCTGGCCTTACCGGCGATGGCCCACCCCGGCCATGGCGACAGCGTCGGCTTCCTGGCAGGCTTCGCCCATCCGTTCACGGGTATCGACCACTTGCTGGCCATGCTGGGCGTGGGCCTCTGGGGCGGCCAGCAGCGCCGCAGCCTGGCCCAGAGCGCCACTTTCCTCGGCATGATGCTGCTCGGCGCGCTGGCCGGCATGGTGGGCTTGACGGTGCCCGGTCTGGAAACGGGCATCGCCGCCACAGTGGCGCTGGTGGGGCTGGCCATCGCGCTGGCGCTGGCTTTGCCGAACTGGCTCGGCATGCTGCTCGTGGGGGTGTTTGCGCTGGCGCATGGCAATGCGCATGGCCAGGAATTGCCGGCTGCCTCGGCCGCGTGCGGCTTCCTGCTCGCTTCGGCCATGCTGCTGTGCGCGGGACGTTTCATCGGTCAGGTGCTGGCCGAGCGCATGCTGCGCGTGGCCGGCGTGGCCTTGACGGCCGCCGGCGTGGTGTTGATGGGAGTTGCTTGATCGTTTAAGCGCCGGGGCGCTTGTCGGATAGGACGATGGGCGCCGCCTTTTCCGGGTGCAAGCCCTGGTGGCCCGCATACACGGCGGCAATCGCGGCCATGTCGGCCTCCTTGTCGCCCGTCAAGTAGATATGGTCGACGACGCCCAGCACCTTGTTCGGGTAGTCGATATACACCAGCAACAGCGGCACCTTGGCAGCCAGAGCCAGGTGATAAAAGCCGCTTTTCCAGTTCGGACGGTAACTGCGTGTCGCTTCCGGCGTGATGGCCAGCCAGTACCAGTCGGCGGCCAGCATGCGCTCTGCCTGACGGCCAATCGTGCCGCTGGTGGTGCTGCGGTCGACGGGTTCGCCGCCCAGGTAGCGCAGCACCTTGCCCATCGGGCCGCGGAACAGGGAATCCTTGGCCAGCCAGCGGAACGGCAGCGACAGCGCCCATTTGCCGAACAGGCCCACCATGAAATCCCAGTTCGACGTGTGCGGGTAGACGACGACGATGCCGCGCGGCCCCGGCAGGGGACGAAAGCGCATGCGCCAGCCAAACAGCCGCAGCACGCGCAACGCGCCGCGCTGGTACCAGGTCGGCAAGTCGCCCGCTTGTACAAATAAATCGTCCATTGATACCCTTCAGTGACACTGTTTTTAATCGGATGGCGCTGCTGGCCATTTTCCTTGAAGCAAAAATTCTGCGCAGGCATTCTATACGGGGCTGGCGGTGGCGACAAGCAGCCGAGGCCGCTATTCATGCGGTGTCGGGCCGGCCGTTGCTGCTATTTTAACGATGCTTTGCCACTGTGGCGGGCACTAAATGCACACAATGTGGTCAAAACTTGATGCAGCATTGATCCACCCGACAGGGAGCCATGGCATGAAAAACAGTATCGAGGATGTACGTGGGGAGCATGTCCGAACGGACAAAGTGATGGCCGAGCTCGTCGAGCGGGGCGTGGCGTTTCATCACGCCCTGGGCCGGACGGTGGCGACAGCCTACTTGCGTGAGCACGCTGTGCCGGCCGAGGTGATACGTCGCGTTTTCAGCAGCGTGCAGGCGCGCCGTCCGGCGCGGCCGGCACGGCGCCGATGGCGCTGAGGGGAAGGCAACAGCGACGAGTGCCGCTGCTGTTGTCCGGAGTGTTGTTTAAGCCAGTGCCGCCAGCGCCGGGTAGTCCGTGTAGCCGGCCGCATCGGGTGCGTACAGCGTAGCCGGGTTCAGGGGATTCAAGGGCGCATCGCTGTGCAGGCGGATGGGCAGGTCGGGGTTGGCGATGAACCACAGGCCGAAGGCGACGGCATCGGCTTCGCCCTTGGCCAGCAAGGCTTCGGCCGCCGCCTTGTCCATTTTCTCATTGGCAATGTACACGCCGCCGAACTCCTGCTTCAGGTACGGGCCCAGGCGGTCTTCACCGAGCGCTTCGCGCGCGCAGATGAAGGCGATGCCGCGCTTGCCCAGTTCGCGTGCCACATAGCCGAAGGTGGCGCGCGGGTCGGAGTCGCCCATGTCGTGCGCATCGCGGCGTGGCGCCAAATGCATGCCCACCTTGTCGGCGCCCCATACCTCGATGCACGCATCCGTCACTTCCAGCATCAGGCGGGCACGGTTTTCAATCGAACCGCCGTAGTTGTCGGTGCGCAAGTTGGTGCTGTCTTGCAGGAACTGGTCGAGCAAATAGCCATTCGCGCCGTGGATTTCCACGCCGTCGAAGCCGGCTTTTTTCGCATTCTCGGCGCCCAGGCGGTAAGCCGCCACGATGCCGGGAATTTCTTGCGTATCAAGCGCGCGCGGCGTGACGAATTCCTGTTGCGGGCGCAGCAGGCTGACATGGCCGGCCGGCTTGACGGCGCTGGGCGCCACGGGCAGGTCGCCGTCGAGGAAGACGGGCGCGGAAATGCGGCCCACATGCCATAGTTGCAGCACGATCAGGCCGCCCGCGTCATGCACGGCCTTGGTAATGTGTTTCCAGCCTTCCACCTGTTCTGCGGACCAGATGCCCGGCGTGTCCGCATAGCCCACGCCTTGCGGCGTGACGGCCGTCGCTTCCGAGATGATCATGCCGGCCGAAGCGCGCTGCGTGTAGTACTCGGCCATCAGGGCGTTGGGCACGCGGCCCGGATTGCCGGCGCGCGAACGCGTCAGCGGCGCCATGATGATGCGGTTTTTCAGTTGCAGGCTGCCAATGGTGATGGGGTCGAATAAAGTTGCCATGATTGCTATCTTTCCTGTCGAGAGTGCCGCGGACGGCGATATGGGTGGGGCTACGGTTACAAACCTTGCTGCATGTGTTCCAGAAAAGCCTGGAGGGTGGCTTCGTTACGCTTAAAAAAGCTCCATTGGCCAACTTTCCTGGCTGAAATCAAATCGGCCTTTTGCAAGGTGGCCAGGTGGGCCGAGACCGTCGATTGCGACAGGCCCAGCTTGCGGCCTATCAGTCCGGCACAGACGCCGAAGTCGAGCGGATGCTCTTGCTCGGCGAAATGCTGCTGCGGCTCCTTCAGCCATTGCAGGATCTGTCGCCGCACGGGATTGGCCAGCGCCTTGTGGATGGCGTCGATGTCCATGGTGTTTCTCCTGATCGATGTTCGTCTGTAGACGATATATGGTTCGTCTTTTGTGAATTTCAATATCGTTATTTTACGATATAAGGAAAAAACCTGCTGGCGGCGTGGATTTTTCAAGCAGGGCCGCCCGGCAGGAATCAGGCGAAGTGGAACAGCAGCAGGGCGATGACGGCGGGCACCGTTTGCAGGTAGAGGATGCGCGTCATGACGGTCACTGCGCCCCACACGCCGGCCACGGCGATGCAGGCCAGGCCGAAGACGGTGAACGCATGGGCGATGGCCGCGTCCGGGTGAAAAAAGCCCAGCGCCAGCGCGGCGACGAGAAAACCGTTGTAGCAACCCTGGTTCGACATGGCGGCACGCACGATCTCCGCCTTTTCCTTCGACAGGCCAAACACCTTGCGTCCGCGCGCATCGAACAGCACGGTTTCCAGCAGCACGATGTAGACGTGCAGCAGCAGGATGAGGGCGGTAAGGATTTGGGCCAGAAGCAGCATCATTGTTCCCGAGAGTGAGTGGATGCAGCGATTATGCTGCCATCAGCATCTTTTTTGGCAGCAGCACTGGAAAAAATGTGTTGGCGGCAAGAGCTTGCACCCAATGGTATACTTTTCCTTTTGCTCCTGTGGGGACGACCCCGCTCGATGTGGGGGCTGTATGGCGGGGACGACCCTGCCGCCTCAGGAGAGTGTGTATGGCGTGGATCATTCTGGTATTGGCCGGTTTGCTGGAAATCGGCTGGGCCATCGGCCTCAAATACAGCGCGGGGTTTACCCGCCTGGTGCCGTCCGTACTGACGGCTGTCTCCATGCTGGGCAGCGTGGTGATGCTGGGCCTGGCCTTGCGCACCTTGCCGCTGGGCACGGCGTATGCCATCTGGACGGGTATCGGCACCGTCGGCACGGCCATCTTCGGCATCATGGTGCTGGGTGAACCGGCCAGCGCTGCGCGCATCGCCTGCATCGCATTGATCGTGTCCGGTATCCTGGGCTTGAAACTGCTCAGCCCTCAATAAAGGATACAAGAATGAGTCTCGCCATGACGTATTTCTACCTGGGCATCGCCATCATCGCCGAAGTCATCGCCACCAGCGCCTTGAAGGCGTCCGATGGCTTCAGCCGCTTGTGGCCCAGTGTCATCACCGTGATTGGCTACAGCATCGCCTTCTGGTGCTTGTCCCTGACCTTGAAGGTCATTCCTACCGGCATCGTGTATGCGATCTGGTCCGGCGTGGGCATCGTGCTCATTTCCGCCGTCGGCTGGTTCTGGTTCAAGCAAAGCCTCGATACGCCGGCCTTGATCGGCCTGGGGCTGATCATTGCCGGCGTGCTGGTGATTAACCTGTTTTCCAAGTCCGTAGGGCATTGATCAGAAACTGCTGGCCACCCGCGCCAGGTAATACCACTCGGCATTGGGTTGCGCGTTGACGTCCGGGAACAGGATGTAGGCGTCGAATTCGGCCGTCACGGGCGTGCCGTCTGCGCGCACGCCAATTTGATCACCGTGTTTGACCTTGTCAAAGCTGGACCAGGTCTTGATGAAGCGGTCATCCGCGTGCAGCTTGTCGTGCACGACGACCATGTTCAGCGCTTCCATGTCGGCGTCGGCGATCGGTTCAGGCTGTGGCGCATCGATAAAGCCGAGGAAGGCCAGCGTGTTCATGATGGCGCGGTAGGCGACATCTGGCGCGGCCGGGTCTGCGTGCTGGCCGCATTCCAGGGTCAGGGCATAGCCACCCGTCGAGCGCATGTATTCGGTGGTGCCCACGCCATAGCGCAAGACCAGGCCCACCTGGTCGCTATTGCCCAGACGGCGCTGCACGCCCTGGCCATATGCATGCAGCCAGCCATCGACGAAGCGGCGCACGCCCAGGCGGCGCGCCAGCGCGCGTTCCTTGTCTTCATGTTGAAACGGTTGCAGCGGGCCATCGTTGTTGCGCGGTCCCACCATGACGAAGGGCTGGCTGTCGGCGTTAAACGAGTGCAAGTCGAGCAGCACGTCGTGTTGGCCCAGCAAGGGGCACAGCCAGTTGGCGATGCGGTCTTCGAAATCTTGCGGATTGTCATTCGGAAACAGATTGCGGTTCAGGTTGCGGTCGCCGCTGCGCACGCCCTTGGCGTAGGCCAGCGGGTTGGTGATGGGCACGAAGGTGACGCTGCCGGCCACGATGGAGAGGGCGCCGCTGTCGAGTTCAGCCATCACGCGGTGGATGCCCTTGGTGCCGCAGGTTTCATTGCCGTGCACGGCGCCCGTGACGATCAGGCGCGGGCCGCTGCCCTGGCCCGTGTAGTTGATGGATTTGAAGTGGAGTGCGCTGCTCATGCTGGACATATCCTATGCTGTTGCGGGAAGGGAAAGCGGGGTCGGCATATTTTAGCGGGATTCGCCGTGCACGCTTGCAAAAAGTTGGCCATGGCAAGGTGCGGCGTGGCATGATCGGCGCCACCGTTGTTTTCCCTTGCCGATTTCATGTCCAGTACGCTCCATCCTTCCCGCCTGTATGGCCTCGATACCTTGCGCGCGCTGGCCATCGTGCTCGTCTTCATGAACCATTATCTGCTGTTCGTCAGCGAGGGAGGGGCGTTTGGTTTCTGGGGAGAAATCGGCTGGGTCGGCGTGGACCTGTTCTTTGCCCTCAGTGGCTATCTGATCGGCAACCAGATTTTTGCGGCCTTGCGCAGCGAGCACGGCTTTTCCTTGCCGCGTTTCTATGCGCGGCGCTTCCTGCGCACCTTGCCCAGTTTCTATGCCGTGCTGGCGCTGTACTATCTGTGGCCCGCATTTCGCGGCGAGAGTACGCTATTGCCGCTGTGGAAATTCCTGACCTTTACGCAAAACATCAACCTGACGCCGGGCACGGCGTTTTCGCATGCGTGGTCCTTGTGCGTGGAAGAGCAGTTCTATGTGCTGCTGCCGGCCGTGGCGTTGCTGATCGCCGCCTGCCGCAAGTCCTTGTTGTGGGCCTGGCTGGCCGTGGCCGCCAGCTTGATCGTCGGCATGCTGCTGCGCGCGACTTTGTGGGATGAATATGTACAAGTGCCGCGCGGCGGGCTCGGCTATTACAAGTACATTTACTATGCGTCGTGGTGCCGCTTCGACGAACTGGTGGCGGGCGTGGCGCTGGCGCTGCTGAAAAACTACCATCCTGCCGCCTGGACGCGCCTCACGTCCTACGGTAACCGGATCTTGTTGGCGGGAATCGCTGGCACGGCGCTGATGTTTTACGTGTTTCTCACCGATCACTACGGCTATTGGGTGACCGTGCTCGGCTACCCGGCCCTGGCTACCAGTTTCACTTTGCTGTTGATCGCGGCACTGAGTCCCGCCAGTGCACTCTATCAACTGCGCGTGCCGGGCGCGGCCAGCCTGGCCCTGTGGTCGTATGCGATTTATTTGCTGCATAAACAGCTGTGCATCCTGCTGCGCCCGCTCTTGCAGGATATCGGTTACGGGCCGGACAGCCTGCCGGCGATCCTCGTGATGATTATTCTCAGCATTGCCACGGGCTGGCTTTTATATGCATTGGTGGAAACGCCGTTCATGCGCTTGCGGGCGCGCTATGTTCCCGCCAATCATGCGTGACGGCTACATCTCGATCATTACATATCGATCACGTCCAGTCCCCGTGGCGTGCCCACCAGCAATTCCAGGATCGCATGCACGCGCAGATTCGTGTCTTCATGTTCCGTGTTATAGATCAGGGCGCGCAGGCCGGGCACGGCTTCCGCGATATGATCGCTGGCGTAGGCGTTGATCAATAACAAGACCAGGTCGGTGGCGCCCGCGCCGGGCTGGCGCCGCAACCGGTCGTGGATCACGTTCAGCAGCGCGCGCTGCATGCGCGGCGTGGGATTGCTGATGTAGGCGAAGACGCTCGGCGTGTTGGCGATGGCCGCGCAGATGCGCCGCTCGATCTCGTCGGGCTTCACGTCGGAGGCGATATCGAAGTACGCGGCGTCCCAGCGCGTGCGCGCATACGGGTGATTGGGCGGGAAGGAGTCGGCCGTTTCAAAACCGCAGATGCGGCTCAGGGTTTTCAGCCAGGCTAATATAGTGGAGTTCATGCCGCGATTCTAGCGGCATTCCGCGTGTGCCGGGCCGACTCTGTATAAAGAGGGCTGACGCCCGGGAAGCGGATGAAAAACAGATTAAAGTTTCCTGTAAAACAGCCCTTGTCATTCTGGGAAAGCCTCTCTATAATGCTGGTCTTCGGGGCGGTTAGTTCAGCTGGTTAGAATACTTGGTCGACATCCAAGGGGTCGGGGATTCGAATTCCTCACCGCCCACCAGAATTTTGCAGTAGATAGTTTTTAAGCTGGCGCAAGCCGCAAGCGGTCATTTGAAATACAATGATTAACAAAAGTTTTACGGGCGGTTAGTTCAGCTGGTTAGAATACTTGGTCGACATCCAAGGGGTCGGGGATTCGAATTCCTCACCGCCCACCAGAATGCAGTTAGAGAGAAAGGGTAAACCGGTTATGACACCGCGAACTACTACCAAGCTTTGGGAGTGACGCTAGTCGAACGGGTTTCCTTTGTCTCAAGAAAGTGAAAAACGCGGCTAGTCCGCGTTTTTTTGCGTCTGCGTTTTCCTTTCAGTATTTTACCCATCACATCGCAGTTTTACCTGGCGCCAGCGCCGATATGGAGATCAATATGCTTACAATCCGACTTCCCGATGGTTCCGCCCGTCAATTTGACGGTCCGGTCACCGTGGCCCAGGTTGCGGCCAATATTGGTACCGGCCTGGCCAAGGCTGCCCTGGCCGGCAAGGTCGACGGCAAGCTGGTCGATACTTCCTACCTGATTGAGCAAGACGCGGAGCTGGCGATCGTCACGGACAAGGATGCCGACGGCCTGGAAGTGATCCGCCACTCGACGGCCCACTTGCTGGCCCATGCTGTCAAGGAACTGTTCCCGGACGCACAAGTGACCATCGGTCCTGTGATCGACAACGGTTTTTACTACGACTTCGCCTACAAGCGCCCGTTCACGCCGGAAGATCTGGTGGCGATCGAAAAGAAAATGGCGGAACTGGCCAAGAAGGATGAGCAAGTCACGCGCAAGGTGGTTGCCCGCGACGAAGCCATCGAGTACTTCAAGAGCATCGGCGAAGCCTACAAGGCTGAGCTGATCGGTTCGATTCCGGCCGACCAGGAAGTGTCGCTGTATTCCGAAGGCAAGTTCACGGACTTGTGCCGCGGCCCCCACGTGCCATCGACGGGCAAGCTGAAAGTCTTCAAGCTGATGAAGCTGGCCGGCGCCTACTGGCGCGGCGACTCGAAAAACGAGATGCTGCAGCGTATCTATGGCACGGCCTGGGCCAAGAAGGAAGATCAGGAGCTGTATCTGCACAACCTGGAAGAGGCGGAAAAGCGCGATCACCGCAAGCTGGGCAAGCAGCTCGACTTCTTCCATTTCCAGGAAGAAGCGCCGGGCCTGATCTTCTGGCATCCGAAAGGCTGGTCGATCTGGCAGCAAGTCGAGCAATACATGCGCAATGTGTACCAGGTCAACGGCTACCAAGAAGTCAAGGCACCGCAAATTCTTGACCGTGGCCTGTGGGAAAAAACCGGTCACTGGGATAATTACCGTGAAAACATGTTCATCACGGAATCGGAAAATCGCGCGTATGCACTGAAGCCGATGAATTGCCCTGGCCACATCCAGATTTTCAACAATGGCATGCGCAGCTACCGCGACCTGCCATTGCGCTACGGCGAGTTCGGCCAGTGCCACCGCAACGAGCCGTCGGGTGCCTTGCACGGCATGATGCGCGTGCGCGGCTTTACGCAGGATGATGGCCACATCTTCTGCCTGGAAGAGCAGATCGCCGGCGAAGTGACGGCTTTCCACCAGCAGGCGATGGATGTCTACACGGCGTTTGGTTTCACGAATATCGACGTGAAGCTGGCCTTGCGTCCCGATAATCGCATCGGTACCGAAGAGTCGTGGGATTTCGCCGAGGAATCCTTGCGTTCGGCCCTGCGCGCCTGTGGCGTGGAATGGACGGAATTGCCGGGCGAGGGCGCTTTTTATGGTCCGAAGATCGAATACCATCTGAAAGACAGCCTGGGCCGCGCATGGCAAGTGGGCACCGTGCAGATCGATCCGTCGATGCCGGGCCGCCTGGGTGCCGAATATGTGGCCGTGGACAACACGCGTCAGGTGCCGATCATGCTGCACCGCGCGATCGTCGGTTCGCTGGAACGTTTTATCGGTATCCTGATCGAACACTATGCGGGCGCCATGCCGTTGTGGTTGTCGCCAGTGCAAGTGTCGGTGTTGAATATTTCCGACGCTCAAGCCGACTATGTACAGGAAGTTACAACAAAACTGCGCAAAGCGGGGCTGCGCGTGCAGGCTGATTTGCGTAACGAGAAGATTACCTATAAAATACGTGAACATTCCGTACAAAAATTGCCTTACATCTTAGTAATTGGCGACAAAGAGCGGGATGCAAATACAGTGGCCGTGCGGGCGCGGGGCAATATCGATCTGGGTGTCATGTCCGTCGATGCCCTGATTGAGCGACTCAAACATGAAGTCGACACCAAGGCCTGACGAGGAAACTCGCTGCACGACCGTCTTACAAGATTTTTAAAGGAAATTACAATAGCTACTGACAAGTCACATCGCATCAATGGCGAAATCACTGCCCCTGAAATGCGTTTAAGCGGGGTCGATAACGAGCCACTCGGTATCGTAAGTTTGGCTGAAGCCTTCCGCCTGGCGGAAGAGGCAAACGTCGACCTGGTGGAAATTGCGCCTACCGCGCAGCCACCGGTTTGCCGTTTGATGGACTACGGCAAATTTAAGTATTCGGAGCAAAAGAAAGCTCACGAAGCCAAATTGAAGCAAAAGATCATCCTCGTGAAGGAAGTCAAATTCCGTCCGGGGACTGATGATGGTGACTACAATATCAAGTTGCGTAATCTCATCAAGTTCCTTGATGAAGGTGATAAAACCAAAATCACGCTGCGTTTCCGCGGTCGTGAGATGGCGCATCAGGATATTGGCTTCCGCATGCTGGAACGTCTGAAAGCCGATCTGGAGCCGTATGGCCAGGTCGAGCAGTTCCCGAAGATGGAAGGCCGCCAAATGATCATGGTTCTTTCGCCGAAGAAGAAGAAGTAAGCTACAATAGCGTTTTACTGTGAGTCGACGTGATTTGCGCCAGTCTTGGTGCGGCACCAGATTCCAGGCAGAATTTGCGCGGCCCTGACAGCAATGTCCGGGCCGCGCGAACTGTAGCGGACTCGCATCCGCTGCACAGCATGTGAAAGCAGGCATCTAAGCGCAGCGTCGTGTTGCCACCTGCAATCCTGTTATAAATGGAGCTGTCCGTAAGAGGACAGATTGCTATGCCTAAAATGAAGACCAAAAGCTCTGCGAAAAAACGTTTTCGCGTGCGCCCGGGTGGTACTGTTAAATGTGGTCATGCGTTCAAACGCCACATCTTGACCAAGAAAACCACCAAGCTGAAACGCGCTCTGCGCGGTACCACCAATGTCGCTGCGTCTGACGTGAAATCCGTCTACCGCATGATGCCGACTGCTTAATCTCACACTCAATATAAGGAGTTACTATGCCTAGAGTAAAACGTGGGGTTACAGCTCGTGCCCGTCATAAAAAGATTCTTGTTCAAGCTAAAGGCTACCGTGGTCGCCGCAGCCGTGTATACCGTGTTGCCAAGCAAGCAGTTATGCGCGCTGGCCAATACGCTTACCGCGATCGCCGCAACAAGAAACGCGTTTTCCGCCGCCTGTGGATCGCCCGTATCAACGCCGCTTCCCGTGAGCATGGCGTAACGTACAGCGTATTCATGAACGGCTTGAAAAAAGCAAATATCGAACTGGACCGTAAAGTCCTGGCCGATATGGCTGTGATGGACAAGCCAGCATTCGCTGCGATTGTCAACGCAGTTAAAGCAAAAATCGCTGCGTAAGCATCGGTGATTGCAGAACGTCATCCGTAGGGTGACGTCATAAAGAGCGGGGCAGGGGTTTTAACACCTTATGCCCCGTTTCCGTTTTTGATTGTTGGACTTTTGATAACCGAGTCCAGAATTGATGTCCAAAACAGGAAATGCCGCATGAACTCCCTAGAAGAACTCGTCGTCTCGGCCCAGGCTGACTTTATCGCCGCCGCAGACGCTGCCGCACTTGAAAACGCCAAAGCCCGCTACCTGGGCAAGACTGGCCAGATTACCGAAATGATGAAGGGCCTGGGCAAACTGGACCCGGACGCGCGCAAGGCGCAGGGCGCCCTGATCAATGCCGTCAAAGTGCAGATCGAAGACGCGCTGACGGCGCGCCGTGATGCACTGGCCGATGCCCAGATGCAAGGCCGTCTGAACGCCGAAGCGATCGACGTGACCTTGCCAGGCCGTGGCCGCATGCCCGGCGGCATCCATCCGGTGATGCGCACGTGGGAGCGGGTCGAGGAAATCTTCCGCTCGATCGGCTTCGACGTGGCCGACGGCCCCGAAATCGAGAACGACTGGACCAACTTCACGGCGCTCAACAGCCCGGAAAACCATCCAGCCCGTTCCATGCAAGACACGTTCTACATCGACGGCAACGACACCGATGGCAAGCCCTTGCTGCTGCGCACGCACACCAGCCCGATGCAGGTGCGCTATGCGCGCACGCATACGCCGCCGATCAAGGTCATCGCGCCGGGCCGCACCTACCGCGTCGACAGCGATGCCACCCATTCGCCGATGTTCCACCAGGTCGAAGGCCTGTGGATTGCCGAAGACATCAGCTTTGCCGACCTGAAGGGCGTGTACCTGAACTTCGTCAAGGCTTTCTTTGAAACGGACGATTTGCAAGTGCGCTTCCGTCCATCGTACTTCCCGTTTACGGAACCGTCGGCCGAGATCGACATCGCCTTCGGCTCGGGTCCCTTGAAGGGCCGCTGGCTGGAAGTGTCGGGCGCCGGCCAGGTGCATCCGAGCGTGGTGAAGAACTTCGGCCTCGATCCCGAGAAATTCATCGGTTTTGCTTTCGGCTCCGGCCTGGAACGCTTGACGATGCTGCGCTATGGCATCAACGACCTGCGTCTGTTTTATGAGGGAGATTTGCGCTTCCTCAAGCAGTTTAACTAAGGCGTTTCATTATTCCATGTCACTCGATGCGCTGGAGCGTGCCCTTGCATGCTCGCGCATTGAACATTTGAAAGCTTGATTATGCAATTTTCCGAAAACTGGCTCCGTACCATGGTCGATCCGAAGATGACTTCGGACGAACTGGCCCATCTGCTGACCATGTCCGGTCTCGAAGTCGAGGACGTCGATCCTGTCGCCCCGCCATTCTCGAACGTGGTGGTGGGCCTGGTCCTGGAGATGGAAAAACATCCGAATGCGGACCGCCTGAATGTGTGCCAGGTCGATGTCGGTACGGGCACCATGCTCAACATCGTCTGCGGCGCGCCCAACGTGCGCCCGGGCTTGAAAGTCGTCTGCGCGATGGCGGGCGCCATGCTGCCGCCTGGCGCCGATGGCAAGCCGTTTGAAATCAAGGTGGGCCAGCTGCGCGGCGTCGAGTCGCAAGGCATGCTGTGCTCCGCGCGCGAATTGAAATTGTCGGAAGAAAACGCCGGCTTGATGGAATTGCCGGACGACGCGCCGATCGGCCAGAATTTCCGCGATTACTTTGCCTTGAACGACTTGAAATTCACCATCAAGTTGACGCCGAACAAGGCGGACTGCCTGTCCGTGCTGGGTGTGGCGCGCGAAGTGTCGGCGCTCACGGGCGTGACCCTGAATGTGCCGCAGTTCCGCACCGTGCCGGTGTCGAGCGACGAAATCCTGCCCGTCAAAGTCAGCGCGCCTGACCTGTGCGGCCGTTTCACGGGCCGCGTCATCCGCGGCTTGAACGCCCGTGCCGCCACGCCGGACTGGATGAAGCAGCGCCTCGAGCGCAGCGGCCAGCGTCCGCTGTCGGCCCTGGTCGACATTTCCAACTATGTCATGCTGGAACTGGGCCGTCCTAGCCACGTGTTTGACCTGGCGAAGATCCACGGCAGCCTCGACGTGCGTTGGGGCAAGGCGGGCGAATCCGTCAAGCTGTTGAATGGCAACACCATCGCCGTCGACGAATGGCTCGGCGTCATTGCCGATGAGCAGGAAATCGAATCGCTGGCCGGCATCATGGGCGGCGACGCCAGCTCGGTTTCGGACGATACGGACAGCATCTACCTGGAAGCGGCATTCTGGTGGCCGAACGCCATTCAAGGTCGCGCGCGCCGTTTGAATTTCTCGACCGATGCGGCGCACCGCTTCGAGCGCGGCGTCGATTTCGCCACCACCGTCGAGCACATCGAGCGTATCACGGCCCTGATCGTGGAAATCTGCGGTACGCCGGCAACGACCGTCGGCCCCGTCGACGACCACGTGGTGAACTTGCCGCAGCGCCAGCCTGTATCGATGCGCACGGCGCGCGCGCAAAAGGTCATCGGCGTGCCGCTCAACGATGCGCTGATCGCCGATATCTTCACGCGTCTGGCCCTGCCATTCACCCTGGCGGACGGCGTGTTTTCCGTGACGTCGCCCAGCTACCGTTTCGACATCGAGATCGAGGAAGACCTGATCGAGGAAGTGGCGCGCGTGTACGGCTTTGAAAACATCCCGACCCTGCCGCCCGTGGCCGCGAACGTGATGCAGATTGCACCAGAAAATACCCGCTCCCTGTTTGCGGTACGTCATGAGTTGGCCGACCTGGGCTTCCAGGAAGTGGTTAACATGAGCTTTGTCGATGCGGCATGGGAGCGCGATTTTTCGGGCAACACCAATCCGATCAAATTGCAGAATCCGATCGCCAGCCAGATGAGCGTGATGCGTTCCTCGCTGATCGGCAGCCTGATCGCCAATGTGCGCTATAACCTGAACCGCAAGACGAACCGCGTGCGCATCTTCGAAGTGGGCGCCATCTACCAGCGCGACGACAGCGTGGAAAACGGTCCCTTGTCGGTGGCTGGCTACGCCCAGCCGAAGCGTGTGGCTGCCATGGCCTACGGCGCGGTAGCCGACGAGCAGTGGGGCCAGCCAGCCCGCACGGTCGACTTCTTCGACGTGAAGGCGGACCTGGAAGCGCTGTTCGCGCCGCTGGTCTTGCGTTTCACCAAGGCGGAGCACCCGGCCCTGCATCCGGGCCGTTCGGCCAACGTGGAACTCGATGGCAAGGTCATCGGTTTCATCGGCGAATTGCACCCGCGCTGGATGCAAAAGTACGACTTGCCGCTGGCGCCCGTGCTGTTCGAAGTGGACGCCGCTGCCCTGACGCAAAGAGTCGTGCCCGTGTACCAGGAAATCTCGAAATTCCCTGGCGCCAGCCGCGACCTGGCCGTGGTCGTCAAGCAATCGGTAGCGGTGCAGGATCTGCTCGACAGCTTCCACGCCGCCGCCAAGGCAAGCGCTGCAGCGCGTATCGTGCAAGCCATTGTTTTATTTGATGAATATCGTGGAAAAGGGCTGGAAACGGATGAAAAAAGCCTTGCTTTCCGGATTAGCTTGCAAGATACTCAAAACACCCTGCAAGACGATGTCGTCGATGGCTTGATGGCTGTCCTGATCGATGCTGCCAAGCAGGGCCACGACGCGAAACTGCGTTCGTAATACCGGACTGGCCGTCGCCTTGCGTGACGGCCTTTCCGTCGTCAACCGTAGACGAGCTTGCCATGTGGCGGGCTCGGGCGCACAGAAAAGGCAGGGCAGGAAAATTAATAACAGCGACGTTGATTCCGCCGTACTGCAATCCGCACTGGCTGCCGATTTGCATCGGGCCATGCTGGTTGCCAAGGTGCGCCAGGAAGCGGAAAAAGATTTACCCACCTTGACCAAGGCGGAACTGGCCGAACTGTTGTTCGAGCAAGTGGGCCTGAACAAGCGCGAAGCGAAGGATATGGTCGAGACCTTTTTCGACGAGATCCGCAATGCGCTCGAGCGTGGCGAGGCTGTCAAGCTGTCCGGTTTCGGCAATTTCCAGTTGCGCGACAAGCCGCAGCGGCCGGGCCGCAATCCGAAGACGGGCGAAGAGATTCCCATCACGGCACGCCGTGTCGTGACTTTTCATGCGAGCCAGAAGCTGAAAAGCATGGTCGAAGAGACCAGTCCGCTGGCACGTGCTGCCTGAGTGAGTGGCGATGAACGAGCGCATCAGTAAAACCGAGTTGATCGCCTTGCCGCCCATTCCGGCGAAACGCTATTTCACGATCGGCGAGGTGAGTGAGTTGTGCGGCGTCAAACCGCACGTACTGCGCTACTGGGAGCAGGAGTTTTCCCAGCTCAAGCCGGTCAAACGACGTGGCAACCGCCGTTATTATCAGCACCATGAGGTGCTGCTGATACGCCGTATCCGCGAATTGCTGTATGAACAGGGCTTTACCATCAGTGGCGCGCGCAACAAGCTCGATAGCCGTGGCGCATCGCATGCCGTCCTCGACGAATTGCCTGTGCTGCCGGCCATGCCTGTCGTGCCGCAGGAAGCACCGCTGGACCGCGTGTGGATACGCAATGAATTAATTGCGATTTTAAACTTGCTAAAATAAGATTTGTACCAATATAGGTCGGGTTGTCCGATACCGGCCGACTAGCTTACTTGGATTGCATGGGCTTGCCGCCCGGGCGCTGCCGCTAGCCTGCGGCGCGCCATATTTTGAATATAATGTTAATGTTGCGTTTTTGTTAGTGACGCTAAGCCGGAGCAGCGTGCAGGTTCCGGTAGTCTTTCCCAGGCCAGGAAAATTTAAGGGGAAACAATGATACGCGTTGCCATTTGTGATGATCACCAAATAGTACGAGCTGGATTCAAGCAGATTTTTTCGTCGTCAAGCGATTTCAGTGTGGTGGCGGAAGCCGGTACGGGGCGCGAAGCGCTCGATATCGCCCGCCGCGAAATATGCGATGTATTGCTGCTCGATATAGCCATGCCCGATCAGAGCGGCATCGATACCTTGCGCACGATCCGCCAGGGCCAGCCGGAATTGCCCGTGCTGATACTCAGCGGCTATCCCGCGCAGCAATACGCGCTGAACCTGTTCAAGATGGGCGCGAATGGCTATCTGAACAAGGAATGCGAAGCCGATGAGCTGATGACGGCCGTGCGCACCGTGTTCCAGGGGCGCCGCTACGTCAGTTCCACGGTGGGCGAGTTGCTGGCGCAGTCGTTCGACCGCGACACGAATGCGGCCCTGCATACGGAATTGTCGGACCGCGAGTTCCAGGTCTTCCTGCGCCTGGCGCGCGGCGCGACCGTGTCCGATATTGGCGTGGCCTTGTCGTTGAGCATCAAGACGGTGAGTACTTACCGTACGCGCATCATGGAAAAAATGGGCTTGCAATCGAACAGCGACTTGACCTATTACGCAATGAAAAACAATTTGCTTGACTAGCGCTGCGGTGCGATCATGGAAACATGATCGCTCAGCCAGCTAGCCAGCACGACTTGTGCAGTGCAGCAGTCTGTGGCGAGGACTATAATTGGCCGGCGCCGGCGCTATTTCTTGCGCCGAACCTTGCTAAGGATGCACATCAGGATGTATTTCACCGTTGAACCGGCCCCGAATCACCGCCTGCCCCTGTACAAGACGATCCTGTGCGTCACTTGCGCCTTGCTGCTTGTACTCAATGGTTTCAGCCTCTATCATAACTTGCAGTCGCTGAAGGGCACGAATGCCTTGCTCAGCCAGAGCGCCCGCGTGGCGGACCGCCTGCAGTACTTGAACGTGCTCGTGCTCGATGCGGAAAGCAGCTTGCGCGGCTATTTCATTTCCGGCTCCGAAACGTATCTGGGCCCGTCGAAGACGGCTGCCACCGAAATCGACAACGAATTGAACGAGCTGCAAGCCTTGCTCGCGGGCAGTCCCACCCAGCTGAAAAACCTGGCGCAATTAAAAAGCTTGATCCGCCGCAAGATGTCGATGCTGCAAGAGTCGATCGAGGTCTACAAGCAGGGCGGGCTGGCTGAAATCGTCAATATCTCGCGCGTGACCGATGACCGCGCCACCATGGACGAAATCCGCCTGCAGGTGGTGATCATGACGCGCGAACAGAATGAAGCGCTGTCGTCCGGCAGCGCCGCCTTTTATCATGAGTACCAGAAAGCCGTGCTGCTTGGCATCGGCATCAATGCCCTGGCCATCCTCGTGCTGATCATGTTTTACCAGCTGGTGCGGCGCAGCTTCCAGAACCGCGCGGCCGTCGAGTATGCCCTGCAAAATGCCAACGACACGCTGGAATCGACGGTCAGTAAGCGCACGGAGCAATTATCCGTGCTGTCGCGCCATTTGATCAGCGTCAATGAAGTGGAGAAGGCGCGCCTGGCGCGTGAGCTGCACGATGAGCTGGGTGCCCATTTGACGTCGATCAGCATGGACCTGGGCGCCGTCACGCAGCAACTGGCGCACACCCAGCCGGAACTGGCCGCGCAATTGCGCCGCGCCAAGGCGACCCTGCTGGAAACGGTGGAACTGAAGCGCCGCATCGTCGAGGATTTGCGCCCCAGCCTGCTCGATAACCTGGGCCTGTGCGCCGCCATCGAAAGCTATTGCGAGGATTTTGCGCGCATGAGCTCGGTTCGCTGCGAAACGGACGTGGCCATCAATATCGATAACCGCGAAGCCACCCTGACGATTGCCCTGTTCCGTATCGTGCAGGAATCGCTGACGAACATCCTCAAATATGCGCGCGCCGGCATGGTCAGCGTGACCTTGAAGCGCAATGAACACGGCCTGGTGCTGCGCGTGATCGACGACGGCATCGGCATCACCGAGGATGCGCTGCAAAAACCCATGTCGCACGGCTTGCTGGGCATGCGCGAGCGGGCCTTGCTGCTGGGCGGCACCCTCACCGTGCGCCAGGGGCCGGAAGGCAAGGGCACTTGTGTGGAAGCCGTGATTCCGCTGCCGCTGACGCCGGAACCGGAAGAGCTCGACGAAGACGCCAGCGTGTGAGTGTTTTTGGATGCAAAAAAATGGCCGGGCATGCAGCCCGGCCATTTTTTTATCTATGCAGATCAGCAGCGGTTCAGCAGCGCGACACGTCGCGCAGCAAGCGGTCGTATTCCGTCTTGGCGACCTTGTAGCACTCGCCCGCATAGCACTCCAGGCCGGCGCGGTCCAGCACCGTGATATTGCCGCGGCGATAGTGGATCAAGCCTTCATCTTGCAGTTTGCCGGCGGCGGCCGTGATGCTTTCGCGGCGCACGCCCAGCATGATGGAGATCAGCTCTTGCGTCACTTTCAATTCGTTCGATGGCGAACGGTCCAGGCGGTCCAGCAGCCATCGGCACAGCTTTTGCTCGATCGAGCTGTGGCGTCCACCGACGGCGTTCTGCGCCATTTGCGCAAACAGGGCGTTGGTGTAGCGCATCAGCAACTGGGGCAGGGCGCCGCCTTGATTGAAGGCGTCGCGCAAGCTTTGCGTTTTCAGGCGGTAACCGTAGCCGGCGCTTTGCACGACGGCCGTGCACATGGCGCGCTCGCCTGCCAGCAGCGAGGCACCCGCCACGCCTTCATGGCCGACGACGGCGATTTCCGTCGTGGCGCCATCTTCCATGACATACAGCAGCGAAATGATGGCGGTGGTGGGGAAATAGCTGTATTCCAGGTTGTTACCGTAGGCATACAGTTCCTTGCCGAAAGGCAGTTCCACCAGTTCCAGGTCTTCGAACAGCGATTCGAGCGCGGCGCGTGGCAGGGCGGCCAGCAATTCATTTTGTTGGGCACTGCTGAGGCTAACCCGCGACGCAAGCTTGATTTCCCGTCCAGCCGCCGGCATGGCGCGCGGCAGCAACTGGTTCTTCTGGACCGGGGTGATAAGTTGAGTATGGCTCATAGTATTCCTCACAGGCTTTTTACATCGGAGTGCGACTGCCGCGTTGCTGGTTAAAAAAGCTGCCGTACTCATGTGGTAACGGCGTTTTTTTTCGACCGCGCGGTGCAGATCGCGATGTAGCTACTTTAAGAGCTTATGTAAGTGGCGAACATAAGATTAGCAGTCGCCACCTTGTAGTCTCTTTTGAGGCGAAATTGTAGTCCTTGTCCTACATGCACACTTTAGCCTAACTAGCCTTGCGCCGTTCTGCGCGATTTTGTGATATGACGCGCGGCTTATTGGCGCTCCACAGGCCGGCCGGACGCACGCTGGGCAAGCCGTCGCGCATGCTTGCTGCGGGCGCCGGGCGCGTGCCTGGCACCTCGTGCTGCCCCAGGCGGAAGCGGCTGACGGCCTGCGTCAGCGCCTCGCCCTCTTGGTGCAGGCGCTGCGAACCGGCGCGCGCCTCGTCGACCAGGCCCGCGTTCTGGCGCGTCATGTCGTCGATTTGCGCCAGCGCGCCGTTGATGCGGGCGATCTCGCCATTCTGTTCGGCGCCGGCGCTGCTGATGCGCCCGATCACCACGGCCACCTGCTGTACCGCATCGACGACTTGCCGCATGGTGTTGCCGGCGGCATTGACGAGCTCGCCGCCCGCATCCACGGTGGCCACGGAATCGCCGATCAGGCGCTTGATTTCCAGCGCCGCTTCATTCGAGCGCTGCGCCAGACTGCGCACTTCGGCGGCGACGACGGCAAAGCCGCGTCCTTGTTCGCCGGCTCTCGCCGCTTCCACGGCTGCATTCAGGGCCAGGATATTCGTCTGGAAGGCGATGCCGTTGATAACGCCGATGATGTCGACGATCTTGTGCGAGCTGGCCTTGATCGAGGCCATGGTCTCGACCACGGCGCCCACCGTTTGCCCGCCGCGCAGGGCCACGTCGGCCGCCGTCGCCACCAGCGTGCGTCCCTGTCCTACATGGGCTTCGTTGCGGCCCACAGTGGCCGTCAGCTCGCGCATCGAGTCCACGGTGGCGCCCAGCGCGTCCGCTTGCGTGGCCGTGTGGCCGGACAGGGCCGCATTGCCCTGGGCGATATCGGCGCCGGCCGCCGCGATGACGGCCGCGCCGCCGCGGATTTCCTGCACCAGGGTGGCCAGGCCGTGCGTCATGGCGCCGAAGTCGCGCACCAGGTCGCCAATTTCATCATGCGCCTGCGAGGTGATGCGCTGCGACAGGTCGCCGGCCGCCGCCGCGCCGACGGCCAGGCGCAATTGCGTCACGTCGCGCGCGAACGCGGCATAGAAACCCGCGCACAGGTAGGCGGCGGCCAGCAGCACCAGCAACATGGCCGCCAGGATCAGGCCGCGGCGCGCCTCGTCGCGGGCGATACGCTGCGCCAGCAAGTCGTCCAGCGCGCTGGCCGAGGCGCCGGACAGCGCGTGCAGGGCGTCGATGGCTTGCATGCCGGCCGCGTGGAATTGCGCGCCCGAGGTCTGGTCGTAGGAGTTGGTCACTTCATTTTTCGTGCGTTCGAGGAAGGCCAGTGCCGTCGGCACGGCTTTCAGGGCCGGCTGCAGGCTGGCGCGCAAGGCCGGCTTGGCGGTGAGGATTTCGTCGAAGCGGGCCGGCAGGCGTTCCAGTTCGTGGCGCGCGATCAGGGCGTTGGCGTTGACGAGTTGATCTTCGTTCGCTTCGAACAGGCCCGTGTCGATGTAGGCCGCGCCGCGTCCGGCGATGTCGGACAGGCTCTCGGCCAGGTCGGGCAGGGTGGCCGTGAAGACGGCGCTCAGGTGGTTGGCGCCCGCGTCCGGGTCCAGGCTCAGGTGCGAACGGTCGGCCACCAGCTGGCCCAGTTTGGCCGCCTGGCGCAGCAGCGCCGTGTGCGCCGCGTAGCTGTCGCGCGCCGCGAGGCCCGCCTGGCGGCCCAGCAGGGCTTGCCACTGCTTGGTCAGCTCGGCCGCCTGCGGCAGGCCGGCGCCCGCTGGCAAGCGCGCCAGGGACGCCAGCGCGGCCGTGATGCGCGCATTGACGGCCGAGTTGTCCATGCCCGCCTTGCCGCTCAGGCGCAAGTGTTCCAGGCCGCGCCGTTGCTGCAGCAGCCGCGTGCCTTCCTGCAGCTGGCGCACATAGGCCACGCCCCGCTGCGCATCCTGCGCCTGTGCCAGCGACTTGCCCAGCTCCGAGATCAGCAGGGTGGTCGCCAGCGCCAGCGGCAGCAGGAAGACCAGGCAGACCAGCATGAATTTGGGCAGCAGGCGCAAGCGCTGCATGAGGCGGATGGCGGGGGTAAGGAGGATTTTCATCGGTTTTCCAGGGTAGGGTGACAACATTTCTGCAATGCAATGTTGCCTGCGGATTGTGACCCCTTGATGAAGTGGGCAATTTTGCTTTCCGCCCGAGTGAAGCAGTTCACACGGAAGTGCGATCCTTCTGTAAAATCGAGGGTTTTTTGCGAGGGCCATATTATGGTCACCAATATGGCCAACGAGAACGACATCACTACCCCCGATTCCAGCGACAATGCGGACAACGCCGCAGCGTCAGCCAGCAGCAAGGCGCCTGCCGTGATCGCGCGCGAAGTGGCGCGCCGCCGCACCTTCGGCATCATTTCCCACCCGGATGCGGGTAAGACCACGCTGACGGAAAAACTGCTGCTGTTCTCGGGCGCGATCCAGATGGCCGGTACCGTCAAGGCGCGTAAGTCGGGCCGCCACGCGACGTCGGACTGGATGGAGATCGAGAAGCAGCGCGGCATTTCCGTCGCCTCCTCGGTGATGCAGTTTGAATTTCGCGGCCACGTCGTCAACCTGCTCGACACGCCGGGCCACCAGGACTTCTCGGAAGATACCTACCGCGTGCTGACGGCAGTCGACTCGGCGCTGATGGTGATCGATGCGGCCAAGGGCGTGGAAGCGCAGACGATCAAGCTGCTGGCCGTCTGCCGCATGCGCAATACGCCCATCGTCACCTTCATGAACAAGATGGACCGCGAGACGCGCGATCCGCTGGATCTGCTCGACGAACTTGAATCGGTGCTGAAGATCCAGTGCGCGCCCGTCACCTGGCCGATCGGCATGGGCAAGAACTTCCGCGGCGTGTATCACCTGCTGAACGACGAGATCATGCTGTTCAAGGCCGGCGAAGAAAAAGCCGACGGCGCCTTCGAAATCATCAAGGGCATCGACAATCCGCGCCTGCAGGAGATGTTCCCGCTCGAGATGGACCAGTTGCGCATGGAAGTGGAGCTGGTGCACGGCGCATCGAATCCGTTTAACCTGGAGGAATTCCTCTCCGGCGTGCAGACGCCCGTGTTCTTCGGTTCTGCCATCAACAACTTTGGCGTGCGCGAGATTCTCTCGGCGCTGGTCGACTGGGCGCCGGCGCCGCGCGAGCGCGACGCGACCGTGCGGTCGGTGGCGCCGTCCGAGCAGCCGTTTACGGGCTTCGTTTTCAAGATCCAGGCGAACATGGATCCGGCGCACCGCGACCGCATCGCCTTCTTGCGCGTGTGCTCGGGACGTTTCGAGCGCGGCATGAAGGTCAAGCATTTGCGCCTGGGGCGCGAGATCAAGGTGTCGAACGTGGTGACCTTCATGGCTTCCTCGCGCGAACAGGTGGAAGAAGCGTACGCGGGCGACATCATCGGCTTGCCGAACCATGGCAACATGCAGATCGGCGACAGTTTTTCCGAAGGCGAGATGCTGACCTTTACCGGCATTCCCTACTTCGCGCCAGACTTCTTCCGCTCCGTGCGCATCCGTAATCCCTTGAAAATCAAGCAGTTGCACAAGGGTTTGCAACAGCTGGGCGAAGAGGGCGCGGTACAGGTCTTCAAGCCGGTGCAGGGCGGCGAACTGGTACTGGGCGCCGTCGGCGTGCTGCAGTTCGAGGTGGTGGCGAGCCGCTTGCTCAACGAGTATGGCGTCGACGCCGTGTTCGAAGGCACCAGCATCAGCAGCGCGCGCTGGGTCAGTTGCGACGACAAGCGCATCCTGCAGGATTTCGAGAACGCGCTGGGCCACAACGTGGCCTACGATGCGGCCGGCAACATGGCTTACCTGGCCACGTCGGGCGTGAACCTGCGCCTGACGGAAGAGCGCTGGCCGAAGCTGACGTTCCACGCGACGCGCGAGCATTCGGCCAAGCTGGCTTGATGTAGCGGGTGATGTCGGATTACGCGCTGCGCGCTAATCCGACCTACGCCGACCTACGCCGACCTACGCCGACCTGCCTGTTCATGGTGTGCTGCTGTAGGTCGGATTAGCGGCGGCACGCCGCGTAATCCGACACCATCGTTGGCGCAATTCAAGCCGGCATGACGGTGCGCGTACTCCAGTCGCGCCGCTCCAGCAGCAATGCCGTCAATTGCGCCGCCGTCATCGGGCGCGCGAAGAAAAAGCCCTGCACGTTGTCGCAGCCGGCTTTTCTCAAAAACTCCACCTGCTGCAGCGTTTCCACGCCTTCGGCCACCACTTTCAGATGCAGGCTGTGCGCCATGGCGATGATGGCAGTGACGATGGCTTCGCCTTCGCCGGGCAGGTCGTGCACGAAGCTGCGGTCGATTTTCAATTGATCGATCGGCAGGCGCTTCAGGTACGACATCGAGGAATAGCCGGTGCCGAAATCGTCGATCGACAGGTGGATGCCCGTGTCCTGCAGGCGCCGCATCAGTTCCACGTTGGCGTGGATATTGTCCATCAATACCCCTTCCGTGATTTCCAGCTCCAGCAAGCCATGCGGCAGCTGCGTCTCGTGCAGGATGGCGCGGATATCGTCCATCAGGCCCGGGTCGCGCGCCTGGCAGGCCGACAGGTTGACGGCCACGTGTTCGAGCGAATCGAGCAGGCCGGCCTTGCACCAGCTGGCCGCCTGGCGGCAGGCGCTTTGCAGCACCCAGCGCCCCAGCTCGACGATGATGCCGCTTTCCTCGGCCACGGGGATGAATTCGCTGGGGCTCAGCTGGCCCATCTCGCGGCAGTTCCAGCGTACCAGCGCTTCCACGCCGACGATGCGCCCGCTGCGCAAGTCGATCTGCGGCTGGTAGTGCAGATACAGTTCCTCGTTTTGCAGGGCGCGGCGCAGGTTCGCCTCCATGCGCAGGCGGCGCTGGGCGCGCAATTCCATTTCGGCCTTGAACACGGCATAGCGGTTCTTGCCCTGGTGCTTGGCGTGGTACATGGCCGTGTCGGCATTGCGCGTGAGGGTGGCCACGTCCTGCGCATCGAACGGATACAGGCTTACGCCGATGCTGGCGCTGACATATAGCTGGTGGCCTTCCAGCGCGAACGGCGCGGCCAGCACGGCGAGGATCTTGCGCGCCACGCTGGCCATTTCCGAAGCGTCGTCGGCCGGTTCGACGATGACGACGAATTCGTCGCCGCCGATGCGGCAGATGATGTCGGTGCCGCGCAGGATCGCCACCAGGCGCTCGGCGACGAGTTTGAGCAGCTGGTCGCCGCAGTGGTGGCCCAGCGTATCGTTGACCACCTTGAAGTTGTCCAGGTCCAGCAGCAGCAGTCCCACGCTGCTGTCCTGGCGGTCGGCGCGCGCCAGCGCGTAGGCCAGGGCGCCGTTGAATTCATGGCGGTTCGGCAGTTGCGTGACAGGGTCGACGTGGGCCAGGTAGTGCAAATGGCTTTCCGCATGCTGGGCGGCGGTGCGCGTGCGGCGCACCATCAGGACCGTCAGGCCGAACGCACACAGGCAGACCAGCAGGGTGAAGGCGGCAAATTGCGCCAGGCTGCCGAACAGCGGCGCCAGGCTGGCGCGCAGATACAGTGCGCCGCCACCGGGCAGGTTTTGCAGGAGGGCGGCGCTGCCGTCCAGGTAATCGATCTGCAGGCCGCTGCGCGGCGCTGCGGGCACGGCATCGCTGGCGCTGCGCGCGTAGCGGGCGAATGGCGTGCCATACGGACTGAAGAGCAGTGCTTGCCGGACATGCGGGGCGGCGGCGAGGGGCGCGAGCACCTGTTGCGCCGCCAGGCGATCATCGTGGCGCATGGCCTGGGCAGCGGCTGGCGCCAGCATGTCGGCCTGGATGCGCAGGTCGCGCTGGAGCGATGCCTGGAGGGAAAACAACTGGAAGAGGACCAGCAGCAGGCTGGCCGTGGCCAGCATGGCCGCTGCGGCCAGCAAGTTCAGCCTGGCTATCCGGTCACCGCGCAACTGCACCGAGGGCAGCATCAATGGCAGCATCATGACGCCTTCTCCTGCCGGCCCCGCTTGCTGCCGCCCCGTGTGATCCCGCCTCGCCCTGCCATACTTTGCGTTCCAGTCTGATGAAAACCGAAGTGAGCCGGAACTCTCAACGTGTTGCTAAGTGTTGCTAAGGCCGACATCTTGTCATTTTGCGGCGTGAAAGTACAGCGTACGCGGCAATTTAGTGGGCATGCCGCAAGCCGGTAGCCGCATGCAAGGCGACAAGTCAGGCGGAAAAGGCGGGACGTGTCTTTCGAATAATAATGTAATCTGAATTTTAATCCTTTTTTTAGCGGCGGGTTTTTGCCCCTAAAAACATGCTGCAGGTAAACAAAATGTCATGCAGAGTAACTTGCATGCCTGCAGCCGTCACGGCAGGGATTAACTTTTTGTCCGTATCGGCCAGTGCAAGTCATTGATTTTAATAAATTTTAATGAAGAATGCGAGAACGCTATGGCCTTGCTCCGCGAGTTCGTCCATAATCCGCTGATGATGGACGTTCTGATGCTGTTTATTTTGTCTGCTGCGGCCAAGTAAACTGCCGTCAGCAAAACCGGACGTCGCCCTAATGATCAATAGTGAGGATATCTTGGAAAAAAAACCAAAAATTATTTTGTCGTCACAAGACCTGGAACGACTGGAAGCGTTGTTGTATGCCTTGGGAAATAACTTGTCGCCGGACAAGGCCGCCTTGCTCGATGAGCTGGGCCGTGCCGAGGTGCTTGAGCCGCAAGAAATACCGCCCACCGTCGTGACGATGAATTCCACCGTGCGCTTCACGGTGGAAAACAAGGAAGAATTCTGCCTGACGCTCGTGTATCCGAAGGATGTGGAAGGCCAGGCCGACCGCATTTCCGTGCTGGCGCCCGTCGGCAGCGCGCTGCTGGGCTTGTCCGTCGGCGACAGCATCGCCTGGCCCATGCCCGGTGGCGTGGTGAAGGTGAAAATCGAGGAAATCGTTTACCAGCCTGAACGGGCCGGCGAATACCACCGCTAAGCGCGGCAAGCAGTGATGGCGGACGGCGCCTGCCGTTCGCCTGCCAGGCCGTGTTCCCAATAGTCAACTATTGCGTTGCACGCGCACCACCAGCCATCCCGCCACCACCGTGAACGTGACGATGATGGCGACGATGATCCAGAAGCCCTGCGGATGCTGGGCCAGCGGAATTCCCCCCACGTTCATGCCCAGCATGCCGGCGATGATATTGATCGGCAAGGCCAGCACGGTGACGATGGTCAGCACGAACAGGCTGCGGCTGTTTTCCTCGTTGACCCTGGCGGCAATCTCTTCCTGCAGTAATTTGATACGTTCCTGCAAGGATGACATATCGCTGAGCACCACCGAAAACTCCTCCGTCGACTGGCGCAATTCCAGACTGTCGAGCTCCGACACCCACGAAGGCGGGCGTTGCAGCAGGCGGAACAGGGCGGCCGGTTCCGGCGCCAGCAGGCGCTGCAGCCGCACCAGCACGCGCCGCATGGCGCCCAGGTCTTCGCGCTTGGGCACCAGGCGCCCGGCCAGCAAGTGGTCTTCGATATCGTCGACCCGCGCCACGGCATCGCGCACGATGTTGACCAGCACGTCAGCCTGATCGCGCAGCAGATGGATCAGCAGTTCCACCGACGAGCGGATCGGCTCGTGGTTCTTGATGACGGCCTGGCGCAAGCGCTCGATCGACTGCAGCGGCGCGCGGCGCGCCGTGATGACGAGGTCTTGCGCCACACTGGCCCACATGGTGGAAATGTCGGACGCTTCGAACGAGAAATTGTGCACCACATCGTTGACCACGGCGATCAGGGTGTTTTCTGCCTGTTCGATACGCGTCGAGCGGGAACCCTGGTGCAGCGTCTCATAGAATTCGTCGGCCAGCTGCGTATGCGTCATCAGCCATTTTTCGCTGGCCGCGTGCGATAAATTGAAATGCAGCCAGACGAATTGCTGCGCCGGCCTGGCCGCGCCATCGGCCAGCCAGGCCAGTGCGGCCGCCGAGTCGAGCGCCAGCGGCTGCGCTTCGCGGCCAAACAGGAAGCCCCAGACCAGGCCCGAGGTGTCCGAGCCGTAGGTAAAACCGGCAGTTTCCATCGCCATCGTGAATCTTTCTCGCGCAGTGTAATTGATCGTCGCGCGATTTTAATACACGGATGTGTCGGGAAAATGACAAGGCCACCGCGATGGGTGGCCTTGGTGGGGACTACAACCGCATTTTAGTCGCGGCGCGGATTATCGGGCCTGCGGTCATCGCGGTTCGGTACGCCATCGCCGTCGCGGTCGTGGCGGTTGCCATTGTCGCGGTCATGGCGGTTGGGGATGCCGTCGCGGTCGCGGTCGCCGTTCGGTCCGCGTGGCGACCAGCGGCCTTGCTCCATCTGCCAGCGGCCATCGCGCTGGTTCCAGGCGGGTGGCGCATACGCATAGCCGGGGCGTTCGGCGATCCACACACCCGGTGTCCAGGCGTAGCGCTGGCTGCGCCATTCCCAGTGGCCGGGCGCCCAGGTGTAGCCGTGGCGCGCGCGCGGGATGGCTTCGCGGCGCGGTGGCGGCGGGGCGATGCGGATGTCGTCATAGCGCACGGGCTGCATTTGCGCGGCGACCCAGCCGCCACGATCCAGGCGCCAGCGGTTGTTCTCTTGTATCCAGGCGGCGCGGCGGTACTGGTTGCCGCCGCGTTCGCGCAGCCATTCGCCGCCGCTCCAGACATGGCGCTGGCCGTCCCAGTTCCAGTAACCCGGTGCCCAGACATAGCCGGCGCGCGGCACGGGGGCGCGTTCAAAGCGTGGTGGAGGCGGGGCGTTGCCGACGACAATGCTCACGCCGAGCTGATTCTGTGCCATCGCCTGCGCCGGCAAAAAGGCCGCGGTGCTGATGGCAAGCATGGCTGCTGCGTAGAGTGCGATGGGTTTCATGGTGTGCTCCATTTCGGTGATTGCGTGAAATGGACTATAGGCGCTTGCTGGCGGTTTTTCGCCTTTGATTCAACTTATTACAATTGACACAATGCTGTGTGTCCGTGTATCCGTGGCCGATACAAATGGCGGCCTGGCGCGTGGCTATGTACGCTGCGCCAGGCGGCATACGCTCAGCATCGATGGCTCACAGGGTGCTGGCGGTGGCGTTGCCCAGCAAGGCTTGGCGTTCCTCGATCAGCGAGATTTTCTTTTCCTGTTCCGTCAGGCGCTTGGCGCTGACCACCACGACGGGGATGGCGCTCGCTTGCGCCGCAGCGGCGGTCCTGGCTACCGATGGCTGCATGAAGCTGACATAGCTGGCGCCGCAAGCGATGGCGACGGCGACGGTGAAGATGGCTTCCATGTTTTTCAACGTTTTCATGATGCTTCCTTTCGGGTGGCGGGTGGGTATGTATGCACTGTAGCCAAGGGCGCGCCAGCGCGCCATGCGGATGCGACCAACCGTGGTTTTGGCGGGATGGCCTGCAAAAAAACGGCGCTGAAATGCCAGCGCCCGGGGCTGGCGGGCGACCGCTTGAATTGAGGCCTAATTAGCCCTGTATCCGTGCATATGAATGCACTTGCCGCATGGCATTATTTAACGCTGCACACTGCCGCGCGCGGCAAGTGCAAGGCCAGCTGTCCTGCTAGAATCGGCATGGCGGCCCCGTCGCGTGGATAAAAATATCATCAGGAGTCACATATGTTCCAATTGTTTGGTTTTGGCGGCGCCCGCTGCCCGCGTTGCGAGCACAAGAACGGCGCTGCCGCCGGCTATTGCGCGCAATGCGGCTTGTCGCTGGGCGCCCCCGACAGCGACGCGGTGCTGCATGCCAACCAATGGCATCTTGCTGATGGGCAACTGGCCCTGTTCTTCGGCGTGCGCGAGCTGTCCTCGCTGTTCGGCGGCGCGGCGCGGCGCCTGCAGGTGCCGGCCGAGTCGCGCGCCTGGATCGTGCAATCGGACGCTTTCACCTTGATACCGGCCGGCGACTACGACAGCGCCGCCTTCTTCGCGCGCCTGCCCGCGCTGCTGCCGGCGCGTCCGGCCGAAGTGCTGATCGCGCGCGCCGACGCCGTGCATCTCGAATTCGACCTGCCCGGCCTGGCCAGCACGGAACTGCTCAACGTCGCCGCGTCCTTGCGTATCGATATCGCGCTGGGCCAGCCCGATGCGTTCGCGCGCCAGTTCATGCGCGCGCCGGGTGCCGTCACGCGCGCCCACCTGCACGCCTTGCTGCTGCCATCCGTGCGCCAGATTGCGCTGGAATTCATCGGCAGCCGCGCGCTGCGCGAGATGGATGCGAATGTGGATCTGCGGCCCGAACTGAACGAACGCCTGCAATCGGCGCTGACGCAACGGCTGGCGCCATCCGGCCTGGCCGTGGCGCGCGTGGAGACGCTGGCGCTACGCCATGACAAGCGCGACGGCAACGCCGACGCCGCCATCGGCACCCTGTGGCTGGGCGGCTTGCCGGCGCAGGAACTGGAGCAGCACAGCCTGGAGCGCATGAAACAGCTCGACCAGTTGTATGACGAGGAAGAGTGGCAGCGCATCCGCCGCGAAGAACTGGCGGCGCGCCATGCGCATCGCCGCGCCGAGCTGCAGCAGGATGCGACGCTGGAAAAAGCGGAGCTGGGCCACCAGGAAGCGGAGCGCCTGCAGGCGCTGCGCGGACGCCAGATCGACCTGTATGGCCGCATCCTGGAAGCGAAATCGCGGCGCCAGGCGCTCGACCACGGCGCCGCGCTGGCGCTGGGCGAGCTGGAACAGGAACTGGCGCAGAAGGGCGCACAGCGCGCCGATGAAACGGCGAACTGGGAACATGTGCGCGCGCTGGCCGCCATCAAGATGCGCAGCGAGCTGGAACTGTCGCAGCTGCATGGGCGCGAACAGATCCAGCTGGCGCAGCAGCGCTTTACGCATCAGGTGCACTTGCAGTCGATCGCGCAGCAGATCGAAAGCGCGCTGCTGATCGACGACGAGACGGGCCGCCGCACCCAGCTGGCGCGCCTGCGCCAGGCGGAGGCGGATGCGGCCCAGCGCGAGGCGCAGCTGGAGGCCGAGCAGCACCAGGCCGCCTGGCAGGGCCTGATGCTGGCGAATGCGGCGCGCAAGCGCGAAGCGGAGCGGGTGCAGGAGTGGGAAGACCAGATGCAGCTGGCGCGCCAGCGCGAATTGCTGCGCGCCGAGGCGCACAAGGATGCAGCGGCGCAGGTGCAGGCGGCGGACATCGCGGAAAAAGTCGCGGCGCTGCGGCGTGGCGGCGCGCGCGAAGACGCCATCGCGCAGCAGGAAAAGCTGTTGCGCACCATCGAGGCCGACGGCGTGCACGCGCGCCAGCTGCAGCAGCAAACGCAGCTGGCGCAGCTCGACGCGCTGGCCATCGAGGAACAGCGCCAGCAGCTGCGCCAGCTGGAACAGGAAGCGCAATGGCAGCGCGACTTGCTGGCCATGGCGCAGCAGCGCGAAAGCGATTACGCGCGCTGGAAGGGTGAATACGAAGCCCTGCTGGCGCAGCAGGCGCATGCGGCAGAACTGGCGCGCATCGATATCGACCGCATCGAGAAAATCGGCAGCTTGAGCGACACGGGCAAGCTGGCCATGGCCGCCGGGCAGAATGTAAGCGCGCTGGCGCAAGTGCTGAAAGTGCAGCTGCAGGCGGGCATGAGCGCCGAGCAGATTCACGCGCTGGCGGCGCTGGCGGCGGCCGAAAACAGTATCGCGCCGCTGGACGCCATGCGCATGGCGCAGGATAGCGTGGCGCAGGAGCGCAGCTACCTGGAAGGCCAGGCGGAACGCGAACGGCGCCAGCAGCTCGACCTGATCAATTTGCAGAACGCGGCGCACGCGCATGGCCTGTCGGCGCAGGCGCAGCTGGGTGTGGCCGTGGCGCAGGCGCTGCAGCCAGGCGCGGCCTCTGCCGCGCCGGCCCGCTGCAAGAACGGCCATGCGCAGCGCGCGGGCCATCCGGAAGATAAATTCTGCGCCGCCTGCGGCGTCGCCCTGCAGCCTTGATGGAAGCGTTTCACCCCAGATGATGCAAAAAGCACGAGACAAACTGCGGGAACTGCGCGCCCTCCATGACGACGGGCTGCTCAGCGAGCAGGAATTTGAGCGCCGCAAGAATGCCATCCTCGACGCCGAGTACGCGCCGCCCGGCGCCGCACCTGTGGCCGCGCCGCTGCCGGTGCGCCAGGGCACGGAGCTGGGCTTCATGACGGGCCAGGAAATCGGCCCGCAAAACCGCCGCTACCGGCTCGAACGGCTGATCGGCACGGGCGGCATGGGGCAGGTGTGGCAAGCCACCGACCTGGCCACGCACGCGGAGCTGGGCAGCAGCGAAATGGTGGCGCTGAAGATCTTGCCGCCGCAGTTGACGCAAAGCGCCACGCACGCCAAGCTGCTGATCGAGGAAGCGACCCAGGCGCGCAAACTCGCGCATGAAAACATCGTGCGCGTCTACGAGTGGGCGCAAGATCCTGCCACGGCCAGCTATTTCATCATCATGGAATGCCTCGATGGCGAAGACCTCGAACACTACCTGGGCCGCCAGGGCGCGCTGCCGCTCTCCAGGGTGCAGGAATTGCTGCAGCCGGTGGCCGAGGCCCTGTCGTATGCGTGGGAAAAGCACAAGCTGGTGCACCGCGACATCAAGCCGGGCAATGTCTTCCTGACGGCGAAGGGCGATATCAAATTGCTCGATTACGGCATCGCCACGCGCGTGCGCAATGCGGACAGCAGCCTGGCGCTGGACATGCCGAACGCGGGCACGCACGGCTACCGGGCGCCCGAGGCCGGCGCCAACCAGCGCCAGCCTAGCCCGCGCCTGGACGTGTATGCGGTGGCCGTGATGATTTACCAGATGCTCGAAGGGCGCATGCCTTTCGACGATGCGCGCAGCGCCAGCCATTTGCCATCAACCCCGCAAGCGCTCAATGCGGCGCAGTGGCAAGTGCTGCAGAACGGTTTTTCGCTGACGGCGGAATTGCGGCCGCTATCGGTGCAAGCCTTGCTGGAAAATCTGGAGCGTGCTGCCGGGCCGTCGCCCGAAGAACTGGCGGAACAGGCGCGCCAGCAGCAGGCGCGCACGGCGCAGCAACAACGGCAGGCGGCGCTGGCCGCCGAACAGGCGCGCGAGGAAGAGATCAAGCGGGCCCGGATACGCCAGGAAGAACTGGACCAGCGGCGCAAGGCGGAAATCCATGCCGCCGCACTGGAAAAGCAGCGGCAGGACAAACTGCGCCGCGAACAGGAGGCGCAGCGCCATTTCGAAGCGGAAGAGGCGCGCAAGCTGCGCAAGGAAGCGCTGCGCGGCCAGTTGCGCGCGCGCCGCGAAGCCGACGCCGCCACGGCCTTGCAGGAGCATCAGGAATTGCAGCGCAAGGCCATCGTCGCCAAGGCGGAGGCGGCCTATCGCGCCGAGCAGGAACGCGCGCGTCGCGCAGAGGCCAGCCGCGCCGCCGCGTCGGTCCCTGCGCCGGCATCCGCGCCGGCGCCAGCAGCGGAATCGGAACATGTGCAAGCGGTGGCCAATGCCGAAGGCATCTTGCGCGACGATTTCCTCGATGGCGCGGGGCAGGGCCCGGAACTGGTGCTCATTCCCAGCGGCCGCTTCCAGATGGGCGCGCACGAGGCGGAGCACAAGGCCGCCATCCAGGCCGGCTCGCTGCAGGCCTGGCTGGAACGCGAGACGCCGCAGCACTGGGTCGGCATCGAGCGCCCGTTCGCGCTGGCGCGCCACCCCGTCAGCGTGGGCGAATGGCGCGCCTTCGTCAAGGCGACCGGCTGGGGGGGAGGTTCCGAGACGGACTGGGACAATCCCGGTTTCGTGCAAACCGATCTGCACCCGGTGGTCGGCGTGAGCTGGAATGATGCGCAGCTGTACCTGGCCTGGCTCAGCGAGCGCACCGGGCGGCAGTACCGCCTGCCCAGCGAAGCGGAATGGGAATACGCCTGCCGCGCCGGCACGCGCACGGCCTTCAACGTGGGCGACACGATCAGCACCGAGCAAGCCAATTACGACGGCCTGTATGTCTACAACGGCGGCCCGCGCGGCGTGTACCGGGGCGGCACCACGCCGCTGGGCAGCTTCGCGCCGAATTCCTGGGGCTTGTTCGACATGCATGGCAATGTGTGGGAATGGGTGCAGGACGTGGTGCACGACAATTACGACGGCGCGCCAGTCGACGGCAGCGCGTGGGAAGAGGGCAGCGACAGCAGCCGGCGCATCCTGCGCGGCGGCTCCTGGCTGTATCACCCGCGCTATCTGCGCTCGGCCCTGCGCAACGCTTTTTCCACCGTGCTGTCGAACGACATCGTCGGTTTCAGGGTGGCGCGCACGCTCGATTAATTTATTGTTAAATATGTCATCTTGGCCGATACTTCATGCACCTTAACCGTGCCGGAGTGTCCGTGTTCAAACGCCGCCTGCTGTCCATCGTGTTCGCCTGCCTACCCGTCTCTGTCCTGGCCAGCGACTTGCCCTCTTATCCCTTCATCCATGCGACGGGGACGGCGTTCAGCTTTGTCTTGCCCGACCTGGGCGAGATCGATTTCGACGTCAGCGTCTTCGACCCCTCGCCCGAAGCGGCCACGCTCCTCGTGCAGACGCGCATTACGGAAGTCAAGGCGCTGCTGGTGGAGCAGGGTTTGCCCGAGGCGGCGGCCGGCATCGAGGTGCGCGACGTGCGCAAGGAAATCCGCAAGGGCGCGGAACAGGACCCGGCCAATCCGCAGTACCTGATCAAGGCCAGCGTGCATATCAATGTGGCGGACCTGTCGAAATGGCCCGCCGTCATGCGTCCGCTGCTGGCCATGCCCAACCTCGATGCGTTTGCCGTCACCTTCGGCGCCACCGAACGCATCCGCCTGGAAGAGGAATTGATGGGCGAAGCCGTCAAGGATGCACAGCGCAAGGCCGATGCCATGGCGCGCGGCTTCGGCAAGCGCGTGGGCGCCGTGGCCGGCATCTCCTCGGACCAGCTGAAAAACCTGGGCAATGCGGTGGGCCTGGTGCCGTCCGACCGTTACCAGCGCGCGAACAGCCGCCAGCGGCAAAATCCCGACGACATGCTGATGGTCACCGTCATGAAGATGGGGCAGACGGTGGACGCCCTGTTCCGTATCAAATAGCCTGGCGCCCGGGGAGCTGGCTGCGCAAAGCGGGCAAACGGTGTAAATTGTGGCTTTCCAAACGCTCCAAGGAACGCCATGACCATCAAAGCCATCCGCGACCAGTCGCAACCCATGCGCCACATCGTGCACGTGCGCGATCACATCATTTCCGCCGACGCCTCGGTGGCTGAAGGCGGCGGCGATGCCGGTCCTTCACCGCACGACCTGTATGACGCGGCCCTGTCGGCCTGCAAGGCGCTCACGGTGGTCTGGTACGCCAAACACAAGGGCATCCCCCTGGAACATGTGGAAGTGTCGACCGAGCGCGATGCCAGCGAAGAGCGCAAGGGCGTGTACCGCCTGGCCGCCACCCTGCACCTGAGCGGTGACTTGAGCGACGCGCAGCGCCAGGAATTGCTGGCCGCAGCCGGCAAATGCCCGCTGCATAAATTGATGACGGCTGTGACCACCGAAGTGACGACGGTGCTGGCATGAGCGCGGCCATCCTGAAAAGCCACGAAAAGGACCTGGGCGGCGGCTTTGTCGTGCGGCGTTTGCTGCCGTCCGCCGTCAAACAGGCTGTCGGCCCCTTCATTTTCTTTGACCATTTCGGCCCCATTGACGTGGCGCCCGATGCCAACCACGACGTGCGCCCCCATCCGCATATCGGCCTGGCCACCGTCACCTATCTGTTCGAAGGCGCGATCGACCACCGCGACAGCATCGGCTCGTACCAGCGCATCGAGCCGGGCGCCATCAACTGGATGACGGCCGGGCGCGGCATCGTGCATTCCGAGCGCACGCCGCACGACCTGGCCGGCCAGCCGCACCGCACGCACGGCTTGCAGCTGTGGGCCGCGCTGCCCAAGGCGCATGAAGAAGACGAACCGAGTTTCACGCACACGCCGCAAGCCGAGATTCCCGTCGTGGCGCTCGATGGCGCCATCGTGAAAGTGTTGATCGGTTCGGCGTTTGGCCAGACCTCGCCCGTGCGCACCTATATGCAGACGCTGTACCTGGACGTGGCGCTGCAGGCGGGGCGCGAGCTGCGCCTGGAAGGCTTGCCGCCGGAAGCGGCGGTGTATCCGATCAGCGGCGAGGTGCTGCTCGATGGCGTGGCGCTGGTGCCGCATACCATGGCGCTGCTGGAGGCCGGCGCCGTGCCCGTGGTGACGGCAAGCAGCGGCCCGGTGCAATTCGTGGTGATCGGCGGCGAGCCGCTGGACGGCCACCGCTTCCTGTTCTGGAATTTCGTCTCGTCGAGCAAGGAGCGTTTGTCGCAGGCGGCCGACGACTGGAGCGCCCAGCGCATGGGGAGCGTGCCGGGCGAGATGGAATTCATCCCGTTGCCGAAGGCGCCCCTGCGCCCGGCGACCTGAGTCCCTCTTAGAAACGCGCGCGCAAGGTCAGTTGCGCCTTGCGCGGCTCGCCATAGAAATTGCCCCAGGCCGGCGCGCCCACCGTCTGGTAGTAGCGCTTGTCGAGCAGATTCGTCACGGACAGTGCCGCCGTCCAGTTGCGGTCGATCTGGTACGCGGCGCGCGCGCTCCACAATGCATACGCGCCTTGCGCCACGGTCACGTCGCGCGTGACGCGCGAGCTTTCCGTCTGGAAGTTTACGCCGCCGCCCACGCTCCACTTTTGCAAGGCGCCGGGCAGGCGGTAGTCGCTCCACGCGCGCAGCATGTGGCGCGGCGAGTAGGTGCTGGCAAACATCACGCCCGCATTCGAGGTCTGCTCCAGGTACTTGAAATTGTTCAGGGTGTAGCCGGCGAACAGCTGCCAGCCCGGCGCCACTTCGCCGCTGATTTCCGCGTCGAGGCCTTCGCTGCGTACCTTGCCCGCCGAGAAATAGCACTCCGTGCCGCTGGTGCAGATATTGACCAGATCGGCCTCGGCGCGGTTGCGCTGCTCGATGCGGAACAGCGCCAGCGAGGTGTTCACCTTGCCGTCGAACAGTTCACCTTTCACGCCCACTTCCAGGTTGCGGCCTTTCAGCGGATCGAGCAGGGCGCCAGCGGCCGTGCGCTGGTTTTGCGGCTGGAAGATGTCGGAGACGCTGGCGTAGCCGGACCAGCGCTTGTCGAATGCGTAAATGACGCCGCCATACGGTGTGACGACGCCGTTTTCGCGGGACGGATCGAGATATACCTCGCCCGTGTCGCGGTACACGCTGGTCGATTTGTAGTTCGACACGCGCGCGCCCGCCACCACGGTGAGCGGGTCGCTGACGCTGAAGCGGGCCACGCCATAGGCACCCGTCTGCGTCATCCTCGTCAGACTGTGGCCACCGCCATATTGTTCTTTGCGTATCCAGGCATCGCTCGGTTCCGCCACGCCGTGATTCGGTTGCAGCGCGCTATTGGGCAGCTTCATCATGGCCAGGCTGTAGTCGCTGTCGCTTTGCAGCCGGTTCGTGCTGACGCCGGCGCTGAAGCCGTGGCGGCGGCCGAAGGCGTTGAATTTGCCATCGAGCGACAGATCGAGTCCCTTGTTGTTGGTGCCGTAGTCGAACACGCCGGCGTACATCATCATGCCGGCCATGGTAGCCGGGTTAAGCGCGCCCAGGTTGAACATGTATTTCACGTCGTGCTGTTCGCGCGTGTAATTGGCGCTGGCCTTGAGCGACCAGTCGGCATCGAAGCGGTGTTCGAATTCGGCGAAGGCGGCCGTCTGGCGGCTGTCCCAGCGGTTCCAGTCCGCGCCGAGGTAGGCCGAGCGGGGCAGTTTCGGGTCGCTGCCATCGCGGTAGCGGGGCATGCCCGAGAAAAACGGCGTCGACTTCAGTTTTTCGTAGCTGGCGCCTGTCGTCAGCTTGCTGCCGGGCGCCAGGTCGAATTCCAGCACGCCATACAGCACGTCGGTGCGGCTGTCGGCCACGTCATAAAAATAATCGCGCTGCTCGTGCGCGGCAACGACGCGGCCGCGGATGCTGCCCGAGTCGTTCAAGGGGCCGGTGACGTCGACTTCGCCGCGCACGTCGTTCCAGCGGCCGGCGCTGAGCGCCAGCTGCACCTGTTTTTCCGCCAGCGGGCGTTTGCGCACCATGTTGATGGCGGCGCCCGGCGAACCTGTGCCCTGCAGCAGGCCTGTGGCGCCGCGCACGATTTCCACGCGATCGAGCATGGCCGTGTTGCTGGTAAAACTGTTCGCCTGCGGGTAGAACATGGCGCGGTTGACGCCATCGAACTGGTACGTGTCGACCATGAAGCCGCGCGAATACACATAGCGCCCGCCCATGGGGCTGTCGTACATGGTGATGCCGGTGGTATTGGCCAGCACGGCGTCGATGGTATTGAGGTTCTGGTCGTCCATCTTCTGGCGCGTGACGACGCTGACGGACTGGGGAATTTCGCGCAGGGTTTGCACGCCCTTGCCGACGGTGACGGCGCGCGCCGCGTACGAGTTGCTGTGTTCACTGACGGGGTCGCGCTCCATGCTGGCGCTGATCGTCACAGGCGCCATGGTCTTTTCCACGCCGGTCGCCGAGGCGGAGGTTGGCGCCGCCTGGCGCAGCACATACGCGCCGTTCGGCAACTGCAGCGCTTCCAGGCCGCTGCCGGCCAGTACCTGGGCAAAGCCCTGGCCGACATTGAAGCTGCCGCGCACGCCGGGCGAGCGCAGGCCGCGCGTCTGCGCGGGATCGGTCGACAGGCTGACGCCGGCGGCGACGGCAAAATCGTTCAGGGCGGTGGCCAGCGGGCCGGCCGCAATGGTGTAGGCTTGCGGCGCGCTGGCGGCGGCCTGGCCTTGTGCCAGCGCGGGTACGGCGAGGAAGGCGGCGGGGGCGGCGCACGCCATGGCCAGGACGGCCAGGCGGATGGCGCGCGCGGCGGGATGGAGGACGGGGGTGGTCAGCTGCATGCTTGGTCTTTCTGCTCTAAAGGGATAAGGATTGGCGTATGAATCGGCTACTTACCTATCAAGCCGAAGCAGCGCAGCGAAACACCAACCCCTGGCGCAAAAAAACTGAAAATAATCAGGTTGAACGGGCCGACACCGTGGCCCAGTAGCGCGTGAAGTACGTCACTTGCAGGCCGTGCGAGGCGCACAGGCTTTCCAGCACGGCGTCGATATCGTCGAGGCGGTAGGTGCCCGTGACGGGGCGCCGCGCCACTCTGGCGTCGCAGGCGAGACGCCCGCGCCGGTAGCGCGCCAGTTCCGCTACCAGTTGCTGCAGCGGCCAGTCGGCGGCCACCAGCATGCCGCGCAGCCAGCTGTCCTGGTGCGCGGGCATGGCCAGCACGGCTGCCAGGCCCGTGTCGGAGAAGCGCAACTGCTGGCCCGCTTCCAGGCGCCGCACGGCGTCCGGGCGCGCCGCGCAGCGCACTTCCACCGCGTGTTCGAAGACGCTGACGACGCTGCCGTCCGCATCGCAGCGCACGCCGAAGCGCGTGCCCAGCGCGCGGATCACGCCGTGCGGCGTATCGACCAGGAAGGGGCGGGCATCGGATGCCGTCGTGATCAGGATTTCGCCATGGTGCAGGTGGATGCGGCGGCGCGCGGCGCTGTAGTCGATATCCACGGCGCTATCCGTATTGACCTCCATGCGCCCGCCATCGGCCAGGGTCACGTGGCGGCGCTGGCCCGGCGCCGTGCGCAAGGATGCCGTCAGGGCTTGCCATGGACCCGATTGCAAGCCCGCCTGGCCCAGCACGATGCCGCCACCGGCCGCCACCAGCACGGCGAGTATTTTGGCGGCGGCGCGCCGGCGCTGCTGTGCCGCCTGCAGGGCGGGAATCGCCAGCGCTGCCGGTATCGCGCCCAGTTGGCCGTCCATGCGCTGCAGCAGCTGCCAGGCCCGTTCATGCTCGGCGCTGGCGTCGCGCCATGCCTGCACGGCGGCCGGGTCGGCGCTGCCGCACTGGAGTTCCACATGCCAGTGGGCGGCGGCGGCCAGCACCTTGCGGCGGATGGGCGACGAAGCGGAGGCCGATGCGGTGAACATCAGGCGGCCGCCAGCAGCAGGCATTCCGTGTAGGCGCGCACCAGGTGTTTTTTCACGGTCGGCAGGGACACGCCGAGGCGCCGGCTGATCTCCACATAGCTGAGCTCCTCGATTTGCGCCAGCAGGAAGATGGTCCGCGTGCGCGCCCCCAGGCGGTCGAGCAGGCGGTCGACGGCGAGCAGGGTTTCGATGATGATGGCATGCGTTTCGGCGCTGATCGATGCCGGCTCGGCCTGCTGCGCCAGCGCTTCCAGGTAGGCATGTTCCAGCGCCTGGCGCCGGTAGCGGTCGATCAGCAGACCGCGCGCGATGGTCGCCAGGTAGCCGCGCGGCTCGCGCAGGGGCGCCAGCAGTGTCACCTCGCGCTTGCCCAGCAGGCGTAAAAACGTGTCCTGCGCCAGGTCGGCCGCCTCGGCGCGGTTGCCCAGCTTGCCGCGCAGCCAGCCATACAGCCAGCCGTGGTGTTCGCTGTACAGGGTGGTCAGGGGGATGGCATGGACGGGACTGATGGTACTCACTGCGTTCTCCAGGCAAGGGATGAGCTGGGCTGACGGAACGCGGGGTGCCGGCTGGCTGGGCTGTTTGAGAATGATACGCATTATCACATTGCCACGCCGCCGGCGTCAATTCGCGTCAGCCACCGAGGCGCCAGCGCGCTTGCCACTGTTGCAGATCCGCCCAGGCCGTCTGGAGTGCGCCAGCGGACCAGTGCAGCAGGCTGTCCAGCGCCAGCACGGTGCGGCGCAGGTGGATGCCATCGAAAAACACGTGGTCGGCCACGACGGTGGCGGCCAGCCAGGCGGCGAGGATGACGATGATGTCGTGCCGGCCGCTTTTCCACCAGCGCAGCGAGTGGCGGCGGAAAATCCACGGCACGCCCAACGGATTGGGCCAGTCGGCCAGCAGATGCATGATGCCGCCTGCGGCAAAGCCGAACAGGGGCGGCGCCCACAGGTGGTGCGGCAATTGCAGATACGTGTAGACGAGCAGGGCGATCCAGGCCAGGCCCCAGTGCGTCCAGGTGCGGTGCGTGATCCACAGCCGGTGCGTGCGCGCCCACCAGGCCACTTCCAGCCAGTCCGGCGCCGTGCCGCCCAGTGCGCCCATCACAAAGGCGAGCATGCTCAGCACTTGGTAGGGGCCACCGGCGCCAGCGTGCGCGACCAGGGCTGCGGCGATCACGCCGGCAGCCCAACCGGTCGCATGATGCGCTTTGTTGGAAGCCATAGAAAATGTAAAACGCCATGCGGGCGCTGTGTGAAATACAGGGGAATATTAACTGGATGAATATACAGTATGCAAGGGCGTAGAGGGGTGAATTTTGCAGAATATCTGGCGATAATTTGTTAAATTGTGTGTCGGCAGGGCCTGGCTAGCGGACTCTGCAAGTCATGCCGGGCATTCAAGTGTGTTATGCGACTGATAATGCAATTGGCGCAGGGCGCGCTATGCTGAAAGCAGTCTTGTGTTTTGAAGAGGTCTCGCCATGAAAATCCCGCGCGAATTGCAGATACCCGCCATCGTGTTTACGCTGGAAGCGGTGTTTATTCTGGGCTTGTCGATGATTTTCCTGGTGCTCGTTCCCCGCTAGCGGGTAGCGTGGTGCCAGGAAGCGTCGTCAGGCGGTCAGCGCGCTGCTATCGCACAGCGCCGCGCCTTCGGTGCGGATGATCCAGCATTCCGGATACGGTTCGCTGGCGAAGCGGTTGTGCCGCGCGAAGCCGCTGAGTTTATCCAGCGCAGTGGCGGTGGCCAGCGCGGTTTCCTTGCCGCTGGCGTTATCGAGGTGCCAGAAACCGCCGTTGCGGTGGAATAGCACGGGCAGGCAGCTGGCCTGCGGCGTGGCAAGGTGGCTGGCCGGCGTGGGCTGGGTGTCCGGCAGCAGCAGGTAAAAACATTCGGCGCGGGCGCCGTGGTCGATGCGGTGCAGGATCACGCCGTGCGCCAGGATGGCCGTCACGCTGAGCACGACGATGCCTTTGATGCTGGCAGACAATTCGATGCGCATGCCCAGCCGCAGGGCGACGGGTTTGTGCTTGCCGGGCCACGCGCCGTCGAGCAGCATGCCATAGCGCGATACATCCTCGATTTCAAAGCCCTGCTGTCCGCGCCGGATGATGGCATGGCGGCCCGACAGGCGGCGCGTCAAGCCATTGTTATCCTGGCCGTCGGGACTGAAATGGCTGAGCAGCACATCGGCTTCCGGGTCCACCAGTTCGAAGCGGCCCAGCATGCATTCTTCCAGCGCGAACAGGCGGATCTGGCGTTGCTCGCCCGCTTCCGGCGCCGCATTGACGAGGCAGGCGGCCTGGCTCGGGTGCGGATGGCAGTGGCTGGCGGCGGGCAGGTCGACTTCGATCAACTCCTCGTCCCAGGCGATGGTGGTAAAACCCATGTCGATCTTGCCTTGCGGCGCAGATAAATCCACGTGGGCGATGCCGGCATTGCGCGCCGTCACGTCGAGGTTGCAGCCGTCGCCGCCCGTCACGCGGGCGATCGAGGCGTCGTCGGCCATCACGCGCACATTCTTGTGCGTGCTGAGGAAGATCTGGTGGATTTCCGTCAGCGTGGCGTCGCGGCGCGGCACCAGGATGACGAAGGTGCACACCCATTTTTGCGCCACGGCGCCATCGACATGGCTGTGCACTTCCACTTCGATCTGGTATTGCCCGTGTTCCTTGTTGCGCGAGGAAAACTCGACAAACACGGGGCGCCAGTCGCCGCGCGTGGTGCGCACGAAATCATGCTGCACCTGGCCACGGGGGATCAGATCCGAGCGCAGGCGCAAGGTCAGCTGCGGCGCGCAGGCGGCGCTCATGCCGCGCAATTCCATCTTCAGGGTTTGTCGTCCGCCTGCCGCGCGGGGATCGAAGCCGCTGATGTGCAGGTGGGCTTGCACTGGCTGGTAGGCGGGCGGCAGCGTTGCCGGCGCAACGGGCGCTGGCGTGCATGCCGGGGCGGCCGCCGCCGGTGAGGAGCGGCTTACCGTTTGAGTGGCAGCATCGCGAATAACAGCATCGCGAATATCGGAATCATGCGCAGGGGCGTGCGAAAGCGCCGTTGCCGATGGCTCGGAACGGGCGCTGCGCAGTGCGGTCAACAGGTCGTAGCTGCTGGGAGCAGTCATCGCTTGCGGGTGGTTGCCCGCACAGACTGTATCCCCAGGCAAGACCCAGAACGTACAGTGCGGGTGCTCCGGGTTGCTGCATTTTTTCATGACATTCTGACTCGAATCGAGCGGGGATATTTTGCCCTTTGGTCTAAATGAGAGCTTACGCGCTTTTGCGCCTGCTTGGCAACTTTCGCGGCCTCGGAATGCGCACTTTTTGCCCAAATTCATGTCCCTGGTCACACCCCTTCATATGTGTCATGGAAACTATTGCTCAAAAACACACGTTATGTCTTTCTGGATATGTTATTTTGATATTGCATGGGGTCGCGTCGCGTCAATGCGCGGGCGCGCCGGCCGGGCATTTTTACGCCCGCGATGCGAGCCAGGGGCATTTTGCCTTATGCTGGTCGTTCCCCCAATGCTTGAATCGAGAGACGATCATGCCCGCCCAACGCCCACTCCAGCTTGCCATTGCCTATGCCGCCACCTTGTGCGTCTTCCTGGCCATCGACGCCCTGTGGCTGGCGGTGCTGATGAAGCCCGTGTACGCTGCGGCGCTGGGGCCGCTGCTGGCGGAGTCCCCGCGCTGGGCGCCGGCAGTGCTGTTCTATCTGCTGTACGTGGCGGGGCTGCTGGTGTTTGCCATTTTGCCGGGCTTGCGCGCGCGGCGCGGGCGCACGGCGGCGGCACTGGGGGCACTGCTTGGACTGCTTGCCTATGGCACCTATGATTTGAGCAACTATGCCACCTTGCGTGACTGGCCGCTGGGCCTGACGGCGATCGACATGGCCTGGGGCGCCGTGCTGTCGGCCGTGTCGGCGACGGCCGGTTATCTGGCGGCTAGCCGACTGGGGCGCTGAACGCCGCCTCGAAGCGCAGCGTCAGCAAGGTAATGTTGTCGCTATGTAAACCTGTTGGCGGATCGGAGAGGAAGTCGTCGAACAGGGCGCTGACGGCCTGGGCAGCACTCTTGCCGGCACACAAGGCGGGCCAGCGTGCCGTGAGCGCCAGCGGATCGTCACACGCCCAGAAGCCGTCGCTGGCCAGCACATAGTGGGCGCCGGGGCGCACGCGCAGCACGCGGCGGTCGCCCAGATGCCCCAGGAAGGGCGGCAAGGTGGATGCATCGAGGCCGCGCAGGGGCTTGTCGAGCTGCAAGCTGTCACTCAGGGCATTGCCTAAAATAAATGCCTGCGAGATTTGCGGATGGTGTTCGCCGTGCACGGTGGCGCGCCAGCGCGTCTCGTCGAGCGCGCCGCGCATGGCGTACACGGTGGCCGGCACGTGGTCGACGGTGAGAATGCTGGCCACGCCATCGGCAAGTTCATACAGGCGCGAATCGCCCACGTGATACAGCAGCGGCGCTTCGCCGGGTGGCACTTCCAGCAAGGTCAGGGTGGTGCCCGGCGGTCGCGCCTGGGCTGGCGTGCTCCTGGCGAAATCGTCCTGCAAGCGCGTATGCAGAGCGTCGAGCCTGGCTGCCAGGCTGGCCGGGTCGAGGCAGGCGGGCATGGCCAGCAAGCCTTGCACGGCCGCTTCCGCCGCCTCGCGCCCCTGGCCGTGGCCGCCCATGCCGTCGAGCACGGCTGCGCGCACATGGCCGCGCGGCCAGCCTGGCACCTGGCAGTGGAATGGCGCCTGCCGCGACAGGCAGACGGCGTGGCCGCTGGCATCGATCAGCAGGAAGTTGTCCTGGTTTTCGCGCCGCGGCAGGGGGCCGGCGCCCACGCTGCTGCCGGCGGCGGCATCGAGCCAGGGGCCGAAGTCAAGCGCGTCTTTGATTAAATGCATCGGTTGAACGGTCCACGCGGCCAGCAATGTTGATATAGGATACAGCTTAGCTGAAATTGTGCAGGGGCGATACCTTGCTTATCTAACAAAAAAACCTGCGACAGCAGGCTGGCGCAGGTTTTTCATGGTGCAGGGCGGCGCTTAACGGCGATGGCCCCAGCCGTGACCGTGGCCGTGACCGCGGTCATGGTAGTCGCGGCGGCCATGGTCGCGGTAGTAGCCGCGGCCCGGTTGCACGTAGACGACAGCCGGTGGGCCGTAGTAGCGTGGTGGCGGCGCGTAATACACGGGCTGTGGTGCCGGCGCGTAGTACACCGGTTGCGGCGCAGGCGCGTAATAGGTTTCGCGGTAGCCGCCACGGTAGCCGCCGCGATAGCCGCCACGGTCATAATGGCGGTCATTCGTGCTGATGCTGTTGCCGACGGCGGCGCCTAGCACGCCACCGACGATCGCGCCATTGCGCCCGCCGGTGCTGTTGCCAATGGCCGCTCCGACAACGGCGCCTGCAACGGTATTGAAGTCGCGGTCACCGGCGACTGCGGCCGAAGACACAGCCACTGCCGCTACCATTACCGCACCCAGGAGTTTCTTGTTCAACATGGCATTTCCTTCCATTCCGGCGAGATCACAATGATCTGCATGGACTGGACTATAGCTGCTGTCACCAGCTTGTTCCACGTCTAATACAACTTCTTACACTCCTGCCCCGATGGTAACAAGTCAGCGCAGGCGCGCCTGCCATTCGGGCCGCAGCAGGCTGTACATTTTGACATCGCGCATCGCGCCATTGATAAAAAACGCCTGGCGCAGCAAGCCTTCCTCGGTAAAGCCGTTCTTTTGCGCGATGCGCTCGGAGCCGATGTTCAGCGGGTCCATCAGCAGCTCCAGCCGATGATACGCATAGGCGTTGAACAGGTAATCGACCACCAGGCGCGTCGCTTCGCTGATGTAGCCGCGCCCGTCCCGCTGCCGGTCGAACAGGCGGTAACCGATCTCGCGCGAGGCTGGTGTGCGGCTCTTGAAGTGCGTGATCGTGCCGATGATGTGCTGGGCTTTGTCTTCGATGAGGAACAATTCGCTGTCCTCGGTGACAAAGCCCGATTGCAGGAAGTCGCGCCGCATGGCCTCGGGCGACTTGAATTGCATCGAGAAAAACTCGCCGCGCGAGGGCAGGTCGTTGACGAGGGAAATATAGGCATTCAGGTCGGCGGCCTGCAAATGCCGGACGTTACAGAGTGTTCCCTTGAGCATGGCGGTATCCGGTAGCGATCACGATCTTGATGGTAATCGACTCCGGGGGGAGAGGCAATCGATCCCGTAAAAGTTGCTGCAATGACAGAATAAATACGCTATCGTAGAAAGCCGCGCCTTGCCCCTGGCCACGGCGTACCCGCTTCGACCTCGTTGACTGGAATTGACACTACATGCATAGCATCCTGACTGGCGCGCCACTGCGCCGTTCCGCCTTATTCATTGCCCTTGGCTGCGCCGCCAGTGCCGGCGCCTTTGCCGCCGCGCCAGGCAATGCGCCGCAAGCGCTGGCGCAGGTGCGCGACACGGCGCTGCACAGCGACTGGGCGTATGCGCGCCTGGCCGACATGACGGATCTGATCGGCCCGCGCCTGTCCGGTTCCGCTGGCGCGGCCGCCGCCGTGCAGCAGGTGGCCGAGACCATGCGCCAGCTGGGCGCCACCGTCACCTTGCAGCCCGTGAAAGTGCCGCACTGGGTGCGCGGTGTGGAAACGGCGGACATCGTCGATTATGCGGGCCGTCCGCAGGGCGTATCGCAGCGCGTGGTGCTGACCGCCCTGGGCGGTTCGGGCGCCACGCCGGCCGCCGGCCTGACGGCGCCCCTCATCATCGTCAAAAGCTTCGAGGAACTCAAGGCGCGCGCGGCGCAAGTGAAGGGCTCCATCGTGCTGATCGACACGCCGTTCGACCAGGAGATGGCCGAGCGGGGCCTGGCCGGCGTGACTTACGGCCAGGGTTCGCGCTTCCGTTTCAATGGACCGAAGGCGGCGGCCGACCTGGGTGCGGCCGCCGCGCTGGTGCGTTCGGTGGGCGGCGCGAACTTCCGCATCCCGCATGCGGGCGCCACGGGCCTCGATGACAACAAACGCATTCCCGCCGCCGCCGTCACCGTGGAAGACGCCTTGCTGATCGGCCGCCTGGCCGCACGCGGCCCGATGAAAATGCATTTGACCCTGACGCCACAAAACCTGCCCGAGGCGGACAGTTACAACGTCATCGCCGACTGGCCGGGCACGGACAAGGCCGACGAAGTGGTAGTGGTCTCGGGCCACCTCGATTCCTGGGACCTGGCGACGGGCGCGCACGACGACGGCGCCGGCGTGGTGGCGGCCATGGGCGTGGTGGAAACCCTGAAAAAGCTCGACTACCGTCCGCGCCGCACCATCCGCGTGATCGCCTGGATGAACGAGGAAAATGGCGGCCGTGGCGGCCAGGCCTATTTCGAGGCCCACAAGCAGGCGCTCGGCAAACAGTATGCGGCCATCGAGATGGACAGCGGCGCTGGCCGTCCGTTCGGCATCAAGGCCAGCGTGGGGCCGAAGGCGGAAAAACTGTTTGCGCCGTTGCTGGCCGCCCTGCAACCGATGGGCGCGCACGCCTTCACGCGCCGCGACGCGCTGGGCACGGGCGACTTGCACCGCCTGGAAACGGGCGGCGTGCCCAGCTTCGAGCCGCTGGTCGACAGCCACAGCTATTTTCACTACCACCACACGCCGGCCGACACGCTGGACAAGGTCGACCCGGATAACCTCAAGCGCAACGTGGCGCTGATGGCGTCGCTGGCCTGGTTCCTGGCCAATATCGACGGCGAGATCGGCCGCGCGCCGGAGCAGGGCGAGTAAGCGCCTATGTCGCTACCCGACCTGAACCTGTTAATCACGCTCGATGTGCTGCTGGCCGAAGGCAGCGTCACGCGCGCGGCGCGGCGCTTGCGTCTGAGTCCATCGGCCATGAGCCGCGCCCTGGCGCGCCTGCGCGAGACGACCGGCGATCCGTTGCTGGTGCGCGCCGGCCGTGAACTGGTGCCCACGCCGCGCGCGCTGGAGCTGCGCGCAAGAGTGGGGTCCCTGTTAGGCGAGGTGCTGGCCGTACTGGGTCCGGCGCAGCAGCTGGACCCGCGCCAGTTGGCGCAGACATTCACGCTGCGTGCGAGCGACGGTTTCGTGGAAAATTTCGGCCCGGCGCTGCTCGCGCATATCGGCGCGCAAGCGCCTGGCGTGCGTCTGCGCTTTGTGCAAAAGCTGGACCGCGAAAGCGTGCAGCTGCGCGAGGGCAGCATCGACCTGGAAACGGGCGTGATCGGCAGTCTCACCAGCCCGGAAGTGCGCACGCGCAGGCTGTTCAGCGACCGTTTCGTGGGCGTGGTGCGCAACGGCCATGCGCTGGCGCAAGGCGACATCAGCGCCGAGCGTTATGCGGCCGGCCAGCACGTGCTGGTGGCGCGGCGCGACCAGGATACGGGACCGATGGACGACGCCCTGGCCGCCCTGGGATTGCAGCGCACGATCGCCAGTATCGTCGGCGGCTTTACGGCGGCGCTGGCGCTGGCCGCCGGCTCCGACCTGATCGCCACCGTGCCGGAACGGCATACGGGCAATCTGCGCGCCGGCATGTTCAGCTTTGCGCTGCCGCTAGGCATGCCCGACCTGACCGTATCGCTGATGTGGCATCCGCGCATGGATGCCGACCCGGCCCACCGCTGGCTGCGCGGCTGCGTGGTCGACGCCTGCGCGGCCCGGATCAACGCCGGCTGATGCCGCCGGCAGCGGCCTGCTGCGCGGGCCCGTCGAAGCCGCCGGCCATGGCCGTGTAGCCATGTGCCGTGGCGATGGCCACGTCGCGCTGGGCAGTCACCAGCTGCTCCTGCGTGGCCAGCGCGATGCGTTCCGCTTCGAGCACGCCGAGCAGGCTTTCCGCTCCTTCCTGGTAGCGCACCCTGGCCAGGCGCGCGCTTTCCTGCGCCAGCTGGTGCGCCTCGCGCAGTTCCGCATGGCGGCTGCGCAGCTGTACCCATTGCGCGATGGCGCTGTCGGTTTCTTCCAGTGCCAGCGCCAGCGCCTTGTCGAAGCCGGCCTGCGCGGCCAGCACTTCGGCGCCTGCCGCGCGGGCGCGGGCGCGGCGCGTGCCGCCATCGAACAGCGGCAGGGTAAAGGCGGCGCCCGCATGCCAGCGCGCCGCGTGGCCGCCATTCCAGTCGCCGGCCACGCCGGAGGCGCCGAACAGCGCGCCCAGGCTGATGCGCGGGAAGCGCTCGGCGATGGCAGCGCCTTCGCGCGCGCTGGCCGCCGCCAGCGCACGTTCGGCCGCGCGCACGTCGGGCCGGCGCAGCAGCAGGTGGGCAGGTTCATCCGTCAGCAGGGCCTGTGGCAGCGCCAGCGGCATCGGCTGGTCGAGCGCCGCCAGTTCCGGCGCATCGAGGCGCTGCCCCGTGAGGGTCGCCAGGCGGTTGCGCGCCGCGCGCTCATCAAAGTTCAGGCTGGGCAGGCGGGCGCTGGCAAGGCGCATCTGCGCCTCGGCGCGCATGCGTTCGGCCGGCGCCGCACGGCCCGCGTTCTCGCGCTCGCGCACCAGCCGCAAGGTACCGGACTGGTTCGACAGCTGCTCCTGCAGGCTGGCGCGCATCTGCTGCGCGCCGCGCAGCACCAGGTAGGCATCGACCACCTGCGCCAGGATCAGGCGCCGCACGTCGTCGCGCACGGCGGCGCGTTCGTCCGCCGTGGCCTCGGCAGCGGCGATGCTGTGGCGCACGCGGCCGAACAGGTCGAGTTCCCAGCTGAAGACGGCGTTCCACTGTACCGGCGAGGCGATGTGCGGCTGGCCGTCGCGGCTCCCGATCGCCGCCAGACGCGCGCGCCCGGCCTGGACATCGAGGTCCGCCGCTGGCAGGCGCGCGCCGCGCGCCGCTTGCGCAAATTCGCTGGCGCTGGCCAGGCGCGCGGCGGCGATGCGCACGTCGTCATTGTCTTGCCAGGCGCGTTTCACTAATTGATCGAGCCTGGCGTCGCCCAGTGTTTGCCACCACAGCGCCGGCGGGGCGCCGGCTTGCAGCTCCGGTGCGCCGGCGGCCGAGGGCAGGACCGGCAGCTGCGCAGTAGCGAGCGCCCGCGTCGCCGTGGGCGTGCCGACGCTGCAGCCGGCCAGGGCCAGCAGCGTGGCCGCCAGCAAAGGCGCCGTGCGGCGCCGGCTTAGCAAGGTAAAAAACAACGGTGTAAACAACAGGCCGGACACGGTCACGCCCAACATGCCGGCGAAGACGGCCGTGCCCATCGACTGGCGCATTTCCGCGCCCGCGCCGGAAGACAGCATCAGCGGTATCGCGCCCAGCAAAAAGGCCAGTGAGGTCATCAGGATGGGCCGCAGGCGCGTGCGGGCGGCGGCGATGGCCGCCTCGCGCGCATCGGCGCCGGCCGCCATCGCCTGGCGCGCGAATTCAACGATCAGGATGGCATTCTTGGCCGCCAGGCCGATCAGCACCACGATGCTGATCTGCGTCAGCACGTTGTTGTCCAGGCCGCGCCACGACACGCCGATCAGCGTGGCCAGCACGCAGCTGGGCACGATCAGCACGACGGACAGGGGCAGCAGCCAGCTTTCAAACAGGGCTGCCAGCAGCAGATACACGAGCAGCACGGCCAGGCCCAGCACCATGCCGGTGCTGCCGCCCGCGTGTTTTTCCTGCAGCGCCAGTTCCGTCCACTCGTAGTCGAAGCCGGCCGGCAGGCGCGCCTTCAGCAGTTCTTCCAGCGCTGCGATGGTTTGCCCCGTCGAGTAGCCAGGCTTGGTGCTGCCCTGGATTTCGGCCGCTGGATACAGGTTGTAGCGTGGCACGCGGAACGGCGCCGTGCCTTCGCTGAAGGTGGCCACGCTGCCCAGCGGGACCATGTCGCCGTTGACGGCGCGCGTCTTCAGGGCTGCCAGATCCGCCACGCTGCGCCGGTAGGGCGCGTCCGCCTGGGCGGTGACGCGCCAGACCCGGCCCATCAGGTTCATGTCGTTGACGAACACGGGCGCCATGTAGCTTTGCAGGGTCTCGTTGAGGCGCAGCAGCGGCACGCCCAGGTATTCGGCCTTGGTGCGGTCCAGTTCAACCTTGATCTGCGGGCTCATGGCGTTGAACGGCGTGAAGGCGCCCGTCACCGAGGGCAGCCTGGATGCTTCCTCGACGATGCCGCGCGCGGCCGCCTGCAAGGCTTGCGGTCCCAGGCCGCCCGTGTCGCGCAGCATCAGCTTGAAGCCGCCGCCCGTGCCGATGCCGCGCACGGACGGTGGCGGGATCACCATCACGCGCGCCGCGCTGATGGGCGCCAGCTTGCCGCGCAGGGCGCCCAGCATGGCCGGCCCGTCCAGGCCATCGCTGGCGCGCGCGCCGAAGTCCTTGAACATGGTGAAGATGACAGCCGTGTTGGGCGCCGACGTGAACGTGGCGCCGTCGGTGCCGACGAAGGCGGCCGTGTGAGCCACGCCGGGATGGCTCATCAGGCGTGCCGTGGCATCCTGCACCACTTCGCTGGTGCGCGCCAGGGTCGAACCGGCCGGCAGCTGGATCGAGACGATGGCGTAGCCGCGGTCCAGTTGCGGCACGAAACCGTGCGGCGTCGCGTCCAGGCGCCACAGGGTCAGGCCCGCCAGCACGAGGTACACGGGCAGCATCAGCCAGCGCCGCGAGAGGATGCGTCCCGTCAGCCGCACGTAGCCGCCCGTCAGGCGGGAAAAGCCGCGGTTGAAAATGCGCATCCAGCGCGCGCCCAGGCTGTTGGCATCGTGCTGCGGTTTGAGCAGCAGTGCGGCCAGGGCCGGCGACAGCGTCAGCGAGACCAGCGCCGAGATCACGGTGGAGGCGGCGATGGTGACGGCGAACTGGCGGTAGAACATGCCGGAGATGCCGTCGATGAAGGCCGTCGGCACGAAGACCGCCACCAGCACCAGCGCGATGGCGACCAGGGCGAAGCCCACTTCATCCATGCTGCGCTGCGCCGCAGCGACGGGACTCATGCCTTCCTCCATGTGCCGCTCGACGTTTTCCACCACCACGATGGCGTCATCGACGACGATGCCGATCGCCAGCACCAGGCCGAACAGCGACAGGGTATTGAGGGTATAGCCCATCGCGGCCAGCACGCTGAAGGTGCCGACGAGGGACACGGGAATGGCCAGGATGGGAATGATGGCGGCGCGCCACGAGCCGAGGAACAGCAGCATGGCCAGGCACACCAGCAAGGCCGCCTCGAAGATGGTGTCGCGCACCTTGTCGATCGAGGAGCGGATGAATTCGGTCGGATTGTAATAGGTGTGGTAGGCGACGTCCTGCGGGAAGTCGGCTTGCATTTTGGCCAGCAGGTCCAGCACGCGGTCGCCCGTGGCCAGCGCGTTCGAGCCGGGCAGCAGGCTGATGCTCAGCGCGATGGCCGTGCGGTTGTCGACAAAGCCGCTTTCCGTGTAATCCTGCGCGCCCATTTCGACGCGCGCCACGTCGCGCAGGCGCACCACGCCGCCGCCGGCATGGGCGGCCACGACGATGGCTTCGAATTCGCCCACGTCACGCAGGCGGCTTTGCGCCTGCACCTGCACCTGGAAGGCGCCGTCGCTGCCGCCGGGCGGCTGGTTCAATACGCCGGCGGCGACCTGAGAATTGGCTTGCCGCACCGCCGCGATCACTTCCTGCGCCGTCAATCCCAGCGAGGCCACGCGCGCCGGGTCGAGCCAGATGCGCATCGAGAAGTCGCGCGCGCCGCGCGTGTAGATGTCGCCCACGCCTTCGACGCGGGCCAGCTTGTCCTTGATGGCGGTGCCGATGAAGTTGGAAATGTACTGCTGGTCGCGCGTGCCTTTCGGCGAATCGAACAGCACCACCATCAGCTGGTCGGGCGATGCCTTCTTGACGGCCAGCCCCAGCCGGCGCACGGCATCGGGCAGGCGCGCTTCTGCCACCGCCACGCGGTTCTGCACCAGCGACTGCGCCTGTTCGACGTTGGTGCCCGCCTTGAACACCACGCTGACGGTCAGCTTGCCGTCGCCCACCGACTGCGAGGACATGTAGAGCATGCCGTCGACGCCGTTGATTTCCTGTTCGATCGGCGCGGCGACGGTATCGGCGATTTCCTGCGCCGAGGCGCCAGGATAGTTGGCCTTTACGGTCACCGTGGGCGGCACGATCTCGGGAAACTCCGAGATCGGCAGGCGCATGGCCGACACCGCGCCCACCACGGTGATGAGGATGGACAGCACGATGGCAAACACGGGACGGCGGATGAAAAATCGGGAAAAACGCATGTTCTCTCCTTATGCGCCGTTGGCGCGCGCAGCGGCCACCAGCACCTGGTCGCCCGGGCGCACCTTGGCCGCGCCGGAGACGATGACTTTTTCGTGCGGTCCGAGGCCGGACAGCACGATCTGCTTGTCGCCCCGCAGGCCGCCCAGTTCCAGCTTGCGTGGCGCCACCTTGCCCGCCGCGTCCACGACGAACACCATTTTTGTGTTCTGGTCGCTGAGGATGGCGGCGTCGGGCACCAGCAGGCGCTGCTGCGCCGCGCCGACGGGAATGCGCACGCGCGCAAAGCTGCCCGGCATGATGGCGCGGTTGGCATTGGCCAGGCTGGCGCGCAGGCGCACCGTGCCCGAACGGGCGCTGATTTCGTTGTCGACAAAGTCCACGCTGGCATCCTGCGCGGGGCCGCCGCCGTCGAGCGCCAGCTGCACCTTCGATGGCAGCCTGCTGTGCTGGCGCAGGCGCTGGAAATCCGCTTCCGACAGGTCGACCATGGCGCGCACGGGGCTGTGCGCAACGATGGTGGTCAGCACGCCGCTCTGCGCCGCGCCGCCGGCCACGTAGTTGCCGACATCGACGCGGCGGTCCGACACGGTACCGGCGATGGGCGCGCGCATGGTGGTAAAAGACAGTTCCAGTTCGGCGCTGCGCAATTCCGCCTGGCTCAGCATGACGGCCGCCTGCGCGCCTTCCAGTTCGCCGCGCGCCCGTTCCAGCTCCTCGGTGCTGGCCGCGCCCGTTTGCTGCAGCCGGTTGCTGCGCTCGAACTGGGCCTTGGCCAGCTTGCTGCGCGCATCGGCCTGGGCCAGGCTGGCCCGGGCACGGTCGCGCGCCGCGGCGAAGGGGCGCGGGTCGATGACGAACAGCGCATCGCCGGCCTTGACCTGCTGGCCGTCGCGAAAGGCGATCTGCTGCAAATAGCCGGACACGCGCGAGCGCACTTCCACGCGCTGCGACGCTTCGATGCGGCCCGTGTAGTCGAGGGTCGCCTGCACCATCGACGATTCGGGCAGCGCCACTGACACGGTGGGCTTGGGCGGCGGGCCGCCAGGCGCGGCCTGGGAACGGCCGCAGCCGGATAACGTGGCGTTGCTGGCCAGGGCCAGCAGCAGTAACAGCGGGACGGGCAGGGACGGGATCGGACGGGGGCGCATCATGCGGGGTCTCCGGAAGGCGTGGGGGGCTTGGCCAGGGCGCAGCCGAGCGCGAAAATGGCCAGCGCGGCGAGTATCAGCGCGCTGGCGACGGCAAAGGTGGCGTGCATGCCGCCGATCATGGCGGCTGGCGGAGCACTGGCGATATCGCTGGTGCCGGCAGCGAAGACGGCGCCCATCACGGAGGCGCCCGTGATGAGGCCCAGATTACGCGACAGATTGAGCATGCCGGAGATGACGCCGCGCTGCTCGGCAGCGATATCGACCATCACGGCTGTATTGTTGGCTGCCTGGAACAGCGCATAGCTGGCCGTCAGCAGCATGATCGGGACGACGTAGCCGGCAATGCCCAGGCTGGCGGGCAGCAGGGCCAGCGCCAGGCAGGCGAAGGCCGCGCCGCACAGGCCCGCGCCGCCCATGCGCTGCGAGCCGTAGCGGTCCACCAGCCAGCCGGACGGCACGCCGCAGAACGCCGCCACCAGTGGCCCGGCCGCCAGCACCATGCCGGTGGCGGCCGTGCCGAGGCCCAGGCCGCGCGCCAGGTAGAAGGGGCCGACCACCAGGGTGGACATCATCACCGTCGAGACCAGCATGCTGGTCGCCAGGCCGGCGCTGAGCACGGGCGCGCGCAGCATGGCCAGGCGTATCAGCGGCGCCGGCGCCTTCAGTTCGGCGCGGACGAACAGCATGGCGCCGACGCAGGCAGCCAGCAGCAGCGCCACGTTGCGCGCGCCGAAATGGCCGCGCCCCAGGGTCATGGCCAGCGCATAGGCGCCCAGGGTCAGGGCCAGCAGCACGGTGCCGCCGTGGTCGAACACGGGCCGTTTGGCGTTGGCGCCGCGCTGGTCGGCTGGCAGAAAGCGCCAGGCCAGCAGCAGCGCCACGCCGGCCAGCGGCACGTTGACGAGGAAAATGGCTTGCCAGCCGAAGTGCGCGATCAGCAGGCCGCCCAGCGCGGGGCCGAGCGTGGTGCCGACGGCCGACATGGTGCCGAGCAGGCCCATGGCGCTGCCCGTCCTTGCCTTGGGCACGGTGCTGCCGACAAAGGCCATGGTCAGCGCCATCATGACGGAAGCGCCCAGGCCCTGCAGGGCGCGCGCGGCAACCAGCAGCCACAAGGTGGGCGCCAGCGCGCACAGGATGGAGGCAATGGCAAACAGCGCGATGCCGGCCAGCAGCAGGCGGCGCCGGCCGAGCAGGTCGCCAAGGCGGCCCACGCTGACGATCAGCGCGGTGATGGCCAGCAGATAGGCCAGCACGATCCATTGCACATCCTGGAACGGTGCGTGCAGGGCCCTGGCCATGTCGGGCAAGCCCACGTTGGCGATGCTGGTACTCAGCGCGGGCAGCAGCATCGCCAGGGACAGGCTGGCAAGCGCGCCGCGCACGGGTGTGGTGACGCTACCGGCTTCGGTGGCCTGCTGCTCGGGTGGAGCGGGTTTTGACGGTGCTTGCATGGCGTGGTGGATCCTCGAATAGGGTCACCACATGGTACTGAGGGATCTGGCATGGCGGAAGACGCATCATTTGCATTGTGTTATTGCGTTTGACGCCATGTGAGGAGCGGTGCCTTCGGACTTCAATCTGAATAACCCTGCATAGCGTCCGCCGCGTCGTGGCGGATGCCCCACCACGGCAGATACGCATGGTTTTCGCCGCGCGCGCGGAACCACGGTTTGTCGTGATTGATGGGCCGCACTTTGTCGGGTGGCGACACCAGCACGCCCGTGACGCTGGCAGGATCGCTGGTACCCGCCACCAGCACCGGCTTGCCGACGTGGTTCGCATGGGCGATGCCCAGGGCGACATTGGTCAGCGCCGTGCCGGCACCCATTTCGCCCAGCAGGGCCGGTGTATTGAAGGTCTGCGGCAGGAAGTCGAAGCCCGGCACTTCCATGGTCAGCGCCTGCGCCAGCTGGCCCAGCCGGTCGGATGACGAGGGCAGGGTCCTGTTGGCGTCGTGGATGACGTAACCGATGTCTTCTTCCGTCTTGCCGCCATGGCGCGCCGCTTCGGCAAATACGGCCTGCCACGCCTGCACGGCGCGCGGCGGCTGGTCCTTGCTCAGTTCAAAGTCCGCCACGCTTTTCGTGGCCGGATAGCCTATCCACGCCAGCGCCGCCCGTTCCGTCTTGTAATCAGGGCCGGCCAGCACCAGCAGCACCAGGTTTTCATTGATTTGCATGGTTTTCGGCCGGCTCGGCGCATCCCAGTTCATGACCCATACGGTTTGCTGCGGATGCGCTTCCAGATAGGCCAGCGCGGCTTGCAGGGAGGCGAAGCCCGCGTTGTTGCCACCCAGGGTGATGCGCACATCGGGTGGGGTGGCGCGGGTCCAGAGGGTGGAGAAATTGACATTGCCGATATTGAATGTGTTGGTGATGCGTTCGCGTATAGTGTTTTTTGCCTCTTCCGGGTCCAACTTACCCGCAGGCAGGGCATATTCGACGCGGATGCCTGCCAGTTCCCGCCAGTTTTGTTTTTGATCCTTGGGATAGACCCGATAAAAGTAGGTGGGGCTGGAGTAGTAAATGTCATGAAATATGCTGGTTAATTTCCGCACATATTTATAGTGATAGCCCTTCAAGGTTTCCGTGCCATCGAGATCGTGGGCAATGGGGGCGACGGCCTGCAAGGTGCTGAACCCCCTGGGATCCGTCCTGACCATATCGTCATTTTCGTTGGGCTTGGCCAACCCCAACGTCCATAGCAGCTGCCACTCGGTCGGATAGTCGAGCCGCTGCAGGGGATTGAGCCACTGCAGGCCCACCACTTGTGCCCGGAAGGGAACGTGGGCCGTGATTGTTGGGAGATCGTCTTCTTTCTGCACAGGCTGTACGGTGCAGGCTGTCAATAGCGCAAACATGGCGAAAGCGGCGACGGCGGCTAATGTGCGCAGTTCGCGCTGACTTATTACGTAAGCCATCAATCCACCTCACTGCGAGTAGCCCTGCATATCGTCCGCCGCGTCGTGGCGGATGCCCCACCACGGCAGATACGCATGGTGTTCGCCGCGCGCGCGGAACCACGGCTGGTCGTGATGGATGGGCCGCACCGTGGCCGGCGGAAAGACCAGCACGCCCGTGACGCTGGCAGGATCGCTGGTACCCGCCACCAGCACCGGCTTGCCGACGTGGTTCGCATGGGCGATGGCCAGGGCGACATTGGTCAGCGCCGTGCCGGCGCCCATTTCGCCAAGCAGGGCCGGAGTATTAAATGTCTGCGGCAGGAAGTCGAAGCCCGGCACTTCCAGGGTCAGCGCCTGCGCCAGCTGGCCCAGACGGTCGGAGGAGCTGGGCAGGGTCTGGCTGGCGTCGTGGATGACGTAGCCGATGTCGGTCTCCGTCTTGCCGCCCTGGCGCGCCGCGTCGGCAAATAGCGCCTGCCAGGCTTGCACGGCGCGCGGCGGCTGGTCCTTGCTCAGTTCAAAATCGGCCACATTTTTCGTGGCCGGATAGCCTATCCACGCCAGCGCCGCCCGTTCCGTCTTGTAATTGGGGCCGGCCAGCACCAGCAGCACCAGGTTTTCATTGATTTGCATGGTTTTCGGCCGGCTCGGCGCATCCCAGTTCATGACCCATACGGTTTCCTTCGGATGCGCTTCCAGGTAGGCCAGCGCGGCTTGCAGGGAGATGAAGCCTGCATTGTTGCCGCCCAGGGTGATGCGCACGTCGGGTGGGGTGGCGCGGGTCCAGAGGGTGGGGAAGTGGGTGTTGCCAATGTCGAAATTGCTGATAATTTCATCTTTTATTGTCTGATGAACTTCTGCCGGATCAAATTTTCCTCCAGGCAGGGCATACTCCACGCGTATGCCTGCCAGTTCCCGCCAGTTCTGTTTCTGATCCTTGGGATAGACGTGGTAGAAGTAAGTGGGGCTGGAAAAATAGATATCGTGGAAATTGCTCATCAGCTCTTGTAAATACTTATGGTGGTAACCCTTGAACGTTTCCTTGCCATTGATATCGTGGGCAATGGGGGCGACGGCCTGCAAGGTGCTGAACCCCCTGGGATCCGTCCTGACCATATCGTCATTCTTGTTGGGTTTGGCCAGCCCCAACGTCCATAGCAGTTGCCATTCGGTTGGATAGTCGAGCCGCTGCAGTGGATTGAGCCACTGCAGTCCCACCACTTGTGCCCGGAAGGGAGCATGGGCCGTGTTTTTTGGGAGATCGTCTTCTTTCTGCACAGGTTGCACGGCGCAGGCCGTCAATAGCGCAAATAGGGAGAAAGCGGCGAGCATGGGCAGCGCAAGGAACTGTTTCATGAGTTCTCCAGGTGAATGGATAGTCTGGTGACCTGCATAGCTTGGCCAGTTGAGCCAGAGCGCAAGGCAAATGACTATGAAAGATGCGGCGAGCGCCCAGGCCAGTCGCTGGCGCGGCGTGGCAATGAATTTACGCACCGTCAGTCCTCAGCGCAAAGTTGGTGGAAGGGTCGGCAGGCCTGGCATTCTGGCGCTCGTCAACGATGCTTTCTGGCTTTTTGGCGGGACTATCTTTATCATTTGCCCATTCAAACAGAGGTACTCCTTTAAATTTCCCCTTGTTGTAATACTCGAAAAATTCTTTGTTTTTATCGGTATTCTCCAGTCCTTTTAGTATTTGCCAATCCGCCGCGACCCTTAATTCGCGCAACGCCTCCTGCCTGATCGTGCACACCCCCACCGCCACGTCATACGCCAGCGCCTTTTGCGCATGCTCGGGATTGGTCATGATGGTCGAGTGATCGGTGGCGTGGGTGTCGATGTTGGCGGCCAGGTAGTTCTGAATTTCGTTCTTGCGCCAGGCATTGAATTCCTTGCTAGCTTCCTCCGGCTTGTCCACCGCCATCACAGGCTTGCCTTTTTCGACCAAGCCGTCGCGCCTGGCCTGCATGCGCAGCATGCCATTCTGTTCGTAGCGCAGCGCCGCCTCGGTTTGCGCATCGCCCTTGCCCTGGGAGCGGTAGGGCGCATACGCGCCATCAGTTTCGGCGGCGCGGTCCTTGTGCAGGGAGTCGGCAGGGGGATCGCAGCCTTCGTCAAACTGATCGCTGATGTCGGCAAAGCGCTTCGAGTGCGGCAGGAATACCTCGGGCAGCTTGGGCGCCTTCATCGGCAGCCGCCAGGACTTGGGTGGCAGGGCGTTGATGCGCGTGCCGGCAGTCTTGGCGAGAATGATGACGATGGGCGCGAACAAAAAGGTCAGTATCTTGCGCCCGATGCCTTTGCTGGCCCGCATGCCCTTTTCGATCGAGTACTCGGCGACCAGTGAACGCGGGTGCCAGAAATCAAGGCTGTCCGGCGTCAAGGGCTGGCCATGGCGCTGCCAGATATCGTAGTCCTTTTCATTTTCCTGGCCGACAAGGTGGTTTTGCGCAAACACGCGCTGCGTGAAGATGCCTTCGCCGCCCGTATCGGCAATTTCCTGCGCCGACATGCCGCGCCAGCCTATGCCTTGCACGGGGGTGGCCGAAATCACCTGGTCGTGCGGATTGAAATACAGGGTGACCCTGCCATAGGTAGAGCCATGCAAGCCGTAGTCTGCGCGGTCGAACGCGGCCGTGTAGCTGTCCTTGCGTTCAGGCTTGCGATTGGCGCTGCACTCGTCGACAAAGGCGGCATCCTGCTGCATGGCCGAGCGTGTGCGCAGGATGTTAAAAAACGCTTTCAAGGTTTGCGTGCGGGCTTCATACTTTTGCCGGCCCGTATTGCCATGCCCATCCTTCAAGTTGCCGCTGACCCAGTTTTCCGTGAAATTGCTATCGAGCAGGCTGTAGGGCGGGTTGCACAGTACGTAACAGTCGGCCACGGCGGACGCGCCCAGCGTTTCGCCGAGAAAGGCGGCCGCCATGGCCACCATATTGCCCTGGCTATGGCAGACGATGGTGACGGGTGCGTCGTACTGGCACGCCCTGATCGACTGTACGAGACGCGCCAGGCGCCACGCGGCGAACACGAAATACGGGCGCGGCGGGCAGGCATACACTTGCCGGTCATTCGTCGGGTTCATGTGCTGGATATGCATCCACAGGAACAGTTCTTCCGACAAACCCTGGCCCCACAGATCGGGCAGGGCGCTGCAGCCGTTGGCGAACGGCCCGCCGCCCCAGTAATTCTTTTCGTTGAGATAGATGCCGTCGCCGAATGCCTGCAATTCATCGCCGTTGGCCTTGTAGCCCCAGCGGAAGCGGATCACGGGCGAATTGGCATCGTCCGCTTGCAGGAAGGTGGTGGCATTGCGCTTGGGATTGAGGAAGCCGTCATCCGTCAATTCGCGTGTGTAAGTGGCAGCCTGCATCTGCCCGGCGGCCGGGCCGGGAATTGCCAGGTCCTCATCGCGGCGTTTCAGGCGGGCATTCAGGCCTTCGCACAGGCCTTGTTCCGCCTGCTCATACCATTCACCGTCGGAATTGACGCCGTGCACAAAGATGACGATGCCGGGACGCGGCAGGCGCGTGACGGCCTTGAGCAGCGCATGGCTGAACAAGGTCGTGCCTTCGGCTTCGGCGAGCAGGATGCAATTATTGTCGAGCGTAGGGTCGGGCGACATGCGGGCGCTCCATCCAGAATGGGGAAGGGAAAACAGCTGCGCCCAAGCAAGCCCAGGCAATCTGCACTGTATGCGGATTGCCCGGGGTGAAACTTGCGTGGTGTCAAGAAAGGAGGTGCGAGGGGCGGGGAGTGCCCGAGGCAATCAGATCGCGTTCAGCGGTATTTTGAGGTAGCGCACGCCGTTGTCTTCCGGCTCGGGCAGCTTGCCCGCGTTGATGTTGACCTGGATGGCGGGCAGGATCAATGTCGGCATGTCCAGCGTGGCGTCGCGGCCCGTGCGCATGGCCACGAATTGTGCTTCCGTGATGCCGTCGCGCAAGTGGATGTTGCTGGCGCGCTGTTCCGCCACCGTCACTTCCCAGCGCGGCGCGCGGCCGTTCGGTGGATAGTCGTGACACATGAACAGCCGCGTTTGCGGCGGCAGCGCCAGCAGGCGCTGCACGGAGCGGTACAGCAGGGACGCGGAGCCGCCTGGAAAGTCGCAGCGGGCCGAACCCACGTCCGGCATGAACAGGGTGTCGCCGACGAAGACGGCGTCGCCGATCTGGTAAGCCAGGTCGGCCGGCGTATGGCCGGGCACGTGCAGCGCGCGCACTTCCAGCTTGCCAATATGAAACACCTGGTCGGGCGCGAACAGCTGGTCGAACTGCGAGCCGTCGGCCCTGGCGCCGTCCTGGTGGTAGACGGCTGCGAACGCCTGCTGCACTGTCTGGATGGCGGCGCCGATGGCCACATCGCCGCCCAGCTGCTGCTGCAGGTAGGGCGCGGCGGAGAGGTGGTCGGCGTGCGCGTGGGTTTCCAGCAGCCAGCGGCACTGCAAGCCGTGTTCGCGCACGAAGGCGATCACCTTGTCGGCCGAGGTGGTCGAGGTGCGGCCCGCTTTCGGGTCGTAGTCGAGCACGGAATCGATGATGGCGCAGTCCTGGCCATCGGCCTCGTACACAACATACGTGACGGTGGCGGTGGCGGGATCGAAGAAAGCTTGGATTTGTGGGGTCATCGCGGCGGCAAAGTACGGACAGGGAAGGGCATTATATCGCCAGAGTGCGCTAAAAAAATGCTGAGAATTGACCTTTGGCATGCGAAAAACAGATAAGGAGTGCGCGGCAGTCGTGCGCACCCTGGCGCTTGCAGCGTGGTAACCTCATCCCACAAGGAGAAATTCATGAACGATATTACTGCACGCAGCGAACAGTACCGCGGTTTTACGATTTCGGTGACCCCGCAAAAGGACAACGACGATTTATGGGATTTTACCTACCGCCTGCAGCGCGAGGGCGAGAGCGCGGCGCAAGCGATTACGCGCAGCCGCACCCTGGGCGGCTATGCGGCGCCCGAGACGGCTTGCACGGCCGGGATAGAAGTGGCCAGGACGGAAGTGGATAATCTGCTGCGTCCTTGAGCCAGCGTAAATCGTTTAGCCCGAAAGTCAGCCTGACCGTGCGCCGGCGCCTGAAACACGTCGCTAGCGGTCCCGCTTCATGCTACGATTTCCACTATTGAGTCAGTCACAAGGAGGCACCCCATGGAAAACAGTTCTAAAATTCACTATAAAGGCTGGGAAATCGTTCCCCTGGCCGTGCCCACCACCGATGGCAAATGGTCTGCCAGCTGCGACATCGAACGCGCCACTGCGGAAGGCCTGGAAGTATTCGAAGGCTCGACCATGCAGTTCGTGCGCGACGACGAGGACGGTGCCATTGCCGCCGCCTGCGAAGAAGCCGTGCGCCAGATCGACAACATCATCGCCAATCCGCTGGTGCGGCTGGCTTAGCTCCTGAATTTTCAGCAAACCTGCAGCCGGCGCCCGCCGGCTGTTTTTTTATGTGCGCGCCCGGTGGCAGTCTGGTCTGTTTCATGTTTCAATGTTTCAAATGGAATGATTGAAACATATTTGAAACATCATTGACATGCATCGTGACATGCTTGTTCCCTTGCGTGACACTGCACGCCACGCCGATACCTGGCCGTTTCCCCCGTATGGCACCGCGTACTGGCGTCCTTTCCGGGTGGATGCGCGGCCCTGGCACGGCATTTGCAATACTGATGCTCATAGCCACTCCGTGAAACATTCGGGACCATCCGAAACCCATAAGGTGAACACATGACTCAATACTCCGCAGGTGCCGCATTCCGCAAGGCCGTCCAGGAAGAATCCCCGTTGCAAGTCGTCGGCGCCATCAACGCCAACCACGCCTTGCTGGCCAAGCGCGCCGGTTACAAAGCCATTTATTTGTCCGGCGGCGGTGTCGCGGCCGGCTCGCTGGGCTTGCCCGACCTGGGCATTTCCAGCCTGGATGACGTGCTGACCGATATCCGCCGCATCACCGACGTGTGCGACCTGCCGCTGCTGGTCGATGCCGACACGGGCTTCGGTTCGTCGGCCTTCAACGTGGCGCGCACCGTGAAATCGATGATCAAGTTCGGCGCAGCCGGCCTGCATATCGAAGACCAGGTGGGCGCCAAGCGCTGCGGTCACCGTCCGGGCAAGGAAATCGTCAGCAAGGAAGAAATGGTCGACCGCATCAAGGCAGCCGTCGATGCGCGCACGGACCCGAACTTCGTCATCATGGCGCGCACCGATGCGCTGGCCGTCGATGGCCTGGAAGCGGCACTGGAACGCGCCGTCGCCTGCGTCGAAGCGGGCGCCGACATGATCTTCCCGGAAGCCATCACGGACCTGGAGATGTATGCCACGTTCGCCAAGGCCGTCAACGTGCCTATCCTGGCCAACATCACGGAATTCGGTTCCACGCCGCTGTTCACGCTGGACGAATTGCGCAGCGCCCATGTGGGCCTGGCCCTGTACCCGCTGTCGGCCTTCCGCGCCATGAACAAGGCGGCCGACAACGTCTACCGCGCCCTGCGCCGCGACGGCACGCAAAAGAACGTCGTCGACACCATGCAGACGCGCATGGAGCTGTATGAATCGATCAACTACCACGACTTCGAGCAAAAGCTCGATGCGCTGTTCGCCGCGCAAAAGAAGTAAGCACCTATACAAGAGCGGGCCTTGGGAGGCCCAGGCCCGCCGCACTGGACCGACAATCATCTTCTGGAGAACACTATGACCGCACCGCAAGTCGCTACTTTCAAGCCTAAAAAATCCGTCGCGCTGTCTGGCGTTACTGCCGGCAACACGGCGCTGTGCTCGGTCGGCAAGACCGGCAACGATTTGCACTACCGCGGCTATGACATCCTGGACGTGGCCGACAGCTGCGAGTTCGAGGAAATCGCCTACCTGCTGGTGCACGGCAAGCTGCCGACCGCCGCCGAATTGAAAGGCTACAAAGCCAAGCTGAAGTCCTTGCGCGGCTTGCCGTCGGCGGTCAAGTCGGCCTTGGAAGCGCTGCCGGCCGCCGCCCACCCGATGGACGTGATGCGCACGGGCGTGTCCGTGCTGGGCTGCACCCTGCCGGAAAAAGACGACCATAACGCGCCTGGCGCGCGCGACATCGCCGACCGCCTGATGGCGTCGTTCGGCTCCATGCTGCTGTACTGGTACCACTACAGCCATAACGGCAAGCGCATCGAAGTGGAAACGGACGACGACTCGATCGGCGGCCACTTCCTGCACCTGCTGCACGGCGAAAAGCCGTCGGCGTCGTGGGAAAAAGCCATGCACACGTCCTTGATCCTGTACGCGGAACACGAATTCAATGCCTCGACCTTCACCAGCCGCGTCATCGCCGGCACGGGTTCCGACATCCATTCGGCCATCACGGGCGCCATCGGCGCGCTGCGCGGCCCGAAACACGGCGGCGCGAACGAAGTGGCGCTGGACATCCAGAAACGCTACGACAACGCCGATGAAGCCGAAGCGGACATCCGCGAGCGCGTCGCCAACAAGGAAGTGGTGATCGGCTTCGGCCACCCCGTCTACACGATTTCGGACCCGCGCAATAAAGTCATCAAGGAAGTGGCCCGTTCGCTGTCGCAGGAAGCCGGTTCCACGAAAATGTTCGACATCGCCGAGCGCCTGGAATCGGTCATGTGGGAAATCAAGAACATGTTCCCGAACCTGGACTGGTTCTCGGCCGTGTCGTACCACATGATGGGCGTGCCGACGGCGATGTTTACGCCGTTGTTCGTCATTTCGCGCACTTCGGGCTGGGCCGCCCACATCATCGAGCAGCGCATCGACAACAAGATCATCCGCCCGAGCGCCAACTACGTGGGCCCGGAAGACCTGGAATTCGTGCCGATCAAGGACCGCAAATAATGAGCACTGCATTGACTACCCCGATGAACACCTTGCACCGCAAGCCCTTGCCGGGCACCCAGCTAGACTACTTCGACACGCGCGCTGCCGTCGATGCGATCCAGCCAGGCGCCTACGCCACCTTGCCGTATACCTCGCGCGTACTGGCCGAAAACCTTGTGCGCCGCTGCGACCCTGCCACCCTGAACGCGTCGCTGAGCCAGTTCATCGAACGCCGCCGCGACCTCGATTTCCCGTGGTTCCCTGCGCGCGTCGTCTGCCATGACATCCTGGGCCAGACGGCCCTGGTCGACCTGGCCGGCTTGCGCGACGCCATCGCGGCCCAGGGCGGCGACCCGGCCCTGGTCAACCCCGTCGTGCCGACACAGCTGGTGGTCGACCACTCGCTGGCCGTCGAATGCGGTGGTTTTGACCCCGACGCCTTCGCCAAGAACCGCGCCATCGAAGACCGCCGCAACGAAGACCGCTTCGATTTCATCGACTGGACCAAGAAGGCGTTCAAGAACGTCGACGTGATCCCGCCAGGCAACGGCATCCTGCACCAGATCAATCTGGAGCGCATGTCGCCGGTGATCCAGGTGCAAAATGGCGTGGCCTATCCCGATACCCTGGTGGGTACCGATTCGCACACGCCCATGGTCGACGCGCTGGGCGTGATCGCCATCGGCGTGGGTGGCCTGGAAGCGGAAAGCGTGATGCTGGGCCGCGCTTCGTGGATGCGTTTGCCCGACATCATCGGCGTCAAGCTGACGGGCAAACCACAGCCGGGCATCACGGCCACCGATACCGTGCTGGCGCTGACGGAATTTTTACGCAAGCAGAAGGTCGTCTCGTCCTACCTGGAATTCTACGGCGAGGGCGCTTCGCACCTGACCCTGGGCGACCGCGCCACGATTTCCAACATGGCGCCGGAATTCGGCGCCACGGCCGCCATGTTCTACATCGATGCGCAAACCATCAAGTATTTGAAACTGACGGGCCGCGACGACGAGCTGGTGAAGCTGGTGGAGCTGTACGCCAAAGAGACTGGCCTGTGGGCCGACAGCCTGGTCGACGCGCAGTATGAGCGTGTGCTGACTTTTGATCTGTCGTCCGTGGTGCGCAATATCGCCGGGCCGTCGAATCCGCACAACCGCGTGCCGACGTCGGAACTGGCCGCACGCGGCATATCAGGCGTGGTGGAAAACGAGCCGGGCAAGATGCCGGACGGCGCCGTCATCATCGCGGCCATTACCAGCTGCACCAACACGAACAATCCGCGCAACATGATCGCCGCCGGCCTGATCGCGCGCAATGCGAACCGCCTGGGCCTGACCCGCAAACCATGGGTCAAATCGTCGCTGGCGCCAGGCTCGAAAACGGTGGAACTGTACCTGCAGGAAGCGGGCCTGATGACCGAGCTCGAAACATTGGGCTTCGGCGTCGTGGCGTTTGCCTGCACCTCGTGCAACGGCATGTCGGGCGCGCTCGATCCTGTCATCCAGGAAGAAGTGGTATCGCGCGATCTGTACGCCACGGCCGTTTTGTCGGGCAACCGCAACTTCGACGGCCGCATCCACCCGTACGCGAAACAGGCTTTCCTCGCCTCGCCGCCGCTGGTGGTGGCCTACGCGATCGCCGGCACCATCCGCTTCGACATCGAAAAGGACGTGCTGGGCATCGCCCCGGACGGCAAGGCTATCCAGTTGAAGGATATCTGGCCATCCGACGAGGAAATCGACGCCATCGTCGCTTCCAGCGTCAAGCCGGAGCAGTTCCGCAAGGTGTACATCCCGATGTTTGCCGCGCAGGTGGACGACGGCATCAAGGTCAGCCCCCTGTACGACTGGCGTCCGCAGACGACGTACATCCGCCGTCCGCCATACTGGGAAGGCGCGCTGGCTGGCGCACGCCCATTGAAAGGCATGCGTCCGCTGGCCGTCCTGGGCGACAACATCACCACCGACCATTTGTCGCCATCGAACGCCATCATGCTCGATAGCGCGGCTGGCGAGTATCTGGCGAAGATGGGTTTGCCCGAAGAAGACTTCAATTCCTACGCCACGCACCGGGGCGACCATCTGACGGCGCAGCGCGCCACGTTTGCCAATCCGACCCTGAAGAACGAGATGGTCATCGAGGATGGCAAGGTCAAAGCCGGTTCGCTCACGCGCATCGAGCCGGAAGGCACGATTTCGCGCATGTGGGAAGCCATCGAGGTGTACATGGAGCGCAAGCAGCCATTGATCATCATCGCCGGCGCCGACTACGGCCAGGGTTCCTCGCGCGACTGGGCCGCCAAGGGCGTGCGCCTGGCTGGCGTGGAAGCCATCGTGGCCGAAGGTTTTGAACGCATCCACCGCACCAACCTGGTGGGCATGGGCGTCTTGCCGCTGGAGTTCCTGCCTGGCGTGAACCGCAAGACCTTGGGCCTTGATGGCAGCGAAACCTACGACGTCGTGGGCGAGCGCACGCCGCGCTCCACGTTGACCCTGCTCGTTCACCGCAAGAACGGCGAAACGCTCGAAGTGCCCGTCACCTGCCGTCTCGACACGGCGGAAGAGGTGTCGATCTACGAGGCGGGCGGCGTTCTGCAACGCTTCGCGCAGGATTTCCTCGAGTCGTCCAAGGCAGCGTAATGGCGATGTGATCGCGCAATTCACCCCAAACGCAAGGTCTGGGGTCGGACCCTCAGGGTCCGACCCCGGCATTTCGCCGTTGGGTTTAATCAGCCATTCAACGCAGGAATTTCAATGACCCACGTACCCCAAATCAAAATCCCCGCCACCTACATGCGCGGCGGCACCAGCAAGGGCGTGTTCTTCCGCCTGCAGGATTTGCCCGCCAGCGCGCAAGTGCCCGGTGCGGCGCGCGATGCGCTGCTGCTGCGCGTGATCGGCAGTCCCGACCCGTACGGCAAGCAGATCGACGGCATGGGCGGCGCCACCTCGAGCACCAGCAAGACGGTGATCCTGGCGAAAAGTACGAAGCCGGAGCACGATGTCGATTATCTGTTCGGCCAGGTCTCCATCGACAAGCCGTTCGTCGACTGGAGCGGCAATTGCGGCAACCTGTCGGCGGCAGTCGGCTCGTTCGCCATTGCCAGCGGCCTGGTGGACGCTGCGCGCGTGCCCGAAAATGGTGTCGCCACGGTGCGCATCTGGCAAGCCAATATCGGCAAGACCATCATCGCCCACGTCCCCGTGACGCATGGCGAGGTGCAGGAAACGGGCGACTTCGAGCTCGATGGCGTGACCTTCCCGGCCGCCGAAGTGAAACTGGAATTCCTCGATCCGGCCGCCGAGGAAGAGGGCGGCGGTGGCGCTATGTTCCCTACCGGCAACCTGGTCGATGACCTCGACGTGCCCGGCATCGGTATCTTGAAAGTCACGATGATCAACGCCGGCATCCCGACGATTTTTGTCGATGCGCAGGCCATCGGCTACACGGGCACGGAACTGCAGGACGCCATCAATGGCGATCCGGCCGCACTGGCCCGTTTCGAGACCATCCGCGCGCATGGCGCCCTGCGCATGGGTTTGATTTCCCACCTGGATGAAGCGGCGAAGCGCCAGCACACGCCGAAAGTGGCCTTTGTCGCCAAGCCGGCCAGCTATGTCTCGTCCAGCGGAAAACAGGTGGCAGCGGGCGAGATCGACCTGCTGGTGCGCGCCATGTCGATGGGCAAGCTGCACCACGCCATGATGGGCACGGCCGCTGTCGCCATCGGCACGGCGGCGGCCATTCCCGGCACCCTGGTGAACCTGGCGGCGGGCGGCGGCGAAAAAACCAGCGTGCGCTTCGGCCACCCGTCCGGCACCCTGATGGTGGGCGCGGAAGCGACGCTGGTCGATGGCGCATGGAGCGTCACCAAAGCCATCATGAGCCGCAGCGCACGCGTGCTGATGGAAGGTGTCGTGCGCATTCCAGGCGACGCGTTTTAGGCAGAAATACGCAGGCAGATGCTACACAGATCGTACACATAATGCGGCGGCCAGGCCAGTTGGCCCCGGCCCGACACAGATTGCACGCCTACCGGAGGAGACATGAATTTCGCAGCATTTTATCAACGCTCGATCGACACGCCAGACGTTTTTTGGCGCGAGGAAGCGGAAAAGATCGATTGGCATAGCCCATTTTCGCAAGTGCTTGATTATTCCCGCCCGCCGTTCGCCAAATGGTTCGTCGGTGGCACCACCAATTTGTGCCACAACGCCGTCGACCGCTGGGTTGACAGCCAGGGCGATGCCGCCGCGCTGATTGCCATCTCCACCGAAACGAATACCGAGCGCACTTACAGCTTCCGCGAACTGCAGCGCGAAGTGGAACGCTGCGCCGCTATTTTGCAGTCGCTGGGCGTGGTCAAGGGCGACCGCGTCCTGATCTACATGCCGATGATCGCCGAGGCGGCCTTCGCCATGCTGGCGTGCGCGCGCATCGGCGCCGTGCATTCCGTGGTGTTCGGTGGTTTTGCCGCCAACAGCCTGGCCAGCCGCATCGACGATGCGCGGCCAAAACTGGTGTTCTCCGCCGATGCCGGTTCGCGCAATGGCAAGGCGATCGCCTACAAGCCGCTGCTCGACGAAGCCATCCGCATCGCCGCGCACAAGCCGCAGCAGGTGCTGCTGGTCGACCGCCACCTGGTGCCGATGCAACTGACGCCGGGCCGCGACGTCGATTACGCGACCCTGCGCGAGCAGCACCTGGACGCGCAGGTGCCCGTCACCTGGCTCGAATCGAACGAGCCGTCGTACGTGCTGTACACCTCGGGCACGACGGGTAAACCGAAGGGCGTGCAGCGCGACGTGGGCGGCTATGCGGTGGCGCTGGCGTCGTCGATGCAGTACAACTTCTGCGGCAAGCCCGGCGAAACCTTCTTTGCCACCTCGGATATCGGCTGGGTGGTGGGCCATTCCTACATCGTGTATGGCCCGCTGATCGCCGGCATGGCCACCATCCTGTACGAGGGTTTGCCGATCTGTCCCGATGCGGGCATCTGGTGGAGCATCGTCGAAAAATACAAGGTCACGCGCATGTTTTCGGCGCCGACGGCCATCCGCGTGCTGCGCAAGCATCCGGTGGAACTGATGCGCAAGTACGACCTGTCTTCCCTGAAGGCGCTGTACCTGGCGGGCGAGCCGCTCGATGAAACCACCTCGCAATGGATCGCCGATGAACTCAAAGTAGACATCATCGACAACTACTGGCAGACGGAGACGGGCTGGCCGATCCTCTCGGTGGCAAAAGGCGTGGCCGATACGCCGACGCGCCTGGGCAGCCCGGGCATGGCCATGTACGGCTACCAGGTCAAGCTGCTCAACGAAGCGACGGGTGAGGAGTGCGGCGCCAACGAGAAGGGCGTGCTGGTGCTGGAAGGCCCGCTGCCGCCCGGCTGCATGCAGACGGTGTATGGCGACGACGAGCGTTTCGTCGAGACCTACTGGTCCACCTTCAGCGGCCGGCAAGTGTATTCCACCTTCGACTGGGGCGTGCGCGATGCGGACGGCTATTATTTTATTCTGGGCCGCACCGATGACGTGATCAACGTGGCCGGCCACCGACTGGGCACGCGCGAAATCGAGGAAAGCATCACCAGCCATCCGAACGTGTCGGAAGTGGCGGTGGTAGGCGTGGAAGACAAGCTCAAAGGCCAGGTGGCGATGGCTTTCGTGATCCTGAAAAACCCGCAGGGTTTCGACAGCGTTGAAGCGAAAGCGGCACTGGAACGCGAAGTGATGGCTGTGGTAGACCGCCAGCTGGGCGCCGTGGCGCGGCCCGCGCGCGTGCTGTTCGTGGCACAGCTGCCGAAGACGCGTTCGGGCAAGCTGCTGCGCCGCTCGATCCAGGCCATCTGCGAAGGGCGCAGCCCGGGCGACCTGACGTCGATGGACGATCCGGCATCGCTGCAGCAGATTCAGGCAGCATTGGTGTAAATGCCATGATGAGAATAGAGTTTATCAAACGATAAATTTTATTCTCAAATCCGGTCGCTTTCCTTGCGCACGACCCTGCCGACGATCAGGCATTCATTGCCGCGGCACAGCTTGCGGTGGTATTTGCGCTGGTCCGGGTTGTCCGAGGTCAGCCACCATTCTCCGATATCGCGCGCCATGCGCTTGACCACCGGTTCGCCTTCGTAATTGATGGCAAACACAATGCCATCGGCCGGCCGCTTGTCGGCCGTATTGATGATCACCACGTCGTCCTCGTACAGGGCCGGCTCCATGCTCTCGCCCTTGACCTTGATCGCCACCAGTTTTTCAGGGTGGTAGCCATTGCGCTCGACCCAGCTGCGCGGCACGCTGATGCTGCTGCCGTCGTGCGTTTCCGGTTCGATGGCAAAGCCCGTGATACCTGCCGACAGGCGCAATTTGACCTTGCGGATCGGGTAGAAGCGCGCATCTTCGCCATCGAGCACCACCACCGGCTGTACCTCACCGAGCGCGCGTGCCGCCAGCTCTGCCTGGTCGGGCGCCGCACCCTGGTCGAAGTACATGCTGTCCAGCTGCAGGTCAGCTTCCAGCTTGCGCGCGATTTTTTCGCTGAAGGCGCGTCCCTCGCGGTAGGTGGGCGAGAGGATTTGCGAGATGCGCGCCTCGCTCCAGCCGCTGACATCGGAAATTTTCTTGCGCGTGTTGTCGTAGTGCTCGCGGATCAGTGCCAGCAGGCGGTCGCGTCTGTATTGATACATATTCATCTCCACATTAAACCCGAAATTTACCGTTTGATAAATTACCAAATGCTTGACTTTAACATTAGCGATTGATAAAGTCCACTCGTTGCCTGTCGCAAACGCACTACAGCGTCTGCCGATGGGCGACACCACGGGAGGTCAGGCAGATGTTGAACAGCAGTCAGTTGGTGGAAAGCAGGGTGGCGCCGCGCCAGGGGCGCCAGTTACAGGGACGCAGCAAGAGGTCGCAGCTGCATATCGCCCGCATCGCGCAGTACATACGCGAGCAGGGCCAGGCCAGCGCGGCGCAATTGTCCGCCTTGCTGGGACTCGATGCGGGCACCATGAGCCGCTATTTGCGCCACATGTGCGGCATCGGACAGATTCACCTGGCGCAGCGCCATTGCACGGAGCCGGGTCGCCAGCGGCCCGCCCTGTACGCGCTGGGCGAGCCGGACGAGGAGGTCGACGGCTGGGCCGAACTGCCGCCGCAGGTGCGCCGCACGGCCAGTTGGTCACGCGGTGCGGCGCGCCGCGATCCGCTGGTGGCGGCCCTGTTCGGACCGGCGCAAGGGTAGGGCAGCAAGCCGCCTTCTCAAATGAATGACAGCAAGCAAGCTGCCAAGCGCAGCTTTTTTTTGCCGCAACTGAAAGCACATCATGCATATCGATATCACCGCCGCAGGGGCTGCCTGGATCAAGCTGCTGGGCGTCCCCTTGCTGGCCGCCTTCTTTGCCACCTTGCTCAGCTTCATGGTCATGTGGCCACGCAACTGCAAGGAGGCGCTCATCCGTATTTGCTCCAGCATCATCATTGCCACGTTTGCCGGCCCCGTCCTGGTGTCGGCGGTGCTGGCGTGGTGGCCCGGCTTGTTTGACAGCGCGCAAACGGTGGCGGCGCTGTATGGCTGTGATCCGGCCACGGGCTTCCTGTTCATTGCCGCACCGCTGATGGCGCTCGTCGGTTTGCCGGCGTGGTGGCTGGTGAGTGCCAGCGTGCGCTGGTTCGACCGGCGCCGCGACAAGGATATCGGTGAACTGGCGGCCGATGCGGCCGCTGCCGTCAAGGAGGTGCGAACGCGGCGCTGACGGCGCTGGCGTCCCCTTTTAGTGCATGCTCATGGCGGCGCGCCTGAAATCGGTGCGAAGGGCGAGGGCAGCATGCGCCTCATGCTGGTTTGTCGCCACAAACTGTATACAATTTCACCTGGCACGAAGCGTGCATGGCATACCTTGGTCATCCCATTCAAGGAGCTTCGCATGCCTCATCCACCGCCAGTGTGTTCCTGTCGTCCCGTTTCTCTCTTGCTTTTCCCTTTCACTTGCGCCCATCCGGGCCGCGGTAACCCAGGAAATGGAGCGTAAATGGCCTCTCACCGCTTGAAATCCATCCACCGCAGCGCTCCGGGCAGCACGCCTGCCGCGCCATCGCCCGTCGATGAAATCCTGCCAGCCGGCAAGCTGTTCACCCTGGGCTTGCAACATGTGCTCGTGATGTATGCGGGTGCCATCGCCGTGCCGCTGATCGTCGGGCGCGCCCTCAAGCTGCCGCCCGAGCAGGTGGCGGCACTGATCAGTGCCGACCTGTTCTGCTGCGGTCTGGTGACCCTGATCCAGTCCTTGGGCATCGGCAAGTACTTCGGCATCCGCCTGCCCGTGATGATGGGCGTGACCTTTGCCGCCGTCAGTCCCATGCTGGCCATGGCGAACAACCCGGCCCTGGGCATCACCGGCATCTTTGGCGCCGTGATCGGCGCCGGCGTGGTTTCCATGCTGATCGCGCCCTTCATCAGCCGCCTGCTGGCCCTGTTTCCGCCCGTGGTCACCGGCAGCATCATCGCCGTGATCGGCGTGTCGCTGATGCGCGTGGGCGTGAACTGGGCCATGGGCGGGCCGCCCGCCATGGCGCAAATTGCCGATCCCGCCTTCCTCAAGATGGCCGCTGCCGCCACGGCGGCCGGCTTGCCTGCGCCGCTTGGCCCCGTGCCGCTGATTGCCAATCCCGGCTACGGCGCGCTGGATAACATGGGCATCGCCTTTTTCGTGCTGGCCGTCATCTTGCTGGTAGCTAAGTATGGCCGCGGCTTCCTGTCGAATATCGCGGTATTGATCGGCATCATCGCCGGCACGGCCCTGTCGTTTGCGCTGGGCAAGGCCGATTTTGCCAAGGTGGCCGGCGCCAAGGCCTTTGCCATCGTCACGCCGTTCCAGTTCGGCATGCCGACCTTCGACGTGGTCGCCATCGTGACCATGAGCCTGGTGATGATCGTCGTCATGATCGAGTCGCTGGGCATGTTTCTGGCGCTGGGCGACATGACGGACAAGCGCATCACGCAGGACGACATCAGCCGCGGCTTGCGCGTCGATGGCCTGGGCACCCTGATCGGCGGCATCTTCAATACCTTCCCTTACACCTCGTTCTCGCAAAACGTGGGCCTGGTGGGGGTGACGGGCGTGCGCAGCCGCTGGGTCTGCGTGGCGGCCGGCCTCATCCTGCTCGTCATGGGCGTGATCCCGAAGATCGCGCAAACGGCCGAGTCCGTGCCGGCGTTCGTGCTGGGCGGGGCAGGGCTGGTGATGTTCGGCATGGTGGCCGCCACCGGCATCCGCATCCTGGCCGGCGTCGACTACAAGAGCAACCGCAACAACCTGTTCATCGTGGCCTTGTCGATCGGCTTTGGCATGTTGCCGCTGGTGGCAGAGCAATATGCGCAGCACATGCCGAAGGCCCTGTCGCCGTTGCTGCACAGCGGTATCCTGCTGGCCGCCATCGTTGCCGTGCTGCTCAATCTGTTCTTCAACGGCCTGGCTTCAAGCGAAAAAGCGAGGCAGCAGGCGCGCGAAAATAGTCACGGCAGCGATTGAGGCGCCGCCCTGTAGCATGAATGCGGATCAGCCGGACGGCAGCATCCTCAGCACCACGCAATTGCGCCCCGCATCCTTGGCGTGGTACAGCGCGGCGTCGGCCAGGCGCAACAGGGCGTCGGGATCGGCGGCGCCCGGTGGCGACTGGACCGCGATGCCGACGCTGATCGTCACCTGTGCCGCATCCGCACTCGCATGGGGGATGGCCAGCTCTTCGATGGCGCGCCGCAGCGCTTCGCCGATCTGGCGCGCCTCGTCTGCTCCCGTGTTCGGCAGCACGATCGAAAACTCTTCGCCGCCGTAGCGCGCCGTCAGGTCGCCCGCGCGCCGCATGCCGGCCGCCAGCGCCTGCGCGACCCGGATCAGGCATGCGTCGCCGGCCTGGTGGCCGTGACGGTCGTTGAAGCGCTTGAAGTAGTCGACATCGAGCATGATGACGGCCAGCGGCTGGCTGACGCGCGCGGCGCGCGCACATTCGGCGCGCAGCACGTCGTCGAAATGGCGCCGGTTCGACAGGCCCGTCAGGCCGTCGGTGATGGACAGGGTTGCCAGTTTGCGGTTGGCGTCTTCCAGCTGTTCCGTGCGTTCGGCAACGCGCCGCTCCAGGCTGTCATGCAGCCTGGCGCTGGAGATCGAAATCATCGCCTGTACACCGAGCATGCGCAGGAAGGCGACGCGCTCCTGCGTGAACGAGGCTTCCGCAAGCCGGTTCTCGAAGTACAGGATGCCGTCGATCTGGCCGCCGTGCCGGATAGGCAGGCACATGACGGCACGCGGCCGCCGCAACTGCACGTACGGGTCGGCGGCAAAGCGCGACACGCCCGTGATGCTGTCTTCGATGACCTCGGCGCCAGTGCGGATCACGTAGCGCAGCAGCGACAGCGGGAACTGCGGGTCGCTGGCGGCGTTCAGGTCGAGTCGCCGCGCTTGCAGGACGGTGATGCCGTCGCCATCGATATTGGCCTCCAGCTGGTAGCTGCCTTCGGACAGCAGCAGCAGGCGCGCTACCTGCGCACCGGCGTTTTCGCACACGATGGAAATGAGGCGTGTCAGCACATTGCGCAGGCCGACTTCGTTCGACAGGATCTGTGCCGCCTTCAGCAGCGACACCAGGTCGAGCGCGGAACTGCCGTGCGAGTGGGGGCCCACCTGCGACAGCGTGGCGCGGCCATCCATCCGTGACAGCAGCGCGGCGTGGCGCGCCCGCAGTTGCGTCACCTTGCCCTCTGCGCCCCACTGGCCGTAGTGCGCGATGGCGTCCTGGATGAAGACGCCGGCCACGCGCGCGTGGCCCTGCTCGGACCAGTATTCGCCGCACAGCTCATTGCCCAGCGCTTGCACGTTGACGTAGCCTGCCAGGCCGGCGGCGTCGATCGCCTGCCGGTAGTGGCGCGTGGCCAGCTGCAGGTCGTCCCGGTAGCGTGCCATCTCGGCCATCACCAGCAGATGTTTGGCAGCGCTATTGTCCGAGCCTTGCCTGGCCCACGCGGTGAGGCTCGCCTGCAGTGCATCGATCACGCTCAGCAAAGCGCCTGCATCGGGTCGCGCCGGGTCGCGCCGCAAGGCACGCAGCCATATCAGCGCGGCGTAGAAGCTCGACTCGGCAACCTTGGCCTGGCCGCGCATGATCTGGGTGACGATGCCGAGCTGGCCGGCCAGCAGCTCGGCGTCGGCGCCGTCGAACAGGTAGGCGTTGCGGATCTTGCCTTGCAAATAGTAGGCGCGGTACAGCTGCGAATCGCCATACTGTTCGAGGAAGCGCGCCTCGCTGAACGTCGCATCATCGTAGCTGTCGTGCCGGGGCAGGCGGCCCATCAGGCATTTGATCGGCTGGACCGCGGCGGCGGCGCAGCAATCGGCCATCGCCTGCTGGCCGTTGGCGCGCATCAGCGCCAGGTCATGCTCGATGTCGTGCAGCAGGTGCGGCAGATAGTCGCCGAGGATCATCCGTTCGGTGGCGCGCACGGCCGCCACCACGCCGACCTGCACGAAATCGGCGATTTCCAGCGCCCAGCCAAAGGCTTCTTCGTACAGGGCGTCGGAGCTGCGCAGCGGCTGCGTCCAGTGGCTGATGAGCGCACCGAACATCAGGCCCGTGAGTGTGCGCGTCTGCAGATTGGCACGCCGCCTGGCCAGCGCCATCGCCATCGCGCCGAAGTCGTAGCCGCGCGCCACGTCGCCGTCGTACAGCGCCAGCATCAGCGCGTAGCCGACATAGGCGACGGCGCTGAAATCGCTGTTCCCCCGTTGCATGGACAGCCGCGTCATCGACACCACCATCAGCGCGCTGAGATCCTGCTGGCCGGCGTAATAGCTGGCCATCCACAGGCCCTGCATCATCTGCATCGCGGCTACCGCGTCCGGCGCGCACATGTCGCCGGCCGCCAGCAAGGTGGCGGGCGCCTGCGTGCCAGGCAGCCGCCCGATATCGGCGAGGATGTCGTCGAAGCGCGCCTTCATCTGCGCCACGTCGTGTGGAATGTCGATATGCAGCAGCGCCAGGCCTTCGCGCAGCACGGCGATGGCGTCGAGCAGGCGGCCCTGCAATTGATACTGGTGCGCCTGGATGGCAATGCAGCGTACCTGCAGCAGCGGGTGCAGGCTGCGGGCGCGCACCAGCGGATAGATCGCCTCGGCGGCATCGAACTGCCCGCACAGGTACGCCGCTTCGGCCGCGCCCAGCTGCAGGTCGTGCCAGAGGTCGGCGTGGACGCTCCACGCCTCTGCCGGCAGCAGGCCCAGACCAATGCGCATGTGCTCCAGCGTGGCCTGGAACGCGGCCGAGCGTCGTGCCTTGATGCCAGCCTGCAAATTGAGCGCCGCCAGCTGCACGCGCTCGTTCGCATCGTCGAGCAGCGCACGGCCGGCGTTGAGCTGTTCGACGATCTCGAACAGTGTCTCGTCCTGCTGCCCCGGCGTGGCATGCAGCAGCAGGCGGCCGATGCGAAGATGGTTGGCCGCGCGGGTAGCGGCATCGGCGACCAGGTAGGCTGCCTGCTGCACCCGGTCGTGCAGGAAGCGGTAATGCACGCCGCTGTGGCCGGCGCGGGTGTCGTCATTGACGTATTTATAGCGTTCGTCGAGCGGCTGGACCAGTCCTGCATGCAGCGCCGGCCACAAGGCTTGCTGCGTGTGCCGGGGCGAGCGGTCCACTGCCAGCGCAAGCGTATCGAGCGTGAAGCGGTTGCCGCTGGAGGCGGCCAGTTGCAGCAGGTGCTGCGTTGCCGTGGGCAGGCGGTGGATTTTCTCCAGCAGCACCTCGACCACGTTGTCGGTATATTTGACCTGTTGTATCGCGCGCAGGTCCCAGTCCCAGCAATCGTCTTCGGCCCGGTAGCGCAGGTGGCCCGTCTCATTGAGCGTAGCGAGGAACTGGTTGAGGAAAAATGGATTGCCGGCCGTCTTGGTGTAGCAAATGCGGGTCAGTGGCGCGCAGTCAGGTGCCGCCACGCGCACGGTAGCGGCGACCATTTGCGCAACTTGCGCTTCGCTCAGGGGGCGCAAAAACAGCGTGGACAGGCGCACCTCGCGTGCGAGCAGCTTGTCGCGCAGCGCGATGAGGGGGTGCGCGGCGCTCACTTCGTTGTCGCGGTACGCGCCGATGAACAGCAGGCAGCATGTGTCGCAGGAGAGCATGAGCAGCTCGATCATCCGCAGCGTGGCCGCATCGGCCCATTGCAGGTCGTCCAGGAACAGCACCAGCGGATGCCCGGCGCAGGCGAAGACTTCGACGAAGCGAGGGAACAGGCGGTCCAGGCGCAGCTGGGCCTGAGCCGGCGCCGACGCGGGCACCGCGTCGGTGGGGCCGACGATCAACGCCAGTTGGGGAATCAGTTCGACCAGCACGCCGATGCCATCGCCCAGGGCGCCGTGCAGTTTGCCGGACCACTGCCGCAGCGTTGCTTCGGGCTGGCCCAGCAACTGGCGCACCAGCCCCTGGAAGGCCTGGATCAGCGAGGCATACGGGACGTCACGCTGGAGCTGGTCAAACTTGCCGGACAGGAAACAGCCGCGCCGGGCGACGATCGGTTTCTGCACTTCGTTGACGACCGCCGACTTGCCGATGCCTGAATGGCCGGCCAGCAGCAGCATCTCGCAGCGCCCCGCGGCACTGCGTTCAAACGCCGCCAGCAGCACGGCGATGGCATCCTCGCGCCCATGCAGCGTCTGCGGCACAAGGAAGCGGCCATTGTGGTCGGACAGCTTGAGCGCCTGCGCCGGCTTGTCCGCGCGGCATGCTTCGAGGTCGCTGCGCAGGCCTTGCAAGCTCTGATAGCGCTGATCGGCATTTTTTTCCAGCAGGCGCTGGATGATCGGCAGCAGCTGGCCCGGCAAGTTGGCGAGCGCCGGGTGCGACCAGTCGGGACTGCGGGCAATGTGGCAATGCACGAGTTCCATCGCGTCGCCCGCCTCGAACGGCGCCTGGCCGGCCAGCAGTTCGTAGAAGGTGGCGCCGAGCGCATAGAAATCGGCGCGCCAGTCGACCCGCCGATTCATGCGCCCCGTCTGTTCCGGCGCCATGTAACGCAAGGTGCCTTCCAGGGCCTGGAGATTGACGATGCCATGGCTTTCGTACGGCAGTTCACAGGCGATGCCGAAATCGGTCAGCTGCAGCAGACGCCGGTCGGCGTTCCACACCAGATTGGAGGGATTGATGTCCTTGTGGATCACGCCATGACGATGGACCGCTTCCAGCGCCGCGCACAGTTGCAGCGCGATGTCGAAAAAATCCTCCAGCGCCAACGCAGGCTGCGCCGGCGTCCTGCGCGCCGCCAGCTGCGTGCGCAACACTTGGTCGAGCGCCAGGCCACCGCTGTCTTCCTGCAGCATCGTCCAGCACCCGCCGTGTAACTGCAGCGCCAGCGGATGGACTACGCCAGGATGGCGGCAGCGGCGCGCGATCGCATACTCGCGCTTGAATTGCGCCAGTTGCTGAAAGGAAGGGAACTGCTGATTGGGCTTCTTGACGATCAGCGCAGTGCCATCGACAGCCCTGGCGCGATACACCCGCGAGCGGCCACCGCTGTGCAACTGTTTGATGATCTCGTGGTCGAAAAGGGAGCGCATGGGCTGGGCTAGCGTTACACAGACGGTTGCGGGAGCCTTGAGGCGCACATTTCGTGGTGTTACTTGATTGTAAGTATTATATCAGTAGGAAGTCGTGGAGTGAGGGCGTGGCACGTGGTGCGCTGGGCGGTGTTGTATAAAAGCCGGCAGGGCTGTGACGGCCGCGTGCCGGGCTTCACGCAGCAGGCTGACTAGATGTTTCTTGCGCGCTGCGGCGATGGTTTCGAAGTCCGGCACTTCCACCACGCAGGGTGCCGGCAACTGGCCAGGTCGATGGGGGCGCGTGCGACGCTTGCTTGTTTTACGGCCACGGCCAGGGTGATGGCTTGGCCGGACAGGCCGGCGTTCACGCAATGCATGATGCCAAAATGCGCGTGCGGACGCACGTGGTGGCGGGGTGCTTTCGCAGCTTTGGGCTTGAAATCAGGGTAAATTTCACGACGCCAGTTCTATAAAAGCTGAGGCCGTGTCCAAATGTCAGATCTGACCCCGGCCCCTTATTTTCCTCCCAGTAAACATCGGCCGCAATGTGAGTATCTCCGGATAAACACTGCAGGATATTACTGCGAGTTACATTGAAATAGAAAATTTTGCTATTGCGTTGACCGATTAAGTCCGCCCCCACCGAAGCGGCCTCTCTTGCCGTGCATTTATTGTCTCGTTATTTCAGATAAAATATGTCAATCGCCTTTGGTTTTTATGTAAGAGCTGGCCAAAACTGCCTCAAGTAATTTCGTGGCAAACCGATTGCCAGCCTCGATATAGCGATGATAGCGACCTTTATCAATATGGATTTTCTTACCTGGGATAGCGCCAAGTTCGGGTACTTTTTCCACTACTTCTCTGTCGGCGATACCACCACGATGCATTACACAATTACGTACGCAATACAGTTCGGCAAGTACTTTACTTTCCTCATTCCGCAACTGTAGTTCTACATTAATCTCCCCCAATAGCCAACAATACGCATCTATTACATTTGGTTGCTCTCGAGCGCTTCGCTCCATCCGCTTAAAGACCAGATTTGCACTCTCTTCACTAAGTTGCCCTACCGGAATGTCTGGTTTTCCTTTCGCGAAGCCCGCGATTATCTGTCTGGCCGTCGGTTCGTCATTTATTAGTACCGCTAACACTGTGTCTTCGACAGCTACTTCGATAGCGACCCACATGCTAAGTATTCCTTGAATATTTAATGCATGAAAATCCGCCGCAATTAGCTCGTGTGCTTTTTCTTCTATAAGCCCCTGCTGCTGTATCAGCCGGTTGTAGCTCGTAATCGTGGCGAGATCTTTCTTCTTAAGCACAATACTTCGAGCGATGGTTAAGAGCCCTCTTTGAGCGTTTGCTGCGATGACAGAGCGAGTCAAGAGTGAATTAAGCATCATTGCATCGGAAAGCAAATAAACACAGCGGCCCGCCGGGTCTAAAATCCAATTATATATTTCTTTAGTCATTGTTCATTCTCACTATTCCTCCCCCCGGGCGGGTTGCCGTCGTTAACTATTTAAATCCACCGCCGACAGGCGTCCCCGAGAATAGCAAATTACCAAACAGAAAACTACACGCATTGTCACGCCCTGGCAAATGCCTTCCCCATGCGCCAAACGTTCGTCGCCATGCCGAAAGGCAACTAGGAAAGCTGCTGCTGAGGCCGCCAGCACCGGCATGCCGGTTATCTGGCGCGCCCGCTTGAGCGCTTCCGGAGCGCACCCTGCGGCACGGCCAACCTGGACGGTGGCGATGCGTCCGACAGGTGCGCCATGCGCTTCAGGCAGGGCGCTGCGGCGGCGGCCACTGCTCCGCTCGATGCCTGCAGCAGCGCATAGCGTGCCGCTTGCCCTTCGGCCATGCGCGGTGCGTGGCAGGTCAATCCGGCCAGCGCGCCAAATTCGGCGACCGTGATGGCGCTGCCACTGCGGCAAAGGTCGGACGCCAGGCGTCGGCGACTGGCTGCCTGGACAGTTTGATCCAGGCCTGGAAGCGGCCATGCTGCACCTCCACCACGGCGGCGCTGTGCCGGCCGCGCGCGTCTTTGCGCGCAATGAGCTGGTGCCGCTGCAGGCGCAGTTCGAAGCGATCAATGTGGGCCGGCGTGGAAGTGGTGCGCTTCGCCCCGTATGACCTGGCCACAGGCGGGAAGGGCGCGCAATGAGCGACCATATCGACAACACCGACAAGATCATCTTTGCCGAGGTGGCGCGCGGCCTGGCCGCCGTGCGTGGCCGGCCCGCCCTGGTGGCGTATGGCTGCTGCCACTACTGCGACGAGCCGCTGGCGCCCGCGCTGCTGTTCTGCAATGTGGATTGCCGCGACGATTACGAGAAGGAGCAGGCGGCCAAGGCGCGCGCCGGCCGCACAGGGTGACCGCCACGCCGCGATAACCGGCAGGGCGGGGCCGCGACAGCCCAGCCGCGCCAGAGCGCCCCAGCCACCGCACAAGCCGCCCGCGAGGCGGCTTTTTCACATCCCGACAAATGATGTTGCTTCTTGAGTAAGAAAAAGACCAGTTTCAGCCCGGCGCGCGCAGTTGTCCCCCTCCACACCTACCCGCTATATAGGGCTCTTTTGACTCAAATTTGCGCCATGGCCGAAGGCGCATGAGGACCGGCGTGGCAGGGTGAAGAGGGGATGCGCGTTTTGACGCATTTTGACGCAGTATTTAATGACTTCCTGCTCTCACCACGTACGATCGCGCTATTGGGTTCTCTTTAGAAAATTTTTCTAAGTACGCGTCAAGCTATAAGGGACTGGTGCCACCTTTTTTCAAGAGTTTCGCTGCAACTCGAAACAAATCTGGCATGTCTAGGCGACCATCTTTTCGTACAAACATCACCCCAATTCGTTCTAGCGCCAAAAATAATTCGCGCTCTGAAACCTTGGTCTCGGTGGCGAACGGGGGAAGATATTTATGATCCTTTGCATCTTGTATCAAGATCGGTAACGTTTTTGCAGTTTTCCAAGCTTTGAAGACCTCGCTATCGTCTTGTGGCAGTAACAAACCCGCCAATGGAGCAAGAACGCCTTTGATCCATTTGAATTCCTGGTGCAGGTGGTCCACGCGAGTTTTGGAGGCTGCTCGAAGTCCGTGTCTAATTCCGTCTGGTGTAATGGCGCGGTCATCTGGTGGAGCGCCAAACTTTGCTGCTGAAATCATCATTCCCAAGAAGCTGCGCGGAGTAACCTCATTAAACGCATCGGCTAAGTGAACAACCGGCCAATCATAGGTTTTCCCTTTCTTGTAACCATTTGGTCCATCTGCCATATAAGTCCCCGCAAGTGCAGTCATAATTATTGTCTGTACATTGGAATCATATGCAGGAGTCCATTTTCTGGTCAAAATCGTGGATGATGTGCCGGAAGGAATCTTATTTTTTTGGAGTAATTTTTTAAAGGCCGGTTCAATGCTCAGGCGCGAGAACAACAACCCATACAAGTCTTCACGTGACCAAGTCAGTCGAACAGCACCAGTCCGTAACTTTGGAAGTTCGACAAAATGCAAAGCGTCATCATCGATTTGATCTGGCCGTATAAACAGTTTGACACGAAGATTTCTATAAGCGCGCATGGACCATACGACAGCCAAGAGTGCTTCGGTTAACATGCGCCTCCGCGGCCAACTTGTAGCCATAACGTCTAATGCATCGTAAACTACCAAGAGTACATTCTCTTGACTACGCAACCGCTCCTCATAACTTGCTAATAGAGCATCGCGCTCTTCAAAATTAGCTCCGACCTGCATTAATTCATTCCAAGACGATTTTTTCTTATTAGTAAGGCTACTTTCAGCAGCCTTAAGAATTGTTGCCCACCAGAATGCACGAGCTGTTTCTGGTCCAGAACTTATCGGAACATTCTTATCTAAGGCATCAACTGCTACGCCTCCGAGGCCGCCAACCAATCCGGTAAAACCAAATTCTACGAAAACTCGATCCAATTTTAGCTTAGGGTAGGCCTTTGCTGCAGCACGCCGCGTCTCTACTTGACCAAGTACTCCAGACCAAAAGCTCTTACCCGCACCGCGCGGCCCAACTACAATCGGTACGGCTGGATCTAGTGCTGTAGCATGGGTTTCTGGCGCATAGATTTCATCTAATCTAGGCGCATATGCCCCAACGGCGTCATTTGATACATCACCAGGAATTGCGGCAATTGCTGCACGAATCTGGTGGAAGTTATTAGTTGAATTACTCAAATTTTTCTCCAACGTGGCTTAGCATCACTGACTCCACTTTTTGTAATAACATGTGGTAAGGAGTCTTGTAAACTTGGTGGGTCATTAGCTGGTTTCGCCGATTTGGATCAAATAGAAAGAATTGGTCATCGTAAAGTACATGTAAAATATCTATGCTTTCGTCAGAAGAACCATCTTTAAGTTCTGCTTCGACAATTTCGGCATCATCGTCCCATGGGACATTACTAAAAGGTTCTGCGGCTGCAAAAAAACGATTAGATTTTTTCGTCTTGGAAATTAGTCCACACGTCTTGAATAATGCATCGCATCTAGTCGCAAAAGAAGATTCGTCATCTTCGCTATCAGTTTTCTTTCCTTGAACCATCGAAATGGTCGAGAGCCAATCTGCTTTCGCATCAGCAATTACATCAATGCGTACGAGATTACTAAGCAGTGCTTCATAACCATGAAAAGTTTGTGGTTCATCTAACCCGAATAAGAATACGTGAGCCCCCAAGCCTAACAGTGCCGATGCTGTAGTCTCATGTAAGCCTGCCCGCGCATCAACTAATATTGCGTCGTAGCGCCCTAATGCTGAGAAATAATCCGTGATCTCACTTACTTTATCGAGGAAAGTTGCAACATTTCCGTTGATGTCTACCCGCTCAGCATAGGCGCGACTGATTTTGCCAAGAATTTCACCGGGATTCTTAAGGGAGCGACGACCAAATGCTGGCACCACATCGATCCGTCCCTTCCTGTCAGCAAGTGCCGATGGCCCAATTAGATCAGCCATAAAACCATCTGAAAGTTTACCTAGTCCGATCTCAACCAATGCGTCAATCATTCCAAAATCGGGAGTAGTTCCATCGTCTAATAGCATGGATCCTATACCCGGTGCTTCTAAATCTAAGTCGATGATGAGTGTACTTTTTCCCTTTGCCGCAAGATCAGCCGCGACGATGGACAGGGCCGTAGTTCTACCTACCCCGCCTTTGATGCTGGCAAATACGAATCTAGATGGATCCGACTTTTCGGTTGTTGGAGCGCGCAGCCAATCCGCGCCAACTAGGCGCCTATCCAGCAGCCTTACCGAAATCCCTGCAGCGCTAAGTTTTAGAGAGCGTTCAGAGAACAGCTCGCTAACCCCGAAGTCGTCAATATCGGCAATCGGGCGATCAGCACGTGCATATGCTCCAAGTTCGCTTAACGCGAGCTTAGAAATGCGTGTGAGTATCTTTTTGGTCAGTTTGGTTGCTGAAAAAAATGATAACCGACCACTTGTGTCTCTCGAAAATAGGCCATCTTCTACAGCATTGGTGCCCAGTTCCTCGACAAGAAGTGAGACAAATTTAGGCAGACTGTCGTCAAAATAAATCATTCCATTAGGTCCCAATCGAATTCACCGTTTGATGTGCCTGTACCTGCCACTTCTTCACCCAAAGAGATTTGATTTGTTTCCCTGGGGCATACCGCATATCCGTGTTCCAGTGTTGAAGAAACTCTTGATTGTTCACAAATTGATGCAATGGAGAGCTCACGCGCCCCTTCAGTCGGTCTCGAAGCGCACTTTGAAGCTGAGGGTAATGCTGAAAAAAAGGGTCATCACGTTTTTGGGCTGCGGGTAAGGGTTTGATCCCTGCTTGAAGCATCATAGCCTTGACGGCGCACTCCGTTGCGATGCCATACAAATATCCCGCAACATCGCTTCGATCTGTCTTAATTAATTCCTCCGCTGCCGCAAAGTGCCTACGGGCCGAGTCTGGCAAATTTAAGGTGTATTTCATCAAGAAAGGTCCTATTACAGGCGGATAAAGTTTGCAGTTGCCGATTGTACTCGAACACCTAACCATATAACTCATGATTTAAGCATCTATTGATGCATCGTTATCAATATATTTTAGCTATTAAAATTTGTAATTCTGGCTGTGTGGTAGCGTTGTTTCATTCAGATCTTCGAAGTTCTGAGCCATCAGGGGAGCGTAAGTGCAACTCGGCGACGACTTCGATTAGGCTGCCCAGGAGTCAAACGACAATGGTCACACGCTCCTTCCCTAGCATTACAATTTGTTTTAGCGTGTCAGGACTGTAGTTCTTTGAATGAATCGTAATTTGCGTTCCATGCGCCTTTGAAAGCATCACGATCTCCTTGAGTGTATCAGGAGAGTACCCGCCGTCAGCGAATGTCATGTTGCAGCCGAGCATAATAAGGTCTTTTGCAGCTGCGGGAGATAGTGCCATGATAGCCTCCAAAAAGTTGAGTAGATTGCATCATCGCTCTGCTACCGAATAATGGCAAGAGGAAGTAAAAATTTCCATCGTTGATCCATGAGTCGGTCCTTTGTGTTGTGATCGACGCATAGATTTCCTAGAGATAGAACATGGCGAAAGACAGGTATTAGGAGCGATTTAGACGATTTTTCTTTCGCAGGTAAAGCGTAAGTCCGGATGCTAGCTATGTCGAGTATGTCCCATGTCTATTGCTTATTTGCCTCATACCTCGTTAGCTTTTGGAGCTAGCCGAGCTTGGCAGCCATATCCTCGGCGCTCTCGTTGTAATAAATCTGGAGCATGCGCAAATCCCTGTGGCCGACCATGCGCGCCAGGTCCAGCACGTTCAATTTTTTGGCCAATCGCGTGATGGCCGCGTGCCGGCTGTCATGGAAGGTCAGTCCCTCGATGCATGACCGTTCGCGCGCTTTGCGGAACAGAGCATCGAGCGAGGCTGTGGAAATGCCGAACAATGGCGCCCCGCCGGAATCCGGCAGCAGCGCTAGTAGTGCCAGCGCGCGCGTCGATAGCGGTACGTCTCGCCGCACGCCGTTTTTATTGATCGAGGCTGGCAGGCGGGCGACGGCGCCGTCAACCCAGGCGGGCATCAGTCCGCAAATTTCCCCGGCCCGCATGGCCGTCTCGATGGCGAATAGGTAGGCGACCGCCACGGCCTGGCTCTTCGTCGTCGCAGGCTCGTCGGCGAAGCCAAGTGGGTTGCACAGGCGCTCGATTTCATCCTCGGTAGGAATGCGTTCGCGTGAGGCGGCGGGCTTGGGGCGGCGCACGTCGCTGGTCGGACTGGCCGCAAGCCATTTCCATTCCCTGCGCGCAGTGGTGAAGACGTGCGACAGCAAGTTTAGCTCGCGATTCACGGTGGCGCCAGTGACCTTGCTTTCCCCGGTCATGCGTTGATCGCGCCAGGCGCCGAGCAGTTCAGGTGTCACGTTGGCCAGTTTGATGTCTTTAATCTTCTGGCCGACGATGACCACTTCGCCGATGGCGTTGAGGCGCAGCCTTTCCCAGCGCTCGCCGCGCTTGTGGATGGATACTTCTTCCAGATACCTGTCGAATGCGTCGCCGCAGCTTTTCCCGATGACGATACCACTGTCGGCGCCGCGCCGGATTTCGGTTAAGCGTTCCGACGCCCAGGCCGCAGCCTCTGCCTTCGTGCTGAATGTTTTAGATTCCCGTGTGCCGAGGATGGCGATTTCTGCCCGCCAACCGCCAACCCGTTTCCTGAATGAAGCCATGCATCCCTCTCGTTGAGGCGTAATCATGGCGTAAATTTGGCGTAATCGCTACTGCTTTTTGTCGGGTTTAATCTGGATTAAGTGAAATGCTGGGACGTAAAAAAAGCCACTAACCCGTTGATTATATTGGCTTTAATGGCTTTTTTGATGTTTCTGAATTCTGTGCGCTGGTGCCCGGAGCCGGAATCGAACCGGCACGCCCTTACAGGCGGGAGATTTTAAGTCTCCAGTGTCTACCAGTTTCACCATCCGGGCAGCGCGGCGAGATTCTAGCACAGGTGATGCGCATCACGCCATCTTGTGCCTGAGCCAGGCTATCCGGTTTGCACCGGACAGCCTGATTTTATCTACCCCCATCAAAACGTCGCCTTGAACTGCACCCCATACGTGCGCGGCTCGTTGACGATGCCCGTCAGGTTGTTGAATTCGATGGCGCCCAGTGCCTGGACCTGGTTGGTGATGTTGCGGCCGTATGCCGAGAGTTCGTAGCGGTCCCATTTGTAGCCGACGCGCAAGCCGCCTTCCAGCAATTCCTTGGCTTTGTATTCCTTCGCTTCATACAGGAAGAAGTTGTAGCTGGTGCGGTAGGCCCAGTCCGTGTAGGCGTAGAACTCGCCATTGGCGAGGGGGATGCTGTATTTCAAGGTGAAGTTGGTTTGCCATTCGGGTGCGCGCGGCAGCGGGTTGCCGTCGATGTAGGCCGTGCCCACGAAGGGGCCGACGGGGTCGGTGACGGTGCAGCCGCTGGCGGGAGTGTTCTGGGCGTTGCCGCAGCTTTGCACGTACAGCTTTTTGTCCTGGATCTCGGTGTGGTTATAGCTGCCGCCCAGGGTCATGCTGAGCGAGTCGCTGAGGTTGGCCTGGAAGTCCAGCTCCACGCCCTGGCCGGTGGCCTTCTCGGCATTGAGCAGGCGGTTCATGTTGACCACGCCGCTGCCGGCCGTCAATTGCTTGTCTTTCACGCGGTACTGGAATACGGCCAGGCTCAGGCGGGCGCGCTTGTCGAACAGGTCTTGCTTGATGCCCGCTTCCACCGACAGCACTTTTTCGGCGCCGGCCTGCGAGGGGCGGTCGGCCAGGCTGTTCAGGCGGCCCTGCATCGATGGCGCGCGGTAGCCGGTGGCGATGCGCGCGTAGGCGTTCGTTTCCGGCGTCAGCACATAGGTGCCGCTCAAGTCCCAGCTGACGTTGTGCGAGGTGTCATGCAGGTTGAACGGGCCGGCCGTGGTCGCTTCCACGCGCTTGGCCGAGAAATCCTTCTTGTCGCTCGTGTAGCGCAGGCCGGCGCGCAGTTTCAGGGCGTCCGAGACCGTGTAGTTGAGCGAGCCGAAGGCCGCGTACGACTTCGAGCTCTGGTTTTGCGTGGCGTAGGCGCTGTTTTGCGGATTGCCGGGAGCCAGGCTGTCAAAGCTGATGCTGTCGATCTGGATGTCTTCCTTGAAGTAGAACAGGCCGCCTATCCATTGCAGCGGGCCCTTTGCGCTCGATTCGGCGCGGAATTCCTGCGAAATCTGCTTGTGGTTGGGAATCACGTCGGCTGTTTCCACGACGAAAGGAATGAAGCCGGGGCCCATCGGCGGCGCGTACACGGCGCCATAGCCGCCGTCGACGTCGGCGCGGCTGAAGAAATCGAGTTTTTCGTAGCCGGTGATCGAATGCAGGGTGACGCCAGGCAAGTCCCATTTCAGGCGCATGCTGCCACCCTTGGTTTTCAGGTGCTGGCGGTTGATGCCATCGGTAGGGTAGGAGCCGTAATCGAAATTGTCGACCAGGTCGTTGGTGCCCTGTTTCAGGATGTTGGCGCGAAACAGCGTCGCCGTGCCATCGAGGTTGCGCGCGTGCACGTTGAACAGGGCGGTGAAGTCGCGCGTGGGCTTGACCAGCACTTGCAGGCGGGCGGCGCTGTCTTCATAGCCTTCGAAGTCGCGCGTGCCGGTCGGGCGCGGGTTATGCACGCGGTCGCCGCGGCGCTGCGTCTGGCCGGAAAAGCGCAGGGCCACGGTGTCGCTGACGGGCACGTTGAAGGCGCCTTCCAGGTTCTTCATGCCATCCTTGCCGAAGCCGCCGCTCAGGTAGCCTTCCGTATTGAAGACGGGCTTGGCGGAATCGAACTTGATCACGCCGGCCGGCGAGTTACGGCCGAACAAGGTGCCTTGCGGGCCGCGCAGCACCTCGACCTGGTCCACGTCAAACACGGGAAAGCCTTTCAGCATGGCGTTTTCCTGCACCACGTCGTCCATCACCAGGCCCACTGGCTGCGAGGCGTTCAGGTCGAAGTCGGTGTTGCCCAGGCCACGAATGTAGAAGCGGGGAAAGGTACGGCCGTAATCCGATTCGACCGAGACGCTGGGCGAGCGGCTGTTGAGGAAGCGGATGTCGGCACCGCCGGCCGTCAGGGTGTCGAGCTTGTCGCCTTTCAGGGTGGCGATGGACATGGGTACGTCCTTGATGTTTTCCGCGCGCCGCTGTGCCGTCACGATCACCGTTTCCAGTTGGCCAGGGCCGGCCTGTGCCGCTGGTGCGGCCGGCGCCGGGGCGCTGTCCTGCGCCATTGCCTGCAGGGGAAAGGCGGCAGTGATTGCCAGGGCAATCAGGCTGTGGCGGATGGTGCTGGCGTGTGTGCTGGCATGCGGTGTCATCATGAAACGGCTCCTGTCGGTCAAGGTTGTTCGTAAGGTCCAGGCAGGCGCAAGTCCGCTAGACGAGAAATTATGCTAGCACGGAAACTTTTGGTATTCATGCCATTTGTCGGGCAAGATTATTTATATGCGTTTCGACTCAATACGTGAATAAAATCGTATTTGTTGTCAATATCTGGCGGGTGCATAGTGGGGGGCCGGCAGGCTGGTGCCAGCGCAAAGGATGGCTTGGCCATCGAAATTTTCCCCTGCGCCAGCGCAAACATGCCGCTGCCATGGCGTGCCAGCGCACAGTGTGCAGTGCGGAAAATACGACAGTTCCCCTTTTTTCTTTCTGCCATGCGATGTTGTTGTGTTGCGACATCATGGGATGGCATCTTGCCTGCCAGCTGCTGGGCGCGGCGCATGCATGGACAATGATGTTGCGACCAGGTAGTTACAGGCAAGATCTGGCGTAGAATGTAATTTATTGCAAATTAGAAACTTATATTTCTACCATGTTAATCTTATCCGCAAGTGCGCCGCCCGTTGACGGCATCCGGCTTTCCGAACTGATCGCCGCCCTGAGCCAGGCCCTGGACATCACGGAGGGACAGCCAGAAGGCCATTGCATCCGCTGTTGCTGGATCGGCATGCATGTGGGACGCGAACTGGGCATGGCGGATGAAGACCTGTGGAATCTGTATTACACCCTGCTGCTGAAGGACCTGGGCTGCAGCAGCAATGCCGCGCGCATCTGCGAGCTCTACCTGACGGATGATCTGTCTTTCAAACAAGGCTTCAAGACGGTGGGCGACAGCTTGCCGCAAGTGCTCAAATTCGTCCTCAAGCACACGGGCCTGAAGGCGGGCCTGGCCGAGCGCTTCCGCGCCGTGATGACGATCTTGCGCGACGGCGCGCACATCGCACAGGAGCTGATCGCCACGCGCTGCCAGCGCGGCGCCGACATCGCGCGCCTGCTGCGCTTTCCGGAATCCGTGGCACAGGGCATCTACAGCCTCGACGAACACCACAATGGCCAGGGCAAGCCGGACAAACTGGCAGGGCAGGCGATTCCCTTGTTTTCGCGCATTGCCCTGCTGGCACAGGTGATCGACGTGTTTCATACGGCCGATGGCGCGCGCGCAGCCCAGGCCGAAGTGCACCAGCGCGCGGGCAGCTGGTTCGACCCGCAACTGGTGCAGGCGTTCGAGCGGGTGGCGCAGTCGGCCGCGTTCTGGTCCATGTTGCGCTCGCAGGACCTGACGGCCGCCGTGGCGGCGCTGGAGCCGGCCAACCGTTCCGTACCGGTGGACGAGGACTATCTCGACGACATCGCTGCCGCGTTCGGTCAGGTGGTCGATTCGAAAAGCCCGTACACGAGCGGGCACAGCGCCCGGGTAGCCTTGTATGCGGACATGATCGCCGAAACCTTGGGCGTGACGCCGGAGCGGCGTCGCTGGCTCAAGCGGGGTGCCTTGCTGCATGACGTCGGGAAACTTGGCGTCAGCAATAGCGTGCTGGACAAGGCCGGCAAACTCGACGCGGATGAGTGGCTGGCCGTGCAGCAGCACGCACACTATACGGAAACGATTTTGTCACGCATTGATGCGTTTGCCGAACTGGCTGTCGTGGCCGCTGCGCACCATGAGCGGCTCGATGGCCAGGGCTATCCGCGCGGCTTGACGGCCGACGACATCAGCCTGGAAACGCGCATCATCACCACGGCCGATATTTTTGACGCCATCACGGCCGACCGGCCATATCGGGGGCCGATTCCCATTCCGAAGGCGCTCGAGATCATGGCCGAGACCGTGGGCACAGCCATCGACGCCCAGTGTTTTGCCGCCTTGAAAGTGGCGCTGGAGCGCTTGCCCGACCTCGCGTAGCCGGACAGCGAGTGCCTGGTGGCGTCAGCGCGGGCTGGCGTGTTGTTGCAACGTGACAGGGGAGGTGCCAGTTGCGGCCTTCCCCTGTGCCTGTGAGCTGCTTAAAACTCTTCCCAATCGCCGGCCGTCACGGCTTCCGTTTGCACCGCACGGGGTTTTGCCGGCGCGGCCTGGCGCTTGACGGTGCTGCTGGCCGCAGCCGGTACCAGGCGCTGCGGTTTTGCGCTGGCGCGTGCTGCTGCCGTCGTGCGCGCCGGTGCCGCCACCTGGCCGTCGTGCGTCTTGAAGATGCTCACGGTTTGCACCAGGTGGCTGGCCTGGTCGCGCAGCGATTCGGCCGCCGCCGCCGCTTCCTCCACCAGCGCCGCGTTTTGTTGCGTGACGCTATCCATCTGCGCCACCGCCTGATTGATCTGCTCGATGCCGGCGGACTGTTCCTGGCTGGCCATCGTGATCTCGGCGATGATATTGCTGACGCGGGCGACACTGTCGACTACCTCGGACATCGTCGTGCCCGCCTGCGCCGCCAGCCTGGCGCCCGCATCGACACGGCTGACGGAATCGTCGATCAGCGTCTTGATTTCCTTGGCCGCGCTGGCGCTGCGCTGGGCCAGGCCGCGCACTTCGGTCGCCACGACGGCGAAGCCGCGGCCCTGTTCGCCGGCACGCGCCGCTTCCACGGCGGCATTCAGGGCCAGAATATTGGTCTGGAAGGCGATGCCGTCGATGACGCTGATGATGTCGACAATCTTGCGCGACGATTCGCTGATCAGGTCCATGGTGCCCATCACTTGCCCCACCACGGCGCCGCCCTTGCTGGCGACATCCGATGCAGTTGTTGCCAGCACATTGGCTTCGCGGGCATTGTCCGCATTCTTGCGCACGGTGCTGGTCAGTTCTTCCATCGAGGAAGCGGTTTCTTCCAGTGAACTGGCTTGCTGTTCCGTGCGTGTGGAAAGATCGTTATTGCCGGTGGAAATTTCCGCAGCGGCCAGGGACACCGTGTCGGAATCCTGGCGCACGGAGGAGACTACCGAGGTCAGCGACACTTGCATGCGCTGCAGTGCCGACAGTACGCTGACGCTATCGTTCGCTGCAACATTGAGTTTTCCGGTCAGGTCGCCGCCGGCAAGCAGGCTGACGGCGTCGCACAGCTGGCGCGGTTCGGCACCGAGTGCCTTGAGCAAGTGGCGCGTGATGAGCCAGCCTGCCAGGGCCGCCAGCACGATGGACAGCAAGCTGGCGCCGATGAGGATGTTCCGGTTGAGCAGGTAATGCGCGTCGTCTTTCTGCAAGAGGAGGGCGGAGTGCTGGTCCGTCAGCGTGAAATATTCATCGGTGGCGGCGACGAGGGCGGCCAGCAGCGGACGGCATTCCTCGTTCATCTTGACGATGGCTTGTTCGGTTTTCTTTTGCAGCGCCAGGTCCACGATGGCCAGCGCCACGGGAGCATAGCGTTTTTCGATGCTGTCGATCTTGTTGATGATGGCGCGCACCTCGTCCGATACATCCGGCTGCTGTGCCAGCTGCAGCAGGTGCTGCATGTTCTTGGCGACATTCGCATGCGCCTGCATGATGTGTTGGCGTTCGACGTCCACGTCTTCCGGCTTGGTAAGCAGTACCAGGTTCCTGGCCGCCACGGCGCGCATGTCGATCGCGTCACGCACGCGGTGCGCCGTATTGGCACGTGCCGTGATGCCGTTGACATACTGCTCAAAGTCGGCGTTGGAGTTGGACAGACTCCGCACGGACAGGATCGAGATGCCGACAAGGAAAAAGACCAGCAGGCCGAAGGCCAGAGTCAGTTGCTTGCGAACAGTTAATTGATTCATGATGCCTCTCCCAGAATACGTTATGAAATTAGAAACGGTGCTCGCGTGGTGCCGGTAGCCATATAGTGTTGGCCAGTGGGCGCGCCTTGTGCAGTGCTTTTCTATCCAGAACACGGATTCGTGGTGTGAGGATTGCGTTACTTAAAAACTGATTTCAATAATTTATTTGTTTTATTTATTAAATTCATTGTTGCATAAAAAAATCAGTAAATCAATGAGATTTTCGTGCCCCAAAACAACTAATTAGCATGGACGGCCAATGCCTGGAGGCACTGGCCGGCGAGACGCTCAAGCGGCAAAGGGCTTGACGGTCGTTGGCTCTGGCGGTCCCTGCTCAGATGGGAAATGCGCCCGCGCCCGATACATTCAGGCAGGCGACTTTGTCGCTGGAAAAGTACTTGATTTGTCCCAGGCCGATGGCGTAGCACCCGTCGCTGAGTGGGGAAATGGGGCCGGTGAGTTTTTCGCCGCTGACCAGGGTCACCACCCAGGGCGTGGTGGCCGGTTTGCCCGCGTGGGCCAGTGCGTGTTGTACCAGGTCTGACATGCTGCCTCCGATGGAAATCAAAACCCGATGATAGCAGTGTAAGGTTTCGGATAGCCGCTGTTTGCCGATACGCCGGGCCTGCGCCTTACGCGTCGGCCAGCAGATTCCTGGGCAGCGCCACCGACACCAGTTTCCAGCGCCACAGGCCGTCGCGCGTCAGGGTCAGCTCGCCGATATGGCTCTTGCTATGGGCGCGCTGCACCACGACCTTGTCCCAGGCGGTGTAGCGCAGCTTGTAGTCGGGTTTGGCATTGCGCTTGCGGCCGCTGATGTCGCTGACCTTGGCGATCGGCTTTTCGTAGCGGTCATTGAGCTTCATCAAGGCGACGATGCCTTCAGGCATCAGCATGGTATCGAGCAAGGGGGCGATGACGTCGGGGCTGATGTCGTCGGCCACTTCCGGCGCCGAGAACAGGGCATGCAGTTGCTGCCCCAGGCTGCCGCGCAGCTGCGCCAGGTCGATTTGCGCAGCCAGGGCCTGGGTATCCTCGTCCATGGTTGCTGCGCGGATCTTGTTCATGGTGAAATACGGGCTGCCATAGAAGGCGCCGGCCAGCGCGACCAGTGCCACTAGAGCGAGAAGCAACATTCTTTTCATCGTGCAATCTCTCGGATGCCTGGCGACCCGGTGCGCCTGAAGTGCGAAGTAAGTCGCAATAAATTATTGTGATTTCTGACTTCCATAACCGGCGCTCTGCGGTGTTGCCCGCTGCTAGCAGTGCTCGCACTGCGTCGCAGCAGGCGCCTTGCAGAGCATCCGGTTCTGTTCGTCATAACTTCACAATAACTTCCCACGACCTACTTGGCATTCTACATAATATTTCCTAAAATCAATATGGTGGTTTAGGTAAGTGTTGTTTTAGATCAAGTTTCGTCAGAGTAATTCCGGCGGCAAGGTAATATCCGTCAATTTCCAATCCCAGATGCCATGCCGGCGCAGCAAAAACTGGCTGGCGGCGGGACCTGCGCCGCTGCGCCGCAGCACCACTTCATTCCACGAGCGGTACGCCATGCCGAAGTCGTGGCGCTTGCCATCCGCTCCCTGCTTGCCGTGCAAGATCAATACGGTGATGCCGGGCGGCGAGACGATGGTGTCGAGCATTTCCTTGAAATCCTCGTCATTGGCCGTTTCGCCGGCCACCCGCAACTGGCGCGCCACGCTGGCGCGCACGGCGGGCAGGTCGGCCTGCTGCGCCAGGTTTTCCAGGCGCACGGATTTCGCCGCGATGCTGATGCGGTACATGGCGATATAGGGGCTGACCCAGGTGAAGCCGATGGCGGCGACGCTAAAAATGATCGCGGTGGCGTACTTTCTTTTCATGGTCCGTGTTTTTGTATGAGCTGTGCCGCCGTGATTTTACCCGGCCAGGGGCGGTGGATGGTGTAGCATTCGTGCCGGCGTGGACCATCGCGCCGCATTATTGAGGACAACCATGAATATCACTATCAATCAGGTGCTGCAGTCGTATATCGACCCGCTCACCGCCAGCGAATACGCGGCGCTCGAACGCAGCCTGCTGGCCGAAGGCTGCCGCGACGCGCTGGTGCTGTGGAACGACGTGCTGATCGACGGGCATAACCGCTACGCCATCTGCCGCCAGCACGGCATCGAATTCAAGACCATCCAGAACACCAGCTTTACCTCGCTCGACGACGTCATGCTGTGGATGATCGACAATCACCTGGCGCGCCGCAGCGTGTCGGACTTCCAGCGCGGCGTGCTGGCCTTGCGCAAGAAGGAAATCGTCGCCGCGCGCAGCCCGGCGCCCGTCAGCGCGGCTGACGCGCCGGACGGCGAAAACGCGCCGAAACCCCCCATGAGCACGCGCGAAGAGGTGGCCAAGGCGGCGCGCTTGAGCAGCAACCAGATCAGTCAGATCGAAAAAATCCAGAAGGCGGCCGCGCCGGAACTGGTGGAAGCGGTCCGCTCGGGCACGATCTCCATCAATGCGGCGGCCACCGTGGCGTCGCTGCCGCCGGAAGAGCAGGTGGCGGCCGTCGCCGGTGGCAAGAAATTATTACGCCAGGCGGCCAAAGAAATCCGCGAACAGCGCGCCGCCACGCGCACGCCGCGCGAGCCGAAGGCGCCCCACGTGTCGCAAGATACGCCGGAAACGGGCAACGAGCCGTGGGCCGAGAATGCAGCCCAGGCGCCGTCCGAAGCGGAACGCCTGCGCGGCGAGATCGCCAGCCTGAAACAGAAGGTGGTGCAGCTGCAGGCGGAAAATACGGAGTTGAACCAGCGCATAGCAGCCTTGATCGACGCATCCTGACCCTGGAGTATTGCATGCCAGTCCGCCGTGCCTTGTTTGCCGCCATCGCCTGCGGAATCGTTGCCAGTGCTCCCGCGCTGGCAGCACCCGCCGCTTCTGTTGCTGACATGGCCCGCTGGCAGGCGCAGGCCGCCAACGTCAGCATCGCGCGCGACACCTGGGGCATTCCCCATGTGACGGGCAAGAGCGATGCGGATGCCGTCTTTGGCTTGATGTATGCGCAGGCCGAGGATGATTTCCCCCGCGTGGAGCTCAATTACATCAACGCCATGGGACGGCTGGCGGAAGTGGAGGGCGAACGGGAACTGTACCGCGACCTGCGCTCGCCGCACTTCCAGGACCAGGCGGCTATGTACGCGCGCGGTCAATTCAAGGAGGTGCTGTTTTATCCCGAGGACGTGGCCAGGCACCTGGAGCGCAGGTACCGGCCGGGGGAGTGAGGCAGCCCCACGGCAAGAGCAGGGGTCGTACCCTCAGGGTACGACCCCGGTAGTTCTGCTCTTGGGTTGATTTGAAAGATCAGATCGCATCGAGCGCCGTGCGCAAGTCATGCCGCAGGTCTTCGATGTCTTCGATGCCCACCGACAGGCGGATCAAGCCGTCGCCGATGCCCAGCTTGGCCCGCTGTTCGGGCGGGATGCTGGCATGCGTCATCAGGGCCGGGTGTTCGATCAGGCTTTCCACGCCGCCCAGGCTTTCGGCCAGGGCGAACACCTCGCAGCGCTCGAGGAAGCGGCGCGCGCCGGCCAGGTCCGTATCGAGGTCGATCGAGATGATGCCGCCGAAACCGTCCATCTGGCGCTGCGCCAGCGCGTGCTGCGGGTGCGAGGCCAGGCCCGGATAAAACACGGATTTCACTTCCTTTTGCTGCTCCAGCCACTGCGCCAGCACCAGCGCGCTTGCGCAATGGCGTTGCATGCGGATGGCCAGGGTCTTGATGCCGCGCAAGGCCAAAAAGCTGTCGAACGGGCCGGCAATCGCGCCCACCGAGTTTTGCAGGAAGCCCAGCTGCTCGCGCCATTCGGCCTGGCGTTCTTCCGCGCCGACGATGGCGATGCCGCCGATGATGTCCGAGTGGCCGTTCAGATACTTGGTGGTCGAGTGCACGACGATATCAAAACCGTGTTCCAGTGGGCGCTGCACCAGCGGGCTGGCGAAGGTGTTGTCGGCCACGGCGATGATGCCCCGTGCGCGGCAGATGTCGGCAATGGCCCGCAGGTCGGCCAGTTTCAGCATCGGGTTGGTGGGCGTTTCCACCCACACCATCTTCGTTTCCGGGCGCAGCGCGGCCAGCAGGTTTGCCGGATTGGTCAAATCCACATACGTAAATTCGTGGCCGGCTGAACGCCGGCGCACGCGCTCAAATAAACGGTAGGTGCCGCCGTACATGTCGTCGCCAGCGACGATATGGCTGCCCGCATCCAGCAGTTCCAGCACGGACGAGATGGCGGCCAGGCCCGAGGCGAACGCGAACGCCGCGCTGCCGCCTTCCAGGTCGGCCACGCAGCGTTCGAGCGCCCAGCGCGTGGGATTGTGCGAGCGGCCGTAGTCCAACCCCTTGTGCACGCCGGGGCTTTCCTGCACAAAGGTGGAGGTGGCGTAAATGGGCGGCATGATGGCGCCCGTCGACGGGTCGGGCGACTGGCCGGCGTGGATAACGCGCGTGGCGAGGCGGCTCTTGCGGGGAATTTGCTGGCTCAAGATAGTGTCCTGCGTAAGTGGTTGAGAAGGTCGAAGCGGGTGATCAGGCCATAAAAGGCGGTGTCGTCGGCGACGACGGCCGTCAAGCCCCGGTCCAGCGTGGCGCGCAGGGCAGGCAAGCCGCTTGAGGGCGCCAGCGTTTCGATCTGCGTCGTCATGGTGGTGCCCACCAGACCGGCGAAATGCGCGGCGTCGCTTGATACATGCAGCAGCAAGTCCGATTCGTCGAGGATGCCCACCAGCTGGCCGTTATCGATGACGGGCAGCTGCGCCAGGTCGCTGGCACGCATGCGGTTGAAGGCGGTGAGCAGGGTGTCGCCCGGCGCCACGCTGACGACGTCGCCCTCGTCGTAGCGGCGTCCGATCAGGTCGCGCAAGTCGCCGGAAAGGGCCCGCTGCAACAGGCCCTGGTCGCGCATCCAGCCGTCGTTGTAGACCTTCGACAGGTAACGCGTGCCCGTGTCGCACACGAACGTGACGACGCGCTTTGGCGTGGTCTGTTCGCGGCAGTATTTGAGGGCGGCGGCCAGCAGGGTACCGGTCGACGAGCCACCCAAGATGCCTTCGGCAAGCAGCAGCGCGCGCGCGGAATCAAAACTTTCCTGGTCCGTGATGGTGTAGGCCTGCGTGACGCTGTCCATGTCGGCGATAGCCGGAATAAAATCTTCGCCGATGCCTTCGACGGCCCACGAGCCGCTCGTGTCCGACACTTTGCCCGTGTCGATGTATTCAGTGAGGATGGAGCCCTGCGGGTCGGCCAGCACGAATTCGAGTTTCGGCTGCGCCTTGCGGAAGTAGCGCGTCAGGCCCGTCAGGGTACCGGACGAGCCGACGCCGACAACGATGGCGTCCACGTCATGCCCGCTTTGCTCCCAGATTTCGGGCGCCGTCGTCGTTTCGTGGGCCAGCGGATTGGCCAGATTGTTGAACTGGTCGGCGAAGAAGGCGCCCGGCAGTTCGCGCGCCAGGCGTGCCGCGTAATCCTGGTAATACTCGGGATGGCCCTTGCCCACATCCGAGCGCGTGGTGTGCACTTCCGCGCCCAGGGCTTTCAGGTGCAGCACTTTTTCCGTCGACATCTTGTCGGGCACGACGAGGATCACGCGGTAGCCCTTGATGCGGCCCACCAGGGCCAGGCCGATGCCGGTATTGCCGGCGGTGGCCTCGACGATGGTGCCGCCCGGCTGCAAGCGGCCGTCGGCTTCGGCCGCTTCGATGATGGACAGGCCGATGCGGTCCTTGATGGAACCGCCGGGGTTTTGCGATTCCAGTTTCAGGAACAGCTGGCACAGGCCCGTGTCGAGCCGGGTGACTTCGACCAGCGGGGTATTGCCGATCAGCTTGTATAGCGCTGGCGGCTGGGAGGGGGATGGCATTCGATCATTCATGGTGGCTCCTGTCAGAGAAACAGCCGCTCCGGATTGTGTCCCGAGCAGCCTTCCGTGCCGCGCAGTGTAGGCGGGTGGACGAGTGCGGCGAACGAATGTTTATATGCTTGCATATGCGCCCTGCGCATATCGGCGGCAAGGTGCGCGATGCGAGTATGCGCCGTTTTTCGCCCGCTTGCCGCGCCAATGGCAGGACCATTAAGCTGCCGCAAGTCCTCCATTGCGATTTATAATCACGCCTCGAAAAGGTGCTAAACAGTATCCAGAATAATCAGACAGACAGGGCAGGCGGCAGTGGCAAAACTTTATTTCCGGTATTCCGCGATGAACGCGGGCAAGTCGACAGCCTTGTTGCAAGTCGCGCACAACTATGAAGAGCAGGGCCAGCAGGTGCGCCTGTACACGGCCGCCATCGACAGCCGCTACGGTGTGGGCAGAGTCACCTCGCGCCTGGGTCCGCAGCGCCAGGTCGATATCTTCCATGCCGATACGAATTTCCTCGATGATATTCCCCAGGTCGCCTGTTTGCTGGTCGATGAGGCGCAATTTCTCAGCACGGCCCAGGTGCAGCAACTGCACCAGTTGGCGCAAGTGAAGGGCGTGCCCGTCATCTGCTATGGCTTGCGCACGGATTTCAAGGGCGAACCGTTCCCCGGCTCGGCCTATCTGCTGGCGCTGGCCGACGATATCGAGGAATTGAAGAATATTTGTACCTGCGGCAAGAAGGCCACGATGAACATCCGCGTGGATGAACAGGGCCACCGCATCAAGGAAGGTGAACAGATCAGTATTGGCGGCAACGAGAGTTACCGCCAGGCATGCGGGCGCTGTTTCTACTCCTAAACTTTACTCGGCGACGGGCATTCCCACATCGGCATCGTCCGCCAGCGCCAGATCGCCCCGCTCGAAGGCGGCCAGGATTTCATTCGCGCGCGCCACATCGTGTTCACGCACCATGACGCGGGCGCCGCCGATGGCGGCTGCCAGCAGCATGTCGGCCTGCATGTGCTGGTCGTCCGTCAGCAGCACGTCGATGCCGGCCGCTGCCAGGCAGCCGCGGATGACGTGCGCATCCGTGGGGATCATCAGCCGGGCTATTAAAACGTAGTCGTCGTGCATCGTGTCTCCTGGCAAGGTGGGTTCGTCCCCATCTTAGCACCCGGATTGCTCTTACAGCTTGAACACGCCCACCACCTGGTTCAGCTCATGCGCCTGCTCTTGCAGGGCGTCGGCGGCCGCGGCCGCTTCTTCCACCAGGGCCGCGTTCTGCTGGGTCACCTGGTCCATCTGGGCGATGGCCTGGTTGACTTGCTCGATGCCGCTGCGCTGCTCGTCGCTCGCCTGCGCGATCTCGGCCATGATGGTGCTCACTTGCTGTACGCTGGCCACCACGGTATCCATGGTGGCGCTGGCCTGGCTCACTTGCGCGTGGCCCAGGTCCACCGTGCTGGCGGACGCCTGGATCAAGTCCTTGATATCTTTTGCGGCGGCCGTCGAGCGCTGCGCCAGGGTGCGCACCTCGGTGGCGACGACGGCAAAGCCGCGTCCCTGCTCGCCGGCGCGGGCCGCTTCCACGGCCGCGTTCAAGGCCAGGATATTCGTCTGGAAGGCGATGCCGTCGATGACGCCGATGATGTCGGCGATCTTGTTTGAGGAGCTGCGGATGGCGTCCATGGTGCTGGCCACTTGCGCCACGGCCGCGCCGCCTTCGGCTGCCAGGGTCGACGAGTCGCGCGCCAGCCGGCTTGCCTGCTGGGCGTGATCGACGTTCTGGCGCACGGTGGAACTGAGTTCTTCCATCGAGGCGGCCGTCTCTTCCAGCGAACTGGCTTGCTGTTCCGTGCGGCTCGACAAATCCAGGTTGCCGCTGGCGATTTCACCGGACGCCGTGGCGATTTGCCCGGCGCTGCCGCGCACATTGCCGACCACTTGCGACAGGTTGTCGCTGATGCGGTTCATGGCGCGCAGCAGGCGGCCGATTTCGTCCAGGCTGGTTGTGTCGAGGTGCACCGTCAGGTCGCCGGCAGCGATTTGCGCGGCGGCCGTTTCGGCGGCAGCCAGCGGGCGCGAGACGAGGGTGCGCACCAGCCAGTACAGCAGCAGGGCGAAGACGAGCAGGGCGATGAAGCCGGAAATGGCCAGCTGCTTGCGCAGCTGGCGCGCCTCAAGCGTGATTTCGTCCGTGAACGTGCCACCCGCGATGATCCATTGCCACTCCTTGAATTGACGGTAATACAGCTGCTTTTCGCGCGCGCTGGCACGCGTTTCGCCCGGCGCCGTCCACGTATAGCGCATGGCGCCGTCTTTTTGCGCCAGCATGTCCTGGATGAACAGGCGGCCATCGCTGGCCTTGAAGTCGAGCGCGCTCTTGCCTTCGCTGTTCGGGTGCAGCACCAGGTGGCCGTAATTGGCGCCGGGCGCTGTGTCGACGATATAGATGTAGCCCGTCTGGCCGATCTTGACCTGGCGAATCTTCTCTTTCAGCATGGCCAGATTCTTGCTGATATCGAGACCGATGAACAGCACGCCCACCACCTTGCCGCCCGCATCGCGCACGGGATCGTACTGGGTGATGTATTGCTTGCCAAATAAGGTGGCCATGCCAACGAAGCGCTGGCCTGCGTGCAGCGGCGCATAGCTGGGGTGATTGTGGTCGAGCTGGGTACCGATGGCGCGTTCGCCATCCTGCTTTTTCAGCGAGGTGCTGATGCGCACGAATTCATCGCCGTTGGCGGCAAAGATGGTGGCGATCACGCCCGTCTGCGCCGTGTAGCGGTCGACCACGGCCGTGTCGAGGTTGAGCACCTTGCCGCCGTTGGCCAGCGCGGGCGTGGCCTTGCCGGCCACGGCCACCATGGCGCCCGCGTCGACCGTGAACGGGCCGGGAAATTCGGCCGCGAACAGGCGCGCGAAGCTGGCTGCCTCGTTGACCATGGCCGTGTGGAACACTTGCGTGGTCGTCATGACGCTATTGAGCTCGCTGGTGACGGCCGCTTCGGCGCGCTGTTCCAGTACGGTCGAGGTGCGGATGCTGATCAAGGTCGTCAGGCTGGCGAGGATCAGGCTGACGAGGGCAAACGTGAAGACGGTAATCTTGCCGCCGACACTCCAGTGGCGGGGGGAGAACGAAATTGTAGGCATAGTGTGAGTCTGGCAAAGGGTAATCAGCTCGGCCATTCCTGGTCATGACATGACACATGGGGAGGGGATCTGGTGGGGGATGCGCTTGAAGCGCAGGCGTGCCCGCTTGGGAGCTGCGCGCGTGCAAGCAAAATTTCAGGGCGCGATGATAGCATGTTGCTTGCCTTTTGTTACTAAGTGTTTCCCGCAGGAATCATTTTTTCGCATAAAAACATCATCTGCATCAAGGATTGTAAAGGTTGGCTATTGACTTTTTTGATTTCAATGGAGCGTGTTGATCTTCATCGCTGGCGGGGGATGTGATTTTTGTCACGAATGTTTCACTTTGTAATGAATGAGACGCGGCCTTTAATCCGCGTTTAAGCTTCCAGGAAGAAACTGATCTTCCATGGGAGACTGCCTGGCCGTATCCTGTAGAATAATATGCAGACCAGTCGTGTATTCCCCTTACTGTCTTGCTGGCTGGCGCATGCATAGCTGCGCTGCCTGGAATTGATTCAACTAATTTTCGGAGAAGCCGATGAAGAAGCAAATGATGCTGGTCACCCTGGTGCTTGCCCTGTCAGCCCACGCTGGCGCAGCCCAGACGGACAAGAGCGCCGCTCCTCCGCTCACCATGAAGCCGCTGGCCCAGCAAACGCAGGCCGCCCTGTGGGCATCGCGCGTCTTGACGCGCGTCCATTACAAGGCCATGCCGCTCGATGACGCCATGTCGGAGAAAATCTTCGACCGCTATTTCAAGTCCCTGGACGCGGAAAAACTGTTTTTCGTGCAGGCCGACATCGACCGTTTCGCCCCGCTGCGCACCAGGCTGGACGACGCCATCATCAATGAAGACCTGACGGCGCCGTTTGCCATCTACAACCTGTACCAGCAGCGTTTCGACGAGCGCATGGCATATGCGCGTGAATTACTCAAAACCAAGTTCGACTTTGCCGCCGACGAGAGCTACCAGATCGACCGCGAAAAGGCCGCCTGGCCGAAGAGCGAGGAGGAAGTGCGCGACCTGTGGCGCAAGCGTGTCAAGAACGACTGGCTGCGCCTGAAACTGGCGGGCAAGGAAGACAAGGCGATCCGCGAAACGCTGGACAAGCGCTATGAAAGCTACACCACCCGTGCGCGCAAGCTCAACAGCGAAGATGTGTTCCAGATCTTCATGAATGCTTATGCCATGTCGATCGAACCGCATACCAATTACCTGGGCCCGCGCGCCTCGGACAACTTCGACATCGCCATGCGCTTGTCGCTCGAAGGCATCGGCGCCGTGCTGCAGACGCGCGATGAATACACGGTGGTGCGCGAAGTCGTGCCGGGCAGCCCGGCCGGCTTGTCGGGCAAGCTGAAAGTGGGCGACCGCATCGTCGGCGTGGGGCAGGGCGAAAGCGGTCCCATCACCGAAGTACTGGGCATGCGCATCGACGACGTGGTGCAGCTGATCCGCGGTGCCAAGGATTCCGTGGTGCGCCTCGACATCCTGCCGGCCGACGCCGGCCCGGACGCCAAGCACGTGGTCTTGCCGCTGGTGCGCAAGAAAATCAGTATGGAAGAGCAGGCGGCGAAGAAATCGGTCATCGAAGTGCGTGACAACGGCGTCAAGCGCCGCATCGGCGTCATTTCCCTGCCGACCTTCTACCAGGATTTCGAAGCGCGCCGCCGTGGCGACAAGGATTTCAAGAGCGCCACGCGCGACGTCAGCCGTTTGCTGGCCGAGCTGAAGAAGGATAAGGTCGACAACGTCCTGATCGACTTGCGCAACAACGGCGGCGGTTCGCTGAACGAAGCCGTCGAACTGACGGGCCTGTTCATCGACAAGGGCCCGGTCGTGATGCAGCGCAATGCCGAAGGCAAGGTCGACGTGGAAAGCGATACGAATGCGGGTCTGGCCTGGGACGGTCCGATGGGCGTGCTGATCAACCGCGGCTCGGCATCGGCCTCCGAAATTTTCGCCGCCGCCGTGCAGGACTACGGCCGTGGCGTGATCATCGGCGAAGGCAGCTTCGGCAAGGGTACCGTACAAACCTTGTTCAACCTCGACCGTTTCGGCGGCAGCGAGAAAGCCCGTTTCGGCGAGCTGAAAATGACCATCGCGCAATTCTTCCGCATCAATGGCGGCACCACGCAGTTGCGCGGCGTCACCCCCGACATCAAGCTGCCAGCCATGTCGGACGCGGAAAACTTCGGCGAATCGAGCTATGACAATGCCTTGCCATGGGTGGCCATCAAGCCGGCGCCCTACATGCCGACGGGCGACCTGAAAGATATCGTGCCGCTGCTGGACAAGAAACATGAAGCGCGCGTGGCCAAGGACAAGGATTTCCAGTACTTGCTCGATGACATAGCCCTGGTCGTCAAGCAGCGCAAGGAAAACCAGATTTCGCTCAATGAAACCGTGCGCCGCAAGGAGCGCGATGCCCAGGAAGCGCGCGCCAAGGCGCGTGAAAAACGCCTGATCGCGCAAATTTCGAATCCTGCCGAAGATCTGGTGGTGATTCCTGATCCGAAAGACGTGCTGAAGGGCGCGAAAGCGGCCAGCAAGACGGCCAAGCAGATCGCCGCCGTGAAGGGCGCCTTGCGCACCGACGACGGCTTGCAGGGTGACGAGCGCGCCCTCAGCGCCGAACTGGACGCCGAAACGGCCGCCAAGAGCGCCAAGGACGTGCTGCTGAACGAAGCGGCGCGCATCCTGGCCGACGAAGTGGCGCTGATCAAGGCCGATACCCGCCTGGCATCGAAGGTCTTGCCGTATGCTGCCGATGTCAAGGCGACACCGGTGGCGGCGACATCGAAGTAATGAACGTGGAGTAAGGGGAGGGGAGAGTTATCTGTTTCGCGTATTTCTATCATTCCAACAATCAATTGGATTGATATGCCGCGATGCAGCATAATGCACTTGTCTCCTCTATTCTCCTCCAAGAAAATAGATTCAGCCCGCTCTTGTAGCGGGCTTTTTTTTGTCTCAGATTTTGTGCGTTGGAAGTTGCACGTCGGGCTGGGCGGCCAGCAAGGCCGTGAGCCAGCCGGCAAACGCCTGCAGCTTGGGCGTGGCCAGCCGCCCTTGTGGCGTCAGCAGCGACATGGGCATGGGCGTCGGCGGGTGGTCGGCCAGCACGGCGACCAGCGCGCCGCTGTCGAGGTGCTCGCGCACCTGGTACACGGCCGCCTGCGCCAGTCCCAGCCCCTGCAAGGCGCAGGCGACGCTGGCGTCGGCATCGTTGACGGCGATGGGGCCGGCCATCTGCACGCGCACGACCTCCTTGCCTTGTTGGAAATCCCAGTCGAAGGCGCGTCCCGTGCGGCCCGAGTAATGCATGATGCCGCTGTGTGTGGCCAGCTCCGCCAGGGTGTGCGGCGTGCCGTGGCGCGCCAGGTAAGCAGGGGACGCGCAGGTGACAAAGCGCATCAGGCCGACCTGTTTGCCGATGAAGGCGGAATCTTGCAAGGTGCCCACGCGCAAGGCGCAATCGATGCCTTCCTGCGTCAGGTCGACCAGGCGGTCCGTCAGGCTCAGCTGCAATTGCACGTCCGGCCAGGCGGCGTGGAAGTGCGCGATATGCGGCACGACCAGCCTGCGGCCCACCGTATTGGGCAAGTTGATGCGCAATAAGCCGCGCGGTTTTGTCGCGTCGGGGCCACGGAACGCCAGTTCCGCCGCGTCGACGGCTTTCAAAATATCGATGCAGTGGCGAAAGTACTCGGCCCCTTCCGGCGTCAGGGACAGGCGGCGCGTGGTTCTCTGCAGCAATTGCGTGCCCAGGTAGGCTTCCAGCTTTTGCAGGGTGGCCGTCAGCGCGGCGCGCGGCAAATTCAAGGTCTCGGCCGCCTTGGAAAAGCTGTTGGCTTCGACGATGCGCACGAAGGTCTGCATGGCCTTGATCTTGTCCATGGGATAGCTTCCATTGTTCATTTTATGTGAAAAGTGTAAGTAGATTATGCGCTAATTATCTTTGCCCCGGTTTTGCCTAGAATGGCAGCATCCCTATCGAACCGAGGAAACAACATGAACAAGGCCTCATCTATTGCTCCCCACGACATTGCGCCCGGCATGGTGCTGCTGCTGGCCGTCGCTTCCGGCCTGATCGTGGCCAACCTGTATTACGCGCAAACCCTCGTCGGGCCCATCAGCGCCTCGACGGGCCTGTCGGCCAAGGCGGCCGGGCTGATCGTCACGCTGACGCAAGTCGGTTATACCCTGGGCCTGCTGTTTGTCGTGCCGCTCGGTGATTTGCTGGAAAACCGCCGCCTGATCATCACGGCCCTGCTGGTGACGGCCACGGCCCTGGTGGTCGCGGCCATGAGCACGGGCGCCATCGTGTTCCTGGCCGCTGCGCTGGCCATCGGCCTCGGTTCCGTGGCGGCGCAAGTGATCGTGCCGTTTGCCGCCCACCTGTCGCAGGAAGCGACGCGGGGTCAGACGGTGGGCAAGGTCGTCAGCGGCTTGTTGTTGGGTATCATGCTGGCCCGTCCCGTGGCGTCATTGGTAGCCGCGCACGCCAGCTGGCACGTGGTGTTCGGCGGCGCCGCCGTGCTGATGCTGGCGCTGGCAGCAGTCCTGCGCCGCGCCTTGCCCGTGCGCCAGCCCGTGTCGAACATGAAATATCCGGCCCTGATGGCCTCGCTGTGGCATCTGCTGCTGGGCACGCCCGTGCTGCGCCGCCGCGCCGCCTACCATGCGGGCCTGTTTGGCGCCTTCAGCCTGTTCTGGACCGTCACGCCGCTGGTGTTGTCCAGCCCCGCGTTCGGCCTGTCGCAAACGGGCATCGCTATCTTTGCCCTGGTCGGCATGGCCGGCGCCATTGCCTCGCCCATCGCCGGCCGACTGGCCGATGCGGGCCACACCTTGCCGGCCACGGCTGCCGCGTTGGCGCTGGGCATCGTCGCGTTTGCCTTGCCGATGTTCGCGCCAACATCGAAGCACCTGGCGCTGGGCTTGCTGGTGGCGGCTTCCATCGTGCTCGACATGGGCGTGGCGGCGAATCTGGTGCTGGGCCAGCGCGCCATCTTCAGCCTGGGCGCGGAAGTGCGGGGCCGCTTGAATGGCCTGTATTTCGCGCTGTTCTTTGCCGGCGGCGCGGCAGGCTCGGCCATCGGTGCCTGGGTGTACGCCAGCTACGGCTGGCCAGCGACCTTGCTGACCGGCATGGCGTTTCCGGGCCTGGCCCTGCTGGTGTGGCTGGCAGAATTTTTACCGCTGGCCACGCGCCGCCCGGCTTGAAACCCTGATGCCCGCTCATTATCACTGGCAGTAATTTCTATCATCATGAATATAAAGTGGCGTGATATGCCGCGATGCCGCAAGATGCACTTGTCTCCTCTATCTCCTCCAAGGAAATAGATTCAGCCCGCTCCCGCAGCGGGCTTTTTTTTGTCTTTTCAGATTAAATCACCACCAGGTCGAGCGCGCGCATGAAGTTCGCCGCCTGCGCATGCGTGATGACGGCGCCTTTCAGCAAGGCCGCTTCGCTCAGTTTGAAACCGTCGATATCGGCGCCGCGCAAGTCGGCGCCCTGGAACTTCGCCAGTTTGATGGTGGCGTTGCGCAAGCTGCCCCCTTCGAAGACGGCGTCGCGGAAGTCGCAGCCGGCCAGGTAGGCATCGGAAAAATCCAGCTGTTTCAAGATGGCCTTGCGGAACGAGAAGCCGCGCAAATCGGCGCCCACCAGCAGGCTGTCTTCGAAGGTGAGGCCCAGGTGGGCCACTTCCTCGAAAGACGCCCCCGTCAGCTTGCAGCCGCGGTAGGTGACCGAGGCCAGCTTGGAACGGCGCCATTTGGTGTTGTTCAGGTCGCAGCCTTCGAACGTGGCGTCGACGGCGTCGACGGATTCGAAATCGGCGCTGCCGGCGCGGCAGCGGCGCCAGGTGCTGCGCGCCAGCTTGCTGGCGAACAAGCTGGTTTCGGCAAAGGTGCAGCGTTCAAACGTGCAGCCCTGCAGGTCGAGGCGCGACAGGTCTTCGCCATCGAAGGCGCAATCGATGAAGTGGTGCACTGCTTGCGCCAGTTGCTGCTCGATGCCGGCGCGGTCCAGGGTCATGCTGCTTGCTGCGGTGTCGTGTGTTGCCATCCGTCTCATTCCTAAAGTAAAAACGCAGGGGAGGGATGGCGCGGCGGGAAATGCACGAACCAGAACACCTCCCCGGCTGGTGGTACAGCCAAGGGTCAGCGCCGTGGGTCCGCGTGGGCGGGAGCATGCCGGACGGTGCCGGGCACTTACCGGGTTACCAACCGGTGCGCTCATTTTCGATCAGCCTGCATTGTAACGGCTTGACTGCGCCCTTGCCAGTGCTGGATAAACCGGGTTAGTATCGTTGCAGGCGCATGCATTGCGCCAACGTCGCTCGGACGGATCCGGGCGCTTACGTAAAGAGATATCATGACCGACAGCCAAGCTCCGCGCAGCTTTTCGCGCATCAATCGCCTTCCCCCCTACGTTTTCAATATCACCGCCGAGCTCAAGATGGCCGCGCGCCGCCGTGGCGAGGACATCATCGACATGTCGATGGGCAATCCCGATGGCGCCACGCCGGCCCACATCGTCGACAAGCTGATCGAAACGGTGAAACGCCCCGATACGCACGGCTATTCCGCGTCAAAAGGTATTCCGCGGCTGCGCCGCGCGATTGCGCACTGGTACAAGAAGCGCTACGCGGTCGACATCGACCCGGACAGCGAAGCCATCGTCACCATCGGCTCGAAAGAGGGCCTGGCGCATTTGATGCTGGCGACACTCGACCGTGGCGATACGGTGCTGGTGCCCAATCCCAGCTACCCGATCCACATCTGGGGCGCCGTGATCGCCGGCGCCGACATCCGTTCCGTGCGCATGGGGCCGGGCGTGGATTTCTTTGCCGAACTGGAACGGGCCATCCGCGAAAGCTATCCGAAACCGAAGATGATGGTGCTGGGTTTTCCGTCCAACCCCACGGCGCAGTGCGTGGAACTGGAGTTTTTCGAACGTGTCGTGGCGCTGGCGAAGCAGCACAATATTTTGGTGGTGCATGATCTGGCCTACGCCGACATCACCTTCGATGGCTGGAAGGCGCCGTCCATCATGCAGGTGCCCGGCGCGCGCGACGTGGCCGTGGAGTTCTTTACCATGTCGAAAAGCTACAACATGGCGGGCTGGCGCATCGGTTTCATGGTCGGCAACGCGGAACTGGTGTCGGCCCTGGCGCGCATCAAGAGCTATCACGACTACGGCAGTTTTACGCCCGTGCAAGTGGCGGCCATTGCGGCGCTGGAAGGCGATCAAAGCTGCGTGACGGAAATCTGCGCCCAGTACCAGCGCCGCCGCGACGTGCTGGTGAAAGGCTTGCATGAAGCGGGCTGGATGGTGGAAAAGCCGAAGGCGTCGATGTACATCTGGGCGCATATCCCCGAGGCTTACCGCCACCTGGGTTCGCTGGAGTTTGCCAAGCTGCTGCTGCAAAAAGCCAAGGTCAGCGTCTCGCCCGGCATCGGTTTCGGCGAGTACGGCGACGAATACGTGCGCTTCGCCCTGATCGAAAACGAGGCCCGCGTACGGCAGGCGTTGCGGGGCATTAAGAATATGTTGCGTTCCGGCGACGCAAAAACGGAAGCGACAGCATAGAAGTTGCCGCATGGAATTAACTGTTGCCCCTAATATCACTACAGCGTATTTCTGACATCACGAATATAAAGTGGTTTTATATGCTGCAACGCGGCATCATGCATCTGTCTCCTCTATCTTCCTCCAAGAAAATAGATTCAGCCCGCTCCCGTAGCGGGCTTTTTTTTGCCCGTCGCCATCACACAGTGCAGGTAGGCGATGCCGTCGTCCGTTTCAGCGGGGCGGGCGTGACCCGCGCAAGACGGCCAGACGCGTTCGAGCATGATTTCACATGAGTAGCATTCATGGATATATAAAATATTATCATTATTTTTAATGGATGGAACCTTCTATGATGTGTACATACTTCATAAGGAGCACCGTCATGACCGTCACGACACACAATCTGGGCTACCCGCGCATCGGCGCCAAACGCGAACTGAAATTCGCCCTGGAAGATTACTGGAAGGGCCAAAGCAGCCTGGACGCGCTGGAAGGCCAGGGCGCGGAGTTGCGCCAGCGCCACTGGAAGGAGCAGAACGCGCTGGACTTCGCGCCCGTCGGCGACTTTTCCTTCTACGACCAGGTGCTGGACCTGAGCTTTACTCTAGGTAACTTGCCGCAGCGCGTGCGCGGCCTGGAAGGCGTGGTGCTCGACAACTATTTTCGTGTGGCGCGTGGCCGTTCGGCCAGCGACAGCGATTGCAGCTGCGTCCACGCCGGTGAAATGACGAAATGGTTCGACACCAATTATCACTACATCGTGCCGGAATTTGCAGCCGACACGCAATTCAAGCTCGACAGCAGCCGCCTGTTGCAGCAACTGGCGCAAGCGCGCCAGCTCGGTGTAAAAGCCAAGCCCGTACTGATCGGCCCCGTCACCTACTTGTGGCTGGGCAAGGCCAAGGATGATTCCGACAAGCTGGCGCTGCTGCAAGGCTTGCTGCCCGTCTACGTGCAATTGCTGCAGGAACTGGCCGCGCAAGGCGTGGAATGGGTGCAGATCGACGAACCGATCCTCGTCACGGAACTGGGCAGTGAGTGGCGGCAAGCGCTGCTCACGGCCTACGAGGCCTTGAGCAAGGACAATCACGTCAAACTGCTGCTGGCCACGTATTTCGGCAAGCTGCAAGATAACCTGGAACTGGCGTGCAAGCTGCCCGTGCAAGGCTTGCACCTCGACGCCATCAATGCCCGCGATGAAGTGGGGCCAGTCATCGCGCAGTTGCCTGCCACCAGCGTCTTGTCGCTGGGTGTGGTGAATGGCCGCAATATCTGGAAGACGGACTTGAATGAGGTGCTGGCATGGCTGGAACCCGTGCATGCCCGCCTGCAAGGCCGTTTGTGGATCGCGCCGTCGTGCTCGCTGCTGCACGTGCCCGCCGACCTGGATAGCGAACAAAAGCTCGCTGCCGATATCCGCTCCTGGCTGGCCTTTGCTCGTCAAAAACTCGATGAAGTGCACACTATTGCCGGCGCCCTGAACCAGGGCCGCGCCTCCGTGCAGGCGGCGCTCGATGCCAATCATGCGGCCGTGCAAGCGCGCCGCCAGTCGCCACGCGTGCACAATCCGGAAGTGAAAGCGGCTGTGGCGCGCATCGATGCCACATTGGGCCGGCGCGCCAGCGGCTATGCCGAGCGTGCCGCCAAGCAAGCTGCGCTGCTGCAACTGCCGCTGTATCCGACGACAACCATCGGCTCCTTCCCGCAGACGGCACAAATCCGCCAGGCGCGCAGTCAGTTGCGCAGCGGCCAGCTGGACGAAGCCAGCTACAAAAAGCTGATGCAGGCGGAAATCGCCCATTGCGTCAAGGAGCAGGAAACCCTGGGCCTGGATGTCTTCGTGCACGGCGAAGCGGAACGCAATGACATGGTGGAATATTTCGGCGAACAGCTCGATGGCTACGCCTTCAGCCAGTTCGGCTGGGTGCAATCGTATGGTTCGCGTTGCGTGAAGCCGCCCATCCTGTTCGGCGACATCAGCCGCCCCCGTGCCATGACGGTCGAGTGGAGCACCTACGCCCAGTCGCTGACGGACAAGCCGATGAAAGGCATGCTGACGGGGCCCGTCACCATCCTGAACTGGTCCTTCGTGCGCGACGATCAGCCCCGCTCCGTATCGTGCTACCAGCTGGCGCTGGCCATGCGCGCCGAAGTGCTGGACCTGGAACAGGCCGGCATCCGCGTGATCCAGATCGACGAGGCGGCACTGCGCGAAGGCTTGCCACTACGCAAGTCGCAATGGGCCGAATACCTGCGCTGGGCCGTGGAATCGTTCCGCATCACGGCCAATGGCGTGGCTGACGCAACGCAAATCCACACGCACATGTGCTATTCGGAATTCAACGACATCATCGCGCAGATCGCCGACATGGATGCGGACGTCATCACGATCGAAACCTCGCGTTCCGACATGGAATTGCTGGACGCCTTCGATGACTTCAACTATCCGAACGACATCGGCCCCGGCGTCTACGACATTCACTCGCCCAACATTCCGAGTCAGGAACAGATGGTGAAACTGATGCGCAAGGCGGCCGAGCGTATTCCCGCGCAGCGCCTGTGGGTCAACCCCGATTGCGGCCTCAAAACGCGCGGCTGGAAAGAAGTCATTCCCGCGCTGGCGAACATGGTGGTGGCGGCAAAGACCTTGCGCGGCGATAACGCGGCCTGAGGCTGGCCGGGGGGAGAGGGCAGATATAGGGAATAGCTATTTCTATCATCACAACATGCAATTGGATAATGATGCTGCGATGCGGCATCATTGCACCTGTCTCCTCTACTTCCTCCAAGGAAATAGATTCAGCCCGCTCCCGCAGCGGGCTTTTTTTTGCTTCATCGCTTAAGATACCCTTGTTTTACCATACACATAAAAGAAGGGAAGTTGATGATTTCTTTGTTGCGCGCCGTGGGCATGCTCGCGCTGATGGCGCTCGGTGCCTGTTCGGCGGAAAAACACCCGTTCGACCGCCATCTGGCCCAGTTGCGTCCGGACACGCTCACAGCGTTGCCGGATATGGGGTGGCCAGCCGGCACGCTGCTGTGTCCGATGGGCCTTTATGAGAGCGAACTGAGCGATTCGGCGCCGCATGCAGATCGCGTTAACGCGTTCCTGAAGCAAAAGAAATTTCTCGGTGAGGAAGGCCGTTGGTCGCTCATCGTCGTCACACCGATGTCCGAAGGCGACGCCGGTATCGAGCAGCTGTTTTTCAAGCGTGCAGACTATGACGTGATTAATGATCCGCAACGCATCGCGCGCGATGTGCCGACAGTGCCACCGGGGTTTGCGCCGCAGGATTGCGTAACCGTAGAGCAAGCCCGCGTGCTGGTGACGCGTGAACCAGGATCGCATCGAAAACTCATTATTTTCGGAACGGTCTGACGAGATATTGATAAAGCATATTTCTATCATCACAACATGCAATTGGATAATGATGCTGCGATGCGGCATCATTCACCTGTCTCCTCTACTTCCTCACAGGAATTAGATTCAGCCCGCTCCCGTAGCGGGCTTTTTTTTGCCCATTTTTGACCGTATCAACGCGCGCACGCTTGCTTGTCATCATGGCCATCGTGTTGCTTTTGTGCATGCTAAACTGGGCTTTCTCCAGATCAAGGTTGTTTGATGCTTCAATTATTTCGCCACACGCTGGAGTCCACGCCGATCCTCGCCCTGTTTCTCGTCATCGGCGCCGGTTATGCGCTGGGGCGCATCAGCGTGTTCGGTTTTTCGCTGGGCGTGGGTGGCGTGCTGTTCGCGGGGCTGGCGCTGGGCGCCTTTGCTCCCGGGGCCGTACCGCCGCCGATGGTCGGCTCCATCGGCTTGCTGCTGTTTCTGTATGGCATAGGTGTGCAATATGGCGTGCAATTTTTCGCCGGCTTGCGCGGCGCGGGCCAGAAACACAATCTGATCGCCTTTGCCGCCGTCATGGGCGGCCTGGCCGTGTCCGTCTGGGGCGGGCAGTGGATCGATATCTCGCTGCGTATGGCCAGCGGCGTGTTTGCCGGCGCCATGACCAGCACGGCGGCCCTGCAGGCGGCGCTGGAAGCGTCGCACGGCAATGGCGACGCGGCCGTCGGCTATGCCGTCGCGTATCCGTTCGGCGTCGTCGGCCCCATGCTGGGCCTGTACCTGGCCGGGCGCATACTAAAACCCGTGCTGACGCCGCCGCCTGCGCCCATCGTCGTGTCGGAAATTACCATCGATGAAGCGAAATTGGCGGGCGCTGCCCTGTCCGAACTGGCCGATGGCCCGCTGGCGGGCGTGCAAGTGATCGGCGTTCGCCAGGGCCACCAGAACCGCTTGCCTGATCCGGGCCTGGTGCTCGGCGTGGGCGACGCGCTGATGGTGTCGGGCACGGTGGCAGGCGTGGAAGCGGCACGCACGGCGCTGGGCCACCTGGATCCGGGCCGCTTGATGAAGGACCGCAGCGCGTTCGACGGCACGGAAGTGTTCGTGTCGGACGCGGAAATCGTCGGCGTGCCGCTGGGCGAGCTGAACCTGGCAAAAGACTTCCCGCTGCAGATCGCGTTCATCCGCCGTGGCGACGCCATGATCTTGCCGCACCCGTTCCTGACGCTGGAATTCGGCGACAGGGTGATGGCCATTGCGCCAGCGAAACATGCGGCCGACGTGCGCAAACTGTTTGGCAATTCCATCACGGCCACGGCCGAATTCAGCTATGTCTCGCTGGGCATGGGCATGGTGCTGGGTGTGCTGCTGGGCCTGGTGCCGATCCCGTTGCCGTGGATAGGCTCGTTCAGCCTGGGCCTGGCTGGCGGGCCGCTGGTGATGGCGCTGATACTGGGGCGCCTGGGCAGAGTCGGCAAGATCAGCTGGCGCTTGCCCCTGTCGGCTAATCTGGTCATGCGCAACTATGGCTTGACGATTTTCCTCGCCTCCGTCGGCATGGCCTCCGGTTTGCCGTTCGTGCAGCAGGTGGGCGCCGATGGCTTGCCCATGCTGGTGCTCGGCGCCGTGACGGTGCTGGTGGTGGTGGCCCTCGTGGTGATTTTGGGCAAGATCTTCCTGCGCCTGCCGTTTCCTGAATTGCTGGGCATTGCGGCCGGCGCCACGGGCAACCCGGCCGTGCTGGTGTTCGCCAACCGCCTGGCCAAGTCGGACCGCCCGAACCTTGGCTACGCCATGATTTTCCCCAGCATGACCATCGTCAAGATCGTCGCCGTGCAGGTGTTGCTGCATTTGTATGGGTGATTGCGGTCAATGCCAGACATCGAAACAATGCATGAACCTGACTTCCTGAATGATGGCGATAGTTCTTCTGGACGTAGTCGATACAGCCAGGAGCGCCGTAGATACCTTCCATGACCGCTCGAATGGTGGTCCCGATTTTTCTGAGGCCAGCCTTTCCATCCATTCAAGGCCAGCTTTGGGCGCAAGCCGCCAACGGCGGCATTCAGCCAGTTCCACCCGCTCCCCCTTGCCGCGCCAGCCATTGTAAAACCCCTGGCGTGTCTCCTATTCTGTTGTACAATCCTTGAGAACGGTCGTGCTTTTTTGTGCGCTGAGCTTCCTTGCGTGCAGTCATCACGGCAACCGATAAGAACAAGGAGACAGACATGGACTTGCATTACACGGCCGAGGAGACGGCTTTCCGCGACTCCGTGCGGGCCTTTCTCGACACCCATCTGCCGGCGGACTTGCAGCGAAAAGTGCGCCAGCATCTGCGCCTGAACCGTGATGATTATGTGCGCTGGCACAAGATTGTCGCGCAGCAAGGCTGGGCCGCGCCGGCCTGGCCCGTCGAACATGGTGGCACGGGCTGGACGGCCGTGCAGCGCCACATCTGGGAAGACGAGTGCGCGCGCGCCGCCACGCCGCCCATCCTGCCTTTCGGCGTCAATATGGTGGCGCCCGTCATCATGGCCTTCGCCAACGCCGAACAAAAAGCATATTATCTGCCGCGCATTTTGAATTGCGACGACTGGTGGTGCCAGGGATACTCCGAGCCCGGTGCCGGCTCCGACCTGGCCTCGCTGAAAACCACGGCCGAGCGCGACGGCGAGCATTACATCGTGAATGGCCAGAAAACCTGGACCACCCTGGGCCAGCACGCCGACATGATCTTTTGCCTGGTGCGCACGGATAGCACGGTGCGCAAGCAGGAAGGCATCAGTTTCTTGCTGATCGACATGAAAACGCCGGGTATCACCGTACGCCCCATCATCATGCTCGATGAAGAACATGAAGTGAATGAAGTCTTCTTCGACAACGTGCGCGTGCCCGTTAGCAACCTGGTCGGCCAGGAAAACAAGGGCTGGACCTACGCCAAGTATCTGCTGGGCCACGAGCGTACGGGCATCGCCGCCGTGGGACGCTCGAAGCGCGAGCTGACGTTCCTCAAGCAGCTGGCCATGCAGCAAACCAAGCGCGGCGCGCCGCTGCTGCACGATCCCGCCTTTGCGGCCAAGGTCGCCACCCTGGAAATCGAATTGATGGCGCTGGAAATGACGGTCTTGCGCGTCATCAGCGACGAAGGCAAGGGACCGGGACCGCAGGCCTCGATGCTGAAGGTGCGCGGTTCGGAGCTGCAGCAGCAGCTGACGGAACTGATGGTGGAAGCCATCGGCCCGCAAGCCTTGCCCTTCGACCCCGCATTTCTCGACGGCAGCGCACCGCACAGCGGAGGCGGCGACGACCTGGCCGCGCCGCTGGCCGCGTATTACTTCAATTACCGCAAGACATCGATCTATGGCGGCTCGAATGAAATCCAGAAAAACATCATCACGCAGATGATCCTGGGCTTGTAAGCCAGAAGGAGACGACATGGACTTCCATTTTAATCAGGAACAGCAGCAATTTGCCGACGCGCTCAGGCGCTGGGTCGACAAAGATTACCCATTTGAAACGCGCAAGCAGATCGTCCATTCGGCCGCGGGCACGTCCGATGCCGCCTGGGCCACCCTGGCCGAGCTGGGCATGACGGCCTTGCCGCTGCCGGCCGGCGCGGGCGGCTTCGACGGCACGGCCGTCGACATGCTGCTGGTGATGCAGGAACTGGGCCGCGGCCTGGTGGTCGAACCGTATTTCGCCACCGTGCTGGGCGCGCGTTTCCTCACGTTGGCGGGCGGCCACGATGGCGTGCTGGAACAGGTCGCCAGCGGCAGCCTGAAGCTCGCGTGCGCGCTCGGTGAGCGCCAGTCGCGCCACGATATGCACGACATCGTCACGAGTGCCATCGCCAGCGGCGACGGTTTCGTGCTCGATGGCGAGAAAACCGTCGTCATCCACGGCGCGCAGGCGGGTGCGCTCGTCGTCTCGGCGCGCAGCGGCGGCGGCCAGATGGACACGGACGGTATTTCGCTCTTCCTCGTGCCTGTTGACGCGCCCGGCGTTACTGTGCGCGACTACCGCACCATCGACGGCCAGCGCGCCGCCAGCGTGACCCTGGTGCAAGTGGTGCTGGGCCAGGACGCGCTGATCGGACAAAAGGGGCAGGGCTGGCCGGTGCTCGATGCTGCGCTCGACTATGGCGCCGCCCTGTTGTGCGCGGAAGCCGTGGGCGCCATGGATGCCATCTTTGCCGCCACTCTGGGATACCTGAAGACCCGGCAGCAATTCGGCGCGCCCATCGGCAAGTTCCAGGCCTTGCAGCACCGCATGGCCGACATGTTCATCCACCTGGAGCAGGCCCGTTCGATGGCCATGCTGGCCGCCGCCAAGGTCGACAGCGAGGATGCGTCTGAGCGCCGCCGCACGGTCTCCGCCGCAAAGGCGCGCGTGGGACTGGCCGCCACCTTTGTCGGCCAGCAAGCCGTGCAATTGCATGGCGGCATGGGCGTGACGGACGAATTGCCCGCCGCCCACCATTTCAAGCGCCTCTCCATGATCGCCCTGACCCTGGGCGACGTGGAGCACCATATCGAGCGTTTTATCGCCCAGCCGGGTTTTTTGCCGACGGAGACCGCATGACCGCATTGACGGAAATCAAACCCAAGCATTGGTATTTCGAAGACTTTACGCAAGGCCTGGAAATCGACCTGGGCCAGCGCCACGTGACGGAGAAGGAAATCATCGCCTTCGCCATGGATTTCGACCCGCAACCGTTTCACGTCGACCATGCGGCGGCGGAAAAAACCATCTTCAAGGGCGTCATCGCCAGCGGCTGGCACACCTGCGGCATGATGATGCGCCTGGTGGTGGACAATCTGCTCAAGCATTCGTCCAGCATGGGCTCGCCCGGCCTGGACAGCATCCGCTGGCTCAAACCCGTGCGCGCGGGCGATACCTTGCAGCTGACCTACCAGGTCAAGGAAGTGCGCCCATCGACGTCAAAGCCGGACCGCGGCATCGTCATTTCCGTGTGGAGCGTGCGCAACCAGCATGGCGAGGTGGTGACCACCGTCGAAGGCATGGGCATGTTCGGCCGCCGTCCCGTGCAACAAGGGGAGCCGTCCCGTGCGTGATATCGCCGGCATCGCCGGTTTCCAGGCGTTGGCGGGACAGCACGTGGCAGTCTCCGACTGGCTCACCATTACCCAGCAGCGCATCGACACCTTTGCCGACGCCACCGACGACCATCAGTGGATTCATGTGGATGCCGGGCGCTGCGCGCGCGAGTCGCCCTATGGCTGCACCGTGGCGCACGGCTTTCTCACACTGTCCTTGCTGCCCGCCATGCTGCAGGGCGCTTTGAATATGGCCGGCATCCGCATGGCGATCAACTACGGCCTGAACAAGGTGCGCTTTCCCGCGCCCGTGCCCGTCGGCAGCCGTCTGCGCGCGCGGCTCGACATCCTCTGCGTCGAGGACTTGCCGGAAGGGGCGCAAGTGAACTGGGCCGTCACCATGGAGCGGGAAGGGGATACGAAACCCGTGTGCGTGGCGGAGTTTTTGATGCGCTGCTATCCGTAATTACTCCGCTTCCGACGCGCAATACCTGTCCCGCCCCGTATGCTTGGCGCGGTACAGCAGGGCGTCGGCGGCGCGGATCAGGGCGCTGGGGTCCATGCCTTCGGTGGGCATGACGCTGGCCATGCCCAGGCTGACGGTGACGTGGGGGCCGGCGCTGGACCTGGCGTGGGCAATTTCCAGCGCGCGCACTTCGTCGAGGATGCGCTGGGCCACCACTTCGGCGCCGTCGCGCGTTTCCTGCGGCAGCAGGATGATGAATTCCTCGCCACCGTAGCGCGCCAGCAGGTCGGGCGGGCGCACGGCGCAGCGGCGCAGGGCGGCGCTGACCTGCTGCAGGCACAGGTCGCCCGCCTGGTGGCCATACGTGTCGTTGTAATCCTTGAAGTGGTCGATATCGGCCATGATGAGGGCCATCGGCACGCCATCGCGCGCGCAGCGCCGCCATTCGCTGTCCATGGTCTCGTTGAAGCTGCGCCGGTTGGCCACGCCCGTCAGCGAGTCCGTCAGCGACAGTTCGCGCATGGCGTCGGCTTGCCGCTTGATGGTCAGCTGGCTGCGCACGCGGGCCCGCACGACGGCCGCGTTGAACGGCTTCGTGATGAAGTCGACGGCGCCCGCTTCCAGCGCCCGCGTCTCGTCTTCGGGCTGGTTCAGGGCCGTGACGAAGATGACGGGAATGGCGCAGAGGAGGGCCGATTCGCGCAAGGCGCTGCACACGGCATAGCCATCCATACCGGGCATGACGGCGTCGAGCAGGATCAGGTCCGGCAGTTGATTCTGCGCAATTTCCAGCGCTTTCTCGCCGCTCAGGGCGAACAGCACCTCGTGTTCCTCGCGCAGCAGCTGGTGCAGGATCTGGATGTTTTCCATGGCGTCATCGACGATGAGGATGCGCCCGTTCATGGCAAGGTTGGTCCAGCTCACTTGTTTTCCTCTCGTTTCAGCTGATCGAGCACGAGTTTTTCCGCTTCGGAAAAATTCAGGGTCTCGATCGCGTTTGCCATCGCCAGGGCCGCTTCGCGGTCTGACTGTTGCAGGGCGGGGTGCAGGGCGTGGAAGTGCGCCAGCGCCTTCAGGTTATTGTTGCGGATCAATACAAGCAGTTCGGCCAGGCCGACGTGCACGTCGAGCGGCGCGCTGCCGGACGCGGCACCTGGCGGCTGGCCGCGCCGCAGGGGCGAGGGCAGGGCACGCGTCGCGTTGATGACTTCGGCCATCGCCAGTTCCAGCTGTCCCAGCAAGGCGGCCGTGGCGTGCGATGGCCCCGTTTTCAGCGCCTTTTCCGCCTCGGCGGCGAGGCTGGCGACGTGCGTGGCGCCCAGGTTGGCCGCCACGCCGCAGACGCGGTGCAGCAACTGCGCCGCCTGCTGCGTCCGGCCAGCGGCCAGCAGGCGCCGTGTTTCTTCGACGGCGTCGCCTTGCGAATTCTCAAAGCGCTTGAGCAGGGCCAGGAAGGCGCCGTAGTCGCCGCCGAAGCGCTGCAGGGCCGCCGCCAGGTCGATGCCGGGCACCGTGGCCGGCAGGTCCGGCGTTTCCGCGACGGCGTAGCCTGCCTGCACGGCGTTGTCGCCGCCGCCCAAGGGCGCCGGCACCAGCCGCGTCAGGGTCTCGATCATATCGTCGACATCGATGGGTTTGGCCACGTGCGCATTCATGCCGCTGGCGATGGCGCGCAGGCGGTCCTCGTGCATGGCATTGGCCGTCATGGCGATGATGGGCAAGTCCGGCAAGCCCAGCGCGCGGATGGCCAGCGTGGCGTCATAGCCATTCATGACGGGCATCTGCAAATCCATCAGCACCACGTCCCAGGCGTGCGGCGTGTTGGTGAGCATGTCGACGGCCAGCTGGCCGTTGGCGGCCATGGCCACGCGCGCACCCGAGTGCAGCAAGATGTACTGCGCCACTTCCTGGTTGATTTCATTGTCTTCCACCAGCAGCACGCGCATGCCTTCCAGCAAGCCCGACAGGGGAGTGGATACGGGCAGCGCGGACGCGGCGCTACGGCCATTGCGTCCATCCCGCACGGCCGTCACGGCCGCCAGCAGGCGCGCCGGGGTCGCCGGTTTCGACACGATGCCGGCCAGCATCAGGCTGTCGGCCAGGCGTTCGAGGTTTTCGCTATCCTGGTCGGCCACCAGCATGATCACGGGAGGCAGCGCCAGGTGTTCGTCGGCGCGCGCCTCGGTGAGCATGGAAATGCCATCCATGCCGGGCATGGCCGCGTCGAGCAGCACAAGATCTGCTGGCGGCAAGCCGTCCCGGCCGCTGGCGCTGGCGCGCAGCAGCGCCAGGCCGGCCTTGCCGCTGTCGGCGCTGCGGCTGTGCCAGCCCTGCGCCGCGCACCAGTCTGCCAGCATGGCGCGCACGCTGGCGTTGTCGTCGATGATCAGCAGCGACAGGGCCTTGGGCGTACTCTTGCCGGGCGGCTCGGGTGGTGGCGCCACCTTCTCGAAGCGGCAGCTGAAGCGGAAGTCCGAACCCTGGTCCAGCGCGCTTGTCACGCTGAGTTTTCCCCCCATCAATTCCACCATGCGCCGGCAGATGGCCAGTCCCAGGCCCGTGCCGCCGTATTTGCGGCTGGTGCCGCTGTCGCCCTGGGAAAACGCGTCGAAGATGCGTTCCTGTTCGGCTGCGGCTATGCCGATGCCCGTGTCGCGCACGGAAAACTCGAGCGTGGCGCTGGCCGCATCCTCGGCCACCATGCCGATGGACAACACCACTTCGCCATGCGCGGTGAATTTGACGGCGTTGCCCACCAGGTTGAGGAGGATCTGTTCCACGCGCAGGGCGTCGCCGATCAGCTCGTCCGGCACGCCGGGGTCGAGCACGAAGACGGGCTCCACGCCGCGCGCCCAGGCGCTGTTGGCCAGCAGCACGCTGACGCTGCCCAGCATGCGTTCGAGCTGGAAGCGACGCTGTTCCAGCAGCATCTGTCCCGCCTCGATCTTGGAGAAATCGAGCACGTCGTTGACGATATTGAGCAGCGACTGCGTGGCCATCTGGATCTTGCCGACATAGCTGCGTTCGCGCCGTTCCAGCGGCGACTCTTCCAGCAGGCGCGCCAGGCCGATGATGGCGTTCATCGGCGTGCGGATTTCATGGCTCATGTTGGCGACGAATTCGCTCTTCGCGATACTGGCCGCCTCGGCCTTGTCGCGCGCGCGCACCATTTGCTCGTTGAGTTCATGCAGGCGCAATTCCGTGCGCTTGAGTTCAGAGACGTCCGAGGCCAGCACGAAGAAGCCGCGCACGCCGCCGCCGTCGTCGACATCGGGGATGTAATTGGTCCACGTGTGGCACACCTGGCCCGTGGGGTCGAGCAGGTCGCGCTCGAAGCTTTGCGGCCGGCCCGCCAGCACGCCGTCGACATGGTGTGCATACACGTCGAACAGTTCCTGTCCCAGCAATTCGCGCATGTGGATGCCGGCCAGTTCGGCGCTGCTGCGGCCAAACCATTCGTTATAGAATTTATTTGCGAAGCGGCAACGCAGATCGGCGCCCCAGTACGACACCATGCCGGGCAGGTTGTCGGTGACGGTGCGGATGAAGCGCTCGTTCTGTTCCAGGCGCCAGGTGGTGGCGTGCAGTACCTCGGTGGCGCGCCTGCGTTCCGTGATATCGATCGATACCCCCAGCACGTGGCTGGCGCGCCCCGCATCGTCGCGCAAGACCACCTTGCGCGTGGTGAAGTGGCGCGTGGTGCCGTCGGCCGTATTGATCGCTTCCTGTTCGATTTCCACCATCTGCCCCGTGGCCAGCAGCTTGCGGTCGGCGCTGACGAAGGCGGCCGCCTGCTGCGGCGGGAAGAAGTCGTGGTCGGTCTTGCCCAGCAATTGCTCGCGCGAGCGTCCCAGGGTCAGTTCCGCGTGGCGGTTGACCATTTCAAAGCTCAGCTTGTCGGCGCGCTTGACGAAGACCATGGCCGGGATGTTTTCGATGATGGTGCCGAACAAATGTTTCGAGTGGCGAAATTCCGCTTCGCTGCGCTTGCGCTCGGTAATGTCCAGCCACAGGCCCGACACGCCCAGCAACTGCTGTTCCGGGCCGAAAATCGGGTGATACGAGATGATCCAATGACTCAGCTGTTCGCGCTGCCGGCCGCTGTGTCCGTTCAATTCCATGTCGACGATGGGCATGCCCGTCGCCAGCACCTGGCGCACGCAGCGCTCCACGTCCGCGCGCACGGCGTCGTCGCACAGCATGGCGCCCACGGGACGGTCCAGATGCTGCGTCACGCTGGCGCCGTGGATGGCGGCCAGGTAGTGGTTGATCATGACGATGCGCAAGTCCAGGCCCACGAACAGCATGCCGATCGGTGCCGTCGCGTACACGGTTTCCAGCAGGCGCGTGGATTTTTCCAGAGCCAGCGTGCGTTCGGCCACCAGGCTTTCAAGCTGCGTGCGGTGGCGCCGCAGGTCGCGTTCCAGCGCGCCCAGGGCGCTGGCCATGTCGGCCGATTCGCGGTCCGCGTGCTTGTTCGAGAGCAAGGGTTTGCCCTGCGCCAGCGCCTGGATCTGCAAAGTCAGTTCCTGCAGGGTGCGGGCCAGGCGGCTGCCCACGCGCCAGGCCAGGGCAAAGCCGGCACCGAGCAGCAGGGCCAGGATGACGGAACCCGTGACTACCGAGCCCAGCAGCGCCTCGGCCACCGTGCTGGTGCGCATGGTGACAGCCACCGTCCAGCTGTCGTCGGGAGCGCGGCGAAAGCCCGTGTAGACGTCCAGGTCTTCCAGGGTGGCATGGCGCAGCACGCCCTCGGGCGCCTGGCGTATCTGTTCCAGCAGGGGCGCCACGCTGCGCTGGCCCACGTAGCGTTGCGGTGCCAGAGTGCGCGCCACGTTGATGCCGTCGGCATTGATGATGGCCGCACCCAGGTAGGCAGGCAGGTGCAGTTCGCGCAGCAGCACGGGCAGGTAGTCGGGCGGGTACAGCGCCGTCAGCACATGGGCAGCCCCCTGGGCGCGCGGCAAGGGCAGGTTCAGCGCCAGCCGCGGCACCTCGTCCGGCGCCATGAGCAGGCTGGTCAGCCGCGGCTTGCCGTACTCGCGCGTGCGTTCCATGCTGGCGGCCCATTTTTGCGGCAAGGGGGGCGGTGCCTGGTTGGCGGGCAGGGCCGTATTGATCAACTGGCGTCCCCTGGCGTCGGAGACGATGAAGGCCAGGCCTGGCTGCAACAGGCTGTCGGCCAGGGTGCGCAGGGCGCCGATGTCGTCCGTCTGCAGGGCGGGCGAGGCGGCGAGGAGGCGCGCGGCCATCTGGGCGCCGTTCAAGTCGCGTTCGATGGCGGCGGCGACTGCCCGCGCCGCCTGCGCCGTTTCGCTGACGACATGCTCGCGTTCGCGCGTGTAGCTTTGCGCCACGAGCAGCAGAAACACGAGCGCCGTCGGCATGACCCAGGCGAGCACCAGCCATGAAATTCTTGAGCGTATCGAAGGCAAATCTTGCACCCGGAAAGCTCCCAGAATGGATGAGTCGACAGGCAGGCTCACGCTGGCGCTGGCTGACCTTGAATGAAAAGATGCTAGACGAAATTGATTGCGCTGACAAGCCTAGCTTCTTGAATGGAAAAAAGCTTGTGCAAGGTATACAGAAGTGAGGGTGACACCGATCCCGCCGTGGCGGCGGGATGGCAATGCAGCTTACGGGACGACGGTCAGCACGTCGACATCGATTTCCGGGCTTTCCATGAAGTCTTTTTCCACTTCGCCACGGATTTCCACCTGGGTTTTGGCGTCGATCTTGCGGTTCATGAAGACCTTGTCGTCGATGTCCACGCGGATTTCCGCCGTGCCATCGGAGAAGGTGTATTTTTCCTTGCTCACTTTGCGCAGCAAATGGCCGCGCAGCACGACAGCCTGGTCATCGACGGGATTTTTCAGGATGGCGGCCACGCTGCTGGGCGCGGTGGGGCCGGCCGTCGGTCCCACGTATTGGGCTTGCGCGCTGCCGGCCAGCAAGGCGCTGGCGGCGGCCAGGGAGACGATGAATTTACGGTGCAATGACATGGTATTCCTTTGAAAGTGACTGCCTTGTCAGAAAAACACGGCGGTGCGGGCAATGATAGCACCGGCATTGCCATCGGGTGCGTTCGCCCGCACGCTGCCCGTGCTCGCCGAAAGGCAGTGCCATGCGCGCGCGCGGGCGGCAAGTGTTTCCTTTCGGAGTGTTGAAATGCGCGAAAATCAAGCCACGGAATGTATTTTCTTTAAGAAACAACAGGTTCTGGAATAAAATACCCCCGCACGCCGCTGGTGTGCATCGTCTGAAGCATCTGTCGAGGAGCAAGCATGGCAAGGCCAGAGAAAGTCCGGCTCGGTGAAATTTTGGTGCAGCAGAAATTGCTGACAGAAGAACAGTTGGGCCAGGCCTTGACGGAACAGAAGCGCTCGGGGCGCAAGCTGGGCCGCGTTTTTGTCGAGCACGGCTTTGTCACGGAAGAGCAGATTTCGGGCGCCCTGGCGCGCCAGCTCGACATTCCCTACATCAACCTGAAGTTTTTCAACATCAATCCCGAACTGGTGCGGCTGTTGCCGGAAACCCAGGCGCGGCGCTTTCGCGCACTGGTGCTGGAAGACCGGCGCGAGGGCTTGCTGGTCGGCATGTCCGATCCCACCGACCTGTTCGCGTACGATGAAATCTCGCGCCTGGTCAAGCGCCATATCGAGCTCGCTGTCGTCAATGAAACGGAAGTGCTGGCCGCCATCGACCGCATCTACCGCCGCACGGAGGATATCTCCACCCTGACGCGAGAGCTGGAGCAAGACCTGGGCGACGTGTCCGTCGACTTTGGCGCGCTGGCCGCCAATCCGGGCCTGGAAGAGGCGCCCATCGTCAAGCTGCTGCAATCGGTATTCGAGGATGCCACGCAGGTGCGCGCCTCGGACATCCACATCGAACCGCAGGAAGGCCGGCTGCAGATCCGTTTCCGCATCGACGGCGTGCTGCACCTGCAGACGGAAGCGGACAGCAAGATCGCCAGTTCGCTGGCGCTGCGGCTAAAACTGATGTCGGACCTCGATATTTCCGAAAAACGCTTGCCGCAGGATGGCCGCTTCGCCATCCGCGTGAAAAACCAGCGCATCGACGTGCGTATCTCCACCATGCCGACGCAATACGGCGAATCGGTGGTGATGCGGCTGTTGAACCAGGGCGGCACGACCTTGCGCCTGGACGCCATCGGCATGCCGCCCCAGCTGGTGGAACGTTTCCGCGCCATCGTCAACCGCCCGAACGGCCTGGTGCTGGTGACGGGGCCGACCGGTAGCGGCAAGACGACGACCTTGTACTGCGCCCTGGCCGAACTCAATTCCGTGGAAAAAAAGCTCATCACGGTGGAAGACCCGGTCGAGTACCGCTTGTCCGGCATCAACCAGGTGCAAGTGAACGAGAAGATCGAGCTGAGCTTTGCCCGCGTGCTGCGCTCGGCCCTGCGGCAAGATCCCGATATCGTGCTCGTCGGCGAGATGCGCGATCAGGAAACGGCGCAAATCGGCCTGCGCGCCGCCATGACGGGTCACCTGGTGCTGTCGACGCTGCACACCAACGACGCCATCAGCACGCCGCTGCGCCTGATGGACATGGGCGTGCCGCGCTACATGGTGGGCAGTTCGCTGCAAGCCGTGCTGGCGCAGCGCCTGGTGCGCGTGATCTGCGAAAGCTGCAGCACGCCCTACGTGCCCACGCCGAACGAGTACGAATGGCTGCGCCTGGAACTGGGCGAGCTGGTCGAGCGCAACCAGTACTTCCATGGCAAGGGCTGTTCGCATTGCAATGGCATGGGTTACCGGGGCCGCACGGGCGTGTACGAATTGTTGGAAATCACGCGCGCCGTGGCCGATGCTGCCAACCATGCCGATCCGTCCCACTTCATGAAGGTGGCGACGGCGCAGATGGCGGGCGACACCCTGCGCCGCCACGCCGTGCAGCTGGTGGTACAGGGCCGCACGACGGTGATGGAAGCGATGCGCATCAGCAACCAGAGCGAGGATTGAGGTGCCATTTTTCTCCTACAAGGCACGCAACGCCAGCGGCGAACTGCTGACCGGCGTGATGGAAGGCGCCGACAGCGGCGCCGTGGCCGACCAGTTGTTTTCCACCGGTGTGACGCCGGTGGAAATCCTGGTGACCAAAAAAGCCGCCACCACCGGCGCCGATATCGGCTGGTGGCAAAAACTGACGGAGAAAAAAGTCAGTTCGATGGATGTGCAGCTGTTCAGCCGCCAGTTGTACACCCTGCTCAAGGCGGGCGTGCCCATCATGCGCGGCCTGGCCGGCCTGCAGGAGTCCGCCATCAGCCCCGCGTTCGGGCGCATCATCAAGGATGTGCGCGAATCGCTCGACGCGGGCCGCGAACTGTCGGCCGCCATGGCGCGCCACCCCACGGTGTTCACGCCGTTTTACCTGTCGATGGTGCGCGTGGGCGAAATGACGGGGCGCCTCGATGAAGTCTTCCTGCGATTGTTCGACCACCTGGAGTTCGACCGCGACATGCGCGCGCGCGTGAAGTCGGCCACGCGCTACCCCACCTTCGTGATCGCGGCGATGATCATCGCCATGGTCATCGTCAATATGTTCGTGATTCCCCAGTTCGTGAAAGTGTTTGCCAGCTTCAATGCCGAACTGCCCTTGATGACGCGCATCCTGATCGGCACGTCGGCTTTCATGGTGGCGTATTGGCCTTTGCTGCTGCTACTGACGATCGCCGCGATCGCCGGATTCAGGGCCTGGCTGCGCACCGTGTCTGGCCGCTATACGTGGGATCGCTACAAGTTGAAATTTCCTATCGCCGGCAAGATCATCCTGAAAGGCACCATGGCGCGCTTCGCGCGCAGCTTCGCCCTGTCCAGCACCAGCGGCGTGCCCATCGTGCAGGCGCTGACGGTGGTGTCGCAGACGGTGGATAACGCCTATCTGTGCGCCCGCGTCGAGCAGATGCGCGACGGCGTCGAGCGCGGCGACAGCATCTTGCGCACTTCGGTGGCGGCAGGCGTCTTCACGCCGGTGGTGCTGCAAATGATCGCCGTCGGTGAAGAGTCCGGTTCGCTCGATGAGTTGATGGATGAAATCGCCCAGATGTACGAGCGCGAAGTCGATTACGAATTGAAGACCTTGTCCGCGCAGATCGAACCCATCCTGATCGCTTTTCTTGGCGCCATGGTGCTGGTGCTGGCGCTGGGTATCTTCCTGCCCGTGTGGGACCTGGGCAAGGTGGCCCTGCACAAATGAGGCCGCGCATTGCGTCAAAAAACAACATCTTGGCTGGCAAAGCAGGGCAGCGCGGCTTTACCTTGTTTGAGCTGGCCGTCGTGGCGTCCGTCATCGCCGTGCTGGCGGTCGTGCTGCTGGGCCGGCTGGAGGTAGTCCAGCAGGAAGCGGAGCGGGTCGCCGTGCAGCAAACGCTGCTGGCGCTGCGCACGGGGCTGCGCATGCAGGTGCTGGAACTGTATGCGTCCGACCGGCAAAACCAGTTGCCGGCGCTGGCGGGGCAAAACCCCATCGATTGGCTGGCTGAGAAGCCGGCCAATTATTTGGGCGCCTATAGCGCGCCGGAGATGGAAAAACTTCCCCAAAGTCATTGGTTTTTTGATAGAAGTAATGCAGAATTGATATATATATTAAATCGAAGCAACAGTTTCGGTGCCAGCTATTCCGAGTTGCTTCGATTCAAGGTAAGCTTGCGGCAAGCGTCCGCTCCCCAGACGCAGCCCTCAACGCCGGTTGATGCGCCGCAGGTGGCGCTGATACAGTTGGGCGAGGCGGGCGGGCTGAAATAGCTTTTCTATTCTGCCGGCAAATTTTGCCAGTATTGTTTTTTTGATTTTTTGGAGATCAGCATGAAACTGCAGTCAATTCGTCGTTTTCAACAAGGTGCTCAAGCGGGCTTTACGCTGATCGAGTTAGTCGTCGTCATCGTCATCCTGGGCATCCTCGCGGCCACCGCGATTCCCCGTTTTAGCAGTTTGTCGTCCGACGCCCGCCTGGCGAAAGTCAACGGCGCCCGCGCCTCGGTGCAGGCCGCTTCTTCCCTGGCCCATGCGCAATGGCTGGTCGATGGCTCACCCACCACCGCGCCCGTCAAAGTGAAGATGGAAGGCCAGGACATCACCATGACGAATGGCTATCCTGACGCTGCCGGCATCGTACTGGCTGCTGGTGGTTTGGATGACTACGAATTTTCGGGAACGGGCCCCGTCTCGATCGCCGCCGATGCCGACCATCTCAAATGCGCGTTTACCTATACGCTCGCCTCGGCCACTGCGGCCGCGTTGGTGGGTCCCGCGCCGACCGCTGCCGCTGCCAAGACAGATTGCTGATGACGTAAGCTCCGCCTGCTGCGGCCATTTGCGCCGCAGGCGATCCGCCTGGCTTGCCAGGCGTTTTTCATTCTTCCAAGCATGTTTCATGCCAGCATGCCGCTCATTGCCACAGGTGTCCACGATGCTGTCTGCAGCAGGTTTGATGTTTGCCGGGCCTGCCAGCCGTGGGCGCCGGCAGCGCGGCTTTACCCTGGTCGAGCTGATTGCCGTGCTGGTGGTGGGGGGGCTGCTGGCAGCGGTCGCCATGCCGCGCTTCTTCCGGCAAGACGGTTTTGACGCGCGCAGCTTTGCCGATCAAAACGTGAGCATGCTGCGCTATGCGCAAAAACTGGCGATCGCGCAAAACCGTCACGTCTTCGTGCAGCTCAACGGCACCCGCATGGCCCTGTGTTTCAATACTGCCTGCGACTCGGCCAACCGCGTCTTGCCACCTGCGGGCGGCAACAGCGGCCGCAAAGCCACCTTGACCGCTTGCGCCAATACCACGGCATGGCTGTGTGAAGCGGCACCCGGCAAGATCAGCTACAGCGTGCCCTTGGACACCGCCGCTTTTTATTTCAATGCCCTGGGCCGCCCGTTCAAGGCAGCCGACGTCGAACCTGTTTCGACCTTTCCCGCGCGCATCAGCATCGGCATCAATGACGGCGGCATGACGCGCAACATCATCGTCGAAGGGGAGACGGGCTATGTCCATTACTAGGATAGCCGTTTTGCCGGTGCGCAGGACGGTGCAGCGCGGCGTGACCCTGATCGAGCTGGTCATCTTTATCGTGGTGGTCAGCATCGCCGTGGTGGGCCTGCTGCAAATTTTTACGCACACCACGGCCAGCAGCGCCGATCCGCAATTGCGCAAGCAGGCGCTGGCCATCGCCGAAGCCATGCTCGATGAGATCGAAGGGGCACGCTTTACGTTTTGCGATCCGATTAAAGATCCGGCAGCGGATACTGCGCAGAATGCCGCGCTGTTCCACATCGCCACTAACCCCGACGGCTGCACCACGCCGCAAAATGTCAGCGTGACGGTGCCCGCCACTGGACGGCCGTATTACAATGTCAGTGACTATGTGCGCGCCCTCAACACTGGCGAGAGCTACAAGGATGACGTGGCCAAAAAGTCGTTTCCTGACGGCTATAAGGTGAGCGTGACCATCAGCCCCGACGCGGGACTGGGGCCGGCCGATGCCATGCTGCCTTCGGACGCCACGCCCGTCAACATGAATGTCTTGCGCATCACTGTCACGGTGACTTACGGCGCGAATCAACACATCGTACTGGCCGGCTACCGCACGCGCTACGCAGGCAATGCCGTGCCATGATGACTTTTTTACACCCCCGGCAGCGCGGTTTCACCTTGATCGAACTGATCGTGGTGATCGTCATCACGGCCATCGTCGCCGGCATGGTGACGGTGTTCATCCGTGCCCCCATACAGAGTTACCTCGATGTCAGCGCCCGCGCCGAACTGGCCGACGCGGCCGATTTGGCATCGCGGCGCATCACGCGCGACGTGCGCCTGGCCTTGCCCAACAGCGTGCGCGTGACGCCCGATGGGAAGTATCTGGAGTTGCTGCTGACCAAGACGGGCGGGCGCTATCTGTCGGAAGACGACCCGAACACGATACCGGGCAATGTGCTGGCCTTCGATCCCCTCACGCCGGGCAACCTGGATGTATTTACCATCGTCGGCGCTGCGCCGTCCGGCGTGCAGACCATCGTTCCCGGCGACTTTATCGTCGTCAACAATCTGGGCGATCAGCCTCCCGTGGACGCCTATGATTGCAGCGGGCAGTGCAACCGCGCCCAGGTCGCTTCCATCAGCGGCAACGATGTTACGCTGGTCAAGAACCCCTTTGTCGCGCAAACACCCTCCATGCCTTCCCTCAGCTATCGTTTCCAGGTGGTCAGTACGGTCGTGACCTATCATTGCGCGCCGAATGCGAATGGCACGGGCACGCTGACGCGCTATGCCGGCTATGCGATCCAGGTGGCCCAGCCGGAGAGCACAGCGGCGCTGACCGGCGCGCCGTCTGCGGCGCTGATGGCCAATCAGGTGGCCGCTTGCGCCTTTTCCTTCGATACCCTGCCCAACCTGCAGCGCGGCCTGGTCAGTGTCAGCCTGACCCTGGGCGCGCCCGGCGGCAACGCTGGCCAGATCACGCTGGTGCAACAGGCACAGGTCAATAATTCGCCATGAGACTATCCCTATCTTCCATGCCGCAGCGGTGCCGGCCATGCCGTCCGGCGCGCGGCTTCAGCATCGTCACCGCCATTTTCCTGCTGGTGGTGCTGTCCGCGCTGGGCGTGGCGCTGCTCTCCATCTCCACCATGCAGCATGCCGAGTCGGCGCTGGACGTGCAGGGCGCGCGCGCCTACCAGGCAGCCCGCGCCGGCATGGAGTGGGGCGTGTACCGGCAGCGCGTCAACAACAGTTGCGAAACCAGCCGCAATTTTGCCTTGCCCGCGAATAGCGCACTGAGCGGCTTTAGCGTGACCGTGCGCTGCACGCAGGCGGCGGGCGCATTACCCCGTTTCCAGGTGATCGCCACTGCCTGCAACCAGCCAGTGGGTGGCGTGTGCGCCACTGCCAATGCCACCAACCATCCCGATTATGTGCAGCGCGTCGTACAGGCCGAGTTTTAAATACGCTACTCTCAAGGAATAATATGCAGGCAATCATCGCCGTATGGATAGCCGTTGTGGCCCTGCTTGCTTGCGCACCGGTCCAGGCGGCAACCTACGCCAACACCAGTTTTGCCTACAGCTGGATCGACGCCAGCAATCATGCCAAGCTTGGCTATAACACCACGCCCTACCGATTCAACGGTTCCGCCGGCTGCGGTACCTCGCCGCCCGTCCTTGACGACACGCTCAGCGATGCCTTGCCCATCGGTTTCAGTTTCATGTATTCGGGCGTGGCCTTCAGCACACTGCGCGTGATGACGAACGGCCGGGTGCAGTTCAATAACAATGTCACTTGCGGCTATGGCAGCCCGGTGCAGACGCTGCCGTATCCGAACAGCAGCTTGAATTACACCATGCGCATCTATGGCAACGACCTCGATCCCACCTCGAAATTGGAAGTACCGACCTACAATACCGCCTGCGCCAGCCGCCTGACTTGTTACGTCAGCTACGCCACCATCGGCACGGCGCCGTACCGCAGCTTCGTGGTGACCTGGAATAATGTGCCGGAATGGACCACGGGCACCAGTACCACTGGCTCTTACAGCCTGCAATTGATCTTGCAGGAAAACGGCGAATTCATCTACCAGTACGGCACGGCAGTGGCGGGACCTTCCGCCAAGCTGGGACAGATCGGCTGGCAGGCGGACAGCAACGATTACGACACGCCGCAGACCGGTTTTCCGGTCACCAATTCAGCGATCAAGTTCTATATTCCCCGCCCCGTGCTCGAGTACCGCATGGAGCAGCCCAGCTGGAGCAATACGCCCGAGCAAGTAACCGATACCAGCGGTAACGGGCGCGACGGCACGGTGCTGGGCGGCGCGCAGACGATCGCTGCCGGCCGCGTCTGCCGCGCCGCCAGCTTCCCCCTCAATACCAGCGCCGCCGCCATCGCCGCAGTCGACAGCGGGCTGTCGGTGCCCTCCACCATGGGCGGCGCCGGCACCATCACATTCTGGTACAAGGCCAATACGGCCTGGTCCGGCAGCGGCACGCGCGATGCGCAACTGCTCGACGCCACGCAGATCAACAACGAGTGGTTTTTTCTCGTGCGGCGCAGCACGGGCGCCCTGCGCTTCGTTGTCACGGACAGCCTGGGCAACGTGCGCGCGGTGGAAACGGCTGCCAATAGCGTGCCCGCCGGCACCTGGAAGCATATCGCAGTGAGCTGGAGCTTCAATGCGCTGGCGGCGTCCAGTAGCGACCGCCTGCGCATCTACGTCGATGGCGTGCTGCAAAAGGAGTCGGCGTTTACCACCGCGGCGGTGGTCTCGCCGCGCATCGGCAGCCTGTTCATTGGCGACAACCGCAGCGCGGTGACGGGACAGAGCGGCAGCGGCAATTCCACCGATGGCGCCATCGACGAATTGCGTGCCTATAATTACGAGGGCGGCCTGGCGCTGGTGCAGCGCGACCAGAATCTCAGCCAGGCCGGCTGCCTGAGCCATTACGCGGTGACGAATACGGGGTCGGGCCTGACGTGCCAGCAAAGCACGCTCACGGTCACGGCGCATGACGTCAATCACAATAATATCGTGATGCCAAACAACACCACGCAAATCCTGCTGACGACCTCGAACGGCATCGGCGACTGGGCCCTGATCGCGGGCTATGGCGTGCTGTCGAATGGCACGCTGAACGACGGCGTGGCGACCTATCTGTTCAACGGCGAGTACCAGGCCGTGTTTGGTCTGAGCAGCGGCACGGCAGCCACCGTCAGCGTGAATGTGACGGATGGGCAGTTCACGGAGCAGGAAGACCAGTCGCTGGTGATCAAGGCGTGCGCGGTGGCGCGCTTCAACGCTTGCGAGGCGACGTCGTCGCGTTGCGTGCCCAGCACCAGCAGCCTGACCTATGCGCGCCTCAATACCAAGCTGGCCGACACGGCCTTCAAGCTGGACCTGGTGAAGCTGAAAACGGACGCCAGCCTGGAAACGAGCTTCAACGGCAAGGCCACGGTGGATTTGCTGGTCAATACCGCCACCGGCGTGGCGCTGGGGGCGAATAACTGCCCGCTCACCCAGACGGCGGTGATTCCGCTGGGCCTGGTGGCGTTCACGGGCGGCTATTCGAGCGCCAATGTGAGCATCCCGGCCACCGCCCTCAGCGCCGTGGCGCCCAGGTACAGCGCCTACCGTGATGTGCGCGTACGCGTCACTTGCACCACAGCCGAGTGCAGCAGCGCCAACGTGGGCTGCTCGACCGACAGCTTTGCCGTGCGGCCGCAGCAGTTCACGCTCAGTTCCAACATGAGCAACAACGCCCTGAGCGGCACGCCCAGCCTGGCGGCGGGCGCCCAGTTCACCTTGGGCGCGACGGCCGTTGCCGGTTATAACGGCACGCCGCTGGTCGACAATTCCGCGGCCGGCCAGAAAATCACCGGCTTTCTCAGTGTCACCGACTACACCGATCGCCTCGCATCGACCTCGAATGCCAGCCCGTTTCCGCTGGGGCAGGCGGTGCTGGCCAGTGGTCTGGCCAGTAACAGCGGCGTGACGTACGGCGATGTCGGCACCTTCCGCATGCTGCCCGAGGCGGTGCTCGACAATGCCTACACCAGCGTCGACCAGCCTGGCGACTGCGTGATCGGCAGCAGCAACAATACAGCCGTGAATGGCAAGTTCGGCTGCAATATCGCCAACCAGGCGCAAAGCCCGGAACCCGTCTTCGGCCGCTTTTTCCCTGACCACTACGCGCTCACGGGTGCGCTGACGGCGGCCTGCGGCGACTTCACCTACCTGGGCCAGCGCGAACTGGGCGTCGTGCTGGGCGCGACGGCATTGAGCAAGGGCAAGCAGATTCTGGCGCGCTATGGCAGCGCCTATCCCGGACGCGCCAGCGTCAGCGTGGGCGCGGGCAATGCCGGCGCGGCACTGTCCATCGGCCGCCTGACGCCAGCCTTGCCCGCCTTTGCCTGGAACCAGGGGCGCAGCGGGCGTTCCTACACGACCGATGGTGGCGCATATGCCGCCGGCAGCACGCAAGTCGTGGTGGCCGGCAGCGGCGGCCTGTCGGCGGGCGAACTGATCAAGTTTGCTGGCGACGCCACCATCTACACGGTGCAGGCAGGCACTGCCGGCGCGGGTAGCCTCACGCTCGCTGCGCCTGGTCTGCAGCAGGCGATTCCCAGCGGCGCGACCGGCATCACGGTACTGCACAGCTTTGACCGGCTGGCCAGCGGCCAGGATGGCCCATACGACGATTTTTCGCTGGTGGTGGGCATCAGCGATAGCGACGGCGCGCTCATTTCCAGCGTGAATGGCCTGGCGGTCGCACCCGCCGCTAGCGTCGCCATCGGCGATACCCGGCTGCGTCATGGCCGCCTGCGCATCAACAATATGTATGGCTCGGAACAGCGTGCGCTGCTGGTGCCCCTGGTCGCGCAATACTGGAACGGCAGCGCGTATGCCGCCAATACGCTGGACAATTGCACGGCCCTGTTGCGCAAGAATTTCGGCTTGAAGGATTATCTCAACCTGACGGATGTGCAGTTGCCAGCTGCGAGCAGCCTGCCGCTCGACAGTGGCTTGCTGCAGCAGGGCGGCGGCAGTGTGCTGATGGCCAAACCCGCCGCACCCGTGAAGAAAAAAGGTACGCTCACGCTGCAGTCGCTGATGCCGTACCTGCCGGGACAGGCGCGCGAAACCATCGGCGCACTCAAGAGCGAGCCCGTGTTCTTCATGCGCGAACTATATTGAAGGAGGTGTGATTTTTCGGCGCGTCGTGACAATCGTGGTGTTTTCCTGAAAAAATATTGTCAATTATTTCTTTTTTAGCCTGTTCCTACCTGCTATGAATTAAAATTGATTCAATGCATCATTCGGACGGCACCGCTGTCGTAGCATTTCATTATCTGGATCGGTGGCATGGGTTTATTCGCAAAAGCAAAAAAACACGAGGGTTGGCTGGCGACATCATTTTCAGCGGAAGGGGTGTGCGCTGCCGTGGTCAAGCGGCGCGCGGACGACAAGCCGCTGGTGCAGGCGGCGGTCATGTATCCCGGACGCAAGCCGCTGGCGGCGGCGACCCTGGAAAAAATGCATCGCGATCTGCATGCTCAGTCGTATCGCAACACCACTTTGCTGGGCGCGGGCGAGTATCAGATACTCACGCTCGACGCGCCGAACGTGCCGCCGGAAGAGCTCAAGACTGCCGTGCGCTGGCGCCTGAAGGACATGCTCGACTTTCCAGCGGCGGACGCCACCGTCGACGTCATCGATATTCCCGCCGACAAGAACGGGCCGGGACGCGCGCAATCGCTGTTCGCCGTTGCGGCGCGCAACAATGCCGTGGCCCAGCGCCAGGCGCTGTATGGCGAATGCAAGATCACCCTGTCGGTCATCGATATCCCGGAAATGGCCCAGCGCAATATCGCGGGCTTGATGGAAACGCAGGGCCGCGGCCTGGCCATGCTGTCTTTCGATGGCGAAGGGGGGCTGTTGACCGTGACGTTCGATGGCGAACTGTACCTGGCGCGCCGCATCGACGTCACCGTGGTGCAGCTGGCCGATACCAGCGACGCCCAGCGGCAGCAGTATTACGACAAGATCACGCTGGAACTGCAGCGTTCCTTTGACCACTTCGACCGTCAATTCCATTTTATTTCCGTTGCCAGGCTGGTCCTGGCGCCGACCGGCAGCGACGGCCTGCATGCTTACCTGGCGGACAATTTGTACATGCCGGTCGAGGCACTGGATCTGACGGCCCTGTTGGATTTTTCCAGGGTGCCGGACCTGTTGAGCGCTGCCGGCCAGGCGCGCTTTTTCCTGGCCCTGGGTGCGGCCCTGCGGCAAGAGGAGATGCCAGCGTGAGCCAGCAAATCAATCTGTTCAACCCTGCGTTTGAAAAACGCAAGCAGGCGCTGTCGGCGCTGGGCTTGCTGCAGGGACTGGGGCTGGTGCTTGCCGCCAGTGCCGCAGTGGTCTGGTTTGGCGCGCGCCAGGTGGCCGCGCTGGAGCGGACGGCGGCCGACGCCAAGGTCGTGCTCGATGCACGCGAGGCGAAGCGGGCGGATGTGTTCGCGCGCTTTCCCGTGCCCGGCAAGGACCCGCTGATCGCGGGCGCGCTGGGCCAGGCCGAGGCTGACCGCAGCGCCTTGCTGGAAGCGGAGCAAATTCTGCAGGGCGGCGCACTCGGTAATACACACGGTTATGCCGATTATTTCCGCGCCTTCGCGCGCGCCAGGGTGAATGGCTTGTGGCTGACGGGCGCGAGCATCGCCGGCGCCGGCAAGGAAATCGAGATCGGCTTGCAGGGGCACGTCGTGCAAGCGGACTTGCTGCCCCAGTACATCAGCGCCTTGTCCAGGGAATCGGCGTTGCAGGGCAAATCGTTCGCGCGCCTGGATATGGCGACCGCGCAGCTTCCGGCCCAGGCCGCCGTGTCAGCACCGGCGCCGCGCTTCATCGAATTCAGTTTGCAATCGTCGGCGGCACCCGCCAGCGGCGCAGGGGCGGTCAAGCAATGAAACAGCAATGGCAACAATTTGCGCTGAAATTTGATGCGCTCAGCGTACGGGAACGGATCATGGTCTTTGGCGCCAGTGCCGCGCTGCTGATATTCATGGTTGTGTATCTGTTCGTCAATCCGCAGTTGGACAAGCGCAAGGCACTGGCCGACACGATTGCTCAGCGGCAGCAGGCCGTCGCCGCCATCGATACCGAGATGGCGCAACGGATGGCCGCGCATGCCGGCGACCCCAACCAGCAGGACCGCATCCGGCTCGAACGGATCAGGCAGGAAGTCCAGCAGATGCGGCACGCCCTGCAATCGACGCAAAATGGCCTGGTGGCGCCCGAGCGCATCGTGCCGATGCTGCAGCAATTGCTGAAACAGCAGGCCAACTTGCGCCTGGTGTCGCTGGCCACCTTGCCATCCGGCGCCATGGGGAAGGGCGGCCATGTCGCCAGCAAGGCGGCGGCGTCCGCATCTGCCGCCGCGCCTGCCGGGCAGTCGCCAGCGGACGCCGAGTCGGCGCAGGCGCCGGCCGTGCTATACCGTCATGGTGTGGAAATCGTATTGCGTGGGAATTATCTGGATATGGTGAATTATATGGATGCCGTGGAGGCCATGCCGTCCCATGTGTTCTGGGGCAAGCTTAATATGCAGGTCGAGCAGTACCCGAATGCCACGCTGAGCCTGACCTTGTACACGCTCAGCCTGGACGAGAAATGGATCGCGCTGTGATGCGCGCCCCTCGTTGCGTGCTCCTTGCGGGCGCGCTGCTGGCCCTGGCGCCGGGGGTGTTTGCCCAGGCGCTGGTCGATCCCACGCGGCCGCCCGATGCGGCGCCTGTCCTCGGTAGTGCGGTCTCTGCCGGTGCGGCGCGGCCGCAGCTGCAATCGGTGCTCATTTCCAATCGGCCTGGCGGGCGGCGCCTGGCCGTGATCGATGGCCGCAGCGTGCGCGCGGGTGACAAGGTGGGCGGCGCAGTCGTCGTCAGCATAGGCGAAGCGAGCGTGGTGCTGCGGCGCGGCAAGACCCTGGAAACGCTGCGGCTGTATCCGCAGACGGTCGGCGCAAATGATGCAATGCATGTACGAAGGAAACAGGTTCATGTCACCCAATAAACACAAGGCGGGAATGCGGAAGATATTTGAAATAAGCAAGCGGGCAAGCGTCCTGGGACTTGCTGCGGGTTTGTGCGCCTGCAACGTCGCGCCTGTGAAGCGCGACACCTACAATGCGATCAAGGAGCAGGTGGCAGGCGCAGTGGCCACCACCAACCCGGCGGCGCAGTCGGCAGCGGTGGAAAACGCACTGCTGCCGCCGGCGTCCGCGCTGGCCGCGCAGTTGCCCAAGGCGCGCGGCGTGCTGGACGAGCGTTTCAATGTCGCGTTCAACAACGTCCCTGCACGCCAGTTCTTTCATTCGCTGGTCAACGGTACGCGCTACAACATGCTCGTGCATCCAGAGGTGCAGGGCAATATTTCCGCCAACCTGAAAGATGTGACGCTGTTCGAGGCGCTCGACGCCGTGCGCGAGATGTATGGCTATGATTACAAGGTCGATGGCACGCGCATTGCGATTCGGCCCCTGACCATGCAAACGCGCATGTTCCAGGTCAATTACCTGACGGGCAACCGCAAGGGGACGTCGAATTTGCGCGTCTCTTCGACATCGGTGGGCAATGCCGGCACCAGCAATAATCAGTCGGGGCAGTCCAGCCAGCAGAGCCCGCAGAACCAGACGCAACAGCCCGGCAACCAGGTGGTGCTCGATAGTTCCAACCTGAGCACCACGTCGGACAGCAATTTCTGGGCAGAATTGAAAGAATCGCTGGGCGCCATCATCGGCGGCACGGCCGACGGCCGCAAGGTGGTGATCAGCCCGCAGTCCGGCGTCGTCGTGGTGCGCGGCATGCCCGATGAATTGCGCGCCGTCGACCTGTACCTGAAGGCGACGCAGCTGTCGGTGGACCGCCAGGTGATCCTGGAAGCGAAGATCCTCGAAGTGGAACTGAACGACAATTTCCAGACCGGCATCAACTGGGCCTCGTTTGCCTCCATCAAGAGCGGCCACACGAACCGCATCTCGACGGGCTTCATCCAGCCGGGCGGCACCCTGGCGCCGCTGCCGTTCAACGGCGGCCAGCCGCCGAACATGACGAATGGCAACGGCCTGACGGCCAGCAGCGGTTTTGGCTTGAGCTCGGCGGCCACGGCGGCCGGCTCGATGTTCGGCCTGGCCTTCCAGACCGCCAACTTTGCCGCCATGATTACCTTCCTGGAATCGCAAGGTGCCGTGCACGTGCTGTCGAGCCCGCGCATCGCCACCATGAACAACCAGAAGGCCGTGCTGAAGATCGGCACGGACGAATTCTTCGTCACCGGCGTGAGCACCACCGTGACGTCGACCGGCACCACGGGCGGCACCACCTCCAGCCCGAACGTCACCCTGCAGCCATTCTTTTCCGGTGTGGTGCTGGACGTGACGCCGCAGATCGATGACCAGGGCAATATCATCCTGCACGTGCATCCGTCCGTCAGCCAGGTCACCACCGTCAGCAAGGAAATCGACCTGGGCAGTGCCGGTTCGCTGAAATTGCCGCTGGCCGCCTCCAGCACGTCCGAGATGGACAGCATGGTGCGCAGCCAGGATGGACGCATCGTCGCCATCGGCGGCCTGATGCGCCAGGCCACCACCTCGGATCGCTCGCAAGTGCCGGGCGCGGGCGACATTCCCGTGCTCGGTGCGCTGTTCCGCAACACGGGACAGGTGATACAGAAGCGCGAACTGGTGGTGCTGATCAAGCCGACCATCGTCGAGGGCGCCAACAGCTGGAACGAGGACTTGCTCGATTCGGGCAAGCGCATCGAGGCGCTCGACCCACGCCGCCCATCGGAGCGGCGCTAAATGTACCAGGCCCATTTCGGCTTGCGCGAGGCGCCGTTCGGCCTCACGCCCGATACCAGTTTCTTCTTCAACGGCCCGCAGTCGCAAAAGGCGCTCAACACCTTGCTGGTGGCGGCGCGCAATGGCGAGGGCTTCATCAAGATTACTGGCGAAGTGGGGACGGGTAAAACTTTTTTGTGCCGCAAGTTCATGCAATCGCTGGGCCCGGATTTCGTCACGGCCTACATCCCGAATCCGAACCTGCCGCCCCGTTCGCTGATCCTGGCGCTGGCGGACGACCTCGATGTGCTGCTGGAGAAAGATGCTGATCAGCATCAGCTGCTCAAGTCGCTCAACTTGCGTTTGCTTAACCTGGCGGCGCAGGGCAAGCGCGTGCTGCTGTGTCTGGATGAAGCGCAGGCGATTCCCGTCGACAGCCTGGAAGCCTTGCGCCTGCTGACGAACCTGGAAACGGAAAAGCGCAAGCTGCTGCAAATCGTGCTGTTCGGCCAGCCCGAGCTGGACGTCAAGCTGGCCCTGCCGGAAATCCGCCAGTTGACGCAGCGCATCACCTTTCACTATCACCTGGGCCCTTTGTCGCGCGACGACGTGGATTTTTATGTGGCGCACCGCCTGCGCGTGGCCGGTTTCGATGGCGCGCGCCTGTTCAGCCGTGGCGGCGTGAGCAAGCTGTACAAGGCTTCCGGCGGCATCCCGCGCCTGATCAACATCATGGCGCACAAGGCGCTGATGGTGGCGTACGGCGAAGGCCGGCAGCAGGTCAGCGGACGCCACGTGGCGCTGGCCGCCAGCGATACCCTGGCCAGCAAGCCGCGCCGATTCTGGCAACGGCCATGGCCGTGGCTGGCCGGCACCGGCATGCTGGCCGCCGCCTGCGGCGTGAGCTGGACCTTATTGAACCGATGACGAAGATGAGCCTGTAGATGAGCCTGATTAACAAGATGTTGCAAGACCTCGATGCGCGCGGCACCCCCGATGGGCGCGGCGACGCGGCCGGCATCCGCTCCGTGCCCGAACGCGAGCGGGGCGTCTCGCGCGCGCTGGTCTTCGGCGGCGCGGCCGGCCTGACGGCGGCCGCCATCGCCCTGGGCTGGGTGTACTGGAAGCGCCCTCCCGTGCCGCCCGTGCTGGTCAGCGTGGCCAGCACGCCGCTGCCGGTGGCGGCACCGCTACCCGTGCCGGTGTCTGTACCTGCTCCTGCGGCTGCACCTGTGGCTGCGCCAGTCCCTGCGCCGGCGCCGGTCGCCACGGCGCCGCTGGCACCCGAGCCGGTGTTGCAGGCCGGGGAGACGGTCGCGCCAGCCAAGCTGCTGCGCCGCATCACGCAACAACCCGCCAGGCCTGCCGTGGCGCCCGTGGTGAAGACGCCAGCGCCCGCCACCAGCGAACGTATCCTTGGCGGCAAACAAATCACGCCGCAGCAGCGCGTGGAGAATGACTACCGGCGCGCGCTGGGCCAGTTGCAGGATGGCCGCGTCTCGGAAGCGCTGGCCGGCTTGCAGCAGACCCTGCAGCTGGACCCGCGCCACCAGGGCGCGCGCGAAACCCTGGTGCGCCTGCTGCTCGAAGCGCAACGCCCCGACGAGGCGGCGCGCCAATTGCAGCTGAGTCTGGCATTGGACCCGAAACAGCCGGCGCAGGCGATGATGCTGGCCCGCTTGCAGCTGGACAAGGCCAACGGCGGCGCAGCGGCCCTCGATACCCTCATGCGCAGCCTGCCGTACGCCGCCGACAACGGCGATTACCGCGCCTTCCTGGCCGGCGTGCTGCAGCGCGAGCAGCGCTACCGCGAAGCGGCCGAGCACTATCAGCTGGCCCTGCAGACGGTGCCTGACAACAGCGTCTGGTGGATGGGCCTGGGGATAGCATTGCAAGCCGACAACCACCCGGCCCAGGCGCGCCAGGCGTTCGAGCGGGCCAAGGGCTTGCAAACCCTGTCGCCCCAGCTGCAGGCGTTTGTCGAGCGCAAGCTGGTGCAGTTGACGACGGCTGCGGCAAAATAGCAATGACCTCCATGAAAGAAGCCAGCTTGAAGCCACATAGTTTCCTCCTAGCCCTTTGCTTTCTTGTTAATGGCGTCCATGCCGCGCCCGCCAGCGCCCCTGCCAGCTACGTACTGGAAAATACGCAGGTGCGCGACATCCGGGCGCAAGCCCTGAAGCGCGACTATCAGGTGTATGTCGCCTTGCCCGATTCCTATCAGCAGGGAAATAAACGCTATCCGGTGCTGTTCGTCGTCGACGCCAATTACGCGTTCGCCATCGTGCGCAATATCGCGCAGCGCCTGAACAAGCATGCCGGGATGGAAGAGGTGGTCGTGGTTGGCCTATCGTACGCCAACGGCGATGGCGGGGTGTACAGCCGCCGCCGCGACTACACGCCCACCACGCCTCGCAAGCACGACTACCGCTCGGACATGCCGGGGCGGCAACCGGCGTTCGGTGAAGCGAAGGCGTATGGCCAGTTCGTCTCGGGCGAGGTGTTTCCCTTCATCGCGCAGCATTACCGCGTGAACATGCAGCGCAAGGTATTTATCGGCCACTCATACGGCAGCCTGCTGGGCCTGCAATTTCTGCTCACCGAACCGCGCACCTTCGAGCATTACATCCTCGGCAGTCCGTCGCTGTGGTACGACGCCGGCATCATGTTCGAGCGCGAGCAGGCGTATGCCGCCAGCCACAAGGACTTGCCCGCGTCCGTGTTCTTCGGCATCGGCGGCCTGGAAAAGCTGGCGGCGGGCAAGAAGCGTTCGCGCGCGGAGGAAGAGGCCGACATGCTGGCGGACGTGCGCGAGTTCGACGGGAAGTTGACATCGCGCAAGTACCCCGGCCTGAAGACGCGCCTGCGCGTCTTCGAGGACGAAGACCACGCGAGCGTGTTTCCGTTTGTGCTGACACATGGCTTGCGGGCGTATTTGACGTCCGCAAAATGAAAGGTGCTCAGGGGCGCATCAATGCCGGCATGATCAGCTTGGTCAGCAATTTTTCGCTGAGCGCGTGGGCGTCGCGTACCTGGAAGTTGGTCGTGGTGATGACGACCACCGCATCGAGTTCCGGCAGGACGAGCACTTTATTGCCGCCAGAACCTGCCATCCCATAGCTTTGCACCGTGCGGCCATTGGCCGTGAACGGTTGCAGCCACCACAGATAACCGTAGTCCATGCCTTCACGCGCGTTGGCATGGGGCGCGATCGAGCGCTTGACCCATTCAGCCGGTATCACCTGCTTGCCATTCCAGCGTCCGCCGTCGAGGTAGAGCTGGCCAAGCTTCATCAGGTCCACGCTGCGCAGTTGCAATCCGCCGCCCGTCATGGCGCTGCCCTTGGGCTGGAGTTGCCATTTCACCTTGTCGATGCCAAGCGGCTTGAACAGGTTGGCGGCAGCGAAGTCCGGCACGCTCTGGCTGCTCACTTTTTCAAGCAGCGGTCCCAGCAGGGTTACGCCTGCCGTGCAGTAGCTCCAGGCGCGGCCATGCGGCGATTGCTCGGGGCGGGGCTGCCATTCGGGAAAGCCGCGGATCGGCAGGTCGGCCACGAAACGGCTCCAGTCTTCCACCAGATACATGCGCTCTTCGTTGCCGCGCGAATGCTGGTTGTCGTCGTCGCATTCGAGCAGCGAGCTCATGGTCAATAAGTCCTCGACCGTGATCTTGTCCTTGCGCGGGTCGGCATGGGCCAGCGGCCGCAGTTCCGGAAAGTGTGGCAGCACGGGAGTGTCGGCGCGCAATAGCTTGCGCTCGATGGCCAGGCCGACCAGCATGCCCGCTACCGTCTTGCCAACCGAGCGCGTGTTGCGCAGGCTGTCGGCGCCATCCTTGTCGAAGTAGTGTTCGTAGAGCAGTTTGCCATGCTGTGCCACGACGACGCTGGTGACCTGCTTGAAGTCGCCCGCGTCGATGGCGGTGGTAACGCCGTCCAGTTCGCCCGCGAGGACGTTGCTGCCGCAGGCCAGAAGAAGGGGGAGGTATCGCAACATGGTGTACTCCTGAGTTGGAAAAGGCCAGTCTAGTCTTGCAAACCAAGCATTGTCTTGGACGTTTGAAACATTTGGCGGCGATAGTTGCTGGGTGTCATGCCGTAGCGGGCCTGGAAGGCGCGGCTCATGTGGCTCTGGTCGGCGAAGCCCACGCTCAGCGCCACGTCGGCCATGCTCAGTTCCGGACGGCGCAGCAGGCCGCAGGCTTGATCGACGCGGCGCCAGCGCAGCAGGTCGCCCGGCGAACAGCCCCAGGCCTGGCGGAAGACGCGGGCCAGGTGCACGGGATGCACGCCCAGCGCAACGGCCACGTCTGCAATACGCAGATGCGTGTCGTTGGACAGGTCCATCACCGCTTCATAGGCTTGGTGGGCCCAGGCGGGCGGCGATGGGCGTGCCTTCTGGGGCGTCCTGTGCAGGCTGGCCAGCATCTCCCACGCGCCCGCTTCCAGCAGCGCGGCATCGCCGCCGCGACCGATTTCGCGCGCGAGCCGGAAGGCGGCAGCCGCGCTGGCGGTATCGCGCAACACGGTGGCGCATTCCTGGGCCGCATGCAATTCTTCGGCGCCCGACAGCTGGGCAGGGTCGAGCGATACCGTCATGAAACTGCCTTTGCCATCGACGAAGCGGTCGCGGTGCGTCGTGCCGGCAGGATTAAAGACGAGGGTGGGTGACGGCGCGCGCGCCGGGGCGTGGAGGGCGCTGGAAATATACGTGCCGGACAGGACGAAGACGAAGTGGGCATCGTCATGCCGGTGCGTTTCGACTTCGTCCTCGCCACGCGTGGCCTTCAGGCGGCGGATATCGAAGATGCTGCCGCGCGCGCCGTGATGCACATCGCCATAGAATTGGCCGGACTTGAACTGGAGTGGAGTGGTCATATCGGCATGGTATGTGCGCCCGCCCGGATGGGCGAGCGCGGGCCGACGAATAGCGCCAGACGCAGGATGAACGGTCGATTCAGGGGAATGCGCGGGATGTGGGGCGGCGCCATCAAGCCGGTCGCCAGGCGTCCTCGAAATGGCGTTTCAAACCCCCAATTGAGCAGTTTGTCGCAATGGCATGCGCTGGAAAGGGCAATGGGATAGCATGCAGTGGGCTCCCTCATGATGAGTTTGCCCGCAAGCGAGTGTTCGATGCTGGCGCTGCCGCAGTCATCAACGAATGCTTCTTCATGACCTCGACCCGGATGAAATACGCATGAAATTGACCCTTTCACCTATTCTTTCTACCTGCCTGCTTGGCACCTTGGGCGCGATCGGTGGTGCGCAGGCGGCTCCCGCCGATGCCGAACTGCTGGCTTTGGTGCAGCGCCATGCACAGGCGCAGAATAATTTTGATCAAGTTGCCTTGAAAGCCACCACGGCCGAGAATTATGTGGAAGTATCGCCGGTCGGCGAGGTGGACGGGCGTGAAAAAATGCTCTCCTTCTATGCGCCAGAGCAGAAACGGCCGAGTCCTCAACTCCAGGTCGATGAGCCGGTGGTGCGTCTTTTTGGCGATACGGCGCTCATCTCGGCACGGCTGTCCTACCGCGTCAATCAGGACGCGGCTGCCCGTACCTTCGCCTTGCGCGCCGGGTATGTGGCTCGGCTTGTCGACAAGCAATGGCTACTGGTCAGCGCACAGTACACCGGCATCCGTCCACCGAAACCGTGAGCTGACATTTTTCCGGGGGCCGGGTCTGGCGCCCGGCGTTATCCAGGCAGCTACAGGCGCGCTTCATCGCCCCACACATTACGCATGCTGAAATGCACGCCCGCATCGTCTTCATGCAGCGACGAGACGATGGCGAACTGACTGTCGCCCGTGTCGCGCGGCGTCATCTGCGATAGCTGGGCGGCGGCCAGCGGCGCGCCCAGCGGGTCGCTGAGCGGATGCACGTGGGCGGCGCCCCGCTGCGTCACCACGCCCAGTTCGCCGCTGCGCAGGCGCACCAGGGTGCCGGGTGGATATTTGCCCAGCAGCTTGACGAACTGTTCTCCCAGCAGCGGGTCGATGGCCACGCCCTGCTCGAGGAAGATGTGCTGCAGCGCCTGGTCGGGCACGATGGAACGGCGGTAGTTGCGCGCCGAGACGCGCGCGCAGTAGCGGTCGGCCAGGCCGATCAGCTTGGCATTTTGCAGGATTTCATCGGCCGTGCGCCCCTGCGGGTAGCCGCTACCGTCGTCGTTTTCATGGTGCAAGAGCACGCAACTGAGCCATTCCTCGTCGTCGACGCCGGCGCAGCGCAGCAATTCCGTGCTTTCCTGCGGGTGCAGACGCACGATGCGCATTTCTTCGTCATTCAGGGGGCCGCGCCGGTCCTGGAAGCTGTCGTGGTGGCGCAGCATGCCCACGTTCATCGTCAGCGCGGCGGCGCCGATCAGTATTAGTTCATCGTGGGACTTGTGCATGCTGCGCCCCACCAGCATGGCCAGCAGCGCCGTTTCGATGCAGTGGCGCACGGCGTAGCTACCGGCGATCTGGTTGAGCAGGATGCTGGCCAGGGCGATATCGGCATCATGTTCGAGCGCGCGCAGCAGGTCTCGCGCGATGTCGCGCACGTCGCGCTCGGCATTGCTTTCGCTGCGCAAGTCGAGCAGCAGGCGTTCCAGGCGCTGCGCCGCTTCATTGAGCAAGCGCAAGACGGACGGCTGCTCCGGCGTGCCCGCGTATAGACCCAGCTGCAGCAAGCGCCCCAGCTGCGCGCCGTCCGTGATGATCTGCCCCTTGCGCAGTTGCGGGCCGGCAGTATGGTCAGCCAGAAACAGATCCCAGGGCAGGGGTTCGCCGGGAACCAGGTCGGCCGGGCCGATGCGACGCTGTACCATGCTGTCATCCTTTGCTCCGCCGAAGCGGAGCCATGCTCGGTTATATGCTGCGCAGGCGCTCCAGCGCCAGGCGCAAGGTGTCATCCTGTTTGGCAAAGCAGAAACGCACGATGCCCGACTCCTTGCCCTGCGCATAAAACGCGGAGACGGGAATGGCAGCCACCTTGATCTCGGCCGTCAGCCATTCGGCGAACTGCGCTTCGGTCTCTTGCGAAATGGCATCGTAGCGCACGCACTGGAAATACGTGCCGTCGGCCGGCAGCAGGGTAAAGCGGCTGCCCGCCAGGCCGTCGCGGAACAGGTCGCGCTTGCGCTGGTAAAACGCGGGCAAGTCCAGGTAGGGCTGCGGCTTGGCCATGTAGCTGGCAATGCCGTGCTGCATCGGCGTGTTGACGGTAAATACGTTGTACTGGTGTACCTTGCGAAATTCCGCCGTCAGGGCAGCCGGGGCGGCCACATAGCCCACCTTCCACCCCGTCACGTGATACGTCTTGCCGAAGCTGGAAACGATGAAGCTGCGCGCCGCCAGTTCCGCGTTGCGGCTCAGGGAGGCGTGCGGCACGCCGTCGTAGACCATGTGTTCGTAGACTTCGTCGGACAAAATCAGAATTTGCGTGCCGCGCACGATGTCGGCCAGCGCGGCCACGTCGGCAGGGCGCAAAATGGTGCCCGTCGGATTGTGCGGCGTATTGATGATGATCAGGCGCGTTTTGGAGCTGACGGCGGCGGCCAGCGTGTCCCACGGCACGCTGTAGCCGGACTCTGTTACCTGCATGGCCACCAGCACGGGCACGCCGCCGGCCAGCGCGATGGCCGGCAGATAGCTGTCGTAGGCCGGTTCGATGACGATGACTTCGTCGCCCGGATGCACGCAGCACAAAATGGCCGTGGTAAGGGCCTGCGTGGCGCCGGCCGTGACGGTGATTTCCGTGCCGGCATCGTAGCCGTGGCCGTACAGGCCGGCGATCTTCGCGGCGATGGCCTCGCGCAAGGGGGCGGCGCCCGTCATCTGCGGGTACTGGTTGTGGCCGGCGCGCATGGCGTCGCTGACGAGATCGACCAGGGCCGGGTCGCAATCGAAGTCGGGAAAGCCCTGGCCCAGGTTGACGGCGCCGTGCTGGGCCGCCAGGCTGGACATGCGGGTAAACACGGTGGTGCCCACGAGAGGCAGGCGCGAGGTCAGGGTGGGAGTCGTGTAGGGCAGGGACGGGCTGTTCATGAACGGTAGGGTCGCGGTGCGTAAAGTGGAATCGTGTCCCATTCTAGCGCAGCGCGCCCCGTCGCGTGTGGGGCTTTGGCGGCTCAGCCTGGCAAGGCCCAGCCTTCCGGCAGCATGATCTTGAACATGCCGGCCTTGGCCGTCTTGCGGGCCAGTTTCAGCAGCGCCTTGTCCTTGGTGATGAGGATGTCGGCGTTGGCGTCGCGCGCCAGTTCGAGGAATTTCTGGTCATCCTTGTCCGTGCATACGGGCAGGCGCACGCCGGACACGGGTGGCGCCACGACGCTGATGTGGGCGTCGAAACGGGCGGCGGCGACGGCGCGGCTGGCTTCATCGAGCGGCAGATGTTTGTAATGCAACACGACCAGATATTCCGCGCGGCAATCTTCGCGCGTGATGGCGTGCACGGCGCCGCTTTCCATGGCCGCCAGCAGGCCCGCCCAGCGCGGGTCGTTGAAGACGAACAGGTCGAGGCAGACGTTGGTGTCGAGGACGAGTTTTTGTGGAGCAGGTATCATGTCGGCAATTCTATTCTGTAGTGATAATTTATGTTGATCGTGCTTTCGCCCGCCAAGAGTCTCGACCTGGAGACGCCGCCAACGACCACGTTGCACAGCACCCCCGATTTTCTCGACCATTCCGCGCAGCTGATCGAGCGCATGCGCCAGTTTTCCCCTAGCGAAGTGGGCAGCCTGATGGGTATCTCCGACGCCTTGTCGGCCCTCAACGTGGCCCGCTATGCGTCCTGGACCCCGCAGTTGACCGATGCGCACCAGGCCATCATGGCCTTCAATGGCGACGTGTACACGGGCTTCGGCGCGCGCAGCCTGCAGCCCGAGCAGCTCGACTACGCCCAGTCGCGCGTGCGCATTTTATCCGGGCTGTACGGCTTGCTGCGCCCGCTGGACCTGATCCACCCGCACCGCCTGGAAATGGGCACGCGTTTGTCGACCACGCGCGGCAAGGATTTGTATGCGTTCTGGGGCGATACCATCACCAATCGCCTGAACCGCACGGCCCAAGAGCAGGGCGCGAAAGTGCTGGTTAATCTTGCGTCCGAAGAATATTTCAAATCCGTCAAGCCGCGCCAGCTGGACGTGCCCGTCATCGCGCCCGTGTTCGAGGACTGGAAGAACGGCAAGTATAAAATCATCTCGTTCTACGCCAAGCGCGCGCGCGGCATGCTGGCCCGCTACGCGGCCGTCAACGCGATCCGCGATCCCGAACAGCTCAAGCAGTTTGACGTCGATGGCTACGGTTTCGTGCCGGAAGCGTCGAATGACAAGAGCTGGGTGTTTCGGCGTAAAGTGGGCGAATAGGCGCGAATGAATCAGTAACGCCCCCCAGCTGCAAAAGCTGGGGTCGTACCCGACGGGGGAATGCGTCCCAATGGGACGCATTCCGATCGCGCAGCGAACGACCCCGGTTCTTGCTTTTGGGGTTGAAGCAAGAAAAAAACCGGGCTAGCCCGGTTTTTTCTTATTTTACTGCCAGAATTTCCACCACTTGCGTTCCTTGTTCACCCCTTCCGGGCTGAGGAATGCCGTGTTCGGGTAGTTCTTGGTCAGCACGCGCAAGGTGTCGTCGCGCAGGTCGGTCAAGCCCAGCTTGTCATACGAGCGGTACATGATGAACAGCGCTTCTTCGATGGCGGGCGAAGCGGCAAAGTCGCTGACCGTCGTTTGTGCGCGGTTGGCGGCGGCCAGGTAGGCGCCGCGGCGGTAGTAATACCGCGCCACGTGCACTTCGTATTTCGCCATGGCATCGATCAAATAGTTCATGCGGGCCAGCGAATCGGGCGCATATTTACTATTTGGAAACTTGTCGACTAGTTGCTTGAAGGCCGCAAACGCTTCGCGCGTGGCTTTCGGGTCGCGCTCGGTCGGGTCTTGCTCGTACAGGAAGTTCAGGAAGCTGATCTGGTCGTTGAAGCTGATCAGGCCGCGCAAGTAGTACATATAGTCTACATTGGCGTGGTTCGGATGCAACTTGATGAAGCGTTCGACGGCAGCCAGTGCCTGCGCCTGGTCTCCCGCCTTATAATACGCGTAAGCGATCTCCATCTGCGCTTGCAGGGCATAGTTGCCGAAAGGATAGTTAGCCTCCAGCTTCTGGAACAGGCCGATTGCAGCTTCATAGTGCTGCCCGGCCATTTCTTCACGCGCCTCCGAGTATAATTTCGTAACGGACCAGTTTTTGGTCTCATCCACTTTTTCAGGCAACAAGCTGCAAGCGGACATGCCGAGCAGAACGACTGAAGCGACTACCAACGATAATTTTTTTTGCATGACGTTTTGCAAGAAGGTTTTAACCAAGATTTTACAATAGGCTGATTATAGCCGATGGGAATGCTGTGATATTAACTCCGAAGCCTAATTTGGCTGACTCCGCGTTTGACTCCCTTTCTGACCATGGCGCCGAAGATGCGTTTGACGGCGATTTTGCCGCCGACGACGCCTTCGAGATCATGGTCCCGATTACATTGGAACTGACGCCGGACGCCTGCGGCCACCGCCTCGATAAAGTCATCGCCCAGCTGGTGCCGCAATACTCGCGCAGCCGCTTGCAACTGTGGCTGGAAGCCGGTTTCGTGACCGTCGATGGAAAAGTTGCCAAACGCAACATGACCGCCTATGGCGACGAGAAGATCGTCATTCTGCCGCAAAGCGCGCCGGAAGACGAGGCTTTTAAGCCGGAAGCGATGGAATTGAACATCGTGCACGAAGATGAGCATATCATCGTGATCAACAAACCGGCCGGACTGGTCGTGCATCCGGGTCCCGGCAACTGGTCGGGTACCTTGCTCAACGGCTTGCTGCATCACTGCCCGCAACTGGCGGGCGTGCCGCGCGCCGGCATCGTGCACCGCCTGGACAAGGATACCAGCGGCTTGATGGTCGTCGGCAAGACCCTCGCCTCGCAAACGGACCTGGTGCGTCAGTTGCAGGCGCGTACCGTCAAGCGTGAATACTTTGCGCTCGTATGGGGCACGCCGAAACAGGCGGGCACTATCGATGCGTCCATCGCGCGCCACCCGCGCGACCGCGTCAAGATGGCTGTCTCGGAAAACTTTACCGCCAAGCCGGCCATCACGCACTATGAATTGATCGGCAGCGGCGAACTCGACCGCCGTCCCGTGAGCCTGATGCAATGCCGTCTGGAAACAGGCCGCACGCACCAGATTCGCGTGCACATGCAGCACCTGGGCTTCGCGCTGGTCGGTGACTCCGTGTATGGCAAGCAGCACCTGGTGTCGGTCTTCTCGCGCCAGGCGCTGCAGGCGCGCCGCCTGGGTCTCGTGCATCCGGGTACCCTGGAAGCGTGTGAATGGATCGTGCCGCTGGCCGATGATTTCGCGCAACTGATCGCCACCGCCGGCATTCCCGAGCCGGAACAGGTCTGATGACGTCGCCGTTGCCTTGCCTTGTGCCCGATTGGCCCGGCTTGCCCGCGAACGTGGGCGCGCTGGCGAGCGTGCGCGCGGGCGGCGTCAGCCAGGGGCCGTATGGTGACGGGCAGGGCGGCGGTGGCTTGAACCTGGGCACGCACGTGGGCGACGATCCTGCGCACGTGCTGGCCAACCGCGCGCGGCTGGCGGCCATCTTGCCTGCCGAACCGGCCTGGTTGTCGCAGGTGCATGGCGTGGCCGTGGTGGACGCGGCCAGCCTGCACGGTGGCGTGCCCGATGCCGACGCCAGCATCGCCACGCAGTCTGGCGCCGTGTGCGTGGTGATGACGGCCGATTGCCTGCCCGTGCTGTTCTGCTCGACGGACGGCCTGGTCGTCGGTGCGGCCCATGCGGGCTGGCGCGGCCTGGCCAATGGCGTCTTGCAGCGCACGGTGGCAGCCATGCGGGCGCAGGGCGCGACGGAGATCCTCGCCTGGCTGGGGCCAGCCATTGGTCCACAGCAATTCGAGGTGGGGCAGGACGTGCTGCAAGCGTTCCGCGACGGCGCGCGCGACGCTGCCGAGCGGCTAGTGTTGTCGAATGCATTCGCCGCCATCGATGGCAAGCCAGGCAAGTACCTGGCCGATATCTATGCGCTGGCGCGCACCATGTTGCTGCGTGATGGCGTGGCGCAAGTGGCCGGCGGGGAATATTGCACCGTCAGCGGTGCGGCGCAGTTTTACTCGTACCGGCGCGATGGCGTCACGGGAAGACAGGCCAGCTTGATCTGGCGCAAATAATCTGCACGGCAGACACTTATGTGTCTGCCGTTTTTGTTTTATCGTCTGCTGAGGCGAGCGCGCGCGCCTTCAGTTCAGCGACGCGCTCAGCCTTGCGTTTGCGTCGCCGCGAGCCCGTCAGATAGAATAGGATGGACAGCGGGATGACGCAGTACAGCACGAAGGTCATTACCCCGGCGACGATGGACGGTTCCGTCAGCGCCATGAGGCCGACGACATAGATCCAGGCAACAGCGGTCATGAGCATCATTGGTATTGGCAGTCAGTAAGAGTTTGCATGCTTTGATCCAAAAGTATTTATTTTTGACGACGTTTTAATTTCTTAATGGACTTTTACATCTATGAATATGCCCGATCCTCAAATGATGACCAAGGAATGGATGGCGCAGATCAGCAATCCTGAGCAGTGGAAGACGTGGTTCAACATGGTACCGCAGCCCCAGGGTAATCCGATTGCCGGCATTTTGCAGGATGCGGGCGCCAGCATCAAGCCGGAAGCGATCGAGCAACTGAAAAATGCCTATGTGGCCAAGCTGACGGGCTTGTGGGCTGACTTTATGGCCGGCAAGGCGCCGGAGCTGAAAGACCGCCGCTTCGCCGCGCCCGCCTGGCACGCCAGCCCCCTGTCGGCCTTCAATGCGGCCGCCTATTTGCTGAACGCGGAGTTTCTCAGCGCCATGGCCGATGCTGTGGAAGCGACGCCGCACCAGAAGCAAAAGATTGCGTTTGCGGTGCAGCAAATCGTCGACGCCATGTCGCCCGCCAATTTTCTGGCCACCAACCCCGACGCCCAGCAAACCCTGATCGAGACCAAGGGCGAAAGCCTGGCCAAGGGCTTGAGCAATATGCTGACCGACATGCAGAAGGGTCGCATCTCGCAGTCCGACGAATCGGCCTTCGAAGTGGGCCGCAACGTGGCCACCACGCCGGGCACGGTAGTGTTTGAAAATGCCCTGTTCCAGCTGATCCAGTACACGCCGACGACGGCCACGGTACACCAGCGGCCGCTGTTGATGGTGCCGCCATGCATCAATAAATTCTATATCCTTGACTTGCAGCCGGAAAACTCGCTCGTGCGCTATGCGGTAGAGCAGGGCAATACCGTGTTTTTGATGTCCTGGCGCAATCCGGACCTGAGCATGCAGCACCTGACGTGGGACGATTACGTCGAGCAAGGCGTGATCGAAGCCATTCAGGTCGCGCAGGACATTTCCGGCCAGGACAAGCTCAATATGTTCGGCTTTTGCGTGGGCGGCACCATCGTCTCGACGGCGCTGGCCGTACTCAAGGCGCGCGGCGAGAATCCGGCCGCCAGCCTGACATTGCTGACCACCTTCCTCGATTTCTGCGACACGGGCGCGCTCGACGTCTTTATTGACGAGCCGCAAGTGGCGCTGCGCGAGCAGAGCCTGGCCAAGGGCGGCCTGATGTCGGGCCGCGACCTGGGCAGCACGTTTTCGAGCCTGCGGCCGAACGATCTCGTGTGGAACTACGTGCAGTCGAATTACCTGAAGGGCAAGGAACCGCCCGCGTTCGACTTGCTGTACTGGAATGGCGACGGCACGGGCTTGCCGGGCCCCATGTTCTGCTGGTATCTGCGCAACACTTACCTGGAAAACAGCCTGAAAGTGCCGGGCAAGCTGACGGTGGCCGGAGAACAGGTCGACCTGAGCAGCATCGACGCGCCCGCTTTCATCTACGGCTCGCGCGAAGACCATATCGTGCCCTGGGGCGCGGCCTACGCCAGCACGGCCTTGCTGAATCCGAAAAAACCGAAAGCCAACCGCTTTATCCTCGGTGCCTCGGGCCATATCGCCGGCGTGATCAATCCTGCCTCGAAGAAAAAGCGCAGTTACTGGAGTAATGACCAGCCCCGCACGGCGAAGGCCAAGGCCTTGACTGCCGAGCAATGGATGGTAGGCGCGACCGAGCACGCGGGCAGCTGGTGGCCCGAATGGGCCGCCTTCCTGGCCGAACACGGCGGCACGCAGGTGAAGGCGCCCGGCAAGCCGGGCAACAAGCGGCACGCGGCAATCGAGCCGGCGCCGGGGCGGTATGTTAAAGTCAGGGCAGATTAAGTCACAAAGCGTTTTTGCCTGACAAGGCCGGCGTAATCATCGGTCTTGTCAGGAATCTACTTTTAGTTGCGTTGCAATAAATGCGGGAATCTACTACCCTGATGTGTAATGGAGCCGTTTTCCACTCTATAATGGAAAAAGTAGGCAGGTGCGAAAGCGGACCCACGTTCGCTTTTTTTTCGGATTAACTCAGTATGCGCTGCGGCGCAATAAGTGGAACTTGTGATGAGTAGTGCAAAAAAAAGTATAGACCGCCTGATTAAAAAATATCCCAACCGCCGTCTGTACGACACGCAAACCAGTTCCTACATCACCTTGACGGACGTCAAGCAGTTGGTGTTGGACAATGAGGTGTTTACGGTCGTCGATGCCAAATCCAGCGAAGATTTGACGCGCAGCATCTTGCTGCAAATCATTTTGGAAGAGGAAGCGAACGGCGCGCCCATGTTTTCGAGCAGCGTGTTGTCGCAGATCATCCGCTACTATGGCCACGCCATGCAGGGCATGATGGGATCCTACCTGGAAAAGAACGTGCAAGCGTTCACCGATATCCAGCACAAATTCACGGGCACGTCGGCCGGAAGTTTCGAAGGCAAGCCATTCAGCCCGGAAATGTGGACCCAGTTCATGAATGTCCAGGGCCCGATGATGCAAGGCATGATGAACAACTACATCGACCAGAGCAAGAGCCTGTTCGTGCAGATGCAGGAACAGATGCAGAGCCAGAGCAAGAATCTGTTCGGCACGTTCCCGTTTGTTCCGCCGGTTCCTCCGACCGACAAAAAGTAAGCTATGCGACACACTCACCGGGCGATTCGATCGCCCGGGAGTTGTATCGGCGTCATCAAATCAGCATAGTTCTGTCAGCAAGGGGCGGCTCGGGGTACAATAGCCGATTCGCCTCACCATTTTACTAGCTGCCAACTATGTCTGAAATTCACCGTATTCCCGTTCCTTCCGCCAAGCCAGAGGCCATGCTGGCCATGCCAGGTGCGGCGCCGAAAGTGGGCTTTGTCTCGCTCGGCTGCCCGAAAGCGCTGGTCGACTCCGAACAAATCCTGACCCAACTGCGCGCCGAAGGCTACGAAACGGCGAAATCCTACGCTGGCGCCGATCTGGTGATCGTCAATACCTGCGGTTTTATCGATGCTGCCGTGCAAGAGTCGCTGGACGCCATCGGCGAAGCGCTGGCTGAAAACGGTAAAGTCATCGTGACCGGCTGCCTGGGCGCCAAGAAAGATGCTGCCGGCGACGACATCATCATGAAGGTGCACCCGAAAGTGCTGGCCGTTACCGGTCCGCACGCGCTGTCCGAAGTGATGGATTCCGTCCATTTTCACTTGCCGAAGCCGCACGCGCCCTTTCTCGACCTGGTGCCGCCGCAAGGCATCAAGCTGACGCCGAAGCACTATGCCTACCTGAAAATTTCCGAAGGCTGTAACCACCGTTGCAGTTTCTGCATCATCCCATCGATGCGCGGCGACCTGGTCTCGCGTCCGATCGGCGAACTGATGATCGAAGCGGAAAACCTGTTCAAGGCCGGCGTCAAGGAATTGCTGGTCATTTCGCAAGATACCTCGGCGTATGGCGTGGACGTGAAATTCCGTTCCGGCTTCTGGAATGGCCGTCCCGTGAAAACGCACATGACGCAGCTGACGGAAGCGCTGGGCGAACTGGCCAAGACCTACGGCGCCTGGGTGCGCTTGCACTATGTGTACCCGTACCCGCACGTGGACCAGATCATCCCGATGATGAGCGGCGGCCACATCCTGCCTTACCTCGATATTCCGATGCAGCACGCGCACCCGGACGTGCTCAAACGCATGAAGCGCCCGGCCAGCGGCGAGAAAAACCTCGACCGCATCCAGGCCTGGCGCGCCATCAACCCGGACCTGACGATACGCTCGACCTTCATCGCCGGTTTCCCTGGCGAAACGGAAGAAGAATTCGAGTACTTGCTGGATTTCCTCAAGGAAGCGCAGATCGACCGTCTGGGCTGCTTCGCTTATTCGCCCGTCGAAGGCGCGACGGCCAATGCGATTGAAAATCCCGTGCCGGAAGAGCTGCGCGAAGAGCGCCGTGGCCGCGTGATGCTGCTGCAGGAAGAAATTTCCAAGAAACGCCTGCAAGCCAAGGTCGGCAAGACCGTGCGCGTGCTGATCGATGAAGTCACCCGCTCCGGCGGCGTGGGCCGCTCGTCCGCCGACGCGCCGGAAATCGATGGCGTCGTGTACGTCAAGCCGCCGTTCGAGCCGCACCGCAAGCTGGCCGTCGGCCAGTTCGTTGATGTCACCATCACCTCGGCCGATGCGCATGACTTGTGGGGCGCCGCCGAGTAAGCAGGTGTAACACTCTGTCATACGTACGGCAGGCAAGGGCATAAGCCCTTACAATCAAGGCGGACCAGCAATTGCTGACCGCCTTTTTTTATTTGCCGACGCCATGACCACTATCAAATCCCCCCAGACGGCGCTGATCCACAGCGATTACCAGGCGCCGCAAGGCTTTGCCGCGTTTCCCAATGCCATCCATCACGCATCGACCGTGCTGTTCAAGGACGTGGCGGCCATGCGTTCGGGCGACTGGAAAGAGAAGAACGCCTACACCTACGGCTTGCACGGCACGCCCACCACGTTCACGCTGGAAGCGCGGCTGGCCGAGATCGAAGGGGGCAAGTACTGCCTGCTGGCGCCATCGGGCCTGGCGGCCATCGCCATGGCGGACTTTGCGCTGCTCAAAACAGGCGATGACGTTTTATTGCCGGAAAACATCTACAACCCGAACCGCGAACTGGGACGCTGGCTGGCGCAGGATTTCGGCATCACGGCCCGCTATTACGACCCGCTGATCGGCGCCGGCATCGCCGCCTTGATCCAGGAAAATACCAAACTCATCTGGGCGGAAGCACCCGGTTCCGTGACGATGGAAGTGCCGGACTTGCCCGCCATCTGCGCGGCCGCTCACGCGCGCGGTGTGCTGGTGGCTCTGGATAATACCTGGTCGGCTGGCCTGGCCCTGCGCGGCTTTGAGCTGGGCGTGGACATCATCATGCAGGCGCTGACGAAATACCAGTCGGGCGGCTCGGACGTGCTGATGGGCGCCCTGATCACGCGGGACAGGGCGCTGCATGAGCGCCTGGCGCTGGCACATATGCGCCTTGGCATGGGCGTGGGCGCCGATGACGCCTACCTGGTGCTGCGCGGCTTGCCCACCATGAAGCTGCGCTTCGACGCCCACGATGCGGGCGCACGCACGGTGGCCGCCTGGCTCAAGGATAGGGCCGAGATCGCCACCGTGCTGCATCCGGCCTTCGCCGATTGTCCCGGTCACGCCATCTGGCAGCGCGATTTCACGGGCGCGGGCGGCCTGTTTTCCGTGCTGTTCGATGCCCGCTACACGGAGGCGCAAACGGACCGTTTCGTCGATGCCTTGCAATTGTTCAAGATAGGCTACAGCTGGGGTGGCGCGAACAGCCTGGTGATGCCGTACCGCATCGCCGCCATGCGCAAGGGCTGGCCATTGCCGGGCCAGCTGGTGCGCCTGAACGTGGGGCTGGAAGACCCGCAGGACTTGATCGCCGATATCGAGCGGGCGTTCGCGGCGATGTAGCGGCGGCAGTCGGGAGCCTGCCGCGCATGCTGTTTACATCGGTACGGGACTGTTGTTGTTCAGGTCGAGGAAGCCGCGCAGCAAGCGGTAGGCTTTCCACAGCCAGGCCACGCCCCACACGACGAACGCCAGCGGAATGCCGATGATGGTAATCCACAGCACGGCGCCGACGACGATCCAGGCCACATACCACCAGAAGGAACGGATCATCCAGCTGTGATGGCTGTACACGAAGGTCCCGGCCGCCTCGTCGCGCTTCACATAATTGATGATGAGCGGAATGAAGGAAAACGCGCCCAGCGAAAACACAAAGCTGGCGCCATGTATCAGGTACAACCACCAGGCCAGGTTCTTGGTCTGCCGGAGTGGGGTATCTAAAATAATATCTTGTGACATGCAGGCTCCTGCTTGATTGTTTGTTCAGGTTTTTATTGTAACAAGCTCTGTTGAACGGGAGCGCAATCCATGGAAAAAGGCGGAATACATTGTTGAAAGCAGATTCACATCCCACCTTGGCCGCGCGCGCCAGGTCATGGCTGCGGCGCGCCGTGCCGGCCTTGTTGCTGTGTGCCACGGCGGCCCATGCCGCCGGCCCCACCCTGGAGGCGGAGTTTGCCGCTGGCTTGAAGGAAGAGGGCCTGGCGGGCGCCGTCTGGAGCGAAGTCTTGCCCGATGGCACAGTCAAAGTCGGCGCGTCGGGCCAGCGCGATGGCGCCAAGCACCTGCCCATGCAGGCCGACACGCGCGTGCAAGTGGGCTCCGTGGGCAAGGTGGCGCTGGCGCTGGGCGTCTTGCGCCTGGTCAGCGAAGACCGGCTCACGCTCGACACGCCCTTGCAGCAGGTGCTGCCGGAACTGGCGCTGAAAAACCCGTGGCAAGCCAGCGACCCCGTGCGCATCCGCCACCTGCTGGCGCATACGTCCGGCCTCGATAACGTGCGTTTCTGGCAGGCGTTCAGCCTGAATCCGGCGCCGCAGACACCGCTGGCCGCCGCTTTTGACGGCGGGCGCAGCCTGCTGCGCGTGCGCGCCCGGCCCGGCAGCCGCTATGCATATTCGAACATGGGCTATGGCTTGCTGGGCATGGTGATCGAGAAGGTCACGGGCCAGCCGTATGAGCGCTATCTCGATGCGCAACTGCTGCAGCCGCTGGGCATGGCGGACAGCACGTTTACTTTCGTCACGCAGGCGGGCGCGCAGGCCGATCCGCGCCTGGCCATGGGCCACTTCGAGCATGGCGTGGCGCAAGCGGCCGTGCCGCAGTATTTGCGTCCGGCCGCGCAATTTACCACCACGGCGGCCGACATGGGCAAGCTGGCGCAATTTCTGATGGGCGACGGCAAACTGCAGGACAAGCGCTTCATCGCCCCGGCGCTGATGGGCGCCTTGTCCGCACCGGCCGGCACGGATGCGGCGCAGGCGGGCCTGGCAACGGGGCACGGCCTGGCCCTGGCCGTGCGCGACCGCCACAATGTGGTGGGCGCCTGCCACCCCGGCACGGCCGTGGGTTTTCGCGCCATGCTGTGCCTTTATCCTGAACAGAAAAGCGCCTTCTTCGCGGCCTTCAATACGGATGCGGAAGCAGCCGACTATGAACGCTTCAACCGCCTGCTGCTGCGCGACCTGGAGCTGCCGCTGCGCGCGCCAGCGCCGCAGGGCATGCCCGCGCCCACGGTGGAAAACTGGCAGGGCGTGTACGTGCCGTCACCCAGCCCCATGGCCAGCATGGCCTGGGTCGATGCCGTCTTCGGCTTTGCGCGCCTGAAATGGGATGGCGAGTCGCTGTTCCTGATCCCGTTCCAAGGCGAGCCGAAGGAACTGGAACCGGTGGGCGGCTTGCTGTTCCGTGCCAGCGACCGCAGCACGCCATCGCACGTGCTGATGCAGGAGGACGGCAAGCATGTGCTCAGCGATGGCTTGCGCAGCTATGAGAGGGTGTCGATGCTGCGCATGCTGGTCTTGTGGGGTAGCCTGGCCCTGGGCGCGGCGGGCTTGCTGTATGTGCTGGTGGTGGGTGTCTGGCGCGCCGCGCTGCGCCGCCTGGGGCGGGGCGACCATCTGTTCGCGCCCCTGCTGTCGCTGCTGGCGCTGCTCTTGCCGCTGCCGTTTTTCTATTTCCAGTCCTACCTGCGCCTGGGCGACGTCACCATCGCCAGCGTGCTGCTGGCGCTGGTCACGGGCGCGTTGCCGCTGAGCATGGCGTTCGGCCTGGCGCGCTGCTGGCGCAGCCGTGGCACGGCTGCCGAATCGGGCTCGTGGGCGAAATGGGATTGGGTGGCCTTGCTGGCGGCGCTGCAACTGCTGCTGGTGCTGGCCTGGTGGGGCTTGCTGCCGTTGCGGCTGTGGCAGTTGTAGCTTGTCAGGTCCAGGCAGCCAGCAGCCGGCGCCACCAGCGCTGCGCCGGCTTGGGCTGGCTGCCATGTCCGGCGCGCCCGGCCCGCTTGGCGCGATAGCTGGCCGCCGCCATCTGCAGGCCGACGCGGTCCATCGCCGCCATCGCCTCGGCTTCCTGCTGCGACAAGCCATGCTGCAAGGCTTGCACCCGGGGTTCGAGCAGGAAGGCGGCACGCAGGGCGTCGTCCGTGTACAGCCTGGCCAGGTAGGTCTCGAGTGCGGGAGAGCTCATGCGCTCCGCCCCGCGCGCAAGGCCGCGCGCGCCAGCTCCAGCTGGCCCAGCACATGCTCGAACGACGGGTAATTGCCGTCGCGTTCGACGATCACCGTCAGCGGTTGCGGCGCCAGGCGCGCCAGCTGGGTCAATAAAGCGAAGACTTCGGGCGGCACATCGTGCAAATGGTCGTCCAGCAAGCGCTGGCCGCCGCCCGGCGCGGCTATCCAGTGGCCGCCACTCAGGTGCACGGCGCCGACCCGGTCCAGGGGCAGGCGCAGCAGCAATTCCTGCGGCGACTCGCCAGCATTGACGGCATTCGCATACAGGTTGTGCAGGTCCAGCAGCAGCGGCACGTGCGCGCCGTGGATAATCTGCGCCAGCCACTCGGCTTCGTCCAAGGTGCTGGCCGGCGGGTCTATCAAGGTGGCGATGTTTTCCATCAGCGGCGCGCTGCCGACGATGCGCGTGGCCAGAGCGATATTGGCGATCGCGCCGGCGGCGCTGAGCGGCGTGCGCGGCGGCGCCGCCAGGTGGCCGATTTCCACGCCGCCGGCGCGCACGAAACTCAGGTGCTCAGACCAGGACTCCGCCTGTACCGTTTTCATCAGGCGCGCCATCGCATGCAGGCGGCGCGGGTCGGCGGGAATCGTCGAGGCCAGCCCCATGCCCACGCCGTGCAGGCTCACCGGCACCTGGCGCGCCAGGCTGCACAGGGCGGCGATGCCGGCGCGCGAGGCGCGGTAATAGTCGTCGGCGATCACTTCCAGCACATCGATGTGCGCCAGGTTGGACAGGATGCCGGCAGCCAGTTCGCCGCGCCAGCCCAGGCCGACGCGGTCGCGCGCGGTTTCCTGGCTAACTGCCACAGCCGCCACCACCACCGCAACCGCCACAGCCGCTGCCGCCGCCATCGCCGCCGCCATCACCGCCGCCCGATGACGAGTCGCCCGTGCTGCCGGACGAGGAGTCGCTACCCGTGCCTTGCCGGGGCACCGGGTACAGCTCGGCGACATACGCGTACACGGACAAGGGCAGGGCGCCGAGGCCGAAGATGGCGGCCAGCAGGGCCATGTCGGCGCTGCTGCTGCCTGCGTGCAGGCGCGATGCGCGCTGGTTCAGCCGGCCAAACAGCATGCGCAAGTCGGTCAGCAGCCGCTGCGCGCTCCAGCTGGTCGCCTGGGTGCGCAAGCCGCGCAGCATGAGCAGGAAGATCGCCAGCAGCAGCGCCAGGAACAGCAGGTTGTAGTGCTGGCGGCTGATGGCGATGACGGCCTTGACGGCAGCCACCGTCAGCAGCAAATAGTGCGCGGGCCAGGTGATGCGTGCGCGCCGGCGCAGCAGCGGCGGGCCGACCAGCAATTCCTGCTGCGTCAAGCTGTCCTGGTAGGCGCGGCACGCTGGCAGCATGTCCGCCTGCGCGGCCAGTTCCTTGCTGTGGCCCTGGCGGCCCAGGTACAGCCGCAGCACGTCGCGTTCGATGTCATGGCTGGCGAAGCGCAGACTGTCGGCGCTGGCCGTTTCCAGCAGCGGGCCCTCGGCGCGCAGCAAGCCGCGGTCGACCAGCACGATGGCGGCGATCTTCACGGCTTCGAGCGCGCCGCCGCGCAGGAAGGCGATGCGGTACGGGTCATCGGCGAGCGACAGCTGGGCATGCGGATTGCGCAATTCCTGGCGTATCAGCAACTCGCGCGCGAGGTAGTACACGAGCAGGCCGAAGATCAGGTAGGCCAGCAGGAACCAGGGCCCGCTCCAGTCGAACGGATTGACGCCGTTCACCGCATGGTCTCCGCGTGTTCGCGCAAGCGTTCGGTAATGGTCATCAGGCTGGTGAAGGCGGGCAGGGCTTGCCCCGGCGCCAGGCGCGCCGTTTCGCGCGCTGCCGACATGGTTTGCAAGGCAGCGTGCAGGGCCGGGTCGCCCAGCTGGTCGACAAACGCTTCGAGCGCCTGCTTGCCGGACCGCGCGGACTTGCCCTCCAGCTGCGCCAGCGACGCTGCGGCGGAACGCAGTGGGCCGGCCGCGTCGGCGATGGCGCCGGCCAGCTGTTCTTCGTTCAGACTGAGGAGCATATACCGTTCGCGCATGCGCACCTGCTGGTTCAGCAGCACTTGCCGTAGCCGGCGCAGCACGGCGTCGCGGCTGGTGTGCAGGCTGGCGAAAGGGGCAACGCCATACAGCACCTTGTGGCGCGCAATGATGTCGGCGAACTTGACGGCGAAGGCGTCGGCGGCCTGCGTCAATTCGTTTTCTTGCAGGAACATCACCTGCAAATCGATGGCGGCGTGCGCCATGCGCAATGGCCCGCGCAGCGCATCGGCCGATGCCGGCGTAAAGCGCTTGAGCAGCAACAGCAGGTTGACGTCGGAGGTGGCGCGCACCTGGCCATCGGCGGCCGAGCCAAACAGCACGGCGGCGGCAAGGTCGTCACCAAAGGCGCTTTGCGCGGCGGCGACGAACAAGTCCAGGTGGCGTTGTATCTCTTCTGGCAGCGATGGCGGCATGCGGTGTTCTTTCACGATGGGCAAGCTTGGTAGTCACAAGTTTGCAATATAGCAAAAATATGCCATCGTGCGCGCGCCGCCAGGCGCCAACTCAGGTCAATACGTTGAGCAAGCCATCGAGACCCACGAAGTTCAGCGCCACATCGGCTTGCGAGCGCACCACGGGCTTGGCGCGGAAGGCCACGGACAGGCCGGCGATGCCCATCATTTTCAAGTCGTTGGCGCCGTCGCCCATGACGATGGCTTGCGACGGCGTAATGCCCAGCTCCGCGCATACTCTTTCCACCGTGCGCTGCTTTTCCTCGGCGTCGACGATGCCGCCCAAAACCCGGCCCGTCAGCTTGCCGTCGACGATTTCCAGTTCATTTGCGTGCGTGTAGTCGAGGCCCAGGCGTTGCTTCAGGCGCTCGGTGAAGAAGGTAAAGCCACCGGACACCAGCAGGGTTTTCAAGCCGGCCTTTTGCACGGACGCCAGCATGGTTTCGGCGCCCGGCGATAGTTTTAAACGCTCGTCGTAGACGCGCTGCAGGGCCGATGCATCGAGGCCTTCGAGCAGGGCCACGCGCTGCTTCAGGCTGGCCGCGAAATCGAGCTCGCCGCGCATGGCCGCTTCCGTGATGGCCGCCACTTGCGGCTTGAGACCCTGCATGTCGGCGATTTCATCGATGCACTCGATGGTGATCAGGGTCGAATCCATGTCCATCGCCACGAGCTTGAATTCACTCAGTTCGCGCTGGCCCATCATGTAGGTGGCGTCCAGCTGCGCCGCCTGTGCCGCCACTTCGATGGTGGGGCGCAGCGCGGGCGAATAGGCGATCTGCTCGCAGCGCACGGCGTTCGGCCCCAGGCGCGTGACGGACGTGGGCGCGGCCAGCGCGGCGATGCGCTCGAGGCGGGCGCTATCGCCGTCCAGGCCCTGCAGGATCAGGTTCATGGTGATGGAAGTCGTGTTGGTCATGGGGCTATCCTGCATAAATGGTCGAAATGGTCTACACCGTCAATTGCTTGATGGTGGTCTTGATCTGCGTCACGCGCGCGGCCAGGTCCGGCATGGCGGCCGTGATTTTCAGCTTGTCCTGGCCATGCAGTTTGATATGGCGGTTCTTCTGGATCAGCTCGATGATGCGCATCGGGTCGATGGGGGGCTTGGCCATGAATTGCAGGGTGGCCGCTTCGCCATGCACGTCGATCTTGACGATGCCCACGGTTTTCGCCGCGATGCGCAGGCGGTGCGTCTCGATCAGCGCTTTCACGGGGCCGGGCAACTTGCCGAAGCGGTCGATCAGCTCTTCCTGGATATCGTCGATCTTCTCTGGCGTGGCGCAGTTGGCCAGGCGCTTGTAGATCGACAGGCGCTCGTGCACGTCGCCGCAAAAATCGGCTGGCAGCAGGGCCGGCACGTGCAGGTTGATTTCCGTCGTCGAGGCCAGCGGCGCTGCCAGGTCCGGCTCCTTGCCGGCCTTCAGCGAGCGCACGGCTTCGTGCAGCATGTCCGAATACAGCTGGAAGCCGATTTCCGTCATCTCGCCCGACTGGCTCTCGCCCAGCACCTCGCCGGCGCCGCGGATTTCCAGGTCGTGCATGGCCAGGTAAAAGCCGCTGCCCAGTTCTTCCATCTGCTGGATGGCGTCCAGGCGGCGTTGCGCCAGTTTTGTCAGGCCCTGCACGTCGTGCACCAGCAGATAGGCGTAGGCCTGGTGATGCGAACGGCCCACGCGGCCGCGCAGCTGGTGCAGCTGCGCCAGGCCGAACTTGTCGGCGCGGTGCATGATGATGGTGTTCGCCGTCGGCACGTCGATACCCGTTTCGATGATGGTCGTGCACAGCAAAATATTGAAACGCTGGGCGACGAAGTCGCGCATGACCTTTTCCAGGTCGCGCTCATGCATCTGGCCGTGCGCCACGGCGATGCGCGCCTCGGGCAGCAGTTCCGTCAGCATGGCCAGGCGGTTCTGGATGGTTTCCACCTCGTTGTGCAGGAAGTAGATCTGGCCACCGCGTTTGAGTTCGCGCAGACAGGCTTCGCGGATGATCGCTTCGCCTTCGCTGCGCACGAACGTCTTGATGGCCAGGCGCTTTTGCGGCGCCGTGGCGATGATGGAAAAGTCGCGCAAGCCTTCCAGCGCCATGCCCAGGGTGCGCGGGATCGGCGTGGCCGTCAGGGTCAGCACGTCCACTTCCGCGCGCAAGGCTTTCAGCGCTTCCTTCTGGCGCACGCCGAACCTGTGTTCCTCGTCGATGATGACCAGGCCCAGACGCGTGAATTTCACGTCGTCCGACAGCAGTTTATGCGTGCCGATGACGATGTCGATGGTGCCGTCGGCCATGCCCTTGAACGCCTGCGTGATCTCCTTGCCGCTGCGGAAGCGCGACAATTCCGCGATGCGCACGGGCCAGTCGGCGAAGCGGTCGGCGAAGGTTTGCGCATGCTGCTCGGCCAGCAGGGTGGTGGGCGCCAGTATCGCTACCTGCTTGCCGCCCATCACGGCAATAAACGCCGCGCGCAGCGCCACTTCCGTCTTGCCGAAGCCGACGTCGCCGCACACGAGGCGGTCCATCGGTTTGCCCGAGGTCATGTCCTTGATGACGTTGCGGATGGCCTCGGCCTGGTCCGGCGTCTCGTCGAAGCCGAAGCTGTCGGCGAAGCGCTGGTAGTCGTGCGACGAGAATTCGAACGAGTGGCCCTGGCGCAGCGCGCGGCGCGCATACAGGTTGAGCAGCTCGGCGGCCGTGTCGCGCACCTGTTCGGCCGCGCGTTTTTTCGCCTTTTCCCACTGGCCCGAGCCGAGCGAGTGCAGCGGCGCGTCTTCCGGCGACGCGCCCGAGTAGCGCGAGATCACATGCAGCTGCGACACCGGCACGTACAGCTTGGTGTCCTTGGCGTATTCGAGGTGCAAAAATTCCGTCTCGCCTTCGCCCAGGTCCATGCTGGTCAGGCCCATGTAGCGCCCGATACCGTGGTTGATGTGCACCACGGGATCGCCGATTTTCAGCTCGGACAGGTCGCGCACCATCGATTCGACCTGCGTCACGCCTTCCTGCTTCTTGCTGCCGACCCTGCGGCCGGAACCGGCATACAGCTCGGTCTCGGTGATGAAGGCCAGATTGCCGTCCGGCGTGAACAGCTCGAAGCCCGCATGCAGCGGCGCCACGCCCAGCATCAGCTTGGCGTCGGACTGCAGAAAACCGTCGCTGCCTTCCACCGGCGTCAGGTGCAGATCGTATTCGGTGAAGTACTGCTGCAAGGTTTCGCGGCGGCCGTTCGATTCGGCGCAGATCATCACGCGGCGGCCCGATTGCAGCAGATAGCTGCGCAGGTTGGCCAGCGGATCGTCGGCACGGCGGTTGACGGCGATGTTCGGCACGGGCGCCGACAGTTCGGAGGCCAGCGCGTCGTTCGATTTCGCAATCGCCAGGCGCGCATACGGCTTGGCCAGGCCGAAGAACTGCTCGTCGGACAGGAACAGCGATTCGGGCGGCAGAATCGGCCGCTCGCGGTCGGCCTTCAAAAAGCGGTAGCGCGACTGGGTATCGGTCCAGAAGCGCCCGATGGCAGCGTCGATCTCGCCCACCAGGGCCAGCGAGGCGTCGGGCGGCAGGTAGTCGAACAGGGTGGCCGTCTGCTCGAAGAACAGGGGCAGATAGTATTCGATACCGGCCGAGGCGATGCCGCTGCTGATGTCCTTGTAGACGACCGAGCGCGACGGGTCGCCCTCGAACTGTTCGCGCCAGCGGTTGCGGAAGGTGGTGCGCGCCGCTTCGTCCATGGGAAATTCGCGGCCCGGCAGCAGCCGCACTTCGTGCACCGGATACAGCGAGCGCTGGGTATCGGCGTCAAACGTGCGGATGGTCTCGATGGTGTCGCCGAACAGGTCCAGGCGGTAGGGCAGGGCCGAACCCATGGGGAACAGGTCGAGCAGGCCGCCGCGCACCGAGTATTCGCCGGGCGACATCACTTGCGAGACATGGCTGTAGCCGGCCAGGGTCAGCTGCGACTTCAAGCGCGCTTCGTCGAGCTTTTCGCCCTTCTTGAAGAAGAAGGTGTAGGCGGCGAGGAACGACGGCGGCGCCAGGCGCACCAGCGCCGTGGTGGCCGGCACGATCAGCACGTCGCACTGGCGCGTCTGGATTTCATGCAAGGTGGCCAGGCGCTCGGAGACCAGGTCCTGGTGCGGCGAAAAGGCGTCGTAGGGCAGGGTTTCCCAGTCCGGCAGCAGATGGCAGCGCAGTTCCTTGCCGCCAAACCACGGGATTTCATCGAGCAGGCGCTGGCCGTCGCTGGCCTGCGCCACCACCACGGCCAGCATCTGGCCCCGCGCTTTCAAGGCCAAAGCGGCCAGCGCCAGGGCATAGGCGTCGGATGAACCATACAGGGCGGGCAGCGCGTAGCGGTTGCCGGGCTTGGGAAGGGCTTTTGTTAAGTCTAAGGACATGCAGGCGATGACACTGGTGACAGAGGCAGTTGACAGGAAAGGCTGTATTGCGTGCGGCGCCCTTCATGAAGGCGCCAGCAGGCACGATTATAGACCATCGCCCTCATCGCCGCGCTTGAGAAAACCGTCGCGAGCGGCAGTGATTTGTGGTCAAGAAGCGCAGCCGTACGCTAGTACGGTGAGCATCGCAGGCCGCAAAGCGCGACGCGCAGCAGGTTTTATCCTGCGCGGACATTCGCGATACCGAAAGGAACATGCACCATCGGTATCGTGCCGCCGGCTGACTTCAAATGGCTCAGCTGGTCGTCGAAGAAGATATGCGGCTTGAACACGGCCAGCACGCGCGACTTGTCCATGCCACCGAGGAAAAACGTCTCGTCGGCCGCCACGCCCCAGCTTTTCAGGGTCGTCACGACGCGCTCGTGCGAGGGCGCATTGCGCGCCGTGATGATGGCAATGCGCAAGATCTTCTTGTAGCCGGGGTCGCGCCGCTGCGCCTTTTCTTCCAGGCGCTGCATGGTGGCCAGCTTCTGGAACAGGTCGGCCAGCGGGCCGGGACGGTGCGGCGTGCCCACGTTCAGGGTTTCATGGGCGTGGAATTCATCGACGTCGTTGTTGCGCTTGAAGACGGTTTCCGCTTCGTCGTCGGCGATCACGCCGTCGAAATCGAAGGCCACGCGCAGTTCTTCGTCGTTCTCGTCGTCTTCCGTGCGCGACGGCAGCACCAGGCCGGCCGGATAGTTGCAGGCCAGCGCGCTGCGCACGTCGCCTTCATTCGCGCTGAGGAACAGCGAGGCGTTGAAGGCCGGCAGGTAGGGGTAGGGCGACTTGCCCGTCATGAAGGCGGCGCGCGAAATATCCAGGCCGTAGTGGGCGATCGAGTGCATCACGCGCAAACCCGTTTCCGGCGAATTGCGCGAAAACAGCACCACTTCCACGGGCGACTGGCGCGGATAGTGTTTGTTGATGTTCAGGAAGCGGCGGATGAAAGGAAAGGCCACGCCGCGCGGCAAGACCGTGTCGATATGCGTTTCCTGGTACTTGCGGTATTCCTCGGGGCCGTTGTCGAGGTAGACCTGGTGCGATTCGGCCAGGTCGAACAGGGCGCTGGAAGCGACCCCGATCACCAGTTTGTGTTCGATAGGATATGCCATGGTCTGCCCGTTGTTTGCTTGTTGCTCATCTTATACGACTATCAACTGCGCAGCCAATAGTGGCGCGCGGCGATTTTTTGCACCAAAGCAGGGCGCCAGGCCATTTTTTTGTCCGCTGTGCAACACGCGCCACAGTAAAGAAATAAATCTTGTTCTGTATCAAGTATGTAGCAGCCAGAAAGATATTTTTCCTCTATGCTTGCAATTATGAATTCTCGCCAATTGTAACGAAGCGTACGCCCCACCCCCGCCACCTTTTATACAAATGTCAGCCGTTCTACCTGAACATGCCAGCCTCAGCCTTGCCAGCAGCAGTTTTGACTAATAAAGGACCTAGCCATGTTTAAGAATTTACTGATCAAATGGAAGTTGGCGACCCTTGTCGCCGTGATGATGGCGGCACTGCTGGTGGTGGGCGTCTGCGGTTACACGGGCATCGCCACCGTGGGCCGCGCCGTCGATGAGGTCGGCGTGGTGCGCCTGCCGTCGATCCAGGGGCTGATGATGATGAGCGAGGGCCAGACGGCCGTCGCCGCCGCCACCCTGACGGCCGCCATCTATGAAAACAATTACCAGGCACAAGACAAGTTCGCGGAAGCGCTGCAGCTGCGCACCAAGGCCTGGAGCAATATCGAGGCGGGCCGCAAGCTGTACGAGCCGCTGCCGCAAACGCCCGAGGAAGCCGTGCTGTGGCAGCGCTTCCAGGGCGAGTGGACTGCCTGGAAGGCGGACGACGACAAGGTGCGCGCCATCCTGCGCCAGCTGGCCGACAACCGCGACGAGCCGCGGCAGAAAGAGCTGTTCGTGGCGTTCTACCAGCAATACCAGGCTTCGCGCAGCCTGTTCGGCAAGGCCGAGGCCACGCTCAACGAGATCATCAAGCTCAATAACGGCGTGGCCGACGCCAGCGTCAAGGATGGCAGAGCGGCCGTGATTCGCTCGGAAAGCCTGATGCTGATCCTCGGCTTGCTGGCCTCCGCGCTGGGCATGGGCTGCGCCGCCTACATCACGCGCGCCATCACGCAGCCGATCAATGCGGCCGTGAAAGTGGCGCAAACGGTGGCTTCGGGTGACTTGACCAGCCACATCGAGGTGCACACGACGGAAGAGACGGGCCAGCTGCTGCAAGCGTTGAAAGACATGAATTCCAGCCTGGTCAACATCGTCGGTCAGGTGCGCAGCGGCACGGAAACGATCGCCACGGCGTCGTCGGAAATTGCCAGCGGCAACCTGGACCTGTCCTCGCGCACGGAAGAGCAGGCCAGTTCGCTGGAAGAGACGGCATCGTCGATGGAGGAGCTGACGGCCACCGTGCGGCAGAACGCCGACAACGCCCAGCAGGCCAACCAGCTGGCGCTGAGCGCTTCCGGCGTTGCCGTCAAGGGCGGTGCCGTGGTGGGCAAGGTGGTCGAGACCATGGACGCCATCAACGATTCGTCGCGCAAGATCGTCGACATCATTTCCGTCATCGACGGCATCGCCTTCCAGACGAATATCCTGGCCCTGAATGCGGCCGTGGAAGCGGCGCGCGCGGGCGAGCAAGGGCGCGGTTTCGCCGTGGTGGCCAGCGAGGTACGCAACCTGGCGCAACGCTCGGCGGCGGCGGCCAAGGAAATCAAGACCCTGATCGGCGACTCCGTGGTGGCGGTCGACGCGGGCAGCAAGCTGGTGGCCGAGGCGGGCAACACGATGGCCGAAATCGTCGCCAGCGTGCAGCGCGTGACGGACATCATGGCGGAAATCAGCCTGGCGACGCAGGAGCAAAGCTCGGGTATCGACCAGATCAACCAGGCCATCGGCCAGATGGACCAGGTGACGCAGCAAAACGCGGCCCTGGTGGAAGAGGCGGCCGCCGCGGCCGAATCGCTGCAGGAGCAATCGGGCCAGTTGGCCGGGGTGGTCAGCGTCTTCAAGCTCGATGGCGCACTGGCACCGGCCGTGCAGGCCAAAGCGGCCGCACCGCGCCGCGTGATGGCCAGCGCCGCGCCGAAGCGTCCGGCGCCGCCGCGTCCCACCGCAGGCCGCCCGGCCCTGCACGCCGTACCATCGTCGCGCCAGAGCGCGCCGCGCGACGACGAGTGGGAAGTGTTCTGATGGCGTGACGGCGTCAGCCTGCGCTACCGGACGGCCGCCTTGCGCGGCCGTTTTTACCTGCGCGCACGGCGGCCGCCACTTGCTAAAAAAATATCGTTATGAGAATAGCTGTTTTGCCATCTAAGCAAATCTTTTCAAAACTTAACGCGACATTGCTTGTGAGATAACTCACACTGCCAGCCGTACCACCCCTTGTTCCTGCCTCGGCCACATCCCGGCTGACCCCTTCGCCTGTTGCGTCCGGCCATACGTGGCAGGCGGCAGCCATTGCCGTCAGCCTTGCAGGCGAGTCCGGCGCGATGACCGATGCACCACACTGAAGGATGCGAATAGATGGCAAATATGAAAATCGGCACGCGTCTGCGCTGCGCCTTTGCGTTGTTGACCTTGCTGCTGCTGGCGACTGCCGCGCTGGGCATGCTGCGTCTGTCGAACCTGGAACTGCGCATGCGCGACGTGATCGATGACAAATATCCGAAAACCGTGCTGGCCAACGACATCATCAAGAATGTCAACATCATCGCGCGCTCCTCGCGCAACCTGCTCTTGATGAGCGAGCCGCAGCAGCTGGCGCAGGAACGCGCCAGCATCGCCCGCGCGGGCGCCGAGACGGAAAAGGACCTGGCGCAGCTGGACAAGGTGGTGCTGTCGCCGCAGGGCCGCCAGCTGATGGCGGCCGTGATACAGGCGCGCGCTGCCTTCAACGGCGGGCGCGACAAGGTGCTGGCCCTGCTGCAAGAAGGGGAGCGCGACGCAGCGACGAATTTGCTGCTCGGCACGGTGCGCGGCGAGCAGCTGCGCTACATGGCGGCGCTGGAAAACCTCATCACGCACCAGCATGAGCTGATGGAACAGGCCGGTGCCCAGGTGGACGCGGAATACGCCACGGCGCGCGATATGCTGCTGGCGCTGAGCGCGCTGGCCGTGCTCTTCTCGCTCGTCACGGCCTGGCTGGTCACGCGCAGCATCGTCACGCCGCTGCACTATGCCTTGAGCGTGGCGCAGACCGTGGCCGCCGGCGACCTGACATCGACCTTCGGCCGCCATGGCGGCGATGAAACGGGCAAGCTGCTCGATGCGCTGTGCATCATGAACGGCAACCTGCTCGACATCGTGCAGCAGGTGCGCAGCGGCACGGACACCATCGCCACGGCGTCGTCGCAGATCGCGGCCGGCAATATCGACCTGTCGTCGCGCACCGAGGAGCAGGCCAGCTCGCTCGAACAGACCGCGTCGGCGATGGAGGAACTGAGCTCCACCGTGCAGCAGAACGCGGACAATGCGCGCCATGCCAGCGTGCTGGCCATCGAGGCGGCGAACATCGCCGCCGCCGGCGGGCAAGCCGTGGGGCAGGTCATTCACACCATGGACGCCATCAGCGCTTCCTCGGCGCAGATTGCCGACATCATCGGCGTGATCGACATGCTGGCCTTCCAGACGAATATCCTGGCCCTGAACGCGGCCGTGGAAGCGGCGCGCGCGGGCGAGCAGGGGCGCGGCTTTGCCGTTGTGGCGACGGAAGTGCGCAACCTGGCGCAGCGCAGCGCGGCGGCGGCGCGCGATATCCGCGCCCTGATTGCCAATTCCACCCTGCAGGTCGACGCGGGCGCAGCCCTCGTCGCGCAGGCCGGCGCCACCATGCAGGACGTGGTGGCGGCCGTGGGGCGCGTGAGCCAGATGGTGGCCGACATCACGGCCGCCAGTGCCGAACAAAGCACGGGCATCGGCCAGGTCAGCCAGGCGGTGCTGCAGATGGATGAAGTGACGCAGCAGAACGCCGCCCTGGTGGAGGAAGCGGCGGCCGCGTCGCAATCGCTGGAAGGCGAGGCGGCGAAGCTGCTGCAGGTGGTCAGCGTCTTTCACTTGCAGCGGGGGCCGGCGCGCACCTTGCCGCGCGGCCGCGCGCCGGCCGTGCCGCGCCTGCTGGCCTAGTGGCGCGCCTGGCAAGGTTCTGGCTCGGCTGCGTCGCGCTGTGGCGGGCGCGGCGCCAGGCGCGCGAGCTGCAGGCGCGCCTGGACAGCGCCATCGTCGACGGCGAATTCTGCTTCCACTACCAGGGCAAGTTCGATACGGCGCAACTGCGCCTGGTTGGCCTGGAAGCGCTGCTGCGCTGGGACCATCCGCGCCATGGCCTGATCTACCCGAACGCCTTCATCGGCCTGGCCGAGCAGACTGACGCCATCGTCGCGCTGGGCAACTGGGGCATCGACGCCGCCTGCCGCCAGCTGGCGCAGTGGCGCGCGGCGGGCTTGCCCCTGGTGCCTGTCGCCGTGAATGTCTCGGCGCGCCAGCTGTGCCAGGCGCACTTGCCTGACTTCGTGCAGCGCTGCCTGCAGCGCCACGCCATTCCTGCCGGCCTGCTGGAGCTGGAAGTGACGGAAAGCTGCTGCATCGACGACATGGCGCAAGCGACGCAGGGCTTGCGCCGCCTGCGCGCGCTGGGCCTGGCCATTTCGCTCGACGATTATGGCACCGGTCATGCGGGATTGAGTCATGTCAGGATGCTGCCGATTCACACCATCAAGATCGACCGCTCCTTCATCGCCGACCTGGGCAGCAGTGGCAGCGACGCGGTCATCGTCGCCTCGACGCTTGCCATGGCGCGCGGCCTGGGCTTGCAGGTGCTGGCCGAGGGCGTGGAAAACGGCGAACAGCTGGCGCAGCTGCGGCGCCTGGGCTGCCCCCAGGTCCAGGGCTTCTACCTGCACCGGCCGGCGCCTGCGGCCGAGGTAGCCGCGCTGCTGTCCGCTGGCGCGCCGGCCGGCCGTGTAACAACGCCGCAACAAGGCGCCATGCGGCATGGCGCGGATGCTCAGTAAAATAGGTCCTCTGCAAGCCGCGTGCTTTAACACCTACTCCCCCACGCAAGAATGATAAACAGTCCCGTCCCGGCCTATGTCTTCGGCCCGTTTCGCCTTTTGCCGCTGGAGCGCGTGCTGTTCGAGGGCGACCGCGCGCTGCGTCTGGGCAGCAGGGCGATGGACTTGCTGCTGGCCCTGCTGGAGCGTGCCGGCGACATCGTCGACAAGCATGAACTGGTGACCATCGTCTGGCCCCACGCCGTGGTCGATGACGCGACCTTGCGCGTGCACCTGGCGGCGCTGCGCAAGGCGCTCGGCGATGGCCGCGATGGCCAGCGCTACATCACCACCATTCCCGGGCGCGGCTACGGCTTCCTGGCGCCGCTGGCACACACGGGCCGGCCGGCGCCCGGGATGGCGGGCGTGGAGCCGCGGCATAACCTGCCCGTCATGCTGACGCGCATGCTGGGCCGCGCCGAGGTGCTGCAAACGATGGCCAACCAGCTGCTGCAATTGCGCCTGCTGTGCATTGCCGGTCCGGGCGGCATCGGCAAGACCACCCTTGCCGTCGTCCTGGCCACGCGCGTGCTGCGCCGTTATGCCGACGGCGTGTGTTTCGTCGACCTGGCGCCGCTGGACGAGGGCAGCCTGGTGCCGCTGGCGCTGGCCACGGCGCTGGGCGTGGCGGTGCCGGCCGGCGATGCCATGCCGGTCCTGCTGGCCTACCTGCGCCCGCGCCACATGCTGATCGTGCTCGATAACTGCGAGCACGTGATCGGCGCTGCCGCCACGCTGGCCGATGCCTTGCTCAAGGGCGCACCACTGCTGCATGTGCTGGCCACCAGCCGCGAGCCGCTGCGCATCACCAGCGAGCAGCTGCTGCGCCTGCCCGCGCTGGAATTGCCGCCGGAAGATGCCGTGCCCGATGCGGCGGCGGCGCGGCACTTCGCCGCGGTGCAGCTGTTTTGCGAACGCTGCGCGGCCGTCGACGAGGCTTTCGTGCTGGCCGACGCCGACGTGCCCGTGGTGGTGGATATCTGCCGGCGCCTCGATGGCATCCCGCTGGCGCTGGAGCTGGCGGCCGGGCGCATCGGCCATTTCGGCTTGCACGAGTTGCGCCGCCAGCTCGATGACCGCTTTCGCCTGCTCACGCGCGGCGCGCGCAACATGCCCTTGCGCCACCAGACCCTGCGCGCCACCCTCGACTGGAGCTACGGCTTGCTCGATGCGCAAGAACGCCAGGTGCTGCAGGCGCTGAGCGTGTTCAAGAGCCGTTTCCGCCTGGCGTCGGCCGGCGCCGTGGCGGGCTGCGACGTGTTCGATACGCTGGCCGACCTGGCGGCCAAGTCCTTGGTCAGCATCGAGTTTTGCCGCCAGCACGTGTATTACCGGCTGCTCGACACCACGCGCGCCTACGCCAGCGCGCAGCTGTTGGCGAGCGGGGGCGCCGGCGCCGTGCTGCTGCGCCATGCGCGCCATTGCCTGGGCCTGGCGGGACACATCGCCGCCGACTGGGAACGCATGGCGCCGGCGCACTGGAGCGCGCGCTACGGCCGCCATGTCGATGACCTGCGCGCCGCCATCGACTGGGCTTTCGGCGAGGACGGCGACGTGGCGCTGGGCGTGGCCCTGACCCTGGGCGCGCAAACCCTGTTCTATCAGCTGTCGTTGATGGATGAGTACCGCGTGCGCGTCGAGCGGGCGCTCGCATGCATGGACAGGCATGCGCTGGAGGACCCCGACAGCGAGATGCAGCTGCACGCCTCGCTGGCGCACCTGCTGCTGCATACGCAGGGCGTCACGGGTACCATGCTGCGTTCGTTCCAGCGCGGCTATGTGCTGGCCATGCGCACGGACGACGCCAGCCGCCGCGCTGAAGCGATTTGCGGCATGTGGGTCTGCAGCCTGAAGATGGCCGATTTCCAGGGCGCCGACAATTACGTGGAGCAGCTGGCCGTCCTGTGCGCAGCGCGTGATGACACGGCGATGCGGCTGGTACTGGCGCGCATGCGCTCGGCGGGCGCGTATCTGCGCGGGCGGTATGCGCAGTCGGCGGCACTGGCGCGCATGGTGCTGGCACACCCCGAGGGCGCCGGACAACTTGGTTTCAACAATGCCTTGCTGGCCGACCACCAGGTTTGCCTGCGCGGCACGCTGGCGCGCTGCCTGTGGATGCAGGGCCGTCCCGACGACGCGCTGGCGCTGGCGCGCGAGGCGGTGACGGTGGGCTTCGAACACAATGGCGTCACGCTGTGCGTGGCGCTGGCCATCAATGCCATTCCCGTCGCCCTGTGGTGCGGGCAGCGGGGGCTGGCGCATGCCTGGACTTGCCTGCTGTGCGAGCATGCGGCCCGTTATGGCCTGCTGTACTGGAGCGCCTGGGGCGCCGCCTACCAGCGCCTGCTCGATGCGGGCGAGGCGCTGACGCAGTTCCCCTGGCCTTCGGTGCGCAGCTGGCCGATACAGATCGATTTGATGGCTACCTTGCACGACGCCGCCGCCGATAGCCATGCGCTGCGGCGCGCACGCACGGGCCAGGCGCCGTGGAGCGCGCCGGAAGTGCTGCGCCGCGACGCGCATCACCGCTGGCGGGCGCTGGCACCAGGCGATGCGGCCGGCCTGGAAGCGGTGCGCGCGCAGCTGGAAGAGGCGCTGCTGCTGGCCAGGGGCCAGCAGGCGCCGGGCTGGGAGCTGCGCTGCGCCACCAGCCTGGCGGCCGTGCTGCAGGCGCAAGGCCACGGCGCCGCCGCGCATGCCTTGCTGGCCCCTGTGCATGCCAGCTACGCGCAGGGGCACGACACGACGGATGTGATGGCGGCAGCAGCTTTGCTGGCGCAGTTGGCTTGAACGCTATTCGTAGGCGCCCAGCCGGCGCTGTTCCTCCGGCGTGAAACTGGCGTCGCGCAGCTGTTGCAGGGCTGCCGCATCCTGTGCGCCGCCGGGCAGGCCCGCCTGCTGCGCCTTCTGCGCTTGATACGCGATGATGCGCTGCTGCCACTGCGATTCCTCGCGGTCCAGTTCCGCCAGGCGTGCTGCCGCCGCTGGTGTGAAGGTGTTGGCGCGCAGGCGGTAGACTTCATTCTCGCCGCCGCCCTGGGCCCGCAAGGCTTGGACGGAGGCGTCCAGCTGCGCCACCCTGGCCGGTGCATCGCGCGCATCGCGCTGGGCCGGCGACAGCTTCTGGTCCAGTGCGGCCAGTTGCGCCTGGCGCTGCGCCTCGTCCAGCGTGGCGTCGCCGAGTATCGCCATGCGTGTCACGGCGTCGTCGTCATACGCGTCGCTGGCGCCGAACAGGCCCGCGCTTTCCTCGGGCGTAAAATAATTGCCGCGCAAGGCGCGCATCGCTTGCAGGCGCGCGCGCGCCGCCAGGGCCGCATCGGCTTGCGCCGGCAAGGCTTGTTCCGCGCCGGCCAGCGCCTGCTTGTAGGCCAGGTACGCGCCCAGCAGGCGCTTCGCTTCGCGGGCGGGGACGGGCGCCAGGCGCTTGTCGAGTTCCGCCTCGATCTGGCTGCGGATGGCGGCCAGCGGCTTTTCGCCCAGGCCCGCCAGGTAGTAATCGAACAGGTGGCCCAGTTCCGCGTCGACCACCAGCTTGTCGCCGGCGGCCACCGTCACGTTGCCGTCGGGCCGCGTGCCTTGCATCGAGCGCACGAACGCGAACAGGTCCGGCTCCGGTTTTTCCGGCGGCGGGGCGGGCGGTTCGCCTGGCCGCAGCACCAGGTACAGGGCCAGGGCCGCCAGGCTGGCGCCGATGATCCATTTCGCGTTCGTGCGCATCGTCGCCTCCTTACAGTCCCAGGCCTTGCAGGCGGTTGGCCTGCTGGCGGAAGACGGTGACGGGGCTCGTCTCGAACAGGTTGACGATGCCGACGAACTGGTTGACTTCATCGAGGTGGTTCATGGCGTAGTCGTCGCGGATCACCTTGCCCAGGTGGCTGGAGCAGCTGCTGACCAGGCCATCGTTCTTGACGCCGCCGAAGGCCAGGCTGATGGCGGCCAGCAGCGGGTCGCCCACGTCGAGCACATTCGTGTACGGTTGCGCGCCGCTCCACGAAAAGTAATGCACGCCTTGCACCTGATAGGCGCCTTCGCCGCAGGCCGAGGTGGGCACGCCTTGCGGATGGCGGCTATTGAAGGCCAGCGAGCCGGCCGTGGACAGGGAGGTGAGCGAGGCACCCGCGTTTTGCGGCAGTCCCTTGTTGCCCGACAAAATGCCGATCAGGGAGGCGAGCGCATTGCCCAGCGCACCGCTGGTATTGGGAATGGCGCCGCTGAGGATGTCGGCTACTTTCGAACCCTTGTTGACGCCGGCCACGCTGGTGACGGACGCCACCAGGTCGGGCCGCACGGAAGCGACATAGCGGGCCGTGGGGCCGCCGTGGCTGTGACCGATCAAATTGACCTTGGCCGCGCCCGTGGCGGCGAGGATTTGCCGCACCTGTGACAGCAGCTGCTCGCCGCGCACTTCGGTGCTGTTGGCGGCCGACACGGTGGTCACGTACACTTGCGCGCCGCCGCTGCGCAGGGCGGCGGGTACGCCATAGAAATACTCGACGGGGCCGAGCTTGTCGAAGCCGAACAGGCCGTGCACCAGCACGATCGGGTACTTGGTTTGCGTGTAGCCGGCGGCGCTGGCGCTGCCGGGCAGGATGGCGAGGGACAGCAGCAGGGTGGATAGCAGTTGCCAAAAGCGTGTCTTCATTTTGTCTCCGTTATTTGAAATAGTATGGAAATGTCGATGCTGTAGCGATGTGCCGTGCGCCGCTGCACATTCTATCGATGCATTAAATATAGCGAGCGCTCGGTTTTTTGAATGTAGCACCGCTGGATTTAAATTGCTGTGAATTGCATGATGCAGCGCAATAACTGTGGGAATTTGGCGTTGCGTCTGCGCCCATTGCATAGTTGAAAGGTCAAATAGTTGTTTTCCTGAGCTATAATCGGCCCGGCATCAGCCGTCCCGCCGTCTTGCAGCGCCGCTCAGGCGCTGTCTTACATTGCTCATACACCGTTACTTGGGAATGCACTTGTCGACCCATTTCAATTTTGAACAGTTTCAGCAGATGACGCCTTTAAATGGCGAAAACATCTGGGAATATATTCTTGACCGCCACGCGGAGCGCATCGGCGTCAAACGCCGCAAGCCGGCGCTGGAAAATCTGGAACGCATCTTCGTCGCCACCTTCCGCCTGGCCAATGACGTGGGCTTCCGCGCCATGAGCTTGCGCGACCTGTGCCGCGAAACGGGGCTGTCGATGGGCGGCCTGTATGGCTACATCACCAGCAAGGACCAACTGGCCGAAATGATCGAGGACGTGGTGCGCCACGCCACGCAAGCCTTGCCGCTGCTGTTTGCCGACGTGAAGTCGCCGCTGGACCGGCTGGAGGCGATGATACGCTCGTCGATCTACCTGTCCGAGGTGCTGCAGCCGTGGTTTTATTTCGTCTTCATGGATTCACGCGTGCTGCAGGTGGAGCAGCGCAGCATGGCGAAGAATTCGGAACTGTATGTGCAGACCCTGATCGCCGCCACCATCGCCGAAATCGAGCCGAAGCCGCAGGGCGATCCCACCTTGCTGGCCGCGCACTGCCTGGCCCTGTTCCAGGACTGGTACGTGAAGCGCTGGAAGTACCGCGCGGCGAAGGTCAATGTTGACGATTTCGCCGATAGCGTCGTCGCTACGGTGCGCGGGTATTTGAGCATGACCGCTGTGTAAACCTCGGCGGTACTTGTCGGGTTACGCCGTCCCGGCTAACCCGACCTACGATTGGTGATTGATGCAGTAGTAGGTAGGTCGGATTAGCGAAGCGTAATCCGACAAGATACCTGCGTCAGTTCGTGGTTTCGATGGGCAGCGTCTCCGGCACGGCCGCCGGATCCGTCGGCGTCTCCACGTCCATATCCAGGGTCTTGATCCCGTTCATGTCGATGAATTCGTCGTACAGCCACTCGCCATCGACCTGGCTCAGGCCTGCCGGCACGGCGCGCGTCACTTGCGGGCGCGTCGACAAGGCGGTGCGCATGTAGTCGATCCAGATCGGCATGGCCAGGGTGGAACCAAATTCGCGCCCGCCCAAGGACTTGGGCTCGTCATAGCCCATCCACGCCACCGCCACGATGCCGCCGCCGTAGCCGGCGAACCAGCCGTCGACGGCATCGCTGGTGGTGCCCGTCTTGCCGGCGATATCGCTGCGCCCCAGTTTTTTCGTCGCCGCCGCGCCCGTGCCGGTGCGGGCCACTTCGCGCAGCATGCTGTCCATCACGAAGGCGTTGCGCGGATCCAGCGCCAGGGTCTTGTCGTCGTTCGGCGCGGGCGGCTTGGTCTGCATCAGCACCGTGCCCCTGGCGTCGACGATGCGGTCGATCAAATACGGTTCCACCTGGTGGCCGCCATTGGCGAACAGGGCGTAGGCGCCCGCCATCTGCACGGGCGTGACGGAACCCGTGCCCAGCGCCATGGTGAGATTGCTGGGCTGGCGGGCCGGGTCGAAACCGAATTTTTCCAGGAAGTCGTGCGTATAGGACACGCCCAGCGCACGCAAGATGCGCACCGAGGCCACGTTCTTCGACTGCGCCAGCGCGTAGCGCATGGTGATGGGGCCGTCGAACTTGAAGTCGTCATTCTGCGGCGCCCACACCTTGCCGCCCGCCTGCATTTCCAGGGGTACGTCGTTGATCAGGGTGGCTGGCGAAAAGCCTTTTTCCAGCGCCGCCGAATACACGAAGGGCTTCATGGCCGAACCGGGCTGGCGCCAGGCTTGCGTGACGTGGTTGAATTTTTGCAGGTTGTAGTCGAAGCCGCCCACCATGGCGTGGTAGGCGCCCGTTTCCGCATCGAGCGAGACGAAGGCGGCGGCCACCAGCGGCACTTGCGTGATGGCCCAGTTGCCCTTGGCATCTTTGGCGATGCGAATCACGGCGCCCGGGCGCAGTTTGATGCCGGCGCTCGCCTTGGCGGACAGGGCAGGGGCGGCAAAGCGCAAGCCGTCACCCGTGATGGCCTTGGCGTCGCCATCGCCGATGTCGGCCAGCACCTTGCCGCTGGCGACTTGCGTGACGACGGCGGCGATCAGGCCGTCGCTGTCCGGGCGTTTTTGCAGTGCAGCATCGATGGCGTCGTCGCGCTGCTCCGGGTCTTGCGGCATGTCGATGAAGGTTTCCGGGCCGCGGTAGCCGTGACGCTGGTCGTAGGCGATGACGTTGCTGCGCGTCGAGGCGTAGGCCGCGTCCTGGTCGGCTTTCAGGATCGTCGTGTAGACGCTGATGCCCTTGGTATAGCTGTCTTCCTTGAACTGCGCAAACACGGCCTGGCGCGCCAGTTCGGCCACGTATTCGGCGTGCGTATCGAAACCCTGCTTGCCGCGGGTGTTGAAATGCAACGGCTGCGCCAGCGCCTGCCGGTACTGGCCTTCGCTGATGTAATCGAGTTCGCGCATGCGTTTCAAGACCAGCTGCTGGCGCGCGTGCGCCTTTTTCGGATTGCTGATCGGGTTGTGGCGCGAGGGGTTTTGCGGCAAGCCGGCCAGCATGGCCATTTCCGCGATCGACAGTTCCGACAATGGTTTGCCGAAGTAGGTCTGCGCCGCGCTGCCGAAGCCGAACGAGCGCTGGCCCAGGTACATCTGGTTCATGTACAGCTCGAGAATCTGCTCTTTCGACAGGGCCGCCTCGATTTTCAGGGCCAGCATGATTTCATTGAGCTTGCGCGAAGCGACTTTTTCGCGCGTCAGGAAGAAGTTGCGCGCCACCTGCATGGTGATGGTGGAGCCGCCGCCGTGGCCGAAGCCGTGGCGCAGGTTTGACAGCACGGCGCCGCCGGCGCGCACGAAGTCGATGCCGTGGTGTTCGTAGAAGCGGCCATCCTCGATGGCCAGCAGGGCCTTTTTCATCATTTCCGGCACTTGCGCAATCGGCACGAAGTCGCGGTGTTCTTCGCCGAATTCGCCGATCAGCACATTGTCGGCCGTGTACACGCGCAGCGGGATCTTCGGCTGGTAGTCGGTGATGACGTCCAGTTCGGGCAGGCGGGGGCGCACATACAGGAACAGGTACGCGGCCAGCAGCATGGCGGCGGCCAGCGCGGCGCAGCCAGCGATGATGATGGCGCGCACGGTGGCGCGGCGGGAAGGCCAGGGGAATCCGGTTCGTTTGGCAGTCAAGGCAGTCTCACGGTAGCGTGCAGGGCACGGTGGCAGCGATTATAGACCAATGCGCCAGCGCTTCCCGTGCGGGCGGGGCGGCGGGGCCTGCCTCAAAAAACCTTTTCATCGAAACGCGGCTGTGCGATAGTCTCGGCTTCAAGCAAATAGCCCGGATCTCGATCCGGGCTGTTTATTTTATACAATTAAGGATTTATTTATGGCAAAAGATGCAATGCCGAGCGCCGTGAAGCCGTATATTCCGGCCGATGCGAAGCTGCCCGAGATGACCTTCCGCGCGCTGTTCATGGGCGTCATCCTGGGGATGGTCTTTGGCGCCTCCTCGCTGTACCTGGTGCTGAAAGTGGGGCTGACCGTCAGTGCCTCGATTCCCGTCGCCGTGATCGCCATCACCCTGTTCGGCCTGGCCAAGAAGGTGGGCGGCAAGGATTCGTCGATCCTGGAAAACAGCATCACGCAAACGGCGGGTTCGGCCGGCGAGTCGCTGGCCTTCGGCCTGGGTGTGACCATGCCCGCCATTTTGATCCTCGGCTTCGACCTGGAAATCTCCAGGGTCATGCTGGTCGGTATCCTCGGTGGCCTGCTGGGCATCCTGATGATGATCCCCATGCGCCGCACCATGATCGTCGACCAGCACAAGGAACTCAAATTCCCCGAAGGCACGGCTTGCGCCGAAGTGCTGAAGGCGGCCGCCACGGAAGAATCGCGCATCGCCGCCGGCGAAAGCATCGAGAAAGACTCGGCCGCCGCGCTGGACGCCAAGCGCCGCGCGAAGATCATCTTCGGCGGTTTCGCCGTCGGCTTGCTGTATAAAGTGTTCAATATCTCCTTCAAGGGCTGGAGAGACACGCCGGGCGTGGAATTTGCCGCGCCGCTGAAGGGTGGCTCCATCGGCGCCGAGATTTCGCCTGAATTGCTGGGCGTGGGCTACATCATCGGCCCGCGCATCGCCGCCACCATGGCGGCCGGCGGCGTGCTGTCGTATCTGCTGCTGATCCCGATGATCAAGTTCTTCGGCGACAGCCTGACCACCGTGCTCTCGCCGGGTACCAAGTTGATCAGCGAAATGGGCGCCGACGACGTGCGCAGCGCCTATGTGCTGTACATTGGCGCGGGCGCCGTAGCCGCCGGCGGCCTGATTTCGCTGGTGCGCGCCATGCCCATGATCTGGCGCAGCCTGTCGGCCGGCCTGAAAGGCATCGGCAAGGGCGTCAAGAACACCTCCACCCTGCGCACGGATCAGGATATCCCCCTGAAATGGGTCATCATCGGCTGCCTGGCCATCATCGCCGTGATCACCTTCGCCACGCCGCTGCACATGAATTTCCTCGGCGCGCTGCTGATCCTCGTCTTCGGCTTCCTGTTCGCCACCGTGTCGTCGCGCCTGACGGGCGAAATCGGCTCCTCGTCGAACCCGATCTCCGGCATGGCCGTGGCCACCTTGCTGTTTACTTGCCTGATCTTCCTGATCATGGGCTGGACGGGCGGGCGTTACTATGTGACCGCCTTGTCGGTGGGCGCCATCGTGTGCATCGCCGCCAGCAATGCGGGCACCACGTCGCAGGATTTGAAAACCGGCTACCTGGTGGGCGCCACGCCGCGCCTGCAGCAGTATGCGATTCTGGCGGGCGCGCTGTCGTCGGCCCTGATCCTCGGGCCGATTTTGCTGAAGCTGAACGAGGCGAGCACCGTCTACGTGCCGGCCGCGCAAGTGGCGCCGGGCCTGACGGTCGACGCGTCGAAGCTGACGGTGACGGGCGAGCTGCATGGCCCGCAAGCCGATACGGACCACAACACGTATAAAGTCTGGCAAAAGACCGATACCGTGGGCGGCCCGGCCGGCAAGTATTTTGTCAAGGACGATGGCCAGCTGGCTTACCTGGTCGATCCGGGCATCAATGGCCATTACAGCAAGCGTCCCGACGGCTCGGAAGTGAAGAAATACGATGCGCCGAAGGCCGTGCTGATGTCCTACATCATCAAGGGCATCCTCGACCAGCAGCTGCCGTGGACCCTGGTGCTGTTCGGCGTGATGATCGCCGTGGTGCTGGAAATGGCCGGCATCCCGTCGCTGGCGTTTTCGGTCGGCGTGTACCTGCCGCTGTCGTCGACCTTGCCGATCTTCGTCGGCGGCCTGGTGCGCTGGCTGGCGGACCGCCGCAATAACAAGCTGGAACACAACGCGAACCTGAACGAGGAAGAACGCCAACTGGCGGGCGACCGCAGTTCGGGCGTGCTGCTGGCGTCCGGTTACATCGCCGGCGGTGCGCTGGCCGGCATCATCATCGCCATTACGGCCGGCGTGCTGACGCACTTCGACCAGATGATGGCCGACTGGGCCGAGCACGGCAACCCGTTCTACGCGGGCTTGCATTCGGATGCGCTGTCGCTGCTGCCATATGCGGCCATCATCGTGCTGCTGTACATCGTCGCAAGAGAGAAAAAGGCGGACCGTCCGCAGGCTTGATGCTTGAGGCAATCGAAGGAGAACCGCCCGTGTCATGACGATCCGGGCGGTTTTTTTATGCGCGCCCGATGGGCCGCGCCGCCAGCTGCGCCGCGCTGGCGTAGATCGTCACGTGCTCGGACGCCAGCTGGCGCAGGTGCTCGAAGAAGGTCTGCGCCGGAATGGCCCACGATGCTGCATCGCCGACCTGGCCGTTCACGCGCAGGCCGGCGGCATCGAATTCGCGCGCAAAATACTCGCGCAGATCGCCGCGGCCCGGATGGTCGATGCGGCGCTGTGCGACAGCTTGGTCGAAAGGGCGCACGGGCACCTCCCAGCGCCGGCCGGCGTGGTCCAGGCAGGCCAGCAGCTTTATAGCGTCTTCCCACACGGGCACGGGAAAGGCGTCGCCCATGGCGTCTTCCAGCGCGTGATAGAACGTCACCGGCCCCATGGAAATGCCCAGACCCAGCACCTTGGCGTGGTCGCAGCCGATGAAACGCTGCCACGGTGAGCCCATGCCGAAGATCGACGGCGCGCGGTGGTGTGCCTCGGTGAGACCGGCGGCATGGCGGCCCCACGCGGAGACGGAGTGCGTCGGGTGGATGCTGCGGTGGATATTGCCGCTTGCCAGAAACGCTTCGGGCAGGCGCCCCATGTGCGTGCCGTGGCGGCGCGGGTCGAACACATAGTCTTTCATTTCACAGGTGGCGCGCACGGTGCCGCCGGGCAGATAGTAGGTGGGCAGCAGCAGGGTGCCTTGCGGGCCGACGGCGTCCTGCAGGGCTCTGATCACCGCTTGCGCGCCGCCTTCCACGTAGCCCAGGTTTTTCAGCGAAGAATGGATGAACAGCGTGTCTCCCTGCGCGATGCCCAGCCGCGCCAGGCCGGCGGCCAATCCGGCGCGTGTCACGTGGCGGGCGCTGTGGTGCATGTGCCTGGCGCTGCCGGTGCGGCGCCACGTTTCCAGCGCGGCCCTGGCGGCGTCCTTGGCCCGCTCAAGCATCGCCGGCCTCCCGTGCCAGTTCCAGTTCCAGCAGGTTCGCATCGATGCAGAACTTGGCGGCCCAGTTCAGGTAAGCCCAGGTGCCGTAGTCGCCATCGACGGGAAACGAGCCCTTGACGCCGCCGCGTGCGTGCGCGGGACCGTCGATGCTGATCGAGCGCCGCACGTAACGGTTCAGGCGGCGCCCCGCGTCGAGGTAGCGCCGCTCGCCGGTGAGCCGGTACAACAGGAACAAACAATGCGCATTTTGTACGGAACCCGTGAGGCAGGCGTAATCGGCGCCAGGCTGGAAGTCCGGGCCGAGGCGGCCCGCCAGGTAGCCATCGGCCGCCACGGCGTTGGCGATGCCCGTGGCGGTACGCACGGCGGCGTCCAGCAAGTCGGCGCGCCCGGCAAAGCGGTGCGCTTCAAGCAGGCCGCGCAAGGCGTAGCCGATGGTGTGGGTCAAAGGCAGCAGCGGGTTGTCGAGGCAGTTGGCGGCGAACCAGCCGTTGGAGCGCTGTTTGCTCAATGCCCACTCGACCTGGCGCAAGCCGGCCGCGCCATAGCCGTGGCCCGGCGCGATGCGGTCCGCTTCGAACAGGCCCCATGCCACGTGCGTCTCATAAGCCTTGTCGCCGGGGCCGGCGAACGGCGTCGGATGCCGGCGCCAGCAGCCGTCGGCATCCTGGCTGTCGCGCAGCCACCTTGCCGCGCGCTGCATGGCATCCTGGTAGGCCGCGCCGTACGCCTCCACGCCGGCGGCCAGGCCAAGCAGGATCTGGCCCGTGTTGAAGGTAACGGGCACGCGTGGCAGCGAATCGATCTTCCCGCCCTGGAAACCGCCTTGCGGGAACTGGATGGCCACGCACCAATCGAGCATGCGCCGCGCCCGTTCGTGCAGGGCAGCAGCTTCACCATGATCGCCCGTGCGCCGCGCCACGGCGATCATGGTGGGGATGATGTAGCCGGTGGTCTCCGGGTAGGAGCTCGACCAGCCTGTCAGCAAATTGTAGTCGCGCGCGACGCCGCCGTCGTGTGAGCTGGAATGGTCCTGCGCCGCGCATAGCCAGGCGGTGCAGGCCTTGACGACGGCCTGTGGGCCAGGGTCGACGGCGGGCAGGCCGCGCCGGTCCGACAGCCGCTCCATGCGCGCCGCCGCCGGCAGGCTCGCTGGCGGCGCCAGAGTGTTCCTGATCTTCGCGAGCAAGGCGCGCATGGCATTCCATTTGGTGGTTGGCTCAGGCTACTGTAGCGCCGGCAGCGGGCCGGGCTATTGACTTGCCGCAAGGATCAGCGCTCGCATCGCTGCCGCCGGAATTGACGCATAATGGATACTCTACTAACGTCGACGAGGCCCGCCATGAACAGCGTCACGCTTGAATACACAGTCGTCACCAATCCCGACTCGTTTGTCGGCTTCAAGTATTACGTCAAGGCGGGGCAGGCATTCGATGCCGACGATTTTGCCTATTCCTACAAGCTGAACCGGTCTGACCTGGACCCGGACAGCGTGCTGGCCACCCGCGAGGCGGCGGCGAAGCTGCAGCTCGGCGAGTGGCTGACGGTGTCGCATTCGATTGCGGCGTAGCGGCTCCACTATTTGTTTCTTGTTTAACTTTACCGGCCCGCCAGGGACATATGCATCTGACTCTTTCAGCATTTCCTGATATCTCTATTGTTCCAACCTTGGTTGAACACGCCGAAGCGCTCGCTACCCTGGTGGGGGAAAACCGTGAACACCTGCACGCTTTTCTTCCCGCCGTGATGCAACTGGCGTGCGTCGACGATGCCAGGGTTTATCTGGAAGTCGCTGCCGCGCGCGCCGCCAGCGGTGAAGTGCTGGAATGGCATGTTTTTTCCGGCACAGCTTTATGCGGCAGCATCCGCCTGAAAGACATCGACGCAGCGGACCGCAATGCCAGAATCGGCTATTACCTGGCCCGTCAGTTCCAGGGCAGGGGCATCGCCAGCGCTGCGGTACGCGCCGTCCTGGCGCATGCGTTTGGCGCGCTGCAGTTGCACCGCATCGAATTGCAGTGCGCGGCAAGCAATCATGCCAGCATGGCGCTGGCCGGGCGGCTGGGGTTTATGCACGAAGGCGTGTTGCGTGAGGCGGAGTTATTGAATGGTGCGTTTGTCGATCTGCATGTGTATGGCTTGCTGCAGCCCGATTTTGTGCCGGAGGGTGCTGCCCTTAGCCTGGCATGAACCAGGCCCGCAGTTCATCCTCGGCCCTCTGCGCCGCCGCCTGCGTCAAGCTCAGCACGATGATCTTTTCCTGTGCCGGACGGTACCCATCGCCGTCGGCCAGCTCGATGGCTTGTTCGAAGCTTGTGTAGTCGTGGCCGAATTCACGCGGGCATTGCTGCACGATGCGCGCCGCCTTGCCGGCGTTGCGGTCGGCCAGGTTGACGATGGGATTGCCGTCATAAAACGGCTGGCCATTCGCAAACGCGGTGCGCAGATACGGCGCGCATTGGCCGTCGAGGAAGGATAAGCGTGCCTGCCACCAGGCCTCTGCCGCCGCATACGTGGCCTGGTCCTCGAGAAAATCGGCAAACAGGAAGTCGTTCATCATGGTTTCTCCGGCTAGATGCCGAACACTTTCAATATGGCGTCGCTAAACCCCTCGAACCAGCTGCCCACCTTGCCCGGCTGCTTGCCGTGGCGCGGTGTTTCTTCGTACAGGTAGACGCCGTGGTCGCCGTCGAAGCGGTCGTTGAGCAGCGCCTGCTGGCCGCGCAGGTAGGGCAGGAAGGTTTCGCTGCGCATCGTCGAGTACAGCACGTCGGTGCTAAAACCCAAGGTGGCGGACTGGCTGATGGCGCGGCCCTGGCCGGCCCGCTCCAGGCGCACGCCGCGGCAGCCGCGCACGATCAGCGTGACGGGGCCGCGAAAGACGATGAAGCGCAGCTGCAGGGTGAGCCAGGCATGCAGGCTGCCCAGGCGCCAGTGGCTCGATATCGCCAGCGGCTGGTTCGCGTCGCAGACCAGGCCGACCAGGCCGCGTGGCTGGAATACGAGTGCGCTGCCGGCTGGCAGGTGGACGATGGCGATTTCCAGCAGCGGATCGTCGCTGGCGGAAATCGTCACGGATGCAGTCACGTCGCTGTGCAGCCGCGTCAGCGCCACCATGCCTGCGGCCAGGCTCGTGAAGGGGAAGCGCCAGTCCAGCAGCCACTGCGTGCGCTTGGTGCTGCTGACGGGCGATGACTGCAGGTATGCGGGGTGGATCAGCATCTGCTGGCCAGGTTTTAGCTGTAATGCCTGCGAGACGGCGGAAATGCGCGATTCGTCCTGCTGCGGCAGGGGCAGGCTGGCATCGCCGGCTTGCAGCTCGCGCGCGATCGACAGCGGCGGCAAGCGCGCGGCCAGGGGCGCCAGCACGAAGTAAGAGAAGGCCTTGATGGCGCCGGGCAGAAGGATGGCCGACAGCACCAGCAGGGCGGCCGTGGGCACCACGTCCAGCACGGGCGCGCGCCAGCGGGCGATCCAGTTGCGCGCCAGCTGCGCCTCACTTGTGGCGATGGCCGCCTGCACGGGCGCCAGCGCGCCGGCCAGTGCCGCGCCATCGATGGCGAATGGGGCGGGGCGGGCCGCATTGTTGGTGCGCGCGCGCTGCGCTGCCCAGGCGCGATACGCTTGCAGGTTGATCTCGCGCCAGCGCTGACCCTCGGCTTCGAGCTGCGACAGCTGCGCGTAAGCGTCGCTGCCAGGCAAGTGTGCCGCGACCGGGTGCTGCGCTTCCAGTTGCCGGCGCTGGGCCAGGTTGTGCTGCAGCGCGGCATACGCGCTGACGTGTTCCGCATGCAGGCGCGCCAGCGTGTGCCGCGCATCTTCGCCTTTGACCGCCGCTTGCAGGGCGCTCAGATAACGGGCTTCCTGCGCCAGCACTTCGATTTCCACGCGGCGCGCCGCTTCCTGCTGCGCATGCAAGGCCAGCGTGTGCGTGTCGGGCAGGGGAAGGGTGAACAGCGATGGTTGCTGCCGCGCGCGCAAGGCGGTCAATTGCACCTGCACTTGCGCCAGGCGCGCGGCGATGGCCGTTTGCGAGGTTTTTTGCAGGGCGTTGACACGCGCCGTGGCGGCAGCGGCCAGACCGGCGCCATGCTGATCGGCGCCGTCGGCGGCCAGCCTGAGCGCGGCGACGGCCTCGCTGCCGGCGCTGTAGGCGCGCCATTCGGCCAGCAGCAGGCGTCCGGCCAGCAGGATGACGATGAACAGCGCGAACTGCAGTGCGTGGTGCAGCAGGAAGCGCAGCAGGGCCGTCAGCAACTGGCGCAAGGAGGTGCTGCCTTAGTTCGCCGCGCTATCGGCGTCGGCACAGCATTTCTTGTACTTCTTGCCGCTGCCGCAGTGGCACGGGTCGTTGCGGCCCGTTTTGGGTAGTTCGCGCAAGACGGTGGCGCCGGACTGGCTTTGCGCCTGGCTTTTCAGGTGGCGCTGGCGTGCCCAGGCGGCGTTGATGGCGATGACGGCGGGAATCACGCCATCCATGGCCGTTTCGGCCGCATCGTCATCGAGCTCGCTGGCAGCGGCCAGGTGCTGGAACGGCGCCAGGTATTGCGGGTGGCTGACGGCCAGGGCCGCCCACTGGGGCTTGTCCAGACTCGTGCCAAGGACAAAACCGGTGCACCAGGCGGTCACGCTCCATTCGGGGCCGCAGACGTAGATGGGCTCGAAGCTGTCCGGATCCTTCGCCAGCCATTCGACCATGTAGGCGTGATGGCGCTGCGCCAGGCTGGCCGCCCGTTCGCTGGCCTCGTCGTGTGCCGGCGCGGCGCTGCCGGCCGCCTTGTCCCAGACCCACGGCAGCCATTGTTCAGGCGTGATCTGTTTCGGGCTCAGGGCGACGGCCGTGAGGAAGCCTTCCAGCATGGACACGTCCATGGCGGCGCCGGCCAGGGCGGGCGCGGCCAGCAGGGTGTCGAGTTCGGCGTATTCGTCGTCGGAGAGGGGCGAGGTGGTGGAGATGCTGGACATGGGATTCTTTGTGTAAGTTGGTCGATGGCCGCTGGCCCTGGCCGTATTGTACCGCCCGGCAAGGGGAAAGCCGGCGCCGGAATGAAAAACGGCGGCCCGCAGGCCGCCGTCTTTATCCAAGGCAGAACGCTTACTTCACGCCGTGCATCAGTTTGTTGATCAGCGGTGCGATCAGGAACAGGATCACGCCGGCGCCCAGCAGGGACCAGAAGCCGAAGGTGTAGCCGGACAGGGCCGACTGCACCGACATGCCGCTTTCGCCACTGACGTGGCTGGCGAAGATGCCCGACAGGTTGTTGCCGATACCGGTCGACAGGAACCAGCCGCCCATGCCCAGGCCGACCAGACGCACTGGCGCCAGCTTGGTCACCATCGACAGGCCGATAGGCGACAGGCACAGCTCGCCGATCGATTGCAGCACGTAGACGGTGGTCAGGGTCCAGAACGGGATCTTGTTATCGGCGCCAACCAGGCTCGACAGAGCGAAGATCAGCAAACCGAAGGCCAGCGCATTACCCAGCAAGCCCAGGCCGAATTTGCGCGGGATCGATGGATTGACATTGTGGCGTGCCAGGTAGACCCAGACGGCGGCGATCAGCGGCGCGAAGACGATGATGGCAACCGAGTTGACGGTCTGGAAGTAGGCGGTCGGGAAGATCCAGAAGCCCAGGTCGCGGTTGACGATCTTGTCAGCCAGGAAGGTAAACGAGCTGCCAGCCTGTTCGAAGAACATCCAGAACAGGATGTTGAAGACAAAGATCAGCAGCATGGCGATGACGCGGTCGCGCGCCACTTTGCCGTTGCGGATGCCTTCGATCATCAGCATGAAGGCCAGGCCGATGAACAGCACGGTCAGGACGATTTGCAGCTTTTCAGCGCCGACGGTCAGCAGGAAGTACATCAGCGGGATCACGCACAGGCAGCCCAGGGCGACCCAGACGACGCGCATCGGGTTGCCGGCGCCGGCTTCCGGTGCGCCGATACCCTTCAGGGCGCGGCGGCCGATGAAGAACCATACCAGGCTGATCAGCATGCCGAAACCGGACGCCATGAAGACCATCTTGTACGAAGGCATGGCGCTGGTGCCGAAGATCGACTCGGCCAGCCACTGGGTGAAGACGGGCGCAACCATGGCGCCCATGTTGATACCCATGTAGAAGATCGTGAAACCGCTGTCGCGGCGCGGATCGGCTGTCGTGTACAGCTTGCCGACCATGGTCGAAATGTTCGGCTTGAACATGCCGTTACCGACGATCATCGTGGCCAGGCCCAGGTTGAAGATGTCCTGGTTCGGCACCGAGATGCAGAACAGGCCGGCTGCCATGAAGACGGCGCCCAGCAGGATCGAGCGCTGGTAACCGATGACCCGGTCGGCGATGTAACCACCGAACAGGGCGCCGGCGTACACCAGCGCGAGGAAGGAACCGTAGGTCAGGTTGGCCGCTGCCTGTCCCGAACCGTCGCCAGCATGGAACTGGGCCACGATGTACAGTACCAGCGCCCAGCGAACTCCGTAGAACGCGAAGCGTTCCCAGAATTCAGTCATGAACAACATCCACAATGGGCTTGGATGGCCCATAATCTGCTTGAACTCGGGAATAACGGCTTCCTTGTTGGGCGTAGTCGCACCGCTCATGCGGTTCCTCCTGAAAAATTATTATAGTCAATCGATACAACGAACTTATGGAAGCCTGCGGGCGGCGGGGACTCTCATGAAGAACCTCACGCACGGGAATTCCAATAGGCAGGCATTCTAATCTACAAATTGCGCTGAGCGAAGGTTTCCATTCGCATTAGCAAGAATGACTGTTTCATATTAATCAAACCGGTTTGCAGGCAAGGGCGGCCCGGGCGATTTTGCGGCGGCACAGCACAACTTGCCCGACTTGTCGTATATTAAGGTTGCAAGACCTTCGAGCATCGATTTTTAAAGGAATTTTTCGCATTATGGAACACGACGTTATCGATACTCTGGTTTCACCGGAAGGCCGCCTGGACGTGCTCTCCAAGACTGAAGTCAACAAACTGCTCGACACCAGCCAGGGCGGCCTGTACAACACTTTCCGCCGCTGCGCGCTGGCGGTCTTGAATTGCGGCAGCACCATCGACGATGGCCGCGCCCTGCTGGAGCGCTACCAGTCGTTTGAAATCTCCATCATCCAGCGCGAGCGTGGCATCAAGCTCGACATCAAGGGCGCGCCAGCCATCGCCTTTGTCGACGGCAAGATGATCAAGGGTATCCACGAGCACCTGTTTGCCGTGCTGCGCGACATCATCTTCGTCAGCGATGAAGTCACGGGCAATCCGAAATTCGATTTGCAGAGCACGGAAGGCGTGACGGACGCCGTCTTCCACATCTTGCGCAACGCGAATGTGCTGCAAACCCAGCTCAACCCGAACCTGGTCGTCTGCTGGGGCGGACATTCGATCAACCGTGCCGAATACAATTATTCGAAGGAAGTGGGCTACCAGCTGGGCTTGCGCGGCCTCGACATCTGCACGGGCTGCGGCCCCGGCGCCATGAAAGGCCCCATGAAGGGCGCCACCATCGGCCACGCCAAGCAGCGTTTGCACAATGGCCGCTACCTGGGCATCACCGAGCCGGGCATCATCGCGGCCGAATCGCCGAACCCCATCGTCAATGATCTGGTCATCATGCCGGACATCGAAAAGCGCCTGGAAGCGTTCGTGCGCGCCGGTCACGGCATCGTGGTGTTCCCCGGCGGCGCCGGCACGGCCGAAGAGATCCTGTATATCCTGGGCATCTTGCTGCACCCGGACAATGCGGACATCCCGTTCCCGTTGATTTTCACGGGGCCGGAAACCTCGCGCGAGTATTTCGTGCAGATCAACCAGTTCATCAGCGACACGCTGGGCCCGGAAGCGCAGCAGCGCTACAAGATCATCATCGACGACCCGGAACTGGTGGCGCGCGAAATGCTCGAAGGCATACGCCTGGTGCGCGAATTCCGCAAGGCGCACAGCGATGCGTATTACTTCAATTGGCTGCTGAAGATCGACCACGAGTTCCAGAAGCCGTTCCAGCCCACGCATGAAAACATGCGCAACCTGAGCCTGCACAAGAACCAGCCCACGCACTTGCTGGCAGCCCAGTTGCGCCGCGCGTTCTCCGGCGTGGTGGCGGGCAACGTCAAGGATGACGGCATCCGCTCCATCGAAGAGCATGGCAACTTCGAGATCCACGGCGACAAGTCCATCGCCGGCCCCATGGATGCGCTGCTGGCCTCGTTCGTGGCGCAGCACCGGATGAAACTGGCGGGTACGGCATACGTGCCTTGCTATACCGTGGTCCAGTAAGACTTTTCAGCCAGCGCCGTCCGTTCCCTGCGTGTGCCGGGGGCGGGCGGCGTTTTTCCATTGATGCCCCATCGTGTTCCTTCGCCGCCACAGGCAATCAAATCGCTTGCGTCATCGATGTGTGGGTGCTATCTTTGGAACCGGTTCCAAAATAAAAACATGAACGTCAACAGGTAGTGGAGAACAAGCTTGGATTCAGTACGCGGCAATAAAAAAACCCTCTCCGGCGAGCCGGCACGGCCCGTGACCATCGCCCAGGTGGCGCGCGAGGCGGGCGTGTCGAAGACCAGCGTGTCGCGCTTTCTTGGCGGCGAACTGGACGCTTTGTCCGAGAACATCCGCCAGCAGATCACCAGCACCATCGCGCGCCTCGGCTACCAGCCGAACCAGATGGCGCGCGGCCTCAAGCGCGGACGCACGCGCCTGATCGGCATGGTCGTGGCCGATATGCTGAACCCTTACACGGTGGCCGTGCTGCAAGGCGTGGAAGCGGCCTGCCAGCAGCATGGCTATACCCTGATTTTATGTAACACCGGCAATGACGAACAGCGCGAACGCCAGTCGCTGGCCGCGCTGCGCTCGTACAGCGTGGAAGGGCTGATCGTCAACACGCAGGGACGCAACATCGAGTCGTCCGACTTGCAGCAGGCGGGCATGCCCATCGTGCTCGTCGACCGCCGCATCGAGGGCGCCGATTTCGACCTGGTGGGGCTGGACAATGTGCAGGCGGGCCGCCTGGCAACCCGACACTTGATCGAGCAGGGTTTCGACGCCATCGCCTTCGTCGCGCCGCCCTTGACGGGCGTCAGCTCGCGCCTGATGCGCGCCGAGGGTTTTCAATCAGTGATGGCCGAGCATCCGGGTTGCGTGGGTGAAGTGCTGGCGGTGGACCTGGACGACCGGCCTTCCATCGACGCGCAGGTGCGTCACTGCCTGGCGCAGTGGCGCGGCCGCCGCGTGGCGCTGCTGGCCTCGAACGGCATGGTGGCGCTGGAACTGGCGCTGATGCTGCAGCGCCTCGCATTGCGTATGCCGCAGGATGTGGGCTTGCTGGGCTTTGACGAATTGCCATGGTCGCCGCTGGCGGGCCTGAGCACGATCGAGCAGCAGACCTATGAAATCGGTTTTTCGGCGATGACGTGCATGCTGTCGCGCCTGCAGGGCGAGCAGTGCCCGCCGCGCGAAGTGCTGTTGCCGGGCAAGCTGATTGTGCGCCATTCCACCCAGGTTAAGGAAGTACGCACGGGCGGCGACGCTTGAGGGAGGGGGAAGAGGGCGTTGCCCTTTTTTTTGGGAAAGTTATGGAACCGGTTTCATAGAATGTATTCACACTTGAAAGGGGCGTGGGTAGTCAAGCGTAGTAAAGGTGGAAAACGGCAAGAGACGAAATAAATCGTCCATTTGACAATATTCTCGGAAGTGCCTCGACGAGGCCGGTACCGGGATCACAGGAGACGGAAACATGAAGATGACGACACTGTTTTACACGAAGATCGTGGCTTGCGCGCTGGCCGCCACGTGCGCCCTCGGTGCGGCGGCCGATGCCGGCGCCCAGACGCTGGGCGACCTGATCAAAAAAGGCAAGCTGACCATCGGCGTGGTCAGCGGCACGCCGCCGTTTGGCAGCATCGACGCCAAGGGCGCGCCCGTCGGCTATGACGTCGACGTCGCCAACCTGATCGGCAAATACCTGAACCTGCCCGTGGAAGTGGTGCCCCTGACGGCGCCCTCGCGCGTGCCGTCGCTGGAATCGGGCAAGGTCGACTTCCTCGTGGCGACCCTGGCGCCCACGCCGGAACGGGCCAAGACCCTGATGTTCACCATGCCCTACAGCGCGTTCGAACTGGCGATCGTCGCGCCGGTCGGCGGCAAATTCAAGGCTCTGGCCGATCTGAAAGGCAAGAAGGTGGGCGTGACGCGCGGTACCACGAATGACACGGCGCTGAGCCGCATGGCGCCGGCTGGCACCAGCATTGTGCGTTTCGAGGATGACGCCACCGTCACCCAGGCCTTGCTCAGCAAGCAGGTCGACGCCGTCTCGATTCCCAGCACGATGGCGCTCGACATCATCAAGACACGCGGCGCCGGCAAGATCGAAGTCCGCTTCTCCTACTCGCTGCAACCGAACTCGATGGCGGTGCGCCGCGGCGACTTCGAGCTGCACCAGTGGCTCAACAATTTCATCTACTACGTCAAGCTGAACGGCGAACTCGACGCCATCGCGCGCAAGTGGAGCGGCGCGCCGCTGCCAGCGCTGCCGACTTTCTGATACCGCAAGCCGCACAGGAAAAGTGTTGCTCCGTACGGCGCGCCACCGTGGTGGCGTCGCCGGGGATGCGCACGCAGACAAGGAGTTGAGTATGCCGTATGAATTTCATTTCGAACTCGTCATGCAATCGCTGGACCGCCTGTTGTGGGGCGCGGCGCTGACGATACGCCTGAGCGCCCTGGCGATGGTGCTGGGGCTGGCGGTGGGCGTGTGCGCCGCCATCATCCTGAAGAATGGTCCCGCCTATGCTCGCGTGGCGGTGCGCGCGTATGTCGAGGTGATCCGCAGCACGCCGTTCCTGGTGCAGCTGTTCATCATTTACTTTGGCTTGCCGTCGCTGGGCCTGCAGCTTGACGCGAACGGCGCCGCGCTCGTCGCCATGACGGTCAACATGGGCGCCTATGCGGCGGAAATCGTGCGCGCCGGCATCGGCGCCGTGCATCCGTCGCAACTGGAGGCGGCCCAAGCCTTGGGCATGACGCGCTGGCAGGTGATGCGCCATGTGGTGCTGCTGCCGGCGCTGGAAAAAGTGTATCCGGCGCTGGCCAGCCAGTTCACCTTGATGATGCTCGCCTCGAGCGTCGTGTCGGCCATTTCCGCCGAAGAGCTGACCGCCGCCGCGCACCTGCTCGACTCGGAAACCTTCCGCAGCTTCGAGATCTACATCGTCGTGATGGTGCTGTACATCCTGCTGGCCCTGCTGTTCCGCTTCAGCTTCTGGGTGCTGGGCCAGATCGTCTTCAAACGCCGCCGCCGTCTGGGCGCGGTGCGCATGGGAGCATGACATGATCAGTGACTTTTCCTGGGATAACCTGCAATTTCTGCTCGAGGCCACGCGCTGGACCATCGGCCTGTCGCTGATCGTCTTCATCACGGGCGGCATCGCCGGCTTCACGGTGGCGCTGCTGCGCACGGCGCGCAGCCCGTTCCTGCGTTGCATCAGCGCCCTGTACATCCAGCTGGTCCAGGGCACGCCCGTGCTGATCGTGCTGTTCCTGACCTATTACGGCCTGGCCCTGTTCGGCTACAAGCTGTCGCCAATCATCGCGGCCGGCGCGGCGATGACGATCTTTGCCAGCGCCTACCTGGGCGAGATCTGGCGCGGCTGCATCGAAGGCGTGCAGCGGCAGCAGTGGGAAGCGTCGGCCGCGCTGGCGCTGAACCGCTACCAGCAGCTGCGCTACGTCATCCTGCCGCAGGCGCTGCGCCATTCGCTGCCGCCGACGGTGGGCTTCATGGTGCAGATCATCAAGAACACCTCGATCACCTCGATCATCGGCGTGGTGGAACTGACGCGCGCAGGGCAACTGGTCAGCAATGCGACCTTCCTGCCGTTCATCGTCTTCCCCGTCGTCGCCCTGATCTACTTCGCGCTGTGCTACCCGCTGTCGCGCTACAGCCATTCACTGGAAAGGAAATTCCATGCCCATCGTTGAAATTGACAATATCAGCAAGAGCTTCGGCACCAATCACGTGCTCAAGGGCGTCTCGTTCGCCGTCGAGCGGGGCCAGGTGATCGCCGTGATCGGCCGCAGCGGTTCCGGCAAGAGCACCATGCTGCGCTGTATCAACGGCCTGGAAACCATCGACAGCGGCAGCATCGTCGTGGCCGGCCATACGCTGACGGCGCGCCAGGAGCATCTGCTCGACTTGCGCAAGGATGTCGGCATGGTCTTCCAGAGCTACAACCTGTTTCCCCACCTGACGGTGGAAGAAAACGTCATGCTGGCGCCGCGCATCGTCAAGAAGGTGCCTGACGCGCAGGGCCGCGCCACGGCGCTGCGCGTGCTCAAGCAGGTGGGCCTCGATCACAAGCGCGACGCCTATCCCGAGCAGCTGTCGGGCGGCCAGCAGCAGCGTGTGGCGATCGCCCGTTCGCTGGCGATGGAGCCGCAAGTGATGCTGTTCGACGAAGTGACGTCGGCGCTCGACCCGGAACTGACGCAGGAAGTGCTAAAGGTGATGGAAGAGCTGGCGCAGGCGGGCATGACGATGCTGCTGGTGACGCACGAGATGGAGTTCGCGCGGCGCATGGCCGACGTCACCGTCTTCATGCACCAGGGATTGGTGTGGGAAAGCGGACCGTCGGAAGCCTTTTTCAGCAACCCGCAAACGCCGGAAGCGCGCCAGTTCGTCGGCGCGGGAGCGATCAAATGAGCCCCGTCCTGGTGGCGGCGTCGGCCTACGGCGCAAGCAGGGTCAGGCAACTGGGGCAAAGCCATTTCATCGACGTGGTGGCCGATGCGGGCGGCGCCGGCATCGAGATCCGCCGCGAGCTGTTTACGTCCGACTTGCCCGATCTGGAGCGCATGGGCGCGGCGGTGGCCGCGCGCGGCCTGTACTCCGTGTATTCCACGCCCATCGAATTGTGGGACGCGGACGGCTTGCTGCAGCACGCGCTGCTGCAGCAGATGCTGGACGAGGCGGCGAGGCTCGGCGCGCGCTACCTGAAGGTGTCGCTGGGCCACTACCCGGCCGCACCGGACTTGCCGGCCTTGAAGGCCCGGCTGGCGGCGGCGCCCGTGGCGCTGCTGGTGGAAAACGACCAGACGGCCCATGGCGGCGCGCTGGCGGCCATGGCACGCTTCCTGGCGGCGGCGCGCGACATCGGGCTGCCCGTGGGGCTGACCTTCGACATCGGCAACTGGCGCTGGGTGGGCGAGGATGCGCAGCAGGCGGCGCGCCTGCTGGCGCCGTATGTGCGCTATGTGCACTGCAAGGCCGTCCTGGAGGACGCGGGGCGGCTCTCCGCCTGCGCCGTCTCCGATGCCGATCCCGCCTGGCGCGCCGTCTTCGCGCACTTCGCGCCGGGCGTGCAGCGGGCCATCGAATTTCCGCTCGAAGGCGCTGACCTGGTGGCCGAAACGGGCCGCTACATTCGGATGCTGGAGGCCGCATGAGGGAACAAGAACTGCGCCAAAAGGAAATTCAAGGGGCGCATGCGCTCGACGTCGTCACCTACGGCGAAGCGATGGCGATGTTCGTTGCCGAGGAAACGGGGGACCTGGCGGCCGTGGCGCACTTTACGCGCCGCCTGGCCGGCGCCGAGACGAATGTCGCCATCGGCCTGGCGCGCCTGGGTTTGAAAGTCGGCTGGCTGAGCCGGGTGGGCGACGACTCGTTCGGCCGCTTCATCCGCGCCAGCGTGCAGGCCGAGGGTGTCGATTGCAGCCGGGTCGTCACCGTCGCCGGCCAGACCAGCGCCTTTCAGCTCAAGGCCCGGGCTGAACATGGCGCCGACCCGCTGGTCGAATACTTCCGCAAGGGTTCCGCCGCCAGCCGCCTGGCGCCCGAGCACTTCGACCCTGCCTATTTCCTGTCCGCGCGCCATCTGCACGCCACGGGTGTGGCGGCGGCGCTGTCCGAGACCAGCCTGGCGTTCGCCGGCCAGGCGCTCGACTTCATGCGCGAGCATGGCCGCACGGTGTCGTTCGACCCGAACCTGCGGCCCACGCTGTGGCCCTCGCAAGCCGTCATGGTCGAGCAGATCAACCGGCTCGCCGCCAAGGCGGACTGGGTGCTGCCCGGCCTGGGCGAAGGAAAAATCCTCACCGGCCACGAGCTGCCGCACGACATCGCCGGCCATTATTTGCAACAGGGCGCGCGCCTGGTGGTCATCAAGCTGGGCGCCGACGGTGCGTATTACCGCACGGCCGATGGCGACAGCGGCGTGGTGCCGGGCGAGCGCGTGGCCAATGTGGTCGACACGGTGGGTGCCGGCGACGGCTTCGCGGCCGGCCTGGTGAGCGCCTTGCTGGAAGGCTTGCCGCTGGCGCAGGCGGTAGGGCGCGCCAACCGGGTCGGCGCCTTCGCCATCCAGGTGGCCGGCGACATGGAAGGCTTGCCGACCCGCGCCCAGCTCGACGCGCTGGTCCAATCTTGAATCGAACAGAGGAAAAACTCGTGAAAAAACATGTGGTTGTCTATAAAAAACTGGCCGAGCCGCTGCTGGCGCGCCTGCGCGCCGAATGCGAGGTGACGTACTTCGAGTCTATCGATGCGGGCAACCGCGCCGCGTTCGCCGACGCCATCCGCGGCGCGCACGGCTTGCTGGGCGCCAGCGTGCGCCTGGACCGCGAATTGCTGGACCCGGCCGTTGACCTGCGCATCATTTCCACCATATCGGTGGGCGTCGACCAGTTCGACGTCGATTACCTGCGCGAACGGGGCATCCTGCTGGCCAATACACCCGACGTGCTGACGGAAACGACGGCCGACACGATCTTCGCGCTGATCCTGGCCAGCGCGCGGAGGGTCGTCGAACTGGCCGAATTCGTCAAGGCGGGGCGCTGGACGCGCAGCGTGGGCGAAAGCCAGTACGGCGTCAACGTGCACGGCAAAACCATCGGCATGCTGGGCATGGGCCGCATCGGCCGCGCCGTCGCCCGCCGCGCCGCGCTGGGCTTCGGCATGCAGGTGCTGTACGTGAATGGCGAAGCGGTGCCCGAGGTGGACGCGGCGCTGGGCGCGCGCCAGGTGGCGCTCGATCACTTGCTGGCCAAGTCGGATTTCGTCTGCGTGGTGCTGCCGCTGACGGCGCAGACGGAACGCATGATGGGCCGGCGCGAATTCGCGCTGATGCGCCCCGGCGCCATCTTCATCAACGGTTCGCGCGGGCGCATCGTCGACGAGGCGGCGCTGATCGAGGCGCTGCAGCAGGGCACCATCCACGGCGCCGGTCTCGACGTGTTCGAGCGCGAACCGCTGGCGCCGGACAATCCGCTGCCGCGCATGGCCAATGTAGTGGCGTTGCCGCACATCGGCTCGGCCACGCATGAAACGCGCTACGCCATGGCGCAGCAAGCGGTGGACAACCTGCTGGCCAGCCTGCGCGGCGAGCGTCCGCGCCACCTGGTCAGCTAAGAACAGTATCAACAGACAGGAACAGAGATGAAGAACAAGGTAGCAAGAGCAATCATCATCGGCGCCGGCGCCTGCAGCGGCCTGTGCTCGGCGCAGTCGAACGTGGCCATGTACGGCATCATGGACATGGGCGTGGTGTCCGAGAACGGTGGCCTTGGGGGCAGGGTGCTCAAGGTGACGAGCGGCATCGCCAACGGCTCGCGGCTCGGTTTCAAGGGCAGCGAAGATCTGGGCGGGGGCATGACGGCGATCTTTACGATGGATGCGGGCATCCTGGCCGACACGGGCGCTTCGGCCCAGGGCGGCCTGCTGTTCGGGCGCCAGGCTTTCGTCGGCCTCGCCGGCGCGGCGGGCACCTTGCGCCTGGGCCGCCAGTACACGTTTATCGACAGCAGCCTGGGTGCGCTGGACCCGTTTTACCTGGGTTTTGCGGGCAGGATGAGCAATGTCTTCACGGCCGGCTACATCAGCCGGGTCGACAATAGCATCACCTACAGCTCGCCCGTGCGCGGCGGCCTTTCCGGCGAACTGGCATACGGCTTCGGCGAAGTGCCCGGCGACGCGGCGGCCAAGCGCTACATGGGCGCGGCGGCCACCTATGCCAGCGGGCCGCTGTATGTGCGCATGGCGCACCAGGACGCCAACACCCTATCAAGCGCGCTGGTGGCGGGGACGGCGCGCAACACGGTGCTGGGCGCCACCTGGGACTTCGGCGTGGTCAAGGCGCATGGCGCCGTCGCCGTCAGCAAGAGCACGGCGGGCGCCGCCACCACGGTCGACAGCGCGGACCTGATGCTGGGCGCCACCGTGCCGGTGGGCCCGCACCGCGTCTTGTTCTCGTACGTGCGGCGCGACGACCGGCGCGCCGCCAACGGCGACGCTGCGCAGATCGGCATCGGCTACACCTATGCGCTATCGAAGCGCAGCACCTTGTATGCGGCTTACGCGCACATCGACAACCGCAACGGCGCCGCCTACCTGGTGGGCAACGCCACCGACAACGGCAGCGGCAACCAGGCCTGGAACGTGGGCCTGCGCCACACTTTTTAAATGGAGAATCGAATGAAGAAAACCGGATGGATTTTGATCGGCGCCAGCACCGTGGCGCGCGAATGGATGGTCGACGCGATTCGCCAGCAGGGCGACGCGGAAGTGCTGGCCGTGGTCAGCCGGGACGCCGCGCGCGGCGCCGCCTTTGCCGAGCAGTTCGGCATAGCCGCCAGCTATACCGACCTCGATGCGGCGCTGGCCCATCCGGGCGCGGATGCCGTGTACATCAGCACCACCAACGAGTTGCACATGGCGCAGACCTTGCAGGCGGCGCGCGCGGGCAAGCACGTGCTGTGCGAGAAGCCGCTGGCGCTGAACCTGGACGACGCCCGCAGCATGGTCGACGGCTGCGCCGAAGCGGGCGTGGTGCTGGGGATTAACCACCACCTGCGCAACGCCGCCACGCACGGCAAGGTGCGCGAGCTGATACGCGCGGGCGAGATCGGCCAGCCCCTGTATTGCCGCGTGCTGCACGCGAACAACCTGCCGCAGCACCTGCGCGGCTGGCGCCTGGATGCGCCGGAGTCGGGCGGCGTCACGCTCGACATGTTCGTGCACGATGTCGACACCCTGCGCTTCCTGCTCGATGCGGAACCGCGCCACGTCACCGCCTGCGCCACCAGCGGCGGCATGACGGTGGCCGGGCTGGAAGAGGGCCTGATGGCCGTCATCGAGTTCGACAACGGCACCCTGGTGCAGGTGCACGACGCATACAACGCGCCGCATTCGCTGTCCGGCGTGGAAATCATCGGCAGCAAAGGCACCATCTTCGCCACCGGCGTCATGACGCAGCGCCCCGTTGGCAGCATCTGCCTGATGCGCGACGGCGGCAGCATCGACATCCCCGTCGAGCATGAAAACCTGTACGTGCGTTCGGTGCGCGCCTTCCAGCGCGCCATGCGCGGCGAAGGGCAGCCGGCCGCCACGGGCGACGACGGCATGCGCGCGCTGGCCACGGCATTGGCGGCGCAGCAGGCCAGCCGCAGCCACCAGCGCGTGACCCTGGCCGATTGACGGCCTGCGGCAGACGTAAAAAAGCCGCCTGATCGCAAAATCAGGCGGCTTTTTTTGCCTTGAAGCATCGAACGCCTGAAAAATCGTAGCGAGCGGATGGGAGTTGCGGCTAAGAAGCGCAACTGTGCTGGGCACGGGGCCGCCGAGGCAGTGAGCATCGCAGGCCGCAAATCGCGACGCGCAGTAGATTTTTCAGGTGTTCATTAGTCTTCGCGGCGGAGGTGCGGGAACAGCAAGACGTCGCGGATGTTCGGCGAATCCGTGATGATCATCATCAGGCGGTCGATGCCGATGCCACAGCCGCCGGCTGGCGGCATGCCGTATTCCAGCGCGCGGATGTAGTCGGCGTCGTAGAACATCGCCTCTTCATCGCCGGCGTCCTTGGCAGCGACTTGCGCCAGGAAGCGGGCCGACTGGTCTTCTGCGTCGTTCAACTCGGAGAAGCCGTTGGCGATCTCGCGGCCCACCATGAACAATTCAAAGCGTTCGGTGATGCCGGCCACCGTGTCGGAAGCGCGCGCCAGTGGCGACACTTCAACAGGGTAGTCGATGATATAGGTCGGTTCCCACAGCTGCGCTTCTGCCGTTTCTTCGAACAGCGCCAGTTGCAGCGCGCCCAGGCCGGCCGTGGCGAACGGCTTGACGCCGAATTTCTTCAGCTCTTCCTTGATGAATTCGGCATCGTTCAACTGCTCGGCGGTGTAGCCCGGCGCGTACTTGTTGATCGCTTCGACGATGGTCAGGCGGTGGAACGGCTTGGCCAGATCGAGTTCGCGGCCGCCATAGGTCAGGGTGGCGGTGCCGTGCGCGTCGATGGCGGCCTGGCGGATGACGGCTTCGGTGAAATCCATCAGCCATTTGTAGTCGGTGTAGGCCGCGTAGAATTCCATCATCGTAAATTCCGGGTTGTGACGGATCGACACGCCTTCGTTGCGGAAGTTGCGGTTGATCTCGAACACGCGGTCAAAGCCGCCCACGACCAGGCGCTTCAGGTACAGCTCGGGCGCGATACGCAGGAACATTTGCATGTCGAGCGCATTGTGGTGCGTGATGAACGGTTTTGCCGCGGCGCCGCCAGGGATCGTGTGCAGCATCGGCGTTTCCACTTCCATGAACTCGTTCTTTTCCATGAAGCGGCGGATCGACGAGATGGCGGCGGTACGCGCCTTGAAGGTGCGGCGCGTCTCTTCGTTCATGATCAGGTCGACGTAGCGCTGGCGGTACTTGGTTTCCTGATCGGCCAGGCCGTGGAATTTGTCCGGCAGCGGGCGCAGCGACTTGGTGATCAAACGCAGTTGCGTGACCTTGATGGTCAGTTCGTCCGTCTTGGTCTTGAACAGCGTGCCCGTCACGCCCAGGATATCGCCCAGGTCATAGTGGTGCAGGGCAGCCATGGCCGCTTCGCCGGTGAGGTCCAGGGTGGCGTAGATCTGGATGCGGCCGTCGGCTTTCGGGCCGGAAGCGTCTTGCAGGGTGGCGAAAGCGGCTTTCTTGCCCGCTTCGCGCTTGAGCATCATGCGGCCGGCCAGCACCACGGTGACAGGTTCGGCTTCCAGCTCTTCGCGCGTCTTGCTGCCGTATTGCGCGTGCAGATCGGCCGCCTTGTGCTCGGGGCGGAAATCGTTCGGGAAGGCGATGCCTTGTTCGCGCAGTGCGGCCAGCTTGACGCGGCGCTCGGCGATGATCTTGTTTTCATCGGGGGCGGCGGCTTGTTCTTGGATATCCGTAGTCATGGTGTTCTTCGTTGGTGATTATTGATGATGTGGTGCCAGCGCTGGCGCCACGCTGGCAAACAGTGCGTCGACGTCGAGTGCGGAGAAATCCGGCACGATGGCAATCACGTTGTCGAAGGCGGCAAACGCTTCGGCCGGCAGGGTGGTGGTGAGTACCACGACGCGCATGCCGGCACGGCGCGCCGCTTCCACGCCCAGGGGCGCGTCTTCAAAGACGATGCAATTGTGCGGCAGCGCGCTGGCCAGCAGCGCGCCTTTCAGGAAAACGTCCGGGTGCGGCTTGCCCCGTTCCACGTCGGCGGCGCCGACGATGGCGTCGAAGCGGTGCCGCAGGTCCAGGCCGTCGAGCGTGAACGCGATGTTCTCGTCCGGCGCGGCCGTGCCCACCACCAGCCCGACGCCAGCCTGGCGCGCGCTGGTGATCAGCTGATCGAACCCGGCGACTGTAGCCAGGTGTGGTCCATACAGTTCGCGGTAGACGACTTCCTTTTCAGCCAGCAGGGTGACGTGGTCGGCATCGGCGCCCAGGTATTGGGCGATGATTTCGTGTCCCTGCCGTCCTGCCGTGTCGCGGAAAAAGGCGTCCGCGTCCAGCGCATGGCCGTGGCGCTCAAAGAACGCCAGCCACGATGTCGTGTGGAAGGCCATGTTGTCGACGATCGTGCCATCCATGTCGAACAGGAAGGCGCGCTGCGCCAGCGCCGGAGCGGATGCGTTCATCCTTATACGCCTTGTTTCAGCGAGGCGGAAATGAACTCGTCGATGTCGCCATCGAGCACGCCCTTGGTATTGCCTGTCTCGAAACCGGTGCGCAAGTCCTTGATGCGGGACTGGTCCAGCACGTAGGAGCGGATCTGGTGACCCCAGCCCACGTCCGTTTTCGAGTCTTCCAGCTTTTGCTGCTCGCTCATGCGCTTGCGCAGTTCATGCTCGTACAGTTTGGCTTTCAGCATTTCCATCGCTTCGGCGCGGTTGCGGTGCTGCGAACGGTCGTTCTGGCACTGCACCACGATGCCGGTCGGCGCATGGGTCATGCGGACGGCGGAGTCGGTCTTGTTGATGTGCTGACCACCGGCGCCCGACGCGCGGTAGGTATCGACGCGGATATCGGCCGGGTTGACGTCGATCTCGATCGAATCGTCGACTTCGGGATACACGAACAGCGACGTAAACGAGGTGTGGCGGCCGTTGGCCGAGTCGAATGGCGACTTGCGCACCAGGCGGTGCACGCCCGTTTCCGTGCGCAGGAAGCCGTAGGCGTGATCGCCCTCGACCTTCAGGGTGGCCGTCTTGATGCCGGCGACCTCGCCGTCGGACTGCTCGAGGATTTCGACTTTAAAACCCTTGCGTTCGCAATAGCGCAGGTACTGGCGCAGCAGCATCGAAGCCCAGTCCTGGGCTTCCGTACCGCCGGCACCGGCCTGGATGTCGATGAAGCAGTTGTTCGGGTCCATCGGATTGTTGAACATCCGGCGAAATTCCATGCTTTCGATGACCTTGCGGATTTCCTGCACGTCCTGCTCGATCGCTTCGAGCGTCTCGTCGTCGCCTTCTTCGCGCGCCATGTCGAACAGGTCGCGGGTGTCGCGCAGGTCGGCATCGGCACGGGTTAGCGTGAAGACGATCGCTTCCAGCGCCTTCTTCTCTTTACCGAGGTCCTGGGCGCGCTTCGGATCGTTCCAGACGGTCGGATCTTCCAGCTCTTCGTTGACTTGCTCTAGTTTCTCCGACTTGACAGCGAAGTCAAAGATACCTCCGAAGTTCGGCTTCACGGACCGTCAGGTCGTTCAGCAGGGCGGAGATGATATTGATGCGTTCGGCTTCCATAATGTTCTGGTCTTCTATGGTGAAATCAAACCTTGAATTATACGCGAGCGCGGCCGGTTTCCGCTGCCGCTGCGGCGCAATTGCGGTTGCACAAGGCAATAAAAACGTCATTTTGCTGTATTTGCGACAATATTTTTGCCTTGAAGATGGCTGGCGTGCTGCGTATGATGCTGGCGATATTGTCTTTCCACAGGAACATCTCATGTGCCACCCCCTGCGCCAACTTCCCCGTCTTGCCCTGTTACCGCTGCTGCTGGCCGGCTGCGGCGCCTTGCCGCCCGCCGCCCACGAACCGGTTCGGGCGATGGCCGCCATGCCAGCGGGCAGCAGCGCCACGCTGGCCCTGCTGGAGACGACGGACTTGCACGCGAATGTGCTTAGTTATGATTACTACAAGCTGCAGGCGGAACCGTCGATCGGCCTGGAACGCACGGCGGCGCTGATCGCCCAGGCGCGCGCGCAATTTCCGAACAACCTGTTGCTCGACAATGGCGACACCATCCAGGGCACGGCCCTGGCCGACTACCAGGCATTGGTAAAACCGCTGGCCTGCGACCAGACCCTGGCCATCTACAAGGCCATGAATCTGCTGAAAGTGGACGGCGGCGGCATCGGCAACCACGAATTCAACTACGGCCTGGCCTTTTTGAGCCAGGTGACGGGCAACCAGTTTGATGTCGACAGCGTCGACGCCGGCAAACCGCGCTGCGCCGGCCCCGCGTTCCCGCAAGTGCTGGCCAACGTCTACAGCGTCAGGACGGGCCAGCCCCTGTTTGCGCCATATCACATCATCGACAAGCAGATCACGGCGGCCGGCCCCGATGGCAAACCGGTGACCAGCAGCGTGAAGGTGGGCATCATCAGCTTTGCGCCGCCCACCATCATGGCCTGGGACAAGCGCTGGCTGGAAGGGCGCGTCTACACGCAGGGCGTGCGCGAGACGGCGGAAAAATTCATCCCCGAGATGCGCGCCCGGGGCGCCGAGCTGGTGGTGGCCATTTCGCACGGCGGCCTCGATGACAGCCCATATTCGCCCAGCATGGAAAACGGCAATTACTACCTGTCGCAAGTGCCGGGCGTGGACGCCATGCTGATCGGCCACTCGCACCAGCTGTTCCCGAACGCGGCCAGCACGGTGCCGCAGTTTAATCTGCCCGGCGTCGACAAGGCCCGTGGCCTGGTCAACGGCGTGCCTACCGTGATGGCCAATTTGTGGGGCAAGCACCTGGGCGTGATCGGTTTGCGCCTGCGCCACGACGGCAAGCAGTGGGTCGTCGACAAGAGCGCCACCACGGTGGAAGTGCGCGGCATCCAGAACGCGGACAAGAGTTACGTGCAGCCCGATCCTGCCATCGCCAGGCTGGTGGCGGAAGAACACGCGGCCACCATCGCTTATGTGCAGACACCGGTCGGCGCCACCGACTTCCGCATGTCGACGTATTTCGCCGATGTGGGCGATGTCAGCGCCATCGAGGTGGTGAACCAGGCGCAAGCGGGCTACCTGGCCGCGTATGTCAAGGCGAATTTGCCGCAGTACGCGCACTTGCCCGTGCTGTCGATGTCGTCGCCGTTCAAGAGCGGCTCGGCCGGCGTGTCCGACTACACGGATGTCAAGGCGGGCAATGTGGCGCTGAACAACGCGGCCGACCTGTATTTATATCCGAACGCGCTGTACGGCGTGAAGATGAATGGCGCGGAACTGAAAGCCTGGCTGGAACAGTCGGCGCGGCGCTTCAATACCATCGATCCACACAAGGCCGAGCCACAGGAACTGGTCAACACGGCCCACCCGAGCTACAACTTCGATACGCTCACCAGCGCCGACGTGCGCTACCAGATCGACGTCACGCAGCCGCCGGGCCAGCGCATCAAGGGGCTCACTTACCAGGGCAAGCCGCTGGACGCCAGCCAGGAATTTTTGATCGCGACGAATAACTACCGCGCCAGCGGCGGCGGCAATTTCCCTGGCCTCGATGGCAGCAAGACGGTGGTGGCCTCGCCCGACAATAACCGCGAACTCCTGATCGCTTACGTGACCAAGGAAAAAAACCTGACGCGCGCGAAAAACGGTTCGGCGCGCAGCTGGCGCTTCGCCAGGGTGGCCACGAAAGGCCCGGTGGTGTTCCACTCGGCGCCGCACATGATCGCGCTGGCGCAAGCGGCCGGCATCGGCAATGTGACGCAGCTCAAGCCTGATGATGGCGCGGGCAAGGGTTTTGCGCTGTACCAGCTCGATTTGTCGAAATGATGCTGGCAAACTTGCTGCTTGCCGCTGCCCTGGCGTCGCCCGTGGTGGCCGCGCCTGATGTCACCGCCCGGGCCAAGGTGCTGATGCGCGCGGGAGAAGCATCCCAGCCCCAGGCGCGCGCCCTGTTCGAACAGGCTGCGGGGCAGGGCAGCGGTCCCGCAGCGTACTACCTGGGCCTGATGCTGAAAAACGGCATGGGCGGGCCAAAGGACAGCGTCGCCGCGCTGCGGCAGCTGGAGCTGGCCGCGCAGCGGGGCGTGGCGCCGGCCATGTTCATCGTGGCGAACCTGCTGCTGGCCGGGGACGAGGCCAAGGCGCGCTACTGGCTCGACGCGGCCTGCGACCTCGGCTACCCGGAAGCGCTGCAGCAGAAATCCGTGGCCCTGGCCGAAGGGCAGATGGGCTACGCGCACAACGAGGCGCAGGGCCACCTGTACCTGATGATGGCCACGCATGCGATGGGGCACCGCCCGCCGGAACCCTGAGCTACGCCGGCTCTTCTTTTTTCAGCTTGGTCCGCAGGCTGGCCGCCGCTTCGCCGATGGCGAACGGGTCGCGCGACAGGATGGCCGCGCCCAGGTCGACCAGCCTGGCCGCCGAGGCGATGGCGGCCTTGACGTCGGCGATGCGCTTGAGTTGCAGTTTTCCCTTCGCGATGGCGCCCTCGATATCGCCGCGCGCCTGCTCGGCGCCTTCGGCCGTCAGGTAAATGCCATACGCGCGGAACAGGGCCACCATCTGGTCCAGGTGGTTTTCATATTGCTCCAGCAGCGCGCGCTCGTCCGGCGCCAGCGCCTCGCGTTCGCGGATGCGCAATTCCAGCACCAGGCTTGACGCCTGCGCCAGGCTGTCGGCGATGGCGTAGCTTTGGTCTTTTGTCAGTTCGGTCAGTGGGGCCATGGGAGTCTCCGGTGTGCCTGCCATTTACCAGCGGGTCGGGGCATAGAACGCCGCTTGCCGCTGCAGCGTGGCGACGTCGCGTGAAAACTGCGCCAGTTGCCGCTCCAGTTCGGGCGCCTGCAGGCGATCGAGATTGGCTCGCAGCGCGGCCACGCTGGCTTGCAGCGCGTCGACGGCGGCGACATACGCGGCGACGATCTTTTCCCTTTCCTGCAATTGCCGCCCTTCCAGGTGCAATCGCGTGCGGATGTAGTTGGCGGCCAGCGGTTCGCGCGGCGCGGCCTTGTCGACGGCGCCGCGCAGCAGGTCGAGTTCGCGCAATTCATCCTGCAAGCCGGCGCGGTAGCTGCGCTGGGCATACTCCTTGAGCGCATTGCTGACGATATCGACGGCTTCCTGCTCGTCGAGCAATTCGCGCAAGGCTGATTTCTGTGCGCGCTGGGTGACCAGGCGGCTCAGGTGTTCGCTCAATTTGACGACCTTGGACAGCTTGCCCGCATCGAGCATGGGCGCGCCGGCGCCCGGCTGTGCCAGGCCGCCCAGCGCAGCGCCGAGTCCGCCAAACTCTTCCTGGTAGACGGGCAGCTTGTCATCGGCCAGCGCCGCCAGGGTCTGCGCATAGCGCAGCAGGAGGTCATTCAGGCTGGCGATCGACACGCTGGCCTGCGCGATCGCGGCGCAATCGGCGCGCGCCGCCTGTTCACTCGCTTGCGCATCGAAACGCTCGGCCAGAATCAAGCGCTTGCGCATGGCCTTGTCCATGCAGCTGTGGACGCCGCCCGCCAGCATGGGTTCGAAGTGCTGCGACATCTTTTGCGTCTGCTCGGCAAAGGTGCGCACGGGCGCCAGCTTGCTGGCGCAGCCGGCCAGCAGCAGGCTGGCGGTGGCGCAAAGAAGCAGGGTGGAAATGGACGAGTTCTGCGGGCGCTGCATAGGGCCTCCATGCGGTAGCAGTGGCTGATTGGACCGGCGCGCATGCGCTGGCATGGCCGACCTTAGCATGCTGAGGAGTAGCAGTATTGCGCCAGATCAACAGGCCGTCGACGTCGTCCGTCAGCCCCGCACCGGTGCCAGGGCTGTTGCCAAATGTTGCGCGGCGCTCCAATTTACCTCATATTTTCCTTACAAAAGACTGACATCGGGCTAGCAATTCGGCTTTTTCTGCATGTTGCGATGCGTCATATGTAGTTGTTGCTGGTGCATGTTTACTCACCTACAATGATTTATCGATGGGGCGGTTATCCAGCGTACGACAATAAAAATAAGTGGCATTAAAAACGTTGTAACAGAGGAGATGACAATGAATTTGAAACAGAAATTGCTCGTGGCAAGTTTGGTTTTGGGTTTCTCGCAGGCGGCAGTCGCAGCCGACCCCATCAAGATCGGCGTATCGGGTCCGTTCACGGGCGGCTCCGCGCCGATGGGCGTGTCGATGCGCGACGGCGTCAAGCTGGCCGTCGCTGAAATCAATGCCAAAGGCGGCGTACTGGGCCGTTCCCTGCTGCTGATCGAGCGCGATGACGAAGCGAAGAACGAGCGCGGCGTGCAAATCGCCCAGGAATTGATCAACAAGGAAAAAGTTGCCGCCACCGTCGGCTATATCAACACGGGCGTGGCCCTGGCCTCGCAGCGCTTCTATCAGGAAGCCAAGATTCCCGTCATGAACAATGTGGCGACGGGCTCCATCGTCACCAAGCAGTTCGCCGACCAGCCGGAAAACTATATCTTCCGCAACGCGGCCAATGACACCATCCAGTCCGGCATGATCGTGCACGAGGCCATCGACAACCGCAAGTTCAAGAAAGTGGCGATTCTGGCCGACTCGACCAACTATGGCCAGCTGGGCCGCGAAGACCTGGAAAAAGCGCTGGAAAAGAAGGGCATCAAACCCGTTGTCGTTGAAAAATACAACATCAAGGACGTCGACATGACGGCCCAGCTGCTGAAAGCCAAGCAGGCCGGGGCGGAAGTGGTGCTGACCTACGGCATCGGCCCGGAACTGGCTCAGATCGCCAACGGCATGGAAAAACTGGGCTGGAAAGTACCGCTGATCGGCAGCTGGACCCTGGCCATGGGTAACTTCATCGACAACGCCGGCAAGAACGGCAATGGCACGCGTATGCCGCAAACCTTCATCCAGGACGCCAGCACGCCGAAGCGCAAGGCCTTCATCGACGCCTATGTGGCTGCCTACAAGCCGTCGGGCGGACGCATGCCGTCGGCCGTCTCGGCTGCGCAAGGCTACGATTCCATCTACCTGCTGGCTGCGGCCTTCAAGCAGGCGGGCGGCACCGATGGCCCGAAAGTGCGCGCCGCGCTGGAAAACCTGACGGACAAGGTGGAAGGCGCCGTGACAACTTACAACAAACCGTTCAGCAAAACCAACCATGAAGCGATCACGGCCGAGCTGACCGTGTTTGGCGAAGTCAAGGACGGCAAGGTCGTCCTCGCCAAGTAAGTCCGGCTAATTCCCAGTATCTAGCCGCGCAATGGCCAGCCTTGAGGAATCAGGACTGGCCATTTTTTCATCTTTCGTCTTCCGGGGAACACCATGGAAATCTTCCTGCAGCTTGTCTTCAGCGGTATCGCGCTGGGCATGATCTATGCCGTCATCGCCTTCGGCTATCAGCTGACCTTTGCCACTTCCGGCACCCTCAATTTCGGCCAGGGCGAGTCCCTGATGCTGGGCGCGCTGGTGGGCCTGTCCCTGGTGGGCACCATCCACGGCGGCCCTTACATGAGCTATTTGCTGATGGTCCCTATCGTCATCGCCTTCGGCGCCTTGCAGGGCGTGTTCGTCGAATGGATAGGCGTGCGGCCCGCCATCAAGATCAAGTCCGAATTCGGCTGGATCATGTCGACCATCGCGCTGGCCATCATCTTTAAAAACGTGGCGGAAAACATCTGGGGCAAGGACGACCTGACCTTCCCGTCGCCGCTCTCGGCCGCGCCATTCAAGGTGCTGGGCGCGAACGTGCAGCCGATGCAGGTGGCCGTCATCGTCGGTGCGCTGGCCATCATGCTGGCCGTCGAGCTGTTCAACCGCAAGTCGATCTACGGCAAGGCCGTGGTGGCGACGGCAAATGACCGCGATGCGGCCGGCCTGATGGGCATCAACACGGGCATGGTCATCACCTTTTCGTATGCGCTGTCGTCGGCCACGGCCGCCTTCGCGGGCGTGCTGGTGGCACCGTTGACCCTGACCGGCGCCACCATGGGCGCCTCGCTGGGCTTGAAGGCATTCGCCGTGGCCATCATCGGCGGGCTGACCTCGGGCGTGGGTGCCATCGTCGGTGGCCTGATCCTGGGCATCGCCGAGACCACCACCGGCTATTACATTTCCACCGGCTACAAGGAAGTGCCAGGGCTGCTGCTCTTGCTGCTGGTGCTGGCCGTCAAGCCGTCCGGCCTGTTCGGCAAAGCCGCGATCAAGAAAGTCTGAGGATCACATGAACAAGAAATTCACCATGCTGGCGCTCTGCGCGGCGGGCCTGGCCGCGCTCGTGCTGTTCCCGATTGTCATCCCCAATCCGTATTACATCCACCTGGCCGAGACCATCCTGATCTACGCCATCCTGCTGTTCGGCCTCGACATCGTCGTCGGCTACACGGGGCAGGTGTCGCTGGGCCACGCTGGCCTGTTCGGCATCGGCTCGTATGCCACGGGCGTGCTGGTGTTCAAGCTGGGCCTGTCGTTCTGGCTGGCCATCCCCGCCAGCATCGTGGGCGCGGCCGTCTTCGGCGCCATCCTGGCCTTGCCGGCGCTGCGCGTGACGGGGCCGTACCTGGCCATGGTGACGCTCGCTTTCGGCACCATCATACAAATCCTGATCAATGAAATGAGCTTCCTGACGGAAGGACCGATGGGCATCAAGATCCACAAGCCCGTCCTGTTCGGGCACAAGCTCTCCGAGGTGGAGTACTACTACATGGTCGCCGCGCTGATGGTGATCTCGCTGGTGGTCGTGCACCGCATCCTGAAGTCGAACCTGGGGCGGGCGTTTGAAGCATTGCGCGACAGCCCCATCGCCTCGGACTGCATGGGCGTGTCCGTGTATCGCTATAAAGTGTATGCGTTCGTCATCAGCGCCGGCTTCGCGGGCCTGGCGGGCAGCCTGTATGCGTATTCGGAAGAATATATCTCGCCCAATACCTACAACTTCGAGCTGACCATTCTGTTCCTGCTGGCCGTCATCATGGGCGGGCGCAAGACGCGCTCGGGCGCCTTGATCGGCGCGCTGATCGTCGTCATGCTGCCCAGCCTGCTGGCGGACATCGAGTTGTTCCGCAAGATCGCCGTGGCCGCCGCCGTGCTGGGCGTGATCGGTTCCGCCTTCATGCTGGCCAAGAAGCGTTCCACCGTGCGCGGCGTGCTCGTGCCGCTGGTCGCCACCATCGGCCTGGCCGCGTATTCCTATAAGCTGGACAATATGATCGACTGGCGCCTGACCATCTTCGGCCTGATGACCCTGTTTGTCGTGTACTACCTGCAGGACGGCATCGTCGGCTTCCTGATGAGTTTCGTGGGCAAGGGCCGGCGCCATGTGCAGGCGGTGGCCTCGCACGGCGTGGCGCCTTTTGACCACGCCCAGGGCGGCCAGCGCGGCGAAACACTGCTGCGCGTGGAGCAGGCCCTGATGCAGTTCGGCGGCCTGAAAGCGCTGAACCAGGTGGACTTGAACGTCACACAGGGCTCCGTGCACGGCTTGATCGGGCCGAACGGCTCGGGCAAGAGCACGATGATGAATGTGCTGACGGGCATCTACAAGCCGACGGCGGGCAAGGTCGAATTTGCCGGCGCCGTCATTTCCGGCCGCACGCCGTCCGAAATCGCCTTGGGCGGCGTGGCGCGCACCTTCCAGAACGTGCAGCTGTTCGGCGAGATGACGGCCACCGAAAACGTGCTGGTGGGCTTGCACAACACCTTCAAGTCGAACGTGCTGGACGTGATGCTGCATACGCCGCGCTACAAGCGCGAAGAGCGCCTGGCGCGCGAGCGGGCCGCCAGCATCCTCGAATTCGTCGGCCTGGCCGACCTGGCCAACGAAGAGGCGCGCAATCTGCCGTATGGCAAGCAGCGGCTGCTGGAAATCGGCCGCGCCCTGGGCCTCAATCCGCGCCTGCTGCTGCTCGATGAACCGGCGGCGGGCCTGACGGCGCCCGATATCAAGGAGCTGATGGCCATCATCCGCAAGATCCGCGACCACGGCATCACCATCATCCTGATCGAGCACCACATGGACGTGGTGATGGCCCTGTCGGACGTGGTGACGGTGCTCGACTTCGGCCAGAAGATCGCCGAAGGCGCACCCGCGCTTGTCCAGAGCGATCCGAAAGTTATCGAAGCCTACCTGGGCGGCAGCGCCGACACCCTGAGCCCTGCGGCGCACTGAGAGGAAGACCATGCTGACCATTCAAAATCTGCACGCCGCCTACGGCAAAGTCGAAGTCTTGCACGGCATTTCGCTTGAAGTCCCGAAGGGCAAGCTGGTGACCCTGATCGGCTCGAACGGCGCCGGCAAGACCACCACCATGCGCGCCATTTCCGGCATGCTGAAACCCAAATCCGGTACCGTCACCCTGGGCGGCAAGGATGTCACGGGGCTCGACTCGCACCGCATCGCGCGCGCCGGCCTGGCCCATTCGCCGGAGGGGCGGCGCGTGTTCGCCTCGATGTCGGTGACGGACAACCTGCTGCTGGGCGCCTTTCCCCGCTTTACGCGTTCGCGCCCGAAAGGCGACATCAAGGGCGACCTGGACAAGGCCCTGGAGCTGTTCCCCCGTCTGAAGGAGCGGCGCGACCAGCTGGCCGGCACCTTGTCGGGCGGCGAGCAGCAGATGCTGGCCATGGCGCGCGCCGTCATGCTGAACCCGGAAGTGATCCTGCTCGACGAACCGTCGATGGGCCTGGCGCCGATCCTGGTCGAGGAAGTGTTCCGCATCATCACGCGCCTGAAAGGCGAGGGCGTGACCATGCTGCTGGTGGAGCAATTCGCCGCCGCCGCCCTGAACGTGGCCGATTACGGCTACGTGCTGGAAAACGGCAGCATCTCCGTGCACGGCCCGGCCGAAAGTCTGAAGACCGATCCGAAGGTGATCGCCGCGTATCTTGGAGGAGGGCATTGAGAGGACGTTTGGCGCGCATTTCCAGCTCACCGCAGCGGCCCGCTCGCACCGGGCCGCTGCTGCCGTTGCCGCCAGCGCAGGCGGCTCTACAAGACCGCTTGCCGTCAAATCGACGGGAAACTGCGTGATCGACGCGCCGTTTGCACATTTGGCGCGCCAAACTGGCCAGGAAAGCGAATCGATGTGCACTTTCTCAATATAAAGAATAAAGATGGTCAAGTTGTAGAACGGAACTGTTACAGTATCGGAACTATTAAGTTAATATCTGGCAACTATACCGCCCACTGCCCACCGCTGATTCTGTGATCGAGAGGATTCTTTTGCGCACCAAACTCCTGCCCCTGACCTTGTTACTGGCGATCCAGAACGCGTACGCTGTCGATCCCCCCAGCGCAGGCAGCCAGCTGCAGCAGATTCCCGTCGCGCCCCAGTTGCCGAAGGCGCCGCCGGCTATCCGCGTGCAACAGGGCAATGTGCCGGCCACCACGGTGGGCGATACCACGCGCATCACGGTACAGCGCCTGCAGGTGACGGCGCCGCCCGTGTTTACCGAGAGCGAACTGATCGCCAGCACGGGTTTCGTGCCGGGCAGCGAGCTGACTCTGGGCGAGCTGCGCGCCATGGCGTCAAAAATTGCCAGCTATTACCAGAAGCGTGGCTATTTCCTGGCGCAGGCGTATCTGCCGGCGCAGGATATCGAGGATGGCGTGGTGCATATCAGCGTGCTGCCGGGCCAGTATGGGCAAGTGCAGCTGCGCAACCAGAGCAAGTTGTCCGACGGCCTGGCCGGCACGATATTGGCCGGTCTCGACGGGCAAGTGATTTCCACGCCGCCGCTGGAGCGGCGCTTGCTGCTGCTGTCGGACTTGCCGGGCGTGCAGGTCAGCTCGACCCTGGCGCCGGGGGCGTCCTTGGGCGCGTCCGACCTGATCGTCGACGTGCAGCCGGGATCGCGTTTCAACGGCAGCATCGACGTCGATAACCAGGGCAACCGTTACACGGGTCGCAACCGCATCGGTGCCACCTTGAACATCAATGAACTGGCCGGTATCGGCGACGTGGCCAGCGTGCGCGCGTTTACCTCGGCTGACGGCTTGAACTACGGCCGCCTGGCGTATCAGGGGCAGGCCGGTTTGCTGCGCCTGGGCGGCGCCTACACGTATATGGATTACAAGCTGGGCAAGGAATTTGCCGTGCTCGATGCCAAGGGCACGGCGAAGATCGCCAGCGCGTATGGCAGTTATCCGATGATCCGCTCGCGCAGCAGCAACCTGTATGCGCAAGTCAGCTACGACGACAAGACCTTCCAGGACCGCACGGAATCGACGGGCAGCGTCAACGACAAGACGGCCAGGGTGTGGATGCTGAACCTGAACGGCGACGCCAAGGATGGCTGGGGCGGCGGTGGCGTGAGCACCTATTCCATCACTTACACCACGGGCAAGATCGATATCGAGACGCCGCAGGCGCGCCTGATCGACAGGCTGACGGTGAAGAGCAACGGCCACTTCAACAAGCTCGCTTTCAATGCGGCGCGCCTGCAAAGCCTGGGCGCCGACACCAGCTTCTTCGGCATCGTCAACGCGCAGACGTCGTCGAAAAACCTCGATGTGTCGGAAAAAATGGGCCTGGGCGGCGTCGGCGGCGTGCGCGCCTATCCGGGCGGCGAGGCGTATGGCGACCAGGGCTATGTGCTGAATCTGGAACTGCGGCAGAACCTGACGGCCGTCCCTGCGTTTACATCCTTGCCCGGTCAGCTGCAGGTGCTGGCCTTTGCCGACACGGGCACGGTCAAGCTCAACCGCGACGCCTGGAGCGCCGGCGAGAACCGCCGCACCCTGAGCGGCGCCGGCGTGGGCGTGACGTGGACGGGTGCCAACGCGCTCGTCCTGAAAGCGTATTACGCACACAAGCTGGGCAATGCCAAGGCGACGTCCGCACCGGACTCCGCCGGCCGCTTCTGGCTGCAAGCAGTCAAGTACTTCTAATTAATACAAGCTAAAAAATCAGGACACCGCCATGAACCGCATCTACCGCTCCATCTGGAACCAGGCCACGGGCGCTTACGCCGCCGTGTCCGAAAACGTCAAATCGGCCGGCAAGCGCTCGATGCCAGGATGCAGCGGAGGCGGGGCGCATTTCGCCTTGACCAGCATGGCGGCGGCGCTGATGCTGGGCTACGGCAGTCTGGCGCTGGCGGGGCCGGCGGGCGGCACGGTGGTGGCGGGCCAGGCCAGCATCACCGGTGCGCCAGGTTCGACGGTGATCAAGCAGGGCAGCCAGAACGCGGTGATCAACTGGGCCAACTTCAATATCAACAAGGGCGAGTCGGTGCAATTCGTGCAGCCGAACAGCAATGCGGTGGCGTTGAACCGCGTGCTGGGCAGCGATGGCACGACCATCCTCGGCAACTTGTCGGCCAACGGCAAGGTGTTCATTGTCAACCCGAACGGCGTGCTGTTCGGCCAAGGAGCCTCGGTCAACACGGCGGGCCTGGTGGCCTCCACCTTGGATATTTCCAACGCCGACTTCATGGCCGGCAAATACCAATTTAGCGGCAATGGCACGGGTAAAGTCCTGAACCAGGGTTCGATCAGCGCGCCGGGCGGCTATGTGGCCTTGCTGGGCGCCAATGTGTCGAACGAGGGCACGATCCAGGCACGCCTGGGCTCGGTGGCCCTGGCGGCGGGCCGCGCCATCACGCTGGACGTGGCGGGCGACGGCTTGCTCAATGTCGCCGTCAACGCGGGCGCCGTGGGCGCTTTGGTCAGCAATGGCGGCATGATCAAGGCTGACGGCGGCAGCGTACTCTTGAGCGCGCAGGCTGCCGGCGACTTGCTGAAAACCGTCGTCAACAACACGGGCGTGATCGAGGCGCAGACGATCGATACGCGCAGCGGCACGATCAAGTTGCTGGGCGACATGCAGACCGGCACGGTGAACGCGGCCGGTACGCTGGACGCCAGCGCGCCGGCGGGTGGAAAGGGCGGCTTCATCGATACCTCGGCCGCGCATGTAAATATTGCCAAGGGCATCAATGTGACGACCAAGGCGGCCAATGGCCTGTCCGGCACCTGGCTGATCGACCCGGTCGATTTCACGATCGCCGCGTCCGGCGGCAATATGACCGGCACCGACCTGATGATCGGCCTGAGCAACGGCTCGGTGCAGATCCAGAGCACGGACGGCACTGGCGGCACGGCCGGCGACGTCAATGTCAACGAAGCGATTGCCTGGTCGGCCAACAAGCTGACCCTGACGGCGCAAAACAATATCAACATCAACAAGCCGATGACGGGCACCGGCACGGCCAGCCTGGCACTCGAATATGGCCAGAGTACCGTCGCGTCGAGCAATGCCGCGCATATCACGATCAAGGCCGAGGTCAATCTCCCCTCGGGCAATAGTTTCAGCACCAAGCAGGGCAGTGACGGCACCACCAAGATCTATACGATGATCACCAGCCTGGGCGCGGCCGGCAGCGTCACTGGCACCGATTTGCAAGGCATGAGGAATCTCATGTCGGGCAACTATGCGCTGGGTGCGAATATCGACGCCAGCGCCACGTCCACATGGGGCGCCAACGGCTTCATCGCGATCGGCACCAATACTACGCCATTTACGGGGCAGTTCGAGGGTCTGGGCCACGTGATTACCGGCTTGACCAGTAACACCAGCACGAGCAACGTCTCGGCCGCCCTGTTCGGTACGATCACTACGGCTGCGCAGATCCGCAATGTCGGCCTGCTTAACGTCAACCTGAGTTCCAGCGTGCCGGGCAGTGGTTCCTATGGTAATGTGGCAGGAGTGGTGGGTTCCAATAGCGGCTTGATCAACAATGCCTATGTGAGCGGCAGCCTGAGCACCCCGGGCTATGCGTATATCGGCGGCCTGGTTGGCAAAAACAGCGGCACCATCCTCAACAGCGGCAGCAGCGCCACGATCAGCGTCACCAACGCGACGCTCGATACCGTGATTGGCGGCCTGGTGGGCCTTGGCACCAAGGCCAGCAAGATCACTGGCAGTTACAATACGGGCGCCGTCACCGCTACCGCCAAGCATACCGGTGGCGGCCTGGTCGGCATTAATTACGGCGCCATTACCAACAGTTTCAATACTGGCGCGGTAGCGGTCGGTATCGACGCCGGCGGCCTGGTGGCCAGCAACCGTGGTTCGACTGCCGTGATCAACAACAGCTTCAGTACCGGCGCCGTGTCGGCCAACGGCCATGTTGGCGGGCTGGTGGGCTGGACCACCTCCTCGGCGCAGATCAACAACAGCTATGCCACCGGCACGGTGACGGGCCTGGGCCTGGGCGGTCTTGCCAGCGCCAGCGTATCCACGGGTGGACTGGTCGGCAATAACCGCTCGTCGATCAGCAACAGTTACGCCACCGGCGACGTCACGGGCGCCACCAGCTCGGTGGGTGGCGTGGTCGGCGCCAACGGCACCAGCACTGCGGGCGCCTCGGTCACCAATGTCTATTCTTCCGGCAAGGTCACGCTGACCGGCACCGTCGCCGGCACCACTGTGGCAGGCGGCGTCATCGGCTTCAACAACGCAACCGCGACGATCACCGGCGGTTACTTCAATTCCACCGTCAACCTGGGTTCCGCCATCGGCGACGGCACTGGATCGAAAACCAAGGTGAAGGGCCTGAGCGCGACAGAGATGCGCACGGGCGCCAGCTTCGACAACTTCAGTTTCACCACCACCACCGGCCAGTCGGGCAACAACTGGGTCATGGTCAATACCGACGGCACGCTGAACAATGCGGGCGGCGCGCTGGGCGCCACCGGACCGATGTTGTCGTCCGAGTACAGCACCACCATCAAATCACCGCATCAATTGCAATTGATGGCGATGAATCTGGCCGGCAATTACACGCTGGCCCGCGACCTCAATCTGGCGGCCACTGGCACCACGGGCGACGTCTGGAATGGCGCCACGTTCGTGCCGGTCGGCACCAGCACGGCGGCGCCATTCACCGGCACCTTCGACGGCGCCGCCCATGTCATTTCCGGTCTGGTGCTGAACCGTCCGGGCATCGACAGTACCGGTCTGTTCGGCGCCACATCCAGCACGGCGGTGATTCGCGACGTGGGCCTGGACGGCGGCAGCGTCAACGGCGCCACGGCTACCGCTACGCTGGTCGGCAACAATGCCGGCACCATCAGCGGCAGCTACAGCACCATGAGCGTGACAGGCACCGCCAACACGGGCGGCCTGGTCGGCAACAACAGTGGCACTGTCAGCAACAGCTACGCTTCAGGCGCGGTGACCGGCACCAATACGGTGGGTGGCCTGGTTGGCGTCAATTCCGGCGCCTTGACCAATAACTACGCCACCGGCGCGGTCACGGGCAGCAGCAATACGGGCGGCCTGGCGGGCGCCAGTACTGGCAGCGCCACCGGCAACTTCTGGGACACCTCCACCAGCGGGCAGGCCACCAGCGCCGCCGGCACGGGCTTGGGCACCACGGCCATGAAATCGCTGGCCACCTACACGGCGGCGACCTGGGACCTGGCCAATACCTGGATTATCTACGACAGCCTTAGCTATCCCTTGCTGCGCGCCTTCATGACGCCGTTGCAGGTCAATTTTGCCTTGAACAACAGCAAGACCTATGACGGCACCAGCACCTTTACGGCCACCGGTGTAACCGCCAACCGGTCTGGCGCCTATGCATCGCTGCTGGGCACTTTGAGCGCCAGCGCGGCAGGCAACGCCGTCAACGTCGGCACCTACGCCATTGCCGCCGGTGGCCTGTATTCCGACCAGCGCGGCTATATCATCAGTTACGGCGCAGGCACCGTGACCATCGACAAGAGGGCGGTGACCGTGAGCGGCATGACGGCCGGCGCCAAGGTTTATGACGGCAATGCCACAGCCAGTCTGACGGGCGGTACCTTGAGTGGCCTGGTGGCCGGCGAAACCGTCAGCTTCTCCGGCCAGGCCGGCACGTTTGCCGACCAGAACGCCGGTACCGGAAAAGGCGTGACCGTGAGCGGCATCACGCTGGCCGACGGTGCCAACCTGGCCAGCAATTATTCGGTGACCAATCCGACCAACGTGACGGGCGACATTACGCCCAAGGCGCTGACCGTGACGGGCGCGACGGCTGGCAACAAAGTCTATGACGGCAACACCAAGGCCACCGTCAGCGGCGGCGTATTGAACGGTCTGGTCGGTTCGGAAACGCTGGGCCTGTCCGGCCTGTCGGGCGTGTTCGCCGACAAGAACGTCGCTACCGGCAAGGTGCTGACCATCAGCGCCACGCTGGCCGACGGCGCCGGCCTGGCCAGCAACTACACGGTCAACAACCTGACCGGCGTCACGGCCGATATCACCCAGGCCACCATCAACACGGTGAGCAGTATCGTGGCCGCCAGCAAGGAGTATGACGGTGCTACCTCCGCCACGGTCAGCAATGCCGGCGCCACCTTTGCCGGCATGGTCAATGGCGACGTCTTGAACGTCAGCGCCACCTCGGCCAACTTCATCGACAAGAACGCCGGCAGCGGCAAGGTTGTCAATGCCAGTGGCCTGACCCTGGGCGGCACGGACGCGGCCAACTACAACCTGACCGCTGGCAGCGGCAGTGGCAGTGGTGCCATCACGCCCAAGGCATTGACCGTGTCCGGCGCCGTGGCTGGCAACAAGACCTATGACGGCAGCACGGCGGCGGCGGTCACCGGCGGCACTTTGAGCGGCATGATCAACGGCGAATCGCTCAACCTGGGCGCGCTGTCGGGCGCTTTCGCCGACCAGAACGCCGGCACCAGCAAGGCCGTGACGGTCAGCGGCGGCACCTTGTCCGACGGCGCTAACGGCGGCCTGGCCAGCAACTACACGCTCGCCAGCGTGACGGGCCTGACGGCTGATATCGCGCAAAAAGCCTTGACGGTGAGCGGCGTGAGCGTGGCCAGCAAGAGCTATGACGGCAACACCAAGGCGACCATTTCGGGCGGTACCCTGAATGGCCTGGTGATTGGCGAAACCCTGACCCTGTCTGGCCAGAGCGGCGCATTCAATGACCAGAACGCGGGCAACGGCAAGGCGGTGACCGTGACCGGCGCCACCCTGGGCAATGGCTCTGGCCTGGCCAGCAACTACACGGTCAGCAATGCCACCGGCGCCACCGGCAATATCACACAAAAGGCGCTGACGGTGACCGGCGCAACGGCGGCCGACAAGGTCTACGATGGCGGCACGGCGGCCACCGTGAACGGCGGTACCCTGGACGGCCTGGTCAGCGGGGAAACGCTGGGCCTGTCCAGCCTGACCGGCGTCTTTGGCGACAAGAATGCGGGCGCAAGCAAGACCGTGACGGTGACCGGCGGCGCGCTGTCCGACGGCACGAACGGCGGCCTGGCCAGCAATTACACGGTCGGCGCGGTGACCGGCGTCACCGCCAGCATCACGCAAAAAGCGCTGACGGTCAGCGGCCTGGCCGCCAGCGCCAAGGCGTATGACGGTAATACCAAGGCCAGTCTGACGGGCGGCACCCTGAACGGCCTGGTGGTGGGCGAAACCGTGAGCTTCTCGGGCCAGAGTGGCGTGTTTGCCGACAAGAACGCGGGCACCGGCAAGGTCGTGACCGTTACCGGCACGACGCTGGTCGACGGCAGCGGCCTGGCCAGCAATTATTCGCTGGCCAATCCGACTGGCGTGACCGGCGATATCACCAAAAAAGCGCTGACGATCACCGGTATCACGGCCACCAACCGGGCCTACACCGGCGGTACCGCGGTCAGCCTGGGCGGTACCGTGATTCTCGACGGCCTGGTCGGTGCGGAAGGCGTGGGCGTGGGCGGCATGGTCGGTGTGTTTCTTGATAAGAACGTCGGCACCGGCAAGGCCGTCACCATCACCGGTGCGGTCATGACCGTGGGCAGCAACGGCGGCCTGGCCAGCAACTACACGATCAGCAACCCGACCGGCGTGACGGCCAATATTACCAAGGCCACCATTTCCGCGGTCACCAATATCGTGATCGACAGCAAAGTCTACGACGCTGGCCTGAACGCCATCGTCAATGCGGCCGGCGCCACGTTCGGTGGCATCAAAAGCGGCGACAGCCTGACGGTCAACGCCACCACCGCCACCTTCGCCGACAAGAACGTCGGCACCGGCAAGACGGTTAATATCAGCGGCATCGGGCTGGGCGGTACGGACGCCGGCAACTACAACCTGACCACCACCACCGGCAGCAGCACCGGCGCCATCACGCCGAAGGCGCTGACCATTATCGGCATGTCGGCCGTCAGCAAGGCCTACGACGGCAACACCAAGGCCAGCGTCACAGGCGGCTCAATCAGCGGCCTGGTCGGCGATGAAACCCTGGGCGTGACGGGTTTGACGGTTACTTTTGATGACAAGAACGCCGGCACCGGCAAGGCGGTGACGGCGACCGGCACGACCCTGGTCAACGGCGGCAACGGCGGCCTGGCCAGCAACTACACGATGGCCAACCCAACCGGTTTCACGGCCAATATCGCGCCGAAAGCGCTGACGGTATCGGGCATGACGGCCGGCACGCGGGTGTATGACGGCACCACGAGCGCGACCCTGGCCGGCGGCAGCCTGAGCGGCGTAATCAGCGGCGAAACGCTGGTCTTGTCGGGCGGCACAGGTGTGTTCGTTGACAAGAATGCCGGCAACGGCAAGGCCGTGACGGTGTCTGGCGTCAGCCTGCTTGACGGCACGGGCCTGGCCAGCAATTATAGCGTGACCAACCCGACCAATGTGACCGGCTCCATCACACAAAAAGTGTTGAGCGTCACCGGTGCGCTGGCGGCCGACAAAACTTATGACGGCGCGCTCGATGCGAGCATCACGGGCGGCAGCCTGAGCGGCTTTGTCGGTTCGGAAACGGTCGGCCTGGCAAGCCTGGCCGGTGCGTTTGCGGACAAGAACGCCGGCAGCGGCAAGGCCGTCAGCATCACCGGCGGCACTTTGTCCAACGGCAGCAATGGCGGCCTGGCCAGCAATTACTCGGTCGGCCCGGCCAGCGGCCTGATCGCCAGCATCACCCAAAAAGCCTTGAGCGTCACCGGCGTGGCGGCCGCCAACAAGGTCTATGACAGCACCACCAAGGCAAGCGTGACCGGCGGCAGCCTGAACGGCCTGGTCGGCGGTGAAACTCTGGGCCTGTCCGGCCTGTCGGGTGTCTTTGTCGACAAGAACGCCGGCACCGGCAAGACCGTGACAGTCAGCGGCGCGACGCTGGCCGACGGCACCGGGCTGGCCAGCAACTACACGGTTGGCAACCCGACTGACGTGACGGCCAATATCAGCAAATCCAATATCGGCGGGGTCAGTAACATCGTCGCTGGCAGCAAGGTATATGACGCCACGGATACGGCCACCGTCAGCAATGCCGGCGCCACGTTTGCCGGCATGGTCAATGGCGACAGCTTGCGCGTCAGCGCTACCTCGGCCAACTTCATCGACAAGAACGCCGGCAGCGGCAAGGTTGTCAATGCCAGCGGCCTGACCCTGGGCGGGACCGATGCGGGCAACTACAATCTGACGGCCACCACCGGCACGGGCACGGGTACCATCACGCAGGCGCAAATTGCCAGCGTGAGCGGCATCACGGCCGCCGGCAAGACGTATGACGCCACGGATGCGGCCACCGTCAGCAATGCCGGCGCCACGTTTGCCGGCATGGTCAATGGCGACAGCTTGAACGTCAGCGCGACCTCGGCCAACTTCATCGACAAGAACGTCGGCAGCGGCAAGATTGTCAATGCCAGCGGCCTGACCCTGGGCGGGACCGATGCGGGCAACTACAATCTGACGGCCACCACCGGCACGGGCACGGGTACCATCACGCAGGCGCAAATTGCCAGCGTGAGCGGCATCACGGCCGCCGGCAAGACGTATGACGCCACGGACACTGCCATCTTGAACGCCGGCGCCACCTACAACGGCATGTTCGGCGGCGACAGCCTGACGTTTACCGCCACCAAGGCCGCGTTCAGCGACAAGAACGCCGGCACCGGTAAAACGGTCAACGTCAGCGGCATCGCACTCGGTGGCGCGGATGCGGGCAACTACACCCTGGCCAGTGACACGGCCACCGGCACGGGCGATATCGCCAAGGCGACCATCACGGGCGTGAGCAGCTTTGCGGCCGCCGGCAAGACGTATGACGGCACGGATACGGCCACCGTCAGCAACGCCGGCGCCACGTTTGCCGGCATGGTCAATGGCGACAGCTTGAACGTCAGCGCGACCTCGGCCAACTTCATCGACAAGAACGCCGGCAGCGGCAAGGTTGTCAATGCCAGCGGCCTGACCCTTGGCGGGACCGATGCGGGCAACTACAATCTGACAGCCACCACGGGCACGGGCACGGGCAGCATCAGCCAGGCGCAAATTGCCAGCGTCAGCGGCATCACGGCCGCCGGCAAGACGTATGACGGCACGGATACGGCCACCGTCAGCAACGCCGGCGCCACGTTTGCCGGCATGTTCAATGGCGACAGCTTGAACGTCAGCGCGACCTCGGCCAACTTCATCGACAAGAACGCCGGCAGCGGCAAGGTTGTCAATGCCAGCGGCCTGACCCTGGGCGGGACCGATGCGGGCAACTACAATCTGACGGCCACCACCGGCACGGGCACCGGCGCCATCACGCCGAAGGCGCTGACGATTACCGGCATGTCGGCCGTCAGCAAGGCCTACGACGGCAACACCAAGGCCAGCGTGACGGGCGGGTCGATCAGCGGCCTGGTTGGCACGGAAACCCTGGGCGTGACGGGTTTGACGGTTACTTTTGATGACAAGAACGCCGGCACCGGCAAGGCGGTGACGGCGACCGGCACGACCCTGGTCAACGGCGGCAACGGCGGCCTGGCCAGCAACTACACGATGGCCAACCCAACCGGTTTCACGGCCAGCATCACGCCGAAAGTGCTGACGGTGTCGGGCATGACGGCCGGTACGCGCGTGTATGACGGCACCACGAGCGCGACCCTGGCCGGCGGCAGCCTGAGTGGCGTAATCAGCGGCGAAACGCTGGTCTTGTCGGGTGGCACGGGTGTGTTCGTTGACAAGAACGCCGGCAACGGCAAGACAGTGACGGTATCTGGCATCAGCCTGCTTGACGGCACGGGCCTGGCCAGCAATTACAGCGTGACCAACCCGACCAATGTGACCGGTTCGATCACACAAAAAGTGTTGGGCGTCACCGGCGCGCTGGCGGCTGACAAAACCTATGATGGCGCGCTCGATGCGAGCATCACGGGCGGCAGCCTGAGCGGCTTTGTCGGTTCGGAAACGGTCGGACTGGCAAGCCTGGCCGGTGCGTTTGCGGACAAGAACGCCGGCAGCGGCAAGGCCGTCAGCATCACCGGCGGCACCTTGTCCAACGGCAGCAATGGCGGCCTGGCCAGCAATTACTCGGTCGGCCCGGCCAGCGGCCTGATCGCCAGCATCACCCAAAAAGCCTTGAGCGTCACCGGCGTGGCGGCCGCCAACAAGGTGTATGACAGCACCACCAAGGCAAGCGTGACCGGCGGCACCCTGAGCGGCCTGGTCGGCTCGGAAACCCTGGGCCTGTCCGGCCTGTCGGGTGTCTTTGTCGACAAGAACGCCGGCACCGGCAAGACCGTGACGGTCAGCGGCGCGACGCTGGCCGATGGCACCGGGCTGGCCAGCAACTATACGCTCAGCAATCCGACCGGCGTGACGGCCAATATCAGCCAGGCAACCATCAGCTCGGTGACCAATGTGGTGGCCGACAGCAAGGTCTATGACGGCGGTACCTCGGTCACGTTCGGTTCGGCCACGGCCACCTTCAACGGCATGTTCAGCGGCGACAGCCTGGGCATCGGCGCCACCAAGGCCGCGTTCAGCGACAAGAACGCCGGCGCCGGCAAGGGCGTGACGATCTCTTCCCTGACCCTGGGTGGCCTTGACGCGGCCAACTACACGCTGGCGAGCACCACCGCGACCGGCACCGGCAGCATCACGCCGAAGGCGCTGACGATTACCGGCATGTCGGCCGTCAACAAGGTGTATGACGGCAGCACCAAGGCGACCTTGTCGGGCGGGTCGATCAGCGGCCTGGTCGGCACGGAAACCGTGGGTGTGACGGGCTTGAGCGCCACCTTCGATACCAGGGACGCCGGCACAGGCAAGACGGTGACGGCGACCGGTTCGACCCTGGTCAACGGTGGCAATGGCGGCCTGGCGGCCAACTACACGATCAGCAACCCGACCGGCCTGATCGCCAGTATCACGCCGAAAGCGCTGACGGTATCGGGCATGACGGCCGGCACGCGCGCCTATGACGGCACCACGGCCGCGACCCTGGCCGGCGGCAGTTTGACGGGCCTGATAACGGGCGAGACGCTGCTGGTCTCGGGCGGCACGGGTGTGTTCGTCGACAAGAACGCCGGCAACGGCAAGGCCGTGACGGTATCGGGCATCAGTCTGCTTGACGGCACGGGCCGGGCCAGCAATTACACGGTCAGCAATCCGACCGGCTTGACGGCCAGCATCACGGCCAAGGCCTTGACGGTAGACGGTCAACTGGCTGGCAACAAGGTCTACGACGGCAATGCAGAAGCCAGCCTGTCCGGTGGCGCCTTGAGCGGCCTGGTGGCCGGCGAAAGCCTGGGCTTTGGTGGCCAGAGCGCCGTGTTCAGCGACAAGAACGCGGCCAATGGCAAAGCCGTGACGGTGACGGGTACAACCCTGGTCGATACCGCCAGCGGCCTGGCCAGCAACTATACGGTCAGCAACCCGAGCGGCTTGACGGCCAGCATCACGGCCAAGGCCTTGACGGTGGCGGGCCAGTTGGCCGGCAATAAAGTCTACGACGGCAATACAGTCGCCAGCCTGTCCGGTGGCGCCTTGAGCGGCCTGGTGGCCGGCGAAAGCCTGGGCATTGCGGGTCAGACTGCCGTGTTCAGCGACAAGAATGCGGCCAATGGCAAAGCCGTGACGGTGACGGGCACAACCCTGGTTGACACGGCCAGCGGCCTGGCCAGCAACTACACGGTCAGCAACCCGAGCGGTTTGACGGCCAGCATCACACCGAAAGCCTTGACGGTGGCGGGCCAGTTGGCCGGCAACAAGGTCTACGACGGCAATGCAGAGGCCAGCCTGTCCGGCGGCGCCTTGAGCGGCCTGGTGGCGGGTGAAAGCCTGGGCATTGCGGGTCAAACAGCCGTGTTCAGCGACAAGAACGCGGCCAATGGCAAAGCCGTGACGGTCAGCGGCACAACCCTGGTCGACACGGCCAGCGGCCTGGCCAGCAACTACACGGTCAGCAACCCAACCGGCTTGACGGCCAGCATCACAGCGAAAGCCTTGACGGTGGCGGGCCAGTTGGCTGGCAACAAGGTCTACGATGGCAATGCAGAAGCCAGCCTGTCCGGCGGCGCCTTGAGCGGCCTGGTGGCGGGTGAAAGCCTGGGCATTGCGGGTCAAACTGCTGTGTTCAGCGACAAGAATGCGGCCAATGGCAAAGCCGTGACGGTGACGGGAACAACCCTGGTTGACACCATCACCGGCCTGGCCAGCAACTACACGGTCAGCAACCCAACCGGCTTGACGGCCAGCATCACGGCCAAGGCCTTGACGGTGACAGGTCAACTGGCTGGCAACAAGGTCTACGATGGCAATGCAGAAGCCAGCCTGTCCGGCGGCGCCTTGAGCGGCCTGGTGGCGGGTGAAAGCCTGGGCATTGCGGGTCAAACTGCCGTGTTCAGCGACAAGAACGCGGCCAATGGCAAAGCCGTGACGGTGACGGGAACAACCCTGGTTGACACCATCACCGGCCTGGCCAGCAACTACACGGTCAGCAATCCGACCGGCTTGACGGCCAGCATTACGGCCAAGGCCTTGACGGTAAACGGCCAACTGGCTGGCAACAAGGTCTACGACGGCAATGCACAAGCGAGCCTGTCCGGCGGCGCCTTGAGCGGCCTGGTGGCGGGTGAAAGCCTGGGCATTGCGGGTCAGACTGCCGTGTTCAGCGACAAGAATGCGGCCAATGGCAAAGCCGTGACGGTCAGCGGCACGACCCTGGTCGATACCGCCAGCGGCCTGGCCAGCAACTACACGGTCAGCAACCCGAGCGGCTTGACGGCCAGTATCACGCCGGCCAGCCTGCTGGTGCGCGCCACGGGCGCCGCACCGCGCGTGTATGACACCACCACCAACGCCAGCGTGACTTTGGATGACAACCGTATCGCCGGCGACGTGCTGAGCATCAGTAGCAGCGGCGCCAGCTTTGCCGACAAGAACGCCGGCGCCAACAAAACGGTGACGGTGAACGGCATTGTCCTCGGCGGTACGGATGCCGGCAATTACACGGTCAACGCCACGGCGACGACCACGGCCAGCATCACGCAGGCGGAACTGGGGGTGAAGGTGGGCAATGCCGAGAAAGACCAGGGCAATGTCAATCCGGCCTTCACGGCCAGCTACACGGGCTTGCTGGGCAACGACACGCTGGCGAACGAGGTCAGCGGCAATCTGGCATTCAGCACGCCGGCCACCATCGCTACGCCATCGGGCAGCTATCTGGTGTCGGCGGCCGGCCAGACGTCGATCAACTATGCGTTGACGTACACGCCGGGCGTGCTGACCGTCAAGCCGACCGAAGCGCGGCAAAGCGCGGTGGCCAGCGTGATCGCGGCGGTCAATGTGGCGCCATCGCAGGGCAATATGGTGCAGGCCGAAGTGGTGGCGAAAGGCGAAACCGTGACCAGCAAGGAAGACGTGGTGCAGGTGGTGGCGGAGCGCGGCCAGCCGCAGCAGGGCGGCACGCCGGTGGTGCTGACGACGGCATCGGTGAACAGCAATGTCTTGCCGGGCTTGCGCCTGAGTGTGGTCGACACGGGCCTGCGACTGCCTGTGACGGCTGGCAACACCAGCATCGACAGCCAGTAAGCATGCGCTAACCGGGCTTGCCAGTGGAAGTGCCGCTTCGTGATGTCGGCGAAGCGGCATTTTTTTTGCTATGTCACCGTGAAATCGACCAGAAACTGCTTGATCGACGCTCCGTTGGAACATTTGGCGCGCCAAACTGGCCAGGAAAGCGAATCGATGTGCACTTTCTTAACTAAAAAAAATGAAAATGGTCAAGTTTTAGAACGGAACTGTTACAGTATAGGAACTATTAAGTAAGATCTGGCAACTCTACCGTCCACTGCCCACCGCTGATTCTGTGATCGAGAGGATTCTTTTGCGCACCAAACTCCTGCCCCTGACCTTGTTACTGGCGATCCAGAACGCGTACGCTGTCGATCCCCCCAGCGCAGGCAGCCAGCTGCAGCAGATTCCCATCGCGCCCCAGTTGCCGAAGGCGCCGCCGGCCATCCGCGTGCAACAGGGCAATGTACCGGCCACCGCGGTGGGCGATACCACGCGCATCACGGTGCAGCGCCTGCAGGTGGCGGCGCCGCCCGTGTTCCCTGAAAGCGAACTGATCGCCAGCACGGGTTTCGTGCCGGGCAGCGAGCTGACCCTGGGCGAGCTGCGCGCCATGGCGTCAAAAATTGCCAGCTATTACCAGAAGCGTGGCTATTTCCTGGCGCAAGCGTATCTGCCGGCGCAGGATATCGAGGATGGCGTGGTGCAAATCAGCGTGCTGCCGGGCCAGTATGGGCAAGTGCAGTTGCGCAACCAGAGCAAGTTGTCCGACGGCCTGGCCGGCACGATATTGGCCGGTCTCGACGGGCAAGTGATTTCCACGCCGCCGCTGGAGCGGCGCTTGCTGCTGCTGTCGGACTTGCCTGGCGTGCAGGTCAGCTCGACCCTGGCGCCGGGGGCGTCCTTGGGCGCGTCCGACCTGATCGTCGACGTGCAGCCGGGATCGCGTTTCAACGGCAGCATCGACGTCGATAACCAGGGCAACCGCTACACGGGTCGCAACCGCATCGGTGCCACCTTGAACATCAATGAACTGGCCGGTATCGGCGACGTGGCCAGCGTGCGCGCGTTTACCTCGGCTGACGGCTTGAACTACGGCCGCCTGGCGTATCAGGGGCAGGCCGGTTTGCTGCGCCTGGGCGGCGCCTACACGTATATGGATTACAAGCTGGGCAAGGAATTTGCCGTGCTCGATGCCAAGGGCACGGCGAAGATCGCCAGCGCGTATGGCAGTTATCCGATGATCCGCTCGCGCAGCAGCAACCTGTATGCGCAAGTCAGCTACGACGACAAGACCTTCCAGGACCGCACGGAATCGACGGGCAGCGTCAACGACAAGAAAGCCAAGGTCTGGCTGTTCAATCTCAACGGTGATAGCAAAGATAGCGTGGGTGGCGGTGGCATCAGCAATTATTCGCTGACCTACACCACCGGCAAGATCGACATCGAAACGCCGGAGGCGCGCCTGATCGACAGGCTGACGGTGAAGAGCAACGGCCACTTCAACAAGCTCGCTTTCAATGCGGCGCGCCTGCAAAGCCTGGGCGGCGAGACCAGTTTGTTCGGCAGCCTCAGCGGCCAGGCGGCGTCGAAAAATCTCGATGTCTCGGAAAAGATGGGCATCGGCGGCATGGGCGGCGTGCGCGCCTATCCGGGCGGCGAGGCGTATGGCGACCAGGGTTACGTGCTGAATCTGGAACTGCGCCAGAACCTGACGGCCGTCCCTGCGTTTACCTCCTTGCCCGGTCAGCTGCAGGTGCTGGCCTTTGCCGACACGGGCAGCGTCAAGCTGAACCGCGACGCCTGGAGCGCCGGCGAGAACCGCCGCACCCTGAGCGGCGCCGGCGTAGGCGTGACGTGGACGGGCGCCAACGCGCTCGTCCTGAAAGCGTATTACGCACACAAGCTGGGCAATGCCAAGGCGACGTCCGCACCGGACTCCGCCGGCCGCTTCTGGCTGCAAGCCGTCAAGTACTTCTAAAAACCTACTGTGCGTCGCGATTTGCGGCTTGCGATGCTCACTGTGCGTGCGCACAGCTGCGCTTCTCGGCCGCAACTCACATCCGCTCGCTACGGTTTTTTAGATGTTGTAAGTAAATGAGCAAATAAATCAAGACCACCAGGACACCGCCATGAACCGCATCTACCGCTCCATCTGGAACCAGGCCACGGGCGCTTACGCCGCCGTGTCCGAAAACGTCAAATCGGCCGGCAAGCGCTCGATGCCAGGATGCAGCGGAGGCGGGGCGCATTTCGCCTTGACCAGCATGGCGGCGGCGCTGATGCTGGGCTACGGCAGTCTGGCGCTGGCGGGGCCGGCGGGCGGCACGGTGGTGGCGGGCCAGGCCAGCATCACCGGTGCGCCAGGTTCGACGGTGATCAAGCAGGGCAGCCAGAACGCGGTGATCAACTGGGCCAACTTCAATATCAACAAGGGCGAGTCGGTGCAATTCGTGCAGCCGAACAGCAATGCGGTGGCCTTGAACCGCGTGCTGGGCAGCGATGGCACGACCATCCTCGGCAACTTGTCGGCCAACGGCAAGGTGTTTATCGTCAACCCGAACGGCGTGCTGTTCGGCCAAGGAGCCTCGGTCAACACGGCGGGCCTGGTGGCCTCCACCCTGGATATCAACAACGCCGACTTCATGGCCGGCAAATACCAATTTTCCGGCAATGGCACGGGTAAAGTCCTGAATCAGGGCTCGATCAGCGCGCCGGGCGGCTATGTGGCCTTGCTGGGCGCCAACGTGTCGAACGAGGGCACGATCCAGGCACGCCTGGGCTCGGTGGCCCTGGCGGCGGGCCGCGCCATCACGCTGGACGTGGCGGGCGACGGCTTGCTCAATGTCGCCGTCAACGCGGGCGCCGTGGGCGCTTTGGTCAGCAATGGCGGCATGATCAAGGCTGACGGCGGCAGCGTACTCTTGAGCGCGCAGGCGGCCGGCGACTTGCTGAAAACCGTCGTCAACAACACGGGCGTGATCGAGGCGCACACGATCGATACGCGCAGCGGCACGATCAAGTTGCTGGGCGATATGCAGACCGGCACGGTCAATGCGGCCGGCACGCTGGACGCCAGCGCGCCAATAGGCGAGGTTGGCAGCCGCGGCGGCTTTATCGACACTTCGGCCGCGCACGTCAAGATCGATGACGCGTTGAAGGTCACGACGGCATCGAGCCACGGCCTGACCGGCACCTGGCTGATCGACCCGACCGACTACACCATCGCGCCAACCGGCGGCGACCAGACCGGCGCGTTTTATACCAATGCGCTCAAGAGCACCAGTGTCCAGATTCAGAGCATCTCGGGCGGCACCGGCACGCTGGGCAACATCAACGTCAACGACACGATTTCATGGTCGGCCAACCAGCTGAAGATGACGGCGCAAAACAATATCAACATCAACCAGCCACTGCGCGGCTCCGGCACGGCCAGCCTGGCACTGGAATATGGCCAAGCTAACGTTGCATCCGGCAATACGAGCAAGTACAACGTCAAGGCCGAGATCGACCTGCCATCGGGGCTGAACTTCAGCACCAAGCTGGGCAGCGACAGCACGGCGACGGCCTACACGGTGATCAACAGCCTGGGCGCGGCCACCAGCGTAAGCGGCACCGATTTGCAAGGCTTGAAAAATGCGCTGAGCGGCAACTTCGTGCTGGGCGCCAATATCGATGCCAGCGGCACGGCGAACACGGCGGTGTGGGGCGCCAACGGTTTCACGCCGATCGGCACCATCGCCGTGCCCTTCACCGGCCAGTTCGACGGCCTGGGCCATGTCATCAATGGTTTGACAATTACCAACACCTCGTCGTCTGGCATTGCCGCGCTGTTCGGCGCGACCAGCACGACCGCAAGCTTGCGCAATCTGGGCTTGTCGAACGTCGCCATCACCGGCAATATCGCCAGTGGTACTTATGGCCGGGCGGCGGCACTGGTCGGCATCAACAATGGCATCATCAGCAATGCTTTTGTCAGCAGTGGTACGGTATCGGCCGCAGGCAGGACGCATGCCGGCGGACTGGTCGCACTCAATCAAGGCACCATCACCGACAGCTACAATAACGGCTCGGTGATCCTGACCACCATCAAGCACGATGGCTTTTTGGGTGGCCTGGTGGGCGAAACCAGTGCCGACAGCAAGATTATCAACAGCTATAACAGCGGTAGCGTGACCGGGCTGTTCACGGCAGCCGGTCTGGTTGCCAATAACAAGGGCAGCATCACCAACAGTTTCAATTCCGGCGTGGTGTCAGGCAAAAACGATGTCGGCGGCCTGGTCGGCCACAATCGCGCAGGTGGCATCATCACCAACAGCTACAACACCGGCGCCGTGTCGGGCGGTGCCTATGTGGGTGGCCTGGCGGCTGTCACTTACACCATTAGCGGCGCCACACCCGCTTCCCTGATCAGCAACAGTTATTCCACCGGAACAGTCACCGCGCTGGGCCTGGCCGCCAGCAGTTCCAGCACCACGGCCACCGGTGGCCTGGTCGGCATGCACAAGGGGCAGCTCAGCGACAGTTACGTGACCGGCGCAGTCAATGGCGCCAGCGGGTCTACGGTCGGCACCCCCAGCGGCACAGGCGGCGTGGTTGGCACGATCGGTGTCGGGGGTAGTGTCACCAGGGTGTATTCGTCGGGCACGGTTGGCCTGATCAACGGCGCCACCGGCACGGTGGGCGGCGTGGTTGGCATCATCAGCGCCGCCACGGGTTCGATCGCTAACGGTTATTACAATACAACCTTGAATCCGGCCCCGATTGTGGCGGTTGGCAACAATTCCGGCGGTGGAACGGTCACGACGGTCGCGGGCTTGACCGCGACGGAAATGCAAACCGGATCGAATTTCGGCGGCTTCAATTTCACCAACACGCCTGGTGCCACCGGCAACAACTGGGTCATCGTCGATATCGATGGCTCGCTCAACAACGCCGGCACCGTGCTGGGCGCCACCGGGCCGATGCTGTCGGCCGAGTACAGCACCAATATCTACTCGTCGCACCAGTTGCAGCTGATGGCCATGAACCTGGCCGGCAACTACACGCTGAAGCAGGATATCAACGCCGCCAGCACCGGCACCGGCGGCGATGTCTGGAATGGCGCCACCTTCGTGCCGGTCGGTACCAGCACCGGCGCCAGGTTCACCGGTACCTTCGACGGCGCCGGCCATGTCATTTCCGGCCTGGTCGTCAACCGTCCCGGCACGGATTACGCTGGTCTGTTCGGCGCGACGTCTGGCACCGCGATCGTGCGCAATGTCGGCCTGGAAGGCGGCAGCATCACCGGCAGGGATAACACCGGCGCGCTGGTCGGCAACAATGCCGGCATTGTCAGCGGCAATTACAGCACCGCGAGCGTGACCGGCTCGACCGACGTCGGCGGCCTGGTCGGCAGCAATAGCGGCACGGTCAGCAACAGCTATGCCTCCGGCACGGTGAGCGGCGTGACCAATGTAGGCGGCCTGGTCGGCCTGAACTCCGGCACCTTGACCAATAACTACGCCACCGGCGCCGTCTCCGGCACCGCCAGCGTGGGCGGCCTGGTCGGCGCAAATAGTGGCGGCACCGCCACCGGCAATTTCTGGGATACCACCACCACGGGCCAGTTCACCAGCGCCACCGGCACCGGCTTGACCACCGCGCAAATGAAAGCGCTGTCCACCTACAGCGGCGCAGCGTGGGACCTGGCCAGCACGTGGATCGTCTACGACACGAATACCTACCCATTGCTGCGCGCCTTCATGACGCCGCTGCAGGTGACGTTTGCCTCGAACGCCAGCAAGACCTATGACGGCACCAGCAGCTGGACGGCGCCAAGCTTCACGTATTCGAATCCGAACGCCTCGTTGTCCGGTTCGATGAACTATGGCGCGGCGGGCAGTGCCGTCAACGCCGGCACCTACGCCATCACGGCCGGCGGCCTGTATTCCGGCCAGCGTGGTTACGCCATCACTTCCAACACGGCGACCTTCACCATCGACAAAAAGGCCGTGACCCTGACCGGTGCCACGGTGACCGCCCGCGACTATGACGGCACCACCGCCGCCACGGTTTCCGGCGGTGCGCTGAGCGGCGTGCTGTCGCAGGACATCTTCAATATCAACGTCAATACGGGCACCTTCGATACCAAGGACGCGGGCACCGGCAAGGCCGTGACCGCGCTCACCACCGGCAGCGCCGGTGGCAACTATATCGTCACTGCCACCGGTATGACCGGCACCATCACGCCGAAAGCGCTGACCTTGTCCGGCCTGGCCGCGACCACCAAGCAATACGACAAGCTGGCGTCGGCAACCGTGACCGGCGGCACCTTGAATGGCCTGGTGACTGGTGAAACCCTGAGCCTCGGCGCCTCGAGTGGCACTTATCAGAACGCCAACGCAGGCACCGACAAGACGCTGACGGTGACGCTGGGCACGCTATCCGATGGCACCGGCCTGGCCAGCAACTACACGCTCGATGCGCCGACCAGCGTTACCGGCACCATCACGGCCAAGACGCTGACCTGGACCAACCTGGCGGTGGAGAACAAAGAGTACGACGGCAATGAGACGGCCGCCATCAACAAGGGCAGCATCACCGGCTATGTGAGCGGCGAAGGACTGGTATCAGGCTCTACTGCCGCGTTTGCTGACCAGAACGCCGGCAATAACAAGGTAGTCACCGTCCACACCACCCTGGGCAATGGCAGCGGCGGCGGCCTGGCGTCCAACTACACGCTGGCCGATACCACCGTGCTGGCCAGCATCACGCCCAAAACCCTGACGTTGACCGGCGTGACGGCAGGCAACAAGACTTACGACGGCACCAAGGCGGCCGCGATTACGGGCGGCACCCTGGGCGGCATGATCAACGGCGAAACGGTCGGCCTGGGCACGCTGTCGGGCAGCTTTGCCGACCAGAACGCCGGCAATGGCAAGGCGGTGACGGTCACCGGTGGCAGCTTGAGCGACGGCAGCAACGGTGGCCTGGCCAGCAACTACACGCTCGCCAGCGTGACGGGCCTGAAGGCTGATATCGCGCAACAAGGATTGACGGTCAGCGGCGTGACCGTTGCCAGCAAGGATTACGACGGCACGAAAGCGGCGACAGTCACCGGCGGGACCCTGAATGGCCTGGTTAACGGCGAAACCCTGAGCCTGTCTGGCCAGAGCGGTGAATTCAACGACCAGAACGCGGGCAACGGCAAGGCCGTGACGGTGACCGGCGCCACCCTGGGCAATGGCTCTGGCCTTGCCAGCAACTATACGGTGACCAATGCCACTGACGCGACCGGTAATATCACGCCGAAGGCGCTGACGGTCACCGGTGCCAGCGCCGTAACCCGCGTCTATGATGGCACCAAGGCCGCGACCCTGGCGGGCGGTGTGCTCGATGGTCTGGTCAGCGGCGAAACATTGACGCTGTCCGGCTTGAGCGGCGCCTATGCCACCAAGAATGCCGGCAGCGGCAAGGCTGTCACCGTCACCGGCGCCACGCTGGCCGACAATACCGGCGGCCTGGCCAGCAATTACACGGTCAGCAATCCGACCAGTGTGACCGGCAACGTCACCAAGGCAAGCATTTCCAGCGTCAGCGGCTTGAGCGCCAGCGACAAGACCTACGATGGCAGCACTGCCGCCGTGATTGGCGGCAAGGCCGTCATCACCGGTATGGTGGTTGGCGACGATCTGGCCTTTTCCAGCGCCAGCGGTGCCTTCAGCGACCAGAATGCGGGCACCGGCAAGACTGTCAATATCTCCGACGTCACGCTGACGGGCAACGACCTGGCCAACTATAACTTCACCAATACCAGCGCCATGGCCACCGCCAGCATCGCCCGGAAGGCATTGACGGTGATCGGTGCAACAGCCGTTAACCGGGTCTACGATGGCAGCACGGCGGCAACCATCAGCGGCGGCAGCCTGGACGGTCTGGTCGGCAAGGAAACCCTGACGCTGACCAGCATGACGGGCCTGTTTGCCGACAAGAATGTCGGCACCGCGAAAGCGGTGACCGTCAGCGGCGCGGTATTGACGGGCGGCGCCAATGGTGGCCTGGCGTCCAACTACACGGTCACCGATTCGACCGGTTTGACGGCCAATATCACCAAGGCCACCATCAGCACCGTCAGCAATATCGTCGCCGACAGCAAGGTCTACGACGCCAATACCAAGGCCACCGTCAGCGCCACCGGCGCCACCTTCAACGGCATGGTGGGCGGTGACAGCCTGTCGATCAGCGCCACCAGCGCCACGTTCGCCGACAAGAACGCCGGCAACGGCAAGACGGTGGCCGTCAGCGGCATCGCCCTGGGCGGCCTTGACGCGGGCAACTACAACCTGACCAGCACCATCGGCAGCGGCACCGGCGCCATCACGCCGAAGGCGCTGACGATTACCGGCATGTCGGCCGTCAGCAAGGCCTACGACGGCAACACCAAGGCCAGCGTGACGGGCGGCTCAATCAGCGGCCTGGTCGGCGATGAAACCCTGGGCGTGACGGGTTTGACGGTTACTTTTGATGACAAGAACGCCGGCACAGGCAAGGCGGTGACGGCGACCGGCACGACCCTGGTCAACGGCGGCAACGGCGGCCTGGCCAGCAACTACACGATGGCCAACCCGACCGGTTTCACGGCCAATATCACGCCGAAAGCGCTGACGGTGTCGGGCATGACGGCCGGTACGCGCGTGTATGACGGCACCACGAGCGCGACCCTGGCCGGCGGCAGCCTGAGTGGCGTAATCAGCGGCGAAACGCTGGTCTTGTCGGGCGGCACGGGTGTGTTCGTTGACAAGAACGCCGGCAACGGCAAGACAGTGACGGTATCTGGCATCAGCCTGCTTGACGGCACGGGCCTGGCCAGCAATTACAGCGTGACCAACCCAACCAATGTGACCGGTTCCATCACACAAAAAGTGTTGGGCGTCACCGGCGCGCTGGCGGCTGACAAAACCTATGATGGCGCGCTCGATGCGAGCATCACGGGCGGCAGCCTGAGCGGCTTTGTCGGTTCGGAAACGGTCGGACTGGCAAGCCTGGCCGGTGCGTTTGCGGACAAGAACGCCGGCAGCGGCAAGGCCGTCAGCATCACCGGCGGCACCTTGTCCAACGGCAGCAATGGCGGCCTGGCCAGCAATTACTCGGTCGGCCCGGCCAGCGGCCTGATCGCCAGCATCACCCAAAAAGCCTTGAGCGTCACCGGCGTGGCGGCCGCCAACAAGGTCTATGACAGCACCACCAAGGCAAGCGTGACCGGCGGCACCCTGAGCGGCCTGGTCGGCTCGGAAACCCTGGGCCTGTCCGGCCTGTCGGGTGTCTTTGTCGACAAGAACGCCGGCACCGGCAAGACCGTGACGGTCAGCGGCGCGACGCTGGCCGATGGCACCGGGCTGGCCAGCAACTATACGCTCAGCAATCCGACCGGCGTGACGGCCAATATCAGTCAGGCAACCATCAGCTCGGTGACCAATGTGGTGGCCGACAGCAAGGTCTATGACGGCGGCACCTCGGTCACGTTCGGTTCGGCCACGGCCACCTTCAATGGCATGGTGAGCGGCGACAGCCTGGCCATCGGCGCCACCAAGGCCGCGTTCAGCGACAAGAACGCCGGCGCCGGCAAGGGCGTGACGATCTCTTCCCTGACCCTGGGTGGCACGGACGCGGCCAACTACACGCTGGCGAGCAGCGCCGCGACCGGCACCGGCAGCATCACGCCGAAGGCGCTGACGATTACCGGCATGTCGGCGGTCAACAAGGTGTATGACGGCAGCACCAAGGCGACCTTGTCGGGCGGCTCGATCAGCGGCCTGGTCGGCACGGAAACCGTGGGTGTGACGGGCTTGAGCGCCACCTTCGATACCAGGGACGCCGGCACAGGCAAGACGGTGACGGCGACCGGTTCGACCCTGGTCAACGGTGGCAATGGCGGCCTGGCGGCCAACTACACGATCAGCAACCCGACCGGCCTGATCGCCAGTATCACGCCGAAAGCGCTGACGGTATCGGGCATGACGGCCGGCACGCGCGCCTATGACGGCACCACGGCCGCGACCCTGGCCGGCGGCAGTTTGACGGGCCTGGTAACGGGCGAGACGCTGGTGGTCTCGGGCGGCACGGGTGTGTTCGCCGACAAGAATGCCGGCAACGGCAAGGCCGTGACGGTATCGGGCATCAGTCTGCTTGACGGCACGGGCCGGGCCAGCAATTACACGGTCAGCAATCCGAGCAATGTGACGGGTTCGATCACGCAAAAAGTGCTGAGCGTCACCGGCGCACTGGCGGCCGACAAAACCTATGACGGCGCGCTCGATGCGACCATCACGGGCGGCACCCTGAGCGGCCTGGTGGGCTCGGAAACGGTCGGCATGGCGGCCATGGTCGGTGCGTTTGCGGACAAGAATGCCGGCAGCGGCAAGGCTGTCAGCGTCACCGGCGGCGCCTTGTCCAACGGCAGCAATGGCGGCCTGGCCAGCAACTATACGGTCAGCAACCCGAGCGGCTTGACGGCCAGCATTACGGCCAAGGCCCTGACGGTGGCGGGCCAGTTGGCTGGCAACAAGGTCTACGACGGCAATACGGCGGCGCAATTGTCCGGCGGCGTGCTGGCAGGCCTGGTAGCGGGCGAAAGCCTGGGCATTGCGGGTCAAACTGCCGTGTTCAGCGACAAGAACGCGGCCAATGGCAAAGCCGTGACGGTGACGGGAACAACCCTGGTTGACACCATCACCGGCCTGGCCAGCAACTACACGGTCAGCAACCCGAGCGGCTTGACGGCCAGCATCACGGCCAAGGCCTTGACGGTAGACGGTCAACTGGCTGGCAACAAGGTCTACGACGGCAATGCAGAAGCCAGCCTGTCCGGTGGCGCCTTGAGCGGCCTGGTGGCGGGCGAAAGCCTGGGCATTGCGGGTCAAACAGCCTTGTTCAGCGACAAGAACGCGGCCAATGGCAAAGCCGTGACGGTGACGGGAACAACCCTGGTTGACACCATCACCGGCCTGGCCAGCAACTACACGGTCAGCAACCCGACCGGCTTGACGGCCAGCATCACGGCCAAGGCCTTGACGGTAAGCGGTCAACTGGCTGGCAACAAGGTCTACGACGGCAATACAGTCGCCAGCCTGTCCGGTGGCGCCTTGAGCGGCCTGGTGGCGGGTGAAAGCCTGGGCATTGCGGGTCAGACAGCCTTGTTCAGCGACAAGAACGCGGCCAATGGCAAAGCCGTGACGGTCAGCGGCACGACCCTGGTCGATACCGCCAGCGGCCTGGCCAGCAACTATACGGTCAGCGACCCGAGCGGCTTGACGGCCAGCATCACGGCCAAGGCCTTGACGGTGACAGGTCAACTGGCTGGCAACAAGGTCTACGATGGCAATGCAGAAGCCAGCCTGTCCGGCGGCGCCTTGAGCGGCCTGGTGGCGGGTGAAAGCCTGGGCATTGCGGGTCAAACTGCCGTGTTCAGCGACAAGAATGCGGCCAATGGCAAAGCCGTGACGGTGACGGGCACGATCCTGGTCGACACCATCACCGGCCTGGCCAGCAACTACACGGTCAGCAATCCGACCGGCTTGACGGCCAGCATTACGGCCAAGGCCTTGACGGTAAACGGCCAACTGGCTGGCAACAAGGTCTACGACGGCAATGCACAAGCGAGCCTGTCCGGCGGCGCCTTGAGCGGCCTGGTGGCGGGTGAAAGCCTGGGCATTGCGGGTCAGACTGCCGTGTTCAGCGACAAGAATGCGGCCAATGGCAAAGCCGTGACGGTCAGCGGCACGACCCTGGTCGATACCGCCAGCGGCCTGGCCAGCAACTACACGGTCAGCAACCCGAGCGGCTTGACGGCCAGTATCACACCGAAAGCCTTGACGGTGGCGGGCCAGTTGGCTGGCAACAAGGTCTACGACGGCAATACGGCGGCGCAATTGTCCGGCGGCGTGCTGGCAGGCCTGGTAGCGGGCGAAAGCCTGGGCATTGGTGGGCAGAGCGCCGTGTTCAGCGACAAGAACGCGGCCAATGGCAAAGCCGTGACGGTGACGGGAACAACCCTGGTTGACACCATCACCGGCCTGGCCAGCAACTACACGGTCAGCGACCCGAGCGGCTTGACGGCCAGCATCACGCCGAAAGCCTTGACGGTGGCGGGCCAGTTGGCTGGCAACAAGGTCTACGACGGCAATACAGTCGCCAGCCTGTCCGGTGGGGTGTTGAGCGGCCTGGTGGCGGGTGAGGCATTGGACCTTGTGGGTCAAACTGCCGTGTTCAGCGACAAGAACGCGGCCAATGGCAAAGCCGTGACGGTCAGCGGCACGACCCTGGTCGATACCGCCAGCGGCCTGGCCAGCAACTACACGGTCAGCAACCCGACCGGCTTGACGGCCAGTATCACACCGAAAGCATTGACGGTGGCGGGTCAACTGGCTGGCAACAAGGTCTACGATGGCAATGCAGAGGCCAGCCTGTCCGGCGGCGCCTTGAGCGGCCTGGTGGCGGGTGAAAGCCTGGGCATTGCGGGTCAAACTGCCGTGTTCAGCGACAAGAACGCGGCCAATGGCAAAGCCGTGACGGTGACGGGAACAACCCTGGTTGACACCATCACCGGCCTGGCCAGCAACTACACGGTCAGCAACCCGAGCGGCTTGACGGCCAGTATCACACCGAAAGCATTGACGGTGGCGGGTCAACTGGCTGGCAACAAGGTCTACGATGGCAATGCAGAGGCCAGCCTGTCCGGCGGCGCCTTGAGCGGTCTGGTGGCGGGCGAAAGCCTGGGCATTGCGGGTCAGACTGCCGTGTTCAGCGACAAGAACGCGGCCAATGGCAAAGCCGTGACGGTGACGGGAACAACCCTGGTTGACACCATCACCGGCCTGGCCAGCAACTACACGGTCAGCAACCCGAGCGGCTTGACGGCCAGTATCACACCGAAAGCATTGACGGTGGCGGGTCAACTGGCTGGCAACAAGGTCTACGATGGCAATGCAGAGGCCAGCCTGTCCGGCGGCGCCTTGAGCGGTCTGGTGGCGGGCGAAAGCCTGGGCATTGCGGGTCAGACTGCCGTGTTCAGCGACAAGAACGCGGCCAATGGCAAAGCCGTGACGGTGACGGGCACGAGCCTGGTCGACACCATCACCGGTCTGGCCAGCAACTACACGGTCAGCGACCCGACCGGCTTGACGGCCAGCATCACGCCGGCCAGCCTGCTGGTGCGCGCCACGGGCGCCGCACCGCGCGTGTATGACACCACCACCAACGCCAGCGTGACTTTGGATGACAACCGTATCGCCGGCGACGTGCTGACCATCAGTAATAGCGGCGCCAGCTTTGCCGACAAGAACGCCGGCGCCAACAAAACGGTGACGGTGAACGGCATTGCCCTCGGCGGTACGGATGCCGGCAATTACACGGTCAACGCCACGGCGACGACCACGGCCAGCATCACGCAGGCGGAACTGGGGGTGAAGGTGGGCAATGCCGAGAAAGACCAGGGCAATGTCAATCCGGCCTTTACGGCCAGCTACACGGGCTTGCTGGGCAACGACACGCTGGCGAACGAGGTCAGCGGCAATCTGGCGTTCAGCACGCCGGCCACCATCGCTACGCCATCGGGCAGCTATCTGGTGTCGGCGGCCGGCCAGACGTCGACCAACTATGCGTTGACGTACACGCCGGGCGTGCTGACCGTCAAGCCGACCGAAGCGCGGCAAAGCGCGGTGGCCAGCGTGATCGCGGCGGTCAATGTGGCGCCATCGCAGGGCAACATGGTGCAGGCCGAAGTGGTGGCGAAAGGCGAAACCGTGACCAGCAAGGAAGACGTGGTGCAGGTGGTGGCGGAGCGCGGCCAGCCGCAGCAGGGCGGCACGCCGGTGGTGCTGACGACGGCATCGGTGAACAGCAATGTCTTGCCGGGCTTGCGCCTGAGTGTGGTCGATACGGGCCTGCGACTGCCTGTGGCTGCTGGCAACACCAGCATCGACAGCCAGTAAGCATGCGCTAACCGGGCTTACCAGTGGAAGTGCCGCTTCGTGATGTAGGCGAAGCGGCATTTTTTTGGTTCATCGCATTTTGCCGGGGAGGGCACTGAAAGCCGCTTGCTGCGCATTATCAAATCCTCTACACTGCGCGCTTCCCTAGCCGCAGTGTAGAAAAGGCATCATGCGCAGCGCCAGCCAGTATTTCCCGTTTTTATCTCCGCTTTTTTTCCTGCTTTTGCCCGATTCCGCCTGCGCCGCGGATGCGCCGCTGCAGCAAGTTGCCATTTCGGCCGCCAGCGGCGTGCAGCAGCGGCGCGACGACACGGCCGCGAAGATCATCGTCAGCCGCGGCGAGCTGGCCCAATATGGCGACAGCAGCCTGGCGGCGGTCCTGAAACGCCAACCCGGCGTCTCCGTCGTCGGCGGCGAGGTGCGCATGCGCGGCCTGGGCGCCGGCTACACGCAAATGCTGATCAACGGCGACCCCGCGCCACCGGGATTTTCCATCGAATCGATCGCGCCCGAGATGATCGAGCGTATCGAGATTTTACGCGGTGCGACGGCCGAATACAGCATGCAAGCCGTCGCCGGCAGCATCAACGTCGTCTTGCGCAAGGGCGCCAGCGGCGCCGAGCGCGAATGGAAACTGGGCGCGGGCCGGGGCGATGGCCGCTGGCAGCCTGTCGCGTCCTTGCGCGTGGCGGACAAGCTGCCCGGTTTCGCCTATGCGCTGACGGGCGCGCTGGAGCGCACGGCCGATGACGTGGCGGGAAGGACGACTGAGACAATCTCCGATCCGGCCGGCACGCTGCTGGCGCGGCGCGAAACACGCACGCGCAACGCCTCGTCCGTCAACAAGGCCAGCCTGACGCCGCGCCTGCAATGGACCCTGGACAATGGCGATACCATCATCTGGCAAAGCCTGCTGGACTGGTATCGCACGGGTTTTGACGGCGTGGCCAGCGAGATGGCCTTGCTGGGCATGCCCACGGCGTATCCGCACAATGGCGCCACGTCGCAGGCCAGCGTGTTTTCGGCGCGCAACGACGTGAATTGGACGCACGCGCTGGGGGCGGCGGGCAAGCTGACGGCCAGACTGGGCGTCAACCACAACCGGCGCGATACGGATTACGCGTTTCAGGGCGCGGCGGCCAGTGGCGCGCTTTTGCTGCGGCGCGGCGTGGTGTCCGACGCCATCGACGACAGTGTCAGCAGCAGCGGCAAATACCTGGGCCGGCTGGGTGGCGGGCATGCGCTGAGCGTGGGCTGGGATGGCAGCCTGATACGCCGCAGCGAATCGCGCCGCCAGCGCGACACGTATCTTGCCGGTGGCGCGCCGTATGCGCTCGATGAAGACTACACGGCCGACGTGCGGCGCCTGGCCCTGTATGCGCAGGATGAATGGGACGTGACGCCGCGCCTGCAAATGTATGCGGGCGTGCGCTGGGAAGGCTTGCAGACGGCCACCGAGGGCCGCACCTTGAGCGAAGTGCGCACGCGGGCCAGCGTCTGGAGTCCCGTGGCACAACTGCTGTGGAAACCGCCGCAGCAGGAACGCGACCAGCTGCGGCTGGCGCTGGCGCGCACCTACAAGGCGCCCAGCACGCGCAACCTGGTGCCGCGCCGCTACACCATCAACAATGGCAACAGCGCCAACAATCCCGATTTTCAGGGCAATCCCGAGCTGCTCCCGGAACTGGCCTGGGGGCTCGATGCGGCCTGGGAGAGCTATTTTGGCAAGAGCGGCGTGGCCAGCGTGTCGGCATACACGCGGCGCATCAGCGACGTCACCGTGCAGCGCCTGTTTCAGCGCGATGGCATCTGGACGGCCAGCCCGTTCAATAACGGTACGGCCACGCTGCGCGGCGTCGAACTGGATGTGAAATTGTCCGTGCGGACCTGGTGGGTGCAGGCGCCCGATATCGACGTGCGTGCCAATGCGGGGCGCAACTGGTCCAGCGTCGCCGCCGTGCCGGGTCCCGGCAACCGCCTGGCCAGCCAGGTGCCGGCCACGTTCAACCTGGGACTCGATTACCGGCTCTCGCCGAGGATGAGCATGGGCGGCAATCTGCACGTGCAGACGGGCGGCCTGGCGCGGCTCGATGCGCACGCCAGCAGCCAGGCGGGCGTGCGGCGCACCCTGGACGCGTATGCGCTGTGGCAGCCGGACGTCAAAACGCGGGTGCGCCTGTCGGCGGCCAATTTGCTGCGCCAGCGACAGCTGCAAGGGCAATCGTATGTCGAGGATGCGGGCCGCAGCGACAGCGTGACGCGCCTGGACGGCAGCGCTGCGCTGCGCCTGCTGTTCGAGCGCAGTCTTTAGTGTTGCGTCGGCTTTTCCTGCTGCACTAAGATGAACGGGCTGACGACGACGGCCCACAGGGCCGCATCGGCCGCTTGCCAGTCCAGCGCCTGCTGGTCCGACACCTTGGCCACTTTGCCATCGACCATCCATTGCGTGATGGTGGACTTGTCGTCGTGCGAGATGCGCACGGCCACTTCGACCAGGTCCAGCTCATTGGCGACCCAGACGACGTTGCCCTGGGCGAAGTGCTTTTCCAGTTCGCTCCAGGCCAGGCGGGCCGTTTCGCTGTTCACTTTGAGGCGCAGTTCGGTGTCTTTTTCAGGATTGGTTTGCATGCGAAATATCAATGTTCGGTGAGTCGGGTGCCGTTGCGCGCGCTTGGCTGGCCTGCAGGGCTTCCACGCGCGGCGTCGGCGTACCCTGCCATGTTAACCGATAGGCGCCACCTTTGCGAACATTGCCTACCAGGGCAGGGCGGAAGCAGGCCAGGTTGGTGCCGCTGGCGTGCCGCACGCTGGGGAAGATCACGCCCATGGAACCGGCTTCGAGCAGGATGGCGGCCAGGTCTTGCGAGGCGATGTAGCTGGCCGGATCGAGGCAATCCTGGTAGCGCTGCTGGCCGCGCAAGTCGTGGAAGCTGGCGGAAAAATCGGCCAGCAGCGACTGGTAGCTGACGCTGTCGTCGAAATAGTCGATTTCCTGGTATTCCACGGTTTTATGGAAAATGATCTCGGCCAGCGCCGTTTCCATGTCGAAGGCGCAATACCAGGCGCCCCGCTCGCCATCGTTGAAACGCGCCCCTTCCGGGCGGGCGTAGGTGTAGGCGGCGTTGATGATGCGAAAGTTTGGTACGCCAAAAACCAGCTCGTCCACGCCAATTCCTGGCGCGCCGCCATACTCGGCCACCAGGCGCGCGTTGGTCGCGTTATCGAGTTCGAACAATTCGCGCAGGTGATCGTCGTCCTCGGCCAGGGGCGCCAGCACCGAGTCTTCCATGTCGGCGAAGCGCGACGGAATCAGGCGGCAAGTGTCGATCTGGCGCAAGGCGGCCAGCGGCGGCAGGTGGTCATGGGCGGTGGCGGGCAAGATTACAGTCCTCCGCGGCGCGCGTCGAGCAGCTTGCGCACCGTCTGCATGGCCAGCAAGCCGCCGGCCAGCATCTGTGACAGCGGTGTGCGGCCACCGAAGATGGGATTCTTGTTGGGCAAACTCACCCATTCGTCGGCCAGCTTGTCGCCGTACAGGATGTGCAAGGCCTTGTAGATGCCCAGCAAATAGGAAATGCGCGTGATGCGGTCCACTTCCAGCACGCGGTCCGGGTGCTTTTTCCACTCGTACCAGGCGCTGCTGGACAGACCGCCCAGCAGTTCGCGCGCATCGTCGTCGCGCAGTTTCCAGGCGGCGGCCAGCTTGAAAAACCCTTTCAATGCGGCTTGCGACAATCGCTCGCGCTCGGCTTTGGCATTCAGGTCGACGAGCACGGCCGGCTCGAAGCGGCTCTTGGGGTAGGCGTAGGCGAGATTCATGGCACTCCTTCAACAAAGCTCTGTTTATGGACTATTTATACTCCTTTTCAGGATTCGTTGCAAGGCCCACGCACATGAAAAAGGGCGCAGCATGACAGGTGTCCCGCTGCGCCCCGTCGGCAAGCCGTGCTGGCTTATTTTGCCGTGACGTTGACCGGCACGTTCAGTTGCGCCGTCAAGCCGTTATTGTCCAGCGCCACCACCTTCAGCGTATAGCTGCCGGCCACCGGTTGCGGCCAGGTGGCCGTGATGGTCAGGCCGCTCATGGAAAACTGCATGCCCAGCGGCGCGCCGTCGATCGAGATCCGCAGCGAGGTCGCCCCTGGCGCCGTCAGCACGATGCTGCCGCTCATGGCCTTGCCGGCCACGCCCTTCATGGCGGCGGCCGTGATGGTGGGGCCGGCGGCGGCGATTTTCACCGTCGTCACGGCCTGGCCCGACAGGCCGGTCTTGCTGTCTTTGGCGATGATGGTCACGCTATACGTGCCCAGCACGGGTTTGGCCCAGCTGACGACGCCGGCCGCACTGATGGCCATGCCGGCTGGCGCGCCCGACAGCGTGTACGTGACGGGGTTGGGCGCCACCACCGTGCTGGCGAACGACAGCGCCACGCCGGGCTTGCCAGTCACGCTGGCCGCCGTGACCACGGGCGGCAGCGGGGCGGCGATGGCCACCGTGTAGATGCCTTTGCCGCTCAAGCCGGTCTTGCTGTCCTTGGCCGTGACGGTGACGGCATACTTGCCCGCCAGCGGCGCCGCCCAGCTCACCAGGCCCGCGCTGCTGATGCTCATGCCGGCTGGCGCGCCGGCGAGCGTATAGCTGACGGGGTTCGGCGCGGTGACGCTGACAGTGAAGGCCAGTGCCGTGCCGACCTTGCCCGTGACGGCGCCGGCGGCGACGACAGGCGCCGGTTGCGGCGCGATGACGATCTTGTACCCGGCTTGGCCGGTCAGGCCGCTGACGGTATTGCGCGCCACCATGGTCACGGCATAGCTGCCGGCCACGGGCGCGGTCCAGTTGACGACGCCCGTGGCGGCGATGCTCATGCCGGCCGGCGCGCCCAGCATGGTGTAGCTGAGGGGATTGGCGGCGCTGGCCGATACCGTAAACGAGAGCGGCGTGCCGACCATGCCGCTGATGCTGACCCCCGTCACCACGGGCGCGACCGGGGCGGCGGGCATGCCCGACAGGCTGGCCAGCAGGCTTTTCACGTTGGGCGTGCCCAGGCCGGCCAGCGGGTCATAGCCGACCCTGGCGGTGCAGACGCTGCAGGTGCCGTTGCTGCCGCGCGTGATGTCGGCAAAGCTGCTGGCAAAGGTGCCGGGCACGGTGGCGATCTGGCCGTACAGCGTAGTATGCGCCAAGCCCAGCGCCGTCTTCGCTTGCAGCGCGCGGCTGGCGTTGGCGATGGCGATCAGGCCGGCCCACTGTGGCGTGGACAGGCTGGTGCCGCCGATGCTGAGCCAGCTGGCGGTGCTGCTGCCCTGTGCCATCACGGCCGTGTACTGGCCAGTGGCGGGATCGGCATTGAAGGCCACGTCGGCTACATTGCGGCGCAGCAAGCCCGTCATGCCCGGTACGTTGCTGGCGCTCTGGTAGGAGGGCAGTGCCGTATAGGCGCTGATGCCGCCGCCAGTGCCCGACCAGGCCGCTTCGCTGCGCGTGCCCGTGCCACTGTAGCTGAGCGTGGTGCCGCCTACGGCCAGCACGTTCGGTGACACGGACGGCCAGGACACGCTGCTGCCCGAGTCGCCCGTGGCGGCCAGATACGTCATGTTCTTGCCCGTGAAGGCGCTGTCGACGGACGCCGTCCAGTTGCCTTCGACGGCGCCAAAGCTCATCGATACGACGCCAGGCCCCATCAGGTTGGCCAGGCGCACGGCGCCCAGCAGGCTGTTGACCGAGGCGTCGGGCGCCTCGATCAGCACGATGCGCGCCAGCGGCGCCGTGGCATGCGCCCACTGCACGTCGAGCGCGATTTCCATGGCCCAGCCCGAGTTATAGGCGGGCGCGGTGGCCGTCATGGTGCTCGATGGCGTGTTGTAGACAACAGAAAATTCACAGCCGCTGGTCGAGGCGGGCGGCAAGGGCAGGGTGGCATTCGTGGCGATGGCCTTGGTGGTGCAGGCGGGCAAGCCGAATTTCTGGTTGAAGATGGCCAGTTCGGCGGCCGCGTTCGGGTTGTGCATGGCGTCGACGATATAGATCGTTTGCCCCGCGCCCAGCTGGGCCGCCTGGGCCGGCGTCAGCGCCGTGCCCGCTGCCGGCAGCGCGGGCAGGTCGTAGGCGGCGCGGATTTGCGCGGGCGAGTAGGTCGCCATCACGCTGCTGCCGGCCATCGGCGCGGCGATGTCCGCCGCGCCGCCGTCCAGCAGCGGTGCGATGTTTTGCGCCGTTTGTTCCGCGGCGGCGATCTTTTGTGCCGTCAGGCGGCGCGTGGACATCTCCGCCATGGTGCCGGGTACCCGCTGCATGTGCGGGCGCCAGTGGGCCGAGCCGCTGCTGTTGCCGCTGTCGCGCCCGTCAGGTGCATCGAGCAGCATCGGGGCCGCATGGAACATCGGTTGCGCCACCAGCGCACCGACGGCGGCGGGGATGACGGGCACTTCGACAGTGAATTGGGTTGCCGCTGTGGCAATGGCGGCGGGCGGCGCCGAGGTCTCCTGTCCCGGGCCGCAAGCGCCCAGCAGGAGGGCGGCAGTGGCGCCCAGCAGCAAACGCCCTTGACGGGGATGCAGGGGGTTGAATTTTTTCATGGCGAAACTCTCCGAGTTGGCGAGGGCCACATCTCGACAATGCATCCTGGCATGGTGCCGCGCGCTGGCGGTCCCGGCCCTGCATTGGCAGCCCCGCTGCCGTGGCGCTTGCGCGCGGTAGGCCGGTGGCTTTGCGTCCCCGCCTTTCGACGGGTTTGCCCTCAGAATTGATCATGCATCGCGACAAACCTCCTGATGCGTTATCAATTCTAGCGAATTTGCCAAATAAGTGTTAACTATTTTCAATGAATATTTGTATTATTGAAATGAAGTGTGGCGAATTTACCTATTGCTGGAGACAATCTTGCCAGCCTGATTAAGCCTTATAGGCAAGGTTATCAGAGGGGTATCGATGCGTGACAGTGTTTTTTCACAGCAACGGCGCTTGTCTTTCTGCTGGTTTAATGAATTCCATGAATTTATCGAATATGCTGTTTCAAACATCCGTCTCGAACACCATGCCTGGATACGGCGCTGCGCGGCAGGCCGCGCACGGACAGCGTAAGGTGGTTCAGGCCGGTCAGCATGGTGCTGCTCTCAGGTGGGGTGGAGGCCGGTTCCAGCTTCCGCAGTGGTTTGATGCGACATTGTTCCAGGAAAGCATGAGACACAGCAATAAGACCACAAACGTCGCAACACCTGACAGTACCGTAGCGAGCGGAAGGGAGAGGCGGTCGAGAAGCGCAACCGTACTTCTAGTACGGTGAGCATCGCAGGCGGCCTATACCGACGCGCAGTAGGTACTGTCAGGTGTCACTACACAGGTTCGGCGTGCTCCACCATGAGTTGAACTTTGGTCGTGCCATTGTATTCATTCGCATCAAGCCGGAACGCCACCCGCGTGCGTTCGCCCAGCGCATCCGTATGGCCGAACCAGATGGCGTCGAAGTGCACGCCGTTCTTTTCCAGCAGCAGTTTCAAGTGGCGCTCTTTCAATATGCGCTGGCTGACGACGCGAAATTCATCGCAGAAGACGGGCGGGGCGAAGCCCTGGCCCCACACTTGCCCATCCATCAGCTCGATGAAGGCCGTCGTGTAGTAGGCGTCTTCCAGCGGGCCGTCCGTTTCCACGACTCTTTCCAGCTGTTGCTGGCTGAGCCAGGCCTGGCCCACGGCTTCGAAGGCCTGGGAAAACGCCTCGAAAGCGTCGGCGCGGATGGTCAGCCCCGCCGCCATGGCGTGGCCGCCGAACTTGTCGATCAGGCTGGGTGCCCGTTTCGACACCAGGTCGAGCGCGTCGCGCAAGTGGAAGCCGGGAATCGAGCGGCCCGAGCCCTTGATCCAGCCGTCGGCACCGGGTGCGAACGTGATGGTCGGCCGATAAAACTTTTCCTTCAGGCGCGAGGCGACGATGCCGATCACGCCTTGGTGCCAGGATGCATCGAAGACGCTGATGGTGCTGCTGTTGGCCGGCTCGAAAGCGTCGAGGTGCAGCAGGGCCGTATCTTGCATGTCCGCCTCGATTTCGCGGCGCTTCAGATTGATGTCGTTGAGTTGCTGCGCCAGCGCCCAGGCGCGGCCTTCGTCGTCCGTGATCAGGCATTCGATGCCCAGCGACATGTCTTGCAGGCGCCCGGCCGCATTCAGGCGCGGGCCCAGGGCAAAGCCCAGGTCGAATGGCGTGGCGCTGCGCGCTTCGCGGCCCGCGACGCGGAACAGGGCGGCCACGCCCGCGTGCATATTGCCCTTGCGCATGCGTTTGAGGCCTTGCGCGACGAGGATGCGGTTGTTGCTATCGAGGCGCACCACGTCGGCCACCGTGCCCAGCGCCACCAGGTCGAGCAGGTTGTCGAGCTTGGGCTGCGTTTGCGCATCGAATACACCGCGCCGGCGCAGTTCGGCCCGCAGGGCCAGCAGCACGTAGAACACCACGCCCACGCCGGCCAGGTTCTTGCTGGGAAAACCGCAGGCGGGCTGGTTCGGGTTGACGATCACGGCCGCGTCGGGCAGGGTGTCGGCCGGCAAATGGTGGTCCGTGACGACCACCTGGATGCCGCGCCGGTTCGCTTCGGCCACGCCGTCGATGCTGGCGATGCCGTTGTCGACGGTGATGATGATGTCGGGCGACTTTTCGCGGGCCGTCAGTTCGACGATTTCCGGCGTCAGGCCGTAGCCGTATTCAAAACGGTTGGGCACGATGAAATCGACGTCGGCACCCATGGCGCGCAAGCCGCGGATGGCCACGGCGCAGGCGGTGGCGCCGTCGCAATCGTAGTCGGCCACGATGACCATGCGTTTCTTTGCGGCAATCGCGTCGGCCAGGAAGACGCCGGCCGCGCCGATGTGCAGCAAGCCGGATGGCGGCATCAGGGCTGCCAGTTCGCTCGACAGTTCTGCCGCGTCCGTCAAGCCGCGCGAAGCGTATAAACGGGCCAGCACGGGGTGGATGCCGCCCTGGCGCAGCAATTCGGATTCGCGGTATGGGCAGGGACGGGTGGCGATACGGGTACGGGTCATGATGCTTTCAACTTGTTCAGGGTAATTGCGCGCCAGAATTTGCGCTGCGCATGCTTGCTGGTGGTGCAGCTTAGCCAGGCGTCGCGGTGACTCAGCACCAGGCGCAACTGGCCCAGCCGGCCATCTTTGAGGGCCGCCAGCACGGGGGCGAACCAGTCTGCTTCCAGCGCTTGCAACTGTTGCAGCCACATGCCCCATTCCTGGGCCTGCGCCGCTTCGATCAGGCCGCCCAGCACGATGATCGCATCTTGTTGGCTTGCCAGCACACTGTTTGGACTGGCATCGCGCTGCGCCGGTTCCGCCAGTGCGGCCAGCCAGCCCGGTGCGTCGCTGGCATGCAGGCTGGCGGCGCAGCGCGCAGCTTCAGCGTTGGCCAGGCTGGCGCCCCAGATCCAGAAAGAATTGATGGCTTTCAAGCCCCGTTCCTCGCGCGCCGCGTTGACAGGGTGTTCATGCCACAGCATCTGCACTTCGTTTTGCAGGCGGCGCGCGGCGCGCGCGTGCTCGCCTTCCGGCATCCAGACGGACAGGTCTTGCGTGGTGGCGGCGTCCGGCGAGGCGCACTGCAAGTCGCTCCAGCCATCGGCGCGCATGAACCAGGTGCCCGCATCGCCATACGCCAGCGGTTGGCCGATCTCGTCGAAATACGGGGACGCAATGTCGAACAGGGCGCGGCCATCGGCCTCGCTCAGCTTGAGCTGGCGCAAGTCTTCCAGGCTGATATGGCTGCGGGCAATGGCCAGGTGGGCCGGGTGCAGCAGGAAGTAGCGCGCGCCCGGTTCCGGCACGAGGCCGTAGCCGCGCATGGCCTGGGCTGCAAAGGCTGCCTGCGCCGCCTCGCCGTTGGGCGCGGGCGCCAGGCCCAGCGCATGCGCCAGCCATGCTTCATGCGGCAGCAGGCGCTTGGCATTGTCAAAAGTTTCCAAATCGCAAGCGGAGGTGCGCGACAGCAGGGCCGCCAGCGCGGGCGCTTGCAAGACCTTGAGCAGGTCGGCAGCCAGTTCGGCATTGGGCAAGGCGAAGGGCAGGACGAGGGTAAGTTGATTCATCCCGAGATTGTAGGCGATTGTAGCCATGCCAGAGTAGGGGCAGATAATTTTCTCTGGGTAGTTTAAGTATCAAAAAAACATCAAGATTATATAAATTTAATTCTTTTTGATGGAAAACAATTTGCTTTTGAAAATATGGACGATATAATTGCGTCAACTTAAATATCAGAAAGATAATCACACCCCAGCTGTGTGGTTGCGTCGTTTGGCTCCTGTATCCCTCGAAACCGTATACAAGATGCTGCCGGCTTCATTTTTTAAACAAGTTTCTTTCTTGGAAGCCCACTCATGTATACATTCGCCGCTTTGCGCAGCCAGGCTGATCGCGCCCTGGCCTCTCACGTTGCCACTCCTGCCGCCACCGCTGCGCGTCGCCAGGAGGCCGCATGACTACCTACAATCTGTCGACCACGGTTCACGTGTGCGAAGACATCAACAAGAACTTTGATATCCGCGACTTGCTGATACAGGCCGGCTATACGGTGCAAGGCGAGCTGAACATCAAGAATTTCACCGTCCTGTTGCCGGATGATACGGAATCGACCAGCAACACGCCCCTGTTCGGCATGCTCGACGCGGACACCGTGTATGTGCGTCCCGGCGACTGGGCAGCCAACTACCATGGCAATTTCTCGACCATCCAGGTGACGATCGACAAGGGCAATGGCGATATCGTCCAGCTGGAACTGCAAGTGATCATCGATCCCGTCAACGACGCGCCTGATGCGGCCGACAAGACCTTCAACCTGGTCGATGGCGCCAGCGTCGTGCTCAGCGAAAGCGATTTCGGCTTCCACGACGACGTCGAGCACGACGGCTTCAAGTCCATCGTCATCACCAATACCACCACGGCAGGGCAAGTCTTGCTCAACGGCGTGGCCGTCGCGGTCGGCACGGAAGTCTCCATCGACGATATCCGCGCGGGCCACCTGGTCTTTGTGCCGAGCCAGACCGTGGCTGGCAATTTCGACCTGGGCTTCAAGGTGCGCGATGACGGCGGCACTGCCGGTTGCAACGCGCAAGACCTGAGCCTGGTGCCGCATTACCTGACCTTCAACGTACCGATGGCCCACCTGGGCGACTTCGTCTGGGAAGACAAGAACGCCAACGGCGTGCAGGATGCGGGCGAGGCGGGCATCGCCAATGTCGTGGTGCAATTGAAAGACGGCGCCGGCACGGTGGTGGCATCGGCCACCACCGATGCGAATGGTGGTTACCACTTCGATGTCAATCCCGGCACGTATTCCGTCACGGTTGTGACGCCGAATGGCTACACGGCGACAGCGGCCAACCAGGGTGGCGACGCGGCCAAGGATAGCAATATCGATGCGGCCGGTAACATGGCGCCCGTCACTCTGGCGCCGGGCGAGACCAATTCGAGCCTGGACGCGGGCCTGTACCGCGCCGCCGAGCTGGGCGACCGCGTCTGGTTCGATGCCAACAAGAACGGCGTGCAAGATGCGGGCGAAGCGGGCGTAGCCGGCGTGAAAGTGACCTTGCTCGATGCGTCGGGCAACGCCGTCGGCAGCCCGCTCGTCACGGATGCGAATGGCAATTATCTGTTCACGAATCTGAAGCCGGGCGCCTACAGCGTCCAGTTCGACAAGACCAGCTTGCCTGCCGGTTATGCCTTGACGGGCCAGGACCAGGGCGGCGATGAGCAGCGCGATTCCGACGCCAGCGCCATCGACGGCAAGACGGCGCAAGTGCTGCTCGCTTCCGGCGACAGCAACCATAGCCTGGATGCGGGCATCGTGGCCCTGCCGGCCTCGCTGGGCGACCGCGTCTGGCATGACGCCAACTTGAACGGCGTGCAGGATGCGGGCGAAGCGGGCATCAGCGGCGTCACGGTGCAGCTGAAAAATGCAGCCGGCAGCGTGATCGGCTCGACCGTCACGGATGCCACCGGCTATTACAATTTCAGCGTCGATGCCGGTACCTATTCCGTCGCCGTCGTCGCGCCGCCAGGCTATTTGAGCACGGTCAAGGATGCGGGCGGCAACGATGCGCTCGACAGCGACATCAACGCGGCGGGCCAGAGCGCCCTGGTGACCGTTGCTGCCGGCCAGAACTACAAGGACCTCGATGCGGGCCTGTATAAAACCGCCAGCATTGGCGACCGCGTGTGGCTTGACGCCAACGGCAACGGTACGCAAGATGCAGGCGAAGCGGGTATGGGTGGCGTGAAAGTCAATCTGTACAACGCCGCGGGCGCCGTGGTGGCCAGCGCCACCACGGATGCCAGCGGTAATTATCTGTTCAGCAACCTGGTACCTGGTAACTACTTCCTGGGTTTCGTGCCACCCGCCGGCTACAATTTCACCAAGGCCGACGTGGGCGGCTACGCCACCGATTCGGATGTCAATCCGGCTACCGGCCTCACCACCACCTGGATCGCGCTGAAATCAGGTGATGTCCAGCTCGATTGGGATGCGGGCCTGGTCAAATGCGCGCCTGTTACCGGCAGCATCGGCAATCGCGTGTGGGAAGACAATAATTACAACGGCGTGCAGGAGGCGGGCGAACTGGGCGTGGCGGGGGTGAAAGTCAACCTGCTCAATGCCAGCAACCAGATCATTGCCACGACAACGACAAATGCCAGCGGCAATTATCTGTTCGACAATCTCGTCGCCGGCAGCTACAAGGTGGCAGTCGTGCGTCCATCGGGTTTCTATTACACCAAGGCGAATGTCGGCAATGACACCAGCGATTCCGACGTCGATACGAGCACGGGCCGTTCCGGCCTGATCAACCTGGCCGCCGGCCAGAACGACATGAGCTGGGATGCGGGCATCTACCGCAAGGCCAGCCTGGGCGACAAGGTGTGGCGCGACGCCGACCATGACGGCGTGCAGGATAGCAATGAGGCGGGCATCGCCAACATCAAGGTGCAACTGTTTTCGGGCAGTGGCGCATTGCTCGCTACCACCTACACCAACTCGAATGGCAACTACAAGTTTGCCGACCTCGATCCGGGCAGCTACTCGCTCAAGTTCGATAAGTCGGGCGTGTATCACGCCGGCTACGCCATGAACAGCTGGAAGTGGGGCGCGAAGAACGTGGGCACGAACGACAACATCGATTCCGACGTCAACAGCAATGGCTCGTATGCCAATGTGATCTACACGGATATCCTGAAACTGGCCTCGGGCCAGAACGACATGAGCTGGGATGCCGCCATCACGCCGATCGTGATCGACCTGAACGGCGACGGCGTGCATACCATCGCCCGCGCCGATTTCCACGGCAGCTTCGACTTGCTGGGCACGGGCAGCGCCATCCAGTCGGGCTGGGTCTCGGCCCATGACGGCTTGCTGGCCATCGACAGCAACGGAAATGGCAAGATCGATAATATCTCCGAACTGTTTGGCGGCAACGAGAAGGGCACGGGCTTTGCCAAGCTGTCCAGCTATGACTCGAACGGCGACGGCGTGGTCGACGCGAAAGATGACAAGTTTGCCGAACTGCGCATCTGGCGCGACGCCAACAGCAATGGCGTGACGGACGATGGCGAACTGATGTCGTTGCACGACGCCGGCGTCGCCAGCCTGACGGTGTCCTACACGGCACTGCCTTTCCTCGACGCCAACGACAACCTGCACCTCGAGCGCAGCAGCGCCACCCTGGCCAACGGCAAGACGGTCGACATGACGGACGTGTATTTCAATGTCGATGCCAAGGATGCGGCCAAGGCCGGCGTATCGCTGCCAAGCATGGCCGATCTGCTGCGCGACGACCATGCGCTCGACACGGCGCTGGGGCAGGATGCGAGCGTCGCCACGGTGGCTGCAGCCCCGGCTGCTCCCGCTGTCGACGCCCAGGCCCAGTGCGAGATGGCGGAAGTGTTGCGCCGCGCCATGGCACACACCACTGCACAGCCCCAGGAAATGGCTGCCTGATGTCTCTTGCCGGGCCGTCATCCTGCCCGGCGCTCTCTACATTGAATAAATTATAGGGAATACACCATGAAACAATCCATGCACCTGATCGTCCGCGCCGCCATCGCAGCCGCTGTTTTCACCCTCGCCAGCGGCAGCGCCCTGGCCGCGTCCAATCTGCAAGTCGTCGACTCGCATAGCGTCAGTGTGTTTACGGCCAGCGGCGGCGCTTTCGGCGCCGGCAGCAGCATTTCGCCGACCTTGTGGCAAGTCAAGTACGACAGCAATACCTTCCTGGCCTTTTGCCTCGATCCCCATGTCGGGCTGAGCAACGTCTCGAACAACTACAGCAGTGGCGTATTTGCTGCCAGCGACGCCGTCAAGCGCCTGTACGAGGGCTATTACGCCTCGTCCATCGCGAATGTGTCGACCAGCGCCAACAGTGCCGCCGCCTTCCAGCTGGCCCTGTGGGAATTGAATAATGACAACAGCAATCTGTCGACGGGCGAGCTGCGCTTCAGGAGCTTGAGCAATGTCGTCGTCAGCGAAGCGAACGCCATGCTGGTCACGGCGACGGGCACTGGCACCGTCAAGAACCTGTACAGCTACACCAGCCTGAGCAGCGTCAACCCCGCTTCGCAAACCCTGCTGAGCGTGTCGCCCGTGCCGGAAGCGCAAACCTGGGCCATGCTGGTAGCGGGCCTGGGCTTGCTGGGCTTCATGGCGCGCCGCCGCAAAGCCGGTCAATTCTGAAGCAGTAGTCGTTAGCCAGATGTAACTGCTGCGGCGCGTCTGTCACGACGCGCCGCAGTTTTTTATTTTTACAACACCTATCTGAATAGCCGATATTACTATGGCACAATGTTTTTGCAGGCCATCGCCGCGCGACCTTGATAATAGTTTCTCACTGTTCATTGCAACTGCCTGAGATCGGACTTGAGTTCATCATGACGCCACCTTCTGCCGCGCACGCCGCCGACGCTACTCCCTCCATCGCCTCCGCCGACAGCATTGCCGAGGCGGTGGTGTTCCTGGCGCGCTTTTTCGGCACGGCCGTGCAGGCCGAACGCCTGCGCGCCAGCGTGCTCGCGCATGGCGACCCGGCCGCCGCCGACTTCCTCGACCAGGCGCTGGCGCATGGCAGCCTGGCCGGCACGCCGCTACCGGTGGATAAATCGCGCCGCCCCACGGAAATGCCGGCCCTGCTGTTGAATGGCGCGGGACAGGCGCTGGTGGTGCTGACGATCGCCGACGGCAAGTATGAATGCCATGTGCCCGGCATCGAAGGCAGTTCCTGGCTGGATGCGGCCATGCTGGCGCAGGAAGTGCCCGCTGGACGCTGGGTGGCCGTGCGTCCGGTGATGTTCTTCGATCAGCGCAGCCTGCTCTACAGCATGCCGGCGGCGGGGCGCTGGTTCTGGGATGTATTCAACCGCAACCGCTGGGTCTTTCGCTGGGCCTTGCTGGGCACTTTGGTGCTCAATATCATCAGCGCGCTGGTGCCGTTCTACGCGATGGCCGTGTATGACCGCGTGATCCCGAACAACGCCACCTCCAGCCTGTGGGTGCTGACGATCGCCGTGGTGGCGCTGACCGGTTTTGAACTGGCCATGCGCTTGCTGCGCGGCGAACTGGTGGAAACGGCGTCGCGGCGCATGGATGTGGCCCTCTCGTCGAGCATCTTCGCCCAGTGCCTGCGCCTGCGCGCGGCCAGCCGCCCCGCCTCGGGCGGCACGCTGGCCAATACCGTGCGCGATTTCGAATCGGTGCGCGAATTCTTCGCCTCGACCACGCTGACCACCCTGGGCGACTTGCCCTTCCTGCTGCTGTTCCTGCTGGTCATTGCCTTGGTCGGCGGTTGGCTGGTGCTGGTGCCGCTGGCGGCCATTCCCATCCTGCTGCTGGTCGCCTTCGCCTCGCGCGCGGCGCTGGCGCGCCATGTGGCCGCCTCGATGCAGGAAAGTGGCCAGCGCACGGCGCACCTGTTTGAAACCATGAATGGCCTCGACACCATCAAGGCGCTGGGCGCCGAGGCGTGGAGCCGCCGCAAATGGGAAAGCCTGACCGTGGCGATCGCCGCCAACAGCGTCGAGACGCGCGAAATCGTCAGCCGCGTCAATTACATCAACACGGCCGTGCTGGCCCTGTCCGGCACGGCCGTGGTGGCCGTCGGCGCCTTGCTGATGGGCGAACGCCTGCTGACCCTGGGCCAGATCATCGCCGTGAGCATGCTGACGGGCCGCGCACTGGCGCCCGTCAGCCAGATCGCCGGCCTGATCATGCGCTGGGAGCAGACCAAGCTGTCGTATCACGCACTCAATAAAATCATGGAAGCGCCCACCGACGACGATGCGGCCAGCCTGCAGGCGCCGCCCCTGAGCGGACGGATCGAATTTCGCGACGTGGGGTTTGCGTATCCGCACTCGCCGCCGCTGCTCGATAAACTCAACCTGCAAATCCGCGCCGGCGAAAGAGTGGGCGTGATCGGCAAGCTCGGTTCCGGCAAGAGCACCTTGCTGCGCCTGCTGCTCAACCAGTACGGTCCGCAAAGCGGCAGCGTGCTGTTCGACGACCTGGCCAGCACCCAGCTTGAACCCTTGAGCCTGCGCCGCCAGATCGGCTATGTGCCGCAGGACGTGACGCTGTTCCATGGCACGCTGCGCGAAAACATCGAATTGGGCCGCAGCCAGCCCGATGACGCCAGGCTGCTCGACGCCATCCGCCTGGCCTGCCTGGACGACATCATCACGCAGCTGCCCAACGGCGTGGCGACGGAAGTGGGCGAGCGGGGCGAGCGCCTGTCCGGCGGCCAGCGGCAAGCCGTGGCCATGGCGCGCGCGCTGCTGGTCAAGCCGCCCATCCTGCTGCTCGATGAACCGAGCAGCATGTTCGATCCGGCCACGGAACAGCGCCTGATCGCGCGCCTGCGCACCTTGCAAGACACCACCATCGTGCTCGTCACGCACCGCATGGCCATGCTGGCGCTGGTGGACCGGCTGATCGTGTTTGACCGTGGCCGCATCGTGGCCGACGGCCCGCGCGACGAGGTGCTGCGCGTCTTGAACGGACAGGGCGCCAAGCCCGCCGCCGCCGTTGAAAATACGACGGGAGCGCCGGCATGAGCGCCCTGCATGCCCGTCCCTTGCCGCAGGCGCACCCGGACCCGGAGCGCGAGCCGCGGCGCCTCGTCATCCGCATGCTGGCGCTGATCGCCGTGCTGGTGGTGCTGACGCTGGCCTGGGCCACGTTCGCCCAGCTCGACGTGTCAGTGAATGGCCGCGGCGCCATCACGCCGCCATCGCATCTGCAGGAAGTGCAAAGCCTGGAAGGCGGCATCGTGCGCGAGATGCTGGTGCAGCCTGGCCAGCAGGTGCATCGCGGCGATTTGCTGCTGCGCCTGGACACCGCCCAGTATGAAGCCAACCTGGGCGCCAGCGTGCAGAACCGCCTGGCCGCGCTGGCGGGCAGGGCGCGCCTGGACGCGCTGCTGACGGGCGGCACGCCCCGCTTCGAGCCGGCATGGCAGCAAGAAGCGCCCGAACTGATCGCCAAGGAAACGCAGTTGTGGCACGACGGCCAGCGCGAGTTCGCCTCTGCCACGGCGGCCGCGCGCGAAGGCGTGACGCGCCGGCGCGGCGAGCTGGCCGAGGCGCACGGCCGCATCGCCCAGCTCGAGACGGGTCTCAAGATCGGCATGGAAAGCCTGGCGATCGAGGAGCGGCTGTTCAAAGAGGGCGCCGGTTCGCGCGGCGACTACCTGAATGCGCAGCAGCGCGTGCAGCAGCAGCGCACGGAACTCGACGGCATGCGCAGCTCCGTGCCGCGTTTGCTGGCCACCCTGGCCGAAGCGCAGGCGCAGGCCGGCGAAGTCGAAGCGCGCATGCGCGGCCAGTGGGGTGCGCAGCGCAGCGAATACGAAACCAAGGCGGCCGCGCTGGCCAGCACGGTCAAGGGCCAGCAGGATCAAGTGAGCCGGCGCGACATCACGGCGCCCGTCGACGGTGTCGTCAACCGCGTGCTGGTGGCCACCGTCGGCGGCGTGGCGCAGCCCGGCAAGCCTATTTTGGAAATCGTGCCGGCCGACTCCGAGGTGCTCATCTCCGTACGTGTGAAACCGTCCGATATCGGCTTTATCCATGTGGGGCAGAGCGCCTCGGCCAATGTGCTGGCGTATGACGCCACCACCTATGGCCGCATGAAGGCGCAGGTGGTGCGCGTGGGCGCCGACGCCATCCCCGACGAGCGCAACGAGCCGTATTTCGAGGTGCAGCTCAGCACCGACCGCCGCCAGTTGACGGCGCATGGCAAGGTGCTGCCGGTCACGCCCGGCATGCCGGTCGACGTGGGCATCCTGACGGGACGCCGCTCGGTGATGCAATATGTGTTCAAGCCCGTGTTGCGCGGCTTGCAGTCTTCCCTGCAGGAGCGTTGATGCGTGCCTTTTTATTCTGCATGGCATTCGCCTGCGCGAACGCGGCGGCGCAATCCGCGCCGCCGGCCACTTTCCAGGCGCAGTCCATGCGCGGTTTGCCGGCCTTGCTGGCGCGCGCCGTGCCGCGCGATCCGCAAGTAGTCGCCGCGCAGGCGGCGCTGGCCACCACCGAGGCGCGCTACAAACAGGCCCGTTCGCGCCTGTTTCCGAATGCGGCGCTGCAGGCCACGCGCGGGCGCAGCAACGACCTCGATGGCACGCTGGACGTGCAGCGGCGCACGCACCAGGTGGAGGCCAGCCTGCGCTGGAATGTGTACAACGGCGGCGCCGACGGCGCCGAAATGGATGCGGCCGGGCGCGAGGTGGCGGGCGCCGCCTTCGACGTGCAGAGGGCCAGGGCGGACAGCGCGGAAAAGCTGGCAGAAGCCTATTTCGACATGCAGCGCCTGGAACGCAGCCTGCTGCAGTCGCAGGAGCGCTTGCGCGACGTGACGCAGCTGGTGCAGCAGGTGGTGCGCCAGGCGGAGCTGGGCAAGGCATCGGAAGTGGACCGCGAGCTGGCGCAAAGCTCGCAGCTCGATGCGGAACTGGTGCACGACGGCTTGCTGACGGACCGTCTGGCCGCGCAGATCAAGCTCGAAGCGCTGGCTTTCGAGCCGGTGGCACAGTTTGCCGACTTCACGTTTGCGCCGCTGCCGGCGCAGGCATTGGAAAACGCCGACACGCAGCAGGCGCAATTGCGCGCCGTGCGCGAACGCGCCGCCGCCGCCCGGCTGCGCGTGCGCAGCGTGGCGGCCACCCTGGCGCCGAAAGTGGACCTCGACGTCAGCCATCTGTTGAATAACAAGACCACGCCGCCGCCATCGACCATCCAGCAGCGCGGCTGGTCGGTGGGCGTGAGCTGGGAGTTTCCGTTGGGCGGCGGCAGCCTGGCGCAGCGCGACGAGAGCATCAGCCGCGCCCAGGCGGCCGACGCGGATGTGGTCCGCGCCGAGCAGGGCACGCGCGCCGACCTGGCCAGCATGCTGCCCCGTATCGCCAATGCGCAGCGCACCCTGGCCTTGCTGGAAGAGCAGGAAAAGAAGATGGCCTTTGTCGTGCGCGGCGGGACCATCCAGTACGAGGCGGGCCGGCGCAACCTGCAGCAGATCATCCAGACGCGCGACAGCTACTTCACGATACAGCAGCGGCGCATCGACCAGATGCACCGTTTGACCCTGGCGCAGATGCGTCAGTACGCCCTGTCCGGGCAGCTGTTGCAGGTATTCGGCCTGGCACAATAGGAAAATTGCTGCGGGGGTGCGGCGCTGCACACATAGTTTCATGCATAAAAAGCCCATTGTGTGGCACACTGCGCGCTCGCATATTATCGTTGTCGCGGGAGCGCATGAGCATCATCAAACAATTTCCTTTTGAGTGGCAGGTCGGCGTGCGCTATACGCGTGCCGGGAAGCGCAGTGGCCGCAACAGCTTCATTTCCTTCATTTCCCTCATTTCCGTGGCCGGCATCGGCCTGGGCGTGGCCGCCCTGATCGTCGTCCTCTCCGTCATGAACGGCTTCCAGAAGGAAGTCACCGACCGTTTGATGTCGGTGCTGGCCCATGTCGAGGTGTTCGACACCAGCGGTTCCATGCCGAACTGGCAGGCGCAGGAGCGCGCCGCCTACGCCAACCCGCAAGTCAAGGCAGTGTCGCCGTTCGTGGAAACGCAGGGCATGCTGCTGAACGACGAAACCATGCGCCCGTCCATCGTGCGCGGCGTGCTGCCGCAGCAGGAAGCCACCGTCTCCAGCGTGGCGAGTCAGATGAAGCAGGGCAGTTTCAAGGACCTCACGCCAGGCTCGTACAACATCGTGCTGGGCATCGACCTGGCCAAGGCGCTCGATGTGAAAGTGGGGCAGAACGTCACCCTGATGCTGGAGCGTGAGCCGAGGGCGGGCGACCCGGCCACTGGTATCGTCATGCCGCGCATGCGCGCGCTCAAGGTGGCGGGCATCTTCGAGGCAGGCCACAATGAACTTGACGGCAGCCTGGCCTTCGTCAACATGGCTGATGCGCAGCAGCTGCTGCAGCTCGACGGCCCATCCGGCCTGCGATTGCGCCTGCATGACATGAACCAGGCGCCGCAGGTGGCGCGCGAACTCAAAGCGTCGATGCCGGGCCAGCTGTGGATGCGCGACTGGTCGCGCGCCAGTGCCAGCTGGTATGCGCTGGTGCAAAGCCAGAAGAACATGATGTTCATCATCCTCAGCATGATCATCGCCGTGGCCGCGTTCAACCTGGTCTCGACCCTGGTGATGTCGGTCACCGACAAGCAGGCCGACATCGCGATTTTGCGCACGCTGGGCGCCTCGCCGTTCTCCATCATGAAGATCTTCATGATTCAGGGCGCGCTGGTGGGTTTGCTGGGCAGTGCGCTGGGCGTGATCGGCGGCGTCGTGCTGGCGCTGAACGTGGGCGTCATCGTGCCCTTCATCGAAGGCATTTTCGGCCTGCACTTCATCTCCAAGGAAATCTACCAGATCAGCGCCGTGCCGTCGGACGTGCACTGGCTGGACGTGGCGCAGATCGGCCTGATCGCTTTTGGCCTGGCGCTGGTGGCGACGATTTACCCGAGCTGGCGCGCCGCCAGAGTCAAGCCGGCCGAGGCGCTGCGCTATGAATAAGAAAATTACCCCTAAGGCAAAACCTGGGGTCGGACCCTCAGGGTCCGACCCCGGCACTTCGCCGTTGGGTCAGCACGGTGGCATGTCGCTTACACAAGAATCAATCACATCACAAGCATGTTAAAAAATCTTCCCTTCGAATGGCTGGTCGGCTTGCGCTACACGCGGGCCGGCAAGCGCAGTGGCCGCAACAGTTTTATCTCCTTCATTTCCCTCATTTCCATGGCCGGCATCGGCCTGGGCGTGGCGGCGCTGATCGTCGTGCTGTCCGTGATGAACGGCTTCCAGAAGGAAGTGACGGACCGCATGCTGTCCGTGCTGGCCCACGTGGAAGTGTTCGACAACAGCGGCAGCATGCCGGACTGGCGCGCCGAAGCGGCGCAGGCCTTTAAAAATCCGGCCGTGAAAGGTGCGGCGCCGTTCGTGGAAACGCAGGGCATGCTGCTGCGCGACGATGCGCTGCGCCCCGCCATCGTGCGCGGCGTGCTGCCCGAGGAAGAGCCGAACGTCTCCGACGTGGCCGGCCAGACGCGCATGGGCAGCTTCAAGGCGCTGCAGCCGGGCACCTTCAATATCGTGCTGGGCATCGAGCTGGCGCGCGCCTTGCGCGTCAACCTCGGTGAAAAAGTCACGCTGATGCTGGCACAGGGCCAGGTCACGCCGGCCGGCGTGCTGCCGCGCATGCGCAGCTTCACCGTCAGCGGCATCTTCCAGGCAGGCCACAATGAATTCGATGCCGGGCTGGCCTTCATCAATATCGAAGACGGCCAGCGTTTGCTGCGCCTCGACGGCCCGTCCGGCCTGCGTTTGCGCCTGGCCGATATGAACCAGGCGCCGCAAGTGGCAGCCGAATTGAAAAAATCCATGCCGGGCGACCTGTGGCTGCGCGACTGGTCCAAGCTGAACGCCAACTGGTTCGCCGCCGTGCAGACGGAAAAGCGCATGATGTTCATCATCCTGACCCTGATCATCGCGGTGGCCGCCTTCAACCTCGTGTCGACCCTGGTGATGACGGTGACGGACAAGCAGGCCGATATCGCCATTTTGCGCACGCTGGGCGCCTCGCCCCGCTCCATCATGAAGATCTTCATGATCCAGGGCGCGCTGGTGGGCATCCTGGGTACGCTGCTGGGTGTGGGCGGCGGTGTGCTGGTGGCGATGAATATCGACGTCATCGTGCCCTTCATCGAACATTTGCTGGGGGTGCAGTTCCTCTCCAAGGATATTTACTTCATCAGCACCGTGCCGTCCGACCTGCGCTGGCCCGACGTCAGCAAGATCGGCGTGCTGGCCGTGATCCTCGCCTTTTTGGCGACCCTGTACCCAAGCTGGTGGGCTGCCCGCGTCAAACCTGCGGAAGCCCTACGCTATGAATAAACCACTGACGACTACCATGACCGATCTGAACAAACCTGCCTCCAACGGCGCTTCCGCTGATTCCGCCGTCCTGTCCTGCCGCGGTCTGGGCAAGACTTTTACGCAGGGCAGCTACAAGGTGCAGGTGCTGGCCGGCATCGACATCGACGTCCACCGCGGCGAGCGGGTCGCCATCGTCGGCGCCTCCGGCTCCGGCAAGTCGACCCTGCTGCACCTGCTGGGCGGCCTCGATACGCCCACCAGCGGCAAGGTGACCCTGCTGGGCAAGGATTTCGCCACGCTCAGTGAAAAGGCGCGCGGCGACTTGCGCAACGCCTCGCTGGGCTTCGTCTACCAGTTCCACCACTTGCTGCCCGAGTTTTCCGCGCTCGACAACGTCGCCATGCCGCTGATGATACGGCGCATGAAGCGCGCACCGGCCACCGAACTGGCGCAGCAGATCCTCACGCGCGTGAACCTGGCCAAGCGCGTCACGCACACGCCGGGCGAATTGTCGGGCGGCGAGCGCCAGCGCGTGGCCCTGGCGCGTGCCCTCGTCACGCAGCCGGCCTGCGTGCTGGCCGATGAACCGACGGGCAACCTCGATCACGCCACGGCAGAACAGATTTTCGACCTGATGCTGGAATTGTCGCGCACCCTGGGCACGGCCTTCGTCATCGTCACGCACGATATCGAACTGGCCAAGCGCTGCGACCGCGTGCTGCGCCTGACGGACGAAGGGCTGCAGCCTTATTGATACTGAGCAATACCAGGAGTCCGCCATGTGGATCGACACGCACTGCCACCTCGACGCCCACGAATTCGGCAACGAATCGCTGCAGGTGGCGGCGCGCGCGCAGCAGCAGGGTGTGGGCATGATCGTCATTCCCGCCATCGAACGGGCCAATTTCAGCATCGTGCGCGACATGGCGGCAGCGGCGCCCAACGCCTGCTATGCGCTGGGCATCCACCCGATCTACGTGCCGCACGCCACCGAGGACGATCTGATTGCCCTGCGCGTGGCCGTACAAGCTGCCATAGCCGACCCGCGCTTCGTCGCCATCGGCGAGATCGGCCTCGATTTCTTTATCCCCATGCTGTGCGAACCGGCCATGCGCGCCAGGCAGGAGCATTTTTTGCGCGAGCAGTTGAAGATCGCCCGCGACTTCGATTTGCCCGTGCTGACCCACGTGCGCCGCTCGCAGGACATCGTCCTCAAGCACGCGCGCCAGATTCGCCCGAACGGCGGCATCGCGCATGCGTTCAACGGCAGCTTCCAGCAGGCGCAGGGTTATATCGACCTGGGTTTCAAGCTCGGTTTCGGCGGCGCCATGACGTTTACCCGCGCGCTGCAGATACGCCGCATGGCCACGGACTTGCCGCTCGACGCCATCGTGCTGGAGACGGATGCGCCCGATATTTCCCCCAGCTGGGTCCATCCGGGCCGCAACAGTCCCGAAGAATTGCCACGCATCGGCGCCGTGCTGGCCGAATTGCGCGGCCTGGCATTGGCCGACGTGGCCGTTGCCACCAGCGCCAACGCGCGCGCCGTGCTGCCCCGATTACCCTTGATGGAAATACCCTCATGAACAAGAAGATCATCCTGGCCGCCTGCCTGTCCGGTGCCTTCGGTCCCGCCCTGGCGGCGCCCGGCGCCCAGTGCGACGGCATGCCGCGTCTCGACGTCACTACGCCGGCCGGCTTTTGCGTGGCCGTGCTGGCCGACGGTTTGAAATTCCCGCGTGGCGTGCTGCCGCTGACGAATGGCGACATCCTCGTCACGGACATGGCGGGATGGGCGCCGAAGCAGGGTAAATTGTGGTTGTTGCAGCGCAAGGGGGCTGGTGCCGGTTACGAGCGCAAGCTGCTGCTCGACAAGCTGGATCGCCCGAACGGCATCGTGCAGGGACCGGACGGCATGGTCTACGTGGGCGAAGTGGGGCGCATTTTCCGCTTCGATCTGCGCGATCCCGCCCGCGCCCTCACCGATATCATCGGCGGCACGGCAAAGACGCCGCGCCTGCCGGGCCTCGGTTTGCACCTGCTGACGACCATGCGTTTCAGCCCCAAGGGCGACCTGTATGTGAACGTGGGCTCGAGCACCGACCACTGCGAGAACGATGGCAAGGCGCCCGATGCGAGCAAACCATGCGCCTCGGCGGAGGGACCGGAAGCGCTGGGCGCCATCCGCGAATACAAGATGGCCTGGCCAGCCGGCACGGTGACGGGCTGGCGCACGCATGCGCGCGGCTTGCGTAACTCGATGGCGCTGGCCTTCCACCCGGCCACGGGCGAGCTGTGGCAGGCGGAAAATGCGCGCGACGCCATCCAGGCCGCCATGCCGAAGTTGAAAAGCGACGAGAACCTGCCGCACGAAGAGCTGAACCTGATCAAGGCCGACCGGCATTACGGCTGGCCGTACTGCTACGACGACAACGTCGCCAGTCCCGAATATCCGAAGACGGCTTGCGCCGCGCAATACGCGGCGCCGCAGCGCCTGCTGCCCGGCCACGCCGCGCCGCTGGGCATGACGTTCTACACGGCCAGCCGTTTCCCCGAGCTGTACAAGAATAGCCTGATCATCGGCTACCACGGCTACCGCAGCAACGGCCACCGCCTGGTGGCGCTGCTGCCCGACAAGGCCGGTGCGCCGCTGGGCAAGTCCGTCGAGCTGATCGGCAACTGGGAACGCAAGGGCAAGCAGGGCAGGGGCGCGCCCGTCGATGTGAAGCAGGGTCAGGATGGCGATATCTATATGGCCGACGACCATAATGGGCTGGTGCTGAAGCTGTATTATGCGGCGCCGGGCAAACCGTAACTTTCACGGGTTTTGTACGTGTAGGTCGGATTTGCGGGGCAACGCCGCGCGTAATCCGACATCATTGTTGGCTTTATTGGTGTTGTCGGGTTACGGCCTTTGGCCTAACCCGACCTACCCGACCTACGCTTGACCTCGCTCAGTGCGGGGCTGGCGCATTGTTCTACAATCAGCCAGACCTCCCTCACTGACCATGGCTGGCCATGCATGTCCCCTTCCTTTTCATTGTATTGAGTTTGTGCCTGCCCAGCGTACAAGGGCAGGGCGCCGCCTATGCTCCGGCGCCGCGCCTGAGCGCCGACCGGCTGATCGCGTATTACCAGCAAGGGCCGGCCAAGGGAGCGATGGCCGATGCTGTCTTCCTGCTCGATCAGCGCTACGCCAAAGGCTACCTGGCCGGTGTGGCCGATGCTGCGCAGGGCCGTTTGTGGTGCGATACGGGTCGGCTGAAAACGGTGGAAATCGACGCGCACATCGTCGCCGAACTGAAAAAGCTGCCCGCGCGCGCCCGTCTGGGCGATGCATCCCTCCTGATCATCGCCATCCTGGCGCGGCGTTTTCCCTGTTCCACCCCACCACCAGGAGGCTGACGTGAAACCTGCATTCATCAAGCTGCGTGAAAATTACTCGAGCGTGGCGGCCGTCGACCAGGCGGCCCTGTTTGGCGAAATCGGCTGGGAAGACTTGATCGGCAAGGACAGCTTTGCCAATACCTGCGCCATCCGCGTCAGCCTGGCGCTGATCAAGGCCGGCGTCAAGGTCAAGGGCCGCATGGCGATTCGCAAGGGGCCGTTCAAGGGGGCGCTGATCGAGCCGGGACAGGCCAAGCTGGCGCATATGCTGGCCAGCCCCTCGATGTTTGGCCAGCCCGAAAAATTCAGCCGCGATGCGGCGATTACCGGCATCGGCCAGCGCAAGGGCCTGGTCGCCTTCTTCCGCATTCCCGGCTACCTGGGTGGCGCGGGCGGGCATATCGACATCCTGTTGCCATCCATCGGCGTGAAGGTGTGCGGTTCCGAGTGCTACTGGGATTGCGCGGAAGTGTGGTTCTGGGAAATCCGTTGACGCCTATTTGAACTTTTTGCTGGCGCGTCCGCGCGAAGCCGCATTGTGCGCGCGCAGGATGGAGTCGACCCGCTCCGACGCATCGCGCGACAGGTTTTGCGCCACGGCGATATCGGGGAAGAATTCTGGCAGGCGGTAGCTGAGCCAGGCATACGCCGAGTAGTAGCGGCAAGTGTCTTCCACCTGCTGCAGATTTTGCGTGCCACCGCCATACGCATGCTGGCGCAAGGTGCTGGTTTTTCCCTGCGACAGATTCTTCGACCAGTGTTCCCACGCCGTTTGCAAGGACGGCACCTTGCTCGATATCGGCACCAGCGACAGGGTGAACTTGTCGGCCACGGACAGGGGTAATGTGTCGAGCCAGATGGCACGATCTTGCTGGTCTTGCGTGATGCGCGGGAAGAAGAAGCCGTCCGGTACGTCGATGTTGTGGATGAAGCGGCGCAGCAGCTTTGACAGCGACAGCTCGCCCGTCACCGACGAAATGCGGTGCAGGTGTTCGAGCGAGGGCGCCACGGCAAAGCCGCTGGTGTTCAGCGGGTGCAGTTTTTCCTTGAGCAGGGCGCGCATCACTTCATGCGTCTCGTTGTCGTAGCCGGCCACGAGTCCCTCTTCATGCACGCCATAGCGGCCAGCGCGCCCGGCGATCTGGCGCGCCAGCGCGGCCGAAATCTCTTCCTCTTCGCGGCCATTGTATTTGACGCAGGTGGTCATGACGATGCGCGCGATCGGCATGTTCAGGCCCATCGCCAGCGCATCCGTACCGACGACGATATCGGCCGTGCCGTCGCGGAAGCGCTGCGCCTGCGCGCGCCGCACTTCGGGCGACAGGTTGCCGTACACAGTCGCCACCGACAATCCCGTTTCCGTGATCATGTCGCGCCACATCAGCACTTCGCGGCGCGAAAAGGCGATGACGGCGTCGCCGCGGCGCAGGTTGCGCACCTTGCGCACGGCGCTCGGCTCCATCGACAGGGGCGCCATGCGTTTTAATACATGCACTTCCAGCGGGCAGTCCAGGCGCTCGGCCAGCGCTTCGATGGCGCGCCGCGCTTCCGGCGCGCCCACCAGGTACACGGTGTGGGCCGGTGCGCCGCAGACGGCCGCCGTCCATGCGGCACCCCGGTCCGGGTCGGCCAGCATCTGAATTTCATCGATGACAGCCACTTCGACGACGGTTTTCGTGTCCAGCATTTCCACCGTGCTGGCCACGTGCGTGGCGCCGTCGACGACCCTGCGCTCCTCGCCCGTGATCAGGCTCACGGCCAAGGGTTTGCCGTGCGGCGCGGCTTCCTGCAGCCGCTCGTAGTTTTCCAGGGCCAGCAAGCGCAATGGCGCCAGGTAGATGCCGCTCTTGGCCTTGACCAGCGCTTCCATGGCGCGGTGCGTCTTGCCGGAGTTCGTCGGTCCCAGCAGGGCGATGAAGCGGCGCGGCAGGCGGCGCGCCATCTCGAACGAGGCCGGATACTCGGCCAGGTTGATGCTCTGGCGCGTGCGCGCCGCGTGCTGTTCTTCCTGCTGGCGCTCGATGGCGTGATTAAAACGCTGGCGGATGCGGTCGAAGACCATGCCGGCCGGCTCCGACGTTTGCATGTCGGCCAGCGTGTGCAGGAAGACCATCGGATCCGTGTCGACGTCCTCGCTCAGGCCCGCGATATCGGCGACGAAATCGATTACGTGCTGGCGCAGCTCCTCGAAGACGGCCGCACTGGCCCGTTCGCGCACCAGGGCCAGCTTGGCCTCGCGGTCCATCTTGCGCCACTTGGCGGGTCGCGCCAGCACGCCTTGGCTTGGTACCAGCGCATACGGCACCAGCAGATGCCCGGCCTTGACCACCCCGGAAAAGCGCACGAAGACGCGGCCTTCCATTTTGACGAGGCGGATATGCTCGGCCAGTTCCCCCAGTTCCGCGACCAGGGTGGCGTCGTTATTGTCTTCGGTGCTGTCGGAAATGTCGCTGGAAGTGTCGGGAGGAAGTGCGGAGGAAGTCATGTCGTGCCCGGGTATTGAAGTAAGCGAGGCCGATTATACCGCGTGGCAATTGCGCTGACTGTGGCGCCTTGCGGCCAAGCCGTGGCGTCGCACGGTCGGGTCGCAAGGAAGACATGGAGGACGATGAAAAAGTGGCGATCAAGGCGTGCCGCGTGGTTGGGCGGGAGGCGCGGCGCGCGGCGGAATGTTCGCGCCCAGGGTGTTGAATGCCGAGTGCAGCCTGGCGATGAGCTGTGGCACGGTGCCCCGGAAGTAAATGAAGGCGCCATTGCCGGGGTGTGTCACGCCCAGCAGTATGGCGCCGTCGTCGTCCACGACCTGCTCCAGGTGCTGGTACATGCAGGCGATATACTCTTCGAACTTTTTCCGCGGCAGGCCGATGCCGTCGCCGTAGTAGTCAGGGTGCATCTGGCTGGGGGTATTGTCTTGCGCATTCAGTAAATCGTAGAAAGCATCGAAGGAGATGGGACTGCGGGAATAATCCAGCGCATGCCAGGGCCTGTCCTGGAGCATGATGCCGTCGACGATGTCCTTGCGTGACTGCCGGGGCGCGACGGCATGCGCGTAAGGTTCAAATGCCAGCACGGCATCTTCAGGATAGGCGGCGAAATGGCCCACGTTGGCCATTTGCTGACAGCTGCTGTCATTGCGCAGATGTTGATACAGCGCGTGCCGGTGCGGTTTGCCGGTCACGCTTGCTTCCTGCGCGATGCCGGCGCGCTCGAGCTTGAATTCCACCAGAAAGTAGCGAAGCCCGACTTTTCCCGCTAGATCACCGAGTTTGGCATCGAAGTCATTCTGGCTATTGCCCAGCAACACAGTGTCCGGACGGAGACCATCGGCGCCTTCCCTGGCACCCCACAGACGGAAAAAGTGATGCGTATAGTGGCTTTCGTACATGGTGATTTTCCTTGTAAATGGTAAGGGGCGGCACCGATCATCGTACGCGGAAGACTCCTGCATGCAATAAAATTGAGGCTGATTGTCAGAGTAAATCGCTTGAGATTGATGGATATCAAACAAGTGAGTTTCTGTTCCTGGGCAATGGGTGGACAGTCTATTCTTCCACAGGCAGCGCCCACTTCTTCCTGTCAGTATTTGAACGCAAGGCCGCATCATGCGTATGGGCATCCTTGGTTTTGCAAGCGGTGCGGCCCTGCTGCAAATGCAGGCGGAACTACCCGCCGCTGCAGGTAGGGTACTGTTGTGCATGTTGGTTGTCGCGCTGGCGTATGCGTTGTTGATGTACCTGCGGCGGTGGGCCTTGGGTGGCGTCGCCAGCTTATGCTATGGCGCCGCCCTGGGCTTCTTCTGGGCCGCCTGGCTGGCCCAGGCCGCCATGGCACCGCGGCTGGCGCTGGCCGATGAAGGGCAGGACATCATCGTTACGGGGACCATCGCCAGCCTGCCGTACCGTTTCGAGCAGGGCGTGCGCTTCAATTTTGCCGTGGAAAAGGCGGTTGGCGCGCAGGTGCCGCCGCTGATCGCCCTGTCCTGGTACGCGGGTTTTCGCGATGCCGTGACGAACGAGGTGGGCGACGTGCAGCCGGGCGAGCGCTGGCGTTTGACGGTGCGGCTGCAGCGTCCACATGGCAACGCGAATCCCATGGGTTTCGATTACGAGGCGTGGCTGCTGGAGCAGGGCGTGCGCGCCACGGGCTACGTGCGGCCGCAGCCGCGCGCCGATACGCCGAACGTGCGCCTGGCAGCCTTTGTGCCCGGCTTCGGCAACGTGGTGGAGGCCAGCCGCGCGGCGTTGCGCGCGCGCATCTTGCGCAGCCTGGACGGAAAACAGTATGCGGGCGTGATCGTGGCGCTGGTGGTGGGCGACCAGCGCGCCATCCCCCAGTCGGACTGGCAAGTGTTCAACCGCACGGGCGTGAGCCATTTGATCTCCATCTCGGGTTTACACATTACGATGATCGCGGGCCTGTTCGCCCTGGGCGCGGGTGCGCTGTGGCGGCGCTCGTTTTTTACGGAGCGGCAACTGCCTTTGCTGCTGCCGGCGCAAAAAGTGGCGGCCCTGGCCGGCGCGCTGGCGGCATTTGCGTATGTGCTGCTGGCCGGTTTTGGCGTGCCCGCGCAGCGCACCTTGTATATGTTGCTGGTAGTGGCGCTGGCCCTGTGGCTGGGACGCATCACCAGCGTAGTCCACGTGCTGTGCCTGGCGCTGGGCGTGGTGGTGCTGCTCGACCCGTGGGCCGTGCTGTGGCCCGGCTTCTGGCTGTCGTTCGGCGCCGTCGCCAGCATGCTGTACGCGACGGCGGGCCGTACCACGGCGCCCTTGCCGCAGAGCGCCGGCCGCTGGCGCCGCTTGCGCGCGGCCGTGGCGCTGGGCGCCCACACGCAGTATGTGGTGACGGTGGGACTGGTACCCTTGACGATGCTGCTGTTCTCGCAAGTCTCGCTGGTCAGCCCCGTGGCCAATGCGCTGGCCATCCCCATCATCAGCCTGCTCGTCACGCCCTTGTCGCTGGCGGGCAGCCTGCTGCCGGCGCCCCTGTGTGACTGGCTATTGCTGCTGGCACACGCCATCGTGCAGATGCTGGCGCAGGTGCTGGAATGGCTGGGGGCGCGCCGCTTTGCCGTGTGGACGGCGCCCGCGCCGCCAATCTGGAGTTTTTGCTGGGCATTGTTTGGCACGGCATGGCTGCTGGCGCCACGCGGCTGGCCGCATCGCTGGGCGGGCATGCTGGGCTGGCTGCCGCTGCTGACGGCCTTGCCGTCCAGCCCGCCACCTGGCCAGATGTGGGTCACGGCCTTTGACGTGGGCCAAGGCATGGCCGTGCTGGTGGAAACGCACGCTCACCGCCTGCTGTACGACACGGGACCCGCCTACAGCCTCGACTCCGATGGCGCCAGCCGGGTCATCGTGCCGTATTTGCGTGCGCGCGGCATCGCCAAACTCGACGGCGTGATCATTTCCCACAGCGACCTCGATCACGCTGGCGGCGCCATGTCTCTGCTGGATAACGTGCAAGTGGGCTGGCTGGCTTCGTCGCTGTTCGATGGCCACCCGGCCGTCGAGGCCCGGCGGCAAGCCCGGCGTCCGTATCTGCATTGCATGGCGGGCCAGCGCTGGAGCTGGGAAGGCGTGCACTTCGCCATGCTGCACCCGTTGCCCGCCAGCCACACGGATATTTCCCTGAAACCGAACGCCCGCAGCTGCACCGTGAAAATCACGGCAGGCAAGCATGCGATCTTGCTGGCCGGCGATATTGAAGCGGCGCAGGAAGCGCAATTGCTGGCGCGCTCGGCGGACGGCGATCTGGCCGCCGACGTGCTGCTGGCACCGCACCACGGCAGCGGCACCTCGTCGACACAGGCATTCTTGAACGCCGTCCAACCCGGTCTGGCGATCTTCCAGGTCGGGCACCGCAATCGCTATAAACATCCGAAGGCGCAGGTGTATGCGCGCTATGGCGAGATGGGGATTACGCGGCTGCGCACGGATGTGGAAGGGGCGGTGGTGCTGGAGTTTGGGGGCAATATTGATGTAACGCATTATCGCGCCAGCCGGCCGCGTTACTGGCACGGTATGTGAGGTGGGGCAGGATTGAAGTTATAGCCTGCAAGACCTTCAATCGTTTATAAGTCAGCCCTGTGCCCGATCTGGTGTACACAGGGTTGTTGTACTTATCCTTGTCAAAAGGTGGGGTTTTTTCCTAAAAGTAAATTGTCTATTTGTCGCATGCTCAATTTTTTCTGATGGTTTTTCATCAGTGAATTTTTTAATAAAAGACATCTGATAAAAAACCTGGCATAACTTTCGTCGCAATTCTCATATTTAAGTTTATTGCCTATGCCTGAGGTGAATTTGCTTATATTTTTTCGTGAATATTTATCGTATATAGGGTAAAGGTCGGGTAGGTGGAAGTGCAGGTATTTTGATGAAAGCGAGACTTTTCCTATCTCTGCGGCTTGGCTGAGTACGCGAGAAAGATAGGCGTGTGGAGCCAATATTTTCGAAATGGCCTCCAGATCGGCGTTGGAGAATTCCAGCGAGGTTGGTAGTTTTACCATCCTGGCCTTATTTATGAGAGCGTCAAGTTCGCCATCTTTAATTATTTTCGAAATGGCCATCGAGAATATTGCATTGCTTTTCTTTTCTTTTTTTGACGTTCTTTCCAGTGCCGCGGCATAGGTACGTCCAATAATGGATAGTTTTGCATAGATAACGCCGATATCAGTATGCTCTGGTGATTTCTTGCACATTCCATATAAAATACTGTTCAGGTAGTCATCTTTTTGAGGTGATGTGGCCTGAGATATCATTGCGTCGATAACGTCCGGTATTTGTGTTTTCATTGATGATGTAATATCCAATATTTTTTTGACGTTTTATCCTAACAAATTACTGAATTTCATACAAGCGTTTTTCGGCGCCTTGGCCGCTGCGTATGTCGTGCATGCATTTCATGACGCATCAAGGATTGCCCTAAGGTGAAAGTGGCGCAAGGAGACTATTTCTATCCGCAGGCGAACATGGGGAAATAAAATATGGGACAGGAAAGGTATTTCACACACATGTTTTAAAACTGAATATCAATTCATCCGTTCATCCGGTATCTCCAGCCCCATTTTCTTTACATATTCCAGAAACAGCCTTGCCCCCTTGGCCATCCTCGACGTCCCATACACGGCATGGATGCTGGGATCGAGCTCCTTCGATGAGGTGAGCCGGTACGCCGTGCAGACGCGGCGTAGCGTTCCTGCCGCCACGGCCGGTTCCGCCAGCCAGCTGGCCAGGCGCACGATGCCGGCGCCTTCCAGGGCCGCTTGAAAAGTGGCGATGCCGGAAGTGAAGCGGAAGCGTGGCTGCACCTGGTAGCGCACATTGCGCTCGGTGGAAACAAAATGCCAGTCGCGCAGGATGCGCGGGGCCGAGTGCATGATGATGTCGTGGCCGGCCAGCTCTTCCGGTTCGTCCGGCGCGCCCATGCGGGCTATATAGTCGGGCGAGGCGTACATGTGGCGGCGGTAATTCCACAGGGGGTAGCCGATCAGTTCGCTGGACTGGGGGAAGGCGCCGCGGATGGCGAAGTCGAGCTTTTCCTGGATGGGGTCGATCGATTTATCGGAGAAATGGATGTCCACGGACACATTCGGGTAGTCGCGCGAAAATTGCGCCACCACCTTCGGCAAGAAACCCAGCGACAGGATTTCCGGCGCCGAGAGGCGCACCCAGCCTTGCGGCGAGTTGCTCAATTCCGCCAATTGGTCTTCCGCTTCGGCCTGCGTTTCCAGCAAGTGCTTGGCCGATGCGTAATACGTCTCGCCGGCCGTCGTCAGCGTGAACTGCTTTTGCGTGCGCAGGATCAGTTCGGCGCCGATGGCGTCTTCGAGGAACTGGATGGCGCGCGTGACGGCCGACGGCGAGCGTCCCAGCATGCGCGCCGCGTGGATGAAGCTGCGCTTTTCGACCACGGTGCAGAAGGCGCGGATCTCCCACATCAGTTTCATCGACATCGGTGACTCCCGGCAAAAGAGGCCAGTAGACCGCACGGGGCGCATTCCGTCAAGCGTTACGCCTGATTGCGTTTTCCGCAATATGAAGTTGCATCCGGAAAAATCCACGGCGCCTATACTGCCGCTGTCGCCCATTCCTCATTGCCTATCATGCTGACCATCTCACTGCTGTGTTTATTTGCCTTCTTTGCCGGTCTGATCGATGCCGCCGTGGGCGGGGGGGGGCTGATACAGCTGCCGGCCCTGTTCAACCTGATGCCGAACATGGCCTCGACCTCCTTGCTGGGCACGAATAAACTGGCATCGGCCTGCGGCACCACGTTTGCCGCCCGTTCGTTCGTCGGCAAGGTGCACATTCCCTGGCTGCTGGTGCTGCCCGCCGTGGCCAGCGCCTTTGTCATGTCCTTCATCGGCGCGGCTGCCGTATCGTATGTGCCGCAGCAGGTGGTGCGCCCGATGGTGCTGGTGTTGATCATCATCATGGCCATCTACACCTTCATCAAGAAGGATTTCGGCACGACGCGCGAAGCGCGCCCCATCGGCCCGCGTGAACGCATCCTGGCCATCGTCATCGGCGGCGCCATCGGCTTTTATGACGGCCTGTTCGGGCCGGGCACAGGCAGCTTTTTGATTTTCCTGTTCATCCGCGTCTTCGGCTTCGATTTCATCCTCGCCTCGGCCTGCTCGAAACTGGTGAATATCGCCACCAACGTGGCCGCGTTGGCCTTTTTCATTCCCGCCGGCCACGTGGTGTACGCAGTGGCCGCACCGATGGCCGTGTGCAATATCCTGGGCGCCCTGACGGGTACCTGGATCGCCGTGCGCCGCGGCGCCGCCTTCGTGCGCATCCTCTTCCTCGTGCTGCTGGTGCTGCTGATCGTCAAATTGTCCTACGACATTTTCTTCAAGTAAGTTCTTAAACGACGACAAGCCATGAAAACCATCCAGGGCGTGCTGTGGGATAACGATGGCGTGCTGGTCAACACCGAGCAGCTGTTTTATGAGGCCAACCGCGACTTGCTCTTGCCCTACGGCATAGATCTGACGCCCAAGCAATTCTTTGACTGGTTCCTGGACAATAACTACGGCGCCTGGCATGTGCTGCTGGGGCAGGGCCACGCCATCGAGCTGGTCGAGCGCCTGCGCGCCGAGCGCACCGTGCTGTTTGCGCAACGCTTGCGCCAGGCGCGCCAGCTGGCCATGCCCGGCATCGGGCACGTGCTGGCGGCGCTGCGCCCGCACGTGGCCATGGGCGTGGTGACGAGTGCCTACGCACAGCATTTCCAGATCAGCCATGCGGCCACGGGCATGTTGCCACACTTCGACTTCGTGCTGACGCGTGAAATGTATGGCGAAAGCAAGCCGGCGCCCGATGGCTACCAGCTGGGCTTGCAGCGCCTGGGCCTGGCCGCGGCCCAGTGCGTGGCGGTGGAAGATTCGCCGCGCGGCTTGCGCGCCGCCAATGCGGCCGGGTTGGAATGCATCATCGTGCGCAACCACATGAACCGCGAGCATGCGTTCGACGACGCCTTTTGCGTGGTGGATTCAAACGCCGAGCTGGGTGCGGTGCTGGCCTCGTTCGTGCCCGGCATGGCCCAGGCGCGGGGACAATTAGAGGCCTTCCTCTGATACGGCTTGCCGGCATGCCATTACAATTGCCTATCGCATTCACCGGCACCATCCCACGATGACACTCCCGCAACTGCACTTTGCCCATGCCAACAGCTATCCTGCAGGCACTTACCGCAAGCTGTTCGGCCTGCTGGGCCAGCACTACAGCGTGCAGGCGCTCGACATGCATGCGCACGACCCGGATTATCCCGTCAGCACGGGCTGGCCCGAGCTGGTGCGCGAGTATATCGATGACCTGGAACGCCGCTACAGCGCGCCCGTGATCCTCGTCGGTCATTCGCTGGGCGGCATGCTCAGCGTGATGGTGGCCAAGCAGCGGCCCGACCTGGTGCGCTGCGTGGTCTTGCTCGATTCGCCCGTGGTGGCGGGCTGGCGCGCCTTGCTGGTGCGCCTGGCGCGCAATACGGCGCTGGGCGAGCGGTTTTCGCCGTCGCGCTTTTCCGCCAAGCGGCGCAAGCAGTGGCCCGATGCGCAAGCCGCGTATGCCCACTTTGCCGCCAAGGACATGTTCGCCATCTGGGCGCCGCAGGTCTTGCGCGACTACATCGACAGCGGCCTGGTTCCCCATCCGGACGGAGTGCAGCTGCGCTTTACGCGCGAAGTGGAAACGGATGTCTACCGCAGCTTGCCGCATCATATCGGCGGCCTCGTCAAGGATGGTTTACAGGTACCCATCGGCTTTATCGGCGGCACGGAATCGGTGGAATGCCGCCAGGCGGGCTTGAAGGCCACGCGCAAGCTGGTCGGCAAGTTTTTCCGCCAGGTGCCGGGCGGCCATCTGTTTCCCATGGAAAACCCGGAACTGACGGCGCAAGTCGTGCGCGAGATGATCACTTCCTTGCTGGCGAAACAGTAGCCTGAGACCAACGATTTTCATCTTGCAAGGGCCAACAGTGGCGGATTTTCGCGTAAAATCCTGCCATTCGGGCCGTGCCTGCAGCTGGCGTGCGGCCCCCGCCATTCCGATATTCTAGAAAGATACCCCTGCGATGACGATTAAAAGCGATAAATGGATACGCCGCATGGCCGAATCAACGGGCATGATCGAGCCGTTCGAACCGGGCCAGGTCAAGGAACGCGACGGCAACCGCATCGTTTCCTATGGCACCTCCAGCTATGGCTATGACATCCGCTGCGCCGACGAGTTCAAGCTGTTTACTAACATCAACACCACCATCGTTGACCCGAAGGATTTTGACGCAAACAACTTCGTCGATGTGTCGGGCAAGGGCTATTGCATCATCCCGCCGAACTCGTTCGCGCTGGCCCGTACGGTCGAGTATTTCCGCATTCCCCGCAATGTATTGACGATTTGCCTGGGCAAGAGCACCTATGCGCGCTGCGGCATCATCGTCAACGTCACCCCGTTCGAACCGGAATGGGAAGGTTTCGTGACGCTGGAGTTTTCGAATACGACACCGTTGCCGGCGAAAATCTACGCCAATGAAGGCGTGGCGCAAGTGCTGTTCTTCGAATCCGATGAAGTGTGCGAAACGTCGTACAAGGATCGCGGCGGCAAATACCAGGGCCAGGTCGGCGTGACGTTGCCGAAGACCTGATTATTCTGAAGGGTGGGGCGCCAGCTGTCTTTACCTGCCTTTACACCTGCCGCCCTACATCCACGCTCCATGCCTGCCGTTAACCTTGGTATTGAAACACTCAGGAGGCACCATGGTAGCGGCAATCGGTTCAGGCGGCGCAGTCAGCGCGGCCAGTAGTGCCAGTTCGGGCAGCAGTTCGCAGATCGCGGCGCTGCAAAAGCAGATCACGGCGGCGCAAAAAGAATTGACGGAATCGCAAAAGGGCGAGCAGACGGAGGCGTCGCAAAAGCTGCAACAGCAGCTGGCACAGCAAATCCAGGCCTTGCAGGCGCAAATTGCGCAACTGCAAGCAGCGGCGGCGCAACAGGCGGCGCAGCAAGCTTCTCAGACGGCCAGTAGCGCCGATACGGCGACGAGTCCGGCCAAATCCGTCTCGTCGACCCTGGGCAGCATCATCGATACGCAGGCGTAGCAGCACATCCGCGCGTCAACACGCCAGGCTCGCCGGAAGGTCAGCCTGGCGTTTTGACGGGCAGCAGCATTTCCACGCACAGCCCGCCACCACTGCGCAAGCTGGCCGCTATGCGGCCCCCATGGGCGCTGATGACGTGCTGGGCGATGGCCAGGCCCAGGCCATGGCCGTCCGTGCTGTGCTGGGTATGGCTGGCGCGAAAGAACGGTTCAAAAATGCGGGTCAGGTCGGCGCTGGCCACGCCGGGGCCGCGGTCCAGCACGGCAATGCGCAGCAGATCCTGCTTGCCGTCATGCAGGCGCGACAAATTCACTTCCACCGTGCCGCCGTCGGGGCTGTGCTTGATGGCATTGCGCACCACGTTTTCCACGGCGCGCGCCAGCAGTTCCGGCCGGCCCGTGACAGCGGCGTCGGCAATGGCCGCGTCGCCCGCCAGGACGATGCCCACCTGGCGCGCCTTCGCTTCGTAGCGGGCATCTTCCATCATGTCGTGCAACAGGTCGGCGATGCCGACGTCTTCGCTGAGGGGAGACCCGGCGCCCGCTTCCAGCCGCGACAGGGTCAGCAGCTCGCCGATCAGCTTATCCATGCGTTCGCTTTCGCGTTCGATGCGCTGCAGCGAGGCGTCCATCTTGTCCGGCTGCTGGTGCGCCAGGCCGATGGCCGCTTGCAAGCGCGCCAGCGGCGAGCGCAGTTCGTGCGACACATCGTGCAGCAAACGCGTCTGGCTATCCATGAGGCTGCGCAAGCGGCCCGTCATGCGGTCGAAATCGCGGCCCAGGTCCGTCAATTCATCACTGCGCTTGCCGCTGGCGTGAAAACGCGGCGCCAGGTCGCCTTGCGAGGCAGCCTCGAATGCTTGCCGCAGGTCGCGGATGGGACGCGCAAAATACCAGGCCAGCAAGAACGAGAACAGCAGGCTGGCGGCGATGGCGGCGGCCAGCGGAATGAAGGTGCGGTAGGGGCTGTCCATGCGCGGGCCGGGTGGCATGCTGCGGCCGAAGTCGCCGCGTGGCGGCGGGGCGCCCGCTGCGTTGGGCCGTGGATCGGCTCCCATGCCGCGCGGGCCGCTCAGAATAACGGCGTTGAGCGTGTCGCGCGCGGCGCCCGCCTCGCCAGTGCGAAAGCGCTCGGACGAGGGCAGGAACAGCAGGTAGCGCACGCCGTCGCTGCCGATGACCTCGCGCACGACGGGATGCTGCTGGCTTTGTCCCAGCATGGCGCGGGCCTTGTTCAGCATGGCGGGATGCACTGTGCGGCCCATCAGTTCTTGCCCTTTGGCATCGACGGCAAATACGCGCATGCGTTCGAGCTTGCCCAGGAATTGCTGCAAGGCCTGGCTGCCGCCCGCTTCCACGGTGGCGCTGGCGGCCTCGATGATCATTTGCGCCGGCGGACTGGTGTCGATGTCGAGGGCCCGCTCCTGCTGCGCCGCCCGGTTTTTCAGCCAGAAGGTACCGCCGATGCCGATGGTGGCCGTCACTTGCGCCAGCATAATGCACAGAAAAAACTTCCAGAACAGACGGCCCACGCTTACTCCTTGATCAGCTGGTAACCGAGACGGTAGACGGTCTGCAGGCAGGAGCGGCCATCGGCCAGGCTGCCCAGCTTGCGGCGCAGGCTGCTCAAGTGCACGTCGATATTGCGGTCGAAGCGCGCCATGGGCCGGCCCAGGCCCAGTTCCGACAATTGATTCTTGCTCACGGGCTTGCCCGCATGGCGCACCAGCACTTCCAGCAGATTGAATTCCGTGCTCGTCAGCTCCAGATGCGCGCCGGCCCAGGCAACGCGGCGCTGTTCCGGCCACATCGTCAGTTGCCCAACGGCCAGCGGCGCCAGGCCCGAGCTGTCGTGCGGCGCCGCTTGCGAACGGCGCAGGATGGCGCGGATGCGCGCCGTCAGCTCGCGCGGCGTGCACGGCTTGGTCACGTAATCGTCGGCACCCAGCTCCAGGCCGACGATGCGGTCCGTGTCATCGCCGCGCGCCGTCAGCATCAGGATGGGCAGGTTGCTGCCGGCGCGGATGCGGCGCAGGGTTTCCAGGCCATTCATGCGCGGCATCATGACGTCGAGGACGGCGATGGCGTACAGGCCCGTCAGCGCCTCGGCCGCGCCGCTTTCGCCGTCATGCACGGCGCGGGCGTCAAAACCTTCCTGCGTCAGGTATTCCTGGAACATGCCGACCAGTTCCACGTCGTCATCGATTAACAAAACCTTGCTCATGCCTGTGCTTTTTTCGGGTGAATATCGCCCGATGATAGCAGTCAGCAGGGGCGGATCAGGTCCCTTTTACCCGCTTTTACATACGCCTGCTGACATTTGCGCAGCTGCCTTTACCCGCTTTTACGCGGCCCTAACGTTGCTTTACATGCCAGACGCCGACAATCAGGGCTGATCGCCACGAAAGGAAAGCCCGATGAAACACCTGAGTATTGCCGTATCCCTGGTGCTGCTGTCCGCTTGCAGCATGCCGCTGCTGGCGCTGGCCCAGCAAGAATCTGCGCCGGACGGCCCGCTAGCGCGCGCCATGCCGGGGCCGCCGCCCGGCTTGCCGCCGTTCCTGCACGGTATCGACTTGAGCGAGGCGCAGCAGGACAAGGTTTTCGCCGCCACCTACGCCCAGGCGCCCTTGCTGCGGGAACAGGAAAAGATCGTTTTCAAGGCCCATGCGCAGCTGCGCGAGCTGGCCGGGTCCAGCGCCTACGACGATGCGAAGGCTGGCGCGCTGGCGAACACGGCGGCGCAAGCCATGGCAAAGATCAGCTTGCTGCATGCGCGGCTGGAGCAGCAATTGCTGGCCGTGCTGACGCCGGAACAGCGCAAGCAAGCGCAGCAGCGGCGCGACAGCCGCCCCGGCCCGCGCCGTCCTCAATCAGCCACAGGAGAGTAACCGTGAGCATCAGTGCCTTGAGTTCCAGCAGCGCCGCTGCCCAGCTGAGCGCGCTCAGCCGCCTGAACGGCAGTAGCAGCAGCGGCAGTATTAGTAGTGCCGGCAGCGTTGGCGGCACGCGGCCGCAAAAGCCCGACGATGGCGCGTTTCTCGACGCCGTTACCAGTGCCCTGTCATCGATCGGCGTGTCAGTGGACGCCAGCGATGGCGACAGCGCTACGGACAGCGCCGGCAGCAGCGCCACCAGCAGCGAAGTGGGCCAGGCGCTGGGCGCCTTCCTGCACCAGCTGATGGGCAGCCTGCATGCGCAGAGCGGTGGGAGTGCTGGCGGCCCCGGCAATATCGAGTCGGACTTGCAAAGCCTGCTGCAAAAACTGTCCGCGTCCGGCAGCGACAGTGACGCCAGCACGGACAGCAGCGTGACGGACTTGCAGTCCAGCTTTGCCAGCCTGCTCAGTGCGCTGGGCGGCGATGAGGGCAGCACCAGCAGTAGTAGCAAACTGGGCAGTTTCTTGCAGGCGCTGTCGGGCAGCCTGGGCGAGGCGAATGCGGGCGCCAGCCTGTCCGCCAGCGGCAACCTGGTCAATACAACGGCCTGAAGCGTGGAACGCAAGCTCGCTCCGGCTGCCAGGAAGGCGCTTTCGCCACGGGCCACGCACGTCCTGTTTCTGTGCGCCAGCCTGAACCCCGCCTTGGCGGGCTTGCCCCATTTGTTGGAGTATGTATGGAATTACATGATCACGGTCTGGCATCCGACCTCGAAATGATGCGGCAGGCGACTGAGCGGCGGCAAGTCCTGCGCTGGCTGCTGGCCGGGGCCGCCACCTTGCCTTTGATGAGCTGCGGCGGCGGTTCGGACGCCGGCAGTGCCGCCGCGAGTAGCGGCACTGGCACTGGCACGGTGATGACGCCCACCACGGGCGCCTGCACGGTGATGCCCGACGAAACGGGCGGGCCGTATCCGGCCGACGGCACGAACACGCATGGCGGCAGCATCATCAACGTGCTGAAGCAGTCGGGCGTGGTGCGCAGCGATATCCGTGCCAGTTTTAATGGCGCCACGGGCGTGGCGGCGGGCGTGCCGCTCACTATCAAGTTGCAGTTGCTCAACGCCAGCGGCAGCTGCGCCAGCCTGGCCGGCTACGCCGTGTATTTATGGCACTGCGACCGCGAAGGCTTGTATTCGCTGTATTCGAGCGGCGTGACGGCGCAAAATTACCTGCGCGGGGTGCAGGAAACGGACAGCGCCGGCAACCTGGTCTTCACGACCATCTTTCCCGGCTGCTACGCGGGGCGCATGCCGCACGTGCATATCGAGGTCTATCCCAGCCTGGCCAAGGCGGCCTCTGCCTCGAACCGCCTCAAGACGTCGCAGTTCACCTTCCCGATGGCAACCTTGAACGACGCCTACGCGGCCAGCGGTTACACGGCCAGCGTGCGCAACCTGGCGCAGATCAGCTATGCCACCGACAACGTTTTCAGCGACGGCAGCAACCTGCAGATGGCCACGGTGACGGGCAATGCCACGCAGGGCTACGTCGTCACCCTGAGCATCGCCGTGAACGCTTAAGTGACTGTCATGAAACCCAGGTCGCGCTGGCTGAAGTTGCCGATGTTCGGGAACACCTCGGCCAGTTGGCTGTCGGCCACGCCGAACCACTTGGCCAGGGTGGCGCCGTACTGGTCGACGGAGGTGGTCGGCAGCAGGGCGCCGGAACCGACGTCCAGCGCATGGCCCAAGCCCGTGGTGGGGAAGGCGCCGTAGATGTCGCGACCCTTCACGGCGGCGCCCACGACAAAGTGGTGCGCGCCCCAGCCGTGATCCGTGCCGTCGCCGTTGCTGCTGAAGGTGCGGCCGAAGTCCGAGGCCGTGAAGGTCGTCACCTGGCGCCGCACATCCGCGCCCTGCAGGGCCGCCAGGCTGGCGTCGAAATACGCCAGCGCGTGCGCCAGGCGCGCCATCAGGTCGCCATGCAGCTCCTTCTGGCGGTCATGCGTGTCGAAACTGCCCAGGGTCACATAAAACACTTGCCGTTTCGCCGCCAGGGCGCCGCGCCCGCCGATGATGCGCGCCACGGTTTGCAATTGCACGGCCAGTTGGTTGACGCCGGACGCGCCCGTGTTCGGGTTGACATAGGGCGGTGGATTGGGCACGCCGCCCGCGCCGGCCGCCAGCATGGCGCCGCTCAGCACGCCCTGGCTGGAAATGGCGCGCTGCACCGTCGCCACGTGTTCCTGCTCCATCAGGTCGTCGCCCGCCGTGCTGATGATGTCGCGCAAGGCGGTCTCGCCCTGGGTGGTGCCGAACAGATAGCCGCTGCCGATATTGCGGATGGGTACGGCGCCCGCCTTGCCCACCTGGAACTGGCGCACCTGGCGCCCGCTGAGGAACAGCGCGTTCGACGCGGCCGAGATGGCCGTAAACGTGGCATAGCCGTTGCCCGTGCCGAGCAGGTCGCCCAGGCGTCCGCCCCAGCCCACGCTGGCGCCTTCCGGCAAGCCCGATTGCCAGGTCGATTGCTGGTCGTTATGCGAAAACAGTTTCGGCGGCAGCGCCACATTGCCCGCCTTGTATTGCGCCAGAGTCACAGGTTGGATCAGGGTGCCCACATTGGCAACGATGGCGGCGCGGCCGCCGTCGAACAGGTCTTTCACGGGGGCGAGGGCGGGATGCAGGGCAAAGCTGCGGCCTGCCTGCGCCGTGGCGGGCATGATCGGCAGCACGCCGCCCGTTTCGCCCACGCCGGGCAGGTGGATCGATTCGTTGCCGCCTGTGTTGCGTAACCGCAAGTATTCACTCCAGGATGGCGTGTCGGTGGCAAGCACCGTGTTGAAGGTATCGTTGCCGCCGGCCATGAACAGGCACACGAGAGCCTTGTAGTCGTCGGCCGACTGGGCCGCTGCCTGGCCCATGGCGGCCAGGTTGAGGGCGAATGGCGCAGCCGTGCTGCCGGCCAGGCCCAGCATGGAACCGAGGAAGCGCCGGCGCGAGAAGTGGGAGGGGTAGGAGGGGATCGTCATGCAGCTTCCTTATTTTTGAACCAGGTATTCAGGCGAGGCCATGGCCAGGAAAATGGCCAGGTGCACGCGGTTGGTTTTCGCTGTCGTCACTTGCGCGGCATTGCTGCCGCTGGCGGCGGGAATCGCGATGCTGGTGATGGCCGAGAGGATCTTGCTGCGCAGCCGGGACGACATTTGGCCCGACATCAGCAGCAAGTTGACCCGCTCCAGCAAGGCGGCAGGCTGTTCGGCCAGGGCCAGTTCGGCCGAGTAGTCGGCCCGCACGGCACGGCTTTCCGCCACGCCGCCGCTGATGGCATCCTGCATGAAATTCAGGTAACCGGTGACGGACGGCTCGGACGTGATCTGCATTTCCGGCGCCATCAGGCCCGCCGTCGCCAGCGCGGAATTGGGTGGCACGTAGGAGGGACGGAAGTAGTTGAAGACGGACGGCGCGTTCATGGGGTTCTGGCCCAGTCCCGACAGCGGATCGCTGAGGTAATAGATGCGGTATTGCAAAGCAGCATCCTTGGCGTTAAACGCGCGCATCCAGTTGCCCAAACGCACCAGCGGTTCGCGCAGTTTTCCCGTGCGCAGGGTGCTGCCGGCTGGCGCCAGCGCTTCGGGGTCCAGCAGCACGGCGCGGATCACGGCCTGCATGTCGCCGCGTACGCCCGCACCATTGTTGGCAAAGGCGGCCGCGACCCGGCCCACATAGGCCGGGCTGGGATTGCTGGTGACCAGGCGCTGGATCAGCTGGCGGCCAAAGAAAGGGCCAACGTTCGGGTGATTGAACAGGGTGTCGAGGGCCAGTGCCATGTCCGCTTCGCCGCCGCCGGCACCGGCCGCACTCACGCCGAGAAAGCGTTTTTCGCTGGTGGAGTGAAACGCCGCATAGTTCTGCATCGGTTTCCAGTCGCGGTCCGGATCGGCCAGGCTGCCAAAAAAACGCTTCGAGCCCTGGTCCGGGCCGGCCCAGCTCCAGCCCGTAAACACTTTCGCCAGGCCGCTCACATCGTCGCGCGTGTAGGTGTCGATGGGTTTGCCGCCGGACAGTTTCAATGAACCATCCGCGTTCAGCTGGTACAGGCCGATGGTAAATAACTGCATGACTTCGCGCGCGAAATTTTCGTCGGGTGTGCGCGTGGCCGATTCCTTCTGGTTGCGTAGGTGCGACAGGTACAGTCCCATCATCGGGTGGGTGGCCACACCCTGCAGCAGGGTGCGGAAGTTGCCGAACGCCTGTTGTCCCAGCATATCGTAGTAACTGGCGAGGCCCCGGGTTTGCGGCCCTACGGCCGCGTTTTGCGTGGAGACGACGAAGATTTCAGACAGGGCAAAGGCCACGCGCTGGCGCAACTGGTCGTCGCCGCGCACGGCTTGCTGCCAGAACGACTCATAAAAGTCGTTTGACCTGGCCTGGGTGATCGCCGCGCCTGCAGCCGGGTACTTGGCGTCGATATATTTGCGGTGCAAGGTTTGCGGCTTGGAAAACTGCGCGCGGAACCAGGCATCGCTATCGCTGGCAGCCAGGGCCTCGATGGCCGCCATGTCGGGGCCGAACGTGGCGCGGCCCAGGAAGCGCGACGCTTCCTGGCGCGTGAAGGTGGCCGTCTGTTTGGCCGGCGGCGTGGTCAGGGGCGGCGGTGGAATGGTGTCGCCCGGCGTGGTGCCGGGGCCGGTGGTCGCCGGCGGCACGACCGAAACGTCCGGGGTCTGCGGCGCGCCGGTCTTGCTGTCGCTGCCACCGCCACCGCCGCAGGCGGATAGCAGACTGAGCAATGTGATGAGCAGCAAGCGGCGCAAAGTAGGGTCAGTCATTTAGTTTCTTTCTGGCAATCAAAATATGGCCCGTTAATTGTAGGGCTTGCTTACCAAAATCCTCTTTCCAATTAACTATTTGCGTGTTGACTACGTTTATTTTTGATGGGCGTTAGCGTGTCATTGAGGATTTTTTAGTCGAAATAGCGCGAAGTTTGTTTTTTGAAAATGAAAAATATTTTTTGCTGATGACGCGCACTGTGGCGCATAGGCGACGTAATCATTCCTGCCAATTAAGCTTGTTTGAAAGCTTATCTTGACAACGAAACTCGCTTCGCCGGAAACGATGGTTTTTACGCTATCGGCGAAACACCGTTCGCCGTGGCGTCCCGTTCTTCCCTCGCATATGGCTGGCATGGCCCTTGCGTCAGGGAGGCATGGGCCACCCGCCCGTCTCTCACCGGAGCCTGTCATGACCAGCCGCCTGCTCGCCTATCGTCCCGAAATGGAATTGCCTGATGCGCCGGCCATGCCGCCCCTGCAGCAGGAGGATGAGCTGGCCCTGGCGGCGCGCTTGCTGGAATTGCAGGGGCCGGCCCAGTTCGACGCTTTCCTGGCACGCCAGCTGGGCGCCACCGTGGCGGGCCGGCAAGTGCGCGGCACGCCGCTGGAAGCGCCGCTGCGTCAACTGCTGGGCAAGGTGGTGGCGCCCCTGCTGCCCCTGCATGGCGGCTCGCCGCAGGCGCTCAAGCGGCGCGCCGCCGGCATCTTCGGCATGGAACTGGAAGGATTGAGTCCGGAAGACAAGGAATTCGAACTGGCGCGCCAAGTCGTGCATCTGATCGATGCCGTCAATGCGGAACTGGCGCAGGACGGCGGCATGGACGCGCGCGCGCCCGGCGCGCGGGTGGAAACGGCCCTGCTACAGGTGGCGCGCAGCGTGGCGCCAGGCTTGCTCAGGCAGGCCGCGCAAACGCCGGCACGGGACGCTGGCCGCTGGCGCCGCGAGGGCGGGCACATCATCGTGCTCGATTGTTAGCCGGATGGCCAGGCTGTCCGGCAAGGTAATCCGAACTGAGGTGTCAACCGAGGTGTTAACTTTGAGGAGCTCATCATGCATGACATGGATCGTACGACCCTGGAATACGGGCAGGAGATGTCCGGTTTTGAAGCGGAACAGTTCGAGTTTGGCCAGGGCGAGTGGAGCGGCGAGGGCGGCGCGAACGCCATGTTTTCCGAGGCCGAGGAAATGGAGCTGGCGAATGAATTGCTGTCGGTGAGCAATGAGGCCGAGCTGGAACAGTTTCTCGGCAATTTCCTGCGCAAGGCCGCGTCGGTGGCGGGCGGCATCATCAAGTCGCCCGTGGGACAAGCGATCGGCGGCGTGCTCAAGGGCGTAGCGAAGAAAGCGATTCCCCTGGCCGGCGGCGCCATCGGCGGCTATTTCGGCGGCCCGCTGGGGGCCAAGATCGGCAGCGGCCTGGCTTCGGCGGCCGGCGGTGCGCTGGGGCTGGAAGCGGAAGCATCGTCGAACGAGGACCGCGAATTCGAGGGTGCCAAGCAGTTCGTGCGCCTGGCCGCCGACACCGTCAACCGCGCCGCGCAAACGCGCGGCAATGGCGACCCGCGCGCCATCGCTCAGGCGGCGGCCAGTGCGGCGGCGCGCCAGTTCGCACCCGGTCTGCTGGGACGTCCCGGCGGCCAGGTCGCCACGCAGAATGGCAGTGGCGCCGGCGCCATGGCGCAGGGCAGCGCGCGCGGCCAGGGCGGCATGCGCCCGGCCAGCGGGCGCTGGGCGCGCCAGGGCCATAAAATCGTCCTGTACGGCGTCTGACATCATGGCCATCGGCGCTTACGCTGCCTGGATGCTGGCGCAGGAAGCGCGCTCGCTGCTGACGCGGCTGGCGCGGCTGGAACCATTCGCGCTGATCGAGCCGACGGTACTGGCGGCCGCCCTGATGCCCAGTGCCCAGTCGGCCATCGAAAGCCAACTGGTGCAGGGCCGGCGCGCATTGCGGCGCATGGTGGCCCAGTTCCAGTGGTGGCTGCGGCGCGAAGCCGCCGATGGCGCCAGCACGGCTACGGCCGCCGAGGCACAGCGCCGCTTCACCTTCCTGCGCCTGAAATTCAATGCCGCGCTGACCCAGTTCGACCTGTTCAACGAAGTCATCACGCAGCGCAGCGAGCACAAGACGGGCGTGTGGCTGGCTGGCCTGGACATCGTCGCCGCCGACGCGCTGGCGCTACCCGGCAATGTGTACCAGGCGCCACCCGTGATCTGCTACCTGGACCGGGGGCCGGGCGCCGCCATCCGCCGTGCGCGCACGCGCCTGCCGGGCGGCGGCGACAATCCCGTCGCCATCATCCGCCTGCCGCGCGAACGCATGATCGGCAGCAGCATCGCCTCGTCGCTGGTGCACGAGGTGGGGCACCAGGGTGCTGCATTGCTGGACCTGGTGGCGTCCCTGCGGCCCATGCTGCAAGCGATGCAGCACGGCGGCAGCGGTTTTGTGCACGTGTGGCAGCTGTGGGAGCGGTGGATTTCCGAGATCGTGGCCGATTTCTGGTCGCTGGCGCGCGTCGGCGTGGCCGCCACCCTGGGCCTGATCGGCGTGGTCAGCCTGCCGCGCGTGTTTGTCTTCCGACTCAATCTCGACGATCCCCACCCGGTGCCTTGGCTGCGGGTGCGCCTGAGCTGCGCCATGGGACGGGCCTTGTATCCGCATCCGCAATGGAGCCGGCTGGAGCAGCTGTGGCTGTCGTACTACCCGCTGGCGGGCCTGCCTCTGGGGCAGCAGCAGCTGCTGGAACAGTTGCAGAGCAGCATGGCGGCCCTGGTGGGCTTGCTGGTGCAGCACCGGCCACCGTCCTTGCGCGGCGGCTCGCTGGCCGAAGCCATGGCCGTGCACACGCGCCAGCCAGCCATGCTGGCGCGGCTGTTTCGCAGCTGGACCCTGGCGCCGGCGCAGATGTACCAGGCGACGCCGACCCTGGTGTTCGCCGTGCTGGGCCAGGCGCGCGCCAGCGGTACCTTGAGCCCGGAAGACGAAAGCGAGCTGCTGGGGCGTTTGCTGACCCACTGGGCCCTGCGCAGCACCCTGGACACGTCGGAGCTGTGCGCCGATGTCGTGCGGCACGGCCGCCAGTCCGGCAGGCCGCTGCCGCCCCTGGCATCGCGTTTGATTATCCATTGAGGAGAATGACATGAGCAGCAAGATCAGCAGCAAAAACAGGGGGGCTGGCCAGGCTGGCCCGATACATCGCGGCGGAAGCATCGCGGTCACCGTGCACGAGCACGATAGCGGGATCATGGTCGTCAATGCCGCCATCAGCCTGTACCGGGGAGCCGAGGCCGATTGCCATAATTTCAATCCCGCTACCTGGGTAGCCGATCCCGCCATGCTGGTGGGCGTGCGCTGGACCGATGGCCGCGGCAGCACCGTGTTTGCCGACCTGGCGACGGGCAGCTACGTGGGCGTGTATGGCAATTTCCCCGCCACGGCGCCCCAGTGCGTGACGGTGCAGGCCGGTTGCAGCGCCGTGCTGTGCTTCAAGCCCCAGCTCAATCCGCAGGTGGCGCTGGTGTTTGAAACGCCCGACTGCCATCCCAGCGATTGCAATTTTGGCCGGGTGGGCGACCGCGCCGTCGCCAGCGTCGCGTTTGACGGCGATCAAAGCGCGGACGGGCGCGACCAGGTGCAGGTGCTGGCCGCCTCGCCATGGGTGCCCATGCGCGGTGCCGTAAATACCTTTTCCACACCCGTGCGGCGCGCCGGCATGCACCGTTTCATGGGCCAGATGATGCTGTCGCAGCGGCCCGAACTGCGCAACGCCTTGCCCGTGCCCGAGGGCCTCAGCCCGAACGCCATGCTGGCCGTGGATACGGAATACGAGACGGAAGAGCGCCAGCCGCAGCCCATTTCCGGCAATGTGGGCGTGTCGCTGACGCGCACGGAGACGGAGCCGACGGAAGACTTGCCGCTGTGGACCTTGATACGCAACAGCACCGAAGCGATGTCGTTTACGAATTACCTGCATTTCATGGACAGCCTGTTTTGCGGCGACCTGGCCAATGTACGCGGCTTCGAACAGGAACGCTTCGTCAAGAAGGCCGACATGTTCCAGCAGCTCAAGCAGCGCCGCGCGCTGCCGTTTTCCGATGCCGATTCCTACCGCGTGCTGAAAGTGGCGACGGAAGCGTTCGTGATGGTCAATTGCGGCGTGCTGAACCAGCCGCTGGCCTTCAATCCGGCCGAGGACAACGCCTACCTGGACCGGCGCGACATTCCCCAGGGACGCGACCTGGAAACCGTGCTGCGCGATGATTACCTGGAAAACATCGATGGCTTCCAGACCTTGCCGTATCTGGCCGTGATCCGCCGCAAGCTGCCCGACATCCCCATCAGTATCCCGCGTGGCCAGGAAGGCGAGGTGGACCTGTGCTTTGGCATCATCCAGGAAAAGCTGGCCAATCCTTGCCTGCTGGAACTGATCTGGTCGTACTGGCACGAAGAGGGCATGCTGGTGCAAACCATGAATGCCATCACGCAGCGTTTCCAGAACTTGCGCGCGCCGGGCAGCGGCCTCGATCCCCTGTCGAACACGGAAATCGACATGCTGCGTCCGCTGAACAACTTGCTGTGGGGATACACGCAAGATGAGCAGCACCGGCTGACCGTGGTGCGCCGCAATTACGAGTACGACCACCATTACGGCGTGCGTCTCGATGGCAAGGCGGTACAGCACTTCCGGCCAGCCGACAGCCGCTCGAAGTTCCTCGAAGCGTTTCACCATTTGCTGCGGCTGCTTACCTCGTTCTACAAGCAGGACGACGACACGACCGTCAAGGCGGACGCCTTCCCCGTGCTGAACGCCTTGAAGGAAATCCATCTGATCCTCTCGCAGGGCGCGCACAACCAGTTCGGCGACTTGCCGTCGACGGCGCGCATCGAGATGCTGATGCAGCAGTGGATGCTGGCGCGGCCCGAATTCCGCGAATTTTTGCCCACGCGCGTGATGGTGGCGTATCCGGAACCGTGGATGGACCGGGTCGATGCCATGAAGAAACTGCAGGGCTGGACGGATACGAGCGTGATGCATTTCCGTAACCTGGCCATCTTTGGCGAGCAATTGCTGCTGTCTGTGCGCTACGGCAACTGGAGCGATATTTATGAGCCCACCCAGGCCTTCAACTGGGCACGTTTCTGGCGCCCGCAAGTGCAGGGTTATATCCACGGCTACCGCGCCGCCACGGGGGTGGATTTGTCCATCGACAGCAGCGACCCCGCGATCGAAGCGACCATGCCCTCGGTGTTGCTGCGCCAGCGCCTGAGCCAGCAGTTGCGCAGCGTCTAGGGCGGGAGCGGGGCGCGTGCATGCTCGACTTTACCAGTGCCCTGTACCTGGGCATGCGCCATCCGGCGGCCCAGCTGGCGCCATGGAGCAGCCTGACCCTGGGGCAGCCGGCGGCGCTGCGCGAGCCGCCGGGCGCGCCAGCGCTGGCAGCGGACCTGGCCGCGCTGCAAGGCTGCGAAGCGGCTTGCGTGCTGCCGTCGACCCTGCATTTGTTCTGGGATCTGTTCGGCATGCTCGCTGCCGAGCGGCTGGTGATCCTCGTCGATGGCGGCAGTTACGCCATCGCGCGCTGGGGCGCCGAGCGGGCGCAGGCGCTGGGCTTGCCGCGGCAAGTGTTTCCCAGCGGTGAGATGGCGGCGCTGCGGCGCCTGGTGGCGGCCTGGGGCAGGCAGGGACGGCGCCCGTTGATCCTGGCCGATGGTTATGTGCCGGGCAGCGAGCAAGTCTTGCCGCTGGCGGGCTATGCGGCCCTGGCGCGCCAGGGCGGCGGTTATCTGTTGCTGGACGACACGCAGGTGCTGGGCGTTATGGGTACACAGGGCGGCGGCTCGGCGCGGCGGCACGGCTTGGATGGGGAATCGCTGATCATCGGCGCCTCGCTGGCCAAGGGATTCGGTGTGCCGCTGGCCGTGCTGGCCGGCAGCCACAAGCTGTTGCGGCGCTTCGCGGCGCACAGCCAGACGCGCGTGCATGCCAGTCCGCCTTCGGCCGCCGTGCTGGCGGCGGCGCGGCGCGCGCTGACGCTCAATGCGCAGCATGGCGACGCCCTGCGCGCCAGGCTGGCGGACCGGGTGGCGCAATGGAGGGCGGGGATGGCAGCGGCCGGCATCGCTTGCCGGGGCGGCAGCTTCCCCGTGCAGCGCCTGCCAGGGTGCGCCCATTTGCAGCCAGCCTTGCACGCAGCGGGCGTGCTGGCGCTGGCGCAAGCGGGGGATGGCCCCGGCGCGCTGACTTTTCTGCTGCGGGCCGACCAGACGCCCGGGCAACTGCAGCAGGCGATGGACTTGCTTGAACATCACATCAGGAGGCGATATGCACGAAGTATTTGAAATGCTGCCCTTTGCGGGGCAGGTGGGAGCGGCCGGCGAGCAGGAATGGCCGGGGGAATGGTCGCAAGAGTGGATGCAAGAGGGGGAGGATGAGGGCGGATGGGAAGGTGAATGGCAGAGCGAATGGGAAGGCGAGCGTACGCGCCCGGGCGGTGGACGCGGTGCCATGCGCGGTGGCGGCCTGCGTGCGAGGCCGCCGCTGCGGGGCCCGCGCCGTCCCGCGCCGCCACGCTACCAGGGCCAGGGGCGCCGGCCGCCCCGGTATCCGCCACCGCCCTTGCCGTATCCGCCGCGCTATCGGGGCTGGGGCGGCTATGGCGCCATCTACCCCACTATTTATCCGGCGCCGTATCCCGTGTTCGGCGGCCAGCAGGCGCCGGCACCATATCAGGACCAGGGGCAGGATCAAGGACAGGATCAAGGACCGGATCAAGACCGGGATCAAAACCCGGACCAGGATGGCGGCCAGATGCAGGGCGAGGTGCCGCCCATCCTGGCGTCCACCCTGGGCCGCGTGCCGGGCGCGGCCGCCTTGCGCTACCAGGCGGTGGGAGCGATTCCGCAGGCTGTCAACGATGCGAACGCCACGGGGCCGGGCCTGTATGTGATCGAGTTCAACACCAGGGATGGCCGGCGCGCCTACAGCGGCCAGACCGATGATTTGCGGCGGCGCCTGAAACAGCACCACCTGTGCGGCAAGATGATGGGCATGGACATGAGCGGGCATGACGTCTATGTGGCGCCGCTCTCCTCGGCCGCACAGCGGCGCATCCTGGAAAAGGGTATCCACAGCGACATGTTTACCCACCGGCGCGGGGTGCTGACGAACCAGCGGCGCGAACTGGAAATGGCCGTGCTGGGCGAAATGTGGGCTTGACGACAGCACCTTGACGACAGCGAAGGAGAACATCATGCACCAACTCGAATGCGCATGCGCGCAATGCCGGCAGCGGGCCGGCGCCGCGTTTGAAGTGCTGGAATTCGGCCAGGACTGGCCTGGCAAGGGCAGTGCGCCGGCCGTTTTCAGTGAAGAGGAAGAATTGCAGCTGGCCATGGAATTGCTGGACGTGGCCAGCGAGGAAGAACTCGAGCAGTTTCTCGGCAATGTTTTCAAGAGCGTGTGGAAGGGCGTCAAGAAGGTGGGATCGACCCTTGCCAAGGTGGCCAAGCCCCTGGGCGGTGCCTTGAAGGCCGTGGCCAAGACGGCCTTGCCCTTTGTCGGCGGTGCCCTCGGTTCGATGATCCCCATACCGGGCGTGGGCACGGCGCTCGGTTCGGCCCTGGGGCGCGCGGCCAGCAATGCGCTGGAGCTGGAGCTGGCGGGCGAAGCGGAGGCGCCGGCCGACCGCGAACTGGAACTGGCGCGCCGCTTCGTGCGCATCGCGGGGCAGGCGGCGCGCCTGGCGGCCGACGGCGATGGCAGCGCGCGCGCCGTGGAAAGCGCGCTGACGCGGGCCCTGCACCAGCAATTGCCGCACTTCCGCTCGCCTGCGCCGCAGCAGGAAGAGGAAAGCGGGCGCTGGCGCCGGCGTGGCAACCGCATCGTCGTGATGGGCGACTGGAACTGAGCGCAGGTAGGCAGCCATGGCGCTGGTCATCGATTGCCATTGCCATGCTGGTCCCGGCGACGGCTTGAGCGGGCCGTGGGACAGCGATGCGCCGCTGCATGCTTATTTGCGCCGCGCGCAGGTGGCCGGCATCGCCCGCAGCGTGCTGTTCGCCACCTTTCACTCCGATTACGCGATTGCCAACCATGGCGTGGCGCGCCTGGTCGCTGCCGATCCGCAGCGTTTTTACGGCTTTGCCTTCGTGCATGCGCGGCGCGACCGGGGCCGCATCATGGACCTGGTGCGCACGGCCGTCGAGCGTTACGGTTTTGTCGGCATCAAGGCGCACCGGCTCGACGCGCGCATCAGCGGCGAGCTGTGCGACGCGGCCCGCTTCTTCGGCTTGCCCGTGCTGTACGACCCGGCCGGCGAGGTGGCCGTGGCCGAGCTGTTGGCGCAGCAGTATCCCGATGTCAATTTCATCCTGCCCCATCTGGGCAGCTTCGGTGACGACTGGGCCGCGCAGCTGGCGTTGATCGACCACCTTGTTCGTCACGCGAACATTTACACGGACAGTTCCGGCGTGCGCCGTTTCGACTTGCTGCAGCAGGCCGTGCGCCGCGCGGGGCCGCACAAGGTCTTGTTCGGCTCGGATGGTCCCTGGCTGCATCCGGGGCTGGAATTGCACAAGATTGAGTTGCTGGGCTTGCCGCCGCTGGACGCGGCGCTGATCACGGGAGGTAATTTTTTGCGGCTGGCGGGGCTGGCATGAGGCAGATCAAAGGGCGGCCGGCGGTGTCGCGGCAGTGGCAATGCTCGCGGCAGTAGCGGCTTGCGCCGCGCAGGCGGCCGCCTTGCGGCGTATCTGCAGGGCGCGGTCCGTCACGCCCAGGCGGGCGGCGGCGCGCTGGTTGTTACCGTGTTCCTCGGCCAGCACCAGGCGGATGGCCAGGTCGGTGGCGCAGCGCGTGATGTCCGACAGGTTCAGGCCCAGGCTCAGGGCGCGCCGCACGGCCGCCTCGAAATGCGGGTCGGGCCAGGGCGGCGCCAGCAGCCGTTCTTCCGGGGGCAGGGCGCCGATGGTGATGGGGCCGGGGCCGCAATGGCGGTGCCAGATGCGCGTGACGGTCTGGCGCAGTTCGCGCACATTGCCCGGATAGTCGCGCAGCAGCAGGTATTCGCGCACGGCGGCGTCCAGCGGGGGCGGCGGCTGCTGCGCCAGTTCGGCGAGGAAATGCCGGGCCAGTGGCAGGATATCGTCCTGGCGTTCGCGCAGGGGCGGCGTCTGGCAACGCCAGCCGGCGATGCGGTAATACAGGTCGGCGCGAAAGGCGCCGCGCGCCACTTCGTCTTCCAGTTCGCGGTTGGTGGCGCACACGAGTCTGAATTGTGTGGGCTGCCAGGTATTGCCGCCCACGCGCTTGTATTTGCGTTCCTGGATCGCGCGCAACAGCTGCGCTTGCAGTGTGAGCGGCAGTTCGCCTACTTCGTCGAGAAACAGCACGCCGCCATCGGCCAGGGCGAAAGCGCCGTCGCGTGCACCGGACGCCCCCGTAAAGGCGCCCCGTTCATGGCCGAACAGTTCGCTGCCAGCCAGTTCCGGCGACAGGGTGGTGCAGTCGAGAATGGTGAAGTCGCCGCGGCAGTTGCCGAGTCGGTGGACCAGTTGCGCCAATAAATCCTTGCCCGTGCCCGTCTCGCCCGTGATCAGCATCGACGCCTGGCTGAAGGCGGCCATTTCCACCACCTGGTGCAGCAAGGCGGTCCAGGCCGCGCTGTCGCCCACCAGGTGCTGGCGCACGGCGTTCGACGCCAGCAGCTGCGCCACGGCTTGCCAGCGCTGCAGGCGCGCCAGTACCGGGGCCGCATCGACGCTGCCGGCCGGCCACAGCAGCACATCGAGCGCGCCAGCCGCCATCAGGGCGCGCTGTTGCGCGCAGCTGGGGATGCGGCCGCAGGCGGCAATGGCCAGCACGGAGGCGTGCCGGCACAGCGCTGGCAGCGCTTGCAGCAACGCGCTATCGGTCTCGGCAAACAGCACGATGCCCGCTCCCTCCTCGCCGTCGTGCCGCCGGGCCACAGTTACCTGAGCCTGCTTCAAGGCCGTCATCAGCAAGGCGCCACTGCCAGCCGCCGCCTGCTGCACGATTTCCAGCCACACCTTGAGCGTCATATGCCAGCCATCACGAGGGCACGAGTCGCCCATCTTAGAAGCCCGATACCCCAGCCGTTTGATCTGGCGCAAGCGTGCGCGGTGGCCCAGAATGAAAAACGCCGCCTGATCTGCATCAGGCGGCGCTATTAATGAAGTTCAACGAACATCACGAGAGTGCCTAGAAACGTTCAGGGCAAGGCGCGTTGCCGAAGACAGTACGAATAGTACGGCGAGGCAATGCAACGCCGCCATGGACGTTTTCTAGGTGCTCTAGTCCTGACGGACGCAATCCACAAAATAGCCACGCTTGCCATCGACTTCGCGTTTCACCAGACCATGCACATCCGTCTCGAAGCCGGGGAAGCGCTCGTTGAAGTCGCGCGCGAAGCGCAGGTAGTCGACGATGGTCTTGTTGAAGCGCTCGCCCGGGATCAAGAGCGGAATGCCCGGTGGATACGGCGTCAGCAGGATGGACGTGATGCGGCCTTCGAGTTCGTCGATGGCCACGCGCTCGATTTCGCGGTGCGCCATCTTGGCGAACGCGTCCGACGGCTTCATGGCGGGGATCATGTCCGACAAATACATTTCCGTCGTCAGACGGGCCACATCATAGGCCTTGTAGAAATCGTGGATTTGCTGGCACAGGTCACGCAAGCCCATTTTTTCGTAGCGCGGGTTGGCGGCCGCAAATTCCGGCAGGATGCGCCACATCGGCTGGTTCTTGTCGTAGTCGTCCTTGAATTGCTGCAAGGCCGTCAGCAAGGTATTCCAGCGGCCCTTGGTGATGCCGATGGTAAACATGATGAAGAACGAGTACAGGCCGCATTTTTCAATGATGACGCCGTGCTCGGCCAGGTATTTGGTGACGATGGACGCGGGGATGCCCGTCTCGCCGAACTGGCCGTCCAGCGACAGGCCCGGGTTGACGATGGTCGCCTTGATCGGGTCGAGCATGTTGAAGCCGGGAGCGAGGTCGCCGAAGCCGTGCCAGTCATCCTCGGCGCGTATCATCCAGTCTTCCTGCTGGCCCATGCCTTCGTCGTTGAAGCTGTCCGGTCCCCACACCTGGAACCACCAATCCTGGCCCCATTCCTGGTCGATCTTTTTCATGGCGCGGCGGAAATCGAGCGCTTCCATGATCGATTCTTCCACCAGGGCCGTGCCGCCCGGCGCTTCCATCATGGCCGCGGCCACGTCGCACGAGGCAATGATGGAATACTGCGGCGAGGTCGAGGTGTGCATCAGGTAAGCCTCGTTGAAGGCGTCCTGGTCCAGCTTGACCGTATCCGATTCGCGCACGAGGATTTGCGACGCCTGCGACAGGCCGGCGAGCAATTTGTGCGTGGACTGGGTCGAGAAAATCATCGATTCCTTGGCGCGTGGACGGTCCTTGCCGATGGCGTGCATATTTTTGTAGAAATCGTGGAAGGTGGCGTGCGGCAGCCATGCTTCATCGAAGTGCAGGGTGTCGATCTTGCCATCGAGCATTTCGCGCAGGGTTTCCACGTTGTAGATCACGCCATCGTAGGTCGATTGCGTGATGGTCAGAATGCGCGGCTTCTTGTTCTTCGCTTCGCGCGCGAACGGGTTCGCCTCGATCTTGCGGGCGATGCTTTCCGGCGTGAATTCATGCAGCGGGATAGGGCCGATGATGCCCAGGTGATTGCGCGTCGGCATCAGGAACACGGGAATGGCGCCGCACATGATGATCGAATGCAAGATCGACTTGTGGCAGTTGCGGTCGACGACGACGATGTCGCCCGGCGCCACGGTCGAGTGCCACACCATCTTGTTCGAGGTCGAGGTACCGTTGGTAACGAAATAGCAATGATCGGCATTGAAGATGCGCGCCGCATTGCGCTCGGAGGCGGCGACAGGGCCCGTATGGTCGAGCAGTTGGCCCAGTTCTTCGACGGCGTTGCAGACGTCGGCGCGCAGCATGTTTTCACCGAAGAACTGGTGGAACATCTGGCCAATCGGCGACTTCAGGAAGGCCACGCCGCCCGAGTGGCCGGGGCAATGCCACGAGTAGGAGCCGTCGTTGGCGTAGTGCACCAGCGCGCGGAAGAACGGCGGCGACAGGCCGTCCAGATACGATTTGGCTTCGCGGATGATGTGGCGCGCGACGAATTCCGGCGTATCTTCGAACATGTGGATGAAGCCATGCAGCTCGCGCAGGATATCGTTCGGAATGTGGCGCGAGGTGCGCGTTTCACCGTACAGATAAATCGGGATATCGGCGTTCTTGTAGCGGATTTCTTCGACGAAGGCGCGCAACGATTTCAAGGCGTGGTCGGTTTCCTCGACGGAGCCGGCGCCGAACTCTTCATCGTCGATCGACAGCACGAAGGCCGATGCGCGCGATTGTTGTTGGGCAAATTGCGACAAATCGCCGTAGCTGGTCACGCCCAGCACTTCCATGCCTTCTTTTTCCATTGCGGCGGCAAGGGCGCGAATGCCCAGGCCGGACGTATTTTCAGAACGGAAATCCTCGTCAATGATGACGATGGGGAAACGAAATTTCATGCATGTCTCCAAAAAAGCAAGCCGCCCCTGACTGATGTGGAGGGGCGGACTAGGGCGCGACGGTCAGGCGGTAGTACAACCCGGCAGCCGCAGAAAAAAAATAAGAACGGGATTCTCGCAGAAATGCGGCGTCTGCGGGAAAAAAATATCGTAGCCAAGCGTCACCAGCATGCGCTAGCGTGACGCAACGGTGTGACAGGGGTATTACAGCGCCATTCTGGCTATGTTTCTGGCTATCTATATCACCTTATCAGGCTTTGCGTTCCAGCGTGACAAAGGCGTAAGGCAGGCCGGATTTCTCCGAGACATGCGCCTCGCGCGCGGTTTCTTGCCATACGGCATGGTCCACGGCGGGGAAAAACGCATCGCAGTCAAACGTCTGGCCGATTTCCGTGATGATCAAACGCTGCGCCAAGGCCAGTGATTGCTGGTAGATTTCCGCGCCGCCGATGACATAGCCTTCGGCTCCATCGAGCAGGGCGATGGCCGCTTGCACCGACGACACCGCTTCCACGCCGTCATGGCGCCAGTCCGCATTGCGCGTGATGACGATGTTGCGGCGGTTCGGCAGCGGACGGCCGATGGAATCGAAGGTCTTGCGGCCCATGAGGATGGGGTGGCCCGTCGTCAAACGCTTGAAGTGCGCGAGGTCTTCCGGCAATTTCCACGGCAGGGTGTTGTCGATGCCGATACCGCCTTGCTGGTCGGTGGCGACGATGATGGTCAAATGGCTCATTGGTTCTGTGAAAAGGGTGGGGGCATGGCCCGATGCCCGTCATTATCGTTGAAATTGCCGGACGCCTCCAGATGCGCACGCATGGCTTGTGCCAGCTCGTTTGGTGCTTCCAGCGGAATCATGTGGCCCGTGTTGTCTTTTAGTAAGTGCAGGGTGGCTTGCGGCAGGCGGGCGGCCATGGCGCGCAGGTCGTCGGGGTTGACGAGTTTGTCGTCTTCGGCGCCCACGATCAGCACGGGAAAATCGAGTTCCGGCAAGCGCGCCATCAGGTCGGGGCGGTTGATGGTGGTGAGAAATTGCGCCAGCAGCACGTCCTTGCCCAGGTCCAGCCCCATTTGCTGGATCAGGCCCGTGATGGCGGCATCGTCGAGGTGCGACGGGTGCAGCAGTTCGCGCAGGCGCTGGCGCGTGATGCCCGCATAGGCATTGCGCTCAAGCATGGCGACGATGCGCTGGCGCGCGCTAATTTCCGCCGGCAGCAAACCTTGGGCGGAATTGGCGATCAAAGTCAAAGACTGCACGCGCTGCGGGTGCGCCAGCGCGTGTTCGAGCGCCAGGTAGGCGCCCAGCGAAAAGCCCACCAGATGGGCTTTGGGCGCGCTGTGGCTGGCGATCATCTGCTGCATCTGCGCACGTGTGCGCGCCTGATGCAGGGGCACGTGCTGTAGCTGAAAGGCGTCGCCCAGGGCAGGGGCCAGGCGCGACCACAGGCGCTCGTCGCACAAGGTGCCGGGGATGCAAACGAGTCGTATCGTTGTATTGTTCAAGGACAAGCCTGGTACAGGATGGTGAAAATTTTTGTCGAGCGGCATTATCCGTCATTTTGCGCATGCGGGCAGCGGCGTGGTATTTTCCGTATGGCATTATTTTCAATAGTGCGCAGCTGGCAAGCAGGAACTTTATGGTAGGCTCATGACTCATCAAGCCGGGGTGCCGGCGACGTGACCTGAAACACCGAATGCAACCCCCACATTAAAGAGGAAACACCATGGCGATCAGTTTGCAAAAAGGCGGCAATGTCAACCTGAGCAAGGAAGCTCCCGGCTTGACGAAAATCGTGATTGGACTGGGCTGGGACCCGCGCGCCACTGATGGCGCCGCTTTCGACCTGGATGGCAGCGCCTTCCTGCTGAAAACGGATGGCAAGGCCCGTTCCGATGCCGATTTCATTTTTTATAACAACCTGAAGTCGGTTGATGGCTCCATCGTCCACGCGGGCGACAACACCACCGGTGGCGGCGATGGCGACGACGAGAAAATCGCCGTCGACCTGGCCAACGTGCCGGCCGACATCGACAAGATCGCCGTGGCCGTCACCATCCACGACGCGGAAGCCCGCAAGCAAAACTTCGGCATGGTCGGCAAGGCATACATCCGCTGCCTGAACGGCGACAATGGCGCGGAAATCGCCCGCTATGACCTGTCGGAAGACGGCTCGACGGAAGCGGCCATGATCTTCGGCGAAATCTACCGCGCCGGCAGCGAATGGAAATTCAAGGCGATTGGCCAGGGTTTCAAGGGCGGCCTGGGCCCCCTGGCTCGCTCGTTTGGCATCAACGCATAAAAAGCAGTTGTTTGCGTAAATGTACCGGGTGGCACCGCTGCCCGGTTCTGTCTTTCTCTTCTCTCTCCCTGACTCCATGGAAAACCTGATCAAGGGGCAGCGTCTTGCGCTGTCCGGCCTCGTCACGGGCAATGTCGTGCAACTGGGGCTCGCCAGCGTGGGCGTGGCGCTCGACTTTGCCTGTTTCGGCCTCGATGCCGCCGGTAAATTGTCCGACGACCGCTACATGACCTTCTTCAATCAGCCGCGCACGCCGTGCGGCGGCGTGGAAACCTCGGCGCCGTGCGGCGATGCGGCCGGTTTCAGTTACCAGCTGGAACGCTTGCCTGCCTCCATCGAACGCCTGGTCGTCACGGCCGCCATCGATGGTGCGGCCAGCATGGCGCAGCTGGGCAGCGGCTACTTGCGCCTGCTCGACGGCGGGCGCGAACTGGCCCGCTACGCGTATGCGGGTGCTGATTTTGCACAAGAAAAAGCCGTCATGCTGGGCGAGTTTTACCGCAAGGACGGCGGCTGGCGCTTCATGGCCGTGGGCCAGGGTTTTAACGGCGGCCTGGACGCGCTGGTCGCGCATTTCGGCGGTGAAGTGGCGCAAGCAGCTCCCGAACCTGCGGCGCCGAAGATTTCCCTGTCGAAAATCTCGCTGACCAAGGCGGGCCAGACGCACAAGGTGTCGCTGGAAAAGGGCGCAGGCGCGCCAACAAAACTCACCGTCAAGGCGACCTGGGTCGATAACGGCGATGGCGACGACGACAACGACGACCTCGACTTAAGAGTCGGCATCCTCTTGCCGAATGGCCAGATGCGCTTCATCCAGGCGCCCGACACGGCGGGCAGCTTCGACGTCATGCCGTATGTGCGCCACCTGGGCGACGTCGCCGGTGCGGCGGGCAAGGAGCCGGCCACGGAAACGGTGGAAGTCAACCCTGCGCTGGCGCAACATTACGGCGGCACGGTGGGCCTCGTCTTCAGCGTGTATTCGGCGCTGGCCAATGGCGCCGTCCCGGTGGCGTCCATGCGCCCGAAAATGGTCATGCAATACGGCGAGCAGATCGTCGAGTGCGACTTCGACTTCCGCCTGTCCAAGGCGGCCGCGGACGACACGGTCTACACCTATGTGATCGGCATGGCGCGCATCACGCCCGACAGCATCATCCTGGAGCCGTCCGGCAAGACGTCGGAACCGGGCAGCGAAGCGACGCCGTGGCTGAGCTGGCAGGGCGAGAACCTGCAGCTGGTCTTCAACGGTCCCGTCGTCTTCAAGGGCGAAGACAAGGAAGACGAGGATGATTTCAATGCGGACAATCCGCGCCGCTATATCGCCTAGGAGGCACTGATGGAAACCTTGAGCAAGGGTCAGCGCTTGCCGCTGGCCAATCTCGTTCCCGATGGCGTACTGCAGATTGGCGTCGCCGCGCAGGGGCTGGCGCTCGACGTGGCCTGTTTTGGCCTCGATACGGCGGGCAAGCTGTCCGACGAGCGCTACATGACCTTTTTCAACCAGCCGCGCACGCCGTGCGGCGGCGTGGAAGCGCGTGCCGGCAGCGATGGCGACACGGCTGAATTTGCCTTGCAACTGGCGCGCTTGCCGGCCGGCATAGACCGCCTCGTCGTGACGGCCTCCATCGATGGCGACGGTGTGATGTCGCAGCTGCAAGCTGGCCATGTGCGCCTGCAGGCGGGCGGGCGCGAACTGGCCCGCTTTGCGTTTGCCGGGTCTGATTTCGCGCAAGAAAAAGCCGTCATGCTGGCAGAAATTTACCGCAAGGATGGCGGCTGGCGCTGCATGGCCGTGGGCCAGGGTTTTAATGGCGGCCTCGATGCGCTGGTGCAGCACTTCGGCGGCGAAGTCGACCAGGCCGCGCCTGCAGTTCCTGTTGCTGCTGCCGCGGTTTCGGCAATTCAGCAGGCAAAGATCAACCTGGAAAAGAGAGTCGAACGCGAGGCGCCGCAACTGGTCAGCTTGGTCAAGCAGGCCGGCGTGTCGCTGCAAAAAGTGGGCCTTTCCGAGCACCGCGCCAAGGTGTGTTTATGCCTGGATATTTCCGGTTCCATGGGACGGCTATATAAAGAGGGGCTGGTGCAGCGCTTTGCCGAGCGCATCCTGGCCCTGGGCTGCAAGTTCGACGACGATGGCGAGATCGATGTATTTCTGTTCGGTAAAAATGTCCACCATCCGGCGCCCATGGCCTTGAGTAACTGCAATAGCTACGTGGGGCAGGCCATACAGCGCCATCCGCTGGAAGGCGACACGCGCTATGGCGCCGCCATGCAGGCCATCCGCGCATTCTATTTCCCCGACGTGTCCGGTGGCGAGCGCACGCGGCCCGTCGCGGCCGAGCTGCCCGTGTACGTGATGTTCGTCACCGATGGCGGCACCAGCGACCAGGCGACGACGGAGAAGCAATTGCGCTGGGCCAGCAATGAACCCATCTTCTGGCAATTCATGGGCATTGGCAAGGGGCGCAAGTCGAAAAGCAAGTTTCTCGCCGCCTTTGCTGATTCCGACTTTCCCTTCCTGGAAAAACTCGACGAATTGCAGGGACGCCTGGTCGACAATGCCAATTACTTTTCCGTCAGCTCGCCCGACGAGCACAGCGATGCGGAGCTGTACGATTTGCTGATGACGGAATATCCGGGCTGGCTGAAACTGGCGCGTGGGCAGGGCTTGCTGAACTGATCGTCCTGAGATGTTAGTTGTTGAGCTTGATGGCAATCGTGGTGCCCGCTTCTGGCAGCAAGAAGCGCGCCTTGTCGTAGCTGGGCGGACCCATCACTGAACGCGCGTCGTTGCTGCTGCCCGTGGGTTCGCTGGGAATCTTGAAAAAGTTGCTGTCCATCTTGCCATTCGCATTCACGTCCTGGAAGACGGCGACAGCGTATTCGCCCGCAGGCAATTTATCCAGGTGCAACTGGACGGTGCTGCCGTTGGCTGGCACGGTAGCCTGCTGCAGGGGTTTCGAGAGGAAATGCGCGGCCGATTGGTAAATGGCCGCTTTGACTGTGCCTGCACCGGGCTGGACATTGTTGACGGTCACGAGCAGGTCGGCGGCGCAGGCCAGTCCTGCGGCTGGCAGCAGCAGTGCGATGCACCAAGGTATGATTCTTTTCATTTTATGTTCTTCGGTTGATGTTAGATGGATAGCAAGCGGCGCAATTCAGCGACGTGCGCCTGGTAGGCGGCGCGTCCTTGCGCCGTGGCATGGATGCGGGTTTGCGGTTTCTTGCCGACGAACTGCTTTTCGAGCATCACATAGCCTGCGCGTGCCAGCGTGTCCAGGTGCGCCCCCAGATTGCCGTCGCTTGCCTCGGTTAGCGCTTTCAGGCGCACGAACTCGATGCTTTCATTTACTTGTAATACATTCAGGGCAGTCATGATGCGCAAGCGCGTGCTCTGATGGATGATGTCGTCCAGACCAGCCATGATGTTCTCCTCAGGCAGCGCGGCGCAGCCAGGTGCCGCCAAGCAGCAATCCGCCCCCCGCCAGCAGCGCCATGGCCAGATCGAACCAGGGGGCGAGAAAATGGTAGGCGATGAAAGTCAGCACGCAAATGCTGGCGCCCAATATCGTCCACCGCAGGCCATGCCAGAGGCCGGCCAGCATATACACGAGCATGAACAAGCTGGTCCAGAACACGGAGATGGCGCCGGGCCGGTGCACGATGAAAGTCGAGACCATGATGCCGAAGGCGACGAGGATGGCCATGGCCAGCCAGATGCGCCGGTCGCCCGGCTGGCTGGCGGTTTTTTGCCGGCTCAGCAGATACGCCGTACCGAGCATGCCCACCGCGTCGGCAATCAGCCAGCAATATCCGCTGTGTGCCGGTGCCAGATAACTGCCCAGATAGGCGCAGAACCAGACCACGCCCCACAGCTGGACGATGACTCCCGAGCGCCAATAGCGCAAATACTGTTCACTGCGCGTCTGGGTTTGCTCCACTTCCTGCAGGTATTGTTGGACTTGTTGCGGGTTCAGCATCGTGTTCTCCTGGTTAACTCTGTAATGCAGAGTACTCTATATGCGAGATATTTTTTCGTCAAGCCTTTTGTTTGCCCTCCAGCGTATGAGGCTATACGACCACAAGTGGAAGAGATTTGTAAATTGAAGTAAATAACAATGGTTCGCCTTTGCTTTGCCCAATGGAGTCGTGGCATGCTTTCGCTGTGCCCTCACGCCGCGGCGTAGCGCCTCATCCGTAGCGTCTCGATTATTTTTTAGCCAAATGCATAAAACTCTTTTCCACTGTCTGGCGGGCGGTAGCCTGCTGGTCTCCGGCGCCGCCGTTCAGGCGCAAACTGTCACCGGCGACGCCGTCGTCAAGCCCGCAGCAGCACCAGTATCGGCCAAGGCGCCCGCCATTGACGCTCCCCCTTCCGTCAGCGTGACGGCCGAGCGTCCCACGGGCCGCATCGACCGGCAAGTCTACGACGTCAAGTCCGATGTGGGCAGCAGCAACGGCACGGCGGCCGATGCGCTCAACAATGTGCCATCCGTGGCCGTTGATCCCGACGGTTCCGTGTCCTTGCGCGGCAGCAGCAATGTGCAGATATTGATCGATGGCAAGCCGTCGGCCATGCTGCAGGGCGATGCGCGCGGCGCCACCCTGAACGCCATGGCGGCCGACGATATCGAATCGGTGGAAGTGATCAACAATCCCGGTGCCCAGTTCGGCAACGAAGCCGGTGGCGGCCCGATTTTGAACCTGGTGATGCGGCGCAACCGCAAGCCGGGCGGCTTTGCCACCGTCAACGCGAATGCGGGCATCGCCGGGCGCTACAACAGCGCCGTTTCCGGTAGCTACAACGAAGGGCCGTGGGGCTACCAGGGCGGCATCAATGTGCGCCACGACGGCCGCAATTCCGTGGGCGAGGTCAGCCGCGAGCGCCTGGAGCGTGGCACGGGCGCCTTCGCCCCCAGCAGCCAAAGCTCCGCCAGCAATGGTTTGAACGACTCGCTGGGCTTGCACGGCACCGTGAATTACAACCTGAACACGAACGACACCCTGGCCGCCAGCGTGTCGTATAACGGGCGCAGCAACGACCAGCGCTCGCTCGACCGCTACATCAACGGCGACAGCACGGGCAGCACCATCGGCGACTATGTGCGCAGCACCGTGCGCAACGGCGACAGCCGCAACGCCAGCTGGGGCGCGCGCTATGACCACAAGGGCGAGTTGCCGGGCGAATCGTTGAAGATCGACCTGCGCGTGTCATCCTCGACCAATGAGAGCGACAGCGATTACGCGAATACTTATGCAGTTGCGCCCGTGCATGCCTTCGACAGCCGCGCGCGCCAGCACAGCGAGACGGGCAACCGCATCGTCGACTTCAGCGGCGACTACGAGCGTCCGCTGGCGGGCGGCACGGCCAAACTGGGCTACAAGGTGGCGGACAACCACAGCAGTTTCGACACCTTATATACGGACATCCACCCGGCCAGCCTGGCGGCAACTGTCAACCCCATGCGCAGCAACCGTTTCGAGCTCGACGAGCGCACCATCGCGCTGTACGGCTCCTACCAGATGCGCCTGAGCGAGCGCTGGGGCGCGCTGGCCGGCTTGCGTGCCGAGTACACGGACTTGAACGTGCGCCAGATCACGGGCGGCGTCGAGGCCGGCAACAATTACGTCAATTACATCCCCAGCCTGTTCGCCACGTATAAGGTCAGCGACGAGAGCAATGTGCGCTTCAGCTATGCGCACCGCCTGCGCCGGCCCAGCGCGGGCGACCTGAACCCGTACGTGGTGTACCGCGACGAGTTCAATGTCTCGGCCGGCAACCCGAAGCTGAAACCCACGCAGACGGATTCGTTCGAGATCGGCTATGAAACGAAGATTGCCGGCCTGGAAAGCAGCTTGCGCGCCTACCACCGGCGCGACACGGACGCCATCGTCGATTACCGCTACTTTATCAGCGACAATGTGCTCTTGACCACGCGCGAAAACGGCGCAGGCAGCCATTCGAGCGGCCTGGAGTTCAGCGTCAGCGGCAAGCTGACCCCATCCTTGACCCTGAATACGAGCGGCAACCTGGCGCGCAGCCAGCAGACCAGTTCCGACGACCTGGGCAACCGCAGCACGCGCACGGCGAATGCCCTGAGCGGCCGCGCGCGCCTCAATTACCAGTTCGATGCGGCGAACCAGCTGCAACTGGCCCTGCAAATGCAAGGCAAGACGCTGTCGGGGCAGGGCTACCGCTCGCCGAACAATACTTTGAATGTGAGCTGGCGCCACACGGTGACGCCGCAGCTGAGCCTGGTCATGAACGTGACTGATGTATTCAGCAGCAACAAGATGGAAACCGTCATCAATAGCGCTTCCCTGCGCGAGACGAGCACGCGGCGCTTCGATGGACGGATGATTTATGTGGGGCTGTCGTACCGCCTCGGCGGCGCCACCTCGTCGGCGAAAGAGGGAGAACGGGAACCGCGCTTCGGTCCGCCGGGTGGACGCGGCCCGGGCGGCCCTGGCGGTCCCGGCCCGGGCGGAGCGGGAGGCGAAGCAGGCTAGGCCGCCAGCGCGATCTCGTGCAGGAAGTAGATGAAATCGTCCGTATGCAGCTCGAAGCGCCATTCTCCCGTGCCATGGTTGGCGCGGTACACGGGCAAGTCGCCGTCGATGCTTTTTTCTTCCAGGTCCACGCAGTACGGGTCGCCGCCCGCATCGGCAATCACCACCAGCTTCGGCGGCCAGGCCGCGATGGTGTGATGGTGCACGGCATCGACTGAGTAGCCGAGCTGGGCCTTCACCAGCTCGGCCGCGCCGTACAGGTGCAGGCCCTGGGGGAAGCGCTTGCCGTCGACATGCACGCGCAGCGGCGAATACCATGCCAGGAAGCGGCGGTAAATCTCCGGCAAGACCCAGTGCGCGTCGATCTCGGCCATGTCCGCGGCGCTGGCGACCGTCAGCCAGTTCGACGGTTGCGCCAGGTCCTGTTCGCGCTGGCGCCGCAGCGCCAGTTTTCGCTCGAGGAAGGTGGCTGCCATTTCCAGGCGCGACAGCGGCTGGGTCAGCGAGAAATGCGTGGCGGGCGCCTTGTAGCCTGCGCCATCAGGGTAGCCGTCCGCTTGCCAGGCCAGCACGGCGCTGAGTCGCAGCTGCTCTGCCTTCCAGTGGCCGGGATCGGACGGCAAGCCCTGGTCAAACGGCTGGCGGCTGAACACGGCCAGGCTCTTGATCGCCTTGGCGCGCACTTCCAGGCTGGTGGCGCCGGACGCTGCCAGCGCCACCAGCGGCGCATACGCGTCCACGCCTGTACTTTTCAGCAAGCCATCGACGCCCCAGTACGCCAGTGCTGGCTGCTGCAGTGCCCAGGCGAAAAACGCCGCGTGTTGACTGCCTTCCACCAGGTGCACGATATCTGTCATCAAAAAGCTGCGCCAGTGCAGCAGTTGCCCATCGCGCGCATACGCCGTCAAAATGTCCAGCACGGCCAGTCGGTCGTCGGGCGCATGCTTTTTCAGCAGCCGCTCTTTCAGCCTGGCAAACTTGCTGCCATCCGTTTCGTCAAACAGCTTGCGGTGCAGGGCGGCCAGCGGTGCGACCGCCATCAGACGGCCATCGCCGCCTTGATGGGCGCATGGTGTTCATAGCCTTCCAGCGAGAAATCCGACGGTTCGATCTTTTCCAGCCACTCCGGCTCGTACTTGCCCGTCTTGGCGTAGTCGGGCACGCGCTCGGAAATGACGAAACGCGGCGCCGGGAACGGCGTGCGCTTCAATTGCTCTTCCACCATGTCGAGGTGGTTTTCATAGATGTGCGCGTCGCCGATGAAGTAGGTGAACCAGCGCGGCGTGTAGCCCGTCAGGCGCGCCACCAGGTGCAGCAGGGCCGCGCCTTCGGCGATGTTGAACGGCGTGCCCAGGCCGATATCGTTGCTGCGCACATATAAACACAGCGAGATTTCGCGCGTGCTGGCGTTCGGGATGAACTGGTACAGCAAGTGGCAGGCGGGCAGGGCGACGGCGTCCAGCACGGCCGGGTTCCAGCCGTGGAACAGGATGCGCCGGCTGCCCGGGTTCGTCATGATGGTATCGAGGCACTCGCGCAACTGGTCGACGGCCTTGTATAGCAGCACTTTTTGCACGCCATCCTCGACGAGGGGGGCGATCAAGCTAAAACCGTTCGCTTGCGCGTCGGCAATCTGCGCGGTCTGGTCGGCATCGAGCAGCTTGTAGGCAGGCCATTGCCGCCATTGCACGCCATACACGGGGCCCAGGTCATCTTCGCCTTCGCGGTAGGGGTTGGCCAGCCATTGCGCATTTTCGTTGGCGTTCTGGTCCCATACCTTGCAGCCCAGCGCGCGGAATTCGGCCGCGTTGCGCGAGGCGCGCAAGAAGGCGCACAATTCGCCGATCACGGATTTGAAAGCCAGTTTCTTGGTCGTCACGGCAGGGAAATTGCCGTTGGCCAAGTCGAAACGCATCATGGCGCCCGGCACGCTCAGGGTGCGGATGCCCGTGCGGTTGTCTTGCCAGCTGCCCGTTTCGAGCACGGTCTTGATCAAATCTTGATATTGCTGCATGTATTTCTCCAACGGTAAGGATGGTGATTGTAACGCAGGCGCGACAGGCGGGCCGCGGCCCACACACATAATTACGCTGCTGCCTTACCTGCAAACATGACTCTGTGGTAATTTGTGTGTCCTTAAAGAAATACATAGAAACGGTAGATGCTGCACCATGTTCTTGCGACAATTTGTAAATAATAATAACGCCGCCGTGGTGGAGATGAGCAGGGCCGATTTTCTCAAGGCTAACCTGCGCCTGATCCTGGCCTGGCCCTTGCTGGGGCTGGTCCTGTGCGCGGTACTGTGGACGGCCACCTTGCTGCAGCTGGAGGCGGAAAAGAAGGTGGCGCAGCAGCAGGCGCTCGACAGCGTGTCTTCCTTGTCGAAAGCGTATGGCCAGTATCTGCTGCGCACGCTGGAACAGATGGACCAGCTGACCTTGCAGCTCAAGTATGAGTGGGAAAATTCGCGCGGCCAGCTGCGCCTCGATCACTTGAAGACGCAGGGCATGTATGCCTTGCCGCAATTTGCCATCGTCGCCATCCTCGACCGCAAGGGCCACCCCGTGACGGCCACGGCGCCGCTGCAGCAGCTGCGCGTCAACGAGCGCAGCGATTTCCTGCTGCGCCACTGGCGCAGCAATTCCAGCGCGCTGCGCATCGCGCTGGGGCGGGCCAATGCGGCCAGCGAGGCTACAGTGCCGGGCGCCGACGAGAGCCTCGTGCATTTCACGCGCCGGCTGGAAGACGAGGATGGCAATTTTGACGGCGTGCTGCTGATCTCCATCCATTCCAGCTATTTTTCCGAATTTTACAACAGCGTCAGTTTCGGCAAGTTCGGCATATCCGCCATGGTGGGCGAAGAGGGCGAGCTGTTCAGCACGCGCCTCGGCTCGCGCGTGCTGCCGACCCCGAGCGGCGAGGGCACGCCGTTTCTCGACACCAGCTTCCTGGAAACGGACAGCGGTGCCATGCATTCGGGCGGCAGGATCGCTTTTTCCGACAAGCAAAGCCGCTATGTCGGCTGGCAGGCGCTGAAAGCCTATCCGTTTACGGCTGTGGTCGGCCTGTCGGACGGCGAAATGCTGCACCCGTACGCAGAAACGCGCAGCATTTACATCGGCATCGCGCTGGCCGTCACCGCGCTGCTGCTGGCCTTTGCCGCCGTCGCCACCGTGCTGTCGCTGCGCCTGGCGTGGCGCCACCACCAGTCCGAAGGCGTGCGCAACGCTTACCGCATGGCCACCGAAGGCACGAGCGACGGCTTTTACATCATTGCCGCCCTGCGCGGCGAGGATGGCAGCATCCTCGACTTCGAGATCGTCGACTGCAACGAGCCGGGCGCCGGCTACTTCGGCGTGCGCCGCGAACAATTGCTGGGCATGCGCCTGCAGTCGCGCGCCCACGAGCCGTATTTCCGCGACCTGATCCATAACTACCGGGCCGCCATGCAGTCCGGCTTTTCCGAGGAAGAGATCGAGTTGCCGGATGGAAACCCTTTCAAGCTGCGCTGGATACGCCGGCGCCTGGTGCGCAGCGGCGACCGCCTGGCCGTGACCCTGCAAGACATCAGCACGGCCAAGGAGCATGAACGCGACTTGCGCCGCCTGGCCAATGAAGACGGCTTGACGGGCTTGCCCAACCGCTACTGGCTGCAGCAATTCCTGCCCGGTGCCCTGGGGCGCGCCGCCATTGCGCGGCAGATGCTGGCGCTGCTCTTCATCGACCTCGATGGTTTTAAGGATATCAACGACACGCAGGGCCACGCCGAGGGAGACAAGGTGCTGCGCGCCGCCTCCTTGCGCCTGAAGGCCGTGCTGCGGCCGGGCGATCACGTGGTGCGACTGGGCGGCGATGAATTCGTCGTCGTGCTCGACCCGGTGGAAGACGATAGCCGTGCAGAACAGGTGGCGCAGCGCATCGCCATCGCCTTCGATGAACCGTTTTACCTGGGCAGTGAACGCCACAAGATGGGCGCTTCGATCGGCATCAGCCTGTATCCGCGCGACGGGGCCGAGACGGAAGTGCTGCTGAAGAATGCCGATATCGCCATGTACGCCGTGAAAGTGGCGGGCAAGGGCCATCACCGCTTCTTCCAGCCCGAATTGTTCGAAACCATCCGCAACCGCCGCGAACTGGAGCAAAGCCTGGTGACGGCGCTGGAGCAGGACCAGTTCCTCGTCGTCTACCAGCCGCGGGTCGACGCCATGAGCGGCCAGCTGTGCAGCATGGAGGCGCTGGTGCGCTGGCAGCATCCGCAGCACGGCATGGTGCCGCCGCTGGAATTCATCCCTGTGGCCGAGAGCAGCGGCCTGATTTCGCAGTTGGGCGAGGTCGTCATCGAAAAGGTCTGCCTGCAAATGGCGCGCTGGCAAGCCAGCGGGCTGGAGCTGGTGCCCGTCTCGATCAACGTCTCGGCGCGCCAGTTCGGCCGTGGCGACGTGCATCAGGTGCTGGCGTCCGCACTGACGCGCCATCGCATCGATGCGCGGCTGATCGAGGTGGAAATCACCGAATCGGCCATGATGGATGAGCAGAACCGCGCCGTGGAGCAGCTGTCGGCCATCCGCGCGCTGGGCGTGCGCCTGCTGGTTGACGATTTCGGTACCGGCTATTCGTCGCTGTCGCAGCTGCAGAAGTTCGCCATGGATGGCTTGAAGATCGACCGCGCCTTTACCATGGAGCTGGGCCGCTCGGAGCAGGGCGAGGTCTTCGTGCGCGCCATCCTGTCGATGGCGCATGCGCTGGGCATGAGCGTGGTGGCCGAAGGGGTGGAGACGCGCGAGCAGCTCGACATTCTGCGCGCGCTGCAATGCAACGAAGTGCAAGGCTATTTCATTTCGCGCCCTGTGCCGGCCGAACAGATGCTGGGGCTGATGCAGCAGCGCTTTCTGATACCGCTTCCAGCGCCCGTGCTGCCTCCCTGCAGCCCCGTGATTGGTGAGGAAAACAACGCTGTTTCATAAAAAGAGCGAACGTTCGCTTTTTTTTAAAAAATATTATATGCTTCGCTCATGCCGTCAGTGAATTGGAGTTCACGGCGGCAAGAACAGTGCAAGACGGGTGAGGTTGAGCTACCCGAGACAATGTGACGAAGACACTTCATATAATAAAGAGAGACTAACTTGAAACATAAATATCTGCCCCTCCTCATCGTTGCCGCGTTCGCCGGCATCTCCTCCACCGCACAAGCATCGGGCTACCGTTTTGGCTCGCAAAGCGTTTCTGCGCAGGGCACGGCCGATGCCAGCGGCGCCGAAGCGGCCGACGCATCGACCATTTTCTACAACCCGGCCGGCCTGTCGCGCCTGGAAGGCATGCAGTTCGTTGGCGGCGGCACCCTCGTCGTGCCGCATTCGACCTACCAGGATACGGGTTCGAAGACCTTCACCGGCCGCAATCCAGGCGGCACCACCAAGGATTACGCGCCGGATGCGGTAGTCGCGCCAGCCCTGTACGCGAGCAAGAAGGTCAATGATCAATGGACCGTCGGCATGGGCCTGTTCGTGCCATACGGCGCCAAGCTCGATTACGGCAACGACTGGAGCGGCCGTTATGCGATCACCAACATCAAGCTGGAAGCCATCGCCCTGAATCCTTCCGTTTCCTTCAAGGTCAACGAACACCACTCCTTCGGTTTCGGCGTCACCGCCGAGCACATGAAGGCGGAACTGGGCCAGGCAGTCGACGTGCCGGGTTCCGTGGCCTTCCTGGCTCAGCACGCGCCAGCCGCGTCGCAAGCCTTCCTGGCCAATATCGCCAAGACGCAGGGCCTGGCCGCCGCGCAGGCAGCTGGCGCAGCACTCAAAGGCGCCAAGGATGGTCATGCCTCGATGGATGGCGACGACTGGGGTTTCGGTTTCAACCTGGGCTATCTGTACCAGATGAATGAAGGCACGCGTTTCGGTATTTCCTACCGTTCGTCGATTTCGCACAAGCTGAAAGGCGACACGATCTGGGACTTCTCGCAAGTGTCGGACAACGCTGCCGTAAATGCCTTCATCTCCAAGGCATCGAACAAGGTCAATTCCAAGGCGCTGGTGGAAGTGCGCACGCCGGAAACCCTGTCGGTCAACGCCTTCCACCAGATGGATGATCGTTGGGCCTTGATGGGCGACGTCACCTGGACCCGCACTTCGCGCCTGGAGAACCTGGATATCCAGTTCCCGCCAACGGCCGAAGGCGCCGAGCGCATTCGCCAGAACTGGAAAGACACTTACCGCGTCTCGCTGGGCACCAATTACAAGTACAGCGAAAACCTGCTGCTGCGCGCCGGTATCGCGCATGATCAGGCGCCCGTACGCAGCGCGGAACTGCGCCACCCGGCCTTGCCGGACAGCGATCGCATGCAGTACTCGATCGGCGCGAACTGGAAACTGAACGCCAACTCCTCGCTGGACCTGGCTTACAGCTTCATCGACTTCAAGGATGCTGACGTCAACTACACAAACGACTGCTCGCCTGTCAAGACTGGCTGCACCGGTAACGGTGAAACCACCAAGGGCCTGTTCAAGACCCGCATGCAGTTGATCGGTCTCGCTTATAACTACAAGTTCTAAGCAGGTAGTGGCGGCCAACCCGGCCGCCATGAAAGGAAAAAAGCGCCTTCGGGCGCTTTTTTTTTGGGTGCATGGGTTTTCGGAAGTTGTCGGGTTACGCGCTGCGCGCTAACCCGACCTACCCGACCTGCGCTGCTCAGGTCCTGGCGCGCATCGCCTGATCCAGCAAGGTCAAGGCCAGCCGTACGCAGTCGTCCGACAAGTCCAGCAAGTTATCTCCCACATACCATTCCACCACGCTGTGCCCTGGCAGGGCGGCGTGGCTGGCGCGGCCGAACAGCCAGATGCCGTGCTCCTCGGCCACCTGGTTGCGGATGGCGATGGCCCGCTCGCGCGAGACGGGCAAGTGCAGGTGCAGCATGTTGGCCTGCGGCTGCGCAGGGTTGACGGCGATGCTCGGAAAGTCACGCAGCAGCGCGTACAGCCACTGCGTGCGTGCGAAATAGCGGGGCATGGCGGCGAGGCGCGCGTCGAATTGCATGGCGGCTGCCACCACGTAGGGCGTGCGGTGGACGATGTTGCCGCCCTGGCGGTGAAACCACGCGCGCGCGCGTTCGACAAACGGGCGGCTGCCGGCCAGCATGGCGCCACCGAGGCCGCCGATGCCCTTGTACAGCGACACGTAGACGGAGTCAAAACCATCGCAGATGGCGGGCAGGGGTTGCTTGAGACCCGCTTGCGCTTCCCACAGGCGCGCGCCATCCATGTGCAGGTGGATGTTGTTGTCGCGGCAGTGCCGCTTGATGTCGTTTAACTCATCCCAGGACGGGCACTGGCCGCCGATTTCGCGCATCGGCAGTTCGACCTGGGCGGCGCCCAGCGCATCGGGCACGGCACGCAAGTCGTCCACCGTCCACGGACGGTGCGGGTCGCCGATCATCAAACCCGTGAAGTGCTCCAGCAATGCATGGTTGCCCCGCTCGTGGCGCAGGATGTGCGACGTCGGATGCAGCGCCACCAGCGAGGAACCGCGGTCCTGGCAAGCCAGGCGCAGGGCCGTCACCTGTGTCATGGTGCCCGTGATGCAGAACACGGCCGCTTCGAAGCCGAGCAGGCTGGCGACCTTGTTTTCGAACTGTTCGATCAGTGCGCCTTCGCCATAGGTATCGTGCGCGATGTCGTTGGCCTCGCACCAGGCGGCCATGGCGGCGAAAGTAGCCGCTGGCGTGGGCTGGCGGTGGCCCGGCAGGATGGTGTGGCAGTGCTGTCGCAGTTCGGCTTCAGTCAAGGCGCTTCTTCCTCAAAGTGTGGCGGTGGCCAGTTTCGCGCCGAAGCCGATGAACATGGCGCCCACGCCGCCGCCCATGCCGGCCGACAGGCGGCGACGGCGGCGGAAGGTCTCGGCCAGGCGTGCACCGACAAAGATGATGGCCGTCAGGTAGGTAAAGCTGATCACCTGGCAGATCAGGCCCAAGCCGATGAAGGACAGCACGGGTTTTGAAAAGGCCGGGTCGACGAACTGGATGAAAAACGAGATGAAGAACAGGATCGCCTTCGGATTCATCAGGCTGATGATCAGGGCCTTGCGGAACGGGTCGCTTTCCTTGACGGGCGCTGGCGCAGCTGCCGCTTCGCCTTCAGCGGGCGCGGGCGCGCGCAGCTTGCGCCAGCATTTGACCAGCATCTGCAGGCCGATCCAGCCCAGGTAGGCCGCACCGATGTATTTCACGACATAAAACAGGGCCGGGCTGGCTTTCAGCAGCGAGGCGACGCCGCAGGCCGACAGCACCATCAAAATCAGGTCGCCGGCGAAGATGCCGAAGGCGCCCTGGTAGGCGGGCCGCACGCCGCGCTGGGCGGCCACCGACAGCACGTACATGGAGTTGGGGCCGGGCAGGATGACGATGAAGATGGTCCCCAGTAAAAAGGTCCAGAAATCGGTGATGCCCAGGTTGGCGTGAAAAAGTGCGTTCATGATTATTCTGCTGGATTGAGCTGTACGTGATGGAATTGCAGTGCGGCCAGGTTCGCATAGATGCCCCCGAGCGCAACCAACGACGCATGCGTGCCCGTCTCGACGATCTTGCCGTCTTCCATGACGATGATGCGGTCGGCCCGCTGCACGGTGGCCAGGCGGTGCGCGATGATGACGGTGGTGCGGCCCACCATGGCCGCTTCCAGCGCCTTTTGCACCAGGCGTTCCGATTCCGCGTCCAGCGCGCTGGTCGCTTCGTCGAGCAGCAGCAGGGGCGGGTTTTTCAGCAGGGCGCGGGCGATGGCGATGCGCTGGCGCTGGCCGCCGGACAGGCGCACGCCGCGTTCGCCGAGGAAGGATTTGTAGCCGTTTGGCAGGCGTTCGATGAATTCGTGGGCAGCCGCCATTTTCGCAGCCGCAATGACTTCCTCGTCGCTGGCGCCGGCGCGGCCGTAGCGGATGTTTTCCATGGCGTCGGCCGAGAAGATCACGGTATCTTGCGGCACGATGCCGATGGCGTCGCGCAGGGTGTGCAGGTCGAGCTGCTTGATATCCACGCCATCGAGGCGGATGCTGCCGCTTTGCGGGTCATAAAAACGTAAAAACAGCTGGAACAGCGTGGTCTTGCCGGCGCCCGACGAACCGACGACGGCTACCGTTTCGCCGGCGCGGATATCGAGGCTGACGTGATCCAGCGCGTGGGTGTCCGGGCGCGACGGATACGAGAACATGACATCGTCCAGCGACAGCGAAGCGCCGTTTGCGGCGCGCGCCGGCAGCTGCAGGGGCGTGACAGGCGACTCGATTGCCGATTTGACGGCCATCAGTTCCAGCAGGCGCTCGGTGGCGCCGGCGGCGCGCTGCGCTTCGCCCATCACTTCAGACAGTGCGCCGATGGCGCCGGCCACGATGGACGCGTACAGGATGAACTGCCCCAGATCACCGCCCGTCATCGAGCCTTCCAGCACGGCGCGCGCGCCCAGCCACAGCACGAAGACGATGGTGCCGAAGACCAGCAAAATCGCGATCATGGTCAGCAGGGCACGCGCGCGGATGCGGCGCATGGCCGTCATGAAGGCGCCTTCGACGGAGTCGCCAAAGCGTTTCGATTCGATTTTCTCGTGCGTGAACGCCTGCACGGTGGGCATGGCATTGAGGATTTCGCCGGCCATGGCCGAGGCGTCGGCGATGCGGTCCTGCGAATCGCGCGACAGCTTGCGCACGCGGCGGCCAAACACGATGATGGGCACGACGACGAGGATCAGCAAGCCGATGATGATGCCGGCCAGCTTGGCGCTGGTGACGAACAGCATCACCAGGCCACCCAGGAACAGCAGCACATTGCGCAGCGCCATGGAGATGCTGGTGCCGACCACGGCCTGTATCAGGGTTGTGTCGGTGGTGATGCGCGACAGGACTTCGCCCGTCTGCGTGGTTTCAAAGAATGCCGGGCTTTGCGTGACGACGTGGCGGTACACGGCGCTGCGGATGTCGGCCGTGACGCGCTCGCCCAGCCACGACACCGTATAAAAGCGCGCCGCCGTGGCCAGCGCCAGGATGGACGCCACGCCGAACAGGGCGAGGAAGACCAGGTCGACGTGCTGGATGCTGCTCGAGCCAGCCGCGCCGCCGAAACCGAGGTCGATCATCTGCTTGAACGCGGCGGGGATGGCCAGGGTGGAGGCGGCGGCCACCACCAGCGCGATACCGGCCAGGAAGAACTGCTTGCGGTACGGCGTCAAAAAGGGCATCAAGCCCTTGAAGGCGGCCAGGCTGCCTTTCTTCAGTTCGCGGCTGGTGCCGGTGTCGGGGGAGGGCGCTGCGCTTGCTGCGGTGCTGCTGGTATTGCCTGTATCTGTGCTGGTTGTCATTGTTTTTCGCTTAGTAGGTACTGTATCCGGTCTTGCTTGCTTATCATTGCTTACAACTTCATCGGCTGCACATAGCCCGTCATTTCCAGGTAGGCGCGGCCCACCGGCTGGCCATCGCGCTCCACCGTCACGGCGCCTTCCCAGTACACTGCCCCCGTCGAGCGGCGCGAATCGAGTTCCTGGTCGGCTTGCAGTGGCTTGATCTGCCAGCGCGTGGAACCAGTACGGATCTCGGTGGCGACCGGGTATTGGGCCTGCGTGCGGGGCGAGCGCCACAGCTGCGTGGGCGTGAAATCGACCTCGCCGGGAGCGAACTGCGTCATCTTGCCGGACGCATCGCGCCATGTCGCGTGCGCCCATAGTTTAGCACCTGTCTTGCTGCGGATCTGGAAGGCCATCAGGGCGCCGCCGTCAGCGAGGTTGGCGCCTATCCAGTTCCAGCCGCTGGCGTCCGCATCGAGCACCTGGCTCGACCACTCGTGATCGAGCCAGGTGGTGCCCGTCACGGCCTCCGCCTTGCCGCCCGCACGCGCGATCGTGCCACGGGTCGCAAGCTGCGGCTCGCTGTAATAGTAACTGCTTTGCGCGGGCCGCGCGCCCTTGCGCGAGTAGCCGCCGTCACCCTGCAGCAGCACGGGCTGCGTGGGGGCCAGGGTCAGCTGCAGTGTAAAGTCGCGCGCGGCCAGGCTGACCTGGTAGCTGCCATCGGCTTGCCGCTGCATGCGCCAGTCGTCCAGTTTCACATCCGTGTCGCCCACCTTGGCGTAGGCCAGGCCGAAGCCCTCGCGCGCGCTTTTCTCGTCATGCAGCAGTTTGCCCACCTTCGGGTCGGACAGGGCCGCATGGCCGATGATCAGCTGCTTCGGCGCGAAGGCGCTGGGGTTGTCCGCATCGGACGCCGTGGCGCTGCGAAAGAAGGTCACCTGGTAGCCCAGTTGCTCGCCGCCGGCGGTTTTGACCCAGCCCGTGGCGTACCACCATTCCGTTTTATATGCGGGATGGGCGCCGAAATCGTGCGGCAGGCGCAGGCTTTGCCCGGCCGGCAGCGGCGTGACGGGGGCGAAGGCGGGCGGCGCGGCGATGGCGGCGGCGCTGCAGAACAACAGTAGACAAGTTAAACGGCGCATTACCAGTCCTCCCTGACGGCGCGGATGGGGCCAGCGGACAGGGCTTGCCGGCCCGCGATGAGGGCAGTCAGGGCGGCCGCCGTCAGCAGGGCGGCTGCCACGCTGGCGATCAAGGACCACGGCAGGTGCAGCTGCATGGTCCAGTGGAACGATTGCGGATTGACGATGAAGACCAGCACAAAGCTGATCAACAGGCCCAGAACAAAACCGGTGGCGATGCCCAGCGCCGTCAGCGCGCCGCCTTCCAGCGCCAGGATGGCTAAAATCTGCCCGCGCGTCACACCCACGTGGCGCAGCATGCCAAATTCCCGCGCGCGCGCCAGGGTTTGCGCGGAAAACGTGGCGGCCACGCCGAACAGGCCGATGACGATGGCGATCGCTTCCAATAAATAGGTGACGGCAAAGCTGCGGTCGAAGATCTGCAGGCTCAGGGCGCGGATGGCCGACGGATTCGACACTTCCAGGCTGGCGCCGAAGGGCAGCGCTTTCAGGCGCTGCTGCAGCTGCTCGCCCGTGGCGTCCTTGGCCAGCCACAGGGCCGCATCGCTGACATCCATGTCGCCGGTCAGCGCGCGGTAGTCGGCCAGCGGCATCTGGATGGCGCCGGACGAGCGCGCATAGTCGCGCCAGATGCCGGCGATGAAGAACTGGTGCAAGCCGCCCGCCAGCGGTAGGGCGATCTGCTGGCCCGGTTTGACGTTGTACAGGTCGGCCGCCGCCTCGGACAGCCAGACGGGCCGGCTGCCCGCAGGCACGGGCAGGGTGTCGCCTACCAGCACCATGCTTTTGCCCGGATCGGCCAGGTTGACGGGGCGCGCCAGCAGCATCACGTTCGGGCGGTCCGGCGCCAGCGAAAGCGAGCGCAGACGCTGAAAATCCACCCTGGCCACGCCGGGCAGGGCGCTGATGGCGGCTTGTTCGCGCGGGTTCAGGCCCGCCGTGCCGCCGCTGGCGATCGTGCGCGTATACACGTCGGCCGGCAAGATCTGCAGCAGCCAGTCATCGACGGAGACGCGGAAACTCGACACCATGATGGCCATCGCCACCATCAGGCTAAAACTCGACAGCACGCCACCGAGCGCGATGCCGGCCTGGCCCGAAGCATTCGCCAGGCGGGACAGGGTCAGGCTGCGCACGGGGGCGTGGCTGCTCGCGTCCGTGCGCAGCCAGGCGCGCTGCAGGACGCGGAAGACGACGGCCGCCAGTTGCGGCATCAGGGCGATGGCGCCGATCAGCAGCAGCGCGATGGACAGATAGCCGAACAGCGGCAGCTCGAACACGGGTGGCAAGAACGTCAGGGCGCCGGCCAGCAGCAAACAAGCGAGCGCGGGCCAGGTTTTCGCCAGGCGCGTCGTCACGACTTCTTCGCTGCCCGATTTGAGGGCGATGGCGGGGGCGGCGCGCGCCGCTTCCAGCGCGGGCGCCGCGCAGCCCAGCAGGGCGACGCCGAGGCCGAGGGAAAAATACACGAAGGCGGCGACGGGCGTGAATTGCACCTGCGGCTGCACGCCCGCGAAATAGCCGGCGCCCAGGTCGCCGCCGAAGAATCGCAGGGCGACAGCGGCCATGGCATAACCGCCGGCGATGCCCAGCGCGGCGCCGACCACGCCCAGGCTGGCGCCTTCCAGCAGCACCTGGCGCAGCAATTGTCCCCGCTCCATGCCCAGCACGCGCAGCAGCGCGAACTGGCCGCGGCGGCGGATGACGGACAGCGCCTGCGTGGAAAACACCAGAAAGGCGCCCGTAAACAGGGCGACGAGGGCCAGCACCGTCAGGTTGACCCGGTAGGCGCGGCTGAGGTTATTGTTGCGGCTATTCTGGTTTTCGTCATTCGGCTGGCCCACCTGGAAACGCCCCGGGTATCGGGCTTCCAGTGTGCGCGCGAGATCGGCCTGGAAGGCGTCGCGGTTGACGCCCTGGCGCAGTTTCAGATCGATGCGCGACAGCTTGCCCAGCTTGTTGAAGCGCCACTGCGCCGCGCCGATATCCATCACGGCGATGCGCTGGCCGGCGCGCGCGCGCTGCAGCGAACCGGCCACGCGCAGCGGCACCTGGCCCGTACCCGATTGCAGTGCAATCGTGTCGCCCTGCGCCACACCGAGCCAGCGCAAGGCGGCCGGCGATAAAAAGATGGCGTCGTCGGCCAGGGTGTCGAAAGGCTGGCCCTCGGCCGGCGCGCCGATCAGGTCGGGCGAGATGAAGCCGGCTCGGAAGACGTCGAGCGCCAGGATGTGCAGCGGGCCGCCGTCCTTGCCAGCATGGCCGGCCACCGCAGCGTGCAGGTCCAGCACGGGCGAGGCCACGGCTACGCCGTCGCGCTGCGCCAGCCATGGGTAGATGCTTTCGTCGAACAGCGCTTCGCGCCCGGCTACCTGCACGTCGGCCTGGCCGGACAGGCTTTTGACGGCCGTGGAAAATTCGTTGAAGGCGGCCGCGTTGATCAAATGGATGGCAAAGCCCAGGGACACGCCGATGGCGATGGCGAGTATGGCGACGAGGGCGCGCACGGGATGCGCGCGCCATTCGCCCAGCAGCAGCCAGCGCGACAGCAGGCGCGTCGTTGCCGGGCTGGCCAGCGGCGCACTCAATTCAGACATTCGACGGCCAGGCGTTCGCCGGCGCGCCGCGCTTTCAGTTGCGCCGCGTCGCGGTTCTTGTCGCCCGCGCCGACGGCGTCCTGCGCCGCCCATTTCTGCTCCAGGCGCAGCCTGGCGCACTGCTTGTCATGCGTTTCCTTCTGTTTGGCGGCCCGTTCGCGCGCCTGGTCTGCCAGATTTTCCTGCTTCTTGCGTGCCGCTTCCAGCTGGCTGGCCGCCCGTTGCTGGCGCGTCGCCGCGCCCTTGTCGACGGCAGGCGGGGGCGAGGGGATTTCCAGGATCTGCAGCTGGCCGCCCGTGCAGGGCGCGGCGCTGTAGCTGGTCTGGCCATCCTGCACGCATTTGTAGACGTCCTGCGCGCCAGCCTGGCCGGCCAGGCCCGTGCAGATGGCAAACAGGAAGAACGGTGTTCTCACAGGATTTTCCCCGGATTCATGATGTTCTGCGGGTCCAGCGCCTGCTTCACGGCGCGCATCAGTTGCAGTTCCAGCGGCGACTTGTAGTGCGCCAGGTCGTCTTTTTTGAGGGCGCCGATGCCGTGTTCGGCCGAGATGGAACCACCAAAAGCGTGCACCTGGTCGTGCACGATGCGGTTGATGGCGTCCTGGTTGGCCAGGAAGTCGCGATCCGTCATGCCTGGTGGCGGCGCCACGTTGTAATGCAGGTTGCCGTCGCCCAGATGGCCGAAGCACACCAGCTGGCAGCCGGGGAAGGCCGTTGCCAATGCCACGTCCGTGACGGCGATGAAATCGGCGATACGGGAAATCGGCAGCGAGATATCGTGCTTGATGTTCTTGCCCGCCTGCGCCTGCGCCAGCGGGATGTGCTCGCGCAGCTGCCATAGTCCCTCGGACTGCGCCACGGAACTGGCGACGACGGCGTCTTCGATCAACTCATCTTCCAGGGCCGCGCCGATGCTCGCCTCCAGCAATTCCACGGCGTGCGCCTCGGACTGGCTGCTCGACAGCTCCAGCAACACGTACTGGCAATGCGGCTCGGCGAAAGGACGCGGCAGCTGGGGGAACTGCTCCGCCACCAGTTGCAAGCAATACTGCGACATCAGTTCAAAACCCGTCAGGCTGGCGCCGCAATGGTCTTGCATCAGGCTTAATAAACGCAGGGCGTGGGCTGGCGAGGGCATGGCGGCCAGCGCCGTGATGCAGGCTTTCGGCTGCGGATACAGTTTCATCACCGCGCCGGTAATGACTCCCAGGGTGCCCTCGGCGCCGATGTACAGGTCGCGCAAATCGTAGCCGGTATTGTCCTTGCGCAGGCCGCGCAAGCCGCTCCAGATCTCGCCCTGCGGCGTGACCACTTCCAGGCCCAGACAGAGCTCGCGCGTATTGCCGTAGCGCAGCACGGCAGTGCCGCCCGCATTCGTCGCCAGGTTGCCGCCGATGGTGCAACTGCCCTCGGCCGCCAGCGACAGGGGGAACAGGCAGCCGGCGGCGACTGCCGCTTCCTGGATGGTTTGCAAAATGCAGCCCGCATCGACCGTGATGGTGCGGTTGACGGGGTCGAGTGCGCGTATGCTGTTCAGGCGCGCCAGCGACAGCACGATGGCCGTGCCGGCAGCGTCCGGGATGCTGCCCAGGACCAGGCCCGTATTGCCGCCTTGCGGCACGACGGGGACTTGCCATTGCGCGCAGGCGCGCAGCACGCCTGCCACTTGTTCCACGGTGCCGGGCCGCAGCACGGCCAGTGCCTTGCCGGTAAACCGGTCGCGCCAGTCGGTGAGGAAGGGCGCCATGTCGGCGTCCAGGGTGAGGACATAGGTGTCGCCCAGCAGGTCGCGGCAGGCGGCGAGGAAGTCGGCTTGGTCAGTCATAGTCTGTTCGATCATTTCTTGATGCTCACTTTATTCACTTTTTCCAGCAGCTCTTTGGCCATGCGCTTGGCGGCCTTTTTGTAAGGACGCAGATACAGCACGGCGCAGAAGAAGTAGATGCAGACGATGGCCGCCTCGCCCCAGGCCATCATGGCGGAGACGGGATTCGTGTCGCTGTAGCCGCGCACCACGCCCTCTGTAAAATACAGCAGGATCACCATTGACGACCATTGCAGGGTGTAGACGTCGCGCTTGATGACGCCGTACAGGGGAATGAACAGGGGCGCTGCCTTCAGCACGACCCAGGAGCCACCCGGCTGCAGCGGCGCGACGACGGTTTCCCACAGCAGGCACCAGATGATCAGGGTGACGAGGCTGGCGATGGCGCCCCAGTGAAAATACTTGTGCAGTGTGCCGTGCATCATGCGCCCGCCAGTTTTGCGGCGTTTTCCGCCAGGCGCCGGCCCAGGGCGATGGCCAGGCGTTTTTCATCGTCGCTGAGCGCCTTGTCGCCAGCGATGCCCGACCAGTGCGTGGCGCCATACGGCGAGCCGCCCGTGGAAGTCGTCATCAGTTCGGGATGCGTGTAGGGCAGGCCCATGACCAGCATGCCGTGGTGGAAAAGGGGGATCATCATCGACAGCAGGGTCGATTCCTGGCCGCCGTGCAGGCTGCCCGTGGACGTGAACACGCAGGCGGGCTTGCCGGACAGGCTGCCGGCCAGCCAGTCGCTGGCCGTGCCATCCCAGAAGTACTTCATGGCCGCGGCCATGTTGCCGAAGCGCGTAGGCGACCCCAGGGCCAGGCCCGCGCATTCCTGCAAGTCTTCCAGTTCCACATAAGGAGCGCCATCAGGCGGGACTTCCGGCGCCGTCGCTTCCGTCACCGTCGAGACGGCGGGCACGGTGCGCAGGCGCGCGTCGCAGCCAGGCACGCTTTCCACTCCCTGGGCTATCAGCTCGGCCAGCTGGCGCGTGGCGCCATGGCGTGAATAAAACAATACGAGAATAATCAGATTGGTTGGCTTCATCATTGGTATTATAGGGCGCTTTACAGCCTGATACGACTGCTGTCATGGCGCCGTTCTGATTTTGCACATGTTTTCAAAATATATACTCCCCATCTTTCAATACCTGTGGCGCACCTTGCACATCGGTGCCGACATTGTGCGCGGCCTGACGTGGTCCGAAACGCGCGACCTGCTGCAGTTCGCGCGCCGCCGCGTGCGCGAGGAAAGCTTGCCGCAAGTGGCCGGCAGCCTGACCTTCGCCACCGTGTTTGCGCTGGTGCCGCTGCTCACCCTGGCCCTGGCCATCTTCACCACTTTCCCCCTGTTTAATACCTTCCGCCACGCGCTGGAAGACTATTTCGTGCAAAGCGTGATGCCCAAGGGGATATCGAACACCATCCTCGATTATCTGACCACGTTTGCCTCGAAAGCCACGCGTTTGTCGGCCATCGGCGCCGGTGCCCTGATCGTCACTTCGGTAGGCATGATGGGCTTGATCGAACGCGTCTTCAACCGCATCTGGCGCGTGCGCCAGGAGCGCCGCTGGACCAAGCGCCTGCTCGTCTACTGGGCCATCGTCACCCTGGGGCCGCTGCTGGTGGGCGTCTCGCTGACGGTGACCTCGCGCCTCTTCATGGCCACCAGCGGCGTGGTGGGCGCCGTGCCTTTCATCGGCGCAGTGTTTTACACGCTGGTGTCGATCGGCCTGACCATGCTGGCGTTTACCTTGCTCTACATCGCCGTGCCGAACCGCGACGTGGATTGGCGCGACGCGGCCTGGGGCGGCTTGCTGGCGGCGCTGGCGTTCGAGGTGGCCAAGCGCGGCTTCGGTGAATTCATCCAGGAATTCCCCACGTATTCGCGCATCTACGGCGCGCTGGCCGCCTTGCCCCTGTTCCTCGTGTGGATTTACCTGAGCTGGATGATCACCCTGGTGGGCGCCTTGCTGGTGGCCGCCTTGCCCGTCGTGAAATACGAGCGCTGGTGGTACGAGGCGGCGCCCGGCAGCGAATTCGTCGACGCCGTCGCCATCCTGAAGGTGTTGCACCAGGCCTGTCACTGCGCCGATTCGGCCCTGGTGGGCGCGGCAGAAATCCGCCGCAGCACGCGCCTGGGCTTCGAAGAGATGGAAACCCTGCTCGACAAGATGGTGCAGCAGGGCTGGGTGGGCAGGGTCAACGTGGAGGGCGCCGTGCGCGTACAGTGGGGCAAGCGCGTGGCCGACAGTTCCGACCATTGGGTCTTGCTGGGCAATGTCAACCGTATCAGCCTGGCCGACGTCTACCGGCTGTTCGTCTTCGGCGGCATGCGCGTGAACTCCGGCTATCCGGCCGGTTCCACCAATGAGCGCGATATCCAGGCGGCCATCGATGCAGCCGCGCTGGCGGCGCAGGTGGAAAACGCCGTGGAGCAGGGACTGGGCCTGACCTTGGCGCAGCATTTCGGCGAAGTACGCTGCGCCTGACGCTCGATCAGGTGTTCAGCCTGTCGTACAGCAGGGCATCGAGCGCGCCCGTCAGCGTATTGCCCTCTTCGTCGAGCAGCGTGTAATCCTGCTGGCTGTCGCCCAGCGAGGCGCTGCCCTCGATGCCACACACCAGTTGGTAGGTGGCGTCATCGATCGCCAGCTTGATCAAGGCCAGGACTTGCTCGCGCTGCCCCTGGGCCAGTGCCAGCCCGTCGAGCAGGGCGCCAAGCCGGGTCTCTCCCTGGCTCCCCTGCGCATACAAGGCCAGCAGCGACGCATTGGATGCGACGACATCATCGATGAATTTTTTCGCGTGCATGGATGCCTTGTATTGGAAAAATCACAGCAGCACGGGCCGCAAGGCCGCCTGCAGCGCCAGCTTGCTGAACGCGGCCGCATCGGACGCGCGCACCACGCCCAGGTAATAGGTGTCTTCGCCACCGTGCAGGTTGACCAGGCGCAGCTGATGCGGCGCCAGGTGGGCGGCAATGGCGGCCAGGCCCTCGGCCATGGCGTCGCCATCCTCGCGCTGCGCCCACGAAAAATCGCGCAGCGCGGGCAGGCCGATATGCTGACCGATGCGTGGCACTTCATCGACGGCTTTCCAGTCCAAGGTGGTGCCGTGGCCCAGCGCATCGGCGGCCGTGGACCAGAGCAGGAAGAAGCACGCCGCCTCGGGCGAATCGCCTTCGTATTCCTCTTCCGGGTCGTCCTCTGCCAGTTCTTCGAGCGTGATGTCCACGCAGCGCGCGGCCAGCTCCGCATCGCCTTGCAAGAGCAGGGCGGCCATGGCGCGCAACTGCTCGCGGTCGGCCTTGGCCAGGATCTGCGCTGGCGTAAAGCTGCGGCGCCTGACGGGCTTCTTTTTACCCAGCCCCATGGCCTCGTTCAATTGCGCCGTGATGGCCGCCTTGAAGTTGTCCACGGTGTCGAACTGTTCCAGCAACTGGCCCGTGAAATCCATGCTCCAGGCCATACCCTCCTTGACCACATATAAAAAGTCGCTTTGCACGGCCACGCCGCGCAAATGGTGGGCGGGCGGATACAGCGGCGTAAACGCCTGCTTGCCATCCAGGGTCAGCATGCAGGCCAGTCCCTGCGCATCGATGGCGAAGATCAGGTTCTTGCGCAGCTTAGGCGGCGACGAGGTGGTGGCGCAGTCGATGGCTTCGTACTGGCATGGCGCCAGCAGCTCGCCCTGGCTGTTCGCCATGCCAAACAGGAAGCGGCCGTCGATGCGCTGGCTGACGATGGCGATTTTCTTCTTCGTGCCGAAATCCTGCACGGAGCTGTAGGCCGGCGGCAGCACTACCTTGCCCATGGCGTCGAGCACGCCGCAGACATTGCGCTCGTCATCGTGCGCCTGGCGCTCGATGTCGATATAGCCATCGTCGCGCTGGCCGATGTGGTCCACGCCGTCCATCAGCAGCGCACCATCGGGCAGGCGCAGCAAGCGGCTGGCGCCGTCCGGATCGATCTGCTGCAGCAAGTGGGGGCTGATCACGTACAGGGCGCCGGGTGCGGGCGGCAGCACCACCGTACCGTTGAGATCCAGCACGCCGTGCGCATCGGGTGCGTCCGCCGTGGCAAAGGTGATCCAGCCATCGTCCGCGTAGTAAACGCCCAGGTCCACACAGCGTTGCGACAGCGGCACGATCCAGCGGCCGTAGGGCGTGACCAGGCCGGTGACCTCCGGTTCGCCAGCGGCGCGCACTTCATAGCACAGCGCATCTGCCTCCCATCCCACCACTTCCAGGCCTTGCAGGAAAGGCAGTTCGTCCGCGCCGAGTTCCTCGACATCGGCCAGCTGCGCATCGGCCGTGGCGGACCAGTAGCCAGTCGCCGGCGAAGTGGCGCCGGCGGCCAGCAGGGGCGCCAGGGCTTCCTTGTCGCCACGCAGCAGGGCAAGGTGCAAGGCTTGCGCCTCGGCGCGCAGGGCGTCGAGCGCGGCGGCGTAGTCGGGCGTGTCGATATCGTGGGGGACCAGCTGCACGCAATCGAGGATCAGCCACGCCTGGCCGCCGGCCAGCAAGGTGCTGATGGCGCTGCGCGCGACGATGGCGGCTGCGTCGCGCGGCTTGTCCATCAGCGCGGACAAGGCTTGCCAGCTGGTCTGCGCCTGCGCCATCGGCGCGGCCAGCACGCAGGGGCAGTCTTCGCCATCGCCGTAGATGGGCCAGGCGACGGCTTGCGTGCCGGCGCCGATGAGCAGCTTGAACAGCGCAGGTACGTCCAGCCGCCATTCGGCCAGGCCGGTAATCGTCTCGGTGTCGAATCCGGCCTGGCCGGGTAAAAAGGCGGTGCTGAACAGGGCTGCGGTGTTGATCATGGATATTTGTCTGAAAGTGAACGGGGGGTTTACGGCGCTGGCGGCATGACCCAGTGGGCCAGCGCGCTGCGATCGAGTCCCAACTGCTTGGCCACGGCGGCCGCCTCGAAAGCCCACAGGCCGTAGTAGCCGCCCAGGCCCTGTGCGCGCAAATGGCCGTTGAACCAGTCTTCGCGCACCAACGCGCCATGCCAGGTGGCCAGGTAGTGCCGCAGGTGCTCGAGCTGCTGCGCGCGATCGTCCGTATCCAGGCACTCGAACAGGGCCGAGTAGGGCTCGGCGAAATACCATTCGTCGACGGCGGGACGCTGCGGATCGATGGTCGCCAGCAGTGCCTCAACCACGCCGTCTTCGCCATCGAAGGCCGTTTGCAGGGCGGCCAGGCGGGCAGCCAGGTCGTGGCGGCCGAACAGCAGGGTCGCGCCCAGCAACTGCAGAGTGCGCGCGTAATCCGTCAATTGTTCGAAATCAAAGGCGGGCAAGGCATCGTCATCGTAGGCCGCGGCCAGGGCAGCGCGCGCCGTTTCGCAGGCGGCAATCGCCGTTTCCAGCGCCGTTTCCACGTCAGGCAAGGGCAAGCCAGCCGTGTAGCGCAGCGAGAAGACCTGGTACGCCGTGCTGGCGGCCGCGCACGCCCAGTAGGCCGCGTCGCCGCCATCGATTTCCGCCTGCGCCTGCGCGCGTCCGTAGGCAGCGAGCAGCGCATCGAGGTAAGTCAGGTTGCGGCCAAAGTCGAACGCAGTGCCGAACGTCTCGGGCGGCGTCTGGCGCGGCGCGCAGGGCCAGGCCCCGGACGAAGGCGGGCAGGTGGCGGCGCAATCGCGCTGGATGGCCCAGTCGGCGAAGACTTGCTGCATATACTGCGCCGTCTCGTCGTCGTGGGCGATGGCGCCGACCCCCACCATGGTCGTGCCCAGCAGGGTGTAGCCAGGGAAGCGGCTGCTCTCGTAGGCGATGGTGGTCACGCTCTGGATGGCCTTGCCGTCGCTCAGGTCGCGCACGCGGAAGTACACGTCGTCCCAGCCGGCCAGCGGTGGCGCTGGCTGGCCAGGCGGCAGGGTGGTCCAGCTGCCGTCGTCCTGCTCTTCATAGGCGTCGAGCAGCTCGTCGAGGCCGCCGGGGCGGTCGATGCGGTTGTTGGCGTCGTATTGCAGGCCCAGTTCGGCCGCGAAGGCTGCCGCGTGGCGGCCCTCGAAGACCAGGTACTGGGAGCTTGTGGTGCCGACCAGCAGATCCGTGTGCTGGCCCGCCACGACCAGCGCCTGCGGCAGCCGGCACCATTGGTAGTACGGAATGCCGGCCATGGGGCCGCCTTCGTCCGCCAGCGGGTTAGTGAAACGCAGCTGTTCCAGCCATGTATAGCGTGCGTGCCGCTGCGCTTCCGTGCCGCTGCCCCGGCCAGTCAATTCTTCAAACAGGGTATTCAACAACATCATCCATCGATCCTAAAAAAGTGTGCGTGGCGTGGCGTCATGCCGGGGTGCTTTGCGCAAACGCAAACAGCGCGTCGAGCACGGCGTCCGGCTGCTCGGCCATCAATTCATGTCCGCTGTCGACCTGCACCACGGTGCCATGCGCGATGGCCGCCGTCAGCAGCCTGGTCGACTTGGGCGGCGTCATCATGTCGCGCGCGCCGAAAATGAATAAAGTGGGGCAGTGTACCGAAGCGGCGGCGATTTCGCCGTTCGCGTAGGCGTTGCAGGCGAAAAAATCCGTGTGAAACACGTGAGCGGGATTGAGGGCGGCGATGCGCTGTTTCAAGCGCCGCGCGCCGCCCATGGCATAAAAACCCGGGCCGGGAAACGACGGCTTTTGCGCGATCGACGAGTGCGACCAGATGTTGACCATGTCGATGGCCGCCTGTTCGTCCTGGAGCGCCGTTTCCAGCAGCGCCGGCGAGACTTTCATCGGGTAGGTGGAACCGAGCATGGCCAGGTGGCTGACGCGATCCGGCGCCAGGAATGCCGCTTCCAGCGCGATCAATGAGCCCATGCTGTGGCCGATCAGCATGGCCTTGTGCGCACCAGCTGCGTCCAGCACGGCCAATATCCAGCGCGCCAGCTCTGCGACATTATCCTTTGCCGTACCCAGGCTGCGCCCGTGGCCCGGCAAGTCGACGGCCAGCACGTTCCAGCCGTGGTGGGCGAAATAGCGCGTTTGCAGGGCCCACACGGAATGGTCGTTCTGTGCGCCGTGGATGAAGACGGCCGTGGGCTGGCTCGGGTTGTATGGTTTGCCGCCCGTGTAGCAGTAGGCCGTGGTGTTTTCGATGGTGAGCAGCATGTCAGGCGCCTTTCTGCGACAGTTTCAGGCTGCGGGCCAGGTCTTCGATCAAATCGTCTGCGTCTTCCAGGCCCACCGACAAACGCATGGTGCCTTGCGTGATGCCGGCCTGCGCCAGTTGATCGTCCGGCACGCGGAAGTGCGTGGTGGAGGCGGGGTGGATGACGAGCGACTTGGCGTCGCCCACGTTGGCCAGGTGCGAGAAGATCTTGAGGCTGTCGACGAAGCGCTGTCCGGCCGCGCGGTCGCCGCGCAGGCGGAAGGTGAAGACGCCGCCCGCGCCTTTCGGCAGCAGGGTCTTTGCCAGTGCGTAGTCGGGGTGCGATGGCAGTTCGGGGTAGGACACGGCATCCACGGCCGGATTGGCCAGCAAAAAGTCGATGATTTTGCGCGTGTTGGCCACGTGGCGGTCCATGCGCAGGCCCAGGGTTTCGATGCCCTGCAGGATGGCGAAGGCATTGTGCGGGCTCATGACGGCGCCGAAATCGCGCAAGCCTTCGCGCCGCGCGCGCAGGGCGAACGGCGCCACCGTCGATTCCTCGGCGAAGACCATGCCGTGAAAGCCGTCATACGGTTCGCACAGTTCGGCGAAACGGCCCGTCTTGTCGTAGGCCGTCTGCCAGTCGAAGGTGCCGCCATCGACCAGCAAGCCGCCGATGGCCGTGCCGTGCCCGCATAAAAACTTGGTCGCCGAGTGGAATACCAGGTCGGCGCCATGCTCGAAGGGGCGCAGCAAATACGGCGTGGTAAAGGTCGAATCGAGCATCAGCGGCAGCTGGTGTTCGTGCGCCAGGGCGGCAATCGTCGGAATATTCAGCACGTCGAGGCCGGGATTGCCCAGCGTTTCGCCGAACAGCACTTTCGTATTCGGGCGGATGGCGGCGCGCCAGGCATCCACGTCGCGCGGGTCGACAAACGTCGTCTCGATGCCGAAGCGTTTTAATGTGTAGGCCAGCAGGTTGTGCGAGCCGCCGTACAGGGCGCGCGAAGCGACGATGTGCGAGCCGGCGCCGGCGATGGTACATAAACCAAGGTGCATGGCGGCCTGGCCGCTGGCCGTGGCGATGCCGGCCACGCCCCCTTCGAGCGCGGCGATGCGCTCTTCCAGCACGGCGTTGGTGGGATTCGAAATGCGCGAGTACACGTGGCCGGCCCGCTCCATGTTGAACAGCGAGGCCGCATGCTCCGAACTCTTGAAGGCAAACGAAGACGTGAAATGGATGGGCGTGGCACGCGCGCCCGTGGCCGGGTCGGGCGCCGCGCCCGCATGCAGGGATAAAGTATCGAAACCGGGGTATTTCGGGCCGCTCATGGTGTCTCCGCCAAGTTTTATAGTGGCAAGATCGTAACCTGATTTAGCGCTGAGTAAAAGGCCTCGCGTGCAGGGCGCATGGCGCCGTGCTGGCGGGCCGCGCGTGTAACTTGAAGTCGAAAAAAGTAACCGGCGGCGCGTGGCGGTGGTAGGATGCCGTGTCAGTGATATTCGGGCTGTTCGACCTTCGCGCGTGCGCCGCACCGCGGGGAAGCAGCTGCACACGAACGAAATCCTGGGCTTCAGGCGCACTCACATGCATGTCCACCAGGAAAAATTCTATGCCCGCAATATCGTTCGACGGCGCCCTTGCCGTGCCCGGACCATCTATCGTTGACGGCCTGTGCCGCGCTGGCTGGCTCCTGCAAGAGCAATTCATTTCCCCTGAACTCAGCCGCGAGTTGGCCGCCGAATGCGTGCAATCCATGCTCAGCGGCAAGATGAAGGGCGCCGGCGTGGGCAGCGGCCATGCACCGCTGCTGCAGCCGGACATTCGCGGCGACCATATCGCATGGCTGGAAGCGGGCCGCTCAAGCGCCTGCGATCGCTATCTGCAGCATATGGAAACGTTGCGCCAGACCCTCAATCGCGAGCTGTTCCTGGGGCTGGAAGAGTACGAAAGCCATTTTGCCCTGTATGCGCCGGGCGCCTTTTACCGGGCCCATCTGGACCGTTTCCGCGACGATGACAAACGCACCGTGTCCGTCGTGCTGTACCTGAACGACGACTGGCTGCCCGAACACGGCGGCGCGCTGCGTTTGCGCCCCGATGGCGGCCCCAGCGTGGATATCGCGCCCGAAGCAGGGCGCATGGCCATGTTTTTGTCGGGCGAGATGCTGCACGAGGTGCTGCCGACGGCGCGCCAGCGCTTGTCGATAGCAGGTTGGTTCCGCCGCCGCGCGTGATGGAAGGTGGCGCGCAATCCCCCTCGATTTGATTGCGCGCAAGGCTGGATTTTTCCGCAGGCATAGGCTACAGTCGCAGTAAGGGCTAGAATAACTAAAATACCAATCACGCGGACAGGACGGCCAATATGAAAGTATCTGAAATTCTCCAAGTCAAGGGCAACATCCTCTACACGGTCACGCCTGACCAGCCCCTGCTTGACGCGGCCAATACCATGGCTGAAAAAGACATCGGTTCGCTGGTGGTCATGGAATTTGGCGACCTGGTCGGCATGCTGACCTTCCGCGAAGTGCTCAACGCGCTGCACGAGAACGCGGGCCAGATCGGCGGCGGCACCGTGCGCAAGCACATGGATGACCATCCGATCACCGTCACCCCGGATACGGAAGTGAATGAAGTGCGCCGCATCATGCTGGAAAAGCACGCGCGCTACCTGCCCGTCATGAACGCCAAGACCTTGCTGGGCGTCATCTCCTTCTACGACGTGGCACGCGCCGTGCTCGAAGCGCAAAGCTTTGAAAACCAGATGCTGAAAGCGTATATCCGCGATTGGCCGGCTGAAACCACCGACTAAGCTTCGTTCATGTAGTAAAGACAACGCCGGCACTGCCGGCGTTTTGCATTGGCAGTCCGGATTTGCTTGTTATTTGTCAGCAATAGATTTGGTAGTGGGAGTTAGTATTACTGCAGGCAATGTTCTGTATGGTCATTCACAACGGGGGTAATGATGAACCAACAGTGTTATATGCGGGCGATGCTGCTTACCCTGATTCTGTCTTGTATTCTGCCTCACGGGCGCGCCCTAACGACATCGCCTGAGCCGGCCAGCCAGGTGTCAATGGAGCGAAATCTATGTGTGGCAGCCAGAAATGAGGATGTCGCAGGCTTGAAGGCGGCAGCCTCGCCGTTGGTTGATCCTTTATTGGAATGCCCTGAATTTGATAGTACGCTATTTGGCATTGCGCTAAGAGCTGAGCCGGCTTTCTGGCAGGAGTTTGTTGCGTTGACCGATGCTAGCTGGCATGCGCGCTTGAATGGCGTGCGACTGAACAGCTCGATACAGAGCATTTCGCTGGGAATGGGAGACGATGGAGCACGCGCCTACTACCAGGAAGTTTTGCGTTTGCTCAAAGAAGGGATATTGCCCGAGGAAAAACGGCAGTTTTCTTGGGAGACGGTAGCAACCCTACTTGGCAAGTTCATCAGCAACCAATCATTGGATACAGCGACTCCCTCGCCGGAAAGGCGAGAGTTGGCTATAGCCATTGTGCAACACTTGCTGCCTCGCTTGCCTGTAGATCTGGCGCTGCCGACAGAGTATGCCGCGCGCATATTCTGGGAAGGCATGGTCAGCATGCCTGAGCCGCAGGCTGTCAGCGCACTGGAATTGATGCACAAAAAATTCGGTTCCCGCGTGGCCAAGTCTGCGCAGCATGTGCCAGGTTCTTTTGCATTGCAATATGCCGTCAAGGGCCGCTTGTTGCTGGCGCTGACCGAGGCCGGGTTGTTGTCGCCAACCATGCCGTCCATCTGGATCATGGCGGCGCAATACGACCATGTCGATGTATTGCGCAGTCTCTCAAACTCCGGCACGGTGCCAGCTGGCGTGTTGGCCGCCTCTGTTGCGTCGCACAGGTCGAACAGGAGCTTTGCCGCGTTTGACTTCTTGTTGGATCACATGATAGCGCCGCCATTGCAGCCTGAACTGAATCAGGCATTGGCCAGTATTCTCGATCTTACTGCGGATGAGTCCAAGGTGGGCAAGAAATGGCCGCGCATTGAACGATTGTTGAGCCTTGGCGCGGATATCAACCAGGTTTTTTCCTCGGCAGAAGTGTATTTTTCCAATCGATTAGTCTTTTTGCTGCGCCAGGATCCGCAACTGGCGATGCGCTTGCTGGAACGCGGGCTGTCCGGCGATGTTCCCATGCAAGAATCGAAAATGAATCTGCTCCTTACTTATCTCTCACTGGTCTCACCTCTGTATGGGGGAACACCGCCCTATGACGCGCAGGTACTGCGCATGCTGGCGAAAAACACGCGCGACATTAATGTTGCTTCAACACGTATGCAAACTTTTCCCCTGTATCAGGCAATCCGGCGCTCGGCAGAGCTGGGAAGGGCGATGCTGGAAGCCGGTGCACAGGTCGATGCCATAGAGCCACAAGGAACCACTATGTTGATGCGGGCCGCTGCTTTGAATGATGCCGACATTGTCCAATTTTTGCTGGCGGAGCGCGCGGACGCGGCGCTGCTTTCTCGCCAGCGTATCAATGCTCTTGCTTATGCACAATGCTATGGAAGCAAGGACGCGGAACTTCTGTTATTAGCGAAAGGAATCGCTGCCGAGGGCACGCAGCGCTGCCTTGATGAACGTGCGGCGTGCGCGGCTACGGGCAAATGCAAGGGGAAGGGATAGCCTACGCCGCGCCCTGCAGTGCCTCGTTGTTCAGCCAGGTGCTCAACGCCGTGGCCGTCATCGGGCGGGCGAACAGGAAACCCTGCGCCATGGGGCAGCCCAGCGCCTGCAAAATTTGTGCTTGCCGCTCGTCTTCCACGCCTTCGGCGATCACGGCCAGGCCCAGGTTACGGCCCAGCTGGATGACCATTTCGGCGATGCTGCTGCCGCGCGCGGAACCCGTGATTTCCGTCACAAACGCGCGGTCGATTTTCAGGCGGTCGACTTGCAGCCGCTGCAGGTACGACAGCGACGAAAAACCCGTGCCGAAGTCGTCGATGGCGATGCTCACGCCCGTCTGCTTGATCTGCCACAACATCTTGATCAGCAGGTCCGGCTCTTCCATGGCCATCGATTCCGTGATTTCCAGTTCGATGAACTCGGGCGGCGCCTGCGTCTCTTCCAGCGCCGCGCGCAGCATTTCCAGGAACAGCGGGTGGCGGAACTGCACTTGCGACACGTTGACGGACATGACGAAGTTGCGGTGGCCCTGTTCGCGCAGCAGCACCAGTTCGCGGCAAGCCGTGCGCAGCACCCATTCACCGAGGTCGATGATGATGCCCGAATACTCGGCAATCGGGATGAAACGGTCGGGCGAGATGAACTTGCCGTCCGGCGTCTGCCAGCGCAGCAGCGCTTCGGCGCCCACGGGGCGGCGCGTGGTCAGGTCGATCTGCGGTTGATACACGACAAACAGCTGGTCCTGGCTGAAGGCCGTGCGCAGCGCATGCATCATGCGGACTCTTTCGCGGATTTCGATGCCCATGCTGCGCGAAAAATAGAAGTGCCCGGCGCGCTGCTGGCTTTTTGCCCGTTTCAGGGCGATATCGGCATCCTTCAGCGCATCGGCGCCCGTGCCCGCATGTTCACCCAGCCGCACCAGGCCCAGGGTGGCCGACAGCTGCACATCCTGGCCATCGATGCAGAACGGCGCCTGGAACAGGGCCAGGATCTTGGCCGGATTGACTTGCGACGAGTCGCCCAGCACGCAAAAGATGTCGCCGCCCAGGCGCGCCACCGTCAGCTGGGAACCGAGCTGGGTTTGCAATCGGCCCGCCACGGCAATCAGCAGGGTGTCGCCGAACTGGTGCCCCAGCGCATCGTTGGTCTCGGCAAAATGGTCGAGGTCGACCAGCGCCAGGGTGGCGTCGTCGCGCGCAGGCCCGGCCAGGGTGGCGTCGAGGATTTCCACCAGGCGCGTGCGGTTCGGCAGCTTCGACAACTGGTCGTAGAAGGCGGCGTTGTGCAGGTGCGATACCAGTTCGACATTGTCCAGGCCCACGGCGACGTTGCTGCAAAACACTTCCAGCAGGCTTTCATCGATGGCCGAGAGGGGGCGCGGCAGAACCAGGTAGGCGGCCGCATCGCGGCCGGCCTTGCCCGAGAAATACAGGGTGGCGTAGTCGTGCGCGTAGACATTGCGCCGCTGCGCCAGTGTGTGCTCGACGGCCGCCATCACGCGCGGGTTTTGCAGGCCGCACAGGGCGCTGTGCGGCAGGCTGGAAAAGCTGCCCGTGCAGGCCGACACGAGCAGCTCCTTGCCGCCATTGTCCAGCATCTCTTGCACGCACAACACGCCATCGGCACGGATGCCCAGCAGGTCGGCGATCTGCGCCAGCACGCCGGCCGAGAAGTTTTGCACGCCGTGCAGCGCCATCAGCTGCGTGCTGGCGTGGACGATCTGGTCCAGGCCGCGCCGGCTGTTGCTGATCGAGCGTATCTGTTCGTACGAGCGGATGGCCGCCGTCACGGTAGTAAACAGCTTGATGCGCGTCAGTTCGGACTTGGTCTTGTAGTCGTTGATGTCGTAGTCGCGGATGGCGTCGATTTCCGGCGCATAGCCGGGCTGCCCTGTGCGCAAGATGATGCGCACGTCCGTCATTTTGAGGGTTTCGCGGATGTAGCGCACCAGGTGCAGGCCCGCGTCATCCTGTTCCATCACCACGTCGAGCAGGATGACGGCGATGTCGTCTTCATGCTTGAGCAGTTCGCGCGCCTGGCCGGCCGAATACGCATGCACGAATTCCAGCGGGCGGTGCTGCATTTCCAGGTTGCCCAGGGCGAAAGTGGTGGTGGAGTGGACGTCTTCATCGTCGTCGATGATCATCACCCGCCAGACGCTGCGCGGTGCGATGGCCAGCGGCGGCGCTGGTTGCTCATCGAGGAATACCAGGTCGTCGTGATCGTCCTTGTTGGCGTCAAGGGGGATGATCGGTGCGGGCATGTATAGCTTCTCCAGGATGACTCGATATTTTTACGAGCGCGTCAAAAAAGCCCATGGCGTTGTTGCGTTGCCTCGCCGTACTGGCGTACTGTCTTCGGCAACGACGCCTAGCCCTGGGCATTTTGTGACGTGCTCTCGGCGCAGGCCAAATGTGGATTGGTAACCTGTATTGTGTAGCGCGCTTTGATCCAAGTATATAGCTATTTAATAAGCAAAATGTTTTTTTAAGCCTATTCCGTAGAGCAATATTTATTGTATTGCATGATTGCAACTCATATTTGGTGTTTTTTGTATGAAAAAAAGCACGGGATTTAAAAATGGTGATGACGGGCGCGAATATCGGGCCTTGCTGCGGCATTCGCGGCATGGCATGCCCCGCAGGCTGGTAGAATTGAGTTTTCCTGTCCTCACACTTCCTACTATGTCCGGCAATTCTTTTGGCAAGCTGTTTACTGTTACCACTTTCGGCGAATCGCATGGCCCGGCCATCGGCTGCGTGATCGATGGCTGTCCGCCAGGATTGATCCTGTCGGAAGCCGATATCCAGCCCGAGCTGGACCGCCGCAAGCCGGGCACCTCGCGCCACGTGACGCAGCGCCAGGAGTCCGATACGGTGGAAATTCTCTCCGGCGTGTACCAGGGCGTGACGACGGGCACGCCCATCGCGCTGCTGATCCGCAATGAAGACCAGCGCAGCAAGGACTACGGCAATATCGCGGAAAGCTTCCGTCCCGGCCATGCCGACTACACCTACTGGCATAAATATGGCGTGCGCGACCCGCGCGGCGGCGGTCGTTCCTCGGCGCGCCTGACGGCGCCCGTGGTGGGCGCGGCGGCGATTGCCAAGAAATGGCTGCTGCAGCAGTACGGCACCACGTTCAAGGGCTGCATGAGTCAACTGGGCGACATTCCCGTGCCGTTCCAGTCCTGGGAACACGTGCATGCGAACCCCTTCTTTGCCGCCAGCGGCGACGCGGATCTGATCGCGCGCATGGAAGAGGCGATGGATCAATTGCGCCGCGATGGCGATTCCATCGGCGCGCGTATCGACGTGATCGCGCAAAACGTGCCGGTGGGACTGGGCCAGCCCATCTACGACAAGCTCGACGCCGACATCGCCTACGCCATGATGGGCATCAATGCCGTCAAGGGCGTGGAAATCGGCGCCGGTTTCGATTCGGTGGCGCAAAAGGGTTCCGAGCACGGCGACGAACTGACGCCGGAAGGGTTTATCGGCAACAACGCCGGCGGCGTACTCGGTGGTATCTCGACGGGACAGGATATCAGCGTCTCGATCGCCATCAAGCCGACGTCGTCGATCCGCACGCCACGCCGCTCGATCGATAAAGAGGGCAATCCCGTGATGGTGGAAACCTTCGGCCGCCACGATCCGTGCGTGGGCATCCGCGCCACGCCGATCGCCGAAGCCATGCTGGCGCTGGTCTTGATCGACCACGCCCTGATGCATCGCGCGCAATGCGGCGATGTCAGCGTGAATACGCCGAAGTTGAAGTAAGTTGAATGTTGTCGGATTACGGGCCTGCGGCCCTAATCCGACCTACGACCCACGCCATGTGTAGGTCTGATTAGCGGGGCATCGCCCCGCGTAATCCGACAACATCGTTGGCGTTTTCTATCAAGCCACCTTGTTCGCCACCAACTCCAGTTGATGGCGCATCTCCACCGACTGCACCAGCAAGGCCCGGATATCGTTGATCAGGTTGAATTCCGTCTGGTTCAATTGAATCGGCGGGAAGCTGTCGTCCCAGTCGCCGTATAAAAAGCCCGTGGGGTGGCCGTTGGCCGACAGGGGCAGCACGACGAAGCTGCGCGCTTCCGATAACGTCGCTTTCCACCATTGCGGCAGCTTGGCGGCAAATTTCGGGTCGCGCGCATTGTCGATGAAGATCACGCGATCGCTATTGAGGGCCGCGTGGAAGACGTTCGGCTCATACGCGTCGCCAAATACCATCAGGTCCTGCAGGTCGGCCATGCCTTCGCCCATGCTGATGCGCGCCGAGTACAAATGATCGCGGTGGTTGCGCACGAATGCCACCGAGCGCGAAAAATCAAAGCCCTGGTGCAGCGTTTCGAGCGCCATCGAGACCATCTGGCCCGGGCTGGCGCTGCCGATGGCGCTGCGCAGGTCGGCCAGGCCGCCGATCAGCACGCGGTTGCCCTCGGCGCGCATGCGCGTCGAGGCCAGCTGGCGTGCGCGCCGTTCGGCCGGTTTCGACAGCGGGGCGATCGACAGGTCGGCCGCCGCCATCATCTTCGCCTTGTCCACCGCCACTACCAGGTCCGTGGCAGCGATGCCCAAGGTGCCTGCATAGTCGTCGATCAGCGCGTGCACCTGCGCTGCGCCGGCCGCATCGTCATGCCACAGCGAGTCGGCGCAGCGCGCCGCCATGGTCGACAGGCCCGCCATCCAGTCGGCGCCGCTGACGGGCGCGTTGTCGGGCGACGGCTCCATCGGATGCATGCCGTTGATCAGGTGCTGCGGCAAACCCCAGTGGGCGGCCGTGGCATAGCCCACTTCCTGTAGCGACAGGCCGAGGATTTCGCGCGCAGCGGCCGCCTCGTTGCCGGGACCCGCATGCGCCTGCATGCGCGCCCAGAAGTCCGTCATGTAGAACGTCACCATCATGCGGCCCAGGGTGTGCAGCATGGAGCAGACGACGGCTTGCTCCGCCTGCAGGCTGCCGGCGCTGGTGGCCACTTGCTGCGCCACCATCCCGGCCAGCACGGCCTTCTCCATTTCCACGTGCGCACTGACGGAGTCGGGCGAGGCCTGCGACAGCTCCTCGATCAGTTTTAGTCCCAGCGCCAGGTGGCCGATGGCGTCGATGCCCAGCACCAGCACGGCCTTCGAGACCGTGTTGACCCGCTGGCCGAAGGCCGAATACATGCCGCTGTTGGCCAGGCGCAGCACCTTGTGCGTGAGGACAGGGTCGGACAGCACCGTTTGCGTGATGTCGAATTCGTGGTCATCCTCGCCGCGCATGGCGCCCAGGATGGCGCTGATGGCTTTCGCGAAGCCGGGCATGTCGCCCTGCTGGCGCGTACGCGCCCACAGCAGGTCCAGGGTGTTTTTGCCGAGCTGTGTCGGCACCGTGAAATGATCTGGATTCATTGCACCCCTCCGCGCTGTTCATTGGCAGACGGCGTGGGCACCAGCGCCGCATAGGTTTTGTCACTCAAGGCCGATAGCGCGGCATGGGCCGGCATCGGTTTGCCCGTCAAATAGCCTTGCACATACTGGCAGCCGCGCGACTCCATGAAGTGCATCTGCGCCTCCGTTTCCACGCCTTCGGCCACCACGGACAAATTCAAATGCTTGGCCAGGTCGAGAATGGTATTGCAGATGGCCGCGTCCTTGCTCGATTCGGGCAAGTCCTTGATGAAGGTACGGTCGATCTTCAGTACGGAAATGGGGAAGCGCTTCAGATACGCGAGCGAAGAGTAGCCGGTGCCGAAATCGTCGATGGCGATGCGCGCGCGGCGCTCCGTCATCTTGACGAGGATGGTTTCCGCATGCACGGGGTCGATCATCAGGGTGCCTTCGGTAATTTCCAGCACCAGGTGTTCGCCCGAGAGTCCCGAAAAGGCGATGGCGTCATCGAGCACGTCGAGGAATTTGTCGTTGCGGAACTGGCGCGGGCTGATGTTGACGGAGATGTACAGCGGCCGCTTGGCCACTTCCTGGAACTGCTTGAGCTGCACGCAGGCCGCTTTCAGCGCCCAGGCGCCCAGCAGATTGATCAGGCCATTGGCTTCGGCAATCGGGATGAAACGCACGGGCGGCACCAGGCCCAGGGTCGGGTGCTTCCAGCGCATCAGGGTTTCGAAGCCCTGGATCTGCCGCGTGTGCGCATCGACGATGGGCTGGTAAAACAGCAGAAACTCGCCTTCGCGCACGGCGTGGAACATGGCCGCTTCCAGTGAAATATCGTGTTCCGACGGGCCATTCAGACGCGGACTGTAGACCAGGCAGCGGGCCTTGCCCGTTTCCTTGGCGCGCGACATTGCTGCATCGGCCAGCGCCACCAGGCGCACTTCATCTTCTGCGTGCAGCGGATAGATCGATACGCCCACGGACGCTCCCACGTAGATCGTGTGGCCATCGACTTCGAACGGCGCCTGCAGGGTGGCCAGCAGGCGGCCCGTCACCAGCTTGATTTGCGCATCGGTGGCGCTGCCGGGCAACACGGCGACGAATTCATCGCCGCCCACGCGCGCCAGGGTGTCGCTGTCGCGCAGGGTCTTGCGCAGGCGCGCGGCGGCCAGGCGCAGCACGGCGTCGCCGACCGGGTGGCCCAGGCCATCGTTGACCTTTTTAAAACCATCGAGGCCGATGGTGGCCACGGAAAACCCCTGGCCCGAACGCGCCGCCTGGGAAATGACCATGCGGATGCGGTCCGACAGCAGCAGGCGGTTCGGCAGCCCGGTCAGCGCGTCGTGCGTGGCCATGTGGCGCAAGCGTTCTTCCGTGTTGTGCTGGGCCGAGGTGTCGCGCCCGACGACCAGCAATTCGGCCACGCCCGCTGCATTCATATAAGAAGACAGGCGCAGCTCGAACCAGAGTTCCTGGTCCGGCGTTTGCAGGCGCACTTCCAGGCGGCCCGGTTCTTCCAGGGAATCTTCCAGCGCTGCCTGCAGCGCCGCGCGCGATGCTTCGGCGGCCAGCGGCAGCAGCAAGTGGCCGGACAGGCCTGAGGGGGCGCCGAACAGGGTGGCTGCGCGCTTGCTGGCGAACAGGATCAGGCCGTCCGTATCGAGCCGGAACACGACGTCGCCTGCCTCTTCCATGAGGTTGTCCAACTCGTGGCGTGCCTCGCGGTGGGCGGCGGATGGGGTACTGGAAAACATCGTGCGGGCTTTTACCTTTTTGTGATCAGTGCCGGCGCACGCTGCAGGGCAGGGCGCCAACGGAAAGAGTGCATCGTGCGTGACGCGCGCCATAGCGGGCCGGAGGGCAACTATCGGAATGCGATCCACACGAAATGTATCATTGAAAAGCATTCGATTACATGAAATAGAGCAACATTGCTTCAGGTTTTGTAAATATTCCTGCCTTCCATGAAAAAAATCACGCTGCGCGACACACGCAGGCATTTTCGTTCCCCATGGAAACATTTATCGGCGCTTGCTTCCACTGGCGCGCTTGCCCCGCCATGCGCTTTGCGCTAGTCTGGCTGGCAGACGGTGTTGACGGTGCGCCAGCGACAGCCAGGGCGCCATGATAACAAATCGCGGGAGACTCCCATGAATGCTTTTGACACGCATGAAGTTTTCAACCAGGCCACGCCGTTTGAAAACGTCAATCTGTTCGCTTGCGACCCGGCGCTGACCGAAGCGCTGCTGCGCGAGGGCGGCGGCGCGGCGCGGCAGGAGCTCGACGCGCTGGGCGAGAAACTGGGCCGCGCCGAGACATATGCGCTGGCGCGCCTGGCCAATATCCACACGCCCGAGCTGCAGCAGTTTGACCGGGCCGGGCGCCGCATCGACGAGGTGCTGTTCCATCCGGCCTGGCATGAGCTGATGGCCATCCTCGTGGGCGCCGGCGCACACGCTGCGCCCTGGGCGTCGCCGGGCCCCGGTGCCCAGGTGGCGCGCGCGGCCGCCTATCTATTAGTGGGGCAGGTGGAAAACGGCACGCAGTGTCCCGTGACGATGACGTATGCCTCGGTGCCGGCCTTGCGCCAGGCCCTTGATCTGCCGCAGATCGCTGCGCGCTGGCTGCCGAAAATCCTCTCGCGCGACTACGATCCCCGCTCCCTGCCCGTGGAACAGAAACGCGGCGCCCTGGTCGGCATGGGCATGACGGAAAAGCAGGGCGGCTCGGATGTGCGCAGCAATACTACGTGCGCCGTGCCCGTGCCGCCGGACGAGGCGCGGGCCCTGTTCGGCGACGAGGCTGGCGGCGCCTGGCGCATCGTTGGCCACAAATGGTTTTTTTCGGCGCCGCAGTGCGACGCCCATCTGATCCTGGCGCAGGCGGAAGAGGGGGGATTGTCCTGTTTCTTTTTGCCCCGCTACCTGCCCGACGGCAGCCGCAATGCCATCCGCGTGCAGCGCCTGAAGGATAAGCTGGGCAACCGCTCGAATGCCTCATCGGAAGTGGAATTTACCAATGCATACGGCTGGCTCGTGGGGCAGCCGGGGCGGGGCATTCCCACCATCCTGGAAATGGCCAGCCATACGCGCCTCGATTGCGTGCTGGGCAGCACCGGCATCATGCGCGCCGCCCTGACGCAGGCGCTGCACCATGCGCGCCAGCGGGCCGTGTTCGGCAAGCCGCTGGCCGGGCAGCCATTGATGCAAAACGTGCTGGCCGACCTGGCGCTCGAATCGGAAGCCGCCACGGCATTTGCCCTGCGCCTGGCCCGCTGTTTCGATGAAAAGGACGATGCAGGGCAAGCGATGCTGGCGCGCGTGCTCACGCCGGCCGGCAAGTACTGGATTTGCAAGCGCGGTCCCGGCTTCGGCGCGGAAGCCATGGAGGTGCTGGGCGGCACCGGCTATGTGGAAGACGCGCCGCTGGCGCGCCTGTACCGCGAGCTGCCCGTCAACTCGATCTGGGAAGGTTCGGGCAACGTCATGTGCCTCGACGTCTTGCGGGCCTTCGGCAAGTCGCCGGCCGCGCGCGACGCCCTGGCGGCCGAGCTGGCGCTGGCCGGCGATGCCGACGCTGCCTTTGCCGAGTACCGGACGCGCCTGCTGGCCGACTTGGACGGGCCGCAAACGGATGAATTTGGCGCCAGGCAATTATCTGAGCGCATCGTGCTGGCCGTGCAGGCCGCCTTGCTGCTGCGCCATGCGCCGCCCTTTGTCGCGCAAGCCTTCCTGCAGTCGCGGCTGGTGCAAGCGCCGGGCGGCGCGTATGGCCGCTTGCCGGCGGGCACCGATTGTGCGGCCATCCTGGCGCGCGCGCTGCGCGAGTACTGACCCCGATAAATCCGATTATTTCGAAAATTCCAGCCACAGGCGGGCTGTGGGCTGGGATAATGTGGCAATCCTTCATTTTATCGACACACAGCGCGCCTGCGGCCATGCTTGTCGCCGCGCCAGAGAGCAAAGAAAGAACAACAATATGAAACAAGATCCACGCTTCCCGAATTTGTTCATTACAGATCACCCTTTGATCCAGCACAAACTGAGCCACATGCGCGAGCACGACACGTCGACGCGCACCTTCCGTGAACTGCTCAAAGAAATCACTTTGCTGATGGGCTATGAAATCACGCGCGACTTGCCGCTGACCACGCGCGAAATCAAGACCCCACTGGTGACCATCGATGCGCCCGTCATTGCTGGTAAGAAACTGGCCATCGTGCCCATCCTGCGCGCCGGCATCGGCATGAGCGATGGCTTGCTGAACCTGGTGCCATCGGCCCGCGTGGGCCACATCGGCGTGTACCGCGATCCCACCACCCACATGCCGGTGGAATACCTGGTGCGCCTGCCGGACTTGAACGAGCGTACCTTCATCCTGTGCGACCCGATGGTAGCGACCGGCAATTCGGCCGTGTACGCCGTCGACGTGCTGAAGAAGCGGGGCGTGACGGACGAGCAGATCATCTTCCTGGCGCTGGTAGCCGCGCCGGAAGGCGTGACCGTGTTCCAGAACGCGCATCCGAAGGTCAAGATGTATTGCGCTTCGCTCGATTCGCACCTGGATGACCACGCTTACATCGTGCCGGGCCTGGGCGACGCCGGCGACCGCATCTTTGGCACCAAGTAAGCCAATCCGCGAGTATTACGATGGCAACCTTGATCGACCCGGATTTTCGCGCGCGTTTGCGCGCCCTGAACGAAAAATATGCGGCTGGCGTGCCGGCCCTGATGCAAGCGATCACGCAGGCCAGCGGCCGCTGCGACAGCGAAGGCCCCCGCCTGGAGCCGTTGACGGAGTTGCACCGTGCGCTGCACGCGGTCGCCGGCTCGGCGGCCACCTTTGGCTTTGCCGCGCTGGGCCAGGAATGCCGGCGCATTGAACAGCAGGTGCGCGCGATGCTCAACACGCCTGCCCAGGCGGTGGCGGAATGGCCCGCCGTGCGGGGGCAGGTGGCGGCGTTGCTGCACTGGGCCGCGCGCGATGCGGGCGCCACCCATTTCAGCGTGTAAGTGACAACACCATAGAGATGTGGTTGCAATGATTCATTTGATGCAACGCAAAGCATTGGCGTCGCAGATTAGGATATAGTGTCTCCATGCCGCTGGTACGGGGCGCCGCAAGACGGGGATTTGGCTATTAAAGTAGTGTTCGCAAGTTTATTTTGCGAAAGAATGGTTTTTCTCAGTTTTGTTGGTATAATTGGGCATCGTTGGATTCGAGGTAGTAGTGCAGTTTGTCTGTCATTTCTTTCTTGCTTCAAACGATATAACGGGCGCAAGCCCAACTTAACTGAAATAGGAAATTGTAATGGCAACTGGCATCGTAAAATGGTTCAATGATTCGAAGGGCTTCGGCTTTATTACCCCTGACGAAGGCGGCGAAGATCTGTTCGCTCACTTCTCGGCTATCCAGTCGAACGGCTTCAAGTCCCTGCAAGAGAACCAACGCGTTTCTTTTGAAGTGACCGCTGGCCCTAAAGGCAAGCAAGCTTCGAACATTCAGCCAATCTAATACGCTGGATCAAACGAAATAAAGAAATCCTCGGTCTCCGAGGATTTTTTTTCGCCTGAATTTTCGTGAGGCATCGATTTTGCGTCGGCTGTGCGTTCTTTTGGCGTGCTTGCGTCGCCGCGTAGGTCGGCTTAGCGCTTGCGCGTAAGCCGACAATGGTGGTATTGGGAAGGTGTATGGGCTGGTGTCGGATTACGCTACGCTAATCCGACCTACGCCGATCTGCGCACCCACGTCTAGGCTTGGGCGCTATTTAGATTGCTCTTTCATGCCAGTAGTCGGGCTGGGCATATGAATGCCGTAAAAAATCCACAAACGCCCGTATGCGCAGTGGCAAGTGGCGGCGCTGGGCAAACACGGCATAAATATCGTTGCCCGGGGCCGCGAACTGGTCCAGCACCGTCACCAGCTGGCCCGAGGCGATTTCCGCGCCCACCTCCCACATCGAGCGCCACGCCAGACCCTTGCCTGCCAAGGCCCAGTCGTGCAGCACTTCGCCGTCGTTGCACACCATATTGCCAGCTACCTTCAAAATGACATTCTTGCCGTTTTCGCGGAAGGTCCAGCCGCGCTGGCTGCCTTCGCTGCTGATCGCCAGGCAATTATGTTTCGCCAGGTCGGCCGGGATGCGCGGCGTGCCCGCCCGTTTCAGATAGGCGGGCGAGCCGACCAGCACGCGCTGGTTGTCGGACAGTTTCGTGCTCACGAGCGAGGAATCGGACAGGCTGGCGATGCGGATGGCCACGTCGATGCCTTCGCCGATCAGGTCGACGAGGCGGTCGTTCAGGTTCAGCGACACCGTCACGTCGCGGTGCTCGGCGACAAACGAGGGGATCAATGGCGCCACGTGCTGGCGCCCGAAGCCGGCCGGTGCGGAAATGAGCAAATGGCCGCTGGCCTTCACGCTGCGCTCGGCCACGGCCGCTTCCGCCTCTTCCAGTTCTCCCAGGATGCGCTGGCAATCTTCCAGGAAGGCGGCGCCTTCATTCGTCAAGGCCAGCTTGCGCGTCGTGCGCTGCAGTAATTTGACGCCCAGGCGCTGCTCCAGCGCATCGAGGCGCCTGCCTATCATGGCCGGGGCGATGCCTTCCGCGCGCGCGGCCGCCGACAGGCTGCCCTTGGCCACCACTTCCACGAAGGTCGATATTTGTCTGAACTGGCCCATATGCTGTGCTCGCTATCTCGTCACTTGTGATAAAAACGCATAGATGAAGTGATTTTTAATCTCGTTTCCATGCCTTATAGTGCAATACTATAGAACAAACGCGCCGCCCGGCAGAGTGTTTTTACGCCTTTGTCCCGCTTGTCCGCGCAGTCATTCAGCTTATACTTGGATCACCAGATACCCTTTGCTACTATTTATTAAAAACCGGAGAACTTCATGACGCAGAACACGATCGCACTTCCCGAAGGCATGCAAATCACGGGTGACATCCAGCCCGGCTACGAACAGATTTTGACGCCGGCAGCGCTGGCGCTGGTGGCCAAGCTGACGCGCGCATTCGAGCCGCGCCGCCAGGAGTTGCTGGCCGTGCGCGTGGAACGCGCCAAGCGCCTCGACGCGGGTGAACGTCCTGATTTCCTGCCAGAAACCGCGCATATCCGCGATGGCGACTGGAAGATCGCGCCGATTCCGAAGGCGCTGGAATGCCGCCGCGTGGAAATCACCGGTCCCGTCGAGCGCAAGATGGTCATCAACGCCTTCAATTCCGGCGCGGACAGCTACATGACGGACTTCGAAGATTCGAACACGCCGAACTGGGATAATCAGCTGACGGGCCAGATCAATATGTTCGACGCCGTGCGCAAGACGATTTCGCTGGAGCAAAATGGCAAGTCGTACAAGCTGAACGACAAGATCGCGACCTTGGTTGTGCGTCCGCGCGGCTGGCACCTCGATGAAAAACACGTGCTGGTCGACGGCAAGCGCATTTCCGGCGGCATTTTCGATTTCGCCCTGTTCATGTTCCATAACGCCAAGGAACAGCTGGCGCGTGGCGCCGGCCCGTATTTCTACCTGCCGAAGATGGAATCGCACCTGGAAGCGCGCTTGTGGAACGACATCTTCGTCATGACGCAAAACGAGCTGGGCTTGCCACAAGGCACGATCAAGGCGACTGTCCTGATCGAAACCATCCTGGCAGCGTTTGAAATGGATGAAATCCTGTACGAACTGAAAGAACACAGCTCGGGCTTGAACGCGGGCCGCTGGGATTACATCTTCTCGTGCATCAAGAAATTCAAGCTGGACAAGGATTTCTGCCTGGCCGACCGCGCGAAAGTCACCATGACGGCGCCGTTCATGCGCGCCTACGCCTTGCTGCTGCTGAAAACCTGCCACAAACGCGGTGCGCCAGCGATTGGCGGCATGGCAGCCTTGATCCCGATCAAGAACGATCCTGAAAAGAACGACATCGCTATGGGCGGCGTGCGCAACGACAAGGCGCGCGACGCCACCGACGGCTACGACGGCGGCTGGGTTGCCCATCCGAGCCTGGTCGAGCTGGCCATGGGCGAGTTCACCAAAGTGCTCGGTGACAAGCCGAACCAGATCGAGAAACAGCGTCCCGACATCGATGTGAAAGCGTCGGATCTGCTGAACTTCCAGCCGGAAGCACCGATCACGGAAGCGGGCTTGCGTTACAACATCAACGTGGGCATCCACTACCTGGGTAGCTGGCTGGCTGGCAACGGTTGCGTGCCTATCCATAACTTGATGGAAGATGCGGCCACGGCCGAGATCAGCCGCTCGCAAGTGTGGCAATGGATTCGTTCCAGCAAGGGCGTGCTGGAAGACGGCCGCAAGGTCACGGCCGACATGGTGCGCGCCATGATTCCGGAAGAACTGGCCAAGGTGCAGCGCGATGCGCCAGGCGGCAACGGTCCGACCTATGTGCGCGCGGGCCAGATTTTCGAGGAAATGTCGACGTCGGAATCGTTCGCTGAATTCCTGACCTTGCCGCTGTATGAAGAAATCTGATCCTGATCAAATAGATTGATAAAAAATCCCGGCGATACCTGATGGTATCGCCGGGATTTTTCTTTTTAGAAACAGAAGTTTAAAAGCTGTTTTTCCACATACGCAGTGCGGCAAATGCTTCCACGGGCGAAGCGTCGCTGGCCAGTTTGCCTTCCACCTTCAGGCTGGTCAAGATGGCCGGTTCGCGGTAGCGCAGGAAGGGGTTGGTGGCCTTTTCCATGGCTATGGTCGACGGCACGGTCGATAAGCCTTGCTGGCGCTTTTCCGTGTCGATGGCGATGCGTTCCTGCAGGGCAAGGTTGCCCGGTTCGACGGCGTTGGCGAAGCGCAGATTGGACAAGGTGTACTCATGCGCGCAAAATACCTCGGTATCGTCGGGCAGGGCGGCCAGCTTGCCCAGCGAGTCGGCCATCTGGCCCGGCGTGCCTTCGAACAGGCGGCCGCAGCCGCCGGCAAACAGGGTGTCGCCGGAAAACAGCCACGGCGCATCGCCTTGCTCCGAGCGCTGGCGTACATAGGCGATATGCCCCTTGGTATGGCCGGGCACGTCGATGACGGTCATCTGCAAACCCAGCTCTGGCACATAGGCGACATCGCCTTCGCCAAGCGCTTGCGTGATGGTTGTGATAGCCTCATTGCGCGGGCCGAAGACGGGCACGGCGAAATGCTGCAACAATTCAGGTACGCCACCCGTGTGGTCGGCGTGGTGGTGCGTGAGTAAAATGGCGGACAAGGTCAGCTGATGTGCTTGCAGCGCATCGAGGATGGCCATCGCATCACCAGGGTCGACCACGGCGGCGTGGCGGCCGTCATGGATCAGCCACAGATAATTGTCGGCAAAGGCGGGCACGGCAAGTACCGATAAAGCGTGTTCAGGGGAGTGTGTCATGAGCAAAAGAGAAAACTGAATGGACAGTGTAGCATCCGAAAAATCCATTATAGCGCTTGACGGCTGGCTGCAGACCCCAGCCGGTCTGTATGTGCGCGCCTGGGAGCAGCAATGCCTCGACAGTCTGACCGTCGACATCTTCGGATTTAACGCCGTGCAGATCGGCTTGCCCCAGCTCGACGCGCTGGCGGCCAGCCGCATGCCGAACAAATGGCTGCTCGATGCACGCCTGCCGTCGCGCCCGCCGCAAGAGAGCCGTTTGACCCTGGTGTCGGCCTTCGACGAGTTGCCGTTCGATTCGCAAAGCCTGGATCTGGTGGTCTTGCCGCACGTACTCGAATTTGCCGCCGAGCCGCACCAGGTCTTGCGCGAAGTCGAGCGCGTGCTGATTCCCGAGGGGCGCGTGATCGTCTGCGGCTTCAATCCGGCCAGCCTGTGGGGCATGCGCCAGGGCCTCGGAAGAGTCACGGGGCGCCATTACCTGCCGCGGGCAGGCGAGCTGATCTCTATGCCGCGCATGAAAGACTGGTTAAAATTGCTGAACATGGGCGTCAGCGAAAGCCACTTCGGCTGCTACGCACCTGCCTGCAGGACAGAAAAATGGCTGCGCCGCAACGCCTTCATGGACAAGGCCGGTGCGCGCTGGTGGCCATATCTGGGCGCAGTGTATATAGTGCAGGCGATCAAGCGTGTCAAAGGGATGCGTTTGATCGGTCCGGCGTGGACCAAGAAACCGGCGACGGCGCCCGCAGGCGCACCGGTCACGAATAAAAGGCGGGAACAGCAAGATGGATAAGGTTGAGATTTACGCCGATGGCGCATGCAAGGGCAATCCCGGCACGGGCGGCTGGGGCGCACTGATGGTGGCCGATGGTGCCAAGAAAGAAATTTACGGCGGGGAACTCAATACGACGAATAACCGCATGGAATTGAAGGCCGTGATCGAAGCCTTGACGGCGCTCAAACGGCCTTGCCAGGTGGTGTTGTATACCGATAGCCAGTACGTGCAAAAGGGCATCAGCGAATGGATCCACGGCTGGAAGGCACGCGGCTGGAAAACGGCGGCCAAGGCGCCCGTAAAAAATGTCGACCTGTGGCAGGCCCTCGACACAGCCCAGGCCGTCCATGAAGTGGAATGGCGCTGGGTGCGCGGCCACAATGGCCATCCGGGTAACGAGCGGGCCGATGAGCTAGCCAACCTGGGCGTGGAAACCGTGCGCGCGTAAGAATACCCAAGGTTGCCAGTAGTCATCGCAGGGTACAGGTTTGCTATACTGTGCCCTTCGCTTTTTGCTTTTACGAATGAATCCGCCATGCGTCAAATTGTTCTCGATACTGAAACCACCGGCCTGAACCCGCGCACGGGCGACCGCATCCTGGAGATCGGGGCGGTCGAATTGAACAACCGCATGTTGACGGGGAATAATTTTCACCATTACATCAATCCCGAGCGCGATTCGGAAGAGGGCGCGCTGGCCGTCCACGGTTTGACGACGGAATTCCTCAGCGACAAGCCGAAATTCGCGGAAATCGCGGAAGAATTCCGCACGTTTATCGCCGGCGCCGAATTGATCATCCACAACGCCCCGTTCGATATCGGCTTCCTCAACGCTGAATTCAAGCGCCTGAACCTGCCGCCCGTGCATGAGCAAGTGCATGGCGTGATCGACACCCTGGTGCAGGCGAAGGAAATGCATCCGGGCAAGCGCAATTCGCTCGACGCCCTGTGCGACCGCTACGGCGTCTCGAACGCCCACCGCAAGCTGCACGGCGCGCTGCTCGACTCGGAATTGCTGGCCGACGTCTACCTGGCCATGACGCGCGGTCAAAACAGCCTGAGCATGGAAGAAGAAGTGGAAGTGGCCGCCGACGGCGCCGCCCTGGAAATCGTGCCGCTCGCCGACGTCATCTTCCAGACTGCCACGGCCGACGAGCTCGCCGCCCACGAAGCCACCATCGCCGGCCTCGACAAGGCTGCCAAAGGCCAGTGCATCTGGAGTGTCGTCACCGCGCCACCAGCGGCCGCCTGAGAAAAAAAGCGGGGCATGCTAAATTTCCTGTCGCCAGCCCTTGCAGATGCCGCAACACCTATGCGATAATTCGCCTCGCTTCGGGAGGTTAGCTCAGGGGTAGAGCACTGCATTCACACTGCAGGGGTCGCAAGTTCGAAACTTGCACTTCCCACCAAGAATACGCAATACAATCAAGTACTTATATTAAAGCCGACACATTTATGTGGTCGGCTTTTTTATTGGGTGTAAATTTTGGGTGTAATTTACTTCGCCACCACCAGTGCCGATAACTTATCCAGCGCCAGGCGCTGAGCATCAACCTGCAAGTGTGCGTAGCGCTGGGTTGTTTGCACATTGGCATGGCCGAGAATTTTGCTGATGGTGTACAGGTCCACGCCCAGGCCCAGCATGATGCTTGCGCAAGAATGGCGCAGGTCATGGAAATTCACATGAGGCATGCCAGCCTTCACGCGCGCGCGGCGCCAGGACGATTGCACGCCGTACAACGTCATTTCCAATGGAAAATATTTCAGCCATGGCCGCAAGGCCGGGATGATCGGCACCACGCGCATGCGAAGTGTTTTAGTATTGCTGGCGGGGAAGGTGATCGAATCTTTTCCAATATGCTCACGCTGAATCTGGAACAGTTCACCGCGGCGCGCCCCAGTCAGCAGTGCTGCCCATATCGCGGCCTGCGCAATCGGCGTGCAGAAGGATGCGATCTTCCTTACTTGCTCAACCGTGAGAAACACCTCGCGTTTGTTATTGACTGCCACGTTATCGATCCGCAAGCCATAGTTTTCAGGAATGAGGCGCTGGCGCCATGCCAGCTGCAATCCTTTTTTTGCACAGGCCAATGACCGGTTCACCGTTGCTGGCGCATAGGCAGGCTCCAGTTTGCCGGATTTCTTATTTGGTATGAGCTTGCTCATGTCACGGATGACATGATCGGCAAACTCCTGGGCCTGGCTTGCTTTGTAGCGCTCCGCCCAAGGTCCAAGCCGTTTCGCATGATGCTTCGACGTGTCGCTACTACGCAAACTGGCGGCGTGCTCGACGTAGAGTGCGAGGATGAAGGCCATGGGCGGGTCGCCGGGAATGTGCACCTGCTGGCTTTTCGGAGCTCGCGCAACCGCTGCGCGCAGCTCTGCCTCAGCTAACTTGGCATCACTCGTAGTTGCGCCTTCCGGCAGCTTTCTGTGAATTCTTTTGCCATCGACCATGATGCCGACGTGCTTCCTGCCTTTTTTGTCGTCCCAGATGGACATTGGTTGTTCTCCTTTAACCAGTTCTTGCATTCTTCAAGGTCGTAGCGCTTGGAGCGCGCGCCGACCGGTGTATATGGCAATCCTGCCTGCTCGAGGCGGCGGATCGTAGATTCGCTGACGCCGAGCGCAGCGCAGATCTGTTGCCTGTTCAGTTCGCCGGCCGTGTTGGCAGTACGCTTGCCGCCAGCCTTGCCCAGCGCCGCCACAATTTCGGCGATGTGGCGCATTTCAACATCGCTCATGTTCATGGTGCGCTCCCGGCCGCCACGTCAGCAGCGTGTTCCAGGGCGGCTTGCTCGCGGCCAGCAGCGACCAGCACGCGGAACACGTCGCTGTTGCGCAGCAGCGCGCCCGGCTCATTTAAACCCCACAGGACAGGCAGCGCCGAGATTTGATCCATCAGCCGCCCGATGATCGGCTGAGGCGCAGCAGCTGGCAGCGGCGAATGCTTCGGCTTGGCCGCCTGCTTGGCGCGGATCGCCTCGACCTGCGTCCAGACCCTGGCCAGCTCCGTCTCGCCGGCGGCGTGCATGTCCAAGCCCTGGGCAAGGCACAGCGCGGCCAGGGTGACCGTGACGCCGCCGACTTCCTGCGCTCGCTCGCCGACCGGGCGGCCGAAAACGTAATCGACCAGCTGGTGCGCCTCGCTGGCCGTACAGCCGCACGCTTGCACCAGTTCCAGCGATTCTTCCAGGAAGCGGTGATTGCGCTCGGCGCCATCGGCCGAAATTTCGGCGCCGAAGCACGCCATCATCCAAGGCTGTACGCGGCCCTGGAATGAATCGATGGGCGTTGCACGGACAGGCGGATTGCGTTGCTCGTTGTTGATCATTCTGCATGCTCCAAAAAAGTTATTTCGTTGGGCTGGCGCGGCGTCGCGTCGCCCATCAGGTAAATCACGGACGACACGCCGCCGCCCAGCACCTGGGCACCCATGGCGCGCAAGTGGTGCTGCTTGCCGTCGAACAGCACGGGCTGGCAGGTGTGGATCGCGCGCAGCACGGCGCGGTCCAACTTGTAGGCGGCCTCGGCCGGAGTTTCCGGCGCGGGCGCTGGGGTGCGGCTGCTCATTGCGCCGCCGACGCGCGGCGCGCGAACCATGCCACTGGGCCATCGTTCTCTTCGTCGTACAGCGCGAGCAGGAACCAGCCTGGGCCTGGCGCCGTGGGCTGCCAGTCGACTAATGCGCTCGGATCGCCATCACCTTCCAGGTAACGCTCTGCCAAGTCGGGTGCGTCGCCGTCCATCCAGACGCGTTGAACCTCCAGCCCCTGGACGTCTATCCATTCCTTGAATTTGGCGGCATCGCCTTCGTCAAAGGGTGGCAGATCAGGATGCTCATACCAGCCTTGAGCATCGCGTATGACTGGTGCTGCTTCAATTATCTTTTTCATATCCGCCTTTCAGGTTGTCGCGGCCAAGACGCCCGCAATGGTCGCCGCCACGTAAATTAGGATCAGGGCCGCCGCCACGCGCGCGGCGCCGTGGCTGCGTTCGCTGTTCGGCACTTCGTCGTTGTCGGTCATGGCTTCACCTTTACGGCTCGCCCACCGCGCCACCGCCAGCCTGGCGCAATCTGGCCGTAGCGCCACATGCCCATGCGATCGCTGGTGGTCATGCGCGGCCACGGCTTGCCGCCGCACTCCCATTCCGGCCCTTCCCAGTAATCCCCTGGCAAACGGGCGTGATCGTAATGGCGCTCCCAGCCGATGCGTGAATCATGGCCATCCCACTCGCCATCGAAGTCTTGCCAAGCAACCTCTGGAATGCCGCCAATGCGCTGCCAGAGGCCGTATTCGGCGGGGCGGTGCTGGCGCAGCCACTTGGAGCGCTTCCACGAGAATGGCTCGTCAGCCAGGCCTTGCTCGCCCGATGGGGCATATTTCGTCGTATCGCCATGGCTGCGCAGCAGCTGGACGGCGCGCTTTGCCTGCTTCTTATAGATGCGCGGGTTCATGGCGTCACTCGCTTGAAGGTGATGGCCCAGCACCACGGGTTCGCATCCCAGTCTCCGCCGGTCGATTCCCACAGATCGCGCCAGACCGTGCGCTCGGTTGCGCGACCGCTGGCGCCAGACCCTTTGCACACGATGTCGTAGCGATCCTGCGATTCCGCCAGTGCTTCCATATCAATGCCCTCGGCAACTATGTCGGCATCACTGATATCCTGCAGGCGCTCGACGCGCACCGACACGATTTCCAGCTGGATCCGGCTGGCCCAGCGCGGCATGTGTATCGATGGCCGCCATTTGTTCGGCTTGCGCGTGGCCGGCAGTACGGGCAGCGCCACCTGGTCCGCGCGATACACGGCCGATTCGAAGTAGCCGTCATCGTCAATGGCGAATGTCTCGCGCACCCAGATACGATCTCCTGGCACGCCGTGCGGGCAAGCATCATCGAAAATGCCAGGATGCTTCTGGAAGCTATCCTCGACGCGCATCATCGACTGCGCTGCATTCGAAGGCCACCAGTGCTTGCCAGGCTCCCCAGGAATCGGCACTGGCTGCGGCTTCATGACTCGCCGCGTCTGCGTCTTGCTGCCGTCGAGTACGGCGCGCACCATGGCGCCGTTCATGAGAATAGGGCGCTCTTTGCTCATGCTAATATTGCTCCATGATAAAAATTACTAGACAAAATTGGTATGGTTGGCTCACTGCTTTGCTCCTCTTGGCAACTTTGCTTTGTGGCTTTGCGCGCGCAGTTGAATGTAAAGGTTTTGGTTCGGGCGAGGCTGCCGGGTGGATGCAGGCAATTGGGGCAGTCGTCTCCATATGGGCTGCTATCTGGCTTGCTGGCAAAGGCGAGCGGGAGCGCCATAGAAAAGAGCGCATCGTTGCTATATTGGCTGCAGCCGAACACTGGACCCTTCTGAGGAAACTTTCCGACGAAATTCAACGATTCAATGAATATTTTGTCATTACAGTTGGCGGCGGCAGTATTACAGAGGGTGCTCTCCGAGAGCTTGTGGCTTGGAGCAAAAGCTGCCACAAGCTTTCCTCCGAAGATATTTTGAAACTGTCTGGCTTGGGAAGCGACTGCGCTGAGAATATTGCAAGGGTCAACGCTGACATCTTTGCCGTCGGTGTGGCGACTCAAGGAATCTTGGATACCTTCAATCCTGAACCAGATATCATGCAGCATGAGTTCCGCTTGCTCAAGCTTCACGTAATTATCAGCAGAGCCAATACTCATATGACTGCAGCAATGAGCGAAATCAGCGCTGCGGTTAGGCCCAAGCTGTCGGTGGAGCCAGAGTGAGATCATTTCACGTCACTTTCCGCCAGCACCTCGCGTGCGCCGTTCGACGCTTGCGCGCTGACCACGCAGGCACCTTCCATTGTCTCCAGCAGCCGAGCGACCCGGTTGTAGCCGATCCGCAGGTGGCGCTGCACTAGCGAGATCGACGCGCGCTGGTGCGTGCGCACGACCTCGACGGCCTGGTCGTACAGCGGATCGGTCGCGCTGCCGTCGCCAGGCGGCACGGCTGCTGCTTCGCCATTCAGCTGCAGCGCCGGACGCTGCTGGCGGACAGGGGCATCGCCCGCTGCCGCCCGTGGGCTCGGTTCCATGATCTCAGCGGCGGCTACCAGGAACAGGTCGGCGGATTGTGAGCCGCCAGGAAGTTCCTTGGCCAGCGTCAGCGCCGATTTAATCGCGCCTTCGGCGGTTTGCTCCATTTGCTCGCGCACGCGGGCAACGGCCGGCTGCACGGTGCTTTCATACAGCTCGTTGAGCACATCGCGATAACGGTTGCGCAGCTTGTACAGATCGGCAGTCAAGTTCACGGCGCGCTCGGTCTTCTGCTGGCCGGCAGCAGCCGGGCCCGACGCCTGCGTCTCCACGTCGGCCTCGCCACCCAGCGCCTCGACCAAGTCGGCCAGCATCTTGGCCAGCTCGCCCGCCATCAGGGCGAAATCGCTGTCGAAGCGCTCGTCGTCGTTGCGCGTGGTACTTTCTTTGATAATTTCCAGCGGCTTGACTGACTTGATGGCCAGGCTCTCGTCCAGCACGAAGCTGATCTTGTCGCTCCAGGTCATGGCCAGGCGGGTGCACTGCTTGCCGGCGGCGATGTGGCGACGGATATCGTCCGCTTCCAGTGTGTGGCGCTTGTATGCCACCTGGGCCTTGCTTTCGCCTGTGGCGCGCATGATCGCGTCCTGGTCGACCGTGAAGCCAGCCGGATCATCGCCCGTTTGCAGCCATTCCGTCATGGCACCGACCGGCGAGCGCTGCACGCGCAGGCTTTCCAGCGGCAGCTTGTCGACGGATTTGAGCAGCAGCTTGATCACTTCATCGGCCTTGGCCGGGCTGGCCGCGTCCACCACCAGCCAGCCGTTGACCGAGTCGATCCACACGGCCGTGGTGCTGAGAATGGCGAACGCGCGCGGTAGCAGCTCGTCGGTGACGCGCTCTTTCAGTTCCTTCATGGCTTTCTTGCCGGGCGCGAAGCCTTGGGCTTCTTCCATTTCCAGTGCGCGGGCGGCGGCCACCTGGTTGATCACTGTCGATGGCAGCAGCTTCTTCTCGGTTTTAAGTTGCAGCAGGAACTGGCCGCTCACGGCGTGCACCAGCGGCGCGCCGGCGCCGCGAGGTGCGGCCCAGCCCTGGCGTACCAGGTCCATGCTGGTGGCCGGCGTGAACTGGTGCGGCGCCAGCGCCTGCTCGAGCAGGGCGGCCGTCATGGCCCAAGCGGCGGGCAAGCGGTAAATCTGCAAATTCTTGAAAAACATGGCGGCTGCTCGCTTAATCGTTGTAAGGGAATGTAGTGTCGAAGTCTTCGGCTTCCGCGTTTGCGTCGATGATCAGGCGGGTCTTGGCCGTGTACATCTGGAACAGGCGCTTTTCGAAATTGAAGAGCGGTCCGACGAAAATCTTGTTCTTGATGTCGGTGCCACCGAGGCTGAGCGCCCACACCTCACCGTCTCCCCGGATGCGCAGGTGGATGGCGCAGGACGAGTGCCGCCTTTGGTTTGGGTCTTCATCGATTGAAACATCCAGGTAGTCATCACAGTTTTCGCTGCGGTTGATGTTCAGTGTGAATTTCTCGCCGCGCAGCTCATGCGCGTTCCACGCGTCTTTCTTGCTTTCGATGAACTCATCCAGCAGCGCTTGCAGCGTGATGGAGTCCGGCACCGGCTCCAGCAGTTCGGCAATATCCTTGTCCAGTTTCTCGGTGAATTCCGTGGACATGACAGCGCCGACGCGTTTCTTAATAATGTCGCCTACCAGTTGGCGATATGACGGCAGGTCGATTGTGTCCAGGTCGATTTCGATCAGGGTGCCAATCTTGGCCTTGAGCGCTTTGCCGAAGTCGCTGTAATCACGCAGGTGCTCGTTGATGCCGGCGGTGACGGCCGCGCCGATTTGCTTATGAATTGCTTCCTCGATGGCGCCGGATGCGACCACCTTGTCAAACGCTGCCGCTACCGCCTCTTTCAACTGATCCATGATCTTCTCCGTTGCTGCTGCTGGCTTTCATGTGAATGCCAGCAGCTGGTTAATTACGTTTTCCAGGTCCTGCCTGGTGTATTTGGTCAAAATCCGGGACAAGATCACGTCGATGGTCGCGCTATACAGCGCCTCGAACTCGATCTCGTCCATCTGCGAAAACGAAATGCTTTTCGCCTCCAGACGTACTTCGCCCTTGAGGTTCACCGTCGATTCGAAGAAGCCGGCCAGGATCGCTATGTCTTTCCGGAAGCGCTCCTTGTTCTTCGCCACTGGCTGGCCCTGGTAGGTCAGGCCGCCGCGGGGTTCCCACTGATCAAAGGCGAAAGTCACCAGGGCGAAGTATTTTTTGTGAAACTGGTAGTTCCGCACCTTCTTGAAGTCGGCGTGCATCAGCGCGCCGGCCTTCATCTTCTGGATGAAATCGGCCGCCGCCTCGTCGTGCGGCACGAGGATGTTGGCCATTTTCATGAGCACGATTTCTGTCAAGGCGGTGCTCCCGCGTGGTGCCGGGCCATCACACCGCTGGCGCCAGGTCAGCCGCGTCGATCACGATGCCGCGGCAATACGGCTCGCCGTCTTCTACGATTTCGAACGTGGCGTGCGGCACGTCGGTGCGGTAAGTCCAGCTGTAGCCGTCTTCCTTGGCCCACAGGGCATCCACGGCGCGCACCTGCGGCGCCCGGGCGAAATAATCCTTGAGTGCATCGTCGTCGTGCTGGATATCCTCGCGGAACGGCAGCAAGCCCTTGGCGTCGATCAGCGCGATGGTCGGGGCTTCGCGCTCGTCGTTCACGAAGCCACGGAACTCCATCAGGTCGTCGCTGGCGCCAAAGATCACGATCAGGCCGGCGGCCTTGGCCTGCTGCTCTTCTTCCTTGACCATTTCGCGGCCGTATTCGCGGCCCGTCAGCAGGCCGGCCAGCAGTTCCTTGCTCAGCTTGACCGGCGCCAGCTCGACGGCCGGCGTGCCCTTGTTCGTGTACGGGTGCTTGTCGGTATGCGGCTTGATGTGCGCGTAAAAGTGCTTGCCGATGGATTCGGCGCCGGCGAAGGCGGCATAGTCGGTTGCCGTGACGTTGGCGTAGTGGTACACGTCCGCCGGCGCGCCCTTGCGGAAGAACTGCACGGCCAGGGTCTCGGTCGCCGGGCAGTGGCCGATGGCGGCAATCTGCGAGGATTGAATGGCTTGCAGGGTGATTTGTGGTGCTGCGACTGCTGTATTCATTGGTTTCTCCTGGTGGTGGGCGAGGTGGTGTTTATGCTGCTTTGGTGTTCAGGGCAGCGTACTCAGCGGCAAAGTCGAACTTGGCCAGGCGTTCGATGGCCTCGGCTGCCGTCAGGCCGAACTGCTCGAACATCACATCGAGGATGTCGCTGTCGGATGGGTAGAGGTCATCGGCAGCGGCGTCGAGCAGGTCAGGTGCTGGCGCTGGGCGGCTCGGGGCTGGGACAGGTGCGGCGGCGGCCGGCGCGCGGCGGGCGACAATAGGGGCGGTAGGTTTGGACGCTGCAACTTGGGCGACCGGCTCGGCGGCGCGCTCGGCAGCGATCAGCGAGGCTTGCTCTGCCAGCCGGCGCTGCGTGTCGGCTGCCGCGCGTTCGCGCTCGACCTGCGCTGCCTCAGCTGCCAGGCGGTCCGATTCGACCTGGGCCAGCCGGATCGTCTCGGCGGCTGCCTTTTCTGCCTTGACGCGCTCCTCTTCCCGGATCCGTGCCCGCTCGGCTTCGGCCTTCGCTTCCTCCGCGCGCTTGTGGTCCGCGATGCGGGTGGTGATGACGAGCTGGAAGTCTTCCATGGGCTTGCCGATGATGTTGGCCATGTCCATGAACAGGAAACCGTAGGTAGCGGCGTGTTCGCGGCACCAGGCCTGCTTGGCGCGGTAGTCGGCGGCTTGTGTGTTGGCGGCGATCTTGGCATTGGCCAGCGTGGTGCTGACGGCATCGCGCAGGCTGCCCAAGGTGCGCTTGTTTTTCATGGCGCCTGCAAAATCCGGCTGGGGCTGCTGCAGGCGCAGCGGCGTGATTTCGGTTTCGAGCGCGGCGATGTGGGCGGTGAAGGCGTGCCGGCCTTCGTTCAGGATGGTTTCTTTGATCTGTTCCTTGCGGGTCTTGACCAGCTTTTCCAGCTCCAGGCGTTTGGCGCGGAACTGCGCTTTGATGTGGTCGACCGTGCGCATTACTTCGTCAATGGTCGCGGTCTGTGCCAGGGCAGCAGCCTTGGCCAGTTCCAGCTTATCTTCAGCCTCGCCGCAATACTTGACGGTGTTTTCGGCATTGGCGAAGTCTTCGTCGGTTTCCAGTTTGGTGTTGATTTTGGCAATGAACTTTTCGGCGGCGGCCTTGTACGCCACCAAGTTGCTGCTGACGACTTTACCTTCGGTCTGGACGACCAGGGCGGGCAGGGCGGCGATAGGCTCGGCCGCTGGCTTCTCGGCAATGTCCACCTGTGTGTAATTGGCGACGTCGATATCGAACTGCTCCCAGCCGGCGACGATACGCGCGAACCAGGCGGTGTCCGGATACACCCACATCCAGACCATGTTTTCATCGGTGCCGTCGGACGTCATGAACAGCCACTTCTCGGCGCCGGTCACCATCAGCTGCTGTTGGACCTGCGGCTGGTGCTCTTCTGGCAGCACGTTGGCGCGAACCGATGCCGCCAGCTCGGTATTCCATTGCTTATGCTCAAAGCCGATGGTCTCGGCCATGTTCAGGCCGTCGCACGAGGCGCTTTCGCGGCCCAGCGACAGGGTGGCTGGATAGAGTTCGTCGCCGATGATGCGTTCGGCGAACGGGCGTGCCAGCGCTTCGACCTCGTGGCCATAGTCCAGGATGTTTTCCTGCACCCAGTCGCTAAATTCCTTGGCCAAGCCGGTGGCCTTCATGCGCACCAGTTCGCTGCGGGTGACTTTTTTTGACAGGCCGAGCATCGCGGCCGCCTCGCTGGCGCCGTGGTGGTCGAAGCGGAAAGCGTGCCAGTCGTCGCTGCCCTGGAGCAGGTTGTGGATTTCGCGGGTGAGTGTGTTTTCGCGTTGCATGATGTGTCCTCGGTGGTTTTATTGTTGGTTGTGGCGATTAGTCGTTTTCGTGCGCCCAGCTGTCGATTGTCATTTTTTGCGCCTCGGTGAAGGTCGCCCGGGTGCTGAGCATGGCAATCAGCTGCGCCGGCGTTTTCTTCTTGCTGTGGATGGTCTGGCGCCATTCCGGCGTTTTTTGCTTGAACAGTTCGTCAGTGCATTCCGGTAGCTGATCGATGGTGCGGTCATCTGCAGCTGGCGCTGCCGGCGTGATGTCGCGCATTTCGCGGTTCGTTTCTTCAAGCTCGTCGGGCGTATAGACGCCCAAGATCACGTCAGGGGCGTACAGCCGGCTCCAGCGCTTCACAGCGAGGTAGGCCAATTGCTGGCGCGGGTCGGTCGCCCAGAGCGGCGAATTGCGCACGGTGGCCTGGACCAGCAGCAGTTCGAGATAGCGCGGCTCGCTTTCGCCGCGCAGCGTCGCCCAAATGCGCACGCCGCAGCCTTCTTCGTCTTGCATGGGATAATCCGGAACGCGGTATTGATAAGCTTTTTTGTAGTCTTTATCGCCTGGCTTGCCCTTGGCAGCCGCCTCGCAGACGCGCGTTTTGCCAATGATTTTTTCCCACGTCCCGAACCATTCGTAATTGAACCGGTCGCGGGTGACGCCGCTGGACTGGATGGCCGCGTTCACCAACTGCCCTTCGTATCCGAGCGTGCCGTTCACCAGGTGCGTCTTTTGCGCCACTGCGAAGGGATTCATCTTCCACTGCATGGCCTGCATGACGACAGCAGCGCAGTCGGCCGAACTTCCCTTGAGGTGATCCGGGATGGTTGAGCGGCCCTTGGCCATGATGTCGGCCAGGCGCATGATGCTGTCCATGCTCGCAACATCAAGGATCAGGGAGGCGCTGCTGGTGCTTGCGACGGACAGGTCACCCTGACCGTACTGCGCTGTTTGCAGGGCCGTTTGACCCTCTTGGGTTGCTGCATTCATGACTTTTTCCTTGTGAGTTTTATGATTTCTGCCTTCAACAGCGCCAGGCGGACGGCGTAGACGATGGCGTGGCCGGCATGCCAGTTGCGCAGGGCCTGGCTGGCCACGTCGATCACGGCTTGGCTGACGACGTCCACTGCGCCTCCCGGCGGGCGCGGCCCAGGCGCTGCACGCGCGCGGCGGATGCGTCCAGGTCGATCAGCGCTTCGATCTGTGCAGTGATCAATTCCTTGCGCATTTCTTCGAGGCCGGCCAGTTCGCGGCGCACGCCGGCCAGGCGCATCTTGTTCATGCTGTGCTGGTGCTGCGCCTGGTAGTGGCGGTGGGCGGCCAGCAGGCGATGGAAGAGGGCGATCATGGCGCGACTCCATCCGAGTAAAAGCCGCTTGCGCAGGTTTCCAAAAACTTGCGGCCATTTGCGGAGACTCGCGGCGCGCCAGATTCGGCGCTATCGAGAATGTCTTCGAGCCAGTCGTCCTGTTTGCTCGTCAGGCACAGTTCAAAATTCCGCTGCATCTGGCGCACCTTCGCGATAAGGGCCAGCAGATCGTCGGTGGCCACGGTTTGCTTTCCGCTTCCATCGGGATCGCAAACCGCAACTGCCCGGGCGCACATCGCAACATCGAACCAGCCGATGTGGCACTCGTTCACGTCGCCAATCCCCAGCGAGGCGGCCAGCCATGCGTAAGCAGCATCCCGCGTCATTTCGCCGCTTTGCCACATGGGGTTAAACGCGTCCTTTGCTTGTTTCCGCGCTCGACGCAAGCGCGCATCGGCGAGCGTGCCCAGCGGGATTGCCGTAAAAGGATGCAGGCCCACGTAGCTGTCGCATTCCTTGCACGTGCATTTGTAGACCCAGGGCCACTCGCCAAACTGGCGGCCGGCGTAAATCGCGCTGTTATTGATTAACTCGACGGGTGCCCCGCAGTTCGGGCATTCGGTCGGTGCTGGCAATGGGTTCTTGACACGCGCCACGGCGCGGCGCGATGGGTTTTGTGGCGTGACCGGGCCACTGCGAGGTTTGAGCATGCCAATCTCGATCAGCGCCTTTTGCATGGCGCCGATCATGGCCGCACCATTGCCGTGACGCCCAGGGCGCCGTCGTCGTAGGCGGCATCGATCAGCGCGGCCAGATTGCCGATGGCGGCGAAGCTGTGCACCGTGCTGGCGGTGCGGATGGTGATGATGTAGCTCATGCTGCACCTGCTGGGTGCATTGCAGCTGCGATGCCGGCGTCCTCGCCGACCACGTAGCGCCCGGTCGTGCGGCCGCAGAACGGGCAATGACTGGCGACGCAAGGCATTTCTTTGCCCTTGGCGCTTGTGAAACCCTTGCCTGTGCCACGGATGCGGAACGGGATGTTGATCGTGCTGAGCAGCCCCATGTCGTCCGTCATGGCAAAGCCGGTGGCTTGGCATTCGACTTGGATGTCGCTGCCGGCCTTGGCCACGATGAATGGCGAGCTGGCCAGGTTCGTTTCGATTCTTTTGACGCAGTCGCAATTCATTGTTCTGCTCCTCTGGTTAATTGGTTGCTGGCGACCCGAGAAAATCCGTCGGGCGTGTGATTCCTGCGGCTGGTGGGCCGCCAACACATGACCATCGAGAATCCCTCGTGGGACGCCGACACCAGGTGATTAATCTGGCCGTACCTGCTCGGCAATCACCCCGGCAGATTCGATGGTCATGTCTTGGCCGCCGGTTACGCCGGCGAAACGGGCCAGGGCGACTGGCCGGGGTGAAATTAGGCTGCCGACACCTGCGAAGGGCGGAAGCGCTGGCTTTGCGTCGAGCCGTCCAGCAGCACTTCCAGGAAGTCGCCGCGCGCGCCTGGGTGCGTCTGCACGAACTTGCCAGGGCGCGCTGCCGGGTCGGTCTTCGTGCCTTTCACATTCACCTTCTGGTTTTCATTGAAATTCGACATGCTGTATTTCCTTCAAGGTTGGTTGCGGCGCCGGGCTTCCCCGGGCGCCTGATCCTCACGAAGATCAATCGGGGCATGCTGATCCCACAGGGCATTTATCCGGCCCGCCGGCCTGTCCCGCCTTGAACTACGGCGCGGGCGACCGCTAAACCTTTGCCAACTCGGCAGACCAGCCCAGCTCGCGGCCATAAAACGTGCCGGTGCAAGACGCCATACGCGCATCTACTCGCGCCAGCTCATGCGCCTGATTCGGACTTCCTGCCCAGGCTGTTGCCTTAAAATTCCCATCCTCAAACTTGATCGACACGTTGTACTTGCGCAGCGTTGCGCGCGCCGGTGGGGCGGTGAACAGGCCGGGCAGGGCGTCACGGGCGCTCATGGCGATTAGCCGCGCGCTGGGATTGCGATTGCCGGGATCACTTCGCCGTGGGCGACGAGGACCGCTTCGAGTGCTGCGAGTTCGGCGGGGCTCATGCTGCACTCCGGGCTGCATCACGCTTTGCAACAAATTCACCCAGCGAGCGACCGTCGGCCACAGCTTGGTCATACACAGCACGGCTGATGCGGTTTTCCACGAAGAGGCGCGTGCATGCCTTGATGTCACCTTTGGCGGCATTGGCCTTGATCAGTGCGATTGCTTGGGTGCGGGACATGTCGTACTCCTGTGTTTGCTTTCGATGAATGAAGTATTACACATATTGTGTATTCATAGCAAACAGTTTGTGTAATTATTTTTTGTGTCGGGAGACGATAGGATTTGACGGACGAAAAAAAGCCTCGAAACGTCGAGGCTGGTATGTTTGCTTAGAAGGGCAGTTCGGGTGGCGGTGGCGGCCGGTAGGTTTGCCATTCGATCTCGTCAGCGTTGATCTGGTTGATCAGCGGCCCAATATCGAAGGTGGCGTAGCTGCGGGAGAAGCCGCCGACACGTTGCGATAGCAGCAGGATGGGGAGGGTAGGGAAGAACAGTTGCGCACGCACCAGCGCGGCCGGTCCAGTGCTGGGCCAGGTGTGTTCTGGCTCGACCTGGACCACGGCCAACTGGATTTGCTTAATCTTGATGATGGCGGCGCATAGTTGCATTTATGCATTATGCTTTGAATATTGCCAATTTGGAAGTTATTGGGAATGCGAGGGCATTAATGAGCCCGCGCACGGCGGCTGCCTTAAAGAAAATTCGACAGAAAGTTATCGCACGCCGCCATGAGAGGAACATGCACCTTGCTTATCTTTTGAATGGGAAATCCATCCATCTTTGCAGGTAACGGTGTCGCTGTCATCAATGCCGCCACCGCCGCAGCCGCTCAATGCGACAGAGGCGGCCAAGGCGAAGCTAAGGAAAAGGGCGTTCATTTCGTCCCGGCCTTGCCAGTCTCGGGATTGGTATTGCCCTTCGTCGACCAGTTATTTGCCGAGGTGTCATCCTTGGTCGAGCGGTCATGTCCTTTGACGACCGTGCCATCTTTCTTTGTATAGCCGCCGACATGTTCGTGCGATGCTTTTGCACCCGTTCCAGTTGCGGCTTTGGCGCTGTGGCCAGATGGACTTGCGTGGCCGGCCGAATGTCCACCCCGTGCGAAGGCTGGCAAGGAAAGAGTTAGGGAAACTGCCAGTGCTGCAACCAATATTGCTTTCATTTTTATTCCTGGTGCGGCATAGAGGCGTGCCGTTTCGCTCATCAAGTATATGTGAAATTAGCAATAGGAAATATATTCAATAATTGCGGTGACAGGCGGAAAAAAGCCCGCGCGAGGCGGGCTGATATTCAGGGCTTGGCAGCAGGCGCCGGAAGCACTTGAGGCGGGGCGGTAGTCGTCGGCGGCGCTGGCTGTGCGTAGATCACGACCGGCGCTGGCGCAACTGACGCGGGCTTCGGCGCCATATTGTTAATTACCAGCACTATTACGGCAATCCCAACACCAACCAGGCCAGACACGATGGCGATGACTCTTGAGAGAGTATCCGTGGTGGCCTTATGTATATCCGCCGTCGTTTTGTGAAGTAGTGACTCAAAGCGCGCGAAATTTGCATCGAACTTGGCATCCATGGCCGCCATGCCAGTGGTAAGTTTCACGTCCAGAGAAGCGATTCGGGCATCCATCCGAGTCTCAATGACTTCCAGTCTTCCATCCGACTTGGCCGCAGCCGTCTCCAGCCGCTGATCGAGGCTGTCGCTCATCGCTTTCAGTCGGGCGTCAATGTAATCCTTATCTGTTGTCGCGCTCATAGTGTCTTTCTTCTCATGATTCGCGGTTGCCTCAATGTCAATCAGTCGGAACCCTGTTTCTTCGAAGTGTACATCATTTGAAGAAGGATTCTGGTATATGGTTCGAAGGATCTCATCTGTCCGTACAGTGTATGTCATGTGGCGACTTTCTTGGCGGCCTTCCACTGAACGATGATGCCCAATGCATGCTGACGAATGTAGCCACAGTTGTTGCAAGCAACCCCCATAGTGGGAATGTTTGGAGGCGGGATTGAAAACGCCCCACTCTTCGAAAGAGCGATCAATCCAAAATTCATATTTGGCGCTGATAAAATTCCCCAGCCATTTGTGCCACAAGAAGGACAAGCGTGGCTTTTAACTCTTTCTTGTAAAAATAATTTGAAGTCATCTTCAGTAACATCTGCAAAATTGAGCTTTCCAGATTCTGCTGGCCCACTTTTTTCTTCGCTCATATAAGTTCCGATCCATTTCCTCAACGCGAAATTGAGAATTGTTAAATTTCTTGAAATCGCGATTACACTATTGTTAGATGCTCATACCTACGAATTTAATGCAATTTTTAAGAGATCATTTAATCAGCCTCACACCCGACGCCGGCGAAGCAATCCCTATCAGCCTACCTTTGCGGTAGAACATGATCTCCCGCGCAGCGCCACCGAGGCACGCATCCATATCCGCATAGGTCGTGACCATCTGCAGGCGCTTCGCCTCAGGCTGCTTCTCGATTGCGTAGACCCAATGCACGGCAAGGTGATCGCCTTCGATGTGCCACTTGGCAAATTCTCGGATGCCGAACTGTACGTCCTGAGCCGCTTCTTTGTTGCAGGACTGTTGCGTACGCATGGATACAGGAACTGGCTGCTCACTGACTGCTGGGCCTGTGAAGTGCGGATTCTTCGTACTGCTGACCAGCTTGCAGGCGTCGGCCGGCACGGCCTGGCTGACGGTGTAGACGCGACCAGATGCTACGTTCGTGCATTGCCAAGTCTCAGCGTGGGCCACCGGCGCAAGCATTGCGCCGAGGACGAATATCAAGACCTTCATTTATAGCCGATCCTTGAAATTGCGCGCCTCGAAGCGCACGACGCGACCGATGACGTCGCAATCACCAGGGCGACAAGGCTCTTGCGGGAAGTCTGGATTTTCAGATGTTAGATACCACTCGCGGCGCTCATATTTGAGGCGCTTCACGACCGGCTCTCCCTTGAAATTCAGCGCAAATACGCTGCCGTTCACCCGATTCTTGTCAGTGACGTTCACGACAACTACGTCCCCCTCGAACATCAGCGGTCGCATGCTGTCGCCCCTAACTTTGATTGCCAGCAATGCGCCTGGTGCCAAGTCTCGCTCTTCCAGCCAAAGGCGCGGGATATGGAAGTGGCCGCCGTCCTCGAATATGTGATCTGCTCCGAAGCCCGTAATTCCGGCGCGCACATGCTCTGGCACCATGCGAATGGCGACCGTGGAAGGTGCCATGCTTTCATCATCGGTTACGGGACTGCCGTCGGCAATATGGGATGAGCTGTCGAGGCCCAAGAGCTGATCTGTGGTCAGACCCAAGGCGCGTGCCACCGGCACAGCTTTGCCAACAGGCGCTCCGCGTGATTTCCAGTTCGTCAATACAGCGGGCGCAATGCCCAGCGTTTCGCGCAGCCATTGCTGGTCTTTTTGGAGTTCCACCAGTCGCGCTTCAATGCGCTCCCAAGGAATATTGTTTGCCTTTTTGTTCATCATCAAAGAATAGCTAAACATTCACAGAGTGTGTTACACAAAATGTTTGATCGAAATACACAAGTCGTGTAATATGATCTTCATGAATCCACTAGATAAAGCAATCCAGTTGTGCGGCGGCCTTTCAGCCTTGGCCAAGGAGATCGACGTCAGCTCCGCACGGCTCGGCAATTGGCGCTTGCGCAGTGTGCCCATCGAATACTGCCTCGCTATCGAAACGGCAACCGCAGGGGAGGTTTCCCGCAAAGATCTGCGCCCTGACGACTGGCACAAGATTTGGCCTGACTTGGCTGCTGCGTCCACACCTCGCCGCGCCACTGACTCGGTCCCAGCGCCAGGCCACGTCGGCCGCCAGCCTCCGACTACCAACGCCATCTCCGACACCGTGCCTGCGCGGGCCGCCGTCGGCATCGACGTGGGCGCCAAGCCATGATCCGCGTGATCCCAATTCCCCCGCCGCGCCCGGCGGATGACTTCGTGCGCATCCCTCTGCTCGAACCGCACCAGTTGCCGCGCGGCGTACAGCTTGAGGAGTGCGCATTGCCAGCCTGCGAGCGCCCACCGTAAAACAGCACCAAGTACCAACCTGTATTTCGCTGCACCCAAACCCTGTAACACCGACCACCAGGAGAAAACCATGAAACAGAAGCAAAAACGCACTGCGCTCGTCAAGGGCTACATCACGGACGACAACAAGGATGCCTTGCAAGCCGCGTGCACTGCGATGCGCAAGAGCGTCAGCGATGTGCTGAACGAATGCACGATCGTAATCATCCGCAATCACCTGGACGCCAGGCCGAAACGGAATGATACGCCGCCGTTTTCCAGCGGAGCTAGGCCCAAATCAATAAATAACAGGGCCCAGATTGTGCCGGCACCGCGCCCGTGCTTTGGCGTCGTCCCGCGCGTCGTGCGGATGCGGGTTTAACGGCATGGAGGCAGCTATTGAATAAACAAGCCGAGGTCACAGCCGAGGAGAAGGAGCTGATCTTCCAGCGTTCGATGATCTACCGCCAGGCCGAGAAGGACCTGCAGGGTGCCAAGGACGGGGAGGGCGAGAGCGCGGCGAAGGCCGCGCACAAGGAGGCGCGCCAGAAATGGCGCGATGCCACCGACAGGGTGGCGAAGAAATATGAGGTGCCGCGGCGCGAGCCGCCATAACGAACCCGCACCCGACAGCTACAGCATCGCATGGCCGGAATCGGCCACTTTAATCACCATCAATTAGGAATATGACATGACGCAAACAACTGCAATCAAGCCGTACCGTTCGCTGGACGACGCCCACGGCAACAACGAATTGCTCGACATGCTGCTGGCCAAGGGCCCAAAGAACGACGCCGCCCTGGCCCGCGCGCTGGAAGTGGCGCCGCCGGTGATCTCCAAGATTCGCCACGGCCGCCTGCCGGTCGGCGCCTCGCTGTTGATCCGCATGCACGAGGTGTTCGACGTGTCGATCAGCGAGCTCAAGCGCATCGCGCGCTCTGAGGTGACGGTTTGACCTGGACGACCATGCAGCGGGAAGGCGGCGCGCCGGCGCAGGCCGAGCAGGGCGCCCAGCAGCAAGAGCACGTCGAGCGCGAATTGCCGGTCGACCCAGGCCATGTCCGCACGCGCCAGCACTACGAAGCAATGCTGCGGGAACTGCAAGGCCAGAAATGAAAAAAGCCCGCTTGCAGGCGGGCTTCCTTGAAACGCTATAAATCCGCGAAAGAATTTATGGACCAAATTGTACAACAGAAAAGCATCAACATCGCAGACACGGTGATCACTACCGATCAGGCTGGGCGCTTTTGTCTCAACGACCTTCACAAGGCCGCAATGGCAAGCGGCAAGGCAACCGATTCGCACCGCCCAGGGAATTTCCTCAAAAGCCCAGGTGTCGAGGCGTTTGCACAAATTTTGAGCGATGCTACGAATATAGCATCGGTCGAAACGATTCGTGGCGGCCCAAGGCAGGGGAGCTATGGCGTGGAATTAATTGTGCTGCGCTATGCGGCATGGATCGATCCTGAGTTTGAAGTTCAGGTATATAAATCGTTCCATTCCGTTGCCACGGGCCAGGCGCCGACCGCGCCCAAGGCCAGCGCAATTTCGCCCGCCAAGGAATTCCGCGCCATCTTCGGCATCGCTCGCCTGATCGGCCTCGACAAGAACGCTGCGGCCATCAGCGCAAACCAGGGCACGGCCGCCCTGACCGGCGTCAACATGCTGCAGCTGATGGAGCGCACGCACCTGGCCACGCCCAGCCAGGAGATTTACTACACACCTACGGAACTGGGCAGCCGCTTCGTCAAGAGCGCAAAGGCCTTCAACCAGCTGCTGGTGCAGGCCGGTTTGCAAGAGAACATCGCCGGGCACTGGGTGCCGACGAAGAAGGGCCGGGAGCACGCCTACGTGATGGACACGGGCAAGGCGCACTCCAGCGGCACGCCCATTCAGCAAGTGAAATGGCGCGATTCTGTCCTGGCGGAGGTGGCATTGTGACTGGCCAAGCTGACGATCGCGCGCGCCCGACTTTTGGCGTAAATAAGACGAAGCGCCGCCGTTCTGGCATCACGCTCCCTAAACAGGGCTCCCGCTCGTATGTATTGCTGCAGGCGATGCTGGCCGGGCCCGGCACCTTCTACCAAATCTGCGAGCGCGCGGGCTTCGATATCGAAGAGGCGGGCATAGAGCACCGCTTGCGCATGATCTTCTCGCGCTTCATCCAGGGGAATGTGCGCCTGGCGGGCATTCGCTACGTACTGAAAGACGCCTCGCGGGCGGCGCTGCTGGGCGCCGAGCCGGAACAGCCTGGCCAGGCGGCCACTCCACACTTTCGCGGTACTGTGGGCGCAATGCCTGTCGTGGTCGTTCGCCGGCCTGCGGCCGAGGTGCGCCCATGAAGCCAATAATGTTTGCTTGTTTCTCAAAAGCCCGTACCGAGAAAAAATATGCCGCTAACGGAAAAAACGTGGCAATTGTCGAATGGGAAAAGTTGCTAACCGGTGATTTCGTCAACACCTTGATTGAAAACAGAGAGCGCTTTAGCGCCGCTATTTCGATGGCTTTCGCAAAATTGAATTTGGAACATGGGATCGTGCAAAGGAGAGGGTATCGTTTCCCAATCTTCACCCAGCACCAAAAAGTAATCAAGTGCCTCAATCATGGAATGGAGCCCGCTTACCATTTTGAAGGCACCCAGCTCATGCGCAGGCACCATTTCCAAGGCGCTTCGACATTGCCTAAGCACTGGAATAATAACAATCCAAGTGACGTGAAATTTAGTTTGGTCGCCATCCCGCGCGGCTTCTTTGAGATTTTTAGTTGCTTCTATCAGTTGCTCATTGGCGCGGACAAGAAGGGCAGAAACTGCAGAAGCTCGGCGGGTCATCACGCGATTATCAGATTCGGCGAGAAGGCGAGCGGAATGTGCATTCTGCCTGCTCATCACGAATATCGCCACTCCCAATGCAGCGATGGAGCCGATCGCCTGAACCCAGCCAGGCCAGCTATCTTTCGTCAGGCCTGCATAGTTGCCAATGAACCCGGTAACTACCGCTCCCGCCACCAGTCCGATACCAAGAAGTACATGGGATTTCTTCACGAGTGCATTCAAAGTTGTTTGAAAGGAATCTTAGCATGAAGCGCGACGCCTTCACTATGCCCATTACCTTCGGCTCCGTATGCAGCGGCCTTGAGGCTGCCAGCGTCGCCTGGGGCCCGCTCGGCTGGCGCGCGGCCTGGTTGGCTGAGATCGAGCCTTTCCCTTGCGCCGTGCTGGCGCACCACTATCCGGACGTACCAAACCTGGGCGACATGACCAAGGTCGCCGCCCTGGTTCGCGATGGCTTCGTGCCAGCGCCCGATGTCTTTTGCGGCGGTACGCCTTGCCAGGCATTCTCGATTGCGGGCCTGCGCAATTCGCTCGACGATGAGCGCGGCAACCTTTCCCTTGTTTTTTGTGAGATTGCAGATGAAATTGACGCACGACGCGCAGCAACTGGACTTCTTCCAGCCGTTGTCTTCTGGGAAAACGTCCCTGGCGTTCTCTCCACAAAAGACAATGCCTTCGGCTGCTTCCTTGCTGGCCTTGCCGGCGAAGATGATCCAATCGAGCCGCCAGGGGGTAAGTGGGCGTACGCTGGTTGTGTGTATGGTCCCGCGCGAACAGTCGCGTGGCGGACCCTCGACGCCCAATATTTCGGAGTGGCCCAACGACGCCGTCGTGTGTTCGTTGTCGCAAGTGCTGGAGAGGGGTTCGATCCCGCATCGGTACTTTTTGAGTTCGACGGCGTGCGCCGGGATTCTCCGCCGAGCCGAGAATCGCCGCAAGACATTGCCGGCACAGTTAGAGCGAGCGCTGCGCGCCGTGGCGGAGTGCAGGACGAATGCGGCCTCGGGTTGCAGCCAGTCAGTACCGAGGATATTGGCGGAGCACGACAGGTCGACGGGAAAGACATTGCTTTCGCTGCTTCCGTAGCCGCTCCAGTGGCGCGCAGCGTTGAGCGCCCACGTGGCGATGGTTTGGACACGCTGATTGCCGGTACGCTGCGGGCGAACGGAAAAGCTGCGGGTAGCGCCACGCAGCAAGATGCCGAAGCCGGCATGCTTATCCCTATGGCTTTCGGCGGCAATAACCAGGCAGGCGAAATACATGTTGCCACCGCCTGCCGCGCGCATGCCGGGCCACATTTCGATTTTGAGAGCGAGACATTCCTGGTTCAGCAGGTGGCGTATCCAATCCAAAACGCTACCCGCGGCAAGGATCAAAACGGCCTGGGTATCGGCAACGCCGGCGCACCGATGTACACGCTAGACAACGGGGCGCAACACGGCGTGGCGCTCGCGCCAATCGCCTTTAGCAGCAAGGACTACGGTGGCGACGCCTGCTACGACCTGTCACCGACGCTACGCGCTGGAAACCACGCTGGCAGTCATGCCAACGCCGGCATTCCACCGGCTATCGCCTTCGACGCGCGCCAGGACTGCGTGAGCAGTACCAGCGTCTTCGGCACTTTGAGTACATCCAGCCCCCAAGCGCAGGCTATCTGCATCACGGGCGACATCACGCACACCCTCAAAGCCGAAGGCTTCGATGCCAGCGAGGATGGCACTGGGCGCGGGCAGCCAATTGTGGCTGCATTCGCCGAGAATAGCCGCGCCGAAATCCGCCTGGAAGGTGGCGACGGCAGCCGCACTGGCGCGCTGTCGACCGGCGGCGGCAAGCCTGGCCAAGGCATGCCAATGGTGCTGGCGGGCATGGCAGTCCGTCGCCTGACGCCTCGCGAGTGCGAGCGCCTTCAGGCGTTCCCTGACGACTACACCCTCATACCCTTCGGCCGCACCATGCGCCCTGAAAAGCTTGACCAGGACTGGATCAAATACCTGCTCCGTGGTGGGGTGATGACGCGCGACCAGGTTGCTCGCGCAGCAGCGGACGGTCCGCGCTATAAGGCCATCGGCAACAGCTGGGCCGTGTCGAATGTGGCTTGGCTCGGCCGCCGCATTGATTCTGCTATGCGCGCCAACTTCGCGCATGAGCGCGAGATTGTGAGGGTGGCGTGACTACTTATTTAGTCAATTTTAGCAAGTTCGCTCGCGATCCTTTGAGTGCATGCCTTCAAATCAGGGGCAATGTTACTCAGATGCTCAACCACCGTGCTGGCAGACTCTTTGTGGTTATCTCGATTGGAACTATCCCCGATCACGGCCTCCATGTTGCGGAGCGCTGCTCCAGTCTGCGAGTGGATTCTCAGAACAATACTCAATACATCGGCATCAACATTGTTTTTAAACAGAATCTCGATATTCGCGTGGATGCGCTCAACTCGGTCTTTGGCAGATGTGAGCTTCAATCCGCTATGAAAAATGATTGCACTTCTCGCATGTTGCGCCGCATTCATGGCCTCTTCGCGAAAGCGGTCTGCGAGCAGAAGAGTGGCCATTGCTGTCTCAAGATGCGCTCTTTTCCGGTCAATTCGTGCTGTGTGAGTCTGCCTACTTGCAATGCGTGCAGCCCAGTAGATCGCTGCTATCGAACCGATCGCCTGCACCCAGTACGCAGTAACCGTCGCATCCACACAAGACCAAGGAGTCGTTCGGTAGCCGTAGTAGCCGGCTGCGCCCAAAGCAATTACAAGCATCGCCCATCTAAACCAAGTCAACATATATCCTCTTGTCAAAAGGCAATTTTATCATGAGCCTGATCCACTTGATTTCACTTTCGGGCGGCAAGGACAGCACGGCTACCGCCATTCTTGCCCTAGAACAGCACGGTACGGCCGCATGCCGCTTCGTCATGGCCGATACGGGCAACGAGCACGAGAGCACGCTGGAATATGCGCTGGACTACTTGCCGGCGGCCCTGGGCATCAAGGTTTACGTGGTGCGAGCCGATTTCGCTGATGAGTTCGCTACCAAGCGAGCCAACCTGGCACGCATCGCGGCCGGCGAGCCTGAATCAGCTGTATATGGAAAACGCAAGTTTATGTACCACTGGACGGCAGAGGCCGCCCAGCGTGCCCTTGACCTGCTTCACCCAACTGGAAACCCATACCTGGACCTTTGCATGGTGCGCGGCGGCTTCCCGTCGCGCAAACGGCAGTTTTGCACGGAATACCTCAAGACTAAACCCTTGACGGAGTTCGCCATGGAATTGATTGATCATGAGTGCGACGCGATCTGGTCCTGGCAGGGCGTCCGTATCGATGAAAGCCAATCACGTCGCGAGCGGCTGCAAGGTACTGGCGCGTGCGTCAAGCACTTTGAGGTGGTGGGCGGCGGCCTGTTCACCTACCGGCCCATCTTGCGCTGGAACGTCGGTGACGTGTTCGAGGCCCATCGCTTGGCTGGCATCGAGCCAAATCCGCTCTACAAGCAAGGCATGTCGCGCGTCGGCTGCATGCCTTGCGTCAACTGCAGCAAAGGGGAGCTGCACGAAGTGTCTCGCCGGTTCCCTGAGCACATCGTTCGAATCGCGGAATGGGAAGCCCTGGTATCTGAGGTATGCCGACCGCGCTCACCTGTGTCGTTCTTCCATATGGGCACTAAGGCGCACTCGGGCCAGGCTTCGACCATCGAAGCAGTTGTCGAATGGTCGAAGACCAGCCGCGGCGGCAAGCAATTTTCGTTGCTCACAGCGTTGGACGAGCCAACGGCGTGCAGCTCTGCTTACGGACTTTGCGAATGATGAAGAATTTAACCAGCGACAAGCGGCGTAGCTACCGCGACGAACCTATCGCCACGACCGTTATGGATTCCATATACGCCAATGGCGCTGCGCAGCCGCGTTTGTTTTCGGAGGGCGAGCTTTGAACTATGGCGATTTAAAAAATGCTGCAATCGCAACAATAAGCGCAGCGAACGAAACGAAGGCGGCAAATATTGATGCTCGTGCTGACATTTGCGCAGCCGCGGAAGACTTAACAGACTCCTCCGCTGACAACACGGCAGCATCCGCACTTCGCTTGGCTTGCACGGCTTGTTCAATTGCTGCTGCTGTGACGGCAGGATCAGTAGGCTCGAACATTGGTGGAAAGGACACTGTTGATGCTCCTCGCTTGGTTTTGATTGTCAATCATACACGTTGGAGCGTGGCCCCATGAAGCGCTCGCCCATGAAGCCAGGCAAACCCTTGGCGCGCACGCCATTCAAGCGCACCTCGCCCATGCCCAGCACCGGCATGCTCTCCGTGCAGTCGCACCAGCGCACGGCGCCGAAGCGCAAGGCCGGCATGAAGTCAAAAGGCCCGATCTCGACACCGATCCGGCGTGCAGCGCGGGGCCAGGACTGCACGCTGCGCCTGGCCGTCTGCAACTTCGACCCTGACACCACCGTGCTCTGCCACAGCAATTTCCTGGCTGACGGGAAGGGCATGGGATTGAAAGCGCCAGACACGGCCGCAGCGTTCGGCTGCAGCGCCTGCCACGACATGCTCGACGGCAGGCGCCCGCGCCCGGCTGATCTGTCGCTGGCCGGCCTGGAGGCTGCGTTTCGCGCGGCTGTCAGCACCACGCACGAAATTTTACGGTCGATGGGCCTGCTCGATGCAGCGCCCGTCGCCATTCAACCTACATCGGAACACACATGAGCGCCTTTAGCCCGCAAGAGCAAAAACACCTGAAAGAAGCCGAATACAGCGAATTCCTGCGCGCTAAGATCAAGCTGGCGCAGCGCAAGGGCTTCGACGTCCCACTGGCCGATATCCATCCTGGTCTCAAGCCGCACACCCGTGACATCGTGCGTTGGGCCTTGGCCGGCGGGCAGCGCGCCATCTTCGCCTCGTTCGGCCTGCACAAGACCAGTACCAACCTGGAGGTCATGCGCCAGATCGGTATTCACCGGCCAGGCCTGCGCCTGATCGTGCTGCCGCTGGGCGTGCGCCAGGAGTTCATCCGCGAGGCGGCGAAGCGCTTCACGGGCGAATATGAGGTGCAAGTGCGCTTCATCCGGACGGACGCCGAGATCGATAGCCAGGACGTCGTCTACCTGACGAACTACGAATCGGTGCGCGAGGGCAAGATCGACGTGCGCAAGTTCCGCGCCGTCGGCCTGGACGAGGCCAGCGTGCTGCGCAGCTACGGCAGCAAGACGTATCAAGAATTCCTGCCGCTGTTCGAGCAAGTCGAGTTCAAGTTCGTCTACACGGCCACGCCCTCGCCGAACCGCTTCAAGGAATTGATCCACTATGCCGGCTTCCTGGGCGTGATGGACACCGGCCAGGCCCTGACCCGGTTCTTCCAACGCGACAGCGAGAAGGCGGGCAACTTGACGCTGTACCCGCATAAGGAACAGGAATTCTGGCTGTGGGTGGCCAGTTGGGCCGTCTTCATCCAACGCCCGAGCGACTTGGGCCATTCTGATGAGGGCTACGATCTGCCGGCGCTGGACGTGCGCTTTCATGAGGTGCCGAGCAATTACAGCACGGCCGGCGCCGAAAAGAACGGCCAGGGCCTGCTTATCCCGAACGTGGCCATGGGCCTGTCGGCCGCTGCTGGCGAGAAGCGCGACAGCATGGCCGCGCGCATCGCCAAGGTGGCCGAGATCATAGCTGCAGATCCTGATGATCATTTCCTGATCTGGCACGACCTGGAAGATGAGCGCCACGCCATTCAGGCGGCCGTGCCGGGCGTGGTCAGCGTGTGGGGCACGCAGGACCTGGACCAGCGCGAGCAGCGCATCGCCGATTTCAGCGACGGCAAGATCAAGTATCTGTCGACCAAGCCGATCATCGCCGGCAGCGGCTGCAACTTCCAGGTGCACTGCCATCGCGAGATTTTCGCGGGGATCGGCTTCAAGTTCAACGATTTTATCCAGGCCATCCACCGCGTCCAGCGCTTCCAGCAGCAGCACGCCGTCCGCATCGACATCATCCATACGGAGGTCGAACGCAAGGTGCTGGCCGACCTGATGGAGAAATGGCGTCGCCACGACGAAATGCAGGCCAAGATGGGCCAGATCATCCGCGCCTATGGCCTGGATCAGCTGTCCATGCAGGATTCGCTGGCGCGCACCATCGGCGTCGAGCGCGCCGTGGTGGCCGGCGAGCGTTTTTCGGTGGCCAATAACGATTGCGTGCTGGAAGCCATGCAGCAACCGGATAACTCGGTGGGCATGATCATCACCAGCGTTCCATTCGCCAACCATTACGAATACACACCCAGCTACAACGATTTCGGCCACACCCAAGACAACGACCACTTCTGGGCGCAGATGGACTTCCTGACTCCCGAGCTGCTGCGCATCCTGCAGCCTGGCCGCATTTACGCCTGCCACGTAAAGGACCGCATCAACTTCGGCAACGTCACCGGCGCGGGCGTGCCAACGGTCAGCCCGTTTCATGCCGAGGCGCTGTTCCACGGCATAAAGCATGGCTTCGACTATATGGGCATGATCACGGTAGTGACCGACGTGGTGCGCGAAAACAACCAGACCTACCGCCTGGGCTATTCCGAGGTGTGCAAGGACGGCACGAAGATGGGCGTCGGCTCGCCGGAATACATCCTGCTGTTCCACAAGCCGCAGACGGACCGCAGCCGTGGCTATGCCGATACGCCTGTGACCAAGGCCAAGCCAATGTGCCTGGACGATGCCGGCGACCGGATCCCGTTTGACCGCAAGGCCGCGCCGATTCCTGGTACTGGCTACAGCGTGGCGCGCTGGCAGGTCGACGCGCATGCGTTCTGGCGCTCCAGTGGCGATCGCCTGCTGGGCGCGGCCGAGCTGGCCAGTTTCGGCCCGGGCAAGCTGGCTAAGCTGTTCACCAGCATGTCGATGGGCAACGTCTACAACTATGAATACCACGTCGAGGTCGGCGAGGCGCTGCTGGCCAATAAGGCACTGCCTGCCGATTATCTCAGCCTGGCGCCGGGCAGCGCCGATCCGGCCGTGTGGCACGACATCGTGCGCATGCGCACCCTGAACGGCGAGCAGTCGGCGCGCGCTGTCGAAAAGCACGTTTGCCCCTTCCAGATCGATATCGTTGACCGCCTTATCGGCCGCTACAGCAACCCGGGCGAAGTGATTTATGACCCGTTCTGTGGCCTGGGTACCGTGCCAGTGCGCGCGATGAAGCTGGGCCGCTGCGGCGCCGGCAGTGAGTTGAACCCGGCGTATTTCACTGACCAGGTGCATTACTGCCAGGCAATGGAGCGCGAGGTGAGCATGCCCACGCTGTTCGATATGGAATTGATGGACGAGGAGAATGCAAAGTGACGCGCGCAAATTTCAGTGAATTCGTGCTGGGCGCGATGCCCGGTACCAAAGCCGAGATTGTCATCAAGTCGGGCGTCAGTCAAGCGGCCGTGCTGCGGTGGGTGCACCTGCTGCATGCCGACCGCAAGATTTACATTTCCAGTTGGAAGCCGCACCCGCGCGCCGGCGCCGCCATGGCGGTTTATGCCGTGGGTGATCTGCCGGACGCGCCATGCAAACTGCAGCACCTGACCAAGCGCCAGATTCGCCTGCGCTTCGAGGCCAAGGCCAAGCAGGACGGCCGCTGGGACTCGATGAAGGCGCGCTGGCGCAGCAAGTACTGGATCCGCAAGGCGGGCGCCGTGGGCGATCCGCTGGTGGCTGCGCTTTTCGGCGCGGCGCGCGTGCAGGAGGCGCGCCCATGATCCATTATCACGGATTACCCATCACGCCGGCCACGGCCGCCGTGCGCGCCGTCAGCGGCGGGCACGCCTTCGTTTCATTCCGCCATCCAGAGCAGTTGACCATTGCCCTGGAGGTGGCACAGTCCTTCGCCGTCGACAACGGGGCGTTTTCAGCCTGGCGCAGCGGCCAGCCCATCACCGACTGGTCGCTCTTCTACGAATGGGTAAGTGAGCTGCACCGTTACCCGAACTTCGATTTCGCGGTGATCCCCGACGTCATTGATGGCGGTGAGGCCGACAACGACGCGCTGCTGGCCGATTGGCCATGGCGCACATCGGCGCCGCATGTCGGCGCGCCGGTGTGGCATTTGCACGAATCGATGGGCCGCCTGGATCGCCTCGTCAGCGAATGGCCGCGCATCTGCCTGGGCAGCTCTGGCGAGTTTGCGCAGATCGGCACACCTGCCTGGTGGACGCGCATGGCGCAGGCTATGGACGTCATCTGCGATAAATCTGGCAGACCTGCCTGCAAGCTGCACGGCCTGCGTATGCTCGACCCAGCTATCTTCTCGCGCTTCCCGTTCGCCAGTGCCGACAGCACGAACATCGGGCAAAACGTGGGTATTGATTCGGCCTGGCGCGGCACCTACACGCCGCCAACCAAGGAGGCGAGGGCGGCGATCATGCGCGAGCGGATCGAGTCGCACCAGGCGCTCACTTTCTGGAACCGCAAGACGGCACCGATTCAAGAATCACTGTTTATGGAGGCCCGGCCTTGAATTATTACCCCTTCCACATCGGCGACTTTCGCTCTGGGACAGTGAACATGTCTCGCCAGGCGCGCTGGATATATCGCGACATGATGGACGTCTACTACGACGTCGAGGCACCACTCCCGCTCGACATAGATGTGCTGTGCGACGCCTTGGGCGTCGAGGCGGCGGACGAGCGCGCGATTGTCGAGCGACTGCTTCGCTTCAAGTTCCTCAAGACAGATGCGGGCTACCGGCACGACGTCTGCGAACAGGTGATTGCGGACTACCAAGTCAAGGCAGAGACAGCGAAAGCAAATGGCAAGCTGGGCGGTCGCCCGCGCAAGCAAACGGCAACCAATCAAGAACCCAGCGGGTTTCCATCCGGTTCTGATTCGGATGCTACCGGCAACCCAGCTGAAACCGGATCAAAAACTAACCAAGAACCAATAACCAATAACCATAAACCAGTAAAGACAAAAGACAAGTCGCCTCCGGCTCCCGATTCCCTGTTTCCCGACGTCGATCCGCAGATCGTCGCCGATTTCAAGGCCCTGCGAACGAAACACAAGGCGCCAATAACGCGGACGGCCATCCAGGGCATCGTGCGCGAAGCCGAGAAGGCAGGACTGGACCTGGAAGGCGCTTTGCGCATTTGCTGCGAACGTGGCTGGCGTGGGTTCAAAGCCGAATGGATCACCCAGCACGCCGTGCGAACAGGGCCGGGTTCCAGTACGGTCTACGCCCAAACGATGGCCGCCGCTGAGCGCGCCAAAGTCCGAATCTTCGGTAACGCAGCACCGCAGGGAGAAAAGCATGACGCAGGATGACTACGAGGAATTTGCGGGCATGGTGGGCGCAATCACCGAACTGTACGGCAGGGCCGCAAGCGAGTTCGCCATTACGATCTGGTGGGGCGCGCTGCGCCAGTACGACCTGACAGCTGTGCGCCAGGCATTTGATCGCCACGTCCGCAACCCCGATACCGGCCAGTTTGCGCCGAAGCCGGCCGACCTGATCCGGATGATGGGCGGAACCACGCAGGATTCGGCACTCGTGGCCTGGTCGAAGGTCGACCGCGCACTGCGCGTCGTCGGCCCATACCGAAGCGTCGTGTTCGATGACCCGCTGATCCACCGCGTGCTGGTTGAGATGGGCGGCTGGGTATCGCTGGGGGCAAAGACGGAACACGAATGGCCATTCGTCGGCAAGGAATTCGAAAACCGTTACCGCGGCTACCGCATGCGCAACGAACGGCCGGATTACACGCCGGTGATGGTGGGCTTGACGGAAGCGCAAAACCAGCGCGCCGGCTTTGGTGTGGAGCCGCCGATGATGATCGGCGATCAAAGGTTGGCCGCTCAGGTGATGGCGGGTGGAACGTCGCAGCAAATCATCGCCATGGCGCCAGTCGGCACACTCGCAGCGCCGCTGGCACGCATCAATGGGCGCGCTGCATAACGGAGAAAGCTGCTCAGGCTTGTGGAGCGGTTCGCTACAGCACGAACGTGGTGGGGCCGCCACCAAGCCTCATCCGATACGAAAAGAATTGAATACAGAGGCTCTATGCAAAATCAAGAAAACACAATCGCAGCAAACAAATGCCTGGCCGAGCTGCTGGGCTGGTCCAACATTGTCGAGGTGGGCGGCGCTCTGGTCGGCACGCCGCCGGCGGGCGCCGCCGAAAGCCGTGGCCAGGCACTGGTGCCCGACTGGGCTGGCGAATGGGCGGCGGCCGGGCCGTTGATCGGACAGTTCTCGATGAGCGTCGGCTTCACAGGGCTTGACGCGGTGGCGACCGCACGCGATTACGAAAAGGGCGCGGCATTTGAGGCGATCGCGGACCACGCTACAGCCGATGCGGCTGCGCGGGTCGCCATCGTGCGAGCAATTATCCGTGCGCTGGAGGCGGGCCAATGATGGCCCGTGGCTTGCAGGCGCTGGGTCGCCTCAAGGTCGGCGCCATGAACAAGACCGAAGCCGCGTATGCGCAGACGCTAGAACTGCGCAAGGCCGCCGGCGAGGTGGCCTGGTACAAGTTCGAAGGCCTGAAATTCCGCCTGGCGGACAACACGTTTTACACGCCGGATTTTGCCGTGCAGCTGGCCGACGGCGCGCTGGAGGCGCACGAAGTGAAAGGCTACTGGCAAGAGGATGCTCGAGCAAAGATCAAGATCGCAGCCGACATGTATCCGCTGCGCTTCGTCGCCGTGCAGGCGCTGCCGAAGAAGGCGGGCGGCGGTTGGAAAGTGGAGGAATTCTGATGGCCGCGAACAAGAAGCCGCGCAAGCGGTACACCCCGAAGCCGGCCGTGCTGCCACCAGGCGCCCGCCCGGCCATGGCATTCGAAATGCCAGGCTTCCAGGCCAGCGAGGCGATGGGGAAGGGGCACTTCCAGGAGCAGCACGTCTACGATCTGCTGAGCAACGCCGACATGGCGCGCCGCATTGCGCCAAACGGCCATGTCATCCTGCCGGTGGCTCAGGCCATGGTCGAAGCGATCGCAGAAATCCAGGCGCGCGCACAGCGCACGGGCACCTTCGGCGTCAACGGCGATGAAATGCGTGTGCTGCGCGAGGGCGTCGGCAAGACCATGGTCTTCCTGCGTGGCGCGTCGAACGTCGAGATTGCGCGTGCTGGACTGGCGGCCGTGCGCGAATTCAACCGAACCGGCGTGCTGCGGGTATGAGCGGCTCCGAGGAGTGGCAGGGCTGGCGCAGGGCTAAAAAGGGTGTTAACGTTGACGTACGGAACGAAAGGGAATTCATGGGCTTCGCAGAAAAGTATATCGCATCGATCAACTCGTCCAACCTGAAAGACGATGAGCGGCATCACCTCACGGAGGCGCTCGCGGCTGCGGCACTGGCTGATCGGTCGGGCGCTGGCCTGGGCGCCTTGCTGTCGCGCGTGAAGTACGCGGACGGTGCAGCGCGCCAGCTCTTCGAAAGTGGCTCGTCGAATTTGGCTCAGCTGCTGCGCATCTGGACTGCGGCTGTAGCAGAGAAAGGTCGCTCGCGTGGCTGGGTGAAGGCGAACACGGCATGGGACCAACAAGCCGCCCATGCCCTGTATCACCGCGTGGCGCACGCGTCGCTTGCGCATTGGCTCGATGGGAAATGTGTTGCTTGCCATGGAACGGGCGTGACGAGCAATCGGCAGTTCTGCGCGCCGTGCAAGGGAGGTGGCAAGGGGGAGGTGCAATGCGCTGGTGGGTTTGAGCGCGAGCGCATTCAGGATATGGTAAGTGATCTAGAGTGTCTGGTTCAGTCTCATAATAGCCGCGCTGCAAAGCGGCTATTATTGAACTTTGACTAAAATTATGGAGTGAAGGTATAAAATACTACCGCCGCCATCCTATTTCTCTCTTTGTATCTTATTGAGGTTTCTCCCGCTGGTAGCGGAGCGTTTATTTCGAGCCCATCGCCCAGAGTTCTCGAGTATGGCTCGACTGCTATTCCCACGCCTATATTGTGTCGGACTTTGTTTCCGCCCCTGGGCTTGAAGCCCCATATCAGACCTAATGAAACAGAGTCCAATAGTTTCTTATCTCCTAGTAGGCTTGTTCCCACGAAGACGCCCGCCATTCCACCTGCAAAGTCACTATCTTGTAGGTACCAATGCCTCTCAAGCATCAAACGAGGGACGACATCGCGTTCACTGGTGACCCTTACAATTCCGTTAACAAGTTGGGCCTCATCAAGGGCGCGCCCCTTTTTTCCAAGCTTCGTTGATACTGATAAGCCCACACCCCAATCGTTCCAGAACTCATTTTCATTTATAGGTGGAGGTGGCGGCGGAGGGGGCACTTCGCTTTTTTTTTCGATCGCTGCCGTTCCCGTTTCGATCTTGGCCTTTGCATTCGCTTTTCTTTGTGCCGCCGCCGCTTGCTCAGCTTTAGCCTCAGCTAACAATTTTTCAGCAGCTTTAACCTTCGCATCAGCGTCACTCTCTTCCGAATTTGTTGTAATTCCCGCTGGCGTATCTGTAATCTGTAATTGCTCGGCAACTGATAAATTTGATACGAAAAAAATCATGACTGCGGCGAAAGTTATACGCATGATATCCTCATTTTAATGTTTTCGTTATTAAAAAATAAAGAATACCAATAGTAGTTTCATATTATCTATAAGTCAACACAATAATTGATGCAGCATTAACGCAACAGTGAGAAAAGCATTGCGTCGGATAAAGATATGTCCTAAAATTCTGAGACATTTCCTGCACTCGTAATGCGCGCGATAGCGCCACCGATAGCAAGGTTCCGTTAAGCGCCCATCTTTTGATGGATTCGCTCGGGGTAAAATTGTGTAGCTCACCATGCAGATTGTCATGGGAGTAAAAACGAAACCACCCTTGAGGTGGTTTTTTCTATTGCGCGTTCACTTTCGAGGCAGGCATGGCTGCAGCCGAATTCCTCAAGTACCTCCGCTGGCGCCGTGCGCCGCATGAGGTGGCCGCCATCGTCGCTGACGTGGTGCTGCCCGAGCCTCCAACGCACCAAGATGTGATCGACCAACTCGACGTAGACGTGGTGCGCCAGTTCCAGCGCATGCTGGATGCCGATACCGATTTTTAGCAGATTTCGCGGGCGCAGCTCAAGTGGTAGAGCGCTGGCCTTCCAAGCCGCCGACGCGTGTTCGAGGCCCGTCACCCGCTCCAGGTCTCCTTGCCCGGCACGCCGGGTTTCGCCGCCAGCCGCATCACTGCGCTGGCGGCTTTCTTATTTGAGGTACGCAAATCATGAACGTCATTACCCCAGCAGCCTTAGTGAATCCAGGCGAGTTCGAGTACCAAGCAAACGGCAAGATCGTACGCGTCTTCGACACCAACGGCTCCGGGGAGCTTCTGCCTATCGAATACAAGCAGCACGCAGATGATGACAAGTTCATATTGCAATTCCAGCCATTCGGCACGGTCTATGCGGAAGTGGTGCGTTAAATCTACGATATTGACTTCGCCGGATGATTATCACCTTCGTTCTGGCGGGCGCCGTGATCGACGGCGCCATCGTCGCCATCGTGCTGCTGGCCTGGCCCTGGTTGTGGGCGATGGCCAAGCCGGCGCTGCACACGTTCACTGCATAAGGAGATCCCATGCGCATCACAGTAGGCGACCCGGATGCAAACCGGGCAACGGTATTTTTCAACGGCGCCCCGATCAGCATGTGCACGATGGCCGATGAAGAGCTCGGCGAGGTCATCATCTACGCGACGGATCGCGCCGGGCACATTCTCATCAGCGAGGCAACCGGCGATGCGCTGGCTGAGACCGCGCACGGAAGCGTGTCGGTGTTTATCGCCCAATGCCACGCTGACGACGGCTTCGATGCCTGGATGCGCGAGCGCACCGAGGCTGCGCACCAGGCCATGATGAAGCATGCCCGGCGCGGCGGCATCAACTACGAAGCGAAAAAATGCGCGCTACGGTTAGCGATTCCCGGCACTCAAGTTGTGCTGAATTCCGGCGGACCTGTAATGACGGTGATCGGTATGACGTATGACGGAAGGGCAGTCGCCTGCACATGGCATATTGACGGCTTGGCTATGGGTGATTCATTCCCCATGGAATGCCTGCTTCGCTGCGACGTCTCGCAAGCAGAGTAACGACGCGACCTGCCAGCGCGCTCCAGTGGCAGAGCTTGAAGAAACGGGCGCAGCTCACCGACGTAGCAAAGATCCAGAGGACTCCAGCCGCGATGCACTGCGGCGCCTGCTGGGGGGGGGGCGGGCGGTGGCACAACGAAAGCAGCCATGCAGAAAATCCAACACCCATCGAATAACGGCGTGCTCGGCGCACCTGCAGGCTGGGACCAGTCCGAACTGCCGTGCAACGCGCTGCCGATCACGCGCACGCACGTAGGCGACCTGCCTGCCGTGCTGTCGTACTGGCGGCCGGATGCCGGCGAACTGGCCGCGCTGAACGCCGGCGGCGCCGTGCGGCTGTGGGTGGTGGGCGCAACGATGCCGCCCGTGATGCTCGACGTGGAGCCATCCCCGTAGCAAAGAAATGGAATATACATGGGGCGCAAATCAGCACTGACCGAAAAGCAGTGGGCATCGATAGGGCAGCGCCTCCTCAAGGGGGAGGCAGCCAGAGCGCTTGCCAGAGAGTTCGGCGTATCCGAAGCCGCGATCAGAAAACGCTTTGGTGCGCAGACGAAACAAATAAAAGATGTTGCAAATCAATTGGTTGCAGCAGAGTCTGCATTTAGTGCGCTACCGATTGGTGCGCAGATAAGTGCGCGCACTTTGGCCGATGAGTTGAAAGAAATCTCGATGCACCTGGCTGGAGCCGCACGATATGGCGCTGCCACCGCGCACCGGCTGTCCGGCATTGCGCACAACAAGGCTGGCGAGATCGATGACGCCGAGCCGCTGGACGACAAGAGCCGCTTGGCCTTGGGTGATATCGCCGTGCTGACCAGGATGGCCAACGGCGCCGCCGAGATCGGCATGAACCTGCTGAAAGCCAGCAAGGACGTGAAGCCGGACGACGACGCACCAACACCTGTCGCCATCACCTTCGGCGTGAAAGACGCCAAGCGCCATGACGACAATCCAGTTTGACCTGAACGTCCCGCAATCGAGCTTCCTGCAGCTGCCGCACAAGTTCAAGGCCTACGTGGCCGGGTTCGGCTCCGGCAAGACGTTTGTGGGCTGCGCTGGCATCTGTGCTCACTTCTGGCAGTGGCCGGGCATCAACCAGGGCTACTTCGCGCCAACCTATCCGCAGATCCGCGACATCTTTTATCCGACGATGGAGGAGGTGGCCTACGCGATGGGCCTGCGCATCAAGGTGAAGCAGGGCGACCACGAAGTCGAGGTGTACGAGGGTCGGCGCTATCGGGGCACGGTTATTTGCCGCTCGATGGAAAAGCCGGAAACCATCGTCGGCTTCAAGATCGGCCACGCGCTGATCGATGAGCTGGACGTGATGCCCTTGAAAAAGGCGCAGATGGCCTGGCGCAAGATCATCGCCCGGATGCGCTACAAGGTGCCGGGGCTGATGAACGGCATCGACGTGACGACGACGCCCGAGGGCTTCAAGTTCGTCTACCAGCAGTTCGTGAAGGCCATCCGCGACAAGCCTGAGCTGGCCAGCCTGTACGGTCTGATTCAGGCGAGCACGTTCGACAACGAGTTGAATTTGCCAGACGACTATATCCCGTCGCTGATGGCTAGCTACCCGCCAGCGCTGATCGACGCCTACCTGCGCGGCAAGTTCACCAACCTGACCAGCGGCAGCGTGTATGCCGATTTCGACCGCGCGCTGAACCACACGAACGAGATCATCCTGCCGGGCGAGCCGTTGATGGTGGGCCTCGATTTCAACGTCCAGAACATGACGGCCTGCGTCAACGTGGTGCGTGACGGCCTGCCGCGCACGCTGGCCGAGCGCGTGCAAGTCCGTGATACGCCAGCCATGGCCCGGATCCTGAAAGAAGACTTCAAGGACAAAGGCCACCAGGTGAAGATTTTCCCGGATGCCTCCGGCCAGAACACCAGCAGCAAGAATGCCAGCGAGTCCGACCTGTCCATTTTGCGCCAGGCGGGCTTCCTGCTTGAAGTGAACCACTCAAACCCTGCGGTCAAGGACCGGGTCAACGCCTATAACGGAATGATCCTGAATGCCCAGGGCGAGCGCCGCTGGAAGATCAACACCGACCAGTGCCCGACCACCACCGAGGCGCTGGAGCAGCAGGTATGGGGCTCCGACGGCCAGCCAGACAAGAAATCTGGCCATGACCACCCGAACGATGCAAATGGCTACTTCCTCGTGAAGCGCTATCCAATCGTGAAGAGCACGACGACGACCGCGCCGCTGCGCATGTAACAACAAGGATTTCCATGACCGATGTACGCACACAATCAGCCGAAGCGGCCAAGCTGAACGAGGATTGCGCGCTGATCGCCGCGCTGTTGGGCGGCACGAAGACCATGCGGGCCGCTGGCAAGAAGTATTTGCCGCAGTGGCCGGGCGAGGACGGCGAAAGCTATGATCTGCGCCTGGCCGTCGCCACGCTGTTCCCGGCCTATGCTCGTACCATCGACGTGCTGTCGGCCAAGCCATTCAGCAAACCGGTGACGCTGGGCGAGGACGTGCCGGAACGGCTCAAGCCTTGGTTGCAAAATGTCGACCTGTCCGGCCGAGACCTGCATAGCTTCTTGTCGGAGATCACCCAGGAGGCGATGGGCTACGGCTTCGCTGGCATCCTGGTCGACTTCCCCAAGGCTGGCAACTTGGTCACGAAGGCCGACGAGCAGGCAGCCGGCGTGCGGCCGTACTTCGTTCAGGTGCATGTGCAGAACGTGCTGGGCTGGCTACCGAAGAATGCGACCAGCCTTGACGGGCTGACCCAGTTGCGGCTGCTGGAGAGCGTGTCCGAGCCGAATGGTGACTTCGACACCAAGGAAATCGAGCAGGTACGCGTCTTGGGGCGGGGCACCTGGCAGACCTGGCGCCAGAGCGAAACCGGTAGCAAAAAGGAGTGGGTGCTGCATGAGGAGGGCGTCACCAGCCTGAAAATCATCCCATTCGTGCCCGTCTACGGCAAGCGCCTGGGCTACATGCAGGCCACGCCGCCGCTGCTCGAGCTGGCTCACAGCAACGTGGAGCATTGGCAGAGCAAGAGCGACCAGCAGAACATCCTGCACGTCGCGCGGGTTCCGATCCTGTTTGCCAAGATGCTGGGCGAGGGCGGCATCACGGTCGGCGCCGGCAGCGCGGTCAAGACGGAGAGCCCGGACGGTGACCTGAAATTCGTGGAACACGGCGGCAAGGCCATCGAGGCCGGCCGCTTGTCCATTCTCGACCTGGAAGATCGCATGCGCCAGGCTGGCGCCGAACTGCTGGTGATCAAGCCAGGCAACGTGACCGAGAGCCAGACCCTGGCCGACAACGAGCAGGGCGCATGCGCGTTGCAGAAGATCGCGGGCAACGTCGAGGACGCCGGCGACCAGGCGCTGCAGTTCATGGCTGAATGGGTGGGGGAGGGCGAAGGCGGTCACATCACCATTTTCAAAGACTTCGGCGCCGCATCGCTCGCCGAGGCCAGTGCCGAGCTGCTGTTCAAGAGCGCCGCCGGCGGGAAAATCTCGGGCGAGACGTACTTCAACGAGCTGCAGCGCCGCGGCATCTTGTCGCCGGACCTGGACTGGGAGACGGAGCAGGAGCGTATCCAGTCCGCTTTACCTGACTTGATGGGGGCATAGATGGGCGCGCTCGAAGAGTGGATTGCCGAGATGTTTCTCGTGCATTCGCTGAACCTGCTGCGCTTTTCATCCGGTGCGCAAGAGAAGATCCTGCTGCTGATGGCCGCCATGTCGAAGGAATTGACGGCCAAGCTGAACGAAGGCGAGATATCGACCTATGGCAAGCAGCGCCTGGGCGCGCTGCTGCGCGAGTCGAATGCGGTGATTTCGTCGCATTACACCGGCATGCAGGCGGAAATGTCCCGCAACCTGACCGGCATGGTGCGCATCGAGGCCGATTACACGGCCAAAGTGCTGACGCAGGCGCTCAAGATCGAGCTGGGCGCCAAACTGCCGCCGGCCACCTATCTGGAGAAGCTGGTCGGCGATACCCTGATCAAGGGCGCCTCGTCAGCGGACTGGTGGAAGCGCCAGGCACTTGACACGCAATTCCGCTTCGCCAGCCAGGTCCGGCTCGGTGCTGCGCAGGGTGAGACGACGTCGCAGATCGTGTCGCGCGTACTGGGTAAGAGCGCCAAAGCGGCCGATTCGCCGGCCAACAAGCCGGCATTGCCTGCCACGCCTCCAATGCCAGATTCGAAGGCGCCGCCCGCCGGGCCAGCAACGAAGCCGGGTGCGCCGCCAGCTGATCCAGCCGCCAAGCCGCCTGGCGCCGCGCCGGATCCTGTAGCGCCGGGCGAGCAGGGCATCTTGAAAACGTCAGCCGCAAATGCCCGCGCGCTGGTGCACAGCTCGGTGCAGGCCGTGGCCAATGCTGCGCGCCTGGCCTCGTTCAAGCAGAACGCGGACCTGATCGAGTGCCTGGTGTGGCTGGCCACGCTGGATTCGCACACATGCCTGTTGTGCGCCATGCGTGACCTGCACGAGTACTCGCTGGACGACCAGGAGCCGATCAATCACACCCACGAGTGGGCAGGTGGCCCTGGCGCCATTCATTTCAGCTGCCGCTGTGTGCTCAGCACGCGCACCAAGTCCTTTGCGGACCTGGGCATCGAGTTGGACGAACCGGGCGAAAGCACGCGCCCCAGCGACGGCGGCCCGGTCAGTAGCAAGATGAACTTTGCCAGCTTCTTGGCGAGCAAGGACGCGGCCTGGCGGGCTGAGTACCTGGGCCCAGGCCGCGCTGAGATGTACGAGGCGGGCAAGATTACGCTGAACGACCTGATGAACCTCAAGGGGCGAAAGCTTACGCTGGAGGAACTGCAGGCGAAGTACAGATAGCAAAAGTGAGGGCGAATGGAAATTGCACTGCAAGTCGCTGCTGGCGTATGGGGCGCGTGGGTCGTCCTCAACCTGCTGATGGTCGCTCTCGCGGCGACTGTTCTGCCGGTTCACCAGGTGCACTTCGACGGATTCCGGGCGCGCCTACCGGCCTTGCTCCCAACACTGCTGGCGCCGACCGAGATCGCCGCCGTCGTAGCTCATGAGCATGGCCACGGCCACCACCTGCATATCTGGACCAACCTGCTGTTGCGATGCCTGCTTTTGACGCCTGGGCCGCAGCGCCGGCGCCGACAAGAACTCGAAGCCGATGACTACGCCGTCGCGCGCGGGCACGGTGCACACCTGGCCAGCGCGCTGCGCAAGCTGTCGAGCCATCCCGACGATGTGTCGAGAGCCGAGCGCTTGGAGCGCATGTAGCACGAACGATTTCACACGCCGCCCTTGAGGCGGTTTTTTATTGCCGCCAGCGGACGCGACGCGGTGCACGGCCGGAAGGCCATTGAGCCCAGAAAGAAACAACCATGCCATTCAAATTCAACGCAGACGGAACCATTGCAATCGACGGCGAGAAGAAGCTGCCGATCTTTATTCATCCCAACGGTACCGAAGCGCCATTCGACGCGGATACCACGCTGGGCACAATCACCCGCCTGAACGGCGAGGCCAAGACCCACCGCGAGGCGAAGGAGGTTGCAGAGGCCAAGCTGAAGACCTTTGAAGGCATCGAAGACGGCGTGGCTGCACTGGCCGCCCTGAATACGGTGAAGAGCCTCAGCTCCGGCGAACTGAAGACGGCCGCCCAGGTAAAGGAAATCCAAGATGCGGCAGCCAAGACCGCGCAAGAGCAAGTCGCCGCCCAAGCCAAGGCGAGCGCCACGCAGTTGCAGGAATTGACCGCGCAGCTGGATAAGCGCACCAACGAATTGAACACCCACATGATCGGCGGCGGCTTCGCCAGTTCGAAGCTGCTGACCGACGACAAGCACCCGAGCCGCCTGGCGATCCCGACCGAGATGGCAAAAGCCTATTTCGGCAGCCATTTCAAGGTCGAGGACGGCAAGATGGTGCCGTACGACGCCGCCGGCAACAAGATTTTCTCGCCGACCCGCCCGGGTGAAGTGGCCGACTTCGATGAAGGTCTGGCGCAGCTGGTCGCCGCCTGCCCATTCAAAGATCAGATCCTGAAGGGCTCTGGCGCATCTGGCGGCGGCGCGCAAGGCGGTGGCTCGGGCGGCAGCGGAAACGCCAAGCAGGTCACGCGCGCCCAGTACGAAGCGGCCGACCCATCGGCACGCGCCGGTCTGCTGAGCGGCGGCGCCGTGCTGGTCGACTGATCCCGATTTCCCTGTTCCACCGAATGGCCTGCCGTGCGCGGGCTTTTTCATATCGGCATTACCGCAACATCGCAATACATTTGCCGGCGCCTGGATGGGCTAAGTCGGTGCTTTGGGCCGGATGGCCTGCTGCTGGAAATCCCAAACCACTTACCTTTAAGGCAATCAACATGAAAAAAATGTTCGCTTTTGCCGTGGCGCTCGCCGCCATGGCATTGTCCACGGCCACCTCGGCCGCAACCGCCAGCGCCCAGGCTGTGCGGGGCTTCGCTGCGCCAGCCATCAGCAAGGCAGTCTTCTGCGCACGCGTGGCGCGCGAGCTGGCGTATGGATACGTCTGGAACTACGCCGCCAAGACCGGCCTGGTACTCGGCGCCAACAACCTGACAGGCCTCATCAATACGCTGTATAACGCGATGGATGTGGTTTCCCGCGAACAGATCGGTATGATCCCGGCCGTGTCGAGTGACATGACCTTCGCGCGTGCCGCCGTTGGTCAGACCGTCACTTCGCCAGTTGCGCCAGCAGCAACTGCGACTGATATTGTGCCAGCCGTTACGCCGCCAGATGACGGCAACCAGAACATCGGCAACAAGGGCGTCACGCTGACGAAAGCGCGCCGCGTCCCAATCCGCTGGAACGGTGAAGAGAAACTGGCGCTGGATAACAGTGGCAATAGCTACAACATCATCTTGCGCGACCAGTTCGCGCAAGCGATGCGCACGCTGGCCAATGAGGTCGAAAGCGACCTGACGGCGCTGCACGTCAAGGCCTCGCGCGCATACGGCACCCCAGGCACTGCTCCGTTTGGCGTCGCCAACGAGCTGAATGACACTGCCGGCGCGCTGCGCATTCTGGAAGACAACGGCGCCCAAGGCCTGGACTTCCAGCTGGTCCTGGGCAGTGCCGCCATGCAAAACATGCGCAGCAAGCAATCGGGCCTGTTCAAGGTCAATGAGGCTGGCCGCGAAGACATGCTGCGCAACGGTATCACAGACCGCTTGCAGAATCTGGCGCTGCGCCAGTCGTCCCAGATCAAGCGCCCAGCCAAGGGCACCGCTGTCGGCGCCACAACCAATGCCGCAGGCTATGCTTTCGGCGCCACGGTTATCACGATGGCGGCAGCTGGTACCGGCACGTTTGTTGCTGGTGATGTAGTCAGCATTGCTGGCGACCCGGAAAACAAATACGTGGTTGCCTCCGGCGATGCGGACGCCTCGAACGGCGGCACCATCACCCTGGCTGCTCCCGGCCTGATGCAGGCAATCCCTGCTGCCGCAACGGCGATCACCGTTGCCAACGTTGGCTTCCGCAACCTGTTCTTCGCCCGTTCGGCGATCGTGCTGGCCACCCGCGTGCCTGCGCTGCCAGCGCAAGGCGACTCGGCTGTTGACCGCACCATCATCACCGATCCGGTGTCGGGCCTGTCGTTCGAGGTGAGCATGTACATGCAGTACCGTCAGGTGCAGTACGAGATCGCACTGGTATGGGGCTGCGGCACCGCCAAGGACGAGCACTTCGGCATCCTGCTGGGATAATTATCAACCTGGCCCGTCCAGCACTGCGGTGCTGCCGGGCCTCACCTGGAATTCACCATGGATACCCTCAAAATCGTATCGACGGACCCGCACACGCAGGGCCCATTCGTCGTCATCAATAAATCCGACTTCAACCCCGACGTGCACGAGCTGTACGGCGACCAGGATCTGGGCGCGCCATCCGAGCGCGCGCCGACCATGGCCGAACTGCTGGCGGCCCGCGATCAGCTGCTGGAACGCGAGCGCGAACTGGGGGCCGAGAAAGAGCACGTTGCCGAGCAGGCGCGGGCCAACGAGGCCGAAGCGCAGCGCCTGCGCGACGAAGCGGCAAGCCTCCAGGCTGCCAAGGACGCTGCTGCCGCACAGTCGCAAGTTGCACCAGCCACGGCCACGGCCGAAAAGCCAGCAAAAGTCGCCAAGGCGTAATCCCTGTCCAGCACCACCCCGCGCGCCGGGGTATTCCATAAACCGCATTCCCGAAAGCCACTATGCCAACCATCACCGCCGGCGGCACGCCGCAAACCATCAACTTGTCCGAGGGTCAAGTTCTGAATGTCAGCGGTTCTGCCGGCGCGGCTGGCGTGGTGTATCGCCTCGATCCAGTGCTGGGTGGCACGAATTCACTGCAATCGTGGGCCATCGGCGCTGGTGCGTTGGCGCAGATCGGGCCTTATGCCGGCCTGCAGCGCTTCCTAGTGACGTGCTCTGTGGGACGTGTGGATGTGAGTGCGTCAAATGCGGTGTTGAGCCTATCGAGCGGTGGCGCCGCTGGATCGATCCCATTTGTGACTGCTGTTCCGCTTGGTGGTAGCGTCGTGATGGAAAAGAAGGCGGTGAACGGGGCGCTGACATTCGTGCCTTCAGGCGCTACCTCTGGTGGCGTATGCGTTGCAGAGCTGCTGGCCGATGGCGTGAATGCGCCTTCTTTCGCGGCTTTTGAAGAGCATTCCTCGTCGTCCGGCTGGCTGAATACGGCAGGATTTACGAACCTTGTGCAGTTTTTCTGCATCGGCACCCGCAATTATTTTTCGGTCTCGCAGCCCCTTGTACAAGTGACCCCAGATTTGACGCCGCCGACCGTGGCGTCAGCTATCGTCGCGGCAGCTTCGCCGGGAGTGCTCTCCATCGGCTTCAGCGAGGCGCTGGCCAGCGGCTTTGTTCCAACCGCAGGCGCATTCACGGTCGACGGCCACACCGTGACTGCGGTGGCCTTGCGCGCAGCCTTCGCAGACTTGACAGTTGCCCCGGCGTTTGTGAGCGGCGAGGCCGCGCGCACTGCGGCGTATGCCCAGCCCGGTAGTGGCGGCTTGCGTGACGCGGCCAGCAATCTGGTGGCGTCGTTTAGCGGCCGCGCGATTGCCAATAATGCCGGCGTGGTCGTGACCGTGCCAGCTGCGCCCACAGCGGTTGCAGCGGTGGCCGGCAATGGCCAGGCCACTGTAACCTATGCGCCCGGTGCCGATGGTGGCTCGACCATCACCGGTTACGTGGCGACATCAACGCCAGGCGGATTTACTGGCAGCGGCACATCGGGCCCGATTGCGGTGCCTGGCCTGACGAACGGGTTCGCCTATACGTTCACCGTGCACGCCGTGAACAATATCGGCAACAGCGCCGAGTCGGCACCATCGGCCGCTGTTACGCCAGCAGTGCCGGCCGCAGGATATGCTCGGTTCGCAAGCCTGGTCAACACGACCGAGAGCGGTAGCGCCGATCCATACGCCTACACAGGTAATGGCACAGCATTTGGTACTGCAATGGGCGGCATAGCAACAAAATCTCGCGTGGTTGGGACTGATGGCTCTTGCGCCGTGGTGCTTGGCGCGGCCACCGACGCGACGCACGAGGCAATGCTCGGGCTGGATAATTCTGCCACCCCTGTCGGCTACACTTCGCTGGACTATGCGGTGTTCGCGCCAAGCACGGGAACCTATCGTGTAGTCGTTGGGGGAGTTAGCACGGCCGCAACAGTGGCTGTTTCCTGCGCCGTGGGCGATATCATGCGCCTCAGTATCACAGGGGCGAATCTTGACGCACAGGTGTCGAAGGACGGCGGCATGACGTGGACGACCATCTACTCATGGAGCGGCATCTCCGCATCGGCAGTTAAATATCATATCCAGGCTGCGAAATCTGCTGTACTTACCGCCAGCCAGATTGTCGGTGCCGCATGATGATCATCCCGACCGGAACGGCGCGCACGATCTATGACCCGTCCCGTACAGCCATCACCTACGACGGCAACAGCATTATTGATCCGACGTTGCCCGGCGATCTGGTACTGCAGCTGGCAGCCATGGCGCCCATCAGCAATGCCCTGACGATTTCCAATATCGGCAAGTCGGGCCAGACCATCCGGCAAATGATCGCGACGCGAAGCGATGTATTGGCATCCTTTGTGCCCGGTCGCCGCAATATCCTGATCGCGTTCGAGATCACCAACAGTATTTTCAACGGAGTGTCCCGAACTGGCCTGCAAGCTATTGCCGATCTGGCCGAGTACATCGCCGCGGCGCAGGCTGACGTCGCTGCTGCTTACCCAGGTCAGCGGTGGACTGTGATTGTGCAGACGGCCATTCCGCGCGGCGACTACCTGGGCGCCGTCTATACCGCGCAGACCGGGGAGGTGGAGCTGCAGGCCGCCAACGCGGCACTGCGGGCGGACTACCGCTCGATGGGCGCAACAGCCCTCGTAGAGTCGCGGCGCCCAGGCGGCATTTTCGATTTCACTGACTCGCACAACGGCGTTCGATTCCCGTCGACCTATTGGCGCGATCGCACGCACCCGAATGCGGCCGGCGACGCCGTGTTGGCCGGTTATGTAGCTGATGTCCTGAAGACGCTGCCTGCCCGCTGAAATTTTAAGGATCCACATGCTCACAATCGAAACCGGCGCAGGCCTGTCTGACGCCGAATCCTACGCCAGCATTGCCGCAGCAGACGTGCGCTGTGTCAGCCTGGGCCTGACTGCCTGGGCGGCGCTGGCCGAAGCTGATAAGGAAATCGCGCTGCGCAAGGCCATGATCTTCATGGCCACCTACCGCACGCGCTGGGCCGGCCGACGGGTGTATCACCACCAGGCGCTGGACTGGCCGCGCTACAACGTGGCCGTCGACGGCTTCATCGTGCCCAGTACCATCGTGCCGGCGGACGTGGTCCACGCCTGCATCGACCTCGCCGTGCGCGCCGGCCGCGGCGAGGAGCTGCTGCCCGACCTCGATACAGGCTCGAACGCTATCAAGAAGGACAAGACCGGCCCACTGGAAACGGAGTACTTCCAGAACACCACGGATGCGCGCGAGCGCTTCGTTGCCGTGGACGCGCTGCTGGCGCCTTACTTCGGCTCGACCGGTGGCGGCAATTCGATCAAGGTGATACGAGGATGAGCGCATATCCAGCAGTGAAGATCGACGGTTGTTTCGTCGCAGACAACACCTACCGCGAGGGCGACAAGGTGTGGATCGTCACCAACCTGATCGCACGCGCTAAGGACTTGGTGCCGTTCGACCTGCCGCTGGCCGCGATCTACAGCGGGTCGGAAGTCTGGCCTGCAGTGGGATCGGCTTACGGCATTGCGCATCATGTGCGCCGCGCGCTGGACGTCAACACCGAGTATCCGATCATTCTGTGCCAGCAGGGCTTCATCATGGATGGCTGGCATCGCGTGCTGCGCGCCCTGATCGACGGCAAGACCACGATCAAGGCCGTGCGCTTCGTGGAGACGCCGCCGTATGACTACTTGAAAGCGCCATAGGCTATGACCGATTACAGCAAAACCGCCGCGCGCGCCGACCAGTCCCTGCGTCGCAAGGGCGGCATTGTGGTGCTGCGCCAGGTCGTGACCGGCGCGTACGATCCGGACTTGGGCATGGCGCCCACCATCACCACCGACTACGAAGGAACGGGCGTGAAGATCGCCTACGAGGCCGAGAACATCGACGGCACGCTGATCCAGGCGGGCGACCAGAAGCTGCTGCTGTCGCCGCTGCAGCGCAACGTCGCGTCGATGCCGGCGCCGACTACGGCCGATCTGGTGCTGTTCGGCGGCGCCAGCTACACAGTGAAGGCCGTCGAAACCACAGCACCGGTCGATGTGGCCGTGCTGCACACGCTGCAACTGCGGGGGCTTTGATGGCGAACATATCGTTTTCGATGCAGATTGCCGAGTTCATCGCCAAGACGAAGGCCAACCAGGATCTGGTGGTGCGCGCCATCACCATGAAGATCGACAACAAGCTGGTGCAGCGCTCGCCGGTCGGTGACGCCAAATACTGGAAGCACAAACCGCCACCAGGCTACACAGGCGGCCGCTTCCGCGCCAACTGGCAACTTTCCATCGGCTCGCCGACCGCTGGCGTGCGCGACCTGATCGACAAGGACGGCAGCGCCACAATCGCCGCCCACGGCAGCACGATCAGTGCGGCGAAGGCGGGCGACGTGATCTATCTCGTGAACAACCTGCCCTATGCGAAGCGCATCGAGGAGGGCTGGTCCCGCCAGGCGCCCGTCGGCGTGGTGATGCTGACGGTCGTGGAATTCCGCACCATTGTGGACAATGCTGTGAACGGCGTGCGCGATGGCACTACCGCAAGCGAGTTCGCCCAAGGCTATTCGAGCTATAAATTATGAGCCAACCAACAATACGAGCGGCGCTGGAGGCGGCCCTGGCCAGCCTCGCGCCAGCCATCGACACCGCTTGGCAGAACGTGCCGTACACGCCAGTCACCGGCCGAGCGTATCAAGCGGCCTATTTGCTGCCGGCGGAACCGGACAATCATTCCTTGGGCGACGGCTCGCGCCAGGAGCGTGGCATCTTCCAGGTCAGCTTGCTGTATCCGCCGGGGCAGGGGACTGCTGCCGCCGGCGCGCGCGCTGAAATGATCAAGGAGCTGTTCCGCCGCGGCGCTAGCTTCACGAAGGGCGATGTGACCGTGCAGATCGAGCGCACGCCTGAAATCGCCGACGGCCGCGAGGACAGTGATCGCTGGATGGTCCCTGTCAAGATCAGGTATTTTTGCAACCTGTAACCCGCATCACCCCACATAGATCGCCTCGGCGGTCTTTTTTTTCGACCAAAGAAAGGCAATCCACACCATGACCACTGCAAACGGAATCGACAGCCTCCTCGTTATCGGCAAGCAAACAGCGGAAGGCACGAAGGCGCTGGCCGCCGCCGGCCGTCTCTATCCACGCGTGACCGCGACGTTCGACACGGACGCCGACAAGTACTCGAGCAATGAGATTGACCCGAGCCAGCAACAGAGCGATACCCGCCTGGGCAACTTCCGCACCTCCGGCGCCATCAAGGGCGAGGCGAGCTGCGGCACCTACACCGCGTTGCTGGCCGCGCTGCTGCGTCGCGACTTCACCGCTGGAGGCGTCACCACGGCGCAGAATACGGTCGCATCGGGCGCAACGGGCCTGACGCGCACCGCTGGCTCCTGGTTGGCCGACGGCCACCGCGCCGGTACCGTGGTGCGCATCAGCGGCCTGCTGACCACTGGCACCGCCAACAACGGTAAGAATTTCTTCGTGACCTCGGTGACTGCCTTGGTATTGGCAGGTCAGTTCATGGACGGCTCGGCGATGACGGTCAAAGCCGCCGGCGATCCTGTGACCGTGACCGCGACCGGCAAGCGCAGCTTCACGCCACTGACCGGGCACACCACGGACTGGTTCACCGCGGAAGTTCAGGATCCGGGCATCGCCGTCAACCGCTGCTTCATCGACCAGTTGGTCAGCAAGGTCGATATCGCCGTGCAGCCGAACGGCATCACGAGCATGGACTTCACCCTGATGGGCAAGCTGGAAGGCGCGACCACGCCAGCGGCGTACTTCGCGGCGCCAGCCGCCACGCCCGGTACCGGCAAGTTCTCTGGCGCCACCGCGATGCTGTCGGTCGCCGGCATCCCGTCGCAGATTTGCACCGGCATGTCGCTGTCCCTCGATGGCCAAGTCAAGATCGATCCGGTGATCGGTTCCAAGTTCGCCACGGCCGCCTCGCGCGGCAAGGTACTGGGCAGCGGCCAGTTCACGGTGCTGATGCAGGATTCGGCATACATCGATTACTTCAAACAGGAAGTCGAACTCCCGTTGGCCTACGCCATGGCAGCCAGCACGGCGCCGCTGGCCGAAGTCATGGCGATCGCCATGGGCCGCATCAAGATCACCTCGGCCAAGGTCGATGATGGCGAGAAAAACAAAATTATCACTTGCGCTTTCGACATCCTGCGTTACCAGGGCGCTGACGCGCAGCACGAAGCAACCACCGTGGCCTTCCAAGACACCAGTCTGTAATCCATTGCTCGGCCACGCGCCGGGCTTCCTTTTTGGCGCAAGCCAACCCCAGCACCGACCGGTCGCTGTCGCCTTCGTGGGCGCGGCGGCCGGCACGGGCATTGTTTATTACCCACGAAAGGCACTACCCATGAATACCACCAAAGCACCTGCAGTCCTGAACACCGCTCAAGCCCTGGCCGTCGCTGGCTTCGATATCTCCAACCTGTCCGCGCCTGCCGCGCGCGTGACCTTCGACGTGCCCGTGATCTTCGACGCCGACGGCGAGCCCGTGGCCGGCATCAAGATCGTCGGCAAGAATTCCGACGAGTACCGCAAGGAAAGCCACGCCGTGCGCGCCGAAGGCTACAAGAAGTCGGCTAAGCGCAAGACCGCCATCGATGCCTCGACGGATGAGGGTGCAGATCAGCTGGTGCACGTCATCGATGACAACCAGAAGCGCCTGGCCGTGGCCGTGGCCGTCGACTGGTACGGCTTCACCAGCAACGGCGCACCGGCTGCGTTCGACAAGGACATGATCGCCGCTGCGTTCGACAAGTATCCGACCTGGCAGGACCGCGTGACGACCGCCCTGGAAAACGACGTCAATTTTTTGAAGGTCTAATCCAGGCCCTGCTGCTGTACGCCGATCACCTGTTTGATCGTGCGGCAGCGGCAGGCGACGGCAACGCGAAGGGCGATCACCTGGACACCGCCCGGCAAAACCCGCTTTATCGGGCGCCCGAGGCGTCGGCGGTGCCGCAGTTGCCGCCCGAACTGGCCTATATCTGGGCCTGGTTCACCCAGCTGAACCAGAAACGCCAGTGCGGCATGGCTGTGAATTCGCTGACCAGCACCGAGATATTGGCCTGGCAGGTGCGCCACGGCATCCGCTTCGATCCGTTCGAAGAAGCCGCCATCGATCGCCTTGATGCGCTGTTCATTTATCACCAAAACAAGAAGGACAAATAAATGCCTGATATCGCCCAACTTGGACTTTCCATCGATACGCGCCAGGTTGTCGAGGGCAGCAAAGCCCTGGATTCCCTCGGCGAGGCGGCGGTGCGAGTCGAGCAGAAGACTGCTGGCGCCACTGCTGCCGTTGACAAGTTGGGCGAGGCCAGCGCTGGCGCCAAGGCTAAGGCAACTGAAGGTGCTGCGGCTGTCGATGCGCTGGGTGATGCGGGTGCGCGCGTTGCGCCAAAGGTTAGTGGCGCGACCACGTCCGTTGATTCGCTGAGCGCGGCGACGGCGCGCGTGCGCTCGACATCGACCGAGGGCGTCAGCGCGCTGGACAACTTCACCAATTCGTCGGCCGGTGTGTGGCGCCGCGGCAGCGATGCCGCCAAAAGCGTCGAAGCGCTCGGCGATGCCACGCAGCGCACCGGCCAACGTGCAGCCATCAGCAATGGCCAGATGGATGATACGTCCAAAATCATGCGTGCGCAGGCCGAGCAGGCGCGCCTGGCGGCCCAGGCCACGCAGGCGCTGGGCGGCTCGACCACGCAATTGACGCTGGGCCAGCAGCAACTGATCGAGCGCATGCGTGAACAGGCGGCCACGATTGGCATGAGCCGCACCCAGCTGCTTGCCTACCAGGCTGCGCAGATGGGCGTCACTCAAGAGACACAGCGAGCAATTGCAACAATCAAGGCGCATGAGGATGCGCTCAAAGCCGCCGTCAAGGCAAAAGAGGATGCGGCACGCTCGTCCGGCGTTCTCGCTGATGGACTCAAAATGCTTGGCGCGGCGTATGCAGCGTTGAAGGTATGGGATTACGTGAAGGAAACGGCTCTCCTGGCGGCACGGTATGAGACTCTTGGCGTCGTGATGACAGTAGTGGGCCGCAATGCTGGATATACCAAGACGCAGATGATCACCGCCACGGAGGCAATCGCGGCGCAGGGCATCACGATGATCGAGTCGCGCGAGTCGGCCGTCAAGCTGGTGCAGGCGCACGTAGACCTGAAAAACGCCACCGTGCTGGCGCGCATTGCCCAAGATGCGGCGGTAATCGGACACCTGAATTCTTCCGACGCATTTGATCGCCTGGTCAATGGTATCGCGCGGGGCAACGTGCTGATCTTGCGGAATATCGGTATTAACGTGAACTTGCAAAGCGCATATCGCCAGATGGCCGATGAGCTAGGCAAGACCACCAAGGAGCTGACGGAGAACGAGCGCGTGCAGGCGCGTCTTAATGCTGTGATTGATCGCGGTTCCGATATTGCTGGGACCTATGCCGCAAGTATGGATACAGCCGGTAAGCAGATCACTTCGATGCAACGCTACGTTACGGACTTGAAAACACGCTTTGGCGAAACGTTCAACGAAGTGCTCACCGTTTCTGTGATGGCACTTACGCGCTCCCTGAAAGATGCCAACGGAGAGGTAAGCGAGTTATCTAAAAACAATCAATTAGAGGATTGGGGGCATAACCTTGCCGCGACCTTTGTTTGGCTTGCGAATACTGTAAGCAATGCAAATACAGTGTTGGTTAAAGCGTGGGCATGGGCAGATCACCGTGAGGCGCGCGACAACCTGGTGGGCAAGTTTCGCCTCCAGGCGCGGGCAAATGATGCCGACAGCTCAATTCAAGAGCCGGAGCGCGTGCGTCGCGCGGCGCGAATTGAGTCAGGCTTGCAAAGCGAGTTGGCGCAAGAGTATGTCGACTATGTGAGTCATCAGGCCAAACTAACAGGTGAGTTCGATAGATTTGCGATCGCAGAGACAGAGCGCAATGCAACCCGGACAGCAAGGCGCAAATCGGAAGCCGACGCGCGTTTGAAGGTAGATGCAGACTATGCCAAAGCCGCGTCAGACATTCTCCTGAAATCAGCATCAGAAGGCGCGGTCGCTCAAGAATCGGCGCGCAAGAAAGTTCTCGCTCTTTACGAGAAAACCTATGTCGGCACGCCCACCTATCGCGATACCGAAGGCCGCGAGCCAAAGCCAAAAGCCGACCAGGTCGAAAACACGCAGCTCGCCGACCAGATCAAGCAGTACGCGAAGGAAGCCGCGACTTCCAAAGCCCACTACGATGCCCTGGGCAAGCTTGATGACATGTACCTCAAGGGTGGCGAGCTGTCGGCTCAGCAGGCCTACGCGAACAAGCGCGACTACGCGCTAAAAACCTACGAGGCAGAGATTGACGCTTATCAACTTCAAATCGACGCATTGAATAACCACAACAGCGCAACAAAGGAAGAAAAGGCAAAGCATGCAAAAGAATTAAACGAAATTAGCGGCAAGCTAGATGCGACAGAGAAGGCATTCTTCGATGCAAGCTTTACCCGCGACGAGGAAGAGCGCCTGCGCCAGGCGGCAACCGCGACGGCAGCCGCCGATGCTGCGAACAAGGAAATCGCCAGCATCAACGCGCAAGTCGCTGCCGTCGAAGAGCAGATCCGTACATACGGCATGCTGCCGGCGGCCAAGACGGCACTGGCTGTCGCTGACCTTGAAGAGCAAAAAGCTGCTCTTGCAAGTTTCGAGGGCAATGAGAAGGTCATCGATGGCATCAATCGCAAGATTGAAGCGATGAAACGCCTTGGCATCGTGCAAGGCAGGGCTTCGACGCAAGAGCAGGGCGGCGACGTGGCCAAGGCCAAAGAGCTGCTGGATATCCTGACGGCTGTTGACACTGCAACGAAGTCGGCAGCGCAAGGCATGGCTGCGTCGTTCGGCGCGGTTGGCACTGCCATCGGTGGGCTGACGACGGCCTTGTCTGGCTATGCCGTGCAGCAGCAGGCTATCGCTGCGCAGTTGGCCGCTGCTACTAAAGATGCGTATGGTGACCCGACCAAAGTCGCCAAAGCCCAGGCCGCTGCGGCCCAGCAGGGCGCGCAGGCGCAGATCAAGTCTTATGGAGACATGGCCAGCGCCGCCAAGGGCTTCTTCAAGGAAAACACCGCCGGCTACCGTGCATTGGAAGGGGCGGAAAAAGCCTATCGTGCCGTGGAAATGGCGATGGCGATTGAGTCGATGGTGAAAAAACTGTTCACCGTTTCCGCTGTCACGACAGCTACGGTGGGCGGCGAGGCGGCAAAAGCGGCTGCGGTTCAAGCCGGCGTGGCGACGCAGCTGACTGCCGATACCGTCAAAGGCACGTCCGCTGCAGCGGTGGCAGTTGCAACCCAGGCTCAGGGCGATCCGTACAGTGCCTGGATTCGCATGGCGGCGATGGCAGCTGCGATGGCGGCCCTGGGCTTCGCCGTCTCTGGTGGCAGTGGATCGGACACGACTGCCAAGGATCGCCAGGCCGCCACCGGTACCGGATCCATCCTGGGCGACTCATCCGCGAAATCGGAATCGATCGCACACAGCCTGGCCATCATGGAGAAGAACTCCGGCCTGGGCCTGGCGCACACCATTTCGATGGACCAGTCACTGAAACAGATGGTGGCCGGCATCGGTAACCTGGGCAACCTGCTGGCGCGCTCGGGTATCACCGCCGCCGGCGCTGGCGCGACGGCGGGCATCGCCACCGGCAGCACGCCCACGTTGGGTAAGGTCGGACAAGGCGTGTTGACGGGTGCTGCGACGTATGGCGGCGCTGTGCTGGGCGGCAGTATTGCCGGCGCCATGACCATGGGCACCATCGGCAGCAGCCTGACCATGATGGGCGCAGTCGCCGGCCCCATCGGCATGGCCATCGGTGCCGCCATCGGTTTTGTGGTGTCGAAATTGATCAAAACGACCGTGTCGGTCAAGGACTCCGGGATCACGGGCGCGGCCACATCGCTGGGCAACGTCGACGCGCTGGGCTTCAATGCCCAGGCGTATGCCGACATCAACGTCAAAAAGAAGGCGTTCGGCATCAGCTACAGCAGCAAGGACAGCACCAAAACGGCTGCGCTGTCGGACGAAATGAACGACCAGTTCACCATGATCATCACCAGCATGGGCGACACCATCCGCAGCGCAGCCGACGTGCTGGGCCTGGGTGGTGCTGCGTTCAATGCGCACCTCAATTCGTTCGTGGTGGACCTGGGCAAGATCTCGCTGAAGGACTTGTCGGGCGAAGAGCAGCAGAAAGCCCTGGAGACGGCGTTTTCCAAGATGGGCGACGACATGGCCAAGTTCGGCGTGGCTGGGCTGGCGCAATACCAGGCTGTCGGCGAGGGTTATCTGGAAACGCTGGTGCGCGTCACCAATGATTTCATGCAGGTGTCCGACGTGCTGGCCGTCCTGGGCAAGTCCTTCAACACCACCGGCCTGGGCGCTGTGGCGCTCAGCGAAAGCCTGATCTTGGCGACCGGCGGCCTGGAGGCGTTGACGACCAATACCGGCTATTTCGTCGAGAACTTCCTGACGGAAGCGGAACGCATGGCGCCGATCACCAAGTCGGTGAACGATGCCATGGGCAAGTTGGGCGTTTCAGGCGTGACCACGGTCGACCAGTTCAAGGCCCTGGTGCTGGCGCAGGACCTGAACACGGCCGCTGGCCAGGCGATGTATGCGCAGCTGATCGCCATCGCTGAGCCGTTCAAGAAAGCAGCTGACTACGCGGCTGAGCTGGCGGCTGCCACCGGCGACCTCGCAGCAGTGAACAAGACTGCCAGCGAAATCGCCAGCGAGCGCAAGGACTTGCTGCAGCAGTTGAACGAATTGACGAAAAGTGAAACGGCGTTGCTGGCCATTCAGCGCGCTGGCATCGCCGACGTCAATAAGGCGCTCTTCGACCAGGTGCAGGCGGCCAAAGCCGTGGTATCAGCCAAGGACGCATTGGGCAAGGCCTACGACAGAGAGGCTGCAGCGGCCCAAACGGCGCTGGATAAATCGAAGTCGTGGGTGGACACCCTCAACGGCCTGAACGCCAGCATGGCCTTGGGCAGCCAGTCCATCCTGACGCCGCAGCAGAAATATGCCGAAGCGCGGGTCCAGTTCGAGAAGACCCTGGCGGCGGCAAATGCGGGCGACACGACAGCGAGATCAAAGCTGGATAGTGTCGAGCAAGCCTTTTTGGCTGCCTCACAGGTGGTCAACGCTTCGGACGCCCGCTACACGGCAGATTACGCCCGCGTGCTGGCGGCCAATGAAGAGGCATTGAAATGGGCCTCGGCGCAGGTCGACGTGCAGCAGGCCAGCCTGGATGCCCTCAAGGCCCAGGTGTCGGGCCTGATCACCATCAACGACAGCGTGCTGACGGTGGCGCAAGCCATCGCCAACCTGCATGCGGCGATGGGCACGGCCACTGGGCTGGGCGTCAAGTTCGACGGTTCCCATTCCGGCGGCCTGGCCAACGTACCGTTTGATGGCTACGCGGCCGAGCTTCACCGCGGTGAAGTGGTGGTGGATGCGCAAGCTGCCTCTGCCATGCGCCGCTACTTCGGCGGCGCACCGAGCCAGGGCGGCGGCAACACCGACGCCCTGGTGGCTGAGATCAAGGGCCTGCGGGAAGAGGTCAAAGGGCTGCGCGCCGATCAAGACAAGCAGACCGGTGCCTTGATCCGAGGCACCGTCGAATCGAACGACAAAGCGGCCAAGACCGTCGTGGCAGGTGTCGAAAAATCAACCAAGTCCGATGTGTGGGGAAAACAAGAGGAGTATTCGAAGTGACCGATGCGCAATTTTTAGAATGGCTGCAGGACGATACAGCCCATCGCACGGCCCTGGTCGAGGTACAGGTGAACGTAGCAGGCGAGGAGGTGACGCGGTACATTGCCTCCCGTTCGTATGTCACCGGTCCGCTGGATGTGCCGCCCAACACGGCGTATCTGGCGCTGGTCACGGACGGTCTGGCCTTTACAGAACAGATCAGCCTGACGAGCGAGGCGGGGCTGTCGGGCGGCGATATCGAGCTGGCCAATACGGACGGTTCGCTCGACAGCTGGCTGGCCGACGTCTGGCGCAATCAGCCGATCAAGGTCTGGTTCGGTGACGTGCGCTGGGCGCGCGGAGAATTCCAACTACGCTTCGACGGCCTGGTCGCCGATGTCAGCAGTGCCGGCCCCGAATCGATCAATCTGGCGCTGCGCGACAAGATGGGGCGCCTGGACACGCCGATCACCGAGGCCAAGCTGGGTGGCACCACGCCCAACAAGGACGTGACCTTGCCAGTGCCGTTTGGTGAGTGCCACAACGTCACGCCCTTGCTGACGAACCCGGCCACGCTGGAATACGGCTTTCTCGGCGCTGTCGAGTCGAGTTTCGAGGTGCGCACCAACGGCAAGCCGATTGCCGTGGCACTCAATGATCAGGCCGGGCGCTTCAATCTGACCACGCCACCCTATTCGGCAGCGATCACGGTCAGCGTCCAAGGCGACAAGGGCGGAGGCTACGTGCCGCGCATCGCGCCGCTGGTGCAGCGCATTGCCACCGCCTACGGCAAGGCGGCCGACCGCTTCACGCTGGCCGACCTGGACCTGGCCAACCTGGCAGCGTTCGATGCTGCCCACCAGCAGCCGGTGGGTCTGTATGTGGCGGATCGGATGAACCAGGCGCAGGCCATCCAGCAGCTGGCGGCGAGTGTCGGCGCGCAGGCGGTCATGTCGAGCACCGGCCAGTTGCGCCTGGTTCAGATCGCATTACCGGCTGCCGGCATTCCGGTGGAAATCGGCCCTGCGCAGATGATCGAAGGTTCGCTTCGGCAGGTCGCGCGCTTGCCTGTGGTGGCGGCCGTCAAGATCGCCTACGACCGGAACTACACGCTGCAGCCCAGCCTGACTACCAGCATCCCGGCCGAGCATGCCGATATGTACGCGACGGAATGGATGACGGTCACGGCGGTCGACGAGGCGGTGCGCGCGCGCTACCGCCTGACCGATGACCCGCCGCAGATCGAAACCTGCCTCAAGCAAGAGTCGGATGCGGCGGCGGAAGCGGCTCGGCGCCTGGCGCTGAACAAGGTGCAGCGCACCACTTACGAATTTGAAGGGGTGCCCGAGATGATGATGCTGGAACTGGGACAAGCTGTCGTGCTGCGCCATCGGCGCTACGGCCTGCAGGACGGCGTGCCTGGTGTGGTGGTGCTGCTTTCGCGCCGGTGGCTCGATTGCCGTGTGACGGTGGGAGTGCTGGTATGAGCGCCATCGTAGGTACGCGTGACAAGCGCCTGCAGGCGTCGGCCGAGCGTTTCAGCACCACCGCCGACGGCAAGGCCCTCCTGATGTCCGCCGCCACGCCCGTGTTTCGCGTGAACAGCGCCGGCGCCGGCGCGCCCGGCTCGATTGCCATCACGGCCAAGCCCGTGAACGTGGTGGGCGATATCGTGTTTTCGGTATCCGCCGGCACGCAGATCGCAGTCGACGGCAACGTGGCCACCGTTGACTTTGCCAGCATGACCACGGATACGGCCTTGGTGCAGGCGCGCATCCGCGAATTCGGCGTCGACTATATTGCCAATTACATCATCAGTAAGGTCTTCGACGGCGCCAGGGGTGACACCGGCCTGGCCGGCTTGAACACGGGCCAGGCCTTCGCCTACAAGCGCGCGGCGGCCGCCCCTACTGATTCGCCGGGTGACGTGATCTTTACTTTTGCCACGGGCAGCATCACGACGCCTGCCGGCAACGACCTAGCGAATGGCTGGTCAAAGAATATCCCGGCTGGTTCGGCTCCCTTGTACGTGCGCGTGGCCGCTGCCAGCTCGCGCAATGCCACGGACAATATTGTCGCCAACGAATGGTCGTCGGCCGTGCTGCTGGTCAGGGACGGCGCCACCGGTGCTGATGGCACGAACACGGCACAGGCCTTCGCTTATAAGCGGGCGGCATCCGCGCCTGTCGACTCGCCCGGCGATGTGGTCTACACGTTCTCCAGTGCAGCCATCACCACGCCGGTCGACAACGACCTGGCCAATGGCTGGACCAAGACCATCCCGGCCGGCACGGCACCGCTGTACGTGCGCGTAGCAGCGGCCAGTTCGCGCAGCGCCACGGATGGCATTGCCGCCAACGAATGGACGGCTGCCGTGCTGCTGACCCAGGATGGCCTGCCTGGACAGAACGGTGTGAACGTGGCGCCCGTGCGTATCTATCAGCGTGCCGCCGCCAATGTGGCGCCGGAGCTGCCGAGCGCGGCATGCACATTCACCTTTGCCACGGGCGCGCTGACAGGCCTTAACAACGGCTGGTCGACGCAGGTGCCGACGGCGGGCGGCGCCTACCTCTTCACGTCGGGCTCCACGGCCGCGTCAATTGCCGCTACGGATGACATCCCAGCGGCAGAATGGGCTGCGGCGACACGCATGGCAGCCGACGGTGCAGCTGGTCTGGATGGCCTGAATGTGGCGCCCGTGCGTATCTATCAGCGTGCCGCCGCCAATGTGGCGCCGGAGCTGCCGAGCGCGGCATGCACATTCACCTTTGCCACGGGCGCGCTGACAGGCCTTAACAACGGCTGGTCGACGCAGGTGCCGACGGCGGGCGGTGCATACCTGTTCACATCGGGCGCCACGGCCGCGTCGCGCGGCGCCACCGATGACATTCTGGCCAGTGAATGGTCGGCGGCCGCGCGCCTGGCGGCCGATGGCGCCACCGGCCAGCGCGGCACCGTGACGGTGACGGCGCCCGGCTATTCCACCTGGTCGGATGACTCGGCCGTGTATGAACTGGGTCATGCAGGCTACGGTGCGCCGATTAACCGCGACGTGGTGACCTTGCACGACGCCACGCATGCGGTGACGAAGTATTATCAGGGCGGCTCCTGGTATGTTTTGGGCACCTACATCGACGGCCACCTGCTGGTGCAGGGCAGCATCGCCACCCAAGCACTCGGGGCGGAGTCCGTTACGGCAGCTAAAATTGACGCGCGCGGGCTGGTTATCAAGGACCCTGAGGGCAATGTTATCCTCGGCGCCGGCGCGCCCCTGACGGCGGACTATTTGAACGCCGGCATTGGTGCAGGGAATTTGATCAGCAATTCTGGCCCCTATCCAGGGACCGTTGGAGGCTTTGGCCTGGTACAAACGTATTCCCCAGGTACGACTACCTTCGGGGCGAGCGACACAGCTTACGTTCCTACCGGCGCGGGTGGGGTCTTCATACAGTGTTCTGGAGTCGTCCCAGCGGGGTCTGTCGCTACTCTAGCCGCCAAACAGGGGTCTGGCTTCCGAAAATTTCCAGTGACTGCTGGCGTGCGCTACGAGCTTACCGCGTACGTGAGCTCGCATCGCTGCAAGGGGGCTGTAAACCTTGCCTTCTATACTGCGAGCGGGGCCTACATCGCGGAATTTACCGGGAATAACGTAGATAATTCCCTGTCTACCGGCCCCTTGAGCGCGTGGCCTAGATCCGTAGTGTTCGCCACCGCCCCGGCCGGCGCTGCTTACGCTGCCGTGCGCGCCGTGCTTTTTGGCAATGGAGGCACGAACGCTTACCTTTTCACGTCTCTCTGGTACTTCGGCGTGGCGCTGTCCGCGCAGACTGTGCCCTCAGCCTGGGCGGATGGCCCAGGAGCCGGCTTTGGAGATAACATCTATGGCCAGATCACGCCGAGCAATTCTCCGACCTACATCGCCAATGCCGCTATCGTGAATGCGCAGATCGGCGGCGACATTTACAGCAGCAATTGGAACGGCAGCACGACGGGATGGTTGCTGGACAGGAACGGGAATTTTTACGCGAACAGCGGCACATTCCGAGGTGCGCTGTCCGGCCGCAACGTCACGGCCGAGAATCTGGCCACGGACATGGCGCTTATCGGCACCGTGATCCGCTCGCAGACATACAACCCGGGCAGCTACGGCTGGATGATCAACGCTGATGGCACCGCTGAGTTTAGTGCTCTGTCGATCACAGGGCGCCCGACGGGCCCGGTGTATGGGCAAAGCGACATGACGAGCTATCCCGTCGTATTAGTAACGCTGGGCAGTGCTACCGGCATTGCTGCGGCGCACAAGGTCACCGTGCAGCTCGATGGGCAGGTGACTACGGCGGCCGCATCAGGCTCCAGCGTTACCATTTCACTGTACTGGGGTAGCGCCGCAGGCAGCGAAACGACGCTCATAAAATCCTGGACGGCGTCTGCGCGAGGCCTCGGCAGTGGCGTCTGGGAGGACGAGATACTACCGTTCGTTGAGCAGGTGACTGTTTCCGTTCCTGCTGATGCGTCCCGCACAGGGTCTGGCGCCTATTTCAAAGCCCTCGCCACCCGGACGGGCAGCAGTACCAGCGGCACCGATGCATCCCTGCAAATCAGCACCAACATAAAGAACCCAACAGCATGAGTTTGAAATACGCATACCTCGATAAAGCCGGTTACGTGCAGCAATGGGCGGCCGGCGACTGCCCCCCCGCAGTGGAAGGCCTGACGTTACATCAGCTTCTGCCTGGTGAGTTGGTGTGCCCGCGCCTGCGAATGATCGATGGCGCACTGGTGTCGTATCCGCCTGAGGTGCTGCTGGTCGACGTGCAGGCAGGCGCCATCGCGGATGCCAATGCCAAACGCGACAGGCGCCTCGCAGGGTTCGACCGCTTCTCTTACGGCGGCGTGCTGTACGACGGTGACTTGCGCGCCGAAGCGGCCATCAAGCTGGCTGCACGCAGCGCAGCATTGGGACTGATGCCAGATGGCGCTGTGTGGCGTGTGTTCGACAATACGGATTTACTGCTGACGGCACCGCAGGTGATCGAATTGGAGGCGGCAATGATCGAGGCGAAAGCTCGATTTGTGGCGCACCATCATGCTCGCTGCCGTGAGCTCAAGGCAGCTATTGTGGCTGCTACGTCGGCAGCCGATGTGCGCATGGTGGTTGCAGCGGCTTCTCAACTACCAGACCTCACTGAAGGTACTGTATGACCAATCTTCGCATTATCTACGACAACGCCGCCGACCGTGCTGCGCTGACGGCCAGCACCACGGCCGGTACGCTGGGCGTGGCCAACCTGCAAAACAACCGCAAGGGCCGTCCTTGGCGCGCTACCGGTACCACGGCGCGCCTGGGCGCTACCTGGGCCGTGCCCGAGCGCATTGGCGGGGTGTTCCTACCGTTCTGCAACCTGTCGCCGACGGCGACGATGCGCGTGCGCGTGTCGAATGAGTCGGCGGCAACGAACCTGAACACCTATTCATCCGATTTTTGGGCACCAGGCTACAGCAGGCCTGGGCCGACTGTTGTGTTGCCCAATACGGATGTCGCGCCAGATGGTTCCTTGACCATGAGCACCTTGAAATCGACTCCGGGCACGACATCGTATTGCCAGAAAGTTATCGCGGGCGCGACTTTTACCAATTATGTCGTGTCGCTCTTCATCAAGGCCGGCAGCGCGACAGGATCTCGTTTCAGCATTTACGACCCGGCGATTTCCCTGAACACGGCGTCAGCGATCATTGACTGGGCGAACGGTGTGCCGGCCATTCGAAATGGCGGCGCTGGATGGGTGATGGCGCCGACGTTGTCGGCAACCTCCGTTCCTGGCGTATATCGGCTGGCTGGCGTGGTGAACAGCCGCGAATTTGCGGGATTGGCGGTCTTGAATTACCCGGATTTGTCCAACGGCGGCTTGAGCACCAAATACTGGGGATTGAGCGTGGTGGAGGGGTCGGCGTTGAGCAGTTATTACCCCTCGCTGGATACCTTCACGTCGCGTGCCTCCATCGGTACTTTCTTTGGTAGTAATGGCCTGCTGCAAACGGCGGCAGCGAACGTGGCCAGGATGCAGTACAACCCAGCAAATCTGTCTGCTCCACCGAAGTTGCTGCTGGAGCCGGCCGCGACGAACCTTGCCCTGCAGTCTGGCAATATCGCCAGCGCGAACTGGAACATGCGCTGGGGTGGTGCGGCTACCGTGGCGGCCGATCCCGCCGTGCTTGCGCCAGACGGCACGCCGACATACAAGGTCAGCCCGACTTCCGGCGGCTCCGGCATTGGCCAAGGCATTTCCCTGACAGCTGGCGTCACCTACACGTTCAGCATGTGGGTCGCCGCTGGAACGGCGCCGCGCAGCTTGGGGGTTTGGCCCGCTTCCGGTTCCGTATTGGCGTTCTCGACAATTCCTGCCAATTCGCCGATGGCGCGCTACAGCGTCACGTACACGGCCGCCACCACCGCAGTGCATTATTTTGGGCTGCAGGGCATCTTCGTCGGCGATTCTTTATGGTGCGCCTGCGGGCAGGTCCAGGTAGGGCTGTATGCGGATTCATATATTCCGACCACGACCGCCGCCGTGACGCGCGCAGCCGACGTCGCCCCCTCCGCGCCAGGCGTGCGCCCGGCTGGCTACATCGACGCCTGGCAGAGCTACAGCTACGACAGCGGCATGCTGCCGGCATGTCCGGCCGCAGCAGCAGCGGTCGACGGTTTCACGCCCCTGCAGGCGGCCAGCGCTTACAGCAATGGTGGTGGTGCCTATGCGCGTCACTGGCTGTCGGCACAGATGCCGGCGCTGGGCCTGGCGATTGACATCAAGGACCCGGCCAACCTGCAAGGGTATGTCGAGGCCTGTCGCCTGGTGACGGGTGCTTACTGGTCGCCCACCAATAACCCGGACTATGGCGCGTCCGTGACGCCCATGGACGCCAGCACGCATACCCGCACCGGCGCTGGCGACTTGTGGACCGACGCTGGCCCGCGTTCGCGCAAGATGCCCCTGCAGTTGAGCACACTGCCGGCGGCCGACCGCACGGCGCTGTTCGGCATCGTGCGTCGCAATGGCATGTCCGGCGCCATGCTGGTCAGCCTGTTCCCGGAATCGGCCGACCTGGAGCTGGCACGTGACCACACCATCTTCGGCAAGCTGTCGTCGGTCTCGGCGATGAGCATTCCGTACTACGAAAACTACGCTATGCCGCTGGAGATCGAGGAGATTTAACCCCTGTACCGCTTGCATCACCACAAACCCGCTTCGGCGGGTTTTTTTATTTCCACCACCTGAAAGGCATTCATGGCCATCGAAACAACCGCCGCTGGCGGCGCACTGATTAAAATTTTTGGCATTCCGGTCCTGGCCGGCGCTGCCGCAACCTCACTGGGATTCATGTTCATGTGGCCAAAAACTGCCAAGGAAGCGGGCGTGCGCTTCTTCGTCACCATTCTCTTCTCCGCCCTGATGGGCCCGGCCCTGGTCGTGGTCGTGCGCAACTGGATGCCGGGCCTGTTCGACAGCGCGCGCGCCGTCGCCGTGCTGTACGGCAGCGATCCGGCCCTGGGCTTCCTGTTCATTGCCGCGCCGCTGATGGTGGCAGCCGGCTTGCCTGCCTGGTGGGTGCTGGGCGCCACGGTGCGCTGGTTTGACAAGCGCCGCGACAAGGACATCGGCGAGCTGGCGCGCGATGCGGCCGCCGTCGTCAAGGACGTGCGGGGTGGCCTGTGAACCTGAGTCCACATTTCAGCCTGGCCGAACTGGTCGCCTCGCAGGTGTCCACCCGCAAGGGCATCGACAACGCGCCGGCGCCCGCCATCGTCGCCAACCTCACGCGCCTGGCCACGCTGCTCGAGCAGGTGCGCGCGCTGGTCGGTGCGCCCATCGCTATTTCCAGCGGCTACCGCTCGCCCGCGCTCAACAAGGCCGTGGGCGGCGCCAGCAACAGCGCCCATGTGCTTGGCCTGGCTGCCGATATCAGCACGGCCAAGCTGACGCCCAAGGCGCTGGCCCTGCTGATCCGGCAAAGCGATATCGCCTTCGACCAGCTGATCTACGAGGGAACGTGGGTGCATATCGCGCTGTCGACGGGCGCGCCACGCCGCCAGGTGTTGACGGCCAAGTTTGCCGGCGCCGGTGTCAGCTACGTGGCGGGCATCATATGAGCGCCCTTGGCACGCTGGCGGGCGCCGCCGTCAGCTGCATCTGGAAGGTGGCCGCCATCGTGCTGGCCGCCGCGCTGATGCTGGTGGCCAGCTCCACCGGCACGGGCTGGTGGCTGGCCGCTGGCGACCGTGACGCCGCGCGCGCTGCGCTGGTGCGGGAGCAGGGCGTCAGCGCTGCGCTGCGCGCGTCGATCAGCGAGCAAAACCGCGCCATCGATGGCATGGCCAAGGCAACCCTGGCGGCGCAGGAGCGCGGCACCGCGGCGCAGGCGGCCGCCGCTGCCAAGGGCAAGAAGTACGACGCTGCCCTGGCGCAGATCGCTGGAGCGCGCGCCAATACCTGCGACGAGGCTATGCCAGCCGTGAGGCTGTTGCTGGAGGGTGTGCGATGAAATGGATGCTTGCATTGGTTCTGATCGGCTGCGGCAGCGCGCCGCCGGCGCCGCAGCGGGTCGAAGTTCCCGTCTTTACACCATGTGTCAAGGTGGTGCCGCAGCGGCCGGTCTACGAGTTCGACCAGCTGGCGCCAGCGGCGACGGACGGAGAGATCGTCCTGGCGCTGGCGCGGGACTGGCCGCGTGGGCGGAAATATGAGGGGGAGTTGGAGGTGGTTATTGCTGGGTGCCTACAAATCCAGAATGTCGCAATCCCCGATTAAATTACGACAGTTGCGTGAACTTTTTCGTTCAAAGACATTTTTCCGATGGTACGCCAAATATTGGGCCTGGTCCGCCGAAAATGCACCAACGTTTGCGACCTCTGGAATGTTCCATGCATGTAGCACGGATCGGTCAAGTCCTGCTGCCAGCAATAAGCCGCCATTGTCCTCGAAGCTAATCTGGCCGCTGTCGAACAAATGGTCGATATGCGGCGCAAGCATGATTCCATTGTTGCCATCAATATGCTCCTGATGTTCGCAGGCCACCCAAGGCTTGATGTGGCTGGCGACCAAGTGGCTAGGATTGCCAATTTTGGTTAGTCGGCAAATTGGCTCCCTCAGCAAGACTGCGCGGCGGAACGCGCCTTGGCCAACGCGAGCTTGTATTATTTGTTCGCGCGTCTTGCTGTCATAGCTCGGGCTGGTAAGGATCCGCTCTATCTGCTGCCGTTCGCTTGGCAGTTGCGCAATGAGCCGCTTTTTCTCATACTCTTGAAACAGTTCGAGCACATCATTGTATATGGTCTGGTTATCCTTTAATTGACACAAGGTTTTTACTAAAATAAAGCCCTTAATTTCGCTTAAATTTCGACGTGTCGAGTTATCCCATTCAACGGAAATCGATCTCACTACTATTTTGCTTTGATCTGGGTATAGGTCCTCTCCGCCCTGGTCAGTGAGCAAAATTTTTGGTGAGTTAACCCGACCGACAGCTACAAAGCCAACCTTTTTTTCATAAGCAAAAACATGGTCTCCGGCTTGAATTTTCTTTAATGCAAGATCATATTTCTTAAATGGAGCTTCTCGATCCGGGGTCACGTATAGGCATTTATCTCTCAGCCAGTAACGAAATGGACTGTCATCCTTAGAGTGCCCCGGAGTCCCGTCAAAGCTTTTTTTATCTGTGTTGACGAACCAGAACTTAGATTTTATTGTGGGCGTATTTGATTTCATATTATTCATCCTAATTTCTATTTTTCTAATTATAGTCTGTGCTTAATTCGGTAAAGAAATTCTGGCTAGCCGCTCACCCAGCGCCGCCCACGCAGCCTTCTTCTCCTCTGCATAGTCGTGCAGCATGTAATGTCGCCGCACCTTGCTGGCCGGCAGCACATGGTTCTGGCATCGATCAATCAACTCCAGCGAAATCCCCAGCGCCCGCATCATTGCCGACACGTACTGCGTCGATGCGTCGTTCTTGCCGGCTGCCAGAGCCAGGCGTAGCCTCTATCTGAACTGTTCTTCGACGCGCGCTGAGCAACGAATGTCAGTACATTTGTTTACTGTACAACTCGTATCAGTTCGTTATACTGTATGCATATACAGTATTTTTGGTTGGTGCCATGAAGATAAGAGTGGTTAAGATGCGCGCAGCCGGGGTGGCTGTGGAGCGCCGCATGCTGAACGACCGGTACACCGTCAAGTACGACGGGATGCTGGTCATCATGGACGTGACCGATCAGGGCCTGCGGCGTCCTGTGAAGGTGGCGCGACTTACGCAGCCCGGCAGGCCAGGCCCTTATATGGAACTGCTCGATCCGCACATCGTGTGGGCGAACGATGGCAAGTTCACGCTGGCAGGGTTTGAGCGGACAACGAATGCAGAGGGCCATGTGGTCGAGTTTGCGCAGTCGTGGCTTTGCGCGGTGGATCTGGCCATGCCAGAGCCGGAAACCGATACCAGGAACGTTCGACCGATGCGGTCATGAGAAATTCTCAAACGCCCCTAACTACAGTCGAGCTGGTGGAAATCCGGCTCCGTAGCGATTCGCGGGACATGCGTGCCGTGCTGCGTGAGATCAGGCGCCTGCGCGCAATCGTATCCAAGGCGGACCAGCTGGAGCGCAGCCTGGGGCCAACTGATGGTGCGGCAGCGATGATCCGTGATGTTTTGCGTGCTGAGCTGGACGAGGAGCCATCCATTGCAGAGCTGATGTGGACCGATCTAAACGTGCTATGAAGAGGTGGTAATGAGTAGGATTCGGGCGCCGCTCAGCATCGAGCAACTGAAAGAAATCCAGGGCCGCAACGACTCTGCCGACGTGATCGCGCTTTTGTGGGAGGTGCGCCGCCTGCGCGAGATCGCCGCTATGGCCGATGAATTAGATCGAAGCCTAGGCCCGCGCGTAGGCAAGCCGGGACTGATCCGCGCAGCACTGCGAGTGCAGTTGGACGGTCAGCCTTGCTTTGTTGTAATGCCACCGCCCACATGAACAGACGGCCGCTCACCGGGCCGTGCACAATTTCCCCGTCGATGCCCAGCCGGCTACACGCTGCTGCTGGTCGACCAGCACGATGACCTGGCAGCCGCCGGCCGCGCTGCCGTAGTTCAGTTGCAGGTATTCGCCCTGGTGCTGGTAGCTGGCGGGCGTGCCGTAGCGGGCGGCGAGGGCGAAGCTGTTCATGCCGATTACATCAACGCGCTCGCTTGGGCTCGGTGTAGTGCATGAGCACAATGTCAAAACTATAATTCCCTTCGGCAGAAGATTCATATGCAATGCCTCGCCTCGTACATAGTGACTTAAAGGCAACATACACTTTTATCGCGAGCGCCGTGCTGCGCAAACGCATAGTTGGGCCTTCGATGTTTCTGGCGAGGTCGGCAAAGTGGGTGTAATTCCGGGTGTAATCGGGTGCAATCCAGCGCCATTTAGTGATGGCCAGGAGAAAATTCCCCCTATGAGAGCACTGCAAAAACGTGCTGCCAATGGCATTCACACTGCAGGGGTCGCAAGTTCGAAACTTGCACTTCCCACCAAATTTTTAGTTTGTATTCAATGACTTAGGATTTCATATCTTGTCTGGATAGGAACTTGGGGCAAATCTGTGGCAATGGGATTTTCGTCCATTATCCAGCCCCAAGCGATACGGCCGCGTTCTGCGGCCGTTTTCACGTCCAGGGAGTCCACAAGCTTAGCTTGCGGGCGGTTCCTCTCGACGGAATTGTTAAGCTAAACCAGCGTCAGACCTATTTGTTGTCAGCGCCAGCTGGTGCGTTGCTGCGCCCTCCGCCGGATGGCTTGCCTGTTCCATTTGGCCATGGCTGCAAACGCATGAGTCGCGAATGCCTTATCATGAATCGCCTTCGGCAGGTAGTAAGTCAGCGGTTGAAGGGTGGGGTAAAAAGTTTCCCACTTCATCCGGCTGTACTTGCGTAGCCGCTCGATTACCTGTTTGGACCGAGTATTGCCCCCCTGGGAGGTAAAGTCACGGGCCCATACTTGCTCGTTGAGCGGTCCCTCTCGCTGAAATTCGTGGTACTGGTGAAGTTTATGCAGCGACGTACCGATGATCTTGCAAGCAGCATCAGCGAATCCCTTCAAGGGCCACGGTTCATTCAGCGCCGCATCTGTGCCAATCTCGGTCGTAGATTCATTGGAATTGAGTTGGAGCAGGGCTACTTTGATTGTGCGAAAGAGCGAATCAGGGCTGCAAATGAAGGGCTGGACGCTGTTGCTGCATGGCCGAGCGCAGCGCTTTTGCATGTCTTCTAAGGCATAGAGATAAACCTTGCCGAAGTCTTCGCTAACTTTTGCCATCGGGGATTTAGTCTTAAAGTCTAGGCCTTCCCGAAAAGCCGTTTGTTTTCATGATGACAAGATGCTATTCTGCAATTTTGCCGCTACGGTGGATGTAAATTGGGATGATCGTATGGAAGAACTAGGAACTTTCTGTCGGATGAAGAGATGGCTCAAAACGTCGTGGTTAGAGTGCTCCATTTTGTTACTCGGCCTCGTGGCAGTGAACGCCATATTCGCTGCACAAGCATTTCGAGAAACTAAAACCATAAATCCTGCTGGAGCGGGGCTTCTCGGCGATTTTGTTGGTGGCTATATCGGAAGTTACTTTGCTCTCGTTAGCATCGTTCTCCTCTATCGGACGTTGAAGAGTCAGCGCCAGGCTTACCAGTTACAGAGCTTTGAAGCCAAGTACTTCGAACTACTGAAAATGCATCGAGAGAACGTCGCGGAACTGGAAATACAAGGCACATCAGGCCGAAAAATATTCGTTCTGATGATTCGCGAACTAAGGTCATTGCTCGATGTTGTAAAGTCTGTGGCTGCGTCGCATGGTCAGACCTTGACTCAGAAAGAGCGAGTACAAATTGCGTACAACTGCTTCTTCTTCGGCACAGGACCTAATTCGTCACGTATGTTGAGGCAATCACTGGCCGAATTCAACTCGGCATTCATCAACTCGTTAGAAAACGAGCTGGACCGTCCTGAAACCAAGCAACAGGCGCAAAAAGAAAGAAAGCTTGCATTTGTCCCGTTCGAAGGGCACCAGTCTAGGCTAGGCCACTACTACAGGCACTTGTATCAAGCCGTGCGCTACGTGGATCAGCAGAAGATTGACATTGATAAGTATGAGTATACAAAAACCATTCGCGCTCAGCTAACCACGCATGAGCAGGCGCTTCTCCTGCTTAACAGTCTGACGCCGATGGGAAAAAGTTGGTGGGACCGGAAATTCATGATCGAGTACCGCATGGTCCAGAACCTGCCACGGCATTTCTTTGATCCTGCAAGTGAGATCGATCTTTCAGTCATCTTTCCAGTGAAATATTTTGAATGGGAGGATGCGGAAGGAGTGAGTTGAAATTTCAGGGAAGAGATCCTTCGATTAGAACTCGCTGTGCGAAGAACCCAAAGCACTGTTTTATGTATGTCGATGCCGCCGTGCGAACCAGCGCCAGGGTTCATCAGCGGCAGTCTAGTCCTGGGGGGGGGGGATGTGTCCAGACGTCCACGGAAGAATTGAGGTATTTCTTCAGCGACTCCTATAGGTCTCAGCTAGTTATCATCATCATCGTTGGCTTCTTCGGATCGCTGCCAGAACGATGTCCAACTCTGGCTCAATGAACTCTTGCGTCAATTGGCTGAAAAATTTGCCTACATGAAAGTGCGGTGGTCAAGTAATTTCGGACACAACGATAAGTTCACGTTCTGCCATTTTCTGTTCGTAGACAGAGGGCGGCAGATTGCCCAATGCTGAATTGATACGCTTGCAGTTGTAGGGTAATCCTCCTCAGTTTTAGAGCGCGCTAAAGTAAAGGTTAAGCTAGATGTTAAGCGGCCAATGCAAGCTTCTGTTTTGGTGTGATGCCGCCAAGTGCCATGTTGGGCCGGTCGTGATTGCAAGTCCACAGCCAGCGGGTTGCAGAATCCTGGATCTCATCGAGCGTTTCAAACAGGTGATGGGTCAACCAGTCGTAGCGCACCGTGCGGTTATAGCGCTCGACATAAGCATGCGGCTGCGGCTGGCCAGGCTGGATGAAGTCGATGCGAATGCCGCGTTTGGCTGCTCAGGCTAATGTAACGGCGCTGATGTACTCCGGGCCGTGTCGCAGCCAACGACCTGGGGTTTGCCACGCCATTCGATGATCCTGTCGAGGGACCGGATGACGCGTTCGGATGGCAATGAGAAATCAACCTCGATGCCGAGCCCCTCGCGGTTGTCATTGTCAATCACTTTCAGCAAGACGATGCTGCGGCCATCAGCCAACTGGTCGTGCATGAAGTCCATCGACCAGGTCTCGTTGATCTGTGCAGGCATGGCCAGCGGCAGCGGTTTTTCCCGTACCAGGCGACGTCGCGGCTTGATCCGCAGGTTCAGTTCCAGCTCGCGATCAATCCTGTAGACACGCTTGTGGCTCCATTTAAACCCCTTTACGTTGCGCAAATACAGGAAGCACAGGCCGAAGCCCCAGTTGCGCTGCTTGTTGGTCAGGCGTACCAGCCAGTTGGCCACGACAGCATTTTCCGCGACGATCTCCGCTTTCAAACGCTCTTCGGCATACATCTTTTTCAGGCGCCGGTGACGCAGTGCGGGTAGGGTGCTTGAGTCTGTTTCACTTCAAGCCTTCAAACGATACTTTGAGCATATGGCGCACGATATCCTCAGGCTCCATCTTGCTGTATTTTTGCAAATACTCGACCGCGGGGTCGCAGGTTCGCGCGTAATAGCTGAAGAGTATAACGTCGGTGGGCAGTTCGTGGTTCAATTGCCCCTGCTGCTGCGCCAGCTTCACCAAGGCCTCCAGCTGCCGGTTCAGTTTCATTATTCGCAGCATGTACTTCACATTGCGGATCAACATGTCGCGCACGTGCGGGCTGGTCGATGGCAGGAACGGCAGTCCGCCGCCCAGGCGCACCCGCAGCGCCCACTCGAGCAGGGCTGACAATTTCTGCAGCGGACTGAGTGCGGTGTCTAGCGCGGCGACATACTCGAGCGCGCCGTCGAGCAGTCGTATCAGCGCCTCACCGATTAGCTCCTCTTTTGATTTGAAGTGCTTGTAAAGGCTGGGTTTGGAGATGCCGACCGTGCCGGCGACGTCATCCATGGTCATCAAGTCATAGCCTTTTTGGCTCAGTACTGCCGTCGCGGCATCGAGGATGGCGTTCTCGCGCAGCTTAAATGCTTGATTTTTAAAGCTTAGTCTTGGAAGGATACTCATTGGTAATTTTCGATACTAATCAGTAGCTTTTATTATTTGGAGGTAGTAATATTAGCACGCCAGTAAAAAATGGTCAGAATAATCAACAAAACTACATGAACCCGCCACGTAAACGCATCGCTATCATCGGCTCCGGCATTTCAGGTCTGGCCAGCGCCTATTTCCTCAATCGCAAGCACGACGTCGTGCTGTTCGAGGCCGCCGGCTATCTTGGCGGCCACACCAACACCGTGGATGTGACGCTGGAAGGGCGCTGCCACGGCGTCGATACGGGCTTTCTGGTCTATAACGAGCGCACCTATCCCAACCTTGTGGCGCTGTTCAACGAGCTGGGTGTCGACAGCATCGCCAGCGACATGTCGTTCGGCGTGTCCATGGACGGCGGAGCGCTGGAATGGGCAGGCTCCAGCCTCGATACCGTGTTTGCGCAGCGCCTCAATGCCGGCTCACCTTCCTTCCTGCGCATGCTGTGGGACATCCTGCATTTCAACCGCAACGCGGAGCGCTTTCTGCAATGCTCGAACCAGACAGTGCTGACGCTGGGACAGCTTCTGCAGCAGGAGGGCTATGGCGCGCGCTTCCGCGACGCCTACTTGCTGCCGATGGCGGCGGCAATATGGTCCAGTTCGCCAAGCGATATATTGCAATTTCCAGCGGCGACCTTTTTGCGTTTCTGTCTGAACCACGGTCTGTTGCAGGTCAACGACCGTCCGCAGTGGCGTACGGTCGCAGGCGGAGCCCGCCACTATGTCGACAAGATCGCCGCCACGCTGCCTGACATTCGTCTGAACACGCCGGTGCATTCCGTGCGGCGCAGCGCTGGCAGGATGCAGGTGTGGAGCAATAGCGCGGGCGCCGACGAGTTCGACGCCGTCGTGTTCGCTTCCCACGCGCCGACCACGCTGGCCATGTTGCACGACGCCAGCCAGACAGAGCGCGCTATCCTCGGCGGCGTGCGCTACCAGCCCAATACGGCCTACCTGCACACGGACACGAATCTTATGCCACGGCGGCGCAAGGTCTGGTCGGCCTGGAACTACCTGGCGGGCGCCCAGGCGGATGGACAGCGTCCCGTGTGCGTGAGCTACTGGCTGAACCAGCTGCAAGCATTGCCGTTCGAGGCACCGGTGATCGTGACGCTCAATCCGCACACCCTGCCGGCCGAGAGCAAACTGCTTGCCAAGTTCGACTACGCCCACCCGGTGATGGACCTGGCTACCGTGCGCGCACAGCAGCAGCTGGCGCAAATCCAGGGCAAGGGCGGTACGTGGTTCGCCGGCGCCTGGACCGGCTACGGCTTCCACGAAGACGGCCTGAAATCGGCACTGCGCATCGCCGCGGCATTCGACACGGCGCCAGCATGGAGTGTGCTGCCGTGAAGCAGCCTGCCGCTCAACTGTTGTACGGCCAGGTGACGCATGTGCGCCTGCGCCCGGCGCCGCACCGCTTCGTCTATCCGCTATTTTACGTGCGCTTGAACCTGGCCCGGCTGGACGAATGTGATACGCGCTGGTTCGGCGTGGACCGCTGGCGGCCGCTGTCGATATGGCGGCGTGATTATGGCCCGCGCGATGGCTCGAGTCTGGAACAATGGATGCGCGCTCTGCTGCGCGATCACCACATCGACGCCGACGGCGAAATCTGGCTGCAAACCTTTCCCCGTGTGGCTGGCTACGTGTTCAATCCCGTCAGTTTCTGGCATTGCCACGACGCTGCTGGCCAGCTGCGCGCCGTGCTGGCCGAGGTCAATAACACCTTCGGCGAAAGCCACCGCTACCTGATGCGTATCGCCCACACGGCCGGTGGCTCGGCCACGGCCACTGCCGACAAGCAGATGCACGTGTCGCCGTTCTGCGAGGTCAAGGGACAGTACCGCTTTCGCTTCCGCCTGGACGGTGCCAGCCACTGCACCGGGCTGGACTATCACGACGGTGACGGCGTGCTGTTGCGCACTGCGCTCAGCGGGCGTCCCGTGCCGATGACCGACAGCGCATTGGCTGGTGCCCTGCTGCGCTATCCGCTGCTGGGGCTGGGCATCGTGTTCCGCATTCACTGGCAGGCGTTCAGGCTCTGGCTGAAACACGTTCCGTTTTTCAGCAAGCCGCCTGCCCCCTCTCATCAAACCACCGTGCACCAGGAGACCGCCCGATGAATCGTACCTTGTCTACCGTCACGCTGTCCGCCCCCATCGGCGCACGGTTATTCCTCAGGCTACTGAACAATATCCGTCACGGACACCTGGAACTGATCACCCCCTGCGATACGCGCATGGTGTTCGGCGACGCCCATGCGGCTTCCGGAGCGACGCTCAAGCTGCACGACTGGCGCGCCTGCCAGCGCATCCTGCGCGCGGGTGACATCGGTTTTGCCGAGGCCTACGCGGCTGGCTGGGTCAGCACACCGGACCTGACCGCGCTGCTGCGCCTGGCGCTGCGCAACGAAGCGTCGCTGAACCAGCTGGTGTTCGGCGGCGCGCTGGCGCGCTGCTGGTACCGGCTGCGGCACTGGCTGCGCCCCAACACGCGCAAGGGCAGCATGCGCAACATCCACGCGCACTACGACATCGGCAACAACTTCTACCAGCTCTGGCTCGATCCCAGCTGGACGTATTCCAGCGCGCTGTTCGACGGCGACTACCAGCTGACGCTGCAGGATGCCCAGCGGCGCAAGTACCAGCGTATCATCGACACGCTACAGCTACGGCCCGGCCAGCGCGTGCTGGAAATCGGCTGCGGCTGGGGTGGCTTTGCTGAGCAGGCCGCGCAGCAAGGTATTCACGTGCATGGCGTGACGATTTCGCCGTCGCAGCTGGAGGTGGCGCAGCGCCGTGTGCAGGCGCTGGGGCTGAACGAACGCGTGCAGCTGGAGCTGTGCGATTACCGTGACCTGCGTGGCGAGTACGACGCCGTGGTGTCGATTGAAATGTTCGAGGCCGTGGGCGAGCAGTATTGGCCGCAGTATTTCCGCACCGTCGCGGCGCGGCTAAAGCCCGGTGCACAGGCGCTGGTACAGTCGATCACCATCGGCGAACAGCATTTTGCGCGCTACCGCAGCAGCACCGATTTCATCCAGCAGTACATTTTCCCCGGCGGAATGCTGCCCAGCGTCGAACGTTTCGAACGCCAGGCGGCCCGCAGCGGCCTGCGCCCAGTCGAACGCCACGCCTTCGGCCGCGACTACGCCGAAACGCTGCGCCGCTGGGATGCTCGCTGCCGCCTGCACCATCCGCAGATCGCGGGCCTGGGCTTCGACGAACCCTTCATGCGGATCTGGCATATGTACTTCGCCTATTGCGAAGCTGCCTTTGACGAGGGACGCACCGATGTTGTTCAATTCTTGCTCCAGAAGGCCTAGCCGGTCATGACGTCGCTGTGGCGCCTGGGCCAGCTCACGCTGATGTTCGGCATGCGCGCATGCGCCCCTTGAACCGGCCCATCGTCATCACTTACTTTTTGCTGGAAAAATGAACGATACTGAACCACTGCTGGCATGGTATGCCACGCTGACACCGGACACCGTTGGACGGGCGGGACAATTCTACGCGGCGGACGCGCAGTTTCGCGATCCGTTCAACGAGGTAGATGGCGTTGCAGCGATAGAGGCTATCCTGCGCCACATGTTTGTCCACACCGAGCAGCCGCGCTTCATCATCGGCGAGCGCGTGCGCTTCAATGCGGACGGCCTGGTCTTCCTGCACCGCGACTACTGGGATGCCGCCGAAGAGCTGCTGCAAAATCTGCCACTGATCGGCGCCCCGATCCGATGGCTGCGCGGCCGCTTCCGCGTGCCGCTGCCCGATGCAGCAACAAAGGGAGGGAAGGCATGAACGGGGCCAAGTCCATGACGCAGGGCGCATTACTTCAGTTGGCCGGCTGGATCGCGCTGACCGCCGCTTTTGCAGCCCTGGGCGCGTTCGCCTCCGTGCACGCGGCCGTGTTTTATGCGCAGCTGGACCGCCCCGGCTGGGCACCGCCCGCCTGGCTGTTCGGTCCCGTGTGGAGCTTGCTGTATCTGATGATGGCCATCGCCGCCTGGCGTATCGGCCGTACCGCTGCAAGCCGCGCCCACCCGGCGCTGCTGCTTTATCTGGCGCAGCTGGCGGTCAACGCACTGTGGAGCTGGCTATTCTTTGCCTGGCATCTGGGCGCGGCGGCGTTTGCGTGCATCGTTGTGTTGTGGCTGATGATCGCGGCGACCATCGTACTCTTCGGCCGCCGCGAACGCCTCGCCGCCATGCTGCTATGGCCCTATCTGGCTTGGGTCAGCTTCGCCGGGGGGCTGTGCTTCAGCATCTGGCAGCGCAACCCGTCCCTGCTCGGCTAAACGCTACAACGCACTACCAACAACAAGGAATTCCCATGACGAATGAAAAGCAGCTTGACTACCGGGTCGCCGGCACACCTGCCTCCGAACGCATACGCGCCCGCTTGATGGCAAGCGGTGTCCGTTTCCACGCCAACGACAATATCGCCGACTATATCGAAAGCGGCGAAATGGATGAACTGCTGGACGAGGTCAGCCTGCGCATGCAGGGCGTGCTCGAGAGTCTGGTGATCGACACCGCCAACGACCACAACTCGCAGGACACGGCGCGCCGCGTGGCCAAGATGTATTTGCTGGAAGTGTTCGGCGGGCGTTACATCCCCCCACCGCCCGTGACAGAATTTCCCAACGCCGCCAACCTGAACGAGCTGATGATCATCGGCCCGATCACCGTGCGCAGCGCCTGTTCGCACCACTTGTGCCCGGTCATGGGCAAAGTATGGATAGGTGTGATGCCCAACCAGCACTCCAACCTGATTGGCCTGTCGAAGTATGCGCGGCTGGCGGGATGGATCATGAGTCGCCCGCAGATCCAGGAAGAAGCCGTGGTCCAGTTGGCCGAACTGCTGCAGGAAAAGGTCAAGCCGGACGGTTTGGCCGTGATCATGGAGGCCGATCACTTCTGCATGCAGTGGCGTGGCGTCAAGGACAATGACGCGCGTATGATCAACAGCGTCATGCACGGTTCTTTCCTCAAGGACCCCGCGCTGCGGCGGGAGTTCCTCTCACTGATCAAACGCTGATACACCGTCCAAAGGAGTTCCCATGCTCGTCCGTTTACTGTATGCCAGCCGCGCCGCGGGCACTATCGATGTCGCTACCATCGGCGCCATCCTCCAGCAGTCCCGCCGCCACAATCCACCGAGCGGCATAACCGGCGTCCTGTGCCACAGCGAACGGTTTTACCTGCAGCTGATCGAAGGCGGACGCGAACAGGTCAATATCCTGTATGCCCGCATACTCGCCGATACACGACACACAGGCGTAACACTGCTGCACTACGAAGAAATAAGCGAGCGTCGCTACGCTGGCTGGACGATGGGACAGACCAACCTCGACAAGCTCAACCCGGGCACGCTGCTGCGGTACTCGATGCTTCCCGAGTTTGATCCGTTCGCGCTTGGCGGAGCCAGTTCGCTCTCGCTGGTCGACGAGCTGATGGCTGGTGCTGCGGTCCTTGGTCGGGCATAAGGGCGACGCGCCATCGCATCTGCACGGAAGCCGTCGAGACATCAGCCGCTTGCGGCGGGTTCATGTTCAATTTTGTTGCATTTAACTCGAAAACAGCCGAGTCTGTTCCCGCCTCACGGGGAGTTGGTGTGGTGATGAACTGGATTTGTAGCGGTATCTTCGGCGATTTTCGTCTGTTGTCTGGCGATTGCGCGATATAATCAGGCATTATAGGTTCATTATCGGTTCTATTTATGGTGCAATCTTTACTTCCTGCTCAGTCCGACAACAGTCAGCCTGTTCAATATCGCAGCGGGGTCGCCGCCAGACTTGCTGGCTTGCCGGTTGAAACGTTGCGGGTGTGGGAGCGTCGTTATGGCATCTCCGACACCGGCCGTAGCGCGCATGGCCAGCGTTTGTATTCCGAGGATCAGGTTCGTCGCCTGCGGCTGATGAAGCAACTGGTCGACCAGGGCCATCCAATTGGCGCGCTGGCGAAGCTGCAGTTGGAACAATTAGGCCAGTTTGCGTTGGTACCGGAGCCTGGCGCGCCTTTGCAGCCTGTGCGCCTTGCACTGATGGGCACGGCTCTGGCGCGACGCCTGGCCGTCGGCGGGCGAGAGTTACTGGCGCTCGATATCGTCGCCCACTTTCAGAATCTGGACGAGGCGGCAGCGACTTGGCCTGGCACCGGCGCGCAACTGTTGTTGATGGAAATATCGGAACTCGATGAGCGCGTGGTGCCGGCGATTGGCGCGCTGCGTCAAAAACTGGGGATGGCGGTGGTGGTGTTGTACCGTTTCGGCGCCAGCGCGACCATACGCCAGTTGCGCGCTCAGGGCTGCCTGGTGGCGCGCGTACCCAACGATGTTGCAGAAATAGTGTTGCTGTGCCAGGCGGCGCTGGCTGCGTTGCCCTTGGCGCAAGCGCAGCTTGTGCGGCAGCGCCCGGCGGCGCCGGCCCCGCGCCGCTTCGACGACCGGGCGTTGGCGGAGCTGGCGGCGGCCAGCAGTACGGTCCACTGTGAATGCCCGCGCCATCTGACGGAGATTCTGTTGATGATCAACAGTTTCGAGCGTTACAGCGAACAATGCTCGTCGCGCAATGTGGCCGACGCGCTGTTGCATGAGCAGTTGGGGCACGCCGCCGCTACTGCCCGCATGGTCCTGGAGGAAGCGCTGTTGCGGCTTGCTCGGGCGGAGGCCCTGCCTTTGCCGGCGGGCCTGTAAGCGCAAAGTCATCACTTAGAGCCTATCCCAGTAGGTGAATACATCCCCTGCTGGCGCCCCTCAGAAGCGGGGACGGCGTTGATCGTCGTCGCGTGGCTCGCCACGCGTCCTCCTCACGCCTTGTCCGCGCTCCTGATGAACTGCCAACAGAAGACGCTCCCTACTGGGATAGGCTCTTATCAGGAGCACCATGCCGTATTGCACCATCACGAAAGCACAATGCTGCCCGCACATTTCATGGCACTCGCCAGCCTGGCGCATGTCGATGAGCACGGGAAAGGTGCTGCGCTTGCAGCCGGGAAAGTTGCTGCGCAGCAGACTGAGCATCTCATGATGAACTCTTCTCGCATCGCCATCATTGGCGCCGGCATCGCCGGTCTGGCCTGTGCCACGGCCTTGAATCAGGCTGGCTTCCAGGTCACTCTGTTTGACAAGAGCCGCGGCGCGGGAGGGCGCATGAGCACACGGCGCGGTGCCGACTGGCAATGCGACCATGGCGCACAGTATTTTACTGCGCGCAACCCTGAATTCCGCGCCGAGGTGGGCCGCTGGCAGCGGGCCGGCGTGGCTGCGCATTGGCAGCTGCAGCTGCGCGGCCTCGATGCCGACGGATGCAGCGGCGGTGCACCGGTCGAGCGCTTTGTCGGCGTCCCGCGCATGTCATCTATCGGCGCGTGGCTGGCCGCAGATCTGGCATTGCAGACAGGGATGGCGATCAGTGCGTTGCAACGTGAAGACAACGCTTGGCGCTTGCATGTGCAGGATGAGGGGCCACTTGCGCATCGCTATGACATGGTAGTGCTTGCGGTGCCGGCGCCGCAGGCGGTGCCACTGCTGGGCCAGGTGGCGCCATTGCAGGCCGCGCTGGCGGCCGGGACAACTATGGCAGGCTGCTGGGCAATGATGCTGGATTATGCGCAGCCGTTGGCATTGGACTTCAATGCGGCTTTCCTCAACGCCGGTCCGCTGCGCTGGGTGGCACGCGACAGCGCCAAGCCTGGCCGTAGCGGTCGCGAAAGCTGGCTGTTGCATGCCAGTACCGAATGGAGCGAGGCGCACATTGAGCTCGATGCCGATAGTGTTGCCGCGCAGCTGCTTGCAGCCTTCATCAGTTTGGGCGGGCAGGTGCCGCAACGCTGGAGCGTACACCGTTGGCGCTATGCCAGTACGCCGCAGGCGCGTAACGATGTCTGCATATGGGAGGCAGGGCAGGGTCTGGGTATCTGCGGCGATTGGTTGAACGGTGGCACAGTGGAGGCTGCCTGGCTTAGCGGTCATGCACTGGCGCAACGCATCATTGCCGGCGCCGCTTAAGCGCGGTGCGCTGCGTACTACCAGGGGAGGCGCGTGCCGTCGTATGCCAGGAATGTGCCGCTGTCAGACGGCCTCAGGGTGTTTAGTACGGTGAGCATGTCGCTGGCGGCGTCATGCGCCGGCCGTCCGATAAGCTCACCGCGAAATGGCCGCGACAAGCGAGAGTTGACGGTGCCCGGATGCAGCGCGACCAGCACGCTGTGCTTCTGGCTACGCGCCAATTCAATGGCTGCCGTCTTGACCAGCATGTTGAGCGCGGCCTTCGAAGCGCGGTAGCTGTACCAGCCGCCTAGCTGATTGTCGCCTATGCTGCCCACTTTCGCCGATAACATGGCCATGATGGCGCGTTCACCATCGAGCAGCGGCAAGAAATGGCGCATGAGCAGTGCCGGCCCCATGGTGTTGGTCTGGAAAATTACCTGCATCTGCTGATAATTGAGGTCCGCCAGGCGCTTCTCCGGCATGAGATTGCCGTCGTGCAGCATGCCTGCGGCGTTGATGATCAGGTGATAGGGCGGCTTGGTGGCAAGTTCTCGTGCTGCCTCGGCAATGCTGTTTTCGTCGGCAAAGTCGAGTCGTGGTGTCGAATGGCGATGCAGGCCGCCTACAGATGCGCAGCGTGGCATGGCGCCCAACAGGTCGACGAATGCGGCGCCGATCGCGCCCGACGCGCCAAGCACTAGCGCGTGAAACTGATCAGGAAGACTGGGCATCATGGCATGCTGCTCCATTCAAGGGTGGGGGTGTACCTATCTGTTTCCTGACATGGTTCCTGGCACGCCATCTTGACCTAGCTTAGCGCCCTGCATCGTAGGTGTCCAGCGTGGTGTGCGCCTGTCTGATAAAAAAGCGGTTCATTATCGGTTCTTGCATCGAGATATGCTACTGCCAGCATGCGCTTTCACCATGAGGGCGCCTGTTCTACCCGGGTGGTACCGTGCCGACATCGATGCCAGGACTGACACTACAGTGGCTTGGCAGTGCCGCATTGTCTGACTAGCCACTGGAGGCTGGGACGCAGGCGCAAGAAGCCACGATACAGCAACTCCAGCAGCGTTTGCACGCCGGGCAATGCGCCCAATTTTCCCAGCCAGCGCCAGGCCGGGTATAGCCGCCATAGTGCAACGAACGCCGCTGCGCCGCTCAGCATGGTGCCATCCTTCGTTTGCACATGAAATCTCGCCATCAACTCCTGGCAACTGCAACCGTCCATTGCGCTCAGCTTGGAATCGCTGACATCGACCCATTCGATGGGGGTCGTCGGCACGGCACCTTGATAGAGGCTGATTTCCCAACGGCACAAAGGACAGGAGCCATCAAAAAAAACGGTTGTCGTATTGCCGTTTTCGGCAGGTTTGAGCATGACTTGACCTCTTTAGGTAGTGAGTACTTGTTGTGATGAACCTACCTTGAACCTATATTTATTGGACTATGCGGTTCATTATAGCTACAATCTCAGCATACTTGCTAGTGCGACGATCAGCGCCGCACAACATTGACAAACAAAGAGGGTTGCATGAACAAGCTAGCATTGAAGGCGGCTGTGGCCGACGAGCTGGAGTGGGCGCGTCAAATGAGCCGGGGCCGCACCCCGCGCCTCGTTGCTTGCCTCGCTTACGCTGGCCTGATACCGTTCCTTGCCTTATTGGCGGCGAGTTGGCTCGATACGCCGCGTAGCGGTGTCTGGCAGCAATTATCAGTGCAATACGGCGCTGTGATCCTCAGTTTTGTAGGCGCTCTGCATTGGGGTTTCGCCATGAGCGTGCAATTCGTCAGTGATCGCAAGCGCAACGTCTGCTTTGCCTGGAGTGTGATTCCTGCCTTGCTGGCCTGGTTGGCCTTGGCGCTTGACCCGCTTGCGGGCAGTGCCTTGCTGGCCACCGGCTTTGGCGTCCATTACTTTCAGGACTGGCGGCTATTCAGGCATGCCGGGTTGCCCATCTGGTATTTGCCGCTGAGGTTGCAATTGTCTGTCGTCGCTGCTGCGAGCCTGCTCGCCACCAGCTTCGCCAGCCAGGCATGAGGCAAGGCAGGGTGAGCCATCAGGCCGCTGGTCGCCCGGCTTTCATCGGCGAAAACAAGAAACGCTGCTTCACCAACGGTTGGCAAACAGAGAGGCAGTTGCCGTCCTGCATCAATTGACACTTTTCAGAATAATCCTGTCTTTCCGCGCTGCGTATCCATTGCGAGAAATTAAATGTTGCAAATTTAAAATTTGCAACGCCTATCTGCTCGCCAAAGACGTTGCCGCAAAGAATCATCATTGATCGGACAAGGGCGTCCTTATCGCTCTGTCCTGCAAACCACATAAAGACTTGAATGAACAATTCCACTCAAACCGTCGGCACCCGCCTGGCAATAGGTTTCGGCATCACTTTCGCGCTGACAATCGTACTCGCCGGCCTGGCCATGAATCGAGTCGGCAGCATCGATCAGACGCTCAGCCGCGTCAACGATGTCAATAACGTTAAACAGCGCCACGCGATCAACTTCCGCGGCAGCGTCCACGACCGTGCGATTGCCGTGCGCGACGTGGTGCTGGCCACTGACGCCGCCGCCGTGCAGGTGCAGGTGAACAAAATCAAGGCGCTTGATGACAAGTACCAGCAATCGGCGGCCCCCCTTGATGCCTTGTTTGCCGGTGCCGTGACTGCCGATGAAAAAGCAGCCTTGAGCAGTATCAAGGACACCGAGCGCCGCGTGCAACCGTTGATCGCCAAGGTGATCGAGTTGCGTAGTGCCGAGCAATTTGCGCAGGCTTCCAGCCTGCTGGCGCAACAGGTCGGCCCGGCCTTCGTAGACTGGTTGGCATCGGTGAATAAACTGATCGACCTGGAAGAAAAGATGAGCCAGGACGCTACCGCCGGCGCCCGCGCGCTGAGCAGCAGCTTCTTCACCTGGATGCTACTGCTGTGTTCGGTTGCCATTGCCGCCGGGGTAAGCAGTGCCTGGTATATCGGTCGCGGGCTGCTGCAGCAGCTCGGAGGACAACCGGATTATGCGGTCAGTATCGTTACGCGCATCGCTGCTGGCGACCTGTCCGTCGCGATTCACACAGCGAAAGACGACCACAGCAGCCTGCTGTTCGCCATGAAAAAAATGCGCGACAACCTGGTCGGGATCGTGGCGCAGGTGCGGACCGGCACCGAAACAATTTTCAACGCTTCGACCGAGATCGCAGCCGGAAACTTTGATCTCTCATCGCGCACCGAGCGCCAGGCAGGAACGCTTGAAGAGACCGCATCGTCCCTGGAAGAATTAACCAGCACCGTGCGTCAGAATGCCGACAATGCACGGCAGGCCAATGTACTGGCCGAGTCCGCATCCGAAGTTGCGGTACGTGGCGGGGCCGTGGTGGCGCAAGTGGTCGAGACTATGGCTGCAATCAACGAATCGTCAAAGAAAATTGTCGACATCATCGGCGTGATTGACTCGATTGCCTTTCAGACCAATATCCTGGCGCTGAATGCCGCCGTGGAAGCGGCGCGCGCCGGGGAGCAGGGCCGCGGCTTTGCTGTCGTGGCAACCGAGGTGCGTAACCTGGCTCAGCGTTCGGCCTCGGCCGCCAGCGAAATCAAGGCCTTGATCGGCAGTTCGGTGCAGCGGGTAGACATCGGCGCACGCCTGGTTGACGATGCTGGCACCACGATGGAAGAGATTGTGCGTAGCGTAAAACGCGTAACCGACATCATGGCAGAGATCAGCCTGGCCAGTCAGGAACAAAGCACCGGCATCGAATCGGTCAACCAGGCCGTAGGCGAGATGGATGAAGCGACCCAACAGAACGCCGCCATGGTCGAACAAGCCAGCAGCGCCGCCGCATCGCTGCAGAAAGAAGCGCAGATGCTTGCCGAGGTGGTCGGCGTTTTCCAGCTCACCGCCGATCCCGAAGGTCGCCGCAATACCAGTCATGTCGCCATCAAGGCGCCTCTCTCGCGGGCCGCCTTCAAGCCGGCAGTGAGCCGCTTGGCCGCGTGACCGCTCGCGGTGGGCGAAAAACAGGGGCGCGACTTGACGCTCACGGCCAGCTTTCTTGAAAACTTGCCGTCAATGCTGATGCACCCCTGGAATAATTTTTGGAGAGTAGCATGACATCGGCAATTGCTAGCTCGACAGCGCCGGGTTCCGGGTGTTGTTGATCAGCTGTGCGCGGCATCGTCAAGAACGGGCGGGGGTGACGTCGCTCCCACTTGGATATTGTCAATATTGAATGATTCTCCGTGGCCGCATACATGCCGTGCTATTCTCCTGCGCCCATTTCAAGGCCAAAAATGGCCGTTCTGGCCCGGCGCCATCAGATATTTGCTGTCTTATATAAGATTCGTCGCCATCGGATACACAAACAGCGGCAGGACAGTCTAAAATACGTGGTGGGCAAGCACGGCGTCACCGCCGGCACACTAGCCGTCCAAAGCAAGGCTAACCGTCCTGTGTTTGGAATGAAGAAAGTTAACCACCAGGCATCACCGCATACAAGGGAATGAACATGGCAACACAAAAATCCAAAATCATCTACACGCTGACTGACGAGGCGCCGCTGCTCGCGACGTATTCCCTGCTGCCAATTATCAAAAAATTCACCGCGCCGGCTGGCGTGGATATCGTCGCCACGGATATTTCGGTGGCGTCGCGTGTACTGGCCGAATTTCCCGAATTCCTGACGGACGCGCAAAAAGTCCCGAATACTCTGGCTGAACTGGGCAAATTGACCCAGAATCCAGACACCAACATCATCAAATTGCCGAACGTCAGCGCTTCCCAAGGTCAATTGATCGCTTGCGTGCGCGAATTGCAAAGCCGTGGCTACAAGCTGCCGGACTATCCGGAAGACGCGAAGACGGAAGAAGAAAAAGCCTTGAAGGCCCGTTTCGGCAAGTGCATCGGCAGCTCCGTCAATCCGGTCTTGCGTGAAGGCAATTCCGACCGCCGCGCACCGAAGGCTGTCAAAGAGTATGCACGCAAGCACCCGCATTCGATGGGCGAGTGGAGCCAGGCGTCGCAAACCCACGTCTCGCACATGCATCATGGCGACTTCTACCATGGCGAAAAATCGCTGACCCTGGAAAAGGCCCGCGATGTCAAGATGGAACTGGTCACGGCCTCGGGCAAGACCATCGTGCTGAAACCGAAGGTTGCGCTGAAAGCGGGCGAAATCATCGACAGCATGTTCATGAGCAAGAAAGCGCTGCTGGAGTTCTACGAGAAGGAAATCGACGACGCCTTCAAGACGGGCGTGATGTTCTCGCTGCACGTCAAGGCGACCATGATGAAGGTCTCGCACCCGATCGTCTTCGGCCACTGCGTGCGCATTTTCTACAAGGACGCGTTCGCCAAGCACGCCGAACTGTTCGACAAGCTGGGCGTGAATGTCAACAATGGCATGAGCAACCTGTACGACAAGATCGAGACCCTGCCAGCGTCGCAAAAAGATGAAGTGCTGAAAGATTTGCACGCCTGCCACGCGAATCGTCCGGAACTGGCCATGGTCGACTCGGCCAAGGGTATCACCAACTTCCATTCGCCGAACGACATCATCGTCGACGCGTCCATGCCAGCCATGATCCGTATCGGCGGCAAGATGTGGGGCGCCGACGGCCGTCCGAAAGACGTCAAGGCAGTCATGCCGGAATCGACTTTCGCGCGGATCTACCAGGAAATGATCGGTTTCTGCAAATGGCATGGCAACTTCGATCCGAAGACCATGGGCACCGTGCCGAACGTGGGCCTGATGGCGCAGCAAGCGGAAGAGTACGGTTCGCACGACAAGACCTTTGAAGTGCCGGAAGGTGGCACCGCCAACATCACCGACCTGGAAACGGGCGAAGTGCTGCTGACGCAAACGGTCGAAGAGGGCGATATCTGGCGCATGTGCCAGGTCAAGGACGCACCGATCCGCGACTGGGTCAAGCTGGCCGTGACGCGTGCGCGCAACTCGGGCATGCCGGCCGTGTTCTGGCTCGATTCCTACCGTCCGCACGAGAACGAAGTGATCAAGAAGGTACAGGTTTACCTGAAGGAACACGACACGAGCGGCCTGGAAATCCAGATCATGTCGCAGACGCGCGCCATGCGCTACACGCTGGAACGCGCCTTCCGCGGCCTGGACACCATCTCGGTGACCGGCAACATCCTGCGCGACTACCTGACCGATTTGTTCCCGATCCTGGAACTGGGCACGTCCGCCAAGATGCTGTCGATCGTGCCGCTGATGGCCGGTGGCGGCATGTACGAAACGGGCGCCGGCGGTTCGGCACCGAAACACGTCAAGCAACTGGTGGAAGAAAACCATTTGCGCTGGGATTCGCTGGGTGAATTCCTGGCCCTGGCCGTGTCGCTGGAAGACATGGGCATCAAGACGGGCAATGCGAAGGCCAAAATCCTCGCGAAAACCCTCGATGAAGCCACCGGCAAGCTGCTGGACAACAACAAGTCGCCATCGCCACGTACCGGCGAGCTCGACAACCGCGGCAGTCATTTCTACCTGGCCATGTACTGGGCGCAAGCCCTGGCAGCGCAGAAGGACGATGCGGAACTGGCAGCGCACTTCGCGCCAGTGGCCAAAGCCCTGGCCGACAACGAAGAAAAGATCGTTGCCGAGCTGAAAGCGGTACAAGGCAAGGAAACGGATATCGGCGGCTACTACCTGCCTGATCCGGCGAAGACGGAAGCGGTGATGCGTCCTAGCGCCAGCCTGAATGCGGTGCTCGACAGCATCTGATGCAGTCCTGACAGGCGGTAAGTTCTTTGCTGCCTGACAAAAAAACGCCGCCGGGAGCAATCCCGGCGGCGTTTTTTTATGGTCCCCTGCCTTTATTTGTAGTGCTGGTAGACCGTAGTGCCATTGGCTTTCACCAGGAACACGTCGTAGGGATCGTTGCGGGGTCCTTCCATGCCTGGCGAGCCCATCGGCATGGCCGGCACGGCCAGGCCTTTCGCCTGGGGTTTCTCACGCAGCAGGCGCTTGATGTCGGTGGCGGGCACGTGGCCTTCGATGGCGTAGCCGTTGACGATGCCCGTGTGGCAGGAGCCGAACTGGTCGGGTATGCCGGCGCGCTGGCGATATTGCGCCGGCATCTCGACGTTCCTGGCGCGCACGGTAAAACCGTTCGCTTCCAGGTGCTTGACCCATGCGGTGCAGCAGCCGCACGACGCGCTTTTGTAGACGTCGATGACGGGCAGGGCCGCGATGGCGAACGTGGGCAAGCCCAGCATGGCGGCGCAGGCGCCGCGCAATAAGAAATGTTTGATCATGTGCTGCTTTCAGACGGAGTTGGTCTATCGTGGCCACACGGGTGGCCTGCTTGGGACGAGCTTGGACTTTAAGCGGAAAGCGGTCGCGGCGGCCGGCGCGGGCCGTCAGGAATGAATCCTGTCAGCAAGGTGGCCGTTGCGATGGTGACTTGTTGCGCGCCGGTGCAGGCTGCGGCAGGCAGGGAAAGGCAGGGCGGCATCAGCGCGCCCAGGCAAAAGTTCGCGCAGACGCCGCACGCGGGGTGCTTGGCAGGGGTCGTGTTTTCTTCTTGCGTGCCGGCGCTGTGGGCGACGGCGGATGACTGCGCAGCGTGATGCTGGCAGTTCGCTGCCAGCATGGCGGCAGGCAAGGCAGCGAGCGGCGCGCACGCACGCGTGACGCCGCTTGCTGCCGCTTGCAGCGGCACCGCCGTGATCAGCAGCAGGATCAGCCATGTTTTGAACAGTTTTAGCATCGCCGGAAAGTATAGCATAGGGGGCATTGTCGCCAGAAGCAGGCACTCTCCAAGTCATCCTCAGGAGGGGTTACTTAGCGCTCGGTGGCGCCCGCCTTCGATTTGTACATGGCCCGGTCCGCATTGCGCAGCAGCAGCTGCATGGTATCGCCGTCGTCCGGGTAGTGCGCGACGCCGATGCTGACGCTGATGCGCAGGTGGCGACCATCGTCGAGCCGCAGCGGGGTGGCCAGCGCCGCGTGGATTTTCCGTTCGATCAGCATCACATCGAGCGACAGCGGATTGTTTTCCAATAGCACGACGAATTCATCGCCGCCCAGGCGGGCCAGGGTATCGGTCTCGCGCAGGCAAGCCCTGATCCGGCTTGCCACGGCCTGCAGCAGCAAGTCGCCGCAGGCATGGCCGTAGCGGTCATTGATTAATTTGAAACGGTTCAGGTCAAGAAACAGCAGCGACAGCCGGCCATCATGGCGTTGGGCACGCGCAAACGCGGTCTGCAGGCGGTCATGGAACAGGCGCCGATTCGGCAGGCGGGTCAGTTCATCGTGCATGGCCATGAAGTGCATGCGGCTCTGCAGTTGCTTGCGCTCGATGGCGATGGCAAGTTGCTTGGCGACGAATTGCAGCAAATCGAGCTCGTGTTCGTTGCCTGTGGCATCTCCCTGGCCGCTTTGCAATACCAGCACGCCGATGATGCCGCGCGACGACTGCAGCGGGACGGCGAGCCAGTACTCCTGCAGGTCGCCAGCGGCAGCCTGCAAGGCGGGCGGCAAGCCAGCCAGCTGGCCGGGTTCGATCAGCAAGGCGCGGCCGCTGCGCTGCACTTCTTCGCACAGCAGGCCCGCCAGCGCGGCGTGCGTTGCGGGCGCGCCGTCCAGCCCCTGCTGCGCATGGTGCAAGTGCTGGCCGTGCTCGTCGCGCAGGGAGACTGTCAGGCCGCAGGCGGGCAGCAGTTCGCAGACGATCTGGTGGATGCGCTGGAGCAGGGCCGGCAGTTCCTCGGTCGCATGCGCCGCCTCGGAGATGGCGTATAGCGCCGCCTGCTTCGCCTGCGTCTGTTTCAGCGTCGTGATATCGCGCGCCACTGCCACGCGCAGCTGGTCGGTGGCGGACCAGCGGGCCGACCACATGATGTGCGCGACTCGCCCGTCTTTCCTGGTGTAGCGGTTTTCAAAGTGGACCTGGGCATGGCCGTTCATGATGGCCTGTGCCGCCGCGATGGTGCGCTGACGATCGGCTGGCGCGACCAGGTCGAGCATGACCATGCCGATCATTTCTTCCTGGGTGTAGCCGAAGATACGTTCGCAGGCGGCGCTGACAAAGACAAAGCGGCCCTTGACATCGACCATGCACACGGCGTCGAGCAGCAAATCGGTGAAGCTGGCGACCGGCGCGCTAATCAAATGTTTCATATGTTCACTATTCTAGTGGACATTGCCGATCGATATTGAAATTGTTGTTTTTAGAAAACAAAGAGTGTTGATCGCGGCTTGCCGGGCCGGCAGCGACGGCGGCATGCCGATGCGTGTCACTGCGGAGCAGGTAGTCGGCGCCAGCCTGTCAATCATCGACGACAAACGCGTCCGGATCGAGTGGATCCAGCGTGACGATGGCGCCGCTGCCCGGCGCGCCGCCGCTCTGGCTGAGGCGTGCATGCAGCTGGGCCAGATAGTCGGCGCGGCAGCGGCGCAGCGCGTAGTCGCGGAAGTTGTCCTGTTCCAGGGTGCGCCAGGCGCGTTCGCGTCCTTGCGCCGAGCGCACGCCGGCCAGTTCGATGAGCGAGGGCGTGATGCCGGCGTCGCCGCGAGCGAGGCGCGTGTAGCCGTAGCGGTCCATATACGGGCCGGCGAGCGTTTCGATGAGGTTGATCTCGTCGTCTGACAGTTGCTGCCTGAATTTGTCGATGTTGGCCGTGATCGGTGCATGGCAGTTGGCCGACCACAGCGACGACAACTGTGCGATCTGCCGCGCTTCGGCCGACGCCGCCACGTCCAGCATCTGCAGCAGGAAGGCGATGCCGAGAAAGTCACATACCGTTTCGAGCGTCTCGTGTTGCCGCGACAGGAAATCTTCATAGCGTATCGTCAGCACACGCTGAGGATAGCGCTGCACGACATGGTCGGCAGCCGCATGCGCGGCCAGCCAGGTCCGGGCATTGAGCAGCGTGTCGAAATCGTGGATGATGGCGCGGTTCATCGACGCCACTTGCGCGCGCGGATCGCGCACCACGTTCAGAAACAGCATGTCCGGATACAGCCGCACGATGTCGTCGGCGTAGTGCACGCTGTCGAGCGACTTGTCCATCACCACCTGCGCCTGGCGGCGTTCGCCCGCGCGCAGCAGCAGCTCCCATGCCACGCGGTGGATGCTGCGCGGCTGGCCGCGCAGCGTTTCGAACACTTCCACCGGATCGAAGACGACTCCGGGCCACTTGACCATGCTGACCGCCGCCAGGCCCACCACATCGACCACCAGGCGAAAGTAGGCGCGGTCGTCGCGCAAGTCGCCGTACAGGGGCAGCAGCGGCATCATATCGACCAGGTGCAGCGGATACGGTGAATAGAACTGGGGAGACAGGTTCAGGCGCAGGCGCAGGGCATGGCTGCCGCAGCGGCGCAGGGGGATCATCATGACAGGGCGCGGGCGTGCGCCGTCGGCGGGGTAGTGGCTGCTCATCGCATCATTCCTCGAACAGGTGGGTGCGCGGCATCAGATGAAGCGCGGGCACAGCTGCTGGAACAGCCGTTCGCACGCCTGTTCCAGCGACAGCGTGCTGGTATCGAGCGTCAGCGCCGGCGCCAGCGGCGCTTCATAGGGCGCCGAGACACCCGTAAATGCCGGGATCAGTCCGGCCCGCGCTTTTGTGTACAGTCCCTTGGGATCGCGTTCTTCGCACAGCGCGCATGGTGTGCTGATGTAGGCTTCGATAAAATCGTCGCCGCCGATGATCTGGCGCGCCATGTCGCGGTCGCTGCGCAGCGGCGAGATGAAGGCGCAGATGACCATCATGCCGGCGTCGTTCATCAGCCTGGCCACGACGGCGGCGCGGCGGATGTTTTCCTGGCGGTCGCGCGGAGAAAAGCCCAGGTCGCCATTCAGGTGCTGCCGCATATTGTCGCCGTCGAGCACGCAGCTCAGGCGGCCCTGCGCCAGCAGCCGCCTTTCCAGCGCGTACGCCAGCGTCGACTTGCCTGCGCCGCTCAGGCCGGTCAGCCACAGCGTCGCAGCCCGCTGGCCGGCCAGCGGGCTGCGCTGTTCCTTGCCGATATGGCCCGCATGCGGGAAGATGTGTTGCGCCACGTGGCCCGCCGCGGCGATCTGTTCCAGTTTACCCATGTGCCACTCCCCCCGTTACCGGCTCAAAACTGTTCCCACTCGATTTCGCTGGGCTTGGCGACGGCCGGACGGGACGGCTTTGCCGTGGCGGGCGGGCGCCGTGCCGCCAGCGGCGGTGGCGGACGGCTGACCACGCGCAGTCCCGCATCGCGGCCGCCGGCGATGTTGCCCACGCGGAAGACGCTGACCACCTCGTTCAGGCTGTTGACCTGTTCCTGCATCGCTTGCGCGGCGGCGGCGGCTTCTTCGACCAGCGCCGCATTTTGCTGCGTCACATTGTCCATTTGCGTCACGGCGATATTGATTTGCTCGATGCCGGCCGATTGTTCCTGGCTGGCGGACATCATTTCGGACATGATGCCGGTGACGCGCCGCACGCTGGCGACGACCTCGTGCATGGTCGATCCTGCCTGTTCCACCAGCCGGTTGCCGGCCTGGACCTTGTCGACCGAGTCGCCGATCAAGTCCTTGATTTCCTTGGCCGCAGCGGCCGAGCGCTGCGCCAGATTGCGCACCTCGGTGGCCACCACGGCAAAGCCGCGCCCCTGTTCCCCGGCGCGGGCCGCTTCGACGGCCGCGTTCAGCGCCAGGATATTCGTCTGGAAGGCGATGCCGTCGATGACGGCGATGATGTCGACGATCTTGCGCGCCGAGACATCGATGGCCGCCATGGTGTCGACCACCTGCGCCACCACGGCGCCGCCCTTGGTGGCGACATCGGAAGCCGATTCGGCCAGCCCGTTGGCCTGGCGCGCATGGTCGGTGTTGATGCGCACGGTGCTGGTCAGTTCTTCCATGGACGACGCGGTTTGCTCCAGCGTGCTGGCCTGCTGCTCCGTGCGCGAAGACAAGTCCAGGTTGCCCATGGCGATTTGTCCCGCCGCCGTGGCGATGGTCTCGGTGCTGGCGTGAACTTGCTGGACGATTTGCGCCAGGCTGTCGCGCATCGATTGCATGGCGTGCAACAGGCTGTGCGTGTCGCCGGCGCGGGGATGGATGGGCACGGCCAGGTTGCCGCTGGCGATCTGTCCGGCGATCGCCGCCGCTTCGTCGGGTTCGCAACCGAGCTGGCGCGTCACGCTGCGCGTGATCAGCACGGCGGCCAGCAGGCTGGTGAGCAGCGCCAGCGAGCCGATGCTCAGCATCACCAGGCGCGCCTGGCTGTAGGCCGCCTCGGCCATGCTGGAGGCTTCGCTATTCTGCTTTTCCTCGACAGCGATCAAGGTGCGCAGCAATTCCCACCAGCGCTTTTGCACGGGGCGGAATTCATAGCGCAGCAGCTTGTAGGCATCGTCCTGCTTCTGCTCCAGTGCCAGCGCGGCGGCCCGCTGAATGAAGGGGGCCGCCAGCCCGCTTTGTGTACGTATCTGTTCGAGCAGGCTTTTTTCCTCGCTCGAGGTGCCTTCCCGCTTGGCGAACATTCCCCCCAGCTTTTGCTGGGCGGCGGCGTATTTTTTTTCCTGCTCCGCGATGCGGGCGACCTCGATCTGGATCTCCTTCTCCTCCTTCAGCAAGATCAGATTGCGCAGCGCCAGCGCCCGCTCGGTCACTGTCAAGTCCATAGTCTGGGCCAGCCTGGTTTCGACGTTGTTGACCTTGGTCGCTTCATCCATGCGGTCCTGGATTTGCCGCATGCTGGTCAGTCCCAGCGCGATGACCAGCAACAGAAACAGGGATACCAGGCCAAAGCCCAGGCCGAGCCGTTTGGCGATGGTTAAGTTCAGAAATCTCATGCTGCCTCCTTAGGGCTGTGCTTGCCGTTTCGCATAAGCTCATGCGGATTTATCGTGAAGCACTCAACGATCATAGTGATTGCGGGCAGGTGGAATGTCACACAAAGTCACTTTCAGCATTTGAGCAACAGTAGAAATTTACTTGCGGCAACAGTTCAGATTGAGTTAGATGGCGAACGCGCGCGGGCGCGGGAGTGGCGGCGCAGCGTGAGTTGTATCAAGAATGAAAAATTTTCATGCTACTTTGCGCTCATGATTTCACCTTTCGCGTCGTTATAGCTGTGTCTGCTTAGCGTGTCAGATGTTCCGCGTCCCTTTCTCCGTGCAAGCCTGAGAGTGTTTGAAGGTAAATAGTTATCAAAAAATGAAAGTTATGCATCTTTTATCCAATCACCGATCTTCGTTTAGCAAGGTATAAGGCCCATGACCTCCGTCTCCTCGATCCCGAGCTGGAATCCAAGTCCGTCCCGCGCGCTCAGTGCCGCGGCCAACAAGGCCGATGCCGCGCCGTCTCCGGCGCCAAGCCCGTCTTCCATCGTTGCCATCGGAAGCAGGCAAGTCCTTGCCGACCTGACGCCGTCGCCAAAGATATGGGAAAGCCCGTCGCGCGATGACGTCAGCGAGCAAATGACGAAAAACTTTTTTTCGCGCACGGTTGGCGGCCGTTTCGCCGGCCTGGGCGCGAGCTTGCTGGAGCAGATCAAGGTGGGCGTGCGCAATGTGTCGCAGGCGGTGCAGCAATCGCCGCCGCGCATGGAACCGAATACCTATAGCGACATCGGGGCCATGCAAGCGGCCAGCTTGCACGGCAATGGCGAAGACAAGGTCACTCTCGGCATCACCACCAGGAGCGGCGTGGAGGTCAAGCTGTCGCTCGATAGCGAGGACGATGGCCTGGCCGTGCGCATGAGCACGAGCGGTGAACTCAGCGAGGCCGAGGCCGGCGCGTTGGGCGGCCTGGCGCAGGCCTTCCAGGAAGCCATCGATGGCATGGCGCAGGGCCAGCCGAAGATCAGCTTGAGCGGTCTGATGCAATTTGACCAGAACGTGCTGGCGTCGGTGAACTTGCACGCGGAAGTGAAAGTGCGCACCGAGCCGCAAAGCACGCAGACGCTGGACTTCCAGGCTGACAGCGCGCAGCGCAAGGTCAGCTTCAAGGGCGTGGCCGGATCGCTGGACGTGAAGGTGGACGCCAGCCAGCTCAATGCCCTGGGTAGCCAGGAGCAGCAGGCCAAGGCCATGAGCAGTTATATGAAGCAGATCGGCCAGGCCGCGTCGCGCGGGCATGGCGATCCGGCGCTGGTGGCGATGTTCAAGGATGCGTTTGGCGCCTTGCACAGCAACGCCGCCGCGCCGCAGGATGCGCGCGGCGTACCGGCAGCAGGCAAGTGGCGCCTGGCCGCCGAGGACAAGGCGATCTTGACCGGCATGGCGGACTTCAGCGCTTCGGTGTCGCAAACGCCGAAGTCGATCAATTCCATGCGCCTGGCGGAAACGGATGGCTTCAACTATGAGCTGTCGCAACAGACGACCCTGGCCGGCGCGAGCGAGGACGAGCGCTCGATCCGGCAGCAGCAGCAATCAAAGCTGAGCGCCAGCTTCCACATGCCCTTGATCCCCGGCGTGCCGTTGCGCTTGACGGAAGCGGTGGAATCACAGAATTACACCTACCACCAGATCGAAGACACGGCCAGCAGCGATGCGCAACTGGCCTACAAGGAAGGCAAGCTGGTCAAAGCCAGCCTGCAACAAACAGCCACCCAGTCCACGCATGTCATGACATATGTGATGGGCAAGCTGAAGTCGGACACGACCACGCCGACCCAGCATTCGGTGCAGCGCGACTTGCTCACGCTGCTGTGGCCTTACAAGACGGGTACCACGGACCAGACTGTCGAGGGTAGGGATGAGCGGCACAAACAGGATTTGCTGACACTGAACGAGGAGATCATGCTGCAATCCTATCCCGGCCAGTGGATCAGCCCGTGGCAGGGGGATGCCCTATCCGAGGCGCAGGAAGCCAATAAGGGGGCGGCCGGCGCATCAGCCGGCGCATAGCGTGCAGAAAAAAAGCCCGTCTTCGCAAGAAGGCGGGCTTTTTTTTTGGCGCGAAGGTGTCGCGTCAGGCCTTGGCCTTGCTTTGCTTGATCCAGTAACCGACACCCAGGGCGCCTAGCCAGACGGGGATCAGGTAGACGGAGATGCGCAGGCCCGGCGTCAGGTACATGATCACCAAGATACCGGCCAGGAAGACCAGGCACAGGTAGTTGGTGAATGGGTAGCCCAGGCTCTGGAACAAGGTCGTCTTGCCTTCGATTTTTTTCTGCGCGCGGAAGCGCAAATGGATCCAGCTGATCATGGCCCAGTTGATGATCAGCGCCGAGACCACGAGTCCCATCAGTACTTCGAACGCTTCGCCTGGCATGAAGTAATTGACCACCACGCAGGCGCCCGTCGCCAGGGCCGACACACCCAGCGCCGCCAGCGGCACGCCGCGGCGGTTCAGGTGCAGCAGCGCGCGCGGCGCATTGCCCTGCTTGGCCAGGCCGAACAGCATGCGCGTGTTGCAGTACACGCCGCTGTTGTAGACGGAGAGGGCGGCCGTCAGCACCACCACGTTCAGGGCCGTGGCCACCAGGTTGCTGTCGAGTGCATGGAAGATCAGCACGAACGGGCTGCCGCCGGTGACGACGTTTTGCCACGGGTACAGCGACAACAAAATGCCGAGTGCGCCGATGTAAAAGATCAGAATGCGGTAGATGGCCTGGTTGGTGGCGCGTGGAATCGTCGTGCTCGGGTCATCTGCTTCAGCCGCCGTGATGCCCACCAGTTCCAGGCCGCCGAACGAGAACATGATGACGGCCATGGCCATCACCAGGCCCTGCCAGCCATTCGGGAAGAAGCCGCCGTGCTGCCACAGGTTGGCCACCGACGCTTGCGGGCCCGCGTCGCCGGAGGCGAGCAGGTACGCGCCGAAGACGATCATGCCGATGATGGCGACCACCTTGATGAGGGCGAACCAGAATTCCATTTCGCCAAAGGCTTTCACGTTCAGCAGGCTGATGGCGTTGATGGCGCAAAAGAAGATCAGCGCCGAGACCCAGGTGGGCACGCCCGGCCACCAGTACTGCACGTAGATGCCGACGGCCGTCAGTTCGGCCATGCTGACCAGCACATACAGCACCCAGTAATTCCAGCCCGACAAGAAACCGGGCAGGTGGCCGCAGTATTTGTCGGCAAAATAGCTGAAGGAGCCGGCGACCGGTTCGTCGACCACCATCTCGCCCAGCTGGCGCATGATCAGGAAGGCAATGACGCCGGCGATGCCATAGCCGAGCAGCACGGAAGGGCCGGCCATCTTGATGGTTTGCGCGATGCCCAGAAACAGGCCGGTGCCGATGGCGCCGCCCAGGGCGATGAGCTGGATGTGGCGGCTTTTCAGGCCGCGCTTGAGCTCTTGTGGTTCGGTATTCCCGACTGCCGTCATATGTTTTATCCTGTTTTTACGGGGCTGAGGTCGCTGATTCTAAAGCATGGGCGCGCAAAGCAGGAGCGAAATGCATGTTGCACTGCGGAGGCGCAAGAAAAGCCCCGCATCTTCGCCGAACGGCGCGCAAAAGCGCTGCAGGCTGCGCTGGCGGCACGGTATCATGATGATAAATTTCAAGGAGCATGTATGCATTTTGCGCAGCGTAGCCGTTTGCAAGCCATCAGCCTGGGCTTTTTGGCCGGCTATGTCGATACCCTGGGCTTTGTCGCCCTGTTCGGCCTGTTCACGGCCCATGTGACGGGCAACTTCGTGCTGATCGGCGCGGCGCTGGCCAATGCCACGCATGCCTCGATCGCCCTCAAGCTGCTGGCGTTCCCTGCGTTTATCGTGGGCGTGGCGGTGACGCGGCTCCTGAGCGTGGCGGTCGAGCGCCGCGGCGGACCGGCGCTGCGCCTGGCGCTGCTGCTGGAGCTGGCGCTGCTGCTCGGCTTCATGGTGTCTGGCGTGCTGGCCGAACCGCTGGCGGCGGAGCCGGGCGCGCTGGCGATGGCGGCCGGCCTGTTCGGCGCGGCGGCCATGGGCGCGCACAGCGCCATCAGCCGCTTGCTGCTGGCGCACCTGGCGCCCACGTCCATGATGACGGGCAACGTCACGCAATTGGTGATCGATACGCTCGACGTGCTGCGCGGCGCGGCCGACGGCGCCACGCGCGAACGCTGCGTCAAAAGCTTCTGGCCCTTGCTGGGCTTCGCCGTGGGCGCCATCCTGGCCGCCTTTGCCTACCTGGCCGTGGGCTTTGCCGCGCTGGCCGTGCCGCTGGCCATTTTACTGGTGCTGATTGCGCTGGAGCCGGCGCGCCCGGCCGCCTAAACCTGCACTGGTTGACGCGCCGCCACGATGGCCGGTTCGTACGCGGCCAGAAACTCGGGTGGCAGGCGGCGCGCGCGGCCGCTGCTCAATTCGATGCAGACCAGGTTCCAGCGTGCGCGCACGACGCTGGCGCCGTCGCTGTCGCGGATCAGCTGGAAGCGCCGTTCCATGCTGGAGCGGCCGTCGCTGGCGCACAGCCAGGTGGCCAGGGTCAGCGCTTCGCCGGCCCGCGTCGGCAGCAGGTAATCATATTCGCCGCGGCGGATCGCCATGGCCCGGTCGAGTCGCTGGTAATCGTCCAGGTCCAGTCCCAGCATGGCCGAATGGTGCCAGGCGATATGCTCGCACCAGCGCACATACACGGCGTTGTTCGTATGCTGCAAGCCATCGATGTCGCCCGCTTCGGGCGTGACGGGCAGGGTGTGGGCGTGCGGATAATCCCAGTTCAAGTGCGCTCCTTTGAATGCGGTGGCGGCTGATTGTACGTGCTGGCGGCGTTTCCTGCCTGCGGCGCACGTCTGGAAAAACACTGTTTTATGTGTTGATGTATGATGCATCATAATCTGAAAAATCTGAACATGCCTATGAATCATTCCTTGGACAGCCTGGTGCACGTCAACCTGGGCAAGTCCGTGTATGCGATGCTGCGCGACGCGCTGGCGGCCGGGCGCTTCCAGCCGAATGACCGGCTGCGCATCCGCGAGCTGGCGCTGCAGCTCGGTACCAGCGTCACGCCCGTGCGCGACGCCATGCTGCAGCTGGTGCAGGAAGAGGCGCTGGTGCTGCGCTCGCCACGCGACTTCCGCGTGCCCGTGCTCAGCGTGGCGCGCTACCTGGAAATCCGCGCGCTGCGCCTGGAACTGGAAGGGCTGGGCGCGGCTGAGGCGGCGCAGCGCATCGACGCCGCCACCCTGGCCGACCTGGAGCGCCTGCTGCAGGCGAATGAAGAGGCGATTGCGCGGCACGACCTGGCGGCGGCCCTGCAATGCAACCAGGCGTTTCACCTGGCCTTGGCGCAGGCGGCCGGCATGCCGACGTTAAAACGTTTCGTCGACCATCTGTGGATGCAGACGGCGCCCCTGATCGCCGCCGGCTACGCCAGCTTTTCGCCCGACATGCGGGTCGGCCACCACCACGCCATCATCAGCGCGCTGCGCCAGCGCGACAGCGCGGCCGCGCGGCGCGCCATCGAACAGGACATCCTCGACGGTGGCACGCAGATGCTGGCCTATGTCATGCGCCAGGAGCGCATCCACGCCAGCACAACCGAACAAGAACAGAACAAGGAAGAACATGAGTGAACAAAAAACCGCCATCGTCACGGGCGCCAGCCGTGGCATCGGCCACGCCGTGGCAGAACGCTTCCGCAGCCTGGGCTGGCGCGTCATCACCGTCTCGCGCAGCCCGATTCCCGGCGGCTGCCCGCGCAGCCAGGAACACAACACGCATGTGTGCATGGATTTGTCGGATTTAAGCCAGATCGGGCAGATGGTCGATACCCTGCGCCCCATGCTGGGCGACTCGAAGCTGCACGCGCTGGTCAACAACGCGGGCGTGTCGCCAAAGGGGCCGGGCGGCGCGCGCGTCAATTCGCTGACCACCGACATGCAGACGTGGCAAGAAATGTACAACACCAATTTCTTTGCGCCGCTGGCGCTGACGCGCGGCTTCGCGCAGGAATTGTCGAATGCGCACGGTGCCGTCGTGAACCTGTGCTCGATCGCCGGCTACCGCGTGCATCCGTTTGCCGGTTCCGCCTACGCCAGCTCGAAGGCAGCGCTGGCGTCGCTGACGCGCGAAATGGCCAATGACATGGCGCCGCTGAACGTGCGCGTCAACGCCATTGCACCGGGCGAGATCGACACGGCGATTTTGTCGCCCGGCACCTCGCACATCGTCGACACGCAAATCCCCCTGCGCCGCCTGGGTACGACGGCCGAAGTGGCCGATTTGGTGGAATTCCTGTGCAGCGAGCGCGCCTCGTACATCACGGGCGCGGAAATCCCCATCGACGGCGGCCAGCGCATTTAGAGCCTGTCCCGGTAGCCGGCGCGGATGGCGCCTGCGAGGCGTCAGTGCGCGTCCAGCTGCGCCTGCAGCGCCGCTACCACCAGCGCGTGGTCGTCTGCCTGCGCCAGGCCGGAAACGGTGACGGTGCCGACCAGTCCCACGCCGCGTATCAGCAGGGGAAAGGCGCCGCCGTGGCCCGCGTATTCGATGTCATCGAGGTATTTCACGTCTTCGAAGGTGCTGCCGCGGCTTTTATACGAGATGCCCATGTAATAGGAGCTGCGGCAAAAGCGCTGCACCGTATTGTTCTTGCGGCGTATCCAGTCCGCCTGGTCCGCCGTGGCGCCCGTCATGGCGTGGTGGAATAGCACTTGGCCATTGCGCGTGATGTTGACGGTGACGGCCTTGCCCCGCTTGCGCACTTCTTCGACGATCCACAGGCCCACGGCCAGCGCGGCGTCGTTGTCGAAGCGTTCGAATTGCAGGGATTCTTCCTGCTGCGCCAGGGTTTGCAGCAAATCGGCGTAATGATCCATCGTCAGGGAGTCGGGTAGTGGCTGGAAGCGCTACTGTAGCGCAGCATGGGGCGGCCGCGCGCGCTTTTTCCATGGCGCGGCTAAAATAGGCGGCATGAACCTGTCCCTGTTCGCCGATGAAGAACAAGTCCCGGCCGGCCCCGTGCCGCTGGTGCCGGGCTCGTGCGCGTCTATGCTGCTGCGCGCTTTCGCGCTGCCTTACCTGGACGAGCTGCTGCCGGCCCTGGACGCCATCGTGCTGGCCGCGCCCCTGCGCCACATGGCCACGCCGGGCGGCTTGCGCATGTCGGTTGCCATGAGCAATTGCGGCCCCCTGGGCTGGGTCACGGATGGACGCGGCTACCGCTATGCGCGGCTCGATCCGGCCAGCGGCCGCCCCTGGCCGCCGATGCCGCCCGTGTTCCTGCGCCTGGCGCAGCAGGCGGCGCTGGCGGCCGGCTATCCGGGCTTCATGCCCGACGCCTGCCTGGTCAACCGCTATGCGCCCGGCGCGCGCATGGCCCTGCACCAGGACCGCGACGAATGCGATTTCACCGCGCCCATCGTCTCCGTCTCGCTGGGGCTGCCTGCCAGCTTCCTGTTCGGCGGCGCCGAGCGGGCAGACAAGGCGGCGCGCATCGCCTTGCTGCATGGCGACGTGGTGGTGTGGGGCGGCGCCGACCGTCTGCGCTTCCACGGCGTGGCGCCCCTGAAGGAGGGCGAACACGCGTTGTTGGGCGCGCAGCGCATCAATCTGACGTTTCGCAAGGCCAGCTGATCTGTCTGTATTCCCTTCGTTAATGCAAGACACTTGCAAATTCGGCCGATTTTCTCCATGATATGCAACTTGTTTGCATATGGAGCCATGACCATGAAGCGCGATTCCCTGTCCACGCCCCTGCCCGATGTGGCGGCCGGCCCCCACTTGGGCCACCCCTTGCCATTGGAATGGGTCGGCATGCAGGGCATCGCCTTGCCCGTGTGGCTGGAAGAGGGCGGGCAGGCGCAGCAAGTGCATGCCTGGGCCGATGTGCAGGTGGACTTGCCCGATCCGCACGTGAAGGGCATCCACATGTCGCGGCTGTATCGGCTGCTCGATGCGTTTGCCGCCGCGCAGCCGCTCGATGCGGGCGCGCTGGCCGCCGTATTGCGGCGCATGGTGGACAGTCACGCCGATTGCGGCAGTACGCAGGCGCGCCTGACGCTGGCGTTTCCCGTGCTGCGGCGCCAGCCGGCGCTGTTGACGGCGGGACTGGCAGGCTGGAAATCGTATCCCGTGCGCCTGCAGGCGAGTGTTACTGCGCAGGGCTTTGCCCTGACCCAGACGGTGGAGATCGGCTACTCGTCGACCTGTCCGTGTTCGGCGGCGCTGGCGCGTCAATTGCTTGCCGACGCGTTTGCGGCGCGGTTCGGCGAGGGTGGCATCGATGGCATCGCCGCGCGCGACTGGCTGCAGGAACACGCTAGCCTGGCCACGCCGCACAGCCAGCGCAGCACGGCGACGGTCAGCGTGGCATTGACGGAGCAGGCGGAGCTGGACCTGTTTCCCCTGATCGACCTGGTCGAGGCGGCGCTGGCCACGCCGCTGCAAACGGCCGTGAAACGGGCCGACGAGCAGGCGTTCGCGCGCTTGAATGGTGCTAACCTGATGTATGTGGAGGACGCGGCCCGCCGCGTGCAGGCGGCGCTGGCGCAACATTATGCGCAGGCGCGTGTTACCGTTCGGCATATGGAAAGCCTGCATCCGCACGACGCCGTGGCGCAGGCGGGCCAGCTTGCCTGAGTTTTTCACTCAACTTTTTCACTCAACCCCGTGAAGGAAGACAGCATGCCGGAGAAAATCGAGCGGGAAGTCAATGATGACAGTCTGGAACAGGAACTGGAGCGTGAACGGCGCGAGCATGCGCTGATCGACGAGGAAAAGCTGGGCATGGACGAGCTGGAAGAAGAACGGCTGAAGCGGGAGCGCCAGCCGGGCGGTCATTAACGCCAAGGCAATGTTATCAGCGCTGGCATCGCGCCGTGCTGCCCGGTACAATTTCGCTTTGTCCTTCTCCCCAGCCCCGGAGGCCCATGAAATACCGCGCATTCTTCCCGTTCATCCTCGGCCTGGCAGGCGCCACGCTGGCCGCCTCGCAAGCCCAGGCCGCCACCATCTGCACCGCCATGGCCGACGCCAGAACGGGCGCCGTCTTGTTGCAAGAGGGTAATTGCATCGACAGAGTCACGCCCGCTTCGACCTTCAAGATCGCCCTCAGCCTGATGGGCTACGACGCCGGTTTCCTCAAGGATGAGCACCAGCCGACCCTGCCATACCGCCAGGGCTATGTGGACTGGGGCGGTGAAGCGTGGCGCCAGGATACGGACCCGTCGCGCTGGATGCAGTATTCCGTCGTCTGGTATTCGCAGCAGATCACGCAGGCGCTGGGAGCCGAGCGCTTCCAGAAGTACGCCAAGGCTTTGCGCTATGGCAATGCGGATGTGTCGGGCGACAAGGGCAAGGACAATAGCCTGGAGCGCTCGTGGATCAGCTCTTCGCTGAAGATCTCTCCGCTGGAGCAGATCGGTTTCTTGCGCAAACTGGTCAATTACCAGTTGCCCGTGACGAAACAGGCGATGCAGGCAACGCAGCGCTTGACGCGCCTGGCGGACGTGGATGGCTGGCAAGTGCACGGCAAGACGGGCGCGGCCTTCCCGCGCAAGGCCGACGGCAGCTTTGACGAAGCGCATGGCTATGGCTGGTTCGTGGGCTGGGCCAGCAAGGGCGAGCGCAGCATCGTGTTTGCGCGCCTGGTGCAGGACGAGCAGAAGGGATTGCCATCGGCGGGCCTGCGCACGCGCGAGGCCATGCTGAAGGAATTGCCGGCGCTGCTGGAGCAGGCGCAGAAGTGACGGCCAGCATCGTCGCCGCCACCTTCATCGCCTCCGAGGGGGCGTACCTGGAAGCCGTCATCGAGGTGGACGGACAGCGCCTGCACGTGATGGACGAGTTCGGTGGCGCGCAACTGGCCGCCGGCACGCAAGTTCAGCTCGAACTGTCGACCATGGCCAGCGAGCGTGACGACTGGGACGCCATCTTCCGCGCCAATCCGGGCCGGGAGCAGGGGCTGCGCCGGCTTGACGGCTGGCGCTACCTGGCGCTCGGCGTCGTGACCCAGGTTGACCCCGTCGTCTGCGATTGCGGTCTGCTGCAAGTGGAAGGCGCTTTTTATACGCGAGATGCACGCTGCGTGGGCGAGTACGTGGGCATCACCGTGGCGCGGCTCGATGCCTGTCTCGCTTAGGCCCCCAACAAAAGCCGATGGACCAGTTGATAACCCAGCCGGATACCAAAACAAAACACGGCAAAGCCGCAGGCGGCAAGGAAGGTGGCTTGCAGTTGCTGGCGTGCAGACAGGGCGGGCATGGAGGCGTCCATCAGTGAGTGTGGCGGGAGTGTCAGCCGATATTAACTGATTGTTTTACGTATTGGCAATAATCCGCTCATCTTCCGTACTTCCGCTTACTTATTTCCATCCAGCCACATTGCCCGCCCTATATACTTGCTGAAACGGATCATCCGGCATCAGACAAGGTTACAAGCATGGCATCAGGCATGGAGCAGTTTCAGGAAAAAGCACGGCAGGCGTGGAGACAGGTGCGCGCGCAGGTCGTTCGTGTGGCGGGCGTGGCGTGGGTAAAAGCAGTGGCGCTGTACCGGCGCGGCCATGCGCACTTGATGACCTTGCCGCCCGTGCGGCGCGCGCTGGTGCTGGGGCTGTGGTCGTTCCTGGCTTTGCTGGCCTTGTTGACGCTGTACCTGCTGCTGCTGATACCCTTGACGCCCAGCATCCACGATTTGCGCCAGGCGCGCGCGGCCGCACCGAGCACCATGGTCAGCACCGACGGCAAGGAACTGGTGCGTTTCGACCAGGGCTTGCAGGAACGGGTCACGTTAAAACAGATTTCGCCGAACGTGATCAGCGCCTTGATCTCGACGGAAGACCACCGTTTCTACGAACACCACGGCATCGATTTCACGCGCACGGCGGGCGCCATCTTGCACACGGCCGGGGGCAATCCCCAGGGCGGTTCCACCATCACGCAGCAGCTGGCGCGCAATATGTTCCCCGAGGAGATAGGCCGCTCGCGCAACCTGAACCGCAAGCTGAAGGAACTGATCACGGCCCTCAAAATCGAGGCCACCTACAGCAAGACGGAAATCCTGGAAGCGTATTTGAACACGGTGCCTTTCCTGTACAACACTTACGGCATCGAAATGGCGGCCCGCACCTATTTCGACAAGCCAGCGTCGCGCCTCGACATACTGGAAAGCGCCACCCTGGTCGGCATGCTCAAGGGCACGAATTACTATAATCCGGTCGGCAATCCCGAGCGCTCCCTGCAGCGGCGCAATGTGGTGCTGGGGCAGATGCGCAAGCACGACGTCATCGACGAGGCGCGCTACAAACAGTTGATCAAGCGTCCGCTGCGCCTGCATTTCGAGCGCCAGAGCGAGCGGGCGCAATCGGACAGCCATTTCACGGCCTATGTGCGCAAGTGGCTGATCGAGTGGGCCGACGAAAACGATTACAACCTGGAGCGCGACGGCCTGGTGGTGCACACCACGCTCGACCACGATTTGCAGCAGGCGGCCGAGCGCGCCGTCGAACGCCAGGCGAATGCTTTGCAGGTCATCGCCGACGTGGAATGGAGCCGCGCGGGCGTGCCGTCGTCCACCTCGACGGGCATGTACGCGGGCATGCAGGCTGGCAGCGTGCCATTCGATTATTTCTGGAAATCGCATCCGGCCCTGCTCGATTCCTTCGTGCGCGAGTCGGGCGACTACCGCAAGCTGACGGCCGCCGGCAGCACGCCGGATGACGCGCTGGCGCAGCTGAAGGGCGACCGCGCCTTCATGGCGGCGCTGCGCAAGTCGAAGACGCGCCTGGAAGCGGGCTTTGCGGCCATGGATCCGGCAACGGGCGCCGTGCGCGCCTGGGTGGGCAGCCGCGATTTTGCGCGCGAGCAATTCGACCACGTGTCGCAGGCGGCGCGCCAGCCCGGCTCCACCTTCAAACCCATCGTGTATGGCGCGGCGCTGGAAAAGGGCCTGAGCCCCGACCACGTCTACCGCGATGAAGTGATGGATATCAAGGCGGCCGACGGCACCAAATGGCGCCCGACCGACATGAGCGGCACCACGGGGCGCGACATGACCATGCGCGACGGCCTTGTTTACTCGAAAAACACCATCACGGCGCAAGTGATGCAGGACGTCGGCTTGCCGCCGATCATCAAGCTGGCGCGCGCGCTCGGTATCCGCGACAGCAAGCTGGAAAAAGTGCCGTCCCTGGCGCTGGGCACCAGTCCCGTCACCTTATTGGAAATGGTCAACGCCTACGCCAGCATCGCGGCCCAGGGCGAAGCGCGCCTGCCGTTCGTCGTCACGCACATCACGGACCGCGAAGGCAAGGTCATCGCCCGCTTCGGTGAAGACAAGCCCCAGCGCGCCATGCAAGAGGCATCGGCCGCCACCCTGACCGACATGATGCGCGGCGTGATCGACCGCGGCACGGGCACGGCCATCCGCAGCCGCTTCGGCATCCGCTCCGACGTGGCCGGCAAGAGCGGCACCACGCAAAACAATGCGGATGGCTGGTTCATTTTGATGCACCCGGAACTGGTGGGCGGCGCCTGGGTGGGTTTCAATGACGCGCGCGTCACCATGCGCAGCAATTACTGGGGCCAGGGCGGCCACAACGCCGTGCTGGTGGTGGGCGACTTCTTCAAGACGGCGCTCGACACGGGCAAGCTGTCGCGCGACGCCATCTTCCCCGGCGGCAAGCCACCGCCACCGCTGCGCCATGTGGAACCGGTCGATGAGCCGCAGGACGAACCGGTGGAAGAGCCGGGAGACTTGCTGCAGGAAGGCGTGCCGCCAGCGCCGCTGGCCGTGCCGGCCGAAGGCGAGCAGGACACGCATGGCAAGGCGGTGCCGGAGCCCGCTGCGGCACCCGCTCCTATGCCGCAGCCGGCGCCGCAGCCCGTGCCGCAAGCTTAGCCGACGCGATGGTAATTGATACAGGACAATGATGTCACCCAAGCCCACACTGCGCCTGATACTCGGCGACCAGCTCAATGCGCAGCATCGCTGGTTCACTGAAGTCGATGCCGCCACCATCTATGTCCTGATGGAGGTAAGGCAGGAAACCGATTATGTGCTGCATCATGCGCAGAAAATCCTGGCGATCTTCGCAGCCATGCGGGATCTGGCGCGCCAGTTGCGCCAGCTTGGCCACAGCGTGCATTACATCGCCATCGACGAGGTGGCAAGCACGCGGACGATACCGGAGAATATCGAAGCGCTGATTCGTCACTATGACGCTTGCGCCTTCGAATACCAGGCGCCCGACGAATGGCGCCTCGACCAGCAGCTGTACCAGGCGGGAAGACGCTCGACCATCCCCTGGCTGATGGTCGACAGCGAGCATTTCTATACGGCCCGCCATGAGGCTGCCGATATTTTCGCGGGACGCAAGCAATGGCTGATGGAGTTTTTCTATCGCCAGATGCGCAGCACGCACAAGGTGCTGATGGAAGACGCGAAAAAACCCGTCGGCGGCCAATGGAACTTCGATCACGATAACCGCAAGCCCTGGCGCGGCACGCCCGCCGAGCCGCAGGATGCGCGCACCGTGCATGACCATTCCCCGTTATGGCAAAGCATCGTCGCCGCAGGCGTGAAAAGCTTCGGCGCTCCCCACGCCGACCGGCTGGCGTGGGCGCTGAACCGCGATGAGGCACTGCAGCAGCTCGATGCCTTCATCGAGCGGGCCTTGCCGCATTTTGGCGATTTCCAGGATGCGATGAGCAGCAAGGCATGGCGCTTGTTTCATTCGTTGCTGTCGTTCGCGCTGAACGTCAAGATGCTCAACCCGCGCGAAGTCGTCGCGAGGGCGCAGGCGGCTTATCACGCCGGCCATGCGCCCCTGGCTGCGGTGGAGGGATTCATCCGCCAGATACTCGGATGGCGCGAGTATGTGCGCGGCGTTTACTGGGCGCATATGCCCGGCTATGCGGAGAAGAATTTTTTTGGCCACACGCGCCCGCTGCCTTCATGGTTCTGGGATGGCAAGACGAAGATGCATTGCCTGTCGCAGGCGATCACCCAGTCGCTGGAACAGGCGCACGCGCATCACATCCAGCGCCTGATGGTGATCGGCAATTTCGCGCTGTTGGCCGGCCTCGATCCGGCCAAGGTGCATGGTTGGTACCTGGGCATTTATATCGATGCTTTCGAATGGGTGGAGTTGCCCAATACCGTCGGCATGAGCCAGTTCGCCGATGGCGGGCTGCTGGCCACCAAGCCGTACGTCTCCAGCGCGGCGTATATCGACCGCATGGGCGATTATTGCAAAGGCTGCCATTACGACAAAAAGGCGCGCGTCGGCGAGCGCGCCTGTCCCTTCAATGCCCTGTACTGGGATTTTTTCCATCGCAATGCAGAGACTTTGGAACGCAATCCCCGCATCGGCATGGCGTATCGCCAGCTGGAGAAAATGGATGAGGCCGCGATCACCGCCTTCCGGCAGCAGGCTGCCACGATGCTGGCCCGGCTCGATTCCCTGTAACACAGGGCAATCTGGTCCGGGATACCCTTAGACGGTATTGCGCCGCAAGCCCGCTTCCCGCACGAATACTTGCAGCGCCGGCAGCGTTTGCTGGTGCAGCGCTTTCAGATCCGTTCTCAGCGCGGGCGTGATGGCCAGGCTGCCGTCCGCTTGCTGGCGCACGGGCAGACCCAGCGCCTGTGCCATTTCCACCGGGTAATTCGTGAAGTCGCCATACGGGCGCTTGCCGTCGACGGAGGGGGGGGGCCAGTAGCCTTCGGCCAAGTAGTCTTCCGCACCCATGCCCAGCATTTCCAGCGTCATCCACGATTGTTGCCGCAGCAGGGTCAGATGCCGGGCAGTCAAGGTAAACGGCGCCTTGCCATTGGCATAGCTGCCCGGTTTCAGGTCGGCCATCTGCACGAAGTGGGGCAGCAGCAGCGACGCTTCCATCAGGCGCTGGGCGGCCAGTGCCGCATCCTTGCTGGCGATGGCTTGCATGGCCAGCGCCAGGGTGTCGCCTTTGCCCAGCGGGTAGGCCGGATTGAGCATGGGCGCGCCGCTTTCCACGGGCGACCAGCCGATGTTGAAGCGCCGTATCAGCGCCAGATGGTGCACATTGAGCACCTTGGGCAGCGGAGCGTCGAGGGTGGCCAGGATGCGCTGGCGCACGGCGCGAGGCAGGCCGTCATCGGACGCGCGTGCGAGCACGGGAGAGCACAGCAGGGCGCCGGCGAGGCGCAGCAGCTGGCGCCGCATGGGATGGATCAGGCGCGCCATCATGGTGCCGTCAAGTCTTGACGCTGGAATTCGATGCGGTTTTCCCGGTAGTCCCACTTGGTGTAGGGCCCGAACACGCGCCGGTTTTCCTTGCTGTCGGCATTCGATTGCTCGCGCTTCATGCGCCGCACGAGGGCGGTATCGGCCAGCGGCGCGGTCGTCGTGCCGAACACTTCGTGGCGTACGCTCTGCCTGGCGTCGGCGCCGCGCGAAATGATGGTGAGCTTGCGTGTGGCGGGATCGAAGTACAGGCGCATGGCAAACGTGTTCATATCCTGCAGATACAGGCCATCGTCGCGCCACTGGGCATAGAAATAGTCGCCACAGACGGCTTTCGGTTCGCGCTTCCACTCGCAGGCGAGCAGGATCAGCAGGTGATGGTCATCGAGCTGCTTGATCGACACGCGGGCCTTGGAATAGCCCCAGTTGCTGGGCGGCACGGTCGTCGACGAGAGCAGATTGTACTCGCCCACGAGCTTGGGCATGGGCGCTTGCGCGGCGGCGCCGGTGCAAACGGTGAAGGCGGCGGCTGCAAGGGCGCCGTGTATGCGGGAGAATGGTGTCATGATAGCCATAAAAAAAGTTGCCATATTATAAGTGGCAACTTTCTTTGGGGAACGCGCGATTGAACGCTGCCGTGCGGTTACTTCAGCTTGCTCAACTCGGCCACGTCGATCTTGACGGTCTTGTCGCCCACGGCGGCCACCAGCGCCTTGAAGTGGGGCGTCGCGTAATGCGCCGTCAGCGCGTCCTGGTCGGTCCATTCTTCCAGCATGATGAAGCGCGTGGGGATCTTGTTGTCGAGGTGTAATTCGTAGCGCAGGCAGGCACTTTCCGCGCGGCTGGGCGTTACGACGGCTTCCAGGGCGGCGCGCACGGCGTCGATATGGTCAGTTTGGGCATCGATGGTGGCGACGACGATCAGGGTCATGGTGGTCCTTGTAGAGTGGTGGGGCGGGTGCAGCTTAGCGTAGTTTGCCCATTCTTGCCCGCCATGCCCAGCCTGGCTGCGCCGAAACAGTTTCCGCCGCAGCCAGATAATCAAGCTGAACCTATGCCGCCTGCAGCGCGCCGATCTGCTCGAAGGCGCCCGCTAGTGCCTGCGCCCTGGCGGCGTCGCTGACCTTGACGCCTTCGGCGCGCACGATCTCGATCTGCGTGATGCCGAGGAAGCCGAGGAAGGCGCGCAGATGGCTTTCCTGGTGTTCCAGGGCGGCCATCGGCGTGTCGGCGCCGTAATAGCCGCCACGCGTCGAGGCGATGATCACGCGTTTGCTGCCCAGCAAACCTTCGGGGCCATTGGCGCCGTACTGAAACGTCTTGCCGGGCACGGCCAGCGCGTCGAGCCACGATTTGAGCTGGCTGGGGATGGCGAAGTTGTACATGGGCGCGCCGACGACGATGACGTCGGCAGCCAGTACTTGCTCCAGCGCGGCGGACAGTGCTTCGCCCTCGGTGGCGCTGGGGGCGGCTGTAAATTGCGGCAAGGGCTGGGCGGCCAGGTCGCGGTACTGGACGGTGGCGCCGGGCGCGGCCGCTTGCAGGCGGGCGACGATGGCGGCGGACAACTGGCGGCTGATGGAATGCTCGCCGAGGATGCTGGAATCGATATGCAGGATGTTCATGTGAGCCTTCTTGGGTGGTATGATCGGGTGGTATATTTTTGTAACCGAGTTAAATATAGTGACTATCAAATGAACGCACAAGAAGGCACTTTTTCCACACTGGGGCACACGGATGTGACTATTGGCGAGGTGGCCGCGCGCGGGGCCGAGCTGGAACGGCGCATGCGCGACCATGGCGGCCACGCGGGCGTGGCGGACTCGTGCCGGCCGATCACGGATATTCTCACGCGCGTGGGCGACAAATGGAGCGTGATGGTGGTGATGTTGCTGGGCAATGGCACCAAGCGTTTCAACGAAATGCGCCGCCTGATCGGCGGCATCTCGCAGCGCATGCTGACCCTGACCTTGCGCGGTCTGGAACGCGATGGCCTCGTCACGCGCACGGTGTTTCCCACCGTGCCGCCGCGCGTCGACTACGCGCTGACGGACCTGGGCCGCTCGTTGCTGATTCCCATCAGCGCGCTGGGCGCCTGGGCCTACGGCCACCGCGACGCCATCGATGCGGCGCGGCTGGCGTTTGATGCCAGGGCCGATGCGAACGCAGCGCCAGGCTAGCTCAGTTAAGCTAGATTAATCACGGCCAGCATGTCATTGCCATCGGCGTCCAAACCTTTTTCCACGAAACCCATGCTGGCATAGAACTGTTTCGCGTTGGCATTGCTGGGCTTGTAGCAAATTTCGATGCTGCGCGCGTCCGGGCGGGCGCGGATTTCCGCCAGCGCCAGGGCGAGGGCGGCGCGGCCATGGCCTTGCCCCTGGCGCCGGTGATCGATCATGAAGCGCCAGATCTGGTAGTAGCCGGGCGGATCTTCGTCGTCGGGCGAGACGAACATCAGGAAACCGATCACTTCCTCGTCGTCATACACGGCGCGCGTATGCATGGTGGCGGGATGGAAACTCGCTTGCGCCATGGAATAGTCGTTGCTGGCCAGGTAGTCGCGCTGCTGGGGCAGCAGGGGCAATTCGCTGATGATGTCAAAATTGTCGACGGTGACGGGACGCAGGCTGATGGACATAATTGAAGGCAATGAAAAGGCTGGGCCTGGCAGTATGGGGAAAACTTACTCAAAAGGCAATGCCGTTCCATCACCCGCCCCGAACAGTTGCGCCATGGTCTGGCGCAGCCAGCGGTTCGACGCATCTTCATGGTAGCGCTCGTGCCAGTGCTGCTTGACGGAGAAGCTGGGCAGCGCCACGGGCAGGGGCAGGATGCGGAACGCTTCGTGGTCGCGCATTTGCAGCGCGTAGCGGTACGGTACCGTGACGATGTACTCGGTTTCGGCGACGATGCGCGAAACACCGAGGAAGCTGGGCAGTTTCAGCACGATGCGCCGCTGCACGCCGGCCGCCGCCAGCACCTTTTCCACGATGGAGTGGCCCGTGCCCGAGCTTTTCACCTCGATATGCCCCTCCGCCAGGAACTCTTCCACAGTAATCGTGTCGCCGATGCGCGGGTGGCTGCTGGCCACCAGGCAGACAAAATGCTGGTCGAACAGTTTCTGCTGATAAAACCCCGATTCCAGGTGCGGCATGAAGCCCACGGCCAAGTCCACTTCGCCGCCTTCCAGGCGCGCCGGCGTGTCGGTGGCGATCTTCGACACGTCCAGCGTGATGCGGGGGCCGATCTGCTGGAGGTGGTTGAGCAGCGTGGGCAGCAGCACGATTTCACTGATGTCCGTCATGCAGATGGCAAATTCACGCGTGCTGGCGGCCGGGTCGAACACGGGCTGGTCGGCCAGCGCATGCTGCCAGGCGGCAATCGCGGCGCGCACGTCCTGCACCGCGTTTTGCGCGCGCGGCGTCGGCTCCATGCCTTTCGAGGTGCGCGCGAACAGGCGGTCGCCGAAATGCGTGCGTAACTTCCCCAGGCCGATGCTGACCGTCGATTGCGGTAAACCCAGGTTTTCCGCCGCGCGCGTCACATTGCGGCTTTTATAGATCTCGTCAAAGATGAACAGCAGTTCGATATCGAAGCGCGACATAAGAGGATTCCACCATTATTTAAAAATGTGATTGTTGTTATTGTATTCCATCGCTTTACCAAATATTGACCTGTCGGCACACTGCTTGCCATACCAAGAGCACGGCAAACGTGCATCGCGCAAGCACACAGATCAATTGGAGGAAAGAAATGGAAGCTACCCACAAACCGTCGGTCTTGATCGTCGGCGGCGGCATCGGCGGCATGGCCGCGGCGCTGTCCCTGTCGCGCCTGGGGCTGGCCGTGACCGTGCTGGAACAGGCCTCGACGCTGGGCGAGATCGGCGCCGGCATCCAGCTTGCGCCCAATGCCTTCGCCGCGCTCGATGCCTTGGGCGTGGGCGAACGCACGCGTGCCAAGGCCGTGTTTACGGAACGCCTGGTGATGATGGACGCCGTCGACGCGACCGAGGTAGGCACCTTTGTCGTCGATGCGGGCTTTCGCGAGCGCTTCAGCAATCCCTACGCCGTGATCCACCGCGCCGACATCCACGGCGCCATCCTCGACGCGGTGCGCACTTCGCCGCTGATCACCTTTGTGACGTCCTCGCAGGTGACGGACGTTGTGGAAGATGCGGACGGCGTCACCGTGGTCGATGCGGCAGGGCGCAGCTTCCGCGCCGATGTGCTGATCGGCTGCGATGGCGTCAAATCCGTGATCCGCGAGCGCATCGTGGGCGATGCGGTGCGCGTTTCCGGCCACGTGGTGTACCGCGCCGTGGTGCCGGCCGCCGACATGCCGGCCGACCTGCGCTGGAACGCGCCCGTCGTCTGGGCCGGCCCGAACTGCCACCTCGTGCACTACCCGCTGCGCAATGGCGAGCAATACAACCTGGTGGTGACTTTCCACAGCCGCGAGCAGGAAGCGTGGAGCGTCACGGACGGCAGCAAGGAAGAAGTGCTGTCCTATTTCGACGGCGTGCATGCGCAGCCGCGCCAGCTGCTGCACAAGCCGACGACTTGGCGCCGCTGGAGCACGGCCGACCGCGACCCCGTCGCCAACTGGAGCACGAAGCGCATGACCCTGCTGGGAGACTCGGCCCACCCGATGCTGCAATACCTGGCGCAGGGCGCCTGCATGGCGCTGGAAGACGCCGTCACCCTGGGCGAAGCCGTGCGCGCCTGCGATTTCGACATGGCCGCCGCCTTCCAGCTGTATCAAACCTCGCGCATCGCCCGCACGGCGAGGGTCGTGCTGTCGGCGCGCGAAATGGGCCGGCTGTACCACGCCAAAGGCGTCGAACGCCTGGTGCGCAATGACTTGTGGCGCGGCCGCACGCCCGCACAATTCTATGAAGCGCTGGCCTGGCTGTATGGCTGGACGGCGCACACCTGCCTGGCCACCACCGAGAAGGATGCAGCATGACTTCCCATCAAACGCCCGAACGCGAGGCTTTATATGCAGCCCTGAGCGGCATGCATCTGTCGCCGCTGTGGCAATCCCTGCACACCCTGGTGCCGCCCCATCCGACGGCGCCGTATGCCCCCGCCCTGTGGCGCTATGCGGACATCGCACCGCAACTGGCGCGCGCCGGCGAAGTGATCACCGCCCACGAAGCCGTGCGCAGAGTCCTGGTGCTGGAAAACCCGGCCTTGCCGGGCCGTTCATCGATTACGCAATCGCTGTACGCGGGCCTGCAACTGATCTTGCCCGGCGAAGTGGCACCCTCGCACCGCCACAGCCAGTCGGCGCTGCGCTTCGTGATCGAAGGGCAGGGCGCCTATACGACCGTGGCGGGCGAGCGCACCACCATGCACCCCGGGGACTTCATCATCACCCCGTCGTGGACCTGGCATGACCATGGCAACCTGGGCGTCGATGGCGTCTGCGAGCCTGTCGTCTGGCTCGATGGCCTCGACATTCCCATGCTGCGCTATTTCGATTCCGGTTTCGCGGAAAACGATACGCAGGACAGCCAGGCGGTCAGCCGCCCGGAAGGCCAGAGCTTCGCCCGCTACGGCTACAACATGGCGCCCGTCAAGTCGTTGCACCAGGGCGGCACCTCGCCCATTTTCAATTACCCGTATGCCCGCTCGCGCGAAGCGCTGGACCTGTTGTCGCGCACGGACGCCATCGACGCCTGGCACGGCTACAAGCTGCGCTACACGAACCCGCTGACGGGCGGCTCGCCCATGCCCACCATGGCCACCTTCATGCAGCTACTGCCCAAAGGTTTCAAGGGCCAGCGCGCGCGCAGCACCGACGGCACCGTCTACAGCGTCGTCGAAGGCCACGGCAAGGTGACGATAGGCGCGCAGGTATTCGACTTCGCCCCGCGCGACACCTTCGTCGTGCCATCGTGGGCCGTCGTCTCTTTCGACTGCCCGCAGGACGACGTCGTGCTGTTCAGTTTTTCCGACCGCCCCGTGCAGCAAGCGATGGGCGTGCTGCGCGAGCAGTTTTTGACTGACTAACTCTATTTTTTTGCCCACCCCGTGAAGAGCCGGGGTCGGACCCTCAGGGTCCGACCCAAGTCCTTGCCCTCGGGGTTAAGACCATCAACAGGAACCCACCATGACCAACTTCATCTTCGCCCCCCAAGCCATCGCCGGCCTGCCCATCCTTGGCACCGACAGCCAGTTCCCCGTGCGCCGCATCTACTGCGTGGGCCGCAACTACGCCGCCCATGCGCGCGAAATGGGGTTTGACCCTGACCGCGAACCGCCATTCTTCTTTTGCAAGCCGAATGACGAGCAATCCGTCGTGCCCGTGCCGCCCGGCGTGACGGCCACGGTGCCGTATCCGGCGCAGACGTCGAACTACCACCACGAGATCGAGCTGGTGGTCGCCATCGGCAAGGGCGGCAAGGACATCGCCCTGGAGGACGCGGCGTCGCACATCTTCGGCTACGGCGTGGGCCTGGACATGACGCGGCGCGACCTGCAGATGCGCATGCGCGAACAGGGCCGCCCGTGGGAGATCGGCAAGGCCTTCGACTATTCGGCCCCCATCGGCGCGCTCACGCCCATCGCGCTATCCGGCGAGATCAGCACGGGCGCCATCGTGCTGGAAGTGGATGGAAAAATCGTGCAGACGAGCGACCTGACGCACCTGATCTGGTCCGTCAATGAAGTCATCGCCAATCTGTCCACGCTGTTCGAGCTGCAGCCGGGCGACATCATCATGACGGGCACGCCCGAAGGCGTGGGCGCCGTCACCCGGGGGCAAACCATGGCCGCGCGCATCGCCGGGCTGACACCGATCACCGTCGCCGTGCAGTAAACACCATCGGGCCAGCGCGGCACAGATCGCGCAGCCCCAGCGAACAATAACAATGGAGACAAGACAATGACTACCCACGCCGGCACCGACGTCCAGCACTTCCTCGACAGCCACCCGTTTTCCCGCTACCAGAAGCTGATCCTCTGGCTATGCTTTCTGATCGTCGCCATCGACGGCTTCGACACGGCCTCGATCGGCTTCATCGCGCCCGCCATCCGCGCCGAATGGGGCTTGACCCCCGCCGCGCTGGCACCCCTGTTCGGCGCGGGTCTGTTTGGCCTGATGGCCGGCTCGTTCCTGTTCGGCCCCCTGGCGGACCGCTACGGCCGGCGTCCCGTGCTGATCGTCTCCGTGGCGTTTTTCGGCGCGGCCAGCCTGCTGTCGGCCTGGTCGACGGATCTGACGATGCTGCTGGTGCTGCGCTTTTTGACGGGGCTAGGCCTGGGCGGCGCCATGCCCACTTCCGTGACCATGACGTCCGAATACTGCCCGCAGCAGCGCCGTTCCGGCCTGGTGACCATGATGTTCTGCGGCTTTACCATCGGTTCCGCGCTGGGCGGCCTGGCCTCGGCGCAACTGCTGCACCTGATCGGCTGGCGCGGCGTGCTGATGCTCGGTGGCGCCTTGCCGCTGCTGCTGGTGCCCGTGCTGCTGCTGGCGCTGCCCGAATCGCTGCGCTGGCTGGTGCTGAAAGGCCGCGACGCCAGCCAGGTGCTGAACATCGCACGCCGCATCGCACCCACCGTGGCCACCTTGCCGCGCCTCGTCGTCAGCGACAAGAAACTCGCCGGCTCGCCCATGGCCGAATTGTTCCGTCCCGGCGTGATTGGCGGCACCTTGCTGCTGTGGTCCACGTTTTTCATGAGTTTATTGATCATCTATCTGCTCTCGAGCTGGATGCCGACGCTGTTGAATGGCAATGGCCTGTCCCTGTCGAACGCCTCGCTCGTGACGATGATGTTCCAGGTGGGCGGCACCGTCGGCGCCATCATGCTGGGGCGCTGGATGGACCGCTACAGCCCGCATAAAGTGCTCAGCATCGCCTACCTGGCCGCCGCCGGCTGCATCGTCGTCGTGGCCCTGTCGGGCAGCAGCCTGGCCCTGCTGGTGCTGGCCGTGTTTGGCGTGGGCTTTGGCGTGAGCGGCTCGCAAGTGGGCGCCAATGCGCTGGCTGCCGCCTTTTACCCCACGTCGAGCCGCGCCACGGGCGTCAGCTGGGCCGCCGCCGTGGGCCGCAGCGGTTCCGTGCTCGGTTCCATGGCCGGTGGCCTGATGCTGACCCTGAAACTCGATAACGAAACCATCTTCTTTTTGCTGGCCATCCCCGCCGTGCTGGCGTCCCTGGCGCTGCTCGCCATGGGACGCCTGATGCGCACCCGGACCGTTGCCAGCGCCGTTCCCGCTACCCTGAAAGAGAGCACCATATGAAACTGCATGGCTATTACCGCAGCTCCGCATCCTACCGCGTGCGCATCGCGCTGAACCTGAAACAGCTGCACGCCGACACGGCCTATGTGCATTTGAGCCGCAATGGCGGCGAGCAGTTCACGCCGGCGTTTTCCAGCCTGAACCCGCAGCACCTGCTGCCCGTGCTGGAGGACGGCGGCGCCGTGCTGACGCAATCCCTGGCCATCATCGAATACCTGGACGAGACGCAGGCGGGGCAAAAACTGCTGCCGGCCGACGCCCTGGGCCGCGCCCGCGTGCGCCAGCTGGCCATGGTCTGTGCCTGCGACATCCATCCGCTGAACAACCTGCGCGTCCTCAATTACCTGACGGGACCCCTGGCCCTGTCGCAGGAGCAGAAGAACGCCTGGTACCAGCACTGGACGCATCTGGGCCTGGCTGCGCTGGAAGCCGAACTGGCGAGCAGCCCGCACACGGGCCGCTTCTGCCATGGCGACACGCCGACCCTGGCCGATTGCTGCCTGGTGCCGCAGGTGTACAACGCGCGGCGCTTCCAGTGCGACCTGGCTTTGTATCCCACGATCCTGCGCATCGTCGCGCACTGCGAGGCGCTGCCGGCGTTTCAGCACGCGCACCCGGATACCCAGCCAGACGCAGAATAAAAACCACAATAAACGGAGACAAGCATGAGAAAAATCAACGCCACACGCAAGCTGACTGCGCTGGCGCTGCTGGGCGCGTGCGCCTGCAGCGTGACCACAGGCGCTTACGCGCAAAGCGGCGTCACCCTGTACGGAGTGCTCGACAGCTCCGTGGCTTACACAAGCAATGTCAACGCGGCCGGCGACAGCGTCACCAAGATGCCCACCTTGACGGGTTCATTGCCATCGCGCTTAGGTTTCAAGGGCGTGGAAGATCTGGGCGGCGGCTTGCAGGCGATCTTCGCGCTGGAATCGGGCTTCGGCGTCGATACGGGCATCGCGGGGCAGGGCGGGCGGCTGTTCGGCCGCCAGTCGTGGGTGGGCTTGAAGGGCCGCTATGGCAGCGTGATGCTGGGACGGCAGATGAACATGTCGTTCTGGGCCACGCAGAAGTCTGACATCATGGGTCCGGCCCTGTTTTCCATCAGCAGCCTCGATCTGTACCTGCCGAATGCGCGCAGCGACAACGCCATTGGCTACCTGGGCACGTTTTCCGATGTGACCGTGGGCGCCACCTACAGCCTGGGGCGCGACGCCTCGGCGGCGGGCGGGCCGGCGGCCACGGGCTGTGGGGGCGAAGTGGCGGGCAATGCCAAGGCTTGCCGCCAGATCACCGCCTTGCTCGGCTACGACACGGGTCGCTATGGCGCCACGGCGTCGTACGACATCCTGTACGGCAACGCGGGCGCGGCCAACGGCCTGACGTCGAGCCGCAACTTCGACCGCCGCGTGATTGCCAGCGCCTATGCCATGGTTGATAAGCTGAAAATCGGCGGCGGCATCATCGACCGCAGCATCCGCGCCGCCACGGGGGCAGTTGATTCGCAGCTGCTGTATTTCGGCGCCGCGTATCCGCTGGCACCCGCGCTGGTCCTCGATGGACAGCTCGCCAGGCTGGCCGTGAAGGACAGCCCGAACGATGCCACCCTGGCCACCGCGCGCCTGACGTATCATTTATCCAAACGCACGGCCATCTACGGCGCCATCGGCCGCATGGATAACGATGGCGCGGCCGCCGTGGCGCTGGACGCGGGCGGCACCGTGGGCGCGGGGCGCACGCAGAATGGCGTGATGGCGGGGATGCGCCACTTTTTCTGAACGCTGTCCCGGCTTTACCGCGCAGCAAGGGTCGCGGGCGCAGGCGCCTGCCAGCCGCCGCCCAGCGCCTTGTAGGTGGCGACCGCCGCGCGTGCGGCCGCCGTTTGCGCCTGCGCGCGCGCATCCTCGGCCCGCAACAGCTGGGCGTTGGCCTGCAGTACATCGTGGCGGCCGACCACGCCCTTGTGGAAGGCCGCCAGCGCAGAGGCGCGCGCGCGCTCCAGCGCTGCGACGCTGTGCGCCTGCAGGCCTGCCTGCTGTTCGTATCCGAGCAGTGCCGAACAGGCATTCTCCACGTCTTCCGTGGCATGCAGCACGGCCAGCCGGTAGGCCGCCAGCAACTCGGCTTCCTGGCCCCGGGCGGCGTCGATCTGTGCCGCGATGCGGCCGAAATCGAACAGGCGCCAGCGCATGCCGAGTACGCCCGCGGCCTGGCCGGAGCCGCTGGCAAACAGGGAGCCGCCGGCGGTGGTGCTGCCGAGCAGGGCGCCCAGGCTCAGCTTGGGATAATACTCGGCCACTTGCGCGCCGGTGCGCGCGCTCGCTGCGGCCAGGCGCCGCTCGGCCACGATCAGGTCGGGCCGGCGCCGCAGCAGGTCGCCTGGCGTACCGCCGGCCGTGATGCGTGGCGCGACCGCGATGATGCCGCTGGCGGGCAGTTCCTGGCCATGGGTGCCGGGCGCCGCGCCCAGCATCACGTCGAGCGCATGCAGTGCCACGTCGCGCGCCGTTTCCAGGCCCGGCATGGCCGCGCGCGCCTGCGCCAGTGCCACCTCGGCCTGCCGCAGCGCCGGCTCGTTCACCAGCCCCTTGCCATACAACAGCGCCGCGATGTCCAGCGCCGCCGCCTGGGTGTCGACCTGCCTGCGCGCCAGATCGCGCCGCGTTTGCAGGCCCTGGATGGTCAGGTACAAGTCGGCCGTCTGCGCCGCCACGGCCAGCCGCGCTGCCGCCCATCCCGCTGCCGTTGCCTCGTAGTCGGCGCGCGCCGCTTCGCGTTCGCGGCGCAGGCCGCCGAACAGGTCGATTTCCCACGACGCTTCCAGGTTGACTTCACGCGCGCTGCCGGCGCGCGCGAATCCCGGCGCGGCATTGAGCACCTTGCCCAGCGGCGTCTGCACCGATTGATAGGCGCGCGCGGTCTGGCCATCGAGATTGGCGGAAGGCAGCAAGGCGGCGTCGGCCGCGCCCAGCGCTGCGCGTGCCTGTTGCACCCTGGCCGCCGCCTGCGCCAGATCGAGGTTTTGCGCCAGTGCCAGCGTCACCAGGCGGGTCAGGTGCGGATCGCCAAACGCCGTCCACCACTGCTGCAGATCGGCTGCATCGGCGTCCTGGCGCAAGCCGACTGCCGACTGGTGCAGATACTGCGCCGCTTGCGGCAGTGCGGGCCGCTGGTAATCGGCACCGGCGGTGCAGCCGGCGGCCAGGCCGGCTGCAAGCAGCAGGAGGGGGAGGCGCAGAAGGGGCGGGATGGGCATGGGGATCGTCCTGTTCGTCAAAAAGGGAATAATTTGTGACTATAATACATTTTGGTCACTGATTGTACATTTTGGCGTGGCGCGTTAAGCTGTCGCCATGAATTCCATCACACCCGAACTACCCACCCCTGCGCGCGGCCCGGCCGGCCACGACGTGCGCGAGCAGATCGTCGTCGCCGCCACCGAGTATTTCAGCCTGTATGGCTACGAAAAGACCACCGTGTCCGACCTGGCCAAGGCCATCGGCTTTTCCAAGGCGTATATCTACAAGTTCTTCGAGTCCAAGCAAGCCATCGGCGAGCATATCTGCGGCAACTGCCTGCGCCAGATCGAAACCGAGGTCAGGGCAGCGGTGGAGGCCGCCGGCCAGCCGCCAGAGAAGCTGCGGCGCATGTTCAAGGCCAGCGTCGAGGCCAGCCTGCGGCTGTTTTTCCAGGACCGCAAGTTGTACGACATCGCCGCGTCGGCCGCCACCGGGCGCTGGCCGACGGTGCAGGCCTATGAGCTGGCCATGGGCGCCTTGCTGCAGGAAATCTTGCAGCAGGGCCGCAAGACGGGGGACTTCGAGCGCAAGACGCCGCTCGACGAAACAGCCAGCGCGATCTATCTGGTGATGCGCCCCTACATCAATCCCTTGCTGCTGCAGCACAGCCTGGAGACGAGCGAGACGGCGCCGGCACAATTGTCCAGTCTGGTGTTGCGCAGCTTGTCACCCTAGTCACCATGCCGGTTTGTGACTGTTGACTTATTTGGTCACTAGTACCAGAATGAGAACCCTGTTCAATTCGTTCATGGGATTCTTATGCGCTGGCGCCGTCTTGCCTCATCTGCTGTCATCTCCGCCTTGCCCCTGGCCTTGTCCCTGGGCCTGACCGCCTGCGGCGAGAAGGCGCAAGCCGATCCGCGTACCGCCATGCCGCTGGTGCGCGCCGTCACGGTGCAGGGTGCCGAGTCGGGTGCGCGTACCTTTACCGGCGTGGTCGCGCCACGCGTGCAAAGCGAACTGGGTTTTCGGGTCGCCGGCAAGGTGCAGGAGCGCCTGGTCGATGCCGGCCAGGCCGTGCGGCGTGGCCAGGCCTTGATGCGCCTCGATGCGCAGGACTTGCAACTGCTGGCCCAGGCACGCCAGGACGCGGTCACGGCCGAGCGCGCCCGCGCGCGCCAGACGGCCGACGAGGAGGCGCGCTACCGCGACTTGCGCGGCACCGGCGCCATCTCGGCATCAGCCTACGACCAGGTCAGGGCGCTGGCCGACGCCGCTGCGGCCCAGCTCAAGGCAGCCGAAGCCCAGGCCGACGTGGCGCGCAATGCGCTGCGCTACGCAGTGCTGGTGGCCGATGCCGATGGCATCGTGACGGAGACGCTGGCCGAACCGGGCCAGGTGCTCGCTGCCGGGCAGCCGGCGGTGCGCCTGGCCCATGACGGGCGGCGCGAAGCGGCGATCCAGCTGCCGGAAACCTTGCGCCCGGCGCTTGGTTCGACCGCCCAGGCCACGCTATTTGGCAGGCCGGGCGCCAGCGTGCCGGCCACGCTGCGGCAGCTGTCGCAGAATGCGGACCGGCAAACGCGCACCTTCGAGGCGCGCTATGTGCTCGATGCAGCGCTGTCGGGCGCGCCACTGGGCGCCACCGTCACGGTGCGCATTGCCGGTAGCGCCGATGCCGGCGATGCCGTACGGGTACCGCTCGCGGCCCTGCACGACGGGGGCAAGGGGCCGGGCGTGTGGCTGATCCAGGGCGAGCCGGCGCGGCTGGCCTGGCGGCCCGTCAAGGTGCGCCGCCTGCACGATGACGGCGCCGACGTCAGCGGCCAGCTCAAAAGCGGCGAACGCATCGTTGCGCTGGGCGCCCACCTGCTGCGCGACGGCGAGCAGGTCGCACTTGAGCAAACGGTCGCGGGAGCGCGGCCATGAGCGCGGGCTTCAACCTGTCGGCGCTGGCCGTGCGCGAGCGTTCCGTCACGCTGTTCCTGATCTGCCTGATATCGCTGGCCGGCCTGTTGTCCTTCTTTAAACTGGGACGGGCGGAAGACCCGGCCTTCACGGTCAAGGTGATGACCATCGTCACCGCCTGGCCAGGCGCCAGCGCGCGCGAAATGCAGGACCAGGTGGCCGAAAAGATCGAAAAGCGCCTGCAGGAGCTGCGCTGGTACGAGCGCGCCGAAACCTATACCACGCCCGGCCTGGCGTTCACTACCCTGACCCTGCTCGACAGCACGCCGCCCGACCAGGTGCAGGCCGAGTTTTACCAGGCGCGCAAGAAGGCTGGCGACGAGGCGGCCAACCTGCCGTCCGGTGTCATCGGTCCCATGATCAACGACGAATACGCGGACGTCACCTTTGCCCTGTTTGCGCTCAAGGCGCGGGGCGAGCCGCAGCGCCTGCTGGTGCGCGAGGCTGAAACCTTGCGCCAGCGCCTGCTGCACGTGCCGGGCGTGAAGAAGGTCAATATCATCGGCGAGCAGGCCGAACGCATCTATGTCGAGTTTTCCCAGGAGCGCCTGGCCACCCTGGGCATCCGGGCGCAGGACGTGTTTGCGGCGCTGCACGGCCAGAATGCGCTCACGCCAGCCGGTTCGGTCCAGACGCGGGGGCCGCAGGTGTTCATCCGTCTCGACGGCGCGCTCGACGCGCTGCAAAAGATCCGCGACACGCCGGTGGTGGCGCAGGGCCGCACCTTGGCCCTGTCCGATATCGCCACCGTGCGTCGCGGCCACGAGGACCCGGCCAGCTTCATGGTGCGTAATGGCGGCGAGCCGGCGCTGCTGCTGGGCGTGGTCATGCGCGATGGCTGGAATGGCCTGGACCTGGGCAAGGCGCTGGAGCGGGAAGTGACGGCCATCGGCAGTGAAATGCCGCTGGGGATGAGCCTGGCCAAGGTCACCGACCAGGCTGTCAATATCGGCGCGGCCGTGGATGAATTCATGCTCAAGTTCCTCGCCGCGCTGCTGGTGGTGATGCTGGTGTGTTTTGTCAGCATGGGCTGGCGCGTCGGCATCGTCGTTGCCGCCGCCGTGCCGCTGACCCTTGCCGTCGTGTTCATCGTGATGGCCGCGACAGGCAAGAATTTCGACCGCATCACCCTCGGTTCCTTGATCCTGGGACTGGGCTTGCTGGTGGACGACGCCATCATCGCCATCGAGATGATGGTGGTCAAGATGGAGGAGGGCTACAGCCGCATTGCCGCTTCCGCCTATGCCTGGAGCCATACGGCCGCGCCCATGCTGGCGGGCACCCTGGTCACGGCCGTCGGCTTCATGCCCAACGGCTTTGCCCGCTCCAGCGCCGGCGAGTACACCGGCAATATGTTCTGGATCGTCGGCATCGCCCTGATCGCCTCATGGGTAGTGGCCGTGGTGTTTACGCCTTACCTGGGCGTGAAGCTCCTGCCCGAGCTGAAAAAGGTCGCCGGCGGCCATGATGCGTTGTACGACACGTCGCGCTACCATCGCTTTCGCCGCCTGCTGGGACGCGTGATCGCCAGTAAATGGCTGGTGTTCGCCACCGTGATCGGCCTGTTCGTGCTGGCCGTGCTGGGCATGGCCGTTGTCAAGAAGCAGTTTTTCCCCATCTCCGACCGTCCTGAAGTGCTGATCGAAGTGCAACTGCCTTACGGCAGCGCGATCGGGCAGACCAGCGGCGCGGCGGCGAAAGTGGAAGCCTGGCTGGCGCGCCAGTCCGAGGCGAAGATCGTCACTGCCTATGTCGGCCAGGGCGCACCGCGCTTTTACCTGGCGATGGGGCCGGAATTGCCCGATCCTTCGTTTGCCAAGATCGTCGTGCGCACCGACAGCCAGCAGGCGCGCGACACCCTCAAGCAGCGTTTGCGCGTGGCCATTGCCGCTGGCCTGGCGCCGGAGGCGCGCGTGCGGGTCACGCAACTGGTGTTCGGCCCGTATTCGCCGTTTCCCGTCGCCTACCGTGTCAGCGGCCCGGACCCCGAGGTGCTGCGCACCATCGCCGGCCAGGTGCAGCGCGTGATGCAGGCCAGTCCCATGATGCGCACCGTCAATACCGACTGGGGCACGCGCACGCCCACCCTGCATTTCAGCCTGCAGCAGGACCGCTTGCAAGCCATGGGGCTGAGCTCAGGCGCCGTGGCGCAGCAGCTGCAGTTCCTGCTCAGCGGCGTACCCGTCACCGCCGTGCGTGAAGATATCCGCACGGTGCAGGTGGTGGCGCGCGCGGCCGGCGACATGCGCCTGGACCCGGCCCGTATCGCCGACCTGACCCTGGCTGGCGCCAACGGCGAGCGCATCGCGCTGTCGCAGGTGGGGGCCGTGGAGGTACGCTGGGAAGAACCGGTGCTGCGCCGGAGAGATCGCCAGCCGACGATCACCGTGCGTGGTGACATCGCCGACGGCATGCAGCCGCCCGACGTGTCGGGCGCCATCACGGCGCAGCTGCGCTCCATCATCGATACGCTGCCAGGCGGCTACCGCATCGAGCAGGCTGGCTCGATCGAGGAATCGGCGAAGGCGACGCGGGCCATGCTGCCCCTGTTCCCCATCATGCTGGCGTTAACCCTGCTGATGATCATTCTGCAGGTGCGCTCGATGTCGGCCATGGTCATGGTCTTCCTGACCAGTCCACTGGGCTTGATCGGCGTCGTGCCCACCCTGATCCTGTTCCAGCAGCCGTTCGGCATCAATGCGCTGGTCGGCCTGATCGCACTGTCGGGCATTTTGATGCGCAATACGCTGATCCTGATCGGCCAGATCCACCATAACGAGGCGGCCGGGCTGGCGCCTTTCGATGCCGTCGTCGAAGCGACCGTGCAGCGCGCCAGGCCGGTGATCCTTACCGCCCTGGCGGCCATCCTGGCCTTCATTCCGCTGACCCATTCGGTCTTCTGGGGAACGCTGGCCTACACCCTGATCGGCGGCACGTTTGCCGGCACGGTGCTGACCTTGGTGTTTCTGCCGGCGATGTATGCGATCTGGTTCCGGATACGGCCGGGTAGAGATTGAAAACAGCGGGCCGGAGACGCGGGCCTGAGAAAATGCCGATGGCGGCGTTGCAGCTTCCTTGCCGTACTTGCGTACTGTCTGCGTCGCTGCGCCTTGCCCTCGACATTTTTCAGGCTCGCTTGGCCCGGGGAGCCTGTCTCCCTGACTTGGGCCGTTTCGTGGTTTGCCGGTTTGCTTGTTGTTTGTTGTTTGTTGCTTGTTTCTTGTTGTTTGTTGCTTGTTGCTTGTTGCGTGTCTCTTTCTCTAGGCTCCGGCCGCATCCTGCCGGTAGCGCGCTGGCGGCAGTTCGAACTGGTTCTTGAAGAAGCGGGTAAACGCGCTTTGCGAGGAAAAGCCCAGGCGCTCGCCGATTTCCACCACGCTCAGGTTCGTTTCGCGCAGCAGGCGGCGCGATTCGCGGCTCTTGGCGCGCAATTCCAGCGCGCGGAACGAGGTCTGCTCCTGCTGCAACTGGCGCTGCAGGGTCCAGCGGTTCATCGCCAGGCCGTCGCACAGGGCTGGCAGCAGCGAGGTGCCGTCCACGTCGGCCTGCTGGCCCAGCAGATCGATGATGGCCTGCTCCACGCGGGCCGAAAACAGCTGCGCGCCCTGCAATTGCTGCAATTGCCCCTGCGCGTGCCGCAGCGCGTGCGGCGCCAGCATGGCGTTGAACTGGGCAAAGGGCCGGTCCAGCGCCGGCGCGTCGAACGTCAGCGTGTTGCGCGCCTGGCCGAAGCTTGCGGCGGCGCCGAAGCACTCGGCAATGGCGGGCGCGAACCACGGCGCCTTGCCCTGGAAGCTGGCGTGGAAGGCGGTGTCTGTGCCTTCGTCGTAGGCGCGCGCGACCAGCGACAGCATGCGGAAATTGGCCAGCGCCTGCATGGCGCCCCCCAGCGGGCAGAACTCGGACAGATATTCGATTTCGATGCGCGTGCCATTCTCGCTCATCAGCATGAAGTCGAATTCGCCGATCAGTCCCCGCAAGTGCAGCAGCTCGTGCAGCGCGCTGCGCAGGGTGGGGCGGTTGAAGCAGACGTGGGCGATGCCCGAGTAATGCGCGAACCAGTGCGTCACGTCGAGATCTAGCAGGCCGCGGTGCTGCGGCAATTGCTGGGCGTAGGCCGTCATGCGGCGGTGCCGCTCGGCGTTGATGCGGCCGCCAGGTTCCGTGAGCTGCGCCGGCGTGATGCCCGTGTGGCGGAAAAAGTCGGCGGGGTCGTGCCCATCGGCCTGCATGGCGCGCGCGCATTGCTGCGCGATGCGGTTCGAAACCGTGCGCGTATCGGGTTTGTGCAAGGGTGTCTCCTGCTTGTTGTAGTAATTTTTCACAAATATTAGCACTTTGTAGGAGATTGTTGGTTGTCGTGCCGTCTAACCAAAAATTGTTCTCGCGGGTATAAAACGCGTGCTGCGGGGTCAAGAAACTCACGCATTCTCACGCTATATTGTTTTCGGCCGGCCGGCCTTGCTGCCCTGCCTTGATACCTACAAAAACAGTCCTGGAGATAATGATGAATTGCACTTTGAAACCGATGGCCCGCGTGGTCGCCGGCTGCGTCGCTACGCTTGCCCTGGCCGCCTGCGGCAACGATACCGTCAGCGAGGAATACAAGCAGCCCGTGTTTGGCGCCACCACCTTTAGCCAGCTGAAGGTTGACGGCTATGCCTTCAAGGATATGAACCGCAACGGCAAGATCGACCCGTACGAAGACTGGCGCCTGCCGGCCGAGGCGCGCGCCGACGATCTGCTGTCGCGCATGAGCCTCGATGAAAAAGCGGGCCTGATGATGCACGGCACGGCGCCCACCGCGTCCGATCCTTCCGGCATCGGCCTGGGCGGCGCGTATGACCTGGCCGCCCTGCAGAATTTGATCGTCAAGCAGTACGTCAACACCTTCATCACGCGCATGGCGGGCGACACGGCCAACATGGCGTCCCAGTACAACAAGGTGCAGGAAATCAGCGAAACGTCGCGCCACGGCATTCCCGTCTCCATCAGCACGGACCCGCGCCACCATTTCCAGTACACGGTGGGGGCCAGCGCCGGTACCAAGGGTTTCTCGCAGTGGCCGGAAACCCTGGGCCTGGCCGCCATCGGCGACGACGCGCTGGTGCGCCGCTTCGGCGACATCGCGCGCCAGGAATACCTGGCCGTCGGCATCACGCAAGCGCTGTCGCCGCAGGCGGATCTGGCCACCGAGCCGCGCTGGTCGCGCATCAACGGCACCTTTGGCGAAGACGCCGACCTGGCCAAGCGCATGGTGCAGCACTATATCGAGGGCTTCCAGGATGGCAATACAGGCCTGCATGACGGCAGCGTGGTGGCCGTCGTCAAGCACTGGGTCGGCTACGGCGCCACGAAAGAGGGCTACGATGGCCACAATTACTATGGCCGCTACATGACCTATCCGGGCAATAATTTTGCCTATCACGTGAAACCGTTCGAGGGCGCCTTCACGGCCAAGGCGGCCTCCGTCATGCCCACCTACGCTCTGCCGGACGGCAATATCACCATCGATGGCATCACGCTGGAACAAGTGGCGGCCGGCTTCAGCAAGACCATGCTGACGGATCTGCTGCGCGGCAAATACGGTTTTGAAGGCGTGATCCTGTCCGACTGGGGCATCACTTCCGACTGCGACGCCAACTGCCGCAACGGCACGGCGCCCGGCGTGGCACCTTCCTTCATCGGTTTCGGCACGCCGTGGGGCATGGAAGACGCTACCAAGGCCGAGCGCTACGTGAAGGCCGTGACGGCGGGGATGGACCAGTTTGGCGGCGTGACGGAAGCGCCATACCTGACGCAGGCCGTGCAGCGGGGCCAGCTGACGGAAGCGCGCATCAACGCCTCGGCGCGGCGCATCCTGATCCAGAAATTCAAGCAAGGCCTGTTCGAGCATCCGTTTGTCGATGCGGCCAAGGCGGCCAGCACCGTGGGCAAGGCGGACTTCATCGAGGCAGGCCTGGAGGCGCAGCGCCGCGCGCTGGTCCTGCTGGAAAACAAGGACAAGGTCTTGCCGCTGGCGGCCAGCGTCAAGAAGGTCTACCTGTATGGCATCGATGCGGCCGTGGCGCAGCAGTATGGCTACACGGTGGTGGCCACGCCACAGGAAGCGGACGTGGCCCTGCTGCGTGTGGCCGCACCGTATGAAACCCTGCACCCGAACTACATCTTCGGCAGCATGCAGCACGAGGGCCGCCTGAACTATGTCGACGGCGACGCCGACTACGAGGCGATCAAGAACGCGGCGAAGAACGCGCCGAAGACGGTGGTGACGGTGTACCTGGACCGCCCGGCCATCCTCGGCAACGTGCAGGACAAGGCCAGCGCCATCCTCGCCAACTTTGGCGTCAGCGACGGCGCGCTGTTCGATGTCCTGACGGGCAAGGCCAAGCCGCAAGGCAAGCTGCCGTTCGAGCTGCCATCGTCGATGGCCGAAGTGCAGGTGCAGAAATCGGACGTGCCATATGACACGGCCCATCCGCTGTACAAGTTTGGCTACGGCTTGGCGTACTGAACGCCGTTCAACGTACGGTAATCCAGCTGCGCTCTTTGACGGAGCGCAGCGCGGCGGCTATCAGGCGGTCCACTTCGTAGCCGTCGCGGAAGGTGGGCCAGACCGGCTGGCCGCTGGCGATGGCCTGCAGAAAATCGCGCGCTTCGATGACGATCTGCTCGTTGTAGCCCGTGCCGTGCCCGGCGCCCTGGCTGAACGCCAGGTAGTCGGGGTGGGCGGGTCCCATCAGCAGGCGCTGGAAACCCTGGCGCTGGGCAGGGCGGCCGGCGTCGTACAGCCACAGCGCATTCTGGTCTTCCTGGTCGAAGGCGATGGCGCCTTTCGTCCCCGTGATGCGGTAGGTGTAGCCCATCTTGCGCCCGGCCGCCACGCGGCTGAAGGTGAGCGCCCCCAGCGCGCCGCTGGCAAAGCGCAGCATCACATTCCCCTGGTCGTCATTCTCCACAGTCTCCATGCCAGCCGGCCCTTGCCGCTGCGCGTGCACGGTATTCATGTCCGCCACGAGAGAGTCGACGGGGCCGCCCAGGCGCAGGGCCAGGTTGAGCAGGTGCGATCCCACGTCGGCCAGCGCGCCGGCACGCGTCCCCGTCGCTTCGCGCGTGCGCCACGAGGCGGGCGCGCGCGGGTCGTGCAGGTAGTCTTCCACGTGTTCGGCGGCGACGTGGATGATTTCGCCAATCTCTCCCGACTCGATGATCTGCCGCGCCAGCTGGCTGGCCGGCGTGCGGATGTAGTTGAGGGCCGGCCGGGATTGCGGCTTTTACTGCAAAAAGAATTCTAACCAATTGATTTATTTAGTAAATTCGACTTTGTAGTTCATCGGGGCCACCTCTCGCTCAAGGTCCAGCATGTATTCGCCGAATCGGTTGATGTGCCCTTTACGATATGGCGCTAAGCCGCGAAGTACCTCTTCCGTTAGCACATATCCCTTGGCTTGTATTGCCTTGAGGAGCCGCGTCATCTCATGGACATTGTGCAGGATGACCATGTTCGCAACGAGCTGGTTGTATTTGATAACCTTGCGCTGTTCGTGCCGAACGTTTTCGGCAATGATACCTTCGCCCCCAAAAAACAGCCATTTGATGAAGCCGTTGAATTCCTCGCTCTTGTTGGTAGCGGCGTGAATGGTACGACGCAGTTCCGCGTCGTTGATGTACTTGAGCAGGAACATGGTCCGATGTACCCTGCCGAGCTCGCGGAACGCGTAGTAGAGCTTGTTCTTGCGGCTAGCCGTGCCTAGGCGGCGCAGGATCGTCGATGGCGCGATCTTGCCCGCTTTGATGGAAATGACGACGCGCAGCATGTCCTTCAGATGGCGCGCGATCAGTTCCCAGTCGATCGATCCACGGAACAAGCTGCCGATATTGTCATACTGGTCGGCCTTGTCCGCCTTGAAGAACACCAGATCTTTGATATTGCGGATGCGCGGCATCAGGTCGATACCCAGCAGCGAGGCCAGGCCAAACACAGGCGTGCTTTGGGCCTGCGTATCGCCGTGCAGCGTATCTGGCTGGATGTCCGACTGGTTGTTGATTAGCCCATCGAGGATGTAAACCGCCTCATAGACGCCGCATGGAATAAAGTGACTGAACAACGCGATGTACTTGTCGGACACATGGTAGTAGCCAATGCCGCCGTATCCACCGTAGCGGATATGGTATTCGGAAAGCAGGTTAGCCTCGTAAATGTTCCATTTGGTACCGTCGGCCGACGCGCTCTTTCCCGATCCCCAATAACGTGGCAATGCGAAGCGGTTGTATGCATTGATCACCTTGACGATCGCCTTGTCCAGGCGCTGCTCGGTGACATGCTTGAGATTGAGCCAGGCCACCTGCTTGCGGCTCAGGCCCTTGATCGAGCGTGCGGTCTGCGTGGCGCCCAAGTTACAACCATAGCAAAACAACGTAGTGATAAAGCGCTTGCGCGGATCGTCTACTTTGGCCTCGAAGCCGGACAACGGACCGAAGAGTTTATGCAAGTCCAACCATTTTTCAGTTTCGGTCAACACATCAAGGATGCTCACCGGATCCATTTCATTGGTGACCATCTGCTCGATGGCGTCAAGTTCGGGCGGCGGCTTTGGACGCTCCATGCGACGGATCACAATGCCGCTCTCGTCGATATCGGCAAGGCGATTCTCCGGGAAGCGGCTGTCGACGTCGCGCGCCAGGTTGCCCAATTTTTCCCGCAACTGCGCGACAAAAGCCTGTGCCTCTACCGGCAGCCCTACTAGTTCGCCATAGGCTTTAACCTCGCGCTCGTATTCTTCCCATCCCACCAAATGGTTGCGATAATCATCATAGTCGCCGCTGTGCTCGACGTACAGGTCGCCCGACTTGAGTTCATCCATGACTTCCGTCATCACGGCGAGTTCGAAATACTTGCGATGGACACTCGCTGGGGCGTTGGCTGCGACTCGGCCAAAAACCAGCTTGCGCCACTTATCGGACATCCAGTCCAGTGCCAATGCAGGTAGCGCACCTTCTGCTGCTGGCAGTTGTTCCTTGTGGCTGGAGCGATGCTTTTGGATGATGGCGATCGCCGCCAGCAGGCTCTGATCCTGGGAGCTGGATTTCAGGCTGAGCGCTTCGAGGCACTTGAAGAGCAGGCTGCGCTTGCCAACATACCCGATCAGCATGAATGGATAATAGTTATTGCCAGCATACGCCATGTGCTCGTCGCATTCAGTAATCCATGCCGCCAGATCCCCGTCGAGGGATTGCTCGACCCGGGCGACGCGATCCTCTTCGCTGGCCTCTTCGCTCAGGACGGTCAGCACTTCGCGGAACTGTCCGATCAAACGCTCAATCTGTTCGGCGTGCTGCAGGTGATATTGCCGCAACCGTTCCTCGGCGCCGTTATGCAAGATGCGGATGGTCTTGATGAAGATTTCGGCGATATCGTCCATTGCCTTCTGCAACTGGCTTTGAATCAGCAGCACGATGAGGGTGTGGCGCTTGAGTGGCTTGATCCGCCGCATTTCCGCCACATCCAGGGCACGCGCCTCCAAAACGAGTTGTTCACGCTTGGTTGCGGCGATGGCCTCAGTATTGGGCAGGTCCTGCGCCAGCGCGATCATGGTGTCAATGTGGGCCAAGAAATCCGTCACCGCACGCACATTGGGCTGCTTCGGCTCGCGTTTGAGGCTATCCCATATGCGCAGGTTCTCACCGGCAGTGAGCATGTGTTCAAGACGCTCGACCACGCAAGTTGGCAATCCGCCAGCCACCGCCTTATAGATGCCGTCGTTGACGCTGGTGCGGGACTGGCGAGCCAGCCTGAACAAGTAGGTGAATCCAGGCAGTTCCAGGCGACGCTGGACCAACTCCTCAATCAGGACATTGATAATGTCGGGTAGCTCCTGCTTGGTATGGGCAGCCTGCAGGGCCTGATCTTCCAACCAGTATTCATCGGACGAGTCCATCACCCGGATCCCCACATACCCGCGCAGACGGCGCTGGTGTATTGTCTTGCTACCGGATTGATCATATTGTGCCAGTGCCCGTTTTGCCGGAACGCGCAGACCGCTATGTTCGCAGATATGCCGCACCACGATAGCCGGGACGCTCGACAAGGGGACGAAATAACCAAGCCTTTGCACCAGCATAAGTTGGATAAGCAAAAAAGTACGATGCGATGCTTGGCGATACAGAGTGAAGATATGGTCAATTTGAGCGCGCGAAGGCGTGTAGATCGCCCCGAGCTCCTGCTCAGTGAATTCTTGTTTCAGGCGTGGATAAGCCGTTTCATGAATATTCGTCATTGAAATCAGTCGACACCGGTCCAGCGAAGGAATTGCTGGAAATCGTGCATCGATTGCAAGTTTTTTGTCAAGCAATTAAACGTAAAGCATTCCAATCCGGCGACATATGTCTTTGACCTTCCCCATTATGGTAATGCGTATAGTGATGATACCGGTCATTCGGATCCGTACTTGCTCACGGTCAAGTGCATCGCAGCAATACCTTGACAGTGGGTCTGATACAACCTAGGCTACGAATACCGTCCATTTAGATAGTTTATGAAGACCTCCCGCACAGTGCGATTGTTCACGACTCTTGTCGCGATACTTAGCATGCTGTTCATGCAGCATGCGGTTGCTTCGTACCTGTGCCCTGGCGTACCGATGGGAGGCGGTGGCTCTGTTGTAGCCGCAGGTGTTAGGGCATCTGCGATGCCCGCGATGACAGATTGCGCTGGCATGGACACTGACCAGTCGACGTTGTGTCAAATTTATGCTGTGGGAGATGCATCCAGGCAGTCGCTGGACAAGACACCTGTCGCCGACCACCCATCATTCGTCCCTGTTGTCCTGCTTTTGACGTTAGCTATTTATGACACTCCCGTAGTGTATTCAGCAAAACCTCCTTTGCTCATTACCTTGGCGAGGCCAACGGCACCGCCTATCGCTATCCGCCATTGCTGTTTGCGTATTTGATACTCCAGACTGCCTAGATCGTCATCGCCTTGTCGGGTTCGACAGGGCGTTGTTGCCCATCGCATTCTGGAGCTGCCATGCCAATCCCGTACTCCGTGCAGTCGCATGCACGCGTCGTCCGTCTTCGCCCATTCATGAAGACGGCGCTCGCTCTCGCCCTTACTTTTCCGCTGCTTGCCTTCGTTCATGATGCGCGCGCGGCCCCCCAGCCAATCACCTTCACCGAGGCGCTGCAGCAGGCTGTCGTCCGCTCGCGCCAACTTCATGCGCAGGACCAGGCCACTGTCGCTGCACATGAAATGGCGGTAGCGGTGGCGCAGCGCCCCGATCCCACTCTCAAGGTCGGCATCGATAATGTGCCCTTAAGTGGCAGTGATCGCTTTAGTTTGAGCGGGGATTTCATGACGATGCGGCGCATCGGCATTTCGCAGGAACTGACACGCGCCGATAAATTGCGCTGGCGTTCCGCACGTCTTGAGCGCGAAGCCGACAAGGCGCAGGCGCAAAAAGATGTCGCACTCGCCGCGATTCAGCGCGACACGGCGATCTCCTGGCTCAACGTCTACTACATTCGGAAAATGTCAGTAGTTCTGACAGAACAAGTGGTCTTTTCCCGCCAGGAAATTGACGCCGCTACGGCCGCCTATCGGGGCGGGCGTGGCAGCCAGGCCGACGTGCTGGCTGCGCGTTCTGCCTTGTTAACCCTTGAGGACCGAGCCAGTCAGGTCGAACGCGACCTCAATACGGCAAAAAACATGCTGGTGCGTTGGACCGGCAGCAGCGGCGAACTTGCCGATGCCAGCATGCCCGACTTGGGCACCATCCCTCTGGACCCGGTGTTGCTCGACACTGAACTGGCGCACCGCCCGCAGATCATGGTGTTGAATCGGCAGGAAGAAGTCGCCCAGGCCGACGTCAATCTGGCGCGAGCGAATCGGCATCCGGACTGGAGTATCGAGTTCGCATTCCAGCAGCGCGGCGCGGCCTACTCGAACATGGTCTCCGTTGGCCTATCCCTGCCATTACAGTGGGATCGCAAAAACCGGCAGGACCGCGAACTAGGCTCCAAACTCGCCTTGGTCGAACAAGCGAGGAGCGAACGCGACGAATTGCTGCGAGAAGATGCCGCCAACATCCGTGCCTTGCTCATCGAATGGAGGAGTGGCCAAGAACGTAGCGAGCGCTACGCGCTCCAGCTATTGCCCCTTGCCGACGAGCGAAGCCAAGCGGTCCTGGCCTCCTATCGTGGCGGAAAAGCCTCTTTGGCTGAGGTGCTCGCTGCCAGGCGTAACAGTGCGGACATGCACGTTCAGTTGCTGCAGTTGCAGATGAATACAGCCCAGTTCTGGGCACAGCTTCGCTTCCTCTTTCCCGACATCGCAATCACGCAGATTTCCGCAGTACATCGCCAGCAGGAATTCAAATGAACAATAAGAAATTACACGTCCTGGTACTTGCGGGTGCCCTTGCAGCGGTCGCTTATGCCGGTTACCAGTTTGGTTTACGACAAGCACATCAGACAGTATCTACAGGTGACGTCAAGGCGGTATCCGGCAACGCAGCAGGCGCCGCGAGTGCTGCCAACAAGAAACCATTATATTGGCATGACCCCATGGTGCCAGGCCAGAAGTTTGACAAACCCGGTAAGTCACCGTTCATGGATATGCCGCTGGTGCCCGTCTATGCTGCGGGGGATGGTGAGGACAGTAATGTTACGATCAGCCCGCGGGTCCAGCAAAACCTGGGAGTGCGCACAGCGCTCGTCACATCAGGAAGGATGTCCGCCGGCTTGGTTGCCGTCGGTAACGTTGCCTATAACGAGCGCGACGTGGCACTGGTGCAGGCGCGTAGCGGTGGATTTGTAGAGCGCTTGTATGCGCGTGCCCTGCTCGATCCGGTGAAAAAGGGGCAACCCTTGGCTGACTTGTATGTCCCTGATTGGATCGCGGCACAAGAAGACTATCTGGCAAGCCGTCGTATGCAAGGCAATGAGACAGCATCCCTGGTCGATGCTGCCCGCCAGCGCATGCGGCTTGTTGGTATGAGTGACGGGCAAATCCGGCTAGTCGAATCGAGTGGAAAGGTACATCCTCGCCTGACGGTCTCAGCACCCATCAGCGGTGTGATCGCAGAGCTTGGCGCTCGCGAAGGAATGACCGTCTCCGCCGGTGCGCCGCTGTTTCGCATCAATGGGCTCGCGACAGTGTGGGTCAACGCGGAAGTGCCCGAGAGCGTGGCGGCCAAGGTTCGCCCCGGTGATGCCGTCGAAGCGCGGGTACAAGCGCTACCCGGAAGTATTTTCAAAGGCAAGGTGAATGCCATTTTGCCGGAAGTTAATGCTACGACGCGAACCCTGAAAGCCCGTGTGGAGCTGGCTAACCCCGGCGCCCAGTTGTTGCCCGGCATGTTTGCTACGTTGACCTTCACGTCAAACAATGGCGCCGATGTTTTGCAGGTGCCATCGGAGGCAGTCATCCAGACGGGTACGCGCAGCGTTGTCATGCTTGCCCAGGAGGGTGGCAAGTTTATGCCCGTCGATGTGGAGGCCGGCAGCGAAGGCAATGGTCTCACCGAAATCCGCAAGGGCCTGTCCGCTGGCCAGAAAGTGGTCGTCTCGGCGCAGTTCCTGGTCGATTCCGAGGCCAGCCTGAAGGGAACCACGACACGCTTGAGCGATACGCCATCCCCGGATGCAGACAAGGCACCCCCGCGCCACCATGGGGTAGGCAAGGTCGAACAGATCGGCAAGGACGAAATCACCATCTCGCATGGCCCTATCACGTCGCTGCAGTGGGGGGCGATGACGATGGGTTTCAAAGTGCCCTCCACGGGCTTGCCGCGCAATGTCGGCATAGGTGACCGAGTCGCCTTCGACATCAGGCAAGGCGAAGATGGCAGCTTTGAGATCGTGGCCATTGCGCCGACCTCCGGTGTGCCGAAACCCGAGAACAAACCCATGGGTGGCATGAAGGCACCAGCGGGAGTGGCGAAATGATCGCAAAACTGATCCGCTGGTCTATCGGCAACCGATTTCTGGTCTTGTTGGTGACTGTATTCATTACGGCCTGGGGCATATGGTCGCTGGCGCGCACGCCGCTCGACGCCATTCCCGACCTGTCGGACGTGCAGGTTATCATCCGCACCAGCTATCCGGGGCAAGCGCCACAAATCGTCGAGAACCAGGTCACATATCCACTGACCACCACCATGCTGTCGGTGCCGGGCGCCAAGACGGTGCGTGGATATTCGTTTTTCGGTGACTCCTTCGTCTACATTCTGTTTGAAGACGGTACCGATCCATACTGGGCGCGATCACGGGTGCTGGAATATCTGAACCAGGTGCAGTCACGCCTGCCACCGCAGGCAAAAACCGCACTCGGACCAGATGCGACCGGCGTCGGCTGGGTCTATGAATATGCGCTGGTCGACCGTAGCGGCAAGACCGATTTGTCGCAATTGCGCGCCTTGCAGGACTGGTTTCTCAAGTATGAGTTGAAAGCGGTGCCCAACGTCTCGGAAGTGGCCAGCATTGGCGGCATGGTGCGGCAGTACCAGATTGTGCTCGATCCGGACAAGATGCGCGCCTATAACATCCCGCATGGCAAAATCATTGATGCCGTGCAGAAAGCCAATCAGGAAACGGGCGGCTCCGTGCTGGAATTGGGCGAGGCCGAATACATGGTACGGGCCTCTGGTTATCTAAAGTCGCTGGATGACTTCCGTAAGATTCCGTTGATGACGTCTGATGCCGGCGTATCTGTGCGGCTGGGCGATGTCGCACGCATCCAGATCGGGCCGGAAATGCGGCGCGGGATTGCTGAATTGAATGGCGAGGGCGAAGTTGCTGGTGGCGTGATCATTATGCGTTCCGGGAAAAATGCGCTGGAAACCATCGATGCCGTCAAAGTCAAACTGGAAAAGCTAAAAGCGAGCTTGCCGCCCGGCGTCGAGATCGTCCCAACCTACGATAGGTCGAGCTTGATCAAGCGCGCCGTGAGCAACCTGAAAGAAAAGCTGATCGAGGAATTCATTGTCGTCGCTGTGGTCTGTGCGCTGTTCCTGTTTCACTTGCGCTCGGCGCTGGTGGCCATCATCACGCTGCCGATCGGCATTCTGATCGCTTTTATCGTCATGTACTACCAGGGAGTCAACGCCAATATCATGTCGCTGGGCGGTATCGCCATTGCCGTCGGCGCGATGGTCGATGCCGCCGTGGTGATGATCGAGAATGCCCACAAGCATATTGAAGCCTGGAATCATGCCCATCCAGGAAAGCAGCTGAAGGGCAATGAGCACTGGCGTGTCATTGGCGACGCTGCGGCTGAGGTCGGGCCAGCACTGTTCTTTTCGCTATTGATCATCGTTCTATCGTTCATTCCCGTGTTCACCCTGGAAGCGCAAGAGGGGCGTTTGTTTTCACCGCTGGCTTTTACCAAGACGTATGCGATGGCGGCAGCGGCTGGCTTGGCGGTCACGCTGATTCCCATTTTGATGGGCTATCTGATCCGCGGCCGCATTCCTGATGAGCAAAAGAACCCCCTCAATCGCTTCCTGATCGCGCTATATCGTCCCTTGCTTGATATCGTGCTGCGTTTCCCGAAACTGACTTTGTTGGCGGCCGCACTGGTAGCGGCCATCACGATCTGGCCCATGAGTCGACTCGGCGGCGAATTTATGCCGCCACTGGATGAAGGCGATGTGCTGTACATGCCATCGGCGTTGCCCGGGCTGTCCGCCGGCAAGGTCGCGCAGTTGTTGCAGCAGACTGACCGGCTGATTAAAACGGTACCCGAGGTACAAAGCGTCTTCGGCAAGGCCGGCCGAGCCGAGAGCGCCACTGATCCGGCGCCGCTGGAAATGTTCGAAACCATGATCCAGTTCAAGCCGCGCGATCAGTGGCGCCCTGGCATGACGCCAGAAAAATTGATACAAGAACTGGATCGCACCGTCAAGGTGCCTGGGCTGTCCAACATCTGGGTGCCGCCGATCCGTAACCGGATCGACATGTTGGCCACGGGCATCAAAAGCCCGGTCGGCGTCAAGGTCGCAGGCGTTAGCTTGGAGGAAATTGACCGCATCACAGGTGAAATAGAGCGCGCAGTCAAGAAGGTGCCGGGCGTCTCCTCGGCGCTGGCCGAGCGCCTGAATGGCGGACGGTACATCGACGTCAATATCGATCGCGACGCGGCCGCCCGCTACGGCTTGAATATTGCAGACGTGCAAAGCGTGGTGTCGGCGGCGATCGGCGGTGACAATATCGGTGAAACTGTCGAAGGATTGCAGCGTTTCCCGATTAATGTGCGTTATCCACGCGAGGTGCGCGACTCAGTCGAGAAACTGCGCCAGCTACCGGTGCTGACAGAGCGGGGGGCGCAAATCCGGCTGGGTGATGTCGCCGCGATCCGCATCGACGACGGTCCACCGATGCTCAAGAGTGAAAATGCCCGGCTGTCAGGCTGGGTGTATGTCGATATTCGCGATCGCGACTTGAGTTCGACTGTGTATGACATGCAGCAAGTCGTCGCCAGGGAAGTCAAATTGCCGGCGGGTTACTCCATTGCATGGTCGGGGCAGTTCGAATATCTAGAGCGTGCCACTGAAAAACTCAAAATCGTCGTGCCAGCGACCTTGCTTATTATCTTCGTGCTGCTTTATTTGACCTTCAAGCGCTTCGATGAAGCGGCCTTGATCATGGCAACGTTGCCGTTTGCGCTGGCCGGCGGCATTTGGCTACTGTGGTTGCTCGACTATCACCTGTCAGTCGCCGGCAGCGTCGGCTTCATCGCGTTGGCTGGCGTCTCGGCCGAATTCGGCGTAATCATGCTGCTTTATTTAAAGCATGCCTGGGATGAACGTCTGGCGAATGGTAACGCTGGTGAAACCGATCTGCTCGATGCAATTCGTGAAGGGGCGGTCTTGCGCGTGAGGCCCAAGGCAATGACGGTGGCGGTCATTATCGCCGGCCTGGTGCCGATTATGCTGGGCACCGGCACTGGGTCGGAGGTCATGCAGCGCATCGCCGCGCCGATGGTTGGCGGCATGATTACCGCGCCGTTGTTGTCCATGTTTGTGGTCCCTGCGGTTTATCTGCTGCTACGTCGGCGTCAGATCCGTGCCGCCGGCTCGGCAGCAGCAGAGGAGAATTAGCCGTCATGAGACCGTTTGGCACCTACCGATCGGCTAAGCACCTCGTGTATTTCGTGAGGTGTGCGGTGGTGTTGTTCGGTTTTATCTGGTGCAGCCATGTGCCGGCGTTTCCACTGCAAAACGACATGCGTGCATCTGCGGCGATTGCGCAGCCGATGGCCATGCCAAGCTGCCAGCCATGCGCCTTCTGCTATATGGGACCACCTTTTGCCGACCATAACGCAGGCGGCGACTATCCGGATCTCGGTGCTACCACTGCTACGATGCGTTTTGTTTCGCAAACGGATAGAGGTGATTTTTTTTCTGATATGTCAGACGTTCCCGCAGTTGCGCTGCGGCTTTTGTATTGTCGATGGTTGAATTAGCCACTTGACCATGGGGATGACGATGCATACATCAAATTAGTTTATCGAGGAGTCTATCATGAAAAAATTACTACTTACGCTGCTCTGTATCAGCACTCTTAGCACTGCATTTCCCGCCTTCGCTGGCCCGGACTGGCAACTGATTGAGCAAGGGCGCAAGGCCAAGCAGGCGCAAATGATGCGAGCGGCCAATAAAGCCCCGCAAGCTGGAATGGAACATCAGATGGAGCCAAAAATGGATCATCAAATGGATCCGAAAATGCATGAAAAAATGGATCAAATGATGAAGGACTGTCAGGAAATGATGAAGAAAAAGTAACGCGTTTTTGAGTGCTGGATGCGATCGCTGCTGGTGGCATATGCGGACAGCAGCGATCGTATCCATTCAGGTGCTTACCCGATCACGCCATGACTTAATCTTTCCGTTGCCTGCGGTAGTTGCATTAAGTCGCTACTGTCAGTATTTCCAAGTAGGGATTACTAATATGGTGTATTTTTCAAAAGGTCATCTAGTTCCTTGAAGCGTCCCTTGACACGATCAACGCTGTATTCATACATGAGGGAATTGTGAGCAAACTGGGCCCGTTCAACATCCATATCAACGGTATTGCCATCAATACTACCTTGGGCTGGAAGACGAAATTGCAGGGAAACGTCATCTTTTGACTTTCCTGTTTTTAAGGCCTTCTCAACATCAATATCTACCGCCACATATCCAGGCGTATCGGCATTCGCGATATTGGATGCGAGAAGTTCTTGACGGTATGCCCGCAGTCCGAGCGCACGTTCATTGATACTCGGCTGCTGCCAAATCTTAGCAGCGGTCAAATTCAATGGAAGGTCAAACTGTGTGTGTTGAATAGTTGCCACTGGAGGCAAGGCCATTGCCACTTTTGGCGTCGATCCAAGTGCATTAGCTAATGTGGCAGAAAACATTTGCCCTGCCGTCTTGCCTTCCGCGCTAGTGCTACCCTTAACTGTGAGCCCGATAGATGCCTGGATCGATTCAATTTTAGTCATGGATTCCTCCCTCATTGACATTCGATTTCTGACGTTTCAGAGAGCTGGTCGGATCGAGTAACTAACTAACCTGTTCGGTTTACGGATCAAACACGTGTCAATCGTGATGGGAACTAGCTCTAGTCGCGATAGAGCTGATTTCATTCGCAGTGCACTCGTCGTCCAAACTATAAACAGGTGCAAAACCACCTCCAGGGGTGCGAAAGTTGGTGGTTTGCCCCTGATACATCCTGGCTGCGGTCCACTGCACCTTTCCGTCATAAACATAGACTCGAAGGTCGAATTTCAGCGAGCTAGGATTATCTGTGGAACCGATCGAGCGCTCGCCGGGTATGACGAGGGCCTGAGCGACGTAATCACCAGCCAGAATGTCCTGCCATACCCGTTTGGTGATCTTTTCACCACGGTACGTGGCTCGCCCCCCGTAGCCTGCAACAGGTTTAAAAAACAACTTTCGGCGCTCCGTCCACAAGCGGTCCGCATCGGAGGCCGTCACAATCTGCGTCCGAGGCATGCTCTTGAGCAGAATATCTTGCACGGCGGAGGCTACGCCAAGCGCTACGAGCTCTTTCTTATCCGATAGCAGAACCAGATTTGCCTTATTTGCATAGAGGGCATGCGCTTGGGGGTGCGGCGTTAGCACGATCGCACTGTCTAGATACGCCGACCGCAATGGGAGACACTGGGGCGACTCAAGCATGAAATCGGTCAGCCGGTTATAGACCAAGTCGACAGCAAGATCCCCATGACGTAAAACGCCATCACGATAGGTAAGGTCCGATGGTGAGGCAATGACGGCCTCGATGCCGTGGCGTTGGAACAAGCGTTGAAAAAGAACAAACTCGGGATAGAGATACTGCTGCTCTGGATGTTCGTCAACTATCGCGACTGTCCGAAGTGGCTGTGAACGTCGAGAGAGTACCCATTCAGACTCAAACATGTTGAAGATGGTGTCTTCAAGGGTCGCACCGCTATCAATGGCACGTGTCAATTCACTATCGCTGAGACAGCACGATCTATGGGCTTTGGCCATCGCGGCGTTGAGCATCGCTCCACCGGCATTTGTGTTGATTTCGATGAGCGCCAAGGTATCGTCGCGCATGTGGAAGTCATAGCCAAAAAATACTCCTTTTGCACCATCAGGATTATGCTTGGCAATGTCAGGAGCATCAGTCAGAACGCGCGCACGAAAGGATGGCAGCGATATCACGGATTCAATCGCTGCAATAACGTCCGCAATACGTTTGCTTTGGTGATAGGAGACAAAAATAGGCCGCGCAGAAAATAGATAGGGACACCGCTCCTCGATCAACTCGTGCAATCCGTCCATACCCGGTTCGCTAGAAAGCGCTATTTTCAATGCGGAGCTATCCAAACTGGTGCAGAAACAGTCTCTATTGAGGCGTGCAGCCGGAAGAAAGCTCAATTCTTCGTTGCTAAGCAAGCAGCCGTTTTTCGATGCAGCTTTCACTATCGCAGGTGTATTCATGTTTGCTTCCACAAGAATGTCGCTCGGTGCCACAGTCAGCGGTTAAGGCCGACCGGTACCGCGCAACCGGAGTGCATTAGTAATGACAGACACGGAACTCAGGCTCATCGCTAACGCGGCGATCATCGGCGATAGCAGTTGGCCAGTAAATGGATACAGCACACCGGCAGCCAGGGGAATGCCCAAGGCATTGTAGACAAACGCGAAGCCCAGGTTCTGCCACATATTTCGAACAGTGTCGACCGAGATTCGACGGGCAAGGGCAATCCCACGCAGATCTCCTTTTACTAAAGCGACGTGAGCGCTATTGATAGCCACGTCTGTTCCTGTACCCATGGCAATACCAACGTTGGCCTTCGCCAGTGCGGGGGCATCATTGATTCCATCGCCGGCCATTGCGACCACCTTGCCTTGCTTTTGGAGTTTTTCTACCAAGGCCAACTTGTCCTGTGGTTTCACCTCGCCGTAGAACTCCGTGATGCCCAGCCTTTCGGCCACGGACCTCGCAGTAGTGACGCCATCGCCAGTGGCCATGATCACGGTCAGCCCTTCGGCGCGCAGGCCCTCTATCGCCTCACGCGTCGTTGCCTTGATGGGATCCGACACGGCGATCAGTCCAGCCAAAACGCCGTCAGAGGATAGATACATGACGCTAGCACCTTCTGTTCGCAAGCGTTCAGCGACCTCAGCAAGCGGCCGCCAATCAACTTTGTCAGTATCCATCAGGGCGGTGTTGCCCAGTGCGATGTGCACCCCGCCAAGCGTGCCGCGCACGCCAATACCGCTGGCGGACTCAAAACTGTCAGGCTTTGTTAGCGCCAGTGCTCGCCGATTCGCTTCGTTGACAATCGCGTGCGCTAAAGGATGTTCGCTTCCCTGGTCTATGCTCGCCGCCATTTGCAGGACGTCTTCGTCCTTGAAACCAGGCGCTGCGACCACGCTGTTAAAGGAAGGCTTACCTTCAGTGAGGGTCCCCGTCTTGTCGACAATCAGTGTGTCGACCTTCTTGAGGTCTTCTATTGCCGCGGCATCCCGAAAGAGCACCCCCTGGGTGGCGGCGCGGCCAGTGGCGGCCATGATGGACATCGGTGTGGCTAACCCCAATGCACATGGGCAAGCAATGATCAGTACTGCAACGGCGTTAACAAAACCAAAGACCCAGCTTGGTTCAGGGCCATACATTCCCCATAACACGAACGTCAGTAGCGCTATGGCCACGACCACGACCACGAAATAGCCTGCGACACTATCGGCGAGTCGTTGCATAGGCGCGCGGGAGCGCTGTGCCTGCGCGACCATTTGTACGATTTGAGACAACATCGTGTCGCTGCCGATTTTCTCGGCACGCATAATCAGGCTCCCGCTGGTATTGATCGTTGCGCCAATCAACGTGTCTCCGGGACGTTTTGTCACAGGTAAGGGCTCGCCAGTCAGCATTGATTCATCAAGCGAACTCTCGCCATCAAGCACTACGCCATCAACCGGCACCTTCTCACCGGGTCTGACACGGAGTTTGTCGCCGACGTGGACGTGCGTGAGAGGAATGTCGTCTTCGGCCCCATCGTCCTGAATGCGCCGAGCCGTTTTCGGAGCGAGGCCAAGTAAGGATTTGATTGCCGCGGAAGTTTGGGAGCGTGCGCGCAGCTCAAGGATCTGTCCCAGTAGCGTGAGCGAAACAATGACTGCTGCGGCTTCAAAATAGACGCCTATGCGGCCATGTGCAGCAAAGGTAGGTGGGAAGAAGCCCGGTGCGATGGTGGCGACGACACTATAGCCATAGGCAGCCATTACGCCAAAACCAATCAAGGTCCACATATTCGGGCGCATGCGTGCCAGCGATTGCGCCCAGCGCGTGAAAAATGGCCAGCCGGCCCACAGTACGACAGGGGTACTTAATGCGAATTCAATCCAGTTCTGGCCTGGCAGCCCCATTTCAACGAACACATGCCCAAACATCGCCAACAGGAACACCACCAGAGTCAGAGGCAGCGTCCACCAGAAGCGGTGGCGGAAATCGACTAGTTCCGGATTTTCCGCCTCATCTAGCGTCGGCATTTCAGGTTCGAGCGACATGCCGCAAATGGGGCAAGTTCCCGGTGCAGGCTGGCGTATCTCGGGGTGCATGGGGCAGGTGTAGACCGCTCCCTGCTGTGGCGAGTGCTCGGGGCTGGGCGCCGCATTCGCTCTATCGATGAAGGAATCTGGCGCTGCGTTGAACTTTGCCATGCATTTCCCGCTACAGAAGTGGTAGACCATACTTTTGTAGGTGATTTCTTGCTCGGGATTTGCGCCAACGCGCATGCCGCACACAGGATCGATGAATGGTTTTTCTTCCCCTGTCTTCATCGTATTGCCAGGCCCGGTCTTGCTATGGGTATCGTGATGATGCTCGTGCGCATGATGCTCGGCGTCAGTTCTACTCATGAATCACTCCTTGGGCAGATTCGCCTGTTTCTTTGCCTACGGTGGAACCAGCTATGGTGACAATGGCGGGAATTGAACATTCCCGCCGAACGAAGTCATCTACTTGGCGGAGACTACTACCAGCCCCTTCATGCCGGCCTCAAAGTGACCGGGTTGTAAGCAAGCAAACTCCACTTTGCCGGCTTTGTCGAACTGCCAAACGATGGTTCCCGATTTTCCAGGCGTCACGGTCACTTGATTGGGTTCCGCATGCTCCATCTCCGGAAACTTTGCCATTTGTTGGGCATGTTCTTTTAACTCGCTCTCAGAACCAATGACCATTTCATGCTTGATCTTGCCGGAATTGTTGACGACAAAGCGAATGATCTCGCCCCGTTTCACGGCAATAGACGCTGGGCTAAAGCGCATGCTGTCGTTCATATCGACAGTGACGGTACGCGTCACTTTTTTCGGGTCTCCCGCCTTGCCCACAAGAGATGCGCTCTGCTCATTTGCGCCATGCTGGTGGCCACTATGTGCTACTGGGCTGCTATCCGGTACCGCAGCATTGCTGAAAGTGCTCAAGCTGGCCAGTAACATTACTGCAATTGCATTTAAGGTCATCTTTTTCATATCGTACTCCCTTGTAGAAAACCGTCGCGGCATTACATCGCGGTAGGTGGTTGTTGAGTGGTAAGAATTGCCGCCGCAAACAGTGCACCGAGCAGTAGCAAGGTTTCCACTTGTAAAACGACTCTCACCAGAGTGACGCCGCGCAAGGAGCGGGAGGCGGCAGGCAGTCCAAGAAATTTGTTGTAGCCGCCCAAGGCGATAGCCAGGAGGACCAATGCAACTTTGACCAACAAGGTTATGCCATAGGTGGTATGAACAAGATGCTCTGAGCTCCCCACACGGTGCCAGGCGCTGTAAATACCAGTGGCGGCAATGGCAACTACTGCAAGCATTGCTGCCTGAGACATCAATTCGAGGTACTGATCGGTGCTACCCGTATCAAATTTCCGTACCCGCGCCTCATGCAGAACAAACCAGCCGGTAACCATCACCGCACCAGTCCATAGGCCGATGGCAAAAAAATGAATCGCTTCAACCGCTAGCGGAATAGTCCAGAAGCCTTCCTCTCCCGCATGCCCCATGGACGCCCGTGTTACAGAAAAAACAGCCAAAAGTAGAACGACTGCAATATCGCTGATGCGGCCGACTCCGCCTGCTAATCGCACAAAAAAGAGAACAAGCATCGCCACAATAATGGCGCAGCCTGCATGTCCGTAGTCGGTTGTAGACACCATCATCCAGAACATCGGGCACGCTTCGCGCAGGCCTACACCTCCCATAACTGCCGTCGCGCTCAATAGTGCCGATGCACTACCAACTATGCTGATTGCCGCTGCCATCAAGTCAAGTTTGCGCAGCGCTGGCTCGAAATGATCATGATCGACACCGCTAGAACGCATCCAGTAGCGTGCAAACCATGATCCGACGAGCCAGGCAAAGCCGAGGTTCAGCAGCAACGCTGAACTGACTTGCAACAGCGAGACTGCATCCAATTATTTCACCGTGAACTTAAAGTCGCCTTTGCGACGGTGTCCATCGTGCCCTGCAACTGCCCAGCTCACGGTATAGGCGCCAGCATTCAATGCCGGTACTTCCAAGCGTAAGATGGCTGGATTTGCGGCATCGACCTTTGCCTTGTTTGCAGCGACGGTTTTGCCTTCGCCATCGGCCAGAACGATCGTGCTAAAGGCTTCTTCCACCTTCTCGTTGAAGGTCAGCGCAATCTCTTTCGGTGCAACTGCCAGGGAGGCGCCCGCCTCGGGATTGGAGCTCTTCAAGCTCGCATGTGCCAAGGCAAATGGGGTAGCCAGCGTTGCCGCCAATATGGACGTGGCAAGAATAATGTTCCGCAGGGTCTTCATCTTCTACTTTCGTTGTTAAATTTACTTTACTGCCTCGATGGAGGTGACCGTGAGTGCGCCACCAACTTTTTCCACGACGAAACGTACTTTGTCCCCTTGTTTGACCTTGTCGAGCATTGACGGCTCTTTGACTTTGAACATCATGGTCATCCCTGGCATGCCCAGGTTCTTCAGCTCACCATGCTTGATGGTCAGCTTGCCGGCGTCCTTGTCCACTTTCTTAATTTCCCCTTCGCTCATCGCGTCTTGCGTCGCGGAGGCGCTCTGCTGCTGGGCGAACGCCACGGAGGTGGTTGCCACGGAAGACAGGCCAATCAAGGTTGCCAATACAACTTTGTGCAGGTTTTTCATGATGTTTCCTTTCAGTTAAAAAATTAGTGACCGCTATGTCCGGTCGGTTTACGAACAGTGACTTCAATATTAGGTTTGTTCATCGTTGGCATCGACTGCCCCCCAGCATTGGTGGCACGTTCTGGTTCAGGAAGGGTACCCGTCCACTCGTATGCCACGGTTCCGGCCGGATGCTTGTACCAACCAGGGTCGGAATAGTCGCCGCGCTTCTGATCCTTGCGTACCTTCAGTACGGTAAACATGCCTCCCATCTCAACCCCACCGAACGGTCCTTCACCTGACATCATCGGTAAAGTATTATCTGGCAGTGGCATTTCCATGCCTCCCATGGAGCCGCCCTTGTCGCCCATCACCATATATTCAGGAACGATTTTGTTAATTTTCTCTGCAACCCCGCGATGGTTGACGCCAATCATTGTCGGTACCGAGTGGCCCATTGCATTCATGGTATGGTGGGATTTATGGCAGTGAAGTGCCCAGTCACCCAGGTCGGTAGCGACGAACTCGATGGCGCGCATTTGTCCAACGGCGACATCGGTGGTGACTTCAGGCCAGCGCGACGCTGGTGGAGTCCAGCCGCCATCCGTACCAGTAACGAAAAATTCATGGCCATGAATGTGAATAGGATGATTCGTCATCGTCAAATTACCGACACGGATACGTACCTTGTCACCTTGGCGCACCGGCAATGAATCAATGCCGGGGAAGACGCGGCTATTGAATGTCCACAAGTTGAAGTCCAGCATGGTGTTGATCTTCGGCGTATAGCTTCCCGGCTCTACGTCGTACGCGTTGAGCAGGAAGACGAAATCGCGGTCCACCGCATGGAGCGAAGGATCCTTTGGATGGGTCACCCAGAAGCCCATCATCCCCATCGCCATTTGGGCCATCTCGTCGGCGTGGGGATGGTACATAAACGTACCTGGCCGTTTGGCCTCGAATTCGTAGACGAAAGTCCTTCCAGGAGCGATACCTGGTTGATTGAGGCCCGTTACGCCATCCATGCCGTTCGGCAGTCGCTGGCCATGCCAATGAACACTGGTGTGCTCAGGTAACTTGTTGGTCACGAAAATACGCACACGGTCACCTTCGACCACTTCAATTGTCGGACCTGGGGATTGACCGTTATAGCCCCACAGGTTGGCTTTCATTCCTGGTGCAAGTTCACGCACCACGGGTTCGGCCACCAGATGGAATTCCTTTACGCCATTTTTCATGCGCCATGGCAATGACCAGCCGTTCAGGGTCACGACCGGATTGTAGGGCCGTCCAGTGGGGGGCGCCAAGGGAATGTGTGTCTTGGCATTGTCCATCAACATCGCCTCAGGCAATGACGCGGCACCAGCCTTGCTAACGGCAACGGCACTCACCGCTACAGCACCGGCACCTCTGAAAAAGTCTCTACGTGAAATCATGGCATGGCCCTTGTATCGTTCGTACTTCCACCGTTGATGGCGGATTGAAGTTTGGTTTCCGCTATCCAAAAGTCGCGCTGGGTTTCGATGGCGGTATTCACGCTCACCAGTTGCTCGCGCGAGTCCGCCAGCAATTCGAATACGCTGGCAAGCATCCCGTTGTAGCGAAGCAGAACCTCGTCGGATATTTTTTTCCGCAGCGGCACAACATCGTCGCGATAATGACGAGCGATGTCATAGCTAGTACGGTATGCGGAGAAGGCCTCACGCACCTCTGAGCGCGCCCGCACGGCGGTGTCGGTGGTGCGATGGACGGACTGCATATAAAGCGCTTCCGCCCGTGCGACCTTGGCGCCACCCCAATCGAAGATCGGTAATTCAAGGGAAATCTGGTAGCCGTTCTCGCGTGGCAAGCCTGTCGTACTCTTGTTGGTGTAGCCAGCGTCAAAGACGTTGATGAAGCCAGTTGCCTTTGTTAAGCCAAGTGCTGCGGCCGTTGCTTCGGTCTCGCGGCGGGCCGACAGCATATCGAGGCGTTGTGACATGGCCTGTGCTTCCGCATTGTTCGTTTCCCGCGGCTTGTCCGGCAGTGGAGGCAATCTGTCCGGCAGGACGAAATTTTGCTGCTCTCCCCACAGGCCCAGGAGGCGAATGAGCTGTTCGCGCGTGGCTGTTGCTTCATGCTTGGTCCTCGCCAATTGTGTCAACGCATCTTGGTAAAACGCACGCTCACGGGCCTGGTCAAGTGTGCTCCAGTTGCCAACCTTGGTCATGCTGTCGGCGAGTTGCGATGATGCCTCGGCGGCGCCGCGCACTTGCTCCGCGAATGCGGCCGATTGGGCCGCCGCAACGGCCATAAAATATGCCCGACGTGTCTCTGCCGCCAACTGCACAGCCTGAGCAGCTGTTAGCAACTTTGTTTGTTCAAAGCGTCCTTGCTCAATGCGTCGACGCGTGGGCAGCGTCAGCAGGCCCGCAATGTCAAACATCACACTGCGATCGATTTCAGCGTCGCCACCGCCGCTGACGCGGCCAAAACTAAAACTTGGATTGCGCATCCGTCCAGCTTGTACAAACTCAGCCTCCGAGACCCCCAATTCAGCGAAGGAGACCTTCAGCGCTGCATTATTGAGCAGCGCAATCTGGACAGCAGATTCAGGCGTAAGTGGTGCGGACAGCAAGGACTGCACCTGTGTATTGGACTGCTGGCTGTCTTTCAGCGTCTCTTTCGTGAAGGGCTTGACTTGCCCAATCCGCTCTTGTGTTAGCCGAGAGACATCATTTAAGCCACCATCCGGTGAAAAGCTGGCGCAACCTGCAAGAAATACCACGCTGAATACAGTGGCTACCCGATTGGCTGTCGGCAACGATAATCGCTTCATGCTATTTGCCTTTCATGTTCATTTGATGGCCTTTGTGCGGATCGTTCGCCGAAGACGGCTTGGGTTTTTCCTGGCTTTTTGCCCCGGGTACCATTTCCATCGACATGTCCCCCTGAGCGCCATGCTGAGAGCCCCCTGTTACATCTTGATTTGCCTGAATCCAGGCCTTATCCGGAGATGTCGGGGGCTCCCCAATCGGCTTAACATCCGCAAAAGCGGAAACATATTTCAACGGCGGCACCATCGCCTTAGCATCCGTCACTGTCGCCGTGGTGCGCGCGGGTTGAGTGGATTGTGCATAGACAACCGGCGAGAAGCTAACCGTTGCCAGAAGCAATAAGTGGAAGCGTTGCATGATTCTCTTTCAAAATGACTGGTTACTGGGTGGATACAGCACGAGGTGAGGCGAACGCCAGTACATGATTTCAGGAGACGGCGGGGAAAGTGGTGAGAAGGGAGCTCAAGGGACGCGAGGAACGAGTGGCGGCTCTTGTTGCCTCCAAAGGTAGAGCAAGGCGTACGCTGTTCTGCACTTATTTCGGCCCGGTTGCTTACAATGCGCGTCAGCATGAAATTCATCTGCAGTATCTTCCCTATGACGGACAACTAAGTTGCTTGCAAATTGCCTGAACCACCTGAGATGAAATCGCCTTTTTAGGCTACACCTTCCAACGGACGGAAGGTCAAGCGAATTTCAGTTTTCCAGAGTATTTTCACTTCCACCTTGTCACAATCACCGCCCGCTGATTTAATTGCATCGCTGCAATTCATCATATAAACAAAAAACACTGGAGACCTCGTGCGCCAACTTACTTCCCTAATCGCTATTTCCGTATTCAGTCTTCCCCTATACGCCGCCACACCAACTGAAACTGTTGCTGCATTTCACGAAGCGCTTGCCAGCGGAAAATCCGAGCAGGCGAGTACTTTGCTTAGCCCTGAAATTAAAATTTACGAATCTGGACATGTTGAACGTTCACGTGATGAATATGCTGGCCATCACCTGCCAGCCGATACCGCCTTTGCTAAGGCCACTAAAAGCAAAGTCCTAAAACAAAACGAACGTATTGATGGAAACCTGGCCGTCGTGATGCAGGAAACAGAGACCACAGGACAATTCCAAGGCAAAAATGTCCACTTATTCGGCACAGAAACAGCTTTGCTTGAAAAACAGGGCGATCAATGGGTCATCTTTCATCTTCACTGGTCGTCCCGGAAATCTCAGTAATTTCATGTGCCGGCAACGCACTGGCGGGCGTACATGTAGTTAGTTGGCGTAGGTCGGGTTAGGTGCCACATACACGCGTACGCCGTGGGTATTCACGCCGGACGGCGCAATTGCCGAAAAGTCAAAGCTGGCATTGGCTCGCAGCGTATCGAACTGCCAAGTGAACGTCTTACCATCCACATCAAACTTGACGACGTCGCCCTGGGCGACATTCACATACTTCGTAGTCGATGAAATCGTGATAGTGCGCGTGGCGGCCGGCGCCGGAGCCGCACTGCCAAACGCTGGATTCGAGTGCATTTCGCCTTGGTGTGCCATCGCGGCAAGCGGGCTGAGAGCGATGACAGCGAAAACGGCGACGATGTTGGCTTTGATGGATTTCATTGGAATGTCCTTATTTTTCAGTTGCGGGTGAATGAAGTTGCGGATCCGATGAAGCTATTCTACGTAGGGGACCCGCACACCCGAATGACGGAAGCATTACATTTACATTACAGAAACTTCAGCAGTTCCAAGGTCAAGTACCTATCCCCAATTCAACTTGAACTAACTGTTTAGTGACTGTTCAGCCGCAGTCAGCAGGCAGAATAGGACGACCAGTAGACGCCTGAGCTAGCGGTGCAGCGCCACAAGCGCGCCCGCATCGAACTATCAGTGGGTAATAACGCCTGGAAAAAATAGCGTGAATTGGGTCACTCCATCGGGCTCACTCGTGACGCTGGCGCGGCCATGGTGAAGCGTCATAATGGATTTGACGATTGAAAGACCCAATCCAGCGGAGGCTGACGTGCTGGACCTCGATTTATCGGAACGGTAGAACCGGTCAAACAGCCGCGGCAGGTGTTCCTTCACGATGCCAGGGCCAGGATTGGAAACGGAAACCAGTGCCCCGTCGTCGTCGGCTTTTGCCTCGAGCGAGATAGTTCCTCCCTTCGGGGTGTATCGAAGGGCGTTCGACACAAGGTTGCTCACCGCGCGGCGAAGCAGGTGCCCATCAGCAAGCACTGTGCCAGAGGCGATGACGACGAATGATATTTCGGCGTCGGATGCCGGCCCTTCAAAGTACTCGGCGATTCGCGTCAGCTCAACATCCATATCAAGCTGCTCAGTTGCTAGCGAAATTTGGTCATGGTCAGCCCGCGCCAAAAATAATATGCTTTCCACCATTCTAGCTAGACGGCCAAACTCCTCGTAATTAGATGAAAGCAGGTTTTGATATTCATCGGATGATCTGGGCTGAGACAGGGCAACTTCTGTTTGGACCATCAGATTGTTGAGAGGCGTACGCAAATCGTGTGCCAAGTCATCTGCGAACTGGGAAAGGTTATTAAAGCTATTTTGCAGGCGGTCAAGCACCTCATTGAACGAATCAGCCAGTATCTGGATTTCCTTCGGGGCTGATTTTGCATGCAAGCGCACTTCCAAATTGTGCGCACTGACTTGCTGAGCTTGCTGCGCGATGAGCTTTACTTTGTGCAACGCGCGACGTACTAGTAGAAACCCCAGTAGGGCTGTTAGCACCGCACCAAAGAAGCCCGATGCAAGCACTTTTAACTTGTATGCAGATAGAACAGCTGCGCGGCTCTCTTCGCTTCTGGCGAGCGTGATTTTCACCACGGAACCGGTCGAACCAACGGTACCCAGCGCAGCAATAACTCTTAGGTTGGGTTCGCTATGCCCTGGTGCAGCACGTACGTGAGATGGCTCTGGCATCGTCTCTACCGGCACAGCCCCGCTGGCATGCATGAATGAACGGTCACGGGTATTGCGGATTAATTCTTCACCGTCTTGTGCCTGCATAACGAGCAAAAAGCCGCCATGCAAATCGACAGCATCTAAAAAACGGTGCGGATCCACACGAATCGACTCTACACTCGGTGTTTCCTCCAGCATATGTCTGATGAACACAATACGGTCGACAAGGTCTGCATCATCCCGTGCTTGGAGCTGCGCCGCGAGTGCTTGATAGAGATAGATGCCTAAGACCGAAAATGCAATTGCCGAGATGCAGGCGAAGAGCACCCCCAGCTGCGTGGTAAGAGACCAGTTCTTGGCCTTCATTGTCTATCTTCTAATACATAGCCCATACTCCGAATCGTATGGATCAGTTTTACCTCGAAGGGGTCGTCAATTTTTGCTCGTAGACGGCGTACCGCGACATCCACCACGTTCGTGTCGCTGTCAAAATTCATATCCCAGACTTGCGATGCAATCAACGGCCGGGATAAAACTTGTCCGACCCGCTTGGATAGCAAATGCAAAAGTGCAAATTCTTTCGCAGTCAAATCAATCCGAACACCGGCACGTATTACTCTTCGCTTAGGAATGTCCAGTTCCAGATCGGCAATCTGAAAAATATCAGCTTCTCTGATCGGCCCTCGACGCAACAACGTTCGAATACGAACAAGCAGTTCAACAAAAGCGAATGGCTTGACTAAGTAATCATCCGCACCGAGCTCCAGGCCTTTGATGCGGTCATCGAGTCCATCCCGTGCGGTAAGAAACAGCACCGGCGTATCGACCGTTTTGCGCAACTCAGCAATGACTTGCCAACCATCTAAGCCCGGAAGCATGACGTCAAGCACGATCAGGTCGTAATGGGCAGTCGTGGCAGCGTGAAGGCCGTCGGGCCCAGTTCTCGCCAAGTCAACAACAAAACCAGACTCACTCAGACCTTTCTGAATATATTCGCCCGCCTTTTGCTCGTCCTCAACCACTAATAATCGCATGTCACTTTTCCACTAGTTCAACTGCTGTGTCCACGTTATGCGGATGGTGAAGATCGCCGTCGGTCTCTTTCTTCAGTCTACCTTGGAAAGATGACAATCGTCTAACGCCAGGATTACAATCCTGTCAGAATTAAAGGTCCACCTGCAGCTGTTTAATTACTTGCTATAAAGAGGATACAGGTTTTGTTCGATACGGCGCTGGTTAAAGGGATCTTCCCTATCGATGTAGCGCATGGCGGATTGGGCGTTTTTCCAGCCCACGTGCTCCATCAGCGTCTTGAGATCCCAGCCATTGGCTGTTGCCCAGCTGGCAAAGCCGCGCCGCAGCGAGTGAGCACTGTACAACTCAGGCGCATCAACGCCAGCTTCCTGCAGGATATTACGCAGGAGCGGTACCAGGCTATCGATGTTCAGTCCGTTATCGCTGATGTTGCCCCAGCGATCAATGGCACGAAACACCGGTCCAGCCGTCAATCTCGCCGCAGCGATCCATTCCTCATAAGCGCTGACCGGGCACAGGCGCGATAGCAACGGCACCTTGAAGTAGCCGCCCTTGAACTGGCGATCACCTTTGGTGCGCGGCAAGAAGCAAGTCATCCCTTCACCTTGCGTGATGTGAACATGCTCGATTTGCAGGCGCGTCAACTCGTCGCCGCGAAACCCGCGCCAGAAACCAAGCAGAAACAACGCTTTGTTGCGGCGGTACCGCAGCTCGGTGCCCATTTCTCCCTGGGATTGCGCGGCGTCGACGTTGGCCGTCAACCAGTGCTCGACCAGCATGAGTTGATCGATCTGAAATGGTTTTGCCCGCTTTTCCTCGGCTGGATGCAGCGTCTGGATACCGCGCAAGACCTGGCGTACTACCGGAGCTTTGGTTGGGTCTGGAAAGCCTTGGTCGAGATGCCACTGAGCTAATGCGGCCAATCGCTGACGCAGGGTGTTGACGACATGTTTGCCGGCACGATCAGCCAGATAGCGTGCCACGCTATCGGACGTCGCCGGCAAAAAACCACCCCATTCCACTTCAAAGTCGCGGATCGCGCTTTGATAGCTTTTTCGCGTGTTCTCGCGCGTGGCGGCCTGCAGGAAGCGGTCGATATCAGACATGGCATGACAAGGCAGAAAATGCGGACGGGATAGGTTCGATAGCCAATGGCGAGCGACGTTATCAATTCTGTCTGGCACTATCAGCAAATGTACAGCAAACTCGGTCAAAATGGCGCGAAGAGACATCTGACACAGGATAAGAATACATTATCCTGCTTCAATTTCAAGGAAAATTTTAGCTTGAATTTCTCGAAAAATGGTATGTAATTACATGGTATGTAATCCATCATCTTATTTCGTGGAGAGGTTATGGCCCGTGCCGGACTGTATCAATCGGATATCAAAAAAGCGCGCGATGCGTTGCTGGCCCAAGGGCGCTACCCTTCGGTCGACGCTGTCCGAGTTGCCTTAGGCAACACGGGGTCCAAGACCACCATCCATAAATATCTGAAAGAACTGGAGACAGAAGAAGGCTCTGGTGACGAGCGCAAGGCGCCGATCAGCGATGCCTTGCATGATATTGTGGTGCGGCTGGCCGCGCGACTGCATGAAGAAGCCGACGAACGGACCTCGGCTATCGAGTCCCGGAGCGTCGAACGGGAGCGCGACCATGCCGCGGCCGTGGGCAACTATGAGAAAGAACTGGCGGCGCTACAACAGCAATTGCGCCAGGCCAGAGATGACGGCATCGAGGAAATACGGACGCATACTCAAACTCGTTCCAGTTTGCAAAATGAGACCATCTTGCGCCACACAGCGCAGCAGCAGGTGGCCGATTTGCAAGAGCGCCTGGCCGAAAATGAGGCGCACCGGCGGTCGCTGGAGGAAAAGCATGCCCATGCGCGCGACTCCCTGGAGCATTATCGTCAGTCAGTCAAGGAACAGCGCGATCAGGATCAGCGGCGCCATGAACAGCAGACACAGCAACTGCAAGCCGAGCTACGGCAACAGCAACAAGCGGTGGTACTCAAACAGGAAGAGGCGACTCGATTGAACCAGGAAGGCGCTAAATTGGTTGCCGAGCTGTCACATGCCAAACAGGCGCTTTACGAGCAACAAGCGCTCGGCCGTCGGCAAGATCAAAAGATCGAGCAGCTTCATGCGGGGCAGCTACATGCCGGAGACCTGGAACGACAACTTGCCGCCAAAGTGACTGAAAATGAGGTATTGCTGGGGCAGGTGGCAGCATTGGGAAAGGAAATGGGGGGACTGAAAACCCGATTACGTGAACTCGAATTGTCCTTGGCCCAAGCTAACGCTAGAGCCGAAGCGAGCCAAGGCTTCAGTGAGGAGTTGCGGGGTTATCTGCAGTCACTGGACCGACCACCCGCCTCAAAACAGAGGTAGAGACTGGTCTGGACAGCCGACCGCCAATCTAAATGAACAGATATTGCAACAAAAATCAGAATTAAACTCTTTAAAAACAAAAGCTTAGATCAAATTTTGGGAATTTTTACAGGAATCCCGGCCGGCATTAGGTAGATGCGGGCCGGTACAGCGATAATCGTGGGACATGAAATCTTCTTTGCAGCCAGTATTCCTGCCGTGAGTATGCAATTCACATTTCTTTCCATGTAATCAATAGCTTAGTTAGCTTTTCGCGAAAAAAACCGCAATCCCGGCCGACCCTCTAGTTATAGCCGACCATGTTGGCCACGCCCGCCGCTTCCGCCGCCTGCGCCAGCTGCAGGGATTCGGCGGCAGACATGCCCAGCGGCTTTTCGCAGAACACGGGTTTGCCCAGAGCCAGCGCGGCCAGCACGATGTCCTTGTGCGTGGCTGGCGGCGTGGCGACGATGATGGCGTCGATGGCGGGATCATTGACCAGCGCGCGCCAGTCGCCCGTGGAGCGGTGCCAGCCCAGTTCCCGCGCGCTGCGGGCGGCGCCTGCCTCGCTGCTGGTGCCGATGCATTCGCAGACGGGATTGAGGACCGTGGGAAAAATGCTGCGCACGGCTTTGTAGGCGATGGTGTGGGCCTTGCCCATGTAGCCGGCGCCGATCAGGCCGATGTTGATGTCTTGCATAGGGAGTCTCCGAGGGTGTCGCGGTAGGGTATTCAGGCTTGCTGGCGCCAGGCATGGCTGTCGAGCGCGTCGAGTAAGCGGGCGGCTGGCCAGTCCTGCGCCAGCGCTTCGTGCATGAGCTGCTGCTGCGTGGGCGGCGCCATGCCGTCGATGGGCTGGTCGCGATCGAGGTTGCTGGGAAAGGCGTAGCCTTCGGCGCAGGCGGCAATCGCGTGGCTGATACCCGCATCATCCATTGCGCCCCGGGCGCGCAGCGCCTGCAAGGCCGGATACAGCGCTGCGCTCATGGCGCGGCGGTCCAGCGCTTCCATGGCGCGCCCGAACGCCGACGACACTTGCAGCAGGTTGGCCATGCGGCGGATGTCGGACGAGCGGTTATGCCCGGCCGCGTGGAACAGGGCGGGGTTGAAGAACACGGCGTCGCCTTGGGACAGCGGCAGCTGCACGCAATGCCGGGCGAAATAGTCGCGGAACGGCCGCTGCTGCCAGGCGAGAAAACCTGCCTGATAGCGCTGCGAGTAGGGCAGGTAGACGGTGGGACCCGATACCAGCGGCATGTCGCAATGGGCGACGGCGCCCTGCAAGGTCAAGAGGGCCGACATCTGGTGCACGGGCGCGGGGTAGGCGGCGCAGCTGGCGGCACTCTGGAAACCCAGGTGATAGTCGCGGTGCGGCGCCTGGGCCGCCCCGCCCGGGTTGACGACGTTCACTTGCGCCGTCATCTGGTAGGCGGGACCGAGCCAGGCCTCGGCGATCCACGCGAAGACGGGATTGGCGTAATAGCGTGCGAACGCTTCGGGCGCGCGCAGACACAGTTTTTGCTGGGCGTTCCAGATGCGGTCATTCGCGCCCGGTTTGGCGAAATGGTCGCCGCCCGCCTGGCCGCTCGCATGCTGTTCGGCGATCAGCGCGCGAAAGACGCCGCTCACCTGTTCCAGCGTGTCCATGTCGGCGACGGCGCGTTGCAGCACGATGACGCCGGGACCAAGCATCAGCGCCTTGCCCCATTCTGCCTGCAGCGCGCGCAGCGACGCCGCACTGGCGGCCAGCGCGCGCACTTGGTCGCAGTCGTAGACGAGAATATTTTGTTCTACCGCAGCGGCGAGAGGATAGGCGGCCAGCGCCGTGCGTTGGCTGACTGTGCGGATGAATTCATCGAGCTGGCAATCCTGCTGCGACAGCCAGAAAGGGGCGGGCGGCGCGGCGTCGTTGGTGATCATGCGGTGTCTCCGTTGTTTAAGTTGTAGAATCAGTATAGGGATGAAGGTCCGCATTTTTCATCAGGAAATCCATCAAAAAACCATCAATTTGAATTGGATATGGCATGACGCATCCGTTTCCCGTCAAGGTCGTGGCGCTGCAGGCTGGCGTCAGCGTGGCGACCGTCGACCGCGTGATCAAGCAGCGCGGGGGCGTACACGCCAATACGGTGCGCCGCGTGATGCAGGCGCTCGATGAACTGGCGCGGCAAAGCACGCAGGTGGGCCTGGCGGGCAGAAAATTCATGCTCGACGTGCTGATGGTGGCGCCGCGCCGGTTTACGGATGCCGTGCGCCTGGCGCTCGAATCGGAGCTGCCGTCCCTGCATCCGGCCGTGCTGCGCTCGCGCTTTCACCTGCATGAAACGCTGGACGCGGCCGGCATCGTCGAACTGCTGGAACGCATCCGCAAGAACGGCAGCCACGGCGTGCTGCTGAAAGCGCCGGACTTGCCGCCGGTGGCCGAGGCGCTGAACCGGCTGGCGGCGGCCGGCATTCCCGTGGTGACCCTGGTGACGGATTTGCCGTCCTCCGCGCGGCGCGGCTACGTCGGCATGGATAACCGCGCGGCGGGCGAAACGGCCGCCTGCCTGATTGGCCAGTGGCTGGGCGCGGGCCAGCGGCCCAGGAAACAGCAAGTGCTGGTGACTTTGAGCAGCAACCGTTTTCATGGCGAGGAAGAGCGCGAGATCGGCTTTCGCCGCGCGCTGCGCGAACGGCACCGCCATTTATCCATCGTCGAAGTGAGCGAGGGCCACGGCATCGACGGCGCCACGGGCGCGCTGGTGCGCCAGGCCCTGGCCGGACATCCCGGCATCGCCGCCGTGTATTCCATCGGCGGCGGCAACGCCGCCATCGTGCAGGCGTTTGCGCAGGCGGGCCGGCCTTGCCGGGTCTTCATCGGCCACGACCTTGATGCGGACAACGTGGCGCTGCTCAAGTCGGGCGCCATCCAGGCCGTGCTGCACCATGACCTGGGCCATGACATGCGCCGCGCCTGCCAAGAGATACTGCGGGCGCATGGCGCGCTGCCGGCCCTGGCGCAGGCGCCGCCCTTGTCCGCCATCCAGATCGTCACGCCATGGAACCTGCCCGCACGGAACGGGCTGAATTGACAGGCATGCGAGGCTGGCCGATACTCGCCGCTTCGCTCATCGCTCACCTCAGGAAGGAATCCCCCGATGTCCGTCACTCCGCAATTGTGCAAGACCGTGCTGGTCGCCGCGCTTGCAACCGCGCTGGCCATGCCCGCCATGGCCGCCGTCCCTGCCACTGCCAGCGCGTCGTCCGCCTGGGTTGAAGCCAGCAACCGTAACGCGGCCATCGTGCTGGCGGCGCAGGCGCAGTTTTCGCCCGAAAACGCTTCCGACACGGGCCTGGCGCAGTACGACGGCCTGGCCGCCGACCTGGGACCCCATATTGTCGAACGCCAGGTGGCGGTCATGCGGCAGGCGCGCGCGCAATTGCAGCAAAAGCTGGAACTGGAACGCGACGAACGCATCCGCCAGGATCTGCAAATCCTGATCGGCGCCGTCGACCAGGAAATCATGGGCGCGCAGCTGGAAGCTCAGTACACCTTGCCGTGGGTCGATGTGCCGCAAATGGTCTTTGGCAGCATGCAAAGCTTGCTGCAGGAACAGCGCCCGGCCGCGCGCCGTGCCAAGGCGCTCGAGCGCCTGCAGCGCTACGTGGGCCAGTTCCCGGGCAGCACACCGATCACGCAGCAGGCCAAAGCGCGCTTCACGGAAAAAATCGGCAAGCCTGGCCTGACGGGACCCGTGCGCCTGCAGGTGGAGCAGTCGCTGGAAAACGTGCCAACGTATATCGCCGGCATCCGCAAGCTGTTCGCCGACATGAAAATCACTGGCGCCGAACCTGCGCTGGCGGCCATGGAACAGCAGTTGAACGCGTATGCGGCGTGGGAAAAGCAGGTGGTGCTGCCCCTGTCGCGTACGGATTTCCGCATGGCGCCCGAGCTGTATGCGTTCCGCCTGAAACAGGTGGGCATCGACATCGAGCCGCGCGCGCTGGTCGAACGGGCGCAGGTGGCTTACCTGGAAACGCGCGCCGCCATGCAGGCGCTGGCGCCCGTGGTGGCGGCCAAGCTGGCCTTGAAGGGCGTCGACGGCTCTGATTACCGTCAGGTGCTGCGCGCACTGAAGGCCGATTCCATCCCGAACGAGCAGCTCGAGGCGCACTACAAGGCCGTCAATACGCAGCTCGAAGAACGCATCGCCCGGCAGCGCGTGGTCGATATCCCTGCGCGCGCCATGACCATGCGCCTGGCGTCCACCGCCGAATCGGCGGCGCAGCCGGCACCGCATATGCGTCCGCCTCCGCTGATCGGCAATACGGGAGAGCACGGCCAGTTCGTCCTTCCCGTCAGCAATCCGGCCGCCAGCGGCAAGGGCGAAGCGTATGACGATTTCAATTTCGCGGGCGCTGCATGGACCCTGAGCGCGCACGAAGGCCGTCCCGGCCACGAGCTGCAGTTCAGCGCCATGGTGGAGCGGGGCGTGTCGCAGGCGCGCAGCCTGTACGCGTTCAACAGCGTCAATGTGGAAGGCTGGGCGCTGTACGCGGAAGCGGAGATGATCCCCTACGAGCCGGCCGAAGGCCAGTTCATCGCGCTGCAGTTCCGCATGCTGCGTGCGGCGCGGGCCATGCTCGACCCGATGCTGAACCTGGGACAAGTCACGCGCGAGGAGGCGGGACGCATCCTGACGGACGAAGTGATGCTGTCGAAAGCGATGGCGCGCCAGGAATTGGACCGCTATACCTTCAACGCGCCAGGCCAGGCGGGCAGCTATTTTTATGGCTATACGCGCATCCTGCAATTGCGCGCGGAAACGGAGCTGGCGCTGGGTGCTAAATTCGACCGCCTGGCCTTCAATAACTTCCTGCTGGGCCAGGGACTGTTGCCGCCGTACCTGTTGGCCAAGGCCGTGCGCGAGCAGTTCATCCCGGCGCAAAAGCGCTGACGTAAAAAAAGGCGCGTCCCGTACGGGACGCGCCATTCTTGCCGCGTTTTCCACTTCTTCCTTGTCAGCGTTCCGCTACCACCATGGTGGCGCGCTGGCTACCGATCACCAGCACGATTTCCAGAGGCAGGGCGCCATTCGGTACCTGCTGGACCACGAACGACTTGCTGTCGGCGTTATAGCTGATCCAGGATGGCAGCGCGCTGCCGTCGGCCAGCTGCGCCTGCACCGGCACGCGGTTGACGGCGGCCGCTTCGATCAGTTGCGCCGGTAGCGGGAAGCCGAAGCCGTTGCCGGCGTCGACGATCTGCTTGGGCACCGAGACCGCAATCGCGCCGCTTTGCTGCTGTGACGCCGGACGCACCAGCGCTACCGTGATGCCTGCCGTATCGGCTTTTGCCGGCGGCGTTGCGCTGTTCGCGGCCGGCGTGGCTGCTGGCGCCGTGCTGCTCAAACCGGCTCCCGTTCCCGTTCCCGCTCCGGTGCCTGGCAAGTCGCCGAGCGGCGGCATGCTCAGGCCCGGCGCCACGCGCTGTTCGGCCAGAGGCAGGGCCGGCAGCGGTGGTGGCGTCACCACCACCGGCGGCGGCACTTGCACGGCCGCGTCGGCGATATCGGCGCTCAGGCCCTGCGGCTGGCTCAGGACGTAGTTGCCGGCGTCGCCGCCGGCCAGCGCATAACCGCTGACGCTCACCGGCTTGGCCGTGCCGGCCGTGGCGTCGGCAAAGCTGGCACTGGCCGTGCCGGTCAATGCCACCTCGTCTGCGCCAATCACATTGATGGCGGCCGTGCCATTCAAGGTGGCCGTGGCGTTGCCGTCGAAGGTCTTGTTGTCGGCGCGCACGCCCGTCACGGTGATCGCGGCGGGCGTGATGCTGCCCACCAGTCCCGGCTGCTGGCCGATGACGTAGTTGCTGTCGCTGGCGGCATAGCCGGCCAGGGTAATCGCCTTGCCCGTGCCGACATTTTTGTCGGCGAACTGGCCGGTACCCACACCGCCGACCGTCACCACTTCGCCATCGAAACCCGTGACGGTCGGCGTGCCCGACAAGGCCACGTTGCGCGTGCCGTCATAGGTCTTGGCCGCCGCCAGGCTCAAGCCGCGGACCTGCAGCACGGCCGGTGTGACGCTGGCGCTCAAACCGGTCGGCTGCAGCAGCACATAGTTGCTGTCGCTGGAGGCATAGCCGCTGACCGTGATCGCCTTGCCTGTGCCGGCATTTTTGTCGGCGAACTGGCCGATACCGGTGCCGGTGACATTGACGATGTCGTTGCCCAGGGCCGTGACCACGGCCGTGCCGGTGAGGGCTGCATTGAGCGAGGTGTCATAGCTGCGGTTTTGCGCCGACACGCCCGTCACCTGCAAGGTGGCCTGCGCGATGCTGGCCTTCGTCGTGGCCGTCGTGGCGGCCAGCGTGTAGTTGCCCGCATCGGCGCCACCGGCTGCGATGCCGTTGACGGTGACGACCTTGTTGCTGCCCGCGTTTTTGTCGGCAAAGCTGGCCGAGGTGTTCGACAAGGTCAGCACGTCACCGGCGATACGGTCGTCCTGCAAGGTGACGCCGGCATTGGCCGAGGTGTCGTACACGCGGTCGACGCCGGTGGCGCTGGCGTTCAGCACGCGTGGCGTGATGCTGCTGTTGCTGTTGCCGGCCAGGGTGACGCTGTAGTTGGCGCCGCCATTGCCATCGTTCAAGGCGACCTGGTTCAGGTTGACCGCCTTGTTGCCGTTGCCGGCATTCTTGTCGGCATAGCTGAAGCTGGCGCCGGTGACGGTATCGCCTTCCACCAGCGCCGCCGACAGCGAGGACAAATCGCCGGCGCTGGCGGTATAGGTCAGGGTGCCGTCGTAGACCTTGCTGATCGCGGGAGCATTCAAGGTGATGGTTTTTGGCGTGATCACGCCGCTGCCCGTCGCCAGTGTCGGCAGCAAGTAGTTCGACAGGGCGGTATTGGCGCCAGCCGTATAGTCGGCGCCGGTCAGGCCGAGGCTGACCGTACGGTTACCCGCATTGCGGCTGTCGAAACTGCCCGTCGTCTTGTTGACAAGGACCGACTCGCCGCTGACCAGGCCCGTGAGGGCATAGCTGGCGGCGTCGATTTGCGCGGCGGTACTGCCGTCATAGCTGCGCGTGGTCGCCGTGACGGGGCCGAGCGTCAACTGGGCCGGCGTAATGCTGCCGGTCAGGCCGGCTTGCTGGCCGATCGTGTAGTTGCTGTCGCTGGAGCTGAAGCCGGAGACGCTGATTGCCTTGCCATTGCCCGCGTTTTTATCGGCGAACTGGCCGGTGCCCGCGCCGATCACGGTCACGGTTTCCTTGCCGAAGCCGCTGACCGTTGGCGCACCGGTGACATTGACGCTGGTGCTGCCGTCATAGGTTTTCGACACGCCCAGATCCAGACCGGACAAGGCCAGCACGGCCGGCGTGACGGTGGCGCTCAAACCGGTCGGCTGCAGCAGCACATAGTTGCTGTCGCTGGAGGCATAGCCGCTGACCGTGATCGCCTTGCCTGTGCCGGCATTTTTGTCGGCGAACTGGCCGATACCGGTGCCGGTGATATTGACGATGTCGCTGCCCAGTGCCGTGACCACGGCCGTGCCGGTGAGGGCTGCATTGCGCGAGGTGTCGTAGCTGCGGTTTTGCGCCGACACGCCCGTCACCTGCAAGGTGGCCTGCGCGATGCTGGCCTTCGTCGTGGCCGTCGTGGCGGCCAGCGTGTAGTTGCCCGCATCGGCGCCGCCGGCGGCGATGCCGTTGACGGTGACGACCTTGTTGCTGCCCGCGTTTTTGTCGGCAAAGCTGGCCGAGGTGTTCGACAAGGTCAGCACGTCACCGGCGATACGGTCATCCTGCAAGGTGACGCCGGCATTGGTCGAGGTGTCGTACACGCGGTCGACGCCGGTAGCGCTGGCGTTCAGCACGCGTGGCGTGATGCTGCTGTTGCTGTTGCCGGCCAGGGTGACGCTGTAGTTGGCGCCGCCATTGCCATCGTTCAAAGCGACCTGGTTCAGATTGACCGCCTTGTTGCCGTTGCCGGCGTTCTTGTCGGCATAGCTGAAGCTGGCGCCGGTGACGGTATCGCCTTCCACCAGCGCCGCCGACAGCGAGGACAAGTCGCCGGCGCTGGCGGTATAGGCCAGGGTGCCGTCATACACCTTGCTGATCGTGGGCGCATTCAATGTGATGGCTTTCGGCGTGATCGCGCCGCTGCCCGTCGCCAGGGTCGGCAGCAAGTAGTTCGACAGGAGCGTGTTGGCGCCAGCCGTATAGTCGGCGCCGGCCAGGCCGATGCTGACAGTACGGTTGCCCGCATTGCGGCTGTCGAAACTGCCCGCCGTCTTGTTGACAAGGACCGACTCGCCGCTGGCCAAGCCCGTGAGGGCATAGCTGGCGGCGTCGATTTGCGCGGCGGTACTGCCGTCATAGCTGCGCGTGGTCGCGGTGACGGGGCCGAGCGTCAACTGGGCCGGCGTAATGCTGCCGGTCAGGCCGGCCTGCTGGCCGATCGTGTAGTTGCTGTCGCTGGAGCTGAAGCCGGAGACGCTGATTGCCTTGCCATTGCCCGCGTTTTTATCGGCGAACTGGCCGGTGCCCGCGCCGATCACGGTCACGGTTTCCTTGCCGAAGCCGCTGACCGTTGGCGCACCGGTGACATTGACGCTGGTGCTGCCGTCATAGGTTTTCGACACGCCCAGATCCAGACCGGACAAGGCCAGCACGGCCGGCGTGACGGTGGCGCTCAAACCGGTCGGCTGCAGCAGCACATAGTTGCTGTCGCTGGAGGCATAGCCGCTGACCGTGATCGCCTTGCCTGTTCCGGCATTTTTGTCGGCGAACTGGCCGATGCCGGTGCCGGTGACATTGACGATATCGCTGCCCAGTGCCGTGACCACGGCCGTGCCGGTGAGGGCTGCATTCAGAGAGGTGTCATAGCTGCGGTTTTGCGCCGACACGCCCGTCACCTGCAAGGTGGCCTGCGCGATGCTGGCCGTCGTCGTGGCCGTCGTGGCGGCCAGCGTGTAGTTGCCCGCATCGGCGCCACCGGCGGCGATGCCGTTGACGGTGACGACCTTGTTGCTGCCCGCGTTTTTGTCGGCAAAGCTGGCCGAGGTGTTCGACAAGGTCAGCACGTCACCGGCGATACGGTCGTCCTGCAAGGTGACGCCGGCATTGGTCGAGGTGTCGTACACGCGGTCGACGCCGGTGGCGCTGGCGTTCAGCACGCGTGGCGTGATGCTGCTGTTGCTGTTGCCGGCCAGGGTGACGCTGTAGTTGGCGCCGCCATTGCCATCGCTGAGCGTGGCGGCGCCAAAATTGACGGTCTTGTTGCCATTGCCTGCGTTCTTGTCGGCATAGCTGAAGCTGGCGCCGGTGACGGTATCGCCTTCTACCAGCGCCGCCGACAGCGAGGACAAATCGCCGGCGCTGGCGGTATAGGCCAGGGTACCGTCGTAGACCTTGCTGATCGCGGGAGCATTCAAGGTGATGGCTTTTGGCGTGATCACGCCGCTGCCCGTCGCCAGGGTCGGCAGCAAGTAGTTCGACAGGGCGGTATTGGCGCCAGCCGTATAGTCGGCGCCGGTCAGGCCGAGGCTGACAGTACGGTTACCCGCATTGCGGTTGTCGAAACTGCCCGCCGTCTTGTTGACAAGGACCGACTCGCCGCTGGCCAAGCCCGTGAGGGCATAGCTGGCGGCGTCGATTTGCGCAGCGGTGCTGCCGTCATAGCTGCGCGTGGTCGCGGTGACGGGGCCGAGCGTCAGCTGGGCAGGCGTAATGCTGCCGGTCAGGCCGGCCTGCTGGCCGATCGTGTAGTTGCTGTCGCTGGAGGTGAAGCCGGAGACGCTGATTGCCTTGCCATTGCCCGCGTTTTTATCGGCGAACTGGCCGGTGCCCGCGCCGATCACGGTCACGCTTTCCTTGCCAAAACCGCTGACCGTTGGCGCACCGGTGACATTGACGCTGCTGCTGCCGTCATAGGTTTTCGACACGCCCAGATCCAGGCCGGACAAGGCCAGCACGGCCGGTGTGACGCTGGCGCTCAAGCCGGCCGGCTGCAGCAGCACATAGTTGCTGTCGCTGGAGGCATAGCCGCTGACCGTGATCGCCTTGCCTGTGCCGGCATTTTTGTCGGCGAACTGGCCGATGCCGGTGCCGGTGACATTGACGATGTCGCTGCCCAGGGCCGTGACCACGGCCGTGCCGGTGAGGGCTGCATTGCGCGAGGTGTCATAGCTGCGGTTTTGCGCCGACACGCCCGTCACCTGCAAGGTGGCCTGCGCGATGCTGGCCTTCGTCGTGGCCGTCGTGGCGGCCAGCGTGTAGTTGCCCGCATCGGCGCCGCCGGCGGCGATGCCGTTGACGGTGACGACCTTGTTGCTGCCCGCGTTTTTGTCGGCAAAGCTGGCTGAGGTGTTCGACAAGGTCAGCACGTCACCGGCGATACGGTCGTCCTGCAAGGTGACGCCGGCATTGGTCGAGGTGTCGTACACGCGGTCGACGCCGGTGGCGCTGGCGTTCAGCACGCGTGGCGTGATGCTGCTGTTGCTGTTGCCGGCCAGGGTGACGCTGTAGTTGGCGCCGCCATTGCCGTCGCTGAGCGTGGCGGCGCCAAAATTGACGGCTTTGTTGCCGTTGCCTGCGTTCTTGTCGGCATAGCTGAAGCTGGCGCCGGTGACGGTATCGCCTTCCACCAGCGCCGCCGACAGCGAGGACAAATCGCCGGCGCTGGCGGTATAGGCCAGGGTGCGGTCATACACCTTGCTGATCGCGGGAGCATTCAAGGTGATGGCTTTCGGCGCGATGACGGCGGTTCCCGCAGCGCTGGTCGGCAGCACGTAGTTGCCCAGCAGTGTGCTGGAACCGGCCGTGAAGTCGCCCCCGGGCAGGGTGGCGCTGACCGTGCGCGTGCCCGCGTTGCGGCTGTCGTAGCTGCCATTGAGCGTGCCGACATTGATGGTTTCACCGGCGACCACGCCGTCCAGTGCAACATTGCCGCCCGTCAGGCTGGCGCTGGTCGTGCCATCGTAGCTGCGGCCCAGCGCGCCCGTCAGGCTGGCACTGAGCGACTTGGCGGAAATGCTGGCGCCGCCGCTGGCCGAAACCGGCAGGCTGTAGTTCGACAGCGTGGTGCCCGAGCCGGCGGTGAAATCGCCGGCCGACAGGCTGGCCGTCACGCTGTTGGCGGTGGCCACATTGACGCTGTTGTAGACGCCGGCCGTTTGCGTGACACTGGCCGACTGCGCGCCGACAAAGCCCGACAGGCTGAAGTTGCCGGCACCCAGCAGGGCGCCGCTGCCGCCGTCATAGGTCTTGCCGATGGTTCCCGTCAAGCTGGCGCTCAGGGCTTTCGGCGTGATGCTGGCGCTGCCGGTGGCCATCGTCGGCAGGATATAGTTGGCCAGCGAGGTGCCGCCGCCAGCCGAGAAATCGGCGCCGGACAAGCTGGCGCTGACGCTGTTCGCGCCCAGCACATCGGCCGAGTTGTACAGGCCCGCCGCCTGGCTGATGCTGGCCGACTGGCCGCCGACCAGGCCCACCAGCTGATAATTGGCGCCGTTCAGCACGGCCGCCGTATCGCCATCGTAGGCCTTGCTCACACCGGTGAGGGTGGCGGTCAGCGCCTTGGCCGTGATGCTGCCAGTGCCGGTGGCCGATACCGGCAAGATATAGTTGCTGGCAAAGGTAGCCGCGCCGGCGCTGAAGTCGCCGGCGGCCAGGGTGGCGCTGACGCTGCTGGCGCTGATGTCGCTCGCGTTGAACAGGCCGCTGGTATTGGTAATGCTGAACGATTCCGAACCGACCAGGCCGCTCAATACATAGTTGCCGCTTGCCAAAGTGGCGGCATTGCTGGCGTCATACACCTTGCTCACGCCAGTCAGGCTGGCCGTCAGGGCCTTGGCCGCCACCGTGATGGTGCGTGGCGTGTTGCTGTCCACCGCCACCGCATAGCCGTTGTTGCCGGTCGCGCCCGACAGGTCGACCGTGATGGCGTACGGGCCGCCCGCGACGCCGGCATTGGCCGCCGCGCCGGCGGACGTTGCGGTGATGATGCCCGACAGCGCGGTGGCCACCGTGTCGCCCAGATAGGCGCCAGCCACCGCCGCTTGCGCGCCGGTCAGGCTGACCACGCGGTCGGCCAGGGTGGTGCCGGTACTCAGGTCTTCGCCATACGTCTTGCTGACGTTTTGCGTGCCGACGGTGATGGTGGGCTGGTAGGCGAACACATAGCGGTTGCCTGTTTGCGTGACCGGAGTGCCGGTATAGCTGGCGTTCCAGATGGCCGTATTCTGGCTGTCCAGGCCCCCATACGTGCTGCCGCCCGGCGCATTGGCGTACACCAGCCAGCGCGCAGCGGGGTCGCTCATGGCGATACTGCCGGCGCCATTGCCGGAATTGTTGTTGAAATTGCCCTTGGCGGCCAGGGTCACCGCCGTACCGGCGCCGCTGGCGCTCAGGACCGCGCCCGCGTTCAGCGTGACGTCGGCGCCGATGCCGCGATAACCGAGGTCGAAGCCGCAGCAATTGGCTGCCAGGTTCGGCAGGTCGCCCACCGTGCCGGCGCCATTGCCCTGATTGATCAGTTTGATGGTGGCGCCGGTGATGCTGTTGACGCTGATGGAGCCGGCCATATGGTTGGTCTTGTCGCTGCCATCGGCCATCAGCAGCGACACGTTGCCGGTGCCGGCGTCGATCTTCGCCGCCACGCCCTGCTTGTCGATGCCCATGCTGACGGTGGCGATGCCGGCGTCGCGGTAGGCGTCCTTGACGCCGTTGGCCAGGCTGTCGTTGGCGGTCAGGTTCAGATCGCGGTTGCCCGTGATGATGTCGCCCAGTACCGTAATGCTGCGCCCGGCCTGCATGGTCAGCGCGCCGCCGGCCACGCCGCCGCTGGCGTCGATGCCGCTTTTCACAAAGATGTCGTTATTCGCCTGCAAGGTCACGCTGGTGCCCGTTTTCAGCACGCCAGCGATATAGTCGGGGGTCATGGCCTGGGTTGCACCCTGTGCATCGCCGAACTGGGTCTCGCCCGGCAGCGTCATGGCGCCCGGTGTGGGCATGGTCGGCGTGAGCAGCACCACATGGCCATTGTCGCCGGTGAAAGTCACCGCCGCGCCGCCGCCGGACGTGAGCGAAATATTTGGACTATAGCCCAGGCCACCCCAGAAACGGCCATTCGGATTGCCCACCGCGGCGTTGTTGCTGCCGACCACGCCGATCAGGGGCACGCTGCCATCGCTGATGTAATTGACCGCGCCGCCGCCGCAATTCCAGTCCGGCGAGATGATGAAATAGCCGTTATTGGCGTAATCGGCGCTGTTGAGCGCATAGTAATTGGCTGGCGCCAGCCCGGTGCCGACGTAGTCGTTGGCATGGCTGCCGACCAGCGCATTGGCGGCAGACATGATGTTCTGATTGCCTTGCGCGGCATAGTCGTTCAGGCGGCCGGTGTTGCCGTCAACCCAGCTGACGGCACCGGCGTTGGCCACGCCATTCACGTCGAGGGTCGGGTTGGCCAGCAGGTAATTGCCGTTCGATAGCGCAACGTAATAACTGCCTAGGTAGTCGCTGGCCTTTTCGCCGACCAGGCTGTTGGCGCGGGTGATGTCGCCCTTGACGCCGGTGGCGCCATTGCCCCATGTCACGGCCCCGGCGTATTGCTTGGTGTCATTGGTCCAGTTGTAAGTGAGCGCGACGTAGTTGCCGGTAAACCGTTGCCTGCCGTTGACGGCGTCGTAGTTGTACAGGAAGTCGACGGTGCCTCCGACGTTGTCGCCGGCATGGCTGCCGACCAGGCTGTTGGCGCCGGAGACGATATTGTGGTTGCCTTGCGCCGCATAGTCCGACAGGCGCCCGCTGCTGCCGTCGATCCAGGTCAGGGCGCCGGCGCCGGTGGCGGCGCCATTGTCCCAGTACTGGTTCTGGATCAGGTAGTTACCGTTGACGGGCAGGGCGGTCAGCCCCCAGTTTTTCACGTCATCGGTTTTCAGGCCCAGCACGCTGTTGCTGTCCGCGATGGCGCCGGTCAGCGCGGCCGTGCCGCTGCCCCAGGTGACCGCGCCGGCATCGACGATGCTGCCATTGTTCCACTTCGCGCTGGTGACGACATAATTACCCGAATACGTGGGATTGCTCACGCTGTCGTAACCGTTCTCGAGCAGCTTGATGCCGTAGGCATTGTTGGCGGCCAGGCCCACCATATCGTCCTGTACGCTGCCGACCAGGCTGTTGCTGGCAGAAACCATGCCCACCGTGGGCGTACCAGCGCCGTCGCTCCAGCTGACCGCACCAGCGCGCAGGGCGGCGCCGTTGCGCCAGTAGTTGCTGATTGTGACATAGTTGCCGTTGGACAGGGCCGTGACGCCGTTCGAGATCGAATCGTAATGCGTGACGGTCTGGTTGCCGGCATTGGTGATCACATCGTTCGGGCCCATGAAGCCGCCGATGAAGTCCGCAGTGTTGCTGCCCAGCAGGCTATTGGTGGCGGTAATGGTATGGCCGGCATCGACGGTGGCGCCGGTGCTGCCGTTGTTCCAGGTGACGGCGCCGCGTGTGCCGTTGAACATCGGGCTGGCCACCACGTAATTGCCGTTGCTCAGCAAAGTGATGCTGCTCGATTCGTTCAGGAAGGCATTGCTGTTGTTTGCTTGATAGTAATTATACTGATAACTGCCGATGCGGTCGTTGGCATAGGTGCCGACCAGGCTGTTGCCGGTGCCCACCGCGCCCACGGTCGGCGTGCTGCCGCTCGACCACGTCACGGCGCCGGCCTTGGTGTTGCTGCCATTGGCCCAGTAGGGGCTCAGCACGACAAAGTTGCCATTGCCTTTCAATTCCATGATGCCGCTGGAACCGACCAGGTCGTTCGCTTGCGTGCCGACCAGGCTGGTGCTCGCCGAGACGTCGCCGCTCTGGTCGGCCTTGGCCTTGCCGGTGGTGCCATCGACCAGCGTGGCGGCGCCCTTGCCGCTGCTCCAGTTCGGACTGATGACGACATAGTCATTATTGGCCAGCAGGGCGATGGCTTTGCTGCCGACGCTGTCGCCGGCGTTGGCGCCCACCACGCCGTTGGTGGCCACGGTGATGGTCTTGACATCGGTGCTGAACGGCACCCAGGTGGCCGCACCGCGCCCGCCATTCCAGCTGGGACTGCTGATCACGAATGCACTGTTCGACGGCAACAGGGTCAGGCCGCCGCTGGACAGGTTGTCGCCGGCACTGCCGACCAGGCTGTTGCTGGACGCTACCAGGCCGGTGATGGGGGTGACGCCGTCGAACGAGGTCAGCGCGCCCGAGGAATTTTTCCAGTCCGAGCCGTAGACCACGAATTGCGAACCGGTCAGCACCGTCAGGTATTTGCCGACCTTGTCGGTGCCGGTGCCGGCGCCGGTGGAATCGAAGCGGGTGCTGTCGCCGATCAGGCTGTTGGCAGAACCGACCACGCCCTTGATGCCGGTGGTGCCGGAGGCGAACGTGACGGCGCCCACGCCCTTGTTCCAGTTGGTATTGGCCAGGACGTAATTATTATTGGCGAGCACCGTCACGCTGGAACCGACCAGGTCGCCGCTTTTGTAGGGCTTGTAACCGTCGGCCGGCACCACGGTCATGCCGGTGCTGCCGACCAGGCTGTTGGCAGAGCTGACAATGCCGGAGACACCGGTGCTGCCATCGCCGAAGGTGAGCGCACCGCGGTTGTTGTTCCAGCTGGCCGTGCCGACCAGGTAGTTGCCATTGTTCAGTACCGTGATCGCGTAACCACCGACGTTGTCGGAAGTGTCCAGGTTCATGGTGCTTTTATGGGTGCCGTTGTTGCCGACCAGGCTGTTGCTCGATGAGACCGCCACGGCGCCCGCGCCCCAGCCCGTGGTGCCGTTACCCCAGGTGACAGCGCCCTTGCCGCCGTTCCACAAGTTGCTGGAAACGACATAATTGCCGTTGGTCAGGGACGTCACGCCCATGCTGCCGACCTTGTCGCCGGCGTGGGTGCCATACAGGGTCGAGATCAGCGCCTGGTCGCTCTGGCGGAACAGGTAGGCCGCACCCGAGTCGGTCGCGCCGAGGTTGTCGTTGGGATTGGTGACGACGATGTAGCCGGTGCGCGTGACGGTGCTGCCCGAGGTGGTGGTCAGCGCTTTCGTGACAGCGCCGAAGCTGCCGCCGGCGGTCGGATGCGGATCGAGCAGCTCCAGCTGGCCCGACAGGTCGTTGCTGATGTAGATGTCTTTCGGATCGAGCAGCAGGGTGCCCGACTTGCCCTTCGGTGCGTGGGCATTGGCCGTGCCGCCGAAATACAGGGTTTGCTTGCCCGATACTTCCAGAATGCCGCCATCGCCCCCAGCTGCGCCGGCGCGTGCGCTGACATTGCCAGCGAACACGGTTTTTTCATCGGACCAGACCACCACCTTGCCGCCGTCGCCGTTGCCGGTGGCGTTGGCGTTCAGCGTGACGCCGGCACCGACCGAGGTTTTTGCCGCATTGCGTACGCTGGCATTGCCGCCCTGGTAGTCGCCGCCGACCAGAATCGTGCCCCCCTTGCTGGCGCCCGTGGCGCTGACTTTCGCGCCCATCAGCGACACATCGTGAGCCGTGATGACGACCTTGCCGCCTTGCTCGCCGTCGGCGCTGTAGCTGCCCGAGGTGTACACCTTGCCGGCGCCGCCATCGATGCTGATGCTGCCGCCGCCCTGGGCCGAAATCACGGCGCTGGTGGTTTCCACCAGGCCATTGGCCAGCTTGCTGACGATGGCGCCGCCGCCATCGGCGCGCACGGTGCCGCTGCTGGCCATGCGGTCGCCGCTGATGGCCACCTTGCCGCCTGCGCCCGAGGCATCGAGGCTGCCGCTGTTGTCGACCAGGCCCGAACTGTCGAGCACGATCTTGCCACCGCGCGAGGCCAAGCCTGTCGCCACCACGCTGCCCGTATTGCGCACCACGCCGCCCTGCAATTCATTGGCGGCCTGGGCCGACATGATGATCATGCCGCCCGGCGCCTGCACCGCCGAGCCGTTCTCCACCAGCGCGGCAATCGCCGAGGGCGACACCAGCACGCCGGCCAGGGTGCGGCTGTCGCTGAACTGCAGGGAAATCTGCTCGCCGGCGGCCAGCGCCACCGTGCCCGCCTGGGCGATGACGATGCCGTTGTTGCGCACCTGCGGCGCCAGCAGGGCGATATAGCCACCCAGGGCGGCATTCAGGCTGCCATCGTTGACGACGCTGCCGGTGGCGCCATTGCGCGCGAAGGCATTGCTGCCGGCCATGAAGTCGGCCGTGGCGATGGTGTGCGTGGTGGCCACCAGGCCGCCCACATTGACGGACGAGGTAGGGCTGAAATACACGCCATTCGGGTTGCTCAGGAATACCTGGCCATTGGCCGTGATGCGGCCAAAGATCTGGCTGGCCTGGCTGTCCTGCACCCGGTTCAGCGTCACCGAACCACTGTTCGGCTGCTGGAAATTGACCTGTGCCTGCGACCCCACATTGAAGGTCTGCCAGTCGATCGCGCCGCGCTGGGTGGCCTGGTTGATCGTCATCTGGCTGCCGCCCTGGGTGATCGTTGCCGCGCCACCGACCACCTGGCCGCCGGTCGGCAATTGGCTGGCGCCCGGCGGCCCGGCCCAGGCGAAGGGCGCCAGGCCCAGCCCCGCAAACAGCGCGGCCATGAAGGCGCCACGCCCGCTGCTCTTGCCGCGTCCGCGCGCGTTTTCCGCGACGGCGACCCAGGCGCCCTGTTTTTCACTCCAGATCAGGCGATAGAAGCGGTTGATGGTGGCGTGTCCGTTCATGTGGATTCTCTCTAATTATTGTAATAGGGCGACAGGGTCAGAAAGGCAGCGAAGCTTGCAGCCAGAAGCGGCTCTTGCGCAGCGTGCCGTCCTGGTCGCTGCCGTTGATGTTTGGATTCGGATTGTTGCCGATGCGGCGTGCCCAGGCGGCCCGCAGGTTCAGGCGGAAGTCGCTGACCCAGTTCACGGCCAGGCCCGCGCCTTTCAGGTTGTAGCTGTTGACGCTGGCCGCGCCATTGATGGCGTTGTCGTGGTTGACTTTGACGTGGCCCCAGTCATAGAAACCGGTCAGGCCGAAGCCGGCCGGCAGGCGCCAGCGCAGTTCCAGGTTGAGCAACTGGCCATCGCTGCCGCCCGCTTCGCTGGCTGGATAGGCGCGCACGCCGTAGTTGCCGCCAAGGTAAAACTTTTCAGAGGAATCGAGGTTCCGGTTCGCTTGCTGGCCGGACAGCGCAGCAAACAGCGACCAGCTCTCAGTCAGCGACTGCTGGCGGCTCAGGTAGTAACGCAGCTTGGTGAAATTGCCGGCCGCGCGCGTCGTGGCGGCGTCCGCCAGCTGATTGGGCGAACCGTCCAGGTCCAGCTTGCCGTGCAGCAGGCTGAGACTGGCCGCATTCGCGCCGCCGCCGCCCAGGCTGTCGAACAGATTGCCCGACAGGCCGGCCGAGAAGCCGCGGATCGTGTAATTGCTGCTGGTGGCGCCGTTTGCCTCGTTGTCGAAACGCTTGTCGTCATAATTGAGTTGCAGATACAGATTGCGCAGGCGCGAGCGCAGCAGCGGGTAGCTGGCGTCGACGCCCACAGTGTTCGAGCTGCCCTTGGCGTGCAAGGCGGCAAATTCGTCGGCCGTCAGGCGGTACGACAGATGCGAGCCGCTCACGCCCGCACGCCAGCCGGCGCTGCCCAGCGGCAGGCTGTAAGCGAGGCGCACATAGTCGCTGCCTTCGGTATGGATCAGGTTGCTGATCAACTGGTCGCCGATGCGCAAGGGGCTGTTGAGGGCCAGGTTGAGGCTGGCGCGGGTGGTGCCGGTGGAGCGGTTGCCCGTGTTATCGACGGCGGCGTCGCCTGCCAGCCACGCTTCGTCGGCCAGCTTGACCACCAGCTCGGTTTCGCTTTCCTGCTGGCCGGCGGCCAGATTGCCGCTGGCGCTGATGCCAGGCAAGTCGTCAATGATCAGCAAGGCGCGGTCGAGCGCATCGGCGTTGAGTGGCGCGCCGACAGGCTGGGCGCTGGTAACATACGGCGTGATGCGCGCCAGCGGCATGCGGGTGGTGGCCTGGTCGCCCGGGTTGACGCGCACGCCGCCAAACACGGCTTCCACGATCTGGATGGTGACGGTGCCACCATCGATTTCCTGGCGCGGCAGGTAGGCGCGCACGATCCAGCCGGCCTGGCGATAGGCCGCCGCCACGGCCAGCGCTGCGTTTTGCAGGTCCTGAAACGATAGTGGCCGCTCCAGGTAGGGCGCCACCGCCTGGGCCAGTACGGCTTCGCTCAGCAAGGTATTGCCCTGGAAACGGAATTGCCTGACGGTGACGGACAGGCCCTGCACATCCTGCATCGGTGGCGGCGCCGGCATGAGTTCCTGCGGCGACTTTTTCGGCAGGACAGGGGCGCGGCCCCTTTCCATCTGCTGTAACAGCGAGCCGGCGTCGGGCGTATTTTGTGCATAGGCCAGGTTAATTGAAGCAAGCAATAAACTGAGCAATAGCGGTTTAGGTGTGGGCATGTTTTTCACAGTCAGGATGCAGCCCTTTTCCGGGCCTGGGATTAGTTTTCCAGATGAAATAATTTTAATGCGAGGCAATTTAAATTACTATTTGTTGCATCAAATAATGTGCACCAGAGCAACATTAAATTGCATTAAAAATAATAATATATTTGTAAAATGCAATATAGATATATTATATTTAATGATAATATAATTTTAAGTTTTCTTTTTTTGCAGGATTCAAACTGGCCGGAAATATCGATTTGCTATCGCATGGGGGACGGCGCACCGTATAATCGGCGGGCATTCATCTATCCTCATGGAGTTCCATTTGCACTTGCCGATCCGCTATCCGAATATGCCGCAGTTGCTGCTCAAGGCCCGCGACAGCCTGCTCCAGCATTTCCGCCCCATCCTGAATCACTTCGGCGTGACGGAGCAGCAGTGGCGCATCATGCGCGCGCTCAACGAAAGCCCCACGCTGGAACCGCGCGAGCTGTGTAATATCTGCCAGATTTCCAGTCCCAGCATGAGCGGCATCCTGGCGCGCATGGAAGAAATCGGCTTGATCGGGCGCAGCAAGTTCGAAGGCGACCAGCGCCGCCGCAAGGTGCACCTGTCGGAAGCGGGCGCCAGTTTGCTGCTGCAGATGGGTAAACTCATCGACCTGCAGTATGCCCACCTGGAAACGGCCTACGGCAAGCAAGTGTTCGAAGACATGCGCCGCACCCTGGAAGCTTTTATTGCTCTCGAAACCCTGCCGGTGGCGCCCGCCATCCTGCGCTGAACCCCAAACCTCTCCTTGCCTGAGCATTCATCGGGCGCGTGTTTTTCAACACGCGCCGCCGCTGCTTTTCTCATGCCTGTTTCGCATTTCCCCGCATCCTGCCGGGCTTGCGTCCGCGCGCCTGCCAGTTTTGCTATAAGACTACGCCCTACAGTCAATTACTTACATGTGAGTAAATAAGCGTATAATTTGCCCTACTTGATCCAGATCAAGAACAACAGCGGATTCCCGTTCGCTGGATGGGGCGGCAACGCGGCGCCACAGCCGGTATTGCGCCATCGCGGCGGCAATGCTTGTCTGGCGTACAACAAAACAGGAAAGTCAGGAAAAAATGAACACACCATGCATGCGCGCTGCGGCGCTGGCCGTCTCCACGCTCATCGGCGCAAACGTTTGCGCCCAAAGCAATGTCACCATTTACGGCGTGGTCGATGCGGCGACCGCCTACGCGAGCAACCAGGGCGGCAAGTCGAACACTTACATGCGCAGCGGCAACTTGTCCGCCAGCAAGATCGGTTTCCAGGGCGTGGAAGACCTGGGCGGTGACCTGAAGGCGCTGTTCTTGCTGGAAAACGGCTTTGAAAGCGATACGGGCGCGCAAAGTTCGGCCAGCTCCCTGTTCAACCGCCAGGCCTACGTGGGCCTGCAATCGAACGCCTACGGCACCCTGACGGCCGGCCGGCAGTACACGCCGTACTACCTGCTGGTGGGTTCGCTGGCGTCGAGCAACGTCTTGACGGGCGCTACCGGCGCTCACCCGGGCGATATCGACGGCCTCGATACGACCGTGCGCATCAGCAATTCCGTCACCTACAGCATGCCCGCATGGCGCGGCCTGCAGGCGAGCGCGCAATACGGTTTTGGTGAAGCGGCCGACGGAAATGCCGCGGGCAGCAGCTTCAGCGCCGCCGTCAAGTACAGCACCTCGCCGGCCGAATTCGCGCTCGGCTATCTGAAACTGAAAAATGGACAGCATGGCGCCGGCTGGAGCGACAACGCATCTGGCAGCTTCGGCATCTCGGCCATCAACCAGGGCTACGCCTCGGCCGAAAGCATCGCATTCATCGCCGCCAGCGCGCGCTACACCATGGGCAAGTGGATGGTGGGCGCCAATGCCAGCAATGTGCAATACCAGGCTGGCAGCCGCTCGGCCTTCCGCGACACGGCCATCTTCAACACGGCCGGCCTGATATCGCGCTACCAGCTGACGCCGCAGTGGTTCCTGTCCGCCGGCTACAGCGATACTTTCGCCAGCCGTGCCAACGGCGTGTCGGACCGCGCGCGCTACCGCCAGCTGTCGTTCGAACAGAATTATGCGCTGTCCAAGCGCACGGCCATCTACCTGATCGAAGCGCGCCAGCTGGCGCGCGGCCAGACCCTGGGCCAGGGCGGCGCCATCATCGATGCCGTCGCCTCGGTCGGCGATTCGCAAAACGGCACGCCATCGTCGAACGGCGGGCAGACGGTGGTGATGGCCGGTCTCAAGCATTCTTTCTGAACGGTTGCTGAACTCACGGGAGCTTCAATTGGACGCTACACACAATAAGGAGGGCCGCGGCCCTCTCAATCCCGGCCGCCGCATGGTGCTGGCCGGCTTGCTGTCGGCTTCGGCCGCGGCGCTGATTCCCTGGGCGCTGGCCGAACCGGTCGCCAGTGCCGAGCAGGGCGCCTTCCTCGGCGTGTCGGCCATGCTGGTCGGGCGCCAGGTGCTCGACCCCGTGCTGGCCAGGCGCCTGTATGACGCGCTGGTGGCGCAGGACGCCGCCTTTCCCGCCAAGGTGCGCGCGCTGCTGAAGCTGATCAATGCGCAGGGTCTGCAGGCGGCCGGCTTGCAGGAAGCGCTCGACGCGCTCGACCAGGCGCAGTCGCCGCTGGCGGCCTTGCCGCGTCAGATCGCCAGCGCCTGGTACCTGGGCATCGTCGGCACGGGCGAGGCGGCCGTCTGCGTCGCCTACGAGCAGGCGCTGAACGCGGCCGTCGTGGCCGACGTGCTCAAGCCCCCCACGTATTCCTACGGCGCCTACGGCAGCTGGGCCAGAAAACCAATTTAAGGAGCCATCATGGCTGAAGAACTCTCCGCCGATTACCTCGTCATCGGCTCCGGCATCATCGGCTCCCTGGCCGCGCGCAAGCTGGCGCTGGCGGGCGCCTCGGTGCTGATCCTGGAAGCGGGCCCGCGCGTGTCGCGCGGCGAAATCGTCGCCCGTTTCCGCAACACGACGCGCCGCAGCGACTGGATGTCGCCGTATCCGTCGGTGGCCACGGCGCCGCACCCGATCTACCAGCCGAAGGATAACGGCCATCTGGTGCAGGCCGGCCCGTATCCGTATCCGGCCGAATACATCCGCCAGTTCGGCGGCACCTCGTGGCACTGGGCCGCGCAGGCGTGGCGTAATGTGCCGAACGACTTCCGCATCCATACCCTGTATGGCGTGGGCGTCGACTGGCCGATCAGCTATGAAGACCTGGAACCGTTTTACCAGGAAGCGGAAGACATCATGGGCGTCTCGGGTGCCGACAATACGGGTTCGCCGCGCAAGCAGGCCTTCCCGATGGATCCGGTGACGGAGCCGTACGCCATGCGCCGCATCCGCGAGCGCCTCGACCCCGCGTACAAAGTGGTGGGCAATACGGTGGCGCGCAACAGCGTCAGCTACGATGGCCGTCCGGCCTGCTGCGGCAACAACAGCTGCCAGCCGATCTGCCCCATCGACGCGCAATATCACGGCGGCATCGCCGCGCAGCAGGCGGAAGACGCGGGCGTCAAGATCGTCTGCAATGCCAACGTCTACAAGCTGGAACACGACGCGCAGGGCCGCATCACGGCCGCGCTGTATTACGACGTCGACAAGAACAGCCACCGGGTCACGGCCAGGACCTTCATCCTGGCGGCGAACGGCATCGAAAGCCCCCGTTTGCTGCTCGTTTCCGCCTCGGACAAATACCCGAATGGCCTGGCCAACAGCAGCGACATGGTGGGCCGCAACCTGATGGACCACCCGAGCACCTCGATCACCTTCGACGCCGATGAAGACCTGTGGCTGGGCCGGGGCCCGCAAAGCCCCAACTCCATCAACACTATGCGCGACGGCGACTTCCGCAGCCAGCATTCGCCATACCGTCTGGACTTCACGAACATTTCGAGAGTCGACGGGGCCTCGAAGGAATTGATCGGCAAGGGCGTCTTTGGCGCCGAATTCGAACAGCAGCTGCGTTTCCGCTCGGCGCGCGAAATGAGCCTGAAAAACGTGCTGGAAGTGCTGCCGAACCCGGAAAACCGCATTGCCCTCAGCAGCGAAAAGGATGCCATGGGCATCCCCAAGCCGCAGGCGCATTATGCGATCGACGAGTACACCAAGCGCGGCCACGAGCGCTCGAAGCAGGATTTCGAGCACATCGCCAAGCTGATGGGCGGCACCAATCTGCGCCACAGCAAGGAAGGCGTGTTCGCCAACAACCAGCACATCTGCGGCACCTTGTCGATGGGTTCCGATCCGGCCAAGGCCGTGTGCGACCAGTGGGGCCGCACCTTCGACCACGCCAACCTGTTCTTGTGCAGCACCGGCGTGCTGCCTACGTCCGGCACCTGCAATTCGACGGAAAACGGTCTGGCGGTGGCTTTGCGCACCGTCAAGCATATCCTTGACGAACAACAGGGAGGAACAGCATGATGGCGACCTTCCGGCTGGCGGCCGGCGCCGCTTTGTTATCCCTCATGGCCTTGCCGGTGCTGGCGGCGCAAGCTCCTGGCGCAGACGTGCAGGCGATCGAACGTGGCCGCTACCTGGCCACGGCGGGAGACTGCATCGCCTGCCATAGCGTGCCGGGCGGCAAACCGATGGCGGGCGGGCTGGCCCTGGCCACGCCATTGGGCGCCATCGTTGCCACCAACATCACGCCATCGACAACGCATGGCATCGGCAACTACACGCTGGCGCAGTTCTCCGACGCCGTGCGCCACGGCGTGCGGGCCGACGGCGCGCACCTGTACCCGGCCATGCCCTACACGGCCTACGCCAAGGTGACGGATGACGACACGGCCTCCCTGTACGCCTACTTCATGCATGGCGTGGCGGCGGTCGATACGGCGCCGGCGCAAAAGACGGACTTGCCGTTCCCGTTCAACATCCGCATGTCGATGGCGCTCTGGAATTGGCTCTTCCTCGACAAAAAGCCATTCGTGGCCGATGCGGCCAAGAGCATGGAGTGGAACCGCGGCGCCTATCTGGCGCAAGGCCTGGCCCACTGCACCACGTGCCACACGCCGCGCAATGCGCTGATGGCCGAGCAACTGTCGAAGGAGCTGGGCGGCGCGGACCTGGGTACCTGGTACGCGCCGAACATCACCTCGGACGTCAACAGCGGCATCGGCAGCTGGAGCCAGCAGGAGCTGGCCGGCTACCTGCGCACGGGCCGCGCGGCCAACAAGGCGCAGGCGGCCGGACCGATGGCCGAAGCCATCGACCATAGCCTGAAGCACCTGAGCGATGCGGACTTGAACGCCATCGCGCATTACATCATGAGCGTGCCCGCCATCCGCGACAAGGCGGACGTGAAACCGGTGACGCAATGGGGCAAGGCTGGCGACGAGTTGAATGCCATCCGTGGCGTGCCGCTGCCGCAAAACCTGAACCAGATGTCGGGTGCGCAGCTGTACGATGCGCAGTGCGCCAGCTGCCACCAGGCCAGGGGCGAGGGCAGTTTTGACGGCAGCTTGCCGCCGCTGTTCCATAACTCGGTGACGGGCCGCAGCAACAGCAACAACCTGGTGATGGCGATACTCGATGGGGTGGAGCGGCAGGACGGCAAGGGTAATCATACTGCGGGACATCTGATGCCCGCCTTCCGCCAGACCCTGTCGGACGAGCAGATCGTCACCCTCGGCAATTACGTGCAGACGATGTACGGCAATCCCGCTGTCAAGGTGACGGCGGAGCAGGTGACGACCTTGCGCAATGGCGGCGCGCCGTCCAACCTGATCGGCCTGGCCCGCGCGGCCATCATCGTCGGCGTGCTGGTGCTGCTGGCACTGCTGCTGTGGTGGCGGGGACGGCGGCGCAAGGCGGTGTAAGCCCTGAAGCGGAGGCTGGGGTCTGACCCAAAGGGTCTGACCCCTTTTTTTTTACGCCGCAAAACCACCGTCGATCTTCAGCCCGGCGCCCGTGACGAATGCCGCTTCCGCGCTGGCCAGGTAGGCGACCATGCCGGCGATTTCATCGGCCGTGCCGTGGCGGGGTAGGGCCATCAGGCCGTGCATCAGGTCGGCGAAGTCGCCGGTCGGCGGGTTCATGTCGGTGGCGACTGGGCCAGGTTCCACATTGTTGATGGTGATGCCGCGCGGCCCCAGGTCGCGCGACAGGCCTTGCGTCAGGCCGATCAGCGCCGATTTGCTCATGGCGTAGGCGGCCGCGCCGCCGAACGGCATGCGGTGCGCATTCGTGCTGCCGATATTGATGATGCGCCCGCCCGTCTGCATGTGCGCCACGGCCGCCTTGATGGCGACGAACACGGCGCGCACGTTGACGTTCAAGGTCTTGTCGAAGTCTGCCAGCGAAAAATCGTCGATGGCGCCGGGCAGGAACACACCCGCGTTGTTGACGAGGATATCGATATGGCCAAACTGCGCCGCCACCTTGTCGATGGCCGCCGTCAGGGCTGCGGCGTCGGCCGCATCGGCCTGCACGCCCAGCGCCTTGCCGCCGGCTGTTTCCACCGTGGCGGCCAGCGCCTGCGCTTCGGCGGCGGAGCTTTTATACGTGAAGACGACATTGGCGCCCTGGCTGGCCAGGCGGCGCACGATGGCCGCGCCGATGCCGCGCGAGCCGCCCGTCACAAACGCGATCTTGTTTTGCAGTGGTAAAGAGGTGTTGCTGGTGGCTTGGGTTTGCATGATGGGCTTTCTGTGTGAGGAGTCGAGGAAACCAGTATCTGCTTTCCATTGCCAGCGCGCTAGCCATGAATCGCTACAATCACTTTCAACCATCAGTATCAAATGAGGGGGTAAAATAGGCGCATGGACGCCCTCAATCACTTGCAATCGTTTGTGCTGTCTGCCGAACTGGGCAGCTTTTCGGCGGCTGCGCGCCGTCTGGGGCTGACGCCGGCGGCCGTCAGCAAGAACGTGGCGCGGCTGGAAGCGAGCCTGGGATTGCGCTTGTTCCAGCGCAGCACGCGGCGATTGACCCTGACGGAAGGGGGCGAGCGTTTCCTGCAGCAGATAGGCGGCGCCCTGTCCACCCTGCGTGAAGCGATCGCCGGCGTGGCCGAAGAGGGCGGCCAGCCGGCCGGCATATTGAAAATCAGCATGGCGCCGTCGTTCGGGCGCAGCTACGTGGTGCCCCTGCTGGGCGACTTCATCGCCCGCTACCCGGGCGTGGTCCCCGACTGCCATTTCGACAACCGGCAAGTGGACTTGATCGGCGAAGGATTCGATGTCGCCATCGGCGGCGGCATCGAGCTGACGCCGGGCGTGGTGGCGCGCGAACTGGGCCACGTCCACGTCGTCGCCACGGCGTCGCCCGCCTTCATGCAAGGTAAAACCATGCCCATGCACCCGTCGGATCTGGCGCACTTCGACGGCGTGGCACGCCGCTCGGCCGGCAGCGGCAGATTGCGCAGCTGGATACTGCGTGACGGGCAGGGCGGCGAAGGCGTGGCCGAATCCCGCCCGCGCGCCATCTTCGACGACCCGGACGCGATGGCGCAGGCGGCCGTCATGGGAGTCGGCGTAGCGCTGCTGCCCATGCCGCACGCGCTGACCCACTTGCGCAGCGGAGCCTTGATTCGCTTGCTGCCCGGCTGGCATGCCGATTCCGGTCCCTTGTCCGTGTACTATGCCAGCAAGAAGCTGCTGCCCGCGAAGACGCGCGTTTTCGTCGATTTTTTGCTGGAGCAATTCCGCCAGCGCGATTTCGCCGCGCAGATACGGCCCGATTAAACTATGAAAAATTCCCATGCATAGCACACAGCCTGTTTTACACCTTTGACGGCGATCAACCAGCCCACTTCCGGGAAGCGCGCGTGTTCGGCATGACCGTGTGGACGGCCGCCGGCGCGGCCATGACCTGGGGCGAGGATACTCGCAAGGACTACGCCAGCGAGGCCGAAGCGCACGCCACCTACCTGGCCCATTGCCGCGCCGCCCTGGCCGATGGCCATACCTTGGCGCGCGAGAGCGACATCGACCCGGCCGTCTTTGATTTTGCGCTGCTGCAAACGCTGCTGGCCGACGCCGCGCGCCGAGCGTTTGACTGTGTACGGCGTGCGCATCCGGACCAGCATATCGACTCTTTCGCGCTGGTGAGCGACGACAGCGCCATGACGATAGGCTGCATGGCGAATAGCCGCGAAGCGCTGGCCGCCTCGGAATATGGCGAAGAAATGCTGTGGAACCCGGCCGAATGGGCGTTTGACGACGGCGGCGCGTATTTCGACAGCGCCTACCGTTTGCTGCTACAGGCGCACCGCGAGCTGCCGTTCGACGTCGATTTCGACACCTTCCGCAGCGGCGTGTTCGACGCCTGCATCGCGGCGCTGGCGCAGCTCGATGCTGAAGGTGTCTTTGGCTCCGGTGCGCAGCGCGAGGAGTTCGTGCTGCTGTTCGAGGTGAGCGACAGCGAGCCCGTGGAAGGCGCCATGGCGCGCCTGAATCCACCGGCCGTGGTGGCGCGGTTCGAGGCGTGGATGGCCAGCTGGGCCAACTAAGGCCTACGCCGCCACCAGCCTGAGTCGCGTAATCTCCGCCGGCGCGCCGATGCGTTTCGGCGGGCCCCAGTACCCGGTGCCGCGGTTCACATAAATCCACAATCGGCCGCGCCGGTGCAGGCCGGCCACATACGGCTGCTGCAGCGGCACGAACAGATTCCATGGCCAGAATTGTCCCCCGTGCGTGTGGCCCGATAATTGCAGGTCGTAGCCGGCCGCTTCGGCCTCGGGCGCGCTGCGCGGCTGGTGCGCCAGCAGGATGCGGGGGATATCGGCCGGTGCGCCGGCGATGGCCGCTTGCGGGTCGCTTTTCTGCGCCGGATCGAAGGCGGCCGCGTTGAAATCGGTGACGCCGGCCAGTGCCAGGCGCGCGCCGTCGTGTTCCAGCACCGCATGTTCGTTCATCAGCACGCGCAAGCCCAGGCGGCGAAATTCCGCCACCCAGGGCGCGGCGCCCGAATAGTATTCGTGGTTGCCAGTGACGAGGAAGACGCCGTGGCGCGCGCGCAGCTCGCCCAGTGGCGCCGTGTGGCTGCCCAGTTGCGCCACCGTGCCATCGACCACGTCGCCCGTGATGGCGATGAGGTCCGCCTGCAGGCCGTTGGCGCGCGCCACGATGGCTTCCACGTAGGCGCGCTGGATGGTGGCGCCCACGTGGATGTCGCTCAGTTGCACGATGCTAAAACCGTGTAGGGCGGCCGGCAGGCCGGCGATCGGCACGTCGACTTCGCGCACGCGCGCCACACGGCGGGCGTTGATGAAGCCGACGACGCTGGCCAGCAGCGCCAGGGCCAGGGCCGCCACGGCGGACGCTTGCGCGTGCGGGCGGGTGGCGGGAATCAGCATCAGCAGCTCGCGCAGCACGGTGAGCACGAACAGCGAGGAAAAAAAGCCCATGCACAGCGAACCGGCCCAGCTCAAACGGTCGGCCAGGCGCGCATCGCCCGTGACGGCGCGCGCGAAGATGGTCATCGGCATCAGCATGGTCGATGCCAGCAAGACGGCGCCACCCAGCAGCCAGCCGGCCACGCCGATGGGAAGCGCAGGCAGCAGCAGCCAGCCCAGCAGGGCGTGCAGGGCGCCCAGGATCATGGTGATGCGCAGCAGCGGCGTGCGGGTTGTCATGTCAAGGTTCCAGAAGTGGGGCGCCCAGATAGGCGGAAGTGATGCGCGTGAAACTGCCATCCTGGCGCATGCGCCGGAATACGCGGTCGAAGGCGGCGGCCAGCGCGGGCGAGCCTGTATTCTTGCGAAACACGATATAGGTGTCGAAGCGGGCCAGTGGCGGCGCCACGCGGACGATGCCTTGCAGTTTCAACTGTTTGACCGTGTACTGGCCGACGACGCCGTCCGCCAGCACGGCATCGATGCGGCGCAGCGCCAGTTTCTGGAAGTTGGCGGCATCCGTCGGTACGTCGGCGATGCTCCAGCGGCCCTGCGCCACGCCGGCGGCGATGGCTTCGGGCAGGCGAAATCCACCGCGCACGCCGATCACTTTGCCAGCCAGGTCGTCCAGCTTGCCCACGGCCGGCAGCGTGTCGGCCTGCCGCACGAACAGCGCGTACTCGGTCGGCTGCAGCGGTACCTTGCCAAATTCCAGGTACTGCTCGCGTGCCGGCGTGCGGCTCATGGCGAAGGCGCAATCGACCGTGCCCTGCGGCCTGGCCAGCTCACTTTCGAGCCGGCGCCATGGCATGGCGCGAAATTCAATGGCGATGCCCAGGCGGGCTGCCGCCTCGCGCAGCACATCGACGTTCAATCCCTCGATGCGGCCTTGATTCTGCATGAAGTAGGGTGCGAAGAGGTCGTCATGGCAAACCAGCCTGCCTGGTAATCCTGCTTCGGTGCTTGCCGCCACGGCCTTGCTGGCCGGCATTGCCAGCAAGGCCGTGGCGGCAAAGGCGGCCAGCCAGGCACGGGGGCGCAGCCATGTGGAAAAAGGCACAGCAGCGCCATTACCTATCGTTTTTTGCTGCAATTGTTCATCCCGGTTGGCCCGAAACAGTCGCGTTTCGCACTGCCGATTATAGTCGACGCGTTATGTAAATGACCAATTGCGCAGCCAGTCCAGCGTCATGATGCGATATGCAGCCCCAGCATGGCCAGCTTGCCGAAATCGACGGGCTTGGCGAAGTGCTCGTTGAAGCCGGCTTGCAGGGCCGCCTGGCGGTCGTGTTCCTGGCCATAGCCGGTCAGCGCGACGAGCAGGAATTGCTGCGGGATCGGCAACTGGCGCAATTGGACGGCCACCTCGTAGCCGCTCATGTCGGGCAGGCCGATGTCGAGAAAGATGATGTCGGGCTTGAATTCCACGGTGCGCTCGGTCGCTTGCGCGCCCGTGTAGGCGGTGCGCACCGTGTGGCCGTACATTTCCAGCAGTTCGGCCAGGGTGTCGGCCGCATCGCAGTTGTCGTCGACGACGAGGATGCGCTGGCTGGCGCCACTGGCCGCCTGCGGCGCCGGCGCGGCCGGCAGCGGCACGTTGGCGTCGAGCGGCAAGATGACTTCGAAGGTGCTGCCCAGTCCTACGCCGGGGCTGCTCACGCTGACCTGGCCGCCGTGCAAGGTCACCAGCTTGCGTACCAGCGACAGGCCGATGCCCAGGCCATCCTGCACCCGGTCGGGCGCGTGGCCGCTTTGCTCGAACAGGCCGAAGATGCTGTCGATGCTGGCGGCGGCGATGCCGATGCCGTTGTCGCAGAGGCGTATGCGCACGTTGTCACCTTCGCGCACGGCGGAAATGGCGATGCGTCCGCCCGGCGCCGTGAACTTGGCCGCGTTCAGCAGCAGGTTGGCGACGATCTGCGACAGGCGCACGGCGTCGCCGCAGACCCACAGTTCTTCCTGCGGCAGGTGCACATCGAGTGCATGGCCGCGCGTCTCGACGCTGTGCGAACTCGTTTCCAACGCGCTGCGCATGACGCTGGCCAGGCTCACGCTTTCCCATTGCAGCGAGATCTTGCCCTGTGAAATGCGCGACACGTCGAGCAGGTCGTCCACCAGGCGTACCAGGTGGTCCGTGTGGCGGGCGATGGTGCGGCGCGCATTGTCCTGCACGGCCGGCACGACGGGGTCGAGCTTGCACAGCAAGGCCAGCGCCGTGCGGATGGGGCCCAGCGGGTTGCGCAGTTCGTGCGCCAGGGTGGCCAGGAATTCATCCTTGCGGCGGTCCACGTCGCGCAGTGCGCGCTCGACCCGTCCCAGGCGCAGCAGCGCCTTGACGTTGGCGATCAGTTCATCTGCCTCGATCGGTTCGACCAGGTAATTGTCGGCGCCGCCGTCGAGGGCGCGGATCTTGTCGGCCGTGCCGATGCACGAGGCCGACGTCTGCAGCACCAGGATGGTGTTCGTTTCGGCGCCGCCCTTCAACTGGCGGCACACTTCCAGGCCGTTGATGTCGGGCAGCTTGACGTCGAGCAGGATCAGGTTGGGGCGGTCCTGGCGGGCGCGCAGCAGCGCGTCGCCGCCGTTCGACGCTTCGATGACCTTGAAGCCGGCGCGTTGGAGGATGCGCGACTTGGCGTAGCGGGCGCCGTCGCTGTCATCGACGTTGAGGATCAGAGCATCGCTATTGTTATCCGGTAGCATGCGCATTGTCCCAGGTGGTTGTGCCTTGCGGCGGAACCGGCTCTTGCCGGTGGTGTGGATTGCCGATCAGCGCGCGCAGGGTCGCCAGCAATTGCTGGCGCGACAGCGGCTTGACGTAGTAGGCGTCGGCGCCCAGGGCCAGTCCCTTGCGCACGTCGTCGATCTCGGTGGCGACGATGACGGGCACCTGGCGCCGCAGCGGGTCGTTTTTCAGCTCGGCCAGCCAGTGCCAGGCCGTTTCGCCGTGCAGCAGGATGTCGAGGATGACGGCGGCGGGGCGCTGCTGTTCCCAGCGTTCCTGCGCCTCGCGCACGCTGCGCGCGGGAACGACGCGAAACTCGCTGCCGGCCAAAAATTTTTCATACAGCAGACGGATGGGCGGGTTGTCTTCCACCACCAGCACGCCGATGCGCTGGTCGTTGCCGTTGTCGTTGGCCGGCGCGCTCGGCGGCAGGCTGCCTTCGGGCGCATGGTAGCTGGTGGGCAGGATGACGGAAAACAGTGACCCCTGGCCCAGCGTGCTTTCGACGGCCACCGTGCCATTGAGCAAGGTGGCCAGGTTGCGGCACAGGGGCAGGCCCAGGCCCGTGCCCTTGACCTTGCGCTGCAGGTGGTTTTCCACCTGGCTGAATTCCTCGAAGATCAGCTGCACGTCTTCGGCGGCGATGCCCAGGCCCGTGTCGGAGACGGAAAAGCGGATGGCATCCTGCTGCGGCAAGGGCGTGGCGCTGACGACGATGGCGCCGGCCTCGGTGAACTTGAGGGCGTTGGCGATGAAGTTGCGCAGGATTTGCGACAGCTTGCCTTCATCCGTATGGATCTGCAGCGCCGGATCGGGGTCGATGAAGGTCAAGCTCAGCGACTCGGATACCAGCAGCGGGCGCAGCATGCCGCGCAGGGCGCTGAACAGGTCGGCCACCTGGAAACTGTTGGCGTGCACGTCGACCTTGCCCGCCTCGATCTTGGCCAGGTCCAGCAAGTCGTTCACCAGGTCGCTCAGGCTGACGGCGCTTTGCAAGATGAACAGCACCTGCTTTTCCTGCTCCTGCGACAGTTCGCCATCGATGCGGTCGAGCAGCAGCTTGGACAAGGCGCGGATGGAGCTGAGCGGCGTGCGGAATTCATGGCTCATGTTCGACAGGAAGCGCGATTTCATCTGGTCGGCGCGGCGCAGGTGGTCGGCTTTTTCATCGAGTTCCGCGAACAGCGCCACCACGCCCCGGTTGGTGTCTTCCAGTTCGCGCGTCAGTTGCAGTAAATCGTCCTGGCGCGTCTTCAGTTCGGCCAGGGTGGCGAGCAGTTCGCGGTTCTGCTGCTGCACTTCGGACAGCGTGATATCCGAGGGCAGCGCCTGCAGGCTGCCCGACAGCGCGCCGATCATGCTGCCGTCGAGCAGGGGTGCGTCGCGCGGGAACAGTTTTTGTAGCGTGATGTGCGTGCCAGAGCCTGGCGCGCTGTGGATATGGCAGCGGTCCATCAGGCGCTGCGCGCCCAGGATGCCCAGGCCCATGCCCGTGGGCGAGCGGTAGCTGCCGGCCAATATTTTGTCGAGCTGCGCGATGCCGGGGCCCTGGTCTTCGATGCGGATGCTGAGTAGCTGCGGCGCCGTCTGGCCATCGATGGCGAAGTGCACCTTGCCGCTGCCCGCGTAGTTGTAGACGTTGCGCGCCAGCTCCGATACGGCCGTGGCGATGCGCACCTGGTCCTGCACGCCGAAGCCGCACAGGGCGGCGATCTGGCGCGCGCGCTGGCGTGCGCCCACCACATCGAGTTCGCTGCCGATATGCGCCGTCAATATGCGTTGTGTCATGGCGTGTCGTTCCTTTCCGCACCGGCATGCCGGTGCTCCTCATGTTCGCGCAGCACGACCACCGTGACGTCGTCGCGTCCGCGCGCAAAATCGCGGTACAGCACGGCGGCAACCAGGCTGGGGTGGCATTGCGCCAGGCCAGGATAGCGTTCCAGGTCCCAGCGTGTGTGCAGGCCGTCGCTATGCATGATCAAGGTCGTGCCCGGTTGCCACGCATGGCAGAATTCCTGCACCTTGCGCAGATTGCTGCCGACGATGCCGTTATGCGACAGCAGATGCCGGCGCTGCTGCGCGTCGAAGGCGCAGGCGGCGATATTGCCCACGCCCGCATAGCGCAGTTCGCGCCGCGCGCTGTCGATGTGCGCCACCGCCAGGGCCGCGCCGCGCGTGGTGCGCAGGGCGCCGTGGGCCAGTGCGATGAAGGGGGCGGGCAGGGGCGGCAGTCCCGGCGTGGCGTGTTCCAGCAGCGCGCTGGCGCATTCCGAGGCGCGCGCCGCCAGCGGACCGTGGCCCAGGCCATCGGCCACCAGCAAGCTCAGTTCATGGCCTTCGCAGACCACGTTCCAGGCGTCGCCGCACACCTGTTCCGAGGCCAGCGGCAGGCACACGGCGCCGATGCGCCAGTTCGGATGGGCGGGAACGGCGCTGCTGGCGTTTGGCCCCCACACCACCGCCATCAGCAGCGTGCCCTTGCCGGGCGCCGTGTACAGGTCGAATTCCTGGCTCAGGCGGCGTATCGCGCCCAGGCCCACGCCGTAGGTGCCCGTGGTGGAATGGCCATCGGCCATGTGCTGGCGCACATTGCCCATGCCGGGGCCGTTGTCGATGGCCAGCACTTCGATGCCGCTGGTGCCGCCGCGCAGCACCTTGCGCAGCAGGATTTCGCCGCGCTGCGCGTGCTTGACGATGTTGGTGGCCGCTTCGCTGATGATGATGGCCAACTGGCCCGTGCGCACGTCGTCGAAACCGATGCGGCGCGCCAGTTCATTGCCGGCGCGGCGGGCCGCGGCGATCTCGCTCGGTTCGCCGATGGGAAAACTTCTTTGCCTGAGAATGTCAGGCTGAGGTTCCAGGTGGTTCAAAACAGCTTCCATTTCGCGATGGTGACGGTGGTGCCCGCGCCGGGCGCCGTGTCGATGTGAAAGGCGTCGGCCAGGCGCTTGGCGCCGCCCAGCCCCAGTCCCAGTCCGCCGCCGCTGGTATAGCCATCGGTCAGCGCCAGGGCAATATCGTCGATGCCCGGTCCCGCGTCGACAAAGCGCAATTCCAGTCCCTGGCGCGCGCCATCGCAGACGCGCGCGATGCGCGCTTCGCCGCCGCCGCCGTAGCGCAGGGTGTTGCGCGCCAGTTCGCTCGCCGCCGTGATGATCTTGGTCTGTTCGATCAGGCCAAAACCCATGGCGACCATGCTGTCGCGCACCTGCTTGCGCAGCCGCACGACGTCTTCGTCGCTGTGCAGGGGCAGGATCTGCTGCACTTGCTGCACCCCCGCCTGTGCCTGCGCGCCCAGCACGGCGCCCCCCGTCATGCGCATGCGCCGCCCTGTTCCAGCAGCTTGATGCCCCGTTCCACGTTCAGCGCCGTGCTCACGCCTTCCAGGGTCAGGCCCAGTTCCACCAGCGTGATGGCGACGGCCGGCTGCATGCCGACCACCACCGTGCGTGCATCGAGGATTTTCGCCATCGCCGCCGTGTTGCTGATCATGCGGCCGATGAAGGAGTCGACGATGTCGAGCGCGGAAATGTCGATCAGCACGCCCGTGGCGCGGTCCGTCACGATGCGCGTGGTCAGGTCGTCCTGCAAGGTCATCGCCAGGCGGTCATGCATGTCCACCTGGATCGTCACCAGCAGCAGCCGGCCCATGCGTAAAATGGAGATTCTTTCCATAGGCGCCTCAGTGTTGCTGCTGCTGGTAAGTGATGCTGGAACCCGTGCGTTTCAGGGCCACGACGAAGGCGTCGGCCAGGGTGGCCTTGGTCATCACGTCTTCCAGGTTGACGCCCAGGTGCACGATGGTTTGCGCGATCTGCGGGCGGATGCCGCTGATGATGCAGTCGGCGCCCATCAGGCGCGCGGCGGCGATGGTTTTCAGCAGGTGCTGCGCCACCAGCGTGTCGACCGTGGGCACGCCCGTGATGTCGATGATGGCGATCAGCGCGCCCGTGTCGACGATCTTTTGCAGCAGGCTTTCCATCACCACTTGCGTGCGGGCGCTGTCGAGGGTGCCGATCAGGGGCAGGGCCAGCACGTTTTGCCACAGCTGCACCACGGGCGTGGACAGTTCCAGCAACTCCTGCTGCTGGCGCAGAATCACCTGTTCGCGCGCCTTCTGGTAGATGGCGATGGTCAGCAGGCCCAGTTCGTCGAACAATTTGCTGGTGCTGATGATGGCGTCGCCCAGCTGCTCCGGCTGCGCCGCGATTTGCTTGCGCAGGTAGGCGAACAGCGGCTCCTTCAGGGCGAACATGAAGCTGGCCGTGTCGATCGGCGAATAGCCCTGGCGCACGCGCGACTGCGATATGTCAGCGATCAGCTGGCGCGTATCGTCCCAGGCGCCACCTTCGATGTCGAATGCGTCGCCGCTGTCCAGGGCGCCCGCCAGCAGCGGCAGCAATTGCGCTGCCTGCTGGCGCAGCTCGTTTTCGGCGATCTTGTCGCGCCGCACCAGGCGGGCGACCAGGCCGGCCATCCAGCCGTCCAGCAGTGCCGTGTGGTGCTCGTTGATGATGGCGGCCAGTTGCTGCGCCTGGGCCGTGCCCGTCTTGACCGTGTCCGTCTTCATTTTCATGCTCATCCTTGGCTGAGTGGAGGGTGCGGCACGGCCGCAAACGGCCCCGCACTGTGATGAATAAATTATAGGCAGGCGTGGCTCTGGCTTGTGTTCTGTGCCGCACATAGTGGCGCATGTCGATGTACATTCCTGCTGGAAATATTCGCATCATAAAGATGTATGTGATTTGCATGTTTAAGCGAATTCCGCTACACTGGCAACACTCAACAAGAGAAACACGCCATGAATATCGACAAATTCAAACAGCAGCACCTGGCCATCCTGGCCTCCATCGATGCCCTGCGCCAGCTGGCGCGCGGCGGTGTGGCCGCGCAGGCGCAGGCCATTGCCGAACAGATCATCGCCATGAGCGGCTTGATCAAGCTGCACCTGGCCGTCGAGCAGCGCTACCTGTATCCGGCCGCGCAGAGTTGCGGCGTGGCCAGGGTGGCCCAGCTGGGCCGCCAGTACGAAAACGAGATGCACGGCATCGCCGGCGCCTACCTCGATTTTGCCGGCCGCTGGAATACGCCCGTGCGCCTGGCGGCCGAGCCGGATGCCTTCCGCAGCGAAGCCAATACCGTGCTGCACGCGCTGTTCCAGCGCATGCGGCGCGAAGATCACGAGCTGTATCCAGCCGTTGAAACGCTGGCCTGAGACCGCTTACCCACATATACACAGATACACAGGAGTTTTACATGCTGACCCAAGAACAACGCGCCATCATCACGGCCACCGTCCCCATCCTCGAACAGGGCGGCGAAGCGCTGACGCGCCACTTCTACAAGAATCTGTTCCGCGACCATCCCGAAGTGCTGCCGTACTTTAACCAGGCGCACCAGCACAGCGGCGACCAGCAGCGCGCGCTGGCGAATGGCGTGCTGATGTATGCCAAACATATCGACCAGCTGGCAGCGCTGGGCGACCTGGTGGCCACCATCGTCAACAAGCACGTGGCCTTGCAGATCCGCGCCGAGCACTATCCGCTGGTGGGCGCCAGCCTGCTGCAAGCGATCCGCGAAGTGCTGGGTGACGAAGTCGCCAGCGACGCCGTCATCGATGCCTGGGGCGCGGCCTACGGCCAGCTGGCCGACATCCTGGCCGGCGAAGAAGGGCGTATCTACAAGGCGCAGGCTGCCGCGCCGGGCGGCTGGAGCGGCGCGCGCGACTTTTTAGTGCGCAGCAAGACGGTGGAAAGCGGCGAGATCACGTCCTTCCTGATGGCGCCCGCCGATGGGCAGCCCGTGCTCGACTTTGCGCCAGGCCAGTATATCGGCGTGCTGGCCAGCGTCGATGGCGTGCCCATGCGCCGCCAGTACTCGCTGTCGGCCGCCAGCAATGGCCAGACCTACCGCATCAGTGTCAAGCGCGAAGCGGGCGGCAAGGTGTCGAATTTCTTCCACGACCACGTGCAGGCGGGCAACACCGTACAGCTGACGCCGCCATCGGGCGACTTCGTGCTGACGGAGAGCGACAAGCCGCTGGTGCTGATCAGTGGCGGCGTGGGCATCACGCCGACCCTGGCCATGCTGACGGCGGCCCTGCGCGGCAAGCGTCCCGTGCATTTCATCCACGCGGCGCGCAACCAGGGCGTGCATGCGTTCCGCGCGCAGATCGACGCACTGGCCGCGCAGCACCCGCAGTTGCAGCGCTATTACTGCTACGCGGAACATGACGGTGAGCAAGGCGCACCGGACGCCGTCGGCTTGCTGAGTAAACAGACGCTGAATCACTGGCTGCCAGCTTCGCGCGACGTCGACGCCTACTTCCTGGGGCCGCAGCCGTTCATGCGGGCCGTCAAGCAATATCTGCGCGAGCTGGGCGTGCCGGAACGGCAGACGCATCATGAATTCTTCGGACCGGCAGCCGCGCTGAACTGACCTTGTCTGCCTTGTGTTGCTCCTGTGTTGCTCCTTGTGTTGCTTCTGCGAGAAAAACCGCTGCCGTAAGGGGCGGGTAAGCCTCGCGCTGTACTGTGAACCCAAGCTCGCATAAAAGAGCAGGCTTTTACATAACAGGAGGCAACACCATGCATGACGATCTGGTTCAAAAAATCAAGGGCGACCCCAATTATCATCGGCTGGTCAGGGTGCGTTCCAGCTTCGGCTGGGCGCTGACGGGCCTGATGATGCTGGTGTACTACGGCTACATTCTGCTCATCGCCTTCAACAAGGAATTCCTTGCCACTAAAACGGGCACCGGCGTGATGACCTGGGGCATGCCAATTGGCTTGTTCGTCATCGTGTTTACCGTGGTGATCACCGGCATTTATGTGCGCCGCGCCAACAAGCAATTCGACGAGCTGACCAGCGCCATCCAGGCACGGGTGCAAGCATGAGCCGCGCCCCATCGATGCAACGCACATTTTCCTGCCTGGCAGCCCTGACCTTGCTGGCAAGCGCCAGCAACAGCGTGCTGGCGGCCGGCGCCGACCTGGGCCAGGCAGTCAAGCAACCGACCAACTGGACGGCGATCATCATGTTCGCCGCCTTCGTCATTTTTACCTTGTTCGTCACCAAATGGGCGGCCGCGAAGACCAAGTCGGCCTCCGATTTCTACACGGCCGGCGGCGGCATCACGGGCTTCCAGAATGGCCTGGCCATTGCGGGCGACTATATGTCGGCGGCATCGTTCCTCGGTATTTCCGCCGCCGTCTTCCTCAACGGCTATGACGGCCTGATCTATGCCATCGGCTTTCTCGTCGGCTGGCCCATCATCACCTTCCTGATGGCCGAGCGCTTGCGCAACCTGGGCCGCTACACCTTTGCCGATGTGGCCGCCTACCGCTTCAAGCAGGCGCCGATCCGCATTTTCTCGGCCTCCGGCACCCTCGTCGTCGTGGCCTTTTACCTGATCGCGCAGATGGTGGGCGCGGGCCAGCTGATCAAGCTGCTGTTCGGCCTGGAATACTGGATCGCCGTCGTCCTGGTCGGTACATTGATGATGATTTACGTGCTGTTTGGCGGCATGACAGCCACCACCTGGGTGCAGATCATCAAGGCCGTCATGCTGCTGGGCGGCGCCACCTTCATGGCCGTGGCCGTGCTGGCGCAATTCAACTTCAGCCCGGAAGCGCTGTTCGCCAAGTCGGTGGACGTGCACGCCGCCAAGGAAGCCATCATGGGTCCCGGTTCCTTCATCAAGGACCCGATCTCGGCCATCTCCTTCGGTATGGCGCTGATGTTCGGTACGGCCGGCTTGCCGCACATCCTGATGCGTTTCTTCACGGTGCCGAGCGCCAAGGAAGCGCGCAAATCCGTGTTCTGGGCCACCACCTGGATCGCCTACTTCTACATCCTGACCTTCATCATCGGTTTTGGCGCCATCGTGTTGGTAAGCACCAATCCCGAGTTCAAGGATGCTGCCGGCAAGCTGCTGGGCGGTAACAACATGGCGGCCGTGCATCTGGCCAAGGCTGTGGGCGGTAATGTGTTCCTGGGCTTCATGTCGGCGGTCGCGTTTGCCACCATCCTGGCCGTCGTGGCGGGTTTGACCCTGTCGGGCGCGTCGGCCGTGTCGCACGATCTGTATGCCACCGTCATCAAGAAGGGCAAGGCCACGGGCGCCAACGAATTGAAAGTGTCGCGCGTGACCACCATCGTGCTGGGTATTATCGCCGTCGTGCTGGGTATTGCCTTCGAGAAGCAGAACATCGCCTTCATGGTCTCGCTGGCCTTCGCCATCGCCGCCTCGGCCAACTTCCCCGTGCTGTTCATGTCGGTGCTGTGGAAAGACTGCACCACGCGGGGCGCCACCATCGGCGGCTTCCTGGGCTTGACCACGGCCGTCGCGCTGACGGTGGTGTCGAAGTCCGTGTGGGTCGACGTGCTCGGTCATCCGGCGGCGCTGTTCCCGTACGCCTCGCCGGCGCTGTTCTCGATGACGGCAGGCTTTGTCGGCATCTGGCTGTTCTCGGTGCTCGACAAGAGCCCGCGCGCGCGCATCGACCGTGCCGGCTACGAAGCGCAGCAGATGCGTTCGGAAACGGGCATCGGCGCGGCAGGCGCCAGCGCACATTGATGTTTTAGATAGTTACTGCAGGAAACAATGCCCGGCTTGCCGGGCATTGTTGTTTCTGGCGCGCTTACTTCGCCACGCGCAGGGGAATCACGCTCGCCGCCAGCGCCGGCACGCCCGGCGTCGCTTCGAGTATCGATGCCAGGGTCACCGTGTCGAGCACGGCCAGGAAGGCGGCTGTGGCCTGGCCCAGCTTGGATTTCAGCAGGCAATCGGGCGTCAGCGGGCAGGTATTGTTTTCCTGGTTAAAACATTCCGCCATGAAAAAATCGTTTTCCGTCTCGCGCACGACCGTGCCGATATTGATCTCGGCCGGGTCGCGCGCCAGGCGCAGGCCACCATTCCTCCCACGCACCGTTTCCACGATGCCTGACAGGCCCAGCTGGTGCACCACCTTCATCAGGTGATTCTTCGAAATCGCATGCAGGTCGGCGATGTCCTGGATGGTCACGAGGCGGTCGCGGTGCACGCCCAGATACATCAGGGTGCGCAGGGTGTAGTCGGTATAAGCAGTCAGTCGCATGGGATATCGTTCATAAAGATGTGGATTACATCCTTGTTTCAAGCCGCCAGCATACAGGAGAGTGCCCGGCCATCGCCACCGGCATGTGACTTGCACCGTGACTTTTCAGCCTGGAAAGACAAATTTGGTTGCCTTTCGCTTAAATGCGTAGTAAATTTTCATATTGTTGCCCTGCTAAACAGCTCGCAAGCCCTTTAAGGCCCTTTCGACGTGGATTTTATTGATGAAAATCAAGAGGATGGTGAGACAGTAAGGTAAATTTACTACAAAATGGATGATGGGCGTTTCCCGGGTCGGGAAGCGCGTACTACGCAATCTGTGCGGTGCCGCCGTGGCCGCCCCAGGAAATGAATACCATGCAAATGAATGAAGTGAAAGACGAGCTGCTGAGCAGCGATATCCGCCAGCTGGGCCGTCTGCTGGGCGACGCCATCCGCAACCACCTGGGCGACCCCGCCTTCGAGCGCATCGAACATGTGCGCCAGCTGGCCATCCGTTTCCGCCGCGACAATGACGAAGCGGCGCGCGCGCAGCTGTCGGACGCGCTGCAAGCGCTGTCGCAGGAAGAAACCACCCAATTGACGCGCGCCTTCAGCTATTTCTCGCTGCTGGCCAACATTGCAGAAGATCAACACCACATCCGCCGCACGCGCGCCCACTTGATCGCCGGCTCGCCGCCGCGCCAGGGTAGCCTCAGCCATGCCGTCGGCAACGTGTTTGACGCGGGCAAGGCCGATGCGCTGGAAACGTTCTTTGAAGATGCGTTTGTCAGCCCCGTGTTCACGGCGCATCCGACGGAAGTGCAGCGCAAGAGCATCCAGAATTGCCAGATGGCCATCGCGCGCCTGTTGAGCGAGCGCGACCGCGTGCAAATGACGCCGGAAGAGGCGGAGCAAAACGAAGAAGCGCTGGGCCGTGGCATCGTCACCCTGTGGCAGACGCGTTTGCTGCGCACCAGCAAACTGTCCGTCATGGATGAAGTGGCCAATGGCCTGTCGTTCTACGACCACACGATCTTGCGCGAATTGCCGAAATTGTATTCCTCGCTGGAAACCATGCTGGCCCAGCGCGATGCCCGCTGGGAAGATGCGGAATTGCCCAATTTCATGAAGGTCGGCAGCTGGATAGGCGGCGACCGCGACGGCAACCCATTCGTCACGGCCGACATCCTGCGCAGCACCCTGCAGACGCAGGCCGACAAGGTGCTCGACTTTTATCTGGGAGAATTGCGCAAGCTCGCCTCGCAGCTGTCGCTGGCGCAAATCTTGAACGCCTGCAGCGAGCCGCTGCGCGCGCTGGCAGAGCGCTCGGCCGATGCCTCGCCGCACCGCGTTGATGAGCCGTACCGCCGCGCCCTGCATGGTATCCATGCGCGCCTGGAAGCGACGCGCGTCGCCTTGTGCGGCAAGGGCAAGCCAGCCGAAGGCGTGCAACCCTACGCTGCCGCGTTTGATCTGCTGGCCGACCTGGACGTGGTCCAGCATTCGCTCGTCAGCAATGGCTTGCGCGCGCTGGCGCGTGGCCGGCTGCGCCAGTTGCGCCGCGCCGTCAAGGTCTTCGGCTTTTCGCTGGCGCCGCTGGACTTGCGCCAGAATTCCGACGTGCACGAGCGCGTCGTGGGCGAACTGTTTGCCGGCGCCCAGCCGGGCCTGGTCTACCTGGACCTCGATGAAGAGCAGCGCATCGCCGTGCTGCTGGCCGAGCTGGAGTCTCCACGCCTGCTGACGTCGCCGTATGCGCAGTATTCGGAAGAAACGACGTCCGAACTCGACATCTTCCGCGCCGTGCGCGAGGCCCACGTCAAATATGGCCGCGAATCAGTACCGAACTGCATCATCTCGAAGGCGGCCAGCGTCTCGGACTTGCTGGAAGTGGCCTTGCTGCTGAAAGAAGTGGGTTTGCTGCGCCAGGATAGCCGCGAAGTGGACGTCAACATCATTCCCCTGTTCGAAACCATAGCCGACTTGCGCGCCGGCCCCGCCATCATGGCACGCGCCTTCGGTTTGCCGTTTTACCGGGGCTTGCTGGCGTCGCGCGCGGACCAGCAGGAAGTCATGCTCGGCTATTCGGACAGCAACAAGGACGGCGGCTTCTTGACCTCGGGCTGGGAACTCTACAAGGCCGAGATCGAACTGGTGACGGTCTTCAAGCAATACCAGATCAAGCTGCGTCTGTTCCACGGCCGCGGCGGTTCCGTCGGACGTGGCGGCGGCCCCAGCTACGAAGCCATCCTGGCCCAGCCAGCCGGCGCCGTGCAGGGACAGATCCGCCTGACGGAGCAGGGCGAAGTCATCACGGCCAAGTATGCGAACCCGGAAGTGGGTCGCCGCAACCTGGAAGTGCTGGTGGCCGCCACCATCCAGTCGACCCTGCTGCCGCAGGCGCAGCTGCAACCGAAGGCTTCGGCCGGCGCGGGCCATCTGGCCGCCATGGAAGAATTGTCTGGCACGGCCCTGAACGCTTACCGCGACCTGGTGTACGGCACGGACGGCTTCGAACAGTACTTCTGGGAATCGACGGTGATTGCGGAAATTGCCGCGCTGAACATCGGCAGCCGTCCCGCCTCGCGCAAGAAATCGACCTCGATCGAGGATTTGCGCGCGATTCCCTGGGTCTTGAGTTGGGCGCAATGCCGCTTGATGTTGCCGGGCTGGTTCGGTTTCGGTTCCGCCGTGCAAGCCTACCTGGCCGCCCATCCGGCCGATGGCGCCGACGTGCTGCGCGGCATGTACACGGATTGGCCCTTCTTCACGTCCTTGCTGTCGAACATGGATATGGTCCTGGCCAAGAGCGATATCGCCATTGCTGGCAAGTATGCGGAACTGGTCAAGGACAAGGCCTTGCGCGAGGCTATCTTTACGCGCATCCGCGCCGAATACGCGGCCACGCTGGACGCCTTGAAACTGATCACGGGCCAGGCAGAGTTGCAGCAAGCCAATCCGCTGATGCAGCGTTCGATACGCAACCGTTTCCCGTATATCGACCCGCTCAACCACGTGCAGGTGGAGCTGTTGAAACGCTTCCGCGAAGGCAAGCAGGATGCGGCGGCGCGCACGGGCATTCATTTGTCGATTAACGGGATTGCGGCGGGGTTGCGGAATAGTGGTTGATTCTTTTTAACCCAATGGCAAATGCTGGGGTCGGACCTTAAGGTCCGACCCCGGTTTTGGCACCTGGGTTGGTTTCAAGTAAAACATCAAGGAGACAGCATGACCATCAAAGTTGCCATCAATGGCTATGGCCGCATCGGCCGCAATGTCTTGCGCGCGTTCTATGAAGGCGGCAAGCAGCAGGATATCGAGATCGTCGCCATCAACGACCTGGGCGATGCCAAGTCGAATGCGCATTTGACGCGCTACGACACGGTGCACGGCAAGTTTCCCGGCGTCGTCACCATCGATGGCGAGAATATGCTCGTCAACGGCGACCGCATCCGCGTCTTCGCGCAGCGCGACCCGGCCCTGATCCCGTGGGGCGAACTCGGTGTCGACGTCGTGCTCGAATGCACGGGTTTCTTCACCACCAAGGAAAAAGCCTCGGCCCACCTGAAGGGCGGGGCAAAGAAAGTCATCATTTCCGCGCCGGGCGGCAAGGATGTGGACGCCACTATCGTGTTTGGCGTCAACCAGCATGTGCTGAAGGCATCGGATACGGTCATCTCGAATGCTTCGTGCACGACGAATTGCCTCGCGCCACTGGTCAAACCGCTTAACGACGCCATCGGCATCGAATCGGGCCTGATGACCACCGTGCACGCCTACACGAACGACCAGGTACTGTCCGACGTGATGCATGAAGACTTGCGCCGCGCCCGCTCGGCCACGCATTCGATGATCCCCACCAAGACGGGTGCGGCGGCCGCCGTCGGCCTGGTCTTGCCTGAATTGAACGGCAAGCTCGATGGTTTCGCCATCCGCGTGCCGACGATCAACGTTTCCCTGGTTGACCTGTCTTTCATCGCCAAGCGCGATACCACGGTCGAAGAAGTCAACGCCTTGCTGAAAACGGCGTCGGAAGGCGCGCTGAAGGGTATTTTGACGTACCAGACGGAGCCGCTCGTTTCCATCGATTTCAACCACAACCCGGCCTCGTCGAACTTCGATTCGACCCTGACCAAGGTGTCGGGTCGCCTCGTGAAAGTGTCGTCGTGGTATGACAACGAATGGGGCTTCTCGAACCGCATGCTCGACACCACGGTCGCCCTGATGGCGGCCAAGTAACAAGAACCACCGCTGATCCAGCGCACCAGGACGGCCGGCCCACAAGGCTGGCCCTTGTAGCAACTCATTATAGAAAGCAGCACACCATGACCATGCAAGTACAGCAACGCGCCACCAAGATCGTTTCCACCATCGGCCCCGCTTCGAACGATATCGATACCCTGGTCCGCATGTTCAAGGCCGGCGTCGACGTCGTGCGCCTGAACTTTTCGCATGGCAAGGCGCAAGACCATATCGACCGCGCCCGCATGGTGCGCGAAGCGGCGGCCCTGTGCGGCCGCGAAGTGGCCATCATGGCCGACTTGCAAGGCCCGAAGATTCGCGTCGGCAAGTTCGAAGAAGGCAAGATTTTCCTGGAAAACGGCATGAAGTTCATCCTTGACGCGAAATGGGGCGAAAACGGTGAACTGGGCAACATCGAACGCTGCGGCCTCGACTACAAGGAATTGCCGCGCGACTTGCGCACCGCCGACGTGCTGCTGCTGAACGACGGCCTCATCGTGCTGACGGTCGACAAAGTCGTCGGCAGCGAAATCCACACGACCGTGAAAATCGGCGGCGAACTGTCGAATAACAAGGGCATCAACCGCCAGGGCGGCGGCCTGTCCGCGCCGGCGCTGACGGCGAAAGACATGGAAGACGTCAAGACGGCGATGAGTTTCCAGGCTGATTACGTGGCCGTATCGTTCCCGAAAAACGCCACCGACATGGTCATGGCGCGCCAGCTGGCCAATATCGCCGGTGAAGCATGGGACCACAAGCCGATGATGATCGCCAAGATTGAACGGGCGGAAGCCATTCCCGCGCTGCAAGAGATTCTCGACGCTTCCGACGGCATCATGGTGGCGCGTGGCGACCTGGCGGTCGAAGTGGGCAATGCGGCCGTGCCGGCCCTGCAAAAGCGCATGATCAAGATGGCGCGCGCGTCGAATAAACTGGCCATTACAGCCACGCAGATGATGGAATCGATGATCGTCAACGCCGTGCCGACGCGCGCGGAAGTGTCCGACGTGGCCAATGCCGTGCTCGATGGCACGGACGCCGTCATGACGTCGGCGGAAACGGCCTCGGGCCGCTACCCGATCGAGACGGTGGAAGCGATGGCCGCCATCTGCCTGGACGCGGAAAAATGGGATACCTGCAAGCTGGACGCCGATTTCCTCAACGCCACGTTCTCGCGCATCGACCAGTCGATCGCCTATGGCGCCCTGTTTACGGCCCATCACCTGCGCGTGAAAGCCATCGCCACCCTGACGGAATCGGGTTCCACGGCCTTGTGGATGAGCCGTTGCAACATCGACATCCCCATCGTCGCGCTGACCCCGAGCGTGGGCACGCGCCGCAAGCTGGCTCTGTACCGCAACGTCAGCACCCTGGAATTGACCTCCGGCACGGACCGCGACAAGGTCTTGCAGCAAGCGGAAGACTTGCTGCTGGAACATAAGGTCGTGACCAAGGGCGACACGGTCGTACTGACCTGGGGCGAGCCGATGGGCAAAGTGGGTGGCACGAATGCGCTGAAAATCATGAAGATCGGCCAGCACTGACCGTATTTCTGGCCACATTACTGGTCACATTGCTGGCCTCATCACTGGCCGACAGCCGCCTGCAGCCTTAAGAATGGCTGAAAGAGGGCTGTTGGCCACGCACTGCAATGGCAGACGCCCAATCTGCCATTGCGGTGGCCGCATTTCCGTGTCAGCATGGTTTCCCTGCCTGCCAAGGCGCATCCGGAGTACATGATGACCGAATACCTGCCTGCCTTGATTTGGTCGCTGTCGGCCTTCGCCTGCCTCTTCATTGCCAAACGCCGCTCCTTACGAATAACGGCCATCCGTGCTGTCCTGGTGGTGTTTCTGGGGCCGTTAGCCATTCCCTTCGTGCTGGCCGCCAGGCCCAGGATGCACGGCTAAGCGTGTGGCCTGTAGGCATTCCTCTTTGCTATATTCAAGTTTTTAGCTGAAAGAGTATGCCCATGAAGCGCAGCGCGACCTTGTTCCTGATGACTATTCTTCCCATGTGCGCAGCCACGTTCGCTTCGGCGGCCGAGCCGGCGCAGCGCCTGCAGCGTGCCACTGGGCTGTGGAAGGTGACGCCCGCCACTTCGCCATTTTCTTGGGAAATCTGCGTCGACCACGCGCGCGACCGCCTGATCGACGACGACCTGTGGTCCGATTTCGAGCAGGAATGCCAGATCGCGTCGCAAAGCCGCCAGGGCGACAGCTATATATTCCAGTCCAGCTGTCCTGGCGCCAAGCTCGCGGGCAGTTTCAAGGGCGACCTGGCCAAGGCGTATACGCTGACCGCCGATACCACGATGGAACTGAACGGCAAGACCGAGGTGCAGCGCACGGAACTGGCGGCCGTGCACCAGGGAGCCTGTCCGGCGGGGTTGGCGCCGGGCGCAAAGAAAATGCGCGGCGGCATGGTGATGAAGAGCTTATATCTGGACCGCTAGAAGAGCGCAGCTACACTGAAACAACAGTTTCCAGCGATGGGCGGGCGCCGGCATTGACGCCAACGGCAATGATTTGTGATAATGAGAATTATTATCAATTAGCCGCGCCTTGCCTTGCGCGTATCGGAGTCCCCAGTGAACATTGCGCAGTCCAGCGAGTCGATAGCCGGCATTTACAGCCACCACCACGGCTGGCTGATGCGCTGGCTGCGCGCCAAGCTGCAGTGCGCCGACCATGCGGCCGACCTGGCGCAGGACACTTTCCTGCGCCTGCTGACGGCGCCGCCGGAAGGCCGGCAGACCTTGCGCGAACCGCGCGCCTACCTGACCACCGTGGCGCAGCGCTTGCTGATCGACCATTACCGGCGCCTGTCGCTGGAGCAGGCGTGGCTGGAAACCCTGGCGCAGCAGCCCGATCTGCTGATGCAGTCTCCTGAAGAGCGCTTGCTGGTACTGGAGGCCTTGCAGCGCATCGATGCCATGCTCGACGGCTTGCCGCCGCTGGTACGCAACGCCTTCCTGCTGGCGCATGTCGATGGCCTCGCTTACGGGGAAATCGCGCGGCGCCTGGCCGTGAGCGAGCGCAGCATCAAGCGCTACATGGTGCAGGCGTTCGAACGCTGCATCCTGCTGATCCTGTGAGCGCCATCGATCCGCGCGCCGCCCGCGCGGCGGCGCAATGGCTGGTGCGCCTGCACGCAGGCGCCTTGAGTCCGGATGAGCAGCTAGCGTTCCAGTCCTGGCGCGCCAGCGATCCCGCGCATGCAGCGGCCTGGCAGCGAGCCGAGCTGGTGTGCGGCACCCTGGCCAGCGTGCCGCCCGCGCTGCGCCAGACGGCCGACGCAGCGCCGCCGTCGCCGCAGCGGCGTGCCGTGCTCTACGGTCTGGCCGGGCTGATCGCGGCCGGGCCGGCGCTGTGGCTGGCCAGCCGGTCGGCGCCATGGCAGGGTTGGCGCGCCGGCATTCGCACGGCCAGGGGCGAAATCCGCCACATGACCTTGCCGGATGGCACGCAACTGGTGCTCAATACGGAAACGGCCATCGACGTGCGCTTTGACGACGCGGCGCGGCTGGTCGTGCTGCATGCCGGAGAAATCCACGTCGCCACCGCGCATGACAGGGCGGTGCCCGCGCGCCCGTTCCTCGTGCGCAGCAGCAATGGCGCCGTGCGCGCGCTGGGGACGCGCTTCAGCGTGCGCCAGGGCGCCAGCGTGCTGGCGCCGCGCACGCAGGTGGCTGTCAGCGAAGGCGCCGTCGAGATCCGACCGGCGCAAGCGCCCGAGGCCTTGCGCAGGGTCAATGCGGGCCGGCAAGGTAGTTTCGATGCGCGTGCCGTTTCCTCGCTGTCGCCGCTGACGCCGCACGCTGCCGGCTGGCTGCAGGGCGTGCTGATCGCCGAGCGCATGCCGCTGGGCGAGGTGCTGGCCCAGGTGGCGCGCTATCGCGACGGCGTGCTGCGCTGCGATCCGGCGCTGGCCGCCATGCCCGTGGACGGCATTTTCCAGCTGAACGACCCGGACAACATCCTGCTCTTGCTGCAACATTCCTTGCCGATCCGGCTGGTGCGCCGCACGCGCTACTGGATCAGTGTCGAGGCGGCTTGAGATCAAGCGCCACTATTTACATTTTTCCTGTCCCTTTTTGCGGATTGCTTCGTCATACAAGGTAGAGAACGAACAATCCGAACCATCGAAAGGGTCCACATGGCTTTGCAGCACCGCAGTTTGACAACAGCACGCATGACGCTCCATCCCATCACCGGCGCCGTGCGCGCCGCGCTGGTCCTGCTCCTCGCCGTGGGCGCGGCCGGCACCGGTTTGCCACAGGCAGCACTGGCGGCCGAGTCCAGCCCGGCCGCCAGCCCGCGCGATTACAGCATTCCCGCCGGCAGCCTGCGCGATGCGCTGTCCACGTTTGCCATCGCCGCCGGGATCAACCTGTCCATGCAGGGCGTAGTGCTCGACGGCCTGGCGACGCCGGGCTTGCAGGGCCGCCATGGCGTCTCCGCCGGCCTGCAAAAACTGCTGCAGGGCAGCGGACTCGAAGTGCTTGCAAATGGCAATGGCAATTACCTGTTGCGTAAAATCAGTAGCAGTACGGCCGATGGCGGTCTGGACAGCATGCCCGCCGTGGTCGTCAGCGCCGAGGCAGACCGTGGCACGGAAGGCACGGGGCTGTATACATCGCGGAATATGTCGACGGCCACGGGCTTGAACCTGTCGCAGCGCCACACGCCGCAAACGGTCAGCGTGATTTCGCGCCAGCAAATGGAAGATTTCGATTTGACCACCTTGCAGGACGTGGCGCGCGCCACGCCCGGCCTGTATGGCAAGACGCAGGGCGTGTCCGACCAGGAAACCACGTATTTCGCGCGCGGTTTTGCCTTGAGCCACGTGAATGTCGATGGCTTGCCGCTCGATGTCACGGGTTTCAATGAGCGCAACGTCTCGGCCGACATGCTGATGTACGACCGCGTGGAAGTGGTGCGCGGCGCCACCGGGCTGATGGAAGGGGCGGGCGCGCCGTCGGGCAGCATCAACATGATACGCAAGCGCCCCACGGCCACGCCCTTGCTCAATGCGTCCGCTCACCTGGGCAGCTGGAAGGACCGGCAAATGACGGTCGATGCCAGCAATGCCCTGAACGACTCGGGCAGCCTGCGCGGGCGCGTGGCGGCCAGCTGGCGCGACAGCGACAGCTTTGTCGACGTGGTCAACAATACCAATGGCACCGTGTATGCGATCATCGAGGCGGATCTGACGCCGTCGACCACGGCCGGCATCGGCTTCTCGCGCCAGCACAGCCGCACCGACGGCGTGTTCGTCGGCTTGCCGACCTTGCCCGACGGCCGCCACATGGACTTGCCCCGCTCGACTTTCCTGAACAATGCCGACTCGTTCCAGAAACGCGACAACAACGTCGTCTTCGCCGACCTGGAAACCAAGCTGGAGCAGGGCTGGCGCAGCCGCTTTGCCATCACGCACATCGATGCCTCGTCGAGCACGCGCAATACCACCAACAGCCGTGTCGCTGGCGAAACGTATTTGCTGGAACAGTCGGAAACGGGCTGGAAGTACAACACGCAACAAGTGGTGGCCGACTGGCGCTTGAGCGGCCCCGTCACCTGGTTCGGCCGCCAGCATGACGTCATCGTCGGCGCCAGCTACCGCCATGACGATTCGGACGCGGGCCAGAGCTGGGAAGGCGCGGAAAAGCGCGTGTTCGATCTGCGCCAGTGGAATCCGCGCGCTTACCGAATGAACGGCGCGCCGTTCGAGCCGTACAACTGGGGCCGCAAGACGGACGAGAAAGGCATTTATGCGGCCGGCAACTTCAGCCTGGCCGATCCGCTGCGCCTGGTGCTGGGCGGGCGCTTCGGCTGGTATGCGCAGGATGTCACGGGCTGGTATGCCAGCAAGCCGACGTGGCGCCGCGACCTGACGGAAAACGCGAAGTTTACGCCGTACGCGGGTCTGGTCTACGACCTGGACGCGCACCATTCCGTGTATGCGAGCGGCACGCAAATCTTCCAGCCGCAAAGCGTGCTCGATGTACAGGGCAATAGCTTGCCGCCGTTGAGCGGCACCAACCTGGAAGCGGGCGTCAAGGGAGAATATTTCGGCGGCAGGCTCAATGCCAGCGGCGCCCTGTTCCGCATCAAGCAGAATAACCGCGCCATGGCCGATGAAGTCAATTGCCCCACGGGTGGCGCCATCTATTGCGCCCGCGCGGCCGGGCAGGTCAAAAGCGAAGGCGTCGACTTGCAGTTGTCGGGCTCGCCTCTGCCGGGCTGGCAGATCGCGGGCGGCTACACCTATGTGCTGGCCAAGTACACGAAAGACAGCGTGGCGGCGAATATCGGCCAGCGCATCGCCACCGATGAGCCGAAGCAATTGTTCAAGCTGTACACGACGGTGCAGCTGAGCGGCAGCCTGGCAAAATGGAACCTCGGCGCCTCCGTCTACGCCCAGGACAAGATCGACCGCCGCGACACGGCTTACCTGACGCAGCAGGGCGGCTACGCCATCGTCGGCCTGACGGCCGGCTACCGCCTCAGCGAGCAGGTACAGCTGCGCGTGAGTGTCGACAACGTGCTCGATCGTCGCTACTACCAGGGCCTTGGCTATGCCTGGTCGGGCGGGCTGGAACGCTACGGCGCGCCGCGCAGCGTGCTGCTGTCCCTGAACTACAAGCTGTAGCCGCTGCGCCAGCGGAGCGCGCCCGTGCGGGCGCCTCTGCTACACTGCCGCCGTCTTCACTTTCACACTGTTCCCATGTCCGCCACGCCAGTCCTGACGCCCCTGAAAAGCGCTTTCCAGCAATCGCGCAACGAGAATAACATCGAGCTGATCCTGCCCGAACTGCTGGCCGCGCAATTGCACGTCGTCATCGGCGGACAAAGCGAGCAGATCGACCTGTTCCTCGTGCCGTCGCCGAACCCGGAGCGCCAGTGCGTGACGGTGGCGGAAGACCCGGCTTTCCTGGCCGGCATCGCGTTTCCCAAGGTTCCCGTCACGGGGGCGCAGCTGATTGCGTCGATTCCGCCCGAGATCGAGATCGTTATCCTGCATGGCGATGGCGCCAACTACCTGACGCGCGAGCAATTGGCGTGGTTCCGCAGCATGCTGGCATCGAACGCCTGAGCGGCGGGCCGCTGTCGCACCAGGGCTGCAGAACATTGCCTTTCTTGCCATCACATTGTTGAAGTCCTATGAATATGTTCGCAAAGCAACTATACTCATGGCTCTTTAAAAAATCATCGTCACGCTGGCGGCCAGCTATCCGCGCCAGAGTTCGTACGTATTTCGCTTGTTCTCTCTGAACGGGCACCTTTCCCCCGCGCGGCAGGCGCGGGCGTGATGACCGAGCCTTGCCCTGGTCGATTGCTGCCGTTGTCATTTTCGCTGTGTTGCCGCTTTGCTAAAAGGCCTGGCACCGGCGCGCGGTGCGCTGTCATGTTTTGCGACGTCACGTTTCACTCTATGTAGTTCACGACAGTATGCTCAGTTCCATCTTTGCCTTTTCGACCGATACCGTGCCGTATATCTACGGCACGCATGATGCCTGGCTGGTGCTGTTTTCCATCGGCATCGCCATCTTTGCCTCGTTCATGGCCCTGCAGATCGCCGGCATGGCGCGCAGCAGCGAGCGCGGCTTCCAGCGCCAGACGGCCATCATCACGGGCGCCATCGCGCTCGGTGGCGGCATCTGGTCGATGCACTTCATCGGCATGCTGGCTTTCGACATCTGCACGCGCGTGTCCTTCGAACCGGGGCTGACCCTGCTGTCGATGCTGCCTGGCGTGGCCGCGTCATGGGTGGCGCTGAACCTGCTGGCGCGTCCGCGCATCAGCTGGCGCCAGCTGGTGGTGGGCGGCGTGCTGGTGGGCGTGGGCATCGGCTCCATGCATTACAGCGGCATGGCCGCCATGCAAACGTCGCTGACCCTGCACTACGAGCCGTGGCTGTTTGCGCTGTCGCTGCTGGTGGCCGTCACCATGGCCATGCTGGCGCTGTGGATACGCTTCGGCCTGAGCGCCATGTGCCAGCGCCTCAGTGCGCTGACGGCGCTGCTGGTCAGCAGTGTCGTGATGGGCCTGGCCATTTCCGGCATGCATTACACGGGCATGCTGGCGGCGCGCTTTTCCGGCACGCCCACGGCAGGCGAGAACACGATTGTGGTGCAAGCCTCGTTCGTGGCCCTGGCCGTGGCCCTGATCACCGTCACCCTGACCGTCTTCGTGGTCGCCGCGAACGGCTTGCTGCGCTACCGCCAGTTGCTGCGCCATGCCAGCGCCGGCGAGTCGCGCCTGCGCGCCATCGTCGACACGGCCGCCGATGGCCTGATCACCATCGATGGCCAGGGCAAGGTGCGTTCCTTCAATCCCGCCGCGCAAAACCTGTTTGGCTGGTCCGAAGCACAAATCGTGGGGCGCGACGCCAGCGTGCTGCTGCAAGCAGCCGATGCGGCCGCGTACGAAGGCTATTTGCGCGACTACCTGGAAACGGGCGCCTCGCGCATCCTCGACAGCGGACGCGAACTCGATGGCCGCCACAAGGATGGCGCCGTGCTGCCCATGCGCGTGGCCATCGGCAAGATCGACACGCCGGGCCAGCCCCTGTTCGTGGCGTTTGTCACGGACATGCGCTCGTCGCGCAGCATGGAGCAGGCGCTGAAGGACAGCGAGCGCCAGTACCGCACCCTGATCCGCAATATCCCCGGCGTGTCCTTCCACTGCAGCTTCGCGCCCGAATGGAAGATGATTTTCATCAGCGATGCCGTCTTCAACCTGACAGGCTGGATGCCGCAGGACTTCATCGAAGGGCGGGTCAGGCTGTTCGAACTCGTGCATCCGGACGACCGCCAGCGCGTCAACGACACCTGCGTGCAGGCGGCCGGCGAGAAGCGCGATTTCGAGAACGTCTACCGCCTGATCCACCGCGACGGGCGCGAGCGCTGGGTGCGCGAAAGCAGCGGCCCCGTGCTTGACAACGACGGCGTGGTGCGCTGGATCGACGGCGTCATCCTCGACATCACGGAAAGCGAATTGCGCAACGCCGAATACGAAGGCAAGGTGACGGCCATCTCACGCGCGATGGCCGTCATCGAGTTCGACCTGCAGGGGCGCATCCTGGCGGTCAACCAGAACTTCCTCGACCTGCTCGGCTACCAGCTCGATGACGTGCTGGGTCTGCACCACAGCATCTTCTGCGAACCGGCGTACGTCACTTCGCCCGACTACATCGCATTCTGGCAGCAGCTGGCGCAGGGCGAATTCAATACGGGCGAGTACAAGCGCATCGACAAGGATGGCCGGGAAGTGTGGATACAGGCCTCGTACAACCCGATCTTCAACACGGATGGCAAGCCGTTCAAGGTGGTCAAGCTGGCCACCGACGTGAGCGAGCGGCGCGCCATGCAGGAAAACCTGCGCGCGGCAAAAGACCGCGCCGAGCTGGCCGCCGAATCGAAAACCAGCTTCCTGGCCAACATGAGCCATGAAATCCGCACGCCGATGAATGCCATCATCGGCTTCACGGAAGTGCTGCTGGGTACCGCCCTGGACAGCCTGCAGCGCCGCCACCTGGGCACGGTGCGCCAGTCCGCCCGTTCGCTGCTTGAGCTGCTCAACGACATCCTCGACACGGCCAAGCTGGAAAAAGGCGCCACCGAGCTGGAACTGGTGGACTTTTCGCTGCCGGACCTGGTCGACCACGTGGCGGCCTCCCTGCGCATCACGGCGCAGGCGCGCGACCTGGTGCTGCATGTGGACATCGATCCGGGCATGGGCCAGTTCTTCCTGGGCGACGCGCGCCGGCTGCAGCAGGTGCTGACGAATTTGATCGGCAACGCCGTCAAGTTCACGGAAGTGGGCCACGTGCGCGTGGCCGTCGCCATGCAGGGCGAGCAGGTGCATATCGCCGTGCACGACACGGGCATCGGCATCCCCGCCGACCGCCTGGACAAAATCTTCGCGCCGTTTACGCAAGCCGATTCTTCCATGAGCCGCCGCTTCGGCGGCACGGGCCTGGGCACGACGATTTCGCTGCAGCTGGTCGAACTGATGGGTGGCACCATCACGGTGGAAAGCACCCTGGGCGTGGGCAGCGTGTTCCATGTATTGCTGCCGCTGGCGCCGGGCAAGGCCGTGGCGCGCCGCAGCGAACAACCCGTGGTGGCCTTGCCGCCGCTGCGCATCCTGGTGGCCGACGACGTGCCGCAGAACGTGGAGCTGCTGCTGATCAGTCTGGGCGCGGCCGGCCACCAGGTGATCGCCGCCAGCGATGGCGAGAGCGCCGTGCGGGAGTTCAGCCGTGGCAGCTTCGACATCGTCCTGATGGACGTGCAGATGCCGCGCATGGATGGCCTGGAAGCGACGCGCCTGATCCGCGTGCACGAGCGCGAACAGGGCCTCAAGGCGACGCCCATCATCGCCCTGACGGCCAGCGTGCTGGAACAGGACCGGCGCGCCGCGCAGACGGCGGGCATGAACGGTTTTGCCTCGAAGCCGCTGGAAATGCACAAGCTGACGGCGGAAATCGCCCGCCTGCTCGATATCGCCGTGGCCATGCCGCCGCCGGCGGCCGGCTCGGCGGCGCGTGCGGCCGCAGGCCAGGTGGACTGGCAGCGCGGCATCGCCCTGTGGGGTGGCCGCGAGACCTTGCAGCGGGCCATCGCGCGTTTCGTACAGGCCAATGGCGATTGCGCCGCCATGCTGGCGGCGGAGCTGGAACGTGGCGATGGCAGCGTGGCGGGCCATTTGCTGCACCGTATCAAGGGCGCTGCGGGCAACCTGTGCCTGGTGCAGGTCGAAAGCCTGCTGGGACGCATCGAGCAAGCCATCGCGCGCCAGTTGGCGGCCACCGAATTGCTGGTACAGCTGGCCGCCGCCTTCATGGCGCTCGCCGGCGAGCTGGAGCTGGACGAAGGGGCGCCGGTCGATGCTGCGCCGGCCGCCAGCGCGCCGCTCGATGCATCCGCCGCAGGTGCCTTGCTGCGGCAAGCCATCGCCAGCCTGGAAGGCGGACAGCTGGACGATGCCCTGATGGCGCGGATCGCCGCCATGCTGGCGCCGCACGGCCAGCAGCAGCGCCTGCAGGCGCTGGCCAGCGCCATCGACGATTTTGAATTTGCGCGCGCCGCAGACGTGCTGCGCCAGCTGCTGGCGTGGCTGGAAGCTCCCGCGCCGGCGGACCTTTCCTGATATTGGGCCAACGATGACCTTACACGAAGACAAACCGATCCTGCTGCTGGTGGACGACGAAGCGACGAATCTGCAGGTGCTGCGGCAAATTTTGCAGGATGATTACCGCCTGCTGTATGCGAAGGATGGCGAGAAGGCGCTGGAACTGGCGCAAAACAATCCCGTCGAACTGATCCTGCTCGACATCATGATGCCCGCCATGACGGGCTATGAAGTGTGCCGCCAGCTCAAAGCCATGCCGGTCACCGCGTCCATCCCCGTCATTTTTGTGACGGCCCTGTGCGACGTGAAGGACGAGGCGGACGGCTTTGACGCCGGCGCCGTCGACTACATCACCAAGCCCGTCAGCCCGCCCATCGTGCGCGCCCGCGTGCGCACGCATTTGTCGCTGGTCGACGCCGAGGAACTGCGCCGCTCGCGCCTGCAGGTGATCCAGACCCTGGGCCAGGCGGCCGAATACAAGGATAACGAGACGGGCATGCACGTCATCCGCATGAGCTATTACGCGCGCCAGCTGGCGCTGGCGGCCGGCTACAGCGCGGGCAGGGCGGAAGATTTATTGAATGCCGCCCCCATGCACGACGTGGGCAAGATCGGCATCCCCGACGCCATCTTGCAAAAGCCGGGCAAGCTCGATGCGGACGAATGGAGCGTCATGCGCCGCCACGCGGAAATCGGCGCGGCCATCATCGGCGAGCACGCGGGCGGCCTGCTGAAAATGGCGCGCATCATCGCCCTGACGCACCACGAGAAATGGGATGGCAGCGGCTATCCGCAAGGCTTGCAAGGCGAAGAAATCCCCCACGAAGGCCGCATCGTCGCCATCGCCGACGTCTTCGACGCGCTCACCAGCGAGCGCCCCTACAAGCGCGCCTGGACGGTCGAAGAAGCCATCGCCACCATGCAGCGCGACAGCGGCACGCACTTCGATCCGACCCTGCTGGCGCTGTTCATCGAACAGCTGCCAGCCATGCTGGAGATCAAGGACAAGTGGCGCGAGCCGGTATAGGGGAGTATCAGGTCAGGGTGGGTCCACGCGCAGGTGATCGCACAGGAAGCGTAAGTATGCCTCCGTGTCGCCGAATGGCAGTTGTGAGCACGCCATGCTTGTGCCCAATGCCGCCATATGGCGCGAGGATATCGCATAGGCCAGTTTGCCGGGCTGACGGCGCGACGGGTACATGAAGCCGTGAATCGGACTATTTTCCTGCGCGATGATCTGGTCCAGCTGCCAGCCCAGCCATTGGCACCAGCCGTGATCGGGGCTGCGCAGTTGATCATAAATACCCAGCCGGCTGGCGGCCAGCCCTGTCAGGTCGAGCAAGTTCAGAGGGGCGGCGAATGACAAGGTGGCGATCAGCGCTTGTTGCGCGCCATGCGCAATATAAAAGGTGCCCGGGCGCGTGACGTCGTTTTGGCAAAGCTGGGCTTCCCAGGCAGCCGTGCAGGTATCTTCTGCGATATATACCCAGTGATAGGGGAAGCCGTTGGCGTTGGCCAGTTCGGCAGGCGGACCGAAGCGATACGTGCGTTCGACCTTCGCCGGCCAGATGGATGCCGCGTTCCACGCTGCGCGTACCAGGGGCTGGTCTGCTTGATGGGTGGCAAGATTGCGCAATAATTCAGCGCGCAGCGATGTCAGTGCCGGCAGGCGCGTAGCCATGTGCGGCGGGACGGGGGACGTTGCATGTCCGTGTTGCATGTTAACCTACGATGTCAGCCATTCCCCTATGCTGCCACTTCGCCGCCGCCAGCACCTTGCGCAATCTCTCGTTTGCAGGCAAATCCAGCAGCGCCTGCTGGCTGGGGTGCACCTCGGCCCGCGTTTCAAACGATTTGCCTGCAAGCATTTCTGCCGGGGACAATTCGTTGAATTCATCGGCACGGCTGACCCAGAAGGCATGGATTTCACTACTCGGCTGGTCGGCAAGAATGGCGAGCACCGGCGCAATCAGTTCCGGCACCGGCTGGACAAATTGCCAGGCCGGAAACTCCTTGCCGATGCTGCGCCCCTTGGGCGTCACGCAATAAAACCGCTTGCTTTCCACTGCGCGATACAGGGACGCCTGCGACAGTTCAACCCATCCTTGTCCAATGACATCGGATACCTTGAGTTTTGACACGGGAAGCTGCAGCGGTATGCTTGACGGCGCGGCGCCCAGTGAGGCGCGCGCCTGATGGAGTGCGCGCGTGGCCACGTCGATCAGGCGCTGGCGCTCGGGCCCTTGCGCCAGTATGTCGAGCTGTGCGGTCACGAGCTGCGAGAATTGTTCTACCACCCGCAGGTCGCTATCGGTTAATGCCTGACGGTCGGGCGCCAGAGTATCGTGATGCAGATGCGCTGTCATGATGATTCCTTTACAGGTGCGTGGTAAAGAACATCATATACAAGATTCTCATGTTTCGCAACTTTATCATGCGGCGCAACTTTCTTATCCAGCGTTCAGCCATGCGGGGAGCATGCCAAGTGCCTTAAGGCAAAGTGTCCGGCAGACGCAGAATGCGCCGTATCTCCAGAATCGCCTGCGGGCTTTCCTGCACGCTGTGCCACGACGGAATGACTTTTTCCGACAGGGCGCCGTCGAGGTGGGCGCTGGCGTAGGGCACCACGCCGTCGCTCGATTCCGCCAGCGGCAGGTCCGGCGTGTCGTTGCCCATGATGGAGTAGTAGCGCACTTTCGGGCTGATCGGCAGGTCTGCCACCAGGCGCACGAACGGGTCCTTGTCGCTGAGGTTATCGATGCTGTTGGGGATGCGCAGCGGCTCGCTGCTGCCCGTGTCGAGCTGCGCCAGGCTGCCGGCCGCGTCCGACAGCTGCTCGAGCATATTGATGGGCAGGGTGACGAGGTTGGCGATCCAGCGCGCCACCTTGTGGTTGGCGAACGAGGTGCCGCGGTGCGGCGCGGCGATGAAGATGGCGCGGTTGACCTGCGGCATGGCCGTGAAATTGAGGTAGGGCGCCAGGCCGGCGCGTACTTTTTCCGCCTTCTTGCCCGTCAAATGGTATTCGTCCGTGATGGCGTCGAGCAGGGTGTTGCTGGCGTCCGACACCATCAGGCGCGCCAGCACGCCGCCCATGCTGTGGCCGATCAAGACCATGTCGTTCGCAGCAATCGCCCTGGCCGAAGGGTCGAAATGCGCCAGCGTGGCGGCCAGCGCCTGGCGGATGGCCACGTTGTTGGCCGCCAGCGGCGCATTGCTCGGGTAGTACACCTGCCAGATCTGGTAGCGGCGCCGCAGCTGCTCGTCGCCCATCAGTTCATTCGCCACATTGATCCACGCTTCGGGACTGCTGGCCAGGCCGTGCAGCATGACGATGGTGCGCTTGTTCGGGTCGTACGGCTGCATCAGGTGCACCTGCGGGCGCGAAATGCCGTCGGCGCGGCCGAACAGGGTGCGCAGCGCCTGCACGCCGAAGCCGGAACGGGCCAGCCACAGGCCATAGCCGGCCGTGAAGTTGGCCGCCACCGGCAATTCCTGGCCCGCCATGCGCGTCGAGTCGCTGCGCGTCGGGTCGACCAGCATCACCATCAACTGCTGCGTGGCCAGCACTTCCTGCAGGCTGTTGCCGTTGAAGCGGATCAGCGCCGTGACGACGGGGAAGCGGGTTTCCTGGTAGGGCACATACTCGCCTTGCGATGCGCCTGGCCTGGGCATGACGGCGACCAGGTCGGCGCCGAAGCCGTCGCGCCGGTACACATTGCGCAGGCCGGAAAACGACAGCGAGGTGGCCGGCAGCAGTTCGTCGGGCAGGGTGCCGTCTTCGGGCAGGCGCAGGGCCGACAATTCGCTGTCGATCTGCCAGCCGGCGACGCGGATCACATGGCCGTCAGGGCGGTATTCGCCACGGTGGCGGAACAGGTTGCCGACGGCCTTTTGCACGGCATAGTTATAGTAGTCGCGGATTTGCGTCTGGCGCTCCTCGAAGGCGCGCTGGCCCGGCGTGCGCGTCGTGTAGAACAGGTAGGCGTAGGCGTAGCGGGCCGATTCGAGCCAGGCGGCCAGCAATTCGGCACTGGGGTGGCCGCCTTGCTTTTCTTCCGCCAGGGCGCTTTCCAGCCACAATTCGGAGAGCGTCGCCAGGCGCTGCTCGTCGCTGAGCAGCTCGGAGCGGGCCAGGTCGGCGCGGCAGCTGCCCGTATTGGCTTCGCAGGCGGCGATGTCGCTGCCGATAATGCGCAGCACTTCGCTGGCCGCGGCGCTGAGTTTGCCCGTGGTGAGGATGTCGCCGCGCCGCTGCTGCAGGTAGTCGGCCGGGGAGATCGCGCTGACGGTGACGGCGGCGCAGCCGCTCAGCAGCGCCGCAGCGCACAGCAGGGCGCCCAGGCGCAGTCGCCGCATCAGCGTGGCCGGCATCTCAGAACGAATAGACCAGGGTCAGCGAGGTTTGCGTATCCGTGTTCTTCTTGTCGTCCGGTACGCGCGTGTCGTTACGGGCGCTGAAGGCGGCCTTCATCTGCATGGTGCCGTTGATCTTCGTGCTGAGGGACGTTTCGGCGATCGAGTGGGTGTTCGAGGTACCGCGTTCGACGCTGAGCGTCTGTGAAAACATCGCCGACTGGCTGATCTTCCACTTCATGGCAGCCGCGCCGCGCACCGTCAGGCCGTGCTCCGATTCGCCCGTGTCGTTGGTGCCGCTGAAATAGCCAGGACCGAATTCCACGTCGACGCTCTTGTCGCTCGACTGGTACCAGCGCGAGCCATGACCGACGGCCAGGGTCGAGTACTTGGTATAGGCGCCAAACTTGTCGTTCACGTGCGAGGCCAGCACGAAGAGTTTTTCATGGTCGGCCATCAGCTTGTAGGCGGCCTTGGCGGAAGCGGAAAAGCGTTCGGCCGAGCGTTCGCGCACCTTCTGTCCATCGTCATCGGTGATTTCATCTTCCTTGAAGTAGCCGCTGAAGATGTACTGGTTGCTCCAGTCATCGAGTTCCTGGCGCGCGTCGATCTTGCCCGTCACCGAGGTGCCGACCGTATTGCCCGAGGTGGTGATGGCGCCCAATTCGGCGGAGGTGCTCCAGCTGCCGATGGGAATTTCATCGAACAGCATGGTTTGTTTTACGTCTGCGGCGGCGGCGCTGCCGCAGGTGACGGCCATGGCCAGCGCCAGTGCGAGAGAGTGGGTCGATTTCATGGCTGTATTTGTCTGTGGCGCGCGCCTGGCGTGCCTGATGTTCGTTAGTGGCGGTGGTGTCGATGCAGGCCGCAGCAATCGGGGCGGCGCCGATAAAATCATGCGTACGTGCGCGCGCGGGCGCGGCCAAACATTGTCGAGGCTGTATTGTACCCGACCCCGTCATCGTTTGCCGCACGCGACGGGGCTGGCAAGTGGCGCGCGCCTGGCGTATGCTGCGCCTGTTTGCTGCCTGATCTTTACAAGGAATCTCCCGTGCGCTGCCTGGTCATCGAAGACGAAGCCGAAACTTCCCGCTATATCTGTGCCGGCCTGCGCGAGGCGGGCCACGACGTCACCGCCTGCGACAATGGCATCGACGGCATGCGCCTGGCCTGCGGCGAAGACTGGGATGCGCTGGTGCTCGACCGCCTGCTGCCCGGCGAAATCGACGGCCTGGCCATCGTCGCGCGCCTGCGCGGCATGGGACGCAACACGCCCGTGCTGGTGCTGTCGGCCCTGTCCAGCGTCGACGAGCGCGTGCGCGGCTTGCGCAGCGGCGGCGACGATTACCTGTCAAAGCCGTTCGCCATCGCCGAACTGCTGGCGCGCATCGAGGCGCTGCTGCGGCGCGCCGCGCCCGTGCCCGAATCGACGCAGCTGCAGGTGGCCGACCTGGTGCTCGACATGCGCACCATGCGCGTGACGCGCGCCAACCGGCACATCGCCCTGCAGCCGCGCGAATTTCGCCTGCTGGAATACCTGATGCGCCACCAGGGCCAGTCCGTCACGCGCGCCATGCTGCTCGAAGCCGTGTGGGACTACCATTTCGACCCGCAGACGAACGTCATCGATGTGCAGGTGAGCCGCTTGCGCACCAAGGTGGACAAGGAGTTTTCGCCGCCGCTGATCCACACGGTGCGCGGCGTCGGCTACACCTTGGGCGTACTCGATGGTGCGTAACTGGCACCGCTCCATTGCCGCCCGCCTGGCGCTCGGCTATGGCGTGCTGGTGGTCGTGTCGATCAGCATCGTCTGCGCCGTCTTCTATTTCGGCACCATCGGCGTGCTCGATCGCAGCGTGGACCGCAAGCTGACCCTGCTCTCGGAGCGTCTCGCCGCGCTGTACCAGCAGGCGGGCAGCAGCCACACGACGGCGGAAATCGCCCATCTGCTCACCGACCGCACCGACAGCGACACGGAGATTTTTTTACTGGTGGACGCCGATGGGCGCCGTGTGGCGGGCAATCTGTCATCCTGGCCCGACACGGCCAGTCCCGTGGGCCGCTTGCTGCACCGCGACGTCACGCGCGAAGGGCGCAGGGTGCCCGCGCGCATGCTGATCCGCGAGCTGGCGGGCGGCGCGCGCCTGTTCGTCGGACGCGACATGGAAGAGGGCAAGTCGATCCGCACGCTGGTGCTGCGCTCGCTGGCCTATGGCGGCGGGGTGGCCATCTTGCTGGTGGTGGCGGGCGCCTGGCTGTTCCGCCGCCAGCTTGAGGCGCGCATCGGGCAAATCCGCCGCACGGCGGGGGAAATCGAGGCAGGCGACCTGAGCCGGCGCATTCCCGTCGCCAGCGAAGATGAATTCGGCTTGCTGAGCCGCGACATCAACCGCATGCTCGACCGCATCGAACACCTGATGGAAGGCGTGCGCCACGTCTCGAACGCCATTGCGCACGACTTGCGCACGCCGCTGGGCCGCATCCGCAACAAGCTCGATGGCGCCTTGCGCCAGCAGCAGAGCGTGGCCGGCTACGCGAGTGCGGCGCAGGCGGCCATCGACGATATCGACGACCTGACGCGCGTGTTCGACAAGCTGCTGCAGATCGCGGCGGCCGAATCGGGCATGCGTCCCGAGAATTTCGACGACATCGACCTGCAGCGGATCGGCACCGACATCGTGGAAATGTACGAGGCCACGGCCGACGAGCAGGGCGTGCTGCTGGTGCAGATGGTTGGCGACAGCGTGCCGGCGCGCGGCGACCGTAACCTGCTGGGCAGCGCGCTGGCCAGCCTGGTCGACAACGCCATCAAATATGCGGGTCCGGGCGCCACGGTGGAAGTGTCGGCCGGCAGCGATGAGCAGGGCAGCTGGCTGGCCGTGCGCGACAACGGCCCGGGCGTGCCCAGGGACGAGCTGCCGAAGCTGACGCAGCGTTTTTACCGGCTCGACAAGAGCCGCCATTTGCCCGGCAATGGCCTGGGCCTGTCCATCGTGGCGGCCATCGCGGCCCTGCATGGCGGCAGCCTGGAGATCGAGGATGCGGCGCCGGGCTTGCGCTTGCGCCTGCGCCTGCTGCGCTAGCGCGGCTAAACTGTACATTACAAACTGGTAAGCCCCTTCGTTGCACCCGACGGCATTTTTTGACCTGCGCGGCTTTTTTGCCGCGCGGCCCGGCGCAAGCGGCGCGATCGGCGTATACTTATCGGCGTTCTCAACCTGAAGCCAGTCACCCCATGCCAGCACACTACCCAACTTCGCGCATGCGCCGCCTGCGCGCGACCCCGCAACTGCGCGAGCTGTTCCGCGAGACCGAGATCAATCCGCGCGACTTGGTCCTGCCGATCTTCGTCGATGAGGGTTCCAGCGATTTCATCGACATCAAGTCCATGCCTGGCGTGCGGCGCATTCCCGAAGCGAAGCTGGCGCAGGAAGTCGAACGCTATGCGCGCGCCGGCCTGCGCTCCGTCATGACCTTCGGCATTTCGCACCACAAGGACAGCCACGGCACGGACACCCTGAACCCGGACGGCCTGGTGGCGCGCATGTCGCGCATCATCAAGGACGCCGTGCCGGAAATGGTGGTCATGTCCGACACCTGCTTCTGCGAATACACGGACCACGGCCATTGCGGCATCCTGCATGGCGACACGGTCGACAACGACAGCACGGTGCTGAACCTGGGCAAGCAAGCCGTCATCGCGGCCCAGGCGGGCGCCGACATCATCGCCCCATCGGCCGCCATGGATGGCCAGGTGGCGGCGATCCGCAGCGCGTTAGATGCGGCCGGCTTTCACGACACGCCCGTGATGGCGTATTCGACCAAGTTCGCCTCCGGCCTGTACGGCCCGTTCCGCGACGCGGCCGGCAGTACCCTGAAGGGTGACCGCAAGACGTACCAGATGGACCCGATGAACCGCCGCGAAGCGATCCGCGAGTCGCTGATCGACGAAGCCGAAGGCGCCGACGCGCTGATGGTGAAACCGGCCGGTGCCTACCTGGACATCATCCGCGACCTGCGCGAAGTGACGCGCCTGCCGATCGGCGCCTACCAGGTCAGCGGCGAATACGCGATGATCAAGTTCGCCGCGCAGGCGGGCGCCATCGACGAGCGCCGCGTGGTGCAGGAAACCCTGGGCGCCATCAAGCGCGCGGGCGCGGACATGATTTTTACTTACTTCGCGATGGATGTGCTGAATAATCCGTATTGAGCCTTGTCTCTGGCGCACCGTTCGCGTTCTTTTTTACCCCAAAAGCAAAGTCTGGGGTCGGACCCTCAGGGTCCGACCCCGGGTTCTATGCGGTTGGGTTTATACAGCTTCCCCATGCCCCTGAAAATCTCCCGCATCCTGCACGCCGGCTATGTCTTCGAATGCGAAGGCACGGCCATTGCCTTCGACCCCATCGTCGAAAATCCGTTCAGCCGCAACTGCCACGCGTTTCCTCCCGTGCGCTTCGACCTCGATGCCGTGCGCCGGCTGCGCTGGGATGCCGTCTTCATCTCGCACTTCCACGACGACCACTGCTCGCTCGACAGCCTCGATGTGCTCGACCGCGCCACGCCCATCTACCTGTACTGCGTCTTCGACGAACTGTTCGCGATGATCCGTGCACTGGGTTTTACGTCCGTCGAGCGGCTGCACGTCGACGTGCCCGTGCGCGTGGGCGCCATCGAGGTGATCCCGCGCCGCGCGCTGGACGAGGATGTCGACTCGCTGTTCCAGGTGCGCGCCGCCGGCCTGAATGTGCTCAACGTCGTCGATTCCTGGATCGGCCCCGAGACCTTGGCGCAGCTGGCCGCTTTTGCGCCCTGGGACCTGGTGCTGTGGCCATTCCAGACCATGCGCGAGATCGCCGTCATCGCGCCGTCGCAGGCAGTGCGGGGGCCAGTCGAGCTTCCCGACGACTGGATTGCCCAGCTGCGCGCGCTGGCGCCCCGTTACCTCGTGCCCAGCTCTTGCCAGTTCGTGCAGGAAGACTGGTCCTGGTACAACCACGCGATGTTCCCGATTACCTACCGCCGCTTTGCCGCTGAAATCGGCGCTGCGCTACCTGAGACGCACATCTTCCGCCTCGATCCTTCCACGGCCGTGCTGCTCGACGCGCACGGCGTGAGCAGCGCCGAACCCTTGCCCTGGGTGATACCCGTGGGGCCGCAGGATGTGGATTTCGACTACCGCCCCGATGCGCCGCCGCCCGCCACGGCGGACATCGCGCGCCGTTTCGCGTCCTTGAGCGACGCCGATGCGGCGCTGGTGTTCGATTTTTGCCAGGACGGCTTGCTCGAACGCTACCGCGACATGGAGCTGCCCGAAGACAGTTACTTCCAAAGCCCGCGCCTGTGGCGCCTGTCGCTGTATGGCCATGACGGCGCGGCCACGGTCCTGCATTACCGCACGCATGGCGATTTGATCGACCTGGTGCCGGACACGGGCGAGGCGCCGGGCTGGACCACCGAGGTGCCGCTGGCGAAATGCCATGCCGCGCTGGCGCTCGGTGAATCGCTGACCTCGATGTACATGCGCATCAACGATGGACCTTTCGATGCGGCCACGCGGGCCGGACTGGAAGAGGCCGACATCGTCGATGACCCCTTGATCCGCTGCCTGTTCAACGACGCCATCGGCGCCTACCAGGCTGCGCAGCTCAAGCGCTTGCTGGCGCGCTGAAGAAAATGCCGTGACAGGGTAAGATAGGGTTCTCAGATCAAGGAATGAACAACATGACACAAGACAAGGAAACCGCGATCCTGGCCGGTGGCTGCTTCTGGGGCGTGCAAGACTTGCTGCGCCGCTATCCGGGCGTGCTCGCCACGCGCGTGGGCTACAGCGGCGGCGACGTGGCCAACGCCACCTACCGCAACCATGGCACGCATGCGGAAGCGATCGAGATCATCTTCGACCCGAACACCATCAGCTACCGCAAGATCCTGGAATTGTTCTTCCAGATCCACGACCCCAGCACACCGGACCGCCAGGGCAATGACCGCGGCACCAGCTACCGCTCGGCCATCTTTTACACCAGCGACGAGCAAAAAAAGGTGGCCGAAGACACCATCCGCGACGTCGACGCCTCCGGCCTGTGGCCAGGCAAGGTGGTGACCGAAGTGGCGCCGGCCGGCCCGTTCTGGGAAGCGGAAGCGGAGCACCAGGATTATCTGCAGCGCTTGCCGCACGGTTATACCTGCCACTACATCCGGCCGGAATGGGTCTTGCCGCAGCGCGGGCAGTAAGGAAGCAGATATGCGTTACTGGCGCGTTGAGCGGCGGCAGGCGGAAGGGCAGCTGGACTTCGGGCGTGCCCTGGAGCTGATGGCCGCCATCGGCCATGCCGACGTGAATGCCGTCGCCGGGGCCATCCTGAAAATGGTCAGCACGGTCGCGCCGATTGCCCAGTGCACGATCTTTGCCTATGAATTCGGCAACCGTCCGCGCACGGTGGCCGTGGCCGACCGGCGCGGCGGGCGTTTCTTGCAAGATATTGCCGACAGCTACGCGCGCCACTATTACGCGCTCGACGGCAACCAGCGCGTGATCGCGCCGGCGCCGGGGCGAAAAATCGATCCCGCCATCGTGCTGCACCAGCAGGCCAGCGATGAGATCGACCATCCCGGCTACCGCGCCGCCTGCTATCAAAAACCGAATGTCTCGGACCGGTTATCGCTGCTGTTGCAGCCGGCCGGCGATATCTGGCTGTCCGTCAATTTCTACCGCGACAGCAGCCAGGGCCAGTTCCAGCCCGGCGAAGTGGCGGGCATCGAAACCCTGTCGCCGCTGTTTGCCCATGCCGTCAAGCATCACTACAGCCTGAACGGCCAGAATACGCAAGGCGTCGCGCCGATGATGCTGGCTCGGTTGCGCCAGCATTGCCCCGCCTTGAGCAAGCGCGAACTGGACGTGCTGCGCTGCGTGCTGGAAGGCCTGACGGCCGTGGAAATTGCCGAGATCATGGGCGTGCAGCCGTCCAGCGTGATCACGTACCAGAAACGCGCCTATAAACGCCTGGGTATTTCCAGCCAGCGCCAGTTGTTCGCCCTGTGCATGGCGCCAGCACCCGTCTAGTCCCTTCGGCGTAGGGATGGCTCCGCCTTCTTGACTGTTTTAGCCGCAAAACGTCCCCAAAATGGGGACAGTCGATGGCATCGCCGTCTGCATACTGTGTTTCAAGCCGGGATCACCCGGCCGCTCTCACCCAATAAAATCAACAAGGGGAGGGCGACACCTTCTGGAGACAAGCATGACCATCGCCACCACTGCGCCCGTTCCCGACGTGGCCGCCCAGCAACTGGAACAGCAGGTGATGCGCAAGGTATCGCGCCATTTGCTGGGATTTCTGTTCCTGCTGTTCGTGTTTTCCTTTCTAGATCGCATCAACATCGGCTTCGCCGGCCTGACCATGATGCAAGACCTGGGCCTGTCCGGCACCCAGTTCGGCTTTGCCACCACGCTGTTTTACATCGCCTACATCGCCTGCAGCATCCCCAGCAACATCGTGCTGGCCCGCATCGGCGCGCGCAAGTGGATCGGCAGCATGATGATCGCCTGGGGACTGGCCTCGACGGCGACCCTGTTCGCCAGCGGCCCGGCCAGCCTGTATGCGCTGCGCTTCCTGGTCGGCGTGACAGAGGCGGGCTTTCTGCCCGGCATGCTGCTGTACCTGACGTACTGGTTTCCCAGCGCCTACCGGGCGCGCGCCAACGCCCTGTTCATGATCGCCATGCCCGTCACGGCCGCCATCGGTTCGGCCCTGTCGGGCCTGATCCTCGGGCTGGACGGCCACTGGGGTCTGAAGGGCTGGCAATGGTTGTTCTTGCTCGAAGGCATGCCATCCGTATTCCTGGGCCTGGCCGTGTACGGTTACCTCGACGACTCGCCCAACAAGGCGAACTGGCTGGGCAAGCTGGAACAGCAGGTGCTGGCGCGCATGCTGGCGGCCGAGCACAAGCCTGCCGTCGTACACCTCGCGCAGCAGCAGAAGACCTCCGTGCTGGCAGAAATGCTGTCGCCCACCGTGCTGAAATTCGGCCTCGCCTATTTTTGCCTGGTCAACACCCTGGCCATGGTGGCCGTGTGGACACCGCTGATCGTGAAAAGTTTTAATAGCAACGCCAGCAACACGCAAATCGGCTTGCTGGCCGCCATTCCGCAAGTATGCACCGTCATCGGCATGATTGCCTGGGGCCGCCGTTCGGACCGCTTGCAGGAGCGCCGCTGGCACATCGTCTGGCCCATGCTGCTGTCGGCCTTTGGTTGGCTGTTCACGGCGTATTCCGCCAATCCTGTGCTGCAACTGCTGGGCGTGTGCATGGCTTCGACGGGCGCCTATACCGCCATGTCCGTCTTCTGGACCACGCCGGACCGGGCCCTGAGCCTGGGGGCGCGCGCCATCGGCATCGCCGTCATCAATGCCACGGGCAATATCGGCTCGGCCCTGAACCCCGTCGTGGTGGGCTGGCTGAAGGATGTCACGCACAGCTTTGCCACGGGCTTGCTGTACGCCAGCGTGCTGCTGGTGGTGGGCGCGGCCATCGTGCTGACCCTGCCCATCGCCCGCGGCGGCAAAGCAATTATTAAAAAGGAAGCATCATGAGCGATACATTCCACCCTTATCCCCATGTGCCGAAGGTGTATCCACCCGGCAAACCTGCCAGTGCCGGCACGCAGCATGTCCCGGTGCTGATCGTCGGCGGCGGCCCCGTGGGCCTGGCCACGGCCCTGGGCCTGGCGCGCCACGGCGTGCGCTCGGTGCTGATCGAAGCGGACGATGGCGTCTGCACGGGCAGCCGCGCCATCTGCATTTCGCGGCGCAGCCTGGAAATCATCGCCCGTCTGGGCGCGCTCGACGGTTTTATCAGCAAAGGCTTGCCGTGGGCGGGCGGCCGCAGCTTTTACCGCGACGAGGAAGTGCTGCACTTCACGATGCCGCAAGACGCGAACCAGAAATTGCCGCCCATGGTCAACCTGGCGCAATACCATATCGAGCAATTCCTGCTCGATGCGGCCGAACGCCAGCCGGAATTGATCGATATCCGCTGGCAAACGCGGGTCACCTGCGTGGAGCAGCGCGCCGACGGCGCCAGCGTGACGGTGACGACGCCTCTTGATACATATCAAATCGATTCGGACTGGCTGGTGGCGGCCGATGGCGGGCGCAGCGCCGTGCGCGAAGCGCTGGGCCTCAAATTGCAAGGCACCAGCTATGAAGGGCGCTATGTGATCGTCGACATCCACCTGAAGAGCGAGCGCCCGACGGAGCGCCTCGCGTATTTCGACCCGCCGTCGAATCCCGGCTCGACCGTGCTGGTGCACAAGCAGCCGGACGATATCTGGCGCATCGATTACCAGTTGCGCGACGACGAGGATGCGCAGGCGGCCGTGCTGCTGGAAAATGTGGCGCCGCGCGTGGACAGCCTGCTGGCCATGATGGGCGAAACGGCGCCATGGCATCCCGTGTGGATCACCATTTACAAGGCCAACGCCTTGACGCTGGACAAGTACCGGCACGGCCCCGTGCTGTTCGCCGGCGATGCGGCCCACCTGGTGCCCATCTTCGGCGTGCGCGGCGCCAATTCCGGCATCGACGACGCGGACAATCTGGCCTGGAAGCTGGCCTACGTGGTCAAGGGCCAGGCGCCGCAGGCCTTGCTGGACAGCTATTCGGACGAGCGTGTGTTCGCCGCCCGTGAAAACCTACGCCACGGCACGAAAAGCACGGAATTCATGGCGCCACCCACCTTCGCCTTCGAGCTGATGCGCACGGCCGTGCTGGGTCTGGCGGGCAAGCATGCGCACGTGCGCTCGCTGATCAACCCGCGCCAGACCAGCGCCATCGCGTATGCGCAGTCGCCGTTGAACGCGCCTGAGGCGGACATGTTCACGGCGGGCCCCGCGCCGGGCACGGTCTTGCCCGAGTGTCCGCTGGCGCTGCCGCACAACGGCGGGCAAGAAGCGGGGTATATTACCGATCTGGTGCGGTGCGCCGCTGGCGCTTTCACGGGCCTGTATTTCAGCGAGGATGGGGCCGTGCCAGCCGCACTGCTGGCGCTGGGCGATACGTTGCCGTTGAGTACCGTGGCGATTGCCCGCAGTGGCGCGCAAGGGGGCGCCTGGGATCACACGGCGCAGGTATTCTCGCTGTTCGACGCGCAGCCCGGCACGTTTTACCTCGTGCGTCCGGACGGCCACGTGCTGGGGCGCTGGCGGCAAGTGCAGGCGGGGCAGGTGGCGGCTGCTTTGAAAGGGCTATTGAGTTGAGTCAAACCCACTGGCAAATTCCGGGGTCGGTCCCTTCGGGAGCGGTACGCGCCCCATTGGGGCGTGCACCCCCTCAGGGTCCGACCCCAGCTGTTCCGCCTTTCGGGTTGAAAGGGGCGAATGTAATACATCAAGATCAGGAGATAATATGACCGACATCGAACTCGATAATCTTTACACCGAGCTGTGCCACACCATGGGCGGCCTGGGCGAACAGCGTTCGCCGCTGTTCCTGGCCCGTTTCGCCTTGCTGGCCATGGGCGCCATCGGCAAGGCTGATGTGGTGCAGGGCTTGCTGCGCGACGCGGCCGACGGCCTGGCGGAGAGCGCATGACAGGCGCCGGCTACCAAAGCGGCTTCGGCAACGAATTTGCCACGGAAGCTGTTCTCGGCGCCTTGCCGCAGGGGCAAAATTCGCCGCAGCAAGCGCCCCTGGGCCTGTATGCGGAACAATTGTCGGGCACGGCCTTCACGGCGCCGCGCGCGCAGAACCGGCGTTCGTGGCTGTACCGCATCCGTCCCGCCAGCCAGCATCCGCCGTTTACCTTGCTGGAAAATGTCCGCATCGTCAGCGATTTCCATGCCATGCCCCCCACGCCGCCGAACCAGCTGCGCTGGGACCCGCTGCCGCTGCCCGACAGCAGCACGCCGGTCGACTTCATCGACGGCTGGCAAACGATGGCCGGCAATGGCAGCGCCGAAGCGATGAGCGGCTGCGCCATCCACGTGTATGCGGCCAACTGTTCCATGCAGCGCTTCTTTTACTCGGCCGACGGCGAATTGCTGGTCGTGCCGCAAGAGGGCAGGCTGGCGATTGCCACGGAACTGGGCTTGATCGAACTGGAACCGCAGGAAATCGCCGTGATTCCCCGTGGCGTGCGCTTCCGCGTGACCCTGCCGGACGGCCAGGCGCGCGGCTATGTGTGCGAAAACTTCGGCACGGCTTTCCGTTTGCCCGACATGGGACCCATCGGTTCGAACGGCCTGGCGAATGCCCGCGATTTCCTCACGCCGCACGCGGCGTATGAAGACATCGATGGCGAATGCGAATTGCTGGCCAAGTTCGGCGGCCATTTGTGGCGCACGACGCTCGACCATTCACCGCTGGACGTGGTGGCCTGGCATGGCAATTACGCACCCTATAAATACGATTTGCGCCGCTTCAACACCATCGGCTCGATCAGCTACGACCATCCGGACCCGTCGATCTTCCTCGTGCTGCAAGCGCCCAGCGAAAATCCGCTGTTGGGCGCCATCGACTTCGCCATCTTCCCGCCACGCTGGCTGGCCGCCGAACACACGTTCAGGCCGCCGTGGTTCCACCGCAACGTGGCCAGCGAATTCATGGGACTGATCCACGGCGTGTACGACGCCAAGGCGGCCGGTTTCGTGCCGGGCGGCGCCAGCTTGCACAACTGCATGTCCGGCCACGGCCCCGATGCGCAAACGTTCGAACGCGCCTCGCACAGCGATACTTCCGCGCCCGCGAAGGTGGGCGATACCATGGCCTTCATGTTCGAGACGCGCACCATCCTCAAACCCACGCCGTTCGCGCTGGACGGCGGCCTGCTGCAAAACGACTATTTCGCGTGCTGGCAAGGCTTGCGCAAGCATTTCGACCCGGACCCGCTGTAAGCGCTTGGCTGCCTGGCAATAATCGTACGGCCCATTTTGCCAGGCGTGCTCTACAATTACGGAACAAGAAACTGTCGGCGCACGTGCGCCGCCTTACTCCGTAGTTGAAGGGAAAAATAAGTCTGTGACTTCCAAGCCGATCAAGATCGCCGCCACCGTCGTCGTGGCACTCGCCGCTGGGGCCGGCATTTATACCTATACGCGGCCCGCCGCTACCGCCACGCCGGGCGCTCCCGCCTCGGGCAGCCCGGCCGCCGCGCCCCAATCCGCCGTCGATACGGCCGCCGTGGCCAGCCAGTTCCGCGACTTGCTGGGCAATTTCCGCAAGATTATCGTGCTGCTGGCCGACGAGCAAAGCTTGCCGGAAGGCGCGCGCGACGAAGCCCGTAAAGTGGGGCAGGCGCTGTTCCATGAAAACCAGGAACGCATCGCCAAGCTCGACCTTGCGCTGGATCAATTGACGGCGCCCACGAATCCGGGCCGCTTCGAAGCACTCGACAGTCTGCTCACGTATATCGAATCGGACCCCGGTCTGTACGACGCGGACCGCCTGGCTTTCCGCGAACTGCTGCAAAGCATGCTGGCCGACGTGGCCAAGGATTCGTCCTTGCCGGCGATCAAGCTGCACAAGCGCATTTCCGAAGACCTCGATGCGCTGGGCGAGATCGAGCGCAATTACGAAAAGGAAATCCGGCAAATCTTCGGCAACCTGGGCCAGCGTTCCATTGAACTCAAGCGCGAACGCTGGGACGATTACGTGGCGCAGCTGAAAAAGCTCTACAGCCGCGAGCAGATTCTGAAGGAAAACGGCATCGTCGTGCCGTATGCGCTACCGCCAGCAGGTTCCGTCCCGGAAGCCAAGCCGGTGCCAAAGAAGGACGAGGCGGAAATCTTCGGCCTGGGCTTGCCGAAGAAAACCATCGTGCTGACCTTCGACGACGGCCCGCACCGCCGCTACACGGAAGAGATCAGCGCCATCCTGAAGCAATATGGCGTGCCGGCCGTGTTTTTCAACGTGGGCCGCAACCTCGGTTCGCTCGACGCGGAAGGTCACGCCAAGCTGGGTGCGGGTGCGGAAGTGAGCCGCAAGCTGATGCAAGAGGGCTATGCCGTGGGCAACCACAGTTTCAGCCACGCACAGCTGTCCAAGCAGACGGGCGACAAGCTGAAAGGCGAAATCCTCGGCACCGACACTTTACTCAAAGCCATCAGCCCGGAGCGGGCCGCACTGTTCCGCTTTCCGTATGGCGCGCGCAACAGCGAAGGCATGGCCGCGCTGGCCGATGCCCATTTGAAATCCGTGATGTGGAATATCGACTCGCTGGACTGGGCCGACCCCGTACCCAGCTCGATCACGAACCGGGTGCTGGCGTCCGTCGACAAGGCGGGGCGCGGCATCGTCCTGTTCCACGACATCCACGAGCGCACGGTGAAAGCCTTGCCGGCCGTGCTCGACAAGCTGATCGCCGAAGGCTATCAATTCGCGGGCTGGGATGGCACCAGCTTCCAGGTGGCGAAAAGCACGGCGCCCGCGCCTGAGAAAGTGGCCGTGACCACCGGCTATGCGAACTCCTGGGCCGTCGTGATCGGCATCGACGATTATGCCAAGTGGCCAAAACTGCAATATGCGGTGCGCGATGCGCAAGGCATCCGCGAAACCCTGATCGAGAAATTCGCGTTTGCGCCCGAACGCGTCGTGACCCTGAAGAATGGCGAAGCGACGCGCAACAACATCCTGGCCGCCTTCCACGACAAGCTGGCGCATGGCGGCGTGCAAAAGAATGACCGCATCTTCGTCTTTTTCGCCGGCCACGGCGCCACGCGCAAGCTCAGTTCGGGACGCGACCTGGGCTATATCGTGCCATTTGACTCCGACCCGGCGCAATTCGCCACGGATGCGATTCCGATGACGGAAATCCAGAATATCGCGGAGTCCTTGACGGCCAAGCACGCGTTCTTCGTCATGGATGCCTGCTACAGCGGCCTGGGCCTGACCCGTGGCGCCGGTTCCAGCTCTTTCCTGCGCGATAACGCCAGGCGCATCGGCCGGCAAATGCTGACGGCCGGCGGCGGTGACCAGCTGGTGGCCGACGGCGGGCCGAACGGCCACTCCGTGTTCACGTGGACCCTGCTGCAAGGTCTGGCGGGCAAGGGCGACCTGAACGGCGACGGCCTGATCACGGCGACGGAACTGGCGGCGTATGTGGCGCCGGCCGTCTCCAGCGTGTCGAACCAGACGCCCGCGTTCGGCAGCTTGCCCGGCTCGGAAGGGGGCGATTTCGTCTTCGAATTGCCGGGCGAAACAGAATTCCTCAGCCCGAACACGACACAGCTGTCGACGGAAGCGATCGCCCTGAACAGCAAGCTCGACGCCAAGCCGCAAGCGGCCAGCGTGACGGTGAAAGATTTGCAGGGCGGGGAACAGAAGATCGTCACGCCGGGTGCCGTGCCCACTTCCGCGCGCCAGCTGGCACAACGGGCCAACGACCGTGGCTTGCAGCTGTACAAGGAGAAACAGTACGCGCAAGCCGAAGCGCAATTTACGGAAGCGCTGAAATTGCGTCCCGACTTCGCGCTGGCGGCCAACAACCTGGGCTTTGTCTTCTACAAGCAGGAAAAGTACCGCGAAGCGGCGCGCTGGTTTGAAAACACGGTCAGGATGGACCCGTCGCGCGCCATCGCCTATTTGAACCTGGGCGATGCGTATGCCAAGGCGGGCGATGCGGCCAAGGCGAAAGCCGCATACAAAACGTATCTGGAACTGGCGCCTGCGGCCTCGACGGCGCCGGCCGTGCGGCAAAAGATGGAGAAACTGTAGTTGGCCCATACTTTGCCCATGGTTCACGTCTTCACCTGCAGCGGCCGCTTCGCCAGCCGGGAAGCGTTGCAGGCCTTTCTGGCGCCCACGTACACGGAAGATGGCGATGAAGTAGCGTCGCCATTCTTCCTGGAAACGGGCCTGACGCAGTACGAGCCCGCCTGCATCGAGAGCGCCATGCTGGCGTCGCCCGCGCCGCTGGCGCAGTTGCTCGACGGCGTGTCATATGGCGACAGCTGGCTGGCGCAGGCCTGCGCCGACGCGCAGAGCGTGCTGGCCGATACGAGCGTGTGCGTGTTTGCGCCAAATCAACTGGCGCACCCGCAGCGCAGTTCGCTGCATTACGTGGGCAGCTATGCCTGCGCCGGTGGCTGAGCGCCATCCCCGCGCGCCTCGTGCAATAGCTTGTTGATTGCCGCCAGCAGGCTGGTGCCCGAGGTGGTGATGAAGCGGGCGCCGGCCGTTTCCGCTTCCGTGCCGTAGCTGGCGACCGTATCTTTGCTGCAATACACGATGATGGGCAGCTCCGGCTGCACCTGCCGCACCTCGCGTACCGTGCGCACGCCCGCATCCTTGATCCTGCGGCCGTTTTCCACCCTGGCCATGTCCGTGATGAACAGCGCATAGTGCTTCTGTTGCAGCATGGCCAGCGCCTGCCTGGTCGACACGGCCTGCTCCACCTTGATGTTTTCCCGCTCCAGTTGCTCCACCAGCAAGGTATTGTTGCGCGGATGGTCGTCCAGCCAGAGCACCAGGCTGGACGGCTTTTGCGCCGTCGGCACGCCGGCCAGGGCCGTGACGGCGGCGCCACCATCGGGCGGATGGGCCAGCAACAGCTGCGTGACGGCTTCCTGCATGTCGTCGAGCGACTTTTGCTGCAAACGGCTCAGTTCCGTCACTTCGATTTCCTTGCCGCTTTCCAGGCGCACGGATTCATTTTTGACGAGGCTGTCGGCACGCTTGATCATGATGGACAGGTAGATGCGCGTGAGCAGGTAGCCGATCAGGAAACCATGCACGGAAAAGAACAGCATGATGCCGCCCACCACCGCCATGGCCGTGGGCGCATCGACGGCCAGGCTGGGCGCGATGAAGGCGGCCATGCTGCGCGCGCTGCCGGGCAGGCTTTTGAGCTCGATCAAACCCACGCCGACGATGATTTTCGTCAGCCAGTCGGACACTTCCACCAGGTTGGAATTGATTTCCATGGGCGTGGGCGTGCCCAAAAACAGGGTATTGCTGGCCACCGCATCGGCCCCCGCAGCCGGTGGCTCGTCCGGAGGGCGGCCCTTGCCATTGGCCCGCTCGTCGGGCGGCGCGGCGTTGACGGTGCCCGATGGCAGGCTGCGCGGGATGCCGAACAAAAAGCCCAGCAGCATGCCGCTGACGCAAAAGCCCAGGCTCCACAGCAGCGCCGGCACGGCGTGGTAGTACGGCGGCAGCAGGGCGCCCGCCAGCACGGCCAGCAAGCCCGCCAGCAAGATGAACAGCAGGATATACGGCAGCACGTCGCGCTTGCGCACGGCCGCCGTGGCGGTTTTGCTCGCCTTGCCGCTGCTGTCGTTCAGGTCCACGCTCGCTCCTTCAAAAAACTGAATCCAGGCAGCCTGCCTGCCGCGTATATATTCCGCAGGAGCCTGTACTGACATCATAAAAAGGGGAGACGCCATGCCATTGATAAAACGCAAACAGCTGGCAGCTTGTGCGCTGGCGCTGCTGTCCGTGCCCACGCCGCAGGCCGCAGCATCAACTGATGAGTCGCACACCGTGCGCGTGACGGGTCACTACGACAATGCCGTCGGCACCTCGGACGCGGCCAGCCAGGGCGTCATCACCAACGAGCTGATCGTCAACCGGCCCGCCTTGCGCACGGGCGAGTTGCTGGAATTCGTGCCGGGGCTGATCGTCACCCAGCACAGCGGCGACGGCAAGGCCAACCAGTATTTCTTGCGCGGCTTTAACCTCGACCACGGCACGGATTTCGCCACTTACGTCGACGGCATGCCCGTCAACATGCGCACGCATGCGCACGGGCAAGGCTATTCCGACCTCAATTTCCTCATTCCCGAACTGGTGCAGCGCATCGACTACAAGAAGGGGCCGTATTTCGCCAGCGAAGGCGATTTCGCCTCGGCCGGTGCTGCGCGCATCCGCCTGGCTGACAGATTGCCGCAAGGGCAGGCCAGCGTGTCCGTTGGTCAGCATGGCTATGTGCGCGGCGTCGTGGCAGATTCGGTTGCTGCGGGGCAAGGTACCTTGCTGTATGGCCTGGAAGTGAACCGCAATAACGGTCCCTGGGACGTGCCGGAAAACGTGCGTAAATACAGCGGCGTGCTGCGCTACAGCCAGGGCACGGCAGACAATGGCTACAGCGTGACGGCCATGGCGTACAAAAATAGCTGGAACGCCACCGACCAGGTACCGCTGCGCGCCGTGGAATCCGGCCAGATCGGCCGTTTTGGTTCGCTGGCGCCCAGCGACGGCGGAGATACGTCGCGCACCAGCCTGTCCTACGCCATGCGCCAGCGTACGCAAAACCGCCTGTTCGAGCTCGATGCATACCTGATCCGCTCGCAGCTGGAACTCAACAGCGATTTCACGTATTTCCTGGCCAAGCCGGCAGCAGGCGACCAGTTCCAGCAAAGCGAGCGGCGCACGGTGGCGGGCGTGAACGCCAGCGAAAGCTGGAACACGCAGTTGTTCGGCCTGCCCCTGCGCAACAAGCTTGGCGTGCAGGCACGTGTCGACCGGCTGTCGCCCGTGGGCCTGTACAGCACGGTGGAGCGGGTGCGGCAAAGCACGGTGCGCGAAGACCGCGTACGCGAGGCCAGCATCGGCGTGTATGGCGAAAACACCGTGCAATGGCTGCCGTGGCTGCGTTCCGTGGCGGGCTTGCGCTATGACGCCTACCGTTTCAAGGTCGACAGCAGCGTGGAGGGCAACAGCGGCGTGGCCCAGGACCATGTGGTGTCGCCGAAGCTGTCATTGATACTCGGGCCGTGGCGCAGGACGGAGTTTTTCGTCAATTATGGCAAGGGATTCCATAGCAACGATGCGCGGGGTACGACGCAGACGCGCTTGCCCGATGGCACATCATCGGCTCCCGTCACGCCTCTGGTGCCGACCAAGGGCATGGAGCTGGGCGCGCGCACGGAATGGCTGCCGGGCCTGCAAAGCTCGCTGGCCCTGTGGCGCCTCGATCTTGCATCCGAACTGCTGTTCGTCGGCGACGCGGGCGAAACGCAGCCCAGCCGCGCCAGCCGCCGCCATGGCATCGAGTGGAACAACCATTACATTGCCGCACCCTGGCTGCAATTCGACCTGGACCTGGCCGCCTCGCGCTCGCGCTATACGCAAAATGATCCGGCTGGCAACTTCATTCCCGGCTCGATTGACAAGGTGGCTTCGTTTGGCGTGACGGTGACGGACCGGGGGCCGTGGTCGGGCGCCTTCCAGCTGCGCTATTTCGGTCCCCGTCCCTTGATCGAGGACAATAGCGTGCGTTCCGCCTCGACGACCCTGGCGTATGCGCGTCTCGCGTACCAGCTCAACCGCAGGACGCGGCTGTCGCTTGACGTGTTCAACTTGTTGAATAAACGCGCCAGCGACATCGATTACTACTATGCCTCGCGCCTGCCCGGCGAGGCGGCGGACGGGGTGAGCGACCGGCATTTCCATCCGGTGGAGCCACGTTCCGCGCGCTTGACCTTGTCATATGCGTTCTGATAACGGTAGACTGCGGCATGACAGATCAGCTAGTAAATACCAGTAAATTTCTTTCCCTCATACTGCGCCACGCGCCAGAAAAAATCGGCCTCGTACTCGATGCCCAGGGCTGGGCCGACATCGGCCAGCTGCTGGCACAGGCGACCCGGCATGGCCGCCGCCTTTCCCGTGAACAATTGGATGACGTGGTGGCGCGCGACAGCAAGACCCGCTACGCCATCAGCGACGACGGCTTGCGCATCCGCGCCAACCAGGGGCACTCGTTGGCCACTGTCGACATCGGCTTGCCGCCCGCCACGCCGCCCGCCATGCTGTACCACGGCACGGCTAGCCGCTTTGTCGAGGCGATCCGCGTTGCCGGCTTGCTGTCGGGATCGCGCAACCATGTGCACCTGTCTGCCAACCACGAAACGGCCGTGGCCGTCGGGGCGCGCCATGGCAAGCCCGTCGTGCTGACGGTGGATGCGGCTGCCATGCAGGCACAGGGCCACATCTTTTATGTGTCCGACAATGGCGTGTGGTTGACGCAGGCCGTGCCAGAAGGATTTATCGGCTTCCCTTGAATCGGCATGCGCTCATGCGCTGATGAGCTTGATATCGGCTAGCCGTTCGACCAGCCACACGCACGCCACCAGGGCAATCGCCAGCGACCCCACGGTCAGCACTTGCCTGTACAGCCAGGTCTTGCGCAGCAGCCAGGCGACGGGTAAAAAGGCGGCGACGATGGCCAGCTGGCCGATTTCAACGCCGACGTTGAAGCCCAGCAGGCTGGCCAGCAATGAACCCTGCGGCAAGCCCAGGTCGCGCAGCACGCTGGCAAAACCGAAACCGTGGATCAGGCCAAAGGCAAAGGCAGCCACGGGGCGCTTGCCGCGGAACAGGGGCAGCAGGTTGTTTAGCGCGGCCAGGATCACGGACGCGGCGATGGCGGACTCCACCCAGCGCGAGGGCAGGGACACCACGGACAGGCTGGCCAGGCTCAGGGTGATGGAATGGGCGAGTGTGAACGCCGTGACGACTTTCAGCACGTCGACAAACGCCGCCTTCAAGCCCTGCTGCTGCTCGCGCAAGCCGGGCAGCAGCACGGCCGGCAGCAGCAGGGACAGCAGAAATAAAATATGGTCGTAGCCGATCCAGATATGCCAGATGCCGTGCTTCACGTAGGCGCCGAACTGCGCCAGGCGGTCCGGCGCGGCCAGCGAAATCGTCTGGCGGGGGCTGTCCGGATCGAAGATGGCCGTTTGCGTGGTGCCGCCGCTATTGATTTTTACTAGGCCCTTGTGCTGCGGGTCGAGGTCGGCGAACAGGGTGTAGCCGATGCTCACACTGGCTGGCGCGCCGCCGCCGGGACAGTCGGCGCGAAAGCGCAGCACGTTGTAGGCGCCGTCCGTGTGGCTGTCGATCAGCTGTTCGACGGCCTTCAAGGGGCAGACGCCCTGGTCGCTGGCGACTTGCAGGCGCTGCAGCGCGTAGGCGGTGATGGCCGCGTGGCGCGCGCGGATTTCATCCCAGGTCAGCGCGCCGTCGCCATTGCCGTCGAGGCCGATGGCGAAATCGAGGTCGCGCAGGGCGATATCCCATTGTCCCTCGATCTGCCGGTCGTGCACCGCCAGGCTCAGATAACTGTCGCTGGGCTTGTGGGCTTGCGCGGGAGCCAGCCAGGCGCACAGCAACAGGATGAACAGGCAGCGCTTCACAGCACACCTGCTTTCTTTGCGGCACTCAGTTTCTGCCCAGCCTGCGGCCCCAGCTGCCTGACGAGCCGCTGCAGGACCACGTCCTCCACGCCGTTGGCCGCGATCCAGGCCAGCACTGGCTGGGCTGCGCCGTCATTGCGCGCGGCCAGGGCCGCTTCGAGCACGATGCGCATGTCGGGCACTTCCTTCTGGATGGCCCAGTTCTGCTGCGCCAGTCGCAGGGCCGCGGGCGCATCCTGTTGCAAGAACAGGGCGAAACGCGCTTGCTCGCGCTGGTGCACGGTGTCGCCACGCTGCATGGCGGCGTGGAAGCGGGCCGCCAGTTCCGCTTTTGCAGCCAGGAACGCTGCCTGCCGGCCGGGCAGCGCTTGCAGGGCCAGCGCGTAACGCAGCAGTAGGGCGTCGATGCGCTGCTGGTCTTTCAATAACTTGACGACGTCCTGCGGGCGCTGCTGGTCGAGCAGGAAGTCCGCGTAGGCGCCCAGCAGATAGCTGTCGCGCGGCTGCTGCGCCAGCGCTTGCTGGTAGCGCGCCTCGGCCAGCCCGAATTCTCCGCGCCGCGTGGCCATTTCCGCCAGCAGGGTCAGGGCCCAGCTATCGAGTTCGGGCGCCGTGCCGGCGCTGCGCCGCAGGGGCAGGTCCAGCAAACGTTCGCTGCTGGCGGCGCGGCCCGTGACGCTGGCAATATTGGCAAGGCAGGTGACGGTGACCAGCTGCGTTGTCAAGGCCGACAGGCGCGCGCAGGCCGCCGTGGCTTGTTTGTAGTCGCCCTGCACGGTCAGGACGGTGGCGCGCGTCAGCCAGGCCTGGGCGTTTTGCGGCTGCTGCGCGATGATGGCGTCGAGATCCTGCAGGGCGAAGCCGAACTGGTGGGTGCTTTGCAGTATGGTGGCGCGCAGCAAACGCACGGGCAAGGGCGGTGCCGTTTGCCGCCACCAGGGCGCCAGCGCCGCTTGCGCATAGCCCAGGTAGCGCGGGTCCGTTTCGCTGCGCGCCAGGGCGATGTAGCGCTGCGCCAGGCTTGCCGCCAGGGCCAGGTCTTGTGGCGTGGCATTCAATTGCTGGCGCAGGCCGCGCAGCTCACTCTGCGTGGCATCGGCGCGACGCGGCAGCTGTTCGATGACGGCGCTGCCATCTTTCGGCGTGTAGGGCGCGGCCAGGGCCAGCAGGGGCAGGCAGGCCCACAGCAGGGAAATCGGTGTTTTCATGGTGGACGCCGTGTACGGTGGAGTGGAACAGCGCGGGCGCCGGGGATAGACTGCCGGCGCCTGCGGAGGCTTACAGCGGCACCGGTTCCGTGTCTTCCGGAGACGTCGCCATGATGGCGTCGATGGCCACGCCATCCTTGTCATCGCTGCTGGTCACAATGACGTTGCTGACGGCCACAAAGAAGGCGTCGAGCAAGACCACGGGGGGCGGCGTGGTGCCGCCGTTGCCGTTATCGTCGCCGTGGCTGCTACCGCCGCCGCAGCCGGCCAGCAAGGCCATGAGCGCCAGGGCGCTGCATGCATAGAGCTTTTTCATCGCGTTCTCCTGGTTACAGCTGTGGCGAACCGGCCACGGGGGTTTTCAGGTAAGGGAAACCCGCCGTGAAGAAGGTTTCATCGAGGAAGGCGCCGTCCGTGAAATGCAGGGCGCCGGCGGGCGCGTCGACCGGGGCGCAGCCGATGTTCAAGGTGCACAGCTTGCCCATGGCCACGCGCAGCACCACGTCGACCACGTCGTCGCCGGGGCGGCGGCCGTTCGGGAAGCCCGCATTATCGCCATCGATCACGCCCAGACGCTTTTGCGACCCCACGGCGGTGGGGACGATCGAGGTATTCAGGCGCAGCATTTCAGAGGCGACGACCGTCACTGGCTGGTTCACGCCCTTGATGCCCGTCAAGAAGGTGGCCACCAGGTCGTTGCGGGGGAAGTTGGTGGGCGCCTTGGCGCCTGCCGAGCCGAACAGCACTTCCACCAGCGCTGGCGCCGTCGGGTTGGTGACGTAGTCGGCAAATTGCGCATCGCCCGACGGCTTGCTGGCGTTGAAGCGGTCCTTGTCCTTCAAGCCGATGACCAGTTCATTTACCAGCGGCATGCCCAGGCGCGACACTTGCACCCACGCGCCGCCTTCCTTCGATGCCGCGCTGGTGCCCGGCGCCGGATTCAGCAGGCGTCCCTGGCGCAGGCTGGCCGTGGTCCAGCCGCCGATGACGGGGTCGCTGCCCGCCGTCAGGCAGGCGGTCGGCACTTCCATCTCGATGGCCGTGACGTTTTTGCGCGCCAGGTCGTCCCTGGCAGCCGACTCCGCATTCGCGGCAAATTCCGTGGCGGGCGCCTTGATGTTGATCAAGTCGAACGTTTCGCCCAGGTTCACGACGAACGGGTCCTTGCGCTGGCCGACGAACAGGCGCGCCGGCGTGGCGCAGCCGGGGATGTTGACCGTGTAGACGTGCTGCGCGGCATACGCGGCATAGTTGGGGATGGACTTGGTGCCGATGTAGTCAACGGGCTTGTCGAACGTCGTGCCGCCGCCCGTGGCGTTGGTGACGCTGCTGCGCGTGCCGCTGCGGCGGTCGCCCCGCACCAGCGTCACGCTGTAGGTTTCGCGCACGTTCAGCCCAGCCGGGTTGACGCTATCGATGGCGCCGCCGTTGATGACCAGCGGAATCGAGACTTTCTTGCCGCCCACGGTGAACTGTCCATCCTTGATGGTGTTGGTAAAGCGGAACTGGAAGGTGAGGTCTTCCTTGCCGTCGCCATTGTTGTCGATATGAATTTCGTACAGGGCGTTGGGGTCCATGGCGAAGTAGTTGGGTCCGCCGTAGGCGTCTTGCAGGGGAATATAGTCGGCCACCAGGGTGGTATAGGCGCCGCGGCCCGCTTCATAGCTGCGGAACAGATAGAAGTCGGTGGCGTCGACTTTGGGGTTTTGCGTGATGAACGGCGCTTCGCGGTGACTGGAAGCGTAGGCCGCTGGCGCGATGGCCAAGGTGAAGAGCAGGTTGCCCAGGAGGGCCGCGCCCAGGGCGGTTTTCGAGTGTGACAAAGACATTTTGATTCTCCCGATTTTTGTTGGCGTTGACAGACAAGTCCAGGAAACTGCAGGCTGCCTGACTTATACGCACGGCGGGAGAAAACGGATTCAGTTCCTTGACAAGGACCGCCCGGGACTTACCAGGCCAGCACTTTGGGGCCAAGGGCCGCGCCGATGGCGGTCGGCACCAGCATGCCCAGCACGTACCAGAAACCGACGAAGCTGGCCGCCAGCTCGGGGCAATGCAGGCAATACACGAGCGCCGCCATGGCGCCGGCGGCAAAGCCGGCAGCGGCGCCCGCCAGGCGCAGGCGCGTGGGCGCTAGTTGGCGCATCAGGCGCAGCACGGCGGCCAGGAGGGGCAGCGAGAGCAGGGCGATCAGCAAGGGGCAGCTGCGCCAGGTGGCGCCCCAGAACAGTTCGGCGCGCTGTTCCGGCGGCGCTTCGTTCAGGATGATGGCGCCCAGCGCCCACATCAACAGCAGGGGCATGGCGATCAGCAGGGGCAGGGCGCGTGTGCTGGCGCCCGGCACGCACAGGCGGCGGCTGACGTGCCAGGCGGCCAGGCACAGGCAGACGACAAAGCCCACCTTGATCCAGAAGTCGGGCAGCAGGGCCAGCTGCTCCAGGTTGGGGCGCACGCCCAGCAGCATGGCCATCAGCGCCAGGCTGGCCAGCAGGCCGGCGCCCACAGTGCCTGCGGCGCGCCAGTGCGTGCCGGGTGGCGCTGCGGCGGCCACGTCGGGGCCGCTGGCCAGCATGGCGATCAAGTCATCGGTTTTCATGGTGCGTTTCCCTCTATCCTTAAATTGGCCGCCAGCGCCTTCAAGCCGCGATGCACGGCTACTTTGACGCTGGCTTCCGAAATGCTCATGGCGGTGGCCGTGTCGCGCACGGACCAGCCGTCGAGCTTGGTATGCACGATGGCGTCGCGCTGCTGCGCCGGCAAGGTGGCCAGCAGCTTGCCTAGGTCGCGGCTGGCTTCGGCCGCCTCGGCATCGGCGCTGGAAAACAGTTCCTGCGCGCTATCTTCTTCGTCATACGGCTGGTGCTGCGCCTCGCGCCGCCCATGCCGGCGCAGCCAGTCGATCAATTTGTAGCGCGCGATCGCATGAATCCACGACGTCAGCGGCACGCCCGTGTCATACGTCAAGCGCTGGTTGTGGATGGCCAGCAAACATTCCTGCACCAGGTCTTCCACCTCGTCCGGCCAGCGCTGCAGGCGGCGCCGGAAAAACGCGCGCAAATGGGCACTACTTGCCTGCAAGAAACTGCGATACGCCGTCGCATCGCCATCGAGTCCACGCAGCATCAAGCCGTGCAGCCGCAATTCCGTGCCATGCAGGTGTTCGCTTACAGGTATTCGTTGCATGCAGGCCTTTGGTGACAGGCGTTGAAAAAAATAAATCTCAAATTATTTGCAGGTGGCTGTAACCAATCCGCATGCTGCGGCGAATTGACAGGCAAGCACGCTTCTTCATTCAACGCTTCTTAATTTAATATACCGGTGAAAGACCATGGACATCAAGCACCGCCTCGCAATACTTCTACTTCCCGTCCTGAGCATGAGCGTGGCAGCGGGCCAGCGCTGCGCCGTGCAAAGCGGGCCGCAGACGGCGGCGCTGGTGGAACTGTATAGCAGCGAAGGCTGCTCCAGCTGCCCGCCCGCCGACCAGCGCCTGAGCGCCTTGCGCAAGGAGGCGGGCGCGGCCAGCCTGATCGTGCCGCTGGCCCTGCACGTCACGTACTGGGACCAGATCGGCTGGACGGACCCGCTGGCGCAGGCGCAATTCGACGCCCGCCAGGCCGAGCTGCTGCGCCACCAGCCGCGCCATGTGGCTTACACGCCCCAGTTTTTCGTCGGCGGCATGGAATTGCGCAGCTGGGATACGCAGCTGCCGGCCGCCATCCGCCGCATCAACGCGACCGCCGCGCCAGTCAACATCAGCCTGTCCGCCACGCCGCTGCAGGGCGGAAAACTAGTGATTGAAGCCGATGCCAGCGCGCCGGACGGGCACACGGGCGGGCAGCTGTATGTGGCCATCAGCGAAAGTGGCATCGTCTCGACCGTGCTGCGCGGCGAAAACCGCGGTGCCACCCTGCATCACGATGCAGCCGTGCGCCTGTGGCTGGGGCCGCTTGCGTTGGCGCAAGGCCGCGCCCGGCTGCGCCGCGAAGTCAAGTTGCCCGCCAGTTGGCGCCCCGAGCAGCTGCAAGTGGTGGCCTTCGTGCAGCGGGCCGACAGCAGCGCCATCCTGCAAGCCGTCAGCACGGCATCCTGCGCGAAGGGAGTGTTGTGATGAACGGACCCACGAGCGTGATCCACCCCGCCTGGCTGCGCCTGACGCACTGGCTCAATGCCGTGGCCGTGGTGCTGCTGGTCACCAGCGGCTGGCGCATCTACAACGCGGCGCCATTTTTCCCCTTCGAGCTGCCGCGCGCGCTGACTCTGGGCGGCTGGCTCGGCGGCGCCCTGCAATGGCATTTTGCCGCCATGTGGTTGCTGGTGGCGAATGGCTTGCTGTATCTCATCATCAATATCGTCTCGGGACGGCTGCGGCGCCAGTTCTTTCCCCTCTCGCCGCGCCTGCTGCTGGCCGATTTCCTTGCCGCGCTGAAGGGCAAGCTGGCCCATGCGGACCCGCGCCGCTACAACATGGTGCAGCGCGCAGCCTATTTGTTCGTCATGTTTGATTGCATCGTGCTGGTGCTGTCCGGCCTGGTGCTGTGGAAGTCCGTGCAGTTCCCCATCTTGCGCGAGCTGATGGGTGGTTACGAGAGCGCGCGCCGCGTGCATTTCATCGCAATGGCGCTGCTGACGGGCTTTGTCGGCGTGCACTTGCTGATGGTGGCGCTGGTGCCGCGCACCCTGGTCGCCATGCTGCGCGGACGTTAAAGGAGACCATCATGAAAAAAACCATCATCGTGCCGGCGCAGGGCCAGGCCATGCTGGCCGACGCCCTGCGCCAGATCCAACAGCCGTCACGCCGCCAGTTCCTGCAGCGCAGTCTGACCCTGGGCGGCTTGTCGCTGCTGACGGGCTGCAACGCCAGCGACCCGTCCAGCATTGAAACGGCGCTCACGGCCGTCTCGCGCATGAATGACCGGGTGCAGGGCTGGCTGTTTGACCCGAATAAACTGGCGCCGACTTATCCCGATTCCATGATCACGCGGCCGTTTCCCTTCAACGCGTATTACGGCGAGGACGAGGTGGAAGAGGTCGATGGTGACGCCTGGCGCCTGGAATTGAGTGGCTTGATCGCCGACAAGAAGCCGTGGACCTTGCCGCAGTTGCGCGCCCTGCCACAGGAAACGCAGGTGACGCGCCACATTTGCGTGGAAGGCTGGAGCGCCATCGGCAAGTGGGGCGGCGTGCCGTTTTCCCACTTCCTCAAGCGCGTGGGCGCCGACACGACGGCCAAATATATTGGTTTCCAGTGCGCCGACGATTATTTCACGAGCATCGACATGGCCACGGCCCTGCATCCGCAAACCATCATGGCCTTGACGTATGACGGCGAGGAATTGCCGCCCAAGTACGGCTATCCGATGAAATTGCGCATGCCGACCAAACTGGGCTACAAGAATCCCAAGCACATCCAGGCCATATTCGTGACGAATACGTATCCGGGAGGGTATTGGGAGAATCAGGGCTACAACTGGTTCGGCGGTTCTTGAACACTTTTAGCAGCACCCGTAGCAAACCCAAGTAGCAGTATTTTGCAGTGCCGGGCACTTGCCCATTTAACCCAGAGACAAGGACTTATCATGAAAACCACGATCACCACCTTCACCGCCATCCTCGCTTCCGCCATCCTCATGTCGGGCGCCGCGTTTGCCCAGGACGCCATGAAGAAAGACGCGATGGCCAAGCCTGCCACGGCCGACGCCATGCACAAGGATGCGATGGACAAGGACGGCATGCACAAGCCGATGGCCAAGAAACACATGAAAAAGGATCACATGGCCAAGGATGGCATGGCAAAAGATGCCATGGCGAAAGACGGCATGAAGAAGGATGAAATGAAAAAGGACGAGATGAAGAAGGATGCGATGGGCAAGTAAGGCGGGAACAGATAGGTGCGTGGTGACTGCCGGTCACCACGCTGCCGGATTGATCACGCCGATGGCCATCAGTGCCGGCTTGCAAAATAGATATCCCTGCATCAAGTCGATGCCCATCTCCCTCAGGCAATCGCGTTCGGCGGCCGTTTCGATGCCCTCGGCCAGGACTTGAATGTTGAGTTCCTTGCAAATGGCGACGATGCCCCTGACGATCGCCTGCCTTGGGACGCTGGCCTCGATGCCGCGCACCAGTCCCATGTCGATCTTGATGATGTGCGGCTGATACTCCGCCAGCAGCGTCAGTCCCGCGTAGCCGGCGCCGAAATCGTCGATGGCCGTCTGGAAACCGAAGCGGCGATACTCATGAAAAATGTTGACGAGGTGGGGCCGGTCGCGCACTTCTTCGCCCTCGGTCACCTCGAAGATAATGCGGCGGATGGGGAAATTGTATTCGCGCGCCGCCGCTAAAGTGGTCTGGATGCACGCTTCGGGGCGGTACACGGCATTCGGCAGGAAATTGATGGACAGATATTCCTCGATGCCCAGCCGGGCCGCGCCCTCGATGGCGCGCACGCGGCAAGCCTGGTCGAACACATAGCGGTTCTCGTCATTGACCTGCGACAAGACCGAGTAAGCCGATTCGCCGTTGGGACCGCGCACCAGCGCTTCATGGCCAAAGATCGAGCGCGTGGACAGGTCGACGATCGGTTGATAGGCAAAGGTGAAATCGAAGCCCAGTGGCCCGGCATCCCGGCACTGGCTGCAGCCTGCCTTTTTCCCGGCCTGGCCCGGGGTCTCGCTGGAGGACGTCATGGTCGCGCTGGCCTCTGATAAAAGGTACAAGGTGTACAGGCATTTATACCACGGCATGGCGCCCGTGGCGCTATATTTATGGCGCGCCAAAACCGGGGGAAGGTTGTGCCAGTAGGAAATGAGACAGAAAACAATACAAATTTCCTCATGGTAATAATTGACTGGCTAATCACCGATAGCCGCTGTACTATTTTGATTAAGCAATTTACCAGTTCCGATGCGTCACGTTGTCAGCGTGACCCGCCCATCGGAACAGCTGACCGCCCGCCGCCCATCCCCCCGCGGTACGTCCCCGCCTACCGGCCCTTGCGCGCAGTCGTACTGGCTTGCTGCACTCCACGATATCGTTTCAGGTGTTTCACCGCTGCTGCCTGCCGCTTGTCGCGAAACGACCGTGCCTTCTCAAGTTGGCCATGATGGCCCGGGATCTGCACGGATATGCACGTCACTCCATTCATGCGCAAGCTGCGCAAAAAGAAACCCATGAAATTGCCTCCATCGACACTGGCGCTGCTCGTCACGCTGGCCTGCACTGCCGCGCAAGTCCATGCGGAAGGCGTGCCCCTGTTTGGCCAGTCGCTAGCCGGTTCTTCCGTGTTTGCGCGCACCTATGCGACCACCGGCGCCAACTCGACCGTCACGGGCGATATCGTCTCGGGCGATGTCGCCACCATGGGTGCCGCGTCGCTGCTCAGCGGCAATTTGCTTTCCCTGGGCGCGTCCACCATCGGCGCCAATGCCAGCGTGAGCGGCAATATGCTCAGTGGCGGCGCCGCCACCGTCGGCGCCAATGCCAGCGTGGCCGGCAAGGTGGCGGCGCTGGGCGCGGTCACCTTGTCCGCCAGCAGCACCACCCATGGTGCAGGCACGCTTTCCGCGCTGCCGGCGAACGTGCAGAGCGATGCGCAGCAGATCGGCGCCGCGCAGGCCGCCTTGAAGAACATGGGACATGGGACCACCCTGGGCACGACCATGACGCTCGATACCACGCTGTATCCGGGCGTGTTTTCGGCGGCCAATCTGTCGACCACGGCCGGCATCACGCTGACCCTGGACGGACAGAACCGCTCGAATCAATCCTGGGTGTTCAATATCGACGACTACCTGGTCACGGGCGCGGCGATGAAAATTGTCTTGATCAATGCCGATGCCAGCAATAGCGTCATCTGGAACAGTGGCGGCTACACGAGCCTGGGCGCCAGCGGGGAGTTCATCGGCACCATCCTGGCAAAGGATTACGTCAGCGTGGGCGCGGGCACCAGCGTGACGGGCGTGGGTAGCGCTTGCGGCGGGCTCTTTTCCGCCACATCGTATGTGTCGACGGGCGACGGCGCGCGCATCGGCGGCAAGGGCTGCAGCGGCATAGGCAGCAGTTTCGATATCGTGGACGGTACCGCTGTTCGCAGCATCGACATACCGGCAGTGCCAGAACCGTCCAGCTACGCCATGCTGGTGGCCGGCCTTGCCCTGCTTGGCCTGATGCGGCAGCGCAAGCTGGCGCGCCTCTGAAGGGGAACATGCGTTGGCACAGATGCCAATGAAATGTGTAGTAAGCTGGCAGCCTCCTGATTTCTTGCATGCACAGTCATGACCGAACCGTCCGCCGCCGCGCGGTCCCACGAAGCACATCCCTCCGATAAATCGATCCGCCGCCGCTCGCTGTTCGCCGCCTGCAGCGCGCATGCCGTGCATGACGGCTTGACGGACGTGATCTATGTGCTGCTGCCCATCTGGCAGGCGCAGTTTGCCATCAGTTACGCCATGGTGGGCCTGCTGCGCGGTTCCTACTCGGGCATGATGGCCGGTTTCCAGCTGCTGGCCAGCCGCATGGCCAGGCGCTGGGGACGCGAACGCATGCTGGTGGGCGGCACGGCCCTGGCCGGCGTGGCTTACCTGATCGCCGGGCAGGCGGGCGGCCTGGCCGTGCTGCTGGTGGCCCTGCTGCTGGGCGGCCTGGGCGCCAGTACCCAGCATCCGCTGGCCTCGTCCATCGTCACCGACACGCACGAGGCAGGCGGCGGCGTGAAGGAAGCACTGTCGCACTACAACTTTGCCGGCGATATCGGCAAGACCCTGATACCCGCTCTGGTGGGCTTGCTATTGCTGGTGTGCAGCTGGCAAGCCAGCGTCTCGCTGCTGGGCTTGCTGGGGCTGGCGGCGGCCGGCTTGCTGTGGTGGCTGCTGCCCAAGCCGGATGACATCCAGGCCAGCCAGAAGGCAGCGGCCAAACCCATCACTGGCAGCGGCTCCAAAGCAAGCTTTCGTGCCTTGCTGGCCACGGGCACGCTGGACAGCGCCGTGCGCATGGGTTTTCTCACCTTCTTGCCATTCTTGCTGAAAAGTAAGGGGGCGGGCACGGCCGGCATCGGCGTGGCCCTGTCTCTGCTGTTCGTGGGCGGCGCCTTCGGCAAGCTGCTGTGCGGCTACCTGGGCGCGCGCATCGGCATGATGAAGACCGTGTGGCTGACGGAATCGATGACGTCCGTGCTGATTGTCGCGGCCCTGTGGCTGCCGCTGGCCGGGATCATGGCCATGTTGCCTCTGCTGGGGCTGGCGCTGAACGGCACTTCGTCCGTGCTGTACGGCGCGGTGCCGGAACTGGCCGAGCCCGGCAAGCGCGAGCATGCTTTCGCTCTGTTCTACACGGGCAGTATCGGCGGCGGTGCGCTGGCGCCCGTGCTGTTCGGCGCGCTGGGCGACCATACCAGCGTGCCCATAGCCTTGCTGGCGCTGGCGGCCGTATTGCTGCTGACCTTGCCGTTGGCGTGGAAGGTGCAGCGGGGCCTGGCGCAGGGCGGCGCCGATGCGGCGTGACTTGCCGGCCAGTACCCCCATCGTCTACACTCGCCGCATGAAAAATTTTGAAAAGCGGCGCGACCGCTATGACTTGTTCCGGGCGTTTGACAATCCTCTCGTCAACATCAATTTCCAGCTCGACGTGCCGGACTTCCGGCCCTGGTGCAAGGAACGGAACCTGCCCGTGTTCCACTTCTTCCTGTTTTGCCTGCTCAATACGGTCAGGGATATCGACAACTTCATGTACCGCATCTACCAGGGCGAAGTGATCCGGATCGACGATTTCCCCGCGTCCTATACCGTCATCAATGGCGACGAGAACCTCAATTACACGCGTTTTACGATGACGGACCAGCTTGACCTGTTCATCGAACGCAGCCTGGAAGCCAAGCGCTTCGCTGAAGCCAGTTCCGCGCTGATCAATACGGGCGAAGGAGAGAGCGAGCGCGAGCAGCGCAACAATATCTTCATCACCTGCCTGCCATGGCTGGAACTGGCGGCCATCGAGCACCCGATTTACCGCCACCGCGATGCCGATATCCCGACCTTTACCTGGGGCAAGTTCGGCCCCGTGCAGCCGGATGGCCGCATGCGGGTACCGTTTTCCGCGCAGGCGCACCATGGCTTTGTCGATGGCTACCATGTGCAGAAACTGGCGCAGGCGCTGTCGCAGCGCATTGCCGCCATCATTGCCTAGTTAGACAGATAGTCGCTGGGCGCCTGTCCCAGCACGCGGCGGAAGGCGGCCGTGAAGGCGCTGGGGCTGGCATAACCGAGGTCCAGCGCGACCCGTGTGACGGCTTGCCCTTCGGCCAGGCGCGTGATGGCCGCCAGCAGGCACGCTTGCTGGCGCCATTGGGCAAAGCCCAGGCCCGTCTGGGTGCGGAACTGGCGCGTAAAGGTGCGCCGGCTCATGCCTGCCTGTGCCGCCATCGCATCGAGGCTGCGGTCCAGGCTGGGTTGCTGCAGCAATTCCATGCACAGCCGCGCCAGCCTGGCGTCCTGGGGCAGGGGCGCGCTCAGGGGCAGTGGCCTGGCAGCGGCAATCTCATCTAGCAGCAAGGCCATCAATCGCCCGGCGCGCGATTCGTCCGCATACAAGGCTTCCACGCTCACGGCCTCGGCCAGCAGCTGGCGCAGCAGGGGCGAGGCGTCCAGCACCTGGCAATCGGATGGCAAGCCCATCCTGGCGATGGCGGCCTCGTCAATGAAGACATTGTGCATGCTCACGGCGCCATGCATGCGCATGCCGTGGGATAGCCGGGCCGGGACCCAGCAAGCGCGTTGCGGCGGCACCAGCCAGTTGCCTTGCGGCGTGTGCACGCTGATGACGCCGCGCGCCGCATAGGCGAATTGCCCGCGCGCATGGCTGTGGCTGGGGAAAATGGCGCCGGGGGCATAGTCGCGCGCAGTGGCGATCAAGGGGCGCGGCACTTCCGTATAAAAATCATCCATGGCCCATACTCTACAGTATTTGACCTGCTATCGAAGGCGGGCCGTTTGCTGGCCGCTTACCATGCACTTTTTGTCGGGAGTGTATATGCACAATAGCTATCATCGCGTGGGCCATGGTCCCCACGCCGTCATCGTCCTGCACGGCTGGTTTGGCGACGCGCACGCATTTGCACCGATGGAAGTGGCCCTCGATGGCGGCGCTTTCAGCTATGTCTTCATGGACAATCGCGGCTATGGCGGCATGCGCGGCGCGGCGGGCGAGTATTCGATGGAAGAGGTCGCCCGCGATGCGCTGGCGCTGGCCGATGCGCTCGGTTTCGCCACCTTCAGCGTGGTCGGTCACTCGATGGGCGGCATGGCGCTGGAACGGCTGGCCTTGCTGGCCCCCTTGCGCCTGCGCAAACTGGTGGCCGTGGCGCCCGTGCCCAGTTGCGGCGTAAGCATGGATGCGGCGGCGCGCGCGCTGTTTCTCGACGCCAGCGGCAGCAAGCAAGCGCGACGCGCCATCATCGGTCGCAGCACGGGCGGGCGCTTGCCTGCAAGCTGGCTGGACTGGAAGGCGCAATACTCGTGGGAAAGTGCGGATCCGGCCGCGTTCGCACGCTACTTCCTCGCGTGGAGCGACACGGATTTCAGCGGGGAGGTGATGCGGGCGGCGCCGAAACTGCCGTTGCTGGCGCTGGTGGGCGAGCACGACCCCCGCTTCGACGTTGCCCTGATGCGCCGCACCTATCTGGCGTGGTACCCGCAAGCCAGGCTGGAAGTGCTGGCCAATGCGGGACACTATCCGATGAATGAAACGCCGCTGGCCCTGGCGGCCAGCATCGAGGCGTTTTTGACGGAAACGGACTAGTTACGCAGTCTTGGCGCGCAAGCGCAGCAGGCTCAGGCCCAGCAGCACGAAGGCGCCGCCCGAGATACGGTTGAACAGCTTGGCGCGGCCCGGCGTGGCCAGCTGTGTTTTCAGCAGGCGTGCCAGGTTGGCGTAGAACAAGTGGGCCAGCATGGCGCAGGCGACAAACGAAGTCGTCAGCACGGTGAACTGGATGGCCACCGGTTCGCCCGGCGTGATGAATTGCGGGAACAGCGCCGAAAAGAACAGGATGGCCTTGGGATTGGTCAGCGCCACCGTCAAGCCCTGGCGGAAGAGTTTCCAGAACGAATTTGGATTCGCCGCGCCAAGCGCCACGGGCGCATCGGCCACGATGCTGGTCTTGCTGCGCCATTGCTTGATGCCCAGGTACACCAGATACAGGGCGCCAGCCAGTTTCAGCAGCATGAAAGCCGTGGCCGAGGTGGCCAGCACGACGCCCATGCCGGCCATGGCCACGCCGGAAATGATGAACAAACCAAAACCATTGCCCATGCTGCTGATCATCGCGCGGCGCGGGCCGACGGCGATGGCATTCGAGATGGCCAGCAAGACGGCCGGGCCGGGAGAAAATGTGACGAGCAGGGCGACGCTGCAGAAAAGCAGCCAGTTCGAGAGATGCATGGGTGTTCCTGGGTGGGGCTGAAGCCGGATTGAGAGTCAAAACACGCTTATTGTACGAAGTTTTTGGCTCCCGCGTCAGCGGCCCCCGCCTGCATCAGGTTCAGCGTCATTCAGGCAAACAGCTTGGCGACCACGTGGTTGATGGCGGCGCCACCGGCGATCAGCCAGCAGAACAGCAGGCCGGCCAGCAGCAGGGGCTTGATGCCGGCGCGGCGGATGGCCGACATATGCGTCGTCAAGCCCAGGGCCGCCATGGCCATGGCCAGCAAGACCGTGTCGAGCTCGGTTATGGTGGCGACGGTGCCCGCTGGCAGCAAGCCCAGCGAATTGAAGGCCACCACGGCAATAAAAATGAAGGCGAACCAGGGAATGGCCAGCTTGGTGGCCTTGTCGTGGCCACCGGCCTTGGCCTTGCCGCGCGCCAGCACCGCCGACAGGATCACGAGAAACGGCGCCAGCATCATCACGCGCACCATCTTGGCGATCACGGCCGCATTCGCCGCTTCCTGCCCGATCGACTTGCCGGCCGCCACCACTTGCGCTACTTCATGCACGGTCGAACCGATGTACACGCCAAACGCCGCGGGCGTGGCGCCCAGCAGCTGCCAGCCTTGATTCAGCTGGTACAGCACGGGGTACAAAAAGATGGCGATGGTGCCGAACACGACGACGGTGGAGACCGCCACGGTGACATCCTCGCTGCGGCCCTTGACGACGGGTTCCGTTGCCATCACGGCCGCCGCGCCACAGATCGAGCTGCCCGCGCCGATCAGAATGGCGCAGTTGCGTTCCAGCTTGAACACTGTGGTGCCGAGGAACATGGCCAGGCCAAACGTGGACGCCAGTACCAGCGCATCGATGGCGATGCCGGCCAGGCCCACTTGCCCGATATCCTGGAAAGTCAGGCGGAAGCCGTAGAGGATGATGCCAAGACGCAATAAGGTCTGCTTGGAAAAGGCCACGCCTGCGCCGCAGGCGGGCGCCAGGCGGCCATACACGCTATTGCCCAGCACAATGCCCAGCATGATGGCCAGGGTCAGGGCGCTCATGCCGTGGCTTTGCATCCATTCCAGCTTGCCCAGCGCAATGGCGCCCCAGGCGATCACGCCGCTCAGCAGCAGGCCCGGCAGAAGGCGGCCGTAGCGGTCGCTGAAACTTGTTGTATTGCTTGTTGAGAGAGAAGACATGCCGTACTCCATGGTTCCTGGTTCGTATGGCATGACTGTACAGTTCATTGATTAAATGGTAAAACGGATTGTTTTTGTATGTTTAACCTATTAAATGGGTAGATTAGATGGCTTTGACCTTGCGGCAACTGCAGATTTTCCTCGCCGTGGCTGACACGGGTAGCACCAGCGCGGCCGGCGAGTTGATTGCGCTGTCGCAATCGGCCACCAGCGCATCTCTGAATGAATTGGAAACCTTGCTCGGTGCGCAACTGTTCGACCGGGTGGGCAAGCGATTACTGCTCAACGACAATGGCCGCCTGCTGTTGCCGCAGGCGCGGCAGATGCGCGACGGGGCCGCCAGCATCGAGCGCCAGTTCGCGGGCGCCGACCCGTCCGTGCCCGTCAGCCTGCAGATCGGCGCCAGCACGACGATAGGCATCTATTTGCTGCCGCAGATCCTGGCCCAGGCGGCGCAGCAGTACGGGCGCAGCATCCCGCAAGTGACGATTGCCAACACGGCCGACATCGCCGCCGCCGTGGCGGAGTTCCGTGTCGATATCGGCCTGATCGAAGGGCCGTGCCATGAAGCGGGCTTGCTGGTGGAGCCGTGGCTGACGGACCAGATGCTGATCGTGGCCGCGCCCACGCATCCGCTGGCGCAGCTGCACCATTTGCTCAGCTTTGCGGAGCTGAACCAGGCGGGCTGGCTGCTGCGCGAAGCGGGCTCGGGCACGCGCGAAGCGGTGGAGCAGGCACTGGTGCCGTATCTGCACTATCTGCGCGCCGCAGGCGAATTCAGCAACTCGGAAGCCATCAAATATGGCGCGGCGGCCGGGCTCGGCATCGCCTGCCTGTCAAGGGTGGTGGTGGCCGATCTGCTGGCCAGCGGGCAACTGGTGGAACTGGAGACCATGCTGCCGCCCCTGGAGCGTAATTTTTACCTGATACGCCAGTCCAAGAAGATCCTCTCGCCCCGCTTGACGGGTTTCCTGGAACTGTGCCGCCACGCTTCTCGCATGGCTTGATTATTTTCCATATGTGGGATAACTTCCCATATATGGAAAACTTGCTAAGCGCAGAGAACGATACGGAACAGCGGCTGGCCGCGCGATTAAAACAGTTGCGCGTGGAGCGGGGCTGGTCGCTGGACCAGCTGGCCAGTGCCAGCCAGGTCAGCCGCGCGACATTATCTCGCCTGGAAAATGGCGAAGTCAGCCCGACGACGGTCGTGCTGGGCAAGCTGTGCGCCGCGTATGGCCTGGCCATGTCGCGCCTGCTGCGCATGGTGGAAGACGATTTTCCACCGCTGCTGCGGCGGGCCGAGCAAAGCGTGTGGACGGACCCGGACACGGGTTTTCGGCGCCGCTGCGTCTCGCCCCCGTCGCGCGCCCTGGCCGGCGAAGCGCTCGAATGCGAACTGGGCGCGGGCGTGACGATCACCTACGCGGCCTCGCCCCGGCCCGGCATGGAACACCATCTGTTGTTGCAGGAAGGCCAGCTGAACGTGATGGTCGACGGCCGCTCGCACGATTTAATGCCTGGCGATTGCCTGCGCTACCAGTTGCAGGGCGCCAGCGCGTTTATCACGCCGCCAGACAGCGGCGCCCGCTATTTTCTCTTTCTTGTCTGAGGCCACCATGTCTGCTTCGCTACGCCATTTTTCGCCCACCGATATTCTCGAAAGCTTGCCGGAACTGGGCACGCTGCTGCAGGCGTGCGTGCACGACGGCGCCAGCATCGGTTTTATTCTGCCCTTCGACGTGGCGGCCAGCCAGGCGTTCTGGACGGATAATGTGCTGCCCCCCGTGACGCGCGGCGTGCGCTTGCTGCTGGTGGCCGAAGTCGATGGTCGGGTGGCCGGCGCCGTGCAGCTGGACTGGGACACCCATCCCAACCAGGCACACCGGGCCGAAGTGCGCAAGCTGCTGGTCGCGCCCGCTTACCGCCGGCAAGGCATCGCCCGCTTGCTGATGCTGGCGCTGGAAGAACAGGCGCGCCTCTTGCCGCGCAGCCTGCTGACCCTGGACACGCGCAGCGGCGACCATGCCGAACCGCTGTACTTGTCGCTCGCTTACGTGGTGGCCGGCAGCATCCCCGCCTATGCGCTGGCGCCGGCCGGCGACCGGCTGGACGCCACCACCATCATGTACAAGCAGCTATAGCCGGGAACTCAGGCGGGGAACTCAGGCTTTCAGGCGCGCTCTAACGGCAGGGGCGCGTGAGCGTGCCAGGGCGGGGGCCGCCTTATCATGCGTTGCGTATTGCGCCGCGACAAGGCTGATGGCCGGCGCCGCGTGCGGGGGCGCCACCTCATTGCCCAAGGTGAAGATGCCCACCGTGCCCGATAGTTGCTCTGCGCGCTGCTGCATGCTGGCCGCCGCCGTTGACGCCTGTTCCACCAGCGCGGCGTTTTGTTGCGTCACATGCTCCATCTGCACGATGGCGGCATTGACTTGCTCGATGCCGGACAATTGTTCGCCGCTGGCCATGCTGATCTCGCCCATGATGTCCGTCACGCGGTGCACGCTGGCCACGATTTCGCGCATGGTGGCGCCCGCCGTATCGACCAGGCGCGCGCCCGCGTCGACCCGCTCGACGGAGTCGCCGATCAGCTGCTTGATTTCCCGCGCCGCGCCGGCCGAACGCTGGGCCAGGGTGCGCACTTCGGCGGCCACGACGGCAAAGCCGCGTCCCTGTTCGCCTGCGCGCGCCGCTTCCACGGCTGCATTCAGGGCCAGAATATTCGTCTGGAAGGCGATGGCGTCAATGACGCCGATGATATCGACGATCTTTTTCGACGAAGCATTGATCGAGCTCATGGTATCGACCACTTCTGCCACCACCTTGCCCCCTTTGCCGGCCACGTCGGCGGCCGATTGCGCCAGCTGGTTGGCTTGCCGTGCATTGTCCGCATTTTGCTTGACGGTGCCAGTCAGCTCTTCCATCGAGGCGGCCGTCTGCTCCAGCGAACTGGCTTGCGCCTGCGTGCGCTGCGACAAATCCAGGTTGCCAGCGGCAATCTCGCCCGAGGCACCCGCGATGTCCTGCGTGCCACCGCGCACGTCGCCCACAATCGTGATCAAGCTGGCATTCATGTCTTTCAGCGCCTGCAGCAACTGGCCCACCTCATCGCCGGATTCGACGCGGATATTGCCGCTCAGATCGCCGCCAGCCACCTTGCGCGCCACCTTGACGGCATGCCGCAGGGGCCGCACGATGCCGCTGCTGATGAACCAGGCCGTGACCAGGCTCAGCACGCCGCCGATCAGGCCCAGCGCGATGATCAGCACGCTGGTATCGTGCGCACGGGCCATGGCCGTCTCGGCCGCCGCGCGCATCTGCGCCGATTGCCTGGCGATCTGCTGGTCGATGTCGCGCAGGGCGGGCTGTTCCTGCGTGCGGTTGCGCGTGGCCTGCAATTGCTCGATGCGCGCATAGCGCTGGTTCACGCTGCTGTCGATTTCCCCGCTTACCGTGGCCAGCTGCCACGTGCTGATGCCGACGACCACGGCCAGCAACAGCGATGCCAGCAAGAAGCCCGTTGTCAGGCGTACACCGATGCGTATGTTTGAAATATTCATGTCCCCTCAGCTGTTGTCTCATGGTGGCCGCACCCCATGCGGGCGGCACGGAGCGGCGCTGTTTCCCCTGATGTTGCTGGGGTGAAATGAGTGTAGCAGTGCAATACTAAGTAATCTATAAATATTTCCATATTGGAATTGGTCACTGCTTGTTTAGCAACAGCGGGCAACTATTGTCGAAATGATTGCCAGATAAAATCACCTGCCTTATTACAGACTCGTCCTACCTCGAACCCCGGCATCGTCCGACTGGCATATACCGGTGTCGCGCCTACACTGGTCTTTGCACAGACCCGGCGGCGGGTCCTATCTTCTTACAGGAGGCTGAGATGGCGAATATCCAGGCAGGATCGGACGGTGCGGCAAACGAGGAAATGACGGTAAAGCGCCTGAACGTGGTCGACTGGATCTCCATGATCCTGCTGATCGTGGGCGGCTTGAACTGGGCGCTGGTGGGCTTGTTCGATATCGACATCGTGGCCCGCATCCTCGGCGCCATGACGACGGCGTCGCGCGGCGTGTATGTGCTGGTGGGGCTGGCGGCGCTGTATTCCATTTACCTGTGCGTGCGCAAGCTGCCAGCCAAGTCCTAGGGGAAGCCTCTGGCGCGTCAGCGCCAGACTTGTCCATCGCTGGCAATTGTCAGGGTTTTGATGGGGCGGTGCCTGCTTGCATGTACAGGCACGTGGGGGCGGGCAGGCATGTGCGTGGTCGCCTTGCCGGACGGCGCAAGCATCGGTGCATGCGTCGGTAGTGCATGCTTTGCTGCCTGTGTAAATTGCAGGTGCTTACTGCGTGCGCAGGTAGGCCAGCAGATCGGCCACTTGCTGCGCATTGCCGATGCCCCAGAAGCGCATGTTGTTTCCAGGAATGAAATCGCTGGGTGCCTTGAGGAAGCCGGCCAGGTTTTGCTCGGTCCAGACGATGTTCGCGCTTTTCATGGCTGCCGAGTATTTATAGTCGGTGGTGGCACCGGCTTTGCGGCCAATCACGCCCGTCAGCTTGGGGCCGAAGCCACCGCGCGCCGATGGCCCTACCTGGTGGCAGGAGGCGCACTTGCGAAACGCGGTCTTGCCCGCTTCGGCGTTGCCGGTGAGGGCGGCGGGAACGGCTGCCTTTGCGGCGGCGACTGGCACCAGCAGCAAGGCTGCAGCGACGAGAGGGGAGGACCAGCGAAAAAGAAATGGGTATGTCATCGGTGAGGCGGAAAGGCACGATATGGCAAGCAATGACGCATTTTACAGGCGGGCATCCAAACCTGCCCGTCTGTTGTGCAGCCATGCCAAGAAACCGTGCCGGATGCCTGACACCGCTAGCGCTTGCCTCCCTGGGCACCCAAGGCCGCCATCGCCGACGCGAACACGATGCAGCCGATGGCAAGCCACTGGGTCAGGCTCAGCAGTTCTCCCAGCACGGCCATGGCGGCCAGCGCGCTGACGGCGGGTGCCGCGCTGCTGAACATGCCGAACACGCCTTGTGGCAAACGGCGCAAGGCAAAGATTTCCAGCGAGTACGGCAGGGCGCTGGACAGCATGGCGATTGCCAGGCCCATCAGCGCAATCGATGGCGCCAGCAGGGCCGTGCCCGAGTACGCGACGCCGATGGGCACCGTCACCATGGCCGCCACCGTCATGCCCCAAGCCACGGCTTGCCCACCCTGCAAGGTCGAGGCGCGCTTGCCGAAGATGATATACAGCGCCCAGCACAGTGCCGCCCCCAGCGCATAGGCTACGCCGACCGGGTCCAGGCTGCCCGGGCTGCCTTGCAGGGGCAGCAGCAGATATAAACCGAAAACGGCGCAAGCGACGGCCAGCAAATCGCGCGGCCGGCGCGATGACAGCATGGCCACGGCCAGCGGCCCCGTCACCTCGATGGCGACGGCAATGCCGATCGGTATCAGCGCAAATGCGCGGTAAATCAGCAAGTTCATCAATCCCAGCACGGAACCGTAGACCAGCAAGTTCAGCACATCCTTGCGCGTCAGGCGGAAACGCCAGGGGCGGAAGATGGCCAGCAGGATCAGCGCCGAAAAACCCACGCGGTACGCCGTAATCCCTTCCACGCCAATGACAGGAAACAGATTTTTCGCAATCGCCGCCCCCAGATTGACGGAAATCTGCCCTCCCAATACGGCCAGGGAAGGGAGCAAAATGCTATCAGGGAGAGGGGAGGTCGAGGCAGGGGAGGTCATGGGGCGGTATTTTAATGGGTTGTAAGCAGGTCATGTCAAACATATGGCCAAATCAAGTCATTGCATATTTTTAACGACTATGTATGAGTCACACACGAACTGCGCATCTCAATAATTGTTCTTTTGGCATTGTATGCTTGCATAGTATTCGAATAGCAAGTAAGATTTATTTTTGGAAATTTTTTTCATGCGTGTACTGCAAGCTAGATAAATCTAACCTTTCGATATTTTAAATAACAATATGGCATCTTATGGCATCTATTGAATATAGTCTTTTTCGTGCTAAATTTATTAAGCCACGACAAAAATCGCTTTTGGATGAAAATTTGACTCCTGGGGAGCTATTTCTTCAAGCACTAGAAGAGCGTCCTTCTGCAGAACTTCGTAAAGGTTATACATGGCATATTGGGAATGTATCTTATTTTTCAAAGAATACTGGCTACTTTGCGGTTGGTAGAACTACAAACTCAACAGTTGAAAAGTTTGATGAAATTTCTGGTAATTTTATCGAGGAAGAGTTGGAGAAAAGTCCTTATACTCATTGTGTTTTTGATGCAAACATCGGGTTTGTTGGCATAGCTAAAAAAACGAGTCTTACTCAAACATCAAAAGGCGTTGCTGCGAGAATTGAAGAACTCTTAGGTACAGCAAATTCCATCAAGAGAAATGGTATAAATGTAGAGATAGTTCCAATTCCAGATCCAGAAGGGTTTTTGAAATTATTAATTAGTGCGTACAGGGTATTTCGTTTTTCTGCTACATTTAGAGGGCCTAATCCATTTGATGCTGATAAGTATTTTCAAAAGCCACTGGCAGTTTATTTATCTGCAGCAGGAGGTGAGAAGGGAAAGGCTGAAATTCAAGGGGATGACTTAAATCGGGAGGTTTTGGAAAGTGTGACAAGAAGTACTGCAGCTACTGGGAATGAGGCATCCGCTAGGATTGTAAGAATAAAAGCACAGAAACCTATTACCATTAATCTAAAAGGGGACCCAGTAAAAAGGCGATATGATGAAGAGAAGCATCATCCAGAGGCGGTTCTTGCAGACTTAACTGAACTTTATCACAAGGTGCGACATGATAGTTGAAATTGAGATAAATTCCATTTCGGATTTATTGGAAAAATTAAATGAACTGCCAAATGGATTTATATATCGAGGTCATGCAAATGCATCTTGGTCGTTGGAATCTTCATTGGAACGTATAGTCGGAGAAAAGTGGTCTTCTGAGGAGGCTAGGAAATTTGAAGAATATTCCATATCTCAGTTTCAGTCTAAGTTTCACCTATATGATAAGGAAAATTTGCAGCCTGAGTCGAAATTGGCATGGCTTTCTATCATGCAACACTATGGCGTCCCGACAAGACTTTTGGATTTTACTGAAAGCCCATATGTTGCCCTGTATTTTGCGTTGGAATTTTATAATCCGAGTATGAAGGATGATTTTTCAATTTTTGCAATAGATTATGGTGAGATAATGGATAAATCTATTTCTTCCATTGGATCTAGGGATAGTGGGTTTAAGGAAAGCCAAGATTCTATTTACGAAAAGAGGGATGTGGTTTTTGATAATGTGGTTGATAGATTTTCTTATGATATTGCTTGGATTGCGGAGCCGAGGCGATTAAATGTGCGATTGGATAGGCAGGCAGGATCGTTTTTGTTATCTGGGAATAGGGCTATGAAAATAGAGGATGTGTTGAATTCTGATCTCTATGGAAATGCTCAAATGTATAAATATGTAATTAAGGGAGGGTTGTATCAAAATGCATATGCCCTATTGCGGAAAATGAATATAACAAGCAAAAGTCTGTATGGTGATCTTGATGGTTTGGCCAGACACATTAAAATGCAAATGCAAGTATACTCAGTTTGATTTTCATGAAATGTATAAGTGCTAGCACAAGTAGTTGTCTATCTGCTTGCCGATGCGGCATGATGGCATAATACGAGCAAAAAATAGTCCAATAATCCATCCTGTTGCCTGCTTAGGCCAGTTGCGGCGCAAGCGAGTAAGAGCTCGAAGCCGCTGAAAAATTGGCGATGCAGCTATTTCTCGGCGTTTACGTACCGTCCAGTGGTGATGTGCAGCAGATCGAAATGGCAGCCGTGCGTATCAAACTGGTCGAGATGGCCAAAAGATGCGCAAACCTTCCTGAATGCGGTGCCTGGCAAGGCCTTGTCCACGAGGGAAACAGGTGGCCGCTTCACCGTCCTTGCCAGGCAGCCGCAAACCTGCACGGCTGTTGTGAAGCGAATTGATCCAGCCGACTTGAAGCGCGAGTTTGAACGGCGGCTTCCTCCCGCGAGCACCGGCTACAGCGTGAAGCAGGGTCCCGAGGGCCGGCAGGGAGGTGTGGCAACCTCGTCTTACGCCATCTTGCTCGAAGGCCGTTTATGGTATAGCTGGGTGCTGCGCATAGCCTCGGGCCAGTCTGGCCAGTCGGGCGCGAGGGGAACGCTTTCCGTGCGTGCCGCCGTGCCTTGATGTATTAATACGGAGCAGTGTTGATGAGTGTATTCAGTATCGGCGACACCAATTTTGAAGTGGATGTCGCGAAATCCCGGATCAGTCTGGCGGCACGCGCCGATGGCATGCGGGAAATCAATATCAGGATCGAAGCTGACGATGAGGTGTTCATGCGGCTGACGGAAGACGACGATGCGCCCTGGTCGTGGGCGTTGTATCCGCCGTCCTTCCTTTTGCAGGGCTTGCTCGTGGCGGGAACGGATGCGGCGCCCGTGCAGATGCTTGCCGTTGACGCCGGCAATACGGATTGTGAATCCGCGCTCTACATGATGGAATACCGCGACGTGGCGGATCTGTGCCTGGAGGAATTGTCGGCGCAGCGCCTGGCCGTGACAGGCAAGGTGGATTTCGATGGCAAAAGCCTGCCTTTTGCCATCGATATGCGGCGCGTGGCCTAGTCCCGGTCTTTAGTTCCGTTGTTGGGGCAGCCATTGCTGGCCGCCCCATGGTCATTACTCCAGCCCCAACGCCTTCGCCACATCCCCCCACGCCACATACTTGAAGTTCTGCGGGCCGTCGGGCAGGCGCTTGTAGCCGTCCTGGATCACCAGCATGCCTTGCGCATACGCGCCGCCCAGGTTGGCGGAGGTGACGTCGAGGCCATCCGTTTCCGAGGTGCCGTCTATGCCGGCGGGCAAATTGAATCCCACCTTGAAGCGGCCGCGTACTTTATACGGCGCTTGCGCGTCGAGCACCACGTAGCTGCTGTCGCCCTGGCTGGAGACGACCAGATAGCCAGAGTCAGCCTTGCCGTTCGGCTTGCGGTAGATGGCCATGCCTTCCACGTCGGCCGTCAGGTTCGCGCCGACGGGCAAGACCATGGTGAGGGCATCGGGCTTGGCGGCGTTGGCCGAGGTGGTCCAGATGCCGCGCGTTTCCTCGCCCAGGAAGAGGCGGGCGTTGGCGTCGTCGGCCACGCAGCCTTCCGGCTGGGTGGCGACCTTGAAGCTGCGCAACAGAGTCGCACTGAACTTGTTCCCGCTCATGCCGATGCTGTATTGCTGGAAAGTGCCGTCCTTGTCGTTGATGAACGCTTGCACGCCGCCGCTGGCCGGCTGATACAGGCACATGCCGTAGATGCTTTTCAGGCCGGTAGGGAAACGGCCCGCTTCCGCCACGTCGCCGCTGGCATTGATGGTGAACAGCATCATGCTGTTGTCGTCGCGCTGGGTGGCTACGGCCAGGTCGACCGTGCTGCCGCCAAAACTGATACCTTGGCGCACGTCGACGTTGTTCAGGCGTCCCACTTCCAGCAGCTGCGTCTGCTTGCCTTGCAGGTCGTAGACGAGCAGTCCCTGCTTCTTGTTGGTGCCGAGGATGCGCGCGTTGGCAGGATCGCTGGCCAGCCAGATGGCCGGATCGTCGGCCGCGTCGCCCTGGCGCGCCATCGGCGCCGTCTGCGCTTGCGGGGCGATGATGGCCACCGCAGGCTGCGTTTCCGCTTTGCCGTTCCATTTCAAGGGCCGCGCTTGCCACCCGTTCTTGCCACGCAGCATCAACGAATTCCCGTCGAGCGCCAGCTGGCTGTCGCCTTTGCGCACGTTCAATGCCACCGCTTGGGCTGGCTGCGCCGTCCATTTACTCCCCTGATGGGTGTACAGGTGCAGCTTTTCGGCCTTGCCGTCGAGCACGGCCACGCCACCGGGCAGCACGGCCAGCGCACCGGCGCCGCCGTCCAGCTGGCCATATGGCTTGCGCAGCGCCACCACTTCGCGCTTGCCCATGCCCTCCGAATCGGCGTCATACGCCCACACGCCCATGTTGGACTCGCTCACCAGCAGGCGCTGCGCGCCATCGTCGACGCGGCAATGTTTCGCATGGGGCGGCAAAGCCAGTTTGCGCACCAGGCTGCGCTGTTCGCCCTGCATCACCCACTGTTCTGCTTGCCCATCCTTGCCGATCAGGAACAGATGATCGAGTTGCTGCGCGTCGCGGTACAAACACGATGCTTCCACGGAAAACGTCGGCACGGGAAACGGCGCCAGTTTCACCAGCTTGCCGGCTTGCACATCGACCATCACGGGCAGCGGGCGCTGCGTGTCCGCTTCCAGGAACACGGCCAGCACGCGATTGCCGGCGGTGCGCGTGTCGAGCTGCTTGGCGCGCACGGCGATGCGGTCCTGTTCCTGGCCGGCCGCATTGAACAGATGCAAGCCGTGCTTGTCCAAGGTCAGCCAGCCGCCGCCGGGCAGGCGGGCCAGTTCTTCGGCCTCCTGCGTGAAGGAAGGCAAAGTGTTGGCGAGGGCGGCGAAGACGGCACCTGTGGCGCAGAAGGCGGCCAGCAAGGCGCCGCAGAGTACGGTTTTTTTCATGTTAGTAGAAATCATCATCAGAAGGCGCTGGCTTTCAGGCTCACTTTAAAGGTGCGGCCGTATTGTTCGTTCTGCACGTTGTATTGCTTCGTGCCCTGGTAGACATAGTATTTCTCGTTGTTCAGGTTCGCCGCTTCAAAGACCACCTGGAACTGCTTGTTGATCTGGTAGGACAGCGAGAAATCGAGCTGCTTCTGGCTGTCGACGATGTGGTCCTGGCTTTGGTCGAGGATGTCGTTGCCCATTTCCAGCAGATACGGCGACTTGTAGTTGAGCGCCAGGCGGGCGCTGACCGGCCCCGTTTCATAGCCCAGCATCAAGTTCATCACCTGGTTCGACTGGCCCGGCAGGCGGATGTCGCGGTTCATCTGCTGCTTGCTGGCCTTGTCGTAGCGGCCGATTTGTGCGCTCGAGGTGCTCAGGGTGCCATTCACGCCGACGAGGAACTTGTTGAATGGCGCCGGCAGCATGCGCAGCGGCTGCATGTAGGCCAGTTCGATGCCTTTCACTTTGGCCGCATCGCCGTTCGCATACGAGGTGGCCGAGGTGTAATTGGCCCACTGACCCGTGCCGGCCAGGTTCGTCGTGTAGGTGAAATTCTTGATGTCCTTGTAGAAGCCGTAGGCGGACACCACGCCGTCATTGCCCAGCACGCGCTCGATACCGAGGTCCAGGTTGTTGGCTTTCAGCGGTTTCAAGTCCGGGTTGCCGATCACGGCTTCCGTGTTGCTGGCCAGGCTGATGCCCGGTGCCAGTTGGCTGAAGTTGGCGCGCACCACGGCTTGCGTCCAGGCGGCGCGCACGCTGGTTTTTTGATCGACGTCATAACGGGTTTGCAGGTTCGGCAGCCAGTTGGTGTACGAGCGTTCGCGCGTCAAGGCGGTGGCCAAGGGGGTGGCCAACCCTGCGCTGTCCACCTGCGAGCCGGCCGCTTCAAAGCTGGTGCGTTCAAGACGCACGCCGCCGAGGATGTGCCAGGCGTCGAAGTCGTAGCTGTTCTGCACATACATGGCGTTGATGTCTTCATGCATGCGGTAATCGTTGATGATGGACTCGGTGGCCAGGCGCGCCTTGGTGCGGTCCAGGCCCGCCACGCGGGCGCGGATGAGAAGCGGATCCAGCGCCACGCCGATGTTGCCCAGGTCGTAGTCGAGGGTGTGGCCCTGCACGAAGTTGCTCATCGAGGTCGAGCCGGCGCCCCAGTAATTGCCGCTGCTGGCCTTGCTGCTGTTATACGCCCATTGATCCGTGTCATTGGTTTTTTCGCGGCGGCTGATTTTGGCGCCGAATTTCAGGGTGGCGATGTCGAATTTGCGCGCCAGGTCGATGCGCGCGTGGTGCTCATTGTCCTTCGAGTAGCGCTTTTGCAGGGTGATGGCGTTCAGCGCATAGTTGGCCGGATCGTACAGCGAGGCGGGGCCGCTCAATGTCGGCTCCTGCGTATCCGTGAAACTGATGCCGGCAAAATTGCTGGTGCCACGGAAACGGCCGTCGTTCAAGGACTCTGGCGTGTCTTCCGTGGCGCGGCTCAGGCCGCCTTTCACGTCCAGCGTCCAGTCGCCCGATTTCTGCTGCGTACCGAGCACCAGCGAGCGTACTTGCTGCGTGTACTTGCGCTGGCGGATGCGGCGCTCGGCGCGCGCGCCGGCTGTTGCTCCTTCGGCCAGGCTGCCGCCCGCGATATTGCTGATGGTCAGGCGGTCGCGCACTTCATCGTCGGAAAATTCGCTGACAAACGAGCGCAAAAACCAGCTGTTGCCCGCTTCCGGGCGGTAGTCGAGGTTGACGGCCAGCGCGCCGCGCTTGCGCACGGGCAGGTAGTCGCGCAACTCCAGGCTGGATAATTTACCCTTGCTCCAGGCGCCGCCCGTTTCCACGTCATCGGAGCCGAACGAGCGCTTTTCCGCGCTCAGGCCGGCAGCCACGCCCAGCTTGCCATCGAGGAAGCGCTGGGCCCACAGGGCGCCGCCGCTGGGGCTGGTCTTGCCCGTCTTTTCATCATGGCTGGCACCCACGTTGGCCGACAGCAGCTTGCCCGGCAAGTCGAAGGCGGACAGCGATTTGACTTCGATGGTGGCGCCCAGCGAGTTGGCGTCCATTTCCGGCAGCAGGGTCTTCGAGACTTCCAGCGTGCGGATCAGCCCGGCAGGCAGGATGTCGAGCGCCACGGCGCGGCGGCCCGCTTCCGGCGACGGCACCAGCGCGCCGTTGATGGTCACCGCGTTCAGGTCCGGGCCCAGGCCGCGCACCGTGATGTAGCGGCCTTCGCCCTGGTCGCGCTGCACCGACACGCCCGGCAAGCGGGCCAGCGCCTCGGCTGCGTTTTTATCGGGCAAGCCGCCGATATCATCGCTGCTGATGACGCTGATGATGTTGTCGGCTTTCTCTTGCGCCGCGATGGCGTTGCGCAGGCTGGCGCGCTGGCCGCTGACGACGACGGTGGCGGCCTGCTGGCCGTCGGCATCTTGCGCTTGTGCATGGCTTGGACTGCTGAAGACGGCCATGATGCCGAGGGACAGGGCGGTGAGGCGCAGCGGGGAGGGGAACGCAGTGTGCATGGTTTTCATGAAGAGCTCGGTTAGGGGTAGGGAACCGGGCGGATTCTAGGCAGCAAATATGACGGTTGCGTGACAGGCAAGGGCTTGTCACCCTGAAAACAACGGCCTGTGAACGCTTTCCGGCCGGAAATGAAGCGTAGTGAGCTGAAATGACCTGCCAGCGCAGGGCGCACGGGCAATGGCTTGCCGGATTTGCCTCAGTTGCGTTGCGCATGATGAGCCGTTTGCACCTGCCGCAGGGGCTTGGCGTATGTCATCGTGCCGTCATGGGCGGGCGCTATCGTGGCGACAGCACCACTTTTAAAGGTTCCCCACATGCTGCCGTTGCACCGTAACAGTCTGATTGCCGCCGCGCTGGCATTGCCCCTGTTCTTTTTCCTGTACGCCACACTAGGCTACGTTAAACCGTTTGCCATCTGGAAGTGGATGGATATCGTCTGCGAAGGCGGCACGGCCGTCATGGCGGGCGTCTGGTTTTTGTTTACCCTCAGCAGCCGTCCACGCGGACGTGTGACGAGCCTGATCGCCGGCGGCCTGTGCGCCATCATGCTGGGCTCCTGGGCCGATTGCCTGGATGAATTCTTTGCCGTCGAGAAGAGCGCCGTGTGGGACAACTGGCTGGAAGCGCTGATTCCGTTTGGCATGCTGGTGCTGACCATCGGCATGTATTACTGGCGCCAGGAACAGTTCCGCCTGAACGAACACTTGCAAAAGCGCGAGCGCCTGTTCCGCGACCACCGCGCCTTCGACCGCATCACGCAGCTGGCCGACGCCAGCTATCTGCGCACGCAGATGCGTCTGGAACAGGAACGCCGCCCCGGTCTCGATTGCGCGCTGGTCTTGCTCGACATCGACAGCTTTCACTTGATTAACCGCGAGTACGGCCACCGCGAAGGCGACCGCGTGCTGCAAGCCGTGGGCCACATGCTGCTGCTGAACTTGCGCAATGACGATTTGCTGTGCCGCTATGCGGGCGACCGCTTTGCCGTGCTGATGCCGGGCGTGTCGCGCGAGGATGCGGCCGTGAAGGCGCGCCACCTGTGCGCCATGGTGGGGCAGATGCGCCACCATGCCAACGACAACCGCGAAATCCGTTTGAGCCTGCGACATGCCTGCTCGCTCACCGATGGCGTGCCGGAAGTGGTGTTGGCCGAACTGAGCCGTGCCGTGGAAACGCCGCGCTCCGGTGCCGGGATCAGTTCCGCCGCGCCTGCCTGATGTCGCTGAACCAGCAAGGCGACCCCAGCATCGCGGCCCATCACCAGCCGGCGCTGGTGCTCGACTACGCGCGCAGCCGCGAACTGGCTGTGGCGCCGCTGCTCAAGGGCACGGGACTCAACGGCGGTGCGCTGCCGTGTGCGGAAAGCCAGGTCAGCGCCGCGCAATACCTGCAACTGCTGGCCAATGTGGCGCGCGGCCTGGACAGTGCCGACACCAGCTTCATGCTGGGCCAGCAAATGCTGCCCGGCCATTACGGCGCGGCCAGCCATGCCTTGCTGCAGGCGCAGAATCTGCGCCAGGCCTTGAGCATTCTGTGCGGCTTGCATACCTTGCTGTGTCCGCTGCTGCAACCGCGTTTGCGCGAGGCGGGCGAGCTGCACGTGCTGTACTGGGTCGATGCGTTCGGCGCGCCCAGCCAGCTGCCTTTTTTGGTGGAAATGCACATGACGGCGCTGGCGGCCATGTGCCGCTGGCTGGCCGGCGAGGCGTTGCCGTGGCGCTTCTGCTTCAACCGCGCGCGGCCCCGTCATGTGGAGCAGCATGAAGTGCACCTGGGCCAGGCGCTGCGTTTCGATTGCCAGGTCGATGCCATGCTTATCGATTCCAGCTGGCTGGATAAACCCTGGCCGCGCGGCAATGCCACGGCGGCCGCGCTGGCCTTGCGCGCGGCGGCCCTGGCGCCCGTGCCGGCGGCGAGCCTGCTCGGCGCGCTGTACGACTACCTGCTGGCCAATATCCGCTGCGCACCCACGCTGGAACGCACGGCACAGGAATTCGGCGTCAGTCCCGCCACGTTCAAGCGCCACCTGGCACGCCATGGCACGCATTTCCAGGCCGAGCTGGACCAGGTGCGCGCGCACAAGGCCATCTACCTGTTCCAGGCGCATGGCTACGACAACGACGCCGTGGCTGCCTACCTCGGCTTTCATGATGCCACCAACTTTCGCCGCTCGTTCAAGCGCTGGACGGGGCAAACGCCGCAGTTGTTGCGCCATGCGCTGGCATTGTTCGTGGCCGGTTGAATGGCGGCGTTGCGCGCCAGCGCCACGGACAGTCATTCCAGTGGGAACAATTGCCCGTTCTGCTACATCCATAGTACACTCGACCAGAGAGCGAACAGACGCGCTTTGAGGCGCTCCGGTGCGGCGGCGACGACCGCTGTGCCGTGCCTTAACCCAGCCTGGAAACTGGCGTGCCCAGCGTGGTGCGCCGGCAGCCGGGCAACTTGATAATGCCCAATCGTGTATTCACAATCGCAGATCGATCCAGTCGTCAGTTTCCGTAACACCCAGGGTGAGGCGGTGCGCGGCACGATTTTCAACTTGCAGCGCAATTCGCTGGTCATGGAAATCTACAATCCCTACTCGATTGTGCAGGTCAGCGAGGTGCTCAATGACCTGACGGTGCGCATGGGGGCAAAGAACGCCTATGTGGGCAAGGCCGTCGTCATCAGCAGCGTCAACACGGGCCTGACCGCCATCGTTTCCGTCACCCTGATCGACGAGTGGCGCGAGCTGAGCGATGTGGTGGTGGTCAAGGGCGCCGTGGCGAAAGAGTCCAGCGCGTTTGTCGCGGGCTGGGGCGAGCGCTTCCGCATCCGCCGCGATTACCAGATCGTCGTCAACGAAATGCGCGCCTTTTTGTCGGAAGTGGCGCGCTGGGTCGAGCAAGTCGACTTGTCGGACTCGCTGCCGAAGGAAAACGGCCGCCTGCGCGCCGACATCTTCGACGAGCTGGCCTTGCCGCTGATGGAGCAAACCCAGCTGTACTTGCGCCAGCTCGAGGTGGAAGCCTCGCTGGTCGAGGAAGAACGGGCGCCGGCCCACCGGGCCTTTGCCCAGACGGCGCTGCACCCGCTGATCCTGCGCGCGCCGTTCGTCTTCCGCACGTTTACCAAACCGCTCGGCTATGCGGGCGATTACCAGATGGTCAACCAGCTGCTCGACGATCCGCGCCAGGGTCCGAGCACGTATTTTCAGATCGTCAATGCAGCCTTCCTGCAGGCGGCCGTGGCGACGGCGCACCGCAACCGCATCGACATCCTGACGGAATTTTTGGCGCACAAGGCGGCCGAGGCGCGTGTTGCCGGGCGCGTGTATAAAGTGCTCAACGTGGGCTGCGGCCCCGCCATCGAAGTGCAGCGTTTCCTGGAAACGTGCCCCGATGCGCAGTGGCTGGCGTTCGAGCTGGTCGACTTCAGCAGCGAAACGCTGGACTGGACGCGCGCGCGCCTGACCACCATCATGCAGCGCACGGGAAGCGTGGTGGAAATCGATTATGTGCACGACTCCGTGCACAACCTGCTCAAGCGCCGCCACGGCTCGGGCATCACGGGCTTGCCTGGCAGTTTCGACGCCGTGTATTGCGCCGGCCTGTTCGATTACCTGTCCGACAAGGTGTGCGCGCGCCTGCTGCTGCATTTCGCCTCGCGTGTGGGGCCGGGCGGGCGCCTGCTGGTGACGAATGTGCACGCCGACAATCCGGGCAAGTTCGGCATGGAGCATTTGCTGGAGTGGCATTTGATCTATCGCAATGAGGCGGGCCTGTCGGCCTTGCTGCCCGAACATGCGACGGCGCCGAAAATCTATGTCGACGCCACGGGCGTGAATGTGTTTGCGGAAGTGAGCATTCCTTGATGGATACTCCAGGCCTGCACGCCGGCTACACGGCCGTTTTGCGCGACTTCCGCCTGGAATTCAGCCGCGGCGGCGCTTACACGGGCATCGTGCTGATCCTGCTGGGCATGGGCCTCGATTCGGCCCTGTATCCGGACAAGCAGTCGGCGTTTACCAGCGCGCGCATCGTCGTGTCCGTGCTGATCTTTTGCGTCGTGCTGGCCATGCGCACGCGCTGGGCGCAAGACCGCATCCAGGGACTGACGTTTGTGTGGCTGATCCTGCCGCAAATCATGATCGCCTGGATGATCGCCGTCACGGAAGGCGCCACCTCGATCTATTACGTGGGCATGACCCTGGCCATCTATTCCTCGGGCATCGTGCTGGCCTTCGGCCTGTGGCAAAACATGGTCTTCGGCGCCATCTCCTGCCTGCTGTACGTGGCCGCTTGCGCCTGGCATGCCGGCGGCTTCGACTTGCCGGCCACGTTTGTCGTCAATTGCCTGTTCCTCATCATGTCGGCCAGCATCAGCGCCGTGTTTACCTATTTCAATGAGCGCGCCCGCTTCATGCTGTTCCAGCTGAAGGCAGAAGTGGCGCAAAAGAATACGCAGCTGGAAGAAACCAACAAAAGCCTGGCCGATATCAAGGGGCAGATGCTGCAGCAGGAGAAAATGGCCGCTCTCGGCACCCTGGCCGCCGGCATGCTGCATGAAGTCAACAACCCCGTGAATTTCTGCATGATGGCCATCGAGGTGGCCATCGAAGACCCGGCCGCCAGGCAAAGCGCGCTGGTGAGCGAATGCCTTGCCGACGCCAAGCAGGGCATGCTGCGCGTGCAGCACATCGTGTCCGATTTAAAAACCTTTGCCTACCGCAAGAGCGGCAATCAGCTGGAAACGGGCCATTTCCAGTTCCGCAGCGCGCTCGACGCGGCCATCCGCCTGGTGGGGCATGAAACGAAGAATGTCAGCATCAGCCACGACTTGCCGGTCGACACCCTGGTGCGCGGCGACGAGGCCGCCATCGTGGGCGTGCTGATCAATTTGCTGGGCAATGCCGTGCTGTCCATGCGCAAGGGCAATGCGCCGCCGTTCGAGATCTGCATCACGGCCCGCTGGGACGAGAACCGTCTGCGCATCAGCGTGCGCGACAACGGCCCCGGCATCGCTCCGGAAAACCTGGCGCGCGTGTTCGAACCGTTCTTCACCACGCGCGAAGTGGGGCAGGGGCTGGGCCTGGGCCTGAGCATCAGCTATGGCGTGATCGAGCGCCACGGCGGCACCCTCTGCGCCGAAAGCGAGCTGGGTGTATGGGCCAGCATGAATTTCGACTTGCAGCGCTCCGACTGGGAGGGCCGTTAATGGACAACGATAGCCGCGCCAGCGTGCTGTACGTGGACGATGAAGCGCTCGCCTGCAAGTACTTCGCGCGCGCCATCGGTGCGCGCTACCGCGTGCTGACGGCGCACAGCGTCGATGCGGCGCTGGCCATGCTGAAAGATGAGGCCGCCAACATCGATGTGCTCGTCACCGATTACCGCATGCCGGACCGCCTGGGCAGCGAGCTGCTGCAGGAAGTGGCGCAGCGCTATCCGCACATCGTCTGCATGCTGGTGACGGCGTATGCGGACAAGGACGTGCTGCTCGAACTGATCAATGGCGGCTCGCTGTTTCGCCTGCTGGAAAAGCCGCTCGACCTGGCCGCCATGCAAACGGCGCTGCAGCTGGCCGTGCAGACGGGACGCGAGCGCGCCGCGCGCCGCCAGGGCCTGGTGGCGATGGAGGAATCGCTGGCCTTTCTGGCGCACGAATTGAACACGCCGCTGGCGGCCATCGCCAATTTTGCGCGCGGCATCGCGCGCCGCGCGCAGGCGGACTCTGCACCACAGGCCGAGATCGGCGAAGCGGCCGCCTTGATGCACGACAATGCGCGCTATTGTTTGTCCGTGCTGGCCAGTTTTGTCGACACGGTGCGCCTGGCCAGCGCCGGGCCGGGCATGCAGGGCGGACGCAGCGCCGGCAGCGCGCGCCAGTTGTTGGCCGCCTTGCTCGACAGCTATCCCTTGAGCACGGCCCAGCGCGCCGCCATCACGGTCGAGCAGGGCGAGGATTTCGCCATTGCCGAGTCGCCCAATTGCGTTGCGCTGATTTTATCGTCCGTGCTGGCGAATGCCCTGCGTTCGTCCGGCGAGCAAGCCCATCCTGCGATCGGCATCCGTATCGATGCGGGCCGCATCACGGTGCGCGACAATGGCGCCGGCATCGCCCCCGAGATTGTCGCGCAGCTGTTGCGCGACCCCGTCAGTGCCAGCGGCGACGAAGGCAAGGGCTGGGGCATGGTGTTTTGCCACCGCATGATGCAATCGTTCGGCGGCAACCTCGATATCGCCACCGAATTTGGCAGTGCCACCACGGTCACCCTGAATTTTCCAGTACATATAAGGAACGAGCATGATTGACGCCAATCTGCGTTTGCCGGCTCAGCTTGAGCCGGCGCAAGGCTTGCCGACGATACTCTATGTCGATGACGAGGCCAACGCCCTCAAATATTTCCAGCGCGCCATCGCGCCGCTGGCCAACGTGCTGACGGCCACCTCGGTCGAGGAGGGCAAGCGCATCCTCGACGCGCAAGCCGAGCGCATCGCCGTGCTGGTGTCGGACCAGCGCATGCCGGGCGCGTATGGCAACGAATTGCTGTCCTATGCCTGGGACCGCTATCCGCACATCGTGCGCATTTTGACCACTGCGTATTCCGAGCTGGAGCACACGGTGGAAGCCGTCAACCAGGGGCAGATCCACCGCTACATCCAGAAGCCGTGGGATATCGCGGCGCTGCGCATGGAACTCAAGCAGGCTTTGGAACTGGCGCGGCTGCGCAATGAACACGCCCAGCTGCTGCGCGAAAAGCTGATGGTGCGCCAGCGGCAAGCCGTCGCCAACCGCATCGGCACCCTGTACGCCCTGTGCGCCAGCCTGGCCGGTCCGGAACAGCAGCTGCCCGTGGAAGCGTATCTGTCGGCGGCCCTGACGGCCGGTGTCACGCCGCCCGAGCCGGACTGGCTGCTGATGGATTATGCCGACCTGGTCAGTTCGGAAGCCTTCCGCGGCACCGCCTTTGCCGCTGCCGTGCGCCAGCAGCTCGACACGCTCGAGCGCGAGCACCCGGGACGCGGCGTGGAGCAGGCCATCGACATGCTGTTGCCCGTGTTTGGCGCGGCGTTGCAAAACCAGGGCGGCACGGCCCTGTTCCTCGATGGCCGCCTGCTGACGGAATTCCTGGAAACGCCGACCACCACGCCCGTCTCGTCCATCCACGCATTCTGGCTGGCCAGCTTGCTGTGGCTGGCGCGGCGCGGCTGGTCCTTGCAGCTGAGTAAGACGGAACTGGGCTTGCAGGGCAAGGTAGTGCAGGCTGAACCGGCGCTCACGCCGGACCACCTGGCGGCCTGGATCGAGCAGTTCTGACGGCGCCGGCCCGCAAGGCCGGCACCAAAGAAAACAGGGCCGCGCGGGCCCTGTTTCGGCTTGCAGCGAGCAGAACTTAGCGCTCTGAAGCCGCTTTCAGGTTGTTCAAGCCTTTTTCAAAATCCTTGCCGATCATCCGGTCCATGCTGACAAACACCGTCATGACCTTGCTGACGTAAGGGCTGGGGCCCGTCATGGTCCAGTTTACTTTGGTGCCGTCGCCCTCGGGTGTCATGGTAAACGTGGTGGTGTTATGGCTTTCGAACGGTTTCAGGAAGTCCAGCTTGATGACGGTGCGTTCGGGCTGGGCCGCTTCCGTGATTTCCATGCGGCCGGCGCCCACCTTGTCATTGCCTTGCCACGCATATTGCGCGCCCAGGCCATTGGCCGGGCCCGTAAAGGTGCGGCGCATGGCCGGATCGAGTTTTTCCCACGGCGACCAGGCGGCCCAGTAATGGAAGTCCGTGATCAGGCCGGCGATTTTCTCGGGCGGGGCCTTGATGGTGATTTCGCGCTGGACACTGAAGGTGTCGGGCTTGGTGGTGGCATAGCCGAGGATGGCGGCGACGACGACGACGATCAGCAGCAGGGTTTTTTTGATCATATGCTCTCCAGATCTTGAATGGTCGATGCGAACGAATCAAGGCAATCTTAGCAGATATGAATGGCTGTGCGCAGCCGCTTGGCCTTTATTTGCGCCAGCTCTGCGCAGGGCCGCACGGCAGGATTGTGGCACGGGGCCGGTGTCCGCTAGAATGCTGGCCTGCAACGATTTCACTTAGGGAAATATGATTCAACGATCGATCGCCAGGCTGACCCTGGCGTGCGGCTTGCTGGCGTCCGCCTTTGCCGCGAACCTGGCGCATGCCGATGCCTGTCCCGCCCATTACGTCGATGGCCGCAAGCCGGAAATCACCAACCCCAAGCTGGATGTGGCGACCAAGGAGCTGTGCTACAACGTGTTTGGCGTGATGCACTCGGGGATTACCCGCACGCCCCTGTGGTCGGCCGAGCACTTGACGGCGAATAACCTGGAAGCGGCGCAGGACTTGTCGCGCGAAAACTCCTTCCACGCCGAACGCAAGCTGCCCGCCGCCCAGCGCGCGGAACTGGCCGATTATGCGCGCAGCGGCTTCGACCGTGGCCATATGGCGCCGAACGGTGACATGCCGGACCGCCAGAGCCAGCGCGACAGCTTTACCCTGGCCAATATGGTGCCGCAGGATGCGCGCAACAACCGCTATGTGTGGGCCGGCATCGAAGGCGCCGTGCGCAAGATGGCGAAGAAGGAGGGCGATTTGTACGTGATCACGGGGCCGGCGTTCATTGGCGGCAACTTGCGCAAGGTGGGAAGAGTCATTGTGCCCAGCCACCTGTACAAGGCCGTGTACAGCCCGCGCCAGCGCGCCGGTGCCGCCTACTTTATCGAAAACGTCGATACCAAGGCGTATGAAATGCTGAGCATTGCGCAACTGGAAGACAGGATAGGCATCGATCTGTTACCGTCGCTGACGCGCCAGCAAAAGCTGCGCATGCTGAGTTTGCCCAAGATCAATAGCAAGTCCAAAAAATAATCTCCTTGAGAGGAAATCCCATGTGCGCAAAGAAATTCGTCCCGTATGCCAATGAAAGCGATGTGCTGGAAATCGGCAATCTGAGCATCGAAAACCGCATCGACCGCATCAGCATCAGCGGCGACATCGACCTGACCCTGGACAAGCCGGGCCTGGCCCTGGCGAAACAGCTGCAAAAGCTGCTGGCCGACGTGGTGGCGCAACTGGAAAAGCAGGAACTGCCCGACCAGTTGCCACCGCCCGAGGTGACGTCGGTGGCCAATCCCTTCGAGTGACGTTGGGACCAGCACCTATTTTGCCGGGCTGGCGTCGCGATAGTAGCCGTTCCGGCTGATCTCTTCCGGCGCATTCGCAACTTCATACGCGGTCAGGGCGATGGCGATGGCAGAGTATTGCTGCGCCGCGCTGAAAGGCAGTACGTTGTCATAGGTGTCCAGTACCGTGTGATGCACGCGCGCATAGTCGAAATCACCGAGCACGGTAAATTTCGGCGTCGGCACGCCATGCAGGCTGAAGACGGCGTCATCGCTGCCGGCCCGCGCGTTCATGGCCTTGCTGGCATCGCGCGGCACATCGTTGATGGTTGTGGCGAAGCCGAACACGGGGTGGATGTCTTGCAGGGCTAGTTCGACGCGGCCAAACACGCTCTTCCAGGCCGAGGGGATCGCGATGCCGTCGATGGCGCCGGGCCGGCCATCGCGGTTGAGCATCATGACGATATTGTTCAATTCATCCGCATGCCGCTCGGCGAACGCGAACGAACCCTTGCGGCCGATTTCTTCCGCGCCGAAGGCCACCAGCATGATGCTGCGGCGCGGCCTGGCATTGGACTTGGCCAGCAGGCGCATCGCTTCCAGCATGGTGGCCACGCCGCCGCCATTGTCGGCCGCGCCCGCACCGCCATCGTAGCTGTCGAGGTGGGCGCCGATCAGCACGATTTCTTCCGGCTTTTCCGTGCCGGGAATGCGGGCGACGACGTTGTGATACGTCACCGGGCCCGGATAGAACCAGTTGCGGATGTCAAACTCCAGGGTGACCGCTTCACCGCGCGCCAGGCGCTGGCGGATGTCGGCGTAGTGTGGCGCGGCCAGCTTGATGTCGGGCAAGGTCGGCAGGGTCGCCCAGGTAGCGGGCGCCGCGCTGGTGGCATACAGCGGTTCTTCGCCGGCCTGGATGGTGCCGAGGGCGCCGGCCTGCATCAGCAGCCGGGTGATGGCCCCGGGCTTGTGGATGGTCTTGCCATCGCGCCCGCCACCGCCGCTTTCACCACTCGTCAGCACCCATTTGTCCTTGAATTGCGCGAGACGCTGTTGCGCCTCTTCCAGGGTGGCCGGCCCCATAATTGCCCGGCCCTGCTGCACGCCGCGCGTGCCGGCCGTGTAGGCGGGCGTCGCCATGCGCAGGGGCAGCTCCTGGGGCGCCAGCATCTTGCCCGACCAGGGGCCGCGGTTGAAGCCGACGGGCATGTCACCGGCTTCTTCCAATTCGGCCTGCACTCCCCATTGCCGCAGTTGCATGCGCGCCCATTGCGCCGCATGCGTGTAGGCGTCGCTGCCTGCCATGCGGCCACCGAAGCGGTTGCTCAGGATGTCGAGCCAGTCCATGGCGCGCGGCTCGCTCGTGCCCAGCGCCACGATCCGGCGCGCCGTGGCGTCGCCAGATGGTGATGGCGTGGCCTCGATGCTGGCATCCCTGCCGGACAGCGTCGCCAGGAAGGCGGGCAGCCTGTCTTGCTGGCGCGCCGCCAGCGCCGCGTCCAGTTTTGCGGAACGGTTCAGCTTATCCTGGCGCAGCAGTGTTTCATAGGCGCGCAGCACGCCCTGCATGCCCGCCAGGTCGCGGTTCCCTTGCTGCCGGGCCTGTTCCGGGTGATCGATCTGGAAGGCCATCACGCTGGCCAGGTACTGGAAGCGCAGCGCCTCGCGCGTGGCCGGCGTGGGGGCGGTGCTCAGCCAGTCATCGGGCATGCTGGCGCCAAACGTGAGGTCGGGAATGGCATCGATCCATGCGCTGAGCCAGGCGCCATCGCGCTGCTGCAGCGCCAGAGGATCGTGCTGCGCCGCTTGCGCCATCTGCACCACGCGCGCGCGTTCGGCCGGGGTAGACGGGCCGCGTGCGGTGGCGCTTGCCGCAGTTCCCGGCAGCGCGGCCTGCATCACCGGCGGCACATAGCGCTCCCTGAGCCGCGTTCCCGTCACCGGCTTGGGTTCGTTCTCATCGGTTTCGACCAGGCGTTCGCCGCTCAGCACGTTGCCTTTGGCTTGCAAAGTCCAGCGGATCGTTACGTCGGTGCTCACTTCCTTGCCGCTTCTCCCCGTGCTGACGCGCTTGCCGCCGTGCCGGAAGATGGTGCCGGCCGGGCTGGCCATGCCATGCACCGTGCGCGGCGGCGTGAGCTGGCCCCGTTCGTCGAGCCAGGATATCGTCGCGCGCAAGCTGCCCTGGTCTTCGGTTATGTCGAGTATGCCCGTGTCGATCAGGTCGACTTCGACGCCATTCGCCGTGGTCGTGCCCGTCGCCGTCTGGAATTGCCACTGTCCGGCGAGGGCCGGCACTTGCGCGTACAGGGCACCAGGCAGGGTAGCGGCGGCGAGGACGCACGTGGCGTAAAGGTGGGGAGGGAACAGCTGCATGGTTATCCTTGTCATGGTTTTCACTCGGGAAGAGTCGAAAAACAGTATGCAGATAACCAGATTGCCAAGATGATACTTTGCGACCAAGGCCGGGATTTGCGGCTTGAAGGCGCGTTTGGCCGTGCCGAATACTAGGTCAACCTCGTCCGGCAAGCTGCATCGGACGAGGTTGCTCTGGCACAAACTTACTTGGCGAACGCCTGCGCCGCTGGCGTGACGGTGACGGCTTCCGGCTTGATGCCCAGTTTCATCGCGCCGATGACCTTGTCTTCATCGAGCAGCGCCTGCGGCTTGTTGCCGTCGTACTTGATGGGCGAAAACGCGTCGCTGACGAGCTTTTCCTTCAGGCCGGCCGCATCCTTGGCGACGATCACCACGGACAGGTTCTTCGCCGACAGATGCTGTTTGATGGCGCGGTTGACGTCAAGCACCGTCAGTTTCGACAGGCCATCACGCATCAGCTTGGTAAATTCCGGCGTACTATACCATTGCGAGTCGAGCGCATAACCGAGTTGCTGGTCTTGCGTCGAGGTCATGACGAAGACGTTCTTCATCAGGTAGTCGCGCGTAGTGGCGAAGTCGTCCTGCGTCAGGCCGTTGTCGATGAGCTTGCCCAATTCCGTCAGGGCCACGCGTAGGGCGAAGTGGGCGTTGTCCGGCGCCACAGGGCGGATCCAGATCTCGAACAGCTGCGCCTTGCGGCCCAGGTTCGGGTTCGGGAAGAACTGGACCATGCCGCGCGGGAAGGCTTCAATGTACGCGTAATCGCCATAGTTCATGCCGCGGATTTCACGGATGCGCTGGTACAGGTAGGAATTCGAGGCGCGGTGTTCGCCCAGCCAGGTTTTCGCCAGCCACAGGGCGGGGAAGTCCGGGTGCGTGCGCGTCACTTCCAAAGGCAAGCCGAAGGAAATGGCCGTGGCGCGCGTGTTTTTCTCGATGATTTCCACTTCCAGGCCCTGTGCCTTGCGGCCCGCGGGTTTGACGGTGGCCGGCAAGCCTGGGCCGGCCGGCAGTTTGCCGAGTGCCTGTGTCAGTGTCGCCGTCATGGCGTCGGATACATCGCCGGAAATGCCCACCTTGACGGCACCTTGCGCATACGCGCTCTTCCAGAACTGTTTGACGTCGTCGAGGGTGATGGCATCGATGCCGGCGACCGTGCCCAGCACCGGGTGGCCATATGGCGTGCCTGCATATACATTCGTTTGCAAGCGTTCCTTGGCGAATTCCTCTTCGTTATTGTCCTTCAGGTCCAGCAGCAGCGCGTTCTTTTGTGCATCCTTCAGGCGGCGGAAGTCGTCTTCGCGGAAACCCGGCGAGAGCAGCAGGGGCAGGGCGATGGCGTTGAACTGCGTCCAGTTATCCCTATGGATGGAGCCCGTAAACGTCGTCATTTCCTTGTCCGTCTGCTGGCTGAAACTGCCGGCCAGCGGGAACAGGGCCTGGTTGACTTCGTCGATCTTGCGTTCGGACGAGCCACCGGACGCCACCATGGCAGCCGTCAGCGCGGCCAGGCCTTCCTTGCCTTGCGGGTCTTGCGCGGAACCGGCCATAAACAGCAGCTTGTAGCGGATCTGTGGCAGCGCAGACTTTTGCACCAAGACGTCAAATTTTGCGTTCGAGGCGGCCGGCAGCAGGCTGGCCAGCTTCGGCGTGGTGGCGATGGCGGCTGCCATCGGCTGGTTCGACAGGGTGGTCACCACCAGGCCGTCGTCCGTCAGGTATTTGCGCGCGGCCGCCTGCAAGTCGGCTGGCGTGAGCGTGTCGATCAGGCGGTAGTACTGGTTGATGGTGGCGTAGGAACGGTCGAAATGCACGAAGGAGGCCAGGGTGCCGGCGATCTGCTCCGTGTTGTCGAGCGAGCGGATCAAGCCATATTTTTCGGCCGACTTGGCGTCCGCCAGGTCTTTTTCGCTCACGGGCGTGTCGCGCAGCTGCGCCACGGTGGCCAATATTGCGTCGCGCACGTAGACGGCGTCATCGATGTTTTTCACGCGTGCGCCCAGCACGGCCAGCGTCGGGTCGACCCGGTCCGGCGTCATCTCGAACAACTGGTCGACCTTTTGTTCGTTTTGCACCAAACGTTTATACAGCGGCGAAGTGCGGCCGAACGACAGCGACAGCAACGTTGCCAGCGCGGCCTGGTCCTTGTCCTTCACGGAAAACGCGGGCGCGTGGAAACCCACGGCCACCCATGGCAGGGTCGGCGTGGGCCAGGCCACGTGCTTGTAGACGGGGCCATGCGGTGCGGGCTCCACGGGCACGGCCGCCTGCTGCTTGCCACGCTGCCAACTACTCCAGTACTTTTCCACCAGCGCGATGGCTTGCTGCGGCTCGACGTCGCCGGCGATGATGATGGTGGTGCGCTCGGGACGGTACCAGCGGTCGAAGAAGAGCTTCGAATACGCGTACTGGTTCGGCATGTCTTCGATGTCCTGGATAAAACCCATCGTCGTGTGCTTGTAGGTATGCGTGGTGTAGGCGCTGTCGCGCATCACTTCGAACAGTTTCGAGACGGGATTGGCGCTGTTCTTGTTGTATTCGCCCAGCACGGCCCGCGATTCCGTCTTGAACGCGTCTTCCGCGTAGTCGAGGTGCTGGAAGCGGTCCGCCTCCACCTTCAGCACGGTTTCCAGGTCTTGCTTGGCAAACGTCGTGTGGTAATTGGTCAGGTCGTCGCTGGTATACGCGTTCTGGCGCGCGCCGGCGCGGGTGATGACTTCCTGGTATTTTTCGGGCGGATACGCCTTGGTGCCGCGGAACATCATGTGTTCAAAAAAATGCGCGAAACCGGACTTGCCCGGCTCGACTTCATTGCGCGAGCCCGTCTGCACGGGAATCTGCAGCGAGACCAGGTTCGGAAAACCGGTCGGCACGATGATGATTTTTAGTCCATTGGCCAGGTTTTTTTCGGTGGCCTTGAATGGCAGCAGATCGGCCTTGCTGGCGGCGCTGTGGGCCGCTGCCGGTTTGACGGGCGCGGCGCCCAGGTTCGACGCGGCCATGGCCGACAGCGCCAGGGCGAAAGCAGGTAATACATTGGACATGATTCTTGACACGGGGGCTCCTTCTTTTTTGGATGTTATGAAAGTGCAACGCCGCAGCATAGAATATTCATGCCGCCGTGCATAGGGGCGAGATTAAAAGTCGGGCCGCAGGATGCGTGCCGTCAGATGGCTGAGGAAGTCGCGCCGGGTCGGCAGGAACATGCGGATATATACAATGCCGTGCGCACGATCATGGTGGTACACGACGCGGATGTCGGGGCACAGGCGCTGCCGCACGTCCAGGCCGAGGTCGCGGGCCGCTTCGATGGGCGCGCCGCTGTCGGGATAGGTCTTCAGATCGGCAAAGAGTTGGCGAAAGTCCGAGGTGAACTGCTCGCATTGCGCTGCCGCATGGCGCGCCTGGAAGTCGCTGCGCAATTCCCTGAAATCGGCTGCGGCGCTTTTCAGCACGACGAGGCGCGCCATCTCAAGCCTGGTCGAGGCTGGCTAGGAAGTCTTCTTCGGACACCACGTCGCCGCGCGCGATGTCCTGGTTGCCCATGGCGATCAGCTTCATGAACGCATGTTGTTCCTGCATCTGCTGCGCCTGCCGTTTGCCTTCCTGGTAGGCGTGCATCGATAGCACGACCATCTTCGCTTCGCCATTTTGCGTGATGATGATGGGCTCATCCTGGCCCGCGTCAAAGCTGTTGACGATCTCGGTCGTATTGGCCTTGAGATAGGAGATCGGCTTGATGCGTTCCTTGAGGTTCATGGCGGCTCCGAATGAGATAAATTGCGACAGGACCAAATATACACCAAATTTGGTCGTGCCTCCTCGTTGCTTACGTGAGCGTGGTTTCCGGCAGGCTGATGCGGTTGCGGCCCAGGTGCTTGGCGCGGTACAGGGCGCAATCGGCCGTGTGGATCAGCTGTCCCGGTTGCGTACCGGGGCCGGGCAGGGCCGTGGCGGCGCCGATGCTGACGGTGACGCAGGCGCCGTCGGAGCGCTTGCGCGGCAGTTGCAGCCGCTCCACGCGCTGGCGGATGCGTTCGGCCACGATGGCCGCGCCCTTGAGCGACTGGTTCGGCAGGATGACGGCAAATTCCTCGCCGCCATAGCGGGCCACCAGGTCGTTCGAGCGCATTTCGCTGGCCACGGCGCCGGCCACCTTGCGCAGGCACAGGTCGCCGCCCTGGTGGCCGTGGCTGTCGTTGTATTCCTTGAAATTATCGACATCGACCATCAGCAGCGACAGGGGCTGGCCCTGCCGCTGGGCGCGCTGCCATTCGGCCAGGATGGTGTCGTCGAAGCAGCGCCGGTTCGCCAGCCCCGTCAAGCCATCGCGCGTGGCCAGGCGTTGCAGTTCCACCTGCGCACGTTTTTCCTCCGTCATGTCGCGCAGGGTTTCCACCACGGCGATCAGTTCGCCGTGATTGCCATAGATGGGACTGGCATCGACGGCCAGGTAGCGGCGCCGCCCCGTGCGAGGCATGTCGCACCAGTTTTCCGCACACAGATTGCTGCCCGTGCTGCTGCGGTATTGCTGCTGTGCATGCAGTGCGCGCATGTCGCCGCCGCGTCCGGCCAGCAGCAGGTCGGCCAGGGTGGGGCGCTCGTCGTTGTAAAAGCAGCGGCCCGGCTCGCACGTGCCCAGTACTTCGGCCGCCGGCACGCCCGTCAGCTGCTCGCAGGCGCGGTTCCAGATCATCACCCGCCCATGCACATCGAGGACAAAGGTGGGCACCACCAGCAATTCCATCATCTTGACGGCGAAACCCTGGGCTTCGCCATACGGCGATACGCTGGCATGTGCGTGACTATCCGGCATGAATGCATCCTTCCTGGGCGTGAATGGGGGGAGCTGGTTCCTTGGCCATGATGCAGCGTGGAGTAGCGATGGTGTTGATGTAGAGCAATATTTTCAGTGATGGGCTATTGCTTCATCGTGGCGGCAGCCTGGCAGGGGCAGCGACAGGTGCAAGGTGGTGCCGGCGCCGCTGTGGCTGGCGATGTGCAGGCTGCCGCCGGCGGCGGCCACGCGCTCATGCATGCCGGACAGGCCGCAACCGAGGCGCGGCGGCGAACCGGTCAGTCCGACGCCGTCGTCGCTGATGCGGCAGGCGAGGGTGTCGCCCGTTTGTTGCAGGCACAGCTGGACATGCGTGGCGCGCGCATGGCGGGCGATATTGGCCAGCGCTTCCTGCAGCGCGTGGTAGAGCAGGGGGCCGTGCGCGCTGCCGGCGGCCGCGTCGAGCCGGTAATCGCAGCTGCAATCGATGCCCGTGCTGCGCTGGAAGTCTTCCAGCAAGCCGTCGCACGCCGCTTGCAAGCCGGCATCGAGGGCGGGCGGGCGCAGGTCGTGGATGACGCGGCGCAGCGCCGCGATGCTGAGGTCGACATTGCGCGCCATCACGGCCAGCTGCCGCGCCAGCTGGGGCGTCGCGCCATGCGTGCTGGCCTGCAGCATGGACAGGTCGATTTTCAGGGTTAGCAAATGCTGGCCCAGGTCGTCGTGGATATCGCGCCCGATGCGCAGGCGTTCCTGTTCACGCGCCTTGCGCTGCGCGCTGGCCAGGCGCGTCTGCTCGGCGTCGGCGCGCAGCTGTTCCAGCGCCCGCTGGCGCTGGAACAGCCGGTGCTGGCGCCACAGCAGCAGCGCCAGCGCAACGAGCAGGAGGGCGCAGACCACCAGCAGAGGGGAGGGGCGGCTGGCTTGCGGCATCGTCCCGGCCGCGTATCCGGCGTGCATGGCGGCGAGTGCGGCGGCCGTCAGGCAGGCCAGAATGCTCAGGCGGTACGGCAGGCGTATCCAGCGTTGCAGCATGTCCTTGCTCCCTAAATGTTTTCCAACGGGCAATGTTATTACAGAAAATATATTAACTTTGGGTTATTTATATTGTCTAAACGCAAAAGCTACGCAGTTATGCCTGCCCCTGTGGCTTTCTTGCCCGCTGGCACCGCGGCGCCAGGTGGCGGCCACGGCATTTGCACGGGAAGTATCGCGGCGGCATATAATAGAGGGTTGTCAATCGGCATTTGCGGTTCCGGCGCTGTGCGCGGGCATCGCTGCGGTCGCCTTGCGCGATGACGCCAGCCAGCTCTTAGGAAATACAGTGACTTATAGCATCAAAGAGATTTTTTATACCCTGCAGGGCGAAGGTGCGCACGCGGGCCGTCCGGCCGTGTTTTGCCGCTTTTCCGGCTGCAACCTGTGGACGGGCCGCGAAAGCGACCGCGCCACGGCCGTGTGCCAGTTCTGCGACACGGATTTCGTCGGCACCGATGGCGAACTGGGCGGCAAGTTCAAGACGCCCGAGGAACTGGCCGCGCTGATCGACAGCCTGTGGCCGGCCAGCTACGCGCCGAGCAAATACGTGGTATTTACGGGCGGCGAGCCGCTGCTGCAACTGGACACGGCCCTGATCGACGCCATGCATGCGGTGGGCTTTACCATCGCCATCGAAACCAACGGCACCTTGCCCGTGCCGCCCGGCGTGGACTGGATCTGCGTCAGCCCGAAGATGGGTTCGACACTGGTCGTACACAAAGGCAATGAAATCAAGGTGGTCATTCCCCAGTTCCAGCAAGACCTGGCCGGCTACGAACAATTGGACTTCGAGAACTTCTTCGTGCAGGCGATGGACGGCCCCCTGGCCGCGCACAACATGCAACTGGCCATCGAGACGTGCAAAAGCAACCCGAAGTGGAAGCTGAGCCTGCAAACCCATAAACTCCTGCAAATCCCTTAACAAAACAATATGCTGACTATCACACGCAAGCTCGAATTCGACGCGGGCCACCGCATTCCCGACCACAAAAGCCAGTGCCGCAACCTGCACGGCCACCGCTACACGGTGGAAATCACGCTGGTCGGCAAGGTCATCGAAGCGGAAGGCAATTCCGACAACGGCATGATCATGGACTTTTCCGACGTGAAAACCCTGGCCAAGCAGCACCTGGTCGATGTCTGGGACCACGCCTTCCTCGTGTATGAAAAGGATACGGCCGTGCGCGACTTCCTGGCCAGCCTGCCCGACCATAAAACCGTCGTCATCGACCGCATCCCGACCGTGGAAAACCTGGCGCGCATCGCCTTCGAGATCCTGAAAGCGGCGTTTACCGACCACTTCGGCACCGGCTTGCACCTGCATAAACTGGTGCTGCATGAAACGCCGAATTGCTGGGCAGAAGTGACCGATGACTGAAGTGCGGGATAGCGCGCAGGACGCGCGCTACATGCAGCTGGCCCTGGAGCAGGCCCAGCACGCGTGGGACCTGGGTGAAGTGCCCGTCGGCGCCGTCGTCGTCAAGGATGGCGAAGTCATCGCCGTGGGCTACAACCAGCCCATCGGCCGTCACGACCCCACGGCACACGCGGAAGTGATGGCCTTGCGCGCGGCCGCTGAAAAGCTGGGCAACTACCGCTTGCCCGGCTGCGAACTGTACGTGACCCTGGAACCGTGCGTGATGTGCTCGGGCGCCATGCTGCATGCGCGCCTGGCGCGCGTGGTGTATGGCGCGGGCGACCCGAAGACGGGCGCCTGCGGTTCCGTGCTGAATCTGTTCGAGCAGCCGGCGCTGAATCACCAGACGGCGATCGTCGGCGGTGTGCTGGCCGACGAGTGCGGTGCCTTCCTCAAGCGTTTCTTTGTCGAGCGCCGCCGCGCGCAGTCGGAAGCGCGCAAACTGGCCAATCCGCCGGCCTGTTAGCCTGGTCTTGCCAGCCCTCCCGGCTGGCATTTTTACAACTGTTGCGAAATAACATCTGTCTAGACCACTTCGTCACTCTCAAATGAGAATGATTCGTGTTACAGTATTGTTTTCGCCAGCAAACTTCCCTTATGCATCGTTAACACTATCGTTATCGATCCGGGTTCAAGAGCCAGCCTTTACTCTTCGACCGGATCATCATGACTACAGTGCTTCTGCAGCGCTCCGCTGCCCCCGTTGTTCCTGCCACCCAACTGCCTGCCCGCCGCCACAACCTGGTGCTGCGTGCCGCCTTGCTGGGCCTGTTCGCCGCACCGCTGCTGCCTGTCATGGCGCAAACGGCCGCTGTCAACGCGGGCACGGCCGCCCAAGAACCGGCCAAGCTGCCTGTCTTCCCGGAAATCGTCGTGAATGCCAAGCAGGACTATGAACGCCGCGCCGGCACGAAGACGGTCGTCACGGCGGACGACCTGGAGCGCCGCAATGTCACGGAAATGGGCGGCATCGTGCGCTACCTGCCGTTGATTACCGCGCCAGCGGCGGCCTCGGGCAGCGGCAGCGTGTGGGATGGTTCGGGCAATACCGGTTACAACATCCGCGGCCTGGAAGGCAACCGGGTCAGCCTGGAGCTCGACGGCATTGCGCTGCCCGACGCGGCACCCAAGCCTGACGGTAATACCCTCAACGCTTTCGCCACGGGCCGTGATTACTTTGACCCGGAAACGTTCCGCGAAGTGCGCATCGATTCGGGCACGACGGCCGCCAGCGGTGCCAATCCAGGCCTGGGCGGCGGCGTGGCCTTCATCACCAAGTCGCCCGAGGATTACCTGGGCGAGGGACGGGATCATTATGTCGCCTATAAATACGGCCGCGCCACGGCCGATCGCAGCAATGCGCACACCCTGACGGGCGCCGCCAGGATGGGCACCAATCTGCAGGGCCTGGCCGTGTACGTGCACCGCGATGGCGAGCAGCTCGATAGCCGTGGCAGCACGCCGTCCAACCCCGATGACTGGCATTCGAATGCCTTGCTGTCGAAGCTGGTATGGGCCTTGCCGGGCGAACAAAAGCTGGACTTGACGGTCGACATGTTCGAGCGCAAGAACAAGCGCGATCTGCGCAGCAAGGTCAGCACGTATTATCCGACGGGCGTGCAGCAGGATTCCACCACCAGGCGCACGCGCGTCAGCCTGGGCCACGACGTGGCGCTCAAGGATTTCGCCCTGTTCGACCGCCTGACGTCGAAAGTCTATCTGCAGAATGCGAACACCGATGACAAGACGCAAGGCGTCTACACCTTTGGCAGCCCGGCGCAGCGTTCCATTGACACCAGCTTCAAGAATGACAGCATTGGCGCCACATCCGAAGCGTTCAAGCAGCTCAACGCCGACAACGCGCTGTTGTACGGCGTGCAACTGGAACAGCTGAAAACGCGCCGTCCGTGGCGTGAAGACCGTCTCATCATCGCCACGGGCCAGCATCAGATCACCAACAAGAACCGCATGGCCGACATGGATACGACCAAGCTGGCCCTGTATGTGCGCGATGACCTCAGCTTTGATATCGCTGGCAAGAAAGCCGTGCTTACGCCTGGCTTGCGTGCCGATTACCGCAAGGACGCGCCGAAAAACCTGCAACGCTACGCCATCGGCGTGCCGGGCGCAGCCAAGGAAGTGCGCAAGCAGAGCGACACGTATTTCACGCCCAGCCTGAGCCTGTCCGTGGAAGTCTTGCCGCAAATGAACGCCTACGCCACCGTGACGCGCGGCACGCGCCTGCCGACGGCGGCCGAACGCACGGGTACCTATGATTCCATCAGCTATACGGGCACGGGCAGAGGTTATGCCGTGCTGGGCAATGCAAATTTGCGCAAGGAAACCAGCCAGGCCTACGAGCTGGGCTTGAAGGGCGACGTCGTCAAGGGCTTGAGCATGCACGCGTCCGTCTACCAGACGGAATACAAAAACATGATCGAGTATGTGATGCAGGAAGATGACCCGGTCAACTATCCCACCATCACTCAGGGCCTGTTCCGTCCGGAAAACATCGGCAATGCGCGCACCTGGGGTGCCGAGCTGACCCTGCGCGCGGAGCTGGGCGCCTGGGCGCCAGCCATGCAGGGTTACCACGTCGACTTGGCGACGGGCGTGGCCAAGGGCCGCTCCTTCAATACCCTGACTGGCGACAGCGGCGGCCTGGCCTCGGTGGCGCCTGCCAAGACGGCGCTGAGCGTCGGCTACGACCATGCAAACGAGCTGTTCGGCCTGGCCCTGACGGCCGTGCATGCGGGCGACAAACAGGCGCCGAACGACTTGCTGACGGGCACGACCGCGCCGCGCTTCAAGGTGCCGTCGTACACGATCTTTGACTTGTCGACCTACTGGAACGTGCACAAGAACGCGAAGATCATCGTCGGCGTGTACAACTTGACGGACCGCAAGTACTGGGATTACGCCGCCGCGCGCAGCCTGTCCGCCGGCACCACGGCCGCCAATCGCGCCGAGATCGAGCGCTACGCCAAGCCGGGCCGCAACGTCGCCGCCAGCCTCAGCGTCAACTATTGATTTTTACCGGGGAGGGGCGCTTGTCCCTCTTTTTTTCCATGTTTGATTGAATGGTCTCTCTATGAAGTTATCCAAACTCGTTCTATCCCTGCTAGGCAGCCTGCTGATTGCAAACGCAACCGCGGCCCCAGCCACCCTGGCGGAACGCTGGTCCACCTTGCGCACCGAGCAGCCCAAGCTGCAGATCCGCGACGCGGCGCGCGCGCTGGGTGTGTCTGAAGCGCAATTGCTGGCAACCAACATCGGCAAGGGCGTCACGCGCCTGCAGGCCGACGGCAACCAGCCGCGCGAAATCATGCGCGCGGCGCTGGACTTGGGGCTGGTGCAGGCGATCACGCGCAATGAAAACGGCGTCATCGAAACGACGGGCGTCGCCAGCAAATTCAAGCAGGCGGGCGACAAGTCCGAGCAGGCCGACGCCAAGGACCCGGAAACGGAAGCGCGCCAGCGTAATATCGCCGGCGGCTACCTGGGCGGCCAGATCGACCTGCGTTTCCACTTTGAAAATTGGAAATATGCATTTGCTGTGGAGCAAGCGGGCCGCGACGGCAAGCCCACGCGCAGCCTGCAATTTTTTGATGCCAACGGCACGGCCGTGCACAAGATTTATGTGCGCAACGAGCCGGGCGTGGCCGTCTACGATAAATTGGTGGCGACCTTCCGCCTGCCCCAGCAAAGCGCCGAGCTGAACGTGCTGGCCGTGGCGCCAAAGGCGGCGGAAAAGCCGGACAGCGAAATCGATGTCAAGGAGTTCCAGCTGGCCTGGAAAGACATGACGGACGTACACCAGTTTGCGCAAATCATGCGCGAATTTCACCTGACGCGCGAACAGGCGCTACGCCTGGCGCCGGCCGGCGTGGTCGAGCGCGTGACGCCGCAAGCGCTGCGCACCTTGCTGGAAATCGCGGCGAAGGACAAGGTCGCCATCATGGTGTTCCTGGGTAATGAAGGCTTGACGCAGATCTATAGCGGCAAGATCGAAAAAACCATGGCCGCCGGCGGCTTCTTCAACGTGCTGGACCCGGATTTTAACCTGCACATCCGCGACACGGCCCTGCGCAGCGGCTGGGTCGTCAAGCGCGGCGGCGTCACCTCGGTCGAGTTCTTCGACAACGATGGCACGCAAGTGGTCTCCTTTTTCGGCGTGCGCGAACGGGGCAAACCGCAGCCGCAAAGCTGGGTTGATTTGGCCGATTCCTTGCCAAAGGCCAAGTAGGTTGAAGTAATGTTGCCGCGCGCCGTATCGGCGCGGCAACACTTCAGTTCGACTTCCGCATGAGTCACGATGGTACTATCACAATAGTGGTATGCTGATTCCAAGGCCGCAGCGATCGTGCCTGCGTGCTGGTTCCTGAAGAGAGGCAATCATGGCAACCATCATGGCGAACGGCCTCAACATAGCTTATGAAAGCCACGGCGACCCCAACGATCCGTGCGTGCTGCTGGTCATGGGCCTGGGCATGCAACTGATCGCCTGGCCGGCGGACTTCGTCGAAGGCATCGTCGAGCAAGGTTTTCGGGTTGTGCGTTTCGACAACCGCGACAGCGGCCTGTCGAGCAAGATGGCGCTGGCGGGCAAACCGTATCTGCCGCTGGCCTACGTGAAAAACCTCATCGGCTGGCCCCTGAAGACTTCCTACACCCTCGATGACATGGCGGACGATGCGCTGGGCTTGCTGACGGCCCTGCGTATTGGCCAGGCGCATGTGATCGGCGTGTCGATGGGCGGCATGATCGCGCAAGTGATGGCGGCGCGCGCGCAGCAGCAGGTGCTCAGCCTGACTTCCATCATGTCGAGCAGCGGCCGGCGCGGCTTGCCTGGCCCCACGCGGGCGGCGCGCAATGCCTTGTTGCAACGTCCGAAACGCAATGCCAGCCGCGCCGAACTGATGGCGCACATGGCGGCCACCGTGCGCGTCATCGGCAGTCCCGCCTATCCCGTCTCGGAAAGACTGCTGTACCAGCGCATCGAAGCGACGTTGCAGCGGGGCAGTTGCCCCGAAGGCGTGGCGCGACAAATGGTGGCCATTGCCGCCTCGGGCGAACGCACGGCGCTGTTGCCAAGCATCAGCTGTCCGGCGCTGGTGATCCATGGCGCGGCCGACCCCTTGATCCCTGTCGCCTGCGGCATCGATACGGCGGCGCTGATTCCGGGCGCCCGGCTGGAAGTGATCGAAGGCATGGGACACGACATGCCGCCCCAGCTGATCGAGCGCCTGCTCGCCTTGATCGATGTGCATCTGCAAGGTAAGATGGTGCCCCAGATGCGCTCCCAGCCAGCTTGAAAAGTTACTTGGCGCGCCGACCATTTTTGAAGGCACGGGCATTTTGAAAACACCTGAGATTGGCATCGCCATCGTGGCGCCGGGCGGTTGCGCGCCCGATGACGCGGCCGTGGCGCGCGGCATCGCCCGCTTGCAGGCGCAAGGCGCCACCGTCCACAATTACTACGATCCCGAGCACACCTTCCAGCGCTTCGGCGGCACGGATGCGGGCCGCCTGGCGCAGCTGAACGCGGCGGCGGCCGACCCGGACGTGCAAGTCGTGCTCGCCTTGCGCGGCAGCTACGGCCTCAGCCGCATCCTGCCCGACATCGACTTTACCGCCATGGCGGCCAGCCGCAAACTGTTTGTCGGCTACAGCGACTTCACGGCCTTCCACATGGGCTTGCTGGCCAAGACGGGCCGCGCCAGCTTTGCCGGCCCCATGCTCTGCGACGATTTTACGCGCGACGAAACGGAACAGTTTACGCTCGACCAGCTGTGGTCATGCCTGGCGGGACCCACGCATCAGGTAGAGGGCAGGGCGGCGGGCAATCCGCAGGTCGAGTTGACGGGCACCTTGTGGGGCGGCAACCTGGCCATGCTGGTTCACTTGCTGGGCACGCCATATTTCCCGGAAATCGATGGCGGCATTTTGTTCCTGGAAGACGTCAACGAACACCCGTACCGGGTCGAGCGCATGCTGCTGCAATTGCTGTACGCGGGTGTGCTCCAGCGCCAGAACGCGATCGTGCTCGGTGATTTTTCCAGCTATAAACTGAGTCCCATGGACAAGGGCTACGATTTCGATGCCATGCTGGCGTATGTGCGCCAGCGCTTGCCCGTGCCCGTGCTGACGGGGCTGGAATTCGGCCACATCCGCCGCCGTGTCACCTTGCCGTTCGGCGGCCAGGCGCGCCTGCAATCGGATGCGTCCGGCTTCAGCCTGCAGATCACCGATTACCCGACTCTGGCGCGGCCCTGAACTCACTGAGCGCCAAGCCCGGCAGGCTGCTGCAGCTCGACGTGCTGCGCGGCAGCGCCGTGTTTGGCATCTTGCTGGTGAATATCTGGGGCTTTGCCTGGGGCACGCTTTCCTTGCGTTACGGCACCTTGCCGGCGCAGCCGCCCGTGCTGGACCAGCTGGTCATTTTTTTGGTCGCGGCGCTGGCGCAATTCAAGTTCTATCCCATCTTTGCGTTTCTGTTTGGCGCCGGCTTTGCCTTGCAGACACGTTCCCTGCAGCGCCAGCTGGGCAGCTGGGAGCAGGCGCAAGCGGCCTACCGGCGCCGCCTGCGCTGGCTGCTGGTGTTTGGCCTGTTGCACGGTTTCCTCATCTGGAGCGGCGACGTGCTGACCTCGTATGCGGTGGCCGGCATGCTGGTCCTGCCGCTGGCGTCGGCCAGGCTCAGCCGCGTGCGCAACCGCGCCTGGCTGGTGGCGGCCGGCTTCCTGCTGTTCATGTGCCTCTTGATTCCCGTGGGCCAGCACGGCGGCGCGCCGGACATCGCGCGCGACCTGCACAGTTTTGCGGAGCGTTACGCCAGCTACACGCAAGGCGGCGCGTGGGATGTGGCCAGGCTGCGCGCCAACGATTTTCTCGTCTCGCTGCTGTATGCCATCGTCATGCTGCCGCATATCATCGTGCTGTTTTTGCTGGGCATCTTGTCCGTGCGCTGCGGCTGGCTGACGCAGCCGCGGCGCCACCAGCGGCTGTGGCGGCGCGTGTGCGCCGTAGGGCTGGGCCTGGGCTTGCCATTCAACCTGCTGGCGGCGGGCGCCATCGCGTGGGAGGTTGCTGATCCGTATCAAACCGTGCTGGACGCGGCCCTGTTCGAAGTGGGCCTGTTCGCCGGCGGCCCCGTGCTGGCAGCCGGCTACGTGGCCTCGCTGATGCTGGCCGGCCCGTTCATGCTGCGCTGGCTGGGCGCCTGGCTGGCGCCCGTGGGACGCATGGCGCTGAGCAATTATCTGCTGCAATCCTTGATCGGCACCTGGCTGCTGCAGGGGCCGGGCCTGGGCTGGGGCGCAACCCTGCGTCCGGTCGAGATGCTGGGCCTGGCGCTAGCGATCATGGCGGGGCAGGTGCTATGGAGCCGTTACTGGCTGCGCCATTTCAGGCAAGGTCCCATGGAGGCGCTATGGCGCCGCCTGGCGCGCCTGGGATAGGCTCTTAATCCCACCCCTTTAAAGGTGCGTCGTCACAGATGAGATAAAACCTGCACTCTTTGTCGCAAACATCATCTAACTGGGATAGGAGGAAACTGCCATGATGATGAATGCTGTGGTATCGCACTGCGCAAAAATCAGCCCGCTGACTGTAATGGCAAGGCTGGCGCTGCAACGTGCCCTCGACCCTGCTTGGGTCGATGCACTTTTCGAGCGTGAACGTGGCGCCCAATACCAGAGGGAGCTACTGTTCTCGACGACAGTCGAACTGATGTCCGTGGTCGCAGTTGGGCTGCGGCCATCGCTTCACGCTGCAGCGCAGGCTTACCCTGATTTGCCTGTTTCGGTGCAAGCTTTATATGACAAGGTCAAGCATACCGAGCCGAACCTGGTACGGGCTCTGGTCACCGGCAGCGTCGAGCGCCTTGGAGATGTGATCACGCCATTTTTGCAGGGGAATGCACCGCTGGTTCCGGGTTACCGCACCCGAATCGTGGACGGTAACCATTTGCCTGCAAGCGAAAAGCGGTTGAAGCCTTTACGCGCCTTTCGCGGCGCCGCATTGCCTGGCCAGTCCCTTGTGGTGTATGACCCTGATTCGGGCCTGGTCGTCGATATGGAGCCTTGCGAAGATGCACACTCGCAGGAACGCGCCGTGATGCCGCCGCTACTAGAGCGTTCGCATCCGGGCGACCTGTGGATTGCTGATCGCAACTTCAGCACGCGCATGATCCTGTCCGAATGGGATCGCCGTGGGTGTGCCTTCATCGTGCGTGAGCACGGTCGTACGCCCAATCCGGCACCGCTCGACGAGCTGACATATCGAGGGAGAATCGCGACCGGCGCCGTCTTTGAACAGTGCGTTGCCATCCCTGGAGCTACAGGACAGAAGGTAGCATTACGTCGTATTGAACTGCAACTTTACAAGCCCACTGACGATGGCGAAATGATGCTCCGATTACTGACGAATCTACCAAAAGAGCATTTCAGCGCACGTGCCATTGCTCGCCTATACAGCAAGCGCTGGCGGATCGAGACAATGTTCCAGCGGCTCGAATCGGTCTTGCACAGTGAAGTCAAGACTCTCGGACACCCGCGCGCAGCCCTGTTCGCGTTCGGCACCGCGATCCTGGCCTATAACGTGCTGACTGTCTTGCAGCGCGCGGTAAGCACCGCGCATGACTTGGTTGCCAGCGGCATTGAGCTATCGCCGTTTTATGTGGCCGTGGAGGTACGAGCGCACTATGCCGGCATGGTGATGGCTGTGCCAACCAAAGCATGGCGGCGCTACGACGCCATGTGTGCATCAGAGCTGAGCAAATTACTGCTTCAGATTGCCGCTTACGCCAAACCAAAAACGCTGCGCAAACACCCTCGCGGCCCGAAAAAAACAGCGAAAAAAGGCTACGTGGCCGGTGCTGTTGCCAGACGCCACGTATCAACGGCACGGGTATTAAAAGACGGGGCTGTCAATGTACACCTTTAAAGGGGTGGCTCTTAATCCGTTCCCCAGTCAAACGCGCCTTGCGCCGGAGGCGGTGAGGCTGCCTTAGGTTTGGCAGAGGGCACGAGCGGGTTGTCGACGGCATGCCATTCGAACAGTTCCACGTCGAGCATGCAGCTGCGCGCCAGGTGCAGTGCTTGCTCGGGGGGAAGCTCGGGGGCCAGCCAGCGCTGCGCGTCTTCCAGGCCGACGGCCACGGGGCGGCGGTCGTGGATGTCGACCATGCCACCGAGGCTGTCGGCCGTCACCAGCACGAAACCCGCTTCTTCGCGGTTGTGCTTGTAGGGGCCGAACTGGGCCAGCGCCAGCAGGAACAGGGGCGTGCGGTCGCGGCGGTGGATGTGCCACGGCTGCTTCGTGCCTTTTTCTCCCGTCCATTCATACCAGCCGGACACGCAGACGATGCCGCGCCCAGCGCGCAGCAAGGGTTTCCAGTAGGCGCCAGCGAGTTTTTCCAGGCGCGCATTGATGGCGATGGGGATTTTCTTCTTGCCGGGCGCGGGCACGGCCTGTGCGGCCCAGGCAGGACGGTAACCCCAGAACACATCGTCGACCCGGCGCACGCCGTCCTCGATATGCAGCACGGGCCGGTAGGTGCCGGGCGAGACGTTCAGGTGCGGTTCGGCCTCGCTGTCGAACACCGCGTCGGTCCAGCCGAAGGACGACGCCAGCACGCGCGCCGTGTCATTTTGATCGAATCGTCCACACATGGCGAAATCATACCTGATCGCCCGGGCCGGCGCATGCGTGCTTCCTGTGTGTGATCAAACGTACAGACTACCAGCGGCGCGTGGCGCACAGTAGGCACCAGTCAGCTTCCTGACGCTTCTTGCCCCGGAGGAAATATGTCGTTTGAAAATCCCACCATCCACAAAGGTTTTACCATCAGCGCCACGGCTTGCCAGCGCCGCGATGGCCGGTGGGTGGGCTCGTATGTCAGCCAGAACCAGGCGCGCGGCGCGTATGCGGATACCTGCGACTACGACGATTGCAGCAATGAAAAAGAGGCGCAGCAACTGGCGCTGTCCGTCGGCTGGCGCCTGGCCGATGGCATGCAGGCACGTTGAGCTGCGCGCCGCGTCAGCGTTGGCGCCGCAAGGCCAGCAGCAGGCCTGCGCACGGGAACAGCAGGGCCGTGCCCAGACGCACGGAGGTCAGCGAAGCGGCCTGTGCGCCCAGAACATGCGGCAAGGCCAGCAGTAACAGCGGCGGCGGCACGGCGATGGCAAAGAAAAACAGGTACCACGAGTAGCCATTCTTCTTGGCCAGCAAGGCAATCAGCGCGCAGCCGATCAGGAAGACCAGCGGTAGATTCACAAGTTCCATGGTGTTGAGTTTTCATGCGGGAAAGCGCGTCATTATACGCGCCGCCCTCGGTGAGCGGATGGGCGTGCCAGCGTCAGTTGCCGACGCAATCCGGCGGCTGCGGCGCCTGCCTGTTCTCCGCCGGCGCATCGGCCGGCAGCAGCGCCTTGATGGCGCCGTTATAGATAAGTTCCTGCGCGTACGCCGATGCCTCGATCAAGGCCGCATGCGCGGACTTGAAGCTGCTGGGCGTTTCTATCAGTACGGGCTTGGCATACACCTGCTGTGTATCGCCGCGCTTGCTGATCAAAATCATGCCCCGATAGCGGCCATCCTTCTCCAGCGCCCCCGTCACATGAAATTCATAACCTCTGATCTGGTGCTTTTGTTGCTGATCCATGTCTCCCGCCTCCAGACCTGATTGTCCCGGCTTTGGACCATCAATTCGATTGGAATAGCTGAGTGTTTGATCTAAGTCAATACGTTCACTGAAGAGCTTAACGAATGTATCGACGCTTGCTGCAAGCGTAGCCAGCGGAGGGGATGTGCGGCTAAGAAGCGCAACCGTACATGAGTACGGTGAGCATCGCAGGCCGCAAAGCCCCCCCGCGCAGTAGCTTGCGGCAGCCGTCATCACCCCGCGCGAATGGCGCGGATCTGCTGGGCCGTTTCTTCGATCTCCCGATACGCTTCCTGGACATAGCCATTGATCGGGTGCCCGTCCATCCACTCGAAATACGCGCGCTCGTCGTGTTTGATGGCAAAGGGGACATGGTGGTCGCGGATCGACACGGCCGTTTCGCGCACCAGCGCGGCAAAAAGCAGCTCCAGAGTTTCCATGGTGTTCACCTTGCGAGACAGGAATGCAGAGCATTCAATGTAGCACAAAGCGCGCCGCCGGCCACGCCGGCGGCTGTGGCGTGCGCGCACTTTGGTCGGCCCATCGTCAGGCCGGATGGCCGATATGCTCGTATAAAATCACGCAGCCGATGATGATCAGCACCAGGCCGCCCACCAGTTCGGCGCGCCGGCCCGCCACCGTGCCCAGCACGCGGCCCAGCATCACGCCCAGGGTCACCATGACGAAGGTGGAAAAGCCGATGGCGGCGGCCGTGACGACGATGTTGGCGCCCAGCAAGGCCAGGCCCGCGCCCACCACCATGGCGTCGATGCTGGTGGCCAGGCCCGTGACGGCCAGCACCCAGAACGAGTGCGACTGGGCCGGCGCTTCGTCCTCGTCGGCGTCGGACAGGGCATTGCGTATCATCAACAGGCCGATGATGCCCAGCAGGCTGAAGGCGATCCAGTGGTCCCACGCTTCCACGTAGGGCGCGGCCACGCTGCCCAGGGCCCAGCCGATGATGGGCGTGATGGCTTCGATGACGCCAAAGATCAGGCCCGTGCGCAGCGCCTCGCGCCATTGCGGCTTGTGCAGGGCGGCGCCCTTGCCCACGGCGGCCGCGAAGGCATCGGTGGACATGGCAAGGGAGAGGGCGGCGGTGGCGGCGAAATTCATCGTTGGCTTTCTGTAAAACCTGGCTGGATGATAGTTAACTCAAGAACGCCTAAGAAAACCGTAGCGAGCGGAAGGGAGTTGCGGCCGAGAAGCGCAACTGTACGAAGGTACAGTGAGCATCGCAGGCCGTAAATCACGACGCGCAGTAGGTTTTATAGGTGTTCAACGTAAACCCGGCGATTTTACCCCAGGTACAGCACCACCAAGGAGGCCAGCAGGCAATACGCGCCAAAGAAATGCCAGCGCCCCTGTTCCAGCCAGCGCGACAGCCAGCGCAGGGCCAGCAAGCCGGCCAGGAACGAGAGCAGCATGCCCAGCAGGCTGGGACCGAGCAGGTGCAGCAGGCTGTTGCCGTGTTCCAGATGGTCCAGGCTGCCATTTGCCACGGCCTGGTAAAAGCGCCAGCCTTCCTTGGCCAGCACGGCCGGCGTCAGCACCACGGCCAGGGCAAAGCTGAATTCTTCCGCGCGGCGTTGCGGCACGCCCATGGCGATACCTGCCGAAATGGTGGCGCCCGAGCGGGAAAAACCCCGGAAGGGCAGGCACAGGCCTTGCACGGCGCCGATCACCATCGCCTTGCCGATGGACAAGGTGCCATGCTGGCGCGCTTGCAGGCGCGACGACACGATGATCAGCACGCCAGCGGCGGCCAGCGCGGCGGCCATCAGTTTCGCGTTGCCGAACAGGTGCTCGATTTCAAAGCCGGGCGCATCCTTGTTCATGACGTGCGTAATCGCTTTCAGCAAGCCGAAGCCGACGATGCCCGTCAGCGCCGTGGCGGCCGCGAGCAGCAGCACATTGCTGCGCAAGGCGCTGGCCGAACTGAAATACGTGGCGCGCCAGGATGCCCCAAAATACACGATGACGGCGAACATGGTGCCGGTGTGCAGCATCACCAGCAGCATGGTCAGCTCGGGCGACGTGGGGTCCAGGCCCATCCATTTTTCCGCCATGATGACGTGGGCGGAGCTGGACACGGGCAGCAGTTCGGCGAAGCCCTGGACGATGGAAAGAATCAATAATTGCAGAAAACTCATGGGGACGGGACTTGGGCGGGGGAAGATGGGCCGCCGATTTTACCCGCCAGTGGCGGCGGGCACGCCCCGCGCCAGATTACAGTTTGTCCATGTTTCATTGGCTGACCGGCAACTGTGGCTTGAACACGGCGCGGAACGCCTTCAAGGCGGCCGGGTGATAGATGGTGCCATGGGTTTCTTCCGGCATCTTTTCCAGATGCCATTGCAAGCCCGGCGGCGCCTGTTTTTCCAGCACCTGGGACAGGCGCTGCACTTCGACGGCGATGCCCGCTTCGCTGCTGGACGCCAGGTACAGGCTGCGCTTGCCCGGCTTGCCCTTGGCCAGCAGGGTTGCCGCCTGGCGCGGCAGGGCGCCATGGTTCCACCACAAGCTGGGGTCGAACGCCAGGTAATGGTCGAACATCTGCGGTTCCAGCAGATACGTTTCCACCACGAACAGGCCCGCCAGCGATTCGCCAACGATGGCCGTTTCGCCTGTCGTGCGGTAGCGCCGTCTGACTTCCGGCATCAGTTCATCGCGGATGAAGGCCCGGTAGGCTGGCGAGCCGCCCACCACGGGGGCGATCTTGCGGTCATCCGCGCTCTGCGTCGGGCCCGTCAAGTCGCGCCGGCGCTGCGTGTTTTGCATGCCGACCAGCATGAAGGGGCGCATCGTGCCATTCGCTACCGACACTTGCAGCAAGCCCGCCACGTGCAAAAAATCTTCCGCCACTCCGCCGTCCGGCATGTACAGCACGGGCAGCGGCGCATCGGGCGGCGTATCCCAGGCGCGCGCCTGGTAGACATTAATATGGCGCTGTTCCTGCAGCGCCTGCGAATCGATACTGAAACTTTCGCCGATGACCAGCGGGGTGGCCGCGCTGGAAGTAGCCGTAGCGGCGGGCGTGGCATGGGCGAGGTGGAAGGGGCTGGACAGCAGCAGGGCGGCGGTGAGGTGCAGGGCAAGGCAAGAGCGGCGCATGTTTTTCCGTGATAAAGGATAAGTAAGTCGGATCGATGGCAGGTACGTGTATGGACATGCCATCAAACAATTTTATCTTATCCTTGATGCAGTCTTATTTGATCGTCAAGAGTTCCCGTTCAAGCACGACGCCCGCCTTGTCGAGCGTGTAGGTGACCAGCAGGGCGCCATCGTCGGCGCAGGCATGGCAGCTCTTCAGGGGCGTGGAAAACAGCAGGCGCTGGCCGCCGTCGGCGGTGGCCGTGCTGCCAATAAAGTCGGCGGGGGCAAACGGCACGGCGTCCGGGTGGGCGGCGGCAAACGCGCGCCAGGCCACAGTGGCGCGGTCTTCCTCGCGCACGGAACCTTCGTCGACGTCGATGGCCGCGCCATCGCTGCCGATCAGCAAGCTGCCTTCATTCGTGTTGGCGCGAAACGGATAGGTGACGGTGGCCAGGGCCGCCTTGCCCAGCGGGCGCCAGGCGGAGATGAAGCCCGCCTTGTTGGCCTTGACCAGCATCCTGGCGGCGGCGATGGCTTGCGGGCGCGCACCGGAGCGCTCCATGGTACGCAGCAGGCAGACATCGGGCGCAGTTTGGGATTGTTCGCTGCGGCAAGCTGAGAGCGAGCGTTCCTGCCACACGGCGCGCGCGTCGATGGGGCCTGTCGGCTGGGATTGGGCGTGGGCCGCCTGCATGCTGGCCAGAGCGCAGAAGGCGAGTACGGCGCAGCCGGCTACGTGGCGGGAAAAGCGTGTGGGCATGGGGAGTCCTTTGAGTGCGGGAAACAATGTATCGTCACCGATTATAGAAGGAGGGCCGTGTCCGCCTGCGCACCGCAGACCCGTTCAGCGCTTCTTTGCCGCCGCCTGGCGCAGGGCCTTCGCTTCCAGCTTGTTGGGCAGGTGCGGGCGCGTGGCCAGCTCCGCCTTGACGGCGGCGATGGCGGCGCCGAACTGCTGTTCGGCCTGCGCCGGGCTGGCACCCGCATAATCCTGCTGATTGGATTGCGCGGCACGCAGTCGGCGCAGCAGCGCCAGCAATTGCCTGCCGTGCAGGGCAGGCAAGTCTTGCGCCAGCGCTTGCTTGACCACCGCGCCTTCCACATGGTCGGGGTCGAGCAGGCGCAGCAAGGCCAGGCCTGCGGGCTGTGGTACCGGAGTCAATTTGTTCATCCGGCCATTTTAAACGACGCCAGGATTACAGGTAATCCCAGATTTCATCGAAGGTTTCGCGCGCGAAATCGTTGCGCCAGGCTTCCGAATTCGTTTCGCGGCTGACGGCAAACACGGCGCGCCACGTCTGCTTCGGCGAGCTGGTATAGGTGGCGGCGATCTTTTGCAGGTCGGCCTTGCATTGTTCGACCTTGCAGCCGCTCTTCGCCAGTTGCTGGGCAGCCGCCGCCCATGCCACGGGCACCTTGACGACCTGGCATTCGAAGCTGACGGCAGTCGTCTGCATGCCGTTTTCCACGGTGACCGGGTCCGCCTTGGTGGCTTGGCAGGCGGCGCCATTCTTCGCAGCGATGACGTTGGCGGCCAGCAATTCGGCGGCCGGCGTCAAGGCCGCACGCATGGGGGCCGGGAACAGGTCGGCGATCAGCTTGCCCGTTTCCGTTGGAAACTTGGCGTCCGCTTCCTTCAAGCCGCTGTACGACGCGTATTCGGCACTTTGATGCCCAGCCAGGCGCGTGGGGCGCAGGTAGGCGTTGAGTTTGGCGACGCTGGCTTCATCCTGGTTGATGATGGTCTTGATGTACAGATTGGCGACGTCCAGCGGCGCCAGTTCCACGGCGTCGGCGGCAATGGCGGGCTGCGCCAGCGCCACGGCGGCGGCAAAGGCGGCTGCCAGCAGGGCAGCGCGTGATGTTGCTTGTGTTTGGTGCATGTGTTTTCTCCACGATTCAATGTCAGGCGCCAAAAGATGCTTTATAGAAACTATGGCGCCCGCATTATAAATGGTGAAAGTCATAACGTTGCGCACGGAACGTTGCACACCTCACGCGTCGGTCTTGCTCGCCGCTGCCAGCAAGGCCAGCAGCAGCTCCTTGCGCCGTCCGTCCGCCTTGCGCGCCAGGGTGGCCAGTTTTTCCAGTTTGCCCCAGACCGGATACAGCATGTGCTCGATCAGATAGCCTTCCAGCCCTTGCAGTTGCTGGCAGAACAGTTCCAGCTTCTCCACCTCGTCCAGTTCCGCCTGGATTTTCACCTTGGCGTTATCCGTGCAGGCGCGCAGACATGCGGCCAGCACGGGGGCGGATTCGCGCGTCACGCCATGCTTTTCAGCAAAAGCCGCCGTGAACTGGTCCTGCACGCACTGGTGTTCCTCGTCGACGTTGGCCATGTAGTGCTGCACCAGGGGGAAGTAGCGCGCATCGAGCAAACCCAGGCCGAACGTGGCATAGCTGCCGGGCATGCAATTTTTTTCGCCTTCCGTGTCGGCATAGAATTCGAATTGCTCGATGGCGGCGCGCGCATACGCTTCCAGTTGCGGCTGCAGGGCGGGATAGGCGAGGGCGTTGGCGAAGAAACGGTGCGTGTCGGATTTCGCCAGTCCCTTGATGGGCAGATATTCCTTGGTCTTGGCCTTGAGCTTGATCTGGTAGCTTTTCGGAAAACCGTTTTGCAGCAAATGCGTGACGAACGCCAGCGCCTGCGCATACGCGTCTGGCTCTTCCCGGGCAATCGTGATGCTGATCGTGGCAAACACATCGTTGGCGCGGCATTCCAGCAGCGCATTTTTCAGGTGGATGTCGGCATCGGGGAAGGTGCCGCTGCCTTCCTGCAGCATGCGCACGGCCCGTTCGCTGCCCAGTTCGCGCGCGATTTCCAGGAATTTCAAGCCCTTGGATTTGGCGTAGCTGGCGTCGTGGCGCAAGATCATCACGGCGCCATACAGCAGCAGGTCGATCGGCTGCAGTGTCTGTGCATCGGGCGCCGCGCCCGCTTTCAGCGTGTATTCGGTGGCGCGGTAGGCAGACAGCGCGCGGTCATAAAATTGCGGCAGGAAAACGTTCTCCGCCCATTGCGTGATGGCGCGGATGATGTCGGCGCGGTGCTTGGCCAAGGCCTCCGGCTGGCTCTTGTTCAAGGCCTGGATACGTTCGTATTGCGCGATGCTCCAGGCCACGTCGAGTTGCGGGAACAGCTGCGGGTCGAGCAGGTGGCGTGCCAGGAAGAACGTTTCCAGCGGTTTCGTCGGATGCTTGCCATGCGTGAGCTTTTGTCCGATGTACGCGTGTATGTTTTCCAGCAAGGCCTGGCGTTTATCCTCGTTGACGTAGTCCAGCAACGTCAGGTGCAGTTTGCCCTGCGCCGTCTGGAACTTGCCACGGCAGGTGAAGCGGTAGTCGATCATCGGCGTGTCCACCAGCGGCGCCAGGCGGGCCTGTACCACGGCCGTCAGTTGTGGCACGACACCCTCGCGCATTTGCGCATCGTCAAGGCGCTCCGCCGTGCTGGGGCGCGCGTCGTCGTCGAAGCCCAGGTCGAGATCGTCGGCGATCGCGCGCCCTGGCTTGTAGTCGAGCAGCAAGTCATTGAAGATACCCGCTTGCAAGGTCGTGCGCTTGACGGATTGCTCCAGATCCGTGCGCTGCAGGCGCTCATCGAACCAGGCGTGGATGGCCGCCGTCATTTCCTGTGTTACCAGCTCTACCAGAGTACTCATCAGTGTCGTCGTCTTTCCTTGCGCGTGACAGCGCCACCGGCTGCCGTCACGGTCATGTTTAATGTAAGGCGCTATTTTAGGTGGCCGGGCCGGGCTGCAACAAGAGCCGCACGGGCGTCAGGACGGGGCAGTGAGAAAGCGCACGTCGATATCCTCTGATTGCGGCCCCACGGTAATCGTGGTGTGCCAGCCTGACGGCTTGTCGTTGCCATCAAACAAGGCGATGCGCGTGTGGATGAACAGCACGGAATACACGCCCGATTTCATATCGCGGTTCAAGTCCCAGTGCATCAGTTCGATTGCTTCGCCCATGCGCGGCAGATGGGCACCCGTCGGCAGCAGGATGTTCTGGTTGATGAATTCCCGACTCGGGCCCGGTTCCTTGTGGCGCGGATCGATGTAGCGGAACGAAACACTGGTAACGATGTTTGGCATCTGGGGCACCTGCTTAGGTTATGTATGCGGTGACAATAGCACAGGGGGATGACCGATGCGTGTGCGCAAGTAAGTGTGTGTGTACGGTAGCAGACGGTGTTTGACGGGTCACCACGCTAGGCTGGCTTGTTCCTAATCTTTGAGATTGCCGAAAACGCCATGATGCATTTCTTCCTCGCGGAAAATCGCGCCTGTCCATGGCTGCGTCTTCATCATCGACTTGCCACGGCATGCCGCTGCTGCGGCCACCTTCGCCACATGAACAGGGGTGGCGGCGATGCCCTATGACATCCTGCGCGACAGTATCGCCCTCGAACCGGCGGGCGACGCCATCCGCTTTCATCTGACCGTCTTCGGCGTGGAAAAGACTTGCCGTATCAGCGTGACGGCATTGCGCAGCCTGGACCAGGGCCAGGGCGGCGACTGGCTGCTCATCTTTGACACCCACCGCCTGCGCATCGGCCAGCGCGCCTTCGCTTATCTGAGCCGCGATCTGCTGGTCAGTAGCGTGGTCTTGCGGGCGCTCGATTTTTAGCTGTTGCCCCGTGCCAGCCAGTCGCGCGGCGACAGCCTGGTGCTGGCGCGGAATGCGCGGGTGAAAGCCGGCTGGCTGGCATAGCCCACCTCCAGCGCGACATCCTGCACCAGCCAGCCGTGCTGGAGCAGCGCCTGGGCGCGCAGCATACGCTGGCCCGTCAGGTATTCGGCCGGCGGGCAACCGATGACCGCGTGGAACTGGCGCGCGAAGCGGCTGCGCGACATGCTGCACAGGGTCGCCAGCGATGCCACCGTCCAGTGGTGCCCGGGATGGTCGCGCATGGCCGTGATGGCGTTGGCGAGCGCGGCATCGGACGGGTCGAGCAGGCATGCGGCCGACATGAGATGGTTGGCCAGCGCATGGCGCAGCAGCTGGACGATCAGCACGTCGCACAGGCGGTTGAGCACCAGTTTCTGCCCCAGCCCGCCATGCTGCGCCTCGTCGGACAGCAGCTCGAGCAGGCCAGCCATCGCCGGCAGTTGTGCCAGCGGCACCTGCAGGCAGGCCGGCAGACTGTCGATCGCGGCCTCGCTGTCGCCCGCCAGATGCACGCTGGCGCATAACAGCTGCGCCGTGCCGGCGCCCGTATCCAGGCCATGCGTCTGCGGGCGCGGGTAGAGAATCAGCGTGGGCGCATCGACGTGCAGCCGGATGCCGTCTGCGTGGACGAAGGTCACCGGCCCTTTGCGCACCAGGTGCAGATGGCCCCTTCCCGGCTGCGCGGGAAAGTGGTTGTTGCCGCAAAACGTTCCCTGGAAGAAGGTGTCGGCTGAGAATCCAAAGCGCAGCAACAGGGCAGACAAGCGATCCATGGAAATTATAAAAAGACGATAAGATATAAATTGTATCCCATCAGCAACAAATGTTTCCTTTTTTATCGCTATGATGGCGCCTTGATGTTTGTTCATACTGGAGTACGAAAATGGCATTGTCCAACTTGAAGATCGGCACCCGCCTGTATCTGGCCTTCGGCGCCGTCGTCGCCTTGCTGGCGATACTGGTCGCATCAGCGCAAGCGAATTTTTCCCGCTTGAGTGAAGCCAATGGACTGAATATCCATACGTACGAGGTCATGGGCGAGGCCAATGCCTTGCTCGAAAGTCTGATCAACATCGAGACCGGCGAGCGCGGCTTTGCCCTGACCGGCAAGGATGGCTCGCTGGAGCCGCTGGCAAGTGGCCAGCGCGGCTTTGCCGAGCACTTGCAAAAGATCCGCGCCTTGACTGCCGACAACCCTGCCCAGCTGGAGCGGCTGAAGGCATTGGAAGGTGCTCAACAGCAATGGCTGGCGACGGCCATCGATCCCGTGATCGCCTTGCGCCGCGCGGCGGCCGTCGACGGCAGCCTCGACGCCGTGGTGGCGGCGGAGCAGGCCGGCAAGGGCAAGGCAGCCATGGATGCGATGCGTATCTTGCTCGCCGACATAGGCAAGACGGAAAGTATGTTATTAGGGCAACGCAGCCAGGAAGCGGCTGCCTTGCAGTCGCGCACGACGTGGGTCTTGCTGGGCGGCGGGGCCATCGCCGCGCTGCTGGCGTGCATGCTGGCGATCTTGCTGACACGTAACATCACGCGCCCGCTGGTCGAGGCGGTGGCGGTGGCCCAGCGCGTGGCGCAGGGCGACCTGAGCAGCGATATCGTCGTGCGTTCGCACGATGAAACGGGCCAGCTGATGGCCGCCCTGCGCGACATGAACACGGCGCTGGTTGGCATCGTGGGCGAAGTGCGCGGCGGTACCGATACCATTGCCACTGCTTCAGCGCAGATCGCCGTCGGGACCATGGACTTGTCATCGCGCACGGAACAGCAGGCCAGTTCGCTGGAAGAAACGGCATCGTCGATGGAAGAGCTGACTGCGGCCGTCAAGCAGAATGCAGACAATGCGCTGGCGGCGCGCTCGCTGGCGTCGGCGGCGTCTGCCGTGGCCGTCAAGGGCGGCGCGGTGGTATCCGAGGTGGTGCAGACCATGGGTTCGATCAATGATTCCTCGCGCAAGATTGCCGACATCATCGGCGTGATCGACGGCATCGCCTTCCAGACGAATATCCTGGCCCTGAATGCCGCCGTGGAGGCTGCCCGCGCGGGCGAACAGGGACGCGGTTTTGCCGTGGTGGCCACGGAAGTGCGCAACCTGGCCCAGCGTTCGGCCAGCGCCGCCAAGGAAATCAAGGGCTTGATCGATGATTCGGTGGAGAAGGTGGGCGCGGGCAGCAAGCTGGTCGATCAGGCCGGTACCACCATGCGGGACGTGGTTGATAGCGTTCAGCGTCTGAGTGCCATCATCGGCGAGATCACGGATGCGAGCGAAGAGCAGCGCCTCGGCATCGAGCAGGTGAATGAAGCCATCAGCCAGATGGACCAGGTGACGCAGCAAAATGCGGCCCTGGTCGAAGAGGCGGCGGCAGCGGCCAATGCCATGCAGGATCAGGCGGCGCAGCTGTCGCACGCGGTGCAAGTGTTTCGCCTGAAGGACGCGCCACCGGCCACGCAGACCGGCGCGGCACGGCTTGCCGGGCATCGGCCCCTGGCCTTGAGCATGCGCGGCTAGGCACCCGTAGCGTGGCGCCGCAGGCGGCGGCGCATGACATTTCCGCACAGATCGTCAAGTAAATGCAGGTATGGCTGGACGGAAATGTTACATCTGGGTATTCTGCGCATCTGATACTTATTTCTATACAGAAAAAAGTAAGAGGGCGGTTCGTGCTGGCGGCAATGCGGCTCGCACGGTCAGGCAAGGTCAGGCATGCAAAGGTGAAGTCGCCCGCTTGCTGAGCGAAACGATCGTGTTTCGGCTCGCGACGGGCAGGGAAACAGTGCTGTCATCTTTAAAATAGTAGGAGAGGTTGCTCATGGATGCAGAAAAGGATGTTGTGTACGGTACAGAAGATTTGTTGATGAGTTTGTGCAACTCGGTGGTTCGGGTGCTCAACGTTGCAACGCAAAGCAGAGTCAATTACTCAGGCATGGTACAGCGCATCACGAAGACCGGCCTGAAGCCGGACATCGGTTGCTTCGTGATGTTCGATGGTGGTTTCACGGGCCTGGTGGTGCTCAATTTTGCCGCCGATACGGCGATGGAAATCTACGAGCGCTACATGTTGCACATGGGTATGCCGAAGTCGGAACTGGCCAATTTCTACACATCGGATGAAGTGTCGAACATCATGGGCGAGCTGATGAACCAGATCGTGGGCGACTTCACGGGCAAGGTGCGCCGCGAATTGCAAACGAATATCACCCAGAGCCAGCCGAAGATGCTGGTGCTGAACAAGCAGGTGATGCTCAGTGTAGACACGCCGCTGGACCGCCCGGAAATGCGTCGCGTCACCTTCTACACGGAAAAGAACAACATTTTCTATCTGGAATTGGCGATCGACCGTACCGAGTTCATCAAGCTGCACGATTTCGATTCGCGCGAAGTCGATGCCGACTCGCTGATGGATACGGAATACGCGAACCGCGAACGCGGCGCTGCCCCGGCGCCTGCAGTGGAACCGGAAGACGACGACAACGCCGACCTGCTCAAGTCGCTGGGCATGTAAGCAGCGGTGTCTGAACGTGGCCGGCGGCAGGTTTGCCGCCGGCCACTGCCGTTTACAGCCGACAAGGCTTTGCTCCGGGCTCGTCCCTGCAAGATCACTTTCCCTGTTGTTGTGGCAACGTCAATGTTTCCATGCGGCGCCTGCCGATCATGCCGCTCTGCTGGCTGTCATCGAGCGACCAGTACTCAAGCGCATACACATAACTGCCATCGATGATGGTCAGCGTTTCCTTCTGGCGGCCGTTGGGCGCCTTGTAATACAGGCGCCGCGCGGGCTTGCCATCCACGGTCTGCTTGAATGACTGCGGCGAAATCGCGACGCGACTGCCTGTCTTGCCCGCCATCGACATCGCCGTGATCGTTACGTAGGCCCTGTCCGGGCAGCGCGCCAGCAAGTGCGCGCCGCTCAGTACGGTAGGGTGCGCCCGATCCAGCGGAAAGCCATAGGCTTGCACGCCGACGATATCCATGCATTCCATCTGCTGCGCCAGGGCCGTCAGCGCGGCCGGGACGAGCGCGCTGGTGTAGTGTTTTTCGGCGGCCTGCGCCTGTCCCAGTGCCCAGCGGCGCTCCAGTTCGGTCAGCGAAATGTCGCTCGGCACGGGCAGCGGCGCCGGAGCGTCCGGGTCGGCGGCGCTGGACGTTTCCGCTTGCATGCGCGAGGCAACAGAGTGGTTGCTCCCCGCTGTGCCATCGAGGGCGTGGGCGAATGCTGCGGCGCTGGCGAGGGCCATGGCCAGCGATAAGGCCGCGTGTTTCAGCATGAAATCTCCTGCAATTTGCTACAAGTGACAGGCATTGTGTCCCAGATTGCTTGCGCATGCGCGCACCTTGCTACCGTGCAGCCATTGCCGACGCAATCTCGATCGAACTCAGTTTCCAGCCCCACACGCCATGGCGCAGCAGGACCAGTGCACCTTCCTGCGCATTGCCATCTTTGGCGCGCACGACGAAGGTGTTCACGCCGGCATAGCCTGCCGAATAGTCGGCCTTCTTCCGTGCGCCATCGGCCGGCGCATCTGTCGTGTCGCTTGCTTGCGGGCTGAGGGCGCTCTTGTTGACCAGCGCCACCACGCCTGCGGGCGAGACCATGGTGTCGACCATCTTGCCCAGCATGGCGCTGGCGATCGACTGACCCAGGGCGGCCAGCGGGTTGCCGCTGCCGGCTGTCGCCTCGATGCTGCGCGCCATGCTGGCCTCCAGCTGCGTCTTGACGCTGGCGCGCAGGGCGGGGAAGTCCACGTGTTCGGCCAGCGCGTCGGCATTGCGCTCGGCCAGGGCAGCCTTGATCTGGTGCAAGGCGTAATACGGCGAAGCATAGGCGGTGGCGGCGATGGCGATGGCGGCCACGGCGGCGGCGATGGTGATTTTTCTCAAGGGATGCCTGCGAGGTAAAGAGTGGAAAACGGATGCCACGCAGGGTATCCGCAAAATGGAACTGCGGCAATGGTATTTTCTTGCCATCATCTGCCGCCTGTATTTCTCCGCATTTGCTCAGAGTGCGCTCGCCGGGCGACTATAGAGTGATCAGGGTGGGTGCTGTATAATGAGAGAAAAGTACTTAACTAGCTGTTTTAACTGAATAAAGACCCAATATCACATGCTATCTACAGCAAATATTACGATGCAGTTTGGCGCCAAGCCATTGTTTGAGAATATCTCCGTCAAGTTCGGCGACGGCAACCGCTATGGCTTGATCGGCGCCAACGGCTGCGGCAAGTCGACGTTCATGAAGATCCTGGGCGGCGACCTGGACCCATCGGGCGGCAACGTCATGCTCGACACCAACGAGCGCCTGGGCAAGCTGCGCCAGGATCAGTTCGCGTTTGAAGACATGCGCGTGCTCGACGTGGTCATGATGGGCCACACGGAAATGTGGGCCGCCATCCAGCAACGCGACGCGATCTACGCGAACCCGGAAGCGACCGACGACGACTACATGCAGGCGGCCGATCTGGAAGGCAAAGTGTCCGAATACGACGGCTACACGGCCGAATCGCGCGCGGGCGAACTGCTGCTGGGCGCAGGTGTCGCCATCGAGCTGCATCAAGGCCCGATGAGCAATGTCTCGCCAGGCTGGAAGCTGCGCGTGCTGCTGGCGCAGGCGCTGTTCTCGAATCCGGACATCCTGCTGCTCGACGAGCCGACGAATAACCTGGACATCAACACGATTCGCTGGCTGGAAGACGTGCTCAACGAGCGCAATTCCACCATGATCATCATTTCCCATGATCGCCACTTCCTGAACCAGGTCTGCACCCACGTGGCCGACATGGACTACGGCACCCTGAAGATTTACCCGGGCAACTACGACGAATACATGTTCGCCTCGACCCAGGCGCGCAACCAGCAACTGGCCAACAATGCGAAAGCGAAAGACAAGGTTGCCGAGCTGCAGGAATTCGTGCGCCGCTTTGCCGCCAACAAGTCGAAGGCGCGCCAGGCGACGTCGCGTGCCAAGCAGATCGAAAAAATCAAGGTCGACGACATCAAGCCATCGTCGCGCGCCTATCCGTTCGTGCGTTTCGACGGCGAAAAGAAATTGCACCGCCTGGCCGTGGAAGTCGAGAATATCTCGAAAGGCTTTGACCGCCAGCTGTTCAAGAATTTCAGCATCATGGTCGAAGCGGGCGAGCGCATCGCCATCATCGGCGCCAACGGCGCCGGCAAGACCACCATGCTGCGTTGCATCGCGGGCGACATCGCCGGCCTGCAGCCGGACCAGGGCCGCGTGAAGTGGGCGGAAAACGCCAACGTCGGCTACATGCCGCAAGATCCGACGGAAGATTTCGCCAAGGACACGAACCTGACCGACTGGATCGGCCAGTGGACGAAAGAGGGCGACGATGACCAGGCCGTGCGCTCCATCCTGGGCCGCCTGCTGTTCGGCGGCGACGATGTGAAAAAGGCCGTCAAGGTACTGTCCGGTGGTGAAAAGGGCCGCATGATGTACGGCAAGCTGATGCTGGGCCGCCACAACGTGCTGATGCTCGATGAGCCGACCAACCACATGGACATGGAATCGATCGAATCGCTGAACATCGCGCTGGAAAAATACGCCGGCACCCTGATCTTCGTCTCGCATGACCGCGAATTCGTGTCCTCGCTGGCCAACCGCATCATCGAGATCAAGGAAGACGGCATTGTCGATTACAACGGCAATTATGAAGATTACTTGAAGAGCCAGGGTATCGATTAATTTATAGGCTAACGTTGCGTCGGATTACGCGCTGTGCGCTAATCCGACCTACGTCAGGGTGAGTTGCCCCGGTAGGTCGCGTAGGTCGGATTAGCGGGGCCGCCGAGGCGCAGCGTAATCCGACACTGCAAGCCAGCGTTGCCAGCCACCAGCCCCACACCGACGCGCCGCGGTCCTTTCGTTCCGGCGCACCAGCTTCATTGCGTTCGTGCCGGTCTATCCCGTTTTCGTTTGACACAGCCATGCAAACTTTAGCCATCAAATCCGTCGAGTATGAACATCCACAAGACGGCGCCAGCTGCACTGCCCACGCCTGGGCACGCACGCCAGCGACGCCTTCCCCGGCTGAAAAAGCCGAACTGATCACGCGCATCAAGCGCTTGCTGATCGAGCGCGAAGCCGTGCTCGTTGCCCACTATTACGTTGATGCTGACCTGCAAGACCTGGCCGAAGCCACGGGCGGCTGCGTCTCCGACTCGCTGGAGATGGCCCGTTTCGGGCGCGACCATCCGGCCAAGACCCTGGTCGTGGCCGGCGTGCGCTTCATGGGCGAAACGGCGAAGATTCTCAGTCCCGAGAAAACCGTATTAATGCCCGATCTCGACGCGACCTGTTCGCTCGACCTCGGTTGCCCGGTCGATGAATTCACGGCCTTCTGCGATGCCCATCCGGGCCGCACGGTCGTCGTCTACGCCAACACCAGCGCGGCCGTCAAAGCGCGCGCGGACTGGATGGTGACGTCGTCGATCGGCCTCGACATCGTTGCTCACCTGCATGCGCAGGGCAAGAAAATCCTATGGGCACCGGACAAGCATCTGGGCGGGTATATTCAAAAGGAAACGGGCGCCGACATGCTGCTGTGGCAGGGTAGTTGCCTCGTGCATGACGAATTCAAGGGCATCGAACTCGATTTGCTCAAGGAAGAGTATCCGCAAGCCAAGGTGCTCGTGCATCCGGAGTCACCCGCGAACGTGGTGGCGCTGGCCGACATGGTCGGTTCCACGTCGCAAATGATTGCGGCAGCGCAAACCATGGACACGGACACGTTTATTGTCGCCACCGACAACGGCATCCTGCACAAGATGCGCGCGGCTGCACCGGGCAAGCGCTTCATCGAAGCGCCCACGGCCGGCAACAGCGCCACCTGCAAGAGCTGCGCGCACTGCCCGTGGATGGCCATGAACGGCTTGCTGAACCTGGCGCAAACGCTGGAAAACATGCACAACGAAATCCACGTCGATCCTGCCGTCGGCCAGTTGGCCGTGCGTTCGATCAATCGCATGCTCGACTTCGCCGCCGCCAAGAAGGCGGGCCTCAAGCCGGGCGCGGACCTGGCAAAAGAAACCACATTGTTCCAAGGAATCGGTCCAGCATGAGTACCCTCGTAAATTCTTTCGCTCCCTTTGACCCCGCCCTGGCGCGCGCGTTCGAAGGCAATTTGCTGGCCGCCTTGCTGGAAGACGTGGGCCAGTGCGACCTGACGGGCGAACTGGTGCCGCCCGACCACATCGTCACGGCGCGCGTCATCGTGCGCGAAGCGGCCGTGCTGTGCGGCGCGCCGTGGTTCGAAGGCATCATGAAGAGCCTGGACCGCAGCATCGATATCGTTTGGCATTACGCCGAAGGCGACATGATGACGGCCGACAGCGTCGTCTGCACGATACAGGCGCCGGCGCGCGCCTTGCTCACGGCCGAGCGCAGCGCCCTCAATTTCCTGCAACTGCTATCGGCGGTGGCCACGGCCACGCGCCGGTATGTCGATGTGGTGGCGGGCACCAAGGCGTCCATTTTAGATACGCGCAAGACCTTGCCGGGCCTGCGCCTGGCGCAAAAGTATGCGGTACGGGTCGGTGGCGGCAAGAACCAGCGCCTGGCCCTGTACGACGGTATCTTGATCAAGGAAAACCATATCGCGGCTGCGGGTGGCGTCAGCCAGGCCCTGGAAAACGCGCGCAACCTCGATGCGGGCGTGCCCGTGCAGATCGAGGTGGAAACCCTGGCGCAATTGCGCGAAGCGCTCGATGCGGGCGCCGTCTCGGTGCTGCTGGATAACTTCAGCAACGACATGCTGCGCGATGCCGTGGCCCTCACCAATGGCCGCGCCTTGCTCGAGGCGTCGGGTGGCATCCATGCCGACACCGTGCGGGCGATTGCCGAAACGGGCGTGGACCGCATCTCGATCGGCAGCTTGACCAAGGATGTGCGGGCCACCGATTACTCCTTGCGCATCGTCGGCTGATGCGAAAAACCGGGCCGCGCCTGCTGGCCCTGGCGCTGCTGTGGCCCGTGCTGCTTGTGCCATCGCAGGCGCCAGCCCGGGAACTGCTGGCCGTGGGCGCACCGTTCGAGCGCGTGTTCGAGTACCAGGAGAGCGGCGAATATGGCGGACTGGGCGCCGAACTGCTGCGCCTGATGGCGGCGCGCACGGGTAACACCGTGCGTTTTCGCATGGTGCCGTGGGCGCGCGCGCAAGCCATGCTGGTGCAGGGCCAGGCCGATATCCTGATCGGCCCGTACAAGACGCCCGAGCGCATCGCCAGCATGGGGTTTTCCGACAAGCCGTTTTACCAGGACCAGATGGTCTTTTATACGCGCCAGGACGCCAGCTTCGGCTGGGATGGCGACTACGCGGTGCTGAAGAACCGCAGGGTGGTGCTGCTCAACGGCTGGGCGTATGGCGCGGAATGGGAGCGCGTGCGGCCCGGCTTGCAGGTCAGCGTGGCTAACAATGTGGAAAATGGCTTGAAGATGCTGGTGCACAATCACGTCGATGTGTTCGTCAGCAACCGCCGCAATACCGACCCCGTGATCGCCCGCCTTGGCTATGGACGCCAAGTGAAACCTTTGCCCAAGGTCATCGAAGTACAGAATGGCTATTTCGCCTTTCCCCGCTCACCGACTTTCGACAAGCTGCGCCTGCAGTTCGATCAGGAATTGAATAACCTGATCGATACGGGCGAGTTGAAACGGCTGGGCAAGCGCTACGACGTCGGCGTGCCCTGAGCGCATGCCGCCAGACCAGGCGGCATGCTGGCTTTGCCTGCATTACAGCTGGCGCGCCTCAAACGTGTTGCACTGGGACATCTGGCCGCTCGCTATGCCCTTGCTGAACCAGCGCACGCGCTGTTCCGAAGTGCCGTGCGTAAATGAGTCGGGCACGACATGGCCTTGCGACTGGCGCTGCAGCGCATCGTCGCCGATGGCCGTGGCCGCTTTCAGTGCCGCTTCCACATCGCCTTGTTCCAGGATCTTGCGGTCGGCGTTGGCGTGGAATGCCCATACGCCGGCAAAGCAGTCGGCTTGCAATTCCAGGCGCACGGACATGGCGTTGGCCTGGCGCTCCGATTGCGTGCGGCGCGCCTTGTCGACCTTTTCGGACAAGCCCAGCAGGTTTTGCACGTGGTGGCCCACTTCATGCGCGATCACATACGCTTGCGCAAATTCGCCCGAGACATTGAAGCGCTGCTGCATCAGATTGAAGAAATCGAGGTCCAGGTAGACTTTCTGGTCGCCGGGGCAATAGAAGGGGCCGCTGGCGCTCTGGCCCGTGCCGCAGGCTGTGGGGATGCTGCCCGAAAACAGCGCCAGCTTGGGTTGCACATAGGTGCCCCCTTCGGCCTTGAACAGGGCGCCCCACGTGTCTTCCGTATCGGCCAGCACGGTTTTCACGAAGCGGGCCATGTCGTCCGATTCGGGCGGCTGGCGTGCTGGCGACTGGCTTTGCTGGGTGCTGACCTGGCCGCCACCGCCGCTGAGCAGATTCAGCAAGGTCAGGGGATTGACGCCCAGCACATACGAGCCGACGAGGGCGATGACGATGGTGCCGATGCCGATCGAGCGCCCGCCAAAGCCGAAACCGCCGCCACCGCTTCCACCACTGCCTCCTTCGCCACGGTGGTCTTCCACATTGTCGCTTTCGCGATTGCCTTCCCATTTCATGATCTTTACTCCTGCTGCGATTGTGCGATTGATTGTGACGCCTCAACATGCTGCTTGAGGCGAATCTTGTTATTATCGCAGTAAACCGCGCCGCGACAGGAGCGACAGTGTTACGCTTTGCAACTTTCCAACCACATCACAACAGGTGCACCATGGTGCTTGTCAACGATACACGCATTTCGCCCACGGCGGTGGTTCAGGCCCAACTGGACGCCTACAACGCCCACGACGTGCCCGCCCTGCTGGCCATCTACGCCGATGATGCGCAGCAATTCCTGCACCCGGACACCTTGCTGGCCACGGGCAGTGCACAGATCGGCCCCCGCTTCACGGCGCGTTTCGCCGCCAGCCGGCCACAGGCGCAGTTGCTTAACCGCATCGCTTGCGGCAAGCTGGTGATCGACCACGAGATCGTGCATGGCGACACGCCGGACGGTGTTTCCGCGCAAGAACTGGTGGCGACGTACGAGGTGGAGCGGGGCCGCATCAGCCGCGCCTGGTTCAGCTTTGGCACTTTGACCAGCTTGCGCGTGGCGCTGCCGGCCGATGTGCCGCAAATGAATGCACTGATCGCCCGTTCCGGCGTGGCATTGAGCGCGGGCTTTTACACGCAGGAACAGGCGCAGGCCGTGACGCGCCACGTGTTCGGCGTCGATACGCAGCTCGTTGCCGACCGGACGTATTTCGTCATCGAGCGCGACGGCGCCATGCTGGCCTGCGGCGGCTGGAGCCAGCGCGCCACCCTGTATGGCGCCGACCGCGCGAAGAGCGGGCCGGACCCGCTGCTCGACCCGGCCAGCCAGCCGGGCCGCATCCGCGCCTTTTTTGTCGAACCTACAGCCGCACGCCAGGGTCTGGGCAGCATGCTGATGCGCCATTGCGAACGCCAGGCGCTGGCCGCCGGTTTTACGGCACTGGAACTGGCTGCCACCTTGCCCGGCGTGCCGCTGTACCTGGCCAGCGGTTTTGCCGTCACGGAAGATTTTCACCTGGACTTGCCCGATGACATCAAACTGCCGCTGGCGCGCATGCACAAGCGGCTGTAAGGCTGCTTACCAGGGCAACGGCGCCTGCTCTCCATTGGCATGCTCGCCGTAGTACAAGGACGGCAGGAAACGCGACAGATAGGTAAATTCGCTGTAGCAATGGCGCAGCAGGTTCAGGCCCAGCACGTCGGGCACGTCGCGCACGGGATCGAGGCTGTTGCGTCCCAGCAGGAAGCGGCTGCGCAGCACGCAGCCTGTGGGCGTGTCGCGTGTCAGGTGCAGCATTTCGCCGTCGAGCGGATCGCCGTGCGGGTCCAGTTGCACGTGCTCGCCAAAGCCGATGCGCGCGCAGATGGCGGCCGACAGGGCGCCGCTGTCCTTGGCCCGTTGCAGTTGCGCCGGGTCAAACACTTCTTTCGGATCATGGAACTTCAGCTTGGCTTTCACGGGTGGAATGTCGCCCAAGGACTCCACCGCCTCGATCGAAGCGCCGTAATAACTTTCTCCCTTTTTCCATGCGCTGTTCCAGCCGTGATGGGTCACATGATCGTGCGGGTGCCACCACTTGATGTGCTGCGTCGTCTCGAAAAACGTAAACCACCAGTCCAGCATGCGGCCACTGCAGCCGTGCAGCTCCGTGCGCGCCGCCACCAGCAGGCAACCGTCGTCCAGGCGCGTAACGCCCGTTTCCAGGTGCAGGGGAAACGGGTCGAGCAAGTCGCCCGTGTTGGTGATGCTCCATGGGAATTCAATAGGCTGCGTCATGTCGTTCTCCTTTGTTGGGGGTGAGACAATTATATATTAAAGAAACGTCGAACGTTTCCAAAATATGTTTCAGTGTAGAATTGCCCATCGATCAAGACGGGAGTCGGCATGCTGGATGAAGAAAGCAATACAGAGAGCAAGGCTGTGCGTGGACGGGGCCGTCCGGCGCGTCCGCCCGAGGAAGCGCGCGAGGCGGCCGTGCAGGCGGCCACCTGGCTGCTGCTGCACGAAGGCTATGCGGCCACGACCATGGAAGCGGTGGCGCGCCACGCGGGCATGGCCAAGAAGTCGCTGTATCAATATGCGGCCAACCGCGAGGAACTGGTGGCCCTGGTGGTGCGCGGCTGGACGGATGCCTTCCTGCCAGCCATGGCGCACGATGCGGCCGCGCCCGGCGAAGTGCTGCCCTTATTGAAGGAGATCTTGCAGGCGATGGTGGCGCGCGTGCTGACGGCGGACGCCGTCGGCCTGTTCCGTTTGCTGTGCACGGAGTTTCCCGCGCGCGCGGAGTTACTGGCTGTATATCAACGCAACGGCATCGAGCGGGGCACGGCCTTGCTGGCCGAGTGGTTGCAGCGCCAGGCGGCGCGCGGCCATCTGGTGCTGCAGGATGGGCACGATGGGCACGAACTGGCAGGCTTGCTGCTGGCCATGGTGATCGCCGAGCCGCTGCGGCAGATGGCGCTGGGGCAGCTGGCGCCCGTGCCGGCCTGGGATGCCGCTTCCCGCATCGACGCGGCGCTGCGATTGCTGGGCGGATCGTCGTTCAGCTTGGCTGGTGCTTCAGCGCTTCGCGGTAGCTGAGCGGCGATAGTTGCTGGCGGTGCTGCGTAGCAAAAGTTTGCACTTCTGCCGGCGCATGGCGCGCGTAATCGCGCAGGGCCCAGCCGATGGCCTTGCGGATGAAAAACGCGTCTTCATGCGCCAGCGCCAGGGCCGCGTCGAACAGCCACCCGGCATCCGTGTCGGCGCGCCAGCCCAGCTGGTGCAGCATGGCGATGCGGCGCAGCCAGAAGTCTTCGTGCTGCAAGGCCGTGAGCATATGCGCATGGCCGTCGCCGCCGCGCCGCAGTTCCGCTTGCAGCACGTCGCCGACGATGCCCGCCATGCCGTCCACGCTATCCCACCAGGCGCGCTGACGCGCCAGGCCGAGCAGGGCGGGGAGGTGTTCGACGCGCAGCTGGCGCCTGTGCAGGGCCAGCATGTCGAGCGCCACGTGCTGGTATTCGCGCTGCGGCTGCTGCCACAGCAGTTGCGCATGTTCCAGCAGCACATCGGCAGCTATGCCTTTCAAGCCCGACAGCAAGCCCCTGGCGGCCAGGCGCCGCTGCGGCGCCGCCACGCCCAGGAACACGAACTGGTCGCGCATATAGGCTTGCATGGGCGCTGCACGGGTGGCGTTGGCGACTGTTTCGAGTGCTATCCTTAATTCTTCATGTAGATTCATCGCATCTCGCTTTTTTCTGGCGTAAAAAAAGCGCCCCCAGGGAGCGCTCTTGTCCAGCCATCCAAACGGCTGATAGAAGCGTAGCGAGCGGCAGCGATTTGTGGCCGAGACGCGCAACCGTACGAAGGTACGGTGAGCATCGTAGGCCGCAAAGCGCGACGCGCAGTAGCTTATATCAGGCGTTTTTACTGGACTTTTGCCTTCTTCATCAGTTCGTCGCGGTAGGCGGCGAGTTTCTTCTGTTGCAGCGACTCGGCCACTTGACCCTTGACTTCTTCCAGTGACGGCAGCTTCGTCGGACGGGTTTCTTCCAGCTTGATCACGTGGAAGCCGAATTGCGATTGCACCGGCGTTTGCGTGACCTGGCCTGGTTTCAGGGCCACCATGGCGTCGGAGAATGGCTTCACGTACGAAGCTGGGCTAGCCCAGTCCAGGTCGCCGCCATTGGCCGCGGAACCGTCTTTCGATACTTTCGCCAGTTCTTCGAACTTGGCGCCGCCTTTCAGCTTGGCGATGATGTCTTTCGCTTCCGCTTCGGTGGCCACCAGGATGTGGCGTGCATGGTATTCCTTGTCGCCAGCTTGTGCCTTGAACTTGTCGTACTCGGCCTTGATTTCAGCGTCCTTGACAGGGTTCTTCTTGACGTAGTCGGCCAGCAGGGCATTGATGATGATGCTTTGACGGGCATTGTCGATCTGCGACTTGACTTCCGCACGCGTGCCGTAGCCTTGCTTGTCGGCTTCCTGGATCAGCACTTCACGGCCGATCAGGTCTTTTTTGATGGCTTCGCGCAATTGCGGCGAATCGGCTTGCTTGCCTTGGGCGACGACTTGCTTGACGACCTGGTCAACGCGCGACGATGGGATGGCCTTGCCATTTACGGTGGCGACGTTTTGCGCGAAGGCAGGGATCGCGACGACGGCGACCAGGGCTAAGATCAGGCGGGCTGGCTTCAAAATCATGTTTATTCCTAATAAGTATACAAAAACCGGTACAAAAGATCGCGACTGTCGCGCAGTGCGCATTCAGGCGCAGAATACACGACCGGCGCCGAAAAGGGCGCCGGGGAGGTCAGTTCTTACTGAACTTTCGCTTTTTTGATCATTTCTTCCTGATACGCTTGCAGTTTCTTTTGCTGCAGCGCTTCGGCGATCTGTGGCTTGACTTCTTCCAGGGTCGGCAGCTTGGCCGCGCGGGTGTCGTCCAGCTTGATCACGTGAAAACCGTTAGGCGTTTGCACCGCGGTGTCGGTGACCTGGCCTTTTTGCAGTTTCACGAAGGCGTCGGAGAACACTTTCGGGAACGACGATGGGGCTGCCCAGTCCAGGTCGCCGCCATTGTCGGCCGAACCGGCATCTTTCGATTGCTTGGCCAGGTCTTCGAACTTGGCGCCGCCTTTCAGCTTGGCGATGATGTCTTTCGCTTCCGCTTCGGTGGCCACCAGGATGTGGCGCACGTGGTATTCCTTGTCGCCCGTCTGGGCTACGAACTTGTCGTATTCTGCCTTGATTTCAGCGTCGTTGACGGGGTTCTTTTTCAGGTAGTCGCCGACCAGGGCGTTGATGACGATAGCCTGGCGTGCGTTCTCGATTTGCTGCTTGACGGCTGCATCTTTACCGAAACCTTTGTTTTCCGCTTCTTGCATCAGCACTTCACGGCCGATCAAGTCCTTCTTGATCATTTCGCGCAATTGCGGCGAATCCGGTTGCTGGCCTTGGGCGACGACTTGCTTGACGACTGCATCAACGCGCGACGATGGGATAGGCTTGCCATTAACAACGGCAACATTTTGCGCAAAAACAGGTACCGCGACAACGGCGAGTAGTGCGATCAGCAAGCGGGCTGGCTTAAAAGTCATTATTAAATCCTGTTAGGGAAAGTTTCGTAAAAAACGCATGGAAAGAAATTGATAACATGGCTCGGGTACACCAAAACACCATCCTTACACTACTTCGGACGGCGCCAGGGCCACAATCGCCAATGCATGTATCTCATTATGCATCATATCGTGCACGGAATCATACACCAGTCGATGGCGCATGACGAGCCTGAGCCCTTCAAATTGACTAGAAATAATGCGTAGATTGTAATGGCCTCCGCCCGAGGCGGCGCCCGCATGGCCCCGGTGGCGCGCCGAGTCGTCTTCCAGCACGCATTCCAGAGGGGAAAGTGCCGTTGCCAGGCGGGTACGAATGCGCTGCATGCGCGTTGTCGTGTCGTTCGTCATCATGCGTCTTCCTTGATATGTTTGGCGAGGAACAGGGTTTGCAGCACGATGAAGGCAAAGAATATGCCCGTCGCGCCAAACGCTTTAAAACTGACCCAGGCGGCCATGTCGCCCTTGTACAGCACGAAGGCGACGAACAAATTCAGTGCGCCGATGGCGCCAAAGAAAATGATCCATGCCGCCAGCAACTGGTTCCAGACGGCATCAGGCAATTGCACTTGTGCTTCCATGGTCTTGCGGATCAGGTTTTTCTTGAAGCCCACATGGGCGATCAGCAGGGCCAGGCCGGACAGCCAGTAGATCAGGGTCGGCTTCCATTTCAGAAAGAAATCGTCATGCAGGTAAATGCTGGCGCCGCCGAACACGACAAAGATGAACAGCGACAGCCACAGCATGCCGTCCACCTTGCGCCCGCGCAGCAGCAGATAGCTGACCTGGCAGGCGGTGGCGACGATGCCGACCAGGGTGGCGAGTATCCATGGCGCCTGGTCAGCCTTGATCAGGCCGCCAGACACGAAGCCGGACAAATATTGCTGCACGAAATCGTGCGTAGCCGCTTCATACATGCCGCCCAGTTTGAAGGCGGCGAAGAAGGCGATCAGGGGGAATAGGTCGAATAGAAATTTCATGGCGAGACTTTACACTGGTCTTATTAAAATCATCTTAGGAATGGCTTAGGAGCAACCGTGGCGCTCCCAAGCTATACCGGTGTCTCAAGGCTGCGGATCGAAGCGCAAGGAAGCCGAATTGATGCAATAGCGCAAGCCGGTCGGCGGCGGGCCGTCCGGGAAGACGTGGCCCAGGTGGGCGTCGCAAACGGCGCAGACGATTTCCGTGCGCAGCATGCCGTGGGTACGGTCGACAATCTCCGTCACGTTGGCCGGGTCCAGCGCCTGGAAATAGCTGGGCCAGCCGCAGCCGGAATCGAACTTCGTGTCCGAGGCAAATAACGGCGTGTTGCAGCAGACGCAGGTGTAGACACCGTGTTCGTGGTGGTCCCAGAACTTGCCCGTGAAGGCCCGTTCCGTGGCCGCGTGGCGCGTGACTTCGTATTGCATGGAATCGAGCATGGCGCGCCATTCGGCGTCGGTTTTCTTGACTTTATTGGTGGTCATAATGACTCCTCAGGATGAGCAACTGACTTCAAGGTGGCTGGCCCAGTCGGGCGGCAGGGCCGCATAGTGCTGGTGTTCGGGCTGTTCGTCAAATGGCTTTTGCAGTATTTCCAGCAATTTCGCCACTTCCGTGTAGTCCTGCTGCTGGGCTTTTTCGATGGCCACTTGCGCCAGGTAGTTGCGCAGCACGTATTTCGGGTTGACGCCGTTCATGGCCGCTTGCCGTTCGGCATCGACGCTGTGCTCCTGCGACAGGCGCGCACGGTATTGCGCCGCCCACGTATCGAAGGCGGGGCGGTCGATGAACAGGTCGCGCAGCGCCGTGTCGTGCTCTGGGGCGGCCACCTGCAGTGTCGCCAGGGCGCGGAAAAAGTTGGTGAAATCGACGTGATTGGCTTGCATCAGCGCAAACATGCTGTCGAATAGCGCCGTATCGTCGTCCTGGATGGTCTGTAAACCCAGCTTGGCGCGCAGCAAGGCATTCATCTTCTCCGCAAAGGCGGGTTGGTAGCTGTCCAGCGCCGCCTGCGCCAGTTCCACTTCGCCGATCAGCGGCAGCAGGGCCTGGCCCAGCGCATAGCAATTCCAGTGGCCCACCTGCGGCTGGTTGGCGTAGGAATAGCGGCCCTGCTGGTCCGTATGGTTGCAGATGTGTTCCGTGTCAAACGCTTCCATGAAGCCGAACGGGCCGTAATCGAGGGTCAGGCCCAGGATCGACATATTGTCCGTATTCATCACGCCATGCATGAAGCCCACGGCTTGCCAGTGCGCGATCATGTGCGCCGTGCGCACGCACACTTCGGCCAGCAAGGCTTGATACGGATTTGCCGCAGCGCGCAACTGGGGGTAGAAGCTGTCAATGACGTAATCGGCAAGGATTTTCAGCTCGTCCGGCTTCTTGCGGTAAAACCAGTGCTCGAACGAGCCGAAGCGCACGAAACTGGGCGCCATGCGCGTGACGACAGCGGCCGTCTCGACCGTTTCGCGCATGATGCCTTGCTGCGACCCCATGATGGACAGCGCGCGCGAGGTGGGAATGCCCAGCGCCGCCATGGCTTCCGAGCACAGGAATTCGCGGATGGACGAGCGCAGCACGGCGCGTCCGTCGCCCATGCGCGAATACGGCGTGGCGCCGGCGCCTTTCAGCTGCAGCTCCATCGGGCCGTGTTCGGTGGCGATATCGCCCAGCAAGATGGCGCGGCCATCGCCCAGCTGGCCGGCCCAGACGCCGAACTGGTGGCCCGAATACACGGCCGACAGGGGCAGCGAGCGCTCGGCGACGGTATTGCCGATCAGCAGCTCCACATAATCGGCTTGCGCCAGGCGCGCGGCATCGAGTCCGATCAGGCTTGCCGCCGGCGCGCTGGCGGCGACAAAGTAGGGCGCGGGCAGGGGCGTGGGCATCAGCCGCGTATAGAACGCGGGCGGCAATGTCGCAAAGGCATTGTCCAGTGGTAAGGTATGAGCGGTGATGGCGATTCCATTCAAGTAGATGCGCCGGCAAGGTGCGCCAGGCTGGAACACGATTTTACCGCACGGCGCGAAGGTCCGTACCGGACGCCGGCACTGCAAAAAACGGAATCGAAAATTCCATGCTGCATTGCAATATCGAAATGCGTTGACGATTTCCGCACGACCGTACGAAACTAAGGAAAATCTTTAAATTCCTACAATAACCGAGTAGCCAGCCCAGGAGACACGATGTCGGCATTTCCCTTGAGTCCAGTGATGGGCCAGATGATGAATCAGCCCCTGCTGATTTCCAGCATTATCGAGTTTGCAGCGCGTCATTATGCAGGCAGCGAAATCATTTCGCGGCGGGTGGAGGGCGATATGCACCGCTACACCTACCGCGATTGCCACCAGCGCGCGCGCCGCCTGGCCAATGCCCTGCATGGCCTCGGCGTCGGCATGGGCGACCGGGTTGCCACGCTGGCCTGGAATGGCTACCGCCACCTGGAAGCCTACTATGCCGTGTCCGGCTCGGGTGCCGTGCTGCACACCATCAATCCGCGCCTGTTTCCCGACCAGATCGCCTATATCTCGAATCACGCGGAAGATCAGGTCTTGCTGTTCGATTTAACTTTCCTGCCCGTGGTGGAGAAAATCGCCGCCGACTGCACCTTCGTGCGCCATTTTGTGCTGATGTGCGACCGCGAGCGCATGCCGGCCAGCAGCAGCATCCCCGACCTGCTGTGCTATGAAGACTTGATCGCCACGCATTCCGACGATTACACCTGGCCCCTGTTCGATGAAAACGCGGCCGCCACCCTGTGTTACACCTCGGGCACGACGGGCAACCCCAAGGGCGCCCTGTATTCGCACCGCTCCACCGTGCTGCACGCGTATGCCTCGGCCATGCCCAGCGGCCTGAACGTGCGCGCCTCCGACACGGTGCTGCCCGTCGTGCCCATGTTCCACGTGAATGCCTGGGGCTTGCCGTATTCCGTGCCCCTGTCCGGCGCGCGCATGGTCTTTCCCGGCGCGGCGCTCGATGGCAAGTCGCTGTACGAGCTGTTCGAGGCGGAAAAAGTAACGTTCTCGGCCGGCGTGCCCACCGTCTGGCTGGGGCTGCTGAATCACGCCTTGCAGAACAACTTGAAATTTTCCACTTTCCGCCGCACGGTGATCGGCGGCGCGGCTTGCCCGCCGGCCATGATGGATACCCTGATCGACAAGTTCGACGTGGAAGTCATCCACGCCTGGGGCATGACGGAAATGTCGCCGCTGGGCACGGCGGGAGGCTTGCAGACCAAGCACCTGGACTTGCCGAAGGACGAACAGCGCAAGATCCTGCAAAAGCAGGGCCATGCGATCTACGGCGTGGACATGAAGATCGTCGACGACGACGGCAAGGAATTGCCGTGGGATGGCGTCGCCTATGGCCATTTGCTGGTGAAAGGGCCGTGGATCATCTCGTCGTACTACAAGAACGAGGGCGGCGACGTGCTGCAGGATGGCTGGTTCCCCACGGGCGATGTGGCCACCATCGACGCGGATGGCTACATGCAGATCACCGACCGCAGCAAGGACGTGATCAAGTCGGGCGGCGAGTGGATCGGCACCATCGACCTGGAAAACCTGGCCATGGCCCATCCGGCCGTGCTGCAAGCGGCCTGCATCGGCGTATTCCACCCGAAATGGGATGAGCGGCCCGTGCTGGTGGTGGTGCTACGTCCCGGCATGACGGTCACGCGCGAGGTTTTGTTGCAGTTCTTCGAGGGCAAGATCGCCAAGTGGTGGACGCCGGACGACGTGCTGTTCATCGACGCCTTGCCCATGGGCGCCACGGGCAAGATCCAGAAGAACAAGCTGCGCGAGCAGTTCAAGGGCCACCAGTTGCCCGGCATGTAATCGAGGTGGCGCGCAAGGAGGGGGGGGGGCGCTGTTGTACCATGATGGCCGGTACCGTCACTGCGCGCCGCGACAAAAAATAATACGATCGTTCTTTTATGCGGTATAGTGAAGCTTCATCCCTTGCAACTACTTCATCGCCAAGTAAACACCAATACACCAGTAAGGAAGAGACATGAGTGCTGAATATCAAGTGAACGGCGCCGTTGCCGTCATTACCCTCGCCAATCCGCCCGTCAATGGACTGGGCCTGGCTACGCGCACGGCCGCCGTGGCCGGCATCCGCCAGGCGCTGGCGGACGAGGCCGTCAAAGCAATCGTCATCGCGGGCGCCGGCAAGGCCTTTTCGGGCGGCGCCGACATCAAGGAATTCAATTCGCCCAAGGCGCTCACGGAACCGACCCTGCACACCCTGATCAACGTCGTCGAGCAATCGACCAAGCCGGTGGTGGCGGCAATCCACAGCGTTTGCATGGGCGGTGGCCTGGAGCTGGCGCTGGGCTGCAACTACCGCGTGGCCGCGCCGGGCGCGCAGATGGCCTTGCCGGAAGTCAAACTCGGCATCTTGCCGGGCGCGGGCGGCACACAGCGCCTGCCGCGCGTGCTGGGCCTGGAAATGGCCCTCAACATGATCGTCTCGGGCACGCCCGTGGCGTCAGAGAAATTGGCCGGCACGGCCCTGTTCGACGAAGTCATCGCCCCCGGCGCCGACTTGTTGCAAGCCGCCGTGGCCTTCGCCACGAAAGTGGCCGATGTGCGCCCGTTGCCGAAAGTGCGCGAGCGCAAGGTCGACTACCCGAACCATGAAGCGTTCCTGCAGTTTTCGCGCAATACGGTCAAAGCCATGTCCGGCCCGTTCCCTGCACCGCTGAAATGCGTCGATGCCGTAGCGGCCGCCGTGACGATGAAGTTCGACGAGGGCTTGAAGTACGAGCGCGAGCTGTTCATGCAGCTGGTGCAGTCGCCCGAGTCGAAAGCCTTGCGCCACGCCTTCTTTGCCGAACGCATCGCCAGCAAGGTGCCTGACGTGCCGTCCGATACCCCCGTGCGCACGATCGCCAGCGCAGCCATCGTGGGCGCCGGCACCATGGGCGGCGGCATCGCCATGAACTTCGCCAACGCGGGCATCCCCGTGATGCTGCTGGAAACAAAACAGGAAGCGCTGGACAAGGGCCTGGCCACCATCCGCAAGAATTACGAAAATACGGTGAAAAAAGGCAAGCTCACGCAAGAAAAGGCCGAGCAGCGCATCGCTCTGGTCAGCGGCACGCTGGCGTATGCCGACATTGCCCAGGCTGACATCGTCATCGAAGCCGTCTTTGAAGAGCTGGGCGTGAAGGAAACCGTGTTCAGGCAGCTCGATGCCGTCATGAAACCGGGCGCCATCCTCGCCTCGAACACGTCCACGTTGGACCTGGACAAGATCGCCGCGTTCACCCAGCGCCCGCAAGACGTGATCGGCACGCATTTTTTCAGCCCGGCGAACGTCATGAAACTGCTGGAAATCGTCCGTGGCAAGGAAACGGGAAAGGATGTGCTGGCCACGGCGCTGGCGCTGTCGAAAAAACTGAAAAAGACGGGCGTCGTCTCGGGCGTGTGCGACGGTTTCATCGGCAACCGCATGATCGAGCAATACAGCCGGCAAGCCGGTTTCCTGCTGGAAGAAGGTTGCTTGCCGGAGCAAGTCGACAAGGCTGTGGAGAAATTCGGCTTCGCCATGGGCCCGTTCCGCATGGGCGACCTGGCCGGCAATGACATCGGCTGGGCCATCCGCAAGCGCCGCGCTGTGGAAAAACCGGAAGTGACGTATTCGAAGACGGCCGATTTGCTGTGCGAACTCGGTCGCTACGGCCAGAAGACAGGCGCCGGCTGGTATGACTACAAGGCGGGCGACCGCAAGGCGTATCCGTCCGAGCAGGTGAACGCCATGATAGTGCAGCACTGCGCCGACATCGGCGTGGCGCGGCGCAAGATCAGCGACCAGGAAATCGTCGAACGGCTCGTGTATGCGCTGGTCAACGAGGGCGCGCGCATCCTCGAAGAGGGCATCGCCCTGCGCGCGTCGGATATCGACATGGTGTATCTGACGGGCTACGGCTTCCCGCTGTTCCGTGGCGGCCCCATGTTCTATGCCGATACGGTCGGCTTGCCGAACGTGCTCGATTCGATTGCCGGCTACGCGAAAGGCCGCCACGGCGAAGCGTGGACGCCGGCGCCGCTGCTGGTGAAACTGGCGGGCGAGGGCAAGGGTTTCAATAGCTAATCCGGCGCTACCGTTGACGCCCGATGTTGTCGGATTACGCGCGGCTTCGCCACGCTAATCCGACCTACTGAGTAAGTCGGCGTAGGTCGGATTAGCGGCGGTACGCCGCGTAATCCGACGCCACTACTTCTTCTTCGCCACCATCTTGACCGCCTCGTTGACGATGACGGGGTTGTCTTTCTGGATGTAGTAGCCGGCGCCCGTGATGCGCTCGATGGCTGGCGCGCCGGACAGGCGCTGCCAGTCCTTTTCCTGGGCCCGCACCACGTTTTCAAACGAGCCCATTTCCTCGATGCCGAACTTGTCGCGCACCAGCAGCATGGCGGGCACGCGCAGGGGGCTGCGCATGTCGACGTGCTGCAGGCATTGCGTCTGGGCATCGAATTCGGCCGATTCCGTACTGTTGAACATGAGTTTGCGCCGCGTCTTCACGAGCATGGCGTAGGTGGACGCGTCCGTTTGCAGGCGGTTCCATTGCTGCGGGTGCGTGGGGTCGAGCAAGACCAGGCCGGCCACGTCCTGCGGGTACAGCCTGGCATACACATACTGGTACAGCCCGCCCAAACCATGACCGACCAGCACATACGGCGGTTTCAGACCCGCTTGCGTCAGCAGGGCGCGCTGCTGGGCTGCGATGGTGCACGGGTCGCGCGGCGTGGTGGTTTTTTTGCTGTCGCCGTAGCCGGGACGGTCGTAGACGAGCACGCGGTGCTGCCTGGCCACTTCGGGCACCACCTTGGCCCACACATCCTTGCCGTCGCCCATGCCGGACTGGAACACCACGGGCAAGCCGCCCTGGCCACTCAAGGCATAGGCGATGCTGGCGTCGGGCAGGGCGGCCGTGGCGGGCACGCCCGGCGTGACCGGGGTCGATGGCAACAGAGAGCAGCCTGCCAGCAGCAAGCCGGCGCTGGAGAGGAGCATGGTGCGCGCGGGGCGGCCGACGAATAGATGATGCATGAATCTCCTTCTTGATGCAGGGACCGGTATGGCGTGCCAGCCATTATAGGCAAATCGCAAGGAAGTGGAAACGTTGAACAGAGGCCGATTTCCCGTGCTGTCAGCCGGCGTCGGCGCGATGGCAGACGGCTTCGATGCGGTTGCCGTCCGGATCGAACAGGAAGGCCGCGTAATAGCTGGCGTGATAGTGGCGCAGGCCGGGCGCGCCCAGGTCGATGCCGCCGTGCGCCAGGCCCGCATGCCAGAACGCTTCCACGGCCGCGCGCGAGGCGGCCTTGAAGCAGCAGTGGCGGCGCGGTGCGTCGTCGGGCCTGGGGCCCAGGCGCACGGAAAAATAGCTGCGTTCGGGGTGCTCGGCATCGCTGCGCTCGCCGTAGCCTATCCAGGCATGGGCATGGTCGCTGCCCACCTTGGGCACGCCCAGCGCGGCGAAGATGGCATCGTAGAAGCGCTCGGCGCGCTCCAGGTCGGCAACGGTAAGGGAAACGTGATCGAGCATGGGCATTCCACTGTAAAAACAAGGACCGCCATAGCATAGCCCGGATCAGGATGGCCGTGGGCCGAAGTAACCGAGTGACACCGGCGGTGGCCGACTGCCGGTTAAGGCCGGCTGGCGAGCCGGGCGACGATACTGCGGCTCATCAGCTGCACGCGGGGCGCGAACAGCATCACGGCGCAGAAGGCCACGGGCCAGGCGGCAAAAAACGCATGGCGCCAGCGGGGCAGGAAGTCCGCCTGCAGGCCGATATTGAGCCAGGTGACCCAAGCGCTCATCAGCAGGGTCATCACCAGCGACATCAGGAAGGCAAACGTGCAGCGCAGGCGCAGGGCATCGGACATGGCGTGCTTTCAACAGAGTGGAAAGATGCCAGCGTAACGACTTGCAGCAATCTATACTAGAGCCATATTTTTAATTTCAAATTCCAAAAATGCAATCATGCTTGATGATTTAGCCTTATTTGTCGCCATCGTCGAGGCGGGCAGCCTGCATGCGGCGGCCGTCAAGGAAGACTTGCCCGCCGCTACCGTCACGCGCCGGCTGCAAAAGCTGGAAAGCCAGCTCGGCTACCGCTTGCTCAACCGCAGCGCGCGCCGCTTGCAGCCGACGGCGGAAGGCTGGCAATACTACGAGCAGTGCCGTCCCCTGGTGCACGCCTTGCGGCAAGCGACGCAGCAGCTCGACGCCAGCCTGTCGGCCGTCTCGGGCAGTATCCGCGTGCTGGCGCCCGTGAATTTCGCCAGCGGCTTGCTGACGCCCGCCTGGGTCAGCTTCATGCAGCAATACCCGGATATCCGCCTGGAGCTGGAACTGTCGAACCTGCTGCAAGACCTGGTGGGAAGCGGCGCCGACCTGGCCATCCGCGTGGGCGCGCTAGACGATTCTTCGCTGATGCAGCGCCGGCTGGGCAGCGCCGCGCTGGTGATGGTGGCGGCGCCCGCCTACCTGGCGCGCGCCGGCGTGCCACGCGACTTGCAGGAGCTGGAAAAGCACGAGCTGATCGTGGCCGAACCGCTGCGCAGCTGGCGTTTGCGGCGTCCCGGCGATGGCGCCGAAATGCTGATCGAACCGCAGGCGCGCCTGCGCGTCAATGAAATGCGCCTGGCCGTGGAGATGGCCGACGCGGGCATCGGCATCTTGCTGTGTCCGCTGCTGCAGTGCCGCGACGAAGTGGCGCGTGGTTCGCTGGTGCGCGTGCTGCCCGACTGGATGCCGCAGCCGCGCCATGTGTACGCCGTCTGGACGCAGCGGCGCTATCTGCCGGCCCGCGTGCGCGTGCTGCTGGAGCACCTGGCGGCGTTTGCGGCGGGCAATCCGCTGTTGAACGACGCGTTGGACGGGCAGGGCGCCACACTGCCCTGATCCTTTCTACTCAGTAATACCGAGCGCTTGTACTTTTCGTCAAGATCGCGTTAAGATAAAGCTTGCTCGCTTATCCAGTGGGCAATCTGGTGTTTTTGTGCGCAATTTCGTCCCTATCCATGAGAGTAGCAATGAAATATCTGATCGTTCCCTTCTTGCTGGCCATGAGTGGCTGTGAAGTCTTGTATGACGCGAACCGGGACAAGATCGGTGAGTATTGCAATAGCCTCAATAATTTTGACGACCGCAATGCCTGCCGCAAGCGCAACCAGACCAGCTACCAGGAATATGTGCAGCAGCGCGACCAAGTGAAACAGGGCACCAAGTAAGCTCGCCGCCTACGCCGTATAAAAAACAAACGCCGCTGACCAGTCAGCGGCGTTTTGCATTGCAGGCCCCGGCATTGCGGCCGGGGATTGCACCGGATCAGTCGTCAGCGTAGATATTGTTATCTTTCGTTTCCTTGACGAACAGGGTGCCGATCACGACAGTCGCCAGGGCGACAACGATCGGATACCACAGGCCGTAATAGATGTCGCCCTTGAAGGCCACCAGCGCGAAGGCCGTGGTCGGCAGCAAGCCGCCGAACCAGCCGTTACCGATGTGGTAAGGCAGGGACATCGAGGTGTAACGGATACGCGTCGGGAACATTTCCACCAGCATGGCGGCGATCGGGCCATACACCATGGTCACATACAGCACCAGGATGAACAGCAGCAAGACCACCATCGGCTTGTTGATCTGGTCCGGATCGGCTTTCGCAGGGTAGCCCGCTTCCTTGATGCCGGCGCCGATTTCTTTCTTCAGCGCCGCTTCGCGGGTCTTGCTTTCGGCATCGAAGTTCAGGCCGTCGGCCGTCATGACTGCGTTAAACGAGGAAAACTCCTTCGTGCCGATGCGCACCTTGGCGATTGAGCCGGCCGGTGCATCTTCCTTCGTGTAGTTCACCGAGCTGTTCGACAGGAAGCCCGTGGCGATGTCGCACGACGATGGGAACTTCTTGGTGCCGGTCATGTTGAACTGGAAGTGGCAGGAAGCCGGATCGGCCACCACCACCACTGGCGAGTTCTTCAGTGCAGCTTCCAGCGCCGGGTTGGCGAAGTGGGTCAGGCCGCTGAAGATCGGGAAGTAGGTCAGGGCGGCGATCAGGCAGCCGCCGAGGATGATGTACTTGCGGCCGATGCGGTCCGACAGGCTGCCGAAGAAGAGGAAGAATGGCGTGGCCAGCAGGAGGGCGACGGCGACCAGCACGTTGGCCGTTGCCAGGTCCACTTTCAGGGTCTGGATCATGAAGAACAGGGCGTAGAACTGGCCCGTGTACCAGACGACGGCCTGGCCGGCGGTCAGGCCGATCAGGGCCAGGATGACGATCTTCAGGTTTTTCCACTTGCCGAACGCTTCCGTCAGCGGCGCTTTCGAGGTCTTGCCCTCGGCTTTCATCTTGGAAAACGCAGGCGATTCGTTCATGGCCAGGCGGATCCAGACGGAAATACCCAGCAGGATGACGGAGACCAGGAAGGGAATGCGCCAGCCCCAGGCCTCGAAATCCTTCTCGCCGGTCGCCAGGCGGGTGCCCAGGATGACCATCAGCGACAGGAAGAAGCCCAGGGTTGCCGTCGTCTGTATCCACGCCGTGAATGCGCCGCGCTTGCCTTCAGGCGCGTGCTCGGCCACATAGGTGGCTGCGCCGCCGTATTCGCCGCCCAGTGCCAGGCCTTGCAGGATGCGCAGGATGACGAGGATGATCGGCGCGGCGATGCCGATGGAGGCATGGCCCGGCAGCAAGCCGACGATGAAGGTGGAGCCGCCCATGATCAAAATCGTGATCAGGAAAGTGTACTTGCGGCCGATCATGTCGCCCAGGCGGCCGAAGACCAGCGCGCCGAACGGACGCACGATGAAGCCGGCGGCAAAGGCCAGCAGCGCGAAGATGAAGGTGGTGGTGGGGTCGCCGATGAAAAATTGCTTGGCGATGATGGAAGCGAGCGAACCGTACAGATAAAAATCGTACCATTCAAAGACGGTGCCGAGCGAGGATGCAAAGATGACCTTGCGTTCCTCAGGTGTAATCGGCGTTCCCTTGGTGGAAAATTTCCGTACGTCGGCCGAGCCGGATGGTGTTGCCATGGTTTGTCTCCCTATGTTTTATAGTGAACCATTGCCGAGGTCTTTTTGACCATTCTTGCAACAGCTGGAGCCGAGTGTGTTCTCCGAACCTTACGTCATGCTTGCTTGAAACTTACACCAGGCTTACAAATTGCCATCCGCCAGAACTTTGCGAACGACCGTACTTAAATGTGCTATTCTCGTTCCGTAGATACCATCATTGACCATATAACATTCCCACAAGGAGACACAGCATGAATGAAGCCGTCATCGTATCGACCGCCCGCACGGGCCTTGCCAAGTCCTGGAAGGGCGCGTTCAACATGACGCACGGCGCCACCCTGGGCGGCCACGTGCTGGCGGCCGCCATCGAGCGCGCGCGCATCGAGGCGGAGGAAGTGGAAGACGTGCTGGTCGGTTGCGCCTTCCCCGAAGGCGCCACGGGCGGCAACATCGCGCGCCAGGTCGCCTTGCGCGCAAGCTGCCCCGTCACGACGGCCGGCATGACCGTCAACCGCTTTTGTTCCTCGGGCTTGCAGGCCATCGCCCTGGCGGCACAACGCATCATCGCCGGAGAAGGCGATATCTATGCGGCGGGCGGCGTGGAATCGATTTCCTGCGTGCAAAATGAAATGAATACACATATGTACCGCGATGTCTGGCTGCAGCAGCACAAGCCGGAAGTGTACTGGCCCATGCTGCAGACGGCTGAAACCGTGGCCAAGCGCTACCAGATTTCGCGCGAGCGCCAGGATGTGTATGGCGCGCAAAGCCAGCAGCGCGCAGCAAGCGCCCAGGCCGCCGGCCTGTTCGACGCGGAAATCGTGCCGATGACCACCATCATGGGCGTGGCCGACAAGGCCAGCGGCATGCTGGTGTCGCGCGAAGTGACGATCTCCAGCGACGAAGGCATCCGCTTTGATACCACCTACGAAGGCGTAGCCAAGATCCGTTCCGCCATGCCCGGTGGCGTCATCAGCGCCGGCAATGCCAGCCAGTTTTCCGACGGCGCTTCGATGGCCATCGTCATGAATGCGAAAGTGGCCGAAGCAAAAGGCTTGCAGCCGCTGGGCATTTTCCGCGGCTTCGCCGTGGCCGGCTGTGAACCCGATGAAATGGGCATCGGCCCCGTCTACGCGATTCCGAAACTGCTGAAAAAGGCGGGCTTGACGGTGGCTGACGTCGGCCTGTGGGAACTCAACGAAGCGTTTGCCGTGCAAGTGCTGTATTGCGCCGACACCCTGGGCATCCCCATGGAGCGCCTGAATGTGAACGGTGGCGCGATTGCCGTTGGCCATCCGTACGGCGTGTCGGGCGCGCGCCTGACGGGCCACGCCTTGATCGAAGGCAAGCGCCGTGGCGTCAAATATGTGGTGGTGACCATGTGCATCGGCGGCGGGCAGGGTGCGGCCGGGCTGTTCGAAGTCGTCTAAGTAATCCTCAGGAAATTATTGTGAATTTATGACGAACAGAACCGGATGCTATGCAAGGCGCCCGCTGCGACGCAGTGCGAGCACTGCTAGCAGAGGGCAACGCCGCAGAGCGCCGGTTATGGAAGTCAGAAATCGCAAGAATTTATTGGGGGTTACTTGGTCTGGCGTGGTGGCGTGCGTGCTGCAGAGTGGGCCGATAGCGGTTACAGTATCGGCTCCCTTTGCCTACTCGCACCCGCCATGATCAAGCACATCGTTTTCTGGAAACTCAAAGACCACGCCGAAGGCGCCGACCGCGCCACGAACGCCTTGAAGCTCAAGGCCCTGCTCGATTCCTGTTCCGGGCTGGTACCCGGCATCCTGAAATTCGAAGCGGCCGTGGCCCAGCCTGGCCTGGAAGCGACCTACGACATCGTCCTGTACAGCGAATTCGCCAGCCGCGCAGCGCTCGACGCTTACCAGAACCACCCCGAGCACGTCAAAATCAAGCCGTTTTTTGGGGCCGTGCGGGAAGCAAGGCAGTGCATGGATTACGAAATTTGAAAACCCGTTAACCCCAAAGCGAAGGGCTGGGGTCGAACCCTCAGGGTTCGACCCCAGTAGTCGCCTTTGGGTTTCATTTGATTAATAACAGGAGCATTCATGACCACCTACCAATGCATCGTCCTCGCCTCGCGCCCCACAGCCGAAGTGCAGCCAGATAACTTCCGCCTGGAAACGAAAGACATTCCCGCCATCACGGATGGCCAGTTATTGGTGCGTAACCAGTACCTGTCGCTCGATCCCTACATGCGCGGGCGCATGAGCGCGAATAAAAGCTATGCGGCGCCGCAAGCGCTCGATGAAACCATGATCGGCGGCACGGTGGGCGTGGTGCTGGAATCGAAGCATCCGAAGTTCGCCGTGGGCGACACGGTCGTGGGGACCTTGGGCTGGACGGAAGTGGCCGTATCGGACGGCACCATGCTGCGCAAGGTCGACACGACGCATATTCCCGCCTCCGCCTACCTGGGTGCCGTCGGCATGCCCGGCATGACGGCCTGGTATGGCTTGAACCAGATCATGGCGCCGAAAGCGGGCGAAACAGTCGTCGTGTCGGCCGCCAGCGGCGCCGTGGGCAGCGTCGTGGGCCAGCTGGCGAAACTGAAAGGTTGCCGCGTGGTCGGCATCGCCGGCGGCGCGGAAAAATGCCGCTATGTCGTCGAAGAACTGGGTTTCGATGCCTGCGTCGACTACAAGGCGGGCAGCTTGGCGTCCGACTTGGCGGCGGCGACGCCGGACGGCATCGACGCCATCTTTGAAAACGTGGGCGGCGCTATCTTTGATGCGGCCCTGGCGCGCACCAATGCGTTTGGCCGCGTGGCCGTGTGCGGCTGGATTGCCGGCTACAACGGCGAACCGACGCCGCTCGACAATGCGCGCCTGATCCTCACCAACCGCCTCACCGTGCGCGGTTTCATCGTCTCGGAACAGCCGGAATTCTGGCCGCAAGGCCTGGCAGAACTGGGCACCCTGGTGGCGACGGGCAAGCTGACATTCCGCGAATCCGTGGCCGACGGCCTGGCCAGCGCACCGGAAGCCTTCATTGGCCTGTTGAAAGGCCGTAACTTCGGCAAGCAGCTGGTCAAGCTCAGCTGATCTCTCTGTGGACAGGCAGGCCGTGCGACAATAACGGCCTGTCTCTTTCTACATTACACCATGACCAAGCACACCATCCGCCTCGGCGACTGGGCCACCCTGGGCCCTGACGCGACCGCCATCCGTTTTGAAGTTTTCGTTGATGAACAGAAAGTGCCGGCCGAGATCGAACTCGACGACATGGACGCCGTCTGCCTGCACGCCGTCGCCTATGACGGGGCCGGCAAGGCCATCGGCACGGGCCGATTATTGCCGGACGGCCATATCGGCCGCATGGCCGTGCGCCAGCCGGGCCGCGGTACGGGCGTGGGCGGCGCCATCTTGACCTTGCTGATGGACAAGGCGCGCGCACGCGGCGATGCCGCCGTGGTGCTGAACGCGCAAACCGTGGCCGCGCCATTTTATGCGCGCCACGGTTTCGTGCAGCTGGGGGAGCAATTTGAAGAGGCGGGGATTGCGCATGTGGAGATGCGGCTGGTGTTCCAGGGTGTTGTCGGATTACGCGCGTAGCGCTAATCCGACCTACGACGTCAACGGTAGGTCGGGTTAGCGCGCAGCGCGTAACCCGACACCACCAGCACCATCAGTTCTGCGCGTGGCTCTGGCGCCATTTATCGAGAATTACGGCCAGCACGATCACGACACCCTTCGCCACATACTGCCAGAACGACGACAGGCCCAAGATCGTCAAGCCATTGTTCATCACGCCGATGATCAGCGCGCCGATGACGGTGCCCCAGACGGAACCCACGCCGCCCATCAGGCTCGTGCCACCGAGTACGACGGCCGCGATGGCATCGAGTTCATAACCGGTACCCCAGTTACCGTTGGCCGCATACAGGCGGCTGGCCGACATGGCGCCGCCCAGGCCGGCGAACAGGCCGCTGATGGTGTAGACAAACATCAGCACGAGGCCGACCTTGATGCCCGTCAAGCGGGCCGCCTGGATATTGCCGCCGACGGCGTAGATATGCAGGCCCAGGGTCGTCTTGCGCAAAATAAACCACGTCAGCACGACGACGGCCGCCGCCAGCCAGATCAGCCAGGGGATGGCCAGGAAGCTGCCGTTGCCCATCCATTCGAAGCTGGGGATTTCCGTGTTCAGCACGCTGGTGCCGTCGGCGAACAGGTAGGCGGCGCCGCGCAGGGCCGTCATGGTGCCCAGGGTGACGACGAAGGGGTTCAGGCCGACGAGGGCTACCAGCACGCCGTTCAGGGCGCCCAGCAGCAAGCCGACGATGAGGAAGGTGGGAATCGAAAAGCCGGCGAACTGCGCCGACAGCGACATCAGCATGCCCGCCACGGCCGAGACGGCCAGCACGGAGCCGACCGATAAATCGATGCCACTGGTCAGAATGACGAAGGTCATGCCGGACGCCAGCACGATGTTGATCGATACTTGGCGGAAGATGTTCATGGTGTTATTGCTGGTCATGAAGGTCGACGTGCCGTCGGCCGAGAAATACACGGTCAGGCCGTACATGGCCAGGTACAGCACGACCAGCACGGGCAGCATGCCCAGGCGGCGCATCAGGTTCGAGGCATTGAAGGGTTCGCCGGCGCGTGCGGCGCCGCGGGTGGTAGTTGTCATGATTTGCTATCTCCTGTTGATTATTCTTATGCCGCTTCCAGCTGCGTGGCATAGGCGAGGATGTTTTCCTGCGTGATGTCGTCGCCCGTCACTTCGCCCGTCAGGCGTCCTTCGCACATCACCATCACGCGGTCGCAAATGCCGACCAGCTCGGCCAGTTCGCTGGAAATGCACAGCACGGCCGTGCCCGCATCCGCCAACTGGTGGATGATTTTATAGATTTCGCTCTTCGCGCCCACGTCCACGCCGCGCGTCGGTTCGTCGAGGATCAGCACTTTCGGTGCAATGGCCAGCCAGCGCGCCAGCAAGACTTTCTGCTGGTTGCCGCCAGACAATCCCCCCACGATGCCTTCCGGGCCCGAGACTTTCACGTTGAGGTTGGCAATCGCCTCGCGCGTCAGCTGCGTCAGGGCGCCACGGTTGACCACGCCCGCCGTGGAATGCCTGGACAGGATATTCATCGACATGTTTTCCATGGCCGACAATTGCATGAACAAGCCCAGGCTCTTGCGGTCTTCGGGCAAATAGCCGATGCCGTGGCGTATCGCCGCCAGCGGTTGCTTGATGTGTACTTCCTGGCCGTCGAGCCACACTTGCCCCGATTGCTTCTTGTCGGCGCCAAAGATCAGCCGCGCCAGTTCCGTGCGGCCCGCGCCGACCAGGCCGGCAAGTCCCGTCACTTCGCCCGCATGCAGGGCGAACGAGGCAGGCTTGACCTTGCCGCCGCCCACGTTTTCCACGCGCAGGCGCTCGGCGCCCCGCGTGGTGCGCCGCTGGTGTGCATAAAAGTCGTCGGCGGGGCGGCCTACCATCATTTGCACGACTTTCTTTTGATCCAGTTCATCCTTGCCCAGTTCGCCCACATAGGCGCCGTCGCGCAGTACCGTGATGCGGCGCGCCAGGCGCTCCACCTCGGCCATGCGGTGGCTGATGTACAGCACGGCCAGGCCCTTGTCGCGCTGTTCTTCGATGATGCGGAACAATTGTTCGGTTTCCCGGTCGGACAGGGCCGCTGTGGGCTCATCCATGATCAGGATGCGGCTTTCGTGCACGAGGGCGCGGGCGATTTCCACCTGCTGCTGCTCGGCGATCGACAGGCTGGCCACCATGGTGTCGGCGTCGAAACGGGAACCGAGGTCGGCCAAGATGGCGTTGGTGCGCGCGCGCATTTCGCCGCCCTTGACGGTCCAGAACGGTCCTTGTGGTTCGCTGCCCATGAAGACGTTCTGCGCCACCGTCATGTTCTTGGCCACGCTCAGTTCCTGGTAAATCAGGTTGATGCCCAGCGCGCGGGCCTCGCCCGGGTTGCGGATCTTGATCGGCTTGCCGTCGAGGATGATTTCACCTGCGTCCGGCGTGTACACGCCCGAGAGGATTTTCATCAGGGTGCTCTTGCCGGCGCCATTCTCGCCCATCACGGCATGGATTTCGCCGCTGCGCACCGTCAGGTGCACGCCGCGCAGCGCGCGCGTGGCGCCAAAGCGCTTCTCGATGCCGCGCATTTCAAAAATAATATCGTCGCTCATGACTGTCCTTCCTTGCTGGTGAAACTGGCGCCGCCGGCTTGCGGGCAGGCGGCGCCACGTGGTTCAGGTCAGGCAGATCAGTTCTTTACCCAGCCCGTGTAGGTGGCGACGTTTTCCTTGGTGATGGCCGGGGTCGGCAACAGCACCATGGTCTGTTTCGGCGTGCGGCCGTTCATGATGTCGTAGCCCATTTGCACGGCGTCGGTGGCCATGCGGTACGGGTTTTGCGCCGAGGTGGCGGCAAACAGGCCGGCCTTGTTTTTCAGGGCGTTCTGGCCGTCGGGCGCGCCGTCGACGGCCGTGATCAGTTTGACGTCCGTGCGCTTCGATTGCTTGATCGCCAGTTCGGCGCCGATGCCCGTCGGGTCATTGATGGCGAACACGCCATCGATCTTCGGATAGGCCGTCAGCAAGTTCGACATCACGGTCATGCCGCCGTCGCGGCTGCCGCCCGCGTTCTGGTTGTCGGACAGGATCTTGATATCCTTGAAGGCGGCCAGGGTTTTCTTGCAGCCGTTGACACGGTCGATCACGGACGTGACCGGTGGGCCGTTGAGGATCACCACATTGCCCTTGCCGCCGATCTGCTTGGCCAGGTAGGCGCACGACACGTCGCCGGCCATGGTGTTGTCGGACATCACCGTGGCCGAAGCGCCCACGGCGCCCACGTCGACAGCGATCACGACCACGCCCGCGTTGCGCGCTTTCTTGATGGCCGGTGCGATGCCCTTGGAATCGACGGCGTTCAGGATGATGATGTCGGTCTTGTTGGCAATGAAGTTCTCGATCTGGTCCACCTGGGTGTTCAGGTCATACTTGCTCGACACCGTGGTGACTTTCACGCCAGGGCCACCGAGCTTTTTCGCGCTTTCTTCCGCGCCGCGGCCAATCGCCACGAAGAACGGGTTGGCCAGGTCGCCGACGCTCACGCCGATCGATTTCAATGGCTTGTCGGCGGCAAAGGCGCCGCAGGCGGCGGACAGCAGCAGGGTGGCGGTAATGACTTTTTTCATGAGGATCTCCAAGGGTTTTTATTGTAAAAACAAACGGTGCTACGGGTGAAAAACTATTAAGTTCTTAACTTTTCAATCATGGCGTCCAGCTTGCCCGCATCGACGGCAAAGCCGCGTATGCCTTCGGCCAGTTTCTCTGTCGCCATCGCATCGTCGTTCAAGGCGTAGCGGAAGGCCGCTTCGTCATACGTGATGGCCGGCTGCGCCGCGCCCAGGTCGCCGCCCAGCGCGCGCTCGAACGGTTCGCTTGACGCTTCGAGTTTCGCCAGCAAGTCCGGGCTGATGGTCAGCAAGTCGCAGCCGGACAAGGCCGTGATCTGGCCCACGTTGCGGAAGCTGGCGCCCATCACTTGCGTGGCGATGCCATGTTGCTTGTAGTAATTAAAGATGCGCGTGACCGATTGCACGCCTGGATCGTTGGACAAGCTGCGCGCCGCTTCGTCCCATGCCGCGCCCAGCGATTTTTTATGCCAGTCGTAGATGCGGCCCACGAATGGCGAAATCAGCCGTACTTTCGCATCGGCGCAGGCGACGGCCTGGCAAAATGCGAACAGCAGGGTCAGGTTGCAAAAGATGCCGTCCTGCTCCAGTTCGCGCGCCGCCTGGATGCCTTCCCAGGTGGCGGCGATCTTGATCAGCACGCGCTCGCGTTTTACTCCAGCCTGCTCGTACAGGGCGATCAGCCGGCGCGCCCGGGCCACGGTGGCGGCGCGGTCAAAGCTCAAGCGGGCATCGACTTCCGTCGAGACGCGGCCCGGCACGACTTTCAAAATCTCCAGGCCGAAGCGCACCAGCACTGCATCGACGATATCGTCCAGCGAGGCGGATGTATGCGCGGCAACTGTGCTTTCCAGCAAAGGCGCGTAATCGGGCTGCAGCACGGCTTTTAAAATCAGCGACGGGTTGGTGGTGGCGTCTTGCGGCGCGAAACGGGCCAGTTGCAAGAAGTCGCCCGTGTCGGCGACGACGGTGCTGGTCTGTTTTAATTGTTGCAGCTGATTCATTACTCTTCCTTATCACTGAGTTGGTGCAAGGCTTGCACGGCGGGAAACAGGCTACGGTAGCGGCCGTAGCGGATGCTCAAGGCTGCGCTGTGCGCGGCATTGGGCAGGAAAGTGTTTTTGATGGGCAAACCCTGCGTCAGCAGGCTGGCGTCGCCGATGGCGGCAAAGCCCAGCTTGGCCGCGCCCAGGCTGGCAGACAGTTCGCTGTTGTGCAGGGTGCGCATTTCGCGCCCCAGCACATTGGCCAGCAATTGTGCCCAGCACTGGCTGCGCGCGCCGCCGCCCACCAGCATGCAGTGGGGAACCACGGCTCCCGTCGAGGTGACGGCCGCCATGGCGTCGCGCAAGGCAAACGCCACGCCTTCGAGCACGGCGTAGCCCAGCTGCGCCGGCGTGCTGTCATGGCCCAGTTGTAAGAAGGCGCCGCGCACTTTCGGGTCGTTATGCGGCGTGCGCTCGCCCGACAGATAGGGCAGGAACAGCGGTGCCGATGGCGCGATGGGGGCGTCGAGCGGCAGGGCGCTTTCCACCAGTGCCAGCAGGGCCGCTTCGTCGGGGAAGCCCAGCACGCCAGTGGCCCAGCGCAGGCAGCTGGCGCCGGACAGAATCGCGCCCATCGCATACCAGCGGCCGGGCAGGGCGTGGCAAAAGCTGTGCACGCCGCCGGCCGGGTTGCCCAGCGGCGCTTCGGTCACACTGACGATGGCGGCGCTGGTGCCCAGTGAAATGAAACTGTCGCCACCATTGACGGCGCCGATGCCCACGGCCGAGACGGGGTTGTCGCCGCCGCCACCAGCCACCACCACGTTTGCTGGCAAGCCCAGCTGGTCGGCGACGGCGGCCAGCACGGTGCCCGTGGCGGCGTCGCCTTCGGCCAGCGCCGGCATCTGTTCCACACGCAAACCGCAGGCGTCCAGCATGGGGGCGAACCAGGCGCGTTTGGCCTCGTCCAGCCACAGGGTACCGGCCGCGTCGGACATGTCCGTCAGTTTGATCCCAGTCAAGCGCAGGCGCAGATAGTCTTTCGGCGACAGCAAACAGGCGATGGCGGCAAAGGCATCCGGCTCGTGCTTTTGCAACCAAAGCAGTTTCGGCGCCGTCAGGCCCGCCATGGGCAGGCTGCCCGTCACGTCCGCATACGCCGGATAGTCGCGCGCCAGGCTGGCCGCTTCCGCTTCGGCGCGCGCATCGTTCCACAGGATGGCGGGACGGATCACGTTGTCGTTACTATCGAGCAGCACGGCGCCATGCATCTGGCCCGACAGGCCGATGCAGGCGATCTGCGCATAGTCTTGCGGCCAGGCGGCGCGCAGCTGGCCCAGCGCGCTGATGCAGGCGGCCCACCAGTCCTGCGGCGACTGTTCGGACCAGCCCGGCTGCGGCCGGCTCACGTCCAGGCGTACGGAAGCCTGGCCGCGCACGGCGCCGGTGCTGTCCATCAGCACGGTTTTCAGTTCGGAGGTACCGAGGTCGATACCGAGGGAAATCGCTGGATGCATAGTGTGTAGAGTAAAAAGTCAGGGGCAGCCGCAGGAGTTGCGTACGCGCAAGGTTGGCGATAGGCGCTGCACGTGCTGGACACGCTCAGGATGGGCGATACGTTCGATCAACAGGTCGACGGCCATGGCGCCCAGCTCTTCGAGCGGCTGGGCCATGACCGTCAGGCGGGGGCTGAAGTAATCGGCCCAGTCGAAATCATCGAAGCCGGCCAGCGCCACGTCTTGCGGAACCGCAATATGGGCGTCGCGCAAGGCATGCATGGTGCCGATGGTCATCAGGTTATTACCGGCCACGATGGCCGTTGGGCGCTGCCCAGGTGGCAGGGCCAGCAGTTCGCGCGTCGCCGCGCCACTGCGTTCGAGATTCGAGTCGCCCGAGCGCAGCAGTTCAGGATCAAAGGCGATGCCGGCGCGCTGCAAGGCCAGGCGGTAGCCGTCGATACGCTCGTGCGTCGTGGACAGGCCGGGCGCGCCCGCGATAAAACCGATGCGGCGGTGGCCGTGGGCCGCGATCAGATGGCTGACCAGTTCGGCCGTCGCCTCGGTGTTTTCCACGCCCACCTGGTCGAACGGTTGCGGCAACATGCGGTCGACCAGCACGGAAGCGATCTTGTTGCTGGTCAAATAGTCGAGCGTGCGGTTGTGCGGATCGCCGGACGGCGCCAGCACGATGCCGTCGACGCGGCGCTGGTGCAAGTTCTGCACCACTTTGAGTTCCTGCGCGGGATCGTCATGCGTATCGGAAAACAGCATCATCAAGCCGTGGCGCGTGCAGGCCGCCTCGATGGCGCGCACCGTTTCGCTGAAATAATGATTGGTGAAGGCGGAAATGGCCACGCCGATGGTGCCCGAGGACGAGCCGGCCAGCGCGCGCGCCAGCATGTTCGGCACATAGCCGATCTGCTGCATGGCCGCGTTGACGGCGGCGACGGTTTTCGGGCTGACCTTGCGGGTGCCGTTGAGTACGTGCGAAACGGTCGACAACGATACGTCCGCCGCCCGCGCTACATCTTCCATGGTGGCCATGGTGTCTCCTGATGGTTTTTTATTATTATGTGCTGCGATAGTGTGCGGCTGTGTCGCCGCGTTTGAATCTATCGTAAACAAAAGAAAGCGCTTGCGCAAGCGCTTTCTTTTTTGTGCGGACGCCTGCCGAGTGGCTTTTCGATGAAGAGAGGGGAAGCTTGCGTAGGTCGGATTAGCGCGCCAGAGGCGCGCGTAATCCGACATCGGGGACGGTGGTGATGTTGGTTGAGTGTGGTGGTGTTGTCGGGTTACGCGCTTGCGCGCTAACCCGACCTACCCGACCTACCCGACCTACCCCGACCTACTGAATCACCAGCTCATGCAATTCGCCGGGAGAATCCGGGAACAGTTTGACGACGGTGGACGTGCGCGTGCCGTAGCCCGGCGTTTCGATGCAGACGGCGGACAGCACGCGCTCGAGGTCGAGCGGCACGCCCGTGTCCGGCAAGCGGAAGTCGGGTGCGCGCGTGGTGTCGGCCAGCATGTCGAAATACGCATCGTCGGGCGCGCCCTGGCACAGCAGGCTGGCGAACTGGGCCTTGGTCTTCAGGACTTTCGGCCACGGCGCGTCCAGCAGGGCGTTCGACAAGCCGTAGATGCCCGGTTCCAGAGGCTGGCCATTGCGCGCGTCGCCGTCGCCGCGGTTGGAAAACCAGATCAGCGTCTGCGCGTCGCCCAGCACCAGATTAAAACCGTTGTAGGCTTTGCAGCCGGGGCGGATTTGCGCGATGTAGTCTTGCGGCGACATATTGCCGGCCAGATAGTCGGCCACCAGGGCGCCGCGCGAGGGGGCGTCCGGGTTGCGGTCTTGCGGGCTGCGGATGTTGGTGATGGCGGCAAAGCGCGAACTGCCGCTGCCGGCCTGCGTGATGCCCATCCAGCTGCCGCCCGCCTGCAGGTCGCGGCCCGCATACACTTGCGGGTGTTCGGGCCAGGCACCGGCGGGGGCGCTGGCGCGTTCATAGAATTCGTCGCGGTTGGCGGCGGCAATCAGCGGGATGTGCGGATTGACTTTCCAGGCAAAAACGATCAGGCACATGGAGGTAAATCCATGAACACTTCCGTATGCCGCGCGCCGGCCGTCAATGACAGCAAGCCCGCCTCGTCGGCGGCAGCGGCCAGCAGTTCGGCAAAACCTTCGCCGACGACGGGATAGATTTCCATCCACGTCTGCAAGCCATCCTTGACTTCCGGGCGGCGCTTCAGTTGCGGCGCTACGCCAGAGGCGGCCGCCAGTTTCGCTTGCAAGGCACGCACGCGCGCTTCCAGCGCCTGGGCGTGCTCTTCCTTTACCTGATAGTAAATGTACAAATCTTTCATGGCATTCTCACAAATCGAGTGCGTCGAGCACGTAAGGCATGGGCAGGAATTGCACGGCGGCGCCCTGGGCCGAGCCGTAGCGCACGGCGCCAGCGGCGCTTGAACCTTCCGCTATCGCCCCCAGTTTCATTTCAACGAGGGCGTCGATGCCGCCTACGCCATTGGGCGCGGCGTTGACGAGCATGCCGCAAGGCTGCACGGGGTCGCTGACGGTGTACAGTTCGCCACCGGCCACTGCCGCTGCGTCAGCGATGGTGACGAGGGTGGTGCGGCGCTTGAGCTTGCCCAGATACTGGCTGCGCGCGACGATTTCCTGGCCCGGATAGCAGCCTTTCTTGAAATTGACGCCGCCCAGCAGCTCGAAGTTGACCATTTGCGGCACGAATTGCTCTTGCGTGGCGGCCGTGATCTGCGGGATGCCTGCGTGGATGTCCGACAACTGCCAGGCATCCGTTCCGCCTTGCGCCAGCTGTTGCGCCAGTTGCGTCCACACGTCGCGCGCCGTGGCGGCCGACGTCAGCCATTCATAGCGAGCGCTGCCAAAGGCATCGGCTACGCGCAGCAGCGTGCCCAGCGCATGGTCGACCTTGCTGAACGGCGTGGCGGGCAGGGTGGGGAACCAGGCGGCCAGGGCGGCGCTGGCTTGCTTGCCGCCGAGGCCCAGGATCACTTGATTGGCCTCATCACAGGACGCATCGTGCAGCTTGGCCTTGGCGCGCAGCACGAACATCTGCAAGCGCTTCTGGATGGCCGGTTGTATGGCGCGCGGCAATTGCAGATAGATCGTGGTGGCGTTGCGCCACATCAGGAAACTGGCCAGCAAGCGGCCTTTCGGCGTGCAGTAGCCGGCCAGGCGCACTTGCTGCTGGTCCAGGTGTTCCACATCGTTGGTCAGCTGGCCGTGCAGGAAACTGGCTGCCTCGTCGCCGTTCAGGCCGATCAAGCCCTGGTCCGTGATGGCCGCGACAAAACCTTCTTGCAGCTGGGACACTGTCAGGGATTGGCCAAAATCATGGATAAGGGCGGCGGCGATAGGGGCGGTGCCGTCAGGCGCGCCATCGACGACGACGGGGCGGGCGCCTTGTGCGGTTAAAAATTGATTCCAGTTATTCATAATTTCCATTAGATCAGCGATTAAGCATTATCATTACGGGTTCATTATAGTGATGTCGCGCAGATCGCGTCGGCAGCGGCAAAATTGCCAGTGTTGGCGCCGCTTTGCACGCACTTGCTTCACAAATGAACGATCATAACAAGCGCGCGCTGCTCGCCAGCGGGCGCATCACAAGAATCGGAACAATGGCTTTCTTTAAAAAACTTGTAGTCAGTTCGGTCATCGCCGCCATCGGCGTCGGTGGTACTTTTGTGTACTGGGCGCAGCAGCCGATCACCACGGAAGGCGAGGCGATCCCGTTTACGATCACGCCGGGCAGCGGCGCGCATGCGGCCGGCCAGCAGATCGCGGACGCGGGCGTGCCCATCGTGCCCATCCTGTTCAACCTGCTGGCGCGCGTCGAAGGCAAGACGTCGAAGATCAAGGCCGGTTCCTACGAGCTGAAACCGGGCACGACGCCGCAGCGCCTGATCACGCAGCTGGCACGCGGTGAATTCGCGCAAGAGTCGCTGACCATCATCGAAGGCTGGACTTTCAAGCAGATGCGCATGGCCATGGCCAGCCATCCGGGCCTCAAGCACGATACCGTGGGCTTGTCCGACAAGGAGCTGATGGCGAAAATCAGCCCCGAGTTTGTGCAGCCGGAAGGCCTGTTCTTCCCGGATACCTATCTGTTCGCCAAGGGCGCCAGCGAAATGCAGATTTTCAAGCAGGCGCACACGGCCATGATAGGCCGCCTGTCCGAAGCGTGGGACAAGCGCGATCCGGCCCTGCCCTATAAAAACCCGTACGAGGCGCTGATCATGGCGTCCATCGTGGAAAAGGAAACGGGGCAAAAGTCCGAACGGGCCATGATCGCCGGCGTGTTCGTCAACCGCCTCAAGACGGGCATGCTGCTGCAGACGGACCCCACCGTGATCTATGGCATGGGCGACAACTACCAGGGCAAGATCCGCAAACGCGACCTGGAAGCGGACACCCCGTACAATACCTACACGCGCGGCGGCTTGCCGCCCACGCCGATTGCCCTCGCTGGCGCGCAATCGCTGACGGCGGCGCTGGCACCGGCCCGCACGCAAGCGCTGTATTTCGTCGCGCGCGGTGACGGCACCAGCCAGTTCTCGGCCAACTTGCTCGACCATAACCGCGCCGTGAACCAGTATCAGCGTTAATATAATTACAAGATTAAGAGTTTCATGACACAACACCATCAACCCCGTTTCATCACCTTCGAAGGCATCGATGGCGCGGGCAAGTCGACGCATATCGGCTTTGTGACCGACTATCTGCGGCAAAAGGGCGTGGCCCTCGTGTCATCGCGCGAACCGGGCGGCACCAGCCTGGGGGAAAAGCTGCGCGAACTGCTGCTGCATGAAAAGATGCACCTGGAAACGGAAGCCTTGCTGATGTTCGCCAGCCGCCGCGAACATATTGCGCAAGTCATCGCGCCGGCGCTCGAGCGTGGCGAGTGGGTCATTTCCGACCGCTTTACCGATGCCAGCTTCGCCTACCAGGGCGGCGGGCGGGGCATGGACTTGCGCAAGATGGAAGCGCTGGAAGCGTGGGTACATCCGCATCTGCAGCCGGACCTGACGTTCTTGTTCGACGTGCCGCTGGCTGTGGCCAGAGCCCGCCTGGACGCCACGCGTGAGCTCGACAAGTTCGAGCAGGAGCGATCGGACTTCTTTGCCGCCACGCGCAACGAGTACCTGCGCCGCGCCGCCCAGTTCCCGGAACGCTTCCGCATCATCGATGCCACGCAAAGCATCGCCGATATCCAGGTACAGCTCGCGCAACTGCTTGATGTTTTGCTTGAGCAAAGCGTTGCAACCGTATGATTTTATAGAAATAAAGAATGATCAGTTCTCTCTATCCCTGGCAGCAGGACGCCTGGCAGCAATTGCAAGCTTTGCGCCCGCGTATGCCGCACGCCATTTTGTTCCATGGCGCGCAAGGCATCGGCAAGGCCGACTTCATCGAGCATTTCGCGCAAGCCTTGCTGTGCGAGGACGTGCGCGCCGACGGCCATGCCTGCGGTGCGTGCGCCTCGTGCGGCTGGTTTAGCCAGGGCAACCATCCCGATTACCGCCGGGTCCGTCCGGAAGCGCTGGAAGATGAAGTGGCGGACGACGGCGAAGAGGGCGAGGGCGCGAAGAAAAGCGCCAAGACCAAGACGCCGTCGAAAGACATCAAGATCGAGCAGATCCGCAACCTGGCCGACTTCATGAACATTTCCACGCACCGCCAGGGCTTGCGCGTGGTGGTGCTGTACCCGGCCGAGGCATTGAACACGCCGGCGTCGAACGCCTTGCTGAAAACTCTGGAAGAACCGCCGCCGGGCACCGTGTTCCTGCTGGCATCGAACAGCCTGGACCGATTGCTGCCGACGATATTGTCGCGTTGCCGCAAGTTTGCCTTGCCCATGCCCAGCCACGAGCAGGCCCTGGCCTGGCTCAAGGCCCAAGGCTTGAACGATGCGGACAGCTGGCTGCGCGAGCAGGGCGGCGCGCCGCTGGCCGCGCTGGCCCAGTCCGAATCGGGTGGCCGCGAAGAAACGGAACAGTTGCTGCAAGTGCTGGCCAATCCCGGCGTGGAAGCGGCGTTGAAAGCGGCGGACAAATTGCAGAAGGCCCCGCTGGCGCCGCTGGTGGCATCGTTGCAGCGCTGGCTGTACGACGTGTTTTCCGTCAAATTGTCCGGCACCATCCGCTACTACCCGCGCCACCGGCGCGAGCTGGAAGCCTTGGCAGGACGCATCAACGTCAGTCGTTTGATGGCCGCCATCAAGGCCGCCAACGAGCGCCGGGCGATCGCCGAGCATCCTTTGTCGCCCAAGCTGTTTCTGGAAGATATGCTGCTCGATTACGCATCAAGTTGCCAATAGAATCAAGCACTTGCATTGCCAAGTTCATCCAGATTGTTTGGTGCTTGGCGCGCTTGGCGATTGGAGTGACTCAGCCGCAGGCGCGCGTGCAACTGCGGTAGCGTACTTCACACGCTTGCTGGCGTTCGGCGCGCCGGGCACGGAAGGCCTGGGCTTCTGTCGGGCGCAGCTGCTCCGCTTGCGCGTCGACATTCCTGCCGGCGGCAACGTAGGGATTGCTGCTGGGTTTCATCGACAAGATGGGGCTGGTGTCGTTTTCCGTCGCGCCTTGCACTTGCGCGCGGCAATCCTGGCGTGCCGACGCGCACACAGGTGCGCACAAGCCCGCCTCGGGGATGGCCTTGGGCGCGTCGCGCTTGTCTTGTGCATGCGCAGGCGCTGTCAGGGCCAGGCAGGCCAGCAGTATCAAAGGGCCGGCAACTTTCAGCATGAACACTCTCCACGTTTCCGCGCACAACCCCATGGCTGCGCACCGGCCGCTCACTATACATCTTGATAATTTTTTTGACCAGGGCGCCATGTCCGTTTGCCACGCCCGAAACCCGGTGTTACAGTCAATGCACTGGACAGCAACGGAGGCGGGCATGAAACGGGTCACTGGCATCGGCGGCATCTTCTTCCACGCGCAAGACCCGGCCGCGCTGCGCGCCTGGTACCAGCGCCACCTGGGCCTGGACGTGCAGCCGTGGGGCGGGGCCGCCTTCAGCTGGACGGATGCCGAAGGCCAGCCCACGGGCGGCACCACCATCTGGTCCGTGGCATCAGCGGACAGCGGGCAGTTCGCGCCCGGCAAGGCTGCCTTCATGGTCAATTACCGGGTCGACGACCTCGACGCGCTGCTGCAAGCCTTGCGCGACGAAGGCTGCACGGTGCTGGAGAAGGCGCCCGAGTCGGAATATGGCCAGTTCGGCTGGGTCATCGATCCCGAGGGCAACAAGGTGGAGCTGTGGCAGCCGCCCGAGGGGCAATAGGCCAGCCAGGCGCCAGATCAGCGATAATATCGGCTCTGCCAACCATTCTATTTATTTATGCGCGACATTATTGCTGGATTTCTACGCTTCCAAAAAGAGGTTTTTCCCGCGCGCCGCGAGTTATTCAAGACCCTGGCCACGGGACAAACCCCGAAGGCCCTGTTCATTTCCTGCTCGGACAGCCGCATGGTGCCGGAACTGGTGACGCAGCGCGAGCCAGGCGAACTCTTCGTGATCCGCAACGCGGGCAACATCGTGCCCTCGTACGGCCCGGAACCGGGCGGCGTCAGCGCCACGGTGGAATTTGCCGTGTCCGCCCTGAACGTGAGCGATATCGTCATTTGCGGCCATTCCGATTGCGGTGCGATGAAGGCGATCGCCACCTGCGCCTGCCTCGACCACATGCCGGCCGTGCGCAGCTGGCTGCACCATGCCGACGCAGCGCGCATGATCAACGAGTCGATCGAGCATCCGACGGAACAGTCGCGCATCGACGGCATGGTACGCGCCAACGTGGTGGCGCAACTGAATAACCTGCGTACCCATCCCTCGGTGGCGCTGGCCATGGCGCAAAACCGGCTGACCCTGCACGGCTGGGTGTACGACATCGAGAACGGCTCCCTCGACGCGCTCGACGAGTCGACCGGCAATTTCGTTCCGCTGGCGGAACACCCGGCCTCGCAGCTGTAATCGGCTGCCAGCATCCGCACCGCCACGGCAGGGGGCTGCGCCCAGCGCTTCCCCTGCCAGTTTTTGCTCCCTCCGGTACAATCCCGCCTTATGTATATCGATTCCCATTGCCATATCAATTTCCCCGAGCTGGCCGCTCGCATGCCCGAGATTCTCGCCAAGATGGCCGAGAACAAGGTGACGCACGCGCTGTGCGTGTCCGTCGACTTGCCGGACTTCCCGCAGGTGCTGGCTTTGGCCGAGCAGTATCCGCACATTTTCGCTTCCGTCGGCGTGCATCCCGACTACGAAGACACGCCTGAACCGTCCGTGGAAGACCTGGTGCGCCTGGCCGACCATCCGAAGATCATCGCCATCGGCGAGACGGGCCTCGACTATTTCCGCCTGACGGGCGACCTCGAATGGCAGCGCGAGCGTTTTCGCACGCACATCAAAGCTTCAAGAATCACGCGCAAGCCCTTGATTATTCACACACGGGCGGCCAGTGAAGACACCATCCGCATCATGCGCGAAGAGGGCGCGGGCGTATCCGACGGCGGCGTGGCCGGCGTCATGCATTGCTTTACGGAATCCCTGGAAGTGGCGCGCGCCGCCATCGACATGGGTTTCTACATTTCCTTTTCCGGCATCGTCACGTTCAAAAGCGCGAAGGATTTGCAAGCCGTGGCGCTGGAAGTACCGCTCGAGCGCATCCTGATCGAGACGGACTCGCCGTATCTGGCGCCCGTGCCGTTCCGCGGCCGCATGAACGAACCGGGCTACGTGGCCCACGTTGCGGAATACCTGTCGACCCTGAAAGGCATCCCGCTGGCCCAGGTGGCGCAGCAGACGACGAATAATTTCTTCAAGCTATTCAATCAGTTGCCATAATTTCTTAAGGTAAAACATGATGAAAAAACTCGCGCTGGCGATGCTGCTGTGCTGTGCCACCGCCAGTCATGCGGCGCCGGATCCGGACAGCTTCTTCCGTGCCGTCTCCGTCAACAACGCCAGCGGCGTGCGCAGCATGCTGGCGGACGGCATGAACCCGAACCAGCCTGATACGCAGCGCGGCGACATTCCCCTCGTGCTGGCCCTGCGCGACGATGCGGACAAAGTGTTCAAGCTGCTGCTCGATGCGCCGGGCATCGACCTCGAAGCGCGCTCGGCGAATGGCAACACGGCGCTGATGATGGCCGCCTACAAGCACAAGCAGGACGCCGTGAACGCCTTGCTGGCCAAGGGCGCCAAGGTCAACCAGAGCGGCTGGACGGCGCTGCACTATGCGGCCTCGGCCGGCGACTTGCCCATCATGAAGATTTTTCTGGAGCGCGACGCCGTGGTCGATGCGCGCGCGCCGGCCAACGTCACGCCGCTGATGTTCGCCGCCCGCGAAGGACAGGAGGGCGCCGTCAAGCTGCTGCTGTCCTGGGGCGCGGACGCCAGCCTGAAAAGCGATCATGGCTGGACGGCCGCGCAGTTCGCCCAGGCGGGCGACAAGCCCGGCGTGGTGGCCATCATCGAAGCGGCACAGAAGGCGCGCGCTGGACGTAAATAAGGACATGTAAGTAATCTTTCCAGCAATATTTTCCATGCCAGCGCTGAAACTGGCATGGAATTGCCTCTCACCTCAGCCCTTTGTTCTCCCTGCCGATTAACGATAATGAGTATGTCGCATTAATCAGGAGATCGTCGCATGGGCCATCACATCAACGTCAGGCGCCGGCTGTACTGTCGCCGCCCCGCGCGCAGCCCGTGCAATATCACTGCTTTCTGGAATGACAAAACCGATCGGCCATCGGAGCCAGACTCCAAGAGGACAGACATGCTGAATGAACGAGAAATCGAGAGTTGTTACCTGGGGCAATTTATCCCCGTCCATTACCATCACAATATGTTGATGGATCAGAACCGCATGCACGGGTTCAAGTCGGCGATCGATTACGCGGTGAAACCTGGCATGAAGGTGCTGGAACTGGGCGGAGGCACGGGCGTGCTGTCGTGGTTTGCGGCCGCGCGCGCCGACAAGGTGTGGTGCGTGGAATTCAATCCGGACATGGTCAAGGAAGCGCGCAAGATGCTGGCGCTCAATCCCAACGGGGAAAAAGTCGAAGTCGTCCACGCGGACGCCTTTGAATACCTGCCGCCCGAGCCCGTCGACGTGGTCATTTGCGAAATGATCCATGTGGGCATGCTACGCGAAAAGCAGGTGGAAGTGATCGAATCGTTCAAGCGCCGCTACCTGGCCCGTTTCGGCGGTCCGCTGCCCATCTTCCTGCCCGAAGCCGTCATCATGGCCGTGCAGCCGATGCAGCAGGAATATGACTTCGAGGGCTTTTACGCGCCCATCGTGCAATTCCAGGAAACCGCGGCCATCCACCCGGGCGTGCAGGAACTGGCGCCGCCTGCCGTGTACAGCATCATCGACTTCAGCCAGCCGACGGACAGCGTATTCGGTTTCGACGGCAAGTTTGTCGTTGAGCGCAGCGGCACCCTGAACGCCTTGCGCTTCGTCACCAAGAACATCCTGGCCGTGGTGCCCGAGCGCTCGACCACCATCGACTGGCTGAACCACTACATGTGTCTGCCGCTGGCCGCGCCGGTGGCCGTGAAGGCGGGCGACGTGCTGCAAGTGAGTTTCCAGTACCGCGCGGGCGGTTCGATCCCCTCGCTGGAAGCGTCGATCCGCGCCCAGGTGATCTACGATGTCAACTTGCAGCCAGTAGTACAGAACGCCGTCTACGCCTGAATTTCATTGATGTAAAGGCAACGCCGCAGCGATTTCGTTCTGCGGCGTTTGTCCATTCAGGGTATATTCCGTGTTTTACCCACTGGACAGCTTTATTATCATGGAACAGATCGATCAGCGTTACCTCGTGCAACAGAACAAAATCAGCGATGGCGAGACCAAGCCGCCCGTGTTTGCCAAGGTAATGCGCAGCAAGGAAGGCGTGTTTGAAGGCGTGTCCTTCATCAAGTCGAAGGAAAAGGCCTCCATCCTGACCATCGAAGAGGCCAACCAGGCCATCAGATGGGCCGGCAGCAAGAAGCCGAATGCGCATGAGTACATCACGAAAGTGATTTGCGTCGGCCAGTAAGCTGCGCGCCAACTACCGCTCATCCCCGTTTTTATCCAGTCCATCCCCGCATGGTGCAGTTCATCGCATGGTCGTTGCCGCCGTGGCGGCGCTTGACTATAGTGCTGTCACGGTAGCGGGGCAAGCACGGCTTGCTCCGCACATTTTATTCGAGGGGAACGCGATGCTGGGATTTGTGCTGTGGTTGCTGCTCTTGCTGGTGTGCTGGCCCCTGGCCTTGCTGGCGCTCGTGCTGTATCCGCTGGCCTGGCTGCTGTTGCTGCCATTGCGCCTGATCGGCATCGGCGTGGAAGGCGTGTTCGAACTGCTGCGCGCCATCGTCATGCTGCCGGCCCGCGTGCTGGGCGGCGGCCGGCGTTGAAATTTACTTCCCAACAATAAAAAATGGCGCCCTTGGCGCCATTTTCATTTCTCTCACTGTGCTGCTTACAGGTCGACCATGAAACCGGCGCCGATCGATTTCTGCGAATAGTTGTAGTCGATCAAGCTCTGGCCATAGCCGGAAAACAGTTGCAGATAGCCTTTCAGGTTGGCTTTCAATGGGAAAGCCCAGCTCGCCTGCATGGAACCATGTTTCTTGCTGAAATTGCGGCGGGCCGTCACGGCATACTCGTGACCCTTATTGCGGTAGCTCACGCGCAAGTCGCCATGTCCCATGTAATCGGTGATGTCGATATTGTCATTGTCGGACTTGCCATTGTCGAGGCGGTGCCAGACGCGCGTCGTGACGGCCAGGTTGTCTTTTTCCACGCCCAGCTCGGCATACACGCGGTTCCAGCTGCGCGACAGGGTCGAGGTCTGGCCATTCGACTGGTGCACCACGCCGAAATTCAGGTAATTGAATTCCACGCCGGCAAAGTTCTTGTTGATCGGCAAGACCAGCATCAATTCCGGCTGATAGTTGGTCTCGCGGAAGGGGCTCGAAGCCTTGCGGTTATACGCCTGCCAGAAGCTTTGCTGCGTGTAGCCGAACCACATGTCGATGGGCGTGCCGGCGATGTCTTCCAGCAACTTCATCTTGAAGCTCAGCTGGAAGGTCAATTCCACGTGCTGGCTCTTGACGCCGCCTGGCGTGAAATCCTGGAACGGCTCGTCGTTCGAGGCGTCGCTGTAGTTGGCCAGCAGCAGATAGGTGTCGCGGTGCGGGCGGAAGTTGAACAGGCCGCGCTTCGAGGCATCGTTGAGTTCCCACGATTGCTGCGTGCGCGAAATCGGTGCTTCCGGCGGCGCCGCGCCAGCCTGGGCGATGGCGGGAATGGCGGCGTTGACGGCGTCCGGCGTGGCCACGCCAGGCGGGCTGACAAGCGTGAGGGGGGCGACCTCGGCGGCCGCTGCCAGGGTCACTGCCGCTGCGGCGGGATCGCCACCGGCGGCGATGGTGGCCTTTTCCGCCGCCTTGGCCAGGGTGTCGAAGCAGCCCAGACGGGCGCTGGCGTCACCGAGCACGGCGCAACGTTGCATTTGCTGTTCCAGTTCGCCGGCCATGGCCAGAGCTGGCGACGCCAGCAGGGAGGAGAGAATTATTTTTCTTAGTCGGATAGTCATAGGCTGAGTGGGGCATGTCATTCGGTGCGCACCTGGGCTGGCATGCCGGCGGCGTCGCCTTGCACGAAAATTTACGGTGCGTGTTGATTTTGATTAATCTTTACTGGATTAATAAAGTTGAAAGTATAGCCGAAACTCTTGTTTGTCCTGTGCAACGCGCGTGCGCGTTAGTGTGAGTGTTGCGCGCACGGTAAAAACGGGTCACTGGACGCCCTCCAAATCGATGTCTGCTACACTGAAAAACCGACGCAAACCCGGTCGTGCCGGGGTAAGCCATGGAGATTGTGATGACCCGCAAAACACCTATCGAGCGCTACCGAAACATCGGCATCAGCGCCCATATCGACGCCGGCAAGACCACCACCACCGAGCGCATCCTTTTCTACACCGGGGTGAATCACAAGATCGGCGAAGTGCACAATGGCGCCGCCACCATGGACTGGATGGAGCCGGAGCAGGAACGGGGCATCACCATCACCTCGGCCGCCACCACGGCGTTCTGGAAAGGCATGGCCGGCAACTTCCCCGAACACCGCATCAACATCATCGACACGCCCGGCCACGTGGATTTCACGATTGAAGTCGAACGCTCGATGCGCGTGCTCGACGGCGCCGTGATGGTCTACGATGCCGTTGGCGGCGTGCAGCCGCAATCGGAAACCGTCTGGCGGCAAGCCAATAAATACCACGTGCCGCGCATCGCCTTCATCAACAAGATGGACCGGGTGGGCGCCGATTTCCTGCGCGTGCGCAAGCAGATCGGCGAGCGTCTGAAAGGCGTGGCCGTGCCCATCCAGCTACCCATCGGTGCCGAAGAGCATTTCACGGGCGTGATCGACCTGTTGAAAATGCGCGCCATCACCTGGGACGACGCCAGCCAGGGTGTGCAGTTCAGCTATGGCGAGATTCCCGCCGAACTGCGGGAACAGGCGCAGGAGTGGCACGAGCACATGGTCGAGCACGCGGCAGAGGCCACCACCGAGATGACGGAACGCTACCTGAATGGCGACACATTCACGGAAGCGGAACTCAAGCAAGCCTTGCGCGCGCGCACCATCCGCAACGAGATCGTGCCCATGCTGTGCGGCAGCGCCTTCAAGAACAAGGGCGTGCAGGCGATGCTGGACGCCGTCATCGAATACCTGCCGTCGCCGATGGAAGTGCCACCCATCATGGGCCACGACGAGCACGACAACGAGGTGGAGCGCCATCCGACGGACGAGGAGCACTTTGCCGCGCTGGCCTTCAAGATCATGACGGACCCGTTCGTGGGGCAACTGACCTTCTTCCGCGTGTATTCGGGCGTCGTGAACTCGGGCGACATGGTCTACAACCCCACCAAGAGCGCGCGCGAGCGGCTGGGGCGCATCTTGCAGATGCATGCGAACGAGCGCAAGGAAATCAAGGAAGTGTATGCGGGCGACATCGCCGCCGCCGTGGGCCTGAAAGCCGTGACCACGGGCGACACCCTGTGCGCCATCGACCACATCATCGTGCTGGAAAAGATGATTTTCCCGGAACCCGTGATTTCCCAGGCGGTCGAACCGAAGACCAAGCCCGACCAGGAAAAGATGGGTATCGCCCTGAACCGGCTGGCGCAGGAAGACCCGTCGTTCAGGGTGCATACGGACGAGGAGTCGGGCCAGACCATCATGTCGGGCATGGGTGAATTGCACCTGGAAATTCTGGTCGACCGCATGCGGCGTGAATTCGGCGTGGAAGCCAATGTCGGCAAGCCGCAGGTGGCGTACCGCGAAACCATCACGCGCACGGTGGACGATATCGAGGGCAAGTTCGTCAAGCAGTCGGGCGGACGGGGCCAGTACGGCCACGTGGTGCTGAAACTGGAACCCTTGCCGCCAGGTGCGGGCTACCAGTTCGTCGACGCCATCAAGGGCGGCGTGGTGCCGCGCGAATTCATTCCCGCCGTCGACAAGGGCATCGCTGAAACGTTAAAGGCCGGCGTACTGGCCGGCTACCCGGTCGTCGACGTGAAGGCTACCTTGACGTTCGGTTCCTACCACGACGTCGATTCGAACGAAAACGCGTTTCGCATGGCCGGCTCCATCGCCTTCAAGGATGGCATGCGCAAAGCCCACCCTGTGTTGCTGGAACCGATGATGCAGGTGGAGGCGGAAACGCCGGAAGAGTTCATGGGCAACGTCATGGGCGATTTGACGGCCCGGCGCGGCATGGTGCAGGGCGTCGACGACATCCCCGGCGGCGCGGGGCGCATCGTCAAGGCCCTGGTGCCGCTGGCCGAAATGTTCGGCTATTCCACCACCTTGCGTTCGCTGACCCAGGGCCGCGCCACTTACACGATGGAATTCAAGCACTATGCGGCCGTGCCCAAGCATATCCTCGATCAGGTGGCGGCGGCGGGCAAAGCGAGGTAGGTCGGATTAGCGGGGCCGCCGAGGCGCGCAAGCGCGTAATCCGACACCACCACCGGCTGTGGCAACAATGTTGTCGGCTTACGCGCTGCGCGCTAAGCCGACCTACGCTCAATGGGCTGGCGTACAGGGCTTTCCCATTTTCGGCGCTACTGTTACATTCACTGCCAGTCTACCAACACAGGAGAGAGCATGGCCACCGCAGAACAGAAGCAGGAAGGACAGCACCGCGACAGCAGCGACTTTGTCATCACGCAAACCTTCGACGCGCCGCGCGAACTGGTATTCCAGTCGTGGGTGGAGCCGGAGCGCCTGGCCCAGTGGTGGGGGCCCGTCGGCTTTGAATTGAGCGTGCTGGCGCTGGACTTGCAGCCGGGCGGCGTTTTCCACTACGGCATGCGCGCCGACAATGGCTACGAAATGTGGGGCAAGTTCACCTACCAGCAGATCGAAGCGCCGGAAAAGATCGTGTCGATCCTGTCATTCGCCGACCAGCAAGGCAATGCCGTGCAGCACCCCGTCAGCGCCACCTGGCCGCTGGAATCGTTCAATACCATGACCCTGACCGAGGAAAACGGCAAGACGACGATGACGTTACGGTCGACGCCGCACAAGGCGACGGATGAGCAGCATGAGACTTTCCTAGAAGGGCATGAGTCGATGAAGCAGGGGTTCAAGGCTACTTTCGGCCAGCTGGCACAGTATCTTGCCCGTGTTCAGTAGGATTGTATTGAACGCTGGCTATTAAAAACAGCGGGCCGGAGTCGCGGGCCTGAGAAAATGGCCATGGCTGCGTTGCTTGGGCTCGCCGTACATGCGTACTGTCTTCGCCCGCGCGCCTTGCCCTGGCCATTTTTCAGGCCCGCTGGGCCCGGGGAGCCTTGGTTTGAGGGGCGGGCCTGTTCTTGCTATCGTTGCCAGTTTGCGGTTGAGGGACGTCTGCTTTCGCCCCAAAGCGGACGCAGCGAATTCGCTGGATTTACATGTTTGGGTAACAAACGCTGTTGTTCAACGCATCCACAAAGGTTTTGAGCTTCCATTGCTCGTCCATCCCCAATCCGAAAACATTTCCAAATAGTTATCCAAATCGAACTCTTCATTTGGCAATGGTTCGGAGAAAATCGAATACCCAAATCCTTGCGTCACCCAATGACGCAAAATAGATGCATCGATCGCCTCACTAATCACGATGATGCCTAGTGCCCCGCCAAGGTCGGGAAATAGCGCCTGCGTTTGAATGGAATTTCCATCGGGGAGTTTGGCGCAGTATCCGACAAAAATACGAATACCTAACTCCTCGGCCGCGCGCGCCAACGATTCTTGCATACGATTCATCATTTTGGTTCTATAACTGGAATGTGATCGACTGGGGTGAACAGGGGGAGGTCCGCTTTTGGCCGGTTGCCGCTGTTGGCGGGGTCAGCCCCTAAGCGGACCTTTCAATGATGACCTCGAACTCGCGAACATAGTGTTCGGTAGGAAGAGCAGTTCCTGCTTCCTTGATCTCCCCAGTCAACTTGCTCACCATGAGCGGTCCATTGCCTGCCAGCGCATAGACATAGTCACCTGTAGCGACGAAACTCGCCGTGTTATAACCGTAAGCGAGAGTACCTGATGTCTCAAGTGGTTCAGGTATCAGCACTAACTCTTCTCCCCCCTGTCGTGCCAACCTGAGCAAATACTGCTCGGCAAGAGCGCGGCACTCTACATTGCTAAGCATTTTGGGCTCCTTGTGAATGACTGCTTCTGGCCGAACCCGGCCGACGGCGTGCAGGATAGCGGTTTGCCCATCTGTAAACGCACTAATTCTCACTCCAGGCTGGTGCCGCCCTGGAGCGAAAGGGCCGCATTTCCATGCACGTGTGGCCGTTTCGCGGCGGGGAAATCAGTTTAATTGCAAAATTACAATTATTGAAATACCCTCCACCCCTTCTACGGTGTCACGAGCTGCGCAGAAGCGCTGCCTTCGGGGATAAGCAGGGCAAAGTCGTAGCCGTTGATCAGGTTGAACATTTCAATGTCGCCCCCCGCCAGTTTGCGCGAGTCTGGCCGCAGTGACCGCAGATCAAAGAGAGACCAACTGCCGTCGGTGGCGCCTGCACTGGCCAGCAGTTTGAAGGCCGGGCTGTCAAGTTCGACTGGTGCCGGCTGATATGGCTTGCCAGCTCCCGCGAATCTCAGTTGCGTCCCCTTCGCCGCCAGCACGATCAGGTGCAGCGAGGTATGGCCCTGGCCATCGGCGCGTTCAGCCAGAAAGTTGCCAATGTCACGATTGTTGAGTGGATTAATACCCTTGTATGCGTGATTGGCGCCGACCTTGACCAGCAGCTTTTGCTCTTGCATGCCGAGCCGGGTTTCCAGGGTCCGCTTTAACAGCGTCAAACGCAGGCGGTTCGATAGGGCGCGATCGCCGGGCACTTTCGAGGCGCTTTTCTGATAGATGGCGCGGGTGGCCAGCAATGCATCGAGCAGGCCTCGCGCGGTGTGCTCTTTGGGGCTGGCAAGTAGTGGGCGCAACGAGGTCAGGTCCTCGGTTGAGGCCGACAGTATGAAGTACTCGAAGGGATTGCCGGTGGCTGCCGCCTTTTGAGAAGCGACAGCTTCCATTTGACGCAACGCTTCCAGCTTCGCGCGGGCGGCCGGATTCACCGGCTGGGCCAGCATCAGGGTGATCAGGTATTTGGCCGCACCGATGAATTCCTGATCGATGCCCCAGTACTCGAAGCGCGGTCCTGCGGCCCGGGCAAAGCCGGCGAGCATCTCTGCTTCCTGACGCATGGTGTAGAAAGCAATGGAGTCCGGATAGGTGGCGTCGAATCTGCCGATGGCCGCAACCGCGTCGGCGCCCTTGAGCATCGCTTCGAGCGCGCCCGTCACGGCTGGACCATTTTCAGTGACCAACGTCGTGAAGCCGGCCGGGGGCAAGGCATTGAAGTAGGCGGATGAAAACTGGGCAATCTCGGCGACACCGTGATTCTCGCCGAGGAGGACGTACTGCGCTTGGCGCGAAGCTTGCAGCAGCAGTGCCGCACCGGGTCCCGATAACGTGCCTTTGTCAACGGTGATAGCGAGCCGGCCAGCGGTGAGTTTTTCAAGGACGGCGGTATCGGCGACGGCCGAACCGGCAAAGCCGAGCGTCAGGGTGGCGGCAAGGAAGGCGAGACGGAAGAGCATAGTAGTGTGGGCCGGTCAGGGCGGTCAGTGAATGAGTCAACAGTGTAAACTGTCGCTAGCCAGGAACGTCGGCTCTTGGCCGGTTGCTGTCGTTGGCAGGTTACGCCCCAGAGCAGTCATTAGTTTTTCTGCTCATTCATTTAACTTTGACAATCAGGCGGAATAAAACGCCTGCGTCCTTCGGCCTCGTATTCCTCAAGACTTTGCAGTCCAATAGCCAAGCGGCGACGGTTGACCAGCTTTCGGTTATCGACCGGATCAAGTATTAAATGACAGCGATCCGACTTTGAAAATTGCGTCCCATACTCTTGCGGACGGCCTTCGTTGGCAGCGATGCGGTCGGCAAGATAGGCAAGATCACGCGGTGCTGCGATGCCGACTTTGACAGACGCCTCGAGAAGCCCTCTCGCAAGGCGTTGAAAGGCAAGGTCGCTGTCCGCATGTTGAGCCAGCAACCAGGCACTGTTACTGTCCTTCTTCGTTTTTGGCCAGCCACATGCTGCAATGATTTCCTTGAACTGCTTCAAGTTTTCGCTATCGATAGTGCGCCAGCGCCGTTGCAGGTCATCTCTTTCGGCGGCGGTGTTTTTAGGGTTCTGCTCAAGCAAGTTCGACTCTTGTCGGATTTGCTGGTCCGCACTGGCCAGCTCATTCAAGTGGGTGCCGACATTTTCACAGTCGAGTTGGTGAGCTGCTGCCTGCAAGGCAAAACCTAAAAGAACTAAAAAAACGAGTCGTTTCTGCACTGGCATCCTTTCAAGTTGGTACCGGATTGTCCGCTCCTGGCCGCTTGCCGTCCTTGGCTGGTTCTGCCCTGAAGCGTATTGATACGCTATCGAGCAAAGTGAGGTTTGAACTTAATTCTTTTTTGATGGCCAGATAAAAGCTATTGTTGCGCAAAATATACCGACAAAGGCAGCACGCCCCCAATCGAACTCATGAGCTTCCCCAAGGAAGCGAGTGTAAAGCAAGGTTCCGGTAGCAACGCCCAAACCAACACTGACGAACTGTGGAAATGTTTTTTTCATATGTACCCTCAATGATGCGATCTGCATCGTCACTATTTCAATAGACACTGCTGCATCTCTGAAAGGAGACCGCAGATTTACCACTCCAAGCGCAAGAATCTGGCAACGACCTCGTGTGGGCGGTAGCGGCTGACTGCGGCAATGAGCATAACGAATTAGTGAGCGAGAAAAGTCACGCATTGTCACGTCAACGTGATTGGCCGCTTCTGGCCTCACGACTCATCGCGCTCGGCATCGCGCTCGCGGCAGCTCAGGGACGCATAGTGCGCCTTGGGAACCTTGTTCTTGATCGCCACTTCGCGCAGGTTATGTGCAAAATCAATATGATCGGTCAGGGTGCAGCGGCTGGCGCGGGCGAACTGCTGCAGATTCTTGATGCTGCCATGGACTTTCAGCGTGATCCCGACGCCGGGGCTGGCGCAGCAGCCTATGTATTTGCTGCGGTATTCTTCTTCGATCAGCACCAGTTCGTGGCCCATGAAGGGCACTGGCTTGTCCAGCAGATAATAGTCGGTGTAGTCGAAGCGCTGGCGGGGCGTCTTGCTGACCAGGCCCGCGTGCTGGTAGGCGCGGATGGCCTGGCCGGACGTGCCCGTGCGCTCGGTCGTGCCCTTTTTGAGCTGCATGGCATGCAGCAAGCCGCTTTCGAGCGAGTGGGTATCGGCGGCGAACGCCAGGGCGGAGCAGGTGGCAAGCAGGGTGAAGGCGAGGGCGCGCTTCATTTCGCCTCCATTGCCAGCATCTGTTTGATCACCGGCAAGATCATCGGCCACGCATTCGACGTGGCCGCAATCTCGTCATAGTGGCTGGCGCCGGGCAAGATCAGCACTTCTGCATGGTCGCCGGCCAGCTTGGCTTTGGCCGCATAGTCATGCGCGACTCTGGGCGGGGAGATGGTGTCGAGTTCGCCCGTGGCCAGCACGGTGCGGCTGCCGTTGGGCATCAGGTCGGCGGCGTTGGTGTCGCTGTAGATGTCGGGACGCTCAGTGCTGGCGCTGCCTGCCAGTTGCGCGATGTCGCGCTCGCAACTGCTCTTGATCAAGTCCTTTTCATGGCGCAGGTCGGCCAGGCCGCCCAGGCTGAGGATATTCTTGATTGGCAGGAAGGTGTCGCGGTACAGGGGGCTGCTCTTCGGCAGTTTGTCCCTGCCGGCGATCCATTGCACCAGCTGGCCGCCGGCCGAATGGCCGATGGCGACGATGCGCTTCACGTCCAGCTGGTATTCGGGCGCGTGCTGCTGCAGGCTGTCCAGCGCCGCGTGCATGTCTTCATACGTGCCCGGATAGCCGCCGCCCGGCTCGTCGACGCGCCGGTACTCGACATTCCATACGGCGATGCCTTGCGCCACCAGGGCGCCGGCCACGCTGCGCATCTGCTTGATGCCGCCAAAGGCCACCGTCCAGCAGCCGCCATGCACCAGCACGACGACGGGGAACGGTCCGCTGCCCTCGGGCCGGAACAGCTGCGCGTATTGCGACGGCGCGGGGCCATACGCGATCTGCGCCGTGGGGACGGGGCCGTTCAGGGCCAGGTAGTCGTCCAGGCTCATGGGGGCGGCGACGGCGCCGTGGACGCAGGCGAGCAGGGCGGTGGCGATCAGGGAGGATGGCAGGGACGTGGGCATCGTTGGTTTCGCTTGAGAAGAGAGCAACACTTTAGCATAGGGCCGCGTGGACGCCGGGATCAAGCGGCACGCTGTTTTCCCCTAGAAGAGGGGTGCCCCATGGTATATTCCGGGCATCAGTTTTCCCCATATCGACACGGTGCACGCAAACAACATTCTTTCCTTGCTGGACGCCGAGCATAGTGCGCTGGGCAGTATCGCGGCAGGCGCCGACCTGGCCCATGCATTGGAGCATTTGTTGCTGGCGTTGCAAGACCTGGCCGATGGCGGCGCGCATGCCTGCCTGCTGCTCATCGACGAGGCCGACCGCTTTTGCGGCTTGGCCGCGCCCAGCCTGCCACAAGACCTGTGCCTGGCCTTGCGCCACGGCGGTGAGCAGCCTTCGCCGTTCGGCACGGCGGCCTTTTCCGGCGCGCCCGTGTATTGCGGCGACATCACGCGCGACGTGCACTGGAGCGCGGGCCGCAAGGAAGCCATGCTGCACGGCTACCGCGCCTGCTGGGTCGCCCCCGTGTTCGGCGCCAAAGGGCATATCCTGGGCGTGCTGGGCCTGTTCTTCCCCGCGTCATGCCATCCCACGCAACCCGAAATCGAATTGCTGGCGCTGGCTGCGCGCGTGGCCGCGCATGTCATCGAGCGGGGCCAGCTGGAAAGAGCGCTGCACGACAGCCGCGAACACTTTCATTACGCCATAGAACTGAACACGCAAGTGCTGTGGACGGCCGACATCGACGGCAAGCTCGACTATGTGGCGCAGCGCTGGCGCGAATGGACGGGCGGCAATGGCTTGGGCACCAGCTGGATGGACGCCATCCACCCCGACGATGTGCCCCGCGCATTGGCGGCGTGGAGCGCAGCGGTGGGCAGTGGCCAGCCCCTGGACCAGGAAATGCGCGTGCGCCGCCAGGACGGCCGCTACCGCTGGGTGCACTCGCGCGCGTATTGCCGGCTCGACGAGCGGGGCCAGCCCGTGAAATGGTATGGCTCGTGCGAAGACATCGACGAGCACTGGCAGGCGCGCAATGCCTTGCTCGACAGCGAGGCACAATTCCGTTCGCTTGCCTCGACCATGCCCAACCAGGCCTGGCTGGCGCATGGCAGCGGCGCCACCTACTGGGTCAATGAGCAGGTGTGCGAGTACACGGGGCAATCGCTGAAGTCGCTGGTCACCAGCGGCTTTCGCCAGTGCGTGCATCCGGACGACGTGCAGGCCACGCAGACTAGCTGGGAGCGGGCCGTCGCCACGGCCAGCGCCTACGAACACGAGTTCCGCATGCGCCGCGCCAGCGACGGCGCCTACCGCTGGTTCCTGGCGCGCGCCTTGCCCCTGTTCGACGAGGCGGGCACGGTGCTGCGCTGGGTGGGCACGAATACGGACGTGCAGGAACATAAAAACGTGCTGGAAAAGATGGCCTACCTGAATTCCTCGCTGGAAGTGGAAATGGCCAACCGCACGGCCGACCGTGACCGCATGTGGCGGCTGTCGACCGACATCATGCTGGTGGCGGACCTGGCCGGCATGATCATCGCCGTCAATCCCGCCTGGAGCAAGATCCTGGAGCGGCCGGAAATCGAATCGCTGGGCATGGATTTCATCAGCCTCGTGCATCCGGACGACCGCATGGCGGCCTTGCAGGATTTGTCGCGCCTGGCCCATGGCGCGCCCACCTTGCGCATGGAAAACCGCTACCGGCGCCGCGATGGCGGCTACCGCTGGATTTCCTGGACGGCCGTGCCGGCGCAAAAGCTGATCCACGCCATCGGCCGCGACGTCACCGATGAAAAAGAGGCGCGGCTGGCGCTGGTGCGCAGCGAGCAAGCGTTGTTGCAGGCGCAAAAGCTGGAATCGATCGGCAAGCTGACGGGCGGCGTGGCCCACGATTTCAATAACGTGCTGCAAATCATTTCCGGCAATTTACAGTTGCTGAAACTGACGGTGGCCGATAATCCTCAGGCCGCCAGACGCCTCGATTCGGCCGCCTCGGCCGTCGAGCGGGGCGCCAAGCTGTCGTCGCAACTGCTGGCCTTTGCGCGGCGTCAACCGTTGAAGCCGCTAGTGACGGACCTGGGCCGCCTGCTACGCCGCATGCATGAGCTGATCCGCCGCGCCCTGGGCGAAGCAGTCACCGAGGAAACCTTCATCAGCGACGGCTTGTGGCATACCCTGGTCGACCCGAACCAGATGGAAAATGTGCTGCTGAACATGGCCATCAATGCGCGCGACGCGATGGAAGGGGGCGGACGCCTGACGTTCACCTTGAGCAATGTCACGCTCGATGCGGCCTACGCCAGCCTGCATGCCGACGTGCTGGAGGGACAATATGTGCTGCTGACCATCACCGACACGGGCCATGGCATGGAGCGCGACGTGATCGACCAGATTTTCGAACCGTTCTTCACCACCAAGCGCGAAGGCGAGGGTACGGGCCTGGGCCTGTCCATGGCCTACGGCTTCATCCGCCAGAGCGCGGGCCACATCAAGGTGCACAGCGCGCCCGGTGCCGGCACGACGTTTAAAATTTACCTGCCCCGTTCGCTGGAAAAGCTGGCCGAACCGCCAGCGGACCTGACGGGCCCCGTGCTGGGCGGCGGCGAGACCATCCTCGTGGTGGAAGATGATGCGCCCGTGCGGCACACGGTGGTCGACATGCTGCGCGGCCTGGGCTACGACGTGCTGCATGCGGACGACGGCGCCTCGGCGCTGGCTCTGCTGGGCACGGGCGTGGCCATCGACCTGCTGTTTACGGACGTGGTCATGCCCGGTCCCGTCAGCAGCAAGGAGCTGGCGCAGCAAGCGCGGCTGCTGCTGCCGGAGCTGGCCGTGCTGTTTACCTCGGGCTACACGCACAACGCCATCATGCAGGGCGGGCGCCTGGACCCGGGCGTGGAGCTGTTGAGCAAGCCTTACCAGCGCGAAGACCTGGCGCGGCGCATCCGCCATGTGCTGGCCGACCGCCGCCTGGTGGGCGCGCCCGACCCGTCGGGGCGACGCATCCTGCTGGTGGAAGACAATGACGATGCGCGTGAAATGACGACCGAGATGCTCAATATGCTGGGGCATACCGTGCATGGCGTGGCCAGCGCCGAGGCAGCCTTGCCCCTGCTGGCCATGCCGGGCCTGGAAGTGCTGGTGACGGACATCAGCCTGCCCACCATGTCCGGCCTGGAACTGGCGCGCCATGCGCGCGCCCACTGGCCGCAATTGGAGGTGGTGTTTGCGTCCGGGCACGACTGGGGAGCCAGCCTGATGCAGGACGCCAGCGCGCGCTTCCTGCGCAAACCGTTTGGCCTGGAAGAGCTGGCCGGCGCACTGAAGGCGCGCCGGCTCGACGTTTACTAAGCGCTAAGCCGGCGGCAGCAAGGCGTGCTGCAATTGCTCGACGGTAAATGGTTTGACGAGGAAGCGTGCGGCCGGGTCCAGTACGCCGGAATTGGCCGGTGCATGGCCCGTGGAAAAAACCACTTCCAGTTGTGGATAGTCGCGCGCCGCCAGCTCGGCCAGCTCGACGCCCGACATGTGCGGCAGGCTGATATCGGTCAGCAGCAGTTCCAGTCCCGGTGTGCCCAGCAGGGGCAATGCTGCCTCGGCCGTGCCCACGGCCAGCACCGTGTGTCCCAGCATGGCCAGCAGTTCGCTCGTCATGGCGCGCGCATCCGCATTGTCTTCCACCAGCAAGATGTGCGCATACCTGGCCGCACACCCGTCCGCGCCCCCGGCAGCGCCGGCGTGAGCGGCTGCGGCGCCAGTTGCGCGCGGTACTGGTGCAGGGCAGTCACGTGGCGGCCGTTGGCCAGCAGGTGGCGGATGCGCCGCGCCAGGTCTTCGCGCCGGTACGGCTTGCTCAACAACTCGACGCCCGGCTCCAGGCGGCCGCCCTGCATGATGGCGTCCTGCGTGTAGCCCGAGGTAAACAGCACGGCCAGATGCGGCAGCAGCAACCGGGCCTGGCGCGCCAGTTCCGTGCTGGCGACCTTGCCAGGCATCACCACGTCCGTAAACAGCAAATCGATGGGGACGCCGCTGCCGACGATGGCCAGCGCGCTTTCGCCATCGCTGGCGCGCAGCACGCCATAGCCGAGGCCGCGCAACATGTCCACCACCGTCGTCTGCACCTGCACGTCGTCTTCCACGACGAGTATGGTTTCCTTGCCACCGAGAACGGGGCCGCTCAATTGCAGCGGCAATTCCGTTTCCGCTTCGAGCGAGCGCGGCAGGTAGATGCGGAAGGTGCTGCCATGGCCGGGCACGCTGTCCACCGTCAGGTGGCCGCCGCTCTGGCGCAGGAAGCCGTACGCCATGCTCAAACCCAGGCCCGTGCCTTCGCCTTCCTTCTTCGTCGTGAAGAACGGTTCGAAAATCTTGTCCAGCAAGTCGGCGGGAATGCCCGTGCCTGTATCCGAGACGGTCAGCTGCACGTAATCGCCGGGCGCCACGTCCGCATGGCGCGCCGCATAGTCGCTGTCCAGCACGCTGTTGCCCAGTTCGATGGTCAACTGGCCCTGGCCATCCATCGCGTCGCGCGCGTTGATGGCCAGGTTGAGGATGACGTTTTCCAGCTGGTGCGGGTCGACCAGGGCGCGCCAGCAGTCGTCGGCCAGCAGCAAACGTGTTTCGATGCTTTCGCCCGTGGCGCGCCGCAGCAGCTCTTCCGTCGAACGCAGCAGTTGCGCCAGGTCCGTCACCAGCGGTTTCAATGGTTGACGCCGCGCAAAAGCCAGCAGCTGGGCCGACAGCTTGGCGCCCCGTTCCACGGCGTCCGAGGCGCTGGCGATGCGTTTGGCGGCCAGCGGGTCGTCGTCCAGGGTCATTTGCAGCAGTTGCAGATTGCCCGAGATAATTTGCAGCACGTTATTGAAATCATGGGCCACGCCGCCCGTCAGCTTGCCCAGCGCTTCGAGTTTTTGCGATTGCAGCAGGGCCATCTCGCTGTGGCGCAACGATTCCTGCATGCTGCGCAAGGTGCTTTGCGCTTCCTTTTCCAGCGTGACATGGCGCCCGGTGGCAAACACCAGGTCGCCTTCGGGCGCCGCTACCCACGACAGCCAGCGGTGGCCGCCCTCGCGGTGCCGGTAGCGGTTTTCAAAGCTGGGCATGGCTTCCTGCGTCACGTGCGCCAGCGCCAGGCGCGTGGCGGCGGCATCCTCGGGCAGCACGAAGTCGAACAGGCTGCGGCCCAGCATTTCCTCGGGCAGCCAGCCCAGGATGGCGGCCGAGGCCGGGTTGACGGCGGCAAAGCAGCCATCGGCATCGATGGCCACCATCAGGTCTTGCGCGCTGCGCCACAGCCGCTCGCGCTCGCTGTTGCGCGCGGCCAGGTCCGCTTCCAGCTTCTTTTCCACGGTGATGTCACGCGCGCTGCAATACACCTTCTCGCCCTCGGGCACGGCCACCCACGACAGCCAGTGCCAGCCGCCCAGCTTGTGGCGGTAACGGTTTTCGAAGCGCAGCGCCGGCTGGCCCTGGTTGGCCGCCTCCCAGGCCGCATGGGTGCGCGGCAAATCGTCCGGGTGGACCAGTTCCAGAAAGCGCGTCGTGCGGATTTCCTCCACCGACCAGCCCAGCGTGGCTTGCCAGGCGGGGTTCGAGTGCTCGAAATAGCCGTCGAGGTTGAGCACGCCCAGCAAATCGGGGCTGACGTTCCAGGTGCGGCCAAATTCGCGCGTGCGCTCGGCCACCTGCATTTCCATGCTGGCACTGAGCGCGCGCAAGCGCGATTCCGCCTGCGCCCGCAAGATGGTCGACCAGACCCGTTCCGACACTTGCACCGCCAGTTCGATCTCGTCCGCATGCCACAGGCGCGCCGCGCGGCTGTGCACGACGAACAGGGCGCCCAACCGGCCCTCCTTGGCGATGGGAATGTTCAGGAAGGCACGGATGCCCAGGCGCGCAAACGTGGCCAGCGCGGCCGGCGTTGCCGTGCGCGGGTCGCTGGCCACATCGCTGACGGCCAGCGCCTGGCCCGCGGCCAGCGCATCGGCCAGGCGGGCGGCATAGTCGCCAAGGAAATATTCGCCGGCGGCACCGGGCGCCAGGCCATCGCTCCACGCATGCTGCAGGGTGGAGCATTGCAGGGTCTGGTCGATATCGAAACAGGCCACTTGCTGTGCGCCCAGGCGCTGGCCCAGCAGCTGCGCCGACAGCGAGAGGATTTCGCCCGTGTCTTGCAGCAGCCGGAGCCGGCGTTCCAGTTGCAGCAAAAAGGCCACGCCGCTGGTGCCGGCCTGGCTGCGGGGGGCAGGTGTGCTGCTCATGCCGGCCTCAGCTGCCGGCCAGGGGCAGGGTGACGCTGAACAGGGCGCCATTGCCGGGCTGGCTTTGCAGGGTGATGGCGCCGCCATGCGCATCGACCAGCTGCTTGGTGATGAACAGTCCCAGGCCCAGGCCGCCCGTGCGGTCCTGGTGCATGACGCGCTCGAAAGCGTCGAAGATGCGTTCCTGATCGCGCGCATTGATGCCAATGCCATGGTCGCGCACTTCGATGACGGCGCTGTTCTGCGTGTGCGCCAGGCTGATTTCCACGGGCTGGCCCTGGCCGTAGCGCACGGCATTGCTGATCAGGTTGACAACGATCTGCTCGACGCGGAAGGCATCCCAGAAGCCCTGGATCGGCTCGAAGGCCATTACTTCCAGCACGCTGCCCGTCGTAGCCGCATACGGTGCCAGGTCGTCCGCCACCCGGCGCACCAGGCTGGTCAGGTCGACGGCTTCGCGGCGGATCGACAGCTTGCCGCTGGTGATGCGCGACACATCGAGCATGTCGTCGATCAGGCGCACCATGCTGCGGATTTGCCGCCCGTCGCGCGCCACCATCTTGTTCAGCTTGTCCGGTTCGAAGGCGGCCAGGTTGCCCCGCTCCAGGTTGACGGTGCGCATCTGCGTTTCCAGGAACAGCGTGTTCAAGGGCGTGCGCAGTTCGTGCGCCACCATGGACATGAATTCGTCGCGCAGGCGCAGCGAGCGCTGCAGCTCCGCCTGGGTGGCACGTAATTCTTTCAATAACGCTTCCTGCTGCTGGCGGCTGTGTTCCAGCGCCTGCACCTGGCGCCGCGTCTCGCTGCGCTGCTGGTGCAGGGCGACGAAGACGTTGACCTTGCTTTGCACGGCATTGATATCGAGCGGCTTGTGCAGGAAGTCGACGGCGCCGCTTTCATAGCCCTGGAAGGCGAAATTCATTTCCTTGCCGGCCGCCGTGACGAAGACGATGGGGATGTGACGCGTCTTTTCCGTACCGCGCATCAATTGCGCCAGCTCAAAACCATCCATTTCCGGCATTTGCACGTCGAGGATGGCCAGCGCGAAATCGTGTTCCAGCAGCAATGCCAGCGCTTCTTCGCCCGAGGAGGCCTGGTAGACGCTGCGGTCGCTCTCGCGGATCAGCGCATTGAGCGCGCGCAAGTTTTCCGGCAAATCGTCGACGATCAGCAGTTTGGTGCTTGTTTCATTCATCATGTTTCATTCCTGGCATGTGCCGTCCAGCGTAATGGGAAGCGGCGTGCGACGGCGCACGCTTGCGGTAGAGCTTTTCGGCACCCGGCAATGGCTCGAAGTCGGCGGCAAAGCGGGTGAAATGCGTGCTTTCCTTGCTGCCCAGGCCCAGGAAACCCCGGTGGCACAGCGAGTCGTGGAACAGGCCCAGGGCCCGTTCCTGCAAGGTTTTATTGAAGTAAATCAGTACGTTACGGCACAAAATCAATTGCGTTTCAATAAAGACGCTGTCCGTGGACAGGCTGTGGTCGGCAAAGTTGATCCGGTCGAGCAGGCGTTGCTGGAAATGCGCGGTGGCATGCTCGACCGTGTAGTACTCGCCCAGCTGGCCCAGGCCGCCTGCGGCCAGGTAATTGTCGCCGTAGTCAGCCATGCGGTGCAGCGGATACACGCCGCGCGCGGCCGTGGCCAGCGCTTGCGGGTTGATGTCGGTGGCGTAAATCGTGCTGCGCTCAAGCAAGCCTTCCTCGTGCAGCACGATGGCCAGCGACAGCGCCTCTTCGCCCGTGCAGCAGCCGGCCACCCAGAGCGTCGGCGACGGATAGGTTTTCAGCACGGGCACCACGTGTTCGCGCAAGGCGCGGAAAAACGCCGGGTCGCGGAACATTTGCGTGACCGGTACGGTCAAAATCTGCAGCAGCTTGCCAAAGGCGGCCGGGTCGTCCAGCACCAGTTGCTGCAGGGCGGGCAGGTCGGCGCAATGCAAGCGCTCCAGCGCCTGGTTCAGGCGCCGGCGCTGCGAGGGTAACGAGTAGTCGCGAAAATCATAGCTGTAGCGCTGACAGATCGCGTCCATCAGCGCATGCAGTTGCGCGTCCGTGGTGCGCAGGGACATCACATGCGTTCCATCTTCGGCATCCATACGCGCAGCAGCGAATACAAACGGTCCAGGTCGATCGGCTTGGCCAGGTAATCGGACGCGCCCGCCTGCAGGCATTCTTCCTGGTCATTTTTCATGGCCTTGGCGGTAATGGCGATGATGGGCAGCTTGTTGTAGCGGCCATCGGCGCGGATCAAGCGCGTCGCTTCCAGGCCATCCATGCCCGGCATCATGACGTCCATCAAGACCAGGTCGATATCCTCCACGCTGTTGAGCTTGCTGATGGCTTCGAAGCCGTTGCGGCCGATTTCCACCACCACGCCTTTCTGTTCCAGCGCATTCGTCAGCGCAAAGATATTGCGCACGTCGTCGTCCACCAGCAAAATCTTGCGGCCTTCAAACACGCGTTCGCGGCTGCGCACCTGCTGCAGCATGCCCTGGCGCTCGCTCGACAGTTCCGACTCCACCTTGTGCAGGAACAAGGTCACTTCGTCGAGCAGGCGTTCGGGCGAGCGGGCGCCCTTGATGATGATCGAGCGCGAGTATTTCATCAGGTCCGCCTCTTCCTCGCGGCTCAGGTTGCGGCCCGTGTAGACGATGACGGGCGGGAACGAGCACAGTTCTTCATGTTCCATGCGTTCGAGCAATTCGTTGCCCTGGATATCGGGCAGCTTCAAGTCGATGATCATGCAGTCGAAAATCTGCGTCTTCAGCAGGGCCAAAGCCTGCTCGCCCAGCGCCACGGCCGTGATTTCCACGTCGTCGTCGCTGATCAGGTGCACCACGCTTTCGCGCTGGCGTTCGTCATCTTCAACCAGCAGGATGCGCTTCATCTTTTGCGTGAATTTCGATTCGAGCTTGCGGAACACTTCCTTCAGTTGATCGCGCGTGCGCGGCTTGGTGGCATAGCCGATGGCGCCCAGCTGCATGGCTTCCTGCATCTGGTCATTGCCAGAGACAATGTGCACGGGAATGTGGCGCGTCAGCGGGTTTTCCTTCAATTGCTGCAAGACCAGCAAGCCCGGGCGGTCCGGCAAGCCCATGTCGAGCAGGATGGCGTCGGGCAGGAACTCTTGCGCCAGGCGCAAGCCTTCGTCGGCGCCGTGCGCCACCAGGCAGCGGTATTGCATTTCATGCGCGAGGTCGAACAGGATGCCGGCAAACGACGGCTCATCCTCGATCACCAGCACGGAACGCTGGCCCGTCTTGCCTGGGGGCGCGCTGTTCCGGTCATCCTGGAAGGTGGGCAGCGGCACGGGCTTGGCGGCTGGCGCCGCCTTGGGCACGGCGGCGATTTTTGCGGGCACCTGCGGCGCGGCGACGGGCACGCTTGCCGCTTCCACGGCGCGTTCCGGCATGACGGCCGGCAGCACCAGGGTAAACGTGCTGCCCTGGCCTGGCGTGCTGGCCAGCTCGATGCTGCCGCCCAGCAAGGCGGCCAGATCGCGCGAAATCGACAGGCCCAGGCCCGTGCCGCCATAGCGGCGGCTGGTGGTGCCGTCGGCCTGGTGGAAGGCGTCGAACACCTTTTGCTGCTGCTCGTCGGCGATGCCGATGCCGGTATCTTGCACCTGGAAGCGCACCTGGCCCGCCGCATCGGTGCTCACGTGCAGGGACACGGTGCCCGTATCGGTGAATTTGATGGCGTTCGACAGCAGGTTTTTCAAGATTTGCTCGAGGCGCTGGCGGTCGCTGACGAAGGACGGCGGTGCGTCCGGCGCCACGCTGATATTCAACGCCAGTTTCTTTTGCTGCGCCTGGGCGCCGAACAGCATCTTCATGCTGCTGAGCAGCTCGTCGAAGGGCACGGCTTCCGGCGTCAATTCCAGCTTGCCCGCCTCGACCTTGGAAATGTCGAGGATATCGTTGATGAGGGTCAACAAATCATTGCCGGCCGAATAAATGGTTTGCGCAAACGTCACTTGCTCGGCCGTCAGGTTGCCGCTGCTATTGTCCGACAGCAGCTTGGACAGGATCAGCGAGCTGTTCAACGGCGTGCGCAGCTCGTGCGACATGTTCGCCAGGAATTCGGATTTGTAGCGGCTGGCACGCTGCAGCTCTTCCGCGCGGGCTTCCAGCTGGGCGTGCGCCTGGCCGATGGCCATGTTCTTCTGGTCCAGCGACAGCGCCTGCACGGCCAGCTGTTGGTTCGACTGCTCCAGCGCCGCTTTTTGCTCTTCCAGGTGGGCTTGCGACTGTTCCAGCACGCGCGACTGCTCGCCCAGCTCTTCATTGGCCGTGCGCAATTCTTCCTGCTGCACTTCCAGCTCTTCATTCAGTTGCTGGGTTTCTTCCAGCACATTTTGCAGGCGCTGGCGGTACAGGGCCGCTTCCAGCGACGTGCCGATATTGGCTGCAATCAGGTCCAGCCATTCCTTGGTGCGGGCGCTGACGGGATGCGTAAAGCCCAGTTCGATGACGCCGTTGACGACGCCTTCATTGTTGACGGGTGCCAGGACCAGTTCCAGCGGCGCGCCGCTGCCCAGGCTCGAAGTCACGGTCAGATAATTGTCGGGTACTTGCCGCACATGCTTGAGGCGTTTTTCGCGTGCGGTCTCGCCCACCAGGCCTTCGCCCAGCTTGAAGACCTGTTTTTCTTTCACGCCCTGTTCATTGAAGCCGTACACGGCCGTGCGGCGCAGGCTGCCATCCTCGTCGACGACGTACAGGGTGGCGACGGCCACGTCGAGGCGGTGGGCCAGGAAGTCGAGCACGTGCCGTCCCAGTTGCGGCAGGCCCAGCTGGCCACTCGTATGGGCCGCCAGCTCCGTCTGTCCCGTGCGCAGCCAGGCTTGCTCCTGCAGCACCTCGTTGTCCTTGCCGCGCTGCTCGAGCGCATCGTTGTAGATGTCGGACAGGCGCAGCAGTTCGCGCCGGCCCAGGTAGGCCAGCAAGCCGGACATGCCCAGGCTGAGGATCAGGAACACCACCACGGCCAGTATGGTACGGCCCTCGGCCGTGTCGGACCGTTCCTGGCGCAGCCGTTGTTCCATGGACAGGAAGGCGAGGAATTCGCGGCGGATTTCATCGAATTCCTGCTTGCCTTCACCTTGGCGCACGCGCGCAAGGAATTCCTGGTTGCTGCGGCGCTGGGCGATCACGCCTTCCGCATACTCCATCCACTGGTTTTGCAGCGCGCGGATGCGGCGCAGGCGGTCCGTCTGGATGGGACTGTCGGACACGAGGTCCAGCAGGGTCGTCATTTCCACGGCGATCTTGGCCTTGCCCGATTTATACGGCGCCAAAAACGTTTCGTCGCCCGTCAGCAGGTAGCCGCGCATGCCCGTTTCCAGGTCGACCGACAGCTTCATGACTTCATTCGCATTGCCGATCACCCGTTCCGAATGCTCGACCGAGCGCAGGGCCGAGAGCAGGTAGGCGATCAGGCCGACAAACACGAGGGCGGTGACGACCCCGATGACCAGCGGCAAGGTCACGTTTCGGGCGAGGATGCGGCGAAAGCTGAAGGAATCGATCGGGGTCTTGGTATTCATCATGTCCGTGGTAGGCTGTCGCGAAAAAACAATTTTAATTGAAATGCAAGTTTTCTGAAGCTCAAACAAAGCGTGCGCTAGCATAACAGCCTTGCGCTCAATTGCCGACTTGCAAGACGCTGCAAAGCGCGATAGCACACAGATAAAATTTAAGGAAAATCAAGCTTTTTACGATTGAGACAGATCAAAGAGATTGGCTGTTCGCATCCCAAGATGCAGGTGGTGGTGGCGTCCTGTAAACGTCGCCATGTGCAAGCCAGCCCATGCAGGAGGACAAGCAGAATGGCGTGCTGCTGCTGGACTTGCCTAAGAAGGAGGGCACGGCGGGCGGCAACTGGCGATACAGTGAGTCGGGCCGTGCGTAGGTCAGATTAGTGCAGCGTAATCTGACAATCTTCGTTGCGGCGCCTGTCGGCTTACGCCCTGCGGGCTAAGCCGACCTACGAAAAAACGCCGGACGGTGCCGGCGTTTTTTCAATGCTGCGCGCGCTGCGCTGTATATATATATATATATGTCAGTCGCGGATTTCCAGCGCCCGGTTCAGGCTCAGGGCAGCCAGCGAGGCGACGGCGCCCGACAGCAGGTAGAAGCTGACATAGGCGAGGCCGAAGTTGGCTGACAGGCCCAGCGCCACCAGCGGAGCGAAGCCGGCGCCCACCAGCCAGGCCAGGTCGGACGTCAGGGCCGCGCCCGTGTAGCGGAAGCGGGCAGGGAAGTTGGCCGTCACGGCGCCGGCTGCCTGGCCGTAGGACAAGCCCAGCAGGCTGAAGCCCACGAGGATGAACACGTCCTGGCCCGCATTGCCGCCGCCCATCAGGGTCGGCACGAAGGCGCTGAAGATGGCGATCAGCACGGCCAGCACGCCCAGGGTGGTACGGCGGCCCACTTTATCGGCCAGCAAGCCGGAAATCACCACGCCGACGGCAGCCAGCACGGCGCCCAGCATCTGCACTTGCAGGAAGTCCGAAGCGGAACGCGTCTGGTAGACGGAAATCCAGGACAGCGGGAACACGGTGACCAGGTGGAACAGGGCGTAGCTGGCCAGTGCGGCGAGGGCGCCGATCAGCACGTTGCGACCCTGGCCGCGGCCCATTTCAAATACGCTGACCGGTTGCAGCTCGCGTTCGTCCAGCAGGCGCGCATATTCATTCGTCGACACCAGGCGCAAGCGGGCAAACAGGGCCACCACGTTGATGGCGAAGGCCACATAGAAAGGATAGCGCCAGCCCCAGTCGAGGAACTCTTCATCCGTCAGGCTGGTCAGCATGTACCAGAACAGGCCGGCGGCAAGCAGGAAGCCGAAGGGCGCGCCCAGCTGGCCCAGCATGGCGTACCAGCCGCGCTTGTTTTCCGGGGCGTTCAGGGCCAGCAGCGATGGCAAGCCATCCCACGAACCGCCCAGCGCCACGCCCTGGCCGATGCGCAGCACGGACAACCAGATGATGGCGGCAAAGCCCAGGTGCGCGTAGGTCGGCAGGAAGGCGATGCCGGCCGTCGACACGCCCAGCAGGAAGAGGGCGATCGTCAGCTTGGCGCTGCGTCCCATGCGGCGCTGGATTTCCATGAAGATCACGGTACCGAACGGGCGGGCGATGAAGGCAAACGAGAAGATCAGGAAGGCATATAATGTGCCCTCCAGGCGTTCTTCGAATGGGAAGAAGACGCGCGGAAACACCAGCACCGAGGCGATGGCGTAGACAAAGAAGTCAAAGTATTCGGAAGCGCGGCCGATGATCACGCCGACGGCGATCTCACCGGGGTCGATATGCGATTCGACCGTGCCGGCCCCGCTTGCGTCGCGCAGGGAGTGGGGGGAAAAGTCGGCGGGTACATCCCCGCTGTGTGTGCGCGTGCTGGACATGATGATCGTCTCCAATATAGTTTCGAGTTCGGCCAACGCGTAACATACTCCGGGTGTCTCACGCCCGGAGTAGGACTATTCATCAGGTAGTCGTAGGAAAACTCCGCGCCTACGCAGTGAAAGTCCGAGCAAGGGGTAGGACAAAACGTCCAATTGCCAACGCGCTCCAGTGAGAATACAGTACCATATCTTCATCCCCTGTACTGGACTTTCCTGTATGTTTTCATTAAAAGTTCGTCGCGGACTGCTACTCTTACCTCTCGCATTGTTGGCTGGTTGCAATACGGTTGTACTGAATGCGTCCGGTGACATCGCAGTTCAGCAAGGCAATCTGATTGTCATCTCGACATTGCTGATGCTGTTGATTATCGTTCCGGTAATCGCTCTGACCCTGCTGTTTGCATGGCGCTATAGAAAAAACAATACCGCGGCCAAATACGAGCCGGACTGGGACCACTCGACTCGCCTCGAGCTGATTATCTGGGGCGCGCCCCTGCTGATCATCATCGTGCTGGGCCTGCTGACCTGGATCAGCACCCACACCCTCGATCCATATCGCCCATTGAGCCGTATCGACGCCAACCGCCCGATTCCTGCCAGCCACAAGCCGATGATCGTCGAAGTCGTGGCGCTGGACTGGAAATGGCTGTTCATCTACCCGGAGCAAGGCATCGCTTCCGTGAATGAACTGTACGCGCCCGTCGATCGTCCGATCCGCTTCAAGATCACCGCCTCGTCCGTCATGAACTCGTTCTTCATCCCCGCACTGGCAGGTCAGATCTACGCCATGCCGGGCATGGAAACGCAGTTGAATGCCGTCATCAACAAGCCTGGTGTCTACAAGGGCTTCTCCGCCAACTACAGCGGTGCCGGTTTCTCGGGCATGCGCTTCAAGTTCCATGGCGTCAATGATGCGGACTTTGACAAATGGGTGGAATCGGCACGTGCCGGTGGCGGCGCGCTGAACCGCGACGACTACCTGTCGCTGGCCCAGCCTAGCGAACGCGACCCGGTGCGCCGCTACAGCGCCGTACCTAGCGATCTGTACAAGGCAATTCTGAACCGCACCATCGTTTCCGACGCGCTGTGCGTGACGCCGGTCGAGCCATACAAATTGTCGATGGCAAAAAGCCCGGTAGCGCTTGTCACGCCAGCAGTTGCTAGCGTTGCAGTGGTTGAAAAGGGCGTTCAAGCCAAGTAACAACTGCATGAATCCCGCAGCGCATTGCGCTGCAGATACTGGCGCCGCTTGCCTGGCGCCTCCCTTTTTTCTCTGAGAGTAACAATGCTAGACCATATTGATCTGACGAAGCTTATCTTCGGCCGTCTGACTTGGGATGCAATTCCATTTCACGAACCTATCCTGCTGGCGACCTTTGCGATGGTTGCCCTGGGCGGTATCGCACTCGTTGCGGCACTGACGTATTTCCGCCTCTGGGGTCCCCTGTGGCGCGACTGGATCACCAGTATCGACCATAAAAAAATCGGTATCATGTACATGATCCTGGGCCTGGTCATGCTGCTGCGCGGCTTTGCCGACGCGCTGATGATGCGTACCCAGCAGGCGATCGCCTTTGGCGACAATGCCGGCTTCCTGCCACCGCATCACTACGACCAGATCTTCACCGCCCACGGCGTGATCATGATCTTCTTCGTCGCAATGCCTTTCGTGACGGGTCTGATGAACTACGTGGTGCCGCTGCAAATCGGCGCGCGCGACGTGGCTTTCCCATTCCTCAACAACTTCAGCTTCTGGATGACCACCATGGGCGCCGCCCTGGTCATGGCTTCGCTGTTCGTCGGCGAATTCGCCCGCACGGGCTGGCTGGCCTATCCGCCGCTGTCGGGCATCGTCGGCAGTCCGGACGTGGGGGTAGACTATTACATCTGGTCCTTGCAGATTGCCGGGGTCGGGACGCTCTTGTCCGGTGTCAACCTGATCGCCACCATCGTCAAGATGCGCGCGCCAGGCATGACCTGGATGAAAATGCCCGTCTTTACCTGGACCGCACTGTGCACCAACATCCTGATCGTCGCCGCCTTCCCGGTGCTGACGGCTGTGCTGGCCATGCTGTCGCTGGACCGCGTTGCAGGCTTTAACTTCTTCACGACGGAACTGGGCGGCAACGCCATGATGTACGTCAACCTGATCTGGATCTGGGGTCACCCAGAAGTCTACATTCTGATTCTGCCACTGTTCGGCGTGTTCTCGGAAGTCGTCGCCACGTTCAGCAGCAAGCGTCTGTTCGGTTACGCCTCGATGGTGTACGCCACCTGCGTCATCATGATTTTGTCGTACCTGGTCTGGCTGCATCACTTCTTCACCATGGGTTCGGGCGCCAGCGTCAACTCCTTCTTCGGCATCACGACGATGATCATCTCGATCCCGACGGGCGCGAAGATCTTCAACTGGCTGTTTACCATGTACCGCGGCCGTATCCGCTTTGAACTGCCTATGCTGTGGACGATCGGCTTCATGGTCACCTTCACCATCGGCGGCATGACCGGCGTATTGCTGGCCGTACCACCAGCGGACTTCGTGCTGCACAACAGCCTGTTCCTGATCGCCCACTTCCATAACGTGATTATCGGCGGCGTGGTCTTCGGTGTGTTCGCTGCGATCAACTACTGGTACCCGAAAGCTTTCGGCTACAAGCTCGACGCGTTCTGGGGCAAGTGCTCGTTCTGGTTCTGGTTCGTCGGCTTCTACCTGGCCTTCATGCCGCTGTACGTGCTGGGCCTGATGGGCGTGACCCGTCGTGTCAACCACTTTGAAGATCCATCCTTGCAAATCTGGACCATCATCGCCTGGTTTGGCGCCGTCTCGATCGCGCTCGGTATCGCTTCCATGCTGATCCAGTTCTATGTCAGCTACCGCAACCGTCACGCCCTGCGCGACGTGACCGGTGACCCATGGGGTGGCCGTACGCTGGAATGGTCGACGTCGTCGCCTCCGCCAGACTATAATTTCGCCTTCACGCCACAAGTGCACGAACTCGATGCATGGACTGACATGAAGAAACACGGTTACCAGCGTCCGACGTCCGGTTTCACGAAGATCCACATGCCGAAGAACACCTGGGCTGGTTTCGTGATCGCCGCACTGTCCGCACTGGTTGGTTTTGGCCTGATCTGGCAAATGTGGCTCGTCGCCAGCATCGGCTTCGTGATCATGATGATTACCATCATCGTCCATACCTTTAACTACAAGCGCGATTACTACATTCCTGCGGAAGAAGTGGTCCGTACCGAAGACGCGTATACTAAATTGCTGAGCAGCCATGTCTGATACCATCGCCCATAACACCGGCGCCGCTGGCGCCGCACCAAGCACGCGCAGCTACTTTGTGCGCGAGCACCACCCGGAAAACGGCAGCTTGCTGGGTTTCTGGCTCTACCTGATGAGCGATTGCCTGATCTTCGCCTGTCTGTTCGCTACGTACGCCGTGGTGGGCCGCAACTACGCGGACGGCCCGACGGGCGCCGCGCTGTTCGACCTGCCGCTGGTGGCCGTCAACACGGCCATGCTGCTGCTGTCGTCGATCACTTACGGTTTCGCCATGCTGGCCATGCAGCGCAAGCAATTGCGCAGCACCCTGGTCTGGCTGGGCATCACGGGCCTGTTCGGCCTGGCCTTCCTGTCGCTGGAAATGTATGAATTCATTCATCTGATCCACGAAGGCGCCGGTCCGCAGCGCAGCGCGTTCCTGTCGTCGTTCTTCGCCCTGGTCGGTACCCACGGCTTGCACGTGACGTTCGGCGTGATCTGGCTCGTGACCCTGATGTTCCAGTTGAACAAGCATGGTCTGACCCCGGAAAACGGCCGTCGCATGATGTGTTTGTCGCTGTTCTGGCATTTCCTGGACGTCATCTGGATCGGCGTCTTCACCTTTGTCTACCTGATGGGAGTGCTGCCATGAGCGACCACCACACACACGGCGATAGCCACCACCATGACAATCACGATCATGGCAGCCTGAAAAGCTACACCATCGGCTTCATTCTGTCGGTGATCCTGACGGCCATTCCTTTCTGGCTGGTGATGGCGAAAGTCATCACCAACTCGGGCACCATGGGCCTGGTCCTGCTGGCGTTCGCGGCGGTTCAAGTGGTGGTGCACATGGTGTACTTCCTGCACATGAACACCAAGTCCGAAGGCGGCTGGAACATGATGGCGCTGATCTTCACGATCATGATCGTGGGCATTGCCATGGCCGGTTCCCTGTGGGTCATGTACCACATGAACCACAACATGATGCCGGATCTGATGCCTGAGTACATGCATACGAAAACGGCTCCATGATGAGTCAACCGCGCCCAAGCAACACCGGGCGCGCCCCTGGCGCCGCATCGCAAGATGCTGCGCCAGGCCCACGCGGCATGGCTGTGCACTATTCAAAAATTGCGCTAGCCATACTCGCGGGGATCGTTTTTGCCGGTTTCTGTGCCCTGGGCACCTGGCAAGTCAAGCGCCTGTTCTGGAAGCTTGACCTGATCGAGCGCGTCGAACAACGCGTACATGCGCCCGCAACGGACGCCCCTGGACCTGCAGCCTGGGCCAGCATTACGCCACAAACGGATGAATACCGCCACGTGCGACTCTCCGGTACCTATCTCCCCATTTTCAATACCCTGGTGCAGGCAACGACGGCACTGGGCAGCGGTTACTGGCTGGTGACGCCCTTGCGCCTGGCCGATGGCAGCACCGTGCTGGTCAACCGCGGCTTCGTGCCGAAACGCGCCAGCATCGCCGCCAGCACACCGGCCGGCATCGTCAGCGTCGACGGCTTGCTGCGCATCAGCGAGACGGGCGGCGGTTTCCTGCGCGAAAACAGTCCTGCCACGCAGCACTGGTATTCGCGCGACGTGGCCGCCATCGCCGGCTCGCACATGCTCACCAACGTGGCGCCATACTTTGTCGATGCGAAGGCCAAATCGGAAACGGCCGTTGATGCGCCTGTCGGCGGCCTGACCGTGATCTCGTTCCCCAACAGCCACCTGGTGTACGCGCTGACCTGGTTTGCGCTGGCCCTGATGGTGGCCGGCATCACATGGTGGATCGTGCGCGAAGACAAGCGCCGCCGCGCCCGTGGCGCCCAGCGCCAGGAAAGCGACCATGCCGGGCAGGATTGAGATCCTGCCCAACCGCGAAGTCTTAGAGCGCGGTGCGGTGGCGGCCGAGATGGAACATCCGGCCGGCCACCAGAACATGAAGCTGCTGATCCAGCTGCGCTGGCTGGCCGTGATCGGCCAGATCAGCACCATCTTCGGCGTGGGCGTGGGAATGGGCATCGCCTTGCCCGTGCCCTACATGCTCGAAGTGCTGTCCTGCCTCATCGCTTTCAACCTGGCCAGCCTCTTGCGCTGGCACGAACGCCAGCCCGTTTCCAACACGGCCCTGTTCCTCGCCTTGCTGGTCGACGTCACCGTGCTGACGGCCCAGCTCTACCTGAGCGGCGGCATCAGCAACCCGTTTGCCTTCCTGTACTTATTGCAAGTCATCCTCAGCGCCGTGCTGCTGGAAGTGTGGTCGACCTGGATCATGGTGGCCATTACCAGCCTGTGCCTGGCTGGCCTGGCCTTGCTGCCCGGCCCCTTGATTCTGCCGATCGACCCCGAGCGGGGCTTTGCCAGCCTGTACGTGCAGGGCTTGCTGATCTGTTTTATCCTGAACGCCGCCTTGCTGGTGGTATTCATCACGCGGATCAACCGCAACCAGCGCGCCGGCGACGCCAAGGTGGCGGATTTGCGCCAGCGCGCGGCGGAAGAAGAGCACATCATCCGCATGGGCTTGCTTGCCTCGGGCGCGGCGCACGAGCTGGGCACGCCGCTGGCGACGCTGTCCGTCATCCTCGGCGACTGGCGCCGCATGCCGGAATTGAGCAAGAACAGCGAATTGCTGGAAGAAATCACGGAAATGCAGGCGCAGTTGCGGCGCTGCAAGAGCATCGTCAGTGGCATTTTGTTGTCGGCGGGCGAGGCGCGCGGCGAATCGTCCGTGAAGACGACGATCAACACCTTCCTCAACGACCTGGTCGATGAGTGGCGCAGCAGCCGCCCGATCCAGAGTTTCGAGTACGATAACCGCATCGAGCACGACGTGCCCGTCGTCTTCGATTCGACCCTGAAACAAACCATTTGCAATGTGCTCGACAATGCGCTGGAAGCGTCGCCCGACTGGCTGCGTTTCGAAGCGACGCGCGAAGCGGACGCCTTGCACCTGGTCATTACCGATGCCGGGCCCGGTTTCGAGCCGTCGATGCTGACGCACCTGGGCAAGCCGTATCAAAGCAGCAAGGGTAAGCCCGGTGGCGGCCTGGGCCTGTTCCTGGTGGTGAATGTCGCGCGTACTTTAGGTGGTACGGTGACTGCGCGCAACCGGGTGCAGGGCGGGGCGGTGGTGCACCTGGCCCTGCCGCTGGCGGCCATCAAACTGGAAAGAGAAAGCGACCACCATGCAGGATGACCGTCTGTTACTGATCATCGAAGACGACGCCGCGTTTGCCCGCACCCTGGGCCGCTCGTTCGAGCGGCGCGGCTACCAGGTCATCCTGGCCACCAATTTCGACGAAGCGAGCGCCTTGCTGGAACAGCATTGCCCCGACTACGCCGTGGTCGATTTGAAACTCAATGGCAATACCTCCGGCCTGGCCTGCGTGCAGATGCTGCACCAGCACGACCCGGACATGCTGATCGTCGTGCTGACGGGCTACGCCAGCATTGGCACGGCCGTCGAAGCGATCAAGCTGGGCGCTTGCCAGTACCTGGCGAAACCGTCCAACACCGATGACATCGAAGCGGCCTTCGGCCACGTGGCCGGCAGCGCCGACATCGAACTGAGCAACCGCGCCACCAACATCAAGACCCTGGAATGGGAACGCATCCACGAAATGCTGGCCGAGACGGATTTTAATATCTCGGAAACGGCGCGAAGGCTGGGCATGCACCGCCGCACCTTGGCGCGCAAGCTGGAGAAGCAGCGGGTGAAATAATCACCGCGCAGTTTGGTTGTTGTCGAATGTCAGCTCGACAACGCTGTCATCGCTCCAGTCCTGCTCGCGTAACGGCGGCGTGAACGACGCGCCGCTGAAGGGCACGGGCGCGCTTTTGCCGTTGAAGCTGATTGTTGCATTGGCGATGCGCCGCCCTTCGGTAAAGCTGTAGGTGCCCTTTTGCGACACGAAATTGCACGGCCCGCCCATCGCGCTCATCGCCGTGCGCATGGCGAAAGGCAAGGTTTCCTTGTCGATGGCCCAATGCACTTCGCAGGCCAGCCGCAGGTCGCCCAGGCGGCGGATGGTGTCGCTGCTTGCCGCACTGCGGATGTAGGGAATCCACCTGACCGACCCCGCCTTGCGGTTCACGGTCAGCTCGGCCTTTTCATACAGCGGACCTTGCCCGACGGGCAAGGTGAAGATATTGCCTTCCCCCAGCTGTATCGCCATGCCCGCCTCGTCGCTTTCCAGCCGCAGCGCGATGGCGTGCATGTCGACATCGGCACGGCGTGGCTCCAGGATGAGGCGCAATTCGGCGCCTGGCGCCAGTGCATGTTTTTCCTCGAAGCGTTTGACGCCCTTGAGCATGGCACTGTAGGGCTTCCAGTCCGGGTCCCGCATGCCCTTTACGCTGACCGATGCCGCCGCCTCCTGGCCCGCTTGCTCCACGGCTTGATCAGTATCAGCATGGGCCTGTACCGCAGCGCCGCACAAACACAGCAGAAGACCAGTTTTTTTGAGTGCACGCATACCCATCCTTCTATTCATGAATGAAAACGTGAGTGTAGAAAAAAACACAGGTGGGAGCAGGCTTTTAAGACGGAATGTCAATTGGGATGAATGAAGTGCTTGAGATCGCTGTTTTTCTACACGATGCGCATTTGTATTTACATCAATGCCGCCGCCAGCCATTCCATCTTCTGCACCTGGATATGCGGATGGCTTTCCAGCGCTTCCCATTCCGGCAGGAATACAAAACCCTGCTTCTGGTAAAAGGCGGCCGCACGCGCATTCTCGGGCGCCACGTCGAGCACGAGCCGCGCGTGGCCATTATTCACGGCGCATTGTTTCACGGCCTCGACCAAGCCTTGCGCCACGCCCAGGCCGCGATATTGCTGCGCTACCCACATGGCGATCAGGTGGCATTCGCCATTGCCGGTCGCCACTTGCGCGGCGAGGCCGACGGGGTGATCGCAGTCAAAGGCGAGGAAAAACGTGCGCTGCGGCGTGCTGATGGCGCGCTGCTGCCAGTCGGCATCGGAAAAACCTGCCGCGCTGGCGTGGCTGGCGCCAAAGGCGGTGGGGGCGTCGAACAGGGCGGCCAGGCGCGTGGTTTTCAGGGCTGGCCAGTCGGTGGCGGTGGCGGGACGGATGATAATCTTGTTCAAATTGTCAATATTCCTGATGCGATAAGAGCAGTCATTGATGTATTTGGCAATACTAACAGGAACGCTTGCTTGCGCATCCGTATTTGTTGCATGTGACTTAAGATTGGTCCCACACTTCGATGGTCAGCAACTGTCCGGGCGCACAGGCGGCGATGCGCTCCCGATGCATGGTGATGCTGCCGGGCCAGCCTGTGAGTTTGTCTTGCGGAAATTCCCCGTCCTGCGCCTCGGCGATGCCCGCCAGCAGCAGGGGCGCGATGACGTCCGCCGAAGCCGTGTAGCGGTTCGGAAAGCCGTTGCAGCTCAGCTGGGTCGCCTTGCCTTGTTCACACAGTTGCGCGATCCAGTCTGCGCCGAACAGGCCCGCTTCCCAGGTGGCGAGAAACGTTTCCTTGTTGACTTTCGTCATATCGGCCATCTGTTCCGGCGTTTGCGTCGAGATAATGGTCCACCAGCCTGACATGGGTATTCCTTGTGAAAAGTGAAAAAATCAGCGGGTCATGGCGCGGCGCAGCACATAGCTGAGGCCATCGACGGCGGCCACCATCAGCAGCATGGCGACGATGACGGTCGCAGCGCTCTGCATCTGGAACAGCGACAGATGGTATTTCAGCATCTGCCCCAGGCCGCCCGCACCGACGACGCCGAGGATGGCGGCGGCGCGGATATTGTTTTCCCAGCGGTACAGCGTATACGACATCATCTGCGGCCCGCATTGCGGCAAGGTGGCGTACAAAAAGGCCACGGCGGGCCGGGCGCCATTTATGCGCAAGGTGGCAGCGGGCACGGGCGGGCAGTTTTCAAACGCATCGGCAAACAAGCGGCCCAGCACGCCCACCGTGTGCAGCGCCAGCGCCAGGGTGCCCGCGAACGGGCCCAGGCCGGCGGCGATCAGCAAGATCGAGGCCCACACCAGTTCGGGGATCGAGCGCAGCACGTTGAGCACCGCGCGCGTGGCGTTGCGCGCCAGCTGGCCGAAACGGCCGCTGGCGGGCAGGGCCAGCAGCGCACCCAGGAGAGCGGCAATCACCGTGCCGATGGCCGACATGGCCAGGGTTTCAAAGGTGGCGATGCCGACCTTGGTGAGAAACGCGGGCGCCAGTTCGGGCGGGGCGAAGCCGTGCAGGAAATCGGCGCTCGTGCGCACGGCATCGGCGCTGAAAAATTCTCCCCATTTCAGGGGCAGGGTGGCGAAGCTGGCGACGACCAGCAGCACCAAGCCGGCCAGCAAGGCCCAGGTGGACCAGCGCACGGGAGGGGAAACCGGCAGCATGGAGGTGTCGCCCTTCATGCCAGCCTCCGGCGCAGCATGGCCGAGACCGCATCGGCGCCCGCCACCAGCAGCACGAACACCAGCAGCATGGTGGCCAGTTCATTGCCGGCCATCATCTTCATCGATTCATCCATGCGCTGGCCCAGGCCGCCCGCACCGACAAAGCCCATGACGACGGAACCGCGGATCGCGCATTCCCAGCGGTAAATCGTATATGACACCAGTTCGGCGGCCGATTCGGGCAGGGCGCCGTACAGCAGGGCCTTCAATCTGCCGCTGCCGTTGTGCAATAGCGCGTTACAGGCGGACGCATCCGACGATTCGAGGATTTCCGCATACACCTTGCCCAGCATGCCGCAATACGTGAGGGCAATGGCGATCACGCCAGCCGTCGGCCCCAGACCCACGATGCGCACCAATAACAAGGCCCACACCAGTTCCGGCACGCTGCGCAGCAGCACCAGCAGCGCGCGCACGGCGTGGCGCAGGGCGGCGGCCAGCGGCGAAACGGTGCCGCTGCCGATGCGCGAAATCGACAAACGCTCCGTCACCAATAAAGTCAGCGGTATGGCCCCCAGCATGGCCAGCGCCATGCCGGCCGTGGCCATGGCGATGGTTTCCCAGCTGGAAATGGCCACCAGTTGCAGAAATTCCAGCGAGTGGGCGGGCGGCACGAAGCTGGCAAGAAATTGCCAGGTGGCTGCCAGGCTTTGCGCATCGAACAGTATCCACGGCTTGAATTCGGCCTGCACCAGCATCGGCCACAACACGAGCAGCACGATGGCAGCGCCGGTCAGGCGGCCGCGCCAGGCGGGGTCGCGCGGCAGGGAGGTGCTCTTCAGCAAAGCGGCCTCGCGGCGTCCAGCTTCGCGTCCACTGCCTCGAACTGCGGCGCCGGATCGGCCTTGTTGCGGTACAGCTGCTCTATCATGGCGTCGCTGACCTCGCTAGCAGGCAAGTCGAAGACGATCTTGCCGTCGCGCAGGGCGACGATGCGCGTAAAACAGGCGCGCGCGATATCGACCTGGTGCAGGCTGCAGATCAGGGTGGCGTTGCGCGCCGTCGCTTCCGCTTGCAGCACATGGATCGTTTGCAGGGCCAGCGTGGGGTCGAGCGCGGACAGCGGTTCGTCGACGAGGAACGCTTGCGCATTCGACACCAGCGCGCGCGCCATGCCGCAGCGCTGGCGTTCGCCGCCGGACAGGCGGTCGACGCGCGCATACAGTTTGTCCTGCAGATTGAATTTACCTAAAGCCTCCCACGCGGCGCGCGGGTCGACGGGTGCCAGCAGGGAACGCATCGCCGTCCACAAGCTCCATTGCGGCAGCCGGCCCGCCAGCACGGCGTTGACGACGCGCTGGCGCGGCGGCAGCGGCGGCGTTTGCGGCGCCAAAAACAGGCGCGCACGCAAGGCGTGGCGTTCGGTGCTGCCGATCTGCCACGGAGAACTGCCGAGGACGCTCAAGGTGCCGGACTCGGGGCGCAGCGCGCAGGCCAGCGTATGCAGCAAGCTGGTCTTGCCGGCGCCGGAAGGGCCGATCAGGGCGATCTGTTCACCCTGGGCCACGTCCAGGTCCAGCTCGCGCAGGGCCAGCGCATTGCCGGCGGCGCCCGCGTGGTGGACGCAGACCTTGTGAAGTTGGAATGTCATGCGATGTTTCGGTTTTTTTGGGGCGATGTCGGATTACGCCATGCAAGGGCAACGTAGGTCGGATTAGCGGTGAAGCCGCGTAATCCGACACAGTGAAGCCAACAATGTTGTCGGATTACGGCCTCCGGCCTAATCCGACCTACGGTGAAACGCGTCGGCGTAAATTACTTCAACAGCTTCGCATCGCGCGCGGCCGCTTCGATATCCTTGTAGTTCTCGGCCTTGGTCGGGATGAACCTGGTGGCGCGCTGCAGGTCGAGGATTTCCTTGCCTTCCGGCGTGGATGGGTCCAGCGCCAGGAAGGCGTCCGTCAGCTTCTTGCGCACGACGGGATTCATGTCGGCGCGCACGCTCCAGTTGTAATCGTAGTAGCCAGGCGTCGTGTAGAACACGCGCACCTTGCTGGGATCGACCTTTTTCGCTTCGACCAGTTTTTCCCACACGGAGATATTCAAGGTGCCTGCATCGACCTTGCCGCCGGCCACTGCCGCCACGGTGGCGTCATGCGCGCCGGAAAATGCGATGCGCTTCATGTCCGTGTCCGGGTTGATCTTGGCGGCCAGCAAGTAGTAGCGTGGCATCAAGTGGCCGGAGGTCGACGATTCCGAACCGAAGGTGAAATTCTTGCCCTTCAGGTCGGACAATTGATTGATGTCCTTGCTGGTGGTGACGAACACGGAGCGGAACTTCGTGTCTTCCTCGCGCTGCACCAGTGGCACGATCTTGCCGCCGCTGCGTACATTGGCTTGCACGAAAGTAAAACCGCCGAACCAGACCATGTCGAGCTTGTTATTGATCAAGCCTTCCACGGAGGCCGCGTAATCGGTGACGGGCGTAAATTCCACCTTCATGCCCAGCTTTTTTTCCAGGTAGCTGCCCAGCGGCTTGAACTTGCGCTGCAATTCCGTCGGCGCTTCGTCGGGAATGGCGGACACGCGCAACACTTGCTGTGCCTGCGCCAGGCCGCTGTGGATGGCCAGGGTGGCGGCGACGGTGGCCAGGATGGCGGGGAGTTTGGAGAATTTGGTCATGGGACTGCCTTTAGAAAAATTGTTCATTAATATACGGAGACCCCGGTACTGCCATCCTGCATCTCGCCGATGACGACGGCGTCGCCAAAGCCTTCGGCGCGGAAAATCGCCAGCACTTGCTCGACGGCTTCCGGCGCACAGGCCACCAGCAGGGGACCGGCCGTTTGCGGGTCCGTCAGGATCGCCTTGTCGATGGCGCTCAGGCTGTCGGCCAGCGCCACTTGCGCGCCATATCCCTGCCAGTTGCGGCCGGAAGCACCCGTGATGTTGCCGTTTTGCGCCAGTTGCTGCACTTGCGGCAGCAGCGGCACCTCGCTCATGGCGATGCGCGCCTGCAACTTGGCGCCGCGCGCCAGTTCCAGGGTGTGGCCCAGCAAGCCGAAGCCCGTCACGTCCGTCAGCGCATGCACGCCGTCGAGCAGGGCCAGTTTCTTGCCCGGGGTATTCAATTTGGTGGTGTTGTCGATCAAGGATGCGTAGCCATCCGCGTCGAGTGCATTCTTCTTCAGCGCGGCCGACAGGATGCCCACGCCGATCGGTTTGCCCAATACCAGTTTGTCGCCGGCCCGCGCGCCCGCGTTGCGTTTCACTTGCGAAGGGTGCACCAGGCCCAGCACGACCAGGCCGTAGATCGGTTCGACGGAATCGATGGTGTGGCCGCCTGCGATGGGGATGCCGGCCTGGGCGCAGATGGTTTCGCCGCCTTTCAAGATGAGGCCGATGGTATCCACCGGCAGCTTGTTGATCGGCATGCCCACCAGGGCCAGCGCCATGATGGGCGTGCCGCCCATGGCGTACACGTCGGAAATGGCGTTGGTGGCGGCGATGCGGCCAAAGTCGAACGGGTCGTCGACGATGGGCATGAAGAAATCCGTCGTGGCGATCAGCGCCTGCTCGTCGTTGAGCTGGTAGACGGCCGCGTCATCCGAGGTTTCTATGCCGACCAGCAATTCTTTCGGCAGGGGAAAGCCGCCGCTGCCCTTTAAAATGTCGGCCAGCACGCCGGGCGCAATTTTGCATCCGCAGCCGCCGCCATGGGCAAATTCGGTCAATCGGATGGGGGTATTTGGTGTTACTGCGCTATCTGACATGGGAGTTCCTGCTGATGTTGTGTACTGCTATGATCATTTTTACCCCAAACGCAAAATCTGGGGTCGGACCCTCAGGGTCCGACCCCGGTATTCTGTCTTTGGGTTCATTGCTTTCCGTCTCCGACGATAGCACATAATGCGCGCGCGGCTTGCTCAAAGGCATGTTCTGAAATATCGGGCAAGACCAGCGGCGTCGCCTGGGCGTAGCGGCTGAAGTTGCGGGCGATCGATTGCCGGTAGACGGGGTCGTAATGCTGCACCAGCAGCTCTTCCACCAGCTCGGCCATGTGGCCCGAGGTCGCCAGTTGCTGCCAGTGGGCAATTTTCTCCTTGCCATGCAGCTGCGTCAACAGGGCCAGCTGCACGTTCAGGCGCGCTGGGTCGCCGACGAAATGCGCATAGTCTTGCATCAGCAATTGCACGCGCTCCCCAATGTCCAGCCGCACATCGGTGCAATCGGCCGCGCGCATCTTTTCCATCAGCGCGTCGGGCACGCGCAGGCGGCCCACTTTCTTGCTTTCGGACTCGATGAAGACGGGCAGTTGCGGGTCGAAATGGCGCAACTGCTGCCACAGCGCGCTTTCAAACGCCTTTTGCGAGGGCTGGTGCGCGTCCGGCAAGCCGCCCAGCACGGAGCCGCGGTGGGCCGCCAGATCTTCCAGGTCGATCACTTGCGCGCCTTGCCTGTCGAGTACCTGCAACAGGCGGCTCTTGCCGCTGCCCGTGGGGCCGCACAGCACGTTGATGAAGTCGAAACGCTCGGGCAGGGTGGCCAGCTCGGCATTCACGTGGCGCCGGTAATCCTTGTAGCCGCCGTCGAGCTGCGTGACGGGCCAGCCGATGCGTGCCAGGATGTGCGCCATGGCGCCGCTGCGGTTGCCGCCGCGCCAGCAGTAGACGAGCGGCGACCAGGAGTGGGGATGAGCGATAAAACCGTCTTCGATGTGCCGCGCGATATTTTTCGCGATCAGCGCCGCGCCCAGTTTCTTCGCTTCGAAGGCGCTCGTCTGTTTATACAAGGTGCCGACGCGCACGCGCTGTTCGTCGTCCAGCACGGGCAGGTTGATAGCGCCCGGCAAATGGTCTTCCGCGAACTCGGACGGGCTGCGCACGTCGATGATGGCATCGAACTCATGCAAGCGGGGCAGGATGTCGCTGAAAGGCAGGACTGCAGGGTATTTCATCGGGGCACGGGTGCTGGCAAGAGGGAAAGGCGTATTATCCCCGATAAACGTCACTGGCGTGGCGGTTTAGCCCAGCAGATGCCCCAGCAGCGGCGCCAGCAGCACCGTGACGATGCCCGAAAAAATCATCGTCAGGCTGGCCACGGCGCCTTCTTCCGTGCCGACCCGGCGCGCCACGGACAGGCCAAAGCCGTGCGCGGCCGCGCCATACGGGGCGCCACGGGCGATGCGCATGCGCAAGGGCAGCAGTTTTAATAGCGGTTTACCGAGCATCAAGCCGAACAAGCCCGTCATCACCACGAAGATGCCCGTCAGCTGGGCCGAGCCGCCCATGTGGCGCGACGCTTCCAGCGCGAACGGCGTCGAGACGGATCGCGCCAGCAGGCTGCGCGCCATGTCGCCGTGCACGCCAAATATCCGGTCCAGCAGCAGGGTGGCGGCCACGGAGGCGACGATGCCGGCGCAGCTGCCCAGCGACAAGGCCAACCAGTGCTTGCGGATCAGCTTGCGCTCCTGGAAGATGGGCAGCGCGAAGGCAATGGTGGCCGGCCCCAGCAGCCACGGCAGCCAGCGCGTCTCGCCGAAATACGTGGCGAACGGCGTCGAGGTGGCCTGCACGATGATGATCAGTATCGCCGAGGTGCAGATGGCGGGCGTCAGCAAGAAATGCGGGTGGCGGCGGTGTAAGGCCTGGTTGGCGTAGAACAAGACCAGGGTCAGCAGCAAAAACAGCAGGGACAGGACCAGGGTGCTCATGCTGCCGCCCTGGCTGCGCGCTGGCGCAGCAGCTTATTCAGACGCAACTTGCGTTCATAACGGCACACCCATTCCACCGTCAACGCCGTGGCCAGCATCACGCTGGCAAAACCGAGGCCGATATTGACGAACAGCATCAGACCTTGCGATTTCAATAGTTGCGTAAATTGCACCACGGACACCACCAGCGGTATGAAGAACAGCAACATGTTGGCCAGCAGCCAGTTCGCGCCCAGTTCGATGGTGGTCGGACGCACCCAGCCCGACAGCAGCAGGGCCACCAGCACGAACAGGCCCACCACGCCGCCGGAAAACGGCAAGTGCAGGGCGGAAGCAGCCTCGTCGGCCAGCCACCAGGCGGCGATCAGTACGCCCACTTGCCATGCGGTCTGCGCGGGCTGGCGCCAGACGGGGATGGAGGGCAGGGCGGCGGTGGAACAGTGCAAGGCTTTCACGGCAGGCTTTCAAACGGCTGGGGGAAGTTTTCATTGTAGTGACCCCACATCAAAAGATAAAATGACTTAAACTCATGATTATCATTCGAGATTGGAATGCATAATGGATATCCGCTCCCTGCGCTACTTCGTCGAAGTGGTCGAACAGAACAGCTTTACGCGCGCGGCCGCCAGGCTGCACGTGACGCAGCCCACCGTCAGCAAGATGATCCAGCAATTGGAACAGTCGCTGGATCTGGCCTTGCTGGACCGCGCCGGTAAGCGTTTTACGCTGACGGACGCGGGCAAGGTGGTGCTGTCGCGCGCGCATACCTTGCTGGCCCTGCACGCGGAACTGAAGGTTGAATTGCGCGACTTGCAACATCTGGAGCGGGGGGAGCTGCGCGTCGGCGTGTCGCCGCAAACCCATTCCACCCTGGCGCCGTGGCTGGCCGAATACCACCAGCGCTATCCGGGCATCGAACTGAAAATGTATGAAAGCGGTACGCAGGCGATCGAGCGCGACTTGCGCACCGGCACAGTGGAACTGGGCACCATGCTCGACTATCCGGGCAATGCGGCCACCTGGCAGGATTTCGAAGCCTTGCCCCTGGTGCGCTCACCGCTGTGCCTGCTGGCGGCGCCCGGCTCGCCATGGCAGGGGCGCGCTTCCGTGGCCCTGGCCGAGCTGGCCGACAGCCCCTTCATTTTCTATGGCGCCGCCTTCGCCCTGAATGACATCGTGCTCGATGCCTGCCAGCGGGCCGGTTTCGCGCCGCGCATCACGGGCCGCAGCGGCCAGTGGGATTTCATCGCCTCGCTGGTGCGGCTGGGCGTGGGCATTTGCCTGCTGCCAAAGATGTATTGCGACACGCTGGATCAAGCGCAATTTGCCGTGATTCCCCTCGATGGCCCGCCCGTGGAATGGAATCTGATGCTGGCCTGGCGCCGTGGCGGGCGCCTGTCGTTCGCGGCACGCGCCTGGCTGGACCTCGTCAGGGCGCACATGGCGGACGCGGCACGTTTACAATAGGCGCTCGCCAACCACCGCCAAGCATATGAAGAACACAGGTAAAACCAGACTGAAACGCACGGCAGGCTCGCTGCTGCTGGGATTGTTATGCACCGTGGGCCTGATGAGCGAAATGGGCTATGCTCAGGCCGCGCTTCCTGTGTATGGATACTTCGTCAAGAATACCTACCCGCACGATCCCCAGGCGTTCACCCAGGGCTTGCTGTTCAAGGATGGCCACCTGTATGAAAGCACGGGCCAGAATGGCCAGTCCTCCTTGCGCAAGGTGGAATTGACGACGGGTAAGGTCTTGCAGAAAAGCATGCTCGACAAAAAAGTGTTCGGCGAAGGCATCACGGACGTGGGCGATGAGATCCTGGGCCTGACGTGGATGTCGCAGACCGGCTATGTCTTCGACCAGAAGACGTTCAAACTGAAACGCACCTTCAGCTACCAGGGCGAAGGCTGGGGGCTGGCCAGCGATGCTAAATTTGTCTACATGAGCGATGGCACTTCTGCCATCCGCGTGCTCAATCCGCAAACCCTGAAGGAAGTGCGCCGCTTCGAAGTGAAGGCGGAAGGCCGCCCCATCGACCGCCTGAATGAACTGGAAATGGTCAACGGCGAGCTGTTCGCCAATGTGTGGGGCGCGGATGCGATCGCCCGCATCGACCCGGCCAGCGGCAAGGTCGTGGGCTGGATCGACCTGACGGGCTTGCTGCCGCCGGAACAGCGGGGCACGGCCAATCCCGACGCCGTGCTCAACGGCATTGCCTGGGATACACGCGGCAAGCGCTTGTTTGTCACGGGCAAACTGTGGCCCAAGCTGTTCGAGATCGAACTGATTGAAATCCAGCGCCGTTGATGTGTTCAATTGGACAGTGTTGCTGACGAGGAATCGTCTATCATGCGTATCCTTCGCCCAGTGCGCCCCACACAGGATGCCATGCTGTCCCTCCCTTTATGCCGCCTGGCGGCCGCCGCCAGCGTGCTTGCCGCCATCTGGCCTGCCGCGCAGGCGCAAACACCCTACGTGCCGGTGATGCAGCAATACGGCGACTTTGTCGTCACGCGTGACCGCCACGACCCGCTCGTTACCTTGACTTTCCGCAAGCACGGCTACTGGCCCGGCGGCGCGCGCGAAGTGGTGGAAGTGCGGCCGATCAAGGCCACGCGCGAGGGCCAGCCCATGCTGCTGGCGTTCACCAAGGGCTATACGGGGCAAGGCACGATATTGATCGGCGTGCAGAACGGCGAACCGCTGATGCGCCCCATCAGTCCCATGCAGCGCGACAGCATGGTACGCACGGAGCGCGACCCCGAATGGGGCGTGCCGCAGCCGGGCAGCCCCGAGGTGCTGCTGTTTCCCCGCGACGGCCGCGCGCTCGATACGGGCACGGGCGAGCTGCTGTGGTTTGACATGCCGGATACCGTCACGGGCGATTACGCGCCCGCCATGCTGGTCTCCGTGTCGCCCGACGGGCGGCGCGGCGCCTATCTCGCCAGGAAACTGACCAAGTTGCAGGTCATCGTCGCCACGCGCGACGACGGCGTGGCCGGGGTCCTGGCCTTGCCGCCCGATACCTATCAACGGTGGCTCAAACCCTTGTCGGAGGCCGCTTCCGAACAGGCGGGCGCCGCCATCAAGGCGCGCCAGGGCCGCACGGATTCGAACCGCATCCGGCGCGAGCTGGAACTGGCCTGGTTCGGCCAGCAATTTCAATGGAAGCAAGGCAAGAATGGCTTGCAAGTGACGGGGCTGGGCCTCATCTCCGCGCCGCCGGAAGGAAAACAGCCATGACAATATCTAAATTGATCGCCGGCTGCTTCGCCGCCTCCTTGCTGGCCGGCTGCGTGCACGGCGAGCTGTTTCCCAAGGATTATCTGGCGCAAGATATCGACAAGCAACAAGCGTTGCTGGAACTGGACGTGGTCTTCGGGCAAGCGCCCGATGACAAGCTGACGTCGCGCGTGACGGCCCGCAACACGGTGGAATACGCGGGCGCGCCGCATATCGTCGTGCCGTTCTACCAGAAGGGCCTCGGTTTCGACCAGGGTTTTGCCGGCACCTACATGTTTGCCGTGGTGTATCCGGTCGCCAAGGTCGAGACGGCCACGGCCAGCAGCCGCGTCTTCGGGCAGAAACTTGAGGGTCAGCAACAGGGCAGCCCCCGCTACCGTTTCCGCGTACCAGGCAAGGCGCAGTGGAACAGCAATGAAACCTTCATGCTGAGCTTTGAGCGCAAGGGTCGCCGCGAAGAAATCACTTTCCGCTTCAGCAACGAGCAAAGCTGCCCGTCCGCCTTCCTGGCCACCACTCCCCAATATGGCTTCCCCATCAAGGTCGTCGCCACCTTCAAGGAAAACAAAGGTTGCCTGAAAGTGTGCGACAGCCGCGACCAGTGGCCCGGCTTTTGCGCCTTCCAGCCGCCGCCGGCCGCTGGACCGGCACGGGGCTGAGCAATACCCGCAGACGTAAAAAAAGGCCGATGACTATCGGCCTCGATGACAATGTGTTGCTTAGCGGTAAAACGCTTCGACTTTGCCATTCAGCTTGATCTGCAGCGGACGGCCGCGGCGGTCCAGCGACTTGGTGGAAGCGACCTTGATCCAGCGTTCGCTGATGCAATATTCTTCCACGTCAAGACGTTCCTTGTCGTTGAAGCGGATGCCGACGTCGTTCTCGAACACGGCTGCAACGTGGTAAGGGCTGCTAGGGTCGATCGACAGGCGATCGGGCAATGGGGGTAAGGTGGTGGTATCGTTCATGGGCGTAATTATCGCCCAGAATGCCGATCCAGACAACGGGGGAGTGCATGCTTATCTGGCCGCCCGCGACATGGCGCCCCCCGTATCTCCTTTCCCTGCCGTCCTTCTGCCCTTACAAATGCCGCGTTTCCTGCGGCGGCGTGTGCCACGCGTCATGCCAGCCATCGACAAAGGTGACGGGCACCTGGGCCAGTTCGGCCACCGCGGCATCGTCGAGGCAGTTCACGCCGATGCCGACAAACGGCCCGCTGCGCGCTGAATCGCCGCGTCCAAATGGACGCACGCCGCAATGGCGGCAAAAATAATGGCGCTCGCGGCCGGCGCCGAAGCGGTATTCGCTCAAGTCCGCTTCTCCGGCCAGCAGGCGGAAAGCCGTGGGCGGCACCAGGCTGGCCCAGCAGCGGATTTTCAGGCAATAGGAACAATTGCAGCGCAAACTCGGGGCCGCCAGGTCGATCTCGGCCGCGAAGCGCACTGCGCCGCAGTGGCAACTGCCATGGTAGGTTTTTTTCATCGTAGCCCACTTTACAGGGTTGCCGTACTGTCATCAACTGCCGGCATGGCGAGGCGCACTATAATGGCGCCTGTTCAAGAGAGAGGAGTCGCAGCATGGACATGCGCATGACCGACAGCCTGCGGCAACAGGCCTATGCACAGGCGGCGGCCTTCGTGCACACGCTCGACCGGCGCGACCGGCTTGCGCTGCAACGCGACTGGTCGCTGTCGCCGGGCGTGGCCGACGAGATCATCGAGATGCTCGGCCGCTATTTTGCGGTGCACCAGGCGCTGTCCCTGGCGCCGCTGGCCGAGGCCTTTGTGCCGGGCAAGGGTGGCCGTCCCGCCGTCGATGTGTATGCCACCGATTGCGGGCCGCTGGGTCTGGAATGCCTGTTGCTGGCCGATGGCAAGCCGGGCGAAGCGATCTTGCACCTGGAAATGTGCAGCGACGATGGCGCGCTGCGCCTGCATTACCAATACATCGGATCCTGAAACACCATGACTCAACTGATCAGCAAAACACAGCAGCGCATCTGCGACAAATTCGGCTTGCCGGCGCAGGCGCCCGAGCCCATGGTGGCCCTGGCCATCGGCAGCCTGGACCAGTCGCCCATCTACGGCACGCGCATCGTGCTGCCGGAAAACGGCACCATCAGCTGGTTCATCCACTGCGGTGTACACGACGACGCCAGCGGCTTCTATCAGCCACTGCATGCGGAACACCTGCAAGACATGCTGCCGCAAGTGGTCGATTACCTGGCCTTGCCCAGCGGCGCCAAATTCATTCTCGACCGCGAAGGCTATGAAGACGTGTGGCTGGAAGAGTAGCTTTCTTACCGGCAAGATTGTCATTGACGTTGATAAATAGGTATGGGATGCTGCGATTCCGTTTTCAATTGTCGAAAGCCGCATAGTGAAGCCACGCCTGCCGTCTGTCCTGTTCGCCCTGGCGCTTGCCGCCGCCCCCGCCAGCCATGTGCAGGCGTCCCCAGCGGAGCACGAAATTGCCGCCTTTGTGCGCAGCGAAATGCGGGAGCGCCAGATTCCAGGACTGCAACTGGCGGTGATCCAGCGTGGCAAGGTCGTGCTGAAACGCAATTTCGGCCTGGCCAGCCTGCAATACCAGGTACCCGTGACGGACGCCAGCCTGTTTTCCATCAATTCGGCAACGAAAGCATTTGCCGGCGTGGCCGTGATGCAATTGGTGCAGCAGGGCAAGATCGACCTGGCCGCACCCATTGGCCAGTACCTGGCGGGCTTGCCTTCATCCTGGCAAGCCGTGACGGTGACGCAATTGCTCAACCATACTTCGGGCTTGCCCGATGTGCTGGACCAGCGCAGCGGCAAGCTGGCAGGGCCGCAGCCGGACGACGCCGATGCGGCGTGGACAGCCGTGCAGGCGCTGCCGGTGGAGGCAAAACCAGGTGAACGCTTCCGCTACAACCAGACCAATTACGTGTTGCTGGCGCAATTGATCGAACGGCAAGGCGGCCAACCCTTTATGACCTTCATCCAGCGCCGGCAGTTTGACGTGGCGGGCATGCCGCACAGCGGCTTTGGCGATGCGAAGGATGTGGTCGCCAATAAGGCCAGTTCCTACGTGCTGAACCGGGGCGGCAACGGCTACCGCAACGTGATCGAAGACTTTCCCGTGTTCATGCGCGCGGGCGCCGGCATCAACAGCAATGCGGGTGAACTGGCGAACTGGCTCATCGCACTGCAGTCCGGGCGCTTGCTGACGCCAGCCAGCCTGGCACGGCTGTGGCAGCCGACCAGCTTGAATGACGGCAAGCCGGCGCCGTGGGCGCTGGGCTGGCCCAGCATCGGCCGCGATGCTCACCGCGCCGTGGCCGGCATCGGCGGCGCCCGCTCAGCCTTTTATGTGTATCCGGATGATGGCCTGGCCGTCATCATCCTCAGCAACCTGGCCGGTGGCCAGCCGGAACAGCTGATCGATACCGTCGCCGGCTTCTATATTCCCGCCCTGCGCCAGCAGCGCGGCGGCGCGTATGCCGCGCACCTGCTGCGCCAGCAGGCGGCCAGCGCTGGTTTCGACGGACTGGACAAGAAACTGGCGGCCATCCGGCGCCAGCATGGGCTGTCTGCGCCCACCGAAGACGACTTGAATGCCTGGGGCTACCGCCTACTGGGCCGGCAGCAGCCGAAACAGGCGCTCGCCGTTTTCCAGCTGGGCGTGCAACTGTACCCGCAAGGGGCGAACGGCCACGACAGCCTGGCCGAAGCCTACGAGGCCGATGGCGCCACGGCGCTGGCCGTCACGCATTACCGCCGTTCGCTGGAACTGGACCCGGGCAACACGCACGCCGTGGCGCGCCTGCGCGTGCTGGCCCCCGACTAGCGTGCTGCCTGGCCGTGCTCGGCCCCGTGCATGGCCAGGTAGGCCGTCAGGTTGTCGTCGTCAATGCCCAGGCTGCGCAGCACTTCCCGCGTAAAACTGACGGGCGCCGTGCCCGGCGCCGTAACGACGCGCTGGTCGGCCACGGCCCACGGTACGTCCTGGTACAGGGCGGCACCCGCATAGCCCGTGTCCATCAGGTTGGCGGCGGAATTCGAGGTGTGACGGACATTGTCGAGCACGCCTGCCTGCGCCAGCACGCGCGTGCCGTCGCAAATGCCGGCCAGCACAATATTCTTGTCGCGGGCGCCGCGCAGCAAGGGGCCCAGGTCGGGCGCCTTGCCGCTTTGCCAGTGGCTGCCGCCACACACCATCAGCAAATCGAGTTCATCGAGCACAATCTCTTCCAGCGCCAGTTGCGGCGTGACCAGCATGCCGCCGGACGAGGTGACGGGCAGGCCGCCCGGCGTGGCGAACTGCGTGTAAAAGCCGTAATACAGGCGCGCCGTGGAATTGATCAGGGCAGTTTCCCAATCGGCAAAGTTCTCGGTCAGTATGGTGATGGCACGTGTCATGAAAAGTCCTGTCGCAGGTGGATATATCAATGTTACAGGCTGGCTAGCCTGCTGGTGCCGAAAGCATAATAAAAAGTACTGACAATTTCTGTCAGGAGCGCACGTGAAATGATGGTACAAACAGCAAGCGACTACGCTACAATCGCTGGCCCGTTCGCGCGGGCTTGCCCCTGTTCAATACTTACTCCCTGTCGCCCCCATGCTGATTCTGTTTTGCCGTGTCCTGCTCAGCATTGCTGGCCTGTTGCTGTTCTTCCTCTTCGATCAGTTAAGTGCGAACGAATGCCTGAAATTGTGCGTCTTGCTGGCGGCCTTTCTGCTGGGCGTGGGCGGCATGCTGCACGCCTGGCGTGGCAGTTCCAGCGCCAGCGCGGTCACCGTGCTGCTGCGCATCGTGGTGCCCGTGTTTTACCTCGACGCTGCTATCAAGGGCTTCTTGCGTGACTATTTTGGCATGCGGCCCAATCCGAATGCCGTTTTGCAGGCCATGTTTGCGACAGATCAAGCCGAGACGGGAGAATTTTTCCTGCACAACAGCATCGCCCTGGCGCAAGCGGCGGGCTGGTTTGTCCTCGTGACGGCGGCCGTGCTGCTGGCCGACCGCCAGCTGTTGCGCCGGCAAGCGGCGCGCGCCAGTCGCGCGCCGGGCCTGGCGCAAAAATGCTTTGCCGTCAGCATGGCCGTCTTTCTCGTGCTGCTGCACGTCAACACCACCATGCGGCGCGAAAATCCAGCCCTGTTCTGGCCGCTACGCTACCAGCAGTACAGTGCGCAGCTGGACGCGATGAAATCCATGCAGCAGGCGCTGACGGCGGCCATGGCCGCGCCGCGCGACTGGCATGTGCGCTATGCGGGCGAGGATGCGCGCACCGTCATCCTGGTGATCGGCGAGAGCACCAATCGCGCCTCGATGTCGCTGTACGGCTACCCGCGCGCCACCACGCCCCGGCTCGATGCCATGCGTGCAAAATTGCTGGTGTTCAATGATGTGATTTCGCCCGCGTCCAGCACGGTGGAATCGATGATGACGATGCTCACGCCGGCCGATATCGGCAACCCCGATGCATGGATGTCCAAGCCGAATTTGCTGATGCTGGCCGAGGCGGCCGGCTACAAGACGTTCTGGGTCTCGAACCAGACGCGCAATGACGGCTGGATCGGCCTGCTGGCGGGCCAGGCCGATGAAAGCGACTTCATCAACTACGGTACTGGCCGCGGCGAAAACAATTTCGACGGCAACCTGTTCCAGCCGTTCGCCCACGCGCTGGCCGATACGGCGCCGAAAAAGCTCATCGTCGTGCATTTGCTGGGCGCCCATCCCAGCTATGACATGCGCTATCCCAGCCGTTTTGCGCATTTCGACCAGGTGCAGGACGCCGTCAGCGCGCAGATGGCCAGCCAGGGCAGGTCCAGCTGGATACGCCACCAGCGCGATGAGTACGATAACGCCATCCGCTATGGCGATTACGTGCTGGGCACCCTGATCGGCATGGCCGATACAGCCAAGGCCGGGCGCGCCGCCTCGCTGCTGTTCGTCTCCGACCATGGACAGGAAGTGGGCTACAGCCGCAATCACGCGGGCCATTCCGCCTCCGACAAGAGCGGCTATGAAATTCCCATGTTGATCTGGAACAACCAGCAAGCGCCGCAATCGGGGGCCGCGCGCACCGCGCTGGAAAGCCGGCCGTACCAGACCGACAAGCTCGATGCGACCGTGCTGGGCTTGCTGAAGATCGAGACGCGCTATTACGCGGCGCATGACGATATCCTCAGTGGCGCCTTTCAGCCCGTGCAGCGCTTCATGAATGGCTTGCAATACCAGCGCGGCACGCCGGCGCTGGTGCGCTGAGCCGCCAATGAAAAAGGCCCGGTCCCGCCGCAAGCTGCGGCGGGACCGGGCCCCTGGCGAACACGATCGATTACTTCTCGGCGAACGCGCGCTCGACAACGAAATCGCCAGGCGTCGAGGTATTGCCTTCCTTGAAGCCACGCGCTTCCAGCATTTCCTTCAGGTCACGCAGCATGTCCGAGCTGCCGCAGATCATGACGCGGTCTTCGGCCGGGTTCAGCTCTGGCAAGCCCAGGTCTGCGGCCAGTTTGCCGTTCTCGATCAGTGCCGTGATGCGGCCCATGTTGCGGAAATCTTCGCGCGTGACGGTAGGGTAGTAGCGCAGCTTGTCGCTGACCATTTCGCCCAGGAATTCATGCTTCGGCAGGTGCTCTTCCAGCAGCTCGCGGTAGGCCAGTTCGTCGACCTGGCGCACGCCGTGCACGAGGATCAGCTGGTCAAAGCGCTCGTAGATGTCCGGATCGCGCACGATGCTGAGGAAAGGCGCCAGGCCCGTGCCCGTCGACAGCATGTACAGGCGCTTGCCTGGCAGCAGGTAGTCGGACACCAGGGTGCCCGTCGGCTTGCGGCCGACGATGACGGTGTCGCCCACTTGCAAATGTTGCAAACGCGATGTCAATGGACCGCCCGGCACCTTGATGCTGAAAAATTCCAGGTGCTCTTCGTAATTCGCGCTGGCGATACTGTAGGCGCGCAGCAATGGCTTGCCATCGACGCGCAGGCCGATCATGGTGAAGTGGCCATTCGAGAAACGCAGCGACGGGTCGCGCGTGGTGGTAAAGGAGAACAGGGTATCCGTCCAGTGGTGCACGCTTAAAACGCGCTCTTCATTCATCGAACTCATAGTATTTGTTGGCTGGTCAAAAAAATGGTTAGTTGCTGGCAACTGCTGGCAAAAGTGAAACCCTGTGTAGGCCCAGACGCTATTGTACTGGCGTCCACACGAAATTGTTACCGTCTATCGCCGCCATTGCTGCCGCATGCGGTGCCGACATTATAGTGCGAATGGCAAGGCGGGGCTGAAATTCGCCCGGAAACGGGCTGTGGGCATGCGGACTCTTGACCTGGCTCAGTTTTTTGCCGGGGGCGTCAGGACGCGGCCCGGCGCTGCCAGAACGGAGCATCGCGCCAGCGCTGCTCGGCGCCGTAGAAGCCGCGCCGCATCTGCAGATAGGTTTCAAACGCGGCGAAGACGCTGCGCCGGTAGCCCGCCGCCATGTCCCGGTCGCCGGCCAGGAACGCCTCCGCCACGCGCGCCGCATGGATGCCCGACGCCATGGCCTGGCCGATGCCCAGCGAGGAGATCGGGTCGAAGCAGGCGGCCGCGTCGCCCGCCGCCGTCCAGTTTTCATCGGCCGGCAGCGACGCCACCCGGCTGTGGATGGCGTAGTGGCGCAGGGCACTTGGCGCTGGCAGGCGCGCCACGATATCGCGCACGTGCGAGGTGTCCGCGGCGGCCTCGCGCCAGGGCGCCGGCTCCTTCAACCGCAGGCGCTTGAGGATGTCGGCATCCGTGATGAAGGCCAGCGCCACGCGCTCGCCCGGCAGGGGCGCCGCGTAATACCAGCCGTGCCGCGTCGTTTCCACCAGGGTGCGGTGCGGCAGGAATTGCGGCTCTGCCAGCTGATAATAGGCGTACAGCGCCACCAGCGAGTCTTCCGTGTGGATGGGGCGTTTGCGCTGGCGCACGATGGCCGCCTGCTTGCCGCTGCAATCGATCAGGTAGCGGGCCGTCAGGTCCGTTTCCTGCCCCTCGCTCGCCACGCGCAGACGCCACGGGTCGCCGTGTTCGAGCTGCACCAGTTGCGCGGGACGCAGCAGCGCCACGCCCGCCAGCCGCGCCTGCTCAAGCAGGATGGCGTCATACCGCCTGCGGTCCAGGTGCAAGCCGTGGCCGTGGCTGCTGAAAACGGCGTCGCGCGACATCAGCTCGGCGCTGCCCCACGCTGCCGCGTGGGAAAACGCGGGCAGCTGGGCGCCGTCCAGCAGGTCGCGCCCAACGCCCAGAAAATCGAGCATCGAAAAGATGGACGACGATACCGTTTCGCCAGCCCGGTAATCGTCGAACAGCTGCTTTTCCAGCAAGGCGACGCGCAAGCCCGTGTAGCGGGCCAGGGTCAGGGCGGCGGCAGTGCCGGCGGCACCACCGCCGACAATGACGACGTCGTAGTCGCGCGATGACGACATGGCTGGCGCGATACTCAATGGGAAAACCGGCGCCGGTTGGCAGGCTGGATTTTCTTCGGCGCGTCATGCACGGCCACTTGCGCGCCGCCGGTGGCAAACAGCTGCGATGCCTTCTCGGGCGCCGTCTGCGGATCCTCGTCCTTGAGGAACCACGCGGGCAGGTAGTTCGAATCGTCGCCCGTGATGAAACTGCTGGCATTGCCGACACCGACACTGGCGGCCACGAACTTGGCGTGATTGCGCTCCTTCTCGACAAAATACGGGTACTGGCGACCCGACTCGGCATCGTGGTTCTGGTTCACGATGAAACCCAGGTAGTGCCAGGAGCTGATCATCTGCGAAAAACTGTTCATGCCGCGGCTGTACATCACCTGCATGCCGGCCGGCACGCCCGCGAGCGCCTGTTCTTCCTTGGTGGTGGCGCCATTGATCACGTTCCACGGGCTTTGCGGCGGCCACCAGTAGGCGTAGTAGGTGGGCGGCACGGGAATGAGCGTGTCGGGATTCTTGACCAGGTCCGGATTATCGAAGTTGATCATCTGCACGGAGCAGTCATAGAAGTCGGCCTGCCACGGGATGGCCATGCGCTTGGTCAGGTCGCCCGGTTCGCAGCCGGTGCCGACGGTCGGGTCGTTCCAGTCCAGCGGTTCGCATTCGTCGCGGCCCGGCGACAGGCCATTTTTTGCGTAGTCGGCATCCACGCGGTGCAGGATGGCGTACGCTTTCGCGTAGATGATGGGATTGCGCACGCTCCACGTCACTTCGATGCCCGGGCACATGGGTTCGCCCACGCAATTGCCGATGGCCGCCTGATCGAGCGGGTCGATGCCCGGCAAGGCCAGGCCCGGCGCATCGGCGGCGAATTTGCCGGCAGCCCATTGCTGCAAAGCAAAATATTGCGTATCCGTCAGCACGGAAAACTTGCTGATGACGTTGTTGCGCACGGAATTGCTGCCCGAATTCAGGGGCACGAGGGGTATGCCCGCGCCGGGGTTCTCCGTGCTGGCTTCACTGAACAATTGGCCGCCCTGGCCGCCCGTGAATCCGGGCGCCTGATCCTGCGTGCCGGGGCGGATGGCCGACGGCTTCCTGAAGTAGCTGAAGAATTTTTCGCGCTGCGGCCGGTTCGCTTCCGATGCATCGGCCACGTCGAAGTTGGGGCGGATGAAGGCCGTCATCGAGGGCACCGTCGCCACCCACTGGTAATCGCCTATCCTGGCAAGGAATGGCGCGATGTCCTGCGCGTAATTGACGACATAGTCGGGATTCCAGCCATCGCTGCCGCTCCAGCGGGCCGTGTCGTAGGCTTCGGGCAGCGCGTTCTTGTATTTGATGGCCATGTCGGCCACGACGTCATCCCAGGTGGAAATGTTCACCAGTTCGGGCGCGAACTTCGGCGAGCCGATGACGACCCAGGCTGTCAGTTCCACGGACGGGCTGCCATCCTTGAAATGGATGGTGGCGCTGACGGGGCCGTCGGCCACATCGTCATTCCACGTGTCGCCACCGCCAAAGCCCGTGATGCTTTCTGAGCCGCCGGCGCGGCCATAGGCGCCGATCACCAGCAGGTTGCCGCGCGAATCCGTACGCATTTCACCGAGGGTACGCACGGGATAGCCTTGCGTGATGGCCTGCGGATCGGGGAAGGACACGTGCGCATAGGAACCGGCGCCATCCTTGTCGAAATGGGCCTTGCCCAGCGGCGCGTCCAGGGTGCGCGGTCCCGGGTCGACGATCAGTTTTTGCCGGGCCGCCTCGCCCGTCACATCGCCATTGCGCAGATTGGTCCAGGACGTGGGTGTCAGATTCCAGGCTGGCGGGGTGTTTTCCCAGGTTTCATAGCTGTTGTAAGGGCCAAACATCAGGTCGCCCAGCAGGGGAATGAAGTTCCACCACGCTGCCTTCTTGTTCGCCACGTGCACTGTCCACTCGATCCTGGCAATGCTCGGGTCTTGCAAGTCGACCAGGACTTTTTCGCCGGGACGGCCCGCCACCGACTTGTAAATGCGAAAGCTGGCGGCCTGGCGCCGCACGCGGCCGGCCGCATCCTTGAATTGGGTCACGCGGACCGGCTTGCCATCGACCAGTTGCGGATCGTTGTTGCCGTCCGCTTCGATCGGCAGCCCGCCGATCGCTTCCGGCGCCAGGTAGAACGAATCATGGCTGTTGCCCACGCGGGCAATGCCGATCGATGGGTGTATCGAGTACTGTTCCGTGCTATTCATCAAGTTTTCCCCTGAAAGGTTGGCAATCCTGGTGGCATATCTGGCGGCAGCTACTGGGAAAGATACAGAGAAAAATTAACAAAAAAGTCACCTATTGTCACTTGCTGCGAATATATTCCGGCCATGTGATGCCGCGCAAGTCAACGATTCTGGAATTTACCGGCCCGCGCTGGCGTAATGGAGCAGGGCAGCGGCGTATGAGGTTGTATGATGTTGCTAAAAAGAACTATCACCAATCCGCGCGGGCGCCACTGCCCGCCAGGATGCCTGTCCAGTAAAGGAAAACCTATGTATAAAACAGTGCGCGACATGTTCCTGCATTTCAAGGAAGCCGTCCCATTCCGCCTCGTCCCCGCCCTGATTTGCACGGCCTTGCTGGTGAGCATGCTATTGCTGCCGGCGCCAGATGGCTTGACGCCCAAGGCCTGGGGCCTGGTGGCGATCTTCCTCACCACGATTCTGGCGATCATCCTGAAAGTCATGCCGATCGGCGTGATGGCCATGATGGCGATCGTCATCGTGTCCTTGTCGCAAGTGACGTCGACCTCGTCCAAGGGCGCCATCACGGATGCGCTCAGCAGTTTTTCGAATCCGTTGATCTGGCTGATCGTCGTGGCGATTCTGATATCGCGCGGCCTGAAAAAGACGGGGCTGGGCAGCCGCATCGGCCTGCTGTTCATCTCCCTGCTGGGCAAGCGCACCATGGGCATCGGCTATGGCCTGGCGATTTGCGAACTGGTGCTGGCGCCATTTACGCCGAGCAACACCGCGCGCGGCGGCGGCATCGTCCATCCCGTCATGAAATCGATTGCCAACGCCTTCGATTCGGACCCTGCCAAGGGCACGGAAGGTAAAGTGGGCACGTATCTGGCCCTCGTCAACTACCACGCCAACCCGATTACGTCGGCCATGTTCCTCACGGCCACGGCGCCCAATCCGCTGGTGGTCGATTTCGTGGCCAAGGCCAGCGGCCAGAGTTTCCACCTGACGTGGACCACCTGGGCCCTGTGCATGCTGCTGCCGGGCCTGGTCTGCCTGTTGGTGATGCCGCTGATTATCTACTGGCTGTCGCCGCCGGAACTGAAAGTCACGCCCGATGCCGTCACCTACGCCAAGGCGGAACTGAAAAGCATGGGCCCGCTGTCGCCGTCGGAAAAAGTCATGCTGGGCACGTTTGCCCTGCTGCTGTTGCTGTGGGCCAACGTTCCTGCCATGCTGTTCGGCCCCGCGTTTTCGCTCGATGCGACGGTGGTTGCCTTCGTCGGCTTGTTCGTGCTGATCATTACCGGCACCATCGACTGGGACGACGTGCTGTCCGAGAAGAGCGCCTGGGATACCCTGGTGTGGTTCGGCGCGCTGGTCATGATGGCCGAGCAGTTGAACAAGACGGGCGTGATCGCCTGGTTCTCGGCCGGCATGAAGGCGGCCATCGTCGCCAGCGGCATGGACTGGCTGCCGATCGCCGGCGTGCTGGTGCTGGTGTTCGTCTTTTCACATTACTTCTTTGCCAGCACGACGGCCCACATCAGCGCCATGCTGCTGGCCTTCCTGACGGTGGGCCTGCACCTGATTCCCGCCCAATACCACGTACCGTTCATGCTGATGATGACGGCCGGTTCGGCCATCATGATGACCCTGACCCACTACGCCACGGGCACCTCGCCCATCATCTTCGGCAGCGGTTTCGTGACGATGGGCAACTGGTGGAGAGTCGGCTTCATCATGTGCGTGGTGGAACTGCTGATCTTCGCCGTCGTCGGCGCGACCTGGTGGAAGGTACTCGGTTACTGGTAAGTGGCAAGGCCGGCTAGGCGGCACGGTTGCCGATTTCGATGCCATGGGGGCCCCGTGGCGGCCGTTGCACGCCCGATTCGAAACGCAGGAAGGCTTCCAGCAAGTGGTCTTTCAGCAGGGTTTCGTCCCACGGCTTGGTGATGAACTTGTACACCGAGCCTTCGTTGATGGCCGCCGTGACCGAATGCAGCTCAGGATAGCCGGACAGCATCACGCGCACGATCTCCGGATAGATGCCCTTGATGCGGCGCAATAGTTCGTTGCCGGACATGCCCGGCATGCGCGCATCCGTGAGGATCACGCCCACCGCGTGGGAGGCGACCAGGTCCAGCGCCACCTGCGGATTGGTGGTGCTGAGTATCTGGTAGCCCTCCTTGCGCAGCGAGCGGCGCAGGGCGGACAGGATATGCTCCTCGTCGTCCACCAGCAGCAGCACGCGCTGCGGCGCCACGGCATGGCAGCTCTCGGGCGGCAAATGGGTGCCGGCATACAACATCAGATCCATCTCGGCGCCGGGCAGGGGGCGGCTGAAGTAATAGCCTTGCATGGCGTCGCAGTGATTGGTATTGAGAAATCCCAATTGTTCCTCCGTTTCCACGCCCTCGGCCACCGTGGTCAGGTGCAGCGACTTGGCCATGGCGATGATGGAGCGGGTCAGCGAAGCGCCGTCCACGCTGTCGGTCACGTCGCGGATGAACGATTGATCGATCTTCACCACGTCGATGGGGAATTGCTTGAGATAGGACAAGCTGGAATAGCCAGTGCCGAAGTCATCCAGCGCCAGGGTGACGCCGATTTCCTTCAACTGTTCCAGCGCCCGCACCACCAGGTCGCGGTTTTGCATCAGCACGCTCTCCGTCAGCTCCAGTTCCAGGCAGTGGGCCGGCAGGCTGCTGTCGGCCAGCACTGCGCGCACCAGTTGCGGCATGTCGACCTGGCGAAACTGACGCGCCGAGACGTTGACGGCCATCGTCAGGTGCGCAAAGCCGTAGGCATGCCACACGCCCAGTTGCGCGCAGGCCGTGCGCAGCACCCATTCGCCGATGGCAATGATCATGCCCGTTTCCTCGGCCAGGGGAATGAAGCGGTCCGGCGGCACCAGGCCGATGCCGGGCCGACGCCAGCGCAGCAGCGCTTCCATGCCATAGATTTGTCCAGTGACAAGGTTGACCTTGGGCTGGTAGTGCAATTCCAGCTCGCCCTGCGCCAGCGCATGGTGCAAGGCGTGTTCGATCTCGGCCCGCTCTTCCACCAGCACGCCCATCTTGTGGTTGTAGAACTGGTAAACGTTGCGGCCCTTGTCCTTGGCGCTGTAAAGGGCCGCATCGGCCGTCTTGAGCAGCATGTCGCCGCTGTCGCCATCGGAGGGAAACAGGCTGGCGCCGATACTGGTGCTGACGTGCAAGGTATGTTCGCCCAGCAAAAAGGGCTCGGCGAACACCGCCAGCACCTTTTTGGCGATGTCCTCGGCCGTGTCGCTATCGGGCAAGTCCGTCAGCAGGATGACGAATTCGTCGCCGCCCTGGCGGGCCACGGTATCGCCTTCGCGCACCGCGTGCTGCAATCGCCGCGCCACTTCCTGCAGCAGCGCATCGCCCACCGGGTGGCCGTAGCTGTCGTTGACGAATTTGAAACGATCGAGGTCCAGCATCAGCGTGGCCAGGTGCAAATGGGTGCGGCGGGCGTGGACGATGGCCTGGCCGATGCGGTCGTTCAGCAACTGGCGGTTGGGCAAGTCCGTCAGCGCATCATGGTTGGCCAGGTATTCGATGCGCCATTCCTGCCGCTTGCGTTCCGTGATGTCCTGCATCGTACCGCGCATCAGCAGCACTTGCTGGCCTTCGCGTACGGCCTCGGCCTGGTGGAACACGATGCACTCGCCGCCGCCCGGCTGCAGCACCTTGTGTTCCAGGCTGTAGCCGGTGCCGCTGGCATGCAGTTCCATGAAGGCCTCGAGCAGCATGGGGCGCTGGTCTTCCGGCAGGCATTGCAACAGGCGTTCGAAGCTGGTGGGGCCGGAATCGGCGTCCAGGCCCAGAATGCGCAACAATTCCGGCGACCAGTAGCCGTCGCCATCGGCAAGCCGGTATTCCCAGTTGCCCAGGCGGGCCAGCGCCTGCGCGTGGCTGAGGCTTGCCTGGATACGGTTCAGCTCGGTCAGCGCGCTGCTGGCGCGCAGCAGGTAGCGCAGCCGGTGCGCCAGCAAACGCCATTGCATCGGCTTGGAGATGAAATCGCTGGCGCCCGCTTCCAGCGCCTGCTTGATGGAGTCATCGTCATCGTTGCCGGTCAGCACGACGATGGGCACGTGCGCGCCACCTGGCAGCCGGCGCAGCTGTGCGCAGCATTCGAAGCCGCTCATGCCGGGCATGGCGACGTCGAGCAGGATCAGGTCGGGCACGCCGCGCTGGAAAGCGGCCAGCGCTTCCAGGCCGCTGGCCGCTTCCTCGATGCGGAAGCCTTCCGGCTCCAGCGCTTCCGTCACCAGGAAGCGCGTCATGGTGTCGTCATCGACCACCAGGACCCGTGCTTGCAGGGGCAGTGCGGTATTCATATTACTTCCTTTTCAATGGCCAGGGCGGCGAGGACACGGTCGAGTTCTTGCTGGATGCCGCGGATATGCTGCAGTGCGCTGGCGACGTCATTGCCGCGCGCGTATTGTTCGATTTCACGGCAGGTGGCCGACAAGCCCAGCGCGCCCACGTTGGCGCAGCTGGACTTGAGCGTATGCGCCGCCAGCTGCAGCGCCGCGGTATCGCTGGCCTCGGCCGCCACTTCCAGCTGGCCCAGCAGGCGCGGGGCGTCGCTGTAGAACAGGTCGATGATGCGGCCCAGCACATCGGGACGGCCGGGACGGCGCATGGCGCGCAGGTTTTGCAGGGCGGCCGCGTCGAGCAGGGCAGCCGGTTCGGCCGGCGCCTGCTGGGCAGCCTGCGCCGTCACTGCCAGCGTCTGCGCTGCCGGCGCCTCCGCTGCCTGTGGTGCGGCGGACGCCGGGCGCCAGCGGGCCAGCACGGCCAGCAGGGCGGCGCGCGTATACGGTTTGGCGAGGTAGTCGTCCATGCCCGCGTCCAGACACAGTTCGCGGTCGCCCAGGATGGCATTGGCCGTCAGGGCGATGATGGGCGTGCGGTCACGGCCTTGCTGGGCTTCCATGCGGCGCACGCGCCGCGTCGCTTCGAAGCCGTCCATTTCCGGCATCTGGCAATCCATCAGGATCACATCGAACGGGTAGCGCTCCCACAGGGCCAGCGCGCGCCGCCCGTTGTCGGCCGGCGTGGGGTCGTAGCCGCTATCTTCCAGCATGGCCAGGGCGATTTCCTGGTTGATCGCATTGTCTTCCACCAGCAGCATGCGCAGCGGCGCCAGGCCTGCGGCCCCGGTGTCAGGCGGAGCGGGCAGGGCAGGCGCCAGCGCTGCCAGCGGCGTGCCGCAGCCGCCGATGGCTTCGATGCAGTGGCGCAATTCCAGCGCCCGTACGGGCTTGGTCAGGCAATATTCCACGCCCAGCGCCGTCACCTGGCGCAGCTGGGCCGAGGCGTCGAGGGAACTGAGCATGATGATTTTCAGCGCCGCCATGCCGGCGTCGGCCTTGATCGCTCGTACCAGTTCGGCGCCATCCATGACGGGCATGCGCATGTCGATGATGGCCAGGTCGAACGGATGCCCGCCGCGCAGCGCGCCTTGCAGCAGGCCCAGCGCCTCGGCGCCGTCGGCGGCGCTGGACGCGGCCATCTGCCAATCGATGGCGTGCTGCAGCAGGATATTGCGGTTGGTGGCATTGTCGTCCACGATCAGCACGTGCAAGGCATCGAGCGCCACGCGCGGCGCCGGCACCGGCGGCGCGTCCTCGGGCGCCACGGTGCCCACGACGACGCTCACGGCGAAGCTGGAACCCTGGCCCGCCACGGAATGGAGCACGATGTTGCCGCCCATCATCTCCACCAGTTGCTTGATGATGGCCAGGCCCAGTCCCGTGCCGCCGTATTTGCGCGAAGTGGTGCTGTCGGCCTGGCGGAATGGCTGGAAGACGGCCGCCGCTGCGTCCGGCGCCATGCCGATGCCCGTGTCGCGCACTTCCAGGCGCAGCTGGCCGGCGGCGGGACAGCTGACATCGACGGAAATTTCGCCCCGTTCGGTGAATTTGGTGGCGTTATTGAGCAGGTTGGTGAGGATCTGGCGCAGGCGCACAGGGTCGCCGCGCACATGCTGCGGCACGTCGGCAGCGATGCGGCAGGTAAATTCGATGGCCTTGCGCTGGATGCCGTTGGCAAACAGTGCCACCACGTCGTCGATCATCTGGCGCAGGTCGAAGGGGATGTGTTCGAGCACCAGCTTGCCCGCCTCGATCTTGGAAAAGTCGAGGATGTCGTCGATGATGCTCAGCAAGCTTTCGCCCGAGCGGTGCACCGTGTGCACGAAACGCTGCTGTTTGGGACTCAGTTCTGTGCGCTGCAGCAATTCCGTCATGCCCAGCACGCCATTCATCGGCGTGCGGATTTCATGGCTCATCTTGGCCAGGAATTCCGATTTGGCGCGGTTGGCGGCGTCGGCCTCGGCCTTGGCTTGCGTGAGCGCCAGGTCGCGCTGTTCCACGTGTTCGAGCATGCCGTTGAAGCCCGTGATCAGCTGCCCCAGTTCATCGCTGCCGTGCTGCGCCACGCGCACCGACAGCGCCTTGCCGTCGCGGATATGCGCGATGGCGTAGGACAGGCGCGCCAGCGGCCTGGCGATGGACGCGCTGATCAGGCCTGTGATGGCCACGCAGGCCAGCAGCAGCACCAGCGCGATGCCGAGGATCAGCACGAAGGCACGCCGCACGCCATCGCGCACGGTGGCCACCGCCTCCTGCTGCTGGCCCGTGATGCGCGCCACTTGCTGTGCGGAATAGGCGGCCTGTTCGCGTTCGAAGGCGCGCACATGGTCGATCACCTCATCCAGCGCCTTTTCGCTATCGAGCACGCTGCCCTTGGCTTGCACCAGCCGCTGTCCCGAGCGCTCCACCGCTTCCAGGTAGGTGTTGACGGTGCGTGTTTCGGCCAGCAAGCCCAGCTGGCCTATGCTTTGCAGCAAGGTCTGCATGGTCGCCATGTCGCGCTGCAGGGCGCTGATGCGCCGGGCGATATCGTCGCCCAGGCGCGTGACGTCGGCGGCGGCCGTGGCGAGCATGACTTCGCCCACGTCGATGCTGATGGCGTCGACGGCCAGGTTGATTTCACCGCTGGCATCTTCAATGCGGGCCGAGGTGTGCATGTAGCGGCTGGCCTGTGCCAGCCGGTCGCGCCCGATCGCCAGTTGCAATTCGATGGGATCGAGTTCCTCGGCCAGGCGCAGGTGGGCGGTGGCCAGGGCGGCGCTGATTTGTTCCTTGAGAGCAAGATAGGCAGCCTGCTGCGCCGCGCTGGCGCCGCCCTCGGCCAGCAGCCCCGCGCGCAAGGCCAGCAAGCCGGCGCCAGGATCGAGCAGCTGGCGCGTCGTGGCCAGCAGTTTCGCCCGCAGGGTCAGCTGCGACGGGCTGATGTCGCGCTCGCTGGTGCCGGCCAGGTGCGCCACGGCCGCGGCCAGGCGCTCGCGCAAGGGGGCGATGCGAAAACGGCTCTGCACGGCCTGCGTTTCGGCCAGCGCAATCTGCATGTCGTAGATGCTCTGGCGCAAATCCGTCAGGTAGCGGGCGTTCTGGTTCAGACGCTGGCTTTGCAGCTGCACCTCGGCGGCCGTGGCCTGGGCCTGGCTGTCGACCAGGCGGATATTGCCGCGCGCGCCCTTGGCGGCCGCCTTGATCTGCGCCAGCAGCTGGCGCATCTCCGTGGCCTGCGCCTTGTAATACGCCTCGTTTTCCAGGCGTTTGCGCACGGCGACGCGCATGCGCTGGAATTCCTGGTCGAAAGCCGCGTGGTAGCGGGGCGCCTGCAATTGGCCATGGCGCCGCAAATCGTCGCTGATGCTCTCGGCGGTCTGGATATTGGCGACGATCTTGTTCGACACCTGCTCCAGCTGTGCCAGGTCTTGCGCCTTGCCCAGCTCGAAAAAGTCCGAGGCCATATCCTGCACGGTATAGCGCAGGCGCAACACGTCCGTGTACAGCGGTACCGTTTCGTCGGTCAAGCCATGCACATGGGTTTCGATGCCCTTCACCAGCAGCAGGCCGGTTGCCGCCATCGCGGCCACGCCCGCCAGCAGGACGGTGCTACTGACGATCAGCTTGGTCTTGATTTTCACGCCATGCTCCAGGGCAGGGTGCGCATCACTTCGCGCCAGGCGCCAGCTCGGCCGGGACGATCCTGCCATCGGCGATGCGGGTCAGGAAAACGGCCGTCGATGCCTGGTGGTCGTCTGCTCGCAGCGTCACCTGCAAGCCGCCGAGATCGAGCCGCTCGAAGGTTTCGAAACTCCGGATCAGGCGTTCGCGCGTGAGGTCCGCGCCCGTGCGGCGCAGCGCCGCCACCATCAGCGTGGCCGAGATGCAGCCCTCGAAACTGACAAACGACAGCCTGGCCGCCGGCACATGTTTGGCCAGCAGGTCGGCGCATTCGGCGGCGATGGGCAGCGTGCGTTCCCCGGGCAGGGGCACCACCTGCGAGATCAGGATGTTGTTGCCTTCCGTGCCCAGCAGTTGCAGCAGGCTGTCCGTGCCGACAAACGATACCGTGGCCAGGGCCGCCTTCAGCTTGGCCTGGCTTGCCTCGCGCACGAACGCCGCCACCGGGGTGTAGGGGCCGGCCATGATGACCACCTGCAAGTCGTGGCCGATCAGGGCCGCCAGTCCCGCCTTGACGGCCGTGGTGCCGCGCTGGAAGGCACCCTTGGCGACGAGTTCCATGCCGCGCCGCTGCAGGGCGCGCACGGTGCCGTCGAGCACGGCATTGCCGAAGCCATCGTCCTGGTACAGGACACCGAAGCGCTTGATGCCCCGGCTGACGAAATACTGCACCAGGGCATCGGACTCATCGTCATAACTGGCACGAAAGTTGATGATTTCATGCACCACGGGGCGGCGCAAGGTCATGGCGCCCGTAAACGCGCCCACCAGCGGCACCTTCATTTCCTGGACGATCGGTATGACGGCGTTGGTCGTGGGCGTCCCCACGTTGCCGAACAGGGCGAATACCTGTTTTTCCTCGACCAGCCTGAGCGTTTCGCTGATGGCCCGGTCCGGGTCGTAGCCATCGTCGGCGACCACCAGCTCGATGCTGCGGCCATGGATGCCGCCGCGCTGGTTTGCTTCCTGGAAAACAGCCATCGCGCCATCGAGCATGGCCCGTCCCAGCCCGGAGGCCGCTCCGGTCTGGGCATTGACCATGCCGAGCCGGATGTGCGTATCGCTCACGCCCGGTTCGGCGGCATGCACTACGCCGGCCGCGACGGTGATAGCGAAGCAGCAGCATTCCGGGAAAAAGCGCGGGAAAAAGCGCATGAGCTACCTTTATTGAGGTTGACCGGTATCAACAGGTACGGGGTTGACAATGAGTATGGAGGAAATTGCCAACGCAAAACTCACACATAGTCACAGTTCCAAAGGCGACTCAGGGAACGGGCATCCGCACCACCACCTTGCCACGCGCGCGGCCTTGCGCCAGGTAGGCCAGCGCCTGTTTCGCCTCAAGAAAGGGAAACACACTGTCGATGACGGGGCGGATGCTTCCCGCTTCGACCAAAGCGGCGATCTGTGCCAGCTGGCCGCCGTCGGGACGCACGAAGTGGAAGGCATAACTGGCGCCGCGCCGGCGCGCCAGGCCGATGATCTTGCGGCTGAGCAAACCAAACACCAGCTTCAGCACCACATTCATGCCGCGCGCGCGGGCGAAAGCGAGGTCTGGCGGGCCGATCAGCGAGACGACGCGGCTGCCAGGCTTGACGATGCGCATGGCCTTTTCGAGCCCGTCGCCGCGCAGCGTGCCCAGCACGGCGTCGTAATCGCGCAGCACCTGTTCGAACGGCTGCTGCTTGTAGTCGATGACTTCATCGGCGCCCAGGCCGCGCACCAGTGCCAGATTCGCCGTGCTGGTGGTGGTGCCCACGCGGGCGCCCAGATGTTTGGCCAGTTGGATGGCGAACGTGCCGATGCCGCCGGACCCGGCCGGGATGAACACTTTCTGGCCCGGCTGCAGCTGCATGCGCTCGTGCATGGCTTGCCATGCCGTCAAGCCCACCATGGGAATTGAGGCCGCTTGCACGAAATCGAGGTTCGCCGGTTTCAGCGCGGCCGCCTGCTCGGGCACGACGGCAAACTCGGCCAGGCTGCCGTATGGCGTGTCGAAAATACTCGCATACACGGCGTCGCCCACGTGAAAACGCGTGACGCCGCTGCCGACTTCCACCACCACGCCGGCCAAGTCGCTGCCCAGGGTGGCCGGCAAGCGCAGTTTCAAGATCGGCTTGAAGTCGCCGTTGGGGATCAGGTTATCGATGGGGTTGAGGCCCACGGCGTGCACCCGCACCAGCAGTTCGCCGGGGCCGGGTGTGGGGCGGGGCAGTTCGGCAAACGCCACATGTTCGGAGCTGCCGTATTTTGTCAATTGCAAGGCTTGCATGATGTTCTCTCTGAATGCTGGAAAAAATGCTGGCGTTCAGGCCAGGCGCAGGTCCTTGCGCAAGCCGGCGTCCAGCAGCGCGGCGGGCAGGAAACGGCGCATCAGGCGCAAGCGTGCCGCCAGCGGCCCGGCCGTGTAGCGTAGCTTGGGCTTGCTTGCCTGCGCCGCCGCCAAAACCGTGTCGGCCACGATGGCCGGGTCATCGGCGCTGGCCATCAGCGCTTGCAGCCGGCTTGTGACGGCCGCGCGCACTTGCCGGTAGGCGGCCAGCGGGGTATCGGGCGCCAGCAGGTTGGCTTCGAACGTGGTTTTCGTGTAGGCCGGTTCGATGACGCTGGCGCGGATGCCCCAGCCGCGCACTTCATGGTCGAGCGATTCAGTGTAGCCCTCGATGGCGTGCTTGGTGGCCGAATACAGCGCGCCGTAGGGCATGGGCAAAAAGCCCACGACGGAACCGATATTGAGGATGCGTCCGCCGCCCTGGGCCCGCATGTGCGGCAGCACGGCCAGGGTCATGCGCAGCACGCCATAAAAATTCGTGTCGAAGATGGCTTGCGCCTGCGCCATGCTGCTTTCCTCGGCCCCCGCCGGGGCCACGCCGAAACCGGCGTTGTTCACCAGCAAGTCGATGCGGCCTGCGCGTTGCATCACCTCGGCGACGGCGGCGGCGACAGACGCATCGCTGGTGACGTCGAGCGCCAGCATCGCATGGCCGGCTGCGGCTGCGCCCGCCTGGCTACCGCGGCGGCTGGTGCCGTACACCGTGTAGCCCGCTTGCGCCAGGCGCCGGGCCGTGGCCGCGCCGATGCCGGACGAGGCGCCGGTGACCAGGGCAATCTTGTTGTTCTTCATGGCAGTCCTTCAGTGGTTGATGGCATAAAATATGACGGTCGTCATATTGTTGTTTGAAAAAAACCCGGGACGGACCCGGGTCATGGGCGTTACGGCTGGTTTGTGTCTTGAAACTGCGCCAGGGTGGCCGCGCACAGCGCGTCCGACAGGGCCGGCTCGTCGACGGCGCGCGCCAGGATGGTGGCGCCGATCATGGCGCACACCGTCGCCATGGCTTGCGCGTGCGCTTCGGGCTGGCCCCAGTTGGGCATCTGGCGCGCGAACAAGTCGATCATTTCCTTGATGTGGATGGTGGCGGCACGCCGCACCTCGGGCGCCTGGCGCGGCATTTCCGAACCCAGCGCCGAGACGGGGCAGCCCACCTCGATGGCGGCGATGTGTGCGGGCGACAGGTAGGCCGCCAGCATGGCCTGCAGCGCCTGGCCCGGCGGGGCGGCAGCCGCCACTCTGGCCGCCAGCGCCACCGATTCGGCGCCTGCGCGGTCGCCCGCTTCGGCCAGCAGCGCGTCGCGCGAGGCGAAGTGCGCATAAAAGCCGCCGTGTGTCAGACCCGCTTCCTTCATGATGTCGGCCACGCCCGTGCCCGCATAGCCGCTGCGGCGGATGGCGCGCGTGGCCACCTCGACGATGCGTTCGTGGGTGGATTCCTTGCGGCTTTGCGCCGATGGTTTCTTGTTAGATGAATTCTGCATGATGATCATCATATCGTAGTTTTCAACAGCGTGCACGCGAGGCGCTCAGGGCAGCTCAGAACAGCCCGGCCGTCCAGTCGGTAAACGCCCGCATCGCCGGCGAGAGAAAGCGCTGATGCGGGTAGAGCAGCGATACCGGCACGGGCGCCGGCCGCCTGTCGGCCAGCACCTCGACCAGTTCCCCGGCCTGCAGCTGGCCGCTTATGAGGATCTCGGCCAGCTGCATCAAGCCATGGCCGGCCAGGCCCAGCTCGATGTACAGCCCCGTTTCGTTGACGGCGACCGTGCCGGGAAGGGGAACGGCGATGCTGGTGCCGTCTTCGATGAAATGCAGGTCGCTGCCACGCCGCATGGTGCTGGAAAAGTAGTGGACGGCACGGTGTCCCGGCAAATCCTCCAGGGTTGCGGGAACACCGTGTTCGGCCAGGTAGGACGGCGCTGCGCAAGTGATCCAGCGCAGCTCGCCCAGGCGGCGCGCGACCAGGGTCGAGTCTTCCAGGCTGCCGGTGCGGATCACGCAATCGACGCCTTCCTGTATCAAGTCCACCTGGCGGTCATTGACGCCGATCATCAGGTAGATATCGGGATAGCGCTGCTGGAATTGCGCCAGCTGCGGCAGGATCACGGCATGGGCAATGCCGCCAGGCATATCCACGCGCAAGCGTCCTTGCGGACGCTCGCTGGAACCTTGCAGGCTCGCTTCGGTGTCGGCGATCAGCTCGATGATCTCGCGGCAGCGGTGGAAGTAACGCTCGCCTTCCGGTGTCAGGCTGAGGTTTCTGGTGGAGCGGTTCAGAAGGCGCGTCTGCAAATGCTTTTCCAGCCGCTTGATGATGGCGGTCACCGACGATGCGGGCAAACCCAGGGTCTCCGCCGCGCGCACGAAACTCCTGCTCTCGACCACGCGAAGGAATACCTGCATTGCTTGTATGCGGTCCATGTCTTGTCTTCGTAGCAGTAGGGGAGACGGCACTATAACCCAATATTATTCGGATTTTCTGCATGGTGAAAACACACGGCGCTACTTTTTCCGCAGGTTTGCCTGCACTAGACTGTGTGCAACCCATTACCTATAGCAGGAATCAAGCATGCATTATCAAGCTCCTCAATTGCTGGCTCCGCTGGCACCAGCCCCGCACAAGATGCTGATCAAAGGCGCCACCCTCATCAGCATGGATGGCAAGGTTGGAAATTTGCCCAAGGGCGACATCCTGATAGCCGATGGCGTCATCGCCGCCATCGGCCAGAATCTGCAAGCCGACGGCGCCGAAGTGATCGATGCCGCAGGGATGATCGCCATTCCCGGCATGGTCGATACTCACCGCCATGCCTGGGAAGGCCAGCTGCGCCGCATCAACCCGAATGCGGCAACGCTCGAGGATTATTGCAACGCCACGCATTTCTCGTTTGCCAAATACTACCGGCCCCGCGACATCTACGTGGGCAACCTGCTCACGGCCCTGGGCGCCATCGATGCCGGCATCACGACCGTGATCGACAACTCGCACAATAGCCGCACGGGGGCGCACTCCGATGCGGCGGTCGAAGCGCTGCTCGATGCGGGCATCCGGGCCGTGCACGCTTCGGGGGCACCCGTGTCGGGCGAGTGGGACAAGGCGCATTGGCCAGGTAACCTGGCGCGCCTGCAGGCCAAGTATTTTACGAATCCCGACAGCCTGGTGACGCTGGCCATGATGGCGCAGCTGGAACCGGAGCAGTGGGTCGTCGCCCGTAAACTGGGTATTCCCATCGTGACCGAGTTTTTTGGCGCTGGCATGGCGACCGAGCTGGCTGGACTGCACCGGCAGGGGCTGCTCGGCAGCGACAACATCTTCAACCACTGCACCTGCCTGCCGGAATCGGGCTGGCGCATCTTGCGCGAGGCAGGCGTGCGCGTCAATGTATGCCCGCGTTCGGATGCCCACTACGGTATCGAGGATGGAATGAACGCCTGGCAGGCGGCGCACCGGCACGGCATACGCCCTGGTCTCAGTGTCGACAACGAGACCTCGTATAGCGGCGATATGTTCATGGAGATGCGCGTGGCGTTCTACCTGCAGCGGGTAATGGGAAATTGCCAGGGACATCGCCATGCGGCCGCGCCCACCGATGCCTTCCGTTTGCTGGAAGCCGCCACGATAGACGGCGCCGCAGTGGCGGGGCTGGAACAGCGTATCGGGAGTTTGAGGCCAGGCAAGCAGGCCGACCTGGTGCTGATACGCACCGGCGACCTCAATTTGTATCCTGTCAATAACGCCATCGGTACCGTCGTGCATGCGACTGAGCGCAGCAATATCGATACCGTCATCATTGGCGGGCGCGTGCGCAAACGCGGTAGCGTCGTGCTGGGCGTGGATCAGGCAAGGCTGCGCGCCGCGATCGACGAATCCTGTGGCCACCTGTTCAGTGCCGCCGCTTACGAGCCCGATCTGTTTGCCCAGTCGTTCGCACCGATCCACCAGGCGTAGACAGCGCCATGTGAGCTCTGCCTACGCCGGTGTTTCAGTCTCAGGCCGGCTTGTGCTTGCCTGCCGAGTAACGGTTCCAGCCATAGCCGGTGACGATGATGGCCAGGATGGCCGCCTGCGCCAGTAGAGTTTCCATGGTCGGCAGGATGCCCAGCAGGTCGACGCGCATGAAGTCGACGGGGGTGACGCCTATCCAGCCCGCTTCCTGCAGCGCGGCCACGCCTTTGCCCATCAAAATCACGGCCAGCACGGCCACGAAGGCGGACGTCCACGAGAAGAACTTGCCAATCGGCATGCGGGCGCTCGTGCGCAGCAAGGCCCAGGCGATCACGACCAGCAGCACGATGGCCACCAGGAAGCCGCCCAGCAGGGCGCCGCCATTGCCGTCCGCCGCCAGGGCGGAATAGAACAGCACGGTTTCAAACACTTCGCGGTAGACGGCGATGAAGGCCAGGGCGAACAGGCCCCAGGCGGAGCGGCGCGTCATGGCCGCCGTGAGTTTCTCGTGCAGGTATTCCTGCCAGCGCCCGGCGCTGCTCTTCTGGTGCATCCACAGGCCCACGCTCAGCAAGACCAGGGCGGCGAACACGGAACCGAGCCCTTCGCTCACTTCCCGGCTGGCGCCGCTGATGGTGACCAGGTACGTTGCCGCCACCCATGTCAGGCCGCCCGCCACCAGCGCGCTGATCCAGCCGCCATGCACGTAGGGCATGACATCGTTGCGCTTGGCCTTGCGCAGGAAGGCGATGATGCCGATCACGATCAGCAGCGCTTCCACGCCTTCGCGCAGCAAGATCGTCAGGGCGCCGATAAAGGTCGTCATCGGCTCGGCCTTGGCGTCGCCCAGCTCCGCTTCCACGTGGGTAAATAGTTGCTGCAGCTTCTCGCCGGCCGCTTCGGCGTCGGCTACCGTGCCCTTGGCAACGGCGGAACGGTAGGCCAGCATGGCGTTTTCCACGGCCAGCAGCAGGGATTTGTTGCGCGCGCCGACCATCGGCTCGATCGGCTCGAAACCGTCCAGGTAGGCCGACAGGCCCAGGCGCGTGGCGCCCGCGCGGTCGCCCGCGTGCACGGCGGCGAGGCTTTCTGCCAGGCGCAGGCGCGACAGGGCCAGGCCCGTCGGCTTGTGCGCCTCGGCCTTGCCAGGGGCGCCGCGCAAGTACGCCGTCAAGGCTTGCGCCTCGTCCGCGCCCAGCTTGGCGGCCACGGCTTCCTGCGTCAAGGTCGTCACGGCGGCCAGGTCCGCATACAGTTTTTTGCTGCGCGGATCGTCCTGCCACAGCTTTTCGCCGCGCGCAATTGCCGCCGCATCGTGCGACATGCCGCCGATATAGAAGGCCAGATCCCAGCGTTCGTTCTCGGACAGTTGGCCGAAACTGGCCATCGACGTGCCCGCCACGCCTTGCGAAATGACCTGGTACAGTGCCATCACGCTGCGCGACTGCGCCCGTTCGCCATCCGTGAAGGCGATCGGTTTCGGTTCCAGACTGGCCGCCAGCGGACCGTCGCCGCCACCGGCCACGCCGTGGCAGGAAGCGCACTGGGCCGCATACAGGGCCGCGCCGCGCGCCAGGTTCGGCAGCACTTTCGGCGCCACGGGAATCGGGTAGGCGGCGATCAGCAAGCCATTCGCATGGTGCGCCAGGCGTTTGACTTCCACGCCGTCTGCCTTGGCGACGACGGCTTGGCGCAGGTCGGCGATGGCGGCGGCGATGGCCGGCTGCGACGCGTGGGCGGGCAGGGCGGCGATCTGTGTCGTCGCGTTGTCGCTAAAATCGAGCATTTCCGCGTATTCCGCTTCGCTGACCACCTTGCCGTGCTCGACAGCGCCGCTGTAATCGACGGCCACATAATCAATCAATTGCCACAATTGCTTGGCACCGGCGCCAGGATCGGCCACTTGCGCCTGCGCGCCACCGGCCATTAGCAGGCTGAGGCTGAGGCTGGCAGCGACGAGCGGATAGCAGGCGAGCCACTTTTTCACTTTAATGAACATGATTCTCATTCTCATTTCTTGTTAACCCGGCGACTATAGGACAGACCGTGCGGGGTGTCAACGGCGCACGGCTGCGCGTGGGCGCAAACGGCGCCGCCCTGGTCAAGAGTATTGGCCAGGGCGGCGTGTTTGTGGAATGGAACGAGATGGATTGAAGGCTACTGCTTCGATGCCGGTTTGGCGTACAAACCCCTGGCCATGCTGCTGTCCGCAGCGTCGACTTTCAGCCCGCCTTTGACGACGCGCAAAGCCAGCTTCTGGAATGCCTGGCCCCTGAGCCACCTGGCGTCGGTGACGGCGAAGGCGGCGAGGCGTTGCTGCGCGCGCTCGGGCGGCACGGCCAGCCATTGATAGTCGGCTGTCGAGCCCTGGCGGCGCAAGCCGGCGCGCACCCAGCGCTCCGACGCCGGCATGCGCACGATGGCGTCGCCGTTCGCCACGCTGACGGCCGTGGCCGTCTTGCCGCTGTGCGCTTCGAATTTTACCTCCACGCCGGGCATCGGTCCCACCTGGGGAAAGCCGACGATGGCCACCCACTGGCCCGCTTCGGCGGGTTTCTGGATGCGCATTTCCGCTTCCTCGAACACGCGGAACTGCGGCTCCTTGCCGCCATTGCCCGCCACCAGGGTCACTGTGTCGCCGGCAACGCGCCACTCGCCGCTGGCTTGCTCGTCGGTATTGCCATAACTGAGCATCCATTCGAACGTGCCATCCTTTTTCAGCAGCAGTTCGGAGCCCGTTTCCATGACGCCTTGCAGGTAATAGTGCCCGGGCAAGGCGGACGCGGCCGGCTCGGCCGCGCTGGCGGGAGCGGCGCAGGCGAGGGCGGCGCAGGCCAGCCGGCAAGCAAGAGAAATTTTCATCGGTGTGTCCTTTGTAATATGCAATTATGGCAACAAAAATGGAATTGCCGTCGCACGACACACCGGCGCAGTTGGCACTCTGCTCAGGCGTAGCTCAATTGCCGCTGAAATCGAGCACCACGCGCGAGGCCACCTTGCCATGCTCCAGACGGCTGAAGATCTCATTGATGGCCGACAGCGGCTGCAATTCGATCCCGGCCTTGACCTTGCCGGTGGCGGCAAAGGCCAGCGCCTCGGCCATGTCCTGGCGCGTGCCCACGAAAGAGCCGCGTATCGTCACGCAATTGGCGACGACGTCGAACAGCGGCGTCGGGAAGTCCCCCGGCGGCAAGCCGACCAATACGCAGGTGCCGCGCTTGCGCGTCATCGCCACGCCTTGTTGGAAGGCATCGATCGACGGCGCCGTGATCAGCACGCCGTGGGCGCCGCCCCCGGTCGCTTCGCGCAGGGCCGCCACGGGGTCGCCCTGGCGCGCGTTGATGGTCACTTCGGCACCGAGGGCGCGCGCGTGTTCGAGCTTGCCTTCATCGATGTCGACGGCCGCCACGCGCAAGCCCATGGCCACCGCATATTCGATGGCCAGGTGGCCCAGGCCGCCGATGCCGGACACGGCCAGCCACTGGCCCGGCCGCGCGCCCGTTTCCTTGATGCCCTTGTAACTGGTCACTCCGGCGCAGATGATGGGTGCTGCCTGCACGGCGGACAGCCCGGCTGGAATATGCGCGACGTAGCGCGGGTCGGCCAGGATGTATTCGGCAAAGCCGCCATTTTTGGTGTAGCCGCCGAACTGCGCCTCGGCGCACACGGTTTCCCAGGCTGCCAGGCAATGTTCGCAATGGCCGCAAGCCGAGTAGAGCCAGGGCACGCCGACCCGGTCGCCCAACTGTACTTCGGTCACGCCCGTGCCCATGGCGACCACCAGGCCGATGCCTTCGTGGCCGGGAATGAACGGCGGTGCAGGCTTGACGGGCCAGTCGCCGCGCGCCGCATGCAAGTCCGTGTGGCACACGCCGCAAGCTTCCGTCTTGACGAGGATCTGGCCGGGGCCGGGCACCGGCACGGGGACGTCGCGCAGCACCAGGGGCTGGCCCAGTTGTTCGACGACGGCGGCTTTCATGGTAGTGGGGATCATGTTATTCCTTATGGAGTTGGAGTGGCGTCAGTCGCGCGCCCTGCCATGGGCTGGTCAACAGACACTTGCGAATGATCATATTCTGCTGCATGCAATTCGAAAATTGATTGATCTACATCAATGTGTGAGCGCACGGTGCCTAAAACTTCAAGCGCAGCGACTCGCGTGCGAAAATCGCCAGCCAGACCGGCGTTGCTATCCCGGTCCGTGGCGTGCGCCTACGCCACCTTGCTCACCACGTAGCGGTACTTGCCCGACGCTTCCGCCGCGATCTCGTCGACTTCCTCGATGGCGATGTCCACCTGCGCGCCCAGCCTGGCCTGGAATCCGGTGACGATGGTGCTGCGCGTGGCGTCGTCCAGGCGCGCCACGCAGACCAGCAGCACGCGCGTGCGCAGCAGGCTTTCCTGGATGATTTTAAAACTGCGCACTTGCGGCAGTTCGCGCACGATGTAGACGAGGGCCAGGCCGTGCATGACGGTGCCGTCGACGGCCGTGAGGAAATCCGTGCTGCGCCCTTCAATCTTGTGCAGCAGGGGCAAACCGCGGCCGCAGGCGCAGGGCTGCGTGCCCAGCGCGCCCACGTCGCCCGTGGCGTAGCGGATGAAGGGGTAGTCCTGCGTGGCCAGGTGGGTGACGACGATGTCGCCCGTGGCCCCTGGCGGCAGCGGCTGGCCATTGCCATCAAGGATTTCCACGATGATGTCTTCGGCCGTGATGTGCATGCCGCCGTCCGGGCATTCGTGGGCGATGAAGCCCGCGTCACGCCCGCCGTAACCATTGGCCACGGGGCAGCCGAAGGCGGCGGCGATCTGCGCGCGCTGCTCGTCGTACAGGCGCTCGGCCGTGACGAACGCCACTTTGACGCCCAGGCCGTCGAGGGGCAGGTCGCGCGCGCCGGCGTGGCTGGCGATGCGGCACAGCGCGGACGGGTAGCCGAACAGCATGCGTGGACGCCAGCGGCGCAAGTGCTGCACGTAGCCATCGAGGCGCGCGGGCGACATGGCAAACGCGGGCAGCAGGGTGGTGCGCAGCAGCGCATCGCGCAGGCGGCGCAGGCGGTCTTGCGCCTGCAGCTCGATGGGCGAGCCCCACAAGACGGCTTCGCGGTCGCCGATATCGACGCCCCACCAGCGCGTGGCGCGCCACTTGGCCGCGATGTCGTGGCTGACCCTGCGCCGTCCCAGGAAAAACTGCAGCGGCTCACCGCTGGAGCCGCCCGTGGCGAACGGGCGCAAGCCCACGGCGCGGGCCGACTTGAAGCTGTCGCGCGCGCCAGCGATATCAGCCTTGCGCAGCAGCGGCAGGCGCGCCAAATCGGCCAGTTGCCGCACCTGTTCCGGGTCGAAGCCGCTGCTGGAAAACAGCGCGCGGTAGTAGGGCACGTGCGCGCCCGCGTGGCGCAGCAGTGCGCGCAGGCGCGCCAGCTGCCACTGCTGCAACTGCTGCGCGCTCCACCACTGCGAGCGTTCCAGCCGGCGCAGCAGGCGTACGCTGTGGTGGCCCTTGAGCCATTCATGCAGGGGAAACAGCCAGCGGGCCACGCAGCGCGTGTAGGCGCCCGGGCGCGGCGCGGCGCGGATGCGGCGGTAATGCGCGGCCAGGCCGGGCGCGATGCCGGGCCAGTCGAAAGTGGCGGCGTGCGCCAGGCCCGCGTCTGCCAGCGTTTGCGCGCGGCTCGGGTCGCGCAGCAGCGCCAGGATGGCCTGCGCCATGGCGGCCGGATCGCCGGGCGGCACCAGCGACGCCGTCACGCCGTCCTGCAGCAGGGCGGGGATGCCGCCCACATTGGTGCTGACGACGGGCACGCCGCAGGCCAGTGCTTCGAGCACGGAAATGGGCATGTTGTCGGCCAGGCTAGGATTGAGGACGATGTCGCTGGCCTGGTACAGGGCCGGCATGGCGGCATTGTCGACGGGGCCGGCAAAGCGCACCGAGGCAAGAACGCCGAGCGACCTGGCCAGGCGTGCCAGCGCCGCGCGCTGCGGTCCGCCGCCGGCCAGCACCAGGCGCGCCCCGGGATAGCTTGCTCGCACGAGGGCAAAGGCGCGCACGGCGCTGGCGTTGTCGTACAGCGCTTCCAGGTGGCGCGCCACGAGAATGCACGGGCCAGCATCGCCAGTCGCACGCGGCGCAACCCTTGTAAAACGCTGCAAGTCCACCACGTTCGGCACGATGTGGGCCGTATGGCCATATTGTTCGAAAATGCCGGCCAGGTAGGCCGAGGGCACGACGATGGCGCTGGCGCGGCGCAGGCTGAATGCCACCAGGCGCGGCGAACGGGCAAAAAAGGCGGCCGCTTCGCCGCCCCGGTAGTTGAGCAGGGCCGGCTTGCCTTTCAGGCTGGCGATCCACAATGCCGGCGCCGCGTGCAGATGCCAGGACCAGCCGGAATTGGCCATGATGTGGAACAGGTCCACCGTATTGGCCGTACGCCACAGGCGCCACAAGTGCACGGGCAGGCGCAGCGCCGCGCGCAGGTAGCGGATGCGCTCCAGCCAGGGTGGTAGCATGGGGCCGTTGACGGCCAGCAGCTGCACTTGCGCGCCGTCGTCGCGCAGCTTGCGCGCCAGTTGCGCCGTCTGGTTCGCCATGCCGCCGGCCGGCGGCGGCAGCGGGCCGACCAGGGCGATGCGCAAGCCAGAGAAGATCATGGCGCCACTCCCGCCACCCTGCGCGCCGCTGCCAGGCGCGCATACACGGGCGCATAGCGGCCCACGCTGGCGCTCCAGCTGCGCTCCGTCTCGACAAAGGCGCGTGCCTGGCGCCGCAGCGCCGCGCAGCTGGCGGGCGCCAGCAGCAGGTGCAATACCGCCAGCGCCAGCGCTTCGGCGTCGCCGGCGCGAAACAGCATGCCCGTCTTGCCATGGTCGACCAGTTCGCGGTGGCCGCCCACATCGGACGCCACCACCAGGCGGCCCTGCGCCATCGCCTCCAACGGTTTCAAGGGCGTCACCAGTTCCGTCAGGCGCATCGGCAGGCGCGGATACACGCAGATGTCGACCAGCTGATAATACGCGGCCACCTGCGCATGCGGCACTCTGCCCGCGAAGACCACGGCGTACTGTATGCCCAGCTGCGCCGCCAGCGCGCGCAGCGCCGCTTCCTGCGGGCCGCCACCGGCCAGCAGCAGCCGCAATGCCGGCTGCGCCGCCAGCAGGCGCGGCATGGCGCGCAGCAGCAGCGCCAGTCCCTCGTAGGCGTAGAACGAGCCGATGAAGCCGATCACAGGATGGCCATCCAGACCCAGCGTGCGTGCCAATGCCGGGTTATCAGGGGCCTTGAAGGCGCCCGCATCGACGGCGTTCGGGATCACCGTGATTTTATGCGCGGGCACGCCGCGCGCGCACAGCTCGCGGCGCAAACCGTCGCAGATGGTGGTGACGGCGTCGGCGCGGCGCAGCGCATAGGTTTCCAGCGCCCGCGTGAGCCGGTAGCGCAGGCCGCCGGGCCGGCTGCTGCCATGGTCGGCGGCCGCGTCTTCCCAGAAGGCCCGCACTTCATATACGACGGGAATGCCCAGCGCGCGGCCCGCATTGATGGCGGCGATGGCGTTCAGGGCGGGCGAATGCGCATGCAGGATGTCCGGCTTGAGCCGCTGCGCCAGCTGGCGCAGGCGTACGGCCAGGCCGAGGATGACGGCCACTTGCCGCAGCACGGGCAGGCGCGCCCACCAGCGTGCATCGGGCGCCGTGCGGTAGAAATGCCAGCCGTCGACCAGCTGCTGCGCGCTGTCGGACGGCCCCTGTTTGGCACTCGTGAGTTGCGTCGTGTGCCAGCCCAGCGCGCGCTGCTGGCGCAGGATGGCCAGGGTGCGAAACGTGTAGCCGCTGTGCAGAGGCAGCGAATGGTCGAGGATGTGCAGGATGCGCATGGATTTACTCCACCGCCATGGCTGGCGCGGGCGCCGGCTCCTGGCGGCCATCGACGGGCAGCACCTGGCGCAAAAAAGCCTCGAACATCAGCAGCGCCCACAAGGGCGCGCTGTAGTCGCGCCGCCCGCTCGCATGCTGCTCGAGCAGCAGGCGCACGTAGTCCATGTCGAACAGGCCGCATTGCGCCAGGGTGGGGCCCAGCAGGCGCTGTTGCAGGCGCTGGCGCAGCGGGCCGCGCAGCCAGTCGGCCAGCGGCACCGAAAAGCCCATCTTCTGGCGGTACAGCAGGGTGTCGGGCAGCAGCGGGCGCAGGGCTTTTTTCAGCAGGTATTTGCCTACACCGCGCCGCAGCTTGAATTGCGGCGGCAGGCCGGACATCCACGCCACCAGTTCATGGTCGAGCAGCGGCGAGCGCACTTCCAGCGCATGCGCCATGCTGGCCCGGTCGACTTTCGTGAGGATGTCGCCGGGCAGGTAGGTTTTCAGGTCCAGGTACTGCACCTGCGACAGCGGATCTTGCGCGGGGCTGGCCAGCGCGTGGCGGCGCAGCACTTCGACGGCGCGGTAGCCGTGCAGGCTGCGCCGCAGCTCGGGGCTGAACAGGCGCGCGCGCATGGCGTCGCCCAACAGGCTGACGCCGTGAAAATACGCGTCCGTCGTGTCGCGCGCCAGGCCTTCGAAGGTGGTCTTGGCGCGCAGGAAGCGCGGCGCCCAGTCGGCCTTCGGGTACAGCCGCCCCAGGGTGCCGAACAGCGACTGGCGCAAGCCGGCCGGCAGCAACGGGTCCATCGCCTTGCGCACTTTTTCTTCGCGCGTGTGCAGGCGGTAACGCCGGTAGCCGGCCAGGCTTTCATCGCCGCCATCGCCCGACAGGGCCACCGTGACCCTCTGGCGCGCCAGCTGGCAGACGCGGTACGTCGGCATGGCGGAACTGTCGGCGAACGGTTCGTCGTACAGATTGGCCAGCAGGTCGATCAGCTCGAAGTCGTCTTGCTCGACCTGGCGCGCGTGGTGCGCCGTGGCGTAGCGGCGCGCCACCAGGTCGGCGTAGCGCGCTTCGTTGTACGCGGGGTCGCCAAACGAGATGGAGCAGGTGTTGACGGGCTTGGCGCTGGCGCCGGCCATCAGCGCCACGACGGCGCTCGAATCGACGCCGCCGGAGAGGAAGGCGCCGAGCGGCACTTCGGCCACCATGCGGATGCGCACCGCTTCGCGCAGGCGCGCCAGCAGTTCGTCGGCCGCCTGCGCCTCGCTGGCGGGGGGATTCGGCGTGAATGGAATGTCCCAGTACGCTTGCGGCGCGGGCAGCGGCTGGCCGGCGCGAATCGACAGGGTATGCCCGGGCGGCAGCTTGCGCGCGTGCTCGAAGATGCTGCGCGGCTCGGGCACGTAGCCGTAGGCGAAATACTCTTCCACGGCCAGCGGATCGAGCGTGCGCGGCATGGCCGGATGCGCGAGCAGGGCTTTGAGTTCTGAGCCGAACAGCAGGGTGCCATCCTGCGCCTCGCCGTAGTACAGGGGTTTCACGCCGAGGCGGTCGCGCGCCAGGAACAGCAGGTGGCGCCGGCGGTCCCACAGGGCGAAGGCGAACATGCCGCGCAGGCGTTGCACGCATTGTTCTCCCCACTGTTCCCAGGCGTGGACGATGACTTCCGTGTCGCTGCTGGTGCGGAAAGTGTGGCCGAACTGGCGCAGTTCCGCCATCAGGCTGCGATAGTTATAGATTTCGCCATTGAAGACGATGGCGATGCTGCGGTCGGCGTTGAACAGCGGCTGCTGGCCGCTGGCCAGGTCGATCACGGACAATCGCCGGTGTGCCAGGCCCAGTCCCGGCTCGCGGTGCAGTCCACCTTCGTCCGGTCCCCGATGGTGCAGGCTGTGGTTCATGCGCGCCAGCAGCAGCACATCGATGTCGCGCTGGCCCTGCAAATCAAAGATGCCGCTGATGCCGCACATGGGAGGCCTTTCAGGGATAAGTGGACAGGGGAGAGGGCTGGCGCGCGCCCGTCAGGCGGTCGTACACGGCCAGGTAGGCGCCGGCCATGGCGGGCAGGCTGTGCTCGGCCAGCACCTGGCGCCGCCCGCGCGCGCCGTGGCGCGGGCCCAGTTCGGGCATGCTGTAGTAGTCGAGCATGGCGTCGGCCAGCATGTCGGGAGAACCGGGTGGCACCAGGGTGCCGCTCCAGCCCGACTGCACCAGTTCCGCATTGCCGCCCACCTGCGTGGCGACGATGGGCAGCCCCGTCGCCATCGCTTCGAGGATGGTGTTCGAACTGCCTTCGGCCAGCGAGGGCAGCACGAACAGATCCATCGCGCGCAGCAGCTGCGCCACGTCGTCGCGCGCGCCGGGCAGCCAGGCCAGATGGGCCACGCCGGCCTGCTGCAGCTGCTCCAGGCACGCCTGGCGGTACGGCCCGTCGCCGACGATGATCAGGCGCAGGCGCGCGCGGGCACCCGGCTGCGCCAGCAACAGCAGGAACGCCCGCACCAGCGAGGCATGGTCCTTGACGGCGGCCATGCGGCCCACGCTGCCGATGACGAAGGCGCCGTTGCACAGGAAGCCGGGCGGCCCGACGGCGGCCGGCGGCCCCAGGCGAGGATGGAATTGCACGCTGTCGACGCCATTGCCGATGTGCGATACCTGTGCGGGCGCCGCGCCGATGCTGTCCACCAGCCAGTGGCCCAGGTCGGCGCTGACGGCAATGAAGTGCTGCACCAGCGGCAGCATGCATTTGCGCAGCAGCCGGTATTTGCGGCGGGTGCCGTGCAAGTCGCTCATGTCGCGCCCGTGTTCGCCATGCACGCGCAGGCGTACGCCGGCCAGGCAGGCCAGCAGTTGCGCTTCGAGGCAGCCCAGGTTGCGCGTGTGCACGAGTGCCGGGCGCAGCTGTTTCAGCACGCGGTACAGGCGCAGGTAATGGCGCCAGTCCTTGCCTTCGTGCTTGTCCAGGCTGATGACGTCGACACCGGGCGTGGTCAGGCGCTGGCGAAACGCGGTGGCGTTCTTCAGGCAGACGATGGCGTGCCGGTAGCGTTCGGGCGGCAGATGGTTGATCAGGTTCACCAGGCCGTTTTCCAGCCCGCCCACGTCGAGCTGGTGGATCACGTGCACGATCAGCGGGGCGGTGCTGGCCGCTTCCGTGCCGCCGGCATCGAGGTCAAGGGCCATGCGGCAGCTCCTGCAAGCGTTGTTCGATGACGGGCAGCGCCGCCTGCAGGAAGGCGTGCAGGCGCGCGCGCGGCGGCGGCGCCAGCTCGTCGTAGGCGGCAAAGACGAGGATGTCGGCGCCATCCTGCCGTCTGCCCAGCAGCTTGGCTTGCGCCAGCAGCAGCTTGACCAGCACGGGCCGCGCCGTAATGATGCCGCCCTGGCGGTAGACGCGCCACACCAGCAGGCGTTCGCCACCGCGCCCCAGCACGCTTTCGCGCACGGCCAGGGCGCCGCCGGCCAGGGTGATGTCTTGCACGCGCTGCGCCAGCGCCATCCAGCGCGCGCCGTATGGCGAGGACTGGTGTGTCAGCAGTTCGGCATCGCGCGCCTGGCGCGCATACCAGTGCAGTTGCAGTCCCACGGGCGCGCCGCTGCCGGTCTGGCGGGCATACGTGGCGGCAAACCGCGCGGGCGTGCCCGCATACGGCGCCTGCCAGGCTGGCGCCGCATCGTGCAGGCGCTGCCAGGCGGGCGGATCGGGCAAGGCCAGCACGGTCGCCGGCATCGCGGCGCCGTCGTCGCGGTGGCTGGCCAGCGCCAGCGCCGGCCACAGCGCCGCCAGCAGCAGGCAAGCCACGCTGGCGCGCACGACGGCGTGCGGGCTGGCGCCGGGCCCGGCGGCGAATGGCACGGCGCGCGCCAGCGGCAATTCGCGCCAGCGCGCGGCCAGCCAGAACAGCAGCAGTACCACCAGGCCGAAGAACAGCCAGCCATAGATCAGATGGTCGACGCCCACTGCCAGGCGCATGTTGCTCAGGTGGCCCAGCATCACGATCAGGTAGGCGCGCACGCCATTGGCGAGGATGGGCACCAGCAGGGCGGCGGCCATGACGGCCAGGCGCCGCCGCGCGCTGTGGCAGTGCACATGGGCGTACAGGGCGCCCAGGGCCAGCGCGGCAATCAGGTAGCGCAAGCCGCTGCACGCTTCCACTACCGACCAGTTACCGGTAGGCAGCGAAAAATTGTTGCCATCGCGAAACACAGGTACGCCCGTCCATTGCAGCGCGGTGACCGTGAAGGCGGCCGTGAAGTCGATCAGGGGATCGAGGAAGACTTCGCCAAACGGCACGGCCAGGAACAGATACGCGAGGGGAAAGGCCAGCAGGCGCACGGCCGGCCAGCCGAGGATGGCCAGCACGCAGGCTGGCAGCATGGCCGTGGCCGCATATTGTTCCACCACGGGCACGTTGGCGGCGTCGGCCAGCAGCCAGGCCAGGCCCAGCGCCCCCAGCAGCAGCAAGCCTTGCCACGACGGCTGGGGCGCCAGCGCAGCCAGGCGGGCGCGCTGGCGCCAGGCCAGCCAGCAGCTGATGGGCACGATCAGGAAACCGTGCGCGAAGGTTTGTGAACGCGACCACAATTCCAGCATCGACCAGAAGGTGGCGTGGTACAGCAGCACGACGGCGGCCAGGGCCAGCAGCAGGGCTGCCAGGGCGGCCTGGCGCCGGCCTTGGCCATGATGCTCATGCGGCAGCACGGCCGCGTCGGGCATGCGGGCGACCTGGTCGAGCTGCAAGCTCATGTGGATGGCTCCCGCACGGGCAGCGTCGGCATGCCGGCAGTGCTGGCTCCCGCATCGGCCTCGGTACCGGCCTCGGCAGGCAGGCCCAGCATGGCGCCCAGGCCGCGCAGATTGCGTTCCCAGTTGTAATCTTGCAATACCAGCTGGCGCGCCGCCGCGCCGATGGCCGCGCCGCTGCCTTCGGCCCCGTCGCCCCGGGCGTTGCGCAGCACGCGCGCCGCATGGTGGATGAATTCGGCGTCGTCGCGCGCCAGCAGCAGTTCCAGGCCCGGCTGGGCGGCGATGCCTTCCAGCGCTTGCGGCGTGGCCAGCACGATCTTGCCCATCGCCATCGCTTCGAGCACCTTGTTTTGCACGCCACGGGCGATGCGCAGCGGCGCCACGGCCAGCGCCGCGCCAGCCAGATAGGGCCGGATGTCGGGCACCTTGCCCGTCACCACCACGCCCCCCACCCTGGCCAGCGCCGTCACGGCGGGCACGGGCGCGCTGCCGACGATATAAAACTGCAACTGGGGAAACTGGCGCCGCAGCGCGGGCCAGACGTGGCGCACGAACCATTGCACGGCGTCGATGTTGGGCCAGTAATCCATGGCGCCCGTAAATACCAGCGCCTGCACGCCGGGCGGATAGATTGCGCTCTGCGCCGGCATCGGCGCGAAATAGTTCGTGTCGACGCCGTTATTGAAAAATCCCGTCTTGCGCCGCGCCATCGGCGCGCACTGGCGGAACAGGGCCGCTTCGGCGGGCGAGACGAAGCTGGCGGCCGTAAACTGCTGGGCGATATGGCGCTCGTACTGCAGCAGCAGTTGCGCTTCGCGCCGGTACAGCAGCGACAGGGGCCACGGCTTGCTGTCGCCGTACTGGCGCCATTTGTCGGAATCGACGTCGACGAAATCGATCACGCGGTGCAGGGCGCGGCCCGCGCTGCCATCGATGTATTGCGCCATGGGCCCGGAAAAGGCCAGCGCATGGCGCACCTTGCCGCTAGATAATAAGCCATCGACCCATTGCAGCAGGCGCGCATCGCGGTAGTACTGCACGCTCATGGCTTGCCGCGACAGCAGCGCCTGCAGGGCGCGCCAGCGGGCCGTGCCGCGCCGCAGTTCAATGAAGCGCGTGCTGGCACACAGGGCGGCCACGGTTTTCGCGTGCTGCCAGTCGTCGTCATCGTCGATGAAACAGCCCAGGTGCACGCGGAAATGCCGGCTCAGGTACTGCAGCATGTGCCACGAGCGTATCTTGTCGCCCTTGTTGGGCGGATACGGCAGGCGGTGGGTGAGGAAGAGCAGTTCGCGCATGGCGTGTCCCCTTGCTTAGCCCAGTTGCCGCACGATGTGCGGCCCCAGCAGGTTAGCCAGCGGCAGCGGCAGGCGGCGCCAGGCGCGGATGAACAGCGCGTATCTGGGATTCAGAGGATTGACTTCCGGCAAGGCTGTGGCACGCACCAACTGGTAGGCGTACGGCAGCGGCTGCGGCGTAAAACCCCAGTTCTTCTTGAAGTCCCAGGCCCCCGTACCGAGCTTGCTGCGGCCGAAATCGAACAGGCGGCAGCCGCGTTCGCAGGCGCGGCGCATCGCTTCCCAGTACATGAAGTCGTTGGCGCCCGTGCTGCGCGCCAGCGGCGTACCGCCGCCGTAATACGGCAGCACTTCATCGCGGAAATAGAACAGCAGCACGCTGGCCTGCGCCTGCTGGCCGTGATATACGGTGAGGATCTCGCAATCGGTGCCGAAGACCGTGCGCAGCAGGGCAAAATGGCGGCGCGCGAAGACGGGCGTGCCCAGCCGGTGCACGCTGGCCGCATAGATCGGGTAAAAGCGCTGCAGGTCATAGTCGATGGCGCCGTGCAGGCCGCCCGCCATGGCCTTGCGCACGACGGCGCGCTGCTTGCGCGGTATCGCCAGCAAGTTCTGTTCGGCATCGGGATGCAGGGGGCGGCGGAAGGTTGCGTACAGCGGTTTGTGCAGCCAGGTTGGGCCCGGGTTTTCTTGCGCATTTCCTTCCACCTCGCGCCAGCGGTATTCCAGGTGCCCCACGCCGAGACGCCGGGCCAGCGCCTGCGCCGCTTCGTCGAGGGCCAGTCGCACGGCCGGGCTGCCGCCGGCGATGCCACCGTACACGCAAAACGGCAGCGAGACGAGGGACGAGCCGAACAGTCGGCTGCGCACATGCGCCAGCGGCAACACGGCGGCGATGCGCCCGTCCTGTTCCGCGTACAGGAAATGGCTGTCGTGTTTAAAACCTTGCTGCAGGATGGTGTGCCAGCCGGCGCGGTGAAAGAAGGTGGCGTCGGGACAAGCCTCGACAAAGGCATCCCAGCGTGCATGCTCGTGCGCCTGCAGGGACCGCACGGCAATGGCGGCGCTGGACGGCGTCCGGTCGGCAGGAAGGCTGGCCTCGTGCATCATGTGCTTTCCAAAAAAATACGGTCCATGCGGTCCCAGGTGAAGTCGGCCGTCAGGCGCGCCAGCCGCGCTTCCATGCGCCCCAGGTTCAGGTAGTGGCGAAAGCGCGTTTTCGCGCTCAGGCCTGGCGGGCGCGGCTGGCCGGGATCGAGTTCCCAAGGATGAAAGTAGAATATGCCAGCTTGCCCGTCGCGCGAATTGATGCGTCGCAAAAGCCAGCGCGACAGTGCATACGGCATCAATCTGAAGTAACCGCCGCCGCCGGCCGGCAGATTGCGCCCGCGCACGCGCACGGTGCTGACGGGCAATTCCAGCATGCCGTGCGGCCCGCGTGGGCGCCAGGCGAAACGGGGAGCATCGGGCATGCCGTAATGGTCGTGGCGGATCGGATAGATGCTGGAACTGTAGCGGTAGCCCGCTTCCTGCAGCACGTCGAAGGCCCACAGATTGGCCGCGCCGATGGAAAAACTGGGCGCCCGGTAGCCGTGCACGGGCAACCCTGTCAATTGCTCCAGGATGGTCTTGCTGCGGTGCACATCGTCGGCGAACTGGGCGGCCGACTGGTCGCAGGCGCGCAGGTGCGCATAGCCGTGGCTGGCCACCTCATGCCCCGCGCCGGCCACGCGGCGCAGCATGGCCGGATAGCGCTCGGCGATCCAGCCCAATGTGAAAAAGGTGGCCTGGATGCGCCGGCGTTCCAGCAGCAGCAGGATGCGCTCGATGTTCGCCTCGACCCGGCATTCCAGACGGGGCCAGTCGGCGCGCGCGATGTGCGGCGCGAAGGCGGACACCTGGAAATAGTCTTCCACGTCGATGGTCAGGGCGTTGCGCAGTATTGCCGGCGGCGTCATGGCGTGTCCCGGAGCGCCGCCAGCCAGGGCGCGATGACGGCGGCGATGCGCGCGGCTGCGTGGCCATCCCACAGCGGCGGAATGCGGCCCCGCTTGCCGCCCGTCTCGAGGATGGCGCGCGCCAGCGCCAGGATGGCGGTCGGGTCAGTGCCGGCCAGGGTATTCGTGCCGGCACTGACGGTGACGGGGCGCTCCGTATTGGCGCGCAGGGTCAGACAAGGCACGCCCAGAGCCGTGCTTTCTTCCTGGATGCCGCCGGAATCGGTCAGCACCAGGCGCGCGCCCTGCATCAGGCCCAGCATTTCCAGGTAGCCCAGCGGCGGCAGGCAGACGATGGCCTGGCGCGCCAGCAATGGTTCCAGGCCCGCCAGGCGCAAGCCGGCCAGGGTGCGCGGGTGGATGGGGAACAGCAGCGGCAGCTGGCATGACAATTGCCCGAGCGCCTGCAGCAGCGCTTGCAGCTGCGCCGCATCATCGACGTTCGACGGCCGGTGCAAGGTCAACAGGCCATACGCGGGCGGACAGGCGTGGCCGTGCGCGCGCAGGGTGGCGGCGGGCTTGACTGCGCGCGGCAGTTGCTGGCGCAGGCTGTCGATCATGACGTTGCCCGTGAAATGGATGCGTTCGGGGGCGATGCCTTCGCGCAGCAGGTTGGCGCGCGCGCCTTCCTCGCTGGTCAGCAGCAGATCGGACAATTGATCCGTCAGCACGCGGTTGATTTCCTCGGGCATGCGCCGGTCGCCGCTGCGCAGGCCCGCCTCGACGTGGATCACGGCAATGTTCCGCTTGGCCGCCACCAGCGCGCACGCGAGGGTCGAATTGACGTCGCCCACCACCAGCACGGCATCGGGCGCCAGCGGCGGATGCGTGTCGAGCACGGCGTCGAAGCGGCGCATGATCTCGGCCGTCTGCTGCGCGTGGTTGCCGGAGCCGACGTCGAGGGCGATGTCGGGCGCGCGCAGGTCCAGATCCGTAAACAGTTGGCTATTCATGGCCGTGTCGTAGTGCTGGCCGGTATGCAACAACGTCACGCGCACGGTGGGCGCCTGGCGCGCCAGGGCGGCCAGGATGGGCGCCATTTTCATCAGGTTGGGGCGCGCGGCCACCACGCACAGCAGGTGCGCGGGCGCGGCGGACGCAAGCGAGGGGTCGGACATTGCAGCCTCCTTAGAATTGCATGGTGAGCGTGGCGCTGACGCCGTTTTCGCGGTAGTTGCCGCCCCGGTTGCTGGCGTGCCGCATGTGCCGCACATCGATGCTGGCCGTCATGTTCGGCTGCAGGACGCGGCTGTAGCCGGCCGTCACGGTGATGTTGTTGTCGCGCCGGGGCACGCTCAGCGAGCGCACGCCGGCGTAGCCGGCATTGACATTCACGCTGGTGCGCGAATTGGCTTGCCAGCTCCAGCCCACGTTGGCGCCGACCTGGCGCGTGCGGTCTTCGCTGCCGAACTCCATGCCGGGTAGCAAGGCGCTGTCGATGCCGCTGGCCGTTTGCGCAGTGCGGTCGATGGCCGTGACGCCGGCGACTAGCGTGCTTTTGGCCGTGGCGCGCGCCATCGTCAGCTTCAGCTGCTTTTGCAGGAAATAGCGGTGGCTGAAGTAATTGATGGCGCCCCGTTCCGGCCCCAGGCTGTTGGCGTAGCGCAGGAAGGCATTGATGCGCAGGCGCCTGTCGCGCGCGTTGGGAAAGATGCCGCGCCATAATTGATCGAGCAGCTGGCCCGCGTCGCGGTCGCCCAGGCGCGCAAACTGCGTGGGCATGGTGGTGATGTCTTCGCTGTAGCTCAGTTGCCAGTTGGTATGGCGCTGCAGGAAGTTGGCATCGAGGCTGTAGGTGGTGCCAAAAAAGCGCTTGCCCGTGCTGAAAGCCAGGCTGGTGCGCGGCGACGGTGTCCACACGCCGCCCAGCGACCAGAAGCGGCCTTCCGGCGCCTTGCCGTTGCTCGATATATAGCCTTCCTTCTCCATGCCGCCGCTGGCCGTGGCCGCCCATTTTCTGCTGAACGGATAGCGCAGGCCCACGCTGCTGCGCTGCATGCGCACGGGCGCCAGCTTGCTGTCCTGCGTGCGGCGCACATCGTGGCTGGCGTTCCAGGACCAGCCGCTGCCGCGCGGCTCGCCGCTGAGCAGCAATTCCATCTCATCGCTGTGCACGGACAGCAACTCGCCGCCGCTGGCTACCGTATTGCGCGTGTAGCGCAGCTCGGCCGTGGCCAGGCCGCGGAAGCGGTGGCGCAGGTAGGGGCTGATGCTGGTGGTGCGTACCGTGCTGGTATTGTCCGTGTCGGGCAGATCATCGATCAGTTGCGGGCCGAACGGCGAGAGGTTGCGCCGGCTCACGCTGGCGTTGGCATCGATGAAGAACCAGTCCTGCACCAGCTCGGCGTCGGCTGCGGCATGCAAGTCGTGGTTGTCGCTATTGCCGCGCTGCCCCGAGAGGTATTTGTGCCAGCTGTAATCGAGGTTTACGCGCAGGCGCGGGCCCGTGCCGATGAGGGCGATGGCGGGCGCGATTTCCGTGATGAAGTCCGCTTGCGCCTTGCCGGGCGGCGCGCGCAGCGCATTGTCCGTATAGCTTTCACGCAGGCGCAGCGACGGTTTCACCAGCCAGTCGACGGCAAAGGCCGGCAGGGGCAGCAGCAAAGACAGCAAAGGCAGCAACGGCGGCAGCGCCAGCGGTAACGACACCCGGCGGCTAGTCGTAATAGCCATAGCCGTAGTAGTCGTTGCCGGGGAACGATTTGGTCTTGTTGTAGATCAAATGAATGTGTTCGCACGCTTCGATCTGGCGCAGCGCTTCCTTGACGGCGTGCTGGGTCGTCGTTTCCGCCTCGACCACCATCACCACTTGGCCCATCTGTCCCACCAGCGCGTGCGCTTCGCTGGTAATGAGCAAGGGTGGCGAATCGAAGACGACGATGCGGTCGCTATAGCGGCTGGCGATCTCGGCCAGCAGCCGGCTCATGGCCCGGCTGGCCAGCAATTCCGTCGCGTGCTTGTTGCTGCGCCCGGCAGGCAGGATGCGCAGGTTGGCCACGTTGGTTTTCAGGATCACGTCCCCCATCGCCAGCTGCGGGTCGAGCAGCACGTCCATCAGTCCAGGCTCGGGCGGCAGGCCCAGCACTTTCAGGACGGACGGGCGCGCCACGTCGGCATCGACCAGCAGCACCGTGATATCCATTTCCATGGCGATGCTCATGGCCAGGTTGACGGCGCAATACGTCTTGCCTTCGCCGGGCATGGCGCTGGTGACGACGATCAGGTTGCCGTGGCGGATGGCCTCGGCGCCGCTGGCGCGCGCCTGGCGCAGCAGCGGGCGCTTGATGATGCGAAAATCTTCGGCCACCGAACTGCGCCCGCCTTCCTGCGTGAGCATGCCTTGCTCCGCCAGGCGGGCCAGGTTCAGGGGGCGGTACTGGGGGGCGGCGGCCGCCGCCGCGCCATCCGCACCATCCGCGACATCTGGACCATAAGCCACGCTGGCCTCGGCCACGCCCAGGATCGTGGATTCCTGCTTGCCGCTGTCCTTGCTGCTCATCGTCGCTCCCTTGGTGGCTCTAGAATTTCAGCAGCGCGGCCGTCATGACCCCGCCGTACAGCAGGAACAGGCTGCCCAGACAGCCGGCAAAGGCATAGCGGGCGCGGCGGCGGCGCACCTGCTGCAGCGGCGTCCAGTTCATCGATACCGTGCCCAGCACATTCAAGCCCGTGGCATCGCGCAGTTCGGCGGGGCTGAGGAAGGTGGGGCGCACCTGGCTGATCAAGAGGGCCGTGGCGATGCCGGCCACCAGCGCCGCGCCCAGCGCTGCGGAAAACAGCAGCGGACGGTTCGGGCCGACGGGCGCATATTGCACCGTGGGCGGGTCGATGATCTTGAAGGCCATCATCTCGGTCGTGGAACTGAGTTCGCCCGACAGCTTGGCCGCTTCGCGCCGGCCGATCAGCTTTTCATAGTTTTCCTTGTTGATGATGTAGTCGCGGTTCAGTTGCGCCAGCTGCGATTCCACCTCGGGTACGGCATTGCTTTGCGCCAGCAGGCGCTCATTGCGCGCGTTGTATTCCTGCACGCGGGCGCGGATGGCGGCCACCTTGGCGTCCGCGTCCGTCAGCGCCACCTTCAACTGCTGCAGCATGGGGCTGTAGTTCTTGCCCGGGTCGCCGGACGCCGTTTTCAGCTTGCTTTCCTCGATTTTGCGCTCTTCCAGCTGGGCAATGAGGCGCTTCGAGGCGATGATGTCGGGATGCAATTCCGTAAATTGCATGCGCAGGCTGTCCAGATTCTTGTTCAGCGAGGCGATGCGCTCATCGAGTTCAGGGTTGGTGATGGCCGCCGCGTTCGGTTCCAAATCGAGCACGGGCTCGTCGCCTTCGATCTGGCTCAGGATGGCCTTGCGCGCCTGTTCCGCCTCGACCAGTTCCAGCTTGGCATTGTTCAGGCTATCGGATGACATCAGCAGCTGGCTGCCATAGTCGATGCCCTGGCGCGGCAGCAGCAGGTTGTTGCGGATCTTGAATTCCTTCACCAGGTTTTCCGCCGCGCTCAGCTTGTCCTCGTAATTCTTGATCTGCTCGTCGATGAATTGCACGGCTTTCTGCGAATCGCCCTTTTTTCCCTGGAAACTGCCTTCGACAAAGATGGTCAGCAGGCTTTGCACCACGTCGCGCACCAGCTTCGGGTCGCGCCCGCTGTAGCTGATGGTGTAGATGTCGTAGGCGCTGGTGCCGCTGATCTTGATGCGGCTCATCAGCTCATCGAGCCGGGCTTCGTGTTCGCGCACGGTCTTCGAATTCAGATCGAGGTCGACCATGCGCATGACGCGCTCCACGTTGGGGCGGCTGAGCAGGGTGCGGCTCATGATGGCCACCTGCTGTTCCGTGTTCGGCACGCTGGTCATGCCGGCCAGCAGCGGCTTGAGGATGGTTTGCGTATCGACAAACACGCGCGCCGACGTCTGGAAGTCGTCGGGTAGCGTAATGACCTTGATGAAGCCACCGATCGCCACCAGCCACGCCACCAGCAGCGCATGCCAGCGGTACTTCCAGATGCCTTTCAGGCTGGAAAGCAGTTGCTGTATCAATTGCTCCATGTCGCTTCCTTCTGGTGACGGTGCTGCACGGTCGATGGCTGGGCGGCGCGGACAACGGCGTCTTGCAAGAAATGCTTGCCTGTTGAGTAAGCAAAGTATAGGGCGCCTGTGGAGCAAGATTTCCCAAGATGATTGCTTCTTGATACGCCTCAAGGTTCACTTGCCGGGTTTTAATAATCATAGGAAGTTCGCGGCCCAGGCTGGTTCTGCGGGGCCGGCCATGGACGCGCCATCGACTCGAAGAGGCCCCGCATGAATCCGTTTCGCCGTGCTTTTGTCTGCCACACGCTGCTCCTGGCCTGTAGCGCCAGCTTGCTGGGGGGCTGCCGCACACGCTATCCGCTGGCGCCCGCCGACGACAGCGCCCCCATGCACGACTATCTGATCGGCCCGGGCGACTCCGTCAACATCATCGTCTGGCGCAATCCGGAAGTGTCGCTGACGGTGGCCGTGCGGCCCGATGGCAAGATCACCACGCCGCTGGTGGAGGATCTGGCCGCCAGCGGCAAGACCTCGACTCAGCTGGCGCGCGATATCGAGCAAGCCTTGGGCAAGTTTATCCAGCAACCGGTGGTGACGGTCATCGTCACCAATTTCTCGGGCCCGTATGGCGAGCAGATCCGGGTCATCGGCGAGGCGGCCAAGCCGCAGGCGCTGCCGTACCGCCTCGGCATGTCGCTGATGGACGTGCTCATCGCCGTGGGCGGCATCACGGACTTTGCCGCTGGCAACAAGGCCAGCATCATCCGCATGCGCGACGGCAGCCAGCAGCAGCTGCGCGTGCGCCTGGACGACCTGCTCAAGAGCGGCGATATTTCCGCGAATGTCATGATGCGGCCGGGCGACGTGTTGCTGATACCGGAGAGCTTTTTTTAGCAGCGGGCTCGGCAATATCAAAACAGTACTTATATTTGTCAATTTGTACTTGCAGGCAAATTTCAGCGTGCAATTTTGCTATTAAATAGCACTATCTTCTGTTTTTTTGCCTGACGCGGGAACTTCTCTGCTTTTTATCTTGTCACAAGGCATTGGCTTCAGTCCGTTTAGACGGCTGCCCAATGAACGTGAGGACAAGATGAGCTTTCAAGATGAACCTATTATTTCCTTCGACACGCCCGGTACTTTCAGTGACCTGGTGGTGGGCGAGGGCCAGATCGACCCGGCCATGGAGCACGAGCTCGACCTGCAGCGCTTTCATATCCGCATGGCCAATTCGCGTGGCCGGCGCGAGGCGGCCAGTTTGCTGATCCGTAAGATGTACGGCTGGCGCGGCTATGCCGTCGATCCCGGCATCGCGCATGCGTTGAATAAAATCACCCTATTTGCGGAAACGGCAGGCTCCACCGTCGGCACCATGACCCTGTGCCTGGACAATGACGAGACGGGCTTGCCCGCCGATGAAAACTTTCGCGACAAGCTCGACGTGCTGCGCGAGGAAGGCCGGCGCCTGTGCGAACCGTCGCGCCTGGCCATCGACAAGGGCGTGAGCAAGCGCGTGTTTGCGGCGCTGATTCATATTTCTTATATCTATGCCCACAATATTCACGGCTTTACGGATTATGTGATCGAAGTCAATCCACGCCATGTGGTGTTTTACAAGCGCATGCTGGGTTTCAAAGATTTTGGCGGCGAGCGAGAGTGCACGCGCGTGGGCGCGCCGGCCGTCTTGCTGCGCCTGGACCTCGACTACATGGGGGCCCAGATCCGCAAATACGGCGGCATGATGGAACAGCATGGGGGTGAACGGTCGTTTTACCCCTTTTTTTTCCCGACATGGGATGAACCAGGCATTACCGACCGCCTCAGGCAGGGGCGCAACTGATTCATTTGTTTTTCAGCAAGATCGCCTGCATGTGGCTGCCCGGAATCGCGTAGGTGATGCCGCTGGGCGCGGTGATGGCCGCCTCTTTCAAGCCCTTCACATACACCATGTTGACGATGCCATAGACGAGACCGGTCTCGGGATCGAACAGGGGGCTGCCGCTGCTGCCCGGATACGCCGTCGCGTCCAGCTGGAATACCGTGTACGGCGCTTTTTGCAGCTGCGCCAGGCGCCGGGTGTCGAGGCGCTGCGCCGTGGCGCTGGGCCTGACCACCGGCGTCAGCGACGATACGGTGGCGCGGTGCGTCACGTGGTGCAGACCCAGCAAGGTACCCAGCGGGAAGCCGGTGAAGGCCATGGCCTGGCCTTCGCGCACCGTGCCCGCGTCGCCCAGCGCCAGGGCCGGCAGGGGTGCGCCCGCCAGGCGCAGCAAGGCCAGGTCGTGCTCCGTGTCCAGCGCCTGGATTTTGGCAGGGCGAAATTGCGCCGCCTCGCCCTGGCCCGTGAGTATGCCGATCACTTCGTTGGGATTGGCATCGAGCAGTTTTTGAATCACATGGGCGCAGGTCAGCACACTCAAGCCGTCGCCCGCCACGAAACCCGTGCCGAGGAAATTCATGGGCGGCGTGCGCGTCGCCTGCAGGCTGCCCACGCCGACGATGGACGGTTTCACGCGCGCAATGACTTGCGCCAGGGCTTGGTCGGCAAGGCAGGGCGCGCTGGCCACAGCCAGGATCAGGCCGGACAGCAGGGCAGAGGAGAATGTCAACGGCAGGGCTTTCATGGCGGCGTGCTTTCAGAGGGAGGAGATGGCGGGGGCTGCAGCAATGCGCACAGCAGCATCAGATAGCACAGCAGGGCGATACGCGGCACGTCGAGCAGGCTGTCGAACAGGCCGACGACGAGAAAACCCAGCAGGGCGGCGGTGCAGGCCAGCGCGCACGGGTTGCCCCCCGTGGCCTGGCGCAGCAGGCGCTGGCCAGCCAGAGAAAGCAAGGCCAGCAGGGACAGGGCGCCACACCAGCCCGTTTCCACCAGCACATGCAGCGCCAGGCTCTTGATATGCCACGGCAAGTGATGGTGGTCGCTGCTGAAAAACCAGTAATTGTTGGCCTGCGTAAAGCGCCCGTTGGCGATCAATTCCTCGCCGCCTGGCGCGCGCAGGCTCAGATTGTCGACGTCGATCACGGACGAGGTGGCCGTGCCGCTGGCCGCCAGTTCCAGCTGCACGGGCGGGCGCAGCAGCCAGGCGCCCGCGCCCAGCCATTTGCTGTCGAACGGCACTTCATAGTGCTGCCAGGCCGGCACGGGATTGCCAGGCGGGGGCACCTGCAGGCGCAGGGGGATAGGCACGCAACCTTGTGCGTACAGCAATTGTCTCTGGCACAGGCGCACCAGCAGCACGGGCATGGGACCGCTTCGGCGCACGTCCAGCGCCAGCGTGTAGTGCGTGGCCGGCTGCAGCGGCAGGCGTTGCAGCAGCCGCAGCAGTTCGCCATAGCCGGCGCTGTAGCCGGGACTGGCCAGGCGCACATAGGTGTTGCCGGCATTGCCAGGCGCGCCCTCTTCTTGCGCATAGGCGATGCTGGCCGGCACGTCGCGTCCCGGATTGTGCCAGTAGTACGTGGCGGGAAAGCTGCCCATGCCCATGCCGAACAGCTGAGCGCCCCAGTCGGACGGCTGCATCGCCAGCACTTGCCGCCAATGGCGCAAGCGGCCTTGCAGGTCGAAGGCTGTGGTGGCGAAACGTTCAGTGGCGTAATAGCTGGCCGAGACGGGGATGGCCAGCAGCAGCAGGATGCCGGCCGCGCCCGCGATGCTCAGGCTGGCCCGGTCCAGCCGCCATAGCGGCGCGCGCAAGCGTCCATTGCACAGCATCAGCATGGCCAGCAACACGACCAGCCCAGCCGGTGCCAGGGCGGGAGCACCGGCCCAGTGCCAGCCTATCCAGACGAGATTGCACGCCAGCATGGTCCACGCCATCATCGCCAGGACCAGCCTGGCAGGCCCTTTGCCGGCAGCGCCGCCCGGCCACAGGGTGCCGGGCAGCAGCGCGCCCGCCAGCAGCACGGCGGCCAGCAGGAACAGGAAATACGGGCCTTTCAGCCAGCCGGTAGCCGGCTGGCCGGCCCCTTCCGGCCACCAGCTGGCCAGCAGCCCCTGCAGGCACAGCGCACACAGCAGGCTGGCCGGCGCCAGGCGCCATGGCAAGGGCCGCGCGGCCAGCACGAAGCTGGCCGTGAGCAGGATGACGGCGGCGAGCAAGCCCCGGTAGCCGGCCAGGCTGAACATGTAGACGAGCAGGACGGTGCCCAGGCCGGCCAGCAGCAGCATCAGCAAGGGTTTGCGCATGGGTCGCCGGCCCGTCGGGCGCCGCGCCGCGCCGGGGGCTGTGCGCAAGGTCTGCCACATGGCCAGCAGCACGGCCAGCAGCACCGCCGCCGCCAGGGCCGCGTACAGGCCCCGTGAAAAGGTGGTACATGCCGCGTGCAGGGCCAGTGCCAGCAGCAGCAAGGCCAGCGCCGCTTGCCAGCGGCTGCGCGCGCGCGCCAGCCACAGTGCCGCAAATGGCAGGCTCAGGGCCAGATAGCCGTCCAGCGCGGCGCCGCCCGTGTGCATGGCGGAAAACGGCGCCGTGATGCGATAGTCGCTGGAGAGGTTCGTCAAACCGGGAAACACGGCCCGTTCCCACAGCGCGAACAGCGACACCATGGCCAGCCCGGCCAGCATGCCTGGCAGTGCGTAGCGGCGCAGGGTGGACGGCTCCCCGTCGCGCAGCAGCAGCGGCAGCAGCAGCATGCTCCAGGCCCAGGCCTTGCCCAACCGCAAGCTGTTGTAGGGGCTCAGGTAATTATCCCAGGCATACACATCGAGGGGCGGCAGCGGCAGCACGCCGCGCAGCAGCGCCGCCAGCCAGGCCAGGCTGCACAGCAGCAGGCAGGCGCGGGCGGCGGGCGACAGCTGCGCCGCAGCGCTCCGGGCCGGTTCGCCCAGGCGCCAATAGCCGCAGGCTACCGTCAGCAACAGCAGCACGTCGATTTCTTCGAGGAAGAACCAGCCCGTCCACGGCGCCAGGTCCAGCACGGGCAGCAGGGCGGGCACGCAGAACAGCCAGCAGGCGGGACGCCAGCACAGCAGCAGGAAATAGGCGGGCAGCAGGGCGGCAAACACCAGGCCGGGCCAGCCGTGGCCCAGCGGATAATGGCGCAGGGCCAGCATGCAGGCCGCGCCCGCCAGCAAGGCCAGCAGCCGTGCTGCCAGGCCGGGCAGGGCCGTGTGCGCCAGCATGGCCTAGAGCTGGGTCAGCAAGGCCTGCGCCTCGGCCCGCTGCGGGAACTCCTTGTTGGCGGCAAGCAGCTGTTCCAGTTGCTTGCGCGCCCCCGGCTTGTCGCCCGATTTCGCCAGCGCCGCAGCCAGGTGGTACTGGACTTCGGGCAACTTCGGCGCCAGGCCGGCCGCCTTGCGCAGCAGGATGGTCGCGCGCTTGACGTCGCCCTGTTCCAGCACGATCCAGCCCAGGGTGTCGAGCACGATGGGGTTGTCCGGCACCAGCTTGAGCGCCTGCTCGGCGGTCGCCAGCGCGCGCGGATCTTTTTCCTGCTGATACGCCCAGGCCAGGTCGTTCAGCGCTGCCACATTGGCCGTGTCCTTGGCCACGATGTACTGCAGCTGTTCGATGGCCGCGCCGTATTGCTTTGCCGCCAGCTTGGCCCCGGCCAGGTAGCTGCGCACGCCCAGGTCATCGGGCTTGTCCTTCAGCCAGGCCGCCATGCGCGTATCGGCCTCGCGCACCTGGCCCGCGGCCAGCATGGCGCGGTGCAACTGCACCTGCATGGGGCCGATATTGCTGAGCTGAATGGCGTGTTGGTACAGCTTGACGGCTTCCTGCGGCAGTTTCTGCGCCATCAGCACGTCGCCTTCGAGCTTGTAGCCGGCCGCCAGCTTCGGCTGCTGTTCCTGCACCTGGCGCGCCACGGCCAGCGCGTCGCGCTGGCGGTTCAGCGACAGCAGCAGGGTTACTTCGACCACGCGCGCTTCGAGCAGGGTGGGATCGAGCAATTGCGCCCGCTTGGCCGCTTGCAGCGCATTCTGGCGGTCGCCCAGCGCCAGGTGCAGGCTGGCGATGCGCATCTGCAGCGGTGCCGACGTCGTCTGTATGCTGGCCAGCTTGCTGTAGCTGTCGAGCGCCGCCTGCGTCTGGCCGGCGCCGTATTCGACCTGCGCCCGCATGGCCAGCGCCTCGGCGTCGTCCGGGTGGCCCGACTGCAGGGTGCGTGCCAGTTCCAGCGCCTTGTCGGGCGCGCCCGTCTGCAGGTAAAAGTTACTCAGCAGCAGGGCCGGCGCGACGGCGTCGGGATTGTCGCGGTGGGCCCGTTCCAGCCAGCGCCGCGCCTCGTCCATCTTGCCTTGCGAGGCGGCCAGCTTGGCCAGCGCCGCGCACAAGTCGGCATTTTTTGGCGCTTTCGCCAGCGCCCGCTCGAAGCGCTGTTTTGCTTGTTCCGGCTTTTTCCCGGCCAGGTCGAGTTGCGCCAGGTTGTTCAGCGCGGGGAGATAGACAGGGTCCATCCCCAGCGCCTGCTCGAAACTGGCGCGCGCGGCGGGGACGTCGCGCAAGGCCATGTAGACGCCGCCTTTCAGGTTCAGCAGCAGTGGATTCGTGCCTTTCTGCTGCTGTTCCAGCATCTTGACGGTGGCCAGGGCCTTGTCATTCTGTTTGTTGCGCAGCAAGGTCAGCACCAGCATGGTGCCCACCTGCGGCGTGCTCTTGTCGAGCATGCTGGCGCGTTCCAGTTCGTCGATGGCACGGCTGTTCTCGCCCATGCCCAGGCGGCTGATGCCCAGCGCCGCATGCAGCCTGGCCGTGTCCGGCGCCAGGGTATTGGCCTTTTCGAAATACGCCGTGGCCTTGTCGTAGCGGCGCGCGCGCAAATGCGCCTCGCCCGCCAGCGACAGCAGTTCCACGTCGTCGGGAAAGGTGGCCAGTACGGGCAGCAGCAGGTCGAGGGCGGCATCGGTCTTGCCGCGCATCAGTTCGATCGACGCCATCATCTTGAGCGCGTACAGATGTTTGGGATAGACGGCCAGGAAGCGCTGCAGATAGTTTTCCGCCAGTTGCGGCGAGCCCAGCTTCAGTTGCACGGCGCCGGCCAGCAGGATGGACGGCATATGCTCGGGTGCCGCCTTGAGCACAAGTTGCAACGATTGCAGGGCCGCCTTGTTCTTGCCCTGGCGGAAATCGAGCAGCGCCTGGGCCTGCAGCAAGCCCAGGCTGTTGGGTGCCGTCTTGCGCGCCGTGGCCAGCTTGGCCGCCGCTTCCAGGTAGCGGTTTTCCAGGAGATCGAGGTTGGCCAGGTCGATATGCGCCTGGGTATTGTCCGGCTTGAGCTTGAGGATCTGCATGTAGGCGAGGCGCGCCGCACCGTTCTTGCCTTGCAGGCGCTGCAGGTCGCCCTGCAGCCGCAAGGCGTCGAGGTTGGCGGGCGCGCTTTTCAGCGCCTGGGCCAGCAGCAGCTCGGCCGCCGGCACCTGCTGCTCCAGCGCCGCCAGCCGCGCCAGGCCCAGCAGGGCCTCGACCTGGCCGGGATGGGCTTCGAGCAGGCGCGCAAACACGGCGCGCGCCTCGTCCTGGCGACCCAGGGCCAGCAAGGCATCGCCGCGCAGGCCCAGCAGGCTGGCGGGCTGCGCCGTGTCATCGGCGATCTCGGCCAGTACCTTGTCGAACTGGCCCAGCATCAGCCAGGCCTTGCCCAGCAATGGCATCACTTGCTGCGCCGCCGTGCCCAGCGACTTTGCCCTGCGCAATTCTTTCTCGGCCGACAGTGCTTCGCCCGTGTCGATATAGATACTGCCCAGCAGCAAGCGCGCCGCCGCATTGTCCGGCTCCTTTTGCAGCAGGTTCTTCAACTGGATGATGGCGGCGCGCGCCTCGCCCTTCTGGCGGTACTGCTGCGCCTCGGCCAGCAGCGATGCGCTGCTCTGCGTGCCGTGGCACCCAGCCAGCAAGGGCAGCAGCAGGGTGCAGCACAGCGCGGCGGCCGGCAAGCCGGGGAAAAGGCGGGGCAGGGTACGGGCCATGGAAGTCTCCGGTAGCGGCGTGCATGAAGGATGGGCATGGCCTAGCTTAAAAAGATGGGCGCCGCTCTCCTTGATTGCGCTCAACAAGCCGCCGATTGTCCGCGCGCCTGCTTGGCGCCGCTTCGTGTTCCTTGTTCCTGCTCAAGAATGGCCGGGCCGGCGACCGTAGAATTTCCCCGACGGCGATACTCAGGCCGCAACCATTGGGAGCACATGCATATGGACAGCAAGGTGGATGGCAATGTGAATCACAAAGCGGGCGTGGTGGCGGTGATGGGGCTCGGTTATGTCGGCTTGCAGCTGGCCGTAGCGTTCGGCATGCGCCAGCGCACCATCGGCATTGACTTGTCGGCACGCAAGGTCGAAAGTTACCGCAACCATGTCGACCCCACGGGCGAAGTAAGTACGGAACAGCTGCGCGCGGCGCAGTGGCTGAGCGTGGGCTGCGATCCGGCCGAGCTGCAACTGGCCGATTTCATCGTCGTGGCCGTGCCCACGCCCGTCGACAGCGCGCACAATCCCGATTTTTCCGCCCTGGCCGGCGCCAGCGCGGCCGTCGGCCGCCATATGCGGCGCGGCGCCACCGTCATCTACGAGTCCACCGTGTACCCGGGCGCCACCGAGGAAATCTGCATCCCCATTCTCGAGCTGCATTCTGGCCTGCGCTGGAAGGAAGATTTTCATGTGGGCTTTTCACCCGAGCGCATCAACCCCGGCGACAAGGACCACACCCTGCACAGCATCCGCAAGGTGGTCTCGGGCGACGACGCGGCCACCCTGGACAAGGTGGCCGCCCTGTACGAAGGCGTGGTCGCGGCCGGCGTGCACCGGGCCTCGAGCATCAAGGTGGCAGAAGCGGCCAAGGTCATCGAAAACACGCAGCGCGACCTGAATATCGCGCTGATGAACGAACTGGCCATTATCTTTGACCGCATCGGCATCGATACCCTGGAAGTGCTGCAGGCGGCGGGCACAAAATGGAATTTCCTGCCATTCCGTCCCGGCCTGGTGGGCGGCCACTGCATCGGCGTCGACCCGTATTATTTGACGCACAAGGCGGAAATGCTGGGCTACCATCCGCATGTGATCCTGGCCGGGCGCCGCATCAACGACGGCATGGCCAAATTCGTGGCGGAAAAGACCATCAAGGAAATGGTGCGCGCCGGTTTCAAATTGAAGGGTTCGCACATTAACGTGCTGGGACTGACCTTCAAGGAAAATTGCCCTGACTTGCGCAACTCGAAAGTGGTCGACATGATCCACGAACTGCAATCGTACGGTGTGCAAGTGCATGTGCACGACCCCGTCGCCGATGGCCGCGAAGCGCTGGAAGAGTATGGTTTGACCCTGGAAAGCTGGCACCAGCTGCCGCGGGCCGAGGCCATCATCAGCGCCGTCTCGCACCAGGCCTTGCTGGCCCGTCCGCTGGCCGACTTCCAGGCCAAGGTGCTGGAAAACGGCTGTTTCATCGACATCAAGTCGCATTTCGACCCCCGTCCGCTGGCGGACGGCGGCCTGCACGTGTGGCGGCTGTGATGGCGGCCGACGCTTTCGATGCCGCAGCAGACACGGCGCAGGAGTCAGCCGGTGGCGTGGCGGGCCCGGCTGCCGGCGTTTACGCGCAAGCGTGTGCGCAACTGGCCAGCGAACCGCGCCGCTGGCTGGTGACGGGCGTGGCCGGTTTCATCGGCTCGCACCTGCTGGAAACCTTGCTGCAACTGGGCCAGGAAGTGCGCGGCCTGGACAATTTTTTGACGGGCCACCGGCATAACCTGGAGCAGGTGCGCGCCAGCGTGGGCGAAGCGGCATGGCGGCGTTTCAGCTTCATCGAAGGCGATATCCGCGATCCGCAGGCGTGCGCGCGCGCGTGCGGCGCGCCAGCGCCGGCCGCCGGCAGTGGCGACGGTACGGCAGATGGTGGCGGCGGCAGCTTGAGCGAGCACGGCCGTGCCGATCCAGGCGGCCCCGTCGCCGTCGATTTTGTGCTGCATCAGGCGGCGCTCGGTTCCGTCTCGCGTTCGCTGGAAGACCCGCTGCTGTGCCATGCCGTCAATGTCAGCGGTTTCCTGAACATGCTGGCCGCCGCGCGCGAGGCGGGCGTGCAGCGCTTCGTGTATGCCGCGTCGAGCGCCACCTATGGCGACCATCCGGCCTTGCCGAAAGTGGAAGAGCACATCGGCGCGCCCCTGTCGCCGTATGCCTTGAGTAAATATGTCAATGAATTGTACGCGCAGGTGTACGCGCGCTGCTACGCAACACAGACAGTGGGGCTGCGCTATTTCAATGTCTTCGGCCCCAGGCAAGACCCGCTGGGCGCCTACGCGGCCGTGATTCCCTGCTGGATCGCCGCCATGCTGGACGGCCAGGCCGTGCACATCCATGGCGACGGCGCCACCAGCCGCGATTTCTGCTTTGTGCACAATGCCGTGCAAGCCAATATCCTGGCCGCCACCGGCACCGACCCGGCAGCCGTCAACCAGGTCTACAACGTGGCCGTCAACGCCCGCACCAGTCTGACCCAATTGCACGCCAGCATGCAGCAGATGTTGCTGGCCGCCCTGCCGCAGCACGTGCCGCAGGCACCCGAATATGGCGAATTTCGCGCCGGCGACGTGCGCCATTCGCAGGCGGACATCGCCAAGGCGACCCGCTTGCTCGGCTATGTGCCCACGCACGATCTGGCGCAAGGCTTGCGGCACACCATCGCCTGGTATGTGGCGCAGGCGGGCCTGGCGTGAGGTACGAGCTGGCCGCACCTGACGTATGCGCGCTGGCGGCCCGCATTGTGGCCCGCTTACTATATGTCCAATACAATGCCACACCCGCGCGATTGCCAGCCCCCTAGTGTTGCACGGGCGTAGCTGCCGGTGTTGCCGGCTTGGGCGGTTCGGGCACACCGTCGCTCTTGCTGTGCAGGGTACGGGGTGTGCCGCGAAAATCGGCCGTATGCAGGGTGACGGGGCGGCGCCAGATGCGGGCGATATACGCCAGCACCTGTTCCGCCCGCTCCAGGTCGAGGCCGCGCCCATCGCGCTGGTGATCGTGGCGCAGCACCAGGCTGCCGTCGTCGTTAAGCAGGGTGACGGCGATGCACGGCACGCCATAATTGTATTTGGGCGCCAGGATGGCTTCGCGGATGGCCCGCAAGTCGCGGCTGGCCAGGCGCGTTTCGCCGTCGCGGCGGCTTTCATGCACGAACAGGCCCAGACGGTCAGCCAGTTCCCCGTCCAGATAGTTGCGGATGAAACTGCAGTCATCGTCGTCGCGGCAAATCTGGCGCGCCCGCGCCAGTCCTTCGCGCTCGATGATGTGTTCCCACATGCAAAAGCCCAGGTGATAGGGATTGACGGCCAGCGCCTGCTGGTGCTCGCCCGCGTAAGGGCGCACCACGTCCGAATGCGACTTGATGGCAGACAGATACAATGCGGGCGGCAGGAAGTCGGCTTCGCGCAGCAGCCGCGCATGCCAGTACGAGGCCCAGCCTTCGTTCATGATCTGGCAGGCGTACACGGGATAGAAGTAAAACGACTCTTCGCGCACGGCCAAAAAAATGTCGCGTTCCCAGTCGGCCAGCTCCGGCCCATGCTGTGCGATGAACCATAATAAATCGTACTCGGCTTGCGGCGGCAGGAGCGGGCGCTGCGTCACACGTGCCCTGGCCGCCTCGCGCGCCGCCAGCGTGGCGGCCTCACCTGGCAAGCGCCGGTAGCGCCGGTCAAACGGGCCGTCTGCGGCGGCTTGGTCTGGCGTGCCCGCGACGCCAGCTGGCCCCGATGCCGCGGCATAGGGCGGGCGGTGCAGCTCGGCATGGATGTCCACATGCTGCTCCAGCGCCAGTGCCGCGTCGAGCACGGCTTCCACCTGCTCTTGCCCGTGCCGTTGCAACGCTATTTCCAGGCGCTGCGCCCGCGCCGCGCTTTGTTGCAGGATGTGCTGGCCCGCCATGGCGCCGAAGCGCAGGAACAGGGCATTGCGGCTGGCAAAATCGGCGTGACCGAGCACATGCGCCGTGACGAGGGTGTTTTCGGCCACGGAATTGTGCTCCGCCATGTAGGCATGGCAAGGGTCGCCGGGAAACATGACCTCGAAAATATGCGAATTGCCCATCTTCTGATGCACGAGCTGGTGGATGTAGCGCACGCCGAACGACCAGTGACGCATGCGCACGGGCAAGCCATAGATGGCGATCTCGTTCATGAAATTGTCCGGCACCAGCTCGAACTCGACGGGCGCAAACGCCAGGCCCAGCTCGCGCGCCAGTGCTTCGATGCGCGCCGCGTAACCGTCCAGGCCCATGGTGTCGATGCTGTCGGCCTTGTCGGCCTGGTCTGCCGCACCGCCGTGGTCCAGGGCGTCAGGCCGCGTCATGACGCTGCCTCCGTGTCGGCCGCTTCGTGCTGGAAAAAGGTACGGATGGCCGCCCACACATCGTCAGGCTTGCTGAGGATGCTGCTGTGCAAGGGCAAGCCCCGCCGTTCCTGCTCGGCGCACAGGCTGTGCATTTCCGTTTCCAGGCTGCGCGGCACGCCGGGCAAGGTTTCCACATAGCCCATATAGTTGAGCAAGGCGGCCAGTTCGCCCAGGCCCAGGCTGGCGGCCGCCCTGTCTTCGCTGAAATTTTCGCCATCGGAGGCATAGAACAGATAGGCGTTATAGCGTCCCGGCGCGTAGTGTTCCTGCAGCAGTTCGCGGCTCAGGCGAAAGGCGGTGGACGCCATGGTGCCACCCATGCCATTGACCTGGAAGAATTCGGCTTCGGAAAATTCCCAGGCGCGCGTCGTATGGGCGATGAAGCGCGTTTCCACGCGCGCATACCTGCGCCGCAAGCCCTGCAAGGCAAAGAAAAAGAAGGACTTGGCCAACTTGCGCTCGGCTTGCGCCATGCTGGCCGACACGTCCAGCACGAAAAACACGACGGCATTCGTGCTGCGGCGGGGCTGTGCCAGCACCTGGCGGTAACGCAAGTCATCATTGGTGAAGGGCACGGGCTGCGCTTGCAGGGCGCGCCGCTTGATCGCTTCCTTGACGGTGCGGCGCCGGTCCAGGCGCGAGCGGGCGCCATGCCGGTCCAGGCCGCTGCGTACCAGCCGCACGTCGTCGATCGCGCCCAGGTGGCGCGGCTTCAGGTGCGGCAGTTCGAAGGCGTCCCATAGCCAGTCGAGGATGTCGTCGATGGGAAACTCCAGCAGCAGGCGCACCGCCCCCTCGCCATCGCCGCCTGGCGCACCGGCCTCGCCTGTGGCGGCAGGGCGCGCCGCGCGCAGGAGATCGCCGGGCTGGCCGTCACCCTGGCCCGCCCCCACGCTGTTGCGCGCGGGCGCCAGGCGAAAATGCGCATGTTCGAGCAGGCGCATGGGCACTTGCACGGTGCGCTGCTGCGGTCCGCCGATCAGGTCAGGCGTGGCGATCAGCTCGGGCAAGTGCGCCTGCACGGCATCGCGTACTTTCTGGTTATGGCGCAGCCAGTCGCGCGCGCCGCGCGAGAACAAGCCGTACCAGGGCTGGGCCAGGGCCGGCGCGGTGGACACTGGCGAAGTCGTGGCGGCCATGGCTATTCCTGCCCCAGCAAGGTGGTCACGTAGTTGAGCGCTTCGCGCGCGCTATGGGCGTCATAACCGTATTCGTCCACCAGGCGCTGCTCGACGGCGGAGATCCTGGCCCGCACGTCATCGTCGGGGCGCTTGGCCGAACCGACCAGGCGCAGCACGTCGCGCCGCTGCTCGAACAGATACTGCTGGATGGCATCGTGCAATTGCGCGTGGCTGCCCAGGCCAAAGGGCTCACCCCGCTTGAAGGCGCCCATGGCCTTGCGCACCACTTCTTGTCGGAACGACTGCTTGCCCGCGTCGCTGATATGGATTTTTTCTTCCACGGCGCGCAGGAAGCGCTCGTCGGGGCGGCGCTCTTCGCTGGTCATGGGGTCGCGGATCTGGCGGTTGTCGAGCATGGCTTCGACTTCATCGAGATACTTGCTCAGCAAGTCCTGCGCTTCTTGCTCGAACGACACGAACAGGGCCTTGTGCACGTCGGCCTTGACCCAGCGGTTATAGAAATCCTTGCGCGTGAGCACCAGATAATCGACCCACTGGCGCTTGCGCCGCGGTTCGATGCGCGCATCGCTTTCGATGCCATCCTTCAGGGCCAGCAGTACATCCATGGTGGAGAGGCTGTTGCGCTGGGCGGAAATGATGGCGTGCGACAGGGCATTGATGACAAAACGGGGCGACACGCCCGACAAGCCCTCGTCGGGCGACTTGTCGCGCGCGCGCAGGCGCCGGATGTCGGCATGCTGCAAGTCGTCGACGTCTTCGTCCGCATACACGCGCAGCTTCTTGACCAGTTCGGCTTCCTTGTCCTCGCCTTCGGGCAGGCGGCTGAGGATGGCGAACACGGCCGCCGCATGCAGCACGTGCGGATCGAGATGCACGTCGCGAAAAGCGGGCGCGGCCGCTAGGATCAGCTTGCGGTAAATGCGCGCTTCTTCGCGGTAATTGAGTGTATACGGCACTTGCACGATGACCATGCGGTCGAGCAGCGCCTCGTTTTCGCTTTCTTGCAGAAATTTGCGAAATTCGGCCAGATTCGTGTGCGCGAGAATGGTTTCGTCGAGGTAAATCAGGGGAAATCGTGACACCTTGACATTCTTTTCCTGCGTCAGGGTGAGTAGTAAATAGAGGAATTCGCGCTTGACCTTGAGGATTTCGATCATTTCCAGCATGCCGCGGCTGGCCGCATACACGGCGCCGGACCACGACCAGGCGCGCGGATCGCCTTCGTCGCCGTACTGCGCCACTTTCGACAGGTCGACGGAACCGACCAGGTCGGCCAGGTCGGCCGTGGTGGGGTCGTGCGGCGCATACGTGCCGATGCCGCAGCGGCCCGCCTCGGACAGGTGGATGCGTTCGACGGGCATGCGCAGGAAGTCGCCCGCGTACTGTTCTTCCAGCCGTGCGCGGCAATGGGGACACAGTTCGCCATGCAGCTCGGCGTCATAGCTGGCGCGAAAGTCAGCGCGCATGCTGTGCGGCACCAGGTGCAGCGGCGATTCATGCACGGGACAGCCGGCGATGCCGTACAAGGCGCCTTCGCTGCTGTGGCTGTATTCTTCCAGCCCCCGTTTGAGCAGGATCACCAGGCTCGACTTGCCGCCCGATGGCGGACCCAGCAGCAGCAGCATGCGCCGGCCCACTTCGGAGCCGGCGGCCGCCGCCTTGAAGTAGGCGGCCACGCGGTCGATCGCCTCGTCGATGCCGAACAGCTCGTCGTCGAACAGGCGGCAGCGGAAGCGCCCGCTGTCATCGGTCTGGCCGTTCCCGCGCATCATGTCCCACAGGTACTGGTGCGCGCTGCGCGTCAGCAGGGCCGCGCGACCGGGCAGGATTTGCTCGATGAAGTCGGCAAAACTGCCGCGCCAGGGGCTGATGCGGTGTTTTTCCGCCCAGGCCGCCATGCCGTGCAGAAAACCGGCATGCTGGCCTGCTTGCTCGCCCGCAGGCGCGTCGTCGTGGCGTGTCATACCAGGGCTCGTCATTGTTTCCCCATCCATACCGTTGCCGGTGTTGCTGTTGTTTCTTACCTTGCTGTTGTTGCTAACCTTGCTGTCGTGGAGCAGGCCCGGTTCCAGCCTGTCGGCCAAGTATACGGCGGCGCCTCTGGCCGCACGCCTGATCTCGCTCAACCTTGACGAGGGAACTATTTTTGCCCTCCTTTTGCCCCTTTGGCGCAGGGCTGTCACGCGCCTGCGCACTTCAATCCAGATCAATACCGGCCGGCGCGGCCCGTCCACACTGGATATCCAGAGCACCCCACGAGGAGAACATGATGATCGGCAATGATAACGGTTTCAGCGCCCCACCCGGCAGCAGCGGCCAGGGGCAAAGTGCGGACGATGAAGAGGCCATCGGCCAATTTTCCACCCCCGGCGCAGACGACAATACGATCGAGAGCGCATCCGTCTCAGACGTGCCCGACGCCTTGAGCGGCGTCAGCATGGAATTGCTGGAAATCAAGCGCAGTATCGAAGACGGCATGCGCCAGTCCATTTCCCAGGCGGGCGGCGTGCGTGCCGCCGACGCCTTCAGCGACGGCGGCAATATCCAGGGCGTGTCCATCGGCCTGGGCGAGGGCGCCAGCGACAGTTCGTCCGGCGAGCCGGGCTTGCCGGCACTGACCCTGTACGTGGCCGAACCCACGTCCGTCGACCGCGCCAAGGCCGCCATCGTTGGGGCCATGGGTGTGCGCGCCGTGGCCAGCGACAGGGTGCCCGTGAACATTGTCGTCACGGGCGTGATCGACGCGCAGCCGCACCGTTTCCGCTTGCGTCCGGCGCCGGGCGGCGTCTCGGTCGGGCATTTCCGCATCACGGCCGGTACCATCGGCTGCCTGGCCGTGGGGCGCAGCGCGCCGCGCAACAGCCGTTTGATGATTCTGAGCAATAATCACGTGCTGGCCAATTCCAACGGCGGCGCGTTCAACGACTGCATCGTGCAGCCGGGCCCTATCGATGGCGGGCGCTGCCCGCAAGACCAGGTGGCCGTGCTCGAGCGCTTCGTGCCCATCAATTTCAGTGGCGGCGTCAATTTTGTCGATTGCGCCACCGGCTGGGCCTGGCCAGACCGCGTGCGTCGCGAACTGGTCTACCTGAGCGGTGGCGTGCCGGCCTATTTCCGCATCAGCAACGCGCTGGCAGCGCCCGCGTTGGGCATGCTGGTCGGCAAATCCGGACGCACGACGCAATTGACGCAGGGCCGCATCACGGGTCTGGGCGCTACCATCAACGTCAATTACGGCGGCGGCAGGATCGCGCTGTTCCAGGACCAGATCGCCATTACGGGTGTCAGCGGGGCATTCAGCGCGGGCGGCGACTCCGGTTCGTCCATCTGGACCTGGAACCAGCAGCGCAATCCCGTCGGTCTGCTGTTTGCCGGCGGCGGCAATATCACGTTTGCCAACCAGATGCGCAGGGTGGTGGTGGCGCTCGACATCAATTTGTACACTTGAGCAGGGTCACAGAAAACGGCGCGGCGGCGTGATGCTTCCTTGCACTGCGCCACCTTTTGCACGATGATGATAGGGTCAGGCGTGGCTGCCATGCTTGGCCTGGCGGGCAAGAGGCGCTGCCGTGCCTCCTTGTTCCACGCGTGCCATGGGCAGCATCAGGAGGATGTGTCATGTCAAACAGTAAATTTGTAACCGCGCCTTACGCCGTCTTCGAGGATGCGGCCATGCCGTATGTGCCGGACGAGGCGGGTAGCCACGCGGTGGCGGGCTTCGCGCATGCCGCACCGCCGCCCGGCCGATTGGAAGCGGCAAAGCGGCGCAATGAGCGGGCCCTGATGGCGATAGATGGCGTCGAAGGCGTCAGCCTGGGGCAGACTGCCATCGGCGGCGAAGCCCTTGTCGTGTATTTGCGCGATGCCTCCGTCAAGCGGCGCGTGCCGTCGCAGGTCGACGGTTACCCGGTGGAAACGAGCATCACGGGCCAGATCGATATCCAGCGCTGGTAGGGCCTAGTGACGTATATGGCAGGCAAGAAAAGCCCGCGTGCGGGCCTTCCTTGCCCTGCGTGCGTTGACCCTATTTGCTCAGGCGGGCTATCGCTTCGGCCACGCCCGCGCCATACGCGGGGTCGCACAGGGTGCAGTTGCCGATGTGGCGTTGCTTGACTTGCTCCGAAGCACCCGAGATGGCGCGCGCCGTGTTGTCGAACAAGGCTTGCTGCTGTGCCGCAGTCATCAGGCGGAACAGGGCCCGTGGCTGCGAATAGTAATCCTCGTCGACACGGTGGTTCCAGTGATCGGCCGCGCCTTCGATACTCAGCGGCGGTTCGCGGAAGTCGGGCTGCTCGGCCCATTCCTGCTCGCTGTTCGGTTCATAGCCCAGGGTGCCGCCCTGGTTGCCGTCGACGCGCATCTGGCCGTCGCGGTGATAGCTGTGGAACGGGCATTTCGGCGCGTTGACGGGGATATGGCTGTGGTTGACACCGAGGCGGTAGCGCTGCGCGTCGCCATATGAAAACAAGCGCCCCTGCAGCATCTTGTCCGGCGAAAAACTGATGCCCGGCACCACGTTGGCCGGGTTGAAGGCCGCCTGCTCCACTTCGGCAAAGTGGTTGTCGGCATTGCGGTTCAGTTCCAGCACGCCCACCTCGATCAGCGGATAGTCGCCGTGCGGCCACACTTTCGACAGGTCGAACGGGTTCAGGTGATACGTGCCTGCCTCTTTTTCCGGCATGATCTGCACGTACAGCGTCCAGCGGGGGAAATCCTTGTTTTCGATGCTCTCGTACAGGTCGCGGTGCGAACTTTCGCGGTCCTTGCCCACCAGCGCCTCGGCTTCGGCGTCCGTCAGGTTTTCAATCCCTTGCTGGGTTTTAAAGGTGAACTTGACCCAGAAACGCTCGTTTTGCGCATTCAGGAAGCTGAAGGTATGGCTGCCGAAGCCGTGCATGTGGCGGAAGCTGCGCGGCAAGCCCCGGTCGCTCATCACCACCGTCACCTGGTGCAGCGCTTCCGGCAGCGAGGTCCAGAAGTCCCAGTTGCTGTTGGCGCTGCGCAGGCCCGTGCGCGGGTCGCGCTTGATGGCGTGGTTCAAATCGGGGAATTTCAGCGGGTCGCGCATGAAGAACACGGGCGTGTTGTTGCCGACCAGGTCCCAGTTGCCTTCTTCCGTGTAGAACTTCAGGGCAAAGCCGCGGATATCGCGCTCCGCGTCCGCCGCGCCCCGTTCGCCAGCCACCGTGGAAAAGCGCGCGAACATGGGCGTTTGCTTGCCCACGGCGCCAAAGATTTTCGCCCGCGTGTAGCGCGTGATGTCGTGCGTGACGGTAAACGTGCCATGCGCGCCGGAACCCTTGGCATGCATGCGGCGCTCGGGGATGACTTCGCGGTCGAAGTGGGCCAGCTTTTCCAGGAACCACACATCTTGCAGCAGGGCAGGGCCGCGTGGGCCGGCCGTCTGGATGTTCTGGTTGTCGACGACAGGCGCGCCAAAGGCGGTGGTCAGCTTTTTCATTGGACTCTTTCTTTATAGGGAGGTCGACGGACGAGCCAAGGCCTGCCCAAACACTGGCTGGGCTGAGCGTATGCGACGTTCACCTTGGCTGGTCCAGAGTAACAAATTTCTAAAAAGCAAATTCAGCGTGCGATTTCGAGGCTGGCATCAGCCCCGCCGTGTCCGGGGACGCAGCTAGACCATCATAGCCCCTCGGCAATGACTAGTCCAACACGATTGATCTGGCGCAAAGCGCAGCGTGATTTTCTAGCGCGCCAGCGAGATGTGGCCATCCTGCAATATGGTTTTGCCTTGATTGGCTTAAAACTTGTTCCAGTTATTGTGCCGGTGTTCCGTCGCTTCCTTCATCAGGTGGCCCGCGCGCAGGGCGTCGTCCGCCTGCACCGTCATGGCCAGCTCCTGGATGGCAGGCGGATATTCGTGGTGGGCCGCTTCTTCCAGCAATGCATGGCCCTTGACCAGGTCGCGCGGCACGCCGCGGCCTTCGCGGTAGGCGTTGTACAGCAGGAACATGGCATGTGGATTGCCCAGCTCGCTCGATTTCTCCAGCCAGCGGGCCGCTATCACGGGATCTTGCGGTACGCCTTCGCCGTTGGCCGCCAGCAGGCCCAGCATCAATGCCGCCTTGGCATGCCCTTGCAGCGCCGCTTGCCGGTACCACAACCAGGCTTGGCCGGGCGTGGCCGCGCGCCGCATCTGCCCCAGTTCGAAGGCCGCTTCCGTGTCGCCGGCGCGGGCCGCCTGTTCGAACAGACTCAGCGCTTCGGCGCGGCGTTCCGGCCGGGCCTGGTAAATCAGCGCCAGTTCGCGCTCGGCGACGGGCATGTCCTTGCCGGCCCAGTTGCGCACCTTGCGCTCGGCTTGCTGGTCGCCCGCCTGGCGCGCGTGCATGGCGACGGCTTCGATTTCCGCTGACGTAGGCGGTGGCGATGCCTGGCAGGCGGCCAGGATAGTGGCCAGGACAGCGGCCAGCACGACGGCGGGGAGGGAGAGTGCGTGTTTCATCTTGATCACCTTTCATCAAAACAGGCCGGAACTGCCGCAGTCCCGGCCCATGGACCTTATTTGCTCAGGTCGATGCGGTACTTGGCGAAACCGCTGGCGTCGAGGCCGCCTTCGGCCGCCACGTTGGCGATGCCGCTGCCTTGCGCCAGCGCCAGGTGTCCCGGTGCCGAGCGCAGGATCACGGGACCGGCCGTGGCTGTCTTGACGAAGCTCCAGCTGCGCGCGCTGCCATTCGCCGCCAGGGTCACCTTGCCGCCCTTGGTACTCAGCGACGCCAGGTAATTGCTGACCACGGCCTGGTTCGCATCGGGCGACTTGATGATGGTCTTGCTGCCATCGATGCCAGGCACGGCGCCGCCGCCACCGGCGCGGTAATCGTTGGTGGCAACGATGAAATCATCGCTATCGGCCACAGCTGCGCCCTTGTACGTGAGGTTGACGATGCGGCTGCCTGGCTTTTTCGTCACGTCGATCTGGTATGTCAGCGCATTGTTTTCCGCATAGAACACGTCGTAGTTATAAATCGTGCCATACGACGGCACCAGGTCCTGCTCGGCAGTACTGGCCGGGTCGATCTGGCCAAATTGCTTGGCCGACGTTTCCAGCCACGCCTTCAAGTCCGATCCCTTGATTTTCACGGCTTGCAAGTTGTTGTTGCTATATAAATACAGGTCGCCCGGATTGCGCACCTGCAAGCCGATCGGCGCGGCCGGCGTCGCGCCCGCGGCCACGTCCGTGAAGTCCGATGGCCCGTTGCGGCCCGCCTTGAATGGCGCGCTGCACGAGATGACGGGGATGTTCTTGTAGCTGGACAAGGTGGCATCCGTGCTGGTGGCGATGAAATTTTTCACGTAGTCGAGCTGCGCCTGATTCACCAGCTGGATGGCGCTCACATCGCCCACCAGCGCAAAATAGGCGGACATTTCGAAATCCGTGCTGATGCCCAGCGGCTGCTTGGCGTAAGCGATGGTGGCTGCGTGCTCGGTGGCCACCAGCGGTGCGATGGCCGGGTCGGCTTTCACCAGGGTCTTGCCATCCGTGTACTTGAAGCCACGCGATTCCACCGTCGTCTTGGCCGGCTGCACCACCCATTTTCCGGCCTGATACACCATCGTCAGCTTGATGATGCCCAGGCGGCGACCCCAGCTTTGCGCCATGACGGTCGGTACACCGTTCACGAAGCCGTTGACGGCGTCGATCTTCGCGCTGGCGGGGAAGGCGGCAAACGAGGCGTCCAGCGCGGCTGCGCCTTCTTCCTTGCCTTTCGGGAAGATCAAGTGCGAATGGCCGATCATCAGCGCATCGATGCCCGTGCTGGTCAAGTGATAGCTGCCGTTTTCCATTTTCGGGCTGTAGGCACTGGTGTCCAGGCCGCCATGCGACAGGGCTACGACGAGGTCGGCGCCCTTGTTGCGCAATTCCGGCACATATTGTTTCGCCGCTTCCTGCACGCCTGTCACGCTGACCTTACCAGCGAGCACTTTTTGATCCCATTCGAGGATTTGCGGCGGCACAAAGCTCAGCACGCCCACATTGATCTTCACGCTCAGCTTGCTGCCATCGGGCGCCGTGGCGGTGAAATCGCGGGGCAGCAGGGTGTAGGGCTGGAAGAGGGGCTTGCCGCTGGCCACGCCGACGACATTGCTGAGTACGGAAGGGAAGGCGGGCGCGCCGCAGGTACCCGTCGGCTTGGCCACACCGGGAATGCCGAAATCGGTGTTGGTGATCTGGCTCAGGTAAGGCAAGCCATAGTTGAATTCGTGGTTGCCCATGCCGCCCGCGTCATACTTGAGCGCGTTCATCGCCTTGTGCACGGCCAGCGTGCCGGAGCAGGGCACGGGCGCGGCCACGGCTTGTAAATCGGCCAGGAGGGTGCCCTGGATGACGTCGCCATCGTCGAGCAGCACGTTGTTCGGATTTTCCGCGCGCGCCGCCTGGATCAGTGTGGAGGTGCGCTCCAGGCCCAGGCTGGTGTCTTCCGCCAGCGCGTAATAGTTGTAACTGAGGACGTTCGAGTGGATATCGGTGGTTTCCAGCAAGGCCACGCTGACCGTCGTGCCTTCTGGAATAACCTGCGCCGTCGTCGAACCACCGTTGCAGCCGACCAAGCCCACACTTGCCAGCGCCGCCAGCATGACCCAATTTGTTTTCATTACCGCCCTCGGAAAGATTCAAAGGACGCGACTGTAACGCCGCCATATGACGCGGCGATGACAGCCGTGCGGGGCGCATGGATGCAGGGGGGCGGGACTTACTCCGCTACCCGCCGTACTGACAGATTTGCCGCAGTGGTCGACTGTGGATTGGCGTACAGCGTCGCCAGCACATCCCAATAGGCAGCGGAAATCGCGGGGCCATTGCCAAATCCATTGAAATGGTTGGCCAGCCCAAGCGCATGGCCAAACTCATGTGTCACGATATCCTGGGTGACGTTGCAATGTCCATTCCCCAGATTCAGATACACGGGATTCGAGGCGATGCCATTCTGGCTGCCTGGTTGAATCGGGTTGCCCATATTTTTTCCTGTCGCCACATTGGCACAGTAACTGGCGTAATCCGTGGAATTCGGTGGCACATACGACGTGCCATAACTGACGTGAATATAATTGCCGCTGGCCGGGATGGAATAGACCGCATCGAGTACTAAAAGACCGCGCAACTTGGTATTAATCTGCGCGATGGCGTTTTGCGTCTTGCCCGAGTAATCGAGCTCGGTGGCATTGCCAGCCGCCGGCGGCGTGACATACACGCTGACGTGCTGTTACGGCGTGCCCAGCCAGCGCCAGGTGCCCGCAGGTCGATTCGCGCTTGAAAATTCAATATTACTGGACTTGATATTGGCAATCACATCGCCATCGTTCGCGCTGACATTGTCGCCGCCGCCACACGCTGATAATCCACCACAGACCAGGGCCATCGCAATCAGGTTTAATTTCATCTTGTTTCTCATGTTGTCATCGTTTTGGCAGGGCCAGGAAACCGCTTGCATATAAAAGCCGAAGGCTTGCAGCATTCTTTTACGCCGCGATTGTACCTCAGCCATTATTAAAAAAATACCACGCTATCGGTCAGGCATTCTGATTGATGTCGATGGTCATGACGACAACAGTCTGCCTGCCACGGAGTACCCCATGATCGTGAGCAGCAGCCCGGCGGCCGGGGCAGCCATCAACGATTGCTACCAAAATGCAAGTGAATTGCATTACAATGCCAAACGCAATCAGCTTGCATTTGATGGTGCGAGCGCCATTGCCTCCCATACCTGACTCCACTCCGAAGGAATCCCATGTCGCAACTCCAGCGCAAACTCCCCGTCACCGTCCTGTCCGGCTTTCTCGGCGCCGGCAAGACCACCTTGCTCAACCACATACTGCGCAACCGCGAAGGCAAGCGCGTGGCCGTCATCGTCAACGATATGAGCGAAGTCAATATCGATGCCTCGCTCGTGAAAGACAGCGCCGAAGTGGCTGGCGCGGCTCTGTCGCGCACGGAAGAAAAACTCGTGGAAATGTCAAACGGCTGCATCTGCTGCACCTTGCGCGACGATCTGTTGCTGGAGGTGCGGCGCCTTGCCGCGGAAGACCGCTTCGATTATTTGCTGATCGAATCGACGGGCGTGGGCGAGCCGATGCCCGTGGCCGCCACCTTCGACTTCGAGGATGAGCACGGCGACAGCCTGAACGACGTGGCGCGCATCGACTGCATGGTCACCGTCGTCGACTGCGCCAACCTGCTGGCCGATTTCAACAGCGAAGACAGCCTGGAGCAGCGGGGAGAAACGGCGGGTGAGGGTGACGACCGGCAGCTGGCCAATTTACTCACGGAACAGATCGAATTTGCCAATGTCATCGTCCTTAACAAGGTCGACATGGTGGCCGCCGACGAGCGCCTGCGCGTGCTGGCCATTGTAAAAGCCCTCAATCCCGGCGCGCGCATCATCGAAACCAACCAGTCCGTCGTGCCGCTCGATGCCATCCTCGGCACGAACTTGTTCGACCTGGAGCAGGCGGCCGCCATGCCGGGCTGGGCCCAGGAACTGGCTGGCGTGCACACGCCGGAGACGGAAACGTATGGCATCAGCAGCTTCGTCTACCGGGCGAAAGAGCCGTTCCACGCGCAGCGCCTGCATGACTATATTTCGCAGCCGATTCCGGGCGTGGTGCGCAGCAAGGGATATTTCTGGCTGGCCAGCCGCCCCGAATGGGTGGCCAGCCTGTCCGGCGCGGGCAAGCTGATGAATATCGAAGCCGTGGGCCTGTGGTGGGCGTCCGTGCCGAAGCAGCGCTGGCCCACGGACGCCGCCTCGCTGGCGGAAGTGACGGCGGGCTGGAGTGAGCCATATGGCGACCGCTACCAGGAACTCGTCTTCATCGGCCAGGACATGGACCAGGCCGCTATCGAGGCGGACTTGAAAAAATGTCAATTGAACTACACGGAAACGCGCCAGGGCATGGCCGCCTGGCGCCAGCTGCCCGACCCGTTTCCACTATGGCAGAGCATGGAAGAACTCGAAGATTAACCATCGATAGGAAAGAAATATGACAGAACTGACCCCCGTCACCATCATCACAGGTTTTCTCGGCAGCGGGAAAACCACCTTGCTCAAGCGCATATTGCAGGGCGATCACGGCGTGCGCATCGCCGTGATCGAAAATGAATTCGCCGCCGAAAGCATCGACCATGGCTTGCTGGTGCAGGACAGCGACGAGCAGATCGTGGAAATGAACAATGGCTGCATCTGCTGCAGCGTGCGAGGCGACCTGATCCGCATCCTGGGCGAGTTGCACGCGAAACGCGCAGCCGGGACGATCACCTTCGACCACGTGATCATCGAAACGACGGGCCTGGCCGCACCGGGACCCGTGGCGCAAACCTTTTTTGCGGAGCCGTCCATCAGCGAGTGCTACCTGCTCGACGCGATATTAACCGTGGTCGATGCGCGCCATGCGCAGCAGCAATTGACGGCGCACAAGGAAGCGCAGGAACAGGTGGGCTTTGCCGACCGCATCCTGCTGTCGAAGACGGACCTGGTCGGCAAGGACGCGCTGGCCGCGCTGCGCCAGCGGCTGGTCGCCATCAATGGCCGCGCCGGCATCCAGAAAGTGCGCTTCGGCAATGTGCCGCTGCGCGACATCCTGAACATTCGCGGTTTCAACTTGAACGCCATCGTCGAACTGGAGCCTGATTTCCTTGGGGAACTGGGACACCGCCATGGCGACGGCGTGCAATCGTTCGTGTATCACCAGGCCCAGGCCCTCGATCTGCTGCAGGTGGAAAATTTTCTCGATGCCGTGGTGCAGCTGTTCGGCACCCAGTTGATGCGCTACAAGGGCATTTTGTACGTTGCCGATCTGCCATGCCGCGCCGTCTTTCAGGGCGTGCACATGCTGATGGGCTCGGAACTCGGCGCGCCGTGGCGCGATGAGGAAACGCGCGCCAGCAAGATCATTTTTATTGGCCGCGACTTGCCGCAGGAAATGCTGATCCGGGGCCTGGACCGCTGTATAGTGGACAGTCCGGGCAAGGCGGCGGCCTGAGCGTGGAAGCGGGCGTGCCCGCCCTGGCGCAGATTTTCCTGCTCGGCATGCGGCATGGCCTGGCACCGGACCATCTGGCGCGCGCGTGGGTATAATGGAAAAAAACTGCCGGATTCCACCATGCCCGCACCCGATATCGTCATCCGCCTGCTGACGCCAGCCGACACCGCCGCCTTTTGCGCACTGCGCTTGCGCGCCATCCTTGACTCGCCCAGCGCGTTTTCCTCATCGCGCGAAGATGAACTGGCGCGCACACCAGAAGAACACGCGCAGCGCATTGCCGGCCCCATGCAGCGCGGCTTTGGCGCCTTCGATGGCGCACGCCTGGTTGGCTTTGCCGGCTTGCGGCGTGACCCGTTGCGCCAGCTATGGCACAAGGCCTTGCTGTGGGGCGTTTTCGTCGATGCGCCGCAGCGGGGGAAAGGCGTGGCGCGGCGTCTCGTCAACGCCTGCATCGAACAGGCCGAGACGGACCCTGCCATCATGCAAGTGCATTTGAGCGTGAATGCGGAAAACAATGCCGCACGCCAACTGTATGAATCGCTGGGCTTTATCGCGTATGGCACGGAACCGCGTTCGATGCGCGTCGGCGAACTGTTCTATGACGAACACCACCTGGCCTTGCTGCTCAAGTGATGTTTCGGGAAATTATTTACAGCGCGGGCACAGGCCTTTGATCAGATAATCGACTTCGCCGCCGCTGAAACCTTCCGGCAAGAGCACGGGCGGGGGCAGCTTGACTTCATTGAAGCAAGTGACGTTCGCGCACTTGGTGCACTGGAAGTGCGCGTGTTCGTGCGCCTGGTGGCCGGCGCCGGCGCTGAAGCGCCACACCTGGTCGGCGCCCGCGATGCGGTGCACGAGTTCATTTTCCGTCAGCCATTCCAGTACCCGGTACAGGGTGACGGAATCGATATCGCTGTCCTGCGACAGCGCTTGCTGGATTTCATGGTGGGTCAGCGAACGGCTTTGCGCCATTAAAAAGTCGAGCACCTTCACGCGCGTCTTGGTGACGCGGGCATTGGTGTTGCGGATCAGCGATTCGGCGTGCGGTGTAGAAGATGATGTCAACATGATAGGCCTGCTTGCGGGGGACCGGCTGGCGGCGTCATCGCCGTGCCCGTTGCCACCCTATGGGCCGTATCTTAGCATGCGTGCCGCACCGGATGAAACGGTGTCATGCTTTGAACGTCCAATAGCGGCCGGCGAGCGTATCGACGGGGTCGAGAAAGCGCTGGTCGGCGCGCGCCTGGTCGCGTATCAGATAAAACATGTCGGACAGGGCGGAGCGCTTTTCCGCAAAGTAGGCGTGCTTCATGAAGCTGGTGTCGACCCCGGTGGCGTCGATGGTTTCCACGCCCGCCACGATCAGCATGCCGGCGCCGCTGTCGCCCGCACGCGGGTAGCCGTGCACGGCTTTCGAGGCGGCCAGGGCCAGGTCTTGCGACGAAGCATACAAGGTGACGGGGTTGCGCGCACCGGCCAGTTTGGGCGCGATATCGTGCTTGAAGACGGCAGCGTCGATGTCGGGTGCGGACAGGATGAGTTCCGTGATTTTTTGCGCCAGCTGCGGCTGCGTGGCCAGCAAGTCGGCCACGGCCCGCGCCAGGCCGCGGCTGCCTATGCTGTGTCCCACCAGATACACTTGCGCCGCCTGCGTGCTGGCGAGAAAGTCGGCCAGAAAGCCGCTGATGTGGGGCGTGCTCCATTCGATATTGTTTTCATCGATCGTATAGCCGGCCAGGTCGCCGCGCGACGGCCAGCTGTAGAACACGGGCGCGCCGTCGAAACCCAGGTCGTAAGCCATTTGCCCAGTGCGCCGCGCCGCATCCTCGAAACTCACGTTGTAGCCGTGCACGAAGACAAAGGCGCTCTTGCCGGCCGAGGCGCGGATCTGGGTTTTTAGTGCTGCAAAGAAGTTGTCGCGGTCTTGTACCTCGGCCGACAGCACCACCACGTGCTTGGCCGGGTCGTCGCGAAATTCCAGGCGCCACAGCGATGGCGATTCCAGCTGGCCCATGCGGTGGTCGCGGGGAATGCTGATGTCGCAGCTGCCATAGCTGAGCGGGCCATTGCCGCCCATGACGTTGCGTTCGCCGCTGAAGCGCTGCGCGGGCGGCTTGCCCACGTCGCGCTGGCGGTCCGTGGCGAAATACACTTTGACCACCGCATAATTGGAGACGACGGCGCTCTTGTCGGCCGGGGCGGGCACGGCTACCACGTCGTGTATCTGGGGCAAGGGCCGCTGCAGCGCATCGAGCAAGCCTTGCGCGCCAAACAGGGTTGCCATGTCGTCCGGCGCGTTCGCCGAGGCCAGGGCGGCCGACAGGGCCAGTTGCAGGCGGGTATTGGCAGGATCGGCTTCCAGTGCGGCGATGGCGGCCAGGATGGCGGCGGCGCTGTCGAACTTCGCGATGGCCAGCTTGAGTCGTTGATAGTGGCTGGCGACGGCCTCGGGCGCGTGGCCAGGTGCGCCATGCCCGATGGCTGCCACGACAGCGGAAGTGATCAAGTCCATGCGCCACCTGCCTTTCAGGTCAATCTGGATTGAATGTCAATCTATATTGCCATAAAAGCACGCGCAACGCGACTTGTCCAGCGTCTTGCGCAGCAGTGGCGTCACCGGTCAATGCTGCTTGTCGTCGCTGAACTGCTGCGCCAGCGATTGCAGGGGCGCCACGGTCAGGCCGCCACGGCTTACGTGCTCGGGGATGGCCACGCGCACGGGCTTGCTGTGCATGTTGGCGGACGACAGCACGTTCGTCGTGGTCTCGGGCGCCGCATTCCACACGGGATCGACGATGCCTTCGAACACATGTTTCAATTGCTCACCCCAGGTATCGCGGATCATGCGGAAATACTGGTTCTTTTCATCGATGGTGACGAAGCGCGTGACGGCCAGGCTGCCCGACTCGTAGACGAGCAAGTCGAGCGGCAAGCCGACGGAAATGTTCGAGCGCAGAGTCGAATCCATGGAAATGAGGGCGCACTTGGCCGCCTCGTCCAGGCGCGTGAACGGGTTGATGACCCGGTCGATGATGGGCTTGCCATATTTCGCTTCGCCGATCTGGAAATACGTGTTTTCATCGTGCGATTCGATGAAGTTGCCAGCCGAATACACCTGGAACAAGCGGCAGCGCTCGGCGCCTATCTGGCCGCCTAAAATGAAGCTGACATTGAAATCGATGCCGCACTCGGCCAGGGCCTTCGCTTCGCGCTGGTGTACGGTGCGCACGGCGTCGCCCACGATGCGCGCCGCATCGTACATGCTGGCCACGTTCCAGATGCTGCGTCCATCCGCATCCACGTGTTCGGAGACGATCTGGCGGATCGCTTGCGAGATTGACAGGTTGCCAGCCGTCATCAGCACCAGCATGCGGTCGCCCGGGTTTTCGAACACGCTCATCTTGCGGAAGGTGCCCACCTGGTCCACGCCGGCGTTGGTGCGGGAGTCGGACAGGAAGACCAGGCCTTCGTTGAGGCGCATGCCTATGCAATAAGTCATCGTCGTAAATCAAGTCAAAGGGGGAAGCATTCTACACCAGCCGGGCCGTGCCACCTGCTGGCAAGGCCCGGCCAGCCTCATTCTTGCCACTACACGGGCACGATCTGCACATCGACTCGTAACGTTTCCGTGCCGCCACCCTGGCGCACGCCGCGCACGGGTGCCGCCGAATCGTAGTCGCGCCCGATGGCCAGGCGGCAATACGCGTCCGTCATCAGCCGCGCGTGGGTCACGTCGATGCTGACCCAGCCTGCGAAATCCGGGTCTTCCGTCCAGGCATCGACCCAGGCATGGCTGGCCGCGTGGCCCGTCGTGCCCGGATCGATATAGCCGGAGACATAGCGGGCCGGGATGCCCCAGGCGTGGCAGCAGGCGAGGAACAGATGGGCGTGATCCTGGCACACGCCGCGCCCCAGGGCCAGCGCGTCGCCGGCCGTGGTGGTGACCATGGTGGCGCCGCTTTCATACGCCACCTTGCCGACGATATGCTCGGCCAGGCGCAGCAAGTGGCCCGTGCCGGCCGTCACGCGCTGGTCGGGCAGGCTGGCGGCCGCCAGTTCCAGAATAGCGGGGTTGGCCTGGGTCAGGGCCGTCGGCATGGTAAACAGCAGCGGCGACAAGGTATCGATCAGGTTCAGGCGTCCCTTGTGCGGGTAGATGGTGTCCACCACGCCGTGCGCCACCAGGCTCAGCGACTGGTGGCTGCCGTTGATCGTCAGCATGTGCGACAAATTGCCGTAGGCATCCGTGTAGGCGTGGCACTGGCCCGGCGTGGTGATTTGCCAGGACAGGGCGCGTTGCTGCGGCTCGATACGCGGCGTCAGGTGCAGCTGCTGGATGGTGTAGGCCAGCGGCGCACTGTAGGCGTAATGGGTTTCGTGGCGGATAGTGAGCTGCATCAGGCCGCCAAGGGAACGAGGAAATCGCGGCTGACGCGGTTGCCCAGGTCGTTGATGTTTTCCAGAAACTCCGTCAGGGTCAGGTGCAAACCCGCCTTCATGATGTCGTCGATATGGCCGAATTTCAGCTCCGCATGCAGTTTCCCTGCAAACCTTTCCGTATCGGCCGACACATCGTTGCGGATATGCTTTAAATTTTCCACCACGTCATCCATGCAGGCAAGTAAAGACCTGGGCATGTCGCCGCGCAGCATCAGCAACTGCGCCACCCGCGCCGGGGTGATCACGTCGCGGTAGACCTTGCGGTAGATCTCGAAGCCGGAAACCGAGCGCAGCAGGGCCGCCCAATAGTAAAAGTCGCGCTGGGTGATGTCTTTCGAGGTGTCGCGCGCGCCGTGGAACTTCACGTCGAGGATGCGCGCCGTGTTGTCGGCCCGCTCCAGGAAGGTACCGAGGCGAATGAAGTGGATCGCCTCGTCCTTGAGCATGGTGCCCAAAGTGACGCCGCGCGACAGATGCGAGCGGTACTTGACCCATTCGAAGAAGGCGCTGGGGTCCGTTTCCAGCAGATTGCTGTTCAATCGCTTCTGCATGTCGAGCCAGGTGGCGTTCTGGATTTCCCACACTTCCGTCGTCAGCGTCCCCCGCACGGCGCGGGCGTTTTCGCGCGCGCCCGTCAGGCAGGCGAGGATGGACGACGGATTGTTCGGGTCGCGCACCATGAAGTCGAGCACGTCGCGCGTGTGGAAGCGGCCATATTTGTGGTCATACGCGCTTTGCAGCTCGGAAATACCCAGGGTGGCGCGCCAGCCCTGTTCCGCGTCCTGCTCGGACTGGGGCAGCATGGACGTTTGCATGTTGACGTCGAGCATGCGCGCCGTGTTTTCCGCCCGCTCCGTGTAGCGGGCCATCCAGAACAAATGATCAGCGGTGCGGCTCAGCATGTTTTCTCTCCTGCAAAAGCGGATGTCTCTTCCAGTACCCAGGTATCCTTGGTGCCGCCCCCTTGCGAGGAATTGACCACCAGCGAGCCTTCGCCGAGCGCCACGCGGGTCAGGCCACCTGGCACCATGGAAATGGTCTTGCCGGACAGCACGAACGGGCGCAGATCGATGTGGCGCGGCGCGATGCCGGCGTCCACGTACGTGGGGCAGGCGGACAGGGCGAGTGTCGGCTGGGCGATGTAGCCGCCCGGATTGGCCAGCAGGCGCTGGCGGAAGTCCTCGATCTGCGCCAAGCTGGACGCCGGCCCCACCAGCATGCCGTAGCCGCCCGCGCCATGCACTTCCTTGACCACCAGTTTCGATAAATTGGCCAGCACGTACGACAAATCGGCGCTCTTGCGGCACTGGTAGGTGGGCACGTTGTTCAATATCGGCTCTTGCGACAGATAAAACTTGATCATGTCGGGCACGAACGGGTAGATCGACTTGTCGTCCGCCACGCCCGTGCCGATGGCGTTCGCCAGCGTCACTCTTCCCGCGCGATACACGGACAGCAGGCCCGGCACGCCCAGCGACGAGTCCGAGCGGAAGGCCAGCGGGTCGAGGAAATCGTCGTCCACGCGGCGATAAATCACGTCGACGCGCTTGGGGCCGCGCGTGGTGCGCATGTACACCGAGTTGTCGTTGACAAACAGATCCTTGCCTTCGACCAGTTCCACGCCCATTTGCTGGGCCAGAAACGCATGCTCGAAGTAGGCCGAGTTATACATGCCGGGCGTCATGACGACCACCGTGGGGTCGTCCACACCCATGGGCGCGACGGAGCGCAGGTTGTCGAGCAGCATGTCCGGGTAATGGTCGACGGGGGCGATGCGGTTGCGGGCGAACAGTTCCGGGAACAGTCGCATCATCATCTTGCGGTCTTCCAGCATGTAGGACACGCCCGAAGGCACCCTTAAGTTGTCTTCCAGCACATAAAACTCGCCCTTTCCCGCGCGCACGATATCGACACCCGCGATATGGGCGTAAATGTCGGAAGCGACGGAAATGCCCTGCATTTCCGGGCGGTATTGGGCATTCTTGTAGATTTGCTCGGCGGGAATGATGCCCGCCTTGATGATGTTTTGCTCATGATAAATATCATGGATGAACATATTCAAGGCTTGCACGCGCTGCACCAGGCCCGTCTGCATCTGCGCCCATTCGGCGGCGGGAATGATGCGCGGGATGGTGTCGAACGGAATCAGGCGTTCCGTGCCGGCATCGTCGCCATACACGGCGAAGGTGATGCCGACGCGGCGGAACGTCAGGTCGGCTTCGGCCCGCTTGCGGGCGATGGTCTCGGGCGATTGCTGCGCCAGCCAGTTGTCAAATTCACGATAGTGTTCACGTACCTTGCTGTCCGTACCCACCTCATCCGCAGTCATTTCATTGAAAAAATTTGCCATGTTGTGATTTCCCTTGAGCCGTGTCTATGTATAGCTCAGCAGGAAGCGTGCCAACAGCGCGGCTGCAGGAAGGTGTAAACATGAGCACTTTTGTGGCGTCGCGCTGCCGTTCGCACTACTTTGGTGCGCTAGCTGTCACTCTTGGGAGCGCTGGCGGGCGGGACGAACGGCCGGCAATCGACGGGGACGTCGAAGATGAAGCTGGTGCCCGTTTCGGGTGCGCTGTCGACGGCGATGCTGCCGCCGTGGCTTTCGGCCACGTTCTGCACGAAGGGCAGACCGATGCCCCAGCCCGGCGCGGGGCTGTCGTTCTCGCGGCGCAGGTAGTCGAAGATGCGCTCGGCCTGTTCCGGCGCGATGGCGTGGCCGCCATTGTGGACGGTGAGGATCAGGCGTTCGTGCACGGCTTCCACGTGCACATTGACAGGCGCGTCGTCACCGTACTTGAGGGCATTGCTCAGCAGGTTTTCCAGCGCGCGCCGCAGCGAGTTCTCGCACCACCAGCCGGTGACGGATTGTCCGCTGACCTGGCATTTGCCGGGCCGCTGCAGGTTGACCTGGCCGGCCACGGCGTGTACCAGCGGCAGCACGTCGAACTGGCTCAGCGCCAGCGGCAACTGCTGGCCCCGGTGGTAGCTGAGGCTATCGAGCAATTCCTCGATCATGCTGTCGAGCCGTTTGCTGTGCTCGGCAATCTTGTGCGCTAGCAAGACCACCCGTTCCGGGTCCGCCTGCCGCAGCAGCAACTGGGCGCTGGTGCTGATCACGGCCAGGGGATTGCGCATGTCGTGCGACAGGCCGGCCGCGATGCGGCGCCGGAAGCCTTCGTGCATGCTGGTAAATTCGCGTATCGATTCGCGAATGCCCACGTCGATCGAGGCGTTGATCACCTGCCAATCCTTGCGGCGCAGGGTGATGCCGGACGCATGCGCAACGGCGGCGAAGCAGTCGCGGAAGATCTGGTATTCCTGGATCACCTGTTCCGGCCCGTAATTGGTCATGCGCGCCCGTTCATTGCCATGCACGGCGGGCACGTTGCTGTTGCTGGCGGCGTTTTCGCGCGGATGGCCCGGCGTCAGCGCTTCGGCCAGGTTATCGAAAAAGGCGGGCAGAGTATTGATGAGTATGGGCGTGAGCAGCTGGTCGGCGCCGCGCACGCTGGCGCGCACGCGCTCTTCCCAGGCGCTGAGGACGGCATCACGCATGGCGAAGAGGCGCTGCGCGCGCTGCAGTGGACGGCGTGCGCTGGCCTGGCGATCCGCCTGATGATCCGTGGCAATATTCACCTGAACTCCCTGACAGGAATGGCTATGCTTCGAATAGTATGCGCCTAATCCGCCGGCAGGGAAACGCCTTGTTGTTCAGTATTGGTTAGCCGCAGGGCCGCCTGCAGGCGGGAAAGCGCGGCTGACCAGTCGGGCAGCGAAAAGTTCTGGGGGTCGTCATGACCGTTCGCAAAGCCCGTATCGAGCACGGCGTGGAAGGCGGGGATCAGCCACGTGCCCTTGCGCACGCTGGCGGCGATATACAGCAGGGCCAGCCGGTCGTATTGCGCGGGCGTAAAGCCCGGATCGGGCGCCAGCCCGTCGTTGCCCTTGCCGCCACCGGGTACGGAGCGGCGCGGCTGCACCAGTTCCACGTGCAGGAACAGGCCCGTCAGCGACGGCTTGTCCTTTTCCAGTTTGCTGGCGTAGCCGGGTGTGCCAAAGTCGCGCACCGACAACGAATCGCCGAGGCGGTTCACGTAGACATGGCCTTTCGGCCCGCCGCCCAGCGCCGGATTGCGCAAGGTAAAATCGTTGAAGTCCCAGCTGGCGTCGTTGATGTGGTCGGGAATGGTTTCTAACAAGAAATTCGGGTAGCTGGTGTCGTGGATGACGAAAAAGCGGGCCATGGGCGCCACCAGCCGGCCCATGGCGCGCGACAGCGGTGCGTCGACGGCGCCGCCCACATCCGCTTCACTGATCGATTGCTGCGCCAGCCAGGCGCGCAGGCGGGCCGGGGCGATGCCCGTGCGCTGGCCGACATGACTGGCAAGGAAGTCCGGCAGCGGCGCGCTGTCGCCCAGGCGCGCATACAGTTTCACAGGGCGCAGCAGACACGTGGCTTGCGCCCGCGCATCGCCCTTGAAGCCGCTCTTCCAGGCGGCATAGGGGCAGGCGGCTTGCTTTTGGGCAAGGGCGGTGCTGGCGGTGGCGAAGAGCAACAGGGAGAGGAGGGCGGGGCGCAGTGTCATGCGCGCATTGTCGCCCAAGCACAAGCGATTGCACAGGGGCGCACGCGGCGCGGCGCCCCTGCCGGGCTCTTAGAAATCGACCGAAGCGGAGACGACCACGGTGCGCGGCGCGGCCAGCACCAGCGTGCCGATGTTGAAGGACGACACGGCCGACGACCAGTAGTTGCGGTCCGTCACGTTGTCCATGCGGGCGCGCAAGGTCACGTCATGGCCCGCCACTTGCGTCAGGTAGCGCGCGCCGATGTCGAGGCGCGTCCACGATGGCAGTTGCTTGCTGTTGGCCAGGTCCGCATATTGCGTCGAGGTGTAGATGCCGCGGGCGTTCAGGCTCAAGCCTGGCGCGCCGGGCACGTCCCATTCGCCGCCCACGCTCACCTGTGTTTCCGGCGCGCCGATGGGGCGCTTGCCATTGTTGGCGGCCACGTCGGTCTTGCTTTGCTGCGCATCGAGCCAGGTCAAGCCGCCCAGCAGGCGCACGCCCTGCATCGGCGTGCCGAAAATCGACAACTCCAGGCCTCGGTTGCGCTGCTCGCCAGCCAGTTCGGCGCGCTTGCCGACCACGGCCAGCAAGGGCTTGGCCGTAGTGAACAGGGCGGCGCTCATGCCCAGCTTGCCACCGTCATACTTGACGCCGATTTCCTTTTGCTTCGATTTGTACGGCGCAAACACCTCACCCATGTTCTCGACATTGAAGCGCTGGCCGTTTTCCACATACGTTCCCGTGGCCGCCGGCCCCTTGACCAGCGCCTCGATGTAGTTGGCGTACAGCGACACGTTCTTGCTGGTTTTGAAGACGATGCCTGCCACGGGCGTCGTGGCGCTCTCGTCATAGGCCTTGCCTTGCAGCACCGAGGTGTTGTAGTCGTAACCGGCATCCTTGATCTGCTGGCGGCGCAGGCCCACGGTCAGCAGCAACTTGTCGTCGAGGAAAGCCATGGTGTCGGCAAGGGCATAGCTGCTGAGGATGGTTTTCTGGGTGATGCGCGGGTCGCTCATGATACCGCCTGTATAGGGGGTTGCCGGCGCGGCTACATTGACGGGCGCGTAAATATTGGTGGCAAACGCGTCGCCGATGGCATACGCGTTCTTCGCCTCATTCCAGTGACCGGACCAGCTGGCCACGAGGGTATGCTTGACGGCGCCCGTAATGAGCTTGCCGCGAATGCCCACTTCGCCCGTGCGGATTTCCTGCTTGCGCGCATTGTCGAAGCGCGACACCGTGGCGTCGCCATTGATCGAGGTCAATGACGGCTCGGCCAGGCTGTTGGCTTCCTTGGTCGAGCGGGAGCCATATGCGGCCCAGGCCACGACATCCTTGGCAAGGTCCACCTCGGCGCGTGCCGTGCCGAACACATCGTGTTCCTTCGAATAGCTCCAGGGCTGGGCGAAGTTCTTCGAGGCATCGGGCGCGCCAGGGAGCACGGCCACGCTGCCAATGCCGACGGATGGACGGGGCGACGTCAGGTCGAAGTTCTGGTAGCCGGCATCGGCCGACAGGCGGTAGCCGCGGCCGCGATAGTCGAGGCCCACGGAAAACATGCCCACGTCGTGGCCTTCATGCTGGATGCCCGTCTCGCCCTGGCGCTTGGCGGCGTTGACGCGCACGCCAAACTCCTGGTTGTCGCCGAAGCGGCGCGCCACGTCGATGGCCGCATAGGCGTGGCCACCCGATTCCACGCCCACCGTCAATTCCGTCAGCGGCGTGTTGCCGGCACGCTTGGGCATCAGGTTGATGGCGCCGCCGATGCCGCTGCCGCCCGGCGCCGCTCCGTTCAGGAAGGCGCTGGCACCACGGAACACTTCCACGCGCTCGAGCAGTTCTGGCGATACATATTGGCGGGGCAAGACGCCGTACAGGCCGTTATACGCCACATCATCGGAATCGAGGGCGAAGCCGCGGATCACATACACTTCCTGGAAATTGCCATAGCCGCGCGACATGCGCACGGCCGGATCGCTCTGCAGCAAGTCGCCGACGCTGCGCGCTTGCTGATCGGCAATGAATTGCTGCGTATAACTGGTGCTGCCGAATGGCGAGTCCATCATGTCCACGGCGCCGAGTATGCCCATGCGCCCGCCGCGCGCCACCTGGCCGCCCGCATACGCCTTCGACAAACCTTCCGCCGAGGCATCGGCGGAGGCGTGGACGAGCACCGTGGGCATGGTTTGCGCGTCGCCGGCCGGCGTGGTTTGGGCTTGGGCGGCGCTGCTGGCCATCAGGAAGGCGGCCAGGGCGAAGGGGGTAGGGGCGAGGCGGAAGGTGCGCATGGTGTTGTTGGGATATTAATGAGAATGATTATCATTATATTCCAGCGTGGCGCAACGCGTGGGAAAGTGTGAGAATGTTGAAAAAAAGTCGCCATTCGTACAACACCTGGAGGGCCAAGGCACTGGAATCTGGCGGAAAAGGGCGCGCCAGACGATACCTTGTGGATTTATCAATGCTTGCCGTACAGTTTCGCTAGAATGGGCCATCGCGCCCGGCGCCCACAGGAAACCGCATGCCATTCCATCTACCGTCCGTCTCCATGCGCGTGCGCATACGGGACGGCCTGAGCCTGAAAGGCGCGGCCGTCGCGCTGATCCTGGCCATGCACGCGCTGGGCCTGTACTTCCTCTTGCTGCCGGCGCGGCAGCTCAAGCAATACACGGAAGTGGCTTTCATGACACTGCTGCCGTCCCGGCCGCCGCAGACGCCGCCGATGGCCTTGCCGCTGCCCATGCCGACGCCCTTGCCGCGCGCGCGGGCCAGTGTGGTGCCTGCCATGCCGTCCGCCATCCTCGCACCGCCTGCGGTGGCAGCGGAAACCATCACAGCTCCCACCGAGGATTTCCCCGACGCGCCGTCCACGGCGCCGTCCACCGCCGACTTGCGCACGCGCGCCCGGCTGGCGGCAGGCGCCGCCGACAAGGCCCTGCGTAGCGAACTGAAACAAGACAAACCCTGGCTGGCCGCAGCCGACCTGAAGAGCGAAAGCAACTTCCAGAAGCTGGTCGCCTCCGCCTGGCGCGGCGGCCCCATCATCCGCGTGGAGGAATACCTGACGGCCGATGGCCGGCCCGCCACGCGCGTGGTCAGTGCCGGCGGCGCCACCTGCTATGGCCTGGATGCGAACCCGGGCGCAGGCGCCGACCCGTTCAAGACGGGCGGCAAGGTGAAACGCGTGCCTTGCCCGGGTTGAGGCGATCTGACAATCGTTGTGGCGGTGCTTGTCGGCTTACGCCCTGCGGGCTAAGCCGACCTACGCATGGCGTACGGGACATACATGCCAGGTCAAGATCGCGCGCCGGGCCGCGTTCTAGCTGCGTAGGTCAGATTAGCGCAGCGTAATCTGACAATCTTTGTGGCGGTGCTTGTCGGCTTGCGCCCGTTGGGCCAAGCCGACCTACGCATGGCGTACGGGAGATACATGCCAGGTCAAGATCGCGCGCCGGACCGCGTTATAGCTGCGTAGGTCAGATTAGCGCAGCGTAATCTGACAATCTTCGTGGCGGTGCTTGTCGGCTTACGCCCTGCGGGCTAAGCCGACCTACGCATGGCGTACGGGACATACATGCCAGGTCAAGATCGCGCGCCGGGCCGCGTTCTAGCTGCGTAGGTCAGATTAGCGCAGCGTAATCTGACAATCTTTGTGGCGGTGCTTGTCGGCTTGCGCCCGTTGGGCCAAGCCGACCTACGCATGATGCAAGGGTGATCCATTCCAGGCAAAAACCACGCCCCGGGCAGGGTTTTAGGGGCGCTAACAGGCGATGCCATCCCCCGCAGGGTCGCAAATATGCTAAGTTGCGTCTGCAAATCTTGCCGACACCGACCCGGACGCCTATGCCACCCGAACTCCTCATTCTTGCCCCCAGTCCCTCGGCTGCCGTCAACGCACAACTGGAGCGGCAATACGCCTGCCACCACGCCTGGCAAGTGCCGGCGGACGAGCGCCACGCCTGGCTGGCCGAACGGGCACCCGGCATCCGCGCCGTCGTTACCACGGGCGCGCTGGGCTTGAATGCCACCGACATGGCCTTGCTGCCGCATCTGGAAATCATCGCCGTCAACGGCGTGGGCCTCGATGGCGTGGCGCTCGACCAGGCGCGTGAACGGGGCATCGCCGTCACCACCACGCCGAACGTGCTGACGGACGACGTGGCCGACGTGGCGCTGGCCTTGCTGCTGGCCAGTGCGCGGCACATCGTGTCGCTCGACCGTTTCGTGCGCGACGGTGGCTGGGAACGCCGCGAAGCGATCGCCCCAGCGTCCAGCCTGCGCGGCAAGACGGCCGGCATCTTCGGCTTCGGCCAGATCGGGCAAGCCATCGCGCTGCGCCTGGCCGCCTTCGGTATCCACGTCCGCTATTTCCAGCCGCGCACCATTGCCGGCACCAGCGTGCCGCGCGCCGCATCCCTGCTGGCCCTGGCGCAGGAAAGCGATTACCTCTTTGTTTGCGCGCCGGGCACGCCGGCCACGCGCCAGAGCATCGACCGCAGCGTGCTCGACGCGCTCGGTCCGCAAGGCACCCTGATCAATATCGCCCGTGGCGCCCTGATCGATGAAGTGGCCCTGATCGCCGCCTTGCAGGATGGCCACCTGGGCGCGGCCGCTCTCGACGTATTCGCCGACGAGCCGCGCGTACCAAGCGCCTTGCGCGCCTTGCCGAACGTCGTGCTGACGCCCCACGTGGGCAGCCTGACCGTGGAAACCCGCCATGCGATGGGGCAACTGGTGGTCGATAACCTGGCGGCGCACTTCGCCGGCTTGCCCTTGTTGACGCCAATCACATTATAAAAGTCGCCAGTTAAACGTTTTAATCAAGCTTGAATGAAAGAGTAACCATGGAATTGAGAAAATCGCTGTTGCGCACGCGCGGCGGGCAGGACAGCGGCAAGGTGGGCATGATCGAGCTGTTCTTCGACCTGGTGTTTGTGTTTGCGGTCACGCAACTGTCGCATGGCTTGCTGGCGCACCTGAGCGCCATGGGCTGGCTGCAGACGGGCTTGCTGCTGATGGCCGTCTGGTGGGTGTGGATATTCACGTCGTGGATCACCAACTGGCTCGATCCCGAGCGTATTCCCGTGCGCATCAGCCTGTTTGCGCTGATGCTGGGCGGGCTGATCATGTCGGCCTCGATCCCGGAAGCGTTCGCCACGCGCGGCCTGGGTTTTGCGCTCGCCTATGTGGCCATGCAGGTGGGCCGGCCCCTGTTCGCCTGGTGGGCCGTGCGCCATGAAGAACTCGCGCGCCGCCGCAATTTCCAGCGCATCGCCCTGTGGGCCGTGCTGTCCGGCATCTTCTGGATCGCCGGCGGCGTCGCGTCGCCCGAGCAGCGCCTCTTCTGGTGGGGCGCGGCCCTGCTGATCGACCTGGCCGGTCCATGGATGCAGTTTGGCATGCCGGGCCTGGGCCGTTCCTCGACGGCCGACTGGGATGTCGATGGCGGTCACATGGCCGAACGCTGCGGCCTGTTCGTCATCATCGCCCTCGGTGAATCCCTGCTGGTGACGGGCGCCACGTTTGCCGGGCTGGAATGGACGCCCGGCAACTGGCTCGGTTTCCTGTCAGCACTGGCCGGCAGCATCGCCATGTGGTGGATCTATTTCGACACGGGCGCCGAGGCGGGCCACCACCGCATCGCCCATTCGAAGGACCCGGGCCGCATCGCCCGCAAGGCTTACACATATATCCACGTGCTGATCGTGGGCGGCGTGATCGTTTCCGCCGTGGCCGACGAGCTGGCCCTGGTGCATCCGGATGAAGCAAGTTTTGCCGGCATCAGCGCCATGCTGGGCGGCCCGATCCTGTATTTGCTCGGCAATGCGCTATTCAAATGGGTCAGCAATGACCGCGCCACGCCGCCGCTGTCGCATTTGCTGGGCATCTTGATCATTCTGGCGCTGATCCCGATGGCCTACGGCCGCCTGTATTCACCGTTGACCCTGGCTTGCATCACCAGCTGCGTGCTGGTTCTGGTGGCCGTTTGGGAACATATGGCGCTGCGCCGCCCGCCACCGGAGATCGATCCTTGACGTCTGTCTGACCTTAGCCGGGCGGCGCAATGCCGTCCGGATCGCTACGCGTATCGAGTTGCAGTTGCAGGAACGCCAGGTCCAGCCAGGCGCCGAACTTGGTGCCGACCTGGCACATCAAGCCCACTTCCGCAAAGCCCAGCTGCTTGTGCAGGGCGATCGAACCGGCATTGCCCGCTTCGATGCCCGCCACCATCACATGCTTGCCCAGGCCCCGCGCCCGGGCGATCAATTCCGTCATCAAGGCCTTGCCGACGCCGGCGCCGCGCCTATCGTGGCGCACGTACACGGAGTGCTCGACCGTATGGCGGAAACCCTCGAACGGGCGCCAGTCGCCAAACGAGGCGTAGCCGGCGACAGTTCCTTGCGCATCGATGGCGACCAGCACGGGATAGCCGGCCCGCTGGCGGTCGGCCAGCCAGGCGGCGCGGTTGGCCGCATCGACCGTCCGTTCATTCCAGATGGCCAGGGTATTGCTGACGGCATCGTTGTAGATGGCCGTGATGGCCTCGATGTCGCCCGCATGGGCGTCGCGTATGTGCATGTTGTTCTCCTTGCTGGTCGTCTACTATAATAGACAAATCATAGATTGCCGCCCACGCCTTGTCCAATAGAATCCGAATGGAAGCTAATATATGTCCACTAAACCAGACGAATTGAACCAGCGCATCGGCGCCAGGGTGCGCCTCGAGCGGGAAAACCTGGGCTGGTCGCTGACTGAGCTGGCGGCCCGTTCGGGCGTGTCGCGCGCGATGGTGCACAAGGTGGAACGCGGTGATTGCAGCCCCACGGCCACCTTGCTGGCGCGGCTGTCGGGCGCCTTCGGCCTGAGCATGTCCGAACTGATCGCCCGCGCGGAGATGCGTGCAGGGCGCTTGCTGCGTAAGCTTGAGCAGCCCGTGTGGATCGACCCGCAGAGCGGCTATGTGCGGCGCCACGTGTCGCCCGCGTCCGACATGCCGCTCGACCTCGTGCATATTACCTTGCCGCCAGGCGCCGTGGTGGCCATGCCGGCCGCCGCCTATGTGTCGCGGCGCCAGCTGATCTGGTCGCTGACCGGCAGCCTCCTTTTCATCGAAGGCGATACGCGCCACGTGCTGGACGCGGGCGATTGTCTGGAACTGGGCCCGCCGGCCGACTGCGTGTTCAGGAATGAAACGGCCGCCGCTTGCACCTACGCCGTGGCCGTATTGAAGAACTGAGGCTACGCCAGCGTTACAGCGCTACAGCGCGCAGCTGGGCGATGAAGGCGCGCGCGGCGGGCGCCTGTTCGTGGCGGCGGAAGGCCACGGCGATTTCCGAGCTGATCTGCGGCGCTGCCAGCTCGCGAAATACCACGCCGGGCAATTGCACGCTGGCCATCACGGAGTGGGGCACGATGGCGCAGCCCACGCCCAGCGACACTTCCGTCAGCACGGCCACCAGGCTGCCCGGGCGCGACACCACCTGCGCCGCAAAGCCGCCGCGCCGGCTCACTTCCAACGTCCCCAATTCCTGTTCCGGCACGATGAACGCCTGCTGCGCCAGCGCCGCCGGCCCGATGACGCCGAGGCGGGCGAGCGGACTGTCGGCCTGCACGGCCAGCACGAAGCGGTCGCGCAGCAACACCACCATATCGATGCCGTCCGGCAAGTGCAGGGGCGGGCGCACGAAGGCCAGGTCGACGCGGCCCTGGTCCAGCAAGCCGGGCAGGGCATCCATCGCGTATTCGCGCGCAGCGATGTGAATGCCGGGGTGGCTGGCGCGAAAGCGGGCAAACTGATCTTGCAGCACGCCGGAATAGGCGGCCGAGGCCACGTAGCCGATTTCCAGCCGTCCCAGCTCGCCCCGTCCCGCCCGCCGCGCCACATCCTGCGCCTGCGCCAGCTGGTCCAGCGCGCGCGCCGCCTCGATGACGAACAATTTCCCGGCCGCCGTCAGGGACACGGCGCGCTTGCTGCGCTGGAACAGCCGCGTACCCAGCAGCTGCTCCGTTTCCTGCACCTGCTTGGTCAGCGCGGGCGGCGAAATGCCCAGTTCCGCGGCCGCCCGCGCGAAATGCAGGCTGTGCGCCACGGCCAGCACGCAGCGGAAATGCCGCAATTCCATGTCTTTGTCTGTATTCACCATGGGTGAATTATAAGGCGCCTGCCTTATAACAGAAAATAATACCAGCCTGCTTAAAATACAGGCATGAAAAATACCAACTGGACCTTATATACGTGCTCGGGCGTGTGCGCGCTGATCATGCTCGACACCAACGTCGTGGCCGTCTCGCTGCCCTCGATCGCCCGCTCGCTCAACGCCAGCTTCGTCGACGTGGAATGGGTGGTCAGCGCCTACATGCTGGCGTTCGCCTCGTTCCTTTTGCCGGCCGGCAGCATCGCCGACCGCCTGGGACGGCGCAAGGTCATGCTGTATGGCCTGGCCGTGTTCGCGCTGGCCTCCCTGCTGTGCGGTCTGGCGTGGACGCCGTTCGTGCTCAACGTGGCGCGCGCCATCAAGGGACTCGGCGCGGCGCTGCTGCTGACGTCCGCGCTGGCCGTGATCGGCCACACGTTTCACGCGGAAAAGGAGCGGGCGCGCGCCTGGTCCGTGTGGGGCGCGGCCATGGGCGTGGCCATGACGGTGGCGCCGCTGCTGGGCGGCCTGATCACGAGCGCCATCAACTGGCGCTGGATTTTCTACCTGAACCTGCCCGTCGTCGCCATATTGATGCTGCTGGTAAGCAGGCACGTGGATGAATCGAAGGATGCTTCCAACGCAAGTTTTGATCCATTCGGCGCGGCATTATTCTCCGCCGGCCTGTTCTGCATCATCTGGGGCTTGATCGACGCCAGCGTGGCGGGTTGGTCCAGCCGCGCCACCATGCTGCGCTTTGCGGCCGGCGCGGCGCTGCTGGCCGTGTTCGTGCTGGTGGAACGGCGCCAGCGCGCGCCGATGGTCGATTTGTCGCTGTTTGGCCGGCGCGTGTTCGTCGGCGCCGTGCTGGGCATGTTCGGCTATGCCATCGCCGCGCAGGTGATGATGACGTTTTTACCCTTGTATTTGCAGAACGCCTTCGGCTTTTCCGCCGTGCTGGCCGGTTGCGCCATGCTGCCGTTTGCCGTCGCCATGGTGCTGCTGTCGCGCCTGGCACCGCGCGCCATGCGGGTTCTGGATGACCGCGGCATCCTCGTGACGGGCTTGCTGATCGTCGCCGTGGGCAACGTTGCCACGGCGCTAGCCGCCGCCAGCCTGCAATATGGCTGGGTGGCGGCCGGCATGGTCGTCACGGGCGCGGGCGCGGGCTTGCTGAACGGCACAACCCAGAAGGCCATCCTCGCCTGCATTCCCCGCGAGCGCACGGGCATGGGCTCGGGCATCAGCACCACCACGCGCTTTGTCGGCATCGTGCTGGCCGTGGGCGCGCTGGGCGCCGTGCTGGCCATGCGCACGGCGGCCTCGTTCGACAAGCTGGCGTGGCTGCATGGCTTGAAGGCCTCACCCGAGATGATCGGGCGCATCGTCGCCGGCAACGCGGCCGAGGCCTTTGGCCAGCTGCCGTCCGCCATGCAGGCCGTGGCGCAGGAAGCGGCGCGCCACGCCTTCATTGATGGCTTTGCCAGCGTGCTGTACCTGGCTGGCGGCTTGGCAGCCGTGGTGGCGGCGCTGGTGTTCGTGCTGGCCAGGCCCGTGCAACAAGCGGAAAAAGTGTAACTGTTCAGCAAGTTCCGCGTGCGCCGCCTCTGCTTGTAATATGATGCCATCGAGCAATACATGGCATTCATATAACTACCGCAGGTAATCATATGCGCAGAAAACGCATCATCGTCACGAGTGTGCTGGTCGCCGTCATCGGCGTGGCAGCTCCCCTGAGTCTGGCCTTTTACCTGTCGTCCGTGCGCGCAGAGCAGGGCGAGCAGGAGCGCCTGCGCCTGCTCGCCGGCTACGCGCTCGAGCGCGCCCACCGTTCCATCGCCTCGGCCAGCGTCGCCCTGCGCAGTGCCGATGCGCTGGACCTGGCGCCATGCTCGGAAGCGCATATCCAGCAGCTGCGCCGCATCACCATGACCACACGCAGCATCGACGATATCGGGTATGTGGAAAACGGCTTGCTCAAATGCACGTCGACAGGTATCGAGGCAGGGCGCATCGCCATCACGCCCGCCGACTTCACCCTGGCCAACGGCATGGGCCTCGATTTCAACCTGCGCCCCATCGTCAGCGGCGGCAAGCGCATGGTGGGGCTGAGTTACCGCGCCTATCAGGTGCTGATCGATCCCGAGCGCTTTTCCGACGTCATCGTCGACAGCGATATCCAGATGGCCGTGGCCATCGGCAAGGGAGCCGTACTCGACACCTTGCACCATCCCGATCCCGCGCAGGTGCAAGCCTTGCTTGCCGGCACGGGGGCGAAAGACAAGCTGGCGCACGAGGACAGCATCCATGCGTTGCTGTACCGCGATGGCTTGACGGCCGTGATGATCGAACCGCGCAGCAAGCTGAACGACAGGCTGCGGCGCGAACAGTTGCTGCTCCTGCCCATGGGCCTGCTGATGGCCGCCTTTATTGTCGGCATCGTCATCTGGCTGTCGCGCCGCCGCCTGTCGCTGCGCGGCGAACTGGAAACGGCGGTCGAGCGGCGCGAATTCTTTGTCCATTATCAACCCATCATCGCGCTCGATACGGGCGTGTGCGTGGGCGCCGAGGCGCTGATACGCTGGCGCCGTCCCGATGGCAGCATGATACGGCCCGACCTGTTCATCCCCGTCGCCGAGGAAAGCGACCTCATCTTACCCATCACCGACCAGGTGATCGCTTGCGTCATCGCCGACATGCGCGCTGCGCTGCTGGCCGACCGCAAACTGCATATCGCCATCAACCTGTGCGCCAGCGATATCGAGACGGGCCGGGTGCTCGACGTGCTGGAACGCGCCCTGGACGGCACGTGCATCGAGGCGCAGCAGATCTGGCTGGAAGCGACGGAACGGGGCTTCATCAACGTGGAAGCGGCGCGCGCCACCATCGACAAGGCCAGGGCGCGCGGCCACGCGGTGGCCATCGACGACTTTGGCACGGGATACTCCAGCCTGTCGAGCCTGCAAAACCTGCCGCTCGACGCCCTGAAAATCGACAAATCCTTCGTCGACACCATCGGCACGGACGCCGCCACCAGCAGCGTCACGCCGCACATCATCGACATGGCGCGCACCCTGAACATGCTGATCGTGGCCGAAGGCATCGAAACGCAACAGCAAGCCGACTATTTGCGCGAACGTAAAGTGGAGTTCGGGCAAGGCTGGCTGTTTGCCAAAGCGCTGCCTGCCGCAGAGTTCCTCACCTTTTACGGGAAGCGCCGCGCGCCTTCGCCCCCATGAAACAGCCGCGCTTTCCCTATCCCTTGCAAGCGCTGCGCGTACCGGGCGGCTGGCACATCACCGTCAATACCCTGTTCGAGGTGGAACCGGGGCCGGACACCATGCAATGGTTCAGCAGCGCGCTGCTGCTGTGGGGCCATAGCCGCGACACGGGCTACTGCTTCAATTCGCACTTCGAGCCGGAAGACGATCCGCAAGGGGAATTCGTGCTGGAGATGGGCAAGGTGGAATACGACCGCCACGGCAAGATCGTCCGGGGCAGCGACGCCTTCCTGGGCGAATTTCGCACGCGCAGCAAGGCGGCGTTTGTCGAGCGGGTCGAACAATTCATGCAAGACCCGGCAGCTTGATTTTTACGGTTTGCGCGGCAAGACCACGTCCTGCCCGCCTTGCGTGAGCACGGCGCTGACTATTTTGCCCGCCGCATCGCGCGTAAAAGCCAGTTCCGCCTCGATGGCGCGGAAGAAGAATTGGTCTTTCGCGCTGGCAAACAGGGGCGCCGAACCGACACCGGTGCCGGCCGCTTCCAGGCCGTTCTTGCCCAAGGTCACCGTCAACGTGAATTCCTCGCCCAACGGATACTCGCCCACGTACTCGGTCAGCGCGGCACGCGGCAGCGCGATGGCGGCTTGCGGTTTTTTCAGCGGCGGCAACGGTGTGCCTGGCAGCAAGGCGGACAAGCCCAGCGCATCGACATCGCGCGCCGTGTTCGTCAGCACCACCACGCCACGCTTGCCGTCCGTGGTGAACGCCGCATAGCTGGCGTAGCCGCCCGTCTGGCCGCTGTGCCAGGCGTAGCTTTGTCCCTGTTGCTGCTCCAGCAGCCAGGCCAGGCCGATCTTCGTGTCGCCGTCGGCCGCCAGCGGACGCTGCGGCTGGATCGCCAGCGCATACGGGCGCAGCGGCTTGAACATATACGCTTGCAGGTAGGCAACCATGTCGCGCGCGCTTGAATACACGCCGCCGGCAGGCGCCACCACGTTCAGCTGCCAGGCCGGTGTCGGCTCGCCCGACAGCAAATGGCCGGGCGCCAGGCGCGCCAGCATGCCGTGGCTGGGCGTGTTCGAAGTCGAGCGCATGCCGAGCGGCACGGCGATGCGCTTTTGCAGCAGCGCTTCATAACTGCTGCCGGCCTGCGCCGCCAGGGCCGTGCCCAGCACGGCATAGCCGATGTTCGAATAGTCAAATGCCGTGCCTGGCGCACGCGGCAAATGGTAGGCGGCGAGAAACTGCCGCTGTTTCGCTTGCGTATAGTCGGCATACGGATTGGCCGGGTCTTTCGGCGCGAAGTTGTCGGGCAGGCGCGGCAGGGAAGAATAGTGCGTGGCCAGGTCGAGCAGGCTGATTGTCTTGCCGTCGAAGGCGGGCAGCGTATAGCCCGGCAATAAAGTGGCCACCGGTTCGTCGAGTGTGACCTTGTTCTCGGCGACGGCGTCGGCCAGCAGCAAGCCCGTCATGGTCTTGGTGATGGAGCCGATCTGGTAGACGGTATCGGCGCCCGGTTTGATGTTCTTGCCTGCCTGCACGCTGCCAAAGCCGTACACGGCGCTGTGCTTGCCATCGAGTACGGCAATGACGATGCTGGCATGCATGCCCGTGCGGGTGAGTTCCTCGGCACGCTGGCGCACGGCATCGTCGAGGACGGGCGCGGCCAGGGCGGCGCTACCGAGCAGGCAAAGGGGGAGGAGGGAGAAAGTGGGTGTCATGGGAAACCTTGTCCAGGGTGGGCCGAATGCACGCCGGCGCCTGGATAAGGTGGCTGGCGTGCATGCCGAGCATAGGCCGATTACATGAAGGTTGCCTGAGTTTTCTGTCATTCTTGCTACATTGAAAAGTTACTCGCCGCAGGCGTTTCCAGCAAATGCGCCAGCTGCCCGCGCATGTCGGCGGCCATGCTGAGCAGCAATTCGCCACGCCGGCGCGCATCGGCGCGTTTCTTCGATGGCACCTTGGCCAAGTCCGGCACCCGGTAGGGCGCGCAAGGCAAGTGATAATTACCGTCGCGCATGCGCAGGGCGTGCAGTTCCTGCCACACATGGTCGTAGTCGGCGGCGATATGGCGGCGCCTGCGCGCATTCAGGGCGATGCGGTTGTCATTGCAGACCAGGAACAGGTTGGTGCAGGCAAAAAAATCACCGAAGTCGCGCAAGGCCGCCACCATCAGGTTTTTCGGACGGCAACCGTGCAGCGCCCGCGTGGCTTCCTTGACGGCCAGCTTGCCCGCCTCCGAGCGCAAGCCTTGCAGCGCGCCCAGTTGCAAGGAGACGCCGTCGGCGCGCGGCAGGAACAAAAAACTGGCCAGGTACAGGGGCTGGCTGTCGCGCGTCAGGCGCAGGCACAGTTCGCCCTCGCGGTAGCTGTCGTAGATGGCCGTCAGTTGCAAACGGTACAGTGCCCCATCCTTGCCTTCGAACGCGGCCAGCACGACGGACTGGCGCGCGGCGCGCTCGACCAGCGCGCGCGCGCCGGCCTGCCACAGGAAGCGGTAGTGCCCTTCCAGCAAGGCCAGGCGATCCGCGCAAGCGAGCTGGCGCGAAGCATAAGGCCGGTAAATCTTGAAGCGCAGGCAGGGATGCAGCTGCGCCAGCGAGCTCAAGCCCGGCATGCTGCCCAGGAAAGCTTGCCAGCGCGTGCGCTGGCGGGGAAAGAAGAGGGCGCCCAGCGCCGCTTTCAGGCGGTGTCCGCTGGCGCGCTGCGGTAGCACTGCGGGCAGCACGGCGGCGCCGTGGCGCAAGCTTAAAGCGATGTCATTCATGGTTCTGCCTGAAAAGGGCAGGCGCTGCACAATGAGAGCCTTGCCAATTTGAATGCTACGCAGGCAAGGTGAATTTCATATTAAGAAGCTAGCCCCACGGGCGTTTAGAGGATGGCAACTAAACATTTGCTTTCTAGTAATACGGACGGTTATGCTCGCCGTACCTTAATTCGATGACTGGTATCGCCCATGAAGCACCGCCATTTGCTTGCCATCCCCGCACTGCTCGCCGCACTCGTCGCCCAGGCGCAAGACCGTACGGCCGATCCTTTGGGGCCCTTGGCGCAATGCATCAACCGCAGCGAATTCCAGTTCCGGCAGCAAGACCGCTTGCCCGCGCACGTGACGACGCGCAGCGTCAAGCTGGCAACGGGAGAAGGCCGGGTATCGGTGGCCGACGGCTATCGGCTGATGTTGTTCCACAAGGGCAGCTTGCCGTTCGTGAATCTGAAAATCGAACGCAGCGCCGACGGCCGGTTTGCCGCCGACCACGACACCATCCTGGCACAAATGCAGCAGATGTCGGCCAACAGCAAGCCGCCCCAGCTGGTGCCGCTGGAGACGGACACGCGCCAGGGCGTGGAAGTGCTAGCATTGAACAACCCCTATATCACGCGATCGTCCGGCGTGATCAGTCTATACACTTTGCTGCATGCCGCCAGCGGGACGGTCGCCACCGCCTACCTGCTCAATCAGCCAGCGGACAAACGGGAATTCGCGACGGATGCGCAGTACCAGGCCTTGCGCGACCAGTTTATTGCCGCGCTGGCCAGTTGCATGGCCGATCCAGCGCTGTAAGGCATGCGGCAGGAACAGAGATATCAGCCATGAAAAAAGCTGTACCGGGCACTCTCGATACCGCAGCATGCAAGGCGCTGATCCGCGCCGCCGTGACGGCAAATACAGCACGGAAACCAAAGCGGACGAACACTTGAGACATTATCTGTATATCTGGCACGACCCGGTGGCGCGCATGATTGTCGCTTCCGGCATCGAATTGAAGGATGTGATCCCCGCGCTCCAGGACGCGGACGGCATCGTGCTGCGCAAGGGCAGCGCCGGCACGGCCAGGAAACCTGCCGCCTGCCAGACGGTGGCGCGGCAGCAACTGGCGGCCCTGGCCCAGGAAGACCTGTACGCCTGCGGCAGCCATGCCTGGGCCGATTACCGGGGCGCGCCGCCGGTCCCCGGCGATGCGGAGGTGGCCGCGCTGCTCGGCCACCGTGGCGCGCTGACGCCGCTGCCGGCCTTGCGCGGCCGCTTTTTCGCCTTTGCCCACGACGACGGCTGGTATCTGAAGCTGTTGTATACGGCATGGGACGACGTGGCGGCCTTGCTCGCCGGCGCCATCCCGCCAGCGCTGGGCACGCTCGACATGGATGCGCTGCAACGGGGAGGTGACGGCTACTGGCTGCAAGACGGCGTGGTCGAGCTTGAACTGACCACCCACGACATCGACAGCGTGCTGAATCGCCGCCTGTAGTCCGTCCTCAGGCCATCATATCAACCCCGGAGCATGTAGACGGGTTCAAACATCGCGTTTCTCCTGGCTATCCATGAGCAGGGCCAGCCTGGCCGCCATGCCGGCATGGTCGCGCAACAAGCCGTCGCGCTCCTGCGCCAATGCGTCCATTTTCTGTTGCGCTATTTGCCCATGTTCCGCCAGCATGTCGAGCTGGCGGTCTTGCGCGGCCAGCGCCACCTTGGCGTCGTTCAGCGCCAGCAGGGCCGTATCGAGCTTGGCCAGCAGGGCGTCGGCCGACGCGGCCGCCTGCAGATACTGAAATTCGAACTGGTCGCGCTCGGGGCGCACGGTTGCCAGCGCTGCGCGGTCGGCGGCCGCTTCGCTGGATAAGCGTGTTTGCTCCGCCTGAAGCTGCGCCAGGCGCATGTCTTGCTGAACCAAAGTCGCTTGCTGGCCTTGCAGGCGCTGCTGCAGCTGGGCGTTATCCTGTTCCAGCCGGCTGATCCGCTGCTGCGCCAGCGCGCGTTCTTCGCTGCGCTGCGTGGCCGCCGCTTCCTGGTAATGGTCGAACTGCGAGCGCACCTGCGCCAGTTGGCGGTTCAGGGCGGCGATTTCCTCGCCCCGGTCGGCCAGGCGCTGCGTCAGGCCCGCGTTGTCACTGTGCAAGGTGGCCAGGGTGACGGCGCGAAAATGATGTTCTTCCTTCAGTTGTGCCAGCGCGTGCTGCGTGGCGCGCAATTCCTGGGTGAGAGCGGCGCGCGCCTCCGTCAGTTTCAGGCGTTCGCCTTCCGTCTTCTTCAGCCTGTCCAGCGCCGCATCGAGTTCGGCGCGATTCTGCTGCATGCCCGTTTCCAGCTGCTGCGCCACGTCGCGCTGCTGCTTGTCATACACGCCGCGCATCGCTTCCATCAGCTCGGCCGGCAAGCCGGACTCCGTTTTCACGGCGCCGGCGCCCTGAAATTCTTCCTTCCAGCGTTTTAGCAGGGGAGCGATGGTGCTCTTGCTGCCCGTGCTACCCAGCGCTTCACGCACGCTGTCGACCGTGGGATTACGCCCATCGGCAGCGACGATTTGGGCTGCTTTCATAACATCAGAGTACAAAATGCCGGTGCGGGCCATGAAACCACCTATGAACGAAATTTAGTAACGTATTACATGATACGTAATATCGAATAATATTACGATATAAATTTTAATGATTTTTGAAAAATATAAGTCACGATAAGATCGCTTATCGCGTGTTATGGGGGTGTTTGGCATGGTATTCTGCGTGTCTCCCAGTACAAAACCGCGATTTCGCCACCGCCATGCCCGATTTGCCCCTCCCGAAACGCAGTGCTGGCGTGCCAAAAGTGCCAAAAAGCACCACCATCGCCGTCGCACCGTTACACGGCGCCCTGATCGATGCCGAGCTGGCCGCGCGCCACCAGGCGTTTCTCGCCGCCGCCACGTCGGACAACACGCGCCGCACCTACCGTTCCGCCATCCGCCACTTTCAGGCCTGGGGCGGGGCGCTGCCCGCCGACGAGTCGAGCGTCATCCGCTACCTGCTGGCGTATGCGGACAGCCTGAACGCGCGCACCCTGGCGCTGCGCCTGACGGCCCTGTCGCAATGGCATGTGTACCAGGGCTTTGCCGACCCCGCATCCACGCCCACCGTGCGCAAGACCCTGGCCGGCATCGCCCGCCTGCACGGCAAGCCGAAAAAGAAGGCCAAGGCGCTGCCATTGGAAGACCTGGAGCTGATCGTGTCCAGGCTGGCCGCGCTGGGCAACGTCAAGGCCTTGCGCGACAGCGCCTTGCTGCAACTGGGATTTTTTGGCGGTTTCCGCCGCAGCGAACTGGCGGGATTGACACTCGAAGACGTGAGCTGGGAGCCGCAGGGCATGGTGATCACCTTGCCGCGCTCGAAAACGGATCAACTGGGGGAGGGTATCGTCAAGGCGATCCCGTTCGGCGACGGCGTCTGCTGTCCGGCAACAGCCCTGCGCGCATGGCTCACCGTGGCGCATATCCGCACGGGGCCGCTCTTGCGTACCGTCAACCAGTGGGGCCATGTGGGAGCGAAGGGATTGCACGCCAGCAGCATCAACACGATCCTGGCAAGCTGCGCCAGGCTGGCGGCGCTTGATTACGTGCCGGAATTGTCGAGCCACAGCCTGCGCCGCGGCATGGCCACCAGTGCGCACCGCGCGGGCGCCGATTTCCAGGCCATCAAGCGCCAGGGCGGCTGGCGCCACGACGGCACCGTGCATGGCTATATAGAAGAGGCGGGGCGCTTCGAGGAAAATGCGGCGGGGAGTTTATTGAAGGCGAAGAAAAAGACGACGGGCTGAGGCGCCCTACAGCGCCTTGCTGGCATCGGTCTGGCCGCGATAGCATTGACAGCCTAATGCACGTACCATGGTTTTGCATGTCCGTTTTCGCCCCAGAGCAGACCGTCACCTGTCGATCGTAATATCAACCATGGTCCAGTCGGTATCCGGCGTAAAAGCTGTGTGCAAGCAAAGTGGCCCTATTTCGGACTCCCGAGTTTTCCTTTCTTTGCAGCCTCAGCAGCCCGCTGGTAGAACTTGAAGGCGTCCTGACTCATGTTCGGTCCGGAAGCTCCTGTGAATCGCAAACGATTCGTCAATACCCATCCGTCAAATTCAGTACCATCTTTCGCTACGTACATCACATAAGACCACTCGGCATCTCCGCCGTATTCGTTATACGCAATTAAGCTGTCTCCCGGTACGACAAACAGTCTTTTATTTACACATTTTTCGTCCGGCCCCGTGTGAAGATAAAGTCGTCCCGTTCCTGCGACGTCATACATTAAATTCTCTTGCAGAAAAACTGCGTTACTAGGTTTGACGCCACACTTAATATTCGCTGCATTTGCAGAGCCCGCGAAAATTAGAAAAGTCGTAAGGGTGCCAATAATTTTTAACATTAATTAAAATCTTTTAAAAAAATATTCAGGAAATTTTGCACTAGGATTACAGGCACAAGTCTCAGCGCCTTGCCGCACATTTATTAAAAAGTACCCCAGTGCAACAATGCAAGCAATGCTTACGTAGTTTATTAGTAGAGCGCCCGTTCCTTGCAGTCAACAATAGCAAATTTTCCGCGCGGAAAATGCCCGCATTATCAGTACAACGGCCGGCGACCGGTTTTGGCCGGTAGCTAAACAAGAGCATAGCGGATTGCTAAGCAGAAAAACTCACAAATTGTCACGCTACCGCGAATCGCCGCTTCTGGTCGGTTGCCGTCATCGGCAGATTCCGGCCCGTAGCGGACTTTGCAATATCAAAATGATCGCCTGAACATTATTCGAGTTTTGAGTCTCGGTCGCAAGCGTATTTAGGGTGCTGCGCTGGAGCGAGGAAAGCATCGATAGCGGATACAATTTTGGCCTTCAATTGTTCACTACCAGCATCTTGCATATCCTTGTGGCGCGAGCCTTTGATGTGGACCACGCATGTACCGTAGTGGCCGCGCTCCTTCTTATTCGGCAGTACACCGGGGTCGGCAGTGGTGTCACTGGCACGAATTGTCAGGACGTGGATACCAGCTGAGCGGGGCAATGCGACCCGACGGCTGTCGAGGCTGATAAAGCTGGAGACCCGGCTCGGGTTGTCAGCGGCAAACTGAGCCGAACTGTCGCCACCAAGGGAGTGCCCGACGAGAAGCAAGTGTCGCCAATCGAACTGAGGATAGCGTACTGCGTTCCCGTCGATCACGGTGGAGATCGACCGTGAAGCTACGCGGGCCATCGCCTGTAGTTGTTTCGTAATCGGCGCGTCTCGATCTAACTCTATGCCGCCGGAGCTATCTTGCAACGCGACAACCAAGTAACCCATTCGGTTGAGATTTTGTGTGACGAATGAGTAGTCTGAACCGGAAAGCCCATATCCTGGGCTAAGGATTGCAACTGGACATGGTTGCGCACGAGTGCACGCTTGCACATTAGGTGGAACGTGAATATTCACTGGTACGGCAGCAAAGGCCATAGGCGTGCAAAACATCAGGGGAATTAAGGTGACGAGACGGCGCATTGAAACCTTTCTTGCTACGTTTGGAGGCTGCTGAATCTGGGCTTACTGATGATTATCTCTGAAGTCGAACAACGAACAATGAGAATGCGATGTAACGACTACATGACGAGTTAAGGCGTAGCCTCGCAATAGGTCTGCTTTTGGCCGAACTCAGCCGGCAGCCTTTGCGGAACGACCACCGATTGAATCCGCAGCCGATAACGGACGTCCTGAATGCTTCAGTGTATGGTGCTGTTACTTCTTTGGCAATAAGAAGGCAGGCGAGTGGCTTTGCAATGCACGTTAATCCAAGGGATTGATGAAGTGAATGCGCTCCCTGGCTGGGTTGCTAAAGTGTTCCACGGCACCTATCCGATGGCCATTGCGGATCAGCAAGCGCAGCTTGGCGGAATAGCGGTGCATCGATTTCACTGTGAAGGCGGAAAAACCGTCTTCAGCGCCCCGTGCTTCCTGGCGATCCAGCAGGCGGTGCGCGGGCAGCACGCCGCCGAGCTAGCTATATAAAGAGCCATCCTCGGCACCATGCCCCAGCTTGAGGCGGCCCCCAAAAAAGCATTGAGCTTGAAAATCATGGGTGTTGCTGCTTGTAGAGCAAGCAGGTCAATACTGCCATGAGAAGCAGATAGAATGCGACAAATGTTGGTCTTTGCAACGACCTCAACCGCATGAGACATGCCTATCGAAGGCAATGCCTGCCAGGAATCCGAGGACAACAAATCCTGCTAAGCATCCTTGCGCGCGATGCTGGCGGCGGCGCTGGCGCGGGCCAGGCTGGAGCGCGCGCCAGCCACCGCGCGCAGGCGTTCTTCCAGGTAGGCACTCACGCGCGGATGCTGGCTGAAGGCGACGTTGAAGCGGATGTGCTGGTCGGGTGTGTCGTTGGCCGAGAACGCGGCGCCGCGCATCAGCAGGATCTTGTTGCGGTAGGCGTCCTGCACCAGCAAGTCCACGTCCAGCCCTTCGGGCATGCTGCCCCACAGGAAAATGCCTGCGTCGCCGGGCTGCTCGAACAGCACGCCAGCCGCGCTCAGTTGCCGCGTACTGGCGTTGCGCGCCACCATGATCTTGCGTTGCAGCCGCTCCAGGTGCTTGCGCAGGTTGCCGGCCTTGAGCACTTCCAGCAACACGTATTCGTTCAGCGCCGGCAACGTCATGATCGAATGGATCTTGGTGCGCATCAGCAGCTTGAGCAGGGCGGGCGCTGCGGCCAGGTAGCCCATGCGCAGGGCCGGGCTCAGCGCCTTGCACAGGCTGGAGTAGTAAATCACGCCGTCGAGTCCGGACAGCGACGCCAGCCGCGTGCTGTGGCCCGGCTGGAAATGGCCGTGCACGTCATCTTCGGCGATCAGGAAGCCGTACTGCTGCGCCATGATCAGCACCTTGTGCAGGTTGGCGGCGCTGCTGCTCCACCCGGTGGGATTGTGCAAGGCCGTCTGCATGAACAGCAGGCGCGGACGGTGCACGCGGCAGGCCGCTTCCAGCTCGTCCAGGTCGAGGCCATCGGGGCGGCGCTGGATCGGTACCAGGCGCACGCCGTCCTGGCGCAGCCGGCCGAACATCAAGAAGTATCCGGGGTCTTCCACCAGCACCGTATCGCCGGGCTGCAGGAAAGTGCGGCAGATCAGATCGATGGCATGGGTGCCGCCGAACGTGGTGAGGATGTGGCTGGCGTCCGCAGCGATGCCGATGCCGCGCAACAGCAGCGCGATCTGCTCGCGCAGTTCGGCCAGCCCTTGCGGCGGACAGCGCGAGGCCATGCCGGCCGCGCTGCGCGCCAGCCCACGTTGCACGGCCGCCGCCGGCAGCGCGTCCTGCAGCCAGGTGGGCGGCAGGGCGCCGCTGCTGGCCAGCAGCACGCCCGGGCGCTGGTCGTTCACTTGCTGGCTCAGCCAGACCGGCTCCTGCTCCTGGCCCGCTTCCAGCGCCACCTCGTCGGGAATGGCGCGGCTGGCGTCCATTGGCGCGCAGACGAAGAAGCCTGTCGTACCGTGCGTATCGATGACGCCGGCGGCCACCAGCCTGTCATACGCCACCACCACGGTGTTGGTGCTGACCGCGAGCTGCGTGGCGAGCTGGCGGATCGACGGCAGCCTGGTCCCGCCAGGCAGGACGCGTTGCGCGATCTGCTGGCGCAATGCGGCCTCGATCTGCTTGAACAGGGCGATGGGGGAGGAGCGGTCGATGGCGAACATGGGCCGGAGTTTAACGTAAAAACATCACGGCGAGGACCAGCAGGATGGCGCCCATCGCCAGATTGAAGATGCGCTGGTTGCGGGGCGCTTTCAGCACGCTGCGGATCGACACGCCGAACAGCGCCCACATGGCGTTGCACGGCATGCCCACCACGGTGCCGATCACGGACACCAGCAGCGCGCTGGCGAGCATGTTGCTGTGCGCAGGCATGAAGACGGACGCCATGGTGATCGCCTTGAGCCAGCTCTTCGGGTTCAGCGCCTGAAATAGCGCCGCCTGCGCAAACGATACGGCCTTCGGTGCACTGCTTCCCGCCACCGAGGCGCCGGCCAGCTTCCAGGCCAAAAACATCAGGTACAGCGCACCCGCGATCCGCAGTACCTGCTGCGCCATCGGGTACGCGACGAACACGCTGCCCAGCCCCACGCACATGAGCATGGTCTGTACAAAGATGCCGGCCTGGATGCCGAGGATGACCGGCAGCGCGCCGCGATAGCCGAAATTGGCGCCGGTGGTGGCCAGCATGACGTTATTCGGCCCGGGCGTGGCGGACATCACAAAGCAATAGCTCATCAGGGGCAGGAGGTCGGTCATGGCAGGCAGTCGCAGCGTGGAGAAGGCCCCAGTCTAGAAGCGCGGCACGGCAGGGACAAGACACAAGGCGCCACGTACAGGCACATGCTGTATCAGTCGGACGACTGCTACAGGGGGATACCGGCCGCTTCGCCCCGCCCCGCCACGCGCACGATCTCACAGGGCGGCGGCATACAGCGCGTCAACGTCCCCGCCCCGGATCAGGGAGAGGTGCCGGGCCGTATCAGGCGGCCGCTTGCTCCCGGGGGCGGATGATCATGCAGGTGGCGGTCGCGTGCGCGTACACTTTACCGGCCTCGTCGCGGATCGTGCCTTCGGAAATGACCAGGTTGCGGCCCGCATTGATGACCTTGCCTTCGGCGTAGACCGTCACGTTGAAGGGCAGGGGACGGCACATTTTGATGTTCAGGTCCGTCGTGCCGTAGCTTTCGCCGGCCGGCAAGACCGTGTGCGTGGCGCAACCCGTGACCGTGTCGAGCACGGTGGCGGCGAAACCGCCATGCACGCCGCCCATGGGATTGGTGTGCGTTTCATTCGCCGTGGCCGTGAAGATCACGCGGCCATGCTCGACCGTGTGCGCGTCCATGGGCATGGTTTTGGAAATGCCGGGCCGGGGAAACAGGCCTTGCGCGAAAGCTTGCATCAGTTGCAAGCCGGTCATGTCGTTGGGGTGCATGGGGTAACTCCTGTGGGTTAGAAAAAAGGGTATGGAAATGCTTAACCCAACGGCAATGACCGGGGTCAGACCCTCAGGGTCTGACCCCGGCTTTTGTCTGTGGGTTGGCTTGATCTTGCGCAAAACGCAGGCGCGAGGCGTGTAACAGGAAGCGGGCGACGACGGCCAGTTCTTCCTCGCTGAAACCTTGCTTCAGTTGTGCATTCAGGCTGTCGAGCAGGGGCAGGGCGGCGGCCAGCACCTCGCCGCCCCTGGGCGACAGGTGCAAGGTGCCGGCGCGCGCGTCGAGCGCCGACTGGCCGCGCACGATCAGGCCGTTTTCTTCCATGCGCGCCACCAGCCCCGTCACGGCCGAGTTTTTCAGTTGCAACAATCGCCCCAGATCTTTCAATTGGCAGCCTTCCTCGCCCTTCAGGGCGAACAGGGCGACGACTTGCGTGCCGGAAAATCCCAGTTCGCTGGTAAACACGGCGTCGGCCGAGCGGAACAGGTTCTGGCGCGCCAGGTTGAGCAGGTTGAACAGCCGTGGCGAACGCTCGCCCAGCGGGCAGGCAGCGGCATCGGGGAGGCCGGATTGGGGGGAGGTATTGGTACGCATGCGGAGTATACTACTACGTATGCGTAATAAATCAAGCGACTATTTTCAGTCGCGCTGGTGGCGTCCGATGTAGCGGGCGCGCGGACGGATCAGCGCTGCGCTGGCGGCTTGCTCGGCCGCATGCGCGATCCAGCCGGCCGAGCGGGCCAGCGCAAACACGCTCATGCCCGCGCCCTCGGGCCAATCAAACGCCAGCTCCATGGCGGCCAGTGCCAGGTCGGCATTTGGCTTGGCATCGAGCAACTCGCCTGCCGCCGTGCACACGGCCAGGATGGCGTCCAGCTGCGGGTTCTCGTGCGCCAGCGTCGACAGAATTCCCAGCAGATACGCGGCGCGCGGATCGCCGCCTGGATACAGCGGATGGCCAAAGCCGGCGAATTCCGGCGCGATGGTCTTGTAAAAGGCGCCGATGGCATCCTTGGCGTCTGGCGCGGCCAGCGCCTGCGTCAACATGCGTCGCGCCGCCGCACTGCCGCCACCGTGTTTGTCGCCGGACAAGGCTGCCAAGCCCGCGCCCAATGCGGCGGCCAGGCTGGCGCCCGTCGAAGCGACGCAGCGCACGGCAAAGGTCGACGTGTTCAATTCATGGTCGGCCAGCAACACCAGCGCCGCGCGCAGCAGTTCAGTTTGCTCCGCATCGGCTTGCCACGCCTGGGCCAACTGCCGGTGCAGCGGCAGGGCGGACGGCGCCGTCTGCAGCAGGGCGGCGGCCAGCAGGCGTATCAAGGCGGGACCGGACTGCAGCGAGTGCGCAATGTCCGCTGGCGCCAGCATGGCCATGGCCAGCATGGCGCGCGCCAGCGGCGGCGCATCGGGCGCACTGGACAATCCCTGCGGAAGGGCAGGCGCATCCTGCCGGAAATAGTCGCCCGCGCCATCGTCCCAAAACAGGCTGGCGGCCGCTTCCAGCGTCGCGGACTCGGTCAATGTAGTCGCCTCGCAGCCGCGGTACAGCAATCGGCCATCGAGAATCTGGGAAATCCGCGTCTCCAGCACGGGCAAGCCCCAGTGCATGGCGGCCGTGGCCGTCTGGCCGCCCCGTTTGGCGTCGTTCTTGCGTGCCGCCAGGCGCAGCACGTCTTCCTGCGGGTAGCGCTTGCGGCGCGATTGCCCGTTGCTGACGGAGGCCAGCAAGCCCCGGCTCACGTAGGAATACAGGGTGGGCAGGCTGACGCCCAGGAGGCGCGCCGCGTCAGGAGCGGACAGATCGTTGTTCATGGCGGCCATTGTAGCGGTTGTCACTTTATATTGATTGATGGAATCAAGATTGACGGGCCGGGTGGCGTGTCACTAGACTCATGCCTTTCCAGGAGTCTGCATGAGCACACACACCATACGCACCCTGCGCCCCGCCGACGCAGCACCCTTGCTGGCCTTCGAACAAGCCAACCGGGCCTGGTTCGAGCGCCATATCGACCGGCGCCCGGACGATTTTTACAGCATTGACGGCGTCCACGCGCACGTCGCGCAGTTCCTGGACGAGCACGCACAGGGCCGCATGCACCCCTGCGTCATCGTGGGCGAACACGGAGAATTGATCGGGCGCGCCAACCTGAAGGACATTGACCGGCAGCAAGGCGTGGCCGAAGTCGGCTACCGCATCGGCGAGCAGCAGGCGGGCAAGGGCCTGGCCACGGCCGCGCTGCACCACTTGATCGCGCTGGCGCAAGACGAGTGGCAGCTGCAACGCCTGTGCGCCTGCGCCATCGACGGCAATGCGGCGTCGATCCGCGTGCTGGAGCGCTGCGGTTTCGTGCAGGGATTGCCCGTGCCCGATATCGCCATCGTGGCAGGCAACGTTGTCGATGGCCATGTCTACAAGCTGGAGCTGCGGGCAGCTCCCCAGCGCATCGTCGTCATCGGCGCCGGCATCGTCGGCGCGTCGCTGGCCTACCACCTGGCCAGCAAGGGTGCAAAAGTCACCGTCGTCGAGGCGGGCGGCATCGCATCCGGCGTGACGGGCACCTCGTTTGCGTGGATTAACACGTCTTGCGCGGGGATTGACCCCATTGCGGCCCTGCGCGGCGGCGCCATTGCGGCCTGGCGCCAGCTGGAAACGCAAGTACCCGGCCTGACGCTGCGCTGGCACGGCGCCTTGTCGTATGGCACGCAGGATGGGCGGGTGTCTTCGTCATCCAGTTTGATACACCGCACGCGCATCGCCCAGCTTGAACCGCAGCTGCGGCAGCCGCCGCAACAGGCCGTCCACGAGCCGGAGCAGGGCGCCCTCGACGCCGTCGCCGCCACGCACGCCTTGCTGGCAGCGGCCCGGGCGCTCGGTGCGACCGTCCGCACGCACACGCCCGTGCTGGGTTTTGTCGTCCGGGACGCGCTGGTGACGGGCGTGACAACGGCCACGGGCGTCATCGAGGCCGATCTGGTCGTGCTGGCAGCAGGCACGGGAACTGCTGCGCTGGCGCAGAAACTGGGCGCCAGCCTGCCCATCCACGCGTCGCCCGCCATCTTCCTGCGCTACCAGGCGCCACCCGGCCTGGTGCGCGGCATCATTTCCAGCCATGCAATGGAAGTGCGGCAAGCCGAGGATGGCACCATGCTGGCAGCGGAAGACTATCTGGACGACGCGCCGGACAACCAGCCCGCCGCCATGGCGCAACGCACGGCCAGCGCGATCCGGGAAGAACTTGCGGGCGCCGACGCCATTGCGCCGGCATTCGCCTGCATCGGCCTGCGTCCCATGCCCTTGGACGGCGTGCCCGTCATCGGCTACTTGCCGCAGGTGGAAGGCGCGTACGTGTGCGCCATGCATCCGGGCGTGGTGCTGGCGGCCATCGTGGGCCAGCTGGCCAGCGGGGAAATCGTCGATGGCGAGCCAGCGTCAGCCCTGGCGGCTTGCCGGCCCGCGCGCTTCCAGGCCTGATTGTGGCGTGCTGATTCCTACGGCACAGGCACGACAAACACGGGCAGGACGAATGGCACTTCCTCCTGCTCATCGCCTGCTTCCGACGGGGCCTGCATATAATGCTCGTTGCGCCAGTCGCCGTTTACCACGCGCTCGGCGATCAAAGATAAATCCTGCGTTTCGCGCAGCGCGCAGCGAAACGGCAACCGCCCATGCGAGCGCGACACCAGGCTGAACCGTAGCTGGCGGCATTGCGCATCGTGCCAGCAATACAACAGCATAGCCTCGCCAACGAGCGCGATGCGCCGCGCCGCGATCACTTCACCGATGAACTCAACGATATCGGCCGCATGAATCTGCGGCGTTTCCTCGTCCGTGGGCGAGAAGCTCCACATATTGGTCATCGCTTCGTGATTGATGTCATCGGGATCGATTTCCACGGCATCGTCTTTTGCCATGGCGAGCCAGTTGTTGATGGCGGTTGAGTGAATCATGTAAAGCTTTCAGTGCTTGTTCATATTTTCTTTTCTACGCATGTGCATGCTTTAGTAACGCATGGCCTGCATAGGCTTACCCATCGAATTTCCTGCCAACCGGTATTTAACTAGTCTGCCCATGCCGCCGCATCCACTCATTCGCGACATCTCCATGGTTTTAACCGCGCCGTCGCGTATCCAAGCCATGAAATTACGGTCAAGTTTTACTTCGGGACCGCATGAATTCGGGACCGAACTGGCCTAACAGGGAGCGCCTGATGTTCTTCGTGCTCCTGTAGTCGACATCAATGAACTTGTATAGTGTAATGATGCCGCCATGCCGTCGAATTAATAGCTTGGATAACTATCGTAGTTTTCGATTTAATGAATTACTTAGTAGAAATTAGTCAATCATCGAATTAACGTATTTTATTAGAAGTTCAGTATCAGATTCAGATTTATATTGTCGCCTTGTCATATCGATTCCAGAATTCTGAAATAACTGTGCGGCCCTCCGGAATGATTCCAAGGCCCGCTCATCATCGAGAAGTACTTTTTTAAATTCCTCACACTGCTTCTCGATTTTGTTGCTATTTAATGGGTTTTTAATTTTCCCCATTTCAATTATTTTTACAATCATCATTATATGAAAGCGCGCTTTTTTGAAATCAGCCGACAGCTCGCCACTTCTAAAAAATTGCTCAATTCTAAAGTAACATAATGAACTTACAAAATAAGGCAAAAACTTATGCTCTTCCGCAAAAATTGATCCTTTGAATCTGTTGACGATAGTTCCATAATATCCGGAAACGAGGTGTGGAGAGTCAAGGAATAATGATGCGAATGATTTTATCTGAATTGGTATGGAAATTATTTGCGTTCTTTTCACATCAGGCAATGAATTGTACTGCTGCGAGCGCCGCTCATAGTAAAGTCTAATTTTATTTTTCTCTGCAGCAAAATATAACTCAAGTCGCTTTTGAAATATGCTTAGCGCCTCCAATTGTTCGGTACGAACTTCTGTCTGACTATTGGTGGCGATTGTAATTTCAGTTTTTATGTCATCATTTTCCGTGACAATTATTTTTATTGGGACATTGACGCCATCTATTCCAGGAATTTTTTGACAATCGTGCAAAACATTGCTTGTCTGACATCCATTCACGACTTGATAGTCTCGTAACGTAAAACGATTTCCTGCAGGCGTTATAGTTGAAGCAACCACTGTTACGCCATTATTTAAGACGCAAAACAGGTCAAATTTCGCATTTTCCAGAGTATTCTTTATTTTCTTATTTACTGGATTGTCGCCCTGGAAATCTCTAACATTGTCATCAAAGATACTGTGGATTGTTTTGTTTTCATCTTGAATTAATTTAACAAACTCTTGAAATGGCAGTACTCCCAAATATGCTTCCTTTACTCCATCTATATCTGGTAAAGTTATTCTATTCAAAAACGTAATTGTTGTGGATAACTTATTTTTTGTTTCGTGATACATTTTCTGTATCTCAGTTGCCCCACTTGGGGAAATATTTACATCATCAAACAATCCAATGCTTTTAATTTCTTCTTTTCCACTATCTATAACTGCTTGAAGATTTTGATCCCCAACCCAGACACCGGTGCAAACATAAAAGAGGCGACAATGAGGACGTCGGTTCACCATGTAGGAAGACATGGAAATGACGCTATCCCACAACGTTTTAACATGGCGGATTTTATCATTCTGGACTAATCTTGGATCGTCCGAAAGAAAGTCTTTGACGCCGTGTATAAAAGATCCGATATCTGATCCATTAAATGACGAAGTTGTTTTTGATTGAATGAATATAATATCGGCATCCAAATGACCAGGTCCCTCAACGACCTCTTTCAATTCATCTGAATCGGTAATTATCTTTCCATTAACAATCAAGCACAAACCATCAATAGCACAATCACCACCACTACCTGTATGTATGTCATCCAATTCAAAACTTGATCTATTTAATTTCGATACAATTGAATAATTGCAAAAATGTTCAAACTGAACACTTTCGTCTGATTTCTTAATTTCATTCTGCACTGAAAACGTATCCAGAAGCGACTTCGTTATTTTGTCCATATTCTTCTATATTTGAGTGGTTCGATTTTAAAAAACATCAAGTTGCTTAAATTGCACTTCCAAAAAATGCATGATACACGAACTTGAACATATAACAAAAAATAAGTGACAGTCATCCTATAAAACAAGGCCGCCAAGTACCGTAGTGAATTCCTGAATTTCCCGCCTACGCTTGTGGACCATAGTTCCAGGTAAGAGGATAGTTGTGAATAAAAAAACAAGCCTTATACCTGATAAACTCACTTCCTTTATGTTCCCTTTAAACTTAGAATCCCACGGCATATACATTTTTTTGCAATTCCTTAAGTGCCATCACCCCCTCGGCCCATCCAGCAACAACTCCGCCAGCCTGGTCGTCAGCCACAAACTCGTCTCGCTCAGTTTCTTCCCGTGGATCGACAGCCGCCGCACCGGCAAGCGCGACAAGGCCAGCGCCGGGCAGGGCACTTCCTGCAAATACCCTTTGTAGTTATCGTAATTGGCGATATTCAGCGGCAAAATCGCCCAACCCAGCTCGTCCGCGACCATTTCGGCAATACTGTAAAAACTGTCGGAAAACCAGACGGCGGGGCTGAAGGCGTGTTCGCGGTTCAGGTCGGAATCCATGATCAGCTGGCGGTAGCGGGTCAGCTCGTTGCGGCTCACTTCCTGGCCGTGCGCCATCGGGTGGCCTTTGGCCACGAACACGCCTTGCGCCACGCTGCCGATGTGCTGCTGTTCCAGCACGGGCGAGATGGGGCCGCGGTCGAAGTGAAAAGCCACGTCGGCTTGCTGCTGCTCCACGTATTGCGCCACTTCCGAGGCCGTGGCGTTGAGCATCACCAGTTCCAGCGCCGGGTAGCGCGCCGCCAGTTCCTTGACCAGCTTGCTGATGGCCAGGTAGGGCAGGGCTTCGTCCAGTGCCAGGGTCAGCTGGGCTTCGGGCGCTTCGCTCAGCAGTTGGGCGCGCAGTTGCAAGCGCTCGGCCTGGCGCAGTAATTCGCACGCTTCCAGGTGCATCACCTTGCCCGCTTCCGTCAGCACGGCGCTGCGGCGTGAGCGGTCGAACAGTTCCACGCCGAATTCCGCTTCCAGCAGACCGATCGAGGTGCTGACCACCGATTGCGCGCGGCCCAGCCGGCGCGCCGCGCCCGAGAAAGAACCGGCCGCGACGGCCGCTTCAAAGTAGCGCATTTGTTCCAAAGTCCATTGCATGGCATCCACCTATCTGTTTTGCAGATGGATTTTAACTTGAATGCCATTCAGGGGCGACATAAAATGCCTTTACTAATTCAATAACATGAGATCCGCCATGAAAAACGCCCAAGCCAATTCCCCCTCCATCAGCTTTGACTGGTGTCACGACGCCAGCGCCGAAGATGCGCTGTGCAAGTTATATCTTGATAACGTCAGCGCCGACTATATCTCCCATTCTGAGCTGCAGGGCGAACGCGCCGATGCGCCAGGCAACTGGCGCGCGGACTTGCCTGAGGTGATACGCAGCGAAATCCGCGCCGCCCTGTCGCATGACTGGGCGCATGGCGATTCGACCCTGCTGGCTGTCGCTACTTCCGGCGACGATATCGTCGGCATGGCCCTCGTTTCCATCGACACGCGCCAGCGCGCCTCGAAATCGTTCGCCGCGCTGGACGACCTGGTCTTGCTGCCCTCCGTGCGCGGCAGCGGCATCGGCAGCCAGCTGGTGGAGTGGGTGGCCGACGAGCTGCGCAACCACGGCATCGCCCGTTTGTTCCTCGAATGCGGCGCGCACAACCTGACGGCGCAACAATTCTTCCAGGGCCGCGGTTTCAAGCAAGTGTCCGTCGTCATGCTGCGCGAACTCGACACAGTTGCCGTGTCCGCCGCGGTGGATGACAAGGATGGCGACCGTGGCTGACGCCCGCCGCCCCCGACAAGGCCAGGCCCGTAGCAGCCTGGAACGTAAATATTTGCGCAGCACCAGATTTATCCAAACCGATAGTTGTTAAAAGTTACACTAAAATCCATGAGTTGTTTATGCATCCAATGAAAAAATGGCTGACGCTGGCCATCGTCTCCAGCGCCTTATTCCTGATCGTGGTCGACATGACCGTGCTCTACACCGCTTTGCCCGCGCTGACGCGCGACTTGCAGGCTACTTCCTCACAAAAACTGTGGATCATCAACGTGTACGCGCTGGTCGTCTCCGGCCTGCTGCCCGGCCTCGGCACCCTCGGTGACCGCTTGAGCCACAAACCCGTTTTCCTCGCCGGCCTGACCGTGTTCGGCATCGCCTCGCTGTGCGCCGCGTTTTCGCCCGCGCCGGAATGGCTGATTTTTGCCCGCATCCTGCTGGCCATCGGCGCCGCCTTGATGATGCCGGCCACCCTGTCCATCATCCGCCTGACGTTTACCGATAACCGCGAGCGCTCGTTCGCCATCGGTGTGTGGGCGGCGATTGCCTCGGGCGGCGCCGCGTTTGGCCCCGTGCTCGGTGGTTTCCTGATGGAACATTACTGGTGGGGTTCCGTCTTCCTGATCAACGTGCCCATCGTGTTGCTGACCCTGGTGCTGGCTGCCGTCGTCCTGCCGAAACGGGCCGGTAACCGCGACAAGCCGTGGGACCTGAAGGGTTCGCTGCAAATCATGATGGGTCTGCTTGGTAGCGTGTATGCGATCAAGGAGCTGGGCAAGTCGCAGCCCTCGTATGCACTGGCCGCCGCCTCGTTCGCCGTGGGCGCCTTCTTCATGCTCAAATTTGTGCGCCGCCAGAAGCGGCAAGCCAAGCCGCTGATCGACTTCGCCCTGTTCCGCGAACTGCCGTTTTCCAGCGCCGTCGCTGCCGCCATGGTGGCCTCGGCCGCCCTGATCGGCATGGAACTGGCGCTGAGCCAGCACATGCAGCTGGTGCGAGAACTGTCGCCGCTGGAAGCGGGCTTGCTGCTGTTGCCGCTGCCGCTGGCGTCCGTGTTTGCGGGTCCGTTGACGGGTTTCATGCTGCCGCGCGCCGACAAGGCCAAGGTATTATGGGGTTCGCTGCTGCTGTCCGGCATCGGCATGGCCTCGTATCTGGTGCTGCATGACGCCGCCGTCTCGGCGCAAGTAGCCAGCCTGGTGATTTTGGGCCTGGGCCTGGGCGCCGTCATGACAGCCGCGTCGAGCGCCGTGATGCTCAACGTGGCGCCGCAGCAAGCCGGCATGGCCGCCTCGATCGAGGAAGTATCGTACGAGCTGGGCGCCGTCATCGGCGTCACCGTGCTGGGCACGATTCTGTCGGCCGTCTACAGCGCCACCCTGGTGATCCCGGAAAGCGCGGGCCTGTTGCCGAATGCCCATGACACCCTCGACGCGGCGCTGCTGGCCGCCGAGCAATTGCCGGCCGAACTGGGCTTGCAAGTGTCGGAACTGGCCCGTTCGGCCTTCGACAAGGCGTTTATTGTCGTGCTGGCCACAGCGTCGGGCATTTTGATGGTCTCGGCCATGGCGATTCGCCACTTGCATCTGCGGGCGCGCCGCGCGATCTGCTCGATCTGATCCGTCAACGCTTGAGCAGCGGCGCCACCTTCTCGCGCAAGACGGTCCATTGGGCGTCGTGCACGGCCTGGTTGGGGTCGTGCCCGGCGCGTTTCACCAGGGTAAAACTCTTGTACGGCGCCGTGATGCTGTCGAAATACGTGCGCGCGATGGCGGGCGAGGTCAGCAAGTCCGCTTCGCCCATGATGAAAAACACGGGCAAGTCAAAGCGCGTGCCCAGCGCGGGCAGGTCAACCTTGGCAAACATGCCGTCGCCGCGCAGGCCGATGAACTGGATGTACGAATAGTCATCGGCTGCCTCGGCGGCGGCCAGCGCTTGCGGCGTGGCGTAGAACGGCGCCGGCTGCCACCAGTGCTTGGGCGGCGCATCCGTTGCCAATCCTTCATATTTGCGGTCGAAACGGCGCAAGATGCCGAAGTTGCGCGGATCTGTCCATGGCGGCGCACCGAGCGCCGTCAGCTTGTCCACCGTGGGGGTATCGCCGGCCGCCTGCGCCAGCGCCATCACTTCCCGGTACATGCCGCTCTCATTGTCCCGCGCATTGACCACCTGCGCCGTGCCGACATACGCGTGGAACAAGTCGGGGCGCACCTTGGCCATCTGCACGCCCAGAATCGATCCCCAGGAACTGCCCATCAAAATGACTTTTTGCTGGCCCAGATGCTGCGCAATATAGCGGGCCACGGCGATGCCGTCGTCACGCATCTGCTCCACCGTCAAGGGCACATCGTCAGACGGACGCTGTTTCGCATACGTCATGCCCGCGCCGCGCTGATCCCATTGGACCAGCGTGTAGTGGCGTTCCCAGCCGGCATAGATGGCATCCGCGTAAGGACTCAAGGCATTGCCCGGACCGCCATGGATGAAGAGGATCACGGGATTGCCGCAGGCGGCGCCCGTGAGCGTGATCCATTGCTCGATGCCATTGATGGGTACGTAACCTTGTTCGCGCACGGGCTGCGCGGGCGAGGCGCAGATGGTGCCAGCGGAAAAAGCGGGTTCGGCTGCCTGGACAAGCCCCAGGCCGGACAGTAGTGAAAGTACTGAACAGATTTTGCGCATAGTATCCTGACAGAATGTTCCATAACGACGAGGCATCGGGAAAACGTTCAACCCGAAAGCAGAAACTGGGGTCGGACCCTGGGGGTCCGACCCCTTGCCTTGGGGTTTAATACTTACAATGTGCAATCCTGCACCGTCTTGCCGGCAATAAAGCGGGCGCTGGCCTGTTCAAAGCAGGCGGGCGCCGTCCATAAAATGAAATGCGGCGCGTTGTGCACGGTCGACAGGGCCACCTTGCCGGCCTTGCTCTGCGTCAAAGCCTGGACTTGCGCCTGCGCGCCCGCGTACGGCGTTTTCGGGTCCATGGTTCCCTGCAGCACCAGCATCGGCGGCACTTTTGCCGGCAAAGCGCCGAAATAGACGTCGCGCGCGTAGGTCGGCAAGCCACCACCGAGCAGGATACGCGGCAGGGGACTGGTAAACAGCAAGTCCGCCTCTTCACGGTCGATGTCGGCGGCGGTCCAGCCAGGGCGCAACGATGGCTGCAGGTTGTTTTCCGAATTGCTGATGATGCTGACCAGCGGAATCGACAGCGGCGACTGGGGATAACTGCCCAGCCCGGCCGCCGCCTGCGTCAGCGTGGCGCGCACGGATGCCAGTTCCGTTTCGCCGCCCTGGTCCAGGTCGCGCAGCAGATACGCGATGCGGGCGCGCGCGGCCGGCACGTCGAGCATGCCACCGAGGAAGTTTTTCAGGTTCTTGCCGGGGATCTTCGCCAGCAGGACGGGATCGGCTTGCGCCTTGTCCAGCACGCGGCGGTACAGCGTTTCGGCCGGCTCACCCAATGTGGCATGGCAAGCGGCATCCGCGTCGCATTGGGCCAGCACTTGCATGCCGACCGTGTTGACCACCTGCGAGCGCTGGCTCAAGTCCCAGCGCGCATCCGTTTGCGGCGGCACCAGCGAATCAAAAATGACGCCCTGGACGGGCAGCGGCCCCAGCTGCAAGGTGCGCAAGACCAGCTGCGTGCCGTACGACACACTGTATACATACACGGACGGCTTGGTGTGCTTGTGCCCCGTGCTCCGTTCGCCTTCGATCAAGGCCTTCAAGTCGCGCGCGGCCGTGGTGATGGAAAACTGCGCCGCGTATTCCGGCATCCGATTGATGCCCGTAAAGCAGCTGGCCCATTCGGCGCCCGCCAGCGCGCGGCCGCCGGGACTTTGTTCGGATTCCTCCACCTTGCACAGGCGCGACGAATGGCCCGTGCCGCGATGGTCGGGGATCATGAATTCAAAGCCGGGAAAGCTGCGGCGCAAGGTGGGCAGCAGGCGGTAGAACGAGGCGCCCGATTCGCCGGGGCCGCCCGCCACCAGCCACACAGTGCCCTTGGCGGGCTTGCCAGCAGGCACATCGGCGGCAAACTTGCGCACGAAGACGTGCATGGCGTCCGCCTCGCCGACGGCGCGGCCCTGGGCATCGTAGCTGCCGGGCACGTTCAAGCCTGAGCACAGGCTGCCGGGAGCGGCCGTATCGGAGCAGGGCGTGAAGAACATCGGTTCGGCGTGCAGGGAGGTGCCAGCCAGCAGAGCGGCCAGCAGGGTCAGGCGGGTCAGGCGGGGCAGGAAGGTCATCGGCTACTTTGGCGGCGGTGGGGAACAGCCGCCAAAGTAGCGTTTTTTACAGCAATTGTCCAGATGGAAATATTTCTGAGTGGGACTATGCTTGCTTGTTATTGCGCAGCAAGCGCAGCCCGTTGGCCACCACCAGCAGGCTGGCGCCCACGTCGGCGAACACGGCCATCCACAGGGTTGCCATGCCGGCCAGGGCCAGGCCGAAGAAGACGGCCTTGATGCCGATGGCAAAGCTGATGTTTTGCACGAGGATGCTGCGCGTGCGCTGGCTCAGGCTGATGAATTCGGGCAACTTGCCCAGTTCATCATCCATCAAGGCCACATCTGCCGTCTCGATGGCCGTGTCGCTGCCGGCCGCGCCCATGGCAAAGCCGATGTCGGCCTGCGCCAGGGCCGGGGCGTCGTTGACGCCGTCACCGAGCATGGCCACCACGCCGAACTGCTGCTGCAAGGCCTTGATTTCATCGAGCTTGTTTTCCGGCAGCAATTCCGCCTTGACCAGGCTGACGCCCACCTCGGCCGCGATGCGCTGCGCCGTGAGCAAATTATCTCCCGTCAGCATCACGGTGGTGACGCCCAGCGCATTCAATCTGGCGATGGCCGCCGCTGCCGTTGGACGCAGCACGTCGGCCACGGCAATCACGCCCAGCGCGCCGGCCGGGCTGGCCAGCACCATGGCCGTGTACGCTTGCTGCTCCAGCCGCGCCAGGATGGCTTGCAGCTCCGGCGTCAAGAGCTTCAATTCCGTCATCAGGCGCGCATTGCCCAGGTAATACGTCTGGCCATCGATATTGCCTTGCACGCCGCGCCCATGCAGGGCGGCAAACTGGGTCACGGGCAAGTGGCTGCCGGCGGGCGGACCCGCCTTGACGATGGCGGCGGCAAGAGGGTGGGCCGAATTGGCGTCCAGGCTGGCGGCCAGCAGCAGGATGGCGTCGCGGTCGCTGCCTTCCAGGGCCACCACGTCCGTCACGGCCGGTTTGCCCATGGTCAAGGTGCCCGTCTTGTCGACGGCGATGGCCTTGATGCGATAACCCGTTTCCAGGAATTGCCCGCCTTTGACCAGGATGCCGCGCCGCGCGGCCGCCGTCAGGCCGCTGACCACCGTCACCGGCGTGGAAATGACCAGCGCACATGGGCAGGCGATGACCAGCATCACCAGGGCCTTGTAGACCCAGGCCATGAAGGGCTGGCCCAGCAGCAAAGGCGGCAGCACGGCGACCAGAATGGCAAACACGACCACGGCGGGCGTGTAGTAGCGCGCAAAATTGTCGACAAAGCGCTGCGTGGGCGCCTGTTTTCCCTGCGTTTCCTCGATCACCTTGACGATCTTGGCCAGCGTGCTGTTGCCGCTGTTGGCCGTCACGGTGACGTCAAGCAAGCCCCGTTCATTGATGGTGCCCGCATACACGACGTCGCCCACGGCCTTGTCCACCGGCATGCTTTCGCCCGTGATCGGCGCCTGGTTGACGGACGACTCGCCGCTTTGCACGATGCCGTCGAGCGCGATGCGCTCGCCCGGTTTCACGCGCATGGTCGCGCCGATGGCCACCGTGGCGACGGGTACTGGCTGCCAGGCGCCACTGGCGTCGGCCACCGTCGCCGTGTCGGGCGCCAGCTGCATCAGGCTGTGCACGGCGTTACGCGCGCGGTTCAGCGACAAGCCCTCGATCAGCTCGGCAATGGCGAACAGGAAGATGACCATGGCCGCTTCCGGCCACTGGCCGATGGCGATGGCGCCGAAGACTGCCAGGCTCATCAGGAAGTTGATGTTCAGGGTGAACGTTTTCAGGGCAATCCAGCCCTTTTTCAGGGTCGGCCAGCCGCCCGTGGCGATCGACAGCAGGGCCAGGGCGATGACGAGGGGCGAACTGTCTTCGTGCGTGGTCCACGCCAGCGCCTCGGCGCCGGCAGCGGCCAGGCCGGAAACCACCAGCAAGCCTTTTTGCAGGCTGCTCAGGTTGCCCTCATTCGGGTCGCGCACGACGACCGCGTCCGCCTGCATGGGAATCGCCTGCATGCCGATGCCGTGCAGCGCTGCTTCCACCGTAGCCAGTGTAGGCAGGGTGTGATGCACGTCGAGCACGCGGTTCATCAGGTTGAAATCGAGGCCCACCACGCCGGCCATCGTGGCCAGCTTGTTGCGGATCAGGCGTTCTTCCGTGGGGCAATCCATGTTGGCGATGCGGTATTTGGCCGTGCTCGCGCCGGCGATGGGGGCGCTGGGCAGCGCTGGGCCGGACGGGGCGGCAGGCGTGGACGAGCACGCATGCTGGCTGGAACAGCAACTGGCGGCCTTGGGCGCATGCTCATGCTTGTGGTCGTGCTCATGATCGTGGTCATGCGCGTGATTATGGCTATCGTGTGGCATCGCATCATCCTTCTGGATTGGTGTATGCTTCCATTAGAAACCCTGTAGTCGCTACAGGGTCAAGCGGAATGTGCAAGAAAGAATGAAAAGGGGATGCCATGCGTATTGGAGAACTGGCCAAACGGACAGATTGTGACGTGGAAACCGTGCGTTACTATGAAAAGGCGGGCTTGCTGCAGGAACCGGGCCGCAACAGCGCCGGCTACCGCGAATACCGCGAAGAACACCAGGAACGGCTGCAATTCATCCGCCATTGCCGCTCGCTGCAGATCGGCTTGACCGATATCCGCGCCTTGCTGGAATTTAAGAACAACCCGGCCGAAGGCTGCCAAAGCGTCAATGAGTTGCTCGACCACCATATCTTGCGCATCGCCGAGCAGATGGCGAATTTGCAAACCCTGCAGCAGCAACTGGTGACCTTGCGCCACCAGTGCGACCAGCCGCAGCCGTCGCAAGACTGCGCGATTTTACAAAACCTGTCCGAGGCGGCCAGCGGCCACGACTGCGCCTGCCATACCGAACTTCATTGAACCGATTGTTACATGCTGAAACTGTTGCCTAAAAAAACTTTACTGACCTTATCCCTGCTGTCGCCGCTGAGCCATGCGGCCGATGCGCCTGCCACTGCCGGCCACTACCTGACCCTGTACGCCGTACCCGGCGTGCCGCAAGACGATGACCCGTATACCTGGAGCACGGCTGGCGGCAAGCAGCTGACCAAGGGCGTGACCAAGGCGGACGGCCGCGCCTACGTCAAGGGGGAAGAGGGCGAAGAAAACTATATTTTGAAAACCGTCAGCATGCGCTGGCAGCTGAAGGTCCCGGCCGAATGCTGGCAGGGTGCGCCTGACGCCTTCCAGCAATGCATGCAACTGGCCAAAACCACGAGCCGCCATGATGAAGAGCAAGATGCGCTCAAGCTGGCGGAGCAGCAAAAAGACGTCAAGATGCAGGCCAAAATCGCCGCCTATGCCGTGGCGGCCCGCGCCAACGACGATGCGCTGGCCTGGCTGGGTCGCTTGCCTTCGAACTGGAGCATAGAGAGTTATGGCACGCGCCTGCTGCGCATCGGCGACAAGATTGCCGCGCAGATGAGCAACGCGCTCAAGGATGGCGGGCCAGATGCGCGCCAGTTCGTCTGCCGCGCACCCGACTACTACGGCCCCGTGCCGGACCAGGCGGCTGTTGACGCCTGGATAGGCGCGCCGCGCGCCGTGCGCAAGGTGCGCTCAGGCCCCGCCTGGGATGCGCTGGTGGCCGCTGGCGCAAAGGGCAACTGGATGGCCCGATTGGAACTGTATTACACCTTGTCCAGCGTGAATGTCAGCGAATTGAGTTTGCTGGAACAGTACCGCATCGTGCAATTGATGGAATGGCTCCACAAGAAACAAACAGGCGGCCTGTACAGCTACTTCAGCATCGGCATGCCTGCCGCGCCCGGCAATTCCCGCAGCGTGCAGGATCAGGCCTCGCTGTATGCGGCCATGCTGGGCAGTTACGATGATCAGAACAGCCGGGGCAGCGTCTTGCAGGCGGAATCGGACACGGCGCTGGCCGAAGCGGGCAATAAAATGCTGGCCTGCGCCAAGGCCGCGTTGCCGCAACGGCACTAACGCGGCAGCAACGGCGGGCCGCCATCACCCAGGCGGAAGGCGTCGACCACGCGCAATAAATCATGCGCCTGGTCTTGCATGCTTTGCGCGGCGGCGGCCGATTGCTCGACCAGGGCGGCATTGCGCTGGGTCAATTCGTCCATTTCCGTGATGGCATTGTTGACTTCCTCGATGCCCTTGCTCTGGCGCTGGCTGGCCGCCGTGATGTCGTTCATGATTTCCGTCACTTGCTTGACGGAGGCGACGATGTCGCCCATGGTGCGCCCGGCGCTGTCGGCCAGCTCGCTGCCCGTTTCTATCCTGGCCACGGAATCTTCGATCAGCTGCTTGATTTCGCGCGCCGCCGTGGCCGAACGCTGCGCCAGGCCCCGCACTTCCGTGGCGACGACGGCAAAGCCGCGTCCCTGTTCGCCCGCGCGCGCCGCTTCCACGGCCGCATTCAAGGCGAGAATATTGGTCTGGAAGGCAATGCCGTCGATGACGGCGATGATATCGACGATGCGCCCGGAACTGGCCTTGATGGAGCCCATCGTCTCGACCACCTGGCCCACTACGCGGCCGCCTTCCAGCGCCACGTTCGAGGTCGACAGCACCATCTGGTTGGCCTGGTGCGCATGGCTGGCGTTTTCGCGCACGGTATCGGTCAAGGCATGCATGGACGTTGCCGTTTCCTGCAAGGAATGGGCTTGCGATTCCGTGCGGGCCGACAAGTCCGCATTGCCCAGCGCGATTTCACTCGCTTCCACCGTGATGGTGGAGCCGGCCTGGCGTATCTCGCCCAATAAGGTATTCCAGTTTTTCACCACGGTGGCCAGCGCCCGCGACAGCTTGCCCACCTCGTCGTCACCACGGGCATCGATGCGCATGGTCAAGTCGCCGGCGGCCAGGCTTTCGGCGGCGCAGCACGCCTCGTCGATGGGACCCACCACGGAGCGCGCCACCCAGGTGGCAATCAGGGCCAGCAAGGCAAAGCCGAGGGCCATGGTGCCCAGCGACAGCCAGCCAGCGCGCTGGCCCGCATTTTTTGTTTCCTGCAAGGCGTCGGCGGTGCGAAGGTCGAGGTTGAGCAATACCTGGCGCAGTTGTCCGCGCACTTGCTGGTAGTGTCCGGCGGCATTTTGCATCGCCGCCACGCCCGTATTCGGATCCATCGAGGCCAGGTCCAGCGCCTGCGCCACGCTGGCCCGGTAGCGTTCGACGCCGGGCAGGGCCTGGGCCGCTTCCGTGGCGGCACCCGAGAATTTCTTGAGTTCCGTCAACCCTTGTGCGATGGCGTTCAGCTGGCCATCCGTTTGCGCGCCGAATTGCTTGAACTGCTCGTCCGTCAGGCTGGCGGCGATGGCAATCTTCGCATACACGTCGGCATGCACCTGGCCCAGGGCAATAGCTTGCTGGCTGGCAAGCCGCTCGGCTGTCAGGGTGACATCTTTCAGCTCGCGCATGCGCTGCTCGTTCTGCTGCATGGCGAAGTAGGACATGGCCCCCATGGCCAGCAGGCAAGCCAGCGCGACCACCGGGACGATCAACATCTTCTGTGCGATTTTCATTCGGGCCCGTATCGTTGAGAAGTTCGTTGAGAGATTCGTTGAGAGATCGGCGTACCATCCCGGCGCTGGCGGCGCGGCGGCTGGCTACAGGTAGATGCCGCCGCAGACGACGGTCTCGGCCAGCTTTTCGCAATACATCACCTTCGGCTCGATCTTCTTGGTTTCCGGATTCGTGAATTTGTATTCCTGCCAGAACGTGCCCTTGCTCTTGGCCAGATCGACGCGCTCCTTGACGAAGGCCTTGCCATCGATATCCTTCAATTCGATCAAGTTCTTGCCCACCATTTTCGGGTTGGCGCCATGCGCGACGACCGTGCCGTCGAGCTTGTAGACGACCAGGTACAGGTCGTGCAGGATGAATTGCGGCGACTTGGCCGTGATCTCGCCATACGCCTTGGCGTCGCCGGCGCTCTTGATATAGGACACGCCTTTCTTGACCATGGCTTCGGCATCGGGGCGCGTGGCGCCGCCTTCGGCCGCGCTGGCGATGGATGGCAGGGTGGCGGCGGCAAGCATGAACGACAGGCAAACGGCAGGGGCGAACTTGGACATGGAAATCTCCTTCACATTGCGGCAGGGAAAGCCGGCAGAGAACCGGTACGGTGGGGGAAGTGCTGTTGATTCATAGTAGCGCGATGCCAGCACACATGCGCTGGTGCAACAAATATTTTTTTCAGACGGGCGTTTTTGCAACGCCGCGTGCAAATTGAAAAAAAGCAGTATCCAGAGGGGAAACGGTGTCACCGACTATCGATACGATAGTGTGGCATCCGCACTGCGCTACCAGCCGGATGGCTCTTCCGCAGCCGCGCGCGCCAGGTCATCGCGCCAGTCTTGCTGCACCAGGCGGTAGATATCGGCAAAGAAGGCGCGCGGGTCGGCCATGTCATCCCACCGGATCGGCAGGGCATAGGTACTCTCGGGGTCATGCTCGAGGATGACCCCGAAGTCATAACCGGGATCTTGCAGCGCCTGCGCCAGCACGGCCACCTGCGCGTGGCGGTGGCGGTAGTCCAGTTCCTTGTACTGTCCCGTGATGTCGCGCCGTATCAGCGCCGCGCGCTGGTCGGGATCGTTCATGTCCCAGGCGGCCAGTTCCACCCCCAGCGTGTGTTCGCGGTCATACACGTCGAAGGGGCCCAGAAAATGGTACAGCGTGGGTTCATACGGCACGTCCACCCAGGGGCCGCGCAGGCCTGTTGGCTTAGTTTTCGACATCATGGCTGGATTACGCGCATTCGGGCAAGGTCCAGCCTTCATAGCCCATGTCGGTTGGGTAGATGGCGCGGTTCTGGCCCCAGCGGGCATGGTCGAGGATGCCGTCTTCATGCATGTCCAGCACCCATTCCGTGCTTTCCAGCAAGGTGCCATCCTTGTGGTACACGCGGAAGAAGCTGGAAGTGCTGAGGGCGCGCACGATATTGTGCGGCACGCCGTTGCCGTAGTGCGGCACAAAGGTCTTGATCACGCACGTGCGCTGGTCGTTCCATTGCTGCGCGTACACGGTGGCGTTGCGGGCGGCCGCCACCTTGATGAACAGCCAGACTGCCAGCAAGATGAGGAACAGGAGGGCGGCGGCGATCAGGCCGGTTTTCTTGAGTAGCTGCATGAGGTCATGGCATGGCCGAAAACGAAGTTGCCGCATTGTATGTCAAGAGCGGAAATGCTTGCTGTACAGCACGTACGGCACGCATTTCCCCGCGTATGGTGGTCTATTTCGCCAATGCCGCTTGCAGCGCGTTCGCCATGTCCAGGTGATGTTGTAACGCTGGCAAGGTTTTCGTGGCAAAAGCCTTGATATCGGGATCGCTGGCTTTCTGGCTGGCATCCGTAAACAGTTTCACGGCCTCCTTGTGCGCGGCCACGCCGATGCTGGCCGCATATTCCTTGTCGAATTGCTGGCCTTCCAGGCGGCTCAGCTTGTCGATCTGCGCCTGGTGCTTCTTGCCGGGCTGGTCGCTGACCTCGATCTGCTTGCTGCTGGCCAGCTGTTTCAGCTCGTCCGCCACTTTCGCGTGATCGGCAAGCATGGCGTCGGCGAATGTCTTCACCTCGGGATTGCTGCTCTTGCTTTGCGCTACTTTGCTGGCGGCAATTTCCGTGCTGCCCGCATCGGCGGCCTTGCCGAGGAATTGCTTGTCGTACGCGCCCGGCGCGGCAGCGGCGATGCTGTTGATGGCGATGCCGCTCAAGAGCGCCACGGCGGCGCCGATGGCCACGCTTTTCAAGGAGGGCGTGCGTGAACTGGTGGTCGAAATGCGCATGGGATTCCTTTCATATCATGAGTGCATGCGTGGTTTTTTCTGCAAGCTGATGGCAATGTTAAGCCCGCAGCCTGCGCACACCCATAGGACACGTGCGATGATTCCCGTAGGACTAGTCCTGTTCGTTAGCGCACAGTTCGACTTGTTTCAGCGCAAACAAGGCGGCGATGCCCGCATCGCGGCGCCAGGCGGGCATGCCGATATCGAGCCATTCTTCCATCGCATCCAGGTGGGATGGCTCCGAGACGCTGTGTTCGAGTTCGTCGAGCACCGTGTCGCGGTCGATATACAGGCTGTCCAGCCAGGCATCGAAGGAGGGCGCCAGCTCGATGAAACCGTGGGCGCGCTTGCCCGTCCACTCCGGCAACTCCTGTACGTAGGCCAGCACGCGACCGCCGCCGTCTTCCGTCAAGTCCAGATAGACCATGGAATTGCCACCATCGCGGGCGAAGGGCAGGATGCGCGCCGGCATGTCCGTATGCTGGCGCGCGGCGCGGATCTCGCCGACCAGGGTTTCATCGCAGAAATCGCCCTCGTCGGCGCTGAAGAAGGTATTGAAACCCATTTTTTCCACGCCACCATTGCCGTCTGGCACATCCGTGGTGTAGTCGAACCAGGCGCCGTTGGCCACTTGCAAGAAAGCCAGGAAGGCGGGTGGCAACGGTGCTTCCAGCAAGGTTTCGATGGCGACGATCTGCTGCGCCGTGGGGGCAGGCTTGGCGCCCTCGAGCGCCAGATGGCGGTATTGCGTGTAATAAGTCATTGATTATCCTTGTAAGTTTCTTGCGACCGCGACGCCATCCTCGCAGCCCGTCTCCACCTTCGCCAGCGCATCGACGAGACCGGCGCGCAGCACGGCCATCGAGCGGGCCTTGTCGTCGATTTGCGCGATTTTCGTTTCCAGCATGATCCGCTTGGTGGCCGCATCGAGCGCGTTTTCCTGCCAGACGGCAATGACTTCGGCGATTTCCTTCAAGGTAAAGCCCAGCGCCTTGGCATGGCCGATCAGCTCGATCCGGCGCAAGGCTTGCGCCGAGTACTCTTTATAGTTGTTCGTCATGCCCGGCTGCGGCGCTTCGTCCAGCAGCCCCTGGCGCTCGTAGAAGCGCACCGTGTCCTTGCTGACGCCCGTCAGGCGGGTGATTTCTCCGATGCGCATAGTTTTTCTATTGACCGTGGACTAAAGACCACAGTTTACAGTGAATTTCTCTCCACTACGATTCAATTGCCATGACCGCCTTCAACTATACCAATCAAACCGTGCTGATCACGGGCGCCTCGTCCGGCATCGGCCGCGTCTTTGCGGAAACCCTGGCCGCACGCGGCGCGCATTTGCTGTTGCTGGCCCGCTCGGGCGCCGTGCTCGACAGCCTGGCCAAGGAACTTTCCCAGCGCCACGGCATCCGCGCGCACGCGCTGGTCGCCGACCTGAGCCTGCCCGCCGCCGCCCAGAATGCCCATGCACAGGCCTGCGCGCTGGGCATGCCGCCCGACGTGCTGATCAATAACGCGGGTTTCGCCACGCATGGCAGGTTCGAGAGCATCGCCCTGGCGCGGCAAGTCGATGAAGTGACCGTCAATTGCACGGCCCTGATGGAGCTGACGCACTGCGCCTTGCCGCACATGCAGGCGCAAGGACGGGGCGCCATCATCAACGTGGCGTCCACGGCGGCCCTGCAGCCCGATCCCTACATGGCGGTCTACGGCGCCAGCAAGGCTTTCGTGCTGTCGTTTTCGGAAGCGCTGTGGGCGGAAAACCGCCAGCGCGGCGTGCGCGTGCTGGCCCTGTGCCCGGGCGCTACGGAAACGGCCTTTTTCGATGTGGTAGCCGCGCCCGAAGCGGCCGTGGGCAAGCGCATGGCGCCGCAGGACGTCGTCGATGAAGCGCTGCTGGCGCTGGACCGGGGCCGCAGCAGTCACGTGGCGGGCCGTCCGAACCGGCTGCTGGCGTGGCTGCCGCGACTGCTGCCGCGCCAGACCGTGCTGGGCATCGTGGAAGGCATGCTCAAGCCGAAGGCGGCGTAGGCATCAGAACGCCATGCTGGCGAACATGGCCAGCACGGCCGTCGCCATGACGAGGGTAGCCAGCCAGCCCAGCGCCCGCAGGCGGCGCGAAATGGTGAGCGTGCCCATGATGGCGGGACGCGACGCCATCAGCATCATCAGGGCCATGATGGGCACGGAAATGACGCCATTGATGACGGCGCTCCAGTACAGGGCCTTGATGGGGTCGAGCGGCGAAAAGCACAGGGCGGCGCCGATCACGGTGGCCGTGACGATGATGCCGTAGAACTTCTTGGCGGCCCGGGGCGCCAATTCCAGGCTGTTTTTCCAGTGGAAGGCGCCCGCCATGGCGTAGGCGGCCGAGCCGGCCAGCACGGGAATGGCCAGCAAGCCCGTGCCGATGATGCCCAGGCTGAACAGGGCAAAGGCGAACTCGCCCGCGATGGGGCGCAGGGCGGAAGCGGCCTGGGCGGACGTGTCGATATGCGTGATGCCTTGCGCGCCCAGGGTCACGGCCGTAGTCAGCATGATGAAGAAGGCCACCAGGTTGGAAAAGCCCATGCCGATGGCCGTGTCCATCTTGATGCGCTGGAACTGGCGTGGCGCCTGTTCCGGCGCGCGGCGCAAGGCTTGCGCGCCGGCATCGGCCTGCAAGTCTTCCACTTCCTGGGAGGCTTGCCAAAAGAATAAATAGGGGCTGATCGTCGTGCCGAATACGGCCACGATCATGGTCACCGAGGCGGCCGACCAGCTGAACTGGGGCCAGACCGTGCGCAGCGCCACTTCGCCCCACGGAATGTGCACGGTCAGCACGGTAGCGACATAGGCCAGCAAGCCCAGAGTCAGCCATTTCAGGATGCGTACGTACTGTTGATATGGAATGAACACTTGCAGCAGCAGGGACAGCAAGCCGAAGCCCACGGCGTATAGGTGCGTGGGGCCGCCAATAATCAGCGTCAGGGCATCGCCCATGGCGGCCACGTCGGCGGCGATATTGATGACATTGGCCAGCAGCAGCAAGCCGACGATGGCGTACAGCAAGGATTTCGGATAATGGCGGCGGATATTCGTCGCCAGCCCGTGGCCGCTGACCCGGCCGATCTTGGCGCTGATGACCTGGATGCCCAGCATCAGCGGGAAGGTCAGGCAGACGGTCCACAGCATGCCGAAGCCAAACTGGGCGCCAGCCTGCGAATACGTGGCGATGCCGCTGGGGTCGTCGTCGGCCGCGCCCGTGATCAGGCCCGGCCCCAGCTTGCCCAGCCAGGTGTCGGAGGGGGCCGCTCGGCCGCTGTCAACATGCATGCGTCACTCCCGTGTGGTGAAGCGGGCAGCGTAGCACAGGCGGGCGGCGCCAAGAAGGGGTGCCGCCCGACAAACACGCGCTTCAGTAGCGCGCATCCCTGGGCTTGCCGCCCTTCGGCCAATCCTTCACCTTGTCGGGGAAGTCCGGACGCGGCATGTGCGTAAAATACTCGGCCACGTCGACGGCGTCCTGGTCGGACAGGTTGCCTTGTCCCAGCGGGAATTTCTGGCCATGGCCCATCACCATATTGGCCTTGACGAAGCCGGCCGCCGTATAGGTGCGGGCCATGCCGGCGCCGATATTGAACGAGCGCTCGCCCCACAGCGGCGGGAAAGCCACCACGCCGTTGGCGCCCTTGATGCCCTCGCCATTCGCGCCATGGCAGACGGCGCATTGCTCCGCATACACTTTTTTGCCATGCACGGGATCGGGCAGCAGGTTGCGGGCTATCTTTGCCACGCCGCGTCCCGCCACCTTGTCGTTCGCTTGCGTGGCGCCCTTCATCCAGTCGATGTAGGCGACCATGGCCTGCAGGTCGGGACCGTCCACGGGCAGCGGCTTGCCGTGCATGGAGCGGCGGAAGCAGCCGTTGATGCGCTCGCCCAAGTTAATCACCTTGCCGGCGCGCGGCGCTTCCGCCGGAAAGAAGGCGGAGATGCCGAGGAAGGGCGAACCGTTGGCCACGGTGCCGCCATTCAGGTGGCAGCTGCTGCAATTGAGGTAGTTGCCCACGTTGTGCGGCAGGCGGGCACGCGTTTCCGTCATCAGTTGCATGCCGTGAATCAATTGATTGGCATTCGGATCGGCCGTCAGGGCGGCGAAGCGGGGCGTGACGAAGCCGCCCGCGTCCGGCGCCTTGAGCTTGAGCTCCTTGCGCACTTTGGCGATCTGCGCGGGCGTGACGGGTGCGCCCTGGTTGCCCCACTTGCCGCGCACAAAGGTGAGGATTTCCGCCAGTTCCGTGTCCGACAGGCGGTCATACGACGGCATGCCGAACGAGCGGGGCGAGTGCTGCGTGACAGCCGACTGCCAGCCCGTCAGCGCGATATGGATGACGGACGTGGCATCTTTCGATTGCACCGAGTCGTTTTGCGCCAGCGGCGGGAAGATGTTTTCCACGCCACGGCCGTCGCGGCGGTGGCAGGTGGCGCAAAACTGCAGGTAGCCCAGGCCGCCGCGCGTGTTGTACAAGGCGTCGTTGCTGGCGGCCACGACGGGCGCCGTTTTCCTTGCTGGCGCTGCTGCCCCGTCCTTGGCCGGCAAGCCGTGCAGGTAATGGGCCAGCGCATCGAGGTCGCCATCCGTGAAGTATTGGGTACTGTGCGTGATGACTTCCGTCATGCTGCCGGCCGCCGTGCCGAAACTGTTGCGGCCCGTCTTGAGCAATTGCACGATGTCGCCCGGCGTCCACAGATTGCGCAAGTTCACCGCATGCCAGCCGTCAAACGTGAAACCGGACAGGTAGAGCTTGCCGCTGCCGCCATCCTGGCCCATGGTTTTTTCCTGGAAGGCCACGCCGCGCGGCGTGTGGCAGGAGCCGCAATGACCGAGACCCTGGGCGATGTAGCTGCCGCGGTTCCACATGGCCGACTTGGCGCTGTCGGGCTTGAATGGCGCGTCGTCGAGGAAGACGGCATTCCACAGCGACATGCCCCAGCGCATGCTGAACGGCCATTTCATGTCCGTTTCGCGGTTTTGCTGCGCCACGGGCGCCACGCCCCGCTGCAGGTAGGCGTACAACGCCTGCATGTCGTCGGGCGTGATCTTGGCGTAGGAAGGGTAGGGCATGGCCGGATACAGATTGTGGCCATCGGCCGCCACGCCCTTGCGCATGGCGCGGTCGAATTGCGCGAACGAGTAGCTGCCCAAGCCGGTCTTCGTATCGGGCGTGATATTCGTGCTGTAAATGGTGCCGAACGGCGTTTTCAGCTCCAGGCCGCCGGCCATGGCGGCACCGTTCGGACTGGTGTGGCAGGCCACGCAGTCGCCCAGGCGGGCGACATATTCGCCGCGCTTGATCAGTTCGGCAGACGCCGTGGGCATGTTGCTGGGCGCGGCCCAGGCGCTGGCGCAGCAAGCCAGCATGCCCAGAAGCAGTAGCCATCTGGAAAAGAAGAAGGCGCGAGGGCGGTGCGAACCGCAATGCAGGCTAGAAATGGCGTTCATGGTGACCCTTAATTATTACGCGTCAGCTTACGCATCCGTCACCACGGCGAACATTGGGAATTTCTTTCGAACAACTAGGCAATCTTCCCTAGTGTTTTACACGGGAAAATCGTGTACGGTAGCCTGCAAGCTGGCCATGATGCGCTCGCGCAGCCAGCGGTGCGCCGCGTCCAGGTGCATGCGCTCGTGCCAGACCATGGCCATTTCGTAGTCGGGCAGGGTGACGGGCGGCTCCCACGTGCGCAGCGCGCCCAGCGCATTCTTCAGCAGGCGCGACGGCAACAGGGCCACCATGTCGGAGGCGGCCAGCAACGGCGGGACGATCAGGAAATGCGGCACGGACAGCACCACCTTGCGCGTGCGCCCCAACTGCTGCAGCGCCGTATCGACGTTGCTGCGGAAACCGCCGCCGTTCGGCGAGACGACGATGAATTCCAGCGCACAAAACTGGTCAAGGTCGGGCGGTGCCTGCAGCAGCGGGTGGTCGCGCCGGCCCGCCAGCACGTAGTGCTCGGTAAACAGGGTACGGTGGCGTAAGCCAGGCGGCGCTTCTTCCTGCGCCAAAAAACCCAGGTCGACCTGGCCGCTTTCCAGCTCGTGCGCCATGCGCGCCGGCACGGCTTCGAACACCGCCATGCGCGACAACGGCGCCTGCACGCGCAGGGATGCCAGCAGGGGCAGCAGAATCGCATACTCGGTGGCACCTGCCGCCGCCAGATTCCAGCGCACTTCGGCCGTGGCCGGATCGAACGCCGATTCAGGCTGCAAGACTTGCTCCAGCTGGGCCAGTACGGCTTGCAGCGGCGCGAACAGGGCCAGCGCGCGCGCCGTGGGCAGCATGCCGCGCGGACCGGGCAAGAGCAGCGGATCGTCGAAGGCCGTGCGCAGCTTGCCCAATTGCACGCTGACGGAAGGCTGGCTCAGGTGCAGCCGCGCCGCCGCCCGCGTGACGTTGCGCTCGATCAGCAGCGCGTTCAGGGTCAGCAGCAGGTTCAAGTCCAGCTTGTGTAAATTGTTCATGGCTATACCTCGTATACCAACTATTCATTTCCACTATGATAGCGCAAGCCCTACAGTAGTTCCTGTGATTTCCACTCTTCATCTTTTACAGGAGCTAACTGATGCAACTGCATGAATATACAAGCTTTGATGGCTTGGGACTGGCCCAGCTGCTGCGCACTGGCGCCGTCTCGGCGGCCGAACTGCACGACGCCGCTCAGCGCGCCTGCGCCGCCGTCAACCCGCAGATCAATGCCGTGGTCGAGCTGTGGCCGGCCAATTTTTCCACCCTGGACCATACGGCGCCGTTTGCCGGCGTGCCGTTTCTGATCAAGGACGTGGCCATCACGATGGCGGGCCAGCGCAGCGAAGCGGGCAGCCGCCTGGGCGCCGGCCATGTCGCTACGCTCGATTCCCACCTGATGACGCAGTTCCGCGCCGCCGGGCTGACAACCTTCGGCCGCACCAGCACGCCCGAAATGGCCTTCGCCACCACCACGGAACCCGTTTTATATGGCGCCACGCGCAACCCGTGGAACGTCAGCTTGAGCGCGGGCGGCTCCAGCGGTGGCGCGGCGGCGGCCGTGGCGGCCGGCATCGTGCCGCTGGCGCATGCGACGGACGCGGCCGGTTCCATCCGCGTGCCAGCCGCATCGACAGGCCTGTTCGGCTTGAAACCGAGCCGTGGCCGGGTCTCGAATGGCCCCGCCATGGACGAAATCTTCAGCGGCCTAGGCGTGCAACTTGGCGTGAGCCGCACGGTGCGCGACAGCGCCGCCTTGCTCGACTGCGTGCAGGGCGTGATGGCAGGTGAACCGTATGTGACGCATGCGCCCAATTTTAGCTGGCTGTCGCAGGTTGATGTAGCGCCGGGCAAGTTGCGCATCGGCGTACAGCGTACCGCCAGCAATGGCGCCCGACCCGTGCCTGCTATCGATACCGCCCTGCAAGACACCGTGCGCCTGCTGGAAAGCCTGGGCCACCACGTGGAAGAAGCAGCGCCTGCGCTGGGCGTGTCGTGGCAAGCCTTCGTGCATGCGAATGCCCGCATCTGGTGCGCCAATCTGGTGCCGTGGATAGACGCCCTGGCGCGGGAAAGCGGGCGCGGCGTGTCGCTGGCGACCCTGGAAGCGGCCACCCTGGCCTGCTACCGGTACGGGCAGACGGTGTCGGCCGTCGATTTCGTCGCCGCGCTCGACGTGCGCAATACCGTCGCGCGCCACGCCGCCGCCCTGTTTCACCAGTACGACGTCTTGCTGACGCCCACCATGCCGGACGTGCCATGGCAACTGGGCCGTTATGGCAAAGACGAGGCACAGCTTGATGGGCTGGGCTGGACGGCGCGCCTGTTCGAGCACTCGCCCTACACGCCGCTGGCCAACGTGGCGGGCTTGCCGGCCATGTCCGTGCCGCTGGCCATGTCGAATGAAGGGTTGCCGATCGGCATGCAGTTCATGGCGGGCTATGCTCAGGATGGAACGCTGCTGCGCCTGGCAGCGCAGCTGGAGCGGGCGGCGCCGTGGCTTCCAAGGCGGCCGCCCGTGTGGGCGGGCAAGGAACAAACATGCCTTGCCGGTGGCTGAAACCAGCCACTATACCGGCTTGGGCCAGCGGCAAAAAGCCGGGGTCGGACCCGCCGGGTCCGACCCCAGTCCTTGCTCTTGGGTGAAAAATATCAGGTAGGCAACGTCGCCAGCGGCGCCGCACTGCGGTTTTCCACGCGAAAGCGGACTTTTTCCCACAGCCGGTCGTGGAAGGGCAGCACGATCACGTTGCAGATCGGTTCGACCACGGCCAGCAAGCCGCCGAAGGCCATGGAACCGGTGGCCCAGTACATGACGCCGAAGGCCACGCCCATGTGCAAGGCCGTCTGGCTCAGCTTTTCACCGGCCAGGGCGGCAAAGCCCACGCGGCTGGCGGCGTAGCGGCGGCGGATCGCGTGCCAGGCTTTTTCATGCCATGGCAGCAAGCCCACATTGATGATCGGTTCGATGATGGCGGCCAAGCCACCGAGCGCGAGCGACCCCGTCAGCAAGTAGGCGAGGCCGAAGGCGATCGACATGTGCGTGCAGACCTGGCTAAATGTTTTGATGGCGGTGAACAAGGGAGGCTCCTCTCTGTTGAATTCGCTTATCCTTGATTCAGATAGTAACGATTCTCATTTACAAAAGGAAGTAAAATATTTCAACTGGATCAATAGTTATTGACTATTGAAAATAGTAATATCATTGTATTTTATAAAATTGAACAATTTAGCCGTCACACAGCGCCTGCGTTCTCTATACCAAGTAAGCCAGTATTTTCTGGTGCTTGGGAGAAACAAATGACGACCCTTTTGGATGACATCCTGGCCACGCCGCAGCCGTGGTCGCAGCAACCGATTGCCGAATGGCGCGATATGTGTCCTGCGCAACATGGCGCCAGCCTCGACGATTTCGTCGTGCGCGAATGCCGGCGACGCGACGCGCACATGGACATGCGCAATGTGGTGGGCCAGACGGCCCACTATGCAGGACAATCGTGGCGCGACGCGGTGCTGGAACCGCAATACAGGCCGGGCAAGATGCGCGACGTCTTTGCCCGATATGAGCGCAACCCCGGCTATTATTTCAACGGTGAACTCGACAACGGCATCCAACTCGGCTCCATCGATGGCGAGAATTGGTATACCGATGGCGGCGGCAATCACCGCACGGTGGTGGCGAAGTTCGCCTGCGACCGCATAGCCCGCCGGACCGGGCACTATCCGCTGGTGCGCGGGGTGTCGACCAGCCACTATCAGCCGGACATGCAGGCCTGGCACCTGTTTTGCCAGCTGCGGCAACGCCACGCGGACCTGATTCAATTGTCCGTTACGCGTGAAGGTGGCGAAAGAACCGTTGTGGCAGGCGCGACGGAAATCACGTGGCACCTGCGGTTCTTCGTGCAGGATGGGCGTTTTGGCGGAATCGCGCGCGCCGAACATCTCGACGCTGCCCGCTTTTGCGCCTACGCCCGGCATGTACTGGCCCATGGCGGCAAGCCAAGCTGGCGCGACCGAGTGCTGCACCGCCTGGTCGGCGACCGGGACCGGCTGGTGTACCGGTCCCTGGCGTGAGCACGCCTATATAGATAGTGCAGGCCGGAGGAGGGGAGTCCTGCTCCGGCCTGCCCTTACGGCAGGGTCTTCAGCACATTCTTGGTCGGCACGGAGAAATTATAGTTGTCGTGGCGGTCCCAGTTGATCGACCACGTCATCACGCCGCGGAAGTCCGGATGCGCCTGCAGCGGCTTGATGGTGCCGCAATTGAGCAGGCGCGTCAGGCAATTCAGGGCGTTGCTGACGTCGGCATTCGTCGTAAAACCCGAGCCGGCCGAGCTGCGGCCCGACGGCACGCCGAAGCCCACCTGGTCCGGACGCAGGCCCGCGAAGGTGTTGCCGCCATAATTGAATCCCTCGATCAGCATGCGCGCCGTGGCCACCAGCTGGTCGGCCGAACCGGCCTTGATGGCGCCCGTGGCATACGGCGTGTAGATGTCGCCGTTGTTGTAGTACTGCGGGTGCAGCACCGTCAGCTCGCTGCGCAAGGCATTGATGATGGGAATGTAGGCGCCCCAGATGCTGCCGTAGCTCGTGTAGCCCCCTTCCACGTACACCCATTCCGGCGCCATCGACAGATAAAAGCTGCTGCCAACCTTGGTTTTCAGGTTTTTCACGGCGATCGGCAGATAGGTCTGGATGGCCGCGCCTTGCGCCACGCCATTTTCCAGGTCCAGGTCGATGCCGTCGAAGCCATACTTGGTGATGATCGCGTACAGGCTGTTCGTGAAATTTGTTGCTTCGGCCGTGTTGCCGACGGACACGGAGCCGTTTTGTCCGCCCAGCGACAGGATGACTTTCTTGCCCTTGGCCCGCTTGGCGGCCACGTCGGCGATGAACTGCGCTTCCGTGCCCGCGCCCGGATCGATGGTCAGACTGACATTGCCGCCGCCCGCGTTGTCGCCGAACGAGACGACGATCACATCCCAGTCGTCGCTGACCTGGCTGATTGGGTAGGTGGCGCCGCTGGGATTGGTGAAGTTGTGCCAGTAGCCGATCAGCGCGTGCTTCGCCAGGCCGGTGGGGGTCGGTGTCGGTGTCGGGGTCGGAGTCGGGGTAGGTGTCGGGGTAGGAGTGGGTGTCGGTGTCGGGGTGGGAGTCGGCGTAGGAGTTGGCGTAGGCGTGGGTGTCGGAGTCGGAGTCGGTGTCGGCGTGCCGCAGTCTCCCACCACCGTCCAGGGCTGGCCGCTGCCGGCACCGCCGCTGCTGGTCGCTGGATTATTGCCTTGTGTCCACCAATTGGCCGTGTAATTGACGTTGTTGTAGCTGGCCTGGCCGCCGCCGTTGTAGGCGGTGCCACTGCTCCACGGCGTGTAGCAGGCCACCGCTGTGGTCGCACCGGCCAGCAGCTGGCTCGCGCCTGCGCTGGCGCCGTCACTGCCGCCGCCGCAGGCGGCCAGGCTACCGCCGAAGAGGGTAATGATGAGGCTATTCATGACTGTCCGGTGCATCGCATCTCCTTGTGTGTTTTTATCTTGGCCGGGCGGCTGGACACCGTCCGATTTTTCAGAGTGCAAGCATTGCAGGTGGTAGTCAACTGGTTTTATTCTTTGCGCAAGATCACAATACCAGTCGCAGCCTTGTCCCATAGGATGGGCGATGCGGGCCATACCAGTGCCTGTTTGCCAGTGTGCTGGTATGGTGTACGGAAGAGCGCCGGGAGCAGGGCGGGGAAGGGCGGAGTACTCTCGCGACGGCTACGGCGCTGTTTCCTTGCGCAAATCGGCATACAGCACGCGCGACAGATCCAGCAGCATCTGCGTCAAGGCCACGGCTTCGCGCTGCATCAGCCGGTAGTCCACCTGGGTCACCGTGCCGATGCCATAGCTGAGCTGGTAGGTCGGCGCCTTGACATAATTTAGCGTGGGTAGGCGTCGCGCCGCCCGGAACGTCTGGCCTGCATCGGGCCAGGCGGCCCTCTGCGCACTGCCATCGCCGCCGGAATTGTCAGGCGGCAGCACGAACGCGGGTACCACACCGGCCTGCCTGAGCATGGCGTAGGACGCCTCCATCAAGGCAGGCGTGCGCGGTGAAAACAGGGCGGCCGGCTCGGACCTGCCCGTGAGATGCAAGTAGCCGTTGCTGTCGGGCAGCACTTCCAGCGCGCCCAGTTGCCCGATGCCGAGCATCGCGGCCATGCGCTGCGTCAAGCCATCGTCCTTGTGACGATCCATAAATTGCGCGATGCCCGCGCCGCCCGCGAGATGACCGCCCGTCAGCAGCAGCATGACGCTGCGCGGCAAGCTGTCCTGCGGCAGGCGCGCCAGGTACTGAGCCATGTCGACGATGGCGTTCGGTCCATTGTTTTCCAGCCCGTTCGTGCCATCCGTGTAGCTAGCCAGCACCATCAATTCATCCGACTTGCCGGGGATGATGCCGACCAGGTTGCGCGTCTGCACCTGCCGCACGGTGGCCGCCATGGTCAGCCGCAAGACAGGCGCCGTGTCTGCCAGCACGCGGTCGCGCAGGCGCTGGCCACGGCCGCGGTCGATAAACACGCCGGGCAGCTGGCGCACCACGCCGTCGCAGGGTGCATACAGGCCGTCCGCCGCCAAGGACGGCGTATCCAGAATGACGATCACGCCCGCCGCACCGGCCGCCTGCAGGCTGTCCAGCAGCGAAATGAACGGCCCCAGCATCTGGAACGGGCGCGCATACGGCGTGTCCGGCCCCATGGCGTGCTCAGGGTCGTGGACGTGCACGGCCGTCTGGCGGAAAACCTGGCCCGTCCACGCCACTTCAGGCATCTCGACGAGCACCAGCTTGCCCGCCAGGCTGGCATCGGGCCTGGTATTGGGCGCCAGGTAGGCGATGCGTCCCGAAATGCCGGACAGCGGCGTGACGCCCGAATACGGAATATAGCCAGCCGAAGTCAGCACGCCGGGCCGCTCGCCATCGAGCACTTCCAAGCCCCAGTGTTCCGCCTCCACCGACCATTGCCGCAAGCTGACCGGTTCAAAGCGCAGTTGTTTGACACCGGCGCGTGCCAGGCGTTCATGCAACACGTCGATATACGCTTCATGCCGGAGCGATCCCGTGGCGCGCAACAGGCGCTCGTCCAGGTCATATTGCCAGTCCACCAGTTGCTTCCTGGACAGGAATTGCGTGGCGTCGACCGTCACGGCAGCGTTTGCAGGCAGGGCGCGCGCAGGCCATGGGCCGGGCTTGCTGGCACAGGCGGACAAGGCGGTCGCGATGGCCAGCGCGGCGCCCGCGCGCAACAGAGCGCGCGAAATATCTTGAGACTTTGCCTTCATAATCGGCTGCAAACCCTTGATTTTATTATTGTGTTTCACCGAAAAAATCGTCGAAGAAGTCAAGGCATGCCCGGCAAAAGAGATAAGGCGGGCAATCTTACACGAGCACGTCCCGGCACACACATTGTTATTGATTTGCAATGCAATCGTGCGCAACGTGGACGATGGCGGCGGCAAGCCGCAACGCGGCGCGCTGCCTTGCGGCCCGGGCGCAAACATGAAACAAGCCGTCCGGAAGCGATTGCTGGTGCGGCAACCACTGTGCTGTGCCATCAACGCGCCGCGTCCGTTGAGCCATGCCTGGCCACCAATGCCTGGTCAAATCCATCGAAATTGTCCACATGGACAGCCTGGCCACGGCGCCAGCCAAATACGCCGGCGTACGGTAGCCGTGGCAGATCGCGGCCAAAGTTGCGCGGCCAGAAGATTAGCCGCACGGACGCGCCAGACCTGCGGCCAGGCACTGCACACACCAGCGCTGCGGCGTGGCAGGCCAGCAGGCACGCAGAACCGCCAGCATTGCACCGGGAGACAGGCACGCAGCGCAGCGCGCGGCAGCAAACTCCAGAAATCCTGCTTGCCAGCCTGGAGCCGGTCAGCGCATCGAAGCGCAAAGGGACTGCGCGAGAACCCATGACGAAAAAGTCAGGGCCCCAGGCGGCGCGCAAAGGGCTAAAATCGCATTTGCGATTGTACAAGTTGCAAAAAGGGGCATTTGACGAATTCATCCATAACTTCGCATAATTTATATTATGTCAAATATAGGATCGAAGTGGAAGACACTTTTTTGTAATCGTAAGTGCATCCACCACCAATTTAGCTAGTTGCCGCATATGCATCAATGTGCCGTAAAACACAACTGCAGTTCTCTTCTAAACACCGCAAGATGACAAGATTTCAATCATCATAGTCCGAATCGAACTTGGGTTGCACATCCCCTACATCCACAGTACAGTCCCCACCAGAAACGCCAAAATCTATACTCCATTCCTCCATTGGATCATCTAAAAGTTGTCCCTTGCAGATTAAAAAAACTTCAACATCCACTTCAACACTCCTTTGAACCTCAACTGACCCCACATTAAATTCATCATGATCAATGGTATCGTATTGATAAAATTCAACATTTACATCTAGAGAAACTTCGACAGAAATATTGAGTTCAACAGTACAAAGGGACGGGTCATGTTCTACAAACCATAAACCGACTTCGTCATGATTAAAATGACTATCTTCAACATTTACCGCATTAACCTCGCCTTCAACCCTTAGGTTGTAACTACTATAGATGTCCCCCATTCTCCAAGAGGCATTCCCTAAATGCCGAGCAATAACGTTTTCAAGTTGAGAATAAACATCGCTCGTCTTGTCGAGAAGGGAATTTTTTACTTTTTCTTTTACTTTATCTGCGCTTTCACTTTTCGATTCAAACAGGGCAACAAATTCCTCAAGCGATCTTACGCAGTAAAGAAAATCAGATTGGTTGGAAAAATTCAACCAACCGCTATCCTTCGAAATTATTATGCCATGACTATTTTTTTCTCTCGCAAAATCCTCCAAAATCAATAACGCGGCTGCATCTGGAAATTCTGACTTTTTCTCTTTTCGCGATTCAAAAGGAGCCTGTAAAGAAAAATACTTATCGAACATCCTTCTTGCTAAGTCTGCCCCATCAAGTTTAAGCACCACTCCATCTAGTCTTTTTACAAATTCCGCGAATTCATTTTCAAATTTTTCACGTAAAACATCTTCCAACTTTGCCTCTTTTATCTCTCTCTCGGATACTTTTAATTCATGACTGCACAACCTTTTAACCTTATTCAGCGCAGAACCAAGATCATTAAGAGCCTGACTAATCGGTTCCATTCTGTGATTCATTACTTCGCGCTGTACAACCTCGGTTAGACATATGGCAATCCATTTCGGACGTTGAAGATGCAACGCTAATAATGCACCGTCCTCGAACTTATATCCCAGCGACTGGATGATGTCAGTATCAATTGAGAAAAATTTTACTTTCCTATGTTCGATTAGTTCTGAAGCAGTTGGTAATCCTTTCGGCATTTCAAAGTCCTTTTATATGGGCGTAGTGGTTTTTTTTATTAAATCTGAGCTATAGGGTATACCAGAACTGTAAAAATTAGCTATTAAAATCGCCGCGCTTGGCACGCTCACAAAAACCATGGCATCGAACGTCGTCCTTAAAACACCGCTCACAGACACGTAAACGTAGGCAGTAGCGAGCCTGCTGCACAGCCCATTTTGGCACTCCAAGCATATACATAAAGTCCCCAAGCACCCTAGTGCGGTTTACTGCTCGCCAATTTGTCCGCCTAGAATTCCGAATAATCCAGTACTGATTGCGGAACTCATTCTCAATTTTCTCAAGTATCCGCAGTGAATTATAATCAAAATTTGCCATAGGACGTCCCTCCTCCTCATCAATCTAGGTGGAGTAACTGTCAGAACGGACAATCGTCCACCACCTGTGGCAGCCCCGGAGCGGTCGCCAGGTAGACGACGCCGAGATTGTTGTTGCACCAGGTCTGCAGGCCGTCCATGCAATGACCTGATAGGGCCTGGAATGCGACCTGCGCAGCGCGCAGCATGTTTGTACAAAACGGCACCCGCCATACGTCCACTTCCGGCACCACGATGCCCCTGGAGCGGAAATAGCGTTTCTGGTCAAGCGCCCTGCACTGCATTTCCTTGCCGCAGTATTTCGCTATATAGCTGGCGATCTTGTGCGCCCCGGCCACGCCGAAACCGAAACGGTGCGGGTCACGGACGTGGACCTGTCCCATTTGTTCACCGTTCGGGCCGCGCCCCAGGATGCTTTGCCAGATGGAGCGTAGCAGTGCATACATTTGCCGCCCTGCGACGGCAACATGAAAATGCAAGGCGCCACGGGCCTGTTCCTCAATGACCGCTACATAATGAAATTGTTTATGCTTACCAAGTTTTCGACAAAACGCCTTCCAGTGTTTTAATGCAAGTTCACGGTCCAGCATGTTTTCTCGGTAGGTCAACGTCACCATGCGATCAGCGTCGATTTGCTTGCAGCAAAGACGCAATCTGGAAATACGCGGAGTCTGGCCGTGTAAGTATCGTTACCGCTATTCTTGATACCTCTGTCGACCGGCCACACGACAGAGCGAGTAAACAACTCCCTTTTATTTCAAATGATACAAACATGCTACAAAGCTGTTCAATAGTTTCGCGGATTCCTGTCGTTTACCTATGCATGGCATGAACAACAAAGTTCTGCCGCACCAACAGGAGAGATCGTATGGCAGGAATATCAGCAGTCAGCGGCGGTACGGGATTTATCCCTACGCAAAGCAAAAAAGACGTCACCAGCGCGGCGAGTGCCGCAGAGCAAAAGAGCGCCGCGCCGGTCAGCGAGCCGCCGCAGGGTGCCAATGCGGAAGTCGCTGGCGCGACGGCCAGTAAGGCGCCGAACGGCGCGGCAGCGTTGTCGAACACGCTGCAGAGCCAATACGACGCCTCGCGCGTAGACACGTCGGCCGTCGATGGACGCGCCGCCAAGACTGAGACCGGCAGCGCCGACACGGCCGAAGCTGGCGGTACCGAACAGGCCGGCGCGGCCGACGCGTCGGCCGTCAGCAATGACGCCAGCCTCACCGCCACGGCGAGTTCCAGCGAGACTTACGAAGCCGAAGACAAGAACGAAAACGGCGAAGTCACCGAGCAGGAGCGCGCGGACTACAAGGAAACCAACGCCTATCTCAACAAGCATCCCGAAGCCGCTGCCAACGCAAAAGTCAAGGTCGCGGTCGATGCCTACGTGAATGGCGCGGCATCCTTCGCCGAACCACCACGGTCCGCCATTGCGACACAGGCCTGATACTACAATAGCGGGTATCAGTTAAACTGCTCCCGCTTTCCGTTTCGTTCCTGTTTCAAGTAGACCATGCCAACAACTGCCGAAGTGCTCATCGTCGACGATGATCCCGATATCTGTACCCTGCTAGTCGCCTATCTGGGTGATTTCGGCATCCGCGCCCAAGCGGTCCATGACGGCACCGCGATGCGCGCGTCTCTTGCCCGGCAGCGCTTCGACATCATCATCCTGGATTTGATGTTGCCGGGTGAAGATGGACTGTCTCTGTGTCACAGCATCCGCTTCCTGTCTGATATTCCCATACTCATGCTCACGGCGCGGGGCGAACGCGGCGACAAGGTGGCCGGACTGGAGGCTGGCGCCGACGATTACGTGATTAAACCGTTCGACCCGCGCGAGCTGGTGGCGCGACTGCACACCATCTTGCGGCGCATTCGTGGCCGCGGCGTGGGAGCGCCGACGCTAGAGCGCAGGCCGCCGCCGGCCAACGACATCTGCTTCGGTGGCTGGCGGCTGAACCGCGCCACTCGCGAACTGACCTCGCCCGCGCAGTTGCTGATCCCCCTGTCCTACGGTGAATTCCGGCTGTTGTCTGCGTTCATCGAGAAGCCGCAAAGTGTCCTCAGTCGTAGCTATCTGTTGAGTGCGGCACGCGGGCGCAGCATGGAGGCGTACGACCGAACCATCGACTTGCTGGTGTCCCGGCTGCGCCAGAAACTAGACACCGACAGCACGGCCAAGCCGCTGTTGCGCACCATCCGCGGCGAGGGTTATCTGCTCGACGTGGCATTCGAAGCATGAGGTTCAAGTTCGTAGACACGCTGTTCTCTCGCCTGTTCGCCTTGGCAGTGGGCGCCATCGTGGCTAGCCACGCCATCGCCTTTGGCCTTTTTTTCATGCTCTATCACGACGCGGCTCGCTGCCACCCGCAGCCGCCGGTGGGCGGCGTGGTCATTGGAGTCGTCACGGAGTTGTTGGCACTGGCCACGGCCGCCTGGCTGGGTGCGCGCAGCATCGCGCGTCCGATCCAGCAATTGGCGGTCGCCGCAGTTGAGCTCGGCAACGACGTGAACCGCTCGGCCCTGCCGGAAAGCGGCCCTGTCGAGGCGCAGTTGGCGGCGCGCGCTTTCAACCGCATGCAAGCCGATCTGCGCCAGCAACTGGCTGCCCGCGGCCACTTTCTCGCCGCCGTTTCGCACGACCTGCGCACCCCGCTGACGCGCATACGGCTGCGCGTCGAACAGTTGGCCGAGCCCGATGTGCGCGCCCAACTGCACGCCGATGCCACCGAGATGGCCGCCATGCTCGACGCCACACTGGAGTATCTGCGCGGCGAAGCGGCCGTTGAGGCCCCGGCCATGCTCGATGTGCAAGCCCTGGTGAGTTCAATGGTTGAAGATTATCAGGAGCAGGGACACGCCATCGAATGCACAGGCGTAGTCGCGCCCATTCTGGCGCAGCCGATCGCGTTGCGGCGCGCCCTGGCCAATTTGATGGAAAATGCGCTGCGTTACGGCGGAATGACGAAGGTTGAGTGCGCCATGCACCCATCCGGACTGTCCATCACGATCCACGACCAGGGTCCAGGCATTCCGGCCGCCGAACTGACCGCCGTCATGCAGCCGTTCTACCGCCTGGAGTCGTCGCGTAACAAAGCCAGTGGTGGCGTGGGCCTCGGATTATCCATCGCGTGCGAAGCCATTGAGAGACAAGGCGGCACGCTCACCTTATACAACGCCCCCGAAGGCGGCCTGGTCGCCACAGTGCTGTTGCGACCGAACAAATGTTGAGCGGCGCCAGCCTGATCCAGGCGCTGTTCTTTGTCACCAGGATACGGCGTCCGGGCAAGTGCCGAGAATTGAGTCTTGTCTATCGTGAATGCAGACGCTCGGCAACCGCGAAGATCCCCATGCCCGCGAGCATGGCGATGAAGAAAACGAGCGGCTTGGCCCCTCCTGACGCCAGCGACGCCACGGCCGGACCGGGGCAATAACCAGCCAGTCCCCAACCGGCACCAAATGCCAGGCCGCCAAAGACCAGGCGCCGGTCGATTTGCCTCGATGTCGGCAAGCGCATCGCATCGCCCAACAGGCTGCGCTCCCTGCGCGATGCAAAACGGAATGCCACGATGCCAACGCCTATCGCGCCACACATGACAAGGCCCAGCGACGGATTCCAATGCCCCGCCACGTCGAGGAAACCAAGCACTTTCGATGGATCCGTCATGCCCGATACGATCAGTCCGATGCCAAAGACCAGCCCCACAAGTCCCGCCAGTATATTTTTCATGACGAGTGCCTTAAGCGATGAGGTGTCGGACGACAAAAACAGTGGCGAAGCCGGCAAGCATGAAGGCGACTGTCGCCACCAGCGAACGCGGCGACATGCGCGACAAACCGCAGACGCCATGTCCGCTGGTGCAGCCTGAACCATAGCGCGTCCCCACGCCAACCAGGAGGCCGGCAATGATCAAGGTGGGGAAATCGGCGTCCATCCGTACTTCGGGCAGCGTCAGCACTGCGCCATACACCAAAGGTGCGCCAATCAGGCCGGCAAGGAAAGCGACGCGCCAGGCAATATCGCCTTTCGGCCATTCCAGCAAGCCTCCCAGTATCCCGCTGATGCCGGCAATACGGCCGTTAAACAGGACGAACACTGCAGCCGACAAGCCGATCAGCATCCCTCCTGCCAATGAGGCCCATGGCGTAAAATTATTCCAGTCTATCTGCACGCGACTTCTCCAATTCTGATGTGCTATTCATCCTGTGCCAACTCGACGCGCCTCAGGCCGGGACCGAGAATTCCTCGAATGCCGCCAGCGCATTGGCGCAATACATCGCCGACGGCCCGCCGCCCATGTAGATGGCCATGCCCAGCGTTTCTTCAAATTCGGCCCGGGTGGCGCCCAGCTTGACCAGGGCCTGCACATGAAAGCCGATGCAGGCATCGCAATGGGCCGCGATGCCCAGGGCCAGCGCGATGAACTCCTTGGTTTTCTTGTCCAGCGCACCATCGCGCGTTGCCGCGCGCGCCAGATCGCCAAAGCCTTTCATCACGTCGGGAATATCCGCGCGCAGGGTCGCCAGTTGCTGCGACACCGACTGCGTCAAGGCGCGGTAGCTGCCAGCTTGCATGCTCATGTTGTCGCCTCCGTTGCCTGCCTCATTTTTTCACCGCACAGGTACGAATGCCAAACGGCAGATACGCGGGACAGAAGCGGAAAATGCCTGTCGCCAGGGGAATCACGCCCAGCCAGCCCCAGGCGCCGATGGCACCGGCCAGGGTGGCCACGATCAGGCCCAACCCCAGCAGTATCCGAATGGCACGATCAATATTGCCGACGTTCGCGTTCATGGTCTTGCTCCTCAATGGTTAATCTGCTTAAGCGTTGCGATGACAACACGCGACACACACCCAGGTTTCAGGTACGCGTCATGCTGCTATCGAAGCATATTTCATGCCAACGTTACACCATGTGAGGATAGGATAGAAAACAGGGACTTAGGGCGATGTGGCAGGCAGCCGCGCGCTGCCAGCCGACGGGTGGCACTGCCACACTGGCAGCATGGCAGTGCTGCAAGGCCTAGGCGATGCCCAGCGCTTTCAGGCGGCGGTACAAGGTGCGCTCGCTGAGGCCCAGGTGCGCCGCGAGTTCCTTGCGCGTGCCGCCGAAGGTGGCATGCAGCTCGGCCAGCGGGATGCTGTCGCCGCGCACCGGCGTGGCTGGCGCGGCCCCCTGCTCCACCGGCGCCGCCAGCAGTTGCTCGACGCGGATCACGCCATCATCGGCGAACAGGCTGGCCCTGTCCAGCACGTTGCGCAGTTCGCGGATATTGCCCGGCCATGGGCGTTGCTGCAGCTGCGCCAAGGCTTCGGCATCTATCGTCAGCGTGCGCTTGCCCGCGCCCGCGCGGCGCAGGAATGACTGCACCAGCAACGCGATGTCGTCGGGCCGCGCGCGCAGCGGCGGCAAGGCGATGGGAAAGGCACTGATGCGGTAATACAAGTCCTGTCGGAACTCGCCGCGCGCCATCATCTGCTCCAGCGATTTGTGGGTCGCGGCGACCAGGCGGAAATTGGCGTGCTGGGTCTCGACGCTGCCCACGCGCCGGTAAGTGCCCGACTCGATCAGGCGCAGCAGCTTGACTTGCATGGAAAGGGGCACGTCGCCTATTTCGTCGAGAAACAAGGTGCCGCCTTGTGCCGTATCGACCAGCCCCGGCTTGCGCGAGGTCGCGCCCGTGAAAGCGCCCTTTTCGTGTCCGAACAATTCGCTTTCAAACAGCGTTTCGGTCAGTCCGGAGCAATCGACCACGACGAACGGTCCTGTGGCCCGTGCGCTGTTTTCGTGTACGGCACGCGCAAACAGTTCCTTGCCCGTACCTGACTCGCCCAGCAGCAGCACTGGCAGCATCGACGGCGCGACCCGCTGCAATGCCTCCAGCACCCGGGTAAATGGGGCGGAGCGGCCCACCAGTCCCTCCTCGCTGGGCTTGGCCGAAGCGCTGCGCACCACTTCCAGCCGCTCGACATACGCGGTAATGGTGCCGCCGGCATCGAAAATGGGACGCAGTTCGACGGCGACGTGCTCAGGGCCCCGCGGCGTATGGTGGATGTGCAGCACGCGGTCGGGTCCGCGCAGTTCCTGCGCCTTCTTCATGGGGCAATGCTCACCGGCCTGGTCGCAAGGGGCATCGTAATGATGCGAGATGCGGTAGCACTTGTGGCCGGTCACGGGCTCGCCGATGCTGCCGAATTGCCGCTGGTAGGCGACATTCGCGGCCAGAATCGTGTAATCGGGATCGAGCACGATCATCGGCTGGACCTCGTGTTCGAGAAACGAGATCAGCGATTGCACCATGGGCGCGCTGGGGGATGGCTCGATGCGGGTGACCGGTGGCGTTGGCATGCTGGCTCCTTGTTGTGCAGCCATACTGTCGCAGGACTGCCAATGCGTCAAGTGGCACTGCCAGTGGCAGCGCCAAACAGGGGTAGCGCATGTTTACCTCTGGCATGAAAACGCCTGGAATCAGGCATTGGGGAGAGGTATGTAGCCCAAGCTCGTACTGGCACAGGTCTTGCATTACCAGTTAGACCTCATGCACGCCAGGCTTGCACACCCAGGAGATAGACGCATCATGACCAACACATCACCGCAAATAGAAGGTTTCTTCGACCCCGCCACCAGCACCGTCAGCTATCTGGTGCTCGATCCGGCCACGCGCCGCTGCGCCTTGATCGACAGCGTGCTCGACTATGATCCGAAGTCGGGCCACACCAGCACCGCCTCGGCCGACCGCCTGCTGGCGCGCGTCGCGGCCCTGGACGCCAGGGTCGAATGGCTACTGGAAACCCATGTGCATGCGGATCATTTGACCGCCGCTCCCTACCTGCAGGAAAAACTGGGCGGCAAGATCGGCATCGGCCAGCATATCGCTACGGTGCAGCAGGTATTCGGCAAGCTGTTCAACGCCGGCGACGACATGGCGCGCGACGGCAGCCAGTTTGACCATCTGTTTGCCGATGGCGAGCTGTTTTCCATCGGCGCGCTGCAATGCCGCGCCCTGCACACGCCCGGCCACACCCCCGCCTGCATGAGCTACGTCGTCAGCGACGCTACCCGCGGCGCCGCCTTTGTCGGCGACACGCTGTTCATGCCCGACTATGGCACGGCACGCTGCGACTTTCCCGGCGGCGATGCACGCACCCTGTTCCACTCCATCAACAAAGTACTGAGCTTGCCGGAAGATACCTTGCTCTACATGTGCCACGACTACCAGCCGGGCGGCCGCGAAGTGCGCTATGTCAGCACCGTCGGCGAGGAGCGCACCAGCAATATCCATGTGCGCAACGGCATCAGCGAAGAAGAGTTTGTTGCCATGCGCACCAGGCGCGATGCGTCGCTGGAAATGCCGACCCTGATTCTGCCATCGGTGCAAGTCAATATGCGCGCCGGGCACTTTCCCGAGCCAGAGGCGAACGGCATACGCTATCTGAAAATACCGCTCAACGCGGTCTGACAACACACAGCACACACTGGACGCAGACAAACATGCACATTCATCCACTGGCGCCCGGCCGGTGTTTCAGGGGCCGGGCATGACCATCATCCTGCTGCTCGGCTTTACAGTCGGCATCATCCTGGCACTCACCGGTGCGGGCGGAGGCATCCTTGCCGTGCCCTTGCTGGTCTTTGGCGCGGGCCTGAGCATGGCGCAGGCGGGTCCGATCGGCTTGCTGGCGGTCGGCCTTGCGGCTGCCCTCGGTGCGGTGATGGGTCTGAAAACCGGGACGGTGCGCTACAAGGCGGCGATGCTTATCGCCGGCGCGGGCATCATCTGCTCCCCTCTTGGCTTGTGGCTGGCGCAGCGCAGTCCGAATCGGCCGCTGGCGATCCTGTTTTCCCTCGTGTTGCTTTACGTGGCGCTGCGCGTCTACCAGCGCGCCACTTCCGGCGCTGCCGATACTGCGGCGTCCGGCGAACGCGCGCCTCCCTGCCAGCTCGACGCCACGCGTGGAAAATTGCGTTGGACGGCCCCTTGCGCCAGGGCGCTGGCCCTGGCGGGCGTGGTCGCGGGAATCCTGTCCGGTTTGCTGGGTGTCGGCGGTGGCTTCGTGATGGTTCCCGCATTGCAACGTTACACGGATTTGACCACGCAATCGATCGTCGCGACCTCGCTTGCCGTCATTGCGCTGGTATCGCTGTCAGGCGTCATCGCCAGTACCGCCACCGGTCACTTGCAATGGAGCATTGCGCTGCCTTTCGCTATCGGTTCCCTGGCCGGCATGGCCGGTGGCCGTCTGGTTGCCTCCAGGCTGCCGGCGCAGCATCTGCAGAAAGCGTTTGCGATGGTTTCCGCCCTGGCCGCGCTGGCGCTGTTTATCAAGGCTATCTGATGGCGCCCATCAGAATACCTGGTATGGCCCGGAAACAAGCGCAGCGGCGCATTCTGCCGCATGTTTCTGCAAATAATTGATCTCACGATGGTGGACCCGCAAATACCGGGATTTGTCATCGCGCGATGCCGTTCGGGTAAGTATGATGTCAGCATGAACTGCCATGCTCAGGTGGTTATCAAGGAGAGCAAGCGATGTTCCTAGCGCGTACATGCATGGCGCTGTCTGCCCTGGTTTTCAGCAATGCGGTCCATGCGGATGTCCACTGCACGGATCCGATTGCCGACTGGAAACCTCGCGAGCAATTGCAGCGGGAAGCCGAACAGCGCGGCTGGACTGTCCAGCGCATCAAGATCGATGATGGCTGCTACGAGCTCAGAGCCATTGATCGCAACGGCAACAAAGTCAAGGCCAAATACTCCCCGGCGTCGCTGCGCATGCGCAGCATGGCGGTGGATTTCGGCAACAACGGCGACGCCGCCGACTACCTCGGCCCTGTACCGCAGGCTCCCGTCAGGCGGCCTGCAGGTACGACATCCCAAGGGGAAAAGCAATGAAAAACATCACAGCCTGCGCCTGCCTTGCAGGTGTATTGGCGTTGCCCGGTCTCGTCCAGGCACGCCCGGTCACACTCACCGCGCAACTGAAGAACTACGCCGGCAACGGCGCGTACCTGGCGGTATATGTCACGGATGCCGCCGGCAAGTACAAGAAAACGTTGTGGGTAGCCGGAAAGAAGACCAAGTATTACAAGCACCTGAGCGACTGGGCACGCGGCAGCGGCCTGAACGCGCGCGAATTTGACGGGATCAGCGGAGCGAGCGTCGGCAGCGGCAAGACCCTCAAGGTGACGGTCGAACTGGCCGATACCCTGATTGATGCAGGTTACGAGATCCGTGTTGACAGCGCGGCAGAGGACGGGCGCGACAATCCGGCCGACGTGCGCACGCCACTGAGCAAACAGGGCGCAGGCAAACCCGTCGGTGGACGCGGCTACGTCAAGTCCTTCATTTACGACATGTAGCCACCGCCGCATGTTACGACAGATACATTCGCTCGCTGGCCTGATCAGCGCACTGCTGGTCATGCTCATCGGTTTGACGGGCGCCGTGCTGTCGATCAACCCCGCGCTCGAGCGGCTGGCGACCAACGTGCCGGCGGGCGTCAGCGTTGCCGAACTCGCGGGCCGGGTGGCGCGCCACTATCCGGGCGCCGAGCAGATCCAGCGCACGGCCTCGGGAACCATCATCGTCTACTACAGCGCCGGCGACGTCTCGGGCGTCGACCGGGTCGACCCGTCCAGCGGCATGGCGATCGCGCCCTATGCACCGCCGGCATACGCGCGCTGGTTCAAGGAGTTGCACAGGTCATTATTCCTCGACACGCCAGGCAGCGCCGCTGTCGGCGTCACCGCCCTGCTGATGCTGCTGGTCTCAATCTCCGGGATTTTTCTGCTGCTCAAGCGGGTGGGCGGCTGGCGCCAGCTGGCACGTCCACTGCATGGCAACCGCAGCCAGCGCTGGCACGCCGCGGTGGCCCGTTTTGCTGTCGCCGGCCTGCTGTTGTCCGCAGTGACCGGCAGCTACATGTCGGCGGCGACCTTCAGCTTCATTTCCGATGGCAGCCAGGACGAACCCGATATCCCCGCCACCACGTCCGGCGGCACCCCGCTGCCCGCTGCCCGCCTGCCAGCCTTGCTGGCCACCAGTCTGGCCGATCTGCGCGAACTGTCCTTTCCGCTTGCCGGTGACAGCAGCGCCGTCTATACCTTGCGCACGCGGCAAGGCGACGCCTATGTCGACCAGTCCAGCGGCGCGCTGCTGGCCTTCCGCGCGCACAGCAATGTCCGGGAAGCCTTTGAACTGATCTACCAGTTGCATACGGGCGAAGGCCTGTGGTGGCTGGGCCTGGCACTGGGCCTGAGTGCGCTCGGCGCGCCCTGGCTGGCGGTGACGGGCATCGCCGTATGGTGGCAGCGGCAGCGGGCCAAACCGCGCATCGCCAACAACTCGGCTCCGGGTTCGGCCGACAGCGTGATCCTGGTGGGGAGCGAAAACAACAGTACCTGGGGCTTTGCCCGCGCGCTGCACGATGCCTTGCGACAGGCCGGACAACGCGTGCACACGGCGCCGATGAACCAGTTCTCGTCGCGCCACAACGCCGCGCGCCAGTTGTTCATCCTGACGGCGACGTATGGCGATGGCGATGCCCCCGCCTGCGCCACGCACTTTCTGGCCAATTTGGCCGGTGTTGCCCCCAACCAGGCGGCAAGTTACGCTGTACTCGGTTTCGGCGACCGCCAGTTTCCCACGTTCTGCCAGTTCGCGCACGAGGTCGACGCGGCGATGGCGGCGCGCGGATGGCGCCGGTCGCTGGAACTGGCCCTGATCGACCGCCAGTCGCCGCAGGAATTCGCGCGCTGGGGGAGCCAGGTCGGCGCGCTGCTGGGCCATGAGCTCGTACTCGACTATGCCCCGGCACATCCGCACACGCATGCGCTGCAGTTGCGCGAGCGCATCGCCTACGGCGAGGAGGAGCACGATCCCACCGTGGTGCTGCGCTTTATAGCCGCCCCGCCGCCGGCTCCCGCCGGTTGGCTGAAAAGCCGGCTTGCGCGCCATCGGCTGCCCCGCTTCGAGGCCGGCGACCTCGCAGGCGTCATGGCGCCCGGCAGTTCCATGCCGCGCTTCTATTCGCTGGCGAGCGGATCGGCTGACGGCGTGCTGGAAATTTGCGTGCGCAAGCAGCCCGGGGGCGTGTGTTCAAGCTACCTGTACCACTTGCTGCCGGGGGACCGCATCGAAGCCTTTATCCAGCCCAATCCGCAATTTCGTCCGGCCCTGGGCAAGGCACCCGTCATCCTGATCGGTGCCGGCACCGGGATCGGGCCACTGGCCGGTTTCATCCGCAACAATACGGGCCAGCATCCGATGTACCTGTACTGGGGCGGGCGCCATCCCGACTCCGATTTTCTGTATGAGCCCGAACTGCGCAACTATCTGGCCGACCGCCGGCTGACGCAGCTGCACACAGCCTTCTCAAGAGTCACGAATGGCGTCCACGTGCAGACCCGGCTGATGGAGGATGCCGACAATATGCGCCGCCTGATCGCCGACGATGGCCAGGTGCTCGTCTGCGGCAGCCGCGCCATGGCCGCCAGCGTGAGGCAGGCCATGGACCAGATACTCGCACCACTCAAGCTCGATGTAGCGGCGCTGAGGGAAAAAGGAAGGTATCGTGAAGACGTCTTCTGAACCCGCGCTGCGGCGCTACAGCCTGAATGGCGAAACCATGGGCAGCCGCTATACGGCCGTATTCTATGCGGCCGGACAACCTGACCTGGCCGCCATCGGCGCCAGCCTGTTTGCCGCCGTCGACAGGGTCGACCGGCAGATGTCGACCTGGAATGCCGCCTCGGACCTGTGCCGCCTGAACGCGGCGCCGGAAAACACCTGGCTTCCTGTACCGCGGGAGCTGGCGCAGGTGCTCGCTGCGGGGCTGCTGGTCAGCCGCGAATCGGGCGGCGCCTTCGACATGGCGGTTGGCCAGCTGGTGGAGGACTGGGGATTCGGGCCGTCGCAATGCGCGCCATCGCCGCAGATCGCGGCCCGGCATGGCAAAACGTACTGCCCCGCAGCCGCGGCATTGGACGTGGATCTGGCAGCTGCGCAGGTGCGCAAGCGCGCGCCGCTGACGCTCGACCTGTCGGGCATCGCCAAGGGGTTTGGCGTCGACCAGCTGGCGCATTGCCTCGATGGCTGGTCCATCGCCAGCTACCTGGTCGGCATCGACGGCGAAATGCGCGCGCGCTCGACCAGACCCGATGGCCAGGCCTGGAGCGTGGCGATAGAAAAGCCGACACATGGCATGCGTGAAATCGGTGGCGTGATGGAACTGCACGACGTGGCCATCGCCACCTCGGGCGACTATCGCCGCTGGGTCGAGATCGACGGCACGCGCCATGCGCACACCATGCATCCGGCCTTGCAGCAACCGGTAGCGAACCGCCTCGCCGCCGTGAGCGTGCTGGCCCCCAGTTGCATGCTGGCCGACGCCTGGGCCACGGCGTTCATGGTCCTGGGCGAGGTGGACGGTGTCGCGCTGGCCAGGAAACGCGGCATGGACGTGCTGTTCGTCCTGCGTCACGGCGCCTTGCTCGAAGAAATTCTGCTCATCGACGGCAAGATGGTCTGATCTGCATGGCCGTGCATCACTGCGCGGCCGCGCGGCGCGGCCATCGCCATGCCGATAGCCCCCACTTGACGCACTCGAACCAGATGATGCCGAGCACGGCGACGAATGCGCACTGCATCAGCAGCGCCATGTCCGGCAGCGCGAAAGCAAACAATTCGCGGATGGGCGCCACGCCCAGCACCAGCAACAGCAACAGCGAGGCCACCAGGCTGATCCAGGCGAACGCCCGGTTCGACTTGATCCCCCTCCTCCATGACGGCTGGGTCCATTGGCGGTTGACATAGATCAGTCCCAGGTTCGACAGCACGAGACTGAGGAAGGTCGTCGTGCGCGCCACTTCGTCGGAATGGCCGGCCCAGCGCACCAGCACGTGGAAGCCGACCAGCATGGCCAACAGCCCTGCCCCCTGCAGCAAGCCACGCAGCAGTATTTCACGGTCGAACAGATGCATGTCCGGCCTCCTGGGTTTGCTCGTCATGGCATCGGCTTCGATCGGCTCGGCCTCGAACACGATCGAGCAGGCGGGGTCGATCACCATTTGCAAAAACAGTATGTGCACGGGCATCAGGAGCATGGGCCAGCCCAGCAGCACGGGCAGGATGGACAGGCCAACGATGGGTACATGCACGGCGACGATGAAGACGATGGCCTTGCGCAGATTGGCAAACAGGCGTCGGCCATGTTGCACCGCCAGCAATAGCGAAGAAAAATCATCCTTGAGCAATACCAGCGCTGCCGCCTCGCGCGCGACGTCGGTGCCACGGGCACCCATGGCCACGCCGATGTTGGCCGCCTTCAATGCAGGCGCGTCGTTGACGCCGTCGCCGGTCATGGCGACGATATCGCCACGGCTGCGAAAAGCTTGTACCAGGCGCAACTTCTGTTCCGGCGCGATACGGCAAAAGACGTCAGTATCGGCCAGGCGCGCCTGCAGTGCCGTGTCGTCCAGCGCGGCCAGGTCCATGCCGGACATCACACCGCTGGCCACGCCGGCGATACCGGCCTGCCGCGCGATCGCCAGTGCCGTGGCGGGATGGTCGCCCGTGATCATCACCACGCGGATGCCCGCCGCGTGACATTGCGCCACCGCATCGGGCACTTCCGGGCGTACCGGGTCGTGCAAGCCAAGCAGGCCCAGGAATTCGAAATCAAAGACATGCTGGTTGTCAGGCAGGGGCGGCGCGGCAAACGTGGCGCGGGCGACGCCGATCACGCGCAAACCATCGTTCGCCATGGCCTGCACCTGGGCCGCGATGGCGGCGGCACGCTCGGGCGCCAGATGGCACAGATCGATGATGGCCTCGGGCGCACCCTTCGCCGCCACCAGGAACTCGGACTGGTCCGGCGATTGCCACACCCGCGACATGGCCAGCATTTGCCGCGACAGCGGATAATCGTCGATCAGCTGCCAGTCGGCATGCAGGTGCTCCGTATTGGCCAGCAAGCGGGCGCCGGTCTGGCCGATGGCCGACTCCATCGGATCAAACGCCCTACGATGGCTTGCCAGGACGGCATATTCGAGCAAGCCGTGCAGCTCTTCCTGCAAGGCAGCGGCGGGATTGCCCTGACAATCATGGGTGCAAGTTTCCGAGCAGAGCCGGGCCACGTCCATGCGGTTGGCCGTCAGCGTACCCGTCTTGTCGACGCACAGCACCGTCGTCGCACCGAGCAATTCGATTGCCGGTATGCTGCGCGCCAGGATGCTTTCGCGCCCCAGGCGCCAGGCGCCCAAACCCAGGAAAAGCGTCAGTATCACCGGCAATTCTTCAGGCAGGATCGCCATGGCCAGCGTGAGACCTGCCAGCAGGCCTTGCAAGGCGTCGCCGCGCAGCCACCAATACGCCAATGCCAGGCCGGCGGCGAGACACAAGCCGCCGATGGCGACATGCCTGACGACGCGCCGCGTTTCCGATTGAATCGGCGTCAGCTCGCTCCCCATGGTGGCCAGCGAGGCGCCGATGCGGCCAAGCGCGCTGTGCGGGCCGGTGGCGACCACCAGACCGCTGGCCGTGCCTTGCGTGATCAGGGTGCCGGAATACACGAGACTGTCCGGACTGCCGCCGGCATCGGAGGCGCCATGCTTGATGACCGGCACGGACTCACCCGTGAGCATGGACTCGTCGGCCGCCAAATTCGATGCGTTGAGCAGTTCCATATCGGCGGGCACGCGGTCGCCCTCGGCCAGCAGCACCAGGTCGCCCAGCACCAGGTCCCTGCCAGCGATGCGCTGCTGTTTCCCGTCGCGTATCACCAGGGCGCGCGGACAGGACAGGTCGCTTAGGGCGTTCAGCGAGCGTTCCGTGCGCCTGCGCTGAAAAAAAGTGATGCCCATGACGATGCAGACAAAGCCCAGCAGCATCAGCGCTTCATTGCGGTCGCCCAGCAGCATGTAGATGACGCCGCAGGCGACCAGCAGCAAGAACATCGGTTCGGAAACGACATCGAGCAGCAGGCGCCCGGCACTCAAGGGACGCGAGGCGGGCAAGGCATTCGGCCCGTTTTCCAGCAAGCGCTGCGCGGCCTGCGCGGCTGTCAGCCCTTCACTACCCTGCGGCTCCGACATGGCATTCATCCTTTTCCTGAGAGGCAGCGTGTAGTGGTTAAGCAGGTCCTGGTCGTGATTGCGGCATCAGGGTTTGGGCGCGGGCGACCATGCAGGCCGCACTTGCGTCAGCGAATCGACGATGACCATATACTGCCCCGGCCATGCAATGATATCGCGATCCGCTTTGAGCACCCACAAATGGCGGCCGTCCTTGACGGCTTGTTCATAGACTGCATCGAGCAAACCGTGTGAGTCGAGAAACACATTCAATGTGGCTGGAATGCGGATGCAGCCCTCGGAAGCAACATTGCCCAAGCGAGCTTCCAGCACATCCGGATCGGTGGCGTGCATTTGCAAGCGCATCTGGCTGACGGCGCCCGTGCCCCAGCCGCGCTGTGCCTGTTGCCAACCGAAATCGAAGACGCGCATGCCGCGCCGCCCATAACCACGAATGTGATTGTCGTTGAGCGTGCCTTCGGAACGAAAGTCGGGATTTTCCAAGGTATGTGGAAACACCCCCAACGGCGTCAAGAAATGATTATAGCTTCCCACCTTGCCCGTCGAGACGGCCGTGGCGCCGATGAACGACCATGCATCTTGCTCTGTATGCAAGATCACAAAGGCGGCCTGTACTTGCGGGCTGCGGTCCACCAGCAGCACAGTCTGTGCTGACGTATCGGTGACATTGGCATCGGCCAACGCTTGTTTCAACAGCGCCACATAGCGCGCCTGGTCGGCCGTTGGCACCTCCAGCCGATGATCGACTTCGCGCGCAAATTGCGCGCGCCACGCGTCGGCGCCCGGATCGGGCGGCGCCGCGACCACCGCCAGCGGCCAGAGCGCTACGCCCAGACACAACATCAACACAGACTTATCAATTTTCATACAAATCATTTGTTTCCTTAATAAAACAATCTATCCAGCCCTTGCTGGTCCCCCGCCGCCACAAACCACTCCACCTGCCAGCGCTGCGTGCGCAGGGCCTGGGCAGATTCTGGCAGGCACCACGGCGGATACACGCGCAGCGCGCGCTTGCCGCCGCTGCCCGCGCGCGACATCACGCCGCGTTCGAGCAGCACGCTGCGCGGAAAAATGAAAAAGCCGTGCCGCGCGCCGTCGTCGGTCACGGCGACAATGACGATATCGACGGGGTCCGCTTCATCGAGCGGGGCGATCTCGGCATCGGGATGGGGACGCTTCCAGACGGTGACGAACTGGCCGGTTTTCGTCGGCGTGGTTTTGGCCACGCGCAAGACCAGCCGCTTGCCGTGCAGTTCGGCACGGCAGGCGCCGTAGTCCGCGCTTTCCTCTTCCGGCACGGGCGCTTGCGGCAAGCCCAGGAAGGCCCATGGACCGGCCTTCATTGCGCGCTGAACTCGGCCGCGGCCTTGGCCGCCCACAGCGCCTCGGCGTGGCTGGCGAACGGGCTGTCATAGCCGTCGACCTTGCCGTCTTCGTCGACAAAATACAGCCACCAGCCATCGCCCTGCTCGCGGATGGCGGTCTGGCCCGGCGCGCAGTGGGTTTCGACGGACTGGCCGGCGGCCAGGGTGGCGATGCTGATGCCGCGGTGAATAATATGCTCGGGAGTCATAGAAAAATACGTCATGCGAAAAAATCAATGGTTGTAGTGTAGCCTTGCCGGCCTATCCTGACCAGTGCGCTACACTGCTGTTTCAAACGGAGGACAACATGGCATCACAGCAAGGCACGGTGGATTTTTTGCTCGATCAGCTGGCGGGCGCTGGCAGCATCAACGCGAAAAAAATGTTTGGCGAATATGGCCTGTATTGCGACGGCAAGATGTTCGCCATCGTCGCCGACGACCAGCTGTTCATCAAGCCGACGGACGCGGGCCGCGCCTGGATCAGTACGATGAGCACGCCGCTGGAGGCGCCGCCCTATCCGCAAGCCAAGCCGTATTTCCTCATCGATGGCGGCCTGTGGGACGAGCGCGACTGGTTGTCCCAGCTGGCGCGGCGCACGGCGGATGCCTTGCCTCTGCCGAAACCGAAGCCGCCGCCCAAGCCCAGAAAACCGGCGTCAGCCAGCTAATACGCTGTTTTCACACGCCTTGCCCTGCAGGAAGCATTGCAGGTTGTGATAGGTGATGGCGGCGATTTCGCGCAGCGCTTCTATGGTGAAGAAGCCCTGATGGCCCGTCACGAGCACGTTCGGGAAGGTCATCAGGCGCTGGAAGATGTCGTCGTCGATGATGTCGGACGAGCGGTCCTGGAAGAACAGATTGCTTTCCTGCTCGTACACGTCGATGGCCAGGGAACCCAGCTGGCGCGATTTGAGCGCTTCGATGACGGCGCCCGTGTCGATCAGGCCGCCGCGCGAGGTGTTGACCAGCATGGCGCCCTTCTTCATCAGCGGCAAGGTCGCTTCGCTGATCATGTGGCGCGTGCTCTCCATCAGGGGGCAATGCAGGGAGACGATGTCGGACTCGGCCAGCAGCTGCGGCAGCTCCACCATCGTGCCCAGCTCTCCGAACGCGGGCGCAGGATACGGGTCGTGGCCCAGCACCGTGCAGCCAAAACCCTTGAAGATGCGCGCCGTGGCCAGGCCGATCTTGCCCGTGCCGACGATGCCCACCGTCTTGCCGTGCAAGGTAGAGCCCAGCAAGCCATCGAGCGAAAAATTGCCTTCGCGCACGCGGGCATACGCGCGGTGCGTGTGGCGGTTCAGCGTCTGCACCAGGGCCAGCGTGTATTCGGCCACGGCTTCCGGCGAGTAGGCAGGCACGCGGGCGACAAAAAAGCCCAGGCGCCTGGCCGCTTCCAGGTCGAGGTTGTTGTAGCCGGCGCAGCGCAGCAGGATGGCGCGCACGCCATAGCCGTGCAGGGCTTCCAGCACGGGCGCGTCGAGCACGTCGTTGACGAACACGCAGACAGCCTCGGCGCCTTGCGCCAGGATCGCGGTTTCCTGGCTCAGCAAGGCGCTGTGGTAGACCAGTTCGATGCTGTCCGGCTCGGGTTGGGATGGCAAGGCTTCATCGAAGAAACGGCGGTCGTAGGGCTGGCTGGCAAAGAAGGCGATTTTCATGGTGAGTCCTGGAACTTGCTGAATGGCAAAACAGCATCATAGCGCAAGCGCCCTGCCCCACCCTGTACGCCTGTACGCCTGGCACCGTTGATCGCCTATTTGGCTTCGCGCGGCAAGGTCAGCACGTGGCGCAGATACGCCGTTTCTTCGGCGTGCTGCAGGTGGTAGCGCTCGCGCGCGGCGCGCGTGGCCGCCTGGTGAGCCGCGATGCCGTTTTCCGTCAGCTCGACGCCGAAGTCGGCCGGCGGCTGCTCGGGGCCGCCGAACAGGCGCGCCAGGATGAAGCGGCCCACATTGTCGCGGTAGTGCGATGCTTCCCAGTAATAGCGCATCTCGCGCGCGCCCGTCACTTGCGGGATAGCTTCGCTGGTGATGCTGTTAAAGCCCGAAAAATCCACCAGGCGCACGTCGCAGCCCTGGCGCCGGTAACGCCCGGCCATCCGCGTCAGGTCGCGCTGCCATGCTTCCATGGCATCCCACTTGCCGCGCCAGTACAGGGCGTCGAGGGTGAGCGCATGCGTGGGGTTGATGTACAGGCGCAAGCGCGTGCCGCCCCGGCACAGTTTGCCGACGCTCGCGTCGAAGGCGCGCAGCGCAGGTTCGGTCGGCCCCAGGCCATCGCCGAATTCCTGCAGGCGCGGCGTGAAGGCGCGCGCCGTGCCAGTCCAAGTACGGTTGCGGCTGGTGAGGCAGGACTCGTCGCGCTGGCCGTGCAGCGCCAGGCTGGACAGGCAGACGCCGTCATAGTTGCCGTTGAGGATGCGCCAGGTGTCGCGCGTCATGTCGACAGTCAGGCCGCGCTTGAGATTGAGCAAGGCGCGCCGCGCGAAGAACGCGGGGCCGCCGGCCGTCAAGCCCGGTTCCACGCCGGCCGAGCCCAGTTCCAGCGAGAACGAGGGGGCGTCGATGCCCCACACCATGGTGTCGACATGGCTGACCCTGGCCGCGTGCTCGGCCAGGCGCATGGCTTCGCCGATGGAGGCGCCCGAGACGGCGCTATTGAAGACGCTCTTGCCTTCGAACAAAGTGCGCGCACTGTTCGCCGGCAAGCCCATTTCCGTGCGCGAGTTGCCGATATACACGATGGCGGGCCGATAGCGCGCCACGGCATACGTCTTGCCCCACACGCTGAGTTTTTCCGTCGTCGGGCGCAATCGCTGCAGCAGCGGACTGTCCCACTGGTGCAGCAAGTACGGATCGACGTGATAATTCACGGCCGAAACGAGGGCCAGCGCGGCCAGCACGCAGGCAAGAAAGATGGCGAGGTAGCGGCGGGCGGTGGTGTCCATGGTCAGCATTGGAAGGTGAAAAATGGCGTATTTGTGGGGCTTTGCATCAACGCCGGATCAGCGGTCCGTCCAGCACCCGCTGCGCATAGGCCACCTCGCGCGCATGTTCCACGCGATAGCGCTCGCGCGCGGCGCGCGTGGCCGCCTGGTGGTCGTCGATGTTGGCCTGCGTCAGCTCCACGCCGAAATCGGCCGGCGCCGGCGTGCCGCCACCAAACAGGCGCGCCAGGATCAAGCGGCCCACATTGTCCCGGTAATGCGACACTTCCCAGTAATAATGCATGTCGGGCTTGCCGCTGACGAGCGGGGTCGCTTCCGTCGTGATGCTGTTAAAGCCGGAAAAATCATGCAGCCGCACATCGCAGCCCTGCCCGCGGTGGCGCTCGACGAGCTGCACCAGGCCGCGTTGCCAGGCCTGCATGGCATCCCACTTGCCGCGCCAGTGCAGCGCGTACAAGGTCAGCGCATGCGTGGGGTTGATGTACAGGCGCAGGCGCGTGCCGCTCCGGCACAGCTTGGCTATGCTGGCATCAAACGCTGGTATCGAGGGCGGTGTCGGCCCCAGGCCGTCGCCGAATTCCTGCAGCCGCACGGGAATGGCATCCTTGGTACCGAGCCAGTGCTCGATGCCCTTGAGGGTGCAAGTCTCGTCGCGCTGCCCATACACGGCCAGGTTGGAGCGGCAGGTATCGCCCGCATGGCCTGTCAGGATGCGCACGCTGTCCTGCGTCATGTCCAGGGTCAGGCCGCGCTTCAGGTTGACCAGGGCGCGCTGGACGAAAAAGCCGTGGCGGGCGCCCGTCAGGCTGTCTTCCACGCGCGCCGCGCCCATGTCCAGGGAAAAAGTGGGCGCATCGATGCCCCACACCATGGTCTCGACGCGGCTGACCCTGGCCGCATGCTCGGCCAGGCGGATGGCGTCGCCGATCGAGGCCCCGGACACGGCGCTGTTGAAGATCCTCTTGCCGTCGAACAAGGCACGCACCCTCGTCGGCAAGCCCATTTCCGTGCGCGAATTGCCGATGTAGATGATGGCCGGCCGGTAGCGCGCCACGGCATAGGTCTTGGCCCAGGCGCCGAGCTTTTCGTTCAGCTGGCGCGGACGCTGCAGCAAGGGACTGTCCCACTGGTGCAGCAGGTAGGGATCGACCTGATAGTTCAACAGCGAGACGGCGCCGAGCACCAGGCCGACGCAGGCGAGGAAGCAGACAAGATAGCGGCGGCCGGATGTGTCCATGCTCAGAACTGGAAGTAGAGAAATTCGGTGACCCGGTTCATGCCGAAGATGCAGGCGACGAACAGCGCGGCAAAACCCACGCTCCAGCGGCGCGTGGGGCGCCAGCTGAAGGCCCAGCGCCCTGAAGGTTGAAATATTCTTTCAATGGCAGGCTCGTAGAGAAAGAATATTTCTTGCGTGTTGGGCGCCTTGAACGCCAGCAACATGGCGCCCAGCAGCACGGGCAAGCCCGGCCCCGCCAGTTCGATCCAGCGGATGCCGTCGAAGGCCGGATGCAAGCCCCAGTGCGCCAGACCGGCCGCATGGCTAGCCAGGCCGCGCGGCAGGCTCACGCCATTCGCCCCTATCAGCGCGCCGGTGATGTCCCAGGCCGTGGCCACGTCGGGCGCGCGGAAGAAGATCCAGGCCAGCATCACGGCAAGAAAAGTCAGCAAGGTGGGCCACCAAGCGGGCCACCAGCGCAGCCAGTAGTACCCCGGCGCCGCGCCGAAGAGCCGCTGCCAGGCCTGCTGCAGCACCAGATACAGGCCGTGCAAGCCGCCCCAGATGACAAAGGTCCAGCCGGCGCCATGCCACAAGCCGCCCAGCAGCATGGTCAGCATCAGGTTGCGGTAGCGCATGGCCTCGCCTTGGCGGCTGCCGCCCAGGGGAATATATAGATAGTCGCGCAGGAAACGCGACAAGGTCATGTGCCAGCGGCGCCAGAAATCGGCGATATTGGCCGCCTTGTACGGCGAATTGAAGTTCAGCGGCAATTTCACGCCGAACAGGCGCGACAGGCCGATGGCCATGTCCGAATAGCCGGAAAAGTCGAAATACAGCTGGAAGGTGTAGGCCAGCACGCCGATCCAGCCCTCGATCAGGGTGGGTGTAGCCCCGGCCGCGAAGACGGGCATGGCCAGCGGCGACAGGTTGTCGGCGATCAGCACTTTTTTGGCCAGCCCGATGGTAAAGATCGACAGGCCGATGGCGAAATTGGCGGCGCGCGGGTGGGCGTTGGCCGGGTCGGCGAACTGCGGCATCATGTCGCGGTGATGCAGCACCGGGCCGGCGATCAGGTGCGGAAAGTAACTGACGAACAGCACGTAATGAATGAAGCGGTATTCGCGCACCTCGCCCCGGTAGCAATCGACGAGGAAGGCGATCTGCGTGAAGGTAAAGAACGAGATGCCGATCGGCAGGATGATGTCGAGGCTGGACCACGGCAGGCTGGCAGCGCCAGCACCGGCGGCCACGGCGACTGCGTTGACGCTGTCGATGAAGAAATTCGCATATTTATAGTAGGCAAGCAGCCCCAGGTTCAAGGCCAGGGCCGCCACCAGCGCGCGCTTGCGGGCCGCGCCCGCGCGCGCACCGATCAGGCGGCCGGCGCCGTAATTGACGCAGATCGACGCCAGCAGCAGCGGCAGGTAGCGCACGTCCCACCAGGCATAGAAGAACAGCGAGGCGAGCGCCAGCCACACGGCTGGCGCCAGGCGCCAGCTGGCCGAGGACGTCAATCGGTCCAGCAGAAAATAGCCGGCCAGCACGATGGGCAGATAGCCGAACAGGAAGGCGAAGGAATTAAACAGCATGCTGCCTCCTGGCAGGCAAGGACTGCAGCAGGTAATAACACTCGGCAATCTGCGCCGCCACCCGCTCCCACGTAAAACGTTCCACCAGCGCTTGCACGCGGGCGCGCTCGGGCGGCAACGCCAGCAAGTCGAGGATGGCCTGGCGCTGCGCGGGGCCATCGTCCCAGGCCACCTTGCGCAGCGCGAACGCGGAATCGGGCAAGTCCAGCGCGCTTTGCGCCGTCATGACGACGGGCGTGCCGGCCGCCAGCGCTTCCAGCACGCTCAAGGGAAACACTTCGCCCTGGCTGGGCAGGGCTGCCACGGCCGCCGCATGGTAGGCGCTGGCCAGCAGCGGGTCGGTGTGCTCGAGCGCGCCGAGCCAGCTGACGTGCGGCAAGTCCAGCAACTGCTGCAGATACGCCTGCTGTTCGCGCGGCGCGGCGCCGATCAGCACCAGGGGCAAGCCGGCCCCTGCCAGTGCCTGCGCCAGCCCCAGCTGGTTTTTATATGGTGAAATGCTGCCCGTCATCAGCACGAACGGCCCGGCGATGCCCGTTTCACGCAGGAACAAGTCGCCATTGGCCGTGAAGAAATGCGGATTGATTCCGTTCGGCAAGACGCGGATGGCGTCGGCCCCCATGCCGAAACCTTGCACGATGGCATCGCGCTCAGCCTCGCCCAGGGCGATCACCACGTCGGCCAGCTGCAGGGCGCGCCGCGTTTGCGCATAGCTCGTTTGCACCATCCACTCCGTCAGGCGCCCTGCCAGCCGGTCGGCCAGCCGCGCGCGCCAGGCGCTGGCGCGGCCCCAGCCCGGCGACAGCAGCGGCGACAGCACCACGGGCACGCCTTGCTCGCTGGCCATTTCCATGATGCGGTAAGTGCCATTGCTGGCCGAAAACACGTGCAGCACGTCGAAATCGGCCAGCCGCTGGTGGTTGGCGTCGACCAGCTGCACTTCCAGGGGCCGCGCAGCTTGCTGGGGTAGCCGGTTCAGCGCGGCAATGGTTTCGCGTACCTGGATCTGCAAGCCGCCGTCGCGCTGGAACAGCATCGGGTAGGACAAGATACCGACACGCATGGTCATCCTTTCGTGCATTTGACTGCCAGCCAGCGGCCAGCCAGCTTGCGTTGTAACAACAAGAATTCGCCGGCCAGTTCATGTTTCAACAGGAACAGACCGGCCAGCCAGCACAGCAAGGTGACCAGCGCCGTGCCCGTCAGCGCCAGCAGCGCCGGCGTATCAACAGGCAGCCACAGCAGCGCAGCGAGGGGCACCACGCCGCTGACGCCGCACAGCAGCAGGCTTTTGCGCACGGCCCGCGCCAGGGTGCGCCAGTCGAGTGCGCTCAAGCGCCGCAGACAGCCATACACCAGCCAGCTGCGCAGCACATTGCTGAGCACCACGGCCCAGGCCACGGCCACCAGGCCGAATGGCGCCGCGGCCAGCAGCAGCGCCACTTTGCTTGCGCCCGCCCAAGCATCGAGCCGCACCTGCGCATGCAGCTTGCCCGTCGCCACGAACAGGTAGCGGGCCATGCTGAACATGCTATACACGGCCGAGGACAGGCACATGATGCGGATCAAGGGCACACATCCTAGCCATTGCGGGCCATACAACACCTTGACCAGGGGCAAAGCCATGCAGGCGAGGAAGAGAAAAAACGGCCAGGCCAGCGCCGTCATGTAGCTGATGGTGCGCAGATACACGAGTTCCGCCCCGCCCTGCCCCCCCTGTCCTCCACCTTCCCGCGCGCGCGCCGCGAACAGGGGAAACACCACGGGAGAAATGGCGCTGGTGATGGCCTGATTAAAAATATTCAGTACGCTTTGCGCCTTGCCGAACAGGGCCAGGCTTTCAATGCCAATCAGCTTGCCGATGATCAGGTCCGGCGCCGCCACGCCCGCCTCGTCGACCAGACCGCCGCCCGTCGCATAGGCGCCAAAACGGGCGATATCGCCCATGCCGCGCCGTCCCGGCAGCCACGGCAGTTCGCGCGGTCGCACCAGCAGGCTGACTGCCAGCGAGGCGCAGGAACCGGCCAGAGCCGCCCATACCATGCTCATGTAACTGTAGCCCTGCAGCGCCAGCAGCACGGCCACCAGCAGGTTGACCACGCTATTGGCCCCGTTGATGGCGTAGATGGCGCGAAAGCGCAGTTGCCGGCGCAGCATGGGCAGTGTCAAGGCGCTGAACGGGATCAGCAGGAAATTGATGGACAGCAGCCGCAGCACGAGGGTGAGCCGGGGTTCTCCATAGAAATGCGCGAGCGGCGCACTGGCCAGCAGCACCAGGCCCGCCAGCAGCCAGGCGACAAGCAGGCTGGTGGCCAGTGCAGCGCGCAGTTTCACGGCATCGAGCTGCTTTTCCTGGATCAGGTATTGCCCCACGCCAAAATCGCGCACCACTTGCGCCAGCGCCACCAGCACGGCGCCCAGCGAATACACGCCCACTTCGGCCGGCGTCAACAGGCGCGACAGCACCATGGTGGCGATGATGCCCAGCAGCAGCACCGTGTATTTCTCGGCAAATGAAAACAGAAACGAATGGCGGGTGGCGCTCATGCGGGCCGCCCGCACCTACACCAGGCCCGCATAGAACTGCCGCAACTGGCGTTCCAGGCGCGGCATCGAATAGCGCTGCACGGTTTCTTCGCGCGCCAGCCGTCCCATGCGGGCGCGCCGGGGAGTGTCCATCAGCAGTTGTGCGACGGCCGCGCAGGCGGCGTGCTCGTCATCGAGCGGCAGCAGCAAGCCGCCTTCACTATCGTGCAGGATGTCGCGGGTGCCCGGCACATCCGTCCCCACGGCCGGCACGCCGCAGGCCATGGCCTCAATCGTGGCGATGCCGAAGCCCTCGTTTTTACTCAGCAGCACATGCAGGTCGAAGGCCGGCATCAACAGCTCGACGCGCTGCCGGAAGCCGGCAAACACGATTCTGTCCTGCAAACCCGATTGCTGCGCCTGCAGCCGCAGCATGGCTTCCAGCGGCCCCGTGCCCACCAGCACCAGATATAAGTTGGGGAACTGCGGCACCAGCCTGGCAAACAGGGCCAGCAGCGCTTGCGGGCGCTTTTGCGCGGACAATCGCGCCACGCAGCCGAGCACCAGGGCATCCGGCGGCAGCCCGAGTTGCTTGCGCGCCTGTATTCTCCGTTCGGGCGAAACAGTAAAAGTGTCCGTATCGACGCCGTTGGGAATCACGGCCAGCCGGGTCTGCGGCGCCAGCATGTCGCGGTACAGGTCGAGGAAATGCCGCATGGCCGAGTCCGACACGGCATACACGCCTTTGACGCTGCGAAACGCCTCTTCCAGCCGGGGCCGCTGCCAGTCGCTGAAGGTTTCCAGGGGAAACGCGTTGTGCACGCTAATCACGGCCGGCAAGCGGCATTGCCGCGCCAGCCACAGGATGGAAGCGCCATATGCCGTCCAGCAAAACGCCACGTGGACGAGGTCCGGCCGCAGCCGCCGCAGCCGCCAGGCGCCCGTGACCCTGGCGCGCAGCCAATTCCAGCGGCGCCACGCCCAGTGTTCGAGAAACAAGGGCGGCTCGTACACGCGCACTTGCATCTGCCTTGCGCGCAAGTCTTGCGCCCAGGCAGCAAAACCGGGAAAGCGCCGCAGCGCCAGCACGCTGTCATAGCCGCTCGCGCCCAGCATCTGCGCCTCTTGCGCCATGCGCAGCTCCATGCCGCCCAGCTCGCCCGAATAACTGCTGATGACGATGCGCGGCAGGCGTTTTCTACGTCCGCGCCACGCTTCATGGAAGAAGCCGCGCAGCCAGGCGCGTTCCCACTGGCGCAGGAACAGCTCGGCATGGTCGCGCCGCAGCCAGGCCCGCACGGCGCCGAGCGACTCGCGCACGTATCGGCCCAGCATCCAGCGCGGCACGCCCAGCCATTCCACGCTGGGCGCGAAGGTCGCCAGCCGGCATTGACCCCGGCCAAACAGCATGGCGCGGCGCAGTATCCAGGCGCGCTGCACTTGCTGTGGGCGGATGATGTGCGCCACCCTGGCCTGCGGACGGAACCAGGAAGGATTGCCGGCCGCATGCATCTCCAGGTTGAGCCGGGTTTCGCTGCCCATGGCGTAATTGCTCCCCTGCGGGCCGATGCTTTCGTCATAGCGGGCGCCCGCCTCGAAGATGCGGCGGCGTATCGCCATGTTGGCGCCCCACACCAGGCCCGGATAGATGGGCGCGTCGCGCAAATCGGGGCTGGTAATGCCCCACGTCAAGCCGACAGGCGTCAGGCGCAGCAGCCAGTCGGCCGGCTGTTCGCGCCAGGCGGGCACGATGGCGCCGCCGAACAGGGCGTAGCCGGGGTGATCGCGCGCGCAGTCCTGCAAGCGGCACAGCCAGTCGGATGCAGGCATGGCATCGTCGTCGCCAAAGACGAACAACTCGCTGCCATCGCCGTTTGAGCGCAAGGCGTGTTCGACGGCCCCATTCAGGGCGGGACTGCGGCCGCGCCGCGTCACGTAGAGATAGCTCAAAGGCAAGCGGCCGCGAAAGGCGGCGATCACCCGGGCCGTGGCATCCGTGCTGCCATTGTCGGCGATAACCAGGCGCCAGCCGCCCACGGGCGAACGCAGCGCCATGTAGGCGCGCAATACCTGGGGCAAAGTGCCGGCGCCATTGTAGGTCGCCATGAGAACGGTCAACAAGGACATGCCTCCTTGGTCTTACCATGACAAAACTATGCATCAAGCAGTATTGATCCAGTGTACTGAGCCTGCCCGCCAGCCCGTTGACAGGCATCAAGACCTTGCCAAGCCGGGCAACACCAGGAGCGTCCCCCTTCATGCGCGACATACTGATTACCATCATCATCCTCGGTTCGCTGCCCTTCATCCTGAAGTCACCGGCCATCGGCGGCCTGATGTGGGTATGGGTCAGCGTGATGAATCCGCACACGCAAGCCTGGGGCTTTGCCACCCACTTGCCGTTTGCCTTCATCATCGCCATCGCCACCATGCTCAGCCTGATGGTGACGCGCGAGCCGAAAAGCCTGCCGCTGACGCCCGTCAGCGTGCTGCTGCTGCTGTTCGTCGGGTGGATGAATGTCACGGCCCTGTTCGCGCTGCTGCCGGCATCGTCATGGATACAGTGGAACAAGGTCATGAAGATCATGCTGATGAGCTTTGTCATCATGATGGTGATACGCACGCGGCGCGACATCGTGCGCCTGATCTGGGTGCTGGTGGGCTCGCTCGGCTATTACGGCGTGAAAGGCGGCATTTTCACCATCCGCAGCGGCGGCACGGAGCGGGTCTGGGGCCCGGAAGATACCTTTATTGGGGACAACAATGCATTGGCGCTGGCACTGATCATCACCATCCCCCTCATGTATTATTTGCAGCAAAACACGGACAAACGCTGGGTGCGTCACGGCTTGTCCGCAGCGATGCTGCTGTCGGCGCTGGCCGCGCTGGGCTCGTACTCGCGCGGCGGCCTGCTGGCCATCGCCGCCATGGGCCTGTTCATGTGGCTGAAAAGCGACCGCAAGCTGGTGCTGGGCGCGCTGCTCGGCGCCGTCGCGCCCCTGCTGCTGGCCTTCATGCCCGAACGCTGGGCCGAACGCATGGACACCATCAATACCTACCAGGACGATGAATCGGCCATGGGCCGCCTGAATGCCTGGCGCATGGCATGGAACCTGGCGCGCGACCGCTTTCCCGGCGGCGGCTTCGACGTCTCCGACGCCGGCATCTTTGCCCGCTATGCACCGAATCCCATGGACGTGCACGCGGCGCACAGCATCTACTTCCAGGTGCTGGGCGAACACGGCTTCGTCGGCTTGCTGATTTACCTGGCGCTGGGCATCGCCACCTGGCGCACGGCGGGCGCCATCATCCGCCGCACGCGGGGCCAGCCGGAACTGCGCTGGGCGCACGGCCTGGCCACCATGAGCCAGGCCAGCCTGATCGGCTTTGCCGTGGGCGGGACCTTCCTCAGCCTGCTGTACTTCGACATGCCGTACTACCTGATGGCCGCCCTGATCGCCACGCGCATCATCGTCGAGCGGCAGGCACCAGCCCCGACGGCGCGCCAGGCCCGGGCCAAGGCCAGAGCCGCCATCGCGGAGCAGCCATGAGCGCCACCTTGTCGATTCTGATCTACCACCGCGTGCTGGCGCGGCCCGACCCGCTGTTTCCCGGCGAAGTCGATGCACAGCTGTTCGAGCGCCAGCTGCGCCTGGTGAAACGCTTTTATGCGCCGCTGCCGCTCGCCGAGGCCGTGCAGCGGCTGCAAGATGGCAGCCTGCCCGCGCGCGCCGCCTGCATCACGTTTGACGACGGCTATGCCGACAATGCGCAAGTGGCCTTGCCCTTGCTGCAGCGCCACGGCTTGCACGCCACGTTTTTTATCGCCACGGGCTACCTGGACGGCGGACAGATGTGGAACGACACGGTGATCGAAGCCGTGCGCCAGGCGCCAGGTCCCGTGCTCGACTTGCGCGCACTCGGGCTGGACTGCCTGCCCGTCGCCGATCTGCCGCAGCGGCAAGCGGCCATCGCCACCTTGCTGGGCCAGCTCAAGTACCTGCCATTCGCCCGGCGCCAGCAGTTGGCCATGTTCATCCACCGCCAGGCCGGCGCCACGACCGGAGCGCCAGCCATGCTGAGCACGGCGCAACTGCGTCAATTACAGGCGGCCGGCATGGAACTGGGTGCGCACACGCTGAGCCACCCGATATTGTCCACCTTGCCGGACCACGCCGCGCGGCTCGACATCGCCAACGGCAAGCATCGGCTGGAAGCATTGATACAGGCGCCCGTCACCGTGTTTGCGTATCCGAACGGCAAGGCCGGGCGCGATTACGGCGCATCCCACGTGGCAATGGTCCACAGCCTGGGTTTCAAGGCGGCCGTGGCGACGGACTGGGGCGTGGCGCGCCCCGGCGCGGGGCTGGACTTGCTGCAGCTGCCCCGCTTTACGCCGTGGGATCGAGGACGGCTGGCGTTTCTGTGGCGCTTGCGGCAAAACCGCCGGCAAGCGCACCGAGCGCGCCCGGATGCTGGCTGAGCCACTGTTCCAGCATCAGCAGCAGCCACACCATGGTGCCGTGATAGGCCGGGTGTTCCGCCAGCAAGCGCCCTTGTAAATCGTCGATGAAGGCGGGCCGCACGATGCCGCGCCCGCGCAGTTGCGTCAGGTTATCGAACGCAAACTCGCGCAGCGGCGCATGGCTGTGCAGCCACTGGCCAAAAGGCAAGCCGAAGCCGTGCTTTTTCTTGCGCACGATGGCCGGCGGCAGGATTTCCGCCAGCGCCCGCTTGAAGAAGGGCCGCAGCTGCCTGCCGTCGAGCTTGTCGCGCGGCGCCAGGCGCGCCGCAAACGCCACCATCGCATCGTGCAGGAAGGGAAACGCCGCTTCCACGCCCGCCAGCTCGCACGCCTTGCGCACCTTGAACAGGTCGTTGTCGGCCAGGGTAAAGCGCATGTCCAGCGCCAGCAACTCATTGATCTGGCTCAAACCCTGACCCTGCCGCTCCCAATACGCGCCATTCACGCAGCCGGGCGCCATGCCCGGATCGATGGTATCGATAAAGCCCGCTTCCAGCACCGTGCGATGACCATGGCGCAGCAGCAGGTTGTAGCCGTCGAGGCGGGCCGGCAGCGGCAGGCTCGCCTGCTCGATGTAGCGGCGCGCCTTGTCGCCCAGCCGCCACGGCTTGCCCCTTTGTTGGCGAAAGAGCAGCGGCTCGATGATGGCCTGGCGCAGCATGACGGGCAAGCGTTCATATTGCGACAGCAAGGCCTGGTGCGCATAGCGCTCATTGCCTCCAAACAATTCATCGCCGCCATCGCCACCGAGCAAGCGGGTTACTCCATCCTCGTGCGCCATCTGCGCGCAATAGTAGGCGGGGATGGCCGAGGCATTGCCGAAAGGCTGGTCGAAGATGGCCGCCATGGCGGGAATCGCGGCCAGCACGTCTTCTGGAGTCACGTAGCGCTCGTGGTGGATGCTGCCCGCGTGGCTGGCGGCCAGGCGCGCATACGCCATTTCGTCATAGCCGGGCGCGTCAAAGCCGATGGAATACGTGCGTGCGGGCCGGCCCGTCACCTGCCCCATGATGGCAGCCAGGGTGGAACTGTCGGTGCCGCCGCTGAGAAACGCCCCCGTGCTGGCGCTGTCGTTGCCCAGGCTGCTTTCCACGGCCTGGCGCAGCAGGCGCAGGAATTCCTGCTTGTTGGCGGCAAAGCTGGCTCGCGGGCGTGCAGCGCCTGGCTCCTGGAAGGCCAGCTGCCAGTAGCTGCCCTTGCATTGCCTGCCGCCGCGCACATGCAGGTATTCGCCGGGCAGCAAGCGCTGCTGGCCCAGGTAAGCCGTGCCCGGGCCGGGCACCATGTGGAAATACAGGTAGTGATACAGCGCTTGCGGATCGAGCGCGCCCCGCACGGACGGATGCGCCAGCAAGGCGTCCATCGACGAGGCAAAGAACAGGCCTTGCGCATTGCTTGCATAGCTGAGGGGGTGGATGCCGGCACGGTCCACGGCCAGCAGGGCCGAGCCGGAAAAAGCGTCGAGGATGGCCAAACAGAAAGGCCCGGACAGGCTGGCGCAGGCGGCCACGCCCCGGCTCAGCCACAGGGACGCGAGGCGGCTCGCCACGTCGTCGGCCGAACCATCGAGCACGGGCCGGCCCCAGATGGCCACTTGCAAGCCATCTTGCTGATATACATGGCGACTGCCGTCGATGGCGGCCACGGCCACACCGCCCACTTCGCTCAGGCTGGCGGCGCCGGGCGCGCCATCGAAGCGCGACAGCGGTGCGGCCATGCCCGCCAGCACGGCCAGCGCCGCGCCATCGGCTGGCGCAACACTCTGCGCCGCCAGCCAACCGCACAGGCCGCTCATACGAGCACCTCGGCCGGCAAAGGATGGCCGAGAAAGGCCGTCGGGCTGGCCGTCAAGCCATAGGCGCCCGACTGGAACACCACCACCAGATCGCCCTCCTCGGCGCGCGCCATTTCCATCTGGTCGGCCAGCAAGTCCAGCGGCGTGCACAACGGCCCCACGACGGACGCCACTTCGCGCACCCCGCCCTGCAGCCGGTTGCCGATGGCGACCGGGTAATTCTTGCGGATCAGCTGGCCAAAATTGCCGGAAGCGGCCAGGTGGTGGTGCAAGCCGCCATCCGTGACGAGAAACACTTGCCCATGCGATAGCTTGCGCTCAATCACCTTGCACACATAGATACCGGCCTCGGCCACCAGATAGCGGCCCAGTTCCAGGTTCAGGCGCGCGCCCGGCGCCGCCTGCGCCAGCAGATCGAGCTGCCGCTGCAAGCCTGCGGCCACGGGCGCCAGGTCCAGCGCCTGGTCGCCGGGAAAATACGGTACGCCGAAGCCGCCGCCAATATTCAAGGTGCGCAAGGGCGATGGCGCGCTGTCGGACAGCTGCAGGGCCAGTTGCACGCTCAGCGCTTGCGCTTCCACCAGGGCCGCCGCCGACAGGCTTTGCGAACCAGCATACAGGTGAAAGCCGTGGAAATCCAGGCCCAGCTGGCCGATGCGCCCCAGCAGCGCCGGCACCAGGGCCACATCGACGCCAAACGGCTGCGCGCCACCGCCCATGCGCATGCCCGTGCGGCGCAAGGCGAAGTCGGGATTCACGCGCACGGCCACCCTGGCCGTCACGCCCAGCCGTTCACTGGCCAGCGCCAGCCTTTCCAGCTGCGCGCCCGATTCCACGTTGATCAAGACGCCCGCCGCCACCGCCCGCGCCAGTTCGCCATCGCGCTTGCCCGGCCCCGCAAAACTGATGTGTTCGGCCGCCATGGGCGTATCGAGCGCGGTGGCCAGTTCACCACCCGAAGCCACGTCGATGCCATCGACCAGGCCCGCCAGCCACTGCACCACGGCCGGCATGGGATTGGCCTTCATGGCGTAGTGCAGGTGCACTCCGGCCGGCAAGGCGGCGCGCAGTTCGGCCACGCGGCGCGTGATATGCGCGCGTTCATAGACATAGAACGGCGTGCTGCCCACCCTCTGAGCCAGCCGCTGCAAGGCTACGCCGCCGACCTGCAGCATGTCGTTGTCCACGGCAAACTGCTGGCCCAGGGAAGAGTGCAAAGGCAATTGCGTGCTATTCGAGCGTATCAAATCCTTCATGCCACCTCTCCTGATTGGACCGCATATGCACGCGCCAGTTCCCTGGCCAGCAAGGGACGGTCGATCTTGCCATTCGGATTGCGCGGCAGCACGCCGTCGCGGATCTCTACCCACAGCGGCACCATATAGCTGGGCAAGCGGGCGCGGCAGGCGGCCAGCACCTTGTCGCGTTGCAATTCGACACCGGGCGCGGGTGTGACGAGCAAGGCGATGGCCTGGCCCAGCACGGCATGGGGCAGCCCCAGCGCGACCGCCTCGCCCACCAGCCCGCTTGCATACGCGACTTCCTCGATCTCGGCCGGGCTGACCCGGTAACCGGACGTCTTGATCATGTCATCGCTGCGCCCCACGAAATACAGATAGCCATCCGCATCGCGGCGCACGGTGTCGCCCGACCAGACGGCCAGTTCCGGCAGCACCAGGCCGCTCGCCTGCGGCGGCAGCGGCTTGAAGCGCTCGGCCGTGCGCGCCGCATCGTTCCAGTAGCCAAGCGCCACCAGCGCGCCACGGTGCACGAGTTCGCCCGGCTCATCGGCGTCGCACACGCTGCCGTCGGGGCGCAGCACCAGCACTTCCGCATTCGGGATCGCTTGCCCGATGGAATCGGGGCGCCGCTCCAGCTGTTCCGGCGCCAGATAGGTGGAACGGAACGCTTCCGTCAAGCCATACATCAGGTAGACCTGCGTGCGCGGCAGCGATTCGCGCAGCTTGTCCAGGGTGGAGCGCTGCATCACGCCGCCCGAATTGGTGATGTAGCGCAAAGGCGTGGACAGGGGCCAGCTCAGCTGCGACAGCTGCACCCACAGGGGTGGCACGGCGGCCAGACCCGTGATGGCTTCCTGCTCCACGGCTTCGACGATGTCGCGCAGCAGCAGATAGTTCATCAGCACGGCGCAGGCGCCACTGGCAAACGCCGTCGTCAGCTGGCTCAGGCCATAATCAAAGCTGAGCGGCAGGACGCACAGGATGCGGTCCTGCGGCGTATTGCGCAGGTAGGACGACACGCTGAGCGCGCCGGCCAGCATGTTGCGGTGCGACAGCACCACGCCTTTCGGCCGCCCCGTACTGCCCGAGGTATATAAAATGGCGGCCATGTCCGTGTCGATCACCGTATGCCACAGCAGTGGGAGTGCGGGCGCGGGCGCGGTGGACAGGCCATGCCACGGCAGCACGCGGACCTTGCCCAGCATCGATTCCGCATCGCCTTCGCCCGTCAGCAGCACCGTCTGCAAGTCCGGGCAGGCGGCCAGCGCGGGGCCCAGCTGCGCCAGGCGTTCGCGCGAGGTGACGAGGATGGCCACGTTGCAATCGGCCAGGATATACGCCACCTGGTCCGGCTTGAGCAGCGGATTGACGGGCACGAACACGCCGCCTGCCGCTGCCGCGCCAAACATGGCGCTGACGTTTTCAGGGCGCTTTTCCAGGTACACGGCCACGCGCGCGCCACGCCGCAAGCCCAGGGTCAGCAAGGTGCCAGCCACTTCGCGCACGGATTGTGCCAGCACGCCATAGCTGATTTCTTCGCCCTGCCAGGACAGGGCCGGCGCCTGGGCCGCGCGCTGCGCCGTCTCGAAGATCAGATCGTGTATCAGTGTCGCCATCGTGTCGCCCCCGGGTTGCCATGATTGCCATGCATTCCCCTATGATTCAGACAAACGGCCACAGCGGTCTTGATTTTGATCAATTAACAGTTTCAGCAACACAGCTTGAGCCGGCGCAAGACCGCCGTTGGCCGCTGCGCTCTAATGGACAGCGTTGGCTGCATAGCCGCCTCATCCCTTACCGCCATGGCCCTGTTTCCACAATTTCCAATGCTGCAACGGCTGAGCGCCAGCCTCAATGAGCTGGGCTGGCGCGACAGCGCCTGGCTGGCCGTGGCGCGCTTGCTGGAAAGCGTGCCGGGCGGGCGCTGCGCGCTGCACCGCTACCAGTTCGTCGCGCAGGCCGTGGCGCCCGGTTCGCTGTGCCGCGGGCGCGGCCAGGCCATCACCGTCACGCCCTGCCTGGAAGAAGCGGACTTGCCGCCCGGCCCCGAGCGCCGGCCCGGCGCGCTGCGCGAACGCTACCGGCAAGGCGCGCAATGCCTGCTGGCGCGCAGTTCGCACGACGCTGGCAAAGACACGGGCAAGGCCAGCATGGCTGGCTGGATCTGGCTGCTGCGCCACGGCTGCCAGGAAGACGAGGTGCGCGCCCGCTATGCGCTGGCCTCAAACCAGTCGTCGTGGGACCTGGACGTGTGGGTGCATCCCGCGCAGCGCGGCGGCCTGGTCTTCGCCCGCCTGTGGGAAGAAGCCAACGCCGTGCTGTATGCGCAGGGCGTGCGCTGGTCGTGCAGCCGCATTTCGCGCTTCAACCGCGCCTCGCTGGGCGCCCATGCGCGCCTGGGCACGCACGCGCTGGGCACGGCCACCTTTATCCGCTGCGGGCGCTGGCAATGGATGGCCGCCAGTCTGCCGCCGTATGTCCACCTGTCGCGCCACCCGGACGACATCCCCTGCCTGGCCTTCGATACCAGCCGCCTGCCGCACTACCCTTCCCTGGAGCTGACATGCCGCATCTTGAAGCAGTAAAACGCATCCTCGACACCACGCTGGGCTTGAACGGGCGCGCGCTGGAAGAGCACACGCCGCTCTTGGGCAGCGTGCCGGAACTCGACTCGATGGCCGTGATCGGCGTGATCGCCGCGCTGGAAGACCATTTCGGCATCACTGTCGCCGATGACGACATCCACGCGCGCCACTTCGCCACCGTGGGCACCCTGCACGACTTCGTGTTTGCACAGCTGCGGCCATGAACAGCGCCGCCGTCGACGCGCTGCCGCTGCTGCCCTTTTTCCTGCCCGCCAGCGGCGGCCAGCGCTACTGCCTGCTGCACCTGCCGCCGCCTGGCCGCAGCGCGCGCGGCGGCATTCTCTACGTGCCTCCGTTCGCGGAAGAACTCAATAAAAGCCGCCACGTGGCCGCCGCGCAGGCGCGCGCCTTTGCCGCCCTGGGTTACAGCGTGCTGCAGATCGACCTGTTTGGCTGCGGCGACAGCAGCGGCGACTTTGGCGAAGCGCGCTGGGACATCTGGCACAACGACCTGCACCTGGCTTGCGCGTGGCTGGCGCAGCGCGTCGACGGCCCCTTGAGCGTGTGGGGCTTGCGCCTGGGCGCCCTGCTGGCCCTCGATTTCGCCAGCCGCGCGCCGCTGCCGCTGGCGCGTTTGCTGCTATGGCAGCCGGAAACCGATGGACGGCGCAGCATCGACCGCTTCCTGCGCCTGCGCCTGGCGACCAGCATGCTGGCCGGCGGCACGCAGGAAGCACCGGGCCATGCGCGCGCCGCACTGGCACAGGGTGAATCTGTGGAAGTGGCCGGCTACCTGCTGGCGCCCGAGCTGGCGCTGGCCATCGATGGCGTCAGCGCAGCGGCGCTGCTGCCCTCGGTGCCAATCTACTGGCTCGATTACCAGGCACCGGAGCAAGCCGGCGCACCGTTGCCGCCGCTGGCGAGAACATGGCGCGAACAGGGCGCCGCCGTGCACGTGGCCAGCTTCGGCGACGGCCCGTTCTGGCACAGCGGCGAGCTGCTGGCGTGTCCGCAACTGCTGGCCGCCACGCGAATACTGTGCCGCGACTGGCTCGACGAGGAAAGGACGCCGCCATGAAGCGCGACAGCAATCAGCAGCACCTCGCAGGGCACAGCGTGCGCGAGCTGCCCCTGCGCTTTCGCAGCGCGGCCGAAGACGGTGAAGCGCAGGCGCGCATGGTCGGCATCCTCAGCCTGCCCGCCGCACCGGGCCCGCGCGGCATATTGATCGTCACGGGCGGCCCGCAGTACCGGGGCGGCAGCCATCGCCAGTTCGTCCTGCTGGCCCGCGCCCTGGCCGCGCAAGGCTGGCCCGTGCTGCGTTTCGACTTGCGCGGCATGGGCGACAGCGAGGGTAGCGCGCGCGATTACCGCGCCGCCGGTCCCGACATCGCCGGCGCGCTGGCGCAATTCTTCGACGCCGTGCCGACCTTGCGCGAAGTGGCGCTGTGGGGCTTGTGCGACGGCGCCACGGCGGCCGCCTGCCATGCGCCACGCGATGCGCGCGTCTATGCCCTGATCCTGCTCAATCCGTGGGTACGCAGCAGCGCCGGCCTGGCGCGCGCCACCTTGCGCCATTACTATTTGCCACGCCTGCTGCAAGGCGCGTTCTGGCGCAAGCTGGCCAGCGGCGGCGTACGCATGGGCGCCAGCCTGGCGTCGCTGCGGCAGGTGGTGGCCGCCACGCAGGCGCAGACGCAGGAAGCGCAGGAAGACGATGCGCCCGCGCCGGCCCTGCTGCGGGCGCTGAGGCAATTTCAGGGCAAGGTGCTGCTGATCCTCAGCGGCGACGACCTCGGTGCGCGCGAGTGGCAAACCCTGCTCCATGGCGACGGGGCCTGGCGCGCCGTGGCCGCCCGCGCGCAATGGACACAGGCGCAGATCGACGGCGCCAACCACACCTTCGCCAGCGCCGCCTGGCGCGGCGAAGTCGAACAGCTGTGCATACAGTGGCTGCAGTCATGGTAAGGACAACGCCAAAACGCGTGCTGATGGTCGCCTACCATTTTCCACCGTTCGCTGGCGGCAGCGGCATCCTGCGCACCCTGGGCTTCGCGCGCCATCTGCCCGACTGCGGCTGGCAGCCGCTGGTGCTCAGTCCCGCGCCGCTCGCGTATGCGCAGTGCGGTGATGCGCAACTGGCGCAGCTCGGTGCGCAAGCCACCGTGCGGCGCACCCTGGCGCTGGACGCGGCACGCCATTTCTCCATCGGCGGGCGCTATCCGCGCTGCCTGGCGCTGCCCGACCGCTGGAGCTCCTGGTGGCTGAGCGCCGTGCCGGCCGGCCTGCGCATGATCCGCGAATACCGCCCCGACGCCATCTGGTCGACGTACCCGATCGCCACGGCACACCTGATCGCGCTGACCCTGCAAAAACTCAGCGGCCTGCCGTGGATCGCCGACCAGCGCGACCCCATGCTCGATGACAGCGATCCGCTGGCGCCGTATCCGTCCGAAGTGCGTTTGCACCGCATGCATGCGTGGATAGAACAGCGCATCGCGGCGCGCAGCGCGGCCATCGTCTGCACCACGCCGGGCGCCATCGATGCGCACCGGCATCGCCTGGCGCAGGTGGGGCGCGAGCGCTTCCACCTGATCGAGAACGGCTACGACGAAGACGGCCATGACGGCAACCCTGCGCACACGGGCCACCGCAGCCGCTTCCTGCTGCTGCACAGCGGCGTGATCTACCCGTCCGAGCGCGATCCACAAGCGCTGTTCGAGGCGCTGGCCAAGCTGCGCCACGACGGCGTGCTGCATGCGCACAATTTCCAGCTGGTGCTGCGCGCCACGGGCCACGACGCATGGCTGGCCTGCCTGCTGGCGAAATACGGCATCCTCGATCTGGTGCGCCTGGAACCGCTGCAGCCGCACGGCGCGGCGCTGCAGGAAATGCTGGCCGCCGACGGCTTGCTGCTGCTGCAGGCGGCCAACTGCAATGCACAGATTCCCGCCAAGCTGTATGAATACCTGCGCTGCCGCCGGCCCATCCTGGCGCTGACCGACCTGGCGGGCGACAGCGCGGCCAAGCTGCGCCACTGCGGCATCGACACCATCGGCCAGCTGGCGTCCAGCGCCGACTGCGCGCGCGCGCTGCTGCGCTTCCTGGAACTGGCGCGCCAGGGCCGCGCGCCGCTGGCCAGTCCCACCGCCATCGCCCTGCAATCGCGGCAAGCCCGCAGCAACGCCCTGGCCGACTTGCTGGACCAGGTCAGCCACAGGAGAACAGCATGAAACACCTGATACTTGCCTGCGCCCTGGCCGCCTGCTGCGCCAGCGCCGATGCCGCCGCCTGCCCGCCCTACGTCAAGGGCAGCACGGGCGGCGACTACACGAGCGCGGACGACCGCAAGGGCCTGTCCGTGGTCGAACAATTCCATTTTTCGCGCGCCGTGGAAACACTCACGCAAGGCATGACGGGCAGCCTGGGCGGCGACATCAGCTACACCCTGGAACACTTCCCGAACCACCACCGGGCGCTTGCCTCGATGGCGAAACTGGGCTTGCGCCTGAAAAGCGCGCAACCGGTCGGCGCCCGCTACACGGTCAGCTGCTACTTCGAACGGGCGATCGCCTTCGCGCCGCACGACGTGACGGCGCGCATGGTGTATGGCAGCTACCTGCTGGCCACGGGCCAGGACGCCATGGCGCTGGAACAGCTGGACTCTGCCAGCCGCCTGGCGCCCGAGCAGGCCACCATCCAGTACAACCTGGGCTTGATGTATGTGAAAAAGAAGGAGTACGAGAAGGCCAGCGCGCACGCGCAAAAAGCCTATGCGCTGGGTTTTCCCCTGCCGGGGCTGAAGAACAAGCTGAAGGCGGCGGGCAAGTGGAAAGAACCGCCGCCCGCGCCGATTAGTGAAGATACACAACCGTCAGAACCGATACCCGTCCCGCCTTCAAAGTAAACTGTTAAAAATCCTAGTTTCAATTAAGCCAGTAACATTAATAACGTCTATCAAAATCAATTCCTAAAGAATCAATATCCTCGAAATCAGAAGATGAATCAGAAAGCTCCCGAAAATTATCATTCAACGCATCCATTCGTTGATGTTCCGATATTAAACCTTTTAGATATCGCTGCTCATTCCTCCCCCTGGTTGCAATAATGGCAAGCAGTGTATCTTTATATTTATCTACAGTATGTTCTTTCCCAATAACCTCATTAATTATAAAGTCAACTTTACCACCCAATCTACAAAACAATACGATAACGGGGCGCCACCATGAGGAAGTAAGCAAAGGAAGTATGTCGATACTACGATTATTATGAAGTTCTTTTGCGCTCAAAAATTCCTGATAACGTAAATGTCCAAATCCAAAAGCGCCCTCATCAGTCATTGGAACCAATATGTTACATGGATCAATTAATTCATTCACGGCTTTCCTTATTGCCTCACAACTTACCTTTGGCACTACGGAATCGAGCCCACGGATTGCAAATGTTTCTAATGATTCAACTGAAGCTGATCGTATATTTTGTATATGCAGTTGAAAAGCAATTTGGCGTGCAGTTGTCTCGAGCAAAGAATGATGACTATGAAGTCTTCTTGTTTTTTTGTGTATATCATAATGTCCGAGTAATAGCTTCATTCTTTCCTCGTACATGGCTAGTTCGCCACTCGGCAAAGGAACTTTATTTTCTGCCAACACACACAGAACTGTTGCAAGTAAAGGATTCCGAACTATTTCAGCAACACTATGTACTTTTGCAAGATGTTTGACTACATCACAAGCCATCTCAACATCTTCTTTGAACCATCCATTTACAAAGCTTGAAACCTGTGCGTCATTGAACGGCAAGAGCGTAAGGCCTAAGAAATTCCTAAGTTCTGGATAACTTCCAGTTGATCGAGCAGAAACAATAACTTGGCAATTATTATATTTTACGCATACTTCTTGTATCGCCGAAATAATCCATGGTGATCGCCTTATTACCTCGTCTATCCCATCAAATATAAATACGGCACGCTTTTTAGATTTTATCAGTGGAATTACTTCATTTTCATGAATGGCTGCTCCGCCACCAAAAAACTTCGATATGGCACGCTCCAATTTACTTATCCCAGAAATCTCATCATTATCATAGGATTCATCTCGGTGTAGGATACGTGTTAATGGAATCCAAAGAGTTATCTCGTCGGCTTTATCACTTGATGCCGCAGAGCTAGCATATCGGTGTAAAGTTGTTGATTTTCCTGCACCAGCTTCACCGTATACAGCACAGTGTATGCCCGTTGCAAAAACATCTTTTAGCGGCAAATGAATCCGCTGCCCGGCCGCTACTATTGCAAATTTTTGTGTATCATCCACACCCGCGGCATCGGCAAACAGTTTCTCGGATAGCACCAATTCCACAAGTTCAAAAATTTCTTGACACCTCAAGAAATACAACCTGACCTTTTCTCGCTGTTCGCCACCTACCGCTAATCTATCGGCCCCTTCAGTCACCCATTTTCTATACTCAATTAAAGCACCAGCAACTACGCCACCGTCAATTGTAAAATTAAAGGTTGGCTCCGAAACTTTCGAAGCTGCGGTAATTTCAAGACGGCTAAATAAATCATTAAGCTGTACAACATTTTTCAGAAGTGTTGTTAGCCGAGTGGTTGTAATTGCATTTAGAACAACGCTCTCATCACGCAATGCTTCAATATGTAACTCGGCTGCGGTAATTATTTCGCCTATTTTCTGTATTTTCTCTGAATTTATTTCGGTATTTGCAAACCAATTTGCATGTTGTCCTTCAAGACTATTCCGAACCAAACGTAACTGTAACAATCGAGAATACTCATCATCTGTAAGATCTCGAATTTTTTTTGTTGAAAACACAGCATTAGGACTATTTAACAAAAAAACTGTCTCAACAATATCTGCAGCTTCATCAATAATAAACTTAAGAAGATTTTCAATTTCATCGACAGTTACCCAAATACTTCTCAATAACTCTTGATTCTCCGGAGACTCCCAAATTTTCCAATTTTTCTCAAATTCAGTTTCAATATCAGCAATTGATGGCTCAATTAATTCTCGACCAGTCGCCTTAGTAAATATTTTGAATTTCTCACACAAAGATCCCCATCGAATCCTTGTTATACTTTGCTGAATTTTTTGCGGTGCAAAATTAAGGGCGAAAAACAACTTACTAGTTACTCTGCCAACACTAAAATCAAGATCACAGTAAAAGTCAGATATTTCTTTTTCATTTGCATAATTTAGAGCACTTAACAAATCGGAATTTGATAACCCGGCCAATGCTCCAGACTTAATAACAAACTCATCACCGCAGATAGTATCAGCCAAATGGGGTAACTGCCTTTGAAGCGAATCGACAATTAATGGCCCATCAAGAACTCTCACATTTTTTAATGAGAGAGCTGTTAGTGCTGCAAAGCGTGACTCTAACGCACGCACATCTATTTCAAAAGGAGTAATAAAATACACCTTATTGGGCTTTTGATAAATCCCTGATATCAATGGCACGTTTTCTTCCGAAGCTTGCTGAAGCTGGGTGATAATTTCAGATAAACTTCTACTATCAGAGGCGACAGCATTAGGTCGAGTTTTCTTCACTTGAACTACGGTTAATTCTACACTTCCAAATTCCCCGTCTTTTTTGCAAATGAGATCTTTCCCACGTTCGCTTGCCCCGCCATTATAATTGACTGTATATCCCAAAGAAGTAAACAGCGGCATTAGGATTTTTTTTGTAAAATCTAACTCCGACATATCCTGAATTTTTTTATAAGTAATTCTTTGCGCTGCGCAAGCATTACCGCCCCCTAGGAAAGTATTTTTCAATCACGAATAAAGTCGCGCAAGAATTCCGAAACCATCACTTCGACGCGCCATCAAAATAGGAAATTATTTTTAAATATCAAATAAATGGAATTGATCTAAAAATACCCACATTATTCGATAAGCATTGCATTAAAACCGCATTAATTATGCAGCTACGAAAATTCTTAAAATGAAAACATTTATAAATACTTAACTCTTCACGTAAAAGCAGTGCATTACTCCATCATTGGAAATATTTCCATCCACTAAATAAAATAAGATATTTTTGCGAAATGAAAGATTTTATGCTCAGGAGAAAATATGTGAAATTTAAAAATCACTATACCACTTTCAAATAGCATTCTTGAAAACTTTTTAAAATTTGAAACGACTATGATGTTTTTTCGGTGAGCTTGGAATGTAAACAATTCCCTGCGCCCCTATCTGGCGGATGAATTGAATTGATGTATATTATTTCTGCAGTTAAACCAACTTTAAGTGAAAATTACACTATGCCGCGCGGCCACGCTCCAATGCCCGGTCGGCGAGGCGGCCAGCGCGGCGGCCAGGTCGCGCCGCGACTGCGCCTTGTCGGCGGCCGCGCTGATGTGCACCAGTTCGGCCGGCTGCAGCACGGTGGCGGTCAGCAGCATCACCTCGCCATATGGCGTGTCGAAAGACGGGGGAAGCGTGGCTGTGCCTTGGACCAGCAGCACGCCCACCTGTTCGTTTTCGTCTTCGAGGCCTGCTGGCGCATCCTGCACGTCCAGCACCATCGACACGCTGCCGTGGCGCTGCAGCAGCAAGTCGATGGAACCGTGGTCGGCCACGTTCTGGCTGACTTGATAAATCACGTCGAACAGCCACGTTGCCTGCACGGGAGCGCCGTCGAAGGCGGCCAGCGGCGCTTCGATGCACACTTCCAGCAGGTGGCCGCGCGGCACAAACACATCGTCGTCATCTTCAAACGGGTCGCTCAAGCCGTCGCTGGCGATGATGATGGAATCGGCACGGCGAATCACCCTCCAGGCCTGGCGCAGCGATGGCCAGCGCGGGCCTCCCATGAAGGCGGGATTGAGCAGCGGCGCCAGCACGTCGGCGTCCATGGCGCCCAGGCTGGCATAAAAAGCGTCGCGCGCGGCGCAGGCCGTGGCCAGCATCTGCGCGCCCGCTTCCTTGCCGACGACGGCGTCGTCAGGTTGCGGTACTTGGGGGATATCGTTGTCGGGCATGAGATTGGCCTTTGAATTAGTCGGAGGGAGGAAAATCTTCGTAGGAACGGGGCAGATAACCCCAGATGCGCGCGACCTGGTCCCTCACCTCGAAATCGAAGCCGATGCGTTCCAGTTCCGGCACGATCCATACGCCATGGTCGATGATTTTCTTTGGCAGCAGCATGGCCACGTGTTCTTCCGAGGTCAGGCCGATGTCGAACCATTCCACGCCCATGAACGGGAACGGCGGGTGGTAATCCCATTCCGTGTCCCAGCGCGAGACGTAGCCGGACACGGAACCGTAGCGGTACGACGGCACCCAGTCGGTCCGCCCGCGCATGAAGGCCAGCAGCTCGTTCCACTTGCAGTCGTTGGCGGAACCGGCCAGGTTGCGCCGCGCGATGTGGCCGCGCAGCTTGCGCTTGATGTCGTCGCCGCCGGCGTCGGCCAGCGGCAGGCCCGCCATTACTTCGCCACCGGCTTGACTTTCGACGCGGCCAGCACGGCGCGCGCGCGGGCCGTGTCGATATCGTCGGCCGTGGCCAGCGCCACACCCATGCGGCGGCGGGCGAACGATTCCGGCTTGCCGAACAGGCGCAAGTCCGCGCCCGGCACGCTCAAGGCGTCGGCCACGCCGTCGAAGGCGATGCCTTTCGCTTCCAGCTGACCGTAGATGACGGCCGAGGCGCCGGGCGAACGCAGCGCCACGTTGACGGGCAAACCGAGGATGGCTTTCGCGTGCAGCTCGAATTCGCTCTGCACCTGGCTGGCCATGGTGACCATGCCCGTGTCGTGCGGACGCGGGCTCACTTCCGAGAACCACACCATGTCGCCCTTGACGAACAGCTCCACGCCGAACAGGCCCAGGCCGCCCAGGTTATCCGTCACCTTGCGCGCGATCTCGCGCGAACGCTCGAGGGCCAGCGGAGCCATGCGGGCCGGCTGCCACGATTCCACGTAGTCGCCGTGCACCTGCAAGTGGCCGATCGGCTCGCAAAACTGCGTTTCGATCTGTCCCGACGCGCCGACGGCACGCACCGTCAGCAAGGTGATTTCATAATCGAAGTCGATGAAGCCTTCGACGATCACGCGGCCCGTATCGACCCGGCTGCCGCTGGCCGCATACGCCCACGCCGCGTCCACGTCAGCGGCGCCATCGAGCTTGGACTGGCCCTTGCCCGACGAGGACATCACGGGTTTTACCACGCACGGAAAGCCGATTTCCTGGCATGCCAGCTGCAACTCTTGCAAGCTGCTGGCGAAGCGGTATGGCGAGGTCGCCACGCCCAGCGTTTCGGCCGCCAGCGTGCGGATGCCTTCGCGGTTCATCGTCAGCACGGCCGCGCGCGCGTTCGGGATGCAGGTGATTTGCCCGGCCGCTTCCAGTGCCGCCAGGGTCTCCGTGGCGATGGCTTCGATTTCCGGCACGATCAGATCCGGCTTTTCCAGGTCGATCAGCGCGGCCAGGGCCACGCCGTCGCTCATGTCGATCACGTGCGAGCGGTGCGCCACGGGGTGGCCCGGTGCGTTCGGATAGCGGTCGACGGCGATCACTTCCACGCCCAGGCGCTGCAGCGACATGATCACTTCCTTGCCCAGTTCGCCGGAGCCCAGCAGCATGACTTTGATGGCGGTGGAAGACAGCGGTGTGCCGAAGGTGCGGGGCGCGATGGTGCTGCTGGTGATGGTGCTAGTGGTCATGGCAGGATCTGTGGGCGGGTGGAAAGATGGCTGGGACTATAGCAAATGCCGGCCCTCTTGGACAGGGCGCGCCAACGGTGCAGCCGCTGGCGGCGGCACTTGCCAGCGCAGGCAGTCGATGCAATAATTGAGAATGATTCTCAGTTAACCATCATCCCTCATCGTCCTTGCCGCCATGAACCCTGCCGCACCGCCCGACCTTGCCACCCTGTACCGCGCCCACCACGGCTGGCTGCAGGGCTGGCTGCGGCATAAACTGGGCTGCGGCGCCGATGCGGCCGACGTGGCGCACGACACCTTCATGCGCCTGCTGCAGCGGCGCGAACGGCCGCAGCCCGCCCTGCGCGAACCGCGCGCCTACCTGACGCGCATCGCGCAAGGCCTGGTGATCGACCATTACCGGCGCCGCGACGTGGAATACGCCTACCTGCAGGCGCTGGCCGCCTTGCCCGAACAGACGGCGCCGTCGCCCGAAACGCAGCTGCTGATCATCGACACCCTGGTGCGCCTCGATACGGCGCTCGACGCCCTCAAACCGCGCGCCAGACTAGCCTTTTTGCTGGCCCAGCTGGACGGCTTGACGGGTCCCGCCATCGCCGCCAGGCTCGATGTCTCGCTGGCTACCGTCGAGCGCGACCTGGCCAGCGCCTGGCGCGCCTGCTACCGCGTATATTTCCAATGACCTTACCAGTGACGCCCGCAGCCTTGCCGGATGACCCCGTGGAGCAAGCCATCGCCTGGGCCGTGCGCTTGCAGATGCATGGCGCCACGCCGGATGCGCTGCATTCGCTGCAGCGCTGGCGCGATGCCGACCCCGACCACGAACAGGCGTGGCAGCGTATCGCCAGCATCGGCACTCAATTGTCCGGCCTGGCGCCGGAAGCGAGCCGCGCCACGCTCGACGCCAGCCTGGCGCGCCGCCGCCAGCGCCGCCAGGCCCTGAAAGTACTGGCCGGCATCGGCTTTGCCGGCACGGCCACCTGGTTCGCCATCGACGTGCGCGCCGACTACCGCACGGGCACGGGGCAGCGCCTGGCCGTGCGCCTGCCGGACGGCAGCCTGCTGCACCTGAATGCGGGCACGGCCGTCAGACTGCGCTTTGACGGCGCGCAACGGCTGCTGACCTTGCTGCATGGCGAAATTGCCATTACCACGCAAGCCGATCCGCAGCGCCGGCCGTTTCTCGTCGACACGGGCGAAGCGCGCATGCTGGCGCTGGGCACGCGCTTCACGGTGCGCCGCCTGGCTGGTGCCGACGGCGCCGATGGCACCGATGCCACGCTGACGCGCCTGGCCGTGCAGGAACACGCGGTGCAGCTGCAGGCAGCCGCAAGCGCTGTGCGGCCCGTGCTGGTGCAGGCCGGCGACAGCGTGCTGACGGATGGCGCGCGCATCTGGCGCGAGCCGGCGCATGACGATCCGGCCGCCTGGCTCGATGGCGTGATTGCCGCGCGCGACATGCCCCTGGGCCAGCTGGTGGCCGAACTGGCGCGCCACCGGCATGGTTTGCTGCTGTGCGATGCCGATATCGCCCGCTTGCCCGTTTCCGGCGTCTTCCAGCTGGACGATCCCGAGCGGGCCCTGCGCGTACTGCTGCAGACGCAGCCCATCGTGGCCGTGTACCGCACGCGTTTCTGGGTCACGCTGAAAAAAGCGTAAAAAAGATGAGGGGATCGGGCTGGCCGCACGGCATACAGCTTGATACCACTCAAATGATACCGATATATGACCCAAGCTTATCTCCCCCGCTCCCGCCTGGCCGGCGCCGTCACTGGCGCCCTGCTGCTGCTCGGCACCGCGCCCGTCCTGGCCCAGCACAACCAGCCGCTGGCCGGCAACGCCAGCGCCGTCCATTCCCTGCAGATCGCCGCCGGCCCGCTCGATGCGGCGCTGGAACAGCTGGCGCGCCAGGCGGGCCTGACGCTCACCTACCAAGCGAGCGAGCTGCGCGGCCTGCGCACGGCCGGCCTGACCGGCAACTACAGTGCCGCGGCCGGCCTCGAGGCGCTGCTGGCCGGCAGCGGCCTGGCGGCGCAGCAGCTGGCCCCCAACGATTTCGTCCTGCGCCCGCTGCCCAGGCCGGCGAATGCGGCGGATGGCGCGCAGCAACTGGCCGAAATCACGGTCACGGCTGGCGGTGTACCCGCGCTGGAAACGGAAGGCAGCGGCGCGTATGCGGCGGCATTGGCCGGCACGGCCACGCGTTTTACCCTGTCGCCACGCGAAACGCCGCAATCGCTGACCGTCATCACGCGCCAGCAGATGGATGACCAGGGCGTCCTCAGCCTGGCCGACGTGCTGCAGCAGACGCCGGGCGTGACCGTCTCGCACGACGATTCGGAGCGCTACAACTACTATGCGCGTGGCTTCAGCCTGAACAGTTTCCAGTACGACGGCGTGCCCACCTTCGATTTCAGCACCAATTCGAACGGCCTGGGCATCCGCGACATGGCCATCTACGACCGGGTGGAGGTGGTGCGCGGCGCGAATGGCCTGATGAGCGGCGCCGGCAGTCCGGCCGGCGCCGTCAACCTGGTGCGCAAGAAACCCACGCGCCAGTTCCAGGCGTATGCGCAGGCGGGCATCGGCAGCTGGGACCGCTACCGGGCGGAAGCCGACGTCTCCGGCCCCCTGAATGCGGACGGCTCCGTGCGCGCGCGCCTCGTGGCCGCGCACCAGGATCACGGCTCCTACATCGACTATTACCAGCAGGACAAGAGCGTGGTCTACGGCGTCATCGAGGCCGATCTGACGCCGCGCACGCGCGTGCTGGCCGGCATCGACTACCAGAAAATCGATTCCAAGGGTTCGTCCTTCGGCCAGAATCCCCTGTTCTACACGGATGGCAGCCGCACGCGCTTCGAGCGCGCCTTCAACCCCGCCGCGCGCTGGACGCACGCGGACAGCACCAGCACGCGCCTCTTCGCCGCCGCCGAGCACCTGTTCGACAATGGCTGGCAGGTGAAGGCGGAAGCGAGCCACTGGAAAGGTGATACGGACCAGTTGCAAGCGAACATCATCAGCTGGGGCCCCTATCCGGACCCGGCCACGGGCCTGGCCACGGTGCAGCGGGGCGCAAAAACTTATGGCATCGACAGCAATTCGCTCGATGCCTACGCCACGGGACCGTTCCAGTGGCTGGGCCGCCAGCATGAACTGGTACTGGGCGTCAACGCCAGCCACCGCAAGTCCGACTACGTGGCTTATCGCGGCGGCAATGTGGCAATCGATTACCGTCACTGGAACAACAACGTGCCCCTGCCGTCGAGCATGGCCGTCAGCCAGACGCAACAATACAGCTTCAAGGAATATGCAGCGTATGGCGCGGCGCGCTTCAAGCCGGCCGATGGCTTGTCGCTGATCGTCGGCAGCCGCCTGAACAGCTATGAACGCACGGGCGAGCTGATCTACGGCTCGGGCGACACGGGCCGCGACGACGCGAAGGAAAAACACCGGCTGGTGCCGTATGCGGGCGCCGTCTACGACTTGAACGGCACGTATTCCGCCTACCTCAGCTATGCCAGCATCTTCGAGCCGCAATCGGTCAGCGACGCCAATGCCAGGGCGCTGCCGCCCACCACGGGCAAGTCCTGGGAAAGCGGCATCAAGGGCGAGTTTTTCGAGCGCAAGCTGAACGCCAGCGTGGCTATTTTTCACATCCAGCAAGACAACCTGGCCGATTACGTGGGCACGGACGCCAACGAACGCGAAGTCTACCGGCCCATCGACGGCACCACCACGCGCGGCGTGGAACTGGAAGTGGCCGGCCAATTGCTACCTGGCTGGCAGGTGCAGGCGGGAGCGACGTTCAGCCGCCCGCGCGACAAGGATGGCCAGCGCATCGATACGACGCGCCCCGAACGCAGCTTCAAGCTGGCGACCAGCTACCGCCTGGGCGGCGACTGGCACCGCCTGAGCGTGGGCGGCAATCTCAACTGGCAAGGCCGGACGTATTACCACACGGTCCTGGCAGACGATGTGCCGGCGCGCGCCGACGAAGGCAGCTTTGGCGTGGCGGGACTGATGGCGCGCTACGAGTTCAGCAAGCGGCTCAGCGCCGTGCTGAATATCAATAATGTCTTCGACAAGCGCTATTACAGCGGCTACGGCCTGTACGGCAGCGGCCACTATGGCGATCCGCGCAACGCGCAGCTGACCTTGCGGGCCAGCTTCTAGCCCGCGTACGCCCGCTTGATCTCGTCAATGTCGATTTTCTTCATGCCCATCATGGCTTTCATCACCCGCCCGGCCTTGACGGGATCGGGGTCCGTCAGCAGGCGGATCATGAGGGTGGGCACGATTTGCCAGGACACGCCGAACTGGTCCTTGAGCCAGCCGCATTGCTGCGCTTCCGGCGGCCCGCCCTGAGACAGCTGCTTCCAGTAGTGGTCGACCTCGTCCTGGGTTTCGCAATTGACCTGGAACGAGATCGCCTCGGAAAACTGGAACAAAGGGCCGCCGTTCAAACCCGTAAACGTCTGGCCATCGAGTTCGAACGCCACCGTCAGCACGCTGCCCGGCGCCTGGCCGTGGATTTCCCTGCCTTCCTCGCCATAGCGCAGGATCTGGCCGATCTTCGAATTGGGAAATATTTCCGTATACAACCGGGCCGCCGCCTCGGCGTTGCCGTTGAACCATAAACATGGGGTAATCTTTTGTACGCTGTGCATGATGTCTCCCTGGTCCGGTGTGTGGATTTGCACCTCTAATATAGTCACTATGGCGCCGCCATGGCGCGCAATGTGGCCAAGGCGCAGGCATCAGCCTCCAAAATGTCGATCCTGTAACTGCTGCACCAGGAAATCAATAAACACGCGCAAGCGCGGCGGCAGGTGGCGGCTGGCCGGCCACAGCAGCCAGAATGCCGTATGCGCCTGCGTATGCTCGTCCAGCAGCGAGACCAGTTGCCCGGCCGCCAGCTCGCGCTGCACGGCAAAAGCAGGCAAATAGGCGATGCCCTGCCCCTGCATGGCCAGGAAGACGCGCATTTCCACGCTGTTGCAGACCATGCCGGGCGCCGGCTGGACAGCCTCGTCCGACAGCGGCCACTGTTCCAGGCGGCCCGTGGCGGGAAAACGGTAGTCCAGGCGCGCGTGGCGCAGCAGCGCGGCACCGTCGGCGGGCCAGCCATGGCGCGCCAGATAGGCGGGCGAGGCCACCAGCAGGCGGCGAAACGTGCATAGTTTGCGCCGCATCAAGCTTGAATCGGCCAAGTCGCCCGTGCGTACGGCGGCGTCAAAGCCGTCGCTGACGATATTGACCATGGCGTCGGAGAAATCGAGGTCGAGTTCGATGGCTGGATACGCTTGCATGAAGGCGCCGATGGCCGGCTCGAACAGGCCGCTGTAGCGTGGCAGGCTGATGCGCAGGCGGCCGCTCGGTGCGCCGCCCGACTCGCCCAGCTCGCGCTCTGCCGCTTCCACCTCGGCCAGGATGCGCTTGCAGCGCTGCAGGAATTTTTCCCCTTCCGCCGTCAGCGCCAAATGCCGCGTGCTGCGCTGGAACAGGCGCGCGCCCAGCCGCGCCTCCATGCGCGCCACGCTCTTGCCAACGGCCGACGACGACAATCCCAGCAGCCGGCCCGTGGCCGAAAAACTGCCGCTGTCGGCCACCTGCACGAACATGGCGATGCCACCCAAGCTATCCATTTGCGCTCCATTGAAGACATTTTTGTCCGATATGTTCGTCAGTTTAGCCCATTTTTCTTCAATGCCGGGCGCGCCATACTCGCCGCTTCTTCTTTCCGAGCCGACACCCATGCCCTACTCTTCACTTCTTTCACTCCCCCTGCAAGTGCTGGCCGCCTGCCTGACGGGCTTGCTGATTCCCCTGTGCTTCACGGGCCCGGCCGTGGCACTGCCCGCGCTCGGCGCCGAATTGCACGGCAGCGCCGCCGCGCTGAACTGGGTCATCAATGCGTATATTCTCAGCTATGGCAGCGCCATGATGGTGGCCGGCAGCCTGACGGACGTGCTGGGACGGCGCCGCGTCTGGCTGGCGGGGCTGGCGCTGTTTTGCGTGGCGACCCTGGCCATCGCCCACGCGCCCTCCGTGGCATGGATCGCCGCGCTGCGCTTCGTGCAGGGCCTCGGTGGCGCGGCCGCGTTCGCCGCCGCCATGTCGTCGCTGGCGCCGCTGTTCCACGGCGCGGCGCGCAGCCGCGTGATGAGCGTGCTGGGCACGACGTTCGGCCTGGGCCTGGCCTTCGGTCCGCTGGCGGCCGGCGCCATGCTGGCGCTGGCCCGCTGGCCCGCCATCTTTTACGCCACGGCCGTGCTGGGCGCCATCGGCATGCTGCTGGTATGGGGCAGCGTGCCGGCCGATCCGCCGCGCGGCAGGGGCCGGCTGGACTGGCCTGGCGCCCTCAGCTTCAGCGCCGCGCTGGGCCTGTTGACCCTGGGCATGCTGCTGGTGCCCGAACACGGCTGGCGCAGCGGGGCCGTGCTGCTGCCCGTCGCCGCGTCCATGCTGCTGTTCCTCGCCTTTGGCGCCATCGAACGCCGGACGGCGCAACCCCTGCTCGATTTAACGCTGTTCCGCCAGCGCCGCTTTATCGCCGTGCAAGTGCTGGCCGCCTCGCCCGCCTTCCTGTTCATCGTGCTGATCGTCATGCTGCCGGGGCGCTTCATCGGCATCGATGCTATGTCCGCGCTGGCGGCGGGCCGTTTGATGATCGCCCTGGCCGCGCCGCTGCTGCTCGTGCCCATGCTGGCGGCGCTGCTGTCGCGCTGGATCACGGCCAGCAGCGTGTGTGCAGCGGGATTGCTGCTGGCGGCGGCGGGCCTGGCCTGGCTGGCGCAGGTGCTCGGTGGCGGTGACGCTGGCACATTGGCCGGCCCCCTGCTGCTGATCGGCGTGGGTATCGGCTTGCCGTGGGGCTTGATGGATGGCATGGCCCTGAACGTGGTGGAGACGGAGCGGGCCGGCATGGCGACGGGCATCTTCAATACCGTACGCGTCAGCGCCGATGGCGTGGCGCTGGCCCTGGCGGGCGCCATGCTGGCCGGCCTGATCGGTGCAGCCCTGGCGCAGCAACTGCCGGCAGACCTGCCCGTGATGGCGGCCGCCAGCCGCGCAGCGCTCGGCGATATCGCGCAAGCAACACAACTGCTGGGCGGCCACGAAGCGCTGCTGCGCGCCAGTTATGACGCCGCCTTCCGCCAGCTATTGCTCGGCCTGGCGGGGCTGGCCGTGGCGCTGGCGGCGCTGGTGCCGTATTTGCTCAGGAAGGATGGGACTCAGGCGTCGAGGCCATAAAATACGGCGATGAGGATGGCGATATTGTTGCAGGCGCGCGAGAATGTCGTTGTCGCATAGGCAACAGCCACGCCGGGAGCACGGTAGCGCAGGTAGACAAAGCTGAACATGGCGCCCGAGCCCAGCGCGACGATGGCGTGCAGCAAGCCGCCGCTGATGAAATGCACGATGGCCCACAGGAGGGCGCCGATGACAATGCTCAGCTGGCGGCTGGCGCCCAGGCGCTTGAGGATTTCCAGCGGCAGCAGCTGGCCGAGGAAGGTTTCCAGGATGGGAGAATAGATGACGACCCAGAACACCAGCAGGGGCAGCGACATTTCGTGCTTGAACTTGGCCAGGCCCGTGTGCGCGCCCCAGTAGGCGGGCGGCAACAGCCATTTGGTGAGGAACAGGATGGCAAAGCACAGCATGCAGGTGAGTAAACCCCAGCCCAGTCCGGCAAGGGCCAGCTGCAGCACGGGCGGCGCCGCTTGGTCGTCGTCCGGGCTGGATAGATCGTGGCTGCTGCGCACTTGCATGAGAAGTCCTGGCGGTGATCCAGCTCTCATTGTAGCGCGTAATACGGCGGTTGGCGCGCGGCACATGGCGCGCCGCGCTGCTGCGCTATTGGCCTCAGGCCGCCAGGCGCAAAGGACCGTTGGCCGGCTGGGCCAGTTTGAAAATGCCCACTTCCTGTTCCAGCTGCGCCGCCTGCTGTTGCAGTTCGTGCGCGGCGGCGGCCGCCTGTTCCACCAGGGCCGCGTTTTGCTGGGTGACGCGGTCCATGTCGACGATGGCGCGGTTGACTTGCTCGATGCCGGCGCCCTGCTCCTGCGTGGCGTGGCTGATATCGGCCATGATGCCCGTCACCCTGCCAATGCCGGCCACCACCTCATGCATGGTGGCGCCCGCCTGCTCGACGAGCACCGTGCCCGTACCCACCTTGCTGACGGAATCGTCGATCAGGGTCTTGATTTCGCGCGCGGCGGCGGCGGAACGCTGTGCCAGGCTGCGCACCTCGGTGGCGACGACGGCAAAGCCGCGCCCCTGCTCACCGGCGCGCGCCGCCTCCACGGCCGCGTTCAAGGCCAGGATGTTGGTCTGGAAGGCGATGCTGTCGATCACGCCGATGATGTCGACGATCTTGTTCGACGAGGCATTGATCAGGCCCATGGTATGCACCACTTCGGCTACGGCCTTGCCGCCCTGCTCCGACACCTTCGACGCTTCACGCGCCAAATGATTCGCCTGCTGCGCGTTGTCCGCATTCTGGCGCACGGTGGAGATCAGTTCTTCCATCGACGAGGCCACTTCTTCCAGCGAACCGGCCTGCTGCTCCGTGCGTTGCGACAGGTCGCGGTTGCCCGAAGCGATCTCGGTAGAGGCCGTGGCGATGCTTTCCGTACCGAGGCGCACCTTGCCGACGATGGCAGCCAGGTTATCGCGCATGGTTTTGATGGCGAACAATAAACTGCTGTCGTCGCCATCGCGCGTGTGCACGTCGATGGCCAGTTCACCGAGCGCGATACGGCCGGCAATCGAGGCCGCATACGCGGGTTCGCCGCCCAGCTGGCGCAGCAATCCCCGCGTGATGACGGTGGCGACCGCAATGCAAATGAGCACGCTGAGCGCGGCCAGCACACCGATCCAGCGCAGCGACTGGCCATAGATGGCGCGCGCGGCCACACTGGCTTGCTCCGATTCGCGCTGCACGCTTTTCAGCACCGTGTCGATGTCGGCGACGATCTGGCGCCGCAACGGGCTGCACTCCTCGACGAGGAAGGTGCCGTACTGCTCCATCTGCCCCGTGGCGCGGAACTGGCGCGGACGCTGCAATTCCTGCGCCATGGTTTTCAGGCCCGCGCTGACTTTCTCGAACTGGGCATCGCCGGCAAACTTTGGCGCCAGCCGGGCCAGCGCTTCCAGGTACAGCGCCTTCTGACTGTCGAGGATGGCCAGCTCTTTTTCAGCGGCGGCCTGGTCGTGGAAGATATACGCGTTGCGGGCGGCCATGCCGGTCTGGTCGAGCGCTTCGCGCGCCACGTACAGGGGGTCGAGTTTTTCCAGTTGCACTTTTTCTTGCGCATCCATGGCACCGGAGATGGCGCCGATGCGCAGCAGCGCGAAGGCGGCCAGCACCAGCATGAGTACCACCAGCAGCCCGAAGCCTGCGCTCAGGCGCGCGCCTATCGTCAAACGATTGAATGACATCATTGTTGTTATTGCCCTGTAATAAAGTTGATTTTTGCCGGTTCCGCTAGAACCGGGCGATCTGCTCGCCGTCGTGTTGCCTTTCCCGCATGACGCAGGATGGGTTTCTAACTGGCGTTTTTTGGGCAGTCAGCTTCTAATGTCGGGCAATGCAGGCGTGCGGGAGACACCCCACGCCATACAACAGCACACTGAATTATAAGCGAACAGCGTTATGGATGATTCCACGCGCTCACTTTTAATGCTTTGATGCAAGTCAAGGAGCGTCGATGACGGCCATGGTGATGCGCGAGATGCAGCACAGTTTGCCGTCCTCGTCGACGATGCGGATTTCCCAGACCTGGCTGGTTCGGCCCCGGTGGATCGGCGTGGCGCGCCCCGTCACGTGGCCGCCGCGCACGCCGCGCACGTGGTTGGCGTTGATTTCCTGCCCCACGCTGACATGGCGGCGATTATCCAGGCAGGCATTCGCGGCCATGCTGCCCAGGGTTTCGGCCAGCAAGACGGAAGCGCCGCCATGCAGCAGTTTGAATGGCTGCATGGTGCGGTGGTCGACGGGCATGCTCGCCTCGATCCAGTCGGGGCCGACGGCCGTGAAGACGATGCCCAGGTGGCGCATGGCCGTGCCCTCGCTGGCGGCGTTGAGCGTGGCCAGGTCGAGCGGTGCGTGCCAGATTTCCATGATTACCTTGGATAAGTGTAGAGAAAAAACCATTGTAGGGCAGCCGGCGCGCACGCGCTGCTTCATCCTTCCTTCACCGTGGCACGGGGTGGCACGGACATTAACTGGTTATAATTGCCCCATTCTTAAAAAACGAGGTTGTGTATGAAGTGGGCCTTGCTGGGCATTTTTGTGTTTTCTGTTTTACATATTCATTTTCGTGGCAAGGTACGCCTGCCGTTTCGCCGCCAGATCTTCGATCACTCCTCGTTCATGGCGCCGCTGAACCTGTTCATGCACACCTTTTCCAAGGTGCCGGCCACGCCATATCTTTCCGTCGATCAATTTCCGGAACTGGCGCCGCTGCAGCAGAACTGGCAAATCATCCGCGATGAAGCGCTGCGCATGCAGGAAATGAAAAAGATCAAGGCGGCTGAAAAGAACAATGACGTGGGTTTCAACTCCTTCTTCAAATATGGCTGGAAGCGTTTCTACCTGAAATGGTATGACGCGAATCACCCGTCGGCACAGCAAATGTGTCCGCAAACCTATGCGTTGCTGCAATCGATTCCCTCGATCAAGGCAGCCATGTTCGCGGAACTGCCGCAAGGCGGCAAGCTCAACCCGCACCGCGACCCGTTCGCCGGTTCCCTGCGCTACCACCTGGGCTTGCAGACGCCGAACGACGACCGCTGCTTCATCGACGTCGATGGCGAACGCCACAGCTGGCGCGACGGCCAGGCCGTGATGTTCGATGAAACGTATATCCACTGGGCCCGCAACGATGCCGACAGCGACCGCATCATCCTGTTCTGCGACATCGAACGCCCGATGCGCTACCGCTGGGCGCAAGGCCTGAACCGCTGGCTGGGCCGCACCCTGATGACGGCCGCCGCCTCGCCCAACGAACTGGGCGACCAGGTGGGCGGCGTGAGCAAACTGTTCCAGATTTCCTGGACCATGGGCCAGTACCGCCGCCGCTTCAAGGCGTGGAACAAGACGGCCTACCAGGTCACCCGCGTGGCCCTCGTCGTGGGCGTCATCGCGCTGATCTACTTCATCTAGCAACAGTCCTTGCCTGTTTGATCAAACCGCCTTCGGGCGGTTTTTTTGTCATGCGATGCCACTGACCAGGAAAATTTTAGAAAATGACCGAACGCGACCGCCAGTATGATATCCAGATCGGCGACGATGCATGGATCGAATTCATCAGTCTTGACGGCCGCTATGACCAGGCCACCGACATTGATGCCCTGCTCGATGGGCTATGGCCGCTGATCTGCCGCCTGGAAACGCATTGCGACGCCGGCTGTTGCGGCATGGATGCCTACGATTTCACGCGCGAGGGTGTCGCTACGGCGCTGCTGGAACTCGATTGCGCGCACCTGCATGCGGCCTGCGCAGCGGCCAGGATCGCCGTGGCGGCAACCGCCAGCGATGTATTGCTGAGTAACACGATGAATCACTACGCCGATAAACGCGTGTTCCTGCAATTGCTCGCGCATCTGGACGAGTGCATCACCGCGCAGGATTGCGCAGGGGCTTGACCTTGCCAAGGCGGGAAGGTCCAAGGTAACGGTATTCAAGGAACTCAAGGAGAATCCCGCATGCCAAAAATCACCGTCCTGCCCCATCCCGAGCTGGCCCCCGACGGCGCCGTGTTCGACGCGCCAGAGAAAATGAGTATTTGCGACGCGTTGCAGCGCAATAAAATAGATATAGAACATGCCTGCGGCCAGGTGGGCGCCTGTTCCACCTGCCACGTGGTCGTGCTGCAGGGTTTCGACTCGCTCAATGAACTGGGCGACAATGAAGAAGACATGCTCGACCAGGCCTGGGGCTTGCAGCGCCACTCGCGCCTGTCGTGCCAGGCGCGCCTGGCACAGGAAGACCTGACGGTCGAACTGCCCAGGTACACCCTCAACCACGCCAAGGAATAGTCCCCGGCGCGCTTGCCTGCTTACCTGACCATGCTTACCACATGATCACGCGCTGCTCGGGCGGCAGATACATCGGGTCGCCCGGCTTGATGCCGAACGCTTCGTAAAAGCCGGGCTGGTTTTTCACGGTTCCCTTGGCGCGGAATTCGCCCGGCGAATGCGGGTCGCTCTTGATCTGCGCAATCGCCGCTTCCGGACGCAGTTTGGCGCGCCACTTCTGCGCAAAGCCGATGTACAGCCGCTGTTCGCCCGTCAAACCATCGATGACTGGCGACGGCTTGCCGTGCAAGGAACGCTGATACGCCTTGTAGGTGATCGACAGACCGGAATTGTCGCCGATGTTTTCACCCAGGGTCAGTTCGCCATTGATATGGTAGCCAGGCACGGGGCTGTAGGCGCCGTATTGCTTGACGAGGCCGGCGGCCAGCGCCTTGAAGGCAGTGCGGTCCTCGGCCGTCCACCAGTTGCGCAAACGGCCCTTGGCATCGTACTGGCTGCCGGAATCGTCGAAGGCATGGCTGATTTCATGGCCGAAAGTGATGCCCAGCAAGCCATAATTGACGGCATCTTCCGCTTTCACGTTGAAAAATGGCGGCTGCAAAATCGCGGCCGGGATCGTGATGGCATTCAGGGCCGGGCTGTAGCTGGCGTTGACGGTTTGCGGCGTCATCGACCATTCGTCGCGGTCCACCGGTTTGCCCAGCTTGCCCAGGTTTTGCTGGCGGCTCCAGGCGCGCGCGGCGCGCACGTTGGCGATCAGGTCGTTCGGCCGCGTCTGCATGCTGCTGTAGTCGCGCCATTTGTCCGGGTAGGCGATCTTCGGCTTCAAGGCTGCCAGCTTGAGCTGGGCTTCCTTCTTGGTTTCCGGGCCCATCCAGTCGAGCTGCTCGATGCCATCCTTGAACGAGGCGACGAAATTGTCGAACATGGCCATCACGCGTGGCTTCGTTTCCGGCGGCAGATACATTTGCACGTAGCGCTTGCCGACGGCGTCGCTGATGGCGCCATCCGTGAAGCGCAGCGCCAGTTGCCACTGCGGTTCGCTTTGCGGCACGCCGCGCAGCACCGTGCCGTCGAAGGCGAAGCGCTCCTTGACTGTGGCGCTGTCCAGGTTAGATGCATAGCTTTCGATGATGCGCCAGTTCAGATAGCTCTTCCACGATGCCAGCGGCACGGCGGCCACGGTCTCGGAAAACCCTGTCATGAAGCTGGGCTGGCGCACCACGGCCGACGAGGCTTTCGGCGCCAGGCCGGCGGCGGCAAAATAGGCGTTCCAGTCGAAGGCCGGCGCCAGTGCCGTAAATTTGTCGAAATCGACGCGGTTGTACGATTTGACGGGGTCGCGCATCTGCACGCGCGTCCACTGCACTGCCGCCAAACGCGTTTCGATGTCGAGGATCTGCGCCGCGTGCTCGGCAGCGGCTTTGTCACCGCTCATGGCCAGCATGGTTTCGATATGCTTGAGGTATTTGGCGCGCACGGCTTGCAGCTTGGCGTCGTCCTCCTTCAGGTAGTAATCGCGGTCAGGTAAGCCCAGGCCGGACTGGCTGATGTTGACCGTGTACTGCTCCGGGTCTTGCGCATCGGGCGCCACATAGGCGGAAAACGGCGTGGCGACGCCATTGCCCTGCAGGTAGGCGAACAGCGCCGGCAAGTCTTTCTTGTCCTTCACGGCGGCGACGCGGGTCAGTTCGGCGTGCAGCGGCTTGAAGCCGGCCGCATTGCGCGCCTTGTCATTCATGAAGCTCGTGTACAGGTCGGCGATCTTGTGCGCCTCGCTGCCGGGCTTGCCGGGGTTCTTGACGGTAGCATCGATCAGGCCGCGCAACTGGCCCTGGGCGATTTCGCGCAATTCGATATATGTGCCCCAGACGGATTTGTCGGCCGGGATATCCGTATTGCGGGTCCAGACGCCGTTGACGTAACCGTAGAAATCATCCCGGGGGCTGACCGCAGGGTCCAGGGTTTTCAGGTCGATGCCGGAGACGGGCGCGGTAGCATTGGTGGCTTGGGCGTACAGCGACGGCGACGAAAAGGCGAGCAAGGCGCAGCAGGCCGCGCTGATGAGTGAACGTTTCACGAAGATTCCTTTAATTGTTTTAACTTCATGTTGGAGAACATGCTGTGTCCAGGCATGGAAGGCCGGATTATAGTCGGCCTGCCAGCGGGCAACAATGACAGTTGAACAATTCCAAGGATTAGCGGATCAGCAGATCGAACAGATCCAGGCCTTTTTTATCCTGCTTTTTCAGCAGATCCGCAAGCGAACCCGGCGTTGGCCCGCCATCGCCGGCCGCGTGGTTGAAATAATTAAAATCGAGCTTGATCTTGCCTTCCAGGTCGCTCGCATAATCAGCGGGATATTGCGACTGTTCCAGCTGCGGCAATGTATTGAAATGCCCCAGCACCGACTTGAAGAAATTGGTCATCTTGCCGGTGGTATTGTATTCCTGCATGGCTTGCGCCACGACCTGGATGCGCCAGGCTTCTTCTTCCTGATACGCCTGCGTAAAGGCGGCGCGCCGCTCGTTGATGGTGAATGTGCCGCTGTCATCGTTCGAAATGGTGGACAATTGTTCGCGCGACAAGCCCGCAAACGGATTGGGGCCCTTCCTGTCGACAAACGCCGTCGCTGCAGCAGCCGACTTTGCCGCTGCCGCGTCATTCGGTTGCGGCACCTGTTTGGCGGCCGCCGCCTTGTGTTCGGTGTCCAGCGGATACAGGATGTCGGTGGTATTGTCATTCACCCACGCACCCAGCGTGGCGTGGTCGTAGCCCCGGATGGTGGCGCTGGTAGCCGTCGACGCCGCCGACAAACGCCCGGCCAGGGTCGAGATCACGACCTCGTCGGCCACGGTGCCGACGCTGGCTGGCGCCTGGGTTGTCTGGGCCTTGTCCGATGCTGCCTTGTCAGATGACACCTTGCCGCCTGCCGCGGCAGACAGTGCCCCGGGCTGGATTCCCGCCGTGCTGATATTCACCATCGCCCGCCCCCTGGATCAGTAAATGTTACTATATAAGTAAATATTACTATAGCACAATATATACTCAAGACTGAGCAAGGTAATGGAGCAGCTTGATGCAGGAATGCAGATTCAATATTTTCGGCACGTTGATTGCCGTCCGGGGAAATCCGGGAGCATGGCGCGCATTCTATCTCGGTGCGGAAGGCAAGCGCCGCCCCGCCGATTTCATTATTCCGGACGATATTGAAGCCGATGCGCTGTGCGAATACCTGGCGGACCTGTTCCATGAAGAGGCGACGCCGCGCAATAACACGGCCACGCAAATCAGCTCGCCCGCGTTCCAGGCCTAGGCTACTTCACCGGCTCGAACGTCACCGTCAGCCCGTTGCCCGTGGTCCTGATCTGCGTCGGCACGAATTGCACGCCCGCATAACGCAATTCGTCGGGCTTGAAGGTGTAGATCGGCGTTTCATGCATGAGCTGGTCGGCCACCAGGCTGGCCACCTTGGCAAACTGGCGCTGCTGCGACTCGTCCATGCCCTCGATGCTGACCTTGTCCACGCTCGCTTCGCTCAGGTAAACGGCGTTGCGCCGGGCGTCGAGCACCAGCCGGCCCGACATGGCCAGGCTGCCGCGCCAGCTCTGGCGTATGAACGGCGGCAAGACGCTGGCATCGACGCTGAGGGCGACTCTTTCGCGCTCGGGCTGCAGCGACAACTGCGGATGCGTCAGCTTGACGTCCAGCACGGACAGCACACGCTTGTCGATGGGAAAGCGGCGCTCCAAGCCTTGCTGCATCTTGCTCAGCGACACATTCACGTCGCGCGGGCCGATCAGGGTGGAACACGAGGCCAGCATGGTGCACGCAAAAGCAGCGATGGCGGCGGTTTTCAGCAAGGGACGGATGGCGGTCACATTCATGGATAGTCTCGGTGGAAAGATGGCGCCATCTTACACATGCGCCTGCTTCAACACAAACGGCGCCCGGCTTGCGGCGGGCGCCGTTTTTTTACGTCAACGTCTTATTAATGCACGAACAGGGCGATCAGTATGACGATGGGCAATGGAATGCCCAGAAGCAGCAAGAGGATGGAACGCATGGCAGTCTCCTAAATTGAATGGGGGATTTAAATGGTCACGTGGCGCAGCACGCGCTCATGGTCGCGCTGGCGGCCGCCGAACGTTGCCGCCAGGCTGGCGACGAACGCACCGAGCAGCAAGGCGACGAACATCCACAACGCCGTATGGGCACCGGCCTTGCGGGCCGCGTCGGCCGCCTGCTGTGCTTTCGCCTTGGCATCGGCGGCGGCCTTGGCGGCGCGGGCGTAGACGGCGTCGACCCGCGCTTCCGCTTCAGCCTGCGTCAAGCCCGTGCGGCTGGCCACGACCTGGCCCAGGTAGCTGCGGTCATCGGCGGCCAGGCTGCCCGTGGACAGACCCGTGGCAAAGATCTTGCCGATTTCCACGCGCTGGTCGGCGACCGTACCGCCCGCCGAGCCCGTGCCAGCCGCTGGTGCGGCGCGCAACAGCATGTCCGAGAAATAATCGAGCGGATTGGTGCTGCCCTCGCCCGCCTTGGCGCCAGCCGCTGCGGCCGGGGATACTGCCGCCGCCACGCCGCTGCCCGCATCGATGGCACCGCTGAGCACGGCGCGCGTGCCGCCGGCCAGCACGGCCACGGTGATCAGGGTGGCCACGGCCCAGGCCAGCAAGCCGTGCGCCGTATCGCGGAAATGCACCTCATCCGTGTGGATGGAACTCCATTTCACGCGCAGCCGGCCCGCCATGTAGCCGCCGATGCCGGACGCGGCCAGCTGCATGAAGGCCAGCCAGGCGATGGTCGACACGCCGATGGCCGTCGCATTGAACGACCACGGCGACACGGACGACAGGCCCAGGCCCACGCCGAGGATCAGCAGGATGAAAGACAAGGCGGCGGCCGCGGCGGCGCCCGCCAGCACGGCGCCCCAGGACACGCCAGGATTGTTCAGGTCCGACGCGGACAGTTGTGTAGCTTGCATGGAATTCTCCCTGTTGACTTGATTAAGTTGCTGAGGGAAGCATGCCGCGCCGGCGCCGCCGCGTATGTGCGACGCCATACACAATATTGATTTTTAATACACGCACAGCTGCCTACTTGATGCCGTGATGCCCCATCAGGTCGTACAGGGTGGGCCGGCTCACGCCCAGCAGTTCGGCCGCCTTGGCGATATTGCCGTCGGCCCGCGCCAGTGCGCGCACCATCACCTTGTATTCGGCCGCTTCGCGGGCCTGGCGCAGGTTGATGGCCTCGTCCACGGGCGTCGCCTGGGCGCTGGCGGGCAAACCCAGGTCGTCGGCGGCGATTTGCGGCCCGTCGCTCATGATGACGGCGCGCCTGATGCAGTTTTCCACCTCGCGCACATTGCCGGGCCAGCCATGGCTTTCGATCAGTTGCAGCGCGCCGGCGCTGAAATGCAGGTTGCTGCGTCCTTCGCTGGCGCAGAACTTGTTCTTGAAATGGTGGGCCAGCAAGGCCGCATCGCCGGCCCGCTCGCGCAGCGGCGGAATGCGCAAGACGATTTCGCTGAGCCGGTAAAACAGGTCTTCGCGGAAACGTCCCTGTTCCGCCAGCACCTTCAAATCCTGGTGCGTGGCGCAGACGATGCGCACGTCGACGGCGATCTCGGTGCGCCCGCCCACCCTTTCGATGACCCGTTCCTGCAAGAAGCGCAGCAGTTTCGCCTGCAAGGCCATCGGCATGTCGCCGACCTCGTCGAGAAAGAAAGTGCCGCCGTGGGCCAGCTCGATCTTGCCCAGGGTTTGCCGCGCCGCGCCCGTAAATGCCCCCCGTTCATAGCCGAAGAGCTCGCTTTCCAGCAGGTTTTCGGGAATCGCCGCGCAGTTGATGGCGACGAAACGCTGTGCATGACGACTCGATAGCGCATGCAAGCCCCGCGCAATGAGCTCCTTGCCGCTGCCCGAGTCGCCCAGCAGCATCACGCTGGCTGACGAGGGCGCCACTTTTTCCACGCTGCGGCACAGTTTCAGCATGCCGGGGTCGCGGCTGACGATACCCGCCAAGGGCGAGTCCGCCTGCGTCTGCAGCATGCGGCGGTTTTCCTGCTGCATCGCGTGCAAATAAAACGCGCGGGCGATGACCAGGCCCAGCATGTCGGCGTCAAACGGTTTCTGATGGAAATCATAGGCGCCCAGGGCAATCGCTTTCAAGGCATGCGCGCGTTCCTGGTTGCCCGAGAGGATGATGACTTTCGTGTCCGGCGCCAGCGCGAGGATCTGCTGCAGGGTGGCCAGGCCTTCCGTGGCGCCGTCCGGGTCGGGCGGCAAGCCCAGGTCCATCGTCACCACGGCCGGCTGGTGGCGCCGCACCAGCGCCAGCGCCGTTTCGCGCTCGCCCGCCAGCAAGACGTCATAGCCGTCAAAACTCCAGTGCAGCTGCTTTTGCAGGCCGGGATCGTCTTCGATGACCAGCAATTTCTGTTTGCCCATGGCACTCCTTTGCTAGGCCGCATGCAGCGGCAGGATCACGCGAAACGTCGTGCCCACTTGCGGCTCGCTGCGCACTTCCAGGCTGCCGCCCACTTCGCGCAGGTATTCGCGGCTTTCGAACACGCCGATGCCCATGCCCGCCGTCTTCGTCGTGTCAAACGGCTTGAACAGGCGCTCGCGGATGAATTGCTCGCTCATGCCCTGCCCCGTATCGTCGAGTTCGACCACGGCCGTATGCTGTACGCGCCGCAGCCGCACGTCCACCGTGCCATCACTGGCCGTCGCCTCGATGGCGTTCTGGATCAAATGACCGAGCACTCTTTCCAGGCGCGCGCGGTTGGCCAGCACCGTCAGCTCGCCATCGACGATTTCCAGCCTGGGCGCCGGCGCCAGGCTGGCCTTGGCGGCCACGGCCTGGCGCAGCAAGCCGTCGAGCTGCAGCGGCGCTGGCGCTTCCGGCGCCTCGCCGCGCGCCAGCTTTTGCAGCAAGGTCTTCATTTTCTGCACGGAATGCTCTAACGTACCCAGCATGTCTTCCTGGAAGGCGGGATTGGCGCGGTGCTTTTCCGCATTGCTTAATAGCAAGGACAGCTGGAACACCAGGTTTTTGAGGTCGTGCACGATAAAGGTGGACATGCGGTTGAACGAGTCGAACTGGCGCGCCACCGTCAGGGTATCGAGCGATTCGCGGTGCGCCAGGTAGCTGGCGGCCTGGCTGCCGGCAATTTTCAGCACGTCGCGGATTTCCCAGTTCAGGCCGATACGCGTGCGGGGCCGCGCCAGTGCGACAAAGGCGAACAGCTGGCCATGCAGCATCAGGGGCACCAGCAGCCACACGTCGGGCAGCGCCAGCAGTGCCGGCGGCAACTGCAAACCACCGTACTGGAGCGGGTTTTGCTGGCAGTCGGGCACGTCGATCACCCATAGTCTTGCCTCCAGGAATTGGCACAGGGCGCCGGACGCCGGCTCGCTCCACGTGCTCGGTGGCCAGTTCCAGCTGGCGGCCGGGGCAAACTGCCCCTGCTCGCGCAAGATCCACAGCGCGCCGGCACGGCTTTCCACCAGCTGCGCCATGGCCTGTATCGTGCGTTCGCCCAGGGCCGGTCCATCTTCGGACAAGGCGCGGGTAAATCTCAGCCATTCTTCGCGGTAATCGAAGATGGCATTGTAAAAATGTTTATTGATAGTGACCTTGAGCTTGGCGCGCAAGCTGCCGGAAAACAGCACGCCCGCCAGCAACAGGGCCGCCCCGCCCAGGTAAGCCATCTGCATCAAGGAGCCCCAGGTGCCGCCGAAATAGCGCAAATAATAGGCGCTGGCCGCCATGGCCAGCAGGTAGATGGCCGAACCCAGCAAGGCGGCCGAGCGGTACAGCATCTGGCGCGAGACGGACAGGCCCAGCGCCCAGCCGGGATTGCGCGCCGCCGACACGGCCAGCAGCGGCGCGCACAGGGCGTCGACGATGCCGCGCGCGGCCCAGATGTCGTCGTTGATCGCGCGAAACAGCAAGGCATCGCTGTACAGATAAAAATCGTAGGCAAACAAGCCGCCCACGCCCAGGCAGGCGAACTTGATGCCCCAGCGTTTCAGGGGCGGCGTGTTGCGGTACCACTGTTCCACCAGCAACATGCCCAGCACGGCCAGCAGCAAACGGCTGACGCTGGCGATGATGCGCGCCGGCAAAGGCAACTCCAGCCACGACGAGGCCAGCGCGGACAATGCGGGCGCCAGCGCCGTGAGGACGATGCCCGCCAGCACCAGGCGCAAGCGCGGACGCGACGGTTCGATCAGCAGCAGCAAAAACACCAGCCAGGCCAGGGTGCGCAGCAGTTCCAGCGCATCGCCGGCCAGCGCGATGCGCTGCCCCAGCAGCACCAGCACCACCGTGCCCGTGGCCCAGCCACCCGTCGCCAGGCACGCGACCAGCAAGGCGCGCACATTTTGCCGCGCACGCCAGTTGCTGATGAGCAGCAGTGCCAGCACGAAGAAGGCCAGCGACGCCAGGCCATGGCTGAGCGCCGCCGCGTCGGCCGCCGCCAGCCAGTCTGACTGCGACCGCATCATCGGCTGCCCTTGCCAAACAGCACCACCTGCACCGTATCGAGCAGGATCAGCAAGTCGAGGAACAGGCTGTTATTTTTTACATAATACAAATCATATTGCAGCTTCTTGACGGCATCGTCGACGGAGGCGCCATACTGGTAGCGCACCTGCGCCAGGCCCGTGATACCCGGCTTGATGCTGTGACGGATGTTGTAGTACGGCACCTGCTGCTTGAGTTGCTCGACAAAATAGGCGCGCTCGGGGCGTGGCCCCACAAAACTCATTTCGCCACGAAACACATTGAGCATCTGCGGCAACTCGTCGATGCGCAGCTTGCGAATGACGTTACCCACGCGCGTGATGCGCGCATCGTTGGTCTGCGCCCAGATGGGCTTGCCGTCGCGCTCCGCATCGCAGCGCATGCTGCGAAATTTCAGCACATTGAAGGGCAAGCCGTCGCGCCCCACCCTTTCTTGCTGGTAAAACACGGGGCCGCCGTCTTCCAGGCGGATGCACAGGGCCGTCACCAGCATCACGGGCAGCGCCGCCAGGCAGATGACCCAGCTGGCAGCCAGGTCGAACATCCGCTTCGAGCTAGCGCGGAAAAAACTCTGGTCGAAGCCGCCGCCATAGATCAGATAGCTCGGTTGCAAGGAATCGATGCGGATCTGGCACGCTTCGCGCTCGAAAAACGTGGCCGCATCGATGACCTTGACGCCGCCCAGCGCGCATTCCAGTAGTTGCTTGGCAGGAAACGCGCCATTGCGCCGGTCGCTGACGGAGACAACGATCTCATGCGCGGCATGGCGCTGGGCCATGGCCAGCAGCGACGGTTCGGCCGGCAGCAAGGCCGAGGCCGGCACGCAGCATTGTTCTCCCGCCACATCGATGCAGCCGACGACGGTAAACTGGTGGAAACCGATCTTGCTCGCAGCCAAGTCCATGCACTCGCGCGCCAGCGCCCCGCCACCCACCAGGATCAGCCGGCCTTCCATCAGCGCCGACTGCGCGGATTTGAACACCACCAGGCGCGCCAGCAGCACGCCGATGGCGCCCAGGCCGAAGATCAGCACGCTGCCGCGCCCGAAATGCAGGGATGGGACGAAACGGATCAAGACGCTGAGCACGGCAAAGCCCAGCGCGAACGACGGCAGGATGCGCAATAGCGTGTTGCGGATGTCTTCGCGCGAGCGGTGCTGGTACATACCCAGCGCGCTCATGCTCAGCACGATGACCAGCGCAAAGATCGTCGACGACAGGTAAATCTCGCCCACGCGCAGCACGCGGCTGCCGTCCGCCAGCCACAGCATTGAGGTCAGGGTGGCCGACAGCAGCAGGATCAGGATTTCCAGCAACAGCAATATAAACGCTGTTTTCGAGACATAATGGCTGAAGATGCGGATCATGGAGGCCTCCTGCGGCAAAGGCAGCGCGCCGCGCACAAGGCGGTCTGCCACCGGTCTTGCCATGATGGCGAACTGTTCCGCGAAGACATTGATGCGCCACAAGCTACGGCCCCAGCTATCTTTCGCTTGCATAATTTATCTCAACACATTACCGAATGAGGGGAAATGGCATATAGTATGCTTCCCCTAAAAGAGATGAATGTCATGAAATTTGATGTAGCGATTGTCGGCAGTGGCCTGGCGGGTTTATCGGTTGCACTGCATTTAGCTGAGACGCGCACTGTCGCGATCATTTCCAAACGCGCGCTGCTCGATGGCGCCAGCAACTGGGCGCAGGGCGGGATCGCGGCCGTGCTGGACTCGGGCGACAGCCACCAGCAGCACATCGAAGACACCCTGATCGCCGGCGGCGGCCTGTGCGACGAGAGCGCCACGCGCTACATCGTCGAGCACGGCCGCGAAGCCATCGAGTGGCTGATCGAGCAAGGCGTGCCATTTACGCGCGACGCTACGGCCGAGCTCGGTTTTCATTTGACCCGCGAAGGCGGCCACAGCCAGCGCCGCATCATCCACGCGGCCGACGCCACCGGGCACGCCGTGCAAGTGACCCTGGAAGAAAAGGTGCGCGCCCACCCGAACATCAGCCTGTTCGAACACCATTGCGCCATCGACCTGATCACCTCGGACAAGCTGGGCATGAAGCCGACCCAGCGCAACGCGCAACCGCATTGCCACGGCCTGTACGTGCAAGATGAGCAAACCGGTAAAGTACTGACCTTTGCCGCCGAGCACACCGTGCTGGCCACGGGCGGCGCCGGCAAGGTGTATTTATATACCACCAACCCGGACACGGCCAGCGGCGACGGCATCGCCATGGCCTGGCGCGCCGGCTGCCGCGTGTCGAACATGGAATTCATCCAGTTCCACCCGACTTGCCTGTACCACCCGTATGCCAAGTCCTTCCTGATCACCGAAGCCATCCGTGGCGAAGGTGGCTTGCTGAAACTGCCGCCTGAAGCGGGCGCGGCAGCCGGCACGCGCTTCATGCTGGCCCACGATGAGCGGGCCGAACTGGCGCCGCGCGACGTAGTGGCGCGCGCCATCGACTTCGAGATCAAGAAGCGGGGCCTCGACTACGTGCACCTGGACATCAGCCACAAGCCGGCCGCATTCCTCATCGAGCACTTCCCCACCATCTACGCGCGCTGTCTGGAACTGGGCATCGACATCACCAAGCAGCCTATCCCCATCGTGCCGGCCGCCCACTACACGTGCGGCGGCGTCGTGACGGACTTGGCGGGCCGCGCCGACTTGCCTGGCCTGTATGCGGTGGGCGAAACGGCGTGCACGGGTCTGCATGGCGCGAACCGCCTGGCGAGCAATTCCTTGCTGGAATGCATCGTCATCGGCCGCGCCTGCGCGCAGGACATCGAAAGCAAGGAAAAGCTGGGCACGCCGTACCTGCCCGACTGGGATGAAAGCCGCGTCACCGATGCGGATGAAGAGGTGGTGATTTCCCACAACTGGGACGAGCTGCGCCGCTTCATGTGGAATTACGTGGGCATCGTGCGCACCACCAAGCGCCTGGAACGGGCCCAGCACCGCATTGCCCTCTTGAAGGAAGAAATCGACGAGTACTACCGCAACTTCCGCATCACGCACGACTTGCTGGAACTGCGCAACCTGGTCGACGTGGCCTCGATGATCGTCAACAGCGCCTTGTCCCGCCGCGAAAGCCGCGGCCTGCACTTCAGCCGCGACTATCCGGAAACGTTGCCAAAGGCCATCGCCAGCGTGTTGACGCCACCGCACCGGTAAACTTATTCGTGATCGGGGAGATGCCTCACTGGCATACTCCCCGGCAACTCGTCAGAACACCCTTTTATTTTTGCGTGCCCCATATAGATGGCTGTGGCGGTGGCTGCGTTGGTTGAAACGATGGCAGAGGTTGTAGTGGTTGAATTTCCTGGCGTGGAGCTGGCTTTGCCTGAGGCTGATATCCGTACGAACTATCTGCTTGATTCGGAACAGTTCCAGCCTTCCCGGTGTAGGGATTGACATTGCCCTGTGTGCTGTAGTTATTCGAAATGGTACTGTCAGGTGCCGTTCTTTGGTGCGGCGCCACGTACGTTCCATCTTTCTTCGTATACCCATTTACATGCACTTGGGCATTAGCAATGCTGGTGAAGAGCACCATTGATATCGCTAAGTATTTGATCATTTACTTCTTTCAAGTTCCGGCATAGTGGCGTGTCGTTGCGCCCGCAAAAAAGATTGCCGTTTCCTTGAGGCTATATTTTTTGGTACGATGACTATAGCCCTATTCCAATAGGCAAGAGATAAAGCCTTTCTTTCCACTACAAATAGAGCCAATTGACTGAACTTATGTAGTAAATATGCAACCACTTAGATAAATACCGTCATTCTCAAACTGCTCTAGCGCTGTTGAAATACACTTTATACGTTCAAAGCTCCGGCATCTCAAACTCAATCCCATCTTCCGTGTACGACATCCTGCCAGACGCCCCGGTACATTCCCCCTGCGCCACATCGGCCACATAGCGGCATTCGCTCTCCAGCCCGCCATCCGCGCGCCAGTGCCGCGTCCAGCCCTGACGTTCGCCATCGACATATTCGATCAGCTGCCTCGGCTTGCCATCGGCATACCAGGAACGCAATGCGCCCTCCTCGCGCCCGCCTGCGTTCCACTGTTTGTGCACGATCAATACGCCGGCCCGGCTGAAGCGCTGTTCGCTGCGCAATACAAAGTGGCCGCTGTGTGTGCGCTTGCTGGCGACCTTGCCGTCAGGATAATATTCGACGCTGTCGCCCGCAGGCTTGCCGTCAACGTAGTTGGCAGTGCGCTGCACCTTGCCATCCGGGAAATAGCCGGTGCTGGGGCCAGTCTGGATGCCGTTCACATACAGGCTGCGGCTTTCCACGGTGCCGTCGGGATAAAACAGCAGCAGTTCGCCCTCCGGCTGGCCCTTGACCTGGGTCATGCGCGTGCGCAGCTTGCCATCCTGGTCGAAGGTTTCCACCAGGCCATCGGCGGGGGCGCCGTTGCGGTAGGTGCGCGACTCGATCAGCTTGCCATTCTGGTGGTAGGTCTTTTCTTCCCCGTCCTGCACGCCATTGCGCCACGTGTTGCGCATGGAAACCTTGCCGTCCGGGTGATATAGGGTCTGCACTCCCTCCTGCAAGCTGCGTCCCTCGCGCGCCACCTGCATCTCGACTTGTCCATGCGGGTAATACATGCTGTAGTTGCCCACCAGCTTGCCGCGCAGGTAATCGGGATCGTTGACCTGGCCGATCAGCCGCTTCGGCTCGCCTTCGCGCACGTGATAGATCTCGACTTGCCAGGTGCCCGGCGTCTTGCCTGGCGGCAGCGGCAGGAGCAGCGCATAGCGCGCCTGTTCCTTGATTTCGCCGCGCGTCAGATTGTGATTCAGGTACAGGCGCGCCTTGCCGTCGGCACAGGCTTGCGGCTCGCATCCGCCCAGCTTGCCAACTTCGGGCATGCTGAACGCGCCAGCACCGCCTGGCGCGGGACAGGATTGGATACGCATCAGCAAGGGCGTCTTGTCGCGGATCAAGGGAGCCAATTGCTGCTTCATGGCAACATACTGATCTTCATCCAGGCGTACGGAAACGGCATTCATCAGCACCTGCCTGCCGCCGCAGCCGCTGTCGCTGGCGAGGGTCAGCACATCGCCGTCGGGCGTCGCCTTGATCGCGGTGACTATTTGCCGCTGCTCAATCTCGGCGTGGGCCAGCGCCGGCAACAGCAGCATGGCGCCAAACAAATGTTTCAAAGTGCGCGCCATGCCTGCTCCTTGCGCTGCAGTTCCGGCGCTGGCGGCGCTTCGCCGCAGTCACCCTGTGCCTTGCCGGCAACATACCGGCATTCATTCTTCAGGCTGCCATCCTCGCGCCAGCTGCGGCTCCAGCCGTCGCGCCGGTCGTTCACATAGTCGATGGCTTGCTCGGGCTTGCCGCTTTCGTACCACGAGCGCGACGTGCCCTGCTCGCGCAATTGCGCATCCCAGCGTCGTTCCAGCACCAGCACGCCCTGCGGGCTGTAGCGCTGGATACTCAGCAGCCCACCTTTGTCGCCATACTGCTGGCGGCTTTGCACCTTGCCGTCCGGATAGAACTCCAGCGCTTCACCGACCGGCAGGTCGTTGACCAGCGTCATGCTGGCGCGCACGGCGCCATCGGGATAGTACTCCGCGCTGCTGCCATTGAACTTGCCCTTGCTCACTTGCGTGCGGCCCGCTACTTTTCCATCCGAGAAATACGTGAGCAATTCGCCTTCCATGCGTCCCTCGCGCAGCACAAAACTGGTACTCAGCTTGCCATTCGCGTCAAACGTCTGCACGGGACCATCCACGCGCTTGCCCTCGCGGTACACGCTGGCCTCGCGCAGCTTGCCCGTGGCGTGATATTGCTGGTGCGTGCCTTCCGGCAAGCCGTGACGCCAGTTGCCACGCGATTCCAGGCTGCCATCGGCACGATACAGACTGGTGACGCCATCCTGCCGGCCCTGCCCATCCTGCGCCACCTGTTTCTCGACCTTGCCGTCCGGGTAATACGAGACATAGCCGCCCACCAGTTCCCCGGAGGCATAATCGGCCTTGTTGACGTGGCCGGACAGGCGCAGCTTGTGGCCTGCCACGCTGTAAACGTCCACCTTCCATGTGCCTGGCAGCTTGCCTTTCGGCAAGGGCAACAGCAGCACATTCGGTGCTTTTTCTTGCTCGATGGGGAAGAAACGTTCGTGCAGGTACAGCCGCGCCCGGCCATCGGCGCAGGCCGCTGGCGTGCAGGCGGCGATCTGGCGCACGATGGGCACGCTCACATCGTCCGGGCATTTTTTCAGGGTGACGAGCATCGGCGTCTTGTTGCGAATGTGCCGGGCCAGATCGGCTTTCAGCGCGTCGTACGGCGCCTCGTCCAGGTTCACCGAGCGGGCATCCATGCGTATCTGCTTGCCGCCGCAGGCCGTCGTGCCCGCAATACTGAACACATCACCGCCTTCGCTATCTGGTTCGGCCGCCATGGCTGTCACTACCAGGCGCTGCACGATGTCCGCCTGCGCCATGCCTGGGCACAGCAAGCAGGCGCCCAACACGGCGCATATCGTCTTGATTTTCATGCTATTCCTTTAATTTTCCGCCGTGACGGCCACGCCGCCCGGCACGAAGCTGACCCGGCCATCGCGGTAGCGCACCAGCACCACCACCTCGGCATCCCGCAATTGACCGTGCTGCACGGCCGGCAAGTAGGTCCAGCGCTTGACGCTATCGAGCAGCACCTTGTTGAGCATCGGCTCCATCGGCAACTCGGCCGCCGCATAGGTCAGGCTGCCGTCGGCCGCGATGGTCAGGGTCAGGCGGTTTTCACCCCTTGCGTGCTTTTCGTCCAGCACGCCATACGCAACCGTCGTCATCGTCTCGCGCTGTACACTGCCGACCTGGTCCCGCAAGGGCGGCAAGGCCTTCAGCCTGGTTGCCAGCAGCGCGCCATCGGCCAGCACCTTGTCCCAGCGTTTCTGGTAAGCGCCCGGCTGCGCCAGACGCAGCACCTTGGCGTTCAGATCCATGCGCTGCGTCATGCGCGCGACGCCATTGTCAGCCGGTTGCCCCGGCTCGGCCGGCAAGGCATGCTCCACGGCGTAGCGGTAAGCCGTCAGTTGCGCCAGCGCCACCAGATTGACGGCATCGCCCTCGTCGCCGCCGCGCAGCTGCGCCGCGGCCGCGATGCCGAGCCAGGCCGTGCCATCCGTCGGGTGCGCCCACACGGCTTGCTCGAAGTACTGGCGCGCCGCCTGCGGTTCGTTCAGGCTCAGATGCATGCGGCCCATCGCCGCCGCCACCAGATGGTCGCGCGGGTTCGCTTGCAGCAGGTCAAGATAGGTCGCGACCAGCCCCGGCTCATAGCCGGGCACCCAGCCCAGGCCCTCCAGCAACGAGGCGCGCAGCTGCGCCTGCGTGCGGTCGACGCCGTAGTCGGACGGCTTTTCCTGGCCGGAACGGTACAACAGTTGCAAGCCGCGCGTGACGGCGTCATCGTCGCCCTTGCTGATCGCTTGCGACAGGCTGCGCACGGCCTTGCGCGCATCGGACGGCTGGAAACCGGCCGCCTTGCGCGTGCGCCAGCGAAATACTTCCAGGCCAGCCGCCTGCTCGGCCTGCGCCTGCAAGCTGGCCTTGGCCTTGGCTTCATCGGGCGACGAGGTCCAGGCCGTAAAGCCGATCAGGAACAGCACGATCAGCAGCACCACCACGGCCCAGCCCTTGCCCGTGATGCCGCCGCCAGTGTTGCCCGCCACTGGATTGGCGGCGGGCGCCTGCCCCGGCGCAGTATGATGCGCACCGTGCGCGCCGCGCGGGCTGCGCTGCGGCGGCAACGATTGCTGTTGCAACTGCATCTGCTGCGCCTGCATGGACGCTTGCCCGGCCGCGACGATGACCTTGTCGCGCGCGCAGGCGGCGCAACCCTGGCCGGCAAAATGCTGGTGTTCGGGATTCACGGCGCAAACGACCAGCTTGCCGCCGCTGCGCTGTGCAAAGCCACGCAACAGCTGTGCCCAGTCGGCCGCCGATGGCCGCTGGGGCTTCGGCGACGGCGAAAACGCGCGGTCGAACATGGCGCGCAGCTCGGGCGGCATCAGTGCGTGGCCGCTGGTGGCGTTTGGTGCCAGCTGCTTGTGGCGTTTGACGCCATACGCATAGCAGCCGTCGCGGATGCGCCCGGGAATATCGGTCGCCACTTGCGCATTGCCGGGCCGCCCGCTGTACGGGTGGATGCCGAAGTTCAGTAACTGGAAGATGACGACGGCCAGCGCGAAGCGGTCTTGCGCCATTTCCGTGCCCGCCGGCATGCCCTTGCGCTGGAATTCCGGCGCCAGGTAGTCGGCTGTGAATTGCTCGGCAGGAAAGCGCTCCGCATGGCCCTGGATGCTGAAGCCATCGCAGTCGAGCATGGCGATGTACAGCGAATCGCGGTAAAAGCGCAGGTTCACGGGTTTCAGATCGACCACGTAATGCTGCTGCTGGTGCAGCGCATCGATGACGGCGGCCAGGTTGGCGGCCAGGGTCAGCTTGGGACCGAGCCCCGTGGGCAGGCCGGCCGCGCGCGCTTGCCGCTCCTGCATGATCTGTTCCAGCTCGGCCGTCTGCGCCATGTCCAGCAGAGGCATGACGAAGCCGGCAAAGCCGCCCTGGCCGTCGAACACGGCCGCCTGCGGCCATGCGATCTGCACGTAGCGCTTGCCGTTTTCCACTTGATCGGGCAACTCGGGCGACAATTCCAGCATCGCTTCGAGCTTGCGCCGGTTGGCGGCCCGGTCCAGGTGCGGGTGGTACAGCTTGGCGACCCGCGCAGGCGCGCCGGGCAACAGATACACGCTGCCCGCGCCGCCGCTCTTGACGAGTTTGCCCAGCACCAGCGTACGGACTTTATCCAGCCAGATCTTGCCGCCCGGACTCAGGCCCGGTGTCCCGCCCTGCTTCTGGCTCATGCGCGCAAGGCCAGCAGCAGGGTCTTGTCATCGCCCGTGATCTGGTGCGTGCGCGGGTCGGCCAGGGTGGATGCCAATGCTTCGTTGCCCAGCTCGACGCTGTCGACCGTGCGCAGATAGCCTTGCACGGCATCCATGAACGGCGCGTACAAGGCTGCATTGTTCTTGCTCATGGCAAAGGGCATGCAGCCGTCCGACATCAGCACCACGCCGCGCACGGACTGGGGAATGGGCAACAGGCGCAACTGTTCGCGCCAGCGCTCCCCCGACAGAAAATAGGTTTCGTTGGCGTATTCGCCATTCGCGGGCAGCGAGATCAGCTCCTTACCGTCGGCCAACTGTGCCACACCGAGGCCATCGCCCAGGTGGAAGAAGAAGCCGGCATCTTGCCCCATGACCACGCCCACGACAGTAGAGGCGTAGTCGTCCAGGGTGGCGTTGGCGGCGCGGGCGATGTCGTCCAGCGCGGCGCGGATTTGCGCCAGCGTGCCCGCCAGCGCGCCGTCGTGCAAATCCTGCACCGTGGCGCCCTGCTCCAGCCGTCCGGCCAGCGCCTGCACGGTGTGCGCGGCCACAAACTGCGCGCCCTGTTCGCTGAGCCGGGCCGAACCGGCACCATCGCAGACGATGGCCACCAGCACATCGCCCACGATGGCGTGCGCATGCGCATCCTGGCAAGGGATGGCTTTATCCAGGTGCGCCTTGCCCGTGACGGACGCGCCGAACACGCGCCAGGTATTCTGTACTGCGGCCATGGATCAGGTGCTTACGACGGACCAGCCGTCCGTCGAAGCCAGCTGCGCCTGCGCGCCGGGACGCGACTGCGACACCACCTGCATGCTGGCGCTCAGCCACAGGAACAGTTCGCGGAACTGCAAGCCTTTCAGCTGCTTCACGCCGCGCTCGCCACGGCTGGAAAACTGCCCCAGGGTATCGATATTCGCGTGGTCGCCCACGGCGATGGGGAAGATCGCCACTTTATTCGCCTGCTCGGCCGCGCGCGCCTGTTCGGCGCCATGCTGCCATTGGTCCGTCGGCTCGCCGTCCGACATCAAAAACAGCCATGGCCGCGTGTACGCCACGCCAGCGGCGCGGAAGCGCTGCTTTTCCTGCTCGATTTCGGCCAGCGCCAGTTCCACGGCCGCGCCGGTCGGCGTGGTGCCGTTCGCCTCAAGGCGGGGCGCCGTGAAATCCATGGCGTCGCACCAGTTGCTGGCCACCACCGCTTCATCGTGGGCGCCATATTGAATCACCAGGATGCGCACGCGCTTAGCGGCGATCACGTCGGACTTGAGTTCCTGTTCCAGCAAGGCCAGGCCTTCGTTGAGCAGCGAGACGGGTTCGCCATCCATGCTGCCGGAACAGTCCAGCACCAGCACCAGCGGCGTGCGTTGTTCGGTATTGTCGACCAGGGCGACGTCGGGAATCATTATTGAACTCATGGGCAATCGGAAAATGTGAAATCGGACATAGTGCGAATCTTACATCATGGCCGCATTTTTGCCGCGCGAGTTTCCTACAGAACACTATCCAGGCAGATTTGCGCAAACCATTGCAGCACCGATATCTTTGTACTATCTTGATAGCTGCCCAGGACAGATGACAGCGACCAGACCTTCCTCACAAAGGTGGGGCCGATCGCTGCGCAACACCGCCCTTACCCAGCTCCGCACTTGCACGCCTGCGGCACGCTGATGTCATCAGGAAATGGGGGCAAGCATGGGTACAGCTACCGTAACGGATGTGGGCAAACTGATCGGCGCCCTGTACGACTCGGCCTGCGGCACAGGCGACTGGCCACTGCTTGACAGCGCTGGCCTGAGCGGCCAGCAATGGCAGGAGCTCCTGCCGCATCTGCAACGCGCGCTGTGCCTGCAGCAGCGCCTGCGCGAGGCGCAACTGGCCAGCCACTGCGCGCTGGCGGCGCTCGACGCTATGGGTGCCGCTGTGCTGGTGCTCGATGCCAACCTCGGCCTGCGCTTCGCCACCCCCGCCGGCCACGCCCTGCATGCGGCGCAACTGGAACACACCGCCCCGCCCGCCCTGGTGCGCGCCGTGCGCCTGGTGATCGCCAGCGCCGGTGGCGCGGCGCAATGTCAGTCGCTGCGCCTGGCGCGCAAGCAGCAAGCGCCGCTGGCCCTGACTCTCACCCCGCTTGCCGCTTGCCAGCCCGCCTGTGCGCTGCTGATCGCGCGCGACCCCGCACAAGCGGGCACGTCAGTCCCTGCCTTGCGCCAGCTGTTTGACCTGACGCAAGCCGAAGCGCAGGTCGGCAAGGCGCTGGCGCAAGGGGCCACCATCGAGGAAATCGCCGCCCGAAGCGGCATCAGCGTCAACACCGTCAAGACGCATTTGCACCACACCTATTTAAAGACGGATACACGGCGCCAGGGCGAGCTGATCGCCCTGATCCACGGCGCAACGGCGCACCTGGCCGTACTCGATGCATGAGGCCGTGTCATCCGATCGGATGATGCGCGGTGCAACTTGCCTGCCTACACTGGCAAGACCGGTAGGCCGCACCTTGCCAGTGTGACCACAGCGTGTGCGGACCAGCCGGTTCGGTTTCCCTGGCACCCACATCAACATCGCCGCGCCGGCAGCGGACGGCACCAATTTCAAGGATGGGCTGGAAAATGAAAACATGGATCCTGGCCGGCACCCTGGGCGTCTGCGCCCTGCTGGCAAATGCGCAATCACTACCCGACAGCCAGACCGTCACCATTCCAGGCGGGCGCCTGCACACGATCGAACTGCCGGCCCACAGGCACTTCATGAGTGCGGAAATGTTTGCCCCGTTCCGCGGCGGCTATGAGCTGTCGAATGGCCAGGTGCTCCACCTGCGCAATGCGGGCAGCATCGGCGCCATCATGTATGCGCGCATCGATGAGCAGGACGAACACCGCATCCTCGCCAGCAGCAGCAACAGCTTCGTGGCGCTCGACCGACAACTGGCCATGCGCATCGACTTGCGCGACGATGGTAGCGTGGGTGGCGAAGTGCTGATGCGGGTGCCGGCCGAAAAACTGGCCAGCGGCGCCATCGTGCCAGCCCACGTGCAAAGCATGAGCCTGGCATCGCGCTAAGGCGGCAAGTTGCATTCCACATGGGTGACAGCCATGAGCAAACAGTACTCTGTCCAACAGCAAAACGCGCAGACTCAGGCCACCATCAAGCAGACGGCGGCCTGGTGGCGCGCGCGCCCCTTGCCCGACGCCTTGCGCCAGTGCGCCGCCAGCCATGGCGTGGCGCTGGGCACGGCCCTCATGCTCGACCTGCAGCTGGCCTGGCCCGGCATGCCCGCCGTGTACGGCAAGCTGCTGAGCGCTGACGGCCACTTCATCCACTTCGAGATGGACCTGGACGACGCCCTGCGCCCCTTGCCTGGCAGCGTGGCGTGGAACGACATCAGCGCCGGCTACGACCTGGCCGCACACAAACGCGGCACGGGCGTGGGTTATGGCGTGCTGTGCAAGCAGGTGCTGCAGGAATTGAATCACGGCGCGTCCTAGCGGAACGGCTGCCTTCGCATGCTATGATCGCCGTCCAGTTCATGAGACAAATGGCAACGGCACATGCAGCATCCATCCGGCGGTAAATCCCCATCCATGCTGCGCCGCACCCTGCGCCTGCTGGCCTGGCCCCTGCTGGCCCTGGTCAGCGCCGCCTGCACCAGCACCACGCGCCACCCGGCCAGCGAGCCCACGCCAGTCACCCTGCGCTTTACCTATGACGACGGCAAGCCGATGCGGCATGACGATTACCTGGCCAATGCGCGCCAGCAAACGTATATCAAGCACTGCAGCAAGATCGGCAGCACCACTGTCTGCGACGTCGGCTCGGATCCACTCTTCATGGGCGGCGACGCCCCGCTGGACGCCAACGGCGAAGTGCGCGTCACCCTGCACTCGACCGGTCCCATCGGCAACAATCCGACCAGTCTTTGCATCAAGGGCAAAGGCTACGTCTTTGATTCCGGCGACTGGAGACGCGGTCCCTTCAGCCCAGGCCAGGTGATCGAGATCCGCTACAGGATACGCGAAGTGGAAATGGCGTGCCCCTGGTCGTCGGGCACGCCGCCGTGGTGGGACAAGAATTAGGCTAGCCAGCCGGGGCCGGCTGGCTTGGCGATTTACTGCAGCTCGAACTCTCCAGGATTCAAGCCCAGCTCGCGCGCGATCTTGCTGGCCACGCGCTGCTCGTTGGCATCGAAATTGCCGTCCGACGAAGCGACGGCGATAATCATGCGCACCAGCAAGCGCGACGCCTCCACATTCGACTTCATCTTGCCCAGCGCCTGATACGCCTTGGCTTCGCCGATATCCTTGTCGAACTCCAGCTGGCTGACATAGTCCTGGAAAGCCTTGATCACGTCCGTGGTGGTAAACACCGACAGCGCATCATTGCTTTCAATGAATTTGACCATCTTCTGCTTCTCTTCCGCACTGACGCTGCCGTCGGCCATGGCGATCAAGGCCGAGCCCGCCATCGCGGCATTCAGGAAATCCTTGTTCTTGTACTTCAGGGCTTCCGTTTTCAGTTCACTTGCTTTGGTCTTCAGTTTGGACAGAAAGGAATCGAAACTCATGGTGGTTCTCCTGGTTGGTTCGGATGAGGCAGCGCTACAGGCTACCATTACCACCCAGATGAGGGCGCAGGGGTGGAATGCAAGCAAGGAACTACTATATTGGCAACACCATTGTGGCTATCGCGCCAGTGGCGGCATGGTTCACCCCACAGGCAAAGAGCCGGGGTCAGTCACTTCGTGATCGTAATGCCCCCCATTGAGGGACATTACCCCTGTTGGGTCTGACCCCAGTTTCTGCCTTGGGTGGAAATTCAGCCAACGCCACACTAACGCGCATAAAACACCACAAAAGCTAGATCACGTGATAATTATCTTCTTTGCAGTTGAAAAATAAGTAACTCCATGGCAGCATGGAATGACATTTTCTTTACTGCAAGGTTGTGATGGACAAGCAATTGCTGTTGATTTGCGCACTGACGTTCATCATCCACCTCATCGGCACCCTCGCCTACTCCGTGCGCATCGCCGGCATCCGCACGCGGCGCATCGCCGTATCGCTGGCCCTGTGCAGCATTCTGATGCTGCTGTCGCGCACTTCGAACTCATTCCTGGGACCATTCCTGGCCAAGCGCGTGGAAACGGGCATAGACCAGCACGTCGCCGCCAGCACCTTATTAGTCGACTTCCGCTGGCTGCTATTCTCCGCCAGCCTGGCGACGATACTGGGCGCAATCCTTATCCCCACCTTCCAGCGCGCCTTCTGCCGCGCAGTGGAGCACTTCCAGGTACACAGGTCGGTACCGAAACTGCTGCTGCACGCCGTCCTCAAGGGCAGCTTGTCCTACCTCAAGACCTCCGCCAGCCTGCCCAAGCCCGCCAACGTCACGGGCCTGCGCCAAAAATCGGGCGTCTCCGTCTCCATGACGGCCATGAACATCATCGCCACGGCCCTGTGGACGGTGGGCGCATCGTTGTCCAACTTACACCGCGGCGTTGTACGCAGGAGTGCTCGACCCCAGCGTGCGCGTCACCTCCAGTACCCTGTCCTCGATCATCAACGGCGGCGCCACCATCATGATGGCCGTCTTCATCGGCACGTGGTGTCGGGCATGACGGATGACGTCATCGAGGGCAAGATCGAAGAGTCGCAGTTTAGACGGGCGGTGGTGTGGCTGGTGGGAAGCAGATTGGCGGGAACGCTGATTGCACAGTTTTTACTGGTGCCGTCGGCGGTTGATTGTCGAAGGGGTAATTAAAATTACTTAGAATATATTTTAAAAAAAATATTAAACCAATAAAGAATAGTGACAAATAAAAATTATGAAGAAAATAAAATCAAAAAATTTGGAAAATGGAATTTCACCATTTCTACTACTTAATACAGCAATAGCATCACAAACAATGAGTGAAGAGAAATACCGCAAGCAAGCAGCCACATTTCTTGCCCATGAAACCGATTCAAAATTTGAAGAACGATTCGAGAAACTATTAACAACTAAAAGATTTAAAAATTTAATAACCTCCAACGCATTAACAATAGAAAACTTCGGATCCAATGCTTTCCTTGCAGGACCGTTAACAAACAATAGAATGTGGTCAATATATCTTCACCTAATATCAAAAAATGGAAAAAAGATTTCAGATTTTTCTGAATACAGAGACAAAATAGAAAGAGAAATAATTATTGGAAATTTTTCAAACGCCAATAATTTAATTGAAGAATTTAAAGATATTTTCGGTGAATCAGTTTGGTATGTAAGAACAAAAATGTTAATTCTGATTTCAGAAGAAAAAACAGAAGAACTAGAAGAATTCTGCAATAACAGTAAAGACAGGGCGGGAGAGTCATTGGCAAGGTTCATATTTCATTGCTGCCAATTAATCATAGGGTCTGATGACCCATCATTGCATTTAAAAACTTTAATATCTAGAAGTGCAATAGAGTTTAAAGAGGCAAAATTATTAGAAACTGCTAGTTTTCTTGAACTTGTTTTTACACCTTTTCCCATAAAGGGGAATTACGACTATTCAAATAGTTTAAGTAGACTACAGGGCTTTCCAGTAATTGATCAATACTGTTTCATTTTATCAATATTACGTCTATCACTTGCTGAATTTAAAGCAACGAATATAAAAACAATTCCAAATATTGATGCTATCTTCAAAACATTAAATGACAACATTACTGACCCAACACTTAAGCAAATGTTCAATAACTACTTTGACATTTCTGAAAAAAATACTTGCTCGCTAGGCTTAATATTAATTGATAACTACACCTCTGGGCATTATGATAAAACCATAAAAATTTATTTTGACAATGTCGAGAAAATAAAAAATCCGCTTGCCTACATAAATTTAATCGCAAAAAGTTATGCTTATCTTGGAGAAATACCAGATTTTCCAATATCCAAAGGAATACTTAAAAAAACGATTATACAACTTGCTTTAATTTATAAAATAGATCCCCTTTGGACGCAAGCTGAAGAACAAATAATAACAACAGCGATAAAATACCACTCACTGACTTATGGATCTCATATTCAACTAGCTCTATATAAAGCATTGCCAAACAAATATGAGGAAAACAACCCAAAACTCGCAGCCTATATTTCTATAGCAACTGATCCAAACGTCACACCTTTAACATATACAATGGCGGACAAAAAAAGCAATAAAATGTCATTAAATATGAATGAAAAAATAGAAGACATTCCAAAATATAGAATAATAAAAGAAAAAATAGCAGAATTTGACATCAATACTGATTGTGAATATTTTTTTGAATCTTTTAAAAATTCAACTCCACTCATAAAGGATTACATTGAGCTAATATCAGAAAAATATTTATCCATTGGAAAAGAGGAAGAACTTATTTTACTAGCAGCACCTTTGCTTGTATCAGATCCGAATAGGCACGTATGCTTTCCTCTTTTTAAAATGATCAATATAATTGAGGATAGGTCAATATGTAGCATTAGTGCCGTGATAGTCGCTTTTTTTTATAATCGCTATACATCACCTCATAAAGATTATGTTTTAAACGAATCATTTGAGGGTTTCCTGCATAGTATGAAGATAAAAAAACCGAGTGATTTACTATCAACAATAAAAAAACTTAACGATCTTGAAGTATTGTTTTTCAAAGATATTTGTGTATCAGAAATCATGGATTTTCTTAGCTGCTTCAAAAATACAAGAGAACTACATGCAGAAAGAATAAGAATATTAGATTTACTATTGGAAAAACAGGCTTTGAATTCAGAGACTCGTATGATTGAAGTGGAGGAAATTATTCAAAGAGTTATTGTAGAGGCTGGCGCTAGTGACTTTAATGGATCGAAAATATATGTCGACGGGACAGCTATAAAAAAGAAACATTCTGATGAAATGATTTCACTTTCTACGCTTTATAGACAAGCAAAAGATTCGGGAGAGGAGAGATTTACGATTATCAGTGATGAATTTAATTCTGTAGGTATGGTGCAAGCATATGCATCTGGAAACAAAAATACAACCATCGTAAAGATGTTTAATTTACTTTGCGATGCTTTTAAGTTTGATGAAAAATATGGGCTAGACAAAAATTTAAGTGCGGAAATAAGGCATGGATTTTTCTCCAATTTAATGCACGCTCGACTTGAAGAGAGGAAATTAGTAACAGAAGTAGATGACAATGGAAAATATAAACAAAATTCCTATTGGAGAGAAGCAAACTCTTTAGTAAGAGATGAAATCTGGACAATGATAGAGGCTGATCTACAAAAGTTCACATCGTCATTCAATAAGCTTATTGCAGATGCAGAAGAATGGATGAAAATTGCGATCTCTTCTGACCAACCGAACCGTGCATTTAGTTATGTTTTCCAGAAAACTGAATTTGACCAGCTTAAGAATTTTGTTGACATAACAACTGACCATGAAAAAATTTCGGATTATATTCTTAAAATAATTTGGGTGATAACAGAAGAATCTCTTAAGAAAATACGCGATAGTTTGAATGGCCCCTTCCGAGATAATGTTGATAAACTTTTTGAAAAACTTGAATCAGATATAAAAATAACAAAAAAAACACTTGCATTAAAAGAATTGATGGCGGAAATTGGATATGCTAGAAATGAAATAAAAGAAGATATAACCATTGCTGCGGAATGGTTTAAAAGAACTGAAATAACGGAAGTAAAAGCGGGAACATTAGATAATGTACTTTCCATTGCCATAAGTTCTTTTGAGCAAGTCAAAGGTGGCGCCTTTGCTATTGAGAAAAAGGCACCGTTCAATCTCCCGCTACTATTCATTCAAAGCAATGCAGTAAAGCCATTTATAATTTCAATTATAAACATTCTCGACAACTGTTACCGACATAGTGGGTTAGGACACGCAACCCGCGTTGAGATAAGCGGAATCCCTCATTATAATGGCGCAAAAATAATAATTAAAAATAACTTGAGTCAAGAGAAGTTTAATTTACTTACACCTGACTTTTTATCCGGAATAAAGGAAAAAATACTTAATGCCGACTCCGGAAACTTAATCACAACAGAAGGTGGATCTGGATTAGTCAAAGCGCACAATGCAATTTCATCATTTGGCTCAAGTTCAACAGTGACAATTTCTTTAGATAATTTACAATTTTGCGCGGAGATTACATATGAGCCTTGAAATACTTTTCATTGAAGATAACCCGCACAAAAGACTCAGGACAGCGGAATTTGTTACTTCATTAAATTCAAAAATAAATATAACAGAGGCCTGCTCGTTCACCAGTGGAATTCAAGCTCTCGAAAACAAAAATTTCCCATTAATTTTACTAGACATTAGCTTGCCAACTTATGACAAAATCGCATCGGAGGCTGGAGGACGTTTTCGAACATTGGCAGGAAGAGAGATTGCACGTAAAATAATGCGTGAGAAAATAAATAGCAAAATAATCTTTATAACTCAATATGCCACATTCAGTGATAAAGGTGCATCATATACCTTTGAAGAATTAAAAATTGAACTTTCTAAAGAATGTGGTCCACAGTTTGCGGGAATGGTTTTCTACGATAGCTCGCAATCTGCCTGGAAGGAAACAATAATGAAAGTCATAAAGGCAATGATGGAATGAAAATATTAATTACAGACGACGACCCCAAACGGCGTCAAAGCATTTTTGATCATTTTATCGAAAAGGGAATTTCAATAGCGTCTGATATATATCAAGCAGATTGTACAGATCAAGCAAAAAATCTCCTTGAGAATTTTATTTTTGATGTTCTTATTTTAGACATTGTATTGCCAAAACGAAGTAATGAAAATCCTCAGTATCATCATGGATTAGCATTACTAGGTCAAATAACAAGGTCAAATCATCTTAATAAGCCTGATAGGATAATAGGAATAACGGCTCATCTGGAAGACATTAAGTCATATCAGGATGAGTTTTCAAAATTTTGCCTAATAGTTATCGAAGCAAATAAATCATCTATAGGATGGAAAACTAAAGTTTCCAATGCGCTCACTTATGTATCAGAATCAAAAACAACAAGACACATAAAGAGTGTATCACTTAACGCGATAACGGTACATGGGATTAGAACATTTGGATCTTGGCAAAATAGACTTAAAATTTTAACTCACTCAAATTTATGCGTTATTCCTTTTCATAACTATAGCTATGGATATTTTTCTGCATTTTCTTTTCTCATTCCAATGCTTAGAATGAGAGAAATTGATAAGTTAGAGAGACATTTTCTAAATTTATTTCAAACAAATAAGAATTGTGAATTTATAATTTTTTGCCACAGCTTTGGGACATACTTGGTTGCAAATTCACTAAGAAGAATAATCAAAGAGAATAAAATTCCAATTAAGACCATCGTTATGTGTGGGAGTGTTTTAAAGCGCGATTTTGATTGGAAAATCTTTAGAGACAACGAAATAAAAATCATCAATGATTGCGCTGATAAAGACTATGTCTTATGGCTCAGTGAAGGTCTAATTCTAGGAACTGGAATGGCGGGAAAAACAGGATTTCATGGATTTCAGGATAGTTTTTTTACAAATAGATTTTTCAATGGCGGTCACAGTTCCTATTTTAGCGATCATTTTATGAAAAAATATTGGCTTCCTCTTTTTTTTACAAGTCAAGAAGTAGCTTGTAGTCAAGAAAGAGAGTCATCAGTAATAAAACATGAGATACTCGAAAAAGTAGTATTACTATTTGGAAAAATAAAGCCACTCATCTATATGGCAGCAGTAATTTTACTGGTAATATATTTATCATTGTGGTCAAGTATATTTTAATAATTAGCTAAAATAATAATTAGCTAAAATGAATTGTGTTTCCATATAAAAAGCCGCTGTCTCCCGACAGCGGCTTTTTCATCCCTACCCCAGCAGCAGCACCTTGATCCAAGGCACAGCGCTGAAAATAGATTACCCCACAAACTTCCGCGCATTCCTGAACATGCGCATCCAAGGCGAATCCTCGCCCCATGCTTCAGGGTGATACGACTGTTGCACGCTGCGGAACACGCGCTCCGCGTGCGGCATCAGCACGGTGAAGCGGCCGTCTGGCGTGGTGACGGAGGTGATGCCTTCCGGCGAGCCGTTCGGGTTGTACGGGTACGCTTCGGTGGCGGCACCCTTGTTGTCGACGAAGCGCATGGCTTTGCTGACTTGGGTGATGTCGCCCGTTTGCGAGAAGTCGGCGTAGCCTTCGCCGTGGGCGATAGCGATGCCGGCTTGCGTGCCGGCCATGCCGTTGAAGAAGATCGATGGGGAGTCCATCACTTCGACCATGGCAAAGCGGCCTTCGAATTTCTCCGACTTGTTGCGCGTGAACTTGGGCCAGGCGTGGGCGCCGGGGATGATGGATTTCAAATTGCTCATCATCTGGCAGCCGTTGCAAATACCCAGGCCGAAGCTGTCCGTGCGGTTGAAGAAGCGCGCGAACTGTTCCGCCAGGCTGGCGTTGAACAGGATGGTTTTCGCCCAGCCTTCGCCCGCGCCCAGCACGTCGCCGTACGAGAAGCCACCCACGGCGATGACGCCCTGGAAGTCGTCCAGTTTCACGCGGCCGGCAATCAGGTCGCTCATGTGCACGTCGACAGCCGTAAAACCTGCCTGGTGCATCACGTAGGCCGTTTCGATATGCGAGTTGACGCCCTGCTCGCGCAGGATGGCGACGCGCGGACGCACGCCGGTGGCGATGAATGGCGCGGCGATGTTCTCGTTCTGGTCAAACGTGACGATAGCCTTCATGCCCGGATCTTGCACGTCCAGCAGGCGGTCGTATTCGGCGTCGGCGCAAGCCGGATTGTCGCGCAGGCGGGCGATGCGCCAGCTCGTTTCGCTCCACAGGCGGTGCAGGTCAGCGCGCGGCTGGGTGTAAATCAGCTTGGCGTCGCGCGTGAATTCGATGACGTCGCGGTCGTTCAATTTGCCGATGATATGGCTGCAGGCGCCCAAATTAAACGTGCGCAGCACGTCCATGACGAGCGATTTTTCTTCCGCGCGCACCTGGATGACGGCGCCCAGCTCTTCGCTGAACAAGGCGCGCAGGGTCAGTTCGTTGCGGCGTTCCGCTACCTGGCCCGTCCAGTTCTTGGCGTCGCCCCAGTCGCTGGAATGCTCGCCTTCCATGGTCAGCATGTCCAGGTTGACGGACATGCCCGTGTGGCCGGCGAAGGCCATTTCCGTCAGGGTGGCGTACAGGCCACCGTCCGAACGGTCATGGTAGGCCAGCAGCTTGTCGTCGCTGTTCAATTTCTGGATGGCGGCGAAGAAGCCTTTCAGGTCTTCCGCACTGTCCACGTCCGGCGTTTCATTGCCCAACTGCCCCATGACTTGCGCCAGGGCGGATGCACCCAGGCGGTTTTTGCCGCGACCCAGGTCGATCAGGATCAATGACGTGTCGCCCTTGTCCGTTTTCAGCTGCGGCGTGAGCGACTTGCGCACGTCGGTGACTGGTGCGAACGAGGAAACGATCAGCGACACTGGCGACGTGACGGATTTCGCCGCGCCCGTGCTCTCGTCTTTCCACGTCGTGCGCATCGACAGCGAATCCTTGCCGACGGGGATGCTGATACCCAGCGCGGGGCACAGGTCCATGCCGACGGCTTTGACCGTGTCGTACAGGGCTGCATCCTGGCCAGGCTGGCCGCAGGCCGCCATCCAGTTGGCGGACAGCTTGATGTCGGAAATGTCGGCAATCGCCGCGGCGGCGATGTTGGTGACGGCTTCGCCCACGGCCATGCGGCCCGAGGCGGCGGCGTCGATGACGGCCAGCGGCGTGCGTTCGCCCATGGCCATCGCTTCACCCAGGTAGCCTTCAAAACTCATGGTGGTGACGGCGCAATCGGCCACCGGCACTTGCCATGGCCCCACCATCTGGTCGCGCACGGTCATGCCGCCCACGCTGCGGTCGCCGATGGTGATGAGGAAGGATTTGTCGGCCACGGTCGGCAGCAGCAGCACTTTTTGCGCCACATCCTTCAAGTCCATGCCCGTCAAGTCAATCGCCGGGAAATCGTTGGCCACGTGGACCACGTCGCGCTGCATCTTTGGCGGCTTGCCCAGCAAGACATCCATCGGCATGTCGACCGGCTCGTTGCCCAGTTCCGGGTCGATCAATTTCAGTTGACGCTCTTCGGTGGCCACGCCAACGGCGGCGAACAGACAGCGTTCGCGTTCGCACATGGCTTTGAACAGTGGCAGGCTTTCCGGCGCGATGGCGAGAACGTAGCGTTCCTGCGATTCATTGCTCCAGATTTCCTTCGGCGCCATGCCCGATTCTTCCAGCGGGATCTTGCGCAGGTCGAAAATCGCGCCGCGCTTGGCGTCGTTGGTGATTTCCGGGAAAGCGTTCGACAAGCCGCCCGCACCCACGTCGTGGATCGAGATGATCGGATTGTCTGCGCCCATTTGCCAGCAGGCGTTGATGACTTCCTGGGCGCGGCGTTCCATTTCCGGATTGCCGCGCTGGACGGAATCGAAGTCCAGGTCGGCCGTGTTGCTGCCGGTGGTCATCGACGAGGCGGCGCTGCCGCCCATGCCGATGCGCATGCCCGGGCCACCCAGTTGCACCAGCAGGCTGCCGACGGGGATGTCGTTCTTGTGCGTGTGCTGCGCCGAGATATTGCCGATGCCGCCCGCGATCATGATCGGCTTGTGGTAGCCGAACACCGCATCGCTGTCGACGCCGACGTTCTGTTCATACGTGCGGAAGTAGCCGCCCAATACAGGACGGCCGAATTCGTTCGAGAATGCGGCGCCGCCCAGCGGGCCGTCGATCATGATTTGCAGTGGCGAAGCGATGCGCTCAGGCTTGCCATATTGGTCAGCCTCGGAGCGCGATGCCAGCGGCGCCGTCACGGAAGCGGCCGTTTCCCAGCTGCGCACGGCATCCGGCAGCGACAGGTTCGAGACGGTGAAACCCGTCAAACCGGCTTTTGGCTTGGCGCCGCGGCCCGTCGCGCCTTCGTCGCGGATCTCGCCGCCCGCGCCCGTGGAGGCGCCTGGGAATGGGGAGATGGCCGTCGGGTGGTTGTGCGTTTCCACCTTCATCAGGGTGTGCGTCAGTTCGGTCGACGCCGCGTATTCGTGACTGTCACCGCGCGGGTAGAAGCGCGACACGGTAGCGCCTTCCATGATGGACGAGTTGTCGCTGTAGGCGACGACGGTGCCCTTCGGCTGCAGTTCGTGCGTGTTCTTGATCATGCCGAACAGCGACTTGGGCTGCGCCACGCCGTCGATGGTCCAGTCGGCGTTGAAGATCTTGTGGCGGCAATGTTCGCTGTTCGCCTGCGCGAACATCATCAGTTCCACGTCCGTCGGGTTGCGGCCGGCCTTGGTGAAGGCGGCGTCCAGGTAGTCGATTTCGTCGTCCGACATCGCCAGGCCCAGTTCCGTGTTCGCCGTTTCCAGCGCGCGCTTGCCCTGCCCCAGCAAGTCGATCGATTCGAGCGGACGCGCTTCCAGGGTGCGGAACAAGTCCTTGGCGTCGTCTGCGCTGCGCAGCACGGATTCCGTCATGCGGTCGTGCAGCAGGTCGGCCACAGCGTTCAACTGCGCCTCAGTCAATTTGCCGGCGCCAATGGCGCTGCCCAGGATGCCCGATTTCAGGTTGATGCGGAAAGCGATGCCGCGTTCGACGCGCTTGATGTGCGCCATGCCGCAGTTGTGCGCGATGTCGGTGGCTTTCGAGGCCCACGGCGAGATCGTGCCGAAACGGGGGATGACGAAGAATTCTTCGGCAGCGCCTTCCGTATTGTCAGCCTGGGCCGGCTCGCCGTACGTCAGCAAGGCGCCAAGGCGCGTGCTGTCGTCGTCGGTGAGAGGCGCGCTGGCATCGATGAAATGGACATAGCGTGCTTGTACGGCAACAATCGCAGGCGAGACGACTTGCAGTTGGCTTAACAGACGGTGGCTACGGAAATGGGACAGGGCATTGGAACCCGGCAGTATCAACATGATTGGAAGGTGGTTGATGCAGCGTGGCTGCGGGTTAAAGGTAGGTATGACAATATCTTTCGTACGGCAAATTTCCTTTGCGCGCATTATACCCGTTTTACCCCTGCTTTATGACCGGAACTTATGGCTTTCCGGCCATTTCCGCCCTGAAAACGGCAGTTTTTGCCAACTTGCAACAACCAGCCCGTGCGACCGTCAGGCGATCACATAGCGGTTCTTGCCTTGCCGCTTGGCCAGGTACAGCGCCTCGTCGGCCAGCCGGTAGCTGTGGCCCAGTTCCTTGCCCCGGTCCAGTTCGGCCACGCCCACGCTGATCGACACGAACTGTGTCGCATGGAAAGCCTGGCTGACTGCCTCGACCAGACCGCCGGCAAAGGCGCCCGCTTCTTCGCGGCTGCCCGCATACACGATGCCGAACTCTTCGCCGCCCAGGCGCCCGCACAGATGGCCTTGCGCCTTGTCGGCGATGATGGCGGCCGTGCGCACCAGCACCTCGTCGCCTGCATCGTGCCCCTGCTGGTCGTTGATGATCTTGAAATCGTCAATATCGATCATCAGGAAATGCAGCATGCCGCCATGGGCCGCGCCATGCATCTGCTGGGCGCGCTGCGTGAACATGCGGCGGTTGTTCAAGCCCGTCAGGCTGTCCTGGAAGGCCAGCCGCGTCAATTCCACCTTGGAGTGATAATTACGCAAACGCAATAAACTGAAGCTGACATTCAGCGCCAGGCCGAACAGCACGCTGACGGCGATCATCAATGGCACCCAGGATTGGTCGGGCAAGCCCGCGTTGACGGGGTACAGGCCGTGGCCCACGTTCCACCAGATGCCGGCCACCACGGCAAGGTAGCTGAGGCCGCCATTGAAGATGGAGGCGATGGCCAGGGTCAGGAAGACGCCCACGGGCAAGACCCAGAAGCTGGCGTGCTGGACGGCGTCGGCCATGGTGCGCAGGCCAAAAGTCAGGGCCAGCACGGCGCAGGCGCCGGAAATGGTCAGCACGGGCAAGGTGGTGCAGCGGTAGCGCGCCACCAGGCTGGCCAGCATGCCCAGCAGCGCCAGCACGGCGTGCAGCAGGTTCGGATGATAGGGATCGGGCATCATCAGCCAGGTCAGGCTGTAGGCAATGATGCCCATCACTTGCGTGACGAGGCCGACGCGGTGCAACTCCGCAAAATAGGTATGCTGCTGTTCGCTGTTGCCGCCAAATGCAAGGGGAACGGCAACGCGCCGCAAGGTAGACAGATCAGGAATGCGCATGACGGGTATCGACACCAGAGAGGGATAAAGCGCCCGGTAAAGCCTTGCGCATGCCTGGCCGCGACTTGGCGCGGCATGCAACAAGTGTTGCATTTTTAAAATACTATCATGCTAGTCAAGGAATGGATGGAAAAACAGGCACCGGTGTGTCATGAAATACCACGCCGGACGGCGCCGGGCATCCCTGCCCTCGCGCGGCGCGCCCGATTGCATGCATTTTGCTGGCAGTGTCTCCCGGCTTTGCAGTATGCTGATAAAAAGTAATACTGCCACGCAGATACCTATAAGAAGAGTTCCCGCAAATGACCGAACAGATGAACGAGAGCTGAACCATGCCAGAAACTAGCGACTTATCTGTCCTGATCGTCGACCCGAACCCCAGCATGCGGGGAAATCTGCACAATATGCTGAACCAGGCGGCCATCAGCAAGGTGGAATATGCCGTCAATTCCGGCACGGCCATCCGCTTGCTGATGAAGAAACCGTTCGACATCATCCTGTGCGAATACGATCTTGGTAGTGGCACGGACGGCCAGGATGGCCAGCAATTGCTGGAAGACTTGCGCCACCACAAGCTGATCGGCCTGTGGACGATCTTCATCATGCTGACCTCCGAAGCCATTCACAGCAAGGTGATCAGCGCGGCCGAACTGACCCCGTCCGACTACATATTGAAACCGTTTACCGTCGATGTGCTGAGCGGACGCATCGCGCGCGCCATCGAACGGCGCGCCATTTTCCTGCCTACCTATCAGCTGATCGACAAGGGCGACTTGCGCGAAGCCGTGAAAAGCTGCCGCGCGGCCGAACTGCAGCACCCGCGCCTGGCGGCCGATTTCACCCGCCTGCGCGCCGAGCTGCACATTGCCCTCGATGAATGGAAGGAAGCGGAACAGCTGTACGCCGACATGCTGGCCACGCGCCCCATGGCCTGGGCACACCTGGGACTGGCGCGCACCCTGTTCGAACAGCAGCGCCATGAAGAGGCGCAGGAGGCGCTGCTGCAACTGGTGGAGACTTATCCCCGCTTCATGGCCGCCTACGATTTGCTGGCGCAAAACCATGAAGCCATGGGCCAGCAGATACAGGCGAAGAAAGTCCTCGAAGACGCGGTGGCCATCTCGCCGCACATGGTGGGCCGTCTGCGCCACCTGGGCGGCATCGCCTACGACACGGGCGATATCGGCGCGGCCGAACGGGCCTACAAGCAGGTGGTCACCAAAGCCAAATATTCGGAGTTCCGCGACCCGGAAGACCACGTCAACCTGGTGAAAACGCTGGTCAAGAAAGGCGATGCGCCGCAAGCGAGCGGCGTGCTGCGCGACATGGAGCGCTCTCTGCGGGGCAGCGCCAACGTGGAAGCCTGCCGCGCCATCTCGGCCGCCATGCTGCATGAATTGTCCGGCAACGACATCGCCGCCGCCGCCGAACTGCACCTGGCCGCCGCCGCCCTGGACACGGCGCGCGGCCTGTCGACGCAGCTGAAGGTAGGCCTGGTGCAAAGCTGCCTGAAAAACAACCTGGAGCAGGCCGCCTCCGAGGTCATGATGAAACTCGTCAACGAAGCCGACAGCGACGTGACGATGGAAGAGGCCGTCGACGTGTTTGAAAAAGCGGGCCGGCATGACCTGGCGCAAGGCATGGGCCAGCAGATCACGCACCAGGTACAGGAATTGATGCAGGATGCGGCCAGCAAGTCGGAAAGCGGCGAGCTCAAAGGAGCCGTCTTCGTGCTGCGCCAGGCCCTGCGCAAGACGCCAGGCAACCTGCCCGTGCTGTTCGCCTCCGTCGACGCCATCTTGCGCCAGCTCAACATGCTGGGCTGGGAAGCCCCGCTGGCCGAACAGGCGCAGCACCAGATGCAGGTGATCCGCAAGATCGACCCCAGGCATCCGCAACTGGAATCGCTCAAGCAGCAATACGAAGCGACGCAGCACAAATACGGTATCGCGACCTGATCTGATTGACGATTTTCGTCGTTCCACCTGTTAAGAACCTGCCTGGCGGAATGACGGTTGTTTTTCCGCGTCTCGGCAAGACCAGCTTCATCGACAGTCCCGATGCCATGTGTGAACGTAATGGGGGTGCGTGCGATCTACGCATAGGCGCATTTTCACGAAACCGATTTTCTGTGAAGTCTGCTTCGGCGCGACCACTCCCGGCGACGGCAGCCGGCCGGGAGCATGTAAGTTAGTATCGATTTTCCATCTGCATGCAGGTTTCTTGGGATAATGCCGTTTCCTGGCTTATTTTGAAAGTGCGATAGTGGCTATAACGGATGTATCGACCCTGTTCTTTGGCATGACACTCAACATGTCGATCATGGCCGTGGCGCTCCCCTACTTCATGGGGCGTGTGAACCGTGCCGCGCGGTATGCACAAGCCGGCATCATACTGCAAACGTTGGGGTGGATTTTCCTGCTGTGCTCAAACTCCTTTGAACGGGGCAGCTGGGCCGATCACCTGCTGTCGACGATGGCAATGGGCAGCGTCTCGGGCGGCATGGTATTCAACGCCATGGCCTTTCAATTGTGGTACGGGCGCAAGGCGAGTGCTCGCGCTCCAGCCGCCATCGCCATACTGATGACAGTCGGTTACAGCATCGGTTTTTCCGACTATCCATTCAGGGTAGGCTGGGCGAATGGCCTGCTGGCGTTACAGATTGCAACCATCATAGTTCCCCTGTGCCGTACGCCACAGTTGGCAGTCGGACGCTGGCGCTGGCTATTAATCATCTGCCTGACAGTTCAAATGCTGGTACTTGCCGGCCGCGCCGTGCTGGGCGCGTTCTACACCGCCGAGTTTCCGAATTTTTTTGGACCGTATCTGATCAACCGAGTGTTTGCCTTGTCATCGAACTCGATGATGATGATGTCGGTGGTGGCCATTCTTCTGGCACACCGCGACGAGGCAGCCCGGGAACTGGAACGGCTGGCGACGCTGGACGGTCTGACCGGCGCGTTGAACCGCCGCGCCTGGGTACTGAAGTCCGAGATCGACCTGGCCAGCAGCTTGCGATACAAGCAGCCGCTCGGCGTGTTGATGCTTGACCTGGACTATTTCAAGCAAATCAACGACCAGCACGGCCATGCCGGTGGCGACAGGGCGCTGCAAGTTTTCGTCGCTGGCTTACGGGCCGTCAGCCGTGTCGGCGATCTCTTCTGCCGCTACGGCGGCGAGGAATTCTGTGTGCTCCTCAACCGTGCCGACTTTGCGTCGATCATGGCTTACGACGAACGCCTGCGGCAGTGGCTGGCGCGGCATTCGCTCAAGGAGCTGGGGTTCGAACTCTCTTACAGCGGAGGCATCGCCATGCGCATGCACAATACCGACACCATGGAGAATATGCTTGAACGTGCCGACGTCGCGCTCTACAAAGCCAAGTCGCAGGGGCGTGGCTGCACGCTTGCCAGCTCGGAAATGCTCTGCGCATAAACCGGAAGCTTTGTATGTCTGCACAGTTTGCTGAGCTGCAGTGACGTACGTTGAAAGTTTGCCAGCCGCTCCTGGGGCTTAATCCGCCCTGCGCGCCACCGTCGCCACCACCCGTTCAATCAACGCCGCAATCATCGGCCGGCAAGGCGGCAGCACACACGCCAACCTGGCAGCGGCGCGTGCTGCGTCGAGTGCATGCCCGGCGCGAAGGCAAGCCGCGCAGCTTCGATTAACGCTCGCCCCTGAGCGTGTAGTCACGTAGGTCGGATTAGCGTAGCGTAATCCGACACCATTGTTGGCGCCGTAGCGTCGGATTACGCGGCGTGTCGCCGCTAATCCGACCTACGCTTCACCCGCGCCAACACTACTAAGTAGGTCGTGGGAAATTATTGTGAAGTTATGACGAACAGAACCGGATGCTCTGCAAGGCGCCCGCTGCGACGCAGTGCGAGCACTGCTAGCAGCGGGCAACACCGCAGAGCGCCGGTTATGGAAGTCAGAAATCACAATAATTTATTGGGGGTTACTTAGTTGTATTGCGAATTTCCGACAATGACGGCGTAGACTTGAATGGTGTCAAACTACGCTCAACAAGTGAGGTCGCGGAAGCTCTTGAGAAAATCGGTGCCGACAACCCGGACATGACCGTTTCTGTCGAGGCCACCGATTCCAAATGGTATGAGTCTATCGGCAAGGCCATTTACGGTAGCCACCGGGCGGGGTTTTCAGGTGAGCGATTTCGCGTACTCATCGACGGCAAGCCTCTGGAAGCCTGACCTAAACCGCCTGCTGCCGGCCAGGAGCAGCCATAGCATCTGACTTCGCCAACAAAATTTCTTATATCAAATGTCAACAATATTGTACTCGGCAGTTAATGCGCCAACTTCCTATGGAAGTTTCCTGTTCACGGTGCCACATCTTCTAATCGGGATGGCATTGCTATGGGCAAGCTGGCGCCGGAAGTGCTGGGTTAAAGGTATGAGTGGTCTTGCGGGCCTTATTGTCCAGACTTTTTTCGGAGGAATTTTCTTTTTCGTAACTGCCTATTCCATGACTGAAGGTTGGCTCGATACTTTAACCTGTCGTACTGCGCTTCGAGAAGGCAATGTATCAATAGTGACGGGGACGCTAAAAGTCAATAAAACGTTTAACAAACCTGGTTACGGATATATTGATTTCGATATTGACGGACATTCTTATACTACGCAGACTGAAGGGCCAGGGTGTGACTGTGGGTATATTCAATCGGTTGGGCGACATGTTCTACGCGCTAAGAATACTCAGGTGAAGGCACAATTACTGAATGGAAATATTCTGAGTCTAGAGTCAATTCATTGACCGAACTTCTGCTTTGGGGCCAAAGCAGACGTACACGACGGCCAGGGATAAGATGGCGCAGGTTTTCCTGGCAAGACTAATGCCACGGCTAAAGCAATGCTGCCGATGGCTTCAGCTGCTTACCTTTCAGCACAGTCGGATTACGGACCTACCGGGCCTAATCCGCCCTGCGCGCCACCCTCGCCACCACCAGTTCAATCAACTCCGCAATCAACGGCCGGAACGTGGCTGCATCGCCGCCCTGCCCCAGCATGACGGTGCGCGTGGTCAGGTGCGAGAAGACGGCGTCGAACAAAATCTGCGGCAGGTTGGAAAACGAGGTATCGGGCGCGATGCGGCCTTGGGCGCGCTGCTGCTCCAGCAGGCGCAAGATCAATGCATGCCACACTTGCGGGCCGTGCTCGTACCAGGTCTGGCCCACGGCCGGCACGGCAGCCGCGCCCGTGACGACCAGTCGGTAGAAATCCACGTGGCGGGGGCTGGTGACGACGGCTACCAGTTCATCGAGGATCAGCTGCAAGCCCTGTTCCAGGCCGGCTTGCGAGGTATCGAGCTGGCGCAGGGCGATGATGAAGTCGGCGCACAGATATTCGACCACCGCCACCAGCAGCTCCTGCTTGCTGCCGAAGTAGCGGTAGGCGGTGGCTTTCGAGCCGCCCGCCTCGGCCACGATGGCATCCATGCTGACGCCGTCGTAGCCGGAGGCGAGGAAGAGGTCCGCCGCCGCCACCAACAGCTTGCGGCGCCGCTCCTCGCTTCGGGTACTCGGGGAAGCTGGAACGGTGCGCAACTGGGGCATGAAGCAAACTCTTACTGTGTCTTGGGAAGCGCGTATGCTATCACGTAATCTCCCCGGTCCGGACTCTGGCGGGCGCCGCCCGCCACCACCACGACGTACTGGCGGCCCGACCTTGGCGACACATACGTCATCGGCGTGCCTTGCGAACCGACCGGCATGCGCGCCTTCCACACTTCACGGCCCGTGGCGATATCCATGGCGCGCAGATAGTAATCCTGCGTGCCCGCATAAAACACCAGGCCTGACGCCGTGCTCATGCCGCCGCCCAGGGTCGGCATGCCCAGCGGGATGGGCAGCCTCGCCTTGACGCCATTGACCACCGCATCCTGCACCGTGCCGGCCGGACGCTCCCACACTTTTTTCTTCGTCTTGAGGTCGATGGCGGCAAACACGCCCCAGGGCGGGCTTTGGCAGGGTATGCCCAGCGGCGAATTGAAGGCCTTGTGGTCGATGACGAACGGCGTGCCATCCATCGGATAGGTGCTGCCCACGCCGTGGCCAGCCGTCAGCTTGGCCACGTCCACCGTTTCGCGCGGCACCAGCTTGACCACTTGCGGCATGCGGATGTCGTTGACGAACATATAGCCATTGCTTTCATCGACGGCCGCGCCGCCCCAGTTGAAGCCCCCGTAGTAGCCCGGATAAATCAGCGTTTCGCGGGTGCTGGGCGCCGTGAACTCGCCCTGGTAATTGAGCTTGCGGAAGCTGATGCGGCACGCCAGCTGGTCGAAGAAGGTGGCGCCCCACATGTCGCGCTCCGTCAGCGTATCAGCACCGAGGGCCGGCATGCCGGTGGAGTATGGCTGCGTTTTTGACACCCAGTCGCCGGCCGCGTGCTCCTGCGGCACGGCTTTTTCGATGACTTCGGCGATGGGCTTGCCCGTGCGGCGATCCAGCATGAAGATCTGGCCACGCTTGGTCAGCTGCACCAGCGCGGGGATTTTGCCGCCCTTGCCGTCCGGGACATCGTACAGGGCCGGCTGCGCGGCCACGTCGTAATCCCAGATATCGTGGTGGACGGTTTGATACGTCCAGCGCTCGCGGCCCGTGGCCATGTCGAGGGCGACGATGGCCGACGCATATTTTTCCGTCAGCGGCGGACGCTTGCCGCCCCAGAAGTCGGGCTGCTCATTCCCCGTCGGCAGGTACACCAGGCCCAGTGCATCATCAAAAGCGGGCGCCGACCACATGTTCGGCGTGCTGCGCGTGTAGGTCTGCCCTTCCGGCGGCAGCTTGGTAATGGCCGGATTGCCCAGATCCCAGGCCCACACCAGTTCCCCCGTGTCGGCGCTGTAGGCGCGCACGACGCCCGATGGTTCATCGGTGGAGCGACCGTCAAAGACCCAGCCGCCGAGGATGATCAGGTTGCGCGCCACCGTGGGTGCCGACGTGTAGGCGTAGTACGGCACGTTCATTTTCACTTTGCCCAGGCCGACGGTCAGGTCGACGGAGCCCTTGTCGCCGAAGCCTTCGCACTGCTTGCCCGTCTGCGCGTCGATCTGAATCAGACGCGCATCCATGGTCACTTGCACGATGCGCTTCGCGCAGGCGCCCGCCACCGGCGCGCTGGCCGCCTGCATGCCGTCAAAACGGAACGGATTCGTCACTTTCGCCGGCTCGTAGTAGCCGACGCCGCGGCAGCGGTTCCATGTTTTGATGTTGGCCGGCTTCGGGTCGAAGGTCCAGCGCTGCTTGCCCGTGTCCGCGTCGAGCGCGATCACCTTGCTGGTCGGCGTACACGTATAGATGGTGTCGCCGATCTGCAGCGGCGTATTCTGCGCTTCGGAAGCGCCTTCGGCCACCTCGCCCGTGCGGTAGCTCCACGCCACTTGCAACTGGTCGACATTGGCCTTGTCGATCTGCGTGTACGGCGCGAAGCGCGTGCCCGTCGGCCCATAGCCGTAATGCGCCCAGTTGGCGCTGCCGTCATTGATGGCCGTCACGGCATCCTGCTGCGGCTGCGCGGTGGCATCCAGCACGCCATGCGGCTTGAACATGGCAGCGAAACCGGCTGCCAGCACGACGGCAAACAGCGCGGCGAAACCGCGCGACTGGCCAGCGTGTGCACGACCGGCCAGCCAAGGATGCAGCAAGGCGGCGACCAGGCCGATAACGAGGAACGGTGCCAGGCGCGGCACCATGGGCCAGAAGGCGAAGCCGATTTCCCACACGGCCCACAGCAAGGTGGCCAGCACCAGCACGCCGACAACGCCACTGGCGAAGGGCTTGCGGCGCACATACAGCACGCCGGCCAGGATCAGGCCGAGACCGGCCAGCAGGTAATACCAGGAACCGCCAAGGGTGATGAGTTCGATGCCGCCCGCCGCCAGGGCCAGGCCGGAAAGTCCGAGGAAAATACCAAAAACCGCCAGCGCTATGCGCTTGCCCCTGGAGACCGCCGGGATCGCCGCCGCTCCGTTCTTTGTTGAAGTGTCCATTTTTTATCCATGACGCCTCCCCTGCCCAGGCAAACACGCCGAGGGATGGCTGATTTTTTAAATCTACGTAGTGAAACTGTACTGTACGGTTTCATTTTATGCCGATTTTTGACGCAAGGAAAGAAAAATTGATGTGGGAGCTTGATTTTTGGCGGGGATGAGGGCGTTGGGGGATTGTCGGATTACGCGCTTTCGCGCTAATCCGACCTACCCGACCTACCGGACTTGGCCGGGTTTAATGCGTAGGTTGGATTAGCGCAAAGCGCGTAATCCAACAAACACAGGCGCGCCGGTTGTTACAGCGATGCCATGTCGATCACAAAACGATATCTGACGTCGCTCTTCACTACTCGCTCAAACGCCTCATTGATATCCTGGATGCGGATGATCTCGATATCCGACACAATATTGTGCTTGCCGCAGAAATCCAGCATTTCCTGGGTTTCCTTGATCGAGCCGATCATGGAACCGGACAGGCTGCGGCGCGCGCCGACCAGGCCGAAGGCGTTCACGGGCGGCACGGCGCCGTCGGGGATGCCGACGATGACCATGTTGCCATCGACTTTCAGCAGGTTGATGTACTGGTTCCAGTCGATGGAGGCGCCCACGGTGCAGATGATCAAATCAAACGTGCCGGCCAGCTTTGTAAACGTTTCCGCATCGTTGGTGGCGTAGTAATGGTCCGCGCCCAGGCGCAGGCCGTCTTCGCGCTTCGACAGGGTCTGGCTCAGCACCGTCACTTCGGCGCCCATGGCGTGGGCGATTTTCACACCCATGTGGCCCAGGCCACCCATGCCCAGGATGGCGACTTGCTTGCCAGGGCCGGCCTTCCAGTGGTTCAGCGGCGAATACAGCGTGATGCCGGCGCACAGCAGCGGCGCGGCGGCGTCCAGCGGCAGGTTGTCGGGAATCGACAGCACATAGCCTTCCTTGACGACGATGCTGTCCGAGTAGCCACCCTGCGTGGCCGTCTTGCCATCGGCTTCGACACCGTTGTAGGTCTGAATCAGGCCTGGCATGTACTGTTCCAGGTCCACGTTGCGCGTCTTGCAGGTGGTGCAGGAATCGACGAAGCAGCCCACGCCCACGTGGTCGCCCACCTTGAACTTGCTGACATTGGCGCCGACGGCCGTGACGACGCCGGCGATTTCATGGCCGGGCACCATCGGGAAGGCTGCGCCGCCCCATTCGTCGCGCGCCTGGTGGATGTCGGAATGGCATACGCCACAGTATTTGATAGAGATGGCCACGTCGTCTTCGCGCGGGGCGCGGCGCTCGAACGTGAACGGTTGCAGTGCGGAAGTCGGGCCCAGTGCGGCGTAGCCTTTGGCGATGGTGGTCATGAAAACTCCTGTATCTATATGTGTGTGACGAAGGGGACGCGTGCCTTGCATGCGATTGCACAAGTGTGCCCGAGAAGCCCGCGAGCCGTTACCGCGATCCTGCAAGACCTTTGCACGATCCTCCAAATCTGCGTAAGATCACGCCCTGCCCTTCCCTACCTGACGCATACTGGCCCACATGTCCACCCTGTCCACACAGATCCCCCCGCAAGATGAAATCGCCGCCCTGATCAGCCGCCACGCGCCGCGCAACGGCGACTACGCCACGGCCATCGGCAACCTCACGTTTCACCGCCAGTCTTCGGTCACCGAGTCGCTGTTCCATGCGGCGCGCCCCAGCGTGGCGATCATCGCGCAGGGGGCGAAAGACGTCACCTTGGGCACGGAAACCTTCCATTACAGCCGCATGCAGTATCTGCTGACCTCCGTCGACCTGCCAGTGCAGGTGCGCGTGGCGCAAGCGAGCGAAGAACAGCCGCATTTATGCGTGGTGCTGGGCATCGACATCGCCGACGTGGCGGCGCTGCTCGACAGCGAAAGCACCAGTGGCGCAGCTGGCAGCGCGCAGCAGAAAATCCTGCCCGCCACGCGCGGCATTTCCGTCAGCGACGTCTCGCCCGAGCTGCTCGACGCCATGCTGCGCCTCGTGCGCCTGCTCGACAAACCGGGGGAAATCGCCGCGCTGGCGCCATTGATCCGTCGCGAGCTGACGTACCGCCTGCTCAATGGCCCCGTCGGCGCGCGCCTGCGCCACATGGCGCTGGCCAGCAGCCAGTCGCACCAGGTGGGGCAAGCCATCGACTGGATCAAGCACCATTACGCGCAGCCGCTGCGCATCGAGCACCTGGCCGGCATGGCGAACATGAGCATGTCGTCGCTGCACCACCATTTCAAGGCGATTACGGCGATGACGCCGATGCAGTACCAGAAGCTGCTGCGGCTGCAGGAAGCGCGACGCTTGATGCTGGTCGAGCAGATCGACGCCGGCACGGCCGGCTACCGCGTCGGCTACGCCAGCGAATCGCAGTTCAGCCGCGAATACAGCCGCCAGTTCGGCCGCGCGCCCATGCGCGACGTGGGCCAGGTGCGCGCGCAACTGAGCGGCGCCAATGCCAGTGCTGACAGGGCCTATTCCGGCTTGCCGTAACCGCCGCCGCCCGGCGTTTCGATGACAAAGACGTCGCCTGCTTGCATGTCGGTCTTTCCGATATGCGCCAGATGCTCCACCGTGCCGTCCACCCGCTCGACGTAATTGCGTCCCAGCGCGCCCGGCGCGCCGCCAGCCATGCCGAAAGGCGGATGGATACGGTTGTTAGACAGGATCGCCGCCGTCATCGGTTCAAGAAAGCGCACCCGGCGCACGCCGCCATTGCCGCCGTGCCAGCGCCCCGCCCCGCCGGAGCCGGCGCGGATGCTGTAGCTGTCCAGCCGCACGGGGAAGCGCCATTCCAGAATTTCCGGGTCCGTCAGGCGCGAATTGGTCATGTTCGTCTGCACCACGTCCGTGCCGTCGAAGCCGGGACCGGCACCCGAACCGCCCGATATCGTCTCGTAATACTGGTACTTTTCGCTGCCGAACGTGAAATTGTTCATCGTCCCCTGCGAGGCGGCCATCGCCCCCAGCGCGCCATACAGGGCGTTGGTGATGCAGGTCGAGGTTTCCACATTGCCCGAGACGACGGAGGCCGGGTACTGCGGATTGAGCATCGAGCCGGGCGGGATGATCACGGTCAAAGGCTTCAGGCAGCCCGCGTTCAGGGGGATGTCGTCGTCGACCAGGGTGCGGAACACGTACAGCACGGCCGCCATGCAGACGGCGGATGGCGCGTTGAAATTGTTCGGCAGCTGGCTTGAGGTCCCCGTGAAGTCGATGACGGCGCTGCGTGCCGCCACGTCAACCCTGATCGCCACCTTGATCTGCGCGCCGTTATCCAGCGCCAAAGCGTAGCTGCCATCTTTCAGGGTCGTGATGACCCGGCGCACGGCTTCCTCGGCGTTGTCCTGCACATGGCCCATGTAGGCTTGCACGACCGGCAAACCGAAATGCGCGACCATGTTATGCAGTTCCTCGGCCCCCTTCTGGTTGGCCGCCACCTGGGCGCGCAGGTCGGCCACATTCTGCTGCGGCTTGCGCGCCGGCCAGCTGGCGCCCGCCAGCAGGGCCAGGGTTGCCTCTTCGCGCATCACGCCCGTGGCGCCGTCGACCAGCTTGAAATTGTCGATCAACACGCCCTCTTGCTCGATGCGCGTGGAGTCGGGCGGCATCGAGCCGGGCGTGGTGCCGCCGATGTCCGCATGGTGGCCGCGCGAACCCACGTAGAACAGGATGGCCTCGCCCGCTGCATCGAAGACGGGGGAAATGACCGTCACGTCAGGCAAGTGCGTGCCGCCGTGATAGGGGTCGTTCAGCATGAAGACGTCGCCCGGCCGCATGGCGCCCGCGTTGCGCGTCATGACGGTGCGGATGCTCTCGCCCATGGAACCCAGATGCACGGGCATATGCGGCGCATTCGCGATCAAATGACCTTGTGCGTCAAAGATGGCGCAGCTGAAATCGAGCCGCTCCTTGATGTTGACGGAATGGGCCGTATTTTGCAGGCGCAGGCCCATTTGCTCGGCAATCGACATGAAGAGGTTATTGAAAATTTCCAGCATCACGGGGTCGGCGCCCGTCGCTGTTGGCAAACCCTTGGCGTGCCGCTCGGGCAAGGCGGCGACTCTGCGCAAGATCAAATGGCCGTGCGCCGTCACGTCCGCGCGCCAGCCCGGTTCGATCACGGTGGTGGCGTTGGCATCGCTGACGATGGCCGGGCCATCGATGGCGTCGCCAGGACGCAGGCTGTCTGCCCCATACAGGCCGCTGTCGCGCCAGGCGCCGGCGCAGTACATGGCCACCGTCGCCAATGGCGCCAGCGCGCCGGCGCGCGGCGCATGGACCGGCGTGGCCACTGCCGGCGCATCGGACGCGCCGATGGCTTCCACGGAAATGGCTTCGACGATCAAGGCGCGCGCCGGCATCAAAAAGGAAAAGCGCTTTTTGTACGCCGCTTCGAACTGCGCCTGCATGCCCGTCAGCGTATCGAACAGCACGACGAGGGCCGTATCCGTGCCTTCATAGCGCAAATGCACGCGCGACACCAGCGCGATGCGGTCTAGCTCCACGCCCTGGCGCAGCAAGTCGCCCCGCGCCAGCTCGCCCAGTTGCATAAAATCGGCGGCCAGGTCCACGCCCAATGCCGCCTCGATGGCCTGTTCGCGCATGGCGCTCTGGTCGGCCAGGCCCATGCCGTAGGCCGACATCACGCCCGCCAGGCTGTGGATGAAGACCGTGCGCATGCCCAGCGCGTCGGCCACCAGGCAGGCGTGCTGGCCACCCGCACCGCCAAAGCTGGTGAGCGTGTATTCGGTAACGTCGTGACCGCGCTGCACGGAAATCTGCTTGATGGCGTTGGCCATGTTCCCCACGGCGATGGCGACATAGCCTTCGGCCACCTGTTCCGGCGTCGCGTTCACCGTGCGCGCCAGCGCTGCGAACTGGGCGCGCACGGTGGCCGCGTCCAGCGCTTCATCGGCGTCGGGGCCGAAGACGCGGGGAAAGAAGGCCGGCTGCAGCTTGCCCAGCATGACGTTGCAGTCGGTGACGGCCAGCGGGCCGCCGCGCCGGTAGCTGGCGGGGCCGGGGTTGGCGCCCGCGCTGTCCGGCCCCACCTTGTAGCGGGCGCCGTCGAAGTGCAAGATGGAGCCGCCGCCGGCGGCCACCGTGTGAATGCTCATCATGGGCGCGCGCATGCGCACGCCGGCGATCTGCGTCTCGAACACGCGTTCGAATTCGCCCGCGTAATGCGACACGTCCGTCGAAGTGCCGCCCATGTCGAAGCCGATGACCTTATCGAAACCGGCCAGCGCGCTGGCGCGCACCATGCCGACGATGCCGCCCGCGGGGCCGGACAAGATGCTGTCCTTGCCCTGGAAGGCGCGCGCATCCGTCAAGCCGCCGTTCGACTGCATGAATTGCAGGTGCACGCCGGGCAGCTCCATCGCCAGCTGGTCGACATAGCGGCGCAGAATCGGCGACAGATAGGCGTCGACCACCGTGGTGTCACCGCGCGCCACCAGCTTCATCATGGGGCTGACCTCGTGCGACACGGACACTTGCGTAAAACCGGCTTCGCGCGCCAGCTGCGCCACCCGCGCCTCGTGCGCGTGGTAGCGATAGCCGTGCATCAGCACGACGGCGATGGCGCGCACGCCGCGCGCATAAGCCTGTTCCAGGGCGGCGCATGCGGCTACTTCATCGAGCGGCGTGACCACCTCGCCGTGGGCGCCCAGGCGTTCATCGATTTCGATCACGTCGCCATATAGCAGTTCCGGCAAGATGATCTGGCGCGCGAACAGCTGCGGGCGGTTCTGGTAGGCGATGCGCAAGGCGTCGCGAAAACCGCGCGTGATGGCCAGCACGGTCGGTTCGCCCTTGCGTTCGAGCAGCGCATTGGTCGCCACGGTGGTGCCCATCTTGATGGCGCCCACCCGCTCCACGGGCAGGGGCGCGTCAAGCGCCAGGCCCATCAGCCGGCGCATGCCGGCCAGCGCCGCGTCGCGGTACTGGCCCGGGTTCTCCGACAGCAGTTTATGCGTGGCCAGGCTGCCGTCGGGACGGCGCGCCACGATGTCCGTAAAGGTGCCGCCCCGGTCGATCCAGAATTGCCAATCCATCGTCCTGCCCCCCGTACTTATGTGAGATGGCTATTGTAGCCGCCAAACAGGGGGGCGTTTCAGGCGTGTGCGCCTTGCCTTTCACCCGGTTCGGCCTTATGTTGAAGGCATGCTGACTAACGGAACACGCTCCATGCCCCTGATCGACTCTGCAACACCGCTGTATTCCATCGCCGAACTGCGCGCCATCGAACAAGCGGCCATGCGCGACCTGCCGCAAGGCCTGCTGATGCAGCGCGCGGGCCAGGCCGCCGCCAGTGCCGCCCTGAAGCTGCTGCACGCCCAGGAAGATGGCGGCGACGACGGCCACCGGCGCGTACTGGTGCTGGCCGGCCCCGGCGACAACGGCGGCGATGCGCTGGAAGCGGCCGCGCACCTGGCCGGCAGCGGCACCGAGGTGCTGATATGGCTGGCGCCCGAGGCACAAGCCACCTCGCCCGAGCGCGAACAGGCCCTGAGCCGCGCCCGCAACAGCGCCGCGCGCCTGATGGAAGCGGCAACGTCCACGGCGTCGGCCGCGATGGGCGCCGCGCCCTGGCACCTGGTCATCGACGGTCTGTTCGGCATCGGCGCGTCGCGCCCCTTGGACGGCGAATGCCGCGACATGGCGCAACTGGTCAACAATCTGGCATGCCCCGTGCTGGCACTCGACGTGCCCAGCGGCCTGCACGCGGACACGGGCGCCATCGACGGCGTGGCCATCCGCGCCACACAGACGCTCACCTTCATCGGCGACAAACCGGGCCTGCACACGGCGAATGGCCGCGACTATGCGGGCGAAGTGGAAGTGGCCGCGCTGGCCATCGATCCCTCCCAGCTGCCTGCGGCGAAGGCACAGCTGGGCGGCCTGCACCTGTTCGCCCGCCAGCTGCAGCCACGACGCCAGAACACGCACAAGGGCAGCTATGGCAGCGTGGCCATCATCGGCGGCGCGCACGGCATGGCAGGCGCGCCCATCCTGGCGGCCCGCACGGCCCTGCATGCGGGCGCGGGACGAGTGTATATCGCCTTTCCCGACACGCCGCCCGCGTTTGACAGCGGCCAGCCGGAGCTGATGTGCCGCCGCGCCCAGGACGTGGATTTCTCAGGCCTGCACTTTGCCGCCCTGGTGGCGGGGCCAGGCCTGGGCGACGACGGCGATACGGTGGAGCTGCTGCAGCGCACGTTCGAGAGCGACAGCCCGCTGCTGCTCGACGCCGATGCGCTGAACCTGATGGCGGCCGAGCCGGAACTGCAATCGGCGCTGGCCGTGCGCACGGGCGCGGGCGCGACGATCTTGACGCCACACCCGCTGGAAGCGGCACGCCTGCTCGACATGACGGTGGCCGAGGTGCAAGCCGACCGCCTGGGCGCGGCGCGCCAGCTGGCGGCGCAGCTGGGCGTCATCGTCGTATTGAAAGGGTCGGGCACGGTGATCGCCGCGCAGGATGGCAGCGTGGTGGTCAACAACACGGGCGGCCCCGCGCTGGCGACGGCCGGCACGGGCGACGTGCTGTCCGGCCTGTGCGGCAGCCTGCTGGCGCAGGGCTGGCCCGAATGGGAAGCGGCGCTCGGCGCCGTCTGGCTGCATGGGGCAGCCGCCGATGCGCTGGTGGCGGCAGGCAGCGGCCCCATCGGCCTGACGGCCGGGGAACTGATCCCGGCCATCCGCAAGCTGATCAATGCGTTGTCGGCATAAGCGTATGGCGTGGGTGTGTTGGATTACACTGCGCTAATCCAACCTACACCTCGGAGGTCTGGTAGGTCGGGTAGGTCGGATTAGCGCGCAGCGCGTAATCCGACAAACACCAGCAGCAATCACACCAGCCTGCCCGCCGCAATCGTGATGGTGCGGCCGCAACGGGCCGCAATGGAACTGTCATGCGTGACGAGCACCAGGGTCGAGCCCCGTTCGCGGTTCAGCTCGAACATCAGCTGGATCACGGCCTCGCCCGTGGCGGCGTCCAGGCTGCCCGTCGGCTCGTCGGCGAACAGCAGCGGCGGTTGCGTGACAAAGGCGCGCGCCAGGGCCACGCGCTGCTGCTCGCCGCCGGACAGGTATTTGGGATGGTGCTTCAGGCGGCTACCCAGGTTCACTCTGCCCAGCATGGCTTGCGCCTTTTCCTTTGCGTCCGGGTCGCCGCGCAATTCCAGCGGCAGCATGACGTTTTCCAGCGCCGTCAAGTGCGCCAGCAACTGGAACGACTGGAAGACGAAACCCAGCTTTTCCTTGCGGAAACCGGCGCGGCCGTCTTCGTCGAGGGCGAAGATATCGGTGCCGTCGAGCATGACCTTGCCCTCGCTGGGCGTGTCCAGGCCGGCCAGCAAGCCCAGCAAGGTGGACTTGCCGGAACCGGAGGCGCCGACGATGGCCAACGTCTCGGCCGTTTGCACGGTAAAATCGACTCGATGCAGGATGGTCAGCTCACCATCGGCATCGGGTACGCGCTTGGCCAGCTGGACCACTTCGATGGCCGGCCGGGCATTTTGGCTGTTTTGACTGTTGAGTGCGGCGGGCCGCTGGGCGGCTGCGTCTGATGGGAGAAAACTGGTGGAAGTCGCTTTAGGGAATTCGGGCATGCTGATCTATCTTAAAAAAATTCGTGAACAAATGAGTGTCAAGGACAGCAGCCGCATGCGGCGGCGCACGCTGTCCCTGCTTCCTGCGGCAGCCCTGCTGCTGGTGTCAGGCATGACGAACGCCTATTCTGCACCAAAAACGCTGCTGGTGCTCGGTGATAGTCTCTCGGCCGAATATGGCCTAGCGCGGGGCACGGGCTGGGTGGCGCTGCTGGAACAGCGGCTGGCCGCGCAAAAGAACGACACGCGCATCGTCAACGCCAGCATCAGCGGCGAGACCACCAGCGGCGGCCGCGCGCGCCTGCCCGCCCTGCTGACGAAGCACCAGCCCGACGTCGTGCTGATCGAACTGGGCGCCAACGACGGCTTGCGCGGCTTGCCCGTGGCAGCCGCCGAAGCGAATCTGCGCGCCATGGGTGAGGCCGCCAAAAAATCGGGCGCGCAGGTGGTGCTGGTGGGCATGCGCATGCCACCGAACTATGGCCGCGCCTATGGCGAGCAGTTTTACGGCGTGTACGGCAAGCTGGCGAAGGAATGGAAGGCGCCGCTGGTGCCCTTCATGTTCGAAGGCATCGCCGACCAGCCGCAGCTGTTCCAGGCCGACCGCATGCACCCGAATGCGCAGGCGCATCCGACGATTTTGAAAAATATCTGGCCGCAACTGGCGCCGTTGCTGAAAGCCAAGTAAGCCAGCCAATGTGGCAGACAAAAAAATAGCCGCTCAAAAGCGGCTATTTTTATGGGCTAAAACTAATTACGGTGCTTCTGGCGCTGCGGCGGCCGGGGCGGTGACCGGCTTGACGATCTTCACCTTGGCCTTGGCTTTCAGGTACTCGACGTAATCGAACATTTCCTGTTGTGCCAGGATGCCGCTGATCTGGTCTTTCTCTTGCTGGCGGCGCGCTGCATCCACTTGCGCCGGCTGTTGCACCTTGGCGATGCGGTAGATGCCGTAGCCCAGGGCTGGCAAGTCCACGCCCACATACGCTGGCAGCTTGCTCGTGTCAGCTTTCATGACTTGCGCGATGGCGGCGCGGTTGATGCCGTCGAGCTTGCTGCGCGACACCCATTGTGCGGCGCCGAAACCGGTCGCATCACCGGAAGCCTTCAAGGCGGCCAGCTTGGTTTCGCCGGCTTTCTTCGCCAGCTTTTCCGCTTCTTCCATCGTCACGCGCTGACGGATCATCGCTTCGACTTCAGCCAGCGGACGCTTGCTGGCTGGCTTGAATTCCACTACGCGGCCAGCGATCAGCACGTTCGGTGCAACGGTAACGGCTTCCGTGTTGCGCTTGTCTTTCAGCGAATCGTTCGAGAAGATGGCGGTCAGGAACTTGGCGTTGTTGAACGGCGCCTTGCCCAGTGCTGGCGACGGCGTGCGCGACAGGTTGGCGACGCTTTCCACTTTCAGTTTCAGCTTGTCGGCCACCGGTTTCAGGCTGTCCGATTGGTCATACACAGTCTCGGTAAAGACGGTAGCCATTTCCGAATACTTCTTGGCGGCAAATTGCTTGCGCAAGTCGGCCGTGATTTCGCCACGTACTTCATCGAGTGCCTTGACGTGCTGTGGCTTGAGCGAGGTGACGGTCAGAATGTGGTAGCCGAAATCGGAAGCGACGACATCGCTGATTTCGCCTTGCTTGAGTTTGCTTACCGCGCTCAGCAGTGGTGCCGGCAAGCCATCCTTGCCAATCACGCCCAGGTCGCCGCCCTGTTCGGCGGAGGCCGGGTCTTCCGACTTGGCCTTGGCCACGGCAGCAAAGCTGGCAGGCGTTTTGCGCACGTCAGCCAGGATGGCTTCAGCCTTGGCCTTGGCGGCTGCCTTGTCGGCGGCCGAGGCGTCTTTCTTGACGGCTACGAGGATGTGGCTCGCCTGGCGCGCTTCTGGCGTCGTATAGGCTTTCTGGTTCTTCGCGTAGTAGCCGGTGACGTCGGCTTCGGTGACGTCGACTTGTTCGCCGGCAGCGCTGTCGTCCAGCACGACGTATTCGATTTTGGCTTGTTCCGGAATTTCGAAGAACTTGCTGTTCTTGTCATAGAAAGCCTTGATCATGGCGTCCGTCACTTTGACTTCCGACACGTACTGGGCGATCGGCAGCAGCAGTTCCTGCACTTCACGCTCTTCCGAGGTGATGTCGGACAGGCGCTTGGAGACAGTGCTCGGCGCGAAGGCGGTGCCTTGCACGGCGCCAGCCAGTTGCTGCAGGGCCATATCGCTGCGACGGCGCGCATCGTACATTTGCGGCGTCATGCCTTGCGCGGCCAGCATGGCCTTGTAGCGTTCCAGGTCGAATTTACCGTCCGGCAAGGTCAGGCCTGGGATTTCCAGCACTTCCTTTTGCAGTACGGCATCGCTGATGACCAGGTGGCTGCGGCCCACTTCGGCAGCCACGGCGCGCTCGGCGATCAGGTTGTCGAGGATGCTCTGGCGCGCTTCCGGCGTGTCGAACATTTTCTGGTCGAACTGCTCGCCCATCATCTGGCGGTAGCGGTCGATCTGCTGGCGTTGCGCTTCTTCATATTGCTGCTGCGTAACGACCTGGTCGCCGACCTTGGCGATGGTGTTCGCTTCATCGCCGAAGCTTTGGTAGCCGCTGATACCGACCAGTGCAAAAGACGGGACGATGACCAGCATCAAGAGAAACTGCATCAAGCGTCGATGGGTACGAATAAATTCAAACATGGTCAGCCAATTCGGGATGAGTGGATCACTATAAAAAAAGGCGAACATGCGTTCGCCTTGATTTCTTCGGCGGAATGGACGGGACAGATGTCCACTTCCCCTTTAGATTCAACAACTTGGCGCTGGAACTAAAGCAGGATTCTGACGCCCAAGCCATTATCTCCTGATTCTACAATGCCCATAGCGCTATAGCAAGAGTAAATCAGGGCGCGCGCCCTGCCCTGGCGCCGCGCAGACGGCAAGGCGCCGGGCTCGTGCATTTAACCGGACGCAGCTTAAGGCGGATTTAAACGCAGGTGTTTTTATTCAAAACGGCAGGACGGGATTTTAAAAGCAGGCGCGCCGAGATAATCTGGCGCTGGAAAAGAAAAACCCGCGCTACTTATTCAGCAGCGCGGGCTTCTATATTCTGGCGGAGCGGACGGGACTCGAACCCGCGACCCCCGACGTGACAGGCCGGTATTCTAACCAACTGAACTACCACTCCTTAAGAGCGTATTTTTTTGGCGGAGCGGACGGGACTCGAACCCGCGACCTCCGACGTGACAGGCCGGCATTCTAACCAACTGAACTACCACTCCGAAAAATACACAGTACTACTTTCATTTGCATCCAGGCTTGACGTTCGAAGAACTTCAACCCTGAAATCGCGGCACCCGAAAGCGCCGCCAAATGTTTCCGGTGATTGTCACCTCACCGAAGTCCGTTAGTTTACAGCATCCTTCAAAGCTTTACCAGCTTTAAATTTTGGAACTTTTGCTGCTTCGATCGTGATCGCTTCTTTCGTACGCGGATTGCGGCCGGTACGCTCAGCGCGTTCGCTGACCGAGAAAGTGCCAAAACCAACCAGCGTTACGCTGTCGTTGTTTTTCAAAGTTTCCGTCACGCCGCCGATAACAGCGTCGAGTGCGCGCGCAGCGGCGGCTTTGGAAATGTCAGCTTTTTCAGCAATGTGGTCGATCAATTCAGTCTTGTTCACTAGCATCCCCAATTACAAAGGTATAAAACGATTACCGTATCGTTGCGGCACTTTTGGCACCACAGCTGTCCGGCGAAAAAAATGTGCAGGCGTATTAAACAAGCCACACTGTATATGTGTCAAGCGCTTTGGGGGCGCAATTCACGTTTCAATATAAAACAAGCGCTCTAAAAGCGCTTGTTTGGGGAAAACAGGGGTAAAACGTTAGTGTTTTACCACCTCGCCAGCCGCGTCAGGCTTGGCCGCAGCGGCCGTGACAGCCTCCACTGCAGCGACTTCGACCAAGGGTTCCGGCATGCGCTCGAGGGCGATTTCCAGCACTTTATCGATCCAGCGCACGGGCACGATCTCCAACTTGTTCTTGACGTTGTCCGGAATTTCGGCCAGGTCTTTCACATTCTGCTCTGGAATCAGGACCGTCTTGATGCCGCCGCGATGGGCCGCCAGCAGTTTTTCTTTCAGGCCGCCGATCGGCAACACTTCGCCGCGCAAGGTGATCTCGCCCGTCATCGCCACGTCGGCACGCACGGGGATGCCCGTGTAGACCGATACCATCGCCACCGTCATGGCCGCGCCAGCCGAAGGACCGTCCTTCGGTGTCGCGCCTTCCGGCACGTGGATGTGGATGTCGCTCTTCTCGAACACGTCCGCCTTGATGCCCAAGCGCTGTGCCCGGCTGCGCACCACCGTGCGGGCGGCCTCGATCGACTCTTTCATGACGTCGCCCAAGGTACCGGTGCGGATGATGCCGCCTTTGCCCGGCATCGACACGGCTTCGATGGTCAGCAGATCGCCGCCCACTTCCGTCCATGCCAGACCGACCACCTGGCCTACCTGGTTTTCTTTCTCTGCGACACCGAAATCATAGCGGCGCACACCGAGGAATTTATCCAGGTTCTTCGAGTTGACGATGACTTTCTTGTCGGATTTCTTCAGCAGCAGCATCTTCACTACCTTGCGGCAGATCTTCGACACTTCACGCTCGAGCGAACGCACACCGGCTTCCCGCGTGTAGTAGCGGATGATGTCGCGTAGGGCCGACTCAGCCACCGAGATTTCCTCTTCCTTCAAGCCATTGTTCTTGATCTGCTTCGGCAGCAGATAGCGCTGCGCGATGCTGGTCTTTTCATCTTCCGTGTAACCGGACAGACGGATCACTTCCATGCGGTCAAGCAAGGCTGGCGGAATATTGTACGAGTTCGACGTGGCCACGAACATCACGTCGGACAAGTCGAAATCGACTTCGATGTAATGGTCGGAGAACGTGTGGTTCTGTTCCGGATCGAGCACTTCCAGCAGGGCCGACGAAGGATCGCCACGGAAATCGGCGCCCATCTTGTCGACTTCATCGAGCAGGAACAGAGGATTGCGCACGCCGACTTTCGACAGCGATTGCAGAATCTTGCCCGGCATCGAGCCGATGTAGGTGCGGCGGTGGCCGCGGATCTCGGCTTCGTCGCGCACGCCGCCCAGGGCCATGCGCACGAACTTGCGGTTCGTGGCGCGGGCGATGGACTGGCCCAGCGAGGTCTTGCCGACGCCAGGAGGACCGACGAAGCACAGGATAGGCGCTTTGAGCTTGTCGACGCGCTGTTGCACCGCGAGGTATTCCAGGATGCGTTCCTTGACCTTGTCGAGGCCGTAGTGGTCGCCCTCGAGCACTTTTTCCGCATTCGCCAGGTCGTTATTGACCTTGGATTTCTTTTTCCAAGGCAAGTTGACCAGGGTGTCGATGTAGTTGCGCACGACGGTGGCTTCGGCCGACATCGGCGACATCAGCTTGAGCTTTTTCAGCTCGTTGGTAGCCTTGTCGAGCGCTTCCTTCGGCATTTTGGCCGAAGCGACTTTTTTCTCCAGCTCGTCGAGGTCGGCACCATCTTCGCCCTCGCCCAGCTCTTTCTGAATCGCCTTGACTTGCTCGTTCAGGTAGTACTCGCGCTGCGATTTTTCCATCTGGCGCTTGACGCGACCACGGATGCGTTTTTCCACCTGCAAGATGTCGAGCTCGCCTTCGAGTTGACCCAGCAGGTGTTCGAGGCGCTTGGCCACGCTGAAAATTTCCAGGATGACTTGTTTTTGCTCCAACTTCAGGGGCAAATGCGCAGCCACCGTGTCGGCCAGGCGGCCGGCGTCGTCGATGCCCGACAGGGACGCGAGGATTTCCGGTGGAATCTTTTTGTTCAGTTTGACGTACTGGTCGAACTGCTGCACGATCGCGCGGCGCATGGCTTCGACTTCCGACTCGTCGCCCGGCTCGGACTCGAGCGGCGTCAGGTCGGCGATGAAGTGCGTCGGTGCATCGCTGATGTGGTTGATACGGGCACGCTGCGCGCCTTCGACCAGCACCTTGACGGTGCCATCGGGCAGCTTCAGCATTTGCAGAATATTGGCGACACAGCCAATTTCATAGATATCCGAAGGGGACGGCTCGTCCTTCGCGGCTGCCTTTTGAGCGGCAAGCATGATGCTCTTGCCGTTCTCCATCGCAGCTTCCAGCGCCTTGATCGACTTTGGACGGCCAACGAACAGCGGTATCACCATATGCGGGAAAACGACGACATCCCGCAACGGCAATAACGGCAGTTGAGTTTGCTCAGTTAATTTGGAAGTTGTCATGGCGTACCTTATAGAAAGCGTGTTTACGATGTTGGCGCTCGCTGCCAAAACACAAGACCGGCGAGAATAAATAATTCTGTGAAACAAACATAGAGTCTATTTCGCAAAACACACCCGCATGACTGTAACAAATGCAGTTTTCACAGTAAAAAAGCCACACGCAGCTAAGCGCCGCGAGTGGCTTTACGATTGAAGCCTGCACTCATTGATTTAAATTGTACTGCCATGCATTAAGGAATCAAAACCCTTTTTATGCATTTGTCTCGGCAGTAATCAATTTTCTCCGGAGGCCTTGGCAGTCTCTTGATAAATCAACAAAGGTTTGGCGCCACTGGTGATGGTATTTTCGTCGATGACGACCTTCACCACATTTTGTTCGCTCGGCAGTTCGTACATGACGTCCAGCAAAGCATGTTCCAGGATGGAACGCAGGCCACGGGCACCGGTCTTGCGCGCCAGCGCCTTCTTGGCGATCGCATGCAGGGCGGCCGGACGAATCTCCAGTTCCGCGCCTTCCATCTCGAGCAGCTTCGAATACTGCTTGATCAGCGCATTCTTTGGCTCGACCAGGATCTGGATCAGCGCCTCTTCCGTCAATTCCGCCAGGGTGGCGATGACGGGCAGACGGCCCACCAGTTCCGGGATCAGGCCGAACTTGACCAGATCTTCCGGTTCCGCTTGCAACATCAGTTCGCTGGCCGAGCTTTGCGACTTGCTGCGCACCGTGGCCGAGAAGCCGATGCCGCTCTTTTCGGAACGGTTGGCGATCACTTTCGACAGGCCGTCAAAGGCGCCGCCGCAGATGAACATGATGTTGGTCGTGTCGATCTGCACGAAATCCTGGTTCGGATGCTTGCGGCCGCCTTGTGGCGGCACGGAAGCCATCGTGCCTTCGATGAGTTTCAACAAGGCTTGCTGCACGCCCTCGCCCGACACGTCGCGCGTGATGGACGGATTGTCGGACTTGCGCGAAATCTTGTCGATTTCATCGATGTAGACGATGCCGCGCTGGGCTTTCTCGACGTCATAGTTGCAGCTTTGCAGCAGCTTCTGAATGATGTTTTCCACGTCTTCACCCACGTAACCGGCTTCGGTCAGGGTGGTGGCGTCGGCGATCACGAACGGCACGTTGAGCATGCGCGCCAGGGTCTGTGCCAGCAGGGTCTTGCCCGAGCCGGTAGGACCGACCAGCAAGATGTTGCTCTTGGCCAGTTCGATGTCGTCTTTCTTGCCCAGGTGCTTGAGGCGCTTGTAATGGTTGTACACCGCCACCGACAGGATGCGCTTGGCAGTCTGCTGGCCGATCACGTACTGATCGAGCAAGGCGGCAATTTCTTGCGGCGTCGGCAGGTCGGATTTGGTACCGGTCACCGTCTCGATGCTCGACGTTTCATCACGGATGATGTCGTTGCACAGGTCGATGCACTCGTCGCAAATGAACACGGACGGGCCGGCGATGAGTTTCTTCACCTCGTGCTGGCTTTTGCCGCAGAACGAGCAATACAGTAATTTTTCGCCGCTAGAGGATTTTTTGTCTGACATAAGGCATTTTGGTTGGAACTGCATTAACAATATTGCAAAATCGCAAGCCGGAGTGCGGTAGTTGCCCGCAAAGGCAGCCACCCATGGCGCAAGTCAACAACCTGCACAAGCTCCATGCTACCCGAAATAAAAGCGAAACGCCCGAACGTTTGATCGCCCGGGCGTTAACTTACGTACTTAGCAATACCGGTAGGGGCTCATCAAGCGCGGCTGGTCAACACTTTGTCGATCAAACCATACTCAACGGCCTCGTCGGCGGACATGAAACGGTCGCGGTCGGTGTCCTTGGCGATCTGTTCGATCGACTGGCCCGTGCGCTCGGCCATGATGCCGTTCAAGCGGGTGCGCAGGTAAAGGATTTCCCTTGCCTGGATCTCGATGTCGGACGCCATGCCTTGCGAACCACCGGACGGCTGGTGAATCATGATGCGCGAGTTCGGCAGCGAGAAACGCTTGCCCTTGGCGCCAGCGGCCAGCAGGAAAGCGCCCATCGAAGCGGCCATGCCCGTGCACAGGGTCGAGACGTCCGGCTTGATGAACTGCATGGTGTCGTAAATGGCCATGCCGGCCGAGACCGAACCACCTGGCGAGTTGATGTAGAGCGAGATTTCCTTTTCCGGATTTTCGCTTTCCAGGAACAGCAGCTGGGCGACAACCAGGTTGGCCATCTGATCATTGACCGGGCCGACCATGAAAATCAAGCGCTCCTTCAGCAGGCGCGAGTAAATATCATACGAGCGCTCGCCGCGACCGCTTTGTTCCACCACCATCGGCACCAGGCCGAGCATCTCTGTGTCCAGCGCCGGATTACGGTTCATACCTGTCATTTCATTTCCTTGTGAAGCAGTTAGAGGGTGCTACCAACACCTTGGAACACCAAACAAAACCTACTGCGCGTCGCGATTTGCGGCCTCCGATGCTCACTGTGCATTCGCACAGCTCCGCTTCTCAGCCACAACTCCCATCCGCTCGCTACGGTTTTTGTTTGGTGTCAAAGGCAATAATGGCATCCGGATACCAACTGGTTTACGCTTGTGCGTTGCTTCCCATCAGTTCGTCGAAAGCAACTGCTTTCGTCGTGACTTTCGACAGGCCCAACACGTAAGTGACGACGTTTTCTTCCAATACAAGGGCTTCGATCTCACCCAGACGACGACGGTCGCTGTAGTAGTACTTCAGCACTTCGCGTGGATCTTCGTAGCTTTGGGCGAAATCTTCGATTTGCGCCTTGACTTGCTCAGGCGTCGCCTGCAGGTTGTTGTCGCCTACCAGTTGCGACAGGATCAGGCCCAGGCGTACGCGACGCTCGGCTTTTTCTGCGAACAGCTCTGCTGGGAAAGGCACGTCCTTGACGTTCATGCCGCGCTGCGCCATGTCTTGACGGGTCATTTCGGCCAGGCGCTCGGAATCTTGAGCGATCAGCGTTTTGGGCACGTCCAGCTCAGCAACTTTGATCAGCGCGTCCATGACGGCTTCCTTGTTGCGTGCTTTTACGCGGCCAGCGACTTCACGCTGCAGGTTGACTTTGATGTCTTCGCGCATTTTGGCCAGGTCGCCATCGGCAACGCCCAAGGACTTTGCGAATTCGGCATCGACTTCCGGCAGGTGCGCCCATTCCAGCTTTTGCAGGGTGATGGTGAACGAGGCGGTTTTGCCGGCCACGTCCTTGCCATGGTAGTCCTCAGGGAACGACAATGGGAAAGTCTTGGACTCGCCCACTTTCAGGCCCAGGGTCGCGGCTTCGAATTCTGGCAGCATGCGGCCTTCGCCCAGCACGAAAGCGTAGCCTTCAGCTTTGCCGCCTGGGAATTCAACGCCGTCGATCGAGCCGACGAAGTCGACGGTCACGCGGTCGCCGTTGGCAGCGATCGGCTCACCGCCGTCGCCGTGTTCGCCAGCTTCGCCCTTGGTGTGGAAGTGCACGCGCTGCTTGCGCAGGATATCGATGGTCTTGTCGATTTCGGCTTCCGACACTTCGGCTTGCACGGTTTCGATTTCAACGGCCGTCAGGTCGCCGATGGCGACTTCCGGATACACTTCGAAGGTTGCATCGAAAGCCAGCTGGCCTTCGGCTGCTTCTTCTTTCGGCACGATGTTCGGGAAACCGGCCACGCGCAGATTGTTTTCGTTGGCGGCGTCGTTGAACGCGCGGCCGACTTTATCGTTCAGCACTTCGGATTCAATTTGGTAGCCGTATTGTGCTGCGACCATTTTCAACGGCACTTTGCCCGGACGGAAGCCCGGTGCCTTAGCCGTACGGGCTTGCACTTTCAGGCGCTTCTCAACTTCCGTGCGGACGTCCGTCAGCGGGAAGGAGATCGTGATACGACGTTCGAGTTTGCCCAAGGTTTCGACTGCAGTTGCCATGTAAAAAATCGTCCAAAAAATAAACACTGTTGGTGCGAGAAAAGAAGACCCGACCCCTTGCGCCATCACTGGCGGCAAGACATGGGTCCAGCTTCACTCGCTCGCATATTCATCTGTAAAAGTACTGAAAACAGGACGATGGACCTGGTCTACCCGGCTGAGGGAAAAACCCGCACCAGGCACCAAACAATCCGCCGCTTCCAGTACTGCGACAGGGCTCCGAGCGTCCAGCCTTGCTTCCAAGTAAATGCAAGGCCGGCCATCATTCGGTAAAGCGTGGCATTATAACAAAGGACTTCGGGAAAGTGGCTGGCTTTGCAGCCCGGCCACAGAGGATGCCAGCGGCGGCGAATGAATCGCCACAGCCTGGGTTGCCCTGTCTTTACTCTTGCCCCGGCTTTTCTTACTTCGCCAGAGACAGGCTTTCCAGCCTGCTTCGTTCATTAGTATATGCGAACTGTCGCTCCGTCCGAAACAAAGAAATGCGCTCTTGACGAAGATTTCAGTCAAAAAACCTTTGATTTACCTCAATTTGGCCATTTTTCAGGCAAACCTAAGCCGCCGCTCCGCACTCCAAGTGAATTTAGTGGAGAAAATATCATGAGCGATAGCGCACCCGGCGGTTCCAGCAACGCCAAAGCCAAGCTGCAAATGGTTCTCAGCCGCCTGCTCGACGGCGTAAGCGATGACGACCTGCAAAAAATCCAGACGGAAGTCGATGAAATGGAATTGCGCATGCAGGGAGACGGCCATCACGACCACGACCACCCCACCGCCGCCTGATCCGGCAGTGGCTGCGCTTGCCGTGCGTGCCGCAGCACCGGATGCGGACGTGCTGACCGCCGTGGAAACGGCGCTGGCCAGCCACCGCGCCTTTGGCGACAGCAACTATATCCGCGACCAGCTGGCCGTCGCCTACCGGCGGCGCCTGCACAAGCTCGGTGGCGCCCTGCCCGAGGCGGACAGCCTGGCCACGCTGCTCGATGCGGCGCCACCCGTGCGCCGGCGCCAGTTGCTGGGCGACACGGTGCTGCGCTGCGCCGTGCAACACGCCATGCGCCAGTTGCATCTGGGCGACGAGTACGGATTGCCTTTGCCGCAATGCGCGGCGCTGTTCCAGGAGGCCCACGCGCATCTGCAGGCGGGCTTTCCCGGCGGCCCGCTGGTGGCCCATTTGCCGCCCATGGCGCGCCTGCACGAAGAGGGTAGCGGTAGCCCGCAAAACGAAGACACCTATCTATGGCATGCCTGGCAGCAAGGCACGCCGTATGCGCGCGCCTTCCTTGCCGTGATGGAAGATAACTACGGCGCGCCGCTGTCCACGCCCACGCCGCAGGAACGGGTCCTGCTGCACCGCGGCCTGCGGCTACTGGAAACCCTGCTGCCCCGCCTGACGGCCAGCGCGCTCTCTCATGTGCAATTGATCGCCTTGTTTCCCAAGCTGGGCACGTGGCGCGGCAAGGCCTCCAGCTCGCAATTTCGCGTCAATGGCAGCGTGTTCCTGAACCAGGAACTGATCGGCAACCCCTGGTGGCTGGCCGAACACTTGCTGCACGAATCCCTGCACCAGAAACTGTACGACTTCCGCCACGGCCATAGCCTGCTGGCGCCCGATTATGCGCGCGAGGATGGCGCCAAGGTCTGTTCGCTGTGGAATGCGCCCGATGATGACGGCAATCACTATTGGGATGCCCACCGCGCCCTGGCTGCCTTTCATGTGTATGTCCACCTGGCCTTGCTGTGCCTGCAGGCCGAGCGACAGGAAGCGGCGCTAGCGCCACAGTACGGCCCCATCGGCCAGCACATGAGCGGCAGCCGGCGCGCCATCGACCGCGCCCGCTACCTGGGCGAGCAATTGCAAAGCACTACCTGGCCGGAGCTGGGACTGGCGGGGCGGCACATGACGCACTGGCTGCTGGATGTGCTCGACGCGCTCGACACGCAACGGCGTCCCAGCGGCGCTACCCTGCATCTGCTGCTCGACCTGTACGAGCGCCAGAGCCGCAAGCTCGATACTTATCTGGCGCAACAGCCGCCGCCCCGAAGCGACACGTTGGGCCTGCAGGCGCAGCAAGAGCTGGCGATGACGGAGCAGGCGCTGCACCTGCTGAACAGGCAACTACCAACGTCCACGTGGTCGCAAGAGCAACACTGGCCGCAGGCGCGGCAACACGTGTTGCAGGCACTTTGGCCGCTGACTGAAGATGATAAATTGATGGAAAGAAGGGGCTACCCGCATGCGCAGACGCTGATTACGCAGATGGTGCAACTATCGAGCCGGCAACTGGCCGCGCTCGGCGCACTCGGTTGATGACTGCCTTGGAGCATATCTTGATGGTGCTGCACTTCCGGGCTGGAACAACCCGGATTGGTGCGGATGGGGAGACTCGAACTCCCAAGCCGAAGCACTGGCTTCTAAGACCAGCGTGTCTACCAATTCCACCACATCCGCATTTTGTACTACTTGGTACTACTTGCTTCCCTGATTTTAACAACTCGGGAACGATCTGGCTACCGTGGACTGATAGTGCAAGCCCTCGGCAAAGCAAAGGCGGCATTCTACTGGATTTCCCAGAGGAATGCCGCCTTTTTTTGCTGCGCCTCAGAGAGCGCCACCGGTCAGTGTGGCGGCATCTTTACCCCAAAAGCAAGCACTGGGGTCGTACCCTGAGGGTACGACCCCGGCATTTTCGCCGTTTGGGTGAATTACACAGCTGGCGTACTCGCTTCTCTTGCCGACGGCTCCGGCTTCTTGACCCGGAACCAGGCCGCATACAGAGCCGGCAGGAACAGTAAAGTCAAGGCCGTCGCCAGGATCAGGCCGCCCATGATGGCCACCGCCATCGGGCCCCAGAAGACGGAGCGCGACAAGGGAATCATGGCCAGCGCGGCGGCGGCGGCCGTCAGTACGATGGGGCGGCAGCGGCGCACGGCCGAGTCGATGATGGCATCCCAAGGCGCCGAGCCATCGTTGATGTCTTGCTCGATTTGGTCGACCAGGATCACCGAATTGCGGATGATCATGCCGAACAGCGCGATGATGCCCAGGTTGGCCACAAAACCAAGTGGCCGGCCCAGCGCCAGCAAGGCAAAGGCAGCGCCCGCCACGCCCAGCGGCCCCGTCAGAAACACCAGCAAGGAACGCGAAAAACTGTGCAACTGCAGCATCAGCAAGGTGAAGATGATGAAGATGGCCAGCGGCAGATTGGTCGCAATCGACGCTTCCGCCTCGCCGCTGTCGGCCGCCACGCCTTTCACGGTGATGCGGTAGCCGTCCGGCATCTTGGCCCGCAAAGCGTCGAGCTGCGGCGCCAGCTGCGTCGAGACTGTCGCGCCCTGGATGCCGTCGACCACGTCCGACTGCACGGTAATGGCCCATTCGCGCTTGTCGCGCCAGACCACGCCCGGCTCCCACACGAAATGCACGCGGGCCAGCTGCGAGATGGGCACGGACTTGCCTGTTGCCGTCGGAATATTCGTGTCATTCAGCACGGAAATCGTCGCCCGCTCGGCCAAAGGCTGGCGCACCTGGATATCGATCAGCTTGTTGTCTTCGCGGAACTGCCCGATGACGGTGCCCGAGAGTATCGTATTGGCCGCCTGCATCACGGTTTTCGAGGTGACGCCCAGCGCGCGCATCTTGTCCTGGTCCAGGTCCAGGCGCAGCACTTTCACCGATTCATTCCAGTTGTCATTGACGCCCAGAGTGTTCGGATTGGCGCGCATGATGTCCTTGACCTGGTCGGCGATGGCGCGCACACCCGCCACTTCCGGCCCCGTGACACGGAATTGCACGGGATACGGCACCGGTGGTCCGTTCGGCAACAGCTTTACCCTGCCCCGCACTTCCGGGAAATCCTTCTTGAAGACATCGATGATCTTCTGGCGCAGCTGCTCGCGATCCGCCAGGCTCTTCGGCAGGATCACCACTTGCGACACATTGGTCTGCGGGAAGATCTGGTCCAGCGGCAGGTAGAAACGGGGGCTGCCCGTGCCCACATAGCTGGTGACGCTGTCCACGCCGTCGAGTTTGCCCACAAATGCTTCGAATTTCTTCACTTGCTTTTCATTCGCGGCAAAGGTCGTGCCTTCGGGCGACCACAGTTCCACCATCAGTTCAGGACGGCTGGAATCGGGGAAGAATTGCTTTTCGATAAAACTGAAACCATAGATGCCCAGCGCAAAGATGGCCAGGGTGGCCGCTATCGTCGTCTTGCGCCATTCCACGCACCAGGTGACGGCGCGGCGGAAGCGGCGGAAATTCGGCGTATCGAACAATTCATGGTCGTTATGCGCGTGCGGTTTCACTTTCAGCAAGACGTAGCCGATGTAGGGCGTGAAGACGACGGCCACCACCCAGGAAATGATCAGGGCCAGCGCATTCACGGAGAACAGGGAGAACGTGTATTCGCCGGCGGCCGACTTGGCCAGGCCGATCGGCAAAAAGCCCGCCACCGTAATCAATGTCCCCGTCAGCATGGGCATGGCCGTCGAGGTGTAGGCGAACGTGGCCGCGTCGAAACGCGACATGCCCTCTTCCATCTTGCGCACCATCATTTCGACGGCAATGATGGCGTCATCGACCAGCAAGCCCAGCGCGATGATCAGGGCGCCCAGCGAGATCTTGTGCAAGTCGATGTCGAGCAGGCGCATGAACAGAAAGGTGACGGCCAGCACCAGGGGGATGGTCAGCGCCACCACCAGGCCCGGGCGCACGTCGATGCGCAGCGGTTTTGTATGCAAACCCAGCGCGACAAAGCTGACGGCCAGCACGATCAGAATGGCTTCGACCAGGGTATGCACGAACTCGCCCACCGAAGCGGACACGGCTTCCGGCTGGTTCGACACGCGCTGCAGCTCTATGCCGACCGGCAACTCGCTCTTCATGCGCGTCACCGTCGCTTGCAAGGCCTTGCCCATGTCGATGATGTTGCCGCCCTTTTCCATCGACACGCCCAGGCCGATCACTTCCTTGCCATTGAAACGCATCTTGTCCTTCGGTGGATCGACGAATTCGCGTTTCACGGTGGCAAAGTCGCCGAGGCGGAAGGTGGTGCCGTTGGCGCGCAGCTCCAGGTTTTCCAGGTCCTTGACGGTCAGCATGGCGCCCGTCACGCGCACTTGCAGATTATCCGTCGGCGTCACCAGCACGCCCGTGGCATTGATGCTGTTTTGCGCGGACAATTGCTGCACGATGGCGTCAAAAGGAATGCCCAATTGAGCAAATTTCTTGTGCGAAAAGATGATATTGATCTTTTCATCCTGCACGCCGAACAGTTCCACCTTCGATACCTGCCCCACGGCCAGCAGTTCCTGGCGCACCTTGTCCGCGTAATCCTTCATTTCCGCGTAGGTAAAACCGTCGCCGGACAGGGCAAAGATGGAGCCATACGTGTCGCCGAACTCGTCATTGAAGAACGGGCCCACGACGCCGGCCGGCAAGGTACCCTGGATGTCGCCGATCTTCTTGCGCACCTGATACCAGGCGGCCGCCGTTTCCTTGGGCGGCGCCGATTCGCGCAACTCCAGCAAGATCAAGGTTTCGCCGGGCTTCGAATAGCTGGTGATCTCGTCGATATACGGCGTTTCCTGCAGTTTCTTTTCCAGCTTGTCCGTTACCTGCTCGGCCATCTGCAGCGCCGTGGCACCGGGCCAGTACGCTTGCAAGACCATGGCGCGGAAGGTAAACGGGGGATCTTCATCCTGGCCCAGGCTGGCATAGCTGAGCATGCCGCCGATCAGCAGCACGGCCATCAGGTAGCGCGTCAGCGGGATGTGTTCGAGGGCCCAGCGCGACAGATTGAAGCCGCCCTTCATTTGGCCGCACCCACGCTGACGGGGGCCGCGGCCACATCAGGCTTGCTGGCCAGTTCGGCGCCCAGAATCGAGACTTTCTGCCCGGGCTTGAGCAGGTTGACGCCGGCCGTGACCACCGTCTGGCCCGCTTTCACGCCCGAGGTCAGCAGCAATTCATTGCCCGCCACGCCACCCACCGTCACCGGCACCAGCTTCACGGCGCCGTTTTCCACCACCCAGACGGAGCTTTGCGACTTTTCATTGAACAGCGCCGTCAGCGGCACCTTGATCTGCGGCGTGGCCGTCTGCGAAGCGAACTGCACCACGGCCGTCATGCCCAGGCGCGCTTGCGGCGCGTCCGGGATGCTGACCTTGGCCAGATAGGTGCGCGTGGCGGCATCGGCCACGGGCGACACGACACGTATCTTGCCGGGCAAGCCTTGCTTCGGGTCGGCCCACAGGCGCACCACCACATCCTTGACGCCGCGCAAGGTGTCAACCTTGTCTTCGGGAATGCCGATCACGACTTCCTTCTCGCCGCTCTTGGCCACTTGCACCACGGGAGCACCGGGCGCCACCACCTGCCCCACTTCGGCCTCGATGCGCGTGACGACGCCATCGACGTCGGCCAGCAAGCTGGCATAGCCGGACTGGTTGGCCTGGCCACGATACAGGGCTTGCGCCGCTTCCACGTTCGCCTGCGCCGCCTTGTAGGTGGCATTTTTGCCATCGAGCACGGCCTGGCTGACGAAATTTTTCTCGCGCAAATCCTGGTAGCGCTTCAATTCCGCGCGAGCCAGGTCGCGGCTCGTTTCCGCGCTGACCAGCGACGCCTTGGCCTGGGCCTGCGACAGCTGCAAGTCGACGGGATCGAGCTGCATCAGCACTTGCCCCTTTTTCACGCTGGCGCCCACCTCGACCTGGCGCGCGACGATCTTGCCGCCCACGCGGAAACCCAGCTGCGACACCACGCGGGGCACGACCTCGCCCGCCAGTTCGGCACTCACATCAACATTACTGCTAGACAACACGATCGCGCGCACGGGGCGCACGTCTTCCACTTTGACGGCGGGCTTGGAACAGGCCGCCAGGGTCAGCGCCAGGGCGGCGGCGGCGATCAGCCGCAGGGCGGGCAGCGCGGGTGCACCGGTCTCGCGGCGCAGGGTTTTCAGGGCAAACAAGGTATTTTCCTTTACTATGCGGGCTGTAATATTTTTATGCGGAGAAACTTTTTGCTTGCCGATGGGGATAAGCCAAATTTTTTCGCACGCGATATCCTTAAATTTGTGACAATATCAGCTTGATCATGACAGGGAGTGACTCCCTCTAATGACTTTCTGGTTATTAATTATAATCGTGCGTAAAAGTTTTTAGTGACTTTTGCGTCATTAATCTTGAGCCGTACAACGTCCGCCACACTCCAGCGTTTGGGGAGTGCCGGACAAACGCAAGACTAGAGAAGCGTGTTCATGCCTGTAGACCATTACGAAAATTTTCCTGTTGCATCATTTTTACTGCCGCGCCGCCTGGTGCCCGCCGTCGAAGCCATCTATGCCTTCGCCCGCAGCGCCGACGACCTGGCCGATGAAGGCGACGCTGCGCCGGCCGAACGCCTGGCCGCGCTGCACGCCTACGAAGAGGCGCTGGGCCGTATCGAGCGCCACGAAGGCCATGCGGGCGAGAACGCCGCCATGTTCGAACGCCTGGCCGCCGTCATCGCCAAACACCAGCTGCCGCTGAAGCCGTTTTATGACTTATTGTCGGCCTTCAAGCAGGATGTGCAAACGACGCGCTACGCCAGCTACGACGACGTGCTCGACTACTGCGCCCGCTCCGCCAACCCCGTGGGACTGCTGATGCTGCACCTGTACGGCGCGGCCGATGAACAGAATGTACGCGATTCCGATGCCATATGTTCAGCTTTGCAACTAATTAATTTCCTGCAAGACGTCGCCATCGACCAGCAAAAAGAGCGCATCTACCTGCCGATGGAAGACCTGAGCCGCTTTGCCGTCTCCGCCGCCGCCTTCGAGCGGCCCGAGGCGCACGGCAAGTGGAGCGCCCTGATGCGCTTCGAAGTGGCCCGCACGCGCGCCCTGATGCTGTCCGGCGCGCCCTTGGCCCTGCGCTTGCGCGGGCGCATCGGCTGGGAACTGCGTCTCGTAGTGCAAGGGGGCTTGCGCATCCTCGAAGCCATCGAAGCGGTCAATTACGACGTGTTCCGGCGCCGCCCGAAACTGGAAAAGCGCGACTGGCTGATCATTTTCTGGCGCGCCCTGCGCATGTCGCGCAAAAGCCTGCATCAAGAGACGCAAGTAAAAACGGCTTTTCCCCCGTCGCCCACTCTGTAAGACGATAGAATAGCGGCTTCGATCTGTAACCCTTGCTCTTTTGACTATGTCTCCCGACGAATACTGCCAACAAAAGGCCGCCCAGAGCGGCTCCAGCTTCTACTACAGCTTCCTGTTCCTGCCGGCCGAACGCCGCAAGGCCATCACGGCCCTGTACGCGTTCTGCCGCGAAGTCGATGACACGGTCGATGACTGCACGGACGAAGCCGTGGCACGCACCAAGCTGGTCTGGTGGCGCAAGGAAGTCAAGGCCATGTACGAGGGCAATCCCACGCATCCCGTGATGCGCGCGCTGCAGCCGCACCTGGCCATCTATACACTGGAAGAAAAGCATTTGCAGGCCATCATCGACGGCATGGAAATGGACTTGAACCAGACCCGCTACCTCGATTACCAGGCCATGAGCCGCTATTGCTGGCATGTGGCCAGCGTGGTGGGTATCTTGTCGGCCAGCATCTTCGGCGCGACCCGCCCGGAAACGCTGCTGTACGCGGAAAAACTGGGCCATGCCTTCCAGCTGACCAACATCATCCGCGACGTGGGCGAAGATGCGCGCAAGGGGCGCATCTACCTGCCGATCAGCGAATTGCAGCAGTTCAATGTGACGGCGGCCGACCTGCTGAACGCGCGCCACAGCGAAGCCTTTGAAAACCTCATGCGTTTCCAGGTGGCGCGCGCGCAAAAGGCGTATGACGAAGCGTTCGCCCTGCTGCCGGCGGAAGACCGCCGCGCCCAGCGCCCGGGCCTGATCATGGCCGCCATCTACCGCACGGTGCTCAATGAAGTCGAACGCGACGGTTATCACGTGTTGAAACAGCGCATCTCGCTCACGCCGATCCGCAAACTGTGGCTGGCCTGGAAGACCTGGGTTCGTGGCTGAGAGTAGCGTGAAGCAACGCTACGCCGTCATCGGCGCCGGCTGGGCCGGCTGCGCGGCGGCCATGGAACTGGCGCGCGCCGGCCATTCGGTGAGCGTGTTCGAGGCGGCGCGCACCCTGGGCGGCCGCGCGCGCCGCGTCGAACGGGAAAAGACCGTGCTCGACAACGGCCAGCACATCTTGCTGGGCGCGTACACGGAAACCTTGCGCCTGATCAAGCTCGCGGGCCAAGACCCGGCAGAGCTGATCCTCACCCTGCCCCTGCAGATGCGCTATCCTGCGAACTCCGGTGGCATGGATTTTCTGACGCCGCGCCTGCCCGCGCCGCTGCACCTGGCGTGGGCCCTGCTGCGCGCCAAAGGCTTGCAGCGCGCCGACAAGCTGGCCCTGATGCGCTTTTCCACCGCCATGCGGACGATGGGCTGGCAGTTGTACAACGATTGCTCGGTGACCGAGTTGCTGCAGCGCTTCGACCAGACGGATCGTTTGAACCGGCTGATGTGGCACCCGCTGTGCCTGGCGGCGCTGAATACCCCGCCCGAGCGGGCCTCGGCCCGCGTCTTCCTCAACGTGCTGCGCGACAGCCTGGGGGCGAGCCGCCGGCGCGCCTCCGACATGCTGATCCCGAAAGCGAACCTGAGTGCCCTGTTGCCCGAGGCGGCCGCCCGCTATGTGGAACAGCATGGCGGCGCAGTGCGCACGGGCGCCAAGGTGGCCGCCTTGCACGCCTTGCCCGATGGCCGTTGGAGACTCGATGACGGCGTCGATGACGGGGAAAGCTTTGATGGCGTGATCGTCGCCACCTCATCCGTGCAGGCTGCCAGCCTGCTGCAAGACTTGCACGACGCACGCCTGGCCGACGTCATCAATCGTATGCAGGCGTTCACGCCGGAAGCCATCAGCACCTGCTACCTGCAATACGACGCCAGCGTGCGCCTGGACTTGCCGTTTTACGCGCTCGTCGATGCGCCAGAACAACAGCACTGGGGCCAGTTCGTCTTCGACCGGGGCCAGCTTGACGCCAGCCAGGCGGGCTTGCTGGCCGTCGTCATCAGCGCCTCCGGTCCTGCCGCCGAGCGAGGCCACGCGCCGCTGGCGCAAGCCATCGCGGCGCAACTGGCGCAAGTATTGCAGCGTCCGGAACTGGCGCAGCCAATCTGGACCCAGCTGATCACGGAAAAGCGCGCCACCTTTGCCTGCACGCCCGATTTATTGCGTCCCGACAACGCCAGCGGCATGCCGGGCTTGCTGCTGGCGGGCGACTACACGGCCAATGCTGACCGGAAGCAAGACTATCCTGCCACCATCGAGGCGGCCGTGCGCAGCGGCGTGGCGGCCGCCAGGGGCGTCACCACGGGCAAGGCGTCAAAACAGACTTGACGCTGCATCCTGCCCTGGTGTCGCTCGCCCCCGCGAAATTGCATTCTGTCGCACCGCGCTGGTGCGCCAGGCCGCGCTTGGGTACAGTCTGATCATCGACAACGGCCATGCCACGGGGAATACCATGCACACCACCTTGCACTTGAAAAACAGCTTGAAAGCCCTGGCGCTGCTCGCGTGTGTGGCACTGGCCACCCTGACCATCATTCACGGACAGCAAACGCCACAAGCACCATTGATGCTGAGCCAGGCAAGCATGCTGCTGCCGGCCATGGGCTGAAGCGGCAAAGCGGACGCACAGGAAGAATATGATGAACAAGCAAGATTATCTCGACTCTCTGCGGCGCGCGCTGGCAGGCTTGCCACCGGACCTGGTGGCGAAGACGCTCGATTATTACGAACAGACCTTCATCGAAGGCGCTGCGGCCGGCCGCAGCGAGCATGAGATCGCCGACGACCTGGGCGAGCCGAAAAAAATCGCCCTCACCTTGCGCAGCAGCACGCACCGCCAGGCCTTCGAACAGAAGAAAACCCCCGTCAACCTGCTGCGCCTGCTCGTCTCGCTGGTGGGCCTGGCCATCTTCAACCTGTTCATGGTCGTGCCTGCCGCCGTCTACGCGGCCCTGCTGGCCACCCTGTATGCGGTCGGCCTGAGTTTTTACCTGGCCGGCATCGCCATCACGGCCAGCGGCTTGTCCGGCGCCAACGAACTGGTGCTCGATGGCCCCTTGCGCCACGTCTTCATCCATGACGATGACGGCGGCGAAGGCGGCGAGCGGCGTGAAACGCGCATCACCATCGGCGACACGGGCATCGAAATCGACCACGTGCCCGGCCCCTTGCAGCGTGAACCGGCCGAGTCCCAGGGGCCGGGCGTTTCATCGCGCATGATGGAGCGGGCCGAAGCGCTGGCCGGCGGCGGCATCCGCATCTCCACCGACATGGACCGCGATGCGCGCACCACGCAAACCATCTTCGGCGTGGGCATGCTGCTCGGCGGTATCGCCATCTTCCTGCTCAGTCTGGTGGTCACGCGCTATACCTTGATCGGTATCAAGCGCTACATCGCCATGAATGTCTCCCTGCTCAAAGGTCACTAGAAAGGCTGCCATGAAACGCTTGCTCAAAGTTGGCCTGTCCATGTTCTTGCTGGCCATGGTCCTGATCGCCATGTCGTATGCGGCGCTGCGCGCCAAAGGGATCAGCAATCCCAGCAGCGCTGCCGGCCGCGCCGTGCGCAGCGAAACGCGCCCCATTTCCGCCAACATCAACAGCATCGACCTGGCCGGGCCCATCGACCTGGTGCTGCGCCGCGGCGCCACGCCATCGATGAAGGTCAGCGGCGAACAGCGTCTGCTGTCGAATGTCGACACCACGGCCGATGGCACCACCCTGCATATCGGCCCGAAAGGCATGCTGTTCCACCATCGCCAGCCGCTGCAGGTGGAACTGGTACTGCCATCGCTCACGCGCGTGGAAGTGCACGGCAATGGCGACAGCAAGATCGCGGGATTTTCCGGCGACAGTTTCATCCTGGAATTGACGGGTTCGGGCGACGTCAGCTTCACGGGACGCTACAAGCAGGTACAAGCCACCGTCAACGGCAGTGGCGACCTCGACATCAATGGCGGCAACAGCGACAGCGTGGTGCTGGAAATGGTGGGCTCCGGGCGCATCGCCGCCAGCGGCAACACGAAATTCCTGCGCGCCGACCTGAGCGGCTCAGGCGATATCGATGCCGAGCACCTGGCGGCCGACAAGGCCAGCGTCAGCCTGCAAGGCTCCGGCACGAGCACCGTCTTCGTGCGCGACGCCACCAACCTGACCTTGCGCGGCAGCGGCGACATCCACATCCACGGCAACCCGCGCCAGCGCGATGCGCAGAAAAGCGGGTCAGGCGATATTATCTGGCATTGACTTTCTCTTCCAGCCACGCCACCGCCTGCTCGCCGGCCGCCTTGCCTTGCGCCAGGCAGGCCGTCAGCAGGTAGCCGCCCGTGGGCGCTTCCCAGTCCAGCATTTCACCGGCGACAAACACGCCCGGCATGGCGCGCAGCATGCTGCCGTCGACGCCGCCGAAGTCCACCCCGCCGGCGCTGCTGATGGCTTCATCGATGGGACGCGGGCGCTGCAAGGTGACGGGCAGCAGCTTGATGGCGGCAGCCAGTTTGACTTCGTCGGCAAAGTCGGCCGAGCCCAGGCATTCGCGCAGCAAGCCCGATTTCACGCCTTTTATCCCCAGCCGGCTTTGCAGGTGGCTGGACATGGAGCGGGCGCCACGCGGGCGCGTGACTTCCTCGAACACGCGCTGATGACTGTGGTCAGGCGCCAGGTCGAGCCAGATGGTGGTGCGGCCGTCACGCGCGATCTGCTCGCGCAGCGCGGCCGATAGCGCATAAATCAGGCCGCCTTCGATGCCGCCCGCCGTGATGACGCACTGTCCCTGGCGCTTGACCGTCAAGCCATCGAGGTCATGCGCGGTGATGGCCAGCGTGGCCAGGTGCTCGCCCGCGTAACGCATGCTGAAATGCTCGCTCCAGTCCACGTCGAAGCCGCAATTGGCCGGCGCCAGTGCTGCCACGGCCACGCCCTGCCCTTGCAGCAACGGCACCCAGGCGCCGTCCGATCCCAGGCGCGCCCAGCTGCCGCCACCCAGCGCCAGGATCACGGCGTCAAAGGTGAAACGGCGTTCGCCGTCCGGCGTGGCGAACGCCAGCTGGCCGTCGTGCCAGCCCGTCCAGCGGTGGCGCATGTGAAATTGCACGCCCGCTTCGCGCAAGCGGTGCAGCCAGGCGCGCAGCAAAGGCGCGGCCTTCATATCGGTCGGGAAAACGCGGTTCGAAGAACCGACGAAGGTCTCCACGCCCAGGCCGTGCACCCAGTCGCGCACCTTTTGCGGGCCGAACTGGTCCAGCGCCGGTTTCACCCGGTGCGCTTGCCTGGCGTAGCGCGTGACGAAGGCCTGGTAGCCTTCCGCGTGCGTGATATTCATGCCGCCGCGCCCTGCCAGCAGGAATTTGCGGCCGACAGACGGCATGGCGTCGAACAATTCCACCTGCGCCCCCTGGTCGGCAGCCGCCTGGGCGGCCATCAGGCCGGCGGGGCCGCCGCCGATGACGGCGATGTGAAACGAAGGGGAACTGAAATGGGTCATGGCAAGCTGGAAAGACGGTGAAAACCCCGGCATTTTAGTCGAGATAAGGTCCGGGGATGGCAAGAATGCCGAAAAATGATGCATACTGCGCGGACATGCTGCAGCGATCAGTACTTTGACTTCACCAGACAACGCGACGACAAGAGGAGAAACACATGGGTGCAGGATTCTGGATTTCCCGTTATTTGCTGGCCAGTTCGATCTTATTCATCATCCTGACGGTGGTCGAATACAGCAAGGGCACCACCAGCAACGCCGACATCCTCAGCGCGCTGGCCTGGTCGCTGGTGGCGTCGGCCATCTTCATCGGCTCGAAATACTGGCGCTACAAGAAAGCCATCGCCTGCGCCACGTGCAGCGGGGACAAACCAACAACCAAGTCGTCATAAGAAAATGGCCGCTTCAGCGGCCATTTTCTTGAGTGGACATTTTCAGCCGCCCGTCACGGGCGGGAAGAATGCCACCTCGTCGCCTTGCGCAATCACGGTATCGGCATGGCACATCACCTGGTTATGCGCCATGCGCAGCGCACGCCCCTGCGCCAGCGCATATTCCCAGTTGCCGCCACGGGCGATCAGCAGGGTTCTCACCTCGCCCACCGTCAGCGGCGCAGCCACTTCCAGCACTTCCTGGCCCGTGCCCACCAGCTCGCGCACGCTGGCGAAAAATCGCAGATTGATCTTCATCGATACTTCCTTAGTACAGCAATTCGTTAAACGGGATAAAACGCAGCATGTCGCCGCGCGCAATCGACAGCCCAGGCGGGCAATCGATCAAGCCGTCGCCCCACACGGTGGAGGTCAGCACGCCCGAACTCTGGTTGGCGAACAGTTCCAGCTCGCCGTCGTCATTGATCTTGGCGCGCAAGAACTCGTTGCGCCTGTCCGCCTTCAGGCGCTCAAACGCGGCCGGCAGCTGGTAGCTGCGCGGCGCCAGATTGCCCGCCACGCCTTGCAGGCGCAAAATGAACGGACGCACGAACAGCAGGAAGGTGACAAAGCTGGAGACGGGATTGCCGGGCAAGCCGACAAAGAAGGCCTCCTGCACTTCGCCGAACGCCAGCGGTTTGCCCGGTTTGACGGCGATCTGCCACATGTTCAAGCGCCCTTCCGCTTCCACAGCCGGCTTGATATGGTCTTCCTCGCCCACGGACACGCCACCCGAGGTGATGATCAGATCATTGCCCTGGGCCGCCTGGCGCAGCACGGCTTTTGTCGCTTCCAGGCTGTCGGGCACGATGCCCAGGTCCGTGATCTCGCAACCCAAATTTTCCAGCAGTCCCCGCAGGGTAAACCGGTTCGAGTTGTAGACGGCGCCCGGCGCCAATGGCTGCCCCGGCATGGCCAGCTCGTCGCCCGTGAAAAACACGGCCACGCGCAGCTTGCGCAGCACGGGTACTTGCGCCAGGCCCACCGAGGCGGCCAGGCCCATTTCCTGGCTGCGCAAACGCCTGCCCGCACCGAGGATGACGCCGCCGGCGCGGATATCCTCGCCCTGGCGGCGCACCCATTCGCCCGCATGCGGCACGTGGTTCACCGTCACCACGCCGTCCGCCAAGGTGCACTGCTCCTGCATCACCACGCAATCGGCGCCGTCCGGCAACAGCGCGCCGGTAAAGATGCGCGCCGCCGTGCCCGGCTGCAATGGCTGGCCCACGTGGCCGGCCGCAATGCGCTGCGACACGGGCAAGCTGGCCGCGCCGCTGGCGCAGTCAATCGCGCGCACGCAATAGCCATCCATCTGCGTGTTGTCGCGCTCGGGCACGTTCAAGGTCGACGTCTGCGCCGTGGCCAGCACGCGGCCGTTGGCGCGCATGGTGTCGACCAGCTCGACTTCGGCCACCGGACGCGCCGCGCCCAGCATGAAGGCTTGCGCCTCGGCCACCGACAACATCGGTTTACGGGGTGCAGCCGGATCGCTCATCACAGGCCCGCTCATCACAAGCCCGTGTTGGCGGCGATGTACGCCTTCATTTTCTCGACGTCGGCATCCATCACGACAAACTTTTGCGGCAAGTCTTCGATGTTGTCGAAGCCGGCCGGGCGCTCGGCGTCCACGCCCAGCGCTTCGAGGATGGTTTCGTTGAACTTGGCCGCCAGCGCCGTTTCCAGCACGATCATCGGCACGTTCGGCTCCAGGTGCTCGCGCGCCACCTTGATGCCGTCGGCCGTGTGCGTGTCGATGGTGATGCCATAGTCGTCGGCCACGTCGCGGATGGTATCGAGGCGGTCCTGGTGCGTGGACTTGCCCGACTTGAAGCCGTATTTGGCCACCAGCTTGAACTCGTCACCGTCGCTGCCAGGCTTGCCGGACAAATCAAAGCCGCCGTGCGTTTCCACTTTCGTGAACAGTGCGCGCACGCGCTCGCTGTCGCGGCCCACCAGGTCGTACACGAAGCGCTCGAAGTTCGACGCTTTCGAAATATCCATCGACGGGCTGCTCGTATGATAGGTCTCGGCGGACTTGCGCACGCGGTAGACGCCCGTGCGGAAGAATTCGTCGAGCACGTCGTTTTCATTCGTGGCCGCCACCAGTTTCGAGATCGGCAAGCCCATCATGCGGGCGATATGGCCGGCGCAGATATTGCCAAAGTTGCCAGACGGCACCGTGAACGACACTTTTTGCTCATTGCTGGTGGTCGCCGCCAGATAGCCGCGGAAGTAGTACACGACCTGCGCCACGACGCGCGCCCAGTTGATGGAATTGACGGTGCCGATCTTCTGTTTCGCCTTGAACGGCAAGTCGTTCGACACTGCCTTGACCATATCCTGGCAATCGTCGAACACGCCTTCGACGGCGATGTTAACAATGTTCGGGTCTTGCAGGCTGAACATCTGCGCCGTCTGGAAGGCGCTCATTTTCTTGTGCGGCGACAGCATGAAGACGCGGATGCCCTTCTTGCCGCGCATCGCGTATTCGGCCGCGCTGCCCGTGTCGCCGGACGTGGCGCCAAAGATATTGAGTTCGGCGCCCGTCTTGGCCAGGGTGTATTCGAACAGGTTGCCCAGCAGCTGCATGGCCATGTCCTTGAAGGCCAGGGTCGGGCCGTTCGACAGCGCTTGCAGCATCAGGGTGGTCGATCCGCCCTTGACGAGGTTTTCTTCGAGCACGCGCAGCGGCGTGATGTCGGCCGCGTTTTCGCTGGCGCGAGCGTTCTTGTAGACTGCCTTGGTATAGGTTTTCGCCGTCAATGCCTTCAGGTCCGCGGCCGGGATATCGGTGGCGAACTTCTTCAGGATTTCGAATGCCAGGTCGGCATACGACAATGTGCGCCAGGCGTTGAGCTCGGCACCAGTGACTTGCGGGTAGTGTTCTGGGAGATACAGTCCGCCATCGGGGGCCAGGCCGCCCAGGAGGATGTCGGAGAATTGCTGCAGATTCGATGGCGCTTTATCAGCGCGGGTAGACACGTAGTGCATAAATTTGAAGAGTCCAGTTGAGCTGAGTGCGGTTGATCATGAATGGCAGCGGATATTATAGTGCCAGCCGCTCCCCAAGGCGAATCCGTCGCGTTTGCCCGGGCAGCACCCGGCAGGCGCAGGGCGCGTCTGTTGTCAAACGACACACCTTGTCGCACGGCAACTGTATCATGGCCGCTTTACAGACTAGCCGGGCACGCCAGCCGGCCCACGACGACCATGCCACAGCTCATCGACCATATCGACGCCATCGCACGCCAGCGCCAGCGTGCCGTGTTGTATCTGGAGTTCCACCCAAAAAGCTACGAAGAGTCGCGCCTCTACCGCCATGACGACGATGCCGTGCGCAGCAGCATGCTCGACTGGTTTGACGCGCAGGCGATCGCCTGGCAGCCTTGCGGTCCCTACGCCGAACTGTCGGGCTTTTCGTCGTGGCGCGGCCAGATCTGCTTCGAGCTGCCGTATGACGAAACGCTGCCCGCGTATTGCCAGCTGCGCGATTACCTCGAGCATGCGGACGGCAGCATGCGCCACGCGGGCGTGCGCTTTTACCTGCTCACCCTCGATCTCGCCATGCAGAACGCGGCCCACGACGAACCCGGCTTCTGGGACCGCTGGGCGCAAGATCTGTAGACCCCCTCCGTTTTTCCTCCACTTTTTCAACACAGCAATTAACAGGAATGCCACATGAAGCGTGACGACTTTCTCAAGCAGGACGATGTACGGGGCTTTATCGACTGGCTGGCGGCCGAACTGCCAGCCCGGCCCTTTCAGCTGAAGATGGCGCGCAGCCGCTTCGTGCCGGGCGGCCTGGACGTGCAGGCGACGGGCCTTGAAGCGGTGCTGGGCCACTATATGTGGAGCACGCGCTGGACCGATGCGCAAGGCAAGCCTGTCGTCTCGGGTAACTGGCACGAGACGCGCGCCTCGCTGGCCATGCTGCGCGGCTGGCTGAAAGACGCCATCGCGCGGCAGGATGAAGACCAGGCGCTGGCAGCCTGCCTGGCCATCCTCGAATGGGGCGGCGTGCGCGGCGCCATCGTCTTCCTCAAGCGCCTGCACGCACAAGGCCGCCTGGTCGCCTACTTCACGCGCCTGGCGCCATTGATGTCGCTCGACTCGGACGCTTCGCTCGATGCGCTCGATACGGATAGCGTGGAACGCTTCGACGCGGGCCTGACCAAGATCCACGCCCTGTTTGATGACAGCGGCTCGCCCATCTACGACAGCCGCGTGGGCGCCGCAATGGCCATGCTGTACGCGCAATACCGCAGCCAGGCGGGCAAGAAGCTGGCAAAAAAACGCTGGCTGGCCTTCCCCTCGGGCGCCGCGCGCGGCAAGCAAATCCGTAATCCCAAGGGGATCGACGTCGGCTTTGCCAGCGCACCGCAATTCTTTGGCAAGGCCGTGTCGTGCCAGGACTGGGCGCAATGGCAGGTCAAGCTGGGCTGGATCCTGCGCGCCGTGCTGGAACAGTGCGACTGGTTCAAGGCGGACGGCGCCGACATGGCCGCCCGCTGCCATGCCTTCGAAGCGTGTTTGTTCATGCTGGGGTATGACTTGCGGTGTTTTGCTGCGACACGCGTCCCGGAAGCGGTGGCCATCGCAGCGCCGGTCGAGGAAGACGAAGTGCCGCAATTCGGCTGGGTGCCGACTGGCTGTGCATTCGCCGATACCCTTCCTCGCTATGGAGCATTCCGCGCTGGCCTAAAAAGTGGCGAAAAAGATGATGCCGCCAGCTTTGCCAGTTGGTTGGCCGCACGCTATCAACTCGGAGACAGCACGGCCCGCGCCTATTGTTTCTCTTTGCGCGACGATGAATTCAAGCTATTTGGCCGAGAGCAGGCGGCGCTCGATCTGATTCTGGCAGGCGGAAAGGACGGCTTGTATGCCGCGCAGGGAAGCCGCGAAAGCTATCTGGAAACCGATACCCGCGAACAGGTGTGCCTGGTCGACGCCCTGCTGGTCGGACGCATGGCAGGCATGCGGCCCGCCGACAGCACTGCCTGGCTGCTGGCGCAAGGTCATGCAGGTACGCCAGGTACGGCAGGTTTGATCAGGACCACCGGCGGCCAGGTCGGCCGTCATTTCGGCCTGCTCGACAAGAAAAATCGCCCCACAGCCTTCTACCACGAGTACTTCGGCGATTGCATGCGCGAGCTTTAAGTCAAAAAATCAGGCGCCCGTGCTGGCGCATGCGCCTGATTTGCGCCACACTGGTGTTTGTCGGCCCGCTTCCGGGCCATTCATGGAACCGGCCATGTCGCTGAGTAAAAAACCGTATCTGCAAAGCGCCACGCTGCGCCACGACACCGTCGTCGACCTCGATCACTATCCGTTCACCATCCCCGCCATTCGCGACTTCGTGCACATGGATTTCCACCGCGATGTGACGTTTTTCGTGGGCGAGAATGGCAGCGGCAAGTCGACCATGCTCGAAGCGCTGGCTGTGGGGCTGGGCTTCGGCAAGGATGGCGGCACGCGCAATGTGCGCATCGCCCTGCCATCGGACGAGGAATCGGGTTTGCATGCGCATCTGCGCCTGAGCAAAAGCTACAAGAAGCCCGATGACAGCTATTTTTTGCGCGCCGAAAGCTTTTTCAATGTCGCCACCTACATGGACGACATGCCCGAGTACCTGGGCAGCTACGGCGGCAAGTCGCTGCACGCGCAATCGCACGGCGAAGCGTTCATGGCGACCCTGATCAACAAGCTGCGGGGCAAGGGACTGTATCTGCTGGACGAGCCCGAGGCGGCCCTGTCGCCCAGCCGCCAGATGGCTGCATTATCGGTGATCCACCAGCTGGTGCAGGACGACTCGCAGCTGATCATCGCCACGCATTCGCCCATCCTGCTGGCCTACCCGAACGCGAAAATCCTCAGCTTTACGGGCGGCGGCATCCACGAAGTGGCGTATGAAGACACGGAACACTATGCCGTCACGCGCGATTTTTTGAACAATTACCCGAGAAGGCTGGAGCAGTTGTTTGAGGAGGAGTGAGTTGGTGGCTGCTGCTTTGGTGATGTCGGCTTACTGCCTTGGTGATGTCGGCTTACGCCCTGCGGGCTAAGCCGACCTACGCCGACCGTGGCATAGCGTAGGTCGGATTAGCGCTGCGCGCGTAATCCGACGCCACCGCCAGCGCATCAGCAAGCGGCGTGGTTCACCGTAATCACGTGAACTGCCAGCCCGCCCAGCGAGGTTTCCTTGTACTTGTCCTGCATGTCCGCGCCCGTCTGGCGCATGGTTTCGATGACTTCGTCGAGGCTGACGAAGTGCGTGCCGTCGCCCTTCAGCGCCAGCGAGGCGGCCGTGATGGCTTTCACGGCGCCCATGCCATTGCGCTCGATGCAGGGAATCTGCACCAGGCCGCCGATGGGGTCGCAGGTCATGCCCAGGTGGTGCTCGATGCCGATTTCGGCCGCGTTTTCGATCTGCTCGTTCGTACCGCCCAGGGCCGCCACCAGGCCGGCCGCCGCCATGGCGCAGGCCACGCCGACTTCGCCCTGGCAACCCACTTCGGCGCCCGAGATCGAGGCATTGCGTTTGCACAGCATGCCGATGGCCGCTGCCGTCAGCATGAAGCGGCGCACGCCGCCGACCGGGTCGCTGGGGCGGCAATCCTGCGCGTAGTAGCGCAGCACGGCCGGGATGATGCCGGCGGCGCCGTTGGTCGGGGCAGTGACCACGCGGCCGCCGGCCGCGTTTTCTTCGTTGACGGCCATCGCGTACAGGCTGACAAGATGCACTGCGTCGTGCGGCAAGTCGTTGGCGCGGTTGTCCGACGCCTTCGCCTCCTGCGCCAAGCGCCATAATTTGGCGGCGCGGCGCTTCACGTTCAAGCCGCCCGGCAGGTTGCCCGTCGTTTCCAGTCCATGCGCGATGCAGTCGCGCATGACCTGCCAGATGCGGTCCAGACCTTCATTGAGTTCCATCTCGCTGCGCTTGACGCACTCGTTCGCGCGCAGCATTTCCGGGATCGACAGGCCGCTTTCCACCCCGTGCGCCAGCAACTGCTCCATGGTATCAAAAGGGAAGACGACGCGGGCGCTTGCCGCCGACTCCACCGCCGCTTCCGCCTGTGCCTCGCCTGCCTCGTGGATAAAACCGCCGCCGATCGAGTAATACACCTTGTCGGCCCGGCTGCCATCAAGCAGTTTCAGGGTGAAGCGCATGCCGTTCGGATGCTCGGGCAAGGATTCGCTCTTGTGCCAGATCAGGCCCGTGGCCGCCGTAAACGGCACCACGTGCATGCCCAGCAAGGCGATCTCGCCGGCCGCCTCGATGGCGGCCAGCTTGCTGTCGACCGCATCGGGCGCCACGTCTTGCGGCGTTTCGCCCATCAAGCCCAGAATGACGGCCTTGTCCGTGGCATGGCCCACGCCCGTCAGCGCCAGCGAGCCATACAGGGCCGCCTCAACGCCCACTACCTGGTCCAGCGGACCGTATTCGACCAGAAAACGCCGCGCCGCCACCATCGGCCCCACCGTGTGGGAACTCGACGGCCCGATGCCGATCTTGAACAGGTCAAATACGCTCATATCCATGTAGTGTCTCTTTATATTAGTATGTTTTTATGAATGCTTGTGTGGTACTCAGGCTGCCTTGGCGGCATGGCCCACGTCGACATTGGCCAGCATGTCGGTGACCATTTGCTCGACGCCGATCTGCGCCTTCCAGCCCCAGTCCGCGCTGGCCTTGCAGTCGTCCAGGCTTTGCGGCCAGCTGTCGGCGATGGCCTGGCGGCTGTCCGGCTTGTAGCTGATCTTGAAGTCGGGGATCATGTGCACGATGGCTTTCGCCAGCTGCTCGGGGTTGAACGACACGCCGGCCACATTGTAGGACGAACGGATCTTGATCTGCGACACAGGAGCATCCATCAGTTCGATGGTGGCGCGGATGGCGTCGGGCATGTAAATCATCGGCAAGGTGGTCGTCGCATCGAGGAAGCAATCATAACGCTCGCCGCGCAAGGCCGCATGGAAGATGGCGATCGCGTAATCGGTGGTGCCGCCGCCCGGAGGCGATTTGTAGCTGATGATGCCCGGGTAGCGGATGCTGCGCACGTCCACGCCATACTTGTTGAAGTAGTACTCGCACAGGCGCTCGCCGGCCAGCTTGCTGATGCCGTACATCGACGTCGGGTCCATCACCGTCATTTGCGGGGTGTTTACTTGCGGCGTGTTCGGGCCGAAGGCGGCAATCGACGACGGCCAGAAGATGCGCAGCGGTTTGCCCGCCTCGCCCCGCTCGCGCGCCAGTTCCAGGATATTGAGCAAGCCATCCATGTTCAGGCTCCACGCTTTCAATGGCGCCGCTTCGCCCGTGGCCGACAGCATGGCCGCCAGCTGGTACACCTGGGTGATGCCTTCGTCGGCGATGAGCTTCGCCAGGCCGTCCTTGTCCAGCACATTCAATTGCGCGTAGCGCCTGGCCTGGTACAGATTATTCGTGCCGATGTCGCTGGCGATGACGTTGTCCGCGCCGTGCTGCTGCGCCAGTGCGCCCACCAATTCACTACCGATTTGGCCGTTTGCGCCAATGACTAAGATGCGTTCCATGCTATTTTCCTGAATTCTTGTTAGTTAGTGGTGGTAGTGGTCAGCAAACCGAGTTCCTTGCCTGCCTGCTCGAAGGCGGCCAGCACTTGCACCAGCTGTTCGCGGGTGTGCGCGGCCGACAGCTGCACGCGCACACGCGCCTGGCCCATCGGCACGACCGGGTAGAAGAAGCCCGTCACCAGCACGCCCAGTTCATACAGGCGGGCGGCAAACTTCTGCGCCACGGGGGCGTCAAACAGCATCACGGGCACCACCGGATGCGTGCCAGGCTTGATGGTGAAACCGATGCGCTCGATCTCGCTGCGGAAGAACGCCGTGTTGTCATGCAGCCGGTCACGCAGCTCCGTCGACTTGGCCAGGCGCTCGAGTACCGACAGCGAAGCGCCGGCGATCGATGGCGCCAGGGTGTTCGAGAACAGATAAGGGCGCGATTTCTGGCGCAGCGTGTCGATGACTTCCTTGCGCGCCGACGTGAAGCCGCCCATGGCGCCGCCCAGGGCCTTGCCCAGGGTGCCCGTGATGATATCGATGCGGCCCATCACATTGTGGTGCTCGTGCGTGCCGCGGCCCGTCGCGCCCATGAAGCCGGAAGCGTGGCATTCGTCGATCATCACCAGCGCGCCGTATTGGTCGGCCAGGTCGCAGATCTTGTCGAGTTGCGCTATCGTGCCATCCATCGAGAACACGCCATCCGTGACGATGACTTTATGGCGCTTGCCGGCGGCGACCGCCGCTTGCAGCTGCACTTCCAGGTCTGCCATGTCGTTATGCAGGTAGCGGTAGCGGCCCGCCTTGCACAGGCGGATGCCGTCGATGATGGACGCGTGGTTCAGCGCGTCCGAGATGATGGCGTCGTTTTCATCGAACAGGGGCTCGAACACGCCGCCGTTGGCGTCGAAAGCGGCCGCGTAGAGTATGGTGTCTGCGGTGCCCAGAAAAGCGGAAATCGCCTGTTCCAGTTCCTTGTGCACGGTTTGCGTGCCGCAGATGAAGCGCACGGACGACAGGCCGTAGCCGTATTTTTGCGTAGCGGCAATCGACGCTTCCTGCGTCTGCAGATCGCCGGACAGGCCCAGGTAGTTGTTCGCACACATATTGATCAGGGTACGGCCATCGTCGCACACCACTTCAGCGCCCTGGCGCGAGGCGATCACGCGCTCGGACTTGTACAAGCCCTGTTGGCGCAGTTGATCGAGATTCTGTTGCAGACCGCTGAAAAAGGTGTTCTTCGCTTGCTCGCTCATGATGATCCTTGTGTGTCCCTGTTGTATGCCTGTTGGCTGCATGGGCCGCCGCTTGACCGGCGCGCGCCATATGCTGTACCGTGAAGCGCTGTTTGAAGTCTGCACGTTTCCGTGTTTTTCCTCAAAATCCACTATTTCGAACTGAAATTCAATATAGTGGATATTACCCAAGCCTATTGAACTTTGCAAGCCACCTGCCGATGAAAACCAGCGTTTCGACCAATTCTCCCCCTGAAGTGGGTGCCACCCTGCAACGGCTGCGCCTGGCGCGCGGCCTGACACTCGAGGATTTGTCGCGCATCGCGGGCGTCTCGAAGTCCATGCTGTCGCAAATCGAGCGCGAAAAAGCCAATCCCACCATCGCCATCACCTGGCGCCTTGCCAACGCCCTGGGCGTGCAGATCGGCGAATTGCTGTCCAGCGCGGAAAAAGCCGTGGAAACCATCCGCATCACGGACGCCCACGAAACCCCCACCCTGCCCGGCGACCACGCGGGCTACGTGCTGCGCATCCTGGGGCCGATGGAACTGGCCGGCAAATACGAATGGTATGAAGTGACCCTGGCGCCCGGCGGCGAACTGGCGTCGCAGCCGCACGATCCCGGCACCACCGAGCATTTGACGGTGATCCACGGCAACCTGGAGCTGGAAGTGGGGACGGCGAAGAAAAAGGTCAAGAATGGCGGCACGGCGCGCTATCCGGCCGACCAGCCGCATACGATACGCAATCTGGGCAAGACGGAAGGCAAGGCATTGTTGGTGGTCATCCATAGATAGTTGCTTTTCAGCGGTGTGCAATAAGCTCTTTCGCCCATGCTAAGATTTTGGATTAGACAAGATTTTCACTGTCTTTCATGGAGCCTTAGCAATGACGATTTCCGAAAGCACCACCCTCTTCCACAAAAAAAAGGTCGTCCAGTACGATCCTGATATTGCGCTGCAATCCGGGCAGGATATCGTCTACCGCCTCTCGCTCGAGTATGACGACAAGCGCAAGATGCCGGACCTGATCGCCGGCTTCCTGGAAAAAACCGACAAGAATGCGCTTGAAGCGCTGATCATCGGCATGTGGGGCGACCCGTACGAATCGGGCGCCGACGAAGTGATCGCCGCGCTGGCCAGCCACGCGCCGCAACTGCCCAACTTGCGCGCCCTGTTCATTGGCGACATGACGTACGAGGAATGCGAAATCTCGTGGATCGTGCAAGGCAGTTACAAGCCGCTGCTGGACGCGTTCCCGCAGCTGGAAGAGCTGCGCATCCGCGGCGGCAATGAGCTCGTCATCGAGCCGTTTGCGCACCAGCACCTGCGTCGCTTCACCATCGAAGCGGGCGGCCTCGATCAAAAGATCGCCGAGGCGCTGGCGCAATCGAGCATGCCGCAGCTGGAACACCTGGAACTGTGGCTGGGCACGGACGACTATGGTTTCTCGGGCGACGTGGACCTGTACCGCAAGGTGCTGGCGCAGCTGACCGTGCCGACCCTGCGCTACCTGGGCTTGCGCGACGCGGAAATCGCCGACGACCTGGCCGTCTGGCTGGCCGAGGAACCGCTGGTGGCGCAGCTCGACACCCTCGACCTGTCGCTGGGCACCATCGGCGACCTGGGCGCCGTGGCCATACTCAATCACACGCAACTGGGCAAGTTGAAGCGCCTGGACCTGTCGCACCATTACATCTCGGAAGAAAACCAGGCCAAGCTGAAGGCGCTGCCCTTCGAAGTAGTACTGGACGACCCGCAGGAAGCCGATGAAGACGATGGCGAAAGCTACCGTTATGTCGCCGTCGGCGAATAAAACCTGATGCTTTTGCTAGCCACCGCCGGCAGCAAGCGCGCGCGCCTGATGCAGGCGGCGCGCGCGCAACTGCGCCTGCCGCCCGCGCAGGTGCTGGAATGGCGCGACTGGCTGCGTCAGCCCGCCTTGCTCGATGCAGCCTTGGCGCACCCCGGCCTGTTGAAAATCGAACCGCCCGGCGACGATCCTGCCGCCCACCTGCTGTTGCTGCAGGCAGGCTGCCGGCTGCTGGATCGTCCGCTGGTCGATGCGCCCGCACATGGCGAACTGCTGGCCATGGATGCGTGGTTTGCAGGTTTCAACGCCGCCATGCAGGCACTGGAGACACAACTGGTCGACTTGCCGCAAGCGCACGTGCTCAATGCGCCGGCCGACATCACCCTCATGACGGACAAGCTGGCGTGCCAGCGCCACCTGGCCGCGCACGGCGTGCCCGTACCTGCCTTGCTCGGCCCCGTGCACGGCTACGAGCATCTGCAGTCGCTGCTGCACGAACACCAGCTTGACCGCGTGTACCTGAAACCGCGCTACGGCTCGTCCGCGTCGGGCGTCGTCGCCTACCGCCGGAACAAGGCCGAGCGCCAGCAAGCCACCACCTCGGCCGCCTTGTACCGCACGGAGGGCATAACGCGCCTGATGAACAGCAAGCGCATGGCGCGCTACGAATCCGAACACGACATCGCCGCCCTCGTCGACGCGCTGGCCGCGCAGGAACTATACGCGGAAGCGTGGCTGAACAAGCCGCGCTGCGGCGACAGCCACTACGACCTGCGCGTCGTGACCCTGGCCGGCCGGCCCGCGCACCGGGTGGGGCGCATCGGCAAGCAGATGATGACGAATCTGCACCTCGACAACCGGCGCGGCGACGCAGCCGGCCTTTTGAACGCAGCTGACCTGGCCGCGCTGGAAGCGACCAGCGCCCAGGCCGCGCGCGCCTTCCCCCACAGCCACGTCACGGGCTACGACCTGGTGGTGCGCCAGGGCCAGGCCCATGTGCTGGAGGCGAATGCCTTCGGCGACCTGCTGCCCGGCCTTCTGTGGCAAGGCATCGATACCTACACGGCGCAACTGGCCCATGCATAAAGAAACACCGCCCATCCCCGACATGCACGCCATCGTCGGCAGCCACGACATCGTCTTCATCACGCTCGACACCCTGCGCTACGACGTGGCGCAAGCGCTGTACGAGGCGGGCGAACTGCCCGTGCTGGGACGTTTTTTACCACCGGGCGGCTGGGAACGGCGCCACTCGCCCGCCACGTTCACCTACGCGGCGCACCATGCCTTCTTCGCGGGATTTCTGCCCACGCCGGCCACACCGGGCCGCCACCCGCGCCTGTTCGCCAGCGCTTTTGCGGGCAGCGAAACCACCTCGCCGCACACCTGCACTTTCGAGGAAGCGGACCTGCCCGCCGCACTGGCCGCGCGCGGCTATCGCACCGTCTGCATCGGCGGCGTGGGCTTTTTCAATAAACAGACCGCGCTGGGCACGGTGCTGCCGTCGCTGTTCCAGGAAAGCCACTGGAGCGCCGGCATGGGCGTGGCCAGCCGCCACTCGACGCAAAAACAGGTGACGCTGGCAATCGAACGCCTGGCGGACGGCGACCAGCGCAACTTTTTGTTCATCAACGTGGCCGCCCTGCACACGCCGAACCGCGCCTACCTGCCCGGCTGCCGTGCCGATAACCTTGACAGCCATGCGGCGGCCCTGCGCTATGTGGATGGCGCGCTGGCGCCATTGTTTGCCGCCTGCGCCGCGCGCGCACCCACGTTTGCCATCGTCTGCTCGGATCACGGCAGCGCGTATGGCGAAGACGGCTACCGGGGCCATAGAGTGGCCCATGACAGCGTGTGGAACGTGCCGTACGCGCACTTCTTCATCGCCCCCGATACATCTCCCAAGGAATCCCCACCGTGAACCCATCCGAACAGCCTGGCACCCTGGCGCAGCGCATGCGCCACACGCCCTACCAGGCGTATTCCTATTCGTATCCGCACAAGGCGGCTTACCGCGCCTTGCCGCAGGCAGCGCCGCTGGCGCCCCTGTGGGCGCAGCAAGACCGCTCCGCCCTGTTCGCGTATATCCATATTCCGTTTTGCGAAATGCGCTGCGGCTTTTGCAACCTGTTCGCCATGGCGCGCCCCAGCGCCGACATGGTCGAGCGCTACGTGCAGCAAGTGCTGGTGCAGATGCGCGCCCTGGCCGGCGCGCTGGGCGAACGGCGCTTCGCCCGCTTCGCGCTGGGCGGCGGCACGCCCACCTATTTGTCACCGGCGCAGCTCGATACCCTTCTGTGCGGCGCACGCGACATCCTCGGCATCGACTTGCAAACCACGCCGGCCGGCATCGAGGCGTCGCCCGAAACCATCACGGCAGAACGCCTTGCCGTCTGCCGCGCGCATGGCATCGACCGCGTCAGCCTGGGCATCCAGAGCTTTGCCGCCGGCGAAATGCGCGCGCTGGCCCGTCCCCAGCAAAACGCCACCGTGCATCACGCCATCGGCCTGATACGCGCAGCCGGCTTTCCCACCCTGAACCTGGACCTGATCTACGGCATCGCGGGGCAAACCATCGCCAGCCTGCTGGCGTCCATCGACAGCGCGCTGACGTTTGCGCCCGAGGAGATCTATCTGTATCCGCTGTACGTGCGCGAGCAGACGGGTCTCGGCAAGATCGCGCGTCGCAAAGGCGCCGAGACGCTGAACCCCATCATGCTGGCGCAGGACGGCGACAGCCGCCTGGCCCTGTACGCGGCCGCGCGCGACCATTTGCGCGCCCAAGGCTATGAGCAGGTCTCGATGCGCATGTTCCGCGCCCCGCATGCGCCGGAACAGAACGGGCCCTCGTACTGCTGCCAGAATGACGGCATGCTGGGCCTGGGCGCGGGCGCCCGCTCCTACACGGCCAGCCTGCATTACTCGAGCGAGTATGCGGTGGCGCGCACGGACACCATCAACATCATCGACGGGTATCTGGCACTCGATGAAGCGCGTTTCGCGCAGGCCGAACACGGTTACCAGCTCGATGACGCAGAACAGCGCCGCCGCTACGTGATCCAGTCGCTGCTGACCGAACCGGGCCTGGACCGCGACGCCTACGCGGCGCGCTTCGGCAGCCGCTGCGAAGCAGACTTGCCCCAGCTGGCCGAATTGCACGCGCTGGAATTGGTGGAAGAAAATGGCCCGCTTCTGCGCCTGAACGAGCGGGGCTACAGCTACGCCGACACCATCGGCCCGTGGCTGGCCTCCGATACGGTGCGCGCGCTGATGGCCGAAGGCGGCCAGGCGTGCTGACAGCGCAAGCGCAAACGCTGTCCCTGCTGTACCGCGGCACCCTGGCCAGTTGCAATTACGCCTGCGGCTACTGCCCATTCGCCAAGAAGCGCGACAGCCGTACCGCGCTGGCCCGCGACGCGCGCGAAGTGGCGCGTTTTACGGATTGGGTGGCGGCGCAAGACCGGAACATCAGTATCCTGTTTACGCCCTGGGGCGAAGCGCTGGTGCGGCGCCACTACCGCGCGGCCATGCAAACCCTGGCAGCCTTGCCGCACGTGCGCCAGGTGGCGCTGCAAACGAACCTGTCCGGCCCCTTGGGCTGGCTGGAGAACATGGAAGGGCTGGACAAGATCGGCCTGTGGTGCACCTACCACCCGGACCAGACGACCCTGGCGCGCTTTCTCGCACGCTGCGCGCGCCTGGACGCCATGGGCGTGCGCTATTCCGTCGGCGTCGTGGCGATGAACGAACATCTGGAGGCCATCCGCGCCCTGCGCGCGGCCCTGCCGGCCCACGTCTACCTGTGGCTGAACGCGTATGACCGGCGCGGCCCTGGCTACTACAGCGAACAGGATCTGGCCTGGTTTGATACCGTCGACCCGTGGTTCGCGCAAAACCGCCGCCCATCGCCCTCGCGCAATAAACCGTGCCTGGCGGGCGAAGCGTCGCTGTCCGTCGATGGCGACGGCGAACTGGCGCGCTGCCATTTCGTGCCGGAGCGGCTGGGGAATCTGTACGTGGATACACTGGCGGACCTGCTGCAGGAACGCGCCTGCCCGCGCTTCAAGTGCGACTGCTATATCGGCTATGCGCAGCGCAAGGATTTGCCGTTTCAGGCAGTGTTTGGGGAGGGGGTGCTGGCGAGGATTACGCCGTTAAATGCTGGGGTCAGGAGTAGGTCGGATTAGCGGCGGCACGCCGCGTAATCCGACACATTGTTGGCGCTGGCAGTGTCGGATTACGCACGGCGATGCCGCGCTAATCCGACCTACCGTGTTTTACTGCGCCGCTACCTTGGCCGGCTCAGTCGCTGTCACCGGCGTCATCTTCAGCGAACGGCTGAGGAAGCCCCAGCGGTCGGCCACTTCTTCGATCTGCTTGGTCGTCGGCTTGCCGGCGCCATGGCCCGCCTTGCTGTCGATGCGGATCAGCACGGGTGCCGGGCCGCCTTGCGCTGCCTGGGCGGCGGCGGCGAACTTGAAGCTGTGGGCGGGCACGACGCGGTCGTCATGGTCGGCCGTCGTGATCATGGTGGCCGGATAGCAGCCGCCCGCTTTCAGGTTGTGCAGCGGCGAGTATTTCACCAGCGCCTTGAACTGCTCGGCGTCGTCCGACGAACCATAGTCAGGCACCCAGCCCCAGCCCACGGTGAACTTGTGGAAACGCAACATGTCGAGCACGCCCACTTGCGGGATGGCTGCCGCAAACAGGTCGGGACGCTGCGTCATGGCTGCGCCCACCAGCAGGCCGCCATTGCTGCCGCCGCCGATCGCCAGCTTGGATGGCGATGTGACTTTGTTGTCCACCAGCCATTGCGCCGCGCCGATAAAATCGTCGAACACGTTTTGCTTGTTCAGCTTGGTGCCAGCCTGATGCCAGGCTTCGCCGTATTCACCGCCGCCGCGCAGGTTGGCCATCACGTAGACGCCGCCCATTTCCACCCAAGCCAAGTTGGCCACGGAGAAGCTCGGCGTCAGCGAAATATTGAAGCCGCCATAGCCATACAGATAGGTGGGATTACTACCGTCGAGCTTCATGCCTTTTTTCGAGACGATGAACATCGGCACCTTGGTGCCGTCGCGGCTGGTGAAGAATTGCTGGCGCGTTTCAAAGGCGTTCGGGTCGAAATCGACCTTCGGCTGGCGGTACACGCTGCTCTTGCCCGATTTCATGTCGTAACGGTAGATGGTCGCCGGCGTCGTGAAGCTGGTAAACGAGTAGAACGTTTCCGTGTCGCCACGCTTTCCCGCAAAGCCGCCGGCCGAACCGATGCCCGGCAGCGCCACTTCACGCACCAGCTTGCCTTTCAGGTCGACGATCTTGATTTGCGTTTGCGCATCCTTGAGGTAATCGAGCACCAGCTGGTTGTTGATCAGGTTGACGGCGACCAGGGTTTCCGCCGCTTGCGGCACGATTTCCTTCCAGTCGGCGGGCGCAGGTTTGCGCGTGTCGATGGCGATCACGCGCGATTTTGGCGCCTTGTTATCCGTCTTGAAGAAAAACACGGGGCCGTCGTTGTCGATGAACGAGTAGGACGCGTCAAACGCTTCCAGCAAGCCCACGACCTTGGCGTTCTTCTGGCGCAAATCCTTGTAGAAGACGCGGTTCTTGCGTTCCGTGCCCTGCGTGGCCGTGATGATCAAATAATTGCCGTCGTCGCTGACGGTGCTGCCGCCAAACGCCCATTCCTTCTGGTCGGGACGGTCGAAGACCAGCACGTCGTCGCTTTGCTGCGTGCCGATCTTGTGGAAATACAATTTCTGGAAGTAATTGATATCGGCCAGCTTGGTCGCTTCGTTCGGCGCGTCATAGCGGCTGTAGAAGAAACCGCTGTTGTCCTTGCTCCACGAGGCGCCCGAGAACTTGGCCCACTTGATGTGGTCCGTCAAATCCTTGCCCGATTCGATATCGCGCACTTTCCACTCGTTCCAGTCGGAACCGGAAGCGGACGTGGCATACGCCAGGTACTTGCCGTTCGGGCTGATCGAAGTGCCGGCCAGCGCCACCGTGCCATCCGTGGACAGGGTATTCGGGTCGAGCAGCAGACGCGGCTCGTCCGTCAGTTTTTTCACCGTGTACAGCACGGCCTGGTTCTGCAAGCCATCGTTGCGGCTGTAAAAGTAACGGCCGCCCTGCTTCGTTGGCGTAGAGAAACGCTCATAATTCCACAGCTTGGTCAGGCGCTGCTTGATCGCGGCGCGCTCGGGGATGGTGCCCAGGTACGACTGCGTCAGCTTGTTTTGCGCCGCCACCCAGTCGCCCGTCTCGGCGCTGTTGGCGTCTTCCAGCCAGCGGTAGGGGTCGGCAATGGTGGTGCCGAAATAGCTGTCTTGCTGGTCAACTTTTTTGCTGACCGGATACGTCACGGAGGCGCCATCGCCGGCCGGGCAAGATTGCGCCATGGCATTGCCACCGAAAGCGGCCAGCAAGCTGAATATGAGGGTTGCACTACGTAATTGCATGGGTTGGTGTCTCATTGTTGGATGTCGAAGAAAGCAGGCCGTTCACACTCACGCTGCGGCTGCCCATGTTGACTTTCGCCAAGAGAAATCATAGCGCGGATTGGCACTTTTAAAGCACAGTTATCTGATGAATTTGCCGTCTTTTGTTTGGGCAATTTGCATGAATCACCGTGATAAATCGCGTTTTTGACGAGAATCGGCAAACTGACGGGCAGGCAAGAAACATTATCAAAAGTTAATACGTTTCATCAAGCTGTCATAAATCTTCTTTACTATAGGCAACATGTTCATGGCCCGTCCAGAGGCCGTGCCGCCACATCCTCCTATGCACACTCTCGCCCTCCCTTCCACCACCGCCGCGCCGCCCGGCGCGATGCCATCGAATGTGGCTTACCTGAAGCCACCGTCTGCCCCCATGTCCATCGAAGGAACGGATGCCTTGCACGAGATCCTGGCGGGCCGCAAGCTCAGCGCCCTGTTCCAGCCCATCATCCACATGCACAGCGGCGACATCATCGGCTACGAAGGCTTGATACGGGGGCCTTCCGACAGCCCCCTGCACGCGCCGATGAATCTGTTCAAGGTGGCGCGCGCGCATGACCTGACCCTGGAAGTGGAACACCTGTGCCGGCAAGTGGTGCTCGAACGCTTTGCCGAACTGCAGTTGCCCGGAAAACTGTTCCTCAACGTCAGCCCTGAATGCCTGCTGCTGCGCAATGCCCGCCATGGCGAGACCCTGGAATACATCGAACACATCGGCATCAATCCGGACCGTGTCATCATCGAGCTGACGGAAAACCAGCCCACCTACGATTACGAGCTGATGCGCGAAGCGGTGCTGCATTACCGCAACATGGGTTTCCAGATCGCCATCGACGACCTGGGTGAAGGCTTTTCCAGCCTGCGCCTGTGGTCGGAATTACGCCCGGAATACGTGAAAATCGACATGCATTTCATCCAGGGCATCAATCATGACCCCGTGAAACTGCAGTTCGTGCGCTCGATCCAGGAAATCGCGGAAAAATCGGGCACGCTGGTGATCGCCGAAGGCATCGAGGCGCAAACGGAATTGCTGGTCTTGCGCGACCTGGGCGTGGCGTTTGGACAAGGCTATCACCTGGGCCGGCCCAATGCCGTGCCGGCGCGCGCCCTGCCGGCCGAAGTGGTGCAGGCGCTGGGACGCAACGGCGTGGCCGTGTATCCGCAGCGCAGCAGCCTGGAAAAGAACGGCGCCAGCATTCGCAAGCTGCTGAACAAGGTGGCGGCCGTTTCGCCGCAACTCAATAACAACGAGGTGTACGATATCTTCCTGAAGGAACCGAAGCTGATGATCATCCCCGTCGTCGATGACGGCGTGCCGCTGGGCCTGATCAGCCGCTTCGAGATGATCGACCACTTCGCCCGCCCCTACCAGCGCGAACTGTATGGCAAGAAATCGTGCAGCCTGTTCATGGATGCCACGCCCCTGATCGCCGACCACGAGACGAGCTTGCAGGAACTCAGCTACACCATGGTGCAGTCCGACGCCCACCATCTGTTCAACGGCTTCATCATCACCGAACAGGGCCGCTACCTGGGCATGGGCACGGGACACGACCTGATGCGCGAAATCACGCAGATGCAGATCAATGCGGCCCGCTATGCCAACCCGTTGACACAACTGCCTGGCAACGTGCCCATCAACGAGCATATCGACCGTTTATTACACAGCGGCAGCCGCTTCTGGGTCTGCTATTGCGACCTCGACCATTTCAAGCCCTTCAACGACGTGTACGGCTATCGCAAGGGTGACGACGTGATCCAGCTAACGGGAGAAATCCTCAGCAGCCATTGCGACCCGAACCGCGACTTCATCGGCCACATCGGCGGCGACGATTTCATGATCCTGTTCCAGAGCGAAGACTGGGAAACGCGCTGCCAGGCCATACTGGAGCGCTTTGCCGCCGCCATCCTCGCCTATTACAGCACGGGCGACTGCGAACGGGGCGGCTACATCAGCGAAGACCGGCAAGGCAAGAAAGTGTTCTATTCGCTGATCAGCCTGTCGCTGGGCGTCATCAAGGTCGAGGCGCACCAGTACTACACGCACCATCAGATTGCCACGCAGGCGGCCGAAGCGAAGAAGCAGGCGAAGAAAATCCATGGCAACAGCCTGTTCCTGGACCGGCGGCAAGGCACGGGCGTGGTACGCATGGATGCCTAGCCAGCGTCAATAGCAAGAGAATGAATGGGGATCAAATACGCACGAGGTCGCCAAACGCATTGCTGCTACGCGCATCGGGCACGAACGCCAGGCTGATGCGCGCGCCTTCGCGACGCGCCTGCACGCAGTAGCTGCCCGCGGGCACGTCCACGAACAGGCCGCCACAGGCCGTGTCCGGTTCCAGGCCGCCACCCGTCACATCTTCTCCGGCGCCGATGAAGACGCGGCCCGAGACGACGGCCAGATGCACGCTCGCGTGCGGCTCGGCAAGTTCCGCGTACAACGCGATGTCATATGCGCCGTCGCCACCCACGTTGAAAAACGCCACTTGCCCCGCATTCACGGCCGCCAGTTCCGCACTGGGGATGCTCCACCAGTCGCAGTCATCATCGAGTTTGTGGCGCGCCAGCGCCGGGTCGAACACGCACACGGTGGCCGTGCCGGTCACAATGGTGACGAGCTTGCCTGCCGTCATGCCGCTAGCGGCGCAGGCCCCAGCAGGGGCTGACTCTCCACGTACTGCGCACTGGCTTGCGCCTGCCAAGGGAAATGGCCATCGCGCGACGGCCAGACGATCTGGTACAGCATAAAATCATCGCCCTGATAATACCAGCGCGCATAGCCGACATAGTTGCGGTATTGCTCGACGGGCACGCGCACGAAGGCGCACTGATGACCTTCCAGCAAGGCGTCCGTGGTGGCCGTGAAATCCGTGATGGCGCCGCTGCGCGCGGCGTCCAGCGCCACGTCGAGTATCTGGTGGGCCATGGCGCGCGGCAAGCCCATGATGAGAAATTCAGGCTGGCCGAAACTGTGGCAGGCGCCTATCGTGAAGGCATAGCCGGGACCGACTTCATCAGCACTGATATGCACGCCATGCCAGCCATGCGTGGCGATGTCGTCGATGACTTTTTGCTCGGATGCATCCTCGCCTGCCTGCCTTACCATGCTTCACCTTTCACTGTGCCTGAAACCCGCGCCGCCTTCGCGACATGCTCTTCGGCAATTATCGCATGCAGTGCGCGTCCGTGCGCGCACGCTGCCGGCGCTTCAGTCTGGCGGCGGCAGCGGCGGCTGCGGCGGAAAGCGCCCCTGGTGCCATTGCCGCATGCGCTGCTGCGCCTCTTGCAACTGTGCCGGCTCCAGCCTGGCCGCCGCCGCTTCCCTGGCCTTGGCCGCCCCGCGATCGCCGCCCTCGGCCGCCAGCGCCAGCCACATGTAGCCGCACAGCACATCTTTCTCCACGCCGCGCCCGCTGTTATACATGCCGCCCAGGTTGTACTGGGCCAGCGCATGACCCTGGCCGGCCGCACGCGCATACCATTGCACGGCCAGTCCGTGGTCTTGCGGCACACCATGGCCGTTCGCATACATGACGCCCAAATTGTTTTGCGCGCTGGCATCGCCCTGCTCGGCGGCCGTACGGTACCAGCGCACGGCGCAGACATCGTCGCGTTCCACGCCCTGGCCATTGGCATACATCACGCCCAGGTTGAACTGCGCATTCGACGCGCCCTGGGCCGCCGCCCTGGCATACCAGTCCAGCGCCTGACGCAAGCCGCGGGCGATGCCGCGCCCGCCCGCATACATGCCGCCCAGATTGTATTGCGCCATGCAATGGCCCTGCAGCGCGGCGCGCCGGTACCAGGCCACGGCGCGCGCCTCGTCCTTGTCCACGCCCTGGCCGCGCGCCAGCATCAGGCCCAGGTTGAACTGGGCGTCGGCATCGTCCTGCTCGGCCGCCCGCTGCAGCCAGGCATAGGCGCGCAGCTGGTCGGGCGCCACGCCCAGGCCTTCCGCATACGCCACGCCGAGTTGCCGCTGCGCCACCGCCAAGCCCTGGGCGGCGGCCTGGCGGAACCAGGCCAGCGCCTGCGCATCGCTTTGCGCCACGCCCTGCCCCCGCTTGTAGACGAGTCCCAGGTTCAGCTGCGCCTGCGCATCGCCCTGCAAGGCTGCCTTGCGGAACCAGGCCAGGGCCAGCGCATCGTTCTTTTTCGCGCCCAGCCCCTGGGCATACGCTACACCCAGCATGGATTGCGCGCTGGCCACGCCCTGTTCGGAGGCGCGGTAAAACCACGCCAGGGCCAGCTCGTCGCTCTGCAGCACGCCCCGTCCCTTGCGGTACATCTGCCCCAGGTTTTGCTGGGCCGAGGCATCGCCTTGGGCGGCGGCGCGGCGAAACCACAGTACGGCGTCTTCGTCGCTCTGCGCCACGCCGCGGCCGTGGTAATACAAGGCGCCCAGGTGGTTCTGCGCGAACGCCAGCCCTTGCAGCGCGGCCAGGCGCAGCCAAACAAAGGCGCGTGCATCGTCCTGCGCCACGCCTTCACCCTTCTTGTACATCAAGCCCAGGTTGAACTGGGCATAGGCATTGCCCTGTTCGGCAGCCGTGCGGAACCAGATATACGCCTGGTGGCTATCTCTGGCAGTATGGTGCTTGTCCATGTGCGCCCCCATCCACATTGCGCTTGCCGGCAGCACGCGCAAAACGGCGGCCCAGGGCGGCGAAATCGTGTGTGTTGCCTAAATTTTAAATTCGATGTGGGGGAAGGACTTGAGCAGGCTCAAACGAAATAACAAAATTATATCGTTTTGATGAGCCCGCTTAGAGGCGATGCGAAGATCAGCGGCGTGATGGATGCTTTTGCAGGAATTGCGGCACTTTCGCGGCCGCCAGCTTGTTCAGCGACACCAGCAGGTCGGCGTCGATATCGGCGATCCCATAGCTGCTGCGCAAATGGCGGCCGATATGGATCAGCACTTGCGCCGCCACTTCCGCATCGGACTCGGCCCTGTGGGCGGCGCTCTTGAAGGCGATGCCCAGCTGGCTCGACAGCAAGCCCAGCTTGTAGCTGGACAGGCCGGGAAACACGCGGCGCGACAGTTTCAAGGAACACACGAGCGACTGGTGCGCGGGTGTCAGGTTCAGCCTGGCGCTTTCCGCGCGCAGGAATTTTTCATCGAAGCTGGCATTGTGCGCCGACAAGGCATCGCTGCCGATGAAATCGAGCAACTGCGGCACCACCTCGGCCACGGGCGGCGCCTTGTCCACCATCGCCTGCGTGATGCCCGTCAAGCCCGTGATGAACGAGGGAATGCGCGCATTGCAGTTGATCAGGGTCACATAGCGTTCCGTGATCCGCCCGCCCTCGATGCGCAAGGCCGCCACTTCCGTGATGCGGTCGCCCATGTCGGGTGACAGTCCGGTCGTCTCGAAGTCGATCATGACGATCGGTTTGTCAAACACATTCATGAAGTCAGGCTCTTTCTGCGATGCTACGGTGGGCCAGCTTAGCCGAACTTGCGCACGGCGTCCAGCGCGAGTCCCGCACCGATACTACCGAACAGGTCGCCTTCGACCTTGCGCGCGGCCGGTACCAGGGCCGCGATCTTTTCACGCAGCAAGCGCACGCCGCTCGATCCGCCCGTGAAGAACACGGTGTCGACGGCTTCCGGCGCCACGCCCGCGTCGCGCAGCAGCCGCAGCACGGTTTCTTCCACGGAACCGCACAAATGGCCGATGGCGTCGTTGAATTGCGTGCGTTTGAGCAACAGGCTCTGCGCGGGCGACAAACGCTCCAGCTCCAGCTGCACTTCGGCCGCGTCGGACAGGGCAATCTTGCCCTCTTCGACTTTCATGGCCAGCCAGTGGCCGGCGCGCTCGTCGATCAGCTTTTGCAAGCGCCCCATCTTGTCTTGCTCACGCGCATCGCGGCACACGTCGGCCAGCTGGACCCAGATCTTCTTGGTGTACGCCAGGTTGATCGTGTGCCAGGTCGCCAGGTTGAAATAATAGCTGGACGGCACTTCGCTATTGTTATGCAGCCGGCTGCCATAGCCGAGCAAAGGCATGACCGAAGACAGGCTCAGGTATTTATCGAAATCCGTGCCGCCGATGTGCACGCCGCCCGTGGCGAGGATGTCGTCGCGCCGCTCAGCCTTTTTCGCCCGCGCGGACGACAACCGCACCAGCGAAAAGTCGGAAGTACCGCCGCCGATGTCGGCGATCAGCACCAGCTCTTCGCGGTCGATCTGCGACTCGTAGTCGAAGGCGGCGGCAATCGGCTCGAACTGGAAGGCGACGTCCTTGAAGCCCACGGAACGGGCCACGTCGGCCAGCGTGTCTTGCGCCAGCTGGTCGGCCTGCGCATTGTCGTCGATAAAGAAGACGGGACGGCCAAACACGGCGGACGAGAATTCGCGGCCGGCCGATTGCTCGGCGCGGCGTTTCACTTCACCAATGAATTGTGCCAGCAACATGCGAAATGGCAAGGCGCGGCCGCCCACTTCCGTCTGGCCATCGATGAGACTGGTACCCAGCAAGCTTTTCAGCGAGCGCATCAAACGCCCCTCGTAACCGGCCAGATAACCGGCCAGCGCCGCGCGGCCAAAACTGACTTCCTCGTCTTCCGCATTGAAGAAGACAACGGACGGTAAGGTCGTCTTGCCATCTTCCAGGCCGAGCATGGTGCTCTGCCCGGGACGTGCCCAGCCTACCGTGGAATTTGACGTGCCGAAATCGACGCCGCAAGCATTGGCCATGTCGACCCTTCCCTGAATAAAGGGGCGTTATCTTATCAGAAGGCACGCCATTGCACCAGAAAAATACTTCCGGCACGGCCAAGACAACAAGCTTGCTTTGCATCAAGTAGCGAAGGTGTGCACAAGCTACTCTTGGGATTGACGCCGAGCAACTCGGCAAGCTCCCGGAGACCCATCGTGCCCCATGCCCCCCTGCGCCACCTGCCCGCTGCTTTGCTGACTGCCATCCTCGTTTCTCTCGTCGGCTGCGGCGGCGGGGGCAGTACCGATAGCCAGGCTGGCGCCGGCTGCTCGCTGCACAGCACGGCAGGCTGCGGCGGCAGCCCGCCGCCACCCATCAATCCGCCCGTCACGCCGCCTGTCACTCCACCCGTGATTCCACCCGTCACGCCACCCGAGCCGGCCAGCCTGGCCAGCGCCGTCAACCTGGTGTTTTCCAGCACGGAACTGGCCTCGGCGGGCCTGCCCGGCAGTGAAGTGGCCGTCACGGCCCTCGTCAAGGATGGCGCCAACCTGGCCTTGCCAAACGCAACAATTTCCTTTGCTGCCGATTCCGGCATCCTCGGCAGCGTCGACGCCGTGACAGACAAGAACGGCCAGGCGCGCGCCCTGCTGGGCACCGGTGGCGCCAACAGCAACCGCAGCATCACCGTGACGGCCAATGTGGGCGCGCGCAGCGGCAAGGGCACGGTGGCGGTCACGGGCAGCAGCGTAGAGTTGCTGGGGCCGGCCGCCTTGATGCTGGGCCAGGGCGCCGACCTCACCGTCACCGTGCGCGACTCGGCAAAGCGGCCCGTGGCCGGCGCCGCCATCGCCTACAGCACGGGCGCCGGCAACGGCCTGCGCGTCAAGGATGGCGGCGCGGCGCTCAGCAATGCGCAAGGCCAGCTGCTGCTGCGCCTGACGGCAGGCAGCCTGGGCAAGGATGCCGTCTCCGTCAGCGCGCTGGGCGCTGCCGCCACGCAAGCATATGCCGTGGCCGGCAGCGAACTGCGCCTGAGTCCGGCCGTGGGCCAGGACGCCAGCGGCGCGGACGTGCTGCCGGAAGTGGCGACCCTGGCGTGCCAGCCCATCGACGTGCGCTACGACAAGGCTGGCGTGGCGCAAACGGGCAGCGCCAGCCTGTCGACCTCGCGCGGCAGCCTGTTTGCGGACAGCGCCTGCAGCCAGGCCGTGCCCGCAAGCCTGATCTTTAACAATGGTAACTTGCCGCGCAGCTATGTGCAGTCGGCCAACGCGGGCGTGGCCACCGTCACGGCGGCCGTGGCGGGCGGGCCCTCGGCACAGACGCGGCTGGAATTCGTCGCTCCCCTGAGCGGTGCCAGCAAGCTGGCCGTGCAGGCGGAGCCGGCCGTCCTGCGCGCCAGCACTGCCACATCGGCCGACAGCGCCAGTATCAGCACAATCAGCGCCGTGGTGCGCGATGGCGCGGCGAGCAACCTGGTCAAGAATGCGCCCGTGCTGTTCAGCATCTTGAGCGACCCCAGCGGTGGCTACCTGCGACAGGCGGGACGGGTGCTGACGGGCAGCGACGGCCTGGCGCGCGCCGTGTATGTGGCGGGGCCGGCCGATAGCGGGCGCGACGGCGTGCTGATCCAGGCCCGCATCGAGGGCGCAGCGCAAGCGGCGGCCACGGCCCTCGTGCGCCTGACGGTGGCGCGGCAAGCGCTGTCGATCAAGCTGGGCACGGGCAGCCTGCTGCGCGAGTATTCGACCAGCGTGCTGCAAAAGGACTTTACCGTATTCGTTTCCGACAGCGCAGGCAACGCCGTGTCCGGCGTCGCCATCACGGCTGCCGCCTGGCCCAGCCGCTATGCCAAGGGATATTTTGTGTGGGAGGCGGACAAGCCCGAATTCCCCGACACGGGCGTCTGGCGCCTGGCCCTGCCCCGCTACAGCTGCGCCAATGAAGATGTCTTGCGCAACGGCATTTTTGACGCCGCCTACGACCGCAACGGCAATGGCGTGCTCGATCCGGGCATCCCCCTGACCGTCAGCGCCAGCGGCCTGAGCGACGCGCTGGGCATGGCCACCGTCACCCTCAGTTATCCGCGCAACCATGGTTCCTGGGTGCACGTCGCCCTGACGGTGCGCGGCACGGTCAGCGGCACGGAAGCGAGCGCCACGACGGATTTTCCATTACCCACGCTGGCCAGCGACTTCAGCGTGCGCCGCGTGGATCCGCCAGGACGCATCAGCCCCTATGGCAGCGGCCCCTGCGACAGCCCCGACTGAGGGGCAAGCATACCACTTGCCATTCAATCAAATTATTTGCAACATGGACAAGAAAACAGTCTTGCCACATGGAAATATTTTCGCTATGCTCATTTTTCCCGCCCACGCCGCCACAAGCGGCCGGGCCTGCAGGAATACTTTGAGACAGATTGCTTGCCAGACCAATATGCGAAAAAAGAATACTGTAGCCTGGACACCCGGCACCACCGCCCGCCCCGTACCCGGCGCCGGACGGCGCGTGACCTCGTATGACGTGGCCCTGCTGGCCGGCGTGTCACAATCGGCCGTGTCGCGCTGCTTCAAGCCGGGCGCCAGCATCTCGCCCGCCACCCAGGCCAAGGTCATGCAGGCGGCCATCAGTCTCGACTACATCCCCAACGCGGCCGCGCGCAGCCTGATCACGCGGCGCTCGAACCTGGTGGCCGTCATCATTTCCAACCTGGCCAACCTGTACTATCCGCAAGTGCTGTCCGACCTGAGCCAGCAGATCGCCCGCCAGGGCAAGCGTTTATTATTGTTTACCCTGGAGCGCGAAGCCGATATCGGCAAAGTCTTGAGCGATGTGTGGCAATACCAGGTCGATGGCGCCGTCGTGGCCGCCGGCCTGTCGGACGAGCAAATGCTTGAGTTTGGCCGGCGCGACGTGCCGCTGGTGCTGTTCAACCGCAGCCCCCGCGAGCACGCCGTGCATGCCGTGCTGTGCGATCAGGGGGAAGCGGCGCGCCTGCTCGTGTCGCGCCTGGCCGAGGCGGGTCACCGCCAGTTCGCCGTCATCGACGGCCCCGGCGACTCGGCCGTGGCGCAGGAACGCAAGGCCGGCGTGCTGGACCGGCTGTTCACGCTGGGCTTGCCCGCGCCCATCGTCGTCAGCGGCAACTACGATTACGCCAGCGGCGGACGGGGCCTGCGCAAAGTCATCGACCGCCTGGGCCGCGTGCCGGACGCCGTCATTTGCGGCAACGACATCATGGCCATCGGCTGCCTGGACACGGCGCGCCACCAGATGGGTATCCAGGTGCCGCTGCAAATGTCGGTGGCCGGTTTCGACGCGCTGGAAGCGTCGGGCTGGCTCAGCTACGACATCACCACCCTGCGCCAGCCCGTGCAAAAGATGGCCACCGACGCCGTCGCCATGCTGGGAGAACTAATGGAACGGCGCGGCGGCAATGCCGAACGGCGCCGCTATTGTTCCTATCTGGTGGAGGGGAGCACGGCGAGGCTGAGCAGCGAACCGGCGTATATGGCACAGCGTCTCGGCATGATGGCCGCTGCCTGAAAAACACCCGTGGCGTTGTTGCCGGCCCCTCGCCGTACTTGCGTACTGTCTTCGGGGCGGCGCCTAGCCACAGGCGTTTTTCAGACGTTCAAAGTTCGCACACAAAACCTTGCACATAAAAAACCTCGCATCGCTGCGAGGTTTTTTTTGTTGTGGCTTCGGCTGCTCAACCGAAGATCTTGCCCTTGAGCATATTCAAGCCCTGGCTGACGAGGTCATTGCCTTCTGGCACTTGACCGTTCGGCGTCAGCTTGTCGATCAGCTGGGGCAGCAAGGCTGCCAGGCCGCCCGAGGCCGCGTCCGGTGCGACGCCCGCTTTTTCAGCGATCTGCGTGATCGTGTCGGCACCCAGCGCATCCTTGATCTGTTCGCCGGAGACGGGCGCATTGGCGCCGGTGCCGATCCAGCTGGCCACCTGGTCGCCCAGGCCGCTTTCCTGGAATTTCTGCAGCAGGCCCGGCAAGCCGCCATGCTGGTTGACCAGCTCCATCACGCTGGCCATCAGCCCCGATGACGCTTCCCCATCCGCGCCCTTGTTGCCCAAAGCGCTCATCGCCTGTCCTGCAAGTTGATCTAGCAAACTCATCGTATTCTCCTGAACGCTGTCGATTCATGCCGCGTGACTGCGGCGTCGGGCATGGCGCAGCCTATTCTCCGCCATGGAAATCATTATACTATGAATAATAACAGTGCCATAATTGCAATTTCAAGATGAACACACAGATAGGCTCAATGCCGAGCCGCCCACCTCTATCATATTTAGTTCAGCACAACATGCAAGCGTAAATTGACGCTTCGCAGAAACGTGTAACATTAATTTGCCTGCTTACGGAGGAGTATCAATTTCCGGGTGCTTAGCGGCTGGCATCACGCAATGCTCCTGAAGGTGCGCCCGCCCACAGTCGGCCTGGTCGCTTGTGCGTAGACTGGCCCCACCACCACCACCACCACCACCACCACCACGAGGACGGCCCCATGCCACACGCGCAACACCAGGATGAAGATGGCCAGCCCGGCGACGAAGGCGACTTGTCCGACCTGCTCAGCGAATTGCGCATCCTGCTGCCGGGCGCGCAGATGCTGACGGCCTTCCTCATCATCCTGCCCTTCAACGGCGGCTTCGCGAAGATCGTGCAGGCGGAAAAAGTCGTCTTCCTGCTGACGTTTTTCCTGTCCATGACCAGCCTGGTGCTGCTCAGCGCGCCAGCCATCCAGCACCGCGTGATGCGCCCCTTGCAAGACCGCGAACGCTTCAAGCGCGTGGCCGACCGCATCATGATGTGCGGCGCCTTTTCGCTGGCGTTGGCGTTCATCCTCGGCACCAATCTGGTGATGTCGGAAGTGTTCGGCCACATCGCCGGCATCGTCGCCTGCGTACTGATGGGTGCGCTCATCATTTGCATGTGGTGGTGGCTGCCCCTGCACTTGAAGCACGCCAGGAAAATCTAGTCGGCGAGGCCCGCCTGCTTCAGCAAGGTCACGAGGAAGATCCGCAACAGCGGATGCATTCCGTGTTATCGTTAACAACAAGAGCAAACACGGGTGTGTGCAGTGCAGCAGATTTTAGCCGTCGCCCTGCAGAGCTTGCCCGAATCTTTTACAATGTTGTCCTTGGGCAGTTGTTATAGCCCGAAAATACCGGCCATCCGTCGACTCTGGTGGCGCATTGCCACTTCCGGCCGGGCCACAGCACGCCTCTCCACCCTGTCATTCTTTACCCAACTAACAAGCACATGCACGCCTCCGTAGATCCCCTGATTCCGCGCGTCACTGCGCCTTTTGGCGCTGGCTATGCCGACCTGGCCCTGGCCCTCGGCGGCCTGGCCATCGGCACGGGCGAATTTGCCTCCATGAGCATCCTGCCCGTGGTCGCCGACGACCTGGGCACGACCTTGCCGCAGATGAGCCACATGATCAGCGCCTACGCGCTGGGCGTGGTCGTCGGCGCGCCCCTGATCACGATCTTCCTGGCGCGCATGCCGCGCCGGCTGATGCTGATCTGCCTGATGCTGATGTTCGCGGGCGGCAACTTGCTCAGCGCCATCGCTCCCAATTATGGCTTGCTGGTGGTAGCCCGCTTCGTGGCCGGCATCCCGCATGGCGCCTACTTTGGCGTGGCAGCGCTGGTGGCGGCCGCCCTGGCCGAACCGGACAAACGGGGACAAGCCGTGGCCCGTGTCCTGATGGGCTTGACCGTGGCAAATATCTTCGGCGTGCCGCTGGCCACGTATATCGGCCAGACCCTGGGCTGGCGCTCGGCCTTTTTGCTGGTCGCCGCGCTGGGCTTGCTGACCATGCTGATGGTGCGCATCTTCGTGCCCATGGTGGCCGCCGGCGATTCCAGCCCGCGCCGCGAGCTGGGCGTGTTCCGCCGCCTGCAAGTGTGGCTGACCCTGCTGATGGTGGCGATCGGCTTCGGCGGCATGTTCGCCGTCTACACCTTCATCACGCCCACCTTGCTGGAAATCACGAAAGTGTCGCCCCTGGTCATTTCCATCTTGCTGGCCATCATCGGTGTCGGCATGACCTTGGGTAATCTGATCGGCGGCTGGCTGGCCGACCGCTCGCGCCTGTGGACCATCTTCGGCGTGCTGCTGTGGAACGTGGCCGCGCTGGCCGCGTTTACTTATACCAGCAGCAATGTCTGGCTGACGGCGATCAACCTGTTTGCCATCGGCGCCGGCATCGCCGTCGCCCCGGCCGTGCAGACGCGGCTGATGGACGTGGCCGGCGACGCGCAAACGGTGGCCGCCGCCCTCAACCATTCCGCCTTCAACATCGCCAACGCGCTGGGCGCCTGGGCCGGCGGCATCGCCATCGCGATGGGCATGGGCTTGCGCTCGACCGGCTGGGTGGGCGCCATGCTGGCCTGCGGCGGCATCGTCGTGCTGGGCATTTCCGTGCTGGTGGAAAACCGCAGCCGCAATGTGGGCGGCGCGCAGCCGGCCTGATGCAGGCGCATAGGAATGCTAATTCTATTTGTATCGTTATCATTTCCTATATCATGAATAGGGAGCGGATTTCACAATTCCTGCGTATCCGACCCTTTATATGATGAAGCGTGCAAACCATGAACAAAGCAATCATCGCCAGGTACAAATCTGAAAGCTGTCGTCTGTGAATGCAGCAACCATCTTCATTGACGAAGTCCTCGGGCGGGCGCAGCAAGGCATAACAGAACCATTTATTTGCCGCGGCGACGACGGAGCAATTTACTTTATCAAAGGCAAGGGGGCTGGTCGACGCAGCCAGATTTGTGAGTGGGTCTCGGCGCAACTGGCGACAGAATTTGGCCTTCCCATCGCAGAATATGCATTGGCAGAAGTGGCTGAGGAACTCATTGAGGCGAATGCATTTCCCAACATCAGTCAACTAGGTAGCGGGATAGTCTTTGCCTCGAGAGAACTTCCACATCCTCAAGAGCTGACAGCGATCACACGAGACCTTGTTCCGGATCAACTGGCAAACGATGTTCTGGTTTTCGACTGGTGGCTGCATAACGAAGATCGTCATTTAACCGAGCGTGGCGGCAACCCTAACTTGCTTTGGGACATGCAGAACTCAGAATTGGTCGTGATTGACCATAACCAGGCCTTTGATCGCCACTTTAACCCGAGCAACTTCCTGTAAACGCATGTGTTTGCGAGCAGGTGGAACGTCATTTTTAGCGACCATCTTCAACGCGAGCACTACGCAAGCAAGTTAGAGGCAATTTTGCCAAGATTGGCAGGCATCCGTGCTAACATACCCGACTCTTGGTGGTATGTTGATGATGGCGTACCAGCAGACGTGACGTGGGATGAAATCGAGACCTGCCTGCAGCGTTGCCGCCAAGAAGATTTTTGGAATACCCCATGAAAAAGTTCGCCTGCCAATATGCTCTTTTGCGATTTCGCCCGTTTGTGGAAACCGGAGAGTTCGCCAACGTCGGTATTGCGCTGATCGCGCCCGAAGCGCGCTTCTTCGGCTTCCGTATACTGAAGCGGTATGGCCGTATCACGCAATTCTTTCATCAGCTTGACCGTCAAATCTACTTGGATGGCCGCCAACTTTTTAAAGAAGAGATGGATCGCTTCGCTCTTGAGCTTCGTCGGCTGGCATTGGATGGACGAAAAACGCAGCCCGATATAGTACTCGCAAGAAATCTGTTTGCTGAAGTGGTTCGTCCCCGGGAAGCGATGTTGCAGTTTGCCGATCAACGCGTCGTCCTGGCGGAGGATCCAAAGGCCAAACTTCTGCAGCTATTTGATCATTATGTCGAACGCAACTTTGTAACCAAGGAGTATCAAGAGCGTTTATTGGAAAACAATGTTCGCAAACTCCTCTTCAACGCGCAAGTCGGAGCTCGATATCAACGTGAAAAGGTTGGTACGGAAGATTTCGCCGTAAACTTTCCATTTGTCGACATGGTGGAAGGCAAAGCTGAACGAGTGATCAAACCGCTGTACCTTGCCCAAGGCGATAGCACCAAAATCCTCACACATGGCGGTCAATGGGTCGATAAAGTACGGCGCTTACGCAAACGCAATGCACTGCCGCCAAAAGTACTGTTCCCGGTCACTCAACCGGCAGCCAACACCAAGCCTTATTATGCATTCCAAGAGATCAGGCAAGACTTGCTTGCTGAAAATGTACAGGTAGTAGCTGCAGACGATGAGCGTCAGATTCTCAAGTTCGCTACTGATAGAGGCTGACTATAAGACAGGTATCCTGCTCCTCAAGGGCAAACGCCACCGCCGCCACACAGTGAATGGCCGTGGTATTAAAGAGCGGCAGAGACACACGCAGGCAGCATGGTAATAACGGTGCGCCGGTTACCTTAGTGGTCCATGCAGTTCGCGCCAAAGCATGCACGCCATTGCTTGTAGCCGGCTCCGGCATTGGACACCTCGGTCAGCAGGCGCTCCACCTCATGAAAGCCGAACAGGCTGGCGCAGGTACGCAGCGCAACGTCATCCACATCATCCTCGCAGGCATCGAGAAACAGCTCCGCCAGCAAGCCTTGCAGCGAAGCGTAGCTGCACCACACCTCGTCAACATTCTCCAGGCTGCAGCGCTCGAAGCGGCCGTTGGCGGGATTGAAGTAATCGAGCACCATGCCACATTCCCACAGGGGCACGATGCCGCGCCCGGCAATGGGAGAGGCACGCCATGCGTGTGCCTCCTGGCAACGGTAGTCGAATGGCGAAGCAACGCTGTCACCATCGAGATGGCACAGCATGGCTTCGGTGAGTCCAAGCGCGCGCAGCACCTTGTTGTCAATCATTCGCACTTTACTTAATGTCATGCACATTGGAAGTTTGTCGGCTGTATGCACGCTCGAACGCGGCCAGATTCGCCGCCTGCGCCCACAGGCTGGCGATATAGTGGAATTCATCCTCGAACGGCTGCTCGAAATCGGGTACGTCGATCGCATACTCGCAATTGCGGCTCAGCATCGTCAGCCAGTCGGGATAAGCTAGCACCGGGTACAAGCGGGTAAAGATGGCATCGAGCGAAGATACGCTTTCCCGGCCCGCCAGGTAAGCTGCGCGCAGTTCGACGATGTATTTGCCGGCCAGGAACTGCTCGTCAAGCCGCTGCGCGCCCCGGTAGCGCGCGATGATCACGTCGGCCAGCGGCAGCACCTCGTCGCGGCCACGGGCGCTGGCCAGCAGCACGACCTCGAGGTCGTCACCTTCCTGGTCCAGGCGCAAACGCTCCACGGCCCAGTCCACGCAGCGGTCCGCCGGGCCAAAACCCATGCGCAGCTGAAAAACGGCGTTTTCAAGTTCTGTCAATTGTTCCATATCTTTCCATCCAATGCCGCTGACGGCCATGTCGTCCCCGAGCGTGCTTCAGCATCATCGCGCACCCAGGTTTCAAGCCTTTGTTTCCCGCCTGCCACTGCCACGCAAGGCTGACAGCCAGCGCGGCCACCAACCGTGCAAGCGGCCCTTGTCCACAGCTTCGCGCCAGCAGTCGTCATAGGGGAACAGATCATCGTGCGCTGTCGTGCTACTGACCAGGCATCGCTGCGTCAGCAACTCAATTCTTTGCGCCAGGGTCAGTACCGGAAACAGGCCGTCATCTGCCGTCTCGGCCGCCTGCTCCGCCAGATCATACTTGCCATCCACATTGTAAAATCGCGTATCGTCCACGACATAGTCGCGGCGGAAAGACGTGCGCCATTGCGAATTACTACCCCACCCATGCGACAGGTCGTTGACAGGGCGTCCCTTGCGGCGGTCAGCCCAGTACAGCGTCGATGCGTCGGCGATACCGGGCTTGAAAATTGTCTTGCCAGCGCAGACATCGACGCCACCACGCGCAAACAGCATGTTGCCGAGCATCACGCACGGCCATCGCCAGGCCATGATCGCGGCACGCGCATGCGCAGACCCAGCGGGCTGCAGCCCGACTATCTCGTGATAAAAAGGCGAAAACTCTGCCGGCCGCAGCACCGTCATGCCCAGCGCCTCGACGAAAGCCTCATACTCGGTGAGCGACAGCGGCGGTCCGGCCCAGCCTTCGCCATTGCCATTGCCGCGCCCCTGTTGCAAGGGCAAGACCAGCACCTGGCCTATGCGGCTGAACGCGTGGAGTACCCACAATTCCTCTTTGCTTGCTGGCGGAACAGGATTTCCTTGCCTTTGCGCAAATGAGCGCAGCCAGGCCAGCGCAGGCGGATTCGCGCGCAACCAGGGAAGGAGCAGGTCGGCATACACGCCATCGCCTTCGTAATCGAGCAAGGCATCGTGAAGCGCGCGGGCGCCATCCAGCAAATCACACAGATCCCATTCTTCCTGGATCACGCTGTGGGACGATTGTGGTTGACACGGCATGTATCGTTCACCCTGCCTGCAGCATCTTCTGCAGCACCGCATCGAGCTCATAAAAATCCACAGGCTTGGTCAGATGCAAATCAAAACCCGCGTCGGACGCCATCTGGCGGTCCTTGTCCTGGCCCCAGCCCGTCACGGCGACCAGGATGGCATGTTGGCCGCACGGCTGGGAACGCAGCTGGCGCGCCACGTCATAGCCATTCATGTGCGGCAAGCCGATGTCGAGCAATATCACGCGCGGCATAAAGGCTTGCGCGGCCGCCATGCCGGCCACGCCATCGTAGGCCGTGCGCACGTCGTAGCCGAGGATGTCGAGCGCCAGCGCCAGGCTTTCGGCCGCGTCGACGCTGTCGTCGATGACCAGCACCTTGCCTTCGCGCGTGCCGGCAAGCAGGCGGCGGTTGGCGGGCGCAGGCGCCGGCAAAGGCACGGCCGGCAGCGGCAGGCGCAATGTGAAGGTACTGCCCTGCCCCACGCCATCGCTGTGCGCGCTGATGCTGCCGCCATGCAATTCGGCCAGCCCCCGCACCAGCGACAGACCGATGCCCAGGCCACCCTGGGCCAGCGACAGGGCCGGCGGCAACTGCGAAAACAGGTCGAAGACGGTGTCCAGATGCTCGTGCGCGATGCCGATGCCCGAATCGCGCACGCTGATGCGCACCTCGTGTTCCGTGCATGCCACGTCCAGCCAGATGACGCCGTTGGCGGGCGTGTACTTGACGGCGTTGGTCAGCAGGTTGGCGATCATCTGCGCCAGGCGCGTGGCGTCGGCGTCGAGCCAGATGGGCCGCGGCCATTGCTCCACGTGCACCTTGTGGCCGGACTGCGCCGCCAGCTCGGCGACGCTGTCCAGGGCCGCGTCCACCACGGGCGCCAGTTCCACGCTGGCGCGGCGCAACTCCAGGCGGCCCCGCGTGATGCGCGACACTTCCGTCAAGTCGTCGACCAGGTGCGTCATGTGGCTCACTTGCCGGCCCAGCACGTCCCGTGCCCAGCACAGCTGCGGATCGTCCAGCTGCGCCAGGCGCAGCACTTCCAGCACATTGCGCATCGGCGCCAGCGGGTTGCGCAGCTCGTGCGCCAGGGTGGCCAGGAATTCGTCCTTGCGCCGGTCGGCGGCCGCCAGCTGCTCATTGAGCTCGCCGGCCTCCTTGCGCGCCAGTTGCAGTTGCTGCTCGTATTTGCGCCGGTCGCTGGCGACAAAGACGGCGACCTCGTCATAACGCACGCCCTCGTGCACGCGCCGCACGGCGTTGAACAGCATGGGGATCGATAGCCCCTGGCGCTGGCGCATATCGAGCAGGATTTCCGATACGCTGCCCTGCACCTGCATCAGCGGCAGCCAGTGCGTCTGGTGGAACACGCGCCCGCCGATGGTCAGCAAGTCCTGCAGTTTCTTTTTCCCAAACAATTCCCTGGCGCCATAGCCGAGCCAGCCACAAAAGGTGGCGTTCGCCTGCACGATGGTGCCGTCGGCCGTGCACAGCAGCAAGCCGCAGGCCGCATGCTGGAACAAGGTATTGGCGTCAGGCAAGGAAGGCAGCGTGTCGCGCATTACAGGTGCAAGCCGTCGAGAAAGTGGCGGATGGCGCGGTAGCTGGCATCGGGCGCGCTCATGTGCGGGCAATGGCCCACGTTTTCGACCACGTGCAGGCTGCTGTGCGGCAGCATGTCGCGCAAATACTCGCCCACGGGCGGTGGCGCGATGAAGTCGTCGCTGCATTGCACGATCAGGGCCGGCGTGCGGTTGTGCGGCAAGATGGCACGGTGGTCGGACAAGAAGGTGACTTGCGCGAAATGCCGGGCGATGGCGGGGTCCGTGCGGCAAAAGCTGCTGGCCAGGTCGTCGCCCAGCGCCGGTTGCCCGGGCGCGCCCATGATGGCCGGCGCCATGCTGGCGGACCAGCCCAGGTAATTGCTGTCCATGGCACCGAGCAAGTCGTCGATGTCGGCACGGCTGAAGCCGCCCCGGTAGCCGGACGCCGCGTCATCGATATAGCACGGTGACGGCGCCAGCATGACTTGCGCGGCGAACAAGTCCGGCTCGGCGATGCTGGCCAGCAAGGCGCTCATGGCGCTGACGGAATGGCCCACGCAAATGACGGGGCCGCCGCCGACGGCATGGATGACTTGCCGCAAATCGGCGCCATGTGCATCCAGGCGCGCATAGCGATCGACATCATAGGCGTCCAGGTCGGATGCGCCGCTGCCGACCAGATCGAACAGCACCGTGCGGTAGCGGGGACGAAACAGCGGCTCCAGGTAGCGCCACATGGTCTGGTCGCAGCCAAAGCCATGCATGAACACCATGGTGGTTGCCGCGCCCCCCTGCGGCGCAGCGCTGCATTCGCACACGTGGATATTGTTCCGATCTTCTATGCGCATGCCTTGAGTATTTCTATGTGGAATGTAAATTAACTTCTTGCTAGCATCTTAGCATGCGCAATTTGACCCTAGGCAATACCATCGTCGCTGGACAAATTCTGCGCCACGGCGGATAATGAGAACGATTCCCATTATCAAAATACCAGGCCCGTGCCTGGCGTTCCCTGTGCGCCGCCATGGCGCCTGCTGGCGGCAACAAGCCGGTTTCATGTTGAAGGTTTGTACCGCATGCGCGCTTTCTGGACTGTCATACACCGCTGGGCCGGTCTCGCCATCGCCCTCTTCCTCATCGTTGCAGGCCTCACGGGCGCCGTCACCTCATGGGACCATGAACTCGACGAGTGGCTCAACGCCGACATCATGGACACGCCGGGCCGTGGCCCCCTGCAGCAACCATTTGCGCTGGCGCAAAAGGTCGCCGCCGCCGACCCGCGCGTGGCAGTCAATTACATGACCCTGGGCCTGGAGGAAGGCCATGCGGCCGCCTTCATGGTGCGCCCGCTCACCGATCCGGTGACCAACAAGCCGTTCGTGCTCGACTACAACACCGTCTACATCGACCCCGTCACCGCGCACATCACGGGCACGCGCGATTCGACGGCGATTTCCCTGTCGCGCCGCAGCCTGATGCCGTTCCTGCGCCACTTGCACTACAGCCTGCACGTGCCCGCTTTCTGGGGCACGGACCGCTGGGGCTACTGGCTGATGGGCACGGTCGCCCTGATCTGGCTGCTCGACAGCATGGTGGCGTTGTATCTGACCACGCCACGCCGCCTTCGCCCACGCGCCCCGGACGAGACGCCGCGCCACCGCGACGCCGCCAGCTGGTGGCAGCGCTGGAAACCGTCGTGGGTGGTGCGCTGGGCGGCGGGCGGCTACAAGCTCAATTTCGATTTGCACCGCGCGGGAGGCCTGTGGGTGTGGGCCATCATCATCGTCGTCGCGTTCACCTCGTTCTCGCTGAACCTGTACCGCGAAGTGTTTTATCCCGTCATGTCGCTGGTGTCCACCACCACGCCGGGACCGTACGAAACGCAGACGCCGGCGCCCTACGGCACGTATATTACGCCCGTGATCGGCTTCGAGCAGGCCGTGGATATTGCAAAAAGACAAGCCGTGCAGCGCGGCATCACGGCGCCCATCGGCGGCATTTATTATGGCGGCAATTATTCGTTCTACAACGTCTCCTTCTTCGACCCGGCCGACGAATTCGGCGCGGCCGGCATGGGCCTGTCGAATCTGTACGTCGACGGCATGGACGGCAGCATCATCGGCCAGCACAAGCCATGGGAAGGCACGGCCGCCGACGTCTTCGTGCAACTGCAATTCCCTTTGCACTCGGGCCGCATCCTCGGCTTGCCGGGACGCATCTTGATGTCCCTCATGGGCATCATGGTCGCCATGCTGTCCGTGACAGGCATCGTCATCTGGGAAAGAAAGCGCCGTGCGCGCCGGCTGCAGGCGAAGAGCCATTGAAATTGACCTGAACGCGCGACTTCACAACGCATAGCCGCCATCGCACTTCCACACTTTGCTACCCAATAGCCGGCACATGCCGGCTGTCTGCGCTGCGCGCTTTCCGTGCGCCAGCCCGGCCAATGTCATCAAATGCAGTTTACTTGCATTAGCATTCCGCGCGAGCTATTATTGCAACTCGATTGCATCTATGCCGTCGCGCTGTGCCCGCGTCCAGCGCCAGCACCCCATTCCGCCTTTTTAGAGAGTCCCATGCGCCATCACGTATTCGCAGCTGCCATGCTGTCCACTACCCCGCTCGCTTACGCGGCAGACGACATCACCCTGCAGACCATCAACATCCGCGCAGACAGACCGTCGGGCATTGACAGCGTCGTTGTCGTTGAAAATACGCAAGCCCAGAACAGGACGCTGGGCGGCATGCTCGAACATGTCTCGGGCGTGCAAAGCAGCGCCTTCGGGCCGAATGCCGGCGCACCGGTGATACGCAGCCTGAGCGGCAGCCGCGTGCAGATCCTCGAAGATGGCCAGTCCATCCTCGGCATGAATGCGCTCAGCGGCGACATCAACATCCCGTTCGATCCGCTGTTTGCGCGCAGCGTCAGCGTGAACAAATCGTCCGATAGCGTGCGCTTCGGCGGCAATGCCATCGGCGGCAGCGTCGACGTCGATTCCGGCCTCATTTCCAGGAAGATGGAGGACAAGCCGAAAGACCTGGAACTGGTTCTGCGCAAGGGTTTCAATGATGCCGATGCACAAGGCTTGCGCCTGAATTTCAACGACGGGCAGCGCTTTTCGACGAATCTGCAGCTGTCATTCCAGAAGATCGGGCACTACACAATTCCGGGCAACAGCAAGGCCGGCGTGTGCAACAGCCAGCTGTTCCCTTCGAGCGGCGGCGTGAATACCTTTCTGGCTGACAGTTGCCAGAAAGAAGCGAGAATCCAGCAGGTCTACAACAAGGCATCGCAACCGTTTATCGACCAGTTCATGACGGAAAGTCCGGACTGGGCGGACGGCGATTTTTCCTTCTACACCAATCATCCGACCTCCGTCTGGCAGCGCAAGACCTACGTCAATCCGGCCAACCCCGCATACGTGCCCGGTACGCCAAAGACGGTGCAGAACAAGATCAACAAGGACGTCACCCCCGATTATCACGGCACCCTGGGCAACAGCTATGCCAGCAATTCCCACTTTGCCGTCGGCAGCACCTACTTTTTCGACCGTGGCTACGTGGCCGTCAGCCTCGACACCAAGAATAGCGAATATGGCGTGCCGGGCTTTTCCATGGAGAACAAAGCTTTCGGGGCGAATTATGACGCGGGGCTGCCCGTCGGCGTGGTGATACAGCAGGATAAATATGCGCTGGAAGCCCATCTGCGCGATCCCGTCGCGTACATTGAAAGCGCGCAACTGCGCGTGTCCCGCCTGAACAATGCGTCGGGAGAACGCCTCGGTGCGACCAAGGCGAATGACTACCGGTTCAACACCAATCAGGCCGAGCTGCTGCTGGCGCACCGGCGCGCCGGTCCATTGAGCGGCATGCTAGGCCTGAGCCATCAGTCCAGGGATATCGCCGGCAGCGGCCCGCAGCTCTACCTTCCCGATGCCAGCACGCTCAGCCGCGCGCTGTTCATCAAGGAAAGCCTCGACGTCGACTGGGCCACCTTCGATGCGGGCTTGCGCCATGAAATAGTGGAGCACGACATCCGCCAGAGCGGCTTCAAGACGTCGAGGAATGCGAGCAATTCCAAACTCGAAGACAAATCGTTCAGTCTGAACAGCTATAGCCTGGGGGCCTCGGCCAAGCTGGGCCAGCTTTTCGGTGCAAAGCTGCGCTATGCCTCCTCGGAAAGAGCGCCCGACGTCAATGAGTTGTATGCGAGCAACCGCCACTATTCGATCATGACCCAGGAAGAAGGCAACCAGAACCTGAAGGCCGAGCGCGCCAGGAGTACCGAACTCACCGCCCTGTTCGGCCATCGCGGCTTCAACCTGTCCGCAACCGGCTACGTCATGCAGTACGAGAACTATCTCTACCTTGGCCATTCTGGAGCCCAGATGGCCAATCGCCTGCCATTAAAATACTGGAAGCAGACCGATACGACGGTCAGAGGATTCGAGATCGACGCTACGCAGCTCATTCAGCTGGGCAGCTATGGCAAGGTGAATCTCTCCGCATTTGCCGACCTGGTCAAGAACAAGGCGGACCATCCCGACAAGCTGCGCGCGCACAACGACGGCGCCTACCTGCCCAACATGCCCACCAACCGCTACGGCGCGAATGTGCAGTGGGAAAACCAGGGCTGGAAGGCCAGGGTGTCGAGCACCTGGTACGCCAAGCAGAAGTACCTGGGCAAGAGTGTCAGCGAAGAAGTGCCGCTCGACGGCTACACCATGGTGAATTTCCAGCTGAGCCGCGCACTGCAGGTGCCAAATTCGCCGTTTGCAGGCATCGATGTATTTATTAACGGCAGCAACCTGCTCGATGACGATGCCAGGCCGCACAATTCTCCACTGAAATACATTGCGCCCTTGCCAGGCCGTGGTTTCCAGATCGGCTTGAGCGCCCGGCTTTAAGGCACGTCGTGATACACAAGTCCGGACAGTCGAGCACCTGGCCGAAAAAGCCTTTTACATTCAAACGATGTGCCACGACTGGTCGCTCGGCTGGGGGGATTCCTCGGCCGGAAAAGCGACGGCGAACCCGGCGTCAAGACCATCTGGCTTGGCATGAAAGAGGTCTACGTCGCAGCGGAAACAATGGAGAAATTACGAGACTGGGCCAACGCCAAGAATTATGTATAACGGCGTGGAGTAAACCTGAAATGCGGCCAGTTTACAAGGGCTGCGGTAAGTCATTGATTGTTAAAAGTTTTTCGCAGCTGCGCTTGGCCGGATCGGACTTGTGTATAACTCGGTGCCTTATCAGGGCATCCCATCGTCGGCAGTCTCGAGCAACGAGGAAATGCCAAGCGATTTCAGCCTGTCGCTTTCAATCGCCAGTTGGAGCAGGCCAGCACTGCTTGAATGCACATTCTGGTTTGAAAATGTCGTTTTTAACTCGGCCATGTTTAGACTGAACATTCTTTTTGCCTCGGAACTGCCGATGATGGGATACCGGCAGTAGTCTGGATCATCGATGACAATCAAAAAAGACAGCTCATGGCGCAATACGGTCAAATCGGTGATGATGCCTAGAAAATCCATGCTCGCTTTGTTATCACCTATAAGTGTGATGAGCTGTGAAATATGGGGTTCCGCCAGAATGCTGCCGGAATCTCTTCCGTCACTGCGAAAGCTGAGCTCCTCGACGTTATATAATTCTTCCGCATACTCTCTGAATAGCGCGGCACGAACATCAAAGCCTTGCCTGAGCTGTATGTCAAGATCATCATCCTCGTGCCCATACACTTCGAAGCCGCCGGCCGGCTGGATTTGCCACAGCTCCGGCTTGATCGCCACATTCTTGCCGCGTTGCGCAACGATCGCCTTCCACATTACGCTGTTGGGATCCTTGTAGTCCTTGTAGATCACCAGTGCTTGAACGCTGATTAACGGGAAAGCGTCGCATGGCTTTAACACGGCTTGAAGTGGTGGTTGGCCTCCGTGATATGCCGAACGTAACTTCAATTCCGAGAGGATGTCGTCGGTGATTTCTGCATTTTTTTTGTAACGCTTGAAAAGCTCCCATTCCAGAACGTGCGCCGTAACAAGATTCTGCTGATAGTTTGTTGCCTGAGCATGCACGGCGACGATCTTTCCGTGTTCGTCCAGCAGAATTTCCTTGGTGGCGAATCCCTTCATCTTTGGTCGTTTTACCGAATCGCCGAGGAAGCGCAGATAATCCTTTTGTAATCGACTCAAGCGCAAGGGCTTGATATCCGTGGATGCTAAATGACACAGCTCACTGAACGGATAAAGAAATTTTTTACTCGGTCTGAGAATAATTGCAGGATATTTTTTTCCATACAGCGAAACAAGCTCCCGGCCTGCATAAATTTTTGATATGACGCGCTGCATCCATTCCAGATAAGATGCACTGTTCATTTTAGTATTGGTAACAGCCCTCCTCTTCTGGCGCCGCCGGCTCATCATTGCTCTGATTTTGCCTATTGCTGGCAACATGATCACGGCGACTGCCAGAAAATTGGCAAGCCATCCCAGATCATTCCAGAATTTTATCAATTCGCTGACATAATGTGAGAAGTTTGGCATGGTCGCGCGCTTAGCTAATAATATGACGAGCGATAATAACAGAGATGCCTCTAACATATGCAGCGTTGGCACTAGCGATGAGCGAGATTCCGACCGTGCCCGAACCCATGGCGTTATACCCATCTTTTTCTGATGTTCGCTCATTTGCCGCGAATCGGCATTTTGCGCAGTTTTTTACCTAAAAATTAGGCGAAAATCCGCTGGCCTGACTTGAAATGTTTACCGTGTAGTTATCAGCGCACGCCTTGAAAACAGATGCAGGGAAGCGTCAAGCCATTGATTTTATTGGTGAAGAAAATATGTATAACGATATGGCTTTCAGGCGCGGCGAATAGATGGCAATCCCTGGCAACGCAGCCAGGGATAACGCTCAGGCCCGCGATCCCGGCCCGCTCTTAAACAGCGCTATCCCACGGCGCCGACAAGCGCACGGCGCAGTTGATCAAGCCCACCATCGAATAAGTCTGCGGGAAATTGCCCCACATTTCGCCCGTGACGGGGTGCGTGTCTTCCGACAGCAAGCCCAGGTGGTTGCGCGCCATTAACATCGTCTCGAAGATTTTGCGCGCTTCGTCCTTCCTGCCGATGCGCGCCAGCGCGTCGATGCGCCAGAAGGTGCAGATGTTGAAGGCTGTTTCCGGTTTGCCGAAGTCGTCGGGCGCTTCGTAGCGGCGCATGTAGGGGCCGTCGCACAGCGATGCTTCCAGCGCGTCGACTGTCGCGATAAAACGCGGGTCCATGGGGTCGATGAAGTTGACTTCCGCCATCAGCAGCACGGACGCATCGAGGTCGCGCCCACCCAGGCTTTCCGCGAAGGCCTGGCGCTCTTCGCTCCACGCTTCACGCAGCAGGCGCTCACGGATCAGCACGGCGCGGCTGTTCCAGTGGTCGGCGCGGTCCGGCAAGCCCAGCTTATGCGCGACCTTGGCCAGGCGGTCGCAGGCGGCCCAGCTCATCAGCATGGACGAGGTATGGACGCGCGCCCGCGTGCGCAGCTCCCACATGCCCGCGTCCGGCTCCGCATGCAGGCGGAAGGCCTGGTCGCCCACGGCTTCCAGCGCGGCAAACTCGGCCTTGCCGGCCCGGTGGAACAGCCGGTGGTCGAGGAAAGCCTGCGCCGCGCCTAAAACAATGTTGCCGTACACATCGTGCTGGAAGTGTTCCTGCGCCTGGTTGCCCACGCGCACGGGACCATTGCCCCGGTAGCCGGGCAAGTGGTCCAGCGTCGATTCGGGCAATTGCTCTTCCAGGCCGATGCCGTAAAGGGGCTGGATGTGGCCGCCCTTCGAGCGGGCGACGATATTCGTCAGCCAGCGCAGATACTCTTCCATCGTGCCCACTTCCGACAGGCTGTTCAGGGCGCGCACGACGAAGAAGGCGTCGCGCAGCCAGCAATAGCGGTAATCCCAGTTGCGGCTGCTGCCGGGCGCTTCGGGAATGCTGGTGGTCATGGCGGCGATGATGGCGCCCGTGTCTTCATATAAAGACAGCTTTAACGTGATGGCCGCGCGAATGACCACGTCCTGCCATTCCAGCGGTACGGCCAGGCGGCGCGTGTAGGTGCGCCAATAGTTGATGGTGTCCTTTTCGAAGATGCGCGCCGTCTCGTCGATGCCGCCGGCCAGGGTTTCATCGGGGCCCAGCAGGAAGTTGGCCGTGCCGCCCAGCACGAAATAGGTTTCGCTCAATACATAGTTGAGTGACACATCGGTGTTCAGGCGCAAGGTCTGTTCCGGTCCCACGTAGCGGATGTGGTGGCTGCCCTGCGTGATCTGCGGCGCCAGCCTGCCCCAGTCGTAGCGGGGGCGCAGGCGCACGCGGATGCGCACGGCGTGGTCGAGCGGGCGCACGCGGCGGATCAGCATCAGCGGGCGGAACATGCGGTCGCGGCTGAGGAATCGGGGCGCGAAATCCGTGATTTCCACGCCGCGCCCTTCGGTGTCGTACAGGCGCGTGCGCAGTACGGCCGTGTTCGGCTCGTAGAATTGCTCGCTGCGGGCAAAGTTTTCAATGTCGATGCCCCACACGCTGCCGTTTTCCGTCGCGTCCAGCAGGCCGTTGAAGACGGGATCGCCATCGAAACGGGGCAGGCAGGACCAGACCACTTGCCCGGCCTGGTCGATCAGGGCGCTGAAGGCACAATTGCCCACCACGCCGCAGTTCAGGGACGCTTGCGCGGGCGGCTTGCTGCCAACGGGCGCGCCGCCGGGGGTGTCATAGGATGTCGTCATGGTCTATTCCTTCGAGGTCGGGGATACGGAGGCGGCCAGCAGCGCGGTGCGCAAGGCGCCGGGGCTGGCCAGGCGCAGGGTGGCGGCGCTGGGGCCGAGGCCCACTTTCACGCCCTGCCCGCCAACTTGTTGTACAAAGGCAAAGCCTGCCTCGTCGGTGGTGTCGTCGCCCGCGAACACGGGCCGGCGGCCGGCAAACGGGGTTTCGCGCAGGAAGGCGGCGATGGCGCCGCCCTTGTCGGTGGCGGCCGGCTTGGCTTCCAGGACCATTTTGCCATGCAACAGCAACACCCCCGGGCACGCTTGCACGGCCGCTGTCATTTCCTGTAAGCACAAATGTTCGAGTTCGGGCGCCAGCCGGTAATGCAGGGCCACGGCACCGCGCTTCTGTTCCACCAGCAAGCCGGGTTGGACAGCGGCCAGCGCCTGGGCACGGGCCAGCACGGGAGAGACATCGGGTGTGGCAGCCACATGCAGCGTTCCATCGACGCCGCGCCGCTCCACGCCATGCACACCGGCCACCGGCAGGATCAAGGGCGCCAGCATGGCATCGATCTGCGCCACCGGACGCCCGGAAATGAGGGCCAGCGCCCCGCCATGGCGCTCGGCCAGCAGCGCCAGCGCTTCCACCACGCCCGGCTCCAGGCGCACGCCATCGGGCGTGGGCGCCAAGTCGACCAGGGTGCCGTCGAAGTCGAGGAAGACGGCTGTTCCGGGTGCACTCAACAGTTGCAACAGGGTCGCGCTATCGTCAGGCATCTCCGTCATCAAAGCCCCTTGCGCCGCTTGATGCGGCTGTGGGCGTCGATCTTGGTCATGACCTTGTCGCGCTGGCGCAAGCGGGCCGCGTCCAGCAGCATGCGCCCCGCCCAGCGGTAGACATTGAAATGTTTCACACGTGCCCGCATGCTTTTCATGCGTTCGCGCTGTTCCACGGGCGGCATCACCAGGCCACGATACAGGGCATCGGCGCCCTGCTCGATGTGGTACGGGTTGATGATCAGCGCTTCATGCAGCTCGCGCGCGGCGCCCGTGAATTGCGACAGCACCAGCACGCCCAGCTCGTCGTCGCGCGCGGCGATGAATTCCTTGGCCACCAAATTCATGCCGTCATGCAAGCTTGTGACCATGCACACCTCGGAAGCGCGGAAATAGCGCTGCAAGTCGTCCTGGCCATGATGCTCCGCTTTCAGCAGGATGGGTACATAGCTGCCGCTGCCGAAGCGGCGGTTGATGCGCTCGACCATCTTGCGCACCCTGGCATCAAAACTTTGATATTCATCGAGCGAAGCGCGGCTGGGGGCGGCAATTTGCACGAAAGTGAAATTGCCGACCATGCCGGGCTGCTGTTCCAGCATGCGCTCGACGGCCTGGAAGCGCTCGACGATGCCTTTGGTGTAATCGAGGCGATCGACGCCAATGCCCAGCAAGTGGTCGGGCGCCACGCCCAGTTCGGCGCGGATTTGCGCGCGGCAGGTGGCCACGTCGGGCTGCGCCGGATTATCCTCGGGCCAGGCAATGGAGATAGGGTAATCCTCGACCTGCGTCATCTCGCCGCCGTAGGAAATCGTGGATGCCTCCGGTTCGATGCGGGTTTCCAGGTAGCGATCCACCGTTTCGAGGAAATTCTTGCGGTGAAACGGCGTGTGGAAACCGAGGATGGTGCTGCCCAGCAAGCCGTCGAGAATTTCCTCGCGCCATGGGCAAATGCCGAACGATTCCGAGTTCGGCCAGGGGATATGCCAGAAAGTGATGATGGTCGCCTTCGGCAAGGCTTCACGCACCATGCGGGGCAGCAAGGCAAAGTGGTAATCCTGCACCAGCACGACGGGGTTGTCCGTCTTCGCCTCGGCAATCACGGCGTCGGCGAAGCGGCGGTTGACCTTCACATACTGCTCCCAGTCGGACGAGCGGAACACGGGGCGCACGTGGGCGATATGGCACAGCGGCCACATGCCTTCATTAGCAAAACCATAATAGTAGCCCTGCTCTTCCTCGTCCGTCAGCCACACGCGGCGCAAGGTATAGCTGGGGTTATCGGGCGGCACGGGCACGTGGTCGAGCTTATCGACCGTCTCGCGGTCGGCGGAACCGGCGCCATGCGCGATCCACGTGCCGGAACAGGCCCGCATCACCGCTTCCACGGCCGTCACCAGGCCGCTGGCCGGACGCTGCACGGTAATGCCGGCATCTGTTTTGGTGTGGATATACGGTTCGCGGTTCGACACCACCAGCACCTGGTCGCCCTGCAAGTCCGCTTCCAGCAGCGCGCGCAGCTTGTCCGGCGTCCAGTCGGATGACCAGCCGCTGTCGCCCTGGCGTTCCAGATGGTATTCCTGCAGCAGTTCGCGCAAGTCGCCGATCAGCGGCTGCATTTCCGGCGGCGGCGCGGGCGCGGTGGCGGGCGCCGTGGCGGTGGCCACTGCGCCATTACTTTTCGGCAGCAATTCGCCCCGTAAAATATCCTTGACGGCGGACAGCCAGCCGCGCCAGCTCAGGTGGGCGACGAACACGGTCATCAGGGAAATCAGCACGGCCAGCACGGCCAGGAAGGCAAAAATGAAGCGTTTGGTGTCGGTATTGCGGCGCTCGACAAAGCTCATGTCCTGCACCAGCACCAGGCGGCCCAGCTGGGATGCATCGTGCATGACGGGCGTTTCGCTGAGGTGGACTTGCCCTTGCGGCAATTGCGCCAGGGATTTGTACAAGCCGCCCGTGGGAGGCGTGCTCCAGCAGCCGATGGAGGCCGGGTATTGCGCGGATTGGTACAGCAAGTGGCCCGCATTGTCGCAAAAGCCGATGGCGATCAGGCGTTCGTCGCGCGTGGCGCCCTGGAACAGTTCACCGATGCGCGTGGCATCTTGTGCGGGCAGGTAGTCGGTGAGTGAGGGGCGGAGGGTTCCAGCGAGCAATTCCGCCCGGCTGTCGAGGTCGCGCACATACCAGCGCAAGGTAATATTATCGAGCAGGGGTACCACAATATAAGCAAACAATCCCAGCACCAGGGCCAGCGGCAGGATGAAGCGCAAGGACATTCGGAGTGATCGTACTATCATCGTTTTCCTTTGCAGACATGAACAACCATTGCAAGTATGGCTATATTTCCAATACGGCGGCGCGCGTTTGCTTTGCGTATTGAAACGTCAACGTGGCATGGCGCAGCGCAGCAATTACTTGCAGTATCCACGTTGATGCAAGTCTTATCCGTACGGCAACGCACGCCCCCGTGACGCCATCTGCCCGTAAAATACCCGCTTCCGACATCCATTTCACCAATAACGAAGGAGTTTTCGCCTATGGATCTCAGCACGTTTCACTCGCTGATGGGAGGCCCGCTGCGTTCGGCGCTGACCGTGCTCGTTTCCGCCCTGCTCGTCACCCTGGTCGCCATCGTCGTGCACCGGGCCGGCATCGGTTTGCTGAAAAAACTCGCCAATGGCCACGCGCTGGCCAGCAACGTCGCGCGCGTGGCCTTCCGCGCCAGCCAGCTGTGCCTGATCGTCTTCGGCCTGCGCATGGTGCTGGCCAGCGCGCCCGACGACACGCCGGGCCTGGTCGCCATGTCGCATGTCACCAGCGTGGCGCTGATCATCGCGCTGACCTGGCTGGCCATGCAATGCATCGAGTCGCTTTCCATCACAATTTCCCAGATCAACCCCGTCGACGCGGCCGACAACCTGCGCGCGCGGCGCCGGATCACCCAGGCCCGCGTGCTGACGCGCAGCGCGCACGCCATCGTGGTCCTGCTGGGCCTGTCTTTCGTGCTGCTGACCTTGCCCGGCGCGCGGCAGATCGGCGCCAGCCTGCTCGCTTCGGCCGGCGTGGCGGGCCTGGTGGCCGGTATCGCCGCCCGCCCCGTGCTCGGCAATTTCATTGCAGGGCTGCAAATTGCGTTCTCTCAACCCATCCGCATCGACGACGTGCTGATCGTCAATGGCGAATGGGGCACGGTCGAGGAAATCAAGGGCACCTACGTGGTCGTGCGCGTGTGGGATGAACGGCGTTTGATCGTGCCGCTGCAGTGGTTCATCGAAAATCCGTTCGAGAACTGGACGCATACCTCCTCGGACATCCTGGGCACGGTGTTCCTGTGGCTCGATTTCAGCGTCCCGATCGAACCGCTGCGCGCGGAACTGACGCGCATCTGCGAAGGGGCCAAGCAATGGGATGGGCGCGTCTGCACCGTGCAGGCGACGGATTCGAACGAGCGGGCCGTGCGCGTGCGCTTTCTGATCAGTGCAGTCGATTCCGGCACGGCATTTGAATTACGCTGCCTCGTGCGCGAGCAGATGCTGGCCTTTATCACGAGCAATTATCCGCACAGCCTGCCCCGCTTGCGCTCCACGCACGACCCCATCGAGGTACATGGCATGCAGGCGCAGAACGACAGCGTGTCGCCGTACAAGGCTGAGAATAAGGCGTAAAAAACCCTGCGGCGCGCTGCCCTTGCCCATGCGCCGCTAAAATAAGGCGCATGAGCACCACCGCCTGGTTCATCCTGATCGGCTGCCTGATGCTGGCGCGTGGCCTGGGCGCCGACCGCATCGCGCGCCTGCCCTTGACTTCGGCCATGGCTTACCTGGGCGTGGGCCTGCTGCTGGGGCCCATGTTCCTCGGCCTGTTTGCGTTCGACCTGCTGCAGCAGGCGCCCCTGCTGGCAACCCTGACGGAAATCGCCGTCCTCATCTCCCTGTTTTCCGCCGGTGTCAAGATGCCCGTGCCCTTCAGCCTGGCGCGCTGGCTGCCCTCGCTGCGTCTGGCCTGGCTGTCGATGGCCATTTCCGTGGCCCTGGTGGCCGCCTTTGCGTACCTGGTGCTGGGCTTGCCGCTGGGCGCGGGCGTGCTGCTGGGCGCCATCCTCGCGCCCACCGACCCCGTGCTGGCCACCGACGTGCAGCTGCGCCATGCGGGCGACAGCGAGCAATTGCGCTTCATCCTGACCAGCGAAGCGGGCATGAACGATGGCAGCGGCTTTCCTTTCGTCATGCTGGGACTGGGCTTGCTGGGCCTGCATGAACTGGGGCCGCATGGCGCCACCTGGCTGTGGCGCGATTTGGTCTGGGCCAGCGGCGCCGCCATCGCCCTGGGCGCGGCCGGCGGCGCGCTGCTGGCCTGGCTGGGCTGGCAGGTGCGCGCCAAGGAGCCGAAACACGCGATGCTGGACGACCTGGCGGCGCTGGGTTTGATTGCCCTCGTGTATGGCGTGGCCACCTGGCTGCACGCGTGGGGTTTCCTGGCCGTGTTCTTTGCCGGCGTGGCCTTGCGCCAGACGGAACTGCGACTGGCCGGCGCGCCCAAAGACCGGCAAGGCTTGCTGCAAGCCGAGGCAACCCATGCCGTGTCCGCCATTAAACCGCACGCCAGCGAGGTGCCGCTGACCGTCAGCGGCGAATCGCTCGTCTTCAAGGAGCACCTGGAACGTCTGTCCGAACTGACCCTGGTGCTGTTGCTCGGTGGCACCGTCACGGCGGCGGCCTGGAGCTGGCAGGCCTGGAGCGTGGCGCTGTTCCTGCTGCTGGTGGCGCGCCCGGCCAGCGTGATGCTCGGTTTATTAGCGTCGGGCACCAGCGTGCGCCTGCGCGGCCTGGCCGCGTGGTTCGGCGTGCGCGGCATCGGCTCGCTGTATTACCTCAGCTATGCCATCGCGCATGGCTTGCCGCGCCCCCTGGCGCGCGAACTGGCCGACATCACCGTGGTCGTCGTCATCGTCTCCATCGTCGCGCACGGCCTGACCGTCAAACCCCTGCTGGAACGCTACTGGCGCAAATAACTGGTGCAAATAAGCGCTGGCCGGCCCCTTTGTCATTGCTGCAGAGCAATGATTTGTCAATTGCCCCTATGGCGGGCGAAAATATTGTTAAGATAATTAAAATTGGCAAAAGAGAGAATCAATGAAACGAAGAAGCGTGCTGGGACTCGGCGTCTCACTGGCCCTGCTGCAAACGGGCTGCGCCACCGATCCGGCCCGGTTGGCGTGGGAAACGGAATTTGACGGCTTCATGCGCGATGGCCTGGCCCGCACGGAAACGCCGGGCATGAGCGTGGCGGTGGTGCGCGGCGAGCAAACCATCTTTGCGCGCGGTTATGGCTGGGCCGACATCCAGGCCGGCAAGAAGGCCGATGCCAATACGGTGTTCCATGTCGCCTCCGTCAGCAAGCTCGTCACGGCCACGGCCGTCATGATGCTGCTGGAACAAGGTGCCTTCCAGCTCGACGACAAGGTGGCGGCCTATCTGGACTTCCCGCTCATGCATCCGAAGTTTCCCGACGTGCCCATCACCTTTCGCCATTTGCTCAATCACACCTCGGGCATTTCCGATGCCGTGTACGAAAAGACGACGGCGTTTGCCGTGCAGGGCGACCCGCGCTTACCGCTGCGCGACTTCGTCAAGGGCTATCTGTCGCGCGGCGGCGCCTGGTACGACGCGGATGTGTCGTTTGCCTCCCGGCCCGGCACGGAATGGCGTTACAGCAATGTGGGTATCGCCCTGCTCGGCTATCTGGTAGGCCGGCTTAACCCCGACGGCCTCGACGCCTTTGCGCAGGAGCACCTGTTCGAACCGCTGGGCATGGACAGCACGGCCTGGAACCTGGCCGGCTTGCCGCGGCGCGCCGTCGTGGCCCAGCCGTATGCACACAAGGAGCCGGGCCTGCAAGTGCTGCCGCCCGTCGGCTATCCGGACTGGCCGGCCGGCCTGCTGCGCAGCTCGGCGCATGACTTTGCCCGTTTCCTGGCCATTTTCAGCAATGGCGGCCGGGTCGATGGCCACCGCTATCTGCAAGATGCCACCCTGCAATTGTTTTTTGCCCCGCAAACGGCCCCCGTCGTGCCTGCCGACTCGTCCGTGCGGCAAGCTTTGGTGTGGCTGCTGCGCGATGTCGACGGCAAACCGCTGGCCACGCACAGCGGCGGCGACCCGGGCGCCGCGTCCGTCGTCTGCGTCGACCGCGCCAGCAGGACAGCCGTGCTGGCCTTCGCCAACGTCAGCGCCGACAAGGAGTTTCGTTCATTCCAGAAAGAAGTCGTGCTGCGCCTGCTCGCGCATGGGGGCAGCGGCGTGCCAGTTGTCAGGAAAAGCTAGGCGCCGAACCAGCCGCGCAGCTTGTCGGCGGCGCGCTCCTTGACCTCGGCCGTGATGTAGGTGGCGACCGTGGCGACGGCAGCCGCCAGCACGGCCAGGTCGTCCGCATAGCCGACCACGGGCGTGATGTCGGGAATCGCATCGATGGGCGAAATGAAATAGCCGAGCGCGCCATAGATGGCCGTCTTGGCCCACAGCGGGGTATTCGGCTGCTGCGCCGCGTAGTACAGCCACAGGGCTTTCTCGATGACTTCGCGTCCCGCCGTCTTGGCGAACTTGACGACCTTGTCCCAGAAGCTGTCTTCCGTGTATTTCTTTTCATACTGCTTGTCGGCCTGGGGGGCGTGGTCTTGTTCCAGATTCTTTTTTCTGCCAAACATCTGCTGCTCCTGTCTGCCGCGCACGGCGTTACGAATGCGCACCTTAGCATAACGGCGCGCCGGGTGCGCGGCGTGCAAGGTAAGCTATCGTCATGGAAATATCTGCCACCGCCACGGCCCGCGCCGCCGGCCTGCGCTACACGGGCGACCATCAGAGCGGCATCGCCCGCCTGGGCCAGGCCGGCAAATTCCGCTACCGCGACGCGGATGGCCAGCTCCTGCGCGATGCCGCCACCTTGACGCGCATCAAGGCACTGGCCATTCCGCCGGCCTGGACGCACGTGTGGATCTGCCCGCACGCGAATGGCCACCTGCAGGCGACGGGGCGCGACGCGCGCGGCCGCAAGCAATACCGCTACCATGCGCGCTGGTGCAAGGTGCGCGACGAAGTGAAATATGCGCGCATGCTCAGCTTTGGCCGCGCCCTGCCCGCCATCCGCGCCGCCGTCGCGCGCGGCATGCAGTTGCCCGGTTTGCCCCGTGAAAAAGTGCTGGCCACCATCGTGCATTTGCTGGAATTGACGATGATGCGCATCGGCAACGAAGAATATGCGCGCACGAACAAATCGTTCGGCCTGACGACCCTGCGCACGCGCCACGTGCAAGTCGACGGCAGCGCCGTGGCCTTCCACTTCAAGGGCAAGAGCGGCGTGCGCCACGCTATCCGCCTGAGCGACCGGCGCCTGGCCAGGGTGCTGCAGCGCATGCGCGAGCTGCCGGGACAGGAACTGTTTCAATATGTCGATGAGGATGGTGCGCGCCACGGCGTCGATTCGGGCGACGTCAACGATTACCTGCGCGAGGTGACGGGCGAAGACTACACGGCCAAGGATTTCCGCACCTGGTCCGGTACCTTGCTGGCCGCGCTGGCCCTGCAGGCGTTCGAGCAGGTCGATTCCGATGCGCAAGCGAAGAAAAACATCGTGCAGGCGATCGAATCGGTGGCAAAGAAGCTGGGCAACACGCCGACGATCTGCCGCAAGTGCTATGTGCACCCGGCCGTGCTGGAGGCGTATCTGGATGGCAGTTTGTTGGAAGGCCTGCGCGCGCGGGCGCGGCAGCAATTGCAGGACGATTTACCGGCGCTGGCGCCGGAAGAAGCGGCGGTGCTGGCCTTGCTGCAGCAGCGCTTGCAGGCTGGTGTCAAGCCTGGCGGCCAGGCTGGCAGTGTGCCGACAGTGTGAGGGCATCGCTGCTGCAGACTGGCAAGGCGCCGTGGCCCACGTCGCGCGCCACGGGCGCCGGCGCGGCATCGGTCGTCTGCGCCTCGCCCGTATTCATCCAGGTGGCCGCCAGGGTCGACAAGGTGAACAGGCAGATCACCAGGAACGGCTTGTTCAAATGATTGGGCTTGGCTGGCTTGGACATCGCATACTCCGTCGAAATGGTTGGCTGTTGCAGCATGGACACGATCATCGTGTGTTTCCGCAAGGCATACAATCAGACAGTTTCGACAAGATGGGTAGGACAGCGCTGACATGCTCAGCCGTATGGGCCAGTGTCGGCAGATTTGACACCGGCGCCAGCCTCCTCCAGCCAAGCCCTTGTTTTTACAGCACAATGTGTACGGGAACGCTTCCTGCTTGACCTCTTGCCTGGGCACGCTTGGCGCCAGTCAACGGGGGGAACGATCATGAGCTTTATCAAATGGGCGCTGCTGGCACTGCTGCTGTGCGCCATGTCCGCCGCGCATGCCACCAGCATCGGCTACACGGCAACAGCGCTGGGCGGCACGCAGTGGCGCTACGACTATACCGTCAGCAATACCACGCTGGCCGTGCCCATCGCCGAATTTACCCTGTTCTTCAGCGTGGGGCAGTACGCCAATCTGCACGACATTTCCACGGCACCGGGCTGGGACGTGCTGCTGGTGCAGCCCGACCCCGCCATTCCCGCCAGCGGCTACTTCGATGCGCTGGCACTGGCCGGCGGTGTCAATCCCGGCGCCACGGCCACGGGCTTTTCCGTCACCTTCGATTATCTGGGCGCGGGCAGCCCCGGCGTCCAGCCGTTTTCCATCCTCGACCCCGTTTCCTTCATCGAGCTCGATACGGGCCTCACGCAGGCGGCCGCCGTCGCCCTGCCGTCCACGCCATGGCTGCTGCTGGCCGGCGTGCTGGCCATGGCCTACCTGTGCCGCCGGCAGCTGGCGGGCGCCGCGCTGGCCCCCTTGCTGGCCGTGGGCCTGTGCGCCTGTGGCGGCTCGAATGACCCGACGCAGCCGCCCGCGCCGAAAGTCATGCTGGCCGCCGCAGCGGCTACCAGCTCCACCGCCCAGGCCGCCGGGGACTTCGAAGTGACCTTGCTGGAAAAAGTGGGCGAGCAGCGCGTCAGCCGCACGGTCTGGGACTATACCTATCGCGTGCACATCCGCAACAACAGCAGCGCGGCGGCCAGCAATGTGCAAGCCGTGCTGGCCAGCGCGCCCGCAGGCAGCATCATCCTCGATGGCGAGGTGCTGGCCGGCAACATCGACGCAGGCGCCAGCGTCACGCCCGCTGACACCATCACCCTGCGCATCGAGCGCAGCATCGCCTTCCAGAGCACTGGCCTGACGTGGACCTTCAGCGCCAACGCCAGCTTAGCCCTCGATCCCGTGCGGCCCGCGCAAGTGGTGACGCTGTCGCTGGCCGAGCTGGGCTTTACGGACGGCGCCGACAGCGTCAAGGTCAGCGGCGCCGTCACGGACGTGCTGCTGCAGGACGGCAGCCTGCGCTTTTCCACGCCCGGCGACACGGGCGTGGACCAGCATGCGAAATTTTCCCTCAGCAAGGGCAACAAGGTCACCACCCTGGACCTGCTGATCCAGACGGAACTGCCCACGGCCGTGGAAACCTATGTGGAGCCAGACGACGACGGCAACTTGCCGGCCACCGCGCCCGTGCTGGCCATCACAGGACTGGGGCCGAACAACCGCCTGCAGCCGGGCGCCCTGGCGTTCCGCCTGGTGGGCGCGCCGCCGCTGGCCCTGCAGGACGACAGCGACGGCTTGCTGTCGACCCCGAATGGCCTGGCCATCAGCCTCAAGACCTACTGGACGTTCGATGCGGCCAGCGGCACCTTCAGCATCAGCGCCACGGCGATGCAGCAATTGCTGGCGTCCTTGCCCAACGGCAGCTATGACCTGAACCTCAATGTCGTCTCGCAGGATGGCGAATTCACGGCCAGCTATGCCTTGATCGTCGTCAAGTCATCTACCTCGCTGCAAGGCCAGCTGCGCACACCGGCAGGTGGCAATGCCACTGGGCTGGCCGGCAAGAAGATGTTATTGGCTGGCTACAACAACCACCAGCGCCAGGTAGCCGTGGTTGACGCCACGGGCGCCTTCCACTTCGATGGCGTGCTGCCCGACACTTACCAGCTGACCTTGAACGACCTGGTCCACCCGAACGTGGTCAGCGTCAGCGCCGTCGTCTTCGGCAACAGCAGCACCGTCAGCGTCGGCATCGTGTATCCCTACGCGCCCGGCCTGGCCCAGCGCACCGCCACGGCGCAAAGCTATGTGGCGGGCACGGTCACGCAGGATGGCGCCGCGCCGCCCGCGCGCGCGGTGCCGGCCAGCCCCCGTGCAGGCGACTTCACGCCGCAGGATGACGAAGGCAGCAAGACGTTTACGGCCACGGCGGCCGCGCAAAACCAGACCATCACCTCGCCCGTCGCCTTCACGGTGCCCAAGGGCACGAAAAACGTGGGCGTGAAAATCACCGTCAGCACGGCCGAATACCCCGTCTACACGACGGCGCAAAGCCAGTATAACGATACCTGGTCGTACGCCGTGACGGGGCTGCCAGGGGTCAACCTGGCCGCCACGGGCGCCGTCAACCAGACGCATTACACGCAGGGCAGCATCGTCAGGACGGAATGCGTCGATGTCAGCAAGCAAACCCAGGCTGGCGCTTTGAGCCTGGGCGGCAACGTCAGCGCCACGAATATCGGCGACAGCGCCCTGGCCACCGTGACGACGGTGGAACTGAGTCTCGTGTGCAAGGGTTTGAAGGTGACGCAGGCGAAGTTCAGCTCGCCGAACCAGGCCGCCCGTCCCGTGCTGCAGCCGATCAAGCTGACCGGCAATCTGCCGGGGCCGTATGTATCCGTGTCGCAAGGCGCGGCTACCGGCACGCACACCTTGCCGCTGGAATTGCACTACACGCCGGCGGCGGCGACGATTACGGAAGTCAATATCGGCATCTCGTCCGGCGGCGGCGATCCCGCCTTCAGCACGGAGAATTTATTGTCCCAGGCCAATACCAAGAGCGCGGGCAAGGTGACATTCCCCAGCCTGGTGCTACCCGCCTTTGCCGGCGCAAAACTCGACAAGAAGGCCGTCGTCACCTTGCGCCTGAAGGGCAAAGTCGACAATACGGACGCCAGCTCCGATCCGGCCGAAGGGGGGCAAGTGGAATTCAAGGGCGACACGGCCTACATCCCCCTGTACCTGGCCAACAACGAGGCGGCGCTGGCGGCGCGGCGCTACGGCACGCGCGATGCGGGTGGCGATTCGTGGGCCACGCGCCTGGCCATCGCCTGGCTGGCGGGCAAGGCCTACCGTTTCGACGACATCAGCGGCCAGCATGTGACGCAGACGGCGGCGGGCGATTCCATCCTCGGCCACCGCGGCCACAGCGACGGCCAGCAGATCGATTTGCGCTACGCGGACGGCGCGGGCGGCTACTCGGATGCGCTGGGCGGGCAGAACAATGGCGCCGCCATTCACCAGCTGATCCTCGACGCGAAGGCGGAAGTGGCGGCCAACCCCGCGCAAAAGCCGAAACTGGCGGCCCTGCTGGCGTGGATCGCGGCGAACCGCGCCATGCTGGCCCAGGAAGCGGCGCCGGCCAGCACGCGCGTCATCTACATCGGCCCCAGCTTCGTCAAGCTGGCGCTCGTCGACGGGCGTTTTTCCGCCGCACCGGCCGACAAGATTCCCGGCGCGGGGAGCTGGATCAAGCCGATCAAAGTGCATATCGAAGCGGGACACCTGAGCCACTGGCACATCAGCCTGACGGCCCATCCGTGACGCCGCGACAGATTCAGGCGGGCAAGTCGGACAGTTCCAGCTCCGAAAACCCGGCCCGGCGCCGCGCTTCCAGGTTGAACGGGCCGCGCAAGGTGGGCGCTTCGTAGCGCAGCGCCAGTTCGGCATACGTGGCGCGCAACTCCAGGCCGCGCTGGTCGCACAGGTAGCCATACCAGCGGTTGCCGATTTCCACGTGCCCCACTTCATCGCGCAGGATGATGTCGAGGATGGCGGCGGCGGCCAAATCTCCCGCCTGGGCCAGCTTGGCGCGCAGCGGTGGAATCGCATCGAGGCCCCGCGCTTCCAGGGTGCGCGGCACCAGCGCCATGCGCGCCAGTACGTCGCCGCGCGTCTTGTCGACCATTTCCCACAGGCTGTCGTGGCCGGGGAAATCGCCATACGTGTGGCCCAGCACCTGCAGATGCGCCTGCAGCATGGCAAAGTGCGTCGCTTCTTCCTTGGCCACGCGCAGCCAGTCCGTGTAGTACTCGGTAGGTAAATCCGGAAAGCGCCACAGGGCGTCCAGCGCCAGGTTCATGGCATTGAACTCGATATGCGCGAGCGCATGCACCAGCATGGCGCGCCCTTCCGGCGTGATCATCGAACGCCGCCCCACCAGGCGCGGCGGCACCAGTTCCGGACGCTCGGGCCGGCCCGGCACGGGGCCGGTGGGCGCCAGCGGCGCCTGCGCATCGAGCGAAAGCTGCGCCTCGGCCATGGCCGCCACCATCGCCACCTTGGTGGCCGGGTCCGGTTCGAGCAGGCAGGCGAGCGCATAGGTGCGCAATTCCTGCGGCGCGGTGAAGGTCAGTGGGGATGTTGCGTGCATGGTGCTTCCTTCGTGCGCGTTCTTGAACAAGGGGCGCAGTGTATCAAATAGCCTGCCCCATCAGCCATTCCAGCAGCGCCTGCACGCGCGCCGGCAGTGGCCGGGCGGCATGCACGAGGTAATACGCCTGCGGGCTGGCCAAGGCAAACCCGCCGAACGGCAAGACCAGCTGGCCGCTATCTAACCACGGCTGCACCAGCTGGCGCCGGCCCATGGCCACGCCCGCGTGGTGGATGGCCGCCTGCGCGCACAGGTCGGCGCGGTCGAAACGCAGGCTGCGCGCGGGCAAGTTCACCTCGGGCGCCTGCCCGTCCAGCCACAAGCGCCATTCGGCATCGGGCGCGCAGGCGGGCCAGGCCAGGGTGTCGTGCAGTGCCGTCGCGCCGGACAGGTGTTGCGGCGCATCTTGCAAGCCGTGCTCGCGTGCATATTGCGGGCTGCAGACGGGCGCCAGCCACTCATCCATCAGCTTGCGCGAGGCCAGGCCGGGAAAGTGGCCATCGCCATAGTGCAGCGCCAGGTCGACCTGGCCGGCGCGAAAGTCCACGCTATCATTGCCCACGCGCAAGTCGATCGACATATCCGGATATTGCGCAGCGAAGCTTGCCAGGTGCGGCACCAGCCAGCATTGGGCCACCGAAGGGCGCGCATGCATGCTGACGCTGCCAGTGAGTGCATCGCCGCCGGCCAGCGCCGCCTGCAAGCCATCCCAGCCAATTTGCAGGGCGGCGAAGATGCGTTCGCCATCGGCCGTCAGTTTGACTTGCCGCGTCAGCCGTTCGAACAGGCGCAGGTTCAGACTGCTTTCCAGCCGCGCGATGCGGTGGCTGACGGCGCTGGGCGTGAGCGCCAGTTCCTGCGCGGCCAGCGCGAAACTGGCATGGCGCGCCGCCACGAGAAACGTATGCAGGTTGGCGAACTGGCTGGCCGTCAGCGTACCTGTGAGCGCCACGCCGGCCGGCATCAAACGGCTCCGGCCGCCAGCAGCGCGCGGCCACGCGCCACGTAAGCGGCCATTTCTTGCTCCGGCACCATGCTGCCGCCCGTGCCCCACACCAGGTGCGTGGTGGTATCGAGGTGCTGCTGATATTGCGGCGCGGCCAGCACGTGCTGGATGCCCGCAAAACCGGCCACGGCGGACGGTTCCAGGCGCAAGCCTTGCGTTTGCTCCAGCGTCGCCAGCAAGCGGTACAGTTCTTCATCCGTGACGGTGGCGTAGCCGTCGATCAGCCGCTGCATGGCGCGTCCGACAAAGCCGGACGGGCGGCCCACGGCAAGGCCATCGGCCGCCGTGAGGTTATCGATGCCGATTTCTTGCACGCTGATACCCTCGTGCAAGCCCGTGTGCACGCCCAGCAGCATGCATGGCGAATGCGTCGGCTCGACGAAGACGCAGTGGACGGCATCGCCAAAGGCCAGCTTCAAGCCGAAGGCCACGCCGCCGGGGCCGCCGCCGACGCCGCACGGCAGGTAGACGAACAGCGGGTGCTGCGCATCGACCGCGACGCCGGCAGCGTCAAACTGGGCTTGCAGGCGCTGGCCCGCCACCGCGTAGCCGAGAAACAGATCGTGCGAGTTTTCATCGTCGACGAAGTGGCAAGTCGGATCATTCTCCGCCTGCCTGCGCCCCGCTTCCACGGCCACGCTGTAGTCGGTCGCGTACTCGACGACGGTGACGCCGTGGCTGCGCAATGTATCCTTCTTCCATTGCCGCGCGTCGGCCGACATGTGCACGGTGGCGCGAAAGCCCAGGCGCGCACTCATGATGCCGATCGACAAGCCCAGATTGCCCGTGGAGCCGACGGCGATCGCATACTGGCCAAAGAAGGCGCGCACGGCGTCGCTGGCCAGCAGGCTGTAATCGTCGCCCTGCTTCAGCAAGCCGGCGTCCAGCGCCAGCATTTCCGCATGTTTCAGCACTTCATAGATGCCGCCACGCGCCTTGATCGAGCCGGAAATGGGCAGATGGCTATCCTGCTTGAGCCACAGCTGACCGCTCGTCATGCCCAACGTTGCCTGCATGGCCGGCAGCGGCACGACGGGCGACTCGATGACGCCGCCGCTGGCCTGCGTTTCCGGAAACGCCCTGGCCAGATAGGGCGCGAAGCGGGCCAGGCGCGCGCTGGCCTGCGCCACGTCGTCTGCCGTCAAGCCCACGTCCTTCAAGGCCTCGGCCGCTGGCGCGATGCGGGGATTGAACCAGCTCAAGGGCTGCAAGGCCATCAATTCTGTAATCAGGGGAAATTTTTCGCACAGCGCGGCGATGGCGGGAGTGGGTAGCATGGCAACCTCGTCAAGGAACAAGCCATGATTAGACCGCATCCGGGCGCCGCTGGCAAAGGATGGTTGATCAGGCAATGGATGACGGGAAATCATCTGTCATGATGACCCGCTGCTCCCCTATTTCAATTTAATGTACAGATGCATGGCGGGATTCTTTTCGCTTTGAACTTCTTTGACTTCAACGAAAGGAAGGCGACGCACCAGTTCACTCAATTTCTGGCAGCCGTAGTGGCGCGGGTCGAAGGCTGGATTGTTCTTCAAGATCAGACTGCCGACGCCACTCAAGGAGGCAAAACCATCATCACGCGCTGCGGCGATGATGGCCTTGCGCAGCACTTCCCGCGTATCTGCATCGAGGGAGACAGGCGCCAGCGCCTGTAACGGTTTTTGCTGCTTTTCTGCCAAAGGAAGAGGTGCTACCGGCCGCAAAATCTCCGTATACACAAACTTGTCGCAGGCGGCGACGAAAGCTGGCGGCGTCTTTCTTTCACCAAAACCATACACGGCCAGTCCTGATTCGCGAATCCGTGTTGCAAGGCGCGTGAAATCACTGTCGGACGATACCAGACAAAAGCCGTCCAGCTTTTCTGAGTGCAGCAAATCCATGGCGTCGATGATCAACGATGAATCCGTCGAATTTTTACCCGTCGTATAGCTGAATTGCTGGATCGGCTGAATGGCCATCAAATGCAGGATTTCTTTCCAGCCTTTCAAATTGGGCGTAGTCCAGTCTCCATAGGCACGCTTCACCGATGCGGTACCAAAGGTGGATACCTCCGTCAGCAATTCCTTGATGATCGACGCCTGGGCATTATCCGCATCGATCAAGACGGCCAGTTTGGCATTACTTGTCATAATATTTGGACCTCATCAGCTAAGCGCCGTTTGATTGCAGTTCCCACTATGCCGCCAAATGTTCCGTCAGGCAATACCAGAACCGGCAGCCCTATCCCTGACGATAGCTAAATTCAATTCCTGAATGCACTATCGAGTAAAGAAAAATTTCCACAACATCACAAAAATAAGTTATCTTAAAGGCAAATAAAAGGAGACATTTTTTCTCTTTTCTAGCGAGGCAAAAATGCGCTCCAAGAATGACAAAGTCACTGCTACGAATATGGACATCATCGACTGCGCAAGGCAGGACGATTTGACGGCCCAAAAGGTCGAGGTCGGCATTATCTTCCAGGAAATGCTCGATACCGCCACGGCCGCCGCCTACCTTGCCAGGAACGAGGTGCCGATTGCCACCGCGCTGCGCGTGCTGACGGGGTCACGGCGAAAAAAGAGCGGAGGCGGAAATTGATGGCTTTGTGCCGGATTACCTGGGGAGGCGCTGAATAGTCGACGCCGGGCACACCCGCGCTCCAGATTTTCCAGCCGTTCATTTGCCAATACCAGCGATCTGTCGATGCCATCGGAAAGAGGACTACCCGACGTAGGCCTGTGCAAAAAATGCCGGAGCCAGGATGCCATCGAGAATACCAAATGATCGAAAAGAAACATGCACACATTGTCACAAACATGGCGCTCGCTGCTGCGGCGATACCGGCGGGCGCCTTCCCGCAGCGGCAGCAGGAAGGCGCCAACACCAATTGCCAGCCTTAGAACTTCAGCTGCAGCCCCAGATCAATCGACCTGCCCTCGGCCGGCAAGGCTTGCAGCGCCCCGCCATTCGCTTTCAGCCCCGACAAATACACGCCACCGAGCGGGTCCGCATACGCGCGGTTGAACACGTTGCTCACGCCCGCGCTCAGGCTGGCCATCTTGCTCAATGCCACGCTGCTACGCAGGTTGACGAGCGCGTAGCCGCCCGTTTCCGGTTCGAAGCGGCGCGCATCGACCTTGTCCTTGCGCGCAACGATCTTGGTTTCGATGCGGCTGCTCCAGGCGCCCAACTTGTGCTCGACGGCCAGCAAGGCGTTGAACGGCATCATGCGGTACAGGTCGCCGCCATCGCTGCGCTTGCCCCGCGTGTAAGCCGCATTGCCACTGGCGATCAAGCTGCCCCATTGGCTGCTGCGCGCCAGCGGCAGCTGCCATGCCAGATTCACGCCATACAGCTTGGCGTCGTGGTTGGCAAAGCGCAGCAAGTTGCCATTCGCGCCCATTTTCATGTACGGGTGGAAAGACGCCAGCACGTCGACGTCGATGTAATTGTCGACCTTGCTGTAGTAGGGGTTGACGCGCAGGAACCAGCCCTCCTCGCCGCCGCCATGCCAGTCGGCCGTGAGCGCGGCCGTGTAAGCCGTTTCGGGCTTGAGGTTGATATCGCCCACATAGCCGTTACCATCGCCAAACCAGTTGGTCATGGTCATGGCCATCGAGCCGCGGCCCCACGAGTAGCGCTCGTACAGATTCGGCGAACGCACCTTGCGCGCCAGCGCGAATTCGTAGCTGCTGGCCGTGTCCGGCGTGAAGGTGGTTTGCGCCGAGGCATCGATATTCGTGTCGCGCTGGCTGCGGCTGCGCGCATTGAAGGCCCTGGCGGCCATCACGTCCGGCATGTTCATCATGTTGGTGCCGTACGATTGCACATCGCCCGCATCCATGCGCACGGATTCGCCGCGCACGCCCAGCACGCTCGTCCAGCGCGCATCGTGCCGCGTTTCCAGCTCGCCGAACAGCACGGTGCGGTCGCGCTTGCCATCGTTGATGTTCAAATAGGTGCGCGGCCCCATCATCATGGAACCGGGCACGGCAGGCCAATAGTCGTCGAGGCGGAAACCGTGCCACTCCTGGCCCAGGCGCAACTCGCCCGCAGCCATCGGCAGGCTGGCCATCAGCGCATAGCCCGTGTTGCGTCCATGCGTAATCATCGGCATCGTGCCCGTGCGCTCGGGCGAGAAAAAGCCCATTTCATGGTCCGTCTGTTGCCAGTAGGCGCGCGCATCCAGCACGCCCCAGCCGAACTCGCCTTTATAAGCGAGATTGGCGAACTGGCCGTGGTTGTCCGTCATGTCCATGTACTGGTTCGGAAAACCCTGGTACGGAATGTGCTGCACGCCGGCGCGCAGGGTCAGTTGCTGTCCCTGGCCTTTCGCCGCCAGCACGATGGACTGGTTGATGCTTTCATACATGCTGGCCAGCACCTTGTTGCCGTGACCATCGTCATAGCTGTGGCCGCGCGTATAGGCCCCGCTGTAGCCGATGCTCAAGCTGTCGCTGGCGACCGACGCGTTCACGCTGGTCGCCACGCTGTTGTTGACGCTGCGTCCCGAGACGGCAAAGCTGCCTTGTGTCAGCAGCGCCGCGCCAGGCTGGGCGAACACGGGCGCGTTCGATTGCACTTCGATGGTGCCGGCGATGCTGTCGCCACCCGCGCTGACGGGCGTCACGCCCGCGATCAGGCGGATGCGCTGCACTTGTTGCGGATCGATGTAGGACAGCGGCGCATTCATATGATTGGCGCAGGCGGAGGTCAATTCCATGCCGTCGATGCGAATCTTGATGCGGTCATCGGCAAAGCCATTCACCACAGGCAAGCCGGATACTCCGCCGCCGGCCGCCACGCTGTAGCCGGGCGTGCTGCTGAGCATCAGGGCCGTGTCGGCGGCGGGACGGTAGCCTTCCTTCAGGCCCGTGACGATGACTTTCATCTCGGGCAAAACATCTTCAGTGCGCGATTGGGCCACGGCGGGCATGGCGATGGCGAGGGAAATCAATAACGGTAAATGTTTCATGGTGCTGCTTTCAGATTCTGTAGAGGTAAGACGAACGGACGCAAGCGCGCGGCGCAAGGCAGTTCAGGGAAAGGACAGATCAGAAAGCGGCGGGCGGCCCACGGGGCTGGACGGGCGTCCAGGCGAACAGCGGCGCGGCGGATTGGTAGAACAGCTCGGGCAGCAAGCCCGTGATCAGTTCGCCGGAAGCGAGCACGAGGGAGGTAGGCGGCACCGACAAGGTGTCAGCATGCATGCTGCAGCACGGGCAATCGCCCATGCGCATGCTGCCCTTGGAAGTATCGGGCGTGTCCGTGGAGAGTGTTGCCGGCAGCATATTCATGCCGCCCGCCACCGAACAGATTTCCAGGCTGGGCACGGCCAGGCCGCTGGCGACCGTCAGCGCGCGCGACACCGTAGGGGCGAGCGTGGCCAGGAAGATGGCGATACACGCGATCCACAGGACGATGCCGGCCTTGCTTTTGCTGATGAACATGGCAACATTGTATCAGCGCCGATCACCCGTGGACAGCGCGCAAGTCAAGCCTTACAGATCCAGCTTCATCGACAGCTTGATGGCGCGCGGGGCACCGGATGCCAAACGCGTACCGGCGCCGGCCCAGTAACGCTTGTCGGCAAGGTTTTCCACGTTCAGCTGCCACACGACGGCCTTGTTCATTACCGTGCTGGCATAGCGGGCGCCCGCGCTGAAAAGTGTCACCCCGCCGAGGAAAGCCTGGTTCAGGTCGTTCACGGGACGGGCGCTGTAGTAATACGCGCCGCCGTTGACGGACAAGCCCGAAACGCCATCGAAGGCATAGGCGAGAAAGGCGCTGGCCGTGCGCTTCGACGCGTTTTCCGGCGCCTTGCCATTGTAGTCGGCGTTGATATGGGCAAACTCGGGGGCGAGCAACTGCGCCGACGTCTGCCACGACAACTGGCGCGTCAGCTTGCCTTGCGTCGACAGTTCCAGACCACGGTAGCGCTGTTCACCGTCCGACGTGAACACATTGCTGGCATTCGTGTAATAGCCGGGGCGCGTGATGTCGAACAAGGCGGCGGAGACCAGGCTGCCGCCCGGCGTCAGCCAGCGCGCACCCAGCTCTTGCTGTTGGCTCACGCCAGGTGCCATCTTGACGCCCTGGTTGACGGTGCCCGTCGGGCCCGTCTCACCCTCTTCCAGCCCGCGCGCCGTGGACGCGTAAAACGACAACTGGGGCGTGGCCTTGTAGATCACTGACGCCATCGGCGTCGTCTTGCTGACGTCATAGTGGCTGGCGCCCTGGTCGCTTTGATAGCTGCTGCGGCGTACGCCGATGACGCTTTGCCATTGCGGGCTGAAGACCATGCGGTCAAGCGCGTACAAGCCCGTGTCACGGGTGTCGAGCGCGGCCGTCGTGGGCGAAGCCGGCTTGGGACCGAACACGACACTCGTCACTGGCACGGGGTTGTACAGGTTTTGCGACGCAATCGTGTAATTAATCTGGTAAATAGGATCTTGCGACTTGTCCGTGCGCGAAGCGCCCAGGGTCAGCTCGTGGGCAATAAAACCCGTATGGAAATTGCCGGCCAGTTCAAAGCGCAACAAGTCCGACGCCGTCACGCTGTGCTGGATATTGCCCGTGATACGGCCTGCGCCCGTGGCCAGTGCTGCCGCATTATTCAGGCGGAAGATTGCCAGGCGGCGGTCGCGCGCCGTTTCCGAGTGGCCCGCCTCCACCGTCAGGGCCCAGCCATCCGTGATGGCATAGTCGGCGCGCAATTGCGCGTTTTTCGTTTGCGCTTCGAAAGCCGACCAGTCGGGGCCGATCAACTGGCGCGGATCGACGGCGCGCGGCAGGCTGATCACGCCTTTCACGGCCGTGGGCAAGGCCACGCCCGCCTGCTCCGTCACCTTGCGGCGCTCGTATTCGAGATCTGCCTTCAGCAGCAGTTTATTGCTCACGCGCCAGTCCAGCGCCGTGGAAATGAAGCGGCGGTTGCCGTTGCCGACATGGTCCAGCCAGGAGCCCAGGGTGCCGCCGGCCGCGTTCACGCGCACGCCGAACTCCTGCTGCGCGCCAAAACGACGGCCCACGTCGACATTCGCCATGGCACTGCCACGGTCGTCGAGACTCAGGCCCATGCTGGTGACGGGCTGGCTACCCGCCCGCTTGGTGACGAAGTTGACGACGCCGGCCGGCGAGGTAAAGCCGTAGTACAGGGCCGAGGCGCCCTTCAGCACTTCCACGCGCTCCTTGTTTTCCATGGGCACTTGCGAGAAGTTCATGATGGGCATGGAACCGTTGAGGCGGTAATTCGTGCGATTTTCCACGGCGATGCCGCGTATCACCAATTGATCCCACGTTTCGCCGCCGTTTTGCTGGCGCGTCACGCCCGCCGTATTGCGCACGGCGTCGTACAGGCCCGAGACGGCTTGCTGTTCCAGCAATGCGCGCGTGATCACGTTGACGGTCGATGGCACGTCCATGATGCTGGCACCACGGAAACTGCCCGCCTCCGTGGTGAGCGGCACCAGGCCTTGGGCGCGGGCGCCCGTCACCTGCACGGCTTGCATGACTTTCTCATCGCCAGCCGTCAAGTCGTCCTGGCCACTGCCCCCATTGACGGCGCCGGCCGCGTGGGAAGCGAAGGCCAGCGACAGGGCGGCGGCGACGGGAAGCAAGCGGGTGCGGGGAGAGACGACAGGCATGACATCGGGCTTTCAATGAAAAAATATATACAAATGGAAACTAACGGTTAGCCGCCATGATACCGGTAATGAGAATCATTATCAAGAAAGAGTGAGTTTGTGTGAGTTTTACAGAAGAAACAAGCCGCCTCTGGCGCCTGTTATCACTTGAACACGTTTGGATTTTGCAGACGAGGCCGCAAAGAGGCATACTGACAGTCACGGCGTGCAAGATGTGCCGCCTAACAAGATCAAAAGGTAAGTTCGTGAACACAATCGACAACAAAAGCGTGCAGACGAAAACATTTCGCTGGAAACGCTGGCAGCGCTGGGCCGTTGGCACAGGCTGCGCCCTGGCCGCCTACAGCGCGGCCGGCTTCTGGCTGGTGCCCTACGTCATCAAAAATCAGCTACCCAAATTTGCAGAAAAAGAACTCGCGCGCCAGGCCAGCATCGCCGACGTGCGCTTCAACCCGTTTACCTTGCGCCTGGAAGCGGACCAGATCGCCTTTACCGAAGCGGCCAGCGCGGATGGCACGAGCGGCACGAGCGGCGCGCCGCTGCTGTCCATCGGCGCCCTGGCCGTACAGCTGGAATGGAAATCCATCGTGCGCCGCGCCTGGAGCCTGGCGGAAATCCGCATCACGGCGCCGCAAGCCCAGCTGACGATCACGCCGGATGGCAAGTTCAACCTGGCTGAAGTGCTGGCCACCTGGCAACGCAACCATCCTGAAAAAAGCGAAGGCGGCATGCCGCGCCTCGTCATCGGCCATCTTGCGCTGGAACACGGCAAAGTGGACTGGCATGACCAGAAGGCGGGCTACGCGGACAACTTCACGCCAATCAACTTTACGCTCGACAATATTTCCACCCTGCCCGACGCCAACGGCAGCTACAGCCTCAGCGCCGATGCGGCGCGCGGCGGCAAGCTGCACTGGCGCGGCACGGCCTCGCTCAGCCCCATCCGCGGCGAAGGCGAACTGATACTGAACGACGCCTCCCTGCCCGGTCTGGCCGCGTATTTGAAAGCCTATACGCGCGCCACGGTGACGAGCGGCAAGTTGTCGGCGCGCCTGCCCTACGCCTTTTCCTATGCCGACGGCACGCTGCAAGCGACCGTCAAAGGTGCGGGCCTGGCCTTGCGCGACCTGGCGCTGGTGCAAAGTGGCAAGGGCGCGCCGTTTACCTCGCTGAGCACCCTGGGCATCGCCGGCGTGAACGCCGACCTGGCGCGCCAAAGCGTCACCGTGGATAAAATCAATCTGTACGGCGGCAAGGTGGCCGTGCGCCGCAATGCCAAGGGCGAGATCGACGTGGCGAACCTGATGCTGCCTGGCAACCCGGCACCGGCAGCCTCCGCCGCGCCAGCCAAGCCGGGCAAGTGGAAAGTGGACTTGAAGCAAGTGGCCCTGGCCAACGTGGACGTCTCCGTCATCGATGAAACCGTCTCGCCTGCCCTGCAATTGAGCGCGAAACAGTTGCAACTGCAGCTGCAACTGGGCTTGCAACAGGGGCAGGCGGGAAACAGCATCATTGTCGATGGCGCCAGTTTTGCGCTGGCCGACCTTACCATGCAGCGGGGCGCGCAAACGCCGTTCAAACTGGCCCAATTGGGTTTTACGGATGGCAATATCGACCTGGCCGCGCATACCGTGCACCTGGGCGCCGTGACGGCCAGCGGCGCGCAGATCGACCTGGCGCGCAACCGCCAGGGCGAGTTTGCGATTGCGCAACAGCTACCCGTGTTTGCCTCCGGCAAAGCCAACGCAGGCAAGGAAACGCCGTCCGCGCCCTGGTCCACCAAGGTAGACAAGGTAGAACTGAGCAAGTTCGGCGCCCGTTTCGATGATGCGGGTACTGGCATCAAGGGCATGCTGCAGGATGCGCGGCTCTCCTTGCACAACGTCAGCAACGACATGAAACAGGCGCTGCCGTTCGAACTGGGCGTGGGCTTGCGCGAAGGCGGCTTGCTCACCGCCAATGGCAAGTTCGTGCCGGGCACGGGCGCCGTCGATGCGCAGCTGAATCTGCAACGACTGACCCTGGCGCCCGTGCAACCGTTGCTGGCGCAGCATGTAAAACTGAAGCTGGCAGGCGGCACCCTCTCCGGCAGCGGCCGCCTGACGACGGGCGGCGGCGCGCCGAAAGCGCCCAAGGTCCGTTATGAGGGCGGCGTGGATATCGCCGGCCTGGTGCTCAATGAAACGGATGGCAAGCGTTTTGCCTCGTGGAAAAGCGTGCGCGCCGACAAGCTGACGGCCAGCGTGGGCCCCGATTTTGTCGACATCCCCGAACTGCGCGTGGTGGAACCGAACGCCCAGCTGATCATCGAAAACGACCGCAGCCTCAATGCCCAGCGTTTGCTGGTGAAGGCGCCGGAGCCAGTTGCGGCGCCAGCGACCACGGCGACGCCAACAGCAGCCGACGCCGCCTTCCCCGTGCGCGTGCGCCGCGTGCGCCTGCAAAACGCCAAGCTGGACTTTGCCGACCTGAGCTTGCGGCCCCAGTTCGCCGCCAAGATTTATGAACTCAATGGCGTCATCACGGGTCTGTCGACCAAGCGCGATGCACGCAGCCAGATCGAACTGGACGGCCGCATCGATGAATTCGGCCTGGCCCGCGTGCGTGGTCAACTAAATCCGTTCGCGCCGACCGACAACACGGACTTGAACGTGGTCTTCAAGAACGTCGACATGGTCTCCGCCTCGCCGTACACGATGAAGTTCGCCGGCTACAAGGTGGCTGAAGGCAAGATTTCGCTGGACTTGCAATACAAGGTGCGCAACCGCCAGCTCGACGGCACCAACCAGGTCGTGCTCGACAAACTGACTCTGGGCGAGCGCATCGACAGTCCGGACGCCTTGAAACTGCCTTTGGAACTGGCGCTGGCCATCCTCAAGGATAGCGACGGGCGCATCGACCTCGGTTTGCCCGTGTCGGGCGACATGAACGACCCGCAATTCAGCTATGGCGCCCTGATCTGGAAAGCCGTGGGCAATGTGCTGACAAAAATCGTCACGGCGCCGTTCCGCGCGCTGGGCAACTTGCTGGGCATCAGCGCCGACAAGCTCGAATCCATCGATTTTGACCCGGGCAGCGCCGTACTGCTGCCGCCCGAGCGGGAAAAGCTCAAGCAGGTGGCGCAAATCCTCGCCAAGCGCGAACAGCTGAAGCTGGCCGTGCCGGGCCAGTACAGCGACACGGACGCGGCCGCCCTGCGTGCCCTGGCCGTGCGCCGCGCCGTTGCCGCCAAGGCTGGCATCAAGCTCGAAGCGGGCGAAGAACCGGGACCATTGAACCTGGGCGAACGCAAGATACGGGGCGCCCTGCGCGAGCTGTACGGCGAACGCTTCGGCAAGGCCGAACTGGACAAGCAGAAAAAGGCGGCGGAGTCGGCCGTACCAGCCACAGCAGCGTCGGTCTCGGCCAGCGCCTCCACTGCGGCTGCGGCAAAAATCCCCGTCCTGCAGCGCCTGGGCAAGCTGATCGAAGGCGAACCGCAAGTGGCCGACACGGGCGCCTTCTATAACGGTTTGCGCGAGCAGCTGGAAGCCAAACAACCCCTGCCTGCCGATGCCTTGAATAAACTGGGCGCCCAGCGCAGCGCTGCCATCCTGGCGGCCCTGCAGCAGGACGGCACGCCGGCGGCCAGGGTCAGCGCGGGTGCGCCGGAAAAAACCGAGGCCGCTCCGGGCAAGCTGGTGGGCTTGAAGCTGGGATTGGCAGCGAAATAAGGAAAGGGCTGGTACCATCACACGGCGCCCTATGCAGAGTGACACCAGGGTGACGCGAACGAAACTGCGACGCGCTGGTGTGAATTGCGGCTGATCTCCGGTGGCGCCTCGGCAGTGCATTTCGATCTGCGGGCCAGCCATTTCAAGTGCGCTACGCTAGCCGATCAGATCCTGTTCGGCCTGTTCTTGCCAATGCCTGAGCTAATGTTCTCCGCGGCCACAACCTCCACGAATTGTGCAAGTGCCAGTTCCTTGATTCCCACTCTTTTGCTTGGTGTAAGGATCGGCAGAAAACTCGGCAAGCTGCTGACGGCAATAGCCGACTTAACTTCTGGTCGATCCTATCGCGGTCGTGAAAATCTATCAAAACCACGAAACCCAAGTTGAAGCCGTACCAGGCAATGAATCAGAAAAATTGCTGATATATCTTAACTTGGGTAACGGGTAAAATCAGGGAATGAAAGTTGGCCGCGGCACATCACCATTGGAACCGTCGTCTTGCATGAGGACAGAACGTCCTCCACCAGACCGGAGTGGTTGCTGCCCGGAATACGGTAACCAATCGCCACCGCCGCAACTGGTCAATGCACTATTTTCACATCCGCCTGAAACCAAATCCAATTGCTCGAAATTCAATTCAATCATTGTTGCTCCTGAAATTTTATAAATAACCATATTTATTATGGTCTCTGACGTAAGAGACAGCCAGATATTGCCAGGCATGTCGTTACAAAAATAGCGCCAGCAATCTTTCGGTAAAAATTACTTGGGCACTTCATCCAAAAATACTAATAACACCATTCACATCAAGAGTGACGGTCTGCCTTGCATATAAATTGCCAGGCAGTTAAATTTATCACAATTGCGCGCACTGTCAAGCCAATTCAGAAAAAAACAAATAGTATCAAGGCCTTATCGATTTAAAATCACAGCAACAATGGCCAATATCTTCGCCATGAATGATTTATATCTTCGGTTTTTAACTTTTCACCCACCGCATTCATGCAGGTGACGATATGTTGATAGTGCCTGCGGCCATCTTTTGCGCTTGAAAGGCCGTCCGATGTGAGGACTGTGCCGCACCAGATTGACTTACTTCGCTTTCCCCGGCTCCCTCACCGCCTCATGCGGCAAGGCAAACGCCACCAGGCTATCGCCCATCTTCGTGCCCAGCGAACCGTGGCCGCCGGCCATCACCACCACATACTGCTTGCCCGTCTTGTCGGAGATGTAACTCATCGGCGTGGCCTGGCCGCCGGCCGGCAGGCGAGCTTTCCACACGGTCTTGCCGTTGCGCACGTCGTAGCCGCGGATGGTGTAGTCGAGCGTGCTGCTGAGGAAGGCCACGCCGCCGCCCGTGGTGCTGATGCCGCCCAGGCTGGGTACGCCCAGCGGCAAGGCGATGGGAACGGGGGCGCTGTCGCGCGTAGTGCCGTTCTTGTGCATCCACACTTTTTTCATGGTACGCAAGTCGACGGCGGCGATATAGCCCCAGGGCGGCGCCTGGCAGGGGAAGCCCAGCGGAGAAAGAAAAGGCTTGATTTCCACGGCAAACGGCACGCCCGTTTGCGGTTGCAAACCCATTTCCGATCCCGTGCCACCTTTCGCATTGGCTTGCGCGCGCGGTACCAGGCGTTCCAGGAAGCCCATGTAGTCGGGATTCACCAGCAGCAACTGACGCACGGGATCGACGGCCGCCCCGCCCCATTCGAAGATGCCCAGCGGGCCCGGCGAGATGATGGCGCCCTTGATCTTGCCTTCGGCCACCGTTTGCGGCGTAAACGGCCCTTCGTAGCGGTGCTGGCGGAAGATGATGCGGCAGGCGAGCTGGTCGAATGGCGTCGTGCCCCACATATCCGTTTCGCTGATATGTTTTTCAGGCAGGAAAGTGAGGGCCGAGAACGGTTGCGTGGGCGACAGCTTGTCGCCAGGCGCGGCGTTGGCCGTCGGCACGGGTTTTTCCGGCGCCGGCACGACCAGGCTGCCATCGCGCCGGTCGATCACATAGATGTCGCCCCGCTTGGTGGTGGCCACGACCGATGGAACTTTACCTTTCGGCGTGTCGATGTCGACCAGGGTGGGCTGGCCGCCGATATCCATGTCCCAGATATCGTGGTGCACGGTCTGGTACACCCAGCGTACTTTCCCGGTGACAAGATCAAGCGCGACGATGGCGCTATTGTATTTCTCGCCATGGGGATTGCGGTTGCCGCCCCAGGTATCGGGCGTTTCGTTGCCCATCGGGATGTACACCATGCCCAGTTTTTCATCCACGCTGGACACGCCCCAGGAATTCGGTGAATTGTTGGTGTAGGTTTTTCCCTCGGCAATCGGCGCCGTGTCGTCCGGGTTCGAGGCATCCCAGTTCCACATCAGTTTGCCAGTGACGGGATCGTAGCCGCGGATCACGCCCGACGGTTCTTCCGTGGAAAAATTATCGGTGACGCTGGCGGCCATCACCACCACGTTTTGCGCCACGGCCGGCGGCGAGGTGGGCATCAGAAAGCCCCGCTTCTTCATGCCCATGCCGTGGTACAGGCCGATCACGCCATTGTCGCCGAAGCTTTTGCACGCTGCGCCCGTATCGGCATTGATGGCGATCAGGGTGGCATCCATGGTGGGCGCGAAGATGCGGCGCGGGCACTCCATGCCGGCCGCCTCGGGCGCCGGGTCGTCCTTGGCGCGGCCCGCATTGACGTCCCAGTACGCCACGCCACGGCAAATCATGTGCTGGTAGCTGGACGCATCGCGGTTGATCTTCGGATCGTGGCGCCACAGCTCCTTGCCCGTGTCCGGGTCCAGCGCGATGACGATGCTGTGCGGCGTGCACAGGTACAGCATGCCGTTCACCTTCAGGGGCGTGACTTCGTTGGCGATCTCGTGCGGGTCGTTCGGGCCCTTGAAGTCGCCCGTGTGGTACACCCAAGCCTGTTTCAGCTGCGCAGCGTTGGCCGGCGTGATCTGCGCGGCCGGCGCGTAACGGTCGCCATAGCCGGAGCGGCCATACGCGGCCCAGTCGTTGGGCGCCACGCCCGGTGCGATATCGCCTTGCGGCGCGGCCGCCATGTTCTCGGCCGGCACTTCGCCGTGCAAGGTGGTGTAGTCCTGGAACAGCGAGAACACGCCCACGGCGGCGGTGACCACCACGGCGGCGGCCAGCGCGCTCTTGCCCGCGTCACGCGGTTTCGCTCCGGCGCTCACCGACGGAGCGAGCCGGCGGTCGACGAACGGCAGCAGCAGCCAGACGGCGGCGGCAAACCAGATATCGAGGCGCGGCAGCAATTGCCACCAGTCGAACTTCACTTCGATGACGGACCAGATCAGGGTGGCGAACAGCAGCAGCGCGAGAAACAACTGGGCGCTGCGCCGTCCCTTCCACACCAGCACACCCGTGATGAGCATGCCGATGCCGGCCACGACGTAATACCAGGAGCCGCCAAGGCTGACGAGCCAGGCGCCACCGCCCGCAAGCGCCAGGCCCGGCAAGATGAAGATGACGGCAGTGAGGATAAGCAAGGGTCCAGGCCGGGCAGAGGCAGTCATGATGCTCCTTTACAAGAGTCAGTCGGCGGCAGGCGATTCCACACCGCAGTTGATGGCGATCAAGGAGTGCCATTTTTTCACTAATTGGCCAAGCATGGCACACGCGAGAACGCGCTATTCGCGCAGTGTTGCTTTTCATCACAGGCCATCCCCGCCAGCACGCCTTTCCTCTGTGATTTCAAAAAAAATACAAAATAAATCAAATAAATAACAAATATCTCGAATAAATCAAATTTATATCGTAAAATGAAAATCACAAACTCTGACAACCAAATTTCCCGATTTTCAACCTTCTCGTGGAGCGGCACCCATCATGACCATCGCCAAACGCCTGTATGCATTGATACTCTCCGTCGTCCTGGGACTGGTCGCCCTGGCGGGCTTCAGCATCTATGAAATGGACCGCGTGTACACGGCGGCCAGCTATGCCACCGTCAACACCGTTCCCAGCCTGCTGACACTGAACCACGCTTTCGTGCCCTTCACGCAGATGCGCACGGCCGTCTGGCAGCATCTGGCCGCGAAAGACCCCGCTGCGCGCGACAAGCTCGAAGCGGGCATCAAGGAGGCGCGCGCAGCAGTCGGCCAGGCGCTCGACAAGTACGAAAAGGAAAACCTTTCCGATGAGCAAGACAAAGCGCTGCTGGCCACGGATCGCGCCGTCCTGCTGCGCTACGATGGCGTGCGCGACAAGGTACTGGCCCTGTCGAAGGCGGGCGAGCTCGACGCGGCGCGCGACTTGCTGATGCAGAACCAGCCCATCATCAAGGAACTGGTCGACGCCTTTGCCGCCCACCACGGCTACAACGAAAAGCTGGCCAACATGGGCGCGGCGGAGGGCATCGCCACCGCTGCCAGCGCGCGCTGGATTTCCAGCGGCCTGGCCCTGGCCGTGACGCTGCTGGTGGCCGGCATGGGCCTGCTGCTGGCGCGGCGCATCGCCGCTTCGCTGAAGAACGCCATCGAGGTGGCTCACACCATCGCAGGCGGCGACCTCAGCGTGCAAATCAGCGCCACCTCCAAGGATGAAGTGGGACAACTGATGACAGCCATGGCCGAGATGAGCGAGAGCCTGGTGCGCATCGTCGCCGAAGTGCGCTCCGGCACGGAGACCATCGGCACGGCCTCAAGCGAGATCGCGGCAGGCAACCTGGACCTGTCGGCACGCACGGAACAGCAGGCCGGTTCGCTGGAAGAAACCGCCTCGGCCATGGAAGAACTGACAGCCACCGTGCGGCAGAATTCGGACAATGCCCGCCAGGCCAAGCAAATGGCCGTCAGCGCCTCGGACAAGGCGGTACGCGGCGGCGAGGTGATGGGCGACGTGATACGCACCATGGAAGCGATCGACAGCGCGTCCAACAAGATCGCCGACATCATCAGCGTCATCGACGGCATCGCCTTCCAGACCAACATCCTGGCCCTGAATGCGGCCGTGGAAGCGGCGCGGGCGGGCGAACAAGGACGCGGCTTTGCCGTCGTGGCGACCGAAGTGCGCAACCTGGCGCACCGTTCGGCGGCGGCCGCCAAGGAAATCAAAACACTCATCAGCGACTCCGTGGAGCAGGTGGAACAAGGTGGCAAGCTGGTCCAGCAAGCGGGCGCGGCCATGACGGAAGTGGTCGATACGGTACGCAGCGTCACCGACATCGTCAGCGAGATCTCGGCCGCCAGCGCCGAGCAAAGCACGGGCATCGACGAAATCAACCGCGCCATCACGCAAATGGATGAAGTCACGCAGCAAAATGCGGCGCTGGTCGAAGAAGCGGCGGCGGCATCGCAATCGCTGCAGGAGCAGGCGGGCCACCTGGCCAGCGTGGTCGGCGCCTTCAAGCTGGCGCAGGGCCAGGCCAACGCGGCGCAACACAGCACGCCGGTGCGCCCAGCCCCAGTCCCAGCCGCCAAGCCACCGGCAGCGCGCAAGGCGGCGCCGCTCAAGCTGGTCACCCAGCGCGACCCCGCTCCTGCCCGCAGCACGGCCAGCGCCGGTGCCGGCGGCGACTGGGAAGAATTCTGAACCCGTCGTCATGCAGGCTCACCTGCATCGATCATCCCGGAGCATCGCCATGACATCCGTTGTCAACCACTCTCACTGCATGCAGGCATTGCCATGAACTCCTTCCTCTCGGTCCATCCTTACCTTCGCTGCGACGATGTCTCGCTGATGCGGCCGGTGCTGGCGCTGGCGGGCATGTTGCTGCTGCTGGCCGCCCTGCTCTGGCGCCGCCTCCACTGGCGCCAGAGCAGGATGGCCGCCAGCACGACAGCTGCCGATCTGCATCAGCAGCTGCAGATGCGCAAGGCCACCCAGACGGCCAAAACAGCAGACACGGCAAACACGCCACCGCCGCCCGAGGCGCTGGACACGCCGCCGTTCGAGCTGGCCCGCCTGGACGCCATGTTCGGCTACGACCGGCGCTTGCAAGGCGAGATTCTGGCGCTCTTCGTGGCCGAGACGCGCGACCGCCTGGCCGGCATCGCCCATGCGCTGCGCTGCGAACGCCCGGCCCCGGCACGCGTGCTGGCCCAGGAAATTGTCGACAGCAGCTACGCCATGGGCTTGCTTCCCTTGCACGCACTGGCGCGCCAGGCCGTGCATGCGGGCTTTTCCAATGATATCGGCGCGCTGCGCCGTCTGCATGCGGAGCTGCTGATGGCGCTCGACGTGCTGTCGCAAGCGGTCACGGCTCTGCAAACGGGCGCCGCGCAGGTGCATGACTGCAGCGGTATCGGGAGCCGGCCATGAATGCGCCGCTCGATCTGGCGAGCCTGCTCGGCGGCGCCATCCTGCCCTCGCCCGCCTGGCGGCGCCACTGGCTGGCGACCTTGTTCCAGCAACAGGTGCCGTTCGATGAGCTGGCCGAACAACTGGGCTGCGATCCGGCCCTGACCGGCAAGGTCATCGGCCTGGCGAATGGGGCCGTGCCACCGGGTGCGCGCCAGCATGCGGCAGTCGACGCCGCGATGCTGGCCGCCATCGGCCTGCCCGCCCTGCGCCAGGCGTTCGCCATCCCGGACCGGCCGACGGCCACGTGTGCGCACTTCGACGAGCAGCGATTCTGGTCGCACTCGCAGGCCATGGCCTGTGCCGCGCGCGTGGTGGGCGAAGCGCTGCAACTGGCACCGGCCAAAGAGCTGTACACTTGCGGCTTGCTGGCCAACATCGGCCAACTCGCCTTGGCCGTGCTGCATCCGCAAGCGTATGGAGAACTGCTGAGCCAGCACGGCAGCGCTGCCAGGGCGCTGCTGCTGTGCGAGGAGTCGCGGCGCTTCGGCCACCATCAACTGGCGCTGTCAGCCAGCCTCATGCGGGGCTGGGGCATGCCGGACATCCTGTGCGACGCCGTGCGCTGCCATGCCGCGCCGCCCGGCTTCGGGCAGGCCGGACGCATGACAGAGCTGGCCTGGCTGCTGCAACTGGCCAGCAGTTTCGCCGACCTGATACTGCGCAATGGCGTAGGGCCGCGCGGGCCGGCCACGGCCGCCGCGCGGGTACTGGGTCTGGATGGGAACCACATGGAAACGCTGTTACGCCACAGTCACGCGGAGTGGAGCGAATGGCGCGCCATCCTGGAGCCGCACGCCCACATTGTCCTTGGCCGCACGCGCAGCAGGATCGGGCCCACCGCGCGGCAGGTTTTTAGTGAATTCATCTAATTTGTTGAAATTGATTTTTTGAGCGTGATTGCGTATCATTCCATTTAACTTCATCCTCGATCTTAAAGCCCATCATGCACACTGCAGACGTATGCACTACCCAAAAGGCTGCCGAAATCCTCGGCATCTCGGTCACATCGGTGCAGCAACTGGTCGAGGCAGGCGTTATCGAAGCCTGGAAGACCAAGGGCGGCCACCGGCGCATTCCCCTTGCGGCCGTCGAAGCCTACAAGGGCAATCCCGGCCAGCCAGGCCAGGATCAACGTGCGGCACGCGCCAGCCGCCCCGCAGCATCGGGCCGCCCGCCGTCCATCCTGGTGATCGAAGACAATCCGATCGAACGCGCGCTATATGAAAAGCAGATCGGCTCATGGGGCTTGCAGGCAAGCTTGCGCTTTTGCGAGAACGGCTACCAGGCGCTGATGGAAATCGCCCGCGACCAGCCCGACATCCTGCTGGCCGACATCATCATGGAAGGCATCGACGGCTACGAAGTGATCCGCACCATCCTGGCCGACCCGCTGCTGGCGGACATGCATATCGCCATGCTGTCGAGCCTGACGCCGGAGGAACTGGAAGAACGCGGTGGCGTGCCGCCCGGCGTGGTGTTCTTTGCCAAGCCCGTCAATTACGACGAGCTGCGTGGCTATCTGCGCGCCTGCTGCGCCGGTCATGCACGGCGCAACAGCCTGGCCGCCTAGTCCACCACCGCTTTCCCCGGAGCCCCCATGCAAGCCTACCGCCACATCGATCCAGCCGTGCTGTTCCAGGCCACCGGCCACGACCTGGAGATGTTCCGCGCCCTGTCGCAGACCTACCTCGATACGGCGCCAGCCATGTTTGCACGCGTCGAACAGGCCGTGCGCAGCGGTGCCACGCAGGCCATCGTGCATGGCTGTCATACCTTGCGCGGCACCGTGGCGCTGCTGGGCGCCAGTGCCCTGGTGGCGCGCCTGGCGGCACTGGAGCAGCTGGTGCGCCACCAGGGCGTGGCCGCACCGGACTGGCTGGCGGAAACGGCAGTGCTGGTCGGCGCAGTGGAGCAGGAAGTACACCGCAGCATGCGCGAGTACACGGGCACGCAGGCATGAACCTGCGCCAGGCCGTCTTGCGCCTGGCGCACCGCTATCGCCCGCGCACCACGGCCGCCGTGGTGGGCCTGGTGCTGGTGTGCCTGCTGGCGCTGCGCATCGTCGTTTCCGGCGCACTGCTGTACCGCGAAGCCGTTGATGACTGGAAGCAGGATCTGTCCAACCTGTCGCTGCTGCTGGCGGAAAACACGGCGCAAAGCATGACGGCGGCCCGCCTGGTGCTCGACAGCGTCAGCAACGACATCCAGGCCACCGCCCCTGCGGACGCGCACGCGCTGGCCACCAGCGTCGGCACCCCGGCCATGCACCAGATGCTGCAGCACAAGATCGGCGGCGTGCCGCAAGTGGACGTGGTGTCCATCGTCCGCAGCGATGCCAGCGTGCTGGTCTTCAGCCGCGCCTATCCCGCGCCGCCCATCCGCCTCGGCGAGCGCGATTACTTCGAGTATCACCGGCGCCACCCGGACGGCGGCATGCATGTCAGCGCGCCCGTGCAAAACAAGGGCAATGGCGCCTGGACCTTCTATATCAGCCGGCGCATCAACAGCCCGGACGGCCGCTTCCTGGGCGTGGTGCTGGTGGGCCTGTCGTGCGACTTTTTCAGTAAATTCTTCCAGAACACCAGCATCGGCGAACATACGGCCTTTTCCCTGTACCGCAGCGACTACACGCTGCTGGCCCGCTGGCCGGCCGTGCCCGCCATGATGGGCCAGCGCAACCTGACGGGCAGCACCTACCGCCTGCTGGAACAGGGCAAGACGCATGGCGTGCTGCAGGTGGACTCGCCGCGCGCGGCCGAGCAGGGGCGCAGAGTCGACCGCCTGGCCGGCGTACGGCTGGTGCGCGACTATCCGCTGGCCATCAACGTGACCATCACCGATGAGGTCTACCTGGCGGGCTGGCGGCGCATGCTGCGCACCATGGGCGGCGCGGCCGTGGTCAGTCTGCTCGTGCTGGCCGGGGCCATCGCGCTGATCATGGCCCTGCTGCGGCGCCAGGAGCGCGACGCGGCCATGGCGCTGGCGCTGCAAGCGCGCGCGGAAGCGGCGAATGCCGCCAAGTCGCGCTTCCTGGCCATCATGAGCCACGAGATCCGCACGCCCATGGCCGGTATCGCCGGCATGGCTGAACTGCTGCAGGAAACCGAACTCGAGGCGTCACAGCAGCAATATGCGCAGCGTATCGGCGATGGCGTGCAGCACCTGATGCGCATCCTGAACGACATCCTCGACCTATCCAAGGTGGAGGCAGGCCAGATGAACATCGAACTGCGCGACTTCGACCCGCGCCTGCTGCTCGATGACGTGCTGGCGCTGCACCGTCCGCAAGCCGACCGGAAGAAGCTGCACCTTGTCAGCGAGATCGGCAACAGCGTGCCGCAACGGGTGTGCTCGGACCGCACGCGCATCGCGCAAATCCTCGGCAACCTGCTCAGCAATGCCATCAAGTTTACGCCCTCCGGCAGCGTGACCGTGCGCCTGCACCTGGAAGCGGCCACGCCGGACGGCGCCAGCGCCTGCCTCGTCGCCAGCGTCAACGACCAGGGCATCGGCATGAGCCAGCAGCAGCTGAGCCGCATCTTCGAGCCGTTTTGCCAGGCCGACGACAGCATCAGCGGCGCGTATGGCGGCACGGGACTGGGCCTGAGCATCTGCAAGCAGCTGCTGGCGCTGCTGGGCGGCGAGATTTTCTGCAACAGCGAACCGGGCGCCGGCTCGCGCTTCACCGTACGCATTCCCTGCCAGGTGGCCCAGGCGCCAGGCGCCGCCACGCCAGAACCGCGACCGGAAGCGGAACCGGCGCCCGCTCCAGTTCCCCTGCACGCGCCCGCATCCGGGCCGGGCGCGCGCATCCTGCTGGTCGAGGATACGGCGCTGAATCGCCAACTGGTATGCCTGCAGCTGGCCTCCCGCGGCTACCATATCGACACGGCGGAGAACGGCGCTCTGGGCCTGCAGGCACTGGCCGGGCAGCAGTACGACCTGGTCCTGATGGACTGCATGATGCCCGTCATGGATGGCTACCAGGCTTGCCAGGCCCTGCGTGCCCGCGAAGCGGCCAGCGGTGCGCCGCGCCTGCCCGTCATCGCCCTGACGGCCGGCGTGACCGAGGATGACCGGCAGCGCTGCATGGCGGCCGGCATGGACGACTATCTGTCCAAGCCCTTTACGGCCGCCCAGCTGCGCGCAATGGTAGAGCGCTGGCTGACGCGCTAGTTCCCTGCCGGCGCTGAATACAACACTTCCGCATAAAAATCATTTTATTCGATAAAATCAATTGTATTCGCTATAATTGACAAATCAACGTGCCAGTGACGCCGGACATCCGCGCAGAATGGACAACCTGGCAGACCTTGCGGAGGCAGCATGCGGCAGTACAGATACTGGAAGGCCATGGCCTGGGAGCGCTGCGATACGCGCATCCTGCTGTCGCTCTTCATGGCGGTCCTGCTGGCGGGGCTGTGGAGCATCACCCTGCTGCAATTGCAGCGCGCGCACGACGCCGCCATCACCGATGCCGGGCGCGAGGCGCGCAGCATGGCGCGCGTCTTCGACGAACACGCGATCCGCACGATCGAGGCGGCGGACCAGGCGGTCACCTACCTGCGCGGCCGCTACCAGGCGCTGGGCAACCGCCTCGACATCGTGGCGGACCTGCAGCAAGGCCTCAATCCCGGCCCCCTGTACAACCTGTTTACCATCGTCGACGAACGGGGCGACACGGTACTGTCAAGCCACCCCTTCAAACCGACCAACCTGGCCGACCGCGAACACATCCGGGTACACATGCAACGCGACAGCGGCGAACTGTACATCAGCAAGCCGGTGCTGGGGCGCGTGTCGAAAAAATGGTCGATCCAGATGACGCGCCGCATCAACCATGCCGATGGCCGCTTCAAGGGCGTGGTGGTGGTCTCGATGGACCCGTATTACTTTACCCGCCTGTACGACGAAGTCGACCTGGGCGACAACAGCTCCATCACGCTCGTCGGCAACGATGGCGTGGTGCGCGCGCGCCGGGTCGGCGCCGTCAACAGCATCGGCCAGGATGTCGACGGCAGCAAGGTATTTTCCATGATGCAAAGTAACACGCGCGGCAGCTTCACCGAGCGCAGTCCCGTCGACGGCACCCTGCGCATTTACGCCTTCGAAAAACTGGCCAACTACCCGCTCTACATGCTGGTCGGACTGGACCGCGACACGGTATTGGCCGACTACGTCTTGCGCCGCAACCAGGCCTTGCTGATGGCCGCCGTCACGAGCGTGCTGATCGTGCTGTCGTGGGCGGCGTTGGTGCTGCTGATCGGCCGCCTGGTCGACAGCCGCGCCAGGGCCATCGCCGCCAGCGAGGCCAAGTCACGCTTCCTGTCGAACATGTCGCATGAATTGCGCACGCCCCTCAATGGCATCCTCGGTTTCTCCGAGCTGCTGCTGGAGCAGCTGCGCGAGCCGGAACAGGCCGCCTACGCGCAGACGATACAGGACAGCGGCCGCCAGTTGCTGGCCATGGTCGAGGCGGCGATGGAACTGAGCGCGCTTGAAAACGACCAGGTGCGGCTGGAGTCTGCCGCTGCGCCGCTGGACCAGCTGCTGGCGCTGGCGCTGGCGCCGCACCGGCAGCGCGCGGCGCACAAGGGCCTGCTGCTGGCCGCGCACGTCGCGCCCGCAACACCGCCCAGCATCGATTGCGACCGCGTGCGTCTGGTGCGCGTGCTCGACATCCTGCTCGATAATGCCATCCGCTACACGTCCGCAGGGCGGGTCGATGTCCACGTCATGCTGAGTGACGCGGATCTGCAGATCGAGGTGCGCGATACGGGCATCGGCATCGCGCAGGCGCAGCAAGCCGACATCTTCGACAAATTCTCCCAGGCGGACGACTCGCCGAGCCGCGCCCATGGCGGCGCCGGCATGGGCCTGGCCATCGCCCGCCAACTCGTCACCTTGATGGGCGGCAGCATCGGCGTGACATCCGCGCCGGGCCACGGCGCCGCCTTCCGCCTGCGGCTGCCGCTGGGCGGCACGGCCCGCGCGATGGCGGCGGAAGGCAAATTGACCACACTTTCGCATGCATAGTCATACGCAAAAGTTGTCCTGCGTGCATATCGGGTATAGCATCGCCCCATGAGCTATCACACAGATGCGGCGGCGGTACGCAGACAATGGATCGAATGGCTGTTTTTACTTCTCGGCTTGCTCCTCGTGGCGGCCGCCCTCACCTATGCGCACCTGGCCGAAGCCGCGCGGCACGACGCGGCCGAGCGTGAACGGCTCAGCGTGCTGACGGCACTGCTGGCAAAAAATATCGAAGTCGACCTGGCGGCGACCAACCTGGTGCTCGGCGGCGTGATCCGCGACTATCTTGGCGATGGTGCTGCGGCGGGCTCCGCGCAAGCCCTGCCCCAGCGCCTGGCCGCGCTGGTCGACGCCATGCCGGGCGTGCGCACCATGCTGGTCATCGATGCGAAAGGCAAGCCGATCGCCACCAACATCGCGGAACTGGCCGACCAGGATTTTTCGCGCCGCAGCTACTTCCAGACGGCACGCGACGCCCCCGATGCACGCATGCTGTACATCTCGGCGCCGTTCCATTCCTTCAAGGGCGACCTGGTCATCACGGCGGCGCGCGTGGTGCAGGACCAGCAGGGCCGCTTTGCTGGCGTGGTGCTGGCCACCCTCGATCCCGAATATTTCACGGCCAAGTTCCGCACCGCCATGTATGCCCCCGACGTCTGGGCCGTGGTGCTGCATGGCGACGGGCGGCAATTCCTGAACTATCCCGCCAGGGCCGCAAATGGCGGCAATATGAACGTGCCCGGCAGCTTCCTGCGGCGCTTTCGCGACAGCGGCTATCAGGCTGGCGTCTTGAGCGGCGTCGAGATTGCCGGCGCCGCCGCACCCCGCATCATGGCCATGGCGACCATCGCGCCGCCCGCGCTGCACATGGACCGTGCCATCATCATCGGGCTGAGCCGCGAAGAAGCGGCCATCGCCGCCCCGTTGCGACGCCAGGCGCTGGTTTACGTCGTCTGCTTTGGCACGCTGGCGCTGGCCGGGGCCAGCCTGCTGTTCTGGAGCCAGCGGCGGCGCCGGCAGCAGGCCGCCTGGCAGGCGGAGCAGGAAACGGAGCGCCAGGCCATGCAAGCCGTGTCGGACAGCGAAACGCGCTTTCGCACCTTGATCGAAGATGCGCCCGTGGCCATCGCCATCCTGCGCCACGGCCGCTTCATCTACTCGAATCCGCGCTACCGCAGGCTGCATGGCTACTCGTTCGAAGACGATCTGAACGGCCTGCCATGGTCCGCCATGATTTCCGCGCAATCGCAGGCGGCACTGGCCACCAACGAAGCGCTGATCGAGGCGGACTCGCCCAGCGAACAGGTGTTCGAAGCCATCGGTCTGGGCAAGCAGGGCATTCCCGTGCCCGTCTTCAAGACCACCACGCGCGTGATGCTCAAGGATGGACCGGCCACCTTGATCTTTGCGCAGGATATTTCCGCGCAAAAGCAGGCCGAAGAGGCCATGCTGCTGGCGCGCGATGCGGCCGAGGGGGCCAACCGCAGCAAGGCGGAATTCCTCGCCAACATGAGCCATGAAATCCGCTCGCCGCTGAACGCCATCCTCGGCATGGCATGGCTGCTGGAACGGGGCAACCTTGACAAGGAAGGACACGAGATGACGTGCAAGATCCGCGCCGCCGGCCAGTCCTTGCTGGGCATCATCAACGACGTGCTCGACGTGTCGAAAATCGAGGCGGGCCACATGAGCATCGAACAGGCGCCGTTCCGCCTGGCCGAGGTGATCGAGAAGATCGCCGCCAGCATGGGCGTGGCCGCGCATGACAAGCCGATTGCCGTGCGGATCGGGCCGCTGCCCGATGGCGTGGACCAGGTGCTGGGCGACGCGCTGCGGCTGGAACAGGTGCTGGTCAACCTGACCAGCAATGCCATCAAATTCACGGCGCAGGGCACGGTCGAGCTGTTGAGCGCACTGGAAAGCCGCGACGGCAACGCCGCAGTGCTGCGTTTCAGCGTGCGCGACACGGGCATCGGCATCGCGCCCGAGGTGCAGGAAACGATCTTTTCCGCCTTCTCCCAGGCCGACACGTCCACCACGCGCCGCTTCGGCGGCACGGGCCTGGGCCTGACCATCTGCCGCCAGCTGGTCAGTCTGATGGGCGGCTCACTGCACCTGCAAAGCCGCCAGGGCCAGGGCAGCGAATTCAGCTTCACGGTGCCGCTGCAACTGCTGCCCGCCGGCACCCTGTCCTCGCCCGACATGCAAGCCTTGCTGGCCGATGCCAACGCCGACGCGCGCGAGGCCGTTGCCGCCGTGGCGCAGGACCCGGGTACGCCGGAAGAACGCGTGCTGGCCGGCGTGCGCGTGCTGGTGGTCGATGACAGCGAAATCAACCGCGATGTGGTCAACCATATCCTGTGCGACCAGGGGGCAGTTCCATCGTTCGCCTGCGATGGCAGGCAGGCGCTGGACTGGTTGCTGGCCCACCCCGCCGATGTCGACATCGTGCTGATGGATGTGCAGATGCCTGTCATGGATGGCTTGCAGGCGACGCGCGCCTTGCGCCAGCTGCCGCAGTTTCAGGACTTGCCCGTGGTGGCGCTGACGGCCGGGGCGTTCCAGACACAGCGCACGGCGGCGCTGGAAGCGGGCGTGAACCATTTCATCAGCAAACCGTTCGACGTGCCGCAGACCATCGCCCTGATCGCGCGCGCGCATCGGCGCCATGCGCAAGGTCTGCCAGCCCTGCTGCCGGTCGTGACCGAAGCGGCGATGCGCGTGCCGCCGTGCGGCGCAGCAGCCGTAATCGACCTGCAGCAAGGCATGGCGCAGTGGCTCGATGAAGCGCCCTACCGCCAGCATCTGTCGCGCTTTGGCAGCAATTATTGCAATACGGTGGGCGCCATGCGCGCGCTGCTGGCAGCCGATGCGCGCGACGATGCCGCCGCGCTGGCGCACAAGCTGGCCGGCGTGGCCGGCAGCCTGGCCCTGCCCGCCACCGTGCACGCGGCCCAGCAAGCCGAACAGCTGCTGCACGCCGGCGACGATGCATCGGCCGCGCTCGACGCCCTGGAACAGGCGCTGGCGCGCGCCATCGAGGCCGCCGCCGCATTCACGGCACAGACGCCGCCCGGCCAGCCGGCCATGCCAATGACAAAATGAGCAAGATGAAAACTCGGAGGACGCGATGATCTGCTGCAGGGATTTGCTGCTGAGGGCCTTGATGCTGGCCCTGCTGCTATTCGTCGTGGGCGAATCGCTGTCCTACTGGACGCCGGAACTCAAAAAACTGCTGGTCTGGCGCATTTTCTGACAGCTTAGCCTTCGCGCCCATCCACCCTGACGCGCCACAGATAGGGCGCATACACGCACGCGTACAAGCCAAAGGCCAGCGACCAGCAGGCGCCGGCAGCGAGCAGCAGCGGCATGGCCAGCGCTGCGGGACCGACGGCAGCCAGCAGCCGCGCCAGCGCGCCCAGCTGGATCAGCCAGTACATCGCCGCTTCCGCCCGGCCTCCCTTCAGCGGACGGCCCGTATGGCCCAGGGTGGTGCGCGTCATCATGCCGATGATCAGGCCCGCCATCGAGCCCACCGTCAGCGCGTGAAATGCGGCGCTGGCCGGCAGCAGGCCCAGGCTGGCGGCCGCCAGCAGCGCAAAACCGACGCCTATCCACGCATACGACAGGTGCAAGATCCACAGCAAGGGCACGCTCAGCGTGCGCTGCGGCTGCCAGGCCAGCAGATTGGCCAGCGAGACGCCGGCAGCGCAGAACGCCAGCGGCGCCGTCAGCCAGGCTGGCGCGCCTGCCAGCCAAGCGATGGCGGCGGCCGCCATGCAGGCCACGGCGACCAGCGCCCGCTGCGGGCTGGCCACCGGCGTGCGATTGGGATTGATATCGGGTGCGCCATTGCGCGTAAACATGGGAATGACGCGCGCGCCGATCACCGATTCGATCAGCACGATGATGAAGATGGCCGCCTGCACGGGCACGAATAGGGATAACGTCAGCCAGCCCAGCACGGCCGCGTGGAACAGGCCATTGGCCAGCGCCAGCAAGGCCAGCAGAGCGACCAGGAACAGGTTGCGCGTATTGCCGGAACGGCGCAGCACCTGGTACAGGGGCCAGGCGGCCAGCGGCAGGAACAGCCACTCGACCAGCGCCGGCACCAGCCCGGGACCGCACAGCATGGCGATGCGCCCCGCCAGCCACAGCGCCGCCAGCGCCATCAGCGGGGCACCGTGCGGCGTGGGCAAGCCCGTCCAGTTGCGCCCCGCCGTATACAAAAACCCCACGACGACGGCCAGCGCGAAGCCGAACACCATTTCATGCATATGCCAGCCCAGCCCCACCTGCAGGCCGCCCGTCAGCAAGCCGGCATAACTGGCCAGCCACAGGGGAATGCTGATGGCCGCAAACACGGCCGCCAGCAGATAAAACGGGCGGAAACCCAGCTGCCAGACGGCATGGCGGGCATGCCAGGGCGCGGCGCCTGCCGTCGTGGAAGGTGGGGAAGGTTCGCTGATCGGGGTAATGGCCATGATGGGCTCGCTTTTAAAGATATATTCAATATACTACTTTAAAAGCGCAAGAACAGCCATCGGCAAAAAGGACTAGAGAGATAGCGACAAGTCACCATGGGGTCTGACCCGGCGGGTCAGACCCCGACTCGGGCTACTTGCCCTGGCGGTGCTCGACCGCATACACGGCCGCCTGCACGCGGCTGGTGAGGTTGAGTTTTTTCAGCACGTTCTGCACGTGGATCTTGACCGTGCTTTCGGCCAGGTCGAGGGTGCGGGCGATGCCCTTGTTGCTTTCGCCGCGCGACAGGCAGTCGATGATTTCCTTTTCGCGCGGCGTGAGCTTGTCGAGTTCCGACACGGGTTCCTCGCGCCGCGTGCCCGCCTGCAGCTGCGCCACCAGCTTGCCCGTCATCGCTTCCGCGATGACGACTTCGCCGGCGGCCGCGCGGCGGATGGCGCGCACCAGGTAGTCGGCATCGATATTCTTGATCAGATAACCGCAGGCGCCCGCGCGCAGGGCCGTCGCCAGATCCTCGGCGTCCTCGGAAACGGTGAGCATGACGATGGCCGTGTCGGGACAGTCGTGCTGCATCAGCTGCAGCGCTTCCACGCCCGACATGCCGGCCATGTTCAGGTCCAGCAGTACCACGTCGGGCTGCAGCTGGATGGCGCGCTTGATGCCTTCGACGCCATCGGCCGCCTCGCCCACCACGGAAAAATCGGCATGCCGCTGCAGCAGCGAGCGTATGCCGCTGCGGAACAGCGCGTGGTCGTCCACCAGCATGACGGTGATCGGTTTATCGGGAGTCTCCATTTTTTTGTACTTTCAGATAGTGGCTTAGGCGGCGCGGCGCTGCTCGCGCGACAGGTGCAGTTCGACGGTCGTGCCGCCACCGGGACAGGCGTGCACGTCGAACGTCGCCTCGATGCGCTGCGCGCGCTCGCGCATGATATGGATGCCGACATGGCTGTCGCCCTTTTCCAGCACGGCGGCAGCATCGAAGCCGACGCCATTATCGCTGATCGTCAGCGTAAAGTCCTGATGATCGGCGAGACGCACCTCGACGTGGCTGGCCTGGGCATGCTTGCGGATGTTCGACAGCGCTTCCTGCACGATGAATAGTAACTGCAATTGCTGCTCGCGGGGGAATGGCGCGCCGTCGACATCGGCCAGCAGCTCGGCCTCGATGCCCGTCTGGCGGCGGAATTTCTCGATTGCCGCGCGCAGGGAGCCGATCAGGTCGTCCTCCATCAGGCGGCTGCGGAAGTTGGCCAGCAGTTCGCGCACGTCCTCGTAGCTTTCCTTCACGCCCGCATGCAGGGCCGGCACGATGCCCGCCACTTCATCGAAACGGGCATTGCGCACGGAGTCGTCCAGCATCTGCACCTGCAGGTTGAGGAAATTGAGGCTTTGCGCGATGCTGTCGTGCAGGCCCTGTGCCACCAGGTTGCGCTCCTCGGAAATGGCCATCTCGCGCTCGCGCGCGGCCAGGCGCAGGTTTTCCAGCGCGATGCCCAGCAGCTGGCCCAGGGTTTCCAGCAGCGCCAGCTCGCGCGCGGAAAACACACGCGCATGGCGGAAATGCAGGTTGAAAAAGCCCAGGTGCTGTTCGTGCGCATGGATGTGGAAGACGGAGACGGTGGCAAAGCCCTCGCGGTGGCAGCGCAGCTCGTGCGCCTTGTCGATGCGGCGCATGTCGTGCACCTTCGCCACCTTCATCTCGACGGCCGTGCCGCACAGGCAGTCGCCCACTTTCAGGCAGTGTTCCGACGCCACCAGTTCCTCGGACAGGCCCGTATGTACCACCATGTGCAGGTTGCCCCGCTCCGCATCGAGCACGCGCACGGTGGAGCCGTCGGCCTCGAAATAGTCGACGATGCGCTGCATGAAGCCGCCGCAAATGTCTTCCAGCGGCTGCGGGCGCTGCAGGAAAGCGGCGCTTTCGTACAGCAGCGCCAGTTCGCGGTTGCGGTACTCGAGGGTGGCCGTCTTGCTGCGCACGCCCTCTTCCAGGTTGCCGTACAGCGCCTGCAGGCGGTCGGCCATCTGGTTGAAGCCACTGGCCAGCTGGCCGAATTCGTCATTGCTTTCGACGGCCAGGCGCACGCTGAAATCGCGCTCCTTCATGCGCTGCATGCCCAGGCGCAGCCGCGTGACAGGCTCGATGATGAGCATGAACATCAGGTAAATCATGCTGACCGTGCCGATGACGGCCATGCCGACCAGGATCAGCTGCGAGGCGCGCAGCCAGAAGGTGCGCTGCTCGCTATCGTGCTCGATCAGGCGCACCAATTGATCGACCTGTCCCACGAAGGTATCGGCGTCATGCTCGAACTGGCGCGCGCGCGTGGTGGAATCGGCGGCCAGCGCGGCCGGACGCAAGGCGCCGCGCCAGGCGGCGCCGATACGCTCGAATTCCGACTTGATGGCAGTGCTGGGCGGCAGGAACAAGGGGCGCTGCGGGTCGCCGTGGCCGATCTTGGCCAGGGTCTCGTCGATCAGCAGCACCTGCTGGCGTGCCTGCTCGCCGGCATCGCTGGCCAGCAGCAGGGTCAAACGGTAGGTCTGCATGCGCAATCGCCCCGTTTCATTGATGGCGGCCGAACTGCCTTCGAGCTGCCACGACAGGAACAGGGTGCAGCCGATGGCACTCAGGGCCAGTACCAGCATGAGCAGCAGCGCGCCGACGATCTTGGTCGACAGCTTCTGCCAGGAGGAAAACATCGCCTTGAATTTCATAGTTCCTTTTGCTTTAACAAGCGCACCCCGAGCGCCACGACACCTGGCAAAACCGTAGCGAGCGGCAGTGATTTGTGGCCGAGAAGCGCAACCGTACTCTAGTACGGTGAGCATCGCCGGCCGCAAAGCGCGACGCGCAGTAGGTTTGGCCAGGTGTCCATCCTAGCCGCCCGTCTGTGCCATGAACCGGATAATTTTATCGGGCTGCGTATTGAAATCATGCTGCTGCGGCTTGAGTTCGATGGCGGCGCGGATCGCCGCTTCAATTTCCGCATCGGTGGCCCCGCCGCGCAGCATGGGGCCAAGGGCGAATTTCTCTTCCTGCCCCAGGCACAGGTACAGGGTACCATCGACGGACAGGCGCACGCGGTTGCAGGTGGCGCAAAAATGCTGCGACATCGGCGTGATGAAGCCGATGCTCGAACGGCCATCGGCTGTCGCCATATAGCGTGCCGGCCCGCCACCGAGTTCTTGCGCCTGCGGCACCAGGCCAAAGCGGGCCGCCAGGCGCTCGCGCACGGGGCCCAGCGGCATGTAGCTGGCATTGCGGCCCGTACTACCCATCGGCATGGCTTCGATCAGGCGCAGGATGAACTGCTGCTCGATGCAAAACGCCGCCATGGCCTCGATCTGGCCATCATTGACGCCGCGCATGGCCACCATATTGATCTTGATCGGGTCGAAACCGGCCGCCTTGCCCGCCATCAGGCCATCCAGAATAGGCTGCAGGCTGTCGCGTCCCGTGATCTGCTGCATGCAGGCGCGGTCCAGCGAGTCCAGGCTGACGTTGATGCGGTCCACGCCCGCCGCGCGCAAGGCCACGGCGTGCTTGCCCAACTGGGTGGCGTTGGTCGACAGCGACAAATCGTCCAAACCGGGCAATGCGGTCAGCCGCTGCGCCAGCTCGGGCAGATTGCGCCGCAACAGCGGCTCGCCGCCCGTCAGGCGCACGCGGCGCGTGCCGAGGCGAACGAAGATGCCCAGCAAGCGTTCGATCTCGTCGAACGTCAGCCAGGCCTTCGGCTCCTCGAAACCGCGAAAGCCCTTGGGCATGCAATAACTGCAGCGCAAATCGCAGCGGTCGGTGACGGACAGCCGCACATAATCGATCGAACGGCCAAAACGGTCCTGCAACTTGACGCTACCCATGACGCTACTCCTGATTCTTCCGTGATTGTAAAGGCTGGGGCACGATCTGGCTGTGCCCCAGAAGGCCTAGCGGCCTACGCCTTTCGGGCTATTGCACCAATGGACTGGCTGTGCCTTCGGCGCTGGCACCTTCCAGTTCAATGCCGGCGATGTCGGCGCGCCCCACCAGCAAGTGCAGATACTGGTGCACGGCGCGCTGCCAGGCGGCGCGCGCCAGGCGGTCGGCGATCTGCGCCTGCACCGCCTCGTAGGCGATGGCCTGGCCTTCGACCCGGCGCAGCACTTGCACGATGTGGTAGCCAAAGCGCGTTTCCAGCAAGTGGCCGGCCAGCGCGCCCGCCTCGAGGCGGAACAGCAGCGCGTCGAATTCCGGCACGCTCTGGCCCGGCGACAGCTGGCCCAGATTGCCGCCCAGCGCGCCCGACGGACAGTTCGAATACTGCGCCGCCAGTTCGGCGAAGCGCTCGGGCGCCAGTTTGAGGGCGTCGAGCACGGCTTGCGCCGTCGTGCGCAGCAACTCCAAAGGCGCCTCGGGCGTCACCTGGAACAGGATGTGGCGCGCCTCGACCAGCGCGCCGCTGCGAAACAGCTGCGGGCGCTGCGCATAAAAGGTGCGGCAAGCCGCATCGTCGGCCGGCGGCACGCGCACTTCCTGCTCGAACAGCGCTTCGACCAGGGCATCGTCGCTATCAGCCTGCAAGCCCAGGCGCTGAGCCTCGTCCAGCAGCAGGCGGCGCAGCACCAGTTCATGCACGGCCTGCTTCAGCGGATTGCCCGCCTGCTGGTGGTGCGGCAGTTCCTGCGCGATGTCGGCATCGTCGATATCGATGCCATTGACGGAAATTCCCATGATGATTCTCCTTTCAATGACCGCCTTAGCGGCGGCGCACCAGTTGCCAGGTGCGTCCCAGATATGCGACTGCGCCAAAGCCGCTCCACACGTGCACCAGGCGGGTGAACGGGAAGATGACGAACAGCGACATGCCCATGAACAGATGCAGCTTGAACACCAGCGGCGCATCGACGATGAAGCCGGCCGCGTCGCCGCGGAAGGTGACGATGTGCTGTGCCCAGTTCATCAGCAAGACCATCATGTGGCCATCCATGTGCGACGCCGAGACAAAGATCGACGACAGGCCCAGCAGCAAGGTCAGCAAAATCCACAGCATCACCAGCTTGTCGCCGGCCGTGGTGACGGCGCGCAGCCGGTCATTGGAAAAGCGGCGCACCAGCAGGATCAGCAGGCCGGCAAGGCACAGGCCGCCCATGATGCCGCCAGCGGCCATGGCCACGCCCTGTTTCAGGCTGTGCGTCACGCCCAGCGTATCCCACACCCAGACGGGCGTGAGCAAGCCGGCCGCATGGCCGAACAGCAGGCCGATGATGCCGATGTGGAACAGGATATTGCCCAGGCGCAGGCTGCCACGGTGCAGCAGCTGGCTGGAATCGGACTTCCACGTGTATTGCTCGCGGTCGAAACGGATCAGGCTGCCGAGGAAAAAGATCGCCAGCGCGATGTATGGATAAATGCCATACACAAATTGATGCAAGTAATTACTCATGATGTACTCTCCTCATGCGGGCGCAAGCGGCCAATTAAGCGGCGCGCCGCGGCTGCGGGTGAAAATGCACGGGATGGACGCCGCCCGGGGCTTGACGCAGCAAGGGCTCGACGCCATCCGCACCGGGACCGAAGGTTTCCAGCGCTTCATCCATGTCGCGGATGGGCGGCTCGGCCAGCATTTCGGCCGCCACGGGGCTCAGGCGTTCGAGCACCGTGAAGACGGGCGCATACGGACTGCCGTTGGCCGTCAGCTTGCGGCCGATATGCGCCAGTACGTGGACGGCGTCGCCCAGCAGCGGCGCCGATGCGGCCTCGTCGAGCTGCGCCAAAAATTCCAGGAACAGGGGCACGAAGTCGGGTAAATCGTCGCCCGTCATCTGCAAGCCATGGCGCTTGTATTCCTCCATCAGGTCAACCATGGCCTGGCCCCGGTCGCGCGATTCGCCGTGGATATGTTCGAACAGGTGCAGCGAGTGCGACGGATTGCGGTCGAACGTGGCCACGTACTGCTGCTGCAGGTCGATCAGGCTGCTGCTTTCCAGGTGCGCCAGCAAGGGTAGCAACAGCGCGTGCTGCTCCGGCATGGCCGCCAGCGCCGCATCGAGCTCGGGCAGATGCGCGATCAGCTCGGGCTCGGGATACAGCAGCAGGCGCGAGAGGATTTGATACTGATTCATAGCGTGTGTCATATCGGTTCCTTAAGCGCCAGGCGCCGTTTTGCGCGACTTCGGCATCTGCATGAAGATGGCCGAACCGTGTTTTTTCTTGCCGAACAAGGTCGGTTCGCTGGTGCCGTCCGAGCAGCCATTGCCGAAACTGAAGCCGCACGAACCCTTCTCGTTGAAGCTGTCCTCGGCCATTTCCTTGTGGCTGCTGGGGATGACGAAGCGGTCTTCGTAATTGGCAATCGCCATGATGTGGTACATGTCCTCCACCTGCGCCTTGGTCAGACCCACTTGCTTCAATACGGTCAGGTTCTCCACCTTCTCGACCGTTTTGCTGCGCATGTAGGCACGCATGGCCAGCATGCGGTCCAGCGCCGTGACGATGGGCGGCTGGTCGCCGGCCGTCAGCAAATTGGCCAGGTACTGCACGGGAATGCGCAGGCTTTGCGTATCCGGCAGCATGCCGTTCACGCCCAGCTTGCCCGATTCGGCGGCCGCCTGGATCGGCGACAGCGGTGGCACGTACCACACCATCGGCAAGGTGCGGTATTCGGGATGCAGCGGGAACGCCACTTTCCACTCGACGGCCATCTTGTAGACGGGCGACTTGACGGCCGCTTCCAGCCAAAGATCAGGAATGCCCTGGCGGCGCGCCTCGGCGATGATGGCCGGGTCGTGCGGATCGAGGAACAGATCGAGCTGCGCCTGGTACAGATCCTGCTCTTGCGGCACGGAGGCCGCTGCCTCGATCTTGTCGGCGTCATACAGCAGCACGCCCAGGTAGCGGATGCGGCCCACGCACGTTTCCGAGCACACGGTAGGCTGACCAGCCTCGATGCGCGGGAAGCAGAAGGTGCACTTCTCGGCCTTGCCGGACGACCAATTGTAGTAAATCTTCTTGTACGGGCAACCGGAGATGCACATGCGCCAGCCGCGGCATTTGTCCTGGTCGATCAGCACGATGCCGTCGTCTTCGCGCTTGTACACGGAGCCGGACGGGCAAGACGCCACGCACGTCGGATTGAGGCAATGCTCGCACAGGCGCGGCAGATACATCATGAAGGTGTTTTCGAACGTGCCGTACATCTCCTTCTGCATGTTGTCGAACAGTTTATCCTTGCTGCGCTGAGCAAACTCGCCGCCCAGGTCATCTTCCCAGTTCGGACCCCACTCGATTTTTTCCATCTTCTTCCCCGTCAGCACGGAGATCGGACGGGCCGTCGGCGGCGTCTGCGACAGCGGCGCGCTTTGCAGGTGCTCGTAGTCGTAGGTGAACGGCTCGTAGTACTCGTCAATCGCGGGCAGGTTCGGGTTGGCGAAGATATTGGCCAGGATTTTCAAACGGCTGCCCTGGCGCGGCTCGATCTTGCCAGCGTCCGTGCGGCGCCAGCCGCCGTTCCACTTGTCCTGGTTTTCCCACTGCTTCGGATAGCCGATGCCTGGTTTGGTTTCAACGTTGTTGAACCATGCGTACTCGACGCCGTCGCGGCTGGTCCACACGTTCTTGCAGGTGACGGAACAGGTGTGGCAGCCGATGCACTTGTCCAGGTTCAGCACCATGCCGATTTGCGCTCTGATTTTCATACTATGCTCCTTCTTCCTGCAACGGGCCTTCGAGCCAGTCAACCTTGTTCATCTTGCGCACCAATACGAATTCATCGCGGTTGGAGCCCACCGTGCCGTAGTAATTGAAGCCGTACGCCAGCTGCGCGTAGCCGCCGATCATGTGCGTCGGCTTGGGCACGGCGCGCGTCACCGAGTTATGGATGCCGCCCCGCTTGCCCGTCATCTCCGCGCCAGGCACGTTGATGATCTTTTCCTGCGCGTGGTACATCATCGTCATGCCGGCCGGGATGCGCTGGCTGACGACGGCACGCGCCGTCAGGCTGCCGTTCACGTTGAAGACTTCAATCCAGTCGTTGTCGACGATGCCGGCCGTCTTCGCGTCGGTCTCCGACAGCCACACGTGCGGTCCGCCGCGCGACAGGGTCAGCATGCGCAGGTTGTCCGAATACGTGGAGTGGATGCCCCACTTCTGGTGCGGCGTCAGGAAGTTCAGCGCCAGTTCCTTGTTGCCGTTCGGCCTGGTGCCCAGCAGCGCTTCCGTCGTCTTGGTGTTGATCGCCGGCTTGTACACGCACAGGCCTTCGCCGAAATCGCGCATCCACAGGTGATCCTGGTAAAACTGCTGGCGGCCCGTCAAGGTGCGCCAAGGGATCATTTCATGCACATTCGTGTAGCCGGCCGTGTAGCTGACTTCTTCGCTTTCCAGACCCGACCAGGTGGGCGAGGAAATGATCTTGCGCGGCTGCGCCTGCACATCGCGGAAGCGGATGCTGTCATGCTCGCGCGGCTTGGCCAGATGCGTGTGCTCGCGTCCCGTGATGGACGACAGCGCGGCCCAGGCCTTGACGGCCACGTGGCCATTCGTTTCCGGCGCCAGCGTCAGGATCATTTCCGCCGCGTCGATGGCCGTATCGAGACGCGGCTGGCCCTTCGACACGCCTTCATCGAGCACCGTGCGATTGATGCCGCGCAGGATCTCGACTTCATGGCCCGTTTTCCAGGAAATGCCCTTGCCGCCATTGCCGATGCTTTCCAGCAGCGGCCCGATCGAGGTGAACTTCTTGTACACGTCGCGGTAATTGCGCTCGACCACCGTCATGTTCGGCATGGTCTTGCCTGGAATGGCGTCGCATTCGCCGGCGCGCCAGTCCTTCGGATCGAAAGGCTGACCCAGTTCACCGGGCGTATCGTGCATCAGCGGCGTGAGGATGATGTCTTGCTGGGTGCCCAGCAGCTCGCCGCCGATTTCCGAGAATTTTTCGGCCAGCCCCTTGTAGATCTCCCAATCCGACTTCGATTGCCACAGCGGTTGCACGGCTTCCGACAGCGGGTGGATGAACGGGTGCATGTCCGAGGTGTTCAGATCGTCTTTTTCATACCAGGTGGCCGTCGGCAGCACCACGTCGCCATACAGACACGTGGTCGACATGCGGAAGTCCAGCACCACCAGCAGATCGAGCTTGCCTTCGGCGGCGGGACGCACTTTCACCTGTTTCGGCGTGATGCAGTCATCTTCGTCGCTGAGCAAGCCATTCTGCGTGCCCAGCAGGTATTTCAGGAAGTATTCGTGGCCCTTGCCCGAGCTGCCCAGGATGTTCGAGCGCCAGACAAACATATTGCGCGGGAAGTTGGCCGGATTGTCCGGGTCGTCGCACGAAAACTGCAGCTGGCCGGCCTTGATCTGGTCGAGCGCATATGCGGCCGGTGCCTGCCCCGCCGCCTTGGCGGCCTTGGCCACTTCCAGCGGATTGGTTTGCAGCTGCGGCGCCGATGGCAGCCAGCCCATGCGTTCAGCCTTGGCGTTGTAGTCGAGCAGGGTCAGGTCGCCCGTACCGCCGGCCGCCGATGGCGAGGCGATGTCGCCCGTTTCCAGCTTTTCGTGGCGCCATTGGCTGGTATGCGCATAGAAGAACGAGGTGCCGTTCATCTGACGCATCGGCCGTACCCAGTCCTGGGCGAAGGCCAAAGGCGTCCAGCCCGTTTGCGGACGCAGTTTTTCCTGGCCCACGTAATGGGCCCAGCCGCCACCGGACTGACCGATACAGCCGCACATCATCAGCATGTTGATGATGCCGCGATACGTCATGTCCATGTGGTACCAGTGATTCAGGCCGGCGCCCACGATGACCATGCTCTTGCCGCGTGTCTGGTCCGCGTTTTGCGCGAACTGGCGCGCCACGGTGATGACGTCGGCGCGCTTCACGCCCGTGTGCTTTTCCTGCCACGCGGGGGTGTACGGCACGTCGTCGTCATAGCTTTCCGCCACGTTTTCGCCACCGAGGCCACGGTCGATGCCGTAATTGGCCAGGGTCAGGTCGAACACGGTGGTGACCAACGCGGTGCTGCCGTCGGCCAGACGGATGGTTTTCACCGGCACCTTGCGCAGCAGCATGTCGGACGCATCCTTGCCGCCGAAGTAGGCAAAACCCACTTCCGTGACGGCGTCGCTATCGTTGATCATGGACAGCATCGGCACGATGGGCACGCCGCTGCCGCCGGCCTTCTGTTCCAGGTTCCACTTGCCCGACTCACCCCAGCGGAAGCCGATCGAGCCGGCCGGCGCGGTAATCGCACCCGTGGTTTCGTCGATGACCAGGGTTTTCCATTCCGGGTTATTCGTTTCGTCGAGGTTGTTGTCCAGGTGCGAAGCGCGCAAGAAGTAATCGGGCACCAGGGTGCCGTTATGCTCCTTGAGCAGCACCAGCATGGGGAAGTCCGTGTACTGGCGCGCATATTCGCGGAAATAGTCGGACTGGCCTTCCGAGTGGAATTCCTTCAGGATGACGTGGCCCATGGCCAGTGCCAGCGCGGCATCGGTGCCCTGCTTCGGCGCCAGCCAGATGTCGCCGAACTTCACCATTTCGCCGTAATCGGGCGAGATGGCCACGGTTTTCGTGCCCTTGTAGCGCACTTCCGTGTAGAAGTGGGCGTCCGGCGTGCGCGTCATCGGCACGTTCGAGCCCCACACCATCAGATAGGTCGAGTTGTACCAGTCGGCCGATTCCGGCACGTCCGTCTGTTCGCCCCACACTTGCGGGCTGGCCGGCGGCAAGTCGCAGTACCAGTCATAAAAGCTCAGGGCCACGCCGCCAATCAGCGACAGGTAGCGCGTGCCGGAGGCATAGCTGACCATGGACATGGCGGGAATCGGCGAGAAGCCGACGATGCGGTCCGGACCGTATTTCTTGATCGTCAGCGCATTCGCGGCGGCGATGATTTCATTCGATTCGTCCCACGTGGCGCGCACGAAGCCGCCCAGGCCGCGGATGGATTTGTACTGCTGCGAGCGCACGGGGTCCTGGCTGATCCAGTCCCAGGCGGTGACGGGGTCCATGGTCTTGCGCGCTTCGCGCCACATTTCCATCAGGCGGCCGCGCACCATCGGATATTTCACGCGCTGGGCCGAATACACGTACCAGGAATAGCTGGCGCCGCGCGGGCAGCCGCGCGGCTCGTGGTTGGGCAGGTCGGGCCGCGTGCGCGGGTAATCGGTTTGCTGGGTTTCCCAGGTGATCAGGCCATTCTTGACATACACCTTCCAGCTGCAAGAGCCGGTGCAGTTCACGCCATGCGTGGAGCGCACGATCTTGTCGTGCTGCCAGCGCTGGCGATAGGCGTTTTCCCAGGTGCGGTCTTCATCGACCACGGTGCCATGGCCGTTCGAGAACGGCTCGGCAGGCTTGCTAAAAAATTTAAGACGGTCCAGAAAGTGACTCATGCTACCTCCACATTGCGCCGCAGGAGCGGCGCCAGGTCATAAAAACGCTGCAAGCAGGATGGCTCAAGCGTCGATACAAACAGTCTATCGATGTGCCCTGCCCGGCGGTATTGGCAAGAAGTCGGTTTCGCGCACCAGGAATGCATAGATGGGTAGTCACTATTGCCTATGGGCGCGGCGAGCGTGCTGCGGTATACCTGTCGTCATCGTTCAACACAGAGAAAGAGCACCATGCCGATTACCGATTACGCCAGCCTGCTGCGCAGCGCCCACGACCAGGAGCAGCCGCAACGCCTGCTGTTCACCTTTACCCAGGCACAAGCCCAGCCTGGCGGCCAGGGCAAGTCCCTCACGCCCGTGATGTGCGCCGACAAGCTGCCCGATGAACTGGGCAGCTTCGAGACATTGATGGAGGAGTCGAAACAGATGCAGACGCACTGGGACGTGGTCTTCGTGGCGGGACTGGCGGGCCAGGACGGCCAGCCGCCCGCCGCGCAGGAATGCGAAGCGCCGCTGCGCGCCATGGTGACGGCCATCGAGCAAGGCCGCATCGACGGCCTGTTGGCGTTTGACCGCAGCGGGGATTTGTTACGTTTTAGCTGAGGGAACTTGTCGGATTACGGCCTGCGGCCTCGGCGGCCCCGCCTAATCCGACCTACCTGATGAGGCAACAGCGACGTAGGTCGGATTAGCGTAGCGTAATCCGACACATTGTTGGCGGCACGTTTCGGATTACCTGCCCGCATCCGGCCACGGGCGCTCATGCAAATGGCGCGCCCGTTCAATTGGGCAGACGAGCGGCAAAAACTGCTGCTGGCGCGCCGAATACGCCATCAGGGCGCCGCTGTCGATGTCGAAATACCAGCCATGCAATTTCAACACTCCCTGCTCCACCCGGCGCTTCAGCCAGGGATAGGTCAGCAGGTTGTCCAGCGACTGCAATATGCTGGCCAGCTCGCACGCATGGTGCTGTTCTTCCGACGAGCGGTGCGCCAGCTCGCGCCGCACGCGCTGCGCCACCGGTTCGGCGATGCGCATCCACTGTCCCACGAAGTCCGTTTCCTGCCCTTCCGCGCGCGGCTGCGGTTCCAGCAGCGCGCGGATGCCGCCGCAGCGCGCATGACCGAGCACGATGACCCTGGCCACTTCGAGCTTGCAGACGGCGAACTCGATGGCCGAGCTGACGCCGGGCGGCGCGTCCGGGGTACACGGCGGCACCAGGTTGGCGATATTGCGCACCACGAACATGTCACCCGGGTCGCTGCCCGTCAGCAGCATGGGGTCGACGCGCGAATCGCAGCAGCCGATCAGCAAGGTCGTGGGACGCTGCCCGTCGCGCAGGCTGTCGTACAAGGTCTGCGGCTCGCTGAAGTACTGCTGCTGAAACAGGCTGAAGCCGTTGACGAATTTTTCCAGTTCTTCCATGACATACTCTCATTTCTTCAACGTCTGGCAAGAACGACTTGCCAGACATTCCAACTTTAGCAAGGCATCGGCGCATTCTTGCGCGCATAGCACCACCAGGTGATCGCGATGCAGCTGACATAAAAGCCGATGAAGCACCACAGGGCCGCGTCGGGGCTGCCCGTCAGCGCAATCGAGGTGCCATAGCTTTTCGGGATGAAGAAGGCGCCGTAGGCCGCCACGGCCGACGTGAAGCCCAGGACTGCCGCGCCTTCCTTGTTGGCGTCGACGATGGCTTGCTCCTGCGCCGCCTTGCCCTTGCCGGCGGCCGCGCGCTGGTGCTCCGTCAAGAAGATCACGGGGATCATGCGGAAGGTCGACGCATTGCCGATGCCCGTGCCGGCGAACAGCAGCATGAACATCCAGAAGAAGCCGCTGAAGCTACCGCCTGCACCGGCTTGCGGCATGAAGTACAGCACGCCCAGCACGGCGCCTATCATCAGCAGGAAGGACCACAGGGTGACGCGGGCGCCGCCCAGTTTATCGGAAATCACGCCGCCGGCCACGCGCGCCAGCGCACCGACCAGAGGGCCGAGGAAAGCGTAATCGAGCGGGTTGACATCGGGGAACTGGATCTTGATTAGCAGGGGAAACGCGGCCGAATAACCGATGAAGGAGCCGAAGGTGCCCGTGTACAGCCAGCACATGAGCCAGTTGTGCTTGCGCTTGAAGATCACGGCCTGCTCGGAAAACGAAGCCTTGGCCGAGGCCAGGTCATTCATGCCGAACCAGGCCAGCAAGGTCGACAGCGCGATGAACGGCACCCAGATGAAGCCCGCGTTTTGCAGCCACATGTCCTTGCTCACGCCATTCTTGACCCAGGTCAGCGAATCGCCGCCCCAGGCGCCGAAGACGGCAAACGTGATCACCAGCGGCACGACGAACTGCACCACCGACACGCCCAGATTGCCCAGGCCCGCATTCATGCCCAGCGCGAAGCCCTTGCTCGCCTTCGGATAGAAAAAGCTGATGTTGGCCATCGACGAGGCGAAATTGCCGCCGCCGAAGCCGCACAGCAGGGCCAGAATCAGCATGGTCGGATAGCCCGTATTCACATCCTGCACGGCCAGGCCGATGCCGATGGCGGGAATCAGCAGCGAGCCGGTGGAAATGGCCGTCCAACGGCGGCCGCCGAAAATCGGCACCATGAACGAATAAAAGATGCGCAAGGTGGCGCCGGACAGGCCCGGCAAGGCCGTCAGCCAGAACAGCTGGTTGTTACTGTAGGTGAAACCGATGTTGGGCAGGTTGACCACCACCACGCTCCACACCATCCACACGGCGAACGCCAGCAGCAGCGCGGGAATCGAGATCCACAGATTGCGCGCGGCCGTGGACTTGCCCGTGTTTTGCCAGAAGCTGGGGCTTTCCGGCTCCCAGGTATTGATCATATAGCGGCTCATGCTTTAACTCCTGCAGGTTGAGTAGTTGGTGCCGCACGCAGCGGCTTGAACGAGAAATACATCCAGACGAGGGAAACGCAGACGGTGCCGTACAACAGCATGAAGGCGCTCGAACGCACGCCGGTGAAGTCCACCAGGGCGCCGAACATCACGGGCAGGATGAAGCCACCGAGACCGCCGGCCAGGCCCACCACGCCCGAAACGGCGCCGATGTTGTCGGAAAAATCATCGCCGATAAACTTGAAGACGGACGCCTTGCCCACGGCCATGGCGATGCCGACGATAAACAGCAGCGCGGTGAACCACAGCGGCGACAGGCCGATATGGATGGCCAGCGGCCCCGTGACGGTCTCGATCACCATCTGCGTTTGCGGATACGACAGCAGGAAGAAGCACACCCAGCACACCCACATCACGGCCCAGGTCACTTTCGCCGCACCGTATTTGTCCGAGATCCAGCCGCCAAACGCACGCAGCACGCCGCCCGGCAGCGAGAAGCAGGCCGCCAGCAGCGCAGCGTGCTTCAAATCAAAACCGTATTCGGCCACGTAGTACTTCGTCATCCACAGCGCCAGCGCCACATAGCCGCCAAACACCACCGAGTAGTACTGGCAGTAGCGCCACACGCGGGGGTCTTTCAGCACCTTCATCTGCGCCGAAAAACTTTCGCCCGATGGCGCCAGGTGCGATTTGTCCGTGTACGAAAACAGCCAGAAGATGATGGCCGTGGCCAGCATGGCCACCGCATACACCTTCGGCAGCATTTGCCAGCCGAAGGCGGCGACGATGCCCGGCGCGACGAACTTGGTCAGCGCGGAACCGGAGTTACCAGCGCCGAAGATGCCCATCGCCAGGCCGCGGCGCTCTTTTTCATACCAGCGCGCCACATACGGCGTGCCGACGGAAAACGAGCCGCCCGCCAGGCCCACGAACATGCCCAGCACGAGGAAGTGCCAGTAGGCGGTGGCGTAGGAAATCAGGTAGATCGGCACCACGCTGGCCAGCATCAGCCAAAAGAAGACGCGGCGTCCGCCGTATTTGTCGGTCCAGATGCCCAGCGGCACGCGCACGAGAGAGCCCGTCAGCACGGGCATGGCGGCCAGCAGGCCGAATTGCGTTTCAGTCAAGCCCAGGCTGGTCTTGATGGGGATGCCCAGTACGGCAAACATCATCCAGACTGCAAAGCAGATGGTAAACGCGAAGGTACTGCTGACCAGCACGGAAAACTGCTTGCGCCGCATGCCGGGTTCGACTGCCTTGTTACTACTGTTGTTCTTAGTGCCATCTAGGGTAGCCACGATGTTTCTCCATGAATGCACTGGCCGTCTGGCCAGCCGTCCCGACCAGCTTACGTGGCAGAGGCGAAAGGCACTATCGGCCACAGGGTGATTCTGGAAAGGCAATCTGGATAGCCGTATCGGCAAAAGTGACTAGAAACAGGTACCCGAACCTAGGCTGGATGGCGGGCGTTTTACAAACGCAGGTATTTTTGGCACACTCGGAACCGGCACAACAGGGAGCGGCATGGAGAACAGAACGGAAGCAGATGAAATCGTCACCCGTATGGCCGGGCATGGCGACGTGGCAGCCATGCTGGCCTGCGACGAATATGCGCAGGCGCACCCGGAGCGTGGCGATGCCGTGCGCGCCGCCGTCGGCAAAGGGCACTGCCAGGTGGCCATCGGCAATGGGCAGGTGGCTGGCTATGTGCTCACGCACGACGACTTCTTCGGCTACGGCTTCGTCTCGCTGGTGGTGGTCGCTCCCGGCCAGCAGCGGCGCGGCGTGGGCTTGCGCCTGCTGGCCGCCGCCGAAGCCGCGTGCCAGACTGAGAAGCTGTTCACCTCGACGAACCAGTCCAACGGCGCCGCGCAACGGCTGTTCGCCAGCGCGGGCTTCGTGCGCAGCGGCCAGATCGACCATCTCGACGAGGGCGACCCGGAGCTGGTGTACATGAAATGGTGCCGCTGATTGCGCGTCCTCCCGACGGCGTATGGCGCAGGACGCCAAAGGCGGCTATGCTGGCGCCATCGTCAATCAACGCCCATCACATCACGCATGGATTATCTGAGCCTCAAGCACTTCCACATGGCTTGCGCCGCCGCCAGCGGCTGTCTTTTCCTCTTGCGCGGCGCCTGGATGCTGCGCGCCTCGCCCGCCTTGCAGCAGCGCTGGGTAAAAATCCTGCCGCACCTGATCGACACGGCCCTGCTGGCCAGCGCCATCGCCCTGGCCGTGTGGAGCGGCCAGTCGCCGGGCAGCCAGCCCTGGCTGGCCGCCAAGCTGTGCGCGCTGGTGGCCTACATCGTGCTGGGCACCATCGCACTGAAACTCGGCAAGACGCCGGCCGTGCGCGGCGCCGCCTTCGCGCTCGCCGTGCTGGTCTTCGGTTACATCGTCGCCGTGGCCGTCACCAAACAGGCCTGGCCGCTCTGATGCATCAGAAAATGTAGCGCAGGGTGACGCTGGCATTGCGCGGCGCACCCCAATACGCCTGGTTGTACATGCCAAGCTGGCTGTAGTAATGCTTGTCGAACAGGTTGTTGACGTTTGCCTGCAGCGACAGCTGGCGCGACAGCGCATATTTGGCCATCAGGCTGGCCACGGCATAGCCGCCCTGCGCCACGCGTTCGACACCGTTCGGCCCCGTGGCATCGCGGTAGGCGCCGCTCTGCCAGTTCACGCCGCCGCCCACGGACAAGGCGCGCCAGTCGCCACGCAGCTGATACGTGGAAAACACGCGCGCCAGGGTCTGCGGCACATAGCTGTTCAGGCGCGCGCCCGTGTTGTCCTCAGCCGCCGCGTGCGACACGCTGGCCGATACGTTCCAGCCCTTGGCCAGTTCACCCGAGACGTCCAGTTCCACACCCTTGCTGGTGGTGCCCGAGGCCGCGAAATACGCCTGCGTCAGCGAATTGCCGACAAAATGGCCCGTGTCTTCCTGCGCCAGGCCATCCTGCGCGATGCGGAACACGGCCAGTGCCGCATTGAGTTTGCCGCCAAAATACTCGCCCTTCACGCCCGCTTCCACATTCTTGCCCTGCACGGGATCGAGGTAGCGGCCAAACCGGTCCTGGTAGCCCTGCGGCTTGAAGATCTTGCTGTAGCTGGTGTACAGCGCATGCCGCGCGTCGATATCCCATACCAGCCCCGCATACGGCGTGACGGCATGCTTGGCATAGGCGTAGCTGCCGCCCCAGTCATCGACGTGATCGGCCTTGTAGCGGCTGTAGCGCGCGCCGACGATCAGTTTCAAGGGGTCGGCCAGCGAAAAGCGCGCCGTGCCATAGATGCCGCGCTGCTGCACCGTGTCGAGCAGCTTCCAGCGCGAGAAATTCGGGTTATTCCAGTCCGGTTCCGGCGTCACGCCCTGCCATTGATGGAAATTGCCGTAGTCGACGCTGCCACCGGCGATGCCCGGATTGCTGGAAAACTGCTTGCTGCCCGAGACACCGAACGCCAGGTCGTGCGTGCGCCCCAGCAGTTGCAGCGGCCCCTGGACATAGGCGTCGACGCTGTCCTGGCGCCGCGTGCCCGAGTAAAAGCCGGAGTAACCCGTCACGCCCTGCCCCGTGGCCTTGTCCGGCCAGGTATTGGCGAAGAGCTCGGCCGCCGAATAATCGCCCCAGCCGTGATTCAGCATGGCCGTCAGATTCCAGCCGCTGCCCAGGCTTTGCTCCAGGCGCAAGAAAGCCGTCTGGCTGCTGCTGAACCAGCGGCTCCAGGTGGTGGCCGTGGTGGCCGAGCGGGACAAGGTGGCCCGTTCTCCATCCGCATACCACAGCGGCAAGCCGCCATACATGCCGCCGCGCGGGCGGTTATCCTGGTATTCATAGCCGGCGATCAGCACGCTGCCGGGCGCCAGGTCCGCTTCCACGGTGGCGTAGGCCATGGCCTTCTTGCCGTGGTACAGATCCACATACGATTCGCTGTCCTGATAGCTGGCCACGACACGGCCGCGCACCTTGCCATCCGCAGTCAACGGTGTGGACAGGTCGGCGCTGGCGCGCGCATGGTTCCAGGAACCCAGGCTCAGGGACGCCGCACCGGCCAGCTGCGTCGACGAGGCGCGCTTGCGCACCAGGTTGATGGTGGCCGACGGTTCGCCCGCGCCCGTCAGCAGGCCGGTGGCGCCGCGCACGATCTCGACCCTGTCGTAGGCCGTCATGTCCAGCGTGCTGTCGCCCACGTTGTAGGCATTGTCGACCGTGGTGGGGATACCGTCGTACTGGTAGCTGGCGATGGAAAAGCCGCGTGCAAAAAACGAGGTACGATCACTGTCATAGCGGTTGATGGCGATGCCGGCCGCGTTTTGCAGCACCTCTTCCACCGTTTGCAGATTCTGGTCATCCATCTGCTGGCGCGTGACCACGCTGACGGCTTGCGGCGTCTCGCGCACGGACAAGCCCAGGCGCGTGGCCGAGCGCATGGTCTGCGTCGTATAGGCGCCGCTGCCTTCCGTCGCGCCGTTCGCATCAAAGCTGGCACTGACCTTCATCTCGGGCATGGTCTGGCCGCCATCTGCGGGCGCCACGTCGAGCACATAGCCGCCATTCGCCTGCGGCACGGCACGCAAGCCCGAGCCGGCGACGATGGCGCCCAGCGCTTCAGGCACGCTGTAGCTGCCCGTCAGGCCGGCGCTGCGCTTGCCCGCCAAGGCGGCGGCCTGGTAAGAAAGCATGGTGCCCGTCTGCTGACCGAAGCGCACCAGTACCAGTTCCAGGGTGCCGGCAGGTATCGCTATGGGCATGCGCGCCGCATTGGCGGCCTGCGCGGCAGGAGCCAGGATGGAGGCGCCGCCGGCGGCGAGCAGCCACAGGGCCTGGCTGACGGCCAGCGCCGCCACACTGCGGCGGCATACGGTGGAAGCGGAAGAAGCGTAAATGGGTGTTGTGCTGGGCATGCGGACTGGTTTCCTGAAAGTGAATGAAGGGTTCACTTGCCATGTCACGCGAAAATCAAAAACCCCTCAGTTTTTCAGAAAATAATTATGGATGCTGCCGCCGCGGCACCACGCTCACCCAGAAGCGCGTGCTCTGGCGCACGTCGACGGGCAAGGTGCGCGTCAGCATGTCCAGCACCTGCCCCGTATCGGCCAGCGGGTAGATGCCCGACACGCGCAGATGGGCGATGGCCGGATCGCAAGCCAGGCGACCATGGCGATAGCGCGCCAGTTCACCGATAAAATCGGCCAGCGGCATATCGTGCGCCACCAGCATGCCCGTCGTCCAGGCATCCGCGCCGGCAGGCAAGGCCTCGATTGCCCCCATGCGTTTCGCCGTGAACATCGTTTGCTGGCCGGGGTGCAGCCTTTGCACGGCGCCGGGCGCCAGCCTTGGCATGACGTCGACCGCGCCCGCGAACACGCCCAGGCGCGTGACTTCGCCACCGGCGCGCACGGCAAAGCGCGTCCCCACCGGTTGCAACCGGCCCTGGGCCGTCTGCACAATAAAAGGCCTACCTGCCGGATCGCGCGCCGTGCTGACCATGATCTCGCCCTGTAACAACGTCACCAGGCGCTGGCGCGCGTCATAGCGCACGTCGATGCTGGACGCCGTATTGAGCGCGATGCGCGTGCCGTCTGCCAGCACGATGTGGCGCAATTCACCCGTGCCGGTGCGGTAATCGGCCAGCCAGAAGCGCGCCTGCTCATCGCCGCCCGCCAGCCAGGCACCGCCGCCCACGGCCAGCAGCGCCAGCAGCTTGAGCGACTGCCGGCGCGCGGCATTGGCCTGCGCATGGATCGGTTTGCGCGCCAGGGTGCCATGCGCCAGCGGCGCGGGCAAGGAACGCATGCGCGCCATGCAGCCTTCCACGTGCAGCCAGGCTTGCTCATGTTCCGGGTCGCTGTCGCGCCAGGCGCGCCAGGCCTGCTCCACTTCCAGCGTGGCATCGCCGGCCTGCAGGCGCACCAGCCATTCGACCGCCTGCAGGCTGGCCGCTTCCGGCTTGGAGGCGCCCATCACGGCGCCGGAGGAGAAAAGAAACACTGATGCATGGCTTTCACCAGGTAGCGCTGCACGGTGGCCAGCGAGATATTCAATTCCAGCGCGATGGCCGCCTGCGGCATGCCATCGAGCTGCGACAGCAGAAACGCGCGACGCACGGCCGGCGCCAGGCCATCGAGGCGGCAGTCGATGTCGAACAGGGCTTCGAGCAAAATCGCCTGCGCTTCGGGATCGGGCGCATGCTGCGCCGGCAGGCTGGCCAGGGTGTCCAGGTACGCCGCTTCCAGGTCGCGGCGGCGGTACAGATTGCCCAGCACGCCCTTGGCCACCGTCGTCAGGAAGGCCCGCGGCTCGCGCGCGGCGATGGCCTCGTCGCGATTGAGCAGGCGCATGAAAGTGTCGTGCGCCACGTCGGCCGCGTCAAAGGCGTTACCCAACTTGTGCCTGAGCCAGCCTTGCAGCCACCGATGGTGTTCGTAATACAGGCTACCCACCTCCTGGTGGACGCCGGGTTGGGCAGCCGACACGTCGCAACCTCCCTGGTTCGCAAATAATAATGATTCGCATTCTATATCCAGGCGGTACTGCGGCGCAAGCAGCCGGGCTGAGGACCAGCGCCTACTGCATCGGCAAGGCCGTCACATCGACTGCCGGCGCCTGCCCCGTGGCCGGGCGCGTGAAATTCTGGCCGGTTTTCACGTACTCGGCGAAGAAGCCACCGTTACGCAGATAGAACTTGCCGTTTTCCAGGCCGCCCGCGTAATCCATGCGCTGCGCGTTGGTGGCCGTGGCGTCGCCCGTGTAGCGCCCTGCCGTCACTTCCGACCAGGTGCCCGATGCATTCCTTGCCCACTGGTTGCCGAACTGGACGCGGCGCTCCGTGTGGCCCAGGGTATCGATGAAGTTCTCGAGGAAGGAATGCACGCGCGTCAGATACGTGGAAATCGCCGGCCGCTTCCAGGTGGCGATATAGCGCCACTTGCCCGTCTCGGGCGCGAAGAACCAGGCCGAATAATCGCTGCCGCCCTTGCCGTCGGGCCGCGCGCGCGTGATGAAGCGGTACGTGGTGCCAGCCACCCAATTATATGAAAGGTAGGTTTGCCCACCCGTGCCCTCGCCGCCAAATGCGTTGTCGATGACGCCCTCACCCTTGCTGACCAGGGTGGTCTTCGCGCCATTCTCGGCGTCCCACACGGAAAACAATATCCAGCGCTCGCTCGGTGATTTCACCTGGATGCCCATGTAGCCCTGGCCGAAGCCGTTGGCCATGAAGTAGGAACCGATGGCGTCCTGGCCCACGGGTATCGTCATCTCGTTATAAAAATACTCGGTATTGGCCGGCACCGTATAGCCCATGTGCACGGACGGCCCGCGCCGCGACCAGTAGTAATTGGCCGGGTCGTTGGCATAGTTCAGCGTGGCACCGGCCGTCACCTTCAGCGCCGAAACGTCGCCGAAGGTGGCCTTAGCGCGCGAGATTCCCTGCAGGTCCACCTTCACATAGCCGGCCGCCGGCACGTTCACCGTGCCCACGGCATAGGTCTTGCGGGCCTTGCCGGCCAGTTTGACGTCGAACGGCGTGCCGTTGATCTTCACGCGGATGGTGCTGTTGCCGCCATCGGCCAGGCTGGCGTCAAACGCCACCTGGACGGGACCTGCTTCCGCCACGCGGAAATACGTGCTGGCGACGGTAGCGGGATTGCTCCAGCCGGTCAGGCCATGCTCGCCGATGACGGCGCCCTTGTCTGCACTGGTGATGAAGGCATTGCCGGCCAGTTCCACGCTGGCGGGCGTCGCGCACGCCATGGGTGCGGCCACGCAGGCGGCCACGCAGGTGACCAGTAAAGGCATGGCGGGAAGGACTGCGCAGAACAATGAACTTGTGTGTTTCATCAACGTCTCCTGACATGGAAAAAACCCGCTACGGCGGCAGGCGCGGTAGCGGGTTGTGAAGCCTTAGTACTTGCCGTCGAGGGCGAAGATCGGCTTGCGCGCTTTCCACTGCCCGCCCGTGAAGTCGGGGAAGTCCAGGGTCTGGAAGTTGGCGGCGATCGATTGCTCGGACAACGGCGTGATGGCGCTCCACGTCACGGCGTCGTAGATATCGATCGGCATCGGCGCATTGGCCTTCAATGCTTCGACAAAGGCGTGGATGACGAAGAAGTCCATGCCGCCGTGGCCCGCGCCTTCGGCTTGCGCCGCGTATTTGCGCCAGAGCGGGTGCTCATACTTGTCCTGGTAAGCCTTGAAATCGTCCCACTGGTGCGGCTTGCTGACGCCTTCGATATGAATCGAATTATTCAAGTCCATCCACAGGCCGTCCGTGCCTTGCACGCGGAAGCCCAGCGAATACGGGCGCGGCAGGCTCGTATCGTGCTGCAGGATGATGGTTTCACCGTTCTCGCACGCCAGCGTGGTGGTGACCACGTCGCCCAGCTTGAATTTCACCTTGGCGTTCGCATGTTGCGCGCCGCCCGGCTGCTTGACGATGTAGTCGTGCAAGCCGCGCGCCTTGGTGGCAAAGGCGTTGATGCGCGTAAAACGGTTGCCGCGGTTGATGTTCGTGTACATGGCGCACGGGCCGATGCCGTGGCTTGGATACAGTTCGCCATTGCGCTCGACCGAGTGCTGCGTGCGCCAATGGGCTTCCGACCAGCCCTTTTCGCCGAATTCCACGCCGCCGCCATACGGCTTGGCCGGATTGCCGCTGTTGAATTTGACGGCGCGCAGGTCATGCTGGTAGCCGCCCTGCAGGTGCAGCAGTTCGCCGAACAGGCCTGCGCGCACCATCTGCAGCGCAGCCATCACGTCGCGGCGGTAGCATACGTTTTCCAGCAACATGTATGGCGTACCCGTCTTCAGCTGGGTATTGAGCACATCCCAGTGGTCTTGCAGGGTAATGCCGGCCACCACTTCGCAACCGACTGCGATCTTCGCCTGCATCGCGGCGATCGCCATGGGCGCGTGGAATTCCCACGGCGTGGCGATGATCACGCCATCGAGGCCGCCCGCGTCCAGCATGCGCTGGTAGGCTTTCTGGTCGCGGTCTTCGCCATACGTGCGCGGACGCGGCTTGCCGGCTTTCGCCACCTGGCCCAGCGCGTGTTTCAGCATGATGGGTTCGATATCGCACAGCGCGACCACTTCCACGTCATCGCGGCGCACCAGTTCGGCCAGCAGCACCTGGCCGCGCATGCCCGTGCCGATCAGGCCCAGGCGAACCTTGTCGCGGCCGGTGGCCGTTGCGGCGTTGGCCGCGCCAGGCAGCAAGGCGCTGCCGGCCATGGCACCACCGGCCAGCGCTGCGCTGGCGGACAGGAAATTGCGTCGATTGATTTGTGTCGTCATTGGTCTCTTCTCGCTTCCGTTGGTAAGGATCGTCACCGGCCCGCCGCGCGGCAGGCCGGCTGCAGTTTAATAGGAATATTCAGCCGTAAAGCGCACGGAACGCGGCGCCGTGCGTCCATCGACCTGCAGGTAATTGCGGGAGATGGCGCCATGGTCTTCGCGCGTTTCGGTATAGCGGGTGACGGTCTGGCTGTTGAAGACGTTGAACACGTCCACTTTCAGGCTCAGGCCTTTGACGGCGCTGGGAGTATAGGCCACATTCATGTCCAGCTGGGCTTGCCATGGCAGGCGGCCCTGGCTGCCGCGCGGCGCCGGCTTGCCGTTGCAATAGAAGTAGGAATCGCCGTAATTGCCCTCGAACTTCAGGTTATCGGGCAGCGCGCCGATGCAGTTGCGCGGCGCGCCCGAGATCAGCGACAGGTTGGCGCCCACCATCACGTCCGGGATGACCTGCATGAAGCCGTAGGCCTTGAAAGCGTGGCGGTGGTCGCCCGGCAGATAGCCATACGCGTTGTACATCAGTTCCTTGTGGTCGTCGCTGACCGTCAGGCCCACGTCGCCGCCGCCGATGCTGTCCGTCTGGCCTTCCATATTGCCCTTCAAGCCGGACAAGGTGTAGGTCAGCTTGCCGTACCAGCCGTTCGTGTACGGGTGCTCGACGAACATGTTCAGGGCGCGGTAGGTGCGCGATGGCAGCGGGTTGCCCCACTCTGCCGCCGATATATCCACGCGGCGCAGGCCCTTGCCATCGTCAAAGTCCACCATCAGGCTGTTGTCGCGGCCCGGATTGATGATGGCGCACTGGAAGCCGCTCCAGTTAGCCGTATCGACGCTGTTGCGCGTGGCCCAGGCTTGCAGCGGACGCGCGTCGCAGCTGTCGTCGTTGGTGTCGTTCAGCTTGCGGTACAGGACGCTGGCGCCCACCACCAGCTTCTTGCTCAGGGCGCGTTCGAAGCCCAGCGAGAATTCATCCTGCGACAGCGGTTTCAGGCCAACGGCCGTCACTTCGCGCGCATCGCGGCTCTGGCCATACGCATTGTTGGCCGAATACGGCTTGCTGATCGCATGCAGGCCCGTCGGCGCGCCCGTGACGGGATCGACGCCCGTGTAGGTGAACATCTCGCTGGTGGCCAGGAAGGGGCTGGCCATGTTGCTCGACAAATTCGATGGCACCGGCAGGTGGTAGCGGCCGCCGTTGGCGAAGAATTTCAGGCTGCCGTCGCCCAGGTAATCCCAGGTGGCGCCCAGGCGCGGGGCGATCATGTTGCGCTGCGAAATGAAGGCCACGCCATCGCTGCTGTAGTTGGTGAACTGTTCGCGGCGCAGGCCCAGGTCCAGCAGTACCCGCTCCGTGACCTGATAGTGATCCTGGATGTACTGCGCCGATTGCACGCTGGTCGGACGCGCCAGGTTGGCGTTCAGTTCCTTGCTGACGTAATAGCCCTGCTTGCCGTAGCCGTCGCCCTGGTACGGCGTTTCAAACGCGCCGTTGATCGGCAGATTCGGATTCGGGGCCCGCTGGTAGTTCCAGCGGTAGCCGCCGGCCAGGCTCAGGCCCACCTTCGATTCCACGTCGATGCGGTCGATGCCGCCGCGCAGCGAGTGCTTGCCCAGCTTGTATTCGAGGTCCAGGCGCTTGGCTTTCTGGCGGTCTTCCGACGACGGATCGACCAGGGTCCCCGTCACCGTTTGCGGATTGGTGTACGTCAGGCCAGGCACCTGGGTCGATTCATTCGACGACGTTTGCGCCAGCAGCGGATTGTAGCCATCCGGGGTACGGCGGTGCGAAGTGCGCGACTGCCCCATCATGGCCGTCACCGTCAGGTTATCCGTCAGGTAGCCCGTGTACTTGAAGATGTCGACATTCGCGCCCGGCGCAGCCGACGAGCCGCAGCAGTTGATGGTGGTCTCGCTGCCGCCGCCAGGCACGTTGTTGCGTTTCAAGGTGGCATAGTCGAAGCCATAGCTCTGGCTATCCGTTGTCGTGCGGTCATACAGCTTGGTATATTCAAAGTGATGGTCGTCCGTCAGGTTGTAGTCCAGCTTGGCCATCATGCGGTCAACCTTGCTCTTGCTTTCGCGCCAGCCGTTCGGCAACACCTTGTCCACCAGGTCGTCGCGCGCACCGGCGACGGCGCCGCCGTCCGTGCGCGTCTGTTCCAGCGCCACGAAGGCGAACAGCTTGTTCTGGATCAGCGGCCCGCTGCCGTACAAGCCGACGACCTTGCTGGTGCTGCCGTTATCGCGATTCCAGTACTTCAAGGTGCCATCGGTCTTCGGATTGGCGCCCGTGTTCGGGTAATACCGGTTTTCCGTTGTGCCCTTCAGCGAACGGGGGATGATGGAGACCTTGCCGCCGAATTCGACCTTGTTGCCACCGCTCTTGGTAGTGATGTTGATCACGCCGCCAGTGGAGCGGCCAAATTCCGAACCATAGCCGCCCGACAGCACCTGCAGGTTGGAGATCGCGCCAAACGGCAGCTCCGACGCGCCCACCTGTGTCAGGAGGTTGGTGATGGGGAAGCCATTGACGTAGAACGCGTTTTCCGACTGGCCCGAGCCGCCGATCGACGGCGCATTGCCATACACGCTGTTGGTGCCGCGCGCCACGCCCGGCGTCAGCTGCACGATGGAAGCCACATCATTCCCGACCGGCAGCGCTTTCAATTCCTTGGCCGTGAAGATCACGCCATTGTTCGTGTTCGACACATCGATCGTGTTGCGCGACGCTTTCACCACGACGGTTTGCTCCTGGCCCACGGAACCGGCCACGCTGGCCGGACCGAAGTTCGCTTCCGCACCGGCGCCGATCAGGGCTTCGACTTCCTGCGACGCTTCCACCGAACCGGCACGCAGCACGCGCACCGCATAGCGGCCTGGCGGCATGGAGTTGGCCACATAGCGGCCCGACGTATCGGGCGTCAGGCTGCGCCGCACGCCCGTCGCCAGGTTTTCCAGCACCACGGTGGCGCCGGCCGGTGCGCTCACTTCACCGAAAATGGTACTGGTGGCGTTCGACTGTGCCCAGGCCTGGCCTGGCACGCCGGCCGCCAGTGCGATCACGATCGCGGCGGCGCGGCTGATGTCGCGCAATTTGAGTCGGGTGGTATGCATGCTGTCTCTCCGTCTATATCGAGGGTTATACGCGTCCTCCCCGCTCCGGGGCGGAATCGGGGGGCGCCATTTTTATGGTGGTCGTCGGAAGGTAGCGCCAGACAGCCGCACCTTCCGGGAAATCAGTCCGTATCGGCTGATTTTCGTTTTCTTGGGATTACTTTAAAAAGAAAAATAAGTATCGTCAACAAAAAGAAAGTTATAACGCAAATTTATCGCTCAACCGCGTGAATAAACGCGATTTATCTTTCGCATTAATGACTGACGCGACATATGACTTTCGTTATCGTGGTGTGACAGATACACACGTCGGCAGGGAGGTGAGCGGGAATGGTGAAACGGCCCAAAAATCCGGCGAGAAAAACGCGAAAGCAGGCCTGATGATCTGCTTTCACTTACGTTTATCTTTCGTATTACATATTTCGGAATATTGTCTTTTCTTTTCCATGGCAATACCCCGGCCCGCCACCATGCTGGCTGGCGGGCCGGGGCAAGGTCACGTATTAAAAGAACTTGTAGCTGGCCGAGAGCGCAAACTGGCGGCCGAACAGGTCCTGGCTATGGTTGTAGCCTTCCCAGCCATTCGGGTCGTAGTACGGCCGCTTGTTGAACGCGTTTTTCACGTTCAGGCCCACGTCCAGGTTCTTGACAGGCTTCCAGCTGAAGGCCAGGTTCACCGTGGTGTACGACGGCGCACCCTTGCACTGGCCGGCCGGCAGCGATACCGAGGCGGCGGTGCAGTTCTCCGGCGTGTTGTCCTTGTCCCAGGGACCATACGCCCACCGCGTCTTGCCCGAGTAGTTGACGAACACGCTGCTGACGAAGTTGCGGTAGCTCCAGTCGGCATTCACGGTGGCGCGGTAGCGCGGCGAATCGTAGTAGCCGACGGTATTGCCCTTGATGTCGCTGCCGTCTTCGCTGTCATGGGTATCGCGCTTGCGGATGGTAGCGGCGATGCCGGTGCTCAGCTTGCCCCAGTCACCGAGCGCAAAGCGCGTGCGCGCATCGATGTCCACGCCGTCCATCAGGGTGCGGCCGCGGTTCGAATACGAGTTGATCAAGCCGCCCAGGTTGCCCACCGAGTAGCGCGGCACGCCGCCCGCGCACACGCCGGCATTGGCGGGATTGGCGCACATGGCCGCCACCGCCGCCACGTTGGCCCGGTCCGTATCGGTCAGGTCGTTGCGGATGGCGTTAGGCGTGCCGGCCAGGGTCGGACCGTGCTTGTCCACCAGTTCCGTAAACAGCTCGTTGAAGTCCTGGCGCACGATTTCGTCGCGGCGGTTGATGAACCAGTAATCGATGGAAATGCTCACGTCCTTGGCCGGCTGCAGCACCAGGCCCACGGTGGAAATCTTGGCCTTTTCCGGACGCAGGTTCTGGTTCGGCGGCGTCAGGCCGCCCACCGTCGTCGAGCAATTTGAATTGAGCAGGCTCTTGCCCAGGTCCGCATCCGTCGCCACCTTTGACTTTAGCAAGGCACGCGCCATGGCATTCGTTTCATCGCAGCGCACCGTGTCGCGGATGCCGCCCACCTGCGCAAAGACGCCGCCCGTGCCCGATTCGGCCAGGTTGGGCGCGCGGAAGCCTTCCGAATACGTCCCGCGCAGCATCAGGTCGGGCCGCGCGCGCCAGATCACGCCCAGCTTGGGCGCCAGGTTGGCGGCGAAATGCGGATATTTGTCCAGGCGCGCGGCCGCATTGACTTCCAGGGTGTCGGAAAGCGGCACCACCACTTCGCCAAACACGGCGGCGATGGTGCGCTTGCCATCAAACCAGGAACCGCCCTGCTGCGTGATCAGGCCATTCGCGGCATCGGCGTTGCCGGGCGTGAGAAAGCTCTCGCGCATGATGTTGGTGCCCACGGCGGCGCGCACTTCGCGTTCGCCCAGCTTGAACAGGGTACCTTCGACCTTCGCGTCCCAGGTCATCAGCTTGGTCCAGGATTCGATGGCGAAGGTCGGGTAGGCGGCACGCAGGAGCGCCGCGTTGGCGTCACTGATTTCGCCGAACTTGTAGGCGGGATTGTCCGAGATATACGTGCGGCCGCTGACGGGGTCTTTCGTGAACGGGCCAAACGCCTGCTCGAAGCCCTTGATGTTGATGTTCGCCGTCTGGAACAGGGTCGAATGGCTACCCGCCACGCTGAGCGCCGTTTCAAAATCCCAGCCACCGCCGATGCTGCCGCGCAGGCCGACGAGCGCGCGGTAGTTTTCATCGACATTTTTCTGGCCGAAGTGGCCTTGTGCATCCTGCAGCAGGTAATTCAAGCCGGCCGCGCCGCCCATCTTGGCCTGCATGTCGGCATCGAGCTTGCCCTTCAGGTAGACGTTGTTGGGGCTCAGGAAAGGCGTGGCAAACGTGTTCAGGGTATTGCCCGTATTGCGCGCGAACCAGTTGTTCGTGCTGCCGCTGTTGAAGCTGGACGGGCCATTCTCGCCGCGCATCTTGATGTGGGTGAAAGCGCCTTCCGCGAACGCTTCCATGTCACTTCCCAGTTTCAGCCGGCCGCTCAGGTAAGCCGTGGCGCGCTCCGAGGTAGGACCCGTGTCGAGCTGGTTCGGCAGCGCATTCCACACGCAGCGACTACCCGACGCCTCGGTGATGCTGGTGTTGCAGCCGGGCGCGGCGCGCTGGGTGCGCGCATTGTTCTTCGCCTTGTCGAAGACAAAGAAGGTCCCCGGGTTCATCACGCCCGGCTCGCTGCCGACGCCCACGCGCATGTTCGGGATGAAATTCGGATTATTCGCATAAAAATACGCGGGACGCTTCTTATAAGTGTCGGCCAGGGCGATGCGGTCGCGCTGGTAAACGTTCACGGAACCATAGATGTTGTAGCCGTCGCTGGCCAGGTCGCCCAGACCATACAGCACGCTGGCCTGGCGCTCGCCATAGGCTTTCACGCTGGGCGAAAACTCGCCATTGGCGCGCGCTTCCAGGCCTTGATACGATTTTTTGGTGATCACGTTGATGACGCCGGCCACGGCATCGGAGCCATATACGGCCGAGGCGCCGTCCGTCAAAATTTCCATGCGTTCGATGGCGGCGGCGGGAATGGCGTCGATATTGACGAACATGGTCTGGAAGCCGGCTGGCGCGCCGTAGAAGGACAGGCGGCGGCCATTCAAGAGCACCAGGGTGCCCTGCGCGCCCAGGCCGCGCAAGTTCGCTTGCGAACCGCCATCGGACCCCGTGAACATCGAGCGGAAATCCTGCTGCGCCGGGCGGGCGGCAGGCAGGTTGTCGAGCACTTGCAGCAAGGTGAGCGCGCCCATGTTTTCGATCTGCTTGGCATTGATCACCTGTACCGGCGACGCCGTTTCTGCGTTGATCCGCTTCAGGCTGGACCCCGTCACTTCGACACGCTGCAGTTTTTCCTCCTCCGCTGCCAGCGCTGTCGACGCCAACCCTACCGCCACCATGGCGGCCATCAGTTTTTTCAAGTGCATTCCCATCTCCCTTATTATCAGTGGTTATCAGTGATTTTTTTTCGTCGGCTTGCAAGAGCCCCTCCCCGGTCCGAAGAGGGGCTCTTTTTTAGTGAAATGATTGATTGCTTAGCGCGGCTTGACTGTCGCGCCTTCCGTGCCGGTCAGCACGGCGTTGGCCCAGTTACCGCAGACCTGGGCCGGGTGGGCGCCGCGCGCACCCAGGGTGCGCAAACTGAGCTGGCTCAGGCCGCGCACGTCGATTTCGGGTTTGACCACCCCGGGAGCCGTGACCAGGCCGCTGTCATACAGCAGCCGCTCACCGCTCCAGACCTGGAATTGCAAGCCGCCCGCGCTGCGGCAGCTATCGTCCACGCCCAGGTCGGCGCGCAGCAGATTCCAGTTGCCGGCCAGCTGCAAGTCGATGCGGCTGGCCGGTCCCACGCCGAGGCCCTTGCGGAACCACAGCCCGTTCATGCGCATCTCGACCGCCTTGCCGGCCGGCCGGTCGCGTCCGATATTCTTCGGCAGCACCAGGTCCGACAGATAGCGCTGCACCTCCTCGCCTTCGGCCACGCGGTGCTCGAGCACGCGAAATTCGGACAAGGTGACGGGCGCCACGTCGGTGGCCAGCGCCGCGTCGTACGCGCGCGCCACCTGCGCACTTTGCGCCGCCGTCACCATCGGGTCGGTGGACGCGGCGCCATCGCCTTCCGGATTTTGCGTGCTCATGACGCGGAAGCGCAGCAAGCGCCCGGCCGTAGCGGGGAAGTTGATCGTCTGCGCACCCTGTTCCAGTTTGAGCGTGCCGCGCGCAAGCGCCGCGCCCCACTCGCCGTTGTTGTCGCCGATATAGATTTCATAGTCGCGCACCTGGCCATGCTTCCAGTGCTGGTCGTTACGCGGCGCCAGTTCGATGCCATCGACCAGGCGGCGTTCCGTAAAACCGATCACCCATTCGTGCGGACCGCTTTTCACGGACGGGCTGCGCACGGTGCGGAACCACGTCTCCGGCTTGCCATCGAAGGCGTTTTCCAGCGGATAGCCGCTTTCCTCCGCAGGACGCGCCACCACCTGCATGGCGTCGGCCGGCAAGGCGCGGCCCGGCACGGGGGCGGCGGGGAAGTCGGCGTCGATTCTAGCCACGGCCAGCGCACCGGCGACCCGCAGCAGCAAAGGCTGGCGGATGTCCTGCGCCGCCACTTTCACGTGCAGGGTGCCTTGCCGGTCGGCCGCGTCGAAATACCAGCCTTCGACCGCCATGTCGTAGGCGGCGCGTTCGCCCGCTGCCGCGATCAGCCGTTCGCCGGCGCGCACGGCAGCCGGCGCCTGGCCGGCCAGCATGCGCAGCGCATAGCCGCGGCGCGCTTCCTGGCCCTGGTACTGGCCATCGACGGCGCCGATATCGACCTGCACATCGCCGCCCGCCTGGCGCATGCGGATGACTTGCTGGCTGAAGGCACCGCCCTGGTACTGGCGCGTGTTGCCGTCGTCTTCATACAGGGTGTAGTCGGAATCGCCGTGCGGGTAGATATCGAGGGTCAGCTGATCCTTCGGCTTCTGGCCGTCGTACAGCATTTCCGGATACATGGGCAGGATGGCGCCGGCGCGCACGAACACGGGCAGCTTGTCGAGCGTCACCTGCATATCGAGGTCGCGCCCCTTGGCGTCGGCCGTGGCCTGGCGGCCATCCCAGTAGTCGTACCACGTACCCTGTGGCAGGTGGATGCCCTTGCGCCAGCCGCCGCTGACGGCCTGGCTGCGGTAGACAGGGGCCACCAGCACGTCGCGCCCCAGCAGGAATTGGTATTTATAGGCTTCCGTGTAGGCAGCCGGGTCTTGCGGGTAATCCCACATCAGGCCGCGCACCAGCGGCGCACCCGATTGCTCCGCTTCGCGCACCAGCGTATACATATACGGCGTCAGGCGCATCTTGAGTTTTAAGTAGCGGCGGTTGATGTCACGGTACGGTTGCTCGAACCACCATGGGTGCTTGCGCTCGGCCGCAGCCCAGCCGGACATGCCCATCAAAACTGGCGTAAAGCTTTTCCACTGCAAGTCGCGCAGATAGGTTTCCGGGCTGCCGCCGAAGATGGCGTCGACGTCGCCGGATGCATACGCCTGGCCGGACAGGCCCGAGCCGATCAGGGTCGGGATGTGCCAGCGGATGTAATCCCAGCTGGCGCTCTGGTCGCCCGTCCACGCCACGGCGTAGCGCTGGATGCCGGCCCAGCCCATTACCGTCCACAGGAACGGGCGGCTGTCGGAGTTGTTCAGGATGCCGTCATAGGCGGACTTGTTCGCGTCCATGGCGAACTGATAGCCCTTGCCCGTCCACGCCACGTCCAGCTTTTGCACGCGGCTGCCCGCCTGGCCCACTTCCCAGGCGATCTTGTCGACGCCGTTTTCCGTCCACAGGCCCGTGCGGAAGCCATAGCCGGCCAGGCCCTTCACCGTTTCCGGCAAATTCGTGTAGCCGCAGCCATAGCCGTCGTTGGGTAAAATCCAGCCGCCCGGCATGTCGTGTTCGCGGTACTGGCGCGCCACCGTCTCCACCACGTCGGGCGTCTTGCCCGTCGGGCCATCCGTCCAGCCCTTCGGCACGGAGCCGGGCTTTTTCACATTGTCGCCATCGTTGTAGCAATCGGCGTCGCCGTATTCCAGCGCCCAGCGGGGCAGCATGCGCGCGCGGCCCGTCAAGTCCGTGTAGCGGGCGACGACGTCGCGCAGGTCCTTGCCGACAAAGAAATACGCGTCGAAGCGACCTTCCGCATGCTGCAGCGAGATCTGCTCGTTGTCGCGCAAATCGTAGTGCCCGTCGGACCAGGTATTGCGCAGCATGCCCCATCCGCGTGAACTCATCAAAAATGGCGCGGGGTTCGGCCGGTCGCCCTCTTCCCAGCCGCCCGAATACGACACGGGCACTTGCTTGCCCTTGAATTCGAAGCGGCCATTTTGCTGGCCGCCGCCGAAGTAACGCTCGCCCGGCAGGCTCGATAGCACTTGCACGCCCTGCTTGTCATCGAGCGACAGCGGCTGCACTTCGCGCCACAGCGGCACCGTGTCGCCCTTGCGGTACAGGGTAAAGCGCAAGGGCTTGCGGTCGATACGCAGGCTCAGGGCTTCGGTAGTGATCAGGATATGCTCGGGCTGTTCATTGATCTGATACGCCACCTGCGCGGCCGGCTGTCCCACGACGATGGGCGCGGCCTTGTCGCCCGGCCCCGTCAAGCCCCCCTTGCCGCCCGCCTGAATGCGCAGCACGTCCGCCTGCGGCAGGCTGACACGCAACTGCATGCCCGTGTCGCTGCGCAGATCCCAGCCCAGTGCCTCGCCCTTGGCCACGTCGGCCGCATGCACGGAACTCAAGCTGGTCAGATTGCCGACAGGCGCGGCCTGCACGCCCGGCGCAGCCAAGGTGGCGAGGGCGGCGAGGACACAGGCGACAAGGGCGCGGCGGGGAAGCGGGAGAGGTTTCATCTGGCGGCTTTCAGAAAATCGAAGTGATGGAAATACTTTAAGAAGAAAAATAAATATCGTCAATTAAAAGAAAGATAAAGCGACAATTTATTAATAAAATGCCCAGAATTGGCGCATTTTTCTTACGTTTCACCAAAAAGTCACAAGACATACTTTCGTTATCGTCGTATTTCAGCGACAGGCGGCAGCGCCACTGGGTTTCATGCGGCACTGCAACACGATTGAAAGGGGATAAAACGACATTATTTCGCAAGCCATGCAACTATTTACTTTCGTTTTACTTTCGTATTTGACTTTTCGAAATTTAGTATTTATGCTTTCTCCAACAAACACTTTACTGACACTCCATGACTACCCTTCTTCAGCGTGACATTCAAACCTGGCGCGACATCGGCGGCCTGCACACGGCCGAGGAAATCGCCCACCAGCCGGCCATCTGGCGCGCGCTGGCCGGCATCTTGCGCAAGGAACAAGCCAGCCTGGCCGCCTTCCTCGGCGACGCGCTGTCCAATCCGCAACAACGCGTCATCCTGACGGGCGCCGGCAGCTCGGCCTATGTGGGCGAAATCGTCGTCGACACCTTGAATGCGGCCTGGCCCGCGCAGATCCGCGCCATCGCCACCACGACGTTGCTGACGCACCACGAGCTGTACCTGGAAGCGGACGCACCTACCCTGCTCGTCTCGTTTGCCCGCAGCGGCGACAGCCCGGAAAGCCTGGCGGCCGTGGAACTGCTGCGCCAGGTCGTGCCCGGCGCGCGCTTTTTGAACATCACCTGCAACGCCGATGGCAAGCTGGCGCGCCAGGGCGCCAATGACAGCAATACGTATAACTTGCTGATGCCGGAAGGCAGCTGCGACCGCGGCTTCGCCATGACCAGCAGCTTTAGCAGTATGCTGCTGGCGGCCCTGTCGGTACTGGGCCAGAACACGGATTTGTCCCGCCTGGAGACCCTGGCGCAGCTGGGCGAACAAGCCTTGCGCGACTGGTCGGCGCCCGTGGCGGAGCTGGGCTCGACACCCGTACAGCGCGTGGTCTACCTGGGCAGCGGTCCGCTGGAAGCGCTGGCCAAGGAAGCGGCATTGAAAATCCTGGAATTGACGGGTGGGCGCGTGATGGCGATGGCCAATACCCCGCTGGGTTTCCGTCACGGCCCGAAATCGGCCGTCACCACGGAGTCCCTGGTGATCCTGCTGCGCAGCAGCAAGCCCTTGGCGCGCCAGTACGAAGACGACCTGTTGAAAGAACTGCAGCGCGACAGCGTGGCGCAGCGCTGCCTGACGGTGGGCATCGGCGGCGACTTATCTGCCAACATATCTGCCAACTTAGCGGCCGACGCGCCAGCCTGGCCCGACGCCTGGCTGGCCCCGCTGTGGCTGCTGATGGCGCAGCAATATGCGCTGCACCAGTCCGCGCTGCTGCAACTGCGCCCCGACAATCCATTCGCCGGCGGCATCGTCAACCGTGTCGTGCAGGGCGTCACCATCTATGGCCATGACCAATTCTAATTCCATCCAGGGCTTTCACGGCATCGACATCGGCGGCAGCAAGATCGAGCTGGTGGCGTTCGCCGACCGCGACGGCGCGCTGGCCGAGGTATTCCGCGAACGGGTGGCCACGCCCGGCGACGATTTTAGAGCCTTCGTGCAAGCGATCACCGGCCTGGTGGCGCGCGGCGACGCGGCACTGGGCACGACGGCGCCCGTCGGCATCGGCTTACCCGGCGTGATCGACAGCGCCAGCGGCAGGCAACTGAGCTCCAACGTGCCGGCCCTGAACGGCCGCCTCGTAGCGCAAACGCTGCAGCAAGCCTTGCAGCGCCCTGTCGCCATCGGCAACGATTGCCAGTGCTTCGCCCTGTCGGAAGCGCAAGGCGGCGCGGCCGAGAATGCCGCCAGCATGTTCGGCGCCATTCTCGGCACGGGCGCCGGCGGCGGCTATTGCGTGGGCGGCCAGCTGCTGCGCGGCTTTAACGGCGTAGCCGGCGAATGGGGCCACTGGAGCCTGCCCGCCACCCTGCTGGCGCAGCACGGCCTGGCCGAATACCCCTGCCCATGCGGCAAGACGGGCTGCCTGGAACGCTATGTCTCCGGCCCCGCCATGAGCAAGTTATATGCGTATTTTGGCGGCGAAGGCACAGAACCGTTGGCCACGCTGGCCATTGTCGCCCGCGCCAACATCGGCGACGCCGTGGCCCAGCGCACGGTGGCCGTGCACCTCGACGTGCTGGGCCACGCGCTGGCCGGCCTGGTACTGGCCTACGACCCGCACGTCATCGTGCTCGGTGGCGGCCTGTCCAAGCTGCCGCACCTGTACGACAAGCTGCCGGCCGCCGTGAAGCGCCATCTGTTCCCCGGCGTCCACGTGCCGCCCATTTTGCCGCCCCGCTTTGGCGACGCTGGCGGCGCGCGCGGCGCGGCCCTTTTGATACGACAACATACCAAGGCGTCAACATGATGAAGCAAGTGGAAAACCCGACCTTTACCCTGTCCCCGATCCAGCAAGTGATCAAGGCGCACCGCCGCGGCGAACCCGTGGGCTTGTACGCCGTGTGCTGCAGCCACCCGAGCGTGCTGCGCGCCGCCATGCGCGTGGCCAGCGAGTACGACACCGTGCTGCTGGTCGAAGCGACCTCGAACCAGGTCGACCAGTTCGGCGGCTACACGGGCATGACGCCGGCAGTTTTCCGCGACACCATGCTGGCACTGGCGCGCGAACAGGGTTTCCCCGCCAGCCGCCTGGTGCTGGGCGGCGACCATCTTGGTCCGAACGCCTGGCAGCACCTCGATGCGGCCACCGCCATGGCCCACGCCGAGACCCTGATCGCCGCGTATGCGGCGGCCGGTTTCCATAAGATCCACCTCGATTGCAGCATGCGCTGTGCCGACGATCCACTGCAGCTCGACGATGAAACCGTGGCCGCCCGCTCGGCGCGCCTGTGCCTCGTCGCCGAAGCGGCGGCGGCGGCCGCCGGCTTCGCGCCGCCCGTCTACGTGATCGGCACGGAAGTGCCGATACCGGGCGGTGAAGCATCGCTGGCGCAAGCCGGCGCCGTCACCAGCCCGCAGGCCGCGCGCCGCACGCTGGACGTGCACCGCCGCGCCTTCCTGGACAACGAGCTGCATGGCGCCTGGCGCCGCGTCATCGCCATGGTGGTGCAGCCTGGCGTCGATTTCGACCAGAGCAGCATCCAGCATTACGATGCGGATGCCGCCGCCGAGCTGTCGGCCTTCGTCGCAGAGCAGCCTGGCCTCGTGTTCGAAGCCCATTCCACCGACTACCAGCGCGAATCGGCCCTGCACGCCATGGTGCGCGACCATTTCGCCATCCTGAAAGTGGGGCCGGCCGCCACCTTCGCCCTACGCGAGGCGCTGTACGCGCTGTGCCAGATCGAGCAGGAACTGCTGCCGGCGCACGCCACTTCGCAACTGATGCAGGTACTCGACGATGTGATGCTGGCCAAGCCGAAGCACTGGATCAAGCATTACCTGGGCACGCCGCAAGAACAGCGCTTGATGCGCCGCTACGGTTTGAGCGACCGTTGCCGCTATTACTGGGGCGAGCCGGAAGTGGCGGCCACCGTCGACAAGCTGCTGGCCAACCTGGACGCCCTGACGATTCCGCTGCCGCTGCTGAGCCAGCATTTGCCGGAACAGTACCTGGCCGTGGTGCAGGGCAGCCTGGCAGCCGAGGCGCCGGCCCTGATCGAGCACAAGATCGGCAGCTTGCTGGCGCAATATGCGCGCGCCTGCAACCGCAATACGGCCATCCCCGTCGTTGCCGAAGCGGCAATCTGTTAAGCTCGATATTTTCATTTTTACTGAGCCCGCCACCATGCGAAATACCAGCCAACGCCGTGAATCCATCCTCCACATGCTTACTCAGCAGGGCACGGTGCAAGTGACCGATCTGGTGGAAAAGCTCGGCGTGTCCGCGGTCACCATCCGCAGCGACTTGAATGCGCTGGAAGCGCAAGGCATGGCCACGCGCAGCCACGGCGGCGCGACCCTGACGCGCACGCCGCCGCTTGAACACACGATACGCCAGAAGGATGCCATCAACCACGAGCAAAAGGAGCGCATCGGCGCCTATGCGGCGCGGCTGGTGGAGCCGGGCGATAACATCATCATCGACTCGGGCACCACCACCATCTCGCTGGCGCGCCATTTGCGCGACGCGACCGGCGTGACGGTGGCCACGAATGGCCTCAACATCGCCTGGGAACTGGCGGACGCGCCCGGCGTGGACCTGATCCTGACGGGCGGCCTGCTGCGCAAGCAGTCGCTGTCGATCCAGGGCAGCCAGGCGGAAACCTGTTTGCAGGCGTACAGCTTCGACAAGCTGTTTCTGGGCGTGGATGGCTTCGACCTGCAATTTGGCGTCACCACCCACCACGAAGCGGAAGCAAGCCTGAACCACAAGATGGTGGAACGGGCGAAGAAAATCATCGTCCTCACGGACGCCTCGAAGTTCGGCCGCGTCAGCCTGCACCGCATCGTGCAGCTGGACCGCGTCGATACCGTCATCACCGATGCCAGCATCAGCCAGGAGTACCGCGAAGGGCTGCAAAAGCTGGGCATCGAACTTTTTATAGCGGAATAACACATGCTGAGCGGCAGAATCCTTACCCCATCTGGCTGGATCACGGGCACCATCACCTTTGACCAGCGCATCGTCCAGATACAAGAAGACCCTGCCGCCGACAGCGCGCTGACCATTTTGCCCGGTTTTATCGACCTGCACGTGCACGGCGCGGCCGGCGTCGACATCATGGAAGGCGGCAACGCGGGCGCCAGCGTGGCGCAAGTGCACGCGCGCCACGGCACCACGGCCCTCCTGGGCACCACCCTGACAGCGAAGGAACCGTCGATTTTGCGCGCCCTGCAAGGCCTGGCCGGCGTCATCGCCGAGCGTCCTGCCAACGGCGCGCGCATGCTGGGCGTGCACCTGGAAGGCCCGTTTTTGAATTTGCACCGCCTGGGCGCGCAGCCGCCCGACGTGGTGCAAGCGAGCCTGGCGCTGGTGCAGCGCTTCCACGCCATCGCGCCCATCAAGGTACTCACCATGGCGCCGGAAATCCCCGGCCACCTGGAACTGATCCCGCAACTTGCGGCGATGGGCATCCGCGTGCAGATCGGCCACAGCGCCGGCACGTATGACGAAGGCGTGGCGGCCCTGAAGGCCGGCATCTCCGGTTTTACCCACCTGTACAACGGCATGACGGGCATGACCCATTACGACCCCGGCATGGTGGGCGCGGCGCTGGCGCATGCCGAATACGCGGAAATCATCCCCGACCTGCAGCACGTGGCAAAGGGCGCCCTGCGCGCGGCCCTGCGCGCCATCCCGCGCCTGTACGGCGTGACGGACGCCACCTCGGCCACCGGCATGCCCGATGGCGAATACGGCCTGGGCACGCAGCGCGTCTACAAATGCCTGGGCTGCGTGCGCCTGGCCACGGGCTCCTTGGCCGGCAGCGTGCTGACCATGGACCAGGCGCTGCGCAATTTCGTCGAGCTGGGCCTGGACCTGGCCGACGCCTCGAACCGCTTGTCGCTATACCCGGCCGACTACCTGGGTGAATCCGCACGGGGCCGCCTGGCGCCCGGCGCCTGGGCCGACATCGTCGTCCTCGATCCCCAATTACAGCCAGTGTCCGTCTTCGTCGAAGGCGCGGCCATCGATCTTTCCACCCGCTAGATTCAGTCTCTAGACCCAGCCCCCAACCTCAACCCCGTCCCGGAGTTTTCATGCACGACACGTCACACAAGGCCCCCGTGTGGGCCATGCGCTACCTGCTATTTATTGCCGGCATGGGGGGATTGCTGTACGGCATAGACATCGGCATCATCGCCGGCGCCCTGCCCTACCTGGAATCGACGGCCTCCGTGGCCTGGAAACTGACGGCCCAGCAGCTGAGTTTTATCGTCGCCGCCGTGCTATTGGGTTCAGTCCTGTCTTCGCTGTTCGCCGGCGCCCTGGCCGATATTATCGGCCGGCGCTGGGTGATGTTCCTGGCCGGCGCCCTGTTCAGCGCCAGCATCCCGCTGATCGCCCTGGCCGACGGCTACACGCCGTTGCTGCTGGGCCGCCTGCTGCAAGGCATCAGCGGCGGCTTGATCGGCGTCGTCGTGCCCCTGTACCTGGCCGAATGCCTGCCCGCGCAACAGCGCGGACGCGGTGCGGCCCTGTTCCAGCTGCTGCTGACCATCGGCCTGGTGGCCGCCGCCCTGATCGGCCTGCAGCAAGCGCAGACGGTGGAAACGGCCACGCAGGCAGCGCAAGCCTTGCCGGAAGCGGGCCGCATCGCCGCCATCTTCACGGCCAAGGACCAGGCCTGGCGCAGCATCTTCTGGGTCTGCCTGACGCCGGGCCTGGTGTTTACCATCGGCGCCCTGCTGCTGGCCGAGTCGCCGCGCTGGCTGGCGCAACGGGGCCGCATCGAGCAGGCGCGCCAGTCGCTGCTGCGCACGCGCCTGCCCGCTGCCGCCGAACTGGAACTGCGCGAGATGCAAGACACGCCGGAAAACGCGGCCAAGATCAGCGGCAAGGCCAGGGACCCGCTGCTGAGCCGCCGCTACGTGCTGCCCTTCCTGCTCGCTTGCCTGATCCTCGCCTGCACGCAGGCGACGGGCATCAATTCCATCCTCGCGTATGTCGTCAATATCTTGAACCAGGCGGGCCTGTCGGGCGCCTCGGCCAACATGGCGGATGTGCTGCTGAAAGTACTGAATGCCGTGATGACGGTGGTGGCGGTGCTGCTGGTCGACCGCAAGGGCCGCAAATTCCTGTTGATGCTGGGCACGGGCGGCATCGTCGTCTCGCTGCTGGCGGCCGGGCTGCTGTTCCGCAGCGCCGAAGCGCACCTGGCCGACGTGCGTCCCGCCATCGCTGCCCAGGTACAAGCCGATGGCCTGACCCTGCAGCTCGATGCGCCCACCTTGACGGCGCTGGGCGCGGCGGCCGACGGCACGCCGCAGCAGCTGACCATCGCCTACGCCTACGGCCCGTTCACCAACGTGAAAAGCCTGCGCAGCGACGATCCCGTGCTACGCCAGGTGTCCATCGCGCGCGACGACGCCGTGCAGGCCGACAGCGTGATCGGCGTGTTCTTCCGCAAACTGCACCTGAACCCGTTCGCCGACCCGGCCGCCGGGCGCGAGGCGCCGCTGCGCATCGAGAAGGCCAGCCTGGGCCCCGTGCCCTCGTCCTCGCACGGCTGGCTGGTGGCGATTGCCATCTGCGTGTTCGTTTCCAGCTTTGCCGTGGGGCCGGGCGTGTGCGTGTGGCTGGCCCTGTCCGAACTGATGCCGACGCGCATCCGCTCGAACGGCATGAGCATCGCGCTGCTGGTGAACCAGTTCGTCTCGACGGTGATCGCCGCCATCTTCCTGCCGACCGTGGGCTTGCACGGCTATTCGACCTTGTTCTTCTTCGGCGCCGGCTGCACCGTGCTGTATTTCCTGGCTGCCGCCTTCCTGCTGCCGGAGACGAAGGGTAAAACCCTCGAAGAGATCGAAGCGCACTTTGCAAAGTAAGACAGAGTAACCAACTGTAGCAGTCTCCTTTCCAGCCCCGGCCCAACGTCCGGGGCTGTTTTTTTGCCTGTTGGACAAGTTTACCGGGCTGGCGCGCACGCCACCGTACGGTTTTCCTTCTGGAATCACGGGCGCGTGGGCTAGAATCTGGCTGCGTCGTGCTACTCACGAGGCGGCAATGGCGCCATGACAAAAACCACCAGGAGACACAGTGAGCTTATTTAGAACCAAGAATTTGGATGACATGATCGCCCACAGCAAGAAACCGGGAGGACTGGCCAAGGTGCTGGGGCCGTTCGACCTTGTCCTCATGGGCATAGGCGCCATCGTCGGCACGGGCATTTTCGTGCTCACCGGCACGGGCGCGCTGACGGCCGGCCCCGCCCTGTCGCTGTCGTTCGTCGTGGCCGCCGTCGCCTGCTGCTTCGCCGCCCTGTGCTATGCGGAATTCGCCTCCACCGTGCCGGTGGCCGGCTCCATCTACACCTACAGCTATGCAACTCTGGGCGAGCTGGCCGCCTGGATGATAGGCTGGGACTTGCTGCTCGAATACGGCCTGGCCGCGGCCGCCGTCTCCGTCGGCTGGTCCGGCTACTTCCAGTCGCTGCTGGCGGGCTTTGGCATCGCCCTGCCTGCGGCCCTGTCGGCCGCACCGGGCGCCCTGCCCGGCGTGACCACCTTCATCAACCTGCCGGCCCTGGTCATCATGCTGCTGCTGACGGCCATGCTGGGCTGGGGCGTGCGCGAATCGGCGCGCCTGAACAACATCATGGTGGCCATCAAGGTGGGCGTGGTGCTGCTGTTCATCATCTTCGGTGCGCGCCACGTACAGCCGGCCAATTGGCAGCCCTACATGCCGTTCGGCTACCACGGCATGCTGAGCGCCGCCGCCCTCGTCTTCTTCGCCTTCATCGGCTTTGACGCCGTCACCTCGGCCGCCGAGGAAGTCAAGAAGCCGTCGCGCGATCTGCCGATCGGCATCATCGGCTCGCTGGCCGTGTGCGCCGTGCTGTACGTGGTGGTCTCGGCCATCATGACGGGCATCGTGCCGTACCAGAAATTCCTCGGCGTCGACCATCCCGTCTCGCTGGCCCTGCAATATGCGGGCGAAAACTGGATCGCCGGCTTCGTCGACCTGGGCGCCATCCTGGGCATGACCACCGTGATCCTGGTGATGGCCTTCGGCCAGACGCGCATCATCTTCGCCATGTCGCGCGACGGCTTGCTGCCCAAGCGCCTGTCGACCGTGCATCCGCGCTTCCACACGCCGTTCTTCGCCACCTGGCTGGTGGGTATCGTCTTCGGCCTGATCGCCGCCGTGATCCCGCTCAACATCCTCGCCGAGCTGATCAACATTGGCACCCTGGCCGCCTTCACCATGGTGTCGATTGCCGTGGTGGTGCTGCGCAAGAAGCGCCCGGACCTGCCGCGCGCCTTCCGCTGCCCCGGCGTGCCGTATGTGCCGGCACTGGCCGTGATCCTGTGCGTGGGCCTGATGACTTTCCTCAGCTGGGTCACCTGGGTGGCCTTTACCATCTGGCTGGTGATCGGCCTGGTCATCTACTTCGGCTACGCGCGCCGCCGTTCGCTGCTGCACCCGCAGCAGTAAAAAGTCCCGTGCAGCGACATATCCTGTCGCTGCCGCAGTTAAGATGGCGGTCTCGCAACCACCGCAGGCCGCCATCCATGCAACCTTCCCCCGACCTCATCGCACAACTGGACCAGAGCACGGACCAGCTCAAGCGCGCGCGCCTGCGCAACATGCAGTGGCTGGCCGTCGGCTTGCTGCTGCTCGCCGCGCTGGTGTTTGCCGTGGCCCGCTCGCAGCGCGGCGGCCACCCCGCCTGGGGCTATGTGGAAGCGTTCGCCGAAGCGGCCATGGTGGGCGCGATAGCCGACTGGTTCGCCGTCGTCGCCCTGTTCCGCCACCCGCTGGGCATCCCCTTGTGGCATACGGCCATCATCCCGAACAGCAAGACGGACATCGGCCGCAGCCTGGGCGCCTTCGTGGAAAACCATTTCATTACCGAGCAAGGCATCGCCGAGCGCATCGTACAAGCCGACCCCGCCGCGCGCCTGGGAGCCTGGCTCAGTGACGAGCTCCACGCGCAGCGACTGGGCATGGCCAGCGCCGGCGTGGCGAAACAGCTGCTGGCGATGCTCGACCATGAGAAGCTGGGCCGCCTGCTGCGTGACCAGGCCAGCAACTACCTGGGTCAATTGAACCTGTCGGAGGTGGCGGCCGACTGCCTCGATGCGCTGATCGCCGACGGCAAGCCACAGGAACTGCTGGACTTTATGCTCGACCGCAGCGCCGGCTACCTGGACGACGAAGCACACCACGCCGCCATCTGCGACTTCGTGCTGGGCGCCTTCCAGATCGAGAACGCGCTGGTGAAAAAAGCCGTGAAAGCGTACGAGCCGCGCATGATCGCCTCGCTGCAAAAGTTTGCCGTCGCCGTGCGCGTCGACCCGGCGCACCCGTTGCGCCAGCGCGTCGCCGGCTGGATCGCCGACAGCGCGCTGCACCTGAAGGCCGACCCGCACTGGCAAGAGACGGTGCGCCGCTACCAGCTGCAACTGGTCGCCAGCGATACCGTGCAAGCCATGCTGGGCGACGTCTGGAATAACATCCGCACGCGCCTGCTGGCCGACCTGCACGCGGACGCGCCCGTGCTGGCGCAAGCGCTCGCCAGCCTGGCGCGCAACACGGGCCAGGTGCTGGAGGAGGACAACGCAGCGCGGGCATGGCTGAACGACGCCATCGTCGCCGGCAGCGGGTCGCTGGTGCGCCGCTACCGGGGCGAAGTGGGCGCCTTCATCGCCGCCCGCCTGGACTTGTGGAGCAAGGATGAAATGAGCGAGCGCATCGAACTGGCCATCGGGCGCGACCTGCAATTCATCCGCATCAACGGCACCATCGTGGGCGGCCTGGCCGGCTTGCTGATTTATTCAGTCAGCCAGGCGTTTTAAGCGCCGGTGGCAGGCGCGGGAAGCGTGACGCCCAGCTGCACGGCCGGGCGGGCCGCCACGCGGGCATACCAGGCGCCCACGTGGGGCCAGGCGGAAAAATCAAAGCCGACCAGCTGCGCGATATGCAGCCAGCCAAAGCTGGCGATGTCGGCGATGGAATAATCGTCGCCGGCCAGGTACGGACTGCCGGCCAGGCGGCCCTCCATGGTGGCGAAGGCCGCGTCGCACAGCTGGCGGAAGTGCGCCGTGGCCGTTACGTTTGCGCCCGCGTCGGCGATCTCGAAATGCACGCGCTGGCCCAGCATCGGCCCCATGCTGGCCGCGTGAAATTGCAGCCAGGTGATGGCGGCCCAGCGCTGCTGCGGCTGCGCGGGCAGCAAGCGCCCCGTTTTCTCGGCCAGGTACAGCAGGATGGCGGCCGACTCGAACACGGTGATGCCCGTGTCGTGATCGACCAGCACGGGAATGCGCCCGTGCGGATTGAGGGCCAGGAAGGCGGGCAGCCGGTGTTCGCCCTGTTCGATGCGCACATGGCGCAGCCGGTATGGCAAGCCCAGTTCGGCCAGCGCTATCGTGGCTTTGAAACCGTTCGGCGAGCTGTCGGTGTAGAGTTCCATCATGCTGCCGCCTCCTGGCGCGCGGCCTTGCCAGGCAGGATGGCGATGGCGCACGCCAGGCCCGCTGCCACCAGGCAGGCGGAAACGAGGATGGCGCTGCTGTAGCCTTGTGCCGCCGTTCCGCCGCCGGCCAGCACGGCAATGCTGACGGCCACGCCCACGGCCAGGCCGACGGCCGATCCGACTTCCTGGGTGGTGGTCAGCATGCCGCCCGCCAGGCCATGGTCCGCTTCCGGCACGCCATCGATGCCGGCCACGGTCCAGGCGGGAAACGCCAGGCCATAGCCGATGCCGGCCAGTACGGTGCCTGGCAGGATGGCTACGCCCCACGAGGCGAGCGTGGCCAGCGACGCGCCCAGCATGGCCAGCCCGCCGATGAACAGCAGCATGCCGCCGACGATGACGGGCTTGGTGCCGCAGCGGGCGATCAGCGCCGGTCCGGCCCAGGCGCTGGCCAGGGTAAAGGCGACGGCCATCGGCAGCAAGCCCAGTCCCGTGCGCGTGGCGGAAAACGCCAGCACTTCCTGCATGGCAAGCGCCACCACGACAAAGGTGGGGCCCAGGGCCGTATTGGCCAGCAGGGACACGATATTCGCGCCGCCCGTGGAGCGGCGCCGGAACACGGCCAGCGGCATCAGCGGCGCGGCCACGCGTCCCTCCACCCACACGAACAGCGCCAGCAAGGCCAGTGCCAGCGCGACCAGAGCAAAAGTGAACGGATGCGCCAGTCCCACATGCTCGCTATTGGCAAAGGCAAACACCAGCGTTGCCGCGCCCGACGCCACCAGCAGCGCGCCCCACACGTCGAGGGTGCCGCCAGCCGCAGCAGTATCGGCATCGGGCCGGCCCAGGGGCAAGGCCGGCGACAGGGCCAGCACCAGCAAGCCGACGGGCACATTGATCCACAGCACCCAGCGCCAGCCCAGCAGGTCCGTGATGAAGCCACCGAGGATCAGGCCCGCGACAAAGCCGCTGGCCGCCACGGCCGTCCAGGCACCCAGCGCCCGGTTGCGTCGGGACGGTTCGGGAAACACGGCCAGCAGCAGGGAGAATGCGGCCGGCGAAAACATGGCGGCGCCAAAGCCCTGCAGCGCGCGCGTGGCCACCAGCATGGCCGGGCTATGCGCAAAGCCGCCCAGCAGGGACGCCGCCGTAAACAGGACCACGCCCATGAGAAAGACGCGGCGGCGGCCGAACATGTCGGCCGCGCGCCCGCCCAGCAGCAGGAAGCCGGCAATGGCCACACCATACGCATTGATCACCCATTGCAGGCCGCCGGACGTAAAGCCCAGACTGTGCTGGATTTGCGGCAGGGGAATCATGGTGATGGAAAAATCGAGCAAGGCGACGAATTGCGTGGTGCACAGCAAAACCAGGCAAAGTTGCCTATGTGAAAGTAACATGGAGATCCTATCGATATAGTTTTACTCGACGTCAAAACAACGCCGCATGCCCCTATAATGCGTTTTTTAAGAGTGAAAATGAAACGATGATTTTTCGCTCGCAACTATAGAAAAACTATATCGATGAAGCATCCTTTACCACTCCAGGCCCTGCGCGCCTTTGTCGAAGTGGGCCAGCGCGGCAGCATCAAGGCGGCCGCCGAGGCGCTGCACGTGACGTCGGGCGCCGTCAGCCAGCAAATCCGCCTGTTGGAAGAGCGGGTCGGCATGCCCCTGTTTACCCGCGAACGCCAGGGCTTGCGCCTGACCGAAGCGGGCGCCATGGTCCACCCCACCCTGCTGGGCGCATTCGCGCAGATCGCCAGCGCCAGCCAGGCACTGGAAGACATGGGAGGGCGCCAGACGCTCACCGTCAGCACGGTGGCCACTTTTGCCGCCGCCTGGCTGGTGCCACGGCTGGGCCGCTTCAACCAGCGCCATCCGCATATCGAGGTGCGCGTGGAAGCAACATCCGCACTGGTGGACCTGCGCCGCGACCGGGTCGACGTGGCGCTGCGCCACGGCCTGGGCGAGTATCCGGGCCTGCAGGTGACGCGATTGATGGCGCCCGTGCTGGTGCCCGTCGCCAGCCCCGCCCTGATGGCGGGCCAGCCGCCCATCGCCACGCCAGGCGATTGCCTGCGCTACCCGCTGCTGCACGATACGGACCGCGCCGACTGGCCCTTGTGGCTGGCAGCGCATGGCGCCCAAGACGGCAGTGCCGATGCGGCGCGGGCGCTGCGCGGCTCCGCCTTCGAAGATGATTTTCTGTTGATCCGCGCAGCCGAGGCCGGCCAGGGCCTCGCCCTGGTGCCGCAGCTGTACGCGCAGGAGGAAATCGCCGCCGGGCGCCTGGTGCAAGTACTGGACTTGCCCTGGCCCGCGCGCTTTGCGTATTACCTGGTGGCGCGGCCCGATGCGGCCACACGCCCCGCCGTACAGGCATTCATCGCATGGATCTGCGAGGAGGCGCAGGCCACCGGTGCAGGCGGCTAAAGCGCCCCATCTGCGGCCGCGCACGACACTACGCCGCACACGGTACTGAACAACATCGGCATGCCGGCGCGCCCCGTGGCGATGCAGGTCACGGCCGGTATCACCGCCAATAACAGGGCCAGGCAGGCAATCGTCTTCAGGCGCCGCACGGGTAAGCGGAACACGCCCGCGCCCGGTCCTTGCGGATGGCGTGCACTGGCGGACGGCGGCTGGTCTTTGTACACCGCTTCGCTGCGCCTTGCCGGTATTTTCGTAAGCATGTCCGCCTCCTCCATCCACAGTGATCCGCCTGGCATGTCAGGCCGGCCGCGCCACACGCGTACCGATCTGCATGCACTCCATTTTGCCGCATAAATTTACCAAATACAATAAATAAACCCACAAAGAAAATAATTTTTCCATCAATAGACACGCGACATGATGGAAAACTTGCCCGACCAGACAGTAAAAATGCCTACAACACGCTGCCACTTCCGTCAAGACTTGAATTTACTTGTGCGTAAAAACCAAATAAATCATTAAAATCATAATATTTGTTGAAATCATTTTTATTTGATGTATGATGATACTCAAGGAAATATCAAGGCGATGCAGCAGCGCTCTTTGCTTCGATCGCCCGACATCTCTGCCTTCTTTGTAGGAGACAAGCACATGAACAAAATCCTGGCCTTGCGCCTGCTCAACGCCGCCGACGCCGCCATCATCATCGATGCAGGCTCACGCATCCGCTATGCAAACGACGCCATGTATGCGCTGAGCGGCTATGCCCCGGGCAGCCTGTCGGGCCAGCAGATCGAGGCGCTGCTGCCGGACTCGGTGCGCGAGCAGCATGGCGCACAGATCGGCGCCTATCTGGCCGGCGACAGGAAGTCCACGGTACTCGGGCACAAGCGCCATTTCGCCATCCGTCACCACGATGGCACGATGCTGCCCATCGTGCTCAAGGCCGTGGACCTGGGCAAGCTGGACGACGAAAACTATCTGGGTGCCTTTTTCATCGACCAGCGCCACGAACGCGCCATCGAAGAGCAGAATGCGGCCCGCTGGCAGCAGTTGCAGCACATCGCCCTGAGCGACCCCCTGACCCACCTGCCGAACCGCCGCGCCTTCGAGATCGAAGCCGTGCGTTCGGCCGCGCGGGCCAGCCGCGCGGGCAGTGCGATGACCATCGGCATCGCCGACATCGATTTCTTCAAGAAGGTCAATGACCGGCATGGCCACGCCGCCGGCGACGCCGTGCTGCAAGCCATCGCGGCCGCGCTGCAGTCCCAGGCACGGGCATCCGATGTCGTCGCCCGCGTGGGCGGCGAGGAATTCGGCTTGCTGTTCCCGCATACGGACATGACGATGGCGTACAAGGTGGCCGAACGCATCCGCCTTGCCGTGGCCGCAACGTGCGTCGACTTCGAGCACACGGCCATCACGGCGACGATCAGCATCGGCCTGGCGCCGCTGCCCAACAACGGCGACTGGAAAGCCTGTTTCATGCAAGCCGACGCCGCGCTGTACCAGGCCAAGAGCAATGGCCGCAACCGCACCGAGCAGATTTGAGCACCGGCCGGTCACCCTCGCAGTTTCATGCATCACGCATCACCTGACAGGAGCAAACACATGGAAACCACCACGACACATGCCGCGGCAGCGAGCCAGCCGGCACAAGCGGGCGCCCGGGAATTACTGGTCTTTGGCCTGGGCAATGAGGAATACGCGATCGACATCGGCCTGGTGCAGGAAATCCGCGGCTACGGCGCCGTGACCCATATGGCCAATGCGCCCGCCTTCCTCAAGGGTTTCATAAACCTGCGCGGCAGCATCGTGCCGCTGATTGACCTGCGCATCGCACTGGGCCAGGCCGAGCCCGCGTACGACGCCTCGACCGTGGTGATCATCCTCATCTTCGCGCATGGCGCCACCGGCATCGTGGTCGACCGCGTGGCCGATGTGGTGCCGCTGGCACCGGCACAGATCAAGCCTCCGCCGCAGCTGCATGGCTCGGCGATGGCCGGCCACGTAACGGCCATCGGCAGCCTGGACGAACGCATGCTGATCGTGCTCGACATGAACAGCCTGCTGGCGGGCCTGGGCGTGCAAGCCACGGGCAAACTGGCTGCCTGAGGCGCCATCGCGTCCGCTACCTGACCGCCAACCTCCGGAGACACCATGAGCATCCTGATCGTTGATGACAACGACACCAACCTGAACCTGCTATCGACGCTGGCGCGCAAGGCCAGCAGCATCGAGCCCGTCTGCATGAACGACCCCATCGATGCGTTGACCTGGTGCGAGTCGCATGTGCCGGACCTGGTCCTGCTCGACTACCGGATGCCCAGCCTGTCGGGCAACGAATTTCTCAGCATCTTTCGCAAAATGCGGGGCATGGCCGACATCCCCATCATCATGGTCACCACCGAAAACGACCGCGCCGTGCGCAAGCAGGCTTTTTCGCTCGGTGTCACGGAGTTTCTCACCAAACCCGTCGACACCATCGAATTCAGCCTGCGCGTGCGCAATCTGCTGGCCCTGCGCATGGCGCAAACCTTGCTGGCCGACCGCGCCAAGCTGCTCGAGCATGAAGTGCGCCAGGCCATCGCCAACGTCACGGCGCGCGAGATGGAACTGGTCACGCGCCTGGCGCGGGCGGCCGAATTCCGCGACCCCGAAACGGGCGCCCACATCATGCGCATGGCGCGCTATTCGGCGCTGATCGCCAGGAAACTGGGCATGGATGCGCACTGGCAGGAATTGCTGCTCAAGGCGGCACCCATGCACGACGTGGGCAAGCTGGCCACGCCCGACCATATCCTGCTCAAGCCGGGCCGGCTGGACCCCGAGGAAATGGCCATCATGCGCCAGCATGCGGAAATCGGCGGCAAGATCCTCGCCGGCAGCGATGCCCCACTGATCCAGCTGGCCGAGGAAATCGCCCGCGGCCACCACGAAAAATACGATGGCAGCGGCTATCCGCGCGGCCTGGCGGGCGAACAGATACCGCTGTCGGCGCGCATCGTCGCCGTGGCCGATGTCTTCGACGCGCTCACGTCGGAACGCCCGTACAAGCCGGCCTGGCCCGTGGAACAGGCGCGCCTGTTCCTGCAACAGAACCAAGGCAGCCATTTCTGCCCGGACTGTATCGACGCCTTCCTGGGTGCCTGGGACGAGGTGCTCGATATCCGCAACAGCCTGCCCGACCCCGTCCAGCAGCATGCCCACCCACTGTAAGCGAGGACCCTGCCATGCGCGTGCAACAACTGATCCTGAAAAACCGTGCCGACATCGATACTGCACTGGCGCCCCTGGCCGCCATGCAGCCGCAGCTGGTACTGGTGTTTGGCGCCTGCGCCTACTTTGCCACGCCCGGCTTGAGCGCGGCGCTGCGCCGCCAACTGCCCGGCGCCGTGATCGCCGGCTGTTCCACGGCCGGCGAGATTGCCGGCAAGCGTGTCTACGACGGCAGCTGCGTCATCACCGCCATCAGCTTCGCGCACACGGCGGTGGCGATTGCCGACGCCGTCATCTGCGACATGGCGGACTCGCACGAGGCGGGCCAGCGCCTGGCGCAGGCGCTGCCACAGGACGGGCTGACGGCGGTCTTCATGCTGGGCACGGGCGTGGCCATCAACGGCAGTGCCCTGATTGCCGGCCTGCAGGCGCATCTGCCCCCGGGCGTCACCATCTCGGGCGGGCTGGCCGCCGACGGCGGCGCCTTCCGCCAGACCTGGACCCTGGGTCCGCGCGGCGCGGCCGACAATGCCATCGTCGCCGTCGGCCTGTACGGCGAGCATATCCGCCTCGGCTACGGCAGCCATGCGGGCTGGGAAGCATTCGGCCCCGCGCGCAAGGTGACGCGCTGCGTCGACAACGTGCTGTATGGCCTCGATGGCGCGCGCGCGCTGGACATCTACAAACTGTACCTGGGCGACCATGCGCGCGACCTGCCCGGCTCGGGGCTGCTGTTTCCGTTTGAAATGCTCTCGGCGGCGCATGAAAAAAGCAATGTGTTTCGCACCATCCTCGCCGTCGACGAAGAACAGGGTTCGCTGACCCTGGCCGGCGACATCCTCGCCGACGGCTACCTGAAACTGATGCATTCCAGTACCAACCGGCTGATCGACGGGGCTGAAATGGCCGCGCGCGGCGTAAAACTCCACGCCGATGCGCTGGGCGACCAGCTGGCCCTGCTGGTCAGCTGCGTGGGGCGCAAGCTGGTCATGGGCGACCGGGTCGAGGAAGAGGTTGAGGCGGTGGCCGAGGTGCTGGGCAGCGGCGTCACCTGTATCGCCGGTTTTTACTCGAACGGCGAAATCGGCATCACGCAGCCGCATGGCGCATGCCAGCTGCATAACCAGACGATGACCGTGACTGTGCTGAGCGAAACATGAACCGCACCCTGGCACGCCAATTGAGCCGCGTCTGCGATATCGACTCGGAAAGCGCCTGCATCGCCTTGCTGGAACAGGCCCAGGTATTGGCGGCGCAAGCGGGCACGCCGCCCGAACTGGCCGCTTTCCTGGCCGGCCTGCCGGCCCTGCTGCTGCGCATCGACGGCAGCTACGAACAGGCAGAACGCGACCTGGACTTGCGCTCGCGCAGCCTGGAACTGAGTTCGACAGAACTGAGCATGACCAATGACTTGCTGCGCACGGAACTGGCCAGCCGCAACCGCGTCCTGCAATCGCTGCGCGTGGCGGCCGTGCGCCTGCTCGACAACGACGATTCCGGGCTGCATTTGCCGCAGGAAGGCGATATCGAGGGCCTCTCGGTGCTGCTCGCCGAGCTGATATCGCAGCAGGAATTGCGCCGCATCGAACTGCAGAACCAGCGCTTTGCGATGGACCAGCATGCCATTGTCAGCATCACCGACACGGCCGGCGTCATCATTTACGTCAACGACAAGTTCTGCGCCATCAGCGGGTACACGCGCGAAGAGCTGGTCGGCAAGACGCACCGCCTGATCAATTCGCACACGCATCCTGACGCCTACTTCGCGCAGATGTGGCAAACCATCACCACGGGCCAGGTCTGGCATGGCGAAATCTGCAACCACGCCAAGGATGGCGGGCAATACTGGGTCGACGCCACCATCGTGCCCTTCCTCGACGCCGCCGGCGAACCCTATCAATACATCGCCATCCGCACGGAAATCAGCGACAGCAAACGCATGGCCGAGACCATCGCGAAAAGCGAGCGCGAATACCGCAATGTCGTCAACAGCCTGCATGAAGTGGTCTTCCGCACCGATTTGAACGGCGCCTGGACCTTCCTGAACCCCGCCTGGCACACCATCACCGGCTTCGGCGCCGCCGACAGCCTGGGCAAGCATGTGTTGCAATTTATCGATGCGCGCGACCGCGAGCGCGCCGCCGCCGGCCTGTCCCAGCTGCTGAGTGGCCAGGTGGACAGCATGCGCCATGAAGCGCGCTACGTCACCCGCGACGGCGACGTGCGCTGGGTCGACGTGTGCGCGCGCGCCGAACGCGATGGCCAGGACCGGCTGACCGGCATCACCGGCAGCCTGACCGACATCACGGAGCGGCGCCTGGCGGCACACGAGCTGCGGCACAACCTCAATTTTGTCGACGCGCTGATCGAGACCATTCCTATCCCTTTGTACCTGAAAGATGTACAGGGCCGCTACCTGCGCGCCAACCGCGCCTATTGCGCCTTCTTCCAGCGCGCGCAGGCGGACATCCTGGGCAAGACGGTAGCCGACATCCTGCCGCAGCAGGAGGCGCAGCAAGTGCTGCAGCGCGACCTCGAACTGCTGCAGGAGCGCGGCAACCAGACATATGAAGAGCGGCTGAGCGTCGGCGCGCGCCAGGTCGATGTGCTGTTCAGCAAGGCTACCCTGCTGAAGTCCGATGGCAGCCTGCACGGACTGGTCGGCACCATCGTCGACATTTCCAGCCAAAAGGCGGCTGAACGGGCGCTGCTGCTGGCCAAGGAAGTGGCCGAATCGGCCAGCCGCTCGAAGAGCGAATTCCTGGCCAACATGAGCCACGAAATCCGCACGCCGATGAACGGTATCCTGGGCATGACGGACCTGGTCCTCGACTCCGAACTCGACGTCCACCAGCGCAAATACCTGGAAATCGTCAAGGCTTCGGCCGACGCACTGCTGTGCATTATCAACGACATTCTCGATTTCTCGAAGATCGATGCGGGCATGCTGACCCTGGAAAGCATCCCTTTCAAACTGCGCCAGCTGATGCAGGAAACCATGCGCGCACTCGCCATGCGGGCCCAGGCCAGCGGCCTGGAACTGGTGCTCGACATCGATCCCGCGCTGCCGCACACCTTGCTCGGCGACCCTGGCCGGCTGCGCCAGATCCTCACCAACCTGGCGGGCAACGCCATCAAGTTTACGCCGCGCGGCGAAGTCACCGTCAGTGCCCGGCTGCGCGCCAGCGGCGATGGCATGGCCCAGCTGCAGCTGGGCGTGCGCGACACCGGCATCGGCATCGCTGCCGACATGCAGGAGGCCGTCTTCGACGCCTTCCAGCAGGAGGACGGTTCGACCACGCGGCGCTTCGGCGGCACGGGACTGGGCCTGTCGATCACGCGCCGCCTGGTGGGCATGATGGGCGGCAGCATCAGCCTGTCGAGCGAACTGGGCAAGGGCAGCAGCTTCAGCGTCGACCTGGCCCTGCCCATCGGCGAGCATCAGCCTTGCCTGCCGCCGCCGGGCGCCTCGCTGGCGGCGCGGGCGATCCTGCTGGTCGACGACAATTCCAGCAGCCTGACCATCCTGCGCAAGATCTTCGAGCACAGCGGTGCCAGCGTCACCGCCTGCGAGTCGGGCGAGGCGGCGCTGGAACACTGCCGCAGCGCCCTGCCGGCCGACTGCATCATCATGGACTTTGCCATGCCCGGCATGAATGGCTTCGACACGGCATCGGCGCTGGCCGCCCTGCCCCACTGGAGCCAGGTGCCCATCGTCATGCTATCGTCCGGCGGCAGCCTGGGTGACGCGGCGCGCTGCCGCGAACTGGGCATCGACGGCTATCTGCTCAAGCCGGCCAGCCCCGAGGAATTACTGGCCATCACCATGAGCGTGCTGGGCACTTGCCGCGGCATGCCCTGCGCAACACCCGTGGTGACGCGCCATGCCGTGCGCGAAGGCGCGCCCAGCCTGGACATCCTGCTGGTCGAGGACAACGCCATGAACCGCGAACTGGCCACCGTGCTGCTGTCGAATGCGGGCCACCGGGTCACGCATGCGGAGAACGGCCACGAGGCGCTCGACCGTCATGCCGCCGGCCATTTCGACATGATCCTGATGGATTTGCAGATGCCGGAAATGGGCGGTTTCGAAGCCACCGCGCAGATACGCCAGCGCGAAGCGCAAGGCATGCCGAAGAGCGTCATCATCGCCATGACGGCCAGCGCCTTCGAAGGCGACCGCGAACGCTGCATCGCCGGCGGCATGGACGACTACCTGTCCAAGCCTTTCCGCACCGCCGCCTTCCAGAGCCTGATCGAGCAGCATGTATTGCAAATCAGCAAACTGCCGCTGCCGCCCGCCATGGCGCCGCAAGTGGCAGCGCTGGCCACCGGCAGCGCGCCACGCTTCGACTACGGCGCCGCGCTGGCCAACGCCGACGCCGAGGTGGTCGCCATCATCGGCACCTCCTTCCTGGCCGGCTTGCCGGAGCAGCTGGCCGCCTTGCGCGCAGCCCTGCAGGCGGGCGAGCGGCCCAGCGCGAGCCGGCAGGCACATACCCTGGCCGGCTTGCTGGCCAACTTCCATGCCATCCCCGCCGTCGCCATTGCCGCCGCCATCGAACGCGAAGCGGCACAGGCCCCGCAGGCGGCCTTGCTGGCGCGCCTCGCCGCGCTGGAGGAACAGTTGCGGCTGTTCCTGCAGGAAACAGGCGCGGCCATCCAGGCGACAAGCCAGACGCTGCACGCATCGGGGCAAACTTGATGTAGATCATAATTTTTTGAACAAGCTCTTGCTATCCTGTAAAAAAATGACAGGAGTCCTGAATGAGCAAGACGCAGGCGAGCAATGTGCAGCAAAACCTTGAACATGAGCGCCAGGGCAGCGCCTGGCAAGGCGTGCCGGTGCCCGACTATCCGGAGAGCGCGCCAGAAGGCGCCACCCTGGACCTGCTGTTGAACGCCTGGCTGGGCAAGTTCACGGGCGGCATTTCGCCGGCCGCGCTGGGCAATGCCTATGCCGACTGGCTCAGCCACCTGGCGCTGGCGCCATCGAAACAGCTGACCCTGCTGCAAGAAGCGTGGAAGAAGATCGCTCGCTGGCAACAGTACGCGCTGCAATCGGCGCTGCAGCCGGCGCAGAGCGGCAGCGCCGGTGCGCCGCCGTGCATCACGCCGCTGCCGCAGGACCGGCGTTTCGAGGATCCGGCATGGCAGCGCTGGCCGTACAACCTGGCCTACCAGGGCTTCTTGCTGCAGCAGCAGTGGTGGCACCGCGCCACCACGGGCGTGCGCGGCGTCTCGCCGCACCACGAAGATGTCGTCACGTTCACCGTGCGCCAGTGGCTCGACATGCTGGCGCCGTCGAACTTCATGCTGACCAATCCCGTGGTGCAGCAAACAACCCTGGCGAGCGGCGGCGCCAGCCTGGCGAACGGCGCACAGCACCTGGCCGAAGACTGGCGCCGCGCCGCCATGGGCGCGCATGCGCCCGACCAGCGCAGCTACAAGGCGGGCGAAAACGTGGCCGTCACGCCCGGCAAGGTGGTCTACCGCAATGACCTGATCGAGCTGCTGCAGTACGCGCCGGCGACAGCGAGCGTGCATGCCACGCCGCTGCTGTTCGTGCCGGCCTGGATCATGAAATACTACATACTCGACCTGTCGCCGTCCAATTCGCTGGTGCGCTACCTGGTGGGCCAGGGCCACACGGTGTTCATGATTTCCTGGAAAAACCCGCAGGAAGAAGACCGCGAGCTGTCGCTGGAAGACTACCGCCAGCTGGGCGTGATGGACGCGCTCGACGCCGTTGCCCGCATCACGGGCGCGCCGCAGGTACACGCGGCCGGCTACTGCCTGGGTGGCACCCTGCTGGCGATTGCCGCCGCCAGCATGGCGCGCGACGGCGATACACGCCTGGCCAGCCTCACCATGCTGGCGTCGCAGGTGGACTTCAAGGAACCGGGCGAACTGTCGCTGTTCATCGACGAGAGCCAGGTGAGCTTCCTGGAAGCGGCCATGTGGAAGCAGGGTTATCTCGACACGAAACAGATGGCGGGCGCCTTCCAGCTGCTGCGTTCGAACGACTTGATCTGGTCGCGCCGGCTGCGCCATTACCTGCTCGGCCTCGATGAGCAGGACAGCGACCTGATGGCCTGGAATGCGGACGCCACGCGCATGCCCTGCCGCATGCATTCGGAATACCTGCGCCGTTTGTTCCTGCACAACGACCTGGCCGAAGGCCGCTACCGCACGGCAGGGCGCCACATCGCCCTGCCCGACATCGATGCCCCCATCTTTGCCGTCGGCACCCTGACGGACCACGTGGCGCCATGGCGCTCCGTGTATAAACTGCAGCTGCTGACCGACACGGACGTCACCTTCCTGCTCACCTCGGGCGGCCACAATGCGGGCGTGGTCTCGCCGCCGGGCCAGGCGCGCCGCAGCTACCAGCTAGCCACGCACCGCCACGACGCGCCCTACATCGACGCGGACAGCTGGCAGCGCGACGTGCCGCACCACGACGGTTCGTGGTGGCCCGCCTGGCAAGCCTGGCTGGCAGAGCGCTCGGGCGCGCAGGTGGCGCCGCCGGCCATGGGCCCCGACCTGGGCGACGCGCCAGGCAACTACGTGCTGCAGACTTGACAACCGACTTTCGACAACCGAGGAAAACGCCATGCCCTACACTACCCTGCTGGTCCACGTCGACAATTCCAGCCACTGCGCCCAACGCATCCGCCTGGCCGTGCGCCTGGCCATTGCCGAAGGCGCCCACCTGATCGGCTCGGCCATGAGCGGCCTCTCGCGCTATGCGTATGGCGGCGGCGTCAACGCGCTGCAGTTTGCGCCGGCGCAGATGCAGGCGCTGCGCAGCCAGGCCAGCGAGGCGCTGCACGACTTCGAGCGCATCGCCCGCGAAGAAGGCCTGGGCACCTACGAAACGCGCTTCGTCGACGACGATGCGCAAGGCGCGCTGCTGCTGCAGGCGCGCTATTGCGACTTGCTGATCCTCGGCCAGACGGACGCGCAGGATACGCCCTCGCGCGTCATCGCCGGCACGCCCGAATACCTGATGCTGCATTGCGGCCGGCCCGTGCTGATGGTGCCGCACGCGCCGACCACCGCGCTATCGGATACCGCGCAGCATCCGCTGCTGGCCTGGAACGGCAGCGCCGAAGCGCTGCGCGCCATCACCGATGCGCTGCCGCTGCTGCAACGCGCGCGGCAGGTGACCCTGGCCGTCGTCAATTCGCACGCCCAGCCGGCCGCGCACGGCGAGCAGCCGGGTGCCGACCTGGCCCTGTACCTGGCGCGCCACGGCGTCAACGTCGAAGTGCTGCAGCACGACACGCCGCACGGCCAGGACGTGGGCGCGGCCCTGCTGGCCATGGCGGCGCAGCGCCAGTGCGACCTGATCGTGATGGGCTGCTACGGCCACATGCGCCTGCGCGAAGCGTTGCTGGGCGGCGTCACGCGCACGGTGCTGCAGGACATGACCTTGCCGGTGCTGGTGTCGCACTGACGGCGTCAGGCTGCCGGGGCGCCGAACAGCGCCCCGATGCCCGATGCCGCCGCCATCGACAGGGCGCTCCAGAACACCACGCGCAGCACGCCCCGGCCCACGCGCGCGCCGCCGGCCCTGGCGGCCAGGCCACCCAGCAAGGCGAGCGATAGCAGCGACGCCACGACGATGGCCGGCGCCAGCATGGACAGCGGCGCCAGCAACACCACCAGCAGCGGCAACGCCGCGCCGACGGCAAAGCTGAGCGCCGAGGCCAGCGCCGCCTGCAGCGGGCGTGCGCGCATGCTCTCGGTGATGCCCAGTTCATCGCGCGCATGCGCGCCGATCGCATCGTGCGCCGTCAGCGCCCTGGCCACCTGCGCGGCCAGCGCCGGTTCCAGGCCGCGCGCCACATAAATGTGCGTCAGCTCGTGCAGCTCCCCCTTGGGATCGTCGAGCAGCTCGCCGCCCTCGCGCTCGAGCGCCGCCTGTTCCGTATCGGCCTGCGACTGCACCGAGACATATTCGCCCGTGGCCATCGACATGGCGCCCGCCACCAGGCCGGCCACGCCGGCCACCAGGATGCTGTCGTGCGTGGCGTGCGCCGCCACCACGCCCAGCACCAGGCTGGCCGTCGAGACGATGCCGTCATTGGCGCCCAGCACGGCGGCGCGCAGCCAGCCCACGTTGTCCATCCGGTGAAACTCGCGGTGTCGCAATGGCATATTCTCTCCTTTATGTAGGCATGGGCGCGGCGGCGGGCGCGGGAAAGCGCACCGTCACCACCAGGCCAGCGCCATCGGGCCCGGCGGCCAGCTGCACGCTGGCGCCATGCGTTTCGGCGATGCGCCGCACGATCGACAAGCCCAGGCCACTGCCCGGCTGGTGCGCGCCGGCGGCGCGAAAAAAACGTTCGAACACGCGCTCGCGCAACTGCTCGGCAATACCGGGCCCCGTGTCGCTCACGCGCAGCAGCACGCCATCGGCCTCGCTACGGCAAGCCAGCACCAGCGTACCGCCGGCCGGGGTATAGCGCATGGCGTTGTCCATCAGGTTGCGCGCCAGGATCAGGACGTGATCCAGCTGCAAACGGCATGGTGCCGTGGCCAGGTCGGCCCGCAGCAGCAAATCCTGGCGCTGCGCCTGCGCCATCCAGCCAGGCAGCTGTTCGGCCAGCACGGCGGCCAGGTCCAGCACGGGCAGGTCGGGCGGCGGCTGCGACTGCGGGTCGAGCCGGGACAGGGTCAGCAACTGCCCCACCAGGCGCGTGGCGCGGTCCACGCTCAGCCCCAGGCCCATCACGGATTCCTTGCGCTCGGCATCGCTGCGCGCGCGCTGCAGCACCTGCAAGTTAGTCTTGATGGCCGCCAGCGGCGTGCGCAGTTCATGCGCGGCATCGGCCGTGAAACGCTGCTCCTGCTCGCGCGTCTGGCGCACGCGCAGGAACAGGCGGTTGATGGCCTGCAGCAGCGGCTGCACTTCCAGTGGCGCGCCCGTCACGCTGACACTGGCCAGATCGTCGGGCGTGCGCAGCGCCACTTCATCGGCGCTACGGCGCAAGGCGCGAAACACGCGGTTGATGCTCCACCAGATGGCCAGCGCCGCCAAGGCCGCCATCGGCAAACCGATGGCCAGCAGCTTCAGGGCGAAGCGGCTGCTGATTTCCTGGCGGTGGCTGGCCGGTTCCGCCACCTGGATCTGCAGCCGCGCGTTGTGATTCCAGCTCGTGTAGATGCGCCACAGGCGGCCATCGTTGTCGTGCCAGCTGTAGCCCACATCGGCCGGCGCGGCGAACGCCCGGTCCGGCGCGCCGGCGTTCTTGTACAGCAGGCGCTGCTGCGCATCCCAAACCTGGAACAGCAGATACTGGCGGTGGTTGCGGTTCTGCGCCACCGGCATCACCAGCGATGTGCTCGCGCCATGCTCCTGCACCTCGTGCTCGGCCAGGGAGAGCAGCAAATGGCCCGTCTCGGCCAGCGACTGGTCGAACAGTTCCTGGCTTTCGCGGCCCGCTTCCAGGTACACGATGGCGGCGCTGAAGCCCCACAAGATGAACGTCAGTCCCAGCAGCACGGCCAACAGCGTGCGCCGCAGCGACCATGCGCCCGCGTTGCCCGGGATGGCGGGCATCACGGACAAGCCTGCGTGTCGGGCGTGTCGGGCGTAGCGGGCTTGTCGATGCTGTAGCCGATGGCATGCACGGTGCGGATCAGCGCCTTGCCCAGTTTGCGCCGCAAATGGTGGATATGCACCTGCAGCGCGTTGCTGTCGACTTCCTCGCCCCAGCTGTAGACGCCCTCTTCCAGCTGCACGCGGCTCAGGATGCGCCCGCGCTGCTCGACGAGCATCAGCAGGATGCTGAACTCCTTGCCCGTCACGGGCACCTCCGCGCCGCCCTGGCGCACCTGGCGCGCGGCGACGTCGATGACGATATCGCCGTGCACGAGTTCTTCGTGCGTGCGCCCGGCCGCGCGGCGGCAGGCGCTGCGCATGCGCGCCGCCAGCTCATCAAGGTCGAAGGGTTTGACGATGAAGTCGTCCGCGCCCGCATCCAGACCGGCCACCCGGTCGATGATCTGATCGCGCGCCGTGACGATCAGGATCGCCCCGTCATAGCCGCCGCGGCGCAAGGTCGCCAGCGCCTGCATGCCATCCTCGCCCGGCAGGGCCAGGTCGAGCAACAGACAGCCATAGCGGTGCAGGCGCACGGCCATATGCGCGCTTTCAGCCGACTGTACCCAGTCAACCGCATAGCCGGCCTGCTCCAGCCCCATCTGCGTGGCGCGCCCCAGCTGGGGGTCGTCTTCTGTCAGCAATATGCGCATCGTGGCCTGTCCTGTCTGAATTTCATGCTGGCAGCGTAGGCGCCGGACATTAAGAACTTCTTAACATCTGCTGGCGACCATCGATCCATCGTCCACTTCCGGCTGCCTCCCATGCCCGCTTCCCCCCATCTTAACCGCTGCCAGCCTTGCTGGCCAATACTGGCCCTGCTCGGCTGGCCGCTGCTGTCGGCCGCCGCGCCGCAGCAACTGCTGCTCAGTTCGCAACAAATCAGCCATGCCGGCATCGCCACCACGCCGGCGCTCGCCACGCTGGCCGGCGAAGGGACGCCGGCAGGCAACGACCTGGTCCTGTCGGGCACCGTGGTGGCGCCGCCCGGCTCGGGCGCCGTCGCCAGCGCCGTACTCGACGGCGTGGTGCAACAGGTGCACGTGACGCCGCTGCAGCAGGTGCGCGCCGGCATGCCGCTGCTGACCCTGTACAGCCAGGGCTGGCTGGAGTGGCAGCGCGCCTACCTGGAAAAGGCCAGCGCGGCGCGCCTGGCCCAAGCCAGACTGGCGCGCGACGAAGGACTGTACGGCGACGGTATCATCGCCCGTGCCCGTCTCGATGAGAGCCGCGATGCGGCGCAGCTGGCCACGCTGGCGGCCAGCGAACGCGAACAGGCGCTGCGCAGCGCCGGCCTCGATGGCGTGGCGCTGCGGCGCCTGCGCGAACAACGCACGCTGTCGCCCCTGCTGACGGTGCGCGCCAGCCGCGCCGGCAGCGTGCTGGCCTTGCCGGTCGAGGCGGGGCAGCACGTCGAAGCGGGCGCGCTGCTGGTCCGCATGGCCGCCAGCGGGCCCCTATGGGTGCAGTTGCAGGCGAGCCGGGCGCAACTGCCGCTGCTGCACGTGGGCGACCTGCTGCAGGTGGACGGCTGCGCCAGGCTGCGCGTGACGGCCATCTCTCCCGTCGTCGACGCCGCCACGCAAAGCGCGCAGCTGCGCGCACAGCAAGTGGGCCAGGAGCCATGCCTGAAGGTGAATGCCTTTGTCGAAGCGCGCCTGCTGCGCCCGGCACAAACGCCGGGCGGCGTGGCCGTGCCGGCGGCGGCGCTGGTGCGGCGCATGGGCGAGGCGCGCCAGCAGTACGTCTTTGTCGCCAATGTCAAGGGATTCACGGCAGTGCCCGTGCAAGCGACGCCGGCCGGCAGCGGCATGGCCTGGGTGCGCGGCGCTGTGCTGCCAGGCGACGCGGTGGCCGTGCGCGGCCTGGCGGCGCTGAAAGGCAGCTGGAGCGGCCTGGGGCCCGCCGCGGATGCCCCCGTCCAGGGAGGCAAGTGATGCTGGCCCGTTTGATCGCCCTGTCGCTGTCGCAGCGCCTGATGGTGCTGGTGCTGGCCGCGCTGATGGCGGCGGCCGGCGTGCAGGCGTTCCGCGCGCTGCCCATCGACGCCTTTCCCGATGTCTCGGGTACCCAGGTCAAGCTGATCCTGAAGGCGCCCGGCATGACGCCGGAAGAGGTCGAGGCGCGCATCGTCGCCCCCATCGAGCAGGAATTGCTGGGCATCCCGCGCCAGGCAGTGCTGCGCTCGCAGTCCAAATATGCGATCGCCGACATCACGCTGGACTTCCAGGAAGGCACGGACGTCTTCTGGGCGCGCCAGCAGGTCAGTGAAAGGCTGGCCAGCGTGCTGAAGGACTTGCCCGCCTCCGTCAGCGGCGGCCTGGCGCCCATCACCACACCGCTCGGTGAAATCTTCATGTTCACCATCGAGGGGCCCTTGAGCCTGATGGAAAAGCGCACGCTGCTCGAATGGACCATCCGCCCCCAGCTGCGCAACATCGCCGGCGTGGCTGACGTCAATTCGCTCGGCGGCATGGTGCGCAGCTTCGAGGTGGTGCCCGACCTGGCCGCCCTGGCCGCGCGCGGCCTGTCGCTGGCGCAGCTGCAGCAGGCGCTGGAAGCGAACAACCGCAGCGACGGCGCGGGCCGCCTGGGCAGCGGCGAGGAGGCACTGCTGATCCGCAGCGACGCAGGCATCCGCACGCTGGACGACGTGCGCGCCATCGGCATCGACCGGCGCGGCGGCATGGCCGTGAACGTGGGCCAGGTGGCCACGGTGCGCATCGGCCAGCTGACGCGCTATGGCGCCGTCACCCAGGACGGGCGCGGCGAAGCCGTGCAGGCCCTGGTGCTGGCCATGCGCGGCGCGAATGCGCAGCAAGTGGTGCAGCAAGTGCGCGCGCGCCTCGACGCGCTGGGCCCCAGCCTGCCCAAGGGCACCACCATCAGCACCTTCTACGACCGCGGCAAGCTGGTGGAGCGGGCCGTGGCCAGCGTCACGGGCGCGCTGGCCGAAGCGACCGTGCTGGTGATCGTGCTGCTGTATGTCTTTCTGGGCAACCTGCGCTCGGCGCTGGTGGTCGCCTGCATCCTGCCGCTGGCGGCGCTGGGCACCTTCCTGCTGATGCAGGCATATGGCCTGAGCGCCAACCTGATGTCGCTGGGCGGCCTGGCCATCGCCATCGGCATGCTGGTCGACGCGGCCGTGGTGGTGGTGGAAAACATCGAAGCCCATGGCGCCCACGCCCAGCCGGGCGTGCCGCGCCTGCACCGCATCTACCGGGCCGTGCGCGAAGTAGCGCTGCCCGTCAGCGCAGGCATGCTGGTGATCATGATCGTCTTCCTGCCCCTGCTGACGCTGCAGGGCCTGGAAGGCAAGCTGTTCGCGCCCGTGGCGCTGACCATCCTCTTCGCGCTGGCCGCCTCGCTGCTGCTGTCGCTGACCGTCATTCCCGTGCTCGCCTCGCTGCTGCTGCCCGAAAGCCACGCGGGTACGCCGCGCCTGGTGCAAAAAATGGAAGCGGCCTACCTGGCTCTGCTCGGGCGCGCCCTGCGCCGCGAGCGCCTGATCGGCGGCGTGGCCGTGGCGGCCCTGCTGCTGGCCGCCGGCGTCTTCCTGCAGGTGGGCAAATCGTTCATGCCCACGCTGGACGAAGGCGACATCATCATGCAGATCGAAAAACTGCCGTCCGTCAACCTGCAAGAGTCGGCGCGCCTGGACATGGCCATCCAGCGCCGCATCCTGGAACAAGTGCCCGACGTGCGCCGCATCGTGGCGCGCCTGGGCTCCGATGAACTGGGACTCGATCCCATGGGCCTGAACGAAACGGACTCCTTCCTGGTGCTCAAGCCGCGCGCGCAATGGCACAGCGCGAACAAGGAAACGCTGATCGATGCCCTGCGCGCGGCCACGGCGAGCTTTCCAGGCGTCAACATCAGCTTTACCCAGCCCATCGAGATGCGCACCTCGGAAATGCTGTCCGGCGTGCGCGGCGACGTGGCCGTCAAGATCTACGGCCCTGACAGCAAGACGCTGGGCGCGCTGGCCGCGCGCATCGTGGCCCAGTTGCGCACGCTGGCCGGCAGCGAGGATGTGCTGACGACGCAAAACTCGGGCGTGCAATACCTGCAAGTCGATATCGACCGGGTGGCGGCCGCCCGCCTGGGCCTCTCGGTGGAGCAGATCCAGGGCGATTTGCGCACCCTGATCGAAGGGCGCCAGGCTGGCATCGTCATCGAAGGCGGCAAGCGGCTGCCCCTGCTGCTGCGCGGCGGCGAACAACTGCAGCTGTCGGCCGATCTGTTCGGCCAGCTGCGCCTGCCCATGGCCGATGGCCCCGCCATCGCCCTGAGCCAGGTGGCCAGCCTGCGCACGGTCGACGGCCCCGTCAAGGTGGAGCGCGAAAACGCCTCGCGCCTGGTGGTGGTGCGCGCCAATGTGCGCGGGCGCGACCTGGTCGGCTTCGTCGACGAAGCCAAGGCACTGGTGGCGCGGCAAGTGCCGCTGCCGCCCGGCTACCGCATCGCCTGGGGCGGCCAGTTCGAAAACCAGCAGCGCGCCGCCGCCCGCCTGGCGCTGGTCGTGCCCATCGCGCTGGCGCTGATCTTCCTGCTGCTGTATACGACCTTGCGCAGCATCCGGCAAACCCTGCTAGTGCTGGTCAACATCCCGTTCGCGCTGACGGGCGGCGTGTATGCGCTGGCCCTGACGGGCGAGTACCTGTCCGTGCCCGCCTCGGTGGGCTTCATCGCGCTGATGGGCATCGCCGTGCTCAATGGCCTGGTGATGATCACCTGCTTCAACGACCTGCATGCGCGCGGCGTGCCGGTCGGCGAACTGGTGCTGCAAGGCGCCGTGCGGCGCTTCCGCCCCGTCATGATGACGGCCTGCATCACGGGCCTGGGCCTGGTGCCGCTGTTGCTGGCCACGGGACCCGGCTCGGAAATCCAGAAGCCGCTGGCCATCGTCGTCATCGGCGGCCTGCTCAGCGCCACCGTGCTGACCCTCGTACTGCTGCCCCTGCTGTTCCGCCGCTACGGCGTGGCGCAGCCATCTGTTCCTAGCATTGCCCTCACTGGAGCCCACCATGCAGCACCCTGACCATTCCCCCTGCGACGCCATGCTGACGCTGGCCATGCCCGTAGCCCTCGAAGAGGACGTCCTCGATTTCCTGCTGCTGCACCCGGCCTGGGCGGCCGGTTTTTCGGTGCTCGATGCGCAAGGCATGGGACCGGGCGCCGCCTACCCCTCCAGCCTGGAACAGGTACGGGGCCGGGGACGGCGCAAGCTGGTCCTGGTCGCCGGCGCCGACACCGACTTGCGCCTGCTGGTGCAGGCGCTGGCGGCACAGCTGCCCAAACCCGACATCGCCTACTGGATCAGCCCCGTGCTGTGCCACGGGAGGCTGGCATGAAGGCGCGCGTCCTGGCCCTGCTGTTCCTTGCGGCGGGAGCGCAGGCGGCGCCTGGCGCCCCTACCGCGCTGCCGCCCGAAGCCGAGGTGCGGCGTGTGCTGGCCAGCCTGCCGGCGCTGCGCCAGGGGGTACTCAATACGCAACTGGCCGGCGCGGAACGCGACAAGCTGGCCGCCGGCCCCTATGAATGGACGGTGCGCGCGGGCGCCAGCCGGCGCACCGCCCCCGGCGCAGAACGCTACCTGGAACAGGAAGTGGCGCTGGAGCGGCCCCTGCGCTGGTTCGGCAAGGCCAGCCTGGACCAGGCGCTGGGCGAGCAAGGCCTGGCCGTGGCGCGCGCGCTGCATGGCGACGCCTGGCACGAGGCGGGACGCGCCCTGCTGCGCGACTGGTTCGACGCGCTGCGCGACCTGGCCGGCGTAGCGCGGCTGGACGAGCAGCTGGCCGTGACGCAGCGCTTGCAATCGATTGCCGCGCGCCGCGTGCAGGCCGGCGACGGCGCCGCCCTCGACTTGCTGCAAGCCGACACGGAACAGCGGCGCGTGCTGGCCCTGCTGCAACAGGCACGCCAGCGCAGCGAGCAGTCGCTCACGCTGCTGGCCATCAGCTACCCCGGCTTGCCGCGTCCGCAGGCCGACTCACTACCGCTGCCGTACACCGGCAGCGAGTCGGCAGCCAGCTGGGCCGAGCGCATCGTGCATGACAACCATGAACTGCAGCTGGCCCAGGCGGAAGCGGACCTGTACGCCATGCGCGCCAGCCGGCTGGCCAGCGACGCCATGCCCGACCCGACGCTGGCACTGCGCGCGGCGCGCGAGCGCGACGGCCAGGAGCGGGTGTTCGGCGTCAGCCTGTCGTTTCCCCTGCCCGGCGCCGGACGTACGGCGGACCGGTCGGCGGCGGCCATCAAGGCATCGATGGCGCGCGAACGGGTGGCGCAGACGCAACTGCGCGTCGCCCTGGCGGCCCGGCGTGCCGCCAGCGACAGCGTGCATAGCCACGCAATATGGGAAACATTGCAAGAGGTGCAACAACAAACCATGCGCCAGGCGGAACTGATGCAGCGCGCCTACCAGGCGGGCGAATGCACGCTGGCCGTAGCGCTGGCCGGCAGGCGGCAGGCGCTCGACGCGGCGCTGACGGCGCAGACGGCGCAGATCGACGCGCTGGCGGCCCAGGCGCGCCTGCAACTCGACGCGCACGCCATCTGGTCCATCGACTGATGCGGCGCCAACACGATTCATCCACGCGATTGACCGAGAAGGAAACACCATGAACACCGAGAAATTGACGACGCAAGACTGGCGCTATGCCGCCCCGGCGCGCCTGCTGCACTGGCTGATGGCCGTGCTGATCCCCGCCATGCTGGCCCTGGGCTGGACTATGATGGAGGTCGAGGACGATCCCGGCAGCGAGGTGTATTTCAATCTGCATAAATCGCTGGGCTTGCTGCTCCTGCTGCTGCTCGCCGCGCGCGCCGCCTGGCGCCTGGGCCACGCGCCGGCTAGCCTGCCGCCGTCCGTGGCGCCGTGGCAAGCGCGCCTGTCGCGCCTGGGCCATGGCTTGCTGTACGCGGGCATGCTGCTGGTGCCGGCCACGGGCCTGGCCGGTGCGCTGCTGAGCAAGAGCGGCGTGGCCTTCTTCGGCCTGGCCCTGCCGCGCTGGTTCGCGCCCGACCACGCGCTGGCCGAACAATGCTTCGAACTGCACGAACTGGGCGCCTGGACCCTGGCCGCCCTGATCGTGCTGCACGCCATTGCCGGCCTCAAGCATCTGCTGCTGGACAAGGACGGCGTCTTCCAGCGCATGCGGTAGCGCGCACTGCCCTACAGCCAGCCCTCGCGCTTCAGGCGCCGGTGCAGCCAGTAGCAGCCGCCGATGATGACGACGATCACGGCAGGATAGCTGCCGCGCCACTTCAGTTCCGGCATGAATTCGAAGTTCATGCCGTACAGGCTGAAGACCATGGTCGGCACGGCCAGGATGGCGGCCCAGGCCGCAAGGCGCTTGACCACCTCGTTCTGGCGGATGGAGATTTGCCCCAGCGCCACCTGCATGGCCGAATTGACCAGTTCGCGCATCTGGCCCGCCGTGTGCGTGACGCGTTTGACGTGGTCGAGAATGTCGCGGTAATAGATGCGGTTTTCCTTGGGCACGATGTCGCCATGGAAACGGATCAGCTGGGTGCAGATGTCATGCAGGGGATTGACGGCCGCGTCGAGCTTGAGCAGTTCCGTCTTGAGCTGATAGAAATCCTGCAGCTTGTCTTCGGAGAGACTGGGCTGGAACAATTGCAGCTCATAGTGCTGGAAGCGCGACTGCAAATGGTCGATACAGGGCTGGTACTGGTCGACGATGAAGTCGATGATGGAATAGAGCACGTAGCCAGGGCCACTGGCGAGTTTCTCGGGCACGCTTTCCTTGCGCTCACGCAACTTTGCATAACCGGCCGAGGCGCCATGGCGCACGGTAATGATGAAGCGGGGGCCGAGAAAGACGTGGGTTTCGCCGTAGACGATGGCGTCGCCGTCCAGGGTAGCCGTGTGCATCACCATGAACAGGGTGTCGCCGTACTCTTCCAGCTTGGGTCGCTCGTGCGCCCCCTGCGCATCCTCGACGGCCAGTTCGTGCAAGCCAAACGCCGATTGCAGCGCCTGCATGGCGATGCTGTCTGGACCGGCCAGGCCTATCCACACGAAACAATCGGGGTCGCCGAGGAAGTCGCCCACCTTGTCGATGTCGAAATGGGCGATCTTCCGGCCATCGCGATACGCTTCGCAGTTGACGACGGCGGCGTGGGTACTCAGGTCCATGATAATTTTCGGGCTACGATGTCGGGCCGTCAGTATAGCGGAACGAAACTGTCACTCTGTTAAGTTAAGTAATCCTCAGGAAATTATTGTGAATTTATGACGAACAGAACCGGATGCTCTGCAAGGCGCCCGCAACGAAGCTTAAAACAGGCCGAACAGCGATTTTTTCGGCGCCGTGCAGGCCGCGGTAACGGGCGCCTCGATTTCCTGCTTGGCCGCCGGATCCGTCACGTCGAACAGCATCTGCTTGCACTTGTTTTCACCCAGGAAGTGGAATTCCACCTGATATTTCTTGCCAGCTTCCGGCGTCAGCTGCAACGTCAGCGGGCCGCAGGAACCGGCACGCAAGCCGTGTTCGGCCGGCCAGTCGGCGTAAGCCTGCACCCAGACCGGTGCGCCCGCCGTCAGCGTCTTCTCCACTTTCGGCAGCACGCCCGTCATGCGCCGCGAACGCTCGACCATCTTCGAGATAAACGGCAACAATTTTTCGCGCAAGGTCGTGGCGTCATACACCTTGCCCGCCGGCGTGAAGTCCTTGCACTCTTCCGCGCTGCCACTGGTGCCGTAGTCCACCACCATCTGCTCGCCCGACGATATCAGGCTCAGTTTCGCAACCGTGGGCACGGCGGCCGCTTCCGCGACGACAGGCTGCGCCACCGGGGTTTCCACCGCCTGCTTCGCCACGACTTCGTCACCCGCCCCGGCCGCCCAGGCACTCACGCTGGCGGCAGCCAGCAAGACACTCAATACACCACGCACACTATCTTTACGCACAAGAAATCCAGATTCAAAGTAGGTTTCATCGAAACATTAGTTAATTCAACACAACTAACATTGCCATAAAAGATAATATATTAAATATTTCCATATGGCAATTTTATCTCGTGCGGTTTGCCCGCGCGCGCCACCGCCCACTGCCTGGACGGGCAGGCGCCGTGCTCGACATCGGGGCCGGGACAGGCACCGACTCGGCGTGGCTTGCCAGCCTGGGGCACAAGGTGGTGGCAGTTGAGCCCGTCGTCGCGTTCCGCGAGGCGGGCATGAAGACCCACGCGTCGTCCGATATCGAGTGGCTGGACGATAGCCTGCCCGCGCTTGCCGCGACAGGCGCACGTGAGGCCAGGTTCGACCTGGTTGTACTCGCCGCCGTCTGGATGCATCTTGCAGCGGAAGAAAGAAGCGAGGCGATGGGGAATATCAGCAAGCTGCTCAAACCGGGCGCGTTGCTCGTCATGTCACTCAGGCATGGTCCCGCCCAGGCGAACCGGCGCATCTTTGAGGTCTCGGCCCATGAAACTATCGCCCTTGCGGCACGCCACCATCTCAAGGTCGTTTTGAGTGCGCAGGCGCCGCCCGTTCAGCAGCAGAATCGCCAGGCGGGAGTCAGTTGGTCCTGGCTGGTTTTTTCAGCGATGAGAGATGCCGCAGCAGGCTAGCCCGTCGACATGACCGCATTCAGCGCGCGCCGCAACTCCTTCAGCCGGGGCGGCTTGCCCAGCACGCAGTCGACGTGTTCGGGATAGTCGCTGTCGGCGGCCAGGCGCTGGCCCCAGCCCGTGAGCATGATGATGGGCGTGGCCGGCGAGCACTGGCGCACCGCGCTGGCCACCTTGCGCCCGTCCACGTGGGGCATGCCCAGGTCCGTGATGACCACCGCAAACTGTTCGTGCCGCTCGTATGCGGCCTGGAAGCAGTCGATGCCGGCCTGGCCGCCATCGGCGGACACCACGTCGTGGCCATCGATTTCCAGGATGTCGCGCAGTGACTTGAGCACCATCGGGTCGTCGTCCACCACCAGGATGCGCAGGCGCGGCGGCACGGCGTGGGCCGCGTCGGGCGCGCTCTCCCCCTCGCCTGCCGCGCAGGCGGGGAAATCCAGGCGCACCGCCGTACCCTGTCCCGGCGCCGTGACGATGTCGATGCTGGCGCCATGGCGCTCCATCATGCCGTACACCATGGCCAGGCCCAGGCCCGTGCCCCGCTCGCCCTTGGTGGTAAAAAATGGCTCCAGGCAGCGGCGGCGCGTGTTCTCGTCCATGCCGATGCCCGTGTCGCCCACCTCAATGCGCACCTGCCGCGCCTCTCCCGCTGTGCCGGTGCAGCTGGTGCGCACGCTCAGGGTGCCGCCTTCCGGCATGGCGTCGACGGCGTTGAAGACCAGGTTGGTCAGCGCTTCGCGGATTTCCCCCACGCTGCCGGGCAGCATGGGCAACCCGTCCGCCAGCTGCGTGCGCAGGACGATGACGATGCCGCGCTGCTGCGGCATGTCGCTCCAGCGCGCGCGCGTCAGGTCCAGCACCTGCTGCACCACCAGGTTGGCGTCGATGGGCGACAGCGCCAGCTGCGGTTCGCGCTGGCGGTAGAATTCGCGCATGCGCGCCACGGTGGCGGCCACGTCGTCGATGGCGCGCTCGATCACTTCCAGATAATGCCGGCCCTGCGGACTGAGATTGGTTTCCGTCTCCAGCAAGGACTCGGTGTACAGGGCCACGGGGGAAATGGCATTATTGATGTCGTGCGCGATGCCGCTGGCCATCTGCCCCAGCGCGCGCAGGCGCTCCTGCTGCATCACCGATTGCTGCGTCTGGCGCAAATCGTCATACGCGCACTGCAGCGCGCCGTAGAGCTGTGCCTGGTTGGCGGCCAGCGCCACATGCTCGCTCAGCTGACTGAGGAATTCGCATTCGCCGCTGGTAAAGCTGTGCGCTGCATGGCGCGCCACGATCAGGATGCCGAAGACCGTGTTTTCAGCCAGCAGCGGCGCCATGACGAGGGCGCGCAGCCCCCCTTGCGCCAGCCGCTGCGGAAACGGAAACGCCACCTCGGCGATGTCGGCTTCATACACGAGCTTGCCGCGCACGCAACTCGACAAGCCATTCTCGTCAATAGGGATGTGCGCCTGCTCGCCCATCATGAACGACTGCGCCAGCGCCTCGCTGCGCACGCCCACGCACGTCACCTGCAGCGCGTGCTGCGACGGTTGGTACAGGCAGATGCAGCTGAAATCGATGGGCAGCTGGTCTTCCAGGCTGCGCACCACGACCTGGAAGATGCTGCGCAAGTCCTGCCGCTCGCCGATCGAGCGCGTGATCTGCTGCAGCAGGTTCAGGCGCTCGAGCTGCTCATGTACCTTGCGCTCGGCCAGCTGGCGCTCGGTGATCTGCGTTTCCAGGGCGGCATTCGTGTGCGCCAGCTCGTCGCGCGAGACGGTGGTGCGGCGCAACTTTTCCGTCATGCCGTCGAAGGCGCGCGCCAGTTCGCCGATTTCATTTTTCGTGTACACGCCGAGCGCAAAATCGAGCTTGCCGGCGCCGACGATCAGGGTCCCCTGGCGCAGCTTTTCCAGCGGTCCCGTGACGCTGGTCATGGTGAAGTAGATCAGGCCAGCCACGAGGGCGATGATCATGCCGCCAAACAGCATCACGGCCACGTTGGCCCGCTGCTGCGCATCGAGCACGCCTTGCCGGCTCAATTCGGACAGCCGCATCGCGTCCGAGATCATGCCCTGCACCCTGCCCATGATCTGGCCGGACAGGCGCGACTCCAGCTCGCCCAGCACCTCGCGCCGCTGCGGGTCCTGTCCCAGCTCGCGGTGATTTGCCACAAACAGCTCGAACAACCCGCCCACGCCGGCCAGGTCGCCCTGCAATTGGCGCAGCAGGGCGCGCTCCTCGCCGCTGCTGAAGGCAGGCGTGGCCAGCAAGCCCGTGCCCAGCGATTCGCTGCGCAGCTGCCACTGGGCACGCGTGCGCGCGCCATGGTGCAGCGCATACTCGATCGACAGGTAGCGCAGTGACGTGACCGCTTGCAGGATATCGCCTGCGGCCTTGTTCTTCGCCAGTTCGCGCTGCATCGCCACGGTGGTGGAGAACAGCACGGCGACGATGATGGCCACCAGCAGCACGCAAAACAGTTCGGCCAGCTTGAAGCGCGTTACGATTTTCACGGTGGCTTTCTCAATGAATGACCGTCACGGCCGCAGGCGCCACGGCTTCCAGGCCGTCCAGGTACACGGCATCGAGGAAGTTCGGCATGTCGCCGCGTTCGGCCAGGCGGTTCTTGATGGCCCAGCGCGCCTCGTCTTCCAGCGCCAGCAACAAGCCCTGGTCGAGTACGATGCCAAACCGATAACCGTGCCAGGCCGCCTGCAGGCGCGCCGCCTCGCTGGCCGACACCGTGGTAAACAGGGCGCGCGCGGCGTCGGGTTCGTCGCGGCAAAAGCCCGCGCCGGCCAGCAGCGCGCGCAGCACCTTGCGCATCGTCGCCGGGTGGCTGCGCACAAAGTCGCCCGTACCGGCCACATTGAACAGGCCCGCATATACGTCCTCGCCATAGAAGATGGCCGCCTTGCCCGCGATGGCATGCGTCATGCCCGTCAGGAAGGGTTCCCAGCCGGCCGCCGCGTCGACCTCGCCGCGCGCCAGCGCACCGGCCAGCTGCTCCGGCGCGTAGTTGCGCAAGGTGACCTCAGCGGGCAGCAGCTTCTGGCGGTTCAGGAAAGCGTCCAGCATGAACTGGCCGGAGGTGCCCAGGGTCACGCCGATGCGCTTGCCTTTCAGGCTGGCGGGCGTGGACACGCCGCGGTCCAGGCGTCCCACAATGCCGTGGTCGCGCTCGGCTTCGAAGATGCTGGCGATGATGACGACGGACTGGTTTTTCAGGCTGGCCAGCACCACGGGAATATCGGACACGGTGCCCAGCTCGGCCCTGCCCTGCAGCACGGCTTCCAGCGACGCCTTGCCCGACGAATACGCTTGCAGCCGCGCATCGATGCCCTCGTGCGCGAAATAACCGCGTGCGCGCGCGGCCAGCACGGGGCAGCTGCCCACGTATGCCGCATTCACGGCCAGGCGCAGCACTTCCACCGGGCCGGGCGGCGCAGCGGGACGGGCATTCAAGCGCCAGATGGCTGCGGCGGCCAGCGCCAGCAACAGCGCGCTGGCCGCCAGCCAGAGCGCCCGCCGCACCGGCGCCGCCCCGTTCATGCGCTGCGCTGCGCCGTGGCCGACTCCAGCGCGCTGTTGATGGCCTCGGAAAACGCCTGCACGTCGAGCGGCTTGGTGAGATAGCGGTAATAGCCCGCCGCCAGTCCCTGGCGGATATCGCCCGGCCCGGCCACGGCCGTCAGGGCGATGACGGGAATATGCGCGGTGCGGGCATCGGCGCGCAGCAGCTGCATGACTTGCGTGCCGCTGATGTCGGGCAGGTCGCTGTCCATCAGTATCAGCTGCGGCAAGTGACGGCGCGCCAGCTCCAGGCCCGTTTGCCCGTCGCCGGCCGACAGCAGGTCGAGGTCGGGGCGAAAATGGATCAGGCCCGCCACCAGGGCCAGATTCAGGGGATTGTCTTCCACATACAGCAGCGTCTTGCGGTCAGGCAGCCGTACCGTTTCTGCGGGCCGGGCAATGGTGGACAGGCGCGCACTTTCCTGCTGCGGCTGGCGCGCCGGGCAACTGGCGATATCGAGCCAGAAGGTGCTGCCGCGTCCTGGCGTGCTGGCCACGCCCAGCCTGGCCTGCATGGCTTCGGCCAGGCGCTTGCTGACCACCAGCCCCAGGCCCGTGCCCTCCTCGTCGCGCACATCGCGTCCCAAGCGGTTGAAGGGCTGGAACAGCGCGTCGAGCTGCGCGGCGCTCAGCCCGCCGCCCGTGTCGCGCACGGACAGGCGCAGCTGCCGTGCATCGACGGGCTGGCAATCGACGTGGATTTCGCCCTGTTCCCGGTTGTACTTGACGGCGTTCGACAGCAAGTTGAGCAGTACCTGCTTGAGGCGCGTACGGTCGGCCAGCACATGCAGGCCGACCGCTTCCACGAACGTCAGGGTGATGCCGCGCTTCTTCGCCAGCGGTTCCATCATTTGCCAGCATTCGTGGTAGATGCCGGCCAGGTCGACGGGCTCCATCGACAGCGACATATTGCCCGACTCGATCTTGGCGATATCGAGGATATCGTTGATCAAAGTCAACAGGTGCCGGCCAGCGCCGAAGATGTGCGAGGCAAAGATTTTCTTTTCCTGCGCCGTCGAGGGGATGGAATCGGACATCAGCATCTGCGAAAAGCCCAGGATGGCGTTGAGCGGCGTGCGCAACTCGTGGCTCATGCTGGACAGGAAATTGGTCTTTTCCTGGTTCGCCCGCTCGGCCACTTCGCGCGCCAGCTGCAAATCCTTGTTCATGGCGTCGAGTTCGTCCGTGTGCTGGCGCAGCAGCAGTTCCAGGCGCGCATTGGCGATGCGCAACTGGCGCGTTTCCAGCGCGCGCGCCAGTATCAGCAGGATGCCCGACACCTTGAACGGCTTGACCACATAGTCGAGCGCACCCGCCTGCATGGCCTGCACGGCCGAGGCGATCGTGCCTTCTCCCGTCATGATGATGCAGGCCAGGTCCGGATCGATCTTGCGCGCCGCTTCCACCACGGCGATGCCGTTGATGCCCGGCATCATCAGGTCGACCAGCAGCAGGTCGAACGATTCGACGGCCAGCAGGGCTAGCGCCGCCTCACCCGACGCGAGGCCCGTCGTGTCGTAGGCCTGCCCGCGCAAGGTGTCGCACAGCGCGCGCATGTGCGCCAGCTCGTCATCGACGATGAGGATACGCGGCGGCATTGATGAGCTGTTCATGCATTCTCCTGGCGCCCCACCTGCGCCTCGCGGTGCGGAGGCAGGCCTGCAAGATGCGTTTCGAGCATAACACTTGCAAATTACCAAAAATACACGAATTGTCACGCGCACGGGGCCTAGGCGAGCGCGGGCAGCCCCCGCAGCAGCTTGTCCAGGGTCAGCGGATAGTCGCGCACGCGTACGCCCGTGGCGTTGTAGACGGCATTGGCGATGGCCGCTGCCACGCCGCAGATGCCCAGTTCGCCCACACCCTTGGCTTTCATGGGCGATGACATGGGGTCCGTTTCATCGAGAAAAATGACATCCTGATGCGCAATGTCGGCGTGCACGGGCACTTCGTAGCCGGCCAGGTCGTGGTTGACGAAAAAGCCGCGGCGCTTGTCCACCACGAGTTCTTCCATCAGGGCCGCGCCCACGCCCATGGTCATGGCGCCGATCACCTGGCTGCGCGCCGCTTTCGGGTTCAGGATGCGGCCGGCCGCGCACACGGCCAGCATGCGCCGCACGCGCACTTCACCCGTGTCGCCGTCCACGCCTACCTCGACGAAATGCGCGCCAAACGTCGATTGCTGGAATTTTTTGTCCAGGTCGCCATATTCCATATGGTCTTCGGCGACGATGTCGCCGTTCGCCGCCGCCTGCGCCAATGGCACGCTGCGTTCGCCCTGGCTCACTTGCCCATCGGAAAAACGCGCTTCGTTCTGATCGAAACCCAGCTTGCCGGCGATGGCCTGGCGCAGGCGCACGCAAGCGGCATACACGCCCGCCGTGGAACTGTTGCCGCCCCACTGCCCGCCCGAACCGGCCGAGACGGGAAAATCCGAGTCGCCCAGGCGCACGACGACACGCTTCAGTGTCACGCCCAGCATTTCCGCCGCCGTCTGGGCGATGATGGTATAGCTGCCCGTGCCGATGTCCGTCATATCCGTTTCCACGGTGACGATGCCGTTGCCATCGAGGCGCACGCGGGCGGCGGACTGCATGACGAGGTTGTTGCGGAAGGCAGCCGCCACGCCCATGCCCACCAGCCAGCGGCCGTCGCGCCGCATGCCGGGCCGGCTTCGCCGCTCTTTCCAGCCAAATTCCACGGCGCCCGTGCGCAGGCAGTCGATCAGGCGGCGCTGGGAAAACGGTCTGCTAGGCTTTTCCGGGTCCACTTTCGTGTCGTTCAGGATGCGCAAGACGATAGGGTCCAGGTTCAGCTTTTCCGCCAGCTCGTCCATGGCGATTTCCAGCGCCATCAGGCCCGGTGCCTCGCCCGGCGCGCGCATGGCGTTGCCTTCCGGCAAATCGAGCACGGCCAGGCGCATGGCCGTCATGCGGTTTGGTCCCGCGTACAGCAAGCGCGTCTGCATTACGGCCGTTTCCGGCTGCCCGCCTTTGAGGTCGCCCGACCACGACTCATGGCCGATGGCCGTGATCTTGCCATCGCGCGTGGCGCCGATGCGCAGGCGCTGGATGGTGGCGGGCCGGTGCGTGGTGTTGTTGAACATCAGGGGCCGCGTCAGCGCGACCTTGACGGGGCGCTGCGCCGCGCGCGCGCCCAGGGCCGCCAGCAAGGCTTCCGCGCGCAGGAACAGCTTGCCGCCGAAGCCACCGCCAATGTACGGCGAGACTATGCGCACCTGCTCTTTCGCAATGCCAAGGGTGCGGGCCAGGTCGCCCCGGCCCCAGTCCACCATCTGGTTCGCCGTCCACAGCGTCAATGCATCGCCTTCCCAGGCGGCAATCGAGGCGTGCGGCTCCATCATGGCGTGCGACTGGTCAGGCGTGGTATAGCTGGCGTCGAGGCGCACGGGAGCATTCGCATACGCGCTGGAGAAATTGCCCGTCTTGCTGTCGGGCTTGCCACCCTTCGGCTTGCTCGCCGTACTCTTCACCTTGGCCAAGTCGAAAACGCCCTGCTGCTCGGCATACTTCACGTCGAGCAACTGCGCGGCCGAGCGCGCCTGTTCGAAGGTTTCCGCCACCACCAGCGCGATGGCCTGGTGATAATGTTCAATGTCCGGCCCGCCCAGCAGATTGGCCGTATTCATTTTTCCCTTGCCCAGTTTGCCCGCCGATTGCGCCGTGACCACGGCCAGCACGCCCGGCGCCCGGCGCGCCGCGCTGGTATCAAGCGAGGCGATGCGGCCTTTGGCAATCGCCGCGCCGACCACGTAACCGTAGGCGGCGTGTGGCGCGGCCTTGTTCTGTTCATATGCGTACAGCGCCGTGCCCGTGGTTTTCAGAGGGCCATCGATGCGGTCCGTGGGACGGCCAACGACTTTCAGCTGGTCGATGGGATTGGTGGTCGCAGGTGTCGTAAATTTCATGGCCCTAGCCTTTCTGGTCGGGTGCTTGCGCCAGCACGGCGGTAATCGTGCGCTGCGCCAGGATCAGCTTGAAGGCGTTGTCGGCAGTGGGATGGGCACCGGCCAGCAGGCGCTCGCTCACGGCGGCGGCGCCATTGGGCATCGCCTGCTCGGCGGCAAGCACTCGCCACGGTTGCGGCGCGACGCCGCCCAGGGCCAGCCGGCCCGTGCCGTTGGGCAAGATAATCGCCGCCACGGACACCAGCGCAAACGCGTACGAAGCGCGGTCGCGCACCTTGCGATAGGCGTGCGTGCCGCCGACGGGCGGGGGCAAGGTCACGCTGGTGATCAGTTCGCCCGGCTGCAGCACGGTTTCCAGCTGCGGCGTGTTGCCCGGCAGGCGGTAAAAGTCGGCAATCGGGATGCTGCGCGTGCTCCCGTCGGCCCGCACCGTGTCGATGCTGGCGTCGAGCACGCGCATGGCCACGGCCATGTCGCTGGGGTGCGTGGCGATGCAGGCCTCGCTGCCACCCACAATCGCCAGCGGCCGGCTGAAACCGGCGATGGCGGAACAGCCGCTGCCCGGCACGCGCTTGTTGCAGGCTTGATTGGTGTCATAGAAATACGGACAGCGCGTGCGCTGCAGCAGGTTACCCGCCGTCGTCGCCTTGTTGCGCAGTTGCGCCGAGGCGCCGGCCAGCAAGGCGCGCGACAATACGCCGTAATCGCGGCGCACCGTGGCATGCGCCGCCAGCGCCGTGTTGCGCACCAGGGCGCCGATGCGCAAGCCGCCGTCTGCCGTCGTCTCCACTGTATCGAGCGCGAGGCCATTCACGTCGATCAAATGCGCGGGCGTTTCGATTTCCAGTTTCATCAGATCGAGCAGATTCGTGCCGCCGGCGATGAAGCGCGCGCCCGGCGTGTGCAAGGCGGCGGCCGCCGCTTCGGCCGGCGTAGCCGCCTTCTGGTAGCTGAACACTCTCATGCCGGCCTCCCCGCCACCTCGGAAATCGCCTCGATAATGTTGGAATACGCGCCGCAGCGGCACAGATTGCCGCTCATGCGTTCACGCAATTCTTCCGGCGTCACCGACGGCGGTGCGTTCAAGTCCGCGCTGACGTGGCTGGGGATGCCCTGGCGTATTTCTGCCAGCGCGGCCACCGCCGAGCAGATCTGCCCCGGCGTGCAGTAGCCGCATTGAAAGCCATCATGCGCGATGAAGGCAGCCTGCATCGGGTGCAGTTTATCCGGCGTACCAAGTCCCTCGATGGTGGTGACCCTGGCGCCGTCATGCATCACGGCTAGGGTCAGGCAGGCATTGATGCGCTGGCCGTCGAGCATGATGGTGCAGGCGCCGCACTGGCCGTGGTCGCAGCCTTTTTTTGTGCCCGTCAGCTGCAGCTGTTCGCGCAAGGCGTCGAGCAAGCTGGTGCGCGTGTCGAGTTCCAGGCTGTGGCGCTGGCCGTTGACGTCGAGGTTGACTTTCATCAGGACGGGCGGCGGAGAAGCACTGGCTTGGGTAGCCGTATTCACCGCTTCCGCCGCGCCTGCAACGCCGGGCACGGCCACGGCCGTGGCCGACAGCGCGCCGGCGATCAGCAAACCGCGCCGGCCGGCATTGATGTGATTACACTCTGTCATCTCGCGCTTCCTCCTGGCTGTGGACTGGCTGGGTGGGCGCATGCAGGCCCGAAGCAGCAGTCTGCTGGCAGGAATGTTACGCGTCTGTACGCGAACGTACCTTCAGCCTCAGACTGCGCCGGGTCGTGCCGGCGCCGCCCAGCGCCGCATGGCCCGTGTGGCGCGCGCAATGGTCGAGCGCCTGGCGCAAGGCCGTATCGACATTGCGCAGCGACATGTCGTGCCGCTCGGCCACCTCCTGGCGGGTCAGTTCATCCACGCGCAGCGCTTCGAGCACTTGCTGGTGGCGCCGCGGCAGCAAGGCGACGGCCTGCGCCAGCCGGCGCACATCGGCATGCAGTTCGGCCAGGCGTTCCGGCCCCGCCGCCGTATCGGCCAGGAAATCGACGAGGCCGGCGTTGTCCTCGCAAGCACCTTCGCCCGCATACAGCCAGGCGCGGTTGCGGCGCAGGCTGTCCGTGGCCGCATTGCAGGCCACGCGGAACACATAGGCAACGGGGCTGTGCGCCAGCGCCGCGCCGCCCCATGCCGTCCACGCGCCCAGGCGCAGCCAGGCGTCGTGCAGGCTGTCGCTGGCCAGTTCGGCGCAACCCAGGTGGCGCGTCAGGCGCCGGTGCAAGCCCGCATAATTGCTTTCCAGCACCGCTTGCAGCTGGGCGCCCTGCCCTGGCACTGGAGCGGACAAGGGCGCCACGTCATTGGCCGCCTGCAAACGGGGCCGGATGGCGGGCCGGTACCACTGCATGCCCACCATGCGCAAGGGATCAAACGTACTCGCCAAGCGGGCCATCATGGCGACAACCTGCTGCGCTCTTGCGCCGTCAGCTGGCGCGTCGCCGATTCCGGCAGCGGGCCCAGGCCCAGCACGCGCACGGCGCTGCGCGGGTTGTAGTCGGCCGCCTCGATGCGCGCGCCGTCCTGCGGCATCGCTTGCGCGCTGTCGGGCGGTGCGTCGCTGCCAAAACCCAGCACGCGCACCGTAAACACCGATGGCTGCGCCGAACGGGTAGCGGCGCGTTCGCGCTGCACCACGTCCTGGGCGGCGGCGGTGGCCTGCGTGGCGGCCGCGCTGGCGTTGGTCATGGCGGCCACGTTGACGGACGCCACCGTCGGCATGCCCTTCGCTTCGCCCTTGACCTGGATATTCGCCGCGTTCATCACCGTCAGCGCGGCCAGGTTGACGTTGCCCGAGACGCGAATGCCCGCCTCGCCCGCGTCGATGGTGCCCAGCGGCGCCAGCAAGTCCACGTCGCCGGCCGGCACTTCGGCGATCGGCGCCAGGGTGGCGATGCCGGCGCCCGTGCTCGGCACGTCGGACGACAGGGTCACGTTGCCCCAGTTGTCATACACGCGCTTGGGTGGCGTGTAGACGATGGTCGACTTCGAACCACGGCCCGCGTTGATGTCGCCCGCCGACGACCAGCCGAGGATATCGCCGCCGAACGTGGTCATGATGCGGCTCTGGCCCAGCAGGATGCTGCCGTGCGAGAACAGCTCGATATTGCCGCTGCCCTTGGTGATGACGCCCGAGGTCGACGGCGGCGCTTCGCCTTCGATGCCGAACACCTGCTTGCCGCCCGGCGTCAGCAACTGAATGTCGCCGCCGAAGTTCGTATGCACGTAGCCGCTGCGGGGCGTGCGCTGGGTGGCGTCGTCGCGCGACACGTACACGCCGCGGTACATGGTGATGTCGCCCGCATACGCAATCGCCTTGCCGCTGGCGTCCGTGGCTGGCGCCAGGCCCGCGATGGCGTTGCGGCTGCGCAGGAAGCTGCCATGGCGCGCGCTGTCAGCATCGTTGAACTCGCGCCCGCCCGCCTTCAGTTCCGCGAAATACACGTTACGGGCAAACACGCGCTGCTGCGGCTCGGCCAAGGCGAGATAAAAGGCCTGCGCCTCGGCGGGGGTGCCCTTGAAGCCGTAGCGCTCGACTAGCCAGGTCACCAATTCGGTTTCGTACGATTTCACCACCTTGCCGGCCTGGTCGGCCAGCGGCACGCCCGCCTGCGCCACATTGGCCGGGTCAAGATACGGCTTGACGAAGCGCAGGTAGTCGAGGCCGGCCGCGCCCACACCCGCCTGCATGGCGATGCCGGCGCCCGGACGTTTATCTCCGGAGACGACGGGGCCGAGACTGACGACGCTGCCCTTGTCCTGCATCAGGATATTGCGCCCGGCGCTGATGTCGAGCGTGCCGGGACCGGCGACATTGAAGGAACTGCCCAGGATATCGCGTCCGGCCGACACCACCGACACGTCGAACGCATTGTTGTGCACGAACAGGTTGCTGTAATTCCTGAATATCATGCCGCTCGAGTTCTCGCTGCCGTTGATGCCGTCAAGCAGCGCCGTGCCGCTGCTGACGATATCGCGACCCGCCTTCATCCAGACCGGTTGCGCCCCCTCGTACCAGGTGAGGCCCGCATGTTTGGCATCGTAGAACTCGACCATGCGACCACTATTGACGCCAATCAAATCGCCCTTCACGGCATACATGCGCGCCGCTTGCGTGCCGCTGTTGGCGGGACCGGCCGCGGAATCGGGGCCGAAGGCAAATAGCGGGAAGTTCGAGCGTGTTGACGGCGCGCCCGTGCTGGACACATTGCCGCTCACGGGCGTGGAATCGGCCACGTTCGTGCTCCAGCCCATGAAGGCTGGCTTGAACGGCGTCGCCATGCTGTCGGCGGCCGCACCGGACTGGCTGACGGCGTAGCCGCCCGCATAGATGGAATCGCCGGCCAGCCATGCCAGCTGGGCGTTCGGCGATGGCGCCAGCACCAGCGGATCGGCATAGCTGGTGGCGCTATTCCAGCTGGCAATTGCCTTGCCGTAATACAAGCTGCCATTCGGCGCCGCCACCCGCACGATGGACGGGTAGACAACCGCCAGGTCGGTGGCCGTGCCGACGGCCGCCGTCAGCGGCGTCATGTTGCCGCCGGCGGAGAACAGGTCGAGCGCCGTGCGCGGCGTCCACAGGCTGAACCAGCTGTAGCCGACACCGGTCTCGCCGGCGGCGCTGACGAATGGCGATGCGATGAGCAAAGGCACGCGGCCGGGATCGGCCACGTCCTGCAGCACCTGGTCGCCCAGGGTCGCCACCGTGAAGGTGGCGTCGCCCGGCACCAGGGTCATGCCGCCGTTCGGCGCGGCGCGCGTGGCCGTGAAGGCATCGTAGGCCCGCGTTTCCAGCGGCACGTGCTGGGTCGCCTGCGAGCCGTATTCCAGCGCCACGCTGCCCAGTTGCGTGGCCGACGTTTCCGCGTGGCCGCGCAAATCGACCAGCACGCCATTCATGTGTTTGCCGCCCTGCATGCCGGCCGGGTTCAGGGCGCCGCCCACGCGCAGGTCCAGGTCGCCGCCGCCCGTCAACATCAGGCTGCCGTCGGCCTGCACGCGGCCCGTACCGCCCACGGCCAGCAGCAAGCCCTGCGACCGGGGATTGATGTTGCCGTCAAAACTGCTGCCCGACAGCAGCGTCTGCACGCCCGCGTCGCCGCCCACGTCGGCGCGCACGTTGCCGCCACCCAAGGTGCCAAAGCCCGTAAAGCCCAGCAGCTTGTCGGCATACTTGTTGCCGCTGGCATCGCCAACATAGCTGCCGAAATTGATCCACCACGCCACCGGCTGCGCCTGGCCGCCCGTGGCGACGCCGCCGCTGCCCTGGCGCCACAGCCAGTTGCCCACAGCCGTGCTGTCGTGACCGCTATCAGAACTGACAGGGCGCAAATTGGTCGCGGCACTGCCCGTCATCAGCGAACCCGTCAGGTCGCCCGCCACCTTCAGCAGCAAATTGCCGCCCTGGTCCGGATACCAGGCGCGGTACACGCTGCCGGCATCGCCGTCGACCAGGCCTTCGTGCGCGCCGTCAGGATTGCTCAGCACCTTGCCGTCCGCATTGCGTGGCCGTGCCTGGTTGTACGGGTCGCCGGCTGACGTCGCCACGGACGACATGCCGGCCGTGTACACGCCGTACAGGCTGTCCATGCGCAAATCGCCGCCGCTGACGAGATCCAGGTCGCCCGTACCCGTGCGCAGCACGCTGTGGCGCAGGCTCGACGGCTTGTAATTGTAGCTGGGGCTGGAGGTGCCGCACCAGGTGGGATTTTCCTCGCACATCGTAGGCCAGCCCATGGCCACGGGATCGAGCAGGTCGCCCGCCTTCACGCTCGGGTCAGCGAACTCTTCCGCGCCGGTCTTGGTCCACACGTAGGCCACCTTCAGCACACACATGGTCGGATCGCCAGCACAGAAGTCCACGATATTGGTCTCAAACTGGCTGAGGAATTCATCGGTAATGATTTCACCGGCCACGATACCTTCGATGCCCAGATCCGCAGCGGCCTGGCTCCAGTACTGCACGCCTTTTGGCGGCACCAGCACGCCATATACGCCGTAGTGGTTGTCGGCCAGGCGCAAGGTGCCGTGGGCGGGATGCGCCTGCACGCTGCGCGTATCGGCCGCATCGAGGTCGGCGCCGGCCACCAGGCGCATGCCCCATGCTTGCGAGCCTTCGGCCAGCATGGGCGCAATCGCCCACAGCTTGCCCTGGCTGCCCGCCACGTCCGGACGCAGCGCGATCGATTCCACGCCGGCCATCAGCTTGACGTCGGTGCCGGACGGGATCAGCGACCCCACGGCCAGCGCCAGGTTGCCGTTGAGCGCGAAGACCGAGCGTTCGCCCGCCACGCCAGGCAGCGGCACGCCCTTGGGCCAGGTCATGGCGCCCACTTTCACCGTTTGCTTGAGCACGCTGCCTGCATCGAGGCGCATGCCGGCGTCCAAGGTTTGCGCCGTGGCCAGCAGGCTGCCGGCCGCATGGACGATATTGCCGGCGCTGTCGCGCACGGCGGCCGCCAGCACCGTGCCGGCCGGCAAGGTCACGGCCTGGTCCAGGGTCATGGCCACGGGCAGGCGCGTATTCTCGCTCAGAAGGAAGGCTTTCAGGGGCAGGTCGTAATTGAGCGCGATACCGCCCGGAAACAGCGTGCCATCGGCCACCGTCACACCCTGGCCCGGCACGATAACGTCGCTGCCATTGATATCGCGTCCCGGCAGCAGTATCCAGCCGCTGTCGTCCTTGGTGGCCGGTGGCGGCGCGAAGCCGTCATTGATGCTGCCGTAGATACTCAGGTCGCCGCCGGCGCGCAGCAGCAGGCTGCCCACCTCGCCCGAACCGCGCGCATTTGTTACTTGAAAGCGCGGATTCAGGCTGGCGTAACGCATACCTGACAAGTCCAGGTCGCCCCGCACCACCAGGTCGCCATCGGGCGTCTTGCTGACGATATCGACGCCGGGACGCAGATGCAACGCATCGGCATACGCGGCCGTGGTCAAGCCCGCCAGTTTGCCGTTGCGCAAGTTCGTATTGGCCAGCGCCGCGTCGATGAAGGCCGTGCTGTCCGCATGCTTGCTGTCAAGATAGGCCTGGTTGATCACCTGGTACGGCCGTCCGCTGGCAGACAGGTCCGTGGCGTAGGCCGCGTCGTCGTAGCGCTGCATGGCGTTGACGGCGATGGATTTCGCGCCGCGTATCGTCAAGCCGCCGCCGGCCGCGATGGCAACGTCGCCAAAGGTGGCCGCATCTGCGTCCGTGCGGGCGCCGCCGCTGCCCAGGCGCGGTGCCGTCAATTCCAGCGTGCCGCGCGCGGCGCCGTCATATTCTCCCTTGCCCTTCCCAAGCACGGCCGCCGTGCCGTGGCGCACATCGATCTGCGCACCGCCGGCCAGATCCAAGGTGCCCTCGCCCGCATTCAGTTCCACCGTGGCGCGGTTCGGGCTGTCAATGATCTTGCCATAGCTGTCGACGCGCAAGAGCGTGCCATGCGCATCGAGCACGGCGTTGCCGGTCAAGGTGAGGCCATGCTTGCCGGCCAGGCGGATGCTGCCCACGCGCTCGCCGCTGGCGTCGATCACGCCGGCCACCGTCAGGCGGCCGTTGTCGACGGACACCTGCACTTCGCCTGCCTTGAGTTCATTACCTATCGTCAAGTCGCCCTGTTTCAGCTGGAAGCTGCGTGTGCCCGTCACGCCGCCTTCCGTCAGGCGCGTGTTCAGCGACGCGAACTGGCTGTCCAGCGTGCCGCCCGCGCCCAGCGTTTGCGCGCGCACGTCCACGCTGCCCTTCTTGTATGGCACCACGGTGCCGCCCGCGTCGTAGCTGCCGCTGGCGCCGCCCAGTAACTTGCCCTGCAAGTCCACCATGCCGGCCGCGCCATCGAGCGCCACGGCCTTCAGGCTGCCGGCGCGGTTGTTCTCGGCCGACAGGTCGATCACGCTGCCGCCAGCTGCGCGGATATCGCCGGCGCGGCTGTCCAGGATCACGTCGCCGCCCCAGCTGTATTTATCCACGTCGAAGAAGGTAGACTTGCGGCCCGCCATGTCGATGCGCGCGCCGTCGGCCAGGGTAATGTCGTGCTGCGCATTGACGGTTAGCTTACCGCTAGGCAATACCACTGCCGTCGCCACAGTCACGCTGTCGCCGTTCAAGGCCAGCTGGGCTCCCAGTGCATCGTCATTCTTGACGGGAGCCGCTGGCGCCGCGCCGGCCGGCGCCGCGACCTTCAGCGCGCCACCGGCCGTGTAGCTGTGCGCGGAACCGGCGTCGCCCGTCAGCAGCGGCGTGCTGATAGTGAGGTTGCCGCCACTGTACTGGTAGCCCTTGCCCGTTTCATAGGCGCCCTGCGCCTGGTAGACGGACAGGCTGCCCTTGTGGTTGGCCGTGACCTGGCCCGACGCTTTCAGGTTGACGTTGGCAAAACCCAGCGCCAGGCGGTCGAACGAGGCGACGCCGGCCGGCTGCGTGAAGGGGCCGAAGCCGAAATCGATGCGCTCCGCTTCCAGATTCAGGGTACCGCTGCCCGTGCCGGCGCCATGCGTGATGACATTGCCGGCCGGCGACAGGGCACCGCCCCAGATCAGGTTGGCCGTGCGGATGGTGGCCACCGTGCCGGCCTCGCCCTGGCCATACATGGCCGGCGTGGTCAGCACCAGGCGTTCCAGCGTCGATTTGCCGCTGGTCTTGTCGTAGGTATCGAGCACCACGTCGCCGTAGAAATTGACGCTGTCGGCCGCGCTCAGCATCAGCGCCTGCAGCGCCGGTGCACCCGTGCTGGTGTCGCCGCGCAGCAAACGGTCCAGCACGCCCTGGTTCATGGCCAGGCCGCTCGAACGCGTGCCGCTGGCCTGGGCCGCCGCCAGCGCCTCGCTGCTGCCCATGTTGATGGCCCCCACGGCCAGGCTCAGGTTGCGCGTGCCGTAGCGCGCCGTGTCGTCCAGTTCAAACTGGCCATTGGTCGACAGCAGCAAGGTGCCTTCCGAGTACAGGCTGGCTGTTCCTTTGTCCGTGCAAGTGTCGCCGCACACGCCGATGCTGATGCCGCCGCGCGCCGAACCGCCGACGGGCGCCACGTTCATCAAGCCGTTCGAGGCGGCCAGCATGTGGATGCCCGCGTTGCTCTGGTAAACAAAACCGTCGTTGGCGTCATAGGCCACCTTGCCGCGTCCCACCGTGTTGATGCCCGCGCCGGGCGCGATATCGATCAGGCCGGCCGTCCACTCGATATTCCACGGGTCGCGCGCCAGCAGCAGCACTTCCGGCGCCGACAGGATGGCGCCCGTGCGCAGGTAGATGTTGTGCGCCTGCGCCGTGCCGAAACTGACGTAGTTACCGCCCTGCCCATAGATGACGATGGGCGTGGAACCGACGACGATGCGCGCCGCGCCGATCGCGTTCAGGGTGGAGGCACGCACCGTCACGCCGCCAAAGCCCCGCGTGGCCGCCGCGCCCTCGGACACGATTTCAATATCCTCGGGACCGCCCGGGATCACCGACACAGTGCCGCCAAAGCCGCCCGTGGCGGCGCCGAACTTGCCCGTGCCATCGAACTGGAAGGCGTCGATACCGGCGCCCGGCGCCAGCTGCAGCTTGAGCGTCTTCGCATCGGCTGGCAGCAGCGGACGCGGTATGCCGCGCGTTTGCGCATCGGCCAGGGCGAACGCGGCATAGCCCGTTTCGTTGTACTGGGAGTAGGTGCGCAAGACCTTGGCCGGCGTGAGTATCAGCTGGCTGGCCAGCGGCGCGCGGATGTCCGTGCCGGCAATGGACAGGGTGCCGGGCGCGGCCCAGGAACCGTTGCGCAGCGGCTGCGCCAGCGCCGCGGCGCCGCCCTGCCCGGCCAGGCCGTTCAGCTCCACGCGGAAGGCGCCCGGCAGCAAGGCATACGTCGACGGCATCAAGGTGTAGGTGCCGGCTGGCAAGCCCGGCACGCCGTTGCCTATCGTCACTTGACGGCCCACGGCCGGATCGGCAGCGCCCTTTTCACCGCCCGCCGGCGCCTGCGGCGTCTGCGTTCCCGGCACGATGGCGTAGACGGGATTGGTGGCCAGGCCCGGCAAGGTGAAACCGCCATTCGCCCCCACCTGCGCCAGCGGATGATAACGCGCATCGGTGGAGCCGCCGCGCCCGGAAATGAAACCGGCGCCCGCCAGTTCGCCGCCGCCCGACAGGTCGAGCAGCGCACCGGGCTTGACGGCCACTTCCACGCCCGCGATATCGATGCCGACGCGCATGGCGCCGTTGGCGGCGGTGCCGCCGACGCCGATAAACTCCGTCTTCTTGCCATCGACGTTCCAGTTCTGCCCATCAGCCGTGCCGCCATACGGCATGACCATGCCAGCCGCGCTGACGGAGGTAATGCTGCCAGGCAGCAAATTGATGCTCAGGCTATTCTGGCTCGCAAAGGTGCTCACACCCAGATTGATCAGGCCCAGCGGCGCGCGCACGATGCCGCCCTGTTCGATGTGCGCGCCACCAAACTGCAGCATGCCGAAGGCCGAATACGGCACGGCAGGAATCGTGTCGGTGCTGCGCGCGATGGTCAGGGTGCGCTTGGGATCGTAGCTGGTATTGCCCGGTGTTGCGCCCACGCCCGCACGCACGGCGGCGCCGGCGCCCGTTTCCGGATACAGCTGGGCCGCACTGAGGGTCATGTCGCCTTGCGTGGACAGCACCGTCGTGGGCTGGTTGCCATCCCAGCCCAGCGGCGACAGCAGGAAACGCAGGTCGCCGCGGCTGGTCAAACGCACGTCGTCGGCGACGATGTTCACCAGGCCGCGCACATCGATCAAGCCGCCTTCAAAGCTGATCTGGCTGGCGACCGGCGATGCCCCCGCCGTGCCCGGCGTGACGTAGAAATCGCGCCCGACCGGCTTGACGCTGGCCAGGCGCACGTGCGGCGCCGACACCTTGACCTTCGCGTCGGGCGAACTGCCGGGCGCCAGTGCCGGCGCACCGTACAGCTGGAAGCTTTGCTGCATCTTCAGCGACACGTCGCCATCGAAGGAGGCGGCGCCGAGCAAAGCCAGGTTGGCGAAACCGCCCGCGTCCACCTGCTCCACGGAAAGGCGGCCATGGCCATACTGCAGCACTGTCTCCCCATCCCGCGCACTGGTACCATCGGCCAGGTCGCTGGCGGCCTGCTGCTGCGTCAACCTCAGTTGGCGTCCCTGCAGCACCCTGGCCTGCGCAAGCTCCTTGCGGTATTCGGGCGTGCCCGTGGCCACGGACAGGGTACCGCCCGCCGCGCCCGCGCCGCCCGCCCGGGCCAGCAACTGGCCATCGAGGTACAAGCCATTGTTCGACGCCAGCGCGATGCTGCCGCCCGCGCTGGCCACGTCGATGGCATCGCCATTGACGTCCAGCACGGCGTGCGCGCCGGAAGCGTCGAGCACGGCGCCGTCGCGCACGACGACGAACAGGCTGGCCGCCGACGTACTGCCCTGCGCATGGTCGATTTCACCGCCGATGACGATGCTGCCGCCATCGACCACCTTGCCGTAGCGCCGGCCCTGCACGTCCGTGGCCGTGACGGCGCGCGAGGCCACGTCCAGCACGGCATTCTCGCCTATCCAGATGGAACGGCCATGGCCAGCCGCTTCCACGGCCTCGGACACACTCACGCCGACACCCACGCCGCCGAGGCTGATCTTGCCGCCCCAGGCATTCAGGCGCCCTTCCACCGTCAGCTGGCCCACGCTGGACAGCTTGATGGCCTGGCCCGCATCGACATTCACCACGGCATTCTTGCCCACCAGCAGTTCGGCGCTGGCCATGTCGGCCGCATCGGACTGCACGTCGCCCACCTGCAGGGCCAGGCTGGCGCCCTTGCGCTGCGTCAAGGTGCCCTTGACGGCGTTTTGCGTGACCTGTTCCGGCGTCCACAGGGCCAGTTTTTCATTGTCCACCACGCGCAGCACGGGCATGCGCACGTCGACCTGCGTGCCATCCGCTACCGTCAAGCCCTGCTTGCCGAGCAGGCTGTAGCTGGAAAAACCCTTGTCGAAGAAGTCAGCACCCAGCTGCAGGGTGCCTTTCTGTGCGGTATCTGCCTGGCCGAGCAGGATCTTGTTCGCCTGCAATTCCAGCTTGCCGCCGCCTGCCACACCATGGCCGCGCACTTGCGCGCCTTCGGCCAGCAGCAAATCGGCCTGCGGGCCATAACTGGCCAGGGTCACATTGCCGCCCTTGCCGCCCTGCTGTTTCGCCTGCGACAGGATGGCCGCGCCCGAGCTGACGTCGATCAGGCTGCCGCTGCCGATGCGCACGTCGCCAAACGCGCGCAGGGACACATTGCCGCCGTTCAGGTAAGGCAAGCCGGCGGCGGCCAGCGGATCGCGCAGCACATTGGCCAGCAAGCCGCTGGTGTCCAGCGTCACGCCATCGGCCAGCACCAGCTTGCCTGCGGGTCCGCCCGGATTGACCAAGGTGTCGTTCATCCCCAGCGCGCCGATCTGGTTCAGCACGTTGCCAGCCATGATGCTGCCGCCATGGCTGCGCAGGCTGCTATTGATGGCCACGTCCTTGGCGAACAGGGTGATGTTGCCGCCGTCGGCCACCTGCAGCGCACTGTCGACCGTGATCGATCCTTTCGCGGCGAGGCGGATGGCGCCCAGCTGTTGTTCGTTCAGCAAGCTGGTATCGAGCAGCAGCTTGCCCTGGCGCTCCGGTGCCAGCGCGCCTGCCGCGGCTAGGCCGGCGGCGATGCCGTCCTGCACGCGCGTCAGGCGCACCTCGTCCATGACGGCCGACAGCGCATGCTGCAGCACGCCCGTGCGCTTGTCGAACATCGGCTGATATTGCCCGACGATCAGCTGGCCCCGCTGCGCGGCCGCCAGCTGCGACTGCTGGTAGCCGTCGAGCAGGGCCTGCGGCGCCTGCGTCTGGCGCTCGCCCTGGAAGACCTCGCCAGCAATCGCCCCTTCGAGCACGGCCGACCCGGTGGCGATGACCAGCTTGCCCGCGTCGCGGCCCGCCGTGTAGCCGTTTTCCAGGCGCTGTTGCGCGGCGATCAATGGATTGGCGTAGAACGCGCTGGCATCCTTGCCCCAGCGCGCGTGTTCTTCCTCGTAACCCTTGTACACGCCCGCATACGCCAGGTCGGCCGGCGCGCTGCCCGCCTCATACAGCTTGCCGTCCGCGCCTTTCAGCCAGGTCTGGCGCAGCGCGCCCGTCTGCACGTCCAGGGTGCCGCCCGACAGGTTGATGCCGGAACCGGCCTGCGTGACGACATCCTTGCCGCCGAAGCTGACCGTGCCGCCCTGCGCCATCCACTCGCTGACGGAGTGACCCTGCGTGCCCAGGTAGCCGGCCACTTCCAGCAAGCCGCCCGCCGTGTACCAGCGGTCGCTGTCATAGCCATTCGTGCCCTTCGGTACGAATACCAGCTTGCGGCGGTCGACCCAGATATTGTTGTTGATCAAGGCCTTGCCATCGCGGTTGACGGGCGCATCGCGCTGCTCGTTGCCCTGCACATTGATGTCGACATTGTTCGCCGCCATCGCCACCTTGACGCCGACGGCGCCGGAGACGTCAAGCTGGGCGCCGTCGCGCACGAGGCTGCGGCTGGCCGCATTGACGGCGATCTGACCGCCCGTGGCCAGGGTCAAGGAATCGCCCATGAATTCCACCGTGCCGGCGCTGCCGATCTCGATGCGCGACTGGTCGCGGCGGTCGTTCACGGTAACGATGTTTTCCGTCGACGTCACGACCGGGCCGCGCATGGCGTCGCGCTGGCTGTCGAGCGCCGTCGTCTTGCCGTCGTCCTCGACCAGGATGGCCGTGGTGGCGCCGCGTCCCAAGGTCACGCTGGCATCGCTGCCCAGCGCGTTCAGGTGGATCGTGCCGCGCGTGGCCGTCGTGGTGCTGGCAAGCAGCACGCCGTCCTGGCGCACGTCGCGCCCGGCCAGGGTGATATCGCCTTCGCGCGCCTGGATCAGGCCCGTGTTGACGACCTTGCCCGCCGTGCTGGCGGCCGCGAACTGCGGCGTGACTTCGCTGCCGCGCGTGCTCGACAGCGGGTTGCCGTCCGTGCCCACGCCTTTTTTAATGCTGAAATTGTCGCCGGCGGCCAGCAGGGCCTGGCCCTTGGGCGTATTGATCTCGCCCGCATTGTGGACTTCCTTGCCCAGCAGCATCACATAGCCGCCGCCTTCCGTGCTGCCCTTGGGCGCATTGCTGGCGATGCGCGCACCCGCCTGCACCTGCACCTTGCCAGCCGCATCGGTGAACGTCGTGGCGCCGGCCGTGCCGGGGCTGTAGATGCCATCCTTCTTGAATTGCGCGTCGCCGATGCGCGCCGCAGCCGCCACCAGGCTGCGCGTATCGACCTGGCTCGTGCCCGTAAACACAATGCCGTTGCGGTTGACCAGCAGCAGCGTGCCGTCCGCCTTGATCTGGCCCTGGATCTGGCTGGGACGCGCTTGCGGATCGTTGACACGGTTCAGCACGGCCCAATCCTTCTGCTGCTGGAAGGTCAATGTCGTGTCCTTGCCCACGTTAAACGTTTCCCAGTTCAGGATGGCCTTGTCCGCCGTCTGCTGCACCACCACGGCCGTCTTGCCGTTCGCTACTGTCTGCACGGGTGCCTGGGCATTGATCCAGCCGGCCGTCAGGCTGTTGGTGTCGACCTGCAAGCCGCCTTGCACGAGACCATTCGGCACGCTGGCGCCGCCGGCCGCCGCCTGGCGCGCCTGCGCCTGGGCCGCTTGCTGCGCAGCGATAGCGCGCGCGGCCAGGTTCAGGTTGTTGAGCGAGCGCTGCAACTGCTGGTTCGCCTGCTGTTGCTGACCATCGGGCCGGCTGCCCAGCGGCAGCGGCTGGCCATTCGGCAGGCGGCCCGAGCTGGCAGCCGTATTTTGCACCGCGCCCTTGGCCGCGAACCAGCCGCCGCTGAACGCCTGCTGCGCGCGCGCCGGCGTGGTGAAAGCGCCTGCCATCAGCATGGTGGTCAGTGCGTAAGCGAGCGGCGTGAGCCGCAAGCGGCTGCCCAGCGTGGAGGACCGCTGCGCGCCCGTGTCAATGTTTGGGACTGGGCGCTGGGCAGTGTGAAGCTTGGTCATGGCAATGGTTTCCTGGCTAGAGAGTAGGGAACGGAGCCTGGCGGTGGCGCAGGCGTCCATGCCTCCATGACGTAGCTCGATGCCGGAAGGGATAATGTTTTTGAAAAATATTTTTAAATAAGCCTGCCAAAGGGAAACACGGGATCAGCTGAGCAGCACGATGCCGCCTGGCAAACTGGTCATTTGCGCGCCGTACAGGTCGCGTATCATCGCCAGCGCGCCATCGGTTTGCCCGATGGAAAAACGCATGCGCACCAGGCGCCGGCCCAGCTCGGCATTGCGCAGTACCACCCGGCCGGGCCGGTAGCGGTTGATTTCATCGACCACGTCGGCCAGCGGCTTGCCGACAAACGACAGCGCACCCGTGCGCCATGCACTGGCCTCACCCTTTGGTGCGGCCGTGGCCGCCTGCACGCCCCGCTCGTCGTACACCAGTTGCTGCCCGGCATCGAGGGTCTGGCGCCGCTGCTGCCAGACGACTTCCACGGCGCCCGCCAGGCAGGTGACGCAGACGGCGGCGTCCGTGTGGCGCACATTGAAGCGGGCCGACTGCGCCAGCATGCGCCCCGCCCCCGCCAGCACCGACACGGGCTGGCGCGCGCCGCTGGCGAGGATTTCCGCCTCGCCACCCAGCAGTTCGATCGACTCGGGGGCGCGCACATTGATGCGCGTCTGCGTATTCATTTGCACTGACATCTGCTGCGACAGGGCCACTTGCCGCTGCTCCCCCGTGCCCGTGCGGAAGTCGGCGCTCAGCTCCTGCAGCGACGGCCAGGCGCCCAGCGGCGGGCGCAAGGCCAGCACGGCCACGCCGGCCGCCAGCGCGCCACCGAGGAAAGCACGGCGTCCGGGGCGCGCCGGGAACGCCAGCACGTTTTTCCCCTGCGGCGCAGCGGCGGCGCGGGTCAAGGCGGGGTCGAGCGCCTGCCATACTTGTTGAAGCTCGCGCCAGGCGCGCGCATGGTCGGGGCTGCGCGCGCACCAGGCGCGCAAGGCGTCGGCGTCGGCCCGCGTAAAATCGTCGGCACGCAGCCGCGCCCACCAGGCAGCGGCTTGCTGGCCGATGGCAGTGTCGGTATGTTCTAGAGGGTCGCGTGGATCGCGGTCAGGAGCAGTCATCAGATTCATCAATATTTACGGCGGCCCGACACATCGCTGCGCTGGGCGGCATCGGCGTCGGCCATGCACGTTTTACAGTGTTGCATGGCGGCCTGCAATTCTTTTTTCACCATCGCCACGGAAATGCCGAAGCGTTCGGCAATGTCCGCATTGAGCATGCCGTCGATGCGCGCCGCCGTCAGGATGGCGCGGCGGCGTGGCGACAGGCCGGCCAGCGCCGCGTCGAGCGCCTGCACATCGAGCCGCGCCGAGACGATGCGGGCCGGGTCGCTGATATCGTCGCCGGCCTCGTCGGCCATGTGCATCAGCTCTTCGCGTTCGCGCTCGGTGACGATGATGCGGTCGCGGCGGTAGGCATCGGTGGCGATATTTGCCGCCATGCGCAGCAGATAGGCGTCGGGATTGTGGACGGGCGCGGCGGCGGGGCCGGGCGCCACCATCGCTTCGAGGCGCAGCCAGGTTTCCTGCAGCGCATCGGCCGCATTGTGCTTGCAGCCGACCACCCTTTCGAGGCGCCAGCGCAGCACGGCGTAGCGCGAACTGAGGTGGCGTTTCAGCTTGGTGCGCAGGTCGGGCATGCTCATGGCGCGTTTCTACCCGCTGTCTTGGGGCCGCAATCGACTTCGCTGCCCGGCCCTTGCGGCAGCAGCAGGATGGAGACGGGCTGCGGCATCGACGGCGAGGGTCCCGCGCCCACTCGCATGCCCAGCACCAGGCGCGCGATGGCCGTGTCGCGCGCGCGCAGTCCCGTGCTGTCGAGCAGGTGCACGCGGTCCACCACGCCGGCGCGGTTCAGATACAGCTGCAGCGCCAGGCGGTAGCCGCCGGGACGCGTCTGCGCCGCGCGGCACAACAGTCCCAGCAGCACATGCTGCAGCCGGCTCACATAGGCCGCATGGTCGCTGCCGCCCTGCGTGGCGCCGGGAATATCGGCGGCGGCCACCACGGCGGGCTGCGGCAAGTCGGCAGCAGTTGCGACGACACCGACCGGGGCATACACGATGACGGCTTGCGCGTCGGACAGCCGCGATTGCAGGCCCGTGCCCTCCAGCAAGGCTTGCAGGGCCGCGCCTGCCGCATACGCGCCGCGCACGGCGGCCGACTGGCGCTGCGCATGGCGCTGGTCCATCAGTACGGCGATACCCGTGCGGCGGCTGTACTGGTCGAGCGCATCGCCAAGATTTTGCGCGGCGATATCGAACTGCAGCACCGGGCCTTCGGCCGGTTGCGCCCGCACGGGCCCCACCGCGGTCAGGAAACCCAGCAGTACCAGGTATCCCGCCAGCGCAAGCACATGCACGGATGCCGGGCTGCCTGTCATATCGCTATCGTGTCGCTATCGTGTGAGGGTGGAACTGCGTGGAAACGGGGCCTTGCCAAGTAACAATTCTTGCGTCAACTGCAATAGCCTACACAGCAAACATGACGGCTTCGTGACATGCTTGTCATGCATAAATTTCGCCATGCGGGACGTCGGGCGCGCCGCGTATTTCGGCTACACTGGCTGTCACTTTCCCTTTCAGACGCCTGATGATCGAAAAGAATCTGCCCGAGCTGGTCATGCTGAAGCGCCTCATCGACGAGGGCGGCAGCCACCTGGAAGTGGCCGCGCCCTGCAGCATCGCCATGGATGGGCGCGAGTTTCCCGTGTACACGATTGCCATGGGCAATCCCAGCCCCGACGTTCCCGTGCTGGGCTTTTTCGGCGGCATCCACGGCCTTGAACGCATCGGCACGCAAGTGCTGCTCTCCTTTTTGGAAAGCCTGATCGCGCGCCTGCGCTGGGACGCCACCTTGCACCAGCAGCTGGAAAGCATGCGCCTCGTGTTCATGCCGCTGGTCAATCCGGGCGGCATGTGGCAAGCCACGCGCTGCAATCCGCGCGGCGTGGACCTGATGCGCAACGCGCCGCTGAGCGCACGCGAAAAAGTGCCGTTCATGCTCGGTGGCCAGCGCTACAGCGCCCGCCTGCCCTGGTACCGCGGCGCGCCAGACGCGGCGATGGAGGTGGAAAGCGCCGCCGTGTGCGACCTCGTCGAGCGCGAATTGCTGTCGCGCCAGTTCAGCATCGCCCTCGATTGCCATTCCGGCTTCGGCTTGCGCGACCGTATCTGGTTTCCCCACGCCCACACCAAGGTGCCAATCGAACATCTGGCCGAGATCGGCGCGCTGGAAGAACTGTTCAGCCAAAGCTATCCGAACCACAACTATGTGTTCGAGCCGCAAAGCCGGCAATACCGCACGCATGGCGACCTGTGGGACTATCTGTACCTGAACGGCACCAGCTACAGCGGACGCGTTTTCCTGCCGCTGACCCTGGAGATGGGCTCGTGGCTATGGGTCAAGAAAAACCCGCGCCAGCTGTTCAACCGGGTCAGCATCTTCAATCCCACGGCCGCGCACCGGCTGCAGCGCGTGCTGCGGCGGCATCTGGTGTGGTTCGATTTCCTCATGCGCGCCGCCAGCAGCCACGGCCGCTGGATGCCGGAAGGCTTGCTGCGCAAGGCGCAGCGCCGGCGCGCGCTGGCGCAATGGTATGAGTCATGACGCCGCCCACCTGGATTTTATTGCGCGGCCTGATGCGCGAACAGCGCCACTGGGGCGGCTTTCCTGCCCGGCTGGCGCAATCGCTGCCCGGCGCGGCCATCGTCACGCCCGACTTGCCCGGCAATGGCGAGCGGCACGCCATGGACAGCCCCACGCGGGTGGCCGAGATGGTGGAATTTTGCCGCCAGGATGTATCCGAACGTGGCATCGCGCCGCCCTACCGCCTGCTGGCCCTGTCGCTGGGCGGCATGGTGGCGGTCGAATGGGCGCAGCGCTATCCGCAGGAAGTCGCGTTATGCGTGCTGATCAACACCAGCATGCGGCCGTTCAATCCGTTTTACCGGCGCCTGCGCTGGCAAAACTATGGCGCGCTGCTGCGCCAACTGCTGCTGGGCGACAAAAGTAGCCAGGAAGCGCTGATATTGCGCCTGACGAGCCGCAGGAATGCCCATGGCAATTCCGCGCTGCTGGCCGATTGGTTAAGCTACCAGCAGGAATACCCGGTCAGCCGGCGCAACGCGCTGCGCCAGCTACTGTCGGCCGCCCGCTACCGCGCGCCTGACCGCCGCCCCGCCATGCCCGTGCTGATCCTGGCCGGCGCACGCGACCGCCTGGTCGACCACCGCTGCTCGCAGCAACTGGCGCAGGCATGGGACGCCGCCTGCATGCTCCACCCCGACGCCGGCCACGACTTGCCGCTGGACGATGGCGATTGGGTGGCGGACACGCTGGTGCAATGGCTGGGGAAAATGGCCCCACAGCCAGGCAACATTGCGCCCGCTGCTGACAACAACTGAGCGTTGCGCCTTGTATGACTCATGCATCACGGCTTTTTTCACGCAGGCGCGCCTTCTGCTGGGGGATAGGCGCTCAGCCAAGGATGGCGGCCAGGTCATTGTCTGACCTGGCCGTTTGTCCGATCAGAATGCCTTGCTTACGAGCAGCCAGGCATGCGCCGACGACTGCCGGGACAACAGCGCAGGCACCGCACCCACGCGGGTTGCCACGGAAGCACTCGCGCGCCACAGGTCGGGGCCGACCCAGCTCAGGCCGACACCGGCGCCGGACAAGGTCGCACTGTTCACAGTCACGGCCCAAGGCTGGCGGTTGACCTTGACATAAGCATTGTCGATAAACACCTGCGCCTGCCATGATCCTGACAACAGCCGTCCCAACTCATGGCGTATTTCCGCACTGGCGGCATAGCCGGTGTCGCCTGAAAGCGCACCGATGTCATAAGCACGGACAGTATAAGGGCCGCCAATGGCCATCTTCTCGGCGGAATCCAGATTGCGGTCTGCCCATTGCCCGCTAAAACTGAGATACAGCGAGTCGCGCGGCGTCAGTCCCTGCAAGCGGGCGAGATTGACATTCCACTTCGAGAATGTACCGCTCGAACGCGCGGTCGCGGCATCCGATGCGGCGGCGGCGGCATCGTCAAAACTGGTACGTCCGCTAGTCCAACTCAGCGATCCTGTGCTCATGCCGCCTGCCAGCAGGCTGTCGCGATAATCAGCGTTGATACTGGCTATCCAGTTACTGAGCTGCCGGTCAGTACGGATGCCGGTGAGATCGACGCGATCATGCAGCGTCTTGGCTTCATATTGCAGTTGGGCATAGAGGTTATATTGCCTGGTACGAATCAATGGATGTCTTACCCACAGGCTGCCGACTGCCGCAGTGCCATTCGCATCAAGGGCGCGGGCAGTGCTGCCGAGCTTGTAACGCAGTGCAGAATATGCGGTGCCGATCCGGGTCCCCTGACCGTTGAGCAGCGTGTCATATGCCGCCCGGAGATAATTCATGCCTTCGCCGGTGGTGGTCATGTTGGCGCTCAGTATGTCACCGGCATGGAATGGATTGACAATATTGATATTGCCGCTCAGGCGCGTGCGGCCGATATAGCGGTTACCGTAGTTATCCAGCGACAAGTTAGCCAGCGTCGCCGGAATGTACCGCGTCTCGATATCGATGTCGGACGTACCGGTGGCCGCTCCCGGTTTGAGCACCGCATTCACGCCCACGCCTGGCACGTCCGACAGCAACAGCAAAGCATTGTTGAGTTCGTCATCGACAATTAACTTTCCTGTAGCGAGGGGCTTCAGAAAGGCCTGGAGTAAATCATCGCTCACCTCGCTTTGATTCTTGAGCCGGACGTTGTCATAGTGCGCCTCGACAACCTGGATAATAACGACGCCGTCGGTAATCGACTGCACCGGAATGATGGCCCGTGTAATTGGAAATCCGTGAGCCTGATAGTATGCGGTAATGCGCCCTGCGAGCTCTTCGAGTTGCGCCAGCGTCAGATTTTTACCTTCCTGATCGGCAATCAATGCATGCAGCGTTGCTGTAGCAAATGCAGTATTGCCTGTGATACGCAATTTGCTCACGTGGAACGGCTGCGAAGGCGGCATGCCGACGTCGATTTTCGGCTGCACTTCAAGGATCGGCGCCGTCGGTTGCGCCGCCTTGGGAATTGGTGGTTGCAATTGTTGCAGAATCGATCCGGCGTTGGGAGGCACTTGCTGACCAGCGGCTTGGGCCTCCAGCGACGCAAGCAACAACGCGGCGAACAAGGGTTTCATCAGGAAAGGCTGTTTGGATAGGGTATTCATATAGTCTTCACTCTTTGCTGCTGGTAGCAACGAGCGGCAATTGCATGCCGCCATTTTGAATTTTCAGGAGCGGCGCGGGCGTGCCAAATCCTGTCGCAGTATTGATCAACGGCAGGCCCATCGTTTCTTTCGAGCGCTCATTACTGTCGCTGTTGCTACTGCTGCCGGAGTCAGTCAGCTGCTGCACCACCAAGGTCGTGGACAGGCTCAATACTTGCGATTGCGCCAAGGCTTGCGGCGGCAGCAAGGACGACTGCATTTGCGTCACCGCGCTCTGAACTTGCTGCACCGGCGTGTCGGGCACAACGACAGGCCCTCCCGTGATACTGGCGATTGCCTGTGCTTGTCCGGTAACGATGTAATTGCCGATATCGGCACCACCATAAGTGCTGCTCAGATTGACCGTCTTGCCAACACCAGCGGCGGCGTCGGAAAACTGGCCAATCGACGCCAGTGTGATGTCATCCGAAGCAAACCTGCCTGCCAGCGTCGCATTGGCGGTGCTGACTGTGGCGGCAGTGCTACCGTCGAAAGCTTTATCGGCTGCAGTGATGCCACTGACCGTCAGCGCTGCACGGGCAATGCTCGCCGTCAGGGCGCTCGGTTGCGTCACCACATAGTTGCCGGCATCCAGCCCGGCCAGGGTGTAGCCGCTCACGGTCACCGCCTTGTTGGCACCGGCGTTCTTGTCCGCAAAGCTGCCCACGCCCGCGCCCGTGACCGACACGCTGTCGCTGCCCAGGGCCGCCACGGCGGCCGTGCCACTCAGGGCCGCGCCGGTGGTGGCGTCATAAGTTTTATCGACGGCGGCGATGCCCGATACGGCCAGGCTGGCCTTGTTGATGGTTGCCGTCAAGCCGCCCGGTTGCTCGACCTCATAGTTGCCGGCGTCCAGCCCGGCCAGGGTGTAGCCGCTCACGGTCACCGCCTTGTTGGTACCGGCGTTCTTGTCCGCAAAGCTGCCCACGCCCGCGCCCGTGACCGACACGCTGTCGCTGCCCAGGGCCGCCACTGCAGCCGTGCCGCTCAGGGCCGCGCCGGTGGTGGCGTCATAGGTTTTATCGACGGCGGCAATGCCCGATACGGCCAGGCTGGCCTTGTTGATGGTCGCCGTCAGGCCGCCCGGTTGCTCGACCACGTAGTTGCCGGCGTCCAGCCCGGCCAGGGTGTAGCCGCTCACGGTCACGGCCTTGTTGGCGCCAGCGTTCTTGTCCGCAAAGCTGCCCACACCGGCGCCAATCACCGACACGCTGTCGCTACCCAGTGCCGCCACGGCGGCCGTGCCGCTCAGGGCCGCGCCGGTGGTGGCGTCATAGGTTTTATCGACGGCGGCAATGCCCGATACGGCCAGGCTGGCCTTGTTGATGGTCGCCGTCAAGCCGCCCGGTTGCGTCACCACGTAGTTGCCGGCATCCAGCCCGGCCAAGGTGTAGCCGCTCACGCTCACCGCCTTGTTCACGCCGGCGTTCTTGTCCGCAAAGCTGCCCACGCCTGCCCCCGTTACCGACACGCTGTCGCTGCCCAGGGCCGCCACGGCAGCCGTGCCGCTCAGGGCCACGCCAGTGGTGGCGTCATAGGTTTTATCGACGGCGGCGATACCCGATACGGCCAGGCTGGCCTTGTTGATGGTCGCCGTCAAGCCGCCCGGTTGCTCGACCACGTAGTTGCCGGCATCCAGCCCGGCCAGGGTGTAGCCGCTCACGCTGACCGCCTTGTTGGCGCCGGCGTTCTTGTCCGCAAAGCTGCCCACACCTGCCCCCGTGACCGACACGCTGTCGCTGCCCAGGGCCGCCACGACGGCCGTGCCACTCAGGGCCGCGCCGGTGGTGGCGTCATAAGTTTTATCGACGGCGGCGATGCCCGATACGGCCAGGCTGGCCTTGTTGATGGTTGCCGTCAAGCCGCCCGGTTGCTCGACCTCATAGTTGCCGGCGTCCAGCCCGGCCAGGGTGTAGCCGCTCACGCTGACCGCCTTGTTGGCGCCGGCGTTCTTGTCCGCAAAGCTGCCCACGCCCGCCCCCGTTACCGACACGCTGTCGCTGCCCAGGGCCGCCACGACGGCCGTGCCACTCAGGGCCGCGCCGGTGGTGGCGTCATAAGTTTTATCGACGGCGGCGATGCCCGATACGGCCAGGCTGGCCTTGTTGATGGTCGCCGTCAGGCCGCCCGGTTGCTCGACCACGTAGTTGCCGGCGTCCAGCCCGGCCAGGGTGTAGCCGCTCACGGTCACCGCCTTGTTGGCGCCAGCGTTCTTGTCCGCAAAGCTGCCCACACCGGCGCCAATCACCGACACGCTGTCGCTACCCAGGGCGCTGATGACGGCCGTGCCGCTCAGGGCCGCGCCGGTGGTGGCGTCATAGGTTTTATCGACGGCGGCAATGCCCGATACGGCCAGGCTGGCCTTGTTGATGGTTGCCGTCAAGCCGCCCGGTTGCTCGACCTCATAGTTGCCGGCGTCCAGCCCGGCCAGGGTGTAGCCGCTCACGCTGACCGCCTTGTTGGTACCGGCGTTCTTGTCCGCAAAGCTGCCCACGCCCGCCCCCGTTACCGACACGCTGTCGCTGCCCAGGACGCTGACGACGGCGGTGCCACTCAGGGCCGCGCCGGTGGTGGCGTCATAGGTTTTATCGACGGCGGCAATGCCCGATACGGCCAGGCTGGCCTTGTTGATGGTCGCCGTCAGGCCGCCCGGTTGCTCGACCTCGTAGTTGCCGGCGTCCAGCCCGGCCAGGGTGTAGCCGCTCACGCTGACCGCCTTGTTGGCGCCGGCGTTCTTGTCCGCAAAGCTGCCCACACCGGCGCCAATCACCGACACGCTGTCGCTACCCAGTGCCGCCACGGCGGCCGTGCCACTCAGGGCCGCGCCGGTGGTGGCGTCATAGGTTTTATCGACGGCGGCAATGCCCGATACGGCCAGGCTGGCCTTGTTGATGGTCGCCGTCAAGCCGCTCGGTTGCTCGACCACGTAGTTGCCGGCGTCAAGCCCGGCCAGGGTGTAGCCGCTCACGGTCACCGCCTTGTTGGCGCCGGCGTTCTTGTCCGCAAAGCTGCTCACGCCCGCCCCCGTTACCGACACGCTGTCGCTACCCAGTGCCGCCACGGCGGCCGTGCCACTCAGGGCCGCGCCGGTGGTGGCGTCATAGGTTTTATCGACGGCGGCGATGCCCGATACGGCCAGGCTGGCCTTGTTGATGGTCGCCGTCAGGCCGCTCGGTTGCTCGACCACGTAGTTGCCGGCGTCCAGCCCGGCCAGGGTGTAGCCGCTCACGCTGACCGCCTTGTTGGCGCCGGCGTTCTTGTCCGCAAAGCTGCCCACGCCCGCCCCCGTGACCGACACGCTGTCGCTGCCCAGGGCGCTGACGGCGGCCGTGCCACTCAGGGCCGCGCCGGTGGTGGCGTCATAGGTTTTATCGACGGCGGCAATGCCCGATACGGCCAGGCTGGCCTTGTTGATGGTCGCCGTCAAGCCGCTCGGTTGCTCGACCACGTAGTTGCCGGCGTCAAGCCCGGCCAGGGTGTAGCCGCTCACGGTCACCGCCTTGTTGGCGCCGGCGTTCTTGTCCGCAAAGCTGCCCACGCCCGCCCCCGTTACCGACACGCTGTCGCTGCCCAGTGCCGCCACGGCGGCCGTGCCACTCAGGGCCGCGCCGGTGGTGGCGTCATAGGTTTTATCGACGGCGGCGATGCCCGATACGGCCAGGCTGGCTTTGTTGATGGTCGCCGTCAGGCCGCCCGGTTGCTCGACCACGTAGTTGCCGGCGTCAAGCCCGGCCAGGGTGTAGCCGCTCACGGTCACCGCCTTGTTGGTACCGGCGTTCTTGTCCGTAAAGCTGCCTACGCCCGCGCCCGTGACCGACACGCTGTCGCTGCCCAGGGCGCTGACGGCGGCCGTGCCGCTCAGGGCCGCGCCAGTGGTGGCGTCATAGGTTTTATCGACGGCGGCAATGCCCGATACGGCCAGGCTGGCCTTGTTGATGGTTGCCGTCAAGCCGCCCGGTTGCTCGACCTCATAGTTGCCGGCGTCCAGCCCGGCCAGGGTGTAGCCGCTCACGGTCACCGCCTTGTTGGTACCGGCGTTCTTGTCCGCAAAGCTGCCCACGCCCGCGCCCGTTACCGACACGCTGTCGCTGCCCAGGGCCGCCACGACGGCGGTGCCGCTCAGGGCCGCGCCGGTGGTAGCATCATAGGTTTTATCGACGGCGGCGATGCCCGATACTGCCAGGCTGGCCTTGTTGATGGTCGCCGTCAGGCCGCCCGGTTGCTCGACCTCGTAGTTGCCGGCGTCAAGCCCGGCCAGGGTATAGCCGCTCACGGTCACCGCCTTGTTGGCGCCGGCGTTCTTGTCCGCAAAGCTGCCCACGCCCGCCCCCGTTACCGACACGCTGTCGCTACCCAGTGCCGCCACGGCGGCCGTGCCACTCAGGGCCGCGCCGGTGGTGGCGTCATAGGTTTTATCGACGGCGGCGATGCCCGATACGGCCAGGCTGGCCTTGTTGATGGTCGCCGTCAGGCCGCCCGGTTGCTCGACCACGTAGTTGCCGGCGTCCAGCCCGGCCAGGGTGTAGCCGCTCACGCTGACCGCCTTGTTGGCGCCGGCGTTCTTGTCCGCAAAGCTGCCCACGCCCGCCCCCGTGACCGACACGCTGTCGCTGCCCAGGGCGCTGACGGCGGCCGTGCCGCTCAGGGCCGCGCCGGTGGTGGCGTCATAGGTTTTATCGGCGGCGGCGATGCCCGATACGGCCAGGCTGGCTTTGTTGATGGTCGCCGTCAAGCCGCTCGGTTGCGTCACCACGTAATTGCCGGCGTCGACGCCGGACAGCGTATAGCCGCTCACGGTCACCGCCTTGTTCACGCCGGCGTCCTTATTCGCAAAACTGCCCGTGCCGCTGCCGGCCAGCGACACCGAATCACCGCCGACCAGGCCCGAGTACGCCACGCCCGCCGTGTTGAGCGCGGCCGTGGTAGTGGCGTCGTAAATTTTATCAAGCGCGCTGATGCCGGTCAGCGTGATGCCTTTGGCGGTCACCGTGTAACTGCTGCCAGCGACGCCAATCGCGTTGTAGTTGCTGGCCAGGCCGCCGTTGCTGCTGCTGCCCAGGTTCAGGCCCGTGGTGCTGGCAAGCGCCGCGCCGCTTTGCACGTTCTTGCTGCTTAAATTCGACGCGTCGCCGGCGCCCGTAACACTGAACTGCTGTCCGGCCACGCCGGTCGCCGTCAGCGTGCTGCCCGCCACCGACGTGGCGCCGTCATAGGTTTTGGTGCCCGCCAAGGTCAGATCAGCCTTGTTTATGGTGGCGCTCACGCCGGCCGGCTGCACCAGGTTGTAGTTGCCGGCGTCAAGCCCGCCCAGCGTATAGCCGGTGACGGTAACGGCCTTGCCAACGTCGGCATTGGCGTCGGCAAAGCTGCCGGCACCGGTGCCCGCCACCGACACACTGTCGCTACCCAGCGCGCTAACCGCAGCGGTGCCGCTCAGGGTCGCGCCGGTGCTGGCGTCATAGGTCTTGTTGGCGGCGCTAATGCCCGATACGGCCAGGCTGGCCTTGCTGACGCTGGCCGTCAGGCCGGTCGGCTGGGTGACCACGTAATTGCCGGCGTCGGCACCCGACAGCGTATAGCCGCTCACCGTCACGGTCTTGTTGACACCGACGTTCTTCGTCACAAAACTGCCCGTGCCGCTGCCGGCCAGCGACACCGAGTCACCGCCAACCAGGCCCGAGTACGCCACGTTGGTGGTGTTGAGCGTGGCCGTGGTAGTGGCGTCGTAAATTTTATCGAGCGCGCTGATACCGGTCAGCGTCAGGCCCTTGGCAGTCACCGTGTAACTGCTGCCAGCGACGCCAATCGCGTTGTAGTTGCTGGCCAGGCCGCCATTGCTGCTGCTGCCCAGGCTCAAGCCCGTGGCGCTGGCAAGCGCCGCGCCGCTTTGCACATTCTTGCTGCTTAAATTCGACGCGTCGCCGGCGCCCGTGACGCTGAAGGTCTGTCCGGCCACGCCGGTCGCCGTCAGCGTGCCGCCCGCCACCGACGTGGCGCCATCGTAGGTTTTACTGCCGGACACGATGACATCAGCCTTGTTGATGGTGGCGCTCACGCCGGCCGGCTGCACCAGGTTGTAGTTGCCGGCGTCAAGCCCGCCCAGCGTATAGCCGGTGACGGTAACGGCCTTGCCAACGTCGGCATTGGCGTCGGCAAAGCTGCCGGCACCGGTGCCCGCCACCGACACACTGTCGCTGCCCAGCGCGCTCACGGCGGCCGTGCCGCTCAGGGTGGCGCCGGTGGTGGCGTCATAGGTCTTGTTGGCGGCGCTAATGCCCGACACGGCCAGGCTGGCCTTGCTGACGCTGGCCGTCAGGCCGGTCGGCTGGGTGACCACGTAATTGCCGGCGTCGGCGCCCGACAGCGTATAGCCGCTCACCGTCACGGTCTTGTTGACACCGACGTTCTTCGTCACAAAACTGCCCGTACCGCTGCCTGCCAGCGACACCGAGTCACCGCCGACCAGGCCCGAGTACGCCACGCCCGCCGTGTTGAGCGCGGCCGTGGTGGTGGCGTCGTAAATTTTATCGAGCGCGCTGATGCCGGTCAGCGTGATGCCCTTGGCGGTCACGGTGTAACTGCTGCCGGCCACGCCAATCGCGTTGTAGTTGCTGGCCAGGCCGCCGTTGCTGCTGCTGCCCAGGCTCAGGCCCGTGGCGCTGGCAAGCGCCGCGCCGCTTTGCACGCTCTTGCTGCTCAAGTTCGAGGCGTTACCGGCCCCGGTGACGGTGAAGGTCTGGCCGGCTACGCCGGTCGCCGTCAAGGTGCTGCCCGCCACCGACGTGGCGCCATCGTAGGTTTTACTGCCGGACACGATGACATCAGCCTTGTTGATGGTGGCGCTCACGCCGGCCGGCTGCACCAGGTTGTAGTTGCCGGCGTCAAGCCCGCCCAGCGTATAGCCGGTGACGGTAACGGCCTTGCCAACGTCGGCATTGGCGTCGGCAAAGCTGCCGGCACCGGTGCCCGCCACCGACACACTGTCGCTGCCCAGGGCCGCCACGACGGCCGTGCCGCTCAGGGCCGCGCCGGTGGTGGCGTCATAGGTTTTATTGGCGGCCGCAATGCCCGATACGGCCAGGCTGGCCTTGCTGACGCTGGCCGTCAGGCCGGTCGGCTGGGTGACCACGTAATTGCCGGCGTCGGCACCCGACAGCGTATAGCCGCTCACCGTCACGGTCTTGTTGACACCGACGTTCTTCGTCACAAAACTGCCCGTGCCGATGCCTGCCAGCGACACCGAGTCACCGCCGACCAGGCCCGAGTACGCCACGCCCGCCGTGTTGAGCGCGGCCGTGGTAGTGGCGTCGTAAATTTTATCGAGCGCGCTGATACCGGTCAGCGTCAGGCCCTTGGCAGTCACCGTGTAACTGCTGCCAGCGACGCCAATCGCGTTGTAGTTGCTGGCCAGGCCGCCATTGCTGCTGCCGCCCAGGTTCAGGCCCGTGGTGCTGGCAAGCGCCGCACCGCTTTGCACGTTCTTGCTGCTTAAATTCGAGGCGTCACCGGCCCCGGTGACGCTGAAGGTCTGCCCGGCCACGCCGGTCGCCGTCAAGGTGCTGCCCGCCACCGACGTGGCGCCGTCGTAGGTTTTACTGCCGGCCAGGATGACATCAGCCTTGTTGATGGTGGCGCTCACGCCGGCCGGCTGCACCAGGTTGTAGTTGCCGGCGTCAACGCCAATGAGCGTGTAGCCGGTCACGCTGACCGCCTTGTTGCTGTCGGCATTGGCATCGGCAAAGCTGCCGGCACCGGTACCGGCCACCGACACAATGTCGCTGCCCAGTGCGCTCACGGCGGCCGTGCCACTCAGGGTGGCGCCGGTGGTGGCGTCATAGGTTTTATTGGCGGCCGCAATGCCCGATACGGCCAGGCTGGCCTTGCTGACGCTGGCCGTCAGGCCGGTCGGCTGGGTGACCACGTAATTGCCGGCGTCGGCGCCCGACAGCGTATAGCCGCTCACCGTCACGGTCTTGTTGACACCGACGTTCTTCGTCACAAAACTGCCGGTGCCGATGCCTGCCAGCGACACCGAGTCACCGCCGACCAGGCCCGAGTACGCCACACCCGCAGTGTTGAGCGCGGCCGTGGTGGTGGCGTCGTAAATTTTATCGAGCGCGCTGATGCCGGTCAGCGTGATGCCCTTGGCGGTCACGGTGTAACTGCTGCCGGCCACGCCAATCGCATTGTAGTTGCTGGCCAGGCCGCCGTTGCTGCTGCTGCCCAGGCTCAAGCCCGTGGTGCTGGCAAGTGCCGCGCCGCTTTGCACGTTCTTGCTGCTTAAATTCGAGGCGTCACCGGCCCCGGTGACGGTGAAGGTCTGGCCGGCCACGCCGGTCGCCGACAAGGTGCTGCCAGCCACCGTGGTGGCGCCATCGTAGGTTTTGCTGCCCGCCAAGGTCAGATCAGCTTTGTTGATGGTGGCGGTCAGCCCGCTCGGCTGGGTGACCACGTAGTTGCCAGCATCGATACCGCTCAGCGTATAGCCGGTGACGGTAACTGCCTTGCCAACGTCGGCATTGGCATCGGCAAAGGTGGCGCTACCGGTACCAAGCGTGACGCTGTCGCCGTTGACGATACCGGCGGCGACACTGGCGCTGCCAGAGAGGGTGGCCGAAGTGGTGCCATCATAGGTTTTGCTGTTGGCCGTCAGGCCGGTGAGGTTGATGGTTTTGGCCGTGATCGTGGCGGTCATGCTGTCGAGACCATTGATGAAGTACTTGTCGCCGTTGTAGCTAACGACGGTGGCGCCATCGCTGGCGGTACTGGTGACGGCACCGCTGCCGGTGGCGGTCACGCCGGTGATGGTCACGGTTTTGCCGCTGCCGGCATTCTTGTCGGCAAAGGTACCCTGCGCACTGGCGGTATTGAGCGTCAATCCGGTCGGCATGGTCAACAGGGAAGTCAAAGCTGATACGCTGGTCGTCGCGAGGCCATCATAGATTTTTGAGGCAGCCGAGCCGCTCACATTGATGGCCATATAGGCAGTCAGCTGGCTGGGGTCACTGAGCAGGTAAGCGCTATAGTCCGTCGGCATGCTATAGCTGCTTGGATTGTAATAGATGGAGAGGGTGCTTGCACTATCAGTCAAGTAAACAAAATTTTGACTAGCATCGTCAAAAGTGACCGTGCCTGTACCCGTGGCAGTATTGTCTGCCCTCAGTACAACACTCCCGGCGCCGTTAACCAAGATGAGCCCGCCAATCGTCCCGCCGGTGGGGTCGCCTGGATAAATCACATTATTGGTTAATTTGAAATGAATGTCGCGATAAGCGCTTAGCGTGAGCGTGTTGTTACCGTTTTCCCAATTAATGCCCGCATTGCCATGATCATAGTCCGTCGCCGAGCCAATCGCATCGAGCACGATGATATCGCCATTGCCAGACGTTCCAGTACACGGCGTGCCCGTGCAACTGGCCGAAGATGCGGTGGTCTTGATGGTCACGTTGCCGTTATTGAGCGCATTCGTCAGAACGCGCGTGTCGACATTGATGCCTGCCGAATTGCCCCATATACTGCCATTGCCTATCGTAATATCATCGGGGTCGAGCAACCAGTTGCCTGCCGCGCCATGGGGCGCCGCCGTATTGACCGAAGCGCTGGCGCTGATATTGAGGCGCTTGCCCGACGTTTCCACCTGGCCGCCATTGCCGGCAGTGCTGCCCCCACGCGCCGTGATGCTGCCGTCGAATTGCGTGACCTTGTCGGACCATACCGCGACATTGCCGCCATTGCCGGTGTTGATGGCATCGGCCTTGATCGCTGCGCCCGCCTGAACCGTGGTGGTGTGCGCATTCTGCTCGGGGCCGGCGCCGAGGAAATTGCCGCCGATCAGCGCCGTACCGCCGCCGCCAGCGCCCGACACATCAATCAAACTGCCTGCCGCCAGCGTGACCGCGCCACCGAGCACTTTCACGGTGCCGCCAGTGGCGCCGGCGGCGTCGAGCGTGCCGCTGTTGGTGGCCGTGCCCGCGCTGCCCGCCCCCAGCACAATGGTGCCGCCGACTTGCTCGACACTGCGCGCCTGAATAATACCCGTGTTGTTGACCACGCTGGCCAGAACGGTATCCCTGGCGCCGGCCGACAGCCATACCGCGCCGCCGTCGGCATTGATCAGACCGCCATTTTCAGCCAGATTGTTCAGCGTGCTCTGGTTCACTTGCAGTTGAACCAGGCTATCGCCGGAGAATGACAGCGTGACATCGCTGCCCGCACCCAGCGCCACCGTCCCCGCCCTGGCGTTGATCGTCCCCGAATTACTGACCTGATTGCCGATGAAGGCAACATAACCGCCCTTGCCGGTATTGATGGCACCCTGGTTGATGATGCTGCCGGTGCCGCTGCCCGTGAATCGGCGCGTGGCGCCGCCCAGGCCGGCGTCGCCGGTGTCGAGCGTCGACGCCACCAGGCCACCGACGTTGATCTGCGATCCGGCGCCAAACAGCACGCCATTCGGATTGATCAGATAAACCTGGCCGTTGGCGTTGAGCGCACCGTAGAATTGGGTGGCGCTATTGCCGCCGATGCGGTTGACGGCAATGGCGCTGGCCGAGGGCTGGACAAAATTGACCGTCTCGCCGCTGCTGGTATTGAACGACTGCCAGTTCAGTGACAGGTTCTGGCTCGCTTGCGTCACCGTGGTGGTGGCGCCGTTCTGGTTGATGGTGCCGTTGCCGGCGGTAACCTGGCCGCCGGTCGGCCCCGCCATGGCCGAGTGTGAGGCCGCCAGCAACACGCTGGCGATGAGGCGGCGATTGGCCGACTTTCCCTTGCCCCTGGCGCGTTCGTGGACGGCCACCCAGGTTTGGTGGACATGACTCCAGACGAGTCGATAGATTCTGTTCATGGAAGCATGCATGGTGATTTTCCCTGGTGATAGGCGAACTGCATCAGCAACGGCGGCGCCTGTGTTTGATTTTATTTAACAGTAAATTTATCCAAATGCTCGGCCACCCGGCGATCGAGCTCGGGTTTCCACTGCGGTGGCATCACTTGCTGCAGCAGTTGTTCAATACCTTCGATTTCAGCGATGTCCGCCTGCTTGCTGGTGCTGGCTTTGGCCGCGCGGCTCCACATGTAAATCTTTGCCAGGCTGTCCGGCGTCAGCGCGCCGGTGGCAGGGTCCGGCGCGCTGTTGCCATACAAGATGGCCACCGGCAAATAAGCGGGCGCATACCCGTCGGAGGCCGCGTGCTCGAGCCAGAACAAGGCCAGGGCCAGGTTGGCGGCGCCGCCCTCGCCCTGTCCCAGCATCACGCCGAGGCGATATTGCGCCACAGGAATGCGGTATTCGGCAGCCTGTTGATACCAGTAACGCGCAGCCGCCAGGTCTTGCAGCACATCCTGATCATCTTTGTAATAGTCGGCAAGGCGCAACATGGCCGGCGCCGAGCCAGCCTGCGCCGCTTGCGCACACAGGGCCAGGCCGCGCGCGACATCCTTGTCGACGACCTGGCCACGGATATACAGTTCACCGGCGGAGCAGTTCGCATACGCGATGCCTGATTGCGCCGCCTTCTGATACCACGCCACAGCAGCCTTGCCGTCGGCGGCACGCCCGGTGCCGGCGGCCAGGCAATCGCCGAAAAACTGTTGCGCCGCCGGGGTCTTGCCTTGCGCCGCCTTGCCGAACCAGGCACAGGCTGCGACAGCATCGCGCGGGCGTCCCCAGCCCTCGCGTTCGATCAGTCCCAGGTTAAATTGCGCCAAAGGATTGCCGGTGGCGACGCGCGCATACTCCTTGTACGCCAGCCCATAATCGTGCGCTGTCAAGGCCTTGTTAGCGCGTTTTAACTCGACAGAAAGGTCGCGCGGAGCGGCGCCCGTGTTCAGCGTGACCGCAAACAGCGCGGCAGTGATCATTGCATCAACATTACGCAAAAGCAGCATCCCGGCTAAAGTCGTTATTGGTGGCCTGCTCAGCCACTGCAGCATCTCCAGTGGCGGACGCAGGCGCTGTCCCGGCAGGCAATGAGGCGCTACTGGTGCGCCTCATTGCCGACCAGCACAGCATCAGCATTACTTAGTCTTAGTCGCGGCTCGGATACAGGCCATTTTGCGCCGCGATGTAATACGTCAATGCGATATACGGCGGCCTGATATCAATCAGCGCACCCGTCCCGACGACATTGGTGTTGCCGCTGACGGTCGCAGTGCCGCCCACGGCTCCTGCCATGACTGCGCCGCCTGGCACGCTAGCGGTTCCGGTACTGGAAGGGACCGTTACCGACACATTGCCGCCGCTGATGGCGCCGGCATTGAGCGCGGCATCGGGCGTCCCGCTGGAATAAACGTTAACGAGAGGGCTGGTGCTCTTGCCGAGATAGTTACCCGATGGCGAAGTGGCACCGCCCGAACCACCGACCACGTTCAGTTTCAGGTCCGACACCGTGCCGGTGGCGACGCTGCTGGCGATATTGACCGTGGTGCTCAGCGTAGGCAATACCGTGGAAACGGTCACCGCACTCAGGGCAACCGGAAGCGCGGTCACGGTGAACAAATGCGGCGGCAATTGGGCTGTCGACAGGCTGATGGCATTATTCCCGCCCGTAGCGCCTGCGTTGTAATTGACGCCGTCGGCAGCGATCACGAACTTGCCGCGCAGGTCGGGCAGCTTGAAAGTCGCCGCACTGGCGCCGGCACCATAAGTGTTACCAATCAGGGAGTACAGCGCCGTATATTGATTAATCGGCAGCTCCTGCCCGGCAGCGAGCACAAACTGGCCATTAAAAGAACCGAACGTGAACGGCACGGCCATGACGCAAATACTCGCCAGCACCGGCGTATCGGAGCAGGCGAAACTGGCGGGGCTCCAGGCCGCCGCAAGCACACCAGCGAACAGCGCGACGCTAGAAACACGATTCCTGACGAATGATTTCAACTTGCTCTCCTTGATATGATGTATGGCGCTGGCGATTATTATTTATTTAATAATTATTTACCCGCGATCTATTTGAGAAATCAGTAAATTAACTGCTGCCAATAATAATTTAGAATCCACGGTCATGCATATATATATTTTGCTACTCGTTACATTAAAACATCATTTTCGAGAAGTATGCCTGCAGGAACTTGAAGAATCGCTGCGTATCGGAGCATTATCATGTACTCAATTCATCATCACGCCGGTCGACAACCTGGACCGATAAACACAGCTGGTGACACGCAAGTCCCGGTTCTGGCCCGCTCGCGTCATTTACCTCTATTCTGTTGAAACCCACGAAAACGCGTGAATGTACTTACGGCTTCATTTATAACAACTCGCTGGAACGTGCCCACATGCGCAGGAATGGAACCCTCATTACAACTGGTACCGGCCGCATCAGGGCATTACTGGCAAGGCCCCGATGTCACGACGCAGATCCAGTCCGAATAAGCTCTTGTTTATTGGGGATTACTTATCTGCACCAGCAAATGCTGGAACGCGGGCACGTCGAATCCCGCCCGCCATACCAGCAAGGTGTCGGCTTGCCCAACCGACAGTGTTTTCAGGGTGGCAGGCGCGTCCGACAGCGCCAGCACACTGGCCGGCAACAAGGTCGCGCAGGCGCCGGCCGCCACGCAGGCGATCATGGTGTGATACGAAGTCATTTCCTGCACGCGCCACTGCGTGCTGCCGGCCACGCCCAGCATCTCTTCGGCGATGCTGCGGTAGGTGCAGCCCTGCGGAAACGCCGCCAGCGAGCGCGTGCGCACGTCCACGGCGCGGCGCACCGGCCCTTCGCTGGCCGGCAGCAGCAAACATAATTCCTCGCGCCACACGGATGCCGATGCCAGGCCAAGTTCCTCCAGCGCGGCGGCGCCGCCAAAAGCTGGCGGCAAGGCCACGAAAGCACAGTCGAGTAAACCCGTGCGCACTTGCTCGATCAGGGGGCGCGATGGCCCCGTGCTCAGCGCCAGCAGAGTCGCCGGATACCGGGCGTGATATGCAGCCAGCAGCGCCGGCAAGCGGCTGGCCGCCGTGCTTTCCATGCTGCCGACGCGCAAAGTGCCCCCTTCGCGCCCGCCCGTGACGACATGCCTGGCCTCTTCCGCCAGTGCCAGCAGGCGCTGCGCGTACTCGAGAAAGCGCTCGCCCGCCGCCGTCAGTGCCATGCGTTTATTCGTGCGCACGAACAGTTGCGCGCCCATATCGGCTTCCAGCTGCTGGATGCGCGTGGTGACGCTGGACGGCGCGCGGCCCAGCCGGGCTGCGGCCTGGGTGACGCTCAACTCACTGGCCACGGCACAAAAAATCGTCAATGACTCCATCTCCATCATGTTCTTTCTTTTAGAATGATTATGCTATTATATTCTCATAACAAGAATTGAATGCAGCATCCTCAACTTGATGAAGGAAACATCATGACCACGTCCCAGCACTTCCTCGACCGCCTCGGCTTGCAATTGCCCATCATCCAGGCGCCGATGGCGGGCGTCTCCACGCCACGCCTGGCCGCCGCCGTCTCGAACGCGGGCGGCCTGGGGTCTCTGGGCATTGGCGCCGGCAGCGTGGCGCAGGCGCGCCAGATGATCATGGATACGCGTGCGCTGACGGACAAGCCCTTCAATATCAATGTGTTTTGCCATGCGCCGGCGGTCAGGGATGCGCGGCGCGAAGCGGCCTGGCTGGCGCATCTGGTGCCCCTGTTTGTGGAGCTGGGCGCACCCGTGCCAACGCAGCTCGATGAGATATATCAAAGTTTTCTCGGTGATGAAGCGGCATTCGCCCTGTTGCTGGAGCAGCGCCCCGCCGTCGTCAGCTTTCATTTCGGCTTGCCTGCGACGGAGAAAATCGCCGCCCTGCGCCAGGCCGGCATCTACACCATGGCCACGGCCACCAATCTGCGCGAGGCGGCCCTAATCGAACAGGCGGGGGTCGACGCCATCGTGGCGCAAGGCGTGGAAGCGGGCGGGCATCGCGGTGTCTTCGATCCGCAAGCGCCGGACGAGCGCCACAGCACCAGCGTGCTGCTGCGCCTGCTGGCGGGCCGCACCACGCTACCCCTGATCGCCGCCGGCGGCATCATGGATGGACAAGGTATCCGCGCCGCGCTGGACCTGGGCGCCGTGGCCGCCCAGCTGGGCACGGCGTTCGTGCTGTGCCCGGAATCGTCGGCCAATGCCAGCTACCGCGCCAACCTGAAAAACGAACGGGCGGCATCCACCCGCTTGACCAGCGTCCTCTCCGGCCGCCTGGCGCGCGGCATGGTAAACCGTCTGATCGAGCATGGCGAAGCGCCGGGCAGCCCTCCGCCAGCCGATTACCCCGTCGCCTACGATGCCGCAAAACAATTGAACGCGGCAGCTAGCCAGCACGGCGACAGCGAATTTGCCGCGCAATGGGCCGGCCAGGGCGCGCCGCTGGCGCGGGAAATGGGGGCGGAGGAACTGGTGTTGACTTTGGCCAGGGAAATGGCGGCTTGAAGTCAGCATGCCGGCCAGACAGAGATCTGGCTCGACGCTGCGGCCGCAGTGTACTCAGGTGGCTGCCTTCAATTGCATGCCGGGCGCATCTTCCGGTCGCGAGGAAAATCCCAGTTTTTCGTAGAATATCGACTTGCCTTTGGCGCTGAAAAGCTGAACATCTGCAATGCCAGCGTCGCGACAATCATCAAGAATGGAACTGAGCAAAGCCGCTCCGATTCCCTGATGCTGAAATTCGGGGTGAACAATCATCTCGGTAACAAACGCGTGCAAGCGGCCATCGGAAATGACACGCACAAAACCAACAAGTTGGCCGCCAAAATAAGCGGATCGCGAACACCAGGAGCCGTCAAGTGCATCTTGATAGAACGCGGTCCCGCGTGATACCGGCCCCCAGCCAGTCGTGTCGTACAGTGCCTTGAACGCCTCGGCGCATGGCTGATCGGATGTGTAGCTGATATTCATAGGACAGATTGCATGATGCGGTTTCGCTGGAAGTTGACTCGATTTAAACCAGTGGCGCTGTGACGTGCGTGTCGACCGAGAATATCGGCCCCCGCCATTGTTCATTGTCCAGAACGGCTAACTGATGTCTGCCCGGCCAGGCTGTATTGATGAGTGTTTCCCAAAATTTCCGCGCAGCAGGATTTTCTTCAATGACACAAACCTCCCATTTGGCCGGGAACATCGTCATGAAAAAATCATGCTGATACAGTTCTATCAGGTTTCTGACTATCTGGCGTTCCGTGAACTCGGCGCGTCGAATTTCAATCTTCATGTATTCAGGTTCGCATTCTGGCTATATCACACTGCAATATTGCCGTTCCAGGTTGAAAAGGATAAATTGGTGAATTGTTGGTCTTTCCAACTGTGTTGCATTGTCATTTCCTGGGTATCATTCCCATCGTACCCAGCCACGTTTCAAGCAACGTGGGCCACTGCGTGATTGGAAACTTGGTAGGACGGAGTCCAAACGCGTGCCCTCCCTCGGCGAACAAATGCATCTCCACGGGTACATTTGCATTCTTCAGGGCCGCATAATAAAGAAGAGAAAACTCTACCGGGTCTACCGGATCGTCTTGCGCATGCAGCAGGAAGGTCGGAGGTGTTTGACTGGTCACTTCAATGCTTGGGTTCAACTTTGAAAGGTCATGTTTATAGTTGACCGACATATGGCCAGGATAAACAGACACTGCAAAATCGGGACGACAACTTTCCTCGTCTGCCTTGTCAACCGGCGCATAGATCCGTTGATGATGCGTACTGATTGACGCGACCAGGTGGCCACCTGCAGAAAACCCCAGCACGCCAATCTTCTTCGGGTCAATTTTCCAGTCAACGGCATGATGGCGAACGAGGCCCAACGCTCTCTGTGCATCTTGCAACGCCGTATGCGTCTTGGGAATGACACGGACATTACGGATTTTGTCCCAGTGGGGACCTGATCCGGGGACACGATATTTCAACAGCACGCACGTAACACCAATCGATGTCAGCCAGTCACAAACTTCCGTTCCTTCCAGGTCGATGGCCAGCGCCGAATAGCCTCCGCCGGGAAAAACGATAACGGCAGCGCCCGTGTTCCTTCCCTTTGGCGAGTAAATTGTCATCGTCGGCCGCGTGACGTTTTCCAGTTCCAGCCAGGGCCGTCCTGCGATGAGCCGATCTTCCCGCAACGTCACCTCGTCTTCCGGTCCAGCGGCTGCTTTCGCGTCAGGTATCGCTCCAGGCCAGATCGGCAATTGCTGCTGTCCGCTGGCAGGCTGCCATGCAGCAGCGTGCACATTCGTATAAGCAAGCACCGCAATAATACTGAGAAGATATTTCACAGAATTTCATTCCAGACATGGTGAGCCGACAAAATTTGATGCCGAAATCAGAGTCAGCCATTCTATCTGACTGACTGCTTCTGGCCTATTGTGTTGAAAAACGCGGGTACGTTGAAGTTTAGATAGAAAACCTGTCAGCCTCGACTGGCCAGAACCGCCGCTATTGAACGATCACAGACCGATTGGAGGTCCGAGCCATCCCGAAATTATTGCCGCTCGACATTTTTAACACAATAGCCCCAAAGCGGACGTTCACCAGTCTCCAATCGACCGATTGCCCGCCAGCGTGCAGATGATACGGTTCGAATCCCTGCGGCCCGTTTAGGGGCCTACAGGTACTTTCCCCACAGCTCATTCGAAAAGTTGCCATGCGGGTCGACGCGCTGCTTCAAGGCGCGCAGCTCATCGGCCTCCGGATAGGCCTGGGCGAACTGCTCTTTCGTCGCGTGAAGCTGGTACGGAAGGTAATACCGCCCCCCGAACTTGAGCGCAGTGTCAATCAGCTCACGCGTCCACTCACCCACGCGGCGCTGCGCGCCTTCAAAGGTTCGCTGCTTGTAGTACACCACGAACGAAAACACTTCTTCTTTGGCCCATGGTAGCAACGTCACGGGGTCGGCATCGGAGTGCCGAACCGATACGTTGAGCACCTCCGCAGCGTGTTTGTCGATGACCACTGCCATCGCGCGCGCAAAAGCGACAAAATGTCGCACCGGAATGAAGTACTCCTGCAGCACGTAAGTTGACATCGCGCGGGTCCTCGATTCCAGCTCCGCGACGTCCCGGCTGGCTTCGTGATTGCGCCAAACTACCGCTGGCTTCGCCAAGAGGAGCGGGTGAAGGACTTTGCGGCGCAGCAGATCACCCAACGGGAACTCGGTCATGACAAAGATGACGTTCTGATTCAGTGCATATGACTGGCCGCGCGCGACCAGTCTTGCTGGCTCTGTCAGATTTTTGGTGGTTGTACGCCACGACACGGCCACCGGCGCGTCGAAGGCCGGCGGCAACAGGTCGGCATTGTGGAGGATGCAGTTTTGGCTGCCCTTGACCGAGCGCTCAAAGAATTGAGGGTAGGATTCGAGCGCTACCGTCTCCACGATCCGCTCCATCCTGGTATTTTCAGCCAGGTCGAGTTCGACTTCGGTGATGACGCCCACTGCACCATATCCACCGATGGCAGCACGAAACAGGTCGTAGTTCAGCGTACGGGACGCCTCCGTGATAGCGCCGTCCGCAAGGACGATTTGTAGTGCCCGCACCGAATTGCCCACCGGGCCGTTGCCCACATACCGCCCGTGGCCATTCACCGACACGGTTCCCCCTGCCGTGAAATTGGCATAGCTTTGCATCGTTTTTACAGCAAGGTTGAGCTTGTCGAGAATCTCCTGGAGATCACGCCAGCGCATGCCTGCCTGTATCCGCACGACCCTTGCAGCCGGGTCAAGACTGACCAACTTATTCATGCCACGCATGTCCAGATGCAAGCCGCCCCGGACCGCAACCTGCCCACCCATGCTGTAGCGGCCGCCCCCGACGGCCACTTTGCCGGGCCAGTCCCGCACCTCCCTTGACACTTCCGCAGTCGACGTGGGCGCGACGACGCGGGCAACCTTGATGGTGTACAGGCCGGTCACGTTTGGTATCGGGATATCGGCAGCCGCAGCTACTCGGGGGCCAAGTGTCAACAAGCCTACGCCAGCGAGGGCATGAGCAATGAATTTACGGCGTGGGTATGGCATGCGGCATAATCCAACTTTAATAGTGATTCAGTAATTCTCAAAAGCAATCACTACATCTTATCTTGCTTTACTGAAGTCCAGGTCCGCTCTTGGCCGCTTGCCGTCGTTGATTTCCTGTGTGGCGCGCACGAAATCCATCATCCAGTTCGTTTCCCATGTTTTTCCTTGGTCCTTGGAAAAAGCCTGATCCCAACGGGGATTTTCCCCAGGGGTGGCAGTCCAGGTAAAGCGTACTTTGATTGCCTGGCCATCGAGTAGGTCATCTGCAAAAAATACGCCGATGTGATTGGAGAATTTTCCAACAACAGGGACATCGAGCGTCGTCGGATTGCGTGCATCGAGCCACCAGATCGACCAGCTGTCGGATTTCGTACAGAACGAGCGCAGTGCAAGGGCGCGGAAGCTACCTTCCGGGAAATAGAGAACGTTGTCCTCCAGATTCCCAAAGCCACCCAGCGTCTTGACGGTCGAAGAGAGCCCGTCAAACTCCGTCCATTCCTTGCAATTGGTGAATCTGGAATTGAGCCGGCGATGTTTCACCAGCCAATCGCCGATGATAAAATCAAAATCTCGGGGGGCGTTTTTCTCGGCGGGCAAGTGCATTGATGGTTTCCTGGAATTAATATAGGACGCTGCTCGGCCTGACTCTGCATTGCCGACATGGGCCAGCGCGGCCGTAGAGAATAGCAAATTGCTGGCAAGAAAAATACATAAAATGTCCGCTACTGGCCGCCTGCCGCCAACATCTGCAATCGCCCCGTTACGGCAACCTGTGCCGCAAAGTCGGCTCGATATTGCGCGCATGCAGCCAGCGCACGATGTCTTCCAGCGTGGCGTCCTGCAGCAGCAAGCCCGGCGCAGTGGCGGACGTTGCCACTGGCAATGCGGCGACGACGGGAGCGGGCACGGCGACAGCCAGCCCCGCATGTCCCTGCAATTTCGCCAGCGCCTGCGCGAACTGGGCCGGATTGATGCTGCGCAAACTTTCCAGGAAACCCAGCTGGGCGGCTGGCGGCGGCGGCATGTCCAGGCCCGGTTCGTCGACGAAGGCGGCGCCCATGCTAGGGTGGATGAAGGCGGCCCACTTGCCCGACGGCTGCAAACATGGCGGCAGCGCCACCTGCTCCACATAGTCTGGCGGCGCGGTGGCGAGGATGTCGGTCGAGACAGGTAAAAAGGTCGAGCGCAGCAGCTGCACGAACTGGCGCGCCTGGGCGACGGGCACGGGCGTGGCCAGCGACAGCCACAGCTGGAATGCCGTACCCGAGATGCTGACGGCGGGCGCCGGCAAGTCCAGCTCATGCTGCACGGCATTGGCGATCGTGCACAGCGCGCTCCAGTGCGCTTCGCCGCCGCCCTTGCCGCCAAACTCCAGCACCAGCGCGCGCGTCAGGCCGCTACTGGTCACGAGTTGTACGGCCACCGTCTGCTCGCCCGACAGATGGCGCGCCAGCACGGCCGGCATCAAAGGCTGCGCGCCGCCCTGCGCATCGACGTAGTGCTGCTGTTCCTCGAACAGGTACAGGCGGGTGAGTTCGGAAATCAGTTTATGCATGGGCGGCCTCGTAATGACGTTGAGCAAGACTTGTCAACGTGCCCAGATTATAGCCTCCCTGCCCCAAGCGCACCCTCCCGCCTGGCACCAAACACCAGCCAGCTGGCCACGGCGAACAGGCAGGCGGCTATGCCGCCGTACAGCATCACGGCACCGAATCCCTGTGCCAGCGCCAGCTTCGCCACGCCGGCCGGCAGCGCGCCGGCGCCCTTGCCTGCTGACAAGCCCTCCGCCATGGCGCGCAGCGCAGCCGCATCAATCCCGGCAGGCACATGCTGGCGCAAGGTGGACTGGATGGCTTCGACGAGGATAAAGCCCATCAGCGCGATATTGATGGACAGGCTGATCATGCGCGCGCTGATGTCGATGCCCGACGCCATGCCGGCCCGCTCGCCGGGCACGGCGGCCGTCGTCGTGTTGGTGACGGGCGTGTTGGTCAGCCCCAGGCCCGTGCCCGCCAGCAGGCAGCCGGGCAAGATCGTCAGCCAGCTGGCGGCGTCCGCATGGCTGCCCCACAGCATCAGCAAAAAACCTGCGCCGATGGCCAGCAAGCCGGCGGGAATGACCGCATCGGCCCGGTAGAGCAGCGCCAGCCGCTCGGCCAGCGGCGGCATGAGCAAGGTGGGCAAGGTGTAGGCCAGCAGGGTCAGGCCCGTGCCCAGGCTGCTGTAGCCGAGGCCATGCTGCACGTACAGGGGCAGATAAATCATGAGCGGCCAGAAACTGCAGTTCATGCCCGCCGAACCGAGCAGCGCACCCGAGAAACGGCGGATGCGAAATACACTGAAATCGATCATTGGTTCAGGCTGGCGCCGTTCGATGACGGCAAACGCGGCAAAACCGGCCAGCGCCACGGCCAGGCTGGCCACGGTGCGCGGGTCGGCGAGACCCAGCGCCGGCCCCTGCGTGATGCACCACGCCAGGCTGAACACGGCCAGCGACAAGGTGGCGATGCCGGCCACGTCCAGCTTGCGCCGCTGCGGATCGCGCGATTCCGTCACGCCCAGGCCCGCCAGCAGCAGGGTAACGACGGCCAGCGGCCCGTGCACAAGGAATACCCATTGCCAGCTGGATAGTGCGACGATGGCCGCGCCAATGATGGGGCCGAAGCCCAGGCCCAGGCCAAACACGATGCCCCAGGCGCCAAATGCCCGGCCCCGCGCGGCGCCGGACGGGAATTGCTGCGACAACACGGCCACCTGGCAAATCAGCATGGCGCCGCCGGCCGCACCCTGCAGCGCGCGCGCGGCGATCAGCACGCCAGTGCTGCCGGCCCAGCCGCACACGAGCGAACTGAGGCCGAACAGCGCCAGGCTGGCCAGCAGCAGGCGCTTGCGGCCGTAGCGGTCGGCCAGGGTGCCCTTGGCCATCAGCACGGTGGTGCACGCCAGGGTGTAGGCGTTCATGATCCATTGCAAGTCCTTGAAGTCGCCATGCAGCTCCGTTTCCAGGGTGGGCAAGATGACGGGCACGCTGGAAATTTCCAGGCCGAACATGAGCGAAGCCAGGCACACGGCGGCCAGGGTCAGTACATTTTGTTGCGAAGTAGTCGGTAGCATCGAAGCCTTGATGTCGGTAGTCATGGAGCGCGCGTGGAGACGGCGCACTGCGAGCCGCCATTCTAGAAAGCCTCGACTCATGATGGAAATGATAAAATTTTGTACAATTCATTCATTTTCATCATGAATCACGGGAGCGTCACGCCATGGACTTCGATTCCGCCCTGCTGCGCGCCTTGGTCGCCGTAGCGGACACGGGCGGCTTTACGCGCGCCGCCGAACGGCTGCACCTAAGCCAGTCCGCCATCAGCCACCAGATCCGCCGGCTGGAGGAGCAAGCGGGTACCGCGCTGCTGCTGCGCACCACGCGCAGCCTGCGCCTGACGGAAGATGGCGAGGATTTTCTGCGCCACGCCCGGCAGATCCTGGCCGCGCACGATGCCCTGTCGCGGCGCTTCCAGCGCTCCTCGATTGCCGGCGCCGTGCGCTTTGGCGTGCCGGAAAATTTCATGGGCGCGCGCCTGCCCGCCCTGCTGGCGCAGTTCGCGCACCTGTTTCCCGCCGTGCGCCTGGATGTGACGGTGGGCACCTATCTTGACTTGCAGAAACTGGTCGCCGCCGATGCGCTGGACCTGGCCGTCGTCATGGCCCTGGCCGATGGGCAAGATGACGCGGCCGTGCTGCGCCGCACGCGCTTCGTCTGGGCAGCCGCGCAGGATTTCCGCCACGACGGCGCGCTGCCCCTGCCGCTGGCGTTTTCGCCGGCGCCGTGCATGCACCGGCAAGTGGGCGTCGACGCCCTCGACGGCGCCGGCCTCGACTGGCGCGTGGCGTTCACCTCGCCCAGCCAGCAGGGCTTGCGCGCCGCCGTGCTGGCCGGGCTGGCGATCACGGCCCTGCCGCAGGGCGACCTGGAGCCAGGCATGATCGTCATCGATGGCCAGCATGGCTTGCCTGCCCTGCCCGCCGCTCAGTTCCAGCTCGTCTGGCGCGCCGCTGGCAGCACGGCGGCGGCCGACGCGTTCGGGCAATTGCTGCGCGAGTGGTCAGCCGAGGCGGCGGCATGACAGCACCAGCAGCGAGGGCAGCATGGCGCTGTACAGGGAGATGGGCCGCATGACCGGGCAGACATAGTCGCCACACGAACATGCGTTTACCGTGCGGCGGCGCAGGTCTATAGTGGCATCTTCCCCACCTTTTCAAGGACAGGATCGCCATGAAACTCTTTTACTCGCCGGGCGCCTGCTCGCAGGCACCGCACATCATCCTGCGCGAAACGGGCACGCCGTTCACCCTCGTGAAGGTCGACCTGGGCCAGCACCAGACGCAGGAAGGCGGCAATTACTACGAACTCAATCCGAAAGGCCAGGTGCCGCTGCTGGCCCTCGACGATGGCGGCACCTTGAGCGAAGGCCCCGTCATCGCCCAGTACATCGCCGAACAGGCGGGCAGACAGGATCTGCTGCCGCCAGTGGGCAGCTTTGCCCGCTACAAGGTGCTGGAATGGCAGAACTACATCACGTCCGAGCTGCACAAATCGTTCAGTCCCCTGTTCGATCCCCGCTACGACGCCGCCACCAAGGCCTTGTTCATCGAGCAACTGGGCAAGAAATTCAAATGGGTGGACAGCCGCCTGCAAGGCCAGGCCTACCTGACGGGCGACACCTTCACCGTGGCCGACGCCTATCTGTTCGTCATCACGGGCTGGGCGCCGCGCGTGGGCGTGGATTTGTCGGGCCTGGCCAATGTGCAGGCCTTCCTGGGCAGAATGGCCCAGCGCGACAGCGTCAAGGCTGCCTGGGAAGCGGAAGGATTGACCAAGGCGGCTTGAACGCCGTGGCCCGGTGCACGGCTCAGGTTTTTTCCGCCTTGCCGTGCATCACCATGATGGTTTGCTGCATCAGCGCGCACAGTGTTTCTGTGCCATCGCGCACGGCGAACACTTCGGCCTGCGTGACGATCAGGGTGCGGCCCGGGCGCACCACCTTGCCGCGCGCAATCAGTTTCTCGCCATCGGCGGGCGCCAGCAAATTCATCTTGTATTCCACCGTCAGCACGGACGCGCCGTCCGGCACCATGGTCATGGCCGCGTAACCGGCGGCCGAGTCCGCGATCATGCCCACCACGCCGCCGTGCACGAAGCCGTGCTGCTGCTCGATGCCGCGCCAGTGCGGCACGTGGATTTCCGTGCTGCCATGCGCCACCACGGGCAGGCTGGCCTGGATCAGGGTCATGGCGTTCTGCAGCGCAAAACTGGCTTGGACTTTCTCGGCGAAGTGCGGGGCGGGAAGACGGGACATGGTTTTGCGCTTTCAGGAGACGTGCCGCATGGAAGGGATCATGCGACTGTACCTGCTTATGGCCGGCACCGGCCATCCGCTGTCGTCATTTTCACCAATTGCGATGCACAGACCGCGAAGTGCCCGGTCCACGCCCCGCTGTGCGAAAATGCCCGCCTTCGCCATTGCCGGACTTTACTCATGCCGCACGCTGCCCTCGCCACCCTTGCTACCCTTTCCGAGCGCGACGCGCGCCGCATCGCGCGCCATGCGCCGGCGGCCGACGCCGCCCGCTTTTTGCATCCGGCCCAGCAGGCCTTGCTGCACCGGCGCGGCTGGCTGACGATGCTGGCGCCGCGCAGCGCGGGCGGCGCCGAGCTGCCCCTGCCGCAAGTGGTGCGCCTGGAAGAAGCCGTGGCCGCCGTCGACGGCAGCATGGGCTGGGTGCTGACCCTGTGCGCGGGCGCGGGCTGGTTCGCGGGCTTCCTGGAACCTGAGCTGGCGCAGGCCATTATCGGCACGCCGCGAGTTTGCCTGGGTGGCAGCGGCGCGGCCACCGGTTTTGCCGAGGAAGAAGGCGACGGCTACCGCATCACCGGTAGCTGGGACTATGCCAGCGGCGCGCCCATGGCGACCCACTTTACCCTGAACGCCCGGCTGCAGCGCGATGGCCAGCCCCTGCTCGATGCGCAAGGCCAGCCGCGCATCCGCGCCTTCCTCGTGCCCGCCGCGCTGGTGCAGCTGGTGCCCTCATGGAACAGCCTGGGCATGCGCGCCAGCGCCTCGCACAGTTATCGGATCGACGGCCAGTGGCTTGCCAAGGAACACGGTTTCACCATCGATGCGACCACCGCGACGGCCGGCGGTCCCCTGTACCGCTACCCCTTCTATTCACTGGCCTACGTGACCCTGGCCGCCAACGTGGCCGGCATGGCAGCGCATTTCATGCAACTGGCCGAGGAATGCATGCGCCACCGCCGCCATGCGCGCGCCGGCTTGCCGCTGCTGGACGTGCCGGACGTGGCCGCCATGCTGCAAGACAAGAAAGACAGCTGCGCCGCCGCGCGCGCGCGTTTTTACGCCGTGCTGGACGACAGCTGGGCAACGGTGGCAGGCGGCGCGGTGCTGGACGACAACGCCATGCAAGCCGTGCAAGCCGCTTCGCTGGCCCTGGTGGCCGCCGCGCGCTCAGCCGTCGATGGCTTGTATCCGTACTGCGGCCTGTACGCAGCCCGCGAAGACAGCACCATCAACCGCGTGTGGCGCGATTTTCACACGGCCAGCCAGCATGCATTGCTGCTGCCCTGACAGGCGCATGGCTGAAAAGGCTGCCGGACGCCATGCGGGCCGGATTGCCTGATAATATGGGGGCATTGTTACTTCTCGCTACCCTATCCATGCACGTCAACACGCTCAGCAGCCTGGCTCAACTCCTGGCCAGCGCCGAAACGGAAACCCTGGCATTTCCCACCAGCATCAACACGGCCCTGCTCCTGCAAAAGGAACTGGCCAACCCCGATTGCCACTCGGCCGACATCAGCCGCCTGCTGCTGTGCGAACCGACCTTGTCGGCGCGCGCCGTGGCGCTGGCCAATTCGGCCATGTTCGCGTCCGGCCAGACGCCCGCCATCACCAGCGTGCGCGCCGCCGTCGAGCGGCTGGGCCACCGCAACCTGTATGCGCTGGCGACGGCGGCCGTCATCCGCCAGCTGAACGCGGGCATCCGCGACGAAGCCTTGCGCGCCCGCGCCACCCAACTGTGGGCGCACACCGTGCACGTGGCAGCGCTGGCGCATGCGCTGGCCGGCGCCGTCACGCACACGGATGCCGATACGGCCCTGTTCGCCGGTATCGTGCATGAAGTGGCCGGCTTTTATTTGCTGGCCCAGGCCGACAAGACCCCGGGCCTGTACGCCCACCTGGAAACGCAGATGGCGTCCGCCCTGGAAGTGATCGGCCGTGCCCTGATGCGCCAGCTGGGCGTGCCGTTGCCCGTGGCCGATGCCGTCAACGCCTTGCCCGGCTCGACCATCATGCTGCCGCCCGAGGGCTTGCGCGACACCCTGCTGCTGGCCAAGGCGCTGGCGCCCGTGCCCTCGCCGCTGCCGCAGGCCGGCATCACCGTCAGCGCGCCGCTGCAAGCCTACCTGGACAATGATCCCGTGCTGCAGGTGCTGCGCACGCAGCCGTCGGCCGAAGCGAAGGGTCTGATCGAGGTACTGCTCAGCTGATGGCCGATCTGCTATCATGGCGCAGGCCGGGATGGACCCGGCGCTTTCATTGATGTGCACTGGAAAACTGCCTTGACTACCTCTCTACGCATGCTCGGCCTGGCCGCAGCTTTGACCATGGCGTGCAACGCCAACGCCGACAGCTTCGTTTCCTCGGCCTCCAGCGCCGGCTCCCAGTCGAGCGGCAGCATTTCCGATTCGCTCAACGGTTCGAGCAACAGCTCGTCGCGCGACAACAAGGTGGCCAATGGCCCTTACCGCATCATCGACGTGGCAGCCCTGCCGGGCCGCGACGGCATGACGCGTCTGACCATGCAAGCCGACGCCACGGCAACGCCGCTGGTGCTGGATTTGCCGCAAGCGGCGCTCGACAAGCAGCAGCTGGCGCAGGGCGACGTGGTACATGCGCAAAACCGCGCCTATGGCATCGAATTCTCGCGCAACGACACGCGCGCCGCCTTCTTCCTGGTGCTGGCCGACGACTGGTACGGCGAAATGGCCACGCGTCCCGTCAGCCTTTGATTCCAGGTGTGACCCTGCGCAAACTGGCGCGGCTGCTGGCCGGCTGCGCCGCGCTGGCCGTGGCCGGTGCCGCCCAGGCAGGTACTTCGCTCGCCTCGTCGCGCTTTTGCGACCGCGCGCAGGAACTCACGGCAACCGAGCAGGATCGCCTGTTGCGCTTTGCCGCCGTGGTGCGCGAGGAACTGGCGGCCAGCGAAGGCAGCGTGGCGCTGATCAGCCGCTCCGGCCTGGACCTGGCCCGCTTCGGCATCCGCTATTCGCATGCGGCGCTGGCCTGGCGCCACGACAATGACAATGGCTGGTCCGCGCGCCAGCTGTACTACGCCTGCGACGAAGGCCGCCCGCGCATCTTCGACCAGGGTACGGCCGGTTTCGCCATGGGCACGGCAAACCCATCTCTTGGCTACATCTCTGTCGTGAAACTGCCGGCGGAAAGCGTGCCGCCCCTGCGCCGCGCCCTGCTCGACCCCGTGCGCGTGCAGCAGTTGCTGGCGGGCCGCTACAGTGCCAACGCCTACGCCTTCAGCCTGAAATACCAGAATTGCAATCAGTGGGTGGTGGAATTGCTGGCCTCGGCCTGGGGCGAGCTGGCGGCCGGCGGCGACTTGCGCGCGCGCGCCCAGGACTGGCTGCGCGCCGCGCCTTACAACCCCGCCGCCGTCGACGTGGGTGCGCGCTGGCTGATGCTGGGATCGATCTTCGTGCCGCTGGTGCACATGGACGACCACCCACCCGAGGCCATCGGCACGATGCAACTGGCGGTAAGCCTGCCGGCCAGCCTGGAAGCGTTCGCGCGGCAGCGCCTGCCCGCCAGCGAGCGCGTGGAAATCTGCCACGACGGCAGGCAGGTGGTGGTGCACCGGGGCTGGGAACCCATCGCCGACGGCTGCGTGCCCGGCCCGAACGACCGCGTCATCGCCCTCGACGATACGCCGCACGACAGTCGCTGACGACAGTCCCTAAGCAGCGGCGAGCGCCGCTTCGACCTGATCGAGCAAGTGTGCTGGCGCCAATCCCTGTCCCATCCGGCGGACCACCTCGCCGCACGCCAGCGCCACTTCAGGCGCGGCCAGCAGGCGCGCCAGCTGCCGTTGCATGCGCCCGGCCGACAAACGCCTGGCCAGCAAGACATCGCCCACGCCGAGCCGTTTGATCCTCCAGCCGTTATCGAACTGGTCGTAGGCGAACGGCACAATCAGCTGCGGGATGCCCGCGCGGAAGGCGTCCGCGCTGGTGCCGATGCCGCCGTGGTGCACCACAGCCGCCACGCGCGGCAGCAGCGCCGCAAACGGCACGTGCGCCTGCCACATGACGTTCGGGGGCAAGTGTTGCGGCACCTGCGCCGCATGGGGCGTGAGGAACAGGCCGCGCCGTCCCAGCCGCCGCAACACTGCCAGGGCGATGCTGAAATAGCGCTGCGCGTGCTGGTGCCCGGTACCGGGCGTAAACACGATGGGCGGCTCGCCCTCGCCCAGAAAGCGTTCCAGCTCCGGCGGCAGCGCCGCCGCGCCATGCGGGGCGGAGCCGGGGAAACCGGTTTGCACGAAATGCGCTGGCCAGTCCGCCTGCGGGGCGGCGAACCAGGCGGGAAACAGCCCCAGCGAGGCATCCGGCGCGGCCAGCATGTGCGCAAAAAAATGCGCTTCGGGAGGCAGTCCGTGCTGCGCGCGCGCGCCGTTCAGGCCGGGCAGCAGCACCGGGTCGACCATGCCGCGGTGGAGCAGCCGCCACAGGGCCTGGCGCCATGCCAGCGGCACCCAAGCGGGAATGCGCAGCGAGCCGGCCGCCAGGAAATCATGGCTGCTGCACAGGTTCGATGGCGCCAGATAGGCCGCGACGATGCGCAAGTCCGGGCGCACGGAGCGTGCCAGGGCGGCCATCGGCACGAGGAAGGGGTGGCACAGCACCACGCACTCCTCACCGTCAGGCAAGCCTTGCACCACGTCGCGCACGGCGCCCAGGTGCGGCACGAGGCCGCGCCACACCACGCCCCAGCCCTTGCGTTCATCCCACAGGCCCGGATCGCCCAGCATGGCCTGGCCCTCTTCCTGCGTGCCGAAGGTGCGATACGCCAGCCCTGAGGCCAGCGCCGCCGCTTCCTGCCAGCCTGGCACCAGCAGCAGCACGCGCCGCCCCCGTTGCTGCAAGGCCTGCGCCAGCGCGATAAACGGTTGCATGTCGCCGCCGGTGCCGCTGCTGGCAACGATGACGAGCGGCGCTGGCGTCAGATTGCCATCAGCCATGCCGCCCTCCGTGCCTGGTGTAGGTGTGCAGTGCAAAGTCAGACAAGAACGTAGGGCGCATGGGCATCTTTCCTAGTAGAAACACCCACCAATGGTAAGCGATGAAGGTTAGCATTTCAATCAGTAGTTGACCGAAGCATGACGCCATGCCTGCCTGCGGTCGCTACGCAGGCAGTTGCAACACCATGTCCCACTGGTCGATGCCGGGCCCGAAGCCGTCCGGCGTCACCTTCACGGGCTCGAAGCCGAAGCGTGCATAAAACTGCTGCGTATGCTGGCTGGTATTCATGGTGACCCTGGCCACCTGCGGCATGGCGCGGATGGCGTCCAGGCGCGCCTGCGTCAGCGCGCGGCCCAGTCCCTGGCCCTGCACGTCCTGCGCCACCATGCCCCAGCACAGGCTGGCGACGCTGCCACCCGCCTCCAGCGCATGGCCGCCGCAGGCGACGATGTTCCCGTCGCGTTCGATGACCAGATACGGCTGCGTCGACTCTTCCAGCCAGGCGACAAAGCCGGCGCGCTCGGACGGGTCGAAAAAGCGCGGCGTGTTGCCGTCGAAGAGGGCCAGGCAGGCGTCGCGGTCGCTGGCCGCGTAAGGACGTACTGTTTGCATTTTCTGTACTCAAAAGAACATGAACGCCGATTATAGGCGATGCGCATTCATGCCAGCTGTTCCGGGCTGACGACATGCACGCCCGGCGCGCCGGCCAGCGCCGCTTCCAGCAAGGCGCTGGCGATGCGCGGCGCGGGATTGATGCGCCAGCGGCGCGGCAGCACGGGCCCCAGCACGCGCAGCAGGCGCAAGGCGGCGCCCTCGCCCGCGCGCGCCACGTCGCGCTCGCCGCCAATCAGGCCCGGCCGCACGTGCGTGAGCGAGGCAAAACCCAGCTGCTCCAGGTCGCGTTCCAGCTCGCCCTTGACGCGGTTGTAGAAGATGCGCGAAGCGGCGTTGGCGCCGGCGGCCGAATTGAGCGCATACGTGCGCGTGCCGGCCGCCAGCGCCAGGCGCGCCACGGCCAGCGGATAGTCATGGTCCACGCGCAAGAACGCCTGCCGCGTGCCGGCCACCTTCATGGTCGTGCCCAGGGTGCAGATGACGGCGTGCGCCTGCCACCACGGTGCATCGGCCGGCAATTGATCGAAATCAACGAGAGGCGCATGCAGTTTCGCATGGGGCGGCAAGGCCTTGCGCACGGGCGCCACCACCGTGCTGACGCGCGTGTCGGCGAGCGCCAGGCGCAGCACTTCGCGGCCCACCAGGCCGGTGGCGCCCACAAGCAGTAATTTCATGGCTTTCCAGTTCAAGTTGCTGTCAGCCACCACCATACACGGAACTCAGGACAAGCGCAGCGCCAGTGCCGCCAGGGTCAGCAGCAGCACGGGCACGGTCAGCACGATGCCGACACGGAAATAGTAGCCCCAGGAAATGTGGATGTTCTTGCTGTCGAGCACATGCAGCCACAGCAAGGTGGCCAGGCTGCCGATCGGCGTGATCTTCGGTCCCAGGTCACTGCCGATGACGTTGGCGTAAATCATCGCTTCGCGCACGGCCCCCTGCGCCGTCGTCGGGTCGATGGCCAGCGCGCCCACCAGCACCGTCGGCAGGTTGTTCATCACGGACGACAACAAGGCCGTCAGCACGCCCGTGCCCATGGCCGCACCCCATACGCCGTACTGGGCAAAGTGGTTCAGCATGCCCGTCAGATACGCCGTCAAGCCCGCATTGCGCAAGCCGTACACGACCAGATACATGCCCAATGAAAAGACGACGATATGCCACGGCGCATGGCGGATCACGTGGCGCGTCGAAATCACGTGGCCCTTGCCCGCCACGCCCAGCAGCAGCGCGGCGCCCACGGCGGCGATCAGGCTGATGGGCACGCCCAGGTGTTCCTGCGAGAAAAAGCCCACCAGCAGCAGCGCCAGCACCAGCCAGCCGGCGCGGAAGGTGGCCAAGTCGCGGATGGCGGCGTGCGGACGTTTCAGTTGCGAGGCATCGTAGTCGCGCGGAATATCCTGGCGAAAAAAAAGCAGCAAGACGCCCAGGGTGGCTGCCACGGCGACGACGTTGACGGGCACCATCACGGAAGCGTACTCGGCAAAGCCGATCTTGAAGAAATCGGCCGAGACGATATTCACCAGGTTCGACACCACCAGCGGCAGGCTGGCCGTGTCCGCAATAAAACCGGCCGCCATGACGTAGGCCAGGGTGGCTCTGGTGGAAAACTTCAGCGCCCGCAGCATGGCGATGACGATGGGCGTCAGGATCAGCGCGGCGCCGTCATTGGCGAACACGGCGGACACCAGCGCGCCCAGCAAGACCAGCAGCACGAACAGTTTTCTGCCGCTGCCGCCGCCCCAGCGCGCCACGTGCAGCGCAGCCCATTCGAAAAAGCCTGCCGCGTCGAGCAGCAGGCTGATGATGATCACGGCGATGAAGGTACCGGTGGCGTTCCACACGATATGCCAGACGACGGGGATGTCGCCCCAGTGGATGACGCCGGCCAGCAAGGCGACACCAGCGCCGATGACGGCGCTCCAGCCGATACCCAGGCCGCGCGGCTGCCAGATGACCAGGGTTAATGTGGCGAGAAAGATCAGGAAAGCGATGAGCATGGTGTCAGTTCCGGTCACTGGTGCATTTAATTATTCCATAATACTGGAAATATTGAATTAAGCCAATGCCGTATCAATGCCGCCGCGTCCCTGCGCGCCTGCTATGCGGGAAACTCTCCGCGGGCGTAGCAATCCCACAAGCTGTCGATAAAGGCGCTATCGAATGCGATGGCGTCCCTGGCATCGAGCGCCGTATCCCAATCGCGCTCCGGCCCGAAGATGCTTTCAAAAAATACACCGTCGTTGATCTTGCTTAAAAGATCGCTGTCTCGCATGATTTCTCCTGAATGAAGCCATTGCAGGGGGGAGCAGATCCGCGCTGCTACTCTTCCAGCCCTCCCCCCAGCGCCTTGTACAGGGCCACGGCCGACTTGAACTGGTCGCGCCGCGCGTCGAGCAGGGCTTGCTGCGCCGCATACGACTGGCGCTGCGCGTCGAGCAATTCCAGCCGGCTGTCCTGCCCCGCGTCGTAGCGCAGCTGCGACAGCCGCTGGCGCTGGCGCGCCGCCACCACCACGCGTTCTTGCGCATCGATCTGCTGCGCATACGTGGCGCTACCGGCCAGGCCATCGCGCACTTCGCGAAACGCCGACTGGATCGCTTGCTCGTATTGCAGCACGGCCACATCCTTGCGCAGGCGCGACAGCTGCAATTCCGCGCGCAACTGGCCGCCCTGGAACAACGGCTGCGTCACTTGCGGCGCGAACGACCAGCTGCGCGCGCTGCCACGGAACAAGTCACTAAGTTCCGGGCTGGCCAGGCCCAGCTGCGCCGTCAGCGACAGGCGGGGGAAGAAAGCGGCGCGGGCGGCGCCGATTTCCGCATTCGCCGCCACCAGCGCATATTCGGCCTGCAAGATGTCGGGCCGGCGCGCCAGCAAGTCCGACGGCAGGCCGGGCGGCAGCTGCGTCAGCACGGGCTGGCCATCGAGCGGCCGGCCAGCGGGCAAGTCCGTTGGCAACGGCGCGCCCAGCAGCAATTCCAGGTTGTTGCGCGCCAATAAGCTGGCCCGCTCGCGCGCCTGCACGTCCGCCTCCGCCGTGGCCGCCTGCCCTTCCGCTTGCGCCACGTCCAGCCCGCTGCCCTGCTGCGCGCCGTGCAGGCGCTGCGTCAACAGCAAGGCCTGGCGCCAGTCAAGCAGGGTTTGCCGCGCCAGCGCCAGCTGTTCCTCGGCCAGCCGCTGTTCCAGGTAGGCGTCGGCGACGGCGCCGATCAAGGCCATGTGCGCGGCGCGCTGGCCCTGCTGCGTGGCCAGGTAGCGCGCAAACGCGGCGTCCGACAAGGAACGCAGGCGGCCGAACAGGTCGATCTCGAACGCGCTCATGGCGATGCCGGACGTGAACGTGTTTTGCACCTTGGCATCGGTGCCGCGCTGGCGCACGCCGCCCGCATTCGCGGCTATTGCCGGGTAGCGGCCCGCATCCTGTATCTGGTACTGGGCCCGCACGGCTTCCACGTTGAGGGACGCCACGCGCAAGTCGCGGTTGTTTTCCAGTGCGATATCGACCAGACGCTGCAGGCGCGCATCGAACAGCATCTGGCGCCAGCCCAGGTCGGCCGCAGTGTCGCCCGTGGCTGACGCGGCGACCTCGGCATAGGCAGCTGGGATAGGCGGCGCCGGTTTGACCAGCGGCGGCGTCAATGAACAGGCCGACAAGACCAGCGCGGCCAGGGGCGTGATGAAAATCAAACGCATTACAACTCTCCTTCCACCGCTTTGATGGCGGTGCGATTACTGCGTTTGTTGAAGTACGTGCCCATCTTGTCGACGGTGCCCAGCACCACGACAAAGAACACGGGCACGAAAAACACGGCCAGCACGGTGGCGGTGATCATCCCTCCGAACACGCCCGTGCCGATCGCATGCTGGGTTTCGGCGCTGGCGCCCGTGGCCAGCATCAGCGGCACCACGCCCAGCGCAAACGCCAATGACGTCATCAAAATCGGGCGCAAACGCAACCTGGCCGCTTCCACCGTCGCCTCGACCAGTCCACGCCCTTGCGCCTGCAACTGGCGCGCATACTCGACGATCAAAATCGCGTTCTTCGCCGACAGGCCAATGATGGTGATCATGCCCACCTTGAAGAACACGTCGTTCGGCATGCCGCGCAACATCACGGCCAGCACGGCGCCCAGCAATCCCAGCGGCACCACCAGCATCACGGAGACGGGAATCGACCAGCTTTCATACAGGGCCGCCAGCACGAGGAACACCACCAACATCGACAGCGCCATCAGCATGGGCGCTTGCGACGCCGATTCCTTCTCTTGCAGCGACTGTCCCGTCCACGCCAGCGCGAAGCCGGGTGGCAATTGCTTCACCAGCCGCTCCATTTCCAGCATGGCGTCGCCGCTCGATACGCCCGGCGCCGCGCTGCCCGAAATGCGCGCCGCCGGATAGCCCTGGTAGCGCACCAGCTGCAGCGGCGACTCGCTCCACACGGGGCGCACCAGTTCGCCCAGGGCCACCATGCCGCCCGCGTTATTGCGGATGCGCAGGGCCAGCACGTCGTTCAACTGCATGCGCGACGGCGCTTCGGCCTGGATGATCACCTGCTGCATGCGGCCGGCATTCGGAAAATCGTTGACATAGGTCGAGCCCATGGCCGCCGTCAGCATGTCGGCAATGGCCGTAAACGACACGCCCAGCGCTTCGGCCTTGGTGCGGTCGATATCGAGGCGCACGCTGGCACCGGGCGGCAAGCCGTCCGGATACACGCCCGCCACCTTGCTGCTTTGCGCAGCCAGGCCCAGCAACTGATTCTGCGCCGCCTGCAGGGCGGCGATGCCCTGGTTGGCGCGGTCTTGCAAGCGCATGGAAAAGCCGGACGAGTTGCCCAGTTCATCGATGGCGGGCGGCATCAGGCTCATGATCACGCCCTCCTTCGCCTGCGCCATGGCTTCCTGCGCCAGCGCCACTTCTTCCTGCGCCGTGGCGCCATTGCGCTGTTTCCAGTCCTTCAGCATGGTGAACGCCAGGCCCGCATTCGGCCCCGCGCCGGAAAAACTGAAGCCAAGAATGGACTGATTCACCTCGATGCCGGGCCGCGTGGCCACGTGCTGCTCGTACAACTTGACGACATCGAGCGTGCGCTCCATGGTGGCGTCGGACGGCAGCTGGATCGAGGTAATGAAATAGCCCTGGTCTTCTTCCGGCAAGAAGGCCGACGGCAGCTGCATGAAAGCCACGCCCAGCGCCGCGACGATGGCGCCATACACGACCATCGAGCGGCCCGCGCGTTTCAGCATCGCCACCACACCCTTTTCATAGCGGGCCGTCATGCGGTCAAACTGGCGGTCGAACCACAGGAAAAAGCCCTTCTTGTCATGATCGTGCGGACCAATCGGTTTCAACATGGTGGCGCACAGGGCCGGCGTCAGGGTCAGGGCCAAAAACGCCGAGAACAGAATCGACACGGCCATGGCCAAGGTGAACTGGCGGTAGATGGCGCCCACGGAACCGCTGGCCAGCGCCATCGGGATGAACACGGCCGTCAGCACCAGGGTGATGCCGACCACGGCGCCCGTGATTTCGCGCATGGCTTTTGACGTCGCTTCCTTCGGCGACAAGCCCTCGGTGGCCATCAGGCGCTCGACGGCTTCCACCACCACGATGGCGTCATCGACGATGATGCCGATGGCCAGCACCATGCCGAACATGGTCAGCACGTTGATGGAATAGCCGGCCAGCAGCATCACGGTAAAAGTGCCCATCAGGGCAATCGGCGCGACGATGGCGGGAATCAGGGTGTAGCGTATCTTTTGCAGGAACAGATACATGACGAGGAACACCAGCACCATCGCCTCCAACAGCGTGACGATGACCTTCTCGATCGAGATTTTCACGAACGGCGCCGTATCGAACGGTACCGAATACTTGATCCCGGCCGGCATGGTGTGCGCCAGTTCGGCCATGCGCGCACGCACGGCGGCCGCCGTCTGCACGGCGTTGGCGCCCGGCGACAGCATGATGGCGGCGCCCGACGCGGCTTGCCCGTTTTCGCGGATGCTGAAGTTGAAGCTTTGCGCCCCTAGCGACACTTTCGCCACGTCGCCGATGGTCACTTTCGAGCCATCCGCATTCGCGCGCAGCACGATGGCGGCAAATTCGGCCGGCGTTTGCAACTGGCCCTGCACCGTCAGCGGGATGGTGACGCGCTGGCCTTCCACGGCCGGCGAATCGCCGAGGCGGCCCGGCGCGATCTGCGCATTTTGCTGCGCGATGGCGGCCGTCAGTTCGCCCATGGCGATGTTATACGACACCAGCTTGGCCGGATCGACCCAGATGCGCATGGCCCGCTCGGAACCGAACAGCTGCACCTTGCCCACGCCGGGAATGCGGCGCAGTTCTTCCGTCACGTTGCGCGCCAGGTAGTCGCCCAGCGCCACTTCATCGTGCTGGCCCTTCTCGGAAATCAGGCTGACGATCATCAAAAAACCCGATGATGCCGATTCCACCGTCAAGCCGTTTTGCCGCACCGCTTGCGGCAGGCGCGGCTCGATGGCTTTCAGGCGGTTTTGCACGTCCACCTGCGCCATTTCCGGGTTCGTACCGGGCTGGAAGGTGACGGTGATCGAGGCCGAACCCGAGGTATCGGTGGACGACTCGAAATACAGCAGGTGCTTGACGCCCGACAGTTCGCGTTCGATCAGGCCCACCACGGAATCGTTCATGGTTTGCGGCGTGGCGCCAGGATAGTTGGCGCTGATGCTGACGCTGGGCGGCGCCACGGAAGGAAAACGCGCAATCGGCAATTGCGGTATGGCGATCAGTCCGAACAGGACGATGAAGACCGCCACCACCCACGCAAAGACGGGGCGGTTGATGAAAAATTGAGGCATGTCGTTAGGCTTTCATTGTATTCAAAGTGTGCATCAACGGGCCTTGGCGGCAGCCGCCGTTGCCACCACAGTTGGCTTCCACGGCTGCGGTGCGGCGGTGGCGCCCGGCTGCAAGCGTTCCTGGCCTTCGATGACGACGGTATCGCCCACCTTCAAGCCGCCATTGACCACATACTGATGGTCGATCACGTCGCCCACGGCAATCGGTTTCAGGCTGGCTTTGTGCGTGCCATCGAGCACCCAGGCCTGCGCCTGGCCATCGCTGCTGCGCAGGACGGCTTGCTGCGGCACCAGCACGCCATTGGCTTGCACGGCGCGCGCGATGCGGGCGCGCACGAACATGCCGGGCAAGAGCTGGCGCTGTGGATTGTCGACCAGCACGCGGATGACGGCGTCGCCCGTGCCCGCATCAACACTGATGCCGGAGAACAGGATACGGCCCGTGACGGGATGCGGCTGACCGTCGGCGCCCAAAATGGTCACGGGCAGCTTGTCCGCGCCGCCGTTGCTGTCCGAACCTGAGGCTCGCAGCGCGGCCAGCGCGGCGGCCGGCTGGCGCACGTCGACATACACCTTGTCGATCTGCTGGATGCGCGCCATCGGCGTGGCATCGGCCAGGCCCACCAGCGCGCCTTCCGTCACCAGTTCGGAGCCGATGCGCCCGGCAATCGGCGCCTCGATGCTGGCAAAGGCCAGGTCCAGGCGGCGCCGCGCCAGACTGGCGCGCGCCTGCGCCACGGTGGCCACGGCTTGCTCGCGCTGGGCCACGGCATCGTCATATGCCTGGCGGCTGATGGCGTCCGCTTCCACCAGCGGTTTTAACCTGTCGGCCTGGCTGCTGGCGCGCTTCGCCGTGGCCACCGCGTGCTGCAGCGCGGCGGCGGCCGAATCGACGTCCGCCTGGAACGGCGCGGGGTTGAGCTGGAACAGCTTCTGTCCCGCTTTTACTTCCGCGCCCTGCTCGAACTGGCGGCGCAGCACGATGCCGCCCACCTGCGGGCGGATGTCGGCCGTGCGGAAGGCGGCCACCCTGCCCGGCAATTCATCGCTGAGGACCACGGGCGCCGCTTGCAGCTTGAGCACGGTGACGGCGGCGGGCGGCGCCGCGCCTTCTTCCGGCGCGGGTTGGGAACAGGCGGCAAGGCTGAGCAGTGCCGCGGCGATCAAACTATTTTTTTTGGTGAAGAAGCTCGGATGCATGGTCTTTCTCTATAGCAGATCCCAACCGGCGGTCCGGTCGACAGATACACGCAGCATAAAAGGCCAAGGTGGATGTTTTGTCAAAGAAATGTGGAGATTCGATGGAGGCAGCGAAGAATGCTAGACTCCGTGCATGAACTATCTCCACAGCGCCAGCCAGCCCTCCTTCCTTGCCACCACGCCGCCTTCCGCCCTCGTTCTGATCGCCGAAGATGAACCGCAAATCGCCCGCATCCTGGCCGGCTACCTGGAGCGCGACGGCTACCGCACGGCCTTCGCCCTGGACGGGCAGGAAGCGCTGCAGCAGCATCTGGCGCTGGCGCCGGATCTGCTGCTGCTCGACGTGCAAATGCCCAGAGTCGACGGCTGGGGCGTGCTGACGGAAGTGCGGCGACGCGGCGAAACGCCCGTCATCATGCTCACGGCGCGCGACCAGGATGCCGACAAGCTGGCCGCCCTGCGCGTGGGCGCGGACGACTACATCATCAAGCCCTTCAATCCGGCCGAAGTGGTGGCCCGCGTGGCGGCCGTGCTGCGCCGCTCGCGCGTGCGCCACCACCCTGTGGGCGGCCAGCGCCTGCGCTGCGGCCCCATCGACATCGACCAGGAAACGTATGTGGCCAGCGTGCTGCGCGATGGCGCGCCCGTGCCCTTGAGCCTGACCTTGACGGAATTTCGCCTGCTGGCGCACCTGGCGCGCACGCCGCGCCGCGTCTGCAGCCGCCTGGAATTGCTGGAGTCGTGCATGCCCGAGAGCAATTCGATGGAACGCACGGTGGACAGCCACGTCAGCAAGCTGCGCAAGAAGCTGGAAGAAGCGGGCGTGAAGAACATGCCGGCCAGCCTGCGCGGCGTGGGCTACCGGCTGGAAAGCGACTGATGCGCTTCACGGGCCTGAACCGGCAGATCGTGCTGTCGATGTCCGTGCTGATGGTCAGCAGCATCCTGATCATCTGGATGGGCTCATGGATCTTCTTTGCCGTCGCCTTCAAGATCGACCCCGACATGCTGTCCGAACCGGACGACTGGTCGCCCAGCACCGTCGAATGGCTGTGGATCTTCGCCATCACCATCTTCGGCCTGGGCCTGGCGGCCTTTTTCGCCATCAAGCTGGCCGCGCGCATCTTGAAACCGATCAATTCCGTGATGGACAGCGTGCGCCGCGTGGCGCATGGCGACCTGTCCGCGCGCGCCTTCGCGGGCGACCGCAGCCTGGGCGAGACGGCCATGCTGGTCGATGACTTCAACAGCATGGCCGAGCGCCTGCAGCGGGCGGCCAAGGAAAGCGAAACGTGGAATGCGGCCATCGCGCATGAATTGCGCACGCCCGTGACCATCCTGCGCGGCACCTTGCAAGGCGTCGTCGATGGCGTCTTCAAGCCCGAGGAAGTGCCGTTCTCCAGCCTGCTGGCGCAAGTCGAGGACCTGGGCCGCCTGATCGAGGATTTGCGCACCCTGAGCCTGGCTGACAGCGGCCACATGCAGCTGCGCATGGCGTGGACGGACCTGACCCTGGAAATCGAGGAAGTGCGCCGCCTGCTGGCGCCGGAAATGGAGGCAGCCGGTTTTAGCCTGCAATTGCACCTGTCCGACCATCCCGTCTGCTGCGACGCGGCGCGCATCCGGCAAATCGTGCTGGCCCTGCTCGACAACGCGCGCCGCTATGCGCATCCGGGCCTGCTGCGCGTGCGCACGCGCGTGCAGGCCGGCCAGTATTACCTGAGCGTCGAGGATGCGGGGCCCGGCATTGCCGAGGAACTGGCGCCGCACGTGTTCGAGGCGTTTCGCCGCGGCGACAGCGATGGCGGCGACCTGCATGCGGGCAGCGGCCTGGGTCTGGCCGTGGTCGAAGCCATCGCGCGCGCGCACGGCGGCAGCGCGGCCTGCACGCGCGGCAAGGCGGGCGGCAGCGTGTTTACCATCAAGTGGCCGGTCGAGCATGGGGCGCCGCCGGCCGCCGCCTGACTATATCGCTGGCGCGCGCAGCATGTCGACGAAGGCGCGCAAGACGGCCGGCATCTGCCGCCGGCTCGGGTAGTACAGGAAGTAACGGGACGGCGGCGGCAAACAGCGCTGCAGCACGCACGCCAGATGCCCCGCCGCGAGATCGGCGCGCGCATCGGCCGCGTACACATACGCCAGTCCCGCGCCATCGCGCGCCGCGCGCAGCATCAGTGCATCGTCGTCGAACACCAGCGGGCCATTGACGGCGATGCTGACGGCATCCCCCTCCTGCCCGAACTCCCACGCATACTGGCGCCCGCTGGGAAAACGCCGGCCTATGCAGGCATGCGCCAGCAAGTCGCGCGGCGTGGCTGGCGCGCCATGCGCCGCCAGGTAAGCGGGTGACGCCACCACCACGAACGGTTGCGGCGCGCCTACGGGCACGGCAATCATGTCGGCCGCCACCTGTTCGCCGAAGCGGATGCCAGCATCAAAACCGTCGCGCACGATATCGATCATGCCGTCATCGGTGACCACGTCCACCTGCACGCGCGGATAGCGCGCGACAAAACCGGCCAGCATGGGCGCCAGCAGCAGCCGCGCGGCCGGACGGGGCACGTTCAGGCGCAGCTTACCTGCAGGCACATCCTGCAAGGCGCTCACGTCCAGCAAGGCATCGTCGATTTCGCGCATGGCCGGCGTGAGGCGCGCCAATAGCTGCTGCCCCGCCTCGGTCGGCGTGACGCTGCGCGTAGTGCGGTTCAGCAGGCGCACGCCCAGTCGCTCTTCCAGCGCGCGCAATGCGTGGCTGAGGGCGGAGGCGGACACGCCACGTTCGAGCGCCGCCTGGCGAAAGCTGCGCAGGCGGGCAACGGCGGCAAAGGCCGCCAATTCATTCAGATCAGCCATCATTCATGAGTTTCATTCAGTAATCCATGCAGGATTAACCATCTTATCGCATGCTGTTGCTTCACCCATACTCCTTGCATCTTTTTTTGAAGAGGAGTAAAAAATGGAACACAGAACACTGGGCAGAACACTGGGCAACTCCGGCTTGCGCGTCGCCCCCATTGGCCTGGGCTGCATGGGCATGAGCTTTGCCTACGGCGGCGCAGACGAGGCCACCTCGCTGCGCGTGCTGCACCGCGCCGTGGACATGGGCGTGACCCTGATCGATACAGCGGAAGTCTACGGACCCTACGCCAACGAGGAACTGGTAGGGCGCGGCCTGAAGCAGCTGCGCGGCAAGGTCCACATCGCCACCAAATTCGGCTTCAAGATCTTGCCGCACGGCCAGGGCGTGGAACGCATGGCGGGCGTGGACAGCCGGCCCGAACACATCGTGCAAGCCGTGGAAGCGTCGCTGTCCAGGCTCGGCATCGAATGCATCGACTTGCTGTATCAGCACCGCGTGGACCCCGCCGTGCCGATCGAAGACGTGGTCGGCACCATGGCGGATCTGGTGCAGGCCGGCAAGGTGCGCCACCTGGGGCTGTCGGAAGTGTCGGCCGCCACCCTGCGCCGCGCCCACGCCGTGCATCCGATTGCGGCCGTGCAGTCCGAATACTCGCTGTGGAGCCGCGACGTGGAAGCCGAGGTGCTGCCCGCCTGCCGCGCGCTGGGCATCGGCTTCGTCCCTTACAGCCCGCTGGGCCGGGGATTTTTGACGGGCCAGCTCACCTCCAGCCCCGCACTGGCGCCCGACGACTACCGCCACAGCCTGCCCCGCTTTCAGCCGCAGGCGATGGCGGCCAATGCGGCCCTGGTGGCCGAACTGCGGCGCCTGGCGGCGGCGCGCGGCGCCACGGCGGCCCAGCTGGCCCTGGCCTGGCTGCTGGCGCAAGGCGACGACATCGTGCCGATTCCCGGCGCCCGCAGCCTGGCGCACCTGGAAGAAAATGTCGCCGCCGCGCAGATTAAATTGAGCGACGCCGAGCTGGCCGCCATCGGCGCGGCCATCACGCCCGCCAGCGTGCAGGGCGCGCGCTACCCGCAGCATGAGCTTGCCATGCTTGGCCTGTAGACTACCGTGCATGAGTGCGCTATACCGGTACTTTTTTGTCCAGCGCACTTGAAATGCCTGAATCCGCTATCATTTCCAATCTGAACTATTCACTATGAAAGAGATTGACATGTCCGCACTGCTCGAAACACTGCAATGGCGCTACGCCACCAAGAAGATGGACCCGACGAAAACGGTGCCGCAAGACAAAGTTGAGCGCATCCTGGAAGCCGTGCGCCTGACGGCCAGCTCCAGCGGACTGCATCCGTATGAAGTGTTCGTCGTGACGAATCCGGCCCTGCGCGAGCAGATCAAGCCACACGCGTGGAACCAGTCTCAGGTAACGGATGCCTCGCACCTGCTGGTGTTTGCCGCCTGGGACAATTACACGGTGGAACGCATCAACGCCCGCTTTGACCTGGTCAACACCGTGCGCGGCTTCAAGAATGAAGGCTGGGAAGCGTACCGCCAGCAAATCCTCGCCACGTATCCGCAGCGCGACGCGGAAACCAACTACCAGCACGCGGCGCGCCAGGCGTATATCGGCGTCGGCACGGCCCTGATCGCCGCGGCGCAGGAAAAAGTCGATTCGACGCCGATGGAAGGCTTTGATCCGGCCAAGGTCGATGAAATCCTGAACCTGCGCGAAAAAGGCTTGCGTTCCGTCGTCATGCTGCCGCTCGGTTACCGCGCCGACGAAGGCGACTGGCTGGTGGACCTGAAAAAAGTGCGCCCTGCGCGCGAGCAATTCATCACCGAGCTGGCCTGAGCGTTTTCAGCGCCCCGAGCGTGACTGAAAAGCGGATGCCCTCACCGGCATCCGCTTTTTTTTGCTGTCAGACTGGCTGCGGAAAGCGCACCGTCACTTGCAGTCCCCGTCCCGCCTCGCCGTCGGCCAGCGCGATGTCGGCCTGGTGGTGCTCGGCGATGTGGCGCACGATGGACAGGCCCAGGCCACAGCCCCAGGCGTCGTTGCCGTCGGGACGGAAGAAGCGGTCGAACAGGCGCGCATGGTGCTGGCGCGGCACGCCGGGTCCATTGTCGGACACGCGCAGCAGCGGCCTGCCCTCTTCCAGAGCCGCCTGCAAATCGACCCTGCCGCCCTGCTGCGTGTAGCGCAAGGCGTTATCGATCAGGTTATTCAGCAACACTTGCAAACCGTCGGGATCGGCCTGCACCAGCACCGGGGCCGGAAGCGCTTCCACCACACCCAGGTCGATGGCACGGCTGTCGGCCAGCGCGCTGTGGTCGGCCACGGCCGCTTCCAGCAACTCTCCCAGATCAACCGTTTGCAGCTGGCTGGCCGTCAGCGCCGTTTCATGGCGCGCCAGGCTGAGCAATTGCCGCACCAGGTGCGTGCTGCGGTCCAGCCGTTCGTGCAGCCGCGCCAGCGCCACGCGGCGTTCTTCCTCGCTGCCGGCCCGCTCGGCCACCTGCAGCTGCAGTTTCAATGCCGTCAGCGGCGAGCGCAATTCATGCGCCGCATCGGCGACAAAGGTGCGCTGCGCCGTCAGCGCCACCTCGAATCGCCGCATCAAGCCATTCAGCGCCAGCGCCACGGGCCGCAACTCGGGCGGCATGTCGTCGGCCGCCAGCGGCGTCAGGGCGTCCGGCGAACGGCCCGCCACGGATTCGGCCAGCCGGTGCAGCGGTGCCAGCGCGCGACCCACCACGGCGACGATCAGCAGCGCCAGGATCAGCGCGAACGCCAGCAGCGGCGCGCCGGCGCGCATGGTCATTTGCCAGGCCAGCTGGTCGCGCACGGCCTGCGCCTGCGCCACCTGCACGTAACGGCCGCGCCGCGTCTCGCCATACAGGCGCCAGTCTTCGCCGCGCAACGTGACATCGGCAAAGCCGGCCAGTGCATAGCGCGGCAGTGCCGCTTGGTCAGGCAAGACGGGCAAGGGCTGCCCATCCTCGTCCCACGCCTGCAGCACGAACGCTTCTTCCGGCTCCTGCGCGGCCGGCGCCCCCGTCTGCGGCTCAAACTCGTCGGGCAAGGCCACGGCCAGCTGGCGCAGCTGCAAATCGGCCAGTTCATTGGATTCTTCCAACAGCGAACGGAACAGCGAAATGCCGGCGCCGAGCACGCACAGCAAGGTGGCCGCCAGCAAACCGAGCAGCAACTGGCGGCGGATGGTCAGCAAGATGCTGCCCGCATCTTGTAGCCCACGCCGCGCACGGTCTGGATGCAGTCCGCGCCCAGCTTCTTGCGCAGCTGGTACACGTACACGTCGACAGTATTGCTTTCCACTTCGCTATCCCAGCCGTACAGTTTTTCGCTCAGTTGCCGTTTAGACACCACCTTGCCCGGATGGTCGAGCAAGGCGCGCAGCACGGAAAACTCGCGCGGCGCCAGCTTGACCTGTGCGCCTTCGCAGGTGACGTCGTGGCTGGCCAGGTCCAGGGTCAGCGCGCCATGCTCGATGACGGAGCGCGAACGGCTGACCCGGCGGCGCAGCAGCGCGCGTATGCGCGCCAGCAGCTCGTCGAGGTCGAACGGTTTCACCAGGTAATCGTCGGCGCCGCTGTCGAGCCCCTCGACGCGGGCCCGCGTGCCGTCGCGCGCCGTGATGATCAGCACGGGCAGCTCGGCGCCCCGCGCGCGCGTGGCGCGCAGCACGTCCATGCCCTGCTTGCCGGGCAAGCCCAGGTCCAGCAGCATCAAATCGTAGGCGAAGCCAGCCAGCGCCAGCTCCGCATCGTGGCCATCGCGCACCCAGTCCACGGCATAGCACTCGCCGCGCAAGCCCTCGACCAGGCTTTCCCCGATCATCGGATCGTCTTCCACCAGCAACACGCGCACCCTAGCCCTCACAATCGCACAAAATAGCGACATCTTACCTTGGCTGGCGCAAGCCGGGTGGGCGCTGGCTGCGCTACCGCGGCCATCCGCTCCAGGTGGCAAGGGTTGCCAATGTTCCGGGACGCCTAAGCAGCCTCCTGCGGAGAATTGACGTCAGCCAACGCCGGCGCCGCAGTCAATCTCTTACAGATCCGGGTTGCGGTTCAAGGTCACGTCCCCTTCCGTGGCCGCATGCGAGTCGACAGGCAGCATGGTCACGACGGGCCTGGCGTTGACGTACCAGTCGCTGTCGAACTGGCTGTAGGGATTGGTCTTGCTGATCGCGCCGTCCTGCTGCTGCGTCAGACTGGACTGTGGTTGCTGTGACTGGCGCTCCGGTGTCATCTTCATGTTATCGCCGGCGCCATGGCTGTACACGTCGAGCGGGATTTGATGATCGTAGACGAACGCTTCGGTGGTGCCAGGCACACCCGTCAATACTTGCCAGGCAGGAATTTGGTAATTACTCTGCGGGCTCTGCGGTTTCAGGAACACCAGCACGGTCTTGCCTCGCATCTCTTCCAATTTCACGTTGTAGCTGATGTTAATTTGCGTAACCATCGTTTGCTCCCTGCTGTGGCTCTGCCCGGACTCAAGAAAAACAGCGCCGGACGACGAGTCCGCGATTTCCTCTGGCGCTGGTCATCACTGCAAACGATGCGGCGGCGCTCGCCTGGCACTGGCAGGATCAGGAGCAAGCTGCACAATTGATTTTGGGTAAGTTAATTTCCTAATTGTAATTATATGGGATGGCATGTCTTATAATTCCCTCCAAAAGTAACGCTGACAGGATTGCATTATTCCCGGCGCTATTCAGGCGCGGGGCATGCTTGACTTCTCTGGGCCGATTCATTAACTTGGCAGTAAAAACCGGCGCGCGGTGAGCACCGTATGCCACTGTCACCCACCAACCTGGCCCGCCGGCCTGCCCCACCCCGGCGCCAGTTCCACTGCACGTTTTTACATAGATGGGTCACCAGGCCATGCCGACACACGATCATTCCCAGGCCCATCCGCTGGCCACCGCGCTGGCGCTCTCGCTGGGCGCCGCCGTCGCCCTGGGCCTGTCGCGCTTTTCGTATGGCTTGCTGCTGCCGCCCATGCGCGCCGACCTGGGCTGGTCCTACCTGCTGGCCGGGGCCATGAACACCTTCAATGCGCTCGGCTATTTTCTGGGCGCCCTGGCCACGCCGGCCCTGATGCGCCGCCTGGGCGTGTGGCGACTGCTGATGACCGGCTGCGTGCTGGCCAGCATCTTCATGCTGATGTCGGGCCTGGTCAGCGATACGACCGCCCTGTTCCTGCAGCGCGTGTGTGCGGGCGTGGCCAGCGCCTTCATTTTCATCGCCGGCGGCGTGCTGGCGGCGCGGCTCGGTTCCATGCACAGCCAGCGCGCCGGCTTCTACATCGGCCTGTACTACGGCGGCACGGGCTTCGGCATTGCGCTGTCGGCCCTGCTGGTGCCGGCGGCGCTGGCCGCCGCACAGGAGCATGGCGCCGCGCATGCCTGGCAATGGCCCTGGCTGGCACTGGGCATCGCCTGCCTGCTCGCCACCGCCATCATGGCCCTGCCGGCGAAAGCCATCGGCGAAGCGCCGCGCGCCCTCGACACGCCACGGCGCTTCGCCTGGCGCGATTTCGCCCCCAGCCTGGCCGGCTACTTCATGTTTGGCGTCGGCTATATCGGCTACATGACCTTCGTCATCGCCCTACTCAAGCAGCAAGGCATGCCACCGGCGCGCATCACCGTGTTCTACACCCTGCTGGGCCTGGCGGTCGTGGCGTCGTCGCGCATCTGGGCCCGCATGCTCGACCGCTACAAGGGCGGCGAATCGCTGGCGATATTAAATGGCGTGCTGGGCGTGGTGACCATCCTGCCCGCACTGACCAGCTACGTGCCCGTCGTGTTCCTCTCCGGCCTGGTCTTCGGCGCCGTGTTCCTGTCGGTGGTGGCCTCGACGACGGCCCTGGTGCGGCATAATTTGCCGCAGCAATCGTGGACGGCCGGCATAACCGCCTACACGACGGTGTTCGCGCTGGGCCAGATCGTCGGCCCCATCGCGGTCGGCTGGATCGCGGACGGCCCGGCAGGACTGGAGCGGGGCTTGATCGCCTCGGCCATCGCCCTCTTCATCGGCGCCGCATTGGCCGCGCGGCAAAAGGCGCTGGCGCCGGCCGCATAGTAGACTGCTGGCATGGCCCACCTTCGCAGAAAGATCACGATGAACACCGATGCACGAAAAATCCCGGCAACGATGGATGCCGAAACGCTGGAATTCATCCAGGGCCTGTTTGCCCTGGTGCGCGAAGGCGACACGCAGCAACTGGGCGCCATGCTCGCGCAAGGCGTGCCCGTCAACTTCCGCAACGAAAAAGGCGACAGCCTGATCATGCTGGCCAGCTACCTCGGCCACCTGGAAACGTCGCGCCTGCTGCTCGAAGCGGGCGCCGACGCCAATGTGCCCAACGACCAGGGCCAGACACCGCTGGCCGGCGTGGCCTACAAGGGCTACCTGGAGATCGCCGAACTGCTGCTCAAGCATGGCGCCAAGGTGGAAGGCGCCAGCCCGGACGGCAAGACTCCGTTGATGATGGCCGCCATGTTCAACCGCCTGGCCATCTTCGAGCTGCTGCTGCAACACGGCGCGCGCATCGATGCCGTGGACAGCCGCGGCATGACTGCCGTTTCGCTGGCCAAGTCCATGAATGCACAGGGGACGCTGGCTCGCCTGGTCAGCCTGGGGCAGACGACAGCGTAGTCGATGCAGGTATCGCCGGCGGTTTTGCGACTGCCATTGGAGAGTTCAGGAAACGCTCTGCCCTAACATCGTTTCTCCGCAAGGGGAAGGCAAGCGTCCTGGCGCAACTCGCGCCGCACGCCCTGGCGTACGTCGTCCATGCCGATTTCCTCGCTGCCGCGACGCAGGCAAGCCAACGCCGCGTGGCGCAGCACGTTGATGATGGCGCCGCCGCTCAGTTCAAATTCATCGGCCAGCGCATCGAGCGCACAGTCCGGCGCCAGCCGGCATGGCGGCGCGAAGGCGCCCTGCCATAGCCGCAGGCGCTCGGTGCGGCCCGGCATCGGGAAATGCAGCATCGACTGGAGGCGCCCCGCGCAGGCCTCGTCAATATTGACATTGAGATTACTCGCCAGAATGGCCACGCCGGGAAAATCCTCGATCCGCTGCAACAGGCGGGCCACATCCTCGTTGGCGCCGCGCTTGCCGAACAGTACATCGGCCGCGTCGAAGAACAAGATCCAGTCTTGCTGCCCGGCCTGCTCAAACACGCGCGCCAGGTTTTTCTCCGTTTCGCCGGTGTATGTCGACACCAGCATCGACAGGTCGATGCGGTACACCGGCAAGCCGCTCTGCTTGCCCAGCAGCGCAGCGGTGAGCGACTTGCCGGTGCCGGGCGGGCCATAAAACAGGCTGCGAAAGCCCGGCTTGATGCGCCGTTCCAGCCCCCAGCCGCGCAGCAGCGTGTCGCGGTGTTCGATCCAGGCGCGGATGTCGTCCACCTTGTCCTGCAGCTGCGGCGCCAGCACCAGCTGGTCCCAGTCCAAGGTGGTACTGAGGCGCCGGGCCGGCAAGCCGCCGTCGTAGTCGGGCTGGCAAGACTCGCCGGTGACCAGCAACGACAGCGCCTCGCGTCCCAGTTGCAGCGGATGACCGAGCAGGGTCCGGGGAGCAGCGCCGTCGGCTGGCCATTCGTCCCATGCCAGCAAGCCAAGCCTGCGCAGCGGCGCGCCGGCGCCGAACAGGCGATGCGTGGCCATGCGTGCCGCCAGCCGGTCGCCGGCCAGCAGGAATGACGCGGTCTCGGCGGTCGGCCAGAAGCCCCGCTGGCTGCCGCCCTGCCCGCCGAACTCGCTGAACGGCAAATCCAGGCTGGCGTTGCGAATCAGGAAGCTGTCCAGCGCCTGCGGACGCACATGCGGCGCCAGCGCGAGAATCAGCACCAGCCGCTCCTCGGCACTGAGCCCCCATTTGCGCAACGCCAAGGCATACGGTGCGTGCGCCGGCAAGGTGGGCGGCTCCGGCATGCGAGAAGCGTCGGCGCGCTGGAAATACTGCGCCATCGACGCCGCGATGAGGGCATCCAGCCAGGCCAGCTCGGCCTCCAGCGCCTTGGCGGCCGTGATCTCGATGTCCTCGTCGGCGCCGAGGGACAGCCGGGTCTCACCGCACAGGGCCACGCCGTCCTTCGACATGGCCAGCGTGTTCGTATGCATGAAGCCCGGTGCGGCCGGGACATGCACCTGCGCGCCGTCACTGGCGACGCAGCGTGGCGGCAAGCCGAAAGTGACCGCGGTCATCCAGTTATCTTGTTCCAGCGTATGCTCCACACGGGCGATATACACGTCGCCGTCGAAGCGCCCACCCAGTCCGGCCAGTTCGATGGTCTTGCCCGGTACCGCCAGCGCATTGCCCGGGAAACTCACCGTACCGCGCACGCCGGTGCCCGCGTCCAGCTCGGCATTGAACGCGATGATCGACTCGCCACAGGTGAGCACCAGCCCGCAGCTGTTGTCAGCTTGCACCGGCGCTTCGATGGCGACCTCGGTGCAGCTCAGCACCAGCTGCGAGCGGCCCTGTCCGCGCATCCGCACGCCGTGCTTGACGATGATGCCCTTGAAGACGGTACTGGTGTTCGGGTGGTAGCCCATTGCGACCTCCACCATCACGCCGGGCAGCAGCGTGTCTGCCGTACCGAGCTCGAATCCCACCGTGGACGGATCGCCGTCGGCGAGCACGATGCGTGCCGTGCCCAGGCGATTGAGCTCGCGCGTGACGTGTATGCTTTCGACTGCATAGTCATCCGGCATGGCATGCCCGTTCAGCGTGACCGTCATCGACACCAGGCCGGTCTTGCCACCCAGCGGCCATATGCCTGGGTCTTGCGCTTCACCTGCCATCACAATAACTCCTCGATAAGCGATCAGGAAACCTGCTGTTGCTGCTGGAATGTCAGCACGATGAATTCGGCCGGATGAAGCAAGGCCACGCGTATCGACACGCGCATATAACCGTTCAGGATATCGTCGCCGCTCATGCTGCTGCCCAGACCGATCTGCACGCTGAACGCATCCTGCGCCTTGGCGCCGGCCAGCGCCCCGCTCTGCCACTGCTGGGTCAGGAAGTTGGAGATCATGTTCTGCACCGCCACCCAGGTCGTGGCCACGTTGGGCGCGAAGACATAGGCGAGCATCGCGTTCTTGATCGATTGCTCCAGCATGATCAGCGTGCGGCGCACGTTGATGTAGCGCCAGTCATCGCTGTTGCCATCGAGCGTGCGCGCGCCCCACACCACCAGGCCACGCGTGGGAAGCGTGCGGATCGCGTTGACCGCCCGCCCGTCGAGCGGCATGTTCAAATCCTCCTGGTCGTCATGCGAGATATCCACCATCGGCGAGAGCGCCCCCATGATGCTGGTGTTGGCCGGCGCCATCCACACGCCAGCACTTTCATCCGTCCGCGCGTACACGCCAGCCATGGCGCAGGCCGGCGGCAACTGATTGGCCAGCGTCAGCATGTCTGCCACCACGCGCTGGTACAGGGGACTCACCTGCCGAAGCTGGTCATGACAGCGCGCAATCACCGCCGTGCGGCTTTGCGTGCCGACTGGCAACGGAACGGCGTCGGCCGGCAGCCGATGTTGGATGGCGGCATACAAGGTGTTCATATTGCCTTGCATCTGCGCGGAGGGTTGCGGCTTCATCGCCGCCAGTTCGGCCTTGAGAGCGTCAGCCAGCACCGCCAGCCCTGCGTCTTGCAGGCTGTCGTAGGTGATGCTGCCTTCGTCGACCACATCAAAATTGAGCCACGGATAATAGGCCGCGCCGTAGTGGAGGAAATTGCTGCCGATTTTCTCGCGCAAGCCATCCATCTTGCCGGAAATAACATCACCGTCCGGGTCATAGCTACGCTGCGTGCCGCCGCCATGGATGTCGATCAGCGCCATGCGGCTCTGCATGCTGCCGCAATGCAGGAGCGCCGCCTGCCAGAACTGGTAGCAATCGTCCGCACTAGCGAGCAAGACGCTGTCCGGCGCCACGATCAGCGTCACATCCAGCACTTTTTTCAAGACATCGAACGGTGCTTCCCTGACGCCGGCGGGATCAGGCTCCGGCATAAAATCCGAGGCTTGGATGCCATTCGCCTGGACGCTGGCAAAGGTTCCCACCGATATCACGTAGGCCGGTCCGCCGCCGTTCAAGAAGTACAGCTTCACTCCGTGGTAAAGGAAAAACTGCTGCGCCAATGCGGCGGTGAGGAGCTTCTGGTCGGTGCGGGGGGCCAGCGAAAAACTCGGCACCGGTGGCCCGCCGAAGATACGCACATAGTCCACCAGCGAGCCGATACGGGTGGGAATGCCTGCCTTGGCAACAGCTCCGTCGACAGCCTTCTCGGTGTAGCCGAGAAACACCGGTATCGCCGTGGGCACCTCGACGACCGTATTGGGAAATGCATCCTGCTCGACGATATACACGCCGGGGGTCTTCAATTGCATCATCGCTCCCTGTCCGGTACTGGGCTTGAAGGCTGTCGCGGCGGCCGCAAGCGGAATGTCAACATACGATAAACAACGGCAAGTATCGCCGTGTCAGTGATTTGTGAGCAAGCCAAGTTGGTGCCAAATTGGCGACCAAGCAGGAATTTTAATATGAAATTTTGTTTTTTAATAAATTAAGAAATACTGCTGTCTCCGCAGCTGAAAAAGACCTTGCGCAAAAATAGCGTCGAGGAAATGCCATCGGCGCTTGTTCGCGTTCAACGTACTGCTGCAGGGCGGCGGGCCGCATAAAAAAGCCCTGTAAAAACAGGGCTTTAACTTACTCGGTCATTCCGACATGCAGAGTTTCCGCGGAAAACTCACTCCCACTCGATGCTCAATGAAGTCGCTAAGCCATTGATTTTTTGGTGCTTTCCAAACCATTCAGTTACCGATACCTCTCTAAAATACCCTCACCTGGAAAATCCGTTATTGCCGGTTTGTCGTACACTTGTCCGCAACGGGCATGGCGAAGAAAGTTTAGAAATCAAGGGTAACTGACGGTGCGCTGCGCTTTGCTACTCCTTGGTAAACGGCCTCAATATTATTCCCATCGGGGTCGAGTACGAAGGCAGCGTAATATCCAGGATGGTAGGCCCGCACGCCAGGTGGGCCATTGTCGTGCCCTCCGTGCGCAAACGCAGCGTTGTAGAAGGCATCAACCGTCGCGCGATCTTTCGCTTGAAAAGCTAGATGATGCCGCCCAGTCAACTTGCCCGAAGCTGTCACGCTGTTTGAGGAGGATACGACAAGTTCATCGGCCACGAAATAATCGCTTTCGGTGCTGAAAACCGGTATATCCAACACGGACATGACCGCCTTGTAAAAATTTTCGCTTGCCTTAAGATCGCGTACCACAAGCTGTATGTGGTCAAGCAGGCGGCCGCGATGAAGTCGATTAATTTCCATGATTGTTGCTTCCGTGAAAACGGGAATGTCAGTACTTCGCACCATTCTGAATAAACGGTAAGCGTCGTTTGCCAGCGTTGCAAAATAATTATACCCACATTTTCCCCCGCAGGCGGCGAGGCGGGGTCAGGTTGAGCTAGTCCTGCCCCCGCCGCTCCTTGCCATCAAGAATGGTATCTGACCCCGGGCCCGCTGGCAGACCCTTTGATGCGCATTACTTGGTAAAAGGTGTCATTAAAGACGGTATCTGACCCCGGTCCGCATCGCGGCGACTTTCCATCGCTCTGAAAAATGACAACGACCCTCGGTTTTTCATCTAATAATCAGTCACCAAAGTAGCGTTCCTTCACTCAAACCGCTGTTCGCGCCCCTTATCCTCTCGCTGTTCGCGCTCTTTTTCTCGCTCGATTCGATCTGCAAGTTTTTCAGATATTGATTTTGCCGCTGCAGCGATCTGTACGTTTTTATGTTCCACCAGCACGCCAATCGCAGCGGCTCTAGGTTGCATCGCATCCGCCAAGCTACCTGACCAAATTGAAGGTGATACACGATCAGCAAATGCCTCCAAGACAGCTTCTGGATTGGGGGAAGTCTCCAGCAGCTTGATCGCTGAGTCGGATAACGTAACTGTCTCCATATCTCCGTCGTTAGACCAAACGCCAATACCCGTCGCGGCAGCTGCCCAAACGTCACTATTGTTTCGGGAACTACACCACGCAATTAAAACGTCGACATCGATTTGAGCGAGAGGAGGCTTATCCCAGCTGCAGAGGCTAATAAACATCAATCGTCGATGTTGTTCTTCCTCTGAACCCGCAAAAACGCGATTGAGAAACGCCTCAGACATCAATCCTATGGTGGTCTGGATAGCATTTTCAAAAGCATGGATATGACCATAACTCTCGTCAATAACGGCGAAGATTGTGTCGAGCCAGTGCAGCTTTTCGGTCTCATTGCCATCGAAGCGCAACGCGGCACCTACGACGTTCTCCATGGCATGATCCACACTCCCGCCAAAATCATTGTGATCCCTTTGTAGCCTTTGGATTGCAGCTCGCAGTCCGACCAGTCGCAATTCGGGACCAAGAGTGTCCAATGCGACATCTTTGTCATGCAACTTCATACTCAGCGCATCCAAAACCACATCATCGCCATTCGTTTTAGTCAGGAGTCGCTGTGCGAGATTGAGTACACGGCGCGCGGGCAAATTGGCGTACCCGTCTTGCCAAAAGATTGGCCCGAACATCCCAAGGTAAGTGGCTGGATGATCTAGAAGCACCTCGCAACGGCTTAGGTCAGATTCTTTGAAATCGCGCTGCGGGTGCAAGCCGACCAATACCTGTCGAAGTTCTGGATGTTGTAAGCATTGGTCGAGCAACTCCTGCACTAGAGCAGGATCGACAGCATTAGTCTCCTCGATAAAGCCTACAAGGACAGCAAAATTCTTGCTGGCTTCGGTCTGCCGTTCCAGATGTTCAACGAGTTTTCGCCATCCAGCTCGCAGATCAAGAGCCCCCTTAGCCAACCCCCTCCCAAACGTGGCACGATAGGGCATCCAATCATTGGCAAACAAGTTGGAACCCAATTCCTCAAGTTCATGGGCCGATGTAGCAAAGTCTTCACCCAAGCGCAGTGACTTGGCTTGGAGCCGCCTCTCAGCTTCTTCATAATTATTACCTTCATGACAAAAATCGGTATCCAGCGACCCGTAGCTGCCCTTAGTTAGCACATATGTCATTATTGCCGGCACCAAGTCGTTGGGTTTCAATTCTCTATCCAAGGCGGCGAGCTCTTCTGGTAAGCGATGGAAATTTTCCTTTCCTTGGCGATTGGAATAGTCGAAATTAATCGTTGATCGAACGGCTCTCCAACCCTCGCCAAAAGGTTGGTAAGCGTGCAACTTTCTGGCCGCATCGACGAGTTTTCCCCTCATTGCTTCTTGGCGCCACATCACCCGAAACGCATTCGCCAAAGTCCGCCGTGCGGGCCTCTCAAGATCAGTATCACCACATGTGCCCAATTTCACTGTAACGTCGACGAAGGCACTACGCCACTCCACGAGTTCTTTATGGTTTGGATGAAATCCAAAGTTTCTGGGACGAGCGCCGAATTCGCTCATAACGCTTCCCGTCCACCGCGGCCCACCTAAGGCCGCTGAAAGCATACTAAAACCTAGCGACTTCCGTCCCGCCACTTCTGATGAAAAACACTCGTTTAGGATCGTGATCCGCTGTCCTAGTGAAGCATGTGTGCCAGATAAGTATGCTTGAAAAAAAGTACTGATCTTGGCTCGAACCGCGTCAAAGTTGTTGCTCTCATCTTCATAATCCGCCGCACGGATCAGCAGTCTAAGACAACGGTCAAAGGCTTCTGCTTCGTATGCCAACAATCGCAATAAATTAAGAATCGTAGTCCGCTGCAACTTGTAACGAGGATGCATACCTTTGAAATCAGGCGCAGAAAGTTCTGCTTCTATCCTGTCAAGGAGAGCTTCAGGCGCAACTGGGCTGATATAGTCCAGAATTCGTAGTGACATCTCGTCCAACTCCGATATCTGCCCCAGCATTCCATCAGACTGGAGCCAAGTCTCAACAATCTCCTTTGCTACCGGATGGTCGTGCAACAGACCTAACCTGTGTGCAAATGACATTAGTAATCGTTGATGACCCGGTCTTTCAAAGACTGCCCTGAGTTTATCAACCGGGATACTATCGAGTGCCGATGCCGCCAGTTTGTTCGCAATAGCATGCGGCAAGATGGCTCTCCAATGTCCCCGTTTTTGTACCACATGGCGTTCCGATAGCTTGTTTACGGATCTAAACAACTGGGTACGAGAATGGCCAGAGATCGAGCCAAGTGTGTCCAGCTCCTGGTCACCAACCGCCCCATTTGAGATCGAAAACGAATACACCAGGGACAATATCTCAGCCTGTTCCCGCAACTCGTTGTCCGGCTGATTGCGCTGTTCGAATAAGCGATTGAACAACTGAGTGTCAGAAAGCTGAGCCAAGCTCTCGCCTGCCTCTACCCTCTCGGCGATTGCCAAGGATACTCTCGCGTTCCCATCTGCAAACTCTGCTATACGGCGAGCGTTGTTCTGGCCAATACCCGGGAAGCGGCGGATCAGAAGCTGCTCCGCCATCTCGGGTCCGACTGCTTCAATGTGGATTACCTCGGTTGTCTGAGGCTTGTCATCTCTGATGTCATACTCAACGGTGATAAGTCTCACTTCACCGCCTGCGGCTGATACCCTACTGGCAAGCAAAGAGTGTAATTCTGATGGGCAGTTATCAAGTATCAGAACAGCACGTCGGCGCTCTGCAATAAGCCTGTCCAGCATCGCTGTAGCCGACGGGTCCGGATTCGCACCAGTATCGACATAGACTGCCACTGTCCGATCCAGTGCATTTTTACCAACTGCCTCATCGAACAGTGCCTGCACGATCCTGGTCTTTCCTACGCCGGATAACCCAGTTATGCGAACCGCTTTAGCCGTAGTCCGGATGAGCTCTCTCATCGGTTCGATGGCATTTTCTATACTGAGCTTTTGATGCTTATGCGAAGGCAATGTGACCGACACCCCTGAAGTCGAAATCAGCGTATCGTCGGTGCCTTGAGGTGGATTACTCCAAGCTCCGTATGCTTGCCAACCCGAGTATCCTTGACCTAGCTGCCCCTTTAACCACAGCAAAACCGAAGGATGCTGACGCACCCACTGAACTAGTTTCGAACGGTCGTAAAAGTCAATATGTATATTTGACTTGTTGCGGTCGTCCTTGAAGGCATATCGCATCGCTGAGAGACGATCACTTTTCATCGGAGGAGAGCAATCATCATCCAAACTGACAATGATGTAACTACCACTTTTCGCGGCCTGTTCGCTGATCGCTGACACCAATACGCCGGCAGCAACCATTTCCTTCATGATAGCGGCCTTGGGCATCGAGTGTTTCTTAGCCTGAAGAATCGTATCGGACCGTTCAAGGAACCCCGTATTGAGTTTGTCCTCAGGAACCTGAACACGAATATCAATGCCACCGTCAGGAGCATTGATCGAACCTGACCAACTTACCCACGCAGGACTATGCCCCTTCGCTGCTATTTCAGCCTCGGCGAGCCGAGCTATAAACTCTTCTAACAGTACATCCGACAGCCGGAGTAATTCGTCTTTTTCGATGTCAAAGATTGCCACAACTTCACCTCATTAGAACGATTTGTACAGGCAAAGAGCGGCCCATAATTCAGGCAATGGTACTTGAACGAGTACCCGACGGGGTAGCTGTTGTGAGTTGTTGTAACCAGTAGCGATTCAAAATAAACTAAGCCCGCGATTAGCGGGCTTAGAATGGTTTTAATTCTTTTCAGTTCCAATCACGTCGGACGGGAGATTATTCCCATTCGATCGTCGCCGGCGGCTTGCCCGAGATATCGTAGACGACGCGGTTGATGCCGCGCACTTCATTGATGATGCGGTTCGATACCTTGCCCAGCAGGCTGTGCGGCAGGTGCGCCCAGTGGGCCGTCATGAAGTCCTGCGTCTGCACGGCGCGCAGGGCCACCACGTATTCGTAGGTACGGCCATCGCCCATCACGCCCACCGATTTGACGGGCAGGAATACGGCGAAAGCCTGGCTGGTTGCTTCGTACCAGTTGGTCGGCACGCTGTCCTGATCGAAGCCAGGAACCACTACCGGCTCGTACGGCGTGTTGCGCAGTTCTTCGATGAAGATGGCGTCGGCGCGGCGCAGCAGGTCGGCGTAGTCTTTCTTGACTTCGCCGAGGATGCGCACGCCCAGGCCCGGGCCCGGGAACGGGTGGCGGTAGACCATGTCATGCGGCAAGCCCAGGGCCACGCCCAGTTTGCGCACTTCGTCCTTGAACAGTTCGCGCAAGGGTTCCAGCAACTTGAGCTTCATGGTGTCCGGCAAGCCGCCCACGTTGTGGTGGCTCTTGATGGTCTGGCCTTTCTTGCCCTTGCCGGCCGATTCGATGACGTCCGGGTAAATCGTGCCTTGCGCCAGCCATTTGGCGTTGACCAGCTTGCCCGATTCGACCTGGAAGACTTCGACGAATTCGCGGCCGATGATCTTGCGCTTTTGCTCGGGGTCGGTGACACCAGCCAGGTGGCCCATGAACTGCTCTTCCGCATCGACGCGGATGACTTTCACGCCCAGGTTCTTGGCGAACATGTCCATCACCATCTTGCCTTCGTCCAGGCGCAGCAGGCCGTGGTCGACGAAGACGCAGGTCAGCTGGTCGCCGATGGCACGGTGGATCAGGGCTGCGGCCACGGAGGAATCGACGCCGCCGGACAGGCCCAGGATGACGTCGTCGGTACCGACTTGCGCGCGGATTTTTTCCACCGCTTCGCTGATGTAGTCGGGCATGTTCCAGTCCGACTTGCAGCCGCAGATTTCATGCACGAAACGGGCGATCATGGCCTTGCCCTGCACCGTGTGCGTCACTTCCGGGTGGAATTGCACGCCGTAGAACTGGCGCTCTTCGTCCGCCATGGCGGCGATCGGGCAACTCGGGGTGTTGCCCATCAGCTTGAAGCCTGGCGGCATTTCCAGCACCTTGTCGCCATGGCTCATCCACACTTTCAGCATACCGTGGCCTTCGTCGGTGACGAAGTCGGCAATACCGTTGAGCAACTTGGTGTGGCTGCGGGCGCGCACTTCGGCGTAGCCGAATTCGCGCACCAGGCCGTTTTCCACCTTGCCGCCCAGCTGGGCCGCCATGGTTTGCATGCCGTAGCAGATGCCCAGCACGGGCACGCCCAGCTCGAACACGGCTTGCGGCGCGCGCGGCGAGTCGCCGTCCAGCGTGGAATTGTGGCTGCCCGACAGGATCACGCCGGCGGCGCCATAGTTGCGCACGAATTCGTCGCTGACGTCATACGGGAAGACTTCGGAAAACACGCCGGAATCGCGCACGCGGCGGGCGATCAACTGGGTGACTTGGGAACCGAAATCGAGAATGAGGATTTTAGAGTGCATGGTCGGAGCTTTATTCAGGGTCAATTGCAAAACCGGCGCACTGGGCGCCGGTCTGGACTTTCGTTACCGCTTACTCGGAGCGATAATTTGGCGCTTCTTTCGTGATCTGCACATCATGGACATGCGACTCGCGCATGCCGGCCGAGGTGATTTCCACGAATTCCGCTTTCTCGCGCAGTTCGTCGATGGTGGCGCAACCGCAGTAACCCATCGATTGACGCACGCCGCCCACCAGCTGGAAGATGATCGCCAGCACGCTGCCTTTGTAGGCCACGCGGCCTTCGATACCTTCAGGCACGAACTTGTCGGCCTTCATGGTGGCGTCCTGGAAATAACGGTCAGCCGAACCATCCGACATCGCGCCCAGCGAGCCCATGCCGCGGTACGACTTGTAGCTGCGGCCCTGGTACAGGATCACTTCGCCTGGCGCTTCTTCCGTACCGGCAAACATGGAACCCATCATGACGGTCGAGGCGCCAGCGGCCAGCGCTTTCGAGATATCGCCCGAGAAGCGGATACCGCCGTCGGCGATACATGGCACGCCTGTGCCTTCGAGTGCTTCGGCAACGTTCGAGATGGCCGTGATTTGCGGCACGCCCACACCGGCGACGATACGCGTAGTGCAGATCGAGCCAGGACCGATGCCGACCTTGACCGCATCGGCGCCGTATTCCACCAGTGCCTTGGCGGCGGCGGCGGTAGCGATGTTGCCACCAATTACTTCCACTTGCGGATACTTGGTCTTGATCCAGCGTACGCGATCGAGGATGCCTTGCGAGTGGCCGTGGGCCGTGTCGACCACCAGCACGTCGACGCCAGCAGCGACCAGCAGGTCGATGCGCTCCTCATCCTTGGCACCGACGCCGACGGCAGCGCCGACCAGCAGCTTGCCCTGGCTGTCTTTCGACGCGAACGGGTGGGAAGTCGACTTCTGGATATCCTTGACGGTGATCAGGCCGCGCAGCTCAAACGCGTCGTTGACCACCAGCACGCGCTCGAGGCGGTGCTTGTTCATCAGGCGCTTGGCTTCGGCCGTGTCAGCATCTTCATTGACGACGACGAGTTTTTCGCGCGGGGTCATCTTGGCGGAGGCTTCCGCGTCGAGTTCCTTTTCAAAGCGCAAATCGCGGTTGGTAATGATACCGACCACTTCCTTGCCCTTGACGACAGGGAAACCGCTGATGCCGTATTGTTCCGTCAGCGCGATCACGTCGCGGATTTTCATGTCCGGCGGAATCGTGATCGGATCGCGCAGCACGCCAGCTTCGAAACGTTTTACACGGGCCACTTCACGTGCCTGGTCCTTCGGATTCAAATTCTTGTGGATGATACCGATGCCGCCTTCCTGGGCCATCGCGATCGCCAGACGGGCTTCCGTCACCGTATCCATGGCTGCGGACAGCAAGGGAATATTCAGGGTGATATTGCGGGTCAGGCGAGTTTTGAGGGACGTATCGGCGGGCAGAACGTTGGAGTAGGCTGGGACGAGCAGCACGTCATCGAATGTGAGTGCTTTTTGAAGTAGACGCATAGCATTTCCTATTGGCGCAAAAGCAGATTATACAGAAAAAAGTACCCTCCGTCCTTGCAGCATAGAAAAGATATTTGAAAATGACAAAAAATAGCGCTCGCCGGACGGCGGGCATGCCGCCGCCCTGCCCGCTCAATCCTTCGCTGACTTGCCACTGGCCCTGCGCCGGCGCGCCTCTTTCGGGTCGGCCTGCAAGGGGCGGTACACTTCCACCCGGTCATGCTCGCGCAAGACCGTATCGAGCGGCTTTCTCTTGCCATGGATGCCCACCATATTGATGGCCAGGTCGATGCCAGGGATAGCCTGCAGCAAGCCGCTCTGCGCCACCGCCTGCTCGATGGTGGTGCCTGCAGGCACGCGCAAGGAGCGCAGAAAGGTGTTGTCCGGCAGCGCGTGACAAACCTGCACCGTGATGCCCGCTTCAGCCATACACCGTCTCCGCGCGCTTGCAGAAGGAGTCGACCATGCTGTTGGCGATCATGCCGAAGACGGGGCCGATGATCTGTTCCAATACGCGGCTGGAAAACTCGTAGTGCAGGTCCAGTTCGATTTTGCAGGCATCGTCACGCAGGGCCTTGAAGGTCCACACGCCATCGAGGGTCTTGAAAGGACCGTCCACGAGCTTCATCTTGATGGAAGTCGGCGGCACGTTTTCGTTGGACGTGGTGAAGCTTTGGCGCACGCCGTGGTAATGTATGCCCACGCTGGCGACAACCGTGTTCTCGCCCCGTTCGCGAACCTCGACCGCACCGCACCAGGGCAGGAATTTGGGATAATCCTCCACCGCCGCCACCAGCGCGAACATTTGTTCGGCGCTATAACCGAGAAAAACTGATTTATGTACTACTGCCATTGAAGAACCATTTGCTATGATGTTGGATACATTTGATTTGATCGCGCTTGCGCGAGACAGTAGTTTAACCGACCCGCGCACATTTACCATCTCATGACCATAGCAGACAACAGAAAAGCCTTCCACGACTACTTTATCGAGGATCGCTACGAAGCGGGCATCGTGCTGGAAGGCTGGGAAGTCAAAGCCATCCGCGACGCCCGCGTACAAATCAAGGAAGCCTACGTCGTCGTCCGCGGCGATGAACTCTTCCTGTTCGGCGCGCATATCAGCGCCCTGCCGACCGCCTCCACCCATATCCATCCGGAAGCCGTACGCACGCGCAAGCTGCTGCTGCACCGCACGGAAATGGATAAACTGATCGGCAAGGTGGAACGCTCCGGCTACACGCTGGTGCCGCTCAACCTGCACTACAAGGGCGGCCGCGTGAAATGCGAAATCGGCCTGGCCAAGGGCAAGAAGCAGCACGACAAGCGGGCAGCCGAGCGCGACCGCGATGGCGCGCGCGAAGTGCAGGCGGCAATGAAGTCGCACCGCCGCTGATCCGGCACCGCGCGCAGCGTGCTGCGCCGACACCCTCAAGCCCGGCTATATGCCGGGTTTTATTTTGCCACTATCTGCGGCAAACGGAAAAAAAGCCCGGCGCGGCAGGATTAAAACAGGGAGGGAATGAGATAAGGCGAGAAAAAAAGACTGGCATTAATAAAAATACCATGGGGATAAGCCGAGGTAAATCAGCTTGGCCGAGTTGGCCAACGAAAACGAATCAACAAAGTTCCGGATGCTTGCATGCTGCCTTGTACTACACCTGTACCACTTCACAGGACAAGCATCCGAATGAACGGTTTTTAAACCTTCAGGATTACACCTTCAGCAGATCGCGCGACTTACCCGAATCGGTCCACTCTTTGACCCATTTCGGTTGACGGCCACGGCCAGTCCATTGCTGCGTCGCATCATCCGGATTGCGATAGCGCACAGCGACCGTACCCGTTTTAGCGCGAATCCCTGTACCCACCAGATCTTTTACGGAAACGCCGACGCTCTGGGCAATCGCCAGGATTTGCTCGCGTGCTTTGGACAGATCATCCTGTTCGCGTTTCTTCATTTGCTTCTTGATGTCGTCCTGCAAGGTGCGCAGTTCGGACAGGGATAAGTTCGACAGATCCATGGTATTTCCTTGTATGAGTTGAAAAATATAACTGAACAGTTAAATTCTATCCAATTGTAACGCGACTGAGGTGATTTTTCTGAAGATTTGATTATTTTTTACAATTCTTTTACCAAAAAAACCCGTTTTCCGGGCTGTCAAACGATGCAAGCCTTCAATCACGGCAGCACACATCGGCCATGGACTACCTGCGCGACCCCCTGCTTTGTGCGGCTACGATTCAATCCGGCGCCATCGGCTGTATTTATTTTGCAGCACTTTCTGTTTCATTGCCATTTATAGCAACTATAAATGGCAATTCAAAATATACATGGGTTCGATACTATCGCCAATCGCACATCGCCTGCAAACGCTACCCGCGATCCTGCGCGGCAGATGTTACGTCAATCAAGGAAATAACCGCCGCACGACTGCACATAATGCTGAAAGTGCGCATAGCATAGCATGAAGAAAATATTTTCAACGCCATGCATTCAGCCACCGATACTCCAGCCCTGCTGCCGCCACCTATTCCAGGCCCGCAAATGCAAACTGCCCGCTATACAGCGGGCAGTACTGACAAAACATTGCTACAAGCTTGCTATTCACCCAGCCAGCAAGGTAATCAAGGTATAGTCACGTTGCCTTTCGGCTTCTGCGTTTTCACCACCTGCATCGCCGTGGCGATCAACCCGCTTATATCGCCCAGATTGGCCGGCACGATAATCGAGTTATTCGTTTTCGCCAATTGCGCGAACGCGCCCACATACTGTTCGGCCACTTTCAGATTGACGGCATCTTCACCGCCCGGCTCGCGGATGGCGGCGCCCACCTGGCGCAGCGCCTCGGCACTGGCTTGCGCCAGCGCGACGATGGCCGTAGCCTGGCCTTCGGCGCGATTGATCGATGCCTGCTTTTCGCCTTCCGAGCGGGCAATGTTCGCTTCGCGCTCACCGCTGGCAATATTGATCTGCTCTTGCTTGCGTCCTTCCGAAGCGGCAATCAGTGCGCGCTTTTCGCGCTCGGCCGTAATCTGCGCCTGCATCGCATGCAAAATCTCCTTGGGCGGCGTCAAATCCTTGATTTCATAACGCAATACCTTGACACCCCAATTCGCCGCCGATTCATCGATCGCATTCACGATGGCCGTATTAATATGGTCGCGCTCTTCAAATGTCTTGTCGAGTTCCATTTTACCGATCACCGAACGCAAGGTCGTTTGCGCCAACTGCGTAATGGCGGCAATATAGTTCGACGAGCCATACGAAGCACGCATGGCGTCGGTAATCTGAAAATACAGAATACCATCGACCTGTAATTGCGTATTGTCACGGGTGATGCATACCTGCGGCGGCACGTCGAGAGGAATTTCCTTGAGCACGTGCTTGTAAGCGATGCGGTCGACGAAAGGCACAACGATATTCAGGCCAGGACCCAATACCGCGTGGAACTTGCCCAGGCGCTCCACCACCCAGGCATGCTGCTGCGGCACCACATTGACCGTCTTGAAGACAAATACCAATGCCAGCAATAACAAGATCAGCGACATGCTTCCGATGCTTACTTCCATAATCTACTCTCCAGGTTATCCAACAATCAAACGACTGCCACGCACGGCACGTATGGTGTAATGACCGGCCTGCGTATCGCTGCCGGCAATCAGTTCCACATCCCACAAGGCGCCGCGATACATGACGCGCGCCGCGCCATCAACCCAATGCGCGACCGCCACGCTTTGGCCGATATCCAGGTTCACATTCGGATCCTGTGCCGCATCGCGCCGCCCCGCCCTGCCAAAACGGCTGCGCCGCAATAACAGCGTGGCCGCCACGCCGACGATGGCCGCTGTCGCGGCCTGCCAGCTGCCATTGCCGCCCGCCAGCGCCACCAGTCCTCCGGCAGCGATACCGATGGCGATCATCAGCAAATAAAACGTGCCCGTAAACAGTTCCAGGATCAATACCGCGCCAGCCGCTACAAACCAGCCACCCCATTCAGCCATGATGCCTCCACTCTTGCGATTCCAAAAATAAAAAACCCCGCGGCCTATATAAGCGACGGGGTTTAATGCGCAGTATTGCCTGATATTCTTCTTGCCAAACACCTATATACAAACAGTCTAACGCAATTCCTGATGGCGTCAATAGCCGGGGGCGAATTAGCCGCCGGCCCGGCCTTTATTCCTCGAGCAGGCTGCGCAACATCCACGCCGTCTTTTCATGCACATCGAGGCGCTGCGTGATCAGGTCGGCCGTCGGCTGGTCATTGGCTTTTTCCAGCAGCGGGAACAAGCGGCGCGCCGTGCGCGCGGTCGCTTCCTGCGCCGCCACCAGGTAGCTGACCATGTCCAGCGCCGGCGGCACGCCGTCGATTTCCTTGATCGAGGCCAGCTTGACGAATTCCTTGTAGGTGCCCGGCGCCGGATAGCCGAGGGCGCGGATGCGCTCGGCGATCAGGTCCAGCGCGCCCCACTGCTCCGTGTATTGCGTCATGAACATCAGGTGCAGCGTATTGAACATCGGCCCTTTGACGTTCCAGTGGAAATTGTGCGTCATCAGGTACAGGGTATAGCTGTCGGCCAGCAGGCCGGACAGGCCTTCCGCGATCTTCGCGCGGTCCGCCTCGGAAATACCGATGTCGATCTTTGCTGCTTTGCTCGGTTTCTTGCTTGCCATATGAACTCCCGTCAATGTGTTGGTGGAATCATTTTAGCTGATCTTGCGCCACCTCATCATTCAGGCGCGTGCGCCGGCCGCCATGGGCTTGATGTGAATGAGCCAGACGTAAAAAAACCCGCTGCCGGGTGAGGCAGCGGGTTTTCAGACGGCGGGGAAGACGCTTACGCTTTCAGCGCAGCGAGCTTTTGCCAGGTGTCGATCACCGAGTCCGGATTCAGGGACATCGATTCGATGCCCTGCTCCATCAGCCAGACGGCGAAGTCAGGGTGATCCGAAGGACCCTGGCCGCAGATGCCGATGTACTTGCCGCGCGCCAGGCAAGCCTTGATGGCCAGCGACAGCAGTGCTTTGACGGCGGGATCGCGTTCGTCGAAGTCGGCGGCCAGCAATTCCATGCCGGAATCGCGGTCCAGGCCCAGGGTCAGCTGGGTCAGGTCGTTCGAACCGATCGAGAAGCCGTCGAAATGGTCGAGGAACTGGTCGGCCAGGATGGCGTTCGATGGCACTTCGCACATCATGATGACGCGCAGATCGTTTTCGCCGCGCTTCAAGCCATTTTTCGCCAGCAGGTCGATGACTTTCTCGGCCTGGCCCAGGGTGCGCACGAATGGCACCATGATTTCCACGTTCGTCAGGCCCATGTCATTGCGCACGCGCTTCATCGCTTCGCATTCCATGTTGAACGCTTCGGAGAAGTCGGCCGACAGGTAGCGCGCCGCGCCGCGGAAGCCCAGCATCGGGTTTTCCTCGTCCGGCTCGTAGCGCGAACCGCCGATCAGCTTCTTGTACTCGTTCGACTTGAAGTCGGACAGGCGCACGATGACTTTTTTCGGCCAGAACGCGGCGGCGATGGTGGCGATGCCTTCGGCCAGCTTGTCGATGTAAAACGCTTTTGGCGAAGCGTGGCCACGCGCCACCGATTCCACGGCCTTTTTCAGGTCGGCATCGATGTTCGGGTATTCCAGGATCGCGCGCGGGTGCACACCAATATTGTTATTGATGATGAATTCCAGGCGCGCCAGGCCCACGCCGGCATTCGGCACGGACTGGAAATCGAACGCCAGCTGCGGGTTGCCCACGTTGAGCATGATCTTGGTGTCGAGCTTCGGTAATTCGCCACGCGACACTTCCGACACTTCCGTTTCCAGCAAGCCATCGTAGATCTTGCCCTCGTCGCCTTCGGAGCACACCACGGTGACGAAGGTGCCGTCTTTCAGCACGTCGGTGGCGTTGCCGCAGCCGACGACGGCAGGCACGCCCAGTTCACGCGCAATAATTGCCGCGTGGCAAGTACGACCGCCACGGTTGGTGACGATGGCTGCTGCGCGCTTCATGACCGGTTCCCAGTTCGGGTCCGTCATGTCGGCAACGAGCACGTCGCCTGGCTGCACGCGTTCCATGTCGGCCGGGTCGTGAATCACGCGCACGGGGCCGGCGCCGATCTTCTGGCCGATGGCGCGGCCGGATGTCAATACGGTGCCGGTGCTTTTCAGCTTGAAGCGTTCCTGCACATCGGTCGCCTTTTGCTGCGACTTGACGGTTTCAGGACGCGCTTGCAGGATGTACAGCTTGCCGTCGCGGCCATCCTTGCCCCACTCGATGTCCATCGGACGGCCGTAGTGGTTCTCGATGATGACGGCGTACTTTGCCAGCTCCACCACTTCGCTGTCGTTCAGCGAGTAGCGGTTGCGCATTTCGACGGGCACGTCGACGGTTTTCACGGAACGGCCAGCTTTCGCTTCGTTCGTAAATTCCATTTTCAGCAGTTTCGAGCCGATATTGCGGCGGATCACAGGCGACTTGCCTTTTTCCAGCATCGGTTTGTGCACATAGAATTCGTCGGGATTGACGGCGCCCTGCACCACGGTTTCGCCCAAGCCATAGCTGGAGGTGACGAAGACCACGTCCTTGAAGCCCGATTCCGTGTCGATGGTGAACATCACGCCGGCCGCGCCCAGGTCGGAACGCACCATGCGCTGCACGCCGGCCGACAAGGCCACTTCCGCGTGCGTAAAGCCTTTATGTACGCGATACGAGATGGCACGGTCGTTGTACAGCGAGGCGAATACCTGTTTCATGGCGTCGAGCACGTTGTCGATGCCGACCACGTTCAGGAAGGTTTCTTGCTGACCAGCAAACGACGCATCCGGCAAATCTTCCGCCGTGGCCGAGGAACGCACGGCAAACGACATTTCCGTGTCGGAATCGGCCACCAGCTTGGCGTAGAACTGGTCGATTTCGGCAGCCAGGCGTGGCTGGAATGGCGTTTCCACGATCCATTGACGGATCTCGGCGCCGGCTTGCGCCAGCGAGCGCACGTCATCGATGTTCAGCCCTTCGAGGCGCTGGGCGATGCGTTCGGCCAGCGGCAAGCCGCCGTTGGCGCTATACGACAGGAAATCGCGGAATGCCTGCGCCGTGGTGGCAAAGCCACCGGGCACGCGCACGCCGGCTTCCGCCAGCTGGCTGATCATTTCGCCCAGGGAGGCGTTCTTGCCGCCGACGGATTCGACATCCGTCATGCGCAAATGCTCGAACGAGGCAACATACACCGCGTCCTTGTCTTCCTGCTGTTGCGATACTGCGTTGGTCATAATGACACCCTTACTGATGATAGAAATCTTTACGCGCGGTGCACGGACAGTCTTCTTGTTATTCTTGGCGTCGTGCAGCACAATCATACCGTTGCAGCCATTTTACCTTGTGCGGCGCAAATTGACGACGCACAATCTTGATCGAAAACCCATGACACAAGATCCACGCCCCCCCCTGCCCTCCGCAGCCCGCACCGTCTTCTTCGTTTCCGACGGCACCGGCATCACCGCCGAGACCTTCGGCCACTCGGTGCTGACGCAGTTCGATCTGCGTTTCCGCCAGATCCGTCTGCCCTTCATCGATACCATGGACAAGGCCTACGAGGCGGCGCGCAAGATCAACGAAGCCTTCGTCAGCGATGGCCAGCGCCCGATCATTTTCTCCACCCTGGTGAAGAACGACCTGTCGGCCGTGATCCGCAAGTCCAGCGGCATGCACATGGACCTGATCCAGACCTTTGTCGCCCCGCTGGAGCAGGAACTGGGCGTGATGTCGACCCACACCATCGGGCGCTCGCACAATATCGTCGACAGCGAAGAATACAAAAATCGCATCGAGGCGATCAACTATTCGCTGGCGCACGACGATGGCCAGTCGCACAAGAACCTGTCCTCGGCCGATGTCATTCTGGTGGGTGTTTCGCGCTCTGGCAAGACCCCGACCAGCCTGTACCTGGCCATGCAATACGGTATCAAGGCAGCCAATTATCCGCTGATTCCCGACGATTTCGAGCGCGACAAGCTGCCTTCCGCCCTGCTGGAATTTAAGAATAAAATTTTCGGATTAAGCATTACGCCCGAACGTTTGTCGGAAATACGCAACGAAAGACGCGCTGGAAGCAAGTATGCGGCCATCGAAAATTGCCGTTACGAGGTCAACGAGGCGGAAAAAATGATGAAACGCGAAGGTATCCGCTGGCTCTCCTCGACCACCAAATCGATCGAAGAAATTTCCACCACGATCCTGCAAGAGATCAAGCCGAACCGCCGCGATTACTAGAACGCCCGACAAAACCTACTGCGCGTCGGTATAGGCGGCTTGCGATGCTCACCGTACTAGAAGTACGGTTGCGCTTCTCGGCCACCTCTCCCTTCCGCTCGCTACGGTTTTGTCAGGCGTTCGCATCGCTGGAGTTCGCCTCGCTGGACAGCACCTCCAGCGCCGCCACCAGCCGGTCCAGTTCAGCGGTGGTGGTGGTGACGGCCACCGTGGCGCGCACGACGTCCATGTCGCCGATATTGCGCTGCACGGTAAATACGCCAAAGCGCTGCAGCAAGGCCTGTTGCAGCGCGCGTGGGTCCATGCCATCGACGGCAAACGCCACCAGCGCCGTGCCGCGCAGCGCATCGAGCGGCGACAGCAGGCGTACGCCGGGCAGTTGCGCGGCGCGGCTGACCCAGTAATCCCTCAGCCAGGCCAGGCGTGCCGTCTTGGCTGGCGTGCCGCCCAGGCACTCATGGAAGTCGAGCGCGGCGGGTGCGGCCAGGATGGCGCTGATCGGCGGCATGCCCATGTGCAGACGACAGCGGATATCGTCCAGCGGATAATCGTCGTCGCCGAAATGCGGCTCGATCTTGTGCAGCTGCGCGGTGCGGATATACACAAAGCCCAGCCCCGGTGGAGCACCCAGCCATTTATGTAAATTAAAACCGGCAAAATCGACATCCATCGCCCGCACATCGAGCGCCACCTGCCCCAAGGCATGGGCACTATCGAGCACGACATCGATGCCGTGTTCGCGCGCCAGCGCAATCAAGGCGCGCAGCGGCAACTGCTGGCCATTCGCAGGCGTCACCTGCGACAGCAGCAGCAGTTTCGGCCTGACGGCCTGGCGCATGGCTTGCGCGTAACGGGCGATGATCTCGTCATCGCTGATGGGCAAGCGCAATGTGACTTGCGTGCTGGTGACGCCACGGCGCTGCGCCAGCCAGCGCATGGCCGTGCGCGTGGCCGGATAATCGAGATTACTCCACAACACGGTATCGCCGGGCGCCAGGCCGTGGTATTGCGTGATCAGCACCTGCATGGACTCGGTGCCGCTGCGCGTCAGCAGGATTTCGTGCGGCTCGGCGTGGATCAGCGCGGCGACGCGCTGGCGCAGAATATCCACATGCGTGCGCGTAAACTCGCCGCGCACGAAGGGACTCAGCTGTTCATTCGTGTAGCGCACGGCCTGCTCGAAGGCGGCTTGCACGGGCGCGGCCATGGCGCCGAAATAGCCATGTTCGAGATTGACGATGGCGTCCGGCGGCGCGGGATACAACGCGGCGACCTGGCGCCACCAGGCCTCGTCGCGTGTGGCACCGTCGGCGAGCACAGGGAAAGACATGGCGACCCTGTTCAGGCCTGGCCCTGGCGCAGCTGTTCGAAGAAGCAGACGGCGGCGCAGGCGGCCACGTTCAGCGATTCGATCTGGCCCAGGTGGGGAATGACCACCTGGTGCGTCGCCATCGACAGCAGGTCGTCGGCCACACCCTGCCCTTCATGGCCGAACAGCCAGGCGACGGGCTGGCGCAAGTCGACGTCGTACAATCGCTGGGTGGCGTAGCCGCTGGTGGCGAGCGTCGCCACCTTCGCGCCAGCGACCAGCGCCGCCAGATCGACATTTTCAAAGATGTCGAGCACGAAGTGCGCGCCCATCGCCGCACGCAGCACCTTCGGCGACCAGCAGAAGGCCGTGCCCGCGCTGCAGTACACCTGCGTGATGCCGGCGGCGGCCGCGCTGCGCAGGATGGAGCCGACATTGCCCGGGTCTTGCAGGTTATCGAGCAGCACGGCCGACATGCTCAGGGGCTGCGTGACGGCCCGTTCCGGCGTCTCGATGAGGAACATCACGCCTACGCCGTGTTCGACCTGGCTCACCGCGTGATACAGCGCATCGGGCAAGCCCAGTACGTGCGCACGCTGGCTTTCCAGCTGGCCGACGATCTCCATCACTTCCGGATTGCGCAAGGCGCTTTCGCTGACGATGCACTGCTCCGGCATGCCGCGCAGCTGCAAATACGACTGGCACAGGTGCACGCCGTCGAGCAAGGTGCGGCCGGACTTGCGGCGCGCCTGCGAACTGCCCGCCAGTTTCAGCAGCTCCTTGTATTGCGCATTGTCGCGCGAGGTAATCGTCTTCATGCCACCACCTCCTGCGCGCCAAACAGGGCGATCACGTTGCGCACGGGCGCGAACGAGCGGCGGTGTACGGGCGAAGCGCCGTGCAGGTGCAGGCGCTCCAGGTGCAGCTTGGTGCCATAGCCCTTGTGCTGGTCGAAGCAGTACTCGGGATAGGCCGCGTGCAGGTGCACCAGGGCCGCGTCGCGCGCCGTCTTGGCCAGGATCGAGGCGGCGGAAATCGAATCGACCTTGTCGTCGCCACCGATGATGGCCATGCCGCGTATCGGCATCACGGGGCAGCGGTTGCCGTCGATCAGGGCCAGGGTCGGCACGGTACTCAAGGCCTCGACGGCGCGGCGCATGGCCAGCATCGACGCCTGCAAAATGTTCAGGCGGTCGATTTCCTCTTCGGACGCTTCGGCGATGGCCCAGGCCAGAGCCTTGGCCTTGATCTGCGGCGCCAGCAGGTCGCGTTTGGCTTCAGTGAGCTTTTTCGAGTCACGCAAGCCGTCGATCGGCTGGTGCGGGTCGAGGATCACGGCGGCGGCGAACACGGGGCCGGCCAGCGGACCGCGGCCTGCCTCGTCGACGCCGCAGATGATTTCATCGAGCGAGAATGGCAAGTCGTCAAACAGGCCGGGATAGATATTTTTCACGTTGAATCTTTGGTTGGTAATGCGCTTGAAGCGGTGAGCGGGAGTTACTTGCGGTTGGCGGCGATGACTTGCATGACGGCGTTGGCGCTCTCGCGCGCGCTGTCGCGCAGCAGGCTGTGGTGCATGTCCGTGAAACGCTGCACCAGGCGCAAACGGCCCGGCACGTCGCTCAGCTGCTGCCACATGGCCTCGGCCAGCGCTTCCGGGCTGGCCGCGTTTTGCAGCAGCTCGGGCACCAGGTAGTCGCGCGCCAGGATGTTTGGCAGCCCAATCCAGGGCTGGTAGCCCATGTGGCGCATGATTTCCCACGAGGCGCGCATCATCTTGTAGGCGATGACCATGGGCTTCTTGTACAGCGCCACTTCCAGCGACGCCGTGCCGGACGCCACCAATACCGCATCGGCGGCGCAGATGGCCGTGTGCGAGCCGCCATCGGTGAGCAATATCTCGACGTCCTGCAAGCCAGCTTCCGCAATCAGCTGTAAAAAGTACTGGCGCTGCTTCTCGCCGGCCATGGGCGCGACGAAACGCAAGGAGCGGTCGCGCGCCAGCAGCAGCTTGCAGGCGGCCACGAACGCCACCGTATTGTATTTGAGTTCGCCCATGCGACTGCCCGGCATCAGGGTCACGACATTCGCGTCATCCGGCAAGCCCAGGGTGCGGCGCGCAGCCGCTTCGTCGGGCTGCAGGGGGATCATCTCGGCCAGCGGATGGCCGACATAGGTGACGGGCACGCCAGCCTTGCGGTAGATTTCTTCTTCGAAGGGGAAGATCACCAGCATGTGCGAGACGGCCTTGATGATTTTCTTGATGCGGCCACCGCGCCAGGCCCAGATCTGCGGCCCGATGTAGTGCACGGTGGGGATGCCGCCTTCCTTCAGTTGCTGTTCCAGCCCCAGGTTAAAACCCGGGTAGTCGGCGCCGATGAAGACGGCGGGACGCTCGGCCAGCAACTGGTCGCGCAGCGCGTTCTGGATGCCCTTGATTTCGCGGTAGCGGGGAATGATCTCGAACAGGCCGCGCACGGTCAGCTTGTCGAGCGGCCAGTCGGACACAAAGCCCTGTTTGGCCATGTGCTCGCCACCGATGCCGTGGAAGCGCGCGCCGGGCAGCTGCGGCACCAGGCCGGACAGCAGCCGGCTGGCCAGCAGGTCGCCCGACACCTCGCCAGCGACGATGGCGACGTTGGCGACCGGCAGGCCGCTGGCCTGATCAGCGGACGATGCCACGCGACGCCACGCCCAAAAATTCACGCATGGCGCGAATGTGCTGCGCCACCTCGGGCGACGAGGCCTGCTCTTCTTCGAACAGGGCAGCCTTGGATTCTTCCAGGGTCAGGCCGGAACGGTAGATGAGCTTATACGCGGTGCGGATGCCGTTGATCTGCTCGCGCGTAAAGCCGCGGCGCTTCAAGCCCTCGATATTGACGCCATGCGCCTGCGCCGGATTGCCGTTCAGGAGCACGAACGGCGGCACGTCCTGCGTCAGGCTGGTGCTCATGCCGACAAAGGCGTGCGCGCCGATCTTGCAGAACTGGTGCACATTGGCGAAACCGCTCATGATGACCCAGTCACCGATTTCCACGTGGCCCGCCAGCTGGGCGTTGTTCGAGAAAATCGTGTTGTTGCCCACCAGGCAGTCGTGCGCCAGATGTACATACGCCGAGATCCAGTTGTCATTGCCCAGGCGCGTCACGCCGCCACCTTGCACGGTGCCCGTGTTGAAGGTGCAGAATTCGCGGATGGTATTGCGGTCGCCGATGTCCAGGCGCGTCGCCTCGCCCGCCCATTTTTTATCCTGCGGCTGCGCGCCGATGGAAGAAAACTGGAACAGGTGGTTGTCGCTGCCGATCGTCGTGTGGCCGTCGATGACCACGTGCGGGCCAACTTTGGTGCCGGCACCGATGCGCACGTGCGGACCGATGATGGTGTACGGACCCACCTCGACCGAGCTGTCGAGCTCAGCCTTCGGATCGATGACTGCCGTAGAGTGGATCGCCGCCATCACTGCCCCGCTGGCTGGCTCGCAGACTGGCTCGCATCCTGCGCGCTACGGATGGTGCACATCAATTCCGCTTCCAGCGCCACTTTGCCGTCGACCGAGCCGACTGCCTTGTATTTCCAGATGCCGCGCGAGACGCGCAGAATTTCCACATCCATCTTCAGCTGGTCGCCCGGTTCGACAGGACGCTTGAAGCGCGCATTGTCGATGCCGACAAAGTACACCACCGAATTCTCGTCGGGCTTGACGCCCATCGACAGGAACGACAGCAAGGCCGCCGTTTGCGCCAGCGCTTCGATCATCAGCACGCCGGGCATGACCGGTTTGTGCGGGAAATGGCCCTGGAAGAACTCTTCGTTGACCGTCACGTTCTTGATGGCGGTGATGGTTTTGTTCGCTTCCCAGTCCAGCACGCGGTCAACCAGCAGCAGCGGATAGCGGTGCGGCAGAAGCGATTTGATAGCCAGGATGTCGAGGGTCTTTTTTTCAGTAGTCATTTTTCGTCTTGCGTGGTCAGTGTTTTAATTGTTTTTTCAAGCGTGCGGATCTTCTCGCGCATGCTTGACAGGTTGCGCACGATGGCGGCGCTCTTTTCCCAGTCGGCATTCTTGGCCAGCGGATAAAAACCCGTGTACTGGCCCGCCTCAAGAATCGAACGCGAAACCATGCTGCCCGAGCCGACATGAACGCGGTCGGCGATCGTCAGATGACCGAGCACCATGGCGGCGCCGCCAAAGGTGCAGTACTTGCCGATGATGGCGCTGCCGGCCACGCCGACGCAGCCGGCCATGGCCGTATGCGCGCCGATGTGGCAGTTGTGGCCGATCTGGATCTGGTTGTCGAGCTTGACGCCATCTTCGATGATGGTGTCGGCCAGTGCGCCACGGTCGATGGTGGTATTGGCGCCGATATCGACATCGTCACCGATCACCACCCTGCCCGTCTGCGGAATCTTGATGTACACGCCGCCTTCGTTGGCGAAGCCGAATCCGTCGGTGCCGATCACGGCGCCGGAATGGATGATGCCGCGCTGGCCGATCACGCAACGCGCATGAAAGGTTACGTTGGCGAGCAATTGCGTGCCCGCGCCGATGACGGCGTCGCGCCCCACCACGCAGCCGGGGCCGATGACGCAGCCGGCACCGACGATGGCGCCGGCCTCGATCACCGCGTGCACGCCGACAGAGGCGCTGGCATCGACCTGCGCGCTGGCGTCGACAAAGGCAGCCGGATGGATGCCGACTGGCGCCTTGATCTCATGCAGGGCGGCGAAATACTGCGCCGCGCGCGCGAAATACACATAGGGATTCGGTGTGACGATGCGCGCGCCGGCGTACTCGGCACCGATCAGCGCATCGTCGGCCGGCGTGAGTATCAGCGCCGCAGCGCCGCTCTGGGCGGCCTGCGCGCGAAATTTGCTATTGCTGAGAAAGCTGATGTGCGAAGCGCCGGCGTCGGCCAGCGGCGCGATCCCTGTGACTTCCAGGTTGGGATCGCCCGCCAACTGCCCGCCGAAGCGTTCGACCAATTCACCTAGTCGAGTGCCCATCGATATACCCTTATAAAAACGCCTGACTATGCCTACTGCGCGGCGCGATTTGCGGTCTCCGATGCTCACTGTGCTCCAGCACAGCTCCGCTTCTCAACCACAACTCACATCCGCTCGCTACGGCACTGCCAGGCTTGAAACCGTTTCGATTACTTGTCCAGCGCCTTCAAAACCTTGTCGGTAATGTCGATGCGCGGGCTGGCCCACAGGGCTTCCTGCAGCACGATGTCATATCCTTCGATATGCGCCATCTGCTGGATGATGGTGTTGGCTTTTTCCGCGATGGCACTGCGCTCTTCGTTCGTGCGCTGGCTCAGGTCTTCGCGAAATTCGCGCTGGCGGCGTTGCAGCTCCTTGTCCAGCTCGAAGAACTCGCGCTGGCGCTTGGCGCGCTCGGCCTCGCTCAGGGTGGGCATATCCTTTTCCAGGGCTTCGTTGGCCACCTTGAAGCGGCTGCCCAGTTCCTGCACCGCTTTTTCGCGCGAGCGGAACTCTTCGGCCAGCTTGGCGCTGGCCGCTTTGGCCAGCCTCGATTCGTTATAAATACGTTCGCTGCTGATCCAGGCGATCTTCGACTCCTGAGCCTGCGCCTGCACCGGCAACAGCGAACTCCAGCACAATGCGATCACGGCAAGGGACTTGGGCAGGGTAGCGGATGCGGTGTTCATGATACTCCATGGTCAAAAGGTAAAAGCTGTCGCCCCGATTCAGATGGCCGGTCAGAAACCGGTGCCCATCTGGAACTGGAAGCGCTCCAGGCGGTCCGTCGGCTTGGCGTTCAGCGGCTTGGCATAGCTCAGCTTGAGCGGGCCCACCGGTGAAATCCAGCTGATGCCCAAGCCAGCAGAATAGCGCAATTGCGAGATCCGCATTTTTTCGCCTTCCTGGTAAACCTGGCCGCCGTCAAGGAAACCGAACCAGCGCAGGCTGCGGTCATTGCCCGAACCGGGGAATGGCATCTGCAGTTCGGCGTTACCGATCAGGCGCGAAGCGCCGCCCAGTGCATCGTTGGTGCTCGGTTCGACCGCGCCCAGCGAGGAACTCAGGTAGCCGCGCACCGAACCGATGCCGCCGCCGTAGAAGTTCTTGAAGACCGGGTACACGTGCTTGCCGATGCCGTGGCCGTAATCGATCTCGCCTTTCAGCGCCAGGGTGACCTTGCTGAACAGCGGACGGAAATACTGGTGCTCATAGATGGCACGGAAGTACTTCTGGTCGCCGATCACGTCAGCCTCGAGGTTGACGCGCTGGTAGCGGCCGATCGATGGCGTCAGGGCGCTGTCGCGGCTGTCGCGCTGCCATGCCGCCGTCAACGGGATGGAATTGGTGGTAGCCGAACCGATACCGTCCGACGGGCCGCCATTGTCGACCACGTACTGCTTGAAGCGGATCGGGCTGGTGATATCGGTTTCGATGCGCGAACGCTCGGCGCCGATGCCGAAGAAGACGGTGTCGACTTCCGAGAACGGTACACCGAAACTGACGCGGCCACCGGTCTGCTTGATCTTGTAGCTGCCGATGTTCAGCGCCGGCGGTTCCGTCGTCCGCAGGTACACTTCAAAGCTGCGCGAAATGCCATCGTCCGTAAAGTACGGATTGGTTTGCGAAAACGCGATCGTGCGGCTGTAATGGCTGGTATTGAGTTCAATGCCAACCGTGTTGCCGCTACCGGCGAAGTTGGCCTGCGAAATCGATGCCGACAGGGTGAACTTCTCCGACTGCGAAAAGGCGCCGCCGATCAGGAAGTTACCCGTTGGCTTTTCCACCACCGTCACGTTGACGTCGACCTGGTCGGTCGTGCCCTGCGCTTCCGGCGTGTCGATGGTCACGTCCTTGAAGTAGCCCAGGCGGTCGACACGGTCGCGCGACAGCTTGATCTTGTTGCTGTCGTACCAGGACGATTCGAACTGGCGGAATTCGCGGCGGATGACTTCATCGCGCGTGGTGGTGTTGCCGGCGATATTCATGTGGCGCACGTACACGCGCTTGCCCGGATCGATAAAGAAAGTAAAACCCACTTCATGCTTGTCACGGTTGATTTCCGGATTGGCATTGACGTTGGCAAACGCATAGCCGAACGTGGCCAGGCGGTCCTGGATGCGTTTATTCGTGGCCGTCAGGCGCGCGCCCGAGTAAATCTCGCCTTCGCGCATCAGGTTCAGCGCTTTGAGCTCTTCTTCGCGGCCGAACATCTCGCCTTCGAACTTGGTGCCGGCGATCTTGTACTTTTCACCTTCGGTGATATTGATCGTCAGGTAAATGTCTTTTTTATCGGGCGTGATCGACACTTGCGTGGAGTCGACCTGCATCTCGATATAGCCACGGTCCAGGTAGTAGGACTTGAGCGACTCGATGTCGCCCGTCAGCTTGGTCTTCGAATACTGGTCGGCCTTGGTGTACCAGCTGAACCAGCCGCCCGTGTTCAGGGCCAACTGATCGCGCAATTCCTTGTCCGTGAAGGCCTTGTTGCCGACGATGTTGATCTGCTTGATGCGGGCCACGTCGCCCTCGTCGACGGCGAACACCACGTTGACGCGGTTGCGCTCGATCGGCGTGACGGTGGTGGTGATCTTCACGCCGTACAGGCCATGCGACAGATACTGGCGCTTGAGTTCTTGTTCCGCGCGGTCGACCGAAGCCTTGTCGAAAATCTTCGCTTCGCCGACGCCGATTTCCTTCAAAGCCTTGACCAGCACATCTTTTTCAAATTCCTTGGTGCCCGTAAATTCCACGGCAGCGATGGCCGGGCGCTCCTCGACCAGCACCACCAGCACGTCGCCATCGACTTCCAGGCGCACGTCCTTGAAAAAACCCGTCGCGTACAGGGCCTTGATGGCGGCAATACTCTTCTCGTCGGAGAACGTTTCGCCGACGCGCACCGGCAGATAGCTGAAAACAGTACCCGCTTCAGTACGCTGGATCCCTTCGACCCGGATGTCCTTGACAGTAAATGGCTGGACGGCCAGCGCATGGCCGGCACAGAAGGCCATGACGGCGGCGCCGATCAGGCTGCGACGAAAGGAAGGCAAGGCAAAACGAGCAGAATGTAATTTCATTGGGGTTATTCAATGGGTAAATCAATGGACAACATACACAAAAGATTGCTTGTGCGACTCACGCAATGGCATCAACCACCGCCCTAATTCAGCAATCGCAACACGTCATTAAAGACAGCAAGCGCCATCAAGGTCAACAACAAACCGATCCCCAGGCGCTGGGCAATCTCGCCTACGCGCTCCGGCAAGGGGCGTCCGGTCAAAACTTCCAGCGAATAATACAGCAAATGCCCGCCATCCAGAACAGGAATGGGTAGCAAATTCATCACGCCCAGACTGATACTGATGAAGGCGATGAAGCTCAGGTAGCTTACCAGGCCGGTGCGCGCCGTCTGGCCCGCGTAATCGGCGATGGTAATGGGGCCCGTCACATTCTTCAGCGAGACCTGGCCGGTAACCATTTTACCCAGCATTTTCAGGCTCATGACACTGGTGTCCCAGACCTTGCTGGACGCCTTGCCCACGGCAGAGAACGGTCCGGAGGCCACGTTGATCATATCCGGCACCTGCCCCAGCTTTGCCTGGATCTTACCAACTGTTACAGCTCCCTCTGTCCCCGCACCCGGCACGGCGTCCGGCGTAATGGGCAAGCTCAGGTCCTGGCCCTGGCGCAAGAGTTGCAATTGCAAGGTCCGGCCAGGCGCCTGGCTCAGGGTGGCGATGACGGCCGCCACGTCGTGCACGGGTTGCTCGTCGATGGCCAGGATCTGGTCATTTTTCTGCAGGCCGGCGCGCGCGGCGGCGCCACCGGGCATGACTTCCATCAGGGTAGGCGCGGAACGGGCCAGGGTCAGGCCCAGCTTGCCCAGCACGTCGCCTTCCAGGTCCGTCTCCGTCAGGCTGGCCGTCGGCAAGGTCGCCTCCTGCTGGCCACGGTCGGGACGGCGCACTTCGATGCGCGCCGGCTGCTTGTCGAGGGTGGCCTGGATCAGTTCCCAGCGCAGCTCGGACCAGCTGGCCACGGCCTTGCCGTTGACCGTTTCAACCGTATCGCCGCTGCGCAAGCCGGCCGCGTAGGCGGCCGTTTGCTCTGCCACGGGACCGAGCTTGCTCGACGGCTCTTCGATGCCATGCATGAACAGGCCCGCGTACAGCACGATGGCGACGAGGAAATTGGCCAGCGGGCCGGCGGCCACGATGGCGATGCGGCGCCACACGCTCTGGCGCGTGAATTCACGGCGCAATTCGCTTTCCGGCAAATCGCTGAGGTCTTGCGCGCGGCTGTCGAGCATGCTGACATAGCCGCCCAGCGGCAGCGCGGAAATCGCCCATTCCGTCTGGTCCTTGCCAAACTTGCGCGAATACACTACTTTTCCCATGCCGATCGAGAAGCGCAGCACTTTCACGCCGCACCAGCGCGCCACCAGGTAGTGACCCAGCTCGTGCAAGGTAATCAGTGAACCGAGCGCGACGATAAAGGCCAGCAAGGTAGTAATCAGCGTCATGCAGCCAGCCTCTGGGCGATAAACGCGTGCGCGGCCGCTCTGGCCAGGCGGTCCTGCTCCATCACGGCCTCGATGCTGGAGGCGGCGCCATGCGGTACCGTCTCGATCACGTGCGCGATGACTCTGTCGATCTGGCGGAAGCCGATCTGCTCGTCGAGGAAGGCTTGTACGGCCACTTCATTGGCCGCGTTGAGCAGGGCCGGCGCCGTACCGCCAGCGCGCAAGGCGTCGAACGCCAGCGCCAGACAGGGGAAACGGCGAAAATCGGGACGTTCGAACTGCAGGGTGGCCACTTGCGCCAGGTCCAGCTGTGCTACGCCGGAAGCGATACGCTGCGGGTAGGCCAGCGCATGGGCGATCGGCGTGCGCATGTCCGGGTTGCCCAGTTGGGCCAGCACGGAACCGTCGACATACGACACCATCGAATGGATCACGCTTTGCGGGTGGATCAGCACCTCGATCTGCTCGGCCGGCGCGCCGAACAGCCAGTGCGCCTCGATCACTTCCAGGCCCTTGTTCATCATGGTGGCCGAATCGACGGAAATCTTGCGCCCCATGGCCCAGGTCGGATGCTTGCACGCCTGGTCCGGCGTGACCGTGTCGAGCGTCTCGACGTCGCGCGTGAGGAAAGGGCCGCCGGAAGCCGTCAGCACGATTTTTGCCACGCCCGCGGCGCCAGGCGTGCGGCCATGGGCGTGCGGCATGCACTGGAAGATGGCGTTATGTTCGCTGTCGATGGGCAACAGCACGGCGCCGTTATCGTGCACGGCATCGATGAACAGCTGGCCGGACATGACCAGCGCTTCTTTATTGGCCAGCAATACTTTCTTGCCGGCGCGTGCCGCCGCCAAGGTGGGCGCCAGGCCGGCCGCGCCGACGATGGCCGCCATCACGCCCGTCACTTGCGGCGCGCTGGCGATGGCGCACAGGGCTTCCACGCCATACTCGACTTGCGTATCGACGCCCTGCCCGCGCAGCAAGCGTGTCAGCTCAAGGGCGCCATCCGCCGTGCCGACGACGGCGCGCTGCGGACGGAATTGCAGGCACTGGGCGGCCAGTTCGGCCACGCGGCTGTGCGCGCTCAGCGCATACACGCTGTATTGCTCGGGATGACGCGCGAGCACGTCCAGGGTGGACACGCCGATCGAGCCGGTCGCGCCAAGGATGGTGATGTATTGCATGAGTTTCCTTAAAGCCAGCTGGCCACGAGGGCGGCAAATGGCAGGACCGGGATCAGCGCATCGATACGGTCGAGTACACCGCCATGGCCAGGCAGCAGGTTGCTGCTGTCCTTGATGCCGGCGCGGCGCTTCAATTGGGATTCGAACAGGTCGCCGACGATGCTGGCCGCGACGACCAGCAGCAGCACCAGCAAGGCCACCAGCCAGCCGCGGCGCAATTGCAGCTGCACGGCGAAGGTGTCTTGCAGCACCGGCAACGATGGCGCGGCGACGATGGTGATGGCGGCGATGACGAGCACGGCGATGCCGCCGCCGATGGCGCCTTCCCAGGATTTACCTGGGGAAATGCTGGGCGCCAGCTTGCGCTTGCCGAACGCCTTGCCCGAGAAGTAGGCGCCGATATCGGCGATCCACACCAGGGCCATGACGGACAGCAGGTACAAGGGGCTATGCAGGAACAAGGCGATGATGGCAACGAAGCAGCCGACGATGGTCACCGGGTACACCAGGCTGAGCAAGGTATTGCCCAGGCCTTCGATGGGCGGCAAGCCCGTCGCCAGCGAGGGCACGAAGCGGATCAGCCAGATGGCCACGCACAGGGCGAACCAGAAATTGAGCTGCGCCATGCCGTTGCCGACAAAAAACATATACGCGAAGGCGGCAGTCCAGACGGCAGCAATCAGGAGCGCCTGGCGATTTTTGAAGATGCGGAAGCTTTCCCAGACGGCGGCGCCGAAGAACGCCGTGGCGATCACGGCGAAGGCGGGGAAATAATTCAGATACAGAACCGGCAGCAAGACCGCCAAGAGGACCAGGGCGGTGATTATCCGTGTTTTCAGCATCAGTTTGTCTTTTCAGTTAATTGCGCGCTGGTACGGCCAAAGCGCCGTTCGCGCTGCTGGTAAGACGCGATTGCCGCGTCGAGGCACTCATCATTGAAGTCGGGCCAGAAAGTCTCGGTAAAAAACAGCTCAGTGTACGCCAGTTGCCACAGCAGGAAATTGGAAATGCGCTGCTCGCCGCCCGTGCGGATGAACAGGTCAGGCTCGGGCGCATAGGCCATGGCCAGGTGCGGCGCCAGTTGTTCTTCCGTGTAAGCCTGTCCGGCGCTCTGGCCGTTGGCAGCGGCCTCGAGCGTCATTTTGTTGACTGCCTGCATGATGTCCCAGCGTCCGCCGTAATTGGCGCAGATCGTCACCGTCAGGCGCGTGTTGCGCGCCGTCTTGCGCTCGGCATTGGCAATCAGGGTTTGCAGCTGCTCGTTGAAGCGCGACAGGTCGCCCACCACTTTCAGGCGGATGTCGTTGGCATGCATCTTGACCACTTCGCGTTCCAGCATGGTGACGAACAGGCGCATCAGCATCGACACCTCTTCTTCCGGGCGGCGCCAGTTTTCCGAACTGAAGGCAAACAGGGTCAGATATTCGACACCACGTTCGAGGCAGGTCTCGACGACACCGCGCACGGCGTCAGCGCCCTTGACGTGGCCAGCCACGCGCGGCAGGAAGCGTTTGGTTGCCCAGCGGCCATTGCCATCCATAATGATTGCCACATGGCGCGGCACAGTGCCAACCTCAGGTACTGCCGTTGTCGAACTCGAATAGATCATGAAAACACGAACACCAAAAATAAAAGATAACTATTATGCGCCAAATAGCACTGCCCGGAAAAGCCATGCTTTCCCGGGCAGCGTCAAAAGGGCTGAAAACTAGACCGTCAGCACTTCTTTTTCTTTGTCGACCACCATCTTGTCGATGTCGGCAATAAACTTGTCCGTCAGTTTCTGCACTTCTTCCGACGAACGGCGCTCATCGTCCTCGGAGCAGGCTTTTTCCTTGACCAGTTTCTTCAGCGACTCGTTGGCATCGCGGCGAATGTTACGCACGGCAATCTTCGCGTCTTCCGCTTCGGTCTTGACCAGCTTGACCATTTCCTTGCGGCGCTCTTCCGTCAGCGGCGGCGTCGGGACGCGGATCATGTCGCCCTGCGCCGATGGGTTCAAGCCCAGGTCGGCGTCGCGGATGGCTTTTTCAACGGTCGAGGCCATCTTCTTTTCGTACGGCTGCACACCGATGGTGCGCGCGTCGATCAGGGTCACGTTGGCCACCTGGGTCAGCGCCGTCGGCGAACCGTAGTAATCGACCATCACGTGGTCCAGGATACCCGTATGGGCGCGGCCGGTACGCACTTTGGCCAGATCGGCCCGCAGTGTTTCCAGCGACTTCGTCATGCGTTCCTGGGTGTTCTTTTTAACGTCAGCTAAGGACATACGCCCTCCTATATCTTGATAATAAATGGGTAGTACAATTATTCACTGCAGTGTCAATGTTCGCGCAGTCGCGAGGATTGAAAGCCGCCCAAGACTATCCTGGATGGCTTCCATATCGCTTTAAACGTGCACTAACGTGCCTTCGTCTTCGCCCATGATCACGCGCATGAGGGCGCCTGGCTTGGTGATCGAAAACACTTTGATCGGCAGTTTCTGGTCGCGGCACAGGGCGAATGCGGTGGCATCCATCACTTGCAGGTGCTTGGCGATGGCGTCGTCGAACGTAATCGTGTGGAACAGGGTGGCGTTCGGATCCTTCTTCGGATCGGCCGTGTAGACGCCGTCGACCTTGGTGGCCTTCAGGACGATCTCGGCACTGATCTCGGAACCGCGCAGGGCGGCTGCCGTGTCGGTGGTGAAGAACGGATTGCCCGTACCGGCGGCGAAGACCACCACTTTGCCTTCTTCCAGGTATTGCAGGGCTTTCGGACGCACGTACGGCTCGACGACTTGCTCGATGCCGATGGCCGACATGACGCGTGCAACGATGCCGACGTGGCGCATGGCATCGGCCAGGGCCAGTGCATTCATCACGGTGGCAAGCATGCCCATGTAGTCGGCGGTGGCACGGTCCATGCCTTGCGCGCCAGGTGCGACGCCGCGGAAGATATTGCCGCCGCCAATCACGATTGCCAGTTCCACACCCAATTTCGCCACCTCGGCCACATCGGCCACCATGCGCTCGATCGTGGCGCGGTTGATGCCGTAGGGATCATCGCCCATCAGGGCTTCGCCGGACAACTTGAGGAGGACGCGCTTGTAGGCTGGTTTTGACATGAGCTGGGGCTCCATAAATGAGGTTATTCGAGTATGACATGGCGCAGCGCCTTGCAGCGCCGGATAGGCGCGCGGGGCTGCCCATGCCGCCGCCCGGCACGACAGGTGCGGGCGGGCCAAAAAAACGGGCCTCTCGGCCCGCTTTACTTACGCTCCCTGGGAGGCAGCCATCTGTGCTGCGACTTCTGCTGCGAAGTCGTCTTGCTTCTTCTCGATGCCTTCGCCTACCACGTACATGGCAAAACCTTTGACGCTGGTGTTAGCCGCCTTCAGCATTTGCTCAACCGACAGCTTGTCGTTTTTCACGAAAGCCTGGTTCAGCAGCGATACTTCTTTCAGGAATTTCTGTACGGAACCTTCCAGGCGCTTGGCCAGGATTTCCGGCGATTGTGCTGGCTTGCCTTCGGCGGCCGCTTTGACTGCGTCTTCTTCGGCTTTCAGTTGGGCAACCGAACGCTCTTTTTCGATCAGTTCCGCAGGAACTTCGTTCGACGACAGCGACACTGGCTTCATGGCAGCGATGTGCATGGCCACGTCTTTGCCTACTTGCTCATCGGCGCCGTCGAATTCGACGATTACGCCAATGCGCGCGCCGTGCAGGTACGACGCCAGCTTGTTGCTGGTTTCGAAACGCTGGAAGCGGCGGATGGTCATGTTTTCGCCGATTTTGCCGATCAGGGCAGCGCGCACTTCGTCCAGGGTCTTGCCATCGAGTGGCAGGGCCAGCAGGGCAGCGACGTCAGCCGGGTTGTGTTCTGCTACCAGACGGGCAGCGTTGTTGGCCAGTGCCAGGAAATCGTCGTTTTTCGCAACGAAGTCGGTTTCCGAGTTCACTTCGACCAGGGCGCCTACGCCATTGGCGATGTAGGTTGCCACGACGCCTTCAGCGGTGATGCGTGCCGATGCTTTCGATGCCTTGCCGCCCAGTTTGACGCGCAGGATCTCTTCCGCACGCGCCATGTCGCCTTCGGCTTCGGTCAGTGCTTTTTTGCATTCCATCATTGGTGCGTCGGTTTTGCCGCGCAATTCGCCTACCATCGCTGCTGTAATCGCTGCCATGTGTTTCTCCTGATTCGGTGAGTCGACAGTCGCGGCCGGGCAGATATGCCTCGCCAGCGGTCACTATCGTTTTTTTGTTAAAAAAAAGGGGGAGCTGCTGCCACCCCTTTTCCCTTACTGCTGTGCTTACAAACGGCTATCTTGCGATAGCCTGGCCATTAAGCCTGTTCGTTTACTTCGACGAATTCGTCGCCAGCGGCTGCTTTAACCATTTCAACAACTTCGTTACCGGCAGCTGCACGGCCTTCGATGATTGCATCAGCAACACCGCGAGCGTACAACATGATGGCTTTCGAGGAGTCATCGTTACCTGGGATCACGAAGTTCACGCCTTCTGGGGAGTGGTTGGTATCGACAACGCCGATGACCGGGATACCCAGTTTAGCTGCTTCGGTGATCGCACCTTTGTGGTAGCCGACGTCGACGACGAAGATTGCGTCAGGAATGCCGCCCATGTCCTTGATGCCGCCGATCGATTTTTGCAGCTTGATCATTTCGCGGGAGAACATCAGCGCTTCTTTTTTCGACAGCTTCTCGATCGAACCGTCTTCAACCATGACTTCCATGTCTTTCAGACGCTTGATCGAGGTTTTGATCGTTTTGAAGTTGGTCAGCATGCCGCCCAACCAACGTTGATCAACGAAAGGCACGCCAGCGCGTTGTGCTTCAGCAGCGATGATTTCGCGAGCTTGACGCTTGGTGCCAACCATCAGGATGGTGCCACGGTTTGCAGCCAGTTGACGCACGTGCTTCATTGCGTCCTGGTACATCGCCATGGTTTTTTCCAGGTTGATGATGTGGATCTTGTTGCGATGGCCGAAGATGAACGGTGCCATTTTTGGATTCCAAAAACGGGTTTGGTGACCAAAGTGGACACCGGCTTCCAGCATTTCGCGCATTGTTACGGACATTATTAACTCCAGGGTTGGGTCTGGAATCCGATCAGTCACCATACAGGCACCCTTGTCGACCGGATTCGCGTGTTTATATAAATTAAAGACACTGTTTTACTGCATTGCCCAAAAGAGAATTCAAGCAACCCGGGATTCTACACCGAAATGCCCATTCCATCAAGTCCACGGCGCAAATCGCGCGCGCGGCGACGGCAAGCCTTGCACCACACTGGTGCAAGGCGTATCCGCCATGGCCTTTCCCGCAAAAATCGCCTGCCCGCCATAGGATGGAGGCGGCGGATGCGGGGCGCCTCGTTTATAATTTCGACATATTTGCAGACGTATCCTCCTACGCTGAGGTTCGTCTGTGCTTTTCACCCGAACATCTTGCAGATTGCGAATCACACCATGTCCACCATCCGTATCAATAGCGCCGCCGACATCGAAGGCATGCGCGTTGCCGGCAAGCTCGGCGCCGAAGTACTCGATTACATCACCCCCTTCGTCAAGGTCGGCGTCACGACCGGCGAACTGGACCGCCTGTGCCACGAATACATGGTCAACGTGCAAGGCACCATCCCTGCCCCGCTGAACTACTGCCCGCCAGGCTACACGCCTTACCCGAAGGCCATCTGCACCTCCGTCAACGACGTCATCTGCCACGGCATTCCCGGCGACAAGGTGCTCAAGAGCGGCGACTCCGTCAACCTCGACATCACCGTCATCAAGGATGGCTACCACGGCGACAACAGCCGCATGTTCCTCGTTGGCACGCCCACCATTCTGGCCAAGCGCCTGTCGGAAATCACCTATGAATGCATGTGGCTGGGAATCGACCAGATCAAGCCGGGCGCCCACCTGGGCGATATCGGTCACGCCATCCAGCAACATGCGGAAAAAGCCGGCTACAGCGTGGTGCGCGAATTCTGCGGCCACGGCATCGGCAAGGTCTTCCATGAAGAACCGCAAGTGCTGCATTACGGTAAACCAGGCACCCTGGAACGCCTGGAAGCGGGCATGATCTTCACCGTCGAACCGATGATCAACTCGGGCCGCCGCGAGATCCGCGAAATGAACGATGGCTGGACCATCAAAACCAAGGACCGCAGCCTGTCAGCGCAATGGGAACACACGGTGCTGGTGACGGAAACGGGCTATGAAGTGCTGACCGTCTCGCCCGGCATGCCACCACCGCCTGCCCTGATCCTGAACAAAGCCTGATTCCCCCCCCACGCACCGCCACCCCAGGGCCCAGATGAAAAAGCAGATTCGGGAACAGCTGAAACAGCAACTGAAAGCCGACCGCCAGGTCGTCATTGCGGCCTTCCAGGCCGACGGCAAGCCTGAAAAACTGCTGCGCAGCCTGCGCCACAGCGTCGATGGCGTGCTGGCGCGCGCCTGGCAGGAAGCGGGGCTGCCGCCCGGCACGGCACTGGTGGGCGTGGGTGGCTACGGCCGCGGGGAACTGTTTCCGCATTCCGACGTCGACCTGCTGATCCTGCTGCAACAGGCTCCGGACGCCGCCACGCAGGAAAAACTGGAAGAACTGGTGCAACTGCTGTGGGACCTGGGTCTGGAAATCGGCCACAGTATCCGCACGGTCGATGAATGCATGGTCGAATCGAAGGCCGACATCACCGTACAAACCAGCCTGCTCGAAGCGCGCCTCGTGTGCGGCAACGCGGACCTGTTCGCGCAGCTGCAGCAGCGCTACGCGGCGGCCATGGACCCGCAGGCGTTTTTCCAGGCGAAAACGGCGGAAATGCGCCAGCGCCATGCCAAATACGAAGACACGGCCTTCAGCCTGGAACCGAATTGCAAGGAAAGCCCGGGCGGCCTGCGCGACTTGCAAGTGATTTTGTGGGTGGCCAAGGCGGCCGGCCTGGCCAATTCCTGGCGCACCCTGGCCACGGGCGGCCTGATCACCCTGACGGAAGCGCGCCAGCTGATGGAAAAGGAGCGCGCCTTCAAGGATATCCGCGTGCGCCTGCACCTGCATGCGGGACGGCGCGAAGACCGCCTGGTGTTCGACGTGCAGACGGCGATCGCCGAATCGCTGGGCTTGCAAGCCACGGGCAGCGGGCCGCACATGCGCCGCGCCAGCGAATACCTGATGCAGCGCTATTACTGGGCCGCCAAGACGGTGACCCAGCTCAACACGATTCTGCTGCAAAACATCGAAGCACGGCTGTTTCCGCAAGACGATGTGGCCGTGCCCATCAACGAGCGCTTCAATGAAGTCAACAGCCTGATCGACATCAGCGCCGACGATACGTTCGAACAATACCCGTCGGCCGTACTGGAAATCTTCGTGCTGATGACGCAGCGCCCGGCCCTGAAAGGCATGACCTCGCGCGCCACGCGGGCGCTGTGGCACGCGCGCTTCAAGATCGACGCCGCCTTCCGCCAGGACCCCGCCAACCGCGCCCTGTTCCTGCGCATCATGAAAGCACCCGTGGGCATCATCCATGCGCTGCGGCGCATGAACGAGATGAGCATCCTGGGGCGTTACCTGCCGAATTTCCGCCGCATCGTGGGCCAGATGCAGCACGACCTGTTCCACGTGTACACGGTCGACCAGCACATTTTGATGGTGGTGCGCAACATGCGCCGCTTCACCATGAGCGAACATGCGCACGAATACCCGTTCTGCAGCCAACTGATGGCCGATTTCTCGCAGTCGTGGCTGCTGTATGTGGCGGCCCTGTTCCACGACATTGCCAAGGGCCGCGGCGGCGACCATTCCAAGCTGGGCGTGGCCGACGCCACCCAGTTCTGCCAGGAGCATGGCATGTCGACAGAGGACACGGAACTGGTCGCTTTCTTGGTGGAAAATCATTTGACCATGTCGCAAGTGGCGCAAAAACAGGACCTGTCCGATCCCGACGTCATCGCCGCGTTCGCGAAAGTGGTCAAGGACGAGCGCCACCTGACGGGCCTGTACCTGCTGACGGTGGCCGACATCCGCGGCACCAGCCCGAAAGTGTGGAACGCGTGGAAGGGCAAGCTGCTGGAAGACCTGTACAAGATCACCCTGCGCGTGCTGGGCGGCGAACCGCACACGGCCGACCGCGAACTGAAGAACCGCCAGCAGGAAGCGCTGGCCACCCTGCGCCTGTACGGCTTGCCGCCCGATGCCCACCTGAAACTGTGGCAGCAGCTCGATGTGGCGTATTTCCTGCGCCACGACGCCTCCGACATCGCCTGGCAGACGCGCTCGCTGTATGACAAACTCGACAGCAAGTTGCCAGTGGTAAAATGCCGCCTGGCGCCCATCGGCGAAGGCTTGCAGGTGGCCGTGTACATTCCCGACCAGCCTGACCTGTTCGCGCGCATCTGCAGCTATTTCGACCGCAAGAATTTCAGCATCCTCGACGCGAAGATCCACACGACCAGGAATGGCTATGCGCTCGACACCTTCCTCGTCACGGAGCAGAACTTCGCCAAGAGCTACCGCGACATCATCAGCCTGATCGAGCATGAGCTGGGCGAACTGCTGCAGTCGCAAACGCCGCTGCCGCAGCCGGGCAAGGGACGGTTGTCGCGCCTGTCGCGCACCTTTCCCTTCCAGCCGACGGTGGACTTGCGGCCCGATGAAAAGGGCCAGTACTACCTGCTGTCGGTGGCCGCCAACGACCGCACGGGCCTGCTGTATGCGATCGCCAATGTGCTGACCAAGTACCGCATCAACCTGCACACGGCCAAGATCATGACCCTGGGCGAGCGGGTCGAAGACGTCTTCCTCGTCGACGGCCCCGCGCTCAACAATGCCCGCAACCAGATATTGCTGGAAACCGATTTACTCGATGCGCTGAAGGTGTAAACCTTGCGCGCAGCGCCTACCCTTACTGAAACTGAAACAACATGACCGAAGAATTATTACGCTTGTCCAAACGCATGTCCGAACTGGGCCTGAGCTCGCGCCGCGAAGCCGATGAATGGATCGCGCGCGGCTGGGTCCGCGTAGATGGCAAGGTGGTATCCGAGCTGGGCAGCAAGGTCTATCCCAGCCAGAAAGTCACCGTGGAACGCCAGGCGGCAGCCGAACAGTCGAAACGGGTTACCGTCCTGATCAACAAGCCGATGGGCTATGTCAGCGGCCAGGCCGAAGATGGCTACACGCCCGCCGTGGCCCTGATCAAGGCCGAGAACCGCTGGGCGGAAGACCGCAGCCCGGAACAGTTCCACCCGACCCAGCTGCGCAGCCTGGTGGCCGCCGGGCGCCTGGACATCGATTCCGTCGGCTTGCTGGTCCTGACGCAGGATGGGCGCGTGGCCAAGCAGCTGATCGGCCACGATACCGATATCGACAAGGAATACCTGGTGCGCGTGAGCTACACCAAGGGCGACGTCCTGCCCGACAGCGAGCTGAAAAAGCTCAACCACGGCCTGTGGCTCGACGGCAAGCCGTTGCTGCCGGCCAAGGTGCGCTGGCAAAATGAAGACCAGCTGAGCTTTACCCTGCGCGAAGGCAAGAAACGCCAGATCCGCCGCATGTGCGAAGCCGTGGGACTGAAAGTACTGGGCCTGAAACGCGTGCGCATCGGCAAGGTCAAGCTGGGTGACTTGCCAACGGGCCAGTGGCGTTACCTGAGCGCGGACGAACAGTTTTAGAGTACCGAACATAACCTACTGCGCGTCGCGATTTGCGGCCTCCGATGCTCACTGACTCGGCGTCCCCGTGCATGCGCACAGCTGCGCTTCTCGGCCGCAACTCACTGCCGCTCGCTACGGTTCTGTTAGGCACTCTCAAGCAGCGACGTCAAGGTGCCATGCCAGACTACAACAGGAATATAGTGATATAAAATCAATTATTGTGATTTAGTTAGCAAATATTGCCTTGAACCTATACACTATTCCCCATTAGAAATTACAAGAGATACGCTGTCGTGAACGATCCCATTCCTAATCCCCTGCGCAAAGGCGCGCCCAGCCTGGCCGATGTGGCCGAGCCGATGGAGCCAGGCACCAAGCCGCACCATATGAGCGATCCGTGGGATATCGGCGAAACCCTGTGCAGCCTGGCTGATAACGGCGACGCCATTTCCATCTACCCGACAGGCGGCGAAGACGTCATCCTGGCGCGCATCTTGTCCGTCGACGACGACTTGCCGCAATTCGTGCTGGAACTCAATGAGGGGGCCACCCTGCCCGAAGGCGGCGCCACGTTTGTGTCGTGGGTGCAAAACGCCAAGCTGCAATTTACCATCAATGGCGAATGGGAGGCGTATCCCGAGCGGCCGAACGTCTACCTGACGAACTTCCCCAGCCATTGCCTGGTGCTGGAACGGCGCGAGTCGGCGCGCCTGGAAACGCCGCTGGGCGTGTACTACCTGGCCGCCTTTGTGCTGGAAGGCCGACCGTATGAATTGCAGCTGTATGATTTCTCGGCCGGCGGCATCGGCATGCGTGCCCACCCGCGCGATACGGTCGGCCTGTATGTGGGCCGCAAGCTGTCGCGCGTACGGTTGGAACTGGGGCCGGACAAGGTCATGATCGCCGACCTGGAAATCCGCCTCTCGCGCACCTTCCGCTCCTTCCTGCTGGGCGAGCAAGTGCAAATTGGCTGCCGCTTCCTGAACCTGACCGATGCCATGCAGGATGAGCTGAAGGCGCTGCTGGATCACCTGGGCAGCAGCCGCAAGGTGCGCTAGGTTTGCTTTACGTATAAAAAATGGCCGCCCAGCTCATGCTGCGCGGCCATTTTTTGTTTAACAGCCAAAGTCACGAGGCGCCTGAAAAACGTTCAGGGCAATGCAACGCCGCCATGGACGTTTTCTCAGGCGCCGATCAATCGTCGTCGTTCGGATCCAGGTCGGGGAACATCACTTCCGTGAAGCCGAATTGCGTAAAATCGACGATACGCATCGGATACAGAATGCCATGCAAGTGATCCACTTCATGCTGCACCACGCGGGCATGGAAGCCGTCGCAATCGCGGCTGATGGGTTGGCCGAACTGATCCACGCCTTCATAGTGCAGCTCGCTCCAGCGCGGCACGCTGCCGCGCAAACCTGGCACCGACAGGCAGCCCTCAAAGCCCTCTTCCTTGCGCTCCGTCAACGGTGTCAGCACAGGGTTGATCAGCACGGTTTCCGGCACTTGCGGCGCATCGGGATAGCGCAGATTCTGCTTGAAGCCGTAGATCACCAACTGCAGGTTGACACCGATCTGCGGCGCCGCCAGGCCCGCGCCATTGGCCGCATGCATGGTGTCGAACATGTCGGCGATCAAGGCGTGCAATTCGGGCGTATCGAATTCGCGCACAGGCTCGGCCATGCGCAGCAGACGCGGATCGCCCAACTTCAGAATTTCACGTACCGTCATTTTGTTTCCAGTGTTAATTGTAGTTCTTGCAAGTAAGCGCGGAAGGCAGCGCCCGTTTCCGGATGCTTCAAGCCCATCGCCGTCGTTGCCTTCAGATAACCGAGCTTGGAGCCGCAATCATAACGCTGCCCCTGGTAGCGGTAAGCCAGCACGCGCTCTTCGCGCATCAGGGCGGCGATGCCGTCCGTCAACTGGATTTCGCCGCCGGCACCCGTCCCCAGGTTTTCCAGGTGACCGAAGATGCGGCTAGTCAGCACATAACGGCCCACTACGGCCAAGGTCGACGGTGCCTCTTCGGGCGCAGGTTTTTCCACGATGGCCGACACCAGTTCCAGGTCGGGCTGATAGTTCTTTGCCGACACGATTCCGTACTGCCTGGTTTCCGCGCGCGGCACATCCTGCACCGCCAGCAGCGAGCAATTTTCATACTGGAAGACATCGGCCATCTGTGCCAGCACGGGGCGCACGCCCTCTTCCACATCCATGAAATCGTCGGCCAGCAAGACGGCAAACGGCTCGTCGCCAATCACGGGACGGGCGCACAGCACGGCATGCCCCAGACCCAGCGGCGCCGACTGGCGTATATAAATGCAATTGATGTGCTTGGGAATGACGTTTTGCACCATGTCGAGCAACACGCGTTTGCCGGCCGCTTCCAGTTCCGACTCGAGCTCATAGGCGGTATCGAAATGGTCTTCGATGGCGCGTTTATTGCGGCCCGTGATGAAGATCATTTCCGTGATGCCCGCCGCCACCGCTTCTTCCACTGCGTACTGGATCAGTGGCTTGTCGACGATGGGCAGCATTTCCTTCGGTTGCGCCTTGGTCGCAGGCAAGAAACGGCTGCCCAGGCCGGCGACGGGAAAGACTGCTTTTCTGATTTTTTTCATGGGTCTTCTGTCATATTTTGAACGATTAGTCCTGCGCGAGCAAGGCCAGCAGACCAGCCTCGTCGAGGATGGCCACACCCAGTTCCTGCGCCTTGGCCAGCTTGCTGCCGGCGTCCGAGCCGGCCACGACATAGCCTGTCTTCTTCGACACGGAACCGCTGACCTTGCCACCGGCCGCCTCGATCAGCTCCGCGGCCTCGTCGCGGCTCATATTGGGCAAGGTGCCCGTCAGGACGAAAGTCTTGCCGTCCAGCTTGCCGCCAGCGGCTGACGTTTCAGGTAATTGTGACAGTAATTCATTTCGGAGGGCGTCCAGTTGACCGAGCAGCTTGACATTGTTCTCATCGGCCAGCCATTGCGCCAGCGACTCGGCCACGGCGGCGGGCAAGCCCGCGTGGAAGCTGGCGCCTTGCGCCGCCAGGCTGGCCAGGGTCACGCCCCGTTCCACCAGCTGCTTGCTGCGCGGCTCCGTCAGCTTGGGGATGCCGATGGCCGCCAGCAACGTCGTTTGCTCCAGCTGCGTACGCAGCTTGGCACTGGGCGCATGTTCACCCTGCGGCGTGACGCCAGCGTCCAGCAATGCCTGCAGCGCCTGCTGGTTCTTTTCTTCCGCAAAAAAGTCGGCGATGGACACGGCCACGGTGCCGCCGATGTCGGGCAGCACACGCAGCAAGGCCGCAGGCGCTTTGCGCACATACGCCAAGCTGCCCAGCCACTCGGCCAGCGTCTTGGCCGTCGATTCGCCCACGTGGCGAATACCCAGCGCAAACAGGAAACGCTCGAGCGGCGGCCGCTTGCTTGCTTCTATGCCGGCCAGCAAATTTTCCGCCCATTTGGTGGGAATTTTGCCTTGTTGCACTGTTTCTGGCGTCGAACCATCGCGCTCGTCGGCGCGCACTTTCATTTCCAGCAATTTATCCAGGGTCAGGCTGTACAGGTCGGCCAGCCCATGCACGTATTCCAGTTCGACCAGGGTATCGATATAACGTTCCCCCAGGCCTTCAATATCCATCATGCGCCGCCCGGCAAAGTGACGGAACGCTTCCTTGCGCTGCGCCGAACAGAACAGGCCGCCCGAGCAGCGGGCAATCGCCTCGCCCTCTTCGCGCACCACGTGGGAATCGCAGACGGGACAGCGCTCCAGCATCTTGAACGGCAACGGCGCCGGTTCGGGGCGCTTCTCCAGCACCACGGACAACACTTCCGGGATCACGTCGCCGGCGCGGCGCACGATGACGGTATCGCCCACGCGCACATCCTTGCGCAGCACCTCGTCCTCATTGTGCAAGGTGGCATTCGTCACCGTTACGCCGCCCACGGACACGGGCGCCAGGCGCGCCACGGGCGTCATGGCGCCCGTGCGGCCCACCTGGATATCGATGCCCAGCACCACGGTGAAGGCTTCTTCGGCGGGGAACTTGTGCGCCAGCGCAAAACGCGGCGCGCGCGAGACAAAGCCCAGCTCCTGCTGGTCTTGCGTCGCGTTCACCTTGTAGACCACGCCGTCGATTTCATACGGCAAGGCGGGACGGCGCGCGCCGATATCGGCGTAGTAGGCCAGCAAGCCCTGCGCGCCCGGCACCACACGGCGCTCCTTCGACACGGGTATGCCCAGCGTCTCGTACCAGTCGAGCAAGGCCGAATGCGACACGGGCATGGCGGCGCCATCGAGGGCACCGATGCCATACGCATAGAATCGCAGCTTGCGCTGCGCCGAGATGCGCGAATCGAGCTGGCGCAGGCTGCCGGCGGCCGCATTGCGCGGGTTGGCGAATTCCTTCTGCCCCGCGTCGCGCTGGCGCTGGTTCAGGCGGGCAAAATCGGCCTTGAACATCATGACTTCGCCACGCACGTCGAGCACGGTGGGAATCTTGTCGCCATGCAGGCGCAAGGGAATGCCGGAAATGGTGCGGATATTCGCCGTCACATCTTCGCCCGTGGCGCCATCGCCGCGCGTGGCCGCCTGCACGAACAGGCCATTTTCATAGCGCAGGTTGATGGCCAGGCCATCGAATTTCACTTCGGCAGCGTAGTCGACTTCTGCACCGTCAAGGTCCAGGCCATCACGTACGCGGCGGTCGAAGTTGACGATATCGTCATCGGTGAAACCATTGTTCAGCGACAACATCGGCACCGTGTGCGTGACTTGCTCGAATTGCGGCAGCGGCGCCGCGCCCACGCGCAAGGTGGGCGAATCCGGTGCCCGGAGTTCCGGATGCGCCGTTTCCAGCGCCTGCAGTTCGACAAACAGCTTGTCGTACTCGGCGTCGGGAATGGTGGGATTGTCGAGCACGTGGTAGGCGTGCAGATGCCGATTGAGCTCGGCAGTGAGTGCCAGAACGCGGGCAGCGGCGTCCTGGTTGGTCAGATCAGTCATTATTGCGGGATTCTTCAGCTAAATAAACGCAGGGCGCGGGTGGAACCGGCCGGAATGTCGGCCGCGTCCATTTCCTGGTAAAACTCTTGCACCTGGCCCGCGATCTCGGCCAGCGCCGCATCGGACAGGGCCTGGTTGTAATCATCGACGATAGTGGCGTCGAGGCGGCCCACCAGTGCCTTGGCGCAAGCGACCATGGCGCCGAAGCCGTCGCGCGCGGGCGCTACGCAGGGCACGTCCAGCAACAGGGTCAGGCGGGACGTGGTTTCCTCGGCCAGGGTGACATTCGTCGACAGCGAAAACAGATAGCTGCCGTCGCCGTCCGGCATGACAAAGCGGCCGTCCGGACGCACGTCGAAGCCCTGCTTTTCCAGCGCAAACAGCAAGGTGGAAATGGCCCACGGCGCGCCGTTCGTGTGCAGGTTGACGCCCAGTTGCGCGTCGTGGCCGGCAACAAAGCGGTGCAGGTTGCGCGCTTCGGCCATCACTTCCATCATGTCGGGTACTTCCGGCTCGGCACCGATCTCGTCGGCCACGCCACGCAAGCGCGTGACCAGTTCCGAGTATTCGAGTTCATTCAGGGCCGTGCTGCGGCTGGCCAGCTGCACGCCGCCCTGCATCTTCGTATAGACACCGCCATGCGTGATCGGTTCCCAGTCGCCATTCACGTGCAAGCCGATGAAGTGCACGGGCTTGTTGCCCACCAGGCGCAGGGTTTGCAGCACGGGCAGGATCTTGTCGCCGCGCACGGGCGCTTCCAGCGACAAAGGCAGCAGGCAGTCGATCAGCGGGTCGACCAGGCTGGTCGCCTGTTCGCTGGCGGCGCTGACTTCTTGCACGGGCTCGGCGGCTGGTGCCGCGACCGTCTCGGCAGGGATATCCCCCAGCGACGGTTCCGCGTGCACGGGGGCGTCGGATACGGGCGCGGCTGGCGGCGCGCCGAACGACGGCTCGGCCTTGGCGGCTGGCGCGGCGTCAAAGCGCGGTTCCTGGCGCAGGACGGGTTCCTGGGCGTCGGACACGGGGGCGTCGCCCTCACGCATCAGCACGTCATCGTGATCGGTGGAAAAAGCCCGTTCCACGCTTTTCTTGGCCTTGTATTCCTGCCATTTGTTGTATGAGAAAACACCGACGATAAAGACGCCGCCGGCGCCGAACAAGGTAATTTGTAAGTCTGTCATGCTGCTTGTGCCTCGGTTGCAAAATTTGCGGCGGACTCCATGTCCACCGCCACGATGCGCGATACGCCCTGCTCCTGCATCGTCACACCGATCAATTGATGGGCCATTTCCATCGCAATCTTGTTATGCGAAATGAAAAGGAATTGGGTCTGGTCGGACATGCGCTTGACCATGCGGCAAAAGCGTTCCGTGTTCGAATCGTCCAGCGGTGCATCGACTTCGTCGAGCAGGCAGAACGGCGCCGGATTCAGGCGGAACATGGAAAACACCAATGCGGTCGCGGTCAGCGCCTTCTCTCCACCCGATAACAGGTGGATGGTGGCATTTTTCTTGCCCGGAGGCTGCGCCATGACTTGTACACCGGAATCGAGAATCTCGTCGCCCGTCATGGTCAGCCTGGCCTGCCCCCCGCCAAACAGGATGGGGAACAGCTCGGAAAAGTGGTGGTTGACCTTGTCGAACGTGTCTTGCAGCAAGTCGCGCGTTTCCTTGTCGATCTTGTGGATCGCGTCTTCCAGCGTATTGATCGCTTCCGTCAGATCGGCATTCTGGGCGTCGAGGAAATTCTTGCGCTCGGACGCCTGCGCCAGCTCGTCCAGCGCGGCCAGGTTGACGGCGCCCAGGGACGTGATGGCGTTCGTCAAACGCGTCACTTCGCCCTGCAGGTACGATGGACGCATGTCCGGGTGCAACTTTTCCGTCAAGGCGGCCTCGTCGGCACCCGATTCCAGCAATTGCTGGGCGAATTGCTCCTGGTTCAGGCGCGCGGCCTGTTCCTTGAGCTGCATTTCCATGATCTTGTCGCGCTGCGGCTGCAGGCTGCGCTCCGATTGCGTGCGCGCATCTTCGGACAGACGCAACTGCTGCGTAATTTGATCGAGTTCATGGCGCGCGTCCGCCAGCGCCCGCTCCTGCGTGGTGCGGCGCTCGAGCAGATCCTGCAAGCCGTCGGCCGCCGCACCGCTTTCCAGATTCGCCAGTTCGAGTTCACCGGCCTGCAGGCTGGCCGTTACTTGCTGCGCCTGCGTGCTGGCCGTGGCGATATTGCGGCGCAATTCCTCGATCTTCGCGCGGTGGGCTTTTTCCGCATATTCCGTATCCTTGGCAGCCCGCTCCAGGTCGCGCAAGGCTTCGCGCGCTTCGGCCAGACGCTGTTCCTTCTGCAAGAAGTCCGTATGGCCGTCTTCGTGCGCTTCCTGCAAGTTGCCCAGTTCCATGTCCAACTGTTCGAATTTTTCTTCCGATTCCAGCTTGGTCTGCATCTGCTCCGCTTCCTGCGCGGCGATTTCGGCCAGATCCGCGCCGATCTGCGTGCTGCGCTGGTTGAAGCGCGCTTCGACTTCCGACAATTTGACCACGTCGAGTTGCAGAGTATGCACGGAGGAAGTGAGCTGCTGTATGCGCAGGCGCAACTCGGACAAGTTGCGCGTCAGGGTGGCGACGGCCGCGTCGGCCCGCACGGAACGGGCGCGCGCCTCTTCGGCCAGCAATTGCTGGGCGCGCAACTGCTTGCCGATATTCTCGATTTCCTGCTGACGACCCAGCATGCCTTCCTGCTCCGAATCGGCCGCATAGAAGCGCACGCTGGTGGCCGTGACCACGTGCCCAAGCCGCGTGATGAAATAGCCGCCCGGCGGCAACTTGCCGCGCTCGGCCAGCGCCTCGGCCGCGTCTTCCACGGCATAGGCGTTGTACAGCCAGTCCTGCAGCAAGCCGCGCAAGCCCGGATCATTGAGTTTCAACAAGTTCAGGAACGGCTTCAGGCCTGGCACGTCCGGCATCGGCAGCGGCGCCACGGTGGACGGCGCGTACAGGGCCAGCTTGGCCGGTGGCGCATCGGCAAAGAATGCCTTGGCCCAGTCGATGTTCGACAGTTGCAGGGCCGACGTGCGCTCGCGCAAGATCGATTCCATGGCCGCTTCCCAGCCCGCCTCGATCTGCAGCTTTTGCCACAGGCGCGGCAAGGTGTCGAGCTCGTGCTTTTTCAGCCACGGCTGGACCTTGCCCTGGGTTTGCACCCGTTCCTGCAATTGTTTCAAAGCTGAAAGACGCGCTTCCAGCTGGGCGTTGGCGGCCGTTTCGGCATTCACCTGCGCCTGGGCTTCAGCGCGCTCCTGCTCCAGCTTGGGCTGTTGCTCCAGCGCTTCTTCCAGATAGAAACCCTGCTCTTCCAGCGTCTGCTGCTTTTCTTCCAGCTGCAGTTTCAGGTTTTCCAGGTGGCTGCTGTCAGGCAAACTGAGGCTGTTCTTTTCCTGCTGCAGGCGCTCGCGGCGCGTCAACAGGCTGGCCAGGATGTTCGAGGCGTTGCGCTGGTGCGCCGATTCCAGTTCCAGCTGCTGCTGGGCCTGCATGATGCGCGCGCGCGATTCCGTGCTCTTGTTTTGCGCGGCGCGCCAGGCGGCGTCCAGCTCGGGCAATTGCTCGCCCTTCTGCTCGGCCATCATTTGCGATTGTTCCACCTTGGCGGCCAGTTCTTCGAGGTGGAACTCCGCCTCTTCGATCTGTTCCTGGTATTCGCTGCCCTGGCTGCTCCACTGGTCGCGCTGGGCCGTCAGGGTCGCCAGCTGGGCCTGCAGGCGCGCGCGCGATTCGATGACGAACTTGATCTGCGCTTCCAGGCTGCCGATTTCCGCATTCGTCTGGTACAGATGGCCTTGCGCCGTATGCAAACGGTCGCCCACGGCAAAGTGCGCCTGGCGCATCTGCTCCAGGGTCAGCTCGACATTGCGCAGCTTGGCCGTCTGTTCTTCCAGGTCGGTCTGCGCCTGTTCCACTTCGCGGAAATAGCGCGTCTGCTCGTTCTGCGCCTCGTTCTTGCGCAGCAGCCACAACAGTTTCTGCTTTTCTTCCTGGTCCGCCTGCAAGGCGTGGAAACGCGTGGCCACGGCCGCCTGCGCTTCCAGCTTTTCCAGGTTGGCATTGAGTTCGCGCAAGATATCTTCCACGCGCAGCAAGTTTTCGCGCGTGTCCTGCAAGCGGTTTTCCGTCTCGCGGCGGCGTTCCTTGTATTTCGACACGCCCGCCGCTTCCTCCAGGAAGACGCGCAATTCTTCGGGGCGCGATTCGATGATGCGCGAAATCATGCCCTGGCCGATGATGGCGTAGGCGCGCGGGCCGAGGCCCGTGCCGAGGAAAATATCCTGGATGTCGCGCCGGCGCACGGGCTGGCCATTGATGTAATAGGTGGACGTGCCATCGCGCGTCAGGGTGCGCTTGACGGCGATCTCGGCGTACTGGCCCCACTGGCCGGAAGCTTTGCCATCGTTGTTGTCGAACACCAGTTCCACGGAAGCGCGTCCGGCTGGTTTACGATGCGTGGAGCCGTTGAAAATGACGTCCTGCATCGATTCGCCGCGCAATTCCGACGCTTTCGATTCGCCCAGCACCCAGCGCACGGCATCGATGATGTTCGACTTGCCGCAGCCATTCGGCCCTACCACGCCCACGAGCTGGCCTGGCACCTGGAAATTGGTGGGATCGACGAAAGACTTAAATCCCGACAACTTGATGGAAGAGAGACGCACGTGTTTTAGAGTTCCTGGCCTATGCTGGCGGTTGAGATCGGCGAACCCGGTTCATATTCAGTTCAGATGCACCATGGCGACGGCAGTCTGGCCGCACACCGCAAAAAAAGTGGTTCATCATACCAGTTCCTGATGCTTTTCTGGCCAAAAAACAGCGGCATCAAGTGCCGGCCGGCACCAGCTCAAGGGGCTGGGCGTCCATCCTGCGCCAGTTTCCAGTCTTCACGGGAGAAAACGCGTTCATGGCCGGACAGCACCATGGCCAGTTTTTGCAGCCACTGCTCGGTCGGCATGGGCTCGGCCTTGAAGCTCAGCGCCACCATCAGCACCAGGCTGGCCAGCGCCAGCGCATGGCTGACGGCAAAATTGACGGCGCCGCGGGCATTCCACATGAAGCCCAGCGCCAGCGCCAGGCCCAGCACGCAGCCGCTGACGGCTTCCGACACGCTGTGCGCATGCACGACGATACGCGAAATGGCCACCAGCACGGCAAACGCCACACCGATCAGGACGCCGGCATGGCGCCAGCGCGGTTCGGCCCGCTGCAGCAGCACATACATCAGCACGGGAAACACGGCGCCGGCGCGCATGGCGTGGCCGCTGAAGCCCGTAAAATCGAGCGCGCTGCTGCCCACGCCCCAGCTCATGAAGGCCAGCTTCGACAGCACCACGAGGGCCAGGCCACCGGCGTACCACAGGCTCCAGCTGAGCACCAGGCGCCACTGGCGCGAGACGAGCAGCCACAGGGCAATCGCCACGCCAGCTGGCCCCATCACGGACATGTCGGCCGCAAAAGAAATTCCATTCCACCAAGTCATCGTGCCTGCGCTTATTTCATGATCAGCGTGCACTATGCCACGACTCGGCCCTGTTCCGCGCGGCTTTTGCTGTACTGCAGCAAAGAATTACATTCCATTACAAAATTCCCCTGCCAAAACTATCCACTTGGCAAGTACCAGGCACGCGTCAGATATTCGTCAGGCGCTTGCCCCTGGGCGGCGCAAAGTCGCGGATCGATTCGATCATGCCCACTTCCAGCGCCTGGTCGGCCGTCAGGTGCAGGTCGGAATACGCATGCACCTGCCATTGCTCGTCCGTCAGGTTGACCTGGCCGCGCAGGATGCGCTCGGTACGCATGTCGTCGGCGCGCAAGCCCTCGACGATGATGCTGAGCGCATCAGGGCGCGAACCGGGCGAGGCGGTCGCATGCGACTTGTGCACCATGAAGCGGGCCGTGTCGCTGGCATGGCGATGCCGCCCCGACAGAAACAGGGTGACGGCGATGGACGCCACGGCGCCTGCGTTGTAGGTAATGATGTCAAACGGCAACTTGCTGAGAAAGTTGTACAGACAAATGCCATCGCTGACATAGCCGCCGTTGGACTGGATCAGGATGTGCGCGGCGGTGAGCTTGTCTTCCGTGATGTCGGCCACGGCGTTGAAGACGCGCCGCACCATGTCACTGTTGACGTCGCCCGAGAGGGTAAAGTAACCGTGCTGCTCGGTGTTGTTTTGTGTCTCGTGTTGTGTCCCGCTCTGTGTCGTGTTCATGGCAGCCACCCGCAAGAAAGCCAGGACTTCATCATAGTCCATTCCCACGCGGCCGGGCGCCCTTTTGCAGTGGATCAGCCCCCTGCCCAGCCCCGCAAATCGGGGGTTTTGCGGCAATTTGGCAACGTCTTTACAGATTGACAGAATACGCCTGCTGACATATATTCCTCACACTTGATCGGGAGAGGGCAACCCAGCGTTGCCGCCGAAGGGGCACTACCCAAAAACTCTCAGGCAAAAGGACCGATCAGGCGGACTGAAGCTGTTGCTTTGGCGACATTTTTAGCTCAACTCTGGAGAGCGGCCGCGGCTATTGCCGGCGGCCCACCGAAGGGGCGCACGGGGCAAGCCCCCGTAATCTCTCAGGTACAAAGGACAGGGGGGTCAGTGATCACGATGGAGTGCCGTTTTGGCTCTCGATATTCTGTGTTCTGTTAACTTCCCCCTTTACCTTCGTCCCGAGGAATCCATGACGCTCAAAGCGACCCCACTCAACAACGCCCACCGTGCCCTCGGCGCCCGCATGGTCGATTTCGGCGGCTGGGACATGCCCGTCAACTACGGCTCGCAAATCGAAGAACACAACGCCGTGCGCGGCGACGCCGGCATGTTCGACGTGTCGCATATGTGCGTGGTCGATATCGAAGGCCCGAACGTGCGCGCCTTTTTGCGCGGCTTGCTGGCCAATAACGTCGACAAGCTGCAAGTGTCGGGCAAGGCGCTGTACTCGTGCATGCTGAATGCCGAAGGTACCGTCATCGATGACCTGATCGTCTACTTCTTCAACGAAAACTGGTTCCGCCTCGTCGTCAACGCGGGCACGGCGGAAAAAGACGTGGCCTGGATGCAGCAGCAAAATACAGCCACCAACAGCGGCCTGACGATTACCGAACGCCGCAATGCCAACGAGCCGATGGCCCTGGTGGCCGTGCAAGGCCCGAACGCGCGCGCCAAGGTATGGCAAGTGCTGCCGGAAACGCAAGCCGCTTCCGAAGCCATCAAACCGTTCAACGTCGTCATCATCAAGGACACCGCGTTCGGCGAAGTCATGCTGGCGCGCACCGGCTACACGGGCGAAGACGGTTTTGAAATCGGTGTATCGGCGACCCAGGTGGAAGCGCTGTGGAACGCCCTGATCGCCGCCGGCGTCAAGCCGGCCGGCCTGGGTGCGCGCGACACCCTGCGCCTGGAAGCGGGCATGAACCTGTACGGCCAGGACATGGACGAAAGCGTCAACCCGCTCGACGCGGGCCTGGCATGGACCATCGACCTGGTCAGCGAGCGTGACTTCATCGGCAAGGCCGCCCTGCTGGCCAAAGGCCAGAACGCGCAATTCGTCGGCCTGATCCTGCGCGAAAAAGGCGGCGTGCTGCGCGCCCATCAAAAAGTCATCATCGCCGGCAGCGACGCCACGGGCGAAATCACCAGCGGCACCTTCAGCCCCACCATGCAGGAAGCGATCGCCCTGGCGCGCGTGCCCAACGGCGTAGCTGTAGGCGACAGCGTGCACGTGGAAATCCGCGGCAAGCAACTGGCCGCCTCCGTCGTCAAGCTGCCTTTCGTGCGTAACGGTAAAATCCTGGTTGCGTAAGCGATTAGCGATAGAGAGCCACCGCCCGCAAGACCGAATAAACATAATCAATAACGAACACTTACCATCTGGAGCCACACATGAACATTCCTGCAGACCTGAAGTACACCGCCTCCCACGAATGGGTACGCCTTGAAGGCGACGGCACCGTCACCGTCGGCATCACCGAGTACGCGCAGGACGCCCTGGGCGACATCGTCTTCGTCGAACTGCCAAGCGTGGGCAACACGTATGGCGCCGGCGACGATGCCGCCGTGGTGGAATCGGTCAAGGCCGCGAGCGACATCTACGCGCCGATCGCCGGCGAAGTCGTGGCCGTCAACGACGACGTGGTCAACTCGCCTGAGTCGATCAACGCCGACGCCTACGCCAACTGGCTGTTCAAGATCAAGCCAGCCGACGTGTCGGCCCTGGACGGCTTGCTCGACGCCGCCGCCTATGGCGCCACCACCAGCGCGTAATCGCGTCTGACTCACGGGCCGCGTTTGCGGCCCGTTTGCTTTGGTTGCAATAAATTACAGCAGCGCCCGCGCGCCGCCTCCCGGTTTTTCAGTCTTTTTTGGCCTCTATATCATGACCCGCACCAGCCTGACCCAACTCGAAGCACGCGATGCCTTCATCGCCCGCCACATCGGCCCTTCCGCCACCGAACAGCAAGCCATGCTGGCGACCCTCGGCTATCCATCGCGCGCCGCGCTGATCGATGCCCTGGTACCGGCCAACATCCGCAACAAGGGCGCCCTGCCCTTGGGCGCCTACTCGCAGCCGATGCCGGAACAGGAAGCCTTGTCGCGCCTGAAAGCCATCGCCGGCAAGAACCAGGTGCTCAAATCCCTGATCGGCCAGGGCTACTACAACACGTTCACGCCTGGCGTCGTGTTGCGCAACATCTTTGAAAACCCGGCCTGGTACACGGCGTACACGCCTTACCAGCCGGAGATTTCGCAAGGACGCCTGGAAGCGATTTTGAACTTCCAGCAAGTGATCACGGATTTGACCGGCATGGGCATCTCGAACGCCTCGATGCTGGACGAAGGCACGGCCGCCGCCGAAGCGATGACCCTGATCCAGCGCGTGGGCAAGTCCAAATCGAACGTGCTGTACGTCGCCAATGACGTGCTGCCGCAAACGCTGGAAGTGGTGCAGACGCGCGCCCAGCCGATCGGCATCGAGGTGCGCACGTTTGACCCGGCTGAAATCGAGTCGCTGGACGCCTGCTTCGGCGTGCTGCTGCAATACCCTGGCGTGAACGGTGTCGTGCGCGACTACCGCGCTGGCGTGGAAAAACTGCATGCGAATGGCGCCATGGTCATCGTCGCGGCCGACCTGCTGGCCCTGACCATGCTCACGCCTCCTGGCGAATGGGGCGCCGACGTCGTCGTCGGCAACAGCCAGCGCTTCGGCGTGCCGCTCGGTTTCGGCGGCCCGCACGCGGGCTACCTGTCCACGCGCGATGAATTCAAACGCAATATGTCGGGCCGCCTGGTGGGCGTGACCGTCGATGCGCAAGGCAACAAGGCGTATCGTCTGGCCCTGCAAACGCGCGAACAGCACATCCGCCGCGAAAAAGCCACCTCGAACATCTGCACGGCGCAAGTGCTGCTGGCCGTGATGGCCTCGATGTACGCCGTCTACCACGGCCCTGCCGGCCTGCTGCAGATCGCCCAGCGCGTGCACCGTTTTACGGGCGTGCTGGCCGCCAACCTGAAGACGCTCGGCTATGGCGTCGTCAACGCGAGCTACTTCGACACATTGACCGTCAACGTCGCCGATGCGGCGCAACTGCACGCAACGGCCATGCACCACGGCGTCAACCTGCGCAAGATCGACAGCACCCATGTCGGCGTGTCCTTGGACGAAACCACCACGCGCGACGATATCGCGCTGCTGTGGAAGGTCTTCGCGCACGGCCTGGCCAACGCGCCTGCCGCGCCTGACCTGGACGCCGTTGAAGCGAATGTGAGCAGCGCGCTGCCGGCACAACTGAGCCGGACCAGCGCCTACCTGACCCACCCCGTCTTCAACAGCTACCACTCGGAACACGAAATGCTGCGCTACCTGCGCAGCCTGGCCGACAAGGACCTGGCGCTGGACCGCACCATGATCCCGCTCGGTTCGTGCACCATGAAGCTGAACGCGACAAGCGAAATGATTCCCGTCACCTGGCCGGAATTTTCGAACATCCACCCGTTCGCGCCAGACGCGCAAACGGTGGGCTACCGCGAAATGATCGCGCAGCTGGAAGAAATGCTGTGCGCGCTGACGGGCTACGCCGCCGTCTCGCTGCAGCCGAACGCCGGCTCGCAGGGTGAATACGCGGGTCTGCTGGTGATCAAGGCGTATCACGAGTCGCGCGGCGAAGGCCACCGCAACATCTGCCTGATTCCATCGTCGGCACACGGCACCAACCCCGCATCGGCCAACATGGTCGGCATGCAGGTGGTCGTCACCAGCTGCGACGCCAACGGCAACGTGGATCTGGTCGACCTGAAAGCGAAAGCGGAAAAGCACAGCGCCAACCTGGCTTGCGTGATGGTCACCTACCCGTCCACCCACGGCGTGTTTGAAGAAGGCATCCAGGAACTGTGCGAAATCATCCATTCGCACGGCGGCCAGGTCTACATCGACGGCGCCAACATGAATGCGCTGGTCGGCGTGGCCGCTCCAGGCTCGTTTGGCGGCGACGTATCGCACCTGAACCTGCACAAGACCTTCTGCATCCCGCACGGCGGTGGCGGACCAGGCGTCGGCCCGATCGGCGTGGGCGCCCACCTGGCGAAGTTCCTGCCGAACCAGCGTTCGAGCGGCTACCAGCGCGACGCCGCTGGCATCGGCGCCGTCAGCGCCGCGCCATTCGGCTCGGCCAGCATCTTGCCGATTTCGTGGATGTATATCGCCATGATGGGCGCGGAAGGCTTGACGGCAGCGACCGAGACGGCGATTCTGGCAGCGAACTACATCGCGCGCCGCCTGGCGCCGCACTACCCGGTGCTGTACTCGGGCCACGACGGCCTGGTCGCGCACGAGTGCATCCTGGACCTGCGCCCGATCACGGACGCCACCGGCATCAGCAATGAAGACGTGGCCAAGCGTTTGATGGACTTCGGTTTCCATGCGCCGACCATGAGCTTCCCCGTGCCGGGCACCCTGATGATCGAGCCGACGGAGAGCGAATCGAAAGTGGAAATCGACCGCTTCATCGACGCCATGATCGCCATCCGCGCGGAAATCGCCAAGGTCGCCAGCGGTGAATTCGACCACGACGACAACCCGCTGAAGCATGCGCCGCACACGGCGCAGGTGTTGATGTCGGACAACTGGGAACGCAAGTACAGCCGTGAAGTCGCGGCCTACCCCGTCGCGTCCCTGCGCCAGCGCAAATACTGGCCACCGGTCGGCCGCGCCGACAACGTGTACGGCGACCGCAACCTGTTCTGCGGCTGCGCGCCCATCAGTTCCTACGAAGAAGAGTAAACGCCAGGCGCCCGCTTAGGCGGGCGTGCCAGCGACAGGAAGGCCGGCCAGACGGCCTGCCTTTTTTCATGCCCGCAAGGGTAGGTCGGATTAGGCCCGGAGGGCCGTAATCCGACACCACCACCGGCCTCGCCAACAATGTTGTCGGATTACGCTACGCTAATCCGACCTACGCAACCGGCAACGCCAGCAAGACCGCACCCGGCAGCCCCAGCACGGTGCCCAGTATCGTCAGCAACATGACGTCGCGCCGCTCGCAGCGGGTGCGGTGCGAGCTCCAGGCGGCAAACAGCAGCGCCACGGCTACGCCGCTGAGCGAGATTCCCACTTCTGTCATGCCTTCTCTCCCATCATAGTTTCTTCCTTCATCGTTCTCATCCTTTCATTGATCGAACAAGCTACCTATCGGTAGGTAGTCAGTGTACAATAAAAAAGACGGCGATGTCCATGCCGTGTTTTTTGACATATGAAGGAAGCGCAATGCAGCAGCAAACCACTCTCCACGCCGCCAGTCTTGGGCTGGCGGCTTCCCTGGCCCTGGTGGCCGTGCTCGGTCCGGCCGGCATCGACATGTACCTGGCCTCGATGCCCGCCATGGCGCGCGAACTGCACACCTCGTATGCGAATGTGCAGCTGAGCCTGACCGTTTTCCTGCTGGCCCTGGGCGCTGGGCAGCTGCTGTGCGGGCCCCTGACGGACATGCTGGGCCGGCGCCGTCCGCTGCTGGCCGGCATCGCCGTCTACATCGTGGCGGCCATGTGGGCGGCGCAGGCAGATCAATTGACCACCCTGCTGCTGGCGCGTTTGCTGCAGGGCCTGGGCGCGGCGCTGACCTTGGTGGTGGTGATGAGCATGGTGCGCGACGTGGCCGATGGGGTTAAAGCGGCGCAGCTGTTTGCCCTGTTGATGACCATCGTGGGCCTGGCGCCCGTGCTGGCGCCCGCCGTGGGCGGCTTGCTCGATGCCCATTACGGCTGGCGTGCCGTGATGCTGGCTCTGGCCGCGCTGGGAGCCTTGACCCTGCTCAATAGCGCATTATTCCTGCCGGAAACGCTACCACACGCCCGACGCGTCTCGCCGCGCGGCCTGCACCGCACGTATGCGCGCATCGCGCTGGACCGCGCCTTCCTGCTGCCCGCGCTGGCCCTGTCCGCCACTTTCTTTTTCCTGTTTGCGTATATCGGCGGGGCGTCGCTCGTGTACCAGCGCGATTTCGGTCTGTCCGCCGGCAGTTTCGGCCTGGTGTTCGGTGCCACGGGCGTGGCCGTGCTACTGGGCGCGATGGCCAGCGGCCGCCTGGTGGAAAGGTACGGCGTGGCGCGCCTCTGCGTGGCGGGCAGCGCCGCCATGCTGGGCGGCGCCGTGCTGGCCCTGCTCGGTGCCTGGGCGGGCTTCGGCATCGCCGCCGTCGTGCCCGGCATGTTCGTGTCCCTGTTTGGCCTGGGCATCGCGGAAGCGGCGCTGATGGCCATGGCCATGGGTTCGCAACAGCGTGCGCTCGGTTCCACGGCGGCATTGCTGGGCGCCATCCAGATGACCTTGTCGTCGCTGGCCACGCCGCTGGCGGCCAGCCTGTCCGAATGGGGGCCATTGCCCTGGCTGCTGTTCTTGACCGTGGCCGGCCTGCTGGTATCATGGCTGACCCTGGCCACTGCGCGCGTCCATCCGGCACCCGCCACCAGCCTGGGCGCGCACTGACGCTTCACCCAACCACTACCCTCATATGAAGAAACGCTCGGCCTCGGCCGATAACATCTGCGCCGTTGCCGTCGTGCATTTTTCGGAACATGGCTACGACGCCTCGTCGCTCAGCGACATCGCCGAGCAGGCCGGCATGCGCAAGGCTTCGTTGTATTCCCACTTCGCCGGCAAGGACGCCCTCTTCCTCGACGTGTTTGCCGACGCGCTGGCCGAAGAGCAAGCCTTCATGGATACCTGCTTCACCGACGAAGCGGCACTGGCGGCGCCCGGCGGCCAGCTGGCCGGCGCCCTGTATTGCGACCGCATGGCCCAGCGCTACGGGGATTCGGCCCATCTGCGCTTTTTGCTACGCACGGCCTACCTGCCGCCCGCCACCCTGCGCATCGAAGTCGGCACAGGCTACGAAGCCTTGCTGGCACAGTTGCAGCGGTACTACGTGACCAGCCTGGGCCGATTCGCGCCAGCGTTGCCGGCCGCGCGCATCGACCTGTACGCGCAAGCCTACCTGGGCATCGTCGACAGCCTGCATGTGGAGCTGATCTACGCGGGCGGCGCCGCGCTGCAGCAGCGCCACGCAGCCTTGTGGCACATCCTCTCCGATTCGCTGGCGATGGCGGCGCAATCGGCCGATGCGCTATAGCTTACTGCCACACGCTGAACCGACAACCAGGTCTGACACAGGCCGCCATCGGCTCTGCGAAAGCGCCGCTTTGCCACCTTCAAATGTGGTACGGCTTGCTGGCGGATTTTTCGCATGGGAAGTTACGCTTGCACCTCGAAGCGGTCATTCATGGGCCAGGTCGAATGTTTCGGCGAACTCAGCAAACGGGTCGGCAACTTTGACTGCTTGATCTAGCACCACTCAGCTCAACGGCGTCATATAACGCTACCGTTCCAAGACCTCGCCACCATCATCGCTGCAAACGTCAGGAAACCAGGGCGTACGCATCCATTTCAATGTCTAAATTGTGCTGGGGATATCCTCATCGGACCCGAGCGACAAGCCATAGTTGCTCGTCCTATCCAGCACGACACCCGGCACTAGCTCACACAAGGTCTACGCCCTGAACTTTGGAAGATGCTGCGCAAGAGGGCTTCGCAAGGGTTTATCTAGCATAGTTTTATTCATGCAACACCATTTAAATTTCCCTCCAGAGCCGCAACTGCATAAGGAGTATGGGTCAGTTGCGACTGTTTTCACGGCCTGTTGAGCAGGCAGTGCCTCCGATAGCATCTTCCCTAATGCCGTAAATTCTCTCTGAATTTCTTCCACGCCGCCGTTGACCATCAATTCAAGGTATAGGCGCGCTTTACCATGCCCGAGTTTTGAGGCCTTGGTGAGCAGTGCGCGAGCCTTTTCAATGTTCTTCGCTACATGCACACCTTCGAAATAAGCACGTCCCAAAGAGTCAAGGCAATCTCTGCAATCTTGTTCCGCCCCCTTCTCTAGGAACTCTATTGCGTTCTGAGGTTCCGGCTCGCATGCCTTGCCCTCTGTGTAATATATATACAAACAATAGTATGCACGGGTAACATTATTCTGTGCGGCTAAAAGCCAAAAACGTTCGGCATTTTTGTAGTCCTTCGATTTTAGATACAAATTTACAGCATAGTAATCACAAGCCTCGCCATGACCTGCCTTGGCTGCACTCTCGATTAATACGTTTGCTTCGTCTTTCTTATCCCCATCAATCTTTCCGTCTTGTACGAATTTTGCGTATCTAAAACCAGCCTCAATGTTCGGCTTAAGTTTGTAAGAAGCATAGTAAAAACTCGCCGCCAACTTCCTTAAAAAATCCTGATCAATCTGAAATTCTGTCGTTGCAATGGCATACTTATATGCAAGCTCCCGACGTTCTGCTTCGGCTTCGCACCAAAGACCTGCTTTAAACTTCTTGTTCGCGTCAAGCTCGGTTGCTGCAGAAAAAAGTACATCTTTCCATTCCTGTGTTTCAATGCGTTCCCAAGAATACGAAAAATCTCCTTCATAATCAAAATCCACACGGTAAGTACTTTCAAGTACCCACAGAATAGCTTTGCGGGCCTCCAAGGCATTCTTGAGCAAATCTTCGTTCTCGTCGGCTGGCTCAGTGAGACTCTCATTTTGTACTAAAGCACTGCCTCGGTGCGCGCCTGGATTACACAAGATCCGAAGACGATGGCAACGATCTTTAAATCCAAATGTGATTTTTCCTGCATCGATAAGTTTATTGATTTTCTCAAATAGCGAAAGATTCCCAACTGGAACACTATGCTTCTTTGCTATCAACTCACATACAGCCTCTAGGACATTGCGGTAACAGATCAATGCGTATGAAGGAAGCGCCGTAGTGAATTCGACTGCTTCTTTGTAAGTTTCACCGACTGTCTTTGACACGGAACATGCCAGGTCTAAATCCGTATTAATCACACAACTCTCTCAGCAGGAAAATAATCATGTACATGATAAGGGAAGACAATATTAAAGCTACTTGCCGATTCCAAGCACCTGGCGCAGCGATTCATTGTCTGTTCGCTGGCGACCAAGCAACCACCGCATCGACGCATGCCCTATACCCATGCACATAGCACCAATGGCTTGCAGGTCAACGATCAGCGCCGCCTCTGAATCTCTGCTATCCCCGTCTATGTCGTGTCCATGCGTAGGCATTGACATGAACCGATAGAACACCTCGTACAAGTCTTCCACCCCGGCTTCAGCCGCCTGATTAATGACCTTCTTCGGCGCTGGCAGTTTTTTGAACTGTTCAGACTTCATGAACTCGGCAGTTGCATCCGCACCAGTCTCACGGTCTCGTATCCTCAAGCTACCCCTCTCGAGATTTATCTTCGCTACCCTAGTGAACTCTGTCAGCCCCGCTTGACTTTGGTGAAGCGCATTCTCTTCCGAGATCTCAACCCACAGGAGAAGGATAAGGCCTTCAACTAGAGTGCGACCGAGAACCCCAAGGGCTACCGAGTTGCGTTGCAGGCCGAGAGCCGAGGCTCCGCGGACCAGTTCAGCACAGCGGCCAGCGATCTTCCGAACCTCTACATCCCTAACACACGGCTCACCCTTTCCTTCCACTGTTGCGACTACGACCAACCGCTTCGCATGCTCTGACAGCCCATGTGCATAGTCTTCAACGGTTACGATTTTCGTCATTAGGGTAGTCTGTGGCATTGGTTGCGATAAGGCAAGCATACCTTAGTGGTAAGTTTACGTTAAGCGATCACGCGGCGGCGCATACACGTCGACCGCTGAGGGCATGCAGGTCCGACCGTAGCGGATTGTCGGATACATCTTCGTCCAGATCCGGGGCGTGAGCCGATTCACCAGCGTCCATTGAAGTAAAAAGACTGCGGGTTGTGAAGTAAAAATGCCACATGCCGAAGTAGCTACTGTCAGGTCGCTGGAATCTACGGCAGAAGGGCGGGACTCGCCCCACGAGAGACATACGATTTGCTCCCTATCTGTCGTTCAACGATGGCTTGAACGACTGGTCAGGTGGCCGCATTAAATTGCATGCCAGGAGAATCATCCGGTCGTGAGGAAAATCCAAGTTTTTCGTAGAATTTCGACTTGCCTTTGGCGCTAAAAAGCTGCACATCTTTAATGCCAGCGTCGCGACAAGCGTCAAGAATTGAACTGAGCAAAGTTGCTCCGATTCCTAGATATTGAAATTCGGGGTGAACAATCATCTCGGTGACAAACGCGTGTAAGCGACCGTCCGAAATGACACGCACAAAACCAACAAGTCGACCGCCCAAATAGGCTGATCGCGAACACCAAGAGCCGTTAAGTGAATCTTGATAGAACGCGCTCCCGCGTGATATTGGACCCCAGCCAGTCGTGTCGTACAGTGCCTTAAATGCCTCGGCGCATGGCTGATCCGATGTGTAGTTAATATTCATAGGCTAGATTGCATAGTCAGGCATACGCGTACGCCAGTAGAAAGCCAGTCAGCGGAACGACGGCAAACAGCACAACAACGCCAAGGCATCCTGATCTCGCTCCAGATCTGGACCCTGCAGGAGAAGCGCTACGCTCACGCTCGCGTGGCGTCCTGGCACGTACCCATTTGAGATGACAGGACTGGCAAAAGAATGTGGTTTTGTTGTTGCGCCAGGCGTCGATGGTGCGATCGGTATGGCGTGCAAGCGTGCCGCAACGGGCACATTCGAAATGTGTTTCTTTTGGCAATTTTTTTGAAAAGTACTTGCCGGCAAAGAACATGACAACAAGTCCCGCGATTACTGCCCCAACGATCAATTCCATAGACATGTGTTTTTCTGTATTTGCATCGTGTTCACCATGGCCATTTCCAGCCCATCAGCGTACCCGAGCATAACGGATTGCCAAGCAAGAAGAATCACACATTGTCACAGCAACGCGAATGGCCGCGTCCGGCCAAAACAAAGCCCACACCCACATTACACTTTGGAAACCTAAGATTTCTTCAGTTGACACCCTCGCAGCCCATCCATAAGATGCCCCCATTATTCATTTACGGAGTCCCACGTGGGTACTTGTTCTAGTGACAGTAGCCGATCTTGTATCGGTGATTGCCTCGGCAGCTAAACAGCAAGCAACGCGGAACTCTCTTTCCTCCGTGCCTTGCTGAGCAAGGTGCGGTGTCTCGCGGCCAGTCTGGCCGTGCGCCTCTCCCCCTCTTTCCGATCGCGACCGGCTACTGACCCGGATTGCCCGCCAGCACTATTGTGTCTTGGCGGCACGCAAGTCTTGCCTGCGGCTGCGCCGCCCGTCAACACCTCGCCGTGAAAGGAAGAGCCATGAATCTCTTCACCCGCTTATTCGAATCATTCCTGCGCAAGCGCCATACGGCCGGCCATTTCCGCCGCCGCGCCATGCCGCTGGAAAACAGTACGGCCCGCCCCGTGCCCGACCATCTGGCGCGCCAGTTGCTGGCCGCCGCCCATGAAGAACTCGACAGCGCGCTGAACCGGCTGCACACGCGGGCCGAAGGCTTGCGCGATGCCGAGGCGCAAGTGATCGGCGCACAAACGGGGCCGAATGAAGTCGAGCATGAAAAACCGCTGGCCTGGTACCAGCACCTGTGGCTGTGCTACAAGAATCCGTTCAACCTGCTGCTCACCGTGCTGGCGATTGTTTCCTACCTGACGGAAGACCCGAAGGCCACCATCGTCATCGGCACCATGGTGATTTTGTCGACCCTGCTGCGCTTCGTGCAGGAAGGCCGCTCGAACCGGGCCGCCGAGCGCCTGAAAGCCATGGTCAGCAATACCGCCACCGTGCTGCGCAATGGCCAGCAAATCGAGCTGCCCATCCGCCAGCTGGTGCAGGGAGACATCATCGTGCTGTCGGCCGGCGACATGATCCCCGCCGATTGCCGTTTGCTTTCCGCGAAAGACCTGTTCGTCAGCCAGGCCGCCATGACGGGAGAATCCTTGCCCGTGGAAAAGATGGCAGAACTGGCCGATGCCCATGGTAAAGACCCGATGGAGCTGGCCAATCTGCTGTTCATGGGCACGAATGTGATCTCGGGTGCGGCCACGGCGCTGGTCCTGGCGACCGGCAACCGCACCTATTTCGGCACCATCGCCACGCGCGTGACGGCCACCGAGCGCACGCCGACGGCGTTTGAAGCGGGCGTCAACAGCGTCAGCTGGCTGCTGATCCGCTTCGCCCTCGTGATGGCGCCGCTGGTGTTCCTGATCAATGGCTGGACCAAGGGCGACTGGATGGAAGCGTTCCTGTTTGCCCTGTCCGTGGCCGTGGGCCTGACGCCGGAAATGCTGCCGATGATCGTCACCAGCACCCTGGCCAAGGGCGCCGTGAAACTGTCGAAAAAGAAAGTCGTCGTGAAACGCCTGGATGCGATCCAGAACTTCGGCGCCATGGATGTGCTGTGCACGGACAAGACAGGCACCTTGACGCAGGACAAGATCGTGCTCGAGCGCCATACGGACGTGTTTGGCCAGCCCTCCGATGAAGTGCTGCAATTTGCCTACCTGAACAGCCACTACCAGACGGGCCTGAAAAACCTGCTGGACCGCGCCGTGCTCGACCATGTCGAATTGCAGACGGAAATGCAGCTGGCGCGCGATTACGTCAAGGTCGATGAAATCCCGTTCGATTTCGTGCGCCGCCGCATGTCCGTCGTCGTTTCCGAAAAGAATGACCACCATGAGCTGATCTGCAAGGGCGCCGTCGAGGAAATCCTTGCCGCCTGCAGCCATTTGCGCCTGAATGGCGTGGACGTACCGCTCGACGCCGTCCTGCTGGCGAAAGTGCTGGACACCACGCACGGCCTGAATGCGGAAGGGCTGAGAGTGGTGGCCGTGGCCGTCAAGGAAGTGCCGCCGCATAAAACCGTGTACGGCGTGGCCGATGAAACGGCGCTGACCCTGATCGGCTATGTGGCGTTTCTTGATCCGCCGAAGGAATCGACGGCGCCCGCCCTGCGCGCGCTGGCGGAACACGGCGTCACCGTGAAAGTTTTGACGGGCGACAACCACCTGGTGACGGCGAAGATTTGCCGCGAAGTGGGCCTGGCCGTGCATGGCGTGCTGCAAGGCCCGCAACTGGACGAGATGGACGACGCGACCCTGGCCCGCGCGGCTGAAGAGCATACCGTGTTTGCCAAGCTCAGCCCTCTGCACAAGGAGCGCCTGGTGCGCGCCCTGCGCGGCAATGGCCATATCGTCGGCTTCATGGGCGACGGCATCAACGACGCGCCCGCCCTGCGCGCGGCCGACATAGGCATTTCCGTCGATTCGGCCGTCGATATCGCCAAGGAGGCGGCCGACATCATCTTGCTGGAAAAGAGCCTGATGGTGCTGGAAGAAGGCGTGCTGGAAGGCCGGCGCACCTTCAGCAACATGCTCAAATATATCCGCATGACGGCCAGTTCGAACTTCGGCAACGTGTTTTCCGTGCTGGTGGCCAGCGCCTTCCTGCCGTTTTTACCGATGCTGCCGCTGCACTTGCTGGTGCAAAACCTGTTGTACGACGTGTCGCAGATCGCCATTCCGTTCGACAATGTCGACGCCGAACTGATCCAGAAGCCCCTGAGTTGGAACCCGCGCGACATCGGCCGCTTCATGGTGTTCTTCGGTCCCATCAGCTCGATCTTCGACATCAGCACCTTTATCTTGATGTGGCATGTGTTTGGCGCGAATACGCCTGAGCAGCAAACCCTGTTCCAGTCCGGCTGGTTCGTCGTGGGCTTGCTGACGCAAACCCTGATCGTGCACCTGATCCGCACGCCCAAGCTGCCCTTCATCGACAGCATCGCTTCCGTGCCCCTGCTGGTGGCCACCACCCTCATCATGGCCGTGGGTGTGTTCCTGCCGATGGGACCGCTGGCGACTTACTTCAAGCTGCAAGCCTTGCCACTGGGCTATTTCCCCTGGCTGCTGGGCATTCTCGTCTGCTACACCGTGCTGACGACGTTCATGAAACGCGTGTACCTGCGCAAATTCGGCTGGCAATAGTATGATGAGCCGCTCTTCCACCCACACAAGGCGCGCATGAGCGGCTCTCCCTCATCTTCATCAAAATCGAAACGCACGCAAGCCCTGCTGCTGTCGGCCCTCGTCTTTCCCGGCAGCGGGCATTTCCTATTGAAACGCAAGGCGCGCGGCTGCCTGTTCCTCGTGCCGGCGCTGGTCGCGCTGGTGCTCGTATTGCGCCAGATCATGGCACGTTTGGACCAAGTTATGGCACAGATCGACAGTGGCGCCCTGCCCCTCGACGTGCAGCTGATCGTCGAGAAAGTCGATGCGCTGTCCGCCAATGACGGCCCCGCCATGACGCTGGCCGTGAGCGTGCTGGTGGCCTGCTGGATAGGCAGCCTGATCGATACCTGGTTCCTCAAGCCATGACGGCGGAAGCGCAGGCGCGAAAACTGCGCAAGGAAGCAAAGATGCAGGCGCGCCGCGCGCAGCTGGCGCTCAGCCGCCAGGACGATGGCGGCCCGCTGGCCTGGCGCGGCTGGTTCGATGGTTCCGCCCATCCGAACCCGGGCAAGCTGGGCATAGGCGCCCTGCTGCTGGGGCCGCATGGCGAGCGCATCGAAGTGAGCCAGGCGGCCGGTTATGGCAGCAGCAGCGACGCCGAATATGCGGCCCTGATCGCCGTGCTGCGGGCGGCGCAGGCCGTGCGCCCGCCGCCCGAGCAATTGCTGCTGTTCGGCGACAGCCAGGTGGTGATCAACGATGTGCTGGAAACGACGCCGGTCGGCGCCAAGGGGCTGGAAATGCACAGGGCCACCGTAGTGGCCCTGCTGGAACAATTCAACGATGTGAGCTTGCGCTGGCTGCCGCGCCACAGGAATGGCGAGGCGGACCGGCTGTCGCAGCTGGCGATCGCCGGCTTCACCCCAGAGGCTTAAATACCGGGGTCGTACCCTCAGGGTACGACCCCGGCCGTTACGGGGTAAGCAACTTAAGCGGCGCGGCCGATCCGCAAGCTAGCCTTGGCTTCCTTGCCTGCCGGACGTTTTACACCCTTCAAGCCGCTGACACTGGCCTGCTGTCCATTCAATTTGAACACGCTGACCACTTGCGCCAGGTTGTGCGCCTGGTGCTGCATCGATTCGGCGGCGGCCGCCGACTCTTCCACCAGGGCCGCATTTTGTTGCGTCACGGCATCCATCTGGCCGATGGCGCGGTTGATCTCGTCGATGCCCACGCTTTGCTCGCTGCTGGCCGCCGTGATTTCCGTGATGATGTCGCTCACGCGCTGCACGCTGTCGACGATGTCGTTCATGGTCGAACCGGCCTGCGCCACCAGCATGCTGCCCGCGTTGACTTGCTCCACGGATGCACCGATCAAGGTCTTGATCTCTTTTGCAGCCGAAGCCGAGCGCTGCGCCAGGTTGCGCACTTCCGAGGCCACGACGGCAAAGCCGCGGCCCTGCTCGCCTGCGCGCGCCGCTTCCACGGCCGCATTCAGGGCCAAAATGTTCGTCTGGAAGGCGATGCCATCGATGACACTGATGATGTCGACGATCTTGTTCGACGAGGCATTGATCGATTCCATCGTGCCCACCACTTGCGCCACCACGGCGCCGCCCTTGACGGCCACTTGCGCCGCCGACGCCGCCAACTGGTTCGCCTGGCGCGCATTGTCCGCATTCTGTTTCACGGTGCTGGTCAGCTCTTCCATCGATGACGCCGTCTCTTCCAGCGAACCGGCTTGCTCTTCCGTACGGGAAGACAGGTCCTGGTTGCCGGCGGCAATCTGCGTCGAGGACGTCGCGATGCTGTCCGTGCCGCTGCGCACTTCGCCCACGATATTGAGCAGGCTGGTGTTCATGTCCTTCAGCGCTTGCAGCAATTGCCCCGTTTCATCCTTGGCGCTGGCATCGATCTGCGCCGTCAAGTCGCCATCGGCCACCTTGCGGGCAATCTCCACGGCCGTGCGCAGCGGGCGCACGATGCCCATCGTCAAGACCCAGGCGCACACGACGCCAAAGCCCAGTGCCAGCGCGGCCAGCGCCAGCAGCAGGTTGCGGCTGGTCTTGGCGACGGCATCGATCTCGCGCGCGGTGGCGTCGATGCTGGCGCGCTGGTGTTCCAGCATGTTCATGATGACTTTCTGGTACTTCGTCGAGCCGGGCACGAACACGGCCTGGAAGGCCTTTTCCGCTTCTTCCGTCTGGCCGGCCGCCTTCAGCTTCGAGACTTGCTCACGGGAATCCAGATACACCTTGCGCATTTCGCTGACCTGGCGGAACAGTTCCGTTTCTTGCGGGCCGGAAATCAGGGCTTCGATTTTCTTTTGCAATTCACTCGAAACGACGGACGACTGTTTCGCTTCTTCCGCAAAATACGGTCCCAGCGAGGTGTCGGCGCTGCGCACGATGGCCGTGGTGCGGCGGATGCCGCTGTCGATCTTGCTGTACCAGTCGGAAATATAGCGTTCCTTCGCCAGCGGCTGCTCCATCATGGTGCGCGTGGCGGTGGCCACGTCGTGCAAACGCCAGACGCTGATGCCGGTAATGACCAGGGAAAACAGCAAAATGACGGCAAAACCCAGGCCGAGCCGCACACCAATACTGACGTTTCTTAACAAATTCATGTGAATATCCTGAAAAATCGGAACCAGACTATAAAAAGGAACTGAAAGCTGCGGCTGCAGGGGCAGCCGCAGCTTTCAGCGTGCGCCGAGGCGCAAGGCGGTTTGCGGCGCTGCCGGCTGCTTCAGCGTGCTCGCGCCACTTACCTTGGCCTGCTGGCCATTGAGCTTGAACACGCTGACGACTTGCGCCAGGTTGTGCGCCTGGTGCTGCATCGATTCGGCGGCAGCAGCCGACTCCTCCACCAGCGCCGCGTTTTGCTGCGTCACGGCATCCATCTGGCCGATGGCGCGGTTGATCTCGTCGATGCCCACGCTTTGCTCGCTGCTGGCCGCCGTGATTTCCGTGATGATGTCGCTCACGCGCTGCACGCTGTCGACGATATCGTTCATGGTCGAACCGGCTTGCGCCACCAGCATGCTGCCCGCGTTGACTTGCTCCACGGACGCGCCGATCAGGGTCTTGATCTCTTTCGCCGCCGAAGCCGAGCGCTGCGCCAGGTTGCGCACTTCCGAGGCCACGACGGCAAAGCCACGGCCCTGCTCGCCTGCGCGTGCCGCTTCCACGGCCGCATTCAGAGCCAGGATATTCGTCTGGAAGGCGATTCCATCGATGACGGCAATGATATCGACGATCTTGTTCGACGAGGCATTGATCGATTGCATGGTGCCCACCACTTGCGCCACCACTTCGCCGCCCTTGACGGCCACTTGCGCCGCCGACGCCGCCAATTGATTCGCCTGGCGCGCATTGTCCGCATTCTGTTTCACGGTGCTGGTCAGCTCTTCCATCGACGAGGCTGTTTCTTCCAGCGAACCAGCCTGCTCTTCCGTACGGCTCGACAAATCCTGGTTGCCGGCGGCAATTTGCGTCGAGGATGTCGCGATGCTGTCCGTGCCGCTACGCACTTCGCCGACGATATTGAGCAGGCTGGTGTTCATGTCCTTCAACGCTTGCAGCAATTGCCCAGTTTCATCCTTGGCGCTGGCATCGATCTGCGCCGTCAGGTCGCCATCGGCCACCTTGCGGGCGATCTCCACGGCCGTGCGCAGCGGACGCACGATGCCCATCGTCAACAGCCAGGCGCACACGACGCCAAAAGCCAGCGCCAGCGTCGACAGCAATAACAGCAGGTTGCGGCTGGTGCTGGCGATGTCATCAATCTGGCGCGCGGTGGCGTCGATGGTGGCGCGCTGGTGCTCCAGCAAACCGTAGACCATCTTCTGGTACTTGGCGGCGGCGGGCACGAAGGTTTTTTCAAACACTTCGTTGGCGGCCTCGGACTGGGACTCGCCCTTGAGCTTGTAGACCTGGTCGCGCGAGCCGACATACACTTCGCGCAATTCCAGCAAACTGGCGAACATGGCCTGTTCTTTCGGGTCCTTCAGCAACGCCGCGATCTTCTTTTGCAGGACAGCCGAGCTGGCACTCGACACTTTCGACTCTTCGGCGAAAAAGCCGCTCAGCGAGGTGTCGCTGCTGCGGGCGATGGCGATCGTGCGCCGCACGGCGCTGTCGATGCGCGTATACCAGTCGGAAATATACCGCTCCTTGGCCAGCGGCTCTTCCATCATGGTGCGCGTGGCGCTGGCCACGTCATGCAGGCGCCAGACACTGATGCCGGTGATGATCATGGAAAACAGCAAAATGACGGCAAAGCCCAGTCCCAGACGGACCCCGATGCTGACGTTTCTTAACAAATTCATGTGACTATCCTAATATCCTGAAGAGAGGCCCTGCAGCCAGCGCCTGGAACAGCATGGCGGACGCCGCCAAATCTGTCCCGCCAAGTAAACTGGCGCACGGTTCGGTTGAACCGTGCGCCAGGAAAATGCGCTAGCGTGCTCCCTGCGGAAACGATATGCAATACTTAATGTCAATAGTTTTTGACAATATGCAGGGAAATTCTCTTCACTGCGGCATTACGCCGCCAGTTTCTCGATCAAGCCCATGTCGGCGCTGGACATCAGCTGGTCGATATCGACCAGGATCAGCATGCGCTCGTCGATGGTGCCCAGGCCGATCACATATTCCGTATTGATCGAGCGGCCCATGTCCGGCGCCGGCTTGATCTGTTCCGGCATCAGGGTCGTGACGTCGGAGACGCGGTCGACGACCATGCCGACCACGCGGTTGCCAATATTGAGGATGATGACGACGGTGAACTGGTCATAGCTGGGCGTGCCCAGGTTGAACTTGATGCGCATGTCGACGATCGGCACGATGATGCCGCGCAAGTTGACCACGCCCTTGACGAACTCGGGTGCGTTGGCGATGCGGGTCGGCGTTTCATAGCTGCGGATTTCGCTGACTTTCTGGATGTCGATGCCATACTCTTCCTGGCCCAGGGTAAAGGCCAGGTATTCGGCAGCCTTGGCAACGGTTGCGCCAGTGTCCCTGGAAATGGTGTTCATGATAATCCTTTCGTTAACTCGCCTGGGGCGCAGGCCAGGACACGCTGTACGCGAGCCTGGACGTGACGAGCCATCCACAATGCAATGAATGGCCGCCACTTGTATGTTTTTTGCAAATACTTTCTAGCAATTAGCTTATGTTTCTAATTTCCGTGCGGCAATGTTACCCCATGTAAATTTTACATGCACTAAAAAAGAGCGATCCCCGGGCTGATGCTTTCCCAAAATGCACTTATGTGGCAAATGCGGCACGCCGGGGCGCCACGCTCCCTGCCACCTGTGGCGGCGTTTTATGCCACACTGGCGGCCCCTGCTTTTTACGACCTTGAACCATGGATTCTTTGCTTTCTCAATGGCAACCACGCCTGCTGGCACTGGCCACGGCCGGCCTGGGCGACGACAGCGCCCACGACATCAACCACCTGCAGCGCGTCTGGCGCAACGCCGCCGTCCTGCTGCAAGACCATGCGCAGGCCGACGCCCTCACCGTGATGGCCGCCTGCTATCTGCACGACCTGGTCAACCTGCCGAAAAACCATCCCGAACGCCACCTGGCCTCGCGCCAGGCAGCCGCGCTGGCTTGCCGCCAGCTGGCGGAACTGGATTTTCCGGCAGAAAAACTGGCCGGCGTGGCCCACGCCATCGAAACGCACAGCTTTTCTGCCAATTTGCCGCCGCACACCATCGAAGCGCGCATCGTGCAGGATGCCGACCGCATCGACGCGCTGGGCGCCGTGGGACTGGCGCGCCTGTTCTATACGGCGGCGCGCATGGATAGCGCGCTGGCGCATGGCGCGGACCCGCTGGCGCAGCATCGTGAACTCGACGACAAGGCGTACGCGCTCGACCATATCGTCACCAAGCTCGACAAGCTGCCCGGCAAGATGCAGACGGCGGCGGGCCGCGCGCTGGCCGAACAGCGCCTCGCCGTGCTGACGGATTTTCGCGCCGCCTTTGCCGACGAATGGGGAATGAGCGCATAAGCTTGGTGGCGATAGCCAGCAGCGAGCATGCTGTCTATAATGCAAGCCTCAGCTATCGCGCCGCGCGTCGCCAAAAACCTGTCACGCGCCGGCGCTTTGCCAACGCGCCGAAAGCATGCATGTCCGATAAAACCAGCCACGACAGCCATTCCCCGTCTTCCCCCGCCGCGCCCGCGCGCGCCGGCAACCTCAATTTCATCCTTGTCTGCGTCTTCATCGACATGCTGGGCATTGGCCTGGTGGTGCCCGTGCTACCCATCCTGATCGGCGACTTTGTCAACGGCAAGGAAGCGCAAGCGTTCTGGTACGGCATCATGGCGGCCGTCTTCGGCTTGCTGCAGTTCATCTTCATGCCCATGCTGGGGGCCATCAGCGACCGCGTGGGACGCCGTCCCGTGCTGCTGTACTCGATGGCCGGCATGGGCGTCAATTTCCTCGCCACAGGCTGGGCGCCCAACCTGGCCTGCCTGTTCATCGGCCGCATCATCGGCGGCGTCTCGTCGGCCAGCATGTCGGTCGCGTCCGCGTATGCTTCCGACATTTCCACGCACGACAACCGCGCCAAGAGCTTCGGCAAGATCGGCGCCGCCTTTGGCCTGGGCTTCATTTGCGGCCCCATGCTGGGCGGCCTGCTGGGCGAGATCAATCTGCACCTGCCGTTTTACGTGGCGGCGGGCCTGTCGGCGGCCAATTTCGTCTACGGCTATTTCTGCGTGCCCGAATCGCTGCAGCCCGGCCCCCGCGCGCCATTTACCTGGGCGCGCATCAATCCGTTTGCCGCCCTGCTGAAACTGGTGCGCCGCGTGGACATCCGCGGCCTGGTGCTGGCCTTCGGCCTGATGACGTTTGCGCAAATGATGCTCAACACCACCTGGGTGCTATATACCCATTTCCGCTTCGACTGGACGCCGCGCCAGAACGGCATCGCCCTGTTCTGCGTGGGCCTGTGCGCGGCCGTGGTGCAGGCGGGCTTGCTGGGCATGTTGATCAAGCGTTTTGGCGAAGTGCGCCTGTCCCTGCTGGGCATGGCCTCGGGCGCCCTCACCTATTTGCTGTACGGCCTGGCGACGCAGGGCTGGATGATGTATGCGCTGATCCTGTGCAACCTGCTGGCCTTTGCCGCCGGCCCGGCCCTGCAAGGCATCATCTCGAAATCATCAAACGCCAGCGAACAGGGAGAACTGATGGGCTCCCTGCAGTCGATCAGCAGCCTGGGCATCATCATCATGCCTTTGCTCGGCAGCATGATCCTCGGTGAAGTGAGCCATTTGCCGCCGCAAGACTGGCGCATCGGCAGCACCTTCTATCTGTGCGCCATCATGCAAACCCTGGGCATCCTGGTGGCCTGGCGCTACTTCAAGGCACAGCGCCAGGCCAGACTTGCGGTTTCCACCACAAAGTAGTCGGCAAGATAATATTGCACTTGGGAAATAAATAGGCGAGAATGGGAGAATCAAGCGGGCGTTGCCGACGCCCGCGATTCGATGGCAAGCAAGGATGGGTATGACTGACTTTTATTCCAGCGCCTGGCGCCGAACCGTAGCCCTGCTGGCGCTGGCGCTGCCATCGCTGGCAAGCGCGCAATGCTCGCGCGACATCCAGGTACCCGTCTCGGCCATCGGCGCCAGCGTGGTCGTCAATGGCGCCAGCATCAGTGGCATCTATCCCGACTTGCTGCGCAGCATGGGCGCCAAGCTGGGCTGCAATTTCATCTTCACGGCCGTGCCCCGCGCGCGCCTGGAAGCGATGTTCGAGGCGGGCAAGGCAGACTTGCTGATCCCGGCCAGCAGCACGCTGCGGCGCGACCAGCATGGCCTGTTCATCCCCATGCTGGGCAGCCGCCCCCTGCTGATCTCGCTGCAGGGCGCGCGCGCGTCCATCAACACCATGCAGGAACTCATCGAGCGGCGCGAATTGCGCGTGGCGCTGGTGCGCGGCTATGACTATGGCGCACCGTACCAGGCACTGGCGAAGGAGCTGAGCAGCCAGGGACGCCTGTTCTACGAAGTCGATGCGCTCTCTGTGGCGCGTCTGATGCAAAGCGGCTTCATCGACGCCACCATCATGGCGCCCACCATCCTCGCCGGCGTGGCGCAAAACGATGCGCGCGTGTACGGCCTGGCCGACCGCCTGCGCCTGGAAGCGCTGCCGGAGCTGCCGTGGGGCATGAGCGGCGTCTACCTGTCGCGCAAGTCCCTGACGGCGGAAGACCAGGCCACCCTGCGCGAATTGCTGGACAAGGCGGGCCGCTCGGGCACCGTGATGGACGCCTTCCAGCGCCATCACCGCCAGGAACTGCTCTCGCTGAGCATACGCCCGCGCTAAGGCTTGCATGTCCGGCCTGGTCGTCGCCGTCGTCCTGTTTGCCGCCCTGCTGCACGCCAGCTGGAATGCCATCGTCAAGTCGGGCAAGGATACGTTCCTCACGACCGTGCTGGTGTCCGTCGGCGCGGCCCTGATTTCGCTGGCCGTCTTGCCCTTTGTCAACAGCCCCGCGCCCGCCAGCTGGCCCTGGCTGGCCGCCTCGGCCGTGGCGCAACTGGCGTATTACTCGCTGCTGGCGGCCGCCTACCAGGCGGGCGACATGAGTCATGCCTACCCCTTGATGCGCGGCAGCGCACCGTTGCTCGTGGCGCTGGCCAGCTGGCCGCTGATCGGCGAACGGCTGTCTGCCATGCAGATGGGTGCCGTGACCTGCATCTGCGCGGGCATCCTCGGCCTGTATGTTGCGGCGCGCACGAGCACTATCGGCAAGGCGTCGAACAACACGGGACACGCCACCGCCTTTGCGCTGGCCAATGCCTGCGTCATCGCCAGCTATACCCTGATCGATGGCATCGGCGTGCGCCTGTCCGGCGCGCCGGCCGCCTACACGATGTGGATTTTTGTCTTGAACGGCACGGGACTGCTGCTGTGGACCTTGCTGCGCCGCCGCGCCGGCCTGCTGGCGTATGCGCAAACGCAATGGCATCTGGCCGCCCTGGGCGGTTTCGGCACCCTCGCCTCATATGGCCTGGCCCTGTGGGCCATGACGCAGGCGCCCGTGGCCGCCATCGCGGCCCTGCGCGAGACCTCGATTTTGTTCGCCATCGCCATTGCCGCGCTGTTCCTGCGCGAAAAAATCAGCCCCCGCCGCTACCTGGCCATCGCCCTGATCGCGGCTGGTGCAGTGCTGATGCGCATGGGCTAGCGGGCGTCGAGCGGCGCGATCGGCAACTCGATGGCGCTGGTCGCCCCTGTCGCGTGGTACACGCGCTGCGTCGCCTTTCTGTAATGGCCTGGGTCGGCCAGGAAGATGTTCGGCACGTAGTTTTGCGGGTTGCGGTCGTACAGGGGGAACCAGCTCGACTGCACTTGCACGGCGATGCGGTGGCCGGGCAGGAAGACGTGGTTCGCGTTCGGCAAGGCGAAGCGGTAGCGCTCCACCTTGCCCGGCGTTATCATCGACGGGTGTTCGAAACTCTCACGGTAGCGGCCGCGGAAGATATCCATCGCCACGCCCAATTGATACCCGCCCATGGCCGGCTGCGACGGCACCTCGTCCGGATACACGTCGATCAGTTTTACCACCCAGTCCGCATCCGTACCGCTGGTGGCGGCGAACAGGTTCACCATCGGCGCGCCGGCGATGCGCACGGCCGTCTTCAACGGTTCGGAAACATAGCTGAGCACGTCCGTGCGGTCCGCATAGCCGCGCTGGTCGCTGACCAGCCATGGCTTCCACACGTCGGCGTCATTGAGGCGCACGGGACGCGGTACGAACGGCACGGGTTTCGCGGGATCGGACACGTATTCGTCGAAGGCACCTTCCGCCGCATCCGCAGCGCCCGATGGCGCCACAAAGCCCAACTGGAAGCCATCGTGCAGGTAGATCGGCGTCAGCTTCGTGTCGCAGGTCTCGCAGGCCAGCGGCCACTGTTGCAGGCGCTGCCACTGGTTGGTGCCGCTCTGGTACGACACCACGGGCGCCGTGTTCGCTTCCGGCGCGCCATCCTTCAAGTATTGATTGAGGAATGGCTGCATGACTTTTTCACGGAACTGGCGCGCCGTATCGCCGTCAAACTTCAAGGCGCCCAGGCTGGAGCCGTCATAGTTGACGCCGCTGTGGCGCCACGGGCCGATGGCCAGGTAATTGAGGTTGTTGCGCGTGTCGCGCCCTTCCATGGCCCAGTAGGTAGCGTACGGGCCATAGATATCTTCCTGGTCCCACTGCCCCACCACGTGCATGGTGGGCACGATCAGCGGGCGTTTTGCGAGAATTTTATCGAGCGCCTGCTCCTGCCAGTAACTGTCGTAGGCCGGGTGTTCGAACAGCTTTTTCGTGTAGGTCAGCTTGTCGATGCCGAATTTCTTCGCAAAGTCGCGCGCCGAGCCGATGCGCAGATACGCCTCGTAATCGTCGTAGACGCCCAGGGCCGGCGATTCGCCGCCGCCGCGCACGCTCGTCTGCCCCGCGATGTACGACAGGCTGGGCATGCGGAAGGCGCCGTTATGAAACCAGTCGTCGCCGCGCCAGCCGTCGACCATGGCGCTCATCGGTATGGCCACCTTCAGCGCCGGATGCGGGTCGACCAGGGCCATCAGTACCGTATGTCCCTCATACGAGGAACCCAGCATGCCCACCTTGCCATTCGTTTCCGGCACATTCTTGACGAGCCAGTCGATGGTGTCCCACGCATCGGTGACGTTGTCGACCTTGGTATCGTTGAGCGGGCCGCGCACGGGGCGCGTCATCACGTAATCGCCTTCCGAGCCATGCTTGCCGCGCACGTCCTGGAACACGCGGATGTAGCCATTTTCCACCAGGGTATCGTCGCCGTGCGGCAAGGTGGCCAGCATGCTGGGGCTGGCCGCGCGCTGGGCGCGGCGGGCCGCATTGTAGGGCGTGCGCGTGAGCATGATCGGCGCTTTTTGGGCGCCTTTCGGCACGACGATCACCGTGTACAGCTTGACGCCGTCGCGCATGGGGATCATCACCACACGCTTGACGTAATCATTGACGTCGGGCATCACCAGCCTGGCGCCGATATCGGGCGTCATCGGCGGCGTTTGCGGCGTTTGCAGCAGTCGTGGCGTTTGCGGCGTTTGCGCCAGCACGGGAGCGATGAACAAGGTACTGACAAGCAGGGCCAGGCCACTCAGGCGGATGGGGGATACAACAGGCATACACGTCTCCAAAAGATTCATATTGACAATAGTACTCGCAAAGCAAGGTTGACAGAAATTCAGCAGCCGCTTGCGCGGCAGATAAATCGGCACGCAACTTGACAGAACGCGCACGAACTGCAACCATAACGCCATGAAATTTATCCCGTCACAACACGCCTGCTTGAATTGGTGGTCCCGCTCACTTTCGCGCGGCCACTCTATAGTGATGTGAATTTGATCCACGCCGCCTCGATCGGTGGCGTAACAGGCTCAGCCTGGATCATCCCCGATGCAGGCGGCTCAAAAGGAAACTTGATGAGCTTGCCTAACACCCCCGATACCCCCGACACCGACAACGCCCCGGCAGCACCGCTGTCGGCTGCCGCCATCGCTTCGCAATCCGTGATCCTGACGGGCGACCGCCCGACCGGTCCCTTGCACCTGGGCCACTATGTGGGCAGCCTGCGCGACCGCGTCCGCTACCAGAACAGCTACAAGCAGTTCATCATGCTGGCCGACGCGCAGGCGCTGACGGACAATATGGATGACATCGACAAGGTGCACCGCAACGTCGTCGAAGTGGCGCTCGATTACCTGGCCGTCGGCATCGACCCGACCAAAACCACGGTCTTCATCCAGTCGCAAATCCCGGAACTGGCCGAGCTGACCTTTTACTACCTGAACATCGTCACCGTGGCGCGCCTCGAGCGCAACCCCACCGTCAAGGAAGAAATCCGCTTGCGCGGCTTCGAGCGCGACATTCCAGCGGGCTTTTTGACCTACCCTGCCAGCCAGGCGGCCGACATCACGGCCTTCAAGGCGGGCGTGGTACCCGTGGGCGAAGACCAGATCCCCATGATCGAGCAAACGAATGAAATCGTGCGCCGCTTCAACCGCATGTACAACCGCGAAGTGCTGATGGAATGCAAGGCGCTGGTGCCCGACATCGGCCGCCTGCCCGGCATCGACGGCAAGGCGAAGATGAGCAAGTCGCTGGGCAACACCATCAACCTGGGCGCGACCTCGGCCGAAATCACGGCCGCCGTGAAAAAAGTCTACACGGACCCGCTGCACCTGCGCGTGGAAGACCCGGGCCACCTGGAAGGCAACATCGCGTTTACCTACCTCGATGCGTTCGACCCGGAAAAAGCGGCGCTGGCCGAGATGAAAGCGCATTATGTGCGCGGCGGCCTGGGCGACAGCATCGTCAAGAAACGCCTGGACCTGGTCTTGCAGGAAATGCTGGCGCCGATCCGCGCCCGCCGCGAAGAGTTCGCCAAAGACAAGGGGCAAGTCATCCAGATGCTGAAAGAAGGCACCTTCAAGGCGCGCGAAGTGGCGGCCCGCACGGCCGATGAAGTCAAGTCGGCGCTGGGCCTGAATTACTTCTGATTACCATTTACAAATAGCAAACTGATGCGCCTTGGCGGAGTCGGGTAGAATCCCGTCTCCGCAGGGCCTTTTTTTTGCCTAACCCAACAGCAGAGTCTGGGGTCGGCCCCTGAGTCCGACCCCGGCACTTGTCTTAGGGTCACCATATATTGAAACATATCTAATGACCGACTCCGCTATCGAACAGCTGCTGCAGCAGCATTTTTCCATCGATGCGCTGCAACGCTCGCCCGCGCCCCTGCAGCAGGCGCTGCGCATGCTGGGCGGCTGGCTGGCGGCAGAACGCGACACGGCCTATCCGCACACGCCGTACGCGGAACTGCTGACGCAACTGTCCGACACTTGCCTGCCCGCGCACGGCATGCCCGTGGCGGCATTCCTGCAAGAACTCCACACCACCGTGCTGGCCAATACGGCCCAGCTGAATCACCCGCAATACATCGGCCACATGACGCAGGCCTTGCCCTGGATCAGCGTGCTGGCCGAAGCGTTTACGGCCACCCTGAACCAGAACCAGGTGAAGATCGAGACGGCGTATGTCTCGACCCTGATCGAAAAACAGATCCTCGGCTGGCTGCACCGCCAAGTCTACCAGCAGCCGGACGCCGTCTACACGCAGGCGATGGCCGCCACCAGCGGCGCGCTGGGCAATGTCGTCAATGGCGGCACCATGGGCAACCTGACGGCGCTGGCCGTGGCGCTGGAGCAGCAATTGCCCGGCACGCGCAAGCGGGGCCTGTTTGCCGCCATGCAGGATTCTGGCCATGCAGGGCTGGCCGTGATCGGTTCGGCCCGCAGCCATTATTCCGTGAAAAAGGCGCTGGCCACCCTGGGCCTGGGCGAAAACGCCCTGCACCTGGTGGCCGTCGACCGCGACAACCGCATCGATGTCGCCGCGCTGGAAGCGACGATTGCCGATTTAAAACAGCGCAAGATCAAGGTCGTTGCCATGATCGGCATCGCCGGCACGACGGAAACGGGCGCCATCGATCCGCTGGCCGCCATGGCGGCGATTGCCGCGCGCGAATCCATCTGGTTCCACGTGGACGCGGCCTGGGGCGGCGCGCTCTTGATCGCCGATGAGTACCGCGCGCTGTACGACGGCATCGCCCTGGCCGACTCCGTCGTCATCGACGGACATAAACTGCTGTGGGTGCCGATGGCGCAAAGCATGGTGCTGTTCAAGGACAGCACCAGCCTGAACTTGCTGAAGCACAACGCCAACTACATCTTGCGCGACAACTCCGGCGACCTGGGCCAGACGTCGCTGGAAGGCTCGCGCCGCTTCGATGCCTTGAAACTGTGGACGTCGTTCAAGGTGCTCGGTGTGTCCGGCTACACGACCCTGCTGCAGCAGGCAGCTACCCTGTCCGGCCAGTTGCAGCAGTTACTGGCCGAGCAGCAGGATTTTGAACTCGTCACGCGTTCCGACACCTTCATTCTGACTTACCGCTACGTGCCCGCGCACTTGCGCCAGCGCATGGAAAGCTTGCTGGCCAGCGGCCAGCTCGATGCGGCGACGGAACTGAACCAGCAGCTGAACACCTTGAACGCCAAGCTGCAAAACCGGCAAAAGGCGCAAGGCCACAGCTTTGTCTCGCGCACCGTGCTGGAATCGACGCGCTACCCCGGCCCGACCAACGTCCTGCGCGTGGTCATGACCAATGTCAAGACGCGCCCCCACCACCTGCGCGCCATCCTGGCCGAGCAGCGCGCCATCGGCCAGGCGCTGGTGGCGGAACTGGGCCTGTAAAGAAACACCCACCCATCAGCCCTGACTGGATGCCCGATGCACCGCCTGAGCGCCCTCACCGACCTGTTACGGCATCTGTTGAAATGGCTGCTGCTCGCGAGCATCGTGGCCGCGCTGGCCGGCACGGCCTCGGCCGGCTTCCTGTTCGCCCTCGACTGGGCCACGCGCACGCGCCTGGCGCACGCCTGGCTGATCTGGCTGCTGCCCGTGGCGGGCTTCGCCGTCGGCTGGCTGTATTTGCGCTATGGCAGCAGTGTCGAGGGTGGCGCGAATCTGCTCATCGATGAAATCCACGACCCGAAAAAAATCATCCCCTTGCGCATGGTGCCGCTGGTGCTGGGCGGCACGGTCCTCTCGCATCTGTTCGGCGCCTCGGTCGGGCGCGAAGGCACGGCCGTGCAGATGGGCGGCGCGCTGGCCGACCAGCTGACCCGCATGTTTCGCCTGAACAATGAAGACCGGCGCATCATCCTGATGGCCGGCATCAGCGCCGGCTTTGCCTCCGTCTTCGGCACGCCGCTGGCAGGCGCCCTCTTCGGCCTGGAAGTACTGGCCATCGGCCGCCTGCGCTATGAAGCCATGCTGCCCTGCCTGGCTGCCGCCGTCATCGCCGACCAGGTGGGCCTGTTGTGGGGCGTCCAGCATACGCATTACGCCGTGCCTTTGATCCCCGCCCTTTCCGCCTGGACTTTGTCTGCCATGGTGATCGCCGGCGTGCTGTTCGGCGTGACCGGTAAAGTGTTTGCGCAAGCCACACACGGCTTGAGCGCCTTGATGAAACGCCGGATCAGCTATGCCCCGCTGCGCCCGCTGATAGGCGGCCTCGCCGTCGCGCTGGCCGTGTGGCTGCTGGGCACGGATCGCTACATCGGCCTGGGCATTCCCACCATCGTCGACGCGCTGAAGGAACCACTGCCCGCCTGGGATTTCCTCGGCAAGATGTCGTTTACCATTGTTTCACTCGGCACCGGCTTCAAGGGCGGCGAAGTGACGCCATTGTTCTTCATCGGCGCGACCCTGGGCAATGCGCTGGGGCCGCTGCTGCACCAGCCCGTCGCCTTGCTGGCCGCCATCGGCTTCGTCGCCGTGTTTGCGGGCGCGGCCAACACGCCGATCGCCTCGACCCTGATGGCGATGGAACTGTTCGGCGCGGAGATCGGCATGTACGCGGCCATCGCCTGCGTCGTGGCCTACCTGTTTTCCGGCCACGCAGGCATTTACCGGGCGCAGCGCAGCGGCCACGCCAAACGCCATCCGGCCAAGGATCTCGACACATGACACAGAACATCTACGACGACGCCTTTTCTGTCAGCTACGCCCGGCTTGATCTGGAACAACTGGCCTTGCCACCATCCGCCAGAGTTTACAACCGGACGGCAAGCGGGTGTTTTCCATCGAGTACCCGATCTTCATGGCGCAGCAGCCCCCCCCCTGGCGGAAGAGCGCGAACGGCCGATGCTGCTGGCGGGACGCAGCCTGCGCTAGCCACGGGGGCGCTCGAACAATTTGCCCGCCAGTTCCTCGATATCGCCGCGCATGGCCAGGGTGTTCAGCCACGCCGGCGGAATCGCCTGGGCGCCATAATACGCACCGGCAAGCTGACCGACGATGGCGCCGGTCGTATCGGCATCTTCGCCCAGATTGACGGCGCGTAACACGGCCTCTTCCAGTGAGTCGGTATTGAAGAAGCACCAGAGCGCCGCTTCCAGCGACTCCACGCAATAACCCGTGCCGCGTATCTGCTGCTCCGCTTTGGCGATGAAGTTACCGCTAGCCAGCTCCACCAGCCTGGGTTCGGCAGGCCGGTACGCGATACTCGCGATTAGCTCTTCTTTCGGCGTGCCCGCCAGCGCGCTGCACAGCAAGGCGGCGAACAACTGGCAGCTTTCGACCGCTTCGGGTGCCGCATGGGTGGTGCGGGAACTATCGGCGGCATAGGCCACGGCCGCCTCGGCATCAGGATAAGCAAACAGCACGACCGGGGCCAGGCGCATGAGCGAACCATTGCCCGCCATGTCCGGCGCGTTGGAACCGCTCCAGGGATTGCCCGTTTCCTGGAAACTGGCCAGCGCGCTTCTTACCGTGCCACCGATATCGAAGCAGGTGCCCGTGGAGCTCAGATAGCCCCATTGCCACCAGTTCAGATACCGCACCATCTGGTCCGCCGGATCAAACGCCCCTTTCTGGACCAGGCTTTCGGCCAGGCACAGCGCCATCGAGGTATCGTCCGTCCATTGTCCTGGCTGCAGGCCGAACGGGCCGCCGCCAGTCATCTCCGTCACGGGCGCGAAGCTGCCGCGTGGAGAAAATTCCACGGTCGTGCCGACGGCATCGCCACAGGCCAGCGCCAGCATGGCGCCCAGATAACGGTTGTGCAAAGTTGGCGTATTCATGGTTTCCATTAATTCTTAGCTGGCCACATTGCGCGTAAAGCGCAAGGTGGATGCACCCGCATTCACGTAGGCATATGCTTGCGCGCTGCTGAAGACGAAAAAATCGCCGGTGGCCAGGTGTCTGGTTCCGGCCGCCAGGACCAGCTGCAACTCGCCTTCCAGCACGTAGAGCATTTCGCTGAATCCCGCCGGATCGGCTTGCGCATCATAGCGCTCGCCTGGCGCCAGGGTCCACGACCACAGTTCCACCTGGCGGCTGGCGGGCGCCGCGCCCAGCAGCACGGCCTGGCTGGCCTGCGATGCGCTTTGCCACATCAGCACGCGCAAGCTGTCGTGCGGCTGCTGCGGCGGCTGCACCAGGTCGACAAAGGCTACTTTCAAGGCGGCGGCCACGTGGTCGAGGTTGGCCAGGCTGATGTTGGTGCTGCCCGCCTCGACGCCATTGACCATGCGCCGGCTGAGTCCCGACAGGCGCGCCAGCTCTTCCTGGCTGAGGCCGGCGGCCAGACGCAAGCGCCGCAGATTTGTCGCCAGGTGTGCCAGCACGCCACCGGCCTCGGCTTGACTGCGCAATATATTGCTCCTATGATGATGGGAAATATTTTGCTCATAGCATAGCTCCCCATGAAAACACATGCAAGTCCCCCGCCCGCCCTCGGCCTGCCCGAGCTGGCCCTGATCGCCATTACCTTCATCTGGGGCGGCACTTTTCTCATCGTGCAGCATGCCGTGACGGTCAGCGGCCCGCTGGCCTTTGTTGCTGCCCGCTTCGCCGTGGCCGCCGGCATCGGCGCCCTCGTTTGCCGGGGCCAGCTGCGCCAGTTGACGAAGGCCGAATTGCTCACGGGAATGGCCATCGGCGTGAGCATCTTTGGCGGCTACGCGCTGCAAACCTATGGCTTGATGCATATTACGAGCAGTAAATCGGCCTTCATCACGGCCTTCTACGTGCCCATCGTGCCGCTGGTGCAATGGCTGGTCTTCAAGCAGCGGCCCCGCGCCGCCGTCTGGGCGGCCGTGGTGCTGGCTTTCGCCGGCTTGCTGTTGCTCACGGGAACGGATGGCTTGAGCATGGGCTTGGGCAAAGGCGAGCTGATGACGGCCGTGGGCGCCATCGCGATCGCCCTGGAAATTATTTTGATCAGCCGCGTCTCGCCGCAATTGAACATCCTGCGCGTGACCATCGTGCAACTGGCGACGGCATCCCTGATCGCCCTGCTGCTGATGCCTGTCATGGGCGAAGCGCCGCCAGCCCTGAGCCAAACGTTCATCCTCAGCGTGCTGGCCCTGGGCTGCGCCAGCGCGCTGATTCAATATGTGATGAACTGGGCGCAAAAGCGCATTTCCGCCACCAAGGCCACCTTGATCTATGCGGGCGAGCCTGTCTGGGCGGGCGTCATCGGGCGCATCGCCGGTGAACGCCTGCCCGCGCTGGCCATCGTTGGGGGGATATTGATCATCGTTGCGGGCATCCTCAGCGAGTGGCGGCCGAAGCGCCTGCGTGCCGATGGCAAGGCCATCGCGCCAGCAGATTAAGCCTCGGCCCGCCGCAGCGCCGTATCTCCATGCAGCGCCAGCGGCACGGCCCTGGCCCAGCGGTTCGACGACAGCGAAAACGTCAGCGCGCGCACCTGGTGGTACCAGCCGGCGGGCACGTACAGCATGTCGCCAGGCTCGACGAGGCATTCGATCATGCTGGCCTGGCGCGCCAGCGGAAAACGCTGGAAATCGGGCGCTTCCGGGTCGAAGGGCGAACCGAACAGGATGGCGTTCGCCTCGCTGGGGTACAAGAAGGTGTCGTGGTGCGGCGGCGACAAAAAGATGCGCTTGCGGCCCCACACTTGCGCGAAGATATTGTCGTCGTAATCGCAATGCAAGGGCGTCACCGTTCCGGCCGGCCCGACCCAGAAGCGTGGCGGACCCATCTTGTCGAAATACGTGGGCCAGTGGCACAGGCGGTTCAGCTCGCGCAATTCCAGGTTGCCCAGGTATGGTGGCAGCGCATACTTGCCCTCTGCCACCAGGTCCAGGTATTGCCCCATCGACATATCCTGCATGGCGCGGTCGGCCGCAAACGCCGTGTTGATGTAGTCGCCCACCCGCGCACGCACGGGCACGTGGCTGAACTGCTGGCGCAAGACGTCGGGCGCCAGGGTGGACAAGGGCCAGCGCTGCACCAGCCCGCGCATCAGGAAAGGCAGGCCCAGCGCGGCGCGCGCGCGGAAGGCGGCGGCGTCCAACATGGCCAGGCGCGGCACCTCGGTGATGGTGGGCAAGTCACGCGCCGCCTGCTTGATGGCTTCGCGCATGGCGTCGATCGAGGTGACGCCGCGCACCTGCGCATCCTTGTCTTCGCGCGCCTGCTTGCGCGCCAGTGCCGCTGCGGGCGAACTGCATTCTGCTGGCGGCCTGGGCGGCAAGGCGCGCGGCGCGATGGGGGTGGCCGCAAGCTCGTGCGGCACTTCTTTTTCTACGGACATAAACCTTCTTTGCGATCAGGGCGCCGCGCGGCATGACGCGACAGTGCGCCATTCTAAGCCAGCAAGGCCCGTTCAGCACGCATGACAGATTCCCTACGACGCATCGACACCTGACAAAACCGTCGCGAGCGGAAGGGAGAGGCGGCCGAGAAGCGCAACCGCACTGAGGTGCGGTGAGCATCGCAAGCCGCCTATACCAACGCGCAGCAGGTTTGGTCAGGCGTCCTCAGACAGGCGTCTTGAAGATGGGGTCGACGATGAACTGCTGCGCCTTGATGCGCAAGGTGCGCTCTTCGTCCAGCTCGGCGCGCGTTTCGCCCAGCTCTTCGCGTTCCGCTTCCAGTTCCAGGCGGGCGGCCGCCAGTTCCGTTTCCACGCGCGTCAGGCTTTCCAGCTTCAGCTGGGCCTGGATCAGTTCGGCGCGCGCCGCTTCGGCAGCCTCTTCCAGGCGTGGGATGCCTTCGAGCTTGAATTGCGCCTTGGCCAGATCCATGCGCGCCTGCTCGGCCGCCTCTTCCAGGCGTGGCAAGCCTTCCAGGCGCAGCTGCGCCTTGGCCAGGTCCGTGCGCGCCTGGTTCGCCACTTGCCGCTCGCGTTCGAGTTCCCCGCGCAAGGTTTCCAGTTCACCCGCCTGCAGGTCGAGCAACTCTTGCTGGCGCTCGTTCTCGCTGGCCAGATCCATCAATTCCTGTTGATTGTCGTTCATCTCGGCTTCGTGCGCGCTGTGGCTGGCGCTTAATTCCTGTCCTACATAATCGAGGATGGCTTGCTGCAGCACGGGCGACAGTTCAGCAGCGGCAGCGATCTGGCGTTGCGCACCCGCCTTGCGGCGCAGCAAGAGCTTGCTGATCGTGCCCAGACAGGCGCCGTTGCCCAGCCGTTCGCGCAAGGCGCGCACCGTGATGGCATGTCCTTCACCCGCCATCGCTTCCATTGCCGCATTGATCTGTTCCGCGCTTACTTTTGCCATGTCGTCTGCTCTTGAATGTTGCCCAAGGCAATCTTGCCCAGGGGCACTATCTTATGCCAGCGGCGGCAAAGCGTAAAGTATTTCTCAATAGAGATTGCAATTGCACAACGCGAGCGTGAGAAAACATGCGGCTTCAGCGGATTTACTCTTCGAGCAAACCATTTTCAGTGAGCATATCTTGCACCAGTTCCAGGCGCAGCACGGGATTGTCCTGGCTCAGCAGCAATTGCTTTTGCATGGCGCTCAGGGATAGCAGCTCGCACCAGCGGTTCGCCACCCAGCCGCACTCATCGAGGCGGAAAGGCGGTTGCAGGGGCATTTGCTCAGGCGGGATCTTTTGCTCCTGCAAGGTGCGGATCAGGGCGCCGAGCGCGTCGGCGACGTTCTGCTGCTCTTGCGGAATGGGAATGGTCTTGTCGGGCGGCAAGGTTTCGACCTGCGCCATCCACAAGCCGTGCTTGAGCTGCTCGCTGGACACGATGTGAAAGCGCTGCATGCCCATGCATTTGATTTGCAGCAAGCCCGACAGGGGCGCGGCCCAGTCGATGACGCGCGCCAAGGTGCCCACGGGCGCCAGCGTTTCTTGCTGGCCCGGCTTGCGCACTTCCGCGCCGTCCAGCAGTTGCACCACGCCGAACGGCTGCTCGCCCATGATGCACTTGCGTATCATGTCCAGGTAGCGTACCTCGAAGATCTGCAGGGGCAGATAGCCATCGGGATACAGCACCGTATTGAGCGGGAACAAAGGTATCGAGGTCATAGCCGCATGATGGCACGAATGGCATATCCGTGCTGCGCGCTTGCCTTGTCAGCTTGACTGCGCCGATTACTTGTAAAAGCGCCTTTTCTTGGCCCGCTCGGCCGCCTTCGGCGCCAGCACCTTGATGGCCTTTTTCTGGATGGTGCCGCCGGCGGACGTGCCCGGCACGCGGTGCTCGGCCTCGAAACCGGGTTCCTCATTGCGTTTGAGGGTTTGCCGCGTCAGCGCTTCCACGGCCGACAGCAATTCCACCTCGTCGGCGCAGACGAGGGAAATGGCTTCGCCCGAAGCGCCCGCGCGGCCCGTGCGGCCGATGCGGTGGATATAGTCTTCGGCGACCGTCGGCAAGTCGAAATTGACGACGACGGGCAATTGATCGATGTCCAGGCCACGGGCGGCCACGTCGGTGGCCACCAGCACTTGCACCTCGGCAGATTTGAAACGGGCCAGCGCACGCAGGCGGTTCGGCTGCGTCTTGTCGCCGTGAATCGAATCGGCGCGCACGCCCTGCTCCAGCAAGGTATTCACCAGCAGCTCAACGCCCTTGCGCGTCTTGACGAAGACCAATACCTGGCCCCAGCGCTTTTTCTTCAGCAAGTGCAAAAACAGTTCCGGCTTGCGTTTCTTGTCGCACACGATGACCGACTGTTTCACGGCCTTGACCGTGCTGTTGCGCGCGCTCACTTCCACCGAGACGGGATCCTTCAGCATGGTTTTCGCCATGGCGCGGATGGCGTCCGAGAAGGTGGCCGAGAACAACAGGGTCTGGCGCTGCTTGGGCATTGTCATCAGCAATATATCGAGCTCGCGCTCGAAGCCCAGGTCCAGCATGCGGTCCGCCTCGTCCAGCACCAGGGTTTGCACTTGCTCGAACTTGACGGCGCCCTGCGTCTGCAAGTCCAGCAAGCGGCCCGGCGTGGCCACCAGTACGTCGAGGCCCTTGCGCAGTTTGCTGATCTGCGGCTCGATGGGCACGCCGCCGTAGGCGACAAAGCTGCGCAGCGGCAGGTTGCCGCCATAGCTGCGGAAACTGGCATAGACTTGCTCGGCCAGTTCGCGCGTGGGCACCAGCACCAGCACGCGCACGCACTGCGGCGCCACCACGCCTTCCAGGGCCAGGCGCTGCAGCAGCGGCACGGCAAAGCCGGCCGTCTTGCCCGTGCCCGTCTGGGCGGCGGCCATCAGGTCACGGCCGGCCAGCACGGCAGGAATCGCTTGCGCCTGCACGGGCGTGGGCTTGGCATAGCCGAGCTCATCGAGTTTGCGGACCAGGGGATCGATCAGGCCGAGGGAGGAAAACGTCATGGGGAAGCAATCTTGGCAAAGTAAAAGGTGACGCGCACGGACGGGCCGTGCGCGCAATTGCCGAGATTATAGGCCAGCGGGGATGCCGGCCGGGGTTTCAGCGTTAAAACAAACGCGTCAAAACTTCATTTCCAGGGTCGCGCGCGCCTGCGGCGAACTCGGCGAAATGCTGTTGCGGGCGATCGTGCCGCTGGCATCCGTGTAGATGGTGTCGCTTTCGAAGTCTTGCGCCAGCAAGTTCGACACGGCCAGGCGCAGCTGGTTCTTCGCATCGAATTTCCACAGCGCATAAATATCGAGGTCGCGCCGCGGCGACGTATAGGCGCTCTGGCGCTCGGTGATGCGCACCGGGCCGCCATTGCGGAAATTGAAGCTGCCACCCGTGGTCAGCACGCCATCGGGCGTCTTGTAGTCGAGACCGAAGTTGCCGCTGATGGGGGTTTGCTGGTCGAGCCGGTTGTTTGGCCCCGGTACCTGCTCCACTTGCGACCAGTTGCGGCTGACGCTGGCGCGCAAGTCGATGGCCGGCACGGGCGCGGACAACACGGCGCGCAGCGGGAACTTCGCTTCCAGTTCCAGTGTCTGCGTATTCGCGCGGCCATCGTTGACGGGCGTCGATACCCAACGGTCATTGATGAACAGCAAGCCCTGGCGCGTATAGCCGTCGATGCGGCGGGCCGAGGCGCGCGCGCTGAGCAAGGCGCCCTCGGCCCAGTAATGTTCGTACGAAGCATCGATGCCGAGCGCCAGCTCCGGTTTCAGGTACGGATTACCTTCGCGGTCGGGGTCCGTCTGGCTGTTGTTGGTCGAGGTATTGCGGCGCGGAATCAGGCTCGCCGTGGGCTGCGCCTTGTAGGTGCGCGTCAGGGCCAGGCGCACCTGGTCGCCCTTAGTATCGGGCAACTTCCACAGAGTTTGCAGCAACGGACTCCACACGCTGGTGCGCTGCTGCACTTCGTCGTAGGTATCGCCCGCGCTGCGCGTATCGATGCCTTCCCAGCGCACGCCCGCATACATGGACCAGCGCGGCGTGATTTCCCAGTCATCCTGCACAAACAGGGCCAGGCGCTGGATGGTGGCGTCGAAACCCTCGTCGCTGTTGACGGGCGGGCGCGCGCCGGACACGCCCAGGGCCGCTTCGCGCTGGCGGCGCGTTTCGTCGCGCTGCGTGTGCGCGCCATCCCAGCCCATCGACAGGGCATGGCCCGGCAGCAAGGGCGTGGAATACTTGCCGGTGGAACTGACGCCGTTTTCCGTCGCCTTCACGCCCACCTGGCGCTCCAGCGCCAGGCCGCTGCCGTCGACAAAGCCCTGCTGCAGGCTGTCGGACGTATTGCGGGCGGCCGAGGCGCCGATTTTCAGTTCCAGCCTGGCGCCGCCAGCCAGCTTGTGCATCCACGTCAGGTCGCTGCGGCCGAAGGCATTGTGGTTGCTCGAGCTGCCCGTATTCGTGTCGTAGTCGGGGCGCAAGCCCTGCTCTGTTTGCGCGCGGCTGACATTGCGGTGATTCGAGCGCCCGCCATTGAAAAAGAATTGCGCCGTCAGATTGTCGCCGCCGGCCAGCACCCAGTTCAGGCGCGGCGACAGATTGATGCCTTCCGGACGGCCATCGCCGGTGCCATTCGTGCGGCGCAGCAGGTTTTGCCGGCCGTCAGGCGCATAGCCCAGTTCCAGTCCGGGATTGTCATAGTGATAATCGTAGCGAAACAGCGAGCCGGCCATCGAATACGAGAAATTGCCGTCGCGGTCGGACAGTTGCAGATTGACGCTGGGCGAGAAACTCACGTCGCTGCCCTGTACGCCCAGCTTGAGCTCGCGCTGCGCTGTTTTGACGGCCTTTTTCAGCACTACGTTGATGGTGCCGGCGATCGATTGCGTGCTGTATTCGGCGCTGGCCGCGTGCAGGATCTCGATGCGTTCGATCACGTCGGGCGACAGGGTGTCGAGCGAGAAACCGGCCGGCGCCCGTTCGCCGTTAAGCAATATCTGCGTATAGCCGCTGCCCAGGCCGCGCATGCGGATTTCACCGCCCGAGCGCCCGGCCGCGCCGGACACGGTAATGCCGGGCAAGCGCTTGAGCACGTCGGTGACATTCGTGTCGCCATACTTGAGGATTTCCTCGCTGCCCACGACCATCTTGCTGGCCGTATCGTCGCGGCGCGGATCATAGCCGCTGCCCTTGACTTCGACGCTCTGCATGGCGGGCGCGGCAGGCTTTTCAGCCTTCAGTGGCGCACCGGCGGCCTCAGAGGCGGCGGGCGCTTCGGATTGCTGGGCCTGGGCATTCCAGGCAAGTAAAACGGCGGAACAAAGGACGGTAAGGCGAAGGCAACGGCGTGGCATCATGACCTGGCTAAAAAAGTTGGCTGAATAAAAATGGCTAAATGCTAAAAAACAGGCCGCTATATTGTGCTGCAATTTTTTCCGACTGGCACAGTTTCCTGAAAATATTTCCTATAGCAAATTAAATTCGGCAGCAGGCTGTGATACGCACCCTTGCATACGGCGCATATCATTGCGCGCCACATCGCCGCTATAATGCGTTTTCATCATTGTTCCCATCACCCCGTCAAAGGCTTCCCATCGTGTCTGACCGTCTTGCCGTTTTGCCTCAATATCTGCTTCCAAAAGGAGCGTTGACCAACTTTGCCGGCCGCATCGCTGGTGCCAAAGGCGGCGCCATGACGACGCGTTTGATCCGCTGGTTCGTCGGCCGCTACAACGTCAACATGGATGAGGCGCTGGACCCGGACATCACGCACTACACGAGCTTCAACGACTTTTTCACGCGCGCGCTGCGCCCGGATGCCCGTCCGCTGGCCCAGGCCGACTACGTCTGCCCCGTCGATGGCCGCATCAGCCAGTTCGGCAGCATCGACAAGGACCAGATCTTCCAGGCCAAGGGCCACAACTTCAGCACCACGGCCCTGGTGGGCGGCGATGCGGCCCTGGCGGCCCAGTTCGAACACGGCAGCTTCGCCAATCTGTACCTGAGCCCGCGCGACTACCACCGCATCCACATGCCGTGCGATGGCCGCTTGACGCGCATGATTTATGTCCCTGGTGAATTGTTCTCCGTCAACCCGACGACGGCGCGCGGCATTCCCGGCCTGTTCGCCCGCAACGAGCGCGTCGTCTGCGTGTTCGACACGGCCAATGGCCCCTTCGTCATGACCCTGGTCGGCGCCACCATCGTCGGCAGCATGGCCACCGTCTGGCACGGCGTCGTCAACCCGCCCCGCACGGGCCAGGTGCGCGACTGGAGCTATGCCAACGACAATGTGGTGCTGAAACAGGGCGAAGAGCTGGGCCGCTTCCTGCTCGGTTCCACCGTCGTGATGCTGTTCCCGCAAGGCACAATCAATTTCAATGCCAACTGGCAACCGGCCGGCCCCGTGCAGCTGGGCGAAGTCATGGGCAACGTGTCCATGTAAGCGAGCAGGATGCGCGCCTACACGGGCGCGTCCGTTTGATACATTTCCTCCATCAGGTCGAGAAACGCGCGCGTCTTGGCCGGCATCAGCCGCCGGCCGGGAAACACGGCCCAGCCGGTGACCAGCGGGAAACTCCACTCCGGCAGCACGCGCACCAGTTCCCCCGTCTCCACATAGGTCTTGGCGAAACGGTCCGTGCTGGCCGCGATGCCCACGCCCGTGCAGGCCATGCGCACCAGCAATTCCGGCGAATTGGCCAGCAGCCGCACGGGTAAATCGCGCTCCCACGTCGTCTTGCCACGGATCAAAGTCCAGTGCACGAGGCCATGCACGGCGCGGGGCAAGCTGAGCAAATCGTGGCCATACAGGTCGTCGGGATGCTCGGGCAAGCCGTGCACGCTCGTGTATTGCGGCGAGGCATACAGGGACAGGGTGCTGAAGGCCACGCGGCGCGCGGCCAGGCTGGCGTCGTCGGGCAAGTTGCCCATGCGGATGGCCAGGTCAAAATTTTCTTCCAGCAAATCCACGCGGCGCGCCGACAAGTCCAGCTCCAGCGAAATGGCCGGGTAGCGGCGCACGAACTCGGCCAGCACCTGGCGCATCAGCGCGTCGCCGAAGTCGGCCGGCATGGAAATGCGCAGCAAGCCGCTGGGTCCCGCCTGGCGGTGCTGGGCCAGCGCGCCGGCCGCTTCCGTTTCCTCGACCACCTTGCGCGCATGGTCGAGCAGGCTGGCGCCAAATTCCGTCAGCGCCAGCTTGCGCGTGGTGCGCAGCAACAGCCGTTCACCCAATTTCGCTTCCAGCAGCGAAATGCGGCGCGACAGGGTCGACTTGGGCAAGTCCACGCGCTGGGCGGCACGACTGAAACTGCCGCACTCGACGACGCGCGCGAACAGCAGCAAATCTCCGGGATCGATATCCATACACTACCTTTACGCTCGATTGTTCCATGAGTGGATTAATGTTATCCATTTTAACGGCTTCCGCATCAATTTTGGAATTGCTATAGTTCATCCATCGCAAGACACCTCACAACGGAGAAAACAAGATGAACATCCTGCAAATCAATTCCAGCGCCCGCAGCACCGGTTCCGCCTCGACCCGTTTGGCTGACGCCATCGTTGCCCGCGTGCAAGCCGCCAACCCTGGCGCCACCCTGGCGCGCCGCGACCTGGCTGCCGCACCGCACCCCGTGCTCGACGAGCCGACCCTGCAAGCGCTGTTCACCCCGGCCGACAAACGCACGCCGGAACAAGCGGCCCGCATCGCCCTGGACGACGCGCTGATTGCGCAAGTGCAAGCGGCGGACGTGATCGTCATCGGCGCACCGATGTACAACTTCGGCATCACCGTGCAACTGAAAAGCTGGTTCGACGCGATTGCCCGCGCCAACGTCACCTTCAAGTACACGGAAAACGGCCCCGTGGGCCTGCTGACCGGCAAGAAAGTCTACGTGGGCCTGTCCCGCGGCGGCTTGCACCGCGATAGCGCCAACGATAGCCAAGTGCCTTACCTGAACACCATGTTCGGTTTCCTGGGCCTGACGGACGTGCAATACGTGTATTCGGAAGGCATGGGCATGGGCCCGGAAGCCGTGGCCAAGGCGCAGGCGCAAGCGGACGCCGAGATCAACGCGATCCTGGTGTAAGTCAAAGATTGATGGGCATCAAACCGGGGCGGCGCACGAGCGCCGTTCTTCCCAACTGGAGAACACAATGAGCGATACCACCACCGTCAACAAGCCACGCGGCGTCGAGCGCGTGATCGCCGGCCAGGCCGTCATGGATGGCGCCGGCGTGAAGATCAACCGCGTGCTGACGCAGCAGCTGCAGCGCCGTCTCGACCCGTTTTTGATGCTCGACAACTTTGCCAGCGACAAGCCGAACGACTATATCGCCGGCTTCCCCGAGCATCCGCACCGGGGTTTTGAAACGGTGTCGTACATGATCACGGGCCGCATGCGCCACAAGGACAGCGCGGGCCACGAAGGCTTGCTGACCTCGGGCGGCGTGCAATGGATGACGGCTGGCAGCGGCGTGATCCACTCGGAAATGCCGGAACAGGAAGAAGGCGTGATGGAAGGTTTTCAGCTATGGCTGAACCTGCCTGCGCGCGACAAGATGCGCACGCCGTGGTACCGCGATTTTACCAGCGCCGAGATCCCCCGCTACACGACGGACGACGGCGTGGCCGTGCAAGTGATCGCCGGCGAGAGCCATGGCGTGACGGGCGCCGTGCAGCGCGAGCTGACGGAGCCGCTGTATCTCGACATCGACTTGCCGGCCGGCAGCACTTTCGAGCAGCCCTTGCCGCCAGGCCATAACGCTTTCCTCTACACGTTCCGTGGCGAAGTGCAGGTGGACGGCAAGGGCGTGCCCGCCCTGCGCATGGCCATCTTCGCCAACACGCCGGGCAGCGACGGCGTGCGCATCGAAGCGCCGCAAGGCGGCCGCGTGATTCTCGTCGCCGGCCAACCCTTGAACGAGCCCATCGCGCAGTATGGCCCGTTTGTCATGAATACCCAGGCGGAAGTGTTCCAGGCCGTGCAGGACTTCCGCGAAGGCAAGTTTGGCGAGACGGCGGCGCAGTAACGTTATTTGCTCCAGGAAAAACCTGCAGCGCCTCCGGGCCTGCAGGTTTTTTTTACGTGCCGACTATGTTGTTGCTTTTCAATTACACTGACGGCAACCTCATTCCACAAAGCATTCCATGCCGCCGACGCACACCGAACACGACGCCACCCATTTGCACGCCCACCTGAAGGGCGACGCCCAGCACACCCACTCGTTCGAGGGGCGCAGCCAGAGCATCCTCGCGTGGGCGCTGGGACTGACCCTGTCATTTGCCGGCATCGAGGTGGCGGCCGGCTTCCTGTCCAATTCGCTGGCCCTGATTTCCGATGCGGGCCACATGGTCACGGACGCGGCCGCACTGGGACTGGCCCTGCTGGCGCAACTGATCGCGCGCCGCCCGCCGTCGCCGCGCCACTCGTTCGGCTTCGGCCGCGCCGAGGCGCTGGCCGCCTTCGTCAACGGCCTGGCCATGCTGTGCGTGGTGGGCTGGATCTGCTATGAGGCCGCGCTGCGCTTTTCCGCCCCGCAACCTGTCAAGGGCGGCATGGTCTTCATCGTCGCCTTCATCGGCCTGGCGATCAACGTGGTGGTGGCGTGGGTCTTGTCGAAAGACAAGCAAAGCGTCAACACGCGCGCCGCCCTCGTGCACGTGATGGGCGATTTGCTCGGTTCGGTCGCCGCCATCATCGCCGGCGCCGTGATTTACTTTACGGGCTGGATGCAGATCGACCCGCTGCTGTCGGTGCTGGTGTCCCTGCTGATCCTGAAATCGACTTTCGGGGTATTGAAAGAGTCGTACCACTTCCTGATGGAAGGTGTGCCCCTGCACATCGACTATATCGCCGTGGGCACGGACGTGGAGCAAGTGGACGGCGTGATTGCCGTGCACGATCTGCATGTATGGGACATGTCGCCAGGCCAGCCAGCCCTGATCGGCCACGTGGAAATCGAACACCTCGACCATTGGCCAAAGGTCTTGCGCGCGATCAAGAAGATGCTGTTGGCCAAGCATGGCATCGACCATATTACCTTGCAGCCGGAGACGGCGGCGATGGCGGGGTTGCATCAGGGTGACAAAACCCACTAGCAAGGACCGGGGTCGTACCCTCAGGGTACGACCCCGGCATCTGTCCTTGGGGTGCAAAGACTAGCTACGCCGAGCCTCAAGCACACCACTCACATCCTTGATCACATTCAGCGCCTTCAACAACTGCGCCGTCGAGCTGATCTCGGCCGTAAAGGTCATGCGGGCCTGGCCCTTGGCGCTTTGGGTGTTGACGCCGATGACGTTGATTTTCTCTCGCGAAAAGATTTCGGAGATGTCGCGCAGCAAGCCCTGGCGGTCGCCGGCGAGAATGAAGACGTCGACCGGATATACCGTGTCGTGCACTCCCGTGCTGCCCCACTCCGTGAAGATCACGCGTTCGGGCGCCTTGGCGCGCATTTCCTCGAAATTCTTGCAGGTGGCGCGGTGTATCGACACGCCCTTGCCGCGCGTGACGAAGCCGACGATGCTGTCCGGCGGCGCCGGTTTGCAACACTTGGCCAGCACCGTCATCAAGCCCTCGGTGCCCACCACCAGCACGCCGGACTTGGCGCCCTGCTCCACGCTGGACGCGCGGCTTTTTCCCACCAGCACAGCGTCTTCCGGCACCACCACTTCGCCATTGTCGTGCAGCGCCTGCTCCACGTGGCGCAGGCTGAATTCATCCTTGCCCACCGACAGGAACAGCTCGTCGACTTTGGCAAAGCCCAGCTTTTGCGCCAGCGCTTCCAGATTGACGGCCGTCTTGCCTTCGCGCTGCAGGGATTTTTCCACCAGCGCGCGGCCATGGGCCAGGGTTTCCTGCATGTCGATGGCGTGGAACCAGGCGCGGATCTTCGAGCGCGTGCGCGTGCTGACGGCGTAGCCGGCGCCCAGCCAGTCGCGCGATGGTCCGGCCGTACCCGGCGCGCCCTTGGCCGTGATGATTTCACAGGTCTGGCCATTCTTTAATTGCGTATTCAGGGGCACCATGATGCCATCGACCTTGGCGCCACGGCAGCGGTGGCCCACGTCCGTGTGCAAGTGATAGGCAAAATCGACGGGCGTGGCGCCCACGGGCAATTCCAGCACCCTGGCCTGCGGCGTCATGACGAAGATGCGGTCGTCCAGGGTGGCCGATTTGAGCTTTTCCACCCATTCGCGCTGAATTTCTTCCTGGCCCACGACGGCGTCGGCCACTTCCGTCTTCCACGCCAGCAACTGGCGCAGCCAGGCGATCTTTTCGTCGTATTTCTGGCCGGCAAAATTAGAGCCGCCCTCTTCTTTGTAGCGCCAGTGCGCGGCCACGCCGTATTCGGCAAAGCTGTGCATTTCATTGGTGCGGATTTGCACTTCCAGCGGGCGGCCATCCTCGGCCGTCACCACTGTGTGCAGCGACTGATAGCCATTCGGTTTCGGCCGCGAAATGTAATCGTCGAATTCTTTCGGGATGGGGGTCCAGATATTGTGCACCACGCCCAGCACCGTGTAACAGGTTTTCACGTCGGAAACGATGACGCGGAAGGCGCGCACATCGTACAGGGCCGTGAAATCGAGTTCCTTGCCGCGCATCTTGTTCCAGATGCTGTAAATGTGTTTTGGGCGGCCAAACACTTCCGCCTGAATACCGGCTGCAGCCAGTTCCGTCTGCAGGCGCAGAATCGCCGAAGAAACAAAGCCCTCGCGCATCATGCGCTTTTCTTCCAGCATCTTGGCGATGCGTTTATACGCTTCCGGTTCGATGAAGCGGAACGATAAATCTTCCAGTTCCCACTTCAACTGCCAGATGCCGAGGCGGTTGGCCAGTGGCGCGTACAAATCCAGCGTTTCCTTGCCGTATTCGCGCGTCATTTCGTTGAACAGCTTGAGTTCGGCAAAGTAACGCAAGGTCGTCACGCAAGCGGCCAGGCGCACCAGCACGACACGCATGTCGGAAGCCATCGCCAGCAGCATCTTGCGCAAGGTTTCCACCTGGGCCACGGCTTGCTGCGCCGCATTCTTGCCGCGACCGGCAGCGCTGCCGTGCTGCGCCTGGGTCAGCGCGCGCAAACGGATCAGCTGGCGCACGCCTGTCGCCAGGTCGCACACCTGCTTGCCGAAGCGCGGCTCGATATCGGCCGCCGTATCCGGCTCCAGCAGGGTCAGCTCGAACATCAGGCCGGCAATGCGCGTTTCCGCATCGCTGCGCAGGAAAGCCAGGGTGGTGGCCACGCCGATGGCGAATTCCAGCGCAGAACGGCCGGCAAAGGTCTGCTTGTCGCCATACGCTTCGGTGGCATACGCGAACGCGTCCAGCACGCGCGCGCTGTCCGGCGCACTCAAGCCCTCTACCAGTTGTTCCGAGGTGACGCTATTCGGGGCCGAGATGGAAACCATGTATTGCCTTATAAACTGAAAAACTAAATAACCTAGCGCTCTGCAGCGATGATGACGATTTCAACCAGGCATGCCGGATTGGCCAGCTTCGCCTCTACGGTGGCGCGCGGCGGGGTGTGGCTGGACGCGACCCAGTCATCCCATACTTCATTCATGCCATCGAAGTCTTTCATGTCGGCAATGTAGATCTGGCACGACAGGATGCAGGTCTTGTCGCTGCCCGCTTCCGCCAGCAAACGGTCGACATGGCCGAGCACTTCGCGTGTCTGGCCGACGATATCTTGCGTCGTGTCTTCGGCGATCTGGCCAGCCAGGTAGATGGTGTTGTTGTGTATGGCTACTTCGGAGAGGCGTTTGCCTACGTGCAGTCGTGTAATTTCCATGCTTCTTCTTTCGGTTGTTTCAAAATCTGTACAGCGTTACTGATGATTACTTGCCCAGCAAAAACTTGCGCGCGATGGCAATCTGGTCATCGTGCACGAAGGTGGGCGCATGGCCCACGCCGGCGATTTCCACCAGCTGCGCCTTCGGGCCGCGGCCCAGCATGATCTGCGCCGTCGCGTGCGACAGCAAATCGGACTCCGACCCGCGCACCAGCAAGGTGGGGCAGCGCACGGCATCATACGCGGCCCACAGCATGGCTTCGTCGCTGGCCGCCGATTCCGGCGTGGCCGAACGGAACGGCATGGCCAGGCCCATATCATAGTGGCGGCGCCAGTGGCCATCCTTATCCTGACGCAACACATCCACCGCCAGTTTATGCCATTCCGCGTCCGTGTGCGGGCCGAAGCTGGCGGACACGTCACGCACAAACCTGGCGCCCTGCTCGAAGGTTTCGAAACGCAAGTCCTGGCCAATGTAGTCGCCGATGCGCTGCAAGGCTTCCGGCGCCAGGGTCGGGCCGATATCGTTCAGTACCAGTTTGCTGATCGGGCTGTCCGGCAACGATGCCAGGCCCAGGCCAATCAAGCCGCCCATCGAGGTGCCGAACCAGTCCACCGTCTGGCGCTCGCCATTGGCCAGCACGCGCGCCAGCAGGGTCACCATGTCGCTCACATATTGCGGTACGCGGTAAAACTGGGGATTGGCCAGCCAGCCCGAGCGCCCACGCCCGACCACGTCGGGGCAAATGACGCGGTAATCGCTGGCCATGGCGCGTGCCAGGTTGTCGAAGTCGTCCGCCACGCGCGTCACGCCATGGGCGCAGACGAGCACGTTCGGATTATCGGGCGCACCCCACTCTTTATACGACATGCGGTGCAAGCCCGCCGGCGAGATGCATTGCACTGACTTGATGCTGGCTTCGATCATGCGATTTCCTTATTTGATATAAAAAGAGCACCGCTTTCTGCCTGCCAAGGGATGTCCCGCGCGCGACGCTACGGCAGTGTAGCGCAGCGCGGGCAATGCTCCAAGCGCACGGCTGAAATGCTGCGCCGCAGCACAGCACTGGCACCTTCGCCATGGCGCAATACCCGATATAGCGAAACTGCATATCTGCGGTTATCCACAATTGAGCCGGCCCGGCAATGGGCGGATGATCGCAGCATCAACCCGCAAGAGGAGACCACTCGTGAAAAAACCATTCTATAAAATCCTGTATGTCCAGGTGCTGTTCGCCATCGTGGCAGGCGTGCTGCTGGGGGTGTTCTACCCATCGAACGCCGTCGACATGAAACCGCTGGGCGACGGCTTTATCAAACTGATCAAGATGATCATCGCCCCGGTGATCTTCTGTACCGTGGTCTCCGGCATCGCCGGCATGCAGGACGTCAAGAAGATCGGCCGCGTAGGCGGCAAGGCGCTGCTGTACTTCGAAGTGGTCTCCACCTTCGCGCTGGCCATCGGCTTGCTGGTTGCTAACATCCTCAAACCAGGCGCCGGCTTCAATGCCGATCCGGCCCACCTGGACGCCAAGTCGATCGCGCAATACACGCACGCCGAAGGCATGAGCACCGTCGACTTCGTGATGAACATCATCCCGAAGACCTTCGTCGATGCGTTCGCCAAGGGCGACATCCTGCAAGTGCTGCTGATCGCCATCCTGTTCGGCTTCTCGCTGTCCCTGCTGGGCGAGCGCGGCCGTCCGGTCACCAAGCTGATCGACGACCTGTCGCATGCCATCTTCGGCATGGTCAACATCATCATGAAAGTCGCTCCCGTCGGCGCGTTCGGCGCGATGGCCTTCACCATCGGCAAATACGGCCTGGCTTCGCTGATCCCGCTGGCTAAACTGATGGGTTCGTTCTACCTGACCTGCTTCCTGTTCGTCTTCGTCGTGCTGGGCCTGATCGCCAAGTACACGGGCTTCTCCATCGGCCGCTTCTTGCTGTACATCAAGGAAGAACTGCTGATCGTGCTGGGCACGAGCTCGTCGGAATCGGCACTGCCGGCCCTGATGAAAAAACTCGAGCGCCTGGGCTGCTCGAAACCGGTGGTCGGCCTGGTCGTGCCTACCGGCTACTCGTTCAACCTGGACGGCACCAACATCTACATGACCATGGCAGCCCTGTTCGTGGCACAAGCGACCAACACGGAACTGACCATCTGGCAGGAACTGACCATCCTGGGCGTGGCGATGCTGACCTCGAAAGGTGCGTCCGGCATCACGGGCGCCGGCTTCATCACCCTGGCCGCCACCCTGGCCGTGGTGCCGACGATTCCCGTGGCCGGCATGGCGCTGATCCTGGGCATCGACCGCTTCATGAGCGAATGCCGCGCGCTGACCAATTTTGTCGGCAACGGCGTGGCCACCATCGTCGTGTCGAAATGGGAAAAAGAACTGGACATGGACAAGCTGCACAGCGAGTTGGCCAATCCCACCCACCCGACCGACGACGCCTACGTCGCACCGAGCGTGAATATCGTCAAGTAAGCGGTAAGTCAATATTGAAAAGCCCCGCGGAGCGATCTTCGGGGCTTTTTGCATTGCGCGCAAGTTTGATCGCATCATCAACCAACAGTAAATCATGCATCAATATTTATCATGATGATCAATGAATAAAAAACCATTACAGTGCTGTCACCTGTTCGCCGCCAGGCTCCCGCATAATGACATTGCGTTAATGCAAGCCTGACACCGAACCATCCACTTTTTGAATGGAGTACGCCATGTCCCTCTCGCCCGCCCTCTACGCCACCTGGTCCCCACGCTTGCTGGGTCTGCTGCGCATCATCCTCGGTTTCCTCTTCCTGCAGCACGGCACGGCAAAACTGTTCGGCGCGCCGCATGTGGCCATGTTCGATGGCTTGCAACTGTTGTCCGTGATGGGCGCGGCCGGCGTCATCGAGCTGGTCGGCGGCAGCTTGCTGCTGGTGGGCCTGTTCACGCGCCCCGTCGCCTTCATCCTGTCGGGCCAGATGGCGGCCGCCTATTTCATGGCGCACGCGCCAAACGGTTTCCTGCCGATCCTGAACGGCGGCGAAATGGCCGTGATGTACTGCTTCACCTTCCTGTACTTCGCCGCTGCGGGCGCCGGCGCCTACAGCCTGGATGGCTTGCGCGGCAAGGCGGGCGCATAAAAAAAGGGCGGACATCGCTGTCCGCCCTTTCATTCCATACAACAAGCCATTTATACGGCCGAAACATCCAGCTCGGCACCCGTGGCCGCCTGCACTTGCTCCTTGGTCACGCCCGGCGCCAGTTCCACCAGCTTCAAGCCGTTTTCCGTCACGTCGATGACGCCCAGGTCGCTGATGATGACGTCCACCACGCCCACGCCCGTCAGCGGCAAGTCGCACTGTTTCAGCAATTTATGCGACGTCGTGCCATCCTTGGCCGTGGCCACGTGCTCCATCAGCACGACGACGCGCTTGACGCCGGCGACGAGGTCCATCGCGCCGCCCATGCCCTTGACCATCTTGCCTGGAATCATCCAGTTCGCCAGGTCGCCCTTTTCCGACACTTGCATGGCGCCCAGGATGGCCAAGTTGATCTTGCCACCGCGGATCATGCCAAACGAGTCAGCCGAGCTAAAGTAGGCGGCGCCGGGCAAGGCCGTCACCGTCTGCTTGCCGGCGTTGATCAGGTCGGCATCGACTTCCGCGTCGGTGGGGAACGGGCCGATGCCCAGCAAGCCGTTTTCCGACTGCAAAAACACTTCCATATTGTCCGGCACATAGTTCGCCACCAGGGTCGGCAAGCCAATGCCCAGGTTCACATAAAAGCCATCCTGCAATTCCTTTGCCGCGCGCGCGGCCATTTCGTCACGTGTCCAAGCCATGATCATCTCCCAATCTTGTATTTAGTCGGCGCGCACGGTGCGCTGCTCGATGCGTTTTTCCGGGTTCGCGTTGACCACGATGCGGTGCACGAAGATGCTCGGCGTATGCACCTGATCCGGATCGATTTCGCCCACTTCGACCAGTTTTTCCACTTCGACGATGGTGATCTTGCCGGCCATGGCCACGTTCGGGTTGAAATTGCGCGCCGTCTTGCGGTAAACCAAATTGCCGGCGCGGTCGGCCATGTAGGCTTTCACCAACGATACGTCAGCTACGAGGCTGCGTTCCATCACGTATTGTTCGCCATCGAATTCGCGCAGTTCCTTGCCGTCGGCAACGATGGTGCCCACGCCCGTCTTGGTGAAGAAGGCGGGAATGCCGGCGCCACCGGCGCGCAGTTTCTCTGCCAAGGTGCCTTGCGGCGTGAATTCCAGTTCCAGTTCGCCGGCCAGGTACTGGCGCGCGAATTCCTTGTTTTCGCCCACGTAGGAGGCGATCATTTTCTTGATCTGCCGCGTGGTGAGCAACTGGCCCAGGCCGAAGCCGTCCACGCCGGCGTTGTTGGAAATGGCCGTCAGGCCCGTCACGCCCGAATCGCGCAAGGCGCCGATCAGGGCTTCGGGAATGCCGCACAGGCCGAAGCCACCGACGGCGATGGTCTGGCCATCTTGGACGATACCGGCCAGCGCCGAGGCGGCGTCAGGATAAACTTTATTCATGGGTGTCCCTCTATCTTTTGTTAAGCTTTGGTCTTGAGTCCATGACTCAGGCAGCGACTCAGCATAAAATACGCGAGTGGAAAGTACAATACCGTAGAACTACCGGCGCCGTGCCAGCAATCCCCCTGTGAGAGTGATACGTATCAGATGAACGCCGCGTCAGCCATCGATTATGAAAGCATCTTCCTGCACGCGCCCGTGGGCATGTGCATGTCGGAAAACCGCATCATGCGCAGCTGCAACGAGGCGCTGGCATCCATGTTCGGCTATGCGCGCGCCCAGCTCGACGACCAGTCCTTCGAAGTACTCTACCCCACGCACGACGAATTCCTGCGCACGGGTGACCGCATCATCCCCATCATGAACACCAAGGGCCGCTATTCGGACGAGCGCATCATGCGCCGCAGTAATGGTGAATTGTTCTGGTGCCATGTGACGGGCCACGCCATGCTGCCGGGCCAGCCACTGGGCGCGGGCATCTGGACGTTCGAGGATGTCAGCGAGAAACGTCCCGTGACGGCCCAGTTGACCCCGCGCGAGCGTGAAATCGCCGCGCTGCTGGTGGAAGGCAAGACCAGCAAGGTCATCGCCCGCCAGATCGACCTCAGCCCCCGCACGGTGGAAATGCACCGCGCCAAGCTGATGCGCAAATTCGCCGCCGCGACCTCATCCGAGCTGGTGCACAAGCTGGTGGGACTGCAGCTGCAGCGCTAGGGGCCGCAACTGCCGGTTTCAGCGCGGGGATTAAAACGTGCTCATGCCACCGTCTGCGGAAATGATCGCGCCGTTGATAAAGTGCGAATCCTCGCCCGCCAGCAACAGCAGCAGCCCGTCCAGATCTTCCGGCTTGCCCGGACGCTTGTTCGGCAGCATCTCGATCAGCTTCTTGCCCTGCTCGGTGGCAAAATAATCTTCATTGATCTCGGTGGAAATGTAGCCGGGGCAGATGGCGTTGGTGTTGATGCCATACTTGCCCCACTCCACGGCCATGGCGCGCGTCATGTGCACCATGCCGGCCTTGCTCATGCAATACACGCCGATCTGCGGCAGCACTTGCAAGCCCGCCATCGAGGCGATATTGATGATGCGGTGCTGTTTCTTCGGGTCGCCCTTGGCGCGCGCGATCATGCGCTTGGCCGTTTGCTGGGCCACGAAGAACGAGCCGCGCAGGTTGGTGTCCATCACGAACGAGTAATCTTCGGGCGTGACGTCGACCAGGCGTTGCGTGGTGGAGACACCGGAATTGTTGACGAGAATATCGATGGGCCCCGCTTCCGTTTCCGCATGCGCGATGGCCGACTTGATGCTGGCGAAGTCGGTCACGTCGAGCGACACCACGTGCGCGGCGCCGCCATCGGCTTCGATTTCGGCGCGCAATTCCTTCAGGCGTTCGGTGCGGCGCGACGCCAGCACGACCTGCGCGCCCGCCTGGGCCAGCACTTTCGCAAAGCGCGCGCCGAGGCCGCTCGATGCGCCGGTAATCAGGGCAATCTTGCCCTCGAAATTGACTTCTATGCCCACGAGCTACTCCTGTTTTGTTTTAGATAACACTTTACACCGTGCCACTGGCACAGGGGCAAAATACCCTGCGTCACACTTGAGCAAAGGTAAACGCCATCATTACACAAAATGGCCGGATTTAGATTGCGGCGAGGGGCAATGTCACGCAAAATGGCGCCAAAGTTGCAATCCTCGCCAAAAACAAGCACACTCGTGCTTAAATTTATTCGAAGATTCCTCACCCACCCATTTAGTGACTAACAATCGAGACCATGACACAGCCTAATAACTTAGTTGAACAGTACGGACCGCGCGAGACCATGGAGTATGACGTGGTGATCGTCGGCGGTGGCCCCGCAGGCTTGGCGGCGGCCATCCGCCTGAAGCAGCTGGCCGCTGAAAAGAGCCAGGAAGTGTCCGTCTGCGTGCTGGAAAAAGGCGGCGAACTGGGCGCGCATATCCTGTCCGGCGCCATCATGGACCCGAAAGCGTTGACCGAACTGATACCGAACTGGAAAGAACTGGGCGCGCCCCTGAACACGGCAGTGACGGAAGACCGCATCCTGTTCCTGACGGAAACCAAAGCGTACAAAACGCCGAACTTCGCCGTGCCGGCCTGCTTTGAAAACCATGGCAACTACATCGTCTCGCTGGGCAATGTGGTGCGCTGGATGGGCCAGCAGGCGGAAAACCTGGGTGTGGAAATCTTCCCCGGCTTCCCTGCCGCGGAAATCCTCTACAACGACGACGGCTCCGTGAAAGGCGTGGCGACCGGCAATATGGGCGTCAAGCGCGATGGCGAACCGGGTCCCGACTTCCAGCTGGGCATGGAATTGCACGCCAAGTACACCCTGTTCGCCGAAGGCGCGCGCGGCCACCTGGGCAAGCAATTGATGGCCAAGTACGACTTGAACGCCGGCAAGGATCCGCAATCGTACGGCATCGGCATCAAGGAATTGTGGGAAATCGACCCTGCCCTGCACCAGCCAGGCCTGGTGATCCACTCGACGGGCTGGCCCCTGGACGCGAAGACCTATGGCGGCTCCTTCCTGTACCACCTGGAAAACAACCAGGTGATGGTCGGCTATGTGGTGGGACTGAACTACGAAAACCCGTACCTGTCTCCCTACGAGGAATTCCAGCGCTATAAAACGCATCCGGAAATCCGCAAGTTCTTCGAAGGCGGCAAGCGCATCTCGTACGGCGCGCGCGCGATCACGGCCGGCGGCCTGCAGTCGCTGCCAAAGCTCGTGTTCGCCGGCGGCGCGCTGATCGGCTGCGATGCAGGTTTCCTGAACATGAGCCGCATCAAGGGCAGCCACGCCGCCATCAAGAGCGGCATGCTGGCGGCCGAAGCGGCGTTTGGCGCGCTGGGCGAACAGCGCCAGCACGACGAACTGGCCAGCTATCCGATTGCGTTTGAACAATCCTGGCTGCATGAAGAGCTGCACGTGGCGCGCAACGTCAAGCCTTGGCTGTCGAAAGGCCTGTACCTGGGCAGCGTGATGACGGCCGTCGACCAGCTCCTCTTCCGTGGCAAGGCGCCATGGACCCTGCACCATACGCATGGCGACCACGAATGCCTGAAACCGGCGGCCCAGTCGAAAAAGATCGTGTATCCGAAACCCGATGGCAAGCTGACGTTCGACAAGATGTCGTCCGTCTTCATCTCGAACACCAACCACGCGGAAGACCAGCCGATCCACCTGACGTTGAAGAACGCCAGCGTGCCCGTCGACGTCAACCTGGCCATGTATGCGGGTCCGGAAGCGCGCTACTGTCCCGCCGGCGTGTACGAGTTCGTGAAGAATGACGACGGCGCCGAACGCCTGCAGATCAATGCGCAGAACTGCGTGCACTGCAAGACCTGCGACATCAAGGACCCGACGCAAAACATCGTGTGGGTGACGCCGGAAGGCGGCGGCGGACCGAATTATCCGAATATGTAAGCTACTGATTCCTGGCAAGCAGCGAGGTAGAATGGCGTGGACGTCGCAAGATGTCCACGCCATTTTTTTCAAACTGAACTTTCTGAAGAAGATGTTTCTACAAAGCACTGCCAACCGTTACAATCGAAGGTGGCATACACTCTCCCCTCCTCTCATGCACGCTACCGATCCCGCAACATCGCCGCCGAGCGACGTTCAACAGCCGAGTCAACAGGAAATCGATCACATCGTTCGCCTGTATGAAAGCGGTGAGCAACTCCAGATGGAGGAGGCGACACGCGCCATGGTGGACGCCTGCCCCATGTCGGCGCTGGCCTGGAGCGTGCTGGGCATGGCCTTGCGGCTGCAGGGCAAGGACGCCTTGCCGGCCCTGCAGAAGACGGTGGAACTGGCACCCGACGACGCCGAAGCCCATCTTCACCTGGGCAATGCCCATATGGATGGCGGCCATCCCGACCTGGCCATGCCATATTTCATGCGCGCCCTGGAACTGGCGCCAGCCTTTGCCGAGGCGCTCAGCCGCCTGGGCGACGTGCTGCAAGCGCAAGGGCATCTGAAGGAAGCCGCGGAATGCTATGGCGGCGCGCTGGACATCGATCCCGCGCTGGCCATGGCGCATCGTGGCAAGGGCGATGTCTTGGTGGCGCAGCAACAATTTCAGTTGGCGCAGTCGAGCTATCGCCAGGCGCTGACACTGGAACCGGGCGCAGCCGACATTCATCGCAAGCTGGGCGACGTGCACGTCGCCCTGAACCGGCCGGATGCGGCACTGCAAAGCTATGCGGCAGCGCTGGAAATGGATCCTGAAAACGCCATGGCGCATGGCGGCATGGGCAATGTACTGTTCCGGCTGGATCGCAATGCGCAGGCGGCGGCCAGCTATCGCAACGCCACGGCGTTGCCGACGGCAAACGCGGCACACTACCATGGCCTGGGACGCAGCTTGCATGCGCTCGGCGCAACGGCCGAGGCCGAAAGCGCGTACCGGCAATCGATCGCGCTCGACGCCTCGCTCGCCGCACCCATGCTGCATTACGCCGACCTGTTGCGTGAAACCCGGCGCAAGGAGCCGGCCATCGCCATCTACCAGGCGGCGCTACTGTTGGAACCCAATAATATCGACGCCCTCAACAACCTCGGCATGGCCCTGCAGGAAGACGGCCAACTGGAGGCGGCGCTGGCGTCCTTCCGGCAAGTGGCCCTGCTGGCACCGGACAATCCTGTCACCCACAGCAATATCGCCGCCGCCCTGAACGATATGGGACAGCGCGAAGCCGCGCTGGAAAGCTGCCGGCGCGCCGTGAAGCTGGGGCCAAAATCGACCGCCGCGCATGTCAACCTGGGCACTTGCCTGATGGAGATGGGCCGCCTGAGCGAAGCCGTCAACAGTTTTGAAACCGTGGTCAAACTCGATCCGCATCACCGCAGGGCGTATGTCAATATCAGTGACGCATTGAGCCGCCTGGGCCGTATCGACCAAGCCATCGTGCATTGCCGCAAAGCACTGAAGATCAACCCGGACTGGGATGAATTGCACAGCAACCTGCTGTTCTACCTGACGCATAGCCAGGACATCGACGCGGCCACCCTGTTTGCCGAACACCTGAAGTATGCCGAGCATTTCGAGGCGCCGTTGCGCGCCTCCTGGCCGCAGCATACCAATGTACGTGATCCCGAGCGCACGCTGCGCATCGGTTTTGTTTCAGCCGACCTGCACAACCACCCGGTGGCAAATTTCATCACGCCCATCCTCGAATGCTTGAGTCAATCCCGGCAAGTGGAAATCGTGGCCTACGCCAACAGCTTTCACGACGACCATGTCAGCCGGCACCTGCACGGCCTGTTCGCGGTCTGGCGCCAGGTTGAAAAACTGAGCCATGCGGAGCTGGCGCAACTGGTCACCAGTGACGCGATCGACATCCTGATCGACCTGTCGGGCCATACCGGCTTCAATCGCCTGCCCACTTTTGCGCGCAAGCCGGCACCGCTGCAGCTCAGCTGGATCGGTTACCCAGGCACCACAGGCTTGCAGGCGATGGATTATTTTCTGACGGATCGCTATTTTTCACCGCCCGGTGAGCTTGACAACCAGTTCACCGAGAAGTTGGTGCGCTTGCCTGCTACCGCGCCTTTTCTGCCATCTCCCGAAGCGCCTGCGATCAGCCCGGCACCGGCGATCGAAAATGGCTACATCACTTTTGGCAGCTTCAATCGGGCTGGCAAACTGAGCCGTGGTGTTATCGCCCGTTGGGCCGCATTGTTGCGCATGGTGCCAGAGGCAAAAATGCTGCTCGCGGCTATGCCCAACAAGCAGGCCAGCGACAGGCTGCGTTCGTGGTTTGCCCGCGAGGGCATCGACGCGGACCGGCTGACGTTTCATGGCTACACCAATATGCACGATTACCTGGCATTGCACAGCCAGGTCGACCTCTGCCTCGACACCTACCCGTACACCAGCAGCACCACCTGCTTTCACGCCTTGTGGATGGGTGTGCCCACATTGACCATGGTGGGTTCCACCTTGCCAGGCTACGCCAGTGCCGCCATCCTGTCGGATGCGGGATTGCAGGATTTCATCGCCCACGGAGAAGAAGAGTTCCTCGCCAAAGGAGTGGCGCACGCCAGCGATCCCGGCCGGCTTGCCGGCATTCGCCTGGAAATGCGCGAACGGATGCGCAACGCGGCCAGCGGGCGGCCCGACAAGATTACCCAGGGGCTGGAAGTCGCCCTGCGTCATATGTGGCAACGTTGGTGTGCCAGCGATCAGCCAATTTCGTTCGAGGCAAGCGCCATGGAAGAGCTTGTCAAACCGGCCGACGAGCAAGCTTGAATGAGCCCCCATTATGGACTTGCTGTTTTTACCAGACCAGGTAACGCAATATCACCGAAAGGCGCGGCCCTCTTCAATGACGGCTTTTCAGCATGGCGGGGCCTGGCACGGTGTAACCACTCACGCATCATATCGTGTACAGCACCTTTTTTACAGATAAGCTAAAGCACAGGCTTGCACGGCTGAACACATCGCAAATGGCTTCAACCTGCGGTGCCCGTCAGTTCAACCTGTTTATCAAAAACCAGAAGCCTGCCAGTACAGCGTCTGCTTTAAGCATGATAGCTTTCTGAGTAATCGTTACCAATACAGCCTCCTACTATTTCCCATGCCAGCGACCTATATAGCAACAGTGCGAATCTCTCCGAAAACACGACAAGCAGCAAACAAGCAGTACAAAGCCATCAAAGCTGAAGTGGCGCACTGCCGTAGTGCGCTGGCAACGCGACCGGATGACGCAAACATCTATTTCAACATGGCGAATCTACTGAGGGAAATCGACCAGTTCGATGAAGCAGAAGAAGCTTACCTGCGCGCCATTGAATTGAATCCATTGTCAGCATTGATGTTATTTCGCTACGGTGAGCTTTTGCGAGATACCAAGCGCAGTGCTCAAGCGACTGCCATATACCAGGCCGCAGTATTGCTTGAACCAGATAATGAGAGCATTCATATCAGCCTGGGGATGTTGCTTCAAGCGAATGGGCAGATGGACGAGGCATTGGCGGCTTACCAGAAAATACTGGAGCTTAATCCCCTTAGCGCAGTTGCTTACAACAACATCGGCTCAGTACAGCAAGCACAGGGGCAAACAGAGGCTGCCTTGGAAAACTTCAGAAAAGCAGTGAAAATCGAACCACGTGCGGTCGATGCACATTGCAATATTGGTACTTGCCTGGTAAATTTGGGGCGCTACGAAGAGTCATTAGAGAGTAACTTCCACACCATAGCGCTCAATCCAAACGACTCTCAGGCTCATATCAATATCGGCGCGGTCCTGAACATTCTGGGACGGACCAATGAAGCGATACAACATTGTCGTTTGGCATTGCAAATAAATCCAGGCTGGGAGTATGTACACAGCAATTTATTGTTCTCTTTGAGTCATAGCGGGTCGTTGAGCGCGAAGCAGTTATATTCCGAGCATCGACGTTTCGGCAGACAGTTTGAAACCTCTTTGCGGGCCGATTGGCCAGAGCATGTCAATGATCGTGACCCATTACGGCGATTGCGTGTCGGCTTCGTTTCGGCAGATTTGAACGACCATGCGGTAGCCAGTTTTATTACACCAGTAATGGAACACCTACAACACGCACAAGGCATTGAAATGCTGGTCTATTACAACAGCAAACGGAACGACGAAGTTTCCAGGTACTTGCGCACACTGGTGACTACATGGCACCAAATTTACCATTTATCGCATGCGGAACTGGCACAGCAAATCGTCGACGACAAAATAGATATATTAATCGACCTGTCTGGGCACACAGGTCAGAATCGTTTGCTGACCTTCGCCCGCAAGCCGGCCCCCTTGCAACTGAGTTGGATCGGTTATCCAGGAACAACTGGCCTGGAAGCCATGGATTACTATCTGACGGACCGCTTTGCATCACCGCCAGGGTTGCTTGACGATCAATTCACTGAAAAGTTATTACGCTTGCCTGCGTGCGCCCCCTTCCTGCCGTCGCCCATGGCGCCGCCCGTCAGTCCAATGCCTGCCGTCAACCATGGACATATCACGTTTGGCAGTTTCAACAGGGCCAACAAACTTAGTCGCGAAGTCATTGCACTCTGGTCTACTTTGCTGCGCGCAGTTCCAGATGCCAAAATGCTAATTGCAGGCATGTCAAGCGAGCATGTCGTTAACAAGCTGCGCGACTGGTTTGCAAGTGAAGGCATAGGAGCAGAAAGGCTGAGCTTTTTTACGCGCAGCGACATCGGCGACTACTTGGCGATGCATCGACTTGTAGATGTCTGCCTGGATACTTTCCCCTACCCAGGCGGCACTACTACCTGTCATGCCTTATGGATGGGAGTGCCAACCCTTACCATGACGGGCGCGACCTTAGCCAGTCGGATCGGCGCGACAATACTTGAATACGCCGACCTGACCGACTTCATTGCGGTTGATGCCGAAGATTTCTTGCAAAAAGGGAAGTCAATATCAAAGGATATCGCGCGCCTCATTACATTGCGGGGCACCCTGCGCACGCGCATGAAAAATTCTCCCATAGGCCAGCCAGCACTGATTGCCGCTGGCGTGGATGATGCCCTGCGCACGATCTGGCAACACTGGTGCGCAAACTTACCACGCGTATCATTTGAAGCAAATCCACAGCAAAGCTCGCTCATGGAGCGCGCCATCAGTCTCAAGGCGTTACATGATGTCAATAGCGATGCAGCGCTCGTTCTTGCAATTGAACATCACCAAGCAGGACGTCTTGTCGAAGCCGAAACGCTGTATCTTGCCATTATCCATAGCCACTCAGAGCATGCAATCGCGAACCACAATATGGGCCTGCTGGCCGGACAACTGGGCTTTCACAACGATGCCTTGCCGTATCTGCGTACTGCGTTGACTGCCAGGCCGGATGAAAACCAGTTTTACCTTTCATATGCGCAGGCACTGATGCAAACAGATCAGGTCCAAGCGGCAATAAGTGTTCTCTGCGATGCCATCGAACGAGGCCAGGACAACGCTGACTTGCGGGCTTTGCTGGCGCGCGCCCGCGCCAGCAAAGACTCCACGAGCAGCATGCCTACGCAAAAAGAAACTGATTATATTTTTGAACTATATGATGCTGGCCGCCATACGGAGATCGAACATGCCGCTCAGGCGCTGGTCGAGCAATACCCGGAGTCCAGTATTGCCTGGAGCATTCTGGGTACATCGCTGCAAGTACTAGGCAAAGATGCGCTGCCCTCGCTGCAACGCACTGTGCAACTGGCACCACAAGATGCCCAAGCACAATTCAACCTGGGTAATGCCTGGTTCGGAATCAGTAATTACGACAGTGCCATCCAGTGCTATCTGCGCGCACTCGACCTTGAACCAGCTTTTGCTGAGGCATATATCAACATGGGTAGCGCCCAGCACGCCACGGGAAAGACCGTAGAGGCGGTCCATAGTTTTCGCAGTGCTCTGCTTGTCGAACCGTCCAATGCCCTAGCACATGCAAACCTTGGCAACACGCTGGCCATGATGGGCGAGTCAGAAGGTGCACTGGAAAGTTATCGCAATGCCCTTGCGTTGGTGCCTGATGACGCGCAGTTACACCACGACGTGGGAGATATCCTGCAAACGCTGGGTCGGCATGCAGAAGCCACTGTCAGTTACAGGCAAGCCTCAATATACGCTGGCACAGCAGATGTACAGACATGATTTCGGCGTGCTGGAAGTCCCTTCGAGGACGCAACCGTCAGCAGTCACTGATGACGCGTATTTTTCCTCATCAGATGGAAATTTCAAAAAAAAGCACTTATTTTAAAAAATTTCTTCAAAGAATTTAATTTTCTCGAAGCAACGGTCGTCTTGTACTAGGGAGAGCGCAAAAATGCTGCTCCGCACCGTAACCAAACAACTGGAGTATCTTTCATGCTGAGCCTTCACACCAACGCAGCGGCCCTGTCCGCCCAATCTTCGATCTCGAAAACCCAACAATCCCTGTCGACTTCGATGACGCGCCTGAGCACAGGCTACCGCATCAATTCGGCAATGGATGATGCTGCCGGCCTGCAAATTGCAACCCGCCTGAAAGCACAAACCAGCGGTATGGCCATGGCCATGCGCAACACGCAAAACGCCACCTCGATGATCCAGACCGCCGACGGCGCGCTGGGCGAAACCGTCAACATCCTGGTCCGCATGAAAGACTTGGCCACGCAAGCGGCTGACGGTTCGGCTACGGGCGACGACAAGATTGCAATGCAAGCCGAGTTCGACACTTTGACCGCTGAGCTGAGCAACATCGTAGGCAATACGTCTTTCGGTGGTGCAAAATTAATGACTGCCAAAGCATCCGCTTCCCAGATCAGCCAAGCATCCGCCAGTTCCAATTCGGCGGCCGTAATTTCAGCAACAGATATTACTGATCTTGGCACTGCACAAACCAACTATAACACTGCATTGGGTCTGTCCAACGCGGCACCAACCAATGCAACACTGGCCGCTGACACCAACGCCAAAGCCAACTTGCTGGCAGCAGCAGATGTGAAATCGAAGGCATCGACGGCCGCTGCGGCAGCCGCGCTGAATTACTCAAACGCAGCAAGCCTTTCTTCCGTTGATGGAAAATTCGCAAAAGCACTGAACTTCCAAATTGGTGCGTCGACCACGGAAACCATGGGGCTGGACTTGACCGGCCAGCTGACCGGAATGCACGCTGCCCTGACCAATGCAACGAAAGAATACAATTCGTTCGGTGCAGCAATCGCTGGCGGTGGCGCTGAGTTGACGACCGCAGGCTCGGCATCGGCGACAATCGACAAACTGCAAGCAGCCATCGACGCCGTAGGCACGACCCGTTCGGCACTGGGCGCCGCTGGCAACCGTCTGGACCACGTTGCCACCAACCTGGCCAACGTCAGCACCAACACCGCCGGCGCAACGGGCCGCATCATGGATACCGACTTCGCGACCGAAAGCTCGAACATGACCGCTTCGCAAATGCTGCTGCAAGCTGGTACCGCCATGCTGAAACAAAGCAACAGCATGTCCTCGATGGTCATGTCCCTGCTGCAATAATAGTAAGCGCGTCCTGACCTGGCTCAGGTCAGGCCGACCAGAGCCAACTGCGCAAGCAGTTGGCTTTTTTTTATTCATCCCATGCGGGAGGAGCAGCAATGGCGATAGAGCGTGTGTCCGCAGGCAATCCCCTGCCCCTGATTACCCAGCGCTTCGACGTCAGCCCTGCTACGCCGATGACACCGGGCGTGGTGCAGCCGCTGGTGCCCATCGGGCCCTACATGGCACCCGCGCCCGACGCCGGCACCCTGCCCGCCCAGTTGGCGCAAAAAGGCCAGGATAGCCTGGCATCCCTGATCAAACCGAATGCCGATGGTACGGGCGGCGCCATGCCGCGCGACAGCAGCGCCATGCAGGTCAATCAACTGTTCTTCACGCGCCAGCTGGTCTGGCAGCCGCCCGACGCGGCGCAGCTGGCCGCCTCGTGGCGCGTGATGGTCAAGACGTATGGCGAGCAATACGCCGCCCTGCAGGAACAGGCGCGCGGCCAGCATGTGCCGGGCAACCTGTTCATGGCCGAGCAGCAACCGGCCCTGCTGCGCGAAGGTGCCCGTCCACCGTTGACGGTCGACAGCGAAGCGTGGCGCTTTGCCGTGTATGGCTGGGGCGGCCAGCGCCTGCTGCTGCGCGTACTGGCCAGCGACGAAGACGAAGAGGCAACGCCGAGGCGGCGCGGCAAGGTGGCGCTGCGCGTCGAACTGCTGATTGCCGGCATCGGCCGGGTGGTAATCCAGATGGAACCGTCCGGCGACGGCGTGCTGCTGGAACTGGCGGCCGACGAGGAAGCCGCGCTGCGCCACTTGCGCCTGGCCCTGCCCGAGATTGCCGCCGCCGTGCGGCGCGCGGGCTTGCGCGTGCTGCGCTGCCGCCTGAACCGCCAGTTGCACGCGCAGCGCGTGCATGGCAATTACCCGATGCAGGCGGGCGCCGCCTCGCTGTCGCTGTCCCTGTTCCGCGCCATGGCCGAAGTGGCGCTGCTGCTGACGCAGCCGGAAGCGGAAGTGGCGGCCGATCCCGAAGCGCCTGCGGCACACGCCGCCGAAGCCGAAGAGGAGCCCATCATCGTCTCGAAGGAAGTGGCGGCGCCGCTCGGTTACGACTATGGCGATGAGGAAGAAACGGCGCAAGGCCGCACCGTGCTGCTGCTGGCCGACGGCCAGGAGCACGAGCTGCTGCCGCCCATCGACGAGCAGGATTGATGCGGCAAGATTGATACAACAGAATTGATACAGCATAAAAAAACGGCGCCCGCAGCGCCGTTTTTCATTTTATCCCACCGTGCCGATGATGCTCACTTCGCGGTTTTCCGGGATTTCGTTATACGACAGCACATGCAGGCCCGGCGCGAACAGGCGCGCATAGCGGGCCAGCAGCGGACGGATCTGCGGCAGCACCAGCAGCAGCGGCGGCGTGGCCTGCTGCTTCATCTGCTCGCGCGCCACCGGCATGTTCACCTGCAGTTGCGACAGCAGGTGCGGGTCGATCGGGTAATTATCCAGGGTCACCTTGCCGGACTGGCGCGCCTGGTTCAGCGAACCGAGCAGCATGTTTTCCAGCTCGCCACCAAGGTTAAACGCCTGCATTTCCATCTTCTGGCCAAACAGGCCGCTGACGATCTGGCGCCGCAGCGCGCAGCGCACCTCGGCCGCCAGCAGGATCGGATCCTTGGTAGTTTCCGAACTGTCGAGCAAGGTGGTGGCGATGGGCACGATATCCTTCAGTGACACGTTTTCTGCCAGCAAGACGCGGAACACGCGCAGCATTTGCGTGTGCGTGAGGGCCTTGTCCAGCGCGCCGGCCAGCTTGGGCGACAGGGCCGTCAGGCGCTCCATCATGTTCGAGACGTCTTCGTGGCGGAACAGTTCCGGCAAGTATTCGCGCACCATCTTCGACAAGTGCGTGGCGATCACGCTGGGCGCTTCGATGACCTGGTAGCCCAGGCCCAGCGCATGCGCCTTTTCACCGGGCTCGATCCAGGTGACGGGCATGCCGTAGGCCGGTTCGATGCCGGGAATGCCATCGAGCTGGCCATACACGTTCGGCGACGGGATCGCCATCAGGCGGTCGGCCTGCACTTCCGCCTGCGCCACCACGGTGCCCGACAGCACGATGGCATACTGCGACGGCTTCAGGGCCAGGTCGTCGCGCACGCCGATGTTCGGCAGCAGCAAGCCCATCGATTCGGACAGGCTCTGGCGCACGCCCTTGACGCGCTTGGTCAAGGGTTCGCCTTGTGTTTTATCCACCATGCCCACCAGTTTATAGCCGAGCATCACCATCAGCGGTTGCACGGCAGGCAGTTGCTGCCACTCCATCTCGGCAGGCTTGTCCTCGCGCAAGGCCGCCTCGATGGCCGCCATGTCGGCCGTATCGGGCCCCTTCACGCGCTTGGTCAGGCGCCATGCCACGAAGGCCAGCACGCCGGCAAAGGTCATGAACATGAACCACGGCATGCCCGGAATCAAGGCCAGCGCCACCATCATGCCGGACGCGCTGAAGATCACCGTTGGCGAAGTCAGCACCTGACCCGCCACTTGCTGTTCGAAGTCGCCCGAATCGCTGATACGGGTCACCAGGATGGCGGCCGCGGCCGACAGCAGCAGCGCCGGGATCTGCGCCACCAGGCCATCACCGATGGTCAGCAGTGCGTATTGACGGAAAGCATCGCCGAACGACAGGTCGTGCATCAGCGAGCCGATGGCCACGCCGCCGACCATGTTGATGATCAGGATCAGGATACTGGCGACGGCATCGCCGCGCACGAACTTCGACGCGCCGTCCATGGCGCCATAGAAATCGGCTTCAGCGGCCACGTCCTTGCGGCGCAGCTGGGCTTTTTCCTGGTTGATCAGGCCGGCGTTCAGGTCGGCGTCGATGGCCATCTGCTTGCCCGGCAAGGCATCGAGGGTAAAGCGCGCGGACACTTCGGAAATACGCTCGGCACCCTTGGTGACGACGGCGAAGTTGATGATCATCAAGATCACGAAGACCACGATACCGACGACGAAGTTACCTCCGATCACCACGTTACCGAAGGCCTCGATCACCTTACCGGCCGCGTCCGCGCCCGTATGGCCGTGCAGCAACACCACGCGCGTCGACGCCACGTTCAACGTCAGCCTGAGCATGGTGGTGGCCAGGATCACCGTCGGGAAGACGGAGAAATCGAGCGGTCGCTTGGCCGACACGCTGACCAGGATGACGATCAGAGCCAGCACGATGTTGAAAGTGAACAAGATATCGAGCAGCACCGGCGGCAGCGGCAGGATGATCATTGCCAGGATCACCAGCAGGAACAGCGGCGTGGCGAACTTGTGGCGGCGCATTTCGGCAACCACGCGGTTCAGGAAATTCATGAAGGGACTACCTCGCTCAAATGAGATGGCACGGCCATCTCGGTGGGTAATACGGGCTGGGCAGCACGCTGCCCGGACCGGAATGCTTTCAGTTGCAGTATGTAGTTGAGCACCTGCGACACGGCCTGGTACAACTGCACGGGAATCTGCTGCTGTACCTGGCTGGTGTTGTAGATGGCGCGCGCCAGCGGCGGCAACTCCAGCGTTTCAATATGGTGTTCCTTCGCCACTTGCCGGATATACAGCGCCATCTCGTCGACGCCCTTGGCAACGACAAACGGCGCCTCGGCGCGGTCCTGGTCATACTTCAATGCAACGGCGTAATGCTCGGGGTTGACGATCACCACGTCGGCGTCGGGCACGGTCTTGCGCACGCTGCGCCGGCCGATCTGCTGCTGCAACTGGCGGATGCGCTGGCGCACTTCGGGCCGGCCTTCGCTGCTTTTATGCTCTTCCTTGACGTCCTGCTTGCTCATGCGCTGGTCGCGGGAAAAAAAGAACGCCTGCGCTGGCACGTCGATGATGGCAAACAGGATGAAGACGGAAATGAGGGCCATCAAGCCGTCGAGCATCAGCGCCGAGCCATCGAGCATGGCTTGCTGCAGGGGCCGGTGTTGCAAGTCCACGTACTGCGTCAGGCTGGAACGGCAGACATGCACGATCACCATGCCCAGCACGCCGGCCTTGGCGATGGACAGGCCGAATTCAAAGCCATGCTTGGGCGACACCAGGCGGCCCAGATTCTTGGCCGGGCTCAGGCGCTCCATCTTCGGCATCCAGTTCTTGCCGCTGATGACCCAGCCGCCGGGAATCAAGGAGCCGAGCACGACAAACAGGGGCACGCAAAACAGCGGCACGATCATCTTGATCAGCAAGCCCACCGAGGTGGTAAACGCCATCGACATGGCATTGTCGAGCGCGCCCTTGCTGTCGAGCGGCATGAAAGCCATGGCGAACAGTCCGCGGAAGGTATCCAGATAAGAAGGCAGCAGAAACACGAACAGCTTCATGCTGATCAGGATGCCCAGCGCCGTCGACAGGTCGCGCGAGCGCACCACCTGCCCTTCCTGGCGCGACTTCTTCAGCTTTTGCTGTGACGCCTTTTCGGTCTTGTCGCCGGTGCTGTTATCCGCCATGGGCCACCCGCATCTGTTCGGCGATCATGTCGAGCACGCGATTGGTCATGGCGATGTAGTGCTCGGGAATAAAGCGCACGATCTGCGCCAGCATCAGCAGGCCGAACACGGTGATCATGGAAAAACCCAGCGAAAACAGGTTCAGCGACGGCGCCACGCGGTTCAGGAAGCCGAAGCCCAGTTGCACCACCATGGTGGAAAAGACGATGGGCAAGGCCAGCAGCATGGCGGCGGCGAAGATCCACGCCACGTTGTAGGCCACCGTCTGCAGCAGCAGCGGGGCATAGCCCTGCCCCACGGGCCAGGCCTTGAAACTGGCGCCGATCACGCCCGTCAGCACCAGATGGCCGTCGATGGCAAAAAACACGATCATGCACATGATGGTGAGCAGACCCGTGATCACGTCCGACGAGGTGCCGTTGAGCGGATCGTTCATGACGGCCATGGAAAAACCCACCTGGCTCGACACCAGGTAGCCGAGCACCGACATCACCGACATGGCGAAGTGGAAGGCCAGGCCGAGGACGAAACCGATGACGGCCTGCTCCAGGGTAGCGACGATGGCGTACAGCGAAAACGGATCGATTTTCAACAAGTCCTGCGAGATGCCCGAGGCCTGCATCACGGGCAGCATCAGGATCGCCAGCACCAGCGACAGCAAGATGCGCACGGTGACGGGCACGACGCCGTCGCCGATCACGGGCGAGGAGCTGAGCATGGCCAGGATGCGGCAGAACGGCCACCACACGGCCAGCAGAAACGGCAGCACCTGATTGAAAATCTGATCCATGGGCGCGCGGCGCTATCCGACCAGGGTGGCCGCGCGCTGAAAAATGGACACGCAATAATCCATCAGGTAACCGGCCATCCAGCGTCCGGCCAGGATCAGCGCCAACAGGGTGACCAGCAGGCGCGGCAGGAAACTCATGGTCTGTTCATTGATCGAGGTGGCCGCCTGCACCAGCGCGACCAGCAAGCCCATGAGCAAACCGGGCACGACCAGGATCACCACCAGCAGCATGACGACATGCAACGCTTCGATGATCAGGTCGACGGCGACTTCAGGGGTAAACATCGATCAATAGCCCTGTATGCTGGTAACGAGGGTGTTGACGGTCAGGGTCCAGCCGTCGACCAGCACGAACAGCAGCAGCTTGAACGGCAGCGAAATGACCAGCGGCGAGAGCATCATCATGCCCATCGCCATCAGCACGGACGCCACCACCAGATCGATGATGAGGAACGGAATGAACAGCATGCAGCCGATCTGGAACGCCGTCTTGAGTTCGGACAACACAAACGCCGCCAGCTTGACCGTGAAACTGTGGTCTTGCGGGCGCATGCTCGACGGCTCGCCGGCCAGGTGCGCGATCTGCGCCAGCGCGGCCTTGCTCGTCTGCGCCAGCATGAAGCGCGAAATCGGCACTTCGGCGATCTTCAGCGCTTCCTGCATGCCGATCTGGTCGCGGTCGTAGGGCACGAACGCCTCCTTCCACACCTGGTCGCCGATGGGGCGCATGACGAGCAAGGTGAGAATCAGGGCGATGCCGGTGACGATACGGTTGGGCAAGCCCTGCTGCAGGCCCAGGGCCTGGCGCAACAGGGACAGCACGATGACGAAGCGGGTAAAGCTGGTCATCATCATGACCATCACGGGCAACAGCCCGAGCAGGGTCATGACGACGAGGATCTGCATCTTCACCGACAGGTCGGTCTTCGCGCCCGGCACCACGCCGGACAACAAATCCTGCGCCCCGGCGGCGCTGCAGCACAGCATCAGAAAGGGGACAGCCAGCGCGGCAGCCAGCGCGCCGCGGCGCCGGCTCAAACCGGGTACCGCCAGCTTCATGCTGTCATCAGGTCGAGATTAAGACCGTCGAGGTCAATGACTTTCAGGCCATAGTTCTCGCCGGCCACCACCACTTCGGCACGGCCGATCGGCGTGCCGTTGACCTTGATCACCAGCGGCTCGCCGGCCAGCATGTCGAGTTCAATCACGCTGTCCGGGCCGATGGCCATCAGTTCTTCCAGCGAAATGCGGGCCGAACCCACTTCCAGCGTCAGGGTGACGGGGATCTTGCGCATCATCTGCGGAATGTCGCGCCGCGCGCGGGTGCTGGCCACGTCGGACATGTCGCCCTGGTCGATGATCATGTCATCGCCCAGGTCTTCCAGCAGGGTTTCGCTCTGGTTGGTATCGGTGATATTCATATTATTCGACATCTTCAAATGAGGTTAAACAGAGCTTGCCCTTGTGTTCGGAAACAGCCGCTGTAAATAAACGGGAATCGTCCAGCATGACGTCGGTGCGGCTCAGGCTGACGGGAATCACGTCGCCCACGCGCAGGTCGAACAAGGCGCCCAGCTGCACCTGCTTGCTGACGAGCCGCCCTTCCAGGGTCACTTGCAGACGCGAAGCGAGCGGGCGCACGCTGCCACGCAAGGCTTTCTTCGCCTGCGCGCGCTCGGGCAGTAAGCCGCGCAGCACATCGGCCATCAGGCGCTTGTCCAGCGAGAACCAGAAATGGCCGCTCTGCCCACCCTCGACGTCGCTGAGCGCCACGCTGACGATCCAGCTGCCGCGCGCCGGATGCACGCCTGACTGTACGGCGACCTCGGCACTGGTGTCGATGTCGCTGCTTTTGCCCACGCTTTTCAGATTCTTGTGGATGCGGGTAAACAAGCTGTTCACCAACTGTTGTCCCAGCACCACAGCGAGGCGCTCCTCGGTGGCCGTCACGCGCACCTGCGCCGGATCGGGCAGCACGCCCTTGGCGCCGGCACTACCGTAACGATAGTTCAGCACGCTCAAGAGTATCTGCCGTTCGAGCGTAAAGCCCGTCTGGCCGGCAGGCGTGGAAAAACTCAGCCAGCGATTCACGCTGTCCTCGTTTTCCGCCCGCGACAACGTCACGGCGTCGATCTGGAAATTACCCCAGTAGCGACGGCTCATCGGCTGGCGCAGGGCCGCAGCCAGGTCATCGCGCAGCTGGGCGCCGAATACATGCAGCAAATGGACAGGACGTCCAAGCAGACAGGAATCGAGGACTTGATGGCGCGCAGTTTGATCTGTCTTGGTAATGATTGTCATGTAGTAGTCATGTCGGTATTGCGGTGGCAGAACAAATTATACGGATCGCCTGAAATTAAATACAGCATCATCTTGGCTTTACCCACAGCTGCGCAAGCAAACGATTGCGCATCGTATCGCATGCTAGATGACTACGGTGCTGAACAATACATGAAAAAGCCAAATATTGCCATGCATCAATATTCCTTGAGCCAATCCTCTCTTTACTTTATAGTTGCCGCGAGGTAAGCTTACAGTGACAAAATAGTGATTTGCAGTGCGCCATTCCGCTTACCTGATTCCGGTTTTTATGGCAGTTTTCAGTTCTTCTTATTGCCAGCAGCAGAAACTTTTATCAGATAAATATTAGTTATCATGGCCATGTAAATCATGTCAACGTGGGTTTACTGGGTTTGTTTGAGTCTGCTTGAGCGGATGGTGTGGCAACTGATAAAACTGATGGGCCTTGCGGATCGGGCCGGGCAGGATGGCATTTACAGGCACGACTGCCGGATTGGCAACACCAGTAATTCTGATTGATACGTCACCGCATATTGAAAGTAGAGGGCAAGATGAGCAACGAACTCGCAGGTCTGATCAAGGCCGATCTGGCAGCACTGAGCAATGACGCGCACGCCCTGGGCGCCAGCATCGCGCCCGCCGCCCAGTTTGGCGCGCCGGAAGCATCCGGTTTCTCCTTCGCGCAAAGCATGAAGGACGCCATCGGCAAGGTGAATGGCGATGACCGCATGGCAGCGCAGAAAATGAGCGACGTCGACAGTGGCAAGAGTGACGACATGGTCGGCGCCATGCTGGCCAGCCAGGAAGCGAGCCTGTCCTTCTCCATGTTGATGCAGGTGCGCAACAAGGTCATGGGCGCCGTCGATGAACTCATCAAGCTGCCTCTGTAATCTTCACGCCCTGATCCACGCCCAGCCTCCCAGCGAAAGTTAACCCAAGTGATTACCCCCATGAAGTCCGCATTTGCGCGCTGGCGCCTTGGCGCCCAGCCCGCCATCCCGCCCGCCCTGCTGAAAAACCTGGTTCCCATCGTCGTGCTGGCCATCGGCATCACCGCCATGGTGACCATGTATGCCTGGCGCGACCAGGCCAACTACAAGCCGGTGTTTGGCGCACGCGAAAAAGTGGCCGTGACGGACATGATGGCCACGCTGGACGCCGAGCACATCCCCTACCGTTTGCATCCGGACAGCGGCCAGGTGCTGGTGCCCGATGCCATGCTGGGCAAGGTGCGCATGCTGCTGGCCTCGAAGGGCGTGACGGCGCAGCTGCCGGCCGGCCTGGAACTGATGGACAAGAATGACCCGCTGGGTGTATCGCAATTCGTGCAGGATGTGCGTTTCCGCCGCGGCCTGGAAGGTGAATTGGCGCAAAGCATCATGACGATGGACGCGATCGCTTCGGCGCGCGTCCATCTGTCGATTGCCAAGTCGACCTCGTTTGTCGCCAGCGACGGCGACAAATCGTCGGCCTCCGTGGTGGTGGCGCTGAAACCGGGCCGCACCCTGGCGCCGGAACAGATCGCCGCCGTCATCAACATGGTAGCCGGCAGCGTCGCCAGCCTGGCGCCTACGCGCGTGAGCCTGGTCGACCAGGGCGGCAACCTGCTGTCTTCGCACATCGACTTGACGGACGGCTTCGACGCCTCGGCTGCTGGCAATGAAGGCGCGAAACGCTTCCAGGATGAAATCCGCCGCAACGTCACGGGCCTGCTTGGCCCCGTTATCGGCGAAGACAACTTCAAGCTCAGCGTGACGGCCGCCGTGAACAACGACCGCGTGGACGAAACGCTGGAAAAATACGGCGAAGCCCCGAAAGTGACCAGCGAAGCGATGCGCGAAGAGCAGGAACGCAACCGCACCGTGGCCGGCGTCCCCGGCAGCCTGTCGAACCGCCCACCGGCGGCGGCCGTGCCGGCACCGGCCGACGCCGCGGGCGCCGCACCGGCCAATGGCGCGCCGAAAGCGGCCGACGACGGCACTGCGCGCAAGAACGCCACCACGCGCCAGTACGCGTATGACCGCAGCATCACGCAGATCAAGCGCAGCCGTGGCCGCCTGGAAAAACTCAGCGTGGCCGTCGTGCTCAACAGCGCCGCCGCGCCGAATCCGAAAACCGGCTGGACCCCTGCCGAACTGGGCAATATTGAAAAAATGCTCAACAGCGGCCTGGGCATCAGCGCCCAGCGCGGCGACAGCCTGAGCCTGACTGCGCTGGCCTTCCCTGCCAAGCCGCCCGTGGCGCAGTGGTGGGAAGAGCGCGATACCGTCGTCGATTTCAGCAGTTGGCTGCTGTACGCCCTGGGCGCCGTGCTCGGCTACTTCCTGATCCTGCGTCCGCTGATGCGTTTGCTGACCACGCGCATGACGCCGCCGGCACTGAAACAGCTCGATCCTGCCCTGGCACTGGGCGGCAGCAGCGCCGCCGGCACACCTGGCGTGGCCGCCGCTGGCGCGCCAGCCCTGAGCGTGAATGGCACCCCGCTGGCGCTCGAAGGTGAAGCGACCGGCACTGACAGCATGCCGGTCGTGCCGCTGCTGGAAAACTATAATTTGCCGCCACCTGGCTCGGCGGTCGACGTGATGGTCGATCACCTGAAAGTGCTGGCTGAAAAAGAACCCGAGCGTGTCGCCGAAGTCGTCAAACAATGGATGCAGAAAAATGGCCGAACTCAACAACAACAATAATCCCTCCGACGGCGCCGAGTACGAAAGCGCCAGCCTGAATCCCGTGGAGCAGGCCGCCATTGTGCTGCTGAGCATAGGCGAGGAACAGGCAGCCAACGTGCTGCGCTGCCTGTCGCGCGAAGAATTGCTGGAAGTCACGCAAGTGATGTCGCGCATGAGCGGCATCAAGGTCGAATCGGTCAAAACGGCCATGCAGACCTTCTTCGACGACTACCGCCAGCAGAGCGGCGTGCACGGCGCCTCGCGCAGCTACCTGAAGCGCTCGCTGGACCTGGCGCTGGGCAGCGATATCGCAAATAGCGTGCTGAACAACATTTATGGCGACGCCATCCGTCCAAAAATGGCGCGCCTGCAGTGGGCCTCGCCAAAATGGCTTGCCGAATACATCGTCAACGAGCACGTGCAGATGCAAGCCGTGTTCCTGGCCTTTTTGCCGCCCGCGCTGGCCGGCCAGATCCTTGACGCCCTGCCCGTCGAAGGCCGCGACCTGGTCTTGCTGAACCTGGCGCGCCTGGACGAGATCGACCGCGATCTGCTGGTCGAGCTCGACGAACTGGTGGGCCGCTGCCTGGGCACGCTCGACACGCAAAGCACCAGCGTCGAAGGCATACGCCAGGCCGCCGAAATCCTCAACCGCATGCCGGGCAACCGCGCCGCGCTGGTCGAATTGCTGCGCGCGCACGACCCGGACGTGGTCTCGGAAATCGAACTGAGCATGTACGACTTCCTGATCCTGTCCACGCAAAGCGATGTCACGCTCACGCGCATCCTGGAAGACGTGCCGATGGAACAGTGGGCCATCGCGCTGAAGGGCGCGGAACCGGCGATCCGCGACGCCGTGCTGAAAACCATGCCGCGTCGCCAGGCACAGAGCTTCGAAGACATGATGCGTCGCTCCGGCCCCGTGCCACTGTCGCGTATCGAACAGACGCGCCAGGAAATCATGGCCACCGTCAAGGGTCTCGCCGATGCGGGCGAGATCGAAGTGCAATTATTTGCCGAAGCGGTGATCGAATGAAACACTTCCGCTCGTATCGTTTCCCGCCCCTGTCGCAATTCATCGCCGCCGGCCAGCGTGCCTCCAACGAGGATACGGATGGCCAGTGGCAGGCGTCCGTCTCGGAAGGCTTCGAGCAGGGCCAGCGCGATGGCTACGAAGTGGGCCTGGTGCAAGGCCAGCAGGACGGCTACGACACCGGACGCAGCGATGGCATGGTGCAAGGCCGCGAAGAAGGCCGCAATGAAACCCTGGTGGCGCTGGACCGCTTGGCGCGCCCCGTCGACGCCATCTTGCGCGACCTGAAAAAAGTGCGCGCCGATTACCGCGAAGCACAGCGCAAGGAAGTGGTCGACCTGGTGGCCAAGGTGGCGCGCCAGGTGATCCGCGCGGAACTGGCGCTGCAGCCGGTGCAATTGCTGGCCCTGGTCGACGAGACCCTGGCCTCGATGCCGCCCACGCGCGAGGAAATCGACGTCTTCCTCAATCCGGAAGAACTCAAACGCATCAGCGAACTCGATCCGAAGCGCGCCAAGCGCTGGAACCTGATCGCCGACGCGCGCCTCGACGCGGGCGAATGCCGCATCAAAGCCGGCGACAATGAAGTCGACGCCGGCTGTCACCAGCGCCTGTCGGCCTGCATGGAACAGGTCAGCAGCCATCTGGCGCTGGCCGCCGAACATGCGGACCAGGGCGCGCCTGCATGATCGCCGACACGCTGCGCAGCTTCGAGATCGGCGATATTCCGGTCGCGACACCCACCGGCCGCCTGGTCGGCGCCTCCGGCCTGCTGCTGGAAAGCGCCGGCTGCCGCCTGCACACGGGCCAGCGTTGTCAAATTGAAACTGTGAGCGGCGAGTGGCTCGATGCGCAAGTCGTCGGTTTTCGCGAAAAACTGTCCTACCTGATGCCCTTCAAGAAGGCCACGGGCCTGACCACCGGCGCGCGCGTGCTGCCCCTGCCCGACAAGGCCAGCCTGCAGATCGGCCCCTCGTGGCTGGGCCGCATGGTGAACGGCCTGGGCGAACCGATCGACGACCTGGGCCGCCTCGGCGGCGAACACATCCTGGAAGTGACGCCGCCGAAAATCAACCCCCTGAAGAAACAGCCCGTGATCGAACCGCTGGACGTGGGCGTGCGGGCGATCAACAGCATGCTGACCCTGGGCAAGGGACAGCGCGTGGGCCTGATGGCCGGTTCCGGCGTCGGCAAGAGCGTGCTGCTGGGCCTGATCACGCGCCAGACGGTGGCCGATGTCGTCGTCGTCGGCCTGATCGGCGAACGGGGCCGCGAAGTGCGCGAATTCGTCGAAAAGTCGCTCGGTGCCGAAGGTTTGAAGAAAGCCGTGCTGGTGATCGCGCCGGCTGACGAATCGCCGTTGATGCGCATCATGGCCACTGAGCTGTGCCACTCGATTGCCGCGCATTACCGCGACCAGGGCAAGCACGTGCTGCTGCTGGTCGACTCGCTGACGCGCTATGCCATGGCCTTGCGCGAAGTGGCGCTGGCCCTGGGCGAGCCGCCCGCCACGCGCGGCTATCCGCCCTCCGTCTTTTCCAATTTGCCGCAACTGGTGGAGAGCGCCGGCAACGGCGCCCACCAGGATGGCAGCATGAGCGCCATCTACACGGTGCTGGCCGAAGGCGACGACCAGCAAGACCCGGTGGTCGACACGGCACGCGCGATTCTCGACGGCCACATCGTGCTCACGCGCGAACTGGCCGAGCGGGGCCACTACCCCGCCATCGACATCGCCGCCTCGATCAGCCGCTGCATGGCGCAGGTGATCACGCCCGAGCACATGCAGGCGGCGCGCGCGCTGAAAGCGTCGATGGCGCGCCATGCACGCGTGCGCGACCTGATCCCGCTGGGCGCCTACGTGCCCGGCGCCGACCCGATCACCGACCGCGCGGTGCAGTTGCACGCCCCCATCGAATCCTTCCTGTGCCAGGGCACCAAGGAAGAAGCGCCAATGGGGCCGTGCATCGCCCAACTTGAACAGATCATGGCCTAGGAGCATATGTGAGCGACGCGCATACCATCCGCAACCTGACCACCCTGGTCGGCCTGCGCAGCACGGAAGTGGAACGCCTGCAAGGCGAAATGGCGGCGCAGACGGCCGTGCGCGAACGCTACCAGAAAAACCTGGAGCGCCTGACGGGTCTGTACACGGATAGCGGCCCCAGCGGCGCCCTGCCCCTGGCCCTGTCGGTCAATTGCGGCAACTTCAAGCAAGCGGTCATGCAGATGGCCGACCAGCACCGTACCGATTTGCACCTGCACGAAGCCAACATGGCCGTCTCGCAGCGCGCCCTGAATACGGCCTGGGCCAAACGCGAGGTACTCGACCAGGTGTTGACGCAAAAACAAAAGCATGTTGCAAATGAGCAACAACGTGTCGATGCCAAGCGGCAAGATGAGCTGGCGACGCAGTTCTGGTTCCGCGGGCAGGTAAAATAATGTTTTACAGAAATAATTTCAGAAAAGTGAATATTTGGTCGCCTTGTCATTGGGTATATCCTGCATGCTAATTTTAGGAGTTTGACATGGCCTTTTCCACTTCCGCTTCGAATACCTACGACCCGACGGCGTCGGCCCAGGCATTGACCGACAAATACACGGCCGATCTGCAGGCGCGCATCACTGCCCAGACCAAGGCCGCCACTGCCACTTCGAGCGGCCTGGTGAACCTGAAAATGGCCTTGACCTCCTTCAGCTCCAGCTTGCTGAGCCTGACGAGCGGCAAGACCATGCTGGTGCAAGGTGCCACCTTCAGCAATACGGCACTGGGCAGCGCCACGGCGTCGGAATCGGCTGCCGCCGGCACGTATTCGCTATTCGTGGAAAAGGTTGCCACAAACAACCAGGTTTCGCTGGGAGGGCTGAGCAACATGGCCATGCCGGCTGCCGACAAAGGCACGCTGAAAATCAAGCTGGCCAACAATACCGATTTCACGGTGGACTTGAGCAAGGCCAATACGGATGCCGACGGTGCCACCCTGTCAGCCAAGGATATCGCCGCCGCCATCAATGCGGAACCCAAGAACAACTCGCGCGTGACGGCGTCCGTCATCACCATCGGCGGTATCGCCCAGCTGGTGCTGACGTCGAATGTCAGCGGCGAGGAAGGCGCGCTGTCGCTCGATACAAGCGCGATGGACCCGGGCGCGCTGAAAGATGCGCTCGCTGCCACGCCCAAGCAGCTGGTCGAAGCCCAGGATGCCGTCATCTGGGTCGGCGGCAAGCCTGCCGATCCGCTCGACACCAGCAACCGCGTCAAACAATCGTCGAATACCTTCAGCAATATCGATGGCGTGAAGATGACCTTCACCAAGGCGCAGGCGAGCGGCGACGCGCCGATGACCCTGACCGTGGCGCTCGATTCGTCCGCCACGACGACCAATGCGCAAAGCTTTGTGACTGCCTACAACAAGCTCAAGGCCGTGCTGGACGGTTTGACCGACCCGGGCGATCCGGCATCGGCCAAGGCTGCCGGCGTCTTTTCCACCGACAGCGGCGTGCGCGTGCTGCGTGACCAGCTGGTGCGTACCTTGCGCGAAACGGCGACGGGCGCCCTCGCCAATTTCGGCATCACCGCTCAGCGCAACGGCACGCTGGCCCTCGATGCCACCAAGCTGACGGCAGCGCTGAAGACGAATCCGGGCGGCCTGGACAAGGCAATCGGCAACAGTTCCGCCAGCGCGCCTAGCGGCATCGCCGGCAAGCTCGATAAATTCATCGAAACCTGGACCTCGACCAATGGCCAGTTGTCGCAGCGCGAGACATCGGTGGCCAAGCTGCAAAAATCGCTGGGCGAACGCCAGACCAAGTTCGAGGCCGACTACACGGCGATGTACAACCGCTACAAGGCGCAGTTCACCCAACTGCAAGCCTTGCAGGCACGCATGGCGCAAACGACCGATATGTTCGATGCCCTGTTCAGCAGCGACAAGACTAAATAGAGGCCGGCGCCGTCTGCATGACGGCGGCGCCGGCCTTCCAGCCGCACCAAGCTTTTACAGTGAGAAAAAATAATGAATCACGATGCATACAGTAACTACCACGCCGTCAACCTGGATGCGCAGACGTCGCGCGCCACCCCGGTCGAACTGGTCTTGCTGCTCACCGACGGCTTGCTGGAAGAACTGGCGCGCGCGCGCGGACATATCGTCGGCAAGCGCTATGAACAAAAGGCCATCAGCCTGAACAAATGTACGGAAATCATCAACGGACTGTCGAGCTCGCTCGATTTCGAGAATGGCGGCGAAGTCGTCGCCAATCTGGGCCGTCTGTACGAGTACTGCACCGGCCGCCTGTATTCGGCCGGCATCACGCTCGATCCTGCCCTGATCGACGAGGTGACCACGCTGTTGACGACGATCAAACAAGGCTGGCTCGGCGTCCAGGCCAAGAATGGATAGCACCCCCTTGTCGCTCCAGCTGACGCGCGAAGTGCTGGCAGCCAGTACCAGCCAGAACTGGGACGCGCTGGAGTTACTCGACAGAAAACTGGCGCAGCACCTTGCCAGCCTGGGCATATTGAGCGAACGTGAAAAAGCCGCCCTGCTCGCCTTGCGCAAGGCGCATGCGCAGGCATACCAGGCGTGTTCCGACGAAAAACATCGGCTGGGCATGCAGTTGGGCGAAATCCATTCGAAACAAGAAGGCTGGGTCGCGTATGCGATTGAAAATGCCATGTATCAAGATGAGAATCCAGCATGAAAATGAGCGTCAACACAACAACGAGCAGCGCGACCGCGCCACCGAGGAGCGCCCAGGCGGGCGTTAACGCGTCCGTGAGCAAGGGCGCGCCCGAGAGTGGCACCGCGCGCAACCTCCTGTTCTCACTGCCCACGCCAGCGCAGAGAACGGTCGCCAGCGATGCCGGCCAGGCGCAAGACCTTGCCGCGGACCTGACGGACGATGGCGCCCCCGCCACCGACGTAGCTGCCGACATCACTCAGGCTGCGACAACGCAGGACGCGGGCCTGCCCGCCATGACGCCACCGCTGATGGCGCCCATGCTGCCCGTCTCGCCGCAAGCCGACGCTACCGCTGCCAAGGGAAACGCTGGCGTAGCGGCTACGCAACAAGGCAATGCACAGCAGACCCTGGACCTGAATAGCCGCCTGCATCCCGATGGCCTGGCTTTCAATGTGCAGACCGCCAGGATGGCGCCTGCGCGCGATCTGGGCGAACCGGTGGCGGCAGCCCAGCCAACACCCGCCACTGCGGCCGGCAGCAAAAGCGCGCTGCCAGCCGCCGGCTTCGATGCGGCGCCGGCCATGACAGCCACGCCCGCGGCAACAGCGCCCGCCGCCACGCGCGATGGCGAGCGCGGTGCTGCCACGCCCATCAGCCCGGGTCCGGCAGGCGGCGTGCACAATGGCGCCGCTGCAACGCCGGGCGCAGAGACGATCAAACTCAACGGCCCTGCCCAGCAATGGCAGGAACCGTTGCGCGAAGCGCTGGGCGAGCGCCTGCAGACACAGATCGGCCGCAACAGCGAACACGCGACGATCCGCCTCGATCCGCCCATGCTGGGCCGCATTGAAATTTCCATCCGCCACACGGCCGGCGCGCTGCAAGTGAACGTCACGGCGTCGAACTCGGAAGTGTTGCGCCAGTTGCAAGGCATCGGCGAAAACATGCGCAGCGACCTGGCACAGCGCCAGTACACCGACGTGGCCGTGAATATCAGCGCCACCCCGCGCAGCCCTGCCGCCCAGGCGTTTGCCGAAGGCGATGCACGTGGCCAGCGTCAGCCCGGCCGCCAGAACGACGACGCCGAGCCGGGGCGCGCCCTGTCCGACGGCAGCACTGCCGCTACCACTTACGCCATGCATGAGCGAGATACTGCCTGATGAATACGAAAATGAAATTGATAGCCGGCTTCATCGCCGTGGCCGTGCTGGCTGCCGGCGCGGCCGGTGGCGCCATGTGGTACCTGTCCAAGCCGGTCGCCGGCCATGCCGAGGCTGCCGACGCCAAAGCCCCGCCACCGCCCGCCACCGGCAAGAAGGCGCGCAAGTTCATCACCCTGGACAAGGTCATCGTGATGCTGCGCCGCAGCCCCGGCGACAGTGATACGCATTACCTGTCGGCCGACCTGGTGATCGCCACCACCGAGGAAAAGGAAAAGCTGACCAAGGACCACTTGCCGCTGATGCGCTCGATCGCCGTGAGTACCTTGTCGAGCTTTCCGGTGGACAAGGCACAGTCCATGACGGTGGAGCAATTTGCCGAACAGATCAACAAGGCCTTCAATGTCAGCTATGAACGCGAACAGATGGAAAAGCCCTACACCGAAGTCATGGTCGGCAAGCTGATCATTGAATAAGCCAACACGCCAGCCGACCTAGTGGGAGACCCCGTGGCCTATGCAGAGCAATACCAGGAAGCGTATGGCGCCGGCGAATACGCCGCCGCCAGCGCTTGCGCGGCCGTGCTCAGCGTTACTGAAGAGCAACAACATCTGGTGGCGTACGCCCCTTTGGTGAAACGCATCGTGCGCCAGCTCAATTCGCAGGTGTCGGGCGCCATCGACCGCGACGACATGGAACAGATCGGCCTGATGGGTTTGCTCGAGGCGCTGCGCCGCTACGGCGTGCCGGACCAGTCTTTCGGCAGCTATGCCAGCCTGCGCATTCGCGGCGCCATCCTCGATGAGCTGCGGCGCCAGGACTGGCGCCCGCGCGCCGTGCGCCAGGAAAGCCATCGCTTGCGCGACAGCGTGCGCGCCCTGACCCGGCGCCTGGGGCGCGAACCGCTGGACGCGGAAATCATGGCCGCCCTGAAGCTGACGCCGGAAGCCTTCCAGGAATACCAACTGGCGGAAAACGCCGAGCTGATCGTCAGTTTCGACGAAGTGCTGCAAGAAAGCCTGGGACAGGCCGACAGCGCACCGAGTCCGGAAGAGCAATTGATGGTGCGGCGCAGCCTGGAACAGGCGCTGCGTACGCTCGACGAGCGCGAGCAGCGCGTGATCCAGATGTACTACGAATTCGAACTGAGCTATAAAGAAATTGCCGCCGTGCTGGACCTGAGCGACGCCCGCGTCTGCCAGCTGAACAAGACGGCACTGGGCAAGATGAAAGCCATGCTGCAAGATACATAAAAGTGAAGCAGTAGTTTCAGCAAGACCCATCAAATTGATGTAGCACAATGACGCAGAAAGGCAGTTGACATGGTAATTATCGGTATCTTAATCGTGATGGGGTGTGTATTCGGAGGCTTCGCCCTGATGGGCGGCACCGTCCACGCGATCTGGCAACCGGTCGAGTTGATCATCATCATCGGCGCCGCCGTCGGCGCCCTGGTGCTGGGCAACCCGAAGCATGTACTCGGGGAAATGCTGCACCAGATGCGCAAGATCGTCACGCACAAGAAGCAAGGCTCGGAATTCCAGCGCCAGTTGCTGCTGCTGATGTATGAACTGCTGCAAACGGCCGCCGGTGGCCTGAAGGCGCTCGACGCGCACGTCGAGGCGCCGCGCGAAAGCGCCCTGTTCCAGCGCTATCCGCTGGTGCTGGAAGAGCCGAAGCTGCTGGCCTTCATCGTCGACAACTTCCGTTTGATGGCGATGGGCAAGATCAACGCGCATGAGCTCGAAGGCGTGCTGGAACAGGAACTCGAAGCCATCCACGACGAGCTGCTGCAACCGTCGAAGTCCCTGCACAAGATCGCCGAAGCCATGCCGGGCTTCGGCATTCTGGCGGCCGTTCTGGGTATCGTGATGGCCATGAATTCCGTGGCCGACGGCGCCGATGCGGCGGAAATTTCGGAAAAAGTGGGCGCCGCCATGGTCGGTACCTTCATCGGCATCTTCTTTTGCTACGGCGTGCTCGATCCGATGTGCAACATGATGAAACAGCTGGTGGGTGAGGAAGGTTCGACCATGGAATGCGTGAAGGTCGTGCTGGTCACGCACGTGGCGGGCAAGCCGCCCCTGCTGGCCATCGATGCGGGACGCCGCCTGGTGCAACTGAACATCAAGCCGAGCTTTGCCCAACTGGAAAGCTGGATCACTGCGCTCGAAGGTGGCGGCGCCGAACAAGAGCAGGGCCAAGGCCGGGGAGGCCGCCGTGCTAAAGCCGCATGAGAAACATGAACAGGCCATCATCAAGCGTGCCGGTCGCAAGCATGACGACGATGGCCATGGCGGCGCCTGGAAAGTGGCGTTCGCCGACTTTTGCCTGGCCCTGCTGTCGCTCTTCCTCGTGCTGTGGCTGATGGCCGCGCGCGAGCAGCAGGCGATGAAGGAAATCATGATGGACGCGTCGGCCAGCAGCCGCCAGGGCGAAGGCCAGGGCGTCATGCCGGAACAGAGCGGCGGTCCGCGCGGCAGCCTGATCGAGCGCTTCCCCATGCCCCGCAAGGGCTCGGGCGACACGCGCACGGAAGGCAAGCAGACGCAGGAAGGCAAGGCCGGCGCGGCGCCGCAAAACCAGACCAAGGTCAGCTACCAGTCGCCGGAAGACCTGCTGTCGCTGTCGCGCGCGCTCGACAAGCTCAGCGACGAAGCGGGATTGAAGAGCAATCTGCAATCGGTGATCACGCCGTACGGCTTGCGCGTCATGCTGCACGATACGGACAAGCAAGGCATGTTCGTGCGTGGCAGCGCCGTGCCGACCGATCGTTTCCGCAAGCTGCTGCGCCAGATGGGCCCAGTCTTCGCGCAGATGGACAACCAGATGCTGATCGTCGGCCACACCGACTCGCTGCAATACGCCAATAACGGCTATGAAGGCTATTCGAACTGGACCCTGTCGGCCAACCGCGCCATGTCGGCGCGCGCCCAACTGTTGATCGGCAGCATGAATCCGGAAAGCGTGCTGCAAGTGGTGGGCATGGCCGACCGCGCGCCGCTGGACGTAAAAAATGCCAGCGCCGGCATCAACCGCCGCATCGAACTGTTAATATTGACGCGTGGCCAGGCCGACAGCATCGCCGCCATGTTCGGCATGGCCGGGCAAAAGGCGCAAGGCGAAGAGCTGCAAGTGGGTGAACCGGACTCGGGAACCTTGCAGCGCCTGCGCGACAAACTGGGCCTGCCCGCAAAGAAGGAGCGCGATGAGCATGCAAATTAAGGGCAAGGGACAACGTATGAAAATCTCCTCCGGCAATACCGGTGCTGCCGTACGCAGCAGCGCCATCGCGCCGGCCGAGGCGATCGCCGAGAACGCGGGCGCCGCCGGCGCCATGGGTGGCTCGTCGGCCGGGGCGGAACTGCAATCGGCCGTGCTGCAACCGGCCATGGCCGCCCTGCGCGCCATGCCCGAGATCGACCACGAGCGCGTGGCCATGCTGCGCGATGCGCTGGCCAAGGGCGAATTGCCATTCGATCCAGCAAAACTGGCAGGGCTGATCCAGCGTTTCCACGGCGGTGAATCGTGACCGCAGCGCGCAAGGGCATCACGCGCCAGGAAGCCGTGCGCCGCGTGCTGCAAGGCATGAAAGACGACAGCGTCGGCTACGCCGCCTTGCAAACCTTGCTGGAAGAGCAATTTCAGGCCACCTTGCAGCACCAGAGCACCCGGCTGACGGCACTGGCCGACCAGGTCATCGCCGCCGTCGAGCCCCTCGATGCGCGCCGCCGCCAGCGCGTCAGTCTGGTCACTGCCCTGCTGGGCCCGCAAGGCGATATGCCGCAATTGTTTGCATTGTTGCAAGAAGACGCGCGCGCCACCGCCGTACGCGACTGGGTCGCGCTGGAGCAGATGGTGCTGGAATGCAAGCGCCTGAATGCCCGCAACAGCGATTTATTAACAGAGCAGTACAGCATCATGCAGCGCGTGCTGCATGGCGAGGAAGATACGTATGCGCCAAGCTGATTTCGCCACACCCCGCGCCATGGCGGCGACGCCATCGACGGCGGCCACATCCGCCGTGCAGAGCAATATGCGCGCCACCGACGCCACCGGCGCCGGCGGCAACTTCAGCAGCGTATTCCGGCAAGTGCAGGGCGAAGTGGCCCGCTTCATCGAACAGGGCGGCGGCAACGCCACCAGCCTGAGCCCGCAAGGACGCGCCTACCTGGAGCAGAGCCAGCCCGTAAATGTGCTGGGCAGCATCAACCAGGGCGGCGAGATCGGCGAAGTGCAGCAGCAGTTCCTCGCCTCGATCAAGCCGTGGACGGAAGAAACGGGCGCGCGCCTGGGCGTGGCGCCGGAAATTGTCGCCGCCCACGCCGCGCTGGAATCGGGCTGGGGCCAGCGTCCGTTGCGCCAGAGCACGGGCGCGGACACGAATAATCTGTTCGGCATCAAGGCCGGAGGCAAATGGCAGGGTGACGTGGCCAGCAATGTCACCACCGAATACGCGGCCGGCAGCGGCACGGCGCTGAAGAAAACCGAGCGTTTCCGCAGCTATCCGGACCAGGCCAGCGCCTTCCGCGACTACGCGCAAGTGTTGCTCGACAATCCACGCTACCGCGCCGCCCTGAACACGGGCGCCAACGCGGGCGCCTTCGCACAAGGCCTGGCGCGCGGCGGCTATGCCACCGACCCCGACTACGCCACCAAGCTGACCCAACTGGCGACGCGCCTGCAGCGCACGGCCGCAGACTGACCTCCTTAACGGCCGGCAAGATCGGCCGGTTCCACCACGCCCGCATCGACCACCCTGGCACGTATCACCGTGCCGCTGGTGGCGTTGCGCACGCGGATCACCTCTCCCAGCGCGCCCGGATCCAGCGCTTCGCCGGCCATGCTCACTTCCACCTGCTCCTTGCGCGCCACGATATTCACCGCACTGCCCCGCTTGATCAGCATGGGTGCGGCCAGCTGCCCCTGGCGCAGCACTTCGCCGGCACGCAAGCTGCGCCGGCTCGACAGGCCGATGGCGCCGAGCAAGGAGGAAATACTGTCCGGCACCATCGTCACGTCGCGCCGCGCCAGCGCCACGTCGCCAGATTGCAACGGCGTATTGGCCGTGACGGGTGCGCTGGTGACGGCCACCTGGGCCGTGATGCTACCGCGCGCCAACATTTCATAACGCCAACCGTTGCTTCCAGGACACACTGCTACAAAGCGCATGCGCTGCGCCGAACGGCTGTCCGCCGTTTCCAGCGTGACAGGCGCCGCGCAAGCGGGCACGGGGCGCGTGCTTTTCACCACGGCCACCTGAAACTGCGGTTCCAGCAATCCTGCCGTGGCTGCCTGCTGCGCCAATTGCTCTCGCGCCAGCTGTTCCACACGCGAAAATATATTGTCGGCTGGCAATTCTGCGCGACCTGCACTACTATATAGGCTGGTCAGTAAAAATAGGCCAGGAACTAGTATATAAGGACGTGGCACCTTGTTTCGGAGCATCGTAATGCTGTTGAAATGAATCATTGCTAACCTTAATCAAAGATACTGAAGCGGCATGACCTTACCATGCGTCAACATGACCAGGCTGGGATTTTACCTCTGCACCACCTATTTTCTAGCCCGAACCGCAAAAAGCACGATCGAATTCAATACAAAGGATGACCATGGGGATTAATTTCAAGGATGCGCTGGGCGTGCATGCCGATGCACTCGCGCTGCGTGCCGACCGTACCCGCGTGCTGGCGGCCAATATTGCCAATGAAAATACGCCCGGCTTCCAGGCCATGGACATGGATTTCGGCAGCGCCCTGCAGCAGTTGCAGGACAACGAAGCGGGCCTGCTGTCGACCGATGACGATGCCAGCGCCCTGTACCGCGTGCCCTACCACCCTAGCCGCGACGGCAATACCGTCGAAATCGGCGTCGAGCAGGCGGCGTTCTCGCAAAATGCCACCGACTTCCAGACTAGCCTGACTTTCGTCAACATGAAACTGAAGGGTCTGTCCAAGGCCATTTCCGGACAATAAGGATCAGCATGAGCTTCCAGGATATTTCCAAGATCGCCGGTTCGGCGATGGCTGCGCAGACCGTGCGCCTCAATACCATCGCCAGCAATCTGGCCAATGCCGATTCCGTTGCCGGTTCCGAAGGCGAAGCCTACCGTGCACGCAAGCCCGTGTTTGCCGCCGTGATGGATGGTTCCGGTGCCAGCGGCGCCGGCGGACGCGTTCAAGTGCTCGACGTGGTGGAAAGCGATGAGCCGCTGCGCAAGGTGTATGAACCGGGCCACCCGATGGCCAATGCCGATGGCATGGTGTTCTACCCCAACGTCAATCAGGTCGCCGAGATGACCGACATGATGTCGGCTTCGCGCGCGTTTGAAACCAATGTCGAAGTTCTAGGCCGCATCAAGTCGATGCAGCAATCGCTCCTCAAATTAGGTGAAGCATAATCCATGGAAACCAATCTCTTTACAAACAACACCAGCGGCAACAATAGCAGCAGCAATGCCGTCAAGTCGCAGAGCAATGCCACCCAGGATATGTTCACCAAATTGCTGGTCGCGCAGATCAAGAACCAGGATCCGCTCGCGCCCACCGATCCGAGCCAGTTCGTCAATCAATTGACGCAGCAGGCGCAAACGGAAGCGATGCAGAACCTGTCCTCGCTGACCAGCGCCAATGCCAGCGTACTGCAATCGATGCAAGTGCTGGCCCTGGGCGCGCAAGTGGGCTCCGAAGTGATGGTCAACAGCGAAACGGTGCAGCTCGACAAAAGCAAAGTCAGCGGCAGCATCGCGCTGGCCGCCGGCACCACCAAGACCACCGTGACCCTGAAAGGCGCGGACGACAAGGAATACAAGATCGAACTGGGCGCCAAGGGGGCCGGTACCGTTCCCTTCACCATCGACCCCGTCGCGCTGGGCTTGCCTGCTGGCACGTATAGCATGGCAGTCACCACCAACGGTGCCGAAAAGCCATCGGTCGACATCGCAGGCAAGCTCAACAGCGTGCGCCTGTCGTCCGGCGGCAGCATGATTCTGAGCGTGTCGAACCTGGGCGAAGTCAACCCCGGCGCGATCACCGGCTTTAACGGTAAGACGGCCTGATCCGCTCGCGCCTTCGTTTCCTGAACACTAATCTCGTCCTTCACTAAAGGAAGTCAACATGAGTTTCGACATCGCCCTGTCCGGCATCCAGTCCATCAACCAACAGTTGAACAGCACCAGTAACAATATCGCCAACGCCGGCACCTACGGCTTCAAGAGCAGCCGCGCCAATTTTTCGGCCATGTACGCCGGTTCGCGCGCCACGGGCACGGAAATCGGCTCGCTGACGCAAAGCATGTCGCTCAACGGCGGCGTGCTGAACACGGGCCGCGCGCTCGACGCGGCCATCGATGGCCGTGGCTACTTCGTCTCGCGCGACGCGCAAAACACCATGAGCTACAGCCGCGTCGGCATCTTTTCGGCCAGCAATGAAGGCAAGCTGATCGATGCAAACGGCCGCCTGGTACAGGGCTATGCCGCCGTCAAGGACAGTACCGCTCTGGGCACCATGGGAGACATGCTGATTCCAACGGGCCAGATTCCCGCCGTGGCGTCGACCAAGCTGGCGTATGCCGCCAACATGTCGTCCGAATGGCCCATCAAGGCCGCGACCTTCGACAAGACCAACGAACTGAGCTACAACAGCGGCAAGTCCTCGATCCTCTACGATTCGCTGGGCGCCAAGCACTCGCTGGGCCAGTACTTCGTCAAGACGGCGGCGGGCGTGGACGTGCATTACACCTTCGACAACGCCGATGTATTGCCGGTGACGAAGATGACCTTCGACACGAACGGCAAACTGGTGACGGGCACGTCTGCCTCGCCGGTCCTGCCGACGCCGCCTGGCGCGGCACCGATGTCGGTTGCCATCGACTACACGGGCACGACCCAGTTCGCCGGCGAATCGACGACCTCGACCGACCGCGCCGACGGCTATGCCTCGGGCACCTACACGGGCGTGGAACTGGCCGCTGACGGCTCCGTCGTGGCGAAATACACAAATGGCCAAAAACAAAGCATCGGCGTGATCGCCCTGGCCACCTTCCCCGACGAAGGCGCCTTGACGGCCGTCAACGATACCAGCTGGATTGCCTCGACCACCTCCGGCACCGCCATGTATGACCGTCCGGGCGTCGGCATGGTCGGCAAACTGGTGACGAGCTCGCTGGAACAGTCGAACGTCGACATCACCTCCGAACTGGTGGGTCTGATGACGTCGCAGCGCAATTACCAGGCGAACTCGAAGGTCATCTCGACCGAGAACGCCATGCTGCAATCGCTGATGCAAGCGCTGTAATCCACGATACGCAAAGGTAAAGAGCAATGGATGCGCTGATTTATACCGCCATGAGCGGGGCCGACCGTGCCCTGCGGGCACAGCAGGTACACGCCAACAACCTGGCCAATATCGAGACGGGCGGCTTTCGCGCCAACCTGGAAGTGTCCACTGCCCAGCCGCTGCAAAACGGCTATGGCTACGACGACCGCCACATGACGCAGACGCAGTCGAGCGCCGTCGGCACGCGCACGGGCGCCATCAAGGAAACGGGACGCGAGCTCGACGTTGCCGTCACGGGACCCGGCTTTCTCGCGGTGCAATGGCAAAACGGCGAAGCCTACACGCGCGCCGGCGCCATGGACCTCGATGAAACGGGCGCGCTGACCATCAACGGCCGGCCCGTGCTGGGCGAAGGCGGCCCCATCACGATTCCCGAGCACACCAGCCTGTCGATCGGCGCCGATGGCACGATTTCCATCCAGGTGCCAGGCACCGCACAGATGCAGACCGTCGACAAGCTCAAGCTGGTCAACGCCGAGGGCGGAGAGCTGACCAAGAACGAGGCGGGCCTGATCGTGGCGCGCAGCGGCGAAGACTTGCAGGCTGATCCGACGGTGCGCCTGCGCGACCGCCACTTGGAAGGCAGCAACGTCTCGGCGGTCGAGGAAATGGTCGCCACCATGAGCCTGAACCGCAGTTTCGAGATGCAAATGAAAGTATTCAAGGCCAGCGATTCCATGACGGAATCAGGCAACCGCCTGCTGGGCGCCTAAGAATGCCGGACATAAGCTACTGCGCGTTGCGATTTGCGGCCTGCGATGCTCACTGTGCTCAAGCACAGTTGCGCTTCTCGACCACAACTCGCGGCCGCTCGCTACGCTTCTGTCAAGCATTCTTCACCCAACAAAAACAAACGAATTCAAGGAGCAAACCATGAATCCAGCAATGTGGATCAGCAAGACCGGCGTGCAGGCACAAGATGCCAAACTGCAAGCCATCGCAAATAACCTGGCCAACGTCAACACGGTAGGCTTCAAGCGCGACCGCGTCGTCTTCGAAGACCTGTTTTACCAGGTCGAGCAACAGCCGGGCACGCAGCGCGCCGACAATACCCTGTCGCCATCGGGCGTACAGCTGGGTAACGGCACCCACATGGTGGGCACGCAAAAGGTGTTTACCACCGGCAGCCTGCAAACGACCAGCCGCGAATTTGACGTCGCCATCACCGGCAACGGCTTTTTGCAAGTACTGCGCCCGAACGGCGAAGCGGCCTACACGCGCGCTGGCCAGCTGGGCATCAATGAAAACGGCGTGATGGTCAACGCCCAGGGCTTGCCGCTGGTGCCGCAGATCACCGTGCCGAACAATGCCACGGCGATCACCATCGGCGAAAACGGCATGGTCACGGCCAGCGTGCCAGGCAATGTCAACGGCACCCAGCTGGGCCAGCTGAACCTCTCCAGCTTCATCAACCCGACGGGCTTGCTGGCACTCGGTGAAAACCTGTTCCAGGAAACGGCATCGAGCGGCACACCGACGGAAGGCCGTCCCGGCGAAGGCGCACTGGGCAAGCTGAAGCAGTTTGCCCTGGAAGGCTCGAACGTGCAGGTGGTCGAAGAGATGGTCGACATGATCGCGGCCCAGCGCACCTATGAAATGAACACCAAGGTGCTGTCGGCCGCCGACAATATGCTGCAATACCTGGCGCAAGCGGCACGCTGATGACGGTCGCCATGAAAGCCACGGCGGCCCTGCTGCTGGTGTTGATGGCCGGTTGCGCCAGCCATCCAGCCGCGCCGGTGGCGCCCAGCTTTTCCGATACGCCGCTGCCCGTGGCGCCGCGCAGCGCAGCGCGCGGCGGCGTGGGCGGCGGCGTGTTCAATCCAGATGCGGGCCTGGACCTGATCTCCGACAGCCGCGCCTTCCGCGTCGGCGACGTCGTCACGGTAGCCCTGCAGGAAACCACGCAGGCCAGCAAGAAGGCCGGCACTTCGTTCAACAAGGGCTCGTCCGTCGGCGTGAATGCGGCCAACATCCTCGGCAAGACCTTCCCCAAGACGGGCATCGACCTGTCGGCCGACCGCAACTTCGCCGGCGACTCGACCAGCACGCAGCAAAATGCCTTGTCCGGCGCCATCACCGTAATCGTGCAGGAAGTGCTGCCGAACGGCTTGCTGCGCGTGCAGGGCGAGAAAACGCTGACCCTGAACCAGGGCGAGGAATTCGTGCGCCTGCGCGGCTACCTGCGCGCGGCCGACATCGATTCGAACAATCAGGTATCGTCCTTGCGCATCGCCAATGCACAGATCGCCTATTCCGGCCAGGGCACCCTGGCCGAAGCCAATACACCGGGCTGGCTGACGCGCTTCTTCGTCGGCCCGTGGATGCCGTTTTAAGGTGACCTCATGAAATTTCGTTCCGCCCTGCCCCTGGCAGCCATGCTGGCCGTGCTCTCCGGCCTTGCCCTGCCCGCCAGCGCTGCGCAAGTGCTGCGCAACCTGGTCAGCATCGAGGGTGTGCGTGACAACCCGCTGATCGGCTACGGCCTCGTCGTCGGCCTGAACGGCAGCGGCGACACCACCCAGGTGAAGTTCTCCAGCCAGTCCGTGGTCAACATGCTCAAGCAGTTCGGCGTGAAGATGCCGGACGGCGCCGAAGCGAAAAGCAAGAACGTCGCCACCGTCATGGTCAGCGCCGTGTTTCCACCAGGATACCGCCGTGGCCAGGCCATCGACGTCACCGTCTCCTCGCTGGGCGATGCGAAAAGCTTGCGCGGCGGCACCTTGCTGCTGACGCAACTGCGCGCGGCCGACAATGAAACATATGCGCTGGCGCAAGGCAACGTGGTCGTCGGCGGCTTGAACGCCACCGGCAAGAGCGGCTCGTCCGTCACCGTCAACACGCCCACCTCGGGCCGCATTCCCAACGGCGCCAACATCGAGCGCGAGATTCTCAGCGACTTTTCCACCAGGCCTTCCGTCACCCTGAACTTGCGCCACCCGCATTTCGAGACCGCCATCAATATCGTCGAAGCCGTGAACCGCCGCTTCGGCGCCGTCGCCACCACGCGCGACGGCACCAGCGTGGACGTGCTGGCGCCGGAAAACCCGACCCAGCGCGTGGCGTTCATGGCCAAGCTGGAAGCCTTGAGCGTCGATGTGGGCGTCGACACGCCGAAAGTGGTCTTCAATTCGCGCACCGGCACCGTGGTCATCGCCGAAGGCTTGCGCGTGAAGGCGGCCGCCGTCACGCACGGCTCGCTGAAAGTGGTCATTTCCGAAAGTTCCAACGTCAGCCAGCCGGCGCCGTTCGGCCGCGGCCAGACCACCGTCACGCCGCAGTCGAAGGTCTCCGTCGACCAGGGCAATGGCAATATGTTCAAATGGCCGGCCGGCGCCAAGCTGCAGTCCATCATCGACGTGGTCAACAGCCTGGGCGCTTCACCCGATGACATCATGGCAATTTTACAAGCCCTCGACCAGGCCGGGGCCATCGAAGGCGAACTGGTGGTAATTTGATGCTGAATATCAATGACAGCAGCAGCGCCCTGCCCTCGGCGCTCGACGACCGCTCTCCTGCCGCCGCCACGCCGGCCGATCCGCGCTATGCGGCCAAGGCCACCGAGGCGGCCGTCAAGTTCGAAGCCTTCTTCATCTCGCACATGCTGCGCCAGATGCGTTCGGGCACGCGCGAGATGGCGGGCGAGGACAGCGTCTTCAAGGACCCCGTCAACAGCGACATGCTGGAAATGGCCGACAACCTGGTGGCCGACAAAATGGCCGGCCAGCGTGCCTTCGGCATCGCCGACGCCATCCTGCGCCAGCTGCTGCCGGCGGCCAGCGCGCCCGTTGCGGCCAAAAGCACTGTCCAGACCGACAATATTGCGGCGCCGCTTAATAAACCTGTCTGAAACGTCGCCTGTACAAGGTAGTAACGATTCACTGCCTGCCCACCCGCACGCGCCACACTCTTCACGAAAGAAAATTGCCCAATGAGCATCATCAGCAATGCATTGTCAGGCAGCATCGCCGCCCAGGCCGCACTGAATGCGGCCAGCCAGAACATCGCCAACCTGCAAACGGCGGGCTATACGCGCCAGGGCGTGCTGTTGTCCTCGCTTGGCGCCGGCGCGGGCGTGCGCTCGGCCGGCAATGGCGTGGAAGTGTCGGCCCTGCTGCGCTTTGCCGATGCGTATAAAAGCCAGCAAATGTGGCGTGCCGCGTCCGACCAGGGCGCCCGTGCGCAGACCCAGCCTTACCTGACGCAGCTCGAGCGCGTGATGGGTGACAATGCATCGAGCATCAGTAATGGCATCGACGGCTTTTTCGCCTCCCTCAACGCGGCCGCCGTCGACCCGACGTCGACGCCGCTGCGCCAGCAGATCATCACCTCGGCCGACGCCTTGGCGCAGCGCTTCAACAGCATCAGCACCGTCATGGGCAACCAGTTGCTGTCGGTGCAGCAGCAACGCGCAGCGATCGTGCCGCAAGCTAACACCACCCTGGCCAACATCGCCGTGCTGAACCAGCGCATCAGCGCCTCCGCCGCCTCGGGCACGAATGTATCGTCGCTGATGGATGCGCGCGACCAGCTGATCGATGGCCTGGCCTCGCAGATGGGCATCGACGTGCTTGACCAGCCGGACGGCTCGCGCAATATCGCACTGAAATCGGGACAGCCGCTGGTCATCGGCAACCTGGCCGCTACCCTCAGCAGCAACATGACGAGCACGGGCGACCAAACCCTGACCCTCGATTTCGCCAAATCGTCGTACACCCTCGATCCGGTCGCCATCGGCGGCCAGATGGGTGGCCTGGGCGACTTCGAACAAAATACCCTGAAACCGCTGCAGCAGTCGCTGCAAGACATGGCCACCCAGTTAACCAGCAAGATCAACACGCAACTGGCCCTGGGCAAAACCATGGCAGGCGCCGCCGGTGGCCCCCTGCTGGCCTACGCAAATGGCAAGCTGGGCATTACTCCCGCTTTCAACGCGAAGGACCTGGCGCTGTCGCTGACGGGCGCCGCTGGCGACAGCGGCAACTTGCAGAAATTAATCGACATCAAGAATCAACCGATCAGCGTCAGCTGGGTGGGTGATGTCCTGATGAGCGATGCGGACACGCAGCTCGTCGGCAAACTGGGCATCTACAGCCAGCAGAACCAGGCCTTGCTGAAGACATCCAACACCGTGCGCGCGCAAGCCGTCGACGACTGGAAATCCACCAGCGGCGTGAACAAGGACGAGGAAGCGATGAACCTGGTTGAATTCCAGAATATGTACCAGGCAAACATGAAAGTCATTTCCGTGGCGAATACCTTGTTTGATGCCACTTTGCAAATGATGGGTTAAGGAGAAAAGCATGCGTGTCGCCAGCAGCCAGTACCAAACGCTGATTAATATTTCTCTTCAGGAAAATCAGGAACGCATCAATTACTTGACCCAGCAGATGTCCTCGGGTTTGCGCATCCAGCTGCCATCGGACGATCCGATCGGCAATGTGCGCGTCTCGCGCCTGACGCGCGAGCAAGCCATGGTGACCCAGTACCAGGACAATATCGCGACGGTGAAAGTGCGCCTGCTGAAAAACGAAAACTACCTGTCAAGCATGGTCACCGACATGGGCCAGGCGCGCGACCTGCTGGTATGGGCCGCGGACGGCAGCAATGCGCCGGACGACCTGAATGCGATGACGCAGTCGCTGCTCGCCATGCGCGACAGCGTACTGTACACGGCCAACCTGAAGGACCAGGAAGGCCGCTACATGTTTTCCGGCACCGCTACCGACCAACCCGCAATCAAATATGATCCGGCGGCAACGGCGGGTTCGCGCTACACCTACATCGGCAATACCGACACGCAGACCGTGGTGGTGGGCAATGGCGTGACGCAGGCGGCCAACGTCGATGTGGACAAGCTGCAAGCATGGCTGAACAAGATCGACCAGGCCATCGACACGCTGGGCAAGTCCGGCGTCAATCCTGCCGATCCGACCGTGCGCAGCGTGGTGGTCGCCGCGCTCGATGGCACCGATGATGGCATGGAATTGCTTTCGGGCAAGATTGCCATCTTCGGTGGCGCGCAAAACATCCTCACCACGCTGTCCGGCAACCTGGCCAACGTCTCGCTGTCGAACGACATGGCCTTGTCAGATCTGAAGAAAACCGACATGGGCGCGGCCGCCATTGACCTGAACGGCTACCAGACGGCGCTGCAGGCCACGTACAAGGCCTATGCCAAGGTGGGTAACATTTCCCTGTTTGATCTTCTCTGACCATCATGCAAATCGTTCAGACCTCCTCCTCTTCCGGCGTCAATGCCAAAGGCGCCGGCACAGCCCGCGTCGTCGATGACGCGTCCGCGACCATCAATGGCAACGCCAGCGCGCGCAGCGAGGCGCCGGCGGCGAAGAGTTCGACAGCGAGCCTGAAGCACAACCTGAGAAACTGGGATCACCAGTTGCAGGGAGAAATTTCCAACGCGCAGCAAACACTCGATTACCTGGAACGCAGCAGCAGCCAGCTGCAAGCGCTGAAAAGCGAGCTGGCGGCCAAGCTAGCCGCGCGCCAGGGCCGCGAGGGGCAAGTGGAAGCACGTGTGCGCCAGTTCAGCAATACCTGGCGCCAGCGCGCCAGCGCCTCGGCCGGCTCGCTCGACGCACAGCTCGGCTATACCAGCCCGCAGTCGGCACAGCAGCAGTTCAGCATCCGCGGCCTGACCATGGCCAGCCTGCAGGAAGGTCCGCAGGAAGTGCTGGCGTTCTCCGTCGGCGGCGCGAACCAGGCCTTGCGCTCGGTGAATATCGAACCTGGCCTGAGCGAGAGCGAAATCGTGTCCCGCTTCGACCGCGCACTCATGCCGTCAGGCATCGGCGTCAAGCTGGGCGAGAATGGCGAGCTGGTGTTCAGCACGTCAGAAGCGGCCTGGGCCAACGTGCGCGACAGCCTGTCCGTGCGCGGCAGCGGCATCCGCTATCCGACCGGCCAGATGAGCCGCGTGCGCACGGATGCGGAACCGGCCGCCATCGCCCCGGAAGAATGGCAGACCGGCGACGTGGAAGCCTTGCGCGCCACCTTGCAGCAAGTGGTGCAGGCGCTGGCGCAGTTGCAGGCGGCGCGCAGTTCCGTCAGCCTGGCCCTGGCGCAAGCGACGGGACGGGTGGCCAAGGCGCAGCCGGTGCAGGCCAGCGTCAGCATGGACACCCTGGCGGAAAACTTCACGCAAAAGGCCAGCCAGCCCGGCTATGAATCGCTGCTGGCCATCAGCTCGGCGCTGGTCGGCATCAGCCGCGAGCGCGTCGTCGCCCTGCTGGGCCTGAAGTAAGCCTGGTCCGGCAGCACAATTGCCAGGCGCATGCGGTATCAATAGTTGCGGCAAGAAATTTCATTTCACAAAAACAAGAAATTCAGTCAAGATAGCGCCACTTCCATTGCGCACCTATCCATGACCAACACCATCTCGCTGAGCCTCATTGTTCCCGCATACAATGTCCAAGACTACATTCGCGCCAGCATCCTGGCTATTGCCACGCAAATGCGGCCATGCCATGAGCTGATCGTGATTGATGATGGCTCCAGCGATAGCACGCTGACGGAACTGCGGCACTTGCAGCAAGAGTTTGAACACTTGCGCATCACTGTCTTGGAGCAAAGCAACCAGGGGGTCGCAGCGGCCCGCAATCAGGGCTTGGCCCTTGCACGCGGCGACTATATCGCCTTCGTCGACAGCGATGACATTCTGATGCCTGGTTCCCTTGATGCCCTCGATGAAGTAATACGCCAATCACGCCCCGATGTCATCGCCTGCGATCTGCAATTCTGGTATCCGCAACGCGAGTCGAAAAACAAGCGGATCACCACGGCCTTTGCGCCTCATGTCTTGACGACAAGCAAAGACGAGATACTCAATACCTATTTTGACGAATGTCATATGTTCGTCTGGTCAAAGATTTTCCGACGCGAAATCTACTTGCGGCAGACGACACCCGTCTTTCCGCTGGGAAGAGTCTATGAAGATGTGACCGCTTTGCCGCAACTGCTCGATAGCTGCGACAACCTGTATTACCTGCCGCATTGCATTATCAAGTACCGTCAGCGCGACGGCAGCATCAGCAAGAGCAGCAGCGCCAAGTCGTTCCGCGAGCTTTCCACCGCCCTGCTGCCAGCGCGCCGCCACTTTGCCGATAGCGGCCTGAATGCCGGCAGCCGCCTGTATTTCGACGTGGCGCTGTGCCATGTCTACATCGGGATCGTCAAGGATACCTACAATCTGCCATTGCTGCAGGGCCGCCGGCTGCGCAAGGAAATCCAGGCAACCTTGCTGGGGGCGCTCTTCCATCCGTGGCAGGACGTGTTGGCGGCCATGCCGCTCCCCCGTGACAGCCAGGGCGGGCGCGATGGCGCCGCGGCACAGGAACGCAGCGAGTTCCGCAGGAAGCAGGCAAGGCAATTGCGCCAGGTGCTGGGGGGCAGTATCGCCTTTGACGTCAAACAGACCATCAGCCGCACCGTGCGTGCCTGGCGCAACAAGCTGAGGATGGGCCTGGGCCGCGCCGCCGTGTCTTGACCACCAGCATCAGGCCACTATCAACGCTGCCAGTTGATGCGCCGGTAACGCGCGGGAAAAGAAATATCCCTGCGCATAGTCGCAGCCGGCGGCGCGCAGCAAATCGCGCTGCGACGCCGTTTCCACGCCTTCGGCCACGACTTTCAGCCCCAGCCGCTGTGCCAGCGCAATGATCGCCTCGCACAGGCCCAATCCGGCATCGTCGCGGCCCAACTCGCCGACCAGCGAACGGTCGATCTTGAGAATGTCGATATCGGCCGTTTTCAGGCATGCGAGCGATACCTGGCCGCTGCCGAAATCGCCGAGCGCCAGCGCCAGGCCCATGGCGCGAAACTGGCGCAGCCGGTCGACCACCTGGCACGCCTCGTCGAGCAGCACCGCTTCCGTTGTTTCGATGACGATGGCGCCCGGCGCCAGCCCCTGGCGCGCCAGGTGCCCGCCCCAGTCCTGGTACAGCGCGGCGTCGCAACGAAATTCCACGGCCGACTTGTTGATGCTGATCTGGAACGCGGCGCCATGCTCGTCTTGCCACTGCCGTGCCTGGCGCACCACCTGGCGAAACACCCACTCGCCGATATCGATGATCAGACCGTTCGCCTCGGCAAAGGCGATGAAATCGGCGGGCAGCAGCAGGCCGCGCAGCGGATGGCGCCAGCGCAGCAGCGCCTCGGCCCGCTCGACGACGCCATCGCACAGGCGGATGATGGGCTGGTAATGTACTTCGAACTGGTCCTGCGCCAGCGCCAGGCGCATCTCGCGCACCGTGTTGCGGCGCAATTCGGCCGCCTGCTGCACGGCCGGCGTGAAATAGCTGTAACCGTTGCGCCCCGCGCTCTTGGCCGCATACATGGCCTGGTCGGCATGCCGCAGCAAGCTGTCCGGCGCCTCGCCGTCAGCCGGATACAGCGCCACGCCCACGCTGGCCGACACGTGCGCGGTATCGCCATCGAGCAAGAAAGGCAGGGCCAGCGCGCCCGTCAACTCCTGCAGCACGCGCTCGATACCGCCCAATTGCCCCACGCCGGCCAGGATGACGGTGAATTCATCGCCGCCCAGGCGCGCTACCGTATCGGTGGCGCGCACGTGCTCGCTGATGCGCCGCGCCGCCTGGCGCAGCAGCATGTCGCCCTTCTCGTGGCCCAGGCGGTCATTCACCTGCTTGAAATGATCGAGGTCGATGAACAGCAGGGCCAGGCAAGCGCCTTCGCGCCTGGCGTGGTGCGCCTCGTGCTGCAGCCGCTCAAGAAACATATGGCGGTTCGGCAAGCCCGTCAACTGATCGAAATTGGCTTGCCGCCAGATGCGCTCGGACGCTGCACGCTGCAGCGTGATGTCACTGACCAGCGCCAGCGCACCCAGGTAGGTACCGCCGGAGTCGAAGATGGGATTGGTGGCCAGGGTGGCCCACAAAGTGCTGCCGTCACGCCGCAGGAACTTGAATTCATGGCGTTCGGCAATGCCATCCTGACGCCGCGCAATGTTGCGCTCCAGGATGGCGCGTCCCTCGTCATCCATGAAGGCCGCCAGCGGCTGGCCCAGCATCTCCTCGATCTGGCAGCCCAGCATATGCGCCATCTTCGGATTGACAAAGCTGGTCAGCGCCTGCGCATCGATTTCCCAGATGCCCTCCTCGGCACTGTGCACGATGCGCCGGAAGCGCTCTTCGCTGCGCTCAAGCGCGGCCAGCTTGCCCTCGGCCTGCTCCAGCACCAGGCGCAGCGCCTGGCCGTTAGGATCGGCGCTGCCCAGCAGGCTGACGGGCAAGCCGGCCGCGCGCGCCCCGGGACGGGAGCGCAACTGCAACTGGATGCGCTCGGGCTCGCTACTATTGAGCACGCGCTGCACGAACTGCTCGTAATCGTGACGGAACGCCTCGTGGATATAGGAACGGAACAGCACGTGGCCGGGCCGTTCCCGCGGCAGGCCGAGCAATTCGGCCGCCACCAGGTTCATCTGCACGATGACGCCATCGAGACCCAGCACGAAATAGGCGACGGGCGCCAGCAGGTATAAGTCGTTGAAATACGCTTGTTCGCGTTCAGCCTTCACCCGTTCCGGGCTGAAAACGCCATCGTCGAGCAGCGGCGCGGCATGCTGCGGCACGCCGTCGTGGCAGCGCGGGGAGGAATCCGGAGCAGGTACCGCTTGCGGTGGTGTGTCCATGGCTGTCCTTTGCACCGCCGCCCAGGCAAACAGGCAGGTGCAGTAGCGAGACTAGCACGCGCCATGCGCAGTGTCGAGCGATGCCTGCCGCAGATAACGTTTCTGCCACAAGGCCGATCAGCGGCCCTGCCGCATACTACGCCGGCGCAAGCCGAAATCATGGCCCACCACCAGCAAGGTGCTGGCCACCAGGCTCGATAGCCCCACGATCAGCTGGATCAGCTTATCGTCAGGCAAGATCCACAGGGACGAGTCCGGCGCCTCGCAGCCCGTCGCCGCGCTGATGAGGGGCGCAACCCAGGCCGCGTCCGGCGTCACGTCGAGCACGACGGCGCCGTCGGCGCTCGTCTGCATATAGATATCGCCCCCTTCGGCGAGGGTAAAGCAGATGCCCACGCCCGTTTCCGTGGCGCGGATATTGTCCTGCATGCTGCGGTTATGCTCCTCGATCCATACTTCCACATCGTACGGCGTTTCCAGGTGCTGCCACGGAACGGGGCGAAAACGGGGACGTTCATCCGGGCTGGCGGAGGTGTCGGGGGTATCGGGGATGTTGCTGTCTGCTGCGCCTTGCATGCTCGTTGACCTTTTCTGCGGTGATGTTCTGCGGTAATGCGCGGGACCGGTTGCCCGCCAGCCGCCATTATCCACCGTTCATGGCCAGCATGGTATTGCTGGCGCACATTCATCAGAAAAACTGACAGCTATCAACTTTTAACATCAGCATACCTGACTTAAAATACGCGCCATCTCTTCTTTACAGGCTTTACATGCAAGGCATCAAACGCAAAATCGTCTACGTCACCGCCTTTGAAATCATCGGCATGGCCATTTCCACGGCCTGGCTGACCCTGCTTTCGGGCGAGTCGCCCACCAGCACGGGCCCGCTGGCGCTCATGATCACGACCATCGCCGTGATCTGGAACCTGCTCTACAATACGGCCTTCGAATACTGGGAAATCCGCCAGGTGTCGCGCACGCGCACCGTCTGGCGCCGCATCCTGCACGCGATCGGCTTCCAGATCACGCTGGTGATTTACCTGATCCCGCTGATCGCCTGGTGGCTCGATATCAGCCTGTGGCAAGCCTTCGTGCTGGACTTCGCGCTGATGCTGATCATCCCATGCTACAGCTTCATCTTCAATTACTTCTTCGACGGCCTGTTCGGCGTGCCGCTGTCGGCGCAGCAGCCGAAGGAAGAGCCCGGCAACGTTCAGGCAGCGTCGTTGAGCAACTGAAGAAAGGACCGCGCCGCCATGCCCAGCGGCCGGTCCTTCATCCACACCAGGTGGATGGGCACGACCAGGCCATTGCCCGTATTCTTGAACGCCACGCGGCGCACGCGCCCCGCCGCCAGCGAATGGGCGATGGCCGAGGCGGCAAAATTGCCCCACCCCAGTCCCGCCTCCACCATCGCCAGCGCCATCGGCAAGCTGTCCGTGCGCCAGTAAGACAAGCCCACCACGGGACGCGCATCGGCCAGGTCGAGTTCGCGGCTGGCCACGATGATCTGGCGCAAATTCACCAATTCCTCGATATACAGGGGCCGGCCCGCCACGTCGGGCGGATGCTGGGTGGAAATAATCGCCAGCAAGGCATCGCTGCCCACCAGCTGGAACTGTTCCTCGTGATTGATGCGCCCGCCAGCGAAGGCCATGCAGGCACTGATGCGGCCCCGGTGCAGCATGTCGAGCACATCGTCCTGCGGCGCCGTCAGCACCTCGATGTCGAGCAGCGGATGGCGCTGCGACAGCGCGCGCACGGCGGCCAGGAAAGGCGTATGGTCGAGCTCGGCCGCGATGCCCAGCGAAATGCGGCTTTCCAGACCCTGCGACAATTCCTGCACGTGCAGGTGCAACTGCTTCAGCTGTTCGGCGATCAGGCGCGCATGCGGCAGCAGCGCCATCGCGGCCGGCGTGGGCACGGCTTCGCGCGCGCCGCGGTCGAACAGGGCGATGCCCAGTTCCGCCTCGATGTTGGCCATCGCCATGCTGACGGCAGACGGCGCCCGGCGCAAGGCGCGCGCAGCAGACGAAAACGAACCGCCGTCGACGACGGCCAGGAACAGTTCGATGTTATGGCTGGAGAGTTTCATGGAGTGGAAAAGGATGGCACTTTTTGACGCGCCGGCGGTCAAATCGGCACTGACCGAAGTCAACCTGCCTCATCCACTACCCTGCCGCGGCGGTGATATAGCGCCTGCCTGGCGTGGGCACTTAGCCCTTCCAGACGCGCTGCAATCCCGTATCGGCATGAATCCAGCCGCCACGCGGGCCGTTGCGGTAATAGAAACCCACGCCGCCCTGCTTGAAGCTGCGCACCAGTGAACCGAGCACTTCCGCATTCAGATTCGCCACGCGGATGTCGGCGGCGCGGCCCGAGATGTGCAGCGACTGGCGCGCGGCTGGCACACCCGCTTCGCGCAGCTTGCCGTTCGATTCGGCCGTGCGGTAGCCCGACAGGATCTCCAGCGGCTGCTCGATGCCGTAGCGGGCCACGAACGCTTGCGTGCCCCACAGGGTTTCCAGCAGTTTCGGGTCGATGGGCGCCGTCTTCTTGCCGTTCACGTCGCGCAGCAAATGGCACAGTTCCTGGTAAGCCGAATCGATGACTTCGCCATCTTTCCAGTACAGCAGCCTGGCCTTTTCATTGCTGGCCGGGCGCACCACTTCCAGGGTGCGCGGCTTGAGCCAGAATTCCAGGTCCAGCGCCTGCGCATCGAAGATGTCGGGAGGCGGTGCCATCTCGGTGATGGCCTGGCGCGACTGCGACGTGATCGAACGGTCGACGCTGGCCAGTTGCGTCGGCTGGGGCGGCACGCCCGTGCGCGGCGCGCGCGGCTTGGCGCTGGCCGAAGCCGAGGCGGGAGCGGCCGTGCGCGAGGCGCAGCCGATGAGCGGGGTGGCTACCAGGCCCAGCGCGGCCAGGCCCATACCGTGGTGTAGAAAATTTCTGCGCGATGCCATAGTCAGTCCAATTTAACGATGGGAATACTATAGCGTATTGTGCTGCGAAGAAAAACCCTCAATGCCTATCGTGCCGCCCTCATTTCAGCATTGGACGCCCTAAGCGGTGGCCGCGCTGGCCGCCACGTCGCGGTTTGCCTGCGCCAGCGCCGTCAACGGTTTATCCAATAAATAGCCCTGGGCGACGATGGGCAAGCCCGTGGCAGCGGCGACGCGCTGCAACGCGGCCAGCGCGGCCGGCGTGTCGAGGCGCTTGAAAATGACGCGGATTTTCGCCGCATGGCACACGGTGACGAAGCTGGCAACGGCTTGCTCGTCGCTGAGGTTGCCCGCGTCGAGCTTGAACGCATGCGGGTGCAGGCGCTCCAGCATGCCCGTGGCCTCTTGCACGCTGGCCACGTTGATGGCCAGGCGGAAACCGTTGCGCCGGTAATTGTCGGCCACGTAATTGAGCAGCCAGCCCTGGTTCGGCGTCACCGTCGGCAATTGCAGCACGATGCGCTCGATGGGCAAGCCCAGTGCGTCGAGGATGCGCTGGAACGCGTGGCCGTGATTGCTGCTGACGGCGCTCAGCAGGCGGTCATGCACGTTCAGGTACAGGTCGGACTGTTCCGCTTCGCCCTGGCGAAAGAAATTGATGGCGTGCAGCATGCGGCACAGCCGGTCCAGCTCGACCGATTCGTCGTCGCTGGCCGCGTGATCGAGCAAACGCCACAGCGACAAGCCCTCGTCCGCCTTCGACACGCTGCGCGCCAGGCCCTCGAACGCCACCAGCTTGCCGCTGTCCAGTTCGCGCAGCGGCTGGAAGGCGCTGGTCATGGTGCAATTGAAAAAGCGCCCCAGCGCCCTGCCCTCCCCGTCGAGCCAGACGCTGGTGCCGGCCTGGGTTTGATGCGACAAACGGGCCAGGTAATTTTTCAGGACGGGAAATGGCATACGTGCTCCTTCATCGGGCTGCACCGGCATCCCGCATGGGGAAGACGGCGCCAAAGTGTGCAGAGTAAGGCGGCGCCAGGCAAAGGAGAACGAATGGTTTCGCCATTTGATATGCGGCCAGCACATAAGGGAGGCGACAGCCAGCGCATATCGATAGTCGGAAACATTCCTTCCAGCACCCTGCCCCGGCCTTTACTGTGGGCGTGTACCGATACCATCAGGAAGGGCCGCCATGTGCCAGTTACTCGCAATGAACAGCAGCAAGCCGGCCGCGCTGGGATTTTCCTTTGCCGGCTTTGCCGAGCGGGGTGGACGCACGGACGAGCACCGCGACGGCTGGGGCATCGCCTATCATTCCAGTAGCGGCTGCACCTTGCTGACGGACCACCTGGCGGCCATCGATTCGCCGCTGGCGGCCACCGTGCAGCGGCATCCCGTGAAGGCGAAAAACATCGTCGCGCACATCCGCAAGGCCACGCAGGGCCGCATCGCGCCGGAAAACACCCACCCGTTCGCCCGCGAACTGTGGGGCAAGACCTGGTCCTTCGCCCACAATGGCGACCTCAAAACGTGGCGCCCTCCCGCCAATGCCTACTACCATGCCAGCGGCGACACGGACAGCGAACAGGCCTTCTGCCACCTGCTGGCCCGCTTGCGCACGCAGTTTCCCGCAGGTGAACCGGCGCGCGCCGCCTTGCGCGCCGCCATCGGCGAGGTGGCGCGCGAGCTTGCCGCGCACGGCAGCTTCAATTTCATCCTGTCGGACGGCGAACTGCTGTTTGCCCACTGTTCCACGCATTTGCACTACGTGATACGTGAATACCCGTTTTCCGTGGCGCAACTGATCGATTGCGAGCGCAGCATCGACTTTCGCCAGCACAACCACCTGGACGACCGCATCGCCGTCATCGCCACGCATCCGCTGACGCAAAACGAGGATTGGCTGGCGTTTGCACCCGGCGAACTGAAACTGTTTGCCGGCGGCACCTTGCTGCTGGCAGACGATGCCGCGCCGCAAGGCGTGTATATCCAGATCAGTTACTGAAGGGAAATATTCAAAGTGAGGGAAAAGCCCGCCGCCGGATGGGCGGGCTGAAGTGCAGGATAGCCGTCAGGCCGAATTGCAGTTGCAAAAGCGCTTGCGCTTGGGGTCGCCGGTGGCGATCCCTGCGGGGTCAATCTGTTTCCAGCAGAAAATCGTTTCCACGCCATACGGCGAGCGCACATTGCCCGCCTCAAGATAGCCCTGCCTGACGAAAAAGGCCTGGCTGCTGGCCGTGCTGTGCAATTGCAGAGCCTTGATGCCCCACTCGCGCGCCTGCGCTTCCAGCTGTTCCACCAGGGCCTTGCCGCCGCCCTGGCCTTGCGCCTCGGGCAGCAGGTAGCACAGGGCCAGCTTGCCGGCGCGCGTCAGCAAGCCGACGCCGACGACGGCGCCCTGCTCGACTGCGACCAGCGAAAAATTGGTAGGCGACGCAAACCAGCACGCCACCATCTGCGGTGTTTTATTGCCCAGCCAGGCTTCCAGGATGGCCGGATCGCCCCGATGATCGAGGCTGCAGCATTCGACGATGGAGCGTCGTAATACGTTGCACGCCTCGAAAGCGTCGGTCGATGTTGCAATACGAATTTCAAGACTCATGTACGCTCACAAAATATTCCAGTTGCCGATGCAGACGGTTTTACCCCTGTATCGCGCCATTCGACTATACACCAAGCAGCGCGATCGGGTTTTTTCGCGCCACGCCACAGGACCGATTTGCCTATGACGCGATGGCTGCAGACTAAGTGCTGATGCGCATCTTGCCCACGAATGTTTCCAGAAATCGATATCTGTTTTTTAGCGCAAACGGGAATCGGATCTAAGCATATTACGAAAAATTCGTTTCTTTTCCGGCCGGAATTTTAGACTATGACTGTCTATTCTCACAACAAGAGTTCAACATGCCCCATTCCAACGCCGTATCGACTGCCGCAGCGACATTCACCCAACGCTCGCGCCGCTGGTTCCTGGCCAGCGCCCTGGCCGCTTCCGCCGCCGCCATGAGCCTGCCCATGAGCGTGTCCGCCGCCGAACCCGTGGTCTTGCTGAACGCCTCGTACGATGTGATGCGCGAATTATTCAAGGATGTGAATCCCGCGTTTATTGCTGATTGGAAAGCCAAAACGGGCGAAACCATCACCATCAAGCAGTCGCACGGCGGCTCCAGCAAGCAGGCGCGCTCCGTCGCCGATGGCCTGGAAGCGTCCGTCGTGACCATGAACCAGGCGAATGACATCGATATCCTCGTCGACCGCGGCCTGGTGGTGGCCGACTGGGCCAAGAAATTCCCGAACAATGCGGCGCCGTTCTATTCCACCATGGTGTATCTGGTACGCAAAGGCAACCCGAAACACATCAAGGATTGGGACGACCTGGCCAAGCCCGGCATCAAGGTCATCGTGCCGAACCCGAAAACGTCGGGCAACGGCCGCTACACGTATCTGGCAGCCTGGGGCTATGCCGTGAAAAAAGGCGGCAGCGAAGCGCAGGCGCGCGACCTGGTGACCAAGCTGTTCAAGAACGTGCCCGTGCTCGACGGCGGCGGCCGCGGCGCCACCACCACTTTTACCCAGCGTGAAATCGGCGACGTGCTGGTGACGTTTGAAAATGAAGTGCAACTGGTGCGCGCCGAATTCGGCGACAACTTCGAAGTGGTGTATCCAAGCATCTCCATCCTGGCCGAGTCGCCGGTGGCCGTCGTCGACAAGGTGGTCGACCGCCGCGGCGTGCGCAAGGAAGCCACGGCCTACCTGCAATACCTGTACTCGGAAGCGGGACAGGAACTGGTCGCCAAGCACTACCTGCGTCCCCGTTCGGCGGCAGTCGCGAAGAAATACGCGGCCAGCTTCAAGCCGATCAGCCTGTTTACCATCGATGATGTGTTTGGCGGCTGGAAACAGGCGCAAAAGAAACATTTTGACGACGGTGGCGAGTTCGACAAGATTTATCAGAAGTAATCTGATCTGCATCAACCAACAACCGGGACTTGTCCCGGTTTTTTTATGGCGCTGCGCCAGCGTCCCACTCCAGTGCGCTGAACAGGCTGGCGATCTCGCTGCTGCGGCGCGTGCCCGTCTTGGCCAGGATCGCCTGTATCTGGCTACGAACGGTACTGATGCACACGCCCTTGCGCTGCGCGTACTCGGCAGGCTCCACGCCGTCCGCCAGCGCCAGCGCCAGCGTCCACTCGGCGCCCGTCAACCCGCAAGGACGCTCGGCCGTGCCCGGCCAGTGCTGCCGCCCCGCCCGGAACAACGGCCGCAGGGACAGCATGACCATCGTCGCCCCATCACCGGCACCGTCCGGTCCTATGCGCACGGGCAATGGCAGGACGCCAATTTCCAGCGCCGGCCGTCCATCCTCATCGCAGGCATACAAGGGAGCGGGACGGTGGCAGGCCAGCCCTGCGCACGCTTGCCGCACGCGTTGCGCCAGTTGCTGCTGCAGCAAACTGGCGCGCACGTCCACGCTGCCGCCGCGCAAGGCAATCAAGGTGTGCGTCTGAGGCGCGGCGGCCAGCAGCCGCTGCGCCGCCAGGTTCATGAAGACCAGCCGCAGGCAGGCGTCGACCAGCAAGATGGCGCGCGGCAAGGCATCAAGCGCTTCCCAGGCCAGCGCGCCATGCGCCTGGGCTTGCTGTGCCGTATCGCGCAGGCGAAACACATGCGGCAAATGATCGAGCACGCGCTGCAACTGGCCGCGCGTGTTCCGATCATAGGGACCTTGGCCGGCGGCGCGGTGCGCCGACAGGATGGTGAGCGCGCCGTTGTCGCGCACGACGCCGCTGCATGAATAGCGCACGCCCGCGCGCAAATAGAAATCCTGGAAATACTCGCTGCGCGCCACGGCCTGGTCGCTGAAGTAGTCTTGCATCAAGTGCATGTGCCCAGGCGGCCCCTGGGTGAGGACCGCATAGCCGGGATCGAGCGCGTGATAGTAGCGGCGGTAACCGTCCTCCCAGGCACTTTGGTCCAGCCCGGTCACATAGCCGCGCGACGGCACAGCACCCGTTTCCGCCTTCAGGAAACAGCAGGCGACTTCACCGCCCGCCAGCCGGGCGAACGCGCGCATCGCCACGCTCCACTGCAGCGGTTCCAATGCCGCCCGGTAAAAGGCGGCGATGACAGGATCGGCGCCTTCTGTATTCACGCCCCCCTCCCAATAGCACCACATCCTTCATATGAAGGATGTGTACGCGCACCAAGCCATGCACCATGTGGTCAATGGCGGCGGCCTGCGGCGCTGTCGCCAGCCGATCAATGTAACCATCAACGTTCAAGGAGTCAGATCATGCCCGCCATACACACCAGCGTTTCCGACAATACTGTGTCGGCTCACCTCACCCATACCTCTTGGCGCCTGGCAGTGAGCAGCGCGGTAATGCTGTCGCTCTCGGCCTGCGCCAATTTCAACACCATCGATCGCACTACGGCACTGCCCAGGCATGGCACTGCGATACATCTGGATGCGCCGCAACGCCTGGCATATGCCGATGCCGAAGGCGTGATCTGTGCCGAGCCTACCCCCGACGCCTTGCAAGCCTATATTTCATCGCTAGGCGCATCTGTCAGCACCGAAGGCAACGCAGCTTCGGTATCGAATGCGTTGCAGGCCAATTCGCAAAGTATCGGCCTGCATTCGCAATCGATCACCTTGATGCGCGAGCATCTATTCCGTATCTGCGCATACGCACAAAACAATTGGCTTTCCGACGGCGATGTAATGATGCTCATGGCGCGCTCGCAGGATCTCACATTAGGAGTATTGGCCATCGAGCAATTAACGGGCGTAATGACTCCGCGCAAGACAGCCAAATTGCCGCTTTCAGACATGGAGGCCACCAAGCAATTGCAAAACACACTCGAACAGGCAAAACTTGATCTCAACGACAAGAAAACAGCTCTGACACAATTGAACGACACGGCAGGCACGCAAAACGCGCGTACCGGCGATCACCCCGACAGAGCGGCGCTTCTTGAAGATCAGACCAAAGACGGCAAGAACAGTTCCGCGCCGACTGAGGTAGTAGCCGCGCGGCTGGCGGTGGTATCTGCCCTGGAAAAGGTATCGTTACTGGAACGACAAGTCGAAGCAAGCAAAGTACAAGCCGGGTTTATGACCTTGCCCGATGAGAGCGGTAATCAGCTTTCTCCAACAGCAGCAGAGCATATCGCTAAGGCCACGGCGCATATTGTTGAGCAGATTTTGCAGAAAAATCATCTGACTGACATGTGCATCAACATGCTCAACCGTTTCAGTCGCAACAAGCAACTGCCCGAAAAATATATGGACATGATGGCGCGATGTGACCTCGTCCTTAAGAACGCGGTCACGCACCTTGCTGCTACGCCCTGACGTACTTCCACATGAGCCTTTTCGCATATCGATATGCGCATCGATTCGTGGTCAAAACCGTGCGCGCGCCGTACTCTGGTCATGTCGCGCCGCACGGCGTTTTACGGGCACAAAGGAAATATCATGGCTATCTCGGAAGTGAATGTACGCAACCAGTTCAGCGGCAAGATCAAGGAAATCATCTTTGGCCCCGTGGTCTCGGAAGTGGACGTGGAAACGCCGCACGGCATCGTCACGTCGGTGATCACCTCGCGCTCGATCAAGGACCTGGACTTGAAAGTGGGCAGCGAAGTCATCGCCCTGGTGAAATCGACGGAAGTGTCGATCGCCAAGATCCAGTAAGCCTTGTCCACCCACTGACGCCGCGCCCCTTGCCATCCGGCAGCGGCGCGGCGTTTGCATTGCAGGCTAATCGCGAAACAGATACGTAAACGTGCGGCTGACGGGCAGCTTTTCCGTGCTGCCGCGCACCAGTACCTGCATACGCTCGGCGTCGATGCGCTCGGCCGCCTCGATGGCTTTCACGTTGACCATGGTGCCGCGGTGGATTTGCCAGAACTGTTCCGGATCGAGCCCGTCCAGCAAATCCTTCAGCGGCGTGCGCACCAGCGCTTCCGAGCCGGCCAGCACCACGCGCGTGTACTTGGTGTCGGCCTGAAAGAACAGCACGTCGTCGATGTCGATCAGGCGGATCTGCTTGCCCACGCTGGCCTTGATCCATTTCAACTTGTCGCGCGGCGGCGCCGGCAAGGCGGCGCGCAGCGACTGCAATAAATTGGCCATGTCGGCTGGCTGCGCACCGAGCTTGTCGCGCAGGCGGGCCAGCGCCCGCTGCAGTCGCTCGGCCTGCACGGGTTTCAACAGATAATCGACGGCGCCCGCGTCGAAGGCATCGACGGCGTACTGGTCGTAGGCCGTGACGAACACCACGTGGGCGCGCTTGCCGATGCGCTCGGCCACTTCCAGGCCCGACAGACCAGGCATGCGGATGTCGAGGAAGACCACGTCCGGCTCGTGCTCAAGGAAACCGTCCCAGGCGTCGTTGCCGTTTTCCGCCACCAGCACCACTTGCGCCTCGGGCCAGGCTTGCGCCAGCAGCATTTGCAGGCGCTCGCGCATCAAGGGTTCGTCTTCGGCGATCAGGATGGAGGTGTTCATGCGGCAGATTCTTTCAGGCTGGATGCAATGTTAATGGGCAACACTATTTCGGCGATCACGCCGCCCTCTTCGCCGTCGCGCTGGCTCAGGCTGGCAGACGGATCGGACAGCATCAGCCGGCTGCGCACGTTTTTCAGGCCCAGGCCACTTCCAGGCGCGCTGCCCGCGCCGCTGGCCGGCAAGCCCATGCCCGTGTCCTGCACGCGCAGGTGCAGCATGCCGTCCACCCGCAGCGCCGACAGGCGGATCTCGCCGCCGTGCAACGATGGTTCAATACCGTGCTTGATGGCATTTTCCGCCAGGGTCAGCAAGATCATGCTGGGTATCGTCGCGTGCGCACACTCGGCCGGCAAGTCCAGCGCATAGCGCAGGCGCGAGCCCATGCGCGCCTGCATCACGCGCAAATACGCGGCCACCATGTCGAACTCGCTTTGCAAGGGCACTTGCTCGCTGCGCATCTCGGCCAGGCTGGCGCGCAAGAACGCGATCAGGTCGGCCGTCAATGCCGCAGCCCTGCCCGCGCCTTGCGCGCCCTGCTCGGCCAGCTGCTGCACGGCGCCCAGGGTATTGAACAGGAAATGCGGCTCGATCTGCGCGCGCAGCAGGCGCAGCTGCGATTCGCTCAGTTCGCGCGCCAGCCGGTCGCGCTCGGCATCCTGCTGCAGCTGCACCGTCAGCGCTTCGTATTGGCGGTTGCGCCAGGTGGTGACGATCGCCAGCGGCACCATGTAAAACAAACCGGCCACCAGCAAGGCGATGCCGCCCACGCGCAGCAAGCGTTCGAAGGCCATGCCCATGGAACCGGTATCGCTCCAACCGGCCAGCAGCACGCCGACGGCTACCCCTGCCGCGCAGGTCGAGACGATCAGCAAGAGTCTCTTGAACTTGTTGCGCACGGAACTGCGGTAATTGAACCAGACGCCCACCAGACCCCACGCCAGCGCAAAACCCAGGCCATTGCTGAAGACCAGGGCCTTGAGCAATTCGAACCGGGCCGGCAGCAGCAGGTGCAGGGCGACGCCGATGGCGCTGAACAGCAGCATCAGCTTGAACGCGGCAATGTAAAAACCGGCGCCGCGGTACTTGAGCAGGAAAGCGTGCAACTGCTGGCGCTCGATCGGCGTCAGTTTCACCAGCTTCATGGCGACGTAGCGGCGCGCCCGTCCCTGGACCTGCTCCGCCAGCTCGGGATGTTGCAACACCCGCAGCGATTCTTCGTCGATGCTGCGATACCATTGCGTATATTTTCTTAACACGATGCGTTCTCCGTGGTCTGTGATTCAGGCATGAACGCAGTCTACGGCGCCCCTGTTGCGGGGCATAGCGCGGGGCGACGAAGCACGAAGTGGCAGGCATCAACGACGAAGCGCATGGCGCCTGCCTAACCCTCGCTGCCAATCTTGCTGAAATAATACGAAGTTTCCAGGATGAAATCAATAAATGCACAACAATTTTCACTACGGCAAGAATAGCCCCATTTATTTGCCAAATTGGCCGCAACGCCGCCTGTTGCGGGCTTGTACCGTAGACATCGCTTGATCTTTAATGGTATTGTTTAAGCTTGGCAAATATTGCCTCCGAGATACACGCCGCGTCCCCACGCGGCCCCGTTCCGGATTTGCGCGCAGCGCCCTTGATGGCGCCCCAAAACTGCTTTCCCACATACAAATCCCATGCTCAAAAAAATGTTCGCCGCGGTGCTGATGACGCTTTCGACAGCGGCCATCGCCGTGCCCTTCGGTTCCCAGTCGATCCTGGTAGTCGAAGACGGCACAGGCAAAATCTTGCTTGAAAAAAATTCCAACGTGGTAGTGCCCATCGCCTCGCTGACCAAGCTCATGACGGCCATGGTCGTGCTCGACTCCAAGGCGAATATGCAGGAAGAGATCAGCATCGACCGCGAGGATGTTGACACTTTGAAACACAGCACCTCGCGCGTGCCCGTGGGCGCCACCCTGAGCCGCCACGACGTGCTGCAACTGGCGCTGATGTCGTCCGACAACCGAGCCGCCGCCTCGCTGGCGCGTACCTTCCCCGGTGGTCCGACGGCGTTCGCCGTGGCCGTGAATGCCAAGATCAAGGCCCTGGGCATGCGCCAGACCGTCATCGAAGAGCCGACGGGCTTGTCGCCGAACAACCAGTCGACGGCAGCGGACCTGGTCAAGATGGCCGTGGCCGCCTCGCGCTACCCGGAAATCAGCCGCATCACCACCGATTCGAAGGACGTGATCCAGATCAAGGGCCGCGACGTGGAATACCACAACACGAACCGCCTGGTGGGCGCCAAGGGCTGGGATATCGGCCTGTCAAAGACCGGCTACACGAATGAAGCGGGGCGCTGCCTGATCATGCGCATCAAGTCGGCCGGCAAGTTTGCCACCATGATCCTGCTCAATGCGCGCGCCAATTCCGTGCGCGCCATGGACGCCGTCAACATCCGCCGCATGCTGGCGGCCGAGAACGGCATCGAAGAGCCGAAGGTGATGCGCGCCTCGGTCAGCCGGCACAAGAAGGCGCCGGCGAAACCATCGAAGCGCCGCCGCGCCAAATAATTATTTCGCTTGCCGGTTGGTCATGATGACGCCGGCAATCGTCACCGCGCCGCCCACCAGCATCGAGACGAGCACGGGCTCGCCCAGCAGCACCGCCGCCAGCACGATGCCGAACACGGGCACGAGGTTGTTGAACACGGCCGTGCGCGACGGTCCCAGCGCTTTGACGCCCTCGTAATACCAGACAAAGCCGATCACCGTGCCGAACACGCCCAGGTAGCCGATGGCAGCCCACACTTGCCAGCCAAAGCTGTGCCATGGCACCGTCGGGAATTCCACCACCGCCCCCACCAGCAAAAAGGCCAGGCCCCACATCGAGGCATACGTGGTGGCGGCGATCGGGCTCAGGCCCTTCAGCGCGACCCGGCCGATCAGGGTATAGGCGGCCCAGCTGGAGATGCCGCAAAACATGAACACCTCGCCCATGCCGATGCCGCCGCCCGTGCCGTGCAGCACGCCGCCGAGGTCACCGCGCGTGATGACGATGGCCGTGCCGCAAAACGCCAGCATGATGCCCAGCCACTTGAAGGAACCGAGCCGTTCGCGGAACAGCATGGCCGAGGCCAGCGCCGTGACGATGGGATTCAGGGCCACGAACAGGGCCGTGCGTCCGGCCGGCATGCGCGACAGGGCCGCCAGGAAGCACAGGTTGTACAGAAAGATGCCCGTCAGGCCCAGCGCGGCCGTCGTCATCAATTGCTTGCGGTCCAGGCGCGGCAAGCCGCCTTCGAGTTTCCATGCAAGTAGCACCAACAACAGCACGGCTACGCCGAAGCGCCCGCTGGCAGCCGTCATCGGTGGCATCTGCTGCGCCAGCACGCGGCCGGCGATAAAGGTGCCGCCCCAGAACAGGGCGACGAAAATCAGTTTCAGATAGACCAGCGGCGATTGCACGGCAGGCAAGGCGGCGGATGGTATGGCGGTAGTGCGCATGGAAAGTCCTATGATATCGCTTGTGCAGCGGACGCTGCAGATATATATTAATACTAATATCAATTCATGAAATAATGAGTAAATACTCATAGCGCAGGAAAGCCACAGCATGACCTTCACGCAACTGGAAATTTTTACCCTGGTGGCCGAACTGCATGGCTTTTCCGCCGCCGCCGCGCAGCTGGGCATCAGCCAGTCGGCCGTCTCGCATGCGTTAAAAGCGCTGGAAAAGGAAATGGGCGTGGACCTCATCGTGCGCCACCAGGCGTCGGCCGAGCTGACGGACGTGGGCCGCCAGCTGCTGCTGCGCGCGCGTGAAATCCTCGGCCTGTCGGAAGCCATGCGCCAGGAAGCGGCCGACGTGCTGGGCCAGCGCCAGGGCAGCCTGCGCATCGGCTCGTTCGGCCCCACCTCGTCGTTGAACCTGCTGCCGGCCATCACGGCGCAGTTCCGCCTGCGCTATCCGGGCATCACCCTGCGCATCGACGAGGGCGCCGACCATGAAGTGGTGCAGTGGATACACGAACGCCGCGTCGACGTCGGTTTCGTCGTGCTGCCCGACGAGCGCTTCGATACGGCGCCGCTGGTGGAAGACCAGATGATGGCGCTGGTGCCGCGCAGCCACCCGCTGGCCAGCGAAACGGCCATCACCCTGGCGCAGCTGTGCGAAGGACCGTTCATTATGTCCGAGGCGGGCTGCGCCTGCCTGATCGAACCGCTGTTCGCCAACGCGGGCTTGCAGCCCAATGTCCCCTACCGTATCAGCCAGGTGATCACCATCCTCGACATGGTCAGCCGCGGCGACGGCCTGTCCATCGTCGCCGAACTGGCCCTGCCGCAGCGCCTGCGCGAGCAGTATCCGGAACTGGTCGCCTTGCCGTTACATCCGCCCGTCAGCCGCAAGGTGGGCCTGGCCGTGCGCGACCGGCGCCAGAACACGCCGGCCACCAACGCTTTTTTTGCGGTGGCGAAGCAGATGGCGCCGACCCTGGCGCCCCGGCGCTCCTAGCAACTGCTAGAACGTTTCCCACTCGTCGCTGCGCTCGGGCTTGGCGACGGACGTTTTTGCGGGGCGGCTGGCGAGGCGCGGCGCGATGGCTGCCCGCGCCACGGGCCGGACTGGCTGCGGCTGCGGTTTCTGCTGCTGCTGCGCTGCTTGCCCCTCATCGAGCTTGAACACGCCCACCACCTGCGCCAGGGTGCCGGCCTGGTCTTGCAGGCTTTCCGCCGCAGCCGCAGCCTCTTCCACCAGGGCCGCGTTCTGCTGCGTCACCTGGTCCATTTGCGCAATCGCCTGGTTGACCTGCTCGATGCCGGAACTCTGCTCGACGCTGGCGGCCGTGATCTCGCCCATGATGTCGGTCACGCGGCGCACGCTGTCGACGATTTCCTGCATCGTCGTGCCGGCCTCGTCGACCAGGCGCGCGCCCGAATCGACCTTGCCCACCGAATCGTCGATCAGCAGCTTGATTTCCTTCGCTGCGCCAGCGGATCGTTGAGCCAGATTACGCACCTCAGTCGCCACCACGGCAAAGCCCCTTCCCTGTTCGCCCGCGCGCGCCGCTTCCACGGCCGCGTTCAAGGCCAGGATATTCGTCTGGAAGGCGATGCCATCGATGACGCTGATGATGTCGACGATCTTCTTCGACGAATCATTGATCGAGGCCATGGTCTCGACCACCTGCGCCACCACTTGCCCGCCCTTGCTGGCCACGCCGGACGCCGATTGCGCCATCTGGTTGGCCTGGCGCGCATTGTCGGCATTCTGTTTCACGGTGGAAGTCAGCTCCTCCATCGAAGCGGCCGTTTCTTCCAGCGAGCTCGCTTGCTGTTCCGTGCGCGACGACAGGTCCTGGTTGCCGGCAGCGATTTCCATTGATGACACCTTCACCGATTCGCTGGCCGTGCGGATTTTCACCAGCACGGCGGCGATCTTGTCGATGAAGCGGTTGAAGGCGTCCGCGATCTGCGCCAGTTCATCCACGCCGGAAGCGTCGAGGCGGAGAGTCAGGTCGCCTTCGCCCGAGGCGATATCGTCGAGCGCGTCGCGCACCAGTTCCAGGCGCTTGAGCATTTTAAAGACCAGCAGCGACAGCAGCACCGCCGCCGCGCCGGCCAGCAGCACGGCCGTGATGGTGGCCGTCGTCAGCATCGTCTGCAAGGCCTGCATGGCTTCCTGCTGGTCGAGCACCACGGCCAGCAGCCAGTCGGTACCGGCCACGCGCGTGACGTACAGCATGCCGTCGCGCTCGTTCAGGCGCACGGCCTCACTCGTGCGCGTGCTTTCCAGCCGGTTGACCTGCGCGGCCGACAGCGCCGCATCGATTTTGGACAGCGGCTGCAGGCTCAGTTCCTTGTCCGCGTGGGCGATGATGGTGCCGGCCTGGTCGACCAGGAAGGCAAAGCTGTGCGGCGTCGGCTTGATCGCCACCACATTGGCGATGACCGTATCGAGCAGCACGTCCGCCCCCGCCACGCCGACCAAGGCCTCTTTCGGCCCGACGGGCGCCGTAAACGACACCACCAGCTTATGGCTGGCCGCGTCCACGTACGGCGGCGTCAGCATCGGCACGCCCGCCTTGACGGTGTCCGTGTACCAGGCGCGCGCGGTGGGATCGAAATCGGCCGGGCGCCCGGGATGGGTAAATACGGAGCGCTTGTCCGCATAGCCGATGAACACTTCCGCAAAATCGCCGGCCTTTTCCGCGATCTGGAAGGCGCGCAGCGGATCGGGCGTCTCGGCCGACATGACGACGGACGCCATGACCTTTTTCTTGCCATCGACCCATTGCGCCAGCACGGCCGACTGGCTGTGCAGCAGTTGCTGCATCTGCTGGTCCGACGACGCCAGCATGCTGCTGCGCGTCGTCACGTAATTGGCAACCGACAAGGCCAGCATGGACAGTACGACAATGGCCACGCAAATGAGCACCAGCCGCGTGCGAAGGGAAGACAACATGATGGACTCCTCGTTTCGATTTTAATGGCGTGAAATAGTGGCAAAAAACAGTGCTTTTGCACCACTTTCTCTACGAAAGTATTTTCACACAAAAATCGGAACAATTATCATCAATATTCGGAATACAACACATATATTTCTATGTGGAAACCTGCAGAGCCCGGTCAAACCGTCAGCCGATCAGCCCCCTCAAGCCGCTGGCCCGCTGCGTGCGGCGCAGAATCGCGTCGAACAGCACGGCTTGCGTGGGCGAGACCAAGGTAAAGAAGTCGCGCGCGCGCGTGATGCCCGTGTAGACCAGTTCGCGCGCCAGCATGGCGCCGCCCTCCTGCGGCAGCACCAGCACCGTGTGGCGAAATTCCGAGCCCTGCGACTTGTGCACCGTCATGGCGAACGCCGTTTCCACGTGGCGCAGGCGCGTGGCCAGCACGCTGCGCACATGCTCGCCTTCCAAAAAATACACGCGCAATGACCCCGGCCGGGCAGGATCGCGCAAAGTCAGGCCGATGTCGCCATTGAACACGCCCGTGCCATAGTCGTTACGCGTGACCATCACGGGGCGCCCCACATACCATTCGCTGCGGCGTATCCAGCCTTCCTTTTCCAGCCGCAGTTCGATGGCCGTGTTCAGGCCCGCCACGCCCCACTCGCCTTCACGCACAGCGCACAGGATGCGGAACGCTTCAAATGCGTGCAGCACGGCGCGCACCCAGTCATCATGCTGCCCATACGCTGCTTCACCGGCATGCACCAGTGCCAGGTAAGGCTGATACCCGCCCGGTGCATCCGCACGTCCGCGCAAGGCCAGGCGCAGCACGTCTTCCTGCTGCGCCGGCACGCTCCACGCCAGCTGGCCGCCGCTGTCGCTGGCAAAACACGCCTTGGCCAGATCGGGCCTGCCGCCATTCACGGCCAGCGCCAGCTCGCCGATCGGGCCGCTGAAACGGTGGCTGTGGCGCAGCATCACCGTCTGCTGCGCCAGCGCGCCAGCCGCTCCCGCGAAGGCGGGCGGAATGGCCACGCCGCTGGCCGCCTGCGCATACGCGATGGTGGCCTCCGTGTAGCCGCCCGCCTGCGCATCGTGGCACAAGTCGCCCAGCACGGCGCCCGCTTCCACCGACGCCAGTTGATCCTTGTCGCCCAGCAGGATCAAGATGGCCGTCGGCGGCAAGGCGTCGAGCACCGAGGCCATCATCTCCAGGTGCACCATCGACGCTTCATCGACGATCAGCACATCGACGTCGAGCGGATTGCCCGCGTGGTGGGCAAAGGCGCGCGTGTCGGGCCGCGCGCCCAGCAAACTATGCAGCGTGCGCGCCGCGCCCATGCGCCGCGCCAGTTCCAGCAGCGGCAAGGCTTCCCCGACCTTTTCCGCCAGGCCGCTCAAGGCCTTGTCGATCGACTGCTTTAATCGCGCGGCCGCCTTGCCCGTCGGTGCGGCCAGCGCGATGCGCAACTGCTCCGGCTGCGGCGAGACGGCAAACAGCAGGGTCAACAGGCTCGCCACCGTGTAGGTCTTGCCCGTGCCGGGACCACCCGTGATGATGGCCACCTTGCCGCGCAGGGCGATGGCGCACGCCACTTTTTGCCAGTCCGGGCCAGCGTCTTTGGTCGGCTGGTCGAACAGGATGTCGAGCCATTGCCGCACCTGTGCCAGCGGCGGCGTGCCCAGATCCTGCGCGCGCACGGCGATCTTTTCACCGACCAGTGTCTCGTCACGCCAGTAGCGGCGCAGGTACAGACGATCGCCATCGAGCACCAGCGGCTGGCGCACATCGGCCGCACCCACCTGCCACACCTGCGGCGCGCCGGCCAGCAGCGCGCGCCAGCCAGCGACGCTGTCCGGTAGCGGCCCGGAAACGGCCAGCACGCCATGCCAAAGCTCCTCGCTCCAGCCCAGCAGCTGCGACGCTTCGCCAGCCAGGTCAGCCAGCATCAGACAGCTGTGCCCCCGCCCTTCCAGCTCGGACAGCACGACGCAGGCCACGGCCACGGCGGCGGCATCCGGCGCGTCCTCGTCCAGGCTGGCGATGAAGCGGGCAAAGGCGGCGCTCAGGCGGCGCAGATGGCCATCCCCGGCAACGCCGTCGACGTGGCTGAACAAGGCATTCATTTGCTCACTATGCTGCATGATGTTCCGCTTCTTCAGATAACAGTTGATCGAGTCCGTCCAGCAGTTCCAGCTGCGGCGCCAGCCAGTAGCAGCCGTGCGTATCCGCATTCGCGATGCCACGCAAGAACAGGAAGATGGCGCCGCCCAGGTGCTCGGCAGGATCGTACGCATCGCCGAGCCGGCTTTTCAGCAGCCGGTGCAGGGCCAGCATGTAGATGGCGCCCTGGATATCGTAGCGGTGCTGCGCCATGCCGGCCGCCAGCGCGGCCGTGTGGTAGGCGGCGTCGTTGGCGCCCAGCGCATTCGACTTGTAGTCGAGCACCCAATAGCGGCCATCGCGTTCGATAACCAGGTCGGCAAAGCCTTTCAGCATGCCGTGCAGCTGGCGCCGCGGCAGCACGGGACGCGGCGCGCCGTCGAGCAGCAAGCGCGTGCACAACTGGTCGAGCGCTGCGGTGGACAAATGCTCGCTGGGGAACCAGAACTCCATCTCGGACAGGGTGCTGTCCAACTGCGACAGCGACGCATCGAGCAGCGGCAGCGGCGTGATGGCGATTTCCCTGAGCCAGGCGATGGCGTCTTCCTGGCGGTGGCCCCAGCCCGCCCGCTCGCAGCGCGCCGCCAGGCGCGTGTCGAAATGGGCATCGTGGACGCTGTCAAAACCTTCGCCGCCCATCCACTCGAGCTGCTCGTGCAGGAAATTGCCGGGCACGGAACCGCGCGGGAAGCGGTGCCACGGCGCGTCGCCCATCTGCAGCGGCGAGACCACGGCCACCGCCGTGCCATCTTCCAGCAAGGTTTCTTCCAGCGCCCGCTGCGGCACGTGCGCGGCCGCCACGGCGCCGATCTGCCGCGTCAGTGAGGTAAAACTGCCCACCGACCAGTCGCGCTCGAACTCGCCCATGAACACGGGCGCGGGCCGCAAGGCGGGGCGCCGCTCGACCCGGTCCAGCACCGTGCAGGCATCGGGCTGCGCCAAAGAGCTCACGTAAATGGCCTCGCAATCGCCCGCCACCTGCTGCCAGCGCAGCAGCAGCTGCTCCGCCGGCAGCTTGTCGCCGCCCGTCAGCAGGTAACCGAGCGCCGATTCGTGCAAGGTATTCTCGCCCGCCTTGCGCGCCGCCTGGGCGGCCACGCCCAGCCACAAAAAGTGGCGCGCGCGCGTCAGGGCCACGTACAGCAGGCGCAAGTCTTCCTCGATGCGCGCCTCTTCGACCGCCGCCATGGCCTCGTCGGACAAGGACAGATCGAGGCGGCGTTCGCCTTTTTCATCCGCATAGTCGAAGAAGCTGCGGTTGCGTTTATCCACCTTGCGCGCCGTGACAGCAAACGGCAGGTACACGAGCGGGTATTCGAGGCCCTTGGATTTATGCACGGTGATGACCTTCACCAGTTCCGCATCGCTTTCCAGGCGCAGCACGCGCTCGTCGCCACCCTCGCCTTCGCCGGCAATCTGTTCTGCCAGCCAGCGTATCAGCGCTTGCTCGCCATCGAGCTGGCGGCTGGCCGATTGCAGCAGTTCGGCCAGGTGCAGCAGATTCGTCAGGCGCCGCTCGCCGCCCGTCTGCTGCAGCAGCATGGCCGGCAGCTGCAATTCGTGGATGAAGCGGCGCAGCATGGCCAGCACGCCCTGGCGCTGCCAGATCAAATGCAAGGTCTTCAGTTGCTCGACGCGGCGCTCCCATTCCAGCTCGTCGCTCGACAGACGCGCCAGCTCGCCCAGCGACAGGCCGATGGTGCGCGTGGCAAACGCGGCGCGCGCCAGCCCCCCGTCGAGCGGGTTGGCCAGCGCCGCCAGCCAGCGCAGCACGTCTTGCGCTTCCTCGCTGTCGACGACAGAATCCTTGTCGGACAGGTAGACGCTGGCGACCCGGCGGCGCGCCAGCGCGCGGCGGATGGCCGCCGCTTCCTTGCGGTCGCGCACGAGGATGGCGATATCGGCCGGTTCCAGGCGCGTAAAACCGTCGGGGCCAGTGAAACCGGCTTGCGCATCGCCCAGCATGGCGACGATGTGCTCCGCGCAATGCTGCGCGAAATACTCGCGGTAGCTGTCGCCGCGCAGCCCTTCATCGCTGGCGCAGGCGGCCAGCAGCGCCGGCAGCGGGCCGCCGGCGTTCACCAGCCATTCATCGCGGCCCTTGGCGTCGACCGCCTCGAACGGCAGCGGATTCTCGTCCCCTTTCCGGTAGCGGAAGGCCCCAAGCGGCACCTCATCGCGCTCGGCGTGCAGGAACAGCTGATTGACGGCCGCCACCAGCGGCGCCGTCGAGCGGTAATTGGTGCCCAGCTGATAATGGCGTCCCGTTGTCGCGCGGCGCGCCGCCAGGTAACTCTGGATGTCGGCGCCGCGAAAGCCGTAGATCGACTGCTTCGGGTCGCCGATCAGGAACAGGCCTTGCGCCGGATCGTTGTCGGCGATGCGGTACAGCAGGTTGAAAATCTGGTACTGGGCCGGTGCCGTATCCTGGAATTCATCGACCATCGCCAGCGGATACTGGTCGACGATGCGCTGGCGCAGGGCCGCGCCATTTTCGCCCGCCAGCGCGTCGTGCAATCGCTGCAGCATGTCGGCAAAGCCGAACTGGCGCGACTGGCGTTTTAACTGATCCATGCGCCGCGCGATGGCCGCCGCCGCATGCAGGTGCAGCGTGTGCCCCAGCGGTGTAATTCCCGCCAGGGCGCTCCCCAGCGCCTCGGTATGCTCGAAGCACTCGGGCACCTGGGCCGTGAAACTCTTGGCAAACGCATCCTCGATACCGAACGGCGTTAATCTCTCCCACGCCTTGGCCGTGATGGCTGGCTGCAGCAAGAGCGGATCCTGCGCCCAGCGGCGCAAGCCGTCGAACCACTTCGCCAAATTTTCCGGCTTCATCTTGACGCCGTTAAAACACTTGGGATTGGCGGCGCGATGGTCGTTGATCCACGCGGCCATCTGGTCGACGCGCTCGACCCAGCCCGCCTTCAGAGTGGCCAGCTGCGCGGCCAGCGCCCGCTGTTCGCGCGCGATCAGCATGGATAACGGTTCTTCGTGCGCCATGCCCATGATGTCCGCGCGGCGCGCCAGCTCGCGCGCGCCTTTCTTCAGGGCCCCCACGTCGGGCCAGCACGCCAGCAGCACCTCGAGCGCCTGCGGCGGCAAGGGATACACTTGCTGGCGCCAGTAATCGTGGGCCGCATCCTCGAACAGCGCTTGCTCGTCGCTGACCAGTTCTTCGTCGAACAGGCTGCCGCTGTCGAACGCGTGCTCGCGCAGCATGCGCTGGCACCACGCGTCGATGGTGAAAATCGCCGCTTCATCCATCGTCTCGGCGGCCAGCATCAGCCGGTGCGCGGCCTTTTGCCGTTCGCTCTCGTCGGGATAGGATACCAGCAAGGCGTCGAGAAACGGGTCGCTGCCACCGGATTCAATGCGGAACTCATTGCGAAAATACGCGGCCGCCTCGATCAGGCGCTCGCGCACGCGGTTCGACAATTCGCGCGTGGCGGCGCGCGTAAACGTCATCACCAAAATATCGGCCGGCAGCAGCGGACGCGTAAAGCGGCTGTCGTCGTCGCCGTGTCCCAGCACGAGCCGCACGTACAGCGCGGCGATGGTCCAGGTTTTACCCGTGCCGGCCGAGGCTTCGATCAGGCGCGAGCCGTGCAGCGGGAACGCCAGGGGGTTGAGCAGATGGCTCGTCATGGTTCTTCTCCCGCGCCATTATTGGGCGCGCTGATCGGGTCTATCGTGATGTGCTGCTGCAGCCAGTCGGCCAGCGGGCCATACAGCTCGCGCGTGCAGTCTTCCCAGGCTTCTTCCGCAGCCAGCGCGGAAAACTCGGGCCACAGGCGCGCCAGGCACAGTTCGTCGCGCTCGCCGGACAGTTCAAAACCGCCATCGTAGACGGCGCGCGGGTCGCCCTGCTGCACCAGCGCCAGGCCCGTCTTGCACGCCGTGGGCAGCGGATGGTTCATGCCTTCGCGCCACAGCGCCAGCAAGGTGGCCAGCGCATCGCGCGACGTGGCCGGGTCGAGCGGCGCCATGCTGACGATGGCGTCGCGCGCCACCAGATAGCCGGTGACGGGAAAGCCGAGGGCGGCGGCAGCCAGCTGGCGCAGCCACATCAGCATCAGCTTGTCGCCGCGCGCCAGGCCGCTCTTGTCCGTCACCTTCGAGGAAATCTGCATCAGCCAGGCCGTGTCCTGCCCGTTGCTGCACAATTTGTCGAGCCAGTCGTCGATCTGCAGTTCGCCGAACGGCAAGTTGATGGCGCGCTTGTCGGCCGCCAGCGGGAACGAGGCGCGCAGCGACAGCCACGCGCTGCGCACGGGCACCAGCGCCTCGACCAGCTGCGCCTGCACCTGCTGGCCGATCAGGCCGATGGGCAGCACGCCTTCGCGCGCCAGCTTCTGTGCGCGCGCTTGCAGGCTGGCGCGCACGTCGTCCAGCGCTTCGACGGCGCCGCCGTCGTCGAGCATCGTGTCTTCCAGCAGATAGCGTTCGAGCGCATTCAGGCCGAACGGCTCTTCATCCTCGCCCAGCATCGCCGCGTCGGCAAAATACACGCTCAGGCGGCGGCGGAAAAAGTACTTGACGGGCTGGCGCAAAAAGCTGGCCAGCTCGCCCAGTTTCAAGCGCGTGCCGGGATCGAGTTCGTAGGGACCCAGCGGCAGCACGGCAGCCTGCGCATCCGCATCGGCATGCGCGACGCGCCATTCGCGCGCGTAGGTCAGCAAGCCATCGGCCTCGAAATAGCGGCGGCTGAACGGCTGCAGCGCGTGCTCGGTCGTCAGGCTTGCCAAATGCCGGTCCAGCGACCAGCCGGCGGCCAGGTAATCGCGCAGCTGCGACACCAGCACGGACGGCGGCTGCTCGGAATTGTCGCGCACATTGCGCCCCACCCAGCTCACATACAGTTTGTCGCGCGCGGCCAGCAAGGCTTCGAGCATCAGGTAGCGGTCATCGTCGCGGCGCGAACGGTCGCCCGGACGCGCCATGCCGGGCAGCGCCAGCAAGTCGAAATCGGCCTTTTGCGCGCGGCGCGGGAAGTCGCCATCGTTCATGCCCAGCAGGCACACGACGCGGAACGGCACGGCGCGCATCGGCATCAAGGTGCAGAAGGTGACGCCGCCGGAGACGAATTGATGGTTCAGGGTCGGCTCGTCCAGCGCGCCCAGCCACGCCACGCGCAGCACGGACAGCGGCACCTGTTCGACAAAGCCCGCATGTTCGCAGGTTTCCAGCCAGCCCTGCAAGGCGCCTTCCAGCTGCGCCAGGGTCAGGCGGTCGCCTTCGTCGTCGGCATCAAAGAAGGCGGCCAGCAGCGCACGCGCCTGCACGCCCCATTCGGCTGGCGTGTGCGCGTTGGCCAGCACGCTGCGCCAGTGCAGCAGCGCCTCGACCAGCTGCGCCAGCGAGCCCGCCAGCGCCGCATCGAGGCCGCCCACTTCCGCATACGGTTCGATGCCGCCAAAGCTGGCGCCACTGCCGCTGGCATAGCCGAGCAGCATGCGCCGCACGCCGAAAATCCACGCATTCTGTTCCCCGGCCGCGCCCAGCCCCAGGCCGGCGCGGTGTGCCTGATCCAGGCCCCAGCGCACGCCCGCCCCTTCGATCCAGGCGCCCAGGGTGGCCAGATCGTCCGACTGCAGGCCGAAGCGCGCCGCCAGCGCCGGCACGTCGAGCAGGTCACGCACTTCGCTCTGGCGGCAGCGCTGCTGCGGCAGCTGCAGCAGCCACTCGAGCGCGACGAGCAGCGGATTGACGCTGCGGTCCTTCACGTCGCCGATTTCGAACGGGATGAAACGCTCGTCATTGCGCCGGTACTGGCCGAAGACGGCGTGGATGGCGGCCGTAAACGTGTCGATGTCGGGCACCATCACCACCACGTCGCGCGGACGCAGGCCCGTTTCGGCGCTGTGCGCGAACATGGCCAGCAGCTGGTCGTGCAGCACTTCCACTTCGCGCTGCACGCTGTGCGCCACGTGAAATTCGATCGAGCGGTCGCCGGCTTCGGGCGGCGTTTGTTCGTGCTCGGCCAGCGGGCGCAGTTCGCGGATGGCCACCTGCACCTGCTGCAGCAGGGTCTCGCCCGTTTCCTCGCCAAACAGGTCGATGCGCAGGCTGTCGTCGCGCCCTTCGGCTTGCGCGTGTTCGTCGAACTCGTCAAGCATGCGGATGAAGTCGCGCCCTTGCCTGCCCCAGCTGGCCAGCAGCGGATGGCTGTGCGCATGCAATGCTTCGAGCGGAATTTGCGCCAGGTCGGTGCCATTGCGCTGCCGCTGGCGCTTGTTTTGCGCGCGCAGCAAGTCGCGCCCGTCGATGATGTCGCCCCAGTAAAACTGGCACGGATTGGGCACGGCCAGCACCACCTGCGTGTGGCGCGCCAGCGCGGCCAGCGCCTGCAAGGTCTGGTATGGCAGGGCCGACACGCCAAACAGCACCACCCTGCGCGGCAGCTTGCCGGCAGGCGCATCGCCGGCGGCGATCGCCGCCAGGAAAGCGTCGTGGATGTCGGCGCGGCCCGTGTCGCGCTCGAAGGCTTCGACATCGGCCGCCACGGCGCGCCACAACTGCGCCTGCCAGCGCTGGTCTTCCTTCAAGACGATAGCTTCGCCGCGCGCCGTGCGCAACTGGTCGCGCCCGGCAGCCCAGTCAGCCAGCCAGTCGGCGCGGTAGACCTGGTACTGGTCGAACAAATCGGCCAGGCGCTCGGCCAGCTGCAGCCGGCGTTCGCTATCGCCATCGGCAAGGAAGTAGCGCAGCGGCGCAAACACCGGGTCGGCCAGCAGCGACGGCAACAGGCGCATCAAACGCCAGGTCAGCGGCGATTTATCAAATGGCGACACGCGCGGCACCCGTTCGCGCCCCAGCATGCCGCGGTAGCTTTCCCACAGCAGGCGCGCCGGCAGGGCGATGCGCGTGGCGGCGCACACGCCCATTTCCTCGGCCAGGGCGATCTTCAGCCATTCAGCCACGCCGTTCGACTGCACCAGGAAGATATCCGTTTCCAGCGGTGCCAGCGGATGCTGGCGCAGCCACTGGAAGACGGCGGCGCGCAGCTGTTCCAGCTGGTTGCCATGCAGGATGAGAAGGCCGGGCGTGACGGGAGTATGCATGCTGATCCGATGGGTTGCCGCGTCTCTGGCCGGGTGGCCAGAGACGTCAAAGGCATATTATCGCCGCTGCCTGCGTCAGGGGGCGTCGCTGACGGCAAATTCCAGTGAAATTTGTTCCGCCACCAGCGCCAGCGCCGGCCCCAGGGCCGTCAGCAAGGCGCGCGCCTGCTGCCGGTCGCCGCCCAGGCGCAAGCCTTCGATCGACACGCACAGGCTGGCGAAGGCATGCGCGCCCACGGCCAGCGCCGATGATTTGCTGCGGTGTCCCAGGTCGGCCAGGCGCCCCAGGTCTTCCAGCGCCATGGCCTGCTCCATTTCGGCGATGCCGTCACGCGCCGTATCGAGAAACAGCTGGGTGTATTTGCGCATCTTCACGGCGTCATTGCTGAACGTCAGCGCCAGGGTGGCCAGATCGAGGACGGCCATGTCGCGCAAGTCCGGTGCGGCGGCCGACGGCGGCGCTTTCGGCAGCGCCGCCAGCCTGTCGCCCACGCACGCATGAGCAAGGCTGCCGATGCCGCCAATACCGCCACGCTGGCGAAACCATTTCGCCAGCAGGTGAAACAGCAGATTCGGGGCGATCGGCTTGGTCACGAACTCATCCATGCCGGCCGCCAGGCAGCGGGCGCGGTCTTCGCTGCCCGCATTGGCCGTCATGGCGATCACCAGCAGACCGCTGAGCCTGGGGTCGGCGCGGATGCGGCGCGTCGCTTCGAAGCCGTCCATCTCCGGCATCTGCACGTCCATCAGCACGCAGTCATAGCGCTGGTGGGCCAGCAATTCCAGCGCTTCGCGGCCATTGCAGGCGACGCAGACGGTGGCGCCGGCGTCTTCCAGCAATTCGCAGCCCACCTGCTGGCTGAAGACGTTATCTTCCACCAGCAGGATGGAGGCACCACGGATCACGCCCAGGACTTCGGGCTCGACTTCGGCGATGCGCTCATCGCCCGCTTGCGCGCTTTTCTCCAGGCGCGCCGTGAACCAGAAGGTGCTGCCCTGGCCCGGCTGGCTGTACACGCCCACCTTGCCGCCCATGAGTTCAACCAGCTGCTTGCTGATCACCAGCCCCAGGCCGCTGCCGCCATACTTGCGCGTGGTCGAGGGGTCGGCCTGGTGGAAGGAGCGGAACAGCTGCGCCACCTCTTCCTGCTTCATGCCGATGCCCCGGTCCTGCACTTCGAAGCGCAGCATGGCGTGGCTGCCGCGTTCCTCCGACTGGCGCACGCGCACGTAGATGCTGCCATTGTCGGAAAACTTGATGGCGTTGCTGGTCAGGTTCAGCAAGACCTGCTCCAGGCGCAGCGGATCGCCGCGCCAGCGCTGCGGCAACTCGGGCGCGATATCGAACTGCAGCGCCAGGCCCTTGACGGCGGCCGCGTCGCCGAGCTGGCTGGCGATATTCGCCAGCAGGGTGTCGAGACGGAAGTCCAGCACTTCCAGTTCCAGCTTGCCCGCCTCGATCTTGGAAAAATCGAGGATGTCGTTGATCAGGCCCAGCAAATGCTGGCCCGAATGGAAGATCTTTTGCAGATAATCGCGCTGGCGCGCATCGGCCACCGATTTCAGCGCCAGGTGCGCCATGCCGATGATGCTGTTCATCGGCGTGCGGATTTCATGGCTCATGTTCGACAGGAAGTCGCTCTTGGCCTGGCTGGCCGCGTCGGCCTGCTCCTTCAGGCGGTGCAGTTCCGTCACGTCGGTGGACAGGCAGATCAGGCCCGTGACGGGACCGGGCAAGCCCAGCGGCACCTTCACACTCCACAGGTGATGCACCTGGCCCTGCGCATCGACGAAGCGCTCTTCGCCGACGAACTTGGCGCCGCTGTCGAACACCTGGCGTTCGGTCAGCTGCGCGGCGGCGGCCGCATCGCCGAGCGTCAACTCGCCATCCTGGCGGCCGATCAACTGCTCCGCCGAGCGGCCCAGTATCTTCGCCGTGCGCGCATTCACGTAGCGGTAGCGCAGGTCGGCATCCTTCATGTAGACGTAGGCATCGACGCTGTCGAGCACCGTATCGAGCAGGGTACGCTGCGCCACCGCGTTGCGGCGCGAACGGTACAGGGTAAAGATGTAGCCATAAATGAGCAGGGTGCCGGCCATGCCGACGCCCAGCGCCAGCCACGGGAAATAGCGGTCAAAGGGGCTGTACAGCTCCGCCTTGCGCACGCGGAAATGGGCTTTCCATACGCCCCCCTGATACACGATGGGCAGGACCTGGTCGAAATATGCGGCATCGCTGCCAGGTTGCGGCGGCACCGCCGCCAGGTCGCCGTCGTCGTTGAACAGCAGACGGTCCTGCGGCGCGATGCGCAGGACGCCTTGGGCCGGCAGAGGTTCGACCGCGCTGTACAGAGTCAGGTGCAGCGGCTCCAGGGCGCTGCGTTCGAGCGCGCTGTGCACCAGTTGCGCGACGCCAAAGCCGATGCCCACGGACCCCTGGTAGGCGGCGCGGCGCTCGGCCAAGCTGCCTTGCGGCATGCCATTGCGGTACACGGGCAGGCGCATGCCCAGGCCCACATGCGCGGGCGGTCCCTTGATCATGATCACCTGCCCCGACGCGCTGACTTCGCCGCTGTCGCGCGACTGCGCCAGGGCTTGCGCCACCAGCGGGTTGGCGCCGATATCGACGCCCATGCGTTCGGCCAACAGGGAATCGGGTTCCAGGTAGGTGAGCACCGTGTGTTCCGGCCGCTCCCCCGCAGGCCGGATGGTGAAGGCGGGATAGCCGCGCGGCGCCAGGCTGGTGTCTTTGCGCACGGTCTCGATGAAGGCGGCGCGCTGCGCCGACGGGACGGCCACCGCATAGTTGACCGATTCGATGGCGGGGAACTGGCGCGCGATATCGAGGCCGGCCACGTAATCATGGAACTGGCGACGCGTCAGGTGCTCGCTGGTGCGGAACAGGGCTTCGAGGCCACGCAGCAGGTCGGAATAGCTTTTTACGCGCGTGATCAGGCTGTGCTGGGCACTATGCGTGAGATTGTCGAAACGCTGTTCGGCGTCGTCATTGACCGTGCGCACTGCGCCCGCATACAAGGCGCCGCCCACCGCCAGGGCCAGCAGCAGACCGCCTGCCCAGATTCTGATGCCTGATCCCGCCCCGCCCTTGCTCAAAGTGTGCATTGTCGATCGCTTATTCCGGTTTCCTCGAATGTGCGGCGCCGCACCGCCCAGCAAGTACGAGGATACTATCAAAGCCCCTGCCCGACGCATCTGACCGCGAAAAAAAGCGCGCACGATGGTTGCACTGGAAAACACCCAGCGCCTATGCCGCCTGCAGCGCCCCGGCCAGGAAGTCGCAAAAGGCGCGCACCTTTTCCTGCACGTGGCGTCCATCGGGCGTCAACGCATACACGCCGCGCCTGGCCATGCCATGCAACGGCAGCACGCGCACCAGGGCGCCGCTGGCCAGCAGGGGTGTGGCGACGAACGACGGCAGCGCGCCCACGCCGATGCCCGCCACCAGCATATCGGCCAGCAGCAGGCTGCTGTCGGCGGAAAAGCGCACGGGCAGGACGATGCTGCTCGCCCCTTCCGGGCCGGCCAGCTGCCAGACGCCGGGGCTGTCGGCCAGGCGGTAGGCCAGGCAATCGTGGCCGTGCAAATCCTGCACCTGCCGGGGCGTGCCGCGCCGCGCCAGGTAGGCGGGCGCCGCGCAGATCATCTGCTCGACATCGCCCAGGCGGCGCGCCACCAGAGTCGAATCGGCCAGCGTGGCGCGAATGCGCAGCGACACGTCATAGCCCTCCCCCACCACGTCGCGCAGGCGGTCGTCCAGGGTCATCTCGATGCTGACTTCCGGATGGCGGGCCATGAAGACCGGCAGCAGGGGCGACAGCACTTTCAGGCCAAACGACAGCGGCGCATTCACGCGCAGCCGCCCCGCCACCTTGCCGGAGCAGCCGCGCGTGGCCAGTTCCAGCGCGTCGACCTCGTCGAGCAGGCGGCAGCATTCAACATAATAGGCGCGTCCGCCGTCCGACAAGCTCATGCGCCGCGTGGTGCGCACCAGCAGCACGGTGCCCAGGCGCGCCTCCAGCTGGCGCACCTGCTTGCTGATGGCCGCCGCCGACTGGTTCAGGTCCTGCGCGGCCTTGCTGAAGCTGTCACGCTCGACCACCTTGCGAAACACGCGCATGTGCGCCAGGACATCCATGATTCTTTCCTTGCAGTTGAATATCTTATTATTTTATCGCTGATTATCATTGAATTGGAAAACAATATGATGGTGGCTTCTTCATTCATGTCACGCAAGGAGCACCCCATGTTCACACCATCTGCCACCCTGACTACCCTGCTGCTGGCGCTGCTGGCAGGAGCGACGCAGGCCGCCGCCCTGCCTGAAGTGGGCATCAGCCCCTGGGGGCCGAAAGACGAAATCGGCCGCCTGAACCTGATGACGCCGGCCTCACGTGCCGCCATTCTGGCGCGCATCGACGGCGGCAAGAGCTATGACCTGGCCGTCGATTTCTATGTCGGCATGCCCAGCTGGCAGGCGGCCGGCGATCCGCCCTACCAGATGTGGATGACGCACACGCCGAAGGGCAACGTCGTGGCCGACTCCATGAACGTGGGCGAACAGATGAACCGCCACGTCAGTTACACGGGTTCGGCCGTGTCCATGTATGCGCACATGGGTACGCATATCGACGCGCTCAACCACTTTGGCTTGAACGGCAAGATCTGGAACGGGTTTACGGAGGAGCACTACCTGGGCGACCATGGCTGGACCGTGACGGGCGCGGAAAAGCTGCCGCCGATCGTGGCGCGCGGCGTGCTGATCGACGTGGCCGTGGCCAAGGGACTGTCACAGCTGCCCGACAATTACCGGGTCACGCGGCAGGACTTGCGCGCGGCGCTGGCCCAGCAGAAGATCACGCTGGAAAAGGGCGACGTGGTGCTGATACGCACGGGCCGCATGCAACACTATGAGCAGGCGCAAGCCTATATGGCCAATCCCCCCGGCCTGTCGCTCGATGCGGCGACATTCCTCGTGGAAGATGGCGGCGCCATGGTGGTAGGGGCGGACAACCTCAGTTTCGAGGCGTTTCCGTCCGAAGTGGAGGGCAATTACCTGCCCGTGCACACCTATCTGCTGGCGCAACAGGGCACGCCCATCCTGGAGCTGGTCGACCTGGAAGCCTTGTCGCGCGACAAGGTGTACCAGTTTGCCTTCATCGGCGCCTCGTTGAAATTCCGTGGCGGCGACGCGGCGCCCATCCGGCCCGTGGCCCTGCCTATCCGTTAAAATCAGATGGCAGCGGCCAGCAAGGCGCCGGTTGCATGCGCATCCCATGCATCGGCGCAGCGCACCACCTCGCCCACGACGATGATGCTGGGGCTGCCCAAGCCACTGGCCAGCAAATCGGCGGGCAAAGCGTGCAAAGTGCTCAGCAATTCGCGCTGGGCCGGCAAGCTGGCCGATTGCACCACGGCCACGGGCGTGCCGGGCGCCATGCCGCCGGCCAGCAAGCCCGCCTGGATCGCCGCCACCCTGGCCACGCCCATGTAGATGACCAGGGTCAGGCCGCTTTGCGCCAATGCCGCCCAGTTCGGCTCCGAGGCGCTATCCTTGCCATGGCCCGTGACGAAGATCGCGCCCTGGCTCCAGCTGCGGTGCGTCAGCGGCACGCCGATGGACGATGGCGCGGCCAGGCCGCTGCTGATGCCGGGTATCACCTCGACAGCCACGCCGTGGCTGCGCAAATAGGCGCGCTCTTCGCCGCCACGCCCGAACAGATACGGGTCGCCCCCTTTCAGGCGCACCACATGCTGGCCGGCGCGCGCCTCGGCCAGCATCAGGCGCTCGATGAACGCTTGCGGCGTGGAAGCGCAGCCACCGCGCTTGCCCACCTCGACCACGCGCACGCCTTGTGCCGCATGCGCGAGGATGGCTGGATTGACGAGGTCGTCGATCAGCACCACGTCGGCCCGCGCGATGGCCTTCACAGCTTTTAATGTCAACAGGTCCGGGTCGCCGGGACCGGCGCCGACCAGGGTCACGCTTCCAAGTTGCGCCATGCTGCACTCTCCAGTCAGAAATTGAGTTAAAAACAGTGGCCGATGGCAAATGATGCCGCGTACGCTTCCGGCGCGCTGCCATCCCACACCACGCCGTCACACAGGGTCGAGCTGCGCATGGGGGATTTTGGTACGGGCGTGGCCGTCATTTCCGCCGCCTGGCGGTACAGGTCGATGCGGTTGACTTGCCTTGCCACCGCCAGGTAATCGGATTCGTCACGCAACAAACCCCAGCGCCGGTGCTGGGTCATGAACCACATGCCGTCCGACAAATACGGGAAATTCACGGCGCCGGCGCCATAAAACTTCAAACCGTGCGCCTCGTCCCAGGTCTTGCCCAGGCCATCCTGATAATGGCCGAGGATGCGCGGCGCCAGCATTTCCTGCGGTGTATTCAAGTAAGCGGGCTCGGCCAGTGTAGCCGCCATGGCCAGCCGGTTGGTATCGCTGGCGTCGATCCAGCGGCCCGCCTCAAGCACGGCGGCGATCAGGGCGCGGCAGGTATTCGGATGCTGGCGCGCAAACGCGGCGCTGGTGCCCAGCACCTTGCCCGGATGGTCGGGCCAGATGGCGCCGCTGCTGGCGGCCGTCACGCCCACGCCATCGACGATGGCCTTGTAGCCCCACGGTTCACCCGCGCAAAAGCCATCCATCTGGCCCGCGCGCAAGGCCGCCACCATCTGCGACGGCGGCACCGTCATCACGCGCGCGTCGCGCAGCGGATCGATGCCATGCGCGGCCAGCCAGTATTGCAGCAGCATCGCGTGGTTGCCGGTCGGGAAAGTATGCGCAAACGCAAACGGCCGCGCCGCGCCGCGCATGTGCCGCGCCAGTGTCGGGCCATCGTGGGCGCCCTCGCGCGCCAGCGCTGCCGACAGGGTGACGGCCTGGCCGCTGTGATTCAGGTTCATCAGCACGGCCATGTCGCGCTGCTGCCCGCCGATGCCCATCTGCACGCCATACACGAGACCGTACAACACGTGGGCCGCGTCGAGTTCGCCGTTATGCAATTTGTCGCGCACGCCGGCCCACGACATCTCCCGGCTCAGTTCGATCTTGATGCCGTATTTTTCATCCAGGCCCAGCTTGGAGGCCATCACCAGCGAGGCGCAATCGGCCAGCGGCAGGTAGCCGATGCGTAGCGTCTGTTTTTCCGGATGCAGGGTGCGTACCAGCTGGACGCTGTCTCCCATTTTCTCTGTCATACCATTCCTTGCTGATAAGTACTGTTTTTCCGCGCCACCGTGGGCAAGGTTCTCCCCGTCCAGCAGCAAGGACCATGCCTGTGCACGCCTCGCCCAAGACGGCTGGAAACGCACCGCGATGGTGCACTGCACCAGCATGTGCCAGAAAATGGTCGATTCATCCCAGCAAGTCCTCCACATCGAGGATGCGCTGGGCAATTTCCGCCAGCTTCAGCTTTTTATTCATCGCCATGCTGCGCAGCCGCTGGTAAGCCTGCTCTTCCGTCAAGCCCTGATGCGTCATCAACAGACCCTTGGCCCGTTCGATCACCTTGCGTTCCAACAGCTTGTGCCGCGTGTCGAGCAATTCGGCGCGCAGTTTTTCTTCCTGGCGAAAGCGCGCCAGCGCCACGTTCAGCACGGGCAAGATGCGCTCGGCCTGCAAGCCGGCGACGATATAGGCAGACACGCCGGCCGCCATGGCCGCGTCGATGCTGGCCGTGGCGCCGTCTTCGGTAAATAATACGATGGGGCGGCGCTCGTCGCGCGTGGCGATGACGATGTGTTCGAGCACGTCGCGCGCGTCCGATTCGGCATCGATGATGATGAGGTCAGGCTGCAGTTGCGCGATGCGCTCGGGAAGGTAGAGGTCGGCTGGCAGCGAGGCGACGATGTCGAAACCCGATTCCAGCAAGCCGATGCGCAAGGCATTGCCGCGCAGCACTTGGGCAGCCAATGCCGCGTCCGCGTGCACGCCATGCTCGACAATGGTGTTGACGACAACGATGCGCAAAGGCTGGGTACGGCTGGACGTCATGGGAGCAATCTGCAATGGCTAAATGATTAACCATTGCAGTAAGCAAGAAGCGAACCAGCGGGCTTACAATGTGCTTTACTTCAGGGTCGGCATGGCAAACTCCGCGCCGGCAGCCGTCGAGGCGGGCCAGCGCTGGGTCACGGCCTTCTGTTTCGTGTAAAAGCGCACCGATTCCGGGCCATGCGCGTGGTGGTCGCCGAACAGGCTGCGCTTCCAGCCACCGAAGCTGTGGAAGGCCATCGGCACGGGGATCGGTACATTCACCCCGACCATCCCCACCTGCACCCGGTGCGTGTATTCACGCGCCGTGTTGCCATCGCGCGTGTAGATCGCCGTGCCGTTGCCATATTCATGGGCGTTGACCAGGTCCAGCGCCGTCGTAAAATCGGGCACGCGCACGATACACAGGACAGGGCCGAAGATTTCCTCTTTATAGATGGTCATCTCGGGCGTGACATGGTCGAACAGGCTGCCGCCAAGGAAAAAACCGTTTTCATGGCCGGGCAGCACGAAATCGCGTCCATCACTGACCAGCTTGGCGCCTTCCTTGACGCCGGTGGCGATGTAGCCGGCAATTTTATCCTTGTGTACTTGCGTGACGACAGGTCCCATTTCCGCCGACAAATCCATGCCCTGCGTAATCTTGAGTGCTGCGATCCGCGGCACCAGCGCTTCCACCAGTTGATCGGCCACATTGCCGACCGCCACGACGACGGAAATGGCCATGCAGCGCTCGCCCGCCGAACCGAAGGCCGCCCCCATCAGGGCATCGACCGTCTGGGGAATATCGGCGTCGGGCATGACGACCATGTGGTTTTTCGCGCCACCCAGCGCTTGCACGCGCTTGCCCTGCGCGCAGCCGGTGGCGTAGATGTACTCGGCGATCGGCGTGGAGCCGACAAAGCTGACGGCGCGCACGTCCGGATGGTGCAGCAAGCCGTCGACGGCTTCCTTGTCGCCCTGCACCACGTTGAAGACGCCATCGGGCAAGCCCGCATCCGTCAACAGCTGCGCCAGCAGCAGGCTGGCCGACGGGTCGCGCTCCGACGGTTTGAGGACGAACGTATTGCCGCAGGCAATGGCCATCGGGAACATCCACATCGGCACCATCACGGGGAAGTTGAACGGCGTGATGCCGACACAGACGCCGAGCGCCTGGCGGATCGACCAGGCATCGATGCCGCCGGCCACTTGCTCCGAGTATTCACCTTTCATCATTTGCGGGATGCCGCAGGCAAACTCCACCACTTCGATGCCGCGCGTCACTTCCCCTTTCGCGTCCGTAAACACCTTGCCGTGTTCGGCCGTGATCAGGGCCGCCAATTGATCCGCATGTTCTTCCAGCAATTCCTTGAACTTGAACATGACGCGGGCGCGGCGCAGGGGCGAGGTTTGCGACCAGGCGGGAAAGGCCGCATGGGCGGCGGCCACGGCCGCGTTCAGCTCGGCGGCAGTCGCCAGCGACACCTTGGCCGTGACCGCGCCCGTGGCGGGATTGAACACATCGCTCGTGCGCTCGGAGCGCGAAGCCATGGGGTTGCCACCGATAAAGTGGCCGATCTGTTGCGTTGTCATCTTGAATCCTCTATTTGGTATGCATCAGCCACTCATGGGCCGGGTCGTTTTTAAAGTGCCACACGCGTTTCGGGCCGGCCATCACGTTCAGGTAATAGCCGTCATAGCCATACGGCACGGTGACGGGGTGGTAACCCCTGGGCACCATCACCACGTCGTGGTTTTCCACGGCCATGGCTTCGTCGATGGAACGGTCATCCGTGTAAACTCGTTGGTAGGCAAAGCCCTGCTCCGGATTGAGGCGGTGGTAGTACGTTTCTTCCAGCGAACTTTCCAGCGGCACATTGTCGCTATCGTGTTTATGCGGCGGATAGCTGGACGAGTGGCCGGACGGCGTGACCACCTCGACCACCAGCAAGCCATCGGCCTCGGCTGTCTGCGGCAGGATGTCGCACACATAGCGGGTATTCGCACCCTTGCCGCGCACGGAGCGCGTCATGCTGGCCGGTTCGATCAGGCGCGCCGGACGGTGCGTGGTGGCCGGCGCGCTGCACAGGGCCACTTCGGCATTGCTCACGGCCGTGATGCTGACCTGAGTATCGAGCGGCACATACACGGCGTAGGGCGAGACGTCCTCGAAAACACTGGCGCGATTGCCGATGGCTTCCCAGCGCTGCTCGCCCGCCTGCACGGTGACCGTGCCCGTCAGCACGACGATGCACAGTTCGCGCTGGCCCGTCTCCAGGCTGATGTGCTCGCCGGCGTCCAGGCGGTGGGCGGCAAAGCCCACATGCGTCCAGCCGGCCGACTCGGGCGTGACTTCGACGATGGTCTGTCCCTGCCCCGCTTTCACCAGCAGCGGGCTCATGCCGCTTCCCTGCCCAGACGGGGAATCGCCTCGACGAGATGCGCCAGGTAATCGTGGCCCATCTTTGCATACTGGTAACTGGGCGCCACGGCCGGGTCTTGCTCCGCTTCCACCACCAGCCAGCCCTCGTAGCCATGCAGATACAAACGCGTCAGGATCGCTGGAAAATCGATGCTGCCGTCGCCGGGCACGCTGAAGGCGCCATTGATGACGGCTTGCAAGAAACTCCAGTGGCCATTGCGGGCCAGTTTCACCACGTTCGGGCGCACGTCCTTGCAATGCACGTGGCAGATGCGATCGATATGCTTGTTCAAAACCGCCAGCGCATCGCCGCCGGCAAACGTGATATGCCCCGTGTCGAACAGCAAGCCCACTTCCGGCCCGGTCAGGGCCATCAGTTGATCCACGTCCGCCGGGGTTTCCACATACGCGCCCATGTGGTGGTGATACGCCAGACGCACGCCGTTGTCGAGCAAGTGCCTGGCAAACGCCGTCAATTTGTCGGCATAGTCCTGCCATTGCTGCTGAGACTGGAAACGCGGGCGTTTGTACAGCGGGCGCGCTTCGCCCTGAATGGCGTCCGCCACTTCGCCGTAGACCATGACGGTCGCGCCGCTGTCGGCCAGCAGCCGTAAATGCGGGCCGACGGAAGCGATCTCTTCTTCGACAGTGCGGTGCGCCAGGCGGCCCGAATACCAGCCGGAAACACAGGCAAGATTATATTTCCCCAGCACGGCGTTCAGGGCCGGGGCATCTTTCGGAAACTTGTTGCCCAATTCAAAACCCACGTAGCCGATCTCGGCGCCCTCTTTCAGCGCTGTCTCCAGCGGGGTCTCGCCGCCCAGGCTGGGCAAATCGTCATTCATCCACGAGATCGGGTTGATGCCGATCTTGACATTCCAGGTATTCATCTCAATTCCTTTGTTTCAGACGGTCAAGTTCATAACGGGCGCGCGCAGCTTGCACGCCTGGCTGGGTGGAAACCTCGGGCACGGCCACTTCCCACCAGCAACCACCCTCTTCTGTCGTGCGCGTGTCGTCCGTATTGATGCAGATCAGATACGTACGCGGTGCGGCGCGGGCGCGCAGCATGGCCTGTTCCAGTTCAGCAATCGACCCCACGTGTTCGCTCATGGCGCCCAACGACCGCGCATGCAGCGCAAAGTCGATCACGGGGGCGCTGTCGGGCAACATATTGTTGAACGAGGCATTGCCGCACGCCTGCTGCAAGCGGTTGATGCAGCCATAGCCCCTGTTGTCGAGCACAACAATAATCAGTTTTTTGTCCAGCATGACGGAAGTGGCGATTTCCGAATTCATCATCAGGTAGCTGCCATCGCCCACCATGACGATCACCTCGGCATCCGGCTTGGCCATCTTGACGCCGAGGCCGCCGGCAATCTCGTAACCCATGCATGAGTAGCCGTATTCCATGTGGTAGCCGCCCGGTGTTTCCGTTCGCCACAGCTTGTGCAGTTCGGCCGGCAAGGTGCCTGCCGCGCAGACGACGATGTCGCGGGTGGTGGAGTCCTCGGATGAACGCTGCACGGCGCCGATGACTTCGCCGTCATACGGCAAGCCGGCCACTTCCCTTTTCCCGGTGATGGACGCCACCGTCGCGCGCCAGGCATTGCCCGCCTGCTGCGCCCGGTCCAGCCAGTGGCCCGCGCTGTTCCAGCTGCCCAGTAGCCGCGACAGGCCCTGCAAGCCAAGCGTCGCATCCGCCTGCAGCCCCATGCCCCGGCGTTTCAAGGCGTCAAAACTGTTGACGTTCAGGCTGAGCAGTTGCGCCTGCGCAAACAGGGAGTTGGAACCCGTGGTGAAATCCTGCAGGCGCGTGCCGACGGCCAGCACCACGTCCGCATCAAACGCCAGGGCATTCGCCGCAGGCGAACCCGTCACGCCGATGGCGCCCAGTTGCAAAGGATGGTCCCACGGCAAGGCACTCTTGCCCGCTTGGGTTTCCGCCACGGGGATGCCATGCCGCTCGGCAAACGCCTGCAAGGCAGCGCTGGCCTTGCCGTACAGCACGCCGCCACCAGCGACGATCAGCGGCTGTCTGGCGTTTTTCAATAGCAGCGCCGCTTCTTCCAGCTCCTGCTCGACGGGCGGCACGGCGCGGAAACGCACGATGCGCGGCTCGAAAAAGTCGGCCGGATAGTCATACGCCATCGTCTGCACGTCTTGCGGCAGCGACAAGGTGACGGGACCGCAGGCGGCCGGGTCCGTCAAGGCGGCAATGGCGCGCGGCAGGGCCGTCAGCAATTGCTCCGGATACACGATGCGGTCAAAGTAACGCGACAGTGGCTTGAACGCATCGTTGACCGAGACGCTGCCGTCGCTGGCATCTTCCAGCTGCTGCAGCACCGGGTCCGGCGCCCGCGACACGAAGACGTCGCCCGGCAGCAAGAGCACGGGCAAGCGGTTCACGTGCGCCAGCGCGGCGGCTGTCAGCAAGTTGGTGGCGCCCGGGCCGATGGAACTGGTGACGGCCATCATGCGCCGGCGCATGTGCGCTTTCGCATAGGCAATGGCCGAGTGCGCCATCGCCTGCTCGTTGTGGGCGCGATATGTGGGGAAGCTGTCGCGGTACTGGTACAGCGCTTCGCCCAGGCCAGCGACATTGCCATGGCCAAAGATGGCGAAGGCGCCGCCGAACAGCGGCTGTCCATCGTCCGTGCGCAAGGCAGCCAGGTAGCGCACCAGCGCCTGGGCCATGGTTAAACGAATCGTACTCATGCTGCACGCTCCAGGCGGTTGCGCGTGCGTTGCCACAAGCTGATGAGTTGTTCGAAGTTGGCGCGCACGGCGGCGATCAGGCCCGCATCGTCGAGGTCGCCGGCCAGCCAGCGGCGGCTCGGTTCCTGGAAGATGGTGCGCCCCACCATGAAGCCGCGGCAGGTGGTGCTGGCACTGGCTTGCTCAAAACTGGCGGCCAGTTTCTCGATCGGGGCATTCAAGCCCAGCAAGACAACGCCACGGCAATACGGATCGCGCTCGTGCACGAGGGCATCGATGGCTTGCCATTGCTTGGCCGACATGCTTTCCAGCTTCCACCATTCCGGATAGATACCCAGGTTGTACAGGCGTTTGACGGCGCGCAAGACGGTATCGTCACTGTGCGGCAGTGATTCCGACGGTATGACTTCGAGCAACAGTTCGTGACCGCTCACTTGCGCCGCGTCATACAGGGCCTTGATCTGCGCTTCCTGTTCCAGCCGGTTTTCCACGGTGTCGTCCGGGTGCAGCTGCACCAGGCATTTGATCACGTGTTCCTTTGGCCAGCTGAGCAGATGCGAACCGATGGAGCGGCCCCAGTCGAATTGCAGCGGATTCGATCCCGGCAATTCCACGGGACGGCCTATCCACCAGCCCCGCCCCGTCGCATCGTTGAGCGCGTCGACGCCATAGCGGCCATCGATCAGCACGCCCGTCTTGCCGGCCAGCTGCAAGGCCGTTTCCGTCTGCGCCACGGCTTGCACCATCAATTGCTTCAAGGCCGAGATACGCGATTCGGCTGCGCCCGTTTGTTGCGCCAGCTCAAAGAATTGCGTGCGATGGTCGAAGGCAAACACGCATAATTCATCCCATTGCTGGCGCGCGACCGTGGTGCGGTGCAAACGCGACAAGGTGGCGTCCTGGTCCGGCTGCGTCAGCTTGGCAGCATTGGCCAGGAAATAGTCGAGCTCGACGGGCGACGGCATGGCCGGTGCGCAGCCGTGGCGCGAGACGACCAGGGCGCCGCAGCCATTCGCGTAGCGGCAGCACGCTTCATAATCCTCGCCGCGCAGCCAGCCTTTCAGGAAGCCCGAGAGGAACGCATCGCCCGCACCGAGCACGTTCAGCACTTCCACGCGCACGCCACGGTAGTTATAGGCATCGTCGAGGCTTTGCGGAATGGTGGCGTCGATGACGGCGCTGCCCAGCGGGCCCCGCTTGACGACCAGGGTGGCCAGGGTAGCGGCCCGCACGGCGCGCAGGGAGGCCATGATGTCCGCGCCGCCGCCGGCGATCATGAACTCCTCTTCCGTGCCGACGATCAAGTCGAACTGCGGCAGGATCGCCTGCAAATGGCTGGTCACGCCATCGTTCGAGACGAAACGCGTTTCGCCGTCCGCCTTGCCCGACAAGCCCCACAGCACGGGCCGGTAATCGATGTCGAGCACGGTGCGCACGTTGTTGGCGCGGGCCAATTTCAATGCTTGCGTGCTGACGGCGTGCATGGCACTGGTAGAAAAATGCGTGCCAGTGATCAACAGCGCTTTGCTCGATGCAATGAAGGCCGCATCCACCGACGCCGCGTCGATGGCCATGTCGGCGCAATTTTCCCTGTAGAAGATCAGGGGGAAGGTGTTTTTATCCTTGATGCCCAGCATGACGAGGGCCGTGAGGCGGTCGCGGTCGATGCCCACATGGCTGACGTCGCAGCCCTCTTTCGACAAAGTATCGGTGAGGAAACGGCCCATGTGGTCGTCGCCCACTTTCGACAGCATGGCCGATTTGAGGCCCAGGCGGGCCGTGCCGAAGGCGATGTTCGCCGACGAGCCGCCCAGGTACTTGGCGAAACTGGTCGCGTCTTCCAGGGTGCTGCCGATCTGCTGCGCATACAGGTCCACCGCCAGGCGGCCCAGGCAAATCACGTCGAGCGCGCGGCCCTGGGCAAATTGTGTCGGGTTATTCATGGTTATCCTTAAATCGTGACACCGTCGAGTTCAGCCATCAGCGTTTGCATTTCCGCACCGCCCGCCATCATGTCGAGTACTTCATCCTTGGAAACGGTTTCCTTGGTGTAAGTGCCCAGCGACTTGCCCCGGTTCAAGAGGGTGAACGAGTCGCCCACGGGGTAGGCGTGGTGCACATTATGGGTAATAAAGATCACGGACAAGCCCCGTTCGCGCGCCTTGTAGATCAGTTTCAGCACGTTGAACGACTGCTTCACGCCCAGCGCGGCCGTCGGCTCGTCGAGGATCAGCACGCGCGCGCCGAAGTGGATAGCGCGGGCAATCGCCAGGCACTGGCGTTCGCCGCCCGACATGGTGCCCACGGCCTGGTGCGGATCGCGCACCATGATGCCCATTTCGGCCAGTTTGTCGCGCGCCGTGGTGGCCGCATACTCCATATCCATCACGGGCAGCACGCCGAACATTTTTTTGATCGGCTCGCGGCCCATGAAGAAATTGCGCGCCACCGATAGCAAGGGCACCAGCGCCAGGTCCTGGTAGACGGTGGCCACGCCCAGGTCGAGCGCCTCTTTCGGCGAATTGAAGCTGACGGGCTTGCCATCGACCAGGTATTGCCCGCTGGTAGGCCGGTGCACGCCGGCCAGGGTCTTGATCAGGGTCGACTTGCCGGCGCCGTTGTCGCCCAGCAGGCAATGCACTTCGCCCGGTTTCAGGCGCAGGGTGACGTTTTGCAGGGCGATGACGGAGCCGAAACGTTTGCTGATGTTTTCCAGCGCAAGGATGTATTCGCTCATGGCTTATCTCGCTTCCGTGACACGTGCACGGACAAAGTTGTTGAACAGTACCGCGATCAGCAGCATGACGCCGAGGAAGACGCGGAACCAGTCCGAATTGATATTCGTATAAGTAATTCCGATCTGCACCACGCCAAAGATCAGCGCGCCGAAGCAGGCGCCGACAACGGAACCGTAGCCGCCCGTCAGCAAGGCGCCGCCGATGACGGCCGCGATGATGGCTTCGAATTCCTTTTGCATGCCGCGGTCGGCGGCAGCCGATCCCACGTCAAATACTTGCAGCGTGGCAAACAGGCAGGCGCAGAAGGCGGTGAAGACAAACAGCGATACCTTGATGGTTTTCACGGGCACACCCACGTTCTTGGCCGCGTTGGCGTCGCCGCCGACGGCGAAGATCCAGTTGCCGATGCGGGTGCGAGCCAGGACGAAGCCGGACACCAGCGCCAGGCCGGCCCACCAGACGATGACTTTCGGTATGCCCTTGACCAGCGGCGCGCCATTGTCAAGCGCCGTGATCCAGCCCGCCTTGGCCATCCAGGCGAACAGCGAGGTGCCCACTTCGCCATGGAACAGGGTCGTGGCCAGCCAGTCGTCGGCGGCCAGCGCGCCGATGCCGCTGACGATGGTGCGGTTGGCAAACATGATGGACAGGGCCAGGGTCAGGCCGCGCAAGATGAACAGGAAGGCAAGGGTGACGATAAACGACGGCAAGCGCGTCTTGATGACCAGGTAGCCGTTGAGCCAGCCCAGCGCCATCGAACCGGCAAAGGCGAACAGGATGGCAGCCCACACGGGCCAGTGGAAATACACGGAAGGGATGGCGATCATCATGCCGGAAAAGCCGATCATGGAGCCGATCGACAGGTCGAATTCGCCGGCGATCATCAGCACGCAGGCGCCGATGGCGATGATGCCCAGGTAGGCGGCCACTTGCGCCCAGTTGATCACGCCGTCGAGGTTGAACATGCCAGAGTCGCCGGCCGTCAGGATGAAGAAGGCGAACACCAGGATGGCGCCCGAGATCGAGGCGAACTCGGGACGGCTGAACAGCCGCTTGAGCCAACTGACCTGCCCCACGCGCTCATCGGCAGCCTGTTTTTGCGGCGGCGTGCCCGAGGCGGCCATGCCGCCCTGTTCCACGCTGAATTTCACGGTACTCATGCTATGTCTCCCTTGTTTTATAGCAACCTGCCAGCCTCGACAACAATTTCAGGGCGGCAGGACCCGCGCGCCGGCAAGCTTGGCCTGCGCGCGGGGACAACAACCAAGTCTTGATTGAATTGAAAAGCGGGTGCTTAACGGAACTGGCCGGCGTATTTTTCCACCTTGCCGATATTGTCCTTGGTGACATACCCAGGACCGGAACCGATATGGCGCGGGCCATACGATGGTGCCAGGCCGTATTCGGCCAGGCGCGCCTTGAACTTGGCGTTATTGATCAGCTTTTCGCGTACCTTGGCCATGTCGTTGGTCTTGTCCTGCTTCATGATGGCCAGCACGGCAACGGGGATGTAGCCTTGCAGGTAGGGTTGCTGGTCGATGGCGAACTGGATGCTGCCATCCTTGATCGCTTTCGAGATTTCATCGGACAGGTCGAACGTGGCAAACCACATCTTGCCCTTCAAGCCCATTTTTTCCAGCGCCTTGAGCGAAGCGTGGGCCGAGGTGGGGCCCAGCGCCAGCACGGCTTGCGTCTTCGGATTGTTGCGCAGGTAGGCGCTCAGCTTGCTTTCGATGGTGGTCGGATCTTCGCCCGCATCCAGGGTGGCAGCCTTGAAGTCGACGCCGATCGCATCGGCAAAACCACGGCAGCGCTCGAACGACGATGGATTCGTCGCGTAATGGTTGACGCAGACGAAGGACTTGATGCCGGCCGCCTTGGCTTTTTCGCCGGCGCCCTTGCCTGCCTCGTATTCAGGCTGGCCCACATGCATCACGGCGCCCAGCTGTTCGCTTTGCGCCAGGGTGCCCGAGTTGATCGTGATGAAGGGGATTTTCTTCGCCGCCACCAGGCCCAGCGGTTTTTGCAGCACGCTGAAATCGGCGATGCTGACGATCACGCCATCGTAGTTGCGGGCCGCCGATTGCTCGACCAGGCGCGCCATGTCGGCCAGGTCGCCATTCGGCGGGTTGCGGTAGTCGACGCTGACATTGAAGTCTTCACCTGCTTGCTTGACGGAATTTTTGATCGTATTCCACCAGGAATCGGAATCGGGCGCATGGCTGATCAACACGAATTTCTCGCCCGCCGCGTGGCTGGCGTTCATGCCCAGACCCAGTCCCAGGCCGAGGCCCAGCATGGCCAGGCTCTTCAGAAATCCCTTACGCTTATTGCTTTGCATGAATGTCTCCTTGAAGGATTAATTTTTATAGTTGCCAGCTTTTGAAGCGTGTCAACGGGGAGCCGGAAAGCCGGCAAGACCCGATGCACTGCGCACAGCTTAGGCCACAAAAAAGACAAATGCAATAAAATTTTCAAAATAAATTTAAATAGAAAATCATTTCTATTTTCTGAATTCACTCCTATAATTCTCGCCAGAACCAGCCCAAAGGAAACAACATGGCAGCCACCGCCCCCATCGAACAACTGATGCAACACATCGCTGCCGAGTACGACAATCTGTCGCGCCAGTTGAAAGTCATCGCCCAATACATTGAAAAGCACCGGGCCAGCCTGATGCTCGAACGCATCAGCGACATCGCCACCGCTTGCGACGTGCAGCCGTCCGCCATCGTGCGTTTCGCGCAGCGCTTCGGCTACACGGGCTTTTCCGAAATGCAGGATGTGTTCCGCCAGGCTTATACGGACCAGGCCGGCGCCACGCCCGATTACCAGCAGCGCATCCGCAAGCTCATTTCCACACGCGACTCTGCCCTCAGCGCAGGCGACCTGACGCGCGAATTCGTCGGCGCCAGCCGTGCCGGCCTGGACGACCTGGCGGCAGGACTCGACGACGCGCAGCTGGAAGCGGCCGTCAATCTGCTGTTAAAAGCAGAAAATATTTATGTGATCGGCGTGCGCCGGTCCTTTCCGATCGCCTCCTACATCGCCTACGCGCTGGAACACACGGACAAGCGTGTGCACCTGATTAGCGGACTGGGCGGCATGCACCGCGAACAGATGCGCAGCGTGCGCGAACGCGATGTGGCGATCGCCATCAGTTTCTCGCCTTACGGCAAGGAAACCCAGCAGTGCATCAAGGCGGCGCAAGACAAGGGCGCCAAGGTCCTGGTGATTACCGACAGCAAACTGGCCCCGCTCGCGCGGGCCGCCGACGCGCTGCTCACCGTCACCGAGGGCAGCGCCTTCGCCTTCCGCTCGCTGACCAGCACCATCTGCCTGTGCCAGGCGCTGTTCATCGCGCTGGCATATAAATTAGAGCTCGACATCGAAGAAATCCACACCCCAGGAGAACATGATGATTGAAGTAGCATTGTTCGGCGCCGGACGCATCGGCAAAATCCACGCAGCCAACCTGGCTGCCCAACCCGGCGTGCAGTTCAAGTACGTGGTCGACGTCAACCAGGAAGCGGCGGCCGCGCTGGCCGGCTTGCATGGTGGCAGCAGCGCCACGGTGGAAGCGGCGCTGGCCGACCCGGCCATCAAGGCCGTCGTCATCGCGTCCAGCACGGACACCCACGCGGACCTGATCCTGCGTTCGGCCGCCGCCGGCAAGGCTATCTTTTGCGAAAAACCCGTCGACCTGACACTGGACCGGGCGCGCGCCTGCGCCGCCGCCGTCAAGGAAGCCAAGGTCATGTGCATGCTGGGCTTCCAGCGCCGCTACGACCCCACTTTCAATGCCGTCAAGACACGGATTGAGGCGGGCGAAATCGGCACGCCGGAGTTGCTCATTGTGACCAGCCGCGATCCTGGCCCGCCACCGGTCAGCTACATCAAGGTGTCGGGCGGCATCTTCAAAGATATGCTGATCCACGATTTCGACATCTTCCGCTGGATACTCGACGACGAAGCCGTCAGCGTGCACGCCACAGGCAGCTGCCTCGTCGATCCAGCCATCGGCGAGGCGGGCGATCTGGACACGGCCGTCGTCACCATCCGCACGGCGAAAGGACGTTTGTGCCAGATAAATGCCTCGCGCCGCGCCGCCTACGGCTACGACCAGCGCTTCGAAGTGCTGGGCAGCGCCGGCATGCTGCAGGCGGGCAACCACAAGCCGACGGAAGTGACGGCATATGGCGCCATCAACGTCAGCGTGGACAAGCCGGAAGACTTCTTCCTGGAACGCTATCGCGTGGCGTACGCGCAGGAAATGGCGCACTTCTTTGACGCCCTCAGCCACGGCACGCCGCTGCGCACGACCGTGCACGATGGCTTGAAGGCACTGGAACTGGCCGAAGCGGCGACCCTGTCCTGGCGCGAACAGCGCGTGGTCACTTTATAAACCAATAATAAAAATATCTGGAGACAGCATGTCATCCCCAACATTAAAAGTCGGCATCGTCGGCCTGGGCCGGCTGGGCCAGCGCCACGCCATCAACCTGGCGCAGCGCGTGCCCAATGCGCAAGTGGTCGCCGCCTGCAGCCCCGTGCCAGCCGAACTGGGCTGGGCGGCCAGCACACTGGGCATCACCACCGGCTATGCCGACTACGACGCCTTGCTGGCCCATCCGGGCCTGGACGCCGTGTTTCTCGTCACGCCCACCTCGCTGCATGCGGACCAGATCATCGCCGCCCTGCGCGCAGGCAAGCATGTATTTTGCGAAAAGCCGCTGTCGCTGGACCTGGCCGATTGCCTGAAGGTGGAAGCGGAAGCGGCGCGCCACCCGCAGCTGACCATCATGATCGGCTTCGTGCGGCGTTTCGACGCCAGCTACCATGACGCGCAGCAAAAGATCGCCCAGGGTGTCATCGGCAAGCCGTATCTGGTGCGTTCGCAAACCTGTGACCAGAACGACCCGAGCGGCGCCTTCATGCGCTTCGCCCCCACCAGCGGCGGCATCTTCCTCGACTGCAGCGTGCACGACATCGACCTGGCGCGCTGGCTGCTGGGCAATCCCGTGCCCAAGCGCGTGTATGCCAGCGGCACCAACGCCATCCACACGGGCTTGCAGGCGTTCGGCGACGTCGACAACGGCCTGGCCACGGTCGAGTTTAGCGATGGCAGCATGGCCAGCTTCATGGCCTCGCGCACCATGGCGCATGGCCATGAAACCCTGACGGAAGTGTTCGGCACGGGCGGCCGCCTGGCCGTGGGCAGCAATCCGCGCCTGAACCGGGTGGAAATCTCGGATGCGCATGGCGTGCGCAATGAATGCACGCCGGACTTCTATGCACGCTTCGCCGACGCTTTTTTGATCGAGGCGCAGGAGTTTACGGATGCGGCACTGGGCCGGCGCACGCTGTCACTGACCTTGCACGATGCGACGGAAGCGACGCGCATCGGCCTGGCCATGACGCAAGCGATGCGCGAGGCAAGGCCCGTCGAGTTTTAAGCCACAGGCAGGGACTCAGGCAGCCGGCGCAGGAAATGGACGTTCGGGCTGTTTGGGTTCCACGGCCAGGCGCAAGCCCATGGCGTCGAGGATGGCCGTCAAGGTGCTCAAGGACGGATTGCCATCGGGCGACAAGGTGCGGTACAGCTGGGTAGGATTGAGCTTGGCCGCCTGCGCCACGGCAGGCACGCCGCCAAAGGCGCGCGTCAGCTGGCGCAGCACGGCCAGCAGTTCGCCGTGATCGCCATCGACGAGGATATTGTTGATCAATTCAAGGGCGAAGGCGGGATCGTCGCGGTACAGCTCAGCCATCGCTGCGTCATGCGAGCGGTCTCTCGGTGGTTTGCTTAGTTCCTCTTTCATGTCCTCTCTCCCTCCAGTCGTGCCAGCAGGCACAGGCGTACTCGATATCTTTCGGTTGGGTGCGCTTGTCGCCTCCGCACAGCAATAAAATGATCTGTTCCCCGGCAATGGCGTAGTAAATACGGTAGCCTGCACCCACATCGATGCGCAATTCCCACACGCCGTCGTGGCAAAATTTATGGTCGCCAAAATTACCAGGCATCATGCGCAGCACGCGCCGCACGATGGCCACCCTGGCCGTATTGTCGCGCTGGCGTTTCAGCCATTCCGTATATAAATCCCTGCCCGATGACGTCAGATAGTGCCGGATCTCATACATCATATTCGTCCATAAACGAAAGAAGGTCAAGGGGAAAATCACGTGAATACAAAAGATCTCGCCATCTTGCGACCAAACCGCGTGACGCAGGTGCCGAATGCCGGGATCACTGATGTATATCAAGATGCGTTCCCCCAGTTACTGTAAAGAAATGATGTGGTGCGTACACGCCTTCACACATCCGATTGCGCTATACAATAAGCGCTGCCCAACCGCGAAAAATCCTGCCGCCATGACGCACAACGACAGCAACTCCCCTTCCCTCGCCGACGTGGCCGAACACTACGTCAAGCTGGTCCTGGCCATGGGCCAGCACGATGCCTCATATGTCGATGCGTATTACGGCCCGCCCGCATGGCAGCAAGACGTGGTCAAACAGCCACGGAGTTTGAGCGATATCAAGGATGGCGCAAACGCGGCGCTAGCCCTGCTGGCTGATGACGCATCCTTGCGCGCCGTCAACCTGTGCAAGCAGTTGCAAGCGGTACTGGCCAAGGCCGACATGCCGCAGGGGGCACGCCTCGATTTCGATACGGAAAGCGCATGCCTGTACGACGCCGTTTCGCCCCACCACAGCCGCGCATACTACGAGGCACTGGTGGCGGAAATTGACGCCTTGCTGCCCGGCGAGGGCACAGTCAGCGACAGGGTCAACGCCTTGCGTGCGCAACTCGTCATTCCCGCCGACAAGCTGCGCGCCGTCATGGAGGCGGCCATCCGCGCAGGCCGCGAACGCACCCTGCAGTACATCGCCCTGCCGGAAGGCGAAGACTTCGTGCTGGAATTCGTCTGCGACAAGCCATGGAGCGGCTACAACTGGTACAAGGGCAACTACCAGAGCGTGATCCAGATCAATACGGACTTGCCCGTGTATATCGATCGTGCCGTCGATCTCGGTTGCCACGAGGCCTATCCGGGCCACCACGTCTACAACGTGCTGCTCGAACGCGACCTGGTGCGCGGCAAAGGCTGGATGGAGTACTGCATTTATCCGCTGTATTCGCCGCAATCGCTGATCGCCGAAGGCACGGCCAATTACGGCATCGAACTGAGTTTTACGGATGCGGAACGACTGAATTTCGAGCAGCAAGTGCTGTACCCGCTGGCCGGCCTGGACCCGGCGCTGGCGCCCCGCTATGCGCAACTCAATGCGCTGCTGGCCAAACTCGGCTACGCCGACAACGACATCGCGCGCCAGTACCTCGAAGGCAGCATCACGCGCGAAGAAGCGCTGGAATGGCTGGTCAACGTACGCCTGTATCCAGCCGAGAAATCGGCGCAGCGCCTGCAGTTCTACGATGCCATGGGTGCTTATGTCATCAACTACAACCTGGGCCAGGACATGGCGAAAGCCTATGTCGAACGCCAGGGCAGTACGCGCGCCGAGCACTGGGCCGCCTTCCGCGATTTGATGTCCTCGCCGCGCGTGCCCAGCGCGCTGCTGGCATGAGGCGCGCACAGGAGAGTCGCATGCACACCACGCACACTGCCAGCGCCCTGCTGCTGGCCCTGTCCTTCAGCCATGCGGCATGGGCCAAGGATGCCGCCGTCGCCACGGCACCGGCACCGGCACCGAGTGCGCGCCAGCAGGCGCTGATGGCCACCGTCGTGGGCAGCGCCGCCCATCCGCGCATCCTGCAGGTGCGCCTCGATGAACTGCACCCGACCCAGCCCGCGATCGGTTACGACCAGGTGTACTACAAGCTGGGACGCTATGCGGCCGAAGAAAAACACATCGCCGACATCGCCAGGCCGAAGAAATTCGCCGACCTGTGCGAGGCCAATGGCCAGGGCGACGTCTTGCCCAACACGGCCAATGTGCCAGGTGCCAGCCTGGCCGCGCCACCGGCCAGCTACCGCTGCAAGGCGGCCGTGGGCAGCCGCCCGGACGACATGAAGAGCGTCGTCATCGGCCCGCGCGGCGTCGTGTACCTGACCGATGGCCACCACACGTTTTCCACCTTTTGGGAGGCCGATGGCGGGCGCAATCATCAATTGAAAGTCTGGGTCAAGGTCAGCGACAATTTCAGCGCACTGGGCGAAGCGGCGTTCTGGACGCGCATGCGCGCAGAAAACAAGGTGTGGCTGAAAAATGGCAGGAACCAGGCCATCACGCCGCAGCAGCTTCCACCCGCCATCGGCCTGGCATCGCTGGGCGACGACCCGTACCGCTCGCTCGTCTACTTTACGCGTGAGATCGGCTACAAGCCGCCCGCGCAGGCCACGGAATTTCTCGAGTTTTACTGGGCCGGCTGGCTGCGCGGCAAACCGGCGCTGGACCTGGCGCGCATCGACCTGCTTGATCGCGCCGCGTATGCCGGCGTCATCCTGCAAGCGGCACAGGCCATGGTGGCGCTGCGGCCCGATGACATCGTCAGCGGCGGCAAGCGCGCCGCTGACCTGGGCGCACTGGACAAGGTCGAGCGCGAAACGCTGGAAGAATTGACGCAGAACAAAGGCAAGCTGGGCTACGCCATCGCGTACAGGAAATCGCTGGCGCAATAATCGCCGGCGCAAACAACAACGGCCCGCCTGTCAGCTGACAGGCGGGCCGTTTTCTATTGCAGGTGCCGCTTACGCGATGCGTTCGCCATTGGCCGGATCAAACAGTGCCGCTTTCGACAGGTTGAACGACAGCTGCATGGTCTGCCCCGGCAGCACGGCTTCGCGCGGGTGCGTGCGGCACGTCACGGCCGCGCCGTTCAGGCGCGTCGTCAGCAGGGTATCCGGGCCGGTCGGCTCGACCAGGTCGATCAGACAACCGAGTTCCTGGCCCACGTCGCCGTGCGCGCTGCTCATGTCCGTGATCTGTTCCGGACGCACGCCCAGGACCACGTCGCGGCCCGCGTAGGCGCGCAGCTTGTCGGCGTCGAAAGGCAAGGCCAGGCGCATGCTCTTGCCCGCGTTGTCGATGGCGACAAACACCTCGTTACCCTCGATGACAGGCTTGACGGTAATGAAATTCATCGATGGCGAGCCGATGAAGCCTGCCACGAACAGATTCGCCGGATTGTCGTAGATTTCCTGCGGCGTGCCCAGTTGCTGCACCACCCCATCCTTCATGACGGCGATCAGGTCACCCATGGTCATCGCTTCGATCTGGTCATGCGTGACGTAGACGATGGTCGCTTTCAGGCGCTGGTGCAGCAGCTTGATCTCGGCGCGCATTTCCACGCGCAGCTTGGCGTCCAGGTTCGACAGCGGTTCGTCGAACAGGAACAGCGAAGGCTTGCGCGAAATGGCGCGGCCCATGGCCACGCGCTGGCGCTGGCCACCCGACAGCTGCGCCGGACGGCGGTCCAGCAAGTGCGTGATCTGCAGCGTTTCGGCAACGCGGGCGACGATTTCTTCCTGCTCCGCCTTCGGCACCTTTTTCACGTTCAGGCCAAACGCGATGTTTTCGCGCACCGTCATCGACGGATACAGCGCATACGACTGGAACACCATGGCGATGTCGCGGTCCTTCGGCGGCAGGTCGTTGACGACCTTGCCGTCGATGAGGATCTCGCCCGAGGTGACGCTTTCCAGGCCGGCCACCATATTGAGCAAGGTCGATTTGCCGGAGCCGGAGCCGCCGACGAGGATCAGGAACTGGCCATCCTTGATCTCGATGTCGATGCCTTTCAGGACTTCGACGCCATTCGTGTACACCTTGCGGATACCGCGTATCGATAAACTGGACATATTATTTCCTTAACCTTTGACTGCGCCTGCGGTCAGACCGCGCACAAAATATCGGCCTGCGACCAGATAGACCAGCAGGGTAGGCAGCGCGGCAATTACCGCGGCCGCCATGTTGACGTTGTATTCCTTCACGCCCGTGGACGTGTTGACCAGATTGTTCAAGCCCACCGTGATCGGTTGCGAATCGCCGCTGGCGAAGACGATGCCGAACAGGAAGTCGTTCCAGATCTGCGTGAACTGCCAGATGATGCAGACGACGAAAATCGGACCCGAAATCGGCAGCACGATCTTGCGGAAGATCAGGAAGAAGCCGGCGCCATCGATGCGCGCCGCCTTGATCAGTTCTTCCGGCACGCCGATGTAGTAGTTGCGGAAGAACAGGGTCGTGAACGCCGTGCCGTACACCACGTGCACGAAGACCAGGCCCGTGGTGGTGTTGGCCAGGCCGAATTCGCCCAGCAAACGCGCCATCGGCAGGATCACCACCTGGAACGGAATGAAGCAGCCCACCAGCAAGGCGGCGAACAGCATTTCCGAACCACGGAAGCGCCAGTGCGCGAACACGTAGCCGTTGAAGGCGCCCAGGAAGGTCGAGATCAGCACGGCTGGTATCACCATCTTGATCGAGTTCCAGAAGAACGGCTGCATGCCGTCGCAAGTGACGCCGGTGCAGGCCGAAGACCAGGCCTTGGACCAGGAATCGAACTGCCATACGTGCGGCAAGGCCAGCAGGTTGCCGCTGCGGATCTCGTCGAGCGACTTGAACGACGTCGACAGGGTCACGTACAGGGGCACGATGTAGTACACCGCGAACAGAATCAGCAGCAGGTACAACACCACCCGTCCCAGGGTGAGTTTGTTGTTACGTGTAGGAGTGTGTGTCATCTCATCGCCTTTGCGCTGCGCGTTTCCAGGTACATCAGCGGCACGAGCACGGCCACGATGGTGGCCAGCATCATCATTGCCGATGCCGAGCCCAGGCCCAGCTGGCCGCGGGTGAAGGAAAACTGGTACATGAAGATGGCCGGCACGGACGACGAGTTGCCAGGTCCGCCAGCCGTCAGTGCGATGACCAGGTCGAAGCTCTTGATGGCGATATGCGCCAGGATCAGCAGCACGCTGAAGAACACGGGCCGCATGGCGGGAATCACGATGCGCCAGTAGATCGTCGGCAGCGAGGCGCCGTCGACTTGCGCCGCCTTGATGATTTCATCATCGATGCCGCGCAGGCCGGCCAGGAACAAAGCCATGACAAAGCCCGACGATTGCCACACGCCGGCGATCACCACCGTGTAGATGGCCATGTCGGAGTTCACCAGCCAGTCGAAGGTGAACGAGGTCCAGCCCCAGTCGTGCATGACCTTTTCCAGGCCCAGACTGGGATTGAGCATCCATTTCCAGGCCGTACCGGTGACGATGAAGGACAGCGCCATCGGATACAGGTAGATGGCGCGCAGCGCGCCTTCGGCGCGGATTTTCTGGTCCAGCAGGATCGCCAGGAACAGGCCGATGGCGATGCTGCAACCGATGAACAGGACACCGAAGATGCCGAGGTTCTTGAGCGAGGTCCACCAGCGCTCATTGTCGAACAGCTCGACGTATTGCACCAGGCCGGCGAACTCGTAGTTCGGCATCAGCCGCGATTCGGTCAGCGACAGCCAACCGGTCAAAAAGATAAAACCATAGACGAATAGCAGACTGGCGATGAGCGTGGGGCCCAGCACCATCTGCGGTATCCATCGGTCGAATTGCTTGCGTATGGACATAGGAGAGCCGTAGAGAGAACTGCGTGTGGCGCCGGCCTGGATGAACACCAGGGCGGGCGCCTGCGATGCATGCGATGCAGCGGGCGCCGGCGGGAGTGCCGGCGCCGGCGTGATTACTTCACTTTTGCCGCTTTGGCCAAGGCTGCAACCGCGTCTTTCGAGCTCATGTTGGTATTCATGAACTTGGCGATGACGTCGGTGACGGCGCCTTGCGTGGCCGATGGCAGCGCCATGCCGTGCGCGAACGATGGCACCAGGCCGCCGGTCTTGTTGGTGGCGTCCATGTCTTCCATCGATTTCAGGGCGCAAGCGTCAAACTTGTCCTTCGATACGCCGGAACGCACGGGGATGGAACCCTTGTTCAGGTTGAAGATCGACTGGAACTTCGGATTCATGATGGCGTTGGCCAGGGCGATCTGCCCTTTCTTCGCATTCGCATCCTTTTGCGTGAACATGGCAAACGAATCGATGTTGAAGGTGTAAGCCTTGTCCGTGCCAGGCGCTGCCACGCACAGGTAGTCCTTGCCCGGCACCTTGCCGGCGGCCGTGAACTCGCCCTTGGCCCAGTCGCCCATGAACTGGAAGCCGGCCTTGTTGTTGATGACCATGGCGGTGGCCAGGTTCCAGTCGCGGCCGGCCGCATCCTTGTCGATGTAGGTCTTCACCTTGCCCAGGGTGTCGAACACCTTGAGCATGGTCGGGCCGGTCAATTCCTTCTGGTCCAGCTTGAGGATGGCCTTTTTGTAGAATTCCGTGCCGCCCACGCCCAGCGCGACCGATTCAAACACGGTGGCGTCCTGCCAAGGCTGGCCGCCGTGGGCGATCGCGATGCCGCCCGATTTCTTGATTTTCTCGGCCGCGTCGAAGAACGCATCCCAAGTGGTCGGGGTGGTGGCCACGCCGGCTTTTTTCAGCACTTCCGGATTGACCCACATCCAGTTGACGCGGTGGACGTTGACGGGAGCGGCAACGTAGTGACCCTTGTATTTCATGATGTCGGCGACGACTTTCGGCAGCACGGCATCCCATTTGCCTGGAACGGCGGCATCATCGATATTGGCCAGCACGCCTTCCGCGCCCCACTCCTGGATCGATGGACCCTTGATCTGGGCGGCCGTTGGCGGGTTGCCGGAAATGACGCGGGTTTTCAGCGCGGTCGCGGCGTTTTCGCCAGCGCCACCAGCCACGGCGAAGTCTTTCCAGCCGAAGCCGCTTTCTTTCACGATTTGCTGCAACTGGCCCACGGACTTCGCTTCGCCGCCGGAGGTCCAGTAGTGCAACACTTCCACGTCGGTCGCAAAGGCGCTGCCGGCAAATGCCAGGGTGGTCAGTGCGGCCAGTTGGGTAATCTTGAATTTCAGTTTCATCTCCACATTCCTTTTTTGATCAAGCTTTTAGGGGGCTTCGGCATACGGGGGCCGAAAAAGGTGAAATCTGCGCCTGTACCGGCGCTCTTGTGCTCAGACCCGCTTGCAAACGGGCATCATCTTCTGTGAAAAGACGGCGCCGTGATCCATGACATGCTTACATCGTATTTATATCACGGGACGGCGCCAAAAACGCATCCGCGAAGGATGCGCCAGGTTGATCTAGACTTACGACGCCTGCAAACTTAGAACCAGGTTTCCACTTGGAAACCATACGACGTGCCGCTGGTATTGTTGTTGTAGATCGGGCCGCCGTTGTTCGACGTATTGACCGACGCGGTGGCCGCATCGTTCCATTTGCCGTAGGTAACAAAAGCGCGCAGTTCAGGACGCGACCACAAGCCAGGACCGGCCGAGATCGTCGGCGCGATGGTCAGCTTGGTCAAACGCTTGGCCGGCAGGCCGCCCGCTTGCGTCACGCGATCCGTGCCCAGTTCGCCCACCAGTTTGAAGTTGTCGGTGAATGCATACACAGGACGCACGCCAACCGAGGTCCAGGTCGAGGAACCTTTGGCGTTCGACTCGTCTTTTTGCCACAGGGCGACGAATTCCATGCCGAAGTTGGCCATCGGCTGGATCGCCATGTCATTGAAGATGCGCGTGCGCTTGACGTCCGAACCGAAATTGGTGTCGCCCGACGCGCCGAACTGCGCGCCATTGCCGGTACCAGGACCGACGCCGTACTGCACGCCGAAGGTGTTGCCGCCGCCGAACACTTTACCTTGACGGTGGAAGGCCGACAGTTGCCAGCCGTTATTGCGCTTGCCAGTGGCGACATCATCCTTGCCTTCACCGATGATGTAGGTCGCGGCCAGGTCCAGGGTGCCGTTTGCATTGACGGGAATCTCGCCAAAGATGAAGTTCTGGCGCACGGCCGATTTGGTGTTGACGCCGCCGTTCGGCAACGCGATCTTGATGTCGTTGTCCTTGAAGAAGGCATACGAGAATTTACCCGGGCCCGCAGGAATGCGGTCCAGGCCGGCGCCCGTGCCGTTCATGTTGATGTATTGCAGATCCAGCATGTGGATGTCAGGACGGTAGTAGAAGCGTTTACCGATCCAGGCCGTGCCGCCGTTCAGGAAATCGAGTCCCTGCGCTTCGACGTAGGCCTTGACGATGCCCAGCTTGTTGTCGCCGAAATCGGAGTTTGGCGCGTAGGCGTTGACCCAGATGGTGGCCAGGTAGTTCACGCCGCCGGACTTGGCGACGGACTTGGTGTAGCCGAATTCCGTGTAGGCGTCGCACTCATTGCCCAGACGGTATTTCATGGTATTGCCGCCCAGACCGAAGCAGCCTTGCGAACCGCCGTCGCCCGACGTATTGCTGCCGGCGCCGGCGCGCAGGTAGCCATGGAAGCCTTCGGAGTCACTTGGGTACATGGGGTCGGCAGCAGCGGAACCGCTGGCGATGGCTAAGACGATGGCAGCTGGCAGCGTTTTCAACACGGCCTTCAACATGGTGCGATGCAGCATGGTAAGTCTCCTCAGTAGTTATTTTTTATCTAGTCATTCGTGGCCGAATGTACTGGCCAGAATTCTTTCCAGCAGGGACATAGTAACTATACTACGAACAAATATCAACATATTATGTTGTAATCCTACGACTACTCTGCGACACTTTATTTGCGTACTGATGTGCGAGTTGACTGCCCTGTTTTTCCGCTGGCGCCAGCGTTTCTGGCGCTGCATGCAGGCATTTGCGCAGGCACCCTGCATTTTTCGGCACGCGGCACGTATACGAATTAAAATCCTTGGTTTTTGCCCATAACGACAGTGCGCCGCCACGACCGCGCACGCAGACGAGACTAAGCAGCGCCATGAAAATTGATGAAAAAATGGAAGTAGCAGGCAGCGATCCGGCGGAGCGTTTCAGTGAAGGGCCGCGTTTGCTGGCCGACATCGGCGGCACCAATGCCCGCTTCGTGCTCGAAACGCGCCAGGGCCACCTGGAAGCGGTGGCCGTGCTGCCCTGCGACGACTACGCTTCGCTGCTCGACGCCATCACCGCGTATATGGATAGCAGCGAGGCGCGTGCCGCCGGTTCGGCGCGCGTGCGCCATGCGGCCATCGCCATCGCCAATCCCATCGACGACGACAATATCCGCATGATGAACCATCACTGGTTCTTCTCGATCGAAGCGATGCGCGCAGCGCTGGGCCTCGACACACTGCTGGTGGTGAACGACTTCACGGCGCTGGCCATGGCCCTGCCCTACCTGCGGCCCGACCAGCGCCTGCAGATCGGCGGCGGCATGGCGCGCGCCGACAGCGTCATCGGCCTGCTCGGTTCGGGCACGGGCCTGGGTGTGTCGGGCATGATTCCCGCCGAAGACCGCTGGATCGCGCTGGGCAGCGAAGGGGGCCACGTCAGCTTCGCGCCCTGCGACCAGCGCGAGATGGACGTGCTGTCCTTCGCCTGGCGCGAACTGTCGCACGTCTCGGCCGAGCGCCTCGCCTCCGGGCGCGGACTGGAACTGATCTACCGCGCCCTGTCCGAGCGCGCAGGCAAGCCCGATGCGCCGCCGCTGCTGGCGGCCGACATCACCAGCCGCGCCCTGAACAATGAATGCGACGTGTGCATCGAAGCGGTGGACTGCTTTTGCGCCATCCTCGGCTCCATCGCCGGCAACGTGGCCATGACGCTCGGTGCGCTGGGCGGCATCTATATAGGCGGAGGCATCGTGCCGCGCCTGGGTCCCCTGTTCGAACAGTCGCAGTTCCGCGCCCGCTTCGAACAAAAGGGCCGCCTGAACGAATACCTGGCGCAGATCCCCACTTTCCTGATCACGGCCGAACTGCCTACTTTTCTGGGCATCGCCGCCATCCTGGCGCAAAAGCTCAAGCGCGCCCATTCCGGCGCACCCGTGCTCGAATCGGTGCGCCAGGCGCGCGGGCGCATGAGCCCCTCGGAATGCAAGGTGGCCGACTGGGTGCTGAAAGAGCCGAACGCCATGCTCACCTTGCCGATCGCCGAAATCGCCCAGAGGGTCGGCGTGAGCCAGCCGACCGTGATGCGCTTTTGCCGCTCGATCGGCGTGCAGGGCCTGGCCGACTTCAAATTGAAGCTGGCGTCCGGCCTGACGGGCGGCGCCATCACGGTGGCGCACTGCCACGTGGAAATCTCGGACTCCGACGCGGAACTGGCGCGCAAGGTGCTGGGCAATAACGCCTCGGCCGCACTGGCCCTGCGCGACATGCTCGACGTGAAGGCGCTGACGGCCGCCATCGAACTGCTGCGCGCAGCGCAGCGCGTGGAATTGCTGGCCGTGGGCAGCGCCCGCGTGGTGGCCGACGACATGCAGCACAAGCTGCTCAACTTGGGTATCGTCAGTAGCTTCTTTGCCGATCCGCAGGCGCAGGAAATGAGTGCCGCCATGCTGAAACCAGGCGACGTGGCGCTGGTCATTTCCCGCTCGGGCGCCCTGCCCGAGCTGCTGCGCACCGTCAAGGTAGCGCAGGGCTGCGGCGCGCGCGTGCTGGCCATTACAGCCAGCGGTTCGCCGCTGGCCAAGCTGGCCGACGTGCTGCTGACCCTGAACCACCCGGAAGGCAACCTCAATTTCGTGCCCATGATCGTGCGCCTGCTGCAGCTGATGATGCTCGATATCCTGTCCGTGGGACTGGCGCGGCGCGACACGGCGCAGCGCACCAGCGCCGCCGAACTGGAAGAGGGTCAATTGCACGGCATGCGCATCAGCGGCAAGCTGAAATTCGGTGGCCACCTCGAATAAGGCGGCGCACGCCGCCCCCGCCTCCTCCGACGCCGCCAGCGGTGCCACCGTGCATGACGTGGCGCGCGTGGCCGGCGTATCGGCCATGACGGTGTCGCGCGTCATCAACGGACGCGCCAGCGTCAGCGCGGCCACGCGCGACAAGGTCGAGGCGGCGATCGCCAGCCTGCACTACCAGCCCAACCTGGCGGCCAGATTCGCCCGCACGGGCACCCTGCGCATCGGCCTGCTGTACAGCAACCCCAGCGCCGCCTTCCTCAGCGAATTTTTAGTTGGCGCCATGGATCAATGCCGCCAGGGCGGCGGCCAGTTGCTGCTCGAACGCTGCGAAGACATCGACAGCCAGCGCGCCGGCATCGCCTGCCTGGTGGCGGCCGGCGTGGACGGCATCCTGGTGCCGCCGCCCCTGTGCGATTCGCCGGCAGTGCTGGCGCAGCTGAACCAGATGGGCATCCCCGCCATCGCCGTGGCCACGGCGCGCCCCTCGCCCGATGTGTCGGCCGTGCGCATCGACGACTATGAAGGCGCGCTGGCCATGACGCGCCATCTGCTCGCGCTGGGCCACCGCGACATCGGCTTCATCGAAGGCGATCCGGCGCACACGCCCGCCCTGCTGCGGCGCCAGGCCTTCGAGGACGCCATGCGCGAAGCGGGCTTGCAGGTGCCGCCGCACAGGGTGGCGCAAGGCTACTTTACGTATCGTTCGGGACTGGACGCGGCGCGCCAGTTGCTGGCGCAAACACCGCGCCCCAGCGCCATCTTCGCCAGCAACGACGACATGGCCGCCGCCACCCTGGCCGTGGCGCACGGCATGGGCTTGCAGGTGCCGGCCGAATTGAGCGTGTGCGGCTTCGACGACACGCCCGTCGCCACCACCGTCTGGCCCGAGCTGACCACCATCCACCAACCCATCGCCGACATGGCGCGCGCCGCCGTCAGTCTCGTCATCGACGAAATCCGCCAGCGCCGCGCGGGGGAAACGGCGCCCGCCACGCATCGCCTGATGGAATTTACGCTGGTCGAGCGGGCATCGTCGGGCAGGTATGCGCCGCTGGCGGCAAAGGGCCAGCGCAGACCTTGACGCTGGCAGAACAGGCGATGTCCTACACCGTCTCGGTCAAGGCGGGGCTGCCGATGGAGGTGACGGCATAACCGTTGCGGCCAGCGCTTTTTGCCTGGTAGAGCGCCGTATCGGCCGCCGTCAACAATGTCCCTGCCGTCGTATCGCCCTGGGCGCTGAACGCCAGGCCGACACTGGTGGCGACATGCAGACCGATGCCGCCACAATCAAAATGCACGACCATCTCTTGCACGATTTTCTTGCCCAGTATCGCGAGCTCGGACTGATCCGCCAGTTGTTCAAAAATGATCACAAACTCGTCACCGGCAAGGCGCGCCACTGTATCCGAGGCCCGCACGCAAGCTTTGAGCCGTTTGGCAAATTCAATCAACACCAGGTCGCCGATGCCATGCCCGTATGTATCATTTATTTTTTTAAAATAATCGATATCCAGATAAGCCAGCGCCAGGCCCGTACCAGCGCGCCGGGCGCGCGTCAATGCTGCGGCCAGCGCTTCGTCAAACATGCGCCTGTTATGCAGGCCGGTCAGCATGTCAGTACGCGCCAGAGCAGCGAGGTTGCTCTCCGCAGCTTCCCGCTGCAGTGACAGCGCATAGAATGCACGGCTCAGCTTCCCGAACTCGTCTTTGCGGGCGATATCAAACACCGCAATATCGGCATTGCCGGAGCGTATGCTCGCCACATGCCGGCCCAGATCGCCCAAGGGACGCAAGAGCAGCATCACCGCGAGCCAGCCGGCACAACTGGCCAGCAAGGCGACGCCTGAGGAAGCAATGATGACTTTGGCATAAATATCGGTGATCGGCGTGAATGCCTCGCTTTCAGGGTAAACGGCACCGACGATCCAGTCGGCCGCATGCAAATGTTTGTACGTGATAATGGCCTGCACGCCCAGCTTGCTTTTACCCTGCGTCCAGCCATCAAAACCACGCAATGCGGCCAAGGTGGAAGGCGTAGCCCCACCCTTTTCCTCACTCACGCGCTTCAGGACGCGCGCCGGGTCCGGATGGTGAAGTATCGTGCCGTCGTCGGTCAGCATGAACAGATAACCGCTCTTGCCCGGCTTGAGCTGCTCCCACTGGCCGAAAAATGTCGGGCTTTGCAAATTGATACCACCAGCGATCACATACAGCAATGTGCCGGCGGCGTCATAGATCGGTTCGGTTACCAGCACAATCGGTTTGCCCGACAGCTGGCTCTTGAATGGACGCGATATCACGCCTTCCCTGAATTTCACGGTATCGATAAAATAGTCCCGCGCGGCAAAATTGAACTTGCCGACCACGCGCCTGTCATTCATGCTGGCAATTAATAGCCCAGTAGCATCCAAGGCGACAAGATTGAAAAATTCCTCGCGCAGGCTTGGATGCTTTTCAATAAATGCCTGCATCCGCTGCGGATGTGCAAGCACCTCTGCGGGTAGCCCTTCCGCCAGCACCTTGAGCAGTGCTTTCTTCGCATTCAAGTCTGCATCGATATAGGCAGCCGCACTGGTCAGCAAGGCATATTGCTGATTGCCGATGACGGATGCCATCTGCCCTTGCGCGACGGACAGCGATGTGAGCGCGACAGAGCCGGTCGCGCCCAGCACCAGCAGCCCAACGAGCACAGCCATCTTGAATTTGAAGCTCCTGGGATTGAAAAATTTCCAGATCTTATGCATGCGGCCTTCCTTCTCAGCGCCCATGCTCTGCAAAGCGCACAGATCCGGCCAGGTGGCGCCATGCATGGCACTGGGAGGAATGGCATATTGGTCAGCGAATGACTTGGCGCCCGTCCCCGCAGATGAATACCGTTCCCGGGACAGTCTCTTGACATGGCGAGAAAGCAAAGCTTACGCCTATTCTTGCAAGAAGGGCACCCTGGCACCGCTGAATACGCACACGCTATCCACATCATCCCAATATGGTGCGCTCCAGCAACGATTCCACCAATTGCACCGACGGCGGTGCGCCGCCGGCCGCCAGGCAGGCGCCCGCGCCGGCCGCCACGGCAAAGCGCAAGTGCTGGCCGCCATCGGCCTCTGGCCGGTACATCAGGCTGTACAGCAAGCCGCCGATGCTGGCATCGCCCGCGCCCACCGAGTCGACCACCTCGATGACGGGCGGCGCCGCCTGCCATGTCTGCTCGCCCCGGTACAGAGCCGCGCCCTGCGCGCCGCGCGTATACAAATACGTGGCGTGCCGATTCCAGCCGCGCAGCACGGCAAACGCGCCATCGATGTCATCGTGGCGGAACAGGCCCGCCAAGTCTTCGTCCGACACTTTGATCACGTCGGCCAGTTCCGTCATGCGGCGCAGGGTAGCGTCGTAGCGCTCATCCATCATGATGCGGAAATTCGGGTCGTAGCTGATCTTCACGCCAGCGGCCTTGAGTTCCTGCGCCAGCGCCACCAGCTTGCCCGCCAGCGGTTCGCGCGCCAGGCTGATGCCGCCGAAATGCACCCATTGCGCGCCCTGCATCCAGCCGGCAGGCAGCTGCGCCGCGTCGAAATGCAGGTCGGCGCTGTCGTCGCCGATGAAGTAATAGGTGGGCGGATGCAGTTCATGCACGATGGCCAGCAGCGGCGACTTCGCGCGGCGCTGCAAGAAACGCATGTCCAGGCCCGCCGCTGCGGTGGCAGCGGCCAGTGCGTCACCGAAGACGTCGAGGCTGACGGCACCGGCAAAGGCGCTGGGCACGCCCAGGCGCGCCATCACGCGCGCCACGTTCCAGGTCGAGCCGCCCACCTGGCTGCTCCAGGAGTCCGCGCCCGTGCGCAGCATGTCCGTCAGCGCTTCACCGGCCGACACAAAGCGTGGGAAATTGGCGGCGTTCATGCGGCACCTTTGAGCACGTTCAGCACTTCATGGCAGGCGCCCATGGTGTGGTAATCGACCTTGCCGGCCGGGCTTTTCTCGTTGCTGATTTTTTGATTCTCGGGCGTCAAGATGCGGTACCAGGCACCGTGTTCGTGGTCGACGAAATGCGTCCAGCTGTAATCCCAGATCTTCTCGTAGCTTTGCCAGTAGGCGTCGTCGCCCGTGCGCGCGGCCAGCACGGCAGCGGCGGCGAAGCTTTCCGCCTGCACCCAGAAGTATTTGTCGCCATCGCAGATCTCGTCCTGCGGGCCGAAACCGTAGTGGATGCCGCCATGCGCGCCATCCCACGCCTTGGCCAGCGCCGTGTCGTACAGGGCGCGCGCGCGCGGCAGCAGCCAGTCGGACGGGCCAGCCATGAATTTTGAATGGCGCTCCATGATCAGCAGCAGCTTGGCCCATTCCGTGAAGTGGCCGGGCTGGTAGCCCCAGGGACGGAAGATATTGCTCTTGTCGTGCAGGTTGTAATCCCAGTCGATAGCCCAGTCGGGCGTGTAGTGCTCCCAGATCATGCCGTTCGCCAGACCCGCCTGGCGCACCGTGATGTTGTGCGCCAGCGTCTCGGCGCGGTGCAGATAGCGCGCTTCGCCCGTCGCCTCGAACGCGGCCAGCATGGCTTCGCAAGCATGCATGTTGGCGTTCTGGCCCCGGTAGCCGTCCAGCGTCGCCCAGTCGGCACTGGCCACGTCCGCGTACAGGCCGTGTTCGGGCAGCCAGAAACGCTGCTCCATCAGTTCAAACGTTTCGTCCAGATACGCGCGCGCTTCCTGCATCCCCGCCTGCAAGGCGTGCGCATACGCGAGCAGCACGAAGGCCAGGCCGTAGCAGTGGTTGGCGCCGTCTTCCACCGTCTTGACGCCGTCTTGCCATTTCAGTTGCCAGGCGTAGCCGCCCGTGGCAGGGTCGCGGTGCACGTCGCGCAAGAAGGCCACGCCGTGGCGCAGGGCCGCCTGGTAATCGTCATCGCCGAAACGGCGGTAAGCCATGGCGTAATTGAAGATGAAGCGCGTGCTGCTGACCAAGTGCCGCGTGGCCGCGTCGTACACGGTGCCGTCGTCGAGGAAGAAGTGGTAAAAGCCGCCGCTCGCATCGATGGCGCGCGGGTGATAAAAGTGCATCGTGTGCAGGATGTGATTTTCAAGCATCTGCCTGGAGCGGAAGTCGGGATTCATGGGTCTCTCATGATATTGTTATCGATAACAATGATGATAGCATGCCGCTCCCGCTGCGTCATGCCCGCTCAGGGAGTCTTGGCCAGTATGCGCTTTTCGCGCCACAGTGCCGCCTGGGCGGGATCGGCTGCCTGTTCCAGTTCGCCCTTATCGTACACCTTGATCAGCCGTTCGATCGCTTCCACATCGCCCTGCCTGGCCGCCAGCAGGTACAGCGCAAAGGGCTTGGGCGCCGGCCCTTGGCGGGTGGGGCCGCCACGGCCCTGCTCCAGCAGCCGAGCGAAACCCGTCTGGCCCGGAGGACTCTTGGCGATGGCCGCCATTTCGTACCAGCCCAGGGCACCCTCGTCGCTCTGCGGCACGCCCTGCCCCACCTCATACGAGTAGGCCACATTGTTCAAGCCGGGCGGATCAAGCGCCTTGGCCGCGCGCATGTACCAGCCAAATGCTTCCCTGCGCTGCGCCTCGTTTTTGGCCGTCATCATCAGCCGGTAGCCGATTTCATTGTAGGCGTAAATAAAGCCGTTTTCGGCATAGTATTTGAGCCAGTGCAGCGCATGCGCCTGTTCTTCCGCGCTGCTGTGGATGTTTTCGAAGTGCATGGCCAGCGTGAAGTTGGCCAGCTCCACGCCTTGCGCGGCGCCCTTGCGCGACCAGTATTCGCCTGATTTTCGGTCGATGGCCATACCCTGGCCCAGCGTATAGGCCACGCCCAGGAAAGCCTGCGCCGGGCCATAGCCGCCTTCGGCCGATTTCTGCATCCACGCCAGGCCGGCGTCGACGTCGCGCGGCGTGCCCTCGCCGTCGTGCAGCATCTGCGCCAGGTCCAGCTGGGCGACCGTGTCGCCCCCTTCCGCGGCGCGGCGTATCTTCTCAAACGCGGCGACCTTGTCTGGCGACAGGTCGGCCGGGCGGTTGATCACAGCCTGCACCCTGGCGCGCATGGCGTCGAGGCCGGACATGTCGAATTCGACCAGCGCCGGATGCTGACGCGGCGCTGGCAGGGACACTGGCTGCGCCAGCACGCTCTGCGCCAGCACCAGGCTAAATACAAACAGGATGGTCTTCATTGCTTTTCTTTCTCGGCCAGTTTCGTGCGCCACTCGGCGGCGTCTTCGGCATTCGCCTGCTGTCCCAGTTCGCCCTTGGCATACACGTCAATCATGCGCCGCATGGCCGGCACGTCGCCGCTCCATCCCGCCCGCTCGTACCAGATCAGGGCCCACTTGTCCGACTGTTTCACGCCCAGGCCCAGCTCGTGCGCGCGGGCCAGGTTGCGCATGCCGGCCGGCTGCATTTCACGCGCCGATCTGTCATACCAGTGGAAGGCCTCGCCGCGACCCTGTTCATCGACGGCTGCCCGCATCAGATGCTCGCCCAGCGCATTGTAGGCGGGCACAAAGTGCTGCTCGTTCGCCGCCGCCTTCAGCCAGGTGATGGCCAGCGCCTGTTCTTCGGCACTGCTGTCGCCATCGATGAATTCCAGCGCCAAAATGGTTTGCGCCAGTGCGTCGCCTTGCGCCACGCCCTGGCGCAGCCAGTATTCGCCCTGCACCCGGTCGATGGGCACCTTGCCGCCCACGGCGTAGGCCAATCCCAAAGCCGCTTGCGCCGGCGCATAGCCGCCTTCGGCCGACTTGCGTATCCAGGCCATCGACTGCGCCGTGTCTTGCGGCGTACCGACGCCCAGCTGCAGCATGCGCGCCAGTTCCAGCTGCGCCTCCACGTCGCCAGTGTCAGCCACGCGCCGGGTCTCGGCAAACTCGGCGATGCTTTCCGGGCTATGGGTCGTCACATCGGCCCTTGCCTTGATGGCGATCAGCTGCAGATCGAGCAAGGTGGGCGAGGTTTGCGCCAGAACAGGCAGCGGCAATAGTAAAGGGATCAGCAAGAGTAATTTCCTGGGCATGCGGCGGAGTCGGGAAGAAGAAAACAGGCATGGTAGCCGATGGCTCGCCAGAACGGCGCGCACGGCAGGCGAAGTTTGACAGGGGGCGTTGGCAGGCTTACATTGCACGGGCTCACCACTTAGACAGGAACACCATGAACCGCCTCGCCACAACCGCCTTGACCCTGCTGCTCGCCGCAGCCTCCGTGGGCGCCAGCGCCGCAAGCGTCGCAAATGCCCAGCTGACGGGCTGCGCCGCCAAGCGCGAAAGCATCCGCAGCGAATTACGCCAAGCGCAGGAACAGGGTCTGTCCGACAAGGTCGCGGGCCTGACGCGCGCGCTCGACGAAGTCAACGCCCACTGCCGCGATAGCACCCTGATCGAACGCCACAACAAGAAGGTGCTGAAGGCGCAGGCGAAAGTGAACCAGACGGAGCGTTCGCTGCGCCTGGCCCAGGAAGCGAATAAAGAACCGAAGAAAATCGCCAAGCTGGAAGGCAAGCTGGAAAAAGCCAGGGCGGAACTGGCCGCCCTGCAGGCGCAGCAGCCCTGACGGCAAGCTGCGGCTAGCCTGCCTCCAGCGCGAGGCACGTCGTGCAGACATACGCCAGGCGCAAGGCTTGCGCCGCGCGCGGCGTGCTGACGTAGGCCACCAGCAGGCCGGCTGGCAAATCCAGGCCCAGCGCGCGCAAGGTGGCACCATGCTGCGCCAGTTCGCCAGCCAGCTCGGCTTCCAGCCGTGGCCGGCCACTACGCGCCTGCAGTACGAGAAGGTCGAGCACCTGGGCCAGCACCCGCGCTGCCGCCGAGCTTTGCTGCGGCACCGATGACGCCAGGCTGGCGCCCCCCAGACTCTTGAAAAAACGCGCCAGCGCCGATGGCAGCGTGCCTGCGTCGATCTCGAAATCGAGCGACACCACGCGCAGCTTGCCATTCTTGGCGATCAGCAGCGCCACCGGCTGCCAGCCACCTGGCTCGCCACGCGCGCGGCTGGCCAGCACGGCCCGGATATCGGCGCCATCGGCCACGGCCGCCTGCAGCCGCGTGATGCGCGGACGCAGCGCCGGCAGTGCCGGAATCTGCAAGTCCAGGGCGGCGCCACAGGTGTCGAACACTTGCCAATCGAGCCGCTGACCCACTTCGTCGAGCTGCGGCCGCGCCACGGCCGCCGGCCGCAGCACCACGCAATCGACGGGCTCCGGCGTCAAGCCGACGTTACCGCTCATGAAAGCGGCCAGCGCCGTCCAGTCGCTGAAACCCAGACTCTGCCAGCGCGCATCGTCGAGCGCCCACAGCGGCGCCGCACTGGCGCGCACCCCGCTGTCCATGGCAAGCCGCCCATCGTCGGCCAGGGACGCGCCTGCCAACTGCCAGCTCGCCCCGCACATATGCCGGGCGCTGCCGGCGCCCGTCCACAGGCTGCCCCCATCCCATGCCGATTCGCGCGTAAACGAGCGGTCGCTGGCGTCGGGCCGCGCCAGCACCGCCTGCACGATACGCCCCTCGCCCTCCTCGGCATGCTGCCAGAACGACATGGTCAGACCATGCGCGCCGCCGCGCGTTTCCCACCAATACGCGCCCAGCGGCAGCAGGTCGATGGGCGCGTCGCCGGCCGCATCGAAGCTGCGCCGCGCCTGTCCGCGCAAGCGCTGCAAGAGCGGGCCAGGCGCGTGTTCGAGCGCCGCGCACAAGGCGCCGATGGCCGCCATCTCCTCGAATGCCTGGCGCTCGCTGGCGTGGTAATCGCGCCGCACGAGCAAGTCCAGCGTACCGCCCAGGCCACGCAACAGGGCGGCAAGACGGGGCAGGTTTTCACTGCGCGCCGACATGGTCAGCGCGCGCAGCTGGCCGGCGGCAATCGCGCTGGCGTGTGACAGGCCATTGTCGTACAGCTCACCGAGCAGCCGCCGCACCTGGGCCAGGAACACCAGCTCGGACGTACTCATTCCCGGCGCTGCGGCGGCGGGCGCCGTCGCAGTGCCGTCCGGCCAGGCAAACTCCCGGCCATGCTTGCGCCAGACGCAGGCCAGCGCATACAGGTGCAGCGCCTTGCGCAGGGCGGCCGGGGTGTCGGACACCATGGCGTCCACACCGGCGCCGCGCAGATAGCTGCAGCCCAGTTTCAACAGGGGCAGCTCGATCTGCAGCCTGGCGTTGACGATGGTGACGTCCGCCTGGTCGCCTTGCGCCAGCCAGGCCAGCGCCTGGCGCACCGCCGGCTTGCCCGCCTGCTTGCAGACGGCCGCGCTGTCGAGCGCCAGCACCTCCTCCTGCACGCCGGCCGGCAGCGCATCTTGGACACCGTCCTGTCCACTGTCTTGTCCACTCTCCTGCGGCAGTTCGCGCAGCCACACGGCAGCGGCCAGGATATGCTTGCACATGCCGGGCGCCGGGCAATCGCAGCGGCCCTTCTGTGGCCCGCCCGCATCGAGCGCCACCCGCTGGCCGTCGGCGACCAAGGCGCCGCCCACGTCATCCTGCCAGCCTACCTTGCCCGCCTCGATATCTTTCAGGGCGCGGCGCAGCAGGCCCGCGTTGGCCAGCGTCGCCAGGCTGTCGTCGTCAAAGCTGCGGTACACGGCGTGCCAGCTCATCCCATCACCCCGGCCAGCCATTCGGCAAAGTGCTGTGGCGTCAGTGCCGCCACGTGCATGCCCTGATCCGCCAGGCGCTGCGCCATGCCGTGGTCATACACGGGCTGCGCGCGCGCGTCGAGCGCGGCCAGGCCCAGCAGGGTGACGCGCGACTCGTTCATGCGCTTGAGCGCCGCCAGCAGTGGCCCTGGCGGCGCGCCCTCCTCGAAATCGCTGATCAGGGCCAGTACCGTGCGCTGCGGATTGCTCACCAGCTGCTCGCAGTACTGCACTGCGCGGCCGATATTCGTGCCACCACCCAGCTGCACCGTCAGCAGCACCTCGACCGGGTCGGCGGCCAGGTGCGTCAGGTCCACCACGCTGGTGTCGAATACCACCAGCCGCACATTCACGGCCGGCAGGCCGGACAGGATGCCGGCCACCACGGCCGCATAGATCACCGAATCCATCATCGAGGCGCTCTGGTCGACGCACAGGATGACGTCCCACGGCAGGCTGCGCTTGACGCGCGCATTGAAGACGGGCCGCGCCATCAGCAGGCGGCGGCTGGCCAGATCATAGTGTTTCAGGTTGGCGGCAATGGTGGCGCGCCAATCGAAGTTCTGCGCGCTTTGCATCTGCGTGCGGCGAAAGCGGTTGCGCCGCCCCACCACCGCGTTGACGAAATCCTTGCGCAGGCGCTCGGTGATTTCCTCGACCACGTGGCGTATCACGGCGCGCACCGCGTCATGCATGTCCGCGCCGAGCCGCCCGCGTATGCCGATCAGGGCGCGCGCCAGCGCCTGGTTCGGCTCCAGGCTGGCCAGCACGGCAGGGTCGCGCAGCAAGCCGCTCAATTCATAGCGTTCGATCGCGTGGCCCTGCACGCGCTCGTACACCTCCTGCGGAAACAGCTTGCGCGCCTGCGCCAGCCAGTCGATGGCGCGCAGCTGGCTGGGGTCCAGCGAACCGCCACCGCTGGCGCGCAGCACGCCCTTGCGCTCATACTCGCGGCCATACAGATAATCGAGGCTGGCATCGAGCCGGCCATCGTTGGCGGACCAGGCTTGCGTTTGCAGCGGCTGCGCGTAGCGTCCCAGCATCAGGCGCCAGCGGCGCAGCAATTCCTGATGATGCAGATTCTCAGCCATGCGGCTTCTCCGTTGAAAGATCCAGCCAGACAGACAGCGCATCGCGCTCCAGGCAGGCGGCCAGCGCCGCGTTCAGGCGACCGCCTGCCAGCATCTCGTCTTCGCTGACGTCGTAGTGGAATTCGGCCTGCAAGGCGTCCGGCGCGGCGCCGTTGAGCACCGCCAGCGCCTCGGCCAGGTCGCTCGTCTCCTGCGGCTTCAGGCCAGTGAAGGCCAGCCGCAAATCGGGCAGATACTGAATGAAACTGGCCTCGTCCCAGCTGCCGACGAGGGTGTTGAAGCTGCGCCGCAGTCCCGGCTGCGTCAACAGCAATTCAGGTGCGGCGGCCATCAGGCCCGACAGGAAGCGCACGGCATCCTGCGGCGTGGCGCCGGCGCCGAAGTGCTGTTCCAGCAAGCGCGACAAATCCTGCTCACCCCAGGCGCCATCGAGGAACAGCAGCGCGGCGGCAGCGCCGCAGATGCCGGGCGCGCAGGTGCGCGTCGCCGTCAGGGCCTGCAGGCGCCGGTGCAGGTCGCCGGCGTCGAAAGCCAGGCCAGCCTCCTGCTCCGGCAAGGCGCTGCGCGCGGCACGGCCAAATTCGCGCAATGCCAGCAACTGCCCCACTTGCGCGCCTTCCCCGTCCATCCCCGTGTCTGCCAGTGCGGGCAGCAGGAACAGCGCGGCCGGCCAGACACGCCGCATCAGCGCCAGCACGCCCGGATGCTCGCGCACGCCCAGCGGCTCGCGCGCGCGCCACAGGGTCACCAGCGCATGGCCGCAAGCGACGACGGAGGCAAAATCGGCATCCTCATCGAGATGGCGCGACAACAGCGACAGCAGATCGGGCAAACGTTCATGCAAGCCCACCAGGCAGGCACGCACCAGCAGGGCAGCGGCGCTGCCGGCCGAACGGGCCCGGCCTGCGGCGCCCAGCGCCTGCTCTTCGCGCAGCAGCCGCGCCAGCGCCACCTCGGCTAGGGTGCTGCCATCGGCAGCCAATTCGATCAGGCGCGCTTCGACCAGCGGCGTCCACGCATACGTCCATTCCTCGAACAGCAGTTCGAGCCGGCTGCCGGCCATGAAATCGGGGCCGCCCTGCCAGCGCGCCAGGTCCGTGTCCAGATACTGCATCAGATGAAAGAAGCGGCTGCGCAGTCGGTGGCGCTGCTTGCGGTACAGGTCCAGCCGCGCCAGCCGCTTGTCGCCGTCGTCGAGGCGCAAGCCGTGGCGATGCGCAGCCGCGCGCGCGTCTTGCACCAGCGGCGGTGAACCGGCCGATGGCGGCACGTCGCCCAGCCGGCTGCCCGTCATCTGGCGCCGCACGTCGTCGAACAGGCCTTGCATGCCATCGTCGATGGCGCCCTTGACGAAGCAGGAGCGCATGGCGTCGAGCACATCCTGGCGGCCTGGTCCCGCATGGCCGCGCAAGGCCGCCAGCCTGGCCGCCTGCAGCACCGCCGCCTGTACCTGCGCCGTAGAAATGCGCTCCTGCACCCCGCGCGCGCGACTGTGCTGGGCCAGCCTGGTCAACTGATCCACGGCGACGGCAAGCTGATGCTCGCCCGGTGCCGGCGACTGCAGGGCATCCCAGACGGCCTGGTAGTAGGCGGGCGCCGGCATGCCGGCGCCGTAGCCATTCAGGGCATCGAGCCGCTCAAAGCTGTAGCGTATCAGCCAGCTGGTGCCGGCAATGGCTGGTGCGGCAGGTGCAGCAGGCGCGGCAGGCGGGGGATTCGCGTCAAGCAGTTCGATCAGCGCGCTGGTGTGAAAGCCGCCGGTGACCACCACCACGGGGCCATCGACCTGCTTGCGCCAGCGGGCGATATGCGCCGCCATGTGGCGTTCGCGCGGCAGACTGCCCTCCGCTTCCAGCACGGCCGGCTCGTAATCGAGGCGGGCCATGGCGCAGTAGGAAAACACGTCGCCAAACACGCTGCGCCAGTCCGCCAGCGCCGCGCGCGAGCGCGCTTCGAACAGGTGATCCCACAGTTCGTCCTGGTCGCGGCAGCCGGCGCGCACGGCCAGGGCGTTCAGATAGCGGCTGTGGGCCAGGTAGCGCTCGGCCATCAGGCTGCGCGCATCGGCATCGTGCGCAGCCGCCGTGCCCGCGCGCGCCTGCCACGGCAGGTCAATGAAGGCCAGCTGCGCCTGCACGGCCGCCCCCTCGCGCAGCGCCACCCATTCGGGACTGTAATCGCAAAACGGGAAAAACGCCGATGCCGTGCGTGCGCCCTCTGCGCCTGCCGCTGGTGTCTGGCACAGCAGCGCCACGGGCGGGCGCGTGCGTTCGTCCAGCAGCAAGGGCAGCATGTCTGTGAAGCCTTCCGGCCCCTCGATCAGCACGGCGGCCGGGCGCAATTCGCGCAGCATGGCCTGCAATGCCTGCGCGCATGCCGGGCTGTGGTGGCGCACCGGCGCAAAGTACACGCCCTGCCCGAACAGCCTGGCGCGCGCGGCAGCCACGCCGGCCGGCAAATTCGGCTGCAAGTTCGGCTGCGAATCCGGCTGCACTACAGCCATAGCTGGCGCGCCGCGTCGCCGAAGCTTTTCCACAAATCGTCGCGGCGACCACGTTCGCGCACCACCGTGTCGAAATAATGGCGCACGCGCTTGAGGTCATCGGCGTTGTCCTTCAGGACCACGCCCTGCAACTGGTTGGCCAGTTCGCGCGGGCGCAAGGTGCCGTCGCCGAAATGCAGCGCCTCCAGCGAGGCCGCATAGACCAGGTTGACCGCCTCGGCACTCGACATCACCGCCTCCGGCGTCTTGATGGCCGTGCCTTCGCGGGTCTGGCCGGCGCGCAGTTCCTGGAACGTGGTCACCAGCAGTTCGACCACGTCACGCTTGACGATGACGGCGGCGCCGATGGCATCGAGTTCGCGCTGCAACTGCTGCATCACCAGTTCGACTTCGAAGCCATGGTCGCGGATAGGCTTGACGGTTTCGAAGTTGAAGCGGCGTTTCAGCGCCGACGACATTTCATGCACGCCGCGGTCGCGCAAGTTGGCGCTGGCGATGATATTGAAGCCGCGCCGCGCATGCACGCGCGCGTCGCCGCCCAGTTCCGGAATCATCAGCTGCTTTTCCGACATCAGTGAAATGAGCACGTCCTGCATCTCGGGCGCGCAGCGCGTGATTTCCTCGAAGCGCACCAGCTTGCCCGCTTCCATGGCCTGGAACAAGGGTGACGGCACCAGTGCGCGCCGGCTCGGCCCTTCGGCCAGCAGCAAGGCATAGTTCCACGAATACTTGATATGGTCTTCAGTGGTGCCGGCCGTGCCCTGTATCGCCAGCGCGGAGTCGCCGCTGATGGCCGCGGCCAGCAATTCGGACAGCAGCGACTTGGCCGTACCCGGCTCGCCCACCAGCATCAGCCCCTGGTGCCCCATCAGGGTGACGATGGCGCGGTCGACCAGCGGATCGTCACCATAGAATTTGCGGCTCACTTGCAGCGCCGCGTCGCCCAGGATGAAACGGCGCACCGCGCGCGGCGACAGCTGCCAGCCCTGCGGGCGCGGATCGGTATCGGCCGCCTTCAGGCGCTCCAGTTCACTGGCGTAGCGCTGTTCGGCGCTGCGGCGCACCACCTGGTTATCGTTATCTTGTTCCGTCATGATGTTGCTTTCTTTGCTTACCACGGCATTTTACTTTCCCATTGCGCATCATAGCCGCCGCACGCCTTCGACACCGCCAGATAATCGGCATAGGTTTCGGCCAGCAGCACGGACGGCACGTCGGCCAGCGGCACCGCCTCGTCGCGCCAGGAGCGCGGCAAGGGATAGAATTGCAGCGTTTTCAGGGCGGCCGCCATCAATTCCTCGGGCAGGCTGCTGCCGGAAAATTCGATCACTGCGCGCAGGCCGGCGCTGATGAAATCCTTGTGATACTCGGTGAAGACGCCGCCATCCTCGGCCTGGCCGCGCTGATAGCCATGCTTGCCAAAAGCGCCGCGCAAGCCGAAGGTGTCGCCCACCCAGCCTTCGCGGTCCGCGATGTGCCGGCCCGCCATCAGCGCGGCGTCGGGCAACTGGTGCGCCAGCTGCTCGAACAGGGGCTTGACCTTGTAATCCTTGAAATGGCGCTGCCAGGCGGCGATCTGCGGCGCGTCCAGCAGCGAGGCGTGCGCCAGGCGCAGCCGGCTGCCTTCGGGCAGCGCGACTTCCTCGTCGTCCGCGTCGAGCAGGCTGCCATCGTCGCTGGGGCGCAGCAGGGTGCGGCCTGCGTCGTCCTCCCTGATCCACACCAGCGCCTGCACCAGGCGGCCCGCGATCGGATGGCCGAGCAGGTAATCGCGCCACTCCTGCGCCGGCCAGACACGTCCGGCGCACATGGCTTCGTACAGGCGCGCCGTCTGCATGGTGATGACTTGCTTGAGTTCTTTCTTGCACACCGATAGCTGCTGTTTGGCTTCCTTGGCCAGTTCGGGCGCTTCGTCCTGGCGCGGCTCGGGCAAGGCCTTGATCTCCTTGCCGTCGGGGTTGTGCAAGCGCGGCTTCATGGCGCCGTCCAGGGTCACCTGGAAGACCCGCTCGCCATACGACAGGTCGAGGCGGCCGCTGTCGTCGAAGCCGCCGGTCGGGATGGTGCGGTCGCCCAGCTGGTCATGGCTCCAGCCCTTGCCTTGCGCGATGCGCTCGACCAGCAGACGCGCCTTTTCCTGCACCGAGGCCGTGCGGTAGCGCCGCGCGATCCCCAGCAATAACTGGATGACGGCCGGGTCGTAGCCGTCGGCCAGGCCGTCGAGCATCGCTTCGATCTGCGCGCGGCGCGGGTAATGGTCGCGCATATACGCTTGCAGCAGGCTGATCGCCACATGGCCAGGCGTATGCGCGGCCAGCGCCAGGATGCCCTTCTCGCCGATGGCGCTGCCCAGGTATTCGGCCATCTTGTTGCGGCGGATCTGGTCGAACACCTGCTCTTCGGTCATCTTGCCCTGCGCGGCATAATACTCGGGATAGCGCCTGGCCTGGTCCTGGTAGCTCAGGTAGGCCTGCGGCGCACGCGCCTGCGCTTCGGCGGTCGCCACTTCCAGGCTCGGGCCGCGCAGATCCTCGGTGATGAACAGGCGCAGCACCGTCTCGCCCAGGGCGGCGCGGCTTGCCGCGTCGAGCAGGCCCAGATAGCGCAGCAGCAAGGCGTTACCGCCCGGCTCCTTCAATTTGCAGGCCAGCACCACCCACCAGCGGATGATATCGGCGTCGACCGGCGTGCCATCCTGCCAGTGGCAGGCGGGCAGCGCCTCGAAGACGAACCAGGCCAGGCCGACGGGCGCCCTGCCCTTCAAGCCCTTGCGCGCGGCGGCCAGCAGGATCTCGGGCGACAGGCGCGGACTCAGGTCCTCGCCCAGTTTTTCCAGCGCCGTCATCAGCGCGGCGATCACGGTCTCACGCGTTTCCTTGTCCAGCGCCTGGTACAGCGCCGGGACGGCAGCGCGGTAATCGAGGTCGGCCAGCCAGCGCGCCGCGCCGATGCGCATGTCCTGCTTGCTCGATCCCAGCGCCTCGGCCACGCGCTTGCCGATATCGGGCAGGCTGGCCAGCACCTGCTGCGCGCTGGCGCGGTGCTGCTTGCCCTCGCCCAGCGCGATCTCCATCACGCGCGGCAGCCATTGCGCCGGCAGCACCGGAAAGGTGGCCAGCACTTCCAGGGTGGGACCGAGCTCGGGCGCCACGCCCCGGCGCCTTTCGACGGCGCGCAAGCCCAGGCCCTGCTCGATCAGTTCGGGGCGTTCCGCGAACAGCGGCCAGACCATGTCCGCCGCCAGCACCTGCTGCGGCTTGGCGCCCCACCAGTTGCTGGCCACGCAGGCCATGGCCACGCTGTCATGCTCGTCGCCGGCCTCGCGCATGGCGCGCGCCAGCAGGCGCAGGTCAAACGTGGACAGGTCCTGCCGCGCCAGCCATTGCTGGAAGAAGTCATCGTGCCAGAAATGAAAAATATTGCGCCGCGTGGCCTGCAGCCAGCGTGCCATGTGCGCCACGCCAAACTCCGGCAAGGCAGCCAGCTTGCCCTGCAGCTCGACGGGTTCGCGCGCCAGGTTACTTTGCAAGGGCCCCTCGTCGCCCTTCGCTGCCTCGCCATTGAACACGCGGATGGCCGCTTCCAGCCAGGCCGGCTTGAACGCCTCATAGCGTTTCAGGCGCTCCTGCTTCCATTCGTACTTGTGTTTGGCGTGCTGGTTGTCTTCGCGCTCCTGCCGTGCTTCGGCGCGGTACTTTTCCAGCAGTGCCGCATGATTGGCCTGCAGCAGTTGCAGCGCGGCGTCGCCCAGGCGCGTCGCCGGCGGCGCGGGCGGCAGCGGCGGCACGGGCAGTTCCGCCGCGCCCGCATCGCTGGCCGCGCCCAGCCACGACAGGGCATTGCGGATGGCCGCCTGCACCGGCTTGCTCGTCTCCTGCGCCAGCGCCTGTTCCAGCAGCGCGCCCTGCTGCGGCCCCAGGCTGCGGCCCAGCAGCTCGGCCGCCTGCACGCGCTCTTCCGTCTTGCCCGTCAACAGGCATTGCTGCAGCAAGACGGCCCTGCGTTCCACGGGAATGGCGGCCAGATGCGGAGCCGCTTCGATGCGCACGCTCTTGCCGCCATCGACGGCCAGGCGCACAAGGATGGCGGCATAGGCGTCGGCCAGCGCGGGCGCGGCGCCCACACGCCTGGCCAGCTGCGCCTTGCCGCTGGCCGACAACAGCGTTGGCAATTGCTCCACCTGCGCAGCATGCGCGAGCATGTAAGCGTCGAGCGCGCCCGGCGCCAGCAGGCGCTGCAGGCAGTTATCGCGCACGTACTCGTTCAATTCGCGCCGCTCGAACACCAGTTGCAGCGCGCCTTCTTCCTCCTCGCCATCGGCGGCCAGCAGGCGCGCCAGCAGCACCACGTCCCAGCCGCGCCGGTTGACCGTGGTCGCCTGCGCGCGGGTCTCGGAAAAACTGGCGAACAACGCATCGCCGAGCAGGTAATCGAGCCACTGCGGCACCGCGGCGCCCGTGCGTTCCAGCGTATCGCCCCCGTCGGCGGCCTGCAGCAGCTTGCCCAGGCGCACCAGCAGCGCCGCGTCCAGCGTCGCCGCGTCGGACTGGGCGTAGAACTGGTGCCGGTGGCGCAGACTTTCATTGGCCAGCGCGCCATCCTTGTTACTCAAATTATGGGTATAAAAATGCGAGTACAGGCGCCCGGGCTTGCCCAGCAAGGTGCCGCCGCGCGGCGCCGCTGCCTGCACATCGAGCAGCACGCCTTCCTGGCGTCCTTCGCAGACGAACTCACAGGCGCGCTCCCACAGCGCAGGCGAGATCTGCGCCAAGCCGCGCAAGCCCTTCTTCAACTGCGCCTGCTCATCCAGGCCGACCACGCCCTGCGCCAGTGCCAGTATTTTTTTAAACATCGGGGATCCGTCTTTCCTGTTCATCAAGGCCCTTGCCGGGCATGTTTTCTTTTCGCAATCGGCGTCCATATCGGCAGCCTGCATCTTGCATCAAAACTGCTTCCAATCAAGTTGCTGATTGTATATTCTTACCGTCCTAATAGCATGTACGGTTGGATGGCGATCAACAAAAAAAAGCGCTCCCGCAGGAGCGCCATCGCCACGGCAGCGGCCTTATGCCGGCGTATCCTGCAACCGGTAGATGCTGGAGAAATCGAGCCCGCCCGATCCTGCCTTGCTGTGCATGTCATACAGCGTGCGCGCCAGGGCGCCCAGCGGTACGCTGGCGCCCGACGCCTCGGCGCTTTCCATGGCCAGGCCCAGGTCTTTGAGCATCAGGTCGACGCCAAAACCGCCCGTGTAGCCGCGCGACGCGGGCACGTTCTCGGCCACGCCGGGACATGGGTTGTACACTTCCAGGGTCCAGTTGCGGCCTGAGCTTTTCGCCATCACGTCCGACACCACCTTAGCGTCCAGGCCATTGGCCACGCCCAGGCGTATCGCTTCGCTGGTGCCGATCATGAGTATGCCCAGCAGCATGTTGTTGCAGATCTTGACCGTCTGCCCGCAACCCGAGCCGCCCGCATGGAAGATCGCCTTGCCCATGACCTCCAGGTAAGGCCGCGCCGCCGCCAGCGCCGCGTCTTCACCGCCCACCATGAAGGTCAGGGTGCCGTTGGTGGCGCCCGCCGTGCCGCCGGAGACGGGCGCGTCCAGCATGGGCATGCCCTTTTCCTCGGCCGCGCGGCCCACCTGGCGCGCCGCCTCGGTGGAAATCGTCGAACAGTCGATCAGCAGGGTGCCGCGCCGCGCCTGCGCCAGGATACCCGCGTCGCCAAGGTAAGCCCCCAGCACATGGCGGCTGGCCGGCAGCATGGTGATGACGATGTCGGCCGCCTGGATCGCTGCCGCCTGGTCATCGGACACCAGGCCGCCGCCGTCGGCAAACTGCCGCACGCTGGCCGGCAGCAAATCGAAACCCGTCACCGCATGGCCGGCCCGCACCAGGTTTTGTGCCATGGGCAAGCCCATGTTACCGAGGCCGATGAAAACGATATTGGTGCTCATCGCCGCCTCCTTATTTCATCGAGATGGTGGTATTGACGCCGCTGCCGCCGTCGTCCGGGGCAAACCAGCGCGCCGTGACGGTCTTGGTCTGCGTCCAGAAGTACAGGGCTTGCTTGCCGTTCGGCCCCAGGTCGCCCAGTTTCGACGCGCGCGAGCCCGTGAAGCTGAAATAGGCGACGGGCACGGGTATGGCCACGTTGATGCCCACTTGCCCCACATCGATCTCGTGCTGGAACTTGCGCCCCGCCCAGCCGGACGAGGTGAAGATCGAGGTGCCGTTGCCGTTCGGGTTGGCGTTAATAAAAGCGATGGCCTGGTCCAGCGTATCGGTCTCGACCACGCACATGGCGGGGCCGAAGATTTCCTGCGTGTAGACGGAGTTCGATGCCGCCACCTTCGAGAAAATCGTCGGTCCCATGAAGTTGCCGCCCTCGTAGCCGGCCACCTTGTGGCCACGGCCATCGAGCAGCAGCTGCGCGCCTTCGTCCACGCCCGCCTGGATCAGTTTTTCCGCGCGCTGCATGGCCGCTTTCGAGACCATCGGCCCCAGGTCGGCATCGCGGTCACTACCCGGCCCCACTTTCAGCGCTTGCGAACGGGCGACGATTTCCGGCAGCCAGGAACGCGCCTCGCCCACCAGCACGACGACGGAATTGGCCATGCAACGCTGGCCGGCCGCGCCAAAGGCGGCGCCGATCAGGTTATTGATCGCTTGCTCCTTGTTGGCGTCGGCCAGCACCACGCAATGGTTTTTCGCGCCCATCATCGATTGCGCGCGCTTGCCCGATTCGCTGGCGCGGCGATACACATGCGTGCCCACGTGGGTGGAGCCGATGAAGGACACGGCCTTGATGTCGGCATGGTCGCACAGCATGTTGACGACGTCGGCGCCGCCGTGCACGACGTTCAGCACACCGGCCGGCAAGCCCGCCTGGTACATCAGTTCGACCAGGTACATGGTCGATGACGGGTCTTGCTCCGACGGTTTCAATACAAACGTATTGCCGCAGGCGATAGCAATCGGGAACATGAAGCACGGCAGCATGACGGGGAAATTGAAAGCCGTGATGCCGGCGCCCACGCCCAGCGGCTGGTAGATGTTGTAGACATCGACGCCGGTGGCCGCGTTTTCCGCGATTTCGCCCAGCTGCAAGGTGGCGATCGAGCACGCGTGCTCCACCACTTCCAGGCCGCGCATGACCTCCCCTTCCGCGTCCGGCAGGGTCTTGCCGTGTTCGCGCGTGATCAGTGCGGCCAGGGCGCCGATATTTTCACGGATCAGGTGCTGGTACTTGAGCATGATGCGCATGCGCGCGGCCAGCGGGGTATTCCGCCAGGTCTTGAATGCTTCCTTGGCCGTGGCGACGGCCAGGTTGACTTCATCGGCCGTGGAAAACGGCACCTTGGCGACGATTTCCTGCGTGGCCGGGTTGACGACGTCGCGCCATTCGGTGCTGGTCGAGGTGTGGTGCTTGCCGCCGATGTGCAGGGGGACAGTAGGGACTTGGGTGAGGGGGCGATTCATGGCGTACTCCGTGATTTCGATGTTTGTTCAGCTAAACCCAACGGCGTAAAGCTGGGGTCAGTTCCTTCGGAATCGGGATTTTCCCCACTAGGGAAAATCCCCCCGGCGGGTCTGACCCCGGAATTATTTTTTAACGAGGTTGCACGCCGCCGCATCCATAGTCTTGAAAGCCTGGTCGGCGGGGATGGTGGACAGCACTTTCAGGTAGTCCCACGCGCCTTTCGATTCGGCCGGGGTTTTCACCTGCACCAGGTACATGTCGTGGATCACGCGGCCGTCGGGGCGGATCGAGGCATTGTTCATCACAAAGTCCTTGATGGGCAGCTCGCGCATCTTCTGGGCGACGATCTTCGAGTCGTCGCTTTTCGCCGCCGCCACCGATTTCAGGTAGTGGTAGACGCTTGAATACACGCCCGCCTGCACCATCGTCGGCTTGGCGCCCTTGTTGAGCGCCTCGAAACGCTTGGCGAAGGCGCGGCTGCGGTCATCATAATCCCAGTAAAAACCGTCCGCGTAGACCAGGCCCTGGGCCGTTTCCAGCCCCAGCGCATGCACGTCGGAGAGGAACACCAGCAAGGCGGCCAGGCGCTGGTCCTTGCCGCTGCCGATGCGGAACTCGCGCGCCTGCTTGATGGCCGACACCGTGTCGGCGCCGCCGTTGGCCAGGCCGATCACCTGCGCCTTGGAACCCTGCGCCTGCACCAGGAAAGATGAAAAATCGGACGCGTTCAGCGGATGGCGCACGGCGCCCAGCACCGTGCCGCCATTGTGCTTGACGACTTCGCTGGCGTCTTTTTCCAGCGAATGGCCAAACGCGTAATCGACGGTGACGAAATACCACGATTTTTGCCCCAGCTTGGTCAGCGCCGCCGCTGTGCCGGCCGCCTGCGAATAGGTGTCGAACATCCAGTGGAAGCCGTTCGGCGAGCAGTCTTCATTGGTCAGGCGCGTGGTGGCCGGGCCGCTGAACATGGCGATGCCGCCCTTCTCTTTCATCAGCTTTTGCACGGACAGGGCCACCGATGAATTGGTCAGGTCGGCGATGGCGTCAACCTTGTCGCGGTCTATCCATTCGCGCGCCTTGGAGGCGGCGATGTCGGCCTTGTTCAAGTGGTCGGCCGAGACGATTTCGATTTTCATGCCCTTGCATTCGGCTTTCAGACAATCCTCGACGGCCATCTGGCTGGCGACGACGGAGCCGCGCCCGCCCATGGCCGAATACGGGCCGGACATGTCGGTCAGGATGCCGACCTTGACGACGCCATCGGAAATCTGCGCGTGCGCGCCGCCAAAGGAAAGGGTGAGCGCCAGCGCGCCCATGGCCAGAACGGTTTTTTTCATGCGTGTCTCCAGGTGGATGAGTTTTCTTATAGGTGTAGATGCATTCTGCATGTGTAAAAATATGCACTCAAGTGAAATTAATGCATAATTCCTTTGCAAAAATGCACAGAGAGGGATTGCCATGCTCGATTGGGACAATGTACGGGTCTTCCTGGAACTGACGCGCAGCGCAGGACTCGTCGATGCGGCGAAAAAACTGGGCATCGACCATTCCACCGTGTCGCGGCGCATGCGCAAGTTCGAGGAGCAGGTGGGCACGCAGCTGTTCGACCGCAATTACGTGGGCTACCAGCTGACGCCCGAAGGCCACCGCCTGATGGAATACGCGGAAAGCATGGAGAGCACGGTGTTTGCCGCCACCGAGGAGCTGGGCGAACATAATCGCCTGCTGTCGGGCCAGGTGCGCCTGGGCGCCACGGAAGGTTTCGGCGCCATCGTGCTGGCGCCCCACCTGGCGCAGTTTTGCGGCCGCTATCCGCACATCAGCGTGGACCTGATCGCCGTGCCGCGTTTCGTCAGCCTGTCGAAGCGCGAGGCGGACGTGGCCATTTCCATCGAGCGCCCCCTGTCCGGTCCGTACGTGGTGACCAAATTGTCCGACTACCGGTTAAAACTGTACGCCACGCCAGCCTACCTGGCGCGCCACGCGCCCATTACCAGCGTGGCGCAGCTGGCGCAGCACCCGATCATCGGCTATGTGGATGACCTGGTGTTCAGTTCGGAGCTGCGCTACATGGACAACGTGGCGCCCGATTCCCTGCGCGCGTTTCGCAGCACCAGCGTGATCGCGCAATACCATGCGGCGCGCGCGGGCCAGGCGCTGGCGATCCTGCCCTGCTTCGTGGCGCAGCAGTCGAACGAACTGGTGCCCGTGCTCGATGGCGAGATCGACCTGCTGCGCGCCTTCTGGATGATCTCACCGAGCGAGCGGCGCAACATCGCCCGCGTCAGCGCCCTGTGGAATTACCTGCGTGCCGCCATCGACCTGAATCACGCCTATCTGATGGGCGAGACGGCCACGCCCAGCTGGCCAGCCTAAGCAAGCGGCAGCGCGCTACACTGTCGTCACATACTAACAAGGAGAACACCATGTTGATGGATGCAAGCAAGTCCGTACTCGTCATTGTCGACCTGCAAGGCCGCTTGATGCCGGCCATCCACGACGCCGGCCTGGTGCTGGCGCAAAACCTGCGCCTGGCGAAGATCGCCCGTCTGCTCGACGTCCCCGTGCTGGGCACGGAGCAAAACCGCCAGGGACTGGGGCCGAACGTGGAGGAAATCGCCGCGCTGTGCGAACGGACCTTGCACAAGACGCATTTCGGCGCCTGCTTTGATGGCTTGCAGGACATGCTGCCCGCCGGGCGCAAGCAAATCGTCGTCACCGGTTGCGAAGCCCATGTGTGCATGCTGCAGACGGCCATCGGCCTGCTGCAGCTGGGCTATGAAGTCATCATCGCCATCGACGCCGTCGGCTCGCGCCAGGGCGCCAGCCGCGATGCGGCGCTGGCCCGCCTGGACAAGCTCGGTGCCCATCTGGTGACGGTGGAAATGCTGGCCTTTGAATGGTTGCGCGACTGCAAGCATCCGCGTTTCCGCGAAGTATTGGCGCTGATTAAATAGAACGCAGGTTTAAGCCAGATCAAGCCTGACGGCCTTTCATTTGCTAGCTTGGTAACAGCGCCGCCACTCCGAGCGGCGCGCCTTCCACATCAGCAAGGGAGCCATCATGGCCTATATCCTGCGGGGCAAACTGTGCGGCTTGATCTGTGCCGAGTGTCCTGAACCGTTGTCGCACGTCATCGTGCGCCTGTATCGCCCGCGCGCGTCGCAAAACATCACGGCCCTGGCCGTGGCCAGCGCCAAGGAAACCTTCGCCATTCTCACGGACGAGGAAGTGCAGGCGAAAGCCCCCTCCCTGCTGGCCGAAACGCGCACGGATGACGATGGCAACTACAGCTTTACCCTGGGCGACAAGGAACAATACCAGGGCGAGGCCGTGGAAGTGGACGTGTTATGTCCCACCGTGCCGCATCTGAAAGGGGGGCCGAAAGACCCCGTGCCGCTGCAGTTTTCCATCACCACCATCCAGCCGCGCTGGCGCCAGGCTGACAATGATTTCCTCGCCGTCTGGGATTATTGCCTGCCGCAACGCTTCTGGTGCCTGGTGCGCGTCCGCTTCGGCGCCTGGACCATCTGCGGCCGGCTGCGCACCTGCGTTGCGCCCCACACGCCGATCGCCGGCGCCACCGTGCGGGCCTTCGACGCGGACTGGCTGCAGGACGATGCACTGGGCGTGGCCGTGACCGATGCCAGCGGGCGCTTCCGCATCGATTACCTGACATCAGACTTCACGCTGACGCCGTTTTCACCGTTCATCAACGTGGAGTTCGCCAGCGGCCCCGACGTGTACTTCACGGCGCAGTTGGGCAGTGTGACCATCCTGTCGGAAACGCAAGCCAACGGGCGCCAGCCGGGCCGCGAGAATGTGGGCCACTGCTTCTGCGTGGAATTGTGTTCAAAAGACGTCTTGCCACCCGATGTGGAAGGCGTGCCCCACTGGCAGCAGGTGGAAGTGTTCGATATCCACCCGTTTCCCTCGCTGGCCGGCTTTTCCGCGCAAGGCTATGCGGGCGGCGCCGGCCCGTCCTACGTGTTCGCTGGCGGCGTCACATTGAAAGGCAATTGCCCGCTGCGCAACAGCGCCATCCCCGCCAACCCGCTCGAATACCGTTTCCTGATCGGCGAGTGGTCCTGGCCCGGCGGCAGCGACGACCCGGCAGCCATCCCCACGGCGGCGCCGGCCAGCCTCGCACCGCTCACGCAAGTGCTCGGCACCCTGGTCGGCTATGTGTTTTATACGAATGGACTGGGCCTCGCCGACTCGGCACAGGTGATCGTCGACGCGGGCGACTTGCAGCCTGGCGGCTGGATAAGGGTGGACGGCAAGAGCGTCACCGTGGACATGCGCGATGGCACGACGGCCGTCGTCAACGTAGCGCCCAACATCTTCCTGCGCACGTTTGACTTGCTGACCATCAATACGCCCGCCATCACCAGCCTGCATCCGGCCAAGCTGCCGGGCGGCTTGCCCATCCTCGACGCGGGCAGCAGCCTGACGGCGGCCGAGAGCGAACCGATACGCCGCTACCGCCTGGGCTTCGAAGTACGCGACGGCATCAGCCTGGCGCTGGTGGCCACGGACGGGCTCGACTCCATCGTCTTCGACAATTCGCCCGTCATCGTGGCGCTGGACCTGGAAGAGTTGCGCAGCAATGCCTGCAACCCCATCGCGGGCGGCCTCGTGCATATCCTGTACACGATCGATCACCCGCATTTGCGCTTTTTCAATATCACGATTTCCAATAACAACGGCATCGCGCACCCGCCGCCACCGCTGCCGTCCGCCAGCTTCACGCCGCCGCCACCACCGAACAATTACCTGTTCCGCGGCGGCGCGGGTGGGCCTCATCTGTCAGGCAACAATGGCGGTTTTCCCGTCAACGTGGCGCTCGACCCGCCCTGCGCCTACCGTGTGGCGATTGCTTGGCAGACGCGGCATTACCTGGCGTCCAGCCACAGCATCGACAGGCTGTATTGTAAGTAAGCCTGCCTCAGAAATAGCGCACCCACGCCTGCTGCGAGGTGCGCTTGTAGTTGGCAAACGCGCGGCAGGGAAAGTACAGCACGGGCATCAGCAGCAAGGCCAGCAGCCAGACTTGCCAGAGTTGCTCGACGCCATAGCGGCCAGCGTGATTGGCGCCCAGCATGGCCTTCAAGGCCAGGCCGATGCCCAGCAGCAGATATAAATGCAGCAGATAGTAAAACATGGGCGCGCCGCCAAAGGTGGCGCAGGCCCGCGTGAACCAGTTATCGACGCTTTCCAGCCAGGCCAGGCCCAGCAAGCCCAGGCCCAGGGTGAACAGCAAAAAGTCCAGCGACGGCGGGTACTTGGTGAAGTTCAGCACGCTCATGACCGTGCGCACGGCCGTGTCGCCCGCCACCCAGGGCAGGGTTTCGCCATACAGATTGAAGCCGCGCAAGACGGCCAGCAGCAGCAAGCTGCCCGCGCCCAGCGCCAGCAGCAGGCGACGACGCCCCTCCGGCGAACGGCTGCGCGCGTACAGCGGCCCGGCCGCATAGCCAAGCACGATCACGCCTATCCACGGCAGCAGCGGATAGCTGACCTTGATCTTCATGGCGCCATCGACGACCAGGTAGCCGCGTTGCAGCAGCAGCGTCAGAAGGTAATAGGCAAGGCTGCCCTCTTCCGCGTGCAGTCCTGTGAACAAATGCTGGCCCGCGATGATCGCCACGCCCAGCAGCGCCAGCACTTTCAACGGCAACCGGTGCAGCACTGCCAGCGCCATCATGGCCAGGCCGATGACCCAGATCACCTGCAGATACAGCACGGCGGGTGGAAACGCCCCGCTCCAGGCAACATTGACGAACACCAGTTCCAGCACCACCAGCAGCAAGCCCCGCTTGAACAGGAAACCAGCAGCACTGCGGGGACCGGTGGCCGGATGCGCGTACAGCCAGGCGGACAGTCCCGTCAGGAAAACGAACATGGGCGCACACACGTGGGCGGCCAGGCGCGTGAAGAACAGGGCCGGATCGACGTGGGCCGCATCCATCGGGTCGCCCACCTGGTGGTGCAGGAAGACCGTTTCGCGCACATGGTCGAACAGCATGATCAGCATGACGAGGCCGCGCAGTACGTCGATGACGGCGATGCGGGTGCGCAGGGTGGCGGGGGAAGGCAGGGAGGCAGTCATTTATTCATTTTTAAATCTAAGATTAGAAACGGCATGCTTACCCCAACGGCAGAAACTGGGGTCGGACCTGAAGGTCCGACCCCGGCACTTTGCTGTTGGGTGAATACATCAAAACCTGTAATGCGCATTCAGGGTCAGCGTGCGCTCGGCCCCAGGCGCCACCCACAGCTGGCTATAGGAACTCGCATAGTAGCTGCGGTTGAACAGGTTTTCCACGTTCAGTGCCAATCGCAGTTTGGCGTTGGGCGAATACGACGCCAGCAATCTGGCCGTCGTGTAGGCCGGCAAGGTGAAACTGCTGCTGGCGGCGACGTCGCCCAGGCGCTCGCCCACGTACTGCACGCCGCCGCCCACGCTGGCCGTGCCCGTACCCAGCGCAAATTGCTGCGTGGCCAGCAGATTGGCGCTGTGGCGCGGCACGTTGGCCAAGCGGCTGCCCGCCACTATCGTAGTGTCGCCGCGCGTGACGCTGGCATTCGTGTACGCATACGCGCCCGAGACGCGCAAGCCGCGCGCCACTTCGCCCGACACATCGAGTTCCAGGCCCCGGCTGCCCACCTCGCCCGCCGCGATGGCAAAATCCGTGTTGGCGGGATTGGTGGTCAGCACATTGCTCTTGCGGATGTCGTACACGGCCAGCGTGCCCGTCAGCTTGCCCGTTTCCAGTTTCGCGCCCAGCTCATACGCGCGGCTGCGCTCGGCCGGAAAAGCCTGGTTGGCGATGCTGATGCCGCTGTTGGGGCGAAAACCCTTGGCCGCACTCGCATATAGCGACCACATTGTCGACGGCTGGTAGACGAGGCCCGCGCGGGGACTGGTGGCCGACAGCGACTGGCCGTTGCTCACGTTCAGGCGATTGTTCGTCACGTCCTGCGTGTACGTATCGTGGCGCACGCCGACCAGCGCCTTCCATTGCGCGCCCAGATCCAGTTGATCTTGCGCATACAGGCCGCGCGCCTGTTGCGCTTCCTGCGTGTCGATGGACAGGGCCAGCGGAGCGGCCTTGCCGCCATACACGGGCGCAAAAATATCAATGGCATAGGCATTCGCGGCAGAGGGATTGCGGCGCAGCTGTACCCGATGGTCGTCGAAGTGATAGGCGTCGACACCGGCCAGCACCTCGTGCGCCAGCGCGCCCGTTTTGAACTTGCCCAGTACTTCGACCCGTGCCGACACGTCGGTGGCCGAGAAATCGCGGTGGCGGCGCTGGCGGTTCAGGCTGCGGCCATCGGCCAGCAGCTTGTTCGCCTCGGTCGAATAGCCGCTCAATGCGCTGTCGCGGTAGGAAGCGCCCGCCTGCAGCGTCCAGTCGTCGGACAGCGCGTGATGGATAAACAGCTGCTGCCCCAGCGACTTGACCGTCATGGGGCCATCGCCCGGTTCGCCCAGGAAGCGCGCGACGGGGACAAGACCCAGCTGGCCATGCACGGCGACTACGCCACGGTCGAACGGCACACGCTGCCGCACCGCTTCGATTTCATACGAGACGGTCGTGTGCTCGCCCGCCAGCCAGAGGAACGAGGGAGAAAACAGGCTACGCTCGACTTTCACCGTATCGCGGAAGCTGTGCCCCTCTTCATGCGCCGCGTTCAATCGGTAGGCGACGGTGTCGCTCAACGGCCCCGTCAAGTCCAGCGCGGCGCGGCGCGTGCGGAAACTGCCGAGGGAAACGTCGGCGGCGTATTCCGGCGCGAACTTCGGCTTTTTCGTCGTGATGTTCACCGTGCCACCCGGCTCGCCCCGGCCGTACAGGGCCGACGCGGGGCCTTTCAGCACTTCCACATTCTGCGTATTGCCGGCGTCGCGCAGGCCGTTGTAGCCACGGCTGGAACTGAAACCGTTGACCATGTAGTCGGAACCGAAATTCGGGTCGCCCGTGAAGCCGCGCATGGCATAGCTATCCCACAAGCCACCCAGCGGGCTTTGCTTCGCAATGCCGCTGGCCAGGTCCAGCGCGCCGGCCAGGGTCGTCACACCCGCATCGCGCAGCAAGTCGCCGGTCAGCACGCGCACGCTTTGCGGCAAATCCATCAATAAGGCATCCGTCTTGGTGGCGCCCGTGGCCGACAGGCTGCGGTAGTGCTGGCGCTCGGCCTTGACGGTGACGACATCATCGGCCTGCGCACCATCGACTGCCAGTGACCAGGGACTGGCGGCGGCCAGCAAAAGCGCCACGGGGCGGCGTAAAAACACGGACATGGGATTCCTGACGAGGGCGTAAAACAATGCAATAAGCTTGCATTATAAATGATAATGGATTCTCATTAATGGATTTTTGAAAGATACTCGGCCCATATCTATCCTGCTGGCAGACGTGGACGATGAAACGTCCGCTTGTTTCCCGCGCGCTCAAGCGTTAATATGCAAGAATTAACTTGCATATTAACGGGACCCTTGATGCGTGAAAGACTGGAAAAACTGCTGGCGCAGGGACGCGACAGCGCCCTGCTGCGCTTTGGCCTGGGAGATGCCTGCCTGAAAGAGCATGACGCCGAGCAAGCGGCCCTGCACCTGGCGCAAGCCACGGTGCAGCAACCCGGCTACTCGGCCGCCTGGAAACTGCTGGGCAAGGCCTTGCACCAACTGGGCCGACTGGACGAAGCACAGGCCGCCTGGACCACCGGCGTGACGGTGGCCCAGCAGCAAGGCGATTTGCAAGCCGTCAAGGAAATGACGGTGTTCGTCAAACGCCTGCACAAACAGCAGCAGGCGGCCGAGTAAAACCGTTTAATGCGCGTGCGCGGCGCCCTTGGCTTCGGCTGGTAACGCAACGCCCCGCTCTTTCGCCAGGCGCTTGGCCAGCAAGCCACCCGCTTCGGCCGCATAGGCGCGGCAGGCGTTGGCGTCGATCAGCGGATTGCTTGTGGCGCTGCGCCTGGCGGCCTTGCCCAGCACGTCCGTCGTGCCCGGATGCACGGGGATGATGATGTCGCATGGCAAGGCAGCCACCTTGGCGATGCTCGCTTCGAACGAGGCCGAAACGTCAGGCGAGCCACCCTTGCCCGCGCCTTTGCCCGTGTACGCAAAATCACCGCTGGCATACGGGTTCAGGCTGTCCGCGTACACCACGTTCAGGCAGCGCTGGCCTTCGCACGAGGCCCACGTCCACGTCGTGCCGCCGGGCGTGTGGCCCGGCGTCATGTGGGCCGTCAGCACCAAAGGGCCCACCTTGACGGTATCGCCCTCGCCCACTACCTTGACCTTGGCGACTTTCGCGACATGCACGACGGGATCGGCCTGGTACTGCGGATCATCGTTGCCATTCGTACCGCTTTGCAGCCCCAGGGCGCCCGAGGCGCTGGCCACTACCGTGGCACCACTGGCCCGTTGCAGCGCGGCGATGCCGCCCGCATGATCCCAATGCGCATGCGAATTGAGGATGACTTTCACATCCTCGATGCGAAAGCCCAGCGCCTTGATGCTGGCGATGATCAGGGGCGCCGATTGCGGCAGCGCACCGTCGAGCAGGATATGGCCCTGCGGACTCGTCACCAGCACGGCGGACAGGCCGGCCGTGCCCACATACCAGCTATTGCCATACACGTTGAACGGCTTGACGGGCGCATTCCATTCCTTGCAATTGTCACAATTAACCGGTTTATCCTGCACCGGGGCCGGCGTCTTCGCCTGCACCGTACCAGCTGCCATGGTCGCAACCGTAGCCAGCATCAACTTCGCCAATAGTGTCATCTTCATCTCCAGAGTGTAAAAAGAAGGGCGCCCGCACTGGCGCGCCCGGGGGGGGTATCAGTGCATGCGGCCAGTCCTGTCGACCAGGGTGTCGCGGATGTGTCCTGCGTCGAGCGAGCGCCGCTGCGCGCCATCGGCGTCCAGCAGCACCACGGTGACGTGCTTGCCGCCGCTGCGCATGCGCATGGTCAGACAACTGCCGGCCTCATGGCTGCTGCCCGTCTTGGACAGCACAATGTCCCAGCCCTTGCCGCCCACCAGCGGGTTGGTGTTGCGCAGGGTGCGCAACTTGCCATTGACGGCCACGCTCGCTTGCGGGTGGCTGGTGATGCGCGCGATGTCGGGATAGCGCGCGGCCGCCGCGACGATCTTCGCCACCTCGCTGGCCGTGGACGTATTCGCGGGCGAACTGCCGACCGGGTCCAGCAAGGTAGTGCGGTGCAAGCCCAGGTGGCGGATCTTCGCCTGCAGTGCCTGCTGAAACGCCGTGCTGCCGCCGGGATAGGTGCGCGCCAGCGCGGCAGCGGCGCGGTTTTCGGACGGCAGCAGCGCCAGTTGCAACAGCGCGCCGCGCGACACGGCCACGCCATCGGCGAGCAGACCGTGGCGCTGCAGCGAAGCATCGCCATCGGCGCGCACGATGCGCAACTGTTCATCGGGATCGAGTCCCGCATCGAGCACCACCATGGCCGTCATCAGCTTGGTGATCGAGGCGATGGGCACGACGGCGTCCGCATCTTTCGCCATCAGCACCTGGCCCGTGCTGTCGTCAAAGACCAGCATGTGTTTGGCGCTGACGGGCAAATCCAGTATCGCGACGGCGGCCTCGGCCAGGGTCTCCCCGCTGACGGCAGGCTTGCCCTGCACCTGCAGCAGCAAGGTGGCGCAGGCCAGCAGCATGGCCGGCACGGCCAGTTTCCAGCCGGCCGTATCGGGGCCGGGTGCCATCAGGCGTTCGATACGCGTCAGCAGCGCCCCGCCCCGTGCCGACATCAGCAAACCGGAATGCTGCGGCACAGCCGTGTGCAGGGACAGCGCATGCAGCGCCGTGGCCAGCTGCTGCGGGTCTTGCAGCGCTTGCGCAGCCAGCGCGTCGGCCACCTGTTCCCGTTCGGCCCGCATGCGCGCCGACAGCCACCAGACGACGGGGTGAAAAAACAGCAGCGCTTCGGCCACGCTTTGCAACAGGTTGACCAGGTAATCCCAGCGCCGCACGTGCGCCAGTTCATGCGCCAGCAGTGCTTCCAGCAAGGCGACGGGCATGCCGCTCAGCAAGGCGGCGGGCAGCAGGATGACGGGGCGCCAGAAACCCACGGTGACGGGGCTGCTCAGTCCCCCGTGCAGCTTCAGCGGCGGCCGCCGGTGCAAGCCCATGCGCAGCGCCAGCGCATCGAGGCGCGCCTGCCAGATGGCGGGTGCGGCCACGGCCTGACGGCGCAGCCTGCCGACCCAGGCCAGGCCCAGGCACAGGCGCAAGGTCATCAGCCCAACGCCGGCGCTCCAGGCCAGCACCAGGGCCGGCATCCACGCTTGCAGCGCGGCGCGCCAGGCGGGCGGCGCAGCCATCGGCAGCTGGGCCAGTGAAGTGCCGGACAGCAGAGACAGCAGGTGAGCGGTGGGAATGCACAGGCACAGCAGCAGTGCCAGCGCGCAGACGGCATAGCGCCAGCGCGCGCTGGCGTGGCGCAGCAGCCAGAGCAGGACGGCGGAGACGGCGCCGACGATCACGCCCTGCCAGACAAAATACAGCAAGACCCAGCCCAGCGCCGGGACAAGGTTGCCCAACTCGATGCCCAAGCGCATGTCCAGGTTCATGGCGCCTTGCCGTCCTTGCTGCGCAGGATTTTTTCAATTTCCAGGCGTTCCGCATCGCTCACGTGCTCGCGCAACGCCGTCAGCACCAGCGCCTTGCCGGAACCGGAAAACACCTTGCCGATCAAGTCCTTGAGCAAGCTGGTCTGTAACTTTTCCTGCGCGTCGACGGCCGCATACAGCTGCGGCCGCTGGCTTTCATCGCGGCTCAAGAGTCCCTTGCCATGCATCAGCTGCAACTGGCGCAGCACGGTGGCGTAGCTGGCGTCGGCACGCTCTTCGGCCAGGGCGTCATACACGGCGCGCGCGTCGGACGGACCGCGCCGCCACAGGATGCGCAGCAAGTCCAGTTCGGCGGCCGTCGGATGGGGAGTGGAGGTATTTTTTAACATGCCGCTAGAATACCCAGTCTAGAACTCCATGTCTAGAACTTTTTTTCTAGAGTGTGGAAGCGGCTAAAATTCGCGCAAGCGGTCGAACAGGTCCAGCAAGGCTGCCTCATCGACGAGAGCGGCGCCCTGCCCGCTCAGTTGCCCACTTAGCTGTGCCAGCAGTTCCGCCAGCACCGTATAGATTTCCTCGCGCTCGACCGTCTCGATGATGCTCGTCCGCCGCTCGATCTTGTTGAATTCCTGGACATAGGCGCTGACCATCGCTTCCAGCACGGCGGCCGCCGCCGACGCCTCCATGGCGGCATCGATGCCGCGCGTCACGGCCAGCATGTTCTTGTAGGCCAGCGCCGCCTTTTTCGCATAGGCGGGGGAAATATGCTCGCGGCCATCCCAGTCGCGGAACGGGTTGAGCAGATTTTCCGCCAGCCATTCCGGCTTGCGCGCCTTGCTCACCGATAAGTCCAGTCCCTGCGCCGCCGCTTTCTTGTAGCCGGCCTTGATGGCCTTGGCGACGTCGGCGGGCAAGCTGGTCAGCCACAGGGCAGACAGCTGCGGCAATTGCGTGGCCGATGGAAACTCTTCCGCCTTGTAGCCGAACAGATCACAGGCGGTGAACATCCGCAGCTGGGCCAATTGCGCAAGGCTGGCCATCTGCGATGCCAGTCCCGGCTTGCCCCAGATGCGCAAGGCCGTCAGGTGAGGAAAGCGCTGCGCCACTTGCGCCAGGTCGACGTCTTTCATGCTCACCAGCGACAGGCCGCCCAGCTGGTCGAGACCGTGGAATGACGGCAGCGTCTGCTTGCACTGCAGTGTCAGATGGCGGCCATCGGCGCCATCCTTGATGCGCAGCGCCAGCGATGGTGCGCTGCGCAGCGCGAGTAGACCCAAGCCTTTGTTCAAGACCAGGCTGCTGACGCCATCGGGCTGCAGGATCAGGCGTTCCAGGCCGCTGCCGCTGAAATCGAGCGCATGCACGGTCGATGACTGCCAGTCCAGCTCATTGATGAAGGGATTGCCCTGGATAAACTCCATCAAGGCTGGCGTGCCGTGGCTGGTCTCGATGGACATCAGGCAAGGCAGTTGCTCCAGTTCGGACAGGTCGCCCAGCGCCTGCAAGACGCTGTCATTGATTTTCGTCGCGTCCTGGCGGAAGACGTGGCCGCCGAGCGTCACTTCACGCTCGCGCGACGCGGCCTTGAACTGCTGGCGCCGCAGCGGATCGATGCGCTCCCAGTTGCGCTGGCGCAGCACACTGTCGCCCACGTTCCAGCCGCTGCGGTAGCTGTTGACTTCCACGTCCACCAGCGGCGCGATATTGCCAACGAGGGTATGGCCAGGCGGCACGTTCGCCGTGGCATAGCAGTGATCGTGGCGCTTGTTCCAGAAGAAATAGTCGCACAGCAGCGGCCGCATGGCTTGCACGGCCGCCGCATCAGGCAAGGCGTCACCGGTCCAGTCCAGCTCCAGCACGGCAGCGACAGGCCTGGACGATGAAGCATCCTTGATGCGGGTGACCTGGCAAGCCACGTACTGCTGCAGCTCGGACGAAAACACACTGTAAACATCTCCAACATTCGGTAGCACGCATTTTCCTTTTCAGAACACCTGACGGTCGAATGTTGAAAGATAGCAAAAATGATAGCGCAGTGTCGTCCCGCTCAGTCCGCGTGCAGCTTGTGATGCATGCGGCGCAGCCCCAGCCACACGCCGGCCGCCACGAACGGCACCAGCGCGCCGACGAGGATTTCCGGATTCACGGGCAGCCCCATCACCTTGGCCGCCTTGCCCGTGTAGCTGAACAGGCCGATCACGTAATACGAAATGGCGGCCACGGACAAGCCTTCCACCGCTTGCTGCAGTTGCAGCTGCTGCGCCGCACGCGCATTCATCGATTGCAGGATTTGCCGGTTCTGCAATTCCTGCACGATGCCCACGCGCGTGCGCAGCAAGTCATTCGTGTTGGCAATGCGCTGCGCCATCGCTTCCTGGCGGCTGGCCATCGCTTCGCACGTGTTCATGGCAGGCGTCAAACGGCGATCCATGAATTCCTCGACCGTCGGGATGCCCTCGATGCGCTCTTCGCGCAACTCGTCGATACGCGCCTTGACCAGGCCCATGTAGGCTTTCGAGGCGGAAAAACGGTAGCTATTGTCGAGCGACAGCTTTTCAATGCGGGCCGCCAGGCGCGTGATGCGGTCAAGCAAGGCTTGCTCGGCAACGCCCTCGTCGGCCTTGGCCAGGCCGGGCGCGTCGTCCGTGTCGACCATGGCGGCGGCCAGGGTCGCCAGTTCGTTTTCGATGGCGTTCAACGAAGGCGCCGCCTGCATGGCATAGGGCAAGCCCAGCAAGGCCATCATGCGGTAAGTTTCGATTTCCAGCACGCGCTGCACCAAACGGCCCGACTGCTGCGAGTGCATGCCCGCATCGCGGATGACGAAACGGCTGAAGCCATCCGACTGGATCGTAAAATCCGTCCACAATTCGCCGCCCTGCAACACTTTGCTGCCGGCCAGAGTATTGCCCTCGAACACACGCGACAAGCCCTGCATAAAAATCTCGGCTGGCTCTGTCGCTTGTTCCAGCACCACGTGGGCGGCCACCATCAGCTTGCCCTTCAAGCCCGCCAGCCACTGCTGCGGCAACTGTTCCAGGGGCATGCGCTCGAACGCCTGTTCCAGGGGCAAGGCGGCGCCCGGGCGCTCGGCAAAGGTAAACGTGGCAAATTCCGTGTGGCATTCCCATTTCAGGCGGAAGCGGCCAAAGTCGTAATAAAAATACTTGGCTTCGGCGGCGGGCGGCGTGACGCCAAAATGCGTGCACAGGGCCGCCAGGGTGGCGTGCTGGGCCGCCATATTCGACGCACCGGGCGCCGCGCTGTCATCCTTGTAGACGGCCAGATGGGTGATCAGCTCGGGGGCATCGAGCTGCAAAAACGGCCGCGAGTGGATTTCCGCAGCCAGCGGCACGCGCAAGGCGTGGTTCAAACTGGAGTTAATCAAGTGCATGATAGCCAAAGGTAAAGTTGCAAAACTGCTTAGACCCGCGCGCGTGCTGCTATGCCCGCGGCAGGGCCTGATTGTCACAGTGTAACAAAGCAGGAAGCATGCCACTCTTTTACAGGGCCCGTCATGTTGTTTTGATAATGCCGGTCGCCCCCTGCCCCGACCCTTGGCGGCTGCCCAGCCACCAGAATACGGCGGCCAGCACCACGGCAGAGGCCTGTCCCAGCGCCAGCTTGAAGGCACTGTCGAACAGCAACGGTGCGACAAAACCGGACACCAGCGCAAACACCAGCATTTGCACGAAGTTTTGCAGGGAGGCGGCCAAGCCCCGCATCTGCGGGAAAATGTCGAGCGTCGACATGGTCATGCCCGGCAAGGCCAGCGACATGCCGAACGCGTACAGCATCACGGGCACGACGGCGAACGGGATGCTGGCCGCAAACCAGTGGTTGTAAGCAATGTTGAGCGCGCTCGTGGCCGCCATGGCCAGCAAGCCCCAGCGCACCAGCACGGCGCTTTTCACCGCATGGGCCAGCTTGCCCGACAGCGCCGATCCCAGCACCAGACCCGCCACCATGGGGATGAACATCCAGCCAAACGCCGTTTCCGGCAGACGCAGCAATTCCAGGATGAAATGCGGGGCCGAGGCGATGTACAGCGCGAAGCCGCCAAAGGCGAAGGCCACGGCCAGCGAACGCAGCAGGAACGCCCGGTGGCGCAAGGCCAGCCAGTAATTACGCGCGATGTTGCCTGGGTGGAAGGGTTGGCGTTGCTCGACGGCTAAACTTTCCGGCAAGCCTTTCAGGCAGGCGAGCGCCAGCAGCACCGTGACGGCAAAGGTGAAGACGAACGTCGATTGCCAGCCGTAGGCCACGTGCAGCCAGCCGCCGATGATGGGCGCGATGGCCGGTGCGATGCCGAACACCATCATGATATTGGCGAGCATCTTTTGCGCGGCCGCGCCCGACAGCGTGTCGCGCACGATGGCTTGCCCGATGACCCTGCCCGCTCCCGCCGAGGCGCCCTGCATGCCGCGGAAGAACAGCAGCCAGCCAAAGCTCGGTGCAAACGCGGCGCCGATGGAACCGACGGCGAAGATCAGCAGGGAAGCCAGGATCACGGGACGGCGGCCAAACGAATCGGACAAGGTGCCGTAGAACAAGGTCATGAAGGCATAGGCGGCCAGGTAGACGCTCAGGGTTTGCTGCACCAGCACGCTGCTGACGTCGAAATGCGTGCCGATCGCGGGAAACGATGGCAAGAAGGTATCCGTGGCGAACGGGCCCAGCATGGCCAGCCCGGCCAGCACCAGGGTCAGCTTGCGCGCTTTCATGCGCCCGCCTGCGCGGTGTATTGAAGGCGCATGCCTTCCAGGGCCGCCAGCGAAAATTGCGACACATGACGCGCGATGCTGGCGATGCCCGCCTCGTCATACGTCATTTCCGGCACCACCAGTTCATGCACGATGCGCGAACGGGCATAGAACACGGCCTGGCCGATCACGCTGAACACGCATTTCTGCACCACGTCCGCCGGCATGGCCGGCCCCACCACGCCACGGATCAAGCCCGTAAACAAGGCGTGCTGCGGACGCACATTGCGCTCGGCCAGCTTATGGATGGCGGCCGTCGGCTCGATCAGTTCGCGCGCCACCAGGCGGCTGAACAGCGATGCGTGCCCCGAGCGCAGCATGTCGGACACCAGCGCCTCGATAGCCAGGCGCAACTGTTCCACGGGGGGCAACTGCGCCTGCGCGCTGGCGGCGGCCACGTCGGCGGCGGAGGCCCGCGCCAGTTCGCGCGCATGGTCGAAGGCGGCCAGGTGCAGCTCTTCCTTGCTATGAAAATAGTAATTGACCATCGCCACATTGACCCTAGCCGCCTCGCATATCCTGCGCACGGAGGTGGCCTTGTAGCCCTCGCCGGCAAACAGGTCCGCCGCCGCCTGCAGGATGCGCGCGCGCGCCGGCTCCGTTTCCTTGCCACTTCTCGTTTCTTCCGTCATGTCATTCCCATCATTTAAACAGCCGTTTAATATCGCAGGGGATTATATCAAACAGCCGTTTAACTTTCAGGCAGGCACAAAAAAGCCCGGCGAACCGGGCTTTTCACGGGTGTAGCGGCAAACTTAGTGCTTCATCGCCGGCATCGGCGCCGAGGTCGCGCCCAGCGGACGGGCCACGGCGGTCACTTCGATGGTTTCGCGGCGCTTGTCCTCACCTTCGACGACCAGGGTCAGCGGGATTTTGTCGCCCGCCTTCACTTGCCCTTTCAGGTCCAGCAGCATGACGTGGTAGCCGCCCGGCTTCAGCTCCACGGCTTTGCCGGCTGGCAAGGCGATTTCCTTGACCTGGCGCATGCGCATCATATTGTCCGTCATGCTCATTTCATGGATTTCCGCCACGCCGGCCACGGGCGAGCGCACTTCCAGCAGGCGCATGGCTTTCGGCGCCGTGATCTGCATGAAGGCGCCCGTGGCTTTTTGCTGCGGCACGGTGGCGCGTACCCACGGGTCGGTAATCTGCACGGAAGTCTGGGCAGCGGCGGAGAAGGACAGTACGGTCAGGGCCGTGGCCAGCAGGGTTTTCAGATGGGTCATGATCATTTCCTCGGTAGTTATAAGGTGTATTTCGATTTCATCAGGGTCTTGATGTCTTGCACGCACTCATCGGCCGTCAACTGGTGCTTCAAGCCCAGGCGCATGCGCCCCTCGGTATCGAGCACATAGCTGATGGCCGTGTGATCCATCGTGTACGAACTGCCGCTGGGCACGCGGCGGTAGAAGACCTTGTAATTGAAGGCCGTCTGCGCCGTCGCCTGCGGGTCCGTGCGCAAGCCCAGAAAGCTGGGGTCGAAGGCGCGCATGTATTCGCCCAGCAGCTCGGGCGTGTCGCGTTCGGGATCGATGCTGATGAAGATCACTTGCAGTTTATCCCCATCGGCGCCCAGTTTCTGGCGGATTTCCAGCGCGCGCGACAGGGCCGTCGGACACACGTCCGGGCATTGCGTAAAGCCAAAGAAGACCATCACATACTTGCCCTTGAAATCGGCCAGGGTGTAGACCTTGCCGTCGGGGCCGCTCAATTTGAAGTCGGGCTTGTAATCGCCTCCCGTCAAATCGAGGCTGTTGTAATGGGGTTTCGGTGCTTGTTCGCAAGCGGCAAGCGTAAGCAATCCCGCCGTGCCGGCGAGAAGGAAAAGACGACGTTTCATGGTAATTCCAGCCCGATGGGCGTAGTTGAGACAAGTTGGGACGTAGAAGGCGTGACTATTGCGTTCAGACAGCCAAAGGCGGGCCGCGCGGGCTGGCGCCCAGCCACGCGAACTGGGGCCGTGGCGCCTGGTAAAACAAGGGTGGATAGTGGTCGTGGCCCGTGATGATGGCCAGCGGAGACAAGGTCGGCGACGGCAGGGCCACGCTGCCCGCGTGGTTCATGCAGAACGGGCAATGCTCGATGTGGTGCAGGACGGAATCGGTAGTGGATCTGGCGGCCGGCGCCAGGTCCGCTTGCGTGTAGACGGCGCCGCTGGCCGAGCAGATCTCGACGGCAGCGCTGTTCGCGTTCGCGTGCAGCGAGGCAAACGCATACGACAGGGACGGCGACAGCGCATTGAGCAGTATCGCCAGGCAGGCGAACCACATATGCCACTGTTTGCGCTTCAATAAAGATCCCATGGCCCCGATTATAGCGGAGTATGGCTTTCGCGTAGCGCGGGCGCGCCCGCCTGCCCCCGCAGGAACAGGCTGGGGCGCACGCCGGCCACGTCCACGCAGGCGTCGCAAAACGCGGGGATCGAGGCGAAACCGGAGCCGGCCGCCACTTGTGCCAGGTCGCGCTCGCCGCCTTCGCCATCGGCACCCGCTTGCGCCGCCGTGTGCAGCGCATGCGCCAGGCGCTGTTCACGCACCAGGCTGAGCAATGCCTCGCCCTCGGCAAACAGGCGTGCGCGGGCCTTGTGCGGCGTCACTTGCCACAGGGCCGCCAGGCGCGCCGCCGTCCATTTGCCTTGCGGCGTATCAAAGATGTGCTGCGCCAGCGCCTGGCTCCAGCGCTTGCCGCCGCCGTGGCCACCATCCGGCTCGTCGCCTTCCAGCGCCAGGGTAAACACGGCCGGCTTGCCCCGCCCCGGCATCACGTCGCAGGCAAAGCGCAAGAAGGCAGGCACGACAAAACTGTCGCCGCTGCCCAGTTTCTTGGTGGTGATTTCATTATGCAAGGTGACAAAACCCTGGCGCACGGTGACGCGCAGCCGGAGCGGAAAACGCAAGCCCAGCAAGTACAAGGGATGATCGGAAACGAGGGCCATGCGTCAGGTCAAGGTGGTGAACAAGCCATCAGCATGCCACACATCGCGCAAGCAGTCTGTCATCACAGCGACGCCACGCCATAGCGGCGCAAGCCATCGAGGTCGACGACGCGGATCGATTGGTAGGCGATGCTGATCAGTTTCAGCTCGGCCAGGCGGCCCAGGGCCAGGTTCACGCGCTGGCGCGAAATGCCGGTCAGCAAGCCAATTTCTTCCTGCGACAGCTCAAGCACACTGGAGGTGCGCGGATATAACATGGGGTGGAACAGTTGCGCGATCGCTTGCGCCACTTGCGCGTCGACGGCCAGCAGGCGCTGGTTCTGGATGGTGGCGATGAATTGCCCCATGCGTTCGTTCAGCTGGCGGATGACGAAAGCGTTAAAGGAAAGGCTCTCGGCCAGCAGCAGGTGAAACAGGTCCACCGGCACCAGGATGATGTTCGCGGCGCGCACGGCCACCACATCGTAGCGGCGCAGTTCGCGCTTGAGCACGCTTCCTTCGCCGCACCAGCCACCGGCCGGCACGCCAGAAAACGTGGCGCCGCGCCCATCGGCGTTGTAGACGGCCAGCTTGATCAAGCCCGTGTGCACGCCGATCCAGTGCGCCGACGGTTCGCCGCGCCGCGTGATGAAGGCGCCCGCCTCGACATGGCGAAGCACGCTGCCGGCGCGCAACAGGGCCTGATGCCGCGCATCGAGGGCCGTGAACCAGTCGTGGCTATCGAGTTCGGGCACCGCACGGTCTACACTATCGTTGCTATCCATTCCATCCTTCAGTTGTCACTAAGATGACAGTGATTTTTCAGCACCGGTGCTATGCTAACCGGTATCAATCCCGAAACAGGGAGCTACAGCATTTTATTTACCAGGAGACAAGCATGACTGCTGATTTCAATACCGGCCTCGACAAAAACAGCGCCAACTACGCCGCCCTCACCCCGCTCGACTATATCGCCAGGGCAGCGGCAGTATATGGCAATCGCCTGGCAATTGCACATGGCGCCGTGCGGCAGACGTGGCAGCAAACCTATGCGCGCACGCGCCGCCTGGCCTCCGGCCTCATCAAGCTGGGCGTGGGCACGGGCGACACGGTGGCCGTGATGCTGCCGAACACGCCCGCCATGGTGGAAGCGAGTTTTGGCGTGCCGATGGCCGGCGCCGTCCTCAACGCCCTGAATATCCGCCTCGACCTGGCGGCGCTGACCTTCATGCTGCGCCATGGCCACGCAAAAGTCTTGCTGGCCGACACGGAATTTGCCGAGCTGGCGCGCCAGATGGCGGCGCAGATTCCCGGTCTGCGCGTGATCCAGGTCAACGACGTGCTGGGACCGGAAGTGGAGGCCTTTTCCGACCTCGACTACGAAAGCTTGCTGGCCAGCGGCGACCCCGACTACGACTGGCAGCCGCCTGCGGACGAATGGGACGCCATCGCCCTCAATTACACGTCCGGCACCACGGGCGACCCGAAAGGCGTGGTCTACCACCACCGGGGCGCGGCCCTGAATGCCCTGTCGAACATATTAGAGTGGGACATGCCCAAGCATGCCGTGTATTTATGGACATTGCCGATGTTCCACTGCAATGGCTGGTGCTTCCCGTGGACCATCGCCGCGCGCGCCGGCGTCAACGTGTGCCTGCGCAAGTTCGATCCGAAACTGGTGTTCGACCTGATGCGCGAATTGCGCATCACCCACTATTGCGCGGCACCCATCGTGCACGCAGCGCTGGCCAACGCGCCCGCCAACTGGCGCGAGGGAATCGACTGGACGGTGCGCGGCATGGTAGCCGGCGCGCCGCCGCCGGCCGCCATGGTGGCAAAGATCGAAGCCATGGGCTTTGACTTGATCCACTCGTATGGCTTGACGGAAGTGTACGGCCCCGCCGCCATCTGCGCCGAGCAGGATGAGTGGGCGGCCTTGAGCCAGGAAGAGCGCGCCGTGTTGAAATCGCGCCAGGGCGTGCGCTACCACTTGCAAAGCGCCGTCGCCGTGATCGACCCGGAAACCATGCAGCACGTGGCGGCCGATGGCGAACAGATCGGCGAGATCATGTTCAGAGGCAATATCTGCATGAAGGGCTACCTGAAGAATGAAAGGGCGACGCAGGAAGCCTTCGCCGGTGGCTGGTTCCACACGGGCGACCTCGGTGTCATGTATCCGGACGGCTATATCAAGCTGAAGGACCGCAGCAAGGACATCATCATTTCCGGTGGCGAGAATATTTCCAGCGTGGAGGTGGAAGATGCGCTATACCACCACCCGCAAGTGCTGGCCGCCGCCGTCATCGCCCAGCCGGACGAAAAATGGGGCGAGACGCCATGCGCCTTCGTCGAACTGCGCGAAGGTGCCAGTGTGACGGAAGCGGAATTGATCGCCTTCTGCAAGAACAACCTGGCCGGTTTCAAGGTGCCGAAAGCCATTTATTTCGGCCCCCTGCCCCGCACGTCGACGGGCAAGATCCAGAAGTTCGAATTGCGCAAGCGCATGCAGTCGGACAAGGCCATCGACGTCTGACCTCTACCCGTCAGTCGCGCTTGCCGGCCTGCCACGCCGGCTGCGCCACCACCAGGCGCGAAAAGCTGGCGATGCTGGCCACGGCGGCAAATCCTGCCGCCAGGCACAGCGCATACGTCGTACCCCGGCTGGCCGAAACGGTGAAGCAATAGGCGACGAGCGCCGCGCCCGTCGCTTGCCCGATCAGGCGCGAGGTGGCCACCACGCCGCTGGCGCCGCCGGCCCGCTCGGGCGGCGCGCTGCCCATGATGGCTTTCAGATTGGGCGCCTGGAAAAAGCCGAAACCGATGCCGCACAAGGCCATGCGCCAGCCGATGTCGAAGGCGCTCGGGTGGGCCGGTATCCAGATCAAGGTCAGCAAGCCGCCGGCCAGCGCCGCCAGGCCGATGCCTCCCAGCACGCCCGGCGAGTAACGATCGCTGAGGCGCCCGGCCACGGGCGCCATCACGGCCACCAGCGCGGCCCACGGCGTCATCAAAAAGCCCGTTTCGACGGGTGAACGTCCCAGCGTGACTTCAAAATAGAATGGTAGCGAGACGAACGCCAGTCCCTGCGCGGCAAACGTGCAGATGGCCGTTAGCGACGACAGCAGGAATAATGGACGGCGGAACAGGTCGATGGGCAGCATCGGTGCCGCATGTCCCGCCTGGCGGCGCAGCAGCAAGACAAAGAACACGGCCACGGCCACCAGTTCCGCCAGCAGGACGTCGCCGGACGCGTGATGGGCGGCGTCGCCGAACAGCAAAATGAGCAAGCCGAAGGCACCCACGTTGTACAGCGCCGTGCGCGCATCGAGCGTGTGGCCGGACAATTTGGTGGCCGGCAGCATGCGGCTGGAGAGGAAGAAGCCCGCCACGCCCAGCGGCACATTGATGGCGAACAGCCACGGCCACGAGGCCGTCGCCAGGATCAGCGAGGCAGCCGTGGGGCCGATGGCGAACGCGACGGCCACCACCAGCGCATTGTTGCCAAACGCGCGGCCCAGCAAGTGTTTCGGATACAGGGCGCGCAGCAGCGCCGTATTGACGCTCATCATGGCGCTGGCGCCGACGCCCTGGAACAGCCTTGCCACCACCAGCGACGGCAAGGACCAGGCCACCGCACAGGCGAGCGACGCCACGGTAAATAACAGCATGCCGGAGATAAACACGCGCCGGTAGCCGGCGATTTCACCGAGGGCGGAAAACGGCAGCAGGGTCGCCACCATGGCCAGTTGATAGACATTGACGATCCAGACGGAGGCGGCCGGCGTCGTGTGCAGCTCGCTGGCGATGGCCGGCAAGGCCGTGTTGGCGATCGCCGTATCGAGCGAGGCCATGCCCACGCCGATGGCCAGCGCCAGCATGGCCCATAAACGGGCGCCGGGCGGCAAGCCGTCCTCGCCCACCATCACGGCTTGCGTTTGCCGCTGCATAGACTGCTGCATAAATACACTACCTGTTCATCTTGCTGATCCGGGCAATACACTAGCATGGATGATGGAAACCTGCAGGAGCGGCAAGCTTACTTCTGGCAGTCGATGACCTTGAAATCCTTCGAGTAGCAGATGCGCAACTCGCCCGAGTGCTTTTCATAGCCGAGCCAGCGGCCCTTCAACTGCGGGTTGTGCTGCTTCATCCACTGGAACAGCTCGTTTTTCGGCATGGTGGAGTCCGGCAACTTCAAGGCCTGGAACAGTTCGCGTTCCTTCTCGAAATACTGCTTGGCCGTATCGAAATCGCAGGCGCCATGCTTTTCCCATTCGCCCTGCAGCAAGGCTTCACCGGGCTGCATGCACATGTAAGGCAAGATCTCCGACGGCGCCAGCTTGGGCATGTTGCCCTTGCAATAGCGCGGATGCATGTCCGTCTTGCGCGGTGGCGTCACGGAAATGTCTTCGCACGTGGCGGGATTGGCCGACTGCGCCCACAAGCCATGCACGATCCAGCCGAACTGGTTGCTCTCGGCGCACTGGAAGGCGGCCTTCTTCGACACGGCGCCGCGGCGACGCTGGCTGTCGCAAAAGCCTGGCGACCACGACAGCGCGAGCATGAAGTAATCGGTGGGCACGTTGGTGCTTTGCTTGTAGCAGGTGTTTTTCTCGTCCGACGGCTTGACGTCATAATCGTAGTAGCTGACGTTGTTTGGAATGGCGCAGCTGGCGTCGGCCGCGTGGACGGCGCCAGCGGACAGGCAGAGGAAAACGGCGGCCAGCGCGGGCAAGACAGAGCGAATTTTCATCGAGTTTCCTTCAAGATATAAAAACGCCGGCAACAAAGTGCCGGCGGGGTCAAAACGAACAACATCAGTCACGACACCTGACAAAACCGTAGCGAGCGGCAGTGATTTGTGGCCGAGAAGCGCAACCGTACTCTAGTACGGTGAGCATCGCCGGCCGCAAAGCGCGACGCGCAGTAGGTTTGGTCAGGTGACATCTACTAGCAAACGGTGTGCATCCAGCCGTGGGTATCCGGTGCCGTGCCATGCTGCAAGCCCAGCAGCGCTTCGCGCAGGGCCAAGGTGACGGCGCCGTTTTCATTGTTGTTGATGGTCATTTCAAAGCCGTTCGCCTTGGCCACGCCCACCGGCGTGATGACGGCGGCCGTGCCGCAGGCGAACACTTCGGTCATGCGGCCCGAAGCGATGTCGTCGCGCCATTGCTGGACGGACAATTTACGCTCTTGCGTCGCATAGCCGAGGTCTTTTGCCATTTCCAGCAAGCTGCGGCGGGTGATGCCTGGCAGCAAGGTGCCCGTCAGTTCCGGCGTCACGACCGTGATTTTCTCGCCATCCTTGTAGACGAAGAACAAATTCATGCCGCCCATTTCTTCGATGAATTCGCGGTGCACGGCATCGAGCCAGACGACCTGGTCGCAACCCTTCTCTTGCGCTTGCGACTGGGCCATCAGGCTGGCCGCGTAGTTGCCTGCGCACTTGGCTTCACCGGTGCCGCCGGGCGCAGCGCGCACGAAGTCTTCGCTGATCCACACGGTGACGGGTTTCACGCCTTTCGGGAAGTAGGCGCCGGCCGGCGAGGCGAACAGGACGAACAGGTATTCTTCCGATGGGCGCACGCCCAGGTAAGGATCGGTGGCGATCATCAGCGGGCGCATGTACAGGCTTTCGCCCGTGTTCTTCGGCACCCAGTTGCGGTCTTGCGCAATGAGCGCATCGCCCGCTTCCAGGAACAGCTCGACAGGGATGGCCGGCATGGCCAGGCGCGCGGCGCTGCGGTTGAAGCGCTCGGCATTCTGTTCTGGACGGAAAGTCTTGATGCTGCCATCAGGCTGGGCAAACGCCTTGTAGCCTTCGAAGATGGCCTGGCCGTAGTGCAGGGACGACGCGGACGGGTCCAGCATCAAGGGGCCGTAAGCCTTCAGTTCACCTTGCTGCCACTTGCCGTCACGGTAAGGAATCACCACCATGTGGTCGGTGAAGATGCGGCCGAAGGCGGGATTGACCATGCGCGCGGCGCGCTCGGCGTCGGACAGGGGGTGGGCGGACGGGGTGACGACGAGATTCGGTGTGGAAGTGGTCATGGCGGCAATGGGAACTAGTGAACAGTATCCCTATTGTAGCGCCTATGGCACCCAATCAGGCAAACGAGGATAGCCCCCGCCCCGCGAAAACAGGGTGCCATCATTTGCGAATGATTCTCGTTTGCGTTAAAATGCCAGCCTTCCTTCTTCCCCGCCATGCATGACGCCCTGCATGGCGGCGCTATCGAAAGCCGCTTCATGACGACCTCCTCCCTGCCACACCCCCTGCCGCGCGCCAGCGCCGACGATGCGCTGCAGACTCACCAGCAGCGCCGCCAGCAGCACCAGCGTGCCGCCGCCCCGCAACAAAAGCGCTGGCACTGGAGCTGGAAGCAGGTCTGGTTTCAATTGCACTGGTTCATCGGCATCACGGCTGGCACGGTGCTGGTGATCATCGGCCTGAGCGGCGCCACCCTGGCCTTCAAGGATGAATTGCTCGACGTCATGAACCCCGGCGTGCGCCATGTGCCCGTGGAAACACGCGCGCCGCTGACGCCGGCCCAGCTGAGCAACATTGCCGCCGCCGAACACGGCCAGCGCGTGGCATCCATCACCCTGTATGCGCAGGCGGGCACGGCGCCACGCCTGTTCTTTGCGCCGAAGAACGGCCAGCGGCGCGGCGAGTCCATTTATGTGCACCCGTACACGGGCGCGACCCAGCCCGCGTTGACGGGGGCGGGCTTTTTCGAGTGGACGGAGTCGCTGCACCGCTGGCTGCTGCTGCCACGCGATCCGGGCCGCCAGGTGGCGGGCGCGCTGGCCCTGTGCCTGCTGGGCCTTGCACTCTCCGGCCTGTATCTGCGCTGGCCCCGCCGTCCGCTGGACTGGCGTACCTGGCTGAGCTTCGATCCTGCATTAAAAGGCCGCTCGTTTTTGTGGAATTTGCACGCCGTGGCAGGCACCTGGTGCCTGGTCGTGTACGTGGCGCTGACCCTGACGGGCATGTACTGGAGCTATGACGTGGTGCGCGACAATATCGATGCCTGGGCCGGCAAGCCCCCAAGGATGGCACAGGCGCCCATGAAAAAGGGGACGGGCAAGGAGAAGGAGGCGCCGGCCGTTGACATCGGCCTGGCCTGGAGCAGCTTCCAGCAACACGCCCCCGGCTGGACCCTGGCCAGCGTACGCATGCCCTCGCGCGCCGGCGAAGCCGTGCAATTTACGTGGCTGGCCAGCGATGCGCCGCACGAGCGGGCGCGCAGCCGCATGAGCATTGCCCCGGCCGACGGCACGCTCACGGAAAACGAGCCGTACAGCCAGCAGGCGCTGGGCGTGCGCCTCGTCAACATCATTTATCCGCTGCACATGGGCACGTATTTCGGCTTGCCGGGCCGCATCATCGTCACCCTCGCCAGCCTGGGCCTGCCCCTGTTCGCCATCACGGGCTGGATGTTGTACCTGGGCCGCCGCAAGGCCAAGCGCGCTGTGCAGGCGCAGCGGGCTCTGCTGGCTGGCATTGCGGACATGACGGACACGGGTTTACCCACCCTGGTGGCTTACGCCAGCCAGTCGGGCCAGGCCGAACGGCTGGCCCTGGAAAGCGCGCGCGCCCTGCAGCAGGCGGGCGTGGCCGTCGACGTGCAGTCGCTGGAGCGCTTTGATCCCGCGCAATTGCGCCAGTACGAGCGGGCTCTGATCGTTGCCAGCACCTTTGGCGAAGGCGAAGCGCCGGACGGCACGCGCCGCTTCGCGCGCCTGCTGCAGCAAACATCGGGCACGCCGCTGGCCGGCCTGGAAGTGGGCATGCTGGCCCTGGGCGACCGCCATTACAGCGACTTCTGTGGCTTCGGCCATGCGCTGGAGCGGCAATTGCGCACGCTGGGCGCCACGCCTTTGTTCCCGCTGATCGAAGTCGACAAGCACGACCCCGCCGCCCTGGCCGACTGGTCGCAAGCGCTGGCCCGTTGCAGCGGCAGCGCCATCGACGCCATCGGCGTACAGGAACAGGCATCGTACGAAGACTGGCGTTTGCTGCGCCGCGTGCTGCTCAACCCCGGCAGCCTGGGCGGCGAACTGCATGAAATCACCTTGACGGGTCCGGCCGGCGCCACCTGGGAAGCGGGCGCGCTGGCGGAAATCATCGGATGCAACGCGGACGGCGGCGAGGGTGACGCGCAGGGTGCCCAGCATGCGCCGCGCAGCTACTCGCTCGCTTCGCTGCCATCGGATGGCGAACTGCAATTGCTGGTGCGCCAGGAACGCCATGCGGGCAGCGAAAACGAGGGCCATGGTATCTGTTCCGGCTGGCTCACGCGCTTCGCCCAGCCGGGCACCACCATCCGCCTGCGCCTGCAAGCCAATCCCGCCTTCGCCCCCGCCCTGGTCGACGTGCCCTGCATTTTTATCGGCAACGGTTCCGGCCTGGCGGGCCTGCGTGCGCACCTGCGCGCGCGCCAGCGGGCCGGGCTGGCACGCAACTGGCTGCTGTTTGGCGAACGGCAGCAAGCTTTTGACAGCGTCTGCGGCGAAGAGTTGCAAGGCTGGCTGGACGCTGGCCATCTGGCGCGCCTGGACCGTGTCTTCTCGCGCGATGGTGACGAAGGTGGCAAACGTGAGTACGTGCAGGACCGCCTGCGCAGCAGCACGGACGAACTGCGCGACTGGCTGGCGCAAGGCGCCATCGTCTACGTATGCGGCAGCCTGCACGGCATGGCGGCAGGAATCGATGCTGTGCTGCAAGAAGTGCTGGGCCAGGAAGGCCTCGACGCCCTGCTGGCGGCGGGACGCTACCGCCGCGACGTGTATTGATCTGCCTCAGCACATTGCCAGCGCCGCCCGGCTATGTGGGCGGGCGCACAGTCAGCGCCAGCCATCGGACTAGAGTGGGGATATGGCGGCATGGGGACAAACCCGCGCCGCGCCACTCACTATCTGCGAGGCACCCCATGAAAAACCCCTGGATGAGCATGTACCTGAGCGCCACCAACCGCATCGCCAACACGGCGCGCGGCCACGCCACGGCCGCCGTCAAGCGTGAAGCAGCGAAAAATACGCGGCATTTGACGCAAGTGTGGTTCGATTCCTTCCTGCCGCCAACTGGCAAGCCACGGCGCAGTCGCAAGGCCAAATAAGCCCTTGGCAACAGGCGAACTGGTGCGGTGCATCACAGCAATTAGTTGAAGTTTCAATCAGATGAACTAAACTGCAAGCATGGTAGTACATAGGAAGTGACCTGCAGGCGCCGCATCCCCGCGCCGCCACCGGGCCACCGGGAGACGACCATGTTGACGCTCAAAGTGCTGGCCTGCCTTGCCCTGTCGGCCTTGCTGCTCGTGCCCCTCGTACTGCGCGACGCGATGCAGACGTCGGCCGTGCAGCAGATGCAGGTACCGAATGTCGATGCGCATGCCCTGTGGGCCCACTGGCCCAAGCACTAAAATACGCGCGGCTGAGAAAACGCCGCTCGGCAACACGTCGCATCGTTCAAATCTGCTTTGTTGCGGGTGGGATTTGTTCCCCCTTTCCAGTCCAAATGTATCAGTACCCCTCTTCACCATACTTTTGATCCAGATCATGGATTTCCCCCTACGCTGCGGCCACACTGGAACAGTCCGCTTCACATCGCGACGGACTTAACCGGGAGCATCGGCATGGGTATATCGGCTTGGAAAGATGAGATGGCGCTGGGCGTTCCCGCCATCGACGAGGCGCATGAGGCGCTGTTTCAGGAGCTGGCGCGGCTGGGCCAGTTGAGCGACCAGCATTTCAGCGTGGCGTTTCGCGAGCTGATTGCGGCCGTCGAGCGCGATTTCCGCGAGGAAGAGGATTTGATGGAACAAATCGCCTTCCCCTCGCTGGCGAATCACCGGGAACAGCATGCGCGCGTGCTCAGCGGTTTGCACCATGCGTGGGCCGCCGTCGATGAAGGCGACCTGGAACAGGGACGCCATGCGCTGTCGCTGCTGCCGCAATGGCTGATCTTCCACCAGGCCACCATGGACCTGGCCCTCGCGGCGGCCCTGGAGCTGGTACAGCGCCAGCCCAACTAGCTAGATCTACAGCAGCAGTACCGTGGCTTGCTCGGGCAGGACGACGCGGTAGTGTCCAGGGTATTTGTCTTCGCCGTCGAAAATCTTGCAAAACACGGGCTGATTGATGTCATTGACGGCCGGCTCATTCATGGGCAAGGTGGCGATCAGTTGCTCGCCATCCATCAGCTGCAAGGCGCTGCCCCGCTCGGTCGCGCAAAAGGCCAGCGATTGCACATCGCTGGCGAACGGCCGCTTGTACCATGGCGTGATGGCCCGCACGGCGCGCCGCGCATCGTGCAAGACTTGCCCCACGCGCGTGACGTTCCACGCATCGCGCGCCACGGACGGCTGGAGCACGATATTGGCCGTCAACTCGCCCCTTCCCTTGTTCACCAGGAAAGTGCCATCTTGCGCGGCGATGTCGTCGTTGAGCGGCACGACAAACACGCCGCCGGCAGACACCCTGATCGGCACGGCAGCGCCATTGCCTTGCAGGGCCACGCGCACATCGTCGATGGTGGCACTGAGCTTGGCGGGAATCAGGCGCAGGGCCATGACCACGCTGCCACTCGACACTTGCCACACCTTCCTGGCCGTCAGATAACTCTCGCGGTAAGCCATGAAACGGATGCGCGGCGCCTTGGCGTCGCTGTTGGCCGTGATCGTCACCGTTTGCGATGGCAAGGCGTCCTCTGCGGGCGCCGGCGCAGCAGATGTGGCGGATGCGGCAGCCATGGCGGGCGGCACGCTGGCGCTGTGCAGTGGCGCGGGAACAGCCGGCGGCGCGTGTTCCTGGGCTTGCCCCAACGACACGACACACAACCATCCGGCACAAGCGATCCATGTACGCATGCATTTCTTTCAATGAGGAAAATATTTTATCAGCGCCTGCATTATCGCAGAAGGCCGGACGATGCGCCTCCATTGGCCTGCCGCACTCTGTTGGTGCGCACGCTTGATTATTTGGCAAATACCACCTATATTGATAATGATTCTTATTCACGAAAGTGAGGGGAATCGCGCGCCCTTCTTTTCCACTGCCCGACCGCGCCGGGCCTTGCGGTGGAACTGCTATCCAAGCCAGACCGCGGGCCAGCGTCATGCCATCCCCCCAGCTACTGCGCACATCGCCAGACGAGATAGGAAAACACACGACTAAAATATTCCAGGAAAATGATGCAATCAACGACAGTCTTCCCTTCTTCGCGCCAGCCCGCCTTGCGCCCCCTCCCCCGTTTATTACACATCAGCCTGCTCAGCCTTGCCGCTGGCGTGGCCCTGCCGGCGCAGGCCGCCGATGCCGCTGCGGCCGACGTCACCATGCCAGCCGTCACCGTGACAGGCCAGTCGACAGCGACGACGGAAGGCACGCAATCGTACACGGCTGGCGAAGCGCGCAGCGCCACGCGCATGGACCTGTCCCTGCGCGAAACGCCGCAATCGGTCAGCATCATCACGCGCCAACTGCTCGACGACCTGGGCGCCGTGCGCCTGGACCAGGCGCTGGCGCAGACGACGGGCATCCAGGTGGGCCAGAACGACACGGAGCGCACGACCTTTTATGCGCGCGGCTTCGGCATCAACAATCTCCAGATCGACGGCATGGCGCGCGGCGGCAATGCGCCGCTGCAAGACACGATCCTGTACGACCGCATCGAGGTGGTGCGCGGCGCGACGGGCTTGATGGGCGGCAAGGGCGACCCGTCGGCCACCATCAACATGATACGCAAGCGGCCGACGAAGGAGTTCCAGGCCAGCGCCGGCCTGATCATGGGCCGCTGGGATGACCAGCGCTTCGAAGCCGACCTGTCCACGCCGCTGAACGCGGAGCGCAGCGTGCGTGCACGCACGGCCCTGGCCTGGCAAAAACGCGATTCCTACCTGGACATGTATCACGAGCGCAAGACGGTCGGCATGGTCATCCTTGAGGCGGACGTACGCCCCGGCACCCTGCTGACGGCCGGCGTCGACTTCCAGGACAACCAGCCGACAGGCGCCACCTGGGGCGCCGTGCCCTACTGGAATGCGGATGGCAGCCTGGCCAACTTGCCGCGCAACACCAGCCTCACGACGCCGTGGAGCACCTGGGCCAACAAGCAGCACACGGTATTCACGTCGCTGGATCAGCGCCTGCCCGGCAACTGGAACATGCACCTGGGCTATGCGCGCACGGAAAGCACGAACCGCACCACCGTCGCCTATGCGGGCGGCGGCAAGCCCGATCCGGCCACGGGCGAAGGCATGTTCCTGTGGACGGGCGCCTATGGCCCGGGCAAGACCACGGGCGACAACTTCGACGTGTACGCCAGCGGCCCGTTTACCTTGCTGGGGCGCAAGCATACGGCCATCGTCGGCTGGAACGGCGGCAACCAGCGCGCCCGCTCGCTGGGCGGCAAGGCGAAAATCGAGTACCCGGACTTCGTCCCCGATTACCGCAACTGGACGGGCAACATCCCCCGCCCCGTGTTCCACCCGGACGGATCGCACACGGAAACCGTCACGCGCCTGGCAGGCGGCTACGTGGCCACGCGCTTGAGCCTGGCCGATCCGCTGCACGTCATCATCGGCGCGCGCAGCAGTACTTACCGCACGGACACACGCAGCTACGATAAGCGTGGCGCGTACACGGGCAGCGGCGACTTCGTGGCAACGCGCAATGAAGTCACGCCCTACGTGGGCGCCGTGTTCGACATCAACAAGCAGTATTCCGCCTACGCCAGCTTCACGCAGCTGTTCAATCCGCAGACTAGCAAGGACCGCAACAACCAGTTCCTGGCGCCGGAAACGGGCGACAACGCGGAACTGGGTATCAAGGGCGAATTTTATGAAGGCAAGCTGAACGCGTCGGCCGCCCTGTTCCATACGAAGAAAAAGAACATGGCCGAGCTGGACCGCACGGTAGCGCCCGGCTTCTTGCTGCCCGACGGCGGCCAGGCGATGGTGGCCAATGGCGCCGGCGTGACGGCCAAGGGCGTGGAGTTCGACGTCTCCGGCCAGATCACGCCCGCCTGGGAAGCGAGCGGCGGCTATACCTATCTGCACGCGGCCGAGGCCGATGGCCGCCGCGCCGCCACCACGCAGCCGCGCCACTTGCTGCGCCTGGCCACCAGCTACCGCTTCGACGGCCGACTGGCCGGTCTGAAAGCGGGCGCCAGCATGACGGCGCAAAGCGCCACCTACAGCGAATCGTGGTACGGCCGCCCGCCAACGGGCGAGATGACGAATATCCCGCAGGCCGGCTATGCACTGGTCAACGCCATGGCCAGCTATGCCATCAACCGCCACGCCAGCGTGCAGCTGAACGTGAATAACTTGCTCGATAAAAAGTACTACCGCAACGTGGGCTTCTTCGACGGCGTGTTCTGGGGTGAGCCGCGCAACATCAGCCTGGCCGTGCGCACGGCGTTTTAAGCACGCCAGTGGGCGGGCGCTGGCAAGCTAAATCCTTCCAGCAAGGGCCCGCCCACGGGCGCCAGCACGGCGGCGGTGACGTGCTCGAACGCGCGCTGGCCCGCCGCAAGATCGCTGGCGACCAGGCGCAAGGCCCCGTCCAGCTGCTCGGCGATGGCCGCGTCAAATGCCTGCAGGCGGCGGTACAGGTGCTTGCCGCCGCCGCTCCATTCACCGGCCGCGCGCAGGTGCAGGTCGGCCAGCGCTGGATACAGCTGGCAGGCCACGGCCAGCGTCTCGCCCGGGTGCGTGCTGTCGACCAGGTCTTCCAGCGCGGTGGTGATGGCGTAGCGGCGCCGCTGCAAGTTTTCCGCGTCGAGCACGGGCGGCCCGGCAGCATCGATGGCGTGCGCCAGCGCATGCAGCCGGGCATAGGCGTCGCCGGCGGCGAGGATGTTTTCCCCTTCCAGCACCATGTGCGCCAGCGGCACCGTGCCGCCGGGCGCATCCATTTCCTTGCAAAAATAGGTGAACGTGGCCAGGTCGTGCGCGAACAGTTCCACCGTGCGCCCTTCGGCCACGATGGTCGAGCGCCAGGCGCAATCGACGTGCTCGAACAGCAGCAGCAAATCGATATCGGAACTGGGCGTCTGCCGGCCCGTGGCAAACGAGCCGCCGATGATGGCCGCCACGGCCGCGGGATAGTGTTCCTGCACTAGCCGCACGGCAATCGCGCGGATGGCGTCATAAGTGGGGATCGTCGTCAAAGCCAGTGCTCCATGCCGAAAAACGCTATCCTACACGCAATACGCGGCACGCCGCCAGCCTGCTACACTGGCGCTCTCCGATCAAGGAACAAGCATGGAATACGACTGCATCGTGGTGCCCTCGCCCGTGGGCGAGCTGACCCTGGTGGCGCGTGGCGCGGCCCTGGCCGCGATTTTGTGGGAAAACGACAAGCCGAACCGCGTGCGCCTGGGCGAGATGCGCGCCGATGACGGTTGCGCCGTGCTGCTGGAAACGGCGCGCCAGCTGCGCGAGTATTTTGCCGGCACGCGCCAGCAATTTGAGGTGCCGCTCGATTTTGCCGGCACGCCATTCCAGCAGGAAGTCTGGCGCGCGCTGCTGACCATACCGTACGGCCAGACGCGCAGCTATGGCGAGATCGCGCGCCAGATCGGCCGTCCCGCCGCCGTGCGCGCCGTGGGCGCCGCCAACGGCAAGAATCCCATTTCCATCATCGCCCCCTGCCACCGCGTCATCGGCGCCACGGGCGAGTTGACGGGCTTTGCGGGCGGCCTGCATGCCAAGGAAACGTTATTGGCGCTGGAAGGCATCGCCCTGTCCAGCGACCGCGAAGCGCTGAAGACGGGTCACGCCCGCCGCCGCGCCGTGCATGTTGATTTGGCGCAAGGCTGTTTATTTTAGACAGCAGCATCGCTCCCCGTGTGGGATACTCACGCCCCCGCTCAAGCCACCACATCCTATGCCCTACCTTGTCATCCTGTTCTTTGTCGTTTTGTATTTACTGGCCACGTTCTTTTTCCACATCCCCGCCCTGGTCGCCCTCGTGTATGGCGTGCTGAGCCTGAGCTGTTTCGTCGCCTATGCGATCGACAAGTCGGCCGCCAAACAGGGGCGCTGGCGCACCTCGGAGCGCACCTTGCTGCTATTGGGACTGCTGTGCGGCTGGCCGGGCGCCGTGTTGGCCCAGCAATGGCTGCGCCACAAGTCCAGCAAGCGTTCGTTCCGCATCCTGTTCTGGATCACCGTCGCCCTCAATATCGGCGCTTTCGTGTATTTCAGCGTGCATTACGCGGCGCCCGATATCGGCACCGAGGTCGCGCCCATCGAGCTGTAGGACTGTCCCCTCCCTTTACTCGCCCAGCAGGCGCAGCGACTCCAGCCAGTCCGCCTTCCATTCGCGCAGCAAGGGCTGCGTGGCGAAGGCCTTCTTCAGGTGCGCCATCGGCACGCGGTGCACATCGTGCAGGCCGAACGCCAGGGTGACGGGATGCCACAGGTGGCTGTTCTTGCCACCGCGCGAATTCTTGCGCACGCGCGCGCCATCGTCGCCAAAGATGCCCACGCCACTGGCCATGCCTTTGTCCAGGTCGACCTTGCCCACGCCGGCAAAGGCAAGCAAAATCTGCTCGCGCCCCAGGCCCTTCAAGGCACTGGGCAAGACAAACGGCGCGGCATTGTCAGTTCCGGCTTCCGGCTCGGCCGGCTGCGGGTGCTGCAACTCCTTGAGCAAGCGCAATAAGTCACGCTCCTGGAAGTGCAAACCGTCCAGCGGCACGCGCAAGCCAGGCGCCTTCAGTTCGATGGCGATATTGCCGGAGTCGCGCGTAAAGCGCAGCCACACGTCATCGGCGCCCGAGGCCAGGTGCTCTTTGTCCTCGATAAACACGACAGGCGCCGCATAGCGCGTCACGCCGTCATGGAACAGCTCGGCCCAGGCGTCGCTGTAATCGAGCCAGACATACGGCAAGCCGCCCTGCTCCAGCAGGCGCGCCAGGGTCCACGGCGTGCCCGTCTGTTGCGCCAGCCAGGCACAGGCTTGGGTGGCGGTGGCGCGGTATGGCAAAGAAAGGGTAGTCATGGCAGTTCCGTCGATAAAAGTGGAGCGCAGTGTAGCAGACGCCGCCATCACGCCGGTCAGGCAGACGCCAGCAATGTAAACACGCGCACTTCCTGCATCATATTGTGCGCCTGCTCCTGCATGCTGGCCGCTGCCGTTGTGGCCTGTTCGACCAGGGCGGCATTCTGCTGGGTCACTGCATCCATTTGACTGATGGCCTGATTCACCTGTTTGATGCCGTCGCTTTGTTCGTGGCTGGCGACGGCGATTTCCCCCATGATGCCCGCCACCAACTGCACAGAGGAGACGATTTTCTGCATCGTGCCGCCCGCCTCATCGGCCAGATTGCTGCCAAGCTCGACTTTTTCGACCGACTCGGCAATCAGCTGCTTGATCTCTTTGGCGGCAGTGGCGGAGCGTTGCGCCAGGGTGCGCACCTCCGACGCGACGACAGCAAAACCACGCCCCAGTTCACCGGCGCGCGCGGCTTCGACAGCCGCGTTCAGGGCCAGAATATTGGTCTGAAACGCGATGCCGTCAATCACGGAAATGATCTCGACGATACGCTTCGAGCTATCCTTGATGGACACCATGGTCGCGACGACACGGTCGACCACTTGCCCGCCCTGCAGCGCTACCGCTGAAGCCGACAAGACCAGTTGATTGGCTTGCTGGGCGTTTTCGGCAGTCTGCTGCACAGTGCTGGTTAACTGCTGCATCGCCGACGACGTTTGTTCCAGTGCACCGGCCTGTGCCTCCGTTCTCGCCGAGAGGTCCATATTTCCAGCAGCGATTTCCTGCGAGGCAGTCGAAATGGTTTCAGTACCGCTACGCACGCGGCCCACCGTGTGACGCAGGCTCTCATTCATGCTTTTCAGAGCACGCATCAATTCGCCCGGCTCGTCGTGATAATCGGTCGCGATATCGCTACGCAGATCACCGGAAGCGACAATGCGGGCAAGCTTCACGGCGTCCTGCAGCGGTCTGGTAATACTTTTGGAAATGAGCACCGCCACCGCAATCCCCGTGCCCAGCGAAAGCAGCAGTGTCAGCAACAGCATGCTGCTCGCTACCGTGATGCGCTCTCCCGACGCCGCTTCAATCGCCGACGCGCGTTGCGTGGTCTTCTCTACCAGTTGCTGAATTGCCTGCAGATGCTGGGTGTAACTGATCGTCATTTTTTTCATCGCCAACGTGGCGCCAACCTTATCCTGCGCCTCTATTGCCGGAATGAACTGTTGCAGTGCCACCGTATAGAAGGCCTGTGCCGGCGTATGGGCCTTGTTCAGCAACAGGTCGGCGATATCGGCATCGAGTTTCTCACGCGTCCAGAAGGCATGGCGCTCATCGTAATCATGTTTGAGCGTTGTAAAGCGAGCGATTAACTGCGCCTGTTCGGCACGATCCTCGGTCGCCATCAGCTGAAAAGTGACCAGATAGGATTCCAGTATGTATTCCGGTGGTGGCAACACGTCCGCAATCAGATCCTTGCTTTGCACTATTTTCTGATACACCGGGCCGTTCACTTTCCATTCTTGCAGAGTCTTGAACGACCATAGGCCATAGAGGATGAAGCCAGCTGAAAAGATCACGATCAGCACAGCTAAACGGTGCGATAGTTTGAGTGCTCGCAACATATGCATGATGTTTCCTTATCTTAGCTGTGCTTGCCTCTGGTTCAGCTACTGAGTAACACTACTCTCGCATGTATGGCAGGCGATCATTCGAAGTCATTATTCTTATTAAAAAATCATTTAATTGTTACATGAGACAACTTATTTTACATCGAATTTATGCCAATTTGACGCCTTGCTAATTAAAATTAACAAAAACAACAAAAATAAAACAAAATACATGAATTTTTATCGCGAATCTCTACCCGCATGGCGACGATTTCTATGGTGCTCGTACAACACAGCGAGTCTTTCTTCAGCGCATTCCTGTTCCTGTGGCTGCTTTCCGCACATCCGTGAACCAGCATAAAAAAACCCCGCCGGGCAGCGATGGTAAAACCATCGCGCCGGGCGGGGCCAGTCAAGCCGACACGCGCCTACTTCGGCGTGTCACGGTATTGTTCCGGCGTCGTGTCGCCATCGGCAATTTCATACCACATCGCATTGAGCACGGCGAACGTCGCCGCCAGCGGAAGACCCAGTATCCAGGCGAAATACCACATAGTTAGTTCCTTTCCTTAATTCTTAGTAAGCGTGACCGCTGTCGTCTTCGATGGCTTTGCCGTCAACCTTGCCCCACAGTACTTTATATACCCAGGTCGTGTACGCCACGATGAGGGGAATGAAGACGGCCGTGACGACCAGCATGATGAACAGGGTCATGTGGCTGGACGAGGAATCCCACACCGTCAGGCTGGCGCGCGGATCGATCGACGAGGGCAGGATGAACGGGAACATGGCCGCGCCCACGCTGAGGATGATGCCGGCGATGGCCGCCGCGCTGGCCAGCAAGGCCGGCACTTCGCGGCGCGCGCGCAGCAAGGCGAACGCCAGCAGCGGGCCCAGCAAGCCGAAGGCCGGAGCGATCCAGGTCCACGGATGAGCGGCAAAGTTGAGGAACCAGGCGCCCACGTGCACTTGCGCCGTTTTCAGCATCGGATTCGACGGACCGTCGACCACCACCGCGCTGCTGATGCGGTAGCCATCGACCCACAGCCACAGGGCCACGCCGGCGGCCGCATACAGTACCACGGTGGCAATCGCCGCCACGCTGCCGTAGCGGCGCGAACGGTCAGCTATGGCGCCGTCCGTTTTCAGCTGCAGCCAGGTGGCGCCGTGCATCACCAGCATGGCCACCGAGACGAGGCCGCACAGCAAGGCGAACGGGTTGAGCAGAGCGAAGAAGCTGCCATCGTAGAAGATGTGCATGTCTGGCGAGAAACGGAACGGCACGCCTTGCAGCACGTTGCCGATCGCCACGCCGCAGATCAGGGCCGGCACGAAGCCGCCCACGAACAGGGCCGCGTCCCAGCGGGCGCGCCAGCGCGGGTCTTCGCGCTTGCTGCGGAATTTGAACGCCACGGGACGCACGATCAGCGCCACCAGGATGACGAACATGGCCAGGTAAAAGCCCGAGAACGAGACGGCGTACAGTTGCGGCCAGGCGGCAAAGATGGCGCCGCCACCGAGGATCAGCCACACCTGGTTGCCTTCCCACACGGGACCGATACTGTTGATGACGACCCGGCGTTCCAGGTCCGTCTTGCCAACGAACGGCAGCAAGATGCCCGTGCCCAGGTCGAAGCCGTCCGTGATGGCAAAGCCCACCAGCAAGATGCCGATCAGCAGCCACCAGATCAGGCGCAGTGTTTCGTAAGAAATCATTTCATGCAAAATCATGGTCTGGCCCTCCTTAGGCGCGTTGAGTATGAATGGCTGCGGCCGCTGGCACGGGGGCCGGCGCCGTTTCTTCCGGCCCCTTGCGGATAGCCTTGAGCATCAGCTTCATTTCGATAATCAACAGCACGGTGTAGATGGCGGCAAAGCCGGCAATGGTGATGAGCAAGGTCGTCGCGCCCAGGTTGGAGACCGCCACGGCCGTTGGCAGCACGCCTTCGATGACCCACGGCTGGCGGCCCACTTCGGCTACGATCCAGCCCGCTTCAATCGCCACCCACGGCAGCGGGATGGCGAATACGGCCAGCTTCAGCAGCCAGCGGTGCTTGTCCAGGGTGCGGCGCGTCGACAGGATGAAGAATGTGCCGGTGAGCAAGATAAAGAACATGCCCAGGCCCACCATCACGCGGAAGGACCAGAACAAGGGCCCCACGGGCGGCACGGTGTCGAGCGCGGCCTTGCGGATCTGCTCGGGCGTCGCCTGGCGCGGGTCATCGACGTAGCGTTTCAGCAGCAAGGCGTAACCCAGGGACTGGCCTTTCGACTCGAACATGTCCTTCGCCTCTTGCGGCACGGGCGCGCCAGGCGCCACGCTGCGGATGGTTTGCAGCGCGTCATACGCCTTGATGCCATCCTTGATCAGCAGTTCGCCGCGGTCGACCAGCTGCTCGATGCCGGGGATTTCCGTCGTCAGCGAACGCGTGCCGATCAGGCCCATCACCATCGGGATGTGCACGGCGTAATGCGTCTCGCGCGCTTCCGCGTCGGGGAAGCCGAAGGCCGTGAAGGCGGCAGGCGCCGGCTCCGTGGTCCACATGGCCTCAATCGCGGCCAGTTTCATCTTCTGGTGTTCCGACGACAGGTAGCCGCTTTCATCACCGAGTACCACCACCGACAAGGTAGCGGCCAGGCCGAACGAGGCGGCCACCGTCATCGAACGCTTGGCCAGCTGCACGTGGCGGCCCTTCAGCAGATACCAGGCGGAAATACCCAGCACGAAAATCGACGCGGCCGTATAGCCGGCCGACACGGTGTGCACGAATTTCGCCTGCGCCACGGGATTCGTCAGCACGGCGCCGAAATCCGTGATTTCCATGCGCATGGTCTGCGGATTGAAGGCCGCGCCGACGGGATTTTGCATCCAGCCGTTGGCGATCAGAATCCACAGGGCCGAGAAGTTCGAGCCGATGGCCACCAGCCAGGTGGTGATCAGGTGACCGCGCTTGGACAGCTTGTCCCAGCCGAAGAAGAACAGGCCGACGAAGGTCGCTTCCAGGAAGAAGGCCATCAAGCCCTCGATGGCCAGCGGCGCGCCGAAAATGTCGCCCACATAATGGCTGTAATAGCTCCAGTTCATGCCGAACTGGAATTCCATGACGATGCCCGTCGCCACGCCCATGGCGAAGTTGATGCCGAACAAGACACCCCAGAACTTGGTCATGTCGCGCCAGATGGGGCGGTTCGTCATCACGTAAACCGTTTCCATGATGGCGAGGATCACTGACAGGCCGAGCGTCAGCGGAACGAATATAAAGTGGTACAGAGCTGTCAGCGCGAACTGCAGTCTGGATAAAGCGACAATATCGAAGTCCATATGATTTCCTTGGTGTTTCCCTACTGTAAGTGTAAACCTGGTATCTACATGCGGCTGTTCGATAGCTTCTGCTGCTGTAAGCTATCGGGCTGTGCCGCCCGCCCGTCAATCTCCGCGCAAGCCGGCCAGTGCCGCCTCGAAGGCCGGTGTGCCCCGGCGCGCATCACCGACGATGCGGCCATCGCGCAGGCTGACCAGCCGGTCCGCCAGCGCTGCTTCGCGCCGCAAGTGGGTTGCAATCAGCAAGCTGCGTCCGTCGCAGCGCGCGCGCAAGCGCTGCAAGACATCGATGGCCACCTGTGCATTCAGCGCTTCCGTCGCTTCGTCCAGCAGCCACAAGGTCGATTCGTGCAGGAACAGCCGCGCCAGCGCCAGGCGCCGCGCCTGTCCGCCCGACAAGCCCAGGCCGCCCTCGCCCAGCTGCGTATCGAGGCCGCCGGCAAACGCCCGCACTTCCTCATCCAGGCCGGCCGATTGCAGCGCCGCCCACAGCTGCGCATCGCTGGCGCACGGGTCGGCCAGGCGCAGGTTGTCGCGCAGGCTGTCCTGGAACAATTCCGTCTTCTGGGTAAACAAACAGGCGCGCGGCGCGGCCACCGTTCCCGACAGCGGCGCCAGCTCGCGCGCGGCGATGGCCAGCAAGGTCGACTTGCCAGCGCCGCTGGGACCGATCAAGGCCACGCGCTCGCCATCGGCGATGTGCAGGGAAATATCATGCAAAATGGCATTCTTGCTGCCCGCATGCGCGGCGCTGACGCGTTCCAGGCGCAAGCCCGGTGCGGCATCAAAGGGCGGCAGCGCCACCTCATTGCCGTCAAGGCGCGGCGCCAGGCGGCGCATGGCCAGCAGCATGCGCCCCGCTTCCAGCGCGCCACGGCGCAGCCCCGCAAACGGTTCCACGGCCGTCAGGGCGATCAGCAGAGCCAGCGCCGCCAGCGGCAAACTCATCGTTTGTTGCTGCACCAGCGCTGCCACGGCCAGCAGCACGCCAGCCAGGGTCGCGCTGCCGGCCACGCCATACGCGGCGCCGGCGGCCGTCTCCAGGCGCAGCAGGGCGAAATCGGCTTGCGCCAGCGAACGGTCGATCTGCGCCAGCGCGGCGCACTGGGCGTCGATGCGGCCCGCCATCACCAGATCCGTCTGACCGGCCACCAGGTCGATGGTGCCGGAACGCAATTTTTCGATGGCGCGCGAACGCACGATGGCGGGACGGCGGGCACGCTGCGCCACGACCCAGCTGATGCCGCCGCCGGCGACCAGCAGCCACGCGGCCAGGCCCAGGCCCAGCTGCCACTGCATCACGCCCAGCGCCACGCCGGCCAGCAAGGCTACGCACAGGGCCGTGAAGGCAGGCACCAGCAGGCGCAAATACAGCGATTCGAGCGCGTCGATATCGGCCGTCAGGCGGAACAGCAGCTTGGCGGGCTGGCGCAGCAGGCGGCTGGCCGCTTCCGGGCGCGACCAGCCGCGAAACAGCCGCACGCGAATGCTGGCCAGTGCGGCGAACGTGGCGTCGTGCGTGACGAGCCGTTCCGCATAGCGCGAACCCGTGCGGCCGATGGCCAGCAAGCGGATGCCGGCCGACGGGCCGAACACGTCGAACAGGATCGCCGTCGAGGCATGCAGGCCGGCAATCGAGGTGGCGGTAATAAACCAGCCGGACAAGCCCAACAAGGCCATGCCGGCCACCGCCGTCAGGGCCGCCAGCAAGGCCCCCCCGATCAGCTTGCCGGGCTGGGCCAGCAGCAATTGCCGCAGGACGGGGCTCGATATGAGGGAAGTTTTCATGCCAGCTGTTCCTGTTCGTGCTCCTGTGCCAGCGCCCGGACATCGACCTGTACCGTGCGCTGCAGCCGGCCGGCCAGCACGGGGTCGTGCGTGGCGACGATCATCGTCTTGCCCTTGGCCAGTGCCAGCAAGGCGTCCGTGACGCGCGCCGCCGTTTCGCTGTCCAGGTGGGCCGTCGGTTCATCGACCAGCAGCAAGTCCGCGTGCGGATGCAGGGCCACGCGGGCCAGGGCCAGGCGCACGGCTTCGCCGCCGGACAAGCCCTGGCCGCCATCGCTGAGCATGATGGCCGGCTGCGCCTGCGCCACGCTAGCCAGGTCGGCCAGGTGCAGCGCCTGCGTCACCTGCGCAGCGTTCGCACCGAGGCGGCCCAGGGTCACATTCTGGCTGACGGAGGCGGCAAACACGTGCGGACGCTGGCCCATCCAGGCCATGCGCTGGCGCAAGGTATTCACCGTGCTGTCGCTCAGGCGCACGCCGCCGATGCGGATCTCTCCACCGCCGGCGGGCAGCAAGCCGGCCAGCAAGGATAGCAAGGTGGTCTTGCCGGCGCCGCTGGCGCCCAGCAGGGCCACGTGTTCACCGGCACGCACCGTCAAGTCGAAGCGCTCGAATACGGGCGCTTCGCCGGGGTGGGCAAAGCGCAGTTGATGGATGTCGACGGCCGGTGGTGGCGCCACCGCCATGGCGGCGGCGGAAACGGCAGCCACTGCCACACCAAAGCCAGGCAGGGGCACGCCCTCGCCCGCCAGGTCATGCAGGCCGGCCAGGCCCGCTTCGCCGGCCGCCTTGTCGTGCCAGACGGCGGCCAGTTCGCGCAGGGGCTCGAAGAATGCGGGCGCCAGCAGCAGGATGAACAAGCCCTGCCCCAGGCTCAGTTCGCGGCCCCAGGTGCCGAAATTGATGCTGCCCAGCAAGGAGAAACCGATAAACGCCGCCACCATGGCCACCCCCAGCGCGGAAAACAGTTCCAGCACGGCGGACGACAAAAAGGCGATGCGCAGCACCACCATCGTGCGCCGGCGCACGGATTGCGACGAGGCATCCAGGCGTTCCGCCGTGGCGTTGACGGCGTCGAGCGCGCGCAGGGTGGCCAGGCCGCGCAGGCGGTCCAATAGAAAAGCATTCATGCTGCCCATTTCCACCATCTGCGCGCGGCTGGCCGCTTGCGCGCCCATGCCCACCAGGGCCATGAAGACGGGAATCAAAGGGGCGGCGATGAGCAGGATCAGTGCGGCGATCCACGACAGCGGCGTCACGACGGCGAGAATCACCAGCGGCACGGTGAGCACTTTCCAGCGCGCCGGCTTGTAGCGCACCAGATACGGCACGATGGCTTCGGCCTGCTCGGCGATGACGCTGGCCGCCTGGCCCGACTGCGCGCGCTGGCGGTCCAGCGGCGAACGCTGCGCCAGCGCTTGCGCCACCTGGGCGCGCAAGGTGCTCAGATGGGCGCGCGCCGCCGCGTACATGCGCCGCGCGCCCCACGCTTCGCCGCCGGCGCGCAGCACGCCCAGCAGCAGCACGCCAGCGGCCGGCAGCAGGGCCGCGCGCCACGGTGCACCGTCCAGCATGGCTTGCACGGCCCAGGCCAGCAAGGCCGCTTGTGGCAGCCACAACAAGGCGGCACCACCTTGCGCCAGGCTGGCGGCGCGGGGAAGGATAAAGCGGGGCAAAGACAGTGGCGTGGTCGGCATCTCTATACTTTTTGAGTTTTCAGAATTTTCTGTAAATTCGATTTTTTGTATAATACTGCGAAACATGACATATATCAATTGACCCTGCGGGTGTGGCGTGAAAAAATTCAGATAATTATGAAAACTCAAAATATCCACATGACGCCGCTGATCCTGACCTTTGTCAGCCATTTCGGCGAGATGGGCAGCCGCTGGGGCTTTAACCGTACGGTGGGACAAGTGTACGCCTTGTTGTTTGTCGCGGAGCATCCTTTGCACGCGGATGAAATCGCGGAACACCTGAGTTTTTCACGCTCGAACGTGAGCATCGGCTTGAAGGAATTGCAGGGCTGGGGCTTGATCCGCCAGTCGCGCATCCCCGGCGACCGGCGCGAGTATTTTTCCTCGCTGGGCGATGTATGGCAAATCTTCCGCGTGGTAGCAGCAGAGCGCCGCCGCCGCGAAGTGGCACCCACCCTGACGGTGCTGCGCGAATCGCTGCTGGCGCCGGCCACGGAACCCGTGGACCAGTATGCGCAGGAGCGCATGCGCGAAATGTATGAATTGGTCGACCTGGCCAACACCTGGTTCGACGACTTGCAGCGCCTGTCGCCCGAATCGATGGCGCAACTGATGAAAATGGGCGCCAAGGTGCAAAAGTTGCTCAACGCCAAGGATCGTCTGTTTGGCGTCAGCAACAACAACGATTGACCTCCCTCCCCAAGCCAAGGCGCCGCCAGCACAAACTGGGGCGCCTTGTCACGCCATTTCCCAACGTCATGCTGGCTATCGCTGGCACAGCCAAACATAGCCATATACGATGTTATCAAGCGAACCAATAGAATTATTAAAATTGCATTAATTTATATCAAGAGTAAGCTTTCATTTGCGTATTCGCTACGCACAGGAAATAGATAAAAACGGGCAATGGGATGACTTCCCCGGCATGCAGGGACGCGTCCAGACATGATGAAGCGACTGTCTCAAGCACAAGGGGATTTTCATGAAAAGCATAAAGAGCATTGCCATCAAGGCATCCATGCTGGCCGCAATGACTGTACTGGCAAGTGCGGCGCAAGCGGCCACCTGGATCGATGTGGGTCCGGCCAGCGGTTTCGTCATCGCCGGCAGCACCGTCACGTATTCACCATCGCCGGCACTGCAGGTGAAATATTATGACGATAATCTGGTGCCGCAGAGTCCTGCGGCCATCCAAGGTTACATCAACGGCGTGTTCGGCACCAGCCTGGGCGCCGCCGTCTCGTATTGCGACAACGCCACCTCGGGCTGCACTGCCGGCACCACGGCAGGCTGGAGCGGCGGCGTCAATTCGTATATGAGCGCGACCGCCTATGACTATCTGGCCATCCACTTCGGCAAGGGCGAACTGGTGTTCCACTGGGCCGCACCCGTGGCCGCAGGCACCACTTTCACGGTGGAAGGTCTGCCCAAGGATCTGAGCAACTACAGGGCCTTCATTTCCGCCGTGCCGGAACCTGAAACCTATGCCATGCTGCTCGCCGGCCTGGGCCTGCTGGGAGTCATGGCACGCCGCCGCCAGGGAGAGTAAGCCTCATCACAAGCTGCATAACGGCAGTGGCGCAGCAGCGCCCGCTGCCACCCTCAATGCCAGCCGCATCTTTACGCCGCGCTTGCGGCGCCAGGCCCACTGTTTACACCATTTTTAGATCCCCCTCGCTATGCTCGACAGCATCAACTGCTGATCGACGAGGGAGAACTCATGCACGAACAACCGTTTCAGCCACGCGCGCGCAGCGTGATCCGCCAGCACTTGCCCGTGCGGGAACGGCTGCGTCTGGCCCGACGGGCCAACAGAAAAATCGTTTCGCTATGTTCGGCGCTGCTGTGCGCGGTGCCGCTGCTGTATTTGCTGATCGTGGTGCTGTTTGCGCAGCCTTAAGGCCGCGTGCTGACAGACAGGAAAGAGAGAAGATGGCGGCCGCATGGCGCAAGCCGTGGCCAGTATGAAACTGGTCCGCCCAGAGGGAATCGAACCCCCATTCACGGTTTAGAAGACCGTTGTCCTATCCGTTGAACGATGGGCGGAAAGGTGCAGTATTTTAATCCATGCGCGCCAGCAATGAAATGCCAGCGCGGAATAGAAAACGGGCTGTCATTTCTGACAGCCCGCTTATGACTTTGGTCGGAGTACAAGGATTCGAACCTTGGACCCCCTGGTCCCAAACCAGGTGCGCTACCGGGCTGCGCCACACTCCGAAGACAAGATAATAACGCCCCCAGCCAATTTCGTCAATTGCCATAGACGAATTAGATGGAAAAAACTATCGGCGCTTGCCTCTACACACCGACTTTATCGGCGATGCGGCGCGCCATGCTCTCGGCCAGCTCTTTATCTTTCGCCTCGACCATCACGCGGATCAGCGGTTCGGTGCCCGACGCGCGGATCAGCACGCGGCCCGTGTCGCCCAGTTCGGCCTCGACCAATTCTTTTTCGGCCACCATGGCGGCATTTTTTTGCCAGTCGAACCCGGGCGCCACGCGCAGGTTGATCAGGGTTTGCGGGAACAGCACCAGTTCGGCCAGGCATTGCTGCAGGCTCTGGCCGCTGCGCTTGAGCGCGGACAATACCTGCAGCGCGGAAACGATGCCGTCACCCGTCGTGTGGCGGTCCAGGCACAGCAGATGGCCGGAGCCCTCGCCGCCCAGTATCCAACCCTTTTCCTTCATCACTTCCAGCACGTAGCGGTCGCCCACCTTGGCGCGCGCAAAGCCGATGCCCTGCTGCTTGAACAGCACTTCCAGCGCCATGTTGGTCATCAAGGTGCCGACGGCGCCCGCCACGGGGCCCGTTGCCAGCCGGTCCTTGACCATGACGTACAACAGCTCGTCGCCGTTATACAGGCGACCCGTGGCGTCGCACATGATCAGGCGGTCGGCGTCGCCATCGAGGGCGATGCCCAGATCGGCCCCCTGCTCCACGACGGCTTCGGCCATGGCCTTGGTTGCCGTGGCGCCGAAGCCCGCATTGATGTTGAAGCCATCGGGCTTGTTGCCGATGGCGATGACTTCCGCCCCCAGCTCATGGAACACGTGCGGCGCGATATGGTAGGCGGCGCCATGCGCGCAGTCGACGACGATCTTCAGGCCGCGCAAGTCCAGCTCGTTCGGGAAGGTGCTCTTGCAAAATTCGATGTAGCGGCCCTGGGCGTCATCGAGGCGCTTGGCGCGGCCCAGCTTGTCCGACGGCACGCAAGCCATGGGCTCATCGAGCGCCGCCTCGATTTCCAGTTCCACGCTGTCGGGCAGCTTGGTGCCCTGGCCGGAAAAGAACTTGATGCCATTGTCGTGATACGGATTGTGCGAGGCGGAAATGACGACACCGGCCGACAGGCGCAGCGCCCGCGTCAGGTAGGCAATCGCCGGTGTCGGCATGGGGCCGGCCAGCATCACGTCCACGCCGGCTGCCGACAGGCCAGCCTCCAGCGCCGCTTCCAGCATGTAGCCGGAAATGCGCGTGTCCTTGCCGATCAGCACCGTCGGGCGTGCCTTGCAGCCTTGCGACTTGGCCAGCACCTTGCCGGCCGCATAGCCGAGGCGCATGACGAAATCGGGGGTGATCGGGGCCGTGCCCACCAGGCCGCGGATGCCATCGGTACCAAAATATTTACGGGTCATCGTATTTCTCTTCTTGTTGTTTATGATAGATCTTACTGGGTCAGTGTGCCATGCGCCAGACCTTCAGCGCATCGACGGTTTCAGCTACATCATGCACACGGATAATTTCTGCACCTTGCGCTACCGCAGCAAGCGCACCGGCAACACTGCCGGCCAGGCGCTGCTCGACGGGACGTCCCGTGACGGCGCCGATCATCGACTTGCGCGACAGGCCCGCCAGCACGGGCAAGCCCAGCTCGCTGCGCAACTGGCGCGTGGCGCGCAGCAAGGCATAGTTTTGTTCCACCGTCTTGCCGAAACCAAAGCCGGGATCGACGCACAGGCGCTCGCGGGCGATGCCGGCCGCCGTCATCGTGTCGATGCGCTGGCGCAGGAAGTCGGTGACTTCGCGCACCACGTCTTCGTACTGAGGCTGGGCTTGCATGGTTTCTGGCACGTTTTGCATGTGCATGATGCACAGCGCACAATCGCTGTCCTGCACGGCCTCGATGGCGCCCGGCGCGCGGAAAGCGTTGATGTCGTTGATCATGTCGGCGCCCGCCAGGATGGCTTCGCGCATCACTTCGGGTTTATACGTGTCGACGGAGAGGGGCTTGCCGCAGTCGCGCAAGGCGTACAGTACCGGCATGACGCGCGCAAGCTCGTCCTGCAGGGGCAAGGGCGGTGCGCCGGGGCGGCTCGATTCGCCGCCGATATCGATGATGTCGACGCCGTCGACTATCATCTGCTCGGCGCGCGAGAGGGCAAATTCAAGCAGTTGATACTGGCCCGCATCGGAAAACGAGTCGGGCGTGATGTTCAGGATGCCCATCACCAGCGCCTGCGTGCCGGACAGGTTGAAGCCGAAACGGCCAAATTGCAAATAGTGTCGCATGTGAATCTTTGTAGTCGTCATGAAAATCTGGCGCGGCAACGAAAAAGGGCAAGGATCACTCCTTACCCTCGTTCTTGCCATACCCTTGCGTGCCGCCCGTCAGGGCGGCCGTTATCAGGCTGGCGCCGTCACGTTTGGCGAGATGCCGCCCGTGCCGCTGTCACCGCCCGCATTGCGGCGTGGCGGAATGACTTTCGGTGGACGCGGCTCCAGGCCGGCCATGATGTCATTGATCTGCTCTGCATCAATGGTTTCCCATTCCAGCAAGGCTTTGGTCATCATTTCGACCTTGTCGCGGTTGCTTTCCAGCAAAGTACGCGCCAAAGCATATTGCTTGTCGAGAATGTTGCGGATTTCAGCATCGACCTTTTGCTGGGTCGCTTCCGAGATCGTCTTGGTGGCGCCACCGAAGAAACCTTCGTTTTCGCTGTCTTCGTAGACCATCACGCCCATGCTGTCGGACATGCCGAAGCGGGTCACCATGGAGCGGGCCAGCTTGGTGGCACGCGAGAAGTCATTCGACGCGCCCGTGGACATCTGCCCCACGAAAATCTCTTCGGCGATGCGGCCACCGAACAGGATGGAAATTTCTTCCAGCATCTTGTCCTTGTAGGCGGACAAGTTGTCGTGTTCCGGCAGCTGCCAGGTCAGGCCCAGGGCCCAGCCGCGCGGCATGATCGTCACTTTGTGCACGGGATCGGCTTTTGGCAGCAACTTGGCGACGACTGCGTGACCGGACTCATGGTAAGCCGTATTGCGACGCTCTTCCTCGCGGATGATCATCGATTTACGCTCAGGACCCATGTAGATCTTGTCTTTCGCATCTTCGAAGTCGGCCATTTCCACCAGGCGCTTGCTGCGGCGGGCGGCAAACAGGGCTGCTTCGTTGACCAGGTTGGCCAGGTCGGCGCCCGAGAAACCGGGAGTGCCGCGGGCCAGGATATCGGCTTTCACGTCGGTACTGATAGGTACTTTACGCATGTGCACGTTCAAGATCTGTTCGCGGCCGCGGATATCGGGCAAGCCGACGGAGACCTGGCGGTCGAAACGGCCCGGACGCAGCAAGGCTTTGTCGAGCACGTCGGCGCGGTTGGTGGCGGCCACGACGATCACGCCGGAGTTCGCTTCAAAACCGTCCATCTCGACCAGCAACTGGTTCAAGGTCTGTTCGCGCTCATCATTGCCGCCGCCCATGCCGGCGCCGCGGTGACGACCGACAGCGTCGATCTCATCGATGAAGATGATACACGGCGAATGCTTTTTCGCGTTTTCGAACATGTCACGCACGCGGCTTGCACCGACGCCGACGAACATTTCCACGAAGTCGGAACCCGAAATCGAGAAGAACGGCACCTTGGCTTCGCCGGCGATGGCGCGCGCCAGCAGGGTTTTACCCGTGCCCGGAGGACCGACCATCAGCACGCCGCGGGGAATGCGGCCGCCCAGTTTCTGGAATTTGCTCGGGTCCTTGAGGAAGTCGACCACTTCGTTGACTTCTTCTTTCGCTTCGTCGCAACCGGCGACATCGGCGAAGGTGACGGTATTGCTGGCTTCATCCATCATGCGCGCCTTCGACTTGCCGAACGAGAATGCCCCGCCCTTGCCGCCGCCTTGCATCTGACGCATGAAGAAGACCCAGACGCCGATCAACAGCAGCATGGGGAACCAGGATACAAAAATAGTTTGCAGGAAAGACGCTTCCTCAGGCGGGCGCACATCAAAGTGCACGCCGTTGTCGCGCAGATCGCCGATCAGGCCCTTGTCGAGGCTGGTGGCGGTGGTACGCACCTTGGTGTCGTCCATCAGCTTGGCGGTGATCGACGAACCTTCGATCACGACATCCTTGACACGCTTGGCTTTGACTTCATCCAGCAAATCGGAATAAGCGATGGCCTTGCTGCCGCCTGTGGCGCCATGACTGTCGAATTGCTTGAACAGCATGAACAACAGCAGCAATACGACTACCCAGATGGCAGATTTGGAAAACATGTTATTCACGAAGACTCCTTGGATGCAGTGCGCATCTCTTTACCAATAGCTAGAAACACGATTTTACTCGCAATAAGCGGGCCGTGCCAAAGCCCGCCGATCCGTGCGCGCGAAAAAACCGCGCTCACGCAAAAAAAATGCAGTATAAACAATTTAGGCTTTTATGCCATCAGACGCTACTGCACTTCTCGTTCCCATGTGCGGATTCCCGCTTAAATATCAAGGGCGGAATCATCTTCTTGCACAGCATTTTTCAGCGGATTCTTGAGACCACGCCCCATCAGGAAGATTTCTGACGATTTATCGCGGCTGGCCTTGGGCTTTTTCTGCACCACGACCTTGAATTCAGCGCGGAATTTCTCCACGATCTGGCTGAAACCCATGTCTTTGAAGCATTTCACCAACAAGACGCCCGATGGTTTCAAATGCAATTGCGAAAATTCGATGGCCAGGTCGATCAGATGTTCCATGCGCGCAGCGTCCGCCGTGGCGATGCCCGACAGATTCGGCGCCATGTCCGACAGGACCACGTCAACCTTGCGTCCTTGCAACACCACTTCCAGCTGGCGCAGCACGCGCGCTTCGCGGAAGTCGCCCTGGATGAAGTGGAAATCGGCGATCGGCTCCATTTCCAGCATGTCCAGGCCAATCAGGGTACCATTGACCCCGCCGCCGTCCTTGCCGGCCAGCTTGCGCCGCAGATACTGGGCCCAGCTGCCAGGAGTGCAACCAAGGTCGACAATTACCTGGCCATGCTTGACCAGTTTTTCGTCTTCATCGATTTCTTTCAGCTTGTATGCTGCCCGGGCGCGGTAGCCCTCTTTTTGCGCCAACTTCACATAAGGATCATTTATGTGGTCGTGCAACCAGTTTTTGTTTAATTTCTTCTTTGCCATTCGCGTAGAATACTGCTTTTAAGGGAATTACTAAATATTATTATGCTAAAACTTACACCCGTAGAGCGCAGCGCACTGCGCGCCGAAGCACACGCGCTGAAGCCTATCGTCATCATTGGCGAAGCGGGCTTGACACCTGCTGTCCTCAAAGAGATCGACCTTGGCCTGGATTCGCACGGTCTGATTAAAGTCCGCGTGTTCGGCGACGACCGCGAAGCCCGCGTCGGAATGTACGATACGATTTGCGGCAATCTCGGCGCCGCCCCGGTACAACATATTGGCAAACTGCTGGTAATCTACCGTCCGAAAAAAGAAGTGGTTAAGGAGAAGGTCAGCGCCGGCAAAGGCATGCGCGAAGTGACCATCGTCAAGGCCAGCGCCAGCGGCACCAAGCGCCCTAGCGTGACGAAAGTCATGATCAAGGGCAATGAGCGCGTTACCGAAGGCGGTTCCATCAAGCGTGCCAAGCCACGTCAGAAAAGCGCCAAGAAAAGCGCACTGGGCAGCAAGTAAGCCTGTTCACCCGGCAACCGCAAGGCTGCCGGGCTTGAAGCAAGAAGCGGAGCACGGGATATCCCCTGCTCCGCTTTTTTATTGCCGCTGCGGCGTCGGATTACGCGTGGCCTACGGCCTCGCTAATCCGACCTACGTGTTGCCATGTAGGTCGGATTAGCGCGCAGCGCGTAATCCGACAACACCACAGACGATTACTGCTGCTTCCAGATCAACACACCCGCCAGCAGGCTCTGCACGGCAAAGATCAGGGTCGACACGCCATGCAGCATGCCGAAGCGGCTGCGCATGGCCTCGTCCATGATGCCCGAGGGAGCTTGCGCCTTGAGCTCGGCCATCAGCGGCGAAATACCGAAATGACTGAGCAGCGCGCACACCAGCATCGACAGCACCAGCGCCCCCAGCAGGCGGCGGCGCTTGAGCTCCAGCGCGCCCGCGCCCCATTGCAGCAAGGCCAGCAACACCAAAGCACAGGCGATCGACAGCCACGCCTCGGCACGAAACATGCTGCCGGCGATATTGCCCGCCAGCACACGGTCGCTCAAGGTAGCAAACAAGGTGGGCGCCACGATGAAGCCGATGGTCCACAGGCTGCCGGCCCACAGGGTGGCAACGAGGAAGCGCAGGCGGGCGAGCATCAGATGTACTGTACTTCCAGGATTTCGTATTCGCGCGGGCCGGACGGCGCCTGCACTTCCACCACGTCGCCGGCGTACTTGCCGATCAGCGCACGCGCGATCGGGGACGTCACGGAGACTTTGTTCTTTTTCAGGTCGGCTTCATCGAGGCCGACGATCTGATACGTGACTTTCTGGCCCGATTCCAGGTCTTCCAGGTTCACGGTCGAGGCAAATACCACGCGGCCTTCCGCGTCGAGCGCGGTCGGGTCGATGATTTGCGCTGCGCCCAGCTTGCCTTCGAGCTCGGCGATGCGGCCTTCGACGAAGGCCTGGCGTTCCTTGGCGGCATCGTATTCGGCGTTTTCCGACAAATCTCCGTGCGAACGCGCTTCGGCGATCGCATCGATGACGATGCGGCGTTCCTTGGTCTTCAAATGATGCAGCTCTTCCTTCAGAAGTTCTGCGCCGTATTTGGTCAATGGGACTGAGGTCATGTTATCTCTACTATCTGCTGGTTATCGGTGCCGTTGTCCGTGTTTTGCCACGGTTAACGGACTTACCAAGTGAAAACCACAGAGGCCGCGCGCTGCTCTGCACGGAACTCTGTGGTTGATAAGCATGCAGTGTACCGCCTAACGGCGGCCACTGCAAACGCACTTAGTTCAAGGTCTTGTGCAGACCTTGCAAATCGTACACACGCAACTCATCCAGATGGCGGATGCCTTCGACGGCCGCTTCCGCGCCCGCGATGGTGGTGTAGGTCGTCACGCGCGACGCCAGGGCCGAGGTGCGGATGGCCCGCGAATCGACGATGGCGCTGCGTTTTTCTTCCACGGTGTTAATCACCAGCACGATTTCATGGTTCTTGATCATGTCGACGATGTGCGGACGGCCTTCGATCACCTTGTTCACTGGCGTGACGGCGATGCCGGCAGCAGCGATCACGGCGGCGGTGCCCTTGGTGGCGACCACTGTGAAACCGGACTCGACCAAGTCACGCGCCACTTGCACGGCGCGCGGCTTGTCCGACGCTTTCACGCTGATGAAGACCTTGCCCGATTTTGGCAGGTTCACGCCGGCGCCCAGTTGCGATTTCACAAACGCTTCGCCGAACGTCAGGCCCACGCCCATGACTTCGCCCGTCGATTTCATTTCAGGGCCCAGGATGGTGTCCACGCCCGGGAACTTGACGAACGGGAACACGGCTTCCTTGACGCTGAAGTAAGGCGGCACGACTTCCTGCGTGATGCCTTGCGAGGCCAGCGATTGGCCGACCATGCAGCGCGCGGCGATCTTCGCCAGTTGCAGACCGGTGGCTTTCGACACGAAAGGCACGGTGCGCGAAGCGCGCGGATTGACTTCCAACACGAAGACGACGTCTTTCATTTCGCCATCGATTTCCTGCTTCTGGATCGCAAACTGCACGTTCATCAGGCCGACCACGTTCAAACCCTTGGCCATCAGCGCCGTCTGGCGTTTCAGTTCATCGATGGTTTCTTGCGACAGCGAGTATGGTGGCAGCGAGCAAGCCGAGTCGCCAGAGTGCACGCCAGCCTGTTCGATGTGTTCCATCACGCCGCCGATGAACGTCGTTTCGCCGTCGGAGATGCAATCGACGTCGCACTCGATGGCGTCGTTCAGGAAACGGTCCAGCAGCACGGGCGAATCGTGCGAAACCTTGACGGCTTCGCGCATGTAGCGCTCGAGGTCGCGCTGCTCATGGACGATTTCCATGGCGCGCCCGCCCAGCACGTACGATGGACGCACCACCAGCGGGTAACCGATTTCCTGCGCCAGCGCCAAAGCGTCGGCTTCCGTGCGCGCGGTGCGGTTAGGCGGCTGGCGCAGTTCCAGCTTGTGCAGCAGTTGCTGGAAACGCTCGCGGTCTTCGGCCGCATCGATCATGTCGGGCGAGGTGCCGATGATCGGTACGCCATTCGCTTCCAGGTCCAGCGCCAGTTTTAATGGTGTCTGGCCGCCGTACTGCACGATCACGCCGACCGGTTTTTCGATGGCGACGATTTCCAGCACGTCTTCCAGGGTCAGGGATTCAAAATACAAGCGGTCCGAGGTATCGTAGTCGGTCGAAACTGTTTCTGGGTTGCAATTGACCATGATGGTTTCGTAGCCATCTTCGCGCATGGCGAGGGCCGCGTGGACGCAGCAATAGTCAAACTCGATACCCTGGCCGATACGGTTCGGGCCACCGCCCAGCACCATGATCTTTTTCTTGTCGGTCGGATTCGATTCGCACTCTTCGTCGTACGTGGAATACATGTACGCCGTGTCGGTCGAAAATTCCGCTGCGCACGTGTCGACGCGCTTGTACACAGGACGGATGTTCAGCGCATGGCGCTGCAGGCGCACGGCCGTGTCGGTCGTCTGCAACAAAAAGCCCAGGCGACGGTCCGAGAAACCCTTCTGTTTCAACTTGTACAGGGTGTTCTTGTCCAGGTTGTCCAGCTTCTGCGTATCGAGCCACAGTTCCAGGTCGACGATTTCCTTGATCTGGATCAGGAACCATGGGTCGATCTTGGTGAGATTGTGCACTTCTTCCAAAGTAAAACCTTGGGCAAACGCATCGCCCACGTACCAGATGCGCTCAGGACCAGGCTCGCCCAGTTCTTCTTCGATCTTTTCGCGGTCCTTGGTTTTCTCGTTCATGCCGTCCACGCCCACTTCCAGGCCGCGCAAGGCTTTCTGGAACGATTCCTGGAACGTACGGCCGATCGCCATCACTTCGCCGACGGATTTCATCTGCGTCGTCAGGTGGTGGTCGGCGGTCGGGAACTTTTCGAACGTGAAACGGGGAATCTTCGTGACGACGTAATCGATCGACGGCTCGAACGAGGCCGGCGTGGCGCCGCCCGTGATTTCATTGCGCAGCTCGTCCAGGGTGTAACCGACGGCCAGCTTGGCGGCGATCTTTGCAATCGGGAAACCCGTGGCTTTCGATGCCAGCGCCGACGAACGCGATACGCGCGGGTTCATCTCGATGACGATCATGCGGCCATCGACAGGGTTGATCGAGAATTGCACGTTCGAGCCACCGGTATCGACGCCGATCTCGCGCAGCACTGCCAGACTGGCATTGCGCATGATCTGGTATTCCTTGTCCGTCAAGGTTTGCGCTGGCGCAACGGTAATCGAGTCACCCGTGTGCACGCCCATCGGGTCCAGGTTTTCGATCGAGCAGATGATGATGCAGTTGTCCGCCTTGTCGCGCACCACTTCCATCTCGTACTCTTTCCAGCCCAGCAACGATTCTTCGATCAGCAACTCTTTCGTCGGCGAGGCTTCCAGGCCGCGCTTGCAGATGGTTTCGAATTCTTCTTCGTTGTAGGCGATACCGCCACCCGAACCACCCATGGTGAACGATGGACGGATGATGGTCGGGAAGCCCAGCGTGCGCTGCACGGCCCACGATTCTTCCATCGAGTGCGCCACGCCGGAACGGGCCGAACCGAGGCCAATCTTGGTCATCGCGTCCTTGAACTTGGAACGGTCTTCCGCCTTGTCGATGGCTTCCGGCGATGCGCCGATCAGCTCGACGTTGTATTTCGCCAGCACGCCATTGTTGAACAGGTCCAGCGCGCAGTTCAGCGCCGTCTGGCCGCCCATCGTCGGCAGGATCGCGTCAGGACGCTCCTTGGCGATGATGCGTTCAACGACCGACCAGGTGATCGGCTCGATGTAGGTGACGTCGGCCATTTCCGGGTCCGTCATGATGGTCGCAGGATTGCTGTTGACCAGGATGACTTTGTAGCCTTCTTCGCGCAGGGCCTTGCACGCTTGCGCGCCGGAATAATCGAATTCGCAGGCCTGGCCGATCACGATCGGGCCAGCGCCAATAATCAGAATACTTTTGATATCTAAACGTTTAGGCATTTTTCTTTTTCTCCTCCGCAGCCATCAAGTTGATGAAGCGGTCAAACAGGTAAGCAACATCCATCGGGCCCGGCGACGCTTCAGGGTGGCCCTGGAAGCAGAAGGCCGGCTTGTCCGTGCGGGCAAAGCCCTGCAGGGAGCCGTCGAACAGCGATTCATGGGTCACGCGGCAATTCGCGGGCAGAGTTGCCGCGTCGACTGCGAAACCGTGGTTTTGCGAGGTAATCAAGACCTGTTTCGTTTCCAGGTCTTGCACCGGGTGGTTCGCGCCGTGGTGGCCGAACTTCATCTTCAAGGTTTTTGCGCCGGAAGCGATCGCCATGATCTGGTGACCGAGGCAGATGCCGAAGGTCGGGATGCCCTTCTCGATCAGCTCGCGGGTAGCAGCGATGGCGTAGTCGCACGGTTCCGGGTCGCCGGGACCGTTCGACAGGAAGATGCCGTCCGGATTCAACGCCAGGGCGTCGGCAGCGGTCGCTTGCGCTGGCAGCACGGTGACTTTGCAGCCGCGTGCCGTCAGCATGCGCAAGATGTTGCGCTTGACGCCGTAGTCGAAGGCGACCACGTGGTATTTCGCGTCCGCGTCCGCCAGTTGGCCGTAGCCTTCGCCGAGCGTCCATTCCGTTTCGCGGTACTCGTAGGCAGCCTTGCTCGATACCACCTTGGCCAGGTCCATGCCGGACAAACCGGGGAAGGAGCGGGCCAGTTCCAGCGCTTGCGCGGCGGATGGCTCATTGCCTTGCGTGCCGACCAGGATGGCGCCGCCCTGCGCACCTTTTTCACGCAGGATGCGCGTGAGCTTGCGTGTATCGATGCCGGCGATGGCAACGATATTTTCAGCTTTCAGGTAATCGGACAGGGAGAGCGTGGAACGGAAATTGGATGCCAGCAATGGCAGATCGCGGATGATGAGGCCAGCGGCGTGAACCTTGGAAGACTCGACGTCTTCCGGGTTGACGCCCGTATTGCCGATATGCGGATAGGTCAGGGTGACCATCTGGCGGCAATAGCTTGGGTCGGTAAGGATTTCCTGATACCCGGTCATCGAGGTGTTGAAAACAACCTCGCCCGTGGTATGACCGGCGGCACCGATCGAAAAACCTTTAAAGATCGTTCCATCAGCAAGCGCTAATATGGCTGGAACGGCAGGGCCAGAAAAAAATGGCGGCAAGGGCAACTCCTGATAAAGTTACCGTAGCTGCGCCACGTCAGACCGACCGCCTAGATACCCGAGCCAGATGCACTCAGGGTGTTTCAACGGTCATTTTGAATGAGGGGATGGGTAGTCGCTACGGTATATGTGTGATTGGCTAAACCTTTGAATTATAACCAAAAGGAAGCTTTTCCACAAGGAAGAAAATGTAGAGTGGGCGGCATTTTTTTGCGCAGCAGCATAAAACCCGCGCCCCATGAAAAAGCCGCCCGGCTTGCGCGGGGCGGCTTGCAAAGCAATATAGGTTGCTACTTAGGCTGTCAAAGCCGCGATACCTGCTTTGGCGATTTGCGCATCTTCGGCGGACTTCACGCCCGAGACGCCGACGGCGCCCACGTAGTGGCCATCGAACACGATGGGCACGCCGCCTTCGAGCAAGCCGTCGATTTCCGGCGCGCTCAGGAACGACACGCGGCCGCCATTGATCATCTCTTCATAGATGCGCGATTCGCGGCGGCCCAGTGCGGCCGTCTTGGCTTTCGATGGGGCGATGTGCGACGAGATCGGCGCCACGCCATCCATGCGCTGCAGCCACAGCAGGTGGCCGCCGTCATCGACGATGGCGATCACGACCGCCCAGTTATTCTTGACCGCTTCCGCTTCGGCGGCGGCAGCGATTTTCTTTACGTCGTCCAGGGTCAAAATCGGTTTCGATTGCATGGTGCATCCTTGTTATGTTGAATCAAAATTGTATACGAAATGCGCAGCGGCGCGATCGATTACTGATCGCTTACTGCTCGCGTTTGGCTTTCAGCTTTTGCTTGAGCTGCGCCATGACGGCAAACGTCGCCTGCTCGCCCGCGAGGATCGCCTGGTTGCGGCTGTTGAAATCGTTGCCCTTCATGGTGCCCAGGCTGGGCTGGATCACCACGTCCGCATCTTTCAATTCGAACTGGTTGATGCGCTGCCCCATGATGGCGAACGTCTGCATCAGCACTTCCATCGAGCTGATGGCCTTTTGCGTATCCGTTTGCGACGAGATATTCACGGCAATGATGAAATCGGCGCCCATGTCGCGCGCAAAGCGCACGGGCACGGGAGCGACCAGGCCGCCATCGACATAGGTGTGGCCGGCAATCGTCACAGGCTGAAATACGCCCGGCACGGCCGACGAGGCGCGCACGGCCATGCCTGTGTTGCCACGCTGGAACAGGATCGGCTGGCCATTTTTCAAATCGGTCGCCACCACGCCAAACGGAATCTTGAGCTTTTCCAGCGGCACGCCGCCGACAGCCTTGTTGACATAGCTTTGCAGCGCCTCGCCCTTGAGCACGCCGGACGACTTGCCGAACAGGGGCAAGGCCCAGTCCGAAATGGCCGCCTCGTCCATGTCGAAGGCCATCTTTTGCAGGGCGAAGCCCGAGTTGCCCGCCGCATACATCGCGCCCACCACGCTGCCGGCGCTGGTGCCGGTGACGATGTCGGCGTGGATGCCCTGCGATTCGAGCGCCTTGATCACGCCGATATGCGCGAAGCCGCGCGCCGCGCCACCACCGAGCGCCAGGCCGATCTTGATCTTGCGCGGCGTGACGACGATGGGTTCCGGTGGCGTCAATACTTGTATCGGTTTCGGGGCGGTCGTATCGCAGCCGGCCAGCGCAAAGGCGGCCAGGGTAAGCAGGGTCAGGCGTTTAGGGAACATGGTGGAGAGGGGAAACCGCGCGCGGCAGTGGCAATAAAGGAGAGCCGATTGTAGCGCAAGCGGGGCCGTCCGCACTGAAGGCAGTCTTAAATGTTTATGGTGACAAGGTTCGTGCAGGCCGACTCTGCCACCACACGGCTGTTAGACTGGCGCCTGGTTTGTCACTTGCTCCCACTATGTCAGAACATCCATTTGCCGACAGCCGCACACTGAGCGAACCGCTTGCGCAACGGCTGGCCAGCCACCCCGGCGACGGCGCCCTCGCCTGGCTGACCGCCATCCTTGCCATGCAGGCGCCCGCGCTGCGCTCGTCGAACGCCATCCTGCTGGCCTACACGGGCAACTCGGCCGCCATCGACTGGATCGACGCGAATATCGGCTCGCCTGTGGCAGGAGCATGGGGCGTGGCGGCAGCCCTGCTGGGCACGCCCTGGCCGCGCATCCTTGACTGGCTGCAGCGCGGCGGCGCGCACCGGCTGATGGCGCTCGACGCCCTGTACGCCTACCGAAAACCCGCCGTCAACATGTCGCCGCTGGAACAGATCGCCGCACCCGTGCTGCCGCAAGCGCCCGCGCGCGCCGGCCTCGATGCCGCGCTGGCCGCTTGCCTGGCCGCGTCCGCCACGCCGCGCATCCAGGCGGCCGTCAACTCGATCAACATGCATGCGGACGACATCCTGCGCGGCGGCCCACGCGGCGTGGCCGTGGCCGACTTGCCGCGCCTGTACCTCGATCCGGCGCCGTTCAAGCATGCGCCCGCCATTCTGGCGCAGCACGCGACCGTGGTAGACGGCATGCGCGAAAACCTGCAGAACTTGCTCAAGGGCATACTGTGAACAGGCCAGCTCTGGTGACCATCGACTTGAGCGATATCAACACCGCGCGCCAGTTGCATGCCAGCCTGGCGGCCGCGCTGGCCTTTCCTTCCATGTATGGCATGAATTGGGACGCCTTCTGGGATGCCATCACGGGCCTGGTGGATATGCCGCAACAGCTGGAACTGCGCGGCTGGCCAGCCTTCGCGGCACGCCGGCCCGGCGATGCGGCCCTCCTGCAGCGCATCCTGGCGCGCATGGCGCAGGACATGCCGGCCCAGGCAGCGCACGTGCGCTATACCTGAGCCTGCGACATTGTCTATTTCGAATACCCCTGCTCATTGAATTGCCCCGCATCCAAGGTCGCCCAGGCATGCCGGATGCCCCACCACATCAGATAGGCATTGCCGCCGCCGCGCGCGCGGAACCACGGTTTCACGGGGTCGATGGGGCGCACCTTGGCCGGCGGCAAGATCAGCACGCCGGTCGTCTGGCCGGCGTCGCTGGTGCCCGCCACCAGCACGTTCTGGCCAAAGTGATTCGCCTGCGCGATGCCCAGCGCCACGTTGGTCAAGGCGGTGGCGGCGCCCATTTCGCCCAGCAGCGCCGGGGTGTTGAAGGTCTGCTGGAGAAAATCGAAGGCCGGCAATTCCATCGTCAAGGTTTGCGCCAGGTGAGCGATGCGGTCCGATGACGCCGGATGCGTGTTGTGCGCGTCATGGACCACATAGCCGATCTCGGCATCGGTCTTGCGTCCATTCGCGGCCGCCTGCGCCAGCGTCGCCTGCCACGCCTGCACCGTGGGCGGCGGCAAGCCCTTCTGCGCCGTAAATGCACTGACCTGCTGCGTGGCCGGATAGCCTATCCACGCCAGCGCATCGCGCTCCGTCTTGTAATGGGGACCGGCCAGGACCAGCAACACCATGTTTTCATTGATCTGCTCATCTTTCGGAAAACTGGGCGCATCCCAGCTCATCACCCACACCGTTTCCTTCGGATGCGCCTGCAGGTAATCGAGGGCGGCGGCCAGGGAAATGAATCCGGCATTCGCGCCGCCGGCCGTGACGCGCACGTCGGGCGGCGTGGACTTGGTCCAGGAGTTGGGGAAGTGCGGGTTGCCGATGGAAAAAGTATCGATGATTTCTTCGCGTAGGACATCGCCAGCCTGGATGGGATCAAGCCGTTCTGCAGGCACGGCATACTCGACATGGATACCCGCCAATTCATTCCAGCCTTTTTTGTGTTTGAAGTCGTGGGCGTTATAAAAATAGGTGGGGTTGGAAAAATACATGCCATGAAATCTTGCGATCATTTGGATTACATATTTACGATGATAGCCTTTGAAAGTACCTGTCAATCTATTTGATGATGCTATATCAGACACATATTTTAGTTCAGAAAATTTCTCTGGATATAGCTCCAACATATCATCTCTCTTATTCGGCCGCACCTTCCCCATAGTCCATAATAGTTGCCATTCCGTGGAATAATCCTGACGCTGAAGCGGATTTAGCCATTGCACGCCCACCACTTGCGCCATGAAGGGCTGGGCAGTCATTTTTTCATTCTCACGGTCATCTTTGCTCACCGGATGCGTCACGCATGCCGACAAAGCCAAGCTTGCCAGCAGTGCCGCCAAGTTGCGAAAGGAAAAGAAAAGGTTCATTTTTCACCCTATTCAGCTCGTCAAGAGCGCCATCTGGCGCGCCATCCCCATCATCTATTTCGAATATCCCTGCTCATTGAATTGCCCCGCGTCCAGCGTCGCCCAGGCATGCCGTATGCCCCACCACATCAGATACGCATTGCCGCCGCCGCGCGCGCGGAACCACGGTTTCACGGGGTCGATGGGGCGTACCTTGGCCGGCGGCAATATCAACACACCGGTCGTCTGGCCGGCGTCGCTGGTGCCCGCCACCAGCACGTTCTGGCCAAAGTGATTCGCCTGCGCAATACCCAGCGCCACATTCGTCAAGGCCGTGGCAGCGCCCATTTCGCCCAGCAGTGCCGGTGTGTTGAAGGTCTGCTGGAGAAAATCGAAGGCCGGCAATTCAGTCGTCAAGGTTTGCGCCAGGTAGCCGATGCGATCCGACGAGACCGGATGCGCATTGTGCGCGTCATGGATCACATAGCCGATCTCAGCATCGGTCTTGCGCCCATTCGCGGCCGCCTGCGCCAGCGTCGCCTGCCACGCCTGCACCGTGGGCGGCGGCAGACCCTTCTGCGCTGTAAAGGCGCTGACCTGCTGCGTGGCCGGATAAGCTATCCACGCCAGCGCATCGCGCTCGGTCTTGTAATGGGGACCGGCCAGGACCAGCAAGACCATGTTTTCATTGATCTGCTCATCTTTCGGAAAACTTGGCGCATCCCAGCTCATCACCCAGACCGTTTCAGCGGGATTTGCCTGCAGATAATCGAGGGCGGCAGCCAGGGAAATAAACCCGGCATTCGCGCCGCCGGCTGTGACGCGCACGTCGGGCGGGGTGGACTTGGTCCAGGAGTTGGGGAAGTCCGGATTCCCGATGGAAAAAGTACTTGTAATTTGCTTGCGCAAGTCTTCCCCGGCGAGAAGGGGATCAAACCGTTCTGCAGGCAAAGCGTACTCAACATGGATACCGGCCAGTTCATTCCAGCCTTTTTTGTGTTTGAAGTCGTGGGCGTTATAAAAATAGGTGGGGTTGGAAAAATACATACCATGAAATTTTGTTATTATTTGCCTGACGTACTTAATATGAAAATTACTAAAAGTAATTTTTCCTTCGTTCGAAGATGCTATCCCTGCAACTGATCTGACATTCGAAAATATAGTCGGGTATAACTCCACCATGTCGTCTTTTTTATTTGGACGCACTTTTCCTAGAGTCCACAATAACTGCCACTCCGTAGGATAATCTTGCCTATGAAGCGGATTCAGCCATTGCACCCCAACTACTTGGGCAGTAAACGGCATGCCGATACCAGCAGTACCAGCTTTGCTTTTATCGATCATTGGTTCCGATTTGAGTGCGCATGACGATAACCCTAGCGTCGCCATGATCGCCGCGACAGAAGTAAATATGAAATTATTAGCCATTCCCCCTCCCATACAAATATTTTTAAATAGAAATTAAGGCACATTATTTTCACGTGAATCTCTTATTTTTTTTGGCATTACACCATCTACGGATTTTCTTACCCACTTCGAAGGCGTGACTCCATTCACTTTTCCTTCGTAAAAATATTCAATAGACATATTCATATGTTCAGGGCCTGCAAGATCGTCAAGAAACCGCCAATCCGCCATCGTCCGCAACTCCCGCAAATCCGTTTCCAGCAAATGGCAACAGCCCACGGCCACGTCATACGCCAGCGCCTTTCTGGAATGTTCGCTGTTGGTCAGGATGGTGGAGTGATCGGTGGCATAGGTGCCGACGTTGCCAGCGAGTCCCGCCTGGATTTTCCGCTGGCGCCAAGCCGTGTATTGCGCGCTCGCCGTCTCGGGATGGTCTTCTTCCGTGACTTGCTTGCCTTTCTCGACCTTGCCTTCGCGCTTGGCCATCATGCGCAGGGAGGCGTGGTATTCGTATTGCAGTGCCGCTTCGCTCTCCTCGTTGCCGCGCGCCGCATCGGTGCGCTGTTTTTCGCCATGCAGGCCGCCGCGCGGTATCGACAGCTCGCGCTCGCCATGGAACGGGTCGCCCGCCGGATGGGCGGCATCCTTGTTGCGATCCCAGCCATGCGGATGCAGTCCCATGTCAAAGCTGGGGCAGATCTCGCCAAATAACTTCGCCTGCGGAAAGAAGGTCTCCGGCAGGTCGGGCGCTTCCAGTGGGATTTTCCAGTACTTGTCGGGCGAGGCATTGATACGCTCGCGCATCAATGCGGTGGCCACGATGGCGATGGGCGCAAACGCCACGGTGAGTATCTGGAACAGCCAGTTCTCTTGCGCTTCCAGGCCCTTGGCCACGCTATACGTGGAAATCATGGAAGGCGGATTCCAGAAATGGTCGCTGCCAAAATCAATGGCAGGACGATGATCGCCCCAGTAGTCGTACGCGCCTTTTACGCCGACAGGAAAACCCTCGGCAAACACGCGCTGGGTCAATATTCCCTCACCGCCTGCCCTGGCGATTTCACCCGGATCGAGCTTGCCCTGGCGGTCTTTCTTTGGCAGTCCATTCTTGTCCAGCACAGGGCCGGCCAGGCCGCGCCAGCCGATGCCTTGCACCGTCAATGATGAGATGACCTGGTCGTGCGGATTGCAATACAGGGTCACGCGTCCCACGGTTGCACCCCGCACGCCATAACTGTCAATATCGTGCTGCGCCTTGAACGGGTGGTGCACACTGCTCATGGCCTGGTCGATTTTCCCGGCTGGCCATTGTGCGGCGCGCCGCTCGCCGATGAGGGCAAAGAAGGCCGCCAGCGTGTCGAAGCGCGCCGCGGCCGTCTGGCGGCCAGTGCTGCCGTCTGCCGCCTTCAGATTCGACGACGTCCAGTTCTCCGCCATGTTGTCTTCCACCACGCTATACGGTGGATTGCACAGGACATAGTTGTCGGCAATGCAAGGCCACTGCCTGCCTTGGGAGTCCGCCACCTTGGGCAGGCGCTCACCCGGGAAGGCCGCTGCCATGCTGAGCATATTGCCCTGGCATGCGTACGTAACATATCCAGTTCCAGCTCATAGTACTTCAGCAACGATTCCATGCCGGCAGCTCCAAAGCAGGGCGGGCGACACAGGTCGCCAGACGGAAACTGCATTATTCAATAATGATAGAAAAGTAAGTTGCGCAGGAACAATAAGTCGAGCTGCAGCATGGCAGCGGCATCGTTCCCTGCCGAAATATGCTTGACAGCCCGGCCCCACTTCCCTTACATTAAGTGCATGTCCTCCTTCAAACACTCCTCCCCTTCCCTGCTGTCGCTATCGCGACTACTGCTAGCACGCGCATAAGTTTGCCGCATTGCTTCGCCTGGCCACACGCCGGCGTGTTTCAAAAACCCTGGAAGGTTTGATGATGTTTGCACCATCCCCCGCTACACCCGTAACTTCTGACGCGACCGCCACCGCTGGCGCCGTTGCCCTGTTTTGCCTGCTAAAACTACCGACCGCTTGCCTGGCCTAGTGTTGCGTGGCCGCCCGGCAAGCTTGCGCCACAACCATTGATTTCCCCCTATCTTCAGGAGTACCCGATCATGATGTTGCAAAACCCAGCTTCCAAATACCGCGCTTTTCCTCCCGTCAAATTGACCGACCGTCAATGGCCGAACCAGATCATCAGCAAACCGCCTATCTGGATGAGCACCGACTTGCGCGACGGCAACCAGTCCTTGATCGAGCCGATGAGCGCGGAAAAGAAGCTGCGCTTCTTCGAGATGCTGATCGCCATCGGCCTGAAGGAAATCGAAGTGGGTTTCCCATCGGCATCGCAGACGGATTTCGACTTCGTGCGTAAACTCGTGGATGAAAAGCGCATCCCGGACGACGTCACCATCATCGTGCTGACGCAGTCGCGTGAAGAATTGATCCGCCGCACGGTCGAATCGGTGGTCGGCGCCAAGCGCGCCATCGTGCACCTGTACAACTCCGTGGCGCCCGTATTCCGCAAGGTCGTGTTCGGCATGTCGCGCGAAGAAATCACGCAGATCGCCACCACCGGCACCACCCTGGTCAAACAGCTGGTGGCGCAGCATCCGCAGACGGAATGGGGCTTCGAATACACGCCGGAATCGTTTTCCACCACGGAACTCGATTTCTCCAAGCATATCTGCGACGCCGTCAGCGCCATCTGGAAGCCGACGCCGGCCAACAAGATGATCATCAACCTGCCATCGACCGTGGAATGCAGCACGCCAAACGTGTATGCGGACCAGATCGAATGGATGTCGCGCAAGCTGGCACGCCGCGATTCCATCATCATCAGCGTGCACCCGCATAACGACCGCGGCACGGCCGTCGCGTCGGCCGAGCTGGCCGTGATGGCGGGCGCCGACCGCGTGGAAGGCTGTTTGTTCGGTAATGGCGAGCGCACGGGCAATGTCGACCTCGTCACGTTGGCGATGAATTTGTACACGCAAGGCGTGCATCCGGGCCTGGATTTCTCCGACATCGATACCGTGCGCAAGTGCGTGGAAGAGTGCAACCAGTTGCCCGTCCACCCGCGCCACCCGTATGCGGGCGACCTGGTCTTCACGGCATTCTCCGGTTCGCACCAGGATGCGATCAAGAAGGGTTTTGCCAAGCAACAACCGGACAGCATCTGGGAAGTGCCGTACCTGCCGATCGACCCGGCCGACCTGGGCCGCAGCTACGACGCCGTGATCCGCGTCAACAGCCAGTCCGGCAAGGGTGGCATGGCGTATTTGCTGGAACAGGAATACGGCCTGGTCTTGCCGCGCCGCCTGCAGATCGAATTCTCGCGCGCCGTGCAAGCCGTGGCCGACGCCACGGGCCGCGAAATCGCCGCGCACGATATCCATGACATCTTCCAGAAGGAATACCTGCAGCAGACGGCGCCGTACGCCTACGCCGCGCACCGCATGGTGGAAGACACCAGCAGCGACGAGTCCGTGCAGATCGACATCAGCCTGTCGCACCGCCAGACGCCATTGGCCCTGCAGGGCGGCGGCAACGGCCCCATCGACGCTTTCGTCAATGCGCTGGGCCTGGACATCAAATTGATGGATTACCATGAGCACTCGATCGGCTCGGGCGCCAACGCGCAAGCGGCGTGCTACGTCGAATTGCGCCTCGATAATGGTCCGACCCTGTTCGGCGCCGCCATCGACAGCAACATCGTCACCGCCTCGTTCAAGGCTGTCTTGTCGGCCGTGAACCGCCGCATCGGGCAGACGGAAGCTGAAAAAACAACAGCGGCCGACGTGGCGGCCAGCGCCGCCTGAACGCAGCTCGGGCATCCCTCATAGGGGAAAAAAAGCGGTACGGCTTGATCGCCGTGCCGCTTTTTCATTTCTCCATAGCAATTGTTGCTGCAAAAGAAGTATCACGCACCGTATAATCGTTTCATAATAAGACCAGCGGAGACAGATTATTAGCTACCGAAGGAATCAGTATGAAATTGACGGATATGAAGATAGGCGTGCGCCTGGGCGCCGGTTTTGGCATGGTGCTGCTGCTGATGGCAGTGCTGGTGGGTACGGGATTGTTGCGCCTGGACAAAATCGGCGGGCTCAGCGAGTCCATCATCGAGCAAGACTGGGCCAAGGCCGACGCCATCGCCACCATCCGCAGCACCACGCGTTCGAACGCGGCGCTCGTTCTGGAACTGTTCATCCATGAAGATCCGGCCCGCGCCAACGCCATCCATGGAGAAATCGATGCCAACAAGGCCACCATCAGCGATGCGCTGGTCATCCTCGACCGTCTGATCGTGCTGCCTGAAGGCAAGGAACTGCTGGCTACCCTGAAGCAGCAGCGCAAAGCCTATGTCGTCTCGTTCAGCCAGGCCGACAAGCTGCTGATGGCGGGACAACGCGCGGAAGCGGCCGTGCATGTGCGCGACGATACGCTGCCCGCCCTGAATCGCTTGCAAAAGACGGTGAACCAGCTGAACGACCTGCAGCGCGCAGTGGTCGTGCATGGCGGCCAGCAAATCCAGCACAATATTACAGCAGCGAATATGCTGATGGCCAGCCTGGGCACGGCCGCGCTGCTGCTGGGCGTGCTCTTTGCCTGGTGGGTCACGCGCTCGATCACCACGCCCATCGCGTATGCCCTGCGCGTGGCGCAAGCCGTGGCCGCAGGCGACCTGAGCAGTAAAATCGTGGCCGACGGCAAGGATGAAACGGGCCAGTTGCTGCAGGCGCTGCGCGACATGAATACCAGCCTGGCCACCATCGTCGGGCAAGTGCGTGGCGGCACCGGCACCATCGCCGTAGCGTCGAGCCAGATTGCCAGCGGCAATGCCGACCTGTCGGCCCGCACGGAAGCGCAGGCAAGCGCGCTGGAAGAAACGGCCTCGTCGATGATCGAACTGACGAGCACCGTGCGCAGCAACAGCGACAATGCGCGCCAGGCGGACAGCCTGGCCCGCTCGGCATCCACCATCGCCCAGCGCGGCGGCACGGCCATGGCGGAAGTGATCGGCACCATGGATGCCATCAATGCATCCTCGCGCAAGATCGTCGACATCATCGCCGTCATCGACGGCATCGCCTTTCAGACGAATATCCTGGCCCTGAACGCGGCAGTGGAAGCGGCGCGTGCCGGCGAACAGGGACGCGGCTTTGCCGTGGTGGCCACCGAAGTGCGCAACCTGGCGCAGCGCTCGGCGGCGGCCGCCAAGGAAATCAAGGAACTCATTGCCGACTCCGTCAACCGCGTGGGACAGGGCGCGCAGCTGGTCAGCCAGGCGGGCGCCACGATGGATGAAGTGGTGGCCAGCGTGGGCCGGGTCAGCGCCATCGTCGGTGAAATCAGCGTCGCCAACCACGAGCAAAGCGAAGGCATCGAGCAGATCAATGCCGCCATCATGCAGATGGACCAGACGACGCAGCAGAATGCGGCCCTGGTCGAAGAGGCAGCCGCAGCGGCGGCAGCCATGCATGAACAGGCAGGCGAACTGGAAACCCTCGTCAGCCAGTTCAAGCTGGAGCAGAACGCCGGCGGCAAGGCGCCAGCCCGCCCTGCGCCAACGTCCACCCCGCGCTTGAACTAGTTCAGCTATTCCACCTGGCGTGCCAGGCGGATGCCGGAAAATTGCCAGCGTGCACCAGCCGGAAAGAAATTGCGGTAGCTGGCGCGCGCATGGCCAGCCGGCGTGGCGCACGACGAGCCACGCAGCACATACTGGTTCAGCATGAACTTGCCGTTGTATTCACCGAGCGCCCCGGGCGCCGTGCGGTAGCCGGGATATGGCGCGTAGCTGCTGCTGGTCCACTGCCAGCAGTGGCCGAACATTTGCTGCAGTCCCGCTGCCGGCCCACCAGCGGCCGGATGCAGCTGGCCCACTTGCACGGCGACGCCTTGCGCCGCCACTTCCCACTCCCCTTCCGTCGGCAGGCGCGCGCCAGCCCAGTGCGCATACGCGTCCGCCTCGAACAGGGACAAATGCGTGGCCGGCGCCTGCAGGTCGAGCGGGCGCAGCCCGAACAAAGTGAATTCATGCCAGTGCCCCGCCTCATCGCGCTGCCAGTACAGCGGACATGCCAGTTGCGCGCTGCGCACCCAGTCCCAGCCTTCGGCCAGCCATAGATGCGCCGAGCGGTAGCCGCCCGCCTCGATGAAGGCGAGAAATTCGCCATTCGTCACCAGCGCAGTGGCCAGCTCGAACGGCGCCACGTATTGCGGATGGCGCGGTAATTCATTGTCGAAGCAGAAACCGTCGCCCGCATGGCCGATCTGCGCCAGGCCGCCGTCAAACGCGAGCCAGGCCGTGGGCTGCGCAGCTGGCGGCGCTGGCGGCGCGGCGTTGTCAAGATAAGGGGGAAACAGCGCGCTCTGCGCCAGCAAGTGTTTCACGTCCGTCAACAGCAACTCCTGGTGCTGCTGCTCGTGTTCGAGGCCCAGCGCCAGCAGCATGCTCAGGCGTTCGCGCTCGTCGCGCGCCAGTTCGCTCGCCAGCAGGCGGGCGATGCGCGCATCGACATCGATCCGGTAGGCGCGCACCTGCGCCATGCCGGGGCGCGTCAGCAAGCCCCGCTGGGCACGCGGATGCTTCTCGCCCACGCCGTTGTAGTAGGAATTGAACAGCACGCGGAAGGCGGGATGGAACGGCGCGAACGCCGCTTCCATGCTTTCCAGAATAAACGTTTCGAAAAACCAGGTGGTATGCGCCAGATGCCATTTCACGGGACTGGCGTCCGGCATCGACTGGGCGCCGCAATCCTCGTCGGACAAGGGTTCGGCCAGGCGCAGCGAGTGCTGGCGCACCTTGTTAAAGTGATCGATCAGCATCGTCGCCTTCAGTCTCTAATTACACGGGCGTAAATGACGGCAAACCACTGCTGCGGGTCCGTCCAGACTTGTACGGTGGAAAACCCCGCCTGCTCCAGCAAGCCGACGAAGCTTGCGCGCGTGTATTTATAGCTGTCTTCCGTATGGATGCGCTCGCCTTTCGCGAAACGCCGCTGGCCACCTTTCCAATGGACAACTTGTTCGCTGCGCGCTTCCAGGTGCATTTCGACGCGGCGCTCGTCGGCGTTGAAAAAGCCGTGGTGCTGCCAGGCGCGCACGTCGAAGTCCGCGCCGATCAGGCCGTTCACGTGGCGCAGCATGTTCAGGTTGAAGGCGGCCGTGACGCCCAGCGCATCGTCATAGGCGGCGTCGAGGATGGCATCATCCTTGATCAGGTCGACGCCGATCAGCAAGCCGCCATCGCCGTCCGCATTCGCGCGCAGGCGGCGCAAAAAGGCGGTCGCTTGCTCAGGCGCAAAATTGCCGATCGACGAGCCGGGATAGAAGAACAAGCGCCGCGCCTCGCGCACGCTGTCGGGCAAGTCCAGGCGGCTGGAGAAATCCAGGCCCAGGCCCGTCATCTCGATGTGCGGAAAGCGCTGCTGCAGCCGGCTCAGCGATTCACTCAGAAAGTCATAGGAAATATCCACGGCCACATACTGGGCCGGGTGCAGCAGAGGGAACAGGCTGGCGGCCTTGGCGCAATTGCCCGCACCGAGGTCGATCAGGGTGCTGCCCGGCCCCACGGCATGCGCGATCTCGGCGCCGTGACGGGCGAAGATGGCCGCCTCCGTGCGCGTCGGATAATACTCGGGCAAGGCACAAATGGCCTCGAACAGTTTCGAACCCAGCGCGTCGTACAGGTACTTGGGCGAGGTCCAGGCCGCGCGCGCCAGCAGGCCGCTGCTGATCTCGACTATCGTGGCAGGAGTGGCGCTGGCCACTCGGACGTTGCTGGCGGGAGACAAATTTGACTGCTGTTGTGCGAGTGGCATGGTCATGGGCTGGCGTCGTCTATCAAGGTTCACGAAGGGCTTGCGCGGTCAGCCACCGGGCGCCGCCCCTGCCATAGCGGTTTGCGGGCGCCTTTGCCGATGACTTTTTCCCATCATAGCGGAATCCGCACAAGCCAGCCGTGCGACAGGTAACGTAAGATCAAACGAGCAGTGTGTACACAAAATGGGTATTGCCCAGCAAAAATGATAATCCTGTCGTATACTACACATTGCCGGCCAATCAATCCGCGCCCCTTTGCAGTTCCCAGGCCCCCCTCTCCCCCGCGTGCCTCCCTTTACGATAGCCGTTATTAATCAAGATCACCATGCTCGAATTGCGCCATCTGTCGAAGTCCTATGCCCATGCCCGTCCCGTGCTGGCCAACATTTCCTGCCGCTTCAAGGCAGGTGAATTCATTGCCATCATGGGTGACTCGGGCGTCGGCAAGTCGACCTTGCTGAACCTGATCGCCGGCCTCGATACGCCCGATGCGGGTGCCGAAGCGCACCCTATCCTGGTGGACGGCATCGCCATGTCCAGCCTCGATGACGCCGCCGCCACCCGGCTGCGTCGCGCCCGCATGGGCTTTATCTTCCAGGCCTTCCACGTCTTGCCGCACCTGACCCTGCTGCAAAACGTGGCCCTGCCGCTGCTACTCAACGGACTGCCTCAGGAGCGTGCCGCCAGCATGCTCGAAGCGGTCGGCCTGGGCGGACGCGGCGGCGACTTTCCGCAACAATTGTCGGGCGGCGAAATGCAGCGCGTGGCCATTGCCCGCGCACTCGTGCACAAGCCGGCGCTGGTGCTGGCCGATGAGCCGACCGGCAACCTCGATCCCGATACGGCGCACAGCATCCTGCAATTGCTGCGCGCCGAAATCAAGGCCAACGGCAGTTGCGCGATCATGGTCACGCATTCGCTGGCCGCCGCCGAAATGGCGGACAGAACCATGATCCTGACGAAAAACGGCTTACAAAATACAACAACCGTCAACCAAATTGATCAAACAATCAGTTAATTTAACTGACCATCTTTCACAAGTTTTGTTATCGTAGTATTATTGAAAACACTTGCCTGGTTATCAATGTTGTAACGCGAATGGTATCACGTCACCCGGAGAGCCTTACTGCGATGACGAACTATAGCTGGGACCACATACAGTGGTCTCGTCCCTTGCATAACCTGAAGGAGGAGTAAATGAACGTTCGCCAAAAGAAGCTGGAAATGATTGAAGCGATGAACCGGGCGCGTGCGCTCGAACCATCGAGTTTTGTGCCCAACAAGCTGCTCGATACCCTGATCGAGAAGATGAACCTGAAAAATGATGCGGAACTGTGCCGTGTTCTGGAAGTCCAGCCTCCCATCATCAGCAAGATTCGTCACGGCAAACTGTCGGTCGGTGCAACGATTTTATTGCGCATGCATGAAAAGTCGGACATCACCATCCGCGAACTGAAGGAACTGTCCGCCACGCCAGTCCATTGAATGACCCGCTGTTGTAATGCCATGCCAGGCACCCAGGTTCCCGGCGCCATGAACTTTTGCCATACAATTCGCGTAGTTCGCTCACCGCAGCACATCCGAGCACGATAGCGAAGAGACCCAGCCCAAACCATGCTGACCGTTTCTCTGCCCACCCGCTCCAGCGCCATCCCCGCTTTCACTGCGCATTCCCCCTGCCAGCCAGCATTTCCACTCAAACTTGATCTGACACAACACGCATAGTCTCCGCAGGCATCAAGGTCAGCTTTTAACCAGTGATCCCAACCGCATGTCCAGCGACCCTCTTGCGCCGCCCGTGCTGCGCCTGACGCTCACGCGCGATCCCCTCGCCAACGCCGGCGACTGCCCCGCCGCGCCCGGCTGGCATGCCGAAACCCACGTGCTGTCAGGCGCGCGCGGCATCGGCAGTTGCCGCACGGCACTCGATATCGGTCCGGCCGACGTGGTGCAACTGCTGCTGTGCGACGGCAGTTCGCTGCTGGCGAGCAGCCTGGACCTGCCACGCTACCTGGGGCCGGCCACGGCGGCACGCGACGGCGCGCCCGCCAGCATCGAGGTGGGGCTGGCCTTGCGCCCGCAGGCGGCGCGCCTGCCGCCCGGCGCCAGCCGCGATGGCCTGGGCGCCTGGATGCTGCGGGCCGTGCGCGTGTACCGCTGCGGCGCCGCCGCCATGACGGCGCTGGCGGCGGCGGGCGCCTTCCAGGACCGCCAGCTGGAGCAGCGCCTGGGCCTGTACCGCTGCGGCATCGAAGCGGGCAGCATGACAGCCGTCGCCAGCGTGCCCGCCGGGCCGGAACCGGTGCTGCTGCTGTTGCATGGCACGGCCTCGTCGACCCAGCGCAGCTTTGGCGGCCTGTGGCGCAATGGCCTGGCGCCGCAGTTGGCGGCGCAATACGGCAACCGCATCTACGGCTACGAGCACCGCAGCCTCAGCGACAGCCCCATCGAGAACGCGCTGGCCCTCGTGCGCCAGTTGCCGCACGGTGCCGTGCTGCACCTGCTGGCCCATTCGCGCGGCGGCCTGGTGGGCGAATTGCTGGCGCGCGCGCAGCGCATCGACAGCCGCGGCGCCGTCGACCTGGCTGGCGACGGCTTGGAACGGCTGAGCGAAAACACGGTGGGCGGCGAAGCGTTCAACAGCCACGATATCGACCACTTCACGGCGCAGGCACGGCTGGGCGCACGCGCCGGCCACGAAGCGGATGCGGCGCGCCTGCGCGCACTGGGCGAGGAGTTGAAGACGCGCGCCATCCGCATCACCCGCTTCGTGCGCGTGGCCTGCCCGGCACGCGGCACCACCTTGATGTCGGGCCGGCTCGACCGCTGGGCCAGCGTGATGTGCAACCTTCTGCCGCAGGACGATGTGCCCGATGGCGGCATGGCCTTCCTGCTGGCAGTGGTGCAGCAGCGCTGCGACGCGCGCATCCTGCCGGGCCTGGAAGCGATGATGCCCGACTCGCCCCTGGTGGCGCTGCTCAACGCGCCCGACGTGCGCGTGGCCAGCCCGCTGCACGTGCTGGCCGGCGCGTGCAGCGGCGAAGGCTTGCTGGGCTGGCTGGGCGACTGCCTCGGCGACCAGCTGTACGGCGGCCAGAACGATCTGGTGGTCAATTGCGCCTCGATGGCCGGCGGCGCCACGCGCAGCACGCCGGTGCGGCAACTGCTGCTGCGCGGGCCGCAGACGCACCACCTGAACTACTTCGAGCGCGCAGCGTCCGGCATGGCGGCAGTGCAGGCGCTGACGGGCGACGACAGCGCCTACCAGCCGCTGGCCGGCATCGAGCACGGCGCGCTGGGACGCGGCGGGGAAGTGCCGAAGCGGCGCACGCACGCCCCCATCGTGCTGCTGCTGCCCGATATCATGGGCAGCCATCTGCAAGTGGGCAGCAACCGCATCTGGTTCGACCCCGTCAACCTGGTCGAAGGGCGCATCGAGCGCCTGGCCGTGGGCCAGCCGCACATCGTCAGCGCCGGCTGGATCGAGTCGTGCTACGAGCCGTTGGCCCGCTTTCTCGCGCAAAGCCAGGAAGTGCGGCCCTTTACGTATGACTGGCGTTTGTCGCTGCAGCACTCCGGCAACGCCTTCCTGCCCGTGCTGGACGAGGCCATGCACGACGCCGAACAGCGCGGACAACCGTTGCGCATCGTTGCCCACGGTATGGGCGGGCTGGTGGCGCGCCTGGCATTGAAGGACCGCTGGCAGCGCTTCGGCGCCCTGCCCGGCAGCCGCCTGCTGCAGGTGGGCACGGCCAACCGGGGCACGCAAGCGATGGTGCAAGTACTGCTGGGACGCGATCCGCTGGTGCGGATGCTGGCCTGCTGGATCGGCTGGAAGCACACGCGGCGCCAGTTTCTCGGCTTCGTGCGCGCCTTTCCCGGCGTGCTGGAGATGCTGCCGTGGCCGCAGCCGCAGGTGGCCGGCAGCATCGATTATTTCGATGCCGACGCCTGGGTGCAACTGGCCGCCGGCGACGCGCAAGCGGGCCTGCCCGACGGCTGGCAAGCGCCCGAGGCGCCAGCGCTGGCGGCGGCGCGCGCCACCGTGGCCCTGCTGGAGGCCGCCCCGCCCGATGCCCGCCATTGCAGCTACCTGGCCGGCTGCGCCGACACGCCGGTGGCGCTGCGCCTGCGCGACGGCGGCATCGAGACGGCCTGGTCGCCGGACGGCGATGGCCGCACGGCCTGGCAAGGCGCGGTGCCGGACGGCGTGGAAGCGTGCTACCTGCCGCTGGCGCATGGCGACCTGCTGCTGCAAAAAGAAACCTACCCGGCCATCGCGCAACTGCTCGACAGCGGCCAGGGCGCGGGCCTGTCCCGGCGCCCGCCGCACGCGCCTGGCGGCGCCCCACCGCGCTTCCGCGCGTACGCTCCCGCTGCGCGGCCGCTGTACCCGCAGCCGCAGGAACTGCTCGACGCAGCCCTCGGCGCCGCCGGCCCCGCCAGCGCGGCCGAGAGCCGCGCGCCGCAGCTGAGCCTATCCGTCATCCACGGCAGCATGGCCTCGGCCGACGCGCCCGTCATGAGCGGCTGCTACGCCTACGAGTCGCTGCGCGGCAGCATGAGTTTTCTCGACCGCCTGCTGGCCGGCAAGCTGCAGGAAATCCACGCGCTGGGGCGCTTCCCGCAGCGTCCCGACTCTGCCCTGGTGGTGCTGCAGCCCGATGCGGCGCGCCGGCCCGGCGGCGCCATCGTCATCGGCCTGGGCGCGCTGGGCGAACTGACGCCTGGCGAACTGGCACGCGCCTTTGCCGGCGGCCTGCTCGAATACGCGTGCGTCTGTCTGCAGGTGCGCGCAGCCGGCCATGCGGTTGCGCCGCCAATGGGCGCACACGGCTTGCGCGTGGCCAGCCTGTTGTCCGGTTCCGGCTATGGCGGCTTGAGCATCGCCCTGTGCGCGCGGGCCCTGATCGACGGCGTGCGCAGCGCCAACCGGCGCCTGGAAGACGCTGGCATGGCGTGCCGCATCGGCCACATCGCCATCTATGAACAGTCCGAGGCGCGCGCCATCGCCGCCGCCGTGGCCATCGAGCAGATCATGGCCGAAGCGCGCTACCAGGGCAGCTTCACGTTCGAGCGGCGCATCCGCCACAGCCCGGGCGGCTACCGGCGCATCTTGCCCAGCCTGAGCGGCGACAATGGCTGGCGCCGCGTGCAGATCGTCGCCGCGGACCTCTCCGGCGCCCTGCGCTTCACCGTGCTGACGGACCGCGCCCACAACAGCGTCGACGAGGAGCCGAACCAGCGCCAGGCCGTCGATGGCCTGATCATGGACGCCACCGACAACACCACCGACCAGCCGGGCCTGTCGCGCGCGCTGTACGAACTGATGCTGCCGAATGGGCTGAAGGCGGCCATCCCCGAGATGCGCGGCCTGATCCTGGCCGTCGACCAGAGTGCCGCCATCTACCCGTGGGAGCTGATGCGCGACGAGGCGGGCAGCGAGGAAAGCCCGCTGTCGACGCGCATCGGCATGGTGCGCCAGCTGGCCAGCCTGCGCGAACAGCCGCCCGCCACCAGCCCGCCCAGCAACAGCGTGCTGGTGATCGGCGACACCGATTCCGGCCTGCCCGAGCTGCCCGCCGCGCAAGCCGAGGCGCAGGACGTGGCGCGCATGTTCGGCGCGTACGGCTACCAGGTGCGCGAGCTGCTGCGCCCGCAGGCGCAGCGCGTGCTGGTGCACCTGTTCGACGAGCGCTATTTCGCCATCCACCTGGCCGGCCACGGCGAAGTGGCCGGCCCCGGCATCGCCCATACGGGCCTGGTGCTGGGGCCGAAGACGCGCCTGACGGCGGCGCAGGTGAGCAAGCTGAAACGCGTGCCGCAATTCGTCTTCATCAATTGCTGCCACCTGGGCGACATGCGCCCGGACGCCATCGCGCCGTGGTCGAAACTGGCCGCCAGCCTGGCCACGGCCTTCATTGAAATGGGCTCGCAGGCGGTGATCGCGGCCGGCTGGCGCATCGACGACCAGGCGGCCAGCATCTTCGCGCACAGCTTTTATCACGCCATGCTGAGCGGCGAATACTTCGGCGACGCCGTGCGCCTGGCGCGCGAGGCGGCGTATCTGCAGTTCCCGGCCTCGAACACCTGGGGCGCCTACCAGGCATATGGCGACGACCGCTACCGCTTTCCGAATACCCAGAGCCGGCCCTGGCAGGCGCCCGACTACCACTACCACGGCCACCTGCTGGCCGACCTGGAAACCCTGCATGCACGCCTGGCGGGTGCCGATGCGGCGCGCCGCGCCGCCATCGAGGAAAAGCTGGCCAGCATCGAGCAAGCCGTGCGCACGCGCTTCTTCGGCTGCGCCGACATCCGCGAAAACATGGCGGCCACGCGCGCCGGCCTGGGGGGACTGGAGAACACCCTGCGCGCCATCGAACACTACCGGGCGGCGCACAGCGCGGCCGACGGCAAGGTGGGCTTGCACGCGCTGGCGCACTGGGCGGAACTGGAGATACGCCAGGGCGCGGCCCTGTGTGGCCTCGATGCGGGCGCCGGCATCGAGGTGCCGGTGGTGCCGGATATGGCGCAGGGACGCCAGTTGCTAGAGGACGGAAAACAGCATATCGACCTGCTGGTGGCGCTGGCGCCCACGGCGCAGCGCCTGGCCCTGCTGGGACGCTACTGGGCCTTGCAGGCACGCCTGGCCTGCGCCGGGGGGAACTCCGGCGCGCCGGCGCTGCGCGCCATGAGCGATGCCTGCCTGGGGGCGCTGGAAGAAGCGCGGCGGCGCAGCGGCGTGGCCGACTGCGACCTGATTTTTCAGGTGCTGGCGGGTGCCCTGCTGTTGAAAGCCCATGGCGACAGCGACGCCTGGCGCGCACTCGATGCGCAACTGGGCGACTTGCTGCACGACGCCATCGCCCATGCGCGCCAGCGCCACGCGGACGAACACCGCGCCATCGATGCCGGCGCCCCCGTGCGCGCCGCCCTGCTGGCGGCCCTGTGGCAAGTGCCGGACGGCCAGCCCTTCGACGCGCCCGCGCGCGCCGCCTTCCTGGCCCTGTACCACGACGCCGTGCGGCGCCACGGCAGCATCGGCGAACCCGAAGCGATCATGCTGCCGCTGCGCTTCCTGCTCGACCTGCTGCCGCCCGACAGCGCGCAGACCGGCTTGCGCAGCGGCTTGCGCAGCGCCGTGCAGGCGCTGGCCAACCAGCTGCAGTCCTCACTCCCCGGCATTAGCCTTAGCCAGGCACCACGCCATAATGGCGCGCATAGCGCTCGTCCAGATTCGCCAGCGGCATCATCATGAACATGTCGGCGCTTTCGAAATCAGGGTCCCACGCCGGTTCGCCGCAAATCCAGGCGCCCGAACGCAGATAGCCCTTGATCAGCGGCGGCACTTGCGGCTTGTGCGCCGCTTCCACCTGGTGGATGGGAAAAGGCAGGTGCGGCGTGACGCGGTATTCGCTTGGGGCCATGTGCTTTTCCGCCAGCGCCTGGTACACGGCAACGGCGTTATGCCCGCCATCGGCCAGGCTGATGCTGGCGCAGCCGACCAGGTAGTCGCAGCGCTCGCGGCGCATGTACTCGGCCAGGCCGGACCACAGCAGCATGATCACGCTGCCGCCCCGGTATTTCGGATGGATGCAGGCGCGGCCCGCTTCGACCATGCGGCCGCGCAGGTTTTTCAGGCGGCTCAGGTCGAACTCATTTTCCGCATACAGCCGGCCGATCTTGGCCGCCTTGGCCGCGCTCAGCACGCGGTAGGTGCCCACCACTTTCAGGGTATCGGCATCGCGCACGATCAGATGATCGCAATGCGCGTCGAATTCATCGCTGTCGAGGCCATCGGCATTCGCCAGCGAGCTCAATCCCATGGTCTCGATAAACACCTTGTAACGCAAACGCTGGACTTCGCGCAATTCGGCTGCGGTAGTAGCCTGGCTCAGCACCAGTTGAACCGGCCGGGCCTTGGCTTCGTTTGATGCGACTATGTTTTGCATGGTTTCATCCCCTGTGATCAAGACGACTCCAGCGTACTTGTCTAATATGTCAGGGAAATGACAGCCGAATGTCATTTCCATGACGCAAGTCAATGTCAGGGGAAGAGCGTGCGCATTTACCACACTCGCCGGCGCCGTCAGTGAAAACGCCGCTTACAGCGTGATGCCGGGCGTATAGTCGACGAAAGCATCCTGGCGGCAAAAGCCCACCAGTTTCATGCGCGCCTGCGTGGCGATGGAAATGGCCAGCGAGCTGGGGGCGGAAATGGTCGCCAGCAGGGGAATTTGCATGCGCGCCGCCTTGCGCGCCAGCTCGTAGCTGCCGCGGCTGGACAGGAACACGAAGCCGCGCCGCATGTCGACAGCGTGCAGCGCGAGGTGGCCAATGAGCTTGTCGAGACCATTGTGTCGGCCGACATCCTCGAACACATGCACGATATCGCCGTCGGGCGTGCACCAGGCGGCCGCATGCACGCCGCCCGTTGCCTGCATCAGCACCTGGTGTTCGCGCAAGCCGCTCGACGCGCGCGCCAGCGCGGCCGGCAGGTCGACCTGGATCAGGGATGGCGGCAGCGCTTGCGGCTGCAAGTCGAGCATGTCGATGCTGTCGATGCCGCACACGCCGCAACCGGTGCGGCCCGTCAGTTGGCGGCGCCGGTCCTTCAGGCGCACGAAATCCTCCTGCGCGATGCTCAAGGACACTTCGGCGGAATCAGGGCGCAGGAACACTTCACAGTCGAAGATGGCGGCAGCCGTTGCCACCACGCCTTCCGTCAGCGCGAAGCCATACGCGAACGCTTCCAGGTCGCGCGGGGTGGCCATCATGACGACGTGGGAAATGCCATTGAAGACCAGCGCCACGGGAATTTCCTCGGCAACGTGGTCGATGGCATCGGTGGACTGGCCCGCGCGGTGGCGAACGATGGCACGCTCGACGAAGCCGGCGCGTTCAATACTGATTTCTTCTGACATGGCAACCATGGGGGAACTATCACAGGCCCCATGGTAAACCAGAATGGGCAAGCGAGGGGGCGCGCGCCCCCTCCGCTGGCGCCATCAATCCTTCTTCGGACGGCCCGTTTTCAACTGCGGCAAGCCGGCCAGCACGTTTTGCAGGGTCGCCAGGTCGATCTGGCTGATCAGCGCCACGCCGATGCGCAGCAATTCGCTTTTCTTGATCTCGAAACCGGCCTTCAGGCACGCTTTCTTGACCTGGCCCAGGACTTCATATTCCGCTTCCGGCATGGTGAAGCTGTCGCGCACCAGTTTCGGCTTGCGGGCTTTTTCCTTGACGGCGACGACCTTGGCGACAGGCGCTTTTTTCGCGGCAGCTGGCTTGGCGGCCGCTTTGGCTACCGGTTTGACGGCGGCTTTTGCTACCGGCTTGGCGACGGCCTTGGCGACTGGTTTCGCAGCAACCTTGGCGGCCGGCTTGGCAGCGGCTTTGGCGACTGGCTTGGCCACAGCTGGTTTGGCCACGACGGCCTTGGCCGCCGGTTTGGCGACGGGTGCCTTGGCTACCGCAGGCTTGGCGGCAACGGGCTTGACTGCCGCCGGCTTCGCAGCGGCGGCTTTGGCGGCCACTGGCTTGGCGGCGGCCTTGGCCACCGGTTTGGCTACCGGTTTCGCGGCAGGCTTGGCGGCCGGGGCGGCCTTGGCGGCTGCCGCATTGATCGAGGCGCTGGTGGGGAACATCGATACGGGCGCGCTGTCGGCTTTTTTCACTGGGACGGTTTTGGTCATGAATTTTCCAATCTAATAAATAATATAAACAATATATACTCTTTTTTTAAATCTTGCTTGCTGCACATCAAGCCATGCGCACGGCATGACCTCCTAGGCGCTGGCACGGATGGTGAAATCGACGCCGACCTCATCCCAGAATTCCTGCTCCTTCTCGATCCAGAACGACACGGTGGGATGGTGCGCCACCCAGCCGCGCTTGATGTCGAGCTCGATGCGGCTCTTCATGCGCAAGCGCAGTTCGCTGAAATCGGCTTCGATACGTGCATGCATGAGCAGAATCGACAGGCGCAGCGCCAGCACGGCCTTGGCGAAATCGGGGTCGGACAGCACTTCGCCGATCTTGCGCAAGTTGCCCTTCTGCGCCAGGATCAAGCGGCTCATGGTCTTCTGTTCGCGCGTGGTAAAACCGGGCAAGTCCGCGTTTTCCACGATGTAGGAGGCGTGCTTGTGGTAGCCCGTCTGCGACACGGCCAGGCCCACTTCGTGCAGCAGGCTGCTCCAGCGCAGGCATTTCACCAGGGCGTCTGAGGTGGGCTTGAGCTGCGCATACATGGCCAGCGCCTGCTCGGCCACCCGGCCGGCACGCTGCTGGTCGATATGGAATTTCTCCATGCAGCCCTGCACCGACTGTTCGCGGCGGTCGCGCTTGGTCGAGCGCAGGTACAAATCCCACATCACGCCCATGCGCAGGCCAGCCTCGATCGGCGTCATGACGGGAATGGCCAGTTCGCGGAACAGGCCGATCAAGATGGCCAGGCCGCCGACGATGGTGCTGGCGCGATCGGGGCGCAAGCCCGGCATGTCGATGCGGCTGGTGTGACCGAGTTCGATGAAGCGCCGTGCCAGCGCGTCGAGGCTGACACCAGACAGCAAGCCATCACCGAGCTTGTTGCGAACGATGATGTCGGCGATGGTGCGGATGGTGCCGGAAGAGCCGTAGGCCGTCTTCCAGTGCTGCGGGCGGTACGGCGGTGCCGCATCCTCGAAGTGGCTGCGCGCCGACAGGATGGCCGCCTCGAACGACGGCGCATCGATGCGCCCGCCGATGAAGAACGACAGGCTTTGTTTGACGGTGCCCAGGCTGAACGACTCGACGCGCTCGATATCGTTGCCGCGCCCCAGTATCAGTTCGGTCGAGCCGCCGCCGATATCCATCACCAGCCGGCGTTCGCCGGGAATGGCCAGCGCATTGGCCACGCCCATGTAGATCAAGCGCCCCTCTTCCTCGCCCGAGATGATCTCGATCGGGTAGCCGATGGCTTGCTCGGCCAGCGGCAGGAAGACGGCGCCGTTGCGCGCCACGCGCATGGCCGAGGTGGCCACCACGCGCACGGCATCGAGTTCGAAGCCCGCGAGGATGGCACGAAAGCGCTGCAGGCACGCCAGCGCCCCCTGCATGGCCGCCTCGGTCAGGTCGCCATTGGCGTCCAGGCCGGCGGCCAGGCGTATCGGGTCGCGCACGCTCTTGACCACGCGTATGGTGTCGCCATCATGCTTGCCGACGTGTAAACGAAAACTGTTGGACCCCAGGTCCACCGCTGCATACATACTGGCCTCTTGTCATGTCATTGCTGTGCCAACTGAAAAAGTTGGCAAAATCAGTTACTAAACTATATAAATCATTTAAACGATTTAAAAATCCTACCACACTACCCCCATCGTATGACAGCGGCGTGACAGGATTGTGACAAAACGGCAGCCGTGCGACGGCTTATGGGACGATGGTGGTGAACAGGTACACGGCGAAAATCACCAGGTGCACGGTGCCCTGCATGACCGTGGTGCGGCCCGTGCCCAGCGACAGGGTGGCCACCATCAGCGACAGCAGCAGCAGCACTGTGGATTTGATATCGAGTCCCAGGGTGATCGTCAGGCCCGTGGCCAGCGACACCACCACCACGGCGGGAATCGTCAGGCCGATGCTGGCCAGGGCGGAGCCGAGGGCCAGGTTCAAGCTCGTTTGCAGGCGGTTGGCACGCGCCGCGCGCACGGCGGCCAGGCCTTCGGGCAGCAGCACGATGGCGGCGATGACGATACCGACCAGGGTCTTTGGCGCACCCATGGCGGCAATCGCCGTCTCCAGCGCGGGCGCCAGCGACTTGGCCAGCAGCACCACGGCGCCCAGGCACACCAGCAGCGCGCCGGCGCTGACCCAGGCGACGGTGGGCGTGGGCGGCGCCGCATGCACCTCTTCGTCGCCGACGGCTTCCTTGGGCAGGAAGTAATCGCGGTGGCGCACCGTCTGCACCAGCACGAAAGTACCGTACAGGACCAGCGAGATGACGGCGATGAAAATGAGCTGGCTGGAGTTGTAATACGGGCCGGCGGCGCTGGAGGTGTAATTCGGCAGCACCAGCGTCAGGATGGCGATGGCCGCCAGGGTGGCCAGCGACGCGCTCACGCCCAGCAGGCCGAAGGTCTGCTCGCGGTGGCGCCCGGCGCCCAGCAGCAGGCAGATGCCGACGATGCCGTTCAAAATGATCATGATGGCGGCAAACACGGTGTCGCGCGCCAGCCCCGTCGTTTCCGGCCCGCCGGCCAGCATCAGCGAGACGATCAGCGCCACCTCGATCAGGGTCACGGCCAGCGCCAGCACCAGGGTGCCATACGGTTCGCCGATGCGGTGCGCCACCACTTCCGCGTGGTACACGGCGGCCAGCACGCTGCCGATCAGGCCAGCCACCAGCAGGATCTGATAGTAGCCGCCGACATTGAAGGTGGAACCGAACAGGAACAGCCAGCCGGCAAGGGGGGCGGCAAGCGGCCATACAGGCAGAGATTTGAGCATTTTCATTATGGGCCTGGCAAGAGTAAAAAAGGGGAACTGCGGTGCGGACGACAAGAGGGGCCGAGCGTGCACCCCACAGCATAACTTGCCTAGCTTAAATGAAAGTTAGAGAATGCACATGTTCGGCGTGCCGGCGGCCAGCATGGCCTGCCTGGTAACATGCCGTTGCAATTTTCTTGTCTTGTTGCTTGCTGCCGCCGTCATACTGCAGGGTACGCCTTACCGGCAACGACCAGGGACAGACCTTGATTTCAATAAACAACACGGCCATGCGCACCTTCTTCTTCGCCGGCAGCCTGCTGTGCGCCGCCGCACACGCGGACACGCCGCCAGCGCAGGTTGACGCGAACTGGGCCACCCCGCCTGCGCCTGCCGCTGAGTCAAAGTGGCAAGACAGCCTGCCGCCCGCGCCACCGGTGGCGCCGCGCGAAGAAAAGATCCTGCCCAAAAGCGAATGGCTCACCGTCGAGCCGATGAAGGCGCCTGACCGGCGCTGCGATCCCGGCCTCGACGCCCTGTTCCTGAGCAAGGAATGCGGCAAGGAACCCAGCTGGCTGGGCTCGCGCAAAAAGTAAGCCGATTTACATCTCCAGGGTGCTGGCGCCTTGCGCTTCCACCACCCTGTTGCGGCCGGCCTGCTTGGCCGCCTGCAGCGCCTCGTCGGCCCGCTTGAACAGGCTGACGGTGCTGTCCTCGGCGCGGATGGTGGTCACGCCCAGGCTGGCCGTCAGCTGCAGCACGGCGCGTTCCGTCTTGACCGGCAGCACTTCGACGGCGGCGCGGATACGCTCGGCCACCATCAGCGCATCGGCCAAGGTCGTGCGCGGCAGCTGGATGGCAAATTCGGCGCCGCCCAGGCGACCCATCAGGTCGCTGTCGCGCAATTGCTGGCGGCACGTGTCGACGATGGTTTTCAGCACCGCATCGCCCACCGGATGGCCATAGCTGTCGTTGACGCGCTTGAAATGGTCGATATTGAGCACCACCAGGGCCGTCGGCAAGCCGGGCCGGCGCGCCAGCGCCATCCACGGCACCAGCGCCTGGTAAAAGCCGCGCCGGTTCGGCACGCCCGTGGCCGCATCGTGCACCTCCAGGCGCGCCAGTTCGCCGCCCAGTTTTTCACGCGACAGCAGCAGGTAGCCGAAGGCGTTCGTCAGCATCATCAGGTACAGGGCGCCAAAACCGGCCAGCTGCAGCAGCTCGGCGTCGACATCCGGCACGGCGGCGGCGAGCACGCCACGCGCGGCGATCAGCAGCGACAGCAGGCCCATGCTGACGACGAGGAAGCGGCGCAGCATGCTCGCCTCGCGCCATTTGAGGCACAGCGCGGCTACGCCGGCGAGGAAAAAGCCGGCCACGATCAGCGAGCCGCCGGCACTGCGCAGCAGCGGCGCCATATTAAACAGGTAGCAGGCGGCAAACAGCGCCACCGACAAGCCCAGCGCCGGCAATACATAGCGGCGCCAGCCGCTGCGCCCGGCCGCCTGCCACAGCGCGCCCGCGTCCAGCGCCATGCCGGCAAACAGCAGACTGTTGCCCAGCAAGATGGACAGCATATCGGGCAAGACGCCGCGGAAATACAGCAAACACCAGGCCACGGCCTGGCACTGCTTGGCTACCGCCCAGGTGGACAGGCTGAGCGACTTCTTGCGCTCATACTCGAAGAAGAACAGGGCCGCGCACAGGCTCAGGTTGCCGAGCGCCAGGGCCAGTACCAGAGTCTTGATATCCATGGGCTACGTTATCGATGCGCAGGCGCGGCGCGCCAGGTCAGATTTCGTGTTCGACATTCGTGCTGCCGTCGCCGACCTTGCTGGCCCACGCCTGCACGAAATACTGCTTTTCCACATCACTGGGCGCCTCATGCCAGAACACGATGAGGGTGCCCTTGTGGTCATGGATCTGCGCCACTTTTTCAATGAATCCGAAGTTGGCGGCCACGTCGGCCAGCGCCGCCGCATAACCATATACGCGCGTCAGCCGCTCGATGCGGTCAGGCTCGGTAAAACTGTTCGTCGCGGTAATGATGGGGTGATCCAAAAACATGCTTGTCTCCATGGTGCCCGACTGCGCGGCCGTGCCGCCGCGCGTCATATGCATATACGCATGCTCGGCGCGGATTAATCGGGTATGCTCACGGGAAGCTTATCAGATTTCTCTGAATGCAACAAAGCATCTTCCCCAGTCCACTCAGCGAAGTCGTCCTATGCCGGATCTCAAATTACCTGCCCTGCGCGCGCCCCAGGTGCATACCTGTGGCGACCGGCGCCGCCTGGAATTCCAGCCAGGCATGATCCAGAGCGAAATGCTGCTGTCGCGCCCCGACCATCTGCTGCTGCGCTATGCGCGCGCCATGATGTGCTTCACCCTGTTCGTGCCGCGTCCCAAGCACATCCTGATGGTGGGACTGGGCGGTGGCTCGCTGCTGAAATTCTGCCACCGCCACCTGCCCGAGACGCGCATCACGGTGCTGGAACTGCGCGCCGACGTGATCGCCCTGCGCGAGCAGTTCATGCTGCCGCCCGATGACGCGCGCCTGCGCATCATCGAAACGGACGCCGTCAGCTATATCCGCCAGCATCCGGGCTGCGCCGACGTGCTGCTGCTCGACGGCTACGACGAAACGGGTCTGCCGCCGGCACTGGGCAGCGCGCGCTTCTATGCGGACTGCCTGCGCACCCTGCTGCCCGGCGGCGTGCTGGTAGCCAACCTGTTCAGTTATGACGAGCACTACCCTGCCATGCTGGCGCGCCTGATGCTCACCTTCCGCGGCGCCGTGTGCCACTTCGACGGCATCGCTGGCAACAACCGCATCGTCTTTGCCGCCAGGCCAGACAAGCTCGGGGCGGGCCGTGCCCTGCGCGTCGTGCGCCTGGTGCGCTGGCGGCGCGCGTGCGGCCTGGGTTTCCTGAACCGCTGGCTGCCCGCATGGCAGTTGTGGCGCGTGCGCCGGCGGGCAGGCGCGGGCAGCGGCTGAACGTCGTCTTTCCCGGCCATGGATCTTGTTGCTTAATAGCAGTAATTTGGTGCAAAATCAGCATGATGGATGTGGTTTATGACACACTATGGCCTGCGCGGGGCCGGCAGGCGCCGCCGAATCCAGGTATCCATGAAGTGAGATAGGAAAAAACATGCTGCGTCGTCGCCTGCCATTGTCGATTTCTGCCGCGGCCGCGCTGACCCTTGCCTGCGGCGCCAGCATCACCGGCGTGCTGTTCGCCGCCATCAGCCAGCTCGAATACGACAAAATGAGCCTGAGTCTGCAGCAGCGCGCCGGCGCGCGCGTGGCCGCCATCGAGCAGGGACTCGACGACGCGGTCGAGGTGCTGACCACGACCAACCAGCTGTTTGCCGCCGTCGTGCCGGTCACGCGCGAGCAGTTCCACGACTTCACCACGCCGCTGCTGCAGCGCCACCCGTTCATCCAGGCCTTCAATTTCCACCGCATCGTGCCGCATGCGCAGCGCGCGGCATTCGAGGCCGAGCTGCGGCGCATCGTGCCCGATTACGCCATGACGGAAATGCGCGATGGCGTCGTCTTGCCCGCGACAACGCGCGCCAGCTACCTGGTGGTGGATTATCTCGAACCGCTGCAGGGCAACCGCCCCGCCTTCGGCCTGAACGTGCGCCCTGACGGCTTGCTGGCCGGCGCGCTGGAACAGGCCATCCTCAGCGGCCAGACTACCGCCACCGGCCTGCTGGCCCTGGCGCAGGGTCCGCAGCAGGGTTTCGTTATCCTGCGCCCCGTGTACCGCCATGGCGTGCCCCTGCAGACGGTGCCGCAGCGGCGCGCGGCGCTGATCGGCGATACGGCGGCCATCGTCCGGGCCGGCGAACTGGTGCAGAAAATCCTCGCCGGCGCCGACCTGCTGGGCGACCCGCAGCTTGAACTGAGCGTCTACGCCGATGCGAAAGCCGACCCGCGCCACTTGATCTTCCGGCATGGCCAGGCGCCTGCCGCCGAAGCGGGCGACGCCTGGGAGTCGCTGCCACGCTGGCTGCGATTTGCCTATCACAGCCATTATGACCGGGGTTTTGCCTCCGCCGGCCGGCCCTGGCATGTGCGCGTGGTGGCCCATCCGCGCCCCTTCCTGGCCGACCATCTGGGCTCATTGTTCACCCTGATCACGGGTTTGCTGTTCAGCGTGCTGACGGCCGCCTTCGTGCAATCGCTGACGCAGCGCTCGCGCCGCGTGCAGTTGCTGGTGGAACAGCGCACGGCCGACCTCAAGCGCAGCAATGAACTGCTCAGCGCCGACGTGCGGGCGCGCCAGCGCACGGAACGCGCCCTGCAGGAAAGCGAAAAGCGCTTCCGCCGCCTGCTGGCCCTGTCCTCGGACTGGTACTGGGAACAGGATGCCAACTTCTGCTTCACCCACATCACCGGCGGCTTTACGGACAAGTCGAACATGCCGCTGGAACGCTTCATCGGCATGACGCGCTGGGACAACAACCCGGAGATGCGCAATTCGCGCTGGGGCAAGCAGCATATCGCCAACCTGGAAGCGCACCTGCCCTTTTCCAACCTCGAATATGCGATGAAAGACCGCGATGGCCAGCTGCGCTGGTTCAGCATCAATGGCGAACCGCTGTTCAACGAGCTGGGCGAATTTCACGGCTACCGGGGCACAGGGTCCGAAATCACGGAGCGCAAGCTGGCCGAGCAGCAAATCCAGCACATCGCCCACCACGACGTGCTGACGGGCTTGCCCAACCGCGCCCTGCTGCGCGACCGCCTGGCGCAGGCCATGGCCCTGTCGCGCCGAAAGAACCGGGCCCTGTGGGTGCTGTTGATCGACCTCGACCGTTTCAAGTTCGTCAACGACAGCCTGGGCCACAAGGCCGGCGACCAGCTGCTGAAAACCATCGCCACGCGCCTGCAGGCCAGCCTGCGCGAAAGCGATACGGTGGCGCGCCTGTCGGGCGACGAATTCGTCGCCATCCTGTGCGAACAGGCCGACGAAGTGCTCAGCGGCGCCATCGTGCAGCGCGTGATGGATGCCGTGGCGCAGCCGGTACTACTCGACGGCAAGGAATTTTTCGTCACCTGCAGCATCGGCGTGGCCGTCTACGACATGTCGCGCTACGACGCCCCCGGCGACGTGACCTTGCATGGCGAGACGCAGAACCTGATCGAGCAGGCCGACATCGCCATGTACTGCGCCAAGAAACAGGGCCGCAACAACATCAAGTTCTACACGACGGCCATGAACCAGGCCACGCTGGAGCGCCTGCGCATCGAGACGGCGCTGCGCAACGCGCTCGAACGCGAGCAGTTCGTGCTGCATTACCAGCCGCAGGTGGACCTGGCCAGCGGACGCATCGTCGGCGTGGAAGCGCTGCTGCGCTGGCAGCACCCGGAACTGGGCATGGTGGCGCCGCAGCGCTTCATCGCGCTGGCAGAAGATACAGGCCTGATCGTGCCGATCGGCGCCTGGGTCATGCGCGAAGCGTGCACGCAGGTGAAACGCTGGCATGCGGCGGGACTGGACACGCTGCGCCTGGCCGTGAACCTGTCGGCGCGCCAGTTCAACGAGCCGAACCTGGTCGCCTCGATCGCCAACGTGCTGCTGGAAACGGGCCTGCCGCCCGCCAGTCTGGAACTGGAGCTGACGGAGAGCCTGTTCATGCACGACGTGGCGCTGGCCGTCAGCCAGTTGCACGACATGAAGGCGCTGGGGGTGCAACTGTCGATCGACGACTTCGGCACCGGCTATTCCAGCTTCGCCTACCTGCGCACCTTCCCCATCGACGTGCTGAAGATCGACCGCAGTTTCGTCGGCGACGTGGCGCGCGACGCGGACGACGCGGCCATCGTCGTCTCCATCATCGCTCTGGCGCACAACCTGAAGCTGCGCGTGGTGGCCGAAGGCGTGGAAACGGCGGAACAGCTGGACTACCTGCGCCAGCACGGCTGCGACGAGGCACAGGGCTATTACTTCAGCCATCCGCTGCCGGCGCACGAGGTGGAAACCTTGCTGCGGGCGGCCATCCATGACACCGGCGCCCTGGCCTGAGCGTACGGCGCGGGCCTTACAGCTTCTGCTGCAGGAATTCGAGGAAGCAGCTGATGCGCTGCGCCAGCTGCGTATTGCGGTAATACACGGCGTGGATCTGCTGGCGGTAGCCCGTGTAGAACGGTTGCAGCACCTGCACCAGGCGGCCGGCCGCGATGTCGTCCTTCGTCATGAAGTCGGACAGGCAGACGATGCCCTGGTCATGCAGCGCCAGCTGGCGCAGGGTTTCGCCGCTGGAAGCGGCCAGCGCAGGCACGATCTGCAGGCTGTTGCCGGCAGCGTGGCGCAGCGGCCAGTTGTTGCCCAGGTCGTACTGGGCAAAGCCCAGCAGCGCATGGCCGGACAGCGCTTCCGGCGTGGCGGGTTCGCCGTGGCGCGCCAAGTAGGCGGGCGTGGCCAGCACGTGCAGGGGACTGGCGCTGAGCGGGCGCGCATGCAGGGTCGAGTCGACCAGGGAGCCGATGCGGATGGCGATGTCGGTACGGTGCTCGAGCAGGTCGGCGATCTGGTCGTTGCTGGTCAGCTCCAGGCGGATGTCCGGGTACATGGCGCGAAACTCGGCCACGTGGGGCACCACGCAATGGAGCATGAAGGGCGAGGCGGCATCCACGGACAGGCGCCCGGCCGGCTTCTGGCGGCGGATGCGGATCGATTCCTCCACATCTTCCATCGAGGCGAGGATGGCGCGCGCCTTGTCCAGGAACAGCTGCCCCTCTTCCGTCAGCTCCATGCGCCGCGTGGTGCGCGTCAGCAGCGAGGTGGCCAGCTTGTCTTCCAGGCGCGACAGCGCGCGGCTGACGCCCGAGGTGGTTTGCCCCAGGTGCACGGCGGCCGCGCTCAGGGTGCCGCTGTCGATGACGGTGACGAAGATTTTCAGGTCGTCCGAGTTGATATCCATTCTTGCCCTTGTTTCACAGATCGCGCCATTATAATGGAATGACGGCAACAGTGAGGGCGGGCGGCTACGTCAGGCAACGTAGAACAAAATGGCGATAAAATGACAGCTACTGCCGGCCAGCACGAACAGATGCCAGATGCCGTGACCATGGCGCAGCTTGTGGTCGGTGGCGTAGAAAGCGATACCGCCCGTGTAGCACAGCCCGCCTGCCACCAGCCACAGGAAACCGTTCCACTCGAGCGCCGCCAGCAGCGGCTTGATGCCGATGACGACCAGCCAGCCCATGGCCACGTAAATCACCAGCGACAGGATGCGCGCGCCTTTCGCGTACACATATTCCTGCACGATGCCAAACAGCGCCAGGCCCCAGACGACGCCGAACAGCGACCAGCCCCACGGCCCGCGCAGGGTCACCAGCATGAAGGGCGTGTAGGTTCCCGCGATGAGCAGATAGATGGCGCAGTGGTCGAGCCGCTGCAGTATGGCCTTGGCCTTGCCGCGCACGCTGTGATACAGGGTGGACGTGAGGTACAAGGTCAGCAGCATGGCCGCATACACGCTGCAGCTGACGATTTTCCAGGGGTCGCCCGTGCGGGCCGCCGCGACGATCAGGATGACGCCGCCGATAGCCGCCAGCGCGGCGCCCACCGTATGGGAAATGCTGTTGAACCGTTCACCGTGGTACATGCTTGACCGCCCGCTTCGTTAAAAACAGGCTCATCGTACACGCTTGCGAGAATGGCGGAGCGACTTCAACCCAATAGAAAGGCTGGGGTCGGACTGAGCTAGCCCGGATTTGATGGAGGGTCACTAATTTGAGAAAATAGTGACATCCAAAGGAATCCATCATGACCAAGAAGCCATCGCTTGCCGTATCAGACGCTGTTCCCGCTACGCAAGTGCGGCGGGAACGCACCGTTTTCTCCAGGCAGTTCAAACTCACTGCTGTAGAGCGCATGCAGGAACCTGGCTGCAGCCCGGCCGCCTTGGCGCTGGAACTGGGCATCCGCCGCAATCAGCTGTACAAGTGGGCTGCCGCGCTCAAGCAAGCTGGCGAACTGCCGGCGCCGAAAGTGGTAACGCCTGTCTCGACCACGGATCTGGCCAAAGAGAATGTCCGTTTAAAGCGTGCACTGCAGGCTTCGCTGGAGGAGAACGCCATCTTAAAAAAGCTCGATGCGTACTTAACGCGGCGTTAAAGCACAAGTACGCTTTCATTACCGCGCACCAAGCCGAGTTTCGGCTCGCCGCGATGTGCCGGGTACTGCAGGTCAGTCCCAGCAGTTATTATGCGGCCGCGAAACGGTTGCCCAGCTTGCATGACACTGTCGATCTGGCGCTGCGCGAGGACATCAAGCGCCTCCATGCAGAACATCGCTGTGCGCCGGGCGCGGTCAAGACCTGGCGGCTGTTGCATGCGCAGGGAATCATCTGCGGCAAGCACCGCGTGGCACGCCTGCGCAAGCTCGATGGCATTACGTCGATGCGCCGGCAGCGCTTTCGTGTCATGCAGACACATCAACACACCGAGCCTCCAGCGCCTGATTTGTTGCAACGGAAGTTCAATGTTGCCGCGCCCAATACGGCCTGGGTGGGCGATATCACGTCGATACGTACGCGTGAAGGATGGCTGCATCTGGCCATCGTGCTCGACCTGTTTGCACGCCGGGTGGTGGGATGGTCGATGGATACGTCGCAGCCTGCCATGCTACCCATCGCGGCCTTGAGGATGGCCATTGCGCAGCGCAAGCCGCCTGCCAATCTGATCTGTCATACCGATCAGGGCAGTGTGTACGGATCGGCGGCCTATCGCAGCGTGCTGCAGGAGCATCAGTTGCGGCCCAGCATGAGCCGGCGTGGTAACTGCCACGATAACGCCGTGGCCGAGAGCTTCTTCTCGCAGCTGAAAAACGAAATCACGCACAATACGACGTATGCCACACGCGAAGAGGCCAAGGCTGCTATCGTCGATTACATCGAGGTGTATTACAATCGGATGCGCTTGCATCAAAGCTTGAAATACCGCACCCCAATCGAGGTTGAGGTGCATTACGCATCGATTAAAAATCCCCCGCACCGCGAGGGAGTGACTCTCCATTAAAACCGGGACACCTCAGACCCTGAGGGTCCGACCCCGGTTCTTGCTTTGGGGTTTCAATCAAGCTTCTTCCGCCTTCTTGCGGGCCGGACGGCGTGCCGGTGTCTTGCGCGGCGCCTTGGCCGGCTTGTCTTCAACGACCGGAGCCACTTCGACCGGAGCAGGCTCGATGACTTCGACTACCGCCTCAACCGCCTTCTTGGCCGGTTTTTTCGCCGCTGCAGTCTTGCGTGCCGGCGTGCGCGGCTTGGCCTTCGGCTTCGCTTCCACGACGGCTTCCACTACCGGCTCAGGCACAGGCTCAGGCATGGTTTCCACCACCGGCGCCACCTCGACGGCGACAACTTCGGCGCGCGCTTCACGCCCGCCATCGCCATTCTTGCGGCCGCCACGGCCATTGCGGCGCGAACCGCGCTTGGCGCTGCCTTCCTCGGCCACCGCTTCGGCCACCTCGTGCAGCACTTCCGGCTGCGGCGCCGGCGCATACTGCTCGATGACGTCCGATTCGGCCTCGGCCACCGGCACGAAGGCCTGTGGCGCTTCACTACGGCGTTGCTCGTTCTGCTTGCGACCGCCACGGCCATTGCGGCGCGAATCGCGGCGGCTGCCGCCTTCGCGGCTGTTGCCCTCTTCCGCCGTCGCGCCGGTCTCGCCACTGGCGATGGTCTCGCTGGCGCCATCGGCGTTCACGGCAGCCGGTACGGCCACCAGGCCGCTGCTACGGTAGACATACGCGCCCGATTTCTCGTCGCGGCCAAATTCCAGCAAGCCGCGCGTCTGCGCTTCTTCCAGCAGGTTGCCGAAGGTGCGGAAACCGTAATACGATTCACTGAAGTCCGGCTTGCGGCGTTTGATCGCTTCTTTCAGCATCGACGCCCAGATCTTGCCGCTGTCGCCCCGTTCGGACACCAGCGCGTCGAACGTTTCGACGGCCATCTCGATCGCTTCCGTCTTGCGCGACTCGTATTTTTCCTTGCGGCGCACTTCTTCGTCGGGCGAGCGCTTGACAGCGGCAGCCGGGCTTTCGCGCGCGTCGCGCTTGGCGGCCGTGCGGCGGCTCTCGCGCACCAGGTCATCGTAGAAAATGAATTCGTCGCAGTTCGCTACCAGCAGGTCGGAGGTCGACTGCTTGACGCCCACGCCGATCACCTGCTTGGCGTTTTCGCGCAGTTTCGACACCAGCGGCGAAAAATCGGAATCGCCGCTGATGATGACGAAGGTGTTCACGTGGGCCTTGGTGTAGCACAGGTCCAGTGCGTCGACCACCAGGCGGATGTCGGCCGAATTCTTGCCGGACTGGCGCACGTGGGGAATTTCGATCAGCTCGAAGTTCGCTTCGTGCATGGTGCCCTTGAAACTTTTATAACGGTCCCAGTCGCAATATGCCTTCTTGACAACGATGCTGCCCTTGAGCAGCAAGCGTTCGAGGATGGGCTTGATATCGAATTTTTCGTAATTTGCATCTCGCACGCCGAGCGCGACGTTCTCGAAGTCGCAAAACACGGCCATGCTGAGGTTTTCTGGGGATGACGCCATAAGGATGAATTCTCGCTGGATAATAAGGGCGGACGGGAAGCGCAACGCCTCCCTTTTCGCCTAGTATATTCGCCCATCCCCCGTTTCGGCGACAACTATCGTGCGCGGTGCACCTATTGCGCACCGCCGACGGCGCTGGCGACTGGCCAAACCACGCTTTCATCGACCGAATACAACTGGCACGGCAGGCTGCTGCGGCGCTGGCACGAAGCGAGTGCGCGCACATCGGGACTTTCGCCCTCCTCGGCCCAGCCCCAGGCGCCGCTGGCCGACAGGGCAAAGGCGCGCGGCGCGGTTTTCTCGAGAAAGACGCGGTAGGCGGCGCGGCCCTGCTCTGCCAGATACGGCACGGCGGCGATATCGTCCTGCGGCGCGAAATGCGTGGCGGGTGGCGACGGCGCATCGGCCACGCGGTAGACCTGGCGCACCGGCATGCCGATTCTCTGCAGGAAGCGCTCCGTGGCGGGCAGCCACACGGCAACGCCGTCACGGCTGCCCAGGGTCAGGTGGGCATCGCGCTTGAACGGGCCATACGCGACCAGTTCCGCCTGCCCGCCGGAACCAGTGAAAGAGCGGAACAGGCGCTGCGCCAGCGCCGGCGAAAAATACGAGTCGTTCGCGCCATACAGCCACAGGCTGGGGATGTGATTGTAGGCGCCGAAGGTGGCGAAAGTCTTGGCCAGCGCCCCTTGCCAGTCGCAGCCGGGCATGTCGACGCGCAGGCCGCCGGAAAAATTGAGCACGCCGCGCACGCCGGGCAGTACCCGCGTGGCCAGCGCCAGCGCCGCCATGCCGCCATACGACTGGCCCGCGACGACGATGCGCTGCGGATCGACCCAGCTCTGGCGGCGCGCATACGCCAGCGCAGCCAGCATGTCGCGTGCCTGGCCCTGGGCATTGCCCAGCATGTCGCAGCCGAAATCGCGGTAGGCGCCCGTGGAGCGCGCAAAGCCGGCGCGCATGGGCAGCATCACCGCATAGCCGCGGCGCACGAATTCGGTGGCCATATAGATGAAGCGCTCGCGCTGCTGCAGCCGGGCCGGGCCGGCCTGCTTGCCGTGATTCATCAACAGCAAGGGAAACGGACCGGGGCCGGCGGGACGGAACACCGTCGTCTCCAGCGCCTCGCGCAAGCCGTCGCCGGCCGGCAGCATGATCACCTGCTCGTGCAGGCGCGCATCGAGCGGCAACTGCGAGGGAACAAGCTGGGCTTTCAGGGGCGCACAAGGAAAACTGAGTAGCAAAGCCAGGAAAATGGGGCGACGCAGATGGAAAATGGCGGACTCCGTGGACGACTTCCCTGCCAGTCTAGGCAGTGAAATGCCACAGAGCAATATGAAAATATTACGTGATGCAGCTATTTTTTGCGGCAAGAGCCAACAGGAAAAATTGTTGCCTTGCACCACCACACTTTTCCCGCTGGCGGGAGTAAACTAGGCGTATTCTGAAGGAGTCGCCATGTCCATCTCCGCCCTCACCAGCGGTACCTCGGGGCTGACCGCCAACCAGCGCGCGCTGGATGTGGCCGCCAACAATATCGCCAATGCGAATACGCCGGGCTTCCAGCCGCAACAAGCCGCGTTCCAGGAGTCCAGTCCGGCCGGCACGGGCGTCACGCTCTCCGTCGAAGGGCGCAAGCTGGCCGCCAGCGAAAGCGTCAGCGGCGCCAATGCAAATGCGCTCAAGGCGGCCGAAAGCCGGCCGAACGGCGTGGGCCTGGCGTCCGAACTGACGGATAACCTGGTCTACAAGGCCGGTTTCAACCTGTCGGCGAATGTCGTCAAGGCGGCCGACCAGGCCTTGGGCAGCCTGATCGACGTCAAGACATAAACCTGCGACTATCTACAACGTAGCCTGGGAAGCCAGCGCCAGCGGCGCCATGGCTGGCGCAATCAGCGCCAGCAGCCGTTCGGCCGGAATGCCGTCGCGCGCCTGTACCGACAGGCCATGCAGCAGCGCCGCATAATAATCGCCCAGCGCCTGCACGTCGGCGTCCCCTTTTAACTCTCCCGCCAGCTGCGCCGCGCGCAGGCGCTCGATGACCGCTTGCGTGCGCGCGCGGCGGTGCTGCGCCAGCCAGTCGGCGATGCCCGCGTTGTCCGCGCTCGTGTTGGTCGCGGCCGTGACCACCATGCAGCCTTGCGGCTGGCCGCTGCGCGTGTACAGCAGCACGGCTTCTTCCAGCATGCGCGCCACCGCCTCGCGCACATGCAGGCTGGCGGCCAGCGCATGCACGGCAAACGCGCCTTCTCCCGTTTCATACAATTCCACGGCTTCGCGGAACAGCTGCTCTTTCGAGCCGAACGCCGCATAGATGCGCGCCGAGGCGATGCCCAGCGCCGCCACCAGGTCGGCCATCGACACGCCTTCATAGCCGCGCGTCCAGAACGCGTCGCGCGCCTTTGCCAGCGCCAGCGCGCGGTCAAATTCCCTCGGTCTTCCTGCCATTTTCATCCTCTGCTTGCGAACTGGCGGCCAGTATAACGCCTGGCACGCCACCCGCCTTCGCCATTTATTTTGCAGCTGCGCCTTGACCGCGCCAACAATTTCACCTATTCTTTGTCGATCGACAAACAATAGGAGCCGATATGAAAACCATCCAGGGACCGAGCCTGCACCTGGCACAATTCGCCGCCGACACGGCGCCCTTCAACACCTTGCCCGCCATCGCCGCGTGGGCGGCCGGCATGGGCTTCAAGGCCCTGCAGATTCCCGCCTGGGATGCGCGCCTGTTCGACGTGGCGCAGGCCGCGCACAGCCAGCAATACTGCGATGAACTGGTCGCCATGCTGGCCGGCCATGGCCTCGTCATCAGCGAACTGACGACGCACATCCTCGGCCAGCTGGTGGCCGTGCACCCGGCCTACGACGCGCTGTGCGACAGCTTCGCGCCGGCACACCTGCACGGCCAGCCGGCCGCGCGCACGGCGTGGGCCATCGAACAGGTGAAACTGGCGGCGATGGCCTCGAAACGCCTGGGCCTGACCGACATGGGCACGTTTTCCGGCTCGTTCGCCTGGCCCTACCTGTTCCCGTTCCCGCAACGCCCGCCCGGCCTGATTGAGGCGGCCTTCGACGAACTGGCGCGCCGCTGGCTGCCCATCCTCGACGTGTGCGAGGAACAGGGCGTCAACCTGTGCTACGAAATCCACCCCAGCGAAGACCTGCATGACGGCATCAGCTTCGAGATGTTTTATGAAAGAGTGGGCCGCCACCCGCGCTGCAAGATGCTGTTCGACCCCAGCCACTTCGTGCTGCAGCAGCTCAATTACCTGGAATTCATCGATATCTACAAGGAGCACATCCGCATGTTCCATGTGAAGGATGCGGAATTCAATCCGACGGGACGGCAAGGCATCTACGGCGGCTACCAGTCGTGGGAAAACCGCGCCGGGCGTTTCCGTTCGCTGGGTGATGGCCAGGTCGATTTCAAGGCGATCTTTTCAAAGATGGCGCAAAACGATTACGCCGGCTGGGCCACGCTGGAATGGGAATGCTGCCTGAAGGACCAGGAAGTGGGTGCGCGCGAAGGCGTGGCCTTCATCAACGCCCACATCATTGCCGTGACCGACAAGATCTTCGACGACTTCGCCGGCGCCCCCGTCAGCGCGCAGCAGATCCATCAATTGCTGGGCATCCAGCACACCTAATTAGGGAAACCATATGAACGATTTTACACACGACTACGTCCGCATCGACGGCCAGCGCCTGCATTGCGTGATTGCCGGCGCAGGCAAACCCGTGCTGCTGATCCCCGGCTGGCCGCAAACCTGGTATGCGTGGCGCCATGTGATGACAGCGCTGGCCGCCAACGGTTACCAGGCGATCGCCATCGACCCGCCCGGCAGCGGCCATTCAAGCCGCCCGGCCGATGGCTACGACACGGGCACCGTGGCCGCCACCCTGCACCGCGCCATGCTGGCGCTGGGCCACGCGCAGTACGACGTGGTGGGCCACGACATCGGCATGTGGGTCGGCTATGCGCTGGCCAGCGATTTCCCGCAGGCCGTGACGAAACTGGCGCTGACGGAAGCCGTGATTCCCGGCCTGGCACCGGCGCCGCCGATTTTTGTTGCGCCATCCGACAATATCTTCCTGTGGCACTTCATGTTCAACCAGGTGCTCGATTTGCCGGAAATGCTCACGGCGGGCAAGGAGCGCGAGTACATCCGCTTCATCTTCGACCGCTGGTCGTACCGCCGCGACAAGGTGGCCGTCGACGTGTATGCGGACGCCTACGCCACGCCGGGCGCCCTGCGCGCGGGCTTCGCCTACTACCGCGCCATCCCCGAAACCATCAAGCAAAATCTGGAACGGGCCAAGCGCAGCCTGGCCATGCCCGTGCTGGCCATCGGCGCCGACCACGCGACGAATGACGCGCCCCTGCTGACCATGCAGGGCAAGGCGGATCATTTACAAGGCGCCATCGTCGCCGAATGCGGCCACTTCATCATGGAAGAACAGCCGGAAGCGTTCATCGCCCACCTGCTGCCCTTCCTGGCCGGAGAACCAGCGTGAGTCTCGATCCGCTGATCGCCGCCTGGCTGGAAGAAACAAAAGATGCGCCGCCGCCCGCCTCGCTGGCAGACCTGCGCGCCGCCACGGAAACGGGACTGCGCCAGTTGCATGGGCCACTGGAAGACGTCGCGGCCATCAAGGACTACGTGCTGCCCGGCGAGCATGCGCTGGCCATGCGCGCCTACGTGCCGGCCGGCGCGGACACGGACCAGCGCTTGCCGGCCATCGTCTTCGCGCATGGCGGCGGCTGGTGTCTGTGCTCGCTGGACCTGTACGACAACCCGTGCCGCGCACTGGCCAACGCCACCGGCTGCGTGATCTTTTCCGTCGATTACCGGCTGGCGCCCGAGCACAAGTTCCCCGTGCCGCTAGCCGATTTTTATCGGGCCATGTGCTGGGTCGCCGACCATGCGGCGGCGCTGGGCGTCGACGTGAAGCGCCTCGCCGTGGGCGGCGACAGCGCGGGCGGCAACCTGGCGGCGGCAGCGGCACTGATGGCGCGCGACCAGGCCGGTCCCGCGCTGGCGCACCAGCTGCTGCTGTACCCGGCGCTCGATTTTGCCTTCGACACGGCTTCTTACCAGCGCTATGCGCAGGGCCATTCGCTGACGCGCGAAGCGATGCGTTTTTGCTGGTCGGCGTACCTGAACGAGCCAGCCGAAGGCGCGCAGCCTTATGCTGCGCCCCTGCGGTCAACGTCGCTCAAGGACTTGCCGCCGGCGACCGTGCTGGTGTGCGAATTCGACCCGCTGCATGACGAGGGGGATACGTATGCGCAGCGGCTGCGCGATGCCGGCGTGGCGGCCGAGTGCGTACAGCTCGACGGCATGATCCATGCATCGATACACATGCTGGGCCTGACGCCAGCGGCGCGGGGATTGTTTGACGTGGCAGGCCAGGCAATGCGAAAAGCGCTGGCCATATAAGAAAATCGGCCGCCGGGGATGGCTCCACGGCGGCGCTTTTCATTATTCCACCAGCTTGCGCACCTCGATGCCGTTCAGCCATTTCACGTGGCGCGGCCCCGTGCGAATGTCTTTGGCCGAGATGAGGGCAATCTCGCCATCGTTGTCGTCGAGCGCCTTGCCGTTTTTTTGGTAGTAGACGATCACGCCCTCGCCGGCCGGCGCGTTATACAGCTCGCCCCAGGAAAACACCACCGCGTAGCCATCGGTAGCCGTGGCGATGATGGCGAGCTTCTTGACGTCGTTGTGGCCAGGTGCGTCGAGCACCGCCTTGTCGAGAACATCGCGCAGGCGCACTCCACGATAACTGGTGATGGTCTCGGCCTTGTCGCCGTTATGGCGCGTGACGGCAATCTCTCCGCCATTCGCGGGCGGCAGCTGGCGCAGGTCGGCCACCTTCAGGGTCAGCGGCGTTTCCACCATGCCCGTCACGGCCAGCGCGTGGCTCATGTTGTCGCGCGCGGCAGCGGGTGCCGACCACGCGGCCGGTGCCGCCGCCAGCAGCGCGGCCGAAGCAAAGCCAGCGAATATTTTCTTGATCATGCTGTGTCCTTTCATTAAACAGTCAAAAAATCAGAACTGGACCTGTGCATTGGCCAGCCAGGTGCGCCCGGCGCTGGGGAAGCCGTCGGACAGCGCGTAATTGCGGTCACCCAGGTTCGCCACGCCCGCTTCCAGCGTCAATGCCGGCAAGGGGCGGACCACGGCCTTCAGGTTCAGCGTCGTAAAACCACCGAGTTTCAGGGTGTTCGAGACCCAGCGCCCGCTGTTCGATTCAGCGATGGCCACCACGTCGACCTGGCGCGCCGCGTGCAGCACGGCGTGCGCCGTCAGCTTGTGGCGCGGCACGTCCGTCAGGCGGATGGCGCGGTCGCTGACATTTTTCATGTCCGTATACGTGTAGTTGCCGCCGAAATCGAGCCAGGCGCCAACGCGGCCACGCAAGCCCAGCTCCACGCCGCTGATATGCGCCCGGCCCGCGTTGCGCATCTGCGCGCGCGCGCCCGAGACATTGGCCACGCTCTGGATCTTGTCCTTCACGTCGCTGTAGAACAGCGCTGCTTCCAGTGCCAGGCCTTGCGCATTGCCTTGATAGCCCAGCTCATAGTTCATCGCTTCTTCCGCGCGCAAGGCCGGGTTTTCGATATACGTGCCCAGGCGCTGCGAGTAGCGGTCCTTCAGGGTCGGCAGGCGCGACTTGCGCGCCACGGTGGCGTACACGCGCGATGCAAGACCGGTCTTGTAGAACAGGCCCGCCTGCAGGTCGGTGGCCGATTGATTATCGGGCAAGGTATACGCATTGCCGGCGCTGTAGACCGTGTCCGGGCGCAGCTCATTGCGCGAGGCGCCCAGCGACAGTTCCGTCGCGGCGTTCAGGGCGATGCTGTCTTCCGCGCCCAGGGTCCACAGCGCGTCCTTGTACCAGGTGGTGCGCACGCCCTTGGCATCGAGTTCCTGGTGTTCGTCGGCCTTGACGCTGGCCACAAAACGCAGGCGGTGCGCGGCCAGGCGGAACGATTCGAGTTCCACCGCGCCGCCGTTCGTGCGGTCGTTATAGATGCTGCGCCCGCCGCTGACGCTGCCCTGGCCGCTGGTTTTCAGGGTCGTGTAGCTGCCATTGGTAAACGAGGTGATTTCATTGTCGTAGCTGTCGTGGTACAGCCGCAGTTTCACGCGTTCCTGCTGGCCCAGGCGCGTCTGCGAGACGAAATACACGCTTTCCTTGTTCCAGTACGGCCACTGCCAGTAGCGCGCGCCGACGGGGTTCGTCGATGGCGGCTGGCCCTTTTCGCCATGCTGCTTGTAGTAGCTCAGTGCATACTCGTCGCCCGCATGCGCGCCATCGGGTGTGTAGCCCACCTTGAACGACAGCTTATGGTCCTTGCGGTAGGCATTATTGCGCATGCCGCCGTCTTCCGTGGCCGTCGGGCGGAAGTCGGACGACATGGGGAAACCGTCGCTGTCGATATACGACACGCCCGCCTGCAGATACCACAAGCCCTGGTTGGTGCCCACGTTGGCCGATACCTGGCGCTCGCTGCCCGAGCCGAAACCGATCGAGGCATCGCCCTCAAGGCGCGCCGCGGGTTTGCGCGAGATCAGGTTGATGGCGCCGCCCAGGGTATTGGCGCCGTAGGCCACGGAGCTGAAGCCCTTGGCCACCTGGATGGCGGCCAGGTCGCCAGTCGTGAAGCGGTTGAAATCGACGTAGCCGTCATACGGCACGTAGACGGGAATGCCGTCGATATACAGCGGCACCTGGCGCGCATCGAAACCGCGGATGGCGACGGTTTTTTCGTTGCGCGCATTGGTCGACAGCGACACGCCCGACAGCAGATTGAGGGCGTCACCCACGTTGTCGCGGTTAAAGCGGCGCATCTCGGCGCGACTCACTTGCGAACCCACCTGCTGCCCATCCAACTGCGCTACTTGCCCCAGCTGGTCGCGCTGGCCGATCACCGTCACCGTGCCCAGCACGAACGGCGCCGCCGCATCCGCGTCTTCCTTGCCAGCGGCCTGCTGTGCCAGCGCCAGCATCACGGCGCCTGCCATTACCTGTTTCAACATCGTCTGACTCTTTCCATTATCGTTGTATATCACGCTATATAGCGCTACGCAAAAAAATACAAAAAAGCGGCCACGTCTGCGGCGGCTGTCACCCAACAGCGCAATATACAGATGTATATAGCGATGCTCAAGCGAGAAGGCCAAAAGCGCACGCACAAGTCAAATTTCACGCTTTTTTCATGCAGCGCAGCATTTCGCTGTGCGAACGCATGTTTCATAAAACGGTTGACATGCGGGATCCGGCTAGGCAAACTCATTTCCAGGGAGTCAAAAAAATGAGGGCAAATATGAGCAATACTCAGGCCGCAGCCGATCCGGAACTCATCGTCTTCAGCGATGACGAAGAAGGCAAGGACCGCCAGTTCGTCAACGCGCTGGCGCGCGGTCTGGAAGTGCTCCGGTGCTTCCGCCCCGGCGAAGTGTTTCTGTCGAACGCGGACATGGCCAAGCGCACGGGCATCCCGAAACCGACGATTTCGCGCCTCACCTATACCCTCACCAAACTCGGCTACCTGAATTACTCGGACAGCCTGGGCAAGTACCAGCTGGGCGCCGGCGTGCTGGCCCTCGGCTACCGCATGCTGTCGAACCTCGACGTGCGCAAGATGGCGCGTCCGCAGATGGAAGAACTGGCCGAACATGCGCAGGCATCCGTGTCGCTGGGCACGCGCGATCGCCTCAGCATGGTCTACGTGGAAACCTGCCGCAGTAGCGCCAACGTCACCCTGCGCCTCGATGTCGGTTCGCGCATTCCCCTGATGACGACGGCCATGGGCAAGGCCCTGTTGTGCATCCTGCCGCAGGCCGAGCGCGACTACCTGATGGACCATGCGCGCGAGCACGAGACGGAGCGCTGGCCGCGCATCAAGGCCGGCATCGAGCAAGGCTTCAAGGATTACCAGGACCGGGGCTTTTGCATCTCGGCCGGCGAGTGGCAGAACGACGTGCATGCGGTGGGCGTGCCCATGCTGGGCGCCGACGGCGAGCAGGTGATGGCCTTCAATTGCGGTGGCCCCGCCTTTTTGCTGTCGCGTGAAAAACTCGAGTCCGACCTGGGACCGCGACTGGTCGCCCTGGTCAAGACAGTGGAAAAAAACCTGGGCCGCGGTTAGACTGCGCGCCCCCTCTCAACGACAGCTCAACTCAAAGCGCCGAGGAAACCGATGATACGCGACGAAGAAACCCTGAACATCCTGCTCGACAGCATCGCCCGTTTCGTGCGCGAAGTGCTGGTGCCGAACGAGGCGCTGGTGGCCGAAACGGATACGATACCGCCCGCCATCGTGGCGCAGATGCGCGAACTGGGCCTGTTCGGCCTGTCCATCCCGGAAGCCTACGGCGGCCTGGAACTGAGCATGGAAGAGGAAGTCAGGGTCGCGTTTGAAATCGCCCGCACCTCGCCCGCCTTCCGCTCTCTGATCGGCACGAACAACGGCATCGGCTCGCAAGGCATCGTCATCGACGGCACGGAAGCGCAAAAACAATACTATCTGCCCAAGCTGGCGGCCGGCGATATCATCGGCTCGTTCGCCCTGACGGAAGCGGGGTCCGGCTCCGACGCGGCCTCGCTGCGCACGAGCGCCGTGCGCGATGGCGATTTTTATATCCTCAACGGCAGCAAGCGCTATATCACCAACGCGCCCGAAGCGAGCATCTTTACCGTCATGGCGCGCACGGACCCCGTCAAACGGGGCGCCTCGGCCATCTCCGCCTTCATCGTGGAAAGGGACACGCCGGGCCTCTCGCTGGGAAAAATCGACAGGAAGATGGGCCAGCAAGGCGCGCATACCTGCGACGTCATCTTTGAAAACTGCCGCGTGCCGGCCGCGAACATCATCGGCGGCAAGGAAGGCGTGGGTTTTAAAACGGCCATGAAGGTGCTCGACAAGGGCCGCCTGCACATCGCCGCCGTCTGCGTGGGCGCGGCCGAACGCATGCTGGGCGACGCCCTGGCGTATGCGATGGAACGCCAGCAGTTCGGCCAGCCCATCGCCGAATTCCAGCTGATCCAGGCCATGCTGGCCGACAGCAAGGCCGAGATTTACGCGGCGCGCAGCATGGTGCTCGATTGCGCGCGCCGGCGCGACAACAAGGAAGACATTTCGACGGAAGCGTCGTGCTGCAAGCTGTTCGCCTCCGAAATGTGCGGCAGAGTGGCCGACCGCTCCGTGCAGATCCACGGCGGCGCCGGCTACATCAGCAAATACGCGGCCGAGCGCTTCTACCGCGACGTGCGCCTGTTCCGCATCTATGAGGGCACGACGCAGATCCAGCAGATCGTCATCGCCCGCAACATGATCAAGGCAGCGCAAAAGTGAAGGCGACCGCGATGGACATCCCCGCCCTGCTGGCCGGCTTGCCGGCGCGCCTGTCGGCCATTCCCGCCTACTGGGCGGCGCGCGCGCCGGACGCGCCGGCGCTGCATGAAGGGGGCCGCAGCTGGACCTACGCGCAGCTGCAGCACAGTGTGGAAAGCGCCGCGCAGTTGTTGCGCCAGCTGGACGTGCGCGCCGGCGACCGCCTGATGGTGGTGGGCGAGAACTGCGCGCTGCAAGTGGCGCTGATTTTTGCTGCCGCCAGCATCGACGCGTGGATCGTCAACGTCAATGCACGGCTGTCGGCGCGCGAGATCGACACCATCGCCGCGCACAGTTCCGCGCGGCGCATGCTGTTTCTGGCCGGTGCCTCGCCGGAAGCGGCCGCGCATGCCGCGCGTCTGGGCGCGACCACTGCCACGGTCGACGGCATGGGCGAGCTGCTGGCGGGAGCATTGAACGAAGCGTCCATTCCGGAAGCCACGGTCCCCGGCAACGAACAAGTGGCCGCGCTGATCTACACGACGGGCACCACGGGCCAATCAAAAGGCGTGATGCTGACGCACCGCAACCTGCTGTTCATCGCCGCCGTCTCCAGCACCTTGCGCGGCCTGACGCGCAGCGACCGCGCCTATGGCGTGCTGCCGATTTCGCACGTGTACGGCCTGGCCTCGGTGGCCCTGGGGACCCTGTATGCGGGCGCCGCGCTGTACCTGGTGCCGCGCTTTTCCGTCGATGGCCTGCTCTCGGCCCTGAAGGACGACGGCTTGACCATCGTCCAGGGCGTGCCCGCCATGTACGCCAAGCTGCTGCAAACCCTGGGCGGCGCCGACACGCCGCTGCCCACGCGGCTGCGCTTTGCGTATGCGGGCGGCTCGCCGCTGGCGCCGTCGCTCAAGCGCGACGTGGAAAAGCTGCTGGGCACCGCGCTGCACAATGGCTACGGCATGACGGAAAGCGCGCCCACCATCAGCCAGACGCGCCTGGAAGCGCCGCGCCGCGACGATTCCGTCGGCATGCCGATCCCGGGCGTGGAAGTACGCGTGGTGGACGTGGCCGGCCTGGATGTGACGCCGGGCGCGGCGGGAGAATTATGGATACGCGGACCGAACATCATGGCCGGCTACTACCGCGAAGCGGCCATGACGGAGGCCACCATGCGCGAAGGCGGCTGGCTCAATACGGGCGACATGGCGCGCCAGGAACCGGACGGCGCGTTGTTCGTTGTCGGGCGCACCAAGGAACTGATCATCCGCTCCGGCTTCAATGTGTATCCGTTGGAAGTGGAAACGGCGCTCAACGCCCACCCCTGCGTGGTGCAATCGGCCGTGGTGGGACGCACCCTGGACGATGGCAACGAGGACGTCATCGCCTATGTGGAGCTGGACCCGCGCCAGCCCGCCAGCGTGGCACAATTACAGGCCTGGCTGGCGCAAACGCTGTCGCCGTACAAATGCCCGTCCGCCATCATCGTCATGGACGCGCTGCCGGCCGCCGCCACGGGCAAGATTTTAAAGGGGCAGCTGCGGCAAATGGCGCAGAATGCCCGATAAGTTGACCATGTAGTACCAGACTTGAGAACAAAACCAAGCCACATCACCGGAGGAGACACGATGAAACGCACCTACACACGCATCGCCATGGCAGCGCTGGTTGCCAGCGCCTGGATGACGCAGGCCAGCGCCGACGAATTCCTGGTCGGCGCGGAAATCCCGCTGACGGGCAACCTGGCGCGGGTCGGCGCCGGCATGCAGGAAGGGATCATGGTCGCGGCCGAGGTCTTCAACAAGACCAACGGCAAGCACACCATCAAGATCATCACCGTCGACGACGAATCGGCGCCCGCCAAGGCCATCGCCGCCGTGGAAAAGCTGGCCAGCCAGGGCGTGGTGGCCATCACGGGCGGCTATGGCTCGAACAATATCTCGCCCGCCTCGGACACGGCCAATAAGCTGGGCCTCGTCTACATCACCTCGGGCGGCGTGGACGACAGCCTGGTAGCGAGCGGGCGCAAGAATTTTTTCCGCATCAATAACACGGCAGGCTACGAAAAAGCCATGCTGGGACTACTGCAGGACGTGGGCGCCAAGTCCGTCTCCATCGTGTATTCGACCAAGGACGCCACCACGGGCCTGGCGAAAGACGTGGAAAAAGCCTTGGCGGCCAAGGGCGTGAAGGTGACGACGCATTCGTTCGACCCGGCCATTACCGACTTCAAGCCCATCATCAACAAGATCAAGCTGCAGGACAAATCGGAAGTCGTGGCCATGGTCGGCTACGAAAACGATTACGTGGGCATCATCCGCGCCGCGCGCGTGCTGAAACCGAAGATCAAGGCCATGGTGGGCGTGTGGTCGCTGGCCACGCCGAAAATGGCGGCCGACTTCCCCGACCTGATGCCGAATGTGTTCGGCACGGCCCTGCTGCCCTTCCCGACCGAATTCAAGACGGCCGACGGCAAGGCCTTCAGCGACGCCTACAAGCAGCTGTACAAGAAAGAGCCCGATTACCTGGGCCAGTTCGGCTACGTGCAGTCGATGCTGCTGTTCGAAGCGATCGCGCGCGCGGCCGACAAGGGCACGCTCAAGAAAGGCGGCGTGGCCGACGAGATGCGCAAGACGGACCGCGACACCCTGATCGGCCGGGTGCAGTTCGCCGCGAATGGCGACAACCTGAACTTCGTGCACCGCATGGCGCAGCACCAGGACAAGAAAGTGGTGATCGTCTGGCCGAAGGAACACGCCACGGGCAAGCTGGCCTATCCAGCCCTGCCCTGGTAAGCAGCCTCCCGCTGCACATGCGCGCGCCTGCCGGGCGCGCACCGATGAACGGCAGTTCTGCGCTGTGTACACGCGGCGCCAGGGCTGCCTGACGGGATGACGACATGACAGAATTAATCTTGCAAGCCCTGTATTCAGGCTTGCTGCAGGGTGGCTCCTACGCCCTGATCGCACTGGGACTGGCGCTGGTCTTCGGCACCATGAAAGTGATCAACCTGGCGCACGGCGAACTGGTGCTGCTGGCCGCCTACATCGCCTACAGCGTCGAATCGGGCCTGGGACTCGGGCCCATGTTCGCCATTCCCATCGCGCTGGTGATCGTCAGCCTGACGTCCGTGGGCGTGTATCTGATCGTCAGCCGCATCAAGAAAGACCGCGAAATCAATTCGCTGATCCTCACCTACGGCATCGGCGTGATACTCACCAATGTCATTTTGCTGGTCTGGAAGGCGGACATCCGCTCGACCTCATCGAGCTGGCTGCAGGAAGGCATCGAAATCGGCCCGTTTTTCAGCATGCGCAGCGAAGTGATTTTCTTCGGCGTCAGCCTGGTGCTGATGGCGGCGCTGTGGCGCTGGCTCGCCACCAGCTGGTATGGCCGCGCCGTGCGCGCCGTCTCCAGCAACCGCGACGCGGCCAAGCTGATGGGCATCGACCCGGGCCGCACGGAACTGGTGTCGTTTCTCGTCGCCGGCATCCTGGCCGCCTTCGCCGGCGTCGCCCTGTTCAGCTATGGCGTGATCCAGCCCGCCTACGGCGGCGCGCTGACGGTGAAAGCCTTCATCATCACGGTATTGGCCGGCATCGGTTCCATCCCCGGCGTGCTGCTGGCCGCCGTGCTGCTGGGCGTGGCCGAAGCGCTGACCGTCACCCTGGCCAGCTCCGCGCTGCAGGAATTGTCCGGCATGGTGCTGTTCCTGCTGGTGCTGTTCATCATGCCGAACGGCTTGTTCGGCGCACAACGGAGGCGCGGATGAAGCGCTCAACTTTCCTTTCAACGGCCGCTTTGCTGCTGGCCGCGTATGTCGCGGTGCCGCTGGCTCTGGGCGGCAACCAGTATGTGATGAGCATGGTGGTGGCGGCCCTGGTCATCGGCGGCGTGGCCATGTCCTGGGCCCTGCTGGGCAATCTGGGCGGCATGGTCAGCTTCGGCCATGCGGCCTTCTTCGGCGTGGGCGCGTATGTCTCCGCCCTCACGACCGTGAAACTGGGCGTGCCCGTATTTGCCGCCATGCTGCTCGGTGGCGCGGGCGCGGCCATCGCCGCCGTCATCATGTTGCCCGTGCTGCGCCTGCGCGGGCCGTACTTTGCGCTGGCCATCCTCGCCTACGCCCACATCTTCCGCATCCTGGCAACGGAATGGAGTGCCGTCACAGGCGGCGCCGGTGGCGTGAACAATATCCCCACCTTGCCCACCGTCTTCGGCTTCGATTTGGCCAGCAAGACGGGCGCCTACCTGGTGGTGCTGACCCTGGTGGTGGCGTGCGCCTTCGCCTACAGCCGCATCCGCGCCAGCCATTACGGCATCGCCCTGCGCGCCATGCACGACAGCGAAGACGCCACGCGCGTCGTCGGCGTCAACAGCACCTTGCTGAAAGGCGCGATGCTGCTCGTGTCGGCCTTCATGGCGGGCCTGTTCGGCGCCTTCAACGCCCATTACATCAATTTCCTGGAGCCCGACTACGCCTTCAATAGTCTGTGGGTGACCTTGCCGATCGTGGCGGCCATCTTCGGCGGCTACCGCACGATACTCGGCCCCGTGCTGGGCGCCGTGGTGGTCTATCTGGTCGACCAGCTGATTTTCAAGTCGCTGATCCCCACCGGCCACCAGTTGGTGCTGGGCGTGCTGCTGGTGGCGATGATCGTCTTCAGTCCGAACGGCTTGCTGCCGCTGCTGCAAAAATGGCTGAAAAACATGTTCCAGGCGAAGGAGAAAGCACATGCTTGAACTCGATAATGTGTCCGTGCGCTTCGGCGGCCTGACGGCCGTCGATTCCGTCACCTTGAACGTGGGCAGCCACGACGTGATCGGCCTGGTGGGCGCGAATGGCGCCGGCAAGACCACGCTGTTCAATGCAATTTCCGGCCTGGTGCGCCCCACCAGCGGCGGCATCCGCTTCGAAGGGCGCGACATCATGGCCACGCCCATGTACCAGCGCGCGCGCCTGGGACTGGGCCGCACCTTCCAGATTCCGCAGCCGATGCATGAACTGACGGTGCGCGAGAACCTGATCGTGGCGCAGCGCTTCGGCACCGGCAAGGTGGACATGCGCAAGATCGATGAAATCCTTGATTTTACGAGCCTGCTTGACAAGGCCGGGCGCGATGCGGCCAGCGAACTGGCGCTGACGGAACTCAAAGCGCTGGAAGTGGCCAAGGCGCTGGCGACGAACCCGAAACTGCTGCTGCTCGATGAAGTGCTGGCCGGGCTGGAAACGAACGGCAAGCGCCGCTTCATGGGCATGCTGAAGGACTTGCACGCCGCCTTTGGCGTGGGCATCGTCATGATCGAGCACGACATCGAGACCATCAGCAACCTGTGCCAGCGCGTGGCCGTGCTCAATTTTGGCCAGCTGATCGCCGACGGCACGCCGGATTGCGTCTTCCGCGATCCGGCCGTCATCGAAAGTTATACAGGGGCAGCCCATGCTTGAGATAGAAAATCTGCGCGCCGGCTATGGCGCCATCAATGTGCTGTGGGATGTGTCGCTGTCCATCCAGAAGGGCAAGCTGACCACCATCATCGGCCCGAACGGTGCCGGCAAGACCACCCTGCTGCGCGCCATCATGGGGCTGCTGCCCGTGGGGGCGGGCAGCATCGCGCTCGACGGCGTGGCCATCAACGGCACGCCCACCTGGAAGATGAGCGATGCGCGCGTGACGATGATCCCCGAGGGGCGCATGACGTTTCGCGACATGAGCGTGGAAGAAAACCTGATCATGGGCGCCTTCCCGAAAGAGCACCGCAGCCACATGCCGGCGCGCCTGGCCGACGCCTATGCCATGTTCCCGCGCTTGCACGAGAGGCGCCGCCAACTGGCCGGTTCATTGTCCGGCGGCGAAGCGCAGATGCTGGCGATGGCGCGCGGGCTGATGTCGGACCCGTCGCTGCTGATCATCGACGAGCCTTCGCTGGGCCTGGCGCCGCTGGTGGTCAACGAACTGTTCGAGATCCTCGCGCGCCTGAACGACGGCCGGCGCACCATCATCCTCGTCGAGCAGAACACGGCGCGCGCCGTGGGCGTGGCCGATCACGTCTATCTGATGCAAAGCGGCAAAGTGGCGCTGTCGCAGGCAGCTGCCGAAGTCGAGCTAGAACACCTGCACGAACTCTATTTTGCGCGCTGAGTGATATCCACCGCACGCGGCTGGCATCACTCGTCGTCGTCGGCCAGTTTGCCAAACGCCAGCAGCTCACTCTTGCCGAGTCCGGTCGTCACGAAAGGATCGTCGGCAGGAAAGCGGCCGCTGTCGGCCAGCATGCGCAGCTTGCTCAAGCGCTCGCCCAGCGCCAGCGCCTGCGCCTGCGGATCGGCATCGGATTGCCCCACTTGCCCGATCGCGCGGGTCACGGACTGGGGAAATTCCCACAATTCGGCGATGCGTACCGACAAGATGCGCGCTTGCGCAAACACTTGCGCAATGAAGGCGTCCGATTGCGGAAAGACATCGGGCCCATGCATCTGGTCGATCAGCCGGAACGCCACCACCAGGCCGACATTGGCCATCAGCCCCGCGAGATAGGCATCGAAGGCGTTGGCATGCATCGTCGGCGCGACCAGACTGGCCGCCAGCGCACATTTTTCGGACTGGCGCCAGATCAGCGGCGCCGTGCGCACGGTCAGCCCGCCGCTTTGCATGCTGACGATGGGACGGAAGGCGACGCGGGCGAGCAGCATGCGCATGCCGTTTTGCCCGAGCAGCATGATGGCGCCTTCCATGTTGTTGATCGACGGGCTGGCGTTGTAGCGCGACTGGTAGCAGGGCCGGTTCGCTTCGCGGTAGACCTCGGCGACCAGCAGCACATCCTGGGCCAGCTGGGCCGACAGCTTGGCCGCGCTCATGTTTTCATCTTGCAAGGTACGCATCAACTGCGGAATGATGGCTGGAATGCGCGGCACCAGCGCGGCGCCAGCGATCGGTTCACGCACCAGGCGCGCCAATTCGTCCAGAATCTGCTGTTCGGTCTCCGCCGGAGCCTGCGCCGATCCCGCAGCCGCCAGCCAGCGGTAGTACATGGCATCGATTTCGGTGATGGTGGCTGGCTGCAGCGTCGCCTCGGGCGCTGCCGCTGCCGTGACTGGCGCAGGCTTGTTTTTTTCGTCGCCGCCGTTCAGTAATTTTCCTATCCAGCCCATTTTGCTATCCCAAGCCCTGTATGCATCATTATCGCGAAGTTCGCTCCATGATTTTACTTGATGACAGCAGCGCTGGTGCGGCTGGCGTGAGCGCTTTGTCCACCTGCCGCAACATGCTAAAGTGGCACGACATACACCCTGCCCTGCTCAACCAGCGATCCATCATGAACAATCCACTCGCGCACTACATCACCAGCCAGGCGTATAACAACGCCTGGGCCAACCACCGCCTGCTGAAAGCGTGCGGGCAGCTGACCCAGGCCGAGTTCCAGGCAACGCGCGTCAGCTTTTTCCCCACCATCGGCTTCACGCTGAACCACATCCTCACATGCGACTGGTTTTATCTCGACGCGCTCGAACGCGAGCTGCGCGGCGCGGCGCCCCATGCCGACTGCTATGTCTTCTTTGAAACGGACGAACCGTTCACCGACTGCACGGCCCTGCATGCGGCGCAGCGCGCCTCGGACCTGCGCCTGATCGCCCATTGCCGCAGCCTGTGCGATGCGGACCTGGCGCGGCCCGTGACGATCTTGCGCGACAATCCGCAAATCGACACACGCCAGCGCCTGCTGGCGCATGTGTTCCAGCACCAGATCCACCACCGGGGGCAAGTGCACGCCATGCTGGCCGGCACGCGCATCGCGCCGCCCCAGCTCGACGAATTCTATTGCGCCGGCGAGGCAAGCGAGCGGGCGCAGGATTTCCTGGAACTGGGCTGGACGGAAGACGACGTCTGGGGCCCGCGCTGAATCATTCTTCGGCGTGGCAGCAGACGCACAGCTTGTTGCCATCGAGGTCGCGGAAGTAGGCGCCATAATAATTGGCGTGATAATGGGGCCGCAAGCCAGGTGGCCCCTCGCACACGGCGCCCAGCGCCAGCGCGGCCTGGTAGCTGCGCTCCACCTGGGCGCGGCTGGCCGCCAGCCAGGCCGTCATCTGGCCATTGCCGGGCGTCGCCGGCAAGCCGTCGTGCGGCGCCGTCAGCACGAACAGGGGGCGCGGCGCGTCCCGCGCCATCCAGCCGGCCCAGGGTTGGGCCGGATCATGAAACTTTTCGATCAAATCGAGTTCTCCCAGCAGGGCCGTGTAGAAGGCGTAGGCGCGGGGAAAGTCGTTGGTGCCGAGGCAGAGATGGGACAGCATGCTGCTCCTTCATGAATTCAAGCATGTGCGGCAAAATGCGCCAGCTGATTATAATGGCGCATCGCTTTCCGACACGCTTCCATGCCAGACCTCGACCGCCTTCAGTTGCTCCCGCCCTCCAGCGCCGACCTTCCCGCCTTGCTGGCCTTCGAACTGGACAACCGTGCGTATTTTGAAAGCTGGGTCACGGCGCGCGCACCGTCCTATTACCACCAGGAAGCCATCGCCGCCGCCATCGAGCAGGCGCAGCGCGAGCGCCAGCAAGACCTCGCTTACCAGTATCTGGCCAAGCTGGACGGACAAATCATCGGCAGGGTCAATCTGACGGCCGTCACGCGCCCCTACTTCAACAAGGCGACGCTCGGTTATCGCATCGGCGAACGGTTCGGCGGACGCGGCTACGCCACGCGCGTGGTCGCCCTGTTGCTGGAAGAGGCGTTCGGCACACTGGAACTGTGGCGCGTGGAAGCGACAGCGCGGCCGCAAAACATGGGGTCGATCGCCGTCATGCAGCGCAACGGCTTTCACCAATATGGCCACTCGGAAAAAGCCATGCGCTTCCAGGATGCCTGGTCGGATCTGCTGTACTTTGAACGGCGCAAGGAACACGCTGACGCCTGAAAAAACCGAACGAACGCTCTATTTATCCGCCGAGCCTCCCCCTGACGTTGTAAAATAGGCAAATATGGCACGACATCGGCCGTGCCGCTTGCAAGCCTTTCGCGCATGCGGATGCGCTCACATTCAGGGGAAAACCATGACCAATACAAACAAAAAAGCCTACCTGGTCGGCGGCGGCATCGGCTCACTGGCTGCGGCCGCCTTCATGATCCGCGACGGCGGCATGCAAGGTAGCAACATCACCATCTTCGAAACATCGCCCGTGACGGGCGGCAGCCTCGATGGCGGCGGCAATGCCGAGGATGGCTACACCTTGCGCGGCGGGCGCATGCTGACCACCGATAATTACGAGTGCACCTGGGACCTGTTCAAGAGCATCCCTTCGCTCGAACATGCGGGCCAGAGCGTCTACGATGAAACCATCGCCTTCAACGAACGGCACATTCCCCACTCGCGCGCGCGTCTGGTCGACCGCAACCGTTTCAAGGTTGATGTCAGCAGCATGGGCTTTTCCATGCAGGACAGGCTGGAACTGCTGAAGCTGACGGAAGCCGATGAAGACACTCTGGGCAGCAGCGCCATCACGGATTGGCTCTCGCCCGAATTCTTCGACACCAAGTTCTGGTATATGTGGGCCACCACGTTTGCCTTCCAGCCCTGGCATAGCGCCGTCGAGTTCAAGCGCTATCTGCACCGCTTCATGATGGAATTTTCGCGCATCGAAACCCTGGCCGGCGTCAAGCGCACCGTCTACAACCAGTACGATTCGCTGGTGCGCCCGCTGGTCGCGTGGCTGCAGGAGCAAGGCGTCAACATCATCATGGATTGCACGGTGACCGATATCGAGGTCCAGGAACCCGAAGGCCGCCTGACCGCCACCGCCCTGCACTGCCAGCGGCGCGGCCTGGCCGACGTGATTCCCGTCGCCGCCGACGACCTGGTGTTTTTCCAGAACGCATCGATGACGGATGCCTCCAGCTATGGCAGCATGCACAGCGCGCCGGCCAAGCGCACAAAAAACGACAGCCAGGGTTGGCTGCTGTGGGAAAAACTGGCCGAAGGCCGCCCGGCGCTGGGCCGTCCAGCCGCCTTCAACAGCAGCATCCCCGAATCGTACTGGGCCTCGTACACGGTCACCCTGAAAGACAGCGCCTTCTTTGACCGGATGGAGCAATTCACGGGCAACAGCGCGGGCACGGGCGGCCTCGTCACCTTCAAGGACAGCAACTGGTTCATGTCCGTCGTGCTGGCGCACCAGCCCCATTTCGCCGGCCAACCGGAAGGCGTGCAAGTATTCTGGGGCTATGCGCTGCACCCTGACCGCATCGGCAACTTCGTCGCCAAGCCCATGTCCGAATGCAGCGGCGAGGAAATCCTGCGCGAGCTGTGCGGCCACCTGAACTTCGACCTCGACATCATGGCTACGGCCAATTGCATTCCCTGCCGCATGCCCTACATCACCAGCATGTTCATGCCCCGCGCAAAGAGCGACCGCCCGCTGCCCGTGCCCGCCAACTCCGTCAACCTGGCCTTCGTCAGCCAGTTCGTGGAGCTCGCCGACGATGTCGTCTTCACGGTGGAATACTCGGTGCGCGCGGCGCAGACGGCCGTCTACCAGCTGCTCGGCGTGCAGCGCGCAGTGCCGGCCATCCACGCGCACGACAAGTCGCTCAAGGTCAAGCTCGATGCCGTCATCAAGGCGTTCAAATAGCCTCGTTGCTGACGCTTGCGCGCAACATCGGCCGCGCAGGCGCTTGATTTAAGACTGGCTTCAGCCTCGCCGTGCATCGTGGATAGGGCGCCAGCAGCAATGGCGCCTTCCCTCACACTCACGGGCATTGCCCAGCGAAAGAGCCAAGATGAAAACATGGATGCGCGCCAACAAAGGTTTTTTGATGTTTATCCTGCTGTTCGGCGTGTTCCGCACGGCCGTGGCGGACTGGAATCCCATACCGTCGGCATCCATGCGCCCCAACCTGCTCGAAGGCGACGTGGTCTTCGTCAACCGCCTGGCCTTCAACCTGAAAGTGCCGCTCACCGATATCGTGCTGCAGCGCCTGGGTGAACCGCAGCGGGGCGATATCGTCACCTTTTCCTCGCCGAAAGACGGCACGCGATTGATCAAGCGCATCATCGCCCTGCCCGGCGACACGGTGGAAATGCGCAATGAACAGCTGGTCATCAATGGCCAGCCCGCCCAGTACACGGCGCTCGACACGGCGCCCGAAACCATCGCCCACCTGGGCCAGCTGACGGCGCAGCGCATCAGCGAGCGCAACGCGACCGAGCAGCACCGCATCCAGGTCTTGCCGCAAATCGCGGGCGCGGCGCGCAGCTTTGCCCCCGTGACGGTGCCGGCGGACCACTTCATGATGCTGGGCGATAACCGCGACAACAGCGCCGACTCGCGCTATTTCGGCTTCGTGCCACGTGAATTACTGATCGGCAAGGCCGAGCGCATCCTCGTCTCGGCCAATATTGACGAGCATTGGCAGCCGCGGCTGCAGCGTTTCGGCATGAAGCTGGAGTAAACATCCGCTTGCAACGGCGCCGTGCTTTTCGGTTAGCATGGCGCATCATGCAAAACTTTCCCTCAGCCAGCCAGCAGCGCGCCAGCGACGATCCCGCCCTGGAGCAACTGGCACAGTTCCTGCTGCGCCATCCCGACGTGCTGCTGCTGACAGGTGCCGGCATCAGCACGGCATCGGGCATACCCGACTACCGCGATACGGACGGCGTGCGGCGCGGCAACGCGCCCGTGCAAGGCCCCGATTTTCGCCGCCAGGAAGCCGTGCGCCGCCGCTACTGGGCGCGCAGCATGGTGGGCTGGCCAACCCTGGCGCGCGCCACGCCCAATCCCGGTCACCTGGCCATCGCGCAACTGGCCCAGCGCCAGCACATCGGCGGCCTGGTCACGCAAAACGTCGATGGCCTGCATCAGCAGGCAGGCAGCGCCGCCGTCACGGAGTTGCACGGCAGCATACATGGCGTCGTATGCCTCGATTGCCATGCCCGCCATACGCGCCGCCTGATCCAGGATCAGCTCGAACGCGACAATCCGCAGATGCTGGGTGCCACGGCCACGCCGGCGCCCGATGGCGACGCCTTGCTGGAGCCGTCCCAGCTGGCCACCTTCCACCTGCCCGCCTGTCCCCGCTGCGGCGGCACCCTGCAGCCCGACGTGGTGTTTTTCGGCGATGGCGTGCCCGCCTCCTGCACGGCCGAGGCCGAAAGCAAGATGCAGGCGGCCAGCGCCCTGCTGGTAGTGGGCTCATCCGTCATGGTGTATTCGAGCTTTCGCCTGTGCCGCATGGCGGCCGAGACGGGCAAGCCCGTGGCCGCCATCAACCTGGGCAAAACGCGCGCCGACCATTTGCTGGCCTTCAAGACCGAAGCGCCGGCACAGGACATCTTGCCTGCAATAGCGGCCATGCTGGGCTGATGCCATGCCAGCGGCGCGCCACTCTGGCTATACTGTGGCATTAACGAGGAGAATTCATGCTGGAACTGTTGAGTGAACACGCCTGTTTTGGCGGCGTACAACGCTTTTATCGCCACGACACGCACGCCATCGGCTTGCCCATGCGTTTCTCGGCCTTCATTCCCGATACGCCGCCAGGCGCCACGGTCAGCACCAAACGCCCCGCCCTGTTTTACCTGGCCGGTCTGACGTGCACGGAAGAAACGTTCATGATCAAGGGTGGCGCGCAGCGCGTGGCGGCCGAGGAAGGCTTGATCCTGATTGCACCCGACACCAGCCCCCGTGGCGCGAATATCGCGGGCGAGACGGATGCCTGGGATTTCGGCGCGGGCGCCGGCTTTTACGTCGATGCCACCGAAGCGCCGTGGCGCAGCCACTATCGGATGTATAGCTACCTGCTGGAACTGCGCGCCCTGCTGGTACAGGAACTGGCGATCGACGCGCAACGCACGGGCATTTTCGGCCACTCGATGGGCGGCCATGGCGCGCTGGTGCTGGCCTTGCGCAACCCTGACCTGTTCCGCTCCGTCTCCGCCTTCGCCCCCATCGCCGCGCCGAGCCAATGTCCGTGGGGCAAGAAGGCGTTTACGGGCTACCTGGGCAGCGACGCAGCCAGCTGGCAGCAGTACGACGCCAGCGCGCTGATGCGCGGCCTGCAAGGCCAGCCGCCGCTGTTCCCCGAAGGCATCTTGATCGACCAGGGCCTGGCCGACAAATTTTTACCGGAGCAACTGTACCCCGAGGTGTTCGAAGCGGCGTGCCGCGACGCCGGCCAGCCTGTGCAGCTGCGCCGCCATGCCGGCTATGACCACGGCTATTACTTCATCGCCAGCTTCATGGAAGAGCATGTGCGCTTCCATGCGAGGAACTTGCGCGCCGCCTGATCTGCTGCGCTACTGCGCCGTACTGGTATGCCCGTTGAAATGGCGCATGTACCAGTCCGTAGCCAGCAAGGCCGCCTGGTGGCGCGTGTCGGGGCCGCCAGGCGCGGCGATCTGTTCCAGTTGTTTATCGCAGCGCAAGGTGGCAAACGCCATGCGGTTCAAGCCCGCCACGTCGGGGTCGCGCCCACCCACGATTAACAGCGATGGCACGCGCACGTTTTCCAGCGCCGCCTTGCCGGCCATTTCCACCTGGCCATCGCAGACCGCCAGCGCAGCGATTTCCGCGCTGCGCCAGGCTGCCAGCTGCATCACCACGGCGGCACTGGTGCCATAGCCATACAGGCCGCAGGGCAAGCGCCGCGTGGACGGGTCGACCTGCAGCCAGCCCAGGGCTTTTTCCAGTTGACGCGCCAGCAGCACGATATCGCTGCGCACGAAATACGCATGCCCATTGCTGCCGCCACCGGGCCCGACACCGCCCTGGTCGAAGCGCAGGGTGGCGATATCCGCTCGCAAAAAATCCTGGGAAGTGGCGTGGCTGGACGCGCCAAGGTAATCGCTATCGGCGCCCGCGCCATGGGCAAACAGGACGATGCCCACGGGCCGCTCGGGCATTTCAAGCACGCCGTCCATTTGAAGTTCATCGGCCGTGATGCTGACAAATTGTTCTTGCATGGCTGCCTCCGCTATCGAACTTGGATCAAGCTGACATAAAGCTGCTATTGCGCTGATGTTGCCAGACCGGGCGCCGCCTGCGCGCCCTGAGCTGCAAGCTTCAGTGTAGCAGCCTGCGCCCGTTCACGCGCGGCGCACGTCATTTTGCCGCGCGCCCGCATCAGACGGCGCCGTGCCGGTCCAGCCCCTTCAGCACGGCTTCCGGGCGGATCGGCAAATGCCGCACGCGCGAGGCCACGGCGGCGAAGATGGCGTTGCCGATCGCCGGCGCCACGGCCGTCGTGGGCGGCTCGCCCATGCCCGTCGAAGTTGCCGTGCTGGCCACGAACTCGATGTCGAGCTCGGGCACGTCGGCCATGCGCAGCGGTGTGTAGGTATTCAGGTTGGTATCCTTCACTTCGCCGTTGAGGAAAGCCGTGCCTTCATGCAAGGCCATGCTGACGCCCCACAGGGCGCCCCCTTCCGCCTGCGCCAGCGCGCCATCGGGGTCGACGATGCTGCCCGCGTCGATGACCATGAACAGCTTTTCGACTTTCACCATGCAAGTGCTGCGGTCCACTTTAACCCGGGCGACGCAGGCCGTCCAGGTCGGCATGTCGCGCTCCTGGCCGAACGTGGCGGCGATGCCCAGGCCCGTGTCGGGCGGCATGGCGGTGCCCCAGCCCGCCTTGTCCGCCACCCGCTGCAGCACGTGGGCCAGGCGCGCGGCGCCACCGACGGCGTTCGGCGCGCTGCCCGCATTGCGCCCCGTCGCCTGCAGCAAGGACAAACGGAAGGCCAGTGGGTCGACCTTGGCCGCCTGCGCCGCCTCGTCCATGAAGCTTTCCACGGCCCAGTTGGTCCAGCCCGGCCCCACGGAACGCAGCCAGCCGGGGCGGAAACTGCTGTTGGCCAGGTCGTTCGACACGGCCCGCACGCGCTGCGCGCCCACCGTGTACCAGTGGTCGGCGCCGGCGATGGCGAACGGGTCGTACGGATGGCCCTGCTTATCCTTGGCCAGGAAGGCGGGTATCATCGCTTGCGTGGGCCAGCCTGCGCTCGCTTCGTGCACCATCGCCGAGACCTTGCCCGCATCGTCGAACGCCATGCGCACATGCTGCACGGATGGCGAACGGGGCGAATCGAAACGCGCATCGTCGGAGCGCGTGCAAATCATCTTGACGGGCCGCCCCACGGCTTGCGCCGCCAGCGCGGCCGGCACGCAATAATCGCCATTCAGGCGCCGGCCGAAGCCGCCGCCCAGCAGATAAGTGTGCAACATGACCTTGCTCTCGGGAACATTCAACGCCTGCGCCAGCACGGGCAGGATCAACGATTGCCACTGGTTGCCCGCATGGATATGCCAGACGCCGTCGATTTCCTGCGCCAGGGCATTGACCGGTTCCAGCTGGAAATGCAGCACGGTGCTGGTCGTGTAGTGGCGTTCCAGTTGCAGGCTGGCATCCTTGAACGCTTGTTCCACGCCATCATCATCGACCACGCGGGCGCCCAGGCTGGCATCGGCCAGTTGCTTGCCCGCATAGTTGACGATATCCTGCTCCGACACGTGCGCCGCCGCACCGGCCCGCCATTTCACTTGCACCAGGTCGGCCGCGCGCATGGCGGCCGCATACGTGTCGGCCACCACCATGACCCAGCCGGGCACCGTGCCGCTGGGGTCTTGCAAGGCGAACGAACGCAGGTAGCCCTGCACCTTCCTGGCCGCCGAGTCGTCGATGGACACCACTTTCGAGCCGTAGCGCGTGGGCGGGATCTTCGGGCGCGCATACAGCATGCCCTCGATTTCCGCATCAATGCCGTACACGGCCGTGCCATTGATTTTCGCCGGGATGTCCAGCGCCTGCACCTGCTGGCCGATCAGGCTGCGCTGCCGCGGCGTTTTCAGCACGATGGCTTGCAATTGCTCCGGCGTGTACTGGCGCGCCAGCTTGCCACGGCGCACGATGTCGCCATAGCTGATCGAGCGCCCACGCCCATGCACGACGCCGAGCCGGGCGTGGCAGGCGGAGACGGGCACGCGCAGCAGGCGCGCGCCCTCCTCGACCAGCGCGAGGCGGCCAGCCGCGCCGGCACGGCTGAGCGGATCGAAATTCTGCCAGACGGACCAGCTGCCGCCCGTCACCATCAAGCCCCATTTCGCGTCCGTGTCCACGTAATGCAGGCGCACCTTGCTCCAGTCCGCTTCCAGCTCCTCGGCCACGATGCGCGCCAGGGCCGTGCCGATATGCTGGCCCATTTCCGCCTTGGCGATATTCACGGTGATCATGCCGTCACGCCCGATCTGGAACCAGATGCTGGGGTCGAACACGGGCGCCGCAGGCTTGACGGGCGGCGCGGGCGCCGTCTTGCCAGCGGCCAAAGAGCTGTCGGCGCGCAAAAAGGCCAGGGTAAAACCCGTGCCGGCGGCGGCGATCAGGAAACCGCGCCGTCCCAGCGCGCTGGGATGGGCAGCAGAATTTTCTTTTGGCAGCTTAAACACCGGGCGCCTCCTGCATGCCAGCCGCCAGTTTAATTGCCTTGCGGATGCGCACATACGCCATGCAGCGGCACAGATTGCCGCTCATGACGGCATCGATATTCGCATCCGTCGGCTGCGGATAGTCTTTCAACAAGGTGGCCGCCTGCATGATCTGGCCCGACTGGCAATAGCCGCACTGGGGCGCCTGCGTGGCCAACCACGCCCGCTGCAGCGGGTGCGTGCCATCGGGCGAGAGACCTTCGATGGTGGTGATGGCGCAACCGGCCACGGCGGCAATCGGCGTGATGCACGAGCGCATGGCACGGCCATCGACGTGCACGGTGCAGGCGCCGCACATGCCGATGCCGCAGCCAAACTTGGTGCCTTTTAAATGAGCTTCGTCGCGCAGCACCCACAACAGGGGCGTCTCGGCGTCGGCTTCGGTGCCGAAGGGCTGGCCATTCACGGTAATGTTATACATAAATATTCAAGATACTTTCAAGAGTTACTTGCCGGCCCGCGCGCGCGCCACCGCCGCTTCCAGGTTCGTCCAGGCGGGCTGGGTGCTGCGGCTGCGGCGCAGATAGGCTGCCAGCTGGGCCACGTCGTTGTCCGTCAGCGACGCGCCAAAACCGGGCATCAGCACGCCGGGCATCGCGTCGTCCTTGCTGATGCCGTGCAATATCACCTGGATCAGGTTGGCGGGATCGGGCGCACTGACGGCGCTGTTCAGGCTCAGTTCCGGACGCAGGGCCGCGGGCCGGCCGTCGCTGTTCGAGTGGCACGACGCGCAGGCGGCCACGTACAGGCTGGCGCCACGGTCGTTGTCGACCAGGCTGACCCGCTGCGAACGCTGGATGCCCGCCTTGACCACGGTATCGGTATCGATCTGGCGTTGCTCTGCGCCGGCCACGCCGGCAAAATACGTGGCCAGCGCGCGGATATCGCTGTCGGGCGACGCACCCATGCCTTCGTGCACGACGGCCGACATCGGGCCGGCCGCCACGCCGTGCAGGGTTGTCGCTCCCGTGCGCAGGAAGGCATACAGCTCGTCCTGCGTCCACGGCAAGGGCGCCGTGTTGGCACTGGTCAAGGCCGGCGCATACCAGTGATCGATGGAAGCGCCCAGATACGACGAGCCAGCAAGCTCGGCGCCCAGCGCATTGCGCGGCGTGTGGCAGGCGGCGCAATGGGCCAGGCCCTCGGCCAGGTAGCGGCCCCGGTTCCAGTCCAGCCCTTGCGCGGGGTCGAGCTGATAACTGGCCGGTTTGAAAAACAGCAACTTCCAGCCCGCCTGCAAGGGGCGCAAGTTCAAAGGGAAAGGCACGCTATTGGCGGGCGCGACCGCATACACGGGCGGGCGCGTCATGACATACGCGTACAAGGCCGTCAGGTCGGCGTCCGAGACGAGGTTGAAATGCGTGTACGGAAAGACGGGATACAAATGGGCGCCATCGCGGCCCACGCCTTCGCGCATGGCCCGCTGGAAGGCGGCCAGCGACCAGCGGCCGATGCCCGTCTGCCGGTCCGGCGTGATATTTGTCGCGTAGATCGTGCCGAACGGCGTGGCCAGGCCATGGCCGCCCGCGTAATCGGCGCCGCCCTGGACCGTATGGCAGGCGGCGCAATTGCCCATGCCGGCCAAAATGCGGCCCTTCTCCACCACTTGCGGGGAAAATGCCGTGGCGGCGGGCGGATCGATGGGCGCCAGCGCGGGGCGCCAGTAATACAAGTAGGCAGCCAGCGCCGCCACGATGAGCAATGCCAGCGACAGCAGCAGGCCGGTGAAAATCTTTTTGAGCAAAACAGGAGTCCGGTAAAAGGCCAAGCACAAGGCTAAGCACGCGCCTGCCGCGCACGGACGGCAGCAGCAGGGCAGATTGTGGCAATGAATGGGAGAATCTTACCGCGATTGTGACTTGTTGTATGTACGCATTGACACGCAGATAACGCCATGCGCGGGCTGCGCCTTATAATCAGCGTTTCAGCACGCCGCCGCTCCTTCATGCATACCGTTACCATCATCCTCATCCTCGTCTTGAGCGTCGTCCTGTGCGGCTTCATCGCCCGTTCGCGCTGGGTCAAGCTGCCGCTACCGCTGATCCAGATCGCCGGCGGCACGGGATTGGCCCTGTTTGGCGTGCAAGTGCCGCTCGATCCCGATATCTTCTTCCTGCTCTTCATTCCGCCGCTGCTGTTTCTCGATGGCTGGCGCATTCCCAAGGGCGCCTTCTTTTCCGATGCGCGCTCGATCCTGATGCTGGCCATCGGCCTGGTGCTGTTTACCGTGCTGGGCATGGGTTTCTTCATCGACTGGCTGATCCCCAGCGTGCCGCTGGCCGTCGCCTTCGCGCTGGGCGCCATCCTGTCGCCGACGGACCCCGTGGCCGTCTCGGCGATTGCGGCCGGCAACCCGATCCCGCCGCGCCTGATGCACATCCTCGAAGGCGAATCGCTGCTGAACGACGCCTCGGGCCTGGTCTGCTTCACGTTTGCCGTGGGCGCCATGATGACGGGCGGCTTTTCCATCGGCGCCGCCTCGCTCAGCTTCCTGCAAGAAGCAGGCGGCGGCATCGTCATCGGCCTGGCCATCTCGTGGGGCGTGGGCCTGGCGAATAAATGGCTGGTGAGCAAGGTCGGCGAAGAGCCGGGCCTGCAAATCCTGATCAGCATCCTGATTCCGTTCGCCGCCTACCTGGGCGCCGAGCAAATCCACGGCTCGGGCATCCTGGCCGCCGCCACGGCGGGCGTGTCCATGCATTACGCCGACCTGATCGGCCGCCCGCTGGCCGCCACGCGCACCCAGCGCAAGGCCGTGTGGGATACCGTGCAACTGGTCTTGAACGGCGTGATCTTCGTCATGCTGGGCGCGCAACTGCCCACCACCGTGGCCGGCTTGCCGGCAGCATCGGCCGAAATCGGCGCCGGCAGCGCCTGGAAACTGCCCCTGTTCGTCATCGCCATCACGGTAGGGCTGACCTTCATGCGCTTCATCTGGGTCTTCATTTCCATGAAACTGACCCTGTTCAAGCACCACAAGAAAATGGCTGGCGAACCGAAGGACGCGGCGCTGCTGGCGCGTCCCAGCCTGCGCCTGCTGCTGGTGGCCTCGTTTGCGGGCGTGCGCGGTGCGCTGACCCTGGCCGGCATCCTGACCCTGCCGTTGTTCTTACCTGACGGAAATCGTTTCCCCGCGCGCGACCTGGTCATCTTCCTGGCCATGGGGGTGATCTTGCTGTCGCTGATACTGGCCAGCGTCACCCTGCCCTTGCTGACCAAGGGCCTGGTGTTCGCGCCGCCCGCGCGCCGCTCGACGGAAGAGCGCGATGCCCGCGCCGCTGCCGCCGAAGCGGCCATCGCGCGGCTGGAAAAAGTCTGCGAAGGCATCGACAAGAATGACAAGCAGCAAGTCGTCACCGAGGCGGCCAACCGCCTAATCGAAGCCTACCGGCGCCGCCTCGCGTACGGCGAAAGCAGCAACGACGAAGCGACGCGGCTGCAGGAACTGGCCAAGGCCGAGCGGGCGCTGCGCCTGGAAGCGCTGAATGCGGAACGCGATGAACTGTACCGCCGCCGCATCTCGGGCGAACTCGACGACACCATCCATTTGCGACTGCTGCGCGAAATCGACTTGCTGGAAGCGACACTGGAAGAATAGCAACACTCTGTAGCACGATAATAGTGTCGATCAGTTAATTATCATGGTAAAGAATGCAAGTTTCGGCATTCGTGTTTATAATGCAAGCTTTATGGCGTAGCGCCATCATTTACTTTCAGCATGGACTTCCGTACAGTCTGTGTTGTTGAGTAAGGATGTGAATCGCCGCCCGACCTGCATAAAGATACCCGACGCCGTGCCCTCCTCCCACCGCCACCAGCAGCGCTGCGCGCCGCCCGCCCTGCTCGCAGTGCTGCTGACCTCGCTGCTGGCCTCGCTGTTCGCCTGCGGCGCGCTGACCCCGTGCGCGGCGTGGGCGCAGACGGGCGCGGCGGCCGACGCCAGGCGACCGGCCGAGGTGGCCCAGGTCCTGTTTGGCATCATCAGCTATGTGCGCTGGCCCGTGGCGCGCCCGGAAGTGCGCGTCTGCATGCTCGGCGTGCCCCGCTATGGGGCAGCCATCGTCGACAAGCCCGCCTCCAGCCTGGGCCAGCGTATCCGGGTGAAAGTCCCGGCGGCGGCCGCCGCTGCCAGCGAATGCGACGTCATCTACCTGGGCAGCCTGCCCGAGGGCGAACGCGACCAACTGCTGGCGCAGATCATCGGCAAGCCGATTTTATCGGTCGCCGAACCCGGCACGGCCTGCAGCGTGGGCACCATGTTCTGCCTGCGCCTGAACGACGCGCAGATCGGCTTTGACGTCAACCTCGACGCCATCGCCCGCAGCGGCCTGCGCGTGCATCCGAACGCCTTGCAAATTGCACGTCGCAAGGCACCGCAGCCATGAGCGCCAGCATGCCCCCAAAACTGGCACGCAAGCCCCGCCGCACGCTCGACAGCGTGCTGCGGCGCGCCCACCTGAGCGTGTCGCTGATTGCCGTGATGGCGGCCGGCCTGACCCTGACGGCCGTGGCGCTGCTGGCCCTGCGCGTGTATTCGGACCAGAACCTGCGCCTGGTGGCCCGCTCGATGAGCTACACGGTGGAAGGGGCCGTCGTCTTTGGCGACGCCCTGGTAGCCAAAGAAGCGCTGGCCTTGATCGGCGTGAATGAAGATATCGACCAGGCGCAGGTGAGCGACATGGCCGGCAAGGTGCTGGCCCGCTGGGAACGGGGCGAACACGGCACGCGCTATTACATCGAACGCGCGCTGACGGGCTGGATGCTGCCCGATTCGCTGACCTTCCCCGTCATGCGCAATGAGCAGGCCATCGGCAGCATCACCCTGGTGCCGCACAGCCGCAGCCTGCTGCCCTTCCTGCTAAGCGGCCTGTCCTGCCTGCTCGCCTGCCTCGTGCTGAGCCTGGTCGTCGCCGTGCGCCTGTCGCGCCGCATGGAAAAGGAAATCACCTCGCCCCTGCGCCACCTGGCGGAAACGGCGCACCGCGTGCGGCGCGACCGCTCGTTCGAATTGCGCGTGCCGCCCGCCAACATCGCCGAACTGAACCAGATCAGTGACGACTTCAACGCCCTGCTCGACGAACTGGAGGCATGGCAAAGCCATCTGCAAAAGGAACACGCCTCGCTGTCGCACCGCGCCAACCACGACAGCCTGACGGGCCTGTCGAACCGCGCCTTCATGGAAGCGGAGCTGGAACGCGCCATCCTCGAAGCGCGCATCGGCAATGGCAAGGTGGCCGTGCTGTTCCTCGACAGCGACCGTTTCAAATACATCAACGACACCTTCGGCCATGCCTCGGGCGACCGCGTGCTGGTGACGATCGCCGCGCGCATCAAGCAGCAATTGCGCGAGGGCGACCTGGTGGCGCGCCTGGGCGGCGACGAATTTGCCATCCTGCTCAAGCCGCTGCGCAACAGCAGCGACGCCATGCACATCGCCGACAACATCATCACCGCCATGGCGCAAGCCATTGAACTGCCTACCGGCAACAGCATTGTCACCTCGCTGACCATCGGCGTGGCCGTCTTCCCCGATCACGCCATCGACGCCGTCTCGCTGGTCGGTGCGGCGGACGAAGCCATGTACCGCGCCAAGCAGGCGCAGCGCGGCACGCGCCAGGTGGCGCGCCTGCCGCAACCCCACACTCACCCCCACACTCACCCCTGAACCAAGGAGCAACACCATGCAATTCATCTACACACAATTACGCCGCGGCTTCCTCGGTCTGTTCATGCTGGGCCTGCTGGCCGCCTGCCAGAGCACGCCAGAGACCAAACCGCTGTTCAACGCCGAGCAAGTCGCCACCTTGACGGAACAGGGCTTCAAGCAGACGGACGAAGGCTGGGAGCTGAGCTTTACCGACAAGCTGCTGTTCGATTTCGGCGCTTCCAGCCTGACGGCCCCGAGCCGGGCCGCCATCCAGAAAATCAGCGCCGCCCTGCTGAAAGTGGGCATTAGCCACATGCGCGTGGAAGGCCATACGGACAACGAAGGTGCCGAAGTACTCAACAACAAGCTGTCGCTGGCGCGCGCCAACGTGGTGGCCGATGCGATGGGCGTGGTCGGCATTCCACGCGGCAATATCGTCGTCAAGGGCATGGGCATGAGCAAGCCCGTCGCCTCGAACGCCACCAAGGCTGGCCAGGCAGAAAACCGCCGCGTCACCGTCATCGTTTCGGCGCCTTGAACGTGGGCGTGCCCGCCGTGCGCTGGGTCGTGATGGGTGTCTCCGGCTGCGGCAAGAGCGCCGTCGGCAGCCTGCTGGCCGACGCCTTGCACGTGCCGTACGTGGAAGGCGACGACGTGCATGCCCCGGAAAACGTGGCCAAGATGGCCGCCGGCATTGCGCTCGACGATGCCGACCGGGCCGGCTGGCTGGCCGCCCTGCGCGAACGCATCGCCACGGCCTGCGCGCAAGGCAGCGGCCTGGTCGTGTCCTGCTCAGCCCTGAAGCGCGCCTACCGCGACGTGCTGCGCGAGGGCGACCCGGCCCTGCGCTTTGTCCACCTGGACGGCCCGCGCGCCGTGCTGGAGCACCGCCTGCAGCGCCCCGGCCATTTCATGCCGGCCAGCCTGCTCGACAGCCAGCTGGCCACCCTGCAGCCCTTGCAGCCGGACGAAGACGGCATCGTGCTCGATATCCGCCAGCCGCTGCCCATTTTGCTGGAACAGATCCTGCAAGCGCCCTGACCGGCAGCCGCGCGGCTGGACAGCCTGCGCCCCCCTGTGTAGACTGGCGCGCACTTTCATAGGGATTTTCATGAACACACCAACGACAAAACCAGCACCGGGCCCGGAATTCTGGGAACGCGCCGACCAGGTCATCGCCCTGGCCAATGAGCAATGCCAGCATAGCGGCGGCAATGAAGTGGCCACCTCGCTGCTGTACGCAGCCGCCCGCTTCAACGCCTTCCTCGTCGCCAGCAAGAGCAACGACGTGGCGAAGATGCAGGAAGAGAAGGAAGGCGCCGTGGCGTTCTTCACGGAACAGTACAAGCGCATGCTGACCGACAACTTCAACGACTACATCACCAACTTCGACAAGTACACGCAACCGTCGTCGGCCCCCGAGGGTTGATGACGGTTGCCAGCCTGGACAGCCACCGCGCCCGCGCCACGCACGCCGGCAGCGTCATTGACGGCGCGGTGCGCCATGCGCCTTTGCCATCGCTGTGGCTGACAGCCATGCTGGCCGGTGCCGTGACTGGCGCCCTGTTCTTCTTCAGCTGGACGGGCCTGCTGCTGTTTGTCATCAGCACGGCCATCGTCCTGCTGTTCGGCCATTCGCTGGGCAGCCACCGCAAACTGATCCACGACAGCTATAAATGCCCGCAATGGCTGGAATATGTACTCGTCTACCTGGGCGTGCTGGTGGGACTCAGCGGCCCGCTGGGCCTGCTGCGCCAGCATGAGCTGCGCGACTACGCCCAGCGCCTGCCCGACTGCCACCCCTATTTGCGCCACGGCGCCGGCTTCTGGCGTGATGCCTGGTGGCAATTGTTCTGCCGCCTGGACCTCGACCATCCGCCGCGCATCGCCATCGAGCCGCGCATCGCGCACGACCGCTTTTACCGTTTTCTGGAAGCCACCTGGATACTGCAGCAACTGCCGTGGGCGCTGCTGTTCTTTGCCTGGGGCGGTTGGGGTTTCGTCTGCTGGGGTGTCTGCGCCAGGGTCAGCGCCGGCGTGCTCGGCCACTGGCTGATCGGCTACTTTGCCCACAACCATGGACAAATGCACTTTCATGTCGATGGCGCCGCCGTGCAAGGCAGGAATATCCGCCTGACGTCGCTGCTGACCATGGGCGAATGCTGGCACAACAACCACCACGCCTATCCGGGCTCGGCCAGGCTGGGCCTGCTGCCGGGCGAATGGGACCCGGGCTGGTGGGTCTTGCTGCTGTGGCAACGCATGGGCCTGGTATCCGGCCTGCGCCTGCCGCAAGACCTGGCGCCGCGGCCGGAACTGCGCCGCCTCGATCATGCCGACAATCAGGCGTCGTCGCCACCGGCCAGGTAATTGTTCTTCACACGCACATAATGTTCGGCCGAATAGCGCAGGTAGGCGATCTCCGCCTCCGTCAGTGCGCGCACCTTGGCGGCGGGCCGGCCCACGTACAGATGGCCGCTTTCCAGCACCTTGCCCGGTGACACCAGGCTGCCCGCGCCCAGCATCACGTGCTTTTCCACCACCACGTCATCCATGACGATGCTGCCCATGCCGATCAGGCATTCGTCGCCGATGCTGCAGCCATGCAAGATCACGGAGTGGCCGATGGTCACGTATTTGCCGATGGTCAAGGGAGAACCGTCGGGCTTGGCCGCATTCTTGTGCGACACATGGCCCATGGAAAAGTCCTGGATATTGCTGCCTTCGCCGATGACGATGCGGTTGACGTCGCCACGCAGCACGCTGTTGCACCAGATGGAACAGTCGTCGCCGATCTGCACATCGCCAATCACTTGCGCCGTGTCATGCAGGTAGACTCTTTCGCCCAGCACAGGACGGGTATTCAGGTAGGAACTGACAGGCATCGCTTTCTCACTCTTCATTAATAGTAAAAGTAAACATTCACACCCAGCCGGCGGCCATCGCTCACATCGGGGAAAGTACTGTGCCAACGGGCACGGGCGCAGCAATTGTATGCGGCGGCTGGCAAAATGGCTATGCCGCCGTCAAGCCGCCTTGCGCCAGCCATGCATCAGCACGTGCGCCGCCAAGCCCGCTGCCAGTCCCCACAGGGCGCCGCCCACGCCCAGCAGGGTCACGTTCGCCGCCGTCGCCAGGAAAGTGATCAGCGCTGTTTCGCGCATGCGCACGTCGGCCATCGCCTGCGCCAGGCTGTTGCCGATGGCGCCCAGCAGCGCCAAGCCCGCCAGCGCGGTAATAAAACTGCGCGGCAAGACCATGAACAGGCTGGCCAGGGTGACGCCGAAGATGCCCACCAGGATATACAGCACGCCGCAGGCCAGCCCCGCGACATAGCGCTTCGACGGCTCCGCATGCGCATCCTTGCCCGTGCAGATGGCGGCCGTGATGGCGGCCACGTTGAAGGCGTGCGCGCCGAACGGCGCCATGAGCAGCGAACCGAGTCCCGTCACCGTCAAAATGGGATTGGCGCTGACCGGGTAACCGTCATTGCGCAGCACCAGCATGCCGGGCATGTATTGGCCCGTCAGGGTGATCAGGAACAAGGGTAGCGCCACGCCCAAGAGCGATGCCACGGAAAAGCGCGGCATCTCGAAGACGGGCGCGGCCAGGGCCAGTTCGATGCCTTGCGCATCGATGCGCCCTTGCGCCAGCAGCAGTGCCAGGCCGATCAGCATGATGCCGACCACGGCAAAGCGTGCCGTGAAGCGGCGCAGCACGGCGTACGACAGCAGCAGCACCACCACCAGCAGCGGGTCGGCGCTGGCGCCGCCAAACGCGTTCACGCCGAACTGCAGCAAGATGCCTGCCAGCAAACCCGCCGCGATTCCGCCAGGAATCCATCGCACCAGGCGCTCGAAGGCGCCCGACATGCCCAGCAGAATGAAGGCGATGGCGGACACCATATAGGCGCCGATCACCTCGGCATACGGCGTGTGCGGCATGACGGTGGCCAGGAAGGCCACGCCGGGCGTGGACCAGGCCGTGATGATGGGCGCGCGGTAGCGATAGCTGAGCCAGATGCCCGTCACGCCCACGCCGATGCTCAGCGACCAGACCCAGGACGCCGTCTGCGCCGCGCTCAGCTGGGCCAGCTGGGCCGCCTGGAATACCAGCACGAAGGTGCCGCCATAGTTGACGAGCACGGAGATGCAGGCGGCCATCGTGGGGGCAGCAAGATCGCGCCAGTGCAGCCGGTCGGCCATGGCGGCGCTTGTGGTGGTGGTGGTGGTGGTTGTCATGTGGATGCCCCTGCCATTGAAAGGGAGCATCTTAATGGCCACATGGACTGCTCAAGCAGTCCAATTCAAACACATATAACAGACCACTTTGACGGCATCAGCCCAAGGCGCGCGCCAGGCGGACGATGCCGCTGTCGATCTCGTGCGGCGTGAGCGCCGCAAAGCCCAGCAGCCAGCCGCCGCGCTTTGGTGGCGTCGCATACAGCCGGCTCAGGCCCGGCAGCACGATGCCCGCCTGCGCCGCCTGCCGTAGCGTGTCCAGCTCTACCCTGCCCTCGTGCAGCAGACACGGCATTTGCAAGCCACCCGGCGGCAGCTGCGCCGTGACCACGTGCGGCAAGTGCCGCCGCACGGCCTGCGCCATCGCGTCGCGGCGCACGGCGTAAACCTTGCGCATGGCGCGCACATGGGCCGCGAAATGGCCGTCCGCGATGAAACGGGCCAGTGTCAATTGATCGAGTTGCGGCGTGTGGCCATCGAGGATGCTGCGCGCATAGGTCATCGGTTTGACCAGCGCGGGCGGCAGCACCATGTAGCCGATGCGCAGGCCTGGATACAGCGACTTGGCGAAGGTGCCCAGATAGATCGTGCGCTGCTGCGTGTCGAGCCCCTGCACGCACGCCGTCGGCAAGCCCGCGTAATGAAACTGGCTGTCGTAATCGTCTTCGATGATCCAGCCCTGGCGCTCGGCAGCCCAGGCCGTCAGGGCCAGGCGGCGCTCGAGCGCCAGCGTGACGCCCGTCGGGTATTGATGCGACGGCGTGACGTACACCGTGTTGGCGCCGCTGCGGTCCGCCCGCAAGTGGTCGATCGACAAGCCCTGCGCGTCGACGGGCACGGGCAGCACCCGCAATTGCGCCATCTCGAACGCCTTGCGGGCGCCAAAATAGCCGGGGTCTTCCATCAATATCGGGCCATGCGCATCGGCCAGCACTTGCGCGCACAGGTACAGCGCCTGGCGCGTGCTGCTCAAGACCAGCACCTGATCTGCCGTGGCCCGCGCGCCCCGCTCCAGATTCACATAGTCGGCGATGGCTTGCCGCAGCGGTGCGGCACCTTGCGGGTCGCCGTGCAGCAGGACGCCGGCACGGTGTTCGCCGGCCGCCTGGCGCCGCAAGCGTTCCCACACGTCGAGGGGAAAGGCGCGCGTTTCCGGCAAGCCCGTGGCGAAAGCTTTGACGCTCTGCTGGTCGGTGACGCCGCCGCTGGCGAGAATCTGCGCACCGCGCGCGCTGAGGGCCACCGGCTGCGCGGACAAGGGCGGCAGCGCAGCCGCAGGCTTGCCCAGCAAGCTCGCGCCTATCGTCGGCGAGACAAAACTGCCCGATCCCGCCTGCCGCTGAATATACCCGTCCAGGCGCAGCTGTGCATACGCCATTTCCAGCGTATCGCGCGACACGCCCAGCGACTGCGCCAGCGCGCGCGTGGCCGGCAGGCGCAGGCCCGGCGCCAGCACGCCATCGAGTATCAGTTGGCGCAGCGCGCGCTGCACCCGCACGCGCAAGTCGAGCGCCGCCAGCTCGGGCGCGGCGAGGCGGATTTTCAGGGTGTCGAGCTCGAACTGCGCCGTCATATGGCCTTGGCGCGGGCGGCAGCAACGGCAGCCACGGCAGCCATGCTGCTGGCCAGCGAAAAGCCGTGCTGCTGCAGCACCGCCACCAGCTGTTCGCTGGCGCAGCCCAAACGCAGGTTTTCCGCCACCCAGTCCTGCCAGGCGGCGCCGATCTCCGGCATCGGTTCAGCTTCCAGCGTGAGACCGAGTATGCAGCTGGCCAGCACGCCGTTGATCCGTTTTGTGTCGATCAGGTGCTGCACCACCGCGTGGCCCGAATGGGGAAACGGATGCAGGGTGCAGCGGCCGAAGGCGGCCAGGCGCTGCGCGTGCATGGCGTCGAGATTCACCGATTCGCTGGCGCTGGCGCCTGAGTTGGCCGCGTCGGGCCGCGTGCCGAACAGCAGGTGCAGCTGCGTATGCTCGGTCGCTCTGGCGCGGCACAGGGCCGCAAGGTCATAGTAACCCGAGAGCGGCGGGTCTTGCGCCAGCGATTCCATCACGGGCAGCCAGCGCAGCTCATGGTACAAACGCGCCTGCTGCACGTCGAGGAAGGACAGCGGCCCGAAGGCGACGATCTGCTGCGCATCGAGCAGCAAGCCAAACATGACGGCCGCATACGCGCCCATGGACTGGCCGAGGGTAGTGAGCTGGCTAGGCGCGATGCGGCGCACCAGCTCGCGCAGGGCCTGCGCCGTTTCATCCACGTGATTACCCAGGCCCGCGATCTGGCGGTGATACCAGGCATTGCCCGAATCGCGCACGAGGATTTTGTTCAGCGGCTGCCCGCTGACCTGCTCCAGTTTTCTCAGGCGTCCATAAAAATCGAAGGCGGGACGCGAGGTCCACGAGACGAAGCCGAAGGCGATCACCAGCGGCGCGCCGGGCACGATGCGGTCGACCAGCACGTCGTCGCCAGTGGTGGCGACCAGTCGATTATCCAGCGCTTGCGCTTGCAGCATCGGCCCGGCTCCCCGATCAAGGTTGAAACAGCAGAAAGCATGAGTTTAATGCCAAGGCTGGCAAAATGGAAAGCAATAGCCGCTACGGTACGCTAGCCGGCACGAAAAATCTGCTAATGTGCGGGCATCCCCCCTCACAGGAGCATCCCATGCTGCATCGCCTGACGCATCATCTCAAATACCTGCCCCTTGCCGCCGCCATCGCCATGGCCGGCGGCTGCGCCGCCACCAGCGATAGCGCCAAGCCAGACAACGGCCTGGCGCCGCAGGCCAGCCTGACGAATACCTACTGGAAGCTGACGCAGCTCGATGGCGCCCCGGTGACGATGGCGCCGCAGCAGGAGCGCGAAGTGCGCATCACCCTCAGCGACGATGGCAAGGTCACCGGTTTCACGGGCTGCAACCGCGTGATGGGCGGCTATACGCTGGCCGGCACGGCCCTGCGTTTCACGCAATTGGCTGGCACGCGCATGGCCTGCCCGCCGCCCCTGATGCAGCTGGAAAGCGCGGTGCTGGCCAACTTGAACAGCGTGACGGGCTACCTGCTTGAGGGCGAGAAGCTGATCCTGCTCAAGGATGGCGCGCCCGTGGCCCGCTTTGAATCGGTCTACCTGTGAAATAAAAATCGACTGCCGTTACAATGGCTTCCAGCCCATCATCCGGAAGGAAGCCATGTCCGCACTGCCCTCGCCGTTTTCACCCCCGCCACCATCGGCCGCCGGCCGCTACCGCGCTTTTCTGTTCGACATGGACGGCACCGTCATCAATTCCATCGCCGCCGCCGAACGCATCTGGGGCACCTGGGCGCAGCGCCAGGGCCTCGACGTGGCAACCTTCCTGCCCACCATCCACGGTGCGCGCTCGGTCGACACCATCGCCAAACTGCGCCTGCCCGGCGTCGACGCGCAGCGCGAATCGCAGGGCATCACGGATGCGGAAATCATCGATGTGGAAGGGATTATTGAAATCGCGGGCGCGCTGCGCTTTTTACAGTCGCTGCCGCCCGCACAATGGGCCATCGTTACGTCGGCGCCGCGCGCGCTGGCGACGGCGCGCCTGAAGGCGGCCGGCATGCCCATTCCCGCCATCATGGTGACGGCGGAAGACGTCAAGGCAGGAAAACCCAGGCCCGATTGCTACCTGCTGGCGGCGGAAAAACTGGGCGTGGCGCCCTTTGACTGCCTGGTGTTCGAAGATGCCTCCGTCGGCATCGAGGCGGGCGAGGCGGCCGGTGCGAAGGTCATCGTCGTCACGGCCACGCATGCGCACCCGCTGGCCACGCGCCACCCGGCCATCGACAGCTATGAGAGCATCGTGGCGACCGTCGATGCGGATGGGTTCATCGTGCTGGCGCAGTTGTCCGACCCTGCGGTTGCAGCACCCGCGACAAGATAGTCTGCTCCAGCGCGGCGAAAGCCGCATGGCCGCGCTGACGGGGGCGCGGCAAGTCCACTTGCACGTCCAGGGTGATCCGCCCATCCTCGATCAGCAGCACCCGGTCGGCCAGGGCCACGGCTTCGGCCACATCGTGCGTCACCAGCACGGCCGTAAAACCGCGCGCCAGCCACAGCGACTCGATCAGCTGCTGCATCTCGATGCGCGTCAGCGCGTCGAGCGCGCCCAGGGGTTCATCGAGCAGCAGCAGTTGCGGTTCGTGCACCAGGGCGCGCGCCAGCGCCACGCGCTGCCTCTGCCCACCCGACAGGGCCGCCGGCCAGTCGTCGGCGCGTTCGGCAAGACCCACCGTCCACAGCGAGGCGGCCGCCGCGCCGACTGAGCGGGGTAGCCCCAAGGCCACATTGTCGAGCACCGTCTTCCACGGCAGCAGCCGCGATTCCTGGAACATGATGCGGATATCGGGCGCGCCCACGCCGCTGCCGATGGCGATTCTGCCCTCGTCGATGCTTTCCAGGCCCGCGATGGAGCGCAGCAAGGTGCTCTTGCCACAGCCGCTGCGCCCCACGATGGCGACGAACTCGCCCGCTTCCAGCTGCAGGTCGACGTTGTTCAGCACGGGGCGCTCTCCATAGGCCTTGCTCAATTGCGTCAGTTCCAAAGGCACGCCGCGGCGCGCCAAAGGAGCTTGCGGCGCGATCTTGGCTTGCGGCGGCGCGCTGGCCGGGTCGTACTGCACGAAGTGCGACAAAAAATCCGTTTCGATCTGGATGGGGGCGAGCAGCATGGTGTCTTCTTTCGTCATTTCGTCACTATCGGTAGGCGGGATTCCAGCGCAGGCAGTGGCGCTCCAACCCCCGCGAGAACAAATCGGCCAGCTTGCCCAGCAAGGCGTACAGCAAAATCCCCACCAGCACCACGTCCGTTTGCAGGAATTCGCGCGCATTCATGGTCATGTAGCCGATACCGGCCTGCGCCGAGATGGTTTCGGCGACGATCAGCAGCACCCACACGAGGCCCAGCGAAAAGCGCACGCCAACTAAAATGGAGGGCATGGCGGCCGGCAGGATCACGTCGCGGTACAAGGGCCAGCCGGACAAGCCATAGCTTTTCGCCATTTCGATCAAGCCCTGGTCGGCCGAGCGGATTCCGTGGAAAGTGTTCAGGTAGACGGGGAAGAACACGCCGACGGCCAGCAGAAACAGCTTGGCCGTCTCGTCGATGCCGAACCACAGAATCACCAGCGGGATCAGGGCCAGCGCCGGGATGTTGCGCACCATTTGCAAGGTCGTGTCGAGCAGGGTTTCCGCATGGCGGAAGCTGCCCGTGAATAATCCCAGCAGCAAGCCCAGTCCCGCGCCGATGACGAAACCGACCGTCGCGCGCCACAAGCTCGTTTTCAGGTGCAGCCACAGTTCGCCCGATGCGGCCAGGTGCCAGAAGGCTTTCGCCACGGCCCACGGCTCGGGCAGGATGCGGCTCGACAGCCAGCCCCACTGCGCGGCCAGCTGCCAGGCCAGCAGCAGCGCCACGGGCAAGGCCCACGGCGCCAACGCATTGCGCCATGGCGTGCCGGGCGGATGCCTGACGGTGGCCGTCGCCATCTCAGGCTGCCTTTTTCTGCGGCGCGGCCGGCACGATATTGCTGGCCATGACTTCGCCGAAAGGCCCCGTCAGTGACTGCTCACCCACGGCCTTGCCCTTGCCCAGCAGCGGGAACACCAGTTCGGCGAAGCGGTATGCTTCTTCCAGGTGCGGGTAACCGGAGAAAATGAAGGTGTCGATGCCCAGGTCCGCGTATTCCTGCATGCGCGCCACCACCGTGGGCGCGTCGCCCACCAGGGCCGTGCCCGCGCCGCCACGCACCAGGCCCACGCCGGCCCACAGATTCGGCGACACTTCGAGCTTGTCGCGCCGCCCGCCATGCAGGGCCGCCATGCGCTGCTGTCCCACGGAATCCATCTTGCCGAAGGCCGCCTGCGCCTTGGCGATGATGTCGTCGTCCAGGTGGCTGATCAACTCATCGGCCGCGCGCCAGGCGGCTTCGTTCGTTTCGCGCACAATCACGTGCAGGCGGATGCCAAACCGGACTGTGCGACCTTTTTTTGCGGCACGCGCGCGGATGTCGGCGATTTTCTCGGCCACGGCGGCGGGCGGCTCGCCCCACGTCAGGTACACGTCCATCTGCTCGGCCGCCAGTGCATGCGCCGGCTCCGACGAGCCGCCGAAATACAGCGGTGGATACGGTTTCTGCACGGGCGGGTACAGGGTTTTCGCGCCCTTTACCTGGATATGCTTGCCCTCGAAATCGTAGCCAGCCGCGCCGCCCTCGCCCGCCAGGGTGGCCCGCCACACCTTGATGAATTCATCGGAGATTTCATAGCGCTTGGCGTGGTCGGCAAACAGGCCGTCCGCTTCCAGCTCGCCCTGGTCGCCGCCCGTGACGACGTTGATCAAGAGGCGCCCGTTCGACAGGCGGTCAAACGTGGACGCCATGCGCACGGCCAGGCCGGGCGTGGACAGGCCGGGGCGGATGGCGACGAGGAATTTGAGCTTTTGCGTCACGCTGATCAGCGACGACGCCACCACCCACGCGTCTTCGCAGGAGCGGCCCGTCGGCAGCAGCACGCCGTCGTAGCCGAGCGTGTCGGCGGCCACTGCCACTTGGCGCAAGTAATCGGCATCGACGGGGCGCGCGCCCTGCGACGTGCCCAGGTAGCGGCTGTCGCCGTGGGTGGGGATGAACCAGAAGACATTGAATGACATGATATTTGTTCCTTATTTTGTGCTGGTAGCGAGCTGGCGCGCCGGCAGCAGCGCGTCCTTGACAACGATCGGTTTCGGAATCAGCTTCAGGCTGGAAAAGGCGTCCGCCACCCTTTGCTGCGAAGCGATGACGTCGACGGAAACGGGTTTCACGCCATACGCATAGCGCGAGGCGGCCAGCGCCACGACCTCCTTGCTCAGACCCGTCTGCGCCGACAAAATCGTCGCCACTTCGTCCGGGTTGTTGCGGCCCCAGTCATCGACCTTGGCCACTTCATCGAGCACGATGCGCAGGATCTCGGGATTTTTTTCTGCATACGTGCGCGAGGCCAGATAAAACTGGTAGTTCGCCACCAGGCCCTTGCCATCGGCCAGCACGCGCGCGCCCAGCTGCTTTTCAGCCGCCGCCAGGAACGGGTCCCAGATGGCCCAGGCATCCACGCTGCCCCGTTCAAAAGCGGCGCGCGCATCGGCCGGCGGCAGGAACACGGGCTGGATATCGGCATACGCGACGCCGGCTTTTTCCAGTGCCTTCAACAGCAGGTAATGCACGTTCGAGCCCTTGTTCAGGGCGATTTTCTTGCCCTTCAAATCGGCCAGGGTGCGCAAGCCGGAACCCTTGGGCACGACGATGGCTTCGCTGGCCGGCGACGCCGGTTCATTGCCGACATACACCAGGTTGGCACCGGCCGCCTGTGCAAAGATCGGCGGCGCCTCGCCCACGGTGCCGAAATCGATGCTGCCCACGTTCAAGCCTTCGAGCAGCACCGGGCCGGCCGGGAACTCCGTCCATTTCACGCCCACGCCCTGTTCGGCCAGGCGTTTTTCCAGCGTGCCGCGTCCTTTCAGCAGGGTCAGGGTGCCGTATTTCTGGTAACCGATACGCACCTGCACCTGCAGCTCCCCTTTGGCCTGCGCCAGCGCCGCAGCCGGCATGCCGGCCGCCATCACGCCGGCGGCGGCGGCAAACAGCAAGCCCAGAGTGGTACGGCGCGAGAGTCGTTGTGCGTGGCGGTGTGTCATGAGGGTTCCTTGGTCGGTAAATAATCAGGCGGCTTGAAATTGCGGGGCGTAAGGCTGGTCTTGCAGCGAACGCAGGGGATGCGGGACCTCTGTTGGCGCGGGCGGACGCCGGCCCTGCAGCACGAACAGGCCGGTGGAGAGCTCTTCGATGCCGGCCTGCACGCGTGCGGCAATCGGCGCGTCCAGGCTCAGGCCCCGCTCTACGTGCCATTCCAGCTGCTGCGCATTGGCGTAGATGCTGGTAAACACCTGCTTGGCGCCCAGCGCATGCAGCACGGGACGCAGCGCATAGTCGAGCGCCAGGGTGTGGGCGTGGCCGCCGCCCGTGGCCAGCGGCAGCACCAGCTTGCCGGCCAGGCCATCTTGCGGCAGCAGGTCGAGAAAGGCTTTCAGCAATCCTGTATACGCGGCCTTGTAGATGGGCGTGGCGATCACGATGGCGTCGGCATCGGCCACGGCGTGCACGGCGCGGGCAATCGCCGCGTCGTCGTAGTCGGCCAGCAGCAGGGCGCGCGCCGGCAAGTCGCGCACATGCAGCCTGGCGCAGCTGTGGCCTTGCAGCGCCAGCTGCTCGCCGATATGCAGCAGCAAGCGGCTGGAACTCGATGGGAGTTGCGGGCTACCGCCCAATAACAAGATGCTCATGTGATGCCCGTCCCTGTAGGTGATCGAAAGTGGCGTTGCCCGGATGCTTGCAGCCTATCGCCATCAGCGGCCTGGCAAAACGAATGCTTTCGCGCTTCGATATGCGTTTTTTGACTATCCGGGCCTGACGCCCCTCACGCCATCGCGCATTCTGCCGCGCGGCTTTTTTCGCATATCCATGCGCGGTTTTCTTCGTGTACGGCGCACGCGGGGCGGTGCAATATCGGCCTCATCGTCTTTCTGGAATATCACTCATGTCTAGCGCTTTACTGCATGCCCCCCTTCCCAAGTCGCCTGTGCAGGAACCCTTGCAGGACGCCATCCGCATCGCAACAAAGCTGGCCGCGCGCCTGGCCGAAACGGCGAATGCCCGCGACCAGGCCGGCGGCCATGCCGCACAGGAGCGTGAATGGCTGCGCGAGTCGGGTCTGCTCACCTTGTCGATTCCCGTGGAATTCGGTGGCCAGGGCGCGTCGTGGCCCCTCGTGTACCAGGTGATCCGCATCCTGGCGCGCGCCGACAGCGCGCTGGCGCATGTCTTCGGCTTCCACCATTTGCAGCTGGCCGGCCTGCAGCTGTATGGCAGCGCGCAACAGCAGCGCCGTCTGCTCACCCTGACCGTCGACGAGCGCCTGTTCTGGGGCAATGCCTTGAATCCCCTCGACAAGCGAGTCACGGCCAGCGACACCAACAGTGGCTTTATCCTCGATGGCATCAAGAGCTTTTCTTCCGGCTCGGTCGGTTCCGACTGGCTGACCGTCTCGGCCTGGCACGCGCCAACGCAAACGGCGCTGATCGCCGCCCTGCCCACGCGCCAGGATGGCGTGAGCGTGCAGGCGGACTGGGACGCCTTCGGCCAGCGCCAGACGGACAGCGGCAATGTGCATTTCCAGGCGGTCGCCCTGCCCCACGAGCTGGTGCTGCAGGCGCCCGCGCAGGCCGCCACACCGCAAGCGACCGTGCGCTCGCAGATCGCGCAGCTGATCATGGCAAATTTATATCTGGGTATCGCCGAAGGCGCGTTCGAAGCGGCGCGCCGCTACACGGACGAGCAGGCGAAAGCCTGGTTTGCCTCGGGCGTGGCCAAGGCAACGGACGACCCTTTGATCCAGCACCGCTATGGCCAGCTGTGGCTCTTGCTGCGCCCCGCGCAAGTGCTGGCCGACTCTGCGGCGCAGGAACTGGAAAAGGTGTTTCGCAAGGGTGCGCTGGTGACGGCGCGCGAACGGGGCTTGCTGGCGGTGGCCGTGGCCGAAGCCAAGTGCCTGGCGCACCAGGCGGGACTGGAAATCAGCAGCCAGATGTTCGAACTGACGGGCGCCCGCTCCACCTCGGCCCAGTACGGCTTCGACCGCTACTGGCGCAACGTGCGCGTGCATACCCTGCACGACCCCATCGACTACAAGCTGCGCGACCTGGGACGCTTTGCCTTGACCGGCACCGTGCCCGAGCCGACGGCGTACTCATAATTCACCCACCAAGGAGCCAGCATGACCATCACCCGCCGCAGCATCCTCCTCAGCGCCCTGACTCTGGCCTTGACGGCCAGCTTCGCCCACGCCAAGGACCCGAAGGAGATCACCATCGGCACCAGCGCCGGGCCGTACGCGGACCAGATCAAGCTGGGCATCAAGCCTATCCTGGAAAAGCAGGGCTACAAGGTCAAGCTGGTGGAATTCAATGACTACATCCAGCCGAACTTCGCGCTGGCCGAGGGTTCGCTGGACGCCAACGTGTTCCAGCACATCGTCTACCTGAAGAAATTCGCGCTGGAACACAAGCTGGCGCTGACGGACCTGATCACGATACCTACGGCGCCGATCGCCATCTACAGCAAGAAGCACAAGACCCTGGACGACGTGAAAGAAGGCACGACGGTGGGCTTGCCGAACGATCCGACCAACCAGGCGCGCGCGCTGGTGCTGCTCGACCAGCTGGGATGGATCAAGCTGCGCGCCAGCTTCGACCCCGTGCGCGCATCGGAAAAGGATATCGCCGTCAACACGAAGAAAATCAAGCTGCTGCCGCTGGAAGCAGCGCAGCTGCCACGCTCGCTGGGCGATACCGATTACTCCTTCATCAACGGCAATTACGCGCTGGCGTCGGGGCTGAAACTGACGGAGGCGCTGGTGGCCGAGAAAATCTCGCCCAACTACATCAACTTGGTAGCCATCCGCACGGCCGACAAGGACAAGCAGTTCGCGAAAGACCTGGCGGCAGCCTACCGCTCGCGCGAATTCCTCGACATCACGAATAAACACTTTGCCGGCTATTCGAAACCCGACTACCAGCAAGCCTTGCAGACGGCGGCAAAATAAGCCATGGCAAAGACGATACGTTTCAACGCCTTCCAGATGAATAGCGTCGGCCACCAGTCGCCGGGGCTATGGACGCATGCGCGCGACCGCAGCCACCGCTATACCGATCCTGCGCACTGGACGGAACTGGCACGGCTGCTGGAAGCGGGCCTGTTCGACGCGGTTTTTCTTGCCGACGTGCTGGGCGTGTATGACGTGTACCGGGGCAGCCTCGATGCGGCCCTGGAACACGGCGTGCAAGTGCCGCTGAACGACCCGCTGGCCCTCGTGCCCATCATGGCGCAAGCCACCACGCACCTGGGTTTCGGCGTCACCTGCGCCCTCACCTACGAGCATCCGTACACGTTCGCGCGGCGCATTTCCACCCTCGACCACCTGACGGGGGGACGCATCGGCTGGAATATCGTCACCGGCTATTTAGACAGCGCGGCGCGCAACCTGGGTTTGCAGCAGCAACTGGGTCACGACGAGCGCTACGACCTGGCCGACGAATATCTCGACGTCGTCTACAAGCTGTGGGAAAAGAGCTGGGACGACGACGCCGTCGTCAACGACAAGGCGCGCGGCATCTACGCCGATCCGGCCAAGGTACATCCGATCAACCATGCCGGGCGCCACTACCAGGTGCCCGGCATCCATTTGTGCGAGCCGTCGCCGCAGCGCACGCCCCTGCTGTACCAGGCGGGCACCTCGCCACGCGGCACGCGCTTTGCGGCGCGCCACGCGGAAGCCACCTTTGTCAGTGGTCCCAGCAAAACGGTGGTCAAGCGTTACGCCGACGACTTGCGCGCCGCCGTGCGGCAAAGCGGGCGCGATGGCGATGCGCTGCTGATCTACGCGCAGGCGCTGGTCATCACGGGCGCCACGCAAGAAGAGGCGCGCGCCAAGCACGCCGACTACCTGCGCCACGTGAATATCGAGGCGGCGCTGGTGCTGCTGTCGGGATGGACGGGCGTCGATTTCAGCCGCTACCCGCTCGACGCCACCATCGACTACATCGATTCCCCGGCCGGGCGCTCGGCGCTGGCGTCGTTCAGCCAGGCCAACCCGGACCGCAAGTGGACCGTGCGCGAGGCCGCCGAATACATCGGCCTGGGCGGACGCGGCCCGGTGCTGGTGGGCGATGCGCGCCAGGTAGCCGACCAGCTGGAAAGCTGGCTGGACGAAACGGGCATCGACGGCTTCAATCTGGCCTTCGCCGTGGCGCACGACAGCATGGCCGACGTGGTGACCCACATCGTGCCGGAACTGCAGCGGCGCGGCCGCTATCGCACCCACTACGAGGAAGGCAGCTTGCGCCACAAGGTCTTCGGCCAGGGCCCGCGCCTGCCCGCCAGCCACGCGGGTCGCCAGGTCAGCATCGAGCCCGGCAGCGCCACCCTGGCTACGGCCTGAACACCCGCTTCGCCAGCAGCCATGCATGCAAGGATGCGTTTGCGTCCAGCCCCGTTCCGTGTCAGCATACGCCACCCTGGCAACACGGATAAGGATTGCAATGCCCCTCACTCTTACACGCGCGCTGGCACTGGCGCTGCTGGCAGGCCATGGCTGCCTGGCATGGGCGCAGGCGCCAGCCACGCCGCCGACGCCGGGCTGCGACGTCTGCGCCATCTGGAATGCTGACCAGGCGCCGTTCCGCATCTTCGGCAATACCTATTATGTGGGTGTGAAAGGCCTCAGTTCCGTGCTGGTGACGTCGCCGCAGGGCCACGTGCTGATCGACGGCGGCTTGCCGGAATCGGCGCCCAAGATCATCGCCAATATCGCCACCCTGGGCTTTCGCATCGAGGACGTCAAGCTGATCCTCAATTCGCACGGCCACATCGACCATGCGGGCGGCCTGGCCGAACTGCAGCGGCGCAGCAATGCGCTGGTGGCCGCCAGCCCGTCGGCGGCGCTGGACCTGGCGTCGGGCGAAGTGGGGCCGGACGATCCGCAATACCATGCGCTGCCCAAGTACCCGCCCGTGAAGGACATGCGCCTGGCGCGCGATGGTGGCCATTTCGACGTCGGCCCCGTCAAGCTGACGGCGCACGCCACGCCGGGCCACACGCCCGGTGGCCTGAGCTGGACGTGGCAATCGTGCGACGGCCCCCGCTGCCTGAACATGGTCTACGCGGATAGCCTCAACGCCGTCTCGCGCCCCGGCTTCAAGTTCAGCGCCAGCAGCGAGTATCCAAACGCGGTGGCGGATTTGCGCCACAGCTTCGAGACCCTGGAAAAACTGCCCTGCGACGTGCTCATTTCGGCGCATCCGGAAGCGTCGCAGCTGTGGGAGCGGCTCGAAGCGAGCGCCACGGCCGGCAGCGATGCCTTCATCGACCCGCAAGCCTGCCACGCCTACGTGGCGGCGGCGCGCACCTTGCTCGACTCTCGCCTGGAACAGGAGCGGTAGGCTTTTCAACCGTGCACGCTGGCGTGGCGCCAATCTGCTACGCTGGCGCCATTCATTTGAAGAAGGATTGCCATGTTCACACTCGCCAGACTGATTCCCCTCGCCGCCATCGTCGCCATCACCGCCGGCTGTGCGCAAACGCCCGTGCGCAGCGACGCTGCCGCCGCCGCGCCAGGCGCTACCTCGCCCGCCAAGCCGGCACCCAAGCTGACGGGCACGCAGTGGAAGCTGAAGGAATTGAAGGGCAAGCAAGTGGTGCGCAAGGCGCCTGAACAGCGCGAAGTGACCCTGCAGCTGGCCGAAGGCCGCGCCAGTGGCCACAGCGGCTGCAACCAGATGATGGGCGGCTACACCAGCGATGGCATCAGCACCTTGAACTTTGGACAGATGGCCGGCACCATGATGATGTGCCAGCCGCAGGACATGGACCTCGAACGCCTGCTCCTGACCACCCTGGGCGAAGTCAATGGCTATCGCTACGCCGACCAGGAATTGCTGCTGCTGAAAGATGGCGTGCCAGTGGCGCGCTATGAAGCGCTGACTGTGAAGTAAGCCCAAGCGCAAATACCGGGGTCGTACCCTGAGGGTACGACCCCAGTTTCTGCGCTGGGGTTCGTTGTCCCTTCCATCCTTCTCAGTCGTTGCGCATCTGCGCCTGCGACACGTTACTCTCAGGCGGCACGCTCTGCGTCAGCCACACATTCCCCCCGATGGTCGATCCTGCGCCGATGGTGATGCGCCCCAGCACGGTCGCGCCCGCGTAGATGACCACGTCGTCCTCGACGATGGGATGGCGCGGCGTGCCCTTGATCAGCGCGCCGCTTGCGTCAGCCGGAAAACGCTTGGCGCCCAGGGTGACGGCCTGGTACAGGCGCACCCGCTGGCCGATGATGGCCGTCTCGCCGATCACCACGCCCGTGCCGTGGTCGATGAAGAAGGACGCGCCGATGTGCGCGCCCGGGTGGATATCGATGCCCGTCAAGGTGTGCGCGATGTCGGCGATCAGGCGCGCCAGGAACGGCGCGCCCAGCGCGTGCAACCGGTGCGCGAGACGGTGGTACAGGATGGCGATGGTGCCCGGATAGCACAACATGATTTCAGCCACTGACGTGGCGGCCGGGTCGCCCGCGTAGGCAGCCTGCACGTCCGACACCAGCAAGGCGCGGATATCGGGCAGGCTGGCGGCAAACGCGCGCGTGATCTCGCGCGCCTGCTGCGCCAGGGCCGCATCGTCGCTGGCGCCATCGCCCTCATCGCCGGCCGGCACGGCGTGAGCCGGAGCCGAGAACAGCAGGCCGCGCCGCACCTGCTCGCTGAGGCGGTTCAGCGTAGTGTTGAGCGTGTCACCGACAAAATAGTCGATGCTTTCATCGGTCAGGTTGGGCCGCCCGTAATGCGTGGGGAACAGCGCTGCCGACAGGCCATTGACGATGGTGGTCAGCGCTTCGCGCGACGGCAGTTCGCGCACCCTGCCGTTATGGCGGATCTTGTGCTTGTCTTCGCGCGAGGTGCGCAGCGCCGCGATCACGGGCCCCAGGTTCCACTGGGCCGTGTCGTCGGCGGGCGCTGCGGGATAAATGCTGTGCATGGCGTATCACTTCCAGAAAAAGGCAAACAGGCCGGGTCGCCCCAGCTTAACGGCGCAGACAGGCAAAGCCAACGAAGGATTGCGAGCTTTGATATGCGAAAAACGCATATGGATGGCAAACCGCGGCGGCACCGGACCCGATTCCCGCCGCTAGCGTAAAATGACGGACTAACAAAAACACTCTTTGACATGACTAAATTATTAACCTGGATTTTGGCGGGCCTGGCGATGGTCGGACCGCTGGCAATTGACACCTATCTGCCGTCTTTCCCCGCCATCGTGCAAGATTTCAATGCCAGCCCCCTGCTGGTGCAGCAGACCCTGAGCTTTTTCCTGTTCACGTTCGCCTTCATGATGCTGTTTTACGGCACCCTGTCCGATTCGTTCGGCCGCCGTCCCGTGATTCTCGTCTCGCTGGTGCTGTATGTGGTCGCCTCCGTGGGTGCCGCGCTGGCGCCGTCGCTGGGCTGGCTGCTGGCCTGGCGCGTGCTGCAGGGGCTGGCGGCGGGCGCCGGTTCCGTGATCGGCCGCGCCATCGTGCAAGACCGCTATTCGGGCGCCGCCGCGCAAAAAATCCTTTCACACATCATGATGGTGTTCGCGCTGGCGCCGGCGATTGCGCCCGTGCTGGGCGGCTGGCTGCAGGTGGGCCTGGGCTGGCGGTCGATCTTCTGGTTCCTCACGGCCTTCGGCGTGCTGATGTTCATCGTCGTCTGGCGCGCGCTGCCGGAAAGCCTGCCGAAGGAACAGCGCCACGCCTTCCACCTGGGCGACATCGCCGTCAATTACTGGAAAGTACTGTGCCACCGCCAGTTCCTGCTGCTGTCGACGGCCATCGGCGCCGCCTTCGGCGGCTTCGCCCTGTACATCGGCTCGGCCGCCTACTTCATCATCAACATCCTGCATTTGCCGGAAACGGCATTCGCCTGGCTGTTCATTCCCTTAATTAGCGGCATGGTGTTCGGTTCGGCCCTGTCGGCGAAAATCGCCCACCGCTACAGCCAGCGCCAGATGATCTGGGCCGGCTTCATCCTGATGCTGGTGGCGGCTGCAGCCAACATCGGCTACAACTACTTCTTTGCCGCTGAAGTGCCATGGGCCGTGCTGCCGCTGTTCTTCTACTCGTTCGCGCTGTCGATCGCCATGCCGCCGATGACCCTGATGGCCTTGAACCACTTCCCCAACAACAGCGGCCTGGCCTCGTCGATGCAATCGTTCATCCAGATGCTGCTGTTCGCGCTGGTCTCGGGCCTGGTGGCGCCGCTGCTGTTCGACAGCGCCCTGAATCTCGCGTATGGGGTGATGGCGGGGCTGCTGGTGAGTTTGGTTTGCTGGGTGTTTGCGCAGGGTAAGGCAGAAGCGTAGGTCGGATTAGGTTCGCAGAACCGTAATCCGACAACATTGTTGGCGGGTGACGTCGGATTACGCGCAAGCGCTAATCCGACCTACGAGCAATATACAGCCAGGATTACGGCCACGGTGCAGGGGTGACGTCAACATACTGCGCCCCGCCCTGCTCCGGGGCCGGCTCCGCCGCATCGCGCGCGGCCGGCTGGTTCAACGATCCGGCCGGCGAACGCAAACTCAAAATCTCCTTGCGCGCCTCGACGAAGTCGGCGGAACTCAAGGGATGTTGCTGGTCGGGCCAGTGGCTGACGGCCCATTCCTGCAAGGTTTCAAAACGCCGCCACAGTTCGGCGATGAATGCGCGGCGTGCTTCTTCCTCCGCTTCTTCCTGCTGCCCCGGCGTCTTTTCGGCGCCTTCCCCCGTATGTATTTGCATGGCTGCTCCCTAGGATATCAATCGTATGGTCAGCCTACGCAGGAACCAGCCAGACGTCTGTTCGCGAACGAACAAAGAGCTTATTCAGGCATCTTGCGGAAACCCACGGCCAGGCGGTTCCAGGTATTGATGGAGCCGATGGCCAGGGTGACGTTGACCATTTCCGCCGGCGTCAATTGCTGCGCCAGCGCCGCATACACGTCATCGGGCGCCTGGCTTTGCGGCAGCAGGGTCAGCGCTTCCGTCCAGGCCAGCACGGCCCGCTCGCGTGCCGTAAAAAATGGCGTTTCGCGCCAGACGGACACGGCATACAGGCGGCGTTCCGTTTCGCCCGCCTTGCGCGCATCGCTCGTGTGCAAGTCCACGCAAAAGGCGCAGCCATTGATTTGCGAAGCGCGCAGGCGGATCAGCTCGAGCAGCGAGTGTTCCACGCCCAGCTTGGCAATCGCCGCTTCCAGCGCGTACATGGCCTTGACGGCGTCGGGCGAAGCTTGTGTAAAATCGAGTCGTTGCTGTGTCATGATGCATTCCTTGATGATGAGAGATGCACTATTCTAGAAGCGCGGCAACAGTGCGCGGCAGGCCAATCCCCCCGAAAAGCAGCAGACCACCAGCAGAAACCCCATGGAATTACATATCCTGATCGACGGCACGCGCGACCTGGGCGGCCAGCTGTACCGCCAGCTCAGCGCAGCCATCCGCTCGGGCCGCCTGACGGATGGCCAGCAATTGCCGCCCACGCGCCTGCTGGCCAGCCAGCTGGGCCTGTCGCGCAAGACGGTGTCCGACGTGTATGACAAGCTCGGCTATGAAAAGCTGCTGGTCGGCAAGGTCGGCGTGGGCAGCTTCGTGCAGACGCCGCACGCCTCGCCGCAGCGCCGCCATGCCAGCACGCCGCTGGCCAGCGCGCAGCGCATCGCCCGCTGGGAAGCGACGCCCACGCCTTTGCGCCGCGCCAGCCAGGAAACGCCCGCGCGCTACGCCTTCATCGGCGGACGCGCCACGCCCGCGCACTTCCCGCAGGATGAATGGCGCGCCTGCATGCTGCATGCGCTGCGCCAGGGTGGCCAGGCACGCGGCCGTTATGGCCCTGCGGAAGGCTTGCCCACCTTGCGCGCGGCGATCGCCGGCCATGCCGCCTTCAGCCGCGGCATCCATTGCACCGAGGAACAAGTGCTGGTCACCAGCGGCGCGCAGCAAGCCTTGCACTTGCTCGCGCTGACCCTGCTGGAGCCGGGCGACACGGTTGCCGTGGAAGAACCCGGCTACCCGGTGGCGCGCGCCGTGTTCGCCAGCCAGGGCGCGCGCGTGGTGGGCATCGACGTGGACGAGGATGGCCTTGTCGTCGCGCAAATCCCCGACGGCACGCGCTTGATCTATGTCACGCCCGCGCATCAATTCCCGCTCGGCATGCCGATGAGCATGGCGCGCCGCCACGCCTTGCTGGAGCGTGCCCGGCAGTTGGGGGCCATCATCATCGAAGACGATTACGACAGCGCCTTCCGCTATGAAGGCCGGCCCGAGGATGCGCTGCAAAGCATGGACCGCTATGGCGTCGTGGCGCACGTGGGCAGCTTTTCCAAGATCATGCTGCCGGAATTGCGCCTCGGCTATGTGGTGCTGCCGCAAGCCCTCGTAGCCGCCATGCAGACGGTGAAATACCTGAGCGATTGCCATACGGCCAGCCTGGGCCAGCATGCGCTGGCCAAGTTCATCGGCGATGGCCATTTGCTGCGCCATATCCGCCGCTGCCACGACATCTATGCGGGGCGGCGCGAACGGCTGCAGCACTGGTTCAACGGCCCGTTGGCACCGTGGTTCCGCCTGGTGCCGGCCAGCGCCGGCTTCCACGTGGCGGCGCTGGCGCAGGCGCCGCTCGATATCGCCGAATTGCTGCGCTGCGCGCGCCTGGCCGACGTCAGCCTGTATGCGCTGGCCAGCTTTTACCATGGCCCCGCCCGCCATGAAGGCCTGTTTCTCGGCTATGGCGCCATCGACAAACTCGATATCGACACGGCGCTGGCCCTTGTGCTGACGATCCTGCAAGAGATGGCGCCCCTGCCACTCAGCGGGGTTGCCAGCGATAGTGCCCCGTGATCGGATAGCTGAATAATATATTTTCCTCGCGCGCGCCCTCGCCGATGTTGTGGATGATCAGCGGCACGCCGCTCCACGACTGCTTGTCGCTGACGATGCCGATGTGCGTGAGGTTGCGCGGCAGGCGCCAGGTGACGATGTCGCCCGCGCGGTAAGCGTTCGCTTTCTTGCTTGGCGGCAGGCTCGTGCCGTGGCGGGCAAAGTAGGTACCCAGGTTCGGCACGCGGCGGTGGTCGATATTGCGGTCCGGCCCTTTCATTTGCCAGCGTCCCTGCTGCTGGTACACCTGCCACGCCTTGCGCATGTCTTCGTGCACCAGCACCTGCAAGTCCTGCCCCAGCTGGCGGTAGGCGCGCACCACCACATCCGTGCACACGCCCCGCTCCAGCGGCACGTCGCCGCCCGGATAGGCCAGCCGTTCATAGCGCGGATCGTACTGCACGGTCACGCCCACCTGCTTGCGGGCGGCGACGACGAGGGCTTGCGGGGTGGCAGGGATTGCCGACGCCAGCATGGGCGCCAGGGCAAGCATCAGGGTGGAAAGCAGTTTGATTGGCATCAACGTCGGTGGTGGAATGGAAATGCCAACTGTACCGCAGCGGCAAGAAAAACGTCGGGCGCTAGGCTGCGGCCAACTGCGCCAGGTGCGCGGGGAAATCCACGGCCGGTCCCGCCGCATTGATGGTCTCAAAGTAATCATGCCAGCCCGTGGCGGCGATGCCGGCCAGCAAGGTATCCAGTGCCGCCTCGTCCGGGAAGCGCCAGACGGCATAGAATTGCTGGGCAGCCGCGTGCAGCTTGCCGCCGTCGATGGCGCCCATGGCCAGCGCTTCGGCGCCGCTGCCCGACAGGGCCGCCATGCCGGCGCCCACCTTGGCGAAATACGCCTGGCGCGCGGCGCCATCGAGGGCCAGCCAGGCGGGTTTCGGGCTGTACAGTTCTAACAGGTAATGCATGGTTTCTCCTTAAAAAGATGAATCGTCAGGCCAGCGAGCGCTGGGCCCGCTTGCAGATGCGCTGTGTGGCGCCATTGGGACTTTCCTGCAGCCATTGCGCGCACAGGCTGCGTACCCAGCCTGGCTGGCTCTTGGCCGCATCGTTGAGCCAGTTGGCCACGGAATCCTGCACGTAGACGGCCGGGTCGGCGCGCAGGGGTTGCAACAGGGGCAAGGCCAGCTGCGGCTGTTCTTTTAACTGGGCGATATGCGCGCACCACACGCCGCGCGGACGCAGCGCTTCGCAGGCAAAGCGGCGCACTCTTTCCGACGGGTCCGCCGTCCACGGCGCCAGCAGCGCGATGGCGTCAGGCAGATGCTCTGCCAGATGGGGCCGCAGCGCCAGCCAGGCCCATTCGCGCACGCCAAAGTGGCCATCGTCGGCCAGCGGCCGCATGGCGGCCAGCTGTTGCGGCAGGGTACGGCCAGCCTGGGCGGCGATGGCAAAGCAGGCCCAGCCACGTACCGTGTCGGATGGATGCGCTTGCAGCAAAGCCAGGTCAACATTGGCCTCCAGCAGCAATTGCGCCGCCAGTGCCATGCGTTTGGTGATGCCCGCGGCGGCCTGCGCGCGCATCCGCTCCAGGCGGGCGGCGCCGAGATCGGGTACGGCTGCAGCCAGCAGCTGGGCGAAATCGATGGCCAGCCCCTCCGTCAGGGTGGCGCTGGCCACGCTGCCCCCATTCAGCAGAGCCAGCCGCGCGGGCGTCACGTCAGCGATGCCACCGCTCATGCAGCACCTCGGTCCGTCTTGCGCCAGGCTTTTTCCAGCAGTCCACTCAATAATTGCATCTCTTCCGGCGTGAAATCGGCAAACAGGCTGGCGATCCATTGCGCATGTTCATCGATCAGGGTGGCGGCGGCAGCTTCTCCCTTGGCGCTCAGGCGCACCAGCAGCTTGCGCCGGTCGACCTGGTCAGGATGACGCGCCAGGAAACCATCGCGCTCCAGACCGTCGAGCAAGCCCGTGATGGTGCCGCGCGTCACGCCGGCCCGCTCGGCCAGTGCGTGCGGCGAGAGTCCGTCAGGCACGTCGCGCAGCAGGGACAGCAAGACGAACTTGCCTTCCGACAAGCCGTGCCGGCCCAGGCGCGTGGCGCAATCGCCATCGATGGCCGATGCCAGGCCCAGCACTTCAAAGCACAGGCGCAAGCGCGCCGTGGACTGCGTCATGTCGAGACCGCTGGCGCGGCGCTGCACGTCACCCAGCAGGGCCGTATATTTCTGTTCGAGCTTTATCATATGGCGCAATATAATATGGCGCCATACTAAATGTCAAATGAAAACCAGTGATGGTTTGCCGAGCGGCTCACAGGCGGGCTTTGTCCCTGGCCCAGGCGACGATGGCATTCGCATCGATGGCGCCCGGCTGGCGCGCCACTTCCATGCCCTTGCGAAACAGGGCCAGGGTGGGAATGCTGCGGATATTGAAACGGCTGCCCAGGTCTGGCGACGCTTCCGTATTGACCTTGACGACACGAAACGCCGGCTCCAGTGTCCTGGCCGCTTGCACATAGAATGGCGCCATGCTGCGGCACGGGCCACACCAGGGCGCCCAGAAATCCACCAGCACGGGAATGTCGCTGCGTTCGATATGCTTGAGGAAACGGGCGCTGGCCAGGTCCACGGGCTGGCCCGTAAACAAATCCTTCTGGCACTTGCCGCAAGTGGGCTGTTCAATCAGGCGGGCGGCCGGCAAACGGTTGACGGCGTCGCAATGGGGGCACACGATGTGCAGGGAGTCTGGCGTGGTCGGGGTCATGGCATTCCTGGAAAGGGTAGCGTACAGTTGCCGGACATTTTACGGCGTATCGTGCGGCGGCGCTGATCCGCATAGTCCACTATAGTGTGCTGGAATGACGCGCATATTGCCCAGCCAGCCAAGGAGAAACATGCCTGATGTCGCAAACAACATGGAGCTGAAGAACGCCGGGCTGGCTGCCGCCCTGGCCGTGCAGCGTGCCGCCTGCCGGGCCCACCCCCTACCCACGCTGGCCGAGCGCAAACGCGACCTGCAAACCTTGCAGCGCTTCATCCGCGAGCATACAGACGCGCTATGCGAAGCGATCAGCGCCGATTATGGCAACCGCTCCCGGCACGAAACCTTGCTGGCGGAGATCTTTCCCGCCATCGACGGGATCGATCACGTACTGAAACAGTTGAAAAAATGGATGAAGCCGCAACGCCGCAGCGTGGACTGGCGCACTTTTCCAGGCGCCCGCAACCGCGTACTGCCCCAGCCGCTGGGCGTGGTGGGCGTTATCGTGCCGTGGAATTTCCCCATCAACCTGAGCCTGGTGCCTTTGACCTACATCTTCGCCGCCGGCAACCGCGCCATGGTCAAGATGAGCGAGAATTCACGCCACCTGGCGCAACTCTTGATCGAGAAGATGCCCGCCTATTTTCCGCCGGACAAGCTGCAGTTTTTTGACGAGACGGGCGGCGTGGGTATTGAATTTTCACAACTGCCGTTCGACCACCTGCTGTTTACGGGTTCCGGCCAGACGGGCCGCGCCGTCATGGCGGCGGCCGCGCGCAATCTGTGCCCCGTCACCCTGGAGCTGGGCGGCAAGGCGCCGGCCATCGTCTGCGCCGATTTCGACGTGCGTACGGCGGCCGAGCGCATCCTGTTCGTCAAATACCTGAACGCGGGGCAAATCTGCACCAGCGTCGACCACGCCTGGCTGCCCGAGGCCAGCATCGCCGCCTTCGTCGAGCATGCGCGCCAGATCATGCCCACGCGCTACCCGCGGCTCGATACGCCCGATTACACGTCCATCATCGACGAAGCCGCCTTTGAGCGCCTGCTGCTGGCGCTCGACGAAGCGCGGGAACGGGGCGCGCAAGTGATTGCGCTGCTGCCGGGTCCAAGCCACGACCGCGCCACGCGCAAGATCGCGCCGCACATCGTGCTCGACGCGCCCGCAGACAGCCTGCTGCTGACGCGCGAAATCTTTGGCCCCATCCTGCCGCTGCGCGGCTATACAGATCTGAACACGGTGATCGACAGCATCAACGCGGGGCCGCGCCCGCTGGCCATCTATCCGTTCAGCAACGAAACAAGTACGGTGCAGTTGCTGATCGACCGGGTGATGTCGGGCGGCGTGTCCGTCAACGACGCGCTGTACCACGTGGGCCAGCACGACCTGCCGTTCGGCGGCGTTGGCGAGTCCGGCATGGGCCACTACCACGGCGTGGAAGGTTTTCACACCTTCAGCAAGCTGCGCCCCGTGTTTTATCAGGCGCGCTACAGCGCGTTGAAACTGCTGTGGCCGCCGTATGGCAAGCTGGCCAGCCGCGTATTGAACTTCCTGACCCGCTGATTACAGGAACAGCGAGGCGGCGATGGCCCACATGACGACGGCGATGATGCCATCGAGCACGCGCCAGGCCATGGGCTTGGCAAACACGGGCGCCAGGTAGCGGGCGCCAAAGCCCAGCAGGAAGAACCACAGGGCCGAAGCCAAGATGGCGCCACCGGCAAAGTAGAAGCGTCCCACACCTTCATGCTGTCCGCCGATCGAACCGAGCAGGATGACCGTGTCGAGGAAGGCGTGCGGGTTTAGCAGGCTGAACGCCAGCGCCGCGCCGATCACGGCCCAGTAGCCTTCGGGCGACTTGGCCGCCGATACCGTCAGGGCCGTTGGACGCCAGGCCGACTTGGCCGCCCGCAAGCCATACGCGATCAGGAACGTGGCGCCACCAGCCTTGGCCCACAGCAAGAAATTAGGATTGTCGGCAATGAAAGTGCCCATGCCGGCCACGCCGGCCGTGATCAAAATCGCGTCGCACAGCAAACAGACGAGTATGCAGGTGAGCACGTAATGGCGCTTCAGCCCCTGCTTGAGCAAGAATGCATTCTGCGTGCCGATGGCCACGATCAGGCTCGCTCCGAGCCCCATGCCTTTCAAGAAAATTGCGCTGTCCATATCGATTCCTTTCTATTGCTTTCCATCACGCGCACGGCCGCCCACGCTCTGCCGGCAACGGCAAAGTCATCAGAGGTAGGTGGAGGGTGGTGCGGAACCAGGAGGACCGCGCGGGAGAGTGGAGTTGTTACCCTATTTCAACAGTGTAAAGAAAAAGTAAATATAAGTATAATGAATGATTCTAACCATATATAAGAGAATCTTATGCGCGTCGTCGATTACCGTGGATTGGCCGCCCTCGACGCCGTGATTGGCCTGGGCAGCTTTGAAAAGGCCGCGCAGGCACTGGCGATCAGCCAGCCGGCCGTGTCGCAGCGCATCCGCACCCTGGAAAACCTGGAAGGCACTTTGTTGATCATCCGCAGCCACCCGCCCCTGCCCACGGAAGCGGGCCAGCGCCTGATCGCCCATTACCGGCAAGTCAAGCTGCTCGAGGCGGCGCTCGACGCCCAGCCCGGTCCCACCACGCAATTGCCGGAGCTGGCCATCGCCGTCAACGCCGACAGCGCCGCCACCTGGATCCCGGAAGCGCTGGGGCCGCTACTCTCGCCGCCGTCCTGCCTGCTCGATATCCGCCTCGACGACCAGGACCACACCCTGAGCCAGCTGCGCGAAGGCCGCGTATTTGCCTGCGTCACCAGCGCCAACGACCTGGTGGCCGGCACCACGGCCACGCCGCTGGGCGGCATGCGCTACCTGTGCGTGGCCTCGCCCGCGTTTGCGCAGCAATGGTTTCCCCATGGTTTTACGGTGGAGGCCGTCAGCCAGGCGCCCGCCATCACGTTTGGCAGCAAGGATGCACTGCACGAGCGCTATCTGCAGCACCGCCTCGGCTACACGGGCCGCTATCCGCACCATGTGCTCGGTTCGGCGCGCGATTTCGTGCGCTTCATCGAAGCGGGCTATGCCTATGGCATGGTGCCTTTGCTGCAGGCGGAGACGGCGCTGGCCACTGGCAGGCTGGTCGACGTGGCAGCCGGGCAGGCGCTCGACGTGCCCCTGACCTGGCATGCCTGGGATATCCAGACGCCGCTCACGCGCACCCTGTCGGACGCCGTCATCGCCACGGCGCGCAAATGGCTGCTACAGGATTGATTGACGCATGCAACATTTATCTATGCTGGACAGCAACTTCCCCATGTGCGCCCTGCCCTGCCTGGCCTACACTGCAAACATGACCCATCACCATCAGGAGCTGGCATGACGACCCTGCGCACCACATTGCTCGGTTTGCTGGCGACCATCCCGCTCGCCGCCGGCCTGGCAGCTTGCTCACCCTTGAGCGTCATCAATGCCTTGTCGTCCGGCAGCGCCTCGCAAGTGACGCGGGGCCTGGCCTACGGCCCCCTGCCGCGGCAAAAACTCGATGTGTATGCCCCCAAGACCCGCACGGGGCCCGTACCCGTGGTGGTGTTCTTTTATGGCGGTAACTGGACGGCGGGCGAGCGCGCCGACTATGCCTTCGTTGGCCACGCGCTCGCTGCGCGCGGCTACCTGGCCGTGATCGCCGACTACCGGCTGTATCCGGACGTGCACTACCCGGAGATTTTGCAGGATGCCGCCCGCGCCGTGGCCTGGGCCGCGATGGAATCGAGCCGCCATGGCGGCGACCCCGCCCGTTTGTTCGTGATGGGCCATAGCGCGGGCGCCTACAATGCGGCGATGCTGGCGCTCGACGCCAGCCTGCTGGCGCGCCACGGCATGCACCCGCACGACTTGCGCGGCTGGATAGGCTTGGCCGGTCCCTACGATTTCTTGCCGATCGAAAATACCACCACCCGGCCCGTCTTCTTTTACCCGGATACGCCCGCCGCTTCGCAGCCCATCCACCACGTGACGGCCGAGGCCCCGCCCGCCCTGCTGATCGCCCCCTTGCCCGGACAGGACAAGCTGGTCAATCCACAACGCAATACGGGCGGCCTGGCCACCGCCTTGCGGGCACTGCACCGGCCCGTGACGGAAACGTATTTCGAAAAGGTCAGCCATACTACCCTGGTCGCCTCGCTGGCCAGCCCCCTGCGCATGCTGGCCCCCACGCTGGACGCCGTGAGCGCCTTTATCGATGCCAACAGCAAGGTCGATACCATGCTGACACGTAAGATGGGCGCGGGCACGGGCGTGGGCACGGACGGGCGGGAAACTCCCCCCACGCCGCCACGTCCTGCAACGGCGCAAAGCACCGCCACGCAGGCTGTCGTCGCGCGCGCCCACGACAAAACGCCCGCCCCCTGAAGGACGGGCGCTCTGCCCGGACCACTACGCACGATGCTGCGCGTCAACCAGCCGCATCCCAAGGCTCGGCCCTTGCGATGCGGATTCAGCTGGCATTCAGCTACCGGCAGCAGCCCGCTTACTCTTTACGGCTGGCGCTGCTGGTTTTGCTTTGTGCGGAGCCCGCTTGCGATGCGCTGCCGCTGGCGGAGCTTTCGCTGCCGGCCGACTGCTGGCTACCTTGCTGGCCAGCGCTTTGCAGGCTTTGACCATCACGGCTTTGCGCGCCGCGCTGCTGATCGCGGTTGGCGCCATTTTGATGGTAAGCCTGAAACGGTTCGGCGACGCGCTGCATGGCTTCCTGCTGCTTGCGCACGTTTTTCTGCGTTTCTTCCGAAGCCGTGCGGGCCACTTCTTCGGCCAGCGCCTTGGCCGTACGGCTCGTTTCATTCACATGCTGCTCGGCCACGTTGGCCAGTTCGACCTGCGTATCGGCGGCCAGACGCGACAGCTGTTGCTGATACTTGCGCAATTGCTCGGCGGCTGGCTGGCCCGCTGCGGCAGCCACCTGGAACACATCTTCGGCACGCTCGACCGTCAGCAGGTTCTGGCTGGTAACAGTGGTTTCTTCCAGCAAGCCTTGCGCCAGCTGCATGTTCAGGTCACTGAAGTGCTGCACCGACTGGAACATGGACTTCGACAGACCATTGAAAAAAGCCAGTTGCGCTTCCAGGTGGTTTTTGACGGCTGGGGTAACACTACGGGAATATGGATACATGGAGTTCCTCATTAAATAGCGGTTGGGTAGACACAAGGCGACACCCCCGGTTGTCGAACGGTGAAGCAGACGACCGGGCTACGCCACGAAACGCGAAAAAACATATCCGATTGGTGGGAAGATGCTTTGCAACGCGAGTCCCAAGGCTACGTGAGCACCGCAGGTGAGGCATGATCTGGATCAAACGTGCGCTAAGCTGCGCAGAAAGTTTTGGCTGGACAGCTTGCCCTTGGCAAACGTCAGTGACAGGAAGGAAAATCTGTGCCAGGCACGCTCAACGCGCGGCGCCGGTGCCCGGCACGACGGGCTTGTAGCCATGGCTGCGCAGCGAAGCTTCCAGCCAGCGGTTGCCATACCAGCCACGTGCCAGCAGGTAACTGAGCTCTGCGGCGGCCATCAGCAGCATCATGGGACCGATGTGCAGTTCGGTGGCCAGATGGCTGCCAAACCACAGGCAGACATCCATCGCCAGCATCAGCAGCAATAGCCACCAGCGGCGCTTGGCCACGGCCCAAAACGAGCCCAGCAACAGGGCCGGCCAGGAAAATCCCGTTTTCACGTAGGCATAGCGGCCCGCATCGTCGGCAAACAGGGTGGCGCTGTGCTTCATGCTGCTCTCTTCTGGTAATGAACGGTGTCAGGGTTCGGGATGGTGGCAGACGGCTTCGACATTGTGACCGTCCGGCCCCAGCACGAAGGCGCCATAGTAATTCGGATGATACATGGCGCGGATGCCGGGGGCGCCGTTATCCTTGCCGCCCGCTGCCAGTGCCGCCTGGTAAAACGCGTCCACCTGGGCGCGGTTGCCCGCCGTGAAGGCGAGATGCATACCGGCATGCGGCGTGCCGCCCACGCCAAACCAGAAATCGGGCTTGCCATCCTTGCCCAGGCCAACCCATCCCTGCTCTTCCATCACCACCGACACGCCCAAGGGCGCCAGGGCGGCCGAAAAGAAGGCCTTGCTGGCCTGGGCATCGCTGACATTCAAACCGATGTGATCAAGAATCATGATGGTGCTCCTCGCAGGTAAGGGGACAGCTAAGGGGACAGCTAATGCAGTATGCGCCAATATTGCCTTTAAAGCAAGCAAAGCTACAGATCCGGCGCGTAGCGGGCGACCATCTGCGCCTGCGTTTCCTGCGGCCCGCTGCCGCCCGTCTGCTCCGCAATCATCTGGCCCATCGTCGGCAAGACGCAGCGTTCGACTTGCGCCGTGCTGTCCCACAGGCGCGCACGCATGAGGGCCTTGGCGCAGTGCAAGTAAGCCTCGGCCACGCGCAGGCGCATGACCAGGCGTGGCGGGTTGCGCTCGGCGGCAAAGTGCGCCAGCAGCGCCGGATCGTCGCTGAGACTGGCCTCGCCATTGACGCGCAAGGTTTCATCGACGCCGGGGATCATGAACAGCAGCCCCGCCCTGCCCGTCTCGGCAATATTGCTGAAACTGTCGAGGCGGTTATTGCCCTTGGCATCGGGCAGCAGCAAGGTATGGGCATCGAGCACGTGCACGAAACCGGGCGCGCCGCCGCGCGGCGAGGCGTCGAGCTGACCGCCAGCGCCGCCCGTGGCCAGCACGACGAACGGCGACAGCCCGATAAAGGCGATGCAATGCGGGTCGAGACGGTCGAGCTGCTTGCTCAGCGAACGCCCCTGCGCGGGCGGATAATGCGCGCGCAGTTGCTCCAGCGAATCGATTTCCATGCGCTTCCCCTGCCTAGCGCAGGTTGCCCGTATGGCCGAGCGAATAACGGCCCGGCTGCGGCCACACGGTCAGGCCGTGCGGTTCCTGGCCAACTTTCACCTTGGACACGTCGCCGCTGTTCGTATCGATGCGGTAGACCACATCGTCGAAACGGCCGGACAGCCACAGATACTTGCCATCGGCGCTCACATTGCCCATGTCGGGGCTGCCGCCACCGGGAATCGGCCAGTTCGCCACCACTTTTTCGGTGGCGAAATCGATTACGCTGACGCTGCCCTTGCCATTGCGCTTGCCGTGGATGCGGTGCGTGCCGCGGTTTGCCACGTACAACTTTTTACCGTCACGGCTCGGGTACAAGCCATGCGCGCCCACGCCCGTCTGGATGAAGCCGATTTCCTTCAGGGTGGCGCCATCGACGATGTGCACGCCGTCGGCGTCCATGTCGGCGATAAAGAATTTCTTGCCGTCTGGTGAAATGCGTATGTCTTGCGGCATGCCCTTCTTGACGCTGCAGATTTCATTCGCGGGACCGCCCACGGGACCGGACTCGGCAAAGCGCTTGGCCGGCATCTGCAATTTCAGGTAGCCGTCGACCTTGCGCCCCACCAGGTCGATCTTGGCGATGGTGCCGTCGAACTCGCAGGTGAACATGGCGTAGCGGCCGTCATTCGAGAAATCCGCATGGTTGATGCCGCCGCACTGGGGCGTGTCGATCGAATACTGTACCGCCATGGTCTTCGGATCGCGGAAATCGAGGCGGTGGCGCGCTTCGGCCACGACGATGGCCGACTTGCCATCCGGCGTGAAATACATATTGTAGGGATCATCGACGGGCACTTCCTTGCCCGGCTTGCCCGTCAAGGGGTCGACCGGCGTCAGACTGCCCTTGTCCGTGCGTTCGGCATTGTTCGCCACCCACAGCGTACGCAAGTCCCACGACGGCACCACGTGCTGCGGGCCGCTGCCGACCTTGAACTTGTCGACCACTTTCAGGCTGTCCTGGTCGATCACGTACACATCGTTCGAGCGCAGGTTGGGCACATAGACTCTGCGCAAGTGATCCTTGACGACGGGACTCATATTGCTGCTGCCGATGCTGCCGTATACGTTTTTCGGGTCCAGCAGCGGCGGCATGCCCGGCAGCGGCGAATAGGCGGCAGCCGGCGCGGCGGCGGGGACCGGCGTGCTGGCGCCGATGACCTGGCTGGCCACGCCCAGGCCGGCCAGTGCGGCAGCCAGGGCGGACAAGGTGACGATGGTGCGTCGTTGAGATTTTTTCATGTGATTTCGCGTCGTTTCGTTGCAAAAGCCGCCAGTTCAGCACTGCCGGCGGAGAATTTACTTGTTACGTTGCAGCAATTGCTTGATGGCGGCCACCGACGTATCCACCTGCAGCTTGATGCCGATCTGGCCCAGTTCAGCCGTGGCACGCGTGGCGTCGCCGCGCACGCCGTCCGCCACACCGGGCTTCGGTCCGTGCGCCAGGGCCTCGCTGCGCACCAGCGACGGGTCCGTCGCCAGCATCAGCGCCGCGTCCGCCAAGCCTGCATGCAGGCCGATCTCGGCGCTGCTGTGGCCGCGCTTCTGCAGCTCGGCAATATATTGCGATTGCGTGATGTCATAGTAATCGAGCAAGGCATACGCGCGCGCATCTTTGGCAGCGGATGCTTTGCCCCAGGCTCGATTGAGCTTATTTGCCACATTCTGCTCGTTCTTCTGGTAACCACCGTGATCACCAAGGAAAATGATGTCGCGAAAACCATGCTGGCGCAGGCTGGCGGCCGCGCCTTCCAGCACGGCCTCGAAGGCGGCTGGCGGTATCGAAATCGTGCCGGCAAAGCGCATGTGGCTGGCCGGCGGAGAAATCGCGCCTTCCGGCACGTAGGACACGACGGGGGCGACGATGGTATTGCCCAGCTTTTGCGCAATCTGGCGCGCCAGCAGACCGGCACGCACATTGTGCTTGCCCAGCGCGATATACGGCCCGCTCTGCTCGACGCCGCCGATCGGCACCAGCACGGTGGTGGCGCCGTGGTCGATACGGCTGCGCAGCTCCGTGCTGGTCAGTTCTTCCAGCATGACGCTGCTGCTGGCAGGCGTGGCCGCCAGGGCGGACGCGGCAGGAATCAGGCAGAACAGGGTCAAGGAAAACACGGAGCCGAATGGCTTGGACAGAATGGAAGGCGCGCACGGCGCAAGAGGTACATTCGGCCGGGGGAACTGCAGAGTCATAAGCAAACATCTTTCCAAGGTCAAAGCGTGACGCCGTGCCCGGCCTTGCCAGGCAAGCTGGCTGCCACGCAGGAATTGTATTCCATCATGACGGGAAGGGCACGTTAATTTGCGGCAGTGCTTTGCAAGGAATTGACGAGGGAAAACTATCTGTCAGGCTGTTGTCGCCTTGGCCCCATCCACCTCGCCATCATGGAGAGCCGCGTGGCGTTTCTCGGCATAGGCCTTGAGCGAGCGCATCGTTTTGGGTAGCCCTTGCCGGACTTGTTTGGCAACGCCTGGCCCGAACAGAAAGGCAAGCGCTCCAGTGAACCACACGCGGTGAACGACTTCCGCTCCGCCATCCACTGCGGCAACCGTGTGCTCGAAGTGGATGCGGAACAGCGGGATGTAGCCCTCGACGGTGAACGAGCGGCCTGCGGTGCGCTCGGTAAGCACCATCGGAATACCCATCCCCTTGTTCGGCACGATCCTGCCCTGTGTTCCCGCTGCGAATGGCCCATTGAGCCGGGCTTGCTTGGTATCCGGATCCCACAAGTGCCATCGGTCGACCTCGCTCCAGATTTGATCGATGACCGTGGGCGGGACTGCAATGTGGATGCTTTCTTCAATATGCGCCAATTGGGGGATCTCCCTATCATTGTGATAAAAGTAACTGCGTCTGCTATCCGGCATCGCGCAGTGCCTGGGTATTGGTCAGCGGCATAGCAATTATCAAAAGATACTCCGCCAGCAGGAACAAACACCGCGGCTTTTCCTGTACATCGACAAAAAATATACCTGCCGCAATTGGAGGATACACTGTTTTCTTGCCATATAAATAAAGTTGAATTCTGGCTATACTTGTCGCAGACAAAGCCGGACCATCATGACAGCCTTATTTGGCGCCAAGATTAAGGGGTGCGCCAGTGAGCAGGAACCACAAGCTGCGGTTCGTCATGGCCGTGAGCCTATAGGATGTTGAGAGATTATGAACGCGACACATTGGCGGGTTGAAGAGCTAAAGCATCACGCTGCGGATATCGTCTGGCTTGATGCCGAGGATGCTCGCCACGCATATCATTTAGTGGGCCTTCATGATTCGAAGACGCATCTCGGCCTGGACGTTAACACCGTTGCCTCCATCGAGCGGTTCGCATTCGGCGATGACGTGGTCAGCGCAACCAGGTGGTTACGTGCCCGTATGCCGGGAAGTCAGCAGGTCGTAGTTGTGTTTGGAGAAGACGAATGCTTCGTATGCAGCAGTGTGTTCCTGGTCGAAAATTGGTCGGATATTGTTGTCCCTTCACGTGACGACGCGATGATCTATTCGAACGACACGCCGCTTATCCTGTTTTATTGCCATGAAAATGCATACGAGGTGGGGCAGCGAATGGCCTATGATTAAAGGCAGCGTTCGGCCAGGAGCCGCCGCTGCGTTAGAGCTACACCCGGCCCTGATTAACTCGACAGATATGTGCAACAAGCAAGTAACGATAGATCTTACCTACGCGAAGAACGCATTGTTCGTTCGTCAATCCGTTGCGGTCGCTTTTGGCGTGCCAATCGATAGGGAAATAACTTGGAACTTCCTTCAAGATCTGCTCTGTAATTCCAGCGAGTTTGCATTACCTGCGCGGGTGTTGGTCTGTGGCCTGCCAAGTGTTAGCGGCGCGATTGGAGATGAGATTCGAATGCTCCGCACCTTTCTCCGCGCGCTTGCGACAACGCGAAGCATCGAAGTTCAGATTGTTTTGCACGATTAAACATGTAGTGCTCGTCCCCTAATCTGGGGGACGACAGTTGCCGTACACTGTATGGCTGAGATCGGCCACAAGCGGACATTGACGACGGGCGGTTTCAAATTTAGGAGAGTGTGGGACATGTACCGTTTGTATCGCCTCAAAACGCCGACGGACTCCAGCACTCTATGGCTGGACTATCAGTGGAAAGACACATTTCAGAATATTGAATGGCGGCCTTGCGTCGAGCACTTTCTGAATGAAGTCACAGCCTTGGGACATACGGTCGTCGCGTTGCCGGCACCGGACTTTAGGTGCGGCGAGGACTACGTGGAGATCGCCTATTTGGTGGACGGGAACAAAACAGCATTCTCGTCGGATCTTCTGCTTTCTCTGATCGTCATCGAACCTGACGATCCTCAGCTCATCCGGCGCATTTGGGCGGACATTGGCAACAAGGTCGGATGGGTCGGTGGATAAGTCAGACTGGTACCATCGATTCATTGCCGTGTATCGCTTAATTTAGTGTTCATAAACGCACATTGGATGCCGTTCAACGGATGCGCAAGCGCAGCTCGGTCTAAACGTTAGCTTCGGGGCGACAACGGCGTGTCAGGGCAGACCATGATTTTTTCGCAACGGCAACATGCTATGCTGGCGCGACCGGCAGAGAACGGCCAAGAGCGGCCACTTGAAATTTTTGGAAAAAAGCGATGCATTTTAGTACCTTATTAATACACGACGCTACGCTTTCAGCCATCTACGTCAGCTGGGAGGCCGCCCGATGCGATATACGTTTACTGCCAGTTGGCTTGCCGCCTCATATGCTTGTATTTGAAGGATTTACAAGCATTGAACTTCCAAGACGCGAGAGTTGGGGACCGTCCTCATCAGTCAATAGTTCTGCGGAGTTAAAGACTGGGCAATTTGAAATAGAGCTGCAATCTGGCGACACGCTTAGGATTGAAGCTGCCCATTGGTCATTTCGGCCGGAAGTCGGCTGACGGCAAGCGGCCAGAAGCAGACGGACTACTGGACGTCGATAACATCTCAACTGTAGTGGAGGCGAGAATTCAAAGCTATCTATTCGCATCGTCAAACGAATTAATTGCAACAGCATCGTTGTCCATTGACACCTTGATGGCGGCGGCCTGTGCCGAGCTTTTCTCGGTTACGCTCGCCAGTGACGACGAATTGGAGTTGCTGATGGGTTTGCTCGGCATTGAACCACTACGCTCGATATCCTTGCGGTCGAACACTGAGTTCCTTGCGCTCTTCGATTATTCCGATAAGTTTTTACCTCAAATGACTCAGGAAGACTTTGACGTATTTTATGAGAAATGGCTACGCTTGACTCACCGGGATTCAAATATGGATGAATATGGACAGCTATTATTTCTTCAAGGGCGGGCAACTAGCTGGAACCAGATGGCGAGTAGGCTCATACTCCGCGAAGCCCCCATGACGTCAACAGAGTGACTCCTGCCGGCCAAAAGCGGGCATACGAAAAAAACTGAGATCACCTTACAATGGCAATTTGGCAATATGATATGTTCTTAGTTGGCGAAGAAAATACACTGCCGCTTCCGAAGGATGACGGTTGGGAGCTTCCTCAACTACTTGCCGCATCAACACTAAACGCACAACGAACTTTGGTTGGCTCGATGGGTAATCCATGGCTGATGATGGAAGACTGGATAGTATTCGGGAGTGAAGTCGGCACCCGCGTTGATCTTCTCTTTGACTCAGACAAAGTAGAAATTCTCATTCGCTTAGACGCATCAGCAACTGAACGAGAACTTAATGCTGTCTGCTCCTTTGTAGGCGAGCTAAATGGTCGACTCTTCGATCCAGCCACGCGGACACTGCTGCAACCCGACCGCACGACATTAGCTTCTGCTCTGGCCACGTCCCGTGCGGCGGCGTTTTCCCAATCCCCGCGATCTTATCTGTCAGGACAGTCAAGAGGATAATTAGCTCCACATGCACCGTCCTCTTTGGGGCGCAAGCGGACTCACGCGCCCGACAGTCAGGCAGACACCTTGACTACTGCGAAACCGGACGGCGCCGCCCACCGTCCCTTCCGCCCTGCCAGCCCGAACAACTTTACTGCCACTCGCCACAGTCGCAGAACTCAAGGCCCCCATCCGACGACGCCAACACCAAAAAAACCCCGGCGTACCGGGGCAGTCACAAGGTTCAAGCGCGGGCGCTGCGGCCGGGCAGCGCCAGGCGGCGGCTGGCGGCGCTTGAAACCGGGGCCGGCAAGCCGCCCGCCACTTTCAACGATTTGGCCTGGGCATCGCCACGCAGGCGGAACACGGCCACCACGTCGACCAGTTCCACGGCGCGCTCTTGCAGCGAAGACGCTGCGGCGGCCGCCTCTTCCACCAGGGCCGCATTCTGCTGGGTCACCTGATCCATTTGCGAAATGGCCTGGTTCACCTGCTCGATGCCGGCGCTCTGCTCGTGGCTGGCGTTGGCGATGTCGCCCATGATGTCCGTCACGCGACGGATGCTGGCGACGATTTCTTCCATCGTCGCGCCGGCCTGGTCGACCAGCACACTGCCCGTGTTGACTTTATCCACGGAATCCTCGATCAATCCCTTGATTTCCTTGGCCGCAGCCGCCGAGCGCTGCGCCAGGTTGCGCACCTCGGTGGCGACCACGGCGAAGCCACGGCCCTGCTCGCCCGCGCGTGCCGCCTCGACAGCCGCATTCAGCGCCAGAATGTTGGTTTGGAAGGCAATGCCGTCGATCACGCCGATAATGTCGGCGATCTTCTTCGCCGACTCATTGATCGAACCCATCGTGCCCACCACTTGCGCCACCACGGCGCCGCCCTTGCGGGCCACGTCTGAGGCGGACACGGCCAGGGTATTCGCCTGGCGCGCATTGTCCGTATTCTGGCGCACGGCCGAGGTCAGCTCTTCCAGGCTGGAGGCGGTTTCTTCCAGCGACGACGCCTGCTGCTCCGTGCGCACGGACAGGTCCGCATTGCCGGCGGAAATCTGCGCGGCCGCCACGCTGACCGTATCGGCCGAGGTGCGCACGGTGGCGATCACGTCGACGATGCGCTCGAGGAATTTATTGAAGGCGGTGGCCGTACGGCCCACTTCATCCATGCGCTCGACGGGCATGGCGGCGGACAGGTCCAGCGAGGCGCTGACGCGCTCCAAGGTGTTTTCGATATTGCCCAGGCCGCCGCTGATGGTGCGGTAGATATGCCAGGCCAGCGCGCCCGTCAGCAGCACGGCTACACCCAGCACGGCCAGCATGGTATTGAACGCCGTGTCGTAGGCGGCCAGGCTTTCAGCCTTCACGTCATCGACCAGCTTGTTGTTGTAGGCGATATGGTCATCCATGCTCTTTTTCGCGGCAGCGGCCGTGATGGCCAGCGGCGTGCCGGCCAGCAAGGTGGCACGCACGCCATCCATGTCGCCCGCGTAGGCGGCGGCAAAGAATGGCACCAGCGCGCGGCGGTACGCTTCCATGGCGGCCTGGTCGGCGTCGAGCATCTTGCTGTCCGTCGCGTCGTACAGGCGCTCGGCGCGGTAGGTGGCGATGACCTTGTCGAAATTCGTGTTGGCGCTGGCCACGGCCTTGTCCAGCGCCGTCTTGTCGGCCAGGTTCGAGAATACGGACAAGCGGTAACCGGCCAGACGCGAATCGGCCAGGAAACCCTTGGCCGCATTTAAGCCCTGGATGCTGGGGATGATGCGGTTTTGCACGGTGTCAAAACGTTCCTGGGCGCGCTGCAGCTGGATGGCGCCGCCGGCGCCCAGCAATAGCAGGGCCAGCAAGGCGATGGTGAGGGTCAGAATTAATTGCTTGGTGATATTCATGGTGTTTCACAGTCAAAAAAGCAGCCTGGCAGGGCCAGGCGGGATGAGTAGCTGCCGATCAGGTGGCCGGGACCGGTTGCAAACGGCGCGCGCTTTAGGCCGCCAGCGGGGAAACTTCAGGCGTGCGGCGCAGCAAGTCGCCATGCTGGCGGCAAAACGCCAGGCCCGCCTTGTGGCCCACGTCGAACAGCAGCTGCATGTTCGAACTGGACCAGTCCAGGGTGTCGGGCCAGTGTTGCTCCGGGATGCCGCCCATCAGATCGAGTTTCAGCAGACGCCGCTTGGGCTGGCCCGTGCGTGCATCCGTGTTGTGCTCAAGCTCGAACAGGCGCAGTTCGCTTTTGGAAATTTTCACCAGTGGCGTGATGATGGAGCGCACCCAGGCGTCGTACAGGTTGCGCGGCTTGCGCAGCAGGCGCTCGTCGCCGAGGATGTCGAGGATGACCAGGGTGTCGGCGTCAGCGTGTTCGCCCTTGCCTTCGATAAACGGCTCGAAATTGAGCGTGTCGAGCGCCGCGCCTTCGATGTAGTCGTCGCCATCGATGGTGGTGGGCGCATACAGAAAGGGAAACGACAGGGCCGCACGCACGTGGATCGGTGCGATCTCGTGCTTGCCCCAGATTTGCATGCGGTGCTCGCTGAGGTTGTAGGCATTGATGTAGAAATCGGGACGCATGCGCGCCACGCCCGAGAAATCCACGGCTTTTTCCAGGAAGGGCAGATGCGCGCACAGGCCCAGGCTTTTGGCCGACAGGTCCGATGGCGACAGCGATGACACCATCAATTTCCCCCAGTCCGACCAGGCCGTTGGCACGCCCGCAAACGTTTGCTGGAACGCCTGAAAAAAAGGATTGTTGGCCGGCGGCTGGAAGGCGTCGCGGAAAGTGCTCGCCTGCATGCCCGGCTTCTGGAACACCTTGTAGTTGATCGGGATCATCTTGTAGATGCTGTCGGCCACGCCCGTGTCGGCCCAGCTTTGCAAGGCCTGGCGCGGCGTGGCTTCGTGCGGCGTCGTGTAAAGCAAGCCCATCAGCACACCGGCGCCGGAGGCGGAAATGACGTCGAATTCGATGCCTTCATCGAGAAACGCGGCCAGCGCGCCCGCGATCAAGGTGGAATTTGGTGCACCGCCACCAAGCAGCAGGCCCGTCTTGCGGGCAGGTGTCGCGGCTGGCGCCGGATGTGGCGGCGTCGTGCTTGCTGTCTTCATGCACACTCCCTGAATGGAACCGGGCTCACGCCCTAATTGTTGGTTACTACACGCTGACTACGCTGATGCATGCCCATGTTCCAGCAACAGGAAACTATTGCAATATTGCCGAAACAGATATGAAATTAACATAATTAAATTCCTTATGGCAATTTAATTAACGCATGATGGGTATTCAGAAAGGGTATAAGTTGACGGTACGCGGCGTGGCGTGACGCATCGCAGCAAATAAATATTCTGCAATGTTAGGAAAAATCTCTTTGGGGTAGGAATATTCCGCAACTGGCCGCCATGGCGGCGGCCAGACCGCTCAGGGGACGGGAGGTGGGGCTGAAAAATGCAGGTGGGTACACAGATGGTCAACAAAGACGCGGATTTTCGGTGACAGATGGCGGCTCGATGGCCACAGCACCCAGAACTTGCTCGCGTGCAGCAAATAGCCGGCCAGCACGGCTTGCAGTTCGCCGCGCGCGATGGCGTCGCGCACGATAAAGTCGGGCAAATACGCGAGGCCCACGCCCTGCGTGGCGGCGCCGATCAAGGCTTCGATATTGTTGCAGGTCAAGGCCGTCGGCAAGCGCAGTTCGCCGCCGCTGTCGCCCTCGGCACGCTGCAGCGCCCATTCCTGCAACTTGCCCGTGGTGGGAAACTTATAGCGCACGCAGGCGTGCCCTTCCAGCTCGCGCGGCGTGGCCGGCACGCCATGGCGGGCGAAGTACGCGGGAGAACCGACGATGGCAAACGCGAACGGCCCCAGTTCGCGCGCCATCAGCCGCGAATCCGTCAAGGTGCCGCTGCGCACGGCCACGTCGATGCCTTCGGCCACCACGTCGACCAGGCGGTCATTGAAATCGAGGTCGAGCTCGATCTCGGGATACTTGCGCGTAAAGTCCGCCAGCAGGGGCAGGATGATGCGGTAGCCGATCACGGGCAAGCTGACCTTGAGCTTGCCGCGCGGCGCCTCGGCCAAGTGCGACAATTCCGCCTCGGCATCGCCGAGGTCGGCCAGGATGCGCTGGCAGCGCTCGTAAAACAGCGCGCCCTCGTTGCTCAGGCTGATGCGCCGCGTGCTGCGGTTGAGCAGGCGCACGCCCAGCTTTTCTTCCAGCCGCGCCACGCTCTTCCCAACGGCCGAGGCCGACACGCCAAGCAGCCGGCCGGCCGCCACATAACTGGAAGTTTCCGCCGCGCGCACGAAGGCGGCAATGCCGTTCAGATTATCCATGCCACCTCGCCATCTCCATTAAGGAATATTTATCCGTTATGAGTGGATTTTCAGCCACTTTTTCATCGATTGCGTCCATATTATCATCAGATTCCCTCTTTCTGGAATCACTCCCATGGATACAAACTACCGTATGAAGCCAGCCTCCCCGGCCCGGCGCGCCTTCGTGCTGGCCGCCGTCTGCCTGGCCGCGCTGTGCATGCCGCTCAGTTTTACGGGGCCGGCCATCGCCATCCCCGCCATCGCCGCTGACTTGCACGGCACGCCGCTGGCGCTGGCGTGGATCACGAATGCCTTCATGCTCAGCTTTGGCGGCTGCCTGATGGTGGCCGGCGCACTGGCCGACCGCTATGGCCGCAAGCGCGTGTTCTTGCTGGGCATGGGCGTGTTTTCCGCCGCCGCGCTGGCACTGTCAGCCGCGCCCGGCATTGTGTGGATCGACGTGCTGCGCGCCGTCCAGGGCCTCGGTTGCGCCATGGCCCTGTCGAGCGGACTGGCGGCGCTGGCGCAGGAATTCGACGGCGCGGCCCGCGCGCGCGCCTTCAGCCTGATCGGCACGGCCTTCGGCGTGGGCCTGGCTTTCGGTCCCTTCCTGGCCGGCACCTTGATCACGCACACGGGCTGGCGCGCCATCTTCATCGCCACGGCCGTGGCCGGCCTGACCGCCCTGCTGGCCGCCGCGCGCGCCATGCGCGAATCGCGCGACCCGCAGGCGCAGGGCGTCGATTGGCCCGGCGCGCTGACGTTTACCGGCGCGCTCTCTTTGTTTACGTATGGCTTGCTGCAGGCGCCCGACAGTGGCTGGGACAGCGCGGCCAGCGTGGGGCTGCTCGGTAGCGCGGCCCTGCTGCTGGCCGCGTTCATCCGCGTGGAGCGCCGCGCCGCGCGGCCCATGCTGGACTTGACCCTGTTTCGCCTGCCTGCCTTTGCCGGCGTGCAACTGCTGGCCGCCGCGCCCGCGTTTTCCTTTGTCGTGCTGCTGGTGCTGCTGCCGGCCCGCTTCATCGGCATCGAAGGCTACAGCGCGCTGGAAGCGGGACGCATGATGATCGCCCTGTCGGCGCCCATGCTGGTGCTGCCGGTCCTGGCCGGCATGGCGGCGCAGCGCATTGCCGCCGCGCACATCTGCGCCTGCGGCTTGCTGCTGGCGGCAGGCGGCCTGCTGTGGCTCTCCACCTGCGCGCCGGGCCAGGCGCCCGCCAGCTTGCTGGGACCGCTGCTGCTGATCGGCTGCGGCATCAGCCTGCCCTGGGGCTTGATGGATGGCCTGGCCATCAGCGTCGTGCCCGTCGAGCGGGCCGGCATGGCGGCCGGCATCTTCAATACGACGCGCGTGGCGGGCGAAGGCCTGGCGCTGGCCATCGTCAGCGCGCTGCTGGGCACCTTTGCCGTGGCGGCGCTGGGTCGCGCCGGCCTTGCCGGCATCGGCGCGCAACAGGCGGCGCATGCGGGCCCCTTCCTGGCGCTGGGCGAGCTGCGCCATGCGGCTACCCTGTTGCCGCAGGCGGGCGCGGCCGAACTGGCGCAAGCGTATGGCACGGCGTTCCGCCACTTGCTGTATGTGCTGGCCAGCATTACGACGGCCTCGGCCCTGCTGATCCTGGCATTTTTGCGTCATCCTGCCCCTGCCGCAACGGACACGGCCGCCCTGCCCGCCTGCAAGGCACAGCAATAATTCGCCATCGTAGTTTCTCTTGCCGCACACGGCGGCGCCCCCGCGCCGCCGCCCGCCTTTGATGTTTCTCCGCAACACCTCAAAAGTTCAAGAAGAATTCAAAGAACAAAACTAGTTTACTCATCAAAGCGCTTTGAACTATACTCAAAGCGCTTTGAAACATAGTTAAAGCGCTTTGGTTGTGCAAAGTGATGCGCACCGATCCCACACCTATAAAAACACTGGAGACGCAATGAACAAACATTTCTTGAAAACTTTGCCTGCCGCCGTGGCGTTGGCCTTGAGCGCTTCGGCTGCCCAGGCTGCCCTGCCGATCGACTTCGGCGGCTACATCCGCTCGGGCCTCGGCACCAGCAGCGAAGGCGGCAAGGAAGCCTGTTTCGGCCTGGCCGGCGCCTCGTCCAAGTATCGTCTGGGCAATGAGTGCGAAACCTACGGCGAGCTGAAATTCGGCGGCGAAGCCTTCAAGGCAGCCAACGGCACCACCTTCCGCATCAACACCCTGGTGGCGTTTTCCGTCAACCAGAACCAGGACTGGGAACAGTCGGACCCGTCGTGGCGCGAAATGAACGTGGTAGCCGACAAGATCGGCACGGGCGCTTTCGCCGAAGCGCGCGCCTGGGTCGGCAAGCGCTACTACGACCGCCAGGACGTGCACATCACCGATTACTACTTCTGGAATAACAGCGGCCCCGGCGCCGGCCTGGAAAACATCGACCTGGGCGCCGCCAAGCTGGCCTACGCCGTCGTGCGCACGGCCGATGACGGCGACAGCAAGCGCATGGGCCTGTCCCACGACCTGCGCTTTTCCGGCATCAAGGTCAACCCGGACGGTGAACTGACGCTGGGCCTGCAATTCAATCAGAAACGCAACGCGCAAGGCGCGGCCCCCATCGCCAGCGGCCACTTGCTGACCATCATGCATACGCAGGGCAACCTGCTGGGCGGCTTCAACAAGGTCGCATTGCAGTATGGCAAAGGCAGCGCCGCCAACACGGGCGGCTTCAGCCTGGGCGCCGGCAAGGATGACAAGGTCGTGCGCCTGACGGAACAGATCATGATCCAGCCCAAAGGCGCCTGGTCGGGCATGGGCACCTTCGTCTACGAAGACAAGGAAACGGCGGGCGTCAGCAGCAAGTGGACCTCGATCGGCGCACGCCCCGTCTACCACTTCACGGACAACTACAGCCTGGCCGTGGAACTGGGCCACGACATCGTCAAGCCGGAAGGCGGCGAGAGCCGCAACCTGACCAAGCTGACCTTCGCGCCGCAACTGTCGGCCGGCAACAGCTTCTGGTCGCGTCCCGTGCTGCGCGCCTTCTACACCTATGCCAAATGGAACAAGGCAGCCCAGTCGGCCGCCGCGGCGGAAACCGCGCTGTCGTCGACGGGCGTGTTCGGTGGCAAGACCAACGGCAGCTCGGTTGGTTTCCAGGTCGAGTCGTGGTGGTAAGAGCATCTGAAAAACGTCCATGGCGGCGTTGCACGGTCTTGCCGTACTAGCGTACTGTCTGCGACCGTGCGCCTTGCCCTGAACGTTTTATCAGACGCTCTTTATTAATCACAGGCATCCAACACTGGCTGATGCCGCAAGGCGCCAGCCACTGGCAGCAACACCGCCCGCCTTCCTGGGGGCATGCTTTAACCGGACCCACCATTTCGCCGCTGCACGCGATGGCCGGCAGCTTCAATGTAGTGATTCAGCAGTATCCTCTTTTAGCGCGGGCGCCCCTGGGTTTGCCCGCGTATTTTTTTGGGCGCTGCCGCCGCAGGTCATCCCCCTGATCATTCCGGCATTTATCAGATAAACTACCCGTCATTGCACGACACCGCAACGCTCCCGACCCACCCTGGATAGACCCCGACTGCAGCATCCATGAACCTCAAAAATCTCGCCAAAACGCTAGGAATATCCGAAACCACCGTCAGCCGCGCCTTGAATGGCTATCCGGAAGTGAGCGAACGCACGCGCGAGCGGGTGCTGGCCGCCGCGCAGGCCGCCGGCTACCGTCCCAATCCCATGGCGCGCAGCCTGGCCGTGGGACGCACGAATATCGTCGGCATCATCTACCCGCTGATGCCGAACGACCTGGCCGACCCCATGTTCATCGACATCGTGGGCGGCATGTCGGAAGCGCTGGAAGCGCAGCAGATGGACATGATGATCGCGCCCGCCTCGGCCACGAATGAATTCCACACCTATCAACGCATGGTCAAGGGCCGCCGCATCGATGGCCTGATCGTCGGACGTACGAAACCGTACGACGAGCGCATCGCCTACCTGGCGCAGCAAGGCATGCCGTTTGTCGCGCATGGCCGCACGCAGCTGAACCAGCCGCACGCCTGGTTCGACTACGACAACGAGGCGGGCATGCGCCTGGCCGTCGAGCGCCTGGCGCAGCTGGGCCACCAGCGCATCGGCCTGATCAGCGCAACGCCCGACCTGAACTTCGTGCGCCAGCGCGTCGAGAGTTTCCAGCACGCCATGCAGGCGGGCGGCCTGGCCGTCGATCCGGACAACCTGGTCGACAATGCGCACGACCGCCGCGCCGGCTACCAGGCCATGCAGCGCCTGCTTGCCCGCTCGCCCCGCCCCACCGCCGTCATCGTCGACAATCACATGTCGGGCGTGGGCGCCGTGCGCGCCCTGCTCGACGCGGGCATCGCCATCGGCAGCGAGATGTCGCTGATCGTCTGGGGCGTGATGGAAGATTCCCTGGCCGGCCACAACGTCACCACCGTCGTCCAGCCCGACCCGCGCGGCGCTGGCGCGAAGATGATCCACATGCTGCTGGCCCTGATGGATGGCACGCCCGTCAGCGACTTGCAGGAACTGTGGCCGTGCGAACTGTTGCCGGGCGAGTCGGCCGGGCCGGTAGCGGCCTGATGCCCCTGCGCCGCAGCCCTTGAGCAGCGTGGACGGCGTGCGCCTCAGCGGGCCTGGCTTGGCGAGATAATCTGCAACTGCTGCGCGCTTGCCGCGGCCTGTCCAGCACATTGGCTGACCTTGTCTTCGCTCCCCTCGCAGAACAGGACGGAAACTCCTTTTTTCAAGGCCAGACCATGGGTGGGCGCCAGAAAATATACGCCGCCTTTGCGTTGTGTAATCCTGTTCATCGCCGCCGAAAAATCAGGTGGCGAAGGCTGCCCGGTCCTCGCTTCCAGCCATGCAAGCAAGATCGGCTTGGTCTCCAGGGCCGGCACCTGGCTCCCTGGCTCAAATCCAGGATGAAACATCAGGGCCGAATCGGGCTGTTCGGAGGAAAATTCCCTCACCTCGCCGCCCATGAATGCGATTGCGCATGCCGATGCGCAAATGCCTTCGGCAACCGTTGTTAATTTTTTCTCTGCAATTAATTTCCCGACCCTGAGCCCCCAGGAAAATGAACCGCCGCCTGAATTCTTGAAGACGACCTTGGAAATTTTCTCAGTTGCAAGAATTGCAGATAACTTTTCATACTCTTCCAATCCGATGCGGCCGCTGACGGTGACGGCATGCCCGTCGGCAACCACATCGGCCCTGGCCGCATGGGCGCCAAGGATGAACAGCAGGAAAAATATCGCGATGAAACGATAGAGTAATGCTTGGCGGTAAAGAATTTTCATCGGTGGAAAGCGCAACCCTCGAGTCTTCGCCTTGCGCAGGGCCAGAACAGGTTTCCTCGACGCACGACGATGCCGCCATTATGCAACTGTTCCACCCGCACAGGCGCTGGAAAACAGGGACAGTGCAGGCGCCACGGCGCCGGGCCGCGGCCTCGAAAAAATTTCACGGTTTCGGCACACGGTATCGCTTTACTTTTCAAAGCGCTTTGAACTATACTCATTTCATACCCAAAGCGCTTTGAATTTTAAAATAAGACGTTCGCCTACCAACCAGCAGCGCTGCCCTGATAGCCAAGGCTACAGGCAACTTTTAAGAAATCATTCATGCCGACCATCCAGAACAATCTCGCCAACCTGCCCGCCGACTGGTGGCGCAGCGCCGTCATCTATCAGGTCTATCCACGCAGCTTCCTCGACAGTAATGGCGACGGCATCGGCGACTTGCCCGGCATTACCTCCAAGCTCGACTACATCGCCGCCCTGGGTGCCGACATCGTCTGGATCTCGCCCTTCTTTACGTCGCCGATGAAAGACTTCGGCTATGACGTGGCCGACTTCTGCGACGTCGACCCCATGTTCGGCAGCCTGGCCGATTTCGACCGCCTGGTGGCGCGCGCGCATGAACTGGGCCTGAAAGTAATGATCGACCAGGTGCTGTCGCATTCGTCCGACGTCCACCCGTGGTTCGTGGAAAGCCGCTCCAGCCGCGACAATGCCAAGGCCGACTGGTATGTATGGGCCGACCAGAAACCGGATGGCACGGCGCCCAACAACTGGCTGTCCGTGTTCGGCGGTTCCGCCTGGCAATGGGAGCCGCGCCGCGGCCAGTACTACCTGCACGATTTCCTCGTCAGCCAGCCCGACCTGAATTTCCATAACCCGGCCGTGCAGCAAGCGCAGCTGGACAACCTGCGTTTCTGGCTGGAACGCGGCGTCGATGGCTTCCGCTTCGATTCCTGCAACTTCCCGTATCACGACCAGTTGCTGCGCGACAATCCGCCAGCCGCCCAGCGCGATGCCAGCAGCGTGTCGGCCATCAACCCGTATGGCATGCAAGCGCACGTGTACGACAAGACGCAGCCGGAAAACATCGCCTACCTGCAGCGCGTGCGCGCCATACTCGATGAATACCAGGCCATTTCCATCGGCGAAGTGGGCGACGACAATGCGCTGGCCACCATGGCCGCCTACACGGGCGCCGACAAGCTGCACATGGCTTACAGTTTCAACTTGCTGACAGCGGAATTTTCCGCCGCGCACATCCGCACACAGGTGGAAGAATTCGAAGCGCAAGTGGCCGACGGCTGGGCTTCCTGGTCCGTGGGCAACCACGACAGCGTGCGCGTCATGACGCGCTGGGGCGGCGAAAACCCGTCGCCGTCGCTGGCCAAGGTGGTGCTGGCCGTGCAAGCGGCGCTGAAAGGCACGCCGTGCCTGTACCAGGGCGACGAGCTGGCCCTGACGGAAGCGGACATTCCTTTCGAGGCGCTGCAGGACCCGTACGGCATCCCGTTCTGGCCCCAGTTCAAGGGCCGCGACGGTTGCCGCACGCCGATGCCGTGGGTGGCTGACGCGCCGCATGGCGGCTTCAGTTCGGCAAAACCCTGGTTGCCCGTGCCGCCCGAGCATCTGGCGCGCGCCGTCGACGTCGAAGCGCGCGATAGCGCCTCGCCCTTGACGTTTGCGCAGAACATCCTCGCCTGGCGCCGCACCTTGCCGCAATTGCTGCGCGGCGATATCGTTTTCTGCGATGCGCCGGAACCCGTACTGGCCCTGCGCCGCGACTTGGCCGGCCAACCGTCCGTGCTGGCCGCCTTCAACCTGGGCACCGAAACGGTCACGTTTGACTTGCCGGCCGCCGCAGCAGCAGCCGACCTGGCCGGTCACGGCTTGCCAGGCACCAAAGATGGCCAGCAGATCAGCCTGCCACCGCATGGCGGCTGGTTCGGCACCCTGGCGTAAATCGCAGGCTTTGGCGGCCGTGCCGCCAATTACAATAACGAGCCCCGCGCATCAGCGGGGCCGAATTGACAGAATGAGGATGGAGACATGGCTGGACTGAAGTTAACAGGCCTGAAGAAGGCATATGGCGACGTGCAAACCCTGCACGGCATCGACCTGGAGATCGCCGATGGCGAATTCATGGTCTTCGTGGGCCCGTCGGGTTGCGGCAAATCGACCTTGCTGCGCAGTATCTGCGGCCTGGAAGAAATCAGCGGCGGCGATTTGTTCATCGGCAAGACGCGCATGAACGACGTGCCGCCCGCCAAACGGGGCATCGCCATGGTGTTCCAGAGCTACGCCCTGTACCCGCACATGAGCGTGGCGCAAAACATGGCGTTTGGCCTGAAGCTGGCCGGCATGAGCAAGGTGCAAATTGCCGACGCCGTGCAGCGCGCCGCGCAAATCCTGCGCATCGAACCGTTGCTCGAACGCAAACCGAAAGACTTGTCGGGCGGCCAGCGCCAGCGCGTGGCCATCGGCCGCGCCATCGTGCGCAAGCCCGACGTCTTCCTGTTCGACGAACCGCTGTCCAACCTGGACGCCTCGCTGCGCGTGCAGATGCGCATCGAACTGGCAAATCTGCACCGCGAATTGCGCTCGACCATGATTTACGTCACGCATGACCAGGTCGAAGCGATGACCCTGGCCGACCGCATCGTCGTGCTCAACGCGGGCCGCATCGAACAGGTGGGCGCACCGCTGGAGCTGTACCACCACCCCGCCAACCTGTTCGTGGCCGGCTTCCTCGGTTCGCCCCGCATGAACTTCCTCAAAGGCAAGATCCACAGCTATGTCGACGGCGTGGCCACCATCGCCACGAATGCGGGCGGCATGCTGCAGGCGGCGTTGACGCAGCCATTGGCCAGCGGCACCCCCGTCACCATCGGCGCGCGTCCCGAACACGTGCAGGCTTGCGCGCCCGGCGCTGCGGCCGCCATCACGGCTACCGTACAGGCGGTGGAAAAACTGGGCGACATCAGCTATCTGTATGTACAGGTACCGGGCGGCGACGAGCCGCTGGTGGTGCGCGCCGATGCCGATACGGACTGGGCGATTGGCCAGTCCGTGGCGCTGCAGGTGGCGCCCGCCCGCGTCCACGTGTTCGACGAGCACGGCCAGACCCGGACCTGACACCCGAATTAAGGGGCCAGGCGCTACAGGCGCCGCCTGGCCTGGTTGCATCGTTTCAGCCTTGATACTCAACATAAACTTAGCATAAAAAAAGATACTGGAGATTGACATGTCCTTCACGCACCCGAAACGCAGCTTCATCAAAACCACCCTGATCGCCGCCGCCCTGGCCGGCATCGGCAACCTGGCCGCCGTCAGCATGGCGCACGCGGCCGAAGCAGGCACCCTGTTGATCTGGATCAATGGCGACAAGGGCTACAAGGGCCTGGCCAAGGTCGGCGAAGAATTCACCAAGAAAACGGGCATCAAGGTCGTCGTCGAACACCCGGAAGATGCGCCGAACAAATTTCAGCAGGCAGCGGCCGCCGGCAAGGGCCCGGACATCTGGATCTGGCCGCATGACCGCATCGGCGGCTGGATCGACGCCGGCTTGCTGCAACCAGTGACGCCAAGCAAGGAAGCGCGCGCCGCCATCCTGCCGCTGGCGTGGAACGCCTTTACTGTCGGCGGCAAGACCTGGGGCTACCCGATCTCCATCGAAGCCGTGGCCCTCGTCTACAACAAGGACCTGGTGCCGAACCCGCCCAAGACGTTCGAGGAAATCGCCGCGCTGGACAAGAAACTCTCCGCACAAGGCAAGAAAGCCATCCTGTGGGATTACACGAATACCTATTTCACCTGGCCTTTGCTGGGCGCGGGCGGCGGCTTCCCGTTTGAAGTCAAGTCCGACGGCCGCTACGATGCGGCCAAGACGGGCGTCAACAATGCCGGCTCGCAGGCGGGCGTGAATGCGCTGATGACCCTGATCAACAGCGGCGCCATGCCGAAGGGCGCCGGCTATGCCGAGATGGAAGCGGGCTTTAACCAGGGCAAGATCGCCATGATGATCAACGGCCCATGGTCGTGGGACAATGCGCGCAAATCGAAGATCAATTACGGCGTGGCAACGATTCCTACCGTGGCCGGCAAGACGGCCACCCCATTCGTTGGCGTGCTGGGTGCGATGATTTCGAAAGCCAGCCCGAACAAGGACCTGGCGACGGAATTCCTGGAAAACCAGATGCTGCAACTCAATGGCCTGAAGACCATCAACGCCGACGTCCCGCTGGGCACGCCAGCGAACAAAGTGCTGTTCGCGGAATTGAAAACCAATCCGAACATCCAGGCGACGATGGAAAGCGCCCAAGCGGGCCGTCCGATGCCGAACAACCCGGAAATGGGCCGCTTCTGGTCGTCGATGCAATCGGCGCTGGAAAACATCACGCAAGGCCGCCAGACGACCAAGGATGGCCTCGATGCGGCGGCGAAGCGGATTACGACCGCGAATTAAGCGATTATCGTTGGCTTGGTTGATGCTTTCAACATGAATCAACCCTAAACCCAAAACGACATCCGGGGTCGGACCCTCAGGGTCCGACCCCGGCCGTTCAACGGGTTCAGCCATCAACACGCCAACATCGTTTTAGCACCATCCTTACAGCGCTTCATTTTCACAGGTATCCATCGTGCGCAAGTTTATCGGCCCTACGGTATTGACCATCAGCATGGCGCTGGGTCTGTATCTGCTCTTCATGTTGTACATTTCCGGCCAGACCATGCTGGCCGCCGTTTTCCTCGGCTTGCTGACTCTGACGACGTTTGTCTTCACGTCGCCGCGCGCCTATGCCTACCGCTATCTGTTTCCCGGCATCACGGCGGTCATCGTCTTCGTGCTGCTGCCGATGGTGTACACGGTGTCGATCGGCTTTACCAATTTCAGTTCGCGCAACCTGCTTACCTACGAGCGGGCCACGCAATATTTGCTGGACGAGACGCAGCGCGTGGAAAGCACGGGCTACGCGCTGACCGTGCACCCGGACAACAAGGAATACCGCTTGCGCCTGGAAAGCCCGGACACGGGCGACGTGCTGCTGTCCGAGCCGCTGGCCCTGAAGCGCGCCGTACCTTTGACCGTGGAGGTAGCGCCGCTGGACCCGGTGCAGGCGCCCGTGCTGGCCCCGCCGCTGCCCATCAAGGACATCATCGCGCTGCAAAAGGATTTGAAACAGCTCACCCTGGTCATGCCGAACAAGATCGAGCTGCGCATGGTGGGCTTGCGCGAATTCGGCCCCGTCGCGCACGTCTACAAGCAACTGCCCGACAAGACCCTGAAGAAAATCGCCACGGGCGAACTGGTCACACCGAACTTCAAGACGGGCTTTTATGAAATGCCCGATGGCACGAAACTGGAACCGGGCTTCAAGGTCAATGTCGGCTTCGCCAACTTCGTCAAGATCTTCTCGGACGAAGCGTTCCGTGGCCCCTTCCTGCGCATTTTTGTCTGGACCGTCGTTTTCGCCCTGATCAGCGTGGCCACCACGACGGGCCTGGGCATGGTGCTGGCCGTACTGCTGAACTGGGATGCGCTGCGCTTCCGCGGCTTGTACCGCACCCTGCTGTTCCTGCCGTACGCCGTACCGGGTTTCATTTCCATCCTGGTGTTCAAGGGCCTGTTCAACAACAACTTTGGCGAAATCAACCTGGTGCTCGACGCCCTGTTCGGCATCAAGCCCGCCTGGTTCTCGGACACCACGCTGGCCAAGGCCATGATTTTGATCGTCAATACCTGGCTCGGCTACCCCTACATGATGGTGGTGTGCATGGGCTTGATCAAGGCGATCCCGTCGGATCTGTACGAAGCCTCGGCCCTGGCCGGCGCGGGACCGCTGACGAATTTCTTCAAGATCACCTTACCGCTGATCATCAAGCCGCTCACGCCCTTGATGGTGGCCAGCCTGGGTTTCAACTTCAACAATTTCGTACTGATCAGCTTGCTGACTGGCGGGCGTCCCGATTTCCTCGACACCACCTTACCGGCCGGCACGACGGACTTGCTCGTGTCCTACACCTACCGCATCGCGTTCGAAGATTCCGGCCAGAACTTTGGCCTGGCCGCCGCCATCTCGACCCTGATCTTCTTCCTCGTGGCCGCGATTTCGCTGGTCAACATGCGCCTGACGCGCATGAACAAAGCATAAAGGACAGACCATGGCTATCGTTGTCGACCGTTCCAACCGCTGGCGCATCCTGGCGGCCCACGTCGCCGTGATCGCGCTGATCGCGCTGGTGATGTTCCCCTTCCTGATGATCTTGTCGATCTCGCTGCGACCCGGCAACTTCGCCTCGGGCAGTCTGATCCCGCCCGAGATCAGCTTCGAACACTGGCGATTGGCGCTGGGCATGTCTTACCAGGCGCCCAACGGCACCCTGGTCGAACCGGACTTCCCCGTGCTGCTGTGGCTGTGGAATTCCATCAAGGTGGCCAGCATGAGCGCCACCGTGACCGTGCTGCTGTCGACCACCTGCGCGTATGCATTCGCGCGCATGCAGTTCCGCTTCAAGTCGCAGACGCTGTCCGCACTGATGCTGCTGCAGATGTTTCCTGCCGTGCTGGCCCTGGTGGCCATCTACGCCATCTTCGATGTGCTGGGCAACTACGTGCCATGGCTGGGCATCGACCACCACGGCAGCCTGGTGCTCGCTTACACGGGCGGCATCGCCCTGCACATCTGGACCATCAAGGGCTACTATCAAACCATTCCCATCGAAATCGAGGAAGCGGCCAAGGTCGATGGCGCCACGCAATGGCAGGCGTTCATCTACGTGCTGCTGCCAATGACGGTGCCCATTTTGATGGTGGTGTTTTTGTTGTCCTTCATCGGCGCCATCATCGAATATCCGATCGCCTCCGTACTGCTGCATGAACAGAACAACCTGACCCTGGCCGTCGGTTCGAAACTGTTCCTGTACGAGCAAAAATACCTGTGGGGCGACTTCGCCGCGGCAGCCATCTTGTCCGGCTTGCCCATCACGGCCGTATTCCTGCTGGCGCAGAAGTGGATGATCTCCGGCCTGACGGCTGGCGGCGTGAAGGGCTGACCATGCGCCGCCCCCTGACTACGCTGGCCGCCCTGTTCCTGTGCGCTTCGGCGCAGGCAGGCAAGGTTTCAGATAAATTCGCTGACAACCCCATCGTCTACTTTGCCGTGACGGACCGTTACGCCAACGGCAATCCCGGCAACGACCACAGTTATGGCCGCGCAGCCGACCCGCAAGGCGGCGATGTCGGCAGCTTTCACGGCGGCGACATCGCCGGCATCACGCAACAGCTGAAAGCCGGCTATTTTCAAGAGCTGGGCGTCAACGCCCTGTGGATCACGGCGCCGTATGAACAGATCCACGGCTGGGTGGTGGGCGGCAAGCAGCAATTCCAGCACTACGCCTACCACGGCTACTGGGCGCTCGATTACACCACCATGGACGCCAACATGGGCACGCGCGAAGAATTGCGCGAGATGATCAACACGGCGCATGCGCAAGGCATCCGCGTGCTGTTCGACGTGGTGCTGAACCATCCCGGCTATGCGGACTTGCGCACCCTGGCCGAATACAAGGTACCCGTGCTGTGGCCGGGCCATGAAAAGGCCGGCCTGCGCGACTATCACAGCTTCATCGACTACAACAACTTCGCATTCGCGCAGTGGTGGGGCCCGGACTGGGTGCGCGCCGGCTTGCCCGGCTATCCCGATGGCGGCAAGGACGACTACACCATGCAGCTGGCGTATCTGCCCGACTTCCGCACGGAAAGCGGCAAGGCCGTCGGCTTGCCGCCCATCCTGCAGCGCAAGGCCGACACGCGCGCCGTGGCCCTGCCCGATGCGACAGTACGTTCTTACCTTGTTCATTGGCTGGCCGACTGGGTGCGCGAATTCGGCGTCGACGGTTTTCGCGCCGACACCGTCAAGCACGTGGAACCAAACAGCTGGCTGGCCCTGCGCGCGGCCGCCACCGATGCCCTCAAGGATTGGAAAACGCGCCATCCGCAGCAAAAAATCGACGATGCGCCATTCTGGATGACGGGCGAAGCGTGGGGCCACGGCCCCGAACGCAGCAGCTGGCACGACGCGGGTTTCGATTCGATGATCAATTTCGACTTTCAGCATCGCGCCAGCGGCGACTGGAAAAGCATCGATGGCGTGTACCGCCAGTACGCCGGCTTGCTGAATAAGCGTCCCCGCTACGACATCCTGTCGTATATCTCCTCGCACGACACCAGCCTGTTCCCGCGCGAGCAATTGAAACATGGCTTGTCCGCCCTGCTGCTGGCGCCGGGCGGCGTGCAGCTGTTCTATGGCGATGAAAGCGCGCGCCAGCCTGGCGCGGCGCCCGCCGGCGACGAACAGCAGGCCACCCGCTCCGACATGAACTGGACATCCATGGACTCTGCAACTCTTGCGCATGCGCGCAAGCTGGGCCAGTTCCGGCTGCGCCACCCTGCCCTGGCGCGCGGCGAGCACCGGTTCATCAACGACAAGCCGTACGCCTTCGCCCGCGTGATGAAGGACGACGCCGTCATCGCCGTGCCCGAAGCGCAAGGCGCGCTCGACCTGAAGGTGCACGGCGTGTTCGCTGACGGCGCCCTGCTGCGCGACGCCTACACCAATCAAAACTACACCGTCAGCAATGGCGCCGTCGCCGTGAACGCGGCCGGCAGCGTCCTGTTAGAAAAGGCAGCACCATGAGTAGCTATGACATCTTAGTGGTCGGCGGCGCCGGCATCGACACAATAGTGCGCGTCCCCGACCTGCAATTACCCGTCGCCGATTCCGTCCACGTGCCGCCCATCCGCGACTACGTGGCGCACACGGGCAATGGCGTGGCGCTCGGTTGCCATGCGCTGGGCTTGCGCTGCAAATTCATCGACTTCATCGGCGACGATGCGCAAGGCGCGGCCATCCTGCAGCGCTACAAAGAGGCCAAACTCGATTTTTCGCATCTCGTCGAACCCTCGGGCACGCGGCGCAGCGTCAACCTGGTCGACCCGCAGGGGCGCCGGCTGTCGCTGTACGACGGCCGCCATCCAGAGGACGTGCGCATGCCGGCCGCCTTTTATCTGCCCTACCTGGGACCGGCGCGCCACGCGCATTTTTCCATCATGGGCTGGGTGGCCGCGCTGTTTGACGACGCGCAAGCGTGCGGCACGACGGTATCGACCGATTTGCACGACTGGGATGGCGTCAACCCGCACCACAAGGTGTTTGCGCTGCGCGCCGACCTGGTCTTCCTCAGCACGGCGGCGCTGGGCGAGCGCATGGAGTCCGTCATGCACGCGATTGTCGCGCAAGGCCGCGCGCAGCTTGTCGTGGCCATGGCCGGCGCCGACGGCGCCTACCTGCTGGAACGCGCCAGCGGCGAAGTGCGGCACTACCCGACGGCAGGCTTGACGCTGCCCGTGGTGGACACGAATGGCGCCGGCGATTCGTTCGTCGCCGCCTTTTTGCACGCCTGGCTCGATCGACGGCCGCTGGACGAGGCCATGCGCCGCGGCGCCATCGGCGGCGCGTTTGCCTGCGCCCAGCACGGCACGCATGAACGCTTCATCGGATCGGCGGAGCTGCATGACTTAGATCAAGACGGCACTAGCTTATGACTTAATATTCTATCAAGCGTAGCAACGGGCTAACGGGCGCATGGCACAATGGCTGCGGATTTGACCACCGCATACCATCGACACCGGAGACCACATGAGAATCGAAACCCTGGCCGTGCACGCCGGCTACACACCCGACCCGACCACCAAGGCCGCCGCCGTCCCCATCTACCAGACGGTGGCCTACGCCTTCGACAATGCCCAGCATGGCGCCGACCTCTTCGACCTCAAGGTAGCCGGCAATATCTACACGCGCATCATGAACCCGACGCAGGACGTGCTGGAAAAGCGCGTCGCGGCGCTGGAAGGCGGCGTGGCCGCGCTGGCCGTGGCGTCGGGCATGGCGGCCATCACCTACGCGATCCAGACCATCGCCGAAGCGGGCGACAATTTCATCTCCGCCAGCCAGCTGTATGGCGGCACCTACAACCTGTTTGCCCACACCCTGCCGCAGATCGGCATCGAAGTACGCTTCGCCGACGCGCGCCAGCCCGAGACCTTCGCCGCGCTGATCGACGCGCGCACCAAGGCCATCTTCTGCGAATCGATCGGCAACCCGCTGGGCAATGTCACCGATGTGGCCAAACTGGCCGAGATCGCGCATGCGCACGGCATCCCGCTGATCGTCGATAACACGGTACCGAGCCCCTATCTGTTCCGCCCCATCGAGCATGGCGCCGACATCGTCGTCCATTCGCTGACCAAATACCTGGGCGGTCATGGCACCACCGTGGGCGGCGCCATCGTCGACAGCGGCAAGTTCCCGTGGGCCGAGCACAAGGAGCGCTTCAAGCGCCTGAACGAGCCGGACGTGTCGTATCACGGCGTGGTCTACACGGAAGCGTTCGGCCCCGCCGCCTTCATCGGCCGCGCGCGCGTCGTCCCGCTGCGTAACATGGGCGCGGCCATTTCGCCCTTGAGCGCCTTCCAGCTGATCCAGGGCATCGAGACCCTGGCCTTGCGCATGGACCGCATCTGCGACAACACGCTGGCCCTGGCCAAACACCTGAAAAACCATCCGAAAGTCGCGTGGGTCAATTACGCGGGCCTGGAAGACCACCCGGACCACGCCCTGGTGAAAAAATACATGAACGGCCGCGCCTCGGGCATTTTATCGTTCGGCCTGAAACTGGCCGATGGCGAAGATCCGCGCGCAGCCGGCGCCCGCGTGCTCGACGCCCTGCAGCTGTTCACGCGCCTGGTCAATATCGGCGACGCCAAGTCGCTGGCCACCCACCCGGCGTCGACTACGCACCGCCAGCTCAATCCGGCGGAACTGGCCAAGGCGGGCGTGTCCGAAGACATGCTGCGCCTGTCGGTCGGCATCGAGCATATCGACGACTTGCGCGAAGACCTGGAGCAGGCGTTGAACGCCGCCTGAGTTCAGGCTGAAAGCCTGTCCCGGCATAGGCATGCAGACCGCGCCGGGACAGGTTGCTGCAAACCGTAAAGCGAAGCCGGCGTTCACGCAGAGCGCCAGCGACGCGTCTGTCATCGTCCCCATGGTGGCACTGGATCGCCCCCCGGTCCAGCCCGGAACCTCCTTCCCCCCCTCCCCGCATCCCCTGATATCACGCCTATGCCATGGCAAGTGGCGGGCAGCTGACGTATGCGCCGCTGTTCATGGTCGATATGCTCGTGTTGCGAAAACGAATCGAAACGAACAAAAAAGAAGAATTAGATGTTGTTAAATTTTCGAACGTGCGTAGAATAAACAAAAAAAGGCGCGTTATTCTTCACTTCAGCGCAGTTCTCTTCTTGTTCGCATGAACGCCCGGATGTGCCCACGGCAGTGGCAGGCAGGCGCATGGCAGCGACTGCGTGGCGCGATGAGAAACACCTGAAACCATGCACTTTTTATAGCCCATAGCGGCCTATCACCACCTTCAGGATCATGATGCAATCGACAATCAAGCAGCTAGCGCAACAGGACTGTGATCTTTTAATCGTCGGCGGCGGCATCAACGGCGTCGGTATCGCGCGCGATGCGGCCGGCCGCGGTTTGCGCGTCATCCTGTGCGAGCAGCACGATCTGGCCCAGCACACGTCCTCGGCCAGCACCAAACTGATACACGGCGGCCTGCGTTACCTTGAGTATTACGAATTCAAGCTGGTGCGCAAGGCCTTGCAGGAACGCGAATTGCTGTTGCGCACGGCACCGCACATCATGTGGCCGCTGCGCTTCGTCATGCCGCACGATGCCGGACAACGGCCGGCCTGGATGATCCGTGCCGGACTGTTCCTGTATGACCATCTGGCGCGACGCGCTTTCCTGCCGGCCTCGCAAGGCGTGTCGCTGCGCCGGCACGTGGCGGGCGGCCCGCTGAAAGGCGATTTCGGCAAGGGCTTCGTCTACTCCGACGGCTGGGTGGACGATGCGCGCCTTGTGGTGCTCAATGCGCTGGACGCCAGCGAACGCGGCGCCAACATCCTGACCCGCACCCGCTGCGCGGCGGTGCGCCAGGAAGGCCAGGGCTGGCATGCCACGCTGGAGAGCGAGCAGCATGGCCGCATCGAGGTGAAGGCGCGCGCCATCGTCAACGCCGCCGGCCCCTGGACCGCGCAATTCGCCAACGCCGCCTCGGGCGTGAGCAATACGCACGGCCTGCGGCTGGTCAAGGGCAGCCACATCATCGTGCCGCGCCTGTTCGACCATCCTTACGCGTATATTTTCCAGAACCAGGACAAACGCATCATCTTCGCCATTCCCTATCAGGACGAGTTCACCCTGATCGGCACCACCGACCTGGAATACACCGGCGCGCCCGGCAAGGTGACGATCAGCGACGGCGAAGTGAGCTACCTGTGCGAGGTGGCCAACCGTTACTTCACCAAACAGATTGCACCGAGCGACGTGGTCTGGACCTATTCCGGCGTGCGACCGCTGCTCGACGACAGCGCGCAAAACGCCTCGGCGGTGACGCGCGACTACCTGCTCGAATGCGACCCGAACACCGCCCCCTTCCTCAATATCTGGGGCGGCAAGATCACCACTTACCGGAAACTGTCGGAAGAGGCGCTGGCCATGCTGCAGCCGCGCCTGGGCGGCGATGCGCCGGACTGGACCGCCTCGGCACCCTTGCCGGGCGGCGACTTGCAGCAAGCGGGTGCGCTGGTTGAGAACATCGACTTCGAGCGCTTCGCACAACAACTGCACGCCCAGTACCCATGGCTGCCGGGCAAGCTGGCGCAACGTTATGCGCGCTGTTACGGCACCCGCGCCCGGCGCATGCTCGGCACGGCAAAGAATATGACGGATCTGGGCGAGGAACTGACGCCCGGCGTGTACGAACAGGAAGCGCGCTATCTGTTTGAGGTGGAATGGGCGCGCTGCGCCGAAGACATCCTTTGGCGCAGAACCAAATGCGGCTTGTATTGCCAGCCGCGGCATGTGGCGCGTCTGGAGGAATGGATCAAACAGATGTCGATGCCTGAGATGAGCGCTTGAAAAAACAAGCCTGAGAGCCAGGCAGGTTTGCCTGCCTGGGCCATCTCCTTGGACACGAGATGAAAGTTTTACCGAGTGACCGGCGCGGCAAAGACCGGCAAAAAAAATCAACTATAGACGGAGAAGAAGACATGCAGAAAATGGCGATGCAGGACCAATACATTCTTGCGCTCGATCAGGGAACGACAAGCTCACGCGCAGTATTGTTTGATCGGGCCGGCAACATCGTCTCGGTGGCACAAAAGGAATTTCCGCAAATATATCCGCAGCCGGGTTGGGTCGAACATGACCCGCAGGATATCTGGTCGACGCAGGCCGGCGTCGCCGCCGAAGCCGTCACGCACGCGGGACTGAATGGCGCATCGATCGCCGCCATCGGCATCACCAACCAGCGCGAAACGACCATCGTCTGGGACCGCGAGACGGGCCGCCCGGTGTACAACGCCATCGTCTGGCAAGACCGCCGCACGGCCGATTTCTGCGATGAACTGAAAGGCCGCGGCCTCGAAGCCATCGTGCGGGAAAAAACCGGCTTGCCGATCGATTCGTATTTCTCCGCCACCAAGATCCGCTGGATACTCGACAATGTTCCAGGGGCGCGCGAACGCGCCAACCAGGGCAAGCTCGCCTTCGGCACTGTCGACAGCTGGCTGGTCTGGAATCTCTCGCAGCAGGGATTGCACGTCACCGATGTCACCAACGCCTCGCGCACCATGCTGTTCAACATCCACACGCTGGAATGGGACGACGAGTTGCTGGCCATGATGGATATCCCGCGCAGCATGCTGCCGGAAGTGCATCCTTCTTCCGCCGTCTACGGCACCACCAAAACCACCTTGTTCGCCTCCGCCGTGCCGCTGGCCGGTATCGCCGGCGACCAGCACGCGGCGCTGTTCGGCCAGATGTGCACCAAGCCAGGCATGGTCAAGAATACCTACGGCACAGGTTGCTTCCTGGTGATGAACACGGGCGACAAACCGATCGAATCGAAGAACAATCTCGTCACCACGATCGCGTGGCAGATCGGCGAGCAAGTCAACTACGCGCTCGAAGGCAGCATTTTCATCGGCGGCGCGGTCGTGCAATGGCTGCGCGACGGGCTCGGCATCATCAAGAGCGCCTCTGAAATCGAGGAACTGGCACGCTCGGTGCCGCATGGCGACGGCGTCTATCTGGTGCCGGCCTTCGCCGGCCTGGGCGCACCGCATTGGAATCCGCGTGCCCGCGGCACGCTGTTCGGCGTGACGCGCGGCACCACGTCGGCCCACATCGCGCGCGCTGCGCTCGACAGCATCGCCTACCAGTCGCTGGACGTATTGAAGGCCATGGAAGCCGACTTGGGCGGCAAGATCACCGAATTGCGCGTCGACGGCGGCGCGGTGGCCAACGATTTGTTGATGCAATTCCAGTCGGACCTGCTCGGCGTGGACGTGGTGCGCCCGCAAATCACCGAAACGACGGCCCTGGGCGCGGCATATCTGGCCGGCCTGGCGGTCGGCTACTGGAAGGATGTCAGCGACATACAGGACCAATGGAAACTGGACCGCCGTTTCACGCCGGCGCTCGACGCGAACACAGTGAAGAGCCACATACAGGGATGGCAGCGTGCGGTCAACGCCAGCAAAGCCTGGGCCGATGCGGTCTGATCGACCACAAGCCCATCCCCACCACCTCACTGGAAGTTTCACATGCATCCTTTATTCGCCGAATTCATCGGTACCACCTTGCTCGTCCTGCTGGGCAATGGCGTAGTCGCCAACGTCATCTTGCAAAAAACCAAGGGCCACAACAGCGGCCTGATCGTGATCGCCATCGGCTGGGCGATGGCGGTCTTTGTCGCCGTGCTGTGCACCGCCACCGCCAGCGGCGGCCACCTCAATCCGGTGGTGACCGTGGCGCTGGCGGTGGTCGGGAAATTTCCCTGGGCAAATGTCCCCGCCTATGTCGCCATGCAGATGCTCGGCGGCATGATGGGAGCGTTTCTGGTCTGGGTCATCTACTACAAGCACTTCGAGGCCACCTCCGATGGCGACACCAAACTGGCGGTCTTTTGCACCGGCCCGGCGATCCGTGGCACCTTCGGCAGCCTCGCTTCCGAAATGATCGCCACCTTCGTTCTCGTGTTTGCCGTGTTGAACATGGCGGCGCCGAGCTTCGGACTGGGCGCCATGAGTGCCTTGCCGGTCGCCCTGCTGGTACTGGGCATCGGCGTGTCGCTCGGCGGCACCACCGGTTACGCGATGAGTCCGGCGCGCGACTTCGGTCCGCGCATCATGCACGCGATCCTGCCCATCCCGGGCAAGCGCGACAGCGATTGGCGCTATGCCTGGGTGCCGGTCGTCGGCCCGCTGCTGGGCGCCGTTCTGGCGGCACTGCTGTACAACTATAAATCTTAATTCCACTACTCCCCCGCGTCTGCCGTACAGGGCCGTCTTGCCATGCAGGACGGATGACGACGCACGGCCGACGCGGCGTGGAGCAGGCACTTTCACCAGGAGACACACATGGCAGCGAAAAAAATCTTGTTTTTGACCGGCGATTTTGCGGAAGATTATGAAATGATGGTGCCGTTCCAGGCATTGCAGATGGTCGGCCACACGGTGCATGCCGTCTGCCCGGGCAAGAAGAGCGGCGACAAGATCAAGACCGCGATTCACGACTTCGAGGGCGACCAGACCTATACCGAGAAGCCGGGGCATCTGTTTGTGCTCAATGCCAGCTTCGACGAAGTCGAGGTGGACAACTACGACGCCCTGATGATCACGGGCGGTCGCGCACCGGAATATCTGCGCCTGAACCCGCGCGTGATCGAGATCGTGCGCCAATTCGCGGCGGCCGGCAAACCGATCGCGGCCATCTGTCATGGCGCGCAAGTACTGGTCGCCGCCGATGTCATCCGCGGAAAGCGCATTGCGGCGTATCCCGCGTGTGCGCCGGAAGTGCGCCTGGCCGGTGGCGACTATGCGGACATTGCAGTGGACCAGGCAGTCACCGATGGCGCTTTCGTCACGGCGCCGGCATGGCCCGCGCATCCGCAATGGCTGGCGCAATTTCTCCAGCAACTGGGAACAGCCATCACGCTCTGATCCGTGACAAAGATTGGCCTCGCGCCCGTTCCGGACGCGAGGCCACCCGCAGCGCCGCCTTGAAAGCCGAACCATCATGCCCTTGCATTGTCCCCGCTACAGAATCGGTCTGGCTGCAAACCGGGCGCATCAGGATGCCGCCGACTCGGCCCTGGTGCGCTTGCTCCAGGGTGGGCAGGCGGCGATCGAAAACCACCTGCAGCCGCAACTCGTCGTCGTGGGCAGAACCCTCGATGCGATCCTGAGCCACGGTTTGCTGCCGCACTACCCGTCGATCGAGCGCTTTCCTTATGGCCGCGAAGGCGGCCTGATGATGCTCGTGTCGCGCGTCGTCGAGAGCGATCCGGCCAAGGCGCTGGACGCAGTGATTTACCTGATGGACCCGCTGGACCCGTCGTCCAATTTTCCCGAAGCGCTGGCCTTGAAACGTCAATGCGTCATTCATGGCAAACCATTCCTGTCGACCCTGGCCGGCGCCAGGGAGTGGCTCGAACTGGAAGCGGTGGCCGTTGGCGCAGCGCCCGATGCGACGCTCGATTCCACCTTTGACCTGGCCAATGAAAGCATCGCCCTGATTGCGCACGACGCGATGAAAGGCTGCATGCTGGCCTTGGCGGAGCGGCATTTCGCATTGCTGGACAGCTTCGCGATGCGCTGCGCCACGGGCACCACAGGCGGCTTGCTCAATCAGCTGGCGCAAAAGATCAAGGGAGAAGTGGCAGGCCGCAACTGGGTGCGACCTTTCCGCAGCGGTCCCCTGGGCGGCGATGCGCAAATTGCCGAACTGATCCTGAACCGCCAATGCCGCCGCGTGCTGTTTCTCGAAGACCCGCATGTGGCGCGCCAGCACGAGGCGGACATTCAACTGCTTGAACGCGCGGCGCGCACCGTCACCGACTATGCATCGTGCAGCAGCGATGTGAAAGGCGTGGAACGCTGGCTCAATTTGCTGGCCCTGCGCTGCAAGCGGGTGGCCTGAACGCCCTTGCGTGACGGAAGCGTTGGCATGTCAGCGATAACAATGAGCATGGCAAGGCCATGATGGTAGTGGCTTCTGTCTTGCCGAAGATAATCAACAGGAGTACGCCAGCATGAACCGATCGAACACCGCAGCAACCACCCCGAACCCGGCCTTGATCGCGGCGCTGCGCGCACGCTTGCCGGACGCGCGCGTCATCACCGATGAACTGCGCCGCCTGAGCTGGGGCAGCGACGCCAGTTTCTACCGCATGCTGCCCCAGGTGGTAGTGGTGGTGGACGACGAGGCCGACGTGGCGCATGTGCTGCAGGTGGCGCGCCAGCATCAGATGCACCTGACCTTCCGCGCCGCCGGCACCAGCCTGTCCGGGCAAGCCGTGACCGACGGCATCCTGGTGTTGCTGGGCGACGGCTTCGCGACCTATGCGCAGGACGACGGCGCGCTGAGCGTGCGACTGGGGCCGGGCATGATAGGCGCCGAAGTGAATCGCCGCCTGGCGCCGCTGGGCCGCAAGATCGGCCCCGATCCGGCCTCGATCGCCACCTGCAAGATCGGCGGCATCGCCGCCAACAATGCCTCGGGCATGTGCTGCGGCACCTCGCAAAACAGTTACCGCACCCTGCGCGCGATGCGCGTGATGCTGGCCGATGGCGCCCTCCTCGACAGCGCCGACCCGCTCAGCGTCGCCGCCTTTCAAGCCAGTCACGGCGCACTGCTGTCGACACTGGCGCAACTGGGCCGGGAAACGCGCGCAAACCTGGCGCTGGCGGCCCTGATCCGGCGCAAGTACAAGATCAAGAACACGACCGGATACAGCCTGAACGCACTGGTCGACTTTGACGATCCGATCGACATCCTGTGCCATCTGATGATAGGCTCGGAAGGCACGCTCGGTTTCATTTCCAGCATCACCTACGACACCGTGCCGGAACACCGGCACAAGGCCAGCGCGCTGGTTTTTTTCGCCGACATCGCCGGCGCCTGCGCCGCCGTGCTGGCGCTCAAGCCACTGGCCGTGTCGGCGGTGGAGTTGCTCGACCGCGCCGCGCTGCGCTCGGTCGAGAACAAGGCCGGTCTGCCGCCGATGCTGCGGCAACTGGACGCCGGCGCGGCCGCCCTGCTGATCGAAGTGCGCGGTGGCGACGAAGCGGCCCTGGAACGTGGCGTGGCGGCGGCACTCGCAGCGCTGCAAGCGTTTGACACGCTAGCACCGGCGCGCTTTTCGAGCGACCCGGCGCAATGCGACATCTACTGGAACGTACGCAAGGGCATCTTCCCCAGCGTCGGGGCGATGCGCGCGACAGGCACCACCGTCATCATCGAAGATGTCGCCTTCCCGCTCGATTCGCTGGCCGCCGCGACGCTCGATTTGCAAGCCTTGTTGCGCCAGTACGCATACCACGAGGCGGTCATTTTCGGCCATGCGCTCGAGGGCAATTTGCACTTCGTGTTCACGCAGGATTTCGGCCAGGCACAGGAAGTGCAGCGCTACCGCCGCCTGATGGAGGCACTGTGCGACCTGGTGGTGAACAAGTACCAGGGCTCGCTGAAGGCTGAACATGGCACCGGACGCAATATGGCGCCTTTCGTCGAGCTGGAATGGGGCCGCGAGGCGACCGCCCTGATGTACCGCATCAAGCAAAGCTTCGACCCCGCCGGTTTGCTCAATCCCGGCGTCATCCTCAACGACAATCCCACAGCCCATCTGGAGCATCTCAAGCCGCTGCCGACCGCATCGGCATTGGTCGACAAATGCATAGAGTGCGGCTTTTGCGAGCCGAAGTGTCCCTCGCATCAGCTCACACTGTCGCCGCGCCAGCGCATCATCGCCTGGCGCGAAATGTCGCGGCGTGAACTGGCCGGCGAGGCGCCCGGCAAACTGGCCGAGGACTACGTGTACATGGGACTGGGCACCTGCGCCGGTTGCAGCCTGTGCGCCAGCGCCTGCCCGGTCGGCATCGATACCGGCGCCCTGGTGCGCGATTTGCGCGGCCGCCGGCACAGCGGCGCGGCGCGCCGTATCGGGCGCTGGAGCGGCAACCATTTCGGCGCCGTCGCCCTGCTCGCGCGGCTGGGATTGCGGCTTGGGCATAGCGCCGCCAGTATCGTCGGCGAACGAACGCTGGCCACGGTATCGGGCGGCGCCTGGCGGCGCAGCATGCCGCGCGCGGCCGCCAAAGTGACGCAGCATGCTCCCGGCCCGGGCGAACCGGTGGTGTATTTCCCCAGTTGCGCCAGCCGCATCTTTGGACCGGATCAGGCCGGCGAAGCACCGCTGCCCGAGGTGATCCAGACATTGCTGCAGCGCGCCGGCTACGCGCCACGGCTACCGCGCGATGTCGAACAACTGTGCTGCGGCCAGATGTTGGCCAGCAAGGGCATGACGGAACAAGCCGATGCCAGCGCCAGGCGGCTGGAAGCGGCGCTGGCCGAAGCCTCCGAAAACGGACGCTATCGCATCGTCACCGATGCCAGCGCCTGCGCCCTGCGCCTGCAACAGCACATGGCCGGGCGCCTGAGCGTGTCCGATTTCCATGAATTTGCGCATGACGCCTTGTTGCCCAAGCTCAGCCTGGTCAAACAGGCTGGCCCGATTGCCTTGCATATCAATTGCTCGGTTCAGAAAAACGGTTCAGACCAGAAACTGCGGGCCGTGATGAGCGCCTGTGCCGAACAGATCGTGCAGCCGGCCAGCGTGGGCTGCTGCGGTTTCGGCGGCGACCTGGGCTTCGCGGCGCCTGAACTGAACCGCCACGCGCTGCGCAAGATCGAGGCGGAACTGCCCACCGGCTGCGCCTGCGGCGTATCGACCAACCGCACTTGCGAGATCGGACTCTCGTCCGAAACGGGCCGCCCGTATCGCTCGATCGCCTGGCTATTGGAGCTGTGCAGCCGACCAGCGGGTTATGTATCACTGCCGGCATAAATCGACGACTGGCGCAACGAGCTGGAACCGGCCTTGAATGCGGCATGAGGCCCTGTTGCAAACCGCACGGAGGGGACTTCATGCCATAATCGGCGGCATGTCTTCTCCTCCTATTCCCCCTGAGCAGCCGCTATCTTGCCAGTTCCGTGGCCAGTTCCGCGGCCAGTTCCGCGCCGAATATGCGCGGCGCATAAATGCCGTGCTCGATCATATCGACCGCCACCTCGACACGCCGCTGGACCTGGCGCAGCTGGCCGACGTCGCGCATTTTTCGCGCTTCCACTTTCACCGCGTGTTCGCTGCCTGGATGGGCGAAACGCTGGGCGACTATGCGCGCCGCCGGCGCCTGGAAACGGCCGCCTTGCGGCTGGCCTGCCGCGCCGACGAAGCGATACTGGACATTGCCCTGGCGACGGGCTTCGGTTCCGGCGAAGCGTTTGCGCGCGCCTTCAAACTGAAATTCGGCTGTACCCCGACGGCCTGGCGCGCCGGCATCGCCGCGAAAAACGCCGCCATGCTCACGGCCATGCGCCAGCGCCGGCAAGATAGCAATCCGGATCAGGCCATGCGCAATGCGGATCAGGAAAACGCACCGAACTTCCAGCACCATGGGCACTCCAATCCATTTTATAGAGAGCATCCCATGCAAGTTACCATCCTCGATCTGCCGCCCGCCAGCGTGGCATGCCAGCGCCATATCGGCCCTTACGGCCCCGCCATCAGCGCCTTCTGGCGCGACACCGTCGCACCGTGGATGCAGTCGCACGGCCTGGACGACGCCATTTGCTACGGCATCGGCCATGACGATCCCAGCATCACGCCGCCGGACAAATGCCGCTACGACGCCTGCGTCGCTTTGCCAGATGGCTTCCAGCCAGGCGGCCGGGCCAGCATCACCACCCTGCCCGGCGGGCGCTATGCGGTAACGCAGTTCAAGGGGCCGTCCAGCGCCATCGCCGAGACGTGGACGCGCATGACGCGCGAATGGCTGCCGGCCAGCGGCCTGCAGTGGGACGAGCGCCCCTGCTTCGAGCGCTTTTCCGCCGCCACGGCAATGGACCCGGCCACCGGCGAATTCTCTTGCGAGATCTGCATTCCCGTGCGGCCGCTGTAGCTTCGGCGCGCGGCGCTGGCCGCCCGCCGGTCAGCCAGTGAGGCCGTAGCGCGATGCCGGCTTGCCGTGCATCGCGCCTGCGAACAGCGCTAGGCGGGCCGCGTCGAAGCGCTCCCACAGCGCCTGGTCTTCGACGGAAGGCAAGGTCACCAGCTCGCCCTGGTCCAGGCCCGCCAGGGCCGCATCGACGCAGTCTTCCGCGCGCATGATGGTGGCCTGGTCCAGCTGCGCCAGCGGCACGCCGCTCAATTCCCAGATTTCCGTCGCCGTCGATGCGGGTAGCACCAGTTGCACCGTGATGCCCGTGCCGGCCAGTTCCTGCTGCAAGCCCCGCGTGAAATTCATCACATAGCCCTTGGTGGCGCTGTAGATCGTGCTGACCGGCAGGATGTGGAAGGACAACACGGAACCGATGTTGATGATGGTGCCACTGTTGCGCTGCTTGAATTGCGGCAGCACGGCATAGGTCAGCTGGGCCAGCGCCGTCACGTTGACCCCGTCCATCGCGGCGATGCCCTCGCGCGGCGAGTCCACCACGGCGCCCAGGGTCGAGACACCCGCATTATTCACCAGCATGGTGATGGCCGGGTTGCCGGCCAGTTCATCGGCCACGCGCTGCAGGTCGGCCGGCGCAGACAGATCGGCCGCCATGGCGCGCACGGCCACGCCATACTTTTCCGCCAGCGACTTGGCCAGCACGCCCAGGCGCTCGACCCGGCGCGCCACCAGGATCAGATCAAAGCCACGGCTGGCCAGGCGGTCCGCATACACGGCGCCCAGGCCAGACGATGCCCCAGTGACGAGGGCCGTTCCTTGGATATTGCTTGTACTCATGATGATTCCTTTAGGATTCTCAAATTGAAATGCAGGGACAGCAAGCATGATACTGATCATGCTTCGATGCGACATTAAACATGATGATCATCATGTTTAATGTCGCAAACATGACGTACGTCATGTATGATGTCAACAGAAATGTGCAATGAGCGGAGAACACCATGCGATACCCAGCGGCCGAGACGGCAGAAAAACACCAGCGTATCCTGCGGGAAGCGGCACGGCTATTCCGTGAGCAAGGCTTTGACGGCGTCAGCGTGGGACAGATCATGCAGGCGACGGGGCTGACGCATGGCCCCTTCTACAACCACTTCGCCTCGAAGGAAGCGCTGATGGCCGAAAGCACCCTGCACGGCTCGGAACACTCGCGCGCGGCGCTCGATGCGGCAACCCTCAGCCCGGAAACCATGCGCCAGTATGTGCGCGACTATGTAAGCGCGGCCCACCGCGATGCGCCGGGCAATGGCTGCCTGCTGGCGGCCCTGGCCGGCGACGCGCGCAAGCAGCCGGCCGTGCGTCCCGCCTTTACCTTCCACCTGAAATCCATCATCGGCAAGCTGGCGACGCATTTTCCGTGGCAGAAAAAGCGCAACCCACGCCAGGACGCGATCGTCATGCTGTCGACCATGGTGGGCGCCGTGGCGCTGGCGCGCGCCGTCGACGATGAAGCGTTTTCCGATGAGATCCTGAAAGCCGTGAACGCTGCTTTTACGACGTAGGTCGGATTAGCGGCGCAGCCGCGTAATCCGACAACATTGTTGACGTATGTGGTGATGTCGGATTACGGCCCTTCGGGCCTAATCCGACCTACGCGCGAGCCACTGCGCGACTTGCCCGACCCTGTCTGCGATCGTGCCGGACATATTGACATAGAAGATGCCCCGCCGCGCCAGCTCGACCTGGTACCACGCATGCTGGCGCGCGCGGAAATCGCCGTCACGGCGCGTGCCATCCTGGATGAAGGGAAAGTCGGGCGCGCACAGCAGCACCAGGTCGTAGCGATGTTCGGCCAGCTGCGCCAGTTCCTGCTCGGCCCTGCCGAACATCTCGACACAGTAAAAATAGGTGGTCAGGGGCGACGTGTCGCAAAACAGCCAGCGCTGCGCGGCCATGGCGGCTTGCGCTTCGCGGCGCAACTGTTCCCTGCCGATGTTCAGCAGATCGTCGTAGTGCAAAATGCCATCCTGGCTTTCCCACAGCTCGCGGCCATACTCGGCCACCCAGCCGGTATCGAAATGCGCTGCCAGCGCGGCGGCCAGGGTGGTCTTGCCGCTCGATTCGCCCCCCAGCACGCACACCCGCGTGACGAAGTCGGCGCGCACGACGGGCGACAGGAAGGCGCTGTGCGCCTGCGCGTCTTGCCTTACCCGCGTTCCGGACACGGGCACCAGCGTTCTCGCCTGATCCACGCTGACGTGCGCCACCGCCCCCATCGCGTAATGCCGTGCCAGCACCTGCGCAAAGCCGGGACCGTAGTCCTCGCTGCTGAACACCGCATCGACGGGTAGCGCCAGCACCGTCCAGCACAGCCAGCCCATGAAGTGGCGATGCGCATCGCCCTCGTCGTCGTTGTGCGGCAGCGGACGCGCAGGCACGCCGCGCGCCGCGCACAGGGTGGCCAGGCGAGCATCGTCGAGCACGACGATGTGCGCCTGCGGGAACTGCGCGTGCAGCCAGGTTTCCCGGCGCGCCGGCTCCAGGCCGGGAAATTCAGGCTTGGTGTAGCTGACCACCAGCAGTTCTTCGCAAGCGTCTTGCGCACGCTTGATCAACAGTTCGTGGCCCAGATGCAGCGGACAGAATTTGCCCACCACGAGGCCGCGTTTATAAAGGTTCATGCCACTGCTTCCCGCAAATCCGAGGTGTATTGAATGATCTTGTCTTCCGCCAGCAAAGTCTCGACCGTGATGGCGCCGAAAAAAGGCGCGAGCAAGGTGCGCGCCCGGTCAGCCTGCGGCATGGCGCCCGGCGCCAGGCGCAGCGAGACGCTGCCATCGCCATGCTGGTGCACGCCGAACAGGGCGATGGCCAGCGGCTTCAAGGCGTGCGTGATGTCGATATTGTTGATCCACTCGCCCTTGACCGTGCGATAGCGCAAGGGGCTGCGGCCCGCCAGGCCCACCAGCACGGGACCGTGCGGGCCATGCACCAGCGAGGCGTAATCGCCCGTGCGGTAGCGCAGCAGGGGCAGGCAAAAGTTAAAACCGCCCGTTACCGTGATTTCGCCGCGTGCGCCCTCCGGCACGGGCTGGCCCGCACTATCGAGGATTTCCACATACAAGCGGTGCAGCAGCAGTACGTGGCCACCCGCCTGCTCGTCGTAGACGGCCACCGGTCCCACTTCATTGAGCGAGTAGATGTCGAGCACGGGACAACCGAAACGCTGTTCCAGGCGCGCGCGCATGCCGGGCAACAGCATCATCGAGACTGACAGCAGCGCGGCCGGCTTGTGCGTCATGGGCAGGGATAACAGCTCGGCAAACGAGATGGGGTCGCCCGCGATCAGCTCGGGCGCCATGGCGTCCAGGTAGCGCGCGCGGTCTTCAGGTTGACGCCAGTCGTCCGGGTGCAGATTGATCTTCGCCAGGCCCGATTCGTCCATCGTGGGCGTGACGGAGACATAGGTGAAGCAGCGGCGCTGGTGCCCCAGCAGCATGACGCCCACCTGGCCCGCGCCATGGCGCAGGGTCACGCCGAAGCGGCGCAGCGCGCGCTTGTGGAAGGCCAGGTAGCGCCCCGCCACCAGCGGGTGCGAGGCGATCAGCAGCGGGTGGCCCGTGGTGCCCGTGGTCTGGAAATTGATCATGCGCGCCAGATCCGCCTCGTCGGGCACGAAGGCGGCGATATCGTGCGCCAGCTCGGCGCGGCTGATGGGCGCCACGTCCTGCAAACGCGCTGGCGGCGAACCGCAGGCGCGATAGTACGGCACCGTGGCATAAGTCGCCTTGAGAAAATCGGGCAGCCAGGATGGCGGCGCAGCCGCGCTCCAGGCGATCATCGCCTGCATGACTTCCTGCTCATAGGCGCGCAGCGCTTCAACCTCCCCGGCCAGCAGCTTGTTGCCGCTGCGGTTGCGGTACTGGGGCGCGCAAGGATGGCCGCGCAGTTTTTCCAGCATGCGCGCGCCCGCCAGCGTCAGGGTGGGACAGTAGTCGCGGTCCGATTCCCAGGCGCCGCCCGGCAGATTGACGTCAGGTTTGCCAGCGAGCGTCATTCGCGCGACCACTTGTCGGCCGATTCCTCGGCCGCCTTTTTCGCCAGCGCCTCGCGGATTTCGCGCGCGCGCTGCTCGGCCAGGCGGCTCGCTTCGAGCAGGCGGCGGCGCTCCGTGCCGCTGATGGCGGACAATCTGTCCGTGGCCTGCGCCACGCTTTCGTCGCGCGGCCGAAAGCCCAGGCGCGCCAGCACGATGCGCGCCAGTTCCTCGCGCCGCTCCGGGTCTTGCGTGAACTGGTGGGCCGGCGTGGCGGCTGCCAGTTCGCGCGCCGCCTCGCCCAGCACCTGCAGCAGATCCTGCTGCGGCAACTGCTGGCCGATGAACCAGTCGTCGGCCAACAGCCAGCACAAGATCATGGCCAGGGCCAGACGGTTGCGGTCCGCCTTCACTTGCGCGCCGATAAAACCCTGCAGGGACGCGGCCGGCGCACGTGCGCCATGCAGCAGCAAAATGTCGTTGACCAGCGCGGCAACCGCCACCGCCTGCGCGTTGGCGACGCCGGCGATGCGGGGTTCGGCGAGGAACTCGACGGGGGTGTCGGCCAGGCGGTGGGTCAGGGTTTCGAGCAATGGGCCAGGAGTATTCATCTTTTTGCTTTGAAATTCCAACCCCAAAATGCAACTGCCGGGGTCGGACCCTCAGGGTCCGACCCCAGGTTTAGACGTTGGGGTAATTTATACATAATGCCTGCGGCTGAACGCGCGCGCAAAGTCCAGCAAGTCCTCGTAGCGCTCGACGGCGTGGATATCCCAGCCCTGCTCGCGGCGTGCGCGCTTTAAATCGTCATAGGTTTGCTGCAGCCACTTGTTGGCCGCCGCGCCATCCCAGTCGCGCTCCAGGTTCAGGGCCATGGTGCCGCCCGCGCCGCCCTGGGCCAGCGCCTTGGCGGAAATATCCCAGCCGCTGTTGCCCAGTTCATCGTTGTCGAACATGGTGGTGATGCCATCGTCGGAAATCATCAAAATGTGCGCGGGCCGTTCGCGCTTGCCCGCATAGGTCTGGCGCAGGCGGTGGATGGGAAAGCACGTGCCGCCGCCAAAGAATTCCGTCAGCACGCCCAGGATCATGTCTTCATCGCGCACGAAACCGGGCGTTTGCATCACCTCGTTCTTGCCGCTCCACAGGGTCACTTGCACTTTCGCGCCGGCGCGCAAGGCGGACAAGGCGATGACGGCGCCGGCCAGGGTCAGGAACGAGGTGTGCGCCTGCGGATTCGGCATGGAGCCGGAACTATCCACATACATGTCCAGGTCGACGGGCACGGCGTCGATGGCGCGCGCCGGTTCGCGGCCATATACGCGGCGCACGGTGGTCACGCCCGGCACGGGGCGCGGCGACTGCATCACCGATTGCAGCCAGTCGATGTCTTCCAACGGGTCGCCGATTTCCCACGCTTCCAGCCCTTCCATCTGCGGCTCCTGCGACTCGGGCGCGGGGCGGCTGGGAAACGCCACCAGGTGCGGCAAGGCCCGCTCGCGGTAATAACGGATGGCGATTTCATGGTCGCTCAGGTCCACGCCCGAGGCCTTCAAAATGTCGCCCAGCTCGAACGGTTCGCGCAGTTGCCCGCCACCCGATCTGGCCGGTGCAGCCGCTTGCGGCTCCTCGCCATCGAGGCCCGAGATGCGTTTGTCGTGCACGGGATGGATGGCGCCGCCCTCCTCGTCATCCTCGATCTGCTGCGCGCCATACGTCTGGCAGCCCCTGGCCGCGTCGCGCGTGTCGAGCAGGTAGCGACTCGGGCTCAATGCATCCGTATCCTCGACCAGGTAAGGCAGCAGCAAGGTGGCGAAGCGGCCCGCCGCCAGCATCCAGTCGTTCGCGTAGACGCGGATCAGGCGCGCGCCCAGCCAGGCATCCGTATCGAGGCGCTCATCCACATTGGCGCCACCCAGCTCGCCCTTTTCCAGCTGCCACAGGTTTTCATAGATGCGCATGTACAGGGTCCATACGCCGCCGCTGGCCTTGTCCTTGGCGTCAGCTTGCGCCGTGCGCCCCTGCTGCAGCGTGCGGTAGATATCGGCCATGCGCAAATTCGCCTGGCGCTGCAAACGGTCGTTGATGAACAGGTCCGTGTACAGATTGGCCACCATGGGCGCGTGCTGCTCCAGCGTCGGCAAGGCGCGGCGCATGCGCGCCAGCAGGCGGAACTGGTCGCTGGCGCTGCCCGGCGCGAGGATGTGGTGGCCGATTTCATGCGCGAGGATTTCCAACGCATAGTCGTCCAGGCCCAGTTCCGTCACCAGCGGCAAATCCACCACCACGCTCTGGTCCAGCAGACGGATCATGGCGAAGCTGCCGGACAAGCCCTGCTTGCTGGCCTCGATACGGCTGGCGCACAGATTCGGGTCGCGCAGGCGCGTAAATTTGCTCCACACGGCCAGCGCTTCGGGCCAGGCGGCGCGCCAGGCGTCGATCAGGGTGGTGTCGGCGCTCGTCTTCATGCGAGCGGCAGCAGGCGGATCGCGTGCGTCCACGGCGACGTGATGGCCAGCGTATGCGCATTCGCGGCAAGCGCGATGTCGCCGGCCGGCAGGTCGAGCGCGATGCTGCGCGCGCCGAGATGCACGGTCGCGCCATCGAGGCGCACGGACGATGGCATGCCGGTATTGGCCTGCTCATACTCCTGCGCCGTGGCGCCATGCAGCACGGCGCCGTAGGCATCGGCCACCAGCAGATAATGGCGTTCGCCGCTGCGCACGATAAAACCGTCATCCGTGGCGCGCACTTGCGGCGGCGTGGCGAAGTCGCCGCCCAGGCCCGTAAAGGAACCGAACTCCCGACCGTCCGCATTGCCGCGCCAGGGATAGTCCAGCAACTGCGCACGCACCTGCGGCCATTGCGCACCGGGCTCGCCAAAGGCGGCCAGCGCCAGCGCGGGCGGCAAGGTGTCGGCGGCGGCCAGCGCGCCCTGGCGAAAATGCGCGACGCCGGCGCGCCAGGCCAGCACCTGGCCCACGGCGCGCAGCTGCGCCAGCGTGACGATCTGCGCTGCCAGGGCAGCCAGCTCGCCCTGCCACTGCGCGGGACGCGCACCGGCCACGGAGGCGATGTGGATGGCGGCATTACTGAGCATGCCCAGCACGTCGACGGGGGCCGTCGCCAGCAGCGGTGCAAACGATGGTGCAAGTTCGCGCCAGACGGTATTGACGAAAGGGTTTTTCGCGGCCGGACCGGCCAGGCCGTGGCCCACCAGCTCCAGGGCCATGTCGTAGGCGGCCAGGGTCGCGCTGCCCACCCGCTCAGGCGCAGCGGCGGCCACGGCCACCACCAGCGGATCGACTCCATCGTGCAAAAAGGCGCCAAAGGCGGCCATGTCGAGCGAGGGAAAGCGCCGGCGCGCTTCCACAGCACGCGCATTGAACTGGGCGCGGCCGCTGGCGAGTATCGAGGCAAAGGCAGGAGAAATCATCGCAGCCTGTCAGTCGCTGTGCGAAAAGTGCAGCAGATAGCGTTCATCCCCCAGTTCGAACGCGATCTCGTCCCAATGAATCGCATACCAGAAACCGGAGGGCGGCGTCATCGTCACTGCGTGCAGGGAAAATCCACCGAGCGCGCCGTCGAGCGACTCGATGAAGGCGGCCACCAGCTGCGCGCGCAAGCGCCCGGCCGGCGCCGCCTGCATGTGCCGCGACGAGAAAAACCAGCGCTGGCACAGCTGTTCCAGGTGCGCGCGCCCGCACGGCGCCGCATGGAGGCGCCACAGCGCGGCAGGCAAGTCGCGTGCCGGTACGATGACGTGCAAGGCGTAATGCTCGACGCGCAAGCCCAGCGCCGTGGCAAGGTCCGGCGCATCGGGCAGGCGCTGCAACTCGTAGCTCGCACACAGGTCGCTCGCTTCACTATTGAGTAGCGCCAGCGCTTCCAGGAAGCCTTGACAATGCAGCACACTCATTGCGAACGCAGCCAGTTGCGGTAATTCGTATAGCGCTGATGCAGGTATTTGAGCTTCAGCAAATCGTCGTACAGGGGGCCATACAGTTTTCTGCCCTTCGTGCGTTCGCCGATCAGCTTTTCGATGCGGTTCAGGCGCGCCAGGGTTTCGCGCTCGCTGACGCCATCGAGACCCAGGTCGAATTCGGCCGACAGCACGCCGACAGGATCGTCGCGGTCCAGGTCCAGGCGGTTGAATTCATCGTTGGACAAATCGAACAAACGGCGCAGCCAACCCAGTCTGTCGCTACGGTAGGCGGCGTTTTCCGGCAACGCGAAGAATGGCGCGTCCGGGTCCGGCTGCAGCTTGTTATGCAGGACGAAGGGCAGCACCTGGCGCAAGTCTTCCAGCTCCACTTCACCGTTACCGCGAAAATACGCCATGGCCTTGGCATAGATCATCAGCGCCATCAGGGTGCGCACTGAGATGCCATTCAAGGTCTGGCAGCCGAGATCCTTCAAACGGTCGCGCCCATTGTCGGCCGCCTGCGCGGCGCCCCGGTCGGCACCGGCCAGGCGGGCCGTATCCTTGGTCATGTATTCGAACTGGCCACCGGCCGTCTCGAACAGCTCGAACTGGCTGGCGAAAAATTCCAGGCGCCGGCGCACGGCGTCCGGTATGCCCACCTGGCGGATCGCTACGCCTATTTGATCGACCTCGCCTTCCGTGAAGATGATATCGGGCGGCACCAGCTCTTCGGGGCGCACGTTTTCTTCCACGCGCAGCAGCAGCTCATTCAAAAAGCGCGGGTTGAAGGCCAGCGCCTGCACTGTCACGTCGACCCGGTCGCGCAGCGCTTCGATCACCTGGTAGGTGCCGCCGCCCTGATCGTCGTTGGCCGTCAGATACCAGGCCGCTTCCGGACATTCGTAAATGTGGTTCAGCACTTCCGCGTAATTGTCGCCCATGACGGTCAGCAGCGCGCTTTGCGTGCGCGTGGGAATGCGGTTGTATTCATCGACGATTTTCACGCGCATGCCCAGCCAGGCACGCCAGGCGATGCGGATATCGTCCATGCTTTGCGCGTTGACCAGGTCCGCCGGCAGCGGATTGCCGAGCAAATCGGCCACCGTCATTTGCGGGTGACCATGCTGCATGGCGCGTTTCACCTCCTTGACGGTGGAACCGGCCAGCACGCCCATCAGCAGCGCGCTGGCCGTCTTGCCCCGCCCCGGCCCGCCGACGAACAGGCATTTGCGGCGCGTGGCGAACGTCAGCAGCGGCAGCAAGATGAAACTCGAATAGCTTTGCGCCGACGGCAGATTCAGGGTGCGGCGGCTGTCGCCCACGGAGTAGGTCTGCGACGGGCCATCGTTGTATTCGATATCGTAATGGGGGCTGATGATGGCGTGATTGACGATCCAGAAATACGCCTGGCGCAGCTTCTCATCGAAAGGCCGCGCTTGCGCCTCGCCTTCTGTTCCCAGCGCAATGGGGCCCTGGTACAGGTCCGCCACGTCGAACTGCCGCGCAACGGGGGCCACCTTGGGCTTGGTGGGGGCTTGAGAAAGACGCTGGAACAAGTTAAAGGCGGACATAATGTACAGGCAACGTGAGGGAAACGAAATTATTGCATATCGTTCCCACTACGCCTTGTTCAAATCAACAACCGTTTCTTCCAGCTTGCGCCAGCGCCACCAGCCCAGCGCCACGCACGCTAGAAGCAAGGCCAGCAAGCCTGCCACTTCATGGCGGATTTCATACAGCGAGGCGCCCATCTGGTTCAGTGCGACAAAGCCCTGGATGCCGGCCGTCGATGGCAGCAGCCAGCGCAGCCATTGCAGCACGACGGGCATGGACGACACGGGCCAGGTCAGGCCCGCCAGGAACAGCACCGGCATCGAGGTGGCGATCATCAGCTGCGTGCCCCGTTCGCGCGTGCGGAACAGCATGCCCAGCAGCATGCCGAAGGCCGCTTCCGCCAGCGAGAACAGCACAAGCAGCAAGAGCATGCCGCCAAAGTTGCCGCCACGGGGGTAATCCTGGAACCAGAAGACGAAACCGAAGAAATAGCAGCAGTTGAGAAATGCCACGCAGGCAAACGCCAGCAGCATGCCCGCATAGCCGCCAGCGGTGCGCTTGCCCGCCAGGGGAAAGCTCTTGCGCTGATACCAGGTGCCGAACAGCATGGTCATGCCGATCAGCAAGGTCTGCTGCACGATCAAGGTCGCCACGCCCGGCACGACATACGCGCCATAGCCTTCCTTGACGTTAAACAGGGGCACGGCGTCAAACGCAATGGGCGAACGCTGCTGGCTGGCCTGCACGCTGGACGGCGTGCCCGCGCCCAAACGCTTGAGCTCGATACCGGCCGACACGGTGCCCACCACTTCGGCCAGGCCGTTCAAGGCCACCTTGTTGAGCATCAAATACAAGCCATTGCCCGCCACTTGCGCATGGGCGGCGCGGCCGGCCAGCACGTCCGTCTGCAAGCCCTCGGGCAGGATCAAGACGCCCATGACCTCGTCGCGCCACAATAAATCCTGCGCGACCGGCAAGTCCGGCGTGACGGCCACGACTTGCAATGAAGGATGGGCCATGGCGAAGCGCGTCAGCTGGCGCGACATGGCGCTGCGGTCCTGGTCGACGACCGCCACGGGCACGCGCTGGACGATTTCCGTCGAGTACGGCAAGGGATAGAAGAAGGAATAGATGATGCCGCCGATGAACAGCAAGGTCAGCGCGCCCTTGTCCGTCAGCATGGCGCGCCAGGTGGCGAGGAAGGATTGCCACATCATGTGCGTCCCCAGGCGGCAGGCGTATTCGCGCGGCGCGCCAGCAGGAAGACGCCCACGGCGCCGCAGCCGACGGCAAAGCCAGCCAGTATCAGCATTTCCTGCACGCCATAGCGCCACGGTGCGCCGGCCAGCCAGTATTTCGTTTGTAGTTGCAGATAATGCGTGAGCGGCAAGGCTTCCGCCCAGGCGCGCGCCGGCGCCGGCATGGCCATCAAGGGAAAGGCCTGGCCCGCAAACGCGAAGGCCGGCGCCGTGATGAAGGCCGCGCCCGACAGGGCCAGGCGCAGCGACAGGGTGGCGGCGATCAGCAAGGTAGCCAGGCCACAGTAAGCAAGCACCAGCAGCAGCATACTCATCAGCAAGGCGGGCAAGCTGCCCGCCACGGCCCAGTCCCGCACCAGGCTGAAGAACAGCAAGTACAGCAGCGCCAGCGCGCAATAGGCGATGACGGGGAACAGCAGCTTGGCGCCGACGGCGCGCAGCCAGCTGCCATGGGCCGAGGCCAGCCATTGCGGCACCGTGCCGTCGCGCAACTCACGCCCGATGCTCGTGACGACGGCGACGACGATGAAAATCTGCAGCATGGCCGGCATCAGGGCCAGGGTCAAAAACGCTTCATAGCTGGTGTTTTCATTGTATAGACTGTTCAGTGTCGTGCGGATCGGTTCGAACTGGGCGGCCGCCTGCACACCCGACATGCCCTTTTTCACCCGTGCCGTCATCTCGATGCCGGCCGACAAGGTCGTGCTGACCGTGCGCACGTCGCGTAGCAAGGCGCCCGCGTGCGAGGAAAATTGCGCGTTGTACAGCCATTGCACGGTGGCTTGGCGGCCGCCCAGCAGCTTCTGTTCGAAATCGCCGGGAATGACCAGATAGCCAAACGCCGTGCGTTCGCGCAAGCGATGCAGGGCTTCGTCGCTGGACGCCACTTTCGCCGCCACGGCAATGCCAGGCGAGGCGTCGAGCCAGCGCGTCAACTGGCGCGACAAGGCAGAATTATCGTTATCGATGACGACGATAGGCAAGTCGCGCGCGATGCCGGCGGAAAACACCAGCCACAACATGCCGCACAGCACGACGGGAATCCAGCTGAGCATGCCGAAGTCCCAAAAGTCGCCGCGCAGCCGCCACCACTCGCGCGCCAGCGCCGCCGGCTGCTCTTTGTCAATCTCGCTCATCGGCTATCAGAGCGGTGGAAACACGACTGACATGCCCGGACGCAAGCCATCGACCTTGATGGCGGGACGCAAGCGGATTTCAAACGTGCGCAAGTCCGTGCCGCCCGGACGGGCCGCGCGCCACGTGGCAAAATCGGGCAGCACGGCCACCGAGCTGACCTTGAAGCTCACTTGCTGTTTCAGCGCCGGCACGTTGGCCGTATGCGTGCTGCCCATGCCAAACGCGGCCATTTCATCTTCGCGCACCTGCAGCACGGCCCAGGCGTCATCAAGGTTCACCAAAGTAATCACGGGGAAACCTTGCGGCGCCAGTTCGCCGGGCTGTATCTGGATCTTGCTGACCTGGCCCGCCACCGGCGCAGCGATCTTCGTTTCCGCCAGGGCGATCTGCGCTTCCGTCAGCACGGCGCCCACCTGGCGCGCCTGCGCGGCGGCGGCCGTCTTGTCTTCCGGGCGGGCGCCCTTTTGCGCCATGTCATATTGCGCGCGGGCCGCCTGCGCCAGCTGGTCGGCGGCGCGCGATTGCGCTTGCGCCTCGTCACGTTTCTGCTGGGCAATCACGCCTTGCTCGAACATATTGTTGACGCGCGTGTACGTGGTCTTGGCGATGGTGGCCCCCGTTTGCGCCCGTTCCCAGTTGGCTTTGGCGGCCGCGACTTCTTCCGGACGTGCGCCCGCTTGCGCCTTTTGCGCCACGGCATCGGCTGCCTGCGTGGCGGCCGTCGCTTGCGCGATCTTCGCGTCCACTTCCGGGCTCGTCAGCTGAAACAGCAGCTCACCTTTCGGCACCGTCTGGCCCAGCTTGACGTACAGCTCGCCCACCCTGCCCGGCACTTTCGACGAGACATTGACTTCCTGCGCATCCATCTGTCCCTGCAAAGGCAGGCGCTGCGGCTGGAACGCCTGGTACAAGCCCCAGCCGACGAACCCCAGGATAACGATGCCGGCGACGATGGCCAATGGTTTTTTGGAGGTACTCATTATTATTTGTCCACAGGTAATTGGATATCGGCCGCGGCGGCCAGGCTGCCCAGGCGTTGCGTCTCGCCCGTCGCTTCCAGCAATTGCGCCAGCCCCATCACATAGTGATAGGCGGTCTGCGCGCGCTGGGTCTCGACCTTGGCCAGGTTCAGGCGCGCATCGACCACTTCCAGCGACGTCACCTGCCCTTGCTGGAAAGCGACTGTTTGCAAGCGGATATTTTCGCGCGCCAGCTCCACCGACGAGGCCGTGGACAGATACTGGATACGGGCATTTTCCAGCGCGCGCCAGTTCTTTTCGATCAGGGTAGGAATGTCGCGCTCGGCCTGGCGCGCCACCACTTCCACCCTCTCCTGGTCGAGCTTGGCGGCGGCGATCATCTTGCCCGTATTGATGCGGTGCACGAGTGGCACGGACACGACCAGGCCGATGGCCCAGTTCGAGCGCACGAGCTTTTCGCTGCCGCGATTCAAATTGTAGTTACCGATGGCAAACACGGTGGGCGCGTATTCCTTGCCATGCAGCTTCAAGGCTTGCTCGGCCTGCACGCGCTTGCTGTCGATCTTTTTCCAGTTCGCATTTTCGCGCATGCCCGTGCTGATGAACGATTGCAAAGTGCCAACCGGCAAGCTGTTGACGAACAGCGGCGTGCTGGGCAGCACTTGCGAGTTGACGGCAAGCAAGCGGTCGAGCGCCACCTGCGCGATTTCCTCATCGCTGCGCGCCTGCGCTTCCTCGCTGCGGGCGCTGTCCAGGGCCACGTCGGCGCGCAGGCGTTCCGCGCGCGAAATCAGGCCGCCCTTTTCCAGCTTGGCCGCGTCGCGCTGGTGCTGCGTCACGCCGGCCGTCACTTCGGCCCGCACGGCCACCACCCGCTTGGCCAGCAACAATTGGAAATAGCGCTGCGCCACCAGGGTGGCCAGCTGTTCTTCCGCTTCTGTGTGCTCGGCCTGTGCGGCCAGGGTCCGGCTGGAAGCGAGGCCCTTGACGGCATCGAGGCGTCCGCCCGTGTAGATGGGCCACATGCCCAACAAACCGAACGAGGTCAGGTCCGTCACCACTTCACGGTTCAGGGAATTGGGAATGTGGGGCGTGGGCAAGCCGGGAATCGGCGGCAACACCGATTCGATGCCGCCCACCACGCCGGCCAGGCCGCTCGTATCGATACTCAAATCGGTCGACAAGCGGCCGCGAAACGCCGTCAAGTCCACCGACGGGCCATCGATATTCGACAAGGCTTCCGCCTTCAGTGTTTTTGCGCGCACGTCGAGCGCGGCGCCCTGCACGGCGCCCGAAGCCTTGGCCGCTTGCTGCAGCGCTTCGCTGAATGTCAGCGGTTCCGCCAGGGCGGGCATGGCCGCGCCCAGCGCGCCCGCCAGCAATAATGATATGTGTCCTTGCAATCTGCCCATGTAGCGTCCAGTCAATGAATGAGGGGAAAGCACGGGGTTGCCATGTTTATACTTTCACAATAACAATTATATCCACGGATGTCCATTCCAGGCTGCACTGTTGGTTACTGCTGCTGCCACGTAAAAACGGGCGCCTCTTGCGGGGCGCCCGTTAAGCTCATGCAGCTGGCTGCTTATCTACTTTTGGCTTACTTCTTGGCCTTCTTGCTACCCTTCTCTTTTTCCTTTTCGAACACGGCAAAGAACTCGGACGCCATGTTGCGGATGGCGCGGCCGATGTTGGCGTAGTCGTATTCGTTCAGGTTGGCCAGCGAGACGCGGCCGGAAGGATGCGTGGTGCCGAAACCGCGACCCGGCAACAGGATGACGCCCGTTTCCTCGGCCAGGCGGAACAAGGCTTCGTTCGGTTTGAGTTTTTTCAGCAACCACTGCGAAAACTCCACGCCATGCATCTGCGCGGCCAAGGACTCCATGTCCAGCAAGTGGTAGTAGCGCACGGAATTGGCGTCGTGCACCATCGGCAGGCCCAGTTCGCGGTACAGCGCTTCCTTGCGGCGCAGCACGATGCGCTTCATCGACTGCTTGTACTTTTGCTCTTCATCCATCAACGAGAACAGCGAGAACAAGGTCATCTGCGCCTGCACGGGCGTGGACAGGCCGGCCGTGTGGTTCAGTGCCACCGTGCGGCTGTCGGCCACCAGGCGGTCGATGAATTTCAGCTGACGCGGCTCGGTGGTGATCGAGTGATAGCGCTCATCGAGCTGCTTCTTGATGGTTTCCGGCAACTTGGCAATCTTGTCGTCGAGCACATTGTTTTCATGCGTGGCCACCACGCCCATGCGCCAGCCCGTCGCGCCGAAGTATTTCGAGAACGAATACACGAGGATGGTGTTGAACGGACAAATGGCGAACAGCGAGACGAAATTGTCGGCAAAAGTGCCATACACGTCATCGGTGAGGATGATCAGGTCCGGGCGCTTCTTGATGATCTTGGCGATGTATTCCAGGGTCTCGTCGTCGATCTTGACGGAAGGCGGATTGCTGGGGTTGACGAGGAAGAAAGCTTTCACTTTCGGGTCCAGCAGCTTGTCCAGCTCCTTCTTGGTGAATTGCCAATTGTTCGATTGCGGCGCATCGATGTGCACGGTGTTCAGCTTGTAGTCGTTCAGCTGGGGAATCTCGATGTACGGCGTGAAGATCGGCATGCCCAGGGCGATGGTGTCGCCTTCCTGGATGATGTGGTTCGATTTCAGACTGGCGAACAGATACGTCATGGCCGCCGTGCCGCCTTCGACGGCGTACATGTCGAAGTTGCCGATAAACGGATGGTCACCGATCATTTCACGGTGAATATACTGGCCGACGATTTTCTCGGACAGGCGCAGCATGCGGTCCGGCACGGGATAGTTGCAGCCCAGAATCGCTTCGCACATTTCATAGATGAAATCGCCCGCGCTCAGGCCCAGCTGGTCGCGCACATACGATACGGCCGCCTCGATGAAGTGCGCGCCCGGGTTGCCCTCGTGTTTACGCACGAAAATTTCAAAGCGCGCCTCGATGCCCTCGCGCGTGGGAAAGCCGCCCACGTCATCCATGTAGACATACGAACGCTCCGCTTCCGTCATGGCGAACTGGCCGAACTGGAAGAAGCCGTGGCGTGGCGTGGTCGCCAGGAAATTCGGGTTGCCGCGGCCCGCGTTCAGCATCAGGCGGTTGCTTTGCTTGGCCGTCTGGATCAGCGCATCCTTCAGTTCGAAGGGGCTCAACAGGGCGAGTTTGGCAGGGTTACTGAAATCCATTTTTGCTACTCCTTTAGACAGACAATGTGCAGGGTTCTTGCAGACTCAGACGAAGGCCACAATCAGCGGCCCCAGCAAGGTCAGGAAAACGTTGGCCAAGGCATAGGTAATGGCAAACGGTACGGTGGGAATCGAGTTTTGCGCCGCATTCAGCACTTCGCCGAACGCGGGATTGGCGCTGCGCGAGCCGGACAAGGCGCCCGCAAAGATGGCCACGTTGTCATAACGCAAGATGTAACGGCCGATCAGCATGGTCAAGATCATCGGCAGGATGGTCACCACCACGCCCACGCCAAACAGGGTCAGGCCGTGTTCGCGCACGGTTTGCACGGCTTGCAGGCCGGACGTGAGGCCGACGACGGCGACAAAACCGGCCAGGCCCAGGTCCTTCAGGATTTGCACGGCGCCGCTGGGCATGTAGCCAAACGTCTGGCGCTTGGCGCGGAACCAGCCGAACACCAGGCCCGACAGCAGCACGCCGCCACCACTGCCCAGGGTCAGCGGAATCGAACCGATGCGCGCCACCAGCAAGCCCACCAGCAGGCCGACGACGAGGCCGGCGCCCATGTAGACAAAGTCCGTCTTGGCGCTCGGCACGATCATGTAACCCACTTCGGCTGCCACGCGCTTGACGTCTTGCTCGGCGCCATAAATGGTCACCACGTCGCCCGTCTGCACGATGGTTTCCGGTTGCATGGGCAAGATCTTGCCCATGCGGCTCAGCTGCACGACAAAGATGCCGTGACGCACGCCCGGCGCCGTCGCGCTGCGGATTTCGCCCACCGTCTTGTTGTGATAAGCCTTGTTGGTCAGCACCATGTCGCGGCGCTGCATCACCAGTTCCATGCCTTCGACGGCCAGCAATTCCTTGCCCAGCTGAGAAGAGACGCTGAGCATGGCTTCGCGCCGGCCCACCAGCAGCACGATATCGTCGGCCGCCAGCACCAGGTCCGGGCTGACGTCGATGATCTGGCCATTGCGCTTCACGCGCTCGATGGTAATGGCCGTGTTCGGATGCGCGCTTTCGATCTCGGCCACCGAGCGTCCTGCGCCCGGGCCCACGTCGTAGATGCGGCCGATCAGGTCAGGCGCGGCCGGCGTCTGGCCAGGTCCCAGCACCTGCACGCCTGCCTGCAGTGCCGTTTCCGCCTTGATCGCATCTTCGCGGATGGTGCGTCCCATGAGTTTCGGCAAGATATTGACGCAAACGATGATGGCGCCAAACGAGCCGAACACGTAGGTGACGGCATAGCCGACGGCCACGTTGCCCTGCAAGCGCGCCACCTCGTCGGCCGCCAGGCCCAGCTTGGTAATCGCGTCACCGGCCGTGCCGATGATGGCCGACTGCGTCAAGCCGCCCGCCGCCACGCCGGCCGCCAGGCCCTTGTCCAGGCCAAAGACCTTGGCCATGATGACCACCGTCAACAGCGCCGTCACGGCCAGCACGACGGCCAGGATGATTTCGCGCACCGACTGGCGCCCCAGGGAATTGAAGAACTGCGGTCCGCTTTCATAGCCGACCGCGTAAATGAACAGCGCGAACAGCACCGACTTGACGCCGGGATCGATGGCCACGCCTACCTGGCTGACGAGGACCGCCACCAGCAGTGAACCGGCGACCCCGCCCAGCTGAAACGAGCCGAACTTGATCTTGCCGATGTAGTAACCCACTGCCAGGGAGAGAAACAAGGCAATTTCGGGCGACTTCTTGAATAACTCATGCAACCATTCCATACGGACCGCCTTTCGTGTTGAAGGAATTCTTTACTGCCTGTGCTCTTGCGTGCTTCACGCGTGGACCGAGCCGGCCAGGGCCACGATGAGCGGCCCCAGCAGAGGCAGCACCACGTTCGAGATCGCATACGTGATCGTGTAGCCCAGCAAGGGCGTCGAGTTGCCGGCCGCGTTTTGCACGGCCGACAGGGCCGGCGTGCTGCACTGCTGGCCGGCGATGGCGCCCAGCAGCACGGGCGCTTCCAGCTTGAGGAAAAAGTGGCCTACCAGCAACGACAGCGAGGCGGGGACGACGGCGATGAGCACGCCCATCAGCGGTAGCGACAGCCCGTACTGGCGGATCAGATCGATCGCCTGCGGTCCCGACGCCAGGCCCACGCAGGCGATGAAGGTGGCCAGGCCGATATCCTTCATCATGTCGAGCGCGCTGGGGTGGATGCCCGGCATGCCCGGCTTTCTCGCCTGGTACCAGCCGAATACCAGGCCCGTCAGCAAGGCGCCGCCGCCCGTGCCCAGCGAAAACGGGATGCCGCCCAGCTTGGCGGTAAAGCCGCCGATATACACACCGAGCACGATGCCGATGCTGGCGTAGACGATATTGCTGCGGTCCCCGGTGGGCACGCGCTTGCCGATGGCGGCCAGCGCCGTGTTCAGCTCGCGCCCTTCCGCCGTGCCGTACAGGCGCAGCACATCGTCGCGCTGCAGGGCCAGGTCCGGCAGGGGCGGCATGCTGTGCTCGCCACGCACGACGGCCGCCACGTGCACGCCGGAAGGCAAGGCCAGCTGGCGCAAGGGCTGGCCCACGAGGGCCGCCTGCTGCAGCACCACTTCGACGGCCGAGACGGCCATGTTCAAGCCCGTCGTGTCGGCAAATTCCTCGCCCAGGATGGCTTCGGCCGCCACCAGCGCGGGACGGTGGCCGATCACCAGCACTTCGTCATTGGCGCGCAGGCGCAGTGCCGGTTCCAGGTCCAGCACCTTGCCGTGCCGGCGCACGCGCGTGATGCTGGCGCGGCCCGCAAAAATATGCTGCAAGGCATCGAGACGGCGTCCCGCGCCACGGCTGATGCGGTAGGCGCGGCCCACCATGTCCGGCGTGGCCTGCGCGCCGTCGCCATCGGTCTGCGCGCCGCCCATCTTTTCCCACAGCTTGTCCGCTTCCTCGCGCAGGTTGACGCGCAGCAACAGCGGGAAAATCTGGCTGGTGACGATGACGATGGCGATCAGGCCGAAAATATAGGTGATGGAATACGCGGTGACCACGTTGGCCTGCAGCTCGGCGATGCGCGCCGCCGGCAGCGCCAGCTTCGAGATGGCATCCGTGGCCGTACCGACGACGGCCGATTCCGTCGCCGCGCCCGCCATCATGCCGGCCGCCGTGCCCTGGTCCAGGCCGAGGAAACGCGTGGCCAGCAGCACCAGCGCCAGTACCACCACCACTTCGATCAGGCAGAGTATTCCCAAGCGCAAGCCCTTGGCATTCAGGTTGGCAAAGAACTGGGGACCGCCCGCATAGCCGAGGGCAAAGATGAACAGCATGAAGAAGACATTCTTGACGCTGGCGTCCAGCGTGATGCCCAGCTGGCCGATCAGCAGCGCGGCGATCAGGGTGCCGCACACGCCGCCCAGCTGGATGGGACCGAAGCGTATCTGCCCTACCGCATAGCCCAGGGCCAGGGACAGGAACAAGGCCAATTCCGGCACCTGGTGCAATACCGACGCGATCGAATCGAGCATGGACGAACCTTCGAAAAGTGACGGTTGGTTACCCGTTCTCGGGCTGGCAGGCGCTGGCGGATGAACGGGCGTACAGGAGCCCACGCAGCACCGGCCCTGAAGGCCCGTGCCGGGGAAATGTTGTTACGAGGAATCATGTTCGGTGAAAATTTTACAAGTGTCAACAGGTGTTCTGTTGAACTCGCCTTGCGTTTCATCAAACATCCTGCGCACGATTGAAGCGATGGTTTGACACCGATCAACAAAACCACTAGTAATGATTTGGACGATACCAAAGTGCCTTGCGCGCCAGTGGCGTCTCTTCCGGCAGGTTGGGATTGAGCAGCTCCAGCACAGAAAGTCGGGATAGGCACTTGCCGACAAAGAAGCAAGAAGGCCGTCACATGGCACTGGCCGGCAAGCAGGAGCAGGAGGCGCCGCCGCACGGCCCCTCCTGTCCAGTACCTTCATCAAGAACATTATTAAAACGACACTATTATTCAGCAGAGCACGCTTGTCGACTGGAACAGGGCAACTGTGTATCACGCGACAGCAGTTTCAGACTGACCAGGAGCGGCTGGAATTAATCCAGATCAATAAAACCGCAAATAGAAAATAAATCTTGCGTGCTGCTCTGGACGGCATGCGCACCGCTCGCCTACGCTGTTTTTTTATCTGAAAAACAAGAGGAACCCATGCAGACAGCACGCTTGAATATTATCGGGATGGATCACGAAGGCTGCGCCGACAGGCTGACGGGCGCGCTCGAGGCCGTCACGGGCGTGGCCACCGTGTGCGTCTCGCTGGCGCGCCACGGCGCCACGGTGCAATTTGACGAACGGCTGGCCACGCAGGAGCGCCTGCTGGCCGCCGTCAACGACGCCGGCTTCATGGGCGAGGCCTCCGATGAGGAACAACTGCCATCCTGCAGCGGCGCCTGCGGTCACTGCCGCCATTGAACGCCGGCTGCGGCAATTCTCCGCTCCCCCTGCTCCGCTCAGCCTTCCCGCGCGCCCCGGTCGCGCAGATGCGCCAGCACGCGGCGCGGTCCCAGCGCCTGTAAATCGAACGGCGGCAGCTCGATGGCGTCGAGCGTATTCTTGAACAGCAGACCCAGCTCCGTATCGCCTTCCAGGCTCAAACGACGGCTGAAGAACAGTGTGTCAGGATCTTCCTGGCGCCGCGCCAGCAGCATCAGGTCATGCACGCTGGCGGCGATGCACAGGTCCGGCACGTCCACATAGCGCTCGGCCACGAACACCGTGCCCTGCCACTCGAAATCGAAGGCGATGCCCGCGTCGACCAGGCGCAGGCGCAGGCTGCGCCCCTCCAGGCTGCGCCGCACATCGTCGGGCAATTGCGGCGCCAGCAGGCGGTTCAAGCCTTGCACGAACAGCCAGGAGGCGGGATACGGCGGCAGCTTGGACAGCAATTCGGCCAGCGGTTCGGGCAGCCGGTACGACATGGCGGGCTTGCTCATGGCGGGCTTGGCCGGGATGGGCAATCTTTCCAGTTGATCTTGCATGGTGCTTCCTTTCGATGCGTTCAATGAGCGGCGTGCTGTTCCATGCCGGGCTGGCCGTGCCAGTAGCCGTCGCAAGCGCCGGCCGGCTGGCAGGCCGCCAGCTGGGCCTGGGCGCCCACGCCGCTGACCTGGCCGCGGCGGGCGCGGTCGAAAATGGCGATGACTTGTTCCGTATGCATGGCCTGCGGGCTGATGCGCGCCACCGCCACGCCCATGTCGCGCATGGCGTCGAGTTCGCGCACCAGGTTGTAGACGAGGGCCGACTGCGTCTGCGTGCCATTCAGGACGAGGAAGGGCACTTCGTCGCGCGTGCGCAGCAGCAGGCCGTCCGGCTCTTCCAGACAGCTGTAGCCGCAATCGTCTTTCGGCAGGTTGCGGTTGCGCGCCGTGAAGCAGCGCGCGGAAAACGCCAGCGGCATGCGGCCGTAGGCGAACACTTCCGTCTCCAGCCCTTCCGGTTTCTGGCGCTGCATCTCGGCCAGCGCCGTCTGCCCCATTTCCAGCGGCATCACCCAGCGCCGCGCGCCCAGGCGCGCCAGCAGTTGCAGGCTGGGGCCATTGAACAGGTTCAGATGGGGACCGGCGACGAAAGGCGCGCCCTTTTCCATGCAGTGCACGGCGCCCATGTCGTTGGCTTCGACCGTATAGCGGCCATTGCCCGTGATGCGGCGCAAGGTCGCCAGTTCGGCGCCCGCCTCGATCAGCGCCTGCGTCGACAGCACCACTTCCTTGCCGGCAGCGGCCAGCATGTCGGCGATATCGAGCCAGTCGGCCAGGCGCACTTCATGCCGGCGCGAGCACACGGTTTCGCCCAGATACACGATCTCGACGGCGCTGCCGGCGATCTGCTGGTAAAACTCGAAGACGGTGGCGCGCGGCCAGTAGTACAGCAAGGGGCCCAAAGAAAGCTTCAGCATGTTCATCCTCTATTTCCAAGATCTATGATAGGCGCCGAGTGTGTGCTGCTGACCCTCGGCCAGCTTGTCCATCGCCGCCATCCAGCCCGGCTTGACGGCGTAGCGCGGATTGCCTTCGCGGCAGGCGTCGATCGCTTCGCGCCACACGCGCGTGACCTGCGCCACGTAGGCGGGGCTGCGCTGGCGCCCTTCGATCTTCACCGCGCGCACGCCCATGGCGATCAGTTGCGGCAACAGCGCCAGAGTATTCAAGCTGGCCGGCTCCTCGATCGCGTAATACTCTTCGTCATTGACTTCGAAACGGCCCTTGCACAGGGTCGGATAGCTGGCGTTTTCACCGGGTGCGTAGCGGTCGATCAGCACGCCGTTCAGGCGCGACTCCAGGCCATTCGGCGTTTCCAGCCAGCGCACGGCCTTGGCCGGCGAGCACACGCCGTGCGTGTTCGGCGCCTCGCCCGTCGCATACGACGACAGCGCGCAGCGCCCTTCGACCATCACGCACAGGCTGCCGAAACCGAACACTTCGATCTCTACCTCCGTCTTGGCTATCAGTTGTTCCACCTGCGCCATCGACAGCACGCGCGGCAGCACGGCGCGGGCGATGCCGAAGTGTTCATGGTAAAAATTGATGGCTTCGTAGTTGGTGGCCGAGCCCTGCACGGACAGGTGCAGGCGCAGCTGCGGCTGGTGCTGGGCCGCATACGCCATCAGGCCCGGATCGGCGACGATCATGGCGTCGATGCCGGCCGCTGCAGCGCGGTCGATGGCGCTGCGCCACACGGCCCAGTTGTGCGGCTGCGGATAAGTGTTCAGCGCCAGCAGCACCTTGCGTCCGTACTGGTGGGCGTAGCGCACGCCTTCGGCGATGGCCTTCTCGTCAAAATTGAGGCCCGCGAAATTGCGCGCATTGGTGGCGTCGCGAAAGCCCAGGTACACGGTATCGGCGCCATTGTCGACGGCCGCTTTCAGGGCAGGCAGGCTGCCGGCGGGGCAGACCAGTTCCAGCGGTCCGGCCACGCGGGTGGCGGTGGTTGAATCAAGCATCATGATGTTCACAGTCCTGTATCGGCTCAGGGTGCAGACTATAGCCCCGCCGATACCGCCCAGTCCTTGACGCAGGTGAAGGAATGCATGCATGGCTGGCGCACCTTCAACTTGCTTGACCTGGCTGTAAAATGCCCCCCTTTTCTCCCTCTTCGATTGCCCACCATGACCCGCAAACCGCTGCTGATTTTCCTTCTGACCCTGTTCCTCACCGCGCTGCAAGTGCAGTGGGCCAGGCCGGCCGATGGCTATGACGCGGGGACCCTCTCCGTGCTGTCGCCGGAAGTGCTGGGCGCCTATCCGGGCGTGCTGCTGCTATTCCTGCTGGCCGTGTTCGCGCGCCGCCAACTGCCGCTGCTGCGCCAGGCCGCCATCTGCACGGGCCTGCTGGCCATCTACTGGCTGCTGGCGAACTACGTCACGTTCGATGCGCGCGTGGCCAGCTGGAGCACCTATACGCCGCTGGAAATCTGGGCCCACGTGCTGCCCGCTTCCGTCGCCAGCATCGCCGCCTGCGGCGCCGCGTTCTTTTGCGCGAGCTGGCTGATCCTGCGCGAAACGCGCTGGAACAAAACCGGCTGAGGTGGTTTTTTCACCTGGATCAAGGATACGCGAATCGCTTGCACGCTACCTTTGACGCCACTACATTTAGTAGATAACCTTCATAAAAACACCGCATGTTGTGTTTATTGGAGGTTTCATGACGACGAATGCAGTTTCCCCCACACGCGGCCAGGTCGATGTCGCCGCGTCCATCAATGAATACCTGGAGCGGCGCGACTGGCGCGTCAATGCCAACGCCAACCAGGGTTATTCACTGGGTGGCCTGATCCTGAATGTGTCGGGCAAGGTCATCGCCAACTACTGGCTGGACCAGGTGTATCCGCCGGAAGTGGGCGCGGCGCACCGCGAAGCGGCGCTGCACATCCACGACCTCGACATGCTGGCCGGCTACTGCGCCGGCTGGTCGCTGCGCACCCTGCTGCATGAAGGCTTGAATGGCGTGCCGGGCAAGATCGAATCGGGCCCGCCGAAACACATGTCGAGCGCCATCGGCCAGATCGTCAATTTCCTGGGCACCCTGCAAAACGAATGGGCCGGCGCGCAGGCGTTCAGCTCCTTCGACACCTACATGGCGCCCTACATCCGCAAGGACGGCCTGCGCTACGAAGACGTGCGCCAGTACATGCAGGAGCTGATCTTCAACCTCAACGTGCCATCGCGCTGGGGTACGCAAACGCCGTTTACCAACCTCACGTTCGACTGGGTCTGCCCGGACGATCTGCGCGAGCAGATTCCCGTCATCGCCGGCCAGGAGATGGACTTCTGCTATGGCGAGCTGCAGGCGGAGATGGACATGATCAACCGCGCCTACATCGAGATCATGATGGCGGGCGACGCCAAGGGCCGCGTCTTCACCTTTCCCATCCCCACCTACAACATCACCGAGGATTTCGACTGGCATAGCGACAACGCGGAACGCCTGTTTGAAATGACGGCCCGCTACGGCCTGCCCTACTTCCAGAATTTCATCAATTCGGAACTCAAGCCGAACATGATCCGCTCCATGTGCTGCCGCTTGCAGCTGGACTTGCGCGAACTGCTGAAACGGGGTAATGGCCTGTTCGGTTCCGCCGAGCAGACGGGCTCCCTGGGCGTGGTGACCATCAACTGCGCGCGCCTGGGCCACTTGTGGCGCGGCGACGAAGCGGCACTGATGGCCGACCTGGACCGCCTGCTGGAACTGGGCAAAGTCAGCCTGGAAATCAAGCGCCGCACCATCGAAGAACTGATGCAGCAAGGCTTGTTCCCCTACACGAAGCGCTACCTGGGCACCCTGCGCAACCACTTTTCCACACTGGGCGTGAACGGCATCAACGAGATGATCCGCAATTTCAGCGGCGACGCTTACGACATCACGTCCGCCGAGGGTCATGCGCTGGCGATACGCCTGCTCGACCACGTGCGCGCACGCATGGTGGCATTCCAGGAAGAGACGGGGCACATGTACAACCTGGAAGCGACGCCGGCCGAAGGCACGACGTACCGCTTTGCCCGCGAAGACCGCAAGCGCTATCCCGCCATCCTGCAGGCGGGAACCAGCGACAACCCGTATTACACGAACTCGTCGCAACTGCCCGTGGGCCATACGGACGATCCGTTCGAGGCGCTGGAATTGCAGGACGCGCTGCAGCGCAAGTACACGGGCGGCACGGTGCTGCATCTGTACATGACGGAAGCGCTGTCGGATGCGAATGCCTGCCGCGAATTGGTCAAACGCGCCCTGAGCCGCTTTTCGCTGCCCTACATCACCGTCACCCCCACGTTTTCCATCTGCCCGCGCCACGGCTACCTGGCCGGCAAACATGAATTCTGCCCCACCTGCGACGCGGAACTGATCGCCCGCAAGCAAGCCCACCCTGTTCCATCACTTGAGGAAACGCCATGAACGCACGTCCCGACTTCACTCCCGCCATCACCCTGCTCGACAGCGAACGCCAGCGCTGCGAAATCTGGACCCGCGTGATGGGCTACCACCGCCCCGTCGCCTCGTTCAACATCGGCAAGCAGGGCGAATTCCACGAGCGCCAGTACTTTACGGAAGCGAGCGCCCGGGTTGGCCAGCCCGCCTGCCGTGGCTGAGTTGAAAGTGGGCGGCCTGACGCCCTTTTCCGCCACCGACTACCCGGGCAAGCTGGCCGCCGTGGTCTTCGTGCAGGGCTGCCCCTGGCGTTGCGGCTATTGCCACAATCCGCACCTGCAGACGCGCACGCCGCAGGGCACCATGCCCTGGCAGGATGTACTGACCTGGCTGCGCCGCCGCGTGGGCCTGGTCGACGCCGTCGTCTTCAGCGGCGGCGAGGCGTGCATGGACCCGGCGCTGGCGCGCGCCATGCTCGACGTCAGGGAACTGGGGTTCGGCATCGGCCTGCACACGGCTTGCATCTATCCGCAGCGCCTGCAGGAAGTGCTGCCCCTGGTCGATTGGGTGGGCTTCGACATCAAGGCGCCGTTTGCCCACTATCGTCATGTGACCCGCGTGGCCGGCAGCGGCGACCCCGCGCGCGCCTGCCTGGACGCCATCCTCGCCAGCGGCGTCGCCTACGAATGCCGCACCACCACCCATCCGGACTTGCTGCCGGACGATCAGTTGCTGGCCCTGGCCACCACCCTGGCCGCGAAAGGCGTCGACAACTACGTGCTGCAGCAGTTCCGCGCCGAAGGCTGCGCGGACGCGGCGCTGGCCGGCCGCCCCCTGCACGGCTATCCAGCGGCGAGCACGGTGGCGCAAATCGGCGCCATGTTTCCGCGATTTACATTCCGTAATCATGGCAGTTGATCCCGCCGCCACATAATTGCCGAAAGCTCTACAAAATTCCCCGTTCTGCAACGCTGAAATGTCTGGCGTGCTGTAAGGTATCGACTGTGCCACGCAGCATGCGCAGCCCGTCAGATTCCTCACACCGCATTACAGATAAGCGTCATCCATGAACGATTTCACCGCAGTCAGCCCAGGCACCCCTTCCACCCACGCCGACATCCTGTACGGCCCGCCGCGACCGGATCTGCTGCGCGAGGAAGTGCTGGCCGACCTGCTGGAGGCGACGGCCCGCCGCTGTCCCGGACAAATCGCCCTGATCGACGGCGCGCACCGCATCACGTATGCGGAACTCGATGCGCAGGCTGGCCTGGCCGCGTCGCGCCTGGTGGCGGCCGGCGTCAAGCCCGGCGACATCGTGGGCCTGTGGCTGCCGCGCGGCGCCCCTCTGCTGTTGATGCAGGCTGCCATCGCCAAGGCGGGCGCCGCCTGGCTGCCCGTCGATGAAGACACGCCAGTGGAACGCCTGCAGGTATGCCTCGATGACGCCAACGGCTTTGGCGTCGTCAGCTGCGCGCAGTTTGCGCCGCGCCTGTTTGATGCTGGCATCGTGCGCCCCGTGTGGACGGCGGAAAGCCTGCTGGCCCCCGCCGCACCGGGCGAACTGCTGCCCGCGCGCGCCACCGTCCTGCCCGAACACCCGGCGTATGTGATCTACACCTCGGGTTCCACGGGCAAACCCAAGGGCATATTGATCAATCAGCGCAGCATCTGCCACTTCCTGCGCAGCGAAAACGCCGTGCTGGAAGTGGCGCAGTCCGACACCGTCTACCAGGGCTTTTCCGTCGCCTTCGACATGTCGTTCGAAGAAATCTGGATCGCCTACCTCGTGGGCGCCACCCTGTGGCTGGGACCGAAGGAAATCTCCGGCGACCCGGAAGCCTTGCCGCGCGCGCTGGCAACCAACCATGTCACCGTGCTGCACGCCGTGCCGACCTTGCTGGCCCTGTTTGCGGAGGAAGTACCGAGTCTGCGCCTGATCAACCTGGGCGGCGAGATGTGCCCGGAGTCCCTCGTTGAGCGCTGGTCGCGCCCGGGCCGCGCCATGTTCAACACCTATGGCCCCACGGAAGCGACCGTCTCGTGCAGCCTGGCGCGCCTGCGGCCCGGTGAACCCGTCACCATCGGCACGCCGCTGCCCAACTATGGCTTGCTGGTGCTGCAGGTGGCCGAGCCGGGTGAAAACCGTCCCCTGGTTTTGCTGGCGCGCGGCGAAACGGGGGAGCTGTGCATCATCGGCCCCGGCCTGGCGGAAGGCTACCTGGGCCGGCCCGACCTGACCGTGGAAAAATTCCTGCCCAATCCCTGGAGCACGGGGCCAGACGACGCACGCCTGTACCGCACGGGCGACCTGGCGCGCATCGATCTTGATGGCCAGGTGCTGTGCCTGGGCCGCGCCGACGACCAGGTGAAAATTCGCGGCTTTCGCGTGGAGCTGGGCGAGATCGAAGCCGTGCTGGCGCAGCAGGCGGGCGTGGGCACCGTGGCCGTGTTGCTGCGCAAGGACGATGGCATCGACCAGCTGGTGGCCTACATCGTCGGCAGCGACGATGCCCCCGACGAGGCCCTGACGGCGAAAACCCTGCGCGCAACCTTGAACCTGCATCTGCCCCCCTACATGGTGCCGGGCCGCTTCGAATTGCTGCCGCTGATGCCGCGCCTGACCTCCGGCAAGATCGACAGAAAAGCGCTGAAGGCCATGCCACTCTCGACGCCGCCGGCCGGCGAGGCGGGTGAATCGGACGTGCCGGAAACGCCGGCCGAAGCGGCCCTGTTCGCGGCGCTGGCGACACTGTTCCCGGGCCAGCCGATACGGCGCCAGTTTGACTTCTTCAGCGACCTCGGTGGCCATTCCTTCCTGGCCGCCCGCCTGGCGTCCGCCCTGCGCGCCAATCCTGCCTACGCCCACATGACGGTGCGCGACATTTATCACAATCGCCAGATCGGCAAGATCGCCGCCGTGCTGAACGAAGCGCCCGCGCTGGCCACGCCGGAAGCGGATTGGACACCGCCATCGGCCATGAAGCGCTGGCTGTGCGGCGCGGCGCAGGCGGCGGCCGTGCCGGGCCTCGTCACCCTGCGCATGGCGCAGTGGATGGCGCCCTTCTTTACCTATCACTTCTTCACGGGCGACACGGGAGACACCGTGCCGCGCGCCATCGCCGCCTCGATCGGCGTGTTCTTGCTCGCCACCCTGGCCGAATTTGCCATCGCGATTGCCGGCAAGTGGCTGATTGCCGGGCGTTTGAAGCCGGGCAGCTATCCACTGTGGGGCGTCACCTACTACCGCTGGTGGCTGGCCGACCGCCTGGTCGAATCGGCGCCCACGTATCTGCTCAGCGGCTCGTCGCTGAACAGCTGGTGGCTGCGCGCGCTGGGCGCGAAAGTCGGCAAGGAAGTGGTCATCGGCTCGATGACCCTGCGTGCGCCCGACCTGCTGTCCATCGGCGACAACGTCAGCGTGGGCAATGCCGTCAACTTTGAAAACGCCCGCGTCGAACGGGGCCGTTTGCTGCTGGGCCAGATCAGCATCGGCGACGATGCCTGCATCAGCTCTTACGCCATCATGGAGGGCAATACCAAGGTGGGCGCCTTCGGCCACCTGGAGGGACAGTCCGCGCTGGCCGATGGCGTGAGCGTGCCGGCGGGCAGGGTCTGGACCGGTTCGCCCGCGCGCGACATCGGCCCCTACGACCGGGCCAGCCAGCCGCCGCGCCCCGCCGTCTCGCGCCTGCGCCTGACGGGCGAAACCCTGTTCTTCTGCTTCGGCATGGTCCTCATCGCCGTGCTGTTCTTCATGCCCGTCTTCCCAAGCTTCGTGCTGATCGACTGGTTCGACGAGCGCGAAATGATGCCGTGGCTGCAGGGCCGCGACGTGACGACCCAGCTGGCCCGCTACTTCCTGCTGGCCTTCCCCGCCAGCGCCGTGCTGATCGTGCTGACGGCCCTGCTGTCGGCCGCCATCCGCTGGGGCGCGCTGCCCCGCCTGAAGCCGGGCAGCTCGCCCGTGCACAGCAATATCTATTGCGCCAAGTGGCTGGTCAGCCATATCCAGGAATCGAGCCTGAACGTCCTGCACGGCATCTACGCCACCGTGTACGCGCCGTACTGGTACCGCCTGCTGGGCGCCAAGGTCGGCAAGGGCGCCGAGATTTCCACGGCGCTCGGCGTGGTGCCCGACATGCTGACCCTGGGCGACGACACCTTCATCGCCGACGCCGTCATGCTGGGCGACGAGCAGATCGACGGCGGCTGGATGACCATGCGCCCCACCGTCATCTCGCACCGCAGCTTTGTCGGCAACGGCAGTTATATCCCGGACGGCACCGTGCTGCCCGAGCACGTGCTGATCGGCGTGCACACGCATGCGCCGCGCAATGCGCAGATGCACAGCGGCGATACCTGGCTCGGTTCTCCCCCGATGCATTTGCCCGCGCGCGAACAGGTCAGCGGCTTTGCCGAGCACCTGACCTTCAAGCCATCGCTGTTGCGCCGCCTGGGCCGCAGCTTGATCGAAGCGTTCCGCATCGTCGCGCCGCACGCGGTGGTGATCGCCGTCGGCTACACCCTGGTGCTGGACGTGATGCCGATCGCGGGCGCCGGGCGCTGGGGCGAAGTGGTGGGCGACCTGGCGATTGCCGGCATCGCCTACGGCATCGGCAACTTTTTAGTGGTGGTGCTGTTCAAGTGGCTGCTGCTGGGACGCTACCGCAAGCACGCGGCCCCCATGTGGACACCGTTCGTGTGGATTTCGGAAGGTGTCACCAACCTGTACGAAGGCATCGCCGTGCCCAACTTCATGCGCTACCTGCGCGGCACGCCGTGGCTGCCGCTGGCTTTCCGCCTGTTTGGCTGCAAGATCGGCCGCGGCGTCTACATGGACACGACGGACATCACGGAATTCGACTGCGTGCATATTGGCGACTACAGCGAATTGAATGCGCTGACCTGCCCGCAGACGCATTTGTTCGAAGACCGCGTGATGAAGATCGACCACGTGGACATCGGCCAGCGCGTCTACATGGGTCCGCGCAGCTCGGTGCTGTACAGCGCCAAGGTGGGCGACAATGCGCGCCTGGGGCCGTTGACCCTGGTGATGAAGGGCGAACATATCCCCGCCGGCAGCAACTGGGCGGGCTGCCCGGCGGCACCTTTGCGTAGCTGATCGCAACTGATGGATGCCACCGTGCTCTGGTCGGGCGACGGCGTGCTGGTGATCGGCATCGCCGCCGTCCTGCCGCGCTGGGAGGCCCGCTTGCGCATCCGCGCCGCCGTGCGGGCAGCGGCGGCGCAGTGGCTGAAGATGGATATTGAATCGATTTCGCTGGAGTCGATGCCGGGTGCTCCTCCCCGTTTGCTGCTGGCCGGCCGCGCGGCAGGTTTGTCATTGACCCATGATGACGGCATGTCGCTGGCCGCCATCCATCTGCATGGCGCTGTCGGCATCGACGTCATGCGGGTGCAGGACATTCCCGATTGGTTCAGTCTGGCGCGCGACTACCTGGGGCCGCAGGTGGCCGAGGAACTGGCCGCCTGCCCCGATGCACAGCGCCCGCTGCGGTTGGCGCAGGCGTGGACGGCGCGCGAGGCGGCGCTCAAGTGCGTGGGCAGGCAGTTGACGGAGTGGGATGGGGTGGCATTGAATTGCAATGTACAGCACATCGCCTTGCAGGACGGATTTGTCGCGATGCTGGCAACCCCAAAGACGGAAACTGGGGTCGGACCCTGAGGGTCCGACCCCGGCCTTTTTGCCGTTGGGTTGATTCGCTATCAATCCTCTTTACCGTCAGCCGCCCCACCGATCTGGACGAAAATCAGTTTTGCGATAATACTGACGAGCAGTCCCAGCACCCCGATCAATTCCAGCATGGTCTTTCCTTTGCAGTGACAGCAGACCAGGCCACTGTAACGCGAACGACGGGGCCGGGCCAATATCAAATCCGGCAGTCTCCGATCTCGAAAAGGCATACGATTGATTTCCATCAGACAGTTCCGCTATTTTGTCGAAGTCGTCGATGCAGGCAGCTACTCGCGTGCGGCGGAAAAGCTGTACATTGCGCAGTCGGCCCTGAGCCGGCAGATCAAGGAGCTGGAAAGCGAGGTGCAAGCACTGCTGCTGACGCGCGACGCGCGCCATATCGAACTCACGCCCGCCGGACAGGTATTTTATGAACGGGCAAAGCGCATCCTCGAAGACATCGATGAAACCGTGCGCCAGACGCGCCACGTGGGGCAAGGCGCGCAAGGCATCATCCGCCTGCTGCATTCAAGCTCCGTCACCCTCACGCCCGCCATCGGCGCCGTGCTGAACCGCCTGCTGGCGCAGTTTCCCGGTGTGACGCTGGACGTGTCGAAAGGCTCGTCGGAAAACCAGGCGGCTGACATCGAAGAAGGCCGTGCCGACCTGGGCCTGGTGCGCCTGCCCACCCTGCGCAAGCACGCCAATATCGTCGTGCGCGAACTGTTTGCGGAAAAGCTGGTGGTGGCCGTGTCAGCGATGTCGCCGCTGGCCGCGCTGCAGCGCACGACGATTGCCGCCCTGCGCGACGAGGCGTTCGTCTCGATCCCGCACAAGGACCGCGGGGGCCTCAGTTACCTGGTGGCGGGCCTGTGCCTGGCGCAGGGTTTCTTTCCGAAGGCGGCGCGCGCCCTGTCGCGCAAGACCTCGCAGCTGCACCTGATCGAGGCCAACATGGGCATCGCCATCGTCCCCGACAGCATGCGCCTGGTGGCGCCACCCGGCGTGCGTTTTATCGCGCTGCCCGACGAGGAGTCGCACTCCGTCGTGGGCCTGATCTCGCCGCGCGCGGCGGGCGGCATGGTGGCCGCGTTTACGGAAGCGTTCGTGCGCGAAATGAACGCATTGGCAATAACGGATTAACCTTCCGCATACAGCGCCGCATCCACGTCGCGCACGGCCGCCATCAGCAGGGCCAGCTTCATGACATCGAGCTTGCCATCGGTGCGCACGCGCGAGCACAGGTCGATGCCGTAGGGCCGCACCTGGCGCAGCGCCTCCATCACGTTGTTGGCATCGAGGCCGCCGGCGAGGAAGACGGGACGGGGACTGGCGCGCACGAAGCGCGCACTGATGGACCAGTCGTGCGTGCGGCCCGTGCCGCCCAGTTCCGGCACCGCCGCGCCAGGGCGGCCGGAGTCAAGCAGGAAGGCATGCACATGGGGCGCGTAGGCGGGAATCAGCGCCAAAGCCTCGGGCCCTTCCACATGGATCACCTGTACGCGCCGCACATGCGGCAGCAGGCGCGCCAGCTCCTCGACTTCACGCGGGTCGATATGCCCGACGATCTGCACGGTCGATGGCTGCGTGGCGCGCACGTGTTCGGCGATGGCTTGCGCCGTCGTCTCGGACGTCAGCAGAAACGTGGCCACGGGTGGTGGCGTCCAGGCGGCGATCTGCGCGATGCACGCGTCGGGAATCGGACCGGGGCCGGACGGCATGGCCGCCACCAGGCCCAGCGCGTCGGCGCCGGCGGCAATCGCCAGTTGTGCTTCGTCGATGGAAGCGATGCAGCAGATCTTGATGCGGGTTCTCATGGCCTTGCGTGTTCAAATGGGATGAGCAACATTACAACACAGGGCCGCGCGCGCACCAAGACACGCGGTCAAGGCCGCACACGATTGTGTGCCAGAATGGGGACATTTTCCACTTACCGACGATTCCATGGCCGACTACAAAAACCCCAGCTACGTGGCCCGCTCCATGCACCCGCGTTTCGATGAACTGACCTCGCCCGGCGAAGCCGTGCCGTACTCGGGCATCTACCGCTGCGACGGCTGCGCGCACGAGATCGTGTCGACGGAAGGCCACATCATGCCACCGCAAAACCACCATCAGCACAGCAGCGAGCAAGGTGCCATCCGCTGGCGCCTGATCGTCAGTCCGCGCTGATTGACAGGCGCCTGTTGGCGGACGATACTGGATTCAGCCGGCATCGCCATTGGAACGTCACTGGAACACCAGCATGCGCATCGTCGATTTTGAAGTCCGCAAGGAGTGTCCGCCGCAGCTGTGCGACTGCGAACGCGAGCGCCTGCTCGACGATGCGCAGGCGGATCTGTCCATCCTGCGCCTGAACCTGACGGAAGAAAAGCGTTTGCTGGCGCACATCGAGGGCATCGCCACGTATGCGCAGTTGCAGAAGCTGCAACTGCTGTTGAAGAGCAACCTGGGCGTGCAATTGCAGATCGCGCCGGGCGGCGGCGAAGTGCGCACCGTGCGCGGCTTCCAGATCCGCCTGCTGGAGCAACCGGGCCTGTGCCGCAAGACGCGCGCCGCCATTCCGGCCGCCGTGCGGCGCTGCCTGGCCGCGCATCCCGAGATCGCGTTTGCGATATTGAATGAAAACGATTTGCTGGGCGGAGTGTGAGCAGAATAGGTCGGATTAGCGGAGCGTAATCCGACACCATTGTTGGCCTCGCAATGTCGGATTACGCGGTTCCCGCTAATCCGACCTACGCCTACGCCGCTGACCCCGGTTTTACGCTGCGTGTATCTCGATCACTTTCTTGCCCTTGGCCTCACGCGCGCGCAGCTGCCCGCAGCCGCCCTCCACATCCTGCCCGGCCGAATCGCGCAATTTGGTCAGCACGCCGCGCGCGTGCAGGGCGGCGGCGATGGCGCGCGCCTTTTCCCAGCTGGGACGCTTGAATGGCAAGTCGTCGATGGTGTTGTACGGGATCATGTTCAGTACCGCGTACTTGCCCTGCAAGAGCGCCACGATGCCGTCCATCTCGTCCTCGCCATCGTTGATGCCCTCCATCAGGGTCCATTGATACTGCACCGGGTAGCCGGTCAGGCGCGCATACGACTCGCCGAACTCCACCAGTTCGCGCGGCGTCAGGCGCGGCGCGCGCGGCAGCAACTGTTCGCGCAGCTCCGGCTTGGTCGTGTGCAGGGACAGCGCCAGCGCCGGCTTGACCCTTCCCTGCGGCAGGCGCTCGAAGGCGCGCGGGTCGCCCACCGTGGAAAACACCAGGTTCTTGTGGCCGATATTGCCCTCGGTACCCAGCAGCTCGATCGCTTCCATCACATTGTTCAGGTTATGCGCCGGTTCGCCCATGCCCATGAAGACGACTTTTTTCACGGGGCGCATGGTGCGCGCCAGGACCACCTGCGCGACGATCTCGCCACTGGTGACTTGCCGGATCAAGCCGTCGCGGCCCGTCATGCAGAACTGGCAGCCGACGGCGCAACCGACCTGGCTGGACACGCACAGGCCGTCGCGCGGCAGCAGCACGCTTTCCACCGTCTGGCCGTCGTGCAGTCCCACCAGCAGGCGCGCGGAACCGTCCGCGCCCGGATGGGTGCTGAGCAGTTTCAGCATGCCCTGCAATTCGAGGTCGAGCGCGGGCAAGGCTTCGCGCACGGGCAGCGGCAAAAAATCTTCGGCGCGGCGCCGGCCCTGGTCGTGCGGCTGCCCCTGGATCCAGTCGCGCAGCACGCGCTGTTCGTGCAGGGGCTTGGCACCGAGGGCGCGCAGGCGCTGGCGGAGATGATCGATTTGCATGGATTCTGAATAAAAAAACGGCGCGCAGGAATGAAGCCAGCGCGCCGTGTTACAGGTAAAAGCGTTACACCTTCTTGACGAACTCGGTTTTGAGGCTCATGGAACCGAAGCCGTCGATCTTGCAGTCGATATCATGGTCGCTGTCGACCAGGCGGATGTTCTTGACCTTGGTGCCCATCTTGACGACGCCGCCGCCGCCCTTCAATTTCAAGTCCTTGATGACGCTGACCGTGTCGCCATCCTGCAGGATATTGCCGGCCGAATCGCGGTACACCTTGGCGCCCTCTTCCGCCGCCTCGCCAGCGGTGGCCGACCATTCATGCGCGCATTCAGGGCAGATCAACTGGCTGCCGTCTTCATACGTGAATTCGGATTTGCATTGCGGGCATGGTGGTAATGTGCTCATTTTCTTCTCTGTCTGGTGAACAGCGCGTGCTGTAAAAGCCGACATTATACTGCCTACGCCCCGCATCAGCTTGCTTTTTTCACCATCATTATCAAGGGCGACGCACAATCTCGATGGTGCTGTGGACAATTTCCTCGTGGATGCCGATGCGCGCACGCAGCTCGGCGCCTGTCAGCGTGGGGTCGCGGCTGACGACGGACAAGGCGCACGAATACAGCTGCTTGCCGACTCGCCACACGTGCAGGTCGACGATGCGCGGCGTGTCGCCGGCGCTTTCCACCTCCACGGCCTCGCGGATTTCGTCCACCACGGGGTGGTCCATCTCGCGGTCCAGCAAGACCTTGCCCGTCTCGTGCATCAGCTTTTTCGCCCACAGCGCCACCAGCACGGCACCGACGATGCCCATCACGGGATCGAGCCAGCGCCAGCCGTAAGCCCACGCGCCGCCCAGCGCAACGATGGCCAGCACCGACGTGGCGGCGTCGGCCAGCACGTGGATGTAGGCGGCCTTCATGTTCAGGTCTTCGCCGTGGCCGTGGCCGTGGTGATCATGATGGTCGTGATGCTCGTGGCCATGGTGGTGATCATGGTCGTGGTGGCCGCCGAGGATCAGCGCGCACACCAGGTTGACAGCCAAGCCGAAGGCTGCCACCGCCATGGCCTGCGGATAGTGGATGGGCTGCGGCGACAGCAGGCGCTCGACGGAAGCGGCCACCATCAGCACGGCCACGCCCAGCAGCAGGATGGCGCTGGTGTAGCCGGCCAGCACCTCGATCTTCCACGTGCCGAAGGCAAAGCGGGGGTCGCGCGCATAACGGCGCGCCGCCGCATACGCAAAGGCGGCCAGGCCGATGGCCAGCGCATGCGAACTCATATGCCAGCCATCAGCCAGCAGGGCCATGGAGTTGTACCACCAGCCGGCGACGATCTCCAGCGCCATGGTGGCCAGGGTGATCCACATGACGATGCGCGCGCGGCGTTCAGCCTTGTCGCTGGCCCCGCCAAAGACGTGTTCGTGCTGCCAGGCGGACAGATCTTCCTCGATATGTTGCAGTTTCATGCTGGTCTCTCCGGCGGATTATTTGAGGTAGGTACGCAGGATGCCCGCGATGTCGTCGGCACCCCTGGCCCGCTCCTCGCCGGAGATATCGGGACTGGCCACGTGCTCACGCAAATGTTCTTCGATCACTTCGGCCATCAGGCCATTCACGGCGCCGCGCACGGCGGCGATCAGCTGCAGCACTTCGCCGCAGTCGCGGCCCTCTTCCAGGCCCCGCTCCAGGCCTTCCACCTGGCCGCGGATGCGCTTCACGCGATTGAGCAGCTTGGTCTTGTTATGCGCCGTGTGTCCCATGATTTCACCTCGATAAATACTATAGGGGGGTATACTATCAGAGAGAACCGGGCGGTGCGATTTTTTGCAGCTTGCTGGCCAGCGAGGCATCGGACAATTCGCCCAGGTGGGTATCGACCAGGCGCCCCTGCGCGTCATAAAACAGGGTGGTGGGCAGGGCCGAGGAACCGGCCGCCTTGCCCAGCGCCGCCGCGCTGTCGAGCACCACATTGCGCAGGGTCACGCCGCTGCTGTCCAGGAAAGCGCTGGCGGCCGCCGCATCCTCGCGCTGGTTTGCATACACGAAGACGATATCGGCACGCGCCTGCTGCGCGGCGGCCAGCACGGGCATCTCGCGCCGGCATGGCGGGCACCAGCTGGCCCACAGGTTGACCACCATCGGCTTGCCGCCGGCCAGCGCCGCCAGGGTCGTCGGCGTGCCATCGACTGCCTGCAGCGCCACGGCCGGCAAGGCCGTCGGCTTGTCATACGCCAGCGACATCCCTGCGCTCAACACACCCCAGGCCAGCGCGCCGGACGCGACGCTGATGGCCAGGGGCCGGCGCATGGCCGCCATGGCGGGACGCCGGCAGCGCCACGCGGCGATGGCCAGCGCAGCGGCGACGCCGGCCGGCGCCAGGAAGCCGCCATCGCGGATATTCAAAATGGACCAGGGAGCCGCGAAGTATTGTTCGTGCCAGCGCAGCACGAACGCCAGGCGCGCCGCCAGCAGGCCGGCGATCAGCAGGTCGGAAACGAGGGGGCCGGCGTCGGGCAGCTGGCGGTAGCGCCGCAGCCACCACGCCACGCCGTAGGCGACGCACAGGGAAAGGAACAGCAGGACCAGGCCCGTGGGCAAAGCCAGGGGGCCGATTTGCAGGGACAGCATGGGCGCTCTCTATCACGTCGAATGGACGGCCATTGTGGCCCCTGCGGATTAAGCGTGCATTAACCCGGCGTCAAGAAGCGGCCAGTGCTTCCAATCCACGGCATGACCAGGCGGCGTTGTGGATAGTCCGACAGCGAGATATCGACAACTGTGCTGGCCAGCTTCCGCGCGGCGCCCCATCGGCTTCCGTCACAATCAGACTTTAGGCAAGCAGGTTCGCAAACGCGCCAACACAGCCTCTTGCATCGCAATAGCTTCCCGCATAGTCGTGTAGCTGGGCAGTCGGGCCCATTCGATCTGGACAAATAATTGGCGCTTCTGATCGACAATCAACGACAGGCCTGCGTATTTCCCTTTGAGTATTTTTTTATTTGCCGTCAACAAGCGAGCACCGTCAGCCAGTGGCGTCTCTTGCACAGGCACGTCCATGAGGCTCGCCGTATGCTGTAACAAGCGCTGGCGCCACACCATTTGTTCCTGAAACTCTTCAACGACGGGACGGTCCAGCCTTAGCGTCGCCACTGGCGGCGCATCACGGCTGGCTTGCAAAGGCAATACGACCCTGTCCATCACCGCCACCCAATAGCGATCGCCATCAAGGTCGATGCCAAAGCCGGTAACGCCTTCGTCAAGCAATTCGCCTGCTTGAAAAGATGGTTGCGCGCAGGTACTAAACTGCTGCGCCATGGTCTGCAGCGATGGGGGCGCGGCGATGGCCGAAGCCGGTACAGACAGCAGGCTGACGCACAACAGGAACACAAAGCTCGACAATTGGGCGACATGCGTGGATTTGGGCATATGGACTCCAGGACTTGTGTGAGGAAGATAAAAGCGGACCGAGCATCTATTGTGTTTCACATGAGCAAGGTGTCGCTTGATGCAGAGCAATCTGGAGTGCCCCACCCACAGGAGAGGGACAAAATAGCAGTAGTTATTGAGCCGGGTACGACTTGGGCTTTGCACTATCGACCGAACCGAAGGGATGAAAGGGGACTGCGCGCCTCGCAGGCGCATAAAAAGCGGCGGATCATGCGAAGAATAGTGTTACCTGAAGGTGCGGAGGAACGTATACATACCCGGCTGGAGCCTCAGCCGGCCAGTGCTTCCTTGCGTATGAAATGCATGGCTTGCGGCTGGTCCACCAGCACGCACTGCTTGCCCGTGCGCTGGCAATGGTCATGCACGCGCCAGTAGGCGTCGTGGCTGACGCAGCCCGTCTGGCAAATCACCAGGTCGGCCGCCACCAGACCCGCTTCCAGTGCCGCCACGTCGTCGGCGCCATCGTCGCCGCCCGCATGGTGCAGGAAGCGCCCGCCTGCCTGCTCGACGGCCTGCTGCGCCATCAGCGCGCCGTCCGCAGCCTGAGTCAGATAGCTGCCCACATACAGCACGGCTTTTTCACGCACGTCGGCCTGCAAGCCTGGCGCGGGCAGCCACTGCAGGCGCAGCAACTCGCGCATCAGGTCCTGCACGCGCTCGCCGAGCCATTCGACCCGGCGCGCCAGCCTCGCGCGCGTCGGCAAGCCCGGCACGCTGGCCGCCAGTTCGGCCAGCTCGTCGCGCGCCAGCGCCAGCTTGGTATCGCGGATCACGACCTGCGCCCGCGCGCGCATCAATTCCGATTCCAGCTGCGCGATGCGCGCCGCCTGTGCAGCCAGCTGCGCACTGCAGCGCGCCTGCGCCCGGCCATACTCGCCCATCAGCACGCGATGCTCATGCGCGATCAAATCCTCGTTGCCATACATACTGCCCATTATGCCCTCCCTCACCACGCATGGCGCCATGGCGCCGACCCATCGCCACCCCATAGCACTATATTATAAATGAGAATCATTATTATTTGTGTATGCGCATGCGCGCAGCAGGGGTATGCGGGGCTGCCAGCGTCACGCTGTCGGCGGGCAAGACAGCTCACCTGCTCCCCGAACTGCGCCACTGGACACTGGAGGCCGGTCCGACTTGACGACGGCCGCCACGGGACCGTCAATCCCCGCCTACGGCGAAAAGCCCATGCGTTCCTGCAATTCGACCGTGCAGGCCTCGCCCTTGACGTCGATCTGGTAGCGCCCCGTCCCATCCTGTACCAACAGGTCAGCCTGATGGTAGGAAGGTTGGACGCAATGGGCGTACTGATAGACGAACACGTCGAGGAACGGCGGTGCGGCCGGGGTGGATACCGCGCTGGCGCACGAAGACGGCGCGCGTGCCGCTGGCGTCGACCACCACACCAGGCCGGCATGGATGCTGGCCGCGCGCCGCGCGTGGCGCCGGCGGGAGAACTGGCCGCTACTGCCTGAGATGAGGGGACGGCGTTGGCCGCTGCGCGGCCAACGGGGCCGCGCGGGGCGCGGCAGATGGGCGATTCGGAGAGCCTGCGCGCCCTTCAGGGCGCTCCGTCTTCGAATCCCACCGTTCCGTCCAGACAAATAAAAAAGCCTCCCGCAGGGGAGGCTTTTTTATTTGATTCTGGCGGAGACGGTGTCCGTAGAACATCCCTATGAAATGCGACTCACTTTTGAGCGCTACCCCCCTGTCTCCCCCCCCACACACAATTACTGGATTGAGAGGTCGCTAAGTGTTTAGTTTCGTGCGATCATATTTCTCGTCATTCAGACACGACCTTAGCCATGCCAATGTCCCAACCTCTGCGCGATCTCGGTGCCAATGCGTACGGATCAGATAACGTCTACCGCGTGACGCGCCCCCTACACCTCAAATTTCCCGGCGCCCTCTACCACGTTACTTCGCGCGGAGACCGGCGTGGCACCATTTACCGGGACGATACCGATCGCCTTGACTGGCAAGAGGTACTAGCCCTGGTCTGCGAGCGGTACCATTTTGTCGTGCACAGTTTCTGCCAGATGAGTAATCATGATCATCTGCTCGTTGAAACGGCGGAAGCGAATCTGTCATAGGGCATGCGCCAGTTGAATGGCGTTTATGCCCAGCATTTCAATCGGCGCCACAAGCTTGTCGGGCATGTATTGCAAGGCCGCTATCAAGCCATCTTGGTGCCGCAAGAAAATTATCTGTTGGAATTGGCCCGCTACATCGTCTTGAATCCAGTCCGGGCGCACATGGTGGCATCACCCGACGACCGGTACTGGAGCAGCCCTCACTACGTTTTGGACAAAGCAGTGCCTCCATGCTGGTTGGCGGGTGTGGCGGTTGAGAACCGACGGGCCATCAGTCGATTAAAAGACTTCCGTGCTGTCGCCATACGCTTCAAAAAACGCGGGCATAACTTTCTCGCCGCCGTGTCGGTGGCAACAATGATGCTACGGCTCCAGTGAAGAGAGTCAGACACGTCCTAGTCGAAAAATCCCTATCGCAGCAATGCAGCCTTGATCATATGAGACCGCGAGACTGCATCCACCATGCCAACTCGTCGAACCAGTGGTCACTTGTCGTGCCTTTCTGCTTGAGGTCGAACCCATGACCGCCACGCTCGTAGACGTGGAGTTCGGCTGCTGCTCCCGCCTGCCGCCAGGCAGCGTAGAGCTGTACGGCATCGTTAGGCTGATACTCGTCATCGGCCGCGGCGGCGATGAAGGCCGCTGGTGCATCAACAGGAACAGGCGTTCGTAACCCGCCGTACAGCAAAGCGACGAAGTCAGGTCTCGAAGCCTTTTCTCCAATGGCAAGATCCGCGGCGAGATATGCTCCAGCGGAAAATCCGATAAAACCGACCCGCTTGGGGTCGATGCACCATTCTGGCGCGCGCTGTCGCACGATCCTCATGGCGCGCGCGCCATCCTCCACCGCGTGTTGCTCACCGGCAAAGCGCGGTAGCTCGATAGGAACTCCGCTCTTAGCCCGCGCCATGACTACTTCCATCTCCTTCATATGAACTTCGGGCAGTTGCATCGCATCAGGAACACTTCGGATCGTACGGTATTTGAGCACAAAGGCGGTGACGCCACGCTGCACCAGCAGACGCGCAACCGCGGTGCCTTCGGCCTCGTAACCCAGCCCAACAAAACCGCCGCCTGGAGCGACAATCATGGCTGTGCCATTCGCTTGGCCCGGCGCGGGACGGAACAGTTCAAGCGTGGGCTCACTGACGTTGCGGATCATGGTGTCGCCTGTTTTATCCAGATGCTCTCGGATTTCTGGTACGCCGAGCGAGACGGTTGTGCCTTCGGGATAGAGCGGGATAATCAACCCATCGTCTGTCGATATCTGTGCAGTAACTGTCGACGAAAGCAGTATCGCTGCGATACATAGGCTGATTCTTCTGATGTGGTGCTTCGTAAGCATTGTCGGCTTTCAGAACTTGGTTTTGAGGATGATGAATGCAGAACGTGGCTGAGCCGGCATCACGAGCGGGTTTCCGAAATACTGGTAGGTATCAAATGAGCGTCGCCCAGCCAGATTAACAACGGACGCCTGTATCGTAAATCGTCCGAAGTCATAGGCTGCCTGGGCGTCGATCATTGCGTAACCGGGTACACTCAGCGTGTTAGGAAGCGTAAGCTGACGGGCGCCGAGCGCGGTTACGCCTGCGCCGAACGACAAGCCTTTGGCCGCTCCGCTAAGGATGCGGTAGTGCGCAGCGATGCGCCCACTATTGCGAGGCACGCGGGTCAATTCGCTGCCGACAGGAATCGCATTATCTGCCGTAACCCTGGTGTTCGTGTGGGCATAATTGGCGAGCAACGAGAACGCCGGCGTGGGTTCCCAGATCAGGTCTGCTTCAACACCGCGTGCCCGTTGCTGGCCAGTCTGGATATTGAACCCAAGATTGTTCGGATCCGCCGTGGCGACATTGTCGCGGGTCTGGTTGAAGACCGCGATAGTGCCCGACAAGCCGGCTGTCGGTAACGCCAGCTTTATGCCGCCATCGACGTTACGCGAGGTCTCAGGCTTGGGCACAGCCACGCCAACGAAGCCAAATGCCGCGCGAAAGGCCGTCGCATAGCCCGCAAAGAGCGCGACACCGGGAGCGACATCAAAGGTCGCCCCGACCTTGGGCGAAACGCGGTGGTAGGTGTCCTCATTCGCCACCCCGATATTGCTGACTTCCTCGAATTTGAGCTGCGTATAGCGCAACGCGCCTGTCACGTGCAGCCTGCCGTAGGTCGCCTGATCCTGCAGATAAAAAGCTATCGTCCGATAATGGTCGGTCTGGAGGGAGTTGACCGGTAACTGCGGTGTGTAGACGACGTCATAGACCGGCTTGGCAAGGTCGATGCTGCCCTCTGGCGTGTTACTGACGAATAGTCCCATATTGCTGGAGAAACGAGTCCAGTCATAGTTAGCACCTACGAGAAAAGTATGCATTCCCCCTAGTATCTCGGCCTTTGCCAGCAAGTTGGCGTCGAATGTCGCCTCCTTCGTATCGGTGATCATGGTAATGGGGAGGATCGGATAGATGGTGGGCGTGGCCGGATCTGGCGGCATCATATCGGGATCGACAAAGCTGCCATACTGCCGGATCGCGCTATTGTAATAGCGGCCACTGACAGTCAGTTTGACATTGTCGGAGAAGATACGGCGCAGCGTCGCCTGCCCCATCCGATTGTCGTTCGTGGTCAGTGGCTGTGCAACCGGCGATCCAGGAAATGCGTTGCGGTCGATCTGCCCCGCCAGTGCCTGCCCAGCAGGAAGGCCCGAGTATTCCAGTTGGCTGCGGTGATTGGCCTGGGCCTGAAGCAGAAGATCAGTCCGGGGATCGATCTGGAACGACAGACTGGGCTGCACAGACCAGCGTCGACCATGGACCTTATCTATCCAGCTTTGGTTGCTCTGGTATTCGGCCGCGACCCTGGCCGCTATCCCTGGCGCTAGAGGCACGTTGAGATCGCCATAAGGCCCCCAAGTGGAGAAACTGCCAGCACGCATCGCCAGGAAGCCGCCGAGCTTGTCGTTCGGGCGCACAGATTCAATATTGATGATGCCGCCCAGCGGCGTACCCAGACCGCCGCCGTAGAGCGTGGCGCTAGGCCCCTTGAGTACGTCAATTCGTTCCACGCCCACCAGGCTGGTGGGATCGAACGCCTGCTGGTTGCCAGCGTAAATCGGCAAGCCATCCAGATAGACCTCGGCGGGAAAGCCACGTACGAGCGGCGGGATCAATAGCTGCTCCTCGGATCGCGTGGGGACAACGCCGGAAACATTGACCAGTGCCTCGCCCAGAGTGCGCCGGTCCTGTTCCTCGATCAGCGAGCGGGTCAGTACTTGCACCGACTGCGGCACCTCGATTAGTGGTGTATCGGTGCGAGTAGCGGCCGCTGCGGTAGGTACGGTGTAACGCTCGCGCCTCGCAGTTACAACAACTTGTTTAATCGTCCAGCTTGATGCACCCTCTTTTTGATCGGACGGCGTGTCCGTCTGGTTGGCCGCTGCATACGGAACGGGAGAAAGATCCGCGACCGGCACAATTGCGGCTTGCGCGTGGAGGTCAAAGCTGGTGGCATAGGCCGCAGCAACGCAGATGCACAGATAAGTTTTTTTCATGAGATGCCTGATTCAAGTCGTTTTTGCGCCAGGATGGCGTGGAAAAAAATTGAGAGCTAACCTTGGTTTAGCGCGCTAAAGATAGGGGCCGTCGCCTGTTCTCGTGCGTGGAACCGTCACTGGGTGCAGCCCATCGAGCCGCTCATGTGAAGCCGGCCATTGCTGGCCTGGTCCCGTGCATACACGGCGATGGTCTGATAACGATCGTTCTAGGTGAAGCCCGGAGGGTCACTCATGCCATCCTCCTTTCCTTGTGCCGCACCTTGTCGCGCAGCCAGATACGCAGGCGACGCAAGCCAATCACGACGCCGGTGACGCTCAGGGCCAGGCCCCCCATGCTCAACAGGATCAGGACCGCGTCGCGCCATGGCCCCGTGCGCAACAACGGCGGCAGATCCCAGCTGTGCAGGAAACTGAACAGCCAGCGGCTCACACGCTGCGACCGGTCCAGCGCCAGCGCCACGTCGCCCGTGTAGGGGTCGATATAGGCCCAATTTCCATGAGGATCGAGGAACTGCACGCACAACACGGGCAGGCGCCGCTCCGCAGCGCCCATCATGGCCTCGGGCTGGCGCCCATAATAATAAGCATCGTATTGCCCAAGCCAGGCATGGCCCGCTCCGATACCAGGCAGTAGCTTGCTGGCTGCGTGCAGCAATGCCTCTGCCCCCCACTGTTCCCGCACCTGCACGTTGCTGCCACTGTTCACGATCAGGCGCGTGCGCGCCGCCGCATCGCGCGCCAGCAGATAGGGCTGCCCGTCGAGTACGCGCCACTCAAGCTCGCTGGCATGAAATCCCTCTGCCTCCAGCATGTACAGTGCCCGTTGCGGTTCCAGCGCAAGGCGAGCTGTCGCCGGCGTGCCGCCGCGATAGGCTGCCAGGTCCGGCCGCTCGCCCTTGGCGTCGAAGATGCGGAAGGGATTCATGGACATCAGCCCGCTGAAGATCCAGGTACACACGATGGCCGCAAAGAGCAGTCCGATGATGTGGTGCCAATGCATATAGGATTCGCGATACGGTGACCTTGCGCCGGACTTGTAGCGTTGTGTAAAACGCCAGCGCCAGATACCCACCAACGAACCCGACAGCGCCGTCACGGTAGCGATAGCTGAAAGTATGATCACCGTCCAGCTCCATAGCGGATCAGTGGAGCGCTCGCGCAAGGGATACACCCAATGCAGCCAGGCGCCAACGAAATTCCACAGGCGCTGGGTACGCGGCGCATCGATCACGACCTCTCCCGTGACGGACGACAGATACAACAGCGTATCGTCGGCATCATCCATTCGTACCATGTGCAATGGTCGATGCGGATCCAGCCCCCGTGAATGCGTCCAGCGATCTTCGCGTACCTCGCCCAGATAAGCTGCCTTTGCGCCGGGCAGGAAAGCCTGCGCCGCAGCCAGCGCTTCAGCGGGGCCGGCCAGGCCGGCAGGTTTGCCGCTGCGCGCATCAAACAACTGAAAGTGGCCGCGGTCGTCCCGCACGCGATACACAGGGCTGCCGCCTACCGACGTCAGGACCAGATCGCGCACGCCGGCCGGTGCGGCCAGTTGTTCAACTATCTTGTCCGGGCTGATGCAGCATGTCGCCGGCTGCAGCGCCGGCATGTTGACCAGTCGTTCCCAGGGCGTCAACTTGGGATAGCCGACAAATAGCATCACCATGCCACTGATAAACCACAATGCCATCAGGACGCAGGCAAACACACCCGTCCAGCGGTGCAGCTGGTAAGAAAAACGCTTGGCGCCGGACATCACGGCGGACATCCTATCTCGTTGTACAACCATCAGTAGCGATAATGCACTGTAGCCTCGACGCGACGGCCAGGCCCGTTGAACCACTGGTTGGTGGTGTAGTAGGCGGTCGTGAAGTACTGTTTGTCGAAGGCGTTCGTGGCGCGCAGCGTCAATGTGGTATCGCGCGCGGCCTCCCAGCGCAGGGCAAAATCAGTGGTGGCATACGCAGGCATCACTATCCTGTTGGCATTGTCGGCGTAGCGGTGGCCCACGTAACGCACGCCGCTGCTGGCGCTCCAGTCGGGCAGGAAATTCCAGCTCAGCCACACATTGGCCAGTTTCTCGGCAACGTCTGGTGGCACCTTGCCCGCGCGTGACACGGCTGCACCGGCTTCTGCTTCGACAAAATCATCATATTTGGCGCGCAGCACCGTGGCATTCGCGTCCAGTTGCCAGCCGGACGCCAGTACCAGCGACAGCGTGGCTTCCACTCCGGTAGACGAGCGTTGACCGACCTGTACGCGCAACTGCGGATTGCTCGCATCGCGGGCCAACAAGTTGTTTTTCCTGATCTGATACGCTGCCAGCGTCCACTCACCTTGCTTGCGCCAGAAAGACTGTTTCAAGCCCACTTCCAACTGCTTGCCGGTGGACAAATCGAACTTACTGTTGGCCGCACTGATCGACAACAAGCCACCGACCGGATCGGCTGCCTGGGCGTACTGGGCATACAGGGCTAGATCCGGTGACAGGTCGTACACGCTGCCAAGGCGCCAGCCGATATTGGCATAGGTCTGCTCGAATTCCGTCTTGGCACTGATCAAATTGCGGCGCGAAATCTCCGCGTGGTCATAACGCAATCCTGCCAAGAGGGCCCAGGATGGCGTCAGCTCCAGGCGGTCTTCGGCGAAAATGGCGTATTGCCGGGCCTTGTTGCGATAGCGGGGAATGGTCGGCACGGCGCTCACGAACACGCCCGCCACCGGCAGGTATGGATCGACCGCAGCCGGGTCCGGGCTGCCAACATAGGTGTTATTGGTGTGCTTGAAGGTGCTGGCGTTCAGGTCGAAGCCCACGGACACCTGGTTTTTCAGGCCCCACAACACGCTGCGATGGCAGACGTCGGCACCCGCCCCGGTTTGGTCCTGGTCGTGGAGGATTTCCGTGTCGCCGGAGCGGTCAATCAGCCTAGTGGTGGCATTGTACGCATAGGTTTCGGCGTTGCGGTAGTGACGTGCACTGCGAATGTCATACAAGCGCGCACGCACGGTCGTGCCGCTCGATGGCGTCCATTCCATGCCCAGCTCGCCCCAGCGGTCATCGTAACGGATCACGCTGTCGCTCACGTTGTAGTTTTTTTCGCGCAGTGCCGGCAGTTGTCGACCATTCACCAGCGGCGTGCCAAAGTAGCGCATGGGATGCTGCAAGCCCTGGGCATAGCTCAGTTTCAGACGCAGTTGCGGCGTCGCATCGAACTGCACAGCGCCCGCAAATGCGAGGTCGCGCGATTGCCCCATGTCGACCCAGCCATCCGAACGGTTGCCGCTCAGGTCGACGCGATACGACAGCGTGTCATTGATGGCGCCACCGCTGCCCAGGCCGATACGCTGCGTATTGTCACTGCCGATCGTCGCCTGCACTTCGTTGCGGATGGCCCCGGGCGTGGGCTTCTTGGGAATGACGTTGACCACGCCGCCGATGGCACCGTCGCCGTACACGACGGAGGCCGGTCCGCGCAGCACTTCAATGCGTTCCACTGACCAGGTATCGAAGGGAAACGTCAGGCCGATGCCGCCGTACTGGCGCACACCGTCATACAGGCGCATGACGGACGTGGCGTCCGTAAAGCCGCGCGCCGACAGCGAGCTGCCGCCATTACCAGGATGGGCCATGCCGCTGATCCCCGCCGAGCGGGTAATCGCGTCGACGAGGTTGCTGTCGCCGCGCTCTTCGATCTGGGCGCGGGAAATGATGTCGACGCTGGCCGGCGTCTGCATCGGCGTCAGGTCCAGATTCGAGCCGATCGATGCTGGCGACTTGAGCGTGACCGCTTTGTCAGCCGTCACCAGCACCGCTGGCAGGGTCGGTGCTTCGGCGGCGCTGGCGCCGCCAGAGAACATGGCCAGCGATAAAGCACCATGTGCACCCAGTGCTAGCCGGGCCAGCAACTGTTCCGTTAATCGGGTCTTGCGTAAGTTAATCATGATAAGTCTACAAAAAAAGAGGCATGGGGTTTGCCGCAGGCCATATCCAGCGGCAAGCACAAAAAGAGGTTAGCAGCGGCTTAAAAGCGCATGGTCGCCGACACGTACAGGGCCCGGCCATCGCCAGGCGCATGACGGGTGACGTTATTGACCCAGACATACTCGTAGTAGCGATCAGCCAGATTCTTCAGTTGCATGTCCAACGAGAGCGAGCGGGAAACACGGTAAGTCAGGCCCAGGTTGAGCAAGGCATAGGCGCCGTACTTGGCGCCGGTATTGGCGGTCGTCAGAAAGTAGTCGCCCTGTCCATTGCCCCAGGCGGACAGCTTGACTGCCGGACTCAGCTCGAAGTCGTAGCCGGCCGAATAGAGATGGCCAGGCACATGATCGATTTCTTTCCCCAATGTGGCCGGCGCAGCCGGATCCGGTTCGACGATGCGTGTGCGCTGGCGTGAATAGGCAAACCAGGCGCTGTGTCGTTCGCCCTGGTGCACATTCAGTTGCAGATCTATGCCTTCGCGACGAGTCTTGCCGACGTTTTCCGAGTCTCCCGTCGGATCGTTGAGCTTGCGTTTGACCTCATCGGAGGCGTCCTGGCGCCACAGGGCAATGCGGCCATCCGCCCAGGCTATTGGCTTGAATTTGACGCCGGCCTCCCAGCCTTCATTCATCGAGGGACGCAAGCGGTTCGCATTGGACTGATACGCCCCCGCACCCGCACCAACCTGGAAGGTCTTGCCCCAGTTCGCGTAGATGCTGGCTGCCTGCCATGGACTGTAGACGGCACTGAACTTCGGTTGCCGGATCAGGCCATAATCCTGAATCGGGTAGTGCACTTGCTTGGAAGGGTCCGAGAAGTCGCCTTGCACCTTGTCGACGCGGTAGCCTGGAATGATCTTCAGGCCGGGAACAGGCAGGAAGACCGCTTGAACATAGGTGCCGTAGGTATCGAAGTCAAAGCGCTGGTCGCGCGTCGTGGCCTTGCGTACCTTGTCCACCGTGCTGTAGCGCGGGCTGCGGTCTTGCTGATGTTCCGCATTCGCGCCAACCTCGACCGACATGCCGCGCGCCCATGCTGCAGAGAGTGCTTGTGGCCGATATGTCAGGCTTGCCAGTACGCCAACATGCCTTTCGTCGATGATGCGCTCTTGCTGTGATGCAAGTAGCGAATAACGTAGCCAGCGCTGGTCGCGCACGCTGTTGACATATGCCTTGGCCGACAGCGACAGGCTCGGGGTCAGGTCGGAATCGAGGTGCGCACTCAACTGGCTCATCTCACGGTTGCCACCGTCCGACTGCGCATACGGATAAGAGGCGGTCGGCGTGCGATGCGCATCGGCCGCTTCCAGATAGCCCGCCTCGTCGCCATGGCTTTGCGTGTGGCGCGCGATCACGCCGATGCGGGTGCGCGCGTCGTTGGTGGTGTAAAACAAGTTCGCCGACAGTGTATATTTGTCAAAGGCGGAATTCTGCCGATAGCCGGCAGACTGCAGATAACCGGCGAAGTAATTTTGCGTCCAGTTACCTTGTTCCATGCCTTGGGCCAGCTGCATTTCGCGGGTGCGGAAACTGCCATAGCTGAGCCGCGCTTCGCCGTCATTACCTCCCGTGCGCGTATGCATATTGACATTGCCGGCGATATTATGCAGGCCATAGCGCGGATCGTTGGTGCCGCGCACGATTTCGATGCGGCTGATCTCCAGGGGGAACAGCATGTCCAGGAAGGGCATGCCGCCGCCGTTGTCATTGCTGGGTATGCCATCGATCAGGAGCTTGACAGCGTTAACCTCGCCTTCGCCGTTAAAGCCGCGGAACGACAGTTTTCCCGATTCATTGCCTTGCCTGAATTGGGTCAGCATCACGCCTGGCGCGCGCGTCAGCAGTTCCCAGGTGTGATTGACCTGCTGTTGCTGGATCACTTCCGGTGCGAGGATATCCACCGAGCTCAGTATGTTACGCGACGACAGCGGGCCGCTGCTGCGTGCATTGACTTCGACCTTGCCCATCTGCAGCACGGCGTCATCGCCTTGTACTTGCTCCTGCGCATGGGAAAAAGCCGGGAGCGCGATGGCACCGATCTGTGCACACAGCAACAAAACGCGCGGCGCTGTAACGCTCCGGCGGAGGGGGGAAACAGGAAAATTTTGATTCAACATAAACATCCAATAAAGCGCCGCCAGCGATGGCTGGCAGACGCAAGGGGTAATAAAGAACACCGGTATTAGAAACTGGCCGAAGCACCTATCTGTGCGCTACGTCCGGGCATCGGGTAGCCCGGACGGTAGGCGTACTTGCGGTCAAACAGATTCTCCAGCGCCAAAAACACTTCCCCTTTGCGGCCAAGTGCAGGCACGGGATAGGCAATACGCGTATTGGCGATGGCGAAGGAGGACACCTGCTCGTTGTTCACGGCCCCGGCGGTGCGGGTGCGGTTCAGCGCCCATACTTCCGATTGATATTGCGCATCGACAGCAACACGCAACAGGCCCAGGTTGCCGTTCAGTCCCGCAGTCAAGGCGCGTTTCGGGGTGTACGGCAAATTGTCAATCTCTGGATTGAGCAGAGTCACTCCTGCAAATGTCGACCAGCCTGTGGCAATCGCCTGGCGCAAAGACAATTCCATGCCGCGCATACGGTAGGATCCCAGATTCAGGAACTGCGGCGGCGGTGGCACATCCGGCGGGAAGCCAAACACATAGCGGTTCTTGACCTTGTCCTGGAACAGGCTCAGATCAACTTGCGTGGCCGGGACAGGTGAAAACTTCGCGCCCAGCTCCAGATGGTCCAGCTGCTCCGGCGCCAGCTGTTTCCAGCTGCTGCCCAGGGCGGGGATGAGCGAGGCCAGCAGCGGCGCTTCCAGGCCGGGATAGTTGATACCGCGCGACAGGCTGGCGAATACAGTCAATTTGTCCGATACCAGGGACAGCCCCGCATGCGGCGCCGATTTCGAGGCGAACTGGCTGTGCTCATACCAGCGGATGCCTGCCGATGGCACCAGACTCCAGCGCTGGTCCAGCGCCCATTTCTGTGTGTAAGCAAAATACGGCGAAGTCAATGTAACAGTGGGCGCATCGAAGCGCGCCTGCGGCGCCGGCGCGATGCGCAGGAATTGCACATCGCCGGACAGGCGTTCGTAATCGATTCCTCCGAGCACCGTGGCACCGTTACCCAGCACATACTGCTCCTTCCAGCGTGCGCCGCTCATGCTGAAATGGCTCGGCGTGTCGCCGTCGGGCGCTGGCTGCTTGAGCCAATTGCCGTCGCCGCTGTTGTGGTACACCTTCAGCTCGCCGGACAGTTCGCCATGCACGTGCGCTAGCGACGCGTGCAACATGTTGGCGCGCGTGTTGTATTCGGGTATCTGCGTTAGGGCTGGCTGGCGGTTGTCGCCGGGATCGCGTGCCTTGTTGTCGACGTACAAAAAGCCCGCGCCCAGCGTCCAATGGGGATCCAGGCGCCATGCCAGGCGTCCCAGCAGATTATTCAATTCGCCATCGGCACCACGGCGGTGCCCGTCCGACTTGGCATGGCCCTGGGCCAGCAAGAAATCCAGGTTGCCCTGGCGTCCGACGATATCGGCCTGTTCGATCAACGTACCGAAGGAGCCGGCGGAGATTTTTCCGAAGCCGTGAACGCCTTCTTCGCTTGCCTGCTTGGTGTCCAGGTTGATCGAGGCAAAATTGTTGCCATTGACCTGGGGCTGGGGGCCTTTCATCACCTCGATTGCGCGCATGCCGTTGATGGGCAGCAGGTCGAGCAAGGGGTGGTTCCAGACGCCCATATAAAACGGTATGCCATCGATATAGGTCTTGATCTCGCTACCAGGACGGCTCACGCCCATGCCGCGGATAAATACCGCGCCACCCTGGTCGCCGCCAAAAGCACCGACCGGATTGTAGCGCGACACCTGTACGCCAGGCGTGCGGCGTAGTGCCGAGGCGAGATCGACGGCGTTCTGATCGCGCAACTGCGCTTCGGTGATGATGGCAGTATTGCTGGAAAAACCGTCAATATCGACTTCTTCAACAATGGGTTGTCCTGTGACGGTCACGGTTGGCAATACATCGGTTTGCGCGCGCGCGGTGCTGGAAAAGGCCAGGGAAAGGGCCAGCGCAATGTGGTGTGGTTTCATATTTTAAGAATGGAATGTTGTTTTTTAAAAATGAGTTACTGTTTTAATGGTGAGCGTGATGGGCATCTGTACTGCTTTGCTGGTCGAACAGGCCGAAGCGACGCAGCCGCTCTTTGCTGACAGTGCGTTCCACCTCGCCAAGTTTGCGCAGTAGTTCGCTGGCGTCCTTGGCCGGAATGCCAGCGTCGTGCAGGGCATCAGCCTGCTTCAGTCCATCGCCACCACAAACAAGGATTTCCCATGCGCCGCCTGTCTTACGTAGCAGGGCCCGCCCACCGCGTTCTCCCTGTATCCAGTCGGCAATGGCGTAGTTGCCAGTAATAGCGATGGGATCCGTTTCGACCTTGTGCGCAGGTTGATCATAGGTATGCGCAATCAGACCGCGCACTTGCTGCTGGTCGGCGCGCTCCGTCGCTGGCGCAGCGCCGACCGGCGCCGTGAAGAAAAGCAAAGCCAATAGTGCAGTTGCGACGAAGGTAGTGCCAGATGGAGCGCGGGCGAACAAAGTGTCCGAAGTGAACGGCGACGGACGTTGTGGGTCGATAGCATAAGGCATGAAAATCTCCTTCAGGTGGTGGTGGACGACAACGGCAGCGGCGTCAGCGGCAGATGGACCGCTGGCGCGTTGTTGAGGCAATAGGCGGCGAAGTAATAACAAGCCAGGGCGATAAATGCGGCCGTATTGAAACAGCGAACGGCATGCAGCAGCACCGCGAGGAGCGGCAGATTCTTGCGTGAAGAAGTCATCTTGTCTTCCTGGGACATAGCGGCAACTCTCCCATTGAGAGAGGCATTGCCGACCATCATCTTGGGATCGCGCGCGTCAGCATGATCGCCGGGCAGCAATTGCGGACGTTGCTATCGGCAGACGGTATGACACCGTCCTTGGAACAACCATGCAAACATCAGAGCCAGGAGTCAACAGGCGCGGGCGACTTTGAACTGCAGCGTCACAACCGGTTGACGTGACGTCCGCAGGCAAGCATTTACATTGCTAGCGGAGGCCCACGGGGATTCGCCGACGACCAGACGAAGAGCGTGCGGGGGGCACGATAGAATAAGGGAGGAAATATGGCACGCGTGCCAGGGATGGCTAACGGCAGGTCTGAAGTTGGCAGCAAGGCAAAGGAGCCTGCATGCGTGAAACAATACGGACAGTGTTCAAACGCGTGTACGACAGGGTCGACTGCAGGCTGTCGTTCAGCATCGCCTGCAGGCGCCGCCTTGAGGCCATCGACAGTACAAATTTGTAGCAACGCCGAAGGCATCGCCGATGGTGAGGACGCGGCCAAGGCATGTGAAATGGTAGGCGCGAGCGCAGCGAACAGCACGGCCAATACGGCCAGCCATATGTGCAACACGCGTTTTCTTACCATTTTATGCATGCTGCATTATAGCCAATAACTGGTTTCTATCGCCACCTTTAACGCTACTTGCCTAAAGGATACGCATATTTTGTGGCCCGTCTGACCGCCAACCGGCTTGCCTTGGCAAGTCGCCAGGGCCACATTCTGTGCCCTCCTTCGGCCGCTGGGCCTCGCAGAGCAGGCTACCGTTGAGCACGAAGTGCGAATAAGCAGGTGTGAAGTTAGCCAACCGAAGGTTAGCTAACTTCACCTATCCTGCCCCGCTTCGCGCAGCGACTGAACCACTAAAATCGTCGGACGCAACGTCGACCAAACCCCTTTTTTGGCACGGCGGAAAGCAAATAAGGCCTTATAAGGCCTTATTTGTGCCATATCTGCTTCAACCGTGGCATTTTAGGCTTCAACCGTGTCAGATTTGTGGTTCAACCGTGGCAGATTTGTGGTTTAACCGTGCAAGTTCCGCACGACATGAGGGCGATTAAATACCATGAAGAATCCTGTGCAGAACAACTGCATGCCTGGCTCAAACGCCACCATCAGCGAAGCGCGTCCAGGATTTCGTCGCATTTCTGGCCTTCAGCGACGATACCCGCAGCAACAAGCAACTGGTGACGCCAGGATGGCGATCCGCTCTGCGCCAGTGCCGTCGTACTGGCACCGATCCTGCCTCACCGTTGAAGAGAAACACGTCCCAAGTGACTCCTACCTCCCGCCATAGTACCTTGGCGCGCTTCAGCCGCCTGCCTGGAGTGTCGGCAAGCAGCGGAAAATGGGGGTAGCAGGATCTAAGCAAGCGCCAAGGAAGCTACCGTCCTGGCCTCCGTAAGACTCCAGGGCCGCTTGCAGGCCTGGTTCAGGAACGCGTGCCAGCACGGGATGCGGACAGTGGCTGCAAGGCGCCTGAACACGCATGCCAGTCCTCAGCCCGCGCAAGGATACTCCATGGGGCATGCCATCACACGACAGACGGTGCGGGATTGCTGCAAAAGTCAGACCATGCCTGCATCAGCACGATACGCTTGTCGAACAAGTCGCCGCGCCGATAGGCGGCTTCCACCCTGTCCGGCAAGCGGTGCGCCAGCGCATGCTCGCATACCTCACGTGAAAAGGCATTGGCCGCCGCCTCGGCGCACCAGTCACGGAAGGAAGAACGGAAACCGTGCACGGTGATGTCGTCAAACTGCATGCGGCGCAAGACTGCCGTCAAACTCATGTCCGACAACTGCGTGCCACGCTTACGGCCTGAAAAGATGATGTCCCCCTGACGCGGCACCGCGCAGCAGCGCAAGCGCCCCACCAGAGAGCGGCACGCGATGCTCCTTGCCTGCCTTCATGCGCTGCGCTGGAATCGTCCACAGGGCCGCCTCCAGGTCAATCTCCGGCCACCGCGCACCCCTGACCTCTCCTGAGCGCGCAGCCGTCAGGATGGCAAACGCCAGCGCCCTGGCAGCAATCCCTTTCTGACCCGATAAGGCGGCCATGAATCTGCCGATCTCTTGCCACGGCAGGGCCGGCCTGTTTTTCACCGGAGAAACCTTGTTCGGATTGGCCAGCAGATTTTCCAGATGGCCTTTCCAGCGCGCCGGATTTTCTCCCTGACGAAAGCCGCTGACCGTTGCCCAGTCGAGTATGCATTCGATTCTGCCGCGTATGCGCGTTGCCGTCTCCGTCTTTGACAACCAGATTGCATCGAGCACCTTGACGACCAGATCGGTGTCGATCGCCGCGACAGGCAGCGCCCCCGCCAATGGGAACACATAGGCGGCCAGGGTGTTTTCCCACTGCGCCACATGTTTGGCATTTCTCCAGCCATGCCGGTGCGCCGCGATATACGACGCCGCACACTGTTCAAAGGTCATTTGACGCGCACGCGCCAGCATCCCGGCCTGTTTTTCCTGGCGGCGCATTGCCAGCGGATCGCGCCCTTCGCTCAGCAGCAAACGGCATTGCCGCGCCTTTTTGCGCGCCTCGACCAGATCGACTGCCAGACAAGAACCCAGCCCCATTTCGTGACGCCTGCCAGCTACGCTGTAACGAAACAGCCAGCTCCTGGCGCCAGCGCCGGATACTTGCAGCACCAGTCCGCCGCCATCCCCGTAATACCCTGGCTCCCTGGTGCGACCGACGACCAGCGCCGACAGCTTGTTCATCCTGATTGCCATGACACCACTCCCGCATTGCGAGAACCGGTACTAATTTTAGCGCGCGATCAAGCGCGTGCTGGCAACGACACTTGATCCTGCACAAGGCAAGTTGCGGCAACAGGCTGGACATAACAGGACCGGTGACGTACGCCTGAAGGCAGCGCACACAGCCATACCTACCCCCCAGCCTACCCCCCAGCAGATGCAGGATTGACGCGGCAGGCAGCGGACGCTGGCGGATGGATTTACGTGGTTTCTCCTATGAGGAGCGGAAATGAAAAAACCCGCCGAAGCGGGTTTTTAGAAATACTGGCGGAGACGGTGGGATTCGAACCCACGATACAGGTATAAGCCGTATGCATCCTTAGCAGGGATGTGCCTTCGGCCACTCGGCCACGTCTCCTAGCTGATTACTCAACTATGTCTCTGTAGCTAACTGCGCTGCAGCGACGAACGTCATAATATCGATTGCCCCCCCTTTGGTCAAGGGCGTGGGGCAATATTTTTAGATATTTAAGCTTTTTCCAGCTCGAACGCTTTATGCAGCGCGCGCACGGCCAGTTCCATGTACTTTTCATCGATCAGCACGGAGATCTTGATTTCGGAAGTGGAGATCATCATGATGTTGATGCCCTCTTCCGACAGGGTACGGAACATTTGCGATGCCACGCCAACATGGCTGCGCATGCCCACGCCGACGACGGACAGTTTCGACACTTTCGCGTCGCCCGTGATGCTGGCCGCGCCCAGCGATTCGCGGTTCGCTTCCAGCACGGCCAGCGCGCGCGTGTATTCGCCGCGCGAGACGGTGAAGGTGAAGTCCGTTTTACCGTCGACCGACTGATTCTGTATGATCATGTCGACCTCGATGTTCGCGTCCGCCACCGGTCCCAGGATATGGTAGGCCACGCCTGGACGGTCGGGCACGCCGAGCACGGTGATTTTGGCTTCATCGCGGTTGAAGGCGATGCCGGAGATGACTGCTTGTTCCATGTTTGTATCTTCCTCAAACGAAATCAGGGTGCCTGAATTGGCTTCTATTTCCAGCGGCAACATCGGGTCGGTCAGCGACGACAGCACGCGCGTGGGCACGCGGTAGTTGCCGGCAAATTCCACCGAACGCGTTTGCAGCACTTTGGAACCCAGCGAAGCCAGTTCCAGCATTTCTTCAAAGGTGATGGTCTTCAGGCGGCGCGCCTCGGAGACCACGCGCGGGTCTGTCGTGTAGACGCCGTCGACGTCCGTGAAGATCAGGCACTCGGCCGCCTTCATGGCGGCGGCGATCGCCACGGCCGAGGTGTCGGAACCACCGCGACCCAGGGTCGCGATATTGTCGTTCTCGTCGACGCCCTGGAAACCGGTAATGATGACAATCTTGCCCGCATCGAGGTCGCGTTTGACTTTTTCGTCATCGATCGACTGGATGCGTGCCTTGGTAAAGGCGGAATCGGTCTTGATCGCGACTTGCCAGCCAGCATAGGATACGGCTTGTTTGCCGATCGCCAGCAGTGCCATCGACAATAGGCCGACGGACACCTGTTCGCCTGTCGAGGCGATCATGTCAAGTTCACGGGGATCGGGTTGATCCATGATTTCCTTGGCCAGTCCAATCAGGCGGTTGGTTTCGCCCGACATGGCCGATGGCACCACCACGATTTGATGCCCCGCGTCGTGCCACTTGGCAACGCGCTTGGCGACATTCTTGATACGGTCAGTCGAGCCCATCGACGTACCGCCATATTTGTGGACGATTAAAGCCATAAGAGTGAAGTTTCCGCTCAAGAAGAATAAAAAAGGAGGGCTTTACTCTACATGCCGCAATGCAAAATAACAAGCTAAAAAGCGCATTAGCTCATACCGATTGCGCATATGGAAATAACCAATCCATGCAGTCGGGAGCGCATGGGCAGCCACTTGCCAGCCACCCCGAGAGTGGCCGTGGCGGCTGTCCTTACGCTCAGCAGGAGAGCCAGCGCAGGGTCACGCGGGGACGCTCTAGCAGGCTCAGACAATGACAATCGAGGCCAATCCCCGCCGCATACAGCAATTGTTGCGCCGCACAGACAAGTGGCAGGCGTTCGCGCTCCCAGGCGGGCACGTCAAACGCCTGATAATGGTATTTCAGACTTTTAGTCGGGCGGTTCAGGGCCAGTTTCAGGCGCTCGCCCCCCTGGCGGAAATCGATCGTCAAGGTTTGCGCTTGCAACCAGGCTATATCGATACCCTGGCCGCCCGCTTCCACCGCATCGAAATGCAGCACGCCGCCATACGCGGGAAAGGCCAGGCTCGCTTCGCCTTGCCAGACAAATTGCTGGCCAGCCTTTTCCAGGCCGGGAATGCCCGCGTCGTCACGCTCGCGCATGCCGGCCAGGTCATCGAGCTTCGGCGTCAGATATAAACGGTCGCGGTGGCGCCGCACATGGCACTCGGGATGCGTCACCAGCAATTGCGCATCGGGCCGCGCTTCCAGCAATTGCGCCAGCATTTCCGCCAGCCATGCCGTCGACGGCATGCGCAAGCCGCGCGTGCCGAACCAGTGGCGCAGCAGGTTGTAGCAGCGGTCCGCGCTCAGCTCGCGCAACTTCGCCAGTTCGATGCAGTCGCCATCGAGGCAATTTAGCAAATCCTGCGTCGCCAGTTCCGTCAGCAGGCGCTGCGCCGATTGCGCGTGCTGGGCGCTGCGGGCGAAGCGCTCCTGGAAACCGGGAAAGGCCTGCGCCAGCACGGGCATCACCTGATGCCGCAGAGCATTGCGGGCAAAACGGGGATCGTCGTTCGACTCGTCGTGGATGTGGGTGATCGCATGTTGCGCCACGTAGGCTTCGAGCTGTTTGCGTGACACGGACAGCAGCGGGCGCGCCATCACCAGGTCCGGGTTACCCAGCAGCTCGGGCGCGCTGTTGGCGCCATCCATGCCGGACAGGCCCGCCGTGCCGGAGCCGCGCAGCAATTGCAGCAGCACCGTCTCGGCCTGATCGTCCTGGTGGTGGGCGGTGAGCAGCAGGCGCACGCCGTGCGCCGCGCACAGCTCGCCCAGGGCCGCATAGCGGCGCTTGCGGGCCGCCTCCTCCGTGCCCGTCTTCGCATTCTTTTCCAGCGTGACACGGCGCGCCTCGAAGGCGATGCCCAGGCCGGCGCACAATTGTTCGCAATGGGCCAGCCAGGCATCCGCATTCGGGCTCAGGCCGTGGTGAACGTGAAACGCGTGCAAGGCCACGCCGTGCTCCTGCGCCCAGGCATGCGCCAGGTGCAGCAGGGCTGCGGAATCGAGGCCGCCGCTGAGGGCGATGCCGACGGAACCGCCGGCTGGCGGCACGCAGGCGTCCAGCGCGCGGGCGAAGATATCGGGCACGGTGGCGGTTTGTTGCTTTTTCATATGACTCCTGGAATGCAAAGAGGGACAGGCGGTAGCCGAGTGCGCTCGACTACCAACTGTCCCTGGTGTTTTATGCTTGCGTTAACCCAAGACCTTGAAGACCGGGGTCAGTCCCTTCGGGATCGGAATACGCGCCATTGGCGCGCATTCCCCCTGAGGGTCTGACCCCGGCATTTGCCGTTGGGTTTAAATAAATTACTCGCTCGGCGTGGTTTCCTTGAACTTGCCGTAGCTCAGCAGTTTCTCGTGGCGCGCGGCCAGCAGGTCTTTGGTTTTCATGCCGTGGAACTGGCGCAGGGTGTCGGCCAGTGCGCGTTTCAGCAAGGTCGCCATCTGTTTCGGATCGCGGTGGGCGCCGCCCAGCGGTTCGTTGATGATCTTGTCGATCAGGCCCATGGCTTTCAGGCGGTGCGCCGTCAAACCCAGCGCTTCGGCCGCGTCGGAAGCGCGCTCGGCGCTCTTCCACAGGATCGAGGCGCAGCCTTCCGGCGAAATCACGGCGTAGGTCGAGTATTGCAGCATCAGCACGGCATCGCCCACGGCGATGGCCAGCGCGCCGCCGGAACCGCCTTCACCGATGATGGTGGCGATCAGCGGCACTTTCAGTTCGGCCATCACGTACAGGTTGTGGCCGATCGCTTCCGACTGGCCGCGCTCTTCCGCGTCGATGCCGGGGAAGGCGCCTGGCGTGTCGACGAAGGTGAAGATGGGCAAGTTGAATTTTTCAGCCACTTTCATCAGGCGCATGGCCTTGCGGTAGCCTTCCGGCTTCGGCATGCCGAAATTGCGCAGGGCGCGCTCTTTCGTGTCACGGCCCTTCTGGTGGCCGATGACCATGCACGGCTGGCCGTTGAAGCGGGCCAGGCCGCCCACGACGGACAGATCGTCCGCGTAGCTGCGGTCGCCATGCAATTCGTGGAAATCGGTAAAGATTTCATTCACGTAATCCATGGTGTAGGGGCGCTGCGGGTGGCGCGCGATCTGCGCCACTTGCCACGGCGTCAGCTTGGCGTAGATATCTTTGGTCAGCTGCTGGCTCTTCTTGGCCAGGCGGTCGATCTCTTCCGAGATGTCGACGGCCGAATCGTCTTGCACGAAGCGCAACTCTTCGATCTTGGAATCGAGTTCCGCGATCGGCTGTTCAAAATTGAGGAAAGTCGTTTTAGTCATTGTACCTCCAGGTTTTACCGGCCACGGCGCCAGGGCGCGCGGCGTCATCTATGTTTATTTTACCGTACCGGCTGCTGCGCCGGGGGCTGCATCGGGTGCGGCAGGGGCGGCTGCAGGGTCGAGACTGCGCCACAAATACCACGTCGCCACGGTGCGCCACGGTTCCCAATTGGCGGAAACTTCGCGCGCATCGCTGCGGGAAACTGGTTCGCCGGAGAAATAATTGACGCTGATGCCCTGGATCAAACCAGGGTCGTCGAGCGGCAAGACATTCGGCCGTAACAGATTAAATATCAAAAACATCTCGGCTGTCCAGCGGCCGATGCCGCGGATCTGCACCAGTTCGGCGATGACGGCTTCGTCATCCATCTGGTCCCACTGGCTCGCGTGCACGCGCTTGGCCTTGAAATGGTCTGCCAGGTCAAGGATGTATTCGGTCTTGCGTTTGGACAAGCCGCAGGCGGACAGTTGCTCGGCGCCCGCCTTCAGCACTTGCGAGGGCGTGCATTTCGGGCAAGCCAGCAACAGCTTTTTCCAGGCGGCATCCGCCGCCTTGGGCGTGATCTGCTGCCCCACCAGCGAACGGGCCAGGGTGGTAAACGGGTCGCTATGGCCGACCAGGTGCAGGTCGCCAAATTGCGGGATGAGCTTTTTCATGATGCGGTCGCGCTTCATCAGCTCGATCTTCGCCTCTTCCCAGTAGTGCGGCACCTGGATCACTTGCGCCAAGTCCGTCACCTTGGGGGCTTCCCCGTTTTCCCTGGACGTTGGCATCATGCGCGGCGCCAGTTGGTCGAGCCGTCAGGCTTGTCTTCAAGAATGATGCCCGCCGCCAACAGTTCGGCGCGGATCTTGTCGGACTGCGCAAAGTCGCGCGCCTTTTTCGCCGCGCTGCGCGCCGCGATGGCCGCCTCGATGCCGGCAGCCTCGTCCTGCCCACCGGCGGCAGCGCCGACGGTCGCTTGCAGGAATTGCTGCGGCGTACGTTCCAGTAAACCAAATACGCCCGCCAGGCCCTTCAATTGACGCGCCAGGGAAGGCGACTTGCTCTTGTTGACTTCCGTCGCCAGGTCGAACAGGGCGGCCACGGCCAGCGGCGTGTTGAAATCGTCATCCATGGCGTCGCGCACGCGCACGGCATGCGCTTCGCTCCAGTCGATGGCGCCCTCTTCCACCGCCACGTCGGCCAGCGCCGTGTACAAGCGCGTCAGGGACAGGCGCGCATCATCGAGGTGCACGTCCGAGTAATTCAAGGGGCTGCGGTAGTGTGCGCGCAGGATGAAGAAGCGGATCACTTCGGCATCGAATTTTTGCAGCACTTCGCGGATGGTAAAGAAGTTGCCGAGCGACTTGGACATTTTTTCATTGTCCAGACGCACGAAACCATTATGTATCCAGTAATTGACGCTGGTATGGCCGAACGCGCCTTCGGATTGGGCGATCTCGTTTTCGTGGTGCGGGAATTGCAAGTCCGCCCCGCCGCCATGGATGTCGAACTGTTCACCGAGCAAGGCGCAGGACATGGCCGAACACTCGATATGCCAGCCCGGGCGGCCGCGGCCCCACTTCGAATCCCATTTGACTTCTTCCGGCTCGGACTCTTTCGACGACTTCCACAGCACGAAGTCGAGCGGATCGCGCTTGCCCGTGTTCACGTCGACTCTTTCGCCCGCGCGCAGGTCGTCGAGCGACTTGCCCGACAGCTTGCCGTAGTGAGGGAAGTTGCGCACAGCGTAATTGACATCGCCGTCAAGCCCCTGGTAAGCCAGGTCTTTCGCTTCGAGCTGTTCGATCAGGCGCAACATCTGCGGCACGTACTCGGTGGCGCGCGGCGTGTGGTCGGGCGTCAAGATGCCCAGCGCGGCCGTGTCTTCATCCATGTACTGGGTGAAACGCGTCGTCAGCTGGGAAATCGTCTCGCCGTTTTCCACGGCGCGGCGGATGATCTTGTCGTCGATGTCCGTAATGTTGCGCACATACGTGACGTCGAAACCGGAGGCTTTCAGCCAGCGGTAGATGACGTCGAACGCCATCATCATGCGCGCATGGCCGATATGGCAATAGTCGTAGATGGTCATGCCGCAGACGTACATGCGTACCTTGCCAGCTTCCATCGGGACGAATACCTGCTTCTCGCGAGCCAGGGTGTTGTAAATCTTTAGATTGCTCATCGTACTTTGCAAGTGGAGCGGCCACCAGCCTGGCAAAACGACAGACAGGCGCGGACACCGGGGGTGCCGCGCCACTGAACTGCCGTGTGCGCCAAGACTGGTCGAGCCGCTATAGTGTTGTTCTTGTTTGTTAGAATTAGGGCGTTAGCGGTCAAGTATAACATTGATAAAAACCATACTGGCCCGATATGGATCAGGTTTTTACGATGTTCAACCGAAACTCACTTCTTTTAGCATTAAAGCAAGTTTAGAGAAAAATAACGATCAAGGACACCTTCATGCAAGAAATCAAATCGAAACGCCTGTCTTTCCTGGCGCGCTTTTGCACCCTGTTTGCCGGCCTCACCCTGGGTAGCGCCGTCGTGGCAGCCGCCCCCGCAGCCCCTTCGGCTACCCTCGACCCCACGCCGCACGTGGCCCTGAAAACCAGCATGGGCGAGATCGTGCTGGAACTGGACCAGGAAAAAGCGCCGCAAAGCGTGGCCAATTTCTTGCAGTATGTCAACAGCGGTTACTACAAGGGCACCGTATTTCACCGCGTCATCGACGGCTTCATGATACAGGGCGGCGGCTTCGACAAGAACATGAAGCAAAAAGCCACCAAGGCCCCGATCAAAAATGAAGCGCAAAACGGCTTGCAGAACGTCAGCTACAGCATCGCCATGGCGCGCACGGGCGACCCGCATTCGGCCACATCGCAGTTCTTCATCAACGTGAACAATAACGGCGCGCTCGACTACCCTGGCCGCGACGGCTTCGGCTACACGGTGTTCGGCAAAGTCGTCAGTGGCATGGACGTGGTCGACAAGATCAAGGCCGTGCCCGTGGCCGACAAGGGGCCGCACCAGAACGTGCCCGTCACCCCCGTGGTGATCGAATCGGTGACTTTACTCAAATCAGCGCCCGCAAAACTGTAAAATAGCGTTTTTGCGGCCCTGAACCACGGGGGCCGTCGAATCATTCTTCATCTAATTTATTAAGGATCATCATGACCTCCGTCATCATCACCACCAATCTGGGCAAGATCACCGCTGAACTGGACGCCGAAAAAGCACCGAAAACGGTTGCAAACTTCCTGGCCTACATGCAAGCCGGTCACTATGACAACACGATTTTCCACCGCGTCATCGACGGCTTCATGATCCAGGGTGGCGGTTTCGAGCCAGGCATGAAACAAAAGCCTGCCGACACCACCGTGGAAAACGAAGCCAAGAACGGCTTGAAAAACGATACCTACACGCTGGCCATGGCCCGCACGTCGGACCCGCACTCGGCATCGGCCCAGTTCTTCATCAACATCAAGAACAACAGCTTCCTCGACTACCCAGGCCAGGACGGCTGGGGCTACGCCGTGTTCGGTAAAGTCACCGAAGGCAAGGAAGTCGTCGACGCCATCCGCGCCGTGAAAACCTCGCGCACCGGCATGTTCGCCGATGTGCCAGTGACGGACGTCATCATCGAGAAAGTCGAAGCCGCGTAATCAGGCTTTGGTATCATGAATAACAGGCATTGCAGCGTTTTCGCCTCTCCATGCACTTCACTTTTTGGGAGCGTTGAACGATGACAATGCCTGCCGCACTCTTTATTTCCGACCTGCATCTGCAGAGCTCGCACCCGCGCACCAGCGCGGCGTTTCTTTCTTTCCTGGAACACCATGCGCAATATGCGCAAGCGCTGTATCTATTAGGCGACCTGTTCGAATACTGGGCCGGCGACGATGACCTGGAAGACCCGTTCAATGCGCGCATGACCGCCGCCATCCGCGCCGTCAGCGATGCTGGCGTGCACGTGTACTGGATCGCCGGCAACCGCGACTTTCTTGTCGGCTCCGGCTTTGCCGCCGCCGCCGGCGCTACCCTGCTCAGCGAACCACATGTGGCCACCATTGCCGGCCGGCGCATCGTCTTGCTGCATGGCGACGCCGAATGCACGAAAGACGTGCAATACATGGAGTTTCGCGCCATGGTGCGCCAGCCTGCCTGGCAAAAACAGTTCCTGTCCATGCCGCTGGCGCAACGCAAGGCCATCATCGATGGTTTGCGCCAGAGCAGCCGCGCACACAATGGCGAAAAATCCATGGATATCATGGATGTCACCCCCGATGCTGTCGCGCAAGTGTTTGCCGAACAGGCCAGCACCATCATGATCCACGGCCATACGCACCGCCCTGCCGTGCATAAAGTTGACGAAACCTTGCGCTATGTCCTGCCCGACTGGGAATGCGACGTGACGGCACCGCAACAGCCACGCGGCGGCTGGATCGCCATCGATGCGCGCGGCAACATCACGCGCCATGACCTGAGCGGCGAGATCATCGACTAGGCTTGCGCCGACCGCTGCACGGGCGTTTGTCCGATAGCCGCGCCCGCCTGGCCTTGCTGTAATGGCGCCATGCACACTATTTACATCGGCACGGCCGGCTGGAGCCTTTCCAGCGCCGCCGCCAGCCACTTCCCCCTCGATGGCAGCCATCTGCAGCGCTATGCCCGCGTCTTGCCCTGCGTGGAAATCAACAGCTCCTTCTACCGCCCGCACCAACCCGCCACGTATGCGCGCTGGGCCGCCAGCGTGCCCGAACATTTCCGCTTCAGCGTGAAATTGCCACGCAGCATCACGCACGAACGGCGTTTGCGCGACTGTGCGGCCGAACTGGAGCGCTTTGCGGGAGAAGTCATGCAATTGGGGAATAAACTGGGCTGCGTGCTGGTGCAGCTGCCGCCCAGCCTGCGTTTCGAAGCGGACGTGGACGCCGCATTTTTCCAGGTGCTGCGCCAGCGCTTCGACGGCATGCTCGCTTGCGAAGCGCGCCACGCCAGCTGGTTCGCGGCGGATGCCACCGATCTGCTAACGATGCAGCGCATCACGCGCGTGCGCGCCGATCCGCCCGCCGGCCAGCCGGGCCCGCATGTGCCGACCACCAGCGTGGCCTACCTGCGCCTGCATGGCAGCCCGAGAATCTACTACTCGGACTACCCGCCCGACTATCTGGCAAGCCTGGCCACCGCCCAGCGCGCACCGGTGCAGGCCGGCAGCTGGTGCATCTTCGACAACACGGCAGCCGGGGCCGCCCTGTTCAATGCGCTGAATTTGCAGGCGCAGATCACCGCCTAAGGCAACGGCGTCTGCAGTACCGCCTGGTTCGTGAAACCGTACAAGGTACCGTTGCCGAAGGCGAGGATACTGATGTCAGGATGGCCCCATGCCAAGGCTGGCGTGGAAATGACGCCAGCCGCATCGATCTTGCGCACCCAGCCCTGGCCGCTCAGGTACAGATTGTCGCTCGCATCGACAGCCAGGCTGGACGTGCCGGAAAAGGACAGCCCCCCAACGCCTGGCGGACCATCGCCGCCGCTGCCCTTGTTGAGGGTGCCGGCAAAAACGCTGGCCTTGCCTGCGCGATCGACATTGAAGACGACTTGATGCACATGATCGTCAAAGTACAGATTGCCTTTGCTGTCAAAAATCAGGCTGTTCGGGTCAATGTGTTGCCAATTGTAACCAGTCTCACCCAGCGAGCGCATCATGGCTTCAAATGACACAAACGCCGAGAACGTTCCGCCGGGAGGACGGCGGAAGATGCCGTCACGCCCCCAGCCCAGCCAGGCCATATAGCCATCCTTGTCGATCGCCAGCCGATACTGCAAAGGCTTGCCGGTGCCGGTAGGCAAAGCTTCCTGTGTCGACACCTGGCCATCCTTGCTGATCTTGCGCAAGTTAAACGCGGTGCCAGCCGCTGCCTTGTCGGCAACATAGACGGCGCCATCCTGGTCGCAAGCGATTGCGACAGGACCAGACATGGTCGCGCTTGCACGCGGCCCGTCATTGCTGCCGGCGACACCAGCAATACCCGCGTAAACGCTGAATGCGCCATCCGGAGTGACACGGCGCAACACCTTGTTTGGCATATCGAGCAAATAGACGTTGCCGGCAGGATCGCTGCACATGCCCGAGCTCCCCACAGATCCCACACGGGCCGCCCCGCCGACAGCTTCGATCACCCCCCTGTTGCCCGGCATGAAAGGCATGGCGGACAACACCTTTGCCGTGTCCAACCTGTTCAAACGGTGCTTGCTGGCATCGTGGACTAGCATGCTGCCGGAAGGTTCCAGCAACAGCGAACCGAGGTTCGTCCAGCCAGCCGAAGCCCCCGCCGCATCGGTCACCGTCCCGCCCACCAAAGTCGTCACACTGCCATCGGCCGTCACGCGGCGAATAGAGGCGGTATCGGCCAGCAGCACATTGCCTTCACGGTCGGCCACCATGCCACGGATGTTATTAAAACTGGCGGCGGCGCCTTTGCCGTCCGCGCTCACGCGCTTGTTGCTTCCCGCAACCACGATGGCCACGCCCTACTGCCAGCGGAATAGCCGGCTGCCAGCGCCTTCACTGAAGTAAATCGTGCCGCTGGCATCGACCGCCAGTTGCGATGGGTATATCCGCGCGCCTCTGCCATCGACCAGCTTCTCGGAACGGACCAGGCCACCGGGCGTCACCCTGCGAATGGCCTGGCCCGTAAAATCGGCAAGCAGGATATCGCCATTGCTATCGATGACCATGCCCATCATCCAGCCGAATTGCGCCTGCGCGCCTTGTCCATCGGCGACCACCGCTTCCGGGGCGGACCAATCGCAGGCTGCGCTGCGCTGCCCCGCCACCGTGCTGACCACGCCGGCTGGCGTAATCTTGCGCAAGAGTGCATTGCAATTGTCGAAGAGATACAGATTCTCTGCACGGTCGATGGCCAGGACCGAGAAACCGATACTCATGTGAAAGGTGGCTGCCGCAGCGGCGCCATCGTCGGCGCCCGGCTTGCCGGAGATGCCCGCGTACACGCTCAAGGCGCCGGCCGGCGTGACCTTATGGATGACTTGTCGCACAGCATCGGCGATGTAATAGTTGCCGGCCGCATCTTGCACCATGCCGGACACATTCTGGATTTTTTCCTGCACGCCGGCCAGCACGACGGGCAGGCAACGCACGGCCAAGGTGTCGACGTCGGCATTGCCCACCGTCGCCGCGCCCTTGGCGATGCTGCAACCGAGGCCCTCGGACGTGCTGTCGATCTTGCCATCGTAGCTGGCGCCCGGTGCCAGCTTGCCCGCAAAGTGAAAGGCGCCGTTGGCGCTGACGGTGACTTTGTCGCTGCCGTTGGCCAGCACCACCTGGGCGCCGGGCACCAAGCCGCTGACCGTGCCGCCTACCAGGTAGCCAGGCGCTTCAGCCACCGTCACGACCGGCGCACCAGCATCGCTGGAATCACCGGAACCGCCGCCGCAGGCGCTCAGTCCGATTAACAAGGTGACGCCGCAGGCCGCGCGCCCGAACAGATTCTGTTTCTCCATGCACTTCATTCTCATCGTTGCTTTCATTACTGTTGAAGAAGATTTTCGCTGAATAGTTGCCGTATGGAATTATTCGAGAGCCAGTATATTACCCGTTTAACAATGTTGAAAATACACAGATTGTATTGACATGCGATTTTTTACTGTTATAGTTAACTACAACACCGATCAACTAAATCACGGAGCTTCGATGCCTACAGCATTTTTCACGCGCCGCACCGCCCCGCCCTTCTCGGAGCGCATTCCATGAGCGCGGCATGGAACGACAATAGCCCCATCTACCGCCAGCTCAAGGCACGGGTGGTGGGCATGATGCTCGATGGCGTGCTGCAGTCCGGCGACGCCCTGCCGTCGGTGCGCCAGGTGGCGGCCGATTATCAATTGAATCCCATCACGGTTTCGCGCGCCTATCAGGAACTGGTCGACGATGCCCTGGTGGAAAAACGCAGAGGACTCGGTATGTATGTCTTGGATGGCGCCCGCGATAAATTGCTGGCCAGTGAACGCGAGCGCTTCATGCGCGAAGAGTGGCCGGCGATGCTGGAACGCATCACGCAACTGGGCCTGGACCTCGATCAACTGCTGCAAGCGAGCCGCGCCAGTGGCACACACGGAGAGAGCGCATGAATGCATTGAACAACGATAGCGTCATCAGCGCACGCGGCTTGCGCAAGCAATATGGCAAGCAGGTGGCCATCGATGGCATCAGCTTTGATATCGCGCCAGGGCGCATCGTCGGCTTGATCGGGCCTAACGGCTCCGGCAAGACCACCACCCTGAAAGCCATCCTGGGCCTGACGGGCTTCGAAGGCGAACTGTCCGTGCTGGGACGCGACCCGCGCGTGCAGCGCGACGCGCTGATGGAGGACGTGTGTTTCATCGCCGATGTGGCCATCCTGCCCGGCTGGCTGCGCGTGCGCGATGCGATCGATTTTGTCGCCGGCGTGCATCCGCGCTTCGACCGCAGCAAAGCCGAGCGCTACCTGGCCCACACCAAGCTGGCGCCGAAGATGCGGGTCAAGAGCATGTCAAAAGGCATGATCGTGCAATTGCACCTGGCGCTGGTGATGGCCATCGACGCCAGGCTGCTGGTCCTGGATGAACCCACCCTGGGCCTGGACATCCTGTACCGCAAACAGTTTTACCAGAACCTGCTGGAAGACTATTTCGATGAAAACAAGACCATCATCATCACCACGCACCAGATCGAAGAAGTCGAGCACATCCTCAGCGACCTGATGTTCATTCGCGACGGCAAGATCGTGCTGGCCTCGTCGATGGAAGAAGTGGGCGAACGCTACATTGAAGTGATGGTGGGACCGCAGCACGTGAATCCGGCGCGCGCGCTGCAGCCGATCAGCGAACGCAGCGTCTTTGGCAAGTCCGTGATGCTGTTCGATGGCGTCGCCCGCAGCCAGCTGGCCACCCTGGGAGAATTGCACACGCCGAGCCTGGCGGACCTGTTTGTCGCGACCATGAAAGGATCGTACCCATGAGCATCACCCCTGTGAACAAAATGAAATGGCTGATCCGGCGCGAATTGTGGGAGCACAAGGGCATGCTGCTGTGGACGCCCGCCATCATCGGCATCGTCATGACGGCGCTGGCCGCCCTGATGACGGCAGGCGCCGTCGCCAAGCTCAAGATGCGCACGGCGCTGATCATCAACGGCGAAGAAATGTCCTGGAGCGCCGTCTTCAACACCCGGACCTTGAGCCCGCGCCGGACGGAAATCATCGACACCATCGCCAACAACTATACCTACGTGGCCGCGCCGCTGTTCCTGGCCCTGGGCTTCCTGGTATTTTTCTATTGCCTGAGCGCCCTGTATGACGACCGCCGCGACCGCAGCCTGCTGTTCTGGAAGTCGCTGCCCGTCTCCGACGCCCAAACGGTGCTGTCGAAGCTGGCCATCGCCATCGTCGTCACGCCGCTGATCGTGGTGGCCGCGGCCTGCCTGACCTCGCTGGCGCTGATCCTGATACTGAGCGGCGTGCTGGCGCTCAACGGCATCTACGTCTTGACGGAACTGCTGGCCGCGCCGGGCTTGTATCTCGGCCCGCTGCGCCTGTTCGGCCTGATTCCCGTCTATGCCCTGTGGGCCTTGCCCACCGTGGGCTGGTTGCTGATGGTATCGAGCTGGGCACGCTCGAAGGTCTTGTTCTGGGCCCTCGGCGTGCCACTGCTGCTGCTGGTCCTGACCGTCTGGGTCGGCAAGCTGAGCATGACGGAAGCCGATATCGGCTGGATACAAATGAACGTGATCGCGCGCGCCCTGCTGGGCACGATTCCAGGCAGCTGGTACCTGTTCGAGCCGGGACTGCTGCCACACATCAACACCATGGGACCAGGCTCGCAGATGGCGCGCATCGACATCTTCGCCAACTCCTGGTCCAGCCTGGCCATGCCAGCGGCATGGCTGGGAGCCGCCGCCGGCGCCGCCATGCTCTACGCCGCCATCCGCCTGCGCAGCTGGCGCGAAGAAGGCTGAGCTGGGTGGCGCCCTGCGCGTATGCCAGCCCGGCATACGCGCAGCTGGCCGGCGGGAATCAGGCCCGCGTCAGCTGGCCGATCACGCTGGCCACCTTGGCGGTGATCATGTCGACGGCGGGGCCATTCGCGCCATGCGGCAAAATGACATCGGCATTGCGCTTGGTCGGTTCGATGAATTGCTTGTGCATGGGGCGCACGGTTTCCAGATACTGCTCGATGACGCTTTCCACCGAGCGGCCGCGTTCCGTGATATCGCGTTGCATGCGGCGGATGAAGCGCACGTCGGAGGCCGTATCGACAAAGATCTTCAGCGACATCATGTTGCGCAAGTCTTCGTCATACAAGGCAAACAAGCCTTCGATGACGATCACCGGCGCCGGTTTGACGCGAATGGTCCGGCTGGAGCGGTTGTGCAGCGTGAAGTCGTACTCGGGCATCTCGATGGCTTCGCCATTGCGCAAGGCCTGGATATGCTGCACCAGCAAAGACCATTCGAACGCCTGCGGATGGTCGTAATTCTGCTGGCGCCGGACTTCAGGGGAGAGATGGGTTTGGTCGCAGTAGTAATCGTCCTGCATCACGACGGAGACCATGTCAGCGCCAAACGACGCCAGCACTTGTTGGGATACGGTGGACTTGCCACTGCCGCTGCCGCCAGCGACACCAATAACAAACGGTTGGAAGGAAATAGTATTCATGCCGAATGATACCGGAAACATGAGCGCACTGACAGGGAGCGGCTGCAAAGCCGGGCCTGTCACGCGCCATGCACCAGCCGCGCATACAGCTCGGCCACCCGCTCTGCCGTGATGCCGTCGCGCTGTTCGATGGCCAGCGGATGCTCCGTCGGCTCCAGCTCGATGGATGGGCGCACGCCATCGTCGCGCAGGTGGACGCGGGTTTTCAGGTTCAGGGTATCCGGGTAAACGGGCAGCTGCGTGCTCAGCCAGCCGAAGAAGGGGCCGATGTGCGCCCGCTGCGCGTCATTGAAGCAGGCATCCCAAGAGTCGAAGCTCTCGCCGCTCAGTGACACCCACACGCCCCAGCTGAACGGCTCATCCGAGCCATGCACGGGGATGTCGATGGTGGCGCGCACGAAACAGTGCGCTTCATCGACGATGCAGGCGTCGCTGTCGAGCTGGCAGCGCGCTTCGCGCTCTGCAGGCGCCATCTGCTCATACAGCCACGGCGCATCGGCGCCGAAGCTGGGCATGCCCGTGTGGGTTTCGCCGCAGGAGCGGCACAGGAAGGAAAACGTCACGCGCCGATGCCGCCTTACTCGAACTGCTTGCGGAACGCTTCGAATTGCGCCGCCAGGCCATCGAAGTCGCTGCGCAATTGCAGCACTTCCTGTTCCAGCTGGGCCACCCTGCTGCCCTGCTGCGGCGCGCTGACGGCGCCGGCGAAACCGGCCGCCGTCTCGATCTGCGCCAGCGCTTCTTCGCCGCCCAGCAAATGGCCGTAGCGCGGCTCCTTGGCGCCGGGAGCGACAGCCAGCTTGGCCACCAGCGGCGGATATTTGTCGATCAAAAATTGCAGGCCGGATTCCACTTCCGCCACGGACTTGAATTCATGCACGCGGCCGCTGCGGCTGCGGATCTCGCCCGCCGTCTGCAAGCCGCGCAGCATCAAGATCGTCAGGATGGCCAGTTTATCCTGTTCCAGCGACCACTTGATGCGCATGCGGTGTTCATACTTGGCGACCCTGGCACCGGCCTGCGTGATGCCGTTGACGAACTTGCGCTGCATCAAACGCTGCAGCACGTCGTAGACGGTTTCCTCGGACAGGGCCATGACGGGGTCGCGGCTCGACAGCTGGTTGCAGCCGTTCGTCAGGGCATTCAGGGAGAGCGGATAGCTGTCCGGCGTCAGCGCTTCCTTTTCGGCCAGCACGGCCAGCACGCGGATCTCGAAGGGGTCGAGCAGATTCGGATTGTCACTGCTTTTTTCTGCTGCGTTTTCAGCTATGTTTACGTCTGTAGTCATGCCTGTATCCTTAATCAACCAGCTTGTTCATTTGCTCAGAATCAAATTTATCACACTCAGGCACAGCCTGGCAGCAGATGCCCGCCGCCTTCAGGGTGGCGACGATGGTTTCGATGCGCTGCTCCTGCGCCACGGCATGCGTGATCAAGCCCTGCAGGGCTTTCGACAGCGGATCGTCGCCGTTCGGCGTGACGCCATACGCGGCGAACAGGTGCGCCGTGCTGCCCTCGCGCAAGGCGCTGACATCCTTTTGCACGATGTGCGCGGGGTTGCCGACGGCCGTGGCGCCGGACGGCACGGGTTTCAACAGCACCGCGTTCGAGCCCACCTTGGCGTACTCGCCCACGGTAAAACTGCCCAGCACCTGGGCGCCGGCGCCGACGATGACGCCGCGCTCCAGGGTCGGATGGCGTTTGCTTCCGCTGTGCAGCGAGGTGCCGCCCAAAGTGACGCCCTGGTAGATGGTGCAGTCGTCGCCGACGACGGCCGTCTCGCCGATCACCACGCCGAAGCCATGGTCGATGAAGACGCGCCGGCCGATGACGGCGCCCGGATGGATCTCGATGCCCGTGATGATGCGGGCGATATAGGAAATGAAGCGCCCCACCCACTTCATGTGCCGCTTCCAGCACCAGTGCGCCCAGCCATGCATGACGATGGCGTGCAAACCCGGATAACAGGTCAGCACCTCCCAGCCATTGCGGGCGGCGGGGTCACGTTCAATGATGCTGTTGATATCTTCGCGCAGGTGGTGGAACATAATGACAATGGATAAGGTGGAACGCAAATGGTAGCGTATTCGGCGGCGTGCTGCCGGAGAGGCAGATAAACAACCGCCGCCTCAAGGGCGGCGGCTGATCAAATGCACTCAACCCAACGGCGAAAGTGCCGGGGTCGTACCCTGAGGGTACGACCCCAGGATTTGCTTTTGGGGTAAAAATAGATCAAGCAAACGGCACGCCGAGGACTTGTACTCTTATTTCGGCTCCAGCGCGATGCGCTGGCGGCGGGCTTCGTAGAGGCACACGCCGGAGGCGACCGACACGTTCAGACTCTCGACGGAGCCGAACATCGGGATGCTGACGAGGATGTCGCAGGTATCGCGCGTCAAACGGCGCATGCCTTCACCTTCGGAACCCATGACGAGGGCCGTCGGGCCCGTGAAATCGGCTTCATACAAGCCTTTTTCGCCATCGTCGGTGGTACCGATCAGCCAGATGCCACGCTCTTTCAATTCACGCATGGTGCGCGCCAGATTCGTCACGGTGATGTACGGGACGGTTTCGGCGGCGCCGCTGGCGACCTTGGCGGCCGTGGTATTCAAACCCACGGCGCGGTCCTTCGGCACGATGACGGCATGTGCGCCGACGCCGTCGGCCACGCGCAGACAGGCGCCCAGGTTGTGCGGGTCGGTAATGCCGTCGAGTATCAACAGCAGCGGCGGGCCGTCGATGGCGTCCAGCAGCTCATCGAGATTGCGCGCCAGCGACAACTGCGACGCAAAGGCGATCACGCCCTGGTGGCGGCGCGTGCCGACGATCTTGTCCAGACGCGACGAATCGACGGGCATGACGCGCACGTTGGCAGCCTTGGCGGCGGCGATCATGTCTTTCATGCGGCCATCGACGCGGCTGGCATCGACGAAAATTTCTTCCACGGACGACGCTTCATGACGCAGGCGCGAGGTGACGGCGTGGAAGCCGAAAATCATTTTATTCTTCATGTGTTATCGCTTCTTTTATCGCTTGCTTTTGCTTGTTTTTGATACAGTTTTTGCTGCACGTGGTGCCGCTGCGGCAGGTGCCGCAGCAGGTTTCTTGCTGCGCTTCGGCGCGGCGGCCTTGGGGGCTGCCGCCTTGGGGGCTTCCTTCAGGACGGCCTTGGCTGCAGGCTTGGCTTGCGCCTTGGCGCCGTTGGAACGACCGCCGGAACCATTGCCGGGTTTGCCACCGTTGCTGACGCTGGCTTTGATCTCATGGCGCTGCTCGGTCGCAGGACCGGGCTTGAGCATCGATTTCTTTTCGCCCTTGCGCTTGCCGCCGCCGTTCGGCTTGGCTGGCGCTTCTTCGCCCGCCAGTTCCGCATCGGTCACCAGGCGCAGGTCGATCTTGCGTGTTTCCAGGTCGACTCTTGCCACTTGCACCGTCAGACGGTCGGTCAATTGATAACGCTTGCCCGTGCGTTCGCCGCGCAATTCATGGCGCGCATCGTCGTACTGGAAGTAGTCGGTGCCCAGCTCGGTGACGTGCACCAGGCCTTCGACAAACAGGGTGTCGAGTTGCACGAACACGCCGAAGGTGGTCACGCCGGTGATGGTGCCGGTGAATTCCTCGCCCAGTTTGTCCTGCATGAAGTAGCACTTCAGCCAGGCTTCCACGTCGCGCGACGCTTCGTCGGCGCGGCGCTCGTTGGCCGAGCAATGCACACCCAGCGCGTCCCAGATCGTCAGGTCCGTCTTCTTCGGCTTGCCGTCGGCCTTGTCCTTCGCCTGCTGCTTGCGCGTGGCGTTCGACACGTTGGTGTTCAACACGACCTTATCGGACAGCTTCGGCTCGTATTTCTTGCCTTGCAAGATGGCCTTGATGGCGCGGTGCGTCAGCAGGTCGGGATAGCGGCGGATCGGGCTGGTGAAGTGGGCATACGCCTCGTACGCCAGGCCGAAGTGGCCGATATTGTCGGGGCTGTAGACGGCTTGCTGCATCGAGCGCAGCAACATCGTTTGCAGCAGGGCCGCGTCGGGACGCAGCTTGATCTGCTGCATCAGGGTCTGGTAATCCGAGGCCGACGGCGTGTCGCCGCCCGTCAGGTTCAGGCCAACCTGCTTGAGGAAGGTGCGCACTTGCGTGAGCTTTTCCTTGGTCGGGCTGGCGTGAATGCGGTAAGTGCCTGGATGCTTATTGCGCAGCAACAAGTCGGCCGCGCAGACGTTGGCCGCCAGCATGCACTCTTCGATGATCTTGTGCGCTTCGTTGCGCGTGCGGGGGATGATCTTTTCGATCTTGCCGGCGCTATTGCAGACGATATACGTTTCCGTCGTCTCGAAATCGATGGCGCCCCGCTCCGTGCGGGCTTTCAGCAAGGCGCGGTAGACGGCATCCAGGTTTTGCAGGTGCGGCAGGATGTCCGCGCGGCGTGCCGCTTCGGGTCCTTTGGTGTTGCCCAGCACGGCAGCGACTTCGTCATACGTGAGGCGCGCGGCAGAGTGAATCACGGCCGGGTAGAACTGGTACGCCTTCAGTTCGCCCTTGTCGCTGACGACGGCGTCGCAGACGAGGGTCAGACGGTCGACTGCCGGGTTCAGCGAGCACAAGCCATTCGAGAGTTTTTCCGGCAGCATCGGAATCACGCGGCGCGGGAAATACACGGACGTGCTGCGCTCAAGCGCATCGATATCGAGCGCGTCATTCGGCTTCACGTAATGGCTGACGTCGGCAATCGCCACGATCAGGCGGAAGCAGTTGGCGCGGCCGATCTTGACGGGTTCGCAATACACGGCATCGTCGAAATCGCGCGCGTCTTCGCCGTCGATGGTGACAAGTGGCACGTCGCGCAAGTCGACACGCTCTTTCAGGTCGGCGTCGCGCACTTCGAACGGCAGTTTTTCTGCTTGCTTCAGGGCGGCGGCGGAGAAAATGTGCGGCACATTGAATTTGCGCACGGCAATTTCAATTTCCATGCCTGGGTCATCCAGGGCGCCCAGCACTTCGACGATCTTGCCGACAGGCTGCTTGAAGCGCATCGGTTGCTCGGTCAGCTCGACGCTGACGATCTGGCCGGCTTTCGCCTTGCCCACCGAACCGGTGACTAAAATGTCCTGACCGATGCGCTGGTCTTCCGGCGCCACGACCCAGGTGCCGTTTTCCTGGATCAGACGGCCGATCACGTGGCTATTGGCGCGGTAAGTGACTTCGACGATCGTGCCTTCCGGGCGGCCGCGGCGATCCGTGCCGACGATGCGGGCCATGACCTTGTCGCCATGCAGTACTTTCTGCATTTCTTTCTCAGGCAGGAACAGGTCGGCGCTGGCGTCGTCGGGAATGACAAAGCCGAAGCCATCGCGGTGGCTGGTGACGCGACCGGCGACAAGCGCGCTCTGGTCGGCCAGGCTGAAAACACCGCTGGCGTCAGACTTGAGCTGGCCGTCGCGCTCCATCGCCTTCAGGCGACGGACCAGGACATCCATGGAATCGGCATGCACTTGCAGCGTTTTCCCGAGAGACTGCGGGTCAAGAGGCGCGTTGACGCTGCGGAATATGCCGAGAATGTCCTCCCGGCTGGGGATGGTGTGGGTATTTTGGCTCAAAAGTATTTCTATAGTTGTTATTGACAGTGATCAAACGGAAGACAAAGACCGATGACATCACCGTCAATATTGACACGGTGATGTGCGGTAGTGTACCGGAGGACGCCTTGGTTTGCCTAACGGACAGCGTGTCGGAAACAGTACAAGACGCCCGCCGATGAAAAAAAGGAGAAAAGCTGCGCAATGCATTTGACTTCGGCAAATATTGCTCTATAATCCTGGTCTCTTGCAGCGACAAACCCTCACGGGAATGCAGTTGCAGGAAAGCGGTACAGGGTTGATGTGCAGTACGGAGCGAAAGCTCATCTGGCGCAAAACTCTTCAAGTCGCTATAATAGCAGAATTGTTGCTAAGTTATTTTGCAACAAGTAATACAGCAGCATCAGTGCCCACGTGGCGGAATTGGTAGACGCGCATGGTTCAGGTCCATGTGCCTTCGGGTGTAGGGGTTCGAGTCCCTTCGTGGGCACCATTACCTAATTCGCAAAAAGGCCGCAAACTTTCACGAGTTTGCGGCTTTTTTCATTTCCGCAGCGAAAAGCCCTCGCCTCCCGGCAAGCAGGTCGCCAGACATGGCCGCAGACAGAAACCTGCAAGAAAACGCTGAAAAAAGAGGCAGATTTGAGCTTTTTTCATAGGGAGCAGCCGTTTTCAGGCGAAAAAACATGTTTCTTGAAGAAAAGTGCAAAATGTTGATTGACCGAATGCGCGCCAGCCCTTATGATTTTGTCCTCGCTGCAGAACACGCAGCGACAAGCAGCAAGCAGTAACAATGCCCACGTGGCGGAATTGGTAGACGCGCATGGTTCAGGTCCATGTGCCTTCGGGTGTAGGGGTTCGAGTCCCTTCGTGGGCACCACCAGCAACAAGTTGTTGATTGTTGTGATCCGCAGTACAGTAGCAAGATAGTAGTAACAAGCAGCACAATGCCCACGTGGCGGAATTGGTAGACGCGCATGGTTCAGGTCCATGTGCCTTCGGGTGTAGGGGTTCGAGTCCCTTCGTGGGCACCACCAGCAACGAGCTGTTTTCGTTGTAGTCCGCAGTACAGTAGTGAGATACAGTAGCAAGTAGTAGCAGCATCAGTGCCCACGTGGCGGAATTGGTAGACGCGCATGGTTCAGGTCCATGTGCCTTCGGGTGTAGGGGTTCGAGTCCCTTCGTGGGCACCATTACCTAATTCGCAAAAAAGCCGCAAACTTTCACGAGTTTGCGGCCTTTTTCATTCCAGAATGCCGCGCAGTCTTCCCGACCCGCGGCACCCTCCCCTTACTTGGCCAGCGCCGCCTTCACGGCGTCAAGCAGGCGCGTCGTCGGACGGCCAATCAGCGCGCTCAATTGCTTGCCATGGTCTTCCAGGCCACCCCTGGCCGCGCCCGCATCGGAATCGGCCAGCAGATCGGCAAAGCCTTCCGGCACGCCCACGCCCACCAGCGCCGCCTTGAAGTCAACCTGCGGCAAATCGTTATACACAATCGCCTTGCCCGACTGGCGCGCCACTTCGGCCGCATATTCGGCCAGGGTAAAGCTCTGGTCGCCAGCGAGTTCATAGATGGCTTGCGGTTTGTCGGCCGTCAGGACGGCGGCAGCGGCGGCTGCGTAGTCAAGACGCGCGGCGGACGAAAAACGCCCGTTTTGCGCCGCGCCCAGCACCACACCATGCTCGAGCACGGGCGCCAGGTGTTCCGTATGGTTTTCCAGGTACCAGCCGTTGCGCAGGAAAGTGTACGCCAGGCCGGACGCGCGAATCGCCGCTTCCGTAATAACGTGCTCGGCAGCGAGGCCCAGCGGCGACGTGTCGGCGCGCAACACGCTGGTGTAGGCCAGCAGGGCCACGCCGGCCCGCCTGGCCGCATCGATGACGTTCTGGTGCTGCTGCGCACGCTGGCCCACTTCGCTCGACGAAATCAGCAAAATCTTCGTTGCACCTTTGAACGCCGCGTCGAGACTGGCGCCATCGCTGTAGTCAGCCTGGCGCACTTGCACGCCCAGTGCCAGCAGGTTGGCGGCCTTGGCCGGATTGCGCACGGCGGCGATGATGCTGGCTGCGGGAACGGATGTGAGCAGGCTGGCGATGACGTGCTGGCCCAGCTTGCCTGTGGCGCCGGTGATGACAATCATGATTTCTCCTTGGTACGTGGGTGGTAAAACCCTATAATAGGAGTATTACTTACTTATTGTAAGTACGTACCTTTTGGTAAGTATGAATTAAAACGACAATTGTTAAGGCCAACTATCATGTCCACAGACACCCCCGGCGCCAGCCTGCGCGCCGCCCTCGCCCGGCAAAACCAGGGAGCGCATCTGCTGGCAGCCGCCTGCCCGTCGCGCGCCGTGCTCAGCCACCTGACCAGCCGCTGGGCCGTGCTGGTACTGGTATTGTTGCTGAGCGGCACGCGGCGCTTCAGCGAACTGCGCCGCGAAGTGGGCGGGGTCAGCGAAAAAATGCTGGCGCAAACCCTGGAAGCGCTGGCGGGCGACGGCTTCGTGCTGCGCCAGGCCTATCTGGTGATACCGCCCAAGGTGGAATACAGCCTCACGCCGCTGGGACGCGAAGCGGCCGAACGCCTGGCCGTGCTGGTCGACTGGATCGAAGATAATTACCCGCGCATCGAACAGGCGCGCGCCGAACTCGCGCTGCCGTACGCACAAAACGCAGCGTAACACGGCGCGCAAACGCATTGCTTTTGACCATCAAGAATTATCGTTTACTCCTCCTTGCCTTGATGTAATACTAGCCTCACAATACGCGTAAGGACGCGACATCATGAATCAGTTGATTTCTTCCATCGCCGACCGGGCCAACGTGCTACTGGTCAGCAATTCGCCGAACGATGTGCGCGAACTGCTGTATGTGCTGGACCGGCATAATCTGGGCACGGGACTGGCGGGCGATATCGACGAAGGTGTGGAACTGGCCGCTGGCGGCACGGACCTGATCCTGCTCGACGCGGCCCTGGCCGGCACGAATATCGGCGCCACCTGCATGCGCCTGCGCAATGCGGGCGGACGCCATGGCGTGCCCCTGCTGCTGATGTCAGCAACCCCCAGCGCCGAAGAACAGGGGCGCAGCGTGGGCGCCGGTGCTTCCGACTACATCAAGATGCCCTTCAATGCGCGCGATGTGGCGGAAAAAATCCTCATGGAACTGGCGCTGCACAAGGCCGAGGCGTCCGCCGCCCGCCCTTCCGCCACCCTTGCCACACCGCCGCGCCCCCTGCATCCGCAAACGCTGGAAGTCAATTACCACTCCATCCTGGCCGGCTCGCCCGATGCCGTGCTGCTGTTCGATATCGACAACCGCCTGCTGATCGACGCCAACCACCTGGCCGAAGAACTGTTCGACATGCCGCTGGCCGAGCTGCTGCAAGGCGGCATGGAGCCGCTGTTCCCCAAACATCAGAGCGATGGCCGCGCCTCGCCGCAATTGCTGGAAGAAAAGATCCGCGATACCTTGCAAGGCAAGATCGTCGTCTTCCGCGCCAGCTGCTGCCACCGCGACAACCACCCGATCGCCTGCGAAATCCGGCTGATGCGCCTGTCCGTGCCGGGCCGCCAGCTGGTGCATGCGCGCATCATCGATTTGACCGAACGCAACCTTGCCGAAGCGATGCGCGCGGGCCAGAGCGCCTTGCTGGAGATGGTCGCCAAGGGCGCGCCCCTGACCCCCACCCTGAACCAGCTGCTGCTGCTGATCGAAGGCCAGTCGCGCGGCGTGCTCTGTTCCATCATGCTGCTCGACGACGACGGCATCCACATGCACAGCGCGGCCGGCCCCAGCCTGCCGCCCGAGTACATGGCCCTGCTCGAAAACGTGGCCATTGGCCCCGGCGTGGGTTCTTGCGGCACGGCCATGTTCCTGCGCGAACCGGTGGTGGTCAGCGACATCATGCGCGATCCGCTGTGGGCGCCCTACCGCGAGCTGGCCGCACCGTTCGGTTTGCGCGCCTGCTGGTCGCGCCCCATCTTCGGCCAGGATGGCAGCGTGCTCGGCTCTTTCGCCATGTACTACCGCGAAGTGCGCCAGCCCGATGCGCGCGACCTGGAACTGATCGACACGGCAAGCGACCTGGCCGGCATCGCCATCAGTCGCATGCGCCACGAACGCGAGCTGCAGCGCCACCGCGCCCACCTGGAAGAGCTGGTGGCCGTACGCACGGCGGCCCTGACGCAGGCCAAGGAACAATCGGAGCAAACCAACCTGGAACTGGCCGCGGCACTGGAAAACCTGTCCATCACGCAAGCAGAACTGGTGCGCCGCGACAAGCTGGCCGCGCTCGGTGCGCTGGTGGCCGGCATCGCGCATGAACTCAATACGCCGATCGGCAACGGCCTGGTGGTGGCCACCACCATGGCCGAGCGCACGCGCGAAATCCAGGCCAGCTTCCTCGATGGCTTGCGCCGCTCCGAACTGGGCGCCTACCTGACCCAGGCCAGCGAGGCGGACGCCATCATGCTGCGCAACCTGCAGCGCGCCGCCGACCTGGTCTCGAGCTTCAAGCAGATCGCCGTCGACCGCGCCAGCTCGCAGCGCCGCCATTTCCTGCTGCGCCAGTTCGTCGCCGAACTGATGCTGCCCATGTCCACGCCCCTCAAGGCTGCCGGCCTGAGCCTGACGCAAGACGTGCCGGACGGTCTGGCCATGGACAGCTACCCCGGTCCACTGGGCCAGGTGCTGAGCAACCTGCTGGAAAACTGCCTGCGCCATGCCTTCGAGGGCCGCAGCGGTGGCAATATCGCCATCACCGCGTCCAGCAGCGACGACGGGCAGACGATCAACCTGTCCATCAGCGATACGGGCGTGGGCATCGCCGCCGACGACCTGGTGCATGTCTATGACCCCTTCTTCACGACCAAGCTCGGTTCCGGTGGTTCGGGCCTGGGCCTGCATGTGGCGCACAACATCGTCACGGGCGTGCTGGGCGGCCATATCGACGCCATCAGCAGCACCGGCGCCGGCAGCGGCACCACCTTCACCCTGCAGCTGCCCGCCGCCGCGCCGCAATCGCCCGCCCCCTGAATGGCAGGCACGCTACAATGCCCGCAGGCTTTTCTTTCGGAGCACCCATGAAATACCTGATCGCCACGGCCCTGCTGGCCGCCTGCGCCTGCGCAATGGCCGGACCGGCGCCCTGGTACCAGTGGCGCAGCAAGGTCGACGGCACCCTGTCGTGCGCCCAATCGACCTTGGGATTTGGCTGGGAACTGGCCTCTGGCCCCTACAAAGATAGCCGTTGCGAAAAACCGGCGCTTGTTAAATAATGGGGCCATGACCACACGGGGCACCGGCTTGAGAGCAAGCGATGGCATTGCGGCGTCGAAAGAGTATGGAACGATAAGAACGTATCTATTCAAACCGAGGAGACCACATGTTTACGAATCCCGAACAATTCGCATCGGCCACCAAGGCCCTGTTTGAATTCCAGCTGATGACCTTCAACACCCTCACCTCCAAGGCCGTGCAAGGCGTGGAACAGGTGCTGGCGCTGAACATGGCCACCGCCAAGTCCGGCATCGAGGATGGCCTTGCCGCCGGCAAGGAAATCAGCCAGGCCAAGGATCCGAAGGCCGCCATGGCCGCCGCCGCCGCCCAGCTGCAACCGGGCGTGGCCGGCGCGAAAGCGTATAAACAGCAACTCGACGACATCATCAAGGAAATCCACACGGAATTCACCACGGCCGCCGAAGCCCATGTGGCCGAAGCGAAAAGCAATTTGAGCGCCCTGATCTACGACGTCACGAAAAACGTGCCGCCAGGCTCGGAAAACGCCGTGGCCATCGTCAAGGCCGCCATCGACAATGCCTTCCTCGGCTACGAGCAAGTCACCAAGGCCACGAAGCAAGCCGTGAAAACCGTGGAAGATCAAATTGCCAAGGCCAGCGCGCAAGTGGCGCAAGCCACGGCGGGCGCGCAAGCTGCGGCTGAAAAGGCGGCGCCGGCGGCCAAGCCGAAGGCGGCTAAAAAGTAAGCGATGTAGGTCGGATTAGCGCGGCAACGCCGCGCGTAATCCGACGTATTGTTGGCGCTAACGGTGATGTCGGATTACGCGCTTGCGCGCTAATCCGACCTACCCGACCTACAACGAATCCACCGGCACGATCCAGTACCCGCACCGCCCCCCTCCAGCAGATATCCCCCCCCAAAAATACCCGCCGAAAGATAGCCAACTCCTAGCTGCAGAAATCCTCGCATGCCTTGGCGCCCACGGCGCCGTCCAGCTGCCGGCGCCAGGCCACCATGCGCCACGCGGCCCAGGCGGCGGACACGGCGCCCGCAACGAGGATCAGGCGCGTGTCGATCAAGGTCAGCACGGAGCCGCTCAGGGCGACAACGATGTTGGCAATGCAAAAGGTGGTGGCCAGCAAGCCCATCACGGCACCCTGCCCGTGCGCGCTGAAGCGCTCGGCGCACCAGCCCTGGATCACCGTGTTGTACAGCGCATTCGGTATGCCGAACAGCACGATGGCGGCGATGCCCACCCAGATATTGCCCAGCGCCAAAATTCCGACGGCCAGCGCCACGCCGCAGGCATACCAGCTGGCGCGCAGCAAGGGCGCATGGCGGCTGGGCCCGCCCGCCAGCAAGGACGTGATGGTCATCGTGCCGCACAAACCCACATTCACCCAGGCAATCTCCTGTGCATGGTAAGCGGCCGTCTCGACCAGCCACAGCGGGTAAAACTCGTAAAAACTGGCCACGCCGCAAGTGAACGCCAGTTGCACGATGAACAGGGTGCGCAGCTCCTCATGGCGCAGCAAGTTCAGCGAATGGCGGTCGCGCGCGACTTGCCACCACGACGTCGTCAAGAGCGAAGGCGTTTCGCGCGGCAAGCCCACGGCCACCAGCACGGCGACGAGCATCAGGGCGGCGGCAGCGATCCAGAACGGCACCGTCACGCCCCAATGCAGGGTCGCGCCCGCCAGGATCGGGCCCACCAGCCAGCCCAGATAAAACGCGCCATTCAGCCACGACATGGCGCGCAGGCGCAGCGGTCCCGTCAGCTGGTCGGCCAGCATGGCGCGCGCTACCGCACCGTTTCCCTCCAGCAAACCCGTGATGAAACGGGCGACAATAAACAGCGGATAGGACTGGATCACCAGCGCCCAGGCCGTAATCGCATGGCCGATGGCGGCGCCCACGGCCGTGCGCATCAGCAAGGGACGGCGGCCATAGCGGTCCGACAGCGGCCCCAGCAAGGCCGAGCCGATCAGCAAGCCCAGCGGGTTGATGGTCAGCGCCAGGCCGAACAGCAATTTGGAGGGCAAGCCGAGGAAATTGTTGAAGGCATTCGGCGCCTCGGCGGCGAACAGCGGCGGCAGGATCGGATAGGGCAGCGAGGCGCCGATGGTCGACAGCAGCGCCAGCAGACAGGCGGCGGAAATCAGGATGATGTTTTTCATGCGGGTTTGGCGGATTTCAATCTGGCAAGCATACGTGACCATGCCACACCAGCAAACTTAAATGTTTATGAATGATGCCCATCATTACCGCCGTGAAGCGTGCCAGACACCGCCTCGGCTATCATGCCAACATGAATCACGATTTCACGATTAACAGGGCAAACATGACACTGTCAGAAATGGAACAGCAACACGGCTTTACTTACCCTTCGCTGTACCGCCAGCTGGAGCGCGACGGCATGCTGGCCGTGGGCGAATATGGCCCCGACTGGTACAAGCTGGTCTATCCCACATTAAAAGATAAACCTACCCTGCTGCTGCATGCCGATGATTTCGAATTGCTCAATATCGAGGCCGTTGCCGAAGCAGCGGACACCTTGCGCGACGCGGACGATTATCGGCAGATCGACCCCGCCTTGCAGTTCATCCCGTTCGCGCAAACGGGCGCGGGCGACCATTACTGTTTTTTCGCTTCCAGCGAGCAGGACGGCGAGATACCGATCGTGCTGCTGTGGCATGACCAGAATGAAGCCCAGTACCTGGCGAAAAACCTGCACGACTTCGTGTTTCACATGTTGTTGAACAGCATGGCGGACCAGGATACCTACAACGAGGTCAGCGATGATGCATTCAGGGAGCAACTGACAAACACCCTGGGCACGCATGCGCGCTACCTGACGGCGCGGCAAGCTGAAGTGTTGCAGACTTTGCTGGCAAGGGACATCGTCGATTACGAGATCAATCTGCCCAAAGGAAGAAAAGAGGCGCATCGGGGCTTGCTGACCGATATAGAACTGGCCGGCCTGCGCGCCGACCTGATTCCCTACGAAAAGTTCGACAGCTGTTTCGCCTACAGCACGGCTGGCTGAACATAATTCGCTGGGCAAGCGGCGGCGGAAGGTTTAAACTGTATATAAACACAGTAAAAACCATCGCCTTGCCACTTGCCCTATTACCATCCCCATGCTGAGAGTCCTGGAAAATCCCCTGTACTATCTGGACAATTTCCAGGACGTGCTGAGCTGGATCAGCGCGCGTTACGCCGATCTGCTGAGTCTTGAGGAAACGCAGTTCATCGCCGCATTCGGCGCATTGCCGCAGCCGTCGCGCGCGCTGTTCGTGCGCCTCGTCATGCGCAAAGGCTGCCTATTTCGCGCCAGCAAGCTCAATTACCCGGAAATCGGCGACACGCGCGCCGCCGCCCTGCCCTTGCTCGATACGGGCTGGGTCGAGGCCGATCCCGCCATCTCGATCGATGCGCTGTTCGAGCAACTGCTGAAAGGGGAAATCGCCCAGGCCTTCGGCCTCGCCGCGCCCCTGAAGGCGGCGCGCAAGGCCGAGCAGCTGGAAGCCTTGCGCGAGCAGCATGCGGACAATAAACCGTTTTCCACCTGGCATCCGGCCTCCGGCGACGTGCTGTACCGTATCGGCCTGCAAGCGCTGTGCGACCGCCTGCGCCTGATTTACTTTGGCAACTATCACCAGGACTGGTCGGAATTCGTGCTGTCCGACCTCGGTGTGTACCAATACGAAAAGGTGGAATTCTCGCCGCAATCGCGCGGTTTTCGCACGCGCCAGGATATCGAGCACTATGAAGTGCTGCACCAGTGCCGCGAACGCTACAACGACAGCGCGCCGGCAGACGATGTGCTGCAGGAACTGGCCGCGTTGCCCTTGTCCGAGGACAATACCTGGCTGGCCAGCCGGCGCGACAAGCTGCGCTTCCAGATCGCCCAGCACCTGGAGAAATGCCAGGACTGGCCCGCCGCTTACCGCGCCTACGCCGATTGCCGCTATCCGGGCGCGCGGGGGCGCGCCATCCGCGTGCTGGAAAAAGATGAGCAGCCGCAAGCGGCCTACGAACGCCTGATGATCGCCCTGGCCGCGCCGGAAAGCGAAGCGGAACATCAATTGCTGCTGCGCATGGCACCCCGTTTGCGGCGCAAGCTGGGCCATGCGAAACAGGCGGCCAACGCGGCGGCCAGCGTCGAGCGCATCGACCTGCTGCTGCCGTATACAGGCGAAGCGTGCTACGTGGAAGGGGTGGTGCAGCAGCATTTGATGCAGGACGACGCGCCCGTGTATTACGTGGAAAACACCCTGATCAACTCGCTGTTCGGCCTGCTGTGCTGGCCAGCCATCTTCAAAGCCATGCCCGGCGCCTTTTTCCACCCGTTTCACCGTGGCCCGGCCGACTTGCACAGCGCCGATTTTCACCAGCGCCGCAGCCTGGACTTCGCCGCCTGCCTGGCCCAGCTGGACGACGGCACATATCACGCGACGATACGCGCCACGCTTGCCGCCAAGCATGGCATCGTCTCGCCCTTCGTCAGCTGGGAGGTGCTGGACGATGGCTTGCTGGACCTGGCGCTGGCCTGCATCCCGGCCACCCACCTGAAGAAGGCGTTCGAGCGCATCTTGCTCGACATCAAAAGCAACCGCAGCGGCTTTCCCGACCTGATCCAGTTCTGGCCGGCCGAGCAGCGCTACCGCATGATCGAAGTCAAGGGCCCGGGCGACCGCCTGCAAGACAACCAGCTGCGCTGGATCGCGTATTGCGCCGAGCACGCCATGCCCGTCAGTGTGTGCTACCTGCAGTGGCAGGCGGCAGCATGAGCCGCAACACTTACACCATCGCCGTGCGCGCCCTGTGCGAATTCACGGCCAAGGTGGGCGACCTGGACTTGCGCTTCACGCCGTCCCCCACGGCGCAGGAAGGCATGGCCGGCCACGCCACCGTCACGAGCCGGCGCGACGACAATTACCAGCGCGAAATCAGCCTGTCTGGCGACTTTGGTCCCCTGCATGTACGCGGCCGCGCCGATGGCTACGATCCGGCGCGGCGCCAGCTGGAAGAAATCAAGACCTACCGGGGCGACCTGGCCGCCATGCCAGCCAACCACCGCCAGCTGCACTGGGCGCAGGCGCGCATCTATGGCCATTTGCTGTGCCGGCAACTGAACCTGCCCATGCTGCGCGTGGCGCTTGTGTACTTCGACATCGTGAGCCAGAAAGAAACCGTGATGCACGAGGAATGCACGGCCGAGGCGCTGCGTCTGTTCTTCGAGCAGCATTGCGCCCTCTTCCTCGACTGGGCCGAGCAGGAAATGGCGCACCGCGCCAGCCGCGACGCGCAGCTCACCAGCATGGCCTTTCCCCATGCGGACTTTCGTCCGGGCCAGCGCCAGCTGGCAGAAGCCATGTACAAGGCCAGCAGCCGTGGCTGCGGCTTGCTGGCGCAGGCGCCCACGGGCATCGGCAAGACGGTGGGCAGCCTGTTTCCCATGTTGAAAGCGACAGCCGCGCATGGCCTCGATAAACTGTTTTTCCTGGCCGCCAAGGTGCCGGGGCGGCAAATGGCGCTCGACGCCTGCGCCATCCTCAAGGATAGCGCGCCGCTGCTGCCCCTGCGCGTGCTGGAACTGAGCGCCAAGAGCAGCGCCTGCGAACATCCTGACAAAACCTGTCACGGCGAATCATGCCCGCTGGCCAAGGGTTTTTACGACCGCTTGCCGCTGGCGCGCGAGGTGGCGCTAACCAGCGGTTTAATTTTGGACAAGGAAGCCGTGCGCGCCATCGCCTTGCAGCAAGGTATTTGCCCCTATTATCTGGGCATGGAATTGGCGCGCTGGAGCGACGTCGTCATCGGCGACTACAATTATTACTTCGACCTCAGCGCCATGCTGTACGGCATGACCCTGGCCCACGACTGGAAAGTCAACGTGCTGGTCGACGAGGCGCACAATATGGTGTCGCGCGCGCGCAGCATGTATTCGGCCGAGCTGGAACAGATCAATCTGAAGCTGCTGCGCAAGTTTGCGCCCGAAGGGCTGAAAAAGCCGCTGGACCGCCTCTCGCGCCAGTGGACGGCTTTATTAAAAGAACAGGATGGCGACTATCACGTGCATCCCGCCTTGCCCGAGAAATTCTTTGGCGCCCTGCAAGGGGTGGCCACGGCCATCGGCGATTACGCGGCCGAGCATGCGGCGGCGCTCGACGAAGACTTGCAGCGCTTTTATTTCGACGTGCTGCTGATCAACCGCCTGGCAGAGAGCTTTGGCGCGCATTCGCTGTTCGACGTCAGCAAGACTGACACGGGTAGCACTGTGTGCATCCGCAATATCGTCCCTGCCCCGTTTCTCAAGGAACGCTTCGCGGCCAGCCACAGCACGGCCCTGTTTTCCGCCACCCTGAGTCCGTGGAATTACTACAGCGACACCCTGGGCATGCCGGCCGACACGGCCTGGGTCGACGTGGAATCGCCGTTCCAGGCGGAGCAATTATCCGTGCGCGTAGCCGACAGCATTTCCACGCGCTACCAGCACCGCGCCGCGTCCTTGCTGCCCATCGCCCAGCTGATGGCGCGCCAGTACGCAGAAACGCCGGGCAATTATCTGGCTTTCTTCAGCAGCTTTGATTACATGGAAAAGACGGCCACGCTGTTTGCCCAGCATTACCCGGACGTTCCCCTCTGGCAGCAGCCGCGCCGCATGGATGACGCTGCCCGCGCGCAATTCCTGGGCCGTTTCGGCCTGGACACGCGCGGTATCGGCTTTGCCGTGCTCGGTGGCGCGTTTGGCGAAGGCATCGACTTGCCCGGCGCGCGCCTGATCGGCGCCTTCATCGCCACCCTCGGTTTGCCGCAGATCAATCCCGTCAACGAGCAGATCCGCCAGCGCATGGGCGACATCTTCGGCGCCGGCTACGACTACACGTATCTGTATCCGGGCATGCAAAAGGTGGTGCAGGCGGCAGGCAGGGTCATCCGCACGCAGTCGGACAAGGGCGTCGTGTATCTGATCGACGACCGTTTTTCACGGCCGGAAATCCGCCAGCTCTTGCCGACGTGGTGGGATGTGCAGCTGGCCAGCTAGCCAACCAGTAATTTGAGCTTCTGGTAGCCCGCCTTGCTCACGGGGATCCGCGTGTCATCGCGCAAGATGGCCACGTGGCTGTCTTTGGTAGCCGCCTCGATGCGGCGGATGCCATCGATATTGAGCAGATACGACCTGTGCACGCGCAGGAACTTGGCGGGATCGAGCTGGGTCTCCAGCTCCGACAGTCGCTGGCTTTTCAGGTAAGATTTGCCCTCGGAACGGATGCTGATGTAATCGTCCTGCGCCTCGATGTAGTCGATGCGCGCGCTGGCGATCACGTGGACCTTGGCGCCATCGCGTATCAGCACGCGGGCCAAAGGTGCGGCACGCGTGGCCGCCTCGCGCGCCAGCGTTTGCACAGCCTCGGGCGTGCCGCGGCTGGCGCGCGCATGGGCCAGCGCCTGGTCGAAGCGCTGTTCGCTGAATGGTTTCAACAGGTAGTCCAGGGCATGGCATTCGAACGCCTTCAGGGCGTACTGGTCGTAGGCGGTGACAAAGATCAGCTTTGTCTTCGCGCCGATCAATTCGGCCACTTCAAAGCCGTCCAGGCGCGGCATCTGGATGTCGAGGAAGACCAGTTCCGGCTCCAGTTCCGCGATGGCCTTGACGGCGTCAAAACCGTTGGCGCATTCGGTCACGATGTCGATATCATCATGGCGCGCCAGGTATTCGCGCAACACGCTGCGCGCCAGCAATTCATCGTCGACGATGGCCACCCGCATTCTTGCCTGCATCATGCTTCCTCCGTGTCGCCGGTCTGCGCCGGCATGGAAATCATCACTTCGAAATGGCCGTCGCGCCGGCCCCAGTGCACGCTGGCCTCGTGGCCATACGCGCCCGCCAGGCGCTGGCGCACGTTCTCCAGCCCTACGCCATTGCCGCGAGCTGGCCCTTGATCCGCATCGACCGGGTTGCGCACGGCGATCTGCAACAGGCTGCCCACGCGCCGCACCTCGATGGCGATCAGGCCACCCTCCGTCAAGCCGCAGATGCCGTGCTTGACGGCATTTTCCACCAGCGGCTGTATCAGCATGGGCGGCAACAGGCACGCCAGCGCGCCGGTGTCGATGGCTTCCGCCACTTGCAGGCGTGCGCCGAAACGCACTTGCTCGATGGCGAGAAAGTGGCGGATCAACACCAGTTCCTGTTCCACGGTAATGTGCTTGTGCGCTTCCAGGCTCAGGCTCTGGCGAAAGAAACTGGCCAGCTGCACCGTCATCTGGCGCGCCCCCGCCGCATTGATGGACGTCAGGGCGCTGATCGAGTTCAGGCTGTTGAACAGGAAATGCGGATCGATCTGCGTGCGCAGCATGCGCAATTGCGCTTCCTGCGCCATCAGCTGCGCTTCCAGGCCCCGCTGTTCGGCCATCCTGGCGCGCACGAATTCCAGCAACAGATAATGCACGGCGGCGGCCAGGCAATACAGCAGCGCGCCCAGGCCGAAGAACAGGGCCAGCATCGACTGCGTCAGGTTCACTCCCAGCCAGCGTACGTCCGGCAACAGGCTGACACTGTTCAAAAATTGCAGCAGGGTCGCCCACAGCAAGCCCGCGAACAGGGCCGCCACGCTCATCACGCCGGCGATGGCGAGCGGATGGCGGACGTGCAAGGGGTAGGCGCGGCACAGGTAAAACGCGGAAAACCCCGAGCCGATCGCATACACGAGCGTGGCGGGCACCACCAGCAGGGTCGCATTGAGCCAGGGCGCATGGGCCACCCTGGCCAGGATGAACGCCAGCGCCAGGCCCAGCGCAATGCACACCAGGAACACCACCACGGCACCGCGCCGCTTCGACAAGGGCCCGGGCATGCGCGCCTAGTTGCGGATTTCCAGGCCGCCCATGATGGCGTAGCCCGTCACGTACAAACGCTTGTTCTGGTTCGGCGGCACGATGGTCTTTTCTTCGAAGCCCCCGAGGATGGGCGTGCCCTGCAGCACGACGCTCCAGTCGGGCGGAATCTTGATGGTGACGCCGCCACACAAGGCGAACACGTTGAGCACGGCTTCGCCGTCGATCGATGCCTGGCGCAAGTCGATTTCGCAGCCCGCCATGATGACGTTGATATCGCCGCCCCTGAAGCGCTGCGACGACACGCGCCGCACATAGCCGCCGAGGATGGCCGTCACTTCGATGATGCTGTCGTCGTCCGCCTGGCCGCTGGCGCCGGGCGCTGCAGTGGTATCGGCGGCGTCCTTGTCGAGCGACACGGCGCCATTCCTGGCCTGGCCAAATGCGTCAGGCGCTGCCGTGCTGTCTTGCTGCGCGGCAAAGCGCCGGCGCCGCTGCCGCTGCTGTGCGCCGGGCAAGGACTTCGACACCACGGCCACGCCCAGGCCGATAATCAGCAAGGGCCACAGCAAGTCCCAGTTCATGTAAAAGATGCCCATGTGCTTGAGGGTCCAGACCACGCCCAGCAGCACCAGCATGCCACCCAACAAATAGCCGTTCGCGCTGCGGCTTTGCGACAGTTTCAGCAGGCCAAACACGATTAGCGCCGTGGGCCAGAAGCGAAAGGTGTAGCGCACATTAATAAAACCGAGGTTATCGAGCAGGAACAACAGCCCCAGGCCGATGACGATGACGCCCAGCACGATCTGCGATGGCGAGTGCAGCGGCGGTTTATTTTTCATGCTCGGACTCCCGGTAGGCAATAAAATGTTTGTTCAGCAGCGGTTCCAGCACGAGGCCCACGCCCCAGGCGATCAGCAAGGCTGGCCAGCTATTGTAGAAATTCAAATTCCACAGTTCTTCATACGAGACATACCACCAGGCAGCAAAAAAGATCAGCCACAGGCCGCTCAGTACCTGCTTGGCGGACACGGGCGTGAGCAGCTTGTTGAGGCCGAAGACGACCAGTATCAGCGGCCAATAATGCCATAGAGCATAGTAATCGTGGAGATAGATCACATCGAGCCGGTCCAGCAGGATGACGGCGCCGATGGCGATCAGCAGCACGCCCCACAGCAGCTGGGTACGGCGGCAATAGGCTGGTTCAGGTTTCACGGTCACCCCTTGAAGTTGGTTGATCGTAAAGATACGCGGATTTCGGCGAGGGGAAAACACCGTTTCGGCGAATGGCGGACAGGTGACGGTGAATGGCGCGGCGGCGAAAACGCCAGGCAAAAAAAGACCGGCTAGGGCCGGCCTTGAAGGGGTTCGCAGTACACACCACGACCTGGAGTTGCAGTGCACAGCCGCAGAGCGCGAACGCGCCGGCGGCAAGAATCTGGTGCCGATCCTTGAGGCGACCGGCTGACCTGCTGGAAGATCGAACATGCCGCCAACTTCACGGCAGTGCGTCTCAACCAAGCAAAGCCATCATACTCCTGATCGCCACATTGCACCGTTCGCTAGCGCACACAGATGCGCTTTTGCTGAGCGGCATCAAGCGGCGATGGCGTGCGGCGGCTTGAGCATGTCGCTCCCGATCCACTCCAGCACCGATGGCCCCTGCGGCTGCCAGCCCAGCAGGGTGCGCGCCCGTGCGCCGCGCACGCGGCTGTTGGAACCGAGGCCGTAAGACGCCATCTCGTAACCCCATTCGGCAATCGCCTCGGGCAGCGGCCAGTCCTGCGCAGGACCCAGGTCCAAAGCCTGGGCGATGGCCGCCGTCATGTCGCGGAAGGCCGCCTCGCCCGACTCGACAAAGTAAAACGTTCCAGCGGGCGACTTTTCCAGCGCCAGCAAATACAGGCTGACGACGTCGTCGATATGCACGTTCGACCAACTATTGCGGCCCGGCCCCACGTGGCGCACGATGCCACTCTTGCGCGCCTGTTTCAGCAAACGGGGCAGCTGCACGCTGTCGCGCGGCAAGGCGCCAGGGCCGTAGATCAGGGTGTTGCACAGCACGCTGGCGCGTACGCCCTTGTTTGCACTGGCCAGTACAAGGTCGTCGATGGCGACCCGGGCCGCCTTGTCGGCCGTGGGGGCCGGCAGCTTGTCTTCGTAATAGATGTGTTCCGTGCCCTCGCCGCCCGACGCGTCGCCCACGATGGACGAGCCGCTGGTGTGCAGGAACGGCTTGTTCGTGCCAGCCAGCGCTTCAATGATGGCTTCGACGGCGGCCCGGTGGTCGCTGCTGGCCGCGTTGATGACGGCATCGGCCGCCTGCGCCTGCTCGATGAGCAGTTCGCGATCATTGAGCGTGCCGACGATGCCTTGTACGCCGATGGCAGCCAGCTCGGCCACCTGTTCCGGCTTGCGCACCAGGCCCGTGACCTGATGGCCGGTGCGCACGAGGCCCGCCGCGATGGAACTGCCGATGAAACCTGCCGCGCCTGTCAAAAATACTCGCATCATTACTCCTTTGTTGGTTCAGATTGCAATCAATCACACCAACAAAGTATGCCCGCTTTCGTCTTTCGCAAAAAGCAGTCGCACGGCAAAAGATTTATGACTTTGGCGCAACAATCTTCTGTTTGAGCTGCAGCGCGGCGATGTAGCGGCTCCGGTAAGCGGGGTCCTCCGGCGTCAGCAAGGTCAGCCTGTCGCGTGCGCGCGTGGCGGCGACATAGAAACGGTTTTCCTCTTCCAGCGGGTCGGTCTTGCTGCGCGGGAATTCATCGACGGCAAGGTAGGGCAAGATGACATGGTTGTATTCGAGGCCCTTGATCTGGTCGATGCAGGCGATCACCAGTTTGGCCTTGCCGGTCGAGACCGTCACGGCTTCTTCCATCTCGCCCAGCCAGCCAGCAAAGCCGCCGAGCGCCACGCCCGCTTCGCGGCACACGGCAATGAAACCGTGCAGGGAACGGGCGACGACCCGCGCCTGGGCCGGGTCGACATAGATGCGGCGCGCCGTCTGTTCCAGCTGCATCAGGCCAAAGATGTGCTGCAGGGCGTCGCCCGCCAAGGCGTCCGCAGGCAAGGCGCGCAGGTAATCGACGGCGGCCAGGGTCAGCGCCGCCTTGTCCTGGTTGTGCGATTTGGCCAGCTGATTCGTCAAAAAGCCTTCCAGCAAGTCCGGGTAATTGGCCACGTCGGCCTTGGCTTGCTGGAGCTCACCGCGCGTAAACGGGATTTCCGCGAAGGCCACCAGCGCTTCGAGGATTTCGCCACGGCGCGGGCCGCTCTTGATCGCATGTAAATCCTTGCGGGCGATGGCGACCATGCCGCGCAGCATCAGCACTTCCAGGCTCAGCAAATAGCTGTTCATGTCCACCAGGCCATACGCGATGCCGCTCTGGAACAAGGCCGTTTCCACGCGGATGGCCTGGTCGCGGTCGCGCAGCAAAATGGCCGTGGTGCCCGCATGCGCGTGTTCGAGCGCAGCGATCAGCTGGGCGCTGCACGCTTGCGGCTGCGTATGGTCGTACTCGAGCACATCGATATGGGTGGCGCGCGACAGGGCCGACACGCTGGCCTTGTTTTTCAACACGCCCACGGCCTGTGCCAGCTGCGGGCCGTAGCGGTAGGATGCCGTCAGCGGCAGGCGCTGCAAGGCGGGAAATTCCTGTTCGAAGCGCTGGCGCAAAAAGCGGTGATCGGCGCCCGACCACGTGTAAATCACTTGATCCTTGTCGCCGGCGCCGCAGAAAAACGCGTTGCCGCGGCGTATCAGCATGGTCAGCAGGCGGAACGACGCTTCGTTCAAATCGTGCAATTCATCGGCCACGATGATCTGGAAGGCCGGCAATTGCTGGCGCAGCGGTTCGTCGCCGTCGAGCATGCGCACCAGGTCATAGGTGGCGTCGAACGGGGCGCGGAACTGGATATCGCCCGTGTCGGCGCCGCGCAAGGCTTCGTATTCGCGCAGCCACAGATAATGCGTGCGCGACATGCCCAGCAGCTCCAAGTTGTCATCGAGGGAATTGCTCTCGAAGTCAGGATTTTGAAAATCCAGGCGCGCCTTGGTGCGCAATTGCAGTTTCAGGAATTCGGCGATGGCCCCGTTGGTCGTATTGATTTCCAGCGGATAGCGGTGAGCGTATTTCTCGGAGACCACTTCCAGTGCTTCCCACGCCACGGGGCGCAGCTCTTCATCGCTGCGCATGAATGCCACCTGCATGTTTTCCAGCTGCAGCAGTACCTTGGCGGCAAACGCGTCGAAGGTATCGATGACGAGGCGTTTGACGACGCCGAGCGGCACGCCCACTTCCAGCAGGCGCTGGCGCAGGGCCACGCGCGCCGCTTCCGTGAAGACGAGGGCCAGCATGCGCTCGGGCGCGCGGCCCCGGTGCAAGGCCTCGGCCAGGCGCAGGGCCAGGGTCGTCGTCTTGGCGGCGCCGGCATTGGCGTCGATCAAGACCACTTTCTTTTGCGCCGTCTGGATGGCCACCTGCTCCGGCGTAGGCGTGATGCGTTTGGGAATGAACTGCGGGGCGTTATCTGTACTCAAAGGTATCCTGAAATGATGTCTGTTCTCGGTGCGCTACCAGGCGCAGGTGCGCAGGCCGGCAAAGATGTCGCCCCGTTCGGGCGCGTGGAAGGCGCGCATGCGGGCCGAATGCAGGCGCAGCGGCGTGGCGAAGGCCGCGCCGCGCAGCACCTGGTGCTGCATGAAATACGGCGCCGAATACTCGCGCCAGGCAGCGGGCACAAAGCCCGGATACGGCTCGAACGGCGTCGCCGTCCACTCCCATACCTGGCCCCAGTGAAAGCGCGGGTGGCCGGACAGCGCAGCATACTCCCATTCCGCCTCCGTCGCCAGGCGGCGCCCCGCCCAGGCGCAGTACGCTTGCGCTTCATACAGATTGATGTGGCGCACGGCTTCATTCGGCGGCAAGGTGGTGCGCTGGCCGAAACGCATGGTGCGCCACTGCGTCGCTTCGCGCAGCCAGTACAAGGGCGACGAGCGCTCCTGCCGCATCAGCCAGGCGCTGCCGGCCGCGCTCCAGAACTGGCGGTTCTGGTAACCGCCATCGGCGACGAAATCGGCAAACTGGGCGTTCGATACGGCGCAAGCATCGATGGAAAACGGCGCCACGTAGCAGGCATGGGGCGGCGATTCATTGTCGAAGGCAAACCCGGCCCCGCGCGGCGAGCCCAGTACGATGCTGCCGCCTGGAAAGGCGATCTCGCCCGCGCCTGGCGGCATAGCCGGGCTGGCAGCAAGGGATTCGGGGGCTTCCAGGCCCAGCCATTGCAAGCCGGCCAGCATTTCCTCGCCACACAAGTCTTCCTGCGCCAGCGCCAGCCGGTACGGCGCCAGGGCGCTGTCGATGTTGGGTTCGCGCGAGAGTTTATCGAGCACCCGGTCGAGCACTTCGCGGCAATACGTTTTCACGGCGCCCGGACTGGGCAGTTCCAGCTTCCAGCGCGCACGCTGCTCCAGCATATTGGCGTCGAACATATCGTCGCCACGTGTCAGCAGGGAATTGTAGATGGCGTCGGCCGGATGGCTGGAAGCGGCTTCGCGCAGGATGAACCACTCGGCGAACCAGGCGATATGCGCGAGCTGCCATAACGGTGGATTGAGGCGCGGATGGCGGGGCAGGCCCGCCACCACGTCCAGCCCGGCACTGACATAACAGTCGAACAGGGAAAGCGTGTTCTGGCGCGCAGCCTGCAGCGACTGGGCCAGTTGCTGCGCGCCGGCGTGGCGAAAAGAAGTGTTAATTAAAGTCATGGCACGATTGTAACGACTTATGCCAACATTGCACCAGTCGCCGCAGGAACAAGGAGGGAACTCCCCTCCCCGGGACTACTTGACCGGACTACTTGACCAGCAATTCGCCCTGCAGCGGCGTGACGACGGATTTCGGCATGCTGACGATGAAGCTGCTGCCCTTGTCGGCCACGGACTGGATGGCCAACGTGCCGCCGTGGCGCAGCAGCACGTGCTTGACGATGGCCAGGCCCAGGCCCGTGCCCTGGGTTTCGCGCGAACGGCTCTTGTCGACACGGTAGAAACGCTCGGTCAGGCGCGAAATATGTTCCTGGCTGATGCCGATGCCCGTGTCTTGCGCGATGAATTGCGGTCCGGCCGGGCCATCCTGCCAGCGCAGGGTGATGCTGCCGCCGGCCGGCGTGTAGCGCACGGCGTTCGACGCCAGGTTGCCGAACGCGCTGTACAGCTCGTCATAGCTGCCCAGCACGTCGGGACCGTTGCATTCCATCTTGATCTCGTGCTTGCCGGCCGACAAACCTTTGGCGTCGCGCAAGACCTGCTGCATGAGCTTTTTGATATCCACGGGTTCGGGGCGCAGCGGGTAGTCGACCGACTCCAGGCGCGACAGGGTCAGCATGTCCTCGATCAGATGCTGCATGCGGTGGCCCTGCTCCGTCATCAGCTTGAGGTGGGCGGCGCGCGTGGTGGCATCGAGGTCCAGCTCGGCGGAAGCGATTTCCAGGAAGCCGACGATGACCGTCAGCGGCGTGCGCAGTTCGTGCGAGGCGTTGGCGATGAAGTCGCGGCGCATCATTTCGATGCGTTCCGTCTCCGTCACATCGTGCGTGACGAGGATCTGGCGGCGGTTTTCAAACGGAATGATTTGCACGATCAGCTTGCGGTTGCGGAAGGTGATCGTCAGCGGCTGGTCGTAGCGGCCCAGGATGATGTAATCCATGAACTCCGGACTGCGGATCAGGTTAGTCACGCGCATGCCCTTGTCGCGCTCGTGCGTGAGACCCAGATGCTTCTCGGCGGCCGGGTTGCACCATTCGAGGAACAGCACGTCATCCATGATGACGACGCCGTCCGGCAGCAGGTGCATGGCCTGGCGGAAACGCGCCAGCCATTCCGTCAGCTCGGCCTGGTTTTTCTCGTCATCGCGGCGCATGCGGTACAGGCGCGCGAAGATGCTGGTCCAGGCGCCCCAGCCGTCGGGCAGCTTGGCGCTTTGCGGATTGTCCAGCCAGTTACTCAGCTGGAACAGATACGACAGCTGCACGAACACCATCATGGCCATCAGCACGAAGGCGATGCCCAGCGCATACGTGGCGCCAAACAGATACCAGACGACGGCCACGCCCAGCAGCGCCAGCACCATGCGCAAGGCAGCCGGTACCCAGAACAGCAATTTCGGATTCATAAGAGACAGGCTTTATTTTTCAGACAACATGTAGCCGACGCTGCGCACCGTCTTGATCAGGCTTTCCGCCTCTTTCAAGGCTTTGCGCAAGCGCAATACGTGGACATCGACCGTGCGTTCCTCGATCACCACATGGTCGCCCCACACCTTGTCGAGCAGCTGGCTGCGCGAAAACACGCGCTCCGGATGGGCCAGCAGGAATTTCAGCAGCTTGTATTCGGCATGGCCGATATCGATCTTCTGTTCATCCATCATCACGGTGCAGCTGACGGGGTCCAGCGCCACGTTGCCGGCGCGCATGGGCGCCTGCGCGTGTTCCGGACTCTTGCGTCGCAACAGCGCTTTGGCGCGTGCCAGCAGCTCGCGCGGCGAGAACGGCTTGGTGACGTAATCGTCGGCCCCGCTGTTCAGGCCGGCCAGCTTGTCTTCTTCCATGCTCTTGGCGGTGAGCATGATGACGGGGATGGCGGCGAAATTGCGGTCGGCGCGGATGCGCGACAGCAGGCGCAAGCCCGTCTGGTCCGGCAGCATCCAGTCCAGCAGTATCAGGTGCGGCGTGCGGTGCTGGATGAATTCCCAGGCGTCGGCAACGTTTTGTACGGAACAGCAATTCCAGCCGGATTCGCGCAGCGAATAGGTCACCAGTTCAACGATGGCCGGCTCATCTTCAACAATCAATACCGTGGTTTTATCAGATGCCATAAAGCTTACTCAGGGAGCTCCTCGGAAATGGCGGGAGCCGCCACCTTGGTGTGGCGGATATCCTTGCCTTCAACCACGTAAATCACGTATTCGGCGATGTTTTTCGCATGGTCGCCGATCCGTTCGATGGCCTTGGCCACCCACAGGGTATCGAGCGCCGCCGAAATCGTGCGCGGGTCTTCCATCATAAAGGTGATCAAGTTGCGCATGATAGACCGAAACTCATGGTCGATGATGGCATCTTGTGCAATTAATTGTAAGGCCTGCTTGCCATCGTTGCGGGCGAATGCGTCCAGCGCATCGTGCAGCATGTCGGTGGCCGTGTTGGCAATGCCGCGCACCATCTCGTAATGGTTGACGACGCCGTTGCCCCGCTTGTGCAGATTCTTCGCCACGCGGGCGATTTTGGTCGCCTCGTCGCCTACGCGTTCGAGGTCGGTAATCACCTTGATGGTGGCCATGATGGTACGCAAATCGTTGGCGGCCGGCTGACGGCGCACGATCAAATGGCTGCACGCGTCGTCCAGCGATACTTCCAGCTGGTTGACGACGTCGTCTTCGCGCATCACGCGGTCGGCGCGTTCCGGGTTGCCGATGCGAAAGCACGTCATCGCGTCGAGGAACTGGGTTTCAACGATGCCGCCCATCAGGAGCACTTTCGAGCGGATCGCTTCGAGTTCGTTGTCGTATTGCTTGGATGAATGTTCGCCTAACATGCTGTCTCTCCGTATTCAGTTGTCTTGTATGTCGTTATTCTGGGTGGATCAGCCGAAGCGACCCGTGATGTAATCCTGCGTTTCCTTGCGGGCCGGATTCATGAAAATCTGGTCCGTTTCGCCGAATTCCACCAGCTCGCCCAGGTACATATAGGCAGTGTAGTCGGAGCAGCGCGCCGCCTGCTGCATATTGTGCGTCACGATGGCGATCGTGTAATCCTGTTTCAGTTCGCTGATCAGCTCTTCCACCTTCGACGTCGAGATCGGGTCCAACGCCGAGGTCGGCTCGTCTAACAGCAAGACGTCCGGCTTCACGGCCACGCCGCGCGCGATGCACAGGCGCTGCTGCTGGCCGCCCGACAGCGACAGGCCGCTCTTGTTCAGCTTATCCTTGACTTCGCCCCACAGCGCGGCCTTTTTCAGGGCCCACTCGACGCGCTCATCCATCTCGCCCTTCGACAGGTCTTCATACAGGCGCACGCCGAAGGCGATGTTGTCGTACACGGACATGGGGAACGGTGTCGGCTTCTGGAACACCATGCCGACCTTGGCACGCAGCATGTTGACGTCCTGGTCCGCGTCGAGCACGTTGCGGCCGCGGTACAGGATCGAGCCTTCCGCGCGCTGGCCCGGATACAGGTCGTACATGCGGTTCAGGGTACGCAGCAGGGTCGACTTGCCGCAACCGGACGGGCCGATGAAAGCCGTGACTTTCTTTTCGTGGATGTCCAGATTGACGTTATGCAAGCTTTGCGTTTTGCCGTAAAAAAAGTTCAGGCCCGAAATCTCGATGGTTTTTTTCTTTGGTGCCAGGTCTTGGGCTGGATTCATTTGCGTATTCATATGGGTTCGCTTCGCTCGGTATCTGTTTAATTAGGGACTTTTTGGCTGAACACGGTGCGCGACAGGATATTCAAGGCCAGCACGCTGAAGGTGATCAGCAGTGCGCCGCCCCAGGCCAGCGAGCGCCAATTGTCGTACGGGCTCATCGCGAACGATGCGATGACGGACGGCAAGTTGGCCATCGGCGCATTCATGTTGAAGCTTTGGAACTGGTTATTCAGGGCCGTGAACAGCAGCGGTGCCGTTTCGCCGGCGATGCGGGCCAGGGCCAGCAGCACACCGGTAATGACACCGGCTTTAACGGCGCGCAAGCGCACCAGCGTGGCGACTTTCCAGCGCGGCGCGCCGAGGGCAAACGCGGCTTCGAGCAGGCTGTTCGGTACCAAACGCAGCATATTGTCCGTCGTGCGCACCACCACCGGCACGGCGATCAGCGACAGCGCGATGGCGCCCGCGTAACCGGAGAAGTGCTTCACGTGCGCCACGTACAGCGCATACACGAACAGGCCGATGACGATCGATGGCGCCGACAGCATGATGTCCGTCACAAAGCGCGTGACTTGCGCAAACTTGTTTTCTTCGCCGTATTCGGCCAGGTAGATGCCGGCCAGGATACCGATCGGGGTGCTGACGACAGTCGCCAGGCCCACCATCAGGGCACTGCCGACGATGGCATTGATCAGGCCGCCGCCTTCGCTGCCGGGTGCCGGCGTGGTTTGCGTGAACATGTCGATGGACAGCGCGCCGAAACCCTTGACGACCAGGGTGAACAAAATCCATACCAGCACGGCCAGGCCCAAGGCCATGGCCGCCACCGACAGGGCGATGCCGATGCGGTGCATCAAGAGGCGCTTGCGGTAGACAGGATTCATGGCCGGCTTGGCCGGAACGTCGCGGGTGCTAACTTGGCTGAGTTGGCTCATTTCGTGCCTTCCTTGCGGGACATGCCTGCCAGCATCAGCTTGGCGGCGGATAAGACGATAAAGGTGATGACAAACAGGATCAGCGCCAGCGAGAACAGCGAAGCGACGTGCAGCTCGGATTGCGCTTCGCCGAATTCATTCGCCAGCAGCGAGGTGATACTGTTACCGGCGGCAAACAGCGACCACGACAGCTTGTTCGCGTTACCGATGACGAAGGTTACGGCCATGGTTTCACCCAGTGCGCGGCCCAGGCCCAGCATGACGCCGCCGACGACGCCGGTCTTGGTGTATGGCAAGACGATCTTGCGCACCACTTCCCAGCGTGTGCAGCCCAGGCCGTATGCGGATTCTTTCAGCACGGCAGGCACGATTTCAAACACGTCGCGCATCACGGAAGCGATGAAAGGGATGATCATGATGGCCAGCACCAGGCCGGCCGTCAGCAAGCCGATGCCCATCATGGGGCCGCTGAACAGCTGGCCGATGACAGGCACGTTGCCCAAGGTGGCTTTCAGGATGGGCTGGACGTGGTCGGCAAACAGGGGCGCAAACACGAACAGGCCCCAGATGCCGTAGATGATCGATGGCACGCCGGCCAGCAGTTCGACAGCCGTGCCCAGCGGGCGGCGCAGCCAGGCCGGGCAGATTTCCGTGAGGAACAGGGCGATGCCGAAGCTGACGGGAAAGGCGATCAGCAGGGCGATGACGGACGTCACCAGGGTGCCGATGATGGGGATCAGGGCGCCGTACTGGTCATTGACGGGGTCCCATTCCGCGGACACGATGAAATGCAGGCCGAATGTCTTGAAGGCCGGTATCGATTCCATGATCAGCGAAATGATAATGCCGACCAGGACGATCAGCACCGACAGGGCGAACAGCATCGTCACCTTGTGGAACAAAAAATCCTGGATACGCTGCTTGCGCATGGTGGAAAGCATTTGCGCGTGACTGAGGGAATCGGTCATGGTGCCGCCTGGCATGGGGATCGTGGAGGAGGTAGATTGTGCGCTCATAATGTGCCATGTGGGTGGTACTGCAGGTACTGCTATTTTTATCGTGCTCTTTTAGCCGGGAACGCCTGCAAGGGCTTGCGGGCGGTCCTGGCTAACTCCCTGCCCCGCCGTGCTGCTGGCGGGGACAAGGATGGGTACTTAGGATAGATATTTATGCAGTCAAGCTAGCGGATTAATAGATCGCTTTGCCCGATGCATCTTTCAAATTGGCTTTCCACGATTCCTGCACCAGTTTCACGACCGATGCTGGCATCGGCACGTAATCCAGTTCAACGGCAGCGGCGCCGCCGTTCTTGTAGGCCCAGTCGAAGAATTTCAGGACTTCTTTAGCCTTGGCTGCGTCAGCCTGGACTTTGTGCATCAGGATGAACGACACGCCCGTGATAGGCCAGCTGTTCTTGCCAGCCTGGTCGGTCAGAACCACGCCGAAGCCTGGGGTTTGCGTCCAAGGTGCCGAAGCGGCTGCTGCCTTGAAGTTGTCGTCGTCAGGCTGCAGGAAGTTGCCGTCCTTGTTTTGCAACTGGGTGTGCGACATCTTGTTTTTCTTGGCGTAAGCCCACTCGACGTAGCCGATCGAACCCTTGATACGCTGCACGTTGGCGGCGACGCCTTCGTTACCCTTGCCGCCCACGCCCACGGCCCATTTCACAGCCGAGCCAGCGCCGATTTTCGATTTGAATTCCGGGTTGGTTTTCGACAGGAAGTCGGTGAACAGGAACGAGGTGCCCGAACCGTCGGCGCGGTGCACCACGGTGATTTCCGTATCCGGCAGCTTGACGCCACTGTTCAGTGCGGCGATCTCAGGCGCGCTCCACTTGGTGATCTTGCCCAGGTAAATGTCGCCGACGACTTTACCGGTCATTTTCAGCTGGCCTGGGGTTACGCCGTCCAGGTTGACGATGGTGACCACGCCGCCCATGATGGCAGGGAACTGCATCAGGCCTGCTTCTTCCAGCTCTTCTGCCTTCAAAGGCATGTCCGAGGCGCCGAATTCAACAGTCTTGGCCTTGATTTGCTTGATACCAGCGCCGGAACCGACGGACTGGTAGTTCAGGCCGTTACCGGTATTGGCTTTGTAAGTCTCGGCCCATTTGGCGTAGATCGGGTACGGGAAAGTTGCACCAGCACCTGTCATATCTGCCGCCATGACGGAAGCGGAAGAAAATGCCATCGCTGCCGAAGCACCCACGACGATAAATTTGAACATTTGCTTCATTTGCATATCAAGTCCTCAGGGTTGTTAGGGCTCAAAGTCCCGGTTGAATGCTGCGCAGTCTAGCAAGCGAATATGACAGCTTTATGACATGCGCAAAATTTCATGAAATATTTGCCTACGCCCCGGGAAGTGCCCTTTCCGGCATGAAAAATGACAGGACGGACGGCGCTTTATGACAGAGTATGTCACGCTGACGTCATATTTCATGATTACACTCACAGCGCGTCATACATGATGAAATACGGCTAGAATTAACTATCTGCAAAGACAAAAGAATATGAAACCTGAACTGCACATGGAAGTGACCAAATCGGGCATCCTGCTTGACCGCGAACTGTCGCAACTGACTTTCAACCGGCGCGTGATGGCCCAGGCGGAAGACCCGAACATTCCGCTGCTCGAGCGCCTGCGCTACCTGTGCATCGTCAGCAGTAACATGGATGAGTTCTTCGAAGTGCGCGTGGCCAGCCTGCTGGCAGCCGGCAGCATCGGTGGTACGCTGGCGGGCCACCCTGCCCTGGCGGCCAACCTGGAGCGCATCGGCAAGGAATGCCATGCGCTGGTGGAACGCCAGTACGAGATATTAAATAACGACGTCTTGCCGGCCCTGCGCGAAGCGGGCGTGCATTTGCTGCGCGACAGCGACCGCAACGAGGCGCAGCGCGCGTGGGTCAAGCAATATTTCGACCGCGAAGTGCGCCCCCTGCTGACACCGATCGGCCTGGACCCTGCCCACCCGTTCCCGCAAGTGGTGAATAAAAGTCTCAATTTCATCGTTTCGCTGAGCGGCAAGGATGCGTTCGGGCGCGGCACGGCGATCGCCATCGTCAAGGCGCCCCGTGTCTTGCCACGCGTCATCAAGCTGCCGGACGACATTTCCGGCGACGGCGTGTCCTTCTGTTTATTGTCCTCCGTCATCCATGCGCATATTTCGGACCTGTTCGCCGGGCGCGAGGTGATTGCCTATTCACAATTCCGCGTCACGCGCGACAGCGACCTGTGGGTCGATGAAGACGAAGTCAAGAACCTGCGCCAGGCCCTGAAGGGCGAACTGGTGGGGCGCCAGTTCGGCACCTCCGTGCGCCTGGAAGTGGCGCGCAATTGTCCACCGGAACTGTCGCAATTCCTGCTCGACCAGTTCAGCCTGGATCAAAGCCGGCTGTACCGCGTCAACGGCCCCGTGAACCTGGTGCGCCTGTCGGAAATGATCGACCACGTCAAGCAGCCCGAGCTGCGCTTCCCGCCGTTCTTCCCGGGCCTCGCGCACAAAGCCATCGGCAACGACATCTTTGCCGCGCTGAACAAGCACGACATCCTGCTGCACCACCCGTACCAGTCGTTCCAGACGGTGATCGACTTCATCCGCAGTGCCGCCTACGATCCGTCCGTCGTCGCCATCAAGCAGACGATCTACCGCACGGGCATGAATTCGGACCTGATGGAATCGTTGATCACGGCGGCGAAGATGGGCAAGGAAGTGACCGTCATCGTGGAATTGATGGCGCGTTTCGACGAAGAAGCCAATATCAACTGGGCCGACAAGCTGGAACAGGCGGGCGCGCAAGTCGTGTACGGCGTGGTGGGACTGAAAACCCACGCCAAGGTGGCGCTCGTCATCCGCCGCGAAGAAGGCGCGCTGCGCTTCTATGCCCACCTGGGCACCGGCAACTACCACCCCACCACCACCAAGCTGTACACGGATTTTGGTTTACTGACGGCCAACCAGGATCTGGCCGTGGAAGTGAACGAAGTGTTCATCCACCTGACCAGCCTGACCAAGCCGCACAACCTGAACCATTTGTGGCTGGCGCCGTTCGGCCTGCAAAGCGAGATCATCAAGGCCATCCGCAACGAGGCGAAGATCGCCCGCGCCGGCCGGCGCGGACGCATCATCGTGAAAGTCAACGCGCTGGTCGATGAATCCGTGATCCGCGCCCTGTATGCGGCCTCGACCGATGGAGTGAAGATCGACCTGATCGTGCGCGGCGCCTGCACCCTGAAGCCGGGCGTGCCTGGCCTGTCGGAAAACATCAAGGTGCGCTCCGTGATCGGCCGTTTCCTTGAACACAGCCGCATTTACTACTTCCGCAACGACCTGGCGCACGATGTTTACCTGGCCAGTGCCGACTGGATGAGCCGCAACCTGTTCCGCAGGGTGGAAGTGGCCTTCCCCGTGCTGGACCGTGCGCTGAAGCGGCGCGTGATCGCCGAGGGCCTCAATCCGTATTTGAAGGATAATACGAATGCATGGGAACTGGAGCCGACGGGCCACTACGCGCGCCGCAAGCCGCGCGGCAAGCAAACGCCATTCAGCGCCCAGCAGTATTTGATGCACACACTGGGCACGCCGGGCGCGGAGGTCGGCGAATAGGCAACTCTACACACAGGAGCACAGCATGGATCTCATCTTGTGGCGACACGCAGAAGCCGAGCCGGGCCTGCCCGACCTCGAACGCGCCCTGACCATCAAAGGTCAGAAACAGGCGCGCCGCATGGGCGAATGGCTGGCCTCGCAACTACCGGAAAATTGCCGCATCCTCGTCAGCCCCGCCTTGCGCACCTTGCAAACGGCGGAAGCGCTGGGGCGCAAGTTCAAGCTGATGCCGGAACTGGCACCGGGCGCCGAGGCGGAAGACATCCTCAAGGCGGCCAACTGGCCAGCCGGCAAGGAAAGCGTGCTCATCGTCGGCCACCAACCCACGCTGGGCCAGGCGGCCGCCCTGCTGCTGACGGGCGAGGAGCAAGAATGGGAGATGCGCAAAGCCAGCGCGTGGTGGTTCTCGCAACGAGAATTAGGCGACCCGATCAGCGTTTATTTGAAGGCCGTGATGGCGCATGATTTGGTGGTGAAGTAGGCCACGGGGTCAGACCCGCCGGGGGAATGCGTCCCAATGGGACGCATTCCGATCACGCAGTGACTGACCCCAGATTGAAATGCGCGAATAATGCGCTGGGACAAATACTGGCAGGAATTACAACTCAGCAGCCTTGCAAAGCGCTGCCGATCTGCTAGAGTTTAATTGCATCAACTACGTGCAAGAGCCCTGCTCCGGCACCTTGAGCAACCCAGCGGACGGCCGTCCAACGGCGGCTGAAAGACCATGTTAATCACCTTCCTCGTTTTTCTCTTCATCGCCATCTTCGCCGCCATCATCGGCTTCGTCGCCTTTGAACTGATCGAAGAAATGCGCGGCAGTCACCACAAGCTGATGGACCGCTACCACGAGTAGTGTTCACCTCGGCACTATCGCATGGCGCCAGTGACGGCATATCCCCGTCCCTCGCGCCATCCTTGTTTTTACACTCCGCTATGACACCCTCCTCTTACACTCCCGTCTTGAACTTCGTATAGATGCGCGTCATCAAGCGGCGGATATCGGCCGTGGTCGCTTCTGGCGCCGCCATGCGCTGTTTGTCGGCATCCGACAGGAAGATGGCCTTGTTCTCGCCGATATCCTTGCGTACATATTTGATGCTGGCCGGATTCGGATTCGCGTAAAACACCTTGTTGCTCAGGCTGGCATGCACTTGCGGACGCAAAATGTAGTTGATGAACAGGTGCGCATTGTTCGGATGCGGCGCGTCGGCCGGAATGGCCATGGTATCGAACATCAGCGCGGCCGTCTTCGGCACCAGCACCTGGATCACATTGCCGTTTTTCGCATCGATGGCGCGCTGGCGCGCGATATTGATGTCGCCCGACCAGCCCAGCGCGACGCAAACGGAACCGTTGGCCATGTCGTTGATGTAGCCTGACGAACTGAACAGGGTTACGTAGGGGCGGATCGCTTGCAGTACCTTGCCCGCTTCCTGATAGTCGCCAGCCGTTTTCGAGTACGCGGGCTTGCCCAGGTATTGCAGGGCGGCCGGCAGCACTTCGGACGGCGAGTCGAGGAAGGACACGCCGCACGATTTCAGCTTGGCCGCGTATTTCGGGTCAAAGATCAGGTCCCAGGCGTTATCGGGCATGGGCATGCCGCCCAACGCGGCCTTGACCTTGTTGACGTTGATGCCCACCGTCGTGTAACCCCACAGCCAGTCGACCAGGTAATCGTTGTTCGGGTCGATCTTCGACAGCTTGGCCTGCAGGTTCTGGTCCAGGTTGCCCAGGTTCGTCAGCTTGCTCTTGTCGAGTTTGCGCAGCAGGCCCGCATCGATCTGCAGGCGCGCCCACTGGGCCGTCGGCACGACGATATCGTAGCCGGACTTGCCCGCCACCAGTTTCGCATTGAGGATTTCGTTATTGTCGAAAACGTCGTAGCGAACCTTGATGCCCGTTTCCTTCTCAAAATTCTTGATCGTATCGTCGCCGATATAGTCGGACCAGTTATAGATGTTCAGGACTTTTTCTTCCTGAGCATGGGCAGGCAATGCCAGCACGGCCGCCACCAAGGCCAATCCCACTCCAATGCGCCGCCCTGTTTGCCATGTGTTTGCCATCGTACCGCCTCCGGAATTAGTCAGAAAATAGTGACGATGATAGCAAGAAGGGCGCGATCAGGTCTAGCCTGATCGCGCCCTTGCTTATTACTGCCAAATCAACCCCCACCGCAAACACCGGGGTCGGACCCTCAGGGTCCGACCCCAGCCTTTCGCCGTTGGGGTAAAAATTACACCTTGTCCAGCCCCACTTGCGCACCCGAAAACACCAGGTTGCCGTTCTGGGCGTCGATGCGGATCTCGTCTTTCGGACCAAAACGGCCTTCCAGGATCAGCTTCGACAGCGGATTTTCGATCTGCTGCTGGATCGCCCGCTTCAGCGGACGGGCGCCATACACCGGGTCGTAGCCCGCTTCGGCGATTTGCTGCAGTGCCGCGTCCGTCAAGCTCAGCTGCATGTCCATGCGCGCCAGGCGTTCTTCGAGAATTTTGAGCTGGATCTTCGCGATGGCGCCAATGTTTTTCTCGTCGAGGCCGTGGAACACGACGATTTCGTCGATGCGGTTGACGAATTCGGGACGGAAGTGCGAGCGTACCTCGGCCATCACGGCCAGCTTCACGACACCGGGATCATCGCTTTCCATGGCCTGGATTTTATGCGAACCCAGGTTCGAGGTCATGATGATGACGGTATTCTTGAAGTCCACCGTACGGCCCTGGCCATCCGTCATGCGTCCGTCGTCGAGCACTTGCAGCAGCACGTTGAAGACGTCGGCATGCGCCTTTTCCACTTCGTCGAGCAAAATCACGCTGTACGGCTTGCGGCGCACGGCTTCCGTCAAATACCCGCCTTCGTCGTAACCGACATAGCCGGGTGGCGCGCCGATCAGACGGGCCACGGAATGCTTCTCCATGAACTCGCTCATGTCGATGCGGATCATCGATTCTTCCGTATCGAACAGGAAGGTCGCCAGCGCCTTGCTCAGCTCGGTTTTACCGACACCCGTCGGTCCCAGGAACATGAAGGAACCATATGGACGGTTCGGGTCGGAGAGGCCGGCGCGCGAGCGGCGGATGGCGTCAGCCACGGCCGTGATCGCCTCATCCTGGCCCACGACGCGCTCATGCAGCTTCTCTTCGATATGCAGCAGCTTGTCGCGCTCGCCCTGCATCATGCGCGACACGGGGATGCCCGTCGCGCGCGACACCACTTCGGCGATTTCCTCGGCGCCCACTTCCGTGCGCAGCAGTTTCGGCTGGTCGGGATCGCGTTTCGGGATGCCGCTGTCAGCCTGCTTGAGCTGGGCTTCCAGCTGCGGCAGCTTGCCATATTGCAGCTCCGACACTTTCTGCCAGTTGCTCTCGCGCGTGGCCTGCTCCATCTGCAGCTTGACGTTCTCGATCTCTTCCTTGATGTGCGTGCTGCCTTGCACCACGGCTTTTTCCGCCTTCAGGATTTCCTCGAAGTCGTTGTATTCGCGCTGCAGCTTGACGATCTCTTCCTCGATCAGGCCCAGACGGCGCAACGATGCTTCGTCTTTTTCCTTCTTGACGGCTTCGCGCTCGATCTTCAGCTGGATCAGGCGGCGTTCCAGCTTGTCCATCACTTCCGGCTTCGAGTCGATCTCGATCTTGATCTTCGCCGCCGCTTCATCGATCAGGTCGATTGCCTTGTCGGGCAAAAAACGGTCGGTGATGTAGCGGTGCGACAGCTCGGCAGCGGCGATGATGGCCGCGTCCGTGATTTCCACCTTGTGGTGCAGCGCGTACTTATCCTGCAAGCCGCGCAGGATGGCGATGGTCGCCTCCACGGTCGGCTCGTCGACCAGCACTTTCTGGAAGCGGCGTTCCAGCGCGGCATCCTTCTCGATGTACTTGCGGTACTCGTCGAGCGTGGTGGCGCCCACGCAGTGCAGTTCGCCGCGCGCCAGCGCCGGTTTGAGCATATTGCCAGCATCCATCGCGCCGTCGGCCTTGCCCGCGCCCACCATGGTGTGCATCTCATCGATGAAGACGATGGTTTGCCCTTCATCCATGGCCAGTTCCTTCAGCACGGACTTCAGGCGTTCTTCAAACTCGCCGCGGAACTTGGCACCGGCAACCAGGGCGGCCATGTCCAGCGCCAGCACGCGCTTGCCTTTCAGGGACTCGGGCACTTCGCCGTTGACGATGCGCTGCGCCAGGCCTTCGACGATGGCCGTCTTGCCCACGCCCGGCTCACCGATCAGCACGGGATTGTTCTTGCTGCGGCGCTGCAGGATCTGGATGGTGCGGCGGATTTCATCGTCGCGGCCGATCACAGGGTCGAGCTTGCCCTTGCGTGCCCGCTCCGTCAGATCCAGGGTGTATTTTTTCAAGGCTTCGCGCTGACCTTCGGCCTCTTGCGAATCGACCTTGTTGCCGCCGCGCACGGCGTCGATGGCCGCTTCCAGGGCCTTGCGGGTCAGGCCGTTTTCACGCGCCAGCTTGCCGCAGTCGGACTTGTCCTCCGTCATGGCCAGCAAGACCATTTCGCTGGACACGAACTGGTCGCCCGCCTTTTGCGATTCCTTGTCGGCCAGGTTCAGCAAGGCCACGAATTCGCGGCTGACCTGCACGTCGCCGCCCGTGCCCGACACCTTCGGCAAGCGTTCGATCGAGGCGCCCAAAGCCTTGGACAGGCCGCCCACATTGACGCCGGCCCGCTGCAACAGCGAACGGGCGCCGCCGTCGTCCTGGTTCAACAGGGCCGTCAGCAGGTGGACTGGTTCGATATAGGGGTTATCGTTACCCACGGCCAAGCTTTGCGCATCGGCCAGGGCTTCCTGTAATTTGGTAGTGAGTTTGTCTTGTCGCATGAAAAGCGCTCCCGGTTAATTAGTTGTTAACCAAATTGGGGTGAGGCAGTACTTTTCAAGCATACACAAAACAGAAAACTGATGCATTCTTGCAAATGCTGGCGTGTGCGGCAGAAACACCTCAAATGGCGGGTGCTTTTGCCGTCCATTTGTCCAGCGCCGTCTCGTCGCTGTCGCGCGCATCGACCCAGCGCGCGCCTTCCGGCGTGTCTTCCTTCTTCCAGAACGGCGCTTCCGTCTTCAGGTAGTCGATGATGAATTCGCAGGCGGCGAAAGCCTCGCCCCGGTGGGCGGACGAGACGGCCACCAGCACGATCTGCTCCTGCGGCAGCAAGGGACCCACACGGTGGATCACCAGCGCGCCAGACAGGGGCCAGCGGCCCCGCGCCTGCTCGACGATGGCTTCGATGGACTTTTCCGTCATGCCCGGATAGTGCTCGAGTTCCATGGCGGCCACGTCCAGCCCTTCGTTCATGTCGCGCACCGTGCCGACAAAGCCGACGACGGCGCCCACCTTGGGGTTGCCTGCACGCAATTGTGCAATTTCTTGACTGAGGTCAAAATCGGCTTGCTGGACACGGACGGAAGTGCTCATTTGGCATGGCCTCCAATACGGCGCAGCAAGGTTTCGATACGGCTGGCCGTACGCGCATCGGTGGCAGCGGCAATCGCGCACAGTTGCATCAGCTGCGACGCTTGCGTGAGCGGCTTCTGGCCCGATTTCAGCGACGATTGCAACACCTCCACCTGCATTTTCAGGCGATCGCGGGCAAATTCGGCGCCGCTATCGACGCCGGCGACGATTTCCAGGCGCAACACTTCATCGCGCAAGCGCTCCTGGTTGGCCTGCAATTGCTGCACGTAGGCGGCGTTGCCCTCGCCCAGTGCCGCCTGCGCGGCGGCAAAGCGCTGCTGCAGGCTGCGTTCATATTGCGTGTCCAGCGCTGGCAAGGCGCTCCAGCGTTCGCTCCACGCTTGCGCGTCGGCGCCAGCGTCGCCATCGGCCAGTGCCGTTTCCAGCGATTGCACCAGGCGCAGCTTGTCGCGCAGGGCGTTGGCCTGGGCCGCACCAGCGCGCTCGGCGATGGCATCCGCTTGCGCTTGCACGCCAGCCACAGCGGCCTGATAGCGCTGCTCGATCTTCGCTTCGCTGGCGCGCGGCACGGGGCCGGTGGCATTCCAGGCGGCGCGCGTGTCGCGCAGCAAGTGCTGGATGAAGGTGCTGCGCGCCTTGTCGTCGCCCTCGGGCACGACGGCCGTTTCCAGCGCGGCGCACAGCGCTTCGCGCGCATGCAGGTGTTCGCGGCGCTCGTGGTCGGCCGCGTGGGCCGTTTCCTTGCGCCTGGAGAAGATATCATCGCAGGCGGCGCGGAAGCGCTGCCACAGCGCCTGTTCCGCGCGACGCTCCAGCGGCAGGGCTTTCGCCAGTTCCTGCCATTTGTCTTGCAAGGCTTTCAGCATGTCGACCGTGTTGCGCTCGGATGGTTTCAGCAAGCCCACCTCGACGATCAATTGTTCACGCCGCGCCGTCTCGATCTGGCGCTGCGTGTCCAGCGGCTTCGACAAGGCATCCAGCGCGGCGCCGAACTCCGTATCCAGGCGTTTCTTTTCCTTGCGGTCGATGGTGCCCAGGCGCGTCCACGCCTGGCGCAAACGCTGCGAGGCGGAGGCGACGTGTTTCCAGTCGGTACTCTCTTCGGCCGCCAGGGCCGCCGTTTCCGCGATCAGTTCCTGGGCCTTGGCCGCATTGCCGTGGCGCTCTTCGGCCAGTTGCTTGAAATGCTGGGCCGCCGGCGCGTACGCCAGGCTGCAGGCGGCGTCGAAACGCTCCCACAGGGATTTCGGTGCCGGGCCGGACAAGGTATCGAGCGATTTCCAGCGCTCGCGCAGGCTGCCCACTTTCTTGGCCAGCTCGGCCATCGGCAATTGTTGCGCCGGCAATTCTTCGCCCGCCTTGACCAGCTCCTCGCGCGACACGTTGCCGCCCCAGCGTGCCCAGTCGGCCAGGCGTTTGAATTCTGCGCGTACATGGGCCAGGCGGTCCGCTTGCGCCGGCGTCAAACGGCCGTGCTTGCTATCGCGCAAAGTCTTGTCATGCTCGGAAGCCACGTGCAACAGCCCGTCCTGCAAGGCCGCTTCCATGGCGTCGAGCACCGTGAAGAACTGCTGCGTCGCTTCTTTCGACACGGGCGCATGTTCCTGGCGCGGCTTGCGCAGCACAGGTCCAGGTCCAGGCTCGGCATGGGCCGCTGCGGCCTCTGGCGCTGCCGCCTGCACGGGTGCCGGCGCGCTGGCCAGCAGGGCTGCAAATTGCTGCTGCAGGCTGTCGGACAAGCTGGATTCAGGCAGGCGCGGCAAGGCTTGCCACGCGCGTTTCAGGGTATCCACATCGAGGGTGGCGGCGTCCTGCGCCTGCCATTCGGTCAGCGCGGCCTGGCGCGCGTCGAACAGGGCCTGGTGCTGCTGCAGCGCTTGCAAGGCGGACTGCGCCTGCTCGCGCGCCTGGATGAAATCGCTTTCCAGGTGTTTCGGCAAGGAGCCGCGCTCGGGCGATTGTGCATGTTGCGCATGTTCCGCATCCAGGCGGGCCAGTGCCTGCGCCAGTTCCCCGGCGGACTGGCCATTGCTGGCCAGGGCGCGCGCGGCGGCGACGGCGTCGATCACGGCGCGCTGCAATACCACTTGCGCTTCCAGGCGTGCGGCCAGCGCGGCACGCGCAGCGCTAAAGGCGTTCGCCAGTTCGGGCGTGGCCTTGATGACTTGCCATTGGCGGTCCAGTTCGGCTACCTGGTTGGGACTGAGCTTGTCATCATTCAGCAGGCGCTGGGCGGTATCGATGCTGGCCTGGGCGCGCTGGGTTTCCGCCGCCTGGTGGCGGATCAGGTCGATGCGGCCCTGCATCAGCTTGGCGACGCGGCGGTCCGTGTTGCGCATGGCCTGGTGGACTTTTTCCAACAGGGGCAAGGCATGCACGTGTTCAGCGGCGATCAGACGGGCATCGGCAAATTCGCTGGAAACAATAAATTCAACGGCGGCGGCTTCGTCGCCCGCCACGGCGTGGGCACGCGCAACCTGTTCGGCGCGGCGCGATGCGCTCTGCGCCGAGGCGGCGGCCTGTTCTGCCACGACAGGGTCTGGTGCGGAAGGCTTGCTGGCAGAACGCTTGAAAAGAAATTCGAACATGACGGGTTTCGCGTGGATCAAAACCACCATCATAACAAAGCCCGGGGTATTGCATCGGACAGGTCTGTACAAGTTACCAAATGACTAACACAAGATTTCTTCCTGGCTGGCGCCAGCGCAAAATCAGGAGCGCGCAGCCGGTGCAAACGGGTGGACGGGGTGGGCGCTCGCTACCCGCTCAAGCCTGCGCACGCAGCGGCTGCTGGATGGCAGGCATGGCCGCCAAAGCATCGTCCGCCGAGGTGCCGGCGATGCCGGCGATGCCCGCGGTGTCAGCGGCGCCAGCAGGCGTGCCCGGCGCTGGCAAAGGTACGGGCAAAACAAAGGGCAGCACTTGCGCCTTGCCACGGCGCGCTTCCTGCGCGCGCGCATCGTGGGCGAGGAACTGATAGGCGATGGCAAACCACGCTTCGCCCACGATGACCTTGCGCGCCAGCGCGAACAGTTCACGCTCTTCTTTTTCCAGGCGCTGCAGCAAGGCCACGCAAAAGGCGTCGATGGCCGCGCACAGCTGCCCGGCCTGCAATTCGGAATGCTCGAAGGCGGCGCCCGCGCGCTGCTGCACCAGATTGATGCTTTCCAGCGCCGCATGGTTCAAGCCGTTCAACTCATTGAGCAAACCGTCGAGCAAGCCATCCGCCTGCGGCGTGGCCTGGCGAATGGCGGGGATCAGATACATCTCCACCTTGCGCCAGTAGCCGCCCTGGTACAGCCGGTTCAGCCAGTCGCCCGTGTACTGCAGTTGCGCCAGGCTCAGCCTGCTCTGCTGGCGCAGTTGCACCTGCATGTATTTTTGAAATGCCAACAAACTCATGCGGATACTTGCCTGTTCCACCGACAGGGAAACCAATATATATGTTGCAGTAAGCATGCACTCACTCCCGAAAATGCGCTGGATGTCTGATCCTGGAAGTGAAAGTGTAAAGACTACCGACAGGGTCGGGTTTGATCCTGCACAAACCCGCAGCGCCTTCTTTCAGGGCGCGCGCAGGCCGATATGCAGGTTGACCACGCCCGGCTCTTCCGATGGCGTGACTTCGCCGCCAAAACTTTTCACCAGCCGCTGCATGCCCTTGTTGCGCGCCATCGCCTCGCCCACCAGCGCTTCCGTGCCGCGGCTGCGGAAGTAGTCGACCAGTTTTTCAAACAGGATGTGGCCCAGGCCCTTGGCTTTCAGGGCCGAGCGCACGGCGATGGCGAAATCGGCGTGGATATTGTCCGGGTCGGCCACGGCGCGCACCACACCCAGGGTTTCCGGCTTGCCGTCCGGGCCCGTGTGCGTGGCGATGAAGGCCATGGCACGGTCGTAGTCGATCTGCGTCAGGCGCGCCAGCTGCGACACGGGCAGCTCGCGCATGGAGGTAAAGAAGCGCAGGCGCACGTCGTCCGGGTCCAGTGCATTGAACAGGTCCATGTGCTGCGGCGCGTCTTCCGGGCGGATGGGGCGCAGCAAAATGGATTGCCCCATCCACGTCACCTGCTCTTCCAGCTCTTGCGGGTACGGGCGGATGGCCAGGCGGTCGCTCTTCTGACCCGGTTGCAAACGGATGCGCGCGTCGAGGGCGATCACGCCGTCCGCGTCAGCCACCAGCGGGTTGATGTCGAGTTCGGCCAGCTCGCCGATATCGGCCACCAGCTCGGCCACCTGGATCAGGGTGTAGCAGATGGCGTCGATGTCGGCCGGCGGCTGGTTGCGGTAACCGGCCAGCAGTTTCGACACGCGCGTGCGCGCCAGCATGTCGCGCGCCAGCACCATGTTCAGCGGCGGCAGGCCGATCGAGTGGTCGGCCGTCACTTCCACGGCGATGCCGCCCTGCCCCACCAGGATGACGGGGCCAAAGGCGGCGTCCGTGGTGACGCCGACGATCAGTTCATGCGATTGCGGCCGGCGCGCCATCTGCTGCACCGTAAAGCCGTCGATCAGCGCATCGGGGCGCATGCGGCGCACGCGCTTGAGCATGGCGGCAGCGGCCGCGCGCAGGATGTCGGGCGTGTCGAGGTCGAGCGCCACACCGCCCACGTCGGATTTGTGGGCGATGTCGGGCGAATGGATTTTCAGCGCCACCGGGTAGCCGATGTCCACCGCCACGGCCAGCGCCTCTTCCACGTCGGCCGCCATGCGCGTGATCGCCACGGGAATGCCGTAGGCGGCCAGGATCTCCTTCGAGCGGCACTCGCCCAGCACCGTCTGGCCGGCCGCCAGCGCGGCGGCGACGATTTCGCGCACGCGCGCGCGGCGCGGCGTGGCCGACATGGGCAGCTGCGCCGGCACCTGCATCAGGGTTTCCTGGTTGCGCCGGTACTGCACGATCTGCATGAAGCCATGCACGGCCTTTTCCGGCGTATCGTAGGTGGGAATGCCGGCGCGGTTGAAGACCTGGCGCGCGGGCGCCACGGTGGTGCCGCCCAGCAGGCACGACAGCACCGTGCGCGAGGTGGCCTTGATCAGCGGCGTGACGGCTTCGGCGATGTCGATCGACGAGACCATGGCCGTGGGCGCGTGCAGCAGCAGCAAGGCGTCCGCCTGCGGCTCGTCGAGCAGCGGCTTGATGGCGTCGACATAGCGCTGCACGGGCGCGTCGCCGGGCAAGCCGACGGGGTTGTCGTGCGACCAGCCGCGTGGCAGCGCTTTTTCCAGCGCGATGACGGTATCGGGCGAGAGTTCGGCCAGCTTGCCGCCGCTGCCCACCAGCGCATCGGTGGCCATCACGCCCAGACCGCCGCCGTTGCACAAAATCGCCAGGCGCTCACCGCGCTGCGAACGGATATGCGTGAGCGTTTCCACCGCGTCGAACAGTTCCTCGGCCGAATACACGCGCAGCATGCCGGCGCGGCGGATGGCCGCGTCGTACACGGCGTCGGAACCGGCCAGCGCGCCCGTATGCCAGGCCGCCACGGCGGCGCCTTCGGCCTCGCGTCCCGCCTTCAGGACGATGACGGGCTTGCTGCGCGCGGCGGCGCGCGCCGCCGACATGAATTTGCGCGCCGCCTGGATGTCTTCCATGTACAGCAGGATGGCGGCCGTGTCGATGTCACCGGCCAGGTAATCGAGCAGGTCGCCGAAATCGATGTCATAGCTGCCACCGAGCGAAATGAACTTGGAAAAACCCACGCCGTGCGCATTGGCCCAATCGAGCACGCCCGACACCAGCGCGCCCGATTGCGACACGAAGGCGATCTTGCCGCTCGTCGCGCCCAGGTGGGCGAAGCTGGCATTCAAGCCCAGTTTCGGCACCAGCAGCCCCATGCTGTTGGGACCGAGGATGCGCAGCAGATGCGGCTTGGCCGCTTTCAGCATGGCCAGGCGCAGCGACTGCTCGCGCACGGGGTCGAGGCCGGACGTCATGACGATGGCCGCGCGCGTGCCCAGCGCGCCCAGGTCGCGGATCAGCGCCGTGATGGTGGCCGGCGGCGTGCAGATGATGGCCAGGTCCGGCGCCTTGGGCAAGTGCGCCAGCTTGCGGTAGCATTTCAGGCCCATCAGCTCGTCGTACTTGGGATTGACGGGCCAAATGCTTCCTTGATAGCCGCCCCCCAGCAGATTGGCCAGGGCGATGGCGCCCAATTTGTGGTCGCGCGCCGTGGCGCCGATCAGGGCCACCGAGGCCGGCTTGAACAACTTGTCGAGATTACGGATACTCATGTTCTGGCCTCATGGATTGCCGGAGCGGGATTGCCGGAGTGGCTGCGCCAGTGTATAGGATGCGCCGTCAAAAAAACTTGACCTTGTGGCGCGTTTCGCAAAAAAACCGCGCGCGCCTACCAGCGCGAGCGGTGGCTTTCCGTCACGCCCGCCAGTTGCGCCACGATGCGCTTGGGAGATTGCGCGCTGGTGCGTACCCAGCCGCTGAAAGTGCCGATGGGCTGGATGTAGCGGCTGGCGGCGATCCCCAGGTTTTTGTCTTCGCGCCGCGCCCCTTCCGGCTTGAAGTGCAGGTCCAGCAAATCGTCGTCCGTCCATACGTGCCACGGCGCCAGCGGGTTGTCGGGATTGAAGTCGAAATGCGCGCGGCCCAGCGCATATAGCTGGCCATCGAGCCACAGCGCGTTTTCATGCGCGCCGAAATAGCCGGCCTGCAGGTTGAAACCCAGGTCCAGGCTGTGCGCCGAGGCCCAGCGCCATTCCGTCTCGCGCGCCAGCAAGCCGTTCGAATAGTCGAAGCTGGCCACGCCGTCGTCCAGGCTGTAGCCGATGGCGCCGCAGCGCACGCTGCCCCACAAGGGCAGGCCGCCCGACTTTTGCGTCGCATGCACGCTGCCGCCTTCGGGCACCGGCCCGATCGCCAGCAGGGTCGGCGCCACGGGCGGGCCGAATTCCGCATCGATGCCGAAATGGCCGCAATCGAGCCGCAAACGGTAGCGCTGCTGCGGCTGCGCCTCGATGGAGATCAGGTGCGAGAGGAAGCGAAAACGGCTGCTGGCGCCCGCGTGCGGCGCCACCGATGCGCACAGGCCGGGGATGCCATCTTGCGAAAAGCTGGCCACGATCTTGCCCTTGTGGCGGTCGAAGGCATACGCGAACGCCGTGCTGGTCCAGCCCAGGTCGACGATGGCCACGCCGCAGAACAGGGTGGGCGTGGACAGGGCCACGTAATGCCAGCGCTTGTGGTGAAACAGGCGCCAGAGGGCGCCGCGCGCGTGCGGCGGCGCCAGCGCGGCCCAGTCGAAGGCGTTCAATTGCCCCGTGTAGCGGCCAAAACATGGCACGCCGTCAGCGTCGAGCAAGGAGGAAGGAGCCGGTGGCAGCATCATGCGGCCCGCCTTGCGGCAGCGCCGCTGTCGTGCAGGGCCTCGGCCAGCTGCGCACCGAAGGCTGCCGGCTGCGCCTGGGCTATCTCGACCTGCGGACACGCATGCCAGAGCGCCAGGCGCTGCACGGCGCCGGCCACGTCCTGCACCAGGCGGGCGCTGAGGCGCACGCCGTCTTCCAGCACCAGCGACTTGATCTCGAAGCGCCCCTGCGCGCGGTGCGCCTTGGCGTCCAGTCGCCCCACCAGCGCGCCGCGCCGCAAAATCGGCAGCGTGAAGTAACCATAGCGGCGTTTTTCAGCGGGCGTGTAGCATTCGAGCCGGTAATCGAAGCCGAACAGTTCCAGCGCGCGGCGCCGGTCCCACACGACGGGATCGAATGGCGACAATATCGTCGTCAGGGTGGGCGAGAGCTTGCCGGCCGCCGCGTCGTGCAGCAATTGCCCATGTTCCGCATGCACGTACACGGCATCATCCCAGCCGGCCACCGCGCGGCGCAGCAGCGCGCCCTCGTCCACCAGCGCCTGCAGATCGTGCACCAGGCTGGCGCGCGCTTGTTTCGTGCGGAAGTAGTCGCTGATCCAGCTGGCCCGCGCCAGGCCCAGCGCCTTCACGCTGGCCAGCAGCAGGCGCCGGCGCACCTGCTCTTCAGGCGGCAGCAAGCCATCGTGCCAGCCGGGCAGCACGCGCTCGGCCAGGTCGTAATAGCGCTGGAACTGATGGCGCTTGGCGATCATCAGCACGCCCGACGTAAACAATACCTCCAGCGAGCGCTTTTCCGGTTTCCAGCTCCACCAGCCGCCCACCTTGCCGTCCGTGCGTTCAAAATCGGCCGAGCGCGCGGCGCCGTTGGCGCGGATGTGCTCGAGCACCGACGCCACGGCATCACCCTGCTCGGCCATCCATTTGACCGAATACTTCCAGCCCATGGCGGCCGGATCCAGCATGCGGTGGCGGTACAGGCCATAGTCTTCGATAGGCACGAAGCACGCTTCATGCGCCCAGTATTCGAACAGCGCGCCCTCGGCCAGCAATTGCTCCAGCCACGGTTGCGGATAGTCGCCCAGCCGGCTCCACAGCACCAGATACGGGCTGCGCGCCACCACGTGGATGGTGTCGATCTGCAGCACGCCCATCTGCCGCACAGCGGCCAGCACGTCGGCCTTCACGGCTTTCTTGCGGCGCGCCTGCAGCAAACCCTGCGCGGCCAGGTGCAAGGCGCGCGCGGCGGCCAGCGATAACGGGGGGAGGTCGGAAGGAATGGGCTGGTGTGGGCTGTGCATAGCTGAAAGATACCGCATTCCGCGTGACACTTGCAGGTTTTATCGCTATTAAGAATCTCTTAAGAACTTCTGCGCATGATCCGGGACGACATATTTTTTGGGATGCTACGCGTGCAATTGTAAATGATTCTTATTGCCCCCATGATTCCCATTCCCCAAACAAGACAGACCAATCACTAATCCACCCTTCAGGAGTTTGCATGTCCAACCGCACCCGCCGCGCGCGCCTGCCGCGTCCCACCACCCTGGCCCTGGCCTTGACCGCCCTGTCCTGCCTGCCGGCCTACGCCCAGACGGGCACGCCTGCCAGCATGCCCGAAGTGGTGGTCTCCGCCTCCGGTTTCGAGCAGGACATCAAACAGGCGCCGGCGTCCATTACCGTGCTGACGCGCGAAGAGCTGTCGAAGGAGCGCTTCGGCAACCTGACGCAGGCGCTGGAAAGCGTGGAAGGCATCGACGTGGGCGCGGCGGGCGACAAGACGGGCGGCATGAACATCAGCATCCGCGGCATGCCCAGCGACTACACGCTGGTGCTGATCGACGGACGGCGCCAGAATGCGGCCGGCAACGTCACGCCGAACGGTTTCGGCGGCACGCAGACGAGCTTCATGCCGCCGCTGGCCGCCATCGAGCGCATCGAAATCATCCGCGGCCCCATGTCGACCCTGTACGGCTCGGACGCCATGGGCGGCGTGATCAACATCATCACGCGCAAGGTGGGCAAGCAGTGGATGGGCTCCGTCTCGGCCGACTACACCGTGCAGGAAGAATCGGATTTCGGCGACGTGAAAAACGGCCGCTTCTACCTGAGCGGCCCCATCGCCACCGACCTGCTGGGCCTGTCCCTGCGCGGCAGCAAGCAGCGCCGCGATGCGGCCGACATCCGCATCCCCAACGCGGCCGGCGCGGAAGTGCCCGCCAGCATGGGCGCCAACCCGGTGCGATCGGACGTGGAAAACTTTGGCGCGCGCCTGGCCTTTACGCCTAACCGCTACCACACCGTCATCCTCGACGCCGACGCGGGCCGCCAGACCTACGACAATTCGAAGAAGCAGCTGGGTACCCTGGGCTTGCAGGGCGGCTACGGTCCCGAGCAGAAATACAACCGCGACCAGTGGACCCTGTCGCACACGGGCCGCTTCGGCTTCGGCACCCTCGACAGCAGCTACATGGTGAACAAGACGGAAACCCTGGGCCGCACGATTCCGCCAGGCACGCCGGGCGCCGTGGCCGGCAGCGCGCGCACGCTGGAAGTGGAAAGCCAGGTGTTCGACACCAAATTGGTCATGCCTTTGGGCAAACACATGGCGACCGTCGGCGCGCAATGGTGGAAAGCGGAAATGACGGACGGCGTGGCGCCAAAGACATTCGAATTCACGCAAAAAGCCCTGTTCGTGGAAGACGAATGGCAGGTGCTGGAGCATCTCGCGCTGACCGTCGGCGCCCGCTATGACGATCACAGCATCTTCGGCGGCCAGACCAGCCCCCGCGCGTATGCCGTGTGGAACGCGACGCCGAGCTGGACCGTCAAGGGCGGCGTCAGCAAGGGCTACAAGACGCCGCGCGTGGAACAACTGTCGCCAGGCATCAACGGTTTCGGCGGCCAGGGCACGATTCCCCTGGTCGGCAGCCCGAACCTGAAGCCGGAAACGAGCACGACAACAGAAATCGGCGCGTATTTCGACAACCTGGCCGGCTGGACCGCCAGCGGCTCCCTGTTCAACAATACATTCAAGGACAAGATCACGACGGGCACCGGCCTCGTCAACTGCGACTACCGCCCGTCGCCGAACCGTCCCGGCTGCGTCAGCTTCGGCAACTGGCCCAACGTCGATGCGTTTGGCCAGTCGGTCAACGTGGATGAGGCCGTCACGCGCGGCGTCGAGCTGAACACCCGCTTCCCGCTGGGCAAGGCGCTGTCGGCCAGCGCCAACTACACCTACACGGAAAGCGAACAGAAGAGCGGCAGCAACGCCGGCAAACCGCTAAGCGACACGCCCAAGCACGCCGTCAACGCGCGCCTGTCGTGGGATATCTCGCGCGCATGGAATGGCTGGCTGCGCGCCGAGTACCGCAGCGAACGCTTCCGCGATCCGGGCACCTCGGCTTCCACGCGCGCCGCCAAGGCCGCGCTGGGCGACTACAAGGGCTACACCATGCTGCACCTGGGCAGCAGCTATCAGCTGAACCAGCGCGTGACCCTGAACGCGGCCGTGTACAACCTGCTCAACAAGGACTTCATCGACTATCAGCCGTACCGCGCACCGGCATTGACCTACGCCAACCGCTATGTCAACAGCATGGACGGTCGCCGCTTGTGGCTGTCGGCCTCCGTCGATTTCTGATGCGTTGATGGCTGACCAGCCATAGAGCATAACGGGCGGCCTCAGGGCCGCCCGTTTTTACGTCAAGCCGCTTTGGGCTTGTCGATGCAGTAGCCGATCGCATGCACGGTGCGTATCAAGTCCCGCCCCAGCTTCTTGCGCAGGTGGTGGATATGCACTTGCACGGCATTGCTCTCCACTTCATCCCCCCAGCTGTACAGGTTTTTCTCCAGCTGTTCCCGGCTCAGCACCCGGCCGCCGTGCTCCAGCAGCAATTGCAGGATGCGGAACTCCTTGACCGTCAAGGTCACGGGCATGCCCCCTTGCGTCACCTGCCGGTCGGCGATATCGAGCACCAGCTCGCCATGCACGAGGTTTTCGCGCAGGCGGCCGGCGGCGCGGCGGCAGGCGCTGCGGATGCGCGCGGCCAGTTCGTCGAGGTCGAACGGTTTCACGATGAAGTCGTCGGCGCCCGCGTCCAGGCCGGCGATGCGCTCGCCCACCGTGTCGCGCGCCGTGACGATCAGCACGGCGCCGCTGTAGCCATTGTCGCGCAGCATGCCCAGCGCCTGCATGCCGTCCTGCCCCGGCAAGCCCAGGTCGAGCAGGATGCAGCCATAGTCGTGCAGGCGCACTGCCGTGTGCGCGTGTTCAGCGCTCGTGACCCAGTCGACGGCATGGCCGCCCTGTTCCAGGCCGATCTGCGTGGCGCGGCCCAGTTGCGGGTCGTCTTCGGTCAGCAAGATGCGCATGGGGAAAGCGGCGCAGCCCGCTCAGTCCTTCTTCTTGATCAGGCCGGCCAGCGCGGCGAACGGATTGTGCGTCGCGGGCGCCACCTCGGCCGACAGCAGGCCGGCGCCACGGTCCGCTTCCAGGTAGCGCGAGTGCTCATTGTCGTGGCAATACAGGCACAGCAGCTCCCAGTTGCTGCCGTCCGGCGGATTGTTGTCGTGGTTATGGTCGCGGTGGTGCACCGTCAGTTGCTGCACGTTGGCACGCGTGAATTCGCGCGTGCAGCGGCCGCATACCCATGGATACATCTTCAGCGAGCGCTCGCGGTAGCCACTCTCGCGCTGGTCGGCGGCGCGGCGCGCTTCGGCCACGATCTTGTCCAGTCTTGCCGCGTCGGGCTTTTTACTCTGCATGACAACTTTCGATATGGGAGGATGAAGTCACCATTTTAATGACGATGCAGGTCGAATTGTACTTTTTCTGCCACTTCCCATGCCCGTGCCACCACTGCGGCGCTTTTTTTAGCATGCGCAGCGCCACGCATGTTTGATTTAACGCAGAATTAACGCAGAATAGGACCAGCGACAGACTACGAACGGACGATGGGGACAGCAACACGGCACAGCGCAAGCAGGTCGAATCGGCTATCATGCGCGCCACGCCGCTCCTCCACGTTCCCCTTTTCCATGACTCTAGCCTGCAAGCGCCCGTGATAGCGATAACAAGACCCCTGCAACGCCTTGCCCGCCGCCTGTACCGTCTCAGCCTGGTGCCCCTGTTCGCGCTCATCTTGCTGCTGGCGCTGTGGGCAGCCGTCTTTTACCAGGTGGGCCAGGAGCGCGCCAGCGCCGTGCGCGACGCCGTGGCCGTCAGCCAGTCGCTGGCGCGCACCCTGGCCGACCATACCAGTTTCACCCTGCGCCAGACGGACCACGCCACGCAATTGTTCAAGCTCAAATACGAGGAAACGGAGGGCAGCCTGCGCCTGAATGAATTCATGCGCCGCCAGGGTCTGCTCGACAGCGTGCTGCCGTCGAAGCTGGCCTTGCCGATCGCCCTCATCGATGCGCATGGCAATGTGATCGACAGCGCCAATGCGTATTGGCCGGAAAACCTGGCCAGCCAGGCATTTTTCAGGGCGCTGGCCGCCAATGCATCCGACACGGCCATGGTCGACACGCCCATGCTCGACGCGGCCAGCAAGCACTGGAGCATCCGCCTGGCGCGCCGCCTGAACGATGCGCAGGGCCGCTTTGCCGGCGCCATCATCATCCACGTCGACCCGACCTATTTTGTCGACGATTACGACCGCCTGGACCTCGATGAACAGGGTGCGCTGATGCTGGTGGCGCGCGACAGCGGCCTGACGGTGGGGCGCATCGGCGAACAGCGCATCCTCAGCGACCGCATCGACTTCCGCATGCCCGGGCCGCCCCAGCATGCCGCCGAAGAACTGCTGATCGAGCCGCCCGTCGACACGACGGCGCGCATCTACAGCTACCGCGAACTGGCGCGCTACCCGCTGCTGGCCGTGGTAGGCGTCAGCCGCGCCGTCGCCCTGGCACGCTTCGAACAGCGCCGCCTGGCGTATCTCGGCGCCCTGCTCGCCGCCAGCGTGCTCATTGCCGGCTTTACGGGCCTGCTGATGCGCCAGAACGCACGCCTGCGCCGCAGCATCCGCCAGGCCACGGAAACGCAAGCGCTGTTGCGCGCGGCGCACCACGGCAGCCTCGACTCCGTGCTGCTGCTGAAAGCCTGGCGCCCCGCGCCGGGCAAGCCGGTGGAAGACTTCACCTTCGCCGACGTCAACGAACGGGCCGCCGACATGCTGGGCAAGCCACGCTCCGAACTGCTGGGCCTGCGCGTGCTGCAGCACATGCCGCTGCTGCGCGGCGAGCGTTTCTTCCAGCGCTTCGTGCGGGTGATGGAAACGCGCCAGCCGCTGGAGGACGAATTCGAGCTGACACTGGCCTCGGGCGGCACGCGCTGGCTGCGCCACCAGGTGGTACCCATCACCGACGGCGTGGCCGTCACCTCGCGCGACATCAGCGCGCGCAAGCACGACGAACTGGCGCTGCAGGATAACCGCAGCTTCCTGCAGTCGCTGATCGACCATTTGCCCGTGCTGGTCTACGTGAAAAGCGCGCGCCCGGAAAACTTCGGCAAGATGGAGGTGTGGAACAAGGCGGCCGAGGATATCACCGGCCACCTGGCCGCCGACGTCATCGGCAAGACCGATTGCCAGGCCTTCCCGCCCGGCTTCGGCCTGCACGATGCCGGGGACGACCGCGCCATCCTGGCCGAGCGCGGCGTCATCGACCATACGGAAAAGCCGCTGCGCCTGGCGGACGGCAGCCTGCGCTACGTGCGCTCCGTCTCCGTGCCCGTGTTCGACGAGCGCCAGCAGATCGAACATATCCTGTGCATCGCCGAGGATGTCTCGCAGCGCCGCCAGCAGGAACTGGAACTGCGCCAGAAACAGGCCGAGCTGGCCGCCGTCAACGACGCCTCGCCGCTCGGGCTGGTGCGCCTGGACCGCCAGCGCCGCTGCACCTACGTCAACCGCACCTTCGAATCGATCACGGGCCTGCCGCGCGCCGCCGCCCTGGGCGCCGGCTGGACCAGCGCCCTGCACCCGGACGACTATCCGCTGATGCACGTGGCGCTGGAACAGCTCAAGCGCAGCCACGCGCCGTTCCAGTCCACCCTGCGCTGCCTGCAACCCGACGGCAGGCTGGTCTGGGTCTCCGTCAAAATTGCCCCCATCCTCATCGACGGCCAGATCGATGGCTACGTGGGCAGCCTGGACGACATTACCACCTTGCGCGAATCGGAAGTGGCGCTGCTGGAGAGCGAAGCGCGCCTGCGCACCATCGCCGACACCTTGCCGGCCATGATCGCCTACATCGACGCCGACCAGGTCTACCGCTTCCTGAACATCGCCTATGAACGCGAATTCGGCCTGAGGGGCCGGCTGGCGCTGGGCAAGAGCGTGCGCGAGACCGTCGGCGAGGCGCGCTACCGCACGGTGGCGCCGTATATCGCGCGCGTGCTGGCAGGTGAAACCCTGAGTTTTGAAGAGGATGATGAAAAAGAAGGCATCGAGCGCTGCATGGAAGTGATCTACATTCCGCAGATCGGCGAAGACAAGCTGCAGGTGGCGGGTTTTCACGTGATGCGCCAGGATATCACCGTGCAAAAGCGCGAAAAACAGCGCTTGCTGAAGCTGGCCCAGGTCGACGTGCTGACCGGCTTGTCGAACCGCGCCGGCTTCCAGCAAAAACTCAGCGACGCCATGCACGCCAGTCGCCAGCAGCAGCACCTGATGGCCGTCATGTACATGGATATCGACCGCTTCAAGCCCGTCAACGACACGCATGGCCACGGCACCGGCGACGCCCTGCTGCGCGCCTTCGCCCAGCGCCTGACGCAGACCATGCGCGTTACCGACATCATCGCCCGCCTGGGCGGCGACGAATTCACCATCATCATGGAACAGATCACCCGGCCCGACGACGCGGCTCTGCTGGCGGAAAAGATCGTCACCGCCATGCAACAGCCGTTCGAACTCGATGGCATCACCGTGCGCATTTCCGCCAGCATTGGCCTGGCCTTCTACCGCGATGAAGACATCCCCCCTGCCGTACTGCTGCAGCGCGCCGACGTGCTGCTGTACCAGGCCAAGCAGGATGGGCGCAATACCTACAGGGCCGGCGCGACCGTGGATTGAAGGCTGGGGTCTGTCGCCTGTCATTCCTGCTATATTGGCGCCTGTCTTCCCTACCCTTGCCCCATCATGCGCCTGCTGCACACTTCCGACTGGCATCTGGGCCAGACCCTGCACAACTATGAACGGGGCTACGAACACCAGCGCTTCCTCGACTGGCTGCTCGACACGCTCGTGGCCGAACGCGTCGACGTGCTGCTCGTAGCTGGCGACGTGTTCGACAACGCCAACCCGTCGGCCGCCTCGCAAAAGCAGCTGTACGTGTTCCTGCAGCAGGCGCGCGCGCGCCTGCCCGCGCTGCAGCTGATCGTCGTCGCCGGCAACCACGATTCGGCTGGACGGCTGGAAGCGCCCGCCCCCCTGCTGGCCGCGCACGGCACGCACGTCATCGGCCATTTGCTGCGCGGCGAAGATGGCGATATCGACCTGGAACGCCTGCTGCTGCCACTGTCGGGCGCCGATGGGCAGGTGCAGGCCTGGTGCCTGGCCGTGCCCTTTTTGCGTCCCGGCGACGTGCCGAAGCTGCCCGCCGGCGACACCCAGGACGCCTACCTGGGCGGCATCGCCCTGCTGTACCGCCAGTTGACGGACCTGGCGCTGGCGCGCCGCCAGCCGGGGCAAGCCATCGTTGCCATGGGCCATTGCCACATGGTGGGCGGCGAAATGTCGAACGATTCGGAACGCCGCATCGTTATCGGCGGCACCGAGATGCTGCCGTCGGGGATTTTTGATACCACCATCGCGTATGCGGCGCTGGGCCACCTGCACAAGGCGCAGGCCGTGGGCGGACAGGAACATATCCGCTATTGCGGCAGCCCGATCCCCCTGTCGTTTGCCGAAGTGAACTACCGCCACCAGGTGCTGTGCCTCGATATCGACGGCGAAACGCTGCAGTCGGTGCGCGTCATCGAGGTGCCGCGCGCCGTGCCGCTGCTGCGCGTGCCCGCCGCGCTGGCGCCGATAGCCGAAGTGCTGGCGCAGCTGGCCGCCCTCGATGTGCCGGACGCACCGGCCGAAGCGCAACCGTTCCTGGAAGTGCGCGTGCGCCTCGATGCGCCCGAGCCGGGCCTGCGCACGCGCATCGAAACGGCGCTCGACGGCAAGCCGGTGCGCCTGGCAAAGATCGAAACGTCGAGCGCCGCGCGCAGCAGCGCGCCCGAGAACATGACGCTCGACCAATTGGGCCAGCTGCAGCCCGACGACATCTTCCGCCGCCTGTATCAGCAAAAATACGCCAAGGAAGCACCACCCGAACTCCTCTCGGCCCTGGCCGAACTGCTGCTGCCCGGCGCCTGACTGCTCCCGAAAAACCATGAAAATCCTGAACATCAGCGGTAAGAACCTGGCCTCGCTGGCCGGCGAATTTGAAGTCGACTTCCAGCAGGAGCCGCTGGCGTCCGCCGGCCTGTTCGCCATCAGCGGCCCCACGGGCGCGGGCAAGAGCACCCTGCTCGACGCCCTGTGCCTGGCCCTGTACGACGCCACGCCGCGTTTGCTGAAAGTGCTGGGCCGGGGCAGCGCCCTGCCCGACGTGGGCAAGGAAACCGTCAACGCCCAGGATACGCGTACCCTGCTGCGCCGCGGCACGCCGGACGGTTACGCGCAAGTGGACTTTGTCGGCAACGACGGCGGTCACTACCGCGCGCGCTGGAGCGTGCGCCGCTCGCGCACCCGGGCCGAAGGGGCGCTGCAGGCGACCGCCATGAGCTTGCACCAGCTGCCCGCGCTGCAAGCCATCGGCGGCACCAAGACGGAAGTCAAGGAAGAGATCGAAAAACGCATCGGCCTGTCGTTCGACCAGTTTACGCGCGCCGTGCTGCTGGCGCAGAACGAGTTTTCCACCTTCCTGAAGACGGAAGACAATGAACGGGGAGAGTTGCTGGAAACCCTGACGGGCAGCAGCATCTATACCGACATTTCCATGCGCGCCTTCGAGCGGGCAAAGAAGGAAAAGCAGATCCTCGAACGCCTGGGCGAAAAATTGGCCGACCAGCGGCCCTTGTCGCCGGCTGAGCGGTCCGACACCGAGGCGCTGTGCGGCGCGGCCGACACCACGCTGCAACACATCGACTTGCGCAAGGCGGTGCTGGAACTGCAGCAGCGCTGGCACCAGGAGACGCACAAGCTGCAAACCCAGGTGACGGCCGCGCAAGAGGCGCTGGGCAGCGCGGATGCCGAACGCGCCGCTGCGCAAGAACGTCGCGCGGCGCTGGCGCAATGGGAATTGCTGCAGCCGGCGCGGCCCCTGATCGACGAGGTGGCGCGCTTGGCCAGCGACATCGCCGGCAGCGGCGCCGCACTGGAAGCGTCGCGCGTGCAGGCGGCGCAAGCCGTCGCCGCCGAAGTGCAACTGGCGCAGGCCGTGCAGCTGGCGACGGCGGCCTTGCTGGCCAGTGAAGCGGCGCAGCGCGATGCGGCGCCCCTGCTCGATCAAGCCAAGGCGCTCGACGCCGGCATTGCGGCGCAATTGCCCGCGCATGGCCAGGCATGGCAGGCCGCGCAGGCCGCCGACCAGGCCAACGAAGCGGCGCGCAGCGCGCTGCAGGCGCTGCAGCAGCGCCAGCATGCCGCGCTGGCGGAACAGGAAGCGGGCCGTCTGTGGCTGGCATCGCACCAGCAGTGGCAGGCGCTGGCGCAAGCGTGGCAATTGTGGGATCAATTGTTTGCCCAGGCAGGACAAGCGGCCGCGCAAGCCGATGCGGCCGACGCCAGCATGGCCGAATCGGCCCGGCAGGCGCGCCAGGCCTTTGACGCCACGCAGGCGGCGCAAGCGGCGCTGGCCAGCGCCGCTGCCGCGCTGGCCGTGCGCGATGCGGAAAGGCGCAAGGCGACAGCCGCCGTGCAAGCCATCGATGGCCAGGCGCTGCAGGAACAGCGCGGCCAGCTGGAGGCGCACGCGCGCATCTTGACCAGCGCGGAAAAAACCTGGAGCGAACTGGCACGCCAGCAGCAGGCGCTGGCGCACTGGCAAGCCAGGGCAGCCCAGCTGGCGCAGGCCGCGCAAACGGAAAGTACGGCTTTGGCGGCGGCAGCGGCGCAAACGCCGCTGCTGGAAGCGCGCCTGGCGCAGGCAGAAAAATCCTTGAAGGGCGCGGAAGCGGCATGCGCGGCCAGCGTCGAGCAGCTGCGGGCCACCTTGCAGGATGAGCAGCCCTGCCCCGTCTGCGGCGCGCTGGAACACCCGTACACCCACGCTGGCCACGCCGATGACGCCTTGCAGGCGATGCTGGCCAGCTTGCAAGATGAGGTGCTGGCTTGCCGCATGCAAGCGCGCGGCAATGTGGAACGCCTGGCCACGCACAAGGCGGCGCTGGCCGCCCATGTGCACGAACAGGCACAGACGGCGGAAGAATTATCTGCACTGCCGTCCATCATCGACAGCCTGAATGCGCAGTGGCGGCCGCATGCGGACACCCTGCAACTGCCGCAGGAAGCGCAGCGCGCGGACTGGTTCACGCAGCAGCTGGCAGCCAATGTGGCCGGCTTGCAGGCGCTGGCGCAGCAGGAGACGGCGCTGCGCCAGGCAAGTACACTGCGCGAGCAGGCGCAGGCGGCATATGAACTGGCGTCAACCGAGCACGCGCGCTGCACCAGCAGCGTCACCGATGCACAGGCGCGGCTGGCGCAGCTGCAGGCGCAGCAAGCGGGCAACGCCGACAAGGGCGAGACGGCGCGCGCCGCGCTCGATGCCTTGCTGGCGCAGCTCGATGGCGCGTTTGCCGACGCCGACGGCGCCGAAGACTGGAAAGACAACTGGCGCGCCGGCCCGGCCGCCTTCCGCGCCGCGCGTGAAACGGAAAGCCGGCAATGGCTGAAACAGCAGGCGGACCAGGACCACCGCGGCCACGCGCTGGCCACCCTGGCCGCGCAGCTGGATGCGGCGCTGCTGGCCGCCGGCAAGGCGCAGCAAACGGCGCAGGAGACCCACGCCGCGTTTGCCGCCGCCGACAAACAGCGCACGACACTGCAAGCCGGGCGCAACGCGCTATGGCAGGGCCAAGCCGTGACCGAAGTGGAAGGCGCGCTGGCAGGCGCCATCGCGGCGGCCAAAGCGCTGCTGGCGCAGCAGCAAACGGCGGCGCAATCGGCCAGCCAGCAGCGCACGCGCCTGGACGAAGCGTGCGCGCAGCTGTCGCAGCGCCTGGCCGCCTTGCGTGAACAGGAACACGGCGCCAGCGCCGCACTGCACGACTGGCTGCGCCAGTTCCAGCTTGCCCACCCTGGTCACGCGCCCGCCGACATGGCCGGCTTGCGCGCGCACCTGGCCATCGCGCCGGACGCCATGCGCGCCGAACGCGACGCCCTGCAAGTGATCGCCGACCGCCACACGGCCGCCGTTTCCGTGCTGGCCGAGCGCCGGCAGCAGCTGGCCGCGCACGTGCAGCAGCCGCCGGAAGCGCTGGAAATGGACCGGGCCGCGCTGCAGATGGCGCTGGACGCACTGCTGCTGGAACGTCAGGCGGCCAACCAGGAAGCGACGCGCTTGCGCCTGGCCATCGCGCAGGACGACGCGCGGCGCCACAGCGCGCAAGCGATGCTGGCGCAAATCGAGGCGCAAGCCGTCATCGAGCGGCGCTGGGCCAGCCTGGATGACTTGATCGGCTCGGCCGACGGCAAGAAATTTCGCAACTACGCGCAGCAATTCACGCTCGAAGTGCTGCTCGGCTATGCCAATGCGCATTTGCAGCATCTGGCGCGCCGCTATCAGCTCGAGCGCATCGACAATCCGGACAAGCCGTCGCTGGGCCTGATGGTGCGCGACCAGGACATGGGCGGCGAGCTGCGCTCCGTGCACTCGCTGTCGGGCGGCGAATCGTTCCTCGTCTCGCTGGCCCTGGCGCTGGGCCTGGCCTCGCTGTCCTCGAACCGGGTGCGCGTGGAATCGCTGTTCATCGACGAAGGCTTCGGCAGCCTGGACACGGAAACCCTGCGCGTGGCCATGGACGCGCTCGACGGCCTGCAAGCGATGGGCCGCAAGGTGGGCGTCATCTCGCACGTCCAGGAAATGACGGAACGCATCGCCACCCGCATCCTCGTGCAGCCGGGCTCCGGCGGCAAGAGCGTGGTGACGGTGCGCTAGCGGCTGGCCGCCTCCCGGCACAGCTTGAGCATATCCCAGCCCAGTTCGCGGCGGATCTGCTCGGGGTCCGGCGGCGGCCGGCGTTGTGCCAGCTCCGCTTTCAACCACTTCCTGACCAGCTCCTTGGCGGGCTGTACAGGCTTTTCCTTGTCATGCTTTTCCATGGTGCTACCTCTTCACTGGCGGTCAGACGACCTCCCATATACGCTCAACGTCACGGCACGGATTCAGTTGACGTGCGCGTGGCGCAGATGCAACAACGTGTAACGATGGCCGGAGTGCGTTAAAATCGCCGCCTTCGCGCAGGCACCGCCTACGCCCCGCAACAATTCAAGGAACCCCATGAAAGCCGCCCGCAGCCTCACCTTCAAGTGCGTAAAATGTCACAAATCCATGCAGGTCTACCTGCAAAAAGTCTCCGCCTGCTCGCATATCCAGCCGTATCAGGGCATTTGCGCATGCGGCGAACTCAAGCGTCACGCCACGGGCCAGGCCGATGCCGTCAAGTCTTACCTGGAGTCGGCAGACGGTAACTGGGCGCACCACCACTAATGGTTAAAGAATGGGCGTAGAACGCCGTTAATAACGGTACTTCGCTCATTGAGAAACCGCCATGTCCCAGCTTCCCGCCCTTGCCAGCCGTCAACCCGCCACGAATACGCTGGCGGGCCAGCAGCCGTCCCGCACGGGCAGCGGCGCCACAGGGCTGGCGGCTTCGCCCCTGATGCAGCGCACGGCGCAAGACGTGGTGGCCCTGTCAAAAAACGGCCTGGACCTGTCGGCCAAGGGACTCTCGCAACGGACCGATGCGCTGGGCAACGCCACCGTCGATGTGGCGCAAGATTTTCTTGGCAACATGACGCGCCAGCTGTTCGGTGACGGTGCCACTGTCGCCTTCGATTCGGTCGACCTGCAAGCCGGTTCCAGCTTCAGCAGCGGCAGTGCCAGCATCTCGGGCACCAAAGGCAGCAGCCGCACCGCCGCCTTCAGCCTCGATGAAAACGCGCATTTCATCGGCAAGGGCAAGATCACCACGGCCGATGGCCAGACCTTCGACTTCGAACTGGAAGTGCAATATCAATCGAACATCAGCGCGGGCGCCTTTGCGCACACGCAAGATGATGCGCAGGAAGTTCCGCCATCCGATGACGCCGCCCTGCCCGCCAAAGAGTTGCCCACCACGACCTTCGCAGGCAATCTGCACGACCTGTTCAAGCTGCTGGGCCAGCAATTGCAAAGCAATCTCTATCACGGTACGTCCGACGGCGCCAGCGCCAGCGGCAACAATGGCGAGCTGGCGGGCAGCCTGAGTTTGCGTTTGCTCAAGCTGGTGCAGCCTGACAATACCGCCGAGGCCGCCAAAAAAACCGTGGAAAGCACGCCCGCAGACCAGGCGCGCGCCCGCGCGCTGGCACTCGCCTATGGCACGGACAGCGCTGACGGCACGGCCAGCGACGTATAATGGAAGACGGCCTGCGCAGGCGACCATGCCGCGCGCCCCCTTCTATCGATTGAATCCCATGTCCGACACCTCTTCACCTACCGTTCATCCGCAGATCCACTGGAGCGAAAACGGCGCCGAGCATTCGGCCCGCTGGCGCTCGGAAAGCGGCATGCCGCCACCCAAGCGCGTCGTCATCGCCGATGACCGCACGACGGCCGACCAGGCCTACCGCCTGGCCTGCGAAGGCACGGCCATGCTGTGGCGCGGCGACTTCCAGAACGCGCGCCAGCTGCTGCAGGCACTGGCGCGGCGCGCCGACCACAAGAACGACAAACCGAGCAAAAAAGCCATGGCTGCCAAGCTGGCAAAACCGGAACCGTCCGCCACCGAAGCGTTTCACCTGCACCGCCAGGCGCAGTCGCAACGCGCCCGCACCCTGGCCATGCTGCTGCTGCCTTTTGACGTCGACTACACGATCCCGCTGCGCCGCGCGCCGGACGTGAAACTGGCATGCAATGAGGCGTACGGCCGTGGCGAAGTAGCCTTCGTCGCCTCGCTGCGCGAACTGCTGGGCCTGATCGGCGCGCATGAATGGCGCCGCACGGGCGTGGACCTGCCGGCCCTGGGCCAGCGCATCCACCCGCATTACGGCGTGTTCGCACCGATTCGCGGTGAATACGTGGGCCTGGTGGCGGACGCGCCGCTGCCCGCGCGCGCCAGCCTGGCCTTCGACATCGGCACCGGCACGGGCGTACTGGCCGCCGTGCTGGCGCAGCGCGGCATCAAACGCATCGTCGCCACCGACCAGGACCCGCGCGCCCTGTCGTGCGCGCGCGAAAACCTGGCGCGCCTCGATTTGCTCGATAAGGTCGACGTGGTGCAGGCCGACCTGTTCCCTGCGGGACGCGCGCCGCTGATCGTATGCAATCCACCATGGCTGCCGGCGCGCCCAAGCTCACCGATCGAATACGCCGTCTACGATCCGGACAGCCGCATGCTGCGCGGCTTCCTCGCCGGCCTGGCCGAGCACCTGGAAGCAAATGGCGAAGGCTGGCTGATTTTGTCGGACCTGGCCGAGCACCTGGGCCTGCGCCCGCGCACGCAATTGCTCGAATGGATAGCGCAAGCGGGTTTGAAAGTGATCGACCGCCTGGACGTGAAACCCACGCACCCGCGCGCGCAAGATGCGACGGACAGCCTGCACGCTGCACGCTCGAAGGAAGTCACGTCGCTGTGGCGCCTGGCGGCGGCGTAATCCTGGGTCTGACACCAGGCCATTGCGCATTGCAGCAAACCCGGCTATAATTCGGATGCGGGGTGGAGCAGTCTGGCAGCTCGTCGGGCTCATAACCCGAAGGTCACAGGTTCAAATCCTGTCCCCGCAACCAATACCTGAAAGCCGCTGACTCTTGCAAAAGATCAGCGGCTTTTTCCATTGCGGCGCAGCATCTCCACGACCATCAGGCAAACCGATGTAATCGGCCCTTTCGCAATGCAACAAACTCGGTTATAATTCGGCTGCGGGGTGGAGCAGTCTGGCAGCTCGTCGGGCTCATAACCCGAAGGTCACAGGTTCAAATCCTGTCCCCGCAACCAATACATAAAAACCGCTGACTTCTGCAAGGGATTCAGCGGTTTTTTCATTCCTGGCCTGGCCTGACCCATCTTTACGCGGTGACGCTGGCCCGGATCTGCCTGGCCGCCGCGTGCAAACTGGCCGCCACTCTTTCCAGCTTGTCGGCGCCCGCCGTTTCTGCCAGGGCGGCAAAGGCGCTGATATGAAACGTGGCCACCATCGCCGGCGACACTTCGAACTCCAGCGCGGTCTTGCTCAATTCCGTCGACGCCTCGAGGTAAGGCTCGCTGCCCGCCTCGAAGGCTTGCTTGGTTTCCAGTAATTCCTGGCCACCCTGCGCCTTGGCCAGGCAAGCGTCGACCTTTTGCTGGAAGGCTGGCAAGGTATCACGCACGGGGCCTGGCTCAGGTGCCGGTTCCGGCTCCGCTGGTGCGGGCGCGGCAGGCGCCGGCTTGTCCGGCATCGGCATCTCGCGCAAAGTCAGCCAGCGCTCGACGGCGAGAAAGTCGGCAAACGGCTCTTCTACCTTGGGATTCATCAACCAGACCTCGCCCGTGCGCCAGTCGATCCGGGCGCCGCGCTCATTTCTCGCCAACAAAATATCCTTGCCACCATCGGCATTCGACACCCGGCCGATGTCGAGCCAGTTCATCAGCTCAGCCTGGCGCGACATCGCGTTGACCCGATGGAAAAAGGCCAACCATAAAAATCTGGCGACCAAAAGAACCAGGGCACCGCCAACCATCCACATCATTTTGCGCTCCGCACCACATCGACAAGCCGCATTTTCTCACATGAAAGCTTGCGCCAAGGAAACTTTTACATCTGCCGTGCGCAAGCGCAAGTCCGTTGCCGCAGGCGGCCCGGGCGCGCAGTCGCATTTCAGCAACGCCGCGTTTTCCTGATTGCCTGGCGTGCGCGGCTGCGCTATTATGAGAACAATTCTCATTTAGATTAAGCCGTACTGTACCCATGCTGTCCGCCCCTTCCCCGCCGTCCGATTTCCAGGCCCTGTATGCCGAGCACCATTCGTGGCTGTTGCACTGGCTGAAGCGTCGCCTGCACGACGCGGGGCTGGCGGGCGACCTGGCGCAGGATACCTTCCTCAAGATTTTCCTTGCACGCAGCAGTGCTGAAATCGCGCAGCCGCGCCCCTTCCTGGCCACCATCGCCAAGCGCCTGCTGGCCAATCACTGCCGGCGCGAAGAACTGGAACGGGCCTACCTCGACGCCCTGCGGCATCAGCCGCAAGCGTGCGCGCCCTCGCCGGAAGCGATGTCCATCCTGCTCGAATCGCTGCAACGGATCGACCGCGCGCTGGACCAGCTCTCCGCCAAGGCCAAGGCCGCCTTCCTGCTGGCCCACCTGGACGGCATGAGCTACGCCGAGATCGCCGCCGAGCTGGGCACCACCACGCATTCCGTCAAAAAATACCTGAGCAAGGCCAATTTGCTGTGCTTTTTTGCCGTGCCCGATTTTGCCAGCGCCTGACATGCGCACCGCCACCGTCCATGCACTGGGCCAGCCCATCGACCTGGCCATCGCCATGCAGGCGGCCGAATGGCTGACCACCCTGATGAGCGGCGCCACCACGCCGGCGGAAAAGACGGCCTGGCAAGAGTGGCGCCAGGCGCACCCCGACCATGAACGGGCGTGGAAACACATCGAAAGCGCCAGCGGCGGCTTGCGCGAACTCGATGCGCAAGCGTGCCGCACGGCGCTGGCACGGCGTCCTGCCGCGCCCATCTCGCGCCGCAACAGCCTGCAACTGCTGGCGTGGGTATCGGCCATCGGCATTACGGGCTGGTTCGGCGCGCGCTCGGAATATGCGCCCGACATGGCCCGCGCCGCGCTGGCCGACATGGCCACGGGCGTGGGCGAGCGCCGCGAGCTGGCCCTGCCCGACGGCAGCCGTCTGCACCTGAACAGCGGCAGCGCCGTGAACATCCGCTTCAGCGGCACGCAACGGCTGCTGCAACTGGTGCAAGGGGAGATATTCATCGCCACCGCCCGCGAAACGGGCCGGCCCTACCGCCCCTTCCTCGTCGAAACCGCGCATGGCCACGCCCAGGCGCTGGGCACGCGCTACTCGGTGCGCCAGGCGGACGGCAATACCCTGGTCGCCGTCGAAGAAGGCGCCGTGCGGCTGACGCCGCGCCATGGCGACGGCAACCGCGTGATCCATGCGGGCCAGGGCGGCGGCATGACGGCGCAACAGCTCTTGCCCGCGCACGCCATCTCGCCCGACATCTGGGCCTGGCGCCAGGGCTTGCTGCTGGCCGACGCCATGCCGCTGCGCGACTTCCTAAATGAATTGAGCCGCTACCGCCACGGCTTGCTGGGCTGCGACGACGCCGTCGCCGGCCTGCGCATCTCCGGCGTCTTCCCGCTGGCCGACCTGGACGCCGTGCTGCTGTCGCTGCCCGACTCCCTGCCCGTCGATGTGCGCCTGCGCACGCGCTACTGGGTGCAGGTGGAGGCGCGCCGGCAGCGCTAACAATTTATTTGACGCCCGCCGCAAAAAAACCTTACCCGTTTGCGTTTCTCGCGTGACCTGTGTAGGCAACGTTCTTTTTGACGACTACACCACAAGGTAACCATGTCTCTTGCCATTCATTCCACGCCGCGCATCAAGCGCATGGCGTATGCCATCCAACTCGTTTTCATCGGTTCGGCCCTGCTGCTGAACGTCCAGGCGCCAGCCCTGGCGCAGGAAAGCGCCGCAGCGCCAGCCACGAGTCAGGATTTCCAGGTGCCGGCCGGCGACCTGGCTGCGGCGCTGCGCCAGGTCGCCAGCCAGTCCAGGGTCATCCTCAGCTTTGCGCCGGAACAGACGCGCGGCAAGACCTCCGCAGGCCTCATTGGCCGCCACGACGTACTGGCGGCCCTGAACGGCGTGCTGCGCGGCACCGGCCTGAAGGCCGAGCGCAGCGCCAATGGCAGCTATGTGCTGCGCCCGGCGCAGTCGGAATCCGGCGCGGACGCCATCGCCATGATGCCGGAAGTATCGGTCAAGGCGCAGCAGGATGCGACGGAAGGCTCGGGCGCGTATGTCTCCGCCCTGCCGGTTTCCACGGCCACGCCGCTGGGCCTGTCGATCCGGGAAACGCCGCAGTCGGTCAGCGTCATCACGCAGCAGCGCATGCAGGACCAGGGCCTGAGCACCATCGCGCAAGTGATGGCGCAAACGCCGGGCATCACCCTGTTCTCGCTGGGCAGCGAGCGCACGGGCTTTACTTCGCGCGGCTATTCGATCACCAATTACCAGCTCGATGGCGTCAGCACGCATTCGGAAAACCTCGGCCTGAACGCGATACCGTCGCAAAGCCTGGCCGACATGGCGCTGTACGACCGCATCGAAGTGCTGCGCGGCGCCTCGGGCCTGATGACGGGCGCGGGCGATGCCTCGGGCGCCATCAACATGGTGCGCAAGAAGCCGACGGCGCAGTTCCAGGCCTCCGTCGAGGGCGAGCTGGGCTCCTACGATGAACGGCGCGGCATGGCCGATATCGCCGGTCCGCTGAACGAGGCACGCACCGTGCGCGGCCGCCTGGTGACGGTGTACGAGGAAGGCGACGGCATCATCGACGGCTACAGCCGCGACAAGAAAGTGGTGTATGGCGTGGTCGAGGCGGACCTGTCCGCCGGCACGAAACTGACAGCCGGCGTCACGCACCAGCGCAAGCGCTCGAATGGTTCGCTGTCCTACCTGGGCTTCCCCCTGTTCTACAGCAATGGCGCCATGACGGATCTGCCGCGCTCCTTCAGCCCGGCGGCCAAGTCGAATCGCTTCGACACCAAATCGACCGACCTCTTTGCCACCCTGGAACACGCACTGGCGAACGACTGGAAGCTGAAAATCTCGGCCAACCGCGTGCAGTCGTCGCAAGAAGAGCGCTCCATCTACCTGGACGTGAGTGGCGGCTTTCCCGACCAGGCCACGGGCGACGGCCTGCTGCTCAATGCCGACTACCGCGATTACCAGCTCCAGGTCAACAGCGTGGACGTCAATGTGCGTGGCCCGTTCAGCGCGTTCGGCCGCCAGCACGACCTGGTGCTGGGCATGGACTATAGCGAATTCCAAAGCACGACGGATGGCCGCTTCGGCGGCGGCGTCGCAAGCACGCCCGCCAACCTGTACCGCTGGAACCGCACGGCAACACCGGCGTTTGGCAATGCCGTTGTCACTTACGACAGCACGCGCCGCCAGGCCAGCGCGTATGCCGCCACGCGCCTCAACCTGTCCGAGCGCCTGAAATTGATCGCCGGCGCAAAAGTGCTGCGCTACAGCGAGAATTACATCTCGGACGCACCTTCCGTGAATTTTTACAGCGCCTCGCCAGCCTCGGAAAGCCGGGTCTTCACGCCGTATGGCGGCCTGGTGTTCGACATCGACGGCACGCACAGCGCCTACGCCAGCTACTCCACCATCTACCAGCCGCAGGCATCGCAGGACCGCTACGGCAAGCTGCTGGCGCCGCGCGAAGGCAAGACCTTTGAAGCGGGCATCAAGAGCGGCTGGCTCGATGGCCGCCTGAACACGGCTGCCGCGCTGTACCAGATCCGCCAGAGCAACCTGGCCGAATCGGATCCCGGCTACACCGTACCCGGCACGAACAATCCCGCCAACCGCACCATCCAGGGTGCCAAGACCCAGGGCGTGGACTTGGAAGCGACGGGCGCCATCACCCCAAGCTGGAACATTTCGGCCTCGTGGTCTTACAGCCAGACGGAAAACAATACCGGCAAGGCGATCCTGACCACCTTCCCACGCCACCTGGTGAAACTGTGGACCACTTATCGGCTGCCCGGCGAGCTGCATCGCCTGACGCTGGGTGGCGGCGTGAACTGGCAAAGCCGCGTGTATTCCGACATCGACGCGTGGCAGATCAACAGTACCCTGCACTGGGAACAGAAGGCGTACTCGGTGGCCAGCCTGATGGCGCGCTACGACGTCAGCGACAAGCTCTCTGCCACCGTCAACGTGGCCAACCTGTTCGACAAGCAGTACACGGCTTCCGTATCGGACTGGTGGTACTCGGGCATGTATGGCCCGGCGCGCAAGGTGGCGTTGACCGTGCGGTATCAGTTCTGATGCACTGAACGGGGCGGGCCGAATATTTCGCATCATCCAGGGGCCGGTGATACAATTTTCCGCTTCACGGGCACAAACACTGCCCGTGCCACAGAAACACCCAAGGAGAATGTGTGAAGGACCTCGCCCCCGCCCTGCCAGCCGATCCGGCCGACCAACCCGCCAATCCCTCGCGCCGGCGCATTTTCCAGGCCGCTTCCGCAGTCGGCCTGGCCGCCAGCCTGCCGGCGCTGGCCGACGCCGCGCCAGCCAGGAAGAGCATCGCCAAGGGTTCGCTCGACGCGAAACTCAAGGCGCACGTCAAGAACGTGGTCGTGATCTACCTGGAAAACCGCAGCTTCAACAACCTGTTCGCCAACTTCCCCGGCACCAGCGCGCCCCTGTCCGCCGTCACGGCGGAACAGGCGCGGCAGCTGGACCGCGACGGCAAGCCGCTGGCCACCCTGCCGAAGATCTGGGGCGGCCTGGTGCCGAACCAGCAAAATATCGGCGGCACCGATTACCTGATCAAGGAAGAGCAGATTTCCGGCCTGCCGAACGCGCCCTACAAATTGAGCGACGCAGCCGGCAAGCCCCTGCCCGAGAGCATCATCACGCGCGACCTCGTGCACCGCTTCTATAACAACCAGATGCAGATCAATGGCGGCAAGAACGACGGCTTTGCCGCGTGGGCCGACAGCGGCGGCCTGGTGATGGGCCACTACGGCGAAACGTCGAAAAACCTGAACCTGTGGCAGATCGCCGAGCAGTACACGCTGTGCGACAACTTCTTCATGGCGGCCTTCGGCGGCTCCTACATGAACCACCAGTTCCTCGTCACGGGCCGCGCCAACGAATACTTCAACGCGATTGATACGGCGGCGAAGAAAAAGATCGCCGTACTGTCCGACGGTCCGCAAGGCGTGCGCCTGGCGATCTCTCCCGAGTGCCCCGCCTCCGCGCTCGATGGCAAACCGAAGTACGTCAACGACGGCGCCCTCACGCCGGACGGCTATGCCGTCAACACCATGGCGCCGCCATATCAACCGAGTTACGTCCGCCCCGCCTTCGATGGCGACCCGCTGCATGCCGACCCGGCCGATGCGAACACCCTGCCACCGCAAACCTATGACACCATCGGCGACCTGCTGTCGCGCAAGGGCGTCAGCTGGGCCTGGTATGGCGGCGGCTGGCAAGCGGCGCTCGACCAGAAGGGCGGCGGCAGCAAGCCCAACTTCCAGTTCCACCACCAGCCGCTGAACTACTTCAAGCAGTTCGCGCCTGGCACGGCGGCGCGCGCCGAACACCTGCGCGACGGCGGCACGGGCGACAGCCCGATCTCGAACAAATTCCTCGCCGCCGCCGTGGCGGGCAAGCTGCCGGCCGTGACCTTCTACAAGCCGCAGGGCAATCTGAACCTGCATGCCGGCTACTCGGATATCGAGTCGGGCGACCAGCACGTGGCCAACATCATCCAGCATCTGAAGGAATCGCCGCAGTGGAAAGACATGATCGTGGTGATCACGTTCGATGAAAACGGCGGCTGGTGGGATCACGTGGCGCCGCCAAAAGGCGACCGCTGGGGTCCGGGCACGCGCATTCCCGCCATCGTCGTCTCGCCGTACGCGAAAAAAGGCGCCGTCGACCACAGTTTTTATGACACCACGTCCATCCTGCGCCTGATCACGCGCCTGCACGACTTGCCACTGCTCGAAGGCCTGAAAGTGCGCAATGATGCGTTCGCGTCACGCGGCGCGCTGCCGCCGGGTGACTTGACTGGCGCCTTGAGCTTCCGCTAAGCCCCACACAGTGCGGCACGCCTGTGATACACTGCGTGCCGCACTTTGAACCTGTCCCGGCAGATGAATACATCAGCAGCAGACAGCCCCTCGGAAGCGGGTACTGCGTTGTTCGTCGTAGCCTGGCTCGCCAGGCGTCCTCCTCACGCCTTGTCCGCGCTCCCGATGAGCAATCTGCTGCAGACGCTCCCTACCGGGACAGGTTCTTAAATCCGCAGGTCAGGTATTCCTGACGGATGTTCCAACAATGAGCCCGACTCCAGTAGCCGGGCTTTTGTTTTGTGGATGAAGTTAAAGCGTATAGACATAGGCGGGCAGCACCTTGCCCGCCCCTTGGCTTTCGCAGGCCAGGGACAGAGGTTAGTAAATGAGAGATAAAAAAGACAACGCCACCATCGACTTGCCCGGCTTCGGCCAGCTGCCTGCGCACGAGGCGCCAGAGCCGGCGCCGGAACCGCAGCGCCGCACGCGCGCGCGCAAGGTGGCTTTGAAGCAGGTGCAGCTCGAATTGCTGGAGCCGACGGACGCCACGGGCCTGCCCGTGTGGACGCGCGACGCCGGCCTTGATCTCACCGGCTTGCCCATCTGGGCGCCTGACAACTGATACCCCAACGCTGGCGGCCGTTTGCCGCCGGCTTCCACACCACCATCCGCACAAGGGCGTTGAACGCCTGTAGACTGTGCCCATCCACCCGCTTTTTACCGGCTCCGCCCTTTATGACCACCACATCCGCTACCACTTCTTTTTCCAGCCTGCCGCTGACGCCCGCCTTTCTGGCCAATCTGGACTCGCTCGGCTACCACGAGATGACCACCATCCAGGCGCAAAGCCTGCCGGCGGTGCTCGATGGCCGCGACCTGATCGCCCAGGCGAAAACGGGCAGCGGCAAGACGGCCGCCTTCGGCATCGGCATCCTGCACAAGCTCAATCCGGCCTGGTTTGCCGTGCAAGGCCTGGTGCTGTGCCCCACGCGCGAACTGGCCGACCAGGTGGCCAATGAGCTGCGCCGCCTGGCCCGCGCAGCCGGCAACATCAAGATCCTGACATTGACGGGCGGCGCGCCGATGCGCCCGCAAATCGCCTCGCTGGAACACGGCGCCCACATCGTCGTCGGCACGCCGGGCCGCATGCGCGACCACCTGGGCCGCGGCACCATCAACCTGAGCCACGTGCAAACGCTGGTACTCGATGAAGCGGACCGCATGACGGACATGGGCTTTTACGAGGAAATCGCCGGCATCGTCAGCGCCTGCCCCGCACGCCGCCAGACCCTGCTGTTCTCGGCCACGTATCCGGAAGACATCCGCCGCGCCACGGCATCGTTCCTCGTCAATCCGCTGGAAGTGACGGTCGAGGCGCAGCACGATAACGACAAGATCGAACAGCGCTTCTATGAAATCGGCTTCGACGAGCGCAATGGCGCCGTCGGCAAGCTGCTCAAGCACTTCAAGCCGGAATCGACGCTGGCTTTCTGCAACACCAAGGTGCATTGCCGCGAACTGGCCGAAGAACTGCGCCAGCAAGGCTTTTCCGCGCTGGCCCTGTATGGCGAGCTGGAACAGCGCGAGCGCGATGAAATCCTGGTGCTGTTCGCCAACCGCAGCTGCTCCGTGCTGGTGGCCACCGACGTCGCCGCGCGCGGCCTCGATATCTCCGACCTGGGCGCCGTGATCAACGTCGACGTCTCGAAGGACACGGAAGTGCACATCCACCGCATCGGCCGCACGGGCCGCGGCAGCAAGAAGGGCCTGGCCCTGTCGCTGTGTGCGCCGAACGAGAAGAAATGGGTCAAGCTGATCGAGCAGTACCAGAACAGCGCCGCCGAATGGCACGACCTGAAGGAACTGGCGGAAGATGACGGCATGGAGGCGCTGCCGGCGCCGATGGTCACCCTGTGCATCATGGGCGGCAAGAAGGACAAGCTGCGCCCGGGCGACTTGCTGGGTGCGCTGACGGGCGACGCGGGCCTGACCAAGGAGCAAGTGGGCAAGATCAACGTGTTCGAGTTCATGACCTACGTGGCGCTCGACCGCAAGGTGGCGGAAGCGGCCTTCAAGCGCCTCAACGCCGGCAATACCTTGGGCCGCGACTTCGGCAACATCAAGGGCCGCAGCTTCAAGATGCGCTTTATCGAGGCGTAAGCTGCTGCAATGCACGCAGGGCCGCCATGGTCCTGCGTCCCGGGTAATCGTCCCACACGGGATATTGCCCGCGGTAGTAGCAGCTCCAGTAACTGATACTGCGCCGCTCCAGAGTGGCCACATACGCGGGGTTTTCCCGCAGATAGCGCGCCAGTGCATCGGCATTCCAGGCCGGCAGCGCCGCGCCAATTATCTCAATAATCTCCAGCACGTATTCGCCGCACAGGTGCACGACGAACGGCACCGTCCACGCCCGCTCTTGCAGCAACAGCTGTCTTGCACACGCTTCGCGCAGATGGCCGTCATGGTGGCGTGTGCCCAGGCACAGGGCGACCACGCCCGCGTCGCCGGGCAGCAGGGTACAAGCGAGCAGCTGCTCGCGGTCATAGTACGTGCGCGTCGGGATCAGCAAGGCCTCGCCATTCTGGTACACGGCAAATGGCGGGTGTGCCCGGCTGCTCCCCAGCACGGGCAGCAGCTGCGCCACAGTGCCGGCCAAGGCGGCCGGAAAAGCGTCCGCTTCAGCCATCGCGCCCTTCCCTGCAAACCTTGCGCACACCCAGCGCAGGCTTGTCCATCTTTTCAAAGATCACATTCGAATACCATGCGGCGGGATCGCCTTCGGTGGGCTTGCCCAGCGAAATATAGTAGCCGCCCTGCGTGAACAGGGCCGTGGTTTCCTTGCCCGGCGTGATCCCCTGCAGGAAGGCCGGCCATGCCGCCTTGTCGACCTGGCTAAAACGCGCGGCCAGCAGCGCCAGCAAGCGCGCGTGCGAGGCGGGCGCATACGGGAACAGATACAGGTATTCGACCAGCTCACCGCCATCGGCCAGGCGCGTGACGGCGGATGTCGCCGCATCGACTTCACTGCCAAAACGACAGAGCACCCCGCCGCTGTAGGCGAAATCGATGATGGTCGCCGGCACGCACGCCTGCCGTTCGCGGTCGATGCCGACGGGCGGCAGCGCGCGCACTTGCGCCAGCAGCGCCTCGCCTGATGTGGCCAGCGCGGGAAAGCCCGGACACTCGCTGGCCGCCTGCACGGCAGAAAAGGCCAGGCAACAACTCAATAGCAGCACACGACGCTTCACGGCCTCTCCATTTTCATCAGGCGGCCATTATGCAGGACATCTTCACAAAGGCCGCGCCTGTTGCCCTTGCGGCGTATCGTCGATGTCATAGCCGGCCGCGCGCGCCAGTGCGCGCAAGCGGTCCGCCTCGCCCCACTGCCGCTGCGCACGGGCGATGGCCCGTTCCGCCATCCATGCCTGCACGGGCTGCGGCACTTCCACCTGCGCCGGCTGCCAGGCCAGCAGATCGAGTCCCAGTGCCGTATCGAAACGGGCCATGGTGGCCTTTTTCACGGCGTCGGGCAGGTCGCCTTTCAGCAGTTCCCAGGCCACGGCCAGCGCGCGCGGAAAATTCAGGTCCTCGTTGAGCTGTTCCGTGAAGCGGGCCAGCCACGTCGGATCGGCCTCGCCTTGCGCCTCGCCAAGGCCATGCACGGTAGAGCGCATGCGGGCCAGGCCGCTGGCGGCGGCGCGCATGGCGTCATCCGTGAAATTGAGGCTGCTGCGGTAATGGGCGCCCAGGCACAGGTAGCGGTAGGCGAGCGGATCGATCCCCTGCTCCAGCAAGCTTTGCAGGCGCAAAAAGTCCCCTGAGGATTTCGACATCTTCGCATCCTGCGTCTTGAGGAAGGCGCCGTGCAGCCAAAAGTTGGCCAGGCGCGTGCCGTGGCGCGCCTGCGTTTGCGCGATCTCGTTGCTGTGGTGGACGGCCACGTGGTCTTCGCCGCCGCAATGGATGTCGAAATACGTGCCCAGGTGCTTTTCCGCCATGGCCGAGCATTCGATGTGCCAGCCGGGAAAACCCAGGCCCCAGGGGCTGTCCCACTCCATCTGCCGCTGGCCCGGCACGCCGCTGAACTTCCACAGCGCGAAGTCGCAGATGTCGCGCTTCTCGCCCAGCTCCACCCGCTTGCCCGCTTGCAGGCCGTCGCGCTTCAGGCGCGCCAGCTTGCCATAATCGTCCTGGCGCGTGGTGTCGAAATAGATGCCGTCGTCGGTGCGGTAGGTATAACCCTTCGCTTCCAGGTCGAGGATGAAGGCGATCTGTTCCGCGATGTGGTCCGTGGCGCGGCACCAGACGGTGGGCGGCAGGATATTCAACTGGCGCAGATCGTCTTCAAACGCGCGGGTAAATTCAGCGGCGATGTCCCAGGCCGACTTGCCGCTGCGGGCGCTGCGCACTTCGATCTTGTCGTCGCCGCTGTCCGCGTCCGACGTCAAATGGCCCACGTCAGTGATGTTCATCACGTGGCGCACCTGCAAACCGTTGAACGCGAGCGCGCGGCGCAAGCCGTCGACGAACAGATAGGTGCGAAGGTTGCCGATGTGCGCATAATCGTAGACGGTGGGCCCGCAGGCATACAGGCCCGCCTGGCCCGCGGCGATGGGTTCAAACGGCCGCAGGCTGCGGCTATACGTATCGTACAAATGGAGTGTCATGCGGGACTTTCATTAGCGCTGCGGAAAAAGAAAATGGCCACAGGTTTTTCAACACTGTGGCCATCGAATGAGGAGTAAAACGTTTAACGGCGCCGGGCCGCATCCTCACGAAGCCAGGTACACGGACACAGCGCAGCGGCGGCGCCGGATGCAAAGCCGGATGCAAAAACTGGAGGGAGGATGAAAGTGCTCATGGAACAAATATCGCATGTACGCGGGCGGGCCGTCAAGCCCTCCCGCGCCGCCCGCTTATTTTTTCGCCTGCTCGATATGCGGCAACAGCACCGTCAATATGCCCAGCAGCGGCAGATAGGAGCAGATTTTGTACACATAGGCAATGCCCGCCACGTCGGCCAGGTGGCCCATGGCGGCGGCGGCGATGCCGGAGACACCGAACATCAGGCCAAAGAAGATGCCCGCGATCATGCCCACCTTGCCCGGCACCAGTTCTTGCGCAAAGACGACGATGGCGGAAAAGGCGGAGGAAATGACGAAACCGATGATCACCGTCAAGACGGCCGTCCAGAACAGGTCGACGTACGGCAGCAGCAGGGTAAATGGTGCGGCGCCCAGGATGGAAATCCAGATCACGCGCTTGCGGCCGATGCGGTCGCCGATGGGGCCGCCCATGAAGGTGCCGGCCGCCACGGCGGCAAGGAACAGGAACAGGTACAGCTGGGCATCGCCGAGCGACAGGTGGAATTTGTCGATCAGGTAAAAGGTGTAATAGCTCGACAGGCTGGCCATGTAGATGTACTTCGAAAACACCAGCAGGGCCAGCACCCCCAGCGCTTGCAACACCTTGTTGCGCGACAAGTTAGGCCCTTGGCCGCCCGCCTTCGGCTTGAAGCTGGCCAGGTGGCCGCCATACCAGTGGCTGACCTTGTACAGCACGCCGATGGCCAGCACGGCCAGCAGGCTGAACCAGGCGACATTGCCGTGGCCGCGGTTTACGATGACGGCCGCCGCCAGCAGTGGTCCCAGTGCGGAACCGACATTGCCACCCACCTGGAACAGCGATTGTGCAAAGCCATAGCGTCCGCCCGAGGCCATGCGCGCCACGCGCGACGCTTCCGGGTGGAAGGTCGAGGAACCGACGCCGATCAGGCCCGATGCGATCAACAGGGTCGGGAAGGTCGAGACGATGGACAGCATCAGCACGCCGGCCAGGGTAAAACACATGCCGATGGGCAGCAAGAATGGCAGCGGACGACGGTCCGTGTACAAGCCGATCCAGGGCTGCAGCAACGATGCCGTGCACTGGAACGTCAGGGTGATGAGACCGACCTGGGTAAAACTGAGTGAAAACTCGGCTTTCAGCATCGGGTAAATCGACGGCAATAATGCCTGGATCAGGTCATTGAGCAAATGCACAAAGGCGACGGCGCCCAGGATGTGCATGGCCAGACCGGATGGTTGTTGGGAACGATGAAGCGAGGGAGCCGCCGGCACGGACTTGGCCAATGCCGGGGCAGGTGTGGTTGTGTGCATGTGTCTTCCGCAATAATCGGGCACGACGGGCGGCCCGGCAAAGAAGCCAGTATAGTATGGTCGCTGAACTGACAACTTCCAATAATCGTCGCCCAAGTGACAACCAAGAGACTAGCCAACGCCCCCCATGTACAGCCCCCCAACCGCCCAGACCCACCCCGATGGCGTGCCGTTCAGCCGCAGCACCAGCTCACACGATTACCAGCACGTGCCGCGCCCCGTGACGGCCATGTCCCGGCAATATGCGCTGGGCGACTATACGGCGCCGCACAGCCATGTGCGGGCGCAACTGCTGTATGCAACGGAAGGCGTGATGCGCGTCTCCACCGGGCACGGCGTGTGGATATTGCCGCCCCGGCGCGCCCTGCTGATCCCCGTTGGCGTCGTGCATGAAGTCCACATCTTGAGCGAACTGAGCATGCGCACCGTGTACATCGATGCGCAGGTGGCGGCCCGGTATGGCCCCGATTGCAAGGTGCTGGAAGTGAGCCGGCTGCTGCGCGAGCTGATCCTGGCCTTGCTGGCCGAACCGATCGAGTATGCGCTGGCGGGACGCGGCGACTGGCTGGCGCACCTGATCCTGTCGGAACTGGCGGCGGCCGATACGGTGCCCCTCGCCATCCCCTGGCCGCGCGACCGCCGCCTGGTGGCCGTCTGCTCGGCCATCATGAGCGCACCGGGCAGCCGGCGCAGCATCGAAGACTGGGCGCAGGATGCGGGCGCCAGCGCGCGCACCCTGATCCGTCTGTTTCCCAAGGAAACAGGCTTGCACTACCGCCAGTGGCTGCAACAAGTCCACCTGGCCGAGGCATTCTGCCGCCTGGACCGGGGCGAAGGCGTGGCGGCCATCGCCTATGCGCTGGGCTACGCCAGCCCCAGCGCCTTCAGCGCCATGTTCCGCCGCATCCTGGGCCGCACGCCGCAGCATTACCTGAGCGAGTGGCGCGCCGCCGATTAAACGAAAAAAGCAAGCCGTGGGCTGCTTTCGTCAAGTGGTTTGTCGGCAATTGTCGGCTTACGCCCTGCGGGCTAAGCAGACCTACTCTTTTTCGCCAGCAATCAAGCGGTAGCCTCGTAGGTCGGCTTAGCGTGGCGTAGCCGCGCGTAAGCCGACAAGCTACGCTGTTCGCATCGTCGGCTTACGCCCTGCGGGCTAAGCCGACCTACTCTTTTTCACCAGCAATCAAGCGGTAGCCTCGTAGGTCGGCTTAGCGTGGCGCAGCCGCGCGTAAGCCGACAAGCTACGCTATCGGCATTGTCGGCTTACGCCCTGCGGGCCAAGCCGACCTACTCTTTTTCACCAGCAATCAAGCGGTAGCCTCGTAGGTCGGCTTAGCGTGGCAAGGCCGCGCGTAAGCCGACAAGCTACGCTATCGGCATTGTCGGCTTACGCCCTGCGGGCTAAGCCGACCTACTCTTTTTCACCAGCAATCAAGCGGTAGGCCAGCGCGCCCAGCAAGGCGCCGATGATGGGTGCCAGCCAGAACAGCCACAACTGGCTGGTGGCCCAGTCGCCCACGTACAAGGCCACGCCCGTGCTGCGGGCCGGGTTGACGGAAGTATTCGTCACGGGAATGCTGATCAGGTGGATCAGGGTCAGCGCCAGGCCGATCGGCAGTGGGGCAAAACCTGCCGGCGCGCGCTTGTCGGTGGCGCCCAGGATGACGATCAGGAAGAACATCGTCAGCACGATTTCAATCACCAGCGCCGACAGCATCGAATAGCCGCCTGGCGAATGGGCGCCATAGCCGTTCGAGGCAAAGCCCTTGCTGACATCGAAACCGGCCTGCCCGCTGGCGATCACATACAGCACGCCGCCGGCCACGATGGCGCCCAGCACTTGCGCGATGATGTACGGCAACAGTTGTTTGGCGGGAAAGCGGCCACCGGCCCACAGGCCGATCGAGACGGCGGGATTCAAATGGCAACCCGAGATGTGGCCGATGGCGTAAGCCATGGTCAGCACCGTCAGGCCAAACGCCAGCGCCACGCCGGCAAAACCGATGCCAAAGCCGGGAAAGGCAGCCGCCAGCACGGCGCTGCCGCAACCGCCCAGCACCAGCCAGAACGTGCCGAGGAACTCGGCTCCATATTGTTTCATGATGTATTCCTTTAAAGAGACGAGAAAACGTGCCAGGGATGACCAATCGGACCGCTCACCACCTTTGCCCGCGCCCAGGGGGCGACGACAAAGCACAGCACCAGCAACACCGCACGCTGCAGAGCACGAATAATGACATGACGTCATTATCAATGCAACATTATTTAATATAATAATGCTAACGGTTGTCTTACTACTTAAAGGTTTTTTTGATAATTATTAAGGCGCAGGGCGGCGCATGTATTTTTGCGGCGCCTCCAGCGGCGCAAAACCAAAGCCCGCATACAGGCCATGCGCGTCATCGGTTCCCAGCATCCAGGCAACATCGCGCAAGCGTGCATCGCCGAGCACGGCGGCCACCATCTGCTTGCCATATCCGCGTCCCTGATATTGCGGCAGCACGAACACATCGCGCAGGTAAGCAAAATCCGTGTAATCGGTGATGACCCTGGCGAACGCCACTTGCTGGCCATCGACATAGCCGCCGAAACACAGCGCGTTGGCGATCCCCTTGCGCACCGCGTCAATCGCCACGCCGCGCTTCCAGTACGACTGCTCGCTCAGGTAGCGGTGGATCATGGGCACGTCCAGTTCGCCGCGCTCACTGGAAATGCGCAGTGGCGCGTGCATCAGTTCTTGAACAACAGGTCGGCTTCGGCGATGCTGGGTTCGCCGAAGTACACGGTGCGCAGTTCCCCCTTGGCGTCGCTGCCCATGTACACGCCCGTCATGCTGCGCTCGGCCGGGTCGTACAGGATGGTGTAGTGGTGGCCGCAATTGTGCGGTTCGCAAACGCTGCTCAGCAGGCGCGCCTTGCCGTCGATCTCGACCGGTTTGAGCGGACTGGCCACGCCATCGGGCACCCAGCGCTGCCGCTTCAGGCCGGCTTTTTTCAAGCCCACATTGAAGGCCTTGCGAAACGCGTAGTCCGCCTTGTAGACGTCGGGGAAGTACGGACAGGTATGGCCACCGTCGCAGCTTTGCGCTTGCTCAATGAGCGACAGCCTGGGCGTGCGCGCTTGCGCCGGCATGGCGGCCAGCGCCACGGCGGTGGCCAGGAACAGGGGGGACAGCAAACGTGCGGACATGACTTCTCCTAAAGGCATCGGATAATGCGGGCAGCATAGCAGAATGCCATGCTGGCACACCCGCATCAGGGGGAGCAGCGGATGCCGACGACCCCGTTGACCTTGCCTTCCGGCCAACCCGTTTCGCGCCAGCGGTACACGCCGGGCGCGACGATAATCAGCTGCCACTCCACCAGCTTGCCAGCGGCATTGAGGCGGGTTTCATTGTCATAGCGTAACGTCAGGCTGCGCTCCGTTTCCGCCACCACGGTCGCGGCAAAGCGGTTGGTTTCACCGAGCTTGCTTTTCCAGGTGCGGTCGCTGAAGATCGCCAGCCGCTGATGATCATCAGACAGCTGCATGCGCGTAAAGTGCCGCGCTTCTTCGCAAACACTGCTCGTATTCGCGCTGTCGGACCAGCTGCCAGACAGTTGCGCGGCATCAAAAGGAGTCGGGATGGCGGCGACGGCCGCACTGAGCAGCAAGGTTGCGAGCATAGTTTATCGAAAGAAAGCGAAAAGAATCATCATCATGGTCAACGCAGCGCCTGCGTGATGCTGGAAGGTAATGCCGGCGTGCGCCGGTGCAACGTCGCCTGCTCATAAGCATAGGCCATCGCGATGAGCGGCAGGTCGCCGTGGGCAGATCCGATGAAGGACAAACCGACGGGCAAGCCCTCCACCACGCCGGCAGGCACCGTAATCTGCGGCAAGGCGCACTGCGGCTGCGATACGCCATGACACGTGGGCCCCACCAGCGCATCGAGTTCATGCGAGCACAGCAACGCTGCGATGCCGCCAGGCACGGGCGCAGGCGGCGTCTCGATCAGTTCCGCGCCCTGTTCGCGCAGCACCAGCAGTGCCTGCTCGATCACGGCATCGGTGCCGGCGCACTGGCCGAACAGGTGGCGCGCCACGCCGATGCGGCGCCCATGCAAGCCGGCGGCGTCAAGCACCATGCCATCGGCCAGGCGCTCGCCCGTCAGGGCAGCGAGCAGCCAGGCCGCCTCGCGCACGCTGGGCGCCATCGGTCCCGCCGTGGCTGGCTCGCCACCCTGCCCGGCGGCTGCCCTGCCCGTGGGTTTGATGGCGACCAGGCCGCAGTTTGAAGCAGGCGCGACGATGGAGCCGTCCGCCGCGCTGTCCACGGCCAGGATGGTCAGGCCGGCCCAGCTGGCACTGGCATGCGGCACGCTGACGGCGGCCCACTGGCGCAAATTGCTTTTGCCGATGATGACGGCGCCGGCCGCGCGCAAGCGCGCCGCGACAAAGGAATCGCAACTGGCCTGCGTGGCCAGCGGCGCCTGCGTGCGCGTCTTCATGCGGTCACCGGTGGCGATATTGTCGCGCAAGACGATGGGGATGCCATGCAAGGGGCCGCGCACCTTGTGCCCCTGCCGCTCGCGATCCATTTCCAGGGCAATTTTCAGCGCATCGGGATTGATTTCAATGCCGGCATAGGCACGCGCGCCGATGCTGCACAGGGAGCGGATACGCGCCAGGTACTGCGACGTCAGCGCATGCGAACTGAGCTTGCCTGCCTGCATCATCTGCTGTTGCGGCAAGACGCCCGCATCGAGCAGGTGGGCCATGGGGCTGGCGGGCACCGTGGCACGGGCCAATACGGGACGCGACGCGCCACCGCGTAACATCTGACTGCGCTGCATGGTATCTCCAGGAAACTTCAATGTTTCTGCCGCAATAATGTTCTAGCTATAGCATAGCAGTCCTTGCAACACAATTGTTGTCAAAGGTAATTATTTTTTAAGCAAAAAAAACGCTGCCCGAAGGCAGCGTTTCTTGATGATTTGGCACTGGGGCAAATCAGTTGCGTACGACACGCTTGTATTCGTTGGTACGGGTGTCGATTTCGATGACATCGTCCTGTGCCACGAACAGCGGCACTTGCACGATGTGGCGATGCGCTTCGATGGCGTTTTCGATCTTGGCTTCTTTCAGGACGTTGCCCGAAGTGTTACCCTTGACTGCAGGCTCCGAGTACACCACTTGACGGGCGATGGTCGTAGGCAGTTCAACGGAGATTGCCTTGCCGTCGTAGAAAATGGCTTCGCATTCCATGCCATCCTTCAGGTAATGCAGTGCATCGCCCAGGTTTTCTTCTTCGATTTCATACTGGTTGTACTCGGTGTCCATGAAGACGAACAGCGGGTCGGCGAAGTACGAATACGTCACTGGCTTTTTATCCAGAACAACAACGTCAAACTTGTCGTCGCCGCGGAACACGTTTTCCATCGGGGTGTTCGTCAGAAGATTTTTCATCTTCCATTTGTAGGTGAAGCCCGTGCGGCTCGAACCGTTGACATCAGAACGCAACACGATCATTGGCTTGCTGTCGACCATGATGATATTGCCAACACGAATTTCTTTTGCGGGTTTCATAGGAATGTACGTAAAAAGTGGGTTGCATGAAGACCATTTGCCGCCTGTGCGCCATCAGCGCCGCAAGCTTGCGTTTGATCGGTTAAAAATACGTTAGAAATAACCGGGCATTTTACCTTAATTTTTGGCAAGCGCCTATCTCGTCGCGCCGGCGAACGCCAGCAAGTTACTTGCCAGATCGCCATTGGACTGCATCTGCCGCTGCCAGGCCTGCGCGCGCGCCCTGATGCGCGGCAGGTCGGCCTGCAAGGCGGGCCACAGCAGCGTCCACGGCAAGGCGTCCGCGCTGGCGCCATTCCAGGCCAGCGCCGCCTGCGCCAGGCTGTCGATGACACCATCGGCATCGGCCGCATAGCGCTGCAGGAAGGCGCGCAATTTCACGTGATGCAAGTTTTCATCCTGCAAATAGATATGCCAGAGAAACGGCTGGCCAGCCCATTGCGCGCGCACGAAGGAATCCTCGCCGCGCACGAGATTGACGTCGCAGGCCCACAGCAAGCGGTCGTAATCGTCTTGCGGCACGAAAGGCAGCACGCGCACAGTGAGCGCGCCACGCGTGCGCGCCGCACCAGCCGTCGCCGCATCGTCGCCGATAAACGCCTGAACGGCATCGAACGCGACGCCTTCCGGCACCAGGCACGTCACGGGCTCGCTGCCCGCCTGCCACACGCCAAACAGCTCGGCGACGGGCGCGGACGGGTAGCAGAACAGCGACACTTTCAAAGCAGACATTTCCGCCGGACGCACGCCGAATTGCCCGAGGAATGCCGCCATCGCGCCGGCATCGGCCTGGAATGCCAGCCTTTTTTCATCGAGCGCCGCCTCGCGCAGCAAGCCGCCCGTTTTATTGGTAAAACCGGGGAAGAAGAAATGCTTGATCATGCCGTGGCGTGGCGAGGTCAGCGCATGGCAGCCTTCGACCCACTCTTCCGCCGTCAAGCCTTCCAGGTTCAGCCACACCGACTGCGGCGCGCACTGCGCCATGGCGGCGATGTAGCCGGGCGGAATGTCGCAGGCAAAAAACTCGATGACGATATCGGCGATATCGGCCGGCGCAAACACGCCCTCCTGATCGCGCCAGTGGCGCACCGTGACGCCGCCTGCCTGCTGCACTGGCGCAGTCACGTCGATTTCCGGGCAGATACGCCGGAAACTGGATAAATCGTCGACCCACAGAGTGACGGCGACACCGTGTTCGCCGCTCAACTGCCGCGCCAGGCGCCAGCAAATGCCGATATCGCCGTAGTTGTCGACGACTTTGCAGAAGATGGCCAGGGATGGCGCGCGATCGCTAGGTAATGGCATGAGCAGGCAAGAGTGAAGGAAAAACGTTGGCATGCCGGCAAACAACAAAAAAGCCGCGCTGTTACCAGGCGGCTTTGTTGTTGGCTGATTCAGCCGGTCTGGCGTCCCCAAGGGGATTCGAACCCCTGTACTCACCGTGAAAGGGTGATGTCCTAGGCCTCTAGACGATGGGGACAGAAAATCTGTCCTGAATGCGCTGCTTTGCATCCCGACCTGTTACTTTACTTGCTTACTACTTGCGAATCTGGCGTCCCCAAGGGGATTCGAACCCCTGTACTCACCGTGAAAGGGTGATGTCCTAGGCCTCTAGACGATGGGGACAGAAATCTGTCCTGAATGCATTATTTCGCATCCTGACCCGGTACTGCAGCAATATGACAGAAACAAAAAAAGCCTGACTTGTCAGGCCCGTTCAGCACTGCACTCACTTTACAACTGAATCCTGGCGTCCCCAAGGGGATTCGAACCCCTGTACTCACCGTGAAAGGGTGATGTCCTAGGCCTCTAGACGATGGGGACCTGTGCTGGCTTACCTCTCAGCGAACTCTTCGTTGAAGGCTTTGCTTAGCCCCTCAAAAAAGCGTGCGCGAAGTTTAACACGAAGCGATTCACGAAATCAACTGCTGGGGGTTTTATTTTCCATCTTATTTGCAGAGATCCCCCTATGGGACAGAAGATGCTCGTGCGATATGGAAATACTGCGCTATTGCAATTTCAGCAGGCGTAAAAAAAGCCGCATAAGCGACTTGGCATGAATATCGATGTTGATTTAGGTCGACGGCGTTGTCGGATTACGCTGCGCCTCGGCGGCCCCGCTAATCCGACCTACGCCACATTCCCCCGAGGGGCATGGCGGAAATAAAAAAAGCCGCTCTAGGCGACTTTGATTATCATGTGATTTCTGCGCTGTTGGTGGAGGTTGGCGGGAGCTAACCCTAACCTCTTGCATGCCATGCAAGCACACTAACAGCTTAGCCATATTCCCCCAAGCGAAGAAATCGCTGACGCAAATAAAAAAAGCCGCTCAAGGCGACTTTGATTAACATCTGATTTCTGCGCTGCTGGTGGAGGTCAGCGGGAGCTAACCCTGACCTCTTGCATGCCATGCAAGCACACTAACAGCTTAGCCATATTCCCCCAAGCGAAGAAATCGCTGACGCAAATAAAAAAAGCCGCTCAAGGCGACTTTGATTAACATCTGATTTCTGCGCTGCTGGTGGAGGTCAGCGGGAGCTAACCCTGACCTCTTGCATGCCATGCAAGCGCGCTGACAGCTTAGCCATATTCCCCCGAGGGGTATGGCGGGAAGTGTCGCGGAAATAAAAAAAGCCGCTCGAGGCGACTTTGATTAACATCTGATTTCTGCGCTGCTGGTGGAGGTCAGCGGGAGCTAACCCTGACCTCTTGCATGCCATGCAAGCACACTAACAGCTTAGCCATATTCCCCCAAGCGAAGAAATCGCTGACGCAAATAAAAAAAGCCGCTCGAGGCGACTTTGATTATCATGTAATTTCTGCGCTGTTGGTGGAGGTAAGCGGGATCGAACCGCTGACCTCTTGCATGCCATGCAAGCGCTCTCCCAGCTGAGCTATACCCCCCGGGCGCAGAAACACTGCTACTTCTTCACTACCACAACACCAGACTGAACTGGCGTCCCCAAGGGGATTCGAACCCCTGTACTCACCGTGAAAGGGTGATGTCCTAGGCCTCTAGACGATGGGGACCACGGAACTACAGTTTGCTGCTTTACCTCTGCGCTGTTGGTGGAGGTAAGCGGGATCGAACCGCTGACCTCTTGCATGCCATGCAAGCGCTCTCCCAGCTGAGCTATACCCCCCGGGCGCAGAAATAATAAAAGCCGCACTTGGCGACTTTGTTCCACTACTTGCTTTCCATCCAGAACCTGTTTTTTACGGGCCTGAACTTACAACAATCAGTACAAACAACTGCCACTACTATACCACAACTACCTGGCGTCCCCAAGGGGATTCGAACCCCTGTACTCACCGTGAAAGGGTGATGTCCTAGGCCTCTAGACGATGGGGACCGCGGAACTTCCAAACAACATCTGCACCACTTCAACAAGCAACATCATTGCTGCTGGTGGAGGTAAGCGGGATCGAACCGCTGACCTCTTGCATGCCATGCAAGCGCTCTCCCAGCTGAGCTATACCCCCGTTGGTGCAGAAACAAGAGTATAGCAAAGAAGTTTCACTCTGCAAATACCCTTTTTCGTCTATGAGCAACTTTTCATAGGGGCGGTTTCCGCACGCTGTTTCTACACATATTTTTACGCGTATTTAATCGCGATGCTTACAGCCACTTTGCCAGGCGTGCCAGCACGGTCTCGCGGCCAAACATCACCACCACCTGATCGATGGCCGGCGTCTGCAGCTGGCCCGTCAAAATCAGGCGCAAAGGCATGGCCAGCAGCGGCATCTTGATGGTGTTGGCGGCCAGCACTTCCTTGATCATGGCGGCCACGGCTTCCTTGCTCCACTCCACCGTGGCGATGCGCTCGGCAAACTGCGCCAGCACGGGCTTGATGGCATCCGTGATGTGCTGCGTTACCAACTCTGCTTCCGGTTGCGGCGCGCGGAAGAACAGCATCGAGGCGACCGCCAGTTCATTGACCGTGTTGGCGCGCTCTTTCATCATGCCCAGCACTTGTGCCAGGTCCGGCGCACCTTCGAAGACGGCACCGGCGGCGACCATTTGCGGACGCGCCAGGTCGGCCAGACGGGTGTTGTCGGCCTGCTTGATATAGTGATTGTTCAGCCAGGCCAGTTTTTCATTGTTGAACTGGGCCGCCGATTTCGACAGGTGGTTCAGGTTGAACCACTCGCAGAACTGCTCGGTCGAAAACACTTCATCGTCGCCATGGCTCCAGCCCAGGCGCGCCAGGTAGTTCAGCATCGCTTCCGGCAGGAAGCCCTGCGCCGGATAATCCATCACGCTGACGGCGCCGTGGCGCTTCGACAGCTTCTCGCCGTCCGCACCCAAAATCATCGGCAGATGGCCATACAGCGGCAGCGGTGCGCCGATGGCGCGCAGGATGTTGATCTGGCGCGGGGTATTGTTGACATGGTCGTCGCCGCGGATCACGTGCGTGATCTGCATGTCCCAGTCATCGACGGCGACGCAAAAGTTATACGTCGGCGTGCCGTCCGGACGGGCGATCACCAGGTCGTCCAGCTCACGGTTGGAAATCGTGATCGTGCCCTTGACGACGTCGTCCCAGGTCACTTCGCCATCGAGCGGATTTTTGAAACGCACGACCGGCTTGCGGTCGGCAGGGATGGCCGGCAGGGTCTTGCCCGGCTCCGGACGCCAGGTGCCGTCGTAGCGCGGCTTTTCGCCGGCGGCGCGCATGCGCTCGCGCATCGCTTCGACTTCTTCCGGCGAGGAATAGCAATGGTAAGCCGTGCCCTCTGCCAGCATCTGCGCCACCACTTCGCGGTAGCGGTCCATGCGTTGCATCTGGTAGAACGGACCTTCGTCGTGGTCCAGGCCCAGCCACTTCATGCCTTCGATGATGGCTTGCACGGCTTCCGGCGTGGAACGCTCCACGTCCGTGTCTTCGATGCGCAGCACGAAGGTGCCACCGAAGTGGCGGGCATACGCCCAGCTGTATAAAGCGGTGCGGGCGCCGCCCAGATGCAGATAGCCGGTCGGGCTGGGAGCGAAACGGGTACGGACGGGAGTAGCGGTTGTGGTCATCGAGGTAATCAGGCTTGAATAAGTAAAACGCCATTTTACTCTGTTGACCGCCGCCGCTCCACAAGCGCCGTCACAGCTGCAGCAAGCGCCTTTTCACCTCGTCCGCCTGGGCATGCAGCGCCTGCTCGAACAGGGCGACCAGTTGCGACAAGGGCCGGTGCAAAGGTTTCACGAGATTCACCGTGAACGGCAAGGATACGGCGAAGCGGCGGATCTGCAAGCCCTGCCCCGCGTAGTCCAGCGCCGTGAGCGGATTGACGATGGCCAGCCCCACGCCTTCGCGCACCATGGCGCAGACGGAAGCGGCGCTGTGCGTGTCAAGCGCCATGCGCCGCTCCACGCCGGCCTGCGCGAAGATGGCGTCGATCTGCTGGCGGTAGGGGTCGACGGCGGCCAGGCTGATGAAAGGCTGGCCCGCGAAGTCCGCCGGCTGCAGCACGGGCTTGCTGGCGAGCGCATGACCATCGGGCAGCACGCACACTTCATCGACGGACATCAATGTCGCGAGTGCGGTGCCCGGCGGCGCATTGTCCACTTCCGTCAGGCCGATGTCGTGGCGCTGCGCCGACAGCCACTCTTCCAGCAGCGGCGACTCCTGCGGCGTGATGCTGATGCTCACCTTCGGAAAGTCGGCCACGAAGCTCTTGCACGCCTGCGGCAGCAGCGACTGGGAAAACACGGGCAGGCAGGCGATCGACAACTGCCCCTGGTCGAACTGGCGCAAGGCCGCCGCCGTGCTGACGATGCGCTCCAGGCCAAAATACGCGCGCTGCACTTCCTCGAACAGCTGCAGCGCCTGCGCCGTCGGGCGCAGCCGCCCCCGCTCGCGCTCGAACAGGGTCAAACCCGTCAAGTGTTCGAGGCGCGCCAGTTCGCGGCTGACGGTGGGCTGCGACGTATGCAGCATGGCGGCGGCCGCCGTCACGCTACCCGTCGTCATGATGGCGCGAAAGACTTCGATATGGCGCAGAGAGATAGTCATGGTCATATCATAAATGAATAAGGTAGGCCTAAATAGATATTTTATGTTTACAAAGAAAACCCGCATCATGATCGGCACGTAGGTCGGATTAGCGCAAAGCGCGTAATCCGACACCACATCCGACGCCACCCATAACATGACAAAGACAACCACCATGAAACCAGTGCCAGACGCCACCCTCGCCCAACTCGCCCAGCAACACGGCACGCCCCTGTGGGTGTATGACGCGGCCACCATCCGCGCGCGGGTGGCGCAACTGGCGCAGTTCGACACCGTGCGCTTCGCGCAGAAGGCCAATTCGAACATCCATCTGCTCACCCTGATGCGCGAGGCGGGCGTGCACGTGGACGCCGTCTCGCTGGGCGAGATCGAACGCGCCCTGCAGGCAGGCTTTACGCCGGCGCAAACGCATGGCGCCGCCGGGGTGGTATTCACCTGCGACCTGTTCGACCGCGCTACCCTGGCGCGCGTGGCGGCAGCCAAGATCGAAGTCAATTGCGGCTCCGTCGACATGCTGCGCCAGCTGGGCCCCGTGTCGCCCGGCCACCGCGTCTGGCTGCGCATCAATCCCGGCTATGGCCATGGCCACAGCAACAAGACCAATACGGGCGGCGAAAACAGCAAGCACGGTATCTGGCATGAAGAGCTGCCGGAGGCGCTGGCCGTCATCCGCGCGCATGGCCTGCACCTGGTGGGCCTGCACATGCACATCGGCTCGGGCGTCGACTACAGCCACCTGGAAACCGTCTGCGGCACCATGGTCGACCTGGTGAAGAACATGGGCCACGACATCGAAGCCATTTCCACGGGCGGCGGCCTGTCCGTGCCTTACCGCGAAGGCGAGCAGCCCGTCGACACGAACCATTATTTCCAGCTGTGGGATGCGGCGCGCAAGCAGATCGAGGCGCACCTGGGCCATCCCGTGCACCTGGAAATCGAACCGGGCCGCTTCCTCGTGGCCGACGCGGGCTTGCTGGTGGCCGAAGTGCGCGCCACCAAGCAAATGGGCGGCAACCACTTCACCCTGCTCGATACGGGCTTCAATGAACTGATGCGCCCCGCCATGTACGGCAGCTACCATGAAATGTCGGTCATCGCGCATGACGGCCGGGCACTGGACACGCAACACGCCACCGTGGTCGGCGGTCCCTTGTGCGAATCGGGCGACGTGTTTACCCAGCGCGATGGCGGCGTGGTCGAAACCCGCTTGTTGCCGGCAGCGCAGGTGGGCGACTACGTGGTGTTCGAAGGCGCGGGCGCATATGGCGCGTCGATGTCGTCGAACTACAACAGCCGCCCGCATGCGGCCGAATACCTGGTCGATGGGGAGCAATCCCGTTTGATCCGCCGCCGCCAGACGGTGGCCGAGCTGATCGCGCTGGAACAACTGTAAAACCGCGCCCGCGTGCGGGCATGCGCATCTGCTAACATCGGGGCAACTCGATGAAAGCCTGCCATGCCCGCCACCACCCTTGCCCGCCGCAGCGGCGTTTTTCTACTGCCTCTGCTGCCCCTGCTGCTATCGGCCGTCCTCGCCGGCTGCGCCTCACTGCCTTCGCTGGAAGGCCGCAGCACGTCGACCGTCATGGCCGACACACAGCACACCCAACTGGCCACGGCCATCGCGCCGCTGGTGGCGCAGCATCCGGGCGTATCCGGCATTTACCCGCTGGTCGACGGGCGCGACGCCTTTGCCGCGCGCGCGCTGCTGGCCGCCGCCGCCCAGCGCAGCCTGGATGTGCAGTACTACATCTGGCACAAGGACATCACGGGCACGCTGCTGTTCGACGCCCTGCGCCAGGCGGCCGAACGGGGCGTGCGCGTGCGCCTGCTGCTCGACGATAACAACACGGCGGGTCTGGACCAGACCCTGACCATGCTGGGCAAGCAGCAGCATCTGGAAATCCGCCTGTTCAATCCCTTCGTGCCACGCGCGCCGCGCGCGCTGGCCTTTGCCACGGATTTTTCGCGCCTCAACCGGCGCATGCACAATAAATCGTTCACGGCCGACAACCAGGCCACCATCGTCGGCGGGCGCAATGTGGGCGATGAATATTTTGGCGCGGCCGGCGATGTGCTGTTTGCCGACCTTGACGTGCTGGCCGTCGGCCCCGTCGTCGACGAGGTCTCGCAGGATTTCGACCGCTACTGGAACAGCGCCTCGGCCTACCCGGCCAGCCTGCTTCTGACCAGCCCCGTCGAGGGCGACGCGGCCACCATCGCCGCCGAGGCGGACCGCATCGACGACACCAGGGCGGCCGAGGAATACGTGCAGGCGCTGCGCACCTCGCCCTTCGTCAGGCAGATGATGGAACGCACCCTGCCCTTCGAATGGGCGCGCACGCGCATGGTCAGCGATGATCCGGCCAAGGTGCTGGACAAGGCCAGGCCAGGCACGGGCGTGGCGGAAAACCTGCAAAACCTGCTCGGCGTGCCAGAAAAGGAAGTGGACCTGGTGTCGCCGTATTTCGTGCCCGGCAAATCGGGCACGCAAGCCTTTGCGGACCTGGCGAAAAAAGGCGTGGGCGTGCGCATCCTGACGAATGCGCTGGAAGCGACCGACGTGGCGGCCGTGCATGCGGGCTATGCGAAGTGGAGAAAGCCTCTGCTGGAAGCGGGCGTACTGCTGTATGAATCGCGCCGCTCGTGGGAACGCGGCGATGCGCGCGCACAGCCCGGCCACCTGGGCAGCTCCGCATCGAGCCTGCATGCGAAGACCTTTGCCGTCGATGACCGGCGCATCTTTGTCGGCTCATTCAACTTCGACCCGCGCTCGATCGAGTTGAACACGGAAATGGGCCTCGTCATCGACAGCCCCGCGCTGGCCAGCCAGCTGGGCCTGGCCATGCGCACCACCATCCCGCAACGCGCCTACCAGGTGCTGATAGGCGACGACGGCGCGCTGTACTGGATCGCCCGCGACGCCAGCGGCGCCACCACGCGCTACGACACGGAACCGGGCACCAGCGTGTGGAAGCGCATGGGGGTGGCGATTCTGTCGCTGCTGCCGATTGATTGGCTGCTGTAAGCTGTTTTGCCAACACTGTTGTCGGATTACGCGGGGCTTTGCCCCGCTAATCCGACCTACGCTCTTCGCAAGGTCATCGTAGGTCGGCTTAGCGCACAGCGCGTAAGCCGACAACACCATAGTCCAAGATCGTTACCGCACCACCTCCGTCAACACCCGCCCTTCCGACGCCGACGGCTGGCGTATGCGCAGCAGATGGGCCAGCGTAGGCGCAATATCGACCACTTCCGCATACTGGCCATAGGCGCCCGGCTTGATCCAGCGGGGGCCGAAGACCATCAGCGGCACGTTGGTGTCATACGTGTACGGCGTGCCGTGCGAGGTGCCACCAGCGCCCTTGCCAAAGTACCAGGCCGGCTTTGTGACGACCATCAGGTCGCCCGACAGCTGGCGGTTCCAGGCGCGGCGCATCAGCGTGTCCATGCGCGTGGCGACGGCCCCCGTTTCCATCTGCGTGCGCGTGTAGACCTGCGCCAGACCGTCCTGCTGCAGCAGGAAGCGGGCCGCTGCGTCTTCCAGGGCGGCGCGATGGACGCCGCTCTTTTCCCCCAGCGCGTAATCGAGGTAGATATTCGGCAGCGACGACGTCGTCACCAGTTTATCGATGCCCAGAGTCGTTGCCAGGTGCTGGTTCAAGCCATCGACTAGTTTGGCGCCATCGATGCGCTTGGCGGAGAAGCCCCGGGTTTCAGCAAATTCCGGCACGTTGGCAAAGCCATGGTCGGCCGTCAGCACCACCAGCACGTTATCCATGCCGACTTTTTTATCGAGGTCGGCAAAGAAACCGGCCAGCATGCGGTCCAGGCGCTGCAGGTGGTCGTGCGACATCCTGCTTTCCGGGCCGTAGGCATGGTTCACATAATCGTGCGCGGACAGGCTCACGCCGAGGATATCGGGCACGCCGGCCGGGTTGCGGCCCAGGTTTTCGCCATCGACGGCGGCGCGCGCAAATTCCAGGGTCAGTTCGTCGAGGAAGGGACCGGACTTCAAGCGGCTGTAGTACTCGCCATCGAGCTTGCCGCTGTCGCTGTAATAGGCAAACGGGAAGGTGTTGCGCGTGCCCGGCTTGGCCGGCACCAGATCATCACGGGCGTCGCGCGCATAGGCCGCATCGGCCAGCAGCGGCGTCCAGCTCTTGCCGTAGTAGCGGTCCTGCGGCTTGCCGGCCTGGTAGCGCTGCACCCATTGCGGATGCTGCTGCATGTAATAGGTGCTGCTGGCGAAATTGCCCGTCTTTTCCATGTACATATAGGCCGTGCCCGTTTTCCCCGCCAGCAGGATGGCGCCGCGGTCCTTGCCCGACACGGTGACGACCTTGGCCTTGTCGCCCGTGGCATAGCGCAACTCGTCGCCCAGGGTGCTGACGCGCAGCCTGGTCGGCGCCGTGCCGTCGTCGGGCTGTGTTGCTTCGCCGATGTAATGGAAATTGCCATCCTCGGTGCAGTACACGGATTTTTTCGTGACGGGATCGATCCAGTTGTTGCCGATCACGCCATGCTGGTACGGGTAAGCGCCCGACAGCACGGCCGAGTGGCCGATGGCGGTGACCGTGATGCCATGCGCCTGGTGCGCATCGCTGAACCACGCACCCTGCTCCAGCAGACGGCGGAAGCCGCCCTGGCCGAACTGGTCTCGGTAGCGCGTCACCTGTTCCTGCGGCAAGCCGTCCACCACCAGCACCACCACCAGCTTCGGCTGCGCCGCAGTGGCAGAAGCAGCAGGAACCGCCTTGGCCGCATGCGCCTGGCACGCCGCCACGCTGGCCACCAGCAGCAAGGCCTGCGCCAGTTGCCGGGAAAGGGAGAAATTCTTGCTCATATGCACTCATCCAAAGTTAGGCCATCGGGCAGCATACGCCGACTATATGACGCAATGATGACAAAAAGCAATAACAAGAAAAAGGCCGGGTTCCATCGCTGGAACCCGGCCTGATGCCGACATGAATCAATGTGCGCGATTACTTGACCGTCACCTTGATGCTTTTGCTCAACTCCGGCCCATACGACTGGTGTGCGCCATTGGCGAACTGCATGGTCAGGGTGTACTGGCCCGGCGGCAAGGTGACGTCCGTTTCCGTTTGCGCTTTGCCGAAATGCAAATGTTTTTCGTCCATGGGTATCATCTCGCCCGCCTTCATCGGCCCCATATTGATGAGCAAATGATGGTGGCCCGTCTTGGCCGTCATGTCGCCGGCCGGCTTGACGTCCATGCCACTGACGGCAAATTTCACCTTGAACGGGCTCTTCACCGTCGCGCCATCGACGGGCTCGACGAACGAGACGGATTGCGCAAACGCGCTGGCGGCCAGCAGGCTGCCAGCAACCAGGGCTGCGGCTTGACGCAGGAATACAGTGTTCAGGTGCATGATGTCTCCTCTTGTTTAGTAACAACACGGACTGCATGAAACCATATTACTGACGACCATGGCGCAGGATTGTTAACCCATGAAGGACCGGGGTCGAACCCTGAGGGTTCGACCCCAGTCTCTGCCTTGGGCTTAAGCAGGCTATCGATCAGTCGTTTTTAATGACGATCGACGGGAACTTGCTGGTCATATCCTTCGCCTTTTCCGCCACCTTGATGGCGATGGTGCGGGCGATCTGCTTGTAGATCGCGGCGACGGGGCCATCGGGCTCGGCCACGACGGTGGGCGTGCCCGAATCCGTTTGCTGGCGGATGGCCATGGTCAGCGGCAAGGCGCCGAGGAATTCCACGCCGAAGTCGGCACACATCTTCGCGCCGCCGCCGGCGCCGAAGATTTCTTCCGCATGGCCGCAGTTCGAGCAGATGTGCGTGCTCATGTTTTCCACCACACCGAGGATCGGGATGCCGACTTTCTCGAACATTTTGAGACCCTTGCGCGCATCCAGCAACGCGATGTCCTGCGGCGTGGTGACGATGACGGCGCCGGTGACGGGCACTTTTTGCGACAGGGTCAGTTGAATGTCGCCCGTGCCTGGCGGCATGTCGACGATCAAATAATCAAGGTCGCGCCAGTTGGTCTGGTCCAGCAGTTGCTGCAAGGCTTGCGTGACCATCGGGCCGCGCCACACCATCGGTTCGTCCGGATCGATCATGAAGCCGATCGACGACACTTGCAGGCCGTGGTTTTCCATCGGTTCCATGCTTTTGCCGTCGAGCGTCTTCGGCTGGCCGCTGATGCCCAGCATCATCGGTTGCGACGGGCCATAGATATCGGCGTCGAGCATGCCGACGCTGGCGCCTTCGGCAGCCAGGGCCAGGGCCAGGTTGACGGCCGTGGTCGATTTACCCACACCGCCCTTGCCGGAAGCGACCGCAATAATGTTTTTCACATTGCTCATCGGCTTCAAGCCGCGCTGCACCGTGTGCGAAATGATTTTCGACGAGACGCCCACGCTGACGTTGCCCACGCCCGGCAGCACGCGCAGCGCGGCCAGCACGGACTTGCGGATCAGGTCGATCTGGCTTTTGGCGGGGTAGCCCAGCTCGATGTCGAGGGAAATATCATTGCCATCGACCTTCAGATTCTTGACGGTTTTGCTGGAAACGAAATCTTTATGTGTATTTGGATCAATAACTTGGGCCAGAGCGGCCTTGACGTCTTCTACTGTGATGCTCATGTAAATCTCCGTGTGTACTACATATGTGCAATACGCGCAGTCTAGCGCAAATTTGCATGGCGCGATGGCGGCAAAAGCATCACTTGCCAGCGCTGCATCTGCTCATATTGCCTTTCCGCTGTTAAAATGCCCTATTATCCATCCCAAAAGTGCATCAATCATGACTCGCAAGCTGTTCGTCACCACTGCCCTGCCTTACGCAAACGCCGCTTTTCACATTGGCCACATCATGGAATACATCCAGGCTGATATCTGGGTCCGGTTCCAGCGAATGCAACGCGATGGCGCAGCCGGCCGTGAAGTGCACTTTGTGGGCGCCGACGATACGCATGGCACGCCCATCATGATCGCCGCCGAAAAGGAAGGCATCACGCCGCAGCAATTCGTCGCCAATATCGCCGCCGGCCGCGCCCAGTACCTCGATGGCTTCCATATCGCCTTCGATAACTGGTATTCGACCGACTCGCCGGAAAACGTCGACCTGTCGCAATCGATCTACCGCAAGCTGCGCGATACGGGCCTGATCGTCACGAAAACCGTCGACCGCTTCTTCGACCCGGTCAAGGGCATGTTCCTGGCCGACCGCAACATCAAGGGCGAATGCCCGAAATGCGGCGCCAAGAACCAGTACGGCGACAATTGCGAAGTGTGCGGCGCGGCCTACCAGCCGACCGACCTGGTCAACCCATTCTCGGTGTTCACCAACGCAACGCCCGTGATGAAGCCGTCGGAACAGTATTTCTTCAAGCTGTCCGACCCGCGCTGCTTCGAATTCCTGAAAAGCTGGCTCAATACGCCAGGCCGCTTGCAGCCTGAAATGGTCAACAAGGTCAGCGAATGGCTGGGCGAAGCCGGTGAAAAGCTGGCTGACTGGGATATCTCGCGCGACGCGCCCTACTTCGGCATCCCGATTCCCGATGCGCCGGGCAAGTTCTTCTATGTGTGGATGGACGCGCCCGTCGGCTACCTGGCCAGCCTGAAAAACTATTGCGACAAGAAAGGCATCGATTTTGACGCCCTGCTGAATGACCCATCGACGGAACAGATCCACTTCATCGGCAAGGATATCGTCTCCTTCCATTTGCTGTTCTGGCCCGCCATGCTGAAGTTCGCCAATCACCCGGTGATCGACAAACTGAAAGTCAACGTCCATGGCTTCCTGACGGTCAACAACGAAAAGATGTCGAAGTCGCGCGGCACGGGCATCTCGCCGCTGCGCTACCTCGATCTGGGCATGAACCCGGAATGGCTGCGCTACTACATCGCCTTCAAGCTGAACTCGAAAGTGGAAGACCTGGACTTCAACGGCGAAGATTTTGTCGCCCGCGTGAACAGCGACCTGATCGGCAAGTACGTGAACATCGCCAGCCGCTGCGCCGGCTTCATCGCCAAGCGCTTCGACGGCAAGCTGGCATCGACGCTGTCGGAAGGCGCGCAAAGCTGGATCAACCGCGCGCTGACGGTGGACGTCAACGGCGTCATCGTCGAGCGCCAGGCCAGCATCGCTGCGCACTTCGAGAACCGCGAATTCGGCAAGGCCTTGCGCGAAATCATGGAAATCGCCGACATCACCAACCAGTATGTCGATGAAAACAAGCCGTGGATTTTGGCCAAGGATGCGGAAAAAACAGCCGAACTGCACGATGTGTGCACCACGGCCCTGATCCTGTTCCGCCAGCTGACGATTCTGCTGTCGCCAGTGCTGCCGGGCGTAGCCAAGAACGTGGCCTCGTTCCTCAACGACGCCGAGTTCAGCTGGGCGGATACGCAAGTGTTCGGCGACGCCGTCGCAAACAGCATGCTGGGCCGCACCATCGGCGCCTACAGCCATTTGATGACGCGCATGGATGCAAAGATGATCGAAGCGCTGTTTGATGCGCCGCAAGCAGCTCCCGCCGTTGCCGCGCCGGCCGGCGACGCCGCCAACGACGCCGCAGCGCCTGAAGCTGCCACCGCTGCCGCCATCGAAGAACTGGCGCCCGAGATCAAGATCGACGACTTCCTCAAGGTCGACCTGCGCATCGCCAAAATCGTCAACTGCGAACTGGTGGACGGCTCTGACAAGCTGCTGCGCCTGACGCTCGATGCGGGCGAAGGCCGCTTGCGTAATGTGTTTTCGGGCATCCGTTCGGCTTACCAGCCGGAAGAACTGATCGGCAAGCTGACCGTGCTGGTGGCCAATCTGGCGCCGCGCAAGATGAAGTTCGGCATTTCCGAAGGCATGGTCATGGCAGCGTCCGCCGCCGACGAGAAGGCCAATCCGGGCATCTACATCCTGAACCCGTGGCCGGGCGCCGAACCTGGCATGCGCATCCGCTAAGCCCCCACAAGGACCGATGATGAATATCGTGGTGCGCGAAGCAACAAATGCCGATGCACAACTGATGGCCGAGCTGACCCGCGCCGCGTGGGCCGGCAAGGTGGCGGCCTCGTCCAGTGGGCACCACGAGACGGCGCAGCAGGTGGAAGCGCAATTGCGCCACGGCGGCGGTTTTCTGTTGCTGATCGACGACATTCCAGCCGGTTCGCTGCGCTGGATGCCGCTCGACAGCGACCCCGCCATCTGGAAGATTTCACGCATGGGCGTGCTGCCCGCCTACCGGGGCAGCCACGTCTCGCAACACTTGCTGGAAGCCATCATTCATCACGGCCTGTCGTGCCAGGCCGAGGAATTGCGCCTGGCAGTGCGGCGCGACCAGCGCAAACTGATCGATTTTTATGCGGCCTTTGAATTCGACCTGGCCGAAGAACTGGAATATTCGCACGCCAACCCCGCCGAACCGGCGCCGATGGTGATGCGGCGTTTGTTGCGTTATTGATTTTTAGCAATTTCGCCCCCGGACTTGCCGATACAACAACCCGCCAGGCGGCACGGCGCGGTAAAATACGGCCGGCTGACCTTACTTATAAGACACTCAGAAGAGAATATGAAACTGCCTGCAAAACACAACAACTACGTATCCGACCACACCTTGTTCATCGCCGAACTGAAGGCCAAGAATCCTGGCATGGAAGCGGGCCAGCAAGCGGGCCGCGCCCTGCTGTGGGACAAGCCGGCCGTCAGCATCGATGAGCAGGAACGCCAGCTGGCATCGGCCGTCAAGCAACAGGCTTACGTTTACCAGAACAAGAACTAAGATCTGGAACCGGCACGATGCTGCCTGAAGAGTCTGTAGTCACGCCGGAGGCCGATGCTTCCGGTGCCGGCGCAGTCATCGAGTCGCCCGAACCCGCCACTGGCGGCGACGGCAGCGGCGACCCTGCAGCATCTGCAAGCACGGACGCGGCGCCCGCCGCCGACCCGCCAGGCATCGTCCGCCTGTATGGCGAACCGATGCTGCGCATGCCGACGGATTTGTACATCCCGCCGGACGCGCTGGAAATCTTCCTCGAAGCCTTCGAAGGCCCGCTCGACTTGCTGCTCTACCTGATCCGCAAGCAAAACTTCAACATTCTCGATATTCCGATGGCGCAGGTGACCCTGCAGTATCTGAAATATGTCGACCAGATCCGCGTGAGCAACCTGGAACTGGCCGCCGAGTACCTGTTGATGGCGGCCATGTTGATCGAGATCAAGTCGCGCATGCTTTTGCCATCGCGTAAGAGCGACGTCGAGGAAGACGGCGGCGATCCCCGTGCCGAACTGGTGCGCCGCCTGCTCGAGTACGAGCAGATCAAGCTGGCCGCCTACGACCTGAACACCATTCCCCAGTTCGAGCGCGATTTCGTGCGCACGCAGATTTTCATCGAGCAAAGCCTGACGCCCACCTGGCCCGACGTGGAACCGGTGGACTTGCAGCAGGCCTGGCTCGACGTGCTGAAACGCGCCAAATTGACCCAGCACCACCGCATCAGCCGCCAGGAACTGTCCGTGCGCGAGCACATGTCGAGCATCCTGCGCCATTTGCAGTCGTCGCGCTTCGTCGAGTTCAGCGAGCTGTTCGACATTGCCGGCGGCGTGCCCGTGGTGGTGGTCAACTTCGTGGCCCTGCTGGAACTGGCCAAGGAAACCCTGATCGAAATCACGCAGGCAGAACCGTTTGCCCCCATCTACGTCCGGCTGGCGTATTCGCCCGCCTGATCCCTTCCCTTTGTCACTGACCACCGTACAACGGGGTTTTAGCGAAAGCAATCCATGAAAATTATTTCCGACATCGAAGAATTGCGCGACCAGCTCAGCGGACAGCTGCGCACGGCGTTCGTCCCCACCATGGGCAATCTGCACGAAGGCCATCTGTCGCTGATGCGTCTGGCGCGCAAGCATGGCGACCCTGTCGTCGCCTCGATCTTCGTGAACCGCCTGCAATTCGGCCCGAACGAAGACTTCGAAAAATATCCGCGCACCATGGCGGCCGATGTCGCCAAGCTGGAAAAGGAAGGCGTGTACGTGCTGTTCGCGCCGACGGAAAAGGAACTCTACCCGGAACCGCAGGAATACCGCGTGCGCCCGCCCGATGACCTGGGCAATACCCTGGAAGGGGAATTCCGTCCCGGCTTCTTCGAAGGCGTATGCACGGTCGTCACCAAGCTGTTCTCGTGCGTGGGTCCGCGAGTGGCCGTGTTCGGTAAGAAGGATTACCAGCAACTGATGATCATCCGCAACATGGCACGCCAGTTCGCGCTGCCGACGGAAATCATCGCCGCCGAAACGTATCGGGCCGACGATGGCCTGGCCTTATCGTCGCGCAATATGTACCTGTCGGAAAGCGAACGCGCGGAAGCGCCGGAGCTGTACAAGGGACTTAATTTCGTCGCCGAGGAAGTGCGCAAGGGTAACCTGGCCGTGGGTGAACTGGAACAGGCTGCGATGCAACTGCTCGACGGCCGCGGCTGGAAATCGGACTACATCGCCGTGCGCAAGCGCGCCAACCTGCAAGCGCCGAGCGCCGCCGAACTGGCCGCCGGCGAACCGCTGGTGGTGCTGGCTGCGGCCAAGCTGGGACAGACCCGCTTGATCGACAACCTGGAAATCTAAGCGCATTCACAACGGGGCCATTCGGCCCCGTTTCTTTTTTCTTTACTTCTCCATCCCCACCAGCTTGAGCTCGGCAAACAGCAGTTTGTGATGGCCGCGTACCGCCTGCAACATGTCATAGCTGGCCGCATCGAGCACGATTTCCTCGCCCGCCCACAGCTTGCGCTGGTTCGCAGGCAGCCTCAGGCTGCGCAGGATGGCCCGTGCCTGGGCCGGATCGGCTGCCAGCAGCCGGATCGCGCGCGCACCGCGCTGCGCCCCCGTGAGTATCGGCAGGCCGTCCTGCGGGCCATGCTGGCTCAGGCTGACATAATCATGGCCACCCACGCGGTGCAGATAAGCATGCCGGCCATCGCCGTCGGCAGGCAACTGCACGGCCGGCTCCGGCGCCTCGACGACGGCAGGCGCGACAGGGGCAACGCTGGCTTGCTCAAGGCTCACGCCGCAAGCTGCCAGCAAGGCCGTGCTCAGGGCAAAGAATAATACGGGTGCTCGGCGCATGTGGCGCTCCTTCTTGTCGGGGTCGGGGACAGAGGTGGAATAGTGCAGCGATCATGAGCCACTTTAGTTGACGTGTAAAGTTAACTTTGAGAAATATTTCATTCCATGTTGCAACTTGTTGCATGGCAGCTTTTCCCCGATGGCTGGCGCCATGCCTTCTGCACGATTGTTGATCTGGATTGCACACTAAAACCATCAAACCAGTCTTTATCCACGCAACAATAAAGATCACAATCGCCATACCGGCTCGCAGACATACCGCGCGGGCCACCCACACGACAGGAGAAGCAGCATGCATACCATACTCACCCCAGCCAGGGTCGCCATCGTCACGGGCGCCTCGCGCGGCATCGGCGCGGCCATCGCCCGCCGCCTGGCGCGCGACGGCATGCAGGTGGTCGTCAATTACGCCAGCGGCAGGGAGGCGGCCGACGCGCTGGTGGCGGCCATACTGGCCGACGGCGGCGCCGCCATCGCCGTCAAGGCCAACGTGGCCGATGCGGGCGACGTGCAAGCACTGTTCGCTGCGGCCGAAGCGGCCTTCGGCGGCGTCGACGTGCTGGTCAACAACGCCGGCATCATGCCGCCCGCGCTGCCGGCCCTGGCCGACACGGACGACGCCACCTTCGACAGCCTGTTCGCCATCAACGTCAAGGGCAGCTTCCACACCATGCGCCAGGCGGCGACGCGCTTGCGCCACGGCGGCAGCGTGGTCAACTTCTCGAGCAGCGTGATTGGCCTGGCCCTGCCCGGCTACAGCATCTATGGCGCCAGCAAGGCGGCCATGGAGACAATGACGACTATCTTCGCCAAGGAATTGCGCGGCAAGAACATCACCGTCAATGCCGTCGCCCCCGGCCCCACGGCCACGGCCCTGTTCTTGAACGGCAAGACGGCGGAAATGATAGAACGCATGAGCAAGATGGCGCCCCTGGAACGCCTGGGCACGCCGGACGACATCGCCGCCGCCGTGGCCTTCTTGGCGGGCCCCGACGGCCGCTGGGTGAATGGACAAACGTTACGCGCGAATGGCGGCCTGGTGTAAACAAGGTACGAGCCGACGAAAAAAAACGCTGCCAGTTCGCACTGGCAGCGTTTTTTTTGAAGCAGTTCAAACCGTGATCAGGCGCCGGCTTTTTCCAGCTTCTCGAAAATCTTGTTCAGCTTTTCATCGAGGGTCGCGGCCGTGAACGGCTTGACAACATAACCGCTGGCGCCAGCTTGCGCGGCGGCGATGATGTTTTCTTTTTTCGCTTCGGCCGTCACCATCAGCACGGGCAGCTTGGCCAGTGCGGGATCGGCGCGGATATGCTGCAGCATCGTCAGGCCATCCATATTAGGCATGTTCCAGTCCGAGACGACGAAATCGTAGGATTCCGCACGCAGCTTGGCCAGGCCCATCACGCCGTCTTCCGCCTCATCGACGTTGGCATAACCCAGTTCCTTCAACAGATTCCGGACAATGCGGCGCATCGTCGAAAAATCGTCAACGACTAAAAATTTCATCTTTGGATCAGCCATGAATAACTCCGTTGTTTCTGTAGCGGTTTGTTAATAATATCGACATGAATGCCGACATTATGGTCGACACTACGGCAGCAAGTTGTAGGATAGCATTTTCGTTGCTTTTAGGCGAACAAACTTGCCCCAGATCATACAAAACGTGGCTTACACGCGCAAAGCACGCATACCATGCGCAGCCAGGTGTCCCAGCACCATGCCGGGCAGCGCCGTCAAAGCGCCGACCTCATGCGTGGCGCCGATGGCGATCGCCTCGCGCGGCATGCCGAACACCACGCAACTGGCTTCATCCTGCGCAAAATTATACGCTCCTGCGGCCTTCATCTCCAACATGCCTTGTGCGCCATCCTTGCCCATGCCGGTCAGGATCACGCCGACGGCATTTTTACCCGCCGATTGCGCGGCCGAACGGAACAGCACATCGACCGACGGGCGGTGGCGGTTGACCGGTTCGCCCTGGTCGATCTTGGTCATGTAGTTGGCGCCGCTGCGCGTCAAGGTCAGGTGCGAATGGCCGGGCGCGATGTAGGCGTGGCCGGGCAGCACCCTTTCGCCGCCTGCCGCTTCCTGCACCGAGATCTTGCACAGCGAATCGAGGCGGCGCGCAAACGAACGCGTAAATCCTTCCGGCATGTGCTGCGTGATCAGGATGCCGGGGCAATCGGACGGCATCTGCATCAAAAATTCGCGGATCGCTTCCGTGCCGCCCGTGGAGGCACCCACGATGATCAGCTTTTCGCTCGACGTCAAGGGGCTGCGCAGCGCAGGCAGCGGTGCGGCTACTCTGTCGCCCGCCGACGGCAGCGTGCGCGCACGGATGCGCGCCTTCGAGGCGGCGCGGATCTTGTCGGCGATCATGTCCGTATACTCGCGCATGCCGCTCTGGATGGAAATCTTTGGCTTGGTGACGAAATCGACGGCGCCCAGCTCCAGCGCGCGCATGGTGATTTCCGAACCGCGCTCGGTCAGCGACGACACCATCAGCACCGGCATCGGACGCAAGCGCATCAGTTTTTCCAGGAAGTCGAGGCCATCCATCTTCGGCATCTCGACATCGAGGGTCAGCACGTCGGGGTTGGTCTGCTTGATCATCTCGCGCGCCACCAGCGGATCGGGCGCCGCCCCCACCACTTCCATGTCGGGCTGGCTATTCACGATTTCCGTCATGACGCTGCGAATCAGCGCCGAATCATCCACGATCAATACTTTGATCTTCATAAAATATCCTTCCAGGCCTTGCGGCCCTTATTCTTAATCGGTAAAAACGCCAGACAAAACCGTAGCGAGCGGCAGTGATTTGTGGCTAAGAAGCGCAACCGTGCTGAAGCACGGTGAGCATCGCAGGCCGCAAAGCACGACGCGCAGTAGGTTTGGTCTGGTGTTACTAGAACAGCTCGATCTCGCCGCCCACCGGCGCGACTTTCAAGCGGCTGGCGTAATCGAGTTCGCGGCGCACCAGCGTATCGTTGTGCGTCTGCATCAGCTTTTTCACCAGCACCTTGCCGCTACGGGGGAAAAAATACACCTTGCGCGGGTGAATGTCATTCAAGTCCTCGGCCACCACGCGCATCTTTTCCGCCTTCAGGTAATTGATGACGAAAGCCGCATTGCGTTCACCGACGTTGATCGCCGTGAAGCCACGCAGCACGGCGCCGCCGCCAAACACCTTCGCTTCCATGTTCTCGCGCCGCGCGCCCGCCTTCAGCAGATCATTGATCAATATCTCCATGGCGTAAGTGCCATAGCGCATCGACGCGGAAATCGGACTGTTCGGATCGCTGCCACCGTCGGGCAGCATGAAATGGTTCATGCCGCCCAGGCCCGTGACACGGTCGCGGATGCAGGCCGAGACGCAGGAGCCGAGCACGGTGACGATCAGCATGTCCTTGTTGGTAAAGTAATACTCACCAGGCAAGATCTTGGCGGCGTCACAATTGAACGTCCTGTCGTAATAGACGTTAGTGGCAAATTGCTCTTTGGATTCCAGGCTCATATTTCACTCTCATGTACGATGCGACGATGCCTTGGGCGCGGCGCCCCGCGGCTGATCGAGCTCATAGACTGTTTTACCGCGCAGCTTCAATGAATCCGACACGTACAGAAAATTCTCCGAATGGCCCGCAAACAGCAGCGCATCCGGCTTCATCAACGGCACAAAGCGCGACAGGATCTTGCGCTGCGTCGCCTTGTCAAAATAAATCATCACGTTACGGCAAAAGATGACGTCGAACTGTCCCGTCAGGGGCCAGCTGTCGGCCAGCAGGTTGAGCGGCTTGAAGGTGATCATCTGGCGCAGTTCCGGGCGTACCCGCACCTGCCCCTCGCGATCGCCCTTGCCGCGCAAGAAAAAGCGCCGCGCACGGTCGGCCGGCATCTTCTCGAGCCGGTCCAGGTTGTAGACGCCATTGGCGGCCGTGGCCAGCACATTCGTGTCGATATCCGTGGCGATGATGGTGACGGGCGGCGTGAGCGTATTGAACGCCTCGCACACCGTCATGGCGATCGAGTACGGCTCCTCGCCGGTGGAACTGGCCGAACACCAGATGGTGATCGGACCGCTCAGTTTTTTCACATGCTCGGCCAGCAGCGGGAAGTGATGCGCCTCGCGGAAGAACGACGTCAGGTTGGTCGTCAGCGCATTCGTGAACGCTTCCCACTCGTCGCCCATGCGACCCGCTTCCAGGTCGTCCAGATAGCGAACGAACGAGGAAATGCCGGTCGCGCGCAGGCGCCTAGCCAGGCGGCTGTAGACCATCTCCTGCTTGCTGTCGGCCAGCGCGATGCCGGCCCGCTTGTAAATCATGGCGCGGACCCGTTCGAAGTCCTTGCCAGTGAAATCAAATTCCTTGACCGAATCCGTTTTAGTTTGCGGCATTTTGTTTTTACCTCTCTATGACTACTCTGACCAATGCCTTTGCAAGTATAACTAGCGGGACCGGGTTGGCGTCAGAACTCTTCCCAATCGTCGCCGCCGGCCGCCGCCAGCTTTTTCGCGGGCGGTGGCGCGCCGGCCTGCGCCGTCTTTGCCAACCGCCGTGTCGTTGCCGCCACCGCGGGTGCAGGCCGTGCCGCCGCCTTCACCGGCGCGGGTGCTTGCATGGCCGCCTGCGCCGCGCTCTCGCCGTCCAGCTTGAAGATGCTGACGGCATCGGCCAGTTTCTGCGCCTGCTCCTGCATGCTCTCGGCGGCCGCCGCCGCTTCCTCGACCAGCGCCGCATTTTGCTGCGTCATCTGGTCCATCTGCGCGATGGCCTGATTCACTTCCTCGATGCCATGGCTCTGTTCCTGCGTTGCCGCCGTGATCTCGCCCATGATGTCGGCCACCTGCCGGATCGACGTGACGATCAGGCCCATGGTCTGCCCTGCCTCGTCCACCAGGCGGCTGCCCGCATCGACCTTGTCGACCGAGTCGCCGATCAGGCCCTTGATCTCTTTTGCCGCGCCAGCGGAGCGTTGCGCCAGATTGCGCACTTCCGACGCCACCACCGCAAAACCGCGTCCCTGCTCGCCTGCGCGCGCCGCTTCGACGGCCGCATTCAGCGCCAGGATATTCGTCTGGAACGCGATGCCGTCGATGACGCCGATAATATCGACGATCTTGCGCGAACTGTCCTTGATGGAACCCATGGTATCGACCACTTGCGCCACCACCTTGCCGCCCTGCTCCGCCACTGACGATGCCGACACGGCCAACTGGTTGGCCTGGCGCGCGTTGTCCGCGTTCTGCTTCACGGTCGACGTCAGCTCTTCCATCGACGACGCCGTCTCTTCGAGCGAACTGGCCTGCGTTTCCGTGCGCGCCGACAGGTCCGCATTGCCGCTGGCGATCTCGCGCGACGCCACGGTAATCGTGTCCGTCCCATTGCGCACGTCGCTGACCGTCTGCACCAGGCTCTCGTTCATGTCCTTGAGCGCCTGCTGCAGCGCGCTCGTTTCATCCTTACCCTCGACCACCACGCGCGATGTCAGCTCGCCCGCTGCCACCTTCTGCGCCACCGCCAGTGCACCAGACAGCGGCACCGTGATCGAACGCGTGATGAAGATGGCGCACCAGGCGCCGATCAACACCGCCGCGCCGCCCAGGATGAACAGTACCGTCATCAGGCGCGCATCGGCCGCCAGCGAGTCGTCCATGAAGCTTTGCTGCGCCACATGCTGCAAGTCGAGCAGCTTGTTGATATCGGCCAGGGTCGTCTTGTTCAAGGGGTCGATGCGGGTGGCAATCACCTTCGCCGCGCCCTCGCTGTTAAACGCCAGCACCTGCCCCATCGCTTCCTTGAAGGCGGCATCGACTTCGCCGTCGACCCTGGCGATATTGGCCAGCAGCGTCTTCTCGCCATCGGACAGGCCCAAGGTGGCCAGCTTGCCGCGCGCGCCGTCGTACAGCTTGCGCTGCTCGCGCACCTTGCCCTCTTCCACCTGCATCAGGCCCACATCGCCCTGCAGGCCGATATTGCGCATGGCGATACCGGTTTCCAGCATCGCACTTTTCATCAGCGACGCCTGCGTATTTTTTTCGCTGGCCAGTGCCAGGCCCGTGAGCAACTGGGCCTTGTTACGATAATTCAGTGCATTCGCCGAAACGATCACCACCACCAGGATGGCAAGGATGCTGCCGAAACCTATCCCCAGCCGGGTGCCTATCTTGAAATCGCGCAAACTCATTACAGTCTCCAATATTTATGTGAACGGCGCCCGTTCAACCGGACGGCGCCGTGTTGTGGCCTGGTCTCTGTCGGACCTTGCAGCCTGCCGGCGCGCCTCTGGCTGATGCCCGCGCCGGTACATGCATATCTGTAGTGATACTTGCGGTAAAACTGCGGCGCCAATGGCGCCGCTGCTGCCGCTTACGCCGCCAGCTTGTCGATCAGGCCCATCTCGCTGCTCGACATCAGCTTGTCGATATCGACCAGGATCAGCATGCGCTCGTCGATGGTGCCCAGGCCGATCATGTAGTCGGTCGAGAAGGCGGTGCCCATTTCCGGCGCCGGCTTGACCTGGTCAGGCGTCAGGGTGGTGACGTCGGAAACGCTGTCGACTACCATGCCGACGATGCGGCCGCCGATGTTCAGGATGATCACCACCGTGAACTGGTCATACACGGGCGTGCCCAGGTTGAACTTGATGCGCATGTCGACCACGGGAATGATGATGCCGCGCAGGTTGATCACGCCCTTGATGAATTCAGGCGCGTTGGCGATGCGGGTGACCGCTTCGTAACCACGGATTTCCTGGACCTTCAGGATATCGATGCCGTACTCTTCCGAGCCCAGGGTGAAGGCCAGGAATTCACGTCCGGCGATGTCCTTGCCGTCGCCCGTATTGCTTCCGGATGTTTGTTGAGTATCTGACATGGTGCGTTTTCCTATCTTTTATCTATCGGTATTACGAAAAAATGGACTCGTCGGCCAGCTGGCGAGAGGAACGGATCAGGGCGGCGACATCGAGAATCAGCGACACACCGCCATCGCCCAGGATGGTGGCGCCAGAAATACCCACTACCTTGCGGTAATTCGATTCGAGGTTTTTCACCACGACCTGCTGTTGTCCCACCAGGTCGTCGACAAACAGGGCCGCCTTGCGCCCTTCCGTCTCGAGAATCACGCAGATGCCTTCCGAGGGACTGGTAAAGCGCGGCGTGATGTCGAACATCTGGTACAGCGGAATCAGCGGCAGGTACTCGCCGCGCACTTTCACCACTTGCCCCTTGCCACTGATGTCCTTGATATCCTCAACGGCCGGCTGCAGCGATTCGATGACAAAGCCCAGCGGTAAAATATACACTTCGTCGCCGACGCGGATCGACATGCCATCCAGGATGGCCAGGGTCAGCGGCAGCGAGATCGAAATCGTCGTGCCGAAGCCCTTCGCCGAACGGATGTCGACGACCCCGCCCATGGCGCTGATATTGCGCTTGACGACATCCATGCCCACGCCGCGGCCCGACACGTCGGTGACCGCCTCGGCGGTGGAAAAGCCGGGCGCGAAGATCAGCTGCCACACGTCGGCGTCGCTCATCGTCTCGGACACGTCGAGTCCCTGCTGCTGCGCCTTGGCCAGGATGCGCTCGCGGTTCAATCCCGCGCCATCATCGGATACTTCGATGATGATGTTGCCACCCTGGTGGCTGGCCGAGAGGAACAAACGGCCGGCCTCGGTCTTGCCGGCGGCCACGCGGGCGGCCGGCATTTCCACGCCGTGGTCGATACTGTTGCGCACCAGGTGCGTCAGCGGATCGACGATGCGCTCGATGAGGCCCTTGTCCAGTTCCGTGGCGGCGCCATTGGTGATGAAGTCGACCTTCTTGCCCAACTTGGTCGCCAGGTCGCGCACCATGCGCGGGAAGCGCGAAAAGACAAAATCCATCGGCATCATGCGGATCGACATCACCGCTTCCTGCAAGTCGCGCGTATTGCGCGTCAGGTGGCTGACGCTGTCGAGCAGTTTCTCGTGCAGCATCGGGTCGAGCGCGCCGGCGCGCTGCTCGATCATCGCCTGCGTGATCACCAGCTCACCCACCAGGTTGATCAGCTGATCGACTTTTTCAATCGAGACGCGGATCGACGACGACTCGGTGCCTGCCTTCTCGCCCTCTTTCTTGGCAGGTTTCTTTTCCTGCTCCACTTCGGTCGCGGCGCTCGCCACGACCGGCACGGCGACAGCGCCAGCGTTACCCGCCTTGGCCGCGTCGGCGCGAATCTGTTCGAGCGGCTGGAAGAAGCCGTAGCCCTGTTCGGCGTCGCTCTGCACGCCGGCGGCGGCGCGGATGTCCTCGAGCGGCTGGAAGAAGCCATAGCCGGGATCCGCCGCGCCCTGCGTGCCGGGCGTGCCTGGCAGCGGGTCGAAGAAACCATAACCCTGGGCTTTTTCCTGTGCCGCGCGGGCCGCTGCGGCTTCGCCTGGCGCCAGTGGCGGCGCCTGCGTGATGACCATGTCGTCGGGATTGAGCACGAACGAGCAGATGGCCAGGATATCGTCCAGGCTTTCATGCGTCGTCACTTCCAGCACCTTGCGCGCGTCGGCCAGGGTGGACACGGCGACGTCACCCAGCAAGCCCAGTTCGGCCGCCAGCGCCTCGACTTCGCGCTGTTCCATGTTCGGCAGCTCCAGGCGGATGCGATGGCCGCCGGCGTGGCTGACGGCTGCTTTTTCCGCCGTATGGAACGCTGGCGCGACGGGCGTAAGCGCGGCCACGGGCACGTCCTGCGAAAACGACTGCAGCATCATGCGCACATTGGCCACGGCATCCTGGTCGACGGCGCTGCCCAGACGATGACCGTCGAGCTGCATCTTGAGGATGTCCTTGGCGGCCAAAAAGGCGTCGACGTGCTCCGCCGTCAGGGCCATCTGGCCCTGGCGGATTCGGTCGAGCAGTGACTCGAGGATGTGCGTCACCTCGCTCATGTCGGAGAGGCCGAACGTCGATGCGCCGCCCTTGATCGAATGGGCAGTGCGGAAAATGGCATTCAGGTCTTCGGCGTCGGGCGCCGCAATATCGACGGCCAGCAGCAGCCGTTCTTTTTCAGCCAGCAGTTCTTCGGCCTCATCGAAAAAGACCTGGAAAAACTGGCTAATATCGATGGTCATAGGGTGACTCCGTCATTTGCATCGTTGCACTGCGCGGCTGGCATCAGCCGATCACCTTCTTGACCACTTCAATCAGGCGTTGCGGATCGAAGGGCTTGACCAGCCAGCCATTGGCGCCGGCGGCACGTCCCTTCGACTTCATTTCATCCGACGACTCCGTCGTCAGCATCAGAATCGGCACCTTCTGGTAGGTCGGCAGTTCGCGCAGCAGCTTGATCAGCTCCAGGCCATCCATGCGCGGCATGTTCTGGTCCGTCAATACCAGGTCCACCGTTTGCAGCTTGGCTTTTTCCAGTCCATCCTGACCGTCGACGGCCTCCACCACCTGGTAACCGGCGGCTTTCAGGCTGAACGCCACCATCTGGCGCAATGAGCTCGAATCGTCCACTGCAAGTATCGTTTTGGCCATCTTTGCTCCCACTTATTCCGGGCATCCTGCCCGAGTATTTGATTAATCAATCCATGCAACCGCAAGCGTTCCACACTGGCATGCTAGAACAACTCGATGTCGCCGCTTTCCAAATGCTGTTGACTGACAGCCTTGCGCAGCACGCTGCGCAACTCCAGGCTTTGAATCGCCAGCGCCATGCTGACCCGCCCCAGCAAGGCGACAATTTCTTCATTGTCGCTCTCCGGCAACATTTCCGCGCCATGCGAACCCAAGGTACCGAGGAACTCGCGCAAGCCCGTCACGCGCTTCAGGGTGCGCTCGATCAGCTGACTGGTCATGTCCTGGAACTGCAGGCTGGTGATGGCGGCATTCACGTAGCCCCCCACTTCGTCCTGCAATGCCAGCAGTTTTTCCCGCTGCTGCTCGGCCGGAATACCGCCTGCGAGCAGCAGGGCGATGGTATCTTGCTGCGCAGCGACGGCTGCATGTATCGCCATGAAATTGAAGGACAGCTTCTCGATCGCCTCTTCCAGCAAGATGCCAGTCTGCACCAGGTCGGTTTCCACCTCCGTCAAGTGCTTGCGGCCATGGTCCGACACGCCAGATAGCAGGCGTTTTACATGCGAGCCAAGTATTTTCTTTCTTGTCATAAAGGTCTCATTGTTTCAATACACTACGCGTTGACAGCCTTGCGTGTTATTTTTTCGCCGCTGCCGGGCCGGGAGCTGGCGCCGCCGCAGGCGGCGCACCGGCCACCAGCCCCGAGGCGACAGCGGCGGAAGCGGCATCGGTCACCGGTAACTCTATCGCCGACCCATCGCGCAAGACATTTTCTTCTGTGCGTTTGTTCATGACGATGATGCTGATGCGCCGGTTGATCGGATTGAAGGGATCGAGCTTGTCCAGGTGGGCGGCCGAGCCCAGTCCCACCACGCGCAATACTTTTTCTTCCTTCATGCCACCAATCACCAGTTCGCGCCGCGACGCATTCGCGCGGTCAGCCGACAATTCCCAGTTGCTGTAGCCGGCATCGCTCATGTAGGGCGTCGAATCCGTATGCCCGGACAGGCCGATGCGGTTCGGTACTTCATTGAGCACAAAGCCGATGGCGTGCAGGATTTCCTTGGTATAGGGTTGCAGATTCGCATTGGCGAGTGCAAACATCGGACGATTCTGCTCGTCGACGATCTGGATGCGCAAGCCTTCGCTGGTGAGATCGAGCAGCAATTGGTTCTTGTATTTCTTCAGCAGTGGATCGGCGTCGATGGTCGCTTCGATGCGCGCCTTGAGCGCCTGCAGGCGCTTGCCTTCCTCGCGTTCAAGCGCGGCCTTGGCGGAATTGAGGTCGAACGACTTGCGCTGCGGCTCTTCCTGCGCCTTGCGCACTTGTCCATCCTGGCGCGACAGGTCCTGGCCGCCGCCCTGGATCACGGAATTGCTCTCGCCGCTGCCGGAACCGCCCGCCATCGCCACTTTCAGCGGTGTCTTGAAGAATTCGGAAATGCCGTTCAAGTCGCCCTTCGAGGTGGAGCCCAACAGCCACATCAGCAGGAAGAAGGCCATCATGGCCGTGACAAAGTCGGCGTAGGCGATTTTCCACGCCCCGCCATGGTGGCCGCCAGCCGTCTTCTTGATACGCTTGACGATAATCGGGCGCATGCCTTCATCGGCCATGGCGTCCCCCTTCCGTGTGCTGCAAATGAATCATGGTGTCCAGGCGTGTGTTCACTGCTTACTTCGTTTTCGATTTCTTGATGTGGTCTTCCAGCTCGTTGAACGTCGGACGCTCGGTCGAGAACAGGACCTTGCGGCCGAACTCCACGGCCAGCGCCGGCGCATACCCGTTCAGGCTGGCCAGCAAGGTGACTTTCACGCACTGGAACATCTTGCTCGACTCATCGAGCTTTTGCTCCAGCAGGCTGGCCAGCGGGCCGACGAAACCATACGCCAGCAAGATGCCGAGGAAGGTGCCGACCAGCGCGTGCGCGATCAGCATGCCCAGCTCGGCTGGGGGGATGCCCACCGATTCCATCGTGTGCACCACGCCCATCACGGCGGCGACGATACCGAAAGCGGGCAAGCCGTCGCCCACTTTGGCGATCACGTGGGCCGGCACGGCGCCTTCGTGATGGTGCGTCTCGATTTCATTGTCCATCAGGTTTTCGATCTGGAACGCATCCATATTGCCCGACACCATCAGGCGCAGGTAATCGGTCATGAATTCGATGATGTGGTGATCGGCCAGCACGGCCGGATACTTGGAAAACAGAGGGCTTTCTTCAGGCTTGTCGATATCGCCTTCGATCGACATCAAGCCTTCCTTGCGCACCTTGCTGAGCACTTCGAACAGCAGCGACATCAGTTCCATGTACAGCTCTTTAGTATAGCGCGACCCCTTGAACAGGCTGGGCAAGGCAGCGATCGTCGCCTTGATCGCCTTGTTATTGTTACCAACAAGGAAGGCGCCCAGGGCGGCGCCGCCGATCATCAGCAACTCCAGCGGCTGGAACAGCGCCGCCAGATGGCCGCCGGCCATTGCGAAGCCGCCAAAGACCGAGGCGCAGACGATGATGTATCCGATTATGACTAACAAGTGCCCTGACTCCCAATAATGGCCGAGGCTGTATGCCCGGCATGTTCAAACCTGTTCCTGCCTTCTGGCGGCTGCGCCGCCGACGAAGAGACAGCGACAAAAAAGCAACCGGAAGTTAATTCAGATGCACTGCTTTTCAAGACAATTCCGAGAAAATGCCGTGTGGAACTACAATAACGTGAGATTGCCCTACGGGCAAGCAAATAACGCAGACAATTGCTTAAAAGCACCATATGTAAAGTAAAGGGCCACCCTCTGTGGCGGCGATGGTCTTATCGGGTTCGCGTGCCGCGATCTGGAATTCGTAACTAAGAAGCATACTACCGGGCAACATTTCCTTTTCCGCCTTGCGCCACAGGGCCGCCATCGCCGCTGGCGACAGGTAAGCAAAGACCGCATCGTAACGGCTGAAATCGAGCGCTTCGTAGTCGCCGCGCAGAAAGCGCGCGCGACTGCCCGCCAACCGCGCGCGCAGCTCGCTTGCCAGCCACGGCAGCGGTGCCAGTTCGATGCCGGAAAACTGCCCATCGGGACGCCGCCGCGCCAGGTCCAGCACCAGGCCGCCCAGGCCGCTGCCGATATCGATCAGGCGCACGCCGGGACGGTCCGCGATCAGCTCGGCCACCGCCCGCCACACCTTCGGCCCGGACGGGTAAAACGGCACTTGCGTGCGAAACGTGGACCAATACAGGCTCAACAGGAAAACAAAGGCCACCAGGAACACGACCGGCGGCCAGTGCAGCAGGCTGGCCGCCAGCAGCGCGGGCGCAAACAGCAGGCCGATGGCGCACCACCAGCGCGCCAGGCCAGCGCGCCAGGTAATGAGCGCCGCCAGCACACCCTGCAGCAAGGCCACGACCGGCAACGACATGGCCACGCCTGCGCGCGCCAGGCCATACACCAGCAGCAACATCAAGGGAAAGGCCAGCACCTGGATCAGGATGGCCTTGAGCGCGGGCGCGCGCAGGATTTGTTGCAGCATGGGCTAGTCAAAGGAGGAAAACGCCAGTGTAAGCGAAAGCACCATGAAAAAACCGGAGTCCGGTCTGGCGACCGGCTCCGGCTTGAACGATGCGGGGGCAGTATCAGGCGGTCACACGCGGCGACGCGACCGCGGCCGCTTCATCGCGCGCCTTCTTGGTCTTGCCGGCACGCGAAGGCATATGGCACAGGCCGCAGACATAATCGGCATTCAGGTCGAGGCAATTGACGACAAACTTGCCGCCGCACTTGCCGCAGGGCGCCATATTGAGCATCTTGCTGCTGAAAAAGCGCACCAGGGTCCAGGCCCGCGTCAGCGACAGCAGCGGCTCTTCACCCGCTTCGGGCGGCATCTGCTCCAGATACAGTTTATACGCCTTCATCACGGCTTCGATGCCGGTGGCGCCGGCGTGGTCGACGAGGAATTTGTGGATATTGATGAATAGCGAGGAATGGATATTCGGCTGCCAGGTGAGGAACCAGTCGGTGGAAAAGGGCAGCATGCCCTTGGGCGGCGAGACGCCCTTCAATTCCTTGTACAGATTGAGCAGGCGTTCGCGCGACAGCGAGACTTCCGTCTCCAGCAGTTGCAGGCGCGCGCCCAGCTGTATCAATTCGATGGCCAGCTGGATTTCTTGCGCTTCCGATACGACACTTTTCTTGGCCATGCTGTGTACTCCGCGACTGACTGATACTGACTACCGATACTGACTGATAAGGTTGACCTTAAGCGATTTCTTCGACGCCTTGGCCGGCCATGAGAATGGCAGCATGCGACTGGGCCAGCGAGCGGTCTTTATTGTAGTTCGTCAACATGCCCAGGATGGCGCTGTCGTCGAAGCGGAAGCGGGCCAGCATCATGTTGCCGCCAGCGAGCTTCAGGATCTGCGCATTGCTCATGCCTTCGATCAATTCGGCGATTTCGGCGGCGATGCCCAAACGGAAGATGGCCGTTACCTTGTCCGCACGAATCATTTGCTGGGCCAGCATCAGGTAGCTCAGGTTAGCGTCGCGAATCTCAGCCATCATGTCGTTAGCAGTCATTTCCATCTCCTCAATCCGTTGAATTCAGCTGGCGTTGTCTGTTGCCAGTGAGATACATTCTGCAGGAGCAACATCAAACGCAACAGAGGCGAAGGACTGTATTTTTGGTCGGGAAATGGCGGGCAGGACCGTAGGTGTTTGTCTGACAAACACTACTCGATCATGGTCGCACGCCAGTAACGGCGCGGATGCGGGAGGTGGGCATTGAAGGGGATTTACCCGGCTTCAGGCCTGTAAAAAATATCACTTCTTTACAACAACTTGACCAAGATCAAGTCTGCTTACCTAGATAACGGCTGCCTTGACAGGAACTTTAGGGCTTTTTCGAAAATATTTAAAAGACCTGCGTTCTTTTTGGCGGCGTGACGCCGTTCATGTAATCGTTGACGGCGGCGAATCGCAGAACTTTAGAGCGATTTGAAAATATTTTTAAGAAATCGTGATTTTTTTCGTTGACGCCCCACAAGGCGGCACTTTCCACCCCTCATCCCAGGCGGAAATACCGCTTTTTGGCGCGGATTTGCTACACTGCCTGCTTGCGCACGATACTTTAGACCTCAAGCAATATCATGCCATTAATGCAAATCTCAACATGAAAGCCTCCATGATTTCTCGACATGACTGCAGCACGCGCGATCTCGACGACCCCCTGGCACCCTTGCGCCAGCAATTCGACTTGCCGCAAGGCATCATTTACCTCGACGGCAATTCCCTGGGCGCCCGACCGAAAGCGGCTCTGGCCCGTGCCCAGCACGTCATCACGGCCGAATGGGGCACCGACCTGATCCGCAGTTGGAATAGCGCCGGCTGGTTCGACCTGCCCAAGCGCCTGGGCGACCGCCTGGCGCCGCTGCTCGGCGCGCAGACTGGCGAAGTGGTGATCACCGACACGACTTCCGTCAACCTGTTCAAGGCCCTGGCCGCCGCCCTGCAGATGCAGGCCAGCGATCCCGCGCATGCCGCGCGCAGGGTCATCGTCAGCGAACGCAGCAACTTCCCCACCGACCTGTACATGGCGCAAGGCCTGGCCGCCTGGCTCGACCGCGGCTACCAGCTGCGCCTGGTCGACAGCCCCGAGGAACTGGCGCAAGCCATCGCCGCCGATTGCGCCGTCGCCATGCTCACGCACGTCAACTACCGCACCGGCTACCAGCACGACATGGCCGCCATCAGCAGCCATTGCCACGCGCAAGGCGCGCTGGCGCTGTGGGACCTGGCCCATTCGGCCGGCGCCGTGCCGCTGGACCTGAACGGTGCCGGCGCCGACCTGGCTGTCGGCTGTACCTATAAATACCTGAACGGCGGCCCCGGCTCGCCCGCCTTCATCTGGGTGCCGGAAAAACATCAGGCGCGCTTCCGCCAGCCGCTGTCCGGCTGGTGGGGCCACGCCACACCGTTCGCCATGGACCCGGGCTTTGCGCCGGCCGACGGCATCGCCCGCGCCCTGTGCGGCACACAGCCGATTGTCTCGCTGGCCCTGGTCGAATGCGGACTCGATATCTTTGCGCAAACGAGCATGGAAGCGATCCGCCGCAAGTCGCTGGCCCTGACCGATTTGTTCATCGCGCTGGTAGAGCAGCGCTGCGCCAGCCATCCGCTGGGGCTCGCCACACCGCGCGAACATGCGCGGCGCGGCAGCCAGGTCAGCTTCACGCACCCGCACGGCTATGCCGTGATGCAGGCACTGATCGCGCGCGGCGTGATCGGCGACTACCGCGAGCCGGCCATCATGCGCTTCGGCTTCACGCCCCTGTACACGAGCTTTGCCGACGTCTGGGATGCCGTGGAAATCCTGCGCGACATCCTCGACACACTCGCCTACGACATCGCCGCCAAGCGCGATGCCGTCACCTGAACCTGGACCAGGAAAACACCATGAGCAAAGAAAACAGCAGCGGCTGCCCCATGCATGCGGGCGCCCAGCAAAGTGCCGAATGGCATGGCGCGCAGATGGATTTCAGTGAATCGATGAGCTACGGTAACTACTTGGCGCTGGACCGCATCCTGACGGCGCAGCATCCGCTGTCACCGAACCACAACGAAATGCTGTTCATCGTGCAGCACCAGACCAGCGAATTGTGGATGAAGCTGATGCTGCACGAAATGCACGCCGTGCGCGCCAACCTGCAAAGCGGCGACCTGGCACCCGCCTTTAAAATGCTGGCCCGCGTGGCACGCATCATGGACCAGCTGGTGCATGCCTGGGACGTGCTGGCCACCATGACGCCGCCCGAATACACGGCCATCCGGCCCTACCTGGGTGCCTCGTCCGGCTTCCAGTCCTTCCAGTACCGCGAGATCGAATTCATCCTGGGGAACAAGAACGCCGCCCTGCTCAACGTGCACACGACGGCTCCCGACACCTTCCAGGTGCTCGATGCGGCCCTGCGCACGCCGTCCGTCTACGATGAAGCCATCAAGCTGCTGGCGCGCAGCGGCCTGCCTATCGCGCCCGAGCGCCTGGACGCCGACTGGACCCTGCCGACCAGCACCGACGCTTCCGTAAAAGCGGCCTGGCTGGAAGTCTACCGCGACCCGTCGAAACACTGGGCCCTGTACGAGCTGGCCGAAAAGCTGGTCGACCTGGAAACGGCCTTCCGCTTCTGGCGCTTCCGCCACGTGACGACGGTGGAGCGCATCATCGGCTTCAAGACGGGCACGGGCGGCACGGCGGGCGTCAGCTATTTGCGCAAGATGCTCGACGTGGTATTGTTCCCCGAGTTGTTTGCTTTACGCACCGAACTTTAAGGAGCATCGATGTCGCCTCTGGTCCTGACCCTGGCCGGCCTGTGGAATTCCGGGCCGCAGCACTGGCAAACCCATTGGGAAGCACGCCACCCGCAATGGTCGCGCGTGCCGCACCGGGAATGGCAGACGCCGGACAAGGACGAATGGGTGGCGGAGCTCGACCGCGCCATCGCCGCCTGCGAGCGAGCGCCCGTGCTGGCGGCGCACAGCCTGGCCTGCGCGCTGGTGGCCCATTGGGCGGCCAGCGGTTCACCGCACAAGATTGCCGGCGCCTTCCTGGTCGCCCCCAGCGATGTGGAAGCGCCATCCTACCCCGCCGGCACCACAGGTTTCTCGCCCATGCCGCTGCAAGCCTTGCCGTTTCCCAGTCTGGTGGTGGCCAGCGGCGACGATCCCTACGTCAGCTTCGCGCGGGCACGCGCGTTTGCCAGCGCCTGGGGCAGCGATTTCACCATGATCGGCGACGCCGGCCATATCAACGGCGACGCCGGCTACGGCCCCTGGCCGGACGGCGAACAGCTGCTGCTCGATTTTTGCGCCGCGCAGCAGGCCTGAACGGGGGGAGGCGCGCACGATAGATCCGCATTTGCCCACAACCAAGAACACAGGCAGAATCGTGGCCTTTCCATAGCGGCGCCCCGGCGCCTGCCCCACGATGAAACATCCGCTCTTGCCAGTTCTTCTGCCCTTGCTGCTTTGCTCCGCCCTCGCCCACGGTGCGCCCTTCTACGAAGGCAAGAGCCTCGCCCATCCCGCCATCAATGCATCGCAGGACAGCGGCTTCGACATCGCCTTTCTCAAGGAAAAAGAAGGGATCAACGGCTATTATTGCGAGTGCAAAAGCAGCAATTCAAAGCCCATTTTGCTCGACCAGTTCGGCAACGCCGTCATCCGCTCCGTCTTCTACGCCTCGCTGGACAAGGAAACGGACGACAGCGTGCAAAGCATGCTGGTGCTGTTCCGCCAGGGTGACAAGAACGGCTTGCGCGCCTACCGTTACCATCGCAGCTCCGGCAAGTACCGGCGCCTGGACGGCTTGCAGCCGGCGTTGAACCGCATCGTGGCGCAAAGCGCCGCCCCCAACGCGGGCCAGGTCAAGGTGGCGCTGGCGAAACTGGCGCCGATGGACTACAGCGTCGCGCGCGGCAAGAGCGGCAATGCGGAGGTCGACGCCATCGACCATACACAAGGCACCATCGTCGGCTACTACAGCGATGACGGCAAACCCGTGGCAGCCGGCGGCAAGGACGCCATCACCTACAAGAAAACCTTCCAGAAAAAAGGCGAGCGTTTTCTCACCGCCAGCTACACCCTGTACAGCGATGCGGGCGCCGGCATCCTGCCCAATTACCGCCTGTGGCAAGTGACGTGGGAAACGGCGCCGCAGCAATTCACGGGCAGCGAAGACGGCCCGTCCGTCATCTACAGCCTGGCCTGGGACGACGGCTCGGTCGTCGAGCGGGGCCAGTACGTGAAAGGCAAGCGCCAGGGACTGTGGGTACGCGAAGGCATGCATGAAGGCAGCGAAAAAGGCCATTTCGTCAACGGCCTGCAGGAAGGCCTGTGGTCCTTCAACTATCCCAGGCAGAGCGAGAGCGGCATGTACCGGGCCGGCAAGCGCGAAGGCCGCTGGACGGTCGAGAACTATGCCGATGCAGAGGAAGTGACGGGTTTCGACACCTACGCGGGCGGCCAGCTGAACGGCCCGCATGAGCGCAGCATGGGCGGCAAGCTGCAAACGCGCGGCAACTACGTCAACGGCACGCGCCATGGCGCATGGATCACGCAAGACGGTGACGGCAGCTTCATCGACGGTTTGCGCGACGGGCCGTGGAAGCTCAAGCTCAAGGACAAGGTCACCCAAAGCGTCACTTTCGTGCAAGGCAAAAAACAGGGCGAAGCCCTCGACACGGACGCCAGTGGCGCGCTGCGCCAGCGCGACCACTACCAGGCGGGCGAGCTCGATGGCACGCGCACGCGCTATCTGGGCCCGGCCGGCAAGGAATACGCGGTCTACACGGCCACCTACCGCAACGGTCAGCTCGATGGGCGCGAACAGGCGTTCGACGACAGCGGCAAGATCCTGCGCCTCGACACGCTATGGGACAAGGGCAAGAAGCAGGGACTGGACGCGCGCTACTACCCGAGCGGCAAGCCGGAACGCCTGGCCGTCATCGACCAGGGACGCCTGCTCACGCACCTGCGCGAATACTATGCAGACGGCCAGCTGATGAACGACATCCACCGCTGCACCTTCAAGGAGTACGGCAGCACGCGCGACGACGTGTGCGAATACCACCACATGTACTACCCGGACGGCAAGCCGCAGTATTACTACGCCTTCCAGTACGGCCAGCGCCAGGAAGGCTATTCGAACTACCCGGACGGCAAGCGCAAGGACGAATTGCTGGTCGACCGCGCCGCCGACACCTCTGTCTTCAACGCGTATTATCCAGGCGGCCAGCTCAAATGCACGGAGCCGCGCAGCGGCCACAGCACGCGCACGGTGAATGGCGAGTCGATGATCAGTTACGCCTCGGCCGACCGCGATGGCGACAATATCTGCTACCACCCGAACGGCAAGGTGGCCAGCATCTACACCTTCCGCAAACGCGTGCTCGTCGAGTGCGGCAAGCGCTACGACGACACGGGCAAGCAGACGTTCCCGGGGCCGGAAGGCTGCCCGCCACCCAGGAAAGTAGACTATCCGATAGGACTGTGAGCATGACGCAAACAAGACAGCCGCAGCGCATCCAGAACCCCGAGCGCATCGACGCCGGGGCGATCCGCGCCGCCATCGCCAGCGGCCAACAGGTGCTGGTGCAGTTCAATACCCTGGGCGAGCCGGGGCCGCTGCTGGCCGACCTCGACGCCCTGGCCGCCACCTGCGGCTCGGCGCTGACCATCCGCATCTACGGTTACGATCCGAAGGTGTTCGATGCCCGCATCCTGCGCGCGCTGCCACATGTGGCCAGCCTGTCCATCGACTGCCACCGGCAAGCCATCCATCTGGAAGCGTTGGGCGAGCTGCGCCACCTGAAGCGCCTGAGCCTGGGCGTGTACGAGCTGGCGCAAGCCGACATCCTGCAGCTGGACAATTTGCGCGGCCTCGAATACCTGAACCTGGGCGAATCGGCCAGGAACAATATCGACCTGGCTCCCCTGCGCCACTACGCGCACCTGGCCAGCCTGGCCATCGAGGGCCACAGCCAGCATATCGACACCCTGGCCGGCCTGCCGGCGCTGCATGAGCTGTCGCTGTACCGCATCAAGAACAAGGTAGCGCTGGATTTTATCTCGGAGATGGCCCGCCTGGACAGGCTGCTGTTGCAGCTGGGCGGGCGTGAATCGCTCGCGCACATCGAAGCGCCGCTGTTGAAGAAACTGGAAGTGATACGCGTGCGCGGCCTGGAAACGCTGGGCGATATCGGCCGCTTCCCCCTGCTGCAGGCACTATGGGTGGAAGACCAGATCAAGCTGCGGCACATCGCGCTGGGTCCCAATCCCGTGCTCGAACGCCTGAACCTGCACACCTGCAAGACGCTCGACAGCCTGCCCGGCCTGGCCACCTTGCCGGCCCTGCGCCAGCTGTCGGCATCCGAGACCATGCTCGACATCGACGCGTTGCTGGCGCACGGCTTGCCCGCGTCCCTGACGCATGCGCGCCTGCGCACCGGCAGAAAAACACGCGACGACGCCATCGCAGCGCAGCTGGTACAACTGGGCTACGAACAAGCGCGCCCTGACTAAAATCAGCGGCCGGCCGCCAGCTTGCGCTGCCATAGCGCCACGTCGATCATCACGCCATCCGCACCCGTGTTGCGGATGTAGACGCGGTAGCTGCCCTGCCCCATGTCGCCATCGAGGTAGGCCGTGCGCTCATTGCGCTGCAGCCTGGCGCCCTTGGCCAGCTGGCGGTAGCGCTCGACCACCGCATCGAAGCTGGCATAGCTGCGCAGCGCCACTTCCAAGTCGCGCGGCGGGCGGCCTTCGGCATGGTCCAGCACATTGTTCTGTTTCTTGCCCTTCAAGGTGAGCGGATAGGCAAACACGCCGGCGCCGGCCGACGTCAGCACCGTCGATTTATCGAGCAGCAGCGGCAACAGCGCCGGCGGATAGGCGGGCGGCAGCTGGGCGCGGTTCCAGCCCGGCAGAGCCGGCTGCGCCAGCACATACTCGACCGTGGCGATCTTCTGCCCATCGGCGCCCGCTTCCTTGTCGCCCGCGATCAGCGCCAGCATGGGCGGCAATTGCCGGGCCCAGGCCAGCAGGGGCGCCGCGTCGCCGACCAGCATGCCCTTGCGGTGGAATACCGTCAGCACCGCATTCGGATCGGGATTGCAGACTTTCGCCAGCGGCTGGCCCTCCAGGTGGCAATGTCCGTTGACCAGGCCAAAAGCGAGGATGGCGCCGCGCTTGTCGAGCAGCATGGCGCCCCGTTCACGGCCCTGCTTGCGGTCATTCATCGACGCCAGCAACTGGCGGCCATCGGCCAGCGCGGTGCGCGTGGCGTCGCGCTTTTCGCTGATCGCTTCGAGCGCCTGCGCCAGCAGCAACTCATCGTCTTCCGTGTAGCTGCCGCGCGCGTAACCGAAGAAATCGAACAGCGCGGCGCGCACTTGCGGGTCTTCGCTCAGGCGCGGCAAAGGGCCGCCGGCCAGCAGCGAGGACAGGCTTTTCCCGGCCGGCGCCGAGGGTGCCGCCTTGGCGCCGGCCGGCTGGGAAAGGACGCAGGCCGCTGCCAGCAAGACGCCGCCCAGGGTGCGGTAATTCGAAAAAATGATATGCATGATTCTGTCTGTCGGGGATTTGACCGCGATTACGGCCACGCATGGCGCGCCGGCGATTCTAGCATGGCGCCAGCCCCCATGCCCTGCGGCTGGCGGACGGCGTGTGCGCCGAGGCCGCTGTTATGATGGCCGCAATGACGATCTCTTCCCCCGCCCCAACACTGCTTGTCCTCCTGCCCGGCATGGATGGCACGGCCCGGCTATTCCAGCGTTTTGACGCCGCCTTGCGCGCACAGACCGCCATCGAGACCCAGGCCATCGCCTATCCGGCCGCACCACTCGACTATGCGGCACTGGAAGCGTTCGTGCGCGAACGCTTGCCGCGCAACCGCCCTTTCGTCGTACTGGCCGAATCGTTTTCGGGCCCGCTGGGGGCAGCTTTGCGCGCCGATCCACCGCCGGGCATGCGCGCGCTGATACTGTGCTGTGCATTCGTGCGCAATCCGCGCCCGCTGCTGGCACCGCTGCGCCACCTGCTGGACTTGATCCCCTTTGGCGCCCTGCCCGGCTTCGCCCTGCGCCAGGCATTGCTGACGCCCTACGCCACGCCGCCACTGCAAGCGGAACTGGCAGCGGCGCTGGCGCAAGTGCCGCCCAGCGTGCTGCGCCAGCGCCTGCGCGCCGTGCTGGAAATACGGGAAAAGGACGCCTCGCCCAGCTTCGCGCGCGGCAGCCTGCCCGTGCTGTATCTGCGCGCCCGCCACGACCGCCTGGTGCCGCCGGCAAACGCCTTGCAGATACTGCGGCAGGCGCCCGGCACGCAACTGGTCGATATCGACGCGCCGCACATGCTGCTGCAGGCGGCACCGCAAGCGGCCGCCGATGCGGTCGCCGCCTTTGTCAACGGCCTGTCAGCCGCGCAGGAAACGGATTAAGCGCGCGCTGGCCAGTACGGCCAGCCAGCTCAAGCCACCCGACAGCACGCTGAAGTAGATGGCACGCAGCGGATGCTGCGGCAGCAGATACGCAAGCACGGCCGCGCCCAGCAAGCCACACAGCGCAGGCTTCCACCAGCCGGGTGGCAGCAGCGCCAGCAGCAGATTCGTGCCCGCATACACATAAAACACCAGCAGCAGGGCCAGGCCGCCGGCCACGCCGCGCGAGCCAAGGCTGCCGAACAGCTGCGTGTACAGGTAAAACCCCAGCCAGCTCAACACAATAAACAGCAGGCAGCCCAGCGCATGCGCGCCCAGGCCCGCCATCCAGCGGATTTTCATGAGGCTCCTTAAAGAAAAAGCCGGCCCTTTCACGAGGAAAGGGCCGGCTTCAGTACATCGGTCACCGCCGTAGTGTCGGATTACGCTGCGCTAATCCGACCTACGTTTTAGGCATGCGGCGGCGATTACTTCGCCGTATTGAGCAGCAACTCGTTGAGACGCTTGACAAAACTGGCCGGGTCAGCCAGCGAACCGCCTTCGGCCAGCATGGCCTGATCGAACAGGATATTGGCCCAGTCGCCAAACTTGCCGCCTTGCGCATCTTCGTATTTCAGGCGCGTCACCAGCGGGTGGTTCGGATTGATTTCCAGAATCGGCTTCGATTCCGGCGCGCTCTGGCCAGCAGCTTTGAGCATGCGCAACAGGTTGCCCGACAATTCATTTTCATCGGCCACCAGGCAGGCTGGCGAATCGGTCAGGCGGAACGTGACGCGCACATCCTTGGCCTTGTCGCCCAGCACGGCCTTCATCTTGCCCACCAGGTCGGCGTACGAGGTTTCCGTTTCTTCGTGCTCTTTCTTTTCCGCCTCGTCTTCCAGCGCGCCCAGGTCCAGGCCACCCTTGGCGACGGAGACCAGTTCCTTGCCTTCGAAGTCCTGGATAAACGACAGCATCCATTCATCGACACGGTCCGTCAGCAGCAGCACTTCGACGCCCTTCTTGCGGAAGATTTCCAGGTGCGGGCTGTTCTTGGCGGCGGCGTAGTTGTCGGCCGTGACGTAATAGATCTTGTCCTGGCCTTCCTTCATGCGCGCCACGTAGTCGGCGAACGAGGTGATTTGCCCGTCGCTGTCATTAGCGGTCGAGGCAAAGCGCAGCAGCTTGGCCAGGCGTTCCTTGTTGGCCGCATCTTCGCCGATGCCTTCTTTCAGCACCTGGCCGAATTCCTTCCAGAAGACGGCGTACTTGTCCTTCTTGTCCTGCTCGTCCGCATTCGCCAGTTCTTCCAGCATGCCCAGCACGCGCTTGGTCGAGCCTTCGCGGATCACCTTGACGTCGCGCGATTCCTGCAGGATTTCACGCGACACGTTCAGCGGCAGGTCGGCCGAGTCGATCACCCCGCGCACGAAGCGCAAATAGGTCGGCATCAGCTGCTCGGCATCGTCCATGATGAAGACGCGCTTGACGTACAGCTTGATGCCGCCGCGCTTGTTGCGGTCCCACATGTCGAACGGCGCCTTGGCCGGGATGTACAGCAGTTGCGTGTATTCGCTGCGGCCTTCCACGCGGTTATGCGTGTGCGTGAGCGGCGACTGGAAGTCGTGCGAGACGTGCTTGTAGAATTCGTCGTACTGTTCCGGCGTGATGTCGGCCTTGTTGCGGGCCCACAGGGCGCTGGCCTGGTTGACGGTTTCGAATTCGTCTTTCAGGACGGTTTCTTTTTTCTCTTCGTCCCACTCTTCCTTCTGCATCACGATCGGCAGCGAGATATGGTCCGAGTACTTGCGGATGATGGACTTGATCTTCCAGCTCGACAGCAATTCGTCCTCGCCTTCGCGCAGGTGCAGGATGATGTCCGTGCCACGGCCCGTTTTTTCGATGGTTTCGATGCTGTAATCGCCTTCGCCGGCCGATTCCCAGCGCACGCCCTCGGACGCGTCAGCGCCGGCGCGGCGCGTTTCGACGGTGATCTTGTCGGCGACGATGAAGCCTGAATAGAAGCCCACGCCGAACTGGCCGATCAGGGCCGCGTCCTGCTGCTGGTCGCCCGACAGCTTGCCGAAGAATTCCTTGGTGCCCGACTTGGCGATGGTGCCCAGGTGCGAGATCGCCTCGTCACGGGTCATGCCGATGCCGTTGTCGGAAATGGTGATGGTGCGCGCATCCTTGTCGAAGCTGACCTTGATCTTCAATTCGTGATCGTTGCCGTACAGGGCGTCATTATCGATCGCTTCGAAGCGCAATTTATCGGCCGCGTCGGACGCGTTCGAGATCAGTTCGCGCAGGAAGATTTCCTTGTTCGAGTACAGGGAATGGATCATCAGGTGCAGCATTTGCTTCACTTCGGTCTGAAAACCCAGGGTTTGCTTTTCGGAGACAGCCATTTTTACCTCATAGTCTTGTGGATGGGACGGATTTGATGAAGTTGGGGATTATATAAGCGATTTCAAGGGCTCCCGTTTCACGCCGTGTCTTATCCCAGCGCGCGGTCGAAAAAGTCCCATACCCGCTCGTCCTGCACGGTGGCCAGGTTCAGGCGCATGCGGGTCGACGGCAGCTGGCGCGGCGAAAACAGGCTGCCCGGCGCCAGCACCAGCCCCTCGGCCAGCGCCTTTTCGGCCAGCAGGTTCGTGTCGCAGCCCGCATCGGCCCACACGAACATGCCGGCAGGCGCAGGATCGAAGCGCAGGCCGGCCCGCTCGGCGCGGCGGTACGTCTCCTCGCGCACCTTGTCGAGCCGCGCGCGCAGCCGTTCCGCATGCTTGCGGTACAGGCCTTGCGAAAGGATTTTATATACGACCCGCTCGCCGATGTCGCTGGTGGTCAAGGTGGCCAGCATCTTGCGGTCTGCCAGCCGCTGCGCCCATTCAGGCGAGGTGGCGATGAAGCCCACGCGCAGGTTCGCCGCCAGGCTCTTGGAAAAGCCGCCCAGATAGATCACGCGGCGCAGCTGGTCCAGCGCGGCCAGGCGCGTGGCCGGCTGCACCGCGCCCCCCGGGTGCATGTCGCAATAGATATCATCTTCGACGATGAGGAAATCGTGCTGTTCGGCCAGGCGCAGCACCTGGAATGCCTTGGCCGCCGACAGCGACGTCGAGCTGGGGTTGTGCAGCACCGAGTTGATCACATACAGCTTGGGACGGTGCAGCGCCGCCAGCTCGGCCAGCACGGCGATATCGGGGCCATCCCCCAGGCGCGGGATGCCGATGACATGCATGCCCATGGCGGCAAAGGCGCCAAACATCAGCCAATACGCGGGATCGTCGACAAAAATGGTCTCGCCAGGGCGGACAAACTCGCGCGCCACCAGGTCCAGCGCCTGCATCACGCCCACCGTGGTGACGATCTGCTCGGGCGGACAGGCGATTTCCAGCCCCGCCAGTTTCAGCTGCAACTGCTGGCGCAGCGGCAGAAATCCCTGCGGCGCGCCATAGCCCAGCAGCAAACTGCCGGGCTGGCGGCTGACGTCGCGCAGGGCGCGCGCCACCAGGTCGCCATCGAGCCACTCGGCGGGCAGCGTGCCGGAGCCGGGCGCGGGGATGACCGGCGTCTGGCGGAACATGTTACGGATCAGCCAAACCACGTCCATCGGCTGCGCCGCCGCATCCTGCGCACCAGCGGGCGGCGCCGGCGCGTTCAGCGGCGAGCGCTCGCGCACGAAAAAGCCCGCGCCGCGCCGCGATTCGAGGTAGCCGCGCGCCACCAGCTTGTCGTAGCTGGCCACCACCGTGGCGCACGACACTTCCAGGCTGGCGGCGCACTGGCGGATCGAAGGCATGCGCGCGCCGCCGCGCAGCAGCTTGTCGTCGATGCGCGCCGCCAGCGAGCGCACGATCTGGTCGATCAGCGTTTCGCCCGAGGCGCGCGACAGCAAGGGTAGGGACGGCAAGGCAGGTGTATTGCTCATATGACCATGACAGTATGTGAAATTATGCGTAGAAGTGTACTTGTACTGTATTGCTATTGAGCCCTAGGATAGCAGTACCGGGCGGATTCATCCACATCTGCCCGTCTTTCTTCCACACCACCCGTACCAGGACAGTCATGCCATCGCCCGCCACCACCTCCCCCAGCTCCCTCCCGCGCCTCGGCGCCGACCGCGCAGGCCTGTTGCTGGGCCTGATCGCCGTCGCCCTCTTCAGCCTGACCCTGCCCTTCACGCGCCTGGCGGTGGCCGAACTCGACCCCACCTTTGTCGCCCTGGGCCGCGCACTGGTAGCCGCCTGCCTGGCCGGACTGTGGCTATGGCAGCAGCGGGCGCCGTTGCCGCGGCGCGAACAATGGCTGCCGCTGGCACTCGTCTCGCTGGGCTGCGTGCTGGGCTTCCCCTGGCTGACGTCGATCGCCATGCGCAGCCTGCCTGCCTCGCACGGCGCCGTGCTGGTGGGGATTTTGCCGCTGGCCACGGCCGTATTTGCCGTGCTGCGCGGCAAGGAACGTCCATCGCCGGGGTTCTGGCTGATGGCCCTGCTCGGCACGGCGCTGGTGGTGGCGTTCGCGCTGCGCCAGGGCGGCGGCAGCTTCCATCTGGCCGACTGGCTGATCTTTGCCGCCGTGCTGCTGGCGGCACTCGGCTATGCCGAAGGGGGACGCCTGGCGCAAGCCATGCCGGGCCAGCATGTGATTTCCTGGGCGCTGCTGCTGGCCGTGCCTTTTGTCTTGCCCGTGGTGCTGTGGAACGCCTGGCCGCAGCGCGCGCTGATGGCGCAGGCCAGCAGTGCGGCCTGGCTGGGCTTTGCCTATATCTCCGTGTTTTCCATGTTTATCGGCTTCTTTTTCTGGTACCGGGGCATGGCGCTGGGCGGCGTGGCGCGCGTGGGGCAGACGCAGTTGCTGCAGCCTTTCCTCACCTTGCTGGGCGCGGCCGTGCTGCTGCACGAACCCCTGACGGGCGAAAGCCTGCTGTTTGCCGGCGCCGTGATCGCCGTGGTGGCCATCGGACGCAAGCTGAAGTAAAGTTCCCTGACGCCCATTTGCAACGCCCTTGCGCGTGCGGATGGGCACAGCGGCGTGCAAGCCGTACAATACCGCAGCACCATGGCGACGCCTATCCGGCGCCGCTTGCGCATGCACCGCCACAAGCGGGCCAACAAATCCAGCCGGCGCAGCTCGGCATCTTCTGTGAGACTCGTATGAAAATTGAAAATCCGAATCCGATCCAATGGCGCTTTGCCGAACGCGCGGAACAGCTGCAAAGCTCGTTCATCCGCGAAATCCTGAAGATCACGCAGCGTCCCGAGATCATCTCGTTTGCCGGCGGCCTGCCCTCGCCCGCCACCTTCCCCGTGGAAGAAATGAAAATCGCCTTCGACAAGGTCCTGTCGAACAATGGCAAGGTGGCCCTGCAATATGGCCCCACCGACGGCTACCTGCCGCTGCGCCAGTGGATCGCTGACTCGCTCTCGATCAATGGCAGCACCATCGTGCCCGAGCAAGTGCTGATGACGTCCGGCTCGCAACAGGCGCTGGACTTGCTGGGCAAGGTCCTGATCGACGAAGGCAGCCGCGTGTTGGTGGAGACCCCCAGCTACCTGGGCGCGCTGCAGGCGTTTTCCGTCTACCGTCCCGAATTCGTTTCCGTCGACACCGATGACGAAGGCCTGGTGCCGTCGTCGATCGACCCCGTCGCCGATGGCGCGCGCCTCTTGTACGCGCTGCCGAACTTCCAGAACCCGACGGGCCGCAGCCTGTCCGTGGCGCGCCGCGTGGAACTGGTGGAAACCTGCGCCCGCCACGGCCTGCCGCTGATCGAGGATGATCCGTACGGCGCCCTGAGCTACAGCGGCGAGCCGTATCCGAAGATGATCAACATGAATCCGGATGGCGTGATCTACATGGGTTCGTTCTCGAAAGTGCTCACGCCCGGCATCCGCCTCGGCTACGTGGTGGCGCCGACGCCGCTGGTGCGCCGCCTGGAACTGGCCAAGCAGGCGGCCGACCTGCATACCTCGCAGTTGACGCAGATGGTGGTGCATGAAGTGATCAAGGATGGCTTCCTGGACCGGCATATTCCCAGCATCCGCAGCCTGTACGGCAACCAGTGCCAGGCCATGCTGTCGGCGCTGGAAGAGCACTTCCCGGCCGGCGTCACGTGGACGAAGCCGGAAGGCGGCATGTTCATCTGGGTCACCCTGCCGAAGCACATCGATGCCATGAAACTGCTCGATGAAGCCATCGCCAACAAGGTGGCCTTCGTGCCGGGCGCGCCGTTCTACGCGAACACGCCGGACACGCACACGCTGCGCCTGTCGTTCGTGACGGTGCCGCCGGAACGCATCCGCGAGGGCATCGCCATCCTGGGCAAACTGATCGCCGCAAAAATGTAATGGCACTCTCCACGCCCCGCCTGCCGCGGGGCGTGTCACTGCTGCCCCAGCGCCAACGGGCACGCCTCTCTCCGCCCAAAAGCCGCCTTCACGGCAGCAACTGCGTGTATTTATTCTTAAAAATGCCATAAGAATAATATTTTACCATCTGCCACAGCATCGATTTTTCCACCCAAGAAATTGGCAAGGCGGTATGATTTGACCGCTGTATCCAAATGAACCCGGTCAGCATCACGGAAAATGCAGCAAACGCTGGCAGCGCAGAGTACATCGAGAAGGCCGGAAGCAATGAGTTCAGGCAGTGTGGAGCATTCCCAGCGGCGCAACGCCGCCATTTTGATTGTCGACGATGCGCCGGCCAACCTTGAGCTGCTGCGCAAGCTGATGAGCGAACAGGGTTATCAAACCTATGTCGCCACGTCCGGCGAACGGGCGCTGGCGATCGCCCAGCGCGCCCGCCCCGACCTGATCCTGCTCGACGTGCTGATGCCGGACATGGACGGCATCGAAACGTGCCGCCGCCTCAAGCAGCACCCGCTGACGCATGGCATCCCCGTCATCTTCATGAGCGCCAGGACGGAAACGGAAGACGTGGTGGCCGGCTTCGACTGCGGCGCCGTCGATTACATCAACAAGCCGCTGCGCATGGCCGAAGTGTGCGCGCGCGTGCGCGCCCAGCTGCACATCCGCAGCAGCAATGAAACCCAGCAGGAGCAGGCCGAGCGCCTGCACACCATCGTCAACAACATGGCCGAGGGCTTGCTGATCATCGAAGCCGATGGCCGCATCCAGTACACCAACCCGGCCTGTGACCAGTACCTGGGCTACCGCGAAAACGAGCTGGCCGGACGCTCGATCGCTGAACTGCTCAGTCCCCTGGTGACGCAGGAATACCTCGATTACTTCAGCATGTACGCAGCCAATCCGGAGACGGCGCACAACCACGGCACGCGCGAAGTGGTGATCCGCCACCGCAATGGCGCGGCGCTGAGCATGGACCTGACGCTGACGCCCATGTATCTGCGCCAGCCCCTGTATATCGGCCTGCTGCACGACATCACGCACCACAAGCAGTCGGAAGACGCGCTGCAGCGCGCCGCCTATCTCGATCCGCTGACAAAGATCGCGAACCGCCGGCATTTCGACAGCTTCCTGGAAAAAGAGTGGCAGCGCGCCGTGCGCAGCGGCGGCGCCCTGTCGCTGGTGGTGCTCGACGTCGACCACTTCAAGCTGTACAACGACAGCCTGGGCCATCCGGCCGGCGACAGCTGCCTGCAGCAGGTGGCGCAAGCCATCGCCTCGCACGCCGCCCGCCCGGGCGACCTGGCGGCCCGCTACGGCGGCGAGGAATTCGTCATGCTGTGCGCCGACACGGATGCCGACGGCGCCCTGCATCTGGCCGAAACCATCCGCCTGCACATCGAAGCACTGCATCTGCCGCACCCGCGCTCCGCCACCTCGCCGTGGATCACGGTCAGCATCGGCGTGGCGACCATCATCCCGCACCAGCCGGACGACCGCGAAGCGCTGTTCGTCGCCGCCGACCGCGCCCTGTACGTGGCCAAAGAAGGGGGCCGCAACCAGGTTCGCGTCACGCACTCGAACAGCACGGCCTGGAAAACGGTCAAGGCGTTGGTACTGCGTTAACAGGGAAGCTCAACGAAACATGTCGCGAACCAGGAGTAGGCCCACGCCCCAAACAAGGGCACTCCGGGCCAAGCGAGCCTGAAAAATGTCGAGGGCAAGGCGCAGCGACGCAGACAGTACGCAAGTACGGCAAGGAAGCTGCAACGCCGCCATCGGCATTTTCTCAGGCCCGCGTCTCAGGCCCGCTGTTCCTAAAATTAATCAAAACTTACGAGACACGCTCAACTTTGCATTGCGCCCCACGCCGGTAACCGCTTCGCTCAAGTAGGGCATGTAATTGCGATTGAAAACATTATCAACCGTCAGGCGCACTTCCGTGCCGCGCCACACGCCTTGCCGGCCATTCCACGACGCGAACAAGGTATGCAGCGCATAGCCTTTCGACGGCGGCAGGCGGTACACGCTGCCCACCGGCAGCACGCGCTCCTGCTTCGCCACGAAGCGACCCTGCCAGCCCATGCTGGCACCCAGGTCGGGCATGCGCCAGCCCAGGCCCGCCATCAGTTTGTCCGGCGCAATCGTCGACACGGGCTCGTCCTGCCCCCACGGGTCGCGCTGGGTACCGGTGCGCGTGCCGCGCTGCTTCGACAACGAAGCGCTGGCAAACAGGCGCGGCGCGTTGTAGTAGGATTCGACCTCCACGCCCTGCGTGCGGAAACCGGCCAGGTTGCGGTAGTCGGACAGCGCCGGCGGCACCTTGCCCGATCCCGGCACATAACCTTCGATCAGGATGCCTAGGCGCGGGCCGATATTGTCGCTGACGCGGTTCTGGTACGCGGTCAGGCGCAGCTGCACGTCGTCGCGCTGCATGAAGACGTTCTGCCGATGCAGCATGACGCCCGCGCGCACGGCCGTCACGCGCTCGACGGCCAGGTTGCGGCTGGTGGCCGGCGTCGATGAACCGAGGCGCGGCGACACATAATATTCATTCGAATACATCTCGTCGATGGTCGGCGCGCGCCAGGTGCGGCTCAAGTCGCCGAACAGCGCCATGCTGCTCGATGCCTTCCAGAACAGGCCCAGGCGGGGCGACCAGTCTGCATGCACTTTCTCGCTGAAATCGTGGCCGGCAGCCGGCAGCGGGCTGTTGTAGCGCGACGCCTTGTTCGGCACCCCCTCGGAGACGACCCGGTCGTGGCGCAGCGCCGCCGTCAGCGTCAGGTCGCCATACGTCATCGCATCCTGCAGATACAGGCCCGTGGTTTCCTGGCGCCCGGCCGGCATGTAGTAAGGCTGGAAGTAGCCGTAGTTGTAGCTAGGATCCTTCAGCGCCGTCGACGACGGGTAGTACATCAGGGTATCGCGCACGTTCTTGTGCCACTGCAGGCCCGTTTGCAGCACGTGCGACACGGCGCCAGTCGCAAACACGCTCTCATTGCGCACCTCAAAAATGCGGTCCACGTACGACGCCCAGCTCTCGTTGCCCAGCGAACCCAGATAGGAACCCAGCGAAGCCGATGGCAGGCGCTTGTCATGCTGGTCCGTGTGCGAATAGCCGGCGCTGGCCGTCAGCTTGATCCATGGATTGTTCTGCGGCGCGTACTGCCACTTCACGGAATACGTGTCGTCGTCCTGGTCGCGGTACACGGCCTTGCGCTGCCACGCTTCTTCCAGCCCGTACTTCCTGATTTCCGCCTCGGTCGGCGTGGGCACGTCCTCGCCCATGGCGGCGAACGGACCCCAGCCCGTGCTGCCGCTCTTCATCGCCGTCAGGGTCAAGAGCTGCTCCGGCGTCAGGCGGATATTCAGCTTGGCCAGGCTCGATGGCGCGTCGATGGCAGAAAAACGGAATGGCTTGCCATCGGGTTTGCGCAAATCATCGGACTTGCGCTGCGTGGTAAAGGCCATCGCATCGAAGCGGCCATCTTGCGTGCGGCCGTAAACGGCCACGGTGGCGTCGTTTTCAGCATTGTTCGAATGGCGCGAATACTTCAGCATGGCGCCCACTTTCTCGCCGCCTTCCAGCAAATCTTGCGCATCCTTGGTCTCGACCGTGATGACGCCGCCGAAACCGCCATTGCCATACAAGCTCGTATGCGCGCCCTTGTTCACCTCGATCTGCTTGATCAGTTCCGGCTCGATGAAGATGGAGCCCTGACGGTATTTTTCAAAGCCCTTGGGCACGCCATCGAGGATGACTTTCACATCCTGGACTTTATTGAAGCCCCAGATATTGAGGCTCTGGCCGCTGGGACGGGCCGTGCCGGCCAGGTCCACGCCTGGCAGGGTGTCGAGCAAGGAGGCGACATTGTCGGCCTGCTGGCGCTCGATGTCGGCGCTGTTGATGTACGAGCGCCCGGCCGTGCCAGCGCTGATGGCGTCGCCAAACACGCTGATGGCGGGCATCTGCACGGCGTCAGCCTTGTCAGCCTTCTCGGCCTTGTCGGCCATCGCTGCCGCCCACGCAGGGCCCTGCGCGCCGCCCAATGCCAGCGCCAGTGCGGCGGCCAGCGGGGTCCATCGTTGTTTGCTGCTGCTGCTCTTCATCGCTATCCTTGCCTGGGTTTGCTACTTCATGCTTGTGGAATGAAAAAACGCTGAGCAGAGGATAGGCGGTGCACGATCAAGCGGCGGCGTTGACGGAAGCGTTGCGGCGGAACTCTGCCCGCGCGGACACGCCGCCGGCGCATGGCCGGCGGCGCACTGCAGTCACCGGGATAAATTGCCTTAGTGAAATGCGGAACACATCATATATCGGATGCGAATGATTCGCAATACGATTTAATGCCTAGTTATTCCGGATAGCCGGTGATGTCGGCGATCTCGCGGTACAAGGGCTGCAGCCGCGCATACATTTTCTGGTACACGCGCCGGTACAGCTGTTCGTAGATTTTGCGGTGCTCGGGATGCGGCTGGAATACCTTGCCCTTGCGCGTCATCGCCTGCACGGCGGCGGGAAAATCCGCATGCCAGCCCAGGCCCACGGCGGCGGCGATGGCCGCGCCCAGGCCCGAACTCTCATACACGTGGGCGCGCGCGGCGGGCAAGCCGAAGATGTCTGCCGTCAGCTGCATGGCCGCGTCGCTTTGCGAGCCGCCGCCCGCGACGCGCAGCTCCGTAATCGCCATGCCGCTGCGCCGCTCGATGCGCTCCTTGCCTTCGCGCAGCGCATACGCGAGGCCTTCGAGGATGGCGCGGTACATGTGCGCGCGCGTGTGCACGTCGCCAAAGCCGATCATGGCGCCTTTCGCTTCCGGGCCAGGCACCTTGATGCCGGGACTCCAGTACGGCTGCAGCATCAAGCCCATGGAGCCGGGCGGCACGGCGTCGACCAAACGGTCGAACAGCGCTTCGGCAGACAAGCCCGTGCCATCTTCGGCGGCAGCCGCCCGTTCGCGGTCGCCGAACTGCTCCTTGAACCAGTTGACCATCCAGTAGCCGCGGAAGATCTGCACTTCCGTGCTGTAGGCGCCCGGCATGGCGGCCGGATACGGCGGGATGAAGCGCGTCACTTCCACGTACTTGCGGTTGGTCGTGTTGATGGTGGCCGTGGTGCCGTAGCTCAGGCACGCCACATGCGGTTCGACGCAGCCCGCGCCCAGCACTTCGCACGCCTTGTCGGCGGCGGCCGCCAGCAGCGGCGTGCCTTCCAGGATGCCCGTCGCTGCGGCGGCCGCCCTGGTGATGGCGCCCATGCGCGTGCCCGGCGTCACCAGCTCGGGCAACATGGAGCGCTGGATCGCCAGTGCCTGCCACTTCCAGTCGAAGCGCCCGGCCCAGGCATGGCGCTTGTAGTCGAACGGGATATACGCCACTTGCGAGCCGGTCGAATCGATATACTTTCCACAGAGGCGGTGGTTCAGGAAACCCGACAGCAGCAGGAATTTATGCGTGCGGCGCCAGATGTCGGGCTGGTGCGCGCTGATCCAGTTGATTTCGGCCTCGCGGCGGAAGTAGGCGATCGTGCCATCGAGGCGCGTGGCGCGAAACAGCGCGCGCCACCATGGCGCCAACTGCGGAATATCGCGCGTGCTGCGCTGGTCCAGCCAGGTGATGGCGGGGCGCAGGGGGACGCCATGTTCATCCACATTGACCACCGTGCCGCGCTGCGTGGTCACGGCCACGCCGGCCACCGAGGACTTGGCTATGTCCGTGCTGCGCCACAGCTGCTGGCAGGCTTCGCACACGGCTTGCCAGTAACCATCGGCGTCATGCTCGGCCCAGCCGGGGTGCTCGGAGTAATACGCTTCGAGGAACACTTGCGCCTTCGCCGCCAGGTTGCCGTCCCGGTCGAACAGCAGCGCGCGCACGCTTTGCGTGCCATTGTCGATGGAGAGGATATACGGGCCATTGCCCGCTACGCTGGCCATCGCTTATGCCACGCTGGCCAGCGCAGCGCGCAGCGCGGCCAGCAGCGCCTGCGGATCTTTTTCCGGCTGCGCGCTGAAGACGGGCGCTTCCCAGTCCTGCCCGCGCACGGCCACCACGCGCAAGCATCCCTGTTCATTCCAGGCCGGATACCAGCCCACGTCGACGATGTCGCCATTCGCGCACGTGATTTGCAGCAGGTCTTCGCCCAGATCGTCGACGAGATGCTCCACGCTCTGGCGCAGGTCCAGCGGCGACAGGCTGTCATAGGTGATGCGGGCGTCGCCCAGCGCCAGAGGCTGGCCAAACAGGGTGGTCTCGATGATGCTCTCCTCTTTGATATTTTTATCGTTGTTTTTATCGTTGTTTTTATCGTTGCTTCACTCGCCCTGCGGCACGCTGTAATGGCTGCGCCACAGGGCCAGGTAGCGCGCCTGTTCCGCATCCCAGCGCGCATCGTCCCAGCCCAGTTCATGCTGGCAGATGGCGCGCAAGCGCGGCATGATAGCAAGCGCGCCGCCGGCCAGCTGCAAACCGAGGCGCGTGCGCCGCAGCAGCAGGTCGTCCAGGTGCTGCACGTCCTCGTTGCGCGCGCCCCAGCGCAGCTGGGCCCACAGGGTCTGCGTGCCGGGAACCGGCGCCAGTTCGCCCTCGTACGCCGCATCGCACAGGGCCTGCGCGGTCGCGCCATGACGGCCCAGCAGGCGCGCGCGCTGCTCGCCATCGAGCAGCAAGGCCTTGCCCGACAGGGGCGGCGTTGCGTCAAAGATCGGCAAGGGGCGCAAATCCGCCTGCCAGCCCGGCAGCAGTGGCGCGGCCCGGCGCAATGCATCGAGGGCGATCACGCGGAACGTCGTCAGCTTGCCGCCCGCCACCGTCAGCAAGCCATGTTCCAGCCATAACGCATGTTCGCGCGCTTCCTTCGACGGGTCAAGCTGGCCGCTGTCGATGACGGGACGCACGCCGGCAAACGTGGCCAGCACGTCGTCTTCGCCCAGCGCCAGCTGCGGAAACTGCCAGCGCAGCGCCGTCATCAGATATTCGAGTTCGCCGCGCGTGATGGCAGGCTCCAGGTCCAGGCTGGCGCCGTGGTCGACATCGGTGGTACCCACCAGTGTCACGCCCTCCCACGGATACGCAAATACGGGACGGCCATCGTGCGGATGCATCAGGCTGACAGCTTGCGCCAGCGGCAGGCGCCAGGCCGGCAGCAGCAGATGGCTGCCGCGCAGGGGCCGCAGTTTCGGCTGCTCTCCCACCTGGCCGCGCAAGCCGTCGGCCCAGGCGCCCGTGGCGCTGATCACCAGGCGCGCGCGCACGGTGCATGCCATGCCATCGACCACATCGTTCAACGTGGCGCCGACGACCTTGCCATCTTCACGCAGCAGCGCTTCCACGCCCAGGTAATTGACGGCCACGCCGCCATGGCGGCGCGCTTCCTGCAGCACGCGCAGCACCAGGCGCGCGTCGTCCGTCTTGGCGTCCTGGTACAGCATGCCGCCCTGCAGGCCGTCGCGCCGGATGTGCGGCGCCAGCATGGCAAAGTCCGCCGCGTCGACATAGCGGCGCGCGCGCCGGCCCGCCATCACGTCATAGATGGCCAGGCCCAGCATGAACTGGCGCCGCCCCGGTTTCCTGCCCGTGTAATCGCCAAAGGCAAAGCCTTGCGGCTCGACCAGCCCCGCCGCATCCGTCAGCAAAGCTTGCCGCTCATGCACCGATTCGCGCGTCAGCGCGAACTGGGCCTGCTTGAGGTAGCGCAAGCCGCCGTGCACCAGCTTCGAGGAACGGCTCGATGTGCCCCAGGCGAAATCGCGCTGTTCCACCAGCAGCGCCTTCAAGCCGCGCCGCGCCGCTTCCAGCAGGATGCCGGCGCCCGTGATGCCGCCGCCGACAATCAAGATGTCCCAGTCGCGCGCCAGCACGCCAGGCAACTGCGCCCGGTTCACAACGGGCCTTCGACGTCAGGCAGCAGTTTGCCGGGGTTCATCATGCCCTGCGGGTCGACCTGGCGGAACAGTGCGCGCATGGCGGCGATGCCCAGCTCTCCCTTTTCGGCGGCCAGCCACGGGGCATGATCCGTGCCTACGCCATGCTGGTGGCTGATGGTGCCACCGTTGGCCACGATGGCGGCGCAGGCCGCGTCTTTCAGGCTGCGCCAGCGCGCCATATTGTCTTCATACGTGGGCGCCAGCCGGTACACATACGTGGTGTAGACGCTGGCGCCCTGCGCATACACGTGCGACAGGTGCGTATACACGTGCACCCGCTCGCCGTGCGCGGCCAGCGCATTCGTGCCCGCCTGCTCCAGCGCCGCCATCATGGGCGTGACGCGGGGCCAGTCGACGGCCGTTTCCACCGTGTCGATGACATAGCCGTGCTCCCAGGCGCCATTGCGCAGGTAGACGTTGCGAAATCTCCCCTGCTTCCACTTGTCGCCCATGTGGCGTCCCACGTGCACGCCCTTGTGCCGCCGCGCCAGCGCCAGCGCGCCGCGCAGGGCCGCGCGCGCCGGTTTCGCTTCTCCGCTGACGCCCAGCATCAGCATGCACTTGCCTTGCGCGCAGCCGCGCAGGGACAGGTAGCGCTCCAGCAGTCCCACCAGTTTCTTGTGGCCGGCCAGGGTCAGCATGGTTTGCGTTTCGAGCGCGTTCGACAGGCGCAGCATGCACAGGGGCAGGCGCGACTGGGCCAGCGCCCGCACGGCCGCCTGTGCCTGGCCCCAATCGGCGAAAAACACGGCATGGAACGCTTCGTAGGGCGGCAACGGCGAGATGCGCACCGTGGCCTGCGTCAGGATGCCCAGCCGCCCTTCGGAACCGAGCACCATTTCGCGCAGGTCGATGCCGGCCGCCGAAGCGGGAAACGTGGGAATCGTCAGGGTGCCGGACGGCGTTTCCACCTCGCCGCCCGCGAACAGCTGCTCGATGCGGCCATAGCGCAGCGATTGCTGGCCCGACGAACGCGTGGCGATCCAGCCGCCCAGGGTGGAATATTCGAACGACTGCGGATAGTGGCCCAGGGTATAGCCATGCGCGCGCAGCTGCGCTTCCAGGTCGGGGCCGTAGACGCCCGCGCCAAACGTGGCCAGCTGCGCTTCGCGGTCCAGGTGGCCCAGCGCAGACAAACGCCGCAGGCTCAGCGCCAGCACGGGGCGCGCCCCCGCCGCCACCGTCAGGTGCCCGGCCACGCTGGTGCCGCCACCGTGCGGTATCACGGCCACGCAGGCCTGGCGCGCGTAGTCGAGCAGCTGGCGCACCTGCAGTGGGCTGTCGGGAAACGCCACGCCATCGGGAACAACACCGATACGGCCGTGGCGCAATTTGAACCAGTCGGGCAGGCTTTGACCGAGCGCATGGCGCACGCGCGTGGCAGGCACGGTATCGATCAGCGGATGCGGTGCCAGACGCGATGCAGGCACCTGCGCGCAGGCGTCATCGAAGGTGGCATCGAGCATGCCGCTGCCCGGCCCCAGGCGCTCGCCCAGGAATGCCAGCGCCTCCGCGCTCAGCGCGTACGTGACGCTCTCGTCCCCCCAGCCATTCCAGCGTTGCATTGACATCCCCTGTATTTGGCCAGTTGCTCGCCACGGCGGCTTGCTATACTGTCCTTGCCTTCTCAACAGCATATGCCGCCACAGGCCAAGGGTATTGGTTTTTCATGACAATCGCATTGTTCCATCATGACAAGTACTGACGGCCGTGTCGCCGGCGCCTATCTGCTGCCGCTGCTCGAAGCGGCCGGCGCGCACGGCATCGCGGCAGCCACCCTGGCGCAAGCGGCCGGCGTGCCGCCGCACAGCCTGGAAGCATCCGCGGCCAGCCTGGCCGCGCGCGACTACGTGCGCCTGCTCGATGCGGCAGCAAAGCTGGCGGGCGACGCGCATTTCGGCCTGCACGTGGGCCAGCGCGTGCGCATGGGCACGTACAGCGCCTACGGCTTGATTTTGCTCAGTTGCAAGAACGTGGGCCAGGCGCTGGAACAGACGGCCCGCTACGAGCGGCTGGCGCACGACCTGGGCCGCTCGACGCTGCAGCGCGACGGCGCCGTCGCGCATTACCGCTGGGCCAGCAATTACCCGGGCGCCAGCCGGCACCTGGTCGACAGCGTCTTTGCCGGTGTCAAAGTGTGCGGCGACTGGCTGGCCGGCATGCCGCTGCCGCCGGCCAGGCTGGCGTTTACCCATGATGGCGGCGGCGAGCTGCTGCGCCACGCCACGCACCGCGACGAATACGTGCGCGTGCTGGGCAGCCTTCCTGCATTCAACGCCCCCGCCAACACAGCCACCTTCGACGCGCAATTGCTGGACTGGCCCGTGCCAAACGCGGACGTCAGCCTGTACCCCGTGCTGTGCCAGCATGCGGAACAACTGCTGGCGCAGCGCCAGGCCGAAACGGGAGGCGGCGCCGGCATCGAGGCGCACGTGCACGCGGCCATCGTCACGGGCTTGCGCCAGGGTTCGGCGCGGCTGGCCAGCGTTGCCGCCACCCTGGCCGTCACGCCGCGCACCTTGCAGCGCAAGCTGGCCGACGCGGGCACCAGCTTCCAGGCCCTGCTGGACCAGACCCGCTACGGCCTGGCGCGCGATTATTTGCGCGAGCCGGATTTGTCGCTGGTCGACATCGCCTTTCTGCTCGGTTACCAGGAACAAAGCGCGTTCAACCACGCGTTCCGCGTCTGGGCGGGCACCAATCCCGGCGCCTGGCGCCTGCAGCAATTACAGGAGAAGCAAGCCGGCTGACAGGCGTGCGCGGGTCATCCTTGACGCGTTTTCTGGCTATACTGGCATAGTCTGACTTCCCACGATCACTCCAACCCGCAATGCAAAGGATTAATATGCAGCTCAAAGACAAAGTCGCACTGATTACCGGCGCCGCCAGTGGTATCGGCAAGGAAATGGCCATTGAATACGCGAAACAAGGCGCCAAGGTGGTCATCGCCGACCTGGCCCTGGAAGCGGCCAGCAAGACGGCCGAGGAAATCAAGCAATCGGGCGGCCAGGCGTTTGCCGTCGCCATGGATGTCTCCAGCGAAGCGCAAGTCGACCAGGGCGTGGCCGATGCCGCAGCCCACTTCGGCGGCATCGATATCCTGATCAGCAACGCGGGCATCCAGATCATCAGTCCCGTCGTCGACTACCCGTTCGAGCAGTGGAAAAAGATGCTGGCCATCCACCTGGACGGCGCCTTCCTCACCACGCGCGCCTGCATGCGCGAAATGATCAAGGCCGGCCGCGGCGGCGCCATCATCTACATGGGTTCCGTGCACTCGCACGAAGGCTCGCCGTTCAAGAGCGCCTACGTGGCCGCAAAGCATGGTTTGCTGGGCCTGGCCAAGGTGGTGGCCAAGGAAGGCGCCAAGGACGGCATCCGCGCCAACGTCATCTGCCCCGGCTTCGTGCGCACGCCGCTGGTCGACAAGCAAATCCCCGAACAGGCAGCCCAGCTGAACATCAGCGAAGAAGACGTGATCAAGAAAGTCATGCTGAAAGACACGATTGACGGCGAATTCACCACCACGCAAGACGTGGCGCAAACGGCCGTCTTCCTGGCGGCGTTCCCGTCGACGGCACTGAGCGGCCAATCCATCGTCGTCAGCCACGGCTGGCATATGCAATAAATAGCTAGCGTCTCCGGCAGGCGGCGCCGTCCGCCTGCATCACCGCACTCGAAAGACTTCCCAATTGCAAGACAACACTTATCGTCACCCGCGCGCGGGCTGGCCGGGGCGCCTGTTTGCCGCGCTCGCCAATTGCACGCGTTTCGCCAATGTGCGCCAGGCTGTCATGGCGCGCCTGCCTTTCCTGACCCTGCACAGCGATGTGCGCGACGTCGTGTACGTGAGCTGGCTGGTCGACGCCGCTGCCGCGCAAAAATTATTGCCGCCAGGTGTGGCCTTGTGGCAGCGCGACGGCAAGACGCCGTTTACCGTGCTGACCTACCGCCACGGGCATTTCGGCCCTGCCCTGCCCGGCCCCTTGCGCCAGCTGCTGCCGTCACCCCTGCAAAGCAACTGGCGTTTATATCTGGATCACACGCCACCGGGCGCGCCCGCCGTGCCCTGCGTGTATTTTCTGAAAAACATCATGGATAGCTTGCCCCATGCGCTGGGCACGCGGCTGTTCAGCGATATCTTGCCGACGCACCTGGCCGCCGGCATGACGCTGGAAGTTGGCGCCACGCAGGCGCACTGCAGCATTGCATCCGGCACCGGCAGCGCCCCTGCGCTCGATGTGCAGGCGGACATCACGGCGGAGCATGCTCTTGATGCCGACTGGCAAACGCTGTTCGGCAACTGGCACGCTGCCGTCGCCTTCCTCGCTTGCCAGGATGCGGCCATCGCGCACGTGCCGCGCAACGGCAAGCTGGTCTTCGGCGAAATCGACTTGCCCGTTGATGTGGATCAAGTGCAAGCACTGACGGCCTGGCGCGCCGACTGCGACATGCTGAGGCAGTTGCCGCCCCTTTCAACACCGTTTGCCTTTCTCGTACCGCAAGTGGACTTCAAGGCGCTGTCAGAGCGCCTGCTGTAGCGCGGCGCTCCGGCGCGCGCAAGGGCGTGGCCGGGCCGCCGCGCCGCCGTTCCAGCTTGAACAAGGACATGGCTTGCTCCAGCTGCAAGGCCTGGTCTTGCAGCGACGCGGAGGCGGCTGCCGATTCCTCCACCAGCGCCGCGTTCTGTTGCGTCACTTCATCCATCTGCGTGACGGCCATGTTGACCTGGCCGATGCCATGACTCTGTTCGCGCGAGGCCGAGGCGATCTCCGCCATGATGCCGTGCACGCCCTGCACGGCGCCCAGCATTTCGGCGCTGCTGGCACCTGCCTGTTGCGCCAGCTTCGCGCCCGCCTGCACCTGCGCCAGCGATGCCGTGATCAATTGTTTGATTTCCGTGGCGGCCGAGGCGCTACGCTGGGCCAGGTTGCGCACCTCGCCCGCCACGACGGCAAAGCCACGTCCCTGGTCGCCCGCGCGCGCCGCTTCCACTGCCGCGTTCAGGGCGAGGATATTGGTCTGGAAGGCAATGCCTTCGATGATGCCCGTAATGTCGCCGATCTTCTTTGACGAGGCGTTAATGTCCGCCATCATCGTCACCATCTGGCCGACGATTTCGCCGCCGCGCCCCGCCAGGCCATGCACCTTGCCCGCCATGTCGCTCGCTTGCACGGCGTTGCCGCTGTTTTGCTGCACCGTGGCCGCCAGTTGCTCCATGCTCGATGCCGTCTGCTCCAGGGCCGATGCCTGCGCTTCCGTGCGGCCCGACAAATCCATATTGCCGGCGGCGATTTCCTGGCTGGCCATGCTGATGCGCAAGAAATTGCCGCGCACATCGCCAACGATGGAGTGCAAGTTCACGCGCAGCTGGCGCAAGGAACGCAGCAGCTGCCCCATCTCGTCGCGCCGCGTGGTATCGAGCTCGCCCGTCAGGTCGCCGCCCGCCATCACGTCGCAGGCCTGGCGCGCCCGCTGCAGCGGTTGCAGCACGGCGCGGTGCAAGCTGTGCCAGAAATACAGGGTCGCGCACAAGGCCAGCGCGGACAGGCCCGTCAGCCAGCCGCCCGCGCTGGCCGGCAGAACGCCCGCATTCCACGCCAGTTGCAGCAGCAGTATCAGGCTCAGCAAGCCCAAATTCCAGCCGATGCGTTTGCCCAGCGGCAGGTCGCGCAAGCTCGCCAGCCTGGCCAGCCAGCCCGTGCGCACAGCCGCGCCCTGGCTGAGGGCGATGCCATCGGCCTGCCCTGCCTTGATGCGCGCGTACAGGGCCGACGCCTGCGCCACCTGCTGACGCGTGGGCTTGGTGCGCACGGACATGTAGCCAACAGCGACGCCGTCTTCCACCACTGGCGTCACGTTTGCCAGCACCCAATAGTAATCACCATCCTTGCAGCGGTTTTTCACCATGCCGCTCCACGAACGCCCGGAACGGATGGTGGCCCAGAAATCGGCGAAGGCTTCGACCGGCATGTCCGGATGCCGGAGGATGTTTTGCGGCGCACCGATCAATTCTTCCGCACTGTAACCGCTGACGGCGATGAAATACGGGTTTGCATACGTGATATTGCCTTGCAAGTCGGTAGTCGAGACGATGGTCTCGGTATCGCTCAGATTGATCTCGGTATCGCTGACGGGAAGATTGATTCGCATGGTCACATCCTCAGTGGTAGCCCGTATGGTGGCGGGTGTGCGGACAAGGAACGGTCGCCAGACAGGAAAACGGACGCGGCACTGGCACCATTATTTTAATATTTTATTATTAATAAAATATACTTTATTCCCGCCGTGGCTACCGCTATGCCACCGCAGGTTCGCCGGCCCAGTAACGGTCGACGTCCAGCAAGCCCCACTGAGCCGCGCTTTCCGTGGAAATAATGCGCTCCTGGCAACCCGGCGCCGCCAGGTCGATGAGGCAGGGTGCGATACAAGTGCCGGCGCGGATGGAAAAAAATGCGCGGACCGTGGGCGAGGTCAGCGTCTTGCCCGCCGCCTGCCCCACCACCACGGCCAGGCGCTCCGATTGCAGCCGCACCAGGGTGCCCAGCGGATAAATACCCAGGCATTTGACGAAGGCGGCAAACAGTGTCGCGTCCAGATGCCCGCCGCGCCAGGCCGCCATGCGGCGCAGCGACTCGGCCGGGCACCAGCCCTGCTTGTACGGCCGGTTCGAGGTGATCGCGTCGTACACGTCGCAGATGGCGCCCATGCGCGCATACAGGCTGATTTCCTCGCCGCACAAGCCTTTGGGATAACCGCTGCCATCGAGTTTTTCATGGTGGTGCAGACACACGTCCAGCGCCACCGGATCGATCTCGTCCACCTCGAGCAGCATGCGATGGCCGGCCGCCGGATGGGCACGCACGGAGCAAAACTCCGCGTCGCTCAGGCTGCCAGGCTTGTTCAGGATGGCCGACGGCACGGCCATCTTGCCTATGTCGTGCAGCAAGCCCGCCAGGCCGGCCGAGCGCACCTGCTCGGGCGCCAGCTCCAGCTCCCTGGCCAGCGCCGTCATCAGCGCACACACGGCCACCGAGTGCATATACGTATAGTTGTCGGCCGTTTTCAGGCGTGCCAGGCCCAGCAGCAGGCCGCCGCCGCGCAGCACCGAAGAGGCGATGTCGTCGACCAGCTCGTAGGCCTGTCCCACGGCCAAAGCCTTGCCCATGCGCGCTTCGTCAAACATCGTCTGCACGGCCTGGCGCGTGCGCTCGAGCAGGCGCCGGGCGTGCGCCATTTCCGCCTCGCGCGACAGGGCAGGCGCCACATGCGCAACGGCGACGGGGACGGCCGGCACGTCAGCTTCCGTGCCGGCTGCGTCAGTTACGACAACGGCAACAGGTTCAGGCGGCGCCAGCCCGCGCGCCGTGTCGATCCACACTTCATTCAGGCGGGCCGCCCGGATACGCTCCAGGTCAGCCGGCGATTCGAGCAAAAAGGAACGCTTCCAGAACGGGTTCTCCAGCCAGGAGCGGCCGAGGCGTTCGACGTACATTCCCAGCATGAGTTCGCTACTCGATATTTTTTTCAGCACGACGGTTCTCCACCCATTCGGATCGCGGCATTTACTTGCCCATTATCAATATCATACGTCAAAAATAATGATTAAACCAAATAAATTAGTTTATATGGCGAAATCACAACAAATACAGCAATAATCACCAATTCTATCGTTTTCGCTGGAAATAAATGATTAATCAGCAAATATATCAATTAATCCATATTGGTTTTGTGGAATTGCAGGCATCCTGCCGAGGAGGGAGGCGCATGTCTGCCGGCGGCCTCATGGGCCACCAGACGGGCATGCTGTGCAGGAAAGGAAAGCGGCGCCAGCGCCAGACGTCGCGAAAAGACGCTGGCGCCATGCAGGGAGAAGTATCAGGCTGAGGCGAGAGCGGCGGGCGGCGGGCGGCGGCCTAGCGCGGCACGTAGCGCCAGTTGCCGCTGTCCAGCATGAAGGTCAGTTCCGTCTTGATGCCATCCGGACGGCTCGGCACGCTCAATTCCGTGTCGCACACGAGGTAGCCCGTCTTGCGCTTGACGTCGCACGCGTTGACGGCCTTGACCTGCATGGTGCTCTGCGCTTCCTGCATCTGCACGTCCTTGGCCGCTTCCGGATCGCGCGCCACTTCTTCCTTGGCCCAGGCGCGTATCATCGCTTGCGCCTCGGCCGGCGACGGCCCAGCGAACTGGGCGTTCTTGCGCTCGACGCCGACCCAGGTATCGCCCTCGTTCCGCAGCGGCAGTACGTTAAAAGCATCGCGCATGCCGGCGCTCATGCCCACCAGGCACACCACTTCGCCCGGCACTTCCTGCGACTCCTGGCAACCCTGCAGGCTGGTGACCTTGACGGCGAACGGCATGGCTGACTGCGTCTTCGCTTGTGTCCTGGCCACGCCCGCCTGCACGGCGGCATGGATTTGTTCGAGTGTCGGCATGCTGGCCGCATGGGCCGGCAAGGCGGCGAACAGGGCGGCGGCGGTCAGGGCTAGGGAAGTCAGGCGCATGGGTATCGAGAGTAGTGAGCTAAGGCCGGCAGTCTAGCACTTTGCATAAAAACAGCTGTTTCTCTAGAGACATTTATTCAGCGTCGGACGCAAGAAAGGCGCCGCCCGCATCCGCCTGCCCGCGCAGGCGCAAGCCAATGGCGCGCAGCATCTCGACCAGCTCGCGAAGGCGCAGGCCCTCGTCCGTCAGCCGATATTCCACCTTGACGGGCACTTCCGCGTAAATCGTGCGCGTCAGCAAGCCCGCCTCTTCCAGCGCGCGCAAGTCCAGGGTCAGCATGCGCTGCGAGATATTCGGCACGGCGCGGCGGATTTCGCTGAAACGCTTCGGCCCCGCCATCAGATAGCTGAGCAGCACGATGCGCCAGCGGCCACCCAGCAGTCGCATGGCTTCTTCCACGGCGCAGCCGGAGACATTGTCTTTCATGGTTCGCTTCCCACCTGGTATAAAAAATGTACCTATACCACATTATTTTGCCTTCTTCCAAATAGTAACCATTACCCTTAGACTGCCCTTCCCTCATCCAATTGGAGCTCCAGCATGGAAACCACCCTGATCTACAGCGTGCCGTTCGGCTGCTCGTTTGCCGCCATCGCCGCCCTCGAATGGAGCGGCTTGCCGTATCGTTTGGCCCGCGTGGAAGCACGCGACCCGGCCAGCAAGCAGCATCCCGCCTTTCTCGCCATCAATCCGCTGAGCCAGACGCCGGCCCTGCTCACGCACGCGGGCGCGCCATTGCTGGAAAGCATGGCGATCCTGCTGCACCTGGCCGCCCGCGCGCCAGGCAGCAAGCTGGGATTTGCGCAAGGCACGCCGCAATACGACCGATTGAACAGCGTGCTCTCCTTTTTACACACGACGTTTCACGCGGCCTTCATGCCCGCCTTCCAGGCGTCGCGCGCCGCCGATAGCGATGCGCGCGCGGCCGTCTGGCGCGAGATGGCCGTCGAGAAGGTGAATAAATGCCTGGCGCATCTGGAACGCCTGCTCGCTGGCCGCACCTGGCTCGCCTCCGATGCCGCACCGAGCATCGCCGACGCCTACCTGGCCGCCACGGCGCGCTGGGCCGAACCGCTGCAACTGGCCAGCCTGGCCGATTATCCGCACGTGGCACGCGTGCTGGCCGCGCTGGAACAAGACTCCGGCATCCGCTTTGCCCACGCCATCGAAGACGGCTTGCAGGCCACCAGCCAGGGCGGCTTCCTGGGCCACGTGGCACTCGACCAACTGGCACTGCCAGCCGGCTAACCGGCGGTCAACTCCCGCAGCAAGCGCATCTTTATTGCTATGATGTCGGGCTGCCGGCGGTACAGCCGGCCACGTCAATACCATATCAATAACGTCGTCATCAGAATCGGGAGTTTGAATGAGTTTACGTCTGCTGCTCTTGGGAGCATTCAGTGCCGCCATGGCCACCACTGCCGCCGCCGTTGCTGCAGAACCTGCATTGGCCGCGCCGCGCGGTTTCACCGTGGAAGACATGGTCGCCATGGAAAGAGTGGGCAGCCCCGTGCTGTCGCCGGACGCCACGCGCGTCGTCTACACGGTGCGCACGACTAACCTGGACAAAAACCGCGGCAACACACAGCTGTGGATGATCGACCTGCGCGCGCCGAACGCGGCGCCACGCCAGCTCACGCGTGGCGATGCCAGCGCCAGCGACCCGCAATGGTCGCCGAACGGCGACGCCATCTACTTCCTGTCCGGCCGCTCCGGCTCCTCGCAAGTGTGGCAACTGCCCCTGAACGGCGGCGAAGCGGCCAAGGTCACCGACCTGGCGCTGGACGTGGACACTTATCGATTGTCGCCGCAGGGCGACCGCCTGGCCTTCAGCATGGGCGTCTTCCTCGATTGCGCGGACATCGCCTGCACGAAAAAACGCCTCGATGAAAAAGCCAAGAACAAGGCCAGCGGCATGGTCTACGAGCAGATGTTCGTGCGCCACTGGGATACCTGGGCCGATGGCCGCCGCAACGCGCTGTACTCGGCGCCCATCGACGCCAGCGGCAAGGTCAACGCCACGCCCGTCAGCCTGAGCGGCACCCTCGATGGCGACGCGCCATCGAAACCGTTCGGCGACAATGGCGAATACCACTTCAGCCCGGACGGCAAGACGGTGGCTTTCTCCGTGCGCGTGGCCGGCCGCACGGAAGCGTGGTCGACCAACTTCGACGTCTACACGATCCCTGCCGCCGGCGGCCAGGCGCCGCGCAACCTCACGGCCGACAATCCGGCCTGGGACGCGAAAGCCACGTATTCGCCCGATGGCCGCACGCTGGCCTATGTCGCCATGACCAAGCCCGGCTTCGAAGCGGACCGTTTTCATTTGGTGCTGATGGATGTCGCCACGGGCAAGAAGCGCACCCTGGCTGACGACTGGGACCGTTCCGTGGCCGACTTCCGCTGGACGCCGGATGGCAAGGCCTTCCTGGTCGCCGCCGATGACGTGGGCCAGCACCGCTTGTTCCACATCGACGCGGCCAGCGGCAAGGTCGCGGCATTGACGGGCAAGGGCGCCGTGGGCGACTTCGACGTGCGCGGCAACACCATCGTGCTGGCGCAAGCCAGCCTGGCCTCGGGCGCGCAGCTGTACACGCGCAAACTCGACGCGAAGTCGGAAAACGCACCGCTGCAGCAGTTGACGAAGCAGAACGCGCAAGCGCTGGCCGACGTGCGTTTCGGCGAATATGAACAGTTCTCGTTCGCCGGCGCGAATGGCGAAACCGTCTACGGTCATGTCATGAAACCGTGGAACGCCAAGGCCGGTGAAAAGTATCCGGTCGCCTTTTTGGTCCACGGCGGCCCGCAAGGCAGCTTTGGCAACAGCTGGAGCTACCGCTGGAATCCGCAAGTGTATGCGGGCGCCGGCTACGCCACCGTCTTCATCGACTTCCATGGCTCCACCGGCTATGGCCAGAAGTTCACGGATTCCATCAGCGGCGACTGGGGCGGCAAGCCGCTGGTCGACTTGCAAAAGGGCCTGGAAGCGGCCACCAGGAAATTCCCGTGGCTGGACCGCGAGCGCAGCTGCGCGCTGGGCGCCTCGTACGGCGGCTACATGATGAACTGGATTGCCGGTAACTGGCCGGACGGCTTCAAGTGCCTGGTCAACCACGACGGCGTGTTTGACAACCGCGGCATGGCTTACGCAACGGAAGAACTGTGGTTCACCGAGTGGGAAAACGGCGGCCCGTACTACGACGCGCCGGCCAAGCACGAACAGTTCAACCCCGTCAATTTCGTGAAGAACTGGAAGACGCCGATGCTGGTGGTACAGGGCGACCTGGATTTCCGCATCCCCACCGCGCAAGGCCTGGGCACCTTCACGGCGCTGCAGCGCCGCGGCATCCCGAGCAAGCTGCTGGTCTTCCCCGACGAGAACCACTGGGTACTGAAGCCAGCCAATTCGCTGCTGTGGCATCACACGGTTTTGGATTGGTTGAATACCTATACCAAGAAGTAACGGGAGAGTGTCGGATTACGGCCTTCGGCCTAATCCGACCTACCCTCGATTTCCACAATAAAAAGCCGCGCGGTGCATCTCTGCACCGCGCGGCTTTTTGTCATGCAGGTCGGATTAGCGGCGCGCAGCGCCGCGTAATCCGACACTGCACATCACATCAATACGTATTGAGCGCCTTGGCAAACTTCACGATCCACAAGCGGCTAGGACGCTCGCGGTCGTCGCCGCGCGCCACGCGGATGGTGTTGGCGGCATTGCAGCCGGCCGCGCTGCTGGTGACGATTGTGCCGTTCGCATCGACCGTGCACTTGGTCACGTCGGCATCCGCCACTTCCACGCCATTCGCGTCGAAGATCTTGGTTTTCAGGCCGAAGTCATTGTCGTTGGCCAGCGCAATGGTGGAGTCGTCGATCAGGGTCAGGCCTTCGGCCTTTTCCGCCGCCCAGCCGATGGCGTTCAAGTCCAGCAGCACGGTTTTCTTCAGCGGCGTGACAGCCGCCCAGTCGGCGCCATTGACGGCCGCGCCGCCCATGCTGCTTTTTTCCAGGTCCGAGCTCGTCGCGTTGAAGGCGGCGGCCGCAATGTCCGTGGCGCCCTTCAGTTCGACCAGCATCAGTTTATTGAAGACCTTGCCCGACGGCGCCGCGCCCTGTTCGATGACGAGGAACTTGCCGCCGCCCAGCGCCACCATGTCACCCAGCTTGGCGTTGCCCGTGCGGCCATCCTGGTAGTCGGCCGCATTCAAGGGGTAGGCGAACATCTTGCCGCTGCTGCCCGTCGTCGGGTCGAATTCGATCCAGCGCGTGAAGCGGGCGAAGCGCTCGACCTGTTCATTCTTCTTCGTCACCGTATATGGTGCCGTGCCGTCGGACAGAGGGCTTTGCAGGAAGGCGTACAGCTTGTCATTGCTCGTGTCTAAGGTCATGCCTTCCATGCCGCGGTTCGCGCGGCGCTTGGCGAACAGCGCCGGCAAGCCCTTGCCCGGCTCGTACTTGGCCTGGATGATGCCTGTGGCCGCATCGATCTTGATGATGAAGGGGCCGTATTCGTCCGAGACCCACAGCGCATTGCGCTTCGCGTCGACGACGATGGCTTCCGAATCGAGGCCGCCCGCATTGAAGACGGCCTTGCCGGCAGCATCGAACTTCATCGCATCCATGACGGGAATCTCGGCCGAATTGCCCACCGCGCCCACGGGCACGGGCAAGCCCGAACTGTTGACGGCGGTCGACACCTTGATCGGCGTGCTCGAACCCAGCACGGCGCCATTCTTGCCCACCGTGATCACGCCGAACGAAGGCGTAAAGCTCGGCGACGGGAAGATCTTGCTGCCGATCGTGCCCTTGCCCGATGGGTTGGGCACCAGCGGGCCGTCGCCGTTCGGGCCACGGTCCGTCAAGCCATAGAATTCCAGGTCGCCGGCTGCATTCTTGCCCTTGTAGGCCAGGCCCGAGCCATACGATGGCAAAAAGCCGTTCGGGAATTCGCCCTTGATCTTGGCATTCGCGCCTTCGTACGGCACATAGTATTTGTCCGCCGCCTGGATCTGGTAGCGCGTCACGGTGACTTTCACTTCGCCCACCGGATTGGCTTGCGTCAGCGCTTCATTGACGGGCACGCCCGCTTTCGAAGCCAGCGTGTCTTCGAAATGCTCGCGCACGAGCGCGCGGCGCTCGGCATCGACCGTGCGGCTGGCGAATTTCCCGCCCACCGCCGCCAATTGCCCGGCCAGCGCCGTGTTGAAGACGGCCGGCACGGTGGCAAAGTCCAGCGTCTTGCCGGTCAGCGCGGCCTTCACTTCGGCCGTCAGCTTGATGCCGTTCGACGGATCGCTGTCGTCGTCAAGCAGTTGCAGCGCCAGCAGGCGGTTGACGACCTTGTCGTCCGCCACATTCGTGCTGGCGGCCAGCGCCAGCGGCGTGACGACGGCGCCGCATGGCGCCGAACCCAGGGCCAGGCCACCCACGCTGAAGGCCACCGTGTCGCCCGGGTTGCAAATGAATTCGCCCTTGGCATTGGTGCTGGCCTTGGCCGCGCTGCCGGCCACGTAATCGAGACCTTCCACCGCGCCGTCGAGGAACACGCCCGTCTGTGCCACGGGCTTGGCCGGTTCCGCCGGCGTACTATCGCTGCCGCCGCAGGCGGACAGGCACAGGCTGGCGGCGATGGCCAGCAGGGTCAGTTTCGGGGTCGACGTTACGGCAGCGTTCATGCATTCCTCGGCTAAAGTGGGATTGAAGCCGTGGAGAGTAACTGGGCAAAGTGACAAGCCCGTGACAGCCTTCAAGCCCGTGGCGTATCCGCAACAGGCCCGCCGATGCCGCCAAAGCGGCCATCGGCCTGACGCCGGAATTCCTTCGGCGTGACGCCCTTCACCTGCAGGAAGCGGCGGTTGAAGTTGGCCACGTTCTGGAAACCCACGTCGTAGCAGACGTTCGACACGTATTGATCCGTGTCCATCAACAGCTGGCAAGCCTTGTTGATGCGCAGCCGGCTGATGAAATCGGTAAAACTGTTGCCCGTCGCCTTGCGGAAGAAGCGCGAGAATTTACTCAGCGACATGCCCACCTGCTCGGCCAGCATTTCCGCCGAAATCGGCTCGCGGTAATTGTCCGTGATGTAATTGAGGACGGCATTCACCTTGGCCAGGGTGGCGTCATCATCGTAGGAACGCAGCGAAGCGCTCGACAGCAAGCGATAGTTGGCCGTGCGCGCCAGCTTGCTCATCAGTTGCACGAATGCGGCGAAGCGCTCGGCGCCATGCGTGGCGCGGATGCGCGCCAGGTGCTGCTCGGCCTCGTGACCCATGTCGAAAAACTCCACGCCATAGCTGGAGCGCTCGAGCAGCGGCAGCAGCTCGCGCAGTTCGGGGATGACGCGCGCGGCGCCGGCCAGCGGCGCGTGGGCGAACTGCACGATCATGTCGCGCAAGGCCACGCCCCCTTCCGGCACGACGTTGGAAATCCAGTTGTGCGGCAGGCGCGGGCCCGTCAGCACCAGGTGGCCGGGCGAGAATTCGCCGATATAGTCGCCCACGAACAAGCGCCCGCTGGTGGCGACGATCAGGTGCAGCTCGTATTCTTCGTGGCAGTGCCAGCGCACGCGCGAGCTGGGATAGCCGTGTTCCAGGTAATTGATGATGCCATCGTAGCTTTCGCGCTCCAGTTCGGGCGCCTTGCGCTCGCTGTCCTTCTGCCACAGGTATTCCATGCTTGTCTCTCCCAGGCGGTCCCCGCCCGTGCCATCGAATGTACCTTAAAAAACCTCAGGCGCCAAAACGGCCCTGCGCCTGCTGGCGAAACTCCTTCGGCGTCATGCCCTTCAATTCCAGGAAGCGCCGGTTGAAATTGGCCACATTATTGAATCCTGCTTCGTAGCAGATGTTGCTGACGTAGCGCTCCGTCTCCATCAGCAGCTGGCACGCCTTGTTGATGCGCAGGCGGTTGACGAAGTCCGTGAAGCTGTTGCCCGTGGCGCTGCGAAAGAAGCGCGAAAACGTCCGCTCGGGCATGTCCACCTGCTCGGCCAGCTGTTTCAGCGAGAACTGGCTGCTGTAATTGTGCACGATGAAGTTGATGGCTGAACTGATGCGCGCCAAAGCCACGTCGTCATCGCTCGACTGCATCGGCACCGTCGACAGCAATTGGTAATCGCTGGTCTGCGCCAGTTCGCCCAGCAGGGTCAGAAACTCGATGAAGCGCGGCAGGCCGCTGCTGTCGCGGATACGCTGGAAGCGCCGCAGCGACTGCTCGCTGACGCCGAAAAATTCCACGCCATGCAGGGCGCGCTGCAGCAGCGGGAAAATCCCTTTCAGTTCCGGGATGGCGGCGGCCATCGACGCCAGCGGCGCATGCGAAAACTGAAGCACCATGTCGCGCAGGGCCACGCCTTCGGGCGGCGTGTCGAGCGAGACCCAGTTGTGCGGCACGCGCGGCCCCGTCAGCACCAAATGGCCGGGCGCGAACTGGCCGATATAGTCGCCCACGAAGACCTTGCCGCTCGTCTCGACGATCAGGTGCAGCTCGTACTCGTCATGATAATGCCAGCGCACCAGCGCATTCGGAAAGCCGTGCTCCAGGTAGCGGATGAAACCGAAACTGCCTTTCGGCTCGAAGCCGGGCGTGGCATCGCGCTGCTGTTCCAGCTCCATCTGCGGCAAGACAGCATCGGCTTTGCGTGGCATGGCGCGCCCTCCCCTCAAGCCACGCTCTGTTCCAGCGCCGCGCGCGCGCCCAGCCCATACAGGCTGGCCAGCGCTTCGCCCACCGCCAGCGTGAACGCCGGTGTGTCGCAGAGGTCGCCGAACAGCTCGCGCAGGGACAGCAACGGCGTGGCGTCCGAGCCGCCCTGCAGCGCCAGCGCGCGCAGGCGCGCCGCATACGGGTCGTTCAGGGGCATCTCGCGCCCCTGCTCGTCGTGGCCCTCCAGGTAGCGGAACCAGCACGCCACCGTGAAGGCCAGCAGCTTGATGGCGCCGCCCCGGGCCAGCGCTTCGCGCACGGACGGCAGCACGAATTTCGGGATGCGCGCCGAGCCTTCCGTGCCGATGCGCGCCAGCTGGTCGCGCACGGCAGGATTCGAAAAGCGCTCGATCAGGGTGGCCTTGTACCGTTCCAGATCGATGCCTTCCACGCTATCGAGCAGCGGCGTGACTTCGTCATCCATCATGCGCCGCACGAGCGCGCGGATGCCAGGGTCACCCATCGCTTCATGCGCAAACGTATAGCCGAGCTGCATGCCGATGTAGCACAGGGCCTGGTGGCTGGCATTCAAGAGGCGCAGCTTCATCTTTTCATACGGCAGCACGTCGTGCGTCATCTGCGCCCCCACCTTTTCCCAGGCCGGCCGGCCCTGCGGGAATTCGTCTTCGATGACCCACTGGCGGAATGGCTCGCACACGACGGGCCAGGCGTCGACGATGCCAAAAGACTCGCGCAGCAGCGCCCGGTGTTCATCGGTGGTGGCCGGCGTGATGCGGTCGACCATGCTGTTGGGGAAGCTGCCATGCGTGGCCAGCCAGCGCGCCAGTTCCCCGTCGCGCAGGGCGACAAAGGCCAGCAGCATCTTGCGCGTCACGTCGCCATTGTTTTGCAGGTTATCGCAGGACATGATGGTAAACGGCGCCAGTCCCCGCTGATGGCGCAGGGCCAGCGCGGCGGCCAGGTAGCCAAACGAGCAGCGCGGCGCCTGCGGGTGCGCCAGTTCATGCACGATGTCGGGGTGATCCGCGTCAAACTCGCCCGTGCCCTGGTTCACATAGTAACCACCCTCGGTGATGGTCAGCGCGACGATGCGCGTGCCGGAGTCGGCCAGTTTTTCCAGCACGGCTTGCGGCTCGTCGGGCGCATACAGATACTCGCCGACGCTGCCGATGATGCGCGCCGAGTCGCCGGCCGCGCTGCGCTCGACCACCGCATACAAGCCATCCTGTGCCTGCATGGCGTCGCGCATGGCCGCGTCATGCGGCAGCAAGCCCACGCCGCAATAGCCCCACTGCGCGTGTTCCTGGCCAGGCAAGGCCAGTAAATCATCGAGGTACACGGCCTGGTGGGCGCGAAAAAAACCGCCCACGCCGATATGCACGATGCTGGCCACGAGCGTCTCGCGCGCGTACGCGGGCACGGCCACGTTGGCGGGCAGCTGCGCCAGGTTCGCCTGGTTCAATGCGATGGCGTCCATTACAGCGCTCCTTTCGCCGCCGCGTAAGTCTTGCCGGCGCGGTCAAAATAGTGGACGAAGCCCGGCTCGAACGTCAGATGCGTCTGCTGGCCCGGCTGCAGGCTGCTGCGCTCCGCCCCGCGCGACACTACCTGCACATTGTTCGGCAGGCGCACATAGGTCAGGGTTTCCACGCCCAGGGACTCCACCAGGTCGACCGTGACGGGCACGCTGCCCGGCTGCGCCGCGCCCAGGTGCACGTGTTCGGGGCGGATGCCGACAAAGCCGTCGGCCTGCGCCGCGCTGCCCGCCTGCGCCAGCAACTGCGGCGCAGCGTCGGCCGGTACCACGTTCATGCTGGGCGTGCCGATGAATTGCGCCACAAAACGGTTGGCGGGATGGTCATACAGTTCCAGGGGCGAGCCATGCTGCTCGATCTGGCCGTCGCGCAGTACCACGACCCGGTCGGCCAGGGTCATCGCCTCGACCTGGTCATGCGTGACATAGATGGTGGTGGCGCCCAGCTCGCGGTGCAGCTTGGCGATCTCGATGCGCGTCTGCACGCGCAGGGCCGCATCGAGGTTGGACAGCGGTTCATCGAACAAAAACACCTTCGGGTCGCGCACGATGGCGCGGCCGATGGCCACCCTCTGGCGCTGGCCGCCCGACAGCTCCTTCGGCGTGCGTTCCAGGTATTTTCCCAGGTCGAGGATGGCGGCCGCCTTGTCGACTTTCTCGCGGATGATGGCCGGATCGACGCCGGCCAGTTTCAGCGCGAACGACATGTTCTGGAACACCGTCATGTGCGGATACAGCGCATACGACTGGAACACCATCGCCAGGTCGCGCTTGGATGACGGCACGCTGGTGATGTCGCGCCCGTCGAGCGCCAGCTTGCCGCCGTCGATCGGCTCCAGGCCCGCGATCAGGCGCAGCAGGGTGGATTTCCCGCAACCGGACGGCCCCACGAAGACGACGAACTCGCCCTGTTGGATGTCCAGGTCGATGCCCTTGATGGCGCGGTGCTCGCCAAAGAATTTTTCGATATTGCTCAGTTGAAGGTAAGCCATGATTGTCTCAATTCTGATTTGTTTTTCGATGCTACTTGACGGCGCCAAAGGTCATCCCCTGGACCAATTGTTTCTGGCAGAACCAGCCCAGCGCCATGATGGGCGCAATCGCCATCAGCGACGCGGCCGACAATTTGGCCCAGAACAGGCCTTCCGGGCTGGAGTAAGAAGCGATGAGCCAGGCCAGGGTGCCCGCGTTGGAAGCGCCCAGGTTCAGCGACCAGAACGATTCGTTCCACGACCAGACCATGCACACGAGGGCTGTGGAGGCGATGCCGCCCACGGACAGGGGCAGCACGACGTGGCGAAATTCATCCCACACGGTGGCGCCATCCATGCGCGACGCTTCCAGGATTTCGCGCGGCAGCTCCTTCATGCTCGTGTACAGCAGCCAGATCATGATGGGCAAATTCATCAGCATGAACATGATGGTCAGGCCGATGCGCGTGTCGAGCAGGCCGAAGTACTGGTAGCAGATATAGATGGGCATCAGGGCGCCCACGCCGGGCATGTAGCGCGAGCTGAGCATGAATTTCAGCAAACCGATGGTGCCGCCCGTGGGAAAGAAGGCCATCGAATACGCTGCCGGGATGGCGATCAGGAGGCCAATGGCGGTGGAGACCACGCTGGTAAACAGCGAGTTCCACGCGTAGCCGAAGTAATTGTCGCGCGCCAGCACTTCGCGGAAGCTGTCGAGGGTCGGCGTGAAGAACAGCAGCGGCGGCGTGGAAATGGCTTGCCCTTCCGTCTTGAAAGCCATCAGGCCCAGCCAGAAGATGGGAAAGAACAGCAGCAGCGCGCACAGCCAGGCGGCGGCCGTGCGGCCATACAAATTGAGTTTGCTATGCATCAAGGTCTCCTTATTTCGACAGATTCTTGCCGATGACGCGCATCAGGAAGAAGGCGGCGATGTTGGCGATGAGCACGGCGAACAAGGCGCCGGCCGAAGCCGCTCCCACGTCGTACGACAGCAGTGCCTGCTGATAAATCATGAAGGTGATGGTGGTCGTGTCGAAACCGGGACCGCCGCCCGTGGTGGTGAAGATTTCCGCAAAGATCGACAACAGGAAAATCATCTCGATCATCAGCACCACCGAGACGGCGCGGCCCAGGTGGGGAATGTAGAGATAGCGCAACTGCTGCAGATAGGTGGCGCCATCCATGCGCGCCGCTTCCAGCTGTTCCCGGTCCATCGATTGCAGGGCCGTCATGAAGATCAGGCAAGCGAATGGCAGCCATTGCCACGAGACCATCATGATGATGGAAAACAGCGGGTGGGCCGACAGCCAGTCGACGGGCGTGGCGCCAAAGAAGATGCTGATTTGCGCGAACAGGCCGTAGATGGGATTGAGCAGCATGTTTTTCCACATCAGGGCATTCACGGCCGGCATGACGAGGAACGGCGAGATCAGCAGCACGCGCACGATGGCGCGCCCGGGGAATGCTTCATTGATCAGCAAGCCCAGCGCCGTGCCCAGCACCACCGTGATCAGCATGACGGAAAACAGCAAAGTAAACGTGTTCTGCAAGGCCGGCAGGAACGAGGCATCGGTAAAGAAAAAGTGGAAATTGGCCAGGCCATGGAAAGGATGGCCGCTCGGATCGAGCATGGAATAGCGCACGAACGAGTAAAACAGGGTGATCAGCAGCGGGATCACGGAAATGACGGAGACGGCAAGCACGGCCGGCGTCAGCAAAGTCCGGGGGATAATGCGTTTCATAATGTTCTCTTGGGGCGTGAGGTATCTTTTAAACCCGCAAGGCTGAAGTACCGGGGTCGGACCCTGAGGGTCCGACCCCAGCTTTCGCCATTCGGGTTACAACAGCGTCACCTGTTTGCAAACTACAAACCGCGCAGTAGGTTTGTCAGGCTATCTTCCTACTTGTAGTACCCACCCTTGCGCATCTCCCGCTCCGCCGTCTGCTGCGACAATTCCAGCGCCTGCTCCACCGTCACCTTGCCCAGCAGCGCTGCCGCCATCTGCTGGCCGGCCGCCACGCCGATCACCTGGAATTCGGGGATCGATGCGAATTGCACGCCCACGTACGGCGACGGCAGCATGGTGCTTTGCACGGCGCGCGTGGTGGCCAGGGCCTTGCCTTCGGCGGCGGCAAATTTCGCCACTTTCTGAAACTCGGGGCTCGCGTATGTCGACTTGCGCGTGCCCGTCGGCACGTTTGCCCAGCTGGTTTCCCTGGCCACCAGTTTCACGTAATCGGGCGAGGTAGCCCAGTTGATGAAGCGTTGCGCTTCATTCGGGTGCTTGGAACTGGCGGGAATGGCCAGCGACCAGATCCACAACCAGTTGGCGCCCCGCTCCGTCACGCCGATGGGCGACTGGGCAAACGCCACCTTGTCGGCCACCTTGCTTTGCTTGGGGTCCGTGATGAAGGAAGCGGCGATCGTCGCGTCGATCCAGATACCGCACTTGCCCTGGTTGAACAGCGCCAGGTTTTCATTGAAACTGTTGGCAGCCGCGCCGGGCGGGCCGTATTTTTTCATCAGGTCGACATACATGGTGACCGCGTCCTTCCACGGCTTGCTGGTAAATTGCGGTTTCCATTGCATGTCGAACAACTGGCCGCCGTAGGAATTGGCCATGGTGGTGATCAGGGCCATGTTGTCGCCCCAGCCCGGCTTGCCGCGCAGGCAGATGCCGTACACGCCGTTGGCCGGATCGTGCAGCTTTGCGGCCACGTCGCGCAACTGGTTCCAGGTAGGACGATCCTCGATCGTCACGCCCGCCTTTTTGACCAGGTCGCTGCGGTACATGATCATCGAGCTTTCGCCATAGAACGGCGACGCGTACAGCTTGCCGTCGCCGGAGAGGCCTTCGCGTATGGCCGGCAGCAAGTCGTCGATATCGTATTTGGCGTCCGGCTTGATGGGGATCAGCCAGTTTTTCTTGCCCCAGATCGGCGTTTCATACAGGCCGATGGTCATCACGTCGAACTGGCCGCCCTTGGTGGCGATATCGGTGGTCATGCGCTGGCGCAAGACGCCCTCTTCCAGGGTCACCCATTTGAGCTTGATGTCGGGGTTGGCTTGCTCGAAGAACTTGCTGAGCTTTTGCATTTCGATCATGTGGCCGTTGTTGACGGTGGCGATGACCAGGTCGGTGGCGGCAATCGCGGACGAAGCGAAGCAGAAGGCGCCGGCGCACAGCGCGGCAATGGCGGAACGTTTCATTGTGTGTCTCCAGTGTTTTTTGTCGTTGGCAATGCTCAGGTACTTAGCACCACGACCACAATGTAGCACCGGACTTTGATACTTTCTGATACTCCAAAACCGCAATTCGATACTCTTTTGCAGACCCGCTATGCACCAGAGTATCGATATTGAGTAAAAACAACACTTTGAAAGAAAGTATCGTCACTTGTACGTTTTGTATCGGTCTGGTTAAAAAAGCGCTGCTAGACTTGGTTTTCGGCATTAGACCGTATGCGCTGCCCGTCCTCCGGGCGCCAGCGCTACCACTTACATTTTTCTGGAGACCGCATGAATCGCACTGCATTGAAAACTTTACCTGCCCTGCTCCTGGCCATCGCCAGCGCTTCCGCCCTTGCCGACCCGATGTACCCAAGTGATGCCGAAGGCTTCCACGGCTACCTGCGCGCCGGCGCCGGCAGCAATACGTCGGGCGACGGCGGTTCGCAAGGCTGCTTCGGCCTGGGTGGCAATACCATGAAATACCGTCTGGGCAATGAGTGCGACGCCTACACGGAATTCGGCTACACCAAGTCCGTCGCCAAGTCCGGCGGCGTGAACTACCTGGCCACCATCTGGGTCAACGCCTACGCGCCAAACTCCGATTTCGGCGACAACAAACTGGGCATCGTCAAGGCCTACGTCGAAGCGCAGGGACTCGATTTCCTGAACGGCGGCACGGCCTGGGTCGGTAAACGCTTCTACTACCGTCCTGACATCCACATGCTGGATCTGCAATACATCAACATGAACGGCACGGGCGCCGGCCTGGACCGCATTCCTGCCGGTCCGGGCAAATTCTCCTACGCCTTCTTCAAGGACAACGACATCGTCCAGCGCGATGACGACAAAGGTTCGCGCAGCGGCGTACCGAACGCCTACCTGGGTACCAAGTCTGCCGTGCGCCAGAACTTCATCTACGGCGAAATTCCCGTCAATGAAAACGGCACCCTGGACCTGGCCGCGACCTACATCATCGGCGAAGGCAAGGATGACGCCATCCTGGGCAAGCGCAATAACGGCTGGCAACTGTCGGCCTTCCACCGTCAAGGTAAAGTATTCGGCGGCGGCAACACCTTTGGCGTGCAGTACGGCGTCGGTCCTGGCACCGGCAATGGCGCGCAGTTCGGCGCGTCGGGCGACACCAATTTCGGTTCGGACGTGAAACGCACGCGCATCTTCAATGACATGGCGATCCAGCCGATGGCCAATTTCGGCATGGAATTCGTCGCCCTGTGGCAAAAAGACGAGTCGAACGCCAAAGGTTCCTCGACCTGGACCTCGGTCGGCGTGCGTCCCGTATATGCATTCACCGACAACTTCAAGCTGGTGGGCGAACTGGGCACGGACAGAGTGACGCAATCGGGCGGCCAACCGGCCAAGCGCCTGACCAAGCTGACCATCGCGCCGACGATCTCGGCCGGTCCTGGCCTGTGGTCGCGTCCTGAACTGCGCGCTTTTGTGACCTACGGCAAATGGAACGATGCGGCCACCGCGTCGGTCAATACGTCGAACAACGGCGGCCCGATCTACAACAACAATACCAGCGGCACGTCGTATGGTTTCCAGGTAGAGACGTGGTTCTAAGCTGAACCCAAAAGCACGCCGGGGTCGAACCCTGAGGGTCCGACCCCAGTACTTGCATTCGGGTCAAAAAAAGGGCGGAACCACGGTTCCGCCCTTCTCTGTTTACCCTACCGTATCACTGCTTACGGCAAGGCCACCGGCAATTCCGGATACTCTTGCGTCAACGCATATTTAGTGCCGCCCACGGTCACCGTGTAATTGGCCGGTCCCGAGATCGGCAGGCGGTAGTTCAGGGTCAGCGCCACGGAGCCGCCCGGCGCCAGCGATTGCCAGGCGGGAATCGCAAAGCGGGCGCGGTTGTAGTTCTTCGTGAAGCCGCCGATATTGTTCGGTCCCGTGTAGCCGGCATTGATCACCGTCAAGCCGAAGCCCGACTGGTCGCTCATGTCCGATGGCGCCGACACGGGATAATCGAACTCCACCACGGTGCCGCCCGGCAAGGTCGAGGTGGTGTTGTTCTTCACCGTCATCACCGGGTTGATGGGAAAGTTGTTGTCGCCCAGCTTCCAGCCGCCCAACGTGATGCTGACGTTGGCCGCCGTGCCCGGCATGGCGATTTCAGCGCGCTTGTTGCCATACACGCCAGCCGTGCGGAAAGCCTGGTACAGCACGTCCGTCAGGGTGGTACCCATGAAGTACTCGCCCTTGCCGCCATTGCGCGTGGCATCCCAGGCATAGTCGCCCGCCATTTCCCAGATCATCACGCCACCGATATTGTTGTTGACGATGTACTGGGCCTTGGCCGCGATCGATTGCGTGGTTTCCGTGGAAAGGAACACTTTCTTGGTCGCATTCCACAGCCACGGCGCCACCATGGTGCTGCTGTAGTACGGCACATACGTGCCCACCAGCGCCTTGTCCGTGACTTTATAGGCGTCCAGGTAGCTTGGCACGATGCCGTTTTGCAAGTTCAGCGCATGCCAGATGGGGTTGCCGCCACCGGGCGTGGGTTTGCCTTGCGAGTCGAGGTCGTACCACACGTTGTCGATGCCGGTGGCGCCCATGCCGCAGGTTTTCACGCCCGCGCAGGTGACGGTGGAATTGGTCAGCGCCGTCGTGCCCCACAGGCCGTTGGTGCCGCCCGTCACGTCCTTCCAGCCCCGCGTGTAGAACGGCACGCCGATATTGATGCGTCCCGCCTGCATGGCGCCCCGGTAGTAGCGGTAGGCCCAGTCCGTGTTCAGATAGCCGATGTTCTGGTACTGGTAAGCGTTGCCAGCACGCAATTCGCCATCGTTGCCATCGTCAAACAGCGCCGCGTTCGGTCCCACATACTGGTTCCACGCGCCGTGCAAGTCGTAGGTCATCAGGCTGGCGTAATCGAGATATTTCAATCCCGACATGTTTTCTTCGCCACGCAAGACCCAGCCCGAGGCGGAGCCGGCGATGGTGAGCAGATAGTATTTATTGTCCTGCACGGCCGCTTCGTCGAGCTTCTGGCGCAGCACTCTCAGCAGCACGTTATAGCTCGTCATCAAGCCCGCCAGGCGCGGTTTCGAGACGGCGAAATCGTTCGGATTGCCCGCTTCATTGTTGGTGGTCGGGTGTTCGTAATCGACATCGACGCCATCGAAGAAGTTGTACTGGCGCACGAATGCCACCATGGAATCGGCCAGGGTATTGATGCCGGCCGTGTTGACGCTGCCGTCCGCATTCGTCGTCGCCGTGTAAAAGCCGCCGCTGCCGGCCCAGCCGCCCACGGAAATCATCAGTTTCACACCTGGATACTTCTTCTTGTATTGCGACAGCAAGTTGAAGTGGCCCTGGTACGGCAAGGATGGGTCCATGGCCGCCGCCGGCACGTTCGGCCAGGTGAGGCCCGTATCGGGATTGGCCGCGCCGCTGCCGATGGCGATTTTCGAGGTGGCCGGATCGACGGAAGCGAATGCATAGTTCAAGTGGGTGATCTTGTCCCACGGCAAGTTATTCACCAGATACGTCGGGCTGCCATCGACGCCCGTGCGCCAGCTGGCGAAATAGCCGACGATGCGCCGGTTCAAGCCATTGGTCAGCACTTCGCGGCCATTCGCGTCATATACCTTGCAATACGGCACATTCGGCACGGCCGAGATCAAGCCGTCGGGACGGCAAGCCGTGGGTGTCGGCGTTGGAGTCGGGGTCGGCGTTGGGGTCGGCGTTGGTGTTGGTGTTGGTGTTGGTGTTGGTGTTGGCGTTGGCGTTGGTGTTGGTGTTGGCGTTGGCGTTGGTGTCGGCGTCGGCGTATCCGTCACGGCCCATGGTCCCCACTGGTCGGTGGCGCTGGGGACATTGCCCTGCGTCCACCACTTGGCCTTGTAGCTGACGCCCTGGTACAGCACGCACTGGCCGCCCGTATAGACGGTGGCGGCATCCCAGACGGCGCACGCTTCCACGGCGGCGAGCAAGGTGTTCGGGGTGGCGGTCGTGCCTTCCTGGCCCCCGCCGCAAGCGACGAGCACGCCGCTGAGCAGGGCCATCAATAATGCATTCGATTTCATGAGGTGTCTGTCTCCGTTATGGTTATACATCGAGAGCTGTTGCAGGCCCCTATGGGGGCTCTTGTCAACTGTGATCCCTGGCCGGCTATCCTGCGCTTGCTGTTACTGCAACTTCACATTCCAGTTGGCTTCCACGCATTTCACGTAGTTCCCGGCCAGCAAGGCGCTGTACGGGGTTTGATAGCTGACCAGCTGGCATTGGTTGTCGCCACCCGAGCTCCAGTTCTTTTCCCAATAGATGTTGTAGGAAGCGGAACTGGCCGGGGTGAAACGTTGCATGTTGGCGCAAGACAATTGTTCGCCGGAATAATCCCAGCCCATGTCGGCGGCAAATTGCTTGTAGTAATCGATGCGGTTTTGTGCGGCCTGCTTTTCCGTGCCCTGCCCGCACTCGGCATTGATGATCATGATGGTGGTGGCAAAGTTATTGCCCGCACCGGCTGTCGTATCGGCCGCGTTCGGCACCCAGGTACCGTCCAGCACATGCAGCATCGACGGTTTCGGCGGTTGCGGATAGACAAAGAAGAACGTGGCCGAGGCCAGGTTCAGCCAGGTCGAGGCGACGAGGTCCGGGTTTTTCAGCAGCACCGTTTGATCGCCGTCATGCATGGCTTGCGAAAACGGACCGTAGTTGTAGTTGTACGACAGCTGCTTGGCGCCGCGGCCAAAGTATTTCTTGAAGCTGCCGTCGGCATTGGTGCCGCAGGTCCAGACCTTGTTGAAGACGGGGTCGGCGCACTCGATGTTGTAGCCGCAGCCGGCGCCCGTCTCGTCGCAGCCCAGTTCGCGCAGATACTTCAAGCCCTGGCGCCATTGCGGCAAGGGGCTGCTGGCGTTATGGTCGCCCGTTTCCTGGCCGAAGTGGGCAAACATGGTGGCCAGGCTGTGGCGGCAGATGGCGTCCGCATTGCGCCCGTCGCCGTAGTCGTCGCACACGGCGGGGAACTTGGCCACGGCTTGCAGGAAGCGCTGATAGGTATAGCTGGCGTCGCGCGCGGCAAAATAGTAATCCCACTTCGCCGCCGGCAGCAGGCGTTCGACGCGCTTGACGTTGAGCGGATTGCCGGCCAGGCCAGGCTGCACGGCTTCGACGGCCGCATTGCCCAAAGTGCGGATCGAGGCCTTGACCTTGCGGAAGAAATCATTGTTCGTCAGCGCCGCCTCGTTGGCCTCGGCCTGGGCTTTGGTGGGCACGCCTGGCGTGGGTGTCGGTGTCGGGGTGGGCGTCGGTGTCGGCGTTGGAGTCGGGGTGGTGGTATCGAGGCTCCACGGCCCCCACTGGTCGTTGCCCGGCACCGTGCCCTGCACCCACCATTTGGCCCGGTACACCTTGCCGTCGTACACGGCGCACTGCCCTGCCGTGTAGACGGCGCTGGCGCTCCAGGCCGCGCAACTGTCGCTGGCAGTGGTCGCGGCCAGCAGGGTCGATGGGGGTTCGGTGGTGGAATTGCCGCCGCAAGCGAGCAGCGCGCTGCCCAGCAGGCCAGCCATGAATGGCGTAGCCAGCCGGCTTGATTGCCGTGTTTTCACATTGTCTCCTGAACGTTATACGAAAACTATCGAAGTAGCTTTTTATGTTGTACGTAAAGAAAGCACAGCGCAGCATCGGCTTTCTGCACAGAGAATGCGACGCCGAAAATTGGTAGTCAAGTGGTTTTATATAACGGTGTTTTTTACAATACCAGTGACTTCAGTCGGTACGGCTACAGCGCGCCAGGCAAAGAGTAAGGGAAGAGAAAAAAGGAGGATTTGCGCCAGCTGCCGGCAATACCGCGCCGGCAGCGGTGCGGCAAGTGGTATTAGCACTGCCGCAGGTGTTTTCAGGCCGATGGCGTTGCCGCGCGCTGGTGTTGCGGATAATACAGTTCATAAAACCAGCCGTACGCCTCCTCGATTTGCGCCTGGATGCGCGGCGGTATCGCATGCGGCCTGGGCGCGCTGATGGTCGCCTGCTGGCGGTGCGTGTATTTCATGCGGTAATGGCTGTCGCTTTCCTGTATCCCCACGGCCAGATGATGCGGATCGATCTGCCATGGCGCCAGGCCCAGCCACGCATACAGGTGCGACATGCATTCCACCGGCCGCGCCATCAAGTCTTCGAAACGCACGAAATACAGCTTTTTCTGCACCTCGAGCGGCAGGTCCAGCACGGCGTGCAGCGAGCTCAAGGGCGCGCCTATGGTGCGATCCTTGGCAAACAGCATGTCGGCACGGCCCAGACGGTCAAAATCGGCCAGGTGGTCGATAAAATCGAGCAGGATGGTGCGCTGGTGCTGCGCTTCGATGGAGCCGTAGACCTGGCCCAGTTCGCGCACACAGACGATGACTTTCGCTTCCGGCGCGAGTTGCAGCAGCATCTCCACGCAATGCAGCCAGGCGCGGTTCTTGTCCACCACACCCTGCTTGCCGCAATCCTGGTACCAGCCGCGCAGGAAGCCCTGCATGGCCGTTTTCAGATGGCCATAGCTGGCGTCGAAGGTGCTGTCGAGCTGCGACAGGAAAAAAGAATCGTCGCTGACCATGCGCCGCATGCCCAGCAAGGTGTTGCACAGGGGGGAGCTATTGCCTTCGCAATGCAGGTCGGGATGCTGCGCCAGCAATTGGCACAGCAAGGTGGAGCCAGCGCGTGGCAAGCCGGCCACGCCGATGAAATGGGATGTCATGCGATGGTACTTTCTGTTCAGCACTGCTCTTCTGACGGAGGATGGTGCAGCCATTATAAAACTGTTGCGACGACGCGACGGCATAAAAAATGCCGCTTCGAAACACGAAGCGGCACTCCGACGCCACCATCGGGTGACGCAGCGGGCTTTACTGGCTTTCCTGGCGCGTGTTGCCGCCAGCTTCGGTCGGCAGGCGCAGGCCGCTGTCGACCACGCTCAAGCGCAGGCCTGGCAGGACATTGCTGACGACGTTGCTGGCCAGTTGCACCACCGGCGCGCTGCCTGCGTTACCCGTATCTCCCTCGCGCGGCGCCTCCTGCGTGGTGGCGGGCTTGCCTGGTGCCGATTCGCCACTGACGATCATGTCTGCCTGCACCATATTGCCCTGCGACGGTGCCACGGCAACGGCCGCGATCACGCTGGCGACTGCGCTTTGCAGCGCTTCCGTCGGCTTGACTTTCAGCACGCCGTCCACATAGTTCAAGGCGTAATTGTTCGACGCCTGGCCCGATGCCGAGACCAGATAATTGCCGGCCGCGGATGCCGTCGTCGCCGGCGTGCTGAACGCCAGGTTGCCGCTCACTTCGGCGGCCACCGTGTCGCCACCGAGCAGGCCGCTGTAGCCGGCGCTGAAGTCGGGGTTGACGCGTCCCTGGTCTTTTTCAGTGTTATCGACTTTGACCGTCAGCGCTGCCTGCGAGATCGTGGCCGTGGTGCTGGCGCTGGTGTTGACCACGTAATTGCCCGCATCCGTGCCGCTCAGGCTTATGCCTGCCACCGTCACCGTCTTGCCCACGCCCGCATTCTTGTCGCTGAAACTGGCGCCATTGCTGGCAATACTCAGCTGGTCATTACCGATGCGGTTGTCGCGCAAGGAGACGGCGGCATTCGTGGTGGCGTCATACACTTTGTTGACGCCGCTGGCGCTGACCGTCAGGGTGGCTGGCGTGATATCGGCCGTGGTGCTGGCCTGGCTGCTGGCCAGCACATAGTTACCCGCATCGGCACCGGCCAGGCCCAGACCGCTGATGGCCACGGTCTTGCCCAGCGCCGCATTCTTGTCGCTGAATGTGCCAAGGACGGGGCCGCTGGCCAGGCTCAAGGCGTCGCCGGCCACCATGCCATTGAAACTGGCGCCCGCCAGGTTCAGGCTGGCCGCCGTGCCACCGTCATACACCTTGTTCGCTGCCACGATACCGGCAATGGCACTGATGGACACCTTGCCGATATCGGCCCGCACCCCGCTGGCATTGCTGAAGGCATAGTTGCTGACCAGGCCAGTGCCGTCCGTGACCGTCGCGCCCGTGACATTGACCACCTTGTTGCTGCCCGCGTTCTTGTCGCTGAAGGCGCCTGTCTGGTTCGCCAGATTCAAGCTCAGCGTTTCCATGCCGACCAAGCCGCTCAGGACGCCGCCCGACAGCGCAGCCTGCTGCGTGCCGTCATAGTCCCGGCTCGCCGCCGTCACGCCCGTCACCGTCAACGCCTTCGGCGTGATAGTGGCCGTCACTCCGCTGGCATTGCTGAAGGCATAGTTGCTGGCCAGGCCAGTGCCGTCCGTGACCGTCGCGCCCGTGACATTGACCACCTTGTTGCTGCCCGCGTTCTTGTCGCTGAAGGCGCCTGTCTGGTTCGCCAGATTCAAGCTCAGCGTTTCCATGCCGACCAAGCCGCTCAAGACGCCGCCCGACAGTGCAGCCTGCTGCGTGCCGTCATAGTCCCGGCTCGCCGCCGTCACGCCCGTCACCGTCAACGCTTTCGGCGTGATAGTGGCCGTCACTCCGCTGGCATTGCTGAAGGCATAGTTGCTGGCCAGGCCAGTGCCGTCCGTGACCGTCGCACCCGTGACATTGACCACCTTGTTGCTGCCCGCGTTCTTGTCGCTGAAGGCGCCTGTCTGGTTCGCCAGATTCAAGCTCAGCGTTTCCATGCCGACCAAGCCGCTCAAGGCGCCGCCCGACAAGACCACATCGAGCGTGCCGTCATACACGCGGTTGCTCGCGCTCACGCCGCTGACGGTCAACGCCTTTTGCGCAATAGTGGCCGTCACGCCGGTGGCGTTGCTGACCGAATAATTGCTGGCCAGCCCAGTGCCATCGACCAGGGTCGCGCCCGTCACCGCGACGGCCTTGCCCGTGCCCGCGTTCTGGTCACTGAAACTGCCCACCTGCCCCGTCAATCCCAGTGTTTCACCGCCCACCAGGCCATCCAGGGTACCGCCCGACAGGCTGGCCTTGGTATTGCCGTCGTAGGTCTTGTCGCTGGCCAGCACGCCGCTCACCGTCAAGGCTTTTTGCGTGATGCCGGCCTTCACGGTGGTCGGATTGCTGACCGTGTAATTGCTGGCCAGCCCCGTGCCGTCGGCCAGGCTGCTGCCGCTGACGACGATGGTTTTGTTGCTGCCTGCGTTTTTGTCGCTGAACACGCCCGTTGCGCCGGACAGCAGCAGCGTTTCACCGCTGACCAGACCCGACAGACTTCCGCCGGACAAGGTCGCGTCGAGCAGGCCGTCATAGACTTTGTTGCTGGCCGTCATACCCGTCACCGTCAGCGCCTTGGGCGTGATGTTTGCGCTCAGTCCGCTTGGGTTGCTGATCGTATAGTTGCTGGCGAGGCCGCCATTGCCGCCATTGACCAGGGTCGAGCCGCTGGCGATGACGGTTTTGCCGGTGCCGGCATTCTTGTCGGAAAAACTTGCTGAAAGTCCCGTCACGCCCAGCGTTTCCGAACCGACCAGGCCGCTGATCGAACCGCCCGACAAGGTCGCCTTGGTGTTGCCATCGTAGACTTTATTGACGGCCGACATGCCGGTGATCGTCAGCGCCTTCGGCGTGATATCGCCGCTGCCGCTGCCGGTGCTGAGCGTCAGATTGTAATTGCCCGCATCCGTGCCGGCCAGGGCGATGCCGCTCACGGCGACTGTCTTGCCGCTACCGACGTTCTTGTCGGCAAACGTGGCCGTCGTCGCGCTGAACGACAGGCTGTCGCCGCTGAACATGCCATTGAACGTGGCGCCGCCTGCATTGATGGTGGCCTTGGTGTTGGCGTCATACACCTTGCTGTTTGCCGTGATGTTCGTCACGCTGCTGATGGTTGCCTTGCTGATATCGGCCGTCAGGGCGCCCGGATTGCTGACCGTATAGTTGCTGGCCAGCCCAGTGCCATCGACCAGCGTGGCGCCGCTCAAGCTCACGCTCTTGCCCGTGCCCACATTCTTGTCGGCGAACACGCCGCTCAAACTGGACAGGCCCAGGGTTTCCCCGCCTACCAGGCCACTCAGGGTACCGCCGGACAGGGCCGCATTGCGCGTGCCGTCATACACGCGGTTGCTGGTGGTGACACCCGTGATGGTCAGGGCCTTGGCCGTGATATCGGCCAGGGCGCTACCCGTCGTGCCGGCAAGGATATAGTTGCCTGCATCGGCGCCGCCCAGGAACAAACCGCTGATGCTGACTGTTTTCCCGCTGCCGGCATTCTTGTTGTCGAAAGTGCCCGTGCCGCTCAACGTCAGCGCATCACTGCCGATCTTGCCGGCTAATACAGCCGCGCTGGTGTCGAGCGCAGCGCCAGTCAAGCCGTCGTAGACCTTGCTGCCGGCCAGGATGCCGCTGATGCTGCTAATCGTCGCCGGCGTGATGTTGCCACTCACGCCAGTCAGCGGCGCCAAGATATAGTTGCCGGCTGCGCTGCCGCCGAGGGTGGCAGTCGCATTCACGGCGATGCCATTGCCGACATTCTTGCTGGCATAGGTCCCCAACAACGAGAGCAGGTTGACATTGCCAAGATCCCCAGCCAACAGGCCCGCCAACGTGCCGCCGCTGATGATGGCGGTGGTGTTGCCGTCATAGACCTTGTTGCCGGCGCCGGCGCCGTTCAGGCTGAGCTGGCGCTGCGTGATCACCAGGCCGCCATCGATATAGCTGATCGCATAGCCGGACTGCCCGCCCGTGGCATACAAGCCGCTGGCCGACACGCCATACGTGCCCGCATTCACGGCACCTGTGGCATTGCCTACATACACGAGCGTACCGAGCAGATCGGCGCCTGCCACCGTGTTCGAATATGTGACGCTATTGCTGCCGCCAGCGTAGGCCACTCCGTCATACACCTTGCTGTCGTAAGAAACGCGCACGGCGATCTGCTGCATGAACGAACGCAGGAAAGGCGCACTCTGGCCATCGTAGGCGACCCACATCTGGCCCAGATCCCAGCCTGCGCCCGTATAGTTCGACAGCGTCTTGAGCCCGCTCGTGGTCAGGTCCGTGCCGCCCGCGCTCGTTGCCTTGCCACTGGCAGTGCTATCCCAGTAACTGCCCGTGACGCTGCCTGTGCCCGTGCCGACCAGGCCGCCGCCGGCGCCGCTCACGCTGCCATTCGCATAGCTGGTGGCGACGGTGCCGCTGTTGCTGCCCACCAAGCCGCCCGCGCCGCTGCTGCCAGTCACCACGCCGCTGGCATAGCTATCCTTGATGGTGCCCGTGCCAGTGTTGCTGCCCACCAGGCCGCCGACATTGTTGGCGCCCGTGACGGCGCTGGTGGCAAAGCTGCCGCTGACGCTGCCGCCATTCGTGCCGACCAGGGCGCCCGTATTGTCGCCACCGCTGATCGTGCCACCAGACAAGCCCACATTGGCGATCACGCCGCCGCTGCCGACGACGCCAAACAAGCCCACGCCCGCCACGCCCGACTTGATAATATTGAGGTTGGAAACAATATGCCCGGTGCCGTCGAGGCTACCCGTGAAGGCCGACCCGGCCGTGCCGACCGGGATGAAGCCCGTACTGCCCCACACGTCATTGCCGTTCGCGGCCGTGCTGGCTGCGCTGAAGCTGCTGCCCAGCGTGTAGCTGGCGGCCTTGCTCATCGCCATCAATTGCAACTGGTGCGTGGAATTGATGGTGTTCGACCATTCCGACGCCAGCATGGGGCGCGTGCCGGCGCTGGCGCCATTGATGGAACCGTCGCCGCTGACGATCACCCAGTTGTTGCCTGCCGCGCCGGCCGTGGTGGTGAAATTGAAACCTGCGAAATTACTACCTTGCAACATCTGCGCGCTGGTCAGGCCTTGGGCAACGGTAGTTGCACCATTGCCTACATGGCCAACGGCAGTTGCCGCCGGATTCAGCGTGCTGTTGAAGTAGGCATTGACAATGGAACCACCATTGTGATCGCCAACAATAGCGCCGTTATTAATGCCGGTCGTCGTGAGCTTGCCCGAATAATATGCATTGGTGAGGGCAACACCAATGTTGTAGCCCACCACGCCGCCCACGGTGGAGTTGCCCGTCACATTGCCGGTGGCATAGCTGTTGCTTATCGGACCGGCGGACACGCCAACCAGGCCGCCGAGATTATTCGTCCCGGTCACATTGCCGGTGGCATAGCTGTTCGTTACCGCGCCGCTTTCTATCCGCCCCAGCAAGCCACCCAGGCCGGAAGCTCCCGTGACATTGCCCGTCGCATAGCTGTTCGTGACCGTGCCTTCGCCCGTGTTAATGGCCGCCAGGCCGCCGCCATAGCTGCCGCCCGTGCCGCCAACGCTGACGGCGCCCGTGGCATAGCTGTCGCTGATCGTGCCTCGGTTGTAGACGGCCAGGCCGCCAGCGAAATAATTGGTGGATGTGGCAGCCACGGCGCTGGAACTGTTCTTGATGAAGCCGCCCGCCGCGTTCTCGCCCACCAGGCCGCCTGCCGCGCCAAAAGCACCGGCAACGACCGTGCCTGCCGCGCGGCTGTTGCTGATCGTGCCCGCGTTGGTGCCCACCAGCGCGCCCATGTTGATATAGCCAGAACCATGCACGGCGCCGCTGCTATAAACGTTATCGATCTTGCCATTATTAACGGCGGCCAGCGCACCGATGCCGGCGTAGCTACTACTGGCATAGGCAGCTACCGACCCTGCAACGCTGACGTTGCCCAAGCCCATGTTGCGCACCGCCCCGCCCGTGCCGATATTGCCGAACATACCGATGGCCATTTCCGGACGGTTGATCGTCAACCCGATGATTTCATGGCCCAGGCCATCGAGCGTGCCCGTGAATGGTGTCGTATCATTGCCGATAGGCATAAATCCCTTGCCACTCTCCCAGCTGCCCGTGGCGCGCGCGTCGATATTGCTGCCCAGCACATAGTTGCCGGACAAATTGCCCTCCAGGCCCTGCACGTCGTTGCCGGTAGTGCTGTTGAAGGCGCCGAGGCTGTTGATGACCTGATGCACGGTCACGCCGCCATCGCTGCCCAGCTTGGTACTGAAGTTATTGCCCGATGGCAGATCGACTTCCGCCTTGACGTTGTAGGTGAACAGATTGCTGGCGGCGACGGCACTCTGGCCGTATTCCAGCGCCAGGCTGGCCGTGCCCGAGCCGCGCATGGCCTTGTTGATATTGATATTGTTTTGCGCCGTCAGGGTCAGCTTGTTGGCCGACCAATTGACGTTATCGTTGACGTTGATGTTGCCTTGCGTACCGCCGGCACCCGATACGCTCTGGATCTGCACGTTGCCGGACTTCAAGGAATTGCTGAGGAAGGTGCCCGTCATGTCGCCGCCGGAGACGGCGATATTGAAGTCCGTGGGATCGATCAGCCAGGTGCCTGACAGGCCCTTGTTCGACGCCGTCGTCACCTTCAGCGCATCATCGATCTTCACGTGCGCGGCCGAGGTGTCGACAAAGCCGCCATTGCCCGTCAGGGGCGCGCTGGCGTCCAGCGTGCCGCCCGCGTTGACCGTGCCGCTCTGCATGTCGCCTAGCAACTTGATCGTGCCGCTGCGCGTGTCGATCGTCTGCGCCTCGATCACGCCCGTGTTGTTGACGACGGTTTTCAGCAAGTCGCCGGCCGCCTGCGCGCTCAAGAGTACGCTGCCGCCGTCAGCCTTGATCATGCCGCCATTGCTGACCAAAGCGCCCACGGCGCCCGCGTTGACGGCGACATTGAGCAAGCCGTCGCCCGCCACGTCGAGGGTGATGGCGCGGCCCGCCGCCAGGGCCACCGAACCCAGGCGTGCCTGGATCGTGCCCTCGTTCGACACGTTGGCGCCCAGCAAGGCCACATAGCCGCCCGGCGCGCTGATCGAACCCTGGTTCAGGACTTTACCTGTGCCATTGCCGCTAAATTGGTACTTGCCCGACATGAAATCGCTATTCGAAATGTCCAGGGTCGAGGCCACCAGGCCCGCCGTGTTGACCGAGGCTCCCTGGCCGAACAGCACGCCGTTCGGGTTGACAATAAAGACCTTGCCGTTAGCCGACAAGTTGCCGAGGATGGTCGTGCCATCGCTGCCCAGCACGCGGTTCAACGCCACCGCATTGCTGTTCGGCTGCACGAATTGCACCGACTCGCCCTTGTTGATATTGAAGTTGGCCCAGTTGATCACCGCGTTCTGGCTGCCCTGCTTGATCACCGTCGAACCTGGCGCACCGGTGATGCTGGCCTGGCCCGCCACCACCGTGCCGCCCGCCGGCCCCGCCAGCGCCAGACTGCCGTAGCCCAGCAGCAGCGCCGCCGCCATGCTGGTCAAGGCGAAATGCGCCCCGCCTCCGCTGCATCCTGGCATCGAGCGCTTGCCGGCCGATTTGACGTTTTCGGACACGGCGGCGTAAGCGCCCGTGGCCTGGTTCCAGATGGAGCGGTAGATGCGGTTCATGGCGGTGTCCTGATTTTTTAGCTTGTATTAATTAGAAGTACTTGACTGCTTGCAGCCAGAAGCGGCCGGCGGAGTCCGGTGCGGACGTCGCCTTGGCATTGCCCAGCTTGTGTGCGTAATACGCTTTCAGGACGAGCGCGTTGGCACCCGTCCACGTCACGCCCACGCCGGCGCCGCTCAGGGTGCGGCGGTTCTCGCCGGCGCTCCAGGCGTCGCGGTTCAGCTTGACGGTACCCGTGTCGGCAAAGGCCAGCACCTGCAACTGACCGGGCAAGGATGTAAACGCAGGGACGGCCGTCAGGTTCTGCCGCAGTTCCAGATTCAGCACATAGCCCTGGTCGCCATACGCCTCGCCGCCCGGATAGGCGCGCACGCCGCCCATGCCGCCGATGCCCATCTTTTCCGACACGTCGAGATTTTTCGACGCCGCCTGGCCGCTGAGGCTGCCGAACAAACTGGTCTCGCCGCCCAGGCTTTGCAGGCGCGCCGCATTGAAAGCGAGCTTGTTGAAGTGGCCGTTGCTCTTCACCGTCAGCCTGTCGATCAGACGCGCCTCCGGCGATTCGATGTCGATCTTGCCGGTGGTGTAGGTCAGCGAATAATTGCTGATGCCACCGCCACCCACGCTATCTTTGCTATCACCGTTGAGATTGAACAGCCAGACCTTGGCTTTCTTGTCGTTGACGCTGCCCGTCGATTCCGTGCGGTCCTGGAAGGTCTTGTCGTCGTAGCTGACTTGCGCATACAGGTTGCTGCTGCGCGAGCGGATCATCGGATAACTGCCATACGCGCTGGCGATCTTCGCCGTGCCCTTGGCATCGAGCACGGCAAATTCCTTGCCCAGCTTGTAATCCATATACGTGTAGGCGCCGCCCAGGCGCAGCAAACCGGCCTGGCCCTGATACGCCAGGCGGCCGTAGTTCAAGCCGTCGGCCGAGGTAAACGCGCGCACGCTGGCCACGTCGCCGATGCCGGCCAGTTCATTGATGTTCAAGGTGGCGCCGATGCGGTTGCGACCCGTGTAGCGGTTGCCCTGGTTATCGACGTCGATGCTGCCGTTGAAACGCGATCCCGGCTGCACGTCGACGATCAGGTCGGACGCGCCCAGCGAGGCCCCCGGCGCCAGGGTCGAGCTGACCTGCACGCCCGGCAAGTCCGACAGCAGCAGCAAGCGCCGCTCCAGCGGCGGCGTGGAAATCACTTGCCCGTCGAGACCGGCCAATATCGTGCCGGCCAGGCCGTCGGACAACTTGCTCTGGTTGCGTAGCTGCACTTGCCCATACTGGCCCGGCAGCACGCTGATTTGCACCACGCCATCCTCGATATCCTGCGCCGGCAGATACGCTTGCGCCAGGAAATAGCCACGCTGCTGGTAATAGCTGGCAATTTTTGACGCCATGGCGCGCAGCTCGCCCAGGGTCAGCTCGCTGCCCGGCACGAAACCCGTGCTGGCGATCAGTTCGCTCTCGGTAAACACGGGCGGCGCCGTCACCTGCAGGCGCTGTACCGTGATGCGCGTGGTATCGCCCACCGTGGTGGCCGGTACATTGCCCTGTTGCACGCGGATGGCCGGCGGCGCCTTCGGCAACTGGGGCGCGACGGGAATCTGCTGCAGCTGGCTGCCTGCGCTGGGGGGATCGACAGCGTACGCGTTCTGGATCAACAGCAGCAAGGTCAGCGGAAGTAATTTGGTGTTCAAGGTCATCCTTTCTGGCGGCGCGCCCGCGCCAGGCACACCGCTTCCGGCTGCATCAACGGGGGAATACAAAAGCTGAAACGGGAGTATTTTTTGACATCAATGTTAAATTTGATGGCAACTGAAAAATTAAGTTCCGTTCAGCAACATTGATCCATTCTAGCCCCTTGCCAGACGAGAAAATACCTATCTGATGACCTCGTTCACCACATTGGTGCGACCTCAATGGCGACAGCCCTAAAATCAGGAAACTTCCATGAAAATGCGCGTTTCAACTGAAAAATTCGTTGTCTCACCGCAACAATATTGCAATACCATCCCTATCGACATGCTAGTCCTCGCACGCACCACATTTGGCAATTTGGCAAGGCATTAGCATTACTGCAATACAAAACAATGTTATTTTTTCCATACGAGGATACGACTTCCACGACACACTTTCTTTTGGCGCCTTGGTATGTCACACACTTGCGAAAATTGATTTCCAATACATGAATATTGATATATAAATTATTTTTGACGATGCGGTACGGGGATGGGCGGCCGCTTAAATTTACGCGAGGAACACCGGCGTAGCAGGCCTGCAACACCTCAGCCAGGGGTTGAGGTGTTGCAGGCCTGTGGAGAGAAAGAAGAGCGGAAGTGCGCTACTGCACTGCTCTGGCCAGGCGCTATCTGGACAGCACGTATTTCGCCAGGGTCGCCGCATCGGCTGCACTGAGCTGGCTGAATGGCGGCATGGGCACGGGGCCCCATTTGCCGGCGCCGCCACTGCGGATGTTCGCCGCCACGGCAGCGACGCCATCCTTGCCCTTGTATCTGGCTGCCACCTCGGTAAAACCCGGGCCGACCACTTTCTGGTCGAGGGCATGGCATGCCATGCAGCCATTCGCCGCCAGCAAGGTGTTGACATCCTTGCCGCTGGCGGCCGGGACAGCCGCTGCGGCTGGCCTGGCCACGGCCGCGGCAGGTGCGGCGGCGCCCCGCTCCGCGCCATAGGTTTTCACCAGGTAGTCGACCATGGCCGGCATGTCCGCATCGTCAAACTGGGCGCCGAACGGCTTTTTCATCTTCTTGACGGTCGCTTCCCAGTAGGCGCGCGGCGAGGCAGGCGGCTGGCTCGATGCATACTGGGCCGCGTGGCAGGTCATGCAGTTGCGCTGCACCAGCTGGTAGCCGGGCAATTCGCTGGCTTTGTAAGTCGCCGTTTCCGGTGGCAAATGGATTTCCAGCGCGCAGGCGCTGCCCGCCGCCGACAGTGCCAGCGCGGCAAACAAGATCTTCATATGGTTCTCCTTACACTGCGTCGATGCGCGTGGTTTCCACCACGTTGCGCATATAACCCATGGGATTCCACAGGGCTTTCATCGGTTGGCTCTGGCCGATGCGGTTGACGGCGCGCACCATCAGCACATGCTTGCCCTTGCGCGGCGCCTTCAGGACCATCGTCCATACACGGAACGAGAAGCGCCCCAGGTCCTGGCCCAGCTTTGCTTCCTGCCAGCTGTGGCCACCATCAAGCGACACCGCCACTTCGCTGATGCCCTGGCCGCCATCGAAAGCGATGCCGCGCAAGGCCAGGTCGCGCCCCGCTTTTACCTGCGCGCCATCTTGCACGCTGGTAATAAAGGAGCGCACGTTGAGGCGGCTGATGGGCGTCGTCTTGCCCACCGGTGTACCCGGCTCGATGAAACCGGAACCATTGTCGGGGATGCGGTAACCCGTGCTCATCCAGAAGCCGTCGAAGGGCTTGGCGAGCACGCTGATGTCGCTCAGGTGCTTGACCCAGTAAGTGCCGTAATAGCCGGGCACGATCAGGCGCAGCGGGTAGCCGTTGAGGAAGGGAATGTCTTCGCCATTCATGGCCCAGGCCAGCAGCACGTCGCCGGCCATGATGTGCTCGACGGACAAGGCTTTCTGAAAATCGGGGCCGTCGCCCACGGGCGGCGTTTCCATGCCATTGAAAGCCACTTGCACGGCGCTGGCGGCGATGCCGGCCTTTTCCAGCACGGTTTTCAGGGGGATGCCCGTCCAGCGGGCATTGCCCATGGCGCCATTGCCCAGCTGCCCGCCATTCGCGCGCGGGGCGAAGAAGCCGCGGCTGTTGCCCGAGCACTGCGTCACGGCCACCACATCGACGGGCTCGGCCAGTTTTTTCAGCTCGGCCAGCGACAGTTCCAGCGGCGTTTTCACCAGGCCGGCGATGCGCAAGCGGTAGCTGTCGCCATCGATGCTGGTAGGCAAGCCGCTCCAGTGATAGCGCACGAAAAACGCATCGTTGGGGGTAATCGCGCCTTCATTGAAGACGCTGAACGGCGTTTCCAGCTGGGGCGGACGGCTGGTCAGCAAGATCAGCGGACGCTTTTGCGGGAAGGCCACCAGTTCGCGCTCGCCGTTTTCAAACGGCAAAGTGACGGACTCCGCCAAGGCTGGGCCGGCCACGGCGGCGGCGCCCAGGGCGGCCGTGGTGCGCAGGAAGCGGCGCCGGCTTGCAGGCAACAAAGTTGTGTCAGACATGTTTGAGCTCCACTTTGGTGTCGGCTGCTTCGCCGCCGTTGCGGTCATCGTTGACCAGCTTCTTGATGTAATACATGACGCTCATGATGACCACGCTCAACAGGCCGAACCAGAACGACACACGCTGCTCCGTATCGGACGACACGCTCATGGCCCCGAGGATCACCAGCATGGCGATGATGGTGAAATACGTCAGGTAGGGGAACAGCCACATGCGCACTTTGATGCGTTCGGGACATTCGCGTTCCAGCCGGCGGCGCAGGCGCAATTGAGATATCGCAATGAGCAGGTAGACAAACAGGATCAGGATGCCGTAGGAATTGACGATGAAGGGGAAGACCAGGTCAGCCGACACATACGATACGGCAATGGCGAAATAGGCGAACAGGGTGCTGAACAGGATGGCGCGAATCGGCACGCCATTCTTGCTCAGCTTGACCAGGCCGGTCGGCGCGTCGCCGCGGCGCGTCAGCGCGAAGATCATGCGCGAGGAGGCGTACAGGCTGGAATTGAGGGCCGACAGCACGGCCGTCAAAATGATGGCGTTCATGATGTGGGCCGCGTAGGGAATGTTCATGACCGTCAGGGCGCTGACGAACGGCGTGGCGATGGCCGGCGAATCCCAGGGCACGATGCAGACGACGACAAACATGGACCCCACATAAAACATCAGCACGCGCGTGATGACGGAATTGGTGGCGCGGGCAATGGCCTTGGCCGGGTCCGACGTTTCGGCGGCGGCGATGGTGACGATCTCGGCGCCCGAATAAAAGGCCGTGGCAGCGACGGCGCCACTGAGCACAGGGCCCCAGCCGTGCGGCATGAAGCCGCCATTGCTGGTCAAAAAGCCCAGGCTTGGGATGCTGTTGGGCAAGCTGCCCGTGATGAACAAGGCGCCGACAAACAGGAAGACGACGATGGCGACCACCTTGATCGAGGCGAACCAGAATTCGAATTCGCCAAACGCTTTCACCGAAAACAGGTTCAGGATGGTCATCGATACCAGCAGCACCAGGCTGATAGCCCACGACGGCACCTCGGGCAGCCAGAAGTTGACCAGCTTGGCGCCGGCGATGGCTTCCAGGGCGACCACGACGACCCAGAAATACCAGTACATCCAGCCGCTCATGAAGCCGAGGAATTTCGATACTTTCGGCTTGTCATCGAAGGCCAGGCGCGCGTATTCGTAAAAGGAGCCGACCACGGGCAGGGACGAGGCCAGCTCGCCCAGCATGCGCATGATCAGGACGACCAGGCCGCCCGTGAGCAGGAAGGAAAGGATGGCGGCCGGGCCGGCGGCCTTGGCGATGACGCCGCTGCCGACAAAGAGGCCGGCGCCGATCACGCCGCCGATGGCGATCATGCTCATGTGGCGTTGCTTGAGCGAGTGCTGCAAGCCGGTATTATTGTGGTTGTCGCTAATCATTTTTGTCTCCTAGTAATATCTGAAGCTCGGTGCGCCCTCGCCTGCTGCGGCTTGTTTCTGCCGCGCGGCTTTGTTTTATTGGGGCAACACCGTCAAGCAGCATCGATACATCATCAAATCAGTCTGGTTGGCTGCATGCCATAAGTCAATCTGGAAATGCAGCGGCCCGGCGCGCCAGCCGTAGGGCAAGCGCGCTGGAGAATACGTACGGGGTATTGCTGAGTTATTGCAGCTTGAAAAAAAGGGAGCGGCGGCAACACTTGTGGCGTGCGCGCCACTCCCGGGAACGTCTTACACCTTGCCCTTCCATGGCACGAGGGTACGTTCGAGGTAGCGCATCATCAAATCAAACAGGAAAGCAAAGAAACCGATCACGATAATTCCCATGATCACCACGTCGCTGGCGAGGAACTCGGAAGCGCTCAGCACCATGTAGCCGAGGCCGCGCGTGGCTGCCACCATTTCGCCCGCCACCAAGGTGGTCCAGCCCACGCCGATGCCGATGCGCATGCCGGTGAGAATTTCCGGGATGGCGGCACGCAGAATCACATGCACGATGACCTGGAAACGCGTGGCACCCATCGAATAGGCCGCGTGGATCTGCTCCAGCGACACCGAACTGACGCCGGCGCGGGCAGCGATCGCCATCGGCGCGAAGATGGCCAGGAAGATCAGGTAAACCTTCGAAAATTCGCCGATGCCGAACCAGATGATAACCAGTGGCAAGTAAGCGAGCGGCGGCAGCGGGCGGTAGAACTCGATCAAGGGATCGAAGATGCCGCGTGCCACGCGATTGACGCCCATCATCACGCCGATGGGAATGGCCAGCAAGCAAGCCAGGCCGAAGGCACCGAAGACGCGCACCAGGCTGGCGACCGTGTGTTCCCACAAAGTGGCACCGCCGAAGCCGGTGGTGGCCGCCATGATGAATTTCTCATAGACGGCTTGCGGCGATGGTAAAAATAAGGGTTTCACCATGCCGCTGGCCGTCACGCCAAACCACAGCAACAGCACGGCGATGACGGTAACGCTGGCGATGCGGCTGGAATTGCCCTGCCCCGGCGCGCCGAACGCTTCGCCAGGCATGGCGCAGCGGGGAGCGAACAGACGGCCAAAGAAACCGGCGCGCTTGGCGGTGGTGGGAGGAAATCCCACGACGGATGGGCTATGCATGGGACACCTCCAGCTCTTTATTGACTGCGCGCTCGTCGCCATAAATGATGTTGAGCACTGTTTCGCGCATCTTGATGAAGTCCGGGCTCGATTTCACGGCGCGCGCATCGCGGCATTCGAGGAAGCGCTTGTTGAAATCGAGTTCGTAGGTATGCGTGATGCGGCCCGGACGGGGCGACATGACGATCAGCCGGTTCGCCAGGAACAGCGCCTCGTCGACGCTGTGGGTAATGAAGAAGAACATGGTGCTGGACTTGGCCCAGATATCGAGCAGCAATTCCTGGATGGTTTCGCGCGTCAGCGCGTCGAGCGCCGCCATCGGCTCATCCATCAGCAGCATGGCGGGATTGCTGGTCAGGGCGCGGGCGATGCCCACCCTTTGCTGCATGCCGCCCGACAATTGATAAATCATATTGTCGTGAAAGTCCTTCAAGCCGACCAGCGCCAGGTTTTTCGCCGCCTGTTCGCGCCGCACGGCTTTCGCCACGCCTTGCAGTTTCAAGCCGAATTCCACGTTTTCCATCACGTTCAGCCATGGCAGCAAGGCATGTTTCTGGAACACCACGCCACGGTCGGCGCCCGGCCCTTCGACTTTATTATCCCCGAGCATGATTTCGCCCTTGGACGGGGCAATAAAACCCGCCATCAGGCTCAGCAAGGTTGTCTTGCCGCAACCGGAAGCACCGAGCGCGACGACGAAGTCGCCGCTATTGATGGTGAGATTGATATTATTTAAGGCATGTACGCGTTCACCGGCCGTCTTGCCCGGATAAATTACGCTGACATCCTTGACGTACAGGTTTTCCATCGTATCCCCGCATAGGTGTAGTAACTTCAGTTCAACGCATTGTGTTCGTGTCGGCGCGCCCGCAAGCGCGCCGACACGCCACCGTTTACTTCAGCAGGCCGGCGGCCTGTGCATACCTGGGTGTCACATACTTGGCGTAATCTGTTGCCAGGGTGTCGATCTTGCCTTCGCCCTTCAAAAATTGCGCCGTGGCCAGCAAGGCTTGCGCCACGCCGCCCTTCGCGCCGCCACCGAGCCAGGCCGGCGAGGCCTGCTCCTGCAACGATGGGTAGGCGTACAGGGCCACGGAAGCGGCCACGTCCTTGGCAGCCGCGCCCGAATGCTTGACGTTGGCTTTGACTTGCGGGGAATCGATGGTCCACGCTTTCGGATTGGCGCGGTAGTCGGCGTCGGCCGCGGCCATCACCTTGACGAACTTGGCCATGAAGTCGGCGTTCGCTTCGCCCCAGGCGCGCTCGACGGCCATGCCGTCAAACGTGGCCTTGCCCTTCTTGCTCAGTTCGCCGGACGTGACGAGCACCTTGCCGTTTTGCTTGAGTTTGCTCAAGGCCGGGTCCCACACGAAGGCGGCATCGATGTCGCCGCGTTCCCAGGCGGCGGCGATCTGGTTCGGCTGCATATTGAGCAGCTTGACTTCGGATGGCTTGATGCCCCACGTTTCCAGCGCGAACATGGTGTGGAAGTGCGTGGTGGAAACAAACGGCACGGCGATCTTCTTGCCGCGCAAGTCGGTGGGCTTGCTGATGCCGGCGCCATTGCGGGCCACCATCGCTTCGGCTTCGTTGATGTCGTCGATGATCCAGAACAGCTGCAGATCGACGCCGCGGCTGACGGCCGCCGTCAGGGGGCTCGAACCGATGACGCCGATCTGCACGTCGCCCGACGCCATGCCGGTGGCCACCTTGGCGCCCGAATCGAACTTGCGCCAGTTGATTTTATAGCCGGTGGTTTTTTCCACTTCGCCGCTGGCAATCGCCACCAGGAAGGGACCGTTGATTTCCTGGTAGGCAATCGTCACTTCCTTGCCTTGCGCAAAGACCGTACCGCTGGACGCAAGGGCCACGCCCAGCACCAGGGTGCCGAGGACGGCGCGGCGCATCGTTGAAAAAACCGTTTTGCTCGTATTTGTGTTCATGTCTCACTCCAAGTTTATTGTTATGTGTGAACGTGCGGGCAATCTCATCCCTTTCGGGAGGCGCCGCTGTTTGCTCTTTGTCAACCATGCGGCGGCTTAGTACGGCTACTGCTATTTAAAACACTTCATCCTTCAAGTGATACCAGCGGTACAGGAAGCGCTGGCCCAGGCGGCGGAACGGTGCGAAGGCTTGCGACTCGACCAGTTCCATCATGTTCGGGTACGGCAGTTTCGAATTGAAGATCGGCAAGCCCGTGTCGCTGGCCTTGCCCGCGATGCGCTCGGCCATGCGCCGCCCTGCCTGCGCCGAATACATGACGCCGTTGCCGCCGTAACCGAGCGAATAGAAGATCGACTGCTTCGGGTCCGGCTGCACGATGCGCGGCATCATGTCGTGGCTGACGTCGACCCAGCCCCACCACGAGTAATCGATGGGAATACCGGTCAGCGCGGGGAACTTGCGGTGCAGATCGTTGATCAAAAACTGTTTGTATTTGTCGTCCGGCGCGTCGGCGCCCGTAATGGCGCTGCGGCTGCCGATCTGCACGCGGTTGTCCGGCATCAAGCGATAGTAATGGCGCAAAATACGCGTATCCGTGATCACCTGGTGGGTGCGGAAATTGCATGCCTCGATTTCCGCCGGGGTCAACGGACGCGTGACGAGCGAGTTGGACAGGATAGGCAGCAAGCGGTTCTTCACTTGCGGATGCAGATGCGGCGAGGTGTAGCCGCCCGTGGCCACGGCCACGGCACGGGCGCGCACCACGCCGCCTGGCGTTTGCAGATAATGCACGCCGTTGCGCGTTTCCCAGCCCATCACGGGACTGGATGGATGCACCTTGGCGCCCAGCGCGCGCGCCTTGCGCAGGTAGCCAAACGCCAGCTTGCCCGCGTGGATGCCGATGCCTTCCGGCTCGTGCAGCGCGCCGGCCGCTTCCTTGTCGTCGACGAATTCGCGCTTGACGGTGTCGGCGTCGAGGATGCGGGCGTCGTACTTGAAGACCTCACGCATGAGCTTTGCTTCCTTGATCAGGGCGGGCATGGCTTTCGCCTTGTGGGCGATGTACAGGTGGCCGCCCGGCTGCGGCTCGCAATCGATGTCGGCCGTGATCTTCTTGAACGTTTGCATCGCGTCGCACACTTCCGTGTGCAGTTTCAGGGCCGTGTCCAGGCCGTAGCGGTCTATCCACTGCGAGCGTTTCAGACGGCCCGTCGTGCATTGCGCCTGGCCGCCGTTGCGCGTGCTGCAGCCCCAGCTGACCCGGTTCGCTTCCAGCACGGTGGCCTTGATGCCGTGTTCCTGGGCCAGGAAGATGGCGCAGGAGAGACCGGTAAAACCCGAGCCGATGATGGCCACGTCGACGTCGATGTCATGCGTGATGGGGCCGTCGTCGGCCGGCGGCTCGCCGGCCGTGCCGATCCAGTAGGTGGGCGCGTAGGCATTGCCGTGGCCGGGACGCTGGGCCACCAGCGGATCGAAGGCGGGATCGTAAGGCGTGCGGGCGGCGGTGCTGTTGCCCAGTACGTCAGATGGAGTGTCGACAGGTTTGTTCATGATCATTCCCGGTGAACGTGCTGGCTCAGGCTTTGTTGCCGGTAGCGACCGGTGGGCGATCCTTGCGGAAGGCGTTCTTCACGGCGATCTTGCCATCGCGGAAAGTGAAGATGTCGACCATGCGCGCTTCGATGCGCGTGCCGTCCGCCTTGGTGCCGGCAAACGTCGATTCCGTCACGCCGCGCTCGCCGCTGACGAAGTGTTCGGGATTGAGCCAGGCGGCATCGGGGAAGGTTTGCCAGGCCAGCTCAAAACCGGCGCGTACGGCGTCGCGGCCAATGAAACTCTTGCCCAGCAAGTCAGGGCCGGCCACGGCGTGAAATTCGCAGTCATCGGCCATGGCGGCCATCAGGGCCTCGATATCGTGGCGGTTCCAGGCATCGCCGAACGCTTGCAGGAAGTCGGTGGTGACAGCGGTGGTGACGGCGCCGGTGTGCGGTACAGGGTGGTTCATGGTGGTCTCCGTAAATCGTTTTTGATACGCTACGTTCCGTTTTTTGTCTTTTATTGAATTTAAGCCTTAAGCATGGCCTTGTCAAATCAAATAATCCAAAAAACGGGACGGTTTGTATTCTTTAATGAAATTATGATGTTTTGGTGACAATCTGTGAGAATTTGGTCACAGCGCTTTGTCGGATTACGCCGGGCTCGCGCCCGGCTAATCCGACCTACACAGTCACGTAGGTTGGGTAGGTTGGATTAGCCTGAAAGGCGTAATCCAACACTCCAGCAGCAAATCAGACGTAATCTTTATATTTATCCAGATGCCGCACAGGTTTGCTCAGCGCATCGCGGCGGAACGGGTCGCCCAGCTCGCGCGTGCACATGATTTCGATGATGGTGGTCTTGCCTTCATTCATCTGCATGGCTATGGCCTTCTTCAAGGCTGGCCCCACGTCTTCCAGCTTGTCGACCGTGATGCCTTCGGCGCCCATGGCGCGTGCAATCTCGGCGAAGCTCTGGTTGTCGAGTTCACCGGCGACGAAGCGGCGGTTGTAGAAATCGACCTGGTTTTTCTTTTCCGCGCCCCACTGGCGGTTGTGGAACACCACCGCCGTCACCGGAATGTTGTGGCGCACGCAAGTCATGGTTTCCATCAGGCTCATGCCCCAGGCGCCGTCACCCGCATACGACACGGCCGGACGGTGCGGTGCGGCCACTTTCGCGCCGATGATGGTCGGAAATGCATAGCCGCAGTTGCCAAAGCTCATCGCCGCAAAGAAGCTGCGCGGTTTTTCAAAGCGCAGATAGCTGTTGGCCACGGAGTTGATGTTGCCGATGTCGGTCGACACCATCACGTCTTCCGGCATGGCTTTTTCCAGCTCGCGCAAGACCTGGCGCGGGTGCAAGTAATTGCCCGGCTCTTTCTTTTGCTCTTCGATCATGTCCAGGCTGTACGCATCTTTCTCGTGCGTCCAGTTGTCCAGTTCGTTTTCCCACGCGGCCTTCTCGGCTTGCACAGTGGCAAAGCGCTCCTCGCGCGTCGCATCGCAATCGAGCGTCTTGCCATCCAGGCGAGAAAGAATCGCTTTGGCGGCCGCCTTGGCGTCGCCGCAGATGCCCACCGAAATCTTTTTGACCAGACCCAGCATCTTGTTGTCCGCGTCGATCTGGATGATCTTGGCATTCTTTGGCCAGTAATCCATGCCGTGCTGCGGCAAGGTGCCGAACGGTCCCAGACGCGAGCCGAGGGCGACGACGACGTCGGCTTGGGCGATCAGTTTCATGGCCGCTTTCGAGCCTTGATAACCGAGCGGACCGCACCACAGCGGATGGCTGGCGGGGAACGAGTCATTGTGCAAATAGCTGTTCACCACTGGCGCGCCGAGGCGTTCGGCCAGCGCCTTGCACTCTTCGATCGCTTCGCCCATGACCACGCCGCCGCCCGAGATGATGACGGGGAACTTGGCCTTGGCCAGCAGTTCGGCCGCCTCATTGAGGCTGTGTTCGCCGCCGGCGCCACGGTCCAGGCGGTTCGGTTTGGGGATTTCCGCCTTGATTTCGCCATAGAAATAGTCGCGCGGGATGTTCAGTTGCGTCGGGCCCATTTCCGACATGGCGCGGTCAAAGCAGCGGCCCGTAAATTCCGCCATGCGGGCCGGATTGGTCACATGACCCTGGTACTTCGTAAATTCCTCGAACATCGGCAGCTGGTTCGCTTCCTGGAAGCCGCCCAGGCCCATGCTCATCGTGCCCGTTTCCGGCGTGATGATGACGACGGGGGTGTGCGCCCAGTAGGCGGCGGCAATCGCCGTGACGCAATTGCTGATGCCGGGGCCGTTCTGGCCGATGACGACACCGTGGCGGCCCGATACGCGGGCATAGCCGTCGGCCATGTGGCCGGCGCCCTGTTCGTGCACGACGGGAATCAGGCGGATGCCGGCCGGGGCAAAGATGTCCATCGGATCCATGAAGGCCGAGCCCATGATGCCGAACATGTCGGTCACGCCATTGGCGGCCAGGGTTTCCACGAACGCTTCGGAAGGCGTCATCTTTTGCGGGCCAACAGAGGCCGGAGGATTTACTGCGGCGGCTGCGGCGGCTTTTTGCTCGGTCATGTCATTCATGGGTGTCTCCTGGTCTGTTGTAATGAACTGCAGTGTAGTGATCAACTTATTTATCAAAAATCGGTATATTTTGTTCCGAAATTTGATATAAAATTCAATTTAAGCGTTCGGCAATCAAAAGTCAAACAGATTTTCAAGGAAACGGTACAATTTGAGTTCGAAAATGAAATAACACGACAGACACCACACCGAGGCCACCATGGACATGATTTCATCCCCAAAACTTGAGCCGGAAAAACTGGAAGGCGACACGCCCACGATGCGTTTGTTTGCCTTGCTGGAAGTGATTGCCGAGAAAGACCAGTTGCTGTCGCTGCAAGCGCTGGTGGAAGAAACGGGCTTGCCGAAACCCACCCTGCACCGCATGTTGCAGCAACTGGAAAGCGTGGGCGTGCTGCAGCGCGAAAGCGATGGCCGCCACTACAGCACCGGCGTGCGCCTGCGCCGCCTGGCGTCGAACCTCTTGATTAACAACACGTTCCATGGCGCCCGCCGCATGGTCTTGCGCCAGTTGGTCGAGGAAGTGGGCGAAAGCTGCAACCTGACGGCCTTCAGCGGCAGCGAAGTGGTGTACCTGGACCGGGTGGAAACGGCGGCGCCGCTGCGCTTCTACCTGCACCCTGGCTCGCGCGTGCCGGCCCACTGCTCGTCCAGCGGCAAGCTGTTCCTGGCGCAAATGACGCCCGTGCAACGGCGCCGCCTGCTGGGCCACATGGAATTGACGCGCTTTACGGACAAGACGGAAACGGACCCCGTCAAGCTGGAACGCGAACTGGAATTGGTGCGCCGCAACGGCTATGCGCTGGACGATGAAGAATTCCTGCCCGGCCTGCTGTGCGTGGCCGTGCTGGTGCCGAACCCGAACGGCCGCTCGAACCTGGCCGTGGCGATCCAGGCGCCCATCATCCGTTTGACGCACGACAAGGCTTTACATTTTTTGCCAGCATTGCAACGCGCCGCGCAAGCCCTGGCCGCCATCGAATCGGAAACCATGCCGACGACGGGCGGGGACGACGACGCCGCATTACAAACCGGTCATTCATAACCGCCGTAGCGCCCATGCTGCGGTTTCACAGGAGAACAAGGTGCCAGATTCACGCCAACATCCCCCCGCCGCCGCAGCGCAAACCTTGCAGTCCGTGCGCAGCCTGTTCGCTATCGACAGCGACCTGCTCGTGCCCGTCTTCACGGAACGCGACGCGCACGTGCCCGACATCGATCCCGCCTACCGCTTCAACCAGGATGTGACTCTGGCGATCCTGGCCGGCTTCACGCATAACCGCCGCGTGATGGTGCAAGGCTTGCACGGCACGGGCAAGTCCACACATATCGAGCAAGTGGCGGCGCGCCTGAACTGGCCTTGCGTGCGCGTCAATCTGGACGGCCACATCAGCCGCCTGGATCTGGTCGGCAAGGACACTATCGTGCTGCGCGAGCAGCAGCAAGTCACCGAATTCCAGGAAGGCATCGTGCCCTGGTCCTTGCAAAGGCCCGTGGCCCTGATCTTCGACGAGTACGATGCGGGCCGCCCCGACGTGATGTTCGTCATCCAGCGCATCCTCGAGCGCGACGGCAAATTTACTTTGCTCGACCAGAACCGGGTCATCACGCCGCACCCGCACTTCCGTTTGTTCGCCACCTCGAACACGGTGGGCCTGGGCAACCTGAACGGCATGTACCACGGCACGCAAGTGCTGAACCACGCGCAGATCGACCGCTGGAACATCGTTGCCACCTTGAATTATTTGCCGCAGGCGGAAGAAACGGAAATCGTGCTGGCCAGAGTCCCGGCCATGAACGATGCCGCGGGCCGCCAGTTGGCTGCGTCCATGGTGGCCGTGGCCAGCCTGACGCGCCACGGCTATGCGGCGGGCGACCTGGCGTGTCTGATGTCGCCGCGCACGGTGATTACCTGGGCGGAAAATTGCCAGATCTTCCGCGACCCGGCGCTGGCCTTCCGCCTGTCCTTCCTCAACAAATGCGACGAGGCCGAGCGGCCCATGGTGGCCGAGTATTACCAGCGCTGTTTTAACGAGGAATTGCTGGCGAGCCAGGCATGAGCGCCGAAGCAACTGTTCCTGCCGCCTACACGCGCGAGCAGCAGGAAACGGATGAACTGTGCGCGGGCGCCATCCGCGCCCTCAGCGCTTCTCCCTCGATACGCTACCGGGGCCGGCGCCTGCACGACGGCCACTGTCCCCTGCCCATTCACGCCGCCCATCTGCAGCCCGATGCGGCGCTGCAGGATTTGCCCTCGCTGCGCGGCGCGGCCGACAGCGTGGCGCTGCGCCTGCTGCATACGGATGCCGCCCTGCACAAGTCGCTGTGCCCGCTTGACCCCGTGGCGCGCCTCGTCTTCGAGCTGCTGGAACAGTTAAGGGTGGAAACGCTTGCGCCAGATCAACACGCTGGCGTCATCAGCAACCTGCGCCACCGTTTTACGGCATGGTCGCACGCGTTTTACGATTCCGGCCTGGCCGAAGGCGCTTCGGGCTTGCTCTTGTATACAGTGTTCCAGATGTGCTGGTCGCGCCTGACGGCCAGGCCCGTGCTGGAAAAAACGGAAGATTTTATCGAGGCCACGCGCTGGTCAGTCTCTTCACAATTGAGCGGCGACCTGGCGGGCTTGCGCCGCCACCGCCTGGATCAAGCCGCCTTTGCGCGCCACGCGCTGGCCATCGCCCACGCCGTCGATGCCATGCTGAAAGAGGCGCAGGCGGCGCGCGACGGTAGCCAGGACGATGGGGGAGACGCCAAGGCGCAGGCAGCGTTCAAGCTGCTGCTCGATTTCGACAGCGACAACGACCACCTTCCCGATGCGGCGCCCTTGGGCGACAGCCGCGCCTTCAGCGATGGCGATGGCGCCTACAAGGTTTACTGCACGGCGTATGACCGCGAAGAAAACGCGGGCGAACTGGTGCGCCGCGCCCTGTTGCTCGACTACCGCGAACGCATGGACGAGCGCATCGCCAGCCTGGGCATCAACACGGCGCGCCTGGCGCGGCGCTTGACGCAATTGCTGGCCGTGCCCCAACGCGACGGCTGGTCATTCGGCGAGGAAGAGGGATACATCGACGGGCGGCGTCTGGCGCAGCTGATCAGCTCGCCGTCCGAGCGCCGGCTATTCCGCAAGGAACAATTTTTGCCGCAAGCCGATTGCCTGGTGTCCTTTCTCGTCGATTGCTCCGGCTCCATGAAGACGCATGCGGAATCCGTGGCCGTGCTGCTCGATATTCTGCTGCGCGCGCTGGACCAGGCCGGCATCACCACGGAGTTGCTGGGCTTTACGACGGGTGCGTGGAATGGGGGCAGAGTCAAACGCGACTGGATGCGCGCCCGCTCGCCGGCGAATCCGGGCCGCTTGAACGAACTCGTGCACCTGGTGTTCAAGGATGGCGACACCAACTGGCGCCGCGCGCGGCCCGATATCGCGGCCCTGCTGAAAGCGGATCTGTACCGCGAAGGCGTCGATGGCGAAGCCGTGGATTGGGCCTGTACGCGCATGCTGGCGCGCCCGGAACGGCGGCGCATCCTGCTCGTCGTCTCCGACGGTTGCCCGATGGATACGGCCACAAATCTGGCCAATGACGAGTTTTACCTGGCCCAGCATTTGAAACAAGTGGTGGCGCGCCGCGAAGCGCAGGGCGCCGTGGAAATCTGCGGCCTGGGCCTGGGCCTGGACCTGGGCGCCTATTACAGCCGCAGCCTGGCCACCACCGTGCCCGCCTCGCTGAACAATGAATTGTTCAGCGAGATCGCGCAGCTGCTGGGTGGGGGCAAACGCTAAACGTTCAGCTGACCTCGTAGCGCACCGCGTGCGCTTCCATCGGCAGCGGAATTTCCCAGTTCCACAGCATCGCTTGCAGCTTTTTGTTGCTGAGCGATGTGTCGCGCTGGCCGTTGCGCCTTAATAACTCCTTGCGCGGCTGCTCCAGGTATACCAGCTCCACTTGCGCGTGGTATTTGTACAGCAGGTTGAGCGTCTTTTCGCGCATCAGTTTTGACAGATGCGTGGCGTTCCACACGAACGGTTCACCACGGCGCAACAGCTCGCGCGCCCGCTCTTCCGCGTAGTCGCCAACCTGGCCTTCGTTCTTGCCGTGCTTCAAGCCCAAGGCCGTGCGCGCATCGTCAAACGACACGACGGGCAAGCGCGGATGGTGCTTGTCCACCCACGTGTTCTTGCCCGACGCGGGCAAGCCCGACATGACGATCACGTGCGAACCCGGCTCCTGGAACAGGGAATAATCGGGATGCGCCTCGGCGCCGCGAAAATATTTCACGCGCGTGTGGTCGTCGACGAAGGCCCTGCGCTGGCCGTAGCAGCCCTCCTCGCGCGCCAGTTCGCGGAACAGCTCGATGGCATCCAAAATGCGCTGCGGATCGGGGCAGATCCGGCCGCGGATGTCGGCCTCGGCCAGCATGGCCAGCAAGCGGATATCGACTTGCCACGACAACTCGCGCACGGTGAACTCGGGCGTGACACCGCGCCGCGATGTTTCCAGCGCAAAGAACGGCACCTGGTGCACATTGATCAGGCGACAGATTTCCTCGCGCACGGCAAACGGCACATCGCAATCCCACAGGGCGATGCGCGCATCGAGCGCGCCCTTGCGCGAGTGGCCAGGCTGGCCGATGGCGCCCGTGACCGGATCGATCACCGTGGTGCTGCACTTGGCCACGTCGTGCAGCAAGGCGGCCAGGAAGACGATTTCCTGCTCCGCCCGCGTGGCTTGCTGATACTCAAGCATGCCCAGCAAGGACTCCACCACCATCATGGTATGCGTCCACACATCGCCTTCCGCGTGGTACACGGGGTTTTGCGGCGTCGTCTTGGCCAGTTCCAGCTGCGGGAAGGCGGCCAGGCAGGCATTGAAGTCGGGCGACTGTCCCGCTGGCGGCACCAGTTGTTGCAGGGTTTTCCAGTGCATCATGTTGTACTCCTTGAGTAGGCAGCCAATTCATCGAGCGAGCGGCAGGTATGTAAACCCAGGCTTTCCCACGTGACCAGCGGCTGCGGCGCGTACAGGTCCACGCCGTCGGCCAGCTGGTTCGGGATCAGGGGCCGCGTGCTGTGGTGCGAGCCGCTGTCGAGGATGGTTTGCGTAAAGTCATGGCGCACCAGCTTGTAGCGGGCCAGCACTTGCTCGTCGTCTTCCACCTTCAGGTACAGGCCTTCCGCATGGTCGGACTTGTCCGTCTGCTTCCAGCACAGGTCCAGCGGCAGGCGCTCGCGCGCCACCACATTGTCAAAGGCGTCGCGCCACAAAAGGGACTTGGCCAGCGAATGGCGCAGCAGTTGCCACAGCTGTTTCGGCGACGTGGGCATCAGGCCCGCATACAGCACGGGGACCGATAGCACGGGCGAGCCGGCCAGCATGGCGTGGCGGCGCGCCGTCGACAAAAACATCTGGCTGCGCCGGCAATACACGTCAAACTCGTTGAAGTAATGGGGCAGCCGGTCGTAAAACACGGAATGCTTGCTGTACGACCATTCGCCAAACAGCACATACTGATCTTCCAGCAGATGCAGCAAGGCGTGTTCATGCGCATGCGCCCACGGTTTCAACAGGTTGAACTGGCGTTCGCTGCCGCCGCCCGCCAGGTAATGGCCGCGCGACTGCAGCAGCACTTCGCCCGCGTCGCTGAACGACACGGCGGAGTTGGCGCCATCGATTTTTTCCTCGATGACGACGTACTGGCCGGCCAGCTTTTTCAGGGGCATCTGATCCGAGCCGTCGTCGCCGTCCTGCAGGCGCGAGCCTTCCAGGTGCGGCGTGCGCGGGTATTTGAATAAAGGTAAAGATTGTAAAAACATAGCGTCCCACGCCGCGTTCACCGGGGCGTGTCCATACAGGGTCAGGGGTGCTGACGACGTGTTCGGGCGTGGACGATCAGGACGGTGGTCCTGGATACGTGTGCGGAAAGAGCAGTGCCGCAGCAATCGGGGGCGTCAACGCGCCGAACGATGCTGCAAGAGCATTTCGTCAGCGTTAGCAGGTGATGGCGAAGAAGCGAGGCACTTTTGGCTCCAATAAGGAAGAGGTTCGAGAAAGAACGGGGAATATAACGGGTGTCAGATTATTTTGCAAGGCGCACGCGTCAACCGTGCGCCTTGCCATCCGACGAACTAAAAACTAAAAGCGGTATTCCACATTCAGCCAGACGCGCGGCTTGGGATCGTTGTTCGTTTCCGACAGTGAACGGCCGCCTATGCTGCGCCAGGCCAGGGCCACGTCCGCACTCCATGCCTGCCGCTGGTAGCGCAAGCCCAGGCCGCCGCCGCTCAGGCTGCGCCGGTTGTCACCGGCCGCCACCGGCTTGGCGTTGACCGTGATGCGGCCCGCATCCATGAAGGCATATGGCGTATAGACGCCGGCGTCATAGCGCAGTTCCAGCTGTGCCAGCCCGCCCTCGTCGCCGGTGGCTTCACCCGATGGATACGCGCGCACGCCACTGGCGCCGCCCAGACTCAGCTTCTCGGACGAATCGAGGTTCTTGTTGGCTTGCTGCCAGCTCAGGTGAGCCATCAGGTTGAAACCGGCGGGCAAGGATTGCAGGCGCACCACGTCGAGGTTGACCTTGTGAAAACGACCGTTGCTCTTGTAATCATCAACGGCCGTCAAGCCCGCATCGAGTTTCAGCTTGCCTGGAGTCCAGCTCGCGCTGCCGTAGGTGATGCCATCGAAGGCGTCGCGGTAATCGAATTGCAGGGCCAGTGGCATGGACTGGCTGGACTTGCTTTCGTAGGTCCGGGTGCTATCGCGGTTATCGTGCAAATCCTTCGATTGATAGGTGGCGATCAAGGTCAGATTGGCCTTTTGCGAGCGCAGGATGGGATAGCTGAGGCCAGCGCTGGCAACCTTCGCCGTTCCGTTCGCATGCAGACTGGCGAATTCCTTCGCCAGCTCATAGCTGGTATGTGAGTAGCCGACATTGCCGCGCAAGCCGGACGTGCCCAGCGGCAGGCTGTAGCCAAGCGAGCCAAGCCACAATTTCTCCTCGCTCAGCAGCGCACGCACGGTGAGCTGGTCGCCCAGCAGGAAGGGACTATTGATGTCGACATTCGCACGCACGCGGTTTTTCCCCGTGTAGCGGCTGCCAGCATTGTCCAGGCCGATGTCGCCGCGCACGCGCTGGTCGCGGGCGATCTGGACGATCAAATCGCCCGTCCCCGCCTGGGTGCCAGGACGCATCGTGGCGCTGGTCTGGATGCCAGGCAAATCATCGAGCAACAGGGCGGCGCGTTCCAGCGGTGCACTGGCGATCACGCTGCCAGGAAGCAAGCCGTCGAGGAAGGCTGTCGCCTGCTGCGCCAGGACGCTATCGTCGCCCTGTGCCTGCACCACGCCATAACGTCCCTCGATCACCTCGATGCGCAAGTCACCGTTCGCCAGGTCTTGCGGCGGCAGGATGGCGCGGGCAAACGGGTAGCCGCCCGCCTGGTAAACGTCCGTGATGCGCTGGGCCAGGCCGCGCAAACCGGCCAGGTCGAACGTCTTGCCCGTGACGTCGCCCAGCGCCGCGCGCAGCGTTTCTTCGCTGAACACGGAATTGCCGCTCAGCTTGACCGTATTCAAGATGACGGCCGCCCCTCCCGGCGCAATGGGCGCGGAATCGAGCGGCGCCTGTATCTTCAAAGGCTGGCTTTCGCGCGGCGCTGCGATCGGCGGCTGAAGTTGCTGCAAGGTCTGGCCCGCGTCAGGCGGAACCTGCGCCTGTGCGGCGGGCGAAAAATGTATTAAGGCGACGCCCAGCGCCATGGCTACAGTGTTGCGCCGAGGTAGTTGTTGTTTTTTCATCGATTTTCTTGTTTGTTGAATCAGTACAATCATTGCGCTACTCCTCCGTCTACCGGGGCGGCAGCCAGCACATTAATGCCGCCGTTGACGACAAAGATGCGCGTAAAGCCAGGCGTGCCGCTTCCTCCCTGCGCTGGCGTGGCGTGCGCCGCATCAGTTACCGGCACCAGCGCCAGTCCGCCGATCAGGTTGACGCCGTTATCAGGCATACTGCCGGCGCCTGGCACGGCATTTGCCGCGACACCCGGTATGGCCAGTGCCCCGGCGTTTGCCACCGTGCCCGCCGCCACATCATTGGTGCCAGTGGTGACTTGGCGCCGCGCCAGGCGAATCGCATTTTCCAGTGCTGGATCGGCGGCAATGCTCAAGGCGCCGTTGCGCGCCGTCACCACATAATTGCCGTTGGCCAGGGCCGAGGCGTCGATCGTGTAGCTGCCCACGTTTTCACCGGCCGCGCGGCGCAAGGCGCCGGACAGGCTGTCGCCAGCGACCAGGCTGCCCTGCGTCACCTGGTACGTCAGGCCAGGATCCACGTTGCCGTAGACCTTGCTCTTCGCATCGGCCGTTACCGTGATCGGGCGCGCAGCGATGCTCAAGGCGCCGTCGTGCGCCGTCACCACATAATTGCCGTTGGCCAGAGCCGAGGCGTCGATCGTGTAGCTGCCCACGTTCTCGCCAGCAGCGCGGCGCAGCACGCCGGACAGGCTGTCGCCTGCCACCAGCGTGCCCTGCGTGACCTGGTACGTCAGGCCAGGATCGACGTTGCCGTAGACCTTGCTCTTCGCATCGGCCGTCACCGTGATCGGGCGCGCGGCGATGCTCAAGGCGCCGTTATGCGCCGTCACCACATAGTTGCCGTTGGCCAGGGCCGAGGCGTCGATCGTGTAGCTGCCCACATTTTCACCGGCCGCGCGGCGCAGGATGCCGCCCAAGCTGTCGCCTGCCACCAGCGTGCCCTGCGTGACCTGGTACGTCAGGCCAGGATCCACGTTGCCGTAGACCTTGCTTTTCGCATCGGCCGTTACCGTGATCGGGCGCGCGGCGATGCTCAAGGCGCCGTCGTGCGCCGTCACCACATAATTGCCGTTGGCCAGGGCCGAGGCGTCGATCGTGTAGCTGCCCACGTTCTCGCCAACTGCACGGCGCAGCACGCCACCCAGGCTGTCGCCCGCGACCAGGCTGCCCTGCGTCACCTGGTAAGTCAGGCCAGGATCGACATTGCCGTACACCTTGCTCTTCGCATCAGCCGTTACCGTGATCGGGCGCGCGGCGATGCTCAAGGCGCCGTCGTGCGCCGTCACCACATAGTTGCCATTGGCCAGGGCCGAGGCGTCGATCGTGTAGCTGCCCACGTTTTCACCGGCAGCACGGCGCAGTATGCCGTTCAGGCTGTCGCCAGCGACCAGGCTGCCTTGCGTCACCTGGTACGTCAGGCCCGGATCCACGTTACCGTAGACCTTGCTTTTCGCATCGGCCGTCACCGTGATCGGGCGCGCGGCGATGCTCAAGGCGCCGTCGTGCGCCGTCACCACATAATTGCCGTTGGCCAGGGCCGAGGCGTCGATCGTGTAGCTGCCCACGTTTTCACCGGCCGCGCGGCGCAAGGCGCCGGACAGGCTGTCGCCTGCCACCAGCGTGCCCTGCGTGACCTGGTACGTCAGGCCAGGATCGACGTTGCCGTAGACCTTGCTCTTCGCATCGGCCGTCACCGTGATCGGGCGCGCGGCGATGCTCAAGGCGCCGTTATGCGCCGTCACCACATAGTTGCCGTTGGCCAGGGCCGAGGCGTCGATCGTGTAGCTGCCCACATTTTCACCGGCCGCGCGGCGCAGGATGCCGCCCAGGCTGTCGCCTGCCACCAGCGTGCCTTGCGTGACCTGGTACGTCAGGCCAGGATCGACGTTGCCGTATACCTTGCTCTTCGCATCGGCCGTCACCGTGATCGGGCGCGCGGCGATGCTCAAGGCGCCGTCGTGCGCCGTCACCACATAGTTGCCGTTGGCCAGGGCCGAGGCGTCGATCGTGTAGCTGCCCACGTTTTCACCGGCCACGCGGCGCAGCACGCCGGACAGGCTGTCGCCAGCGACCAGGCTGCCCTGCGTCACCTGGTAAGTCAGGCCAGGATCGACGTTGCCGTAGACCTTGCTTTTCGCATCGGCCGTTACCGTGATCGGGCGCGCGGCGATGCTCAAGGCGCCGTCGTGCGCCGTCACCACATAATTGCCGTTGGCCAGAGCCGAGGCGTCGATCGTGTAGCTGCCCACGTTCTCGCCAGCAGCGCGGCGCAGCACGCCGGACAGGCTGTCGCCTGCCACCAGCGTGCCCTGCGTGACCTGGTACGTCAGGCCAGGATCGACGTTGCCGTAGACCTTGCTCTTCGCATCGGCCGTCACCGTGATCGGGCGCGCGGCGATGCTCAAGGCGCCGTTATGCGCCGTCACCACATAGTTGCCGTTGGCCAGGGCCGAGGCGTCGATCGTGTAGCTGCCCACATTTTCACCGGCCGCGCGGCGCAGGATGCCGCCCAAGCTGTCGCCTGCCATCAGGCTGCCCTGCGTGACCTGGTACGTCAGGCCAGGATCCACGTTGCCGTAGACCTTGCTTTTCGCATCGGCCGTTACCGTGATCGGGCGCGCGGCGATGCTCAAGGCGCCGTCGTGCGCCGTCACCACATAATTGCCGTTGGCCAGGGCCGAGGCGTCGATCCTGTAGCTGCCCACGTTTTCACCGGCCACACGGCGCAGCACACCGCCCAGGCTGTCGCCAGCGACCAGGCTGCCTTGCGTGACCTGATAGGTCAAGCTTGGGTCGACATTGCCGTACACCTTGCTTTTCGCATCAGCCGTTACCGTGATCGGGCGCGCGGCGATGCTCAAGGCGCCGTCGTGCGCCGTCACCACATAGTTGCCATTGGCCAGGGCCGAGGCGTCGATCGTGTAGCTGCCCACGTTTTCACCGGCAGCACGGCGCAGTATGCCGTTCAGGCTGTCGCCAGCGACCAGGCTGCCTTGCGTCACCTGGTAAGTCAGGCCAGGATCGACGTTGCCGTAGACCTTGCTCTTCGCATCGGCCGTCACCGTGATCGGGCGCGCGGCGATGCTCAAGGCGCCGTCGTGCGCCGTCACCACATAGTTGCCATTGGCCAGGGCCGAGGCGTCGATCGTGTAGCTGCCCACGTTCTCACCGGCAGCACGGCGCAGCACGCCGCCCAGGCTGTCGCCAGCGACCAGGCTGCCTTGCGTCACCTGATACGTCAGGCCAGGATCGACATTGCCGTAGACCTTGCTCTTCGCATCGGCCGTTACCGTGATCGGGCGCGCGTCGATGCTCAAGGCGCCATCGTGCGCCGTCACCACATAATTGCCGTTGGCCAGGGCCGAGGCGTCGATCGTGTAGCTGCCCACGTTTTCACCGGCAGCACGGCGCAGTATGCCGTTCAGGCTGTCGCCAGCGACCAGGCTGCCCTGCGTGACCTGGTACGTCAGGCCCGGATCCACGTTACCGTAGACCTTGCTCTTCGCATCGGCCGTTACCGTGATCGGGCGTGCGGCGATGCTCAAGACGCCGTCGTGCGCCGTCACCACATAATTGCCGTTGGCCAGGGCCGAGGCGTCGATCGTGTAGCTGCCCACGTTTTCACCGGCCACACGGCGCAGCACACCGCCCAGGCTGTCGCCTTCCACCAGCGCACCTTTCGTCACCTGGTAAGTCAGGCTCGGATCGACGTTACCGTACACCTTGCTCTTCGCGTCGGCGGCCACCATGATGGGACGCGGGTCGATGCTGGCGCTGATGCCGCTGGCGTTCAACACATAATTGCTGTTGGACAGGCTCAAGGTGCTGGAATCGAAACTGCTGTAGCGGCCGGCATTGCGGCTGCCGACAGTGGCTGAACCCGATACGCTAGGCGCGCTGTCGCCATTGACCAAGCCAGACAGGACGAAGCCCGAATTGAAGGTGCCGCTGCCGTCGTAGGTCTTCGTCACGGCCACGTTCAGCGGGCGGGGCGTCACCGTCCAGTAGACAGGGCCGCCCGGCGTCAGGGTATAGCCCGTCTTGCCCAGCACCAAGCCAGTGTTGTAGCTGATCGTATAGACGCCGGCCGACGAAGTAGCCGTTGGCGCGCCCAGCCAGGAAACCGTGCCGCTCGCGCTGGCGTCGGCAACCAGCGTGCCGCCACTCAGCGCGTCGTACAGCGCATAGTTAAAGACCGGCACGTCGCCATACAAACTGGTGCCGGGCGTCAGGCGTACATAGACGGGTTTGGAGGCATTGCCTGCCGCGTTGTCGACGGTAACGATGGCATCCTTCAATTGCGCCACAGGCGCCGCCGCGTAATACACGGACAGGCCTCCGGACTGTCCAGGTGCCAGGTCGGCCACGCGCAGGAACATGGCATAGCTGCCGTCAGTCTGACCGGAAGCCACGGCCGTGCTTCGCGGATTCATGCTGACGGAGTTAATAAATTCACAACAACTGGTGTGTACGGTATCGACGCCTGCCGTGGTGGAGTAAAACAAAATCGCCGAACCGCTCGTCGTGCTATTGGTTTCAGTCACCATGATGGCATTCGATGCGCTCGTACCATTGGTCAAGGGAACGAACGCACCCGACACGACATTGCCTTTGATCTTGTAATTCTCGTCCGACTCACCGATAAAGTCGTCGCCCGTTCCCAGCCACATGCGGACATTCGTCAGCGGCGTCGTGCTCAGATTGGTAAGCCGGCTATCCATGTTGACGAAGGGCTCGCCTGCCTTCAAGGTGTAAGTGTGCGCGATGCTGGCCGACTGGTTCAGGCTGCTGAAATGAAGCGTCCCCGTCGTCACGACCGTTCCGACGCCTTCCTTGTAGCCGGCGATATTCAAGGAACGGTTGCTCAGCGCCGCGGAGTAACTACCGCCCATGTTCATGCCGGGGAAGTCGCCGCCCATACCGGGGAAGCCGCCGCCCATGCCATTGGAGATCAGAATCTGTCCATTGATGTTCCACGCATTGGCGCCAATGCCGCCAGCGGCTACGGCAAATTCCAACGGGTTCCCATAGGTCAGTGCGAACCAGCCGTTACGGCCAGGGGTGGTATTGTCGAAATAATAGGGCGTCTTTAACAGTCCCTCAGTGGTAAAAGAGTCTTCCTGCCCATAGCCGAAGCGTACCTTGCCGTTGTCAAGCACCAGATTCTGTACTGTGCCAGCACGGCCCTTCTGCCAGGTAAATGCGCTAGCGACAGGAATGTTGACGGCTACACCGGCAGCAACCTGGTAGCCACTGCCCACGCCATCGGCCGTCGCCTGGCCATACTGGTAAGCCAGCGACGCAGTGCCCGTGGCGTTCAGGTTCGCATTGATATTGATGTTGCGCTCGGCAGTCAGCGTGAGTTTGTTGGCCGACCAGTTGACGGCGTCATTCACATAGATATCGCCTCGGCCGCCCGTCGTGCCCATGCTGGTCGTCATGATGGAGAAATTATTGCTGGCCAGGGCATTGGACACATCGGCCCCCGTCATGTTGCCGCCACTGGCAGCGACCGTGAAGTCGTTCGGATCGATCAGCCAGGTGCCCGTCTTGCCGCGCGGTGCAGCTGTAGTGACACGCGCGGCGCCGATGTCCACCCGATTTGCGCTGGTTTCAATGAAGCCGCCGTCGCCGCCTTGCGGCGCACTGGCGTCGAGCACGCCGGCGACATGGAGGTTGCCCTTCTTCATATCGCCCAGCAACACGATCTGGCCTTTTTCACCGCTGGCCAGGGTATGCGCTTCGATCACGCCCGTATTATTGATGACACTCGCCGCCAGTTCGCCCGCCGCCTTGGCCGTCAGGTAGACCTGGCCGCCATCGGCCCGGATGGCGCCGCCATTCTCGATCAGGGTATCGAGCGCGCCTTGCGTCACCTGCAGCTTGACGGGACCACCGAGGTCCAGCGTGACCGCGCTGCCTGCACCCATCAGCACGCTGCCGGCATGGGCAGCGATGCTGCCGCTGTTGCTGATCTTCGCGGACACCAGCGCGACATAGCCACCATCGGCAGCACGGATGGTGCCCTCATTGACGATGCGTCCGCCTCCCTTGCCGCTGAAGACATGCTTGTTGCCAGCCAGGCTGGCAGTGTCGATATCGAGGGTCGAGGCAACGAGAGCACCCACATTGACCTGGGCCGTACGGCCGAACAGGATGCCGTTCGGGTTGATCAGGTAGACCTGGCCGTTGGCATTCAGGCGCCCGAGTATCTGCGAACCATTGCTGTCGAGAATGCGGTTGACGGCGAGCGCGCTGGCCGACGGTTGCACGAAGTTGACGGTTTCCTTGCTGCCCACATTAAAGCTGGCCCAGTTCAGCGAAGCTTGCTGGCTCGTCTGCTGAATCGTCGTTGTCGCGCCGGACTGGGTGATGGTCGCAGAGCCGGCCACTACCTGGCCTCCCGTGGGCCCGGCACAGGCGGGGCCTCCCAGCGTCAACGCCGCCATGGCGGCCGCGGCCGCGGCCAACTTGCGGCGCCCGCCCTTGCCGCGCCCGCGCGACGTCTCGGCAACGGCAACCCAGGCGTTCAGAACATGACTCCAGACGAGTCGATAAATGTGATTCAATGATCCGTGACGATGCATGCAGTCCATCCTTGTTGGTATTTTGTATACGGAGCACCCACGCGCCACCTCACCCGCGCCCCTGGCGGCGGGTGAAGTGGCGGAAATGGCGATATCGGCCATGCATGCGCCATGCGCACAGACAGCCTCTCCCTCGCTTCCATCCCTATTGCTTTTCACCACATAAATGTGGCCAAAAGCTACAGAAATTTCTTTAGGGAAAATATAACAAAGATTCCAGATTTATAAGTGAGCAAACCTGAGCGATTCCCGACTGATTCACTCGGGAATCGAGATGTATCCAGGCGGGTATATGCACGGGTATATGCAGCGAAAAACTGACGATGCCATCCATGCCGGCACTGTTCCGTAGCACCGCCATGCTGCGCAGAAAACTGATCAGGACAGCCGCGTAAAAGATGCCGAAAATCAGCAGGAAGGCGCGTGCCGGACGGTGTCCGCGCAGTGTGAGCCATGTGGCCAGCACGATGAACAGGACGATCAGCGGCAGCGGTGACACCGACAACGCCACGGGTAAAGCGGGGAAACAGCGCGGGCAATTCCAGTCAGACCTTCACGCCGTGAAAACGATCGGGTATCCTTGCCCCATGTTGAACCTTATTCTGCTTGAAGATGAAGACGTCCTGCGGCAAGAACTGACCGAATTTCTTGGCGATTGCGGCTATCGCGTCAGTGCAGTCGCCAATCTGGCCGACTTTCAAGCCTGTTACGCTCCCACGCAGCACCATATTGCCGTCATCGACCTGGGCTTGCCCGATGGCGACGGCATGGAACTGGTGCGCGCGCTGCGGGCGCAGGGCCGGCAACTAGGCATTGTCGTCTTTACTGCGCGCAGCGCGATGCAACACAAGATAAGCGGCTTGATCGACGGCGCCGATTACTATCTGCCGAAAAATACCGACCTCGATGAACTGGCTGCCACCCTGAGCAGCCTGCGCCGCCGCCTGGGCGAACCGGTGACCGCGCCCACATGGATACTCGAACTGGGGCCGCGCCGCCTGTTGCCGCCCGGTTGCTGCGCCATCGCGCTGTCGCAGCAAGACTTGATCGTGCTGCAAGTACTGATGGCAGAGCCCGAGCGCATCGTCAGCCGCCAGCAAATCGTCGAGTCGCTGGGCGAGGATTTCCTCGACTACGATCAGCGCCGCCTCGACACGCAGATCCGCCGCCTGCGCCGCAAGACCGAGCAAGCCACCGGGCTGTCCCTGCCCATCAATACGGCGCGCAACGCCGGTTACCGCTTCTTCGCCAACGCGGCAGTACGGCCCTGAACCCGCGCTCGCTAACTGAACAATTGCGGCACGGCCGCCGCCATCAGCGACAGGCCGATCAAGGTCAGCACGGCAAACGCGATACGGCGCATGCCGCGCTGGGCGATCGGTGGCGGATAGCGCTTGCCGGCCATGGTGGCCAGCACGCCGACGGGCAACGCCAGCATGCACAAAAGTAACACTTTCGCATCGAGCTGGCCCTGGCTGCCCGCCATCAGGGAGCGCCCGCCCGCGCTGATGGCGAACAGGAAGATCAGGCTGTAGCGGATGGTCTTTAAACTCATTTCCTGACGGTAAAACTGGTACACGAGCGGCGGGCCGGCCAGCGAAAACAGGCCCGAAAACAGGCCGCCGCACACGCCGCTGATGAAGAAACTGCGCTTGTCGGCCGCGCCCGGCCCTGGTGGCGCCTGCAGCAAAATGCTGACGCCGCCATACACGATGGCCGCGCCCAATAACAGTTTCAGGACGGGCGCATACGCCTGGTCCAGGTATCCCAATAGCAAGACGCCGGCCGCCATGGCCGGCAGCAAACCGATGCTGGCCGCGCGGATGGCGCGCCAGTCCAGGTGGTGCAAGGCGCCCGGCAAGGCTACCAGGCAATTGGCCAGCGACAACAAACTGACGAGAGCCGCCAGCGCGGGCACGGGCGCCAGGCCCAGTCCGCTGGCCACGCCCATGACGATCATGCCCAGGCCAAAGCCCGTGACGGTCTGGAAATACGTGCCTGCCGCCACCACGCCCAGCAGCGCCAGCACAGGCAGGCTGAACAACTCAGCGCCCACCCTGGGCCTGCACGGACGTGACCGCAATCACGTTATACACATCGTCGGCGCAGCAACCGCGCGACAAATCGTTGGCCGGCTTGTTCAAGCCTTGCAGCAAGGGGCCGATGGCGACGGCGCCGCCCATGCGCTCGGCCAGCTTGTAGCCGATATTGCCCGCATCCAGGTTCGGGAACACCAGCACGTTCGCGCGGCCGTTGACGACGGAATCCTTGACTTTTCTCTGCGAAATCTCGGCCACGATGGCCGCATCGAGCTGCACGTCGCCATCGATGGCCAGCAGCGGACGCTGGGCCTTGACCCGGTCCGTGGCCGCATGCACCTTGTCGACGGCCGCGTGGTGGGCGCTGCCGCTGGTGGAAAACGACAGCATGGCCACGCGCGGTTCTTCCATCAGCAACGCTTGCGCGCTGTCGGCGGCGGCCATGGCGATGTCGGCCAGCTCTTCCGCCTTCGGGTCGACCACCAGGGCGCAGTCGGAAAAGATGAAGCCGCCCTTCAGGCTGTGGAACGGTTCGCACAGCATCATCAGGAAAAAGCTGGACACGAGCTTGAAGGCGGGATCGACGCCGATGATCTGGATGGCGCTGCGCACCACGTCGGCCGTCGTGTGCACGGCCCCCGCGACGCAGCCGTCCGCGTCGCCCAGGCGCACCATCAGGTTGGCGTAGCACAGCGGGTCTTGCACGGCGATACGCGCCTGCTCCACCGTCATGCCCTTGGCTTGGCGCAGCACAAACAATTGCTGGGCATAGTGCTCGGACTCCTCGGAAGTGGCCGGGTCGACCAGGCGCACGGCATCGAGGTCCAGCGCATGTTCGCGCGCCAGGGCCAGGATGGCGGCCGGCTTGCCGACGAGGGTGATATGCGCCAGGCCTTCGCTTGCCGCCCGCGCGGCCGCCTGCAATACGCGCACATCGTCGCCCTCGCACAGGACGATGTTTTTCGGCACGGTGCGGGCTTGGGCTATGATGCGGTGCAGGGCTTTCATGGGTACTCCAATTCGGTAAAAAAAGTGCCGGAACCATGGAAGCACAAAGATGGCTCCGGCACATAAAACCCGGCGCGGTGCCGGGGTCATACAAGGATCGGTCAGGGTGGTGTCGGATTACGCCAGCACCACGCGTAGGTTGGGTAGGTTGGATTAGCCCGGCAGGGCGTAATCCAACACTCCAGCAGCAAATCAGACGTAGTCTTTATATTTATCCAAGTGACGCACCGGCTTGCTCAGCGCATCGCGGCGGAACGGGTCGCCCAGCTCGCGCGTGCACATGATTTCGATGATGGTCGTCTTGCCTTCATTCATCTGCATGTCGATGGCCTTCTTCAAGGCTGGGCCCACGTCTTCCAGCTTGTCGACCGTGATGCCTTCGGCGCCCATGGCGCGTGCAATCTCGGCGAAGCTCTGGTTGTCGAGTTCACCGGCGACGAAGCGGCGGTTGTAGAAATCGACCTGGTTTTTCTTTTCCGCGCCCCACTGGCGGTTGTGGAACACCACGGCCGTCACCGGAATGTTGTGGCGCACGCAAGTCATGGTTTCCATCAGGCTCATGCCCCAGGCGCCGTCACCCGCATACGACACGGCCGGACGGTGCGGTGCGGCCACTTTCGCGCCGATGATGGTCGGAAATGCATAGCCGCAGTTGCCAAAGCTCATCGCCGCAAAGAAGCTGCGCGGTTTTTCAAAGCGCAGATAGCTGTTGGCCACCGAGTTGATGTTGCCGATGTCGGTCGATACCATCACGTCTTCCGGCATGGCTTTTTCCAGCTCGCGCAAGACCTGGCGCGGGTGCAAGTAATTGCCCGGCTCTTTCTTTTGCTCTTCGATCATGTCCAGGCTGTACGCATCCTTCTCGTGCGTCCAGTTGTCCAGTTCGTTTTCCCACGCGGCTTTTTCCGCTTGCACGGTGGCAAAGCGCTCCTCGCGCGTCGCGTCGCAATCGAGCGTCTTGCCATCCAGGCGGGAAAGAATCGCCTTGGCGGCCGCCTTGGCGTCGCCGCAGATGCCCACCGAAATCTTTTTGACCAGACCCAGCATCTTGTTGTCCGCGTCGATCTGGATGATCTTGGCGTTTTTCGGCCAGTAATCCATGCCGTGCTGCGGCAAGGTGCCGAACGGTCCCAGACGCGAACCGAGAGCGACGACGACGTCGGCCTGGGCGATCAGTTTCATGGCCGCCTTGGAACCCTGGTAGCCCAGTGGGCCGCACCACAGCGGATGGCTGGCGGGGAACGAGTCGTTGTGCAAATAGCTGTTCACCACTGGCGCGCCGAGGCGTTCGGCCAGGGCCTTGCACTCTTCGATCGCTTCGCCCATGACCACGCCGCCGCCCGAGATGATGACGGGGAACTTGGCTTTGGCTAAAAGTTCGGCCGCCTCATTGAGGCTGTGTTCGCCGCCGGCGCCACGGTCCAGGCGGTTCGGCTTGGGGATCTCGGCCTTGATTTCGCCATAGAAATAGTCGCGCGGGATGTTCAGTTGCGTCGGGCCCATTTCCGACATGGCGCGGTCAAAGCAGCGGCCCGTAAATTCCGCCATGCGGGCAGGATTCGTCACATGGCCTTGGTATTTCGTGAATTCCTCGAACATCGGCAACTGGTTCGCTTCCTGGAAGCCGCCCAGGCCCATGCTCATCGTGCCCGTTTCCGGCGTGATAATGACGACGGGGGTATGCGCCCAGTAGGCGGCGGCGATCGCCGTGACGCAATTGCTGATGCCGGGGCCGTTCTGGCCGATGACGACACCGTGGCGGCCCGATACGCGGGCATAGCCGTCGGCCATGTGGCCGGCGCCCTGTTCGTGCACGACAGGGATCAGGCGGATGCCGGCCGGGGCAAAGATGTCCATCGGGTCCATGAAGGCCGAGCCCATGATGCCGAACATGTCGGTCACGCCATTGGCGGCCAGGGTTTCCACGAACGCTTCGGAAGGCGTCATCTTTTGCGGGCCGGTGGGGGTGGCCGCTGCGGCGGCGGCTTTTTGGTCGGACAAATCGGTCATGGCTCAGTCTCCTTACGGTTTTATGAAAAATCGGTATATTTTGTTCCGATATTTGAAATACGTGTTCAATTTAACGGTTGCGAAATGCGCTGTCAATGAAAATTCATGAAAAATCGGACTGTTTCATTCCTGAATCCGGAATCCGTGCATGTGCACCACTGCTGAAACAACAATGGCGGACTATCCGCAACAGACAGCCCGCCATCGATACCTGCTGCGCTGCGGCTTAGAACTTCAGGCGCATGCCCGCCGTGAAGGCGCTGGAGTCATGCCCAGGCAAGGGCACGCTGCCGCCGCTGGAAGCGTCGCCAACGAAGTTGCTGCCCGCGCCATCGTTGTTGATGCGCCCGTACGAGGTGTACAGATTGGTGCGCTTGGACAAGGCATACGTGTAGCCAATGGCCAGCTGGCGCCCGCCGCGGCGCGCATTCGTGCGGTCATCCTTCTTGATGTACGACGCCATCACGCTACCCGCCGCGCTGACCGGCGCAGACACGCCCAGCATGACGTTGCGGAAATCCGTGCCCGCATCGTCCTTGTCCGTCTCATACGCGGCGTGCAGCTTGGCGGGGCCGAAGTCGTAGGTGCCGCCCAGCAAAGTCACCTTGGCTGTGTTCAGCTCGCTATCCTTGCGGTTGTCGTGCGCCAGGGTCAGCACCAGCGGGCCGTTGGCGTAGTCGATGGAAAAGTCGATGGTGCGGCCCAGGCTGGCACTGTCCGGCTTTTCACCGAGGCCAACCATGATGGCAGCCGACAAACCGTTCACCTTCGGCGTTTCGTACATGATGGCGTTTTTCGTGCGCAGGCTGGCCACGCTCATCAGGTTGAGCGAGGCGCCCGTCAGGCCCGTCTCGAACGGGTCGATATTGTCCAGCGCGGTAAACAGCGGGTTGTGTTGCAAGCCCAGGTTGACGGCGCCGAAGTCGCCGGACAGGCCCACATAGGCCTTGCGGCCAAACAGCGCGCCCTGGCGGTTGGCGCCCGTATCGAGGTCGAGGCCATTTTCCAGCAAGAAGTTGACCTTCAGATTGTTGCCCAGGTCTTCCGTGCCCTTGAAGCCGATGCGGCTGCCCGACTGCACGCCGGTGGCCAGCTTGGTGACGGAACCGTCCGCGCCGCCGTGTTCGGACGTCAGGCCCGCGTCCAGCAAGCCGTACACGGTGACGGACGATTGGGCGCTGGCGCTGCCGGCAAAGAGTGCGGCCAGGACGGCCGCCGCTACGAGTGTGTGTTTCATGTCATCTCCAGGTATTGTGGTTTTTATAAACGCTTGAAACGAAAATCAACTACGGTGCTACAAATCGGGTTCAGGCGATCAGCCCGGCCATCGGCGACGAGGGCGTAGCGTTCATGGCGCCTCCCCCTGAGATATTTTTCAGCATGCGTCCGGCCAGATAGGCCTCGCGTCCGCCCTGCACTGCCAATTTCATGGCGCGCGCCATGCGGATCGGCTCGCGCGCCGCCGCGATGGCGGTATTCATCAGGATGCCGTCACAGCCGAGTTCCATGGCGATGGCCGCGTCCGACGCCGTGCCCACGCCGGCATCGACCAGCACGGGGACCTTGGCTTGCTCGATGATCAGCGACAGATTCCACGGATTCAAAATGCCCATGCCCGAGCCGATCAGGGACGCCAGCGGCATGACGGCGATGCAGCCGAGGTCTTCCAGCATGCGCGCCTGGATGGGGTCGTCACTGCAATACACCATTACCTGGAAACCATCGCGCACCAGCTCCCCGGCCGCTTTTAACGTTTCCGGCATGTTCGGAAACAGCGTCTTTTCATCGCCGAGAACTTCCAGCTTGCACAGTGGGTGCCCGCCCAGCAGCTCGCGCGCCAGTTGCAGGGTGTAGATGGCGTCGCGCGCGTTGTAGCAGCCGCCCGTGTTGGGCAAAATCGTGTATTTCGACGGCGGAATGAAGTCGAGCAGGTTCGGCTCGCCCTTCTCCTGGCCGATGTTGACCCTGCGGATCGTGACGGTGACGATCTCGGCGCCGCTTGCTTCAATGGCGAGGCGCGTTTCCTCGAAATCCTTGTATTTACCGGTCCCCACCAGCAGGCGCGACTGATAGGTGGTGCCGGCCAGAGTCAGGCCGGTCCGTGGTTGGCTGGGGGTGGCGTCGTCTCTCATCGTGGTGCTCTCCTAAGTTGAACCAAGGCGGTCTCTGGCCGGGGTGGCTCCCCGCAAAACGCAAAATCGACGTCGGGCCGCCGTCCCGACACGAGGTCGGCGATCGCCCTGCCCGCGCCGCAGCCCATGGTCCAGCCCAGGGTGCCGTGGCCCGTGTTGAGGAACAACTGGCGGTAGCGCGTGGCGCCGATGTAGGGCACATTCGACGGCGTCAGGGGGCGCAAGCCGGCCCAGTAGACGGGATCGCTGTAATCGCAGGCGTGAGGGAACAGCGCCTGCACGCGGTGCGTGATGGCGGCGCAGCGCACGGGATTGAGTTCGCGCGTGTAGCCGTTCAGCTCGCACGTGCCCGCCACGCGCAGGCGCGATCCCAGGCGCGAAAACACCAGCTTGTGGCCGTCATCCGTCAGCGATACGCTCGGTGCGCTGACGGGGTCGATGATCGGATACGTGGCGGAATAACCTTTACCCGGATACAACATCAGGCGGATGCCCAACGGCTGCAGCAGCGGCGCGGAAAAGCTGCCCATGGCCACCACCACGGCGTCCGCGTATTCCAGGCGGTGGCGGCCTTGCGCGTCGATGCATTCCACGCCCGTGATGCGCTCGCCATCGGACAGCAAGCGCGTCACCATCGTGCCGTACTGAAAATCCACGCCGGCCTTGGCGGCGCGCGCGGCCAAGGCCGTGGTAAACAGATGCACGTCGCCCGACTCGTCGCTGGCCGTAAAGTCGCCGCCGACGATGCGGCTGCGCGCGTGGCGCAAGGCCGGTTCCAATCGCACCACTTCATCGGCGCTGACGGTATTGCGCGGACAGCCCAGTTCGCGCAAGAGCGCGGCGCCCGCTTGCGATTTGTCGAACTCTTGCTGGTCCGTATAGAAATGCAAAATCCCCCGTTCCAGGTGGTCATACTGGATGCCCGTCTCGCGCCGCAGCGCCTGCAAACTCTGCCGGCTGTACTCGGCCAGGGCGACGATCTGGCGCATATTGCGCGACACCCGCGACGGCAGGCATTCGCGCAGGTAGTGCAAGGCCCACTGCCATTGCAGCGGGTCCAGGCGGGGGCGGAACAGCAGCGGCGCGTCGTCCTTGCCCAACCACGTGAGCACCTTGCGCAGGGTGGCGGGATTGGCCCACGGTTCCGCATGCGAGACGGAAATCTGCCCGCCGTTGGCAAAACTGGTTTCCTGCGCGGCGCCCGCCTGGCGCTCGAGCACGCGCACATCGTGGCCCGCCTGGTGCAAATACCAGGCCGATGCCGTGCCGACCACGCCGGCGCCGAGGACAAGGATCTTCATGGCGGGCCCGGCTCGCTTAGCGCGTCAGCAGGACGGCGATGGCGACGAAGGCGGCGATCCACACCGTTTCCATCACCAGCATGATGACGGGACGCCAGCCCAGCGAGGCCAGCGACTGGAACGAGGTTTTCACGCCCAGCGCGGCAATCGCAATGACCAGACAGGCGCGCGAGGCATTGTTGATCCAGCCATTCACTTCCTGCGGGATCAGGCCCAGGCTGTTGGTAATCACCAGCCAGACAAAGCCGATCAGGAAAAACGGCACCAGCGGCGGCGCATCGACTTCGCTCTTGCCATCCTTGCGCTTGAACATGATCGACAGGCCCAGCACGACGGGCACGAGGCAAGCGACACGCGTCAGTTTGACGAAGGTGGCCACGTCGCCCGTATGGTTGCTCACCAGATAGCCGGCGCCCACCACTTGCGCCACGTCATGGATGGTGCCGCCGATGAACACGCCCGCTTCCGTCGGGTCAAAGCCCAGCAGCTTGACCAGCAGCGGGTAGACGATCATGGCCAGGGTCGACAGCGACGTCACGCCCACCACCGTCAGCAGCGTGAACTTTTCGTTTTCCTTGGTTTGCGGCAGCACGGCCGAGATGGCCAGCGCGGCCGAGGCGCCGCAGATGGCGACCGAGCCGCCCGACAAAATGCCTTCCGTGATGGGGCGTTTCAGCCACTTGGCCAGCAGGTAGCCGAAGCCTAAAGTCGCCACCAGGCCGCCGACGACGATCAATAGCGGCGTCACACCGACCGAGGCGATCTGGTTGAAAGTGATGCGCGCGCCCAGCAAGGCCACGCCTGTGCGCAGCAGGATCTTGCTGCAAAATTCGATGCCGGGCTTGCAGGTGGGGTCCGACGCGAGGAAGTGGAAGGCCAGGCCGAAGAACAGCGCATACAGCAGTTGCGGGCCACCGTAATTGCTGGAAATAAAGGTGGCAGACAGGGCGATCACCAGCGCGATGGCCACGCCGGGCCAGCTGCGCAGCACGGCGCGGGGGCGCCAGATGGCGACGGCGGAAGACAGGTAGGGAATGTTCTTGTCGACAACGCGTGTTATCGCTGAGGAGTTGGTTTTCATGCGGGTCCGCTCATAATGTTTTAAAAATTGGGACATTTCATCTCGTTTTTTAATAATACACGATGAGCTAGCGAAGTCCACGCTTTTCCATGAAAATCGAAACCCGATGTTCCGGAAACTGACGTTTTAATGATATCGACGCCGTAAACGACAAGCGGCGCGGCCCTTTGCAGGGACGCGCCGCCGTTGCTGATGCTTGAAAGATTATTTTTTGTTCAAACGGGTAATCAGGCTGGACGTGTCGTAACGGTTGCCGCCCGCTTGCTGCACTTCGGCATAGAACTGGTCCGTCAAGGTCGTCACGGGTAAGTCGCTGCCGTTGCGCTTGGCTTCGGCGAGGCAGATGCCCAAGTCCTTGCGCATCAGGTCGACGGCGAAACCGAAGTCGAACTTGCGTTCGATCATGGTCTTGCCGCGGTTTTCCAGCTGCCACGACTGCGCCGCGCCTTTCGAGATCACGTCGACCACCAGCGCCGCGTCGAGGCCCGCGTTTTCCGCAAAGGCGATGCCTTCGCTCAAGGCTTGCACCAGGCCCGCGATACAGATCTGGTTGACCATCTTCGTCAGTTGGCCGGAACCGGAGGCGCCCATGTAGGTGACGGCGCGCGAGAACAGGGCGATGACGGGCTCGGCCCGCGCGTACGCCTCTGCATCACCGCCCACCATCACCGTCAGCTTGCCGTTTTCCGCGCCCGCCTGGCCACCGGACACGGGCGCGTCGAGGAAGAACACGCCCTGCTCTTGCGCCGCCGTATGGATGGTGCGCGCCGCTTCGGCGGAAGCCGTCGTATGGTCGATCAGGATGCTGCCCGGCGCCATGGCGGACAGCAAGCCGCCCTCTTCCAGGATCACCTGGTACAGGTCGTTATCGTTGCCGATGCAGGTGAAGACGAACTCGGCGCCAGCGGCAGCGGCGGCCGGCGTGGCGGCGCTGCTGCCCTTGTGCTGCTCCAGCCAGGCGGCCGCGCGGGCCGGGTTGCGGTTGTACACGGTGACGTCATGCCCGCCCGCCGCCAGGTGACCTGCCATGGGGAAACCCATGACGCCCAAACCGATGAATGCCACTTTTGCCATATTGTCCGTCCTGTCGAGGTATGAATCCGATTATTGTTACATTACCTTGCGCAAGATCAAAGCACTTCGCGCAATGCGGCCATCAAGGCTGCACACTCGGCCGGGTTGCCGATGCTGATGCGCAGATACTGGCTGATGCGCGGTGCATTGAAGTGGCGCACGATCACGCAGCGGGCGCGCAAGCCGGCCGCCAGTTGCGCCGCGTCATGCTGCGGGTGGCGGGCAAAGACGAAGTTGGCCACCGAAGGCAGCACCTCGAAGCCCAGCGCCGTCAAGTCTGCCGCCAGCTGCTTGCGGCTGGCGATGACGGCCTGGCGCGTCTGCTGGAAATACGCTTCGTCGTGCAGCGAGGCGACGGCGCCTGCCAGCGCCAGCCGGTCCAGCGGATACGAGTTGAAACTGTTCTTGACTCTTTCCAGCGCCTCGATCAGGTCCGCATGCCCGAAGGCACAGCCCACGCGCAAGCCGGCCAAGGAGCGCGATTTCGAGAACGTCTGCACCACCAGCAAGTTCGGATAACGCTCGACCAGGGCCACGGCGCTTTCGCCGCCAAAATCCACGTACGCTTCATCAACCACCACCACCGCGTCGGGATGGGCGCGCAACATCGCTTCCACGCCGGCCAGCGGCAAGTCCACGCCCGTGGGCGCGTTGGGATTGGGGAAGATGATGGCGCCGCACGGCCCCTGATAGTCTTCCGGGCGGATGCGCATGGCGTCGTCGAGCGCTACCGTGCGGTAATCGATGCCATACAGTTTGCAATACACGGGATAGAAGCTGTAGCTGATGTCGGGGAACAACAGCGGCGCATCGTGCTTGAGCAAGGCCATGAAGGCCAGCGCCAGTACTTCGTCGGAACCATTGCCGACGAACACTTGCGCGCTGGTCAAGCCGTGGTAGTCGGCCAGGGTTTGCTTTAGTTCGCTGGCGGACGGGTCCGGGTACAGGCGCAGGCTGTCGTTACTTGCTTCACGCAGGACGGCCAGCACCTGCGGCGACGGGCCGTAGGGATTTTCGTTGGTGTTGAGTTTGACCAGGTCGGGCAGTTTCGGCTGCTCGCCGGGGATGTAGGGGGTCAGCTCGCTGACGATGTTGCTCCAGAATCGGCTCATTGCTTTGCTTTGGTATGGGGGCAGGATGGGGATACGGTAGATTACCATGGCAGAGGTAGATCAAGGTGGCGGGGGCGCTGGGAGTTACTGCCTGAATGAAGGAAAAATCGCCTTGCGCTGCGCGCTTTGGGCGGTTTTTCTACCTGCCTTGTTGCGCTGGTGGCTTGCATATGTGGTGGGCATAAAAAAAGCTCCCTTGCGGGAGCTTCTTCTATGTATTCTGGCGGAGAGGGTGGGATTCGAACCCACGGTACGATTTAACGTACGCTTGATTTCGAGTCAAGTACATTCGACCACTCTGCCACCTCTCCGTTTACTGCGGTCTATTCATTCAAACTGGCGTGCCGGTTTGAACGAGGCGCTATTTTAGCATGGGGATTGTTGGGTTGGGTAGGGGTTTATTGGCGATTTGCAACTTGGGGCTGGCAATTAAAACCAAAACCTATATGGACGATTCGGGGAGCCCCGCGCAAATATGCGCGGAGCTTCGAATCCCACGCGCAAGGCGCGCAGGCGCCTTGCTCCTCTTCGCCGGCACAAATAAAAAAAGCTCCCTTGCGGGAGCTTTCTCTATTTGTTCTGGCGGAGAGGGTGGGATTCGAACCCACGGTACGATTTAACGTACGCTTGATTTCGAGTCAAGTACATTCGACCACTCTGCCACCTCTCCATTTACTGCGGTCTTTCCTCGCATTGCTGCGAGAAGGCAAGATTATAGCAGCCCGCAACAAAAAGAAAAGGACTATTTTTAAGCCTTCAAATGCGTCAGGCCACCCATATACGGACGCAGCACGGCCGGGATCTCGACGCTGCCGTCTGCTTGCTGGTAGTTTTCCAGCACGGCGACCAGGGTGCGACCCACTGCCAGGCCGGAGCCGTTCAGGGTGTGCACCAGTTCCGGCTTGCCGGCGGCGTTGCGGAAACGCGCCTGCATGCGGCGGGCCTGGAAGGCTTCGCAATTCGACAGTGACGAGATTTCGCGATAGGTGTTTTGCGCCGGCAACCACACTTCCAGGTCGAAGGTCTTGGTGGCGCCGAAACCCATGTCGCCCGTGCACAGCGACATCACGCGGTATGGCAGGCCCAGGCGTTGCAAGATCGCTTCCGCATGGCCGACCATGTCATCGAGCACCTGGTACGACGTGTCCGGATGCACCACTTGCACCATTTCCACCTTGTCGAACTGGTGCTGGCGGATCATGCCGCGCGTGTCGCGGCCGTAGCTGCCCGCTTCCGAGCGGAAGCATGGCGTGTGGGCCGTCATTTTCAGGGGCAATTGATCGAGCGCCAGGATTTCATCGCGCGCGATATTGGTCAGCGTCACTTCCGATGTCGGGATCAGGTAGAAGGTCTCGCCCTCGCCTTCCGCGCCGCCTTTTTTCACCGAGAACAGATCGGCTTCGAACTTCGGCAACTGGCCCGTGCCGCGCAGCGAGTCGGCGTTGACCATGTACGGGGTATAGCATTCCGTGTAGCCATGCTCGTCCACGTGCGTGTTGAGCATGAACTGCGCCAGTGCGCGGTGCAGACGGGCGATGCCGCCCTTCATGACGGAGAAGCGCGAACCGGTCAGCTTGGTGGCCACTTCGAAGTCCAGGCCCAGCGGGGCGCCCACGTCGACGTGATCCTTGACTTCAAAATCAAACGTGCGCGGCGTGCCGACCTTGCGCACTTCCACGTTGCCCGCTTCGTTTTCGCCCGCTGGCGTCGATTCGTGCGGCAAATTCGGTACGGCCATGATGAAGTCGCTCAGCTTGGCTTGCACCAGGGTCAGCGCTGCTTCATCGGCTTTCAGCTCATCGCCCAGGCCGGCCACTTGCGCCATCACGGCCGAGGTGTCTTCCCCCTTGCCTTTCAACATGCCGATTTGCTTGGACAGCGCGTTGCGCTTGCCCTGCAGTTCCTCGGTGCGCGTCTGGATCGCCTTACGTTCGGCTTCGAGGGCGGTAAAACCGGCCACGTCGAGCGGGAAATTGCGCGTCGCCAGGCGTTCTGCGACGGTAGCGATGTCTTTACGGAGAAGTTGGATATCTATCATGGGTGGATGGCGGTGCCGATGTATCGAAAGCACTCATTGTACCAAGACCCGTTCAGTTCTTTATGAGTTTTGCGCACGCTCCACCATCGTCATGGCGGCATGGCTGGGCACTCGCGCCCGCTTTACAACTTGTGTTCAGATAAAGGCGGCTTTTTCGGCAGCGGTCAGGCGGCGGGCGCTGACTGTCACGACGGGCATCGTGCTGTCGGCAGCCTGGGCGATCAAGGTGCTGCTGGCGCTCACTTCCACGGTGTTCGCGCCGGCGGTGGCGAAGCTGGCGCCGATGGCGATGATGGCGGCGGCGACAAAGGTGATTTCCATGTTTTTCAGTGCGTGCATGATGTGACTCCTGGTTAGTTTGCGTCGTTGACTGCTGCTGGTATGGTGGTACTTTAGCCAACGGCGACAAACAACGCCACCGGCTTGCGACCAGCGGCGAAAAACAGGGAGCGAACGGTGAAAAACAGGCACTGAAACGCAAACAATAGTTACAAGGCCTCATGCACCAGGCGGCCCAGGCGGCCAATCGCCTGCTCGATGCGCGGCGTCCACGCATTGCCGCAATTGAGGCGCAGATAATTGCTGAACTTGCCCGAGGCCGAGAACAGCTGGCCCGGCATATACGCCATGCCGTCAGCGATGGCCTGGCCATGCAGGGCCAGCGCATCGACTTGCGGCGGCATCTGCACCCACAGCACGAAACCGCCCTGCGGCTCGGACAGCATGCACTCGGCCGGAAAGCTGGCCACCACGGCGTCGGACATGCGGGCGATGCGCTGCACCAGGGTGCGCCGCATCTTGCGCAGCTGCTGGTCGTAGCTGCTGCCTTCCAAAAAATCGGCCAGTACGGCCTGGAAGAAATGGCTGGTGGCGCCGCTCGACACGGTTTTCAGCAAGGCCACTTCCTGCGCGAAGCGCCCGGCCAGCACATAGCCGACGCGCGAGGCGGGCGTGATCGCCTTGGAAAACGAGGAGCACAGCAAGACGTTGCCGCTCGTATCATAGGCCTTCACGGGCCAGGGACGCTGCGGCGCAAAGCACAGGTCGCCATATACATCATCTTCCACCAGCGGAATATTGAATTCCGACAGCAGGCCCGCCAGCCGCTTCTTGTTTGCTTCCGGCATGACGCAGCCGAGCGGATTGTTAGCGTTCGGCACGAACAGACACGCTTGCACGAGGCCGGCGCGCAAGGCCAGCTCCAGCGCATCGAGCGACGGCCCCGTCTTCGGATCGGTGGGAATTTCCAGCGCCTTCATGCCCAGACTTTCTATCATCTGCAGCAGCACGAAATACGTGGCCGACTCGATGGCGATGGTGTCGCCCGGTTTGGCCACGGCGCGCAGGCACAGGCTGATCGCTTCCGTGCAGGAATTCGTCACGACGATCTCGTGCGGGTCCAGCTTGCCCCAGTCCAGCGCGCGGCGCGTCACCTGGCGCAAGAAATTGCCTTCGCTGACGTCGTAGCAGCTGACCTTGCTCAACAAAGCGGGCTCGCGCCGCGCGACAAAGCTGATGGTGCGCTGCATGCGCTTGATCGGCAATATTTCGTCCGGCGGCCAGGCCGTGCCCAGCTGCACGATATTCGCCGTCTCGTTGTCCTTCAGCACGCGCATCAGCAGATTATTGATGCCGACAAAGGCCGGCTCCTTCAAATGCTGGGCGTCGGCACTGCACGGGCGGCGCGGCGCCCGGTGGCGCACGAAATAGCCGGACTGGGGCCGCGCGTCGACCTGCCCCCGGTCTTCCATCAGGCGCAAGGCTTGCATCACCGTGCTGACGGAAATGCGTTTTTGCTGTGCCAGGTGGCGGATCGATGGCAGGCGGTCGCCGGGCGCAAACACGCGCGCGTCGATCAGGGCGCCCAGCTCGTTGGCCAGGTGCTCATACAGATTCAAATGCGCGCTCATGTTCATCCCTTCAGTATGCGGCTGCCGCGCGCGGCACGCACAGATACAGTTGCCCGATTTTTTGACAAGCACAGTGTACGGCAAGGGGCACTGTGATCATCACAATTTCGTTTTCCTGCATCTGTCATGGTTTAAGGCAAGCGCCTAAGCTGTTCCTGTCAGCACAACAGGAGCGATGCCATGCATACCGACCACGAATTACGCAGCGAACGGCCCCTGCGCCTGGAAAAAGCGCACGCCAGGGTCATCGAATGCCTTTCCGGCATGGCGTGGATCACGGCCTACGCCCAGTTCGAGGATTGCGTGCTGCGCAGCGGCGAACGCTACACGATACCGAATGACGGCCTGGTGCTGGTCGAAGCCGTGGGTAGCGGACGCATCCGCGTGCACGGGACCGCCGCACCGCGCCCCGCCCTGCTGCGCTGGCTGCATCGGCACCGCCCTCAAACATTAATCACAAGGAATACATGATTCAAAAACCACTGCGCGTCCTCGTCACGGGCGCCGCCGGCATCATCGGCACCGCTTTCTGGAAGCGCCGGCACGGGGAATTTTCCCTGCGCCTGGCCGACCTACACACAGGCAAGCTGGCCGAAGCGCCCTGCCCGTCCATGCAGCTCGACGTGGGCGACTATGCCGCCTGCCTGGCCGCCTGCATGGATACCGATGTCGTGCTACACCTGGCCGGCGTGCCGCACGCCAGCGCCGATTTCGATGCGCAATTGCTGCAGCCGAACATCATCGGCACGCACAACATCTTCCGTGCGGCACAGACGCAGGGCGTGAAAAGAGTGGTGTTTGCCAGCAGCGCGCAAGCCATCGAGGGCTATCCGCTCGATATGCAAGTGCATGAGCACATGCCGGCCCGGCCCGCCAACATGTATGGCGCCAGCAAGGCCTTCGGCGAAGGCGTGGCTTCCGCGTTCGCGCACCAGCATGGCATGACGGCAATTGCCGTGCGCATCGCCAACGTGGCCCACTTTGCGCCAGGCCAGCAGCACAGCGCGCGCGACATCGCCGCCTTCATCAGCGAGCGCGACGTGGTGCAGCTGCTGGCGCGCTGCGTCAGTGCACAAGTGCCGGCCGGCTACCACGTCGTGCATGGGGTGTCGGACAACCGCTACAAGCGGCTGGCCATCGAAGCGACGCGCCAGCTGGTCGGCTACGCGCCGCAGGATGACGGTTTCAGCTTGCTGGGCTTATAGCCTCAGCCCTTGCCGGCTGGTTTTCCTGCTTTTCTGTCCAGCTCGCGCAGCCAGGCCAGCTTGTCGGCAATTTTACTTTCCAGGCCGCGCGGCACGGGCTGATACCAGCCCGGCTCGGCCATGCCGTCCGGGAAGTAGGTTTCGCCAGCCGCATACGCATCGGGTTCATCGTGCGCGTAGCGGTAGGCGTGGCCGTAACCGAGTTCCTTCATCAATTTGGTCGGCGCATTGCGCAAGTGCACGGGCACTTCCTTCGACTTGTCTTTCTTGACGAAGGCCATGGCCGTATTGAAGGCGTTGTAGCCGGCATTGCTTTTCGCGGCGATGGCCAGATAGATCACGGCTTGCCCCAGCGCCAGCTCGCCTTCGGGCGAACCGAGCCGCTCATAGGTTGCCGCCGCGTCGTTGGCCATGGTCAAGGCGCGCGGGTCGGCCAGGCCAATGTCTTCCCAGGCCATGCGCACGATGCGCCGCGACAGATACCGCGGGTCGGCGCCGCCATCGATCATGCGGCAAAACCAGTACAGGGCCGCATCCGGGTTCGAACCGCGCACGGATTTATGCAGGGCGGAAATCTGGTCATAGAAATTGTCGCCCCCCTTGTCGAAGCGGCGCGAATTGAGGGTCAGCGCATTGTCGACAAAGGCCGCGTCGATTGTCGTCGTGCCCGTCGAGCTGGCGGCCGTCTCGGCCTGCTCCAATAAATTCAGGAAACGCCGCGCATCGCCATCCGCGTAGCCGATCAGGGTGTCGGCGGCCGCCTCGTCAAACGTCAGGTGCGTCAGCGCCGTCGATTGCGCCTTGGCCAGCAGCAGCTTCATCTCGTCTTCGTTGAGCGATTTCAACACATACACTTGCGCGCGCGACAGCAGCGCCGAATTGACTTCGAAACTGGGGTTTTCCGTCGTCGCGCCAATGAACGTCACCAGGCCCGATTCGACGAAGGGCAGCAAGGCATCCTGTTGCGACTTGTTGAACCTGTGGATCTCGTCGACGAACAACAAGGTGTGCTTGCCGAACTGGTCCAGGCTGTGGCGCGCCTGGTCCATGGCTGCGCGAATATCTTTCACGCCGGCAAACACGGCCGACAGGGCGATGAATTCGCTGTCGAAGGCGTTCGCCATCAGGCGCGCCAGGGTGGTCTTGCCCACGCCGGGCGGCCCCCACAAGATCATCGAATGGGCCTTGCCCGCCTCGAATGCGAGGCGCAGCGGCTTGCCCACGCCCAGCAAATGCGTCTGGCCGATGACTTCGTTGAGGGTAGCAGGCCGCAAGGCTTCGGCCAGCGGCTGGCGCGGTGCGGTGGAAAAGAGATCCGCCATAATGAGTTACCTAATAAGAATGCAAAAGCCCCGCATCGCTGCGAGGCTGGCTCATACGCAACGCGCGACAGTCTTAATTGTTGATGACGTCCGCGCCCTTGGGCATGACAAATTTAAAGTGATTGGCAGACAAGGCCGGATTTTTCTGGAAATTCTTGAACGACAGCACCGAGGTCTGCCCGAACGAATCGCGCAATTCCATCGCTTCCGGCACGCCATTGCGCAGGCCGATGGTGATTTCATCGAAGGTCGTGTCCTTGGCTTTCGGCGTGGCTTTCAGCCATTCCAGGCCATCGCGCGTGCCCGCTTCGGCCAACGTAAAGTTCTTTTCCAGGTCGTTGCTGCCGAACAAGATGGCCGCTGGCGAGGAACCGAGCGCGTCGCCCAGCTTCTTGACTGTCACCTGGCTCAAATCCTTGTCGTAGATATACAGCTTGTCGCCATCGGCTTGCAGCAATTGCTCGTACGGCTTCAGATAGGTCCAGATGAACTTGCCTGGACGGGCGAATTCAAACGTGCCGCTGGCGGGGGTCGATACTTTCGCCTTGCCGCTGGCGTCCGCCTTCTTGACTTGCCGCTGCACGAACTCGCCTTTGGCCGACTTGGTGCCGGCCGCAAAGCTCTTGAATTGCTCCAGCGCGCTGGCCGAGGCGCTGGCGGCGAACAGCAGGCTGCAGGCGACGCTGGCCGCGCCGATGATCATTTTTGTTGCGAAAGTCGTGTTCTTCATTCTGTTTTACCCTTGTTCACTACTCGCCGCCGGCACCAGGATTTCCCGGTTGCCATTGGATTGCATGGTTGATACCACCCCGCTCTGCTCCATCTGCTCGAGCAGACGGGCGGCGCGGTTGTAGCCGATGCGCAAATGACGCTGCACCAGCGAAATCGAGGCGCGGCGGTTTTTCAGCACCACCGCCACCGCCTGGTCGTACAGGGCATCGGCCTCGCCGCCCCCCTCGCCCGGCGCGCCGCCTTCGGCGCCATCGCCTTCCAGGGTGCCGCCTTCGAGGATGCCCTCGATGTAGTTCGGTTCGCCCTGCAGCTTCAAATAGCTGACAACGCGGTGGACTTCTTCATCGGACACAAACGCGCCGTGCACGCGCATCGGCAAGCCGGTGCCGGGCGGCATGTACAGCATGTCGCCCATGCCCAGCAAGGCTTCCGCGCCCATCTGGTCGAGAATCGTGCGCGAGTCGATCTTCGACGAGACCTGGAAGGCGATACGCGTGGGGATATTCGCCTTGATGAGGCCCGTAATCACGTCTACAGATGGGCGCTGCGTGGCCAGAATCAAGTGCAAACCGGCGGCGCGCGCCTTTTGCGCGATACGCGCGATCAATTCCTCGACTTTTTTACCCACCACCATCATCAAGTCGGCCAGCTCGTCGATGATGATGACGATGGTCGGCAGTTTATCCAGTGGTTCCGGCGAGTCCGGCGTCAGGCTGAACGGATTCGGGATGTGCTCTTCGCGCTTTTTCGCGTCGGCAATCTTCGCGTTGTAGCCGGCCAGGTTACGCACGCCCATCTTGCTCATCAGCTTGTAGCGGCGTTCCATCTCGTTCACGGCCCAGTTCAGCGCGTGGCCCGCCTGGCGCATGTCGGTCACGACGGGCGCCAGCAAGTGCGGGATGCCTTCATAGACGGACATTTCCAGCATCTTCGGATCGATCAGGATCAGGCGCACGTCGAGCGGGTCGGATTTGTACAGCAGCGACAAAATCGTCGCATTGATGCCCACGGACTTACCGGAACCGGTGGTACCGGCCACCAGCAAATGGGGCATCTTGGCCAGATCGGCCACGACGGGCTTGCCGGCGATATCCTTGCCCAGCGCAATCGTCAGGCTCGACACGCCATCGTTGTAGACCTTGGAGCCGAGGATTTCCGTCAGGCGCACGATCTGGCGTTTGCTGTTCGGCAGTTCCAGCGCCATGTAATTCTTGCCGGGAATGGTTTCCACCACACGAATCGACGTCAGCGACAGCGAACGGGCCAGGTCGCGCGCCAGGCCGACGATCTGGCTGCCTTTGACGCCCGTGGCCGGCTCGATTTCATAGCGCGTCACCACAGGGCCGGGGTAAGCGACCACTACCTTGGCATCGACGCCAAAGTCCGACAATTTCTTTTCGATCAGGCGGCTCGTAAATTCCAGGGTTTCCACGGACACCGTTTCCACCACGGGCGGCGCCTCGTCGAGCAGGGACAGCGGCGGCAGCTTGCCGTCGCCGGGGGTGTCAAACAGATGCGCCTGGCGCTCCTTTTCCACGCGCTCCGATTTCACCACGCTCACCACCTGCGGCTCGATCTTCACGGGCGGCGCGGCCACGTGCTTTTCCACATGCTTGGCGCGTTCGATGACCACCACTTCGTCGCGGCGCACGGCGGCCACTTCGCCCTGGCGGCGGTCTTCACGGTCCTGGTAGCGCAGCACGAACCAGTTGAAGGCGTCTTCGATGGCGCCGCCGATGCGTTCGGCCACTTGCAACCAAGAAACGTGGAAGAACAGGCTGAAACCCAGGCCGAACAGCAGCAACAGTAATAAAGTGGCGCCCGTGAAACCGAAGGCCACGTGGGCCGAGTGGCCCACCAGCTGGCCCAGCACGCCGCCCGGCTCGCGCGGCAGCTGCACGTGCAGGCTTTTCGCCATGCGCAGGTATTCCAGGCCCATGCTGCCAATCAGCATGATGGAGAAGCCGACGATGCGGATCAGCATCTCGACATGGTGTTCGCGCTCCACCTCTTCCTCTTCCAGCAGGAAGCGCTTGCTCAGGCGGCGATAGCCATTCCATACCGTGCGCAGCAGCCAGATGCACCACCACCAGGCGGAAAAGCCGAAGATATACAGCAACAAATCGGAAAAGGTCGCCCCCAGCTTGCCGCCCAGGTTGGCCACCTTGTCGACGGAGGTCGCGTGCGACCAGCCCGGGTCGAGCTTGTTGAAGCTGGCCAGTATCAGCACGAAATACAGGGCAAACGCGGCCAGCGCGAACCAGCGCGCCTCGGACAGCAGCCGCACCAGCCGGTTCGGCAGAGGCCGGCGTTCGACCGGTTTACGGGTGTAGCTATTTTGATTGGCCTGGGCTGGTTTAGTCATTCTGGGAAGCGCTGCAAGGTGATAAATGTTTCTGAAAGGGAATTTCCCATAATAAGGAAGTATTCTAAGCCATATATGCCCCGGACGGCCCCACGATTCGTCGCTACAGGCGGCTTGGTCTATAATCGTGGATTGCTTGCGCAAGCGCAATACGCCCTTGTTCTTCGCGCGTATGCCCCCAATTCGGACAGACCCCACTCATAGAGAAGCCTCCCATGACCACTACCAAACACGCCCGCGTTTTGATCCTCGGCTCCGGCCCAGCCGGCTACAGCGCCGCCGTCTACGCCGCCCGCGCCAACCTGAACCCGATGCTGGTCACCGGCGTGGAACAGGGCGGCCAGTTGATGACCACCACGGACGTGGAAAACTGGCCCGGCGACCCGATGGGCGTGCAAGGCCCGGACCTGATGCAGCGCTTGCTCCAGCATGCCGAGCGTTTCAATACGGAAATCGTGTTTGACCATATCCACACCACCTTCCTCAACGAAAAGCCGATCCGCCTGAAAGGCGACAGCCACGAATACACGTGCGACACCTTGATCATCGCCACGGGCGCATCCGCGCAATACCTGGGCCTGCCATCCGAAGCGCACTTTATGGGCAAGGGCGTGTCCGCCTGCGCCACCTGCGATGGCTTCTTCTACCGCAACCAGGAAGTAGCCGTCGTCGGCGGCGGCAATACGGCCGTAGAAGAAGCGCTGTACCTGTCGAACATCGCCAATAAAGTCACGCTGATCCACCGCCGCGACAAGTTCCGCGCCGAAGCGATTTTGATCGACCGCCTGAACGCCAAGGTTGCCGAAGGCAAGATCGTGTTGAAATATAACCACACCCTGGAAGAAGTGACGGGCAACGACAGCGGCGTGACGGGCTTGAACATCAAGTCGACCATCGATGGCAAGGTCGAAGCATTGAGCGTGCACGGCGTGTTCATCGCCATCGGCCACAAACCGAACACGGGCATCTTCGAAGGCCAGCTGGACATGCACAACGGCTACATCAAGACGAAAACCGGCCTGGAAGGCATGGCCACCGCCACCAGCGCGCCGGGCGTGTTCGCCGCGGGCGATGTGCAAGACCATATCTACCGCCAGGCGATCACCAGCGCCGGCACCGGTTGCATGGCAGCACTGGACGCCCAGCGCTACCTGGAAGGCCAGGAGTAAGCGTCGCATGGCGTCGATGAAAGACTTTGCCGACCTGAAAGCGGTCAGCAAGCAGCTCAAGGAGCAGGCCGATGCGCGCGCGCAAGCCGCGGCTGAGCGCGCCCAGCAGGTCAAGGTGCAGGCCGTGGAAAGCAATCTGTTCAAGGCCAGCATCGGCGGCGTCAAGCGCCTGCCCGAGTCGGACCGCTACGTGCCCAGCGTGCCCAAGGCGGGCGCCATGGCGGCCCAGCAGCCGGCGCGCAAGCTGACGCCCGAAGAGGACCATGCGGCCGTGCTGCGCGAGTCGCTGTCGGACTTGTTCGAGGTCGACCATTACCTGGAAAACGATCCGGCCCTGAACTACGCCCGCCCCGGCGTGGGACCGGACGTGGTGAAAAAGATGCGCAAGGGCCACTGGCCCATCCAGGATGAGCTGGATTTGCACGGCTTGCGCCGCGACGAGGCGCGCGACGGCATCGGCGCCTTCTTGAACCAGGCAACGCGGCGCAAGCTGCGCTGCGTGCGCGTGATCCACGGCAAGGGTTTTGGCTCGAAAGGCCAGGAACCGGTCTTGAAATCGATGGTGCACAGCTGGCTCGTGCAAAAGGATGAAGTCATCGCCTTTTGCCAGGCGCGCCGCTCCGAAGGGGGCGATGGCGCCCTTGTCGTATTGCTTTCTTCCGCCCTGCAGCCCATCCGCTGAGCACCGCAGCAAGAAATTACAATTCAGTAACAAGTTAGCCCACGCGCACGGCCCCGTTTGTCACCATTCGGGGCCGTGTCATGTTAACCTGTGACAATTATTTCCTGCTTAGCGTCTCGTGCACGCGCTCCCCCCATGATGCCACCCCAACTACCGCCTGGCTCGCTGATCAAGATCATCGAGGTCATCGCCATCCTGGTGGGCGCATTTTCCGGCTTCATCGAAGCGCGCCGCAAGCGCATGGACCTGGTCGGCGTATTCGTCGTGGCCTTCATCACGGCGTTCGGCGGCGGCACCCTGCGCGACATCCTGCTCGACAAGCGGCCCCTGTTCTGGGTCTCGCACCAGGAATACGCGATTCTGATTTTCGTGCTGGCCCTGACGGCCGCGCCCTTGATCCAGCATTTGCGCCAGATCGTCTCGGAACGCCTGATCGTCATCGCCGACGCCATCGGCCTGGGCATGTTCGCCATCGCGGGCGTGGCCGAAGCGACGCGCGCCGGCATGCCGCTCTTCATCGCCTCGATGATGGGGGTGATTACGGGGATTTTTGGCGGCGTGATGCGCGACATCGTCTGCAATGAAGTGCCGATGGTATTTCGCGACGGCAAACCCTACGCCATTTGCGCCTTTTTCGGCTGCTGGGCTTATTTATTGCAGATGCACTTCGGCGCCCAGCACGACTTCGCGCTGTGGACCAGCGCCAGCGGCATCACGATACTGCGCCTGATATGCTGGAAATTCGACATGCGCTTGGGGCGGTGAAGCGCGCTGCTGCGCAATCCGGCAGCTTTGGTGGCTCAGCAGCGTCGGCTTACGCGCTGGCGCGCTAAGCCGACCTACGGCCAGACAAGCGATACATCGCGTAGGTCGGATTAGGTCTGAAGGACCGTAATCCGACAACATTGTTGACCCAGACTTACACCGCGTCCGGACCCGTTTCACCCGTGCGGATGCGGATGACTTGCTCCACGTCGCGCACGAAAATCTTGCCATCGCCAATCTTGCCCGTGCGGGCCGCCTTGATGATGGCGTCGACCACCAGTTCCGACACGCTGTCGTCCACCACCACTTCGACTTTGACTTTCGGCAAGAAGTCGACCACGTACTCGGCGCCACGGTACAGCTCGGTATGGCCCTTCTGGCGGCCAAAGCCCTTCACTTCCGTCACGGTCAAGCCCGTCACGTTCACATCGGCCAGGGCCTCGCGTACTTCGTCGAGCTTGAATGGTTTGATGATGGCGGTAATCTGTTTCATGGCTTTCTCCTTATTGGTAATCGTCAGTTCTTCATTAGCTGGCTTAACGGGACCCCGCAAAACCGTAGCGAGCAAGTTCAATACCGGGTTGAGTAGCGGAGCCGTACTTTAGTACGGTGAGCAACGGATGCCCGGTAGTGAGCTGCGCAGTAGGTTTGGCGGGGTTCCCCACGTTATTCGTAGAATTTCGAGGTAATCGGGTAGCGCCAGTCGCGGCCGAAGCCACGGTGCGTGACGCGGATACCCACCGGCGACTGGCGCCGCTTGTATTCATTGATCTTGATCAGGCGCGTGACCCGGGCCACATCGGCCGGCGGGTAGCCAGCCTCGATAATCTCGGCGATCGGCCGGTTTTCTTCCATGTACAGCTGCATGATGCCGTCGAGTACGTCATACGGCGGCAAGGAATCCTGGTCCAGCTGGTCGGCGCGCAGCTCTGCCGACGGTCCGCGCGTCAGGATGCGCTCGGGAATCACGTCCGAGACACTGTTGCGGTACGCGCACAGGCGGTACACAAGCGTCTTGGCGATATCCTTGATGACGGCAAAGCCGCCCGCCATGTCGCCGTACAGGGTGCAATAGCCGACCGCCATCTCGCTCTTGTTACCCGTCGTCAGCACGATGCTGCCATGCTTGTTCGACAGGGCCATCAGCAAGGTGCCGCGGATGCGCGCCTGGATGTTTTCTTCCGTCGCGTCTTCCGCCAGCCCCGCGAACTCACCGGCCAGGGTGGCGCGGAAGGCGTCGAAGGTTTGCTTGATCGGAATTTCATCGTAGCGCACATTGAGGCGTTTTACCATGTCGCGCGAATCGATCCACGAGATATCGGCCGTAAATTGCGACGGCATCATCACGGCGCGCACCTTGTCGGCGCCCAGCGCGTCGACGGCGATGGCCAGGGTCAGCGCGGAATCGACGCCGCCCGACATGCCGATCAGCACGCCAGGGAAACCATTCTTGCCGATATAGTCGCGCACGCCCAGCACCAGCGCCTGGTACACCTGCGCTTCCGTCGTCAACGGCGTGGCCAGCGGCTGCGGCACGGGCGTGGCGCCGTCGAACTCGACCAGCTGCAAGTCTTCCTCGAAGTGGCGCAACTGGGCGCAAATCGTGCCGGCCGCGTCCATGACGAACGAGTCGCCGTCAAAAATCAGCTCATCCTGGCCACCGACCAGGTTAGCGTACACGAGGGCCATGCCTTGCGCGCTGACGTTCTTGCGCATGGTTTCATAGCGCAGATGCTGCTTGTTCATGTGATACGGCGAGCCGTTCGGCACCAGCAGCACTTGCGCGCCAGCCGCGCGGGCGCGCATCGGCGCGTGCTCGAACCACGTGTCTTCGCAGATATTGATGCCGAAACGCACACCCTTCACGCCAAATACGAAAGCCTGGTCCGCCGAGGTGAAATAACGCTTTTCATCGAAAACGGTGGTATTGGGCAAGTCGTGCTTGCGGTAGGTGCCCAGCACTTCGCCATTGACCAGCACGGAGGCGGCATTGTGGCGCACGCCCTTCTCGTCCTGCAGCGGCAAGCCCACCACCACGTGCAAATCGGTGAACTGCGCCAGGTCCGCGGCCAGGCCCGCAAACGCTTCCTGCGTTTTTGCGTAGAATGCATTGCGCAGTAATAAGTCCTCGGGTGGATAGCCGACCAGCGACAGTTCCGGGGTGAGCACGATATCGGCGCCCGCTTCAAAGGCGCGGCGGGAAAGGTCGAAGATCTTGGCACGGTTGCCGGCCAGATCGCCGACCGTACTATTCATTTGAGCAATTGCGACTTTGACTGTCATGATGATGATGGATATTTTCGTTCTATTAAACAAGACAGGGGCGCGCAGGCTGACGGCGGCGCCCCGAGAGTGATGAATGCACACTACAACAATGAATTATCGCACGGCTATCGTCTCTACCCTGGCTGAAATTGGCGAAGCGGCCTGGTCTGAACTGCTGGCCAGCCAGCAGGATGCCACTCCCTTCCTTTCCTATGCCTTCCTGCACGCGCTGCACGAGTCCGGCTGCGCCAGCGCGGACACGGGCTGGCAGCCGAATTACCTGGTGCTGTGGCAAGGCGAGACCCTGGCCGCCGCCCTGCCCCTGTACCTCAAAACGCACTCGTATGGCGAATACGTGTTCGACTGGGCCTGGGCCGACGCGTATCAGCAGCATGGCCTGGAATATTACCCGAAACTGTTGTCGGCTATTCCCTTTACGCCCGTGAGCGGCACGCGCTTGCTGGCCCGCGATGGGGAAGCCCGCGCCGCCCTGCTGGCCTTCCTGCAGACGCAGCAGCAAGCCAGCAAGGTGTCGTCCTGCCACATCCTGTTCCCGCCGGAAAGCGAAGCGCGCCAACTGGAAGAAGCCGGCTACCTGATGCGTAGTGGCGTGCAGTTTCACTGGCTCAATCCCGGCTACACGGATTTCGAGCAATTCCTCGCCACCCTGGAACACAAGAAACGCAAGAATATCCGCGCCGAACGGCGCAAGGTGCGCGAAGCGGGCGTGACCCTGCGCCAGGTGCGCGGCGTCGATGCTGTTGATGCCGACTGGAAGCTGTTCCACCGCTGCTACAGCAATACCTATGCGGAACACCGCTCGTCGCCGTACTTAAGCCTGGAGTTCTTCCAGCGCATCGGTGCCAGCATGCCGCAGAACATTTTATTGGTGATCGCCGAGCGCGAAGGCCGGGCCATTGCCGCCTCGCTGGTGATCCATACCAAGGACACCCTGTATGGCCGCTACTGGGGCGCGCTCGAGCACGTACCCTGTTTGCATTTCGAGACGGCCTACTACCAGCCGCTGGAATTTTGCATCGCCAACGGCATCGCCACCTTCGAAGGGGGCGCCCAGGGCGAGCACAAGATGGCGCGCGGCTTCCTGCCGCAAAAGACCTGGTCGGCCCACTGGCTGGCGCACCCGGCCTTCGCCGACGCCGTGCAGCGCTTCCTCGAACGCGAACGGGGCGGCATCGATGCCTACCTCGATGAATTGAACGAGCACAGCCCGTTTCGCAGCTAGAAAAGTAAAAACGCTCCCGGCCATCGCTGGCGGGGAGCGTTTTGAACGGTGAGCGGCAGTGAAGCGCCCCGTTATTTATGCTTTTGCAGCATCTGCCTTGTAGGCGGCGACGCCGTTCAGGATTTCTTCCTTGGCCACGTCAGGACCATACCAGCCGTCGATCTTGACCCATTTGCCTTTTTCCAGATCTTTGTAGTGCTCAAAGAAATGCTGGATCTGGCGCAAGCGCAGCTCATTCAGATCTTCCGGCTTTTGCCAGTGGCTGTAGATCGACAGGACCTTGTCGACTGGCACGGCCAGCACTTTCGCGTCTTCGCCCGACTCGTCGGTCATTTTCAGCACGCCGATAGGACGGCAGCGCACGACCACGCCCGGGATCAGCGGGAACGGGGTGATGACCAGCACGTCAACCGGGTCGCCATCCGGCGACAGGGTGTTCGGCACATAGCCGTAGTTGCACGGGTAATGCATGGCGGTACCCATGAAGCGATCGACGAAGATCGCGCCGCTTTCCTTGTCGACTTCGTACTTGATCGGATCGGCATTCATCGGGATTTCGATGACGACGTTGAAATCGTTCGGCAGGTCGCGGCCGGAAGAGACGTTATTCAAACTCATGGGGTTCCTCATTAGCGGATTGTGTTTTAACCGCGCAATTATAGCGAAGTACAGGCGGCTTGTGCGATGCAGCAGCGGCCAGCCGGCGTTTTGCGCAACAAGCCAACAACAGTGGCATGCACGCTCCGCTGGTCACCGCAGCCTGCCAGCGAAAGAATAAACAGGCTGCCGGAAACAATAAGTAGAAACACCTAAGTAATACTACGACCACTCCACAGATAATATCTTGAATACCTGTGCATTTTCATTTCAATATCACCCTGCAGCAGGCATGGTTATTATAAGACGAATTGCATTTATTACAGCGATTTATAACAACAATCTCACCATCATTCATCCCGCGATGTCTTCGCATAATGACGCAGGCGCTTCACCATGCTACGCCGAACGCTTGCGCAGCCCCGCAATCCACTCTTCCAGCATAATATTTGCGCTTATTTGAAGCATGTATTTGATTCAAATAGCTCCCCAGCCAAAAAAGGGCGCGACCAGAAGATAATCACCAATTCTGATAAACTGTCACATTCTGGTGATTCCAAACTTTGTATATTCTGCAATCGACGCTCTCCCTGAATTCAATATGGCGCATCAACGCGCCACCGATAAATCCTTGCAAAAAGGAATATGATGATTCCCTCTTTCCGGCCCGGTCCTTTATTAAAGGTCACCGGCGTTATTTTCGTTCTGTTCGGCCTCGCCCTGCTGGGCGGCGGCATCTGGCTGGCCACGCTCGGCGGCTCCTGGTACTACTTGCTGGCCGGCATCGGTATGCTGATCGCAGGCGTGCTCGTCTTCAAAGGCAAGCGCAGCGCGCAAGCGTTCATGGCGCTGCTGCTGATCGCCACCCTCATCTGGTCCGTGATTGAAGTGAAATTCGACTGGTGGCAATTGCTGCCACGCCTCGACATCTGGTTTGTCGCCGCCGTCTGGCTGCTGCTGCCCTTCGTCAGCCGCCGCCTGGCCCCACCCGCCGCCGAGAAACAGCCGCAAGCGGGCAAGATGGCGCTCAGCGCTGCCGTGGCCCTGACCGTCATCGCTGGCGTCATCGCCCTGTTCCAGGATTACCATGACCTGCATGGCGAGGTGCCGGCCGAAAACATGGCCGCCACCGCCGCCGGAGATTTCGCTCCCGGCGTCGAGCACAACGACTGGTCCGCGTATGGCCGCTCCGGCTATGGCGACCGCTATGCGCCGGCCGCGCAAATCACGCCGGCCAATATTTCCGGCCTGAAAGAAGCCTGGACCTACCACACGGGCGACTTCAAGGGTCCGAACGACCCGGGCGAGATCGCCAATGAAGTCACGCCGCTGAAGGTCAATGACATGCTGTACCTGTGCACGCCGCACAATATCGTCATCGCCCTGAACCCGGACACGGGCAAGGAAATCTGGCGCCACGATCCGAAGATCAACCGCGATGCGGCCAGCTACCAGCACATGATCTGCCGCGGCGTGGCCTACTGGGACGTGAACGCGGGGCGTGCCAAAAACAATCCGGCCCCCGAAGCTGCCAGCATGGAATGTCCGCGCCGCATCCTGGCGCCGACCATGGATGGCACCATGATCGCCGTCAACGCCGATACGGGCGAGTCGTGCAAGAGCTTTGGCAACAACGGCGTCGTCAACCTGTATAAAAACATGGCCATGATCAAGCGCGGTTTCCTGATGCCCACGTCCCCGCCGGCCGTGGCGCAAAACGTGGCCGTGATCGCCGCCAGCGTGACAGACAACCATTCGACGGAAGAACCATCGGGCGTGATCCGCGGTTACGATCCCGTCACCGGCAAGCTGCTGTGGAACTGGGACCCGGCCACGCCGGAAGATACCAAGCCCTTCCCTGAAGGCAAGAACTACACCAACAACTCGCCCAACTCGTGGGGCGTGGCCAGCATCGATGAAAAGCTGGGCATGGTGTACATTCCGATGGGCAATGAAACCCCCGATACCTGGGGCGGCAACCGCAACAAGAATGGCGAGAAATTCAACAGCGCCATCGTCGCGCTGGACCTGGCGACCGGAAAAGTGCGCTGGGTGTACCAGACCGTGCACCACGATATCTGGGACATGGATATCGGCGGCCAACCTTCGCTGGTCGACATCGACACGCCGAAAGGCAAAGTTCCCTCGGTTGTTGCCACGACGAAACGCGGCGATATCTACGTGATCGACCGCCGCGATGGCAGCCTGGTCGTGCCGGCGCCGGAAAAACCTGTGCCGACGAGTAATCCTGCCGCTGGCGACACCTTGTCGCCCACGCAGCCGTTCTCCGCCCTGACCTTCTTGCCTGAGCGCAATATCAGCGAAGCGGACATGTGGGGCACCACGCCGTTCGACCAGCTCGTCTGCCGCATCATTTTCAAGGAACGCCGCTATGAAGGCCCGTTCACGCCGCAAACGGCTGGCAAGGGCGCCGTCATCTCGCCGGGCCCCTTGGGCATCTTCGAATGGGGCGGCGCGGCCATCGATCCCGTGCGCCAGTTGTTGATCGTCAACCCTGACTACATGGGCTTCCTGGAAAAACTCGTGCCACGCGCCGAAACGACGGCCAAGGGCGGCACGGGCGGCGAAATGGGCTTGCAGCCACAGACGGGCGTCCCGTTCGCCGTGGAAATCAAGGCCTTTTTGTCGCCACTGGGCTTCCCATGCCAGGCACCGCCGTGGGGCTATGTGGCCGCCGTCGACCTGCGCACCATGAAAAAAGTGTGGATGCACAAGAACGGCACCACGCGCGACAGCGGTCCCGTGCCGATTCCCTTGCCACTGGGCGTGCCCAGCTTGGGCGGCATGGTCACCACCGGTGGCGGCGTGACCTTCCTCAGCAGCACGCTCGACTACTATATCCGCGGCTACGATGTCAGCAACGGTAAAGTACTCTGGAAAGCGCGCTTGCCGGCAGGTGGCCAGGCTACGCCGATGAGCTATGTGTCGAACAAGTCGGGACGCCAGTTCGTCGTCGTCATGGCTGGCGGCCACGGCTCGCTGGGCACGAAGATGAGCGATACCCTGGTCGCGTATGCCTTGCCGGAAGGCACTGCCGCAGCGAAGAAGTAAAGCTCGAAGAAGTAAAGTAGCAAGGTAACAGCGCAAAAAAAAGCCGTTCAGTCTGCACTGAACGGCTTTTTTACGTCTGATGAAATGGCTTACAGGATGGTCGCCAGCGCGCACTGCCGGTAATGCGCGGCGGCCTGTTCCGTCTGCTGCAAGGCATCGTGCATCTGCGCCAGCTTCAGGTGGGCGTCGCGCACCATTTGCGGCTCGTTTGCGTCCGACAAAGCCTGCTCCAGGTGACGCTGGGCCTTGCCCCACAGTTTTTGCTTGAGGCACAGGGTACCCAGGGTCAGCGCCAGTTCCGCATCCAGCGGACGCTGTTTCATCCATTGCTCGCAATGCTCGATCTGCAGCAGCAGGGCCGGCGTGCCGGCGGGCGCCGCCGCTTCGCGGTAGGCGCGCACGACGCGCTCATCCCAGTCGGCGGCCAGCGACTCTTCGCACACGAGGCGCGCCTCATCGTGCAGGCTGCGCGCATTCAGGGCCGTGGCGGCGCGGCAGGCGATATATGGCTTGACCCGATCGCTGCTGGGCACGGTGGACCAGACGCGCATCAACGATTCGGCGTCATGCGAGGGGTCGGACAGCAAATGGTCGTAGGCCAGCTCGCGCAGGCGCGACGACAGGGCCGGATGCAGGGCGCGGTGCTTGTCGAGCGAACGCACGAGGCGCAGCACTTCCGGCCAGTTCTTCGCCTGCTGCTCGGCCTTCAGCGACCATTGCAGCGCGTGGATATGGCGCGTGCCGCTGGCATTGAGTTCGCGCACGGCCGCCAGGGCCGCTTCCGGCTGGTGGTCGTCGACCAGCAATTCCGTCACCGTCATCAAACGGGCCGTCTTCAGGCTGGCATCGCCTTCGACACGGGCCAGCCAGCTGTCGCGGCGCTCGGACTGGCGCATGCGGTGCGCGGCGCGCGCGCCGATCAGCGCGGCCAGGCCGGCATTTTCTTCCAGCTCGGCGGCGCGCAGGGCGGCTTTTTCCGCATGGCCGAAACGGCCTTCGAACAGGGCTTTCAAGGCTTCGCGCAAGCCCTTGTTGCCATCGCGTTCACGCTTGCGCTGGCGATAGGCCGCCACTTGCGCCGGCATGCGCACGGTGCCGCGCACGGCGCGTACCAGCAGGTACAGCAGCACGAACAGCACGACCTGCAGCAGCAGGAAGAAGTTCAGCGACAAATCGATGCGGTACGGCGGATAGAACAGTACCACGTTGCCGGGGTTGAAACGGGCCGTCACGGCGATACCGATCGCCGCGGCCATCAGGGCGAGTAACCAGAGAAATAGACGCATGGGCTCAGGACTTCGCTTTGTAGTTGCGCACAGCCGCCAGGCTGTCGGACAAGGTTGGCATTTCGATGGCCAGGTTGCTGCCCTGCACCTGGCGCAACAGGGCTTGCGCCGTCTGCGTGTTCTTGGCGCGGGTGTCGAAATACTTGGCCAGCGCATCCTGGGCGGCGATCAAGTCATTCCTGAATGCCGTTTCATTGCGCGACAACAAGGCCATGCGGGCATTCAGCAGGCGCAGCTTGACGTTTTCCCGCAAGAAATACGATTGCGTCGGCGACAGCATCAGCGCTTCCGGCGTATCGACCCGGCGGATGCGGATCAATTGACGCACGTCATTCCACATGTCGCCGCTCCAGGTATTGAAGCCGTCGCGCACTGTTTGCAGCAGCGGTTCCGGCGCCGGCGGTCCGACCAGCTTGCCGCTGGCATCGCGCACGGGCTTGGCCTTGGCCTTGCCCGGTTTTTCCGGCGCGGCCGGCAAGGCCGGCGTTTCGTCGGACAGCATCGGCAAGGCGTCGATCTGGGCGATCACGGCGTCGAGGCGCAGGGCCACGCCCGTCGAATCGACGCTGGGCAGGGCCTTGAGTTTTTCCATGTCGCGCCCGATGGCGCGGCGGATGGTGATGAATTGCGGCTTGTCGGAACGCGACAGGCTGCGGTCGGCGTTTTGCAGGGCGATCAGTGCACCGGGCACGTTGCCGGCCAGTTGCAGCTGCTGGCTGGCCGTCGACAGCACTTGCTCGATTTCCGTCAGCGCCCACTCGTCGCGGTTCTTCGACAAGTCGTTATACAGTTGTTCCAGCGCCAGCTGCTGGCTTTGCGTTTCGCTCTGGCGGTTTTCCAGCGCGCCCACCTTGATTTGCAGCTCTTTCGTGCCTTCTTGCACGTTGCGCGCCAGCACGCCCGTTTCGGCGTTGCTGACATCGCCCTTTTGCAGGCGCTTGGCCACTTCTTCGCGCAGGTTGCGGATCTGCTTGCTGGTCGACCAGCTTTGCGCAGCCAGCAGCACGGCCAGCACGATGACGGCGATGCTCATGGGCTTTTGCAGCTGTTCGAGCAAGGTCGGCGCGCGGCCAGCAGGTTGGTCGGCCGCCTGCGGCGCCGTCTTCACGGCGCTGCCAGGCGTTGCATTCGGTTCGGAGAGTGTAGGCATTTCGTTCATGGTCGTGATTGTAACGCGGCGAGCACTCCTGCGTCGCCTGATCCTGTCAAGGTGACACGGGCAAAACCCAGGGCCGCCGCCGTTTGTGCAATGCGCGCGTGCGGCACGATCAAATGCTGCTGTTGCATTTTCACAACAGCCATCTTTTCATCGCCCATTTCGCCCAGCAGCGCCAGCAAACCGCGCAGCGCTTCCGAGCTGGTGATGATCCAGTCATTATTATGCTGCAACAGGTTTTCCAGGGTCGCGCGCAAGGCTGGCGTCAGCGTTGGCACCTTGCGGCGGTAAGCCGTGACGAACTCGACTTGGGCGCCGGCGGCGCGCAAGCCGTCAGCCAGATAGTCGCGTCCGCCGTCGCCGCGCACGATCAGCACGCGCTTGCCGCGCAGGGCCGGCAAGTCCAGCGCCAGCAACAGATGTTCGGAATCGCTGCGCGCCGTGTCAAACGGGCTGGTGATGCTGGCGTTGGCGTGCGTGACGCCATGCGCGGCCAAGGCCATCTTGCTGCCCTCGCCCACCACGGCCAGCGGCACGCCAGGCGGCCAGGCGGGCAGGTGCGCAAAGACGCAATCGATGGCGTTGGGCGAAACAAACGCCACCAGGTCGTATTGCGCCAGGCGCGCCAGCACGGCTTGCAGCTGCGCGCATTCGTCCTCGCCGTCCAGCGCGTGGATTTCCAGCAGCGGCAGCAGGGTCACGGGCCAGCCCAGCGCCGCAATTCTGGCGGCCAGCGGCCCCGCCTGCGCCGCAGGCCGCGTGATCACCACGCTGTCAGGCATGCGGCGCCAGGCCTTCATGGTTGTCGGGCGTGACCGCGCACGAGGCGAGGATGCCGGCGGCATCTTGCCCGCGCAGCAGTTCGGCTACTTGCTCGCCCAGCTGTTCCGGCGCGCTGGCCGGGCCACTGACGTCGGCGCTGGCCATGCGCGCGCCATCGGGCGTGGCGACCATGGCGCGCAAGCGCATCTGTTCGCCCTCGACGGTGGCAAACGCGGCCAGCGGAATCTGGCAGCTGCCGCCGAAAATCTTCGACACCTTGCGCTCGGCCGTGACGGCTTGCGCCGTGGCCGTGTGGTTCAGCGGCGCCAGCAGGCGCACCAGGTCGGCGCCGTCGACGCGGCCGCTGCGGATTTCGATCGCCATGGCGCCCTGTCCTGCGGCCGGCAGGCTGTCTTCCGGCGCCAGCACGGCGCGGATGCGCGATGCCAGGCCCAGGCGTTTCAGACCGGCGGCGGCGAGGATGATGGCGGCGTAATCGCCACGGTCCAGCTTGCCCAAACGCGTATCGAGGTTGCCGCGCAGTGGCAGGATCGTCAGGTGCGGGTAGCGCGCGGCGATCAGCGACTGGCGGCGCAAGCTGCTGGTGCCGACCACGGCGCCGTGCGGCAACTCGGCCAGGCTGGCGTAGTCGTTCGATACAAACGCATCGCGCGGGTCTTCGCGCTCGAGGATGGCGGCCAGGCTGTAGCCTTCTGGCAACTCCATCGGCACGTCTTTCAGCGAATGCACGGCCAGGTCGGCGCGGCCTTCTTCCATCGCCACTTCCAGCTCCTTGACGAACAGGCCCTTGCCGCCTACCTTGGACAGGGCGCGGTCCAGAATCTGGTCGCCGCGTGTGGTCATGCCGAGAATTTCAACGCTACACTGCGGATACAGGGCGGCCAGGCGCGCACGCACATGTTCAGCTTGCCACATGGCAAGGCGGCTCTCGCGCGTGGCGATCACCAGGCGGGCGGGAATGGTCAATTCGTTCGGGGTCAATTCGGATGCTTTCAAAACAAGTTCTTTCGCTGTGGCTGTCGTTGTCATTATCGTTGCCAATTCGCCCGTCCGATATCAATTTATATCGAAAAGGCACCCGGCGTCGCTATAATCGTTATCCCTTGGCCTAGAAGGCCAAGTCAGGCTAGCGTCCATGTTGAAGACCACAAATTTTATCATGCGCCCCCTCCCCTCTGCGGCCAAACGCCCGGTGCGATCCACATTCCCTTGCTTTTACACTTACTTTGGTTCTTTATTATGCTCAATGACGCAGTAGCACCAGAAATAGTTCCAGCGGCCGGCTCCGACAAGGACGCGCCACTGAAAGAAGATATCCGCCTGCTGGGCCGCCTGCTGGGCGACGTGCTGCGCGAACAGGAAGGCGACGCCGTCTTCAATGTGGTGGAAACCATACGCCAGACGTCCGTGCGCTTCCGCCGCGAAGCGGACGCCGGCGCCGCGCTGGAACTCGACGCCATGCTGAAAGAACTGAGCCGCGAACAGACGATTTCCGTGGTGCGCGCATTTTCCTATTTTTCACACCTGGCCAACATTGCGGAAGATCAACACCACATCCGCCGCCGCCGCGCCCACCTGCTGGCCGGCTCGCCAGCGCAAAAGGGCAGCATCAGCTTCGCGCTGAAAAAGCTGCGCGCCGCCGGCGTGCCGCGCAAGACGGTCGACACCTTCTTCCAGGAGGCGCTGATCGCCCCCGTGCTGACGGCCCACCCGACGGAAGTGCAGCGCAAGAGCATCCTCGACGCCGAGCACGACATCGCCCGCCTGCTGGCCGAGCGCGACCTGCCGCAGACGCCGAAAGAGCGGCACGCCAACCTGCAACTGCTGCGCTCGCGCGTCTCCACCCTGTGGCAGACGCGCATGCTGCGCTACTCGAAGCTGACGGTGGCCGACGAAATCGAAAACGCCCTGTCCTACTACCGCATCACCTTTTTGCGCGAACTGCCGGGCCTGTATGACGACATCGAGGACGACATCGCCGCCGAGTACCCGAACGGCGACGGCACCATCGAACCGATCAATGCCGCCTACGTGCAGATGGGCAGCTGGATCGGCGGCGACCGCGACGGCAACCCGAACGTGAATGCGGGCACCATGCAGCATGCGCTGGCGCGCCACGCCACCACCATCCTCGATTTTTACCTCGACGAAGCGCACGCGCTGGGCGCGGAATTGTCCGTCTCGACCCTGATGGTGGGCGTGAGCGCCGAACTGCAGGCACTGGCCGACCAGTCGCCGGACGCCTCGCCGCACCGCAGCGACGAACCGTACCGCCGCGCCCTGATCGGCATCTATGCGCGCCTGGCCGCCACCGCCCGCGCGCTGGGCGCCACCAACATCCTGCGCAAGGAAGTGGGGCCAGCGGCCGCCTATCCGGACGCGGGCGCCTTTGTCGCCGACCTGCGCACCATCGTCACCTCGCTCGAATCGCACCACGGCGCGGCCCTCGTGCGCCCGCGCCTGGCCACCCTGGCGCGCGCGGCCGACATCTTCGGCTTCCACCTGGCATCGCTGGACATGCGCCAGACGTCCGATGTGCACGAGCGCGTGCTGGCCGACCTGTTCGCGCAAAGCGGCGTGGCCGCCGATTACACGTCGCTGTCCGAGGAAGACAAGCAGGCACTGCTGCTGAGCGAACTGGCCCAGCCGCGTTTGCTGTACTCGCCCTACATCGCCTACGCCACGGAAACGGATTCCGAGCTGGCGATCCTGCGCGCGGCGCGCGACATCCGCCAGCGCTACGGCGCGCGGGCCATCCGCAACTACATCATTTCGCACACGGAAACCGTGTCCGACCTGCTGGAAGTGTTGCTGCTGCAAAAAGAAACGGGCTTGCTGCGCACCGATTGGCAAGCTGGCGAGAGCACGTGCGAGCTGATGGTCATTCCCCTGTTCGAAACGATCCCCGACCTGCAGCGCGCGGCCGGCATCATGAGCGAGGTCATGGCTTTGCCTTTGGTCAAGCAATTGATCGCCAAGCAGGGACAGTTGCAGGAAGTCATGCTCGGCTATTCCGATTCGAACAAGGATGGCGGCTTCCTCACATCGAACTGGGAACTGTACAAGGCGGAACTGGCATTGGTGAGCGACTTCCAGAAGGCCGGCGTCAAGCTGCGCCTGTTCCATGGCCGCGGCGGCACGGTAGGACGCGGCGGCGGACCCAGCTACGAAGCAATCCTGGCCCAGCCGCCGGGCACCGTCAACGGCCAGATCCGTCTGACGGAACAGGGCGAAATCATCGCCTCGAAGTTTTCCAACGCGGAAATCGGCCGGCGCAACCTGGAATTGCTGGTCGCCGCCACCCTCGAAGCGAGCCTGGCGCCGCAGGCGGCCAATCCCGCGCACGCAAGCGAACTGGCGCAGTTCGAAGCCGTGATGGCGCAGCTGTCGGACCTGGCCTATCACGCCTACCGCCACCTCGTGTATGAAACGCCGGGTTTTACGGAGTACTTCTTCTCGGCCACGCCGATTGCGGAAATCGCCGAGCTGAACCTCGGTTCGCGCCCCGCCTCGCGCAAGGCCAACCAGCGCATCGAAGACTTGCGCGCCATTCCCTGGGGCTTTTCCTGGGGCCAGTGCCGCTTGCTGCTGCCGGGCTGGTTCGGTTTCGGCAGCGCCATCGAGGCCTGGATCGACCAGGCTGACGGCGCGTCGAAAGATGAAAAAATCGCCACCCTGCGCGCCATGTACGCCGAATGGCCGTTCTTTGCCACCTTGCTGTCGAACATGGACATGGTGCTGGCCAAGACGGACCTGGCGATTGCCTCGCGCTATGCGGAACTGGTGGCAGACCAGGACTTGCGCGAACGCATCTACAAGCGCATCACGGACGAGCATGGCAACACCTTGCGCTGCCTGGAGCTCATCACCGGCAACACGGAGCGCCTGGCCGGCAATCCGCTGCTGGCCCGCTCGATCCAGAACCGCTTCGCCTATCTCGACCCGCTGAACCACTTGCAGGTGGAATTGATCAAGCGCAACCGCGCCCTGTCGGCGGAAAGCAAGATCGACGAAAGGGTGCACCGCGGCATCCAGTTGTCGATCAACGGCGTGGCGGCCGGTCTGCGCAACACGGGCTGATCGCGCCAGGCTGCCATCGGCAGACAAGGGCCGGCACCGCAAGGGCCGGCCCTTTTGCTTGCCCAATTGCAAAATATTCTCAATAAAACAACAATTGGTATTACACTAGCGGTTGACACCTTCCCAACTTAGGCCCCATGCACACCGCAGCGGCCAACCATGACGCCAGGGACGCGGATGAGCAAATGGTCGATTGAAACGCTGAGTGCTGCCTGCGCCGCCCTCATCCTGATCATGCTGGGCTGGCTGGCCGGTGCGGCCTGGCCGGCGCTCGACTTCTGGGAGCATGTCTGGCTGACCCTGCTGCTGGCGACCGCCGCCGGCACGGCCATGTGGCTGATGCGCAGGCTGCGCGCCCACCTCGCCAGCACGCGTTCGCAACTCGACGCCAGCCTCCTGCGCTACCAGAACCTGAGCGAAACGGCGCAGGACGGCATGTGGCAAACGGATGCGCAAGGCCGCATCCTGTACGTCAACCAGCGCCTGTGCGACATGCTGGGCCTCCCCGCCGAGCTGCTGCTGAACCACTCCATGGAGGAATTCCACGACGAGGCCACCTTGCTGCGCCTGTGTCCGCTACGCCAGACGGCGAGCGATAGCTGCATGGGCGAATTGCAATACCGGCATGGCGACGGTACACAGCGCTGGGCCATGCTCAGCGGACGCCGCCTGTACGACCAGCACGGCACTGTGACGGGCGCACTGGTGCTGGCCAGCGACATCACCGAACACAAGCGGGCCGAACACGCGTTGAGCCTGGCCCATGCGGAGCTGGAAAGCCGCGTGGCCCTGCGCACAGCCCAATTGCTCGATGTCAATCTCCAGCTCTCCGCGGAAATCGCCATGCGCGCACAAACGGAAGCGGCCCTGGCGCGCAGCGAAGAGCGGCTGCAGGACATCATTTCCATGATGCCCCTGTCGCTGTTCCTGAAAGATGCCGATTCGCGCATGCTGCTGATGAACCAGGCCTGCGAGCAGCAATGGGGCGTGCAATTCCAGGATATCGCCGAAGGACGCGACGTGCAGCACTTCCCTGCGGAGCAGACCCAGGGATTCCACACGGCGGACCAGGAAGCGTTTGCCAGCCGCCAGGTGGTGATCCGCGAAGAACTGGTATGGAATGCGCGGCTGCAGGAAAACCGCCTGCTGCAGACGCATAAAAAACCCATCTTCGATGCGCAAGGACGGCCGCAGATGATCATCGCCATGGGCATCGACATCACGGAAAGCAAGCGCAACGAGGAAAACCTGCAGCGTACCCTGGCCCAGCTGCGCGAACTGAGCGACCACCAGCAAACCATCAAGGAACAGGAAAGACGGCGCATCGCGCTCGACATTCATGACGACCTGGGCCAGAACCTGATGGTGCTGCGCATCGATGTGTCGCTGCTGCACGCGCGCACGGCCACCACCCACCCGCGCCTGCACCGCCACGCACAGCGCGTGCTCGACACCATCGACGCCACCATCCGCTCGGTACGCACCATCATCAATGACTTGCATCCCAGCACCCTGGAACTGGGACTGGGCCCGGCGGCCGAATGGCTGATCCACCAGATGGAAAGCCGTGGCACCATCCGCTACCGGCTCACGCTCGACAGCGAGGCGCCCGACCTTGGCCTGGACCAGCGCCAGACGTCGGCCATCTTCCGCGTGCTGCAGGAATCGTTGTCGAACATCGTGCGCCACGCCCAGGCCAGCGAAGTGGAGGTGGCGCTGGAGCAAGATGCGGACGCCATCGTCCTGCGCATCAGCGACAACGGCATCGGCATGCAGCCGGGCGACCACGGCAAGCGGGCCGCCTTCGGCCTGAAAAGCATCCGCGAACGTGTCCATGCGCTGGGCGGCGAATTGCGCATCGACAGCCAGGCGGGCCGCGGCACGGCGCTGGCCATCCACCTGCCCCAGCAGGCAGGCCAGCAGCATGTCGATCATGCCAAAACACAAAAATCAGCAAAAACAGTAGTAAATTAAGCATGTATTTGCAGCATAAAAAAGGATAGCAAGTTTTTTCTTTGAGGAAACTATCATGCCCCACGGTTCGCCTGCTTCCCGCCCCACTGCTCGGTCTGCTCCTGCTGGCCGCCATCCCCAGCGCCAGCGCCACCATGTATGCCGAACGCGGCTTCGGTGAGAGGGATGGCAATGGCAGCATCGCATCCGACCTGAACCCGGCCGGCATGCGCGACCTGGGTATCCTGGGCGGCGCCAGCAGCTATGCAAGCGGCCTGAACACACATGGCGCGGTGGTGGGCACGGCGCAGCGCGGCGACGGCTACCGCCGCGCCTTCGTCTACCGCCCCGGCACGGGCATGCAGGAAATCGGCACCCTGCCCGGCGGACGCATCAGTTCAGCCACTGCCATCAATGACGCCGGCCTGGTCGTGGGCGCGTCGGATACGGAGCAGCGCCGCTGGCACGCGTTTGCCTGGGACGGCAAGCGCATGCTCGATCTGGGCGCCATGATCGGCCAGGGCGACAGCTACGCCACGGCAGTCAACGCGGCCGGACATGTCGTCGGCAGCGTCAGCATCAAAGGCTTTGAACCGATGACCTTTGTCTACAAGGAAGGCGTGATGACGGTGCGCCGCCGCGACGACGGCCTGTACCTGACCAACAAGATCACCGATGCGGGCCTGGTGGTCGGCGCCATCTACACGGCGCACAAGTTCCAGGCCTTCGCCGTGCCGTCGCAAGCGGCGCTCGCACCGCAGCGCAGCAATCCATTGGACTGGCTGCTCATCACCATCCTCATCTCCGCCAGCGGCGTGGTGCTGTACAAATTGCAGCGCAACTATCGCATGGGCCTGCTGGGCGCGCGCACGCGTTTCATGTAAGCCAACGCTACGGATGGACGAAAAAAAAAGAGGCTTGCGCCTCTTTTTTTGTGTACTTGCCCTACGCTTAGTTTTGCGTGAGGAAAGTCTTGAGTTTGTCCGAACGCGAAGGCTGGCGCAGCTTGCTCATGGCTTTCGCCTCGATCTGGCGGATGCGCTCGCGCGTCACGTCGAACTGCTTGCCCACTTCTTCCAGCGTGTGGTCGTTCGACATTTCCACGCCGTAACGCATGCGCAGCACTTTCGCTTCGCGCGGCGTCAGCGAATCGAGCACTTCCTTGATCACGTTGCGCATCGACGCATGCAGTGCGGCGTCCAGCGGTGCCAGGGTGGTGTTGTCTTCGATGAAGTCGCCCAGTTGCGAATCGCCATCTTCGCCCATCGGCGTTTCCATGGAAATCGGCTCTTTCGCGATCTTCATGATCTCGCGTACCTTGTTTTCCGGCATTTCCATCTTGACGGCCAGGGTCGCCAGATCCGGTTCGCTGCCCGTTTCCTGCATGATCTGGCGCGAGATGCGGTTCATCTTGTTGATCGTTTCGATCATGTGCACAGGCACGCGGATGGTGCGGGCCATGTCGGCGATCGAACGCGTGATCGCCTGGCGGATCCACCAGGTGGCGTAGGTCGAGAACTTGTAGCCGCGGCGGTATTCGAATTTATCGACCGCCTTCAGCAAGCCGATGTTGCCTTCCTGGATCAGGTCGAGGAATTGCAAGCCGCGGTTGATGTATTTCTTGGCGATCGAAATGACCAGACGCAAGTTGGCGACCGTCATTTCGCGTTTTGCGTGACGCGCACGCTTTTCGCCGGCAGCCATCTGCTTGTTGATCTTGCGCAAGTCAGCCAGCGGCAGGGCCACGCGCGCTTGCAGGTCGATCATCTTCTTTTGCAGTTCCTTGACGGCAGGCACGTTGCGGCTGAGGATGGCGCTGTACGGATACTTGCAATCGACTTCGCGGTCGACCCATTCCAGGTCGCATTCATTGCCCGGGAACACCTTGATGAAGTGGGCGCGTGGCATGCCGCATTTGTTCACGCACAGTTCCAGCACGGCGCGCTCGATGTGGCGCACCTCTTCCATCTGGCCGCGCAGGGTATCGCACAGCTTTTCGACGACCTTGGCCGTGAAGCGAATGCCCAGCAATTCCTGCGAAATGGCTTCCTGCGCCTTGACGTAGGCTTTCGAGTTGTAACCCTCGGGCGCCTTGCGCATCTTCTCGTACTGCGTCGAAATGACGTTGAATTTCTCCAACGCATTCTTTTTCAGCTGCGCCAGCTGCTCGCTGGAGAAACCGGCCGCGCCGCCATTGGCGTCGCCATCTTCTTCCTCGGCTTCTTCTTCCTCTTCCTCGTCGTCACCGCTGGCGGCAGCGGGCGCGGGGGCAGCGGCAGGCGCAGGTGCGTTGCTTTCGTTCAAGTCGACAAAGCCGTCGACCACTTCATCGACCTTGATTTCGTCGCGCGCGATTTTTTGCGACAGCGCAACGATTTCGCCGATGGTGGTGGGGCAGGCGGAAATCGCCTGGATCATGTCTTTCAGGCCGCCTTCGATGCGCTTGGCGATCTCGATCTCGCCTTCGCGCGTCAGCAGCGCCACGGCGCCCATTTCACGCATGTACATGCGCACGGGGTCGGTGGTGCGGCCGAAGTCGGAGTCGACCGTCGACAGGGCGGTCGCGGCAGCCGCTTCCACTTCATCGTCGCTGGTGACGGTGGCGACGTTGTCAGTCAACAACAGGCTTTCCGCGTCAGGGGCGCGCTCGTAGACGGCGATGCCCATGTCGTTGAAGGTGGCGATGATGCCTTCGATCGCTTCCGGATCGATGATGTTTTCCGGCAATTGGTCATTGATCTCGGCATAGGTGAGGAAACCGCGTTCCTTGCCCATGTTGATCAAGCCCGTGATCTGCTTGCGGCGGCGTTCCAGGTCCGCTGCCGAGGCTTCCGGATCGCCCAGTGCATCGGCCAGGCCGCCCTTGGCCTTGCGGTCGCGCGCTTTCGACACGGCCTTCAATTCGGCGCGCTCGACAGCGTTGAGTGCTGCCACTTCATCGTTTTCCGGCGTGAATTCGCTTGGCTTGCGGCCACGGCGGCCTGGTACCTTGACGGTCGGCAAGAAGTAATTCGAGGTATCGATGGCGGCCAGGGCATCGGCGTCGGTGGTCTTGCTGACCACTTGCGCGCCGGTGATGATGGTCACGGGCGCCACTTCAGGCTTGGCGCGCACGACTTTCGAACGGGCTGCCGTCACCACCTTGTTCGTGGCGGCGCTTTCGCTGATCTTGCGCGGCGCGGCCGGGGCCTTGGCGCCGGGGGCGATCTTCACGCTTGGCGTCTTGACCGGTGCGGCTTCGGCGGCCTCGGCCACGTCGGCAACAGCCTCGGCAGCCGGGGCGCTGACGGCCGCTTCCACAGCCGCATCGGCCGGTGGCACGGCGGCCAGGCGCGAGCGGCTTTTCTTCACCACGGTGACGACGGTGGGCGCCGTCGTGACGGTCGCTTCCGGATTCGCTTGCGCATTATCGATGAAGTAAGATAAAGTCGTTTTGGGTACGGCAAGTGGTGCCGCGGCTGGGCGTGGCGCCTTGGCGGACAACGTTAAAGTTTTTGGCGTATTCTTCATGAGATATCTCTTAATGCGAGACCAGATGGTGTCGGCGCGAAGTGAATGATTCCACCTAAGCCTGCGAAACCGGACTCGATGGAGCGTATTGTTGCGGCTGCCGTTAACGGCAGCGGCGCCTTCTTATCAGGGCGCTCAAAGCCCGCGCATCCCGTAACGAGGGCGGCGGGGCCGAAGCCGGATCAGATAAATAAGCGATGTACATTGCGGAATGAAAAAAAGCCCGTACCAGAACGGGCTTGAATCTATTGTTGTTCAGTGAAGACACAGCGGAGAGCAAGATTATGCACGAAGGCCAGTTATCTGGATAATTGATAAGCAAAATATCTGATATCAAAAATACCAATAATGATGGCCCTGCACCGCACTGCTCCTATCCCCTGCACACCTGAGCCAGACCGTCAAATACGGGGTCCAGTCATCAGCGCAAGCCGACATTATACACATTTCCCGCATTTCGCGCTGCATGCACTGTAGTACCGCCCCGCTTATCTGTGCGCAAGTTGCCAAAAAAGACAATGCACTTGCCTGTGGCGCGTGCTATGCTCCCCTTTTATAGCCCAACCAATGATGTCGATGACCAGCTCCACGCCAGACCAGCAAGCCACCACTCCTGACACGCCAGTCGATGCAGCCCCTGCGGCAGCACCGGCCGCAGCGGCGACCACGCCGGCACCTGCCGGCCTGACCGCGCGCGCGCTGCTCAAGCAGTTCCAGGAGCAATTCCCGCCATTCCGCGATTGCCTGCCCTTGTCGATCGGTATCGACAAGCAGATCCTGGCGCGCCTGCCGGACCTGGACCGCAAGCTGATGCGCACGGCGCTGGGCATCCACACGGGTTCGCTGCGCTACCTGCGCATGATGGAAAAAGCCAAGATCCGCTACGACCTCGACGGCACTGCCGGCGCGGAAGTGACGCAAACCCACCGCGACCACGCCACGCAAGTATTGCAGCAGCGCTTCAAGAAAGAAGCCGAGCGCAAGAAAGCCGAACGCGACGCGGCCGCCGCCGAAGAAGCGAACCGTTTGCGCCTGGAAAAACTGAATCAGCTGACCGCGAAATTCTCGCGCAAAGGCTGATCCGGTTTCATGGACACAGCTGCCGCACCGCCACTGCCCCCGTATCAAGGCATTGCACTCGAGCACGTCAAGCTGGTACGCACCAGTGACGATGCAAAAGCAGCCATGGCCGCCCTGCTGGCGGCCGACGCCATCGGCTTCGATACGGAATCGAAGCCGACGTTTGTCAAGGGCGAGTCCTCCACGGGACCGCACCTGATCCAGCTGGCCACCGACGACATCGCCTACCTGTTCCAGGTGGGCAGCACGCCGGCGCCGGCCCTGGCCGAACTGAAAGCCATCCTCGAATCGAGCACCACCCTGAAGGTGGGCTTTGGCCTGTCCGACGACGTCAAGCGCCTGCGCAACAAACTGGGCATTGTTCCAGCTCAGGTGCTCGACCTGTCCGTCGCCCTGCGCGGCGGCCAGCGCAACGACCTGGGCGCGAAGACGGCAGTGGCCAAGTTCTTCGGCCTGCACCTGCAGAAATCGAAAAAAATCTCCACCACCAACTGGGCCACCTCGCGCCTGACGGAAAAGCAGATCCTGTACGCGGCCGACGATGCGCAAGTGGCCCTGCGCGTGTACCGCCGCTGGATCGCCGATGGCGGTAAAGTCACACCGCAAAAAGCCCCGCGCGCCAGCACGCCACCTGTCCCGCCGCCTATCGCCGCCTGAGCCGGCGCGCCATCCTGCAGCATGAGCAAGAACAAGTCCATCGGCACCAGCCAGGCAGCGATCGCCGCCGCCGAACAGGCGCTGGGGCGAACGCTGCCCGCGTCCTACGTGCAATGGTTATTGGTCAACAATGGCCGCGCGCTGGGCGCCTTGAGCGTGTTTCCCGTCTACGATGAAGCGAATGCGCGCAAGACGTGGGAATCGATCGCGCGCCACTACAACACGAGCTGGCAGGAATGGCTGGAGAATGTGGATGGCGGCAACGATGCGAGTACCCTGCTACCCTTTGCCCAGTTCGGCACTGGCGACTATTACTGCTTTGACTATGCGCAAACGGGGCCGAGCGGTGAACCGGTGGTTGTGCTGTGGTCGCACGAAACAGGCGCCACCAGCACGGTGGCGCCCGACTTTGCGACATTCCTGATACTGCCCGGCCGTCCGGGATGAAACCCGGCGGCCGGCGCAAGCTTATTTGACGAGGCGCAAGGTCAAGGGATAACGGTAAGTGATGCCATTGCTGGCCTTGACGGCCGCGACGATCGAGCACACCAGGTTGGCCAGCGCCACCACCCAGAACAGGAACAGGCCAATCAGCACGAACGACAGGATGAAGCAGGCGAAATACCAGATGATCAGGGTGATCTGGAAATTCAGCGCTTCGCGGGCGTTCTCGGCCGAAAATTTATCCGCATCATCCTTCTTGATCAAATAAATGATCAGCGGCGCCACCCAGCTGGTGAACAAGCCGCCAACGTGGGACAAAATGGCCAGCGTCGTATCTTGCGTACGCCCCACTTCGGGCTGCGTGTTATCCATTATCATTCCCATCATTAGTTATAGATACACCAATATAACAGCAATATTTCTTTTTGGAATGAAACACTTGCTGCCGCAAGGGACTTTTTTTCACGCGCCGCTTGCCGCCGCCAGCGCCAGCCGCCCCAGCGTGGCGATGGCGTCTTCCAGCTGCGGGCTCCACGGGTGGCCGTAATTGAGGCGGATGCAATGGCGAAACGCGCGCGTGGCGGAAAAGATGGGGCCGGGCGCGATGCTGATGCCGGCCGCCAGCGCGCTGCGGTGCAAGGCCAGCGCATCGACGCCTACGGGCATCTCGACCCAGACGAAATAGCCGCCCTGCGGCCGCGTCACCCGTGTGCCGGGCGGAAAATGCACGGCGATGGCTTGCAGCATGGTGTTTTGCTGCGCCGCCAGGGTCAGCCGCAGCTGGCGCAAATGGCGGTCGTAGCCACCGTGCATCAGGTAATCGGCCAACGCCATCTGCAGCGGTATCGGCGCCGACAGGCTGGTGGTCAGTTTCAAACGCTCGACCTGGCGCGCGTAGCGGCCCGCCACTGCCCAGCCCAGGCGGAAACCGGGCGCCAGCGTCTTCGAGAACGAACTGCAATGCATGACCAGACCCGCGCTGTCATGGCTTTTCGTCAGGCCGGGGCGCTGCTTGCCGAAATACAGCTCGCCATACACATCATCCTCGATCAGCGGCACGCCATGGCGCGCCAGCAGTTCCACCAGTGCGCGTTTCTTTTCCGGCGGCATCAGGCTGCCCAGGGGATTCTGGAAACTCGTCATCAGCCAGCACGCCTTGGGCTGGTGGCGCTGCAGCAACTCTTCCAGTGCCGCCAGGTCGACGCCGTCGCGCGGACTGGTGGCGATCTCGACGGCCTTGAGTTCCAGCCGCTCCAGCGCCTGCAGGCAGGCATAAAAGCTGGGCGACTCGATCAGCACCGTGTCGCCGGGCCGCGTGACGGCTTGCAGGCATAGGTTCAGCGCTTCCAGCGCGCCATTCGTGATGACGATGTCGTCGCTGGAAACGGGCACGCCGTCGAGCTGATAGCGCAGCGCGATCTGGCGGCGCAATTCCGCATTGCCCAGGGATAAATCCGTGACCGTGCTCCACGGGTCGAGGCGGCGCATGCTGGCCGACACGGCCCGCGCCAGCCGTTCCATCGGGAACAGATGCGGACTGGGAAACGCCGAGCCGAAGGGCACGATATCGCGCACGCCGACGGCGCCCAGCACCTCGAAGACCAGGTCGCTGACATCGACGGTGGTGCTGGCGTCGAGCGGGCGCGAGCTGTCCGGCTCTGGGGCCAGCGCGGCGCGCTGCGGCGCCACGTAATAGCCGGAGCGGGGCCGCGAGACGATCATGCCGCGCGCTTCGAGCAAATAATACGCCTGGAACACCGTCGACGGGCTCACGCCCCTGCGCGCATGCTGCTGGCGCACGGAAGGCAACTTGTCACCAGGCAGCAACAGCTGCGTGCTGATCATGGCGGCGACTTCTTCCGCCAATTCTTCATAGCGTTTCAATCCTGCTCCTCAAACTGATCCGTATTTTTATTGCACAACTGATCCTGTCACAGTGACAGCGCCCGTTATATGCTAGGGTAACAACATCCGGGCAGCAACACCGGCACGCCATATCGACCGACGAGACAGGTTACTTTTCCATGCAACTCTCCATGCTACTGCATTCCCCCCTTGTGCTGGTGCTGGCCCTGGCTTGCGCCTTGCCCGGCATGGCGCTGGCCGCACCGGCCAGCGTGCCAGCCGGCCACGACAGCCTGGAACAGCGCATCAAGGCGTGCACGGCCTGCCATGCGCCGAAGGAACGCCACGACGCCTTCTTTCCCCGCATCGCCGGCAAGCCGGCCGGCTACCTGTACCACCAGCTGCTCAATTTCCGCGAGGGAAGGCGCCAGTATCCGATGATGAACTACATGGTCGAGCACTTGCCGGACGATTACCTGCGTGAAATCGCCGAGTATTTTGCGGCGCAGCACCCTGCCCCGCCGCCAGCCCAGCCCAGCAGCGCCGGTGCGACAGCCCTGGCGCGGGGCAAGCAACTGGTGCTGCACGGCGACAGTGGGAAAAAGATTCCCGCCTGCATCGCCTGCCATGGCGAGAAACTGGCCGGCGTGGCGCCCGCCATCCCCGGCTTGCTGGGCTTGCCGCGCGACTACATCAACGCCCAACTGGGCGCCTGGAAGAACGGCATCCGCCGCGCCCATGCACCCGACTGCATGGCGCAAGTGGCGCAGCGCCTGTCGGACGCGGACGTGGGCGCCGTCTCGGCCTGGCTGGGCACGCAGGTGGCCAGCGCCGACGCGCGTCCCGCCAGCGGCATCGCCCTGCCCTTGCCGCTGCACTGCGGCGGCGTGCCAGGCTCTACCGCGCAGGTGGCGCCATGAAGAAATGGATGATCGCGGCCGGCCTGGTGCTGATCGCCGGCGGCAGCGCCAAGTTCCTGCTGTACCCGGACGACGACATCGGCCCGCCCGCCGTTGCCAGCACCCTGAGCCAGCAACAGCTGGTCGCGCGCGGCGCCTACCTGGCCAAGGCGGGCGATTGCATGGCCTGCCACACGACGCGCGGCGGCGTGCCCTACGCGGGCGGACGGGCCTTGCAGACGCCGTTCGGCAAGGTGCTCTCGCCCAACCTCACGGCCGACAGGGAAACGGGCATCGGCAGCTGGACGGCAGACGATTTCTGGCGCGCCATCCACAACGGCAAGTCGAAAGATGGCCGGCTGCTGTATCCGGCCTTTCCCTACACCAGCTACACCAAGGTGCAGCGCGAAGACAGCGACGCCCTGTACGCATATTTCCAGAGCGTGCCGCCGCACAAGCAGGCGAACGCGCCGCACGCGCTGCGTTTCCCCTACAACCAGCAGATCGCGCTGGCCGCCTGGCGCGCGCTGTATTTCAAGCCGGGCGTATACCAGCCGCTCACCAGCAAAAGCATGGAGTGGAACCGCGGCGCCTACCTGGTGCAGGGCCTGGGCCACTGCAGCGCCTGCCATAGCAGCCGCACCACCCTGGGCGGCAGCGACGACGGCCTGTCGGGCGGCCTGATCCCCGTGCTGGGCTGGTATGCGCCCTCGCTGACGTCGGACGCGGAAGCGGGCCTGGGTGACTGGGACACGGCGCATATCGTGGAATTGCTGCAAACGGGCGTCTCGCCGCGCGCCACCGTCTTCGGCCCCATGGCGGAAGTCGTGCGGCAAAGCTTGCAGCACATGGGCAGCACCGACGTGCAGGCGATGGCCGTGTACCTGAAAAGCTTGCCCGGCCCCGCGCAAGCGGCGAAAAAGGCGCCGCGCGAGACTTCGGAGCAAGCTCGGCAGCAACTGGCGCTGGGCGCGAAACTGTATGAAGCGCAATGCGCGAGCTGCCACCAGGCCGACGGCAAGGGCGTGCCACCCGGCTACCCGCCGCTGGCCGGCAACCGCGCGCTGACGACGGACTCGGCCGTCAACGCCATCCGCCTCGTGCTCAACGGCGGCTTTGCACCGGGGACCACCGGCAACCCGCGTCCCTACGGCATGCCGCCGTTCGGCCCCGTCATGGATGACGCCGAGGTGGCAGCCGTGGTCACGTATCTGCGCGCTTCGTGGGGCAATGATGCACCGGCGGTGTCGGCCCTGGAAGTGAACAAGTACCGCAGCGTGCCGCTGGAGTAGCCCTCAATCACCCCCCTAAGCCCGGCTACAGCCGGGGTCGGACCCTGAGGGTCCGACCCCAGTGGTGCGCGGGTTACCCATAAAAAAACCGGCTCGCGCCGGTTTTTCAAGTCAAACAACCGTTCTCAACGGAACTTGCTTTTATGTCCCGTCTTCAGATCCAGCGCATAGCGCACGCCATTGTCCGTCAGCATGACTTCATCGGGCGGCTCTTCGCCGGCCAGGGCGCCGTCGATCAGGGGCAATCCTTCGCCCTTGCGCATCAGGTCGTCGCAGCGCTCGTACACGTTGACGCAGCCGGTGGACGCCATCAGCGATTGCACGATGGCCACTTTCCAAGCGTCGACGCCACCGGCGTTGAATTCGCAGATCAGATAGCCTTGCACGCCGCCAAACAGCTGCACCACCAGACCGGGCAAGCCCTCGTCTTCACCCTTGATCAGGGTCAGCAGCTGGTTCTCGCCAGCCTTCTTGATGGCTGGCAGCTTTTTCTCAATGGCGGCCTTGACCCTGCGCTTGATCAGCGCGTGGTCGACCGGTTCGTCTTCCTTGAAGCTCCAGATGCGCGCGCGGATCTGCGACTTCGAATTGTAGGCGGCGCGGGCGATGAACTGCTTCGAAGAACTCTGCACGATGGCCGTCGAGCCGGGCTTCATTTTTTCCTGCGGCTTGCCTTCGACTTTTTCAATCGCGGACGCGTAAATCCACGATTGGCCCAGCAAGCTCTTTTCCTTGCCCTGTTTGATGGTGATGATCAGCATGTAATTCCAGTAGTGTGAGCGGCGCGTACCGCTCGTCGTATGTCCAATACCGGCATGATACCTCATGCCATCCTGTCGCATCTTCCTGCATTCCATGCCGCCGCTGGCGCAGTCTGTCGCAGGGCGCTGCGCAGGCGTGGCCCGCTGGCATACCATGCAGGCAGTCCAATTCAAAACAGGGAGCAAGAATGACACAGCCACTTTTCCATCCGCGCCATGCCAGCGTCGCTACCGCCCTGCTGCTGGCAGTCTGCGCCCTGGCCATACCGGCCGCGCCGGCGCTGGCGTCGCCGCTCGACTGGATCTCCGGCAACAGCATCCAGGGCAGCGGCAAGCTGCAAAAACAGACGCGCGAAGTGGGCAGCTTCCATGGCGTGGCGCTGAATGTGCCGGGCACGGTCGAGCTGCGTATTGGCAACACGGATAGCATCACCATCGAGGCTGACGACAATATCCTGCCGCTGGTCGAGACGGTGGTGGAAAACGGCACCCTGCGCATCCGCCCCGCCAGGCGCAATACGTTTTTCCGCCAGAGCAGCCTGACCATCGTCATCCAGGCGCGCCAGGTGGAACGCATCAGCGTGGGAGGCTCTGGCAGCATCACGGCGACGGGCTTGCGCGCCGAGAAACTGCGCTTCGACGTGGGCGGTTCCGGCTCCATCGATGCGCGCGACCTCGACAGCCGCGCGGTGGCTATCGCCATCGGCGGCAGCGGCAACTTCAAGGCCAGCGGCAAGACGGAGCAGCTGACGGCGTCGATCGGCGGCTCGGGCAATATCCAGGCGAGCCGCCTGGCCGCGCGCGAGGTGCAGGTGAGCATCGGCGGCTCGGGCGAGGCGCAAGTATGGGCCAAGGATGACTTGAGCATCAGCATCGGCGGCTCGGGCGAAGTGAGCTACTACGGCGACCCGCGCATCAGCCGCAGCATGCAGCGCTCGAGCAGCATCAAGCGCCTGGGCGCTGCGCCGAATTAAGCGCCCGCAATGACAAAAGCCCGGAGCGATCCGGGCTTTTTGCGTTTCAAACCGTCAACATCAGCGCGCCGGCTTCACCGGTTCGCGCTCGATCAAGACCGTGTTGACGCTGTCGGTCAGCCAGATCTGGCCATCCTGGATCGTGCATTGCAGCTGCATGTTGCGCTGCGCCAGCTTGCTCATGTCTTGCGCCGCGTCGGATGGCAGGTTGATCACGGTCAAGTTCTTCGCCCGTTCCAGCTTGTTCGCGATCTGCTTCCACCAGATGTGGCTGGTTGCGCCATAGCTATAGACGATGACCTGCTCCGAACGCCCGCAGGCCTTCAGGATGCGCTTTTCGTCGGGCTGGCCCACTTCGATCCACAACTGGATGGCGCCCGTCAAGTCTTTCTGCCACAGGTCGGGCTCTTCCGTGTCGAACAAACCCTTGGTGAAGGTCAGCGCCTCGTCGGCGTGGATGGCGAACGCCAGCAGGCGCACCATCATGCGCTCATCCGTTTCGGACGGGTGGCGCGCCAGGGTCAGCGCGTGATCCTGGTAGTAATTGCGGTCCATGTCGGCGATCTGCAGATCGGCTTTGAAAATTGTTGCTTTAAGGGCCATCGTATTTCTGTCTCGGTAATGTGAATAGTGAAGTCGGTATCAGCGGAAAACCACGGTCTTGTCGCCATTTTTCAGGATGCGGTGCTCGACGAACCATTTCACGGCGCGCGCCAGCACCACGCACTCGACGTCGCGGCCGATGGCCGTCAGGGTCTCGGCATCCATCGCATGGTCGACGCGCTCGACATCCTGCTCGATGATCGGGCCTTCATCGAGGTCGCCCGTGACGAAATGGGCCGTCGCACCGATCAGCTTGACGCCGCGGTGGTGCGCCTGCGCATACGGCTTGGCGCCCTTGAAGCTGGGCAGGAAGGAATGGTGAATATTGATGGCGCGGCCGTCGAGCGCCTGGCACAGGCCGGGCGAGAGGATTTGCATGTAGCGCGCCAGCACCACCAGGTCGATCTTGTGCGTGTCCATCAGCTCGATGATCTTCGCTTCCTGCGCCAGCTTGGCCGCTTCCGGCGCGCCGGCCGCCAACGGCAGGTGGTGGAAGGGAATATTGTAGCTGGCCGCCAGCTGGTAGAACTCCATGTGGTTCGAGACGATGGCGGGGATTTCCACGTTCAGCAAGCCGCTCTTGTAGCGGAACAGCAAATCGTTCAGGCAATGGCCGATCTTCGACACCATCAGCATGACGCGCGGCTTGACGCGCGCATCGTGCAATTGGCCATGGAATTGGCCATTGAGCTGCATGACTTGCGACAGCTCGGCGAAGTCGCTGCGCAACTGGGCGTCGCTGACGGCGCCGTCTTCCAGCGCGAAATGCACGCGCATGAAGAACAGCTGGGATTCCTGGTCGCCGAACTGGGCGGAATCGAGGATGTTGCAGCCGTGTTCGGCCAGGAAGCCGGACACGCGGTGCACGATGCCGCGCTGGTCCAGGCAGGACAGGGTCAGGATGTATTCGGGATGCGTCATGGTCGCGGAATAAGGCAAAAAAGGTGGGCTATGCTCGGCTCAGCCACGCGCGCCGGCCATCGGCTGCGCTGCCGCGAGCCGGCTATTGTCGCACGGCCGGGCTTGTAAACCTGCATTTTCCACACAAGCAGCATGGCTGCCCGCAGCGGCAAGCTGATTGACGTTCCTTTGATCTGGCACAAAGTCATCGCTTTTTTCAGGCGACCAGGCACCATTCTCGCGCAAAACCGGCACCTGGCGTGGAACCTGGCACGCCGTCCGGCGTCTATCTCTTTGCTTGTTTCAGCACACGTCGCATCCGGCACACCGGGTGTTTCTCGGACCAGATTTTCATTGAGGTAGAACATGTTCACCAACAGTATCCCCCCCAGTCTCAGCCCCGCCCTGAAGTCCCACCTGAAGGCCCAGTGCAATTTCGCCACAGAACTATCGCGCAAGCTGTTCGATACGGCGCAGCAACTGAGCGAGCTGCATCTGCGGCTGGCGCAAGACTTGCTGCAGGAATGGAGCAACGCCAGCCAGCAACTGCTGTCTGCGCGCGACACGGGCGAGTTCATGTCGCTGGCCGCGGCCCAGTTGCAGCCGGGCAGCGACAAGCTGCGCCAGTACCAGCAGCAACTCGGCAACCTGGTCGCCAACGCCAATGTCGAGATGAACCGCACGGCAGAGAACCACCTGCCCGAAGCGAGCCGCACGGCCGTGGCCTTCGCCGATGAAGTGGTGCGCAAGACGGCCGAAGAAACGGAAAAAGCCACGCAGCGCCAGCGTGACATGATCGAAAAAATGCATGCCTCGGGCCACCGCGATGGCGCGGGTCACGGCCGCGAGACCGGCAGGCAATCCGATCAGGCGCATTGAACAGTGACCCCACCCGACAGCAAGGAGAGCGACATGGCTAACAGTAATGAGCAGGGCAAAGGTGCTGGCAGCAGCCAGAAAGCCGGCGAACCGGGCAGCAGCAAAGGCACGAGCAAGCGCGGCTTTGCCGCCATGAACGAGGAGCAGCAACGCGAAATTGCCAGCAAGGGCGGTCAGGCAGCCCATCAAAAGGGCACGGCGCATGAATTCGACTCGGAAGAAGCACGCCGGGCCGGACAAAAAGGCGGTGAAGCCGTCAGCCGCAACCGCGAACACATGGCGGAAATCGGCCGCAAGGGCGGCGAAAGCCGGCAATCGGCCCAGCGCGCCAATGAAAGCCGCGGCAGCACGGCGGCACGCGGCGGCAGCGCCGAGCAACAGTCGAAGGCTAGCCGGCAGGGCAACAAGGACGGAGACGACAAGGGCTGACCTGGCTGGCCTGGCACGCGGCTTGACGACGGTACGGGGCGGCCCTGGCAGCCCCGTACCGGGGCAGGCGCAGCGCGGGGCGCAGCGGTATGGTACATTCTCGCCTTACTGACACATTCGCGCCCCGCCCTTCCCCGCATGCAGCCATCCCTGAAATACCTGAGCGCCTATTCCGAACAAACGCAAGCGCAAGTGCAACAACTGATCGCGCAGGACAAGCTGGGCGAAGTGCTGTTAAAACGCTACCCGAATGCGCATGATGTGCGCAACGACAAGGCGTTGTACCAGTACGTGCAAGACTTGAAGAATGAATTCCTGCGCAATGCCGAGCCCATCAACAAAGTGGCGTTCGACAGCAAGATCCACGTGATCCAGCATGCGCTGGGCTTGCATACCTCGATCTCGCGCGTGCAGGGCGGCAAGCTCAAGGCCAAGCATGAAATCCGCGTGGCCACCATGTTCAAGGAAGTGCCGCTGGAATTTCTGCGCATGATCGCCGTGCACGAACTGGCGCATGTAAAAGAAAAGCAACATGACAAGCCGTTCTACAAGCTGTGCACGTATATGGAACCGCAATACCACCAGTACGAATTCGACGTGCGCCTGTACCTGACCCAGCTCGACCTGTCGGGCCAGCGCCTCTGGTCGTGACGCGCGGCGCTCAAGCACTTTCCAGGGCCTAGGGCGCGCATTCCTTCAGGCGTTGCAGCAGCGCGGCGGGATCGGCGTCGGCATTGAGGAAGGCTGCGTGCTGTGGGCGGATGAAGCCCTGTTCCTTGCCGTTATCCACGAACGCCAGCAAGCCATCATAGAAACGGTCGACATTGAGCAAGCCAATGGGCTTGGCGTGCAAGCCCAGCTGGGCCCACGTGAGCATCTCGAACAGCTCTTCCAGGGTGCCATAGCCGCCGGGCATGGCGATGAAGGCGTCGGACAGGCTGGCCATCATTGCCTTGCGCTCGTGCATGTCCTTCACGATGAACTGGCGCGTCAAGCCCATGTGGCCCACTTCGCGTTCAACCAACTGGGTGGGAATCACGCCCGTCACCTCGCCGCCCAGGCGCAGCACTTCATCGGCGATCACGCCCATCAGGCCGACCTTGCCGCCGCCATACACCAGTGAAATATTTTCCGCCACCAGCACGCGCGCCAGTTCGCGCGCCGCCACCGCATAGTCGGGCGAGACGCCCGCGTTGGCGCCACAGTACACACATAAAGCCTTGATCACAGTAGTCCCTAGTCTTTCAATTCATCGATCGCCGCCTCGACTTCGAGGCGTTCCTTGGCGTCCAGTGCCAAGCACTCGGCCGCCTTTTCATACAGGGCCAGCGCTTCCGCCAGCTTTTTCTTTCCGTCAAGCATGTTCAAGGCGCGCGCATACTCGCTGTGCGCCAGCGCCGAATACGGCGTCAGGGCCAGCGCCGTCTTGAAGTGCTGATAGCCATCTTCCTTGTTGGCGCCATAGGTCAGGCTGCCGATCATGGCGCCGACCTTGTCGATAATTTCCGTATGATAAATCCCGAACGCAATATGCGCTTCCGCATGCATGGGCGCTACAGTCATGGTGCGGTCCAGGCTGTTGCGCACGCGCGCGCCCATGCCCTGCGCCAGGGCCTTGACGACGGAGGTGCCCAGCGCATAGCGGCCCAGGCTATACGCATGCCAGTAGTAGCCGGCCGGGTTGTCCGGCTGTTCGCTCTGCTGGCGCTCGCAGCGCTCCGCCACTTCTTCGTACATGTCGAGTTTCTGGCGGTCCTCCACTTCCAGGTGCGTGGCATAGATGCAGGTCGCCTTGTGCGCCACCGCATAGCCGGGCACGCCGACGGCCAGGCCCAGCTTCACGGCGCGTTCGAAGTCGCCCGCGTGGAAGGCCAGCCAGGCTTGCACCAGCGCCGGATGCGTGGGAAACGGTTCCACATCGCCCGCATGCAGGCGCGCCCAGGCCGCTTCCAGGGTTTGCGGCGTGTAGACATAGGCTGCGTCCGGATAGGGGAATTGTTTCCAAGCCATATATCTCTCCTGTAAATGACGACGTGACGCCAGCAACCGAGTCAGTCGTTCTTGAGTTTGGTCACATACTCTTCCGACAGTTTGCGAAACAGCAAATGCGTTTCATTGCGTAAATACGGGCCGATCAGGGACAACACCTGGTAGCAGCCGCGTGCCAGCGCATCGGACATCGATTGCTGCTCGCTGTACTTGCGCGGGTTGCGCACATATTCGTACGACAGCCAGTAGGTGGCGACGACCACCATATTCGTCGCCATGGCAGCGACTTCCATGTCCGACGCTTCCAAAGACTGTTCGCTGCGCAAATCTTCGCACAGCTGCGTGGCCACCTTGATCTTGTGCGCCAGGATCAGCTTGAAATGCAGTTCCAGCTTGCGGTTGCGCGACAGCAAATCATTGAGGTCGCGATAGAAAAAACGGTAGCGCCAGATCAGTTCGAACATCAGGTGCAAATACAGCCAGACATCCTCGATATTCGAACGGCGCCCGTCAGGCACGGTCAGGATGCGTTCGATTTCCGCCTCGAACTGGACGAAGATCGAGTTGACGATGTCATCCTTGTTACGGAAGTGGTAATACAGGTTTCCCGGCGAAATATTCATCTCTTCCGCAATCACGGTCGTCGTGATATTCGGCTCACCAAACTCATTGAACAGGCGCAGCGACAACTCCAGGATGCGTTCGCGGGTACGGCGTGGTGCTTTTTGTAGCATGGCGGGCAATCTCTCTGTGTTCTGCCTCAAGCATACCACCTAAGATAGCCGCAATGAAACACTGCGCCCCACGGCGCAGGTGAAAAACGCAGGCAAAAAAAAAGCCTGCGCGAGCAGGCTGGAGGAATGCTGCGCCAACTCAGGCCGGCGCTGCTTTTTTCTTCGCCGCCACTCTCGCGGCGGGTTTGCTCACCGCTTTGCTCACTGGATTGCTCACTGGCTTGCTCACCGGCCTGGCTGCGGCGCGCGGTGCGGCCCTGGTCGCCGGCTTGGCAGGGGCCTTGTCGACGGCCGACTTCGGTGCCGCCTTCGGCGCGGCTTTCGCTACGCTGCTCGGCGCCGCTTTCACGGCGGGCTTGGCCACCGCCTTCGGCTTGGGCGCCGGCGCGGCCTTGCCCGACAGCGCTGCCACCTGCAAGCTCAAGGCATCGATCTTGGCATGCAACGCGGCGATATCGTTTTGCATCGGCACGCCGATGGTGGCCAGGGCACGCGCCACGCGCTCTTCAAACACCTGTTCCAGCTTGTCCCAGGAGCCGCTGGCCTGCTTGCCCACGCCATCGGCCAGTTTGCTGACGCTGTCGCCGACATCGGCCACCTTGTCTTCGGCGCGCTTCTGGAATTCCGTGCCTTCCTTGACCAGCTTGGAAAACACGCGCCCACCCTCTTCCTGCGCCTTGGCGAAGGCACCGAGGCCCGCTTGCCAGATCTGCTGCGCGGACGAGCGCACGGCGCTCGCCAATTCCTTGTCTTCCGTCAATTCCTTCAATTTCTTCACCATCGCCCGCTCCCGTCATATGAAAGGCCATGCCACTTCATGGATGCTTTTATTCTAGAGAGCAAAACTAGAGACGGGAGTCTAATTCGATACAAAGCTGCGTCTGAACGTGCGCCAGCACACGCAGTGGCAAGCGTCTAGGCGGCCGCTTTCACCGGGCCATGCAGCAGCTTGTGCAGGCGGAAGCCTTCGCGGATGTTCTCGCGCAGCACGGCGCCTTTCCACGGCTTGGTATAGAAGCGGTCGACGGCGCCGCGGTTGATGGCCGCCATGATGGGCGTCAGGTCGGCAAAAGCCGACAGCATGATGCGGAAAGTATCGGGGCACAGGTGCTTGACACGCTCCATGAATTCGGTGCCGCTCATGAGCGGCATGCACTGGTCGCACAGGATCACCTGCACCTTGTGGCGCGCCAGGATGTCGAAGCCCTCGGCGGCCGTCTGCGCCGTCAGGATGCGGTAGCCATCCTGCGCCAGGAAGTCGCTGAGCACGTCGAGCATGAAGACATCGTCGTCGACGATCAGCAAGGTTTGCTGCTCTTCGCTGCCCGCGTCCTGCGGCGCCTGCAGCAGCTTGCCCGCCATCAGCATCTGCTCGAATTCTTCCTGTGGCACGGGGCGGCTGAAATAATAGCCCTGCATCTCGTCGCAGCCGTGGCGCCGCAAATAAGCCAGCTGCGCATCGTTTTCCACGCCTTCGGCGATCACTTCCAGCTTCATGCTGTGCGCCATGCTGATGATGGCCAGCACGATGGCCGCGTCGTCCGGATTGCTGGTCACTTCGCGCACAAAGGCGATGTCGATCTTCAGCTTGTCGATGGGGAAGCGCTTCAGGTAGGCCAGGCTGGAATAGCCGGTGCCGAAATCGTCGATGGAAATCTGGATACCCAGCGCCTTCAGGTTGCGCAGCACGGCGATGGTTTCCTCGGCGTTCGACATCAGCGAGCTTTCCGTCAGCTCCAGTTCCAGCAGGTCGGGCGCGATATCGTGCTTGCTGATCGCCTTGAGCACCTCTTCTTCCAGGCCGCCGACAAAAAACTGGATGCCCGAGACATTCACCGACAGGTGCACGGGGCCAATGCTGCTGGCGCCCCATTCGCTGATCTTCTTGCAGGCTTCGTCCAGCACCCAGTTACCGACGCGCACGATCAGCCCCGTTTCTTCCAGCAAGGGGATGAACAGGGCCGGCGAAACCATGCCGTGGCCGGGGCGGCGCCAGCGTATCAGCGCCTCGGCGCCGCTGATGCGCCCCGAGATGATATTCACCTTGGGCTGGAAGAACAGCACGAATTCCTCGTTGTCGATGGCACGCCGCAGGGCATTTTCCATGTCCAGCCGCGCCATCGATTGCGCGTTCATTTCCGCCGTGAAGAAGCGGAAGGCGTCGCGCCCGGCCTCCTTGGCGCGGTACATGGCCGTGTCGGCATACTGAATCAGGGTGTCCGCATCGACGCCGTCTTCGGGGAACACGGAAATGCCGATGCTGACCGTCACCGTTACTTCGTGGCCCTGCAAGTCGAAGGGCTTGCGCATCGCTTCGCGGATCTTCTCGACCACGCCCACGGCATGCTGGACGCCTTCCGGCAGCACCAGGATGGTGGCAAATTCATCGCCGCCAAAGCGGCCGATGGTATCGCGCACGCGCAGGCAATCGACGAGACGGCTGGAAAACTGGCGCAGCAGGTCGTCGCCGATGGTGTGGCCCAGGGTGTCATTGATATTTTTGAAGCGGTCGATATCCATGAACAGCACGGCCACGGCCCACTGGTGTTCGGCCGCCTGGGACAGCGAATGGGTCAGCGAGGCGTAAAACTGGCTGCGGTTCGGCAAGCCCGTCAAGGTATCGAAATGGGCCAGCTTCATCAGGCGCTGCTCGGCATCCTTGCGCTCGGTGATGTCGCGCGCCACGGCCACCAGAATCCAGCTCTGCCCCGAGCGCAGGGTACGCCGCTGCACTTCCACCGACAGCGGCGAGCCATCCTTGCGTTGCAGTTGCAATTCCGTCATGGGCCCGCCCTGGTCGCCGGCCAGCAGCTTGTTGTACAGTTCTTCCAGCTGGGCCTCGCCCTCGTTCGCGCGCCCCGGCCCCACGCGCAGGAAATCCTCGCGTTCAAAGCCCAGCATGCGGCAGGCAGTCTGGTTGACGTCGACGAAGCACATGCCGGCGCGGTCGACGAGAAAAATCGCGTCGGCCGTGGCATCCATCGCCAGGCGGAAGCGGCGCAAGTCTTCATCGAGACGGATGCGCGCCGCCATGTCCAGGGTCAGCTGCTCGTGGTGGCGCTTGATCTCGTCGTACAGCAGCAGGTTGTCGTAGGCGACGGCGATCTGCGCCGCCACCGTGGCGGCGACCCGTTCGTCGACTTCGGAAAATTCATTCGCCCCCAGCTTGTCGACCAGGTACAGCCAGCCGTGGCTGCGCTCGCGCGAAGCGATGGCAACGCCCAGGAAGGAATGCACGGGCGGGTGCGTGTCGGGCAGGCCCAGCGCGCCGGGGTCGCCCTTCAAGCCATTGACACGGTAGGGCTGGCGCTGTTCCAGCAAGCGGTTCAGGATGCCCGTGCGCGGCGCGCTGGCAATGCGCTCGAGGTCTTTCTCGGCGCCGCACGAAGAAAAATAACTGAGTTTCTCGGCGCCCTCTTCCAGCACGCCGATGCAGGCATACCTGGAGACGCAGATATTCTGCGCCACCTTGCAGCCCGCCTCGATCAAGGCGCGCGGATCGCGTTCGGCGCCCAGTTCAATGCCCAGCTCGATCAGGGCCGTCAGGCGCAGGCTCACCGCCTGCAGGCTCGACAGAGAGCGCGACAAGCGCTCCGTCATGATGCCCAGGTCTTCGGGCATGGCGGCATGGCTTTCGCGCAGGCTGACCAGCTGCGAAATCTGCTGGCTGCTGGACTCGACTTCGTCGAGGTAGCCGCTGACCTGGTGATCGATGCCGGCCAGCTTGCCAGTGGCGGGACGCGCCGCAGCACCGCCCGGCACAATGGGCGCCTGGGCGGCCGCCGGCATCAGTCCCAGCGCCTCGTTGACCGTGCGCACGATGACTTCAGGATCGGACGGCTTGGGCAACACCCAGCGCACGCCGCACGCCTGCGCCAGCAAGATCGCTTCCTGCTCGCGGTAGGTGGCCGTATAAAAAATGATGGGCACGGCGGTCAGCGCGGGATCGGCATGCACGCGCGTGACGAATTCATAGCCGTCCATGTTCGGCATGAGGATGTCGGAGATGATCAGGTCCGGCCGCTCGGTGCGCAATATTTCCAGCGCGTCGGCGCCATTGGCCGCCTCCAGCAGGCGGTGGCCGCCGTAGCCCAGCAGTGCGGTCAGGAATTCGCGGTTCAGCACATGATCGTCGACGATCAGGATGGTCGCTATGTCGTTTTTAACTGGCGTCGACGGCGCCCCGGGTAAAAAAGATTCCAGCTCCGCCACGAACAGGTCCGGCTCGATCGGCTTGCCGATATAGCCATTGAAACCGGCTTCGAGCAGGCGTTCGCGGTCACCCACCATGGCCAGCGCCGTCACGGCCAGGGCCGGGATCTTGCGCAGCAGCGGGTCTTTCTTCAGCTCGGCCACCACGCCATAGCCATCGAGCTTGGGCAAATGCACGTCGCAGATGATCAAGTCCGGCAATTCGCTGCGCGCCATGCGCACGCCCTCTTCGCCGTCATAGGCGGCCAGCGGCGTGTACCCGAAGGCACGTAACAGGTACACCATCAATTCCATATTGGTGGCGTTATCTTCGATAATCAGGATACGTGCGGACAATTAGCACCCCCATGAAAACTGCATAGTCTCATTTTCTGCCTGTACCGATTTTTCCGCTTGCGCGGCAACATGCTGATCCTACAACATCCTGCCATGCATCCCCGCAAATATCTCGCATGCGGCTCGCTGTGGCGCGGCGCATACGGCCTCGGCAATCATTGCTGGCCGTCACCTTCGTGCTGCTAGCTTAATACAGGACGCCTGTGGAAAACAGCATTTTCTGGGCCTGTACCTGTTAAACCTGGGCAACAGCAGAGTCAAAAGAGACAGTCTTGCCATGCTGATAAAACACAACAGGATTCAGGAAAAATGCGGGCTGGACGGGGTCTGGGCGACTTCGTCCTTGATAGTGATTTCCGCTAACAGCCGGCGCAGCACGCGCGCATCGCTGGCCAGCGCCACATGGCCGATGCCGCCGAAGGCCAGATTGCGCGCGCCGGGCAAGTGTGCGGAAGTTTGCGGCACGACAATATTATCGTGATGCGAGTACATCGATGTGATCAGGGCGCGCGTTGCCGGTGCCTCGCTGGCGGCCAGCTGCGCCAGCCAGCCGCTCGGTGCGCCATCGATACGGCTCATCTGGCGCGCATTCGCGCCCGCCGCCAGGTTGGCCAGCGCCGTGCCGTGGTGCGGCGTGCCGATGGTGATGATGCGCGCCACGCGGGCCGCGCCATAATGGCGCAGCCAGGCACGCGCCACCAGGCCACCCATGCTGTGGGCGACGAGCATCACGCGGTCGCTGCCCGTGCGAGTACACAGCTCGGTGATGGCTTGCTCGACCTGCGGCACGAACGCCTCGATGTCGCCGTTGATCGGTTCCAGGTCGATCGCCTTGTGCACGATGCCCGCCTGCGCCAGCTGCCGGCTCAGCTTTGTCCAATAGCCGCGGTTGCACACATAGCCGTGCACCAGCAGCACCGGCAAGCCCTGGCCAGCCGTGATGCAATCGGCCGCATGCAGGCGCGGACGCAGCATGCCCCACGACGAGGTCCACAAGGTGGCGCACAGTTCGCCGAAAAACAGACGCGCGGCACCCATGGCGCCCAGCCGGTATTCAAGCGGTACCGGGCTGCCCAGGCGCCGGCTTTCCCAAAAATTGCGCGCCACGATCAGCGCGCGCACGGCCAGCAGCATGGCGACCGCCAGCAGCAGAGCCAGCACCGGCGAGACGACGCCCCACGCCTGCATCGCCAGGTACGCCACGCCCAGCACGGCCAGCACCTGCAGCAGCATCAGCCACTTGAGGATGCGCGCGATCATGCGGCGGCTGGGGCGGCGACAGGCATGGGCACGGGGGCCGGCTTGCCCGTCAGTTGCTGCGCCAGGCCGCTGGCCAGGCGCGCCGCCAGCGCATAGATGCTCAGTTGCGGATTGGCGCCGATCGAGGTGGGGAACAGCGAACCGTCGTGCACGGACAGGTTGCGCACGCCGTGATAGCGGCCGTCGGCGCCCGTCACGCCCAGGCGCGCATCGTCCGACATGGCGCAGCCGCCCATCACGTGGGCCGACACCACGCGCGCCAGCAGCGCCTGCATCGGCAAAGCGCCGATGGCCTGTTTCGCCTGCGCCCAGCTGGTGTAATGGCTGGCCAGTTCATGCACGGGATAGACACTTTTCGCGCCGGCGGCGAACTGGATTTCCGCCATCGACAGCAGCGCGCGCCGCGCGCCATCCCAGATAAAAGGCGTCAATGGATAGTCGAGCACAGGCGCGCCGAAGCTGTCGATGGACACGCTGCCGCCCGCCGAGTCGTGGTGAAAGCCGTCGCGCAGCAGCGCCAGCAAGCCGTGCACATGGGGGAATTCGCGCATGGTGCGCGCATGTTCATCGCCGAAGCCGCCCATGGTGGTGGCCATCAGCAGCGGGTGCAAAGGCGGCGCTTCGAGCTTGTAGCCGATGGGGCCATCGATGGGTGCCAGGTGCAGGAAATGGTCGGAATAAATCGTCTGCGGCGCGCCCGCATAGGCATCGACGCGCTGGGGGAACAGGCCGGCCGAGATCAGCGTCGGGTGCAAAAAGGTACGCTGGCCCAGCAAGCCGTGCGGGTCGGGCGCCTGCGAGCGCAGCAGCAGCGCCGGCGAATTGATGGCGCCGCCGGCCAGCACAAAATGCTTCGCCTTCAGCGTGAGACGCACGCCCGTCGGCACTTGCCCGGCGGCGTCCAGCGCCGTCACCTGCAAGCTGTCGATGCGCTCGCCCTGGAAGCTGAAACGCTCGGCGCGCGCATGCACGAGCAGGCCCGCGCCCAGCGCCAGCGCCGAGGGGATCGTCGTCACCAGCATCGACTGCTTGGCATTCGTCGGGCAACCCATGCCGCAGTAGCCGAGGTTCCAGCAGCCGTTCACATTGCGCCGGATGGCGGCCGTGGGGATGCCCAGCGCCGTGGCGCCACGGCGTAGCAGATCGTTGTTTTCATTCGGCGGCACGGCCCAGTCGCTCACGTGCAGACGTTTTTCCATCATGGCAAACCACGGCGCCATGGCGTCCACCGAATAGCCGGACAAGCCAAAGTGCTGGCGCCAGTATTCCAGGGTGCCGGGCGGCGTGCGAAAGCTCGAGGTCCAGTTGACGGTGGTCGAACCGCCCACCGTGCGCCCCTGCAGGATGTTGATGGCCTTGTCGCGCGTCTTGCGCGCGGCCGATTCCTGGTACAGCGCGGGATAAGCGTCCGCTTCGCGCATCTTGAAGTCTTTCGAGGACTTCAAGCCGCCCTCCTCGACGATCAGCACTTTCAGGCCGGCCAGCGCGAGGATTTCCGCCGTCACACCGCCACCGGCGCCGCTGCCGATGACGACGACATCCGCTTCCATGGTGCGGTCGGTGCGGAGGGTGCTGGCGTCGGTGACGTTCCAGCCGGCGGCAATGCCGGCGGCGATGGGATCGGGTATGGGGGATGTACTCATGGATGCTCTCTTAACTCAGCTCGGGCAGCGGTCCCGGATAGCCGATGGCGGCCCAGTGGGCGGCATCGGCATACCAGGCGCCGAGGATCAGGTCGTGCAGGGCCAGGTAGGCCGTCTGCAGGGTGGCCAGGCGGTGCGTGCGCCACGACTGCAGGAAGGCGGCCACCTGGGCCGGGTCGGCCTCGGGCCAGCCATCTTTCACGCCGGCGACGAAGCGCCGCGCGGGCGCCAGCGCCAGCAAACCAAACAAATCCTGCACTTCCTGCTGCGCCGCCAGCGGCAAGCCATGAATGGCCGTGTCCACGCCGGCGATGGCGCCGTCGAGGGCCTTGCTGCGCGCATCGCCCCCGTGCGGCAAGGCCTCGCCCAGCATGGCCGGCACGATGGCCGCCAGCGCCGCACGCGCCGCACCATCGAGCACGAAGCGGCCAGGCGCCGCTGGCCCCCGCAGCGCGCGGTACGCGGCGCCGCTGGCAGCCAGCGCGCAGGCGCCCAGCACACCCAGTTTCAGAAACGATCTGCGTTGCAATCCCATGTGTCCCCTTGTTTTGTACGGCCTTTTGCAGGCCAGTGTACGCCAAAGGCCGTGGGCGTTTGAACGCAAAAACTAGAGCGGCGCGTCTAGTTTGCGCGACTGGAAGCACAGCAGCAGCATGGCCAGCAGCGCCGCCAGCGCGCCGCCGATGGCGATGCTGGGCAAGCCGAAGGTGACAATCAAGGTGGCGCCCAGCGCGCCGCCAAGGGCCGTGCCCGCATTGAAGGCCGCGATATTCAGGCCCGCCGCCACGGCGTCGCTGCCCGGGCAATGCCGCTGTGCCAGGAGCAAGAGGCGCATGGTCGACAGGGTCACGAGGGCAAAGAACAGCATGCCCAAAGTGCCGCACAGGGCCAGCATGGCAAACGGATGCGTGCGCAGCACATGGAACCCCAGCAGATTACACGCCAGCGCGGCCAGGGCCAGCATGGCCGCACGATCCGCGTGTGCGGCATCGGCGCACTGCCCACCCAGCAGGTTGCCGCCGATGGCGCACGCGCCAAAGCACAGCATGGCGGCACTGAGCCAGCCCGCATCGAGTCCGCCCAGTTGCAGCAGGAAGGGCGAGATATACGTGAAAAAGCTGAAGGTAGCCACGCTGACCAGCGCCGCCACGCCGGCCGCCAGCAGCAGGGGCGGCTGCAAGATGGCGCGCAAGCTGGCCAGCGCCGATACGGCAGCGCCCTGCTGGCGCGCGGCCGGCATGGCGCAGCGCAAGCCGGCGCCGCCGCACAGGGCCAGCACGCCGATGGCGGCAAACACCCAGCGCCACGACGCGACGGCGCCCAGCCACGTCCCCAGCGGCACGCCACCGGCCAGTGCCAGGGTCAGGCCCAGCCAGACGATGGAGAGCGCCCTGCCCGCGCGGGACGGGTCGACCAGACTGGTGGCCGCGTGCGAAGCCACCGCCATGAACACGCCATGCGCCAGGCCCACGACAAAGCGCACACCGAGCAGCGCACCCAGTGCCGGCGCTTGCGCCATCGCCACGCTGCCGGCCGCCAGCACGAGCATGCTGGCCACCAGAATCTGGCGCGTGGGGCGGCGCGCCAGCATCGCCGTCAGGATCGGCGCACCGATGGCCGCCCCCAGCGCATACGCGGCGATGGCGCCGCCGGTCGCCGCCACGCCGGCGTGCAGGTCGCGCGCCATGGGCGACAGCAAGCCGGCGGCGATGAATTCGCACAGGCCGAAAGCAAAGCTGCACAGCGACAGCCAATAAATAGAGGGAGGCAGCGCGCGGCTGCGCGAGGACATGGTGGACATGGCAGTTCCTGACAATCAAAAACGCCATGCTGGCCCCTGGCCCATCATCTGTAAAATATCTTATTTATATTGAAACGAGACTTTGAATGTCTCAATGGCTGGAAAAGTGCCGCAGCTGCGCCAGCAACCGCTCGCGCACGGGAGAGTCTCGTTGCGAATCCCACGCCATGTACAGATCCAGCTGGCGCAGCGCTTCGGGCGCGCTGCTTGCCAACGGCAGCATGACGACACCCGCAGGCGCGCACACGGCCAGGCTGGCTGGCAGCAGGGCCACGCCGAAACCGGCCGCCACCAGGCCCAGCACCGTTTGCAAGCGGCGCGCCTGCTGCACCACGTGCGGCACGAAACCCGCATGCAGGCACAGGCTGGCCAGTTGATCGTGGAACCCCTGGCCCAGCGCGCGCGGCGAGGCGACGAAATCGTCACCGGCCAGGTCCGCCAGATCCACCCTTGCCTGGCCCGCGCAACGGTGGCCGGATGGCAGCGCGATCACGATGTCTTCACCCGACAAGCGCTCGAAACGCAAGCCCGGCGTGCTGCGCCCCGGCGCGCGCAGCAGGGCGATATCCACCTCGCCCTGCTCCAGCCACTCGACCTGCTGCTGCGTCGACGCTTCGCGCAAGGTGAATTGCACGGCGGGCGAGGCGAGGCGGAAGGCGCGCAAAGCATGCAAGATGTGGGCATACGGGGTGATGTGGATGAAACTCAGGCGCAAGTGCCCCTCGATGCCCTGCGCCACGCGGCGCGTGGCGGCCACGCCCTCTTCCAGGCTGGCCAGCACCTGGCGCGCCGTGGCCAGGAAAGCATCCCCCGCTGGCGTCAGGCTGACCTTGCGATTCGTGCGCTCGAATACGGGGTAACCCAGGGCTTCTTCCAGGCGCAGGATCGCCTGCGACAACGGCGGCTGCGCCATGTGCAGCCGTTCTGCCGCGCGGCGGAAGTGCAGTTCCTCGGCGACGGCGATGAACTGGCGCAGCAGCCGCGTCTCGATCATGGGCCTTTTTTGGCGACCGCCAGGATATGCCGGGCGATGCCGCGCAGGATATTGACTTCTTCCGTCTCCAGCCCCGTGCGCGAAAACAGGCGTTTCAGGCGCGGCATGAGTTTTTTCGGGTTGTCGGCATCGAGGAAGTCGATGGCCACCAGCGCCTGCTCAAGATGCGCATACATGCCGTCGACCTGCGCCAGGCTGGCCGCGTCGCCATGGAAACCGACGGGGCTGGCGAGCTGCCCATCGCCGAGGGCCGCCACGCGGCATTCATAGGCGACCACTTGCGCCGCCTGCGACAGGTTCAGCGACGAGTAAGCGGGATTGGCGGGGATGTTGATCAGCACATTGCACTGCTCGACGATCTCGTTGGGCAAGCCGAAGCGCTCGTTGCCGAAGATGACGGCAGCGTGCAAGTCTTCGCTGGCGGCCAGCTGGCTGGCGATGGCGCGCGGGGCCGTGACGGGCGGCGAGAATTCGCGCAAACGGGCCGACACGGCGGCCGCGTAATTGCAGCCTTCGAGCGCCTCGGCGATGGAGCCGACGATGCGCGCGCCGGACAAAATATCCTGCGCGCCGCTGGCGAAGGCCACCGCTTCCGCATCCGTCAAGGCGTCGGGAAAACGCGGGTTGACCAGCACCAGATCGGAAAAACCCATCGTTTTCATGGCGCGCGCGACGCCGCCAATGTTGCCAGGACGACTAGTTTCGACAAGAATAAATCGCAGGCGTTTGAAAAGAGACGTGTTGATTTCGGGCAGATTCATTTAAAATAGCGCTATTGCGCGGTATCGATACAGGAAATTTCGGGAAACGGAGTCACAAAACGCTGACGCCAGGCCGGGATTTTAACCACTTCGGCACCGCTCCGCTCTTTAATTCATTCTTGCACTCTATCGTACCGGCGCCGCAAGGCGGCCATGGGCGGTCGCGTGCTTTTAACGGAAGCTCACATGCACCCAATGCTCAACACGGCGATCAAAGCCGCCCGCCGCGGCGCCGCCGTCATCAATCGCGCCTCTTTTGACCTCGACCGCGTCGTCGTCACGGAAAAACAACATAACGATTTCGTCACCGACGTCGACCAGGCGGCCGAACAAGCCATCATCGAGGTGCTGTCCAAAGCCTACCCGGACCACGCGTTCCTGGCTGAGGAATCGGGAGCTTCCGCCAACTCGCACGACGAGAATGAATATCAGTGGATCATCGACCCGATCGATGGCACCACCAACTTTATCCACGGCTTCCCGCAATACTGCATCTCGATCGCGCTCGCGCATCGCGGCGTCGTCACGCAAGCCGTCATCTACGATCCGGTCCGCAACGACCTGTTCACGGCCACCAAGGGCGCCGGCGCCTACCTGAACGAAAAACGCATCCGCGTCACCAAGCTGGACCGCATCTCGAACGCCCTGCTGGGCACGGGCTACGTGGCCGGCAGCGCCCGCGCACTGGACGAATACCTGAAGATGTACGCGATCATGGGTGAGCGCAGCCAGGGCGTGCGTCGCGCCGGCTCGGCCGCGCTTGACCTGGCCTACGTCGCTTGCGGCCGCCTGGACGGCTTCTACGAAAAAGGCCTGAAGCCCTGGGATATCGCTGCCGGTGCCCTGATGATCACGGAATCGGGCGGCATCGTCGGTGAATTTTCCGGCGAATCGGACTACCTGTACAAGGGCGACGTCATCGCCGCCAGCCCGAAGATCTTTGGCCAGATGATCACGCTGCTGACGCCTTTCGCCTGATTGACAGACGCGCTCTGATGTAAAAAAAGCTGCCGGAGGAAACTCCGGCAGCTTTTTTATCGCCCAAATGTATAGTGATCAGTCGCTGACCGCATACGACGTCGACGTCAGGATGCCATTCGGCGTGCGTACCGTCACCGTCAACAAGCCGTTGCGCACGTTGTTCGGCTGGCACGCGGTGCCGATCTGGGTCACGTCGCTGATCATCTGCACGGGATAGATCCAGTTTGCGGAACTGGCGCTGTCCATGCTCGGCACGACAAAGCTGGTGCCGCTGACGATGCTGCCATTGCTCGCCGAGAAGGTGATCGTCGTGCCGGCCGGCAGAGGATTGCCAGGCAAGTCCATCGCCTGCCCCGTAACGGCGGCACGATTCATGGCAAACACGGTGTCATTGCTATCGCGGATGGCGAGCGGGAAGGTGCGTACCCGGTTATCGAACACGCTGCCATCGACGCACTTGTCCAGATCAATGGTGGCAGCGCCCAGCGGCGTGAAACGCGCCGTGCTGCCGGACAGCACCTGCACCAGTGCCTGGCGTATATGCACGGTGTTGGCAACCGTCGTATTGGCGCTGGAAGCAGCGCGTCGGATGCCATTGTATTGTCCATCACCGGCCTGGTCCCAGATGCCGTTGCCATTCGAATCAGTTGGTTTTTCGGGACTGACAAGCACGGCGTTGCCCGTGCTGTAGGCGTCATCCTTGAAATTGGCATTGCTGCCAACAATGGCGCGGTCATTGCGGAACGGTTCACCGAGGTCGACATAGCTTTCACCGGTATCATACAAATTGTTGCTATTCGCATCGACAAAGCTCTCCTCGCCCAGGGCAACCGCCAGGATGGTCACGCGGCCGTCAAGCGGGCGGGTGCTGCCGGGGCAGAAACGCACGCTGCACGAACCCGGTATGCCCTTCTGCGTGATCACCGTACCGTCCGTCAAGGAAGTGTTGACCAGGCCCGTCAGGCAGGATGCATCGACGGTGCCGCCTTCGGCCGTGAAGCTGACGGCCGTGCCATCGGGCACGGGATTGTGGAAATGATCGCCCAGGCGCGCCGTGATGGTGGCGCCCGTCGGTGCGGTGCAGTCGGCAAAATCGCCGCCTTCCGTATTGAACATCGATGTGCTCAAGGTAAAGCTGTCCTGCTCGGGTATGCCGGTGGACACCACCAGTTGGTCCGACACCGTCGACAGGCTGGTGCCTTGCAGGCTGGCCGTGACGCGGATCGGCGTACTCATGGTGCCGGAAGCGACCGTGGTGCTGACGCTGCCATCGGCGCCGCTGGTCGATTGCGCCGGATTGAGGCTCAGGCCGCCTGCCGTGGTATTGAGCGAAAAATTGACCACTTTGCCGCTGACGGGATTGCCGTTCCTGTCGAGCACCTTGAAGGTGACGATGGACGACTCTTGCCGGCCCGCACCGCCCGTGCCTTTCAGGGCGATGTTTTGCGGCAGCGCCGAGACAAAGCCGATCTGGCCGGCACTGGCCGTCTGCACCGTCAGGGTGCCCGTCTGGCTCAAGGTGGTGGCATTGAAGACGGTGCTGGCCGTGATCACGTCGGGCGCGCCGCAGCCCTTGTCGATGTATGAGGTGCTGGCCACGCCATTGACCGTATTCACGGGGCTGCTGATGGCCGCCTTGCCGGCTGCGGCGCAAGGCGAGCTGAAGACGACAGACTGTACCGGCGCATACACGGCCGCGCCATTCATCACCGTCACGCTCAGGCCGGCCGTGCCGCCCGCCGACAGGGTCGCCGGCACGACGCCCACGCCGCCCAGGGTCAGGGTCGGGTAGACCACCGTGTAATTGATATTCGACGTCAACACGCTGCCGTTCACCGTGGCGCTGGCCGTCAGCGCAAAAGCGCCGCTCTGGCTACCGGCCGCGATGACGATGCTGGCCACGCCGTTCGCGTCCGTCAGGGCGCTGGCCGCACCCGGGGTGAAGCTGGCGCTCTTGTCGCTGCTGTTCAAGGTCAGCAAGACACCCGACAGCACCGCACCCTTGCCATCCTTCACGACGGCTTGCACGGTGGCGCTGTTGCCCGGGCTGACCGAAGTGGTCGCCTTGCCGGCCCCGTCTTTCAGGCTCAGCGCCAGGGTCGCCGGCACCGGTGTCACGGGAACCACCGGCGTGACGGGTGGCACCACGCAGCCGGGCAGGTTCGGATTGCGGCCCGGGTCCAAGGTGCTGCAATCGCTGCTGCCGGAACCGCCACCACCACAGCCGGCCAGCAACGTCACTGCCGTGCCGGCAGCCAGACACAGCGCCCAGCGCGCCGGCACACCGCTACTCATCAATCCAGACATTCACTTCTCCCTGTTATTTTGCTGCTGATCATGTGTTACTGCTATCTTGTTCAAGCCTGGTCGCGTCCCAGGATCAGGCGGATGCCGGCGCCGCGCCCCTGGCTGGCGACGGCCACCAGTTGCACGGCCTCCCCCCGCTGCGCCAGGGCTAGACGCAAGGCATAGGCCTGGCGTGCGTGGCCGGGCGCGTACAGGATCTGGCTGCGTTCCTGGCGAAAGCCGGGCTGGTTACGCAGCCGGCTGACCGCCATGCCCCGCGCCTGCACGCGCAAGCGCATCTGCGCCGCCATGCCGCGTATGCCATTGCCATTGATGATTTCGATCTCGGCCAGCGCCTCCGGCGCGACGGCCACGGCTGGCGCGGCTGGCGCGGCCGGCACCAACGCCAGCTGCGCCGCCTGCACCAGTTGCAAATTATTGCGCGCCAGTGCCGTGCCACCATCGCGCGCCATCGCCTGCTCGAGCATGCTGGACGCTTGCGCCAGCTCCCCTTGCAGGTAATACACATAGCCGAGATTATTCAGGGGCTGGGCAGCCTCGGGAAAGTCGCGCACCAGCACCAGCAGCGCCGTGGCGGCCTGTTCAAGCCGGCCCTGGCGCGCGTCGAGCACGGCCAGCGCATTGCGCGCCGCCAGTTGCTGCGGATCAAGGGCGATCGAGGCGGCAAAGGCTTCGGCGGCAAGCACCAGCTGGCCGCGTGCCTGGTAGAACTTGCCCAGTTCAAAATACGTGACGGCATTCTGGCCGGCGGAATGGCTGGTGCGCTGCACGCCCTGGATCTGCCACTGCGGCGGAGCATGGCTGGCTGTGCAGCCCGACAACAGCAGGAATGCAAGCATATACAAGCCTGACCTCCCGAACCTGCTCAATAGCGGCCTCATACCGCCCCCATCGCTGGCAGCAGGGCGCGGCGAATCTGCAGCAGGGCAGGCCCCATGAGCACCACCAGCAAGGACGGGAAAATGAAGAAAATCAGGGGAAACAGCAGCTTGAGCGCAATCTTCGCCGCCGTTTCCTCGGCGCGCTGGCGCCGTTTGGTGCGCAGCTCGTCCGACTGCACGCGCAAGGAGGCGGCGATGCTGGTACCGAAACGCTCCGCCTGTATCAGCAGGGTCACCAGCGCGTCGACGTCTTCCACGCCCGTGCGCAGGGCCAGGTTGCGCAAGGCCTTGTCCTTGGCGCTGCCGGCCCGCAGCTCCAGCGTCACCAGTTGCAACTCCTCGGCCAGGATCTCGCTTTTCATGCCAATTTCCTGCGCCACGCGTGCCAGCGCCGCATCCATCGCCAGGCCCGCTTCGACGCAGACGGTCATCAAGTCCAGCGCATCGGGAAAGGTTTCGAAGATTTCGCGCTGCCGCTCTTTCAGGCAATGCTTGAGCCATAAGTCGGGCAGGTAATAGCCGAGGGCCGCAGCCAGCACCAGCCACAGGAACAGCTTGTGCTCGCCATGGCGCAGCAGCAGATACGCCAGCAGGGGAAACAGCAGGGTCAGGCCCGTCTTGGCCGCATAAAACAGCGCCGGCGCGGAGCTCTTGCGCCAGCCCGCATTGATGAAGCGGATGCGGATGGGCGACTCTTCCCAGCCATCTTCAGGCAAGGATAGCTTGGCCAGCGGACGGGTCAGACTGATCAGGTGTCCCAGCCAGCGCTGGTTCATCCGGCCCACCTTGCCGGTATCTATTTTCTGGACGTCCAGGGTATCGAGGCGCATTTGCACCGCGTTGCCCGCGAACAGACGCGCCAGCACCAGGACGATGCCGAACACGATCAGGAACAGCACCACCAACAGGCCAATCTGCAAGCCGCTCATCGTGCCACCTTCTGTATAGTCAATTGCATCATTTCATGGCCTCACACGCGAATCCGGACAATCTTGCGGATCACAAAGACGCCCACTACCAGCATGCCAAAGGCGAACCCGACCATCTTGCGGCCGCCGCTGTCCGTATACAACACGGCGAGGAACTCCGGGTTTGTCACCTGCATCATCAGCGCGGCGGCGAAGGGCAGCGAACCGAGTATCCAGGCCGACATGCGCCCTTCGGCCGACAGCACGCGCACCTGGCCCATCAATTTAAGGCGGTCGCGGATGATGGCGCTGATACTGTTCAGCAACTCCGTCAGGTTGCCGCCCGTTTCACGCTGGATCAGCACGGCGATGACGAAATAGCGCAGGTCCGTGCTGGGCACGCGCGCCGCCAGGCCCGACAGGGCATCGGACATCGCCACGCCGAAATTGACTTCGTCAAACACGGCGCGGAATTCATCGGCCAGGGGCCCCGTCATCTCTTCGCCAACCATTTTCAGGGCCGTGGGAAAGGCGTGGCCGGCGCGCATGGCGCGGCTCATCATGTCCAGAGTCTCGGGCAACTGCTGCTCGATGCGCACCAGCCGGCTGGCCTTGGCACGGGCCACGAGCAAGAACGGCAGCGCCGCGCAGAAAAAAATCAGCAGCAGACGCAGATACCAGGGCAAGGGGCTGAGGCTGCCCAGCAGCAGCCCGAGTAGCAAGCCCAACAGGCAATAGCCGAGCAACTTGCCCACATTCCAGTTTTTACCCGACTGCAGCAGCAAGCGGTCCAGCCATTGCACGCCAGGGAGTGCCTCCAGCAAGCCCTGTACGCCCGCATGCGCGCTGAGCTGCCGATCCTTGGTGATCGACACGGTTTTCTGCGCGTCGTCGCTGGCCGTATTCATCGCCCGCAAGCGGCGCGCCACGCGCCCGGCGCCGGCGCCGCGCGACTGCAGGTTGAAGTATACGGCGCCGACCAGCAGCATGACCGCCAGGAAGATCAACAGATACACCAGATACGAGAGATAGCCCATGCCGCGTCAGCGCCCGGTACCTGTCGGCTCGAAGACCGCGCTGGAAATGCCGATGCCAAAACTCTTCAGGCGTTCCAGGAAATGGGGACGGATGCCGCTGGCCGAGAAATACCCGACGACCGCCCCGCTCTCCCCCACCCCCGTCTGCTTGAAGCTGAAGATTTCCTGCATCGTGATGACATCGCCCTCCATGCCCGTGATTTCCTGGATCGACGTGACCTTGCGCTTGCCGTCGATCAGGCGCGACACTTGCACCACCACCGATATGGCCGAGCTGATCTGCTGGCGGATGGCCTTGCTGGGCAGGTTGGCGGCCGCCATGCTGATCATGTTTTCCAGTCGCGTAATGGCGTCGCGCGGGGTGTTGGCGTGGATGGTGGCCATCGAGCCTTCATGGCCCGTGTTCATCGCGCCCAGCATGTCGAGCGCTTCGGCGCCGCGCACCTCGCCCAGGATGATGCGGTCGGGACGCATCCGCAGGGCATTGCGCACCAGCGCGCGCTGCGACACTTCCCCCTTGCCTTCGATATTCGGCGGGCGCGTTTCCAGGCGCACCACGTGCGGCTGCTGCAATTGCAGCTCGGCCGCGTCTTCCACCGTGACGATGCGTTCGGTATGGCCGATAAAGCCGGAAATCACGTTCAGCATGGTGGTCTTGCCGCTGCCCGTGCCGCCGGAAATGAGGATATTCATCTTCGCCTTGCCCAGGCCCTGCAGCACCTCGGCCATCTCGGCCGTCATGCTGGTGTAGGCGACCAGGTCGGCCAGGCGCAGGGGATCGACGGAAAAACGCCGGATCGACATCACGGGCCCGTCGATGGCCAGCGGCGGGATGATGGCGTTGACGCGCGACCCATCGGGCAGGCGCGCATCGACCATGGGGCTCGATTCGTCGATGCGGCGGCCCACGCGCGAGACGATCTTGTCGATGATTTTCATCAGATGGGCATCGTCATTGAACACGACATCGGTCAATTCCAGCTTGCCGCGCCGCTCGACGTACACTTGCTTGTGACCATTGACGAGGATATCCGACACAGTCGGGTCCGACAACAAGGTTTCCAGGGGGCCAAAACCGAGCATCTCGTTGCGGATGTCGCGCGTCAGGTTCTTGCGCTCGACATCGTTGATGACCACGGCTTCTTCGTCGAGCAGGCGCTCGACCAGGCTGCGCAACTCGTCGCGGATCTGTTCCTGCGTCAGCCGCTGCATGCTTTCCAGGTCGACGCGCTCGATCAGCAGCGCGTGAATGCGCTGTTTCAGCTCGCGGTAACTGCGGTTGTCGATGGCCGGCGCGCGCTGCGGCGTCAGGGTAGCGATCTTGCCATTACCGAGACGCTCGCGGATCGACAGGCTGGGGGCGGGAGAAGTTGCCATGAGAATTCCTGTTCGTGTGGTGTTAGGCGCGCCGCAGCATGCGGCTCAGCCAGCCCTGCGGCACGGCTTCGGCGCTGACGCCCGTCAGGCTGGAGGCAAACTCCTGCAGCGAGCGCGTGATGGGGCTGTTCTTATCCAGCTGCAAGATCGGCATGCCCTGGTTGACCGATGCGGCGGCCGACGCATAATGATTCGGCACCGTGCGGTCGATCGTGGTGCCATACGCCGCCTCCAGGTCCTGCAGGCGGATTTCGCCACCCTTGTCGTGCCGGTTGACGATCAGGCGCACCTTGTCCTTGTCGTATTCGAGCGAACGGAACATGCCCAGCAGGCGCTTGCCATCGCGGATATACGGCAAGGTCGTTTGCAGGATGGGGAAAATCAGGTCCGCGTGGTCGAGCGCACGCACGCTGACCGCATCGAGGTTGCGCCCCACGTCGAGCACCACGAAATCATACTGGCGCCGCGCCAGCTTGATGATGGCGTCGATATGTTCGGGCAGCACTTCGCTGGCGTGGGCCGGGTCTTCCGGTGCCGCCAGGACGCTGAAATTGGGCAGCACATTGAGCATGCTCGAGGCGAGGAACGACGGGTCCAGGCGGTGGATGTCGCGCGTCACATCGGCCAGCGTGGCCAGCGGTTTGCTCTCGGAGACAAACAGCGAGGCATCGCCGAAGTGCAGGTTCAGGTCCAGCAGGGCAACACGCTTGTGGCCGCTGGCTGCCAGGGCATAGCCGAGGTTGGTGGCAATGAAGGTGGCGCCACTGCCGCCCTTGCAGGAAATGAAGGCCAGCACCTTGCCATTGCCATTGTCGCGCCGCTCGAGTTTTTCCTCGATGCGCTCGAGCGCCGGGTAGATGCTGGCGGCTGCGGCCGGCGACGGCAATACTTCGCGTACGCCGGCACGCATGGCTTGCAGCAGGAAGTCGGGCGACTGCTGTGGACACAGCAGAATAACGGCCAGGCGCGGAAACTGATTGCTCAGGCGCTCGATGGCGGCCAGGTCGGCGCCATCGTTGCCGGGCCGGTCGAACATCAGCACATCGGGCAGCTCTTGCGCCGAATACAGTTGCTCCAGCGGTCCGCTGCGCGCATCGACGTCGTCCGCCGGATTGCGGTTGCCGACCAGGCGGCCCAGCTCGGCCAATACTTTTTCATCCCGGGATATGATGGCGATTTTCACGATATACCTTGCCTGTTCTGTGGTAACGGCGACATGTTCATTGGCGTCCGAGGCTGATCGTCATGCCGCCCGATTGCGGCACCGGCGCGCTGAACGACTTCTGGTACGCGTTGTAGCCCGCCACCGCCGCCTTGCCATCGAGGCCAGTCACCGGGTCGCGGTTCAATCCCGCCTGCGGGTTGATCACTTGCTGGGCGCGCAGCAAACCGACGCTGCGGCCAAAGTTGCGGTCGAAGTGCGGCGTGGTGGTGCAGCCGCTGGAGGCAAACGACGCCAGCAGCACGCACAGCAGGGAAAGGAATGGAGGACGCTGCATGCTCACTCTCCTATTGAATGTCGAAGCCGGTCGCCGCTGCGGCGCCCGGTTGTTTGTCGGCCGCTGGCGGCGCCTTGGGCTTGCCTTCCATCTTTCCTTGCAGGAAAAACTGCGCGCGGCTAGGCGCCACATAGGCATCCGTCGGCAGCACGTAGTCGCCGGCCAGCGGCTTGACCAGGTGCGGCGTGATGATGAACACCAGTTCGGTGCGGTCGGTCTGGAAATCGCTGCTGCGGAACAAGGCGCCCAGCACGGGAATCTCGCCCAGCATCGGCAGCGCCTTGATATTCGTGGTCACGTTGTTCTTGATCAGGCCGCCGATGGCAAAACTCTGGCCATCGAACAATTGCACCGTGGTGGTGGCGCGCCGCGTGGTGAACGCCGGCAGGATGGCGCTGCCGGCGGTGCCGCCCGTGGTGATGCCGATGCCGTCCTTGTTCAGTTCCGACACTTCCGGCGCCACCTTCAGGTTGATGCGCCCGCCATCGAGCACGGTGGGCGTGAACTTGACGGCGATACCGAATTCCTTTTCTTCCAGGGTGATCTTGTTGGTGGCGCTGTCTTGCGAGACGGGAATGTAGATCTTGCCACCAGCCAGGAAGCTGGCCTCCTGGCCGCTGATGGCCATGATGTTCGGTTCGGCCAACACTTTCACGAGGCCGTCGCGCTTTTGCGCATCGAGCGTGAGGAAATTGCCGTTTTTACCATTGAAACCATCGATCATGCTGGGGTTGCCACTCAACAAGTTCGACAGGAAACTATAGGTCCAGTTGCCGCTGCTGGCGCGCGCGCCGATGCTGGCGCCCAGCTGGTCGACGAGGGTTTTCGAAACCTCGGCAATCTTCACTTCCAGCATCACCTGTTGCGGCGCGGCGATGGTCAGCATGTTGATCACGCTCACGCCGGCGGTGCCAGCACCGGTGGCACCGCCGGCAGCGGGCGCTGGCATCACACCCGCTGTGGCAATGGGCGCCGCCGCTTCGCTGGCGCCGCGCTGTGCGAACGCCGTGGCCATGGCCATGATCTGGCTGGCCTTGACGGCATCCGAGACCATGCCCGTCAGCACGATTGCGCCGCCGGCCGAGCTGGCCTTGAGATCTGTTTCTCGCGGGAACACAAGCGCCAGCTGCGCCTGCAAGCCGTCGGCATCGACACCGACTTCGATATCGACGATCACGGGACGGTGATCCTTGTCCCACAGAATCAGATTGGTACTGCCCGGTGCCAGGCCCCAGATATACAGCTCGCTGGAACTGCCCAGCAGCCTGGCGCCCGCCACCTTCGGATCATTCACGGCGATCTGCGAGACGGCACGCGTCAGGCTGCGCAAGGTCGACTTGCCAACGGACAAGCGGATCGGAGGACCCAGCCGGGCGATATCGGCCCCCAGCGACAGCGGGGCCGCCTGGCTGACGGCCTCCACCTTGCGCAAGGCGGGTGCGGCGCTGGCGCCGGGCTGCCACAGCAAGCTCGCCGTCAAGCCACTCAGGGCCAGGGCCAAGGTCAAGCGGGGCCTGACGATACGGGTACGAAATGAGGTCATCAACTATCCCTGGTTCTGAAATTTTTAAAATTGCTGGACACGCGTGTCCATGCCCGTGATCACTTTGACGCTCTCGGCCGGTGGTGCGGGAGCACGCGGCGCCTGCCGCGCTGGCGCTGGCGCAGCCGCACGCGGCGCGGCGACCGGCTCCAGCGGCTTGAGTCCCAGCAGCGATTCCTTGGTGGCGCCGTCCGTGTTGACGGGCGCCGGATCGATCTGGTTGCGCAACACCAGCGACAAGGTACCCACGCTACGCGCCAGGTCGAGCTTTTCCACCTGGTCCGGCGTCAATTCCAGGGTCACCGCATTGACCACCTTGGGCTTGTTGTCGTCGCGGTTCGATTCCTGCGCCACGGCCAGCACCAGGATGCGTTCAAGCACGATCTTGGAAATGGCCAGTTCCGCGCCACCGCTGGCCTTGGCGCGGTCATCCTGGGTATTGACGAGGATGTCGACAAAGTTGCCAGGCAAGGCAAAGCCCGCCACCCCGACCACATCGTTGACGCGCACGGTCATGGCGCGCTTGCCATCGGCCACGATGGACGACAGGCCGCCACTCGTGCCCGGCGGCGCGAGCTTGCTTTCCAGTACCGGTTCACCGAGGCTGATGGCCGTGCGCGTGATGCGCCCGTCGAGAGCCTTGCTGTCGGCAAAGGCGCCGGGCGGCTGCGCGCCGGCGGGCCAGTCCATGCTGCGCAACATGAGCGGAGTGATCTTCGTGCCCACGCCGATATCGACCAGGGCCACGACGATCTTCTGGTTCGACGGCGTACTCTGGCCGCCCATCCAGATCGCCGCCGTCAGCACGGCGGCACCGGCCAGCACCAGGGCCAGCAGCAACATGAGTAAAGCACGGGTATTTCGCATCGTTTTTCCTCTGACTTCAGCTTGATTTCGGTTCACGCCGCTCTTGCACGGCCATGTCATCAGCGCCATGGCGCTGATTCGCGCCGGCAAAATAATTATTCCAGGCCCAGTCCAGCACCTGCTCATTCAGTTGCACCGCCGTGCCCTCGTAGCGGGCCAGGTCGCGCACCTGGCGCAGCAGGTCGCGCGGATAGCAGGCCAGCAAGGGCGTCGCGCCGCGCGCATGGCGCTGCAGCAGGAAGGCAAAGGCGGCGGCGTCGAACTCCACACCATAGGCGGAGCAAGTCTGGCGAAACACGGTTTCGTAATGCGCTGCGCTGAGTGCCGGCACTTCGATCTTGTAGCCCAGGCGGCGCAGGAAGGCCGCATCCGACAAGCGCTCGGGCAGGAAATTCGAGGAAAACACCACCACCACGTCGAACGGCACCTGGAAGGTGTGGCCGTTGTGCAGCGACAGGTAATCGATGGCGCGGTCCATCGGCACGATCCAGCGGTTCATCAGCTCCAGCGGCGAACAGCGCTGGCGCCCCAGGTCGTCGATGATGAAAATGCCGTTGTTGGCCTTCAGGTGCGGCGGCGCGCGGTATAAACGCGTCACGCTGTCGAAGCGCAGGTCCAGCATTTCCAGGGTCAGCTCGCCGCCGGTGAGCACGGCCGGACGGCGCACGCCGCGCACCCAGCGCGCGTCGAGCTGCACGGCGCGCTCGATGCCGGCCGGCGCTTCCGGCTGCTGCGCCGCCGGCAAATGCAGCACCGGGTCATAAAAGGGCACGACTTCGCCATCGACCATGATGGCGTAAGGCAAGGCAATGGCCCCTTGCAGCAAGTCTTGCAAGCGTTCGGCCAGATACGTCTTGCCGCTGCCGGCGGCACCGTAAATGAAAATGGCGCGCCCGGAATTCATGGCCGCGCCCAGCTGGTCGAGCACGGCCTGGTTGACCACCACGCCGTCGAAGCTGGCCTGTACCTGCGGGCGCGTGACATGCATGTTGGCCACGCTTTGCGCCGCCACCTGCGCATTGTAGGCGGCCAGCGGCACGGGGCATGGGCCCGCATAGGCATTGCGCGCCAGGCACTCGAGGGCGCGCTGGCGGCCGCTGTCCGTCAACTGGTAGTGAATGTCGGCATCTGTGCCGCTAGCGCCGCGGCGCATGACTTCGCACATTTTTTCCTGCCGCATGAAGACCATGACGGGATCGATCACGCCCAGGCCCAGCTTGACGTAGCTGGCCAGCTCGGGCAGGTGCAGCTGTCCCCGCTGGAACAGCACCTTCACCAGCAATTCGACCAGGAAAAAGAAGGGCAAGCCCGTCTCTTCGACGGTGCGCGGAGCACGCATGGCCGCCGGCGCGGCAAGCAGATCAGCAGGCATGGACACAGGTACTGAAGACGCCAGGGATCATGCGAACTTTCCCAGCTGGCCACCGGCGGCCAGCAGCAGATACAACAAGGTACCGCTGGCTATGGCGATGGCATACGGCAACTGGCCGCTGGGCTTGGCAAGCGCATCGATATCGGGCCGTTGCGTAGCGATGGCGCGCATCAGGCTATTCAGCACCAGGTGATAGCTGTTGCTCGCCACCTGGCGCAGCGTGCCGTGGAACGCCGCCACGGCCAGCGCCAGCACGCCGCCCGCGAGCAGGCTGGCCAGCAAGCAAAAGAAGACGGTCTGCGGGCCGACAAAAGCGCCCACCATCGCCATCAGTTTCACGTCGCCGGCGCCCAGCGCCTTGATCGCGTACATCGGCATCAGCAGCGACAGGCCCAGGGCCAGGCCGCCCAGGGCTGGCCAGAAGCCGAGCGCGCCGGGCGTGGCCGTCAACAGGCCTGCACCGACCGGCAATACGGCGTTGAGCAACAGTCCTGCCAGCGCGCCTGAAAACACCAGGCGATTTGGAATGCGGCGGCTGCGCACGTCGTGGTACACGGCCAGCAGCAGCAAGCCGGCCAGCAGGACTGCCGGCGACCAGCTCAGGAAAAGATCGGTGTACATAGATTATCCGGCGCAGGAAGGACAAGGATTCGGTACAAACAACAATGGCCCGGCGCCATGCAGCAAATCCGGGCCACCATCGGCGCGCGCCCGAAAGGGGGGGGGGCGACACCATTGCACACGTGGCGATTACGAGGCCGCTTACTTCAGACTGGTCGATATTTTTTCAAACACCTTACCCAGATCGGTGCCCACGGTAGTTACGACGCCAACGATTGCAACAGCGATCAGCGCGGCGATCAGGCCGTATTCAATTGCGGTCACGCCATCTTCTTCAGCGATAAAGTTTTTGATGAAATTCATGATTAATCCATTCAGAGTAAGTGTTAACAACGTCATATGGGACTGCTGATACAAGCAGTAAATTGCTCACTTATGAACCCTTGCAGATGGCCAGCAACGCAAGCAGGAACACCACGGCCATCAGCGACAGCAGCAAAGCATGTTCGAAAAATGAGTTACCACTTTGATCTTGCAAGAAATACGCAAGCTCACCCGTCCCACCATCGTTCAAGCGCATTTCCAGCTCCTGTCACCGTTCGCATTTTCAATCTGACTAACTCAGCGACGATCACCGATTGCTGATAAAGGTATTGTATGGAAATACACATTGATACCAATCAGACAAAAGTCATTTTGTTGCCGGTACAAAAGAGCCTATTTTCCTACACGGCAGCAGTACATTTGTACTGGCATCAGCATTCCTGGGGCGCCGCCAGCCCGTTCTTCACCGCGTACACATACAGCTCCAGGCGGTTGGCAACGTCCAGCTTGCTGTAAATCGATGTCAAGTGATTGCGCAAGGTTTGCTCGGAAATGAAAGCGCGCTGCGCGATGGTCTTGTTGAGTGCCCCATTGCCTTCGACCATCATGGCGACTATCTTGCGTTCCTTGAGGGTCAGCAGGGCAATGCGCGCCATTTCGGGATCGGGCGGCGCCGGCATGGGCGCCGGCTTGATCAGCGCTCCCAGCAGACTGCCCAGCAAGGCCTGGTCCAGGCACAATTCGCCCCGATGTACCCTGGCAATGGTATCGATCACCTGCTCCGCCGCCGCCTCCTTGCCGATCACGCCGCGCGCGCCGCTGCGCACGGCGCGGCCCAGCACCTCCTGGTCGCGCGTGCCGCTGAACATCACCGCCCGCGTGACGCCATTGGCCAGCAGCGCGGGGACGAAGTCGACGGAACACACGCCGGCGAGGTCCACGTCCAGCACGACAATATCGGGGCGCAAGCTCTCGGCCAGCTCCAGCGCGCGGCCTATCGTGCTGGTGCTGGCGACGACCAGCATTGCCGGCTGCGCCTCTTCCAGCAGTTTTTCCAGTCCCCACAACATGGTTTTATGATCATCAACCAGCATGACGCGGATAGGATGCAAACTTGACATACGATGGCCTTTAACGGGTCAGCCGTGACGTTCTTGCCGTCAGACTGGAATTTCAATATGCACGGCGGTGGCGCCATCAGCGCCTTGGCTGACCTGCACCCTACCGCCCAGCGCCATGGCGCGTTCAGCAATGGAGGCAGGCATGAACTCGGCGCGGGACGACGTTTCGCCCGCATTCTCTATCGATATCGACAAGGCATGCGCATCGCAAACGAGTGTCACACGGCCCTCGCGGGCGGTGGTGTGCTTGCGGATATTGCTCATGCCTTCATTGACGATCTGGAACACTTCGGCTGCCAGCCGGTCACTGAGATCAAACGCACTGTCCGAGACGATCTCGATCGTGATGCCAAAAAACTTCTTGAGCTGTTCCGCCTGGCGCCGCAACGCCACCAGCAAGGTCACCTGTTCCCGCTCCGCGCCGCCGCGCACCGTCTGCGCCATCCGGCGCAGGTCGCCAATCACCTGGCCACTCATGTCGATCAGCTTGTCGAGATCGGCCAGCAAAGGGCTGTCGGTGGCCACCTTGGCGCGCAAGGCGCTCAAGCCATGGCGCAGGCCGATATACGGCTGGATGGTCGAATCGTGCAAGTCGCGCGCAATCTTTTGCCGCTCGCGGTACGCCGCGCCGGAGGCCAGCTTGTCGAGAATGGCGATGTTTTCAATCAGGGGGAACACTTGCGCCACGATATGCAGCAGGAATCTGGCGTCGGCCCGGGTCAGCCGGTTCTTCGCGGAGATCACGTAGATGCGGCCCAGTCCCTTATGCAAAGGCAGGGGCACGCTGATGAAGGAGCGCGCATCGAGCAGTTCGGCCAGCGCCGTGCCCTGCGGCCCATCCGCATCGAGCCGCTGCCATTTCACACTGCCGCGTTCGACTCCCGTGAGCACGCTCGCCAGCCCCAGGCGCGCGCGCAAGGACGGCGCGTACAGCACGCTCTGGCTGGCATTGAACACCATCAGCGGCGCCACTGCCGCTTCGCTCAGCTGGCTGACACGCCCCGCGTGTCCGCCTTTCTCTTCGAGCGCCGTACGCAACTGCCACTGCGCCGCATCGCCCTCGCGCATGACCAGGATACAGCTGCTGGCGTCAAAAAAAACTCGCGCTTTCTGCAAGACCGACGCCACCGTATGGTCGACGCCAAAGCGGGGATTCGATTGCTGGCTGACCTCGCGCAACAGCGCCAGGCGGCGCTTCTGCAACAGCCCCAGGCCGCCCCAGTACGCAATCATGTAGCCGAGCGCCATGACAAAGGTCGTACGCAGCAACAGGTGCGAAATGATCAGTTCAGGGGTCGACGCCACCGATGCCAGCACCAGCAGAACACAGGAGGCGAGCGTGATGCGCGCACCTTCATCGAGTCCGCGCTGAAACGCCGCCGCCAGGATGACGAAGAAAAAGAAAGGGAAAAAATAGCTTTCGGCACCGCCGGTGCCATACACGATCAGCCCGCACCACAGCACGTCCAGCCAGGATATCAGCTTGCCATGCACCACCGGATGCTTGAAATAAAGAAAAACAAACAGTACTGCGCTATGCAGCACATACGAACACAGGATCAACCAGGCCAGCTGATTCGGCACACCCAGCTTGCCGGGGTTGATGATCAGCGTTAATAGCGCCGTCACCGACAGCAGCAGGCGCATGCCAGAGATCATGACCAAATCTGCCTGATCGACCAATGGCAATGCCGTATCGGCATTCGGTTCCTCGTGCAGTTGTTGCTGTTGCAGCATGCTGATTTATTCACTTTTCAAAAACACCATCGGCTGGGTCGACAGGACAATGGTTGATTATTTTTTAATTTCTTAAGCCTCCGCATCTTACTCTCAGGAACCTTACTCAGGGGTATGGCGTATTCAATTAACTACATTTATTACAAGAAACTTGATTTATATGCACTTTAGTGCCAACCTTGCGCACTCGAAGCAAGCTACAATGAAGCCCGCCCCATGGGCGACAGGCCCACCATCACACCGATGCCGGCGCGCGCCTTGATACGGATACCAGACATGATGCTCAACCAGGCCAAATCCCTCCGCCCCCCGCAAGGCAGATTCAGGCAATGCGGCTCCGCCATCGTCGAGTTCGCCATCATCGCACCGGCTTTCCTGCTGCTGATGATCGGCATGATTGAACTGAGCATGGCGTATTTCGCCAATCTCACCATGCAGCATGCGGTACGCGAAGGCGCGCGCTATGCCGTGACGGGCAACAAGGATCTCGATCCCGCCAGCAGCAACCAGCAGCGCTACCAGGCCGTCATTCAAAAAATGAAGGATAGTTCGATGGGCATCTACGACAAGGTCAATCCCGTCATCACGGTGAACGGCACCAGCGGCACCAGTGCCGGCATGTTCGGCAACAGCGGCGATATCGTCGTCATCTCCGTCGCATACAACTGGAAATTCGCCACGCCGATGATGGCCGCTTTCTACAAGGACGGCAAATCGTCCAACGTCGTCGCCGCCACCATGCGCAATGAAAGCTTTGGCGGCTTATGATGCGCCACCGCTCGCGCCCTCTGCCACAGCGTGCCGCGCGCGGCATCGCCGCCGTGGAATTTGCCATCGTGCTGCCACTGCTGGCCGTGCTGCTGTTCATGGTGGTCGACCTGTCGCGCGCCATCCAGGCCAAGATCATCCTGCTCAACATCAGCCGCGAGGGCGCCAACCTGGCCTCGCGCTCGACCACCGACCTGAGCGGCTCGGGCCAGAGCATCATGGATGCGCTGGCCGCCAGCACGCCGCCGCTGGACATGAACAAGCGTGGCATGATCTATATCACCAAGATCATGGGCTACACGGCGAAGAGCGGCTTGCGCAATATCGTGCTGGAACAGTACCGCTGGGACGCCGGCGCGAAAGTGAGCGGCTACCTGCCCGCCAGCCAGGTGTGGCGCTGCGGCAGCTGGAGCAATGGCACGTGCACCAATATCGCCAAGGCCGACAGTGCCCCCGCAGTGTCACTGATGTCGGGCCAGCTGTCCGATGGCGAACTGATCTACGCCGTGGAGACTTTCTATAATTTCGACATGCTGTTCGGCACATTGAAAATTGGCAACAGCACGACGCCCATCCTGGGCCCCGACCTTAATTCGATGACGGTATTCTGATGCGCATTCCACACAAGCGGCAAAGCGGCCAAGTGCTGATCATGGTGGCGCTGTCGGCCGTCGTCCTGATCGCCTCGGCGGGCCTGGCCATCGATTCGGCGCTCGGCTACTTCGTCAAGGCCAAGCTCAATGCGGCCGTCGACTCGGCCAGCCTGGCGGCGGCGCGCGGCGTGACCCTGGGCGACACACAGGCAGCGCAGGCGGCCAACGCGCGCCAATCGGCCAAGGAATTTTTTAACATCAACTATCCCGACAAATTCCTGCTCTCCACGCCCGTACTCAATCCCGTCGGCGTGGTTTTCGACAGGGGCACCGTCACCATCGACGTCTCGGCCACCGCCTCGATGCCCGTCTCGCTGATGGGCATACTCGGCTTCAAAACCCTGAACGTGGCCGCCAGCGCGCAAACCATCCGCAAGGACCTGGACATGGTGCTGGTAATGGATACGTCGGGGTCGCTGTCCAGCAATGCGGCCGCCGTGCGGGCCGCCGGCAAGTCATTCCTGAATAAATTCAATTCCACCGTGGACCGGATCGGCTTGCTGCATTTTTCCAGCGGCACCGTCATCGACCTGCCGATCAAGAAGCTCGACCGGGGCTTCAACCGCACGCAAGCGAGCACTGCGATCGACAACTACAGTTTTAGCGGCAATACGAATTACTCGGAAGGCATGTGGCGGGCACGCGAACAGCTCAATGGCATCAGCCAGTCCGACCGCTCCAGCCTGCGCGTCATCGTCTTCTTTTCCGACGGTGCGCCCACTGCCTTGTCCTCGTATTTTTTCCCCGCCACCAGCGGCAACTGCACGGAGGCCGGGGCGCTGGCCGTCTCCGCCACGCGGCCCTCCAGCGGCAGGGCAACGAGCGGGCTGTATCGCATTGATGCTGCCTCGCAAAGTCTTCCCTCCAACTGGTGCGCGGCTAGCCTGATCAACAAGCTGCCTGCCTGGTATAACGCCCACCAAACCAAGGCCCAGGCCGATGCCGCGGCGCCAGGGGAATTTCCCATCTTGACCAATACGCCGCGCAAGGTGACTGCAGACATTTCCACACGCACGCTCCAATACGACAATGTGCACCGTGCAGCGCGCAACTTGCCCGAAGCGATGGCAAGCAAGTCGCGCCTGGAAAACACCTACATATTTACCCTGGGCATGGGCGCGGGACTGAAGGCCAAGGAAGGCCCGGACAACGAGGTGGGCGAAGACTTGCTGCGCTGCATGGCCAATACGGCCGATGCGCCAGTGCGCTGCCGCAAGCCGACCGAACCCGTGGGCCTGTACTGCTATGCGGCCACGGAAAGCGACCTGAGCCCCTGCTTTACGCGCCTCGCCTCGGCCATTTTGCGTATTTCCAAATAAAGCCTGGCCATCTGCTAGAAGGCAAAGCAGCTGCAGCCCAAGGTGCCCCAGAAGCCGGAAAAGTCGGAAATCGGCACGGCCGACTTGCGCGCCCGGTCGTGGGCATGCGCGTGCACGCCGCAGGCGCCCGCGCACTGGTGCGGCAGCAGGGCTTGCGCCGGCCTGGCCGCAGGACGGTAGTGGCCCGGCACCGTGCGCACGGGCGACCACTCGGGCAGCACGGGAATCAAAGGCGGCGCCAGGGTCGCAAATTCTGCCTGTCCGTAGACGATCTTGCCGCCCACCATGGTCAGCACGGAGTCGATGGACTTGATCGCCTCTTCCGGCACGGCGAAATAATCGGCCGACAGTACGGCAAGGTCGGCCAGCATGCCCGCGCGGATGCGCCCCTTTTTGCCTTGCTCGCTGGAAAACCAGGCGCTGCCCGCCGTCCACAGTTCCAGCGCCGTGTCGCGCGACAATCTGCCCGCCGCCTCCGTCAGGGCCAGGCCGCCCACGGTGCGTCCCGACACCAGCCAGTACAGCGCCGTCCACGGGTTGTAGCTGGCCACCCGCGTGGCATCCGTGCCGCCGCCGACCGGTACACCCGCGTCCAGCATGCGCTGCACGGGCGGCGTGGCCTTGGCTGCGTTGGCGCCATAGCGCTCGACGAAATATTCGCCCTGGAAAGCCATGCGGTGCTGGATGGCGATGCCGCCGCCCAGCGCCCTGACGCGGTCGATGTTTTTCGGGCTGATGGTTTCCGCGTGGTCGAACAGCCAGTGCAAGCCGCCGAACGGCGTGTCGCGGTTGACCTTTTCGAACACGTCAAGCATGCGGCTGATCGATTCGTCATAGGTGGCGTGCAGGCGGAACGGCCAGCGCTGCTCGACCAGGTGGCGCACGACCTTTTCCAGCTCGTCTTCCATGCCGGCCGCCAGCTCGGGACGCGGCTCGAGGAAATCCTCGAAGTCGGCAGCGGAAAACACCAGCATTTCGCCAGCGCCGTTATGGCGATAGTAATCCGTGCCGTCGCCCGGTTTGACCATGCCGGTCCACTTCTGGAAGTCCTGCAGTTCCGCGCCCTTGTTTTGCGTGAACAGGTTGTAGGCGATGCGGATGGTCAGCTGCTCTTTTTGCGCCAGCTCATCGACGACGGCGTAATCCTCGGGATAATTCTGGAAGCCGCCGCCCGCGTCGATGGCGCTGGTGATGCCGAGCCGGTTCAGTTCGCGCATGAACTGGCGCGTGGAATTGACTTGCCATTCCAGCGGCAGCTTCGGGCCTTTTGCCAGGGTCGCATATAAAATCATGGCGTTCGGCCGGGCGATCAGCAAGCCGGTCGGGTTGCCGGCAGCGTCGCGCACGATTTCGCCGCCGGGCGGGTTCGGCGTATTTTTATCGTAGCCGACGGCGCGCAGGGCGGCGCGGTTGAGCAGGGCGCGGTCGTACAGGTGCAGGATGAAGACGGGGGTATCGGGCGCGGCCGCGTTGATTTCGTCGAGCGTCGGCATGCGTTTTTCCGCGAACTGGAATTCGGTCCAGCCGCCCACCACGCGCACCCATTGCGGATTCGGCGTACGCAAGGCTTGTTCCTTGAGCAGGCGCAAGGCGTCGGCCAGCGAAGGCACGCCTTCCCATCGCAATTCCAGGTTGTAGTTCAAGCCGCCCCGGATCAGGTGCAGGTGCGAGTCGTTCAGGCCGGGAATCACCGTGCGGCCAGCCAGGTCGATCAGCTGCGTGGCCGGACCGCGATGGCGCATCACGTATTCCACGTCGCCCACGGCGAGAAATTTGCCATCGGCGATGGCGACGGCGGACGCCAGCGGCTGCGTCCGGTCAACCGTGTGGAAACGGCCATTGAGTAATATGATGCTTGCGCTCATGCTGCTTCTCCTGAATCAGGTGTTGGACGATACATCGATGAAATCTCAATGGCCTTCGCTGGCGTTGAACATGGATTTGGCGTAGATCAGGCCCAGGCCGTAGCCGCCGCCGTGTGCCACGGCCGTCGCCACCGTCTCGTTGTAGGTCTCGCCACGGGCCCAGTCGCGCTGCAATTCGAGCAAGTATTGCACGGACGTCAGCGGCTGCGCGCCCGCCTGTATCATGCGCTGCATGGCCATCGCATGGGCTTCATCGGAGACGTCGCCGCTGGCGTCGGCGATCACGTAGACGTCAAAACCCTGCTCCAGCGCCGACAGCGCGGGGCCGACGATGCAGACGGAGGTCCACAGACCGGCCAGCACGATCTTGCCCTTGCCGTAGCCATTCACCTTGTCGGCGATGCGCGCATCTTCCCAGGTGTTCATCGTGGTGCGGTCGATCGGCGCCTGGTCCGGGAAGACGGACTGGATTTCATCGAAAATGGGGCCGGAGAAGGATTTGGCGGCTACCGTCGTCAAAATCGTCGGCACCTTGAACTCAAACGCCGCCTTGGCCACCAGGGCCGCATTGTTGCGCAACAGGGCCAGATCGATGGAGCGGGTTGCGAACGCCATCTGCGACTGGTGGTCGATCATGATCAGGGTGTGGTCGTTCGGGGTCAGCAGTTTTTGGGCGGCTTGGGCGGTGGCGATAGGCATGATGTTTTCCTTGGTGAAAATAATTGAATATGAAAAAAGATGGTACTGCATGGCGCTTCTGCTCCTGATATGCTGCGAAGCTGTGCGTGCCGGGCCAGTGCCATGCAGTATGCATGCACAAAAACGAAAACAAAAACGGAAAGAATACAAAGTTATAGTCAATTTTTTCGATGATATAGAATAGACCACCGACATACGCACAAGGGGAAGAACATGGGATTTGAATTCAGGATCACGGCCAGCCTGGCGCAGGACCAACGCCAGCACATCGCGCAACTACTGGCGGCGCTGCCGCAGGCGCCGTGCGCACCCGGCAGCGCCATGCCAGAGACCGATATCCGGCTGACGGATGCCGGCCTGTATATATGCCAGCACCTGCGCCCGGATCCGTGGCACGGCCTGGAGACCGTGCGCGCCTGGCTCGATGCCCATGGCGTGCGCTACGCCGTCGACGAGATCGACGACTAAGCGCCATGGCATGACCAGCAACAAGGGGAGGCGCGCCAGCCCTCCCTTTTCTTTACTTGCGACATTGCAAAGCTGAAACAAAACAGGCGCGTTTTTGCCATGCTGTTATACTTCGCGTGTGCGGCACATATGACCAGTCCCCTTGCCGCTGTCTTTCGACCCCTAATCTGATTGCCTGCGACTGGCGCCCCCCGATGGCGACAGGCCGATCTCACAATAAAGTTACCATGTCCTTTTCCTCCCTCGGATTGTCCGACGCTATCGTACGTGCCGTTACCGAACACGGCTACACCGTGCCGACCCCGATCCAGACGCAGGCGATTCCCGCCGTGCTGGCTGGCGGCGATTTGCTGGCCGGCGCACAAACCGGTACCGGCAAGACGGCCGGCTTCACCCTGCCCTTGCTGCACCGCCTGTCGACTGACGCGAATGGCGCAGCCATCACCAGCAACACGTCCACGCGCCCGATCCGCGCCCTGATCCTGGCACCGACGCGCGAACTCGCCGCGCAGGTCGAGGAAAGCGTGCGCACCTACGGCAAATACACCAAGCTGAACTCGACCGTGATCTTCGGCGGCGTCGGCATCAACCCGCAAATCAAGCAGCTCAAACACGGCGTCGACGTGCTCGTCGCCACGCCGGGCCGCCTGCTGGACCACATGGGCCAGGGCACGGTTGACCTGTCGAAAGTGGAAATCCTGATTCTGGACGAAGCCGACCGCATGCTCGACATGGGTTTCATCCGCGACATCAAGAAAGTGCTGGCCGTGCTGCCGCCGAAACGCCAGAACCTGCTGTTCTCGGCCACGTTCTCGGAAGAGATCAAGGCCCTGGCCGACGGCTTGCTGAACAAACCAGCCATGATCGAAGTAGCGCGCCGCAATTCGACCGTGGAAGTGATCCAGCAAAAGATCCATCCGGTCGACCGCGACAAGAAGCACCCGATGCTGTCCTACCTGATCAAGTCGAATAACTGGACGCAAGTACTGGTATTTACGCGCACCAAGCATGGCGCGAATAAACTGGTCGAGCAACTGGGCGCGGACGGCATCGGCGCCCTGGCCATCCACGGCAACAAGAGCCAGTCGGCGCGCACGCGCGCCCTGTCCGAGTTCAAGGATGGCACCCTGCAAGTGCTGGTCGCCACCGACATCGCCGCGCGCGGTATCGATATCGACCAGTTGCCGCACGTCGTCAACTACGACTTGCCGAACATCCCGGAAGACTATGTGCACCGTATCGGCCGTACGGGCCGTGCCGGCGCCAAGGGCGAAGCCGTGTCGCTGGTCTGCGTGGATGAGCACGAAATGTTGAAAGACATCGAAAAGCTGATCAAGCAAACCCTGCCGCGCGAAGTCATCGCAGGCTTCGAGCCAGACCTGAACGCCCGCGCCCAGCCTGTGCAATTGCGCAGCGGCACCGGCGGTCACCGCAACAACAGCCGCGCGCCAGCGGGCGCCGTGGTGCGCGTGAAAACCGGCGGTAGCGGTGCCAAGCCACGCAGCGCCGGCCCGGCGGGCGGCGGTGGTGGCGGCGGCAACCGTTCCGGCAATGCGCCGCGTTCGGCGGCTTCGCATCGCTCCGGCGGCCGCGGTCGCTAATACACGCTGGTAAGCGCGTATTGCAGCAATAAAAACCGTTCCAGGACTTGTTTCTGGAACGGTTTTTTTATGCACGCCACCGATTGCCGATTTGGGCTAGGATAGAGCCCATCATCCTCACCTGCGTGCTGCCATGCCGAACTTCGCTGCCAACCTCAGCATGATGTTTACCGAACTGCCCTTCCTGGACCGCTTTGCCGCCGCCAGGGAAGCGGGCTTCGATGCCGTCGAATTCCTGTTTCCCTATGCCGTCGAGGCGCAACAGATCGCCATGCGGCTGGAACGCCACCATCTGCAGCTGGCAGTCTTCAATTTTCCACCCGGCGACTGGGACCACGGCGAACGGGGCATCGCCTGCGATCCGCGCCGGGGCGAAGAATTCCGCAGCAATGTGCAATTGGCGCTCAACTACGCGCTGGCGCTGGGCGCGAAACAGCTGCACTGCATGTCCGGCATCGTGCCACCCGGCATGAGCCTGGAACGGGCGCGGCAAAGCCTGATCGGCAACCTGCAATATGCCGCCGACGCCTGCCAGCCGCACGGCATCCACGTGCTGATCGAGCCGATCAACCGCTACGACATGCCCGCTTACTTTCTGAACCATAGTCAGCAAGCGGCCGACATCATCGCCGACTGCCAGCGCAGCAATATTTTCCTGCAATACGACATCTATCACATGCAGCGCATGGAGGGCGAACTGAGCAACACCATCCGTGCCCTGCTGCCCCTGATCCGCCACATCCAGATCGCCGACACGCCGGGCCGCCACGAACCGGGCACGGGCGAAATCAACTATCGCCATCTGTTCAAGCTGCTGGACCAGGTCGGCTACGCTGGCTGGGTCGGCTGCGAATACCGTCCTGCGGGCGATACCGTGGCCGGACTGGGCTGGCGCGAACAATTGACGGGCATCTCGGGCACAAGCGGCGCCTGATCGCAGCACGCTTGCGCCCGCACAAGGCGGGCAGCGCAGGCCGGCACGACAATACCTTTCCATACAGTATTTCCTGTCGAGAGGTAACGTGTCCGCCCTACCCGCCCGCCATGGCCGCAACCTTGGCCTGCACCTGCACCTGCACTTGTACCTGAGCCTGAGCCTGAGCCTCTTCCTGGCTGGCGTGCTGTGCGGCTGCGCCACTCCACGCACCGAGCTGGCGCAGGTGCGCGCCCTGGCCGCCGGCACCGATGCCTTGAACGCCTTCAGCGAACTGTCGCAGCGCCACGTCGACACTTACCAGCGCGCCCGTCCCTATCTGTCCCCCGCCGAAGACGCGCGCGAACGCCTGCTCGATGCCCAGCGCCGCGCCGCGCAAGCCGATGTCGCGCGCCTGACGCAAGCCGTGCGCCTGTACCTGCAGGCGCTGGGCCGGCTGGCGCAAGCCGACGCGTATGACGTGCAGCCCGAACTGACCAGCGCCAGCGCCGCCATCCGCGCCTGGCCCGGCAGCGGCATCGATGACCGCCATGTCAGCGCGTACACCCTGTTGCTGCAGCAACTCTCGCGCCTGGCCGGCGCGGCCAGCCAGCAGAGGCACCTGGCGCAGGTACTGCACGACGGCGATGCGCCGCTGCAAGCCCTGCTGGCCGCGCTCGACAACTTGCTGGCGCTGTACGACAAGAGCGGCGACAACGAGCGCGACATGGTGCTCGGCTTGCTGGACGTGGAAATCGCGTATGCCGACACGCCGCAGCAGCGCCTGTTGGCCGTGCTGGCGAAAAACATGCAACAAAGCAAAACCGAAGAGTATCGCCTGCTTGGATTGCGCCATACCCTGGCGCGCCGGCAACTGGCGGCACTGGGGCGCGAACACGCCCAGCTCGCTGCCGCCCTCACCACCACGGAGGCAAGATGGACGGATCAGTAGGCAGGAGCAGCGACAGCGAACGCCGCGAAGCGGCTCTCAGCAGCGCCATGCGCGTCGAGCAACTGGCCGACAGCCTGTCGCAGGCGGCCGTCACCCTGCATGGCGCCGTCATGCGCGCCATCCGCAAGCGCGCCAGCCAGGGAGAAAACGGTATCAGCCACAGTCAGGCACAAGCCGTCTTCGCACTGGAAGTGGCCTTGCGCCAGCAAGCCAACCAGCTGTATGCCGATGCCGCCGGGCATACGGTGACCGGCCTGGAAACGGCGCAGCGCCAGCTCAGCGGCCTGCTCGACACGGTGCGCCTGCGCATCGCCCGCAACGACGACGTGCGGCACTGGATCAGCCTGGCGACGAGCTTGTTGCACCTGGGCAGCGCCGTCCTCGCCGGCAATCCCGAGCGCATCCTCAGCACCCTGGGCAAGGTGCGTGAGCGGCTGCAAGAGATGACGCCGGACTGATTGAATTTGTCCGGCCAGCGCCTATACTGGGACGTCCCTGCATGGCAATCGTGCCCGCGGGACCACCAGAGGAGGCCAATATGCGTATCGAACCGTATTTGCAATTCAGTGGTAATTGCGCGCAAGCGCTGGAATACTACCGCCAGCACCTGCATGGCACAGACCTGTGCCTGATGCCGTTTCGCGGCTCGCCGGGCCAGGAGCAGGTCAAGGAAGACTGGTACGACAAGATCATGCACGGCTCCGTGCAGCTGGGTTCCACCATGCTGATGGGCTCGGACGGCGGCTGCACCGAGGATGGCGCCAAGGGCATGAGTGGCTGCTCGGTCTGTCTGACCCTCGACACGCCGGAGGAAGCGGAACGGGTCTTCGACGCGCTGGCGCGTGACGGCAACATCCAGATGCCGCTGGAAGAAACGTTCTGGGCCAAGCGCTTCGGCATGCTGAAAGACCAGTTCGGCGTCGCCTGGATGGTCAACTGCCTGAAGGAGCCAGCATAGAACAGCCCGTGCCTGCCTGCGCCGCATCAAACGCGGCGCGGGCGGTAGCGCAAGCAGAGCGGCCAATCTTGGACTACCATGATGGAAGTAACCTCTACCGGGTGACAACCATGAATGGATTGCCGCAAGACCAGTTGCAACGCCTGCAAGGCTTGCTGGAGCAACGCAAGCTGGCGTTGCTGGAACAGATCGAGAACGAGGCGGCCGAAGCCAATGCGCGCGCCTCACTGCTCAATGAAATCGAAGCCTCGCCGGCCGACAACGCCAGCGTGCACACCTTGAACGCCCTCGTCAGCGAAGCGGCCGAGCATAACCTGGCGCAGCTGGCCATCATCCGGCACGCGCTGGCCAAGTTTGCCGATGGCAGCTACGGCCAGTGCGACAACTGCGGCGAAGCCATCGGCCTGTCGCGCCTGAACGCCCGCCCGGAAGCGCGCCTGTGCATCGATTGCCAGACGCGGCTGGAAAAAGCCCAGCGCTGAGCAGCGTGACCGTACCATGACGGCTGCGCAACAACAAAGGGCAAGGCATCGCTGCCCTGCCCCCTGTTTTCCAGCGTACCTACGATGCTGCCTGTCGTCCTCCGCCAGCATCGTGCGTGCCGGCTGGGTGGACGGGTCTCCTCTACTGCCATTGCCCTGCTTCAAGTATCCAGCTGTACGCTGATTAACTCATGTGCTGTCCGCCATTGATGGCGATGTTCGCGCCCGTGACGAACGCCGCCTCGTCGGAGGCCAGGTAAGCCACCAGGGCCGCCACCTCGTCCGGCTCGCCCAGGCGGCCCAGGGGAATCTGCGGCAGGATCTTCGTTTCCAGGATATCGGCCGGCACGGCCGTCACCATCTGCGTGCGCAGGTAGCCGGGCGAGACCGTGTTGACGGTGATGCCGTGGCGCGCCACTTCCAGCGCCAGCGCCTTGCTGAAGCCATGCACGCCCGCTTTCGCGGCCGCATAGTTGCACTGGCCGAACGCGCCCTTCTGGCCATTGACGGACGAGATATTGATGATGCGGCCCCATTTTTTTTCCAGCATGGGTTCGAGCACCTGCTTGCTCATGTTGAACAGGCTGTCGAGATTGGTGCGCATGACCTCGGCCCAGTGCGGCAATTCCATCTTGCGCATGCTCTGGTCGCGCGTGATGCCGGCATTGTTGACCAGCACGTCGATGCGGCCGAACTGCGCCAGCACGCTGGACACGGCTTCGCTGCAGGCAGCGAAATCGCTCACGTCGATGGCCAGCGGGTGAAAATAATACTGCTGCGCCTGTTGCTCGTCGAGCCAGCTTGCCACGCGCGCATTGCCCGGCGTATGTGCCGCCACAACGGCAAAGCCCGCCGCATGCAGGCGGCGGCACAAGGCCGTGCCCAGGCCGCCCATGCCGCCCGTGACCAGTGCTACCTTTTGTTCCGTCATTGCTGTCTCTCCCCGCTTGTTATGGTTGTTCTGCGTGGGATCAAGTGTAGGAGCAGTTTTTATCTCCAGCTTTGCGCCAGATCAAGTGCTCAGCCTGATGCAGTCGTGCGCGGCCGGCACCCCGGACTGTGCCAGAATGGTTCCCTACCGCACAGCGAGAGGACAGGCCATGACGTACAAGACCGTATTGCTCCACATCGACGACAGCGCCGGGCGCGCCGCCCGCATCGACGCGGCTGCCAGCATCGCCCAGGCGTGCGGCGGCCACCTGACGGGCGTGGCGCTGACGGGCGTGTCGCGCCTGCTGTACCAGAACCAGCCCGACCTCGACGCCGACCCGAACCTGAGCTTGCATTTGAACTTCCTGCGCGAACGGGCGACGCGCGCCCTCGACGGTTTCGAAGCACAGGTGCGCGCGGCCGGCGTCGCCTCGTTCGAACAGCGCGTGCTCGACGACGAGGCGGCAGGCGGCATCAGCCTGCTGGCCCGCTATGCGGACCTGGTCGTCATCAGCCAATACAATGCCAAGGATAAATCGCCGTCCGTGATGCGCGACTTTCCCGCCTATGTGCTGCTGCATTCGGGCCGCCCCGTGCTGATCGTGCCGTACGCGCCGCCGCTGCCCTTGCTGGCGCCGCCGGCGGCCGCGCGCAATGTGCTCATTTCCTGGAACGCCAGCAAGGAAGCGAGCCGCGCCGTGAGCGCCGCCCTGCCCCTGCTGCAGCGCGCCGGGCAAGTCCACGTCGCCATCTTCGATGCCCAGGTGCATGCGGCCGAACACGGCGAACAGCCGGGCGCCGAGCTGACGCACTACCTGGCGCGCCACGGCGTGGAAGCGCGGCTGCATTTGCTCGATGGCGGCGGCGTGCGGCGCGGCGATATCGGCGAAGCGCTGCTGTCGCAGGCGGCCGACCTGTCGGCCGACTTGCTGGTGATGGGCGCGTATGGCCATTCGCGCCTGCGCGAAACCATCCTGGGCGGCGTCACGCGCACGATTCTGCAGAGCATGACTATTCCCGTGCTGATGGCGCACTAGGCCTTTGGAAAGACGGCAGGGTTAGCCGCCCTGCCAGGGCTGGCTGCGGATCTTCGCCACCTGGCGCTGCGCCAGCCACTGCCACAGCTGCAGCGCGTCGCCCTGCGGCAGGGCCGACATGTGGCGCGGACTGGCCAGGGCGATTTCGCAATCGCGGTCCGACCATTCCTCGAAAGTGACTTCGCCTCCGCTAGCGACCTCGACCTGATACATCAAGCCGTCGTCGTAGCCAAAGCGCAGCAAGACGGCGGCCGGGCTGCCGTCCGGCGTGGCGCCGCGGTAGACCTCGGCCAGCGCATCGGCCAGCTGTGCCGGCGAGGGCGCGCAGATGTCGCGCCCATCGGCCCGTGTCAGAATGAACCATGCCTGTGTCATGACGCGCCCTCCTATCCATACTCGTTAGCATGCGAGGCAAGTACTACAGGCAGTCACCTTGGTCCAGTGTCACTACGGGCGCGCGGAAACTATCCCTGTCGGCATTGTTTACCAATAATTACCAATACTAACAAGTATCATACCTAAAATTGCATGCAGCGCGGCATTTATGCATGTTGCGCGGCGGGCGCGCCGATTCACGCCACCAGCACGGGAATGCTGAGCGGATCGAAATCGTGCCAGTCGCCGTTGGCGATCGTGCCTTCCGCTTCCTCGATATGCTCGGCGCCCAGACGGTGCAGCGCCTCGAGCGCCCGTTCGCGCTCGTCGAGGCCACCCAGCGCGACGGCGATCAGCATGCCAGGGTGGCGGGGATGGCGGCGGTTTTCGCCCTTGTTTTCGCCATGTTTTTCGGACTCGCCCGCCTCCTTCATTTTATTGAAACTGTAGAGCGAACCCACGTGGGCGCCCACCAGCGCGCCGACGACGGGACCGAGCGGCCCTGTCGCCAGGGTGGCGGCGGCGCCGATGCCGGCGCCCACCACCGCACCCACGGCCACGCCTTCCACTACGCCTTCCGGCGTCTCTTTGGCGCCGGGCGACATGTCGCGGTCGCCGCCGAGCGCGTGCAAATCGTGCTGCCCCGGCTGGTTGACAAAGAAGGCGCTGATGCGGCTATCGGAAAACCCCGCCTGGTTCAGGGCGGCGCGCGCGGCGTCTATCTGTTCCTGCAACTGAAAATGACCTGCGATGATGCGTGACATGATACGGCCCTCCTGGTCGGCTGCGGGCGCACCGTGCGCCACCGTTCCAGCGTGCGCCTGACCACCGCGAAATACCGTTCGCTTACGCACACAGCCGCTCACTCACGCCCACTCCTGTGCCCACTCATGCGGATACGCCGAACGGGCTGCGTATATCGGAGAGGAATTGTTGTGCGCGCGCATGTTGTGGCCGCGCAAAGAAATCCTCGGGCGTGGCGCGTTCCAGCACGTGCCCGTGATCCATGAACCAGACGCGGTCCGCCACCTCGCGCGCGAAACCCATCTCGTGCGTCACGCACACCATGGTCATGCCGCCCTGCGCCAGGTCGCGCATCACTTGCAGCACTTCGCCCACCATTTCCGGGTCCAGCGCGCTGGTCGGTTCGTCGAACAGCATCAGCGGCGGCTGCATGGCCAGCGCGCGGGCAATCGCCACCCGCTGTTGCTGGCCGCCCGACAGGGCCGCCGGCATGGCGCGCGCCTTGTGCGCCAGCCCCACCCGTTCCAGCAGGGCCAGCGCCCGCTCCTCGGCTTCGCGCCGGGTCAGGCCGCGCAAGCGCTGCGGCGCCAGCGCGCAATTGTCCAGCACCGATAAATGGGGAAACAGGTTGAATTGCTGGAAGACGAAACCGATGTGCGAGCGGAATGCATTCACGTCCAGCCCCGGTGCGTAAATATCCTGGCCCGCCACCGTGATGCGGCCCGAAGCGATCGCCTCCAGGCGGTTGATGGTGCGGATCAGGGTCGACTTGCCGGAACCGGAGGGCCCGCACACGACCAGCACCTCGCCCTTGGCGACGTGTTCATTGATGCCGCTCAAGGCATGATAGTCGCCATAGTATTTGTTGACGTTGTCAAAGGTGATCATGCTGCCGCTTTCAAAAGACGCGCCTGGCGCCGCTCAAGCCAGAAGGCGGCACGCGACAGGCTGAAACATAAAACAAAGTACGTCATGCCCAGCAAAAAATACACTTGCACGGGCTTGGTCAGCACCAGGCCATTGACTTGCGAGGCGATGAACGACACCTCGGCCAGGCCGATGATGGTGCCGAGCGAGGTTTCCTTGATGGTGGAAACAAACTGGTTCACCAGCGAGGGCAGCATGTGGCGCAGCGCCTGCGGCAGCACCACCGTGCGCATGCTGTCCAGATAGTTCAAGCCCAGCGAACGTGCCGCTTCCACCTGTCCCTTGGGCACGGCTTGCACACCCGCGCGCACAATTTCCGCCAGATAAATGCCGTCGAAGATGACGAGGGCCGCCAGCATGGTGCCGAATTGCCCGCTTTCATGGCCAGTAATACTCGGCAGGAAGAAATATGCCCAGAAGATGACGAGCAGCAAGGGGATGCCCCGCACCACATGGATCAGCGCGGCGACGGGCCAGCGCAGCAGGCGCCAGGGGCTCAGGCGCGCCAGCCCCAGCAACAAGCCGAGCGGCAAGCTGAGCACCAGCGCCAGGCTCGCCAGCAATACCGTCAACGCCAGGCCGCCCAGCGGCCCCTCGGGATAGCGTCCCACGAGGAAATACAGCCAATAATCGTGGATGAGTTCCAGCATCAGGACACCTTCCTTTGCAGCAAGGCCGCCAGGCCCGCGATCAGCAGCGAAACGGCCAGGTAGGCCGCGCTGGCGAAAACGAACGCCTCCACGCTGCGGAACGAGGCCGCTTCCACGCGTTGCGTCTGGTACATCAGCTCGGCCACGCCGATGACGGTGGCGATGCTGGTGTTTTGCCACAGGTTCAGGGTTTGCGATAGCAGCGGCGGCGCGGCCAGTCGCAGCGCCTGCGGCACGATGCACAGGCGCATGGTGGAGAGAAAGCTGAAGCCCAGCGCCCGGCCCGCTTCGAATTGCTGGGCGGGAATGGCACGGATGCCGCTGCGGATGTCTTCCGCCATGTAGGCGGCCGTGTATAAGGTCAGGGCCACGATGGCGCTGGCCGCTTCGATATTGCCGGCATACAAGCGCTCCTTCCACGAGTCGGGCAGCAATTCGGGCGCGCCGAAATACCAGAACAGGAAGTGGGCCAGCAAGGGCACGTTGCGGATCAGCTCGACGTACGCGGCGCCCAGGCCATTAAGCAGGCGCGACGGCGCCAGGCGCAGCATGGCCACGCCGCACGCCAGCGGCAGGGCCAACAGCAAGGTAATGCCCATCAGTTGCAAGGACAGCAGCAAGCCGGAGACCAGCCAGTCGCAGTAGTCGCCGGACAGCAAAAAGTTCAGATCAAACATGCGGAAGCGTCAGGCGAGGTTCAGGCGTCGATCTTGTCCGATTCAATTTTAAATGTGCGTTTCTGGAACTTCACATTGCTCGTCGGGCCATACCATTTGAAAAACAGTTTTTCCGCCTCGCCCGATTTTTCCAGTCCCCGCAACACCTGGTCGACGGCTGTTTTCACGCCTTTCTCTCCCTTGCGGATGCCGAAGGCAAACACTTCCTGGCTGATGTTTTGCGGCAGCACAAGGTAATCTTTTTGCGCGGCGCCCAGCTTGGCGTAGTTGTTCAGCAGCGAGACTTCATCGTCGACATAGCCGACACCCTTGCCCTGCTGCAAACCCAGATACGCCTGGCCCGCCGTCTCGAACGTCACCACGTCCACGCCGGGCACGGCCTTGCGGATGTTCGGTTCCTGCGTGCCGCCCTTGACGGTCAGCACTTTCTTGCCGGCCAGGCCAGCGACCGTCGTGATATTGCTGCTTTTTTTGACCAGCACGCGCTGGCCCGTGTAAAACGTGGACAGGGAAAAATCGATCAGCGCTTCGCGCTCCTTGTTGTGCGTCAAGGACGCCGTCAGGATGTCGATGCGCCCCTGCTGCAATTCGGGAATGCGGGCAGCCACGGCCAGCTGTTTCACGACCGCTTTGACGCCGAGGCCCTGGGCGATGGCGCGGCACAGGTCCACTTCATAGCCGACCAGCTGGCGCGACTTGGCGTCGATAAAACTGTTCGGCTCGTCCGTGCCCAGGGTGCCGCAGACCAGCTCGCCTTTCGCCTTGATGGCGGCCAGCTGGTCCGCTTGCGCCACCTGAGTGAAGGCGATGGAGGTGAAAAGAAGCGCGGCGAAGTGAAGACGGTTCTGCATGGGATTCCTCTGGTGGCGTAATGAATGCCGCCATTAGACCGCAGCGCCCTTATTTCCAAAAAGGAATCTTTTCACCATTGTTTATAAAGAATTCATCTAAGGCGAATGATCGCCGCTTTTGCCCCCACCGCGCCCGGATAGCGGGGATCGAGTTGCAGCGCCTGCCTGTAGGCCTCGACAGCCTGCTGGCGCAAGCCTTGCTCCACATAAAACTCGGCCAGGCTGTCTTGCAGATTCGCATCGCGCGGATGCAGGCTGACGGCCGCCTGCAACACAGCCATGCCTTGGCCCACGGCGCCGCTGCCTTTCAGGCGATACGCTTCCAGGTTCAGCGCCGCCGGGCTGGCCGCGCCCAGCGGGTCGCGCTCCAGCGCCAGGCGCAGGGCGGCAATGGCGGGTTCGGTCTTGCCGGCGCGCAGCAAGATCAAGCCTTGCAGCGCATGCGCGCGGTCGCTGAGCGGATACAGCGCCACGGCCAGGCGACTGATCGCCAGCGCAGCCTCTGCCTCGCCGCGCGCGGCCGACCCTTGCGCCAGCTCCAGCAGTTCCGGCACGAAATCGGGATAGGCGCGCTGGCCGCGGAAGGCCGTGCGCAGCTGGCTATCGAGTTCAGGAATGGACGCGGGCGCTACCGGCCAGGCGATGGCGGCCGTGCGGTCCCAGCTGGCGGCCAGGGTCACGATGGCTTGCTCGAAGGCGGGGTCAAAACGGGGCAAGGTGCCGGTCGCTTTGCTTTGCGACAACAGGACATAGTCGCGCGCAAACGCCAGCGCGCCGCCGCGTGAATAGGTGCCCAGGTCGATGCCCGACTGGCGCAGCGCCTCGGCCATGCTGGCACCGGCCACCAGAAAGGCTCTTCCGCCGGCGGGATGGCGGGCCGCCTCGATGAAGGCGCGCGCCGCCGTGGCGTCCGGCGCCAGCGCCTGGCGGTTGATTTGCAGGAATGCCTCGCGCGTGGCGGTGGCGTCGGCATACGGCTCATGCGTGCGCTCGGCATGCGCCCTGCCCTCCTCGAACAGGCCTTGCGCCACCTGGTAAGCGCGCTGCGCGCCGGCCTCGGCGATATACGTATTGAGCTGCCACGGCTCGCCCGTGACGACCTCGAACAGGCGCTGCACGAAGGCCTCGGGATTGACGCGCTCGAGATTGGCGGCGACGGCAATGGTCAGCTTGCGCGAGGGAAAGCTGTACAGATACGTGACGGTTTCCGGCTGCTGGCCGCTGTGCGCGATGGCGTAGCGCCCACCTGCCGGGAAGATTTCCCAGCCCATGCCGTAATTCGTCAAGCGGCCCGCGCGCGTGGCCATCGGCTGCACCATGGCGGCCACGCTGGCTGCCGACAGTATCTTGCCTGCATGGACGACCCTGCCAAACGCCAGCATGTCGGGCACGCTGGCGCGCGTGCCGCCAGCCGAAAAGCGGCTGCTGATGTCGACGAATTCGGAATTCTTCCACTCCTTGCCGGCCAGCCGGTAGCCGCGCACGCGGTGGGCGATCACGGCGTCCGGATCATCCAGCACGATAGCGTCCATACCCAGCGGCCCCCATACGTGGCGCCGCATGTAGCCGCCATAGCTTTCGCCCGAGGCGCCCTCGATGACGGCGCCCAGCAAGTTGTAGCCATAGCTGGTGTAGCGGAAGCGCGTGCCCGGTTCGGCGATCAGGTCGAACTGCTCGAAGACGGCGATGGACTGGCGCGTATCCTTGTGCTCCTTGAAATGCTGCTCCACCTTGCTGTCGCGGTAGGCGTCGATGCCGCCCAGGTGGCCCAGCAGCTGGCGCACCGTCACGGGGAACGCTTTGACGGGGAAGTACGGCACATAGGTTTGCACGGGTGCATCCAGGTCGACCTTGCCCTGTTCGACCAGCTGCAAAATGGCCACCGCCGTCATGGGCTTGGTGACGGACGCCAGCCGGTAGCTGGAGCGGGCCGTGGCCGGCACCCGGTTTTCCAGGTCGGCATAGCCGTAACCTTTTACCCATTCCACATCGCCCTGGCTGAAACCGACGGTGACGCCCGGGATGCGCTGCGTGGCCATGCGCTGGGCAGCCCAGCCGTCGAACTCCATCAGGCGCGCAGCCAGCGCAGCGGAGGGAGCAGATGAGGGAGCGGAGGCGGCCTGCGCCACGCCGCACAACAGCGCCAGCGCGCCGGCGAAAGCATAGTATTTGCTGCTTTGCATAGTCATGATTCCATGGTGAGGGCCGTGTGCACAGCACGGCGCTGATGCATGGTAAGTGTCTTTTACACACTGTTGGCGGGCCGTGCACGAAATGCACGCAGCCCGCACGAACGGCACCGAAGACGATGAAAATGTTGCAAAGGGTTGGCAAATGAGCAGCTACAATGCCCGCCATGCCCTCCTTCTTCCGCTACCTGCTGCGGTACTGCCTCGCTTGCTGCCTGGCCTTGCCCTCTTTCGCCTGCGCCATGCATCCGCTATCGCTGGACGACGGCTGGCGCACCTGCGGCAACACGCCGTCTGCGCCCGCCGCGCTGCAGCAGCTGGTGCGGCCAGGCCTGTTGCTATGCGTGGAACGCGAGGTCACCCTGGCCGCCACGCCGTCGTCGACGCAACTGCTGGTGCTGTCGGCCTTGGCCGCCAGCGAACTCTGGCTCGATGGCGACAGGATCGGCAGCAATGGCCAACCGGCCCGCCAGGCCAGCGGGGAACGCGCGGGCGACATCGATTTCGCCATCCACCTGACGCCACAGCAATTGGCCATGGGCAAGCATCATCTGCGGTTGCTGTTGTCGACGCAACAGGTGCCGGCGCACCTGGCGTCGCCCTTTTATGCGCTGTACCTGGTCGACCGGCAAGACTACCGCGCGGCGCTGGCCTGGTACCGGCTGCCGCCGCTGCTGCTGGCCGGAGCGCTGGGCGCCGTCGCCCTGCTCTTCCTCGTCTTGACGGCGCTGTACCAGCGGCAACGGCACTGGGCCATGTTTGCCGCGCTGTGCCTGGTGGCGGCGCTGCTGCTGGTGGCGGAACTGTGGCGCAGCTTTGCCGGCTATGCCTATCCCTTGCACATGCCGCGCCTGTACGCCGTCTGCGCCCTGACCTGGCTGTTTTCCACCTTGCTGCCCCTGTATTTCTATACGGCTTACCGCCTGCCGCGCTGGCCGCTGGCGGCGGCAGTACTGCTGGCGTGCATCGCGCTGGCCGGCGCCTTGCCCACGCATTTCGACGCGCGCTGCTGGTGGATGTTTCTGACGGGCCTGGCAGCGAGCCTGGCGCTGAACCTGATCGCCGTGTGGCGCCGCCTGCCGGGCAGCCGCGGCGGCACCTTGATCGCGTTGGCCTCGTGCGCCCTGTTCCTGCTGACGGGCAGCCAGTTTGCCGAGGGCGGCTTCGCCCTCGTCGTGTGCTTCTTGCTGCTGCCCCTGTGTGCGCAATTGCTGGCGCAGCTGCTGCGCGAACGCGGCAAGGCGGCGCGCGCCCAGCAGCTGGAAAACCAGCTCTTGCGCAAAAGCATGCAACCGCATTTCCTGATGAATTCCCTGAGCCTGATCAGCGAACTCAATGCGCAATCGCCGCAGGCGGCCGAAACCTTCATCGAGGCGCTGGGCGCCGAGTTACGCATGCTCAACGAGTTTGCCCAGCAGCCCAGCATTGCCCTGACGCAGGAACTGGCCCTGTGCCAGAATTACCTGAGCATCATGGGCACGCGGCTGCAGCAACCGTGCAGCCTGCAGCTCGATGGCGAGGCGGCGGGCATTACCGTGCCGCCCGCCATGTTGCTGACGGCGCTGGAAAATGCGTTCAGCCACAACCGCTACCGCCACGGCGCGGCTTTTATCCTGCGCATCGCACAACATGCGCAAACGCACGTGCTCACCCTGCTCCTGCCCGAAGGCGTAGCGCGCCCGCATGCGGGTAGCGGCGTGGGGGAACAGTACATCCGCGCCAGCCTGCACGCCGTGTTCGGCGATGCTGCCCACTATGCCAGCGAACAGCATCAGGCAGGCTGGCGCCTCACCTTTACCTTGCCGGCGGCGCCATGAATGTGTTGATACTGGAAGATGAACCGCTGATCGCGCAAGGTCTCGAACGCGAGGTGCGTGCGCATTTCGGCGCGCGCCTCAGCAATCTCGTGCTGCATGACAATGTGCCGCAAGCGCTGGCCACCCTGGCGCAGGAGCAAGTCGACTTGCTGCTGCTGGATTTGCATCTGCACGGCGCCGATGGCTACGACCTGCTGCGCCTGGCCCAAAAGGCCCCGTTCCAGACCATCATCGTCTCGGCCCACGCGGAACGCTCGATCACGGCCTTCGAGTTTGGCGTGCTCGACTTCGTTGCCAAGCCGTTCAGCCGCGAACGCCTGCACAAGGCGCTGCAACGCTATACGGGGCGGCACACGGAAGCTGCCTCGCTGGCCGTCAAGAAACGGGGCGCGCTGGAATGGATCGCCTTGGCCGATATCGACCATGTGCAAGCCGATGGCCACTACAGCAACATCGTGCTGCGCAGCGGCGAACAGTACTTTCACGACTTGCCTATCGACAAGCTCATGGCCCTGCTGCCGCCCCACTTCCTGCGCGTGCACCGCTCCTACATCGTCAACAGCCTCGGTTTCAAGCGGCTGCAGATCGCCGCAGGCGGCAAATACGCGCTCGACACGCAGACCAGCACGGGCATTCCCGTCGCGCGCAGCAGCTATCCCGCGCTGAAACAGCGGCTGCTGGGTTAACGTCCCCGCTTACCAGTGCTGGGCAAAGTTGGGAAATGGCGAGGCCATGTGCTCGGGCTCCACGGGTGGCGCCATCCAGTCGCGCGGGTCGACCTTGTAGTACTGCAAGAATTGCGCATACAGTTCTTCGTGGTGCTCGGCCATCTGGTAGGGCTTCTCAAAAAAGGTTTCCGTGGCCACGGCAAAGAATTCGGCGGGATTCGTGGCGCCGTAATGGTCCATCACGCTGTGCTGCTGGTAGATGGCGTCATGGCGCAGGTTGTCGAAGTCGCGCGACAGCACCGTGGCCCAGCTGCGGTAGCTCGACACGCTGGGCAGGTAGGGCGCGCCATTTGCGGCGCCCGATTCGCTGTCGAGCTGGTGGGCGAATTCATGCAACACCACATTGTGGCCATCGGTCCAGTCGGCCGCACCGCGCTGCACATGGTCCCAGGCCAGCACCACGCGGCCATCGCCCCAGGATTCGCCCAATAAACCATTGGCCGATGGCGTGACCACACCGCCCGGCCCCACTTCATTGCGCGTGACGATGAATTCAGTGGGATACACGAGGATGGTGTCGAGTTCCGGATACACCTGGGTCTGGCGATTCAGCAGCAGCAAACAGGCCTGGCCGGCGATGGTGTAGCGCATCTCGTCCGTGATCTCCAGGCCGCCGCAACCGACGAATTTCTTCTGGTACAGGAATTGCACGACGAGCCGGCGCAACTGTTCCTGCAGCGGCGCCGGCATGCGGAGATACACGGGAATATTCTTTTCCAGCACGGCCAGGCCTTCAGGCGGCAAGGGCGTGGACAGGGCCCGCTTCAAGCGCCAGCGGGGAAACCACAGCGACAAGACGATGGCGGCCGTGACGAGGGCGATCCACAGCAGCGGATTCATGCGGCGGCCCGTTTCGGGCAAGGCAGTGGCGGACACGATAACAAGGCGGCGTAGGCAGACAAGGACAAGCTCCTTCGAATGAACCCGCAGCGGGACGAGCGGGCAGTCCAGCCCACATGGGGATGCTTGCAGTCTTTTCAATCAGACTACGTGAAACGGCCTGCCTGAACGCCAAAAGCCGGGTTGCAACCCGGCTTCTATTACGTCACAACGCCTGACAAAACCGTCGGGTGTTACTCGGCAGATTTTTGCTGTGGGGCACCAAACAATGCGGCGACGAGCGGATCGCGCGTCACGGGACCGCGGTTGACGCGGATGGCGTAATGCGTATCATCGGCCAGGATGTGGAAATGGCGGCCGCTGCCTGCCATGCTTTGCTCGCGCAGGCCGGGACGATCCTTGCGCGGTGGCGCGCCTTCGCGTTTCGGCTGGACGATGGCGGCCAGGAAGGCGCGCACGCGCTCAGGATCTGGCGTCAGCTGGTACACTGCCTTGCCTAGGTAGGTGGCCGTGCCTTCGATGTAGCGGGCCAGTTCGATCACGCCCGCTTCGCGCAAGTCGCGGATGTATTTGCGGGCGCCCGATGGAGAAAACTTGAGGAACCAGGCGATTTCATCGGCCAGCATCTCGTGCAGCGACAATTCGCCGATCAGCTTTTGCATGTTTTCGATGCGGCGCAGGGTGGCCGACGTCGAACGCACGCGCTCGATCGGTGCCATGGAAATGGGATTCAGGCGCTCCGGGGGGATGGGTGCTGCGCGCTCTACCATTTGCGAGCCTTTTTCGGGGCTACGAAGTTCCTGGTGCGCTGCCTTTAATTCGCTCTTCACGTGAGACTGAGTCATTGCATGCATTTGAATACTCCTTTTAAACGATTGCCGGTAGCCCGGATTGTTAAGTTCTTGGCAATTTTTATACCAGAACACCACGAATCCTGAGCGTCTGGACACAGAATGCCATCCTGCTCTTCCTTGGTCTGTGCGTTAACGAACATTAGGAACAAGAAAGTGAAAAATATTTCCTCACTGAATTATTTCCACAAAGCATCTACATGCAGTGACATTTCTGCGCTCAAGGTGAAGTGGCGAACAGAAGCATCGGCATTCTTGCCATAAATTCAAGCTTCACGCGCGGCGCCCGCCGCCGCCTCGCGATACCTCGACTCTTGCAAAGGAATCATCATGAAAATACCTGCCCTGTTGGCCGCCGCCTTGCTCGTCTCCCTGTCCGCCTGTAAAAAACCGGCAGATGCGCCCCTGCCCGAAATGGCACCGAACCCCGCTTCCGCCCCGCAGGTGATGCCCGCCCCCGTCACGCCAGCCGTACCGGAAGCCGGTCCCGGCCACGTGACGCCGCCCGCGCCGCTGACCGACCCAGCCACCGCGCCTGCACTGCCGCCCGCCACGGCGCCGAAATAACCCCGCCAACCGGCGATCGATCAGGCGCCCGCGTGGCGCCGCCCCTACTCCACGGGGGAGTTACGCGTTGCCAGCCTGTTTGCAACGCGTTTTTTTACGATTGGAGTCGGCCACGCCGTGAAGGTTCACCCGCATGCCGTCCCGCAAGCGCCGCGCCAGGAATGCGGCAATCCGCACAAGCTTTCCCCTCGCCGTGCGGAAAGACGGAATATCGATATTTTCCATTTTCAATAGAATCAAATTAAACCTTTATAAACAATCACTTGCAATAAACGCCAAAATGCGCTCCACTGGCACGGAAGATGCTTTTATATTTTCATAACCGCCATCAGAGCGGCAGCCTGACCCAATATAAAAACCATCTACCTTTTTGGAGACAACAGCATGGCAAGCACCTTCCGCATCTCGTCCTTCCTGAACACCAAGGCACTGGCCGTGGCCGTCGCACTGGCCGCGCAATTCCCGCTCGCCGTCCACGCGGCCGACCTGGTCCGCCTGGGCAACCTGAAATTCGCCCATTACGGCGCCGTTGCCTACATGAAGGAAATCGCGCCCAAATACGACCTGAAAATCGAGGAACGCATCTTCGCCAAGGGCCTCGACATCGTGCCAGCCATGATCGCCGGCGAAATCGACGTCTCCGCCAGCGCGCTGGAAGCGGCCATCACGGGCCGCGCCACGGGCTTGCCCGTGTACCTGGTGGGCGGCTTCGCCAAGGGCGGCGTGCAAATCGTCGGACGTCCCGATCTGAACATCAAGGGCATTGCCGACCTGAAAGGCAAGAAAGTCGGCGTCACGCGCGGCGGCCCGCAGGAAATCCTGCTGTTTGCCGAACTCTCCAAGGCCAAGCTGACCTGGTCCGACAAGCCGGGCAAGGACGTGCAGATCCTGTACATGGGCTACCCTGACCTGAACCAGGCTCTCTTGACCCGCGACATCGACGCCATGAGCCAGTCCGAGCCTTACTCCACGCAGGCGATCCACAAGAAATACGGTTCGGCCATCCTCAAGCCGTATGACACGCCGCTGGGCGAGCCCGTGCGCGCCCTCGTCATGACGGAAAAGATGTACAAGGAAAAGCCGGCCGTGGCCCAGCGCTTCATGGATTGCTTCGTCGCCGCCACCCGGGCGTTTTTGGCCGACCCGAAACTGGCGGAAAAATACGTGCGCGAATCGATGTTCAAGAACCAGATCACGTCCGACGATTACCGCGATGCCATCGACAACGCCATCTTCACGGAAGACATCACGCAGAGCCACGTGCAACTGACCACCGACTACATGGTGAAATTCGGCGTGGGCCGCATGGCCAAGCCGCCTGCCGCCAAGGACTGGGTCAAGCTCGACCTGCTGGAAAAAGCCAAGAAAACCTACGCTCCACGCTAATCTGAAAGTGTCACGATGAATATTCAAATGATGAAACGCTTCGCGCACGGTGCCATCGTGCCCGTGGTCGTGCTGCTGTTCTGGCAAGCACTGTCCACGTTCGGCTGGATCAACCCGCAAATCCTGCCCTCGCCCGTGGCCGTGGTGGTGAAATGGTATGAATACCTGATCCCCATGCAAGCGTACACGCCCGAAGCGGGCAATTACCTGGTGTGGATGTTCTCCGGCGAACTGCCGCACGACGCCTGGGCCAGCCTGTCGCGCGTGCTGGGCGGCTTCGCCATCGGCGCCGGCCTGGCCTTGCCGCTGGGCTTGCTGATGGGTACCAACAAGACCATCTATAAACTGTTCGACCCGCTGGTGCAGGTGCTGCGCCCGATTCCGCCGATCGCCTACATTCCGCTGGCGATTTTGTGGTTCGGCCTGGGCAACCCGCCCGCCTTCTTCCTGATCAGCATCGGTTCCTTCTTCCCCGTGCTGATGAATACCATCGCCGGCGTGCGCCAGGTCGACGGCATCTACATCCGCGCCGCGCGCAACCTGGGCGCCAGCCAGATGACGATGTTCCGCCGCGTCATCCTGCCGGCGGCCACGCCGTATATTTTGGCCGGCGCGCGCATCGGCATGGGCACGGCCTTCATCGTCGTGATCGTGGCCGAAATGATCGCCGTCAACAGCGGCCTGGGTTTCCGCATCCTGGAAGCGCGCGAGTACTTCTGGTCTGACAAGATTATCGCCGGCATGTTTACCATCGGCCTGTTCGGCCTGGCCATCGATATGGCCATGAATGCACTGAATAATCATTTGCTGCAGTGGCACCGCGGCCTGGAACACTGAGAGGAACGGCCATGACCACGATCAATATCAATGCAGTCAATAAAATCTTCACCACGGGCGGCGCCGACGTCATCGCCCTGAAAGACATCAACCTGGAAATCGCCAGCGGCGAGTTCATCTGCCTGCTGGGGCCGTCCGGCTGCGGCAAGTCGACCCTGCTCAATGCCATCGCCGGCTTCTCGCAGCCGACGTCGGGCCAGATCCTGGCCGGCGGCAAGCTGATCACCGAGCCCGGCCCCGACCGCGGCATGGTGTTCCAGGAATACGCGCTGTTCCCGTGGATGACCATCGAGAGCAATATCGCTTTCGGCCTGGAAATCGCTGGCAAGACGCCGGCTGAAATCCGCGAACGCGTCGACATGCTGCTGAGCATGCTGGGCTTGACGGAATTCCGTGCCCGCTACCCGAAAGACTTGTCGGGCGGCATGCGCCAGCGCGTGGCGATTGCCCGCGTGCTGGCCCTCGATTCGCCCATCATGCTGATGGATGAACCGTTCGGCGCGCTGGATGCCTTGACGCGGCGCAACCTGCAAGATGAATTGCTGAAAATCTGGAAAGTCTTCGGCACCACCATCGTTTTTGTCACGCACTCGATCGAGGAATCGATCTACCTGGCCGACCGCACCATCGTCATGACCTACCGTCCCGGCACCATCAAGCGCGACGTGGCCATCGACCTGCCCCGCCCGCGCGACCCGAGCGACCCCGAGTTCAACCGCCTCAAGCGCATGCTGGGCGAGATGGTGATGGAAGAGCAGCAGCGTCATCACAATGCGGAAACGATGGCGAGTACGGCAGATTAGTCGTCGTGCGACCATACCCCAAAGCAAGTGCCGGGGTCGGACCTTAAGGTCCGACCCCAGTCCTTCGCTTTGGGGTCACATCTATTCAACCCGACACACGGAGCACCATGGCACTCGGCAAATGGACACTGAGACAAGCGCTCGGCCCCCTGCTGGCCGTGGGTTCGCTGGCCGTGCTGACGTGGGCGTCGTATGCCTGGGTCAAGCAGCGCCAGCTCGATGAATTGCACCGCACGCTAGACTCGCGCGCGGAACTGTATGCGGCGTCCATCGGCGGCGCCCTGAATAAATACGAATTCCTGCCCCTGGCCGTGGCCCAGAGCGATGCCGTGGCGCAATTGCTGGAACAGCCCGGCGCCGACAGAGTCACGCAGATCAACGCCTACCTGGTCGACATGAACCGCCGTGCAGGCGCCTTTGCCGTCTACGTGCTCGACGACAAGGGCACGACCCTGGCATCGAGCAACTGGCAAGACCGCAGCTCCTACGTGGGCGTCAACTACGGCTTCCGCCCCTATTTCAAGAACGCGATTGCGGGCGGCATCGGCCGCTTCTACGGCATCGGCTTTTCCACCTTCGAGGCCGGCTATTTCATTTCCCAGCCCGTGCAGCGCGACGGACGCATCATCGGCATCGTCGCCGCCAAGGTCAACCTGGACTGGATCGAGCAATCGTGGCGCACGCCTGGTGCGGGCGAACAGATCTGGGTCAAGGATGCGAATGGCGTGATCATCCTGGCCACCACACCCGCCTTCAAGTTCAAGACCCTGGCACCCCTGTCGCCGGCCGCGAAGAACGATATCAGCGCGCAGCGCCAGTTTCTGCAGGAAAACCTGCCCATTTTGCCGCACAAGGTGCTGCGCCAGTTCGCCGACGGCGCCAGCGTCATGACCCTGGAGCGCCAGCAGTCGGGCGACACGCCGGCCCTGTCCGGCAGCGCCGACAAGGCGGACTACCTGGCCGTGAACCGCGCTCTTGGCCCACTGCAATGGCAAATCACCGTGCTGGCCGAACTCGACCAGGTCAACGAGGCAGCGCGCAACGCGGCCATGGCCGCCGCGCTGGGCTGGGCCTTGCTGCTGCTGGCCCTGATGTATGCGCGCCAGCGCCGGCGCCGCATCGCCGACAAACTCAATGCGCAACAAACCCTGGCGCGCGCCTATGAACAGCTGGAAATCAAGGTCGAGCAGCGCACGGCCGACCTGGTGCACGCGAATGGCCGGCTGCAGGCGGAAGTGGCCGAGCGCGAGCGCGCCGAGCAAACCTTGCGCTATGCCCAGGCGGAACTGGTGCAAAGCGGCAAGCTGGCGGCCATCGGCCAGATGGCGGCCGGCGTCACGCACGAGCTGAACCAGCCGCTGGCCGCCCTGCAGACGTTTTCCGACAATGCCAAGGTGTTTCTGGCACGCGGGCGCATCGACGATGCGCTCGACAACCTGTCGACCATTTCCGACCTCGTCAAGCGCCTCGGCTATGTCACCTCGCAACTGAAAGGCTTTGCGCGGCGCAGCGACGATGCGCGCAAACCCGTCAGCGTGCGCCAGGCGTTTGCGCAAACCATGCTGCAAATCCGCACGCGCAAGCATTCACAGCGCCTGACCCTGCATGAAAGCTGGCCCGAGGACGACATCATCGTGCTGTGCAACGCCATCGGCCTGGAACAGGTGTTTACCAACCTGATCACCAACGCCATGGATGCCGTGCCGGAAAGCGAGCCCGTGCAGATATGGTTCCAGGTGCGCCGCGAAGGTAGCCTTGCCGTGCTGCATATCACCGATAATGGCCCCGGCATCCCGCTGGCCTCGCTCGACAAGATCTTCGATCCCTTCTATACCACCAAGGAACACGGGCTGGGCTTGGGATTGTCGATCAGCGCAGGCATACTGCGCGCGGCCGGCAGCGCACTGGCCGTGCGCAACCGCAGCGCGCAGGAAGGGGGCGGCGCACAATTTACCATCACCCTGAGCTGCGACCCGGGGGAGAGAGACGAAGGAAACATCTGATGCACGAGAATAATTTTGAAGGCATGCAAGTGCTGCTGGTGGAAGACGATGCCGTCGTGCGCAAGGGCGCCCGGCAATCGCTGGAACTGGCAGGCCTGCAAGTGACGGCCGTCGCCACGGCCGAGGAAGCGCTGCCCTGGCTGGTGCCCGAATTTGCCGGCATTTTATTGAGCGATATCAAGCTGCCCGGCATGGATGGCTTGAAACTGCTCGATATCGCCGTGGCGCAGGATGCCAGCCTGCCCGTGATCCTCGTCACGGGCCACGGCGACGTGTCGATGGCCGTGGGCGCCATGCGCCGTGGCGCCTACGATTTCATCGAAAAACCGTTTTCCGCCGACCTGCTGGTGGAAGTGTGCCGCCGCGCGCTCGACAAGCGCCACCTGGTGCTGGAAAACATGAACTTGCGCCGCCAGCTCGAACAGCGGGTCGGCATCGAAGCGCGCATCGTGGGCCGCAGCGCGGCCATGGCCAAGGTGCGCCAGCTGGTGCTGAACCTGGCGCCAAAGTCGGCCGACATCATCATCCTCGGCGAAACGGGCACCGGCAAGGAACTGATCGCGCGCTGCCTGCACGACTTCAGCGAGCGGCGCGACCACCCTTTCGTGGCCATCAATTGCGGCGCCCTGCCCGAATCGATTTTTGAATCGGAACTGTTCGGCCACGAGGAAGGCGCATTTACCGGTGCGCAGCGCCAGCGCATCGGCAAGATCGAATACGCGAATGGCGGCACCCTGTTTCTCGATGAAATCGAAAGCATGCCGCTGGCCTTGCAAGTGAAACTGCTGCGTGTGCTGCAGGAACGGCAAGTGGAGCGCCTCGGCTCGAACAAATTGATTTCCGTCAATTTCCGCGTCATCGCCGCCGCCAAGGAAGACTTGAGCGTGCTGGCGGAACAGGGCAAGTTCCGGCCTGACCTGTATTACCGCCTGAACGTGGCCAGCCTGACGCTGCCCGCCCTGCGCAACCGGCGCGAGGATATCCCGCTGCTGTTCGAATTCTTCGTGCTGCAGGCGGCCTTGCGCTACGGCCAGCCGGCGGCCCTCGTCAGCGGCGAACTGATCGCGTCGTTGATGGCGCAGCGCTGGGCCGGCAATGTGCGCGAGCTGCACAATGTGGCCGACCGCTTCGTGCTGGGCTTGCTCGACGACACCCTGAGTCCGGCCGGCTGCCGCGAAGCGTCGCTGGCCGAGCAAGTCGACACCTTCGAAATCTCCATCATCGAGGAAGCCTTGCGCCGCCACAACGGCAACGTCATCGAGGCGGCGGCTGCCTTGAATATCCCGAAGAAAACCCTGTATGACAAGCTCAAGCGATTTGATATCTCGACGGAACAATTCCGTTGATCAGTAGCAAGTAGCCGACACAGCCATGAGGCGCCGTCCTACCCGTGCCGGCGGACTCCTGTGTGAGAATGCCAGCTCACATCAACACTTGCACTGGACACTGCCATGAAAACCGCCGCTCTCTTGCTGGCCGCCACCCTGATGACCGTCGGCGGCGCCTGGGTCCAAGCCCAGTCGACGACGAATGTCAACCAGACGGGCAACCACACCAATAACCCGAATGATCCGGGACAGAAATCGGACCAGTCCGACAAACTCGACAACAAAGGCAAGCTGGTGCACGACGCCAAGCCCGGCAAAACGCGCACGGACAAGCGCAGCCGCCGCGGCAAGCCCGTGGCCACGCCGGACACCCCGGCCGCCAGCGCAGCGGCCACCTCGCCACCAGCGACGCCGCGCTGAACTACAGCACGTGGCGATCGAACAGCCAGGTGCCATAGCGTTCGACAAAGACATAAGTGTTGAAATAGTGGGGCTGAGTATGACTGAGTCCCACGAACTCGACCGTCAAGCTGATGGTCTGTGCGTCATGCACGGTCCAGTTGTATAAGCGGCGCTCAAGAAGATAATTGTAGTCATCGATACGCGGCGGCTTGATCAAAGCCAGTTCGCCGTTGCGGGTCGTCACCATCCGTATCGCATGCGCAGGCTGGCGTACCGCCCCTGTTATCTGAAAAAAAACCACGACAGGATTGATGGCCGCCTTGACGACCACCAGGTCGTCGGCACGGGTGATGGCGGACAAGTCCACGCGCCGCTTGAATTTCCGGTTGGGCGCCTCATTCATGAAGCCCAGATCCAGCGCGCCTGGCACAGGCGCCGAAGCGGCGCGCATGTCATACGGCGCATCTTCCGCCTGCGCGGCTGGCAGCACGAGCGCGCCGCACAGCAGGGACAGCAATATCGATAATCGTAATGTCATGGGCTAACTCCTGCAACGATCCATGCCGCGAAACGCGCGGCCCGCTGATGCCGGTCGCAGGTGGCCCTGATGCCGCCCGCGTCTCAAGCATAAGGCAATCGTGCACTCATGAACAGTAGCCGCACGCTATCATCGCATCATTAAAAAATAACAAGGATGGCAATGAAAGCAGCATGGCAAACGATGCTTGCGGCAGGCGTACTGGCCGCCGCCGGTGCACAGGCGGCGCCCACGGTGGGCGAGTGCATGGAGCTGACGACGGGCATCAAGTTCAGCAAGAACAACGGCGACGCGCAAGTCAACGTCGAGGAAACCTTCGAGGGCAAGAAGCTCAAGGGCATCCAATTGATACTCGACGGCGGCGTCTTGCTGGCCACGTCCTACCAGGACATCCGCGACGGCCAGGTATTCCTGACCGGCATGGTCCATTACAACGAAGACGGCAGCGTGCGCAGCAAGAACGTCTACGCGCCGCAATCGGCCATCCCCGCCAACATGCGCCCCGGCCAGGAAGTGCGCGTGCAGTTCTCGGACACGCAGACGAGCACCCACTACCCGCTGGCCGGCCTGTCCGACAAGATCACCACCTCCACGCGCACGGACAAGCGCGATTTCTCGATCACCTTCCTGGGCTGGGAACGCCTGGAACTGGGAGGCCGCCGCTTCCCCGACGCCTGCAAGTTCGAACTGCGTGACGTCGGTGGCAAGAGCAAAGGCAAAAGCGGCGAATACGTGTGGTACGCGCAAGGTTACGGCGTGATCATGACGGACAAGCTGGACCGGGATGGCGAGGTGCAGCCAGCGTATCGCATTGCACTGACGAATATCCTCAGCGCGCAGTAACGCAGAAGGCCGCATTCTTTCCCGCAAAGTTTGCGCAAGCACAACTAATCCGCCATTGCGCCCCTCTACACTGTCCTGTCTGGTCAGCATGGAGCGGCGATGGCGTATCCCAAACTTCCCTACACCAGCGGCAAGAGCAGCGCCCTGCTCCATTGCGGCCGCATGCAGGATGCCATCGTGCGCATCCGCCCTGAACTGCCAGGCAACATCATCGTCATCCATGGAGTCAATGACGTGGGCACCAGTTTCGGCGCCGTGGAAAAGGGTTTATGCCAGGGACTCGACGCGCGCATGTACGGCGGCGGCCACGTGTTCACCCCAGCCGCGTACCGTATGCCGCAGGAATCCGACAAGCGTGAAGTGATCGCCGATCCGGACGCCGTGTATTTCAAGCGCCAGCCTGATGACACGACGTACAGCCCCGTGATCCCGTTTTACTGGGGCTTTCGCGAACGCAGCAACGCCAGCAAAGTGGTCAACGGCCAGAACACGGACCGCTACGGCAATCGCCTCGACAAGGACATGTCGAAGAACGGCGGCCCGTTCGGCAACGCCACCAACACCCTGCCGGACATGTGGAACAAGGGATTATTCTCTCCGTACGACGTGGGCGGCGACCCCGTGCGCCCGCTGATGACGGCGCCGGGCCGCATGTACATGGTGCTGGCCGCCAAGCGCCTGGCCGCGCTCATCGCCATGATCCGCGACTACGATAACAACGACGTGGTCTCCATCGTCGCGCACAGCCAGGGCTGTCTGATCTCGCTGCTGGCGCAGGCTTTCCTGCTCGACGAGGGCAAGCGGCCCGCCGACACCTTGATCCTCACGCATCCGCCCTACAGCCTGGTGGAAGACACATCCATGTTTTTCGGCGCAGCGGAAAAGAGCCGCATCTTCGGCGGCGGCCGGGATGCGGCAATGGAAAGCCAGTACGACGCCATCGACAACCGCCAGACCCTGCATGCGCGCCTGCAAACCTTGGCGCAGATCGTGCAAGGCGTGGTCGAAAAGAAACATGTCACGCCCGCCTTTACGCAAATCAAGGATCACGCCGTCTGCCACGGCATGGCGGGCGCGGCATGGCGCGCGGAAGCGGACCGCGACAACCGGGGCAAGGTCTACCTGTACTTCTGCCCCGAAGACATGACGGTAGCGCTGGACAATATGCTGGGCATCGGCTGGCAGGGGATACCCGACCACATCGATGGTCATGGCCTGTCCAAAACCAAGGGCAAGACGGACAAAAGCATCTGGGGTGACGGCCCCACCTATTGGGAAAAGGAATTCCAGCGCCGCCAGCCGCTGGCGGAACTGGGGGCGGGATTCTACCAGCGCGTATTCACCAACAAGCAGCGGCTCGATGCGGCTGGCAAGAACAAAGGGCCGGTGCTGGTGGGCCTGCCGCCGCACGACTTCGCCCTGCGCCTGGACGGCGAGGACGACCATACCCACGTGGCCGCAGCCAACCGTGGCCATCGCGGCAACCATGACGAGGCGCCGTGGCCGCCCGTCAAACCCAGCAAATGGAATATCTTTTCCACGGAAGTGGGACGGCGCGAAGGCTTGCGCACGATCAATGGCGAAGCGCTGCGCGTGCCCAGGGCCGCCGTGCTGGACGGTGGCGAGATCCGCCCTGGGCAATTCCCCAAGAATTCCGACCAGGCCAAGCTGCCGCGCGACCAGCAAGGACCGTGCGAAGAAGTCGATCCGATCGATGCGGCCATCGCCATTACCAGTAAAAAAGGCGTGCGAAAACTCCCGAGGGAAGTTGTCGATGACCCACGCCCCCTGCACGACCGGAAATCGGAGTACAACTATGGCCCTTTCAGTCCGTCCGCACTCAAACAGGTGGAGCAAGCTCTCAATCTGGGCAAAGAACCGGGAGACTGGCGCAAGCTGGAACGCGTGGCCCGCTACCCGCGCGGCGGCGACCTGCTGTACATCGACCCACTGGAGACCACGAACGAGGCACGCAAGCGCTGGCAAAACGAGGTCAGCCCAAAATCCTTCCACGGGGCCATCATCGGCAACGCGGACAACCACCGCAACGTGACGGCGTATGACGTGGCCATCGGCAGCGGGAAGGCGAGCAGTGATCCAAGGTTTTATGAATATTTGTGCGCCGTTGCCGACTGGCGATTACAAGGCGATATCCGTAATCCAGTGCGACCATCCATCCCCCGATGGAGTGACTTCAAGAAAAAATTTGCAATCTACCTGGCGGCAGAACCTGCGCAGCGCCAGCTCATTATCAAAGGCAATGCCGACTACTACAGCTCGGGAGTGTTGCCAGCCTTCGTGCCTGCCTTGCAGGCGGGTCTACCATCCACTGTTGTGTGTGAAACAATCAACGGCAGGCGTACCGAATCGGTCGTCACGCCAGTCGTCCACAAGCCAAGCGACGATATCCCAAAATGAAAAGTACATTTCCACGCTTACGATATCCACTCGGTGCCGCCCTCATCGTGTTGGCTCTATTTGGGTCTTTGCTGATCGGTCCGTCACCTTTCTTATTGGAGTCCACGATGCGTAGTAAATTATGGCACCACCTGCAATGGCTGTTGCTGATCCCGCCCATCGTCGCGGCTACATTGCTCGGTTCTCGCTGGCTGTATTCGTCCAAGCCTGTGGCCGTCGCACAGCCGCAAGTGCAACAAGCGGCGCCCAGCGAACAGGACAAGCGGGAATATGTGCTGGAAGTGATCGGTCTGGGCGTCACCCTGGACAAATACCGGCAGGGAAAACTGTGGGAGGCGCTGCAGAAGGGAAACGCCTATGCCAGCATCCGCGAACAGGACAAGGAAAAATACACCTGGGATGCCATGCAAAGAGCTGGGATAGCAGGTGGCCGTGGCGGCGACACGCTGGAAAATGGGGCGAGGGATACTCCCATGTATTTCGGTGTTCCCGTCTTTAACGCGGAACCACCTATCTTTAATTCGCGCATGCTGGACAGCCCCGACTCACCAGCCATAGGCCTGGCCGGTGGCGCCGCGTCATCCGGTCTGCACTGGCATCTGTTCGCCAGTGGTCCACGCCGCCTGAGCGAACATCCGGACCGCATACTGGAAGAGGTATTTGCCTTTTTCGATGCCCATCCCGACGTGCCTTACATCGTGCTCAATTCGGAAGACAGCATGCCCACGCGCGACCTGTACAGTCCTGACAACTCTCCGCCGCTCACACATGACGGCCGCTACATTCCCGAAATGCCCGACGCCTCCGCTCTGTTCGTGCTGGCCCGGCGCGATCGCATCGACGCCGTGCGGAAGTTTGCCTATGACGATGCGCCGCCAGAAGACAGCGTCGATGACTTGAATACCTACGGTGTGGCGCGGCGCCTGTATCTGGCATATGACGAATTGATGCGGGCCGTGCCCCATCCAGACAAAAAAGAAGACCCGAGTGCATTCACCCAGCGTCAGCCCTCAATCGCCGAATGGCTCCCCGTCGCAGCGCAATTCGCCCAGCGCTCGGATATTCGCGGCACGGGCAGCTTCAGCATGGTCGACAGGCTCAAGCACAAGACTTATCAGCCACCGAAAGACTGGCAACCCACACCCTGGTTTCCCCTGCCCTTCAACAAGGAGCAGCTGGCCCAACTGGACCGCCTGCCGACCTTCGGCTTCATCCACCGGCCCACGTTCGTCAGGATGGTCGACAAGGATGGCAAGCCCCTGACGCGGCGCGATCAGCGCGAACAAGCCTTGCAGGCGGGCTGGCAAGAAGCCTTGCGCAGCTTGCCGGAAGCCGAGCGGCCCGCCGCGCCGGCGCGCCTGGTCGCGGCGACGGGTGGCAATCAGGCGCAGCTGGTGGCGCTGCACAAGACCTTGCTGAAACATGCGGAAGATGGCGGCACGGAACTCGACAGCGGTAAGCCGGCGCAATGGATAGATACGGACCAGCGCCTGGGCAACACGGGCGCGGCCACCCTGTTCGTGCAGATGGCCATCGGCGTGATGGGCAGCTACCGCGATGGCGGCGTCAGCGCGGTGGTGAACCTGCGCAACCCGGACGAAGCGAGCATCGTGCTGGTCAGCCCGCCATCGGACGAAAAACGCCGTACGCAAAAACACCCGCACGGCGGCGATGTGCTGCGGCATTACGCCACGCCGGCCATCGACCCGGCGAATTATCCATCGAACTGATTATTTACCCTGTACGGCAAGCTGCGCCAAGGCATTCCCACGCACCTGAAACGCCACCTGCGCCACCGTCTTGCCGGCATCATCGACGAGGGCCAGCGCATGCTTGCCCGGCACGGGGCGCCAGCTGATGCTGTCAAGAGCCGCGCCCATGTCCTTGCCGTCGAGCACCCAGCGCAAGCCGTGGCTGCCTTGGGCCTGGAAGAACACGCGCTGCAGGGCGGGCGGGATGTCGGGGTCGATGGCGAGGATGCTATCTTCGGCCGGATACACGATGGCGGGCGGCTTCACGGTGTCGCCCAGCACGGCGATGACGGGGCTTTCCGTGCCTGCGATAAACCATTCGCGGCGCGGCGCTTCCAGCGCGGGTTGATACGCCACCATCTGCTGCAGCACGCCGGACGGCGCCTTCGGAGCATGGCTGGGCACGTTCTTGTGCAGGTAGTCCATCACGTCGCGCCAGACGGGCGCGGCGCCCGTCACGCCGGACACGTCCCACATGGGCTTGCCGTCGAAGTTGCCCACCCACACGCCCACCGTGTAGCGCGCCGAGTAGCCCATGCACCAGTTGTCGCGCATGTCCTTGCTCGTGCCCGTCTTGACGGCGCTCCAGAAATTCGTTCCCAGCTCGTTGCGCAAGCCGAAGGTCATGCTGCGCGCGGCGCGGTCGGCCAGGATGTCGCCAACGATGAAGGCGGCGCCCGCGTCCATCACGCGGCGCCTGTCCTTGCCCGCCTGCCCCGGCTGCAGGCTGGCGGTGCTGTACAGCCCGCCATTGGCCAGCGCGCGGTAGGCGTTGGCCAGTTCCAGCAGGGTCACTTCGGACGAGCCCAGCGCCAGCGAGGGGCCGTAGTATTCGGCCGGTTCCGTCAGGCTGGACAGGCCCACGTCCTTCAGGCGGTTGTAAAAGCCGTCCTGCCCCGTCAGCAGCACCGTGCGCACGGCGGGAATGTTGAGCGAGCTGGCCAGGCTGGTGCGGGCGCTGACGTAACCTTTGAAATTGCGGTCGTAGTTTTGCGGCGCATACATGCCCGACGCCGTGGCGACGTCGAGCGGCGAGTCGTCCATGACGGAGGCGGCCGTCATCAGCCGGCGCTCGATGGCCAGTTCATATAAAAATGGTTTCAGGGTGGAACCGGCCTGGCGCAGGGCCGTCACGCCATCGACGTGGCTGCCGCCCGCGTTGCCGACATAGGCAAGGACTTCTCCGCTGCGGTTGTCGAGCACGATGATGGCGCCATCGTTGACATTGCGCTCGCGCAAGGACGCCAGTTGCTGGCGCAGGTTTTCCTGCGCGAAACGCTGCAGGGGGCCGTCGAGGGTGCTACGCACGGAGGCGCCCGATTGCTTGAGCAGCTGCTGCGCCACTTGCGGCGCCGGCGCGAGGTCGGCGTACAGGGCCGTGCGCTGCAAGGCCGTCTGCACGCGCTGGCCGATCAGCTGGCAACTGCTGTCCATGCGCCACTCTTTAGCCAGCGCGCAGGCGCGCCGCGTGACGGTGGCCGACGGCGCATTTGGCGCCCGCACCAGGCTGGCCAAAATGATGCCATCGGTCTGGTTCAGGCCCGACGGCGCCTTGCCGAACAGGCTGTACGAGGCGGAGGCGATGCCCTGCAGCTCGCCGCGGAACGACACCAGGTTCAGATACGCTTCAAAAATCTGCGCCTTGCTCCAGCTATCCTCGATGGCTTGCGCCGCGCGCATCTGGTCCCATTTCTGGCGCAGGCTGCGTCCGCCCGCGGATGCCTGCAAGTCCGCATCGAGCTGGCCCGCCAGCTGCATGGTGATGGTCGAGGCGCCCCGAGGCTTTTTCGAAAACAGATTGTCCCAGGCGGCCGTGGCCAGCGCGGACACATCCACGCCGCCATGGCGCATGAAGCGCTGGTCTTCCGCCAGCAGCACGGCCTGCTGCACGGCCGGTGAGATATCGGCCAGCGGCACCCACGGCAAGCGCCGCACCTTCATGTCCACGCGTAACGATTGCAGGGGCGCGCCGCTGCGGTCCAGCAACTGCGCTTCCGAGCTGCGGTAGGCGGCTTGCACCTGGGCCGGCGTCAATATCGCTTCAGCGAAAACCGGGCCGGCCAGCAGGCCGCCCATCAGTAAAACAAACCCTTTCACTGCGCCACCTTCACGTTCGCGTTCGGCGACTCGCCAAACATTTCGGGCGAATACATGGCTTCGATGCGCGTGGCCGGCAGGCTGAAATCCCCGGCATTGTTCAGGCGCACCGTGTATTCCACGCTCCACGTGCCTTTTGGTACAAACGCGTAATACGCGCGGAAGGCGTCGAAGGCCCGTTCCTCGAACGTGGGCCAGACCCAGCCCGTGGATTTTTCACCGGCCGTCAGCAGCTGCGAATCGCGGCCCAGACCATTGCCCAGCACGGTAGCGCTGGCGGGGATCGGATCGTCGACCACCACCCAGCTCATGTCTGCCTGCGCCGACAAATCCAGGCGCACGCGGTAGACATCGCCGCGCGACCAGTGGTCAGTAGTTTTCTGTTCCACTGGCGTAATGGTTTTCTTGATCGTGTAGCCGCTGGAGACGGGCGCCTTGAGCGGGATGGCCGCCAGGCTTTGCACGGTGGCCCACGGTTTGCCGGTGCCGCTGTGCGCCAGGCCCAGGCTGTCCGTGCCCTTCGGCCACGCCTGCAGCACGGGTCCGACCTTCGCCGCACCATTCCACACGAGCGCTTGCGTATCGCCGCCCAGCTTGACGGCGCTGGCGCCCGTCACTGGCGTGGATTCGAACTTGGCCGAGAATTTACTGATGGCCAAGGTGCCCCAGGCGTTGGCCACCGTGGTATCCCAGCGGCCCTTTTTCTGGCGGCCCATGCTGCCGCGCACCACGCGGCCGATATCATCTTTCCACGCCGGGTCGTCCATCACGGCCAGCAACAGGCGGTTGGCGTTGACGTCGCCGGACACCATCAGCCACCACCAGTTATCCTTGCGCTCGGTGGAAAAGCCCATGGTCGTGCCCTGGAAGTTCAAACGGCTGCGCAGGATCTGCTGCGCCTCGGCCAGCAGCGCATCGCGGCGCGCCAGGCTGGGCGTGCGTTGCAGCAACAAGCTCCAGTCGATGACGGCGGAAGTGGGCCACAGGTTCGGGCTGATGCTGATGCTCTCCAGCGCATCGGGCGGCACTTTATTGGAACGCGACAGCGCTTCCAACGCAGCGAGCTTACGCACGGCCAGGTCGGTCGTGGCCAGCGCGGAATGGCGCACGATGCGCCCCTGCACGAAGGCCGTCAAGGCTGCTTCCATGCGGTTCTTCGTCTGTTCGGGAATCGCATAACCCGCTTCCCGGGTGGCCGACAACACATACGCCGTCAGGCTGTCGCTGCCCTGCTCCATGATGGGGAAGTATTTCAGCAAGCCGTCGCTGTCCAGGTAGGCCGGCAAGCTGGCGGCCAGCTTGTTCCACGCCTCCTGGTCTTGCAGGGCGATGGCCTTCGACGTATTTTGCTCGAAGCAGGTGTAGGGGTAGGCCGCCATATACTCGCGCACGCCGGGCAGCTCGCCGCCCAGCTTGGCGACAAAGCTGGTCTGGATGCCGCCGCGGCCCGGCAAGGCGCCGGCCGGCATCTGCACCGACATATTCGTCGGCTTGTCGACCTGCAGCAAGGTAGCCTGATAGGTGCGCACGGGCGTGACCTGGCCCACTTTTTGCGTGATTTTCAGCTTGTCCGTGTGGTTTCCCGCCTTCGCGCCTATCTCCCACACAATCTGTTGGGCACCGAGCGGCACCTGGTAATCCCACCCCACCTCGCGCGCTTCGCCCGCCGCCAGGCTCAAGCTCTGGCGCGGCAAGGCCTTGCCGGCCGCCGTGGCGTTCAGTTCCACGCTCAAGGAGGCGGCCGAGGTGTTGCGCACGGTAAAGCCCGCGCGCAACTGGTCGCCTTCGCGCACGAGGGTCGGCAAGCCCGACATCAGGATCAAGTCTTGCGAGCTGCGGATGTCCGTGCTGCCCGTGCCAAACAATTCCTTGCCGGCGCTGGCAATCGCCACGATGCGGAATCCCGTCAAGGAATCGTTGAGCGGCACTTGCAGCGTGGCTTCGCCCTTGGCGTCGAGCTTGACGGTGCCTTTCCAGAACAGCAGGGTATCGAACAGCTCGCGGCTGGCGCCCTTGCCGCCGCCACCGCCGGCAGGGAAGGCTTTGCGGCCGAAGTGGCGCTTGCCGATCACCTGCATCTGCGCCGTCGCCGTTTCCACCTGCAGGCTGCGCTGCGCCATCATGGTATCGAGCAATTTCCAGCTATCGTTGGGCATCAGTTCCAGCAAGCCCGTGTCGACGGCCGCCAGCGCCACTTCGGCACCGGCCGGCAAGGCTTTGCCGTCGGCGCGGCGCACGCGCACGGACACTTCCGCCTTGTCGCGCGTTTTATACACTTCCTTGTCAGACACCACCATGACATTCAGCTCATGCGCCTGCCAACCCACGTTCAGCGGCGCAATGCCCATCTTGTAGGCCGGCTTGCCCAGGTCGACCAGGGCCGTCGGCTGCACGCCATCGACACGCCCCCGCACGACAAACACGGACACATATACATTCGGCGCGTAATTCGCTTTGACAGGGATATTCACCACCGGTTCCCGGCCATTGAGCTGGCGCACATAGGTGTCGAGGATGCCTTCGCGCTCGACCGTGATCAGGGCCGTGCCCGAGCGGAACGGCATGCGCACCTGCAAGCTCGCTTCCTGGCCCGGTTCGTAGCGTTTCTTTTCCGGCAGCACATCGATACGGTCATTGTCGCTGGCGTTGAACCACCAGTCGCCGCTGCCAGCCACCCAGGTTTCGCGGTTGGCGACGGCTGCGTTGCCGGCCGCATCCTGCGTGCGGGCGCGCAACACCAGATTGCCGCTGGCGGGCGCCTTCACGTCGCACATCAACAGGCCTTTATTGTCCGTCTTGCCATTGCAAGCGGGACCGAGCTTGACCACTTCGCTGCTGTTTTCATACGCATAGAAGCCGCCGATCAGGCGGCGGCGGTGCGAATAGCTGTTGCGCTGGAAGAAATCGACGGCAACCGGGGCATTCGCCACGGGCTTGCCATTGGTACCAAGCACGGCCACCGTGAACTTGAAGGCATCCTTGCTCAAGGCCCAGGCATCGGGCTTGATACCGATCACATAGTTTGACGGCCACAGCGGTACGCGCGTGGCAACCGAGGCTGTCTCGCCATTCGCATCCTGGAACGCCATTTCCGCCACCAGGTCGCGCGGCGTGGACAGCTGGGGCAGCTGGTCGATGACGATGCGCGCGCCGCCCGCCTTGTCGAGGGTCAAGCTTTGCGTGCGCGCGGCAGCTGCGCCGGCGCCGGCTGGTCCGCCATGGCCTTCGTCCTGCCATTCGCCCTCATCGTCGTCGTAGCCCGTGCCCTGTTTCACCAGGCCTTCCTTCACGTCGCCATTGCTGAAGCTATAGTCAGGATAGTCGGCAAACGTCACGCTCTTGTCTTGCAGCACCGTGCGCAGCTTGACGGGTGCGTTCGTGGCGGCGCCGCCGGCCAGGTAGGTGATTTGCGCATCGAGGGCCAGCTGTTTCACCTGCACGGCGGGTGCTTTCGGGCCCTGCAGCACGGCTTTCATGGTCGGCACGCGGAACGCTTCCACGCGGAAACTGCCGGACGGGCGGCCCGCCATGGTGACGCTGTATTCGCCCTGCTTGGCGTCGGCGGGAATGACCCAGTCGTTTTCCGCAGTGCCGCTGGCCGACCAGCGCAGTGGTAATTGATAGTTCTGGTCGCTGCCCTGGTGCGTGATGACAACGGAGGTGGCGCTGCCGGGACCGTTGTTCTTGTCGACCAGGCTCATGCCTTCGGCCGTGTGCTTGCGAATAAAATGCTTCATGTGCACGGTTTCGCCGGCGCGCAGCAAGGTGCGGTCAAATACCGTGGCCAGCAAGGTGTTGTCGGCGCGCGTGTCGTCCGTGGGCAAATTGAAACGCCAGGCTTCGATGCCGCCCACCCAGTCCGACAGGGTAAACGTCATGTCGCCGCCGCTGCGCGCACTGATAAAGTAGCGGCCATTGTTCTTGCAGCTGGAAGCGGCCAGCTCGCCGGGGATGTGCGCCACGCCGTCCGCGCCAGTGGCGCCTTGCCACAGCAGCTTGCCGCCGCAGTCGCGCACAGCCACTTGCGCTTTCGTAACAGGCGCGCCCTTGTCGAGCGACGTCACCCACACGAGCGACGATTGCGCGCCATGCTTGAAGTGGGCCGCCAGATTCGTCACTAGCGCGGCCGTGCGTATGTAGGCCGTGGTCGGTTTGCCCAGCAGCACTTTGCCGAGGATGGGGCTGGCCAGCTCGACCACATAAAAGCCCGGTTTCAGCAAAGGAATACCGATCACTTCAAAGGTTTTTTTGCCATCGGGACGGGGCAGGCTGATGGGACGCGTACCGGACGCATCGGCCAGCACGGATTTGCTCATGTTGCCCGCATATTGCGCATACGGTTGCCAGTATTCGCCGCCGTCGCCATTGCCGGCCAGGCGCTGCATCCACTCGATGATGAACTTGTCGTCATTGTCGGGCACGCGCAAGGTGGCGCCCGTGGCGGCAGCCGAGGCTTGCGCGACTTCCTTGCCCGACAGCACAGGCTCGATATTGCGCACCGTCACGGGCAGCAAGCCGTCGCCCTTCGCTTCGATGATGCCGAACGGCGCCGGGAACTTCAGCAGCGGCGGCTGTTCACCCGTGCGCACCGTCATGGGGAAGCGCGCGCGGTTGAGCAAGGCACGGCCAGCGTCATCCGTCAACTTCGGCGGCAGGTTCAGCACAAAACTGGCTTGCACGGGGAAGGGGCCGTTGAAGGTGGCGCCATACAGGAATTCCGCCTTTTCTTCGTCTTTTGAAATCGTCGGCGCATACGTCTTGCCGCCGCCCTTCAGGGTCATGGCGCGCACCTGCGCGGCGCTCACGGGCGCGGAAAACTGCACGCGCATGGGCAGAAAGGGGATGCACTGTTCCTTCGGATTACTGCGCTCGCAGCTGAATTTGGCCGTGAAATCGGGGCGCGTCTTGTACTGCAGGGTTTGCGCCTTGTCCGTGGCAATGCCGCTGGCGCTGGCGATGCCCTCGCCCCACACCAGCGACACCTTGGCGTTGGCGGGGAAGCTGCGCTTGCATTGCAGCACGGTGACGGGCAGCGGCGGCGCGCCCTTGCTGGCGACGGGCATGCCCACTTTCCAGAGCGTACCCCGCTTCTTGAAGTAGACAGTCAGGTAGCGGTCGAGGAAGCTCTTGCGCAGGGTCAATACCTGCTCCAGTTCCTTGCCTTTGAACAGACGTACGGGAATCTTTTCATTGATGCCATCGGCGCGGCAATACGCGTTCGCGGCCACGCTGGCCTCGTTCGGCGCAGCGTCCAGGCCCAGCACGAAGATCTGGTTTTCATCGATATATGGCTGGCCGTCATACGGCACGGCCTCGACGATGGCCGGGCCTCCCGTGGAAAAGCGGTAGGACGTCGTCCCTTGCAAGGGCTTGCCCGCCAGGTCTTTCAGCCCCGGCTTCAAGGTAAAGCTGCACGCCACGCCGGCCGGCAAGTCGCGCTCGAAATCATAATTCCAGTTGCGCTCGTCGGCCCAGCGCCCCGCACCCGCCACGACGGCAGGCTCGGCCTTGCCGCAATCGATGGCGAACGGCGCGGGCAAGCCCATGTCGCCGAACGGCACCATCGGCGTGGCGAACTGGGCCCGCACCTGGCGCACGGCCTTGACCGTGCCGCTCGGTGAAAACAGGGCCACGCCGCTATCGGCCCAGGCCGGCATAGCCAGGCCCAGCGACAGCGACAGCGACAGCGACAGACATAGCCGGCCCAGCTTGCCAGACAGCGGGGAAGAAAAAGCACGGGACAGGTCAGGCACGGGTGACTCCTTGATGAAAAGTGGCGGAGCTGGCTGCGGCGCGCAAAAGTTGCCTGGAGGAAGCCACACAAGGCAAGCGAACGCGGCAGGAATACAACATCAATGTAATAGTAGTTATCAAGCTCATCATTGTTGCTAATATACAGTGGCATGCGGGTAACAAGTCGTACGATTGCCTCTTGCCACGCCCCAGGAAATGGCCGTGATTGCAAAACTTTGCCGATGCGAATTAGTTTTTTTCAACACTAAAGTCTTTGTCGTGAATCTGCAACACCATTGATATACCACAATGCTTTGTGCGCCAACGCACGGACGTTGCGAACCTGCCATCGTATTCTCTACTCCAACAGCAGTGCATTTATCGCAAGATAGCGCACCTGGAATGGTTGTCTATCTCTAGCAATAGCATGTCTGGCAGTAGTCGCATTGATGCAGCAGAGAAAATCTCTTATCAACGTTGGGAGTTACTTGTGAATAATCTAAAAAAAATCGCCGTTGCCGCCGCAGTACTGTGCTCCTCCCTCGGCGCACAGGCCCAGGAAATCAATCCCTCCTGGTACATTCAACCTAGCATCAACGCACTCAAGCCAGATTCCGACTTTGCCACGGATAAAACCGGCTATGGCGCAGGCTTGCGTTTCGGTAAGCCTGTTTCCCCGGACTGGGATATCCAGCTGGGCACGACGTACGCCCGCTCCAAAGATGGCGGTCAGCGCTACCAGCAAAATACGCTGGGCGTAGACGGCCTGTACATGTTCTCGCGTAAAGCCTTCCGTCCCTTCCTGCTGGTCGGTGCCGGCATGCAGCGCGACAAGGACACCAGCTTCGCCTTCGGTGAACGCACGAAGAGTTCGCCATACGCCAGCGTGGGCCTGGGCTTCCAGTCCAGCATCACGGATCAATTGTCCCTCCAGGCTGACGTACGCAATGTGCACGGTTTCCTGCGCGGCAATACCTTCGACCCAAGCAGCAAGTCGAACAACTACTACGTCACCGTGGGCCTGAACTTCGCGTTCGACAAACCACCTGCACCGCCGCCACCACCGCCACCACCGCCGCCAGTGCGTGAAGAAGTCGTCGTGGTCGTGCCGCCACCACCACCGCCACCACCGCCACGCTTTGAAAAAGTGACGATGGCGGCAACGGAACTGTTCGCGTTCGACAGCGCCAAGCTGGGCCCGACACAGACCAAGCTCGACGAAATCGCCCGCGTGCTGAACGCAGCGCCGGACGTCAACAACGTCGTCATCAGCGGTTATGCCGACCGCATCGGTTCGGCCAAGTACAACCTGAAACTGTCGCAACAGCGCGCTGATGCAGTCAAGGAATACCTGGTCGCCCACGGTGTCGCCGCCAACCGCCTGTCGGCCGAAGGCAAGGGTTCCACCAATCCTGTCGTCACCTGCGATAACAAGAAGCGTGCCGACCTGATCAAGTGCCTGGAACCAAACCGCCGCGTTGAAGTGGAACAAATCACCATCGAACGCCGCGTGCAGTAAGCTAACAGTGGTACGCCACTTGTGAATAAAAAAAGGGGCTCGCGCCCCTTTTTTGCATTGAAAGCCAGCATGAATTTTTCTACCCGTTATCCCAAACTGGCCGGCCTGGCGCCGTTCAGCAAGCAAATGCGCAGTGTCATCGTCTGTTCCGTCACCGAATGGCTGGAACATCGCGCCTCCAGCAAGGGCGCCGCCCTCGCCTACTACACCCTGTTTTCCATCGCCCCCATCCTCGTGCTGGTGATTGCCATCGCCGGCTTTTTCTATGGCCCGGCGGCCGCGCGCGGTGAACTGATGGGACAACTGCAGGGTTTGCTTGGCACGCAAGGCGCCGAAGCCATCCAGCTGGTGCTGGCCGGCGCGAAGAACCATGATCAGGGTCGCATCGCCACCCTCATCGCCAGCGCCCTGCTGCTGTTTGGCGCCACCAGCGTGTTTGCCGAACTGAAAGCCAGTCTCGATGAAATCTGGCAAGTACCACCGCTGAAGGAAGCGGGCGCCTGGGACATGCTGCGCACGCGTTTGCTGTCCTTCGGCCTGGTGCTGGTACTGGCCTTCCTGCTGATGGTGTCGCTGGTGGTCAACGCCGCCATGGCCATTCTCGCCAACTTCTGGGAAGGCGTGTGGAAAGACACGGCCGTGCTGTTTACCATTTTGTCGAACCTGATCGGCTTTGCCGTCATCGCCAGCCTGTTCGCCGTCATCTATAAAATGCTGCCGCGCGTGCACCTGTCCTGGCGCGACGTGCTGATCGGCGCCATCGGCACGGCCTTCATGTTTTCACTGGGAAAGTATGCGATTGGCGTATATATCGGCAATAGCGGCGTGGCCAGCAGCTATGGCGCGGCCGGTTCGCTGGTGGCCCTGCTGCTGTGGGTGTATTACTCGGCGCAAATCTTCTTCCTGGGCGCCGAATTCACGCGCCAGTTCGCCCTGCAACTGGGCAGCATGAAGGATATGCCGAAGAATGACGATGGTGATGTGCAAGTCAAGATATTGAAACGCCACCAGTCCTGAACAGACTGACGCATGTAAAAACGGCGCCTGCGGGCGCCGTTTGCATTTTAGAGAACTACTCGCCCAGCAGCTCGGCCACCACTTCCATGCCCTGCACGCGCTCGGCCACCACCTTCACCATGACGATGATGGGCACGCCCAGCAACAAGCCCCAGACGCCCCACAACCAACCCCAGAACAACAGGCTGATGAACACGGCCGTGGGATTCATGCGGGCGATGCGTCCCGTCATCCAGGTGGTGACAAAGGTGCCCACCAGGGTAGCGATGGCCATCGACGTGCCCGTCACCAGCAAGACCATTTGCAACGATTCGAACTGCAAAAAGGCGACCAGGCCCGTGGCGATGGTGATGAGCAGCGGGCCGAAATACGGCATGATGTGCAGCAAGCCGGCCACGATGGCCCACGCGCCCGCGTTTTCCAGGCCGATCACGCGCAAGGCGATCCACATCATGACGGCCAGCAAGCCATTCGTGACGAGCAGCATGAACATATAGTTCTGGATCGAGGTATTGATGTCTTCCAGGATGTGCACGGTGACCTTCTTGCGGCTCAGCGACGGTCCCGTCAGCTTGACGAGCTTGCGCTTGAAGGTATTGCCCGACAGCAGCAAAAAAAACACGAGGAAGATGACCATGGTCGCCTGGCTGAGAAAGCCCACCAGGCCCAGCGAGCCGGCCCAGACCCAGTCCATGATCTTGAAGTTGGGTGCCTCGGCGGCGGCGCGGCGGTTGTTGCGGCGGGCCTCGGCGCCGGCGGCCACTTGCTCGATTGCATTGGCCACGGCCTGCATCTTCTGGAAGGTGCTGTTCTTGCCGCCCGTGTTCTCGGCGATCAGCCGCGACAGTTTCTGTGTGGCGGCCGGCAACTCTTCCACGATGGATTCGAATTCGCCCTGCACGCGGTCGATCACGACGACGGAACCGAACAGTATCAGGGCCGTGACGATCGTGGTACCGATGGCGCGCGGCAGGCGCAGCTTTTCCAGCCAGGCAACGACCGGATTGAGGGTATAGGCAATGAAAATACCGAAGATGACGGGAATGAGGAATTTCTGCGCCCATTGCAACGCATAGATGAAGCTGACGGTGGCGATGATGCCCAGGGCAAGGCCGCGCGCATTGACATGCAGCGGCAGACGCAAGGATGCGTCCAGGTGCTCCCCGGGCATGCCGGGAGGTGGCCCGGCAGGCTCGGTGGAGGCAGCCGCCACCGGCTCGGGCGGGGTATCTGTAGGCTGGATATGCATGCGATTCCCGCGACGGTCGGTGGAGGGCCGCCGCGCCAGCCCTGGGGCTGGGCGCTGCGGCAGGTCAGGCCATTACTTGACGCGGATGTCGTTTTTCACCGACTTCACGCCCTTGACGCCACGCGTAATTTCGCCCGCTTTGGCGGCATCGGCTGGCTGGGCCACGAAGCCGCTCAGCTGAACCACGCCCTTGAAGGTTTCAACGTTGATTTCCGTCGATTTCAGGGTAGGCTCATTGAAGATGCTGGCTTTCACTTTGGTGGTGATGGCCGCGTCGTCGATGTACTCGCCCGTGCCTTCTTTGGTTGGGGTCGAAGCGCAACCTGCAACGGCGAACAGGGAAGCGATGAACAGGCCAGTAGCGATAGATTTAGTGAATTTCATGGTTTTTTCCTTAGGAGTGGTCAATCAATGTGCTCACAATGAGCTTCTTATACCAGTGTGGTGACTGTGCGCCGGATGGCGCTCAGTAGCCAAACTGGGTTTTTGCAGCCTTGATACAGTCATCCTTGGCTGCGCCGGCCAATGCATCGCATTTTTCTGTCGCGACCTTGTACTCGGCTTTTCTCTTTGCTTCACGCGCATCGCTGCGCGCTTCGATGACTTTCTTGTCTGCCTTGGCGTCAGCCAGGGCCGCCACCTTGGTGGACTTGGCCAGCTTGACGCAGACATCCTTGTCGTTGCCCGTCAGCGCATTGCAGCGGGCCAGGTCGACGTCGTAATTGGCATCGGCAATCTTGATGCGCGCCTTGGTGTAGGCACGCAGGGTATTCGTATATTGCGCCTGAGCAACTGCTTCATCGTAGGTGCGCACGGCCTTCGCTTCGGCGATGCAGACATCCTTCGGGTTGCCCGTGATTTTTTCGCACTCGGCATGCGCCAGCTTGTAATTCAGGCCCGCCTGTTCATTGGCTGCCTTGTAGGCTGCTTTCGCTTCCGGCGTGGCGGCCACTGCCTGGCCGCCCCAGGCGGCGCATGCCAGGCTGACGACGATGGCGGTGAAGAGCTTATTCTTGTTCATATTGTATTTCTCCCTGGTGGTACCAAGCATGTCTGCTTGGCATGACTACCGTTTTACGTGGATAGTCGCCGCTCTTCTGTACGCTGCCGTACACAAGTAATTTATTTTGCAAGCAGGAGGCAGACAGGGAGAAATAACAACGTTTTGCTGGGTCGCTCCAACCCACAATGCCAGATTCGACCGCAAATAAGTGCGTGCGGCAGCGTACAGACCAAGGACAGGGGCGTGACTAAGATGGCACTACACCCTCACCTCGTCAGGAGAATAAAATGAAAACCAACGCCACCTTGGCTGCACTGATGCTCGCTGCCACCGCCGTGCTCAGCGGTTGCGCCACAGGCCCTACCCAGTCACAACAGTATTACCCGGCCAACCAGCCTGAGTCCGCCATGTACGGCACCGTTGACTCCATCCAGATCGTGCAAGGCGGCGGACAGAGCAGCGGCGCCGGCGCCGTGGTCGGCGGCATCGCCGGCGCCCTGCTGGGCAATACCATCGGTTCGGGCAGCGGACGCACGGCCGCCACCGTGGCGGGCGCCGTCGCCGGCGGCGTGGTCGGCAACCAGGTGGAAAGCCGCAGGCAGCAAGCGCAGGCCTACCAGATCAGCGTGCGCCTCGACAACGGCGAATACCGCACCGTGGTGCAGGACAACGCGAATGACTTGCGTCCGGGCAACCGCGTGCGCGTCGTTGACGGCCGCGTCTACCGCTATTAATTTTCGGCGGAGCTTGCCAGCAAGCGTCCGCCATCCCGCATAAGTCGTACGATAACAAGGAGTTGCCATGGGCACCATTATTCTGATCATCTTGATCCTCGCCCTGGTCGGCGTCCTGCCTACCTGGCCGCATAGCCGCAACTGGGGTTACGGCCCCAGCGGCATCGCTGGCCTGGTCGTCGTGATACTGATCCTGCTATTACTGACGGGCAGGTTGTAAAAAAAGGCGCTGCGGCGCCTTTTTCATTTCAAGGAGGAAATATCATGACTATCCACAACACACTCTTGGCCACCCTGTTCGCCTGCAGCCTGGCGCCACTGGCACTGGCCCAGACGGCCATGCCGCAGCCGGGCGACCCGCAACGCTGGTACCAGGAAGACAGCACGGCGCAAGCCCAGCTGCGCACCCTGCGCAAGGAAATCGCCGCCGCCCTGGCCGAGGCCAAGAAAGCCTGCCATTCGGAACCCTCCGCCACGCGCGCCAGCTGTCTGAAGGATGCGCAAGAGACTTACCGGCAAGACATGGCGAACGCGGAAAAGCTGCGCGAGGCAGCCCATCCGCAGTGAGGATCAGGCGGCGTCGCGTTGGTAGGGTGGCAGTTCGTGCACCACGAGCGGCGTGTCTTGCGTGACAAAAGCCAGCCAGCCGGCCGCCTTGATCGCGCGCAAGCCGTCTTGATAGCCCTGCTCCCAGCGCCACTCGATGGAGCCCCTGGAGAAATTGATATCCTTGGCCGCCATGTGCCAGTCGCGCCCCGCGTACGGCAGGCGCACGATGTGCATGGTGCTGTCGCAGCCCAGCGCTACCAGCTCTTCCGTCTGCTGGCGGTTGTGCTTTGTGTCGGGCAAACCGGCGTAGAGTTCGCGCAATTTGCGCTGCAAGGTGTGCGTATTGACATAATCGGCGATATGCCGCTTCGAGCGCGAGGCGAAGGTGACATCCTTTTGCCGCGTCTGCACTTCATCGAGGGTGGTCGGTTCCGGGCCTTCCGAACTCCATAAATCCACCATGAAGACCAGCGTGTCGACGTGGGGCGTGTCGTCGAGCACGGTTTCCAGCGGCGTGTTCGAGTACAGGCCGCCATCCCAGTACAGGTCGCCATCGACGCGCACACCGGCAAAGCCGGGCGGCAAGGCGCCGCTGGCGCGGATATGGTCCGCTGTCAACGGTTGCTGCTGGCTGTCGAAACTGGTGAGGCTGCCGCATTTGACGCGCAGCGCGTTGACCGTCAGGCGCATGCCGCCCGGCTGGTTCAGGTAATCGAAATCGACCAGTTCCTCAAGGGTGCTGGCCAGCTCGCTCGTGTCGTAATAGCTGGCATCTTCCGGCTTGACGGCAATGCCGGCGGGAAACAGGCTGAAGGCACGCGGCTTGAAGAAGCCGGGCACGCCGCGCAGCACCGTATCGAGCGTGGCCAGCCAGATGTTCGAGCGGCGCTGCTGGTCGGACACCAGGTTCATGTCGATGCTGTCGCGGTGCGCGACGCGCTGCCAGAATTCCTTCAGACGCACGAGCCGGTCCTCGTGCTTGTTGCCGGCCAGAATGGCGGCATTGATGGCGCCGATCGAGGTACCCACCACCCAGTCGGGCGCCAGGCCATGTTCGTGCAGCGCGTGGTAGACGCCAGCCTGGTAGGCGCCCAGTGCACCGCCACCCTGCAGTACCAGCACGATGCGCAGGCGCGAGGGATTTAACTGATTGATCGGTGTCGTCGAATTCGTCATCAAGATGGCCCTCTGTCCGCCGCGCGGAATGCGGCGTAAATCATTGTAAGGGATTGCGTCAGTGCGTGTCGGACCTTGGGTGCAGGCAAAAAAAACGCCGTCAATGACGGCGTTCCTGTGCAACATGGCTGGCGTTCAGCGCTTGCGGCGCAGCCAGCTGGCGGCAACGGCGGCCACGGCCAGGAGGACCAGGGCCGGCTTGACCAGCTTCTTGCGTCCGATGAACGATAGCGCCGTCAGCACGTAGGGCATGGCGCCTTGCAAACGCATGCCGCCCGGCGCCAGCAGGGACTCGACGCGGTGGCCGGCAAAGCCGACCGCCGTCTCCACCACGCCCTGCAACAGCGATTCGGGACGCAATGCATAACCCACGTTGGCGCGCGCATGCACGATGCCCACGCGATACATTTCGCCCTGGGCGATCAGCAGGCGCTTGCGGGCGGCTTGCGCCGCCAGTTTGTCGTTTTCCGACATGAATTCTCCTCGTGAGGCCGCTTACATCAGCATGTCGCGGTCGGCCTTCAATTCCGCCATGGTGGCCGGCATGGACAGCTTTCCTTGACGCAGCATGGCGCGCGCATACAAGACCAGCGCGATGGCCAGCAGTACGAACACGACCGTCATGATCGCCAGGATCTTCCAGCCCAGGCTATCCCAGGCCAGGAAAACGATCAGCACGCTGCCGTAAGCGATGGCAAACAAGCCCGCCACCGTCGCCAGCGCGAAAATGACCACCAGCTGCAGCATGTGATTGCGCACTTCCGACAGTTCGATGGTGGCCAGTTCCAGCCGCGACAACATCAGTCCGACAGCGTTTTTGGCCAGGCCGGCGACCGAGCCGATCAATCCCGGCCCCTGGTGAGACGAAGCAGACTTGTCCATATCGCTCCTGACAGTGGATTACTTGCGGCCCAGGATGAAGCCGACCAGCACGCCGACGCCAGCGGCGACGGCCACCGTGCGCCATGGGTTTTCCTTGACATAGCCGTCCGCCTGGGAGGCGAGCTGCTTGGTGGCAACGATGGCCGATGCTTGCGCTTCGTGCGCCTTGGCCAAGGCGGCGTCCAGGGTTTTCATGCCCTTGACGCGCACTTCATCGGCTTTTTCGCCGGTCAGGGCGGCAGCGGCGCTGAACAGGGCTTGCGCATCCTTGACCAGGGTTTTGACATCGTTGTTGACGGTGGTGATATTATTTTCCAACATGGTTTAGCTCCTTAGCTGTGGATGAATGTAGTTACTATACCTACTTTACTCAAAAACACTATTCCATTAGATCGCGCATATCATCGGCGTGCTCTTCCTCGACAGCCATGATTTTGATCAACAAATGGCGTGTGGTCGGGTCTTTGTCGCCAATTTTCACGATCATCTGGCGATACGACTCGATTGCCACCCGTTCCGCGATCAGATTGGCACGCACCATGCTTTGCACGTCTTCGGACTCATCATACTCGGCATGGCTACGTGCAAGCAATGTTGCAGGATTAAAATCTGGCTTGCCATTCAATTGCACGATGCGTTCGGCCAGCCAATCAGCGTGTTCCTGCTCCTGCTGCGCGTGTTCCAGGAACTCGGCCTTGATGCTGCCGTTGCCGCGCCCGCTCACGGTGTAGTAATGGCGTTTATAGCGCGCAATACACACCAGTTCGGTGGCCAGCGCCCCATTCAACAGGGTGATCAACTCCTGGCGGTCGCCCTGGTAGCCGGCCGTCACGGCGCCGTCGTCCAGGTTTTTGGCGGCCGCGCGGATGGCGGCCGTATCGATGCCAGCTGGAATTTCCACAGATGTTTGGGTCATGATGTTTCCTTTCAAGTCTTGCATGGGTATCCACCGGCCAAGCTGCGGCCGGTGCTGCCTTTATACTGCCGCACTGGGCAGCGTTGTTCCCAATACTATCGGCGGGCGGGAATGGCCGTATTATCTTCCGACAAGACGATTTCCACCCGGCGATTCAGCTGGCGATTCGCCGCGCTGTCATTGCCGGCGGCCGGATAGGCGGCGCCATAGCCTTTCGTGGCGATGCGGTCGCGGCTGATGCCTTGCTCCAGCAATGCATTGCGCACGGATTCGGCGCGGCGTTGCGACAGTTGCAGGTTATGCGCGGAGCCGCCCGTGCTATCCGTAAAGCCTTCGATCAGCACGGTGCGCTGCGGGTTGTTTTTCAGTACGTCGGCCAGCTTGCGCGCCGTATTCGTGCCATCGGCCGTCAGGTTTGCCTTGTCCGTGCCAAACAGCACGTCACCCAGGGTGATGACCATGCCGCGTTCGGTTTTCTTGGCGGCCAGGTCGGCCAGCTGCGCTTCGAGTCCGGCGGCGCGGGCTTGCGCATCGCGGGCCGATGCTTCAGCCGCTTGCGCCTGGGCCTTGGCCGCTTCCGCATCCGCTTGCGCCGACTGGGCGCGGGCCGTGGCCTGGTCAGCCTGCTGCGTGCGCGCATCGAGGCGCAACTGGTCGCGCTGCTTGCCGGCGTTGGCGACATCGGCTTCCGCGGCTTTCTGCTTGGCGACTTCTTGCGCCGTGGCTATCTTTTGCTTGGCCAGGTAGGCCAGCTTGTCGACCTTTTCGCTGTCATCCTGGCGCGTGGCGGCCGCGTTCGCCGCTTCCAGCGCTGCGCTGGCTTCGCGGAATTCGCGTGGTGCATAGGTCGACACCAGCGGGTTCGATTGCGCCGCCATGTAGTCGCCGCGCGTCTGGTCGAGCAGGCTGGTGGTGGTCGGTGCGGAGCTGCAGGCGGCAACTAAAGCGGCCATGGCCAGCAGGCCGGGAATCGTGGTGTAGGTAGATTTTTTCATGATGGAATCCTGTTATTAGTTATTGTTGTTGTTGCTTATTGTTTTGGGGCTTGCTGATTGGCACGGTCGAGTTCTTCGCGCATGACGCGGATGTTCTCGTTGATCTCATCGGCGGCGCTGGTGGCCTTGGCCGAGTTGGCCTTGCTTTGCGCCAGCTTGGCATCGGCTTGCGCCTGGTCGGCCAGGTCGCGCGCCAGTTTGTAGTCGCGGTCTTTCAAGGCTTGGTTAGCCATGCGCATTTTTTCGCGGGCCGAACGCATTTCATCGGGGGCCAGTTCGGCGGCGCCGGCGCTGGCGGCGTTATCGACGGCGGCGCGCGATACGGCGACATCGGCCGTGGCTGGCGTTTTCAGGCTGGAGCAGCCCGTCATCAGAACAACGGCGGTGAGGCAGGCGGCCAGAGCGGTCATGGGGGTTTTGATGAAATCTCGGTTTGTCATTTTTTTTCTCCTGGAGAATGTTAAGCGGTAGGGTTCAACGTCGGTACATCTGAAATCAGGAACTGCGTTTGATGTATGACGTTATAGGCTCCGGCTCCCCACATATCCGTTCGGTGCCGCACATAGAGTAAGAAATCGACAATACTTGCATGGGCAACGTGCGCCAGCGCACCTGCACGCCAGCAAAACCTGAAACGGGACCGGTTTTGTAGCGATTCCTGTAGCATCGTGTCTACTTGTCCAGAAAGAATCAGCTTATGCCCCTCTCCCGCCGCCAGAAAATCGCCCTCGCCAGTGCCACCGTACTCATCGCATTACCCGTCGTCGCCGCCGTCGCCCTGCTCAATATGGACTGGAACCGCGCCAAGCCCTGGCTCAATGCGCGCGCCAGCGAAGCGCTGGGCCGGCCGTTTGCGATAGCAGGCGACCTGTCGCTGACATGGCAGCAGCCACCGGCTGCGGGGCAACAAAGCTGGCGCGCCTACCTGCCGTGGCCACACTTGCAGGCCAAGGATGTGCGCCTGGGCAACCCAAGCGCCATGGCAGGAACGGATGAGCCAGCGCAGCTGGCCAGCGTGAGCCAGCTGGCGTTTTCACTCAATCCCCTGGCCCTGCTGGAGAAGAAAATCGTCATCCCGCAATTGCGCTTCGACACACCGCAGGTGCGCTTGCTGCGCAAGCAGGACGGCAAGAACAACTGGACCTTCGACAAGCAGGAGCAGCCGTCGCCGTGGCAACTGGAACTGCAAAGCGTGGTCTTCAGCAAGGGCAGCGTGACCCTGGACGATGCCGTCACGCACACAGCGATGCGCGCCGACGTCGACACCATCGCGGACGATGCGCGCTACGGCATCGCCTGGAAGCTGTCGGGCAAATACCGCGGCGAAAGTATCCAGGGCGGCGGCAAGGCGGGCGGCGTGCTGTCGCTGCAGCAGCAAGGCACGCCCTTCCCCATCCAGGCCGACATGCGCGTCGGCGGCAGCAGCGTGGCCATCGAAGGCACGCTGACGCGCCCGGCGGACCTGGCCGCGCTCGACGTGCGCCTGAAAATATCCGGGCCCAGCATGGCGCGCCTGTATCCCTTGACGGGCGTGCTGCTGCCGGAAACACCGCATTTCAGCACGGAAGGCCATTTGACGGGCACCCTGGCGCCGCGTGGTGGCGAATGGGTGTACGACCAGTTCAGCGGCAAGGTGGGTTCCAGCGACATCAGTGGCAAGCTGGCGTTTTCCGCCAGCACGCCGCGCAAGCGCCTGACGGGCGCAGTCCACTCGCGCCTGCTGCAATTTTCCGACCTCGGTCCGCTGGTGGGCGCCGATTCCAGCGCCAGCAAGAAGGAACGGGGCGTGCCGTCGACGCAGCCGGCCGGCCGCGTGCTGCCGGTGGAAACCTTCAAGACGGAGCGCTGGACCAGCCTGGACGCCGACGTGCGCTACACGGCCGATAAAATCACGCGCGACGCCGAACTGCCGATCAGCAAGCTTGACACGCACGTGGTGCTGACGGATGGCGTGCTGTCCCTGACGCCGCTCAACTTCAACGTGGCGGGCGGCACCCTGACGTCGCAGATCAGGCTCGACGGCAGCGGCAAGGTCATCGCCAACGGCATCGCGGCCGAACTCAAGGCCAGCGCGCGCCATCTGCACATCCAGCAACTGTTTCCCCGCCTGCCGGCCCTGCAGGCCAGCGTGGGCGAAATCAATGGCGACGCGTCGCTGTCGGCCACGGGCAATTCCGTCGCCAGCCTGCTGGGCAGTTCGAATGGCGAAGTGCGCGCACTGATCAACCGGGGCAGCATCAGCAAGCTGTTGCTGGAAGAAATGGGCTTGAATATCGGCAGCATCGTGCTGACCAAACTGGTAGGCGACAAGCAGGTCAAGCTGAACTGCATGGCCGCCGATTTCGTCGTCACCAAGGGCTTGATGCGCACGCGCCAGTTCCTCGTCGACACGGACGATGCCGTGCTGCATGTCGACGGCACGGTGAACCTGGCCAACGAGCAGCTGGACCTGACCTTGCAGCCGGACAGCAAGGGCTTGCGCATCTTTTCGCTGCGCTCGCCCTTGTATGTGCAGGGCACTTTCAGCAAGCCCGACGTGAGCGTCGACAAGGGCGTGCTGGCCCTGCGCGCCGGCGGTGCCCTGGCGCTGGCCGTGGTGGCGCCCGTGGCCGCCCTGCTGCCGCTGGTCAATACCGGCCCTGGCGAGGACAGCGAATGCGCAACCCTGCTGGCCCAGGCGCGCGTGAAACCGGTGGCGCCGAAACCGGGCAAGACACCGCGCAAAAGCCGCTGAACAAGATGGCAAGAGAGGGCGGCCGTGCATGATTACAATTGTTACACCCCTATGTGCGTTGCCGAACAGACCCTGCCTTGCCACAATCCTATTCTGTGATCGTGCCTGAAACACCAAGACGTGGCGATACGAAGTCCCACCGGCCCACACCATGCCGGCGCCACGAGGTCCGAATTCATAGGAGAACTATCATGCAAATCATTAAAAAAATCGCCGCTACCACTTCCGTTGCCGCTCTGCTGCTGAGCTTGACCGCTTGCGCCAACATGTCGGGCCAGGATAAAAACACGGCCATCGGCGCCGGTGTCGGCGCCGTTGCCGGCTCCGTGCTGACGGGCGGCAGCGCCGTCGGCGCAATCGGCGGCGCCGCCGTCGGCGGCGTGATCGGTAACCAGGTCAAGCCGAAGTAATTGGTACTCAAGAAAGCGGGGTGGGTGCCCAGGCGCCCGCCCCGCTTTTTTGCGTCCGCGGCACGAGGATGAGGAAGATCAGACGAAGACGTTGGCCATGCCGATGGCGCCGCTGTCCTTGACCAGCGCGTAGCAGCGGCAGGAGACGGCTTCCAGGCCGGCAGAATCGAGGATCTCGATATTGCCGCGGCTGTAGGTGATGAGTTTTTGCTGCTGCAGCGCGCTGGCCGCCTTGGTCACGCCGACCCGCCGCACGCCCAGGGTGTGGGCGAGAAATTCATGCGTCAGGTGAAATTTTTCCGACTGAAGGCGGTCGCGCGTGATCAGCAGCGAACGGGCCAGGCGTGCCTCAAGCACGTGAAAGCGGCTGCACACGGCAATCTGGATGGCTTGCGCCAGCAAGGTGTCCGTGTAGCGGTACAGCAAACGCTGCAGGGAATCGAGCTGGGCGAACTCGGCGCAGAACTCGGCCCGCCCGATGCGGCTGGCCGTACCGGAACGTTGCACCACGGCACGCACTTGCGCCAGGTCATGGCCCAGCGCGACAGAAGCGCCCAGCACGCCTTCGCGGCCGACGGAGCCCACTTCCAGGGTCATGCGGCCTTCCGCCACGGCCAGCAGCGAGATCAGGCAATCGCCGGGGAAATAGATGTGACTGATAGGCTGGCCCGGTTCGTACAGCACCTCGCCCACCTCGACCGTGACGCTCTCGAACAGCGCCGTCAGGTGCCGCAAGTCGTGCTCGGGCAGGCTGGCCAGCAAGCGGTTACCGGCATCCAGCGCGCCCGCAGGCGTGCCCATGCCGGATCGGCCTGCATCGCGGGACAGGGTCATGCTGGCGTTCGTTGGTGGCATTGCTTTTCCTTGGTGTCGTTACAACTCGACATAATTTTTACTTAGCCTACGGTGCACTACCGTGCCTGTATGTACGGTGACGCACGGAAGCGGGGCACGCGGCACAGCACACTGGCTGCATGCACGGATAACACGCACTACCCATTTCATTATTTCAAAAAAACCAAGGAGCTCTCCATGACTACCACCACCAAATCCCTCCATCCGCTGGTGCTTGCCGCCGCCGTCGCCGTCCTGCTGTTTTGCGGCGTGGGCACGGCGGCCCTGATGGGCTGGCTGCCCTCGTCCCAGCGCGATGCCCAGCCACTGGCGGCCAGCACCTCGGCCGAACAGCTGGCCAGCCTGCAGGCGAACCAGCCGCAAGCGAACTTGCAACCGTCCAGCGCGCAGCCGCTGGCCGCCCTGCCGCCGCAGCAACAGCAGCAGCAACCCGTGCGCCAGCCGCAACAGCAACCACAGCAGCAATACGCGGCAGCCGCCCCGGCGCCGCAGGTATGCAGCAATTGCGGCGTGATCGAAGCCATCCATGAAGTCAATACGCGCGCCGAAGGCAGCGGCGTCGGCGCGGCCGGCGGCGCTGTCGTCGGCGGCTTGCTGGGCAACCAGGTAGGCGGCGGCCACGGCAAGCAACTGGCCACCGTGCTGGGCGCCGTTGGCGGCGCCGTGGCCGGCAACCAGATCGAAGGCAGCGTGCGCGCCACGCGCAGCTACAACATCGTCGTGCGCCTCGATAACGGCAAGACGCGCACCGTGCACCAGAGCGCCGCGCCGAACTGGCGCCAGGGCGACCGCGTACGCGTCGTCAACGGCGGCTTGCGCGCCATGGGCTAAGCGGCCGCCAGCCGGCGTTTAAACCGAACACACACCCGGCCTGTCCGGGTGTTTTCTTTTTAGCCATGTTCGTTGGCGTACAGATGAGTTTTCCGTCCCGCGAGATGATGCACTCAGGAAAGTTCAACGAATATCTTCAAGGAGCTGCGATGGAAAACGACAAGGCAGGCAGTAAGCGGATCTGGCTCGGCTTGATCGGAGCCGGCATCCTGGCCACCGCGCTGGGCTTCTGCGCGCTGGACCTGGCGCCATTGCAAGCGAGCGCGCCCGTGTTCGGCGTAATGCTGCTGCTGACCGGCGGCATGGTCAGCTGCCTGGCGGGGGCCGTCGGCATGGCCGGCATGCTGGCCTGGATACCGGGCATGGCAGATGACCATGCTGACCGGTCCCGATAGTTGATCCTTGTGTACGACAGCGTACAGAACTCAAGCGAAACAAAGTAGACACTAAGTCATGGCATCAGCGTTCAGCGACCCAATCGCCGCGCAATGACAAAAAACCGATGACGGCGCCACGCGCCAGTGCCTGCAAGGCTTGGGCCGCCGCCGTCATCCACACATTACTCTCGGAGGACACATCATGCTGTATACAATCGCCGTCGTACTCATTATTCTTTGGCTGCTGGGCCTGGTAACTTCCTATACCATTGGCGGCTTCATCCACATCCTGCTGGTGGTCGCCGTGATCATGGTGCTGCTGCGCCTGATCAGCGGGCGCGGCTTATAGCCCAGGCCGTTAGCCTGGCCTGAGAAGAGCGGCGCGCGTGCAAACGGGCGCCGCTCTTTTGCCGCTTTTAGCGACAGTGGGCACGCACTGGCAAGCAGTGGCATTTTGCAGTAACGTGTACGGGTAGTCCTGGGTATGTCCCAATAACAAAACAAGGAGAAAATCCATGAAAGAAACCTTCAAAAAAGGCCCTGGCGCCAAATCCCTGATCGGCATGCTGGTGATCGCATTGGCCGCCAGCGGCTGCGCGGACATGTCCTCGACGCAACGTGGCACGGCCACGGGCGCCGGCATCGGCGCGGGCCTGGGCGCCTTGATCGGCGGCACCACCGGTGGCGGCAGCGGCGGCCGTACGGCCGGCGGCGCCCTGCTCGGTGCGGCAGCGGGCGCCGTAGTCGGCAATATCTGGTCGAACCGCATGGAAAACCAGAAGCGCGCGATGGAACAAGCGACACAAGGTACCGGTGTGCAAGTGTCGCAAACGGCCGATAACCGCCTGAAAATGGAAATCCCCAGCGATATTTCCTTCGACACCAACCGCGCCGACATCAAGGGCAACTTCCGCCCGATTCTCGACCGCTTTGCTGCCACCCTGAATGAAAACCCGAACACCACGGTCAGCATCGTCGGCCATACGGACAGCACGGGCAGCGCTTCCATCAACGAACCGCTGTCGGTGGAACGCGCGGCCCACACGCGCGACTACCTGGCCATGCGTGGCGTGTCGCCAACGCGCGTCGTCACGGAAGGCCGCGGCGCCCGCGAGCCGATCGCCTCGAATGCCGATGCCTCGGGACGCGCACGCAACCGCCGCGTGGAAATCTACGTAGCCGAAATGGCGCCACGCTAAGTTGGCTTGATTCAATAAAAAAACCCGCCGGCAAGGTCACTTGCCGGCGGGTTTTTTCCATTGAAAACAGCTTATTTCGACGTCGTTGCCTTGGCGCCGCTCTCACCCTCTTTCGCCACCTTGGCAAAATCGCCCGCCGTCACGACCGACACGGCCGATGGCTTCAGGTACTCGCGCAAGCCCTGGTTCACTTGCGCCAGGGTCAAGGCGGCCACTTTCGTTTCCAGATCCTTGTCGTAGGCCATGGTGCGGTCTTCGGCAAGGTAGCCGGCCAGTTCGCGCGCCAGGCCGCTGTCCTGCGTGCGGCCCACTTCCTGGGATTGCAGCCAGCCCTTCTTCGCCTCGGCCAGTTCCGCTTCCGTGAAGCCGTCGGCCAGCACCTTGGCGATTTCCTCGCGCAGCGCCGCTTCCACCTTGACCGTGTTTTGCGGCGCGCTGATGGCGTAGGCCATCCAGTAGCCGGCCGGCTCGCGCGACGGGATGCTCACCTGCGAACCGACGCCGTACGACAAGCCTTCCTTCTGGCGGATGCGGTCGGCCAGGCGGCTGCGCAAGGCGCCGCCACCGAGCATGTGATTGGCCATCAGCAAGGCCGGATAGCTGGCGGCATCATCCTTGAGGGGAATCGGCTGGATGGCGAACAGCACGCTATTCGCCTTGTCCGGCGTTTCCAGGGTGACTTTTTCGCCGCTGACGGGCTTGACGGCGTCGGGAATGCGCACATACGGCTGCTGCGCCTTCCAGCTGCCGTACAAGCTGGCCACTTGCGCCTTCAGCGCGGCCGGGTCGAAATCACCCACGGCGGCAAAGGTGGCGTTCGACGCGCCATAGTAGGCGCCATGGAAGGCTTGCACATCGGTTACCTTGATGGCTTTCCATTGTGCCAGTTCAGCCGGAAGAGTGGCCACGTGGCGCACATGGCCTTCCGGCGTGGCGTCGAGCAGGCGACGGAAGGCGTTCACGGCCAACGGCTGCGGTTCAGGCAATTCCTGCTCGGCGCGGCCGACTCTTTCGCGCTGCAATTCCAGGAATTCCGTTGCGTTCAGGGCCGGCTTTTGCAACACTTGCGCCAACAGATCCATGGCGGCCGGCAAATTCTCGCGTTTGCCCATCAGCATCGCGGTCACGCCCTCGGCGCCGCCCGTGATCGCCACTTGCGTGCCCAACTGGTCGAACTTGTCCTTCACTTCCTGGCGCGACAGTTTATCCGTGCCGCGCGACAACAGATTGGCCGTGTAGCTGCCCACTTGTCCCTTGCCGCGCAAGCTCTCTTCGCTGCCGAGCTGCAGTTTCAGCACGACGCTGACGGTGCTGCCCTTGGTTTTCTTCGGCAGCAAGGCGCCCTTCAAGCCGTTTGGCAAGGTGAAGCGCTGGGTGCGCGCTTCAATATTGTCGGGGCTCGGGTCGAACGCCTCGCCCTGCGCCACCACGGCGCGGCCCGTGTAGCCGGCCAGTTGCGGCGCCACGTCGGCGTAGGCCGGCACAACGGTGCGGTCCGGCGCATCGGTGGGGATGAAACGGCCCAGGGTGCGGTTCGAGCTCTTCAGGTATTTCTCGGCGGCCGCCTGCACCTGCGCCGTCGTCAGCTTGTCGAGCTGGTCGCGCTGCAGGAAGAACAAACGCCAGTCGCCGGCCGCCAAGGACTCCGTCAGGGCAATCGTCAGGCGCGCCGTGTTCGAGGTGGCCAGTTCGATCTGTTTGTTCAGCTGCTGCTTGACGCGCGCCACTTCCGCCTCAGTGACCGGCTGCGACTTCAAGTCTTCCAGCACTTTCAGCATGGCCGCTTGCGCCGCATCCAGGTTGCCATCGACGGGCACCAGAGCGCCGAACAGGTTGTAGCCCGGCTCCAGGTTGCTCACCGAGTTGTATTCGATCTTGCTGGCCAGCTTGGTTTCCACCAGCGCCTTGTGCAAACGGCCAGCCGGGGCGTCCGTCAGCACGTGGCCGAGCACCTCGATGGCGACGGCGTCCGGGTTGCCGGACGGCGCCACGTGGTAGCCGGCGCCGACGAATTGCGTGCCGCCGCTGCGGCGCACCGTCACGGCGCGCTCGCCATCTTGCACGGGCTCGGCCGTGTAGGTGGGTTCGATCACGCGCGTGGGTTTCGGGATCTTGCCAAACAGGTCATTGATCTGTTGCAAGACCTTGGCTTCATCGAAGCGGCCCGCCACCATCAGCACGGCGTTATCTGGCTGATAATATTTATGATAGAACGCGCGCAAGCGGGGAATGTTGACTTGCTCGATGTCGGAACGGGCGCCGATGGTCGACTTGCCATAGTTGTGCCAGTCGTAGGCGATAGCCTGGATGCGTTCGCTCGTCACGCCGATCGGATCGCTCTCGCCCATTTCGAACTCGTTGCGCACGACCGTCATTTCACCTTTTTGCGTCTTCGGGTTCCACAGGTCGTTCTGGTCGATGGCCGCGTTGACCATGCGGTCCGCTTCCATGGCCAGCATCTGGCGCAGGTTGTCGTCGTTGGCGGGGAAGGTGGCGTAGTAATTGGTGCGGTCGTACCAGGTGGTGCCGTTGAACTGCGCGCCCGTCGAGTTCAGGATCTCAACGGGGGTTTTCGTGCCCTTCTTGATGCCGAAGTTGGCGCTGGGCTTGAACAGCAAGTGTTCCAGCAAGTGGGCCATGCCCGTTTCGCCATAGTTTTCATGGCGCGAACCGACCAGGTAGACGATGTTGGTGGTCAGGGTGGGCTTGCTGGCATCGGGGAACAACAGCACGCGCAAGCCATTGGCCAGGCGGTATTCGGTGATGCCTTCGACGGACGTGACCTTGACGGCGGCGCCGCGGTTGGGTGCGGCCTTGCTGGCTTTCTGGGTCGGTGCGGCTTCCACCGGGGTGGCGGCCAGGATGAACGACGGCGACAGGATGCCGGCGGCAAGCAGGAGGGCAGTAATTGGTTTCAAGGCAAAGTCCTGGTAACACTACGTTATATAGAAGCGCAAGCGCCATACGATACAAACGCAACGATTGTCGCCGGGCCCGCGCTGCGTCTTCGCTGCCCGGTGCAATGATTGCTCTCACAATTTACGGCATACTTATCAGTTACGCAAGTCCCTGTCATCAGGCTGTTATGTGCCCGTGTTATACTCGCCGTTCCAGAACTATCTGCCTGTATATGAGACGAGCTCTCGTCCTGCTCTGCCTTTTTGTTTTCATCGCCTTGCCCCAGGCGTTCGCCAGCATGGCTTACGCCAGTCCTTCCCCATTCCAGCATGCAATCGCGGCCGGCGCTACCGCCACGCCCGCCTTCGGCATCGACTGTCCCGACGCCAGCCTCCACGCCGGCTTGTCCGGCGACAACTGCGACGCCGAAGAATGCGACAACGATCCCATCACGCTGTACCCGACCTCGCGCCAGGGCGCGCCGTTTTGCGCCATCATTTGGCAGGCGGGACCGGGCGCACTTGCCGAAGCGGACGCGCGGCAGGCCACCCGGCCGCCGCGCGTCCGCCACTGACACCGCAGCACGCAGCGCATTCAGACCCGGGGCAATCCGCCGCCGGGCACGCTTTATATTGATTGACTTTACAAGGTTACACACATGGAATGGTTATTTGACCCGACAATCTGGGTCGGCCTGCTGACGCTGGTCGTACTGGAAATCGTACTGGGTATCGACAACCTGATCTTCATCGCCATCCTGGCCGAGAAACTGCCGCCGCACCAGCGCGACAAGGCGCGCGTGCTGGGCCTCACCCTGGCCCTCGTCATGCGCCTGGGCCTGCTCTCGCTGATTTCCTGGCTGGTCACCCTGACCACGCCACTATTTTCCCTATCGACATTCTCGTTTTCGGGACGCGACCTGATCCTGCTCTTCGGCGGCCTGTTCCTGCTGTTCAAGGCGACCAGCGAGCTGCATGAGCGCCTCGAAGGCATCACGCATGCCCAGACGGGCCCGAAAGTCTACGCCGGCTTCGGCCTGGTGGTGGCGCAGATCGTCGTGCTCGACGCCGTCTTTTCGCTCGACGCCGTCATCACGGCCGTCGGCATGGTCGACAATCTGTACGTGATGATGGCGGCCGTCGTCATTTCCATCGTCGTCATGATGCTCGCCTCGAAGGTGCTGACGCGCTTCGTCAACGCCCACCCCACCGTCGTGGTGCTGTGCCTGAGCTTCTTGCTGATGATCGGCCTCTCCCTGGTCGCCGAGGGCCTGGGCTTCCACATTCCGAAGGGCTATCTGTACGCCGCCATCGGTTTCTCGATCGTCATCGAGTTCTTCAATCAGCTGGCGCGCCGCAACTTCCTCAAGCTGCAATCGAACGCGCCGCTGCGCGACCGCACGGCGCAAGCCGTCCTGAGCCTGCTGGGCGGACGCAAGGGCCGCGAAGCCGTCGAAGAGCATGAAGTCAAGGCAATGCCCGATGTCTCCGCCTTCGGCGTGGAAGAGCGCAACATGGTCAGCGGCGTGCTGACCCTGGCCGAACGCTCGATCCGCTCGGTGATGACGCCGCGCGGCGACGTCTCGTGGGTCAACCTGAACGACAGCAGCGAGAAGATGCTGCAACTGCTGCGCGAAACGCCGCACAGCATGATTCCTGTCTGCAATGATGACCTGGACAATGTGGTCGGCATCGCGCGCAGCAAGGACCTGATCGAAGACCTCGTCTCGCATGGCAAGATCGACCCGGCCAGCATGCGCGAAGCCGTCGTCGTGCCGGAAGCGGCCGGCGTGCTGAAAGCCATGGAAACCCTGAAGCGCTCGCGTGGCCAGCTGGTGCTGGTGGTTGACGAGTTCGGCACCGTGCAAGGCGTGCTCACGCCGATCGACATCCTCGAAGCCATCGCCGGCGAATTCCCCGACGAGGACGAGCTACCCGACGTGGAGGTGCTGGGCCCTGGCCACTGGCGCATCGATGGCGCCACCGACCTGCATTACCTGGAGCAAGTGTTCGAGACGGAGTCCCTGGTCAGCGAAGACGGCGACTACAATTCGCTGGCCGGCTTCCTGCTGGCGCATTTTGAAAACATGCCGGCCGTGGGCGAAGTGCTGGAACTCGATGATTTGCGTTATGAAATCGTCGAAGCGGACGAGCGCCGCATCGCCTGCGTGGACGTGCGCCGCATCGAGCCCGATCACAGTTTGTAACACAATGGCAGGCGTGCCCCGCTTGCCATGCCGTATGCTGGGAGCTGCCTTTTTTGGAGACGCCAACATGAAACACTCTTTGCTACGCCTGACCCTGCTGGCTTGCGCCGCCTTGGGCGCCCAAGCCAATGTCATGGCCGCCACGCAGGCCGCCGCCATCAAGCCCGGCCTGTGGCAAGTCGACAGCAAGATGGCCTCGCCCGACGCCGCCACCGACAACGCCATGTCCATGGTGTTGCAGCAACTGGGCAACCTTCCTCCCGATCAACGCAAGCAACTGGAAAGCATGGCCGCCAGCCGCGGCATGGCCATGCCCACCGTGGGCGCCGACGGCGCCGTGCGCGTGACGGCCTGCGTGACGCCGGACATGGCTGCGCGCAAGCAGATTCCCACGGGCCAGCCCGGCGACTGCAAATCGAAAAATACGGATATCGCGGGCGGCATGCATGTGTCGTTTACGTGCGCCAACCCGAAATCGAGCGGCGAAGGCAAGGTCATGTTCACCGGCGAGCAGGCGTTCAGCATGCAACTGGCCGTGACGACCAGCGCGCGCGGCACGCCGGAACAGGTAAATGTGACGAGCAACGGCAAGTGGCTGGGCGCCAGCTGCCCGGCCCCTGCTACGACAGCAGTTCAGAAGCCGTGACGGAAGCCCAGATTAAAAGTCGCGTCACCGCGTCCCGCGTCGCTGGCGTTGCCCACCGTGTAGCGGGCGCCGTTCTTGTTGTGGATCTTCGCGTAGGACGCGTAGAAATCGCTGCGTTTTGACAGAGAATACGTGAGGCCGACGGCCACCTGGCTGGCGTCGCGGTTGGCCAGATCGCGGTCATCCTTGTGCACCCAGGACGCCAGCAGCTTGAAGCCGCCCACGGGCACGGACACGCCCAGCAAGGTGTCGCGGCTGTCCGAGGACGACATCGACAGGGCCAACGAGCTGTAGGCGTTGTTCGGGTCCCACGGCGAACTGCCATAGCCCTTGTTCACGCCCACGGCGGCAAAGGCGGTGGCCACTTTCAGGTCGATATTTGCCGCGATCAGGGTGTTGCGGGCCGACATGTCGATGGCGGGCAAGGTGCCGGAGGCGAGGATGAAGTTGTTCTTGCGCTGGTGCGACACACTGACATTCACGGCGCCGGCCGAATAGCCGAGCGTGGCGCCATACGCGCGGTTGTTGGCGCTGCTGTACGGCGACTCGCCAAAACTGTAGATGGCGCTGGCGGACACGCCGCGCAAGGCGGGCGATACGTATTTGACGGTATTGTCGTAGCGTTTCACGCTGTAGCCGGCCAGGTTGCTGGCGCTGCCGGCCATGCCGCCCTTGAACGGGTCGGCCACATCGGTGAGCGCCAGGTACTGCAGGTTGTACTGGCGCCCCAGGGTCAGCGCGCCCAGGCGGCTGTCGAGGCCCACGTAAGCCTGGCGGCCGAACAGCCGGCCGTCTTCCGACTGGCCCGTGTCGTTCTGCACGCCCGCTTCCAGGGTAAATATGGCGGACACGTCATTGCCCAGCGCTTCGCGGCCCTGCAGCCCCAGGCGCGAGCCGGACGCGACGCCGCCGGACACCTTGCTGCTGGCGCAATTGGCGGCACAGCCCCGCTCGGCAACGATGCCCGCGTCAAGCACGCCGTACACGGCAACATTACTCGATGCGGCACTGCCCGCGCCATCGGCGGCCTGGGCCGCAGCGCCCAGCGCGAAAGGCCCCATCCCTATCACAGCAAGCGCAAAATACGAGGTCTTCATGATAAATATCTCGGTGACGTGGGTGAAACTTCCCGGTATTGATCAGGACATGCGCTGTATGTCACATCTCAGTGTTACCTTATCCTCGCTTTTTGTCCAGCCATCCGTGCGTTGTACAACAGAAACTTCAGCTTAGTCCCAGGAAACACGTCGCGCACTGACAACACGCAAGTTTGACCATGATTGTGGCAATCTGCGGCAAAATGGCGTTAAAAGCAGGCCCTGCCGCAAAGCAATGTTCGGTGGCGAACGTTGCGCGATTTGACGCAGGCGGTACACTACTGGTTTTACCGACAGCGGCTCGCCCGTTTTTTTTGCATGCTAGCTATCCTCGAACGCATTGACCCCAACTCCAGCAATATCGACTTGCTGGTGGAATTATTCAACTCACTGCGTCCCAAGCGCCCGCACGACAGCGCTACCGCGATCGCCAACGTGCGCACCCTGCGCCAGCTTCTCAAAGGTAACCCCGCGCAAGCGCGCGCCCTGCACGAATACGTGCTGCGCGTGCTGGCCGCGCGCCGCCACGCCAGCCTGTACACGGACATCGGCGTGCTGTCGAACAGCGGTTTTTTCACCGAATTGAAACGCCGCATCGCCTACCGCATGCTGCCACCCGCCTTGGGCGACGAGTACCTGAACGACGCGCTCGACCAGGTGCTGTACCTGAAGACCGATTATTTATGGATCAGCAACGTGCCCGCCACGGACTGGCTGGAACTGTTCGACGTGCTCACCAGCGACGATATCGAGCTGGCCATCGGCGACGGCAATATCATGCTGCCCGGCATACTCGACGCCATCCGCACCCTGTCCTACCGCGTCTGCGCCATGGGACTAGAACCGGAACTGACGCGTTTCCACAATGAAATCGAAGTGTTCCAGTCGCCGTTCATGGTGCAGAACACGGAAGTGAACGCCTACCTGGACGCTTACACGAATTTACTGCAAGGCAACATCGAGCACATCGAGGATGCGCGCCACCTGCTGGTGATGCTGGACCAGTGCGATGCCGTCATCGCCAAGATCCGCAAGAAGGCCCTGTACCAGGGCACCAGCATTCCCCTCACGTATTTATTGGTGGCGCTGGCGCAAAGCATCGACCGCCTGCGCAAGCTGCTGTTCCTGGTCGACACGAGCGGCGAGCTGCCCAGCTCCGCCAACGTGGATATCGCCGCCATCACGGTGGACGCCACGCAAGACTTGCTGCACCCGCAACCGGTCAGCCGCCGCCGCGCGGGCGCCGTGGGGCTGGCGCTGGAACTGATACGCGCGCATAACCACAAGTACAAGGTCAGCGACCTGTTTTCCGACAATATCAACTTGCTGGCGCGCAATGTGACGGAAAACGCCAGCCGCACGGGCGAACATTACATCGCGGAAAACCGCCGCGAGATGGGCGCCATGTTCCTCTCGTCCGCGGGCGCGGGCGTGATCATCGGCTTCATGGCCCTGTTCAAGATATTGATGTCCTACCTGCGCTCGGCGCCGCTGGTCGAAGCCTTCATGTTCAGCATGAATTACTCGATCGGCTTCATGTTCATCCACTTGCTGCATTTCACGGTGGCCACCAAGCAGCCGGCCATGACGGCCTCGCGCATCGCCGCCGGCCTGCACAGCAAGGATGGCCGGAATATCGACCTCGACAGCATGGCGGAACTGATCAACAAGGTCTTCCGCACGCAAAACATGGCCGTGCTGGGCAACCTGGCCACTGCCATTCCCACGGCATGGCTGATCGCGCTCGGCTACAAGGCGATCACGGGCCACCACCTGGTATCACCGGAAAAAGCCATGCACTTGCTGCACGATATCGACCCCATCGGCAGCCCCGCCATCTTTTACGCCATGATCGCTGGCGTGTGCCTGTTCGTGGCCGGCCTGATTTCCGGCTACTATGACAACCAGGCGCTGTACACGCGCTGGGCGCAGCGCATCGCGCAATTGCGCGGCCTGGGCCGCGTCATCGGCCAGGATCGCTTGCAGCGCCTGGGCTTGTACCTGGAAAACAACCTGGGCGGCCTGATGGGTAATTTCTATTTCGGTATCCTGCTGGGTTCCATCGGCACCCTGGGTTTCCTGATCGGCTTGCCCATCGATATCCGCCACATTACCTTCTCGGCCGCCAACTTTGCCACGGCGCTGGTGGGCCTCGACCATAACATGAGCTGGCAGCTGGCCGTCAAATCACTGTCGGGCATCTTCGCCATCGGCACGGCCAACCTGCTGGTCAGCTTCGGCCTGGCCCTGTGGGTAGCGCTGCGTTCGCGCCAGGTGCGCTTCAAGCACGGCATGCAATTGTTGAAGATTCTGGGCAAGCGCTTCCTGCGCTCGCCCATCGTCTTCTTCTTCGGCTCGAAAAACCCGCCACCCCTGGCACTGCTTGACGACTCGGCAAACCTGTCACTGACAAACAAGGCTCAAAAATGATCAACAGGCGCATGCAATCCTGCCTCACCGCCCTACTGCTGTGCTGGACCCTGGCTGCATGCGCCTCGCTGCCCGATGTCAAGAATCTCAACACTACCCTGGCCCCCGTGGCCAGGCCCAATGTAATCACGGGCAAGGGCGCCTTGCTGAACGTCAACAGCCGCGCCGCCCTGCTCAACAAGCGCTGGGCCAAATCCGGCATGGACTTGAAGGCCCAGGCTGCGCTGGAAGAGGCGGCCACGGGCGTGCCTTTGATCAAGGGCAACAAGGTAACCCTGCTGTTTGACGGCCCGCAAACGATGGCCGCCATGTTCCGGGCCATCAGCGAAGCGAAAAACAGCATCAACCTGGAAACGTATATCTTCGACCAGGATCCGCTGGGCCTGAAGTTTGCCGACATGCTCATCGAAAAGCAGCAATCGGGCGTGACGGTCAACGTCATCTACGACAGCGTGGGCACCCTCGGCGTGCCACAGGCGTTTTTCGAGCGCATGCGCGCGGCCGGTGTGCACCTGGTAGCCTTCAACCCCGTCAATCCCGCCAAGCTCAAGGGCGACGACTGGAAAATCAACAACCGCGACCACCGCAAGGTGCTGATCGTCGATGGCAAGACGGCGTTTACGGGCGGCATCAACATCAGCGATACCTATGCGAAAAGCTCGCTGTTCCGCTCGAAATCGAAACCCACCGACAAGAAGGACGTGGGCTGGCGCGATACCCACGTGAAAGTGGAAGGCCCGGCCGTGGCCGCCTTCCAGTGGCTGTTCATCCGCACCTGGGCCCAGCAAGACCAGGCCGACTTGCCGGACGCTAATTATTTCCCCGTACTGTCCGAAGTGGGCGACAAGCTGGTGCGCGTGCTGGCCAGCGAACCGGACGGCGGCTTCGAAATCTACAAGGCGTATATCCTGGCCATCCAGGAAGCCAAGAAATCCATCCACATCACCTCCGCCTATTTCGTGCCCGACCAGCAGACGGTCGATGCGCTGGTGGCCGCCGCGAAACGTGGCGTGGACGTCACCGTGGTGCTGCCCGGCGTGTCCGACAGCGGCCTGGTATTCCATGCTGGACACGCGCTGTATGACCAGCTGCTGGCCGGCGGCATCCGCATCTTCCACTTGAAACTGGCCGTGCTGCACGCCAAGACGGCCGTCATCGACGGCGCCTGGTCAACGGTAGGTTCGACCAACATCGACATGCGCAGCTTCCTGCACAACAGCGAACTGAACGTGATCGTGCTGGGCGACAGCTTCGGCCGTGAAATGGAAAACGCCTTCCAGGAAGACTTGCGCGACTCGGAAGAAATCACCAGGGCGAAATGGGAAACGCGGCCCATCTCGGACCGCATGAAGGAGTGGGCGGCGCGTTTCATGAACTACTGGCTGTAAGGCACAGAGCTGTGCCCCGGCAGGTCGGCGTAGGTCGGCGCAGGCGTAGGTCGGCTTAGCGCAGCGTAAGCCGACACCATCACGAAAACCACCACCACCGCCAACAATAGCGTCGGATTACGCGCGGCTTCGCCGCGCTAATCTGACCTACAGCGGCCGCAAACTGGCCCACACGCCGCCCTGGCGTGCAAACGCTTCCGTGCTGACCTTTTCAAAGTCGGCGCTGTCTTCATTCCAGCTGTAGCGCTCGACTCTGATGCCGCTGTCTTCGATTCGGATGACATTGAACGAGTTCGACTCGCCCCTGCCCCGCGTTGACGTGGCCGTGCCCGCCTGCACCATCAGGGCAGCGTAGCCGTCGATCTTGTAGCGCGCCGAGGTGTCGCCTGCATGGCTGGCGTGCAAATGGCCGGCCAGCAACAGATCCACGCCACATTCGGAAAACATTTGCAGTGCCAGCGGCGCGCGGTCGACCAGGTCATCCTTGTCGAAATGCTCGGGCAAGTCAAAGGGGTGATGCGTGACGATGATGCGCGTCAAACCGGGAGGCAAACGGCCCAGGCGTTCACGCAGGACATCGATCTGCTCGTGGCTGATGCGGCCATCCTTAAACGTCAGGGAGCGGGCCGTGTTGATGCCCAGCACGGCGATTTCCTCGTCCACGTATTCGGGTGACAAATCGTCCGTCACGTGGCGCCGGTATTTCACCAGCGGCGTCAAAAAGCGGGAAAAGACGTTATACAGGGGCACGTCATGGTTGCCCGGCACGATGATCTGCGGCCCCGGCAAGCTGTCGAGAAAAACCCGCGCCTGCTGGAATTGAACGCTGCGGGCGCGCTGGGTCAGGTCGCCCGAGACCACCACCAAGTCCGGCTCCAGGCGCTCGACCAGCGCGCGCAGGGGCGCCAGCAGGGCCGCATCGACCCTGCCAAAATGCAAATCAGATAAATGCACGAGGGTACGCATGGCCTACTCCCGGGCTGGCGCTGGCGCCGGCGCGGGCACGATCACCTCCAGCGCGGCGGGACGGATGCGATAGCGCAGCGGCGTATTCATGATGGTCACTTCGCCATCGGTGGCCACGCGCAGGCGGCGGTGTTTCGTGGCGATTTCCAGGTCATTGGCCGTCAGCATATCGAAATCCTTGGCTTGCGAGAGTTTGCCGAACAGCGCGTGCAAGGCCAGTTTCAGCAAGCCCAGGCGGCCCGGGCGCTGCGCCACGTAGAGGCTCAGCTGGCCGCAATCGAGCCGCTCGCGCTCGCCGATATTCAAGCCTTCCATCAGGTATTCATTATTGCCGATGAAGACGAAAGGCGTGCGGCGCGCATGCACGGCGTCCTTGAGTTTCAATTGCACGCTGAGAAACGGATAGCGGCGCAAGGCCGCCACCAGCGCCCAGCTGAAGGCCAGCCACTTGCCCCGTCCCAGCCGGCGCTGCTGCTTTTCGCGGTCGCGCACGATATCGGGATACAGGCCCAGGCTGGAATTGTTCAGGAAGATGCGGCCATTGACTTCACCTACGTCGACCAGGTGCGGCACGCCCTGCGCCACATTGGCGATGGCCGCATCGAGCGCCAAAGGAATATTCAAATCCTTGGCGAAATGGTTCAAGGTGCCCAGCGGCAAGACGCCAAACGGCGTGCCGCTGCCGACCACGACAGAGGCGACGGCATTGATGGTGCCGTCGCCGCCACCTGCCACGACGATGGGCGCGCCATCGCGCAAGGCTTGCTCGGCCGTGGCGATCATGTCGGCGCCGCTTTGCGCCAGGGTGATGGCGGCGTCGAGGCCCACGGCCAGGAACTGGGCTTCGAGCTGCTGCGCCCAGTCGGGCGCATAGCCGCAACCGGCGCCCGCATTGATGATGACTGCAATCTTGCTCAGGATCGTTTCCCCTTATTTGGTTTGCCGGATATGCCGGCGGCGGCGCAGGGTCGACACGCCGGCGATGCAGATGGCCAGCCAGCCATAGCTTTCCGCCATGGCTGCCAGCACATCGCTCAGGTAATGCGCGCCCAGGTAGATGCGGCTGAAACCCACGAGTGACGCCATCAGGAAAGCGCCCAGCGCGATGGCGATGCGCTTGCCCCACGCGTTCGGTGCCGTCTGGCAAATCAGGTAGGCGGCCAGCAAGCCGTACAGGGCAGTCGAGGTGGCCGTATGGCCACTCGGAAAGCTGTACGTAGTCAAGGCCGTCTGCAGGAGCGGTTCATCAAAACTGGGCCGCGCACGGACAAAGATGTACTTTAGCAGCAGGTTCAAAAACATGACGCCCGGCATGGTGATGACCAGGGTAAACAGCCAGTAATCGGCGCCCTTGCGGTGCAGATACCAGCCCAGCAGGGTGGCCAGGGTGATGGCGCCGATTACGCCATGCATATGCGTGACGACCAGCAGGCAGCTGGTGATCCACGGCACGGCATGCTGGTTGAACCACTGCGCCACCTGCAAGTCGATCACGGTGATTTGAGCCATGCCCATCACCGCTTCGGCGATCTCGTGGAACACCACGATGGCCACCAGCATCAGCGCCACGCCCACCGTCATATGCAGGCCCAGCTCGCCTTCGGGCGACAGGCGCGCCTCGACGAAGCGGCGCAGTTTCGTGGTCCAGCCCGTGGTCATGCCCATGTCATTCTTCTCTTGCAAACTACTTACTCCTCAAATCAAGCGGGATGATCAAAAAAACCACACCATTAAAAAAATACTGTTTATTCATACAGTAGCTGTGTTTTCATACAGTAGTTATGCTATTCTGATGACTCGTTCAACACATCTCCCTCAAAGGAATTGTCATGGCAACATTGAATAGCGGTTTTGGCTCACGCTTCGGCCTGGAATACGCCCCAAGCTCTTTCCTCGTCCGCATGGGCAAGCGCGAAATCCTCGTCTGCCGCGACTTCCGCAAGCGCTACTACACCGTCAATCCCCTGATCGAGTGCGGTACGGGCATCGAGCCGGGCTATGTTGAAGTGCTGCTGATGCGCCGTTGGCTTTTAATATTATCTAAAGCGCATTAAGTCCACCTTAACCGCGTAGCGGTCCAGGTGTTCGGCCCGGCCACGCCGGGAACGCGCCAGTACCGGCCAGCGGCAACGCTGGCCGACCCCTCATTACTGTGCGCGTTCCGGTGCGGCCGGGCTGGCAGGTGTTTGCACTGGCAGCACCTTGTCAGACACATTCGCTTCGTACCACAAGGTCACGAACAGCACCATCACGACGGGACCGATGAACAGGCCCACGAGGCCCAGGGTTTCCACGCCGCCCAGAATGCCGAACAACACGGCCAGGAAGGGCAAGCGGGTGGCGTTGCCGATCATGCCGGGACGCACGAAGTGATCGGCCACGAACAGCACCACGGTGCCCCACACGGCCACGCCGATGGCGGCGCCCACATTGCCCTGGATGACCAGCAAGGCGGCCGCGCACAGGTAAGCCAACGGTGCGCCGAAGGGGATGATGGCCAGGATGCCGGTGGCGAACGCCCACAGGGCCGGTGATGGCAAGCCGGCGATGGCGTAGGCGATACCAATCAGCACGCCTTCAGCCAGGCCCACCAGCACCAGGCCGTTGACTGTCGCGCGTATGGCTGTGGGAATCTTTTGCGCATAGCGGCCCCAGCGCTCAGGACGCAAAAAATGGCTGCCGACGGCCGTGATCTGGCGCGTCAGCGCTTCGCCATCCTTGTAAAAGAAAAACAGGCACAGAAAGGCCAGGCCGAAATCGACCAGGCGGTGGAATACGTCCGCGCCGAGGATTTTCAGAATGTCGCGCGCGGAATGAAAGCCGCCCACGGCACTGCCCGCAAAGAAGTGACCGAGACCATGGGGCTGGCTCAGGGTGGCTAGCCACCAGTCGCCGATGGCGCTGCCGGCCAGCGGAATATGCGCCACCCAGTCCGGCACGGGCAAGCCGTCGGTATTCGCATGGACGACAAAATTGGCCAGCACGGGCACTTCGCGCGCCGCCTGCGCCACGCCGAACAGCACGGGGATGATGAAGATGCAGGCGAACGCCAGGGTCAGCACGGCCGCCGCGATGATGGTGCGCTGGCCCAGCGCCGCGCGCACGCGCAGGTACAAGGGCCAGGTGGCCACGCACAGGATGCCGGCCCACACGAGCGGCAAAAAGAAACGCTGCATGACGAAGGCCGTCACGGCAATCAGGGCCAGGGAAAAGCCTGCGCTGACGATGTCGCGCTGGGTATCGGTCATACCACTCCATTCGTGCCCGGCGCCACAGGCCGCCAGTATTCGCCATGCGCCAATTGCGCAGGCGTAGCGTAACACGGAGGTTCGCTGATTTACACGAGTCCCAGCTCCACCGGTTTGACGCCGGAAAACACGTGCTCGAGTTGCGCCGGCGTCAAGCCGAAGGTGCGGCGCAGCAAGCCGCCCAGTACGGCGCGGTATTCATTCAGCACGGGCATGTCGCGGTTCTGGAACAAATTCGCCTGCGAAATCGCCACCTGTTCGCCCGCCACCTGCTTGCCCTTGATCCCGCCGCCCAGCACCCAGAACACGCTGCCGTGGCCGTGGTCCGTGCCGCGGTTGCCGTTTTCGCGGAAGGTGCGGCCAAATTCGCTGACCACCACCACCACGGTGTTGCGCCACTCGCTGCCCATTTCCTGCGAAAACGCAGCCAGGCCACGCCCCAGCTCGTCGAAACGCCCTGCCAGATAGCCGTTGGCGCCACCCTGCCCCACATGCGTATCCCAGCCGCCCACGTCGACGAAACCGATATTGTATTTGTCCTTCATCAAGCGGGCGATGCGCTGCGCTTCCAGTTCAAAACCCTTGGTACTGATGGCGTTGCGGTTGGCCGCCTGCATCTCTCCCGTCAATTCCTTCGTCACATCGTCGCGCACGGCAAAGCCCGCGCTGACCGGTTGCTGCAAGGGCGTGCCCTTGTACATGGCGGCGATGAGCTCACTTTGACGCGCATCAATGCCCGACTTGCCTACCGAGCGCAGCCCCATGTTCGGCACTTGCACGCCGCCCTGGAAAATCAGGGGCAACTGGTCGGTGAAGGAAATCGCGTGCTTGCCCTGATTGGCATTCAGGCTTTGCGCCAGCCGGTTCAAAAAGCCCGAGCGGAAATCGCGGCGTCCGCCGATCTCCTGCCCCAGCTCGATGCTGTCCTGCGTCTCGAAATGGCTGCGCGTCAAATCCGTCGTGCCCGCAAATGGAATGAAGGCCGCCTCGCCGCCGTTGAACATGGGGTAGATGGTCTCGCGCAAGGCCGGATGCAAGGCCCAGTCCGCGTTCAAGGCCAGCGCGCCGTTTTCCGCACCGGGTTTCGCGATGGCGATATTCGGCCGCGCCGCATAGTAAAAATCGCTGCCGACCGGCACCAGCAAGTTGTTCGCGTCATAGCCGCCGCGCAAAAAGACGAACAACAGCCGGGCATTCGTGGCGGGTGCGGCCAGCAAGCTGCCCGCATGCGACAGCAAGGGCGCGGCGGCCAGGGCTTTCAACAGGTCACGACGGTGCATGGCGATTCCTTCAGTGTCAACTTAGCGGTGCATCATTTCGGGTGATGAGAGCAAGAAGGTGTTCCACTCCTGCGGCGAAGCGGCCTGTTCCAGGGCCTGGCGCGTGGCCGGGCTCAAGGTCGGCTGCAGCGACTGGTAATACAGAGCGCTGGCCAGCTGGGGAAACGCCACTTTTTCCTGCGGCTGCGGGCCCTCCGTCTTGAACAGGCCGGCGCTGCCCGAACCGATGGTGCGGGCGATATCGAAACGCGTCGTCATCTGGCCGGGGCTGGCCCAGGACGCATCCGTCAGCGGATAGCCATCGGGCGTCTGGCGTCCGTACAGAGGCTGGCCCATGCGCGAAAGCCAGTTCAGCAAGGGGCCCGCGTTGAGGATGGGCTTGTCGTCATAGCTGAGGCGCACGGCCGACACCACATAATGCATGGGGTCCTTGAATTTCTTGCCCAGCGACTGCCTGAATTCGGGACTGTTGAACATGGTCTGCAGCACGTCGGCGATCATGCCATCGTTTTTCTGGAAGGTGGCGGCCATGCGCGCCACCAGCGGCGCGGGCGGATTGTCGCCCACGAAATACTGGGCCAGCTTGCCGCTGATGAAATGCGCGGTGGCGGGACTGCGGCTGAGGCGATCCAGCGCTTCGTCGAGTTCGGCCAGCCCCCTGCCCTTCACCGTTTGCCCGAGGAATTGCTTGTCGCCGTAATCGTGGCGGTTCGGGTTGAATTCGAACAAGCCCCGGCGCACATATTGCGATTGCAAGGCCGGTTTCACTTTCGGCGTGTCCCCTCCCAGGTTGACGCCCACGCCGGTCAGGATGCGCGCCAGTTCCTGCACGTCCGTCTGGCTGTAGCCGCCGTTGACGCCCAGGGTGTGCAACTCCATCAGTTCGCGCGCATAGTTTTCATTGATGCGCTTGACGGCGTTGGCTTCATTGTCCAGATAGCGCAACATGGCCGGATGGTGGACGGTCGCGCCCAGCAAGTCGCGAAATTTCCCCAGGGCATGCGGCGCGATGGCGTTCGCCTCGTAATCGCCCACCATGGCGCGCAAGTTGTGCTTGCCCTGGTGCACGCTGAAATGGTTGAGCCAGAACCAGCTCAGCTGTTGCTGCAGCTGGTTCGGCGAATACACGTCCAGCAACAGCGAACGCGTGGCCGCCTCGCGCGCCAGGCGGTTGAGTTCCTGCTGGTAATCCTTTTGCGCCTGCTGCTTCGCCATGTCGTCCATGACGGCGGCCGACTCCTTGCGCTTTTGCTCCATCGACATCACCAATTGATCGAGCGGTACCTGACTGATGGTCATGGCGTCGATCTGCGCCTGCACGGCGGGCGGCAGGCTGGTTTTACCTGGGTGCAACTGCGCCTGCAGGTAAGCGCTCCAGCCTTCCTTTTGCAACTGGCGCACGCTGCCGCCATTCACGCCCCAGCTGACCCGTTCCAGCATGGCGATGCCTTGCGCGGCATTGTCGGGCAAGGCGGCGGCATGCTGCGCGGCCGGCGGTGCCGTCGCGGCGCAGCCGGCCAGCAACAGCAGGCACATCAAGGTCGTCGGCAACAGTCGGTTCGGGTTCATGGCCATCCTTCAAGCGGTTTCATACAGAATGCCTGAGGGTACGCCCAGCTTGACCCGCGCATGATTGCGATTTGCAACGAGTTGTAATCAAAAATATTATTTTTGCAATTCCGCACACTTGTCGCGCAGGAAATCGCGCAGCTGCAGCACCAGCGGCGTCACCTGCGCCCGGTGCATGCACAGCAGCTGCAAAGGCGCGGCCTCGCCCGCCACCTCGGGCAGCAGCACCTGCAGGCGGCCGGCCGCCACGTCGCCGGCAACGTCGAGCCGCGATTTATAGGCGATGCCCAGGCCCGCCACGGCCCAGCGCCGCACGAGGTCGGCATCGTCGGCGCTGCGGTTGCCGCTCACTTGCACGGTGACTTGCTCGCGCTGCGGCAGGCGATAAAAAGTCCAGCGGTCGTGCAAGCCATCTTCCAGCGCGAAGCGCAGGCAATTGCGCTGCGACAAGTCTTCCAGCGCCAGCAGGGGGCCGTGCGCGCGCAGGTAAGCGGGCGAAGCCACCAGCACGCGGTCGTTGGCAGGCGCGATGGGCATGGCGACCATGCTCGAATCGTCTTGCTGCCCGTAACGCAGGGCAATATCGACTTGCTGGCGCACCATGTCGGCCACCCGGTCGCTGACGCTGAGCTGGTACTGCAGCTTGGGATGGCGCAACTGGAATTCGTCCAGCCAGCCCAGCATCAGATTGCGACCCAAGTCGGAAGGCATGGCAATTTTCAAGGTTCCGCCGAAACTGTCCTTGCCGGCCAGCAGCGCGTCGTGGCCCGCGCGCAGCAGGCGCAAGGCTTCGCGCGCGTGTTCCAGGTATTGCGTGCCTTCCGCCGTCAAGCTCAGTGAACGCGTCGTGCGGGTCAGCAGGCGCAAGCCCAGCTCCCCTTCCAGGCGCTTGACGGCGGCGCTGGCCAGCGCGGGCGAAATGCCGATCTCGCGCGCGGCCGCCGACAGGCTGCCCCGGTCGGCCGTGCGGACAAACACCTGCAAGTCATCGAGTCGCAGCAATTTTCAACATTCCTTTGAAAGTGTTTCGGCACACGCCCTCTTTTTCCCTGGCGAGAAAATGGCCATGATACGTCATCAAGCCTGTATGGCGTAGGTCGGATTAGGTCCGAAGGACCGTAATCCGACAACATTGTTGGCGTGGCCGATGGTGGTGTCGGATTACGCGCGGTACAGCCGCGCTAATCCGACCTACCCAACTCCATCACTGTTTTACCAAAGGAAGAATATGAAAGCCATCGCCTACCACCACAGCCTGCCCATCACGGATGCAGCCGCCCTGCTCGACATCGAATTGCCCACGCCCGTCGCCACGGGGCGCGACCTGCTCGTCGCCGTGCACGCCATCTCCGTCAACCCCGTCGACGCCAAGGTGCGCAAGAATCGCGCGCCGAAAGAAGGTCAGCCGGAAGTGCTGGGCTGGGATGCGGCTGGCGTCGTCACGGCCGTCGGCCCCGACGTCACCCTGTTCCAGGTGGGAGATAAAGTCTGGTACGCGGGCGCCATCAACCGCCCCGGCAGCAACAGCGAATTTCAATTAGTCGACGAGCGCATCGTCGGCCACATGCCCGCCAGCCTGGACTTTGCGCCGGCCGCCGCCCTGCCCTTGACGGCCATTACGGCCTGGGAATTGCTGTTCGACCGCTTGCAGCTCAGCCGCGACAAGAGTCTGACGGGCAAGTCGCTTCTCGTGATCGGCGCGGCCGGCGGCGTCGGCTCCGTGCTGGTGCAGCTGGCGCGGCAATTGACGGGCGTGACCATCATCGGCACGGCCTCGCGCGCGGAAACGGCTGACTGGGTCAAGGAACTGGGCGCCCACCACGTGATCGACCACAGCCTGCCGCTGGCGCAGGAAATCACGCGCCTGGGCTTGCCGCCCGTCGATTATGTGATCAGCCTGAACCAGACGGACCGCCACTTCGACCAGATCGTCGAACTGATCGCGCCGCAAGGCAAGTTCGCCCTGATCGACGACCCCGAGCACATCGACGTGCGCAAGTTCAAGGGCAAGAGCGTGTCGCTGCACTGGGAACTGATGTTTACCCGTTCGCTGTTCCAGACGGCCGACATGATCCGGCAGCATGAACTACTGGAAGAACTGGCGCAGCTGGTGGATGCGGGCACCATCAAGACCACCCTGGCCGAGCGCTTCGGCACGATCAATGCGGCGAATCTGAAACGCGCGCATGCCCTGCTGGAGAGCAATACGGCCAAGGGCAAGATTGTGCTGGAAAATTTTAATTAATCAGGTAATCAGGATGGCCCGGAAATCATTAACATTCGTCAAGGTCGGGCCAGTGATTACGGAATCGCCCAGCGCCTGGAAGAAGCCGTGACCATCGTTGTTATCGAGGCTCTCGCGCGGCTTGATGCCCAGCGCCCAGGCGCGCTGCAGGGTGTCGGGCGCCAGAACCGCGCCGGCGATGTCTTCCTGGCCGTCGACGCCATCCGTATCGCCGGCCAGCGCGTGGATGCCTTCGTGCCCGTCGAGCGCGATGCCCAGCGCCAGCAGAAATTCCACGTTGCGTCCGCCGCGGCCATTGCCGCGCACGGTGACCGTCGTTTCACCGCCCGACAGCAGCACGCACGGGGCAGGAAACGGCTGGCCGCGCAAGGCCGTTTGCAGCGCGATGCCGGCCATGACTTTGCCCACGTCGCGCGCTTCGCCTTCCAGGCTGTCGCCCAATATATACGGTGTGACGCCGGCCGCGCGCGCCACGCCAGCGGCTGCTTCCAGCGCCATCTGCGGCGTGGCGATCAGGGTTGTCTGCGTGCGCGCCAGCCGCGGATCGCCGGGTTTCACCGATTCGCCGCGCCCGCTTTCCAGCACTGCGCGCAAGCTGTTCGGCAAGTCCATGCCGTAGCGGCGCACGATGGCCAGCGCATCCTCGCACGTGGTGGCGTCGCCCACCGTGGGACCGGAAGCGATATCGCCCAGCTTGTCGCCGGGCACGTCGGAAATGGCCAAAGTGATGACTTGCGCCGGATGGCAGGCGGCTGCCAGGCGGCCGCCCTTGATGGCGGACAAATGGCGGCGCACGCAATTCATTTCGCCGATGGTAGCGCCCGAGGCCAGCAGCGCGCGGTTCAAGGCTTGCTTGTCTTCCAGGCTGATGCCGTCCAGCGGCAAGGCCAGCAGCGACGAGCCGCCGCCCGAAATCAGACACAGCACCGTGTCGTCCGCCTGCAAATTACCCACCAGGTCGAGCATGCGCTGCGCTGCCTGCATGCCGGCCGCATCCGGCACGGGGTGCGACGCTTCCACGATCTCGATGCGCTCGCACGGCACGGCGTAACCGTAGCGCGTCACCACGAGGCCAGACAACGGGCCCGGCCAGTGCTGCTCCACGGCGTGCGCCATGGCGGCCGACGCCTTGCCGGCGCCGATGACGATCAGCCGCCCCTTGGGCGCGGGCGGCAGATGGGGCGGTACGCAGTGCGATGGCTGGGCCGCTTCGATGGCGGCCTGGAACATGGCTTGCAGCAAGGCACGCGGCGCTGGGGTGGTCGTCATGGTGTTTCCTCCGGTATCCGAACCCGATCATAGCAGTGCCGCCAAGCGGGCAGCTACAATGAGGGCAAAATTACTCATAGGAATGCAATGTACGACGCCATCGAATGGACCAGTCTGGCCCGCACTTTCGGGCTGTTTACCGTCACAGCCGTGGCCGAACTGCTGGGCTGCTACCTGCCCATGCTGTGGCTGAGCAACAAGGGCAGCGCTTGGCTGCTGTTGCCGGCCGCCCTCAGCCTGCTGGTCTTCGTGTGGCTGCTGACCTTGCATCCAGCCGCCAGCGGCAGGGTGTATGCCACGTATGGCGCCATCTATATCGCCACGGCGCTGGGATGGCTGTGGCTGGTGGACGGCGTCACGCCCGCCTGGACCGACATCGCCGGCGTGGGCCTGGCCCTGGCTGGCGCCGCAGTCATTGCCATGGGGCACAAGACGGCTTGACGTGCATCAGGCACCGTGCGCGCGGAAGTTCGTTTCCGCCGACCACACGGCGCTGGCGCGGGCCAGCAACACGGCTTCACCATCGGCCAGCCAGTCGTCCGCGTCGGCGATCTTCCACATGGCTTGCAGCAGCTTGCGGCGCAAGTCGGGATCATCGATTTCATCGAGCAGGCTGTCGATCACGCCATTGGCCAGTTGCACGGCGCCATGCACGGTCGAGGTCAGCATGTCGTCACACAAGTCTTGCAGCAGCTGTTGAAAAGCGGCTGGCGCCAGGTCGATATGCTCGAGGATCTTGCTGCGGTGCATGGCTTGCAGCTCGGTGCTGGCCAGGTTGCCATCGACTACCATCATCAGGGCCAAAATACGTCCCGCTGCCTGGGGACTGTTCGCTTCATAAGTACGCATGATTTTCTACTCTTTCTATTAGTCAATTAAAGGGCACGCCTCCGCCAGGCGGGGCGCGCCGTAGTGCATTTACTTCTTGTCGCTGCGGGTGATGAATACACTCGCCACGCAGCTCGATACGATCAGCACTGCCACCACCAGCAACGACGCTTCCACCGGCACGTGGTACCACGGCATGATCAGCATCTTGGCGCCGATGAACACCAGCACCATCGCCAGGCCATACTTGAGCATGTGGAAGCGGTCAGCCACATCCACCAGCAGGAAGTACAGGGCACGCAAGCCCATGATGGCGAACAGGTTCGACGTGAAGACGATGAACGGGTCCGTCGTGATGGCGAAAATCGCCGGGATCGAATCGACCGCGAAGACCAGGTCCGTCACCTCGATCAGGATCAGCACCAGGAACAGCGGCGTGACATAGCGCAAACCGCCCTTAGCCACGAAGAAACGCTCGCCATGGTCGCCATCGGCTACCCGCAAGTGGCGGCGGGCAAAGCGCAGCACCGGGTTGTTCGCCACGTCCGGCTCTGAATCGGCCGCCACCAGCATGCGCATGCCGGTAATCAACAGGAACGCACCAAACAGGTACAGCACCCAGCTGAACTCGCTTACCACCCATGCGCCGGCCATGATCATCACGGCACGCATGACGATCGCGCCCAGCACGCCATAAATCAACACGCGGCGCTGGTACTGGATCGGCACCTGGAAGGCGCTGAAGATCAGCAGGAAGACGAACACGTTATCGACCGACAGCGCTTTCTCGATCAGGTAGCCGGAGAAAAATTCCAGCGCCTTCTGATTGGCGATCTCGGGTCCGGCCGTGCCGTTCAGATACCACCACAGGCCACCGTTGAACAGCAGGGCCAGGCTGACCCACACCAGCGACCACGTCGCCGCTTCCTTGACGCTGACCTTGTGCGCCTTGTTGCCGCCGAAGACGAACAAGTCCAGCGCCAGCATCGCCAGAACAAAAGCGATGAAGCCGGCCCACATGGGTGCCGTTGCAATACTCTCCAGACCGTTCATCGCTGGCCTCCGCAACTGTCTGTTTCTATCCTGATGACCATGGCACTCTCCTTGCATGAATTGAGCAGCCATCATAGTCTGAATATAAACATCGAACAAATCGAATATAATTGACGAATACATCGAAAAACTCGATGTATTCGCTTTAGGGAAAAGCATGTCGACACTCAACTTCAAGCACTTGCGCTATTTCTGGATGGTGGCCAAGACGGGCAGCATCGCGCGCGCGGCCGAACAGCTGCACCTGACGCCGCAATCGATTTCCGGCCAGCTCAGCGAATTTGCCGACACCCTGGGCGTGGAACTGTTCCGCCGCAGCGGGCGCCAGCTGGAATTGACGGACACGGGCCGGCGCATCCTCAGCCATGCCGAAAGCATTTTCAGCACGGGTGATGAATTGCTGGAAATCGTGCGCGACCAGTCGCGCACGGCGACGACGACGTTTCGCGTGGGCTGCGCCGATTCCGTCTCGAAACTGATCGCCTGCCGCCTGGTTGAACCGGCGCTCCGCCTGGCCGAACCGCTGCGCATCATTTGCCGCGAAGGCCGGCTGGCCAGCCTGCTGGCGGACCTGGCCGTGCACCGGCTCGACCTGATCATGGCGGACCGCCCCATGCCCGCGCATTTGAGCGTGCGCGGTTTCAACCATTTGCTGGGCGAAAGCGGCATGACCCTGTTCGGCACGCCAGCGCTGGCCGCCACCCTGACGGGGGACTTTCCGCTATGTCTCGATGGCGCGCCGCTGCTGCTGCCGGGCGAAGACTTCGCCATTTACGGGCGCTTGCTGCAGTGGCTCGGCGACAACCATCTGCACCCGCGCATCGTCGGCGAGTTCGACGACAGCGCCATGATGAAGGCCTTCGGCCAGTCCGGCGCGGGCCTGTTCTTTGCGCCCACCGTGATCGCGCCCCAGGTGTGCGAACAATATGCCGTGGTGGCGCTGGGCCGGGTCGACAGCCTGGTCGAGCAAGTGTATGCCATCACCACGGAACGGCGCCTGAGCCACCCGGCCACCATCGCCATCAGCCAGAGCGCGCGGCACGAGCTGTTTGTGTAGCAGCCCCAACACCGCAAGCCATAAATACATTCGAACAAATACATCTATATAATGGCAAGTCTCCCCGACGCCCTGCGCGCCCCTTCCTGGACTTGCCGCAATGAAGCACTTGCACGACATCCCCTCTGCCTTCAAGCATGAATTTGCCAACCCGCGCCTGTGGTGGTCGCGTGCCGTCGTCGTCGGCATGGCCGCCATCGCGGGCCTCGTCGTCGTGGGCTTTACATGGCTGGCGGAGGAAGCGCTGGACTTGTTTCTCTTTTTCAACGGCAAGGCCTGGTGGTTCGCCCTGCTGTGGACACCGGCCTGCGCCGCCCTGCTGGTCTGGCTGACGCGCCGCTACGCCATGGGTGCGGCCGGTTCCGGCATCCCGCAAGTGATGGCCACCCTGGACCCGGCCGTGGCACCCGAACAGCGTTCGCTGTTCGTGTCCCTGAAACTGAGTGCCGCGAAAATCGTCCTGACGGCGGGCGGCTTGCTGGGGGGACTCTCGCTGGGGCGCGAAGGACCGTCCGTGCAAATTGCCGCCGGCGTGATGCTGGCCGCGCGCCGCCTGCTGCCGCGCCACTCGCAGGTGAGCGCCCATTCCCTGCTGGTGGCCGGTGGCGCGGCCGGCATCGCGGCCGCCTTCAACACGCCGCTGGCGGGCGTCATGTTTGCCATCGAAGAATTGTCGCGTTCGCCCGAGCAGCGCAACAGCGGCCTGATCGTCGCTGGCATCGTGCTGGCCGGCATGATGGCCGTCTCCATCCACGGCAACGCCACCCATTTCGGCATCATCCATCCTGGCCCCATCGGCCTGGCCTTGGCCTTGCCAGGTTTACTGGTCACCCTGGTTGCCGGCGTGGCCGGCGGCCTGTTTGCCCGGCTGCTGCTAGCCTCCGCCCGCGGCAACCCGCTGGGCAAATTGTCTGCATGGAGAAAGGGCCGTCCCGTGCTGTTCGCCGCCGTCTGCGGTGTGCTGGTGGCGGCCATCGGCATCGCCAGCCACGGCGCCACGTTCGGCAGCGGCACCGTGGCCACGCGCGCCATGCTGGAAGGTTCCAGCGACGCCTCGCCCGCCTTTGTCGCCTTCAAATATGTGGCCACATGGCTGACCGTCTGGTCGGGCGTGCCGGCCGGCATCTTCGCCCCGTCGCTGGCCATCGGCGCCGGCATCGGCCACGATATCGCCGTGCTGCTGCACTACCCGCACGCGCCGGCCCTGATCGCGCTGGGCATGGTGGGTTTCCTGGCCGCCGCCACGCAGGCGCCGCTGACGGCGTTTATCATTGTCATGGAAATGGTCGACGGCCACGGCATGGTGCTGAGCCTGATGGCCTGCGCCGTGGTGGCCAGCACCGTCTCGCGCGTGCTCAGCGAACCGCTGTACGGGGCGCTGGCGCAACTGCAGCTGCAACGGCTGCCGGCGCCGCCCAACTAGAAATGGCTGCAGGGGCGCAGCAAGCTGCCGTCCTGCCATGCGCAGACGGTACGCATGCCATCCTCGCCCCATCGGTGCTCCAGGCCGTGCTTGCGCCCGTCGACATACTCCACGGCATGCAGCGGCGTGCCATCGTCGCGCCAGCTTTGCGTGCTCAGCATGACGCCATCCTCGAACATGTTTTTCTGGTCCAGCTGGCCATTTGCGAAATACAGCAGCGACCAGCCCTGCGGCTTGCCATGCAGGAAATTGAGGCGCGACTTTTCGCGGCCGTCCGGCCACCAGGTCTGGTGCAGGCCGTTGCGCTGGCCTTCCAGATACGGCCCCCGCTCGGCCAGCCAACCGTTCGGATGAAACGCTTGCGCCTCGCCCGACAGCACGCCGTCGGCAAAATGCGCGCGGTTGCTGATCTGGCCATGCTCGTCAAAGCTCAGGTACTCGCCATCGGCGGGCTGGCCCGCGTGGTAGCGCATTTCATGACTCAGCTGGCCATTCGCATGATAATGGCTGTGCAAGCCTTCGTACTCGCCGTCGCGGTAAGCCTTGCGGCTCTTCACCGCGCCGTTTGCATGGTATTCGACGTTCACGCCGTCGAAATCGCCCTCCCCGTTGCGCTCTTCCAGCAGGGCCAGCCGGCCATCGGCGAAATACACGCTGCGCTGGTAGACGTAGCTGGGTGACTCCAGGTCCATGCTGCGCAGCCAGGCATCCATGTGCAGCTTGCCTGGCGGCTGCGCGAAATGCAGCTGCCAATGCCAGGCCTGGCGGGCCGCATCGTGGCGCAGTGGCGCGCGCTGCTCGTACACGGCAGCAGCGGCTGCGGCAGGCTGGTAATCCGCGTCAAAATACAGGGAAGCTGGCGCCTGCCCGGAAGGCAAGGCCGGAGTGGCAATGGACATGGGAGGGGAACCGGCCAGGATGGCGGCCAGCAAAACGGAAGTGAATATCTTCAATGCATGCTTTCATCAACGCTGCGACAGCGCCGATGATAATGGCAAGCGGGGCGCTCCAGCCACACGCTTGCGCGTCACTACATGGTGAAAGGAAACGGCTGCATGCCCGCCTGCCTGTCATCGGGGGCGACCACGGCCAGCAAGGCGTTCAAGCCCTGGTTCAGGTGCGCCAGGCTGTCGGGGTCCAGCTGGGCCAGCGCACTGGGCAGCAAGCCGCGCGCCGGCTGCGGCGCGCCGGCGATCACGGCCTGGCCCTCCGCCGTCAGGGTCAGCGTGACCACGCGCTGGTCGGGCTGGTCGCGCGCCTTGCGTACATAGGCTTTTTTCACCAGCGCGTCGACCAGGTTGCTGGCCGTCGTCTGGTGGATCGACATCGTGCCGGCCAGTTCGCCCATGCGCAAGCCTGGGCGCTCCAGCAATTCCTGCATCACCCACAATTGCGCGCCCGATACGCCGCATTGCTTCTCGATCTGCGCCGAGTGCCGCTGCGCCGCGCGCATGACGACGCGCATGTTTTGCAAGGCCAGGCCCTGTGCCCGGGCCACCGCCGAAACTTCCGCTTCCACCACCATTGCCTCCAGTTGTCAGACCCGGCTGCGCGCCTGCTGGCGGGCCGGAATCCCTGCATGATACCTGCAAAGGCGGCCCTCCACTAACTGCCTGTTACAGACTGTCCATCGCGCCAGGCCTGCTCCAGCACTAGCTTGCCGGTCTTGTCCCAGTGGCGCTCGATGCCGTGCTTCTTGCCATGTTCGTAAGGCACGATCTGCCGCAGGCTGCCATCGCTGTACCAGGTCTGCAGCAAGCCGTGGCGCTGGCCTTTGACAAACGGCGTCACGCTGGCGCGCACGCCGTTGGCATGCCAATCCGTCGTATCGCCATGATCGCGCCCCTGCGCGTCTTTCTGCCAGGCAAACACGGGCCGGCCATTCGGAGCCCACGTTTGCAAGCTGAGCACGGCACCTTTCCGGTACAGCGACTTGTTCGACACGACGCCGTTGCCATGGCTTTCAAACGACCAGCCGTCGGGCTGGTCGTGCACCCACATGGTCCTGGCCAGCACGCTGCCATCCTGGGCAACCGTGACAAACTCGCCCTCGCGCTTGCCATTCACAAACTGTCCCCGTTGGAACAGCTTGCCATCGTCATAAAACGATTCCTGCACGCCATCCATCTTGCCATTGCGTCGATACGAGCGGTGGCTGACGGCGCCGTTCGCGCCATACGACACTTGCTCGCCATCGGCCATCTCGTCGCCGTGATACAGCGTCTTGTGCGCCAGCTGGCCATTCTCGTGATACGTTTCCGAGATGCTGTCGCGCCCGTTCGGCAAGGCGGTCACCCGCTGCTGGACCTGGCCATTCTCGAAGTACACGCAGCCGCCGAGCAGCTCCTCGCCCTGGGCATTGAAGTAGGTTTCGCGCAGCAGTTGGCCATTCTCGTAGTAATGCTTGCGAAAACGCACGAACCTGACCTGGCTCAAGTCCAGGTCGGTGGTGTAGGTTTCAAAGGCCAGCATGCCTGGCGTGTCGGGAAATTCGAGCCGCACATGCCAGGCGCCCAGCGCCTCGTCGCGCACGGGCGGCGTGCGCAGCGCGTACACGGCGCGGCGCTGATTGCTCGGCATGAAATTTTCATCCAGATACATGGTCTGCTGTTCCTCCTGTAGCGTTGGCGTTGTCGTTGGCGCCAGTTCCTGTGCCGCCAGCGGCAAGGCCGCACCCAGCGCGGCGGCCAGCAGCCAACGCCGCGTTTGTTGATTCTTCATGTTGCTCCATTGATCATGTTGCTTTGCGGCCACCATCATAAAGGCAAGCGCCGTTCGCCATGGGCACGATTGCCGCCCATGAAAAAAGGCCGGGACGGACCTGCTGGTCCGGCTCCGGCCCGGCGGATGCACTGGCGCGCCAGGCGCCAGGTGTCAGGCTTCAGCTCACGCCATTCTTAACGGGAGACAACTGGCTCGCATGCAGCCGTGCATATGCGCCGCCCTGCTGCAGCAAGGCGGCATGGCTGCCCGACTCCACCAGGCGCCCGCCCTGCATGACGACGATGCGGTCGGCGCTTTCGATAGTCGACAAACGGTGGGCGATGACGATGGTGGTGCGATTGCGCATCAGCACTTCCAGCGCCGCCTGCACCTGTCGCTCCGACTCCGTATCGAGCGCGCTGGTCGCTTCGTCGAGCAGCAGAATCGGCGCGTCCTTGTACAGGGCGCGGGCGATGGCAAGGCGCTGGCGTTGTCCGCCCGACAGGCGCGAACCGTTCTGCCCCGCCTGCGTTGCGTAGCCTTGCGGCAACTGCATGATAAAGTCGTGCGCGTAGGCGGCGCGCGCCGACGCTTCGATTCTGTCCTGGTCCGGGGCCGGGTCGCCATACGCGATATTCGCCGCCATGGTGTCATTGAACAAAATCACATCCTGGCTGACGAGGGCGAACTGGCGCCGCAGGGCCAGCAGCGCGTAGTCGCGCAGGTCGACGCCGTCGAGCAGGATCTGCCCGCCGCTGACGTCGTAGAAGCGCGGCAGCAGGCCCAGCAAGGTCGTCTTGCCGCCGCCCGAGCCTCCCACCAGGGCCACCGTTTCGCCGGCGCGGATGTCGAGCGTGATATCGCTCAAGGCCGTGGGCGCATCGGGATCGTCGCTGTTGTAGCGGAAGTGGACGTTTTGCAGCGACAGATTGCCCTGCACGGCCGCCGGGGCCACAGTCCCCGGGTCCGGTTCCAGCGGGGTGTCGATCAGGCCGAAGACGGATTCGGCCGCCGCCAGGCCCCGCTGCAGCGGCTCATTGATTTTGGTTAAATTCTTGATCGGCGACTGCATCGCCATCAGCGCGCCCATGAAGGCGACGAAGGCGCCCGGCGTGATGGCGCCGCTTTGCGCGCGCAGCATGGCAAAGTAAATCACGGACGACAGGGTAATGCCGACGAGCATCATGATGAAGCCGGAATTCATGGCCGAGGTGGCGGCATGTTTGACGGCCAACTGGCGGTTGCGCTTGACGACGTCGACGAAGCGCGCCTGTTCATAGTCTTGCCCGCCAAAGATCTTCACCACGCGCTGGCCGGCGATGCTTTCGTCCAGCACGGACGTCAGCTCGCCCACGGCTTGCTGCGAACTCTTGCTCAGGTGGCGCATGCGGCGTCCCGCCAGGGTCACGACGATGGCCACGATGGGCATCGAAGCCATGCAGAACAGCGCCAGTTTCACATCGATGCTGAACAGCAAAATCAGATAGCCAATGGTGGCGACGGAGTCGCGCACCATCACGTTGAGCACGTTCAAGCCCGCCTGCGACACCTGGCTGGCGTCGAAGGCCACGCGCGACTGCGTCAAACTGGTGGTGGTGGTATCGAAGAAGCGGCTGGGCAGGCGCATGATGGTGGCGAACATTTTTTCGCGCAAATCGGCCTGCACCCGGCTCGATAGCCATACGGAACCGTAATCGCCGGAAAAGCTCGACACCATGCGCAGCACGGCCAGGCCCAGGATCGTGGCGGGAATCACCCACAAGTCTACCTGTCCCGCATGCGCGGGCAGGAAGCGGTCGACCCAGCCCTGCAGCATGCCCATCACGCCGGATGCGGGCGCGACCTGCTCGCTGGCCGTCGTGCGCATGGCATCGACGACGTTTTGCAACTGGCGGATTAACAATACATCGGTGGCGGACGCCACGCCGACAGCCAGCAAGGTGGCGGCAACGATGGCGCCATAGCGGCGAAACTGGCCGGCCAGGCGGAAGAACAGGAGGCGACTTTGCTGCATGTAGTTGGAAAAAGTGAGGGTAAAGCGTGATTCTAACCGCTGCCAGACTTACCTAAGCAGGTCGCACTAAGTTATTGTGATTTCTGACTTCCATAACCGACGCTCTGCGGTGTTGCCCGCTGCTAGCAGTGCTCGCACTGCGTCGCAGCGGGCGCCTTGCAGAGCATCCGGTTCTGTTCGTCATAACTTCACAATAATTTCCCACGACCTACTTAGACGAAAGTCGCACCTTGCCGGCGCAGAACCGGCAAGGGCCATGCGCGGGAAATCAGCTCTTCGCTATTGTCCACGCGGCCGTGCCGGCCTTGCAGACTTTCAGCTTGAGGGTCTGTTCCTGGCCCTTGGCGCTCAAGCCCACCTGTACCTTGCGGCAGGTTTGCGCGTCCGTCTTTTGCGTGTCGCTGGCCGTGATCTCGGCGGCGATGCGCACGGAATTGCGCAAGCCTTCATTGCTCCATTGCACGGTTTCGCCATCCTTCTTGTCATTGAGCACGTCGGCGACGGCTTTCACGAAGACCGGCTTGTCATTCTTGTTCAGGTAAGCCATCGGCGTATCGGCCAGGAAACCCAGGCCGACGGCGGAAGCGGAAGCGCTGCAGGCTGCCAATGCCAAGGCGGCGACGATTTTCCGATAGTGTGTACGCATCATGTCCTGCCCTTTAAAGTGAATTCGATAGTAGCTACAGTATGACCCGAAATGACTCCGGATCATACTTTTAACGCAGGCATTCTATATTTGTTTGCGCAAAGCAAGTGTACGCTTGAGCTGGTACCGCGTTGCCTCGCGCCACAAGCTGGCTGCGGCCAACAGCGTTGGCAAGCCCGCACGCCTGCCGCATAATGCGCCCATGTTCAAACTGACTTTTCTCGGCACGTCTTCCGGCGTGCCCACGCGCCACCGCAACGTCACCTCGCTGGCCCTGCAAACCACGCACAACCGCGACTGGTGGATGATCGATTGCGGCGAAGCCACGCAGCACCGGCTGCAGCGTCTGCCCTTGTCCGTGCACGACCTGGTGGGCATCTGCATCACCCACGTGCATGGCGACCACAGCTATGGGCTGCCGGGCTTGCTGGCCAGCGCCTCGATGACGGGGCGCAAAAAACCCCTGCTGCTGATCGCCCCGGCCGCCATCAAGGCCTGGATCGACGCGACCCTGCTGCACACGGAACTATTTTTGACGTATCCGCTGATCCACATCGACGTGGACAGCGCGCCAGTCGTGCATGAGGAAGCGGGCTTGACCATCTCGCGCCATGCGCTGTCGCACCGCGCGCCAAGCGTCGGTTATCGTTTCGCGCTGGAAACGAGCAGATGGAAGCTGGACAAGGCGGCCCTGCAGGCAGCGGGCGCGCCACCCGGCCCCGCCTGGGGACTGTTGCAGGCGGGCCAGGATGCGATCCTCGACGATGGCACGGTCTTGCGCGCCACCGCTTTCCGCCAGACGGAAACGCAGTGCGCCACGGTGGTGATCGGCGGCGACAACGACACGCCGGCGTTGCTGGCGGACGCCTGTGCCGGCGCGCAGCTGCTCGTGCATGAAGCCACCTACACGGAAGCGATGCTGCAAAAGGTGGGCCCCGGCCCCACGCACAGTTCCGTGCAGCGCGTGGCGCAGTTTGCCGAAGCGGTCCGCTTGCCGAATCTGATCCTCACCCACTTCAGCGCCCGCTATCACAATGCGGACGGCATGGCCGAGCTGGAAGCGGAAGCCCGGCTGCATTACTCGGGTGAATTGTTCCTCGCGCGCGATTTCGACAGCTATGAACTCGATGCGGCGGGTGTACTCACCAAGCTGCCGACAAAGAAATCTAGTGGGGATTGACGCCGTACTGCGCCGCATATTCAGCGGCCAGCGCGCGCGCCGCCTGCTGCTGTGACGGCGTGAGGATTTCCAGCAACTGGTCGCGGTTCTTGATCGATTGCGCGCTGCCCGCCTCGGCCGGCATGGCGATCCAAGCATACGCCTGCACGTAATCGAGCTCCACGCCCTGCCCTTGCGCGTACAGCAAGCCGTATTCATTCTGCGCGGAAAGGGAACCGGCCTCGGCCGCCTGCTTGTACCAGAACGCCGCCTCGGCGTAGTCTTGCGTTACACCATCGCCCTTGCGGTAAGCCTGCGCCAGGTTGAATTGCGACTGGCCATCGCCCGCCTCGGCCGCCTGGCGCCCGTAGGCCAGCGACTGGGCCATGTCTTGTGCGACGCCATCGCCGCTCGCATACATCAGGGCCAGGTTGGCCAGCGACGGTGGAAAGCCCGCTTGCGCCGCCGCCGTGAACAGTTCCACCGCTTTCGGCACGTCTTGCGTCACGCCATGGCCCTGGTAATACAGGCTGGCCAATAAATGCTGGCCGGCCGGTTCGCCGGTGCGCGCAGCCGCGTCGAATTGTTTAAAGGCCTCGGCGTAATTGCCGTCGTTATAAGCGAGGATGCCCGCTTCATTCAAAGATTCGGGAGAGGATGTCATCAGAATTCCTTAATCGTGGATTTTTTGGCATTGTACACAGCACTGTTCCGCGCCGAATGCACGATAGGAACGGTGTGGCGCATTGCCCAAATCCTGCGTTATGATCGTTCACCGCACGATTAAATCCCGGCATAACGACAAATGCCAGCCCAAGAATATCTCCATGAAACTGATTGTTTTGCTTTTATCCCTGATTTCCACCTCGGCTTATGGCGCCACGCTGCACCTGGACAAAGCCGCGACAGGCAAAGTGCGGCAAGCGGCCGATATCCGCTATGCGAATCACGATGAAAAGCAGACCTACCAGCTGAAAATCGGCAAGCAGTGGATAGCTGGCAGTTGCAGCAGCAGCGGCACGGGCAATTTGCATGCGCTGCTGCTGGACATGAATTTCGACGGCCATGCCGACCTGTGGGTGACCGGTTACACGGATAGCCAGGGACGCGTCCGCTGTTCCGACGTGTGGCTGTGGGATGCGCCAGCGAGGCAATACCGTTTCAACAAGCCCTTATCGGCGATTCCGAATCTGGATATCCGCATCGCCGATCAAGCAATCGCAGGCGGCATCGCCAATTGCGGCTGCGCGGCGCAATGCTTTTATGAAGACAGCTATGCTTGGCAAGCCAGCAAATTAATTACCACCGCCCGGCGCGAACAGGATTGCGAGCGCTACCGGGAATACCGCTTGAATGATAAAAACGACTTGATCATCGTCAAGGATGAAATCATCGATAGCGGCAATCCTGGCCAGCAAGCCATCGAGAATACCAAAGCCTATGACTGGCAGCGCCACGCGCACATCATGCGCAAACCGTGGGAATAAATCCTTCACTACCATCGAACAATGAACACACACATGACGACACATCCAGCATCGATCACTTTCCATGCCGCCAAGGCGGAAGACACCCCGGCCTTCATCGCATTGCGCGGCAAGACGCGGCAAAACGCCATTTCCAGAGAACGCCTGGCAGAAGTGGGCATCACGGCCGACACCTGGGCGGACATGATGCGCTCAGGCAGCCTGCCCGGCCAGGTCTGCCATCATGACGGCCACCTGGTCGGTTACTGCTTTGGCGAGCGCGACACGGGCGAAATCATCGTCCTGGCCCTGCTGCCTGAATTCGAAGGTCTGGGCATCGGCAAGACCTTGCTGGAATTGGTAATGATGGAGCTGCGCGCGCAGGGCCATCAACGGCTATTCCTCGGCTGCTCCAGCGACCCCGCCTCGCGCTCCTACGGCTTTTACCGCTACCTGGGCTGGACCGCAACGGGCGAGACCGACAAGTATGGCGACGATGTGCTGGAGTTTCGCTGGACGGCCTAGGCTTTAACGCGATTGGCATCCCACACGCGCAGGATCTGCGTAATGGCAGGGTCAAACACGGCATAGCCCACACCGTCGCGGGCCTGGATAGCCACGCCCGATAAAAAACTGTCAAACACGGCCGCCAGCGCCACTGCATCCGTACCCGCAGGCAATTCACCGCTGGCCATGCCCCGCTCGACGCAATGCACGAAGCCGGCGCGCGTGCGCACGCGCGAAGCGGTCAGAGGCGCGGCCACGGCCGAATGTTCGGCCGTCGGCGCGCTCATGCAGCCGAGCGCCACCATGCAGCCCGGCGGATGCCCCGGCTCGGACTGCATCGCCGCCGACTGGCGCAAGGCCTGCTCGACAGCCGCGCGCGGCGCCAGTCCATCGTCCCACAAACACTGCGTCACGCGTGCAAAGGTGTCCAGATAGCATTGCGCCGCCTCGCGGAACAACGCTTCCTTCGAGCCGAACGCCGCATAAAAGCTGGGCGCGGAAATGCCGCCGCCCAGGCTCGCCTTGAGCTGGCTCAAGGACGTCGATTCATACCCTTGCTGCCAGAATAAAAACATGGCCTGCTCGACCGCTGCCTGCCGGTCGAACGTGCGCGGCCGTCCCATTTGCGCCATTTATCGCTCCTTCTCATCTACTCATAGGCCACTTACATACTACTCGATACAGAAGTCATTGACAACGGAACGCGCCATCGCCTATATTTGTACCGATCGATATATATGTCACCACGACGGTCAGGGGCAGTCCTGCGCCTGATCTCTTTACAAGGATGTTTGCCGTGAATCACGCCACACTCACTACCGGAACCAGCGCTGCGCTGGCCGACCGCCTCCCCGTCGCCGGCCTGCTGGCCCTGGCCATGACGGGTTTTATCTGCATCGTCACGGAAACCCTGCCCGCCGGCTTGCTGCCGCAAATCAGCGCGGGCCTCGGCATCAGCGCCGCGCTGGCCGGGCAAATGGTCACGGCCTACGCGCTCGGCTCCCTGCTGGCAGCCATTCCACTCACCATCGCCACGCGCGGCTGGCGCCGCCGCAACGTGCTGCTGCTGACCATCATCGGCTTTCTCGTGTTCAATACCGTCACGGCCCTGTCGTCCCACTACTGGCTGACCCTGGCGGCCCGCTTCTTTGCCGGCATGGCGGCCGGGCTGGCGTGGAGCTTGCTGGCCGGCTATGCCCGACGCATGGTGGCGCCGCACCAGCAAGGCCGCGCTCTGGCGCTGGCCATGGTGGGTGCGCCAATCGCCCTGTCGCTGGGCGTGCCGCTGGGTACCCTGCTCGGCTCGCTGGTGGGCTGGCGCGCCGCGTTCTGGATCATTTCCGCCCTGACATTAGTCCTGATCGCCTGGGTGCTGGCGAAAGTACCGGACTACCCGGGCCAGTCCGTCCATGAGCGCCTGCCCCTGCGCCGCGTTTTCACGACACCGGGCGTGCGCCCCGTGCTGGCCGTCGTCATCACCTGGATGCTGGCGCATAACATTCTCTACACCTACATCGCCCCGTTTGTGGCGCCGGCCGGATTGACGGGACGCATCGACCTGGTCCTGCTCGTCTTCGGCGCCGCCGCCATGGCCGGCATCTGGATCACGGGCAAGCTGGTCGAGCGCCACCTGCGCGCCAGCGTGCTGGCCAGCCTGGCCGTGTTCGCCGCGACGGCCCTGGTGCTGGGCATGGCCTCGCACATTCCCGCTGTCGTCTACCTGGGCATGGCCGTCTGGGGCCTGAGCTTCGGCGGCGCGGCAACGCTGTTACAGACGGCGCTGGCCGACACGGCCGGCAGCGGCGCCGACGTGGCCTTGTCGATGAATGTGGTGGCGTGGAATGGGGCGATTGCAGCCGCGGGCGTGGTCGGTGGCGCCTTGCTGGAAACCTGGGGCGCGAGCGCCTTTCCCTGGGCCATGGTGGCGTTGCTGGTGCTGGCTTTCGTGTTCGCCTGGTCGGCCAGCGCGCACGGTTTCCGGCCGGGCCGGCGCAGCGGCAGCGGCAGCGCGCCCGTGGCCGGGCATTGAGGCGACCGTTTAATCAGCCGCCGGCACCGTCACGATGCGGGGCACGTGCCCCGTATACGCCAGGAAACTGGCCAAGGTGGCATGCGACAGCGCCACGGTGGCCGTGTTGCGCAGCGGATGGGCTTGCACAGAATCAGCTTCCCATACGGCCTGGTCCAGCACCAGTTCCACCGCCTGTGCGCCGTCGTGTATCAGCGCAAACAGGCTGACGGAGCCGGGTGTGATGCCCAGGTGCTGCAGCAGGCGCTCGGGCGAGGCCATGCTCAACTTGCTGGCCGTCAGCAAGCGCCCCAGTGCCGCCAGGTCGATGCGCTTGTCGAACGGCACGATGACGAGAAAATGCCGCCGGCCCTTCTCGTCGCGCACGAACAGGTTTTTCACCATCAGGCCGGACATGGCCGGCACGTGGTTCAGTGCTTCATCGATGGTGTGCACGGCCGGGTGTTCGACCAAGGTGTAGTCACCGGCACTGCTTGCCAGCCAGCGGGACAGGGTTTCTTGCATGGTGATTTTCTCAGCGCAGGCGCGTGTGCGATGGGCAATTGTAGCGCCGCGCCGCATGGTGCGCTTGACTAAGGCTTGCTTTCGTCCTCTTTCTTGTCAGCGGCCGCCAGCCCCCAGTCATTCCAGCCTTCGCCAAACAGTTCGATGGGGTGCTGCGTGCGTTCGGAACCATTGCCGCAGCGCATGGCGTCCGGCGGGCAATACTTGTCGCAGCCCCAGCAGATGCGTTCGGGGTTCTTGGGGTTCAAGGGAAAGGGCTTGGCCATGGCGTGGGGATGCAGTCGGTTGAGGTCTCTTCGACGACTCTAGACCTGGCGCGGGGGGCGGTCAAACGGATTTCGGCAGGAAATTTGCTCAAGTCAAGTTTGCGAAGATTGCTGTCGCGGCAGCTGGCATCCTGCGGTCACCCAGGAGACCAGCGAATGTCATTCCCTCTCATAACTGGTCACCGCATCATTAGCATTACTCTTGATGACCTTCATTATTTTGGCATTGCCTTTATACTTCATAATCGCTTTACCGCGTAGAAAAGGACGTTTCCAGTCGCGCCGTAGACAAGATGCATGCCCGCATTTAACGCTCGTCAAGACCGAGGCGGCCAGGTCACACAAGCAGGCACGCTGAAACTTATCGGATAAAGAACAAATTTGGCAAAGGATTATAAGTATGTTGCTACCGTTACGATTGCATAAACGCGTGTACGCCACCCTTGCTGGATCCTTTTTTCTTGTTGCGGGTGCCTCATCGGCATTTGCCAGCACGCTTGACGAGGATCGGACACGCGGTGACATACATGGATTGTTTGAAATAAGGGAGGCTGCGGTACAGTTCATTGCAGCAGAGAATCTTAAAAATGGAACAAAGTGGCAAGCCATGGAGCCGAACCGGAAGATTCTGGTTGCCAAATGTGCGGTATCTCTGCGCGTGAAATGGGTTCCGAAGAGCCATGGCCTGTCTGGACCGAATGTTGCGGTAAGTTGCAACCAGACCGTAAAGCCGACGATGCAAAAGAAGTGGGAAGTGTTCGTCCCCATCAACAAGGGGCCGATGGCGCATACATGAGCACATCGGGGTCATTCCATGGCATTGCACACGAACTGAGGTGCTGGACGTCATAGAAGCTGACTCAACCGAGGAGATAAGCGGAACCACGCGGCGCGGTCTTAAGTAGGTCGTGGGAAATTATTGTGAAGTTATGACAAACAGAACCGGATGCTCTGCAAGGCGCCCGCTGCGACGCAGTGCGAGCACTGCTAGCAGCGGGCAACACCGCAGAGCGCCGGATATGGAAGTCAGAAATCACAATAATTTATTGCGCCCTACTTAGCACTGGCACCACAATTTCGCTCCTGAATCGCTAAACTGGTGCAACCGAACAACGGAAGATATAATAATCGATTCAGATTTTATTAATACAAGACCACATGAAAATAAAAATATCATTCATCGCTTCGCTAGGAATGCTATCGCTCATTCAAGCATCACCATCCTTCGCGGATAATATCAACGGGAAAAATCTCTATATACAGCGATGCGCCGTGTGCCATGGAACAGATATCAAGGGAACTGGCCCACTGGCGAATAAAAGCAATCCTCCCACGCCTGACCTTACAACAGCCGCCTTCAAAAAACGCCTGAAAGATTATCCGGGCGTTATTGTTTCATCAGTCATACTTCGCCCGAATGGCGACTTGATTCCAAAAACCTTGCGAGAAAATGGCGTAAAAATATCGCCGTACGCATGGAAGGTTCAGGATTTCCGCGACTTGAATCAATACATGAGTGGTGTGATTGCAAAGACTCGATGATTTCCAGGCAAGATTGGTGCGTGGAGTTGCCGTTGGAGGATTCAGCGCGGGCTGGGCCGGCAGGCCCGGCGCTTCAAATCTCGCACGCAGGACGCGAAGCCAGCAAACGAACATCGACATTCTTCGAAATATCAAGAGTGCAATAAAAAAGCCAGTCAACTGACTGGCTTTTTTTGATTTATGTTGGACTTTCTTGAAACTGTTTTGCATTGTCACAAATTTCATACCATGCAGGCTTGGAGCCAACATAAACATGAAATTGTATTCTTACCTCAGGATCATCATCCAGGCAGTTAACTGATATTGGAAATGAATCACTCTCTGAACCAATTTCCCCCAACGAAGTCCCGCAATTTTTGCAAAAAGTTCTTGCATATTTAAACGGAGGCTCTGGCTCATATCGCTGAATAAATTCCCGCCCCTCCAGCAAGGTAAAAGAATTTTTATCAACAAAGGCCAAGGCACTCGCTCCAGCCTTCCGACAACGAGAACAGTGACACATGCCCATCATGCTTGGGGGGGATGCCAATTCAAACTTTACTGAGCCACAGCAGCAACTGCCTTTGATCATGAGGTGTCCTTTTTGAAAGTTGACACTGTATTTTTACACAGTACTTCTGGACAGGCAAGGTCCACATGGTGAAATTTTCAGAAGTTAAAGCAGACGCACCGTGTGGGCCCGAGGGGCCAGATACCGATCAGATACTGACAAAAACTGACAGTCGACCCACGTATGATCGGCAAATCAAAAACTAAAAGATTACAGGGTTAAATTCACCATGACTACTTTTACGCATTCTTCAGGCCACTACTTATCCGTTGATGATGCCGAAATATACTTTGAAATCATAGGCAATCCGAAAGGGAGTCCATTGCTGTTACTGCACGGCGGCTTAGGCAACCTGACAGACTTCAATGGCATTGCCGCTCAACTTGCAAGTGAATTCAGATTGATTGGCGTTGATTTTCGTGGACACGGCAAGTCGACGCTCGGAAAATCCCGCCTGACCTATCAACGACATCAAGCAGATGTTGAAGCTATTCTGGCGCACTTGAACATCGATTGTTTTTCCATACTGGGCTTTAGTGACGGTGGCATCACTGCCTTGCGCATGGCCGCTGAAACCCCTGCGCGGATCAAGGGACTGGTGGCGGTGGCGGCTCAAAGTCAAATGGAAGCGGACGACCCGATCCTTCCCATGTTAAGTGGCGTGACGGCTGAGTTCTGGGAGGCAAAGTTTCCCGATGCAGTCTCCTACTACAGAGAGAACAATCCAGAACCAGACTTTGATGCGTTGATCAAATCGGTTGTCTCGCTCTGGACAAATATCAAACACAGCGCTTACCCAGGCAGTCTGATCAAGCAGATCACGGCACAAACGTTGCTGGTGCGTGGCGACGAAGATCATCTTTGTTCGTTAAAGTGCATCGCTGAACTACGAGATCAAATAAAAGGTTCTGTCTTCCTGAACATCCCATATGCGGGGCACGAGGTCTACAAAGATTCTCCTGTTTTATTCATGAAGGTGGTGCACGATTTTCTTACCCATCAGATTACCAAGACATGTTAGTTGTCTAGTTTCGTGCTGATCTGCATTGGCGACACCAGACGGTTCCGGGTGCGAATTTTTGGTCAATCATTGCTTTGCGAAGGGACTCAGGGCGCGAGGTTCAGGTCTGCCATTTGGCACACGAAGTGATGCGTTGAGTGCAGTGCGCGCCGTCGGTGCGCGGTGTTGCCGCGCAGTGGCTGCAAGGAGAAGATTCGAAGGGCTGGGCCGATAGGCCCAGCCCTTCGAATCCCAAGAACAGTGTAACCCGTCGCTAGTTTTTAATCCTTCAAAATACTTCATACATTTCAGATGATTACGCGCGATTTCGTTCCGCAATCAGTGTTTTTCTAGCGCCTAACAACGTGCTGTTTTCACCGCCCTACACGGACGATGCGGACATCCAATAATCATAAATAAATGACTACGCAAGCTGCAGCTGCCAATATCCCACATCAATCCACTGATCAAATTTACGGCCGACCCGCTTGAACATGGCCACCTTCTCGAATCCCAGGCGTTCATGCAAAGCGACACTGGCGTCGTTAGGCTGTGCGATACCGCCGATAACCACCTGCAGCTTTCGCTGACGTAAATCATCGATTAGCGTGCTGTAAAGCTGCAGGCCAACTCCCTGCCCCATATACTCATGCGCCACGTATACCGTCGATTCGACCGAAAAACGATAGGCGCTCCGCGCACGCCAGGGCGTTGCGTAGGCATAGCCGACTATCTCTCCGTCACGCTCAAAGACGTACCACGGCAACTGCGCGCCGACAGAGGCGATACGCTGGGCCATCTCATCGATGCCCACTACGTGCTCTTCAAACGTGATGGTGGAACTGCTGACGTAATGGTTATAGATCGTGGCGATCATGGCGGCATCGGCGGTAGTGGCAAGTCGAATCATCAGGGGGATCCCAATAAACGTGAAGTGACAGGAGGTGGCACGGCCGCAAGCTGCGCATGGCGCTTTTTAATGGTATTCCAGCAATAACTGATCCACTTGTGCCTCATGGCGCATTGCGCTGGGACGGGTCGCGCAGGAATGCCGGCGAAGGCCCTGTTCCTCCAGAACGCGCCCGCTCCCGTCCGGCGGCCTCGGCCCACCAGATCAGCTGGGAAAAGGTGCGCTGGATATAGGAAACCCAGCGCGTACTGTCGACTTCGGGCGCAAAGGTACCATCTGCAGCGAAAACAGTGTGTGCAGCCGGGATGTGCACCATGGCTGACACCGGCAAACAACCCAGCTCGGACAGAAAAGCGCGCATGCCCACCGCCGCCCGCACGCCCCCCCACTGTCCTGTCGAATAAGTCACGATGGCACTGGGCTTGAAGGCAAACAGGGAACTGCCAAAATGGTTCAATAAATGCGCCAGTGCCGGACTCATCGAATGATTGTATTCGGGGCTGACCATCACATACCCATCGGCGCTGGCAATCTCACTTGCCAGGTGTTCCAACGGCAGGGGTGCCCGCCCCTTTGCATAGGAAAAGTGCGGCTTGAACACTTCACCCAGGTCGTAATCGAGTGGATCGATGAGCACCACATTGTGGCCATCGCGGCCGCACTGCGCCGCGCACGCCTTGGCGACGCGTTCGCCCACGCGCGCCGGCAGGGGCGGTGTGCTGGTGCGAATCGAACCGAGAAATACCAAAATTTTCATGTTGCCCTTTCCAGCCAAGACCTCGGCCGCGTCACACATCAGACGGCGCTTTGTCCGATGGCTTTGATCTCATGCTGGATCGCGTTTTTTTCCAGCATGTGCAGAGGCAAGCTGACGAAGACGTTCATTCGGGTCATTATCTGACGGAACACCTTATGAAATACCGCGCGCTTTTCTTCGTCGGTGCCGATCACTGCAGCAGGATCTTCAAAGCCCCAGTGCGCCGAAAGGGGATGGCCTGGCCAATAAGGGCAGACCTCGCCGGCCGCGTTGTCGCATACAGTAATGATGAAGTCCATGTGCGGTGCGTCTGTAGTTCCAAAGTCATCCCAGCTCTTGCTGCGCAGTTTTTCGAGCGGATAGCCGGTCGCTTCAATTTGCTCGATGGCGAATGGGTTCACGCTGCCACCCGGATGGCTACCAGCTGAAAAGCCGCGAAAGCGCCCCTTGCCCATAGTAGAGACCAGCGCCTCGGCCATCACGCTACGGGCTGAGTTTCCAGTACATAGAAACAATACGTTGTACACTTTTTCGGTCATGACGACTCCTTCAAACAATGCATGGTGGGTAAGCGGTTCGATTTGTACGTTTGGATTCATACAGCGTCACAGACAATGCCTTGCCCAGTAATGCAAGGTGCACCACCGCAGCAGTTATCGGTCAAGAAACCGATAAGAGCATTCATGTTGTCAACATCCGCTGCGTAGATGACAAAGCGTCCATCCTGGCGCGGCACGATAAGGCCCGCGTGCACCCGTTCCTTTAAGTGAAATGACAGGGACGATGGCGGGATACCGATGTGTTCGGCAATCTTCGTTGCCGCCATTCCTTGTGGCCCAGCCTGGATAAGCAGGCGAAAGCTGGCCAGACGCGATTCTTGCGCCAGCACAACTAAGGCAGCAATAACTTTTTTGGTTTCCGTATATCCCCAAGTCAATTCCATAATTCTATAATAGTAGAATTATGGAATGAAAGTAAAGCTGTTTATGCCACGCCGCCCCTAAGTTAGGTCGGCTGGATTAACTGTTTGGCCCAGCATTGCGCGCATGGCCGCGCTCGATGCGGCCCTGTTCGAATGACATGTAGGGGCGGCGCGAGGACTACGGCGCGAGGGTCTGGTCCGCCATTCGTACACGAACTGATGCGTTGGCCGTCGTTACAGGCTGGCTCAGTCGAAAAACTGATTAGAACTACGAACGCGCGCCTGCGGCGCGCGATGCTGCCGCGCAGCGGCAGCGGTTGGAGGATTCGAAGGGCGCGAAGGCGCCCTGCTCGCTTCCGCCAGGAAATAGAGAAACCGCTTTCTGAACTGACCCCAGATAGTTGCCCGGCCCCTTGCTGTCGCGCATGGTTTGGCGCAGGTTGTCCACGTCGTGCGTGTTGGCGGCGGCGTCCATCATGTAGAAGACGAAACCGGCGTGCGAACCGTTCTTGTAGTACTTGCGACGGAACAGGGTGGCCGCCTCATTAAGCCAGGCCGATTGCAGCGCGCTCAAGTACTGCGGCACGCCGTACAGCTCTTGGTTCACGTCCGGTTCCATCAGGTGGAAGACGTGGCCCTTGTCGAACTGCAGCGGGCGGCCGCCACCAGCAAAGCCGCCCTGGCACAGCGCGCCGACCACCTCACCCAGGAGCAAACCCATGCGAAAACTGAACGCGACCGTTTTAACGATGACGTGCGCAGCGGCGCTGTGCGCCTGTCAATCCCCGTCACCAGCGGCCAGTGCGCAGCCACTGCAGATTCCACCGCTGCCGCAAGCGATCAGCACCAAGCGCGCGCCGAACTTGACCCAGCGACTGCGGCAGCTCTTGACGCCATTGCCGGCGACGGCGACGACGCCACCCGCCAGCTGAACGCCTGTATCGACGCCTACAACACCGTGCGGAACACCTACCATGTACAAACCGAATAGCCTGCGCCAGCACCTGGCCGCCGCCATCCCCGACCTGCAGCGCGATCCCGACCGCCTGCTGGTCTTCGCCGACGAGGGCAACGTGGTGGCGTCGGCCACCGCCTCCCTCTCCTTCGAATACCGCTTCAAGCTCAACCTGATCGTGACCGATTACGCGGGCGACGCCGACGCCATCATGGTGGCCCTGATCGCCTGGCTCAAAGTGCATCAGCTCGACCTGATGGCCAATGAGGAAACGCGCAAGCACGGCATCGCCTTCGAAGTCGATTTTAATAACCATGAGACGGTCGACATTTCCATCAAGCTGGACCTGACCGAGCGCGTGGCCGTCAAGGCGGGCGAAGCGGGCCGCCTGGACATCAAGCACCTGGCCGAGATACAGCACATGCCAGCCTATGCGGACGAGTTCTGGAAGCTGTATGACGGCGACACCCTGCTGGCCGAATGGCGCACCCCCGAGGCGACGCCATGAACGACGACCTGCACGCGCTGGAAGCCTGGGCCGGCGCCCTGCTGGCCAAGCTGCAGCCGGCCCAGCGCAGGGCAATCAATCACAAGGTAGCCATCGACCTGCGCCGCAGCCAGGCGCAGCGCATCAAGGCGCAGCAGGGGCCGGATGGCGCGGCCTATCCGGCGCGCAAGCGGCGCAAGGAATTCAAGGGAAAGAATGGACGCATCAAGCGGCAGAAGGCGGCTATGTTTGCCAAGATTCGCACCGCCAAGCACCTGAAAGTGAAGGCGACCGGCGGCCAGATCGAAGTTGGCTTCTTTGGCTGGGCGGCGCGCGTGGCGCATGTGCATCAGTTTGGCCGGCAAGACCACATTACCAAAAAAGGGCCCGTCTACAAGTACCCGGAGCGGCCGTTGCTGGGCTTGAGTGAACCGGATCGGACGTTGATACGCGAATCCTTACTACACCATATTACGCCGAACTAAGACACGCGGAATCAAACTTTCAAGAGCCGTCCAGAGAGCTTTTGATGCATTGAGTGTGTAATACTATGCTACCTCCGTTATTCTTTAGACTTGTTCAGTCGTTTTGGAAAGGTAGTTTTAAATGGTCAGTGACTTATTGTATGAACGGGCTGTGGCATATGTGACGCAAGAGAATGACACCTCTTGTGCTGGGTTACAACGAAATTTAGATATCGGTTACGAAAAAGCAGTTGAGCTGAGGGTACAGATGGAGGAAAACGGAGTTTTCCTAAACTTAAAAATGACGACCTGCAATGAAAATATAATCAAGGTCGATCACACAATAATGGAAGAAGACTCGAAGAATGTAGCCGAACCGTTTTTCAAGCCATGGATTGGCGCCGATTACGCGGCATCGGACGAGCGTCTACTTATTCTAGGCGAATCCCACTACGGTGACGAATCGATGTCTGGCAACTCTACTATTACATTCACCCAAGAATATGTGGACGGACAAAATCATCGTTTCTGGACATCGATTATGCAAGTCGTGCGTGGCCAGCCGTATTGGGAACTGGACCGGAGAGAATTCTGGCAAAGTGTCGCATTCTATAATTACGTACAGCAGCCTGTTGCTGAAACGGCTAAGGTCGCACCAACCTCGGAAATGTTTTCCTTGTCGAGAGATGCTTTTTTTCGGTGCTAAGTCAGTTGGCCCCAAGAAAAATCTTGGTTCTTTCTAATCGCCTTTGGGAAAACATGCCTGCAGGTGGTCTGCCGGGTCCGCAGCTTTCCTTTGAACAGGGCACGAGAGAAACTTTACTATATCAATATGAAGGCGGTCAGGCATTGGCTTCCTGGGTTCCCCATCCTTCTTACAACTTTAGTTGGCCCCAATGGCATCCAATGATTAAAGCATTACTTGAAAAAAAATTTTTGCAGGAAGGCGTTACTGCAGAATAAAAGCGAATGCGATGCAGGCGTTCGTTGTGAGTACTCAGATGGTAGCCGCAACGTGATAGGGTCCTTGGGCACTAAGGAATTGCCTTGCTACGTCATCAATTCTCAGGATGACGTGAGTTAGCGCATCAAACACCGCCATAGTCACTAAGCTGTTTATCAACCCGCCCCCGCGTGCATCCGCACGCGGACTTCGGCAACATGCACTGCATGAACGCCGACCTGTCCGACCTCCTCCGCTTGCTGCAAAACCTGATCCGCCTGGGCACCATCGCCGAGGTCAAGGGGGCCAAGGCGCGCGTGCGGCTCGGGCCGACACTCACCACCGAATGGCTGAAATGGACCACCCGGCGCGCCGGCAGCACGCGCACCTGGTCGGCGCCCACCGTGGACGAACAAGTCATTGTCTTTTCCCCTGGCGGCGACCTGACGCGCGGCATCATCGTGCCGGCGCTGTACTCCCAGGAATTTGACGCGCCAGAAACCAGCGACACCATCCACACCACGCATTATTCCGACGGCGCCGTGGTGCAGTACGACCACGCCGCCCACGCCCTGACGGCCACGCTGCCCGGCGGCACCGCCACCATCACGGCCGACAAGGTCACGTCGAACGCGCCCAGCACCATCTGCACGGGCGACCTGACCATCATGAAAAACCAGATCGTCAAGCAATCCACCACCGTGGAGGGCGCCACTACCCTAAACGGCGGCGTGAACGCCAAGGCCGGCGCCGCTGGCGGCGTGGCCATGGCCGTGCAAGGGACGATCAAAGCCAGCGAGGACGTGCTGGCCGGCGCCATCAGCCTGGCCAAGCATGCGCACGGCGGCGACAAGTCGGGCGGGCCGCAAGCATGATGGGCATGCACGCCGCCACCGGGCGCAGCCTGACGGGCCTGGGCCACTTGCGCCAGTCGGTCACAGACATTCTCACTACGCCCATCGGCTCGCGCATACGGCGCCGCCGCTATGGTTCCGAAGTGCCCGAGCTGATCGACCAGCCTCTGAACAGCGCCACGCAGTTGCGCATCTACGCGGCCACCGCCTTTGCCCTGCGCCGCTGGGAACTGCCTCCACTTTAAAGGCGTGTGCCAACTGACGCCCCTCAAAATACTCATTAAAGAATTTTCGAGTAATTCCAGAAAAGGTAGAAGTCTTTGCCCCAAGAGCTTTTGGAGTTTCAGAAACAAGTTCCGCAATATCAAATCTGCTTAGCGGCTGACCAGTCATGATTTGTTTTGGTATAGGTCCCAGCGATTTCCGTAGAGATCCTCAAATACCACGACCGTTCCGTACTCTTCCTGACGCGGTTCCTCACAAAAGTGAACGCCTGCGGCCTTCATGGCACCATAATCTCGCCAAAAATCGTCTGTGTGGAGGAAAAGGAAAACCCGCCCACCACACTGATTGCCAATAAATACCTGCTGGCTGTCGTTTGAGGCACGAGCCAACAAAAGATTACAATCGCTTTCTGGGTTCGGCGTTACAACCACCCAACGTTTCCCTGCTTGTGGCGTGTCTTCGACCACCGTAAATCCGAGTTTTTCTGTGTAGTACTCGATAGCCCGATCGTAATCGTCGACGACGATAGCCACATACCCCATGCATCTTTTCTGCGTTCTCAAAATTCCAATCCTTCCATTTTCGCCAGCTGGCGGCGAGGGTTTTCACGGCTGAAGCCGAATAACATTCGTACCTACTATGCTACCTACGAATGAACATTGGAACAAAAATTCTTTGCGCACACGCCCCCAGGCGCGACGGCATCAAGGTAAGAGTAAAGTCAGCGCCGTCTTGAGCCTGGCGTTGATTTGGCAGATGATGGCATCACACCGCTGGGAAGCGGCATGTTTTTTAAGCTGAGGGGAGCTGCGCGGCGCAGTTCCAGGGCAGGAAGTCGTCGACCGGCTGACCGGATGATCGGCGATATTGGTTGCGCGCCCCTACCATTAGATCCAGGGCGAGCAAATGGCAGTCTGCTGCCATGACCCCGACGGCTGCTCCCCGCTTTTGTCGGCACTGACCCCGCTGTTTTTGTTGGCAATGCTAGCGCCGCGTAGAGATTTTGCTGAAAACAAACGACCTGGACCAAGCATTCCACCATCCGTCGCAAATCCAGGGAACCTCGGACAACGCTCGATAAGATTAGCCCATCCAATTAATGAAAGGGAAACTTATGCGCCTTCGTCTATGGCTACTGCCAGTCCATGCTTCAAGCCGCGCGCTACGTATGGGAGCCTTGCTGGGGGTGGCGGCATGTAGCGGCTCCGCCCACGCGGGCGAGTCGGATATAGCCGAGCGTATCGCCAGCGGGCTGCGGCAGCGGGTGGACATCGCAGGCGAGCCGACGCAGACCTTCGATATCCAGCAGCGCCTGCGCCGCTATAAGGTCTCCAGCGTCAGCGTGGCGGTCATCCGCGACGGCAAGATCGCCTGGGCCGGCGTCTACCGGCAACCGTCCGCACCTGCGGCCGACACCGACACGCTGTATCAGGCCGCGTCCATCAGCAAGGGCGTGACCGGCGCGCTGGCGCAGCGGCTGACGGGCAGCAGCAAGCTCCAGCTCGATAGTCCGGTGGACGCCTGCCTGCGGCCGTGGAGCCTGCCCTCCGGACAGCAAAGCCCCGAGCATCCGGTGACCTTGCGCAATTTGCTCAACCACACCGCAGGGGCGACCGTGTCCGGCTTCCCCGGCTATCCACCGTCGCAGGCGATCCCTACGGACCTTCAGGTAATCAAGGGCGAGCCGCCGTCGCTCACGCCGGCGGTCGCCATCCAGACCATCCCCGGCGCCGCCCATGCGTATTCCGGCGGCGGCTACACCATCGCCCAAGTCGCCATGCAGCAATGTCTGCGCACGCCTTTTGCGGAGTTGATGCGCCAGCAAGTACTGCAGCCGCTGCGGATGCGGCGCAGCACATTCGCGCAGCCATTGCCGGCGGCAGAACACAACCGCGCGCGCGGCCACTACGCCGACGGCAGCGAAGTCGAAGGCGGGGCCTTCGTCTATCCCGAACTGGCGGCCGCCGGCCTGTGGACCACGGCCAGCGACCTGGCGCGCTTCGCCATCGGTGTCCAGCGGTCGTGGAAAATCGGCACGGCCTTTCTGAGCACCACCCAGGCGCGCGATCTGCTGACGCCGGCGCTGAACAATTATGCGCAGGGCTTCTTCGTGGTCGGCGATGGCGAGCACAAACGCTTCATGCATTCCGGCGGCAACACCGGTTTCAAGAGCACCTACGCGATGTATCTCGACAGCGGCAACGGTGTAGTAGTAATGACCGACGGCGACAACGGCAGCTATCTTGGCGGCGAGATCGTCAAGGCGGTGGCGTCCGCCTACGACTGGCCGGACTTCAAACCTCGCCTGGCCCAGATGGCACCGCTGGACCTGGCAACGGCCACACGCCACGTCGGCATCTATCAGCTCGACAACTTCGAGGGCCGTTTCGCCAACCGCTACGAACTGCGCTTCGACGGCAAGGACTGGACAATGGTGATGCCGGACATCGGCGCCACCCGGCTGGTGCCGACCGGCAAAACCAGCCTGGTGTCCCCCGAGACCGGCGACATCATCGAACTGATGCAGGATGACGCCCAAGACCTGCTGTTAATCGGGGGGCGCAAGGCCCACCGCAGCCCGGACAGCTGAATCGGCAACGGTAGCGCCAATTCGGCAAGAGCGTACGAGGCGGTGCTGGTAAGCTACCCTCACGACGAGTATCCAGACTAGTTGCGGAAATCACTTCCGCAACTAGTCAACTTAAGAAAAGAAAAATTATTGTCTTTTTGGTAAGACATGGATCGAAAAAACAAGGACTATTCCATAGTTCTGGCGGAAGCGGTGTACCGCGATTATCTCAGCTTTATGCGCCTTTTAAGCCGCCATACGCCAATCGTACCTACTCTACCTACGCATGAAAATCGGCACAAAAAGTCTTTGCGTACCCGACTGCGAGGGAATCATAGTGGTTGGCACATATTATCGAGCAAGCGAAAATAGCTCGATTTCAACGCTGAGCGGGCAATAAAATCAATTGGCAAGTTGCTTCGTTCTCCAGCGCATTAAATCGACTTCGCACGAATTTAAAAGATCTCCAGCGCCGGAGCCTCCCATCACAGAGTCGCCGACCCACCGGCACTGCGCAACCTTGAAGCTCTCGAAAGCTTTCTGAGAATTGCGCAACGAGGTCAGGGCTTTGACAGTCGCACTTGAATCAATTTCCTTTGTATTCGCCTCCAATTTTTGGTAGGCGCTATTCATTTGCGACTTGGCTTCCCGACGTTTCCCCTCAAGGCAAGACTGCAACGCTGTCCGGGGTTGATCGCCAATAGCGCTGTAGCACTCGTTCAACGCCCCAACCGGAGCGTTGCTGGTCACCGTAGCTTTTGCAGCGACGGTAGCAGAAGTAGTTGCAATATCGACCGCGCCATTTGTCATTGCACTCATGTCAGGTTTAGCGGGCACTTGAGCATTTGCCAAACCAATAGCGAACACAGTTGTGATAACGACCACAGAAATGAGTTTACTCATATGTATTTATCCTTTGTAAAAACGTGCAACGCAGCGCTACCTACGACTTTCCGCAAGCAGGGAGCTGCAAGGTGTGGGCTGTGAAGCTAGTGACGAAAAATCGCGGCAACAGAACGCAGAGGGATCACTTCGTATGCTTGACAAACGAATGCCTGCAGGGTGCCGTCAAACGGTGCACAGCCTGGAATTGTCCAAAGAGTGTCTCGTACAGCGGCTCGTCTCCTAGTACGCCCGACTGACCGCCAAGAGACAGGCTTATTTCACTTCCAATATACATCACACGCGGATTCAAGCTGTGTACGCATGGCATTGATTGGGGTGCGAGGGTCTGGTCCGCCATTCGGACACGAACTGATGCGTTGGGTGGCGTGGAAGGTGGCTCAGTTGGAGACCTAATGAGAACTACGAACGCGCGCCCTCGGCGCGCGGAGCTGCCGCGCAGCGGCAGCAGGTGGAGGATTCGGGGCGGGCTGGGCCGGTAGGCCCAGCCCTTCGAATCTCACACGCAGGGCGCGAAGGCGCCCTGCTCGCTTCCGCCAGGCAATAAAAAACCGCCCGAAGGCGGTTTCTCTATTTCCTGGCGGAAGCGGTGAGATTCGAACTCACGAACAGTGTAACCCGTCGCTAGTTTTCAAGACTAGTGCCTTCAACCACTCGGCCACGCTTCCTGATGGCAGCATTATACATAAAGGTCACTGGCTTACCAATGGCTAGTACTCCGGTGGCCTTATTTCCCCCTAGCGGCAAGGATTGGGGTCGTACCCGGCGGGTACGACCCCGGCTCTTCGCCTGTGGGTTCAATACCTGCGCTGGCACTCCACAGCAAAGCTCTACAGCCCCCAGTTTTCCCGCAGCGCCTTCTCGAACTCCAGCGCTGGCAACGGGCGCGAGAACAGGTAGCCCTGCACTTCGTCGCAGCCGGAGCTCTTCAAAAATGCCAGTTGCTCGGCCGTTTCCACGCCTTCCGCGATCACTTTATGGTGCAGCTGCTGGGCGATACTGATGATGGTGCTGGCGATGGCGCAGTCGCTGGCGTCTGTCGGGATGCCGGTGGTAAACGAGCGGTCGATCTTTAGCGTGTCGATGGGGAAACGCTTGAGGTAGGACAAGCTTGAATAACCGGTGCCGAAGTCGTCCAGCGACAGGGCCACGCCCAGCGCCGTGATGCGGTCCATGATGCCGATCACGCGCTCGATGTTGTGCATCAGCGTGCTTTCCGTGATTTCCAGTTCCAGCCAGGCCGCATCCAGGCCGTAGCGGGCCAGGGTCGCCGCCACTCTGGCGGGCAGGGCCGAGGTGAATTCGCGCGCGGAGACGTTGACGGCCAGGCGGATCGGCGGCAGGCCCGCCAGCTTCCACGCTTGCGCCTGGGCGCAGGCCGCTTCCAGTACCCATTCGCCCACTTGCACCACCAGGCCCGTCGATTCGGCCAGGGGAATGAACTCGGCGGGCGGGATCATGCCGTGCTGCGGGTGGTGCCAGCGCACCAGCGCTTCGGCGCCGATGATGCGGCCGCTGCCCAGCGCATATTTCGGCTGGTAGTGCAGCAACAGTTGCTGTTCCGATAATGCCTGGCGCAAGCCTGTTTCCAGGCGCATGCGCGCCTGCATGCCCAGGTTCATGTCCTGGCTGTAGAAGGCCACGCTTTCCGCTTCGCCGCCACTGTCCTGCTTGGCGCGGTACATGGCGATGTCGGCCAGGCGCAGCAGGGTTTCCGCGTCCTGCCCGTCTTGCGGATACACGCTGATGCCGATGCTGGCGCCCACGCGCAAGTCGTGGCCTTCGATCAGGAACGGTTGCATCAGGGACGCGAGCAGCTTTTGCGCCACCAGGCTGGCCTCGAAGTGCTGGCCGATGTCGAACAGGCCCACGGCGAACTCGTCGCCCCCCAGGCGCGCCACCAGGTCCTGGTCGCGCAATACCTTGCGGAAACGCAGCGAGACCTGGCGCAGCAGTTCATCGCCGATGCGCCGGCCCAGGGTGTCGTTGATCAGCTTGAAACGGTTCAGGTCGATGAACATCACGCAGCCGAGCATCTTGCTGCGCTGCGCCACGGAGAGGGCCTGGTCAACCAGCTTGGCCAGCAAGGTGCGGTTGGGCAGGCTGGTCAGCGGGTCGTAGTAGGCCAGGTGGTGCAATCGCTCTTCGGCCAGCTTGCGTTCCGTGATGTCCGTCAGGTAGGCGATGAGTCCGATGGGTTTGTCGTCCATGTCTTGCAGCGGCGACAGGGACAGGCTGGCCCAGAAGATTTCGCCCGACTTCTTTCGGCGGCGCACCTCCATCAGGCGCCCTCCCTGCTCCAGGAAGGCGTCGTGGAAGCCCGTATCTTCGTCGTCGTACAGGAACAGGATGTTGCGTCCCACGGCTTCCACCGAGGTGTAGCCGAACAGGCGCTCGGCGCCCTTGTTCCAGCTGGTGATGTAGCCCGTCAAGTCCATCGTCAGCACGGATTCGTGCAACTGGTCGAGGATTTGCGTCTGCTGCGCCAGCAAGGCTTCGACTTGCGCAAACGCATGGGTCGAGCGTTGCGCCAGCGAATGCACCTGCAACACGCCGGCCGTCAGCGAGGCCAGGCTGGCCAGGTGGCGGCGGTCGGCGTCGTTGTACAGGCTGCGTCCCGCCACGCTGTAGTGGCCGAAGCAGTGGCCGTCAAAACTGATTTCCTGCAGCAAGGCAGGCGTGTCGCTGGGAAAAATCGCGGACGATGCAGCGGCGTCCATGCTGCCCGCAGGCAGGAACTGGCCATGCGGGCTGGCCATCACGGCGCTGGCGATGCGGCCCAGCTCAGCCACCAGCGCGGGACCGCGCAAACGCACGACGGCATCGCACAGGGCGGCGCTGTCACCGAGGTAATCCGACACCGGCAGCAAGGTCATGCTAGAGGTTCCGGCTGACCTGGATGGCCCATTGGTAGGCCTGTAGCAGGCTGCGCCAATAGGTTTCTCCATCGATGCCGGCACGGCGCAAGACTTCGGGCGGCGGCGTGGCGCTTTCGACCAGCGCCAGCAAGTTGCCCAGCTCGCCATTGCGTTCCAGCAAGGCGTCGTTGACGTCGGGTGCCAGGTTCAGGGTGGCGATGATCTCTTCCATCGGCATGCCCAGCAGGACGTCGAGCAGGGAAAACACGCCCGCCATGAAGGCCAGGTCTTGCGCATCGCGGTCGCCACCGCGCAGCTGGCACAGCGCTTCCATCTGCGCCGCGCGCACGGCCGCCAGCGGCAGCAGCGCGTGGATCTTGCCATCGTCCTGTTGCCGCGCATACAGCAGCAGTTGCAGCCAGCGCTGCAGCTGGCGCCGGCCCAGCAGGCTGATGGCCTGGCTGAAGCTGGTAATCGGCGCCGTAAAACCGAAGGCGGCCGAATTGACCAGTTTTAATAGATGATAGCTGAGCGACGGGTCCTGTTTGAGCGGCACTTCCAGCTCGTGCGCGTCGGCATCGCGTGCCAGCAGGCCCAGCAGCGCCAGCAAGCGCCGGCGCGAGGTGGCGTCTTCCGGCTCGCTTTGCTGGCGCGCATGTCGCAAGGCGTAGTCACCGGCAAACCAGCTCACGCCGATTTCTTGCAATGCGGCAAGCTGGCCCGCGTCGCCGATGTTGTAGGCCAGATGCGGCCCCGGCAAGGGCAGCAGCTGATGCAGGGCCGGGCGTGCGCCCGCCGCGTCAAAACTCAGCGCGCGCGCGTCGACCTGCGCCGCCACCACGGGACCGGCATCGGCGCCATCGAGCAGGATGCGATAGCCGGCGTCGCGCCATTGCTGGCATTTTTTCTGGATTTGCTTGTCGCCCGCAAACTGCGCCGGCAAACGGAAAATGGTGCGTTGCGGCGCCAGTTGCGCCAGCACGGCATCGTCCACGCCATGCGGGTCGGCCAGGGGAATAATGCAGTCGAGCGGTGCCAGGAAGGCATACGCATCGGCAGCGGCCAGCGCCGCCAGCAGCGGCGCCGTCGAGGCCTGCGGTACATGCAAGGTGACAGCGACCCACTCGTTATGAGCATTGGCCACTGCTTGTAATCCCACCAACGGAAACAGGTTTGATTCAGACGCTGACATCGGTATCTCAGTGTGGGTAGGGCGCCATAGTAAATAAACTGACCAGCATTGGCAACCCTGGCCCGACAGGGATGCCATTTCGACAGCGAGAATCATTCTATCCGAATCTCACCCGTGAAACAGTTTAATTTTGGCAATAAATATTCAAAAAAAACACTCCCCCCGGGAGACCCGCCTGTCATGCGGGTTTGAAAAAATCACCGTGACGCGAGCGCCGTTCAGGCGCCGCCGCCATGCGCATGTTCGACCGCATATTTGATCAATTCGGCCTGCCCTTCGATGCCCAGCTTGCGCTTGATGTTCAGGCGGTGCGTCTCCACCGTGCGCACGCTCAGGTCCAGGTCGCGGGCGATCTGCTTGTTCGACTGGCCCGCCGCGATGTGTTGCAGCACTTGCTGCTCGCGCGTGGTGAGGAAGGAATCGTGCACTTGCGGGCGCGATAACTGCCGCGCCAGAGCCGCGCTGTAATAAATGCCGCCGGACATCACCGTCTCGATGGCGAAGACGATATCTTTCCCTGGAGCATCTTTGAGCACATAGCCGCGCGCGCCGGCGGCGATGGCTTGCGACACATATTCGAGCTTGTCGTGCATGGACAGGATCAGCACGGCAATCTGCGGAAACGCCTGCTTGAACAGCGCCGTCGCTTCGATGCCGTTGATGCCACGCATATTGATATCCATCAACACGAGATCCACCTGATGGAGGCGCGCCTGGGCCAGGGCTTCGTCGGCGCCGCCCGCCTCGGCGACCACGTCGAAATGCGCCACCGCCTCCAGGCGCGCGCGCAAGCCGTCGCGCACGAGGGGATGGTCGTCCACCAGCAGGATGTTGATCGTCTCGGTCATGTTTCGGTATCTTCTCGGTATCTGTCAATCAGTGTGTCGGTGGAAGGGCGAGCCGCGCCAGCACCAGGGTGCCGGCCGGCGACGAGGTGATGTGCAGGCTGCCGCCGATGGCTTCCATGCGTTCCGTCATGTTGCGCAGGCCAATGCCGCGCTGCGGATGCAGGGCGATGCCGTCGAAGTCGAAGCCGCCGCCATTATCCTCGATGCGCAATTCCACCGCCTTGCCCGCCTCGCGCAGGCTCACTTCCACGCCGCGGGCGTGGGCATGGCGCTCGCAATTGGTCAGCGCTTCCTGGGCGATGCGGAACAAGACGGTATTGACCATGTCGGGCAAGCCCTCGCCCGCCGCCGCCGGACTGGCCGTGAAACTGGCTTGCGCGCTGCTGCTGTCGTTAAATTCATGCACCAGGTGGTCGAGCGCGGCGGCCAGGCCCAGGTCGTCGAGGATGGCCGGGCGCAGGTTGTGCGAAATGCGCCGCACCTCGCCCAGCACCTTGTTCAGCTGCTCGGCGGCCCGCTCGAACGTGGCGGGCGCCTTTTCTTTCTGCTCGGCATTACCGGCCAGGCGCGCGATGCCCGCCTCGATTTGCAGCTTGATCGACACCAGCCACTGGCTGATGCCGTCATGCAAGTCGCGCGACAGCCGCGCCCGCTCCTCTTCCTGCGATTCGACCACGCGCTGCGCCAGCACTTTCAGCTTGGCGTCGGCCACGCGCAATTCGCGCAGGTTCAGCACCAGGCCGCAAGCGGCCACCAGCAAAGAACCGAGGATGGCGATGGCGGCGATCAGCTCCATGGTCGAGCGGATATTGCGCGACTGCTGGGCGTCAACCTTGGCCAGCGCCTGGTCCACGTCATCCATGTAAATACCGGTACCCATCATCCAGCCCCATTCCGGCATCAATATCACATAGCCGAGCTTGGGCGCGGACTTGTTGCTCGAGGGCTTGATCCAGTTGTAGCGCTCGAAACCGCCGCCGCTCTTCGCGCGCTGCATCAGGCGCTGGATGGTCAGGTTGCCGTCCGCGTCGCGCAACTCCCACAGATTCTGCCCCACCAGCTCGGGCTGGCGCGGATGCATCAGCGACTTGCCCTGCAAATCATAGATGAAGAAGTAGCCATCATCGCCATAGCTGAGGGCGGACAGGATGCGCTTGGCTTCCTCTTGCGTGGCGGCATCCTTGCGGCCCGAACCATATAACGAGGCGATGGAATGGCTGGCCAGGGTCACGTAATGCTTGAGCTCGGCCTCCTTGCTGGCCAGGTACGCTTGCTGGATGGTGGCGCGCTGCTGCTCAGCCAGGGTAATCGCCTGGTGCCGCACGGCAAACGCGATGGCGCACAGGGCGAGGATGAGCGGCGTGATGGCCAGGAAGATGACTTTCTGTCTGAGTTTCATGGCCTGGCGCGCTCCGGCGGCGTCGATGCTGGTGGGAATACGTGATTTTACGTCGCGGCGCCGTGATCGGCCTGCGTAGTAATACTGAGCGTTACTGCGTAGTGGTGCGCTTGCGGCGATTATACGATTCCTGAATACTTGCCATAAGCTGCAAATACACCAAAAGTCACATCAAACTGGCGACGACCAGGACCCGCAGCACACATCATCGCACGGCACAGCGCCCGTCAATCTCTGGAGGAAGCATGAACCGCATTTTCAAACAGCTCGGCTGGGCAGCGCTTGCGCTTGCCGGCGCCGGATCCCTGGGCGTCGTCGCCCTGCAACGTGGCGAACCGATCAGCGCAATCTGGATCGTCATCGCCGCCGTCTGCGTCTACCTGATCGCCTACCGTTTCTACAGCCTGTTCATCGCCGACAAGGTGCTGGGCCTGGATGCACGCCGCATGACGCCGGCCTTCAAGCACAACGATGGCCTCGACCACGTACCGACCAACAAATATGTGCTGTTCGGCCACCATTTCGCCGCGATTGCCGGCGCCGGCCCCCTGGTCGGCCCCGTGCTGGCTGCGCAAATGGGCTATTTGCCCGGCATGCTGTGGATTTTGGCAGGCGTCGTGTTTGCGGGCGCCGTGCAGGATTTCATCGTGCTGTTCATTTCCATGCGCCGCGACGGCCGCTCGCTGGGCGACCTGATCAAGGCTGAACTGGGCGAAATTCCCGGCATGATCGCCTTGCTGGGCTGCTTCATGATCATGGTCATCATTTTGGCCGTGCTGGCCTTGATCGTCGTCAAGGCGCTGACCGGTTCCCCATGGGGCAGCTTCACCGTGATGGCGACGATTCCCATCGCCCTGTTCATGGGCGTGTACTCGCGCTTCATCCGCGTGGGCCGCATCGGCGAAATCTCCATCATCGGTTTTGTCTTGCTGATGCTGGCCATCATCGGCGGCCAATATGTGCAGGAACACGCCGTGCTGGGCCCGATGTTCACGTTCACGGGCACGGAACTGACGTGGATGCTGATCGGCTACGGCTTCATCGCTTCCGTGCTGCCCGTGTGGCTGCTGCTGGCACCGCGCGACTACCTGTCGACTTTCCTGAAAATCGGCACGATTCTGGGCCTGGCCATCGGCATCATCGTCGTCGCGCCTTACCTGAAAATGCCGGCCATGACCAAGTTCATCGACGGCTCCGGCCCCGTCTGGTCGGGCAATCTGTTCCCCTTCCTGTTCATCACGATTGCCTGCGGCGCCGTCTCCGGCTTCCACGCGCTGATTTCCTCGGGCACCACGCCGAAGATGATTGAAAACGAAAGCCACGCCCGCTTCATCGGCTATGGCGCCATGCTGATGGAATCGTTCGTGGCCATCATGGCCCTGGTAGCCGCCTCGACCATCGAGCCGGGCATCTATTTCGCCATGAACAGCCCGGCCGCCCTGATCGGCACGACAGCCGAGTCCGCCGCACAGGCGATTTCGCAGTGGGGCTTCTACGTGACGCCGGAAATGCTGACGCAGACGGCCAAGGACGTTGGCGAGCACAGCATCATCTCGCGCGCGGGCGGCGCACCGACCCTGGCCGTCGGCATGGCGCAGATTCTTTCCGGCGCCATCGGCGGCAAGGCCATGATGGCCTTCTGGTACCACTTCGCCATCCTGTTCGAAGCGCTGTTCATCCTGACGGCCGTCGATGCAGGCACGCGTGCGGGCCGCTTCATGCTGCAAGACTTGCTGGGCAGCTTCGTACCTAGCCTGAAAAAGACGGAAAACGTCATCGCCAACCTGCTGGCCACGGGCCTGTGCGTGGCGGCCTGGGGCTACTTCCTGTACCAGGGCGTGGTCGATCCATTGGGCGGCATCAACACCCTGTGGCCGCTGTTCGGCATCGCCAACCAGATGCTGGCAGCCATCGCGCTGATCCTCGGCACCTGCGTGCTGTTCAAGATGAAACGGGGACAGTATGCGTGGGTGACGATTACGCCGACCATCTGGCTGCTGCTGTGCACGCTGACGGCGGGCTGGCAAAAGATCTTCGACGCCAACCCGCGCGTCGGCTTCCTCGCGCATGCGAAGAAATACTCGGCGGCATTGGACGAAGGCACCTTGCTGGCACCGGCCAAGTCGGTGGCGCAGATGCAGCAGATCATCTTCAACGATTACCTGGACGCCGGCCTGGCCGCCTTCTTCGTCATCGTCGTGATCAGCGTGCTGTTCTTCGGTATCCGCACCATCATGAAGGCGCGCGCCGACAGCCAGCCAAGCACCAAGGAATCGCCGTTCCAGGCCATGCCCACGGTGCAATGATGATCGACGAAATCATCAAGGCTGGACGGTATCTGGGGCAAAGCATGCGGCTCATGTGCGGCTTGCCCGAGTACGACACCTATGTGGCGCACCGGGAAGTGACCCATCCCGGCGAGCCGATGATGACGTATGAAGAGTTCTTCCGCGAACGCCAGGAAGCCCGCTACGGCGGCGCCGGCAAGCGTGGCGGCTGCTGTTAGTAGTGGGGTCAGACCCTTCGGGTCTGAGGTGTCCCGGTTTTAATGGAGAGTCACTCCCTCGCGGTGCGGGGGATTTTTAATCGATGCGTAATGCACCTCAACCTCGATTGGGGTGCGGTATTTCAAGCTTTGATGCAAGCGCATCCGATTGTAATACACCTCGATGTAATCGACGATAGCAGCCTTGGCCTCTTCGCGTGTGGCATACGTCGTATTGTGCGTGATTTCGTTTTTCAGCTGCGAGAAGAAGCTCTCGGCCACGGCGTTATCGTGGCAGTTACCACGCCGGCTCATGCTGGGCCGCAACTGATGCTCCTGCAGCACGCTGCGATAGGCCGCCGATCCGTACACACTGCCCTGATCGGTATGACAGATCAGATTGGCAGGCGGCTTGCGCTGCGCAATGGCCATCCTCAAGGCCGCGATGGGTAGCATGGCAGGCTGCGACGTATCCATCGACCATCCCACCACCCGGCGTGCAAACAGGTCGAGCACGATGGCCAGATGCAGCCATCCTTCACGCGTACGTATCGACGTGATATCGCCCACCCAGGCCGTATTGGGCGCGGCAACATTGAACTTCCGTTGCAACAAATCAGGCGCTGGAGGCTCGGTGTGTTGATGTGTCTGCATGACACGAAAGCGCTGCCGGCGCATCGACGTAATGCCATCGAGCTTGCGCAGGCGTGCCACGCGGTGCTTGCCGCAGATGATTCCCTGCGCATGCAACAGCCGCCAGGTCTTGACCGCGCCCGGCGCACAGCGATGTTCTGCATGGAGGCGCTTGATGTCCTCGCGCAGCGCCAGATCGACAGTGTCATGCAAGCTGGGCAACCGTTTCGCGGCCGCATAATAACTGCTGGGACTGACCTGCAGTACCCGGCACATCGCGGCGAGCCGAAACTCGGCTTGGTGCGCGGTAATGAAAGCGTACTTGTGCTTTAACGCCGCGTTAAGTACGCATCGAGCTTTTTTAAGATGGCGTTCTCCTCCAGCGAAGCCTGCAGTGCACGCTTTAAACGGACATTCTCTTTGGCCAGATCCGTGGTCGAGACAGGCGTTACCACTTTCGGCGCCGGCAGTTCGCCAGCTTGCTTGAGCGCGGCAGCCCACTTGTACAGCTGATTGCGGCGGATGCCCAGTTCCAGCGCCAAGGCGGCCGGGCTGCAGCCAGGTTCCTGCATGCGCTCTACAGCAGTGAGTTTGAACTGCCTGGAGAAAACGGTGCGTTCCCGCCGCACTTGCGTAGCGGGAACAGCGTCTGATACGGCAAGCGATGGCTTCTTGGTCATGATGGATTCCTTTGGATGTCACTATTTTCTCAAATTAGTGACCCTCCATCAAATCCGGGCTAGCTCAGTCTGACCCCGGCTTTTCTCCGGGTTTGATTTCATTAGCCCCAAAAGCAAATACTGGGGTCAGTCCCTGCGGGATCGACATGTGCCCCATTGGGGCACATGTCCCCGACGGGTCCGACCCCACCCCTCGTTGTTTCATCTCGTATAAGTTCCCCTCCCCTCTCTTCCCTTAGACCCACATCAACATCGGGGTGTGTCTTCGCGTCTATATTTTTCCAATAGGAATTAAATAACAGTCAACGGGCGACCGGGGGAAGCAGCGAATTCATGTTCAATTTCCAACGCTCCAGCATCAGCCAGAAGCTGACCATGATCTCGGTACTGTCCTCGGGTTGCGCGCTGCTGCTGGTGTTCGTGGCGTTTGCGCTGACGTCCGTGCTCAGCCACAAGAATGATGAAGGCAAGCAATTGCTGTCGCTGGCGGGCGTGATCGGTGCAGCCAGCGCGGTGCCCTTGCTGGTGGGCAAATCGGCACAGCCGCAGGCCGAACAGGTGCTGGCCGCGCTGGCCGCGCGCGACGAGGTGGCCCAGGCGGCCCTGTTCGACCGGGGTGGGCGCCTGTTCGCCCTGTACCGCGCGCCGCAGCATGCGGATGGCCTGGCAGCACCGGAAGACATGGACCCGGCCCTGCTGGCCGACATGGCCGTGCAACCCGTCACGCAAAGCGCGGGCACGACCCTGGCACCCGCCATGCGTTTGTACCGTCCCGTCTACCGGCCCGGCGAGCCGCAGCAGATCCTCGGCGCCGTGCTGATTGAGGCAGACCTGAACCACATGTGGCGCGACATCGGCCGCCACGTGGGTGCCATCGGCGGCGCCACCGTGCTGTCCTTCCTGATCGCCGTCTTCCTCGCGCGGCGCTTCAAGAGCGTGATTGCCGAACCGATCACCAAGCTGATTGATACAGCGCAAAAAGTGTCGAGCAGCCAGACCTACAGCCACCGCATCGCGCACCAGCGCAGCGACGAGCTGGGCGTGCTGATCGACAGTTTCAACGACATGCTGGCGCAGATCGACAGCCGCGACAGCACCCTGGCCAATTACCGCGACCAGCTCGAGCGCCAGGTGGGCGTGCGCACGGCGCAACTGGAAAAGGCCAAGGATGCGGCCGAGGCGGCCAGCCAGGCGAAGAGCGCCTTCCTCGCCACCATGAGCCATGAAATCCGCACACCGATGAATGGCGTGCTGGGCATGACGGAACTGCTGCTGGCCAGCCCTTTGAGCCCGCAACAGCGCCACTACACGAGCATGGTGCAGCGCTCGGGGCAGAATTTGCTGGTGATCATCAACGACATCCTCGACTTTTCCAAGATCGAGGCTGGCAAGCTGAGCGTGGAGTACATCCGCTTCAATTTCCGCGAATTGCTCGACGACATAGAACACGTGTTCGCGCCGCAGGCGGAAGCAAAAAACATCAGCCTGGAATTCGATATCGCGTTTGACATCCCCATCGCCATCTGCGGCGACCCGAACCGTTTGCGCCAGATCATCGTCAATCTGCTGGGCAATGCCATCAAGTTCACGGAAACGGGCAAGGTCACCGTGAAAGTGACCGTGTGCAGCGAAGATGCGCCCAGCGTGGGCTTGCGCTTCGAGGTGCACGACACGGGCATCGGCGTGTCGAGCGAGGCGCAGACGCGCATCTTCGAATCGTTCTCGCAGGCCGATGGTTCGACCACGCGCAAGCACGGCGGCACGGGCCTGGGCTTGACGATCTCGAAACAGCTGGTGGAGCTGATGGGCGGCACTATCGGCGTCGATAATGCTTTAACGCAAGGATCGATCTTCTGGTTCGAAGTAAATTTCGATAAGCGGCGGGTCGACAACGATGACCCGTCCTTCAACCTGAAAACCACACGAGGGTTACGCGCCTTGATCGTCGACCACACCCCCGCCACGCGCGCCGTGCTGGAGCGGCAGCTGGCCAGCTGGCACATCGTCAGCGACAGCGCCGGCACGGCCAGCGATTGCCTGGGCAAGCTGCGCGCGGCCGCGCAGGCGGGCACGCCGTATGCCGTGGCCCTGCTCGACATGGAATTGCCGCGCACCAGCGGCCTGGCCCTGGCCGCCACCATCAAGAGCGACCCGTTGCTGGCCGACCTCAAATTACTGCTGCTGAGCACGGAACAGGCGGCGGCCGATCCCGTGCAGCGGCGCGAGGCGGGCGTGGCCTTCCAGCTGATCAAGCCGGCCCGCGAATGCGACCTGTTCGACTGCATCGTCACGCCGCCGCGCGCCAGCGAGGGCATGCGCATCCATCCGCCGCACGCGGCGCGCCAGGTGGGCCGGCGCCAGCGCCGCCGCGTGCTGCTGGCCGAAGACAATCGCGTCAACGTGGAAGTGGCGCTGGCCATGCTCGACAGCCTGGGCCTGGACGTGGTGTGCGCGCACAACGGCGAAGAAGCCTTGCAGGCGGCGCAGGCCGAGGATTTCGATTTGATACTGATGGATTGCCAGATGCCCGTGATGGACGGCTTTGCCGCCACGGCGGAAATCCGCCGCCATGAACAGCAGTGCGGCCACGCGCGCGTGCTGCCCATCGTCGCCATCACGGCCAATGCGCTGCAGGGTGACCGCGAAGCGTGCCTGGCGGCCGGCATGGACGATTACCTGAGTAAGCCTTTTACGCAGCAGGACCTGGGCCACACGATTGCGCGCTGGATCACCCTGCCGCGCGCGGCCAGCGTGCACCACAGCGAGGCGCCGGAGCCGGAGCCGCAGACATTGCCGGAGGTGCCGCCGCCGGTGTCCGCCACGCCGCCTTCCGGCCAGCCGCTGAACCGGCAGGCGCTGGAAAACATCCGCGCCCTGTCGCGCACCGATGGCGATGCGCTGCTGGAACGGGTCATCCTGGCTTTTACCAGCGAGACGCCGCGCCAGTTGAGCGCCATGCGCGCAGCGATTGCCGGCGCAGATGCGGAAGCGCTGCGCAAGGTGGCGCACAGCCTCAAGTCGGGCAGCGCCAACGTGGGCGCCGATGGCCTGGCGCAGCTGTGCAAGGAGATGGAAAAACTGGGCCGCGCCGGCAGTACCGAGGGCGCGGCTGCCCTGCTGCAGCAGATGCAGCAAGCCTTCCTGGCCGTACGCGAATCGCTGAGCGCCATCCTCGTGAAGGAACACTGACATGACAGCGCCCCTCCCTCCCCCACGCGGCCTGGTGCTGGTCGCCGACGACGATCCCGTGATGCGCTTGCTGATGCGGCAAATGCTCACCCAGGTAGGCCTGGACGTGATCGAGGCCGAAGACGGCGTGCAGGCGCTGGCCAGCTACAAGCACAGCGGGCCGGATCTGGTCATGCTCGACGTCGACATGCCGGCCCTGGACGGCTTTGCCGTATGCCGCGAAATCCGCCGCCAGGAAGTGGGCGGCACCGTGCCCATCATCATGGTCACGGGCGGCGACGAGCTCGAAGCGGTCACGCGCGCCTACGAGGTGGGCGCCACCGACTTCATTTCCAAGCCCATCAACTGGCCCATCCTCGGCCACCGCGTGCTGTACGTGCTGCGCGCCAGCGACGCCATCGCCCGCCTGCGCATCGCCGACGCGCACAACCGCGCCGTGCTTGCCGCCATCCCCGACACCTTCTTTCGCCTGAATCGCGAAGGCTTTTATCTCGACTATGAACAGGGGCACGATGCCAGCGCCGGCTTTTCCCTCAGCGACTGCGTGGGCAGCCATATCGGCGATGTGCTGCCGCCCGAAATCGCCGCGCGCCTGCTGGACCAGGCCCACGCCGTGCTGGCCACGCAGCATATCGGCTCGGTCGACTACACGCTCACGCACGAAGACAGCACGCGCCATTTCGAGGCGCGCCTCGTGGCGACAGGGGCCGACGAGGTGCTGGGCCTGGTACGCGACATCAGCGAGCGCAAGCGCACGGAAGAGCAGATCCGCCGCCTCGCCTATTGCGACAGCCTGACGGGCATCCCCAACCGCCAAGCCTTCCTGGAAACGCTGGAACGCGAACTGCTGCGCTCGAAAGAACACGACAAGAAATTCGCCGTGCTGTTCATGGACCTCGATGCCTTCAAGCGCATCAACGACACCCTGGGCCACGACGTGGGCGACCATTTGCTCAAGGTGGTGTCCGAGCGCCTGCGCGAAACCATCCGCCCCAGCGACCTGGTGCTGCGTGCCGAACACGAGTTTGAAGCCAGCTTCGGCGGCAGCAACCTGGCGCGCCTGGGCGGCGACGAATTCACGATTTTGATACCCGACCTGGAGCGCGTGGAAGATGCGCTGAACGTGGCGCACCGGGTCAAGGAAGCCATGCGCCGGCCCTTCATGATCGAGGCGCACGAGATTTTTGTGACGGCCAGCATCGGCATTTCGCTGTATCCGGAAGATGGCGAGGACTGCAATTCGCTCTTGAAATATGCGGACACGGCCATGTACCACGCGAAGAACTGCGGCAAGAACAATGCCAAGCTGTACAGCTCATCGCTGACGATGGAAATCATGAGCCACGTCAAGATGGAAGTCGGCTTGCGCAAAGCCTTGCAGAACAACGAGCTGTACCTGCTGTACCAGCCGCAGATCGATGTGCCCAGCACGCAGATCGTCGGCGTGGAAGCGCTGGTGCGCTGGCGCCATCCCGAGCGGGGCATCATTTCGCCCACGGAATTCATCCCGCTGGCCGAAGAGACGGGCCTGATCGTGCCCATCGGAGAATGGGTACTGCGCACGGCGTGCAACCAGGCCAAGGCCTGGCAAAGCGATGGCGGGCGCGCCATCCGCATGGCTGTGAACCTGTCGGCCAAGCAATTCAAGGATGAAAACCTGATGCAGATCGTGCTCTCGGCCCTGGCCGACACGGGCCTCGATGCGCGCCTGCTGGAACTGGAATTGACGGAAGGGACGTTGATGGACGATGCGCGCGCCACCATGGTGACCCTGGAGCAATTGCGCGGCATCGGCGTGTATCTGTCGATCGACGACTTCGGCACGGGATACTCGTCAATGAATTACTTGAAGCGCTTCGACGTGCGGGCCTTGAAGATCGACAAGAGCTTTATTGCCGGCTTGCCGCAGGATACGGAAAACGCGGCCATCACGCGCGCCATCATCGCCATGGCACATGGCTTGAAAATGGTGGTGGTAGCCGAGGGCGTGGAGACGGACGAACAGTTGCTGATGCTGGAAGAATACGGCTGCGACATGGCGCAAGGCTATTTCCTGGGCCACCCGTCACCGCACGACACGATCACGGCCATGCTGGCCAGGCAGGCGGGCCAGCTGGCCAGCCTGGAAACTAGAGCACTTCGAAGGCAAGGATTTGCGTGACTTGCTGCGCGTTGAAATTATCGTCGGAAATCATCACCAGGCTGCGGCGGCCGTTTTCCAGGAGCGGGCCCCAGCTGATGCCTTCGATATTGTCGATTCTTGCCAGGCCGATCTTTTCCAGGTCCAGCAGCAGTCGCTTGCGCGCCGGCACGTACTTCGCGCCGGCCAGCGCCGGGATGGCCTGGATGTCGCTGGCGCCATCGGTGTCCATCGCGTAGATGCGCACATGGTTCGAATACACGCCATCGGCGTGCTCCACGCCGGCCCGTTCCACCACCAGCACCTGATGGTCGTTGACGGCAAGAATTTCCGACACGCCATTGTCCGCTTCGCGCCCCGGCGCAGGCCGCGACGCCACGGCTTCAATCGGATACGCATACTGGCGCAGCACGGTGCCGGCGCGGTCCAGGCGCGTGATGCGCACCACGGAGCCATGATCTGGCGTGGCCAGCGGGCCATCCTGGTACAGCGCCGCTTCCATGCCCAGCCACAGGCTCTTGCCATCCGACGAGAACGACAGTGCCTCGAAGCTCATGTTGTTGCGCGAGCCAAGTTCTTCCTGCGAAACCTTGAACATGGCCGGCGTGGGCAAGGTGGCCAGGTAGTGGCCGCCGCTATCGGCGTGGCGCACGAACGGGTGCAGACCCACCTTGCGGTTGCCTTCGCTGCCGTACCACAGGCTGCCGTCCTGCGGATCGACGCGGATGGTCTCGATGTCGGGCACCTGGTCGCCACTCTCCAGCTTGGCATGCGCCAGGTTCGGGTAGCGGCTGCCGTCGGGCTGCGTGAAGAAATGCACGCTGTTCAAGGTCACGCCCGTAAACGCCTTGCTGTCGTAGGACAAGGCAGCGCGGTAGAAGCGGGCCGGATTGATTTCCGAGCGGTCATCGCTTTCCATCACCCAACTCTTGTTGGCCGCATCGTAGTCGATGCCGGACAAGCCGCCCACCGTGGTGCCTTCGAACACCTGTTTCAAGGCGATGCGCTGCTCGCCGATCAGGCGCAGGCCGGCAATCGGCGCGTCGTGCGGGAAGCTGGCGCAGGCGGAGAGAAGGATGGATACAGCCAGCACGGGGATCAGGCGCACACTCAGGGCGCGGAAGGACGACTGCTTCACTCAATTCCTTTATGAAAACCAAAGGGCGGAATCCGGGGTCGGACCCTGAGGGTCCGACCCCAGTCCTTGCCTGGGGTTAAAATGATTTGCCAAGCTAAACCTACACCACCCCATCGGCCTTGAGTTGCGCGATGGCGGCCGCATCGTAGCCGAGCGACGCCAGCACTTCATCGTTGTGCTGGCCCAGGGTCGGCCCCAGCCACTGCGTCTTGCCCGGCGTGGCGGACAGTTTCGGGCTGATGGCGGGCAATTTGACGGGCGTGCCATCGGCGAAATGGTGTTGTTCGAACATGTCGCGGGCGAGAAATTGCGGGTCGCTCAGCATATCGCGCACGGAGTAAATTTTGCCAGACGGCACATCGGCGGCCTTCAGCACGGCCAGCGCGCTGTCTATCGTGTGGGTGGCGCACCAGGCTTGGACGGCGTCGTCGATTTCCTGCGTGCGCGCCACCCTGCCATCGTTGCGCGCCAGTTGCGGGTCGCCCGCCATGTCGATGCGGCCCATGGCCAGCATCAAGCGCTTGAAGATGGCGTCACCGTTGCCGGCAATCACGATGTTTTCGCCGTCGCCCGTCGTGTAGGTATTCGAGGGTACGATGCCGGGCAGGGAACCGCCCGTGCGCTCGCGCACCACGCCCGCCTGGTCGTATTCGGGCACCAGCGACTCCATCAGGTTGAACACGGATTCGTACAGGGCCACGTCGACCATCTGCCCTTCGCCGTGCTCGCGCCCACCGGTCACGTCGCGGTGGCGCAGCGCCATCATGGCGCCAATCACGCCATGCAGGGCCGCCACCGAGTCGCCGATCGACACGCCCACGCGCACGGGCGGACGGTCGGCAAAGCCGGACACATAGCGCAGGCCGCCCATCGATTCGCCGATGGCGCCGAAACCCGGTAAATCCTTCATCGGTCCCGTCTGGCCGAAACCGGACAGGCGCACCATGATCAGGGACGGCTTGATCTGCTTGAGCTGTTCGTAGCCGAGATCCCACTTTTCCAGCACGCCGGGGCGGTAGTTCTCGACGATGATGTCCGCTTCCAGGGCCAGCTGGTGCGCGATGGCGCGGCCCTCGGGCGTTTTCAGGTTCAGCGTCAGACTTTTCTTGTTGCGTGCCTGCACCGACCACCACAGCGAGGTGCCATCTTTCAGCACTCGCCAGGTACGGATGGGGTCGCCGCCATCGGGCGACTCGATCTTGATCACGTCGGCGCCGAATTCGGCCAGCATGCGGGAGCAGAACGGCCCCGCGATCAGGGTGCCCAGTTCCAGCACTTTAATGCCCGCCAAAGGACCAGCCGACGTTTTCTCTTGCATGATTTAGGTTGCCCTGCGGTCGAGCATCGCGCGGGCAATCGTGCCCGCGTCGACGTATTCCAGTTCGCCGCCCACGGGCACGCCGCGGGCCAGGCGGCTCACGCGCAAGCCCCGCGCCTTCAGCATTTCGCTGATGTAGTGGGCCGTGGCTTCGCCTTCATTCGTGAAATTGGTGGCCAGCACCACTTCACCGACCACGCCATCGTTGGCGCGACCGAGTAATTTTTCGAGGTGGATATCTTTCGGGCCGATGCCATCCAGCGGAGACAATCTGCCCATGAGGACGAAATACAGGCCCTTGTAGGTGAGCGTCTGCTCGATCATCAACTGGTCGGCGGGCGTTTCCACCACGCACAGCAAGCGCTTGTCGCGCTCTTCGTCGAGACAGGTCTCGCACACTTCGTGTTCGGTAAAGGTATTGCACAGGCCGCAGTGATGCACGGCATCGACGGCCTGGAACAGGGCGCGCGACAGCATGGCCGCGCCTTCCCTATCGTGCTGCAACAAATGAAACGCCATCCGCTGCGCCGACTTGGGGCCGACGCCGGGCAGGCGCCGCAGCGCCTCGGTCAAAAATTCAAGCGACTTGGACATGGATCAACCCTGCCCCGTGCTACAGATCGAGCGCATGCGGGATTGCATCAGAATGGCATTTTGAAGCCGGCTGGCAAGTTCATGCCGCCGGTCAAGCCTGCCATTTTTTCCGCGGACGTCGCTTCCGCCTTGCGCACGGCGTCGTTGAAGGCGGCAGCCACCAGGTCTTCCAGCATGTCCTTGTCGTCGGCCAGCAGCGACGGGTCGATGGAAACGCGCTTGACGTCGTTCTTGCACGTCATGACGATTTTCACCAGGCCGGCGCCGGACTGGCCTTCCACTTCCACCAGCGCCAGTTGGTCCTGGGCCTTTTTCATGTTGTCTTGCATTGTTTGCGCCTGCTTCATCAGGCCAGCCAGTTGATTTTTCATCATGAGAATGCTCCGTTCAATTCAGTTTGTGAGTGTGTTAATCATCAATGCAGGGTTGGCGCGGCAGAGCCGGCCGGTGCAGGGGTAATCGTTCCCGGCACGACAAAAGCGTCGAATGCACGCTTCATGTCGAGCACGAAGGGATCGCTGGCGATGGTTTCTTCCGCTTGCAGCTGGCACGCCTCGCGGTGCGCCTGCGCTTCCGCGCTGGCCGTGTACCAGACGGCGCCCAGTTCCGTGTCGACCGCGACCTTGCGGCCGAAGCGTTCGGTCAGCGCGGCCGCCAGTTTTTCCACGTTGGCCGGGCTGCGCCACGTGTCGATCGGCACGCGCAGGCGGAACGTGGTGCTGTGGCCATCGTGCAGGCATTCAATCAGCTCGGCCTGCACGGCCAGCTGCTGCGCCACGCCGCGCAAGGGCAGCACGGCGGCGACGGCCGGCCAGTTGCCATCCCAGTCCAGGCCCGGCACGGGCGTGATCACATACGGCCCGCTGGGCGCGGCTTGCTTGGCAGCACGCTGCGGCATGACGACGGCGGGCTGCTCGGAACTTTGCGCGGCGGGCGCCGACACGGCGGCGGACGCGCTGTCGTCGGAAAATTCGGTGACCCACGGCGGCAAGTCGTCATCGGCGGGCGCCTGCTGTGGCGGCGCCTGGCGTGCCGGCTGCATGGGTGCGGGTGCGGGTGCGGGTGCGGCCACGGGAGCTTCCATCACGGCCACGGGCGGCGCATCGTCCCACGGCGCCGGCGCTTTCGCGGCGGCCGGTGGTGGCGGTGCAGCCTGGACCGGCGCGGCCGGCGCGGTGACGGCAGCGGCTGGAGCCGGTGCGGGAGCAGCCGGCTTGGGTGCCGATGTCGGCGCCGACGGCGCGCTGCCCGGACGGCCTTTCGAGGCGGCGCGGGCCGCTTCCAGCGCCGCATTGATGGCGGCGCGCGCGGAACTGATCGGCGCGCCCGAGGCTGCCGGAGCAGCCGCAGCCGGACCAGCAGTCGGCGGCGGCGCGGGGGCGGCTACTGGTGCCGGCGCCGGTGCAGCTGCGCGTGGCGGCGGCGCTTCGCTGCGCGCCATGCTGGCGGCAGCCGCGGCGACGACGGCGGGCGGGGTCACGGTTGCATGGCTGGCCACGCTGTTGGTGGCGGCGCGGGAGGCCGGTGCGGATGCGCCAGCGGCGGCGCGCGCGGCGGCGACAGCGGCGGGACGGTTGCCCGTTGCAGCGGCTGGTGCCGCTGCCGGCACGCCATCGGCGCCGCCTATGCCAGGCCGAAAGGCCAGCATGCGCAGCAAGGTCATGGTAAAGCCCGCGTACTCATCGGGCGCCAGGCCCAGTTCATTGCGGCCATGCACGGCGATCTGATAAAACAGCTGCACTTCTTCCGCGTCAAACGCGCCGGCCAGACGCACGATGTCCGCGTATTCCGGCAAATCCTGCGGCAAGGCGGCCGGCACGGTTTGCGCCAGCGCAATACGGTGCAGCAAGGTGCCCAGATCCTGCAGCGCGCCGTTGTAGGACAGGCTGCGCGAAGCCATCTCGTCGGCCACGGCCAGCAGATCGGCACCGTCCTGCTGCGCCAGCGCGTCGAGCAGGCGCACCAGGTACGACTGGTCGAGCGCACCCAGCATGCCTTGCACGGCGTCAAGCGTCACTGCGCCTGCCGCGTACGCGATGGCCTGGTCCGTCAGCGACAGCGCATCGCGCATGGAACCGTGGGCGCCCTGGGCCAGCAGGCGCAAGGCCGGCTGTTCGAAGGCGATGCCCTCTTGTCCCAGGATATTGTCCAGGTGGCTGATGATGTGGCCGGGCGGCATCTGCTTGAGGTTGAACTGCAGGCAGCGCGACAGCACGGTCACGGGAATCTTTTGCGGGTCCGTCGTGGCCAGGATGAACTTGACGTGTTCAGGCGGCTCTTCCAGCGTCTTCAGCATGGAATTGAACGCGTGATTGGTCAGCATGTGCACCTCATCGATCATATAGACCTTGAAGCGCGCATTGCTTGGCGCGTAGACCGCCTGTTCCAGCAACTGCGCCATTTCATCGACGCCGCGGTTCGACGCAGCATCCATCTCTATATAGTCGACAAAGCGTCCCGCATCGATCGCCGTGCACGCTTCGCACACGCCGCAAGGCTGGGCCGTGATGCCGCCCGTGCCATCGGGGCCGATGCAATTGAGCGACTTGGCCAGGATGCGCGACAGGGTCGTCTTGCCGACGCCGCGCGTGCCCGTGAACAGGTAGGCGTGATGCAATCGGCCGCTGTGCAAGGCATGCGTGAGCGCGCGCACGACGTGCTCCTGGCCGACGAGCGTCTCGAAATTCTTGGGGCGGTATTTACGGGCGAGGACTTGATAGGACATGCTGAGATTTTACCATGCGATTTTGCGGGTGATCCTGCGCGGCGGGCGCAAGCCTCATGGCCGGGCCATTCACTATGGCAAACGCGGCAAAGCAGCAATTGTATAACATGGAGGGTGGCATTTCTGGAAAATCAGGCAAGCATGCGGACTGGCAAAACACAGTGCCGCAAAACAAAAAAGCCGCCAACGGCAGCTTTACTGTTTGTTTCCCGAAGGAGGCGAGCCTGATCTGCGGCACTCATGGTTAATAGCCGTGGCTGCTTCGTTCCCGACCTGACCAGGTTAGCCATGCCACGATGCGCAGGGGCCCGCCAGGGACAATTATAACCGACCTGCGCAAGATTGGGGAAGTTGGTGCGCGACCATGCTAACCCAAAGGCAAAATCTGGGGTCGTACCCTGAGGGTACGACCCCGGCATCTGCTCTTGGGCTGGCCTTACAAGCCCAGCTCTTGCCAGATACCATCCACCTTGGCCTTCACTTCCGGCGTCATGGCAATCGTCGTGCCCCACTCGCGCGTCGTTTCGCCCGGCCATTTATTCGTCGCATCGATGCCCATCTTGCTGCCCAGGCCACTGACGGGCGAGGCGAAGTCCAGGTAATCGATCGGCGTGTTGTCGACCAGGGTGGTGTCGCGGATGGGGTCGACGCGCGTGGTGATGGCCCAGATGACCTCTTTCCAGTCGCGGATATTCACGTCTTCGTCGACCACCACGATGAACTTGGTATACATGAACTGGCGCAGGAAGCTCCACACGCCGAACATCACGCGCTTGGCGTGGCCCGCGTACTGCTTCTTGATCTGCACCACGGCCATGCGGTAGCTGCAGCCTTCGGGCGGCAGGTAAAAATCCGTGATTTCGCTGAACTGCTTTTGCAGCAGGGGCACGAACACTTCGTTCAGGGCCAGGCCCAGCACGGCCGGCTCGTCGGGCGGCTTGCCCGTGTATGTGGAGTGGTAAATCGGGTCGCGGCGCATGGTGATGCGGTCGATGGTAAACACGGGGAAACTGTCCTGCTCATTATAGTAGCCAGTGTGGTCGCCATACGGCCCTTCCAGCGCGTGTTCATAGCCGCTCGGATGGTTTTCGTCCGGGTAGATATGGCCTTCGAGCACGATTTCGGCCGAGGCGGGCACGCGCAGCTCGCTGCCAATCGCTTTTACCAATTCCGTGCGGCTGCCGCGCAAGAGGCCGGCGAACTGGTATTCCGACAGGCTGTCCGGCACCGGCGTGACGGCCCCTAATATAGTAGCGGGATCGGCACCGAGCGCGACGGCGATCGGATACGGCTTGCCCTTGCTTTGAATCGCATGCTCGCGGAAGTCCAGCGCCCCGCCCCGGTGCGCCAGCCAGCGCATGATGACCTTGTTGCGTCCCAGTACTTGCTGACGATAGATGCCCAGGTTTTGCCGCTTCTTGTTCGGGCCCTTGGTGATCACCAGGCCCCAGGTGATCAGGGGCGCGATATCGCCGGGCCAGCAATGCTGGATGGGCAGGCGCGCCAGGTCCACGTCATTGCCTTCCCAGACGATTTCCTGGCACTTCGCGCCGCGCAACTCTTTCGGCGACATGTCCCACACGGATTTCACCAGCGAACCGAGGCCCAGCAAGTCCTTGAAATCCTTTGGCGGTTCCGGTTCCTTCAGGCGCGCCAGCACATGGCCGATCTTGCGCAACTCGCTGACATCTTCCGCGCCCATGCCCAGCGCCACGCGGCGCGTGGTGCCGAACAGATTGCCCAGCACCGGCATGTCGTATCCGGTCGGATTATTGAACAGCAAGGCCGGTCCGCCAGCGCGCAAGGTGCGGTCGCACACCTCCGTCATCTCCAAAATCGGCGAAATGGGGGTCGAAATAGGCTTAAGTTCACCCATTTGTTGCAGCTGAGAAATAAAATCTCGCAAATCTGAATATTTCATGTGTTTTTAATTTTTTTTGACGTCGGACGCCGTTGCTGAAGGATCTATGCCAAGTAATTGATTTTATTGGCTTTTGGCACAATGCAAGACAAAAAGTAAGACATAAAAGTAATAAAGAATCGATTCGTTAGTATTGACTTGATATAAAACGGCTTCTACAATTCGCCCAACTTGAAAGAGCACGCCGGCCCAGGGCTTGATTTTAGCGTTTCTCTTTCATTCACGGAGTCGGGGCTCCACATGACATTTTAAGGAGTGTTTTCAAAAGGCGTCTGCCTTACCCCCGGTAAAAGTTGTATTGCGACTGATCCAATACCAGCATGGGACCGATCAGCTCAAGCAAGCAATGACGGCGTTTCTCGCACGCATCCATACGCGGCGGAAACGATGATATTTCTGATGCACGGCATTGGCAGTACCCACAACACCGCGAAACCGCGGAGGGACTGCCTGTTGACGCGACATTTCGGGGAACTCTATGACTCATCGTAGCACTGAAGCAGCATTGCCTGCTTCAACCGTGGCTGGCCAGCCAGCGTTGGCGCGTTTGCGCGCCCGCGCACAAGCCATTTCGGCACGTGGTGTATTGACTACGGCGCAACACACACTGACAGTCTTCGGCATTTCCGCCCTGGCACTGATCGCCCTGCTGATGTTCCGCCCCGACTTGGGCAAGCAACTGACGCACAGCCTGTTTCCGCTGCCGATGGCAGAGGCGCAAGCCGTTGAAGCGCCGGCCCTGTCAGCACTGATGGAAGCGCCTGCTTCCGTGCAAATGGCCGCCGCCAACGAGGCACCATTGACCAAGGAAGAAAAAGCCTTGCTGGGCACGCAAAAGCAGCAGCAATGGGTCACCAACTGGCTCTCCAAGCGCTACCGCGTGGCCAACGATGCGACCAATATGCTGGTCTCGACGGCGTACCTGACGGCGCGCGAAATCAAGCTGGATCCGCTGCTGATCCTGGCCGTGATGGCCATCGAATCGGGCTTGAACCCGTTCGCGGAAAGCCCGGTCGGCGCACAAGGCTTGATGCAAGTCATGTCGAAAGTGCACCATGAGCGCTTCCAGGAAATGGGCGGCGTGCAAGCAGCCCTGAACCCGGTCGCCAACATCCGCGTCGGCTCCCTGATCCTGAAAGACTACGTCACGCGTGGCGGTTCCGTCGAAGCGGGCTTGAAAACCTATGTCGGCGCCGCCAACTTCGCCACCGACTCGGGCTACGGCTCGCGCGTGCTGGCCGAATACCGCCGCCTGAAGCAAGTATCGGCTGGTCAGCGCGTGCCGACCAGCACGCCGGTGATGGCATCGAACACGCCAGCGCCAGCCAAGGCGCCGGCAGCGGTAGCGGAAAGCGGCATCACCATCAAAGTATTGCCCCACAACGAGATCGCCGGCCTGTGACCCTTTAAAAGCCCTCACAGGGGCATCCAAAAAGCTGCACCAATGAAAAAGCCACCGCACGCAAGTGCCGGTGGCTTTTTTGTTGCCCTGCGGCAGCGGCCGCAGGAACTACGCTCTATATTACTTGCGCTTGTTGGCGCCCACTTCTTCCTCGCGGAATTTCACTGCCAGCTTGTCCAACACGCCGTTCACATACTTGTGGCCGTCGATACCGCCAAACGACTTGGCCAGCTCGACCGCTTCGTTGATGACGACGCGGTACGGGATTTCCATGTTGTTCTTCAGCTCGAACGCGCCGATCAGCAGGATGCCGTGTTCGATGGGCGACAGTTCCGCGATGTTGCGGTCGATCAAGGGAGCCATGCTGTCGCGCAGCGCCAGCGAATCCTTGATGGCGCCGTACAGCAGCACCGTGAAATGATCGCCATCGGCCTTGTCGAAACCATGCGCGGCGCGAATATTGTTCACGACGGTGGTCGCGTCTTCATTGTTCAGCAGCCACTGGTACAAGCCCTGCAGCGCAAACTCGCGCGCGCGGTGACGCGGCGTGCGGTTTTTGCTGGGATTGGCGAGCAAATTTTTCTCAGTCATGATTGTTACCTGTTCTTAAGTACGTGTTCACTACAAATTCCGGCGAGACAGCACGGCGCGCTTTTCAACGCGCCGCAGCCAACCGCGTGTCAGAACGTTCGAGAAAATGCTCAGAGCAAGGCGCGAGCCCGAAGACAGTACGAATGTACGGCGAGGGCTTGCAACGCAGCTATGGGCGTTTTATCGGACGTTCACTACACGGCTAGTCCTCCTCGGATTCTTGCAACTCTTCTAGCGCTTGCGCTAAATTAGCCATTTCCACTGCCACGCGTGCCGCTTCGGCTCCCTTGACCAGCATGCGCACTTCCGCCTGCTCGTCGTTTTCGGTCGTCAACACTGCGTTGGCGATGGGGATGCCGTAATCGAGACCGATGCGCGTGATGCCTGCGCCCGATTCGTTCGATACCAGCTCGAAGTGATAGGTTTCACCGCGAATCACGGCGCCCAGTGCGATCAGGGCGTCGAATTGCTCGGTTTCTGCCATTTTTTGCAGAATCAGTGGGATTTCCAGGGCGCCCGGCACGGTCACGTGCAGGATATCTTCATCGGCCACGCCCAGCTTGCTCAACTCTTCCAGGCATGCCGACAGCAAGCCACCACCGACGATTTCATTGAATCGTGCCTGGACGATACCGACGCGCAAACCTTCGCCGGCAAAATTGGTTTCATAAGTTCCTACGCTCATCATATGCCTCTTTATAAGTGCTCAGCGGCGGCGCCGTGCGCCAGGCCGCTGAAGGTGATTAATTACTGCTGGCCTGGATGGCACTGAAAACCCGTCACTTCCAGATCGAAACCGGCCATCGACGGCATCTTGCGGGGGCTGGCCAGCAATTGCATCTTGCTCACGCCCAGGTCGCGCAGGATTTGCGCGCCGATGCCATAGCTGCGCAAGTCCATGCTGGCGGCGCGGCCTTTCGGCTTGGCTTGCGGCGTGTCCAGCGCGGCGAACTGGGCAAACAGCTCGCTGGAGGTCTCGCCGCAGTTCAGCAAGACCATCACGCCACGCTCGGACTGCTTGATGGCCGCCATCGAGGCCGCTACCGTCCACGAGTGGGTGGTCGCTTCGCTTTCCAGCACGTCCAGCAGGGAAACGGGCTGGTGCACGCGCACCAGCGCTTCCAGGCCGGGCGCCAGGTCGCCATGCACGAGGGCCAGGTGGGCCGACGCGCTGGGCTTGTCGCGGAATGCGATCAAACGGAATTCGCCGTGCGCCGTGTGCAGGGTGCGCTCGGCAACGCGCTCGACCAGGGACTCCGTCTGGCTGCGGTAATGGATCAGATCGGCAATCGTGCCGATTTTCAGGCCATGCTGCTCGGCAAACACCAGCAAGTCCGGCAGGCGCGCCATGGTGCCGTCGTCCTTCATGATTTCGCAAATCACAGACGCGGGCGTCAGGCCGGCCATGGCCGTCAAGTCGCAACCGGCTTCCGTATGGCCTGCGCGCATCAGCACGCCGCCTTTTTGCGCTTTCAGCGGGAAGATATGGCCAGGCTGGACGATATCGCTGGGCTGCGTGCCCTTGGCCACGGCCACCTGGATGGTCTTGGCGCGGTCGGCGGCGGAAATGCCCGTCGTCACGCCTTCGGCCGCTTCGATGGAAACAGTAAAATTGGTGCCGTAGGCGGTGCCGTTGCGCGACGTCATCATCGACAGGTTCAGCTCGTCGCAACGCTCTTCCGTCAGGGTCAGGCAGACCAGGCCACGCGCATGCGTGATCATGAAATTGATGGCTTCAGGCGTCACGAAATCGGCGGCAAGCACCAGATCGCCTTCATTTTCCCGGTCTTCTTCATCGACCAGTATCACCATGCGGCCGGCGCGTAATTCAGCGACGATCTCTTCGGTGCTGGATATAGACATATTCATCCTCGTATGACGCCGGTCAAAACCTGCTGCGTGTCGGTTTTGCCAAGCGTTGTTATGTTAATGAAACTAAAAACTACAACATGGAGCGCGAATACTCCACGGATTTCCGGGAATTTTCTTATAACCTGCTATTTTAAAGGATTTAGCGCTTGCAGACCTGAAATAAGACAGCTTTGCGGCACGGGCGCCGCAGCCTGCCCTAAAACGCGCCGATTCCTCGATCCAGCGCAAACGGCGGCGGCAAAACGCGCGCCGCCAGCCTTGCGAAGAGCATAAGATCAGCCGGTCACCGCCACGGCGCTGACGCCCCACTTGCAACGACACCCCACACAGGAGCGGCAATATGAAAACCAACGGATCGGCCATCTGGTCAGGCGGCATCAAGGACGGCAAGGGCGCCATCAGCACGCGCAGCGGCGCCATGCAGGAATATCCCTACGGCTTTGCCAGCCGCTTCGAAGGCAAGCCCGGCACCAATCCCGAAGAATTGATCGGCGCCGCCCACGCGGGCTGCTTCACCATGGCCCTGTCGCTGATCCTCGGCGAGGCGGGCCTGACGGCGGAAAAGATGGAAACGACGGCCGAAGTGACTCTCGACAAGGTGGACGACGGCTTTGCCATCACGGCCGTCCACCTGATCCTGAAAGCAAAGATACCGGGCGCCGACCAGGCAACATTCGAGGCATTGACGGGCAAGGCCAAGGCCGGCTGCCCCGTATCGAAATTACTTAAAGCTAACATTACCCTGGACGCTACCCTGCTGCCCTAGATTTTCGTCACGGGCTTGACGGGCTCCACGGCAGCGACGGGCGCCACCAGCGGCAGGCGCGAGTCGCTGGCCGGCAATGGCCGGTTCATCAAGCCCGGATTCAGCGCTGCATTGTTCAGGTTATACGCGGCGATGGCCGCCGCCACGGACGGATCTTGCGACGAGGGCGGCGGCACGGCCATGCCCGCATTTTGCGCGGCCAGCGCTTGTGCCTGGGCATTTTGCTGGGCCAGCTGGGCTTGCGCCGTCGCCAGGCCCGCATCGGCTTGTACTTGTGCTTCGCCTGCCAGCGACTGAGCCCGGTCGGACGCCGCCCGTATCGCCCCCGCAGCCTCCTCCTGCTGCGCCTGCTGATCGGTATTCATGCGTTCGCTGTCGATGCGCCGGGCATCCACGCGCAGGCTGTCTGCCCGCTGCGCCTGCAGCAAGTCCGGCTCATCGATGGTGACGGCTGCCGGCGACGGAGGCCGCAATTCCTGCAAGTCCTGGTTCAACTCTTCCGTTTCCAGTTGCTGCTGCAGTTCCAGTTGCCGTTGTGCAATGGCAGCCGTTTGCGGCGGTGCCGCATCAACGGCCTGCGGCTGCGCGGCCTGCACGGCGCTGGACGGCAGTGCTGCACCCGCCAAATCCGCTTCGACCACGGCCGCCAGCGGCGCGCCCTGCTGCCGGACCAGCACGGCGCCCACCTGTACCAGCACGTCCGTTCCCTGTTGCAAGGCATCCAGGGTGGCGCTACTGTCGGCCGCATATGCGGCTTGCAAAGTTGCTGCGTCGACATCTTCATTGCGCAAATCGATGCCGATGCGGGCCAGTTGCGCTTGCGTGAGCAAGCCACCGTCCTGCGCCAGCGCGGCGGCCGCATCCGTGGTGCCATCGCCCGACAGCAAATCGTAGCGCTGCGCCAGGCTGCCCGGCGTGTCGCCCGCCGTCGCCAGCTGGCTGGCATCGATGCCGCTCGTTTGCAGCTGGGCGAACGATTCCGTCAGCTGTCGCGCCAGCGCCAGCAAGTCGTCATTGACATTCACGGGGGTATTTGCCGTGCCGGCCTGCTCTGCGACGCCCTGCAAGGCCAGCAGTTGCCGGCGCGACAAGGCCACGCCGGACAGGAACTGCCCCAGCGGCGAGAGGTCGACCTGGGTCGATGACAGAGCGGCAAGGGCGGCCGCCGCGCTGGACGACGGCACGGGCAGCGCCGGCGCCAGAGGTGCCGTTGCGCCCACGCGGGGCGTGGCCGGTATGACATTGGGCACGGTTGCGCGCGAAATCGGGTCCATGGCTAGCCTCCACTGCGGAAAGCTTCATAGTATGCGCGTCTGCAAGAAAAGCAACACACGCTTGGCAAGATGCGAAGGCCGGCGGGGGTGTTGCTGTGTTCCGTTGCTGTGTTCAGTTGCTGTGTTCAGTTCCGGTATTCAGTTCTTGTTTCAGGCGGCGGCCTTGTCCAGCGACAGCATGCGCTCGACATAGCGGGCGATCAGGTCGATTTCCAGGTTGACCTTGCCATCGACCGTCAGGTGCTTCAGGGTCGTCATGGCGATAGTGTGCGGAATCAGGTTGATCGAGAAGCGGCAGCCATTGACGGCACCCGCGCCCAGGTCTTCCACGCGGTTGACGGTCAGGGACACGCCGTTGACGACGACGGAACCTTTGAAGGCCAGGTATTTCGCCAGTTCATGCGGCGCTTCGATGACCAGCTCCCACGATTCGCCCACGGCTTCGAATTTGCGCACGATGCCCAGGCCGTCGACGTGGCCGGACACCAGATGGCCACCCAGGCGCTCGGCCAGGGTCAGGGCTTTTTCCAGGTTCACTTCCGTGGTCGTATCGAGACCCACGGTGCAATTGAGGCTTTCGCGCGAGACATCGACGGCAAAGCCCGTGTCCGACTTTTCCACCACCGTCATACAAGCGCCATTGATGGCGATCGAATCGCCCAGGGCCACGTCGGCCAGCGGCAAGCCGCCCGCGTGGATGGTCAGGCGCACGCCGGCGTCGAGGCCGCCGTCGAGTGCTTGCACGGTTTCAATCTTGCCGATGGCGGCAACAATTCCTGTAAACATGGAGCTAACCTTATAAAAAATGTGAGTGTATTAATTGCGCTGCGCGAATCTTGCAAGGATACGCAAATCCTCGCCCACTTGCTGAACCTGGTGAAACTGCAAAGTGCGCTGCTGTTTGAGATCCGTCAAGGCAGGCAAGGCAAACATGCCTTGCGCATCGCCCAGCAAGGTGGGCGCCAGGTAGACCAGCAGCTCGTCGACGCAGCCTTCGCGGATCAGCGAGCCGTTCAGTTTGGCGCCGGCCTCGACGTGGACTTCATTGCATTGCCGGCGGCCCAGCTCCAGCATCAGCGCGGCCAGGTCGACCTTGCCGTCCCCGTTCGGCAACACGATGACTTCCGCGCCCAGGGCATGCAGCTGCGCCTCTTTCTCGGGGTTGGCGACGGCCGCCACGATCCACGTGCCGCCGCCTTGCAAGATGCGCGCATCGAGGCTGATGTCGAGCCGGCTGTCGACGACGATGCGGCGCGGCTGGCGTGGCGTCTCGACGGCGCGCACGTTCAATTGCGGATCGTCCGCCTTGACCGTGCCGATGCCCGTCAGGATGGCACAGGCGCGCGCGCGCCAGGCATGGCCGTCGGCACGCGCCTCCGGTCCCGTGATCCACTGGCTTTGTCCATTGTGCAAGGCAGTCATGCCGTCCAGGCTGGCCGCCGTTTTCATGCGCACCCACGGCTTGCCGCGCTGCATGCGCGAAAAGAAGCCGATATTCATTTCATATGCCTCGTCAGCCAGCACGCCCATGCTGACGGCGATGCCGGCCGCTTCCAGCTTGGCCAGCCCCTGCCCCGCCACCAGCGGATTCGGGTCCGTCATGGCGGCCACGACGCGCCCCAGCCCCGCGCGCACGAGCGCATCGGAACAGGGCGGCGTGCGGCCATGGTGGTTGCACGGCTCCAGCGTGACGTACGCAGTGGCGCCGCGCACGTCGTTGCCGCGCGCCGCCGCATTCGCCAGCGCTTGCACCTCGGCATGATCCTGCCCCGCCGCCTGCGTCACGCCAGCGCCGATCACCTGGCCATCCCGGACGATCACGCAGCCGATGCGGGGATTGGGCGAGGTCGTGTACAAGCCGCGCGCCGCCCATTCCAGCGCCAGGCGCATGCCATCGATATCGTTGAGTATTTCCACGGGCTTCTTTGATAGTGAGTAATAGATAAGTCGGGTTACGAACTGTCGGCCACGCCGCTACAATTGGTCGCCTGCTGCTGCGGATCGCACACGCGCACCCGGCCCAGCATATTGATTTTAATATGCCGCACCTGCTTTCCCAAAGTCAGGGACAAGGTACCCCAGCGCGCCGCCAGGCTATTGGTCGCGCTGCAACTGCGTCCTGCGCCATTGTAGGCGATATAAAACGGCGCCGTGGCCGAGGAAAACGCAAACTGGGCCGCAATGCCCGCCGGCAGCGGTCCCTGACGCAACAGCAATTCGTCGCCGTCATCGAACGCCAGGTTGGCATTGCGGTCGATGAATGCCAGCCAGCCCGTGCCCCAGTCCGTGCCACCAGGCCCGGCCGGCATCAGCAGCACGCGCTGTCCCCGCGCCATCGCCTGCGCCCGCGTCAATTCGATGGCCGAGAACAAGTCCGTGGCCGCCGCGCGCACCTGCTGGCGCGCCAGCAACTGCTGCAGGCTGGGCATGGCGGCGGCCGTCAGCAGCGCGGCGATTGCCAGCACGGCCAGCAATTCGAGCAAGGTGTGCCCTGTCCGGCGCGGGTGCTTGCGCGTGCTCATGACTTAGGGCCAGCAACGGCTGGCGGGGCCGCTGCTGCCGCGCTGGCCCGTGCTGCTCAAGGACAGGACACCACAATCGGCATCCTGGAATTGCGCATCGACCTTGGACGTGCCCGGCATGGCCCGCAACAGCACACATTGCCCTATCGTCGAGCCGGAACAGGCCAGCGCCTCGATTTCATACGCGCTGGCAGCCGCGCTGGCAGCCGGCCCTTCGCCGGACCACCACGGAAACGCTTGCACCTGCGGTGCCGGCGAGGCCGAGGAAAAAGCCAGGTAATGATTGTTTTGCGAATAATAACGTTCCTGCTGCTGCATCAGCCGCAGCAAGGTCGCCTGTCCCTGCACCCGCTTGGCGCGCACGACATGGCCGTGATAAGCGGGTACGGCCAGCGCCAGCAGCAGGCTCATGATCGCCAGCACGGACAGCAGTTCGATCAGGCTGAAGCCCAAGGCAGCTGCCGGCGCGCCATCGTGTGCAGCGGGCCAGTGCCGCCTTGCCAACGTCCCCATGCGAACCCTCCTTTCCAAAAAACGCCAGCCGATGCCCCCCCCTTGCTGGCCCTACTTTTTCTTGGCCGCCTCGTGCAATTCGCGCCAGTTCGCCACTTCGCGCCAGCTCAGGCGCCGCGCTGGCAGCGGCGCGCTGACGACCTTGAGCACCGTCCCGCTGGCCGCACCGGGCAAGCCAGGTTGCAGCACGGCCAATTCCTTGCGCCCCTCGGCCCGCCCTGCCGCCGTCGCGGCGCCCACCGTGCTGTTCAACTCCAGCGTCAGCGGCGGCGCGCGCGCCAGGCCATCGAACAAGCGCCCCGTCTGCGCGCCCGCCTGCACGACGCCGGCACCATCGGCGGCAAAGCCGCTCAGCACATCAAGCACGTACAGGCGCGTGGCCGGCTTGCTGCAGGGATCGCGCCCGGGAAGGACGGTATTGAACAGCACCTTGCCGGCGGCCAGCACGGGACTATTGATGCTGCGTTCGCCCGTCTGCGCCGTATGGAGAAAATCGAGGTACCAGCCGCGCATGGCCTCGCTGCCCGTATAGCGCAGCTCCGCGCCGTCGACGCGCACGCCGCCCACCGCCTCGCCCAAGCTGCGCGGCTCCAGGTCGGCCCGGCTGCGCGTGGGGGATGTTTCCCGCAAATCATCGTGCACGGCATAAAACGACTGGGACAGAAAGGCGGCAGGCCAGGTATCGGCCGTTTCGACCAGCTTGCCCGTGCCGAACAGCAGCACATAGCCGCCACCGGGCGCGTACGCCACGCTCGGTTGCTGCGTCACGGGCTGGCGCCGCCCCTGCGCGTCGCGCGCGACAAAGACCAGCTTGCGCCCCTGGCCCTCCTTCCACGGCGGCCCGCCGGCCATGCCGAGACGCCAGATATTGCCCTGCAAATCGCCCGCATACAGATACGCCAGTGCGCCATCGCCGCCCGGCACCACGGCGGGCGGCCCCAGCGCGTGGAGGGCGGCATCGGCGTCCTCATCAGTTTCATGGCCATCGCCACCGCTGGCCACGGGCACCTTGAGCCGGAAGTAATTACTTCCCAACAGCCAGGGTGTGCCAGGCGCCTTGTCCAGCGCCAGCAGAAAAATGGCGGCGGCCGCTGCGGGCGCCGTCGTATCTTTGCCGTCGTCAGCATGGTTGTTGTAGCCGCTGGCAACGATGGCAAAATCGCGGTAGACCACAGCGCCCTCCTTGCCGCCCATGTTGATGCGCGCAAAGGATGGCGGGGCGCGCACGTTGCCCATCAGCTTGTCGTCGCTGTCCGTGAATTCCCACAACGCTCCGTCTTGCGCGAAGCGCGCCGGGTCGGTGATGTCGAGCGCAAACACGCCTTGTGCCCCGCCGCCCATGCCCGCCGCCAGCACCGTCTTCCAGTGTCCCGACGCCAGCACTTCCGCCGTAGCTGCCGCGCCATCGAGCAGCGGACCCGGACTGTAGTGAGTGCTCGCAGCGGCTGCCGCCGCGTGCAGCAGCGCCTGCGGCAGATAGGCAAACACTTCGCTGCCCGTGCGCGCATCAAAGGCATGCAGCAAGCCATCGTTGGCGCCCACATACAACATTCTGCGCCGCTGCAGCAGCGCCTGGCGGTGCAAGCCATAGCCGGCACCTGGCATGCCCAGCCCGGGCGCGCCCACGTACAGCAGATTGCCGTAGGGTGCCGCCCCCAGGCTGCCTGACCTGCGCCGCAGGAAGCCGCCCGGCTGGCCCACCTCGTGCGTGCGCTGGCCCAGCAGGTACGCCAGGCGCACCTCCCCTTGTCCATCGCCGCCGTCGAAGGCACTGCGCTGCTCCGCATCGAGCCGCGTCCAGGCCAGCGGCATCAGGGCGCCCTTCGCGTCGAGCGTGTAGACGGGACGCAAGGACGCGGGCGTTCCATCAGGTGCCACCTTGTCCAGCCCGCCGGCGCGCCACCATGGCTTGCCGGGAAGCAGTGCGCCATCGGCGCCCACGGCAAACGCGGTGCGCGACAAACTCATGCTGCCATCGGCCAGGCGCAGCTGCGTCTGGAACCAGTATGCCTCTTCCGTGCCGCTGGCCAGCGCCATCAGGGCCGGCCCGGCAAGCGCCGCCGGCAAGGTAGCCTTGTCGGCGGCAGCAAAGGCTGCGCGCAGTCCCGCGATCAGGGCAGCCGGGTCGCTGCCGGGCAAGTAATGAGCGGGCCAGCGGCCATCCACGCTCCATTCATCGAACGCGCTGCCCGTTGCGCTTTTGAAGGGGTTGGCGTCGCCGTTCGCATCGATAAAACCGCCATATTTGGCCGCCAGCAGCAAGGGCCTAGTGGCAGGAGAGGCAGCCGGGTCGCCCTGGCGCAAGTCGCCCGCATAGTGCTCGACCTTTGCGACGCCGTCGTTCTTGCCGCCAGGACGCAGTGGCTGCACATGCGACCAGTAGGCCAGCCCTGCCGCATGGTAGCTGGCGCCGCCCGTCCCGTCGGCCAGCAGTTCCAGTGCCGCCAGTTCCGGCCATGGCGCGGGATTGCCCTGCGCGCCGCTGCTTTCCAGGCTGCCCACCGCGTGCGTCCAGGCCATCGCATCAAATGGCGGCGACGCAAAACCATCGGCGGCGCGGACAAGGTCGCCGTTGGATGCGGGAGTTAGTGGGACATTGCCGGGCACGTAGCGGTCGAGCACCATGCCCGCATCGCCGAGGCTGACGATGCTGTGGCGCTGGCAACTGGCCGTTTGCGGGTCGCTCCATGCGGTCACGACCGGCAAGCCATCGTCGATGGCGGGCGGGGCCGTGGCAGGCGGCACCGGGGCGCTCGCCTGCCTTCCCTGCAGGTAGCGCAGCGATTCGTACAGCAATTCGGCCAATGGCGCCGCCCCTGCGTATGCACCGGGATGTCCGGCGTTGCTGCGGCCCAGGCCATTGATGTAAGCGGTCACCCCGCCGCCAGAGCCCGCAGCTTGAGAGCTATAGACGCCAGTGGCTCGATTCCATTCGGCGTCGGCATTGTCTTGCGGCATATAGTCGGGCGCCGCCCAGCGCTGCCGTCCCACATGGGCCAGCGGCGCGCGCAGCACGCCGCCATACACGGTGCCGGCGCTGGCGCTCACGCCGTTCAAGTGGCCAAACACGCCCACGCGCACCCTGCCGCCATGGCGCTGCACGGCGCCCACCGGCTTGTAGTGCTTGCCATATGCCAGGCATAAATCGTCGCGCAGCGGCCCTTCTTGCGTGTCGCAGACGCGCACGCGGGCGAGGAACACACCGTGCGTGGCGGCAGTGCCGGGCGCGTTGCAACTGCCGCCCGGGGGCAAGCTGGCGTCGCCGAACAGCAGGCGGTTGCGGCAGGAAACGATAGCCAGTTGCGCCAGCGCAAACGGCGTCGCCGCCGCCACGCCAGCCTGCAAGACCTTGCGCGGGAAAAAGACAGGGTGGGCAAAGAAGTCGATGGGGCTGTCGGCATCGGGCAGCCAGGCACGCTGCAGCACCGTCTTGCTCACTTCGTCGATGACCCGGTCGCCGCCCGTCAGCGCATAGCGGACGATATCGAGCATGCTGGCGCTGGCCCAGTTCAGAAAGTTGCCACTGAAACTATCGCCGCCGCAGCCGTGCAGCGCATCGGCCCGTTTCAACACGGAGAAATAAGCGGTCGCCACGCGCAAATCGGGCTGCATGACGCCATCCTTGCTGCGGTACGGATAGCTGTAGCACATGCGCGCATGGAAGTACCCCAGGTACTCGCGCTGCGGCGCATAGTCGCCGCCATGTGCGGCAGCGGCTGCCGCATGCGTGAGGGACAGGTTGAGCAGCAGATTCGGCGGCACCCTGGCGCCGTGCAAGCCCGCATCGGCCCGCGCCAGCGCCACCGTCGGCTGGGCCGCGACGGCACTACAAGCCAGGCAAGCCAGCAGCGTCAGGCAGACGGACCACAAAGCGAATGAGCAAGCCCTCATGGCCCCGCTCCCGCCGCCTCTTTGCGATAGTAGCTTTGCAGCACGACTTGCGTGCTTTCCTGCGCGCCAAAACCGATGGCCGTGATGCGGTACACATAGCTTTCCGTGGCCAGGCCGCCAGCCACTGCCGCCGCCTGCGCGCCGGGCGGATGAAACGGCAGCAGCTCGATCAGGTAGCGGGGCCGGCGCGACGGCAGGAAACCCTGCCCCGTCTGCATGACGGCGCCCGTGAACTGGCCATATGGCACCGTGCGGCTGCTCCCTTCGGCGCCATCGAGGTCCGTACTTAGCCAGAGTGCCGGCGCCTCCGGGGCTGCGGGCAGGCACAGGCCCAGTGCGCCTGCCTCGCCACAGCCGTCCGCGAACCCGGCCGCGCTGCCTGGTGCGAAGAGGCTGCTACGCCCCGGCGCACCGGGCAAGCCTTCGATATCGTTTTGCGCATCCACCAATGCCTCCTCCGCCGCCTGAAACGCGATCTGCCGATCGCGCTCGCCGCGTGCTGCCTTTTCGCCCTGCAAGGCCATCTGCGCCGCCGATATGCCCAGCAGCAAGATGATCACTAGCAGGCACAGCACATACACGAGGGTGGCGCCACCGTGACGTACCCGAGCTGCGCACCAAGGTTCGCAACAGCGCCCGCCCGCGCCAGCCATCGCGCCGCCCGCCTAGGCCGGCCCGTTGCGCAGCATGATGCTTGTCTGCACCAGTTGTCGCAGCCGCGAGCGCGTTGCTATGGGCAAGGCCGTGCGCGCGATGCGCACGCCCGTGTCGCCAGCGCCGTGCGCCTCGGCATACGCCTGGCCGAACAGGTCGAACTGCGCCGGCCCCAGGTCCGCCATCTTGTCCGCCTGGCCCGCTTCGCCATGCAACAGCAGCGCCACGCGCACGCCGGCCACGCGCTTCCAGTGCGTGCGGCGGTGCAAATCGCGCTGGCGCGCGGCCGCATCCGCACCCACCAGCACCAGCGCCACATCATAGGCGTCGAGCGCGCTGGCGTTGACATAGCGGTTCGCCACGCCGTCGGGTGGCGTATCCGTGTCGAGGCCATACAGCACCTGGAAACCGTCGACGCCGCGGATGATGGCGTCCGCACCCCAGCCGTTCGCGCCGCGGTATTTGCAGCGCAGTTCGCCTTCGCCATCGGCGCCCTGGGCCACATAGAAAATGCTCCAGCCCCGCTGCGCCTGCGTTTGCGCGGCGCCCACGCCGAAGCCGGCGCAGTTGAGCACGGAACCGTCGCCGCCCTCTTCCTTGCCGGCACCGTAATAGCGCAGGGCCAGCACGTCGCTGCCATGCAGGGCGCCGGGCAGCGCGCCGCTGATGCCCTCGCTGTTCTTGCCCAGGCTGTGCGCGTCGAGCCCGGCGATATTCGCGCTGTCGTGCGCGGCATGGGCGACGGGCGCGGCGCTACTGTCCCAATTGACATAGGCCGTCTGGCGCACGGCGCGGGCGATGGTGTCGAGCGCATAGCGGCCGTTATCATCCAGGCGCGCGCTGGCGGACTGGTCGCCATAACTGCCGCTGGCCGCCAGCAGCACGCTACTGGCCGCCAGCATCAGCAGCGCGCCCAGCGACAGGGCCACCAGCAATTCGACGAGGCTCATGCCGCGATGCCAGCGCAAGACCGTGTTCATGCGCCGCCTCCCAGCTGGAATGCCAGCCTGGGCAGCGACTCGCCTGCCGCATTCAAGGCCGGCGAGCCATCGGGCTGTCGGCCGCGCCAGCCCAGCTTGATGACGATGGGCGCGCCCTTGCCGCCGTTGCACGCCCACGGCAAGCCCTGGGCGGCGGCATCCCATGCAGGCGCGTCGCGGCAGATATGCAGGCGCGCGCCGGGCAAGGCCGCATGCAGTTGCTGCTTCCATTCGGCGATATCGAATTGCGCCAGTTCGGCCGCGCTGCAGGCGGCAGCACCGAGGCAGTCGGGCGCGCCACCGCCGGCTTCCGCGTCGTCCGCCGCCGCGTAGGCCACGTTCAGGTAGGGATTGCCCGTATCGGGGCCATTCATGAGTACGCTGTTCGCGCGCATGCGCTCGGCCATGCCGGCGGCCAGTTGCACGCCTGCCGACAATAGCGCCGACTCGTGGCGCGCGCGCAGGGAATGCAGTTGCAGGATGCTGGCGCCCAGCAAGCCCAGCGCCAACAGCAGCAGCGACACCAGCACCTCGACAAGGCTGCTGCCACCCGCAGGAAACATGGTGCGACCGCCATTGCGCATACGCTACTCCCTTCCGCAGACAGAGTCGCAAGAACAGGCGGCCCAGCTACACGATAGGCGCGCGCAAAAAAACGGGTCTGCGCTGGCGCAAACAGCACGGCGATAAGGTGAGAAGAACAGCGTAGGGATTGATCAGACCGCTTGCCAGGCGAACGTTGGCGTGGTGCACACGGGGCGCAGAACCGGCCCCGTTTTCAAGTTTTCAATAGGTGAGCGTCAGGGCTTGCTGCGCGCCTGGCCCACTTCGGCGATCGCATCCTGGAACTCGGCCAGGTCTTCGAAATTCTTGTAGACGGAGGCGAAGCGGATGTAGGCGATCTTGTCGAGGCGCTTGAGTTCTTGCATGACGAGCTCGCCGATATAGCCGGAATCGACTTCGCGCAAGCCGCTGGTCAGCAATTTTTCCTGGATGGAGGCGATGGCCGTATCCACGGAGGCGGCCGCGACGGGACGCTTGCGCAAGGCCAGCATCAAACTGCCGCGCAACTTATCCGCAGCGAACTCCGTCCGGCTGCCATTCTTTTTGACGACGGCCGGCATGATAAGTTCAATGCGCTCGTAGGTGGTAAAACGCTTGTCGCATTTGCCGCAGCGGCGGCGGCGCCGAATGGCATCCCCTTCCTCCGATACGCGCGTATCGAGAACCTGGGTGTCGCCGTGCTGGCAAAATGGACATTTCATGGGCTGGCTACAACTTTATAGTAATAATTACGGGAAATCGCCGCCCTTGTACAAAGGGCGCCCGAATCACTCCGGGCGCCCTTGGGCACGAAGGAATGTGTCATACAGAATCTTACTCTGTATGACACATTCTGGACAAATAATTATGCGTACACAGGATGCGCGTCGGCCAGCACTTTCACGGCCGCTTTCACGCGCTCGATGGTGGCGGCGTCATGCGGATTGTCCAGCACGTCGGCGATCAGGTTGCCCACTTCTTCCGCTTGCGCTTCCTTGAAACCGCGCGTCGTCATCGCCGGGCTGCCCAGGCGGATGCCCGAGGTGACGAAAGGTTTTTGCGGGTCGTTCGGGATGCCGTTCTTGTTGCAGGTGATGTGCGCGGAACCGAGGATGGCTTCGGCTTCCTTGCCCGTCAGGTTCTTGGCGCGCAGGTCGACCAGCATGACGTGCGATTCGGTGCCGCCGGAAACGATGCGCAAGCCGCGCTTGATCAGGGTTTTCGCCAGCACGTCGGCGTTCTTGACCACTTGCTTCTGGTATTCGACGAATTCCGGGCTCAGCGCTTCCTTGAAGGCGACGGCCTTGCCGGCGATCACGTGCATCAGCGGGCCGCCCTGGATACCGGGGAAGATGGCCGAGTTGATGGCTTTTTCGTGTTCGGCCTTCATCAGGATGATGCCGCCACGGGGGCCGCGCAACGATTTGTGCGTGGTCGAGGTGACGAAGTCGGCGAACGGCACCGGGTTCGGGTACAGGCCGGCGGCGATCAGGCCGGCGTAGTGAGCCATGTCGACCATGAAGTAGGCGCCCACTTCCTTGGCGATCTTGCCGAAGCGTTCGAAGTCGATCTTTTTCGAGAACGCCGACGCGCCGGCGATGATCAGCTTTGGCTTGCGTTCGCGGGCCAGGCGTTCCATTGCCTCGTAATCGATGTCTTCTTCCGCCGTCAAGCCATACGACACGACGTCGAACCATTTGCCGGACATGTTCAGCGGCATGCCGTGGGTCAGGTGGCCGCCTTCGGCCAGCGACATACCCATGATCAGGTCGCCTGGTTTCAGCATGGCAAAGAACACGCCCTGGTTCGCCTGCGAGCCGGAGTTCGGCTGCACGTTCGCGCATTCGGCGCCGAACAGCTGTTTCACGCGGTCGATGGCCAGTTGCTCGGCCACATCGACGTATTCGCAGCCACCGTAGTAACGTTTGCCTGGATAACCTTCGGCATATTTATTCGTCAGCTGCGAGCCTTGCGCTTCCATTACGGCTGGCGAGGTGTAGTTCTCCGACGCGATCAGTTCGATGTGGTCGTGCTGGCGCGTGTTCTCTTTTTGAATGACGGCGAACAATTCAGGATCGACGTTGGCGAGGGTGTGATCTTTTGCAAACATGTAAAAACTCCAAGTATGAGGGTGCTTGTACTGGCAGGTTGGATCGAATGAGGGGAGCCGGCGTTAAGTGAATAACAACATTGGACAGGCAGCCTCTTCGTGCTTTTCCATAGTGGCTACCCAGGCGAACGGCTGATGAAAAATCTCACGTTTCCCGGTGGGTGCCCACCTTTCGCCGGTTTGCCGATCGCCATCCAGGGAGATCGCCCGACTTTTCGCCAGTCACGTGAGACGTAATGGAAATCAAATTGTAAGTTAAGTGCCCAAATTGAGCAAGGAATGCAACCGTGCGGCTATAATCGCGGCGCGCCATCGCAGCCCGGGCATGGCCACAGGCCGCCCCGCAGCATGGCTGCGGCTCTTAAGCTGAACGTAAACCTGGCTGCGGCATGTAAGCGTATGTTACGAAGCTTGCCATTGCGCCCCCCGGATTTACAATGCTGCGGTGCAACTTATATGCAGCTTTTGCATGGCTTTCCAGCAAGCGCCCACAGTCACAAGAAGAAAAATCGCGTAAAATGTTGCTCAATCTCACTACTGGCGCAATAAACATGCCTTCAGTCTTTACCTGGAACGTACGTGTCTACTATGAAGACACCGACGCCGGCGGCATCGTCTATTACGCAAATTACCTGAAATTCTTCGAACGCGCGCGTACCGAATGGCTGCGCGCCATCGACGTGGGCCAGCAGGAATTGCTGGAACAACACGACGCGATGTTCGTTGTCAAAAGCGTCAACGCCGACTATCATGCGCCAGCCAGGCTCGATGACACGGTAAGATTAACCTTAAGCATAGAAAAAATGGGGCGCGCCTCCATCGTTTTCCTGCAACAAGCCTGGTGCGGCGACCGCCTGCTGAACACGGCCCGCGTCAAGATCGGCTGCGTCGACTCGGCATTGCGCCCGCGCGCCGTGCCTGATGCAGTGGCGGCCCGCATGCGCGCTGCCTGAGCCCTACCGCCACCCCCCGGACAATTCACCCAACAGACTGCCAGCCAATGAACGTTACACAAGATCTTTCTTTCCTCGCGCTCATCTCCAATGCCCATTTGATCGTGCAACTGATCATGGCCCTGCTGCTGCTGATTTCCCTGACCAGCTGGACTTACATTTTCCGCAAGATGTTTGCCGTGCGCCAGGCGCGCAAGCAAACCATCGAATTTGAACGCAGCTTCTGGGCCGGCGGCAACCTGCATGCGCTGCATCAAAGCGCCAGCGGCAACCGCGACCAGAGCGGCGCGCTGGCCCGCATCTTCGATGCCGGCATGGGCGAATTCATCAAGGGCAAGGCATCCTACGGTTCGCGCGAAGCGCTGGACGTGGGCGCCGTGCTCGACGGCGCACGCCGCGCCATGCGCGCGGCCTTCCAGCGTGAAATGGACGTACTCGAATCGCACCTGGCCTTCCTCGCCTCCGTCGGCTCCGTCTCGCCCTACATCGGCTTGCTCGGTACCGTCTGGGGCATCATGAACGCCTTCCGCGGCCTGGCCAACGTGCAGCAAGCCACCCTGGCCGCCGTCGCGCCCGGCATTGCCGAAGCGCTCATCGCCACCGCCATCGGCCTGTTCGCGGCCATTCCCGCCGTCGTCGCCTACAACCGCTTTTCGCATGACATCGACCGCCTGGCGATCCGCTTCGAGAGCTTCGTCGAGGAATTCTCCAACATCTTGCAGCGCCAGTCGCGCTAAAAGGGAGCAAGGTCCATGGGTTCCTCATTCAATAGCGGCGGCATGCGCGGTGGCCGTGGCCGCAAGTTCAAGTCCGAAATCAACGTCGTGCCGTATATCGACGTGATGCTGGTGCTGCTGATCATTTTCATGGTGATGCCATCGTCGAACAATCCCAGCGTGGTGAACCTGCCCAACGCGGAACGCTCGGCGAAACCGCCCGATGACTATATTCAGATCGTGCTGAAACCGAATGGTTCGCTGTCGATCGGCGTCATCGGCAAGGAACAGTTGTCGCCGGAAACGGAACCGAACCGCGACGCCCTGCTGCGCAAGCTGCGCGGCTTGCACGAGAGCAATCCCGACTATCCCGTGATGATCGCGGGCGACAAGGAAAGCAAGTACGACGATGTGATCCAGCTCATTTCGGAAGCGAAAAAGATGGGCATTACCAGAGTCGGCCTGGCCACCAAGTAAGCGCATTACCCTGTTTCCAGACTTGACCGTTTTTAGATAGACTAGACTTTGCAGACCAAACAAATCGACCATGTACTCGGCAAGCCTTACAGCGTGCCGCGCGAACGCAGCCGCTGGCCCTCGCTGGGCCTGGCGCTGGCGATGCACCTTGGCCTGCTGTTTTTCCTGTGGGTGGGCGTACACTGGCAAAATACGGAACCTGTCGCCGTCGAAGCGGAAGTGTGGGACCTGAAAGTGCAGACGGCCGCGCCGCCGCCCGAGGTGGCGACGGAACCGGAGCCGACACCGGCGCCGCCGCCGCAACCGCAAGTGGAGCAGCCGGCCCCGCCGCCACCGCCGCCGGTGGCAGCGCCCGAGCCGAAGGTTGACCTGCGCGAGGCGGAGATCGCCCTGGAACGCAAGAAGGCCAAGCTGAAAGAAGAAAAAGAGAAAGCGGCAGCGGAAGAACGCCGCAAGCAGGAATTGAAGGAACGCGAAGAAGAAAAGCGCGAACTGGAAAAACAGAAGCAGAAAGAAAAAGACAAGGCTGACAAGCTGGAAAAAGAAAAAGCCGACAAGCTGGAGAAAGCCAAGGAAGCCAAAGAAAAAGCGGCGGAAGAAAAAGCCGAGAAAGAACTGGCCGATAAAAAAGCCGCGGCCGAAAAAGCCGCCAAGGCGAAAAAAGCGGCAGCAGAAAATGCCGCCGCCGAGAAAGTGCGTTCCGATGCCATGAAACGGATGATGGCGCAGGCAGGCAATGGCACAACGGGCACGGCCGCGAAAGCGACCGCGCCACGCAAGGACAGCGGCTATGTCGCTGCCCTGACGAGCAAGATCAAGAGCAATATCGCGTACAGCGGTAGCACGGACGTGCCGGGCAACCCGCGCGCCGTGTTCAAGATCGAGCAACTGCCAACTGGGGAAATTATTTCGGTCCGAAAGATTAAAAGCAGCGGTCTGCCGGCGTATGACAGCTCGGTGGAAAACGCCATTAATAAATCGTCGCCACTGCCGAAGAAAAAAGACGGCACCGTGGAACGCGAGATTGAACTCATATTCGAGATGAAGGATTTGCCTAAATGATGATCATGAAAAAAATGAGCTATGTCGTGCTCTGTGCCGGCCTGATGCTGGGAGCCTCCGGCGCCCAGGCGCAGCTGCGCGTGGAGATTACAGGGATCGGCAGCAACCAGATCCCGGTGGCTGTCGCCAGCTTCGTCAATGAATCGGCGGCGCCGCAATCGCTGTCCGGCATCATCAAGGCCGACCTGGCGCGCAGCGGCGTGTTCAAGCTGATCGACGCCGATGCGCCCGTATCGGAAACGGCGCCCGTCAGCTACGACCAATGGAAGTCGCGCGGCGCCGACGCACTGGCGGCTGGCAGCGTGCAAAGCATGGCCGATGGACGCCTGGACGTGCGCTACAAGCTGTTCGACACCATCAAGGGCGCGCAGATTTCCAGCATGAACAATGCTGCCGCGCCGCAGTTCAACCGCCTGCTGGCGCACAAAATCGCCGATGACATCTATGAGAAACTGACGGGTGTCAAAGGCGCGTTTGCCACGCGCATCGCTTACGTCACGCAATCGGGCCGCGAATACCGCCTGGAAATCGCCGACGCCGATGGCGAAGGCATCCAGGTCGCCCTGCGCTCGAACGAGCCGATCATTTCGCCGTCGTGGTCGCCGGATGGTACCAAGGTGGCGTATGTCTCGTTTGAAAAGAAAAAACCCATCGTTTACGTGCAAAACCTGGTGACGCGCCAGCGCACCATCGTGTCGAATGAAAAAGGCAGCAATTCGGCGCCCAGCTGGAGCCCGGACGGTTCGCGCCTGGCCGTGGCCCTGTCGCGCGATGGCCATACCCAGGTCTATACCGTCAATGCCGATGGCAGCGGCTTGCGCCGCGTCAGCAGCAGCAGCGGCATCGATACGGAACCCCAATTCTCGGCCGATGGCCAAAGCATTTACTTCACCAGCGATCGCAGCGGCGGACCACAGATCTACCGCATGTCGGTTGGCGGTGGCGACGCCAAGCGCGTGACGTTTGGCGGCTCCTACAACATCAGCCCGCGGATTTCGTCCGACGGGAAGACTCTCGCTTATATTTCCCGTCGCGACGGCAATTTCCAGCTCTACGCGCTCGACCTGGCTAGTGGCCAGGAACTGCGCCTGTCGGACACCGCCAACGACGAATCACCGAGCTTTTCGCCCAACGGGAAATATATCATGTACGCGACCGAATCCGGACGACGCAAGTCGCTGGCAGTGGTATCGGTGGATGGCCGCGTCAAACAGCGTTTGACTACGCAAGCTGGCAATATCAAGGAGCCCACCTGGGGTCCTTTTATGAAGTAAATGCTGTACAGTTTCACCTTTAACCATGACCCGGAGAATAAAAATGAGTAACTTTAAAAGCTTGGCTTTCATCGCCGCTACCGCAGCCCTGCTGTCCGCCTGCAGCACCCCAGTCAAAGTCGCAGAAACCCCAGTGGTTGAGCGCGCTCCTGAAAAAGTCGTCGCTCCAGTTGACACCCGTCAAGTTCAGCCAGTAACGACCGCATCGGTCGATCCACTGGACGATCCAAAAGGCGTGCTGGCTAACCGCAGCATCTACTTCGACTTCGACAAATACGTCGTACGCGAAGCAGACACCGCAGTTGTGCAAAACCACGCTGGCTACCTGGTGAAAACGCCTAGCCGCAAGATCCTGATCCAAGGTAACACCGATGAACGCGGTGGCGCTGAGTACAACCTGGCCCTGGGCCAGAAACGTGCTGAAGCCGTGCGCAAATCGATGGCCGCCCTGGGCGTGCCAGAAGGCCAAATGGAAGCCGTGTCGCTGGGCAAAGAAAAGCCTAAAGCTCAAGGCAGCAACGAAGCAGCATGGGCAGAAAACCGCCGCGCTGACATCGTTTATTGATGTTCACGGGTGAGCGCCGCAGCATTGACGCTTACCTAACTGGCCAGTCATAGGCATAATAATGGGGCGCAGCGCGGTGATTCACCGCCCGGCGCCCCGTTTGCATGTTTTGCGTAACCTTTGAAAGCCCGACCCATGATGACATTCTCGAAAGCCGGCGTCGCCGCCGCCTTGATGGCCGCGTTTGCCTACCTGCCCCTGCACGCCAACGCCGCCCTGTTCGACGACGACGAAGCGCGCAAGGCCATCCTGGAGCTGCGCGCCAAGGTGGACGCCATGGCACGCGACCTGAACAGCCGCATCGACACCAAGGCGGACAAGACCAGCACCTTGAGCCTGCTCAACCAGCACGACCAGACCATGCAAGAGATCGCCCGCCTGCGCGGCCAGATCGAAGTGCTGGGCAACGACCTGACGAATGTACAAAAACGCCAGAAGGATTTCTACACCGACATCGACGCGCGCCTGCGCAAGCTCGAGCCGCGCCAGGTCACCATCGATGGCCAGGAAGCGGCCGTGGGCGTCTCCGAGCAAAGCGCGTACGAGTCCGCATTCGGCCTGTTCAAGTCCGGCGACTACAAGGGCGCCGTCACGGCCCTGGACGCCTTCGTGAAACGCTATCCGGAATCGGCCTACGCGGCCAACGCGCAATACTGGCTGGGCAACGCCTATTACGCCCAGCGCGACTGCAAGAGCGCCATCACGGCCCAGCAGGCAGTGCTGAAACACTATCCGGACAGCCCGAAAGCGCCCGACGCCATGCTCAACATCGCCAGCTGCTACACGGAGCTGAAAGACAAGCCGAACGCGACCAAGACCCTGAACGCCCTGATCTCGCGCTACCCGGACTCCAGCGCGGCACAAGCGGCCAAGGAACGGGGCGGCAAAAAGTAAAACGGGGGAAAAAGTTGCCCGTTAGGTTTGACAGAATCCCGGGCACCCCCTATAATCTTCCTTCTTCGGGTCGTTAGCTCAGCTGGTAGAGCAGCGGACTTTTAATCCGTTGGTCGCAGGTTCGAATCCCGCACGGCCTACCACGAATACGCAGTACTGATCTGCTTGCGAGTTGTACCAGCAAGCATTTTTTTACAGCACAGTGTTACCGAAGTTGTTGTAAAAAGTTTTTGGGTCGTTAGCTCAGCTGGTAGAGCAGCGGACTTTTAATCCGTTGGTCGCAGGTTCGAATCCCGCACGGCCTACCAAATACTATGAAGAAGCCAACCGTTCGCGGTTGGCTTTTTTGTTTTCAGCAGCATCACTTGCACGGGATGCCCCCACCCCTGACACAAATCAAACGCCTTATCACCTGCAATACAACTTTGTCGGACTGCCGTATAATCAGACCATCATGAACGCCACCCCATCCTCGACCCCGTCCGAATTTGCGACAACGGAAGCTGCCGAAACCTATGAGCACTGGTTTCGCGCAAAGGTGCTGGCGTCGCTCAATGATGACAGGCCTGCCGCACCGCACGAGACAGTCATGCTGCAACTGAGAAAAATCGTCACGCCGCAGACTGACGGACATGCTGCCGATTCAATGGAAGGTTGAAGCGCAGGAAGATTTGACCGCGATACTCACGTATATCGCGCAGCGCAACCGGCCGGCGGCGTTGCAGCTTTACAATGACATCGACCACGCCATCTCCCGACTTCCCTGCCACCCTTACCTATACCGGCCCGGAAGAGTTTCAGGTACGCGCGAAATGCTTGCCCACCCAAACTATGTCGTCGTGTATCGCGTTGAAGCAAGCGCGATAGAAATTCTTGCCTTCATGCATACACGGCAACTATATCCTTAAGCCCCTTCTCCCGGCATATCGGAAACCAATCCTTAACGCGACACCAACGCCGGCCGCCCCGCCAGATGTGCCACCACACCGCCCATCACCCGCCCCAGCGGCACCTCCACCCAGCGGTAAAACGCCGCCCCGGCCGCCAGGCTGGCGCCCCAGGCCGTCAGCATGCCCAGCGCCTGCCACTCCGGTTCGAGCGGCACATACGTGATAAATAATGCATTGACCAGCAGGCTGACGGGAAAGTGCACGAGGAATACGGCATACGAGATGCGCCCCAGGACGTTGATGATGCGCCAGGCGCGGCCCTGCGAAGGCGTGCGGGCGCGGCCGAACAGGAACAGGGCGCAGGCGACGATTAGGGCCAAGGCGATGCGGCTGCGGTAGTCGACGGCCAGGGCCAGCAGGACGGGCACGGCGGCCATGACCATGAGCGCGGTCATGACACCGGGCTTGCGCCTGGGGTCGCTGGCCCACCAGGCCATGAGTCCCAGGCCATAGCTGCCGAAGAAATACGGCGCCCAGTTGTCCCAGTCCGCGTCGAGATTGAAATACAGCAAGGAAAAGGTGATGCCCACGGTGACGGCCAATGGCATCAGCCAGTGCCCGCGCCGCTGGCCCGCCAGGCGGCCGCCCAGCCACAGCAGCGATACCGTCAGCAGGTACAGCTGGAAATCGATGGCCACGTACCAGGCGCCGGCCGACAGCGATTCATAGCCCAGCACGCCGTGCAGCAGCAAGGCATGGGCGCTCAACTGGCCCAGGGTGACGGCGGCCGACATGGAGTCGTGCAGCATCCAGATGCCAGCCACAGGCGTGATGATGGCGGCGAGCAAGGTGGCGGCCAGGAAAGGCGGCGCCAGCTTGGCATAGCGGCGCCAGATGGCTTGCAAGGGGCTGGAGATGCCGGGATGGCCGGCGGGCGAGAGGGATTTGGCGACCAGAAAGCCGCCGATGACGAGAAACACTTGCACGGCGATGCGCGCGCTGCCGCCCAGCCAGTCCAGCAACTCGGGCCACAGGGGGCGCACGTAGTCGGACATGGGGCCGTAAAACGCCAGGTGGTGCAACACGATCAATTGCGCCGCGCCCGCCTTTAAACCATTGATCCAGCCAAACTGCGGACGATTTTCCAGGTCCGTCTGTACTACCACTGCTGCTGCCGTCATTCCCATCCCTTGCCATGCCAGGTAGTGTCGCCAGCCCATCGCGCAACAGGCGCGCGGCCGAGGATTTACCGAAAGGCCGACATGATAGCCGAGCCTGGCAAATGGCGGGGCACGGCAGGCGGCTAAGCCGCCGGTTTTTCCGCCTCCGGCGCCGCGGGCGCCAAAGGCTGCTGCGCCAAAATGGCATCGAGCAAGCCGGGGAAACGGCTCTCGATATCGGCGCGGCGCAAGGTATTCATGTGCGTCGTGCCCGCGTTTTCCGTGTAGACCAGGCCCGCTTCGCGCAAGACCTTGAAATGGTGGGAAACGGTCGACTTCGGCCGCCCGCCGTCGAGGTCGCCGCAGGCGGCCGCGTCCACTCTGGCCAGGTGGCGCACGATGTCGAGGCGGATGGAATCGCTCAAGGCATACAGCACTCTTTCGAGCACGAATTCGCTGGCGGGAGGATGTTTGTGTGGACGCATGAGCAGAATCATACAGCATGCGCTATACTAATTCCATTATTCGAATATTTACGAACTACCGAATCAGCATTTCCCTATCTACCACCAACACACACAAAGGCCACCATGTCCGCCCTCTTCCAACCCTACACCCTCAAAGACATCACCCTGCGCAACCGCATCGCCGTGCCACCCATGTGCCAATACATGGCCGTCGATGGCCAGGCCAACGACTGGCATCTGTCGCATTACGCAGGCATGGCGCGCGGCGGCGCGGGGCTGGTGATCGTCGAAGCGACGGCCGTGGCGCCGGAAGGCCGCATCACGCCCGGCTGCACGGGCATCTGGAACGATGATCTGGCACAAGCCTTCGTACCCGTCGTGAAAGCCATCAAGGCGGCCGGCTCCGTGCCCGGCATCCAGATCGCCCACGCGGGCCGCAAGGCCAGCGCCAATCGCCCATGGGAAGGCGACGACCATATCGCTGAAGGCGACGCGCGCGGCTGGCAAACCATCGCCCCGTCCGCCATCGCCTTTGGCGGCGGCCTGCCGAAAGTGCCACGCGCCATGGACCTCGACGATATCGCCCGCGTGCAACAGAACTTCGTCGACGCAGCCGTGCGCGCGCGCGAAGTGGGCTTCGAATGGCTGGAACTGCACTTCGCCCACGGTTACCTGGCGCAAAGCTTTTTCTCGTCCCACGCGAACCAGCGCGACGATATCTATGGCGGCAGCGTGGAAAACCGCAGCCGCTTTTTGCTGGAAACATTGAAAGCCGTGCGTGCCGTATGGCCCGAGCACCTGCCGCTGACGATCCGCTTCGGCGTGCTGGAATTTGACGGCCGCGACGAGCAAACCCTGCTCGAATCGATCGGCCTGGTGCGCCAATTCAAGGATGCCGGCATGGATATGCTCAGCGTCAGCATGGGCTTCACGATTCCCGACGTCTCGATTCCGTGGGGGCCGGCCTTCATGGGCCCGATTGCCGAGCGCGTGCGCACGGAGGCGGGCGTGCCCGTCTCGTCCGCCTGGGGCTTCGGCACGCCAGCGATTGCCGAGCGCGTCGTCAAGGAAGAACAGCTGGACGTGGTCATGGTCGGCAAGGCGCACCTGGCCAATCCGCACTGGGCATACTTTGCCGCCAAGGAACTCGGCGTGGAACGCGCCTCGTGGACCCTGCCGGCGCCGTACGCGCACTGGCTCGAGCGCTATTGATCATCGTTGAGCGTTGCCGGATGCCCCTCCAGGGGCAGTTCCGGCAGGAACAGCAGGAAGACCAGCCCCACTAGCAGCAGCACGGCGCCGGCGCCAAACACGCTGGCGATCGCATGGCGGTAGACTTCCACAGTATGCAACTGCGGCGCCTGGTCCGCGTGCGCGCCCAGCGCCGAGACGGCTTCCACGCCATGCTGGTGCAGCTGATGCGCCAGGATGGCGCCGGACGCCGTCACGCCCAGCAAGCCGCCCAATGAGCGGAAAAAGGCCAGCATGGCCGTGCCCACGCCCCGGCGCGCCAGCGGCAAGGCATTTTGCACGGCTATCGTCATGTTCGGCATCACCAGTCCCAGCCCCGTGCCGAGGAGGAAGATGGCCGGCTCGATGATCCAGTAACCGCGCGACGTTGCCATGGCCCAGGCCAGCACGGCAAACGCCAGCACTGCCACGCCCAATCCCGCCACCTGCACCATCTTGTACTTGCCCGAGCGCGACAGCACGCGGCCGTTGAACATCGACGACACCACCAACCCCACCATCATGGCCACCGTCATCACGCCCGACTCCGCCGGACTGGTGCCCATCACCAGCTGGAAGAACAGGGGAAAGAAGACGCTGGCGCCCATCAAGCCCATGAAGGTCATGGCCATTACCAGGCTGGCGATATTGAAGGTGCGGTTTTCGAACAGGTCGGGCGGCAGCACGGGTTCATCCACGCGGCTCACGTGGACCGCCAGCCAGATACCCAGCAGCACGGCAATGCCGCCGCACACCTTGATGGCCAAGGAATCCCACGGCCACTCCGTGCCGCCCAGCGCCAGCACCAGCAGGGCCGCCGTGATGGCGCCCGTCAGCAAGGCAGACCCCAGGTAGTCGATCTGGTGCGCATGCGGGCGCGCGGGTTTGCGCATGGCGCGCGCAATGATGACAAAGGCGGCCGCGCCGATGGGCAGGTTGACATAGAAAATCCAGTGCCACGACAAGGCATCCGTGATGACGCCGCCCAGCACGGGCCCCAGCACGCTGGTGACGGCATACACGATGGGCACCATGCCTTGCCGCTTGCCCCGTTCGGCCGGCGGCACGATGTCGCCGATGATGATTTGCGCCAGCGGCATGAAGCCGCCCGCACCCAGGCCCTGGATGGCGCGGAATATGATCAGTTCCGTCATATTCTGCGCCAACCCGCACAGCACGGAACCGAGCAAAAAGGTCAGCAGGGCCGTGAAGATCATCGGGCGGCGGCCGTACTGGTCGGCCAGCTTGCCGTACAGGGGCATGGTGGCCGTCGAGGCCAGCACATACGCCGTCACCACCCACGACAGATGCGCCATGCCGCCCAGGTCATCGACGATGCGCGGCAAGGCCGTGGCAACGATGCTCTGGTCCAGCGCACCCAAGCCCAGCACGGCCATCAGGCCCAGATAGATGGCGCGCACTTCGCGTTCGGTGACGGGTTTTACGGCATCGGAAGCTTGACCGTGGCCGCTCATGCCTGGCCTATCTCAAGCAGCGGCTGCATGGCGGCGGCCAGCGCATCGATCTGCTGCGGAGTCAGACGGGCGATGCGCCGCGCCAGCGCATCGCGGCGGCGCGCGCGCAAGGTCTCGAGCACGGTCAGCCCTTGCGCGGACACCTGCAGGCCAGAGCGGCGCCGGTCTTGCGGATCGGGCGCGCTGCGCTCGACCAGCCCCGCTTCTTCGAGCGACTTGACTTGCGCGCTGACGGTCGGCCCGCGCACATTCTGCAGCCGCGCCAGCGCGGCCACGCCGATGCCCGGTTGCTCGTGAATCAGCGCCAGCAGCATGTATTGCATCATCGACACACTGCCTTCCAGCTCGCCCCCTTCGCGCTGCATGGAACGCAGCAGGCGCTTGAAGGCAGTACGCAATTCATCGGACAGCGCCAGCGCGCGTGCGGGGATGGGCAGGTCTTCGGTAGTGGACATAGGAATATATAAGTAGGTAGGCTATCTACCAATATTATGCCCTACCCGGACACCATGCAAGGTTTTTCCATCCGCGCCCTTCCCAAAACCGCCTTTGGCCGTCATAATAGCCGCCCTTGGGTCGTTAGCTCAGCTGGTAGAGCAGCGGACTTTTAATCCGTTGGTCGCAGGTTCGAATCCCGCACGGCCTACCAAGAATTTGTGGTTCGTTTGCAAGTCTTCATGGCAAGCACGCACCGCACAGTGTTACCGCAGTTCAGTTGTAAAAAGTTTTTGGGTCGTTAGCTCAGCTGGTAGAGCAGCGGACTTTTAATCCGTTGGTCGCAGGTTCGAATCCCGCACGGCCTACCAAATACTTCAGAAAAGCCCACGAATTTCGGTTCGTGGGCTTTTTGCTATTCTGCTCCATCTCTGGTCGCTTCGGTAGACCTCCCGCCTCTCCTTGCTCTCAGGGTCAGCGGACTTTTTCTCTCATCAGGCAGATCCAAACCTGCCTTGGGACAGGGAAAATGGCACGGCTTGACTACCTGACCAATCGCTCCGAATGGGGTCCGGTAATCTTTTCGAGCATTCCCTCGTCTTTCGCCGGCTGCAACCTCTAAGCCGCGCGTTCTGCTTCAGACGCTATGACCACAGTTCCTTGCCTACTCGTCTGCACTCATACGACCGGAAAACTATATTTACCCTGAAGGCAACTACTCTCATACACTGAGATATGGCAAACTTCCGCCTTCGGCCAGTACCTGCCGTACAGCGTACGTTTTTTTGGGAAATAGCAGACATTCAAAAAGCCAGGCGTGCTCTGCACGCAGTCAAACAGGCTACACCAGTAGATCGGCCTTTTCAGGTCTTGGACCGATGATCTGAGTCAATCAGCAATGCACCGGACACTTACCGTTAATTTCGACGCAGTGTGCATTGGCTTCGGGGTATTTCAGTTGCTTAATAATTAATGTGACGACTATCTCATTTTCTCCACGCTTCTCAGAAGGTCGGCCGGCACTCAATACCGGCGATCAGCCCGGGGCGTTTGCCTAAAGCTTGATTGGTTTCTGCTGAGCACCATGCCAATTTGCGATACCATACGCCTGACAACCCCGCAGTCGGAATGCAAAGAAGAGAGATGCAGCTAGCTCCAAAAATAATGGGTTTGGGATGCAGACCAACCCGAGAACGCTGCGCATCCCACAAACAGTTACCGCGGCTAGAAACAGGACTTCTAGAGCAGTCTTGCTCAGCTTGCGCGAGTCGCACTAGCAACCTTCGGGACAAGATTTCAAGTCAAAAAATCGTCGAATATACGAGCAACAATGCCTATCAGCGGTGGTCTTTTGCTTTGACAAGACTATTAACATAGAAACAAAAATCAGAGGATGGAATGGCTAAGTCGGAAAAAGAATTCGAAGCACGTAAAGACACAACGGGTGGCGGAAACAAATTGAAGGTGCTGACGAATAAGAAAAACGAGAACAAGAACGAGAAGGGAACCGATCAATTTGTGCGCGACCTTCTGCGCGAAATTGGAGAAACAAGACCTTGGGAGCAAGAAGGCGGCCCTGAGTGGAAGCGCAAGGCACTTGCGGGCGGTTCCAAGACGAAGGCAGGTAAGGGCGAGGGAAAGCCAGAATTTGTGTTCGTCGTCGATGGATTCATCGTTATTATCGAAGACAAGAAGGAAACCCGCTTTGCACGCTTTCTCAAAGAAGGCCAAGTGGCCACAGACTTCCCGCACAGAGAGAATTACGCGCTCAACGGCGCGCTTCATTATGCGCTGGTGATGTTGCGCAATGGAGCGCCGCATAAAAAAGGCATCTTCGCTGTCGGCATCGGCGGCGACGAGCGACACCATGAAATCGCAGTGGCATACGTTGCGCCCGGTCAGATCAAGTTGCTCGACGATCTAGACAACCTTGATGTCTTCGGGGCTGATGCGGTTTCCGAATACCACTCGGTCGCAGTGCTCGGGAACAAGCCGCAAGCGGAAGTCCGGTTAGACACCGTGAAAACAGCCGCTTCTAAGTTGCATGAGGGAATGCGCAACTATGGTTCAGTTGAGAATCATCGCAAAGCCCCACTCGTGTCTGCAATTTTGCTAGCTTTAGAAAAGCCTGGCTTCGACGTCGACGATCTGAAAGGTCTATATGACGAAAAGCTGCCGGACGACTGGGATGGGGCCAAAATTTACAAGGCAGCCCATGATTACATGATCTCGAAGGGATTTGGGCCGCAGCAAAAGATCGGCACATTGCTAGACCAATTTTCTTTCATCAACCAGTCTATTCCGCTGAACCGCACGCGTGATGATCTAGGAATGAGCCCGCTCAAGTGGTTCACGCAGATACTCAAGACGGAGGTCCAAAAAGTCGTCACCGATCCATCAATGGTTTCTTTCGATGTGCTCGGCAATTTCTACCATGAGTTCATTTCATACGGCGGCGGCGACGGCAACACGTTGGGCATCGTGCTTACGCCGGAGCACGTTACGTCGCTGATGGTCGACCTTATCGACGTCCGTTCTGGCGATTGGGTGCTTGACCCTGCGGCAGGCACAGCATCGTTCCTTATCGCCGCGATGCACCGAATGTTCAAAGATGCCGGCGACAACGAGACGACGAGAAATGACATTCGCAAGAATCGGCTCCATGGAATAGAACTGCAGGATAAACTGTTTGCCATCGGCACAACGAACATGATTTTGCGCGGCGACGGCAAGGCGAACTTCCGCCGAGATTCGATTTTCGAAGCCCCGATGCACGAGATGCGCGGCGATAAATTCGACGACAAAGGCAACTTGGTGCTGGGGCATGGATTCACAAAGGTGCTTTTGAATCCTCCATATTCGCAGGCGAAAGACGGGACTACGCGCCATCTGTCGGAGTTAGCTTTCATTGAAAAAGCGTTGTCGTTCCTAAACCCGGGCGGGCGGCTTGCAGCGATCGTTCCTCAATCGGCAATGGTCGGCAAAACCACAGAAGACAAGAGCCGCAAGGCGTCGATTCTGTCAAAGCATTCGCTTGATGCGGTAATCACGATGAACAACGCAACATTCGCGGATTCAGGGGTTTCAGTGCATCCTGTGATCGCGCTATTCACAGCAGGCAGGGCGCATTCAAAAGACGCAAAGGTCAAGTTCATAAATTTCCAAAACGACGGATACAAAGTCCAGAAAAACCGCGGGCTCACCGATGATGGAACGGCGTCATCTCGACGCAAGCATTTGCTCGAAGTCTTGCGAGGCGACACGGTCGATGACACGAGTTTTATCGTCCGCTCGGAGATAACGGCGGCAGATGAATGGCAGCACTCGTATTTCTACTTCAATGACCAGCCACCGTCGGTTGAAGACTTCATGACTACTATTGCAGACTACCTTGCGTGGCAAGTCGATATGCATGCTCACGGTTATGGCGATCTCATCGATCCGGCCAAATCACATTCTGTTGCCAATTCATCTGATGACAAGGCGGAATGCGCATGAACATATACAACAGTCTAACCTTCGCACCGGTATATGTTGTAAGCGTAGAGGGACAGCAAGAAGGGCTGTTCCATGCGTATAAGGGCAAGCGCCTAAACGCGGCAGACAGACTTCCGGGTCAGACGCTGTTTGTCGGCGGTTCGCGGGTGAACAACAGTATCACTGATTTCGCAGATACGCCTCTGTTGTTCCCGGGCGGATGGCTGACCCTGATTTACGACGGCGACGGCGGGACCGGTCACGCAAAATACCAACCTGCTCCGTTTAGCGCATCGGATGTTATTATCGCATTAAAGCCGCTGTGCGACTCGGCCAAAGAGCCCGCCTTGTTGTTGATCGCGAGTATGCTCACACAGCAATGTGTTCCCAAGTTCGGCTACGGCTACAAACTGACACTGAGTCGGCTTGGCCGCCAGAAAATCATGGTCCCAGTGACAACCAATTCCGCTGGCGAGCAGGTTGTTGATTGGGACGGCTTGACGCGTCTTGGTGAAAAGCTGATGGATGATGTTAAGAAACGCGTGCAGACCGTTCGAAAGTCAGTTCCAACAGACAGCACTGTACTGCCTGAGTTGAGTTACGCACCTAAGCTGATCACCGATGTTTTTGAATCAATGCGCGCGGCCGGCAAGTGGTTTGATCTCAGCAAAGCAATCACATCCGGCACTCCATCGGTACCTTATGTTGCACGTTCAGGCGGCGGAAACGGAATTGGGACGTTTCTACCGCATCAAGGCATCGATCCGCCCAACACAGGGAATGCAATCACAATAGGGGTTTCAACGTCTACTGTGTTCTATCAGCCAAAGGCCTTCTACTCGAGCAAGGAAATACAAGTTCTTCGGCACCACAAACTTTCAGACGACAACGGATTGATTCTCGTCGCACTGCTGCGCGAGCAGATGAGCAAGTTCCGATGGGGCAACGGAGCATCCCTGGAGCGCCTAAAAGCAACCCGGATCATGGTACCAGTGATGACCGATACCGGAGGAAAGCAAGTCATTGATTGGGATGGGATGAGTCGCTACGGCCGTGCTCTTCGTACGTTAACGGAGCGCAAGATAAGCTCCGTGCTGTAACCCTTTGCGGTTTTTTTGAGAATCCATAAAAGGTAGGCGGCAAGCCAACTCGAAATTTCTTGAGCTGCAGTTTATTACTGGGTCAACTGACTGCTTATGGTCTATTGCGTTGAAAAATCCAGTTGAGCACGCGGAGTGCCGGGGTCACAGAGTGCCGGGTTCAGGTCCGGCATTCATACACGATTTCAGCCTTGGCCGTCTCTATCTGCAGCAAGTTGCACTTTATCAAACACCGATATTGCTCGATTCACTGCCATGCCCTTCCCCATATCTACCCGGCGTCACGCCCATCACCCGCTTGAACATGGCGATGAAGGCGCTGACGTTGTCGTAGCCCAGGTCCAGTGCAATCGTCGTGACCGGCTGGCCGGCGGCCAATAATTCCAGGGCGCGCAGGATGCGGGCGCGCTGGCGCCAGGCGGAGGGGGTAAAGCCGGTCTCGATCGTGAAACGGCGCGCCAGGGTGCGCGGGGATACGCCAGCCCAGGCGGCCAGCGCTTCCACGCCCCGCTCGTCGGCCAGGTCATCGAGCACGGCGCGCGCCACGCGCAGCAGGCGCGGGTCCGTGGGCAAGGGCAAGCCGAAGGATTCGTGCGGCGCGGCGGCGATCTCGTCGAGGATCACGCCCGCCACGCGGGCTTGCCGCACGTCCAGCGCGCCCTCGTCCCAAGTGCTGGCGCGGGCCACCGCCTCGCGCAGCAAGCCCGAGACGCGCATCACGCAAGGCGCGGCGGGCAAGCCGCCGCAACTGGCCTCGTCCACATACACGCTCCAGCCCGCAAACGGGCCGTGCGAGCGCAGCGCATGGACGTGATGGGGCGGCATCCACACGCAGTGGCTGGCCGGCACCACCCACTGCCCGCTGTCGGCGGCAACGGAGAGCAAGCCACGCATGGCGCCGAACAGCTGGCCGCTGGCATGGTGGTGCGCCGCCGTCACCCGTTCCTGCGGCTGGGCAATGCGCAGGGCGCGCAGCGGCGACGACGACGATGCTGCAAAAATTGGCGGATTTGACGTATCGAATGACATAAACACCGCAGGCAAGACAATCTAGCCATCATACAGTGAAGTCTTTCCAACCTTCAGGAGTTCACCATGCGTGCAGAAGACGTATTAGCCGATCAACAAAACCAGGGCCAGTTCAATGGCGTCACCGTGCGCAAGGGCACGGTGGGCGCCTTCCTCGCCAATGCCAGGCTATGGCTGGACGACGCCAGCAGCATCGACGAAAAGGCCGTCGCCGAGCGCGACATTGTCGACGCCTTGCCAGCCCTGCACGCGCTGGGACTGTTCGATATCCTGCAAGTGCGCGACACGGCGCTGCGCAAACTGGTGGCCGCGGCCGCGTGAACGGGGGGACTGACTCGTGCCCGGCGCGCATTTCCTCTATCATGCTGCTTTGCCCGCCTTCGCACCCGCCATGCCGTTTACCATTGCCACTCCCGTCCACAGCGAACTGATCATCAAGAAAAGCCGTTTCATCGGTTGCGTGCAGCCGATGACGGACCGCGCCAGCGCGCAGCAGGTGGTCCATGACTTGAAGGCGCAGCATCCGGGCGCCTGCCATGTGTGCTGGGCCCTGCTGGCGGGTGGGCAGTCGGCGGCCGTCGATGATGGAGAACCGAGCGGCACAGCCGGGCGGCCCATGCTCGACGTGCTGCGCCACCAGGACCTGGAAGGCGTGCTGGCGACTGTCGTGCGCTACTTTGGCGGGATCAAGCTGGGTGCGGGCGGCCTCGTGCGCGCCTACACGGACAGCGTGGCGCAAGCGTTGTTGCAGGCGGAAAAAACGGCCATCGTGCGCCAGCGCAGCCTGCGCTGCACGGTGCCATATGCGATGGAAGGCATGCTGCGGCGCGAACTCGATGGCGCCGGCGCCACCTTGCTGAACGTGGAACACGGCGACGCCGTGCTGTTCGACTTCAGCCTGGCGGAAACGGCGGCCACCGCCCTGCTGGCGCATCTGCATGAGGCGGGCAATGGGCGGATAGCCTGGCTAAAAGTTGAAGCCGAAGAGGAAGAGTAAAACCTACAGGTCGCGCGGCCGCTTAATCTGCAGCAAAATGAAATGTATCCACGCCAGCGCCGGCAACACCAGCAACAGCAGCATTAATCCGGCCGGCATGTCCGGCACGAAACGCACGAAGCAGGCAAGAAAAGCGGCGATGGCCAGCCAGAAGCGCCAGTTGAACGCATAGGCCTTGCGCGCCACCGTCGCCAGCGCAATGCGCCAGAATTCCAGCAAGACCCACACGCCACCCGTCAGCAGCAGAGCGGCCAGGGCATGGTCTCCGGGGGCGTCGGCCCAGGTGCGCACCAGGTTGTACAGCAGCACCGGATAGCCGGCCGTGACGGCCAGGGTGGCTGGGCCGGCGGCGATGACAGCTTCAAACAGCTGCCCTTTGGAACGATGATCCACTAAACCTTGCTCCTCAAGCCACGACGCCCGAATGGGCGGCGGTCACTTGCAGCGCGCCGGCCGCGTCCTGCGTCCAGACGCGCGTAAAACGGAAGTCGCCATGCGTTTCCACGTCGTGATAACTGCCCGTCAGCTGCATGCGCACGGAGACCACGGCCACGTGGCCGTTGATGCGCACATGGCGCTCGGAGGCGCGCAAGTCCGTGATGGTCAGCAGGCGCTGCTCGTGCGCTGCCAGGTCCGCATGCTTGCTCAGCAAGTGCCCCAGGTGATTGGTAAACAACAAGTCATCGGCCAGCAACACATTCAATACAGCCACGTCGGAGGCCATCATGGCCAGGCGCAAGCGCTCTTCCGCATCGAGTACTTGGGCTTCCGTTAAAGCATTCATCTTTTTCCTTAAAATAGTACGCCAGATTAGCAAACGAACAAACGTGCAATGCTGGCATGAAATCTTCCTTTTCACAATCATCCGGCAGACCTATTCCTGCGCTTATGCCTGTGAAGCATATTTATATAGCGTAATATTCGCAGCGGTATTGCGCAAAACGCCACCATAGTACTGTACAGTGTTTGCCCTTCCGCCCCGGGCTGGGGCAGCTGTCAGTGGTAGTACAGTTTTATGTGCTGCGTGCAGTCTCGAATAAAACCAAGATAAGGCCCCTTCATGGCAATTAACATCATTCTGAACCTGCTCGTAGCGTTGCTCGTCTTCGCCTTCATGTTCCAGCAGCAACGCAAACACGCGACGTTTACCGTGCGCGTCTTTACGGGCCTGGGCCTGGGCGTGCTGCTCGGTGCGGCCGTGCAAGCGCTGTATGGCGCGGGTTCGCCCATCATCGCGGGCACCAATGAATACATCGACATCGTCGGCAGCGGCTATGTCAAACTGCTGCAAATGATCATCATGCCGCTGATTATGGTCTCCATCATTTCCGCTATTCTAAAACTCAAGGATGCGAGTTCCCTGGGCAAGATCAGCGCGCTGACCATCGGCACCCTGCTCATTACCACCACGATCGCCGCCGCGCTGGGCATTTTGATGGCCAAGCTGTTCGGCCTGACGGCCGTCGGCCTGACCTCGAGCGCGGCCGAAGTGGCGCGTGGCGTGCAGCTGCAAGGCTCGCTGGAAACGGCAAAAGCCCTGTCCTTGCCGAAACTGCTGGTCAGCTTCGTGCCGACCAACCCCTTCCTCGACATGACGGGCGCGCGCAAGACGTCGACCATCGCCGTCGTCGTGTTCTCCATCTTCATCGGCATCTCGGCCACGGGCATCGCGGCGAAAAAACCGGAAATCTTCGCTTCCTTCGAAAGCTTCATGAAAGTGGCGCACGCCATCGTCATGCGCATGGTCACCCTGGTGCTGCGCCTGACGCCGTACGGTGTGTTTGCGCTGATGTTTGAAGTGGTGGCCTCGTCGAGCTACACGGACATTTTAAAGTTGATCAACTTCGTCGTCGCCTCGTACAGCGCGCTGATATTGATGTTCCTCGTGCACCTGGCCATCATCGCCGGCGTGGGCCTGAACCCGCTGCGCTTCGTGAAAAAAGTCTTCCCCGTGCTGGCTTTCGCGTTCACGTCGCGCACGAGCGCCGGTTCGATCCCGATGAGCGTGCAGACGCAAACCCAGCGCCTGGGCACGCCGGAAGGCATCGCCAACTTCGCCGCCTCGTTCGGCTCGACCATCGGCCAGAACGGCTGCGCCGGCATCTATCCAGCCATGCTGGCCGTGATGATCGCCCCTACCGTCGGCGTCGACCCGTTCACCGTCAGCTTCCTGCTGCCCTTGCTGGCCATCATCACCATCGGTTCCGTCGGCGTGGCCGGCGTGGGCGGCGGCGCCACGTTTGCCGCGCTGATCGTGCTGTCGGCCATGGACTTGCCCGTCGCACTGGCAGGCTTGCTGATTTCCGTCGAACCGCTGATCGACATGGGCCGTACGGCCCTGAACGTCAGCGGCTCGATCACGGCCGGCACCGTCACCAGCCGGGTCATGGGACAGACCGACCTGGCCGTCTACAACAGCGACGACGCGCCCGACTTGGACGAAGCGGAACACGCCGCCTAAGAAGCCATCCACCGGCGCGCCGCGCCTTGCCGCTTTCGTCTATATTTATTCACAATAAATACAGAGGAAGGCGCAAGGCGATGGAACAGAAATGGCCGCAGCAAATCTGGATCGTGCGTCACGGCCAAAGTGCCGGCAACGTGGCGCGCGATGCAGCCGAAGCGGAAAAACAGTTATTGATCGCCATCGCCGAGCGCGATGTCGACGTCCCCCTCTCCGAGCTTGGCGCGCACCAGGCGCACGCCCTGGGTGACTGGTTCGCCACCCTCCCCTCTGAACAACAACCGACCGTCGTGCTGTATTCGCCCTACGTGCGGGCGCAGCAGACGGCGCAAGCCGTGCTGGCGCGCCTCGATGCGGACAGCCTGAACTCCGTGGTGGCCGACGAGCGCCTGCGCGAAAAGGAATTCGGCATTCTCGACCGCCTGACCGTGCACGGCATCGCCAGCAAGTACCCGGAACTGTACGAACAGCGCCAGCACGTCGGCAAATTTTACTTCCGCCCACCGGGCGGCGAAAGCTGGTGCGACGTCATCCTGCGCCTGCGCAGCGTGCTCGACACCATCACCCGCGAATACCGGGGCGAACGGGTGCTGATCGTCGGCCACCAGGTCATCGTCAACTGCTTGCGCTACCTGCTGGAACGCTGCGACGAGCACGCCATCCTGGCCATCGACAAGGCGGCCGACGTGCCCAACTGCGGCATCACCTCGTATGCCTTCAACCCCGCCCTGGGCAGGCACGGCAAGCTGCAGCTGGACCTGTGCAACTTCGTCGCGCCGCTGGAAGCGGCCGGCACCCCCGTCACGGCCCAGCCCGACATGCCGGCCGCGCCCAAATCCTGATCCTTCGGAGGCCTGCGTGGACGCTATCGACAGCACGCCTTGCCTACATCACGCCTTCCCTGCTGCGTTCCTGGCGGCATAAAAACAACAGCATAAGCATATCCAGAAAGAATCGTTAGCGCCGGCGGGCGCCTCCCTTAAGCTCATGGCAACTGTTTCCACACCGACACTAATCGAGCCCAAAGGACCACGCCGTGCATCCGCGCCACTTCTATCCTGTATCTGCCACTCCCGCCACGCCGCTGCGCGCCATCGTGCTGGCCTGCGCCATGCTGGGCGCACCGTCCGCCTGGGCACAAGATGCGCAAGCTACCACCGGCAGCGCCAATGAAACGGCCAGCGCCAGCATCGACCAAGTCACCGTCGTCGGCTCGCGCGCGCGCAACCGTACCGTCTTCGACAGCAGCGTGCCCATCGACCGTTTCGGCGCGCGCGAAGTGAGCAATGCGCTGTCGACTGGCGACGTGGGCGCGGCCCTGCAAAACCTGTCGCCGTCGATCAACTTCCCCCGCATCGAGTCGAGCGGCGCGTCGGATTCCGTGCGCGGCATCCAGCTGCGGGGCCTCGCGCCCGACCAGGTGCTGGTGCTGATCAACGGCAAGCGCCGCCACACGAGCGCCGTGCTGGACACGGAAAGCAGCTTTGCCGGCACCGTACCGGTCGACATCAACGCCATTCCGCCGAACGCCATCGACCACATCGAAATCCTGCGCGACGGCGCCGGCGCCCAGTACGGCAGCGATGCCGTGGCGGGCGTGATCAACATCGTGCTGAAAAAGGCGCGCACGGGCGGCGCCGCCTCCGTCAGCTATGGCACCAACCACACGCATTTCGACCCGACCGATCGAACCCTGACGGATGGCCAGACCGTCATCGTCAACGCCGACTATGGCGTGCCGCTGGGCGAGGCCGGATTCTTCCGCTTCGGCGCGGAAACGCGGCGCCGCTCGCCCACGGAACGGGCCGGCCCCAGCGACGCGGGCTGGACTTCCTACAACTTCACGCCGGCTGACCAGGCGCTCGACGGCAAGGTGGTGTTCAAGTCGGGCGACTCGCGCCAGCGCAACAACTACCTGTTCTACAACACCCAGCTCACCCTCGCGAATGGCCTGGATCTGTACTCGTTTGCCACCCTCAACGAGCGCAAATCCGACGGCAGCGCCTACTTCCGCTATCCGGGCGACCCGTCGAATGTGCCGGCCCTGTATCCGAACGGCTACCGCCCCGTCACCAACGGCGACAAGCGCGACCTCAGCATCGTGGCCGGCGTGCGCGGCAGCACGGGCGAGTGGAACTGGGACGCCAGCGCGCGCCACGGCAGCGACCGCTTTGACTACGGCGTGAGCCACTCCGTCAACGCTTCGCTGGGCGCGGCCAGCCCCACGCGTTTCAAGCTGGCCGGCTTCGACTTCCGCCAGAACGCCTTGAACCTGGATGCCACGCGCAGCATCGACATCGGTTTGCCCGCCCCTTTGAGCCTGGCGGTGGGCGCCGAATGGATGCGCGAAACCTACACCAGCTCGGCCGGCGACCCCGCTTCGTATGCGGCCGGCAATTTTACCGACGCGCCACCGGGCGCGCAGGCGGGACCGGGCTTGCGCCCATCGGACGCCTACGACGGCAGCCGGCAAATCCGCTCCGTGTATGCGGACGTGGAAAGCGACCTCACGCCGCGCCTGCTGGTAGGCGCCGCCGCCCGCTATTCTGATTACAGCGACTTTGGCAGCGCCAGCACGGGCAAGCTGTCGACGCGCTATAAAGTAACCGACACCTTTCTCGTGCGCGGTTCGCTGTCGAACAGCTTCCGCGCACCGGCCCTCGTGCAGACGGGTTTCCGCTTCGCCACACTGAACTTCAACGCCGATGGCACGGCCCTGCAAACATCGGCCCTGCTGCCGGCCAGCGACCCGCTGGCGCGCAGCTTCGGCGCGCAACAGCTGAAACCGGAAAAGTCGACCAACGTCTCCCTGGGCCTGGCCTGGAAACCGGCGGCCGCCACCAGCGTGACGGTGGACGCCTATGTGATCCGCATCCGCGACCGCATCACGCGCTCGAGCGATTTGCAGAGCGACGCCGTCACCGCCTACCTGGCCGCGAATGGCCGCAGCGACATCCAGTCCGTGGCCTACCTGGCCAACCTGCTCGACACACGCACAAAGGGCCTGGACGTGGTGCTGAACCACGACCTGGCGTTCACGTCAGGCAAGCTGAACCTGAACGCGGCGCTGAACATGAACAAGACCAGCCTCGACAAGGTACGCCAGAGTTCCGCCGCGCTGTCCAATATCGATCCAAGTCTGACCCTGCTGACGGAGACGAGTTTGTTCCGCATCAAACATGCGTCCCCGAACAGCAAATTGATACTCGGCGCCGACTGGCAGACGGCTGGCTGGGGCGTGCAGGCGCGCGCCACGCGCTTCGGCGAGCTGAAAGATTTCTCGTACGACAGCGATGCGCCCCTGATCGACGGCATCCCCGCACAGCGCTTCGGCGCCGTCTGGTCGCTGGACCTGGAAGGTCAATTGAAACTCAGCAAGCAATTGACGGTGAGCGTGGGCGGCAACAACATCCTCGACCGCTATCCGCAGCGCGTGCGTGAAACGAATAACGCCACGTATGGCGGCGCCCTGCCCTACAATTTCATCAACCCCATCGGCGTGAACGGCGCGTATTTCTACGCCAAGCTCAGCTACACGTTTTAACGTTACGGAAAGAACCCATGATCATCAAGAAAATTTTCCACCTCGTCGCCGGCGCCTGCCTGAGCGCCCTCCTGCTGTCGCCCGCCCAGGCTGCCGCACCGCTGGTACTGATGACGGACTTCGGCACGGCCGACGGCGCCGTGTCTGCCATGCATGGCGTCGCCTATGGCGTCGACCCCAAGCTCACTATCTCGGACCTCACGCACCAGATTCCCGACTACGACATCTGGCTGGGCGCCTACCGCCTGTACCAGACGGCCAATTACTGGCCGCAAGGCACGGTGTTTGTTTCCGTCATCGATCCGGGCGTGGGTACCAACCGCAAGTCGGTGGTGCTGAAAACCAAGGGTGGCCGCTACTTCGTGGGGCCGGACAATGGCCTGTTCACGCTGATCGCCGAGCGCGATGGCGTGGCCGAATTGCGTGAAATCGATGAGAAGGTCAACCGCCTGGCGGGATCCGCCGAGTCGTACACCTTCCATGGCCGCGACGTGTACGCGTATGTCGGTGCGCGCCTGGCGTCCGGCGCCATCAGCTATGAACAGGTGGGCCCGCCATTGCCGAGCGAATCCGTGGTGAAGATCGCCTATCAAAAACCTGTCCGCGACGGCAATACCATCCGCGGCATCGTGCCCGTGCTGGATGTGAAATATGGCAATGTGTGGACGAATATTCCGAAATCGCTGCTCGACGAATTACAGGTGAAACTGCATGACCCGCTGCAAGTGCGCATCTTGCACAAGGGCAAGCAAGTGGCCAAGGTCACGGCGCCCTTCGAGCACACGTTTGGCGGCGTCGCCAAGGGCAAGCCCCTGGTCTACCTGAACAGCCTGCTCGACGTCGCTATCGCCATCAGCCAGGGTGACTTTGCCGCCCAACACCACGTCGCCTCGGGCGTGGATTGGGAGGTGGAAGTGAGCAAGGCCCCTGCCGCTAAATAAATGTCATTACGCGGCCAGGGCATCCTGCCCTGGCCCAACTGGCCATATCCATTGCGGGTTTGCGCTACGTCAAACCCAGCGCTCTGCCCGCCCCCGCCAGCACCAGGCTTGTGCAAGTCCAGTGAACCTGTGCCGGCCCACCCGCTCTAAACCTTGCAAGCGATGCCAGCCATGTTTCAGATACGCAATCTGGCGAGGCATGCGTTTCCACGACAGTCTTCCACTGAAAAGGAACAATCATGACGGCTCCACTCCTGACCACCAGCAAGCTCGTCCTCGGTAGCGCCATCGTCTGTGCGCTGCTGGGCGGTTGCAACAAACACAGCGACACCAGCACCACCGCCACGCCCGCTGCCACTGCGCCGGCAACGCCGCCCGCCACCAGCGGCACGTCCGGCACCACAGGCACGACCAACCCGGACACCACCACGCCGGCCACGCCAGGCATGACACCGGGCACCACCACCAATCCCGATGGCACGACCACGCCGCCATCGACCACGCCGCCGAACAACGGCACTCCACCGGGAACAGGCACAGGCACCACGCCGCCACCGCGCAACAGCTAGCGCACACCGGTCCGCAGCGTCAACTGACAGGCAAAAAAAGAGCCTTCCGAGGAAGGCTCTTGAAATACCACGGCGCAGCGCAAGCTGCGCCTTGGCCCGGTACTATTTTTGCAGGCTGACCGACGCCGCTTTCGGCGTACGGCGTCCCATCAGGAACAGCACGGCCTTTTTCAGCATGCGGTAGACGAAGCGCACCATCAGCAAGGTCAGCACGCATTCGAGCAAGGTCAATATCATGGCCACGATCACGGGCATGCGCGCGGCGCGGCGGTGGAACTTGGCCACGGCGCCATCGCGGGCGATTTCGATGCTGTCATAGAAGGTCGGCACGACCAGCAGGGTCAGAATCGTCGAGGTGATGGTACCGCCGATGATGGCGATCGCCAATGGACGGTAGAACTCGCCGCCCTCGCCCAAGCCCAGCGCCACGGGGAACATGCCGGCGATCAGCGCAAACGTCGTCATCAGGATGGGGCGCAGACGCATGCGGCCCGCATACATCAGCGCGTCCTCGCGGCCATGGCCCTCTTCCTCGCGCTTGCGCGCCGCGTCCAGCAGCAGGATGGCGTTCTTGGCGACCAGCCCCATCAGCATGATGATGCCGATAAAGCTCATCAGGTTGAGGGTGTTATTGGTGATCACCAGCGCCACCACCACGCCGATCAGACTCAGCGGCAAGGACATCATCACGGCCACTGGCGCCGTGAAGGAACCAAACTGCATCACCAGGATCAAATACATCAGGCCGATACCCATCACCAGCGCGATCAGCATTTCCGTGAACAGCTCTTGCTGGTCCTGGCCGGCGCCACCGAGCGCCAGGCCGTAGCCGGGCGGGAAGTCGATGGAGTTGGCCAGTTTCATGGCGTCGCTCGTCACTTCACCGTTCGAGCGGCCTTGCGCATTGGCCGACACGGTGATCGTGCGCTTGCCATTCTTGTGCTCGATGCCGGACGGGCCCTTGCCCATGGTGATGGTGGCGATCTGGTCGAGCGGCACCATTTGCGACGTGCCCGTCACGCTGATCGGCAGGCGCTCGATGTTTTCCGATGCCACGCGGTCATCGGGATGCAGGCGCACGGCCACGTCGCGCGTTTCGCCCGTCGGATCGACCCAGTCGCCCACTTCCACGCCGGCAAACGCCACGCGCAGCGATTGCGCCGCATCATTGACGGAAATGCCCATCGAGTTGGCCAGGCCACGGTTGAGCTCAATCTGCAGCTCGTTCTTCGGGTCTTGCTCGGACAGGCCCACGTCGACGGCACCGGGAATGGCGCGCAGCTTATCCATGTAGGCGTTGGTAATTTCCATGAGTTTACGCGAATCCGGACCCGTGAATTCCACCTGGATGGGTTTTTGCGAACCATTGCTCAAGTCATCCTGCACCACGTATTCGGCGCCCACCAGACGCGACATCTTCTCGCGCAGCTCGACCGCGATTTCCTTGGCCGAACGCTTGCGGGTGTTGCGCTTGCCGATGTCGACATACACTCTTCCGCCGCCCGCATTGATGGAGCTGTTGGTATCCTTGGTTTCAGGCAAGGTGCGCGCCAGCACGGCCGCCGCTTCCAGTTTCAGACGCGAATACTCGATGCTGCTCGACGATGGCGTGCGCACATTGATCATCAGATTGCCCGAATCGGATGCCGGCAGGAAACTCGTGCCGCCATGCGTGGCGTGCAGGGCAATGGCGCCCACCAGGCTGCCGAAGGCGATGACGGCCATCCAGCGGCGGTGATGCAAGGCCCAGGCGATCACGCGGCCATAGCGGTCCGCCTGGTGGTCGAACCAGTGGTTGAATTTCTCCAGCACGCGGCCGATGCCCTTTTTCGGCGCCGCATGTTCCTCGACCGGGTCGCCCCAGTAAGCCGACAGCATGGGGTCGAGCGTAAACGAGATGCCCAGGCTGACCAGCACCGAGCACGTCACCGTCAAGGCAAACGGACGGAACCACTCGCCAGATATACCAGGCATGAAGGCCACGGGAATGAAGACGGCGATGATGGAGAACGTCGTGGCGGCCACGGCCATGCCGATCTCGGCCGTGCCTTCCAGCGCAGCCGTACGGCGATCCTTGCCCATCTGCATGTGGCGCACGATGTTTTCGCGCACCACGATGGCGTCATCGATCAGCACGCCGATGGCCAGCGACAGGCCCAGCAGGGTCATGAAGTTCAGGGTAAAGCCGCACAGCCACACGGCAATGAAGGCGGCAATCACGGATGTCGGCAGGCTCAGCGCCGTGATCAGGGTCGAACGCCACGAGTTCAGGAAGGCGTAGACGACGAAAATCGTCAGCACGGCGCCCAGCACCAGCGATTCGATCACGTTGTTCAGGCTATGCTGGGCGTTTTCGCCGCCGTCGCGCGTCACTTGCAGGATCGTGCCTTTCGGCAAGGTCTTATTGATTTCCGCCACCATGTCGCGGATCTTGTTGGCCACGCTGACGGTGGAGGCGTCGCGCACGCGGGTAATCGATATGCCCACGTTGGGCTTGCCGCTGCGCATGCTCAGGCTGTTGACTTCGGCAAAGCCATCCACGATGGTGGCCACTTGCGCCAGGCGCACGATTTCCTCGCCGCGGCGCTTGATCACCACTTTTTCGAAGTCGCTTGGCGACTCGATGCGGCCCACCAGGCGGATGCTTTTCTCGTCCAGAATGCCGCGCACCTTGCCCACCGGGGCATTCGTGTTCTGGTTGCGCAAGGCGGTGACGACGTCGCTGACGGACACATTGTATTCACGCAATTTTTCCGCGCGCAGCAGCACGGACAGCTCGCGCTTCAGCGAACCGCCCACATTGACCAGCGCCACGCCATCGACGGTGCGGAATCGGTCCGACAGCACGTCCTCGGCCAGGCGCGAAATTTCCGCGTGGCTTTGCGTATTCGACGACAGCGCCAGTTGCATGATCGGTTCGGCAGCCGGGTCGATGCGCTGCAGGATAGGCTCGCGCATTTCCGTCGGCAACTTGTAGCGCACGGCGGCAATCGCATTGCGGATATTGTCGGACGCTTCGATCAAATTGGAATTGAACGAGAACTTCAGGAAGATGGTGGCCGAACCTTCATTCGAATCGCTGTTGACCTCGGTCACGCCGGAAATGCTTTGCAAGGACTTTTCCAGGCGGTTCACCACTTCGCGCTCGACCGTATCGGGCGATGCGCCAGGGTAAGGAATGCTGACGACGATGAAAGGCACTTCAACGTCCGGATTCTGGTTGACGCGCAATTTCTTGAGCGCCAGCAAGCCGACGCACATCATCGCCAGGATCAGAACGATGGTGGCGGTGGGCCGCTTGATACTGAAATCGGAAAGGAACATGGCTTAGTTTCCTTTACCGGCAACGGCGGTGCTGCTGCTGGCCACGGCGGCAGCGGGCACGGCCTTGGCTGCCGTCAATTCCACCTTCTGCCCATCCTTGAAGGTCGAACCGGGCGTGCGCAGCACGGTATCGCCGCTGGCCAGGCCGCTTTGCACTTCCCACTGGCCCGTGCGCACATCGCGCGCGCCGATGCGCAGTGTGACTTTATGCAGAGCTTTATCCTTGACCTTCCACGTGTACGTGACGTCGCCCGCCTTCACCAGCGCCGAGTCGGGAATCATCAACGCGCTGATGCTGTCCGTCTCGATGCGCCCTTCCGCATACAGGCCGGCCACGCGCGGTTGTTCCTTGTCGTTGAAATCGACCAGCACGGCCACCTGGCGCGTGACGGCATTGGCAGCAGGATCGACACGGCGCACCTTGCCCGCGAAATCCTGGCCCGGATACCCATTGATGCGGAACAGCACGGGCTGGCCCACCTTGACGACACCGATCTTGTCGGCCGACACCAGGCCTTCCAGACGCATGCTGGTCGGATCGATGACCTTAATCAATTCCTTGCCGATTTGCGCCGTATCGCCATTCGATACCTTGCGCTCGCTCACGATGCCGTCGAACGGCGCGCGCACGAGGGTGCGCTGCAGTTGCTGGCGGGCCTGGGCGGCGCGGCTTTTCGCGGCGGACAGATCGCTTTGCGCATTGTTGCGGCGAATTTCCGCGTCTTCCAGCGCCTGCGTCGAGGTCATGCCCGAGGCGCGCAGGGTTTTCATGCGCTGGAACATGCGTTCGGACTGTTCCAGCACCTGGCTGGCGGCACGGCTGGCTTCCTCGGCCGAATTGAGGCTGTCGCGAATGGACGTTTCATCCAGGCGCACCAGTACATCGCCCCGCTTGACGACTTCACCATTTTCCTTCATGACCTGGATTACTACAGCCGACACTTCGGCGCGCAAGTCCGCGTTGCGCTCCGGTTGCACGGAACCGGTGATGACGGGCCCCGAGGCCAGTGCATTGCTCTGGATGGTCAGCAAGTCTTCCGGGGAGACCAGCAAATTGACGGCGGCGCCCGCCTGTTCCTTGGCTCCTTTGTCACCCTTGCCGGGATCTTTGGACTCTTTGCCGCAGGCGGTCAGGGCGGAAGCGATTGCCAGAACAAACAGGGTTTTGCGCAACATGGGTAATTCTCCGGATAGATAGCACCGCTACCGTCCCCACGGCCCGGATAGGGCTGCAGGCGTTAGCAAGCATTTATTTTTATTTAAACCACAAGCGCCAAAGTATCCATGAGCGTGTCCGGGCATGTCAATCGGCCGTTTCCTGTAATGCTTTAATCAATGGATGAAACGTAGTTTTTACGCCCTGAAACGCAAAACCCCGCCTTGAAGCGGGGTTTTGCGTTTCAGGGAAAGCGGGCTTAGCGGCTAAAAACGGTGTTGATCAGGAAGCCGATCGCCACGCCCGTGCACAGGCCACCGGCGATTTCCACCAGGGTATGGCCCATGCGCTCGCGCAAGGTCTTGTGCGCGGCGCTGGCCGCTTCCCCGGCCAGGCGGTTGATGGCCGCCGCCTGCTTGCCCACGTGCTGGCGCAGGCTGTTGGCGTCGATGATGACGATGAAGGCCAGGGTCACAGCCACACCGAAGGCGGGGTGCCCGATGCCTTCGCGCAAGGCGATCAACGTTGCCATGCTGGACACGACGGCACTGTGGTTGCTGGGAAAGCCGCCATTGCCGACCAGGCCGAACGCCCATTGCCGCGTGCGGACACTGTTGATCAGAAATTTGATCGGTCCGACCAGGATCCAGGCGATCAGGGGCGTGACGAGGTAAGCGATATCCACGAGAATTCCTTCTTTTATATGTAGAGAGTGTGTCTGGAGAGACGGGCGCGCCGCAATTATCGCAGATCATCCGCGCCAGCAGAACTGTCTGGCGTCAGACTATAAAACGCGGCCCCGGGCGGCAACTAATATAAAATCATGGCATATACAACAATTGACGTGTATCAACACTGAGTGCGGCGCGCACAGCGGCGCGGATAATCAAACGTCTTTCACACTTGCAACGGGGTCCTCATGCGGCATTTCAGAATTTCCTTTTTAGTCACTTTTATCCTGATGGCGGTGTCAGGCTGGTGGGGTTACAGCCATGGCGGCATGCCCGGCCTGATCAATGCCCTGTGGATCACGGGCGTGCTGGGCATCATGGAAGTGTCGCTGTCGTTCGACAATGCCGTGGTGAATGCCTCGGTCTTGCGTCACTGGAATGAATTCTGGCAAAAACTGTTTTTGACGGTCGGTATCCTCGTGGCCGTCTTCGGCATGCGGCTGCTGTTCCCGCTGGTCATCGTTTCCGTCGCCACGGGCCTGGGCCTGGTCGATGTCTGGACCATGGCCACCACCACGCCGGACGTGTATGCCAAGCACCTGACGGACAACCATGCGCAAGTGGCAGCCTTCGGCGGCGCCTTTTTGCTGCTGGTGTTCCTGAACTTCCTGTTCGACGATGAAAAAGAATTGCACTGGCTGGGCTGGGCAGAGGAAAAAGTCAACGCGCTGGGCACCGAAAGCCTGGCCGTGCTGATCACCATGGGCGCCGTGGCGGCCTGCGTGGCGATGGGCCCTGCGGATGAAAAATACAGCGTGCTTGCTGCCGGCATCGTCGGCATCGCCGTCTACATCGGCGTCAACTGGATCAGCGGCTTGCTGGAAGAAGGCGAACCGGACTTGCAGGATGACGCAGAAGAAGGCGCCGCGCCAGCCAAAAGCGGCAATGGCGACCTGGTCAAAACGGTCGCGCGCGGCAGCATCGGCGGCTTCCTGTACCTGGAAGTGCTGGATGCCTCGTTCAGCTTTGACGGCGTGATCGGCGCCTTTGCCATCACCAACGACGTCGTCATCATCATGCTGGGCCTGGCCATCGGCGCCATGTTCGTGCGCTCGATGACGGTCTTCCTCGTGCACAAGGGCACCCTGGACGAATTCGTCTACCTCGAGCACGGCGCCCATTATGCGATCGGCATCCTGGCCTTGATCATGCTGGCGTCCGTCAAGTACCATATTCCGGAGTGGTTCACGGGCCTGTCGGGCGTGGCCTTCATCCTGGTCTCGCTGTGGTCATCCCTGCGTTATCGCAAACGGCACGCGGCACAAGCTTGAAATCGGGGGTTGCGCCCCCAGTTATGAGAGTAATGGCACGAGCGCCTTGCGCTCATCCCATGAAGGAATGTTTGAGTTTAATTACTAAAAGGAGCACCACATGGCAATCAGTTTGCAAAAAGGCGGCAACGTCAACCTGAGCAAGGAAGCACCGAACCTGAAGAAGATCATCGTCGGCCTCGGCTGGGATCCTCGTTCGACGGATGGCGCCACCTTCGACCTTGACGGTAGTGCTTTCCTCCTGAAAAGCGACGGCAAAGTCCGTGGCGACTCTGACTTCATCTTCTACAACAACCTGAAGTCGACCGACGGTTCCGTCGTCCACACGGGCGACAACACCACGGGCGAAGGCGATGGCGACGATGAGCGCATCGAAATCGACCTGTCGCGCGTACCAGCCGACATCGACCGCGTCAGCATCACTGTCACCATTCACGACGCCGACGCGCGCCGCCAGAACTTCGGCATGGTCTCGAAAGCCTTCATCCGCTGCCTGAACGCGGAAGGCGAAAAAGAAATCGCCCGCTACGACCTGTCCGAAGACAGCTCGACGGAAACGGCGATGATCTTTGGCGAAATCTACCGCTACAACGGCGAATGGAAGTTCAAGGCCATCGGCCAGGGCTTCAACGGCGGCCTGGGCCCTCTGGCCCGTTCGTTCGGCGTCAACGCTTGATTTTTTCATGAGCTAAACGCAGCCGCCTGAATATCCTCAGGCGGCTTTTTTTTGGAGATTTATCATGCCAGTATTTAGTGTCACGGGCGACGTCGATCCCTTCCTCCACGTCAGCATGAAGCAGGGCGAAACCATCTATTGCGAATCGGATGCGATGGTGATGATGGAAACGGCGCTGGACTTGAAAGGCAAGATGACGGGCGGCTTGGGCAGCGCCATCATGCGTCGCTTCGCGAATGGCGAATCGTTCTTCCAGCAGCACATCGAAGCGGTGCGCGGCAGCGGCGACTGCCTGCTCTCGCCCACCCTGCCGGGCGCCATCGAGGTGGTCGACGTGGGCGCGCGCCAGTACCTGCTCAACGACGGCGCCTTTGTCGCCGCCACCTCGGGCACGGAAATGAAGGTGCGCACGCAGAGCCTCGGCAACGCGCTGTTCGCCCAGTCGGGCGGCTTCTTCGTCATGGAGACGGCCGGCACGGGGCAAGTGGTGGTGTCGGGCTTCGGCTCCATGTTCCAGCTCGACGTCGAGCCGGGCAAGGATGTCGTGATCGACAATTCCCACGTGGTGTGCTGGGACAATAGCCTGAAATACGAGATTTCCGTGACCACGGGCGGCGGCTCGGGCGGCGGCGGCATCGGCGGCTTCCTCGGCAATATCGTCAATAGCGTCACCAGCGGAGAAGGCATCGTGCTGCGCTTTTCCGGCTCGGGCAAGGTCTTCATCTGCTCGCGCAACCGCGACGCCTTTTTAAAATGGACGGCCAGCGGCAAAGCTAGTTAGAGGCACCTGACCAAACCTACTGCGCGTCGGCATAGGCGGCCTGCGATGCTCACCGTACTTGAGTACGGTTGCGCTTCTCGGCCACCTCTTCCTTCCGCTCGCTACGGTTTTGTCAGGCGCTGTTAGTTTGCTGCTCAACGTTATAGTTCAAAAAAATCTAAGGCCAGGTTAAGTCTGGCCGTTTAGAATTCCCGCGCGCGCACCTGCGCGCGGCTTCCCCTATTTTCACCCGGTCCCCGTACATGCAAAGAGTCTGGTTCAACAAAACATTTTCCTCGGTCGGCACGGCCATGCGCCTGATCCGCGAGGCCGACATGGCCGCCACTGGCGGTGTGCCGCGCTATCACATCGTGTGCAGCAATACGAACGCGCACGCGGCAGCCTTCTTGTCGGCCCACGAATACGCGGTCGAACCGTCGGGACTGACGGGCCACAACTATGTCGAGTGGTGCCTGGAATTTTGCCGCGAACGGGGCATCACGATTTTCTGGCCCGGCAAGGAAGCGGGCCTGATCGGCAGCGCCAGCGCGCGCTTCGCCGCCCTCGGCACGCGCGTGCTCAGCGTGGCCACCGAAGAGGTACTGGACCTGATGCACGACAAGGCACGCTTCTGCGACGGCCTCGATCTGCCCATGGCGCGCCCGGCCGACTACCGCGCAGTCACCACCATCGAAGAATACGACGCCGCCTGGGCCGAGCTGCGCCCGCTGCATCGCAAGCTGTGCATCAAGCCGTCCGAATCCGTGTATGCCCTGGGCTTTGCCATACTCGATGAAGAGCGCAGCAGCGCCCAGCTGCTGCTGGCCGGTGCCGCCTACCAGGTCAATGCGCAAGAGCTGCGCAGCGGCCTGGCGCAGATGGCAACGTTCAAGACCCTGCTGCTGATGGAATACCTCGATGGCCACGAATACAGCACCGACTGCGTCGCCGACCAGGGCAAGCTGATTTGCGCCGTGCCGCGCAAGAAGCTGCACGGGGGCGGCAGCGGCCAGTTGATCGAACTGCGCGACGACTTGCTGGCCGCCTGCGACAAACTGGCGCGCGACTACCGCCTCAATGGCGTCTTCAACGTCCAGTTCCGCGAAGGCGCGAACGGCCTGGCCTTGTTGGAGATTAACCCGCGCATGTCGGGCGGCATCGGCATGGCGTGCGCGGCGGGTCCCAACCTGCCCTACCTGGCGCTGGCCGGCTTCGACCAGGGCTTTGACAAGCTCAGCGTGCCCGCCATCCACGAAGGCATGCGCGTGGGCGAAGCCGCCTACGCCGTGGAGCTGCCATGAAAAGCGTCAGGAAGCAGATGCCCACGGGTGAGCTGACCCTGAAAGTGGACGAGGCGCGCTTTCCGCTGGACTGGCTGATCGGCTTTGCCGCACGCGCCAACGCCAAGCGCGGCTTCCTGTTCCTGTCCAAGGTGCTGGGCAAGCACTGGCCCGTCACGCCGCGCGCCATGCAAGCCATCCACGACGACCTGGCCGCGCAAATCCCCCCCAGCCTGCCCGGCCCCGTGGTCTTCATCGCCATGGCGGAAACGGCCGTCGGCCTGGGCCAGGGCGTGTTCGAGGCGTGGCTGCGCGCCAACCCGAATGGAAAAGCGCTGTTTTTGCACAGCTCGCGCTACCGCGTGGGCAGCGTGCCCTTCTTCGAGTTCGAGGAATCGCACAGCCACGCGCCGCGCCAGTTTTTGCATTTATCGGACGCGGCCAGCGCGCTGTTTTCCACCGCGCGCAGCCTGGTGCTGATCGACGATGAAGCGTCGACCGGTAACACCTTCGCCAACCTGGTGCAAGTGTGCCGCGCGCGCTATCCGCAGCTGGAAAAGCTGCACCTGGGCGTGATCACCAATTTCATGGGCCAGGCCGCCAACGCGGGTCTCACGCAGCGTTTCGGCCTGCCCACCACCATAGGCGCGGCGCTGTCCGGCCACTACGCCTTCCAGGCCGGCGATGCGCCCGCGCCGGTAGCGGCCAGCGCGCAGCGCTTCGAAGCGAATGCGGAACGCGGCGCCAGCCCCGCCTTCGGGCGCATCGGCGTGGGCCGCGCCTTGACCCCGCCGCAAGGCCTGGCGGTGCAACTGGCGCAGGAAATCGGCGCCGGCGACTCCGTGCTGGTGCTGGGCACGGGCGAATTCATGCACCCGTCGTTCCTGCTCGCGCGCGAACTGGAAAGCCTGGGCAAGAACGTGGTCGTGCAATCGACCACGCGCTCGCCCATCCTGTCGTGGGGCTCCGTCGGCCATATCGTCCACTGCGACGACAATTACGGCGAAGGCATCGCCAATTACCTGTACAACGTGGCGCCTGGCCAGTACCAGCACGTTTTCATCTGCCATGAAACGCCGGCCAGCCCGGCCCTCATGCAACTCGCCGGCCAGTTGAATGGCCGCCTGTTCCACTTTCAGTCAGAGACCAAAATTGAAGAAATTCCTGTTTGTTGATCTGGACGACACACTGTTCCAGACCCCGAAAAAATGCCCGGGCGAGACCGACCTGCAAGCGGCCGCCTATTTGAAAAATGGCGACGCCTGCTCGTTTACGACGGCGCGCCAGCGCGCCTTCTTTGAATTCGCGCAAAGCGGCATGACCCTGATCCCCGCCACGGCGAGAAATGGCGACGCGTTTCGCCGAGTCGACCTGCCGTTTACCAGCTACAGCGTGCTCGATTACGGCGGCATCGTGCTGCAGCCGGGCGGCGCGCTCGACGCTGGCTGGCTGGCCCTGATGCAAAGCGACATGCAGACGGCGCTGCCCGGCCTGCAGGACGCCATGCGCATCATCGACGATTTCCAGATCAAGACGGGCATGCCCTCGCGCGCGCGCCTGATCGAGGATTACAACACGCCGTTCTACATCGTCGTCAAGGACCATGAAGCGCGCGGCGAACGCCTGGCCGACATCGAAGAGCAAGTGCTGCAGCAGTGGATCGCCACCGAAGGTTCGGACTACTTCATCCACCGCAACGGCAACAACCTGGCCGTGCTGCCGAAGACCCTGAACAAGGCGCGCGCCGTGGCTTACCTGCGCGCGGAGCTGGAAGCCGAACATGGCCCCATTCTCAGCTTCGGCATGGGCGACAGCCGTTCGGACGCGCGTTTCATGGCAGCCTGCGATTACGCCATCATCCCCAACGGCACCCAGCTGGCGGCACTCACGGTGGCGGTGCTATGACCGACAGCACACAGCATTTCAGCGGCAGCTACCGCCAGGAAGACGTGGAGTTTTTGCTCACGCCGATGGCGCTCGAACCGATCCTCGATCTGGCCGAAAAAGAGCGCTTGATCCAGTCCGGCCAGCGCCACTACAGCGAGATGCTGTCGCCAGAGTCCCTGCCCTCGCCCGCCTACCTGTCCCTGTTCCAGAGTGCATTCGCGGCCAACCGCCTGCAGATGGCGCGCGACTGCCTGCGCCTGGCGGCGCTGATCGCGGCGCGCCGCACTGACGCCATCACGCTGGTGTCGCTGGCGCGCGCCGGCACGCCAGTGGGCGTCATCCTCGGGCACTTGCTGCGCCAGGTATTCCAGCGTGAGTGCAGCCATTATTCTGTCTCCATCATCCGCGACCGCGGCATCGATGCCAATGCCCTCAAGTACATCCTGGCGCAGGGCCACAGTGACGCCTCCATCGTCTTCGTCGACGGCTGGACGGGCAAAGGCGTGATTTCGCGCGAACTGCGCCAGACCGTCAATGATTTCAACGCGGCCAATGGCACGGCCATCGACGGCGGCCTGTTCGTGCTGGCCGACCTGGCCGGCACGGCCGCCTGCGCCGCCTCGGCCAGCGACTACCTGATCCCGTCGAGCATTTTGAACGCCACCGTCTCGGGCCTGGTCAGCCGCTCCGTGCTCAATGATGCCATCGGCCCCGACGACTTCCACGGCTGCGTGTACTACGCGCAGTTCGAAGCGCACGACCAGTCGCGCGATTTCGCCGACGGCCTGGTGGCCGACGCCACGGCGATCGCCGCCAGCAGCGGCGTCCCGCTGGCCGAAGCGAGCGATGCGCCAGCCATGGCGGCGCGCTCGCAAGCCTACATGGCCGCCGCGCAGCAGGAATACGGCATCAGCGACATCAACCTGATCAAGCCCGGCATCGGCGAAGCGACGCGCGTGCTGCTGCGCCGCGTGCCCGAGCGCCTGATCGTGCGCGACACGAATGCGCCGGACGTGGCACATTTGCTGCTTCTGGCGCAGGAAAAAGCCATACCCGTCATAGTAGAACCGGCGCTGCCCTACCAGGCGGTCGCCCTTATCAGGAGCGCAGTCGATGGATAACAACTCCCTACACCCACAAAGTGAGCATAAAGCGGCGCTGGGCGCCTCCATGTATGTGCCGACCACGCACAAGGACTTGCTGGCGATCGCCAATGGCGACAAATTCAGCCATTTGCGCTCGGTCATTCTTTGCACCGAAGACGCCATCGCGGAACGCGACCTCAGCTACGCGCTGTTCAATTTGTCGCTGGCGCTGCAAAACATGTGCGACGAGTCCGATACCTTGCGCTTCGTGCGCGTGCGTAATCTCGAAGTACTGGCGCGCGTGCTGGCCATGCCCGGCGCCGACAAATTGAGCGGCTTCGTGCTGCCGAAATCCACGCGCCACAATTTCGCCGCGTATTTTGAGCTGGTGCGCCACACGCACCACTTGCTGATGCCGACGCTGGAAACGGCGGAAGTGTTCGACGACGAGGAAATGAAGCAGTTCCGCATCATTTTGTCGGCGCCGGAAGTGCGGCGCCGCATCCTGGCCCTGCGCATCGGCGGCAACGACTTATTGGCCCTGCTGGGACTGCGCCGCCCCACCAGCGGCACCATCTATCAAACGCCGCTGGGCCAGGTCATCGGCCGCCTGGTGACCATCTTCAAGCCGCACGGCTTCCAGCTGACGGCGCCCGTCTTCGAGCACCTGTCGCAGGGCAGCTGGCTCGATGCCGAAGTGGCGCAGGACATGGCGCACGGCATGATCGCCAAGACGGCCATCCACCCGGACCAGGTGCCGCAAATCGAGCGCCACTACCAGGTGGCGCAGTCGGACATCGAACTGGCGCTGCGCATCATCGACCCGGATAGCCCGGCCGTGTTCCGCATGCAGGAATCGATGTGTGAAGTGGCGACCCACTCAAGCTGGGCGCAGCGCATCATCGAACAGGCGCGCCTGTTCGGCATCCGCCATGTGGCCGACGCGGCACCGGCGCACCTGCCGACTATCTCATTGACTCAACTCTCAAGCGACGAAGGGATTGCACGACCATGACCAATTTCACACGCGGACAAAAAGGCAAACTGGCTGACCTGGGCTTGAATGGCCCGTTTGCCGTCACGCTCGATATCGTTTCGGGTTCGATGGAAGTGGACGTCAGCTGCTTCGGCGTCGATGCGGCCGGCAAGCTGTCGGACGACCGCTACATGGTATTCTTCAACCAGAAAAGCGCGCCGGACAACGCCATCACGGTGGACTTGAACGGCCCCCGTTCCGTGTTCCAAATCGACCTTTCCCGTCTGCCCGCCTCGATCGACAAGCTGGTCTTCACGGCGGCGACGGAGCAGGGCAGCATGCGCGCGCTGGGCAACTCCAGCATGGCGCTGGGCCAGGCAGCCACGTTTGCCTTCACGGGCAATGACTTCCAGGACGAAAAAGCCGTCATCATCGGCGAGCTGTATCGCCGCGACGGCAGCTGGCGCTTCGGCGCCGTGGGCCAGGGTTTTGCGGGCGGCCTGGCGGCGCTGCTGAAACACTTTGGCGGCAGCGAAGCGGGGGCATCGTCCCCTGCTCCCGTGTCCACGCCAGCAGCGCCACCGCCACCGGCGAATAAAATCTCGCTGTCGAAAATCCGCCTGGAAAAACGCGGCGACAAAATCTCGCTCGACAAGCGCGACAGCGGCGGCTATGGCCGCATCAAGGTCAACCTGAACTGGAACCAGAACGCGTCGCAAGGCCAGGCGCCGGCCTCGAAGCTGGACACGGGCTTCCTGGGCAAGCTGTTCAACAAGCCGGCCAGCCGTTCGGGCGGCATCGACCTCGATATCGGCTGCCTGTTCGAAATGAGCAATGGCAGCAAGAGCGCCGTGCAAGCCTTGGGCAACAGCTGGGGCGCCTACGACCGTCCGCCGTACATTCACCTGGAAGGCGACGACCGCACGGGCAGCATCAGCAGCGGCGAAAACATCTTCATCAACGGCACCCATTTCGACCAGATCAAGCGCGTGCTCGTGTATGCCTTCATCTACGAAGGCGTGCCAAACTGGGCCGCCACCGATGGCATGGTGACGATCGAGATCCCCGGCCAGCCGACCGTGGAAGTACGCCTCGACAGCGACAGCCAGCACGCCATGTGCGCCATCGCCATGCTGGAAAACCACGGTGGCAACCTGCAGGTGACAAAACTGGTGGAATACTTCGGCGGCCAAGGTAAAATCACGGCGCACCAGGCCATGGACGAAAGATATAACTTTGGCCTCAACTGGAAAGCCGGCCGGAAAGACTAACTCTTTCTCCAACTAAACAATTCACCCCCAACCATGACCCCTACGACCAAAAAAGTCACCTTCGCCTTCGTCATCTTCCTCGTGGCCGGCTTCCTGCTGCTGGCCGCGTACACGTGGATGGCCCTCAGCTTCTCGTACTCGGAAGGCGAACGGGCGGGCTACCTGCAAAAGTTCTCCAAGCGGGGCTGGATTTGCAAGACATGGGAGGGTGAATTGCTGCTGACGGCGCTGCCGGGCACCATCCCGGAAAAATTCCAGTTCAGCGTGCGCGATGAAGAAGTGGCGAAGCAACTGACGGCTGCCGCCGGCAAGCGCATCCTCGTCACCTACAGCCAGCACAAGGGCGTGCCGACGCAATGCTTCGGCGAGACCGAATATTTTGCCGAAAAAGTCGTCTTGAGCCAGTAACACCACAATTCAGCACCCTCGCGCCGGCCAGCCCTTCCAGGCCGGCGCCTCCCTCCCGCCTCATCATTGGCGCGCATCACACATTCCCGCTTTCTTATACACTTGTGACAAGTTCTGGCCAATACAGTTCATAAATGTAGTCAATGTGCAAGATTCTTGCTCAATCGCATGACACTGCGCCAGCCTATCGTTAGGGTGTATTCACCCGTCACTGGAAACCGCATGCGCATACCATTTACCGTCCTGGCCCTGCTGGCCGCCTCGCTCACCCCGTCCGCCCAGGCACAGGATATCTCCGGCATGGCCGGCGCCCTGAAAGTCAGTTCGACCAATGAGCGCACCTTTGTCGGCGCCATCAGCTACACGCAGCCGGTAGGCAATTACAATGCGGTAAGCCTGTCGTATATCAACGAAGGCCACCCGGAAGACCATCACCGCGACGGCATGGCGGGCCAAGTCTGGCTGCGCACGAAAAAAGTGGAGCAGGGCCTGATGCTGGGCGCCGGCGTGGGCCGCTACTTCTTCTTCGACACGGCCAAGACGGATGAAGCGCCGCACAATTTCGACAATGACCATGGCTGGGGTTCCATCGTCAGCCTGCAGGCACGCTGGCAGTTCGACAATCGCTGGTATGCGCAAGCGCAGCTCAACCGCATCCGCCCCAGCGGCAAGGACAACACCACGCACCTGCTGATCGGCGCCGGCTACCGCTATGACGGCGTGCCGGGCGCCAAGCTGCACTTGCAGAACTGGGCGCACGACGACACCTTGACCTTATCGACCGGGCACACCATCGTCAACAGCTTGCGCTCCGAATCCTCGCGCCCGTTCACCTTGGAATACCGGCGCGCAGCGGGAAAATACGTGGACTGGACGGTCACCGCCCTCGATGAAGGCAATGCCGACCTGGCGCACCGGCGCGGCGTGGCCACCCAGCTGTGGCTGATCCGTTCACTCAATGAAAAGGTGGAATTCGGCATGGGTGGCGGTCCCTACCTGGCGTGGGATGCGCGCGATACCCAGGGCCACGGCACGCGCCTGACAGGCTTGCTGTCAGCCACAGCCCGCTACCACTTCGACCGCCGCTGGGTGGCGCAAGTGGCGTGGAACCGGGTCATCACCGATTATCACCGCGATGCGGATGTGATTTTGGTGGGGGTGGGACGGAAGTTTTAATGGAAATACAGACGCAACCCAAACCTGGGACTGGGGTCGGACCTTAAGGTCCGACCCCGGCTGTTATCGGGTTCTCAGACTCTCAGCGCGAACGCCAGACGGCACCGACATCATTCGGCTGCGTCAATCTCTCGATCACTTCGCGCGTCAAACTGGCCGAGCTGACTTGTTCGGCTTTTGCGCGGGCGGCGCTCAAGGAGCTGGAAAAGACCGTTTGCGGCTGCTCCAGGCTGGCGCGCAGGGCAGCCAGTTCGCGCTCTTGCTGCTGCGCGCGCGCCGTGTCCTGTTCCAGCAATTGCTGCCTGGCGGCGGCCATCGCGCGCGTGGTCTCGGCGGCCTTGCGCTGCAGGGCAGCATGCGCCTGGGCGCTGGCCAGCAACGCTTGCTGCGCGGCGAGTTTTTCGCTGGCGGCCTGCTGCGCGACCCGTTCCAGCTGCTCGCGCTGGCGCATGGCGTCGAGCGCCTGCTGTTCCATGGCGGCGCGTGTTTCGGCGGCCGCCGTTGCCTGCTTTTCCACTTCCAGGCGACCGGCGATGGCTTGCGAGGCGCGCTCTTCGGCGCTGCTGGTCTGGCGTTGCTGTACCAGTTTTTGCGCGATCAAGGCCAGCGACTCGCGTTCGGCGGCGACGAAATCACGCTCGGATGCCAGCAGCGCGTCGGCCGCTTGCGCCTTGTCTTCTTCCACGCGGGCGCGCTCGCTATGCACTTGTCCCAGTTCCACGGCCAGGCGCGCCTGCGCCTGCACCGCTTGCGCGGCAGCCGCTTTCTGCTCGCCTTCGACCAGCGCCTGGTCCATCAGGATGCGAATGGCGTCGGCTTCCTTTTGCGCCGCTTCCCGCAAGGCCTGTTCGGCAGCGTGCTGGCCGCGCAGCAGTTCGGCTTGCGCGTCTTCTGCGGCGATGCGTTCCTGCGCCGCGTGACACGCCAGCGCTTCCGCTTCGAGTTTCTCTTTCAAGGCGGCCAGGGCGGCTTGTTCGGCGCCCAGACGCTCCTGCTCAGCTTGCAGCAATTGCTCCGCCTGCCGGACTTTTTCCTGCGCCAGTTGCGACGCCTGCGCCTGCGCAGCCAACGTCGCATTGCCGGCATCGACCGCGGCCTGCTCGGCATCATTCTGGCTGGCCGCCAGTTCCGACGCCTGGCGCGCCTGTTCGGCGCGTTCGTGCGCCAGGCTGACGGCGCGCTGCTGCTCTTCCAGTTCGCGCGCAGCTGCCACGGCGGCTGCCTGCTCGGCCGCTTCGCGCGCCTTGGTCTGTTCCAGTGCGGCCGTTTCCGCTTCCAGCTTGGCGTGGCCAGCGATTTCCGCATCCTGTTCGGCCGCTACGCGGGCCAGCGCCACGGCGCGCAGCTGGCGGTCCACCTCGATGCGCGCCTCGGTGGCGGCCAGGATGCGCACGTCGGCATCGCGGCGCGCCTGCGCGCTGGCCACGGCGACCATTTCCAGGCGCTCGCGGTGAATGGCCGCGTCGCGCAATTCCTTTTCCGTCTGCAGGCGCAAACGCAGCGATTGGGCCGCATGGCGTTCCGATTCCGCCTGCGCCAGGGCGATGGCTTCGCGTTCCTGCTCCAGGTGCGCCAGCGCGCGCGCTTCTTCCAGGGCGCGCACTTCGGCGGCGGCGCGGTTGAAGGCCGATTCCAGCGCGATCTGGTCGGCGCGCTCGCGCTGCACCGTCAAGTCCAGCGCTTCGCTTTCCGCTTCGGCCAGCATCTGCGCCGTCTGGCGCGCACCGTGCGCATGGCGCTCGCGTTCACGCGCCAGCACGGCGACTCTGGCGTCGGCCGAGGCGATGCCCACCATTTCTTCCTTGGCCGCCTGCACGGCGGCGACGCGCTCGACGGCTTGCAGGCGCGCCTGCTCCGTCTGCACCTGCAATTCTTCGGCGGCGCGGGCGGCCTGCTCGGCCAGTTCCGACTGCACCGCCACTTGCTCGCAGGCGCGCAAGCGGCTTTCCTGTTCCGCGCGCGAACGCTGTTCGGCGGCCAGGCGGATGGCATTGTCGGACTCCACGCGCGCGCGCAGTTCGGCCGTCTCCTGCTTGACCGCTTCCAGACGGGCCACGCTGGCTTGCGCGGCGGCGCGCATGGTATCGAGACGTTCGCGGTTGGCGGCAATCGCTTCTTCGGCTGCCTGCGCATTTTGCTGTGCTGCGGCAGCGGCGGCCGCGTCGATGGCGGCGCGGTCCTCGGCCAGCGAGCGCACGCGCGCCTCGGCCAGCGCGCGGCTTTCGGCGGCGCAGGTGGCCTTCGCTTCCGCTTCCACGCGGGCAATCGCCTCGTGGATGGCTTTCAATTCCATTTTCTGGCGTTCGGCGGTGGGCGCCTTGCTGTCGGTGTCAGTTGCCGGCTCGGCTTGCGGTTCGGTGTGCAATTCGGGCGCGATGGCGACTGCCGGTGCTTCCGCCTTGCGCTCCAGGTCCTTGAAATCATGCAGCGAGACCATGCTGTCCTGGTCGAACTCATCGTCGGCGGAGTACGCGACGGTGAGGGAGGCGGCCTGGCGCGGATTTTGCTGTGCTTGCATGATTTCTCGCTTATTCGGGTGAATTCTTTTGCTTATGGGAATTTATTAACACCATTATCGAGTAAGCGCCTGCAAATCAGCACTGCAAGAAGAGCGACTTTTACCACGCTTTTCGAACGTTTAGGTCAGACAGGCCACAATGGCGCTTCATCCATCAGCGCCACCTGCTCCCTGAGTTCAAGGATGCGGTCCTGCCAGTAGCGCTGCGTATTGAACCACGGGAAGGCGACGGGGAAAGCGGGGTCGTCCCAGCGGCGCGCCAGCCAAGCCGAATAATGGATCAGGCGCAGGGTGCGCAGCGCTTCGACCAGGTACAGTTGGCGCGGGTCGAAATCGCAAAAATCTTCGTAGCCGGCCAGGATGTCGCTCATCTGGCGCACCTGGTCGCTGCGCTCGCCCGACAGCATCATCCACAGGTCCTGGATGGCCGGACCCATGCGGCTATCGTCGAAATCGACGAAATGGGGGCCGGCGTCCGTCCACAGCACGTTACCGCCATGGCAATCGCCATGCGTGCGCAGCACGGCCACGTCGCCCGCGCGGTCATAGCAGCGCTTGACGCCATCGAGCGCCTGCTGCGCCACGCTGGAATACGCGGCCAGCAGTTCTGGCGGCAGGAAATTGCCCTCCAGCAAGAACTCGCGCGGCTCGACGCCAAACGTCTGGTGATCGAGTGCCGGCCGTTCCTTATAGGTGGACAGCCCACCGACGGCGTGGATGCGGCCGATGAAGCGCCCTATCCATTCCAGCGTGGCCGGATCATCCAGCTCGGGCGCGCGGCCGCCGTGGCGGGGGAAGACGGCAAAGCGGAAGCCCTGGTACTGGTGCAGGGTGCTGCCGTTGATGGACAGCGCCGGCACCACCTGGATTTCGCGCTCGACCAGCTCGGACACGAACGCGTGCTCTTCCAGGATGGCCGCATCGCTCCAGCGTGCGGGGCGGTAAAACTTGGCCACCAGGGGCGCGCTGTCTTCGATACCCACCTGATAGACGCGGTTTTCATAGCTGTTCAGGGCCAGCAGGCGGCCATCGCCGCGCAAGCCCACGCTGTCGAGCGCGTCGAGCACGCAATCGGGGCTGAGAGCGGAAAAGGGATGGACGGGCCGGTCGTCCTCGTGCGGCTGGTTTTCATTGTGCATAAGCGACATTGTAAGGCGCACGCGAGCCGCCGGTGCAAACACTTCGGTGATGAAGCGCTGCAAGGCGTATACTGGCGCCTTACATTCAATCAAAGAGCAAGCCATGCAACTCGAACAGCCATTATCAGAAAAAGAATTCGACGAATTAGACCAATTCCTGTTGTCGGAGCGCTGCTCCGAAGACGCGATGACCATGGATATGCTGCACGGCTATCTGACGGCCGTCGCCATCGGCCCGGAACCGATCATGCCAGCCGAGTGGCTGCCGCGCGTGTGGGGCGAAGATGCCGAAGATGCACCGAAATTCAAGAACAGCAAGGAAGAAGAACGCATCGTCAACCTGATCATGCGCTTCATGAACGAAGTGCTGGTGACGTTTGAAGTGGCGCCGAAAGAGTTCGAAGCCCTGTTCGTCGAGCACGACTACGAAGGCCAGACCCTGATCGACGCCGAAGCCTGGTGCTGGGGCTTCTGGGACGGCATGGAACTGCGTCCTGGCTCGTGGAGTGAAATCTGGACCTCCGAAGTGGCCGAGCTGATGCAGCCGATCTACCTGCTGGGCGCCGACGAAATCAAGGAAGAAGAACTGAAACTGGTGGAAGACCCGGTCAAGGCGCACAAGCTGGCGCAGGAACTGGAAGCGAACCTGCCGGCCATCCACCGTTTCTGGGTACCGCGCCGCAAGGCACCGGTGCAAACCATGAAGCGCGAAGAGCCGAAAGTGGGCCGCAACGACGACTGCCCTTGCGGCAGCGGCAAGAAGTTCAAGAAATGCTGCGGCGCCGAGCCGGCAGCCGAGTAATACCTTCGCATTACCCTGCGCCGGGCACTGTCCCGGCGCAGTTCTCTTCTTCGCAGCCCCCCCCAATTCGTTCGCCGCCACTGTTGTTGCCAGGAGATTGCGCCAGCCTTTTTACTTGCCTATAATCAAGAATAATCGGTGCATTCATTTGTGCTCCAAGACAGCGCATGCCAGACCGCCGCATGTCCTGCCCGGTCCTCTTCACATCATGGAAATTCCAGCCTGTTTTGCTATTAGTCGGGGACTCAGTAGAAAATGAGTACTACAAAGCGGATAGAAAACAAGTGCATGGATTGCGAATATACGTGGTTCCCCAGAGGGAAAGACCTATCCATAAAGTGTCCCAACTGCGGGAACCGCAATATTGGCTTCTCAAGTATAGGCCGCTCCGGCATGGGCTACTCCATGCGCAGGCTACTCTCCAAGAGCCTGATGATTCTCGGCGTTGTTATCATCGGCTTTGTAGCATTTGGTCCACGAATGGAAAAGGAAGCTCCTTCGGCAAAGAGCCTGGCTACAGAGACAGAGCCTACTGCGAGCGGCACGGAGCTTCCCCCGTCCGCAGCCCCACGCTTAAAGAATTCCATCGTAGTAAACGAGGAAATAGCGCCACCACAAACAATCTCGGTTCAACCACTCCCCATGGCACAAAATGAACGCGTTGTCACCGAGGATGAGCTTAAGCTATCTCAAAAAGTATTCGCCGATAGTTTGCTGGCATTGCAGGCTTGTGACGACAGTACGGATGATGAGAGCAAAAGTCGTTGCATCGCCCTGCAATGCGCCAAGGCGGAACTGGCACCGACTCTGACATGCATGGATAGGCAGGCAAAAGAGTAATTTTTCTGGCGTCCGTCCGGCCTTAACATCGGCATTGCCACCGCAGGAAGCTCCTTGCTTGGCGCTATAATCGCCGCATGAAACTCCCCGACCTGAACCTGCTCGTTGCCCTCGACATCCTGCTCGAGGAAGGCAGCGCCGTGGCTGCGGCGCGGCGCATGCATCTGAGTGCGCCGGCCATGAGCCGCACCCTGGCGCGCATCCGCGACGCCATCGGCGACCCCGTCTTCGTGCGCTCCGGGCGGGGCCTGGCGCCCACCCCGCGTGCGCTGGAATTGCGCGAGCAGGTGCGCGGCGTGGTGGAGCAGGCGCACGCCATCTTCACGTCCGGCCGCGAAGTCGACTTGCGCACCCTGGAACGCACCTTCAGCCTGTGCGCCAACGACGTGTTTGTCGGCGCCTACGGCGGCAAGCTGCGCGACCTGCTGGCCGTGCACGCGCCGCACACGGTGCTGCGCTTCGTGCCCGAAGGCGATGGCGCCACGGAAAACGACGCCCTGCACGCGGGCCGCATCGACCTGTACATCAGCGCGCGGCGCGCCTTTGCGCCCGACATCAAGCTGCAGCAGCTGTTCTCCAGCGGCTTTGTCGGCATCGCCCGCAGCGACCACCCGATCTTCGACGGCCCCATCAACCTCGACAGCTTTACCGAGTACGAACATATCAGCGTCTCGCGGCGCGGCCTGGCGCGCGGCCCGTTCGACACCATCCTGGCCGAGCGGGGCTACACGCGCCGCGTTTCGCTGATCAGCCCCAACTTCCAGTCGGCCATTTTCGCCGTGGCCGATTCGCGCCTGCTGCTGCCGCTGATGCCCACGCCGCTGCTGGCCATCGTCGAGCGCCTGGGCCTGAAGCTGCGCACGTTCGAGCTGCCCATCCCCGTCGACAACGTGGAAGTCTTCCAGGCCTGGCACCCGCGCCTCGACCACGACCATGCGCACCGCTGGCTGCGGCGCATGATCAAGGACTTGTGCACGGGGTCAGACCCTTGCGGGTCTGACCCCAGCATTTGATTTGGGGGGAGTTTGATTTGAACTCACCCGCCAGACGCCAAACCCAACGACAAAGACCGGGGTCCGACCCCACTCATCATTGCGTCTGACGCAACTCAGACTTCATCAATGATCAATTTTCATAACATTTAGCGCTACCTATACTGCGTGGACTGATCCTCATCCACGGAGTTGCCTGTGTCTGCTGTACCGTTTCCCGGCGCCACCCCCGCGGCCGCGCCACCCGCGCCACCCGCACCTCCCGCACCTCCCGCCTTCGGCCTGCGCCTGGCCACGGGCCTGACCGGCGTGCTGCTGGCCGTGCTGGTGTCCGGCCTGAATGAAAACATCACCAAGGTCGCGCTGGCGGACATCCGCGGCGCCATGGGCATCGCGCGCGACGACGCCAGCTGGCTCGTGGCCCTGTACGCGGCCGCCTCGGTATCGGCCATGGCCTTTGCGCCATGGTGCTCCGTCACCTTCTCGCTGCGCCGCCTGACGGCCAGCGCCATCCTCGTCTGCATGGCCGCCGGTCTGCTATGCCCGTTCGCGCCGAACCTCTCCGTGCTGATGCTGCTGCGCGTGGTACAGGGCGCGGCCGGTGGCGCCCTGCCACCCATGCTGATGACAGTGGCGCTGCGCTTCCTGCCGCCGAACATCAAGCTGTATGGCCTGGGCGGCTATGCTCTGAGCGCCACCTTCGGTCCCAGCCTGGGCACGCCGCTGGCCGCCTTCTGGACCGAGTACCTGGGCTGGCAATGGGCCTTCTGGCAAATCGTCCCGGGCAGCATCGTCGCCCTGCTGATGGTGTCCTGGGGCTTGCCGCAAGACCCGCTGCGCCTCGAACGTTTCCGCCAGTTCGACTGGCGCGGCCTGCTGCTTGGACTGCCCGCCATCAGCATGCTGGTCATCGGCATGCTGCAGGGCGAGCGCCTGGCGTGGTTCGCCTCGCCGCTGATCTGCGTGCTGCTGGGTGGCGGCGCCGTGCTGCTGGTGCTGTTCTTCATCAACGAATGGTCGCATCCGCTGCCGTTTTTCAAGCTGCAGTTGCTGTCGCGGCGTAACCTCAGCCACGCCCTGCTTACCCTGGGCGGCGTGCTGTTCGTGCTGCTGGCCGTGATCCTGATCCCTTCGTCCTACCTGGCGCAGGTGCATGCTTACCGTCCGCTGCAAACGGCGCCCGTGATGCTGATGGTGGCGCTGCCGCAGCTGATCGCCCTGCCGCTGGTGGCCGCCCTGTGCAATCTGCGCGCCGTCGACTGCCGCTGGGTGCTGGCCATCGGCCTGGCCCTGCTGGCCCTGTCCTGCGTGCTCGGTGCGCGCATGTCGCCGGACTGGATCCGCACGCATTTCTACCTGCTGCAGGCGGTGCAGATTTTTGCGCAACCGATGGCCGTGATTCCCTTGCTGCTGCTGGCCACCACGGGCCTGGCGCCGCAGGATGGCCCGTTCGCCTCGGCCTGGTTCAACACCATCAAGGGCATGTCGGCCGTCGTCGCCACCGGCGTGCTCGATGCGCTGATCACGCGCCGCAACCATTTTCACTCGACGGTGCTCAGCGAACACCTGGGCAACCTGCCCGGCGCCGTGGACACGGCAGGCTTGGCACAGCGCATGCATGCGCAAGTCGTCACCCTGACCTCGTCCGACCTGTACCTCACCGTGGCCGCCATCGCGCTGGCCATGATTGTGATCATTCCCATCCTGCCGACGCGCGTCTATCCGCCGCGCGCCGCCTGACTTTTACTTCACGAAAGAGCTTCACCATGCAAAAACCCATACTGCGCTCGCGCGCCTTTCTTCTCGGCCTGGCCCTGCTGGCCTGCGCCCTCGCCTTTTGCGCCTGGCAACTGCTGTTTTCCCCCAGCGAAGAACAAGGCACCGACGACGCCTTTGTCAGCGCCGACTACACCGTGCTCTCCCCCAAGGTGGGTGGCATCGTGCGGGACGTGCTGGTGGAAGACAACCAGACTGTCAAGGCGGGCCAGCTGCTGGTGCGCATCGATGACCGAGATTACCAGGCCGCCGCCGCCTCGGCCCGCGCCGACGTCGCCGGCGCCGAAGCGCAGCTGGCGAATGCCCGCGCCACCTTGCAGCGCCAGCAATCGGTGATCGAGCAGGCCAGCACCCTGGTCGACGCCAACCAGGCGGAAGACAAACTGGCGCAGCAGGAGCTGGCCCGCTCAACGCACCTGGCCGGCCAGGGCGCGGGCAGCGTGCAGAACGCGCAGCAGGCGCAATCGCGCTTCGACGTGAGCCGCGCGCGCCTGGCGCAAAGCCGCGCCGCCCTCGTTGCCACCCGCAAGCAGACGGACATTTTGCAGGCGCAGCAAGGCGCGGCCGAAGCGGCCCTGCTGCGCGCCCGCGCCAGCCTGCAACGCGCCGAACTGGATCTGTCGCATACGCAGCTGCGCGCCCCCATCGACGGCATCGTCGGACGCCGCGCCGTGCGCGTCGGCGCCCTGGTGGCGCCTGGCGCCAGCCTGCTGGCCGTGGTGCCATTGAACCGCAGCTTCATCGTCGCCAACCTGCAGGAAACCCAGTTGACCCACGTGCGCCAGGGCCAGCGCGCCAGCATCGCCGTCGACGCCTATCCGGGCGTGCTCCTGCACGGCACGGTGCACAGCATCGCGCCCGCCACGGGCGTGACGTTTGCCGCCATCGCGCCGGAAAACGCCACCGGCAATTTCACCAAGGTGGTGCAACGCATCCCCGTCAGGATCGCGCTCGATCCGGACCAGGATGGCGAACATCGCCTGCGCGTGGGTATGTCGGCCGAAGTGCGCATCGATACGGCCATGCGCCGCCAACAGCTGCAACAGGTGAGCGCACGATGAAAGCACTGATACTCATCACGGCCCTGGGCCTGGCCGGCTGCGCCAGCGTCGGCAGCGACTTCCAGCGCCCTCACAACGATCTGGGACAGCAATGGCGCCAGGCGCAGGATGCCCGTTTCGCCGCAAGCCAGGATGGCGCCATCGAACAGCGCTGGTGGGACAGCTTTGGCGACGCGACTTTGTCGTCCCTGCTGCAGCGCGCCGCCGACGCCAACCTCGACCTGCTGGCGGCCGCCAGCCGGCTGGAACAGAGCCGCGCCGCGCGCGGTGTGGCCGGCGCCGCGCAAGGCCCGTCGCTGGGTGCGAATGGCAGCTATGGCCGCGCGCGCAACAGCGAGCAGGGCTTGAGCGACCCGTCGCGCAACAACGGCCAGGCCGCCTACAGCCTGTGGCAAGGCAATCTCGACGCGGCCTGGGAACTGGACCTGTGGGGCCGCGTGCGGCGCGAAGTGGAAGCGGCCGATGCGCGCGTCGACGTGGCCGTGGAAACGCAGCGCGGCGTGCTGCTGGCCGTGCTGGCCGAGACGGCGCGCGACTACATCGAATTGCGCGGCGCGCAGCAGACCCTGGCCATCACGCAGCAACTGCTCGATATCGCGCGCCATACCTTGAACCTGACGCGCATCCGCTTGCGCGAAGGCGCGGCGACGCAGCTCGACGAGGCCGAGGCGGCGGCCCACGTGGCTACCATCGAAGCGCGCCTGCCGCCGCTGCAGCAGCGCGAAGCGCGCCTGGGCAATGCCCTCGCCCTCTTGCTGGCGCTGCCGCCGCAGTCCCTGCAGGCGGAACTGGCGGCGGACAAGGACATTCCGGCCGTGGCCATGCAGGTGCAACTGGGCGTGCCGAGCAGCCTGGCCGAACGGCGTCCCGACATCCGCCGTGCCGAAGCGCAGCTGCACGCGGCCACGGCCGCCATCGGCGTGGCGCAAGGCGATTTTTATCCACGCATCACGCTCTCGGGCAGCATCGGCCTGCAAGCGATGCAGCTATCCGATATCGGCTGGGACGCCAGGCGCTTTGCCTTCGGCCCCGGCTTCAGCGTGCCCCTGTTCGATGGCGGCCGCCTGCGCGGCAACTTGCAATTGCGCGAGGCGCAGCAGCAGGAAGCGGCCATCGCCTACCGCCAGACGGTGCTGGCCGCCTGGCACGAAGTGGAAGATGCGCTGTCTGGCTACCAGGCCAACGCCCGCCGCCAGGCCAGCCTCGATGAAGCCGTCAAACAGGGACGCCGGGCGCTGGGCAGCGCGGAGCTGCAGTACCGCCAGGGCGGCACGGACCTGCTCAACGTGCTGCATGTGCAGAACACCTTATTGAACAACGAAGCGGCGCTGGTCGACAGCCGCGCCACCGCTGCGCTGTCGCTGGTTCAGGTCTACAAGGCGCTGGGCGGCGGCTGGCAGGCATTTTCAACCAACTCGCAAGGAAGCACGCCATGAAACCGAATCCCGCACATTTTTCCATCCACGACGTCAGCGACTTTCCCATCGTGCGCTTTCGCCCTGAAACGGCCGTTACCGGCTATGCCCCGCTGTGGGAAAACGACATGGAAGCCCTGCTGCGCCATGGCGCACCGTTCGTCCTACTGTTCGAAGAGGAACTCAGCGATGAAGCGCATATCGACCGCAAGCGGCGCGGCCTGTGGCTCAAGCACAACAAGGTGGCGCTGGCCGCCCTTTGCCGTGGCCTGGTATCGGTCGAGGCGGACGCGGAGCAGCGCGCGCGCCTGCAGGCGATGGCGGCCGGCGCCATGAAGGCGTTCGGCATCGTGCAGGAAGTCGCCGCCACGCGCGAACAGGCCGAGGCCCTGATGGTGTGGCTGCTCGGTAGCGGCCAGATGGCGCGGCCGCGCGCGGCGGACGTCTGGTGAGTGAATGAGTCAGGCGGCTCTGCGCACCGCGCTTCTGGCAGGGATGACGCACACGTCGCCATCGCTATTGGTCGCCGTCGTCAGGGCGATGCCGTACAGCGCGGCCAGGGCGGGAACGGCGCCGGCATCGCTGGCGATATCGGCGACCAGCTGGCCCGAACGCACCAGCAGCAGCCGGTCAAAACCCAGCAAGGCGTGATTGATGTCGTGCAGGATGGCGACGACGGCGTGGCCGCGCGCGGCGCAAAACTGCTGCAGGCTATCGAGCAAATCGAACTGCAGGCCGGGATCGAGCGCCGCCAGCGGTTCGTCGACGAGTATCAAGCCATTTTTCACATCCCACATCTGCGCGAAGAGGCGCGCCAGCTGCACCCTGGCCTGCTCGCCACCGGACAGGGTGTCCAGGCGGCGGCCCAGCAAATGCGCGGCGTGCGCCAGGGCGGCCGCGTCCTGCACGATCCGTTCCAGTTGGGGGTCAAGCAGGCGCGCCACCCGTCCCAGACCGATCACCAGTTCGCACTGCAATCCAAAAGCCACGTTCGAGCCTTGCGGCAGCACGGCGCGGCGCAGGGCCAGGTCGGCCAGCGGCCACTGCGCCAGCGGCCGGCCCGCGAATATCACCTGTCCCGCCTGCGGCTGCAATTCGCGCGCCATCAGTTTGAGCAGGGTCGACTTGCCCGCGCCGCTGGGGCCAAGGATGGCGACGCGCTCGCCGGGCGCCACCCGCACATTGAAGGGGCCGAAATACTGCTGGCCCAACTGGGTGGTGGCGAAGGAGAGTTCCAGCAGTGGCGTCATGTTCACCTCTAGGCGCTGGCGTGGCGGAAGCGCCGCAACAGCATCAAGAAAAATGGCCCGCCCAGCAAGGCCGTGAAAATACCGACGGGGACTTCCGCGGGAATGGCGACAGTGCGCGCCAGGGTGTCGGCCAACAGCAGCAGCAAGCCGCCCATCAGCATCGCCAGCGGCAGCACGCGGCGCTGGTCGGCGCCCAGCCAGGTGCGCACCAGGTGCGGCGCGATCAGGCCGATAAAACCGATGCCGCCGCACCAGGCGACGGCAAACCCCGTCAGCACGGCCACCAGCACGATCACCTGCGTGCGCAGCCGGCCCACGTCGATACCCACGTGCAGCGCCTGCGCCTCGCCCAGCGCCAGCGCATTCAATGAACGCATCAGGAAGCGCGTGGCCCACAGCGCGCCGGCCAGCACCAGCAGTAAGGCCGCCACCTGGCGCCAGCTGCCGGCCGACAGCGAGCCGAGGGTCCAGAAAGTCAGAGTGCGCAGCTGGTCGTCGCTGGCCAGGTAGATGCACAGGCCCATGACAGCCACCGTGATGGCATTGAGCGCCACGCCCGTCAACAGCAGGCCGACGATGGAGCCTGGCGTGGCCCAGCGGGCGACGCGGTCGAGCAGCACGCAAATGAGCATGGCGCCGGCAAACGCGGCCACCGGCAGCAGCCACACGCGCAGCTCGGGCGCCACGTGCAGGCTGGCGGCGAAGACGATGGTGGCCGCGCCCGCGCAGGCGGCGCCGCTGCTCACGCCCAGCAGCCCCGGGTCGGCCAGCGGATTGCGAAACAACCCTTGCGTCAGGCCGCCGGCCAGCGCCAGCGCGGCGCCGATCAGGATGGCAAACAGGGCGCGCGGCAAGCGGATATGCCACAGCACGTATGCGCCACCGGATAGCGCATCGTCGCTCGCTTGAAACGGCGCCAGCCAGTCGGCCAGTGTCACGGGCACGGCGCCCGCCTGCACGGCGATGAGCAAGCCGCACACCAAAGCGGCTGCCAGCAGCCCGCCAGCACCCCAGCGTGGCCAGCGCCACGGAGCGACGTGCATCAGCGAGGCGACGTTCATGCGGCCATGGCTTTGGCAAACGCTGCGTCGAGCTCCATCAGCGCCTGCGGCATGCGCGGGCCAAAGCCCAGCAGCAGCATGGCTTCCTGCGAGACGATGCGGTGCGTGCGCCCGGCCGGCGTCTGCGCCAGTCCTGGCAATTTGAGGATGCCATCCACGCCGCCCGATGCCTTCAGACCCTGGTCCGTGACGAGCACGATATCGGGCCGCGCGGCGATCACGGCTTCCGGCGTCAGGGGCTTGTAGCCGGCGAATCCCCCCTGGCCGCCCATCACGTTGACGGCGCCCGCGTACGCGAGCATGGCATCGGCACCCGTCTCGCGCCCGCCCACCATCACCTGGTTCGGCGCATGGGCGAGAATGAACAGCACGCGCACGGCCGATTGTATCGGTGATTGGCTGCGCTGGCGCACCTTGCCCAGGGCGCCGTCCCACTGCTGCTGCAAGGCTTGCGCCAGGCGCGCGGCGGGGTCGGCACGGCCCGTGATCTGGCCCACCTGTTTCACCCGTTCGAGCAAGCCTTCGAATTGGTTATTCGCGCTCAGCACCGCCACCGGCACGCCCGCGTCGCGCACCTGACGCAACACCGCTTGCGGCCCCGCTTCCTCGGTGGCGATCAGCTGCGTGGGCGCCAGCGACAGCACGCCCTCGGCCGACAGGGTGCGCGCGTAACCCACTTGCGGCAGCTGTTGCGCCACGACCGGATACAGCGACGTCGTATCGACGCCCACCAGTTCGCCCTGCGCTCCGAGCGCGTAGACGATTTCCGTCAGGGCGCCGCCGACGCTGACGATGCGCCGCGCTTTCGCCACGGGTTTACCCGCGTCGGACACGGCGGCCAGCACCTGCATCGGCGCGGCCAGGGCCAGTGCTCCCGCCCCCATTTTTTTCAGCGCGATGCGGCGCGCCACGCTGGCGGCGATCATGCGGCGCATAGTTCGCCCTCCTGCGCCACTCTGTCGACGATATGGCGCCATTCGCACAATTCATGCACGCCCGGCTTGCGTTCGCCGAAGAACATGACGATGGTGTCGCCCCTGGCGTCGAACAGTTCCACCGACGTCACCAGGCCATCGACTGTCGGCTTTTTCACCACCCAGGCGCTGGCGATATGGTCTTCGCGCAAATGCAGGTTGAAGCGCGTGTCGAGGACATTGATCCATGGCCCCATCACGGCGATCTTGTGCACGGGGCCAGAATGGATCTGGATCATGCCGGCATTGCCGACGAAGGCCATGATGGACACCTTTTCGAGGGCGGCATCGTTGAGCAGGTCGAGCACGCAGGATTTGTCGATCTGCTGCACGAAGCGCGGCTCGGCCAGGCGCAGGCCTTGCAGGCGCGAGACCGCATATTTTTTCAGCACGGTGAAAAAGTCGTGCGTGTCGCGCAAATCGGCCCAGGCGGCGCGAAAGCCGGCCACGTCGATCTGCGCGTCGGGCAATTCAGCCGGCGGCGCCGCCGGCGCCGTCACGGCAATGCCGGCCGCCTGATCCGCATCGGCAAAACGCGCCACCAGCGCGTCGTAGGCGGCCAGGTCGCTGTGCGGCTTGAGGAAAATCTTGTGCACGGCATGGCCGGCCGCATCAAAGAATTGCAGGCTGCGCTGCACCGCGTTTTCGCCCTCGTTCACCTCGCGGACGGCAAAGCCATGCGCCCAGTGGCGGTAAAACACGCGCAAGTCGATGTCGCCACCAAGCACCAGGCCCACATGATTGTTGTGGCTGGCTTTTCGATAGACGCCCGTCTTTTCATGCACGCACGAGGCGTTGCGCGTCAGCGCCATGACTTCGCCCAGCGGTTCCAGCGCGGCGATGATGGCGGGCCAGTCAGCTTGCAGGCGCTCGGCGCCCAGCAAGGCGCCATCGGCCAGCGACAGGCCCGCATGCGCGGCGATCAGCTCGCCTTCGGCAATGCCCAGTTCCTCGGCGATGTCGCGGTGGCGGGCCTTCTTTTCGCGGCGCAGGCGGGAAAATTCGCTGGCGACCAGCTCGGTATTGCAAATGGGGAACGTGCTCGACACGGTGTCTCCTTTCAAGGCGAACACTGGCTGGCATGCGGAGGGCTGGCTGGTGATGGGGGAATCTTGCAGTCAATTATAAATGAGAATCATTCGCAATCAAGATTTTATGTGCAAAAAAAAACGCCGCGACAGGAAACCCGTCGCGGCGCCAAAGGAGACCGATCGATACAGCCGATCAGTTCAGGAAAACAGGATCAGGCGCTGGCCTGCACGCCCGGCATGGCCGCCGCCTTGGGCGCGGGACGCTGCGCCAGCAAGACCACGGCAGCCAGCACCATGGCGCCGCCCAGCAATTGCGTGCCGCTGACGGTTTCTTTCAGCATGGTCACGCCGAACGCCATCGTGATCACAGGTTCAAACGTGGAAATAATGGACGCCTTGGCCGCGCCGATTTGCGCCACACCGGCAAAGAAGGCGGCAATCGCGATGGCCGTCGAGAACAGGGCGATGGCGCTGACGGCCAGCCAGCCCGTCGCCGTGCCCGGCAAGGCCACGCCTTGCCACAGGGCAATCGCAGTATTCGACAGGCCAGCCGTGCCCAGGATCACCACACAGGCGGCCAATGGGTGAATATTCTCGCGGCTTTTCGACAGGCTGTTGCCAAACAGGATGTACACGGCGTACACGCCGGCGGCCATCAATGCCAGCGCGATGCCGATGGGCTGGCCCTGCAGCTTGCCGCCCAGAGTGATCGCCATGCCGGCAATCGCCAGCGCCATCAGCACCAGCATGCGCCGGTCCAGCTTTTCCCAGCCCAGCGCCAGCGCCAGGATCGTCACCAGCACGGGATACACATACAGCAACATGCCGCACAGGCCACTGCTGGCATACATCAGGGCATTGAAATAGCCTTGCGACTGGGCTGTATACATCAGGCCCATCAGCATGTAGCCGGCCAGCAGGCGGCCGCGCGGCAAGCGCCAGCCACCGAGCCACACGAGCGGCAGCAACAGCATGGCGGCGATGACGAAACGCAAGGCCAGCATGGTCGACGGGTTGACCCCGGACGCATAGGCCGCCTTGGCAAACACTGCGGAACTGCCGAAACCGGCGGCCGACAGCAACACCAGCGCAACAGCGCGGCGATCAGACATGACTAAACCTCTTTGAGTACGCCAGGGTAAACCTGCTGCGCGTCGCGCTTTGCGGCCGGCGATGCTCACCGTACTGAAGTACGGTTGCGCTTCTCGGCCACAAATCACTGCCGCTCGCGACGGTTTTCCCAGGCGTTGTAAATATTAATGCCAAGCAAGGCTGGAAGGTGATGCGTACGTGAAATGCATGCGTGAATCATATTGCGGGTCACTTCACGTAATGACGGCATCATATTCGCTTGCGCAAAATGAAACAAACCAATATTCTTCACGGATAGGCCGAATATTACTGAGGCTCAATTCTCTTGAAGAGTGTCATGTCACGTCCCTTGCCCCCGCTCGCCGCCCTGCACGCCTTCGAGGCGGCTGCCCGCCATGAAGGCTTCCAGCGCGCGGGCGAAGAATTGCACGTCTCGGCCGGCGCCATCGGCCACCACGTAAAACAGCTGGAAGCGTGGCTCGGCGTCGTGCTGTTCCAGCGCCTGCCGCGCGGCGTGGTGCTCACCAGTGCCGGCCAGCGCTATGCGGCCTCGCTGGGGCCGATACTCAACCAGCTGGCCGACGTCTCCGAACAGGCGCGGCGCCAGGGCGATGACAAGGTGGTGACGGTGACGGCCACCAGCTCGCTCGTCTCGCGCTGGCTGATGCCGCGCCTGGGCAGGCTGCGCGACCGCTATCCGCAGATCGAGCTGCGCGTGCTGGCCTCGATGCATCCGGTCGACCTGGCGCGCGATGGCGTGGATGTGGCCATCCGCCTGGGACCAGGCCGCTATCCGGGCCTCAAAGTGGATTTACTCATGGAAGAATGGTTTTCCGCCGTCTGCAGCCCCGGCTTTCGCGCCAACGCGGCCAGCCTGCGCCAGCCCGCCGACCTGCTGCGTTACCCGCTGCTGCACGACGAGCCGGAAGTGCACCTGCCCGGCGAAATCGACTGGACGCGCTGGCTGCACAGCTGCGGCGTGCATTACAGCGGCAATAGCGGCAACAGCGGCGCGCGCTTTTCGCACACATACTTATGCTTGGACGCGGCCGCCAGCGGCCAGGGCGTGGCCATCGCCGCCAGTCCCCTGATCGGCGACGACCTGCGCTCGGGCCGCCTGGTGCGCGTCTTCGAACACGCCGTGCGCGGTCCCCACTGCTATTATCTGCTGCGCTCGCCCCAGGCGGAAACGCGTCCCCTCGTGCATGCATTCTGCGAATGGCTGATCGCCGAGGCTCGCGCCGACCAGGAAACCGTCTGGCCCACCGTGGAGAGCGCATGACGAACAGGGAACTGGCGCGCAGCGCCACCTATATTGTCCAGCATGAATATGAACAAGCCACGGTGACGGCGGCCGATGGCCGGCAAGCCAGCCTGGGCGAATTCTATGGCGATCCGGCCGTGGCCTTGATCGATATCCATGAGCAATGGTGCGCCGTGGCGGGCGAGGGATTGGTGCTGTGCCGGCTGGGACAGCCGTTCGGGCAGAGCGCGGAATATTTCCGCCAGCCTGGCGAAGTGCGCTGGATCACGGCTTTACGACAAACGGGGCCGTTTGCGCTGGAGTGGCAGGATGAGTATGGCACTTGGCACAGCCTTGTCTTTGAGGCGGCGGATGTGTCGGCTTACGCGCCAGGGCGCTAACCCGACCTACGCCAGCGGCGGTAACGGCTCGTAGGTCGGGTTAGCGCATAGCGCGTAACCCGACAACACCATTACAATTTAATAAAATGCTCGCGGTAGTACTTCAGCTCTTCGATCGATTCCAGAATATCGGCCAGGGCCGTGTGCTTCTGGTGTTTCTTGAAACCGGTGGCGATTTCCGGCTTCCAGCGCTTGCACAGCTCTTTCAGTGTCGATACGTCCACATTGCGATAGTGGAAGAACGCTTCCAGCTTCGGCATGCCGCGCACCATGAAGCGGCGGTCCTGGCCGATGGTGTTGCCGCACATGGGCGACTTGCCTGCCGGTACGTATTTCTTCAGGAATGCGATCAGTTCCGCTTCCGCCTGCGCTTCCGTCACGGTCGACGCTTTCACCTTGTCGATCAGGCCGGAGCGGCCATGCGTGCCCTTGTTCCAGGCATCCATCTTGTTCAGCGTTTCATCCGACTGGTGGATCACGAACACGGGGCCTTCGGCCAGCAGGTTCAAGTGCATGTCCGTCACCACCACCGCCACCTCGATGATGCGGTCGGTATCGGGCTCCAGGCCCGTCATTTCCATGTCGACCCAGACCAGGTTCATCTCATTTGGACGTGCCGGGACGGCGGGTGCGGGGGTGGATGCAGAGGTGGGTGCAGATAAGTCGGTCGCTTGTGACATAATTCTCTCTTGGCCTAATCAAACTAAATAATCAGCCATTTTCTCACAGGCACAGAATGTATTCACTCGCGTTTTCGATTTTGTTTGTATCCGTCCTCCTTTTGACCCTTGCCGTGCGCTTCTGGCTCGCTTCGCGGCAGATCCGCCACGTGCTGGCGCACCGCGCCGCAGTGCCTGCCGAATTCGCGGAAAAGATCCCGCTGGCCGCGCACCAGAAGGCGGCCGACTACACGGTGGCCAAGACCAAGTTCGGCTTGCTGACCTTGCTGGTCAACTACGCCGTGCTGATCGGTTTCACCTTGCTGGGCGGCTTGCAATGGCTGGCGCTGTCCCTGAATGAATGGATGGGAGCGGGTTCGCCCATGCTGTACCAGATCGGCCTGATCGCCGCCTTTGCCGTCATTTCCGGCCTGATCGACCTGCCATTCGAGTACTACCAGCAGTTTGTGCTGGAGCAACGTTTTGGCTTCAACATGATGAGCAAGAGCCTGTTTTTCACGGACTTGCTCAAGAACATAGGCATCACGGCGGTATTGGGCCTGCCGCTGCTCTGGGTCATTCTTGTCTTGATGGCGAAAAGTGGCGACCTGTGGTGGTTCTATGCCTGGATCGTCTGGAGCGCATTCTCCTTGCTGATGATGATCATCTATCCGAACTTTATTCAACCGCTGTTCAACAAATTCACGCCCCTGGCCGATGAATCGCTGAAAAGCCGCATCGAAGGCTTGATGCAGCGCGTGGGTTTCGCTTCGAAAGGCTTGTTCGTGATGGACGGCTCGAAGCGCAGCGCCCACGGCAATGCGTATTTCTCGGGTTTTGGCGCCAACAAGCGCATCGTCTTCTTCGACACCCTGCTGTCGCGCCTGGCGCCGCAGGAAATCGAGGCCGTGCTGGCGCATGAACTGGGCCACTTCAAGCTCAAGCACATCGTCAAGCGCATCGCCGTGATGTTCGTCATCTCGCTGGGCTTTTTGGCGCTGCTGGGCTTCCTGAAGACGCAGCCGTGGTTTTACGCGGGCCTCGGTGTCGATCCCGTGGCGCTGGCCTTGACGGGCCAGCCGACGGACGCGCTGGCGCTGCTGCTGTTCATGCTGGCCTTGCCCGTCTTCACTTTCCTGCTGGGACCGTTGACCTCGCTCAGCTCGCGCAAGCACGAATTCGAGGCCGATGCCTTTGCCGCCACGCACACGCAGGCGGACGACCTGGTCTCGGCGCTCGTCAAAATGTATGAAGACAATGCGTCGACCCTGACGCCCGACCCGCTGCACTCGGCCTTCTACGACTCGCATCCGCCGGCCAGCGTGCGCATCCGCCACCTGAAAGGGGCTACGACATGAATACGCCATCGACTTCGCAAGACCTGACCCAACTGAATTGCTCGCCACGCCAGCAGGCGTTGGGCGACACGGACATCGCCACCCTGCACGCCCTGCTGCCCCAGTGGACGCTGCAAAATGGCAAGCTGTGCCGCGACTTCGGCTTCAAGAATTACTACCAGACCCTGGCGTTCGTGAACGCCCTGGCCTATATGACCCATACGCAAGACCACCATCCGGAGCTCATCATCACTTACAAAACCTGCGCCGTGCGCTACGATACGCACTCGGTCAACCAGGGCGCCGGCGGCCTGTCCGAAAACGACTTCATCTGCGCCGCCAAGGCCGACCTCATCTACCAGAGCAGCCAGGTGGCCCCATGAGCGAAGGCAAGTTAACAGGCGTCATCATCGCCGCCCACGGCCGCCATTACCTGGCCGACGTGGACGGCGCCAAGCTGCAATGCGTGACGCGCGGCAAGAAAACCAATGTGGCCGTAGGTGACATCGTGCACCTGACGCGCACCTCCAACGACCAGGCCGTCATTGACCGCATCGAGGAACGCAAGACCCTGCTGTACCGCTCGGACCAGTACAAATCGAAGTTGCTGGCAGCCAACCTGACGCAGCTGTTCATCGTCGTGGCGACGGAACCGGGCTTTGCCGACGACCTGATCTCGCGCTCGCTGGTGGCGGCCGACGCGGCCGGCATCGCGGCGCGCATCATCCTGAATAAAACGGACGTGACAGCCTCGCTGGAGCGCGCCCGCGAACGCCTGCTGCCATATTCTTCGATGGGCTATCCCATCGATGAAGTGTCGGCGCGCGCCGAACCGGAGCACGCCGTGGCCACCCTGGCGCCGCTGCTGGCGGGCCAGTCGTCGATCCTGATCGGCCAGTCAGGCATGGGGAAATCGTCGCTGATCAACCTGCTGGTACCGGACGCAGACATCGCCGTGCGCGAAATCTCGGCCGCGCTCGACACGGGCAAGCACACGACGACCTTTACGCGCCTGTACAAACTGGACGAACTGGGCGCCAACAGCTCCATCATCGATTCGCCCGGCTTCCAGGAATTCGGCCTGTACCACTTGTCCGAAGGCATGCTGGAGCGGGCCTTCCGCGAATTCCAGCCCTACCTGGGCGGCTGCAAGTTCTACAACTGCCGCCACCTGATCGAACCGCAGTGCGCCATCCTGCAAGCATTGTCTGAAGGCAAGATCGCCAAGATGCGCCATACCCTGTACGGCCAGTTGCTGCACGAATCGGCGCAGACGCTGTATTGAACGCACGTGGCGCCCGTCCCCTGAGCGGGCGCCAAACCGATAAAAACATTACCACTGCAAATTAAACAGAATTAAATTCTGCTGACAAGCCCGCTTTCTCGCATTCATTCCAAAACCATCCATCGTCCGATTTCGCGTTTCAGCGCCGGATTCCTGCATTTCATCGCTTTGAGCTGGCATGGCGCCGGGCCACTTGCTACCTTGGCATTGTCCCCGCCAGCGAACCTGCTGGAGACAACATCAGTCTAACTCCAACCAGCATTTTGATCACAAGGTGAAATCATGAAAGCATCGTTCTCGCGTACCCTCGCCCTCGGTAGCGCCGCCCTCGTCCTCGGCCTGTCTTGCCTCAGCGCCAGCGCGCTGGAAATCGGCGAACAGGACAAGGTCCAGGTCTCCGGCACGGTCTATAAACTGGCCCCGCAGGAATTCAGCCAGTACGGCAATCGCTACATGCTCGACACGGGCGATACCTTGCTGCTGCGCCAGCAAGTCAACCGCTATTTCACGCAAATCAAGGGGCAGCCCGAAGTAGAACTGTTCGGCCGTGCGCCGGGCGTCTTTGAAACGGCCAGCGGCACGCGCCTGGAATTTCGCAACGATGGCGACGTCGTCGCCATTAGCGGACTGAGCAATATTCCGGGCGCCGTCGCCAAGGCGGGCGACACGGCCAGCACCGGGCACTTCGCCGGCCGCTAAAGCAGCGGCACGGCGACCGGCTGGCAAGCCATTGCCAGGCTGTCCACGGGGCGTGCATCAGCCGGCAGCGGCTGATGTACGCCCCGCCTGCTTTGCGCAGCCTGAAATAGCGCGCGCAAAAAATACTGTCGAGCCTGCCAAACAACTGCATCCGAATGCAGCTTACAATGCGATCCAATAAGGTGTCACTGGCCGCTGGCCAACACCATCGCCTTGCGGGAGATTTCGGATGGAAATGTTCGCACTCGAACATGACATTGCACAGTGGGAAGACACACTGCGGCCATTGCGCGCCCTGGAGCGCCTGCCCTTGCTGATGCTGCTGGCATGGCATTTGCGCCAGCGCAACTGCGGACAAGCACTGCACCATGCGGCCGAAGCGGCGGCCCTGCTGCCCCAAGCCCAGCTGCCGGCCCACGCCCTGGCGATCGCGCAGGCGCGTTTGCAACTGGTGCAGGCGGAAGTGGCATGGCTGCAAGGTGCGCTCGATGCGGCTGAAAGCCTGGCCATGGCGGCGCACGCCATCCTGTGCGAGCACAGCGACGGCGCCGGTTGCGCCGACGCCCACTGGCTGCTGTCCTCGATCGCCGTCGACCGGGGCGACCATGCCCGCTGCGATGCCGAGCTGCTGGCCGCTGCCGGACAAGCGCGCAGCGCCGGCGATGCGATGCGCGCCAGCCTGGCCGACGCGGCCACCGCGCGCTGGGCCGTCTTGCGCGATGCGCCGGCCGCACAGGCCCGCTGGGGCAAGCACTTCCAGGCCGACAGCGGCAAGCTGCCTGCGCCGCTGGCCGCCTGGGTGCATGACTTCCGTGGCTTGCTGGCGCATACGTCGCGCGACCTGGGCGCGGCTGCCGGCCATTACATGCAAAGCTATGAAGCGGCGCTGGAAAGCGGCCAGCTGCGCGGCGCCATCACGGCCGCCATCAATATCGGCGACTGTTTCTCCAGCCTCAACGACAATGAATCGGCCCTCGAATGGATGCAGTGCGCGCTGGACCTGGCACGCCCCACCGGCTGGCCGCGCAGCATCGGCGCCTGCCAGACGCATACGGCCGAAACCATGCGCAAGCTGGGGCGCCTGGCCGCCGCCGAAGACTTGCTGCGCGAAGCGCTGCACCTCCTGGCGCCCATGTCGGGAGCGCGCACGTATGCCAACGCGTTGCTCCACCTGGGCGAACTGAGCCTGGACAAGGGCGACTACGACACGGCGCTCGATGCCTTCAGCCGCCTGGCGCAGCGCGCCGAAGCGCTGGGCCAGGCCGATTTCCGCAGCATGGCCCAGCGCGGCAGCGCCCACGCGCTGTCCTACCTGGACCGCCCGGACGAGGCGCTGCAGGCGGCCGAGCGGGCCCGGCAGTTGGCCACGGCGCAGGGCGACGCCATGCACCAGGTGGCGGCGCTGCGCGTGCTGGCCATGCTGCATGCGCGCCACGAGCTGCCGCCGCCGGCAGGCATGCAGGAACGCAATCCGGCCTTGCATTTCCTGCACCAGGCGCTGCAGGTAGCTTCTTCCATCGAAGGCTATGTGCCGCCCGGCGAACTGCTCGATGCGCTGGCACGCGAATACGCGCATGCGGGCGACTATGCGCGCGCCTACGACATCGCCCTCGATGCGGGCGTGGCACGCGAAAAAAGCCACACCCAGCAAGCCAGCAACCGCGCCACCGCCATGCAGGTCTATCACCAGACGGAACATGCGCGCTCGGAAGGCTATCACCACCGCGAGCTGGCCGCTTCCGAAGCGCGCCGCGCCGAAGTGCTGCAGCAGACCAGCGACACGCTGGAACGGCTGTCGGCCATCGGCCAGGAAATCACCACTCACCTGGACGCCAGCGCCGTGTTCCAGGTGCTTGACCGCCACGTGCATGCCTTGCTGCCAGTCAACACCTTCGCCGTCTACATGCTCGATGCCGCCGGCACGGCGCTGCGCCGCGCGCACGGCATGGAAGCGGGCCGGCCCCTGTCCGACAACGCCATTCCCCTGAGTAATCCACGCGCCTACTCCGTGCGCTGCCTGCTGGGCCGGCGCGAAGTGTATATCGACCAGGTGCCGCCCAAGCGCCACGCCTACACCGTACCCGGCACCCTGCATAACCAGAGTGTGCTGTACGTGCCCTTGACGGTGGGCGAGCGCGTGCTGGGCGTGATGACGGTGCAGGCTTGCCATGCCCACGCCTACGGCGAACGCGAGCGGTTGATCTTCCGCACCCTGTGCGCGTATGGCGCCATCGCGCTCGACAATGCCAGCGCCTACCGGCAGCTGCAAGATGCCCAGGCGCAACTGGTGTCGCAGGAAAAACTCGCCGCCCTCGGTTCCCTGATGGCCGGTGTGGCGCATGAACTCAATACCCCGATCGGCAACAGTCTGTTGATCGCCAGCACCATGCAGCAAAAGACGGAAGACGTGGAACGCCTGATGAACGGTCCCGGCCTGCGCCGCTCCGACCTGGCCGCCTACATCGACGATGCGGGCAAGGCGTCGGCGCTGGTGATGCGCGGCCTGCACAGTGCGGCCGACCTGGTCAACAGCTTCAAGCAGGTGGCGGTCGACCGCACCACGGAACAGCGGCGCCAGTTTGACCTGCAACAGGTGAGCAATGAAATCATCGCCACCGTCATGAACCGCATCCGCAGTTCGGGCCACCGCATCGAGACGGACATCGCATTCGGCATCGCCATGGACAGCTATCCGGGCCCGTTCGGCCAGGTGATCACCAACCTGATCAACAACGCCCTGCTGCACGCGTTCGCTCCCGCGCCCAACGATGGCGGCGCCGGCGCGGGCTGCATGCGCCTGTCCGCCACGCTCGATGGCGCGCGCGTACAGATCGTCTTTGCCGACAATGGCGGCGGCATTGCCGAACAGCATCTGTCGCGCATCTTCGACCCCTTCTTTACTACCAAGCTGGGCCAAGGCGGCAGCGGCCTCGGTTTGTCGATCAGCTACAACATCGTCACGGCCTTGCTGGGTGGCACCATCCAGGTGACCAGCAGCGCCGCCGGTACGCGTTTCACGCTCGATCTGCCGCTGCTGGCGCCGCAGAACGATGCGGCCACGCCGGCCAACATCTATTGAGCCGGCAAGAGCCTGGCTGGACGCGGCCACTTGTCTACACAAGTACCCGTCCGGCCAGTCTTTCCAATCTAAAAGCAAAACCCTTATAATTGAATGGCTGAAGTCCCTGCCATTGCATGATTTACAACTTGGCAAACCGCATCGACCCGCGCGACAAACAGGCACGGGCACCGATCAACACAGCAGCGCGCCGGGCGAGGCAGTCATCAGACGAGATGTTGTACGCTGATGCAACCCGGCGGGAAAGGCACGCCGCCGGCGGCCTGCGCATCTTCAAGTGGTCATTATGTCGATAAAAAAACCGATCAAGCACTACCTCCAGTTCTCCGATTTCACGTTGGAAGAGTACGAATATGTGATCGAACGCGCCCATCTGATCAAGCGCAAGTTCAAGAATTACGAAATCTACCATCCACTGATCGACCGCACCCTGGTGATGGTCTTTGAAAAGAACTCCACCCGCACGCGATTGTCGTTCGAAGCGGGCATGCACCAGCTGGGCGGCGCCGCCATCTACCTGAACACGCGCGATTCCCAATTGGGCCGCGGCGAGCCGGTGGAAGACGCGGGCCAGGTCATGTCGCGCATGTGCGACATCATCATGGTGCGCACGTTTGGCCAGGAAATCATCGAGCGTTTCGCCGCCAATTCGCGCGTGCCGGTGATCAATGGACTGACCAATGAACACCACCCGTGCCAGGTCTTTGCCGACATCTTCACCTATATCGAACACCGCGGCTCGATCGCCGGCAAGGTCGTCGCCTGGATCGGCGACGCCAACAACATGCTGTACTCGTGGCTGCAGGCGGCCGAAGTGTTCGGCTTCCACGTCAACGTCTCGACGCCGCAGGGCTACGACATCGACCTGGCGCAAGTCAAAACGGAACGCTATACCTTCTTCGCCAACCCATCGGACGCCTGCGAGGGCGCGCACCTGGTCAACACGGACGTGTGGACCAGCATGGGTTACGAAGCGGAAAACGCGGCCCGTATCGCCGCCTTCGACGGCTGGATCGTCGATGGCGCGAAGATGGCCCGCGCCGCGCCCGACGCCCTGTTCATGCACTGCCTGCCCGCCCACCGCGGCGAGGAAGTGGCCGCCGAGGTGATCGACGGCCCGCAATCGGTGGTGTGGGACGAGGCGGAAAACCGCCTGCACGTGCAAAAAGCGCTGATCGAATACCTGTTACTCGGTAAAATCAACTAATTCGCCAGGCACTGCAACCATTCTGGCAGCATCGCAATACATACATCGACAACGACAACTGGAAGCAATATGAGCGACATTAAAAAAGTAGTCCTGGCCTATTCCGGCGGACTCGACACCTCCGTCATCCTGAAATGGCTGCAAGATAACTACCAGTGCGAAATCGTCACCTTCACGGCCGACCTGGGCCAGGGCGAAGAACTGGAACCGGCGCGCGCCAAGGCCATCAAATTCGGCATCAAGCCGGAAAACATCCATATCGAAGACGTGCGCGAAGAATTCGTGCGCGATTTCGTCTTCCCGATGTTCCGCGCCAACACCGTGTACGAAGGCGAATACTTGCTGGGCACCTCGATCGCCCGTCCGCTGATCGCCAAGCGCCTGATCGAAATCGCCAACGCCACCGGCGCCGACGCCATCTCGCACGGCGCGACCGGCAAGGGCAACGACCAGGTGCGTTTCGAACTGGGCGCCTACGCGCTCAAACCTGGCGTGAAAATCATCGCCCCATGGCGCGAGTGGGATCTGCTGTCGCGCGAAAAACTGCTGAAGTACGCGGAAGACGCCGGCATCGACATCGACATGAAGCACAAAAACGGCGGCGCGCCGTACTCGATGGACGCCAACTTGCTGCACATCAGCTTTGAAGGCCGTCACCTGGAAAACCCGAGCGCCGAAGCGGAAGAAACCATGTGGCGCTGGACCGTCAGCCCTGAAAACGCGCCGGACGAAGCCGAGTACCTGGACATCGAATACGAAAAAGGCGATATCGTCGCCATCAACGGCGTGCGCATGTCGCCTGCCACCGTGCTGGCCGAACTGAACAAAGTGGGCGGCAAGCATGGCGTGGGACGCCTGGACCTGGTGGAAAACCGCTACGTCGGCATGAAATCGCGCGGCTGCTATGAAACCCCGGGCGGCACCATCATGCTCAAAGCCCACCGCGCCATCGAGTCGATCACCCTGGACCGCGAAGTGGCCCACCTGAAAGATGACCTGATGCCGCGCTACGCGTCGATGATCTACAACGGCTACTGGTGGGCGCCCGAGCGCGTTGCCCTGCAAACCCTGATCGACCACACGCAGGAAACCGTGAACGGCTGGGTACGCATCAAGCTGTACAAGGGCAATGTCATCGTCGTCTCGCGCGATTCGAAGACCGACTCGCTGTTCGACATGAACATCGCCACCTTCGACGAAGACGGCGGCGCCTACAACCAGGCCGACGCCGGCGGCTTCATCAAGCTGAACGCCTTGCGCATGCGCATCGCCGCCATCGCCCGCGAAAAGCGCGGCCAGAAGTAATTGCTTACAGGGAGGCACCGCCTCCCGTACCAACCCAAGCCGCCCACGGGCGGCTTTTTTACGTCTGGAACGCACTGGTCCGCGATTTACGCCCCTGCGCGCCCCTGGATTGCCCCCCCGTTTTGCTGTCGCCGTGGCAAAATGCTACAGTGCAATTTAGTCGAAACTTCCCGCTTCCGGAGCCACCATGTTCAAAGACCTGAGTATCAAGAATAAACTGTACCTGGGCTTCGGCTCCATCGTGGCCATCATCCTGATCCTGCTGGGCGTCGCCTACAACAGTTTTTCGCGCCTGTCGGAGGCCAATGCATGGGACCGACATACGATGGACGTGCTGGTCGAGATCGACAAGATTCACAATTCCGTCCTGCAAATCCAGGTGGAAGTACGCGGTTTCATCCTGACCGGCAACGAAGCCTCGCTGAACCCGGAAACGGACGAGATGGCAGTGCTGAGCCAGCACACGCAAAAAGCCATCAGCATGACGACCGACAACAAGGTACAGTCGGAACGCTTCCGCAAGATCGACGCGCTGACCAGCACCTGGGTCAAGGAGTGGATCAATCCGCTAATCGAAAAACGCCGCGCGCTGGGCAATGGCCCGGGCGCCACGGAAGCGGTGGCGCGCACCATGCCGCCAGGCGGCTACCCGGCCGTCAAGCAAGCCAACAAGCTGCTCGACGAAGTCGCGGCCGAAGAGTCGCGCTTGCTGGCCGAGCGCACGGCCAATACGGAAAAATTGCAGGAAACCATGCTGCTGACCCTGGCCCTGGGCGGTCTGCTGTGCGTGGTGCTGGCGCTGGGCATTTCCTACCTGCTGGGCCGTTCCATCCTCGGTCCGCTGAACAACCTGACCGATGCCGTCGGGCGCATCGCCGGTGGCGAGCAAAACGCGCGCGCCGCCATCCTCTCGCGCGACGAGCTGGGCAAGGTGACGGAAGAATTCAACCGCATGGCGCAAACCATCCAGGACAACCAGGCCAATGAGCTGGCCGCGACCAACAGCTTGCGGGCCAAGGTCGATTCGCTGCTGGAAGTGGTGTCGAAGGCGGCCTCGGGCGACCTGACGGGCAAGGTCGGCATCACGGGCAGCGACGCCATCGGCCAGCTGGGCAATGGATTGGCGAAGATGTTTGAAAACCTGCGCAGCCTGCTCAACAATGTGCAAAAGGCCGGCATCCAGGTGACGACGTCGGCCACGGAAATCGCCGCCTCGGCACGCCAGCAGGAAGCCACGGGCATCGAGCAGGCGCAAACCAGCGTGGAAATTCTCAGTACCACCAAGGAAATCTCGGCCAATACGAGCCAGTTGCTCAAAACCATGGAAGACGCCACGGCCGTGGCCGACTACACGACGAATGCCACGGCCGAAGCGCAAAACAACCTCAAGCGCATGGATTCGACCATGCAGCACATGGTCTCGGCCACCGACTCCATCAATGCCAAGCTGGCCGCCCTGTCGGAAAAAGCCAGCAATATCAATAGCGTGCTGATCACCATCACCAAGGTGGCCGACCAGACCAATATCCTCTCGCTGAACGCCGCCATCGAGGCGGAAAAGGCGGGCGAAGCGGGCCGCGGCTTCTCCGTGGTAGCCACGGAAATTCGCCGCCTGGCCGACCAGACCTCTGTTTCCACTTGGGATATCGAGCAAATGCTCAAGGAAATGCAGTCGGCCGTGTCGGCCAGCGTGATGGGCATGGATAAGTTTTCCGAGGAAATTCGCCGTAGCGTGGGCGAAGTGCGGCAAGTGGCCGAACAGCTGTCGTCCGTGATGGACCAGGTGCAAAAGCTCACGCCGCAATTTGATGCCGTGCTGCAAGGCATGCAGTCGCAAGCGATAGGCGCGTCGCAAATTTCCGACACCATGATGCAGCTCAACGACGCCACCCAGCAAACGGTGGAATCCTTGAAAGCCACCAGCGAAGCGGTGCACCAGCTGCAATATGCGGCGGGCGACCTGCAGTCGAGCGTGTCGTCCTTCGCCGTCACCATCTGATCCCATGAAAGTACTGCTCTTTCACATCGGACGCGACCGCTATGGCCTGCCCCTGGCCAGCATCGTGCGCGTCTTGCCGCTGCTGGAGCTGAAACAATTGCCGCTCACGCCAGACTATGTGGCCGGCCTGATGGACTTGCACGGTAAGCCCGTGCCGGTGATCGATCTGTCGCGCCTGGCCGGGCTGCCGGCCGCCGCCGCGCAGTTCGACACGCGCATCGTCATCGTCGACTACCGCGCGCCTGGCGGCGCCACGCATGCGCTGGGCTTGATGGCCTCGCAGGTGCGCGGTATCGCCGACATCGACCCGCAAGGGCTTGAAGACAGCGGCGTGGCCACGGCGCCGTTCCTGGGCCAGGTGGCCAGCGATTCCGACGGCATCGTGCAGCTGGTCGAACTGGCACACCTGCTGCCGCCCGACGTGCGTGCGCTGCTGTTTCAAGACGCGAGCGCGCAATGACGGCACAAGCCCTGCTGCGCCGCGCGACCGGCCTGTCCGTCTCCAAAACCGTGGCCGAGCGGGCCGTCGGCCAGCGCATGGAGCAAACGGGCTTTAGCGATAGTGCCGCCTACCTGCAGGCGCTCACGCCGGCCGAAATGACGCAGCTGATCGAACTGGTGGTGGTGCCGGAATCGTGGCTGTTCCGCGACCCGCAGGCGTTCTACGCCACCGTCGAACTGGTGCAGGAACGCTGGGCGCGCGGGCGCGCCACGCGCATCCTGTCGATTCCGTGCGCGGGCGGCGAAGAACCGTATTCGATGGCCATGGCGCTGCGCGACGGCGGCGTGCCGAAACAGGCTTTCAGCATCGACGCGTATGACCTCAGTCCCGGCTGCATCGAACGGGCGCAGGCCGGTGTGTATGGCCGCAACGCCTTCCGTGCCCAGGACGTGGCCTTCCGCGAGCGTTATTTCACGCACGTGGCCGATGACGCCTACCGCATCATCGACGCCCTGCGCGAACAGGTGACCTTCAGGCAGGGCAACCTGCTGCAGTTCGATACGGCCACCTGCAGCCGCCATTACGACGTCATCTTCTGCCGCAACCTGCTGATTTATTTCGACAAGCCGACCACGCGCACGGCCATCCATAACCTGTCCGCCCTGCTGGCCGACGACGGCATGCTGCTGGCCGGCTACGCGGAAGTACCGTCGTTTTGCCAGAACGGCTTTGCGCCGCTGCAGTTCCGCCAGGCCTTCGCGCTGAAAAAGGACGCCACGCCACCGGCCGCCGTGATCCAGGTGGCCGCCTTGCCGCCGCCGACGCGCACGCTGCGCAGCGTGCCGCCCGCGCCACGGCCCGCGCCGGCCCGCGCCGCCCCTGCGCCGGCGGCGCGTCCGCGCCCCGTGCCGGTGCCGGCGCCGCAGCCACCGGCGGATCTGCTGGCCGAAGCGCGCCGACTGGCCGACCGTGGCCAGTTGCGCGAGGCGGGTGAAAAATGCCACGCTCACCTGGCCCGCGTGCCCGAGGCGGCCGAAGCGTATTTCATGCTGGGCATCATCAATGAACTGGCCGGCAAGATGGACCTGGCCGACGACTACTGGCGCCGCTGCATCTATTTGCAGCCGGACCATTACGAGGCGCTGTGCCACCTGTCCCTGCTGGCCGAACGCAATGGCAACCACACGGCCGCCACCACCCTGAAGGCGCGCGCGGCGCGCATCTATCAGCGCCGCCAGGCGTCCAACTAAGGGGCAAGCATGACCAACCTCATCGCCACCGAGTCCTCCGCCGGCATCGACGACTGCTGGAACCATATCGGCGTGGTCGGCGACCAGAGTTGCCCCAGGCTGCCAGCCAATGTACATTGCCGCAACTGCGACGTGTATGCGGGCGCCGCCCAGCGCAACCTGCAACGGCCCGTGGACGCACATTACCAGCGCGACTGGGCCAGCCACTTCCGCCAGATCGATGCGGGCGGCGAAGTGCGCGACAGCTCGGCGCTGGTGTTTCGCATCGGCCGCGAATGGCTGGCACTGCCCACGCGCGTGTTCGATTCCGTGGCGCCGCAAGCGAAGCCGCACGTGCTGCCGCACCGCAGCGGGCGCGGCCTGTCTGGCATCGTCAATATCGGCGGCAAGCTGTATCCGTGCATGTCGCTGGCCAGTTTGCTGGGCATCGACGAACAGGGTGCGCCGCCGGCCCGCGGCCGCCACACCTTTGCGCGCCTGCTGCTGATGCGCTGGGAAGAGCAAGCCTATGCCCTGCCCGTGGCCGACCTGCACGGCATCGTGCGCTATGCCTCGGGCAGCGTGCAAACGCCGGCTGCCACCATCAACAAGGGCCTGTCGCGCTATCTGTCTGGTGTCATCACCGAGGGCGACATGCGCATCGGCTGCCTGGACACGGCGCTGATCGGCTTTCAACTTGCGAGACTATTACGATGAGCCAGGACCAGCACGGCGACCTGAGTGCCTTTTCCATGCTGGACCTGTTCCGCATGGAGGCGGACAGCCAGACCCAGATTCTCACCGATGGCTTGCTGGCCATGGAGCGCCATGCGGGCGACGCGGCCGCCGTCGAATCGATGATGCGCGCGGCGCACTCGATCAAGGGCGCCGCCGCCATCGTCGGCCTGCAAGTGGTGGTGCAGCTGGCGCACGGCATGGAAGACAGCTTTGTCGCCGCCCAGCATGGCCGCCTGAAACTCACGCCGGAGCGGGTCGACGTGCTGCTGTCGGGCGTCGACCTGATCGTGCAGCTGTCACGCCTCGACGATGCGGGCGCCGAAGCGTGGCTGGCCGCCAACGCAACGCAGATCGACCAGACCCTGAACGCCATCGCCGGCATCGCCGAGCTGCCCGAACTGCCGGCCCTGCCCCCGCTGCCTTCGCCTGTGTCGTCGTCCCCCGCCGAACTGCAAGCGACGGTGGCCGGCGGCCTGGCGGGCGAGGAAGTGGAGTCGGCTGCCGCCCACGCGCCGCGCACCGGCGCGCCAGCCAAGGCCCAGGCGCAAAATTTCGACAAACTGCTGTCGCTGGCCAGCGAATCGCGCATCAATGCGCACCAGATGCACCCGTTCATCGGCGCCCTGCAGCGCTTCAAGCGCAACCAGAGCAGCCTGTTTTCCGCCATCGAACAGCTGCATGTCGCCATTGCCCGCTCGGGCGACCCGGACCTGATGGAAAAATCCCTGCTGGCACTGCACAAGACGCAGCCCCTGAAGCAGTTCATGCTCGAGCACATCGCCGACATCGAAACCTATGAACGGCGCCTGCTGGCCGTCTCGCAGGGCATGGTCGACGAAGTACTGGCGCTGCGCATGCGCCCTTTCCGCGACGGCATCCACGCGTTCCCGCGCATGGTGCGCGACCTGGCGCGCAGCCTGGGCAAGGAAGTGCAGCTGGAGATCGACGGCGAAGACACTTTGGTCGACCGCGACATCCTGGCGAAGATCGAAAGCCCGCTCAACCACATGCTGAGGAATGCCATCGACCATGGCATGGAAGGCCCGTACGAGCGCATCGACGCTGGCAAGGCAGCAATGGGCACGATATGCATGGAAGCGCGCCACCGCGCCGGCATGCTGAGCATCGAGATCAGCGACGACGGGCGCGGTGTCGACCTGGAAAAAATCCGCCAGTGCGTCATCGAGCGCAAGATGGCCAGCCCCGCCATGGCCGCCGCGCTGTCGCCGGGCGAGCTGCTGGAATTCTTGTTCCTGCCCGCCTTCAGTCTGAAAGCGACGGCCAACCAGTTGTCCGGACGCGGCGTGGGCCTCGATATCGTGCACGAGACGATACGCCAGCAAAACGGCACGGTGCGCCTGGAGTCGGAGCCGGGACGGGGTTTTCGCGCCCTGATTACCCTGCCGCTGACGCAGTCGATCGTGCGCGCGCTGGTGATCGACATCCAGGGCGAGGCCTACGCCATCCCCATCGTCAAGGTGGAAAGCGTGGTGCGCGTGCCGCAAACGGCCATCCATACCCTGGAAAACAAGCAGTTCTTTGAACTCAAGGGCGAGCATCTGGGCCTGGTGTCGGCGGCGCAGGTGCTGGAGCTGGGCGAAACACCCAGCTGCGCCGACGATTTGCCGGTGGTGGTGATCGGGCGCGGCAAGCAAAGCTATGCGCTGGTGGTCGACGCCATCCGCGGCGAGCAAAGCCTGGCGGTGCAAGCCATCGACCCGATCTTTGGCAAGATGCGCGACATTTCCGCCGCCGCCCTGCTCGACGACGGCGAGCCGGTGCTGATCCTCGACGTGCCCGATTTGCTGCTGTCGATCGACAAGCTGCTGCACGAGGGCGGCCTGCACCAGCTGGCGCAGGCCGGCCACGCGCAGCAGCGCCGCGCCAAGCGCATCCTCGTCGTCGACGATTCGCTGACGGTGCGCGAAATGGAGCGCAAGCTGCTGCTGGCGCGCGGCTTCGACGTCGACGTGGCCATCGACGGCATCGACGGCTGGAACGTGGTGCGCAGCGGCGAGTACGACCTGGTGATCACCGACGTGGACATGCCGCGCATGGATGGCATCGAGCTGGTCTCGCTGATCAAGAAAGACCTGCACCTGCACAAGCTGCCGGTGATGATCGTCTCGTACAAGGACCGCCCGGAAGACCGCGCGCGCGGCCTGTCCGCCGGCGCCGATTATTATCTGACCAAAGGCAGCTTCCACGACGAGACCTTGCTCGACGCGGTGGCCGACCTGATAGGAGATGCCCGCTTATGAGTCGTACTTCATGAAAATTGCCATTGTCAACGATGTCGCCATGGCCGCCGAAGCCCTGCGCCGGGTAGTGGCCAGCACGCAGGAGCACCAGGTGCTGTGGATCGCCCGCACGGGACTGGAGGCCGTGCGCATGTGCGAGGCCAACCGTCCCGACCTGATCCTGATGGACCTGAACATGCCGGAGATGGATGGCGTGGAAGCGACGCGCCTGATCATGGAGCAAAGCCCGTGCGCCATCCTGGTGGTCACGGGACGCCCGCAGGACAATGTCAACCAGGTGTTCCGCGCGCTGGGCGCCGGTGCGCTCGACGTCACGGCCACGCCCGTGCTGCAGGGAGAAGTGGGCGGCGACAGCGAACTGCTGGCCAAGATCAAGACCATCGGCAAGCTGATACGCCACAGCGCCGAAGCGCCGCCGCCGCGCCAGGTGCAAGCGAACGGCGAGCGCGGCGATGGCCAGGTCACCACCCTGGTGGCCATCGGCGCCTCGACGGGCGGGCCGTCAGCGGTAGCCAAGGTGCTGTCCGGCTGGACGGCGCCGCCCGGCTGCGCCATCGTGGTGGTGCAACATATCGATGAAACCTTCGCCTCGCACTTCGCCAAATGGCTGGACGATCAACTGGACATGCCGGTGCGCGTGATCGCCGAGGGCGACGAACTGGTGGCAGGCAGCGTGCTGGTCGCCAAGACCAATGATCACCTGCTGCTAGATCAAAATTATCGTTTGGGGTACGATGCGGCACCACGCGACTATGTCTACCGTCCTTCCGTCGATGTCTTCTTTCATTGCGTGGCACAGCACTGGCGCGGCGATGCCATCGGCGTGTTGCTCACAGGCATGGGCCGCGATGGCGGCGATGGCTTGCTGGCCATGCGCCGCGCGGGCAAGACGACGATAGCGCAAGACCAGGCCAGCAGTGCCGTGTATGGCATGCCGCGCGCGGCAGCCGAACTCGATGCAGCGCAGCAAATCCTGCCATTGGATAGAATAGGCGCCAGCCTGCGCAACCGCCTGGGCGCGAAACTCAACAATGGGTGGGAGTCCTCCCCTAACATCTGAAAAGAATGCAATGCCAGAATTTTCCTCCAGTTTCACCCTGCATGAGCCCGCATTGACCGAATTCAAGGTCAGCGTGCTGCTGGTGGACGACCAGTTGATCATTGCTGAAGCAATCCGGCGCATGCTGAGCGACCAGCAGGATATCGAGTTTCATTACGTGACCGACGCCACGCAGGCGCTGGACACGGCGCTGCGCTTGCAACCGACCGTCATCCTGCAAGACCTGGTGCTGCCGGGCATCGACGGCTTCGCGCTGATCCAGCTGTACCGCGACAACGCGGCGCTGGCGCATGTGCCAGTGATCGTGCTGTCGGCCAAGGATGACCCGAAACTGAAGGCCCACAGCTTTGCCGTCGGTGCCAATGATTACGTGGTGAAACTGCCGGACCGCCTGGAATTGCTGGCGCGCATACGCTACCATTCGAATGCGCACATCAGCCGCCTGCAGCGCGACCAGGCATTTCGTTTCCTGCGCGAAAGCCAAAAAAACCTGGCCGATGCCAATATCGAATTACAGAAACTTGCCGCCCTCGATGGCTTGACGGGCATCGCCAACCGCCGCCGCTTCGATGAAACCTTGCAATTCGAATGGCAGCGGGGCCAGCGCGACAAGACGCCGCTGAGCCTGCTGTTCTGCGATATCGACCATTTTAAAAGCTATAACGATCACTTTGGCCACCTGGCGGGCGATCTGTGCCTGAAAAAAGTGGCCGCCGTGCTGACGGAACATCTGAAACGCCCGGCCGACCTGGCAGCCCGCTATGGCGGCGAGGAATTCGCCCTGATCCTGCCGGAAACAGAAGCGGCCGGCGCGCTACTGATCGCCGAAGCGTGCCGGCGTCACCTGGAGGGCTTGCAGATCGAGAACCCGGCGGCAAGCACGGGCATCGTCACCATCTCGATCGGCGTGGCCACCATCGTGCCGTCCCCGGACTCGACGGTCGAGCAACTGATCAACCGCGCCGACCAGGCCCTGTACGCGGCCAAGCGCGGCGGACGCAACAGCGTGTTGAGCGCCGCTGACGTCGAAGACTGATTTTTAACTGAAGGAAAGTGAAGCATGAGCACACAACTGGACAATGTCAGCGTCGTCAAAAAGTCGAATATCTACTTTGACGGCAAGTGCGTCTCGCACAATGTCATCCTGGCCGATGGCACGAAGAAAAGCGTGGGCGTGATTTTCCCGTCATCGCTGCGCTTCAACACGGGCGCGCCGGAAACGATGGAAATCGTCGGCGGCCTGTGCAAGGTCCGCCTGGCCGACGCGACAGAATGGAACAGCTTTGCCGCGGGCACGCAATTCAAGGTGCCGGGCAATAGCCATTTTGATATTGAAACCGTCGAAACTGTCGACTACGTCTGCCACTTCGGCTAATCAGACAAACACAGGCTCGGGCGACAGGCGCACGCCATATTTCGCCTCTACATCATCCTGTATCGCTGCCGCCAGCCGGGTAATGTCCGCGCCACGAGCGCCGCCATTATTCACCAGAACCAGCGCCTGCTTGGGATACACTCCCGCGGGCCCCAGGTTTTTTCCCTTCCAGCCACACTGATCGATCAGCCAGCCGGCTGCCAGCTTTTCCGTACCATCGGCTTGCGCATGGTGCACCAAGGTGGGAAAACGTTCCAACAAGGCAAGACACTGCTCGCGTGACACCACGGGATTCTTGAAGAAACTGCCCGCATTGCCGATCACGGCCGGGTCGGGCAATTTACGCCGGCGTATCGCCATCACCGTTTCAGCCACCTGTTGCGGCGTCGGTTCGGCAAGATGGCGCTCGGCCACGGCCTGTGCCAGTTCCGCATAGCGCAAGTTCGGCTGCCACTCGGCAGGCAAGGCAAACGTCACTTCCAGCACGATCAGTTCGCGCCCGTCCGCCTGCTTGAAGATGCTGTCGCGGTAAGCGAAACGGCAAGCATCGCGGTCCATGTCGAAGACGATGCCGCTGGCGCTGTGCATGACGCTCACGCTATGCAGATAATCCTTGATTTCAACGCCATACGCGCCAATATTCTGGATAGGGGCCGCGCCCACGGTACCGGGGATCAGCGACAGGTTTTCCAGCCCGCCCACGCCTTGCGCCAGGGTCCACTGCACGAAGTCGTGCCAGTTTTCACCGGCGGCGGCGGTGACGAGTATCGTCTCGAAATCGGCCTGCGCCAGGCGCATGCCGCGCGTGGCCATGTGCAGCACGGCGCCGGGAAAGTCGCCCGTCAGGACGATGTTGCTGCCGCCGCCCAGTATCAGGCGCGGCATGGCGGACAAGGCGGGATCTTGCAGCGCGGCCTGCAATTGGGCTTGCGACGTGATGCGTACGTAGGCGGCCGCATTGGCCGTGATGCCGAAGGTATTCAGGCGCTGGAGGGAGTAATTGTGTTCGATGGTGAGCTCTGGATGCATGGGATAGGGGAATTTTGCTCGATTATAGAGCGAAAGCGACAAAAAACCACCGCAGGACAAGGGCGACTTGCCCGTTGTCCGTTAAAATGTCGCATCTTTAACAGGGCCGTCCCATGGCGCAGAATCAGCCGCCAAGGCCCAGTGCGCCGAGCGCGCGCTCGCTTTAACAAGAAAAGGAACAGACCATGCCATCATTTGATGTAGTCTCCGAAGCCGATATGATCGAAGTCAAGAATGCCGTCGAGCAATCCAACAAGGAAATCACGACCCGCTTCGACTTCAAGGGCAGCGACGCCCGCGTCGAACACAAGGAAAACGAACTGACCGCGTTTGCGGACTCGGAATTCCAGCTCAGCCAGGTGCGCGACGTCCTGACGAACAAATTGACCAAACGCAAGGTCGATGTGCGCTTCCTCGACGAAGGCGACATCAAGAAGATCGGCGGCGACAAGGTCAAGCAGATCATCAAGATCAAGAATGGCATCGAATCGGATGATGCCAAGAAAATCGTGCGCGTCATCAAGGACAGCAAGATGAAGGTACAAGCGAGCATCCAGGGTGAAGCCGTGCGCGTCACGGGTGCCAAGCGCGACGACCTGCAGGCGGCCATGACCATGCTGCGCAAGGACGTGCCCGACATGCCGCTGGAATTTAACAATTTCCGCGATTAATTTCGATGCGGCGCGCGATCCGGCCCGCGCTTGCACCAGCATGCTGGCAAGCTGTCCCGGAGAGCCTGCCCGCTTGGGGTAGAATTGAAGCTGCGCACAGCTACATGCGCCCGCGCGCCCGACCGGCAGCGGGCTTGACCGTACATCTGGCTCAGTGATAACCACGGTAGTCTAAGGATAGCAATGAAACGTGTTGATGATTTCCGCCTGCGATTTGGCAAAAAAGAATATGTGCCCATCATGATAGGCGGAATGGGTGTGGATATTTCCACGTCGGAGCTGGCCCTGGAAGCGGCCCGGCTGAACGGTATCGGGCATATCTCCGATGCCATGGTGGAAGACGTGTCGGATCGCCGTTTCGACACCACCTTCGTCAAAGACAAGACGAAACTGTACAAGTTCAACATCAATAATAGCGACAAGGCCGTGGTGCAGTTCGACCTGGGCCGCCTGGCCGAAGCACAGCGCCTGCATATCGGCCGCACCATGGAAGCGAAAAAAGGCGATGGCTTGATCTTCGTCAATTGCATGGAAAAGCTGACCATGAATGGCCCCCGCGAAACCTTGCGCGTGCGCCTGAATGCGGCGCTGGACGCGGGCATCGACGGCATCACCTTGTCGGCCGGCCTGCACTTCGGCTCGTTTGCGCTGATCGCCGACCATCCGCGTTTCCGCGATGCCAAGCTGGGCATCATCGTCTCGTCCGTGCGCGCCTTGCAGATTTTCCTGCGCAAGAACGCCAAGCTGGACCGCCTGCCCGACTTCATCATCGTCGAGGGACCATTGGCCGGCGGCCACCTGGGTTTCGGCATGGACTGGGCCAATTACGACCTGCACACGATTACCGCTGAAATCCTCGCCTACCTGAAGACGGAACAGCTGGACATCCCGCTGATCGCCGCTGGCGGCATTTTCACGGGCAGCGATGCCGTCTCCTTCCTGGAAGCGGGCGCAGCTGGCGTGCAAGTGGCGACGCGCTTCACCGTCACCGAGGAATGCGGCTTGCCAAACAAGGTCAAGCAGGAATACTACAAGGCCTCAGAAGAAGACATCATCGTCAACGGCGTCTCGCCGACGGGCTACCCGATGCGCATGCTGAAAAACACGCCCGCCATCGGCGCCGGCATCCGTCCAGGCTGCGAATCGTATGGCTACCTGCTCGACGCGACGGGCAATTGCGCGTACATCAACTCGTACAACCGCGAAGTGGCGGCCCATCCGGAACAAAAAACCGTCGTCGTGATGGACAAGACGTGCCTGTGCACGCACATGCGCAACTTCAACTGCTGGACCTGCGGCCATTACACGTATCGCCTGAAGGACACCACGCACAAGCTCGACAACGGCGAATACCAGATCCTGACGGCCGAACACGTCTTCAAGGACTACCAGTTCAGCGTCGACAACCAGATCGCCCTGCCGGAAAAAGCAGTCCAAGGCTGAATATGCTCAGCCTGAACTGAAAATGGCGCAGCCTGCGAAGGCTGCGCCATTTTTTATGCGGGAAGCATATCTCGCAATGCCCGCTCGATCACGTCGAACTGTGGCCGCCGCAGCACGTCTTCCTGCAGGCAAGCATCCATCATGGCCTGCAGGCCGGGCAAGGACGTCGCGCCATGCGCGATCAACTCGCCCAGCAGTACGCCAAAGGCGCGCGCCTCTATACCCTGCAGCAAGTCCCCTTGTGGCGAACCGGGCGCAAACATGGACGCTGCGCCAAAGTCGCCCAGCAGGCAGGCGCCACCATCCGCATGCAGGATATTGTGGCCATACAAATCACCATGCACGATGCCGCGCGCATGCAACTGGCACACGGCCGAGGCGATGCCATGGGCAATGGCCAGCGCTTGCGGCGTATCAAAGCGCACGCCATCGGCATACACATCGCGCGTGCATGATGCCAGGCTGGGTGGTCCCGCCAAATTGCGGAAAGCGGCATCGATGAGCGGCATGACCAGGCCCATCGCCTGTTGCGGATGCCCATCGAGCGTCCCAAGGATGGGAATCAGGCCCGCGTGCGTACCCGCGCCGACACAGGCGGCCATTTCGCTGCGCGGCAAGCCGTCGCTGGTCATCGCCCCCTTGAATACTTTGACGGCGACATCATCACGCCCATCGAGGCGGGCACGGTATATCACGCCAGATGCTCCCTCGCCCAGCTGCTGCGCCAATGCCAGGCGGGACCAGGCCACACCCGCCACGCCGGCATCGCTCAGGGCCGCCAGTTCGCGCACTTCCGTGAACGGGTTGCCCGCGTACGCAAGCCAGCTCAGGCACGGCAAAGACAGCAGGCAATCGGGCAGCGCCGTGAAACGGTTGGCGGCAATGCGCACCAGTTCCAATTGGCGGCAATTGGCCAGGGAGGCGGGCAAGCTCGCCAGACAATTTCCCGCCAGCATGAGTTTCTGCAATGCACCACACTTGCCCAACTCATCCGGCAAGACTTCGATGGCATTGTCGGTCAGGGTGAGCCAGCGCAGCCTGGGCGGCAAGGCTGCGGCTGGCACGTGGTCGATCCGGTTCGCCTTGAAACCGATCATTTCCAGCGCAGGACAGGAACCGAGCACGGCCGGCAAGGTGGTGAACAGATTATCCGAGCAAAAAATGATGCGCAGCTTGTGCAGGCGCGGCAAATCGTCAGGCAGGGAGGACAGCGCATTGCCCGATAAATCAAGGATTTCCAGGCTGTCGGCCAGGTCGAATATCTCACGGGGAAAGTCGCTCAAGCCGCAGGACAGCTTCAGGCGGCGCACGCCGACCAGTTGGCCAGTGTGTAATTGTTCCAGTGTATGCACAGCAGACAAGATATCCCTTTCAAAAACCCGGCAAGCGCTGGTATCGCTCAATCCAGCGGACGTAAAAAAACCCCCACCGGATCACCGATGGGGGTTTTTTCGAATAACAAGCCTGACGATAACCTACTTTCACACTGGTTGCAGCACTATCATCGGCGCAAAGTTGTTTCACGGTCCTGTTCGGGATGGGAAGGGGTGGGACCAACTTGCTATGGTCATCAGGCATAACTTGTACTGGCATTTGTCCTCAGTGGAGCGACAAAGCCTGAATCTGGAAGAAGCAAAGATTGGGTAATGAATAGTAGTATCAACAAACGCACAACGTTGTACCGTCTTATCCTCTGTACCTGCTAAGGTTATAGGGACAAGCCGTACGGGCAATTAGTACTGGTTAGCTTAATGCATTACTGCACTTCCACACCCAGCCTATCAACGTCCTGGTCTCGAACGACCCTTCAAAGAGCTCAAGGCTCTGGGAAATCTCATCTCAAGGCAAGTTTCCCGCTTAGATGCTTTCAGCGGTTATCTCTTCCGTATTTAGCTACCCGGCAATGCCACTGGCGTGACAACCGGTACACCAGAGATACGTCCACTCCGGTCCTCTCGTACTAGGAGCAGCCCCCTTCAAATTTCCAACGCCCACGGCAGATAGGGACCAAACTGTCTCACGACGTTTTAAACCCAGCTCACGTACCACTTTAAATGGCGAACAGCCATACCCTTGGGACCGGCTACAGCCCCAGGATGTGATGAGCCGACATCGAGGTGCCAAACTCCCCCGTCGATATGAACTCTTGGGAGGAATCAGCCTGTTATCCCCAGAGTACCTTTTATCCGTTGAGCGATGGCCCTTCCATACAGAACCACCGGATCACTATGTCCTACTTTCGTACCTGCTCGACTTGTCAGTCTCGCAGTTAAGCACGCTTATGCCATTGCACTATCAACACGATGTCCGACCGTATCTAGCGTACCTTCGAACTCCTCCGTTACACTTTAGGAGGAGACCGCCCCAGTCAAACTGCCTACCATGCACTGTCCCCGATCCGGATAACGGACCAAGGTTAGAACCTCAAACAAACCAGGGTGGTATTTCAAGGTTGGCTCCACGAGAACTAGCGTCCCCGCTTCAAAGCCTCCCACCTATCCTACACAGATTGGTTCAAAGTCCAATGCAAAGCTACAGTAAAGGTTCATGGGGTCTTTCCGTCTAGCCGCGGGTAGATTGCATCATCACAAACATTTCAACTTCGCTGAGTCTCGGGAGGAGACAGTGTGGCCATCGTTACGCCATTCGTGCAGGTCGGAACTTACCCGACAAGGAATTTCGCTACCTTAGGACCGTTATAGTTACGGCCGCCGTTTACTGGGACTTCAATCAAGAGCTTGCACCCCATCATTTAATCTTCCAGCACCGGGCAGGCGTCACACCCTATACGTCCACTTTCGTGTTTGCAGAGTGCTGTGTTTTTATTAAACAGTCGCAGCCACCAGTTTATTGCAACCCTTTCACCCTCATGGAGTAAACCAATCAAGCTACCGGGGCGTACCTTTTCCCGAAGTTACGGTACCAATTTGCCGAGTTCCTTCTCCCGAGTTCTCTCAAGCGCCTTAGAATACTCATCTCGCCCACCTGTGTCGGTTTGCGGTACGGTCTCGTATGACTGAAGCTTAGAGGCTTTTCTTGGAACCACTTCCGATTGCTTCATGAATAAATTCACTCGTCTCAACCCCTTGAATTCCGTACCCGGATTTGCCTAAGTACCTTCTATGAGCCAAAAACCAACTATTCCAACAGTTGGACAACCTTCCGCGATCCGTCCCCCCATCGCATCATACGACGGTGCAGGAATATTAACCTGCTTCCCATCAGCTACGCATCTCTGCCTCGCCTTAGGGGCCGACTCACCCTGCTCCGATGAACGTTGAACAGGAAACCTTGGGCTTACGGCGTGGAGGCTTTTCACCCCCATTATCGCTACTCATGTCAGCATTCGCACTTCTGATACCTCCAGCATCCTTTACAAAACACCTTCGCAGGCTTACAGAACGCTCTCCTACCATATCCAATAAAGGATATCCGCAGCTTCGGTGACTGGCTTAGCCCCGTTACATCTTCCGCGCAGGACGACTCGATCAGTGAGCTATTACGCTTTCTTTAAATGATGGCTGCTTCTAAGCCAACATCCTGACTGTTTTAGCCTTCCCACTTCGTTTTCCACTTAGCCAATCTTTGGGACCTTAGCTGGCGGTCTGGGTTGTTTCCCTCTTGACGCCGGACGTTAGCACCCGACGTCTGTCTCCCAAGCTCGCACTCATCGGTATTCGGAGTTTGCAATGGTTTGGTAAGTCGCAATGACCCCCTAGCCATAACAGTGCTCTACCCCCGATGGTGATACTTGAGGCACTACCTAAATAGTTTTCGGAGAGAACCAGCTATTTCCAAGTTTGTTTAGCCTTTCACCCCTACCCACAGCTCATCCCCTAATTTTTCAACATTAGTGGGTTCGGACCTCCAGGGCGTGTTACCGCACCTTCATCCTGGCCATGAGTAGATCACTTGGTTTCGGGTCTACACCCAGCGACTGATCGCCCTATTCGGACTCGATTTCTCTACGGCTTCCCTATGCGGTTAACCTTGCCACTGAATGTAAGTCGCTGACCCATTATACAAAAGGTACGCAGTCACGGAACAAGTCCGCTCCTACTGTTTGTATGCACACGGTTTCAGGATCTATTTCACTCCCCTTCCGGGGTTCTTTTCGCCTTTCCCTCACGGTACTGGTTCACTATCGGTCGATTACGAGTATTTAGCCTTGGAGGATGGTCCCCCCATATTCAGACAGGATGTCACGTGTCCCGCCCTACTTGTCGTACGCTTAGTATCACCGGTCCAATTTCACATACGGGGCTATCACCCACTATGGCTCCCATTTCCAGGGGATTCTGTTATCGGTCCGACTATCACGTACAGGCTCTTCCCATTTCGCTCGCCGCTACTTTGGGAATCTCGGTTGATTTCTTTTCCTGCAGCTACTTAGATGTTTCAGTTCGCCGCGTTCGCCTTGCATACCTATGTATTCAGTATGCAATACCCTAAAAGGGTGGGTTGCCCCATTCGGAAATCTGCGGATCAAAGTGTGTTTGCTCACTCCCCGCAGCTTATCGCAAGCTACTACGTCCTTCATCGCCTGTAATCGCCAAGGCATCCACCATGTGCACTTATTCGCTTGTCCCTATAACGTTAGCCTCTCATCATTTGCATGACGAAAGAGCGCTACAGGGATAAGAAAGTACAACGTTGTTGCTTGTTTGTTGATACATACAATCATTACCCATCAAGTCGCCTCATGCATTGCTGCACGCATAGACTTGATCAATAAATAATCTTTACTTCTTCCAGATTGTTAAAGAACGAAACAGCTTTGATCGCTAAAAGATCAAATCTAAACCCAGAGGCTTACATTTGTACTTTCGAGTAAAACGTGGTGGAGGATGACGGGATCGAACCGACGACCCCCTGCTTGCAAAGCAGGTGCTCTCCCAGCTGAGCTAATCCCCCTGAGATTTTACTAATTAGCTGGTAGGGCTGGTTGGACTCGAACCAACGACCCCCGCGTTATCAACACGGTGCTCTAACCAGCTGAGCTACAGCCCCAACGCGGTGCTACTACGACTACTGTTTCTTCTTAATTAAACAGCCGATAAGTGTGAACATTTGATGCGTGAACCAGTTACCTGATTCGTGCAAACTCTAGAAAGGAGGTGATCCAGCCGCACCTTCCGATACGGCTACCTTGTTACGACTTCACCCCAGTCACGAATCCTACCGTGGTAAGCGCCCTCCTTACGGTTAAGCTACCTACTTCTGGTAAAACCCGCTCCCATGGTGTGACGGGCGGTGTGTACAAGACCCGGGAACGTATTCACCGCGACATGCTGATCCGCGATTACTAGCGATTCCAACTTCATGCAGTCGAGTTGCAGACTACAATCCGGACTACGATACACTTTCTGCGATTAGCTCCCCCTCGCGGGTTGGCGGCGCTCTGTATGTACCATTGTATGACGTGTGAAGCCCTACCCATAAGGGCCATGAGGACTTGACGTCATCCCCACCTTCCTCCGGTTTGTCACCGGCAGTCTCATTAGAGTGCCCTTTCGTAGCAACTAATGACAAGGGTTGCGCTCGTTGCGGGACTTAACCCAACATCTCACGACACGAGCTGACGACAGCCATGCAGCACCTGTGTACTGGTTCTCTTTCGAGCACTCCCTGATCTCTCAAGGATTCCAGCCATGTCAAGGGTAGGTAAGGTTTTTCGCGTTGCATCGAATTAATCCACATCATCCACCGCTTGTGCGGGTCCCCGTCAATTCCTTTGAGTTTTAATCTTGCGACCGTACTCCCCAGGCGGTCTACTTCACGCGTTAGCTGCGTTACCAAGTCAATTAAGACCCGACAACTAGTAGACATCGTTTAGGGCGTGGACTACCAGGGTATCTAATCCTGTTTGCTCCCCACGCTTTCGTGCATGAGCGTCAATCTTGACCCAGGGGGCTGCCTTCGCCATCGGTGTTCCTCCACATATCTACGCATTTCACTGCTACACGTGGAATTCTACCCCCCTCTGCCAGATTCTAGCCTTGCAGTCTCCAATGCAATTCCCAGGTTGAGCCCGGGGATTTCACATCAGACTTACAAAACCGCCTGCGCACGCTTTACGCCCAGTAATTCCGATTAACGCTTGCACCCTACGTATTACCGCGGCTGCTGGCACGTAGTTAGCCGGTGCTTATTCTTCAGGTACCGTCATTAGCAAGAGATATTAGCTCTCACCGTTTCTTCCCTGACAAAAGAGCTTTACAACCCGAAGGCCTTCTTCACTCACGCGGCATTGCTGGATCAGGCTTTCGCCCATTGTCCAAAATTCCCCACTGCTGCCTCCCGTAGGAGTCTGGACCGTGTCTCAGTTCCAGTGTGGCTGGTCGTCCTCTCAGACCAGCTACTGATCGATGCCTTGGTAGGCTTTTACCCTACCAACTAGCTAATCAGATATCGGCCGCTCCACGAGCATGAGGTCTTGCGATCCCCCACTTTCATCCTTAGATCGTATGCGGTATTAGCGTAACTTTCGCTACGTTATCCCCCACTCTAGGGTACGTTCCGATATATTACTCACCCGTTCGCCACTCGCCACCAGAGCAAGCTCCGTGCTGCCGTTCGACTTGCATGTGTAAGGCATGCCGCCAGCGTTCAATCTGAGCCAGGATCAAACTCTTCAGTTTAATCTCTGTTTAATGTCATTTCTGACAGGTCGGACAGTATCACTACCATCCAAATCTTTTGCATTGCAAAAGATTTGCTCACTCAAAAAACTGACAGGCTACTTCCAAAGAAGTATCCTATTTCATTATTTCTTGTGAACATTTGATATTTTAAGTTAGACGCCAATCCGAAGATTGACGCTGCACTTACATCAAATGCCCACACTTATCGACTGTTAATTGTTAAAGAACGGTATTCGGTACTGCTTTCGCGCTATCGACAAAGCGTTGTGTTTGTCAGCTGCGAAGAATGGAGAGTATGAAGCTTTTTCAGCATTTCGTCAACCTTCTTTTTTGCCCGCTTCACTCGGCATTTGCATGCAGCGTTCAGCGAGGGGGCGAATTATAGCCTTGGGCTGCGCGTCCCGCAAGGGCTATTTTGATTCCGCACCTCCCCTCACCGCCCAGCAAGCCTTGTCTTCACTTCAAGCGCCTTTTTGTGCAGCCTGTCGCAATCGGCTGGCTTAGTTCGTGGTCTTTAGGCACAGTGGCAACATCAGACTCTGACGCACCTCAACAAGGGGTTAAACTTGCCCGCTGCGTCGATTAACTCTTGTACTTGAAAGTGCTCCCATGCTTCCGATTTCCAGCCTGCCCCAATTGTTGAAAACCATCCTCGCTTGGGTGCAACGGGCATTCGACGCGACGACAACCTGGGTTACCCAACTGTCTTGGTGGAAATTTTTCCTGTTCGCGGCGCTGGCCCTGATCGCCGGCTCCATTTTGCAAGATGAGCTGTTCTCGTCCAGCCCGGACGAAGAAGTGGTCATCAAGTCGCATAAACGCAGCAGCAAGGGAACGGGCGAAACCAATATCCTGATCGACGATACCGGCATCCATTTCAATCCCCGCAATAGCAAGAGCCGGCGCAGCAGCGCGGCCGACGCGGCCAGCGATCCGGCCGATGCCGCCGAGGCGGACGCCCAAGCCAGCGCCGTACCGCCAGAGCCGCCTCAACCACCGGCCGCCCCCGCCAAACCCAGCTACCCTGTAACAACCAATGCTTCGGGGGAAGAAGTCCATATTGAATTGCCACCACAAATCGGCGAAGAGCTGTCGAATGCCATCGAAGAAGCTGTCGATGATGCTGCGGAGCAAAAAGTGTCGCGCTACCACCAGCAAGCGTCGACCTGGTTCAAGAGTTTTGTATCCTTGCTGGTGCTGGCCCTGTTCGCCATGAAAGCCCTGGTTGGCGGCAAAAAACGCGCCGAAGCGGAAACTGTCACAGCGAATGAGGCGGCCGAACGCGAATCCATGCAGCGCCAGCTCAGCGAAGCGAAGATGCAGATGATGCAGGCGCAAGTCGAGCCGCACTTCCTGTTCAACACGCTTGCCTCCGTCGAACACTTGATCCAGGTTGATCCACCGCGCGCGGCCAAGATGCAGCGCAGCCTGATCCAGTATCTGCGCGCGGTGCTGCCGCAAATGCGCGACAACGCCCTGATTACCAACCTGGGCCGCGAAGCGGACATGGTGCAAGCGTACTTGAACCTGCTGAAAATGCGCATGGAAGAACGCCTGACCGTCGATTTCCAGATTCCCGATGGCCTGCGCAGCGCCGCGTTCCCGCCCATGATGCTGCAATCGATGGTGGAAAATGCCATCAAGCATGGCCTGGAAGTCAAGCCGGAAGGCGGCACCCTGCGCATCGTGGCCGAAGTGGCGCACAGCAAGCTGCGCGTGATCGTCACCGATGACGGCCTGGGCTTTGGCGTGGTACCCAGCGATGGCACGGGACTGGGTTTGCCTACCATCCGCGAACGCCTGAAGCTGCTGCATGGCGACCAGGGCAGCCTGACCATCACGCCCAACCAGCCCAGCGGTGTCTGCGCCGTGATCGAAGTGCCCTATCAGCTGTCTAAATAAGACAGTTGATAAAAACGCTAAATCATTGAATAATCAATCTTCGCCTGTTCACACTAGAGACCTATGCCTACCGCTATTATTGCCGATGACGAAAGACTGATGCGCGACCAGCTGCGCCTGCGCCTGGGCCAGGCCTGGCCCGAACTGGAAATCATTGGCGAAGCCAAGAATGGCGACGAAGCGATCGAACTGGTGGAGCAACTCAAGCCCGACTTTGCCTTCCTCGATATCCGCATGCCGGGCAAGACGGGCATGGAAGCGGCGCAAGTGATTGGCAGCAAGACGCATATCGTCTTTGTCACGGCCTACGATACCCACGCCGTCGAAGCCTTCGAGCGGGGCGCCGTCGATTATGTGCTCAAGCCGCCCGAGCATGAGCGCTTGCTGGTGACGGTGGAGCGCCTGAAAACGCACCTGAACAAGCCTGCGCTGGACGTCAACAGCAGCGTGACGGCCATGCTGTCGCAACTGGCGGAAAAAATCACGGCCAAGCCCACCTATTTGCAATGGATACAGGCCAGCATCGGCCAGGACTTGCGCATGATCCCTGTGGAAGAGATTTTATTTTTCCGTTCGGACGAGAAATACACCTGCGTGCAAACCGCCAAGTACGAGGCACTGATCCGCAAGCCCGTGCGCGATCTGGCCGAAGAGCTCGATCCTGCGCTGTTCTGGCAAATCCACCGCGCCACCCTGGTCAACGTGAATGCCATCGAAGGCGTGACGCGCGACATCCGCGGCCGCCACCTGGTACTCATCAAAGGCAAGTCCGACAAGCTCGAAGTGAGCCGCAGCTTCTTGCACCTGTTCAAGCAAATGTAAGTCGCTCGCCGCCGCCCGGCCCATGCCGGCGCGGCGCCTTGATCTCTTCCTCCCCCCTTCCTGCGCCACATCAAGCCACGCCGCCCCAGCAGGCATAGGCTACATGAAGTCCCACTCTCCATCGCTGTCTTGCCTGCCTTCGTACACGTTCGCAAGGAGAAGCCCATGCCCGACCGAGGCAGTCCCACACTGCTGCGCATCCTGCCGCTGGGCATGGCGGCGGCGCTATTGCTGTGCTTGTTTCCTCCGCTGAAAGCCCGCCGGCAACGGCAGGCGCGCGGGCAAGCCATCATCGACAGCGCCAGCGACGCCATCATCAGCATCGACAGCGGGCAAATCATCCTGCATGCGAACGCGGCGGCAGCCAGATTGTTCGACGACACGCCGGCCGGCATGCGCGGCAGGCGCCTGGGCCACTATATCCTGCGCGACTTGCGTACCCTGGACGGCCTGGGCAAGCACGATGGCGATCCGCCGTTTGGCGACATCAACCAGGAGCTGCGCCTGACGGGCCGGCGCGCCACCGACTACACGCTGACGGGACGGCGCAGCGATGGCGCCATGTTTCCCCTCGAAGGCTCGCTCTCGGCCATGCAAGAAGACGGCCATAGCGTGTTTACCATCATCGTGCGCGATATCAGCGCGCGCCAGCAGATGCATGCACAGCTGGCCCGCTCCTTTTCGCAATTGCGTGAATTGTCGAGCGCTCTGCAATCGATCCGCGAAGAAGAGCGCAAGCATATCGCGCGCGAACTGCATGATGACCTGGGGCAATTGCTAGCCACCTTGCGGGTCGACCTGACTCTGGTGCGCCAGCACTCGGATACCACCGTGGCTCTGCAAGCGTTGCTGCACAGTATGGACGGCTTGCTGGTGACGGCCATCACTTCGCTACGGCGCATCGCCAGCAACCTGCGTCCGCGCGCGCTCGATGAAGGAGGTTTGTATTTCGCGCTGCAAAAATTGCGCCACGACTTCCTGTTGCGCCGCGCCATCCATTTTGACTTGCTGGCCGACGAGGCCGACCTCGTGCTCGACGACGCGCGCAGCACGGCCATCTACCGCATCGTGCAAGAAGCGCTGACGAATATCGCGCGCCATGCCGAGGCCAGCCACATCACCATCGCCCTGCACCGCATCGATTCCTCGCTGGCGATCACCATTCAGGATGACGGCCGCGGCATTGCCGAACATGACCTGGAAAAAGCTGCGGCCCTGGGACTGCTGGGCATGCGCGAGCGGGTGTGGGGCTTGAACGGCAGCATCCATATCGGCGCCGATAGCGAACTGGGCGGCACGCGCATCGACATCTCGCTGCCCATGCATGCCGGGGCGGCAGAAGCCGCAACGCAATAAAAAAGGCGCCCGCAGGCGCCTTCACTCCATCACATCGAATGATGCTTAGAATTTGTGTGCCAGGCCGATCTGGTACGAAGTCAGCGACTTGACGCGCTCGCGGCCAGCGTAAGCGTACACGTCGGTACGCTTCGACAGGTGATAATCGTAGCCGAAGCCGAATTCCTTGATGGTGTCCCGATCCTTGAACTTGTTGTTGCTTTGCTCTTGCTTGCCGTACGACACTTTGGCATCGCCGCCGCCAACCGTGTAGTTCAGGCCGATCAAGTAGGACTTGAATTCGCCGTTGGCAGCCACCTTGGTGTCGCCTTTCGAGTAGGCGGCCGTAATCTTGGCCGGGCCGAATTTATAGCCGCCACCGATGGACCACAGGTCAGGCTTGGCGGCCGTTGCCGTTGCTTGCACGGCTTTCTCGTAGCCGGCGTGCAAGCTGATCGGGCCATTATCGTAGGTTGCCAGGCCGATCACGCCTGCGTCAGCGCTGTTGACTTCGCTCAGTACGTATTGCAGGCTGCCCACGAAACCTTCAAAGCTTGGGCTGTTGTAGGTCACGGCATTGTTGACGCGCGACGAGCCGACACCCGAACGCAGCAGGGTTTCATTGTTCTTGCCGACCACGCCATAGGTATTGAATGGATCGACGCGGGCGATGGTGCCATCGACCAGATTCTTGGTGCGGCCCAGGATGGCGGTACCGAACGCGCCTTTCAAACCCACGTAAGCCTGACGGTCGAACAACACGCCCTTTTGCGCGCCGGTGTCAGCCAGGAATTCACTTTCCAGGTTGAAAATTGCGGACAGGCCGCCACCCAGATCTTCCGTACCCTTGAAACCGAGGCGCGACGCATTGTTTTCGCGTTGTACCGTCGGCTGGCCAGTGGTCTTGGCGATACCGAGGTCAACCAGACCATACACGGTAACGTTCGATTGTGCTTGCGCCGTAGCTGCTGCGAAGGTGCCGATGATCAATGCTGCCAGAGTAATTTTTTTCACTTGAGATTCTCTACATTAGGTTGGACAAGTTGAGCTGCTGCTGAGCTGCTTAGCTGCTGAACCGAATCATGCCCACGAAATACTTCAACAATATGACATCGACAAGATGTTGCTTTTTGGCACAACATCGTGTCACATAAAAACAACAGCCGAAAAAAAACCGCCCGAAGGCGGTTCATGCGGCGTGAGGCCTATTTACCGTAGGTCGGATTAGCGTGGCAAGGCCACGCGTAATCCGACAACATTGTTGGCAAGGCGGCGGTGTCGGATTACGCGGCTGCGCCGCTAATCCGACCTACCATATAGACAGATCAGCTTTATTTCAGGCGGCAGCTCAGCAGCCAGTAGTATTCCAGGCGCTTCATGCGGATTTCACGAGCCGAGTGGGCAAACTTCTTGCGCAGATGACTATCCGACGGGAAATTCTTCAGCACTTCATAGCGCTCGCCCGCCTCCGTCGTGCGGAACTGGTGGGTATTGCCCAGCAAGTCAGTGCGCGCGATGACCGTGCTGCTGCCATCGACATAGGAATTGTCGATCAGCACCAGCAGGATGTCCTTGCCCAGCTTGTTGCGCAATTGCTTCAGGTATTTGTCCTGGTCTTCGCGCTTGACGTGCGACCACCAGAAACCGGCGAACACGGCCGTGAACTTGCCCAGCACATCATCGGGCAAGTTGAATGCGTCGAGCTTGGCGAAGGTGACGTTGTCGGGCAAGCCGCGGGCTTGGGCCAGCGCCAGCATTTCATCGTTGATATCGGTGGCCAGCACGGACTCGGCCGACTCGGCGACCACTTCCGTCCAGTAGCCGGTACCGCAGGCCAGTTCCAGCACGGTGTGGCCTTCCAGCACGTCGGCAACCTTGTCGCGCAACACTTCCAGGTCTTCCTGGCGTTCGGGCTTGTCATAGACGCGCTCGTACTGCTGCGCGATGGTGGCGTAATATTTGGCAAGCTGATCGGTAATCATTGTTTCTTCTCTTCTTAAATAATCTTGGCCAGGCACATCGCCCGGCCGACTTCATGCATTGTTATAGTTCGTAGTGCTCTTTATCACCGCTCATCGCCTGCTCAATGAGCTTGCGGTTCAGGGTCGGCGTCAGCAACTCGATAAAGGTATAAATATAGCTGCGCAAATACGCGCCCTGCTTGACGGCTACGCGCGACACATTCATGCCGAACAGGTGGCCGACAGGGATGGAGCGCAAGCCTTTGTCGCGTTCGGCATCAAAGGCCATACCCGCTATGATACCAATCCCCATGCCCAACTCGACATAAGTCTTGATGACGTCGGCATCGATGGCTTCCAGCAAGATGTCCGGCTTCAGGCCGCGCAGCACGAAAGCGTGGTCGATCTTGTTGCGTCCGGCAAACGCGCTGTCATAGGTAATCAGGGGGAAGGCAGCGATTTCTTCCAAGGTTACGGACTTCGATTTGAGCAGCGGATGGTCGACCGGCACCACCACCACATGCTCCCATTGATAGCAGGGCAAGGTAATCAGGCCATCGATGGCGGCAATCGATTCCGTGGCGATGGCAAGATCGGCCTGGTCGCGCTGCACCATCTCGGCGATCTGGCGTGGGTTGCCTTGCAGCAAAGATAAGCGTACCTTGGGGAACTTCAGCATGAACGCTTGCACCACCTTGGGCAAGGTGTAGCGCGCCTGCGTATGCGTGGTGGCAATGGTAAAGCTGCCGCTGTCCTGCGCCGCGAATTCCTTGCCGATGCGCTTCATGCTGTCGATTTCCTGCATGATCAGCTCGACCGATTCCAGCACCAGGCGGCCCGGCTCCGTCAAGCCGCGGATGCGCTTGCCGTGGCGTGTAAAAATATCCACGCCCAGCTCTTCCTCCAGCTCGATGATGGCTTTCGATACGCCCGGTTGCGACGTAAACAAGGCCTTGGCGGCATCCGTCAGGTTATAGTTCTGACGGACCGCTTCGCGCACGAAGCGCAGTTGATGGAGATTCATTGCTGGTTTGCCCTAGATTGCCGTAATTTACCGAGTTTCCGCCCTACCCATGATTTTGCGTTCATGCATATACGCATATCGCATATAAGCAAATGCGTACTAAGTAGTTTGGAATAAACACTAAGTTTATTACTATTGCGGGTACTTTGGGGGTGCAAGCATGACTTTGTCTTATATAGTCTCAGGATTTGCCGTAGGATTACTCGTAGGAATGACCGGCGTGGGCGGCGGCTCGCTGATGACGCCGCTGTTAACCCTGCTGTTTGGCGTACCGCCCTCCGTGGCCGTGGGCACCGACCTGGCGTTCGCCTCGATCACCAAGAGCGCCGGCACCCTGACGCACCGCCTGCGTGGCACCATCCGCTGGGATATCGTCAAGCGCCTGTGCATCGGCGCCCTGCCTGCCGCCGTCGTCGCGACCCTGGCGCTGAAATCATTCGGCACCCTGTCGCCGGAAATCGGCCAGATCATCCGTTACTCGATCGCCGCCTCCGTGCTGCTGACCGTCGTGGCGCTGATCTTCAAGGGCCGCATGCTGGCCTGGATCAACGCGCACCCTGAGAAACAATTACAAGGCAACAAACTTGCCGCCGCGACCATCATCGCCGGCGCCGTGCTGGGCGTGCTGGTGACGGTCTCGTCGATCGGTGCCGGCGCCATCGGCGCCACCTTGCTGGTGATGCTGTATCCACGCATGACCTCGGCCGAAGTGGCGGGCACCGATATCGCCTACGCCGTGCCCCTGACTGCCATCGCCGCCCTGGGCCACTGGTGGCTCGGCTCCATCCACTGGGAATTGCTGGCCTCGCTGCTGGTCGGCTCCCTGCCCGGCATCACGCTCGGCTCCTGGGTGGCCCGCTCCGTGCCGGAAAAGTTTTTAAGAGTGCTGCTGGCGATGACCTTGACCGGCGTGGCAATAAAGCTAATCTATTAAAGACAAGAGCAGTATCCAGAACATCATCCCAGGCAGTCTTCCAGTACCCCGGCTTTTTTAGGAATTGATATGTACCATTACGATCAGTACGACCACCTCATCATCAAAGAGCGCATCGCCCAGTACCGAGACCAGGTTGCGCGCCGTATCGCCAATGAACTGACGGAAGAGGAATTCATCCCGCTGCGCCTGCAAAACGGCCTGTACATGCAACGCCACGCCTACATGCTGCGCATCGCCGTGCCGTACGGCTTGCTGTCGTCGACGCAGATGCGCATGTTCGCGCACATCGCGCGCAAGTACGACCGCGGCTATGGCCACTTCACCACGCGCCAGAACATCCAGTTCAACTGGATTGAGCTGGAACAGACTCCCGATATCCTGACGGACCTGGCTTCCGTGGAAATGCACGCGATCCAGACATCCGGCAACTGTATCCGGAATACAACATCGGACCCGTACGCCGGTGTCGCCGCCGATGAAATCATCGATCCGCGCCCGTACGCGGAAGTATTGCGCCAGTGGAGCACCTTCCACCCCGAGTTCATCGCCCTGCCGCGTAAATTCAAGGTCGCCATCAATGGCGCCGAGGAAGACCGCGCCGCCATCGCCGTGCACGACATCGGCTTGACGGCCGTGCGCAACGCCGCTGGCGAGGTGGGCTTCAAGGTCATGGCCGGCGGCGGCATGGGCCGCACGCCGATTCTGGGCAGCGTCGTGCGCGACTTCCTGCCATGGCAGCATTTGCTGACATACATCCAGGCCATCATGCGCGTGTACAACCTGCACGGCCGCCGCGACAACAAATACAAGGCGCGCATCAAGATTCTGTTGAAAGCCATCGGCGTGGAAGAATTCACGCGCCAGGTGGAAGCGGAGTGGGTCGACTTGAAGGATGGTCCGGAAACATTGACCACCGAGGAAATGCAGCGCGTGGCGGACTTTTTCAATCCGCCCGCCTACCTTGCCCTGCCGGAACTCGACTACAAGGCCGAACACGCGGACAACAAGGCGTATGTGAACTGGCTGGCGCGCAACGTCAAGCCACACCAGCGCCCCGGCTATGTGGCCGTGGTGCTGTCGCTCAAAAAAACGGGCGTGCCACCGGGCGACGCGACGGCCGAACAGATCGACTTCGCGGCCGATCTGGCCGACCGCTACAGCTTTGGCGAACTGCGCGTGACGCATGAGCAAAACCTGGTGCTGGCCGACGTGGAGCAATCGAAACTGTTCAAGCTGTGGCAGGAAGCCAAGGCGCACGGCCTGGCCACGCCGAACATCGGCTTGCTGACGGACATGATCTGCTGCCCCGGTGGCGATTTCTGCTCGCTGGCGAACGCCAAGTCGCTGCCGATCGCCGCCGCCATCGCGGAACGCTTCGACAGCATCGACTTCCAGCACGACATCGGCGAGATCGAACTGAATATTTCCGGCTGCATCAATGCCTGCGGCCACCATCACGTGGGCAGCATCGGAATCCTCGGCGTCGACAAGGATGGCAGCGAATGGTATCAAGTGTCGATCGGCGGCGCGCAAGGCAACAACGCGGCCATCGGCAAGATCATCGGACCATCGTTCTCTTCCCTGCAGATGCCTGAAGTCATCGGCCGCCTGCTGCACGTCTACGTGCGCGACCGCCACGAAGGCGAGCGCTTCGTCGATACGGCCCAGCGCCTGGGCCTGGCGCCGTTCAAGGAACACGTATATGCAACGCCGATCACGGTCGGCAACCTGGTGGGAGAAGACGAATATGTTTGAAGTACGCGAAGAAATCATCAAGAACGCCGCCGTGGTGCCAAATACCTGGGGCTTGCTGCGCCTCGATGAAAACGACACGCCGGAAACGGTCGTCGTGCCTGCCGGCAAGGTCATCGTGCCGCTGCCCGTGTGGCAAGCCCAGCGCGACACACTGCTGGCGCGCCTGCCCGACATCGGCGTCTGGCTGGCCAGCGACGAGCGCCCGGAAGAACTGGCCGCCGACGTGGCGCAACTGCCCGTCATCGGCGTGGACTTCCCGAAATTCACGGATGGCCGCGGCTATTCCATCGCCTTCAACTTGCGCGCCCGCCTGGGTTTCCAGGGTGAATTGCGCGCCATCGGCGACGTGCTGCGCGACCAGCTGTTTTCCATGCACCGGGTCGGCTTTGACGCGTATGCCACCCGGCCCGACCGCAGCATCCATGACGCCCTGAAAGGTTTATCGGTCTTTTCAGAAACCTACCAGGCCTCGTGGGATCAGAAATCGCCGCTGTTCCGCCGCCACCAGCGCGAAGGCCAGAATCCTGACCTCGACAACGCAGCCGGCATCTGAGGACCAATCATGAGCGATCTGACTTCTTTGATTGACGCCACCGAGCAAACGCTGACACGCATCGCCGCGGAGTTTTCGCCGGCCGTGTTCGCGTCCAGCCTGGCAGCCGAAGACATGGTGCTGACCGACATGATTCTCAAGGCAAAGCTGCCAATCGGCATCTTTTCCCTGGAAACAGGCCGGCTGCACCAGGAAACCCTGGCCGTGCTCGACAAGGTGAAAACCCGCTACGACCACGACATCACCCTGTACCGCCCGCAACCGGAAGCGGTGGCGGCCTACGTGGAACAGAACGGTCTGAACGCGTTCTACAACAGCGTCGAGATGCGCCGCGAATGCTGCCGCATCCGCAAGGTCGAACCGCTGGGCCGCGCCCTGGCCGGCAACAAGGCCTGGATCACGGGCCAGCGCCGCGCCCAGTCCACCACGCGCGCCGAATTGCACGTGCAGGAAGACGACGCGGCACATGCGATGACGAAATTTAATCCGCTGGCCGACTGGTCCGAGCAGGATGTGTGGGACTATATCCGTGCCAACGACGTGCCCTACAACGCGCTGCACGACCAGGGCTACCCGTCCATCGGCTGCGAACCGTGCACACGGGCCGTCCAGCCGGGCGAAGATGTACGGGCCGGACGCTGGTGGTGGGAAAACCCGGATTCCAAGGAATGCGGCCTGCACATGGTGGACGGCAAATTGATACGCATCAAATCCGTGGCAGCCTGAACAGGCACAACAGACTCAGCAGAACAAGAAAGCACCCATATGAGCAATATTTTGAACCAGCGTCACCTCGACAGCCTTGAATCGGAAGCCATCCACATCCTGCGCGAAGTGGCGGCCGAATCGGCCAATCCCGCCTTGCTGTTCTCGGGCGGCAAGGATTCCGTCGTCCTGCTGCGTTTGGCCGAAAAAGCCTTCCGCCCAGGCAAGTTTCCATTCCCCCTCGTGCATATCGACACAGGCCACAACTTCCCGGAAGTCATCACGTTCCGCGACAAGAAAGTGGCGGAACTGGGCGAACGCCTGATCGTCGGCTCCGTGGAAGATTCGATCCAGCGCGGCACCGTGCGCCTGCGCAACCCGGCCACGGATTCGCGCAATGCGGCGCAAGCCGTGACCTTGCTGGAAACGATTGCTGAATACAAGTTTGACGCCTGCATCGGCGGCGCGCGCCGCGATGAAGAAAAGGCCCGCGCCAAGGAACGCATCTTTTCCTTCCGCGACGAATTCGGCGCCTGGGACCCGAAAGCCCAGCGCCCCGAATTGTGGGACCTGTATAACACGCGCGTGCATCCCGGTGAAAACATGCGCGTCTTCCCCATCTCGAACTGGACCGAACTGGACGTGTGGCAATACATCGCCCGCGAAAAGCTGGAATTGCCGCCGATCTACTTTGCGCACGAGCGCCAGGTGATCCCGCGCAACGGTTTATTGGTGCCGCTGACGGACCTGACGCCGCCACGCGAAGGCGAAACGGTGGAAACGCAAGTCGTGCGCTTCCGCACGGTGGGCGATATCTCGTGCACCTGCCCCGTCTCGTCCGATGCGGCAACGGTCGACGCCATCATCGCCGAGACGGCAATCACGCAAATCACGGAACGGGGCGCCACCCGCATGGATGACCAGACTTCCGAAGCCTCGATGGAAAAACGCAAGAAAGCAGGGTATTTCTAATGAACGCAGCAATCTCCAACACCACCTCCACCGACAGTTTAGAGCGCGGCATGTTGCGCTTTATCACGGCCGGTTCCGTCGATGATGGCAAGAGCACCCTGATCGGACGCTTGCTGTTCGACAGCAAGGGCATCTTCGCCGACCAGCTCGACGCCATGTCGCGCTCCAAGCACAAGCGCACGGTGGGCGACACGGTCGACCTGTCGCTGCTGACGGACGGCCTGGAAGCGGAACGCGAGCAAGGCATCACCATCGACGTGGCCTACCGTTATTTCGCCACGCCGAAACGCAAGTTCATCATCGCCGACACGCCGGGCCATGAACAGTACACGCGCAACATGGTCACGGGGGCGTCCACGGCCGACGCCGTCATCATCCTGATCGACGTGTCGAAAGTCAAACTCGGTGACGATGGCAGCGTGGAATTGCTGATCCAGACCAAGCGCCATTCGACGATTGCCCATTTGCTGCAGATCGAGCACGTGGTCGTCGCCGTCAACAAGATGGACCTGGTCGACTACGATGAGACGGTGTACAACCGCATCGTCGCTGCCTACCGCACATTCGCCCAGTCGCTGGGCTTGAAAGACATCACGCCGATCCCGCTGTCCGCCTTGACGGGCGACAACGTCGTCGAACGCGGCGACAAGCTGGGCTGGTACACGGGCCCGACCCTGATCGAGCTGCTTGAATCCTTGTCCGTCTACGACGAATCGCACGACACGCCTTTCCGCTTCCCGGTGCAACTGGTGGCGCGCCACAATGGCCACGAAGCGAACGACTTCCGCGGCTACATGGGCCGCATCGAGGCGGGCAAGGTCAGCATCGGCGACACCCTGGTGGTGCAGCCCTCGGGCCAGACGGCAACGGTCAAGGATATCGTCACGCTGGACGGCTCGCTGAGCACCGCCGTGGTGGGCCAGTCCGTCACCCTGCTGCTCAATGAATACCTCGACATTTCGCGCGGCGACTTGCTGGCCAGCAGCGAGCGCCCTGCCACCCTGCTGAAAACAGTGGTGGCCGACGTGTGCTGGCTGTCCGAAGACGCGCTGGACCTGCGCCGCAAGTACTGGATCAAGCACGGCACGAAACAGACGGCGGCGAAAGTGACGGCGATCGAGTCGATCCTCGATATCAATACGCAGCAGCGCCATCCGGCCGAAGGCTTGAAGCTGAACGATATCGCGCGCATCAGCCTGAACGTGCAGCAGGCACTGGCAGCCGACGCGTATGCCGATATCCGCGCCACCGGTGCGTTTATCCTGATCGATGAAGTGACCCACCAGACGGTCGCGGCAGGAATGATCCGCGTCAGCTAAGGAAGGCAAGCACCATGAACAACTCCGCATCTCTCCCCGGCAAGGTCTATTTGATCGGCGCCGGCCCCGGCGCACAAGACCTGATGACCTTGCGTGGCGCGCGCCTGCTGGCGCAAGCAGACGTCGTGCTGCACGACGCGCTGGTGACAAGCGAGATGCTGGAGCTGTGCCCGCAGGCGCAAAAAATTCTTGTCGGCAAGCGCTGCGGCCAGTTGTCGACGGCGCAGGCGTTCATCAACAAGCAATTGGTCGACAATGCGCGCAAGCACGCCATCGTGGTGCGGCTGAAAGGGGGCGACCCCATGCTGTTCGGCCGTGCCGACGAAGAGCTGCGGGCACTGGAAGAAGCGGGCATCGCTGTCGAAGTGGTGCCCGGCATTACCACAGCCCTGGCGGCGGCGGCCGCTACACAGCAACCACTGACCAAGCGAGGCGTCTCGCGCAGCGTGGCCTTCTTTACCTCCAGCACGGCGCCGGGCGAAACGGAGCAGACGCGCATTCCCGACTGCGATACCTTGGTGCAATACATGGGCGGACGCGAAGCCATCGCCACGGCGCAGCGCCTGCTGGCCCAGGGCCGGCGCATCGACACGCCCGTGGTGGTGATTGAAAACTGCAGCCGCCCGGAGCAGCGCATCGTGCGCCTGACGCTGAGTGCTCTGGCACATGGCCTGGGCGACACCCACGGCCCCGTGCTGGTGATGCTGGGCGACGCCATGGCCGCGCGCGCGCACCAGGCCATCGAAGATGAGGCTGCTGTTCTGCTGCGCCATGCCTGAATAAATACAGCGTATTTTACCGACTTTAAAGTCAGTAACCGACGTCTTCAAAAGAAACATGATACGATGCACCCGCATCTTTTCTCGAGAAGTTGTTGCGTGATAGCAATCAAATCACGCTACACCCCGCCATAGCGCTTGCTGTGCGGCCTCCCCGCTGACGGGAACCGCGCAGCAGTCTCCCCGAAAAAAGCTGCGCCCGCAGGCTGCAATACCGCGCCGCGCAACTTTAGCCGTTACGATCACACATGAATTTCTCTTCCGTGCGCGAAGCCCTGACTTCGCTCAGCCGCAGCAATGCCGGCGTCGCCAGCGCAGTACTCCTGAGCATGGCAGCCTCCATCGCCCTGTGGACGGTGTTTCCAGATATCGACGATGAAAACCATTTACTGGAATGGCTGCAGGCGCTGTTCCTGGCCCTGGCCTGTACGGTGCACGGCGTGCGCGCATGGCAAGAGCCTGACCGCCAGTCCCTGCGTTTCCTCATGCATGCAGGCTTGTCGGCCCTGCTGTTCGGCTTCCTGCTGCGCGAACTCGATATCGACCAGTTCGGTACGGCACCGGCCTGGGCACAGCTTGAAAAAGCCCTGCGCGTGGTGGAATTGCTGATCCTGATACGCGTGCTGATTTTCTTCGCGCCGCGCGCGCGCAAAGTCTTTGCCCATGCCGGCCTGATTTTCAGCATGCGCATCACCATCCTGACAGCCATCGGCGGCTTGCTGATGGTCGCTGGCTGGCCTTTCGACAAGAAGGTATTTCACGGCATGCCGGATGCTTACGCGCTGCTGGGCGAGGAAGTCTTCGAACTGGGCGCCTATTTGCTGCTGTTTCTCGCGTCGCTGTCCGACACCACGGCCGCCGCCCGCATCAGCCTGGCGCCGAAGAAAAAAGCGGCTTAACCGTCTTCAAATTTCAAAGGAAGACGGCAGCGGCAGCAGCCGCTGCAAGGTCGCGGCCACGCGCTGCAGGCGCGGATCGTCATCGTCGGCCTCGTCGCAGGTATCGTTGATACAGAAAAACGGCAAACAGCCGAAACGTGCCGCCAACGCCTCGAGCTGCTGCGGCGCATCCACATCGCCGCTGGCGATATGCAGCGGGTCGAGCATGCGCGAGCGCGCCAGTCCCTGATGCACCATCCAGCGCGGCACCAGGTCGGGCAGCAGTGCCGGCACCTGCCAGGAACGGAACACCGTCGCGCGCACGTTGGCAAACATGGCCGGCGCCAGCCCTTCCAGTGCATGCAGCGCGCTTTTCAGCATGGGCCGCGGCGCATGCGCATACAGGTGCGGTTCATGCCGGTAATCGGCGTACTGCGCCGACAGCCATTGCCGCGACAGGGTGGCGCAATTCACGGGCGCCGCCACGTCGGCGCGCAAGCCCTGCAAATCGGGCTGCAGCGCACTCTCCGTAAACACACTCAGATGCCCCTCCCCTTCCTCACCGAACCAGAACGCGGGCTCGAACGGCGCGCCAAAAAATACGTCGTCGTTCAGGTACAGGAAGCGTTCGGACAAGCCGGGAATATGGTGCAGGTATGATTCGATATGGCCGGAGTCGAACACGGGCAGGGAGGCACCGGGCATCAGGCTGGCATGGTCGATTACCGTCAGGCGTGGTGAGACGCGCAGCCAGTGGGGCACTTGCCGGTCCGTCAGCAGGTAGATGTGGCCGTGGCCGGGGAAGAAGCGCTCGAGCGCGCGCAGGTTGTAGCGCAGTTCGCCGTTGTCGCGGTAGCGCCCCGCCACGTTGCCGTGCAGGGCCAGCTGGCCGGGATGCGCCTGCGCCCAGGCGGCATAGGCGTGCCGCCGGCGCGTGCGCCATGCGGGATCGGCGCCGTCAACCCACAGGTAGACGATGTCGATGTCGATGCCGCTCAAGGCAGAGGGCTGGAGCCTGGCGCCGCCACGCAGTAATCGGCGATGGCAGCGAGCACGCTGGCGTTCTCGCCCACCGCCTCGACCACCTTCAGGCGCAGTGCCGGATGCTGCTGGCGCAGTTCTTCCAGCAACAGCGGCAAGTCGCGCAGCACATGCCCGCCCTGCCCCAGGAACACGGGCACCACGGTGATATCCAGGATGGCGCCGGCGGGCAGCTCGGCCAGCAGGGTCGCCACCAGCTCGGGCAGGCGCGGCGTCATCAGCTCCAGGAAGGCCAGGTGCACGCTGGTGCCGGGCATGCGCGCCTGGGTCAGGTCGCGCAGGCGCTCGAAGGGCGCAGCCCACGATGCGGCGCGCGCGCCATGGGCAAACAAGATCAGTGCCTGTTGCACGTTCGTCTCCATTAGTGTCTTTCCACCCACCACAAGGCGCCCAGCGCCAGCAGCAGATACAGGGTGCTCGGCGCCACCGCCGTCAGGAAGGCCGGCCAGGTGCTGAGTAGCCCAAGATGCGAAAACAGCGTGTTGACCAGCATGAAGCTCACGCCGATCATGATGCCGATGAAGATCTTCAGGCTGATGCCGCCGCTGCGCGTGTGCATGTAGGCGAACGGCAGCGCCAGCGCCATCAGCACGAAGATGGCCAGCGGATCGATCAGCTTTTTCCAGAAAGCGATGCGGAAACGCTCGGTTTCCTGCTTGTTCTCGGCCAGGTGGCGCGTGTACACGGCCAGTTCGCTGGCCGACATGCGCTCGGGGTCGGAAGCCGACACCGTCAGGATCTTCGGCGTCACTTCCGACGTCATGTCCTTGCTGGCGCTCTGTACCGTGCGCACCAGGCTCGTTTCCTGCCCAAAGTAGTTCGCCAGCTTCGGTTCGAAGCCGGGCGAGGTCGCCGCGCTGTTCGAGAACGAGGTTTCCGTCACATCGGTCAGGCGCCAGATATTATTGCCCTGATACGTCGCCCCCTTGGCCACGGTCAGGGTGCGCAAACGCATATCGGTATCAAATTCATACAGCTTGACGTTTTTCAGCTGGCCGTCCGGACGCGCTTCGCCCACATTGAAAAAGCGCGAACCGGTGACGGTGCCCGTCAGGCCGTCGCTCTTGACCATGTCCTTGGTCCACAGGCCCGAGCGAAACTCGCTCGACACGGCCGCGCCGCGCGACGTCAGCTTGAGGCGTTCGGCCAGCGGCTCGGTACGCGGCGTGATCAGCTCACCAAAGATGAAGGTGATGACCACGAAGACGATACCGATGCGGAACAGGAAACCGGCCGCCATCGCCGTCGACATGCTCGAGGCGCGCATGATGGTAAATTCGGAGCTGGCCGCAAACTGCGCCATCGTGTAGATCGTGCCGATCAGTGCCGCGATCGGCATCACCTCGTACACATGGCCCGGCACCAGTACCAGCACATACAGGAAGGCATACTGGATGGTGTAGCCGTTGCGGCCCACCTTGGGCAGCTCGCCCGTCAGGTCGATGAAGGCTTGCAGTGCCAGGAAGGCCAGCAGCACGAACAGCACCGCCTGGAATATCGAGACCGCAAAATAGCGCTGTAAAATCTTCATTTCGATACCGCTTTACTTGGTTTGCCGGCGCGGCGCGCGCGCTTGAAGGACGCCAGCAGGACCAGCGGATGATAGCGGTGATTCACATTCAGGCGCCACGCAAACAGCGCCACCACGGCCAGTGCCGCCAGCAGGTGCAGCGGCCACCAGGCCAGGCCGAATGTCAGGCGCCCCTGTTTCACGCTCGCTTCGACGACCTTGATAAGATTGCTGTACGTAAAGAAAATCAGCAGGGCCACGATCAGATTGGCCGAACTGCCGGCGCGCGGATTGACAAAGCCCAGTGGAATGGCCAGCAGGATCAGCATCAGGCCGATCATGGGCGCACTGACGCGCCACAGCAATTCAGCCATGGTGTATGGATTCGGATCGGCGATGAGCGCCATGGTGCTCATCGCGCGCACGCCCAGTTCCGCGCCCAGTTCCTGCTGCTTGCTCTCGATGCGCATGATGTACTGCTCGAATTCCATGGTCTGGAAGTCCGCCTGCGTCGGCACGCCCTGGTAGCGGCGGCCGCTCTTGAGCACCAGGAAGCGTTCGCCCTTGGCGTCGGTATTGATCACGCCTTCCTTGGCGACGACGACGACGGCGCTGCCTTTTGCATCGACGGTATTGACGAAGACGTTCTGCACCACGTTCTTCTCGCCGCTGACGCCCTCGACGAAGAAGATGCGGTTGCTGCCGGCCGATTCGCGGAACTGGCCCGGCGTGACTTTCTGCAGGTCTTCGCGCTTTTCAAAGCGCGCCACATATTCATCGCTTTTCTTTTGCGCCCACGGCGTGGCGTACAGGCTCAGGATGCCGGTGGCCAGCACCAGCGGCAGGCCGAAGCTGAGCACGGGCCAGATCCAGCGCGACAGGCTCAGGCCGGAGGCAAACCACACCACCATCTCCGACTCCTTGTAGCTGCGCGTGACGACCATCAGCACCGAAATGAAACCGGTCAGGATGATGATGGTGGGCAGCTGCATCAGAGCGGAAAAAACCATCAGCGACATGACGTCGGCCGACGCAATCTTGCCGCCCGCCGCCTTGCCGAGAATACCGATCAGCATCCAGGTGAGCAGGATGCTGAATAAAACAGTGAAGGTGGCCCCGGCGGCACTAGCCAATTCACGTCGAAGGGCGCGTTGAAAGATCATTCGGAGTTTATAATTCGGGTCAGTTAGTTGAGTAACACGTTACTAGTAAATGAAAACGGAGAACCAAATGGACTTTAGCATAAAAGCATTCGATACCAAGAGCACCCTCGGCACGGCCAAAAGCGGATGCATCGCGGTTGCGGTATTCGAAAACAAAAAACTGTCGCCAGCGGCAAAATCGCTGGACAGCAAGGGTGCGATTTCGGCTGCGCTGAAGTCCGGCGACATCAGCGGCAAGCCAGGCAGCACCTTGCTGCTGCGCGCAGTCGATGGCGTCGCCGCCGAACGTGTTCTGCTGGTAGGCATGGGCAGCGATGAAACTGTCAGCGAAAAAAGCTTCGCTACCGGTGTACAAGCGGCCCTCAAGGCTTTCGGCTCGCTGGGCGCTGCGGACGCCATTATCGCATTACCGCTGACGGAAGTGAAAGAGCGAGACGTAAATTGGGCAATCCGTTGCGTGGTGCAAGCCGCCCACGACAGCGAATACCGCTGCGACTCGCAAAAAAGCAAAAAAGATCCGGCACCAGCAGGCGTGCGCAAGATCGCCCTGGCAGCGCCGGCAACGGCAGCCACGCGCGGCGCGCTGGCGCAAGCCATCGCCATTGCCAACGGTTCCGACCTGACGCGCAAGCTGGGCGACCTGCCTGCCAACGTCGCCAACCCGACCTACCTGGCCAACACGGCCAAGCAGCTGGCCAAGGATTACAAGTTTGAAGTCGAAGTGCTGGACCGCAAACAGCTCGAAGCGCTGAAAATGGGCAGCTTCCTGTCCGTCACCAACGGCAGCGAACAACCGCCAAAATTCATCGTCCTGAAGCACATGGGCGGCAAGGCCAAGGATGCGCCAGTGGTCCTGGTCGGCAAGGGCATCACCTTCGACACGGGCGGCATTTCGATCAAGGCCGGTCCTGGCATGGATGAAATGAAGTACGACATGTGCGGCGCCGCCTCGGTACTGGGCACCTTCCGCGCCATTGGCGAAATGAACCTGAAGCTGAACGTCATCGGCGTCATCGCCGCGTGCGAAAACATGCCATCGGGCCGCGCCACCAAGCCGGGCGACATCGTCACCTCGATGAACGGACTGACCATCGAAGTGCTCAATACCGACGCCGAAGGCCGTCTGGTGCTGTGCGACGCGCTGACCTACGCCGAACGCTTCAAGCCGGCAGCCGTGGTCGACATCGCCACCCTGACGGGCGCTTGCGTCGTCGCCCTGGGCCACCACAACAGCGGCCTGTTTACGCGCAGCGATGCGGCGCATGACCTGCTGGCCAATGAACTGCTGGCAGCGGGCAAACAGTCGAGCGACACGGCATGGCGCATGCCGATCGAAGAAGCCTACAACGAGCAGCTGAAGTCGAACTTCGCCGACCTGGCCAACATCGGCACGCCAGGCGGCGGCTCGGTGACGGCAGCGGCGTTCCTGGAAAACTTCACCAAGAAGTACACCTGGGCGCATCTGGACATCGCCGGCACGGCATGGAAATCGGGCGGCGCAAAAGGCGCGACCGGCCGTCCAGTGCCCCTGCTGACGACGTTCCTGATCAATCGGGTCTAAGTTGACGCCTTGCCGGTAGCGCCCTGCGCTACCGGCGTCGCGAAACAGCCGCCACGGTCACTGACCCTGGCGGCTTTTTGACGTGTAGTTGAATCAGTAGACGACGGGATTGGGCAAAGGCGATGGCGCCACCTTCGGCTGCACCACCGATTCCGGCACGGCGGCCGCTGGCGGCGGCAACGGAATCGGCGCGGGCGGCGGCGCCAGGCGCGCGGGGTCTTGCATGACGATGGTCAAAATCGATGGATAATCGAAGCCGGCGCCGGTGTTGCGGTCAACGAAATAGCCGACACCCAGGGTCAGGATGACATTGCCCCAGACGCTGGCATTGAGCTTGGGATCGATGTGGTCGTCCGTGGCGATGGCGGGTGAACCGTGCTTGCGGCAATCGACCTTCAGAGGCTCCTGGCTCTTGCGGATGGTAATGCGCCCCGGCGTGGTGACGAACCACTTGCCCACGTCGTTGCTGAGGATACAGCCGGCGCCATTGAGCTCGCGGTTGTCCTGGATGGTTTGCACCAGCACCATCTGCTCGGTATTGCCGGTCAAGGTGGCGCAGCCGCCCAGCGCGAACAGCAGCGCCCCGGCGGCAAAGGCGGCAAGGGGGGCAGACAGCGGCACACGCATGGGTAGCTCGCTTAACGGACGGGAATCGGCTGGTCGCCGGGCACGGCGACGGCGGTGACGCTGTTTTTCGGGCTGCCCTCGATCAGGCGGTCGGAATACACGAGGTAGACCAGCGCATTGCGCTTGCTGTCGACCATGCGCACCACGCGCACATGCTTGAAGAAGATCGAGGCACGCTCGGTAAACACTTCTTCCTGGCGCGGCAGCTTGCCCTTGAATTGCAGCGGCCCCACCTGGCGGCAGGCGACGGCCGCATCGGCCTTGTCCTCGGCCAGGCCGACGGCGCCCTTGATGCCACCGGTCTTGGCGCGCGACAGATAGCAGCTGACGCCAGCGACACGGGGATCGTCGTAGGCTTCGACGACGATCTTGTGGTCAGGGCCGATCAGTTTGAACACCGTGTCGACCGAACCGATGGTTTCGGCATGCGCCGCGGTGCAGGCAAAGCCCAGCACCAAAGCGGCAGGCAGCAATTTACGCATGAAATAATCCCGGGCACGCACGCAGGCGGCCATCAGTTGATGGGAGCGAAACGCTGGACCATGACGCCTTCGACTTCGATCAGTTGAAAGAACACGTCTTTCGGCCGGGTCCAGATGGAACCGTCCGCGGCGCGATACACGATCATCGGCGTCAGATCCGCTTCCAGCGTGGCTTCGCACACCAGTTCATAAATGCCGCCCTTGTAGTGTCGATAACGCATCGCCGTCCCCTCAAGCCGTTGAATCTTCGCTCTTGTCGTCGGCCAGTGCCTTCTGCTTCATCTTCAGGCCCTGGATCACTTTCAGTATGCCTTCCATGCCGGCAGCGCCATCGGCACCGCTGAAGGCGTCAAGCACTTCATTGAGCACCTTGTTGCGCACGATCGCCTCATCGGAGGACATTTCCAGCGCGCGCTGGGCTTTCGCCGCCTTTTCGGCCGCGCTCACGCGCGGCTTGGCCGCCGTCTTGCCATGCGTCAGAGCTGCCTGCCAGATAACCCAGCGGCGCTGGGTCTCGAAAATCAGGTACTCATCCGGTTTGTCTTCTCTTCGCCGCACAATGTGGCCGTCACGCTGCGCCCACGCTTCAAATGCAGTTCGCATTTTCTTCCTTTGCAAATGCTACGCGCAAGTCTCACTATTAAAACTGCAACATTTCAAAATAGTACCATCTATTGATGTTGCAAAACAGTCTCATAGATATAGTACTGCAATTTATATAACAAGTCTGGCGGCGCCAAGGACGGAACTGACGCTCCGCCCCGGCACAGTGGTCATGTAATCGGAATAGCAATTACAACTAATTACAACTGCTTCCTGTTCGGTTCTCAACTTGGCTGTAACAAAGCCGTGTGACACAGTTGTTACATTGTGCCATTTTAGTAGTTTTTATCGCGTTTCAGCGAGAAACTTTACACCTTTGTCGCGTTAAACGGCGAGACGCAGCCTGCCACGCCAGCCATTTATGCCAAATCAAACATAGGGGTTGATCAATCATACACAAAAACATAATATTCATGCGCTACGATTGGCTAAATATAAATACTTTATGAACACTCTTTTTCCCTATGGGAAAATAAGGTGCTTGCGCGACAAGCGGCGGGCAGCACGCCGGCGACACGCATGCGGTAAGATTCGCGCTTATCGATACCTATTCAAGCAAGGATTTTTCCCATGAAACTCGCCACCTGGAACGTCAACTCACTCAAAGTGCGCCTGCCGCAAGTGCTGCAGTGGCTGACAGACAACCCGGTCGACATACTCTGCTTGCAAGAGACCAAGCTCACGGATGACAAGTTCCCCGTCACCGAGATCGAGGCGGCCGGTTACCAGGTGGTCTTCAGCGGCCAGAAAACCTACAACGGCGTGGCCATCCTGTCGAAGCTGCCGATCACCGACGTGGTGAAGAACAATCCCCGCTATGAAGATGCGCAGCAGCGCATCCTGGCCGCGACGATCGGTGGCGTGCGCGTCGTCTGCGCCTACGTGCCGAACGGCCAGAGCATCGAATCGGACAAATACGAGTACAAGCTGGGCTGGCTGTCCGCCCTGCACGACTGGCTGGCCGAAGAAGCGCTGCAGCACCCGCAGCTGGCCGTCGTGGGCGACTACAATATCGCCCCCGACGACCGCGACGTGCACGACCCTGTCGCCTGGGCCGGCCAGGTGCTGGTCTCGGACAAGGAACGCGCCGCCCTGCAGCGCCTGTTCGACATCGGCCTGACGGACGCCTTCCGTCTGTTCGAGCAGGCGGAAAAATCGTTCAGCTGGTGGGACTACCGCCAGCTGGGCTTCCGCCTGAACAAGGGCTTGCGCATCGACCATATCCTGCTCTCGCCCGCCCTGGCTGGCCGCTGCACGGCGTGCGTGATCGACCGCGTGCCCCGTAAATGGGAACAGCCGTCGGACCACGCGCCGGTTGTGGCCACCATCGATTAAACGCTGCGTCTCTCTAGCAGCACCTGCGCATTAACCGCCGGCACGGGCGCGGAGAACAGATAGCCCTGCGCATAGCGGCAGCCGTTCGCCTGCAGCAGGGCGAACTGTTCTTCCGTCTCCACGCCCTCGGCCACGGTCGACAATTGCAGGCTGTCGGCCAGCGCGATGATGGCCGCCACGATGGCGCGGTCTTCCGCGCTGTGTTCCAGGTCCTTGATGAAGGCACGGTCGATCTTGACCTTTTTCACGGGGAAGCGCTTCAGGTAGGCCAGGCTGGAATAGCCGGTGCCGAAATCGTCGATCGACAGGCGCAGGCCCATGCCATTAATCTGCCGCAAAATCTCCAGCGTATGCTCGCCGTGCTGCATCAGCGCCGTCTCGGTGATCTCGAATTCCAGCAGCGCCGGATCGATGCCCGTTTCCCGCACCACGTCGCCGATGGCCGCCACCAGGCCCTTGTGCATGAACTGGCGCGGCGACAAATTCACCGCCAGGGGCACGGGCTGCAAGCCCTGGCGCTGCCAGGCCATGCTTTGCTCGCACGCCTGGCGCATGACCCATTCGCCCACCGGCACGATCAAGCCGTTTTCCTCCATGATGGGAATGAAGCGGTCAGGCAGCACCAGGCCGTGGCCAGGGCGGCGCCAGCGTAGCAGCACTTCCATGCCATGCAGGCGGCGCGTGGCGATATCGATGATGGGCTGGTAAAACAGTTCGAACTGCTGCAGCGCCAGCGCCGTGCGCAAGCTGCTTTCCAGGTCGAAGTGCAGGGCCGCCGCCTGGTTCATCGTCTGCGTGAAGAACTGGTAGTTATTGCGGCCATTGCCCTTGGCGTGGTACATGGCCGCATCGGCATGGCGCATCAGGGCGTCGACATCGCCGCCATCGTCCGGATACACGCAGATGCCGATGGACGGCGTCACGTGCAGCACGTGGCCGTCGAGCGGAAAGGCGGGCGTCAGCGCCTCGATGACCTTCTCGGCCACGCGCGCCGCCTCGTCGGTGTCGCGGATGCCCGGCACCAGGACGACGAATTCATCGCCGCCCAGGCGCGCCACCGTGTCGCTGGCGCGCACCGCGCGGCACAGCCGAGCAGCCACTTCCTTGAGCAGCACGTCGCCCGTCATGTGGCCCAGCGAATCGTTGATGGTCTTGAAACGGTCCAGGTCGATGAACATCACGGCCAGCTTGCGCCCGGAGCGCTGCGAGGCCAGCATGGCCCGCTCCAGGCGGTCCGACAGCAGTGCGCGGTTCGGCAAGCCCGTCAGGTTGTCGTGATAGGCCATGTGGTGCACGCGCGCCTCGGCCTGGCGCCGTTCGGCGATCTCGCCCTGCAGCAGCAGATTGGCGCCGGCCAGTTCGGCCGTGCGTTCGTGCACGCGCAGCTCCAGTTCGTCGCGCGCGCGGCGCACCGCCTCGGCCGCCTCGCGGCGCGCCGTCACGTCGTCGACCAGCCACACGGAACGGCCATGCGCATGCGCCAGGTCGAACGGCCGGCCGGACAGGCGCGCCCAGAAGCGGCTGCCATCCTTGCGCACCAGCTGGTATTCCGACATGTGCACACGCCCCGCCGCGAAGTCGCGCGCCGTCTCGCCGCGTGCCGTCTTCCACGCGGCCACGTCCGGATACAGGGCCTGCACCGACAGGCCGTTGATCTCGCCGGGGCCATAACCGAACAGCTCTTCCATCTTGCTGTTGGCACGCAAATTGTAGCCGCCCTCCACCACCGAGATGCCCAGCACGGCGCTGTCGAGGATGGCCTGGTTTTCCAGCAGCGCATTGCGCAAGGATTCTTCGGCGCGCTTCGCTTCCGTGCGGTCCTCGATGATCCAGATGGTGCCGGCGGCGGGATCGTCCGGATTGACGACATAGGCGATCAGCTGCGCCCACAAGGTCGTGCCGTCGCGGCGCATCATTTCCACTTCCGTCTGGAACGGCTTGGCCACCGACAGGAAAGGGAAGGCCGCCGCGCCCAGCAACTCGTAGGACTGCTGCGACACGTACAGCGCGCGCCCGGGCAGGCCCAGCGCCTCGTCGCCGCTGTAGCCGAACATCGCGGCAAAGCCCAGGTTGTAGCGCGTGATCTGGCGGTTCTTGGTATACAGGATGCTCACCGAGGCATTCGTCATGATGGCCGCCACTTCCATCTGCGCCTGGCGGCTGTCCGTGACGTCTTCGAGTATCCAGATGGTGCCCTGCTCGCTATGCGCCTGGTCGACGGCCTTGGCGCGGATGCGGCACCAGAACAGGCTGCCATCGCGGCGGCGGAACAGCACCTCATCCTGCTCGTACGGCAAGCCCTGCCCCAGCAGGGGCGTGGCTTGCACTCCAAACGCTGCGTAGGCGGCGGGCGAGGGAAACAGCTCGGCGGCGGGCAGGCCCGTCATCTCCTCCTGCGCGTAGCCGAACATTTCGGCGAAGCGGGGATTGCAGCGCAAGACCAGGCGCGAACGCGAAAACAGGATGCCGACGGACGCATTGTCGAGGATGGCCTGCTGCTCCAGCATCAGCTGGCGCGTGGCCTCCTCGGCCGCTTTCTGCGCGCTGCGGTCGTCGAACAGCCAGATCGTGTCGCGCAAGCCGCGGTCGGTCTGGCTCTCCGGGTTCAGCACGTAGCCATACGCCAGCGCCCAGAATGTGGAACCGTCGCGGCGGCGCATCTCCATCTCGCCCTGGAACGGCTGGCCGCGCCGCAGCAGGGGCGACGCTTGCCGCACCACGTTCTCGTAGGCCGCGCGCGACGGGTACAGGTCGGCGACGGCCAGGCCCACGCCGCTGTCGCCATCAAAGCCGAAGCATTCGGCGAAGCGGCGGTTGTAGCGCAGCACGCCCTTGTCGCGCTGAAAACCGATGGCCAGCGGCGCGTTGTCCATCACGGCCTGCATTTCCAGCATGGCGCGGCGCAGCTGGTCTTCATCGCGCCGGTGGTCGCTGATATCTTCGATGATCCAGACCGTGCCGTCATGCGTATTCAAGGGATCGACGGCGCGCCCGTGCAGCCGGCTCCAGAACAGCGTGCCATCCTGGCGCCGCAATTCCAGTTCGGTGCGGTATGGCTTGCCCTTGGAAAGCAGCGGCGCCGCTTCCAGCCCCAGGATGCGGCAATGCTCGGCGGAGCGGTACAGCACCGCGCCCGGCATACCGGTCAACTGGTGGCGCGCATAGCCGAACATCTCGGCGGCGCGAATATTGCACTCCTCGATGAAGCCGCCCCTGGAAAACACGATACCGACGGCCGCGCTTTCCAGGATGGCCTGCTGTTCCAGCAAGGTCTTGCGCAAGGCGTGCTGGTCGCGCTGCTGCACGCTGATGTCGGCAAATACCAGGGTCGCGCCCGGCAAGCCATCGCCCACCGGCAGCGGCTTGGCCCATACCTGCACGGCGATGGCCGCATCGATTCCCTCCAGGCTGCTGTCCCAGTGCCGTTCGCGCCCGGCCGCCCCCAGCGCGCCACGCAGCATGCTGCTGCTCGACGCGCGGTAAGCATCCGTGAAACAGTCGGCCAGCAGGCGGCCCGACACATCCCTGCCCAGCAGGGCGCTCAAGGCGCCATTCACCGCGACCACCATGCCGCAGGCATCGCAGGCGCAGGCGGGCAAGGCGATCAGCTGCAAGGCATCGGCGATGAAATCGGGACTGGTCGGTACGCGGTTCATGGACACCATGGGTCGGTTGTTAGCGGTCGGAATGCACCTGACCAATATATTCGTCAGGCATCATAGTGCTGTTAGATCATAAACCAGTTTCCCGGGGTTTTTTCATATTCCTTATTGGCAATACCTGAAACACCACAGACCACTTGCAACACGCCCGTTGCAGCGGCGTTGCATGGCAAGAAAATGAAACAAATCGTTTAGAATAAAGCATGCGCCGCCCTCCCCAACCTCCGCTCGACCACCGCGACAAACCCGTCATCTGGACCGTCTCCGTCTCGCGGTTGTTCGACCTGTTCCGCGACATCACGCTCGAATACGACGACCTGGCGACGATTGAACCGATCAACCTGGGCTTCGACGACGCCGTGCGCCACATCCGCGAACGCATGGCCACGGAGCGCTGCGACGCCGTCATCGCGGCCGGCTCGAACGGCGCCTACCTGAAAGGCCGGCTGTCGGTACCCGTCATCATCGCCAAGGCCAGCGGCTACGACGTGATGCAGGCACTGGCGCGCGCGCGGCGCATCTCGCCGGACATCGGCGTCGTCACCTACCAGGACCCGATGCCGGAACTGGCCGAATTTGCCGCCACCTTCGGCTTCCAGATTGCCCAGCGCACCTATGCCACCGAGGAAGACGCGCGCGCGCAGATCAATGAACTGAAGGCGGCGGGCGTCAAAGCCGTCGTCGGCGCGGGCCTCGTCACCGACCTGGCCGAGGAGGCAGGGCTGGCCGCCGTCTTCGTGTATTCAGCCACGGCCATCCGGCGCGCCTTCGACGACGCGCTGGAACTGGCCCGCCTGACCCAGATCGAATCGAACCGGGGACGGCGCGCGGTGGTGGCCGACACCCTGCGGGCGCGCCACGGCCTGCACGATTTGCGCGGCGAATCGGAAGCGATGGAAGCGCTGCGCCAGTCGGTGGTGCTGTATGCCCGCTCGCCGGCGACGGTGCTGATCCAGGGCGAGACGGGCAGCGGCAAGGAGCTGGTGGCGCAGGCGATCCACCGCGAAAGCCCGCGCAGCCTGGGCGCGAACCGGCCCTTCATCGCCATCAATTGCGGCGCCATCGCCGAGTCCTTGCTGGAATCGGAGCTGTTCGGCCACGAGGATGGGGCCTTTACGGGGGCGCGCCGGGGCGGCCACGCGGGCCTGTTCGAGGCGGCCAACCACGGCACCCTGTTCCTCGATGAAATCGGCGAAATGCCGCTGGCCCTGCAAACGCGCTTGCTGCGCGTGCTGGAAGAACGCGAAGTAGTGCGCGTGGGCGGCACGCGGCCCATCGCCATCCAGGTGCGCATCATCAGCGCCACCCACTGCGACCTGGAACAGCGCATCCGCGAAGGACGCTTCCGCGCCGACCTGTTCTACCGCCTGGCCGTGCTGCGCCTGCATTTGCCGGCCTTGCGCGAACGCGCCAGCGATATTCCCGGCCTGACCGAATGGTCGCTGAAAAACGCGCTGGCCGCGCTGGGCGCGCGGCCGCACCCCAACCTGCACGCGGAAATCCAGGCCTGCGCGCCGCTGCTGCGCCGCTACGACTGGCCCGGCAACGTGCGCGAACTGCGCAACCTGGCCGAACGCCTGGCCCTATTCCTGGCCGCCGAACCGCTGCAGGCGCTGACGCCCGCCTTCGTGCTGTGTGTGGCGCCGGAACTGGCGCAAGGCGCCAGCCCGGCCACGGCTTTGCCGGCGCCGGCTGCCGCCGCACCGCCGCCCCCGGAAGACGAAAGCGCCAGCGCCGTACTGGCGCGGTTCGGCGGGCGCCGCGACGCGGCTGCCCATTACCTCGGCATCAGCCGCACCACTCTGTGGCGCCGCCTGCGCGCCGGCTGAGGAGGGGAACAGGGCCGCTCATCCCTGCCTGCCGCCGCTCATCCCGCGCTGCTGGCGGCGGGCCGCCTGGCCCGCTAGCATCGTCGTCAAGGAGGAAACACCCCATGAAAAAGACGATATCCGCATTGACCTTGCTTGCCTGCGCACTGCTGACAGGCGCCGCCCACGCGGCCACGCCAACGGCGTTCACGGTCGACATCACCGGACAAGGCCGCCCGTTGATCCTGATTCCCGGCCTGGCGTCCTCGGGCGAAGTCTGGCAAGGCACGGTGGCGCGCCTGTGCGGACCGAAAACAGGACGCGCCTGCCATGTGCTGACCCTGGCCGGCTTTGCCGGCGTGGCGCCCATCGAAGGCGACCTGCTGGCGCAGGCGGAGCAGCAACTGGCCGACTACATCAGCACCCAAAAACTGGGCCGGCCAGCCATCATCGGGCATAGCCTGGGCGGCTTCCTGGCATTGAAGATGGCCATCGACCATCCGGCCCAGACGGGCAAGCTGCTGATCGTCGACTCGCTGCCGGCGCTGGGCGCGGTGCAAATGCCCTCCATAACGCCGGAACAGCTGCAAGCCATGTCGAGCCAGATGCAATCGGCCATGCGCGCGCAGGATGCGGCCAACTCCAGCGCCAGCCAGCGCCGCACCGTCGCCGGCATGGCCAGCGCGCCGGCCGACGTGGAGCGCATCATCGGCTGGGGCCAGCGCTCGGACCGCGAAACGGTCATCCGCGCCATGGGCACGCTGATTGCCAGCGACCTGCGCCAGGACGTGGCGAAAGTGCAGTCGCCCACGCTGGTGCTGGGCACCTGGATCGCCTACAAGGAGTATGCGCCGCGCGCCGCCATCGAAGCGACCTTCCAGCAGCAGTATGCACAGCTGCCAGGCGTCAAAATCGCGCTGGCCGACACGGCGCGCCATTTCATCATGTACGACCAGCCGGACTGGATGCATGCGCGCATCGAACAGTTCCTGGAGTAGGCAGTGAACGCACCCTTGCACCGGCCGCCGCTGCTGACCAGGATCAACTGGTACTGGACCTTCCAGCTGGCCTGCTGGGGTGCACTCGCCCTGTTCAACAGCGTGTATGGCGGCTCCTCGCAGCTGCGCATCGTCATGACGATTGCCTGCTGGGGTTCCTTGGGCGGGCTGTTGCTGTCGCACCTGTGGCGTGGCGTCCTGCGCCGGCGCGGCTGGGCGGCGAACGGCTTGCGCTGGAAACGCATCTTGCCCTCGCTGGCCTTGCTGGCCGCCATCCAGACGGCCAGCGTGACGGCCGCCTTCCACGTCATGTATCCGCCCGACGTCCTGCGCGGCCTGGCATGGCTGCCCGGCGCGCTGCTGTTCTGGTTCGGCGTCTTCCTGACCTGGACGGTGTTTTACTTCACCACGTTGTCGCTGCGCCGCGCCGCACACCTGGAAGCGGAAACCCTGCGCCTGCAGTTGCATGGGCGGGAAGCGGAACTGCGCGCGCTGCAGGCGCAAGTCAATCCGCATTTTTTCTTCAACAGCCTCAATAGCGTGCGCGCCCTGATCTTCGAAGACCGCGAGGCGGCCGCGCACATGATCGACCAGCTGGCCAACCTGATGCGCCACGCGCTGCAATCCAGCCAGCACGCCACGGTGCCGCTGTCGACTGAACTGGACGCCGTGCGCGCCTACCTGGCGATCGAGCAGTGCCGCTTCGAGGATCGCCTGCGCGTCAGCTTCGCGATCGAGATAAGCGCGCCCGAGCTGGAACACGTGCGCGTGCCGCCCATGGCCCTGCAAACGCTGGTGGAAAACGCCGTCAAATATGGCGTCGAAACAAGCGCCGACGGCGGCGACATCCGCATCACGGCGCAGCGCGGCGCTGGCATCGATGCGCTGCAGATCGAGGTGGCCAACACGGGCGAGCTGCGCAGCGCGTCCGGCTCCACCGGCATCGGCTTGCGCAATGCGCGCCAGCGTTTGCAGCTGGCTTGCGGCGAGCACGCCAGCCTGGAACTGCGCCAGCAGGCGGGCTGGGTATATGCCACCATCCATTTGCCGGGGAAAATATGAACGGCCAGCCGCTCAAGGTACTGCTGGTCGACGATGAGCGCCTGGCGCGCGCCGAGCTGCGCCGCCTGCTGGCGCCGCATGTGCAGCGCGGCGCCGTGGAGATCGTCGGCGAGGCGGCCAGCGCGGCCGACGCCATCGCGCAGATCGGCAAGCTGCGCCCGGACCTGCTGCTGCTCGACGTGCAGATGCCGGGCGGCTCCGGCTTCGACCTGCTGGCGGCGCTCGATGATGCGCCCGACGTCATCTTTTGCACGGCCTTCGACCAGTACGCGCTGCAGGCGTTTGAAGTGAGCGCCCTCGACTACCTGCAAAAACCCGTGCAGGCGGCACGCCTGGCCACGGCCCTGGCGCGTGCCGGCGCGCGGGCGCACGCCATGCCGCCGCCCGCGCCGCGCAAGGTCTTCATCAAGGATGGGGAACGCTGCTGGTTTGTCGCGTTTGACGATATCCGCCTGCTCGAATCGGAAGGCAACTACACGCGCGTGCATTTCGGCGCACAGCATCCGCTGATGCTGCGCACCCTGAACCAGCTGGAAGCAAAGCTCGACCCCACCCTGTTCTTGCGCGCCAACCGGCGCCAGATCGTCAACCTGGCGCAGGTGGCGCAACTCACGGCAAATGCGGCCGATGGCCTCGACCTGCACCTGCTGGACGGCAGCGTGGTGGAAGTATCACGCCGCCGCGCGCAACAGTTCAAGGCCGCCTGCGGCCTGTAACGCGACTACTTCAGCGCGGGGATAGGCTGCGCCTGGAAGGCGGGGCGCGGCTGCTCCTTGAGCTTTTTCGCCAGCATGTCGAGCGCCACTTCCAGCTGGCGGTCGGCGCCGACGAAGGTGGCGTGCGGCGGATTTTCCACCTCGACGTCCGGCACCACGCCCACGCCTTCGATCAGCCACTGGCCATCGATGCCGAACTGGCCGTTTTCCGCCACGCGCGCCATGCCATTGTCGGCCAGGCGCGTATTGTCGCTGAGCCAGACGCCGGCGCCGGCCGTGCGCTTGCCTACCAGCGGCGCCAGTTTCAATGCCTTGATGCCCGCGGCGAAGGTCTCGCCATCGGAGTACGTGAGCTCATCGACCAGCACCACCAGGTGGCCGCGGAAAGTGTTCTGCATGTTCGACGATGGCTGCACGCCCGGCGGCGCCCAGTAGGCCCAGGCCTTGCGCAGCAGTTTTTCGATGATCCAGCTGTCGATATTGCCGCCGTTATTGCGCCGCACATCGATGATCAGGCCTTCGCGGTTGATGTTGGCGTAAAAGTCGCGCGCGAACGAGGCGATGTCGTTCGCGCCCATGGCGCGCAGATGCAGGTAGCCGATGCGCCCCTGCGAGGCGGCCGCCACCTGCTCGGCGCGGCTCAATTCCCAGTCGCCATAGCGCAGCGCCGTCTGTTTCGCCATGTTGACGGGCGTGACGATGACGGCGCGCGGCGCACCTTTACCTCGTTGGACCTGCAGCAGCACCTGCTTGTCGGCCTGGTTCAGCAACAGGTCGCTGATATCGCGCGCGGCCAGCACGTCCTTGCCATTAACGGCCGTGATCACGTCGCCCGCCTTCACATCCACTTCGGGGCGCGACAGCGGTGCGCGCACCGAGGGCAATTCCGCTTCGCTGCGGTAGACATGCTCGACCAGGTAGCCCTCGCTGGTGCGCGCCAGCACGGCGCCCAGGCCGGCCGGCGTGCCTTCCTGCTCCGTGCGGCGCAATTCGCCGGGACGGATCTGCGAATGCAGGGCGCCCACTTCGGCCACCATCATGCCGAGTAAATCATTGAGTTCGGCGCGGTCCGTGACCCGCTCGACCAGCGGCGCATATTTGTCGCGCGCCGCCTTCCAGTTCACGCCGCGCATCTTCGCGTCGTACAGGAAATCGCGGTGCAAGCGCCAGGCGTCGTTGAACATCTGCTTCCATTCCAGGCGCGGATTCGACACAAACGTCCAGTCGTCGACTTTTACTTTCGCCTTCGACAGGTCGGCTGGCAGCTTGGCGCCCGCCTCGATCACCAGCATCTCGCCCGGCCCAGTAGCTGCTGCTGTCCTGTAGTACAAATGCTTTTTATCCTGCGCCAGGTCGAATTCGCGCACATTCGCCACCAGCAGTTCCGGTTTGGAGCCGGTATTGCCGATGGCGAGCGTTTTCAGGCTGAACTTGTTCTCGCCGCTGTCGCGCTCAAGGAAATACAGGCGCTTGTCATCCATGGCCAGCGCACCGTAATTGCCCGCCGCCAGCGGCACTTCATACAGGCGCTCGGCCAGTCCCTTGAAGACGACGTCCGGCAGCGCCGCCGGCGCTTTCTTCACGCTCGTCTTGCCGCCGGCCTTCTCCAGGGCCTTTTCCGCCGCCAGTTCGGCCGCCTTTTCATCGTCCGTCTCGGCCGGTTTCACTCCCGGACGGCTCAGCTCATCATCGGGCTGGAACGGGAAACGGTTGCCCGGCTGCAGCGCCAGCGCATACACGCCGATGCGCTTGTCGAACACGGGCCCCATGTTGCGGTCGCCCCACGGCGACCCGTTGGCCAGCTGAAAATTGCGCGCCGACATGAAGTACAACCAGCGCCCATCGGGCGAAAACACGGGCGAACCGGACGTGTAGCGGTCGCTGGTGACGAATTGCAGCTGCTTCGAGGCGAGGTTGTACAAGCCGATCTGCTCGCGCTGCTCGTTGCTGGCCACACGCACGATGGCCAGGTTGCGGCTGTCGGGCGACCATTGCACTTCGTCATGCTTGTCCACGCCCGCCTTGCCCGCGTCGTCGATCAATTGATTGCCCTTGGTGGCCAGGTCCAGCAGCCAGAAACGGCCCTTCTTGTCCGTATGCGCCAGCCAGCGCCCGTCGGGCGACGGATACAGTTTCCAGCGGTGATTGTCGCCCTGCGTCGTCAACTGCTCGCCCTTGCCCGAACCATCGGCGGCGTACTTCCAGATTTCGTTCTCGCCGCTCGTATCGACGATGGCGAACACGGATTTTTCGTCGCTGGAAAAGACGGCGTCGCGCGCCCGCGCCCCTTCGGGAATGGCGATATCGACGCGGCGCAAGCTGCCCGTGCCGGCGATGCTGACGCGGCCCCTTGCCGTGAGGATGATGCGCTCATCCTTGCCCGACAGCTGCACATTGGAGAGGGTATCGAGCGGCGAGCGGATCTGGCGCGCGCGCTGCTGGTCGAAGTCGGACACGAGGCTGATGGCCAGCGCCTGCGACTCGCTGGCGCCGGGGGCGTTCAGGTCCAGCACGTGCAAATCGGCACCCAGCTGGTAGACCACCTTGCCGTCGCCCAGCGCGGCGTTGCGTACGTCCCACTGCGTGTGGCTGGTCAAGGCGCGGCGATCGGAGCCGTCGGGCAGCATGCTCCACAGGTTGTCGCTGCCGCCCGCGTCGCTAATGTACACCACGCGGCCCTGCCACCACATGGGGCGCTTGTTGTTGCCCGCCAATACAGCAGGGTCCGTGTGCATGCGCACGGCCTCGCCCTTGCCGCCCAGGTCATAGCGCCACAGCGTGGCATGCGCACCGCCCCGGTAGTTGCGCACATTGTCGTTGGTCACAGCCAGGCCGAAACGCGTGAAAAACAGCGTCTTGCCCGCATCGTCGAGCACGGCGTCGTTGGCGTCAGCCACGGGAAACACGCGGCGCGTCTGTTTCACGGGGTCGATGGCGGCGACGATGCGGCGCGAAGCGGGGCCGTCCGTATTTTGCGTGCTGACCAGCACTTCGCCCTGCGCCGTCCAGCCCAGCACCAGCACGCCGCCATTATCAAAGGAAATGCGGCGCGGCAAGCCGCCCGCCAGCGGCATCACATACGCTTCCTGCGCCCCTTCGTAGGCGGCGGAAAAAGCCAGCCACAGGCCGTCGCGCGAAATCGCCGCGTTCGTTTCATAGCCGGGATGCGTGGTCAGGCGCTGCGCCGCGCCGCCACGCACGCTGCTTTTCCACAAGTCGCCTTCGGCCGTGAAGACGACGGTGTCGCCGCGTACGGCGGGAAAACGGAAATAGCTGCCGGCAGGCGCGGTGGCGGCGGCCGCAGCGTCAGCCAGCAGGCCGGCGGAAAACAACAGGAAGGCGAGAGTGCGGGAAATTTTCATGTGGGCATCCAGATAGCGGTCAGGTGGCATGGACATCATGTCGATACCGGACAGCAATTCTGGCATAAGCGCGACCAAAGAAAACCTTCTTTATTGCCCACAAAAGCGTAAAAAAAACCCGCGCCACTTGCGTGGGGCGGGTTTCTTGCGCACTGCGTCGCAGCGTAAAGCGATTACTCCACTTCCACCGTCTCCGGTGCCGCCGTCGGTGCCGCGTCTGGCGGTTCCGGGAATTCCAGCAAGACCTGGTCCTTGTCGTCGAGGTCGACGGTGACCCGTCCGCCGCTGACCAGGCGACCGAACAGCAGCTCGTCGGCCAGGGCCTTGCGGATCAGGTCCTGGATCAGGCGCGCCATCGGCCGCGCGCCCATCAGCGGGTCGAAGCCTTTCTTGCCGAGGAAAGCACGCAGCTTCTCGGTAAACACGGCTTCGACCTTTTTCTCGTGCAACTGCTCTTCCAGCTGCATCAGGAACTTGTCGACCACGCGCAGGATGATGTCCTGATCCAGCGCGCGGAAGCTGATGGTCGCGTCGATGCGGTTACGGAATTCCGGCGTGAACATGCGCTTGATGTCGGCCATCTCGTCGCCTGCCTGCTTGGAGTTGGTGAAACCGATCGAGGCTTTCTGCAAGCTTTCCGCGCCGGCATTGGTGGTCATGATGATGATCACGTTGCGGAAATCGGCTTTGCGGCCATTGTTATCCGTCAAGGTGCCATGGTCCATCACTTGCAGCAGGATATTGAAAATGTCCGGATGGGCTTTTTCAATTTCATCGAGCAGCAAGACCGAATGCGGCTTCTTGGTGATCGCTTCCGTCAGCAAGCCACCCTGGTCGAAACCAACATAGCCCGGTGGCGCGCCGATCAGGCGGCTGACGGCGTGGCGTTCCATGTATTCCGACATGTCGAAACGGATCAGCTCGATGCCGAGGATGAAGGCCAGTTGCTTGGCCACCTCGGTCTTGCCGACACCGGTAGGACCGGAGAACAGGAAGGAGCCGATCGGCTTGTCCGTCTTGCCCAGGCCGGCACGCGCCATCTTGATGGCCGAGGCCAGCGCGTCGATGGCGGGATCTTGCCCGAAAACAACGTTGCGCAAGTCGCGGTCGATCGTCTGCAGCTTGCTGCGGTCGTCCTGGTTGACCGTTTGCGGCGGAATGCGCGCGATCTTGGCGATGATGTCCTCGATCTCGGCCTTGCCGATGGTTTTCTTTTGCTTCGACTTCGGCAGGATGCGCTGCGCTGCGCCCGCTTCATCGATGACGTCGATCGCCTTGTCGGGCAGATGGCGGTCGTTGATGAAGCGCGCCGCCAGTTCGGCCGCCGTCGACAGGGCCGAGGCCGAGTATTTCACGCCGTGATGTTCTTCGAAGCGCGACTTGAGGCCGCGCAGAATCTGGATGGTTTGCTCGACGGTCGGCTCGTTGACGTCCACTTTCTGGAAACGGCGGGAGAGCGCATGGTCTTTCTCGAACACGCCGCGGAATTCCGTGTACGTGGTCGCGCCGATGCATTTCAATTGACCATTTGCCAGTGCCGGTTTCAGCAAGTTGGAAGCGTCCAGGGTGCCGCCCGAAGCCGAGCCCGCACCGATGATGGTGTGGATTTCGTCGATGAACAGGATGCCGTTCGGATTGTCCTTCAATTGCTTGAGCACGGCTTTCAGGCGCTGTTCGAAGTCACCGCGGTATTTGGTACCGGCCAGCAAGGCGCCCATGTCCAGCGAATACACGACGGCATTTTGCAGGATTTCCGGCACATCGCTTTGCGTGATGCGATAGGCCAGGCCTTCGGCGATGGCCGTCTTGCCCACGCCCGCCTCGCCCACCAGCAGCGGATTGTTCTTGCGGCGGCGGCACAGGATCTGGATCACGCGGTCGACTTCTTCCTCGCGGCCGATCAGCGGGTCGATCTTGCCTTCGGCAGCGGCCTTGTTCAGGTTTTGCGTGAACTGGTCGAGCGGGCTTTCCTTTGGCTGACCCTCGACAGGCGCGTCTTCCACGCCTTCGGAGGCTTTCGCGCTTTCCGTCGACTGGTCCTTGCGCACGCCGTGCGAAATGAAATTGACCACATCGAGGCGCGTCACGCCCTGCTGGTGCAGGTAGTAGACCGCATGCGAATCCTTTTCGCCGAAGATGGCCACCAGCACATTGGCGCCAGTGACTTCCTTCTTGCCATTCGAGGCGGACTGGACGTGCATGATGGCGCGCTGGATGACGCGCTGGAAACCAAGCGTCGGCTGGGTGTCGACTTCGCCCGTGCCAGGCACGGTCGGCGTGTTATCGCTGATGAAATTGGTGAGGGTCTTGCGCAGGTCCTCAATATTGACCGCGCAGGCACGCAACACCTCGGCAGCAGAGGGATTGTCCAGCAGTGCCAGCAGTAAATGCTCAACCGTGATGAATTCATGCCGTGCCTGCCGAGCTTCGACAAACGCCATGTGCAAACTTACTTCTAATTCCTGCGCAATCATACTTCCTCCATCACGCACTGCAGGGGATGCCCCGCCTTGCGCGCATGCGTTAAAACGAACTCCACTTTGGTACACGCTATATCTTTAGAGAACACGCCGCACACTCCTTTGCCGTAGCGATGAACACTGAGCATGATTTGCGTCGCCGTTTCACGGTCCTTGTTGAAATACTCCTCAATGATAGCCACCACAAACTCCATCGGGGTGTAGTCGTCATTGAGCAAGGCCACCTGGTAGAGCGGTGGCGGCTTCAGCACTTGCCGCTCCAGCAGGGTTTCTGTGTCGTGCTTGGTTGCCATACGCTTATTCTAATGCTTTCACAGTGGTTGTCATGCGCAATATCTACGCCTTTCCAATTGTTTTCAATCTTACGCGTTTTCTTAATAGTGCGCAGATGGCGACCTTGCTGTCAAAATCAAGAGTTGCTTTTTTGGTTGCCGTGAAGAATTTGGCAATCTCGATGGAAAAGCGCTTGACTTCATTATTTATTCCGCCAACAATGCTGTATCGACTGTTGCAGTAATGTACAGCTTGATAAGAAGTGAGACGTCGAGGAGGGGGCAAGAAGCTTCTTGCTTTTATGGCTCGTGTGATTTGTTTTAATTTTGAAAGTTCTTTTTATGGCAACAGGTACAGTTAAGTGGTTCAATGATTCCAAAGGTTTTGGCTTCATCACTCCAGATGATGGCGGCGAAGATTTGTTTGCTCATTTCTCCGCAATCAACATGAACGGTTTCAAGACCCTCAAAGAAGGTCAAAAAGTTCAATTCGAAGTCACGCAAGGCCCTAAAGGCAAGCAAGCTTCCAACATCCAAGCAGCCTAAGCATCGCCGGCCCTCAGATGTGAAAAACCCCGTTGTCAAACGGGGTTTTTTTTCGTCCACAGGGTGCGCTGCACCCTGCCCTGCCCCGCGTGTTACATGTGCTCGATCATCACGTCGCCGAAACCGGAGCACGACACTTGCGTCGCGCCTTCCATCAGGCGGGCGAAATCGTAGGTGACGCGCTTCGAGGCGATCGATTTTTGCATGGACGAAATGATCAGGTCGGCCGCTTCCAGCCAGCCCATGTGGCGCAGCATCATTTCCGCCGACAGGATCAGGGAACCGGGGTTCACATAATCCTTGCCTGCATACTTCGGCGCAGTACCATGCGTCGCTTCAAACATGGCCACGGAATCGGACAGATTGGCGCCGGGCGCGATGCCGATGCCACCCACTTGCGCCGCCAGCGCGTCGGAAATGTAATCGCCGTTCAAATTCAAGGTGGCGATGACGCTGTATTCGGCCGGACGCAGCAGGATTTGTTGCAGGAACGCGTCAGCAATGGAATCCTTGACGATGATGTCGCGGCCCGTCTTCGGATTCTTGAACTTGCACCATGGACCGCCATCGATCAGCTCGGCGCCGAATTCCGTTTGCGCCAGCGCATACGCCCAGTCGCGGAAGCCGCCTTCCGTGTATTTCATGATGTTACCTTTGTGCACGATCGTCACGGATGGCTTGTCATTGTCGATCGCGTACTGGATGGCCTTGCGCACCAGGCGCTGCGTGCCTTCGATGGAGACGGGCTTGATGCCCAGGCCGGACGTGGCCGGGAAGCGGATCTTCGTCACGCCCATTTCATTGATCAGGAAATCCATCAATTTCTTGGCTTCGGGCGAGCCTTGCTGGTACTCGATGCCGGCGTAGATGTCTTCCGAATTTTCGCGGAAAATCACCATATCCGTCTTTTCCGGCTCTTTCACGGGCGATGGCACGCCCGTGAAGTAGCGCACGGGACGCAGGCAGACATACAGATCGAGCTGCTGGCGCAGGGCCACGTTCAGCGAGCGGATGCCGCCGCCGACGGGCGTGGTCAGGGGGCCCTTGATGGAGACGACGTAATCTTTCAGTACGGCCAGGGTTTCTTCCGGTAGCCACACATCGGGACCGTACACATTCGTCGATTTTTCCCCCGCGTAGATTTCCATCCAGCTGATCTTGCGCGCGCCGCCATAGGCCTTGGCCACGGCAGCGTCGATCACCTTGATCATGACCGGGCTGATATCGATGCCCGTGCCATCGCCTTCAATGAAGGGAACGATGGGATTATCTGGTACATTCAGCGAAAAATCGGCGTTGACGGTGATTTTTTGGCCGTCAGCAGGTACAGTGATATGTTGATACATCGTGATCTCCGAAGTGGGACACACCGCTGGCGGGCAACACTGGCCGGCGACGCGCTCTGCGGTTGCAGAGTTTACAAAAACAAGTCCGAACATGGTGGCAACAACGCACTTTAGCAGGGAAAGAATAGCCGGGCCATCTGCGGCGCCAAAGAACCTCGTTGCCATACCGCCCATGTCTTCTATAAGACATAAGACTGCGTTTCACATTATGCACCACTATCTTACAGGGCGCCACGCTTTTGCGGCGCCGACCAGCAGCCACCACCGCTCACATCCATTCATCTACCAGCATGCCACTCATCCTCTTCAATAAACCATTCCAGGTCTTGTGCCAGTTTTCGCCGCAGGACGGCCGCGCCACGCTGGCCGACCATTTGACCATTCCCGGCATCTACCCGGCCGGCCGACTCGACGCCGATAGCGAAGGCTTGCTGCTGCTGACGGACGACGGCCGCCTGCAGCACGAGATCAGCCACCCCGACCGCAAGGAAGCAAAAACCTATTTGGTGCAGGTTGACGGCGTGCCCGATGCGGCCAGCCTGGCGCGCCTGCAGGCGCCACTGGACCTGGGCGACTTCATCACCAAGCCGTGCAAGGCCGTGCGCATCGCTGAGCCGGACTGGCTGTGGCCGCGCAACCCACCGATCCGCGCGCGCGCCGACAAGCCGACCTCGTGGCTGGCGATCACTTTGAAAGAAGGAAAAAACCGGCAAGTGCGGCGCATGACGGCTGCCGTCGGCCTGCCCACCCTGCGCCTGGTGCGCAGCGCCATCGGCCCGTTCTCGCTGTCCAGCCACCCTCTGCTGCCCGGCGAATGGTGCGAAGTGCCAGCGGAGAACATTGGCAAGGCGTGAACAGGACAAGAAAAAACGGCTTCAGCACTGAAATTTTGCCAATAAGCACTATTTATTTTTAGATAATGCATTAAAATCATCTGACCTTAACATGACGGAAAAGGAAAGATGATGACAAAAGTAATACTGATGTTGGCCGCCTCCCTGTTTGCCGGCGCCGCACTGGCGCAATCGGGCGCAAAGGTGCACGCTTCCGCAGCGACCGATGCCGTCAAGCCGCCACCGGCATCGGCAGCCAGCCATGCCTCGGCTGCCACCGATGCCGTCAAGCCGGTGCCGCCGGCGTCGGCTACCGTCAACGCCTCGGCCGCGACGGATGCGCCGCGCCTGATTCCCCAGCCGCGCAAGACCAGGCAGCCGGCCGCTGAAGCAGGCAAGCCGGTGAAGTAAGCGTCGTTCCCGGGGTGACGGCAGCGACCATGTTGCTGTAACCCCACGCTTTCGGTACGGCCAGGCAACATGCTTGACCAGGCAGCCGCCTGCATGGCTTAATCGCCGCTTCGCAGCCACCGTCCCGCGCCATGAAAAATCCCCTACGCCATCTCAGCCTGTCCATCGCCCTGCTGGCATGCGCCAGCATTGCCCAAGCGCAGAGCGTGCAGCTGTCGGCCGGCATGCATTTGATCCAGGCGGAAGTGGCCGCCACGGAAGAACAGCGCGAACAGGGTTTGATGTACCGTGAGAAGATGCCGGCCAATGCGGGCATGCTGTTCGTCTTTGGCAACCCGTCGACGCAATGCATGTGGATGAAAAACACGCCGCTGCCCCTGTCCGTGGCCTTTATCGATGCCAGCGGCAAGATCGTCAACATCGAAGACATGCAAGCGCACACGCTCGACAGCCACTGCTCGACCAAAACCGTGCCCGTGCGCTATGCGCTGGAAATGAACCTGGGCTGGTTCAGGCAAAAAAACATCAAGCCGGGCATGAGCATCGGCAACCTGCCCGCGACGCGTTAGGCCGTAGCGGCCGCAGTCAGTCGCTGGCGGGCACGGCCGCAAAAACCGCACAAAAAACGCGAAAAAACGCGAAAAAACCCGCCAGAACGAATCTGCGGGTTTTTGCTTTTCAACCAGTGCCAGCGTACCGGCACAGGCAAGACCACCGTGGTGGCTTGCCTGCTGGCGAATATTAAGCGGACAGTGCTTTCAAGGCAGCTGCCAGACGGCTCTTATGGCGAGCTGCCTTGTTTTTGTGGATGATCTTCTTGTCAGCGATACGGTCGATGGTCGACACGGATGCTTGGAAGATTGCAGCAGCAGCTGCCTTGTCGCCGCCCTGGATCGCTTTGCGAGCAGCTTTGATAGCCGTGCGCAAGGTCGAACGTTGGGACGAATTGTGTGCGTTTTGCTTAACTGCTTGACGAGCGCGTTTGCGCGCTTGTGCGGTATTTGCCATGGAATTTCCTAAAACAGGGTCAAAGTGCGTTTGCAAACATTAGTGTTTGCCAACCGGTGCGTTCTGTGCGTCTGCCGAACCATGTGTGCCAAACCAGTGCCTGTCAAACATTAGTGTCTGCGTAACAGAATTCTGTACAGCCTTCGATTATAGCGATATTTTCATGCGGGGGCAAATCAAAAAACCATGTGTGACACCAAAAACACCTGAAAATGGGCCCGGCAAGGGCGAATCGACAGCGAATCGGCCGCAATTGTTACCATATTTTAAGCGTTTAACGGTAGCGCGCCCGGCTATAATCTGCCCCCATGAACTTGCTTAAAACCCTCGCCGCCATCTCCAGCATGACCATGCTGTCCCGTGTAACCGGATTATTGCGCGAAAGCCTGTTCGCGCGCGCCTTTGGCGCCGGCGCCTACACGGACGCCTTCATTGTTGCCTTCCGCATCCCCAACCTGTTGCGCCGCTTGTTTGCCGAGGGTGCGTTCTCGCAAGCCTTCGTGCCGATCTTGTCTGAATACAAGAACCAGCATGGCCAGGAAGCGAGCAAGCAACTGGCCGACCACGTGGCCACCACCCTGGTCTGGGCCACTTTACTCGTGTCCGCCATCGGCATCGTCGGCGCGCCGTGGTTCGTGTATGCGATCGCCACGGGCCTGACCAAGGACGCGGGCGCTTTTGACGCGGCCGTGTGGATGACGCGGCTGATGTTCCCTTATATTACTTGCATGTCCTTCGTGGCCCTGGCGGGCGGCATCCTGAATACCTGGCGCGAATTCAAGATTCCCGCCTTCACGCCGGTGCTGCTCAATTTATCATTCATCGCCGCCTCGCTGTTCCTCGCGCCGCACCTGAAACAGCCGATCTATGCCATGGCCATTGCCGTGTTCGCCGGCGGCCTGCTGCAGGTGGCCATCCAGATTCCCGCGCTGATCAAGATCGGCATGCTGCCACGCCTGTCGCTCAATCCCGCCATCGGCCTGTCCGACGGCGGCGTGCGCCGCGTGCTGAAAAAGATGGGACCGGCCGTGTTCGCCGTCTCGGCAGCCCAGATCAGCCTGATGATCAACACCAGCATCGCCTCGCGCCTGGCGGAAGGCAGTATTTCCTGGCTGTCGTATGCGGACCGCCTGATGGAGTTCCCGACCGCCATGCTGGGCGTGGCCCTGGGCACCATCTTGCTGCCCAGCCTGTCAAAGGCCAACGTGGATGGCGACAAGATGGAATACTCGGCCCTGCTGGACTGGGGCTTGCGCCTGACTTTCCTGCTGGCCCTGCCCGCCGCCGTCGGCATGGCGACCCTGGCCACGCCGCTGATCGCGACATTATTTCACTACGGCAAATTCACGGCCGAAGCGGTGGCCATGTCGACGCAACCGCTGGTGGCCTACAGCCTTGGTCTGATCGGCATCATCCTCGTGAAAACCCTGGCGCCCGCGTTCTATGCGCGCCAGGACATCCGCACGCCCGTGAAAATCGCCATCGGCGTGCTGATTGCCACGCAGTTGATGAATCTGCTGTTCGTGCCCTACATCGCCGTGGCCGGCCTGGCCCTGTCGATCGGTCTGGGCGCCTGCCTGAACGCCTCTTTTCTCTACTGGGGCTTGCGCAAGCGCGACATCTACCAGCCGAAACCGGGCTGGGCCAAGTTCTTCCTGCGCCTTTTGCCGGCACTCATCGTGATGGGCGGCGTGGCGTATGCTGGCGCCATGCGCATCGACTGGATCACCATGCAAGCCCATCCGCTGCTGCGGGCCGGCGCGCTGGCCCTGCTGGTGAGCCTGTGTGGCGTGGCGTACTTTGCCACCTTGTTTTTAGTTGGCTTCCGCTTCCGCGACTTCAAGCGCAGCGCCTGACACGCGGCGCTGGCCCCGCTGCCTGCGCCCTGCCATCGGCAGGACGCCCCGCGCAATGTGGCGGGGCGAAAAAAAACCCGCCGAAATGCAGGCGGGTTTGGCGATACGACAAGACAGCGTGATCAGGCTGCCTTTTTTGCGGCACGGCGACGCGCCATGAAGCCCAACAAGCCCAAGCCGCCCAGCAGCATGCCATAGGTTGCTGGCTCAGGCACGGCGCTGACGGTGTACGTCCCCGAGTAATTGCCGCCAGCCAAGGCGTTACCGTACAGTTGCAGCTTGAACGGACCGACACCGGTGTATTCCACGCCAAAGAAGCGCAGGCTGCCAATCGATAATGATTCACCCAGCTTGCCGTTCAAGTTCGATGTCAGCGCATTAAACGAAAGGTTCTGGCCGGAAATCGACAAGCCGATGTTGTACTTGCCCGCGCCCAAGCCGTTGAGGAAGATTTCATCGAGGCCGCCGGACAGGATGCCATCGTCTACGACGGCGCTGAAGGCATGCGCGCTGCCATCAGCATTAACATTGATGACTTGATCACCTGCATAAGCACTGAACGACGCCGCAGCCAGAATGCCGGCAGCGATAAATTTCAATTTCATAGTTTATCCCTTAAATAGTCATTTATGGCTGCGATGCGCAGGCCACCAATAGTTTTAGTACTAAGTAATTCACAATATTTTCCTGAGAATTACTTGAAGTACTGAACAGAATAGTAGCATAAATGCATTTAATTACTTGCAAATATTTTATCTAAGTTTCATCGGTGATAACCATTTACGGACTGAACTATTTGCCTACATCGAGCACTTTCCATAGGTAAATAGTTCCGCACGCATCGTCCCGCCGCCAGCCGCCCGCTAGCGGGGCACTGGCACTGCGGCGGCGTCGCCTGGCAGCTCGGCCGGAGCCTGAATCTGGGGCGCTTCTGGCGGCGCGTCTTCTTGCTGCGCAGAAATAGGCTGGGGAAATAACGATGGCGGGGGTGCGGCGGCACCGCCTGGCGAAAGTGCGGCCGATTCATTTGCCAGGCCGGCTTCCCCAACCTGCGCCGCCGGCTGGAGCGCTTGTGCGTCGACCATGAAATGCCATTCCGACAGCCGCGCCTTGCCGTCGAAACCGGCAAACCGAGCCTCGAAGTTCCCTACTTTCAACGCTGCGGCCGGCGACAGACTATGCACACCGATGATGCCATTGCTGCCGGGCTGGTACAGCAAGCCCCATTCGGCACGCCCCGTGATGGGGTCGACGTACAGCTTGCGCAGATGGCGGCGCAGCTGCGGCACGCGGGGGTCGCGCAGCAAGGCGGAAAGCGTCGGCGGCTGTTGCGGCTGCCCCGGGGGCGTGGCGGCAGCATAACTGCGCAGGGCATCGGAAAACTGCGCGCCGATGTCGAGCAGCTCCTGCTCGGCCGCCTGGCGCTGCAGCAGGGAACCCATCTTCAGGCCGGCCGCGCCCACCAAGCCCAGAATGGCCACCAGGATGATCAGCCCAAGGTAGGTGAAGCCGCGCTGGCGGTGCGCACGAGCATGCATCGCAGCTACCAGTCGGCAAACGGCGTGCCGTTGCGGTCCTTGCCAGGCGCGCCACTCTTGACGTCATACACCTGGCCCGGCGTATCGTCGGGCGGCGCCACGATCAGCCATGTCGCTTCGCTCTCCGTGATGGGGTCGATGGGCATGGCGCGCAGGTATTTCTTGTCCACCAGTTGCTCCAGGGTATCGGGATAGCGGCCCGTATCGCCGTGGTACTGGTCGATGGTGATGCGCAGATTGCGCAAGTTGTCCGCCAGCACGGTTTCCTTGGCCTTGTCCAGGCTGGGAAAATAGCGCGGCACGGCCAGGGTCAGCAGCAGCGCCACGATGCCGAGCACCACCAGCAGTTCGATCAGGGTAAAGCCGCGCGCGCGCGCAGCATGGTTATCGGCAGCCATGGTTCACCATAAGCGGTAAGGCACATTGTTCAGGCCAGTCTTGCTGGACGTGCAATACACATCGTAGACGTCGTCCCCCTCGCGCGGCTCGGTCGCCTCGCTGGCGTAACTGCGCCGGCCCCACGTCTGCGCATCGCTGAGGCTGGCATCGGCATTGAACGGGTCGCGCGGCACGCGGCGCAGGAAGAACATCTTGCTGCGTTTCGGGTTGCGCTGGTCCGGTACGCCCTCGACCAGCAGTTCCAGGCTTTTCGGGTAGCCGCTGGCGTCCGTGACGCGCACGATGCGTCCTTCGTCGCCGGCGCGCTTGTACGCGTCCAGAGCCTGGCGGATATCGCGCAAGGCGCGCCGCAAATCCTGTTCCTGGCGCCGCTGCATGGCCACCTGCGTGACGGGCACCACCAGCGTGGCCAGCACGCCCAGGATGGCCAGGGTCACCAGCAGTTCGATCAGCGTAAAACCGCCGTGCGCGCGCGCCAGTCTCATTTGGCAACCGGCACCGGCTGGCTCGACGAGAACGGCAAGGGCGCCGCCTGCAACGGCACGGGCTGGCCGGACGATATCGGCAGGGGCGACGCGGCCGGCTCGGGCGATGGCGCCACTTCCGGCGCGGGCACGCTCTGCGGCAAGGTCGATGGCACCTGGCCCGGCACCATCAACGGCTGCGGCGGCGCCGCCTGCATGCCGACGGCCGACGGGCCGGAACGCACGACCACCGTGCCCGGCATCTGCGTGGCTGCCTTGGCCGCCATGTCGGGGCGGCGGCGGAAGCTGCCTTCCGTGCCGGCCGAAAATTCCGATTCCTTCGCTTCCGGACGCTGTACCGTGCGCACCAGGTGCGGCGTGATCGACAGCACGATCTCGGTCTTCTGGCTGTCATCCTTGCTGCTGCCGAACAGCCGCCCCAGCACGGGAATATCGCCCAGGCCCGGCACCTTGTTGCCCGAGCTGCGCTCTTCATTGCTGATCAGACCCGCCAGCACCTGGTTTTCGCCATCCTTCAATTGCAGCATGGTCGAGGCCTGGCGCGTGCCGATCTGGTACAGGGTCGAGCCGCTGCGGGTGGTGGTGGCCGCGCCCAGGTTGCTCACTTCGAGCGAGATGCGGATACCCACTTCATTGTTCAGATAGATGGTCGGCTCGGCGTTCACCGTCAGGCCCACGTCCAGGTAGCTGACGGATTCGGAAGCGAAGCCGCCCGTGCCAGGGGAAATGGTGGTGGTCACCACGGGCACCCTGTCGCCGATGACGAACTTCGCCTTTTCGCGGTTGCGCACGCGGATGCGCGGATTGGCCAGGATGTTGGCGTCGCCGTCCGTCTTGTTGACATTTGCCGTCACGGCCAGGTTGCTCACGCCGATAGTACGCTGGTTCAGATTATTCAAGTCGTTGACGGTCAGCCCCATCCCGCCCGAGGTGGAAAGCGGCGTCAGGGTCAGGCTCGTCGGCCAGGCCACGCCCAGTTCCAGCAGGCGGCTGCGCTTGACTTCGAGGATTTCCAGCTCCAGTACCACTTCCGCCTCGGGCACGTCCTGCAACGCGATCAGGCGCTCGGCCAGGCGGATCGCCTCGGGCGTGTCGCGCACGATGACGAGGTTGAGTTTTTCATCGGCCACCACGTCGCGCGTCTTCAAAATAGTCTTGAGCGTGTTGGCTACCTGCCTGGCGTCGGCATTGGCCAGGAAGAAGGTCTTCACCAGCACTTCCTGGTACTCTTTCAATTTTGCCGCCACGTTCGGATAGATCAGAATCGTGTTCGCATCCATCACCTGCTGCTCCAGCTGGTTCGTCACCAGCAGGAAGTAGATCGCCGATTCCACCGTGCTGTTCTTCAGGAAGATCGAGGTTTTCGCATCGGCCTTGACGTCCTTGTCGAAGACGAAATTGAGGCCGGAGCGGCGCGCAATCAGTTCGAACACCTGTTTTAATGGCGCGTCGCGGAACTCGATGCTGATCGGCTGCTTGTACGATTTGGCCAGGCCCGATTCGACGACAGGTGGCGCCGTCTTCTCATTGACTTCGCGCAGCAGCGCGCGCGCGCCCGCATGGTTCGGCTGCTCCGTCAGGATGGCGTTCAGGCGCTGGCGCGCGGGGTCGTAGCGCTTGGCGTCGATATCCTTCTGCGCTTCGGCCAGCAGCTTGCCCTGCCGCTGCGCGCGTTCGAGCGCGCGCAAGCCGCTGTTGGCGCGCTCGTTCTGCGCATCGATGTCCAGCACGCCAAGGAAAGAGGCGCGCGCCAGCTCGCCCTGCCCCGTTTGCGCCTGGCGCTCGGCCCGCTGCAAGCCGGTGCTGGTGGCCCGTTCGCGCGCCTGCAGGTAGGCGCTGCGGTACTGCACGTTGCCGGGGTCCTGCTGCAGCGCTTCCTGCAGCTTTTGCAGGCCGGCAGGCACCTGGTTTTGCGCGATCAGCTCGCGCCCGTCGCGGTAGGCCTGCTGCCCGGCACAGCCGGACAGCAGCACCAGCAGTACCGGCAGCAGCGCCGATGAAAAGGAACGAGACATCACTCGAATACTCCAATGTTGAGCTGCTGAACCTGGTTCAACGGCAGATAAGTGAGCGTCATGACGGGCGGCGCGATCGTCACGACCTTGTAGGCGCCATCGATAACGGTATTGGCACGCACGATATACGTCTTGTCGGCGCGCGACAAAAACACTTCCCAGGCGCCATCGGCGACCGCCTTGCCCAGGTAGACGAAGGGCAGCGGCGGCGCCATCGGCGGCGCTGGCGGCGGTGCGGCGCTGGCCACCATTTTCGGTGGCGGCGGAGTCCAGTTCTGGCTCTGGAAGACGCCATCGGCGCCGCCAAAGGTGTCGCCGTCCTCGCCCGCCACCTCGCTGCGCGGCAGCAGAGCCAGGATGGCTGGCTGCGCGACGGCAGGCCGGGCAGCGCGCTGGCGCGCGGGCGCCACGGCCCGCTCGACCGCCTCGGCCACCTCGGAGACGGGCTGGCGCTCGCCAAACAGCAGCAAGGCGCCCGCGCCCAGCACACCGGCCAGCAGCAGGTAATGGCGCGGCGTCATGGTGCTTCTCCCGCGCTGTCAGCTAAATAAAAGGTCAGGCGCAAACGCGCTTCGAGCTGCGTGTCGGCGATCTGCTCGCGGCGAAAACTCAGTTCATCGAGCGAGGCGAACGGCATGGCGCGCAGCGCCTGCAGCGCAAACTGCCACACAGCCGCATAACTGCCCTTGAGTGGCAAGGTCACCTGGTAAGTGGCGACGCGGCTGGCCTTGTCGTAGCCGCTCTTGTACTCGCCCTGCGCCAGCTGCAAGCCGTTTTTCGCGGCCAGGTCGAACAGCAGCTTGACTTGCTGCTCGACGTGGCGCTGCTGGCCCAGCGTCGCATGGAAGCGCGCCAGGTTCTCGCCCGATGTCGCCACCGGTGCCGCAGCCACTGCGACCAAGGAAGCCACCGGCAATGGACGCGCTTCCAGCTGCGCGGCCACGGCGCGCTGCTGCCAGGCCCAGGCCCAGGCGGCCATGCCCAGCACCAGCAAGGCCACGGCCAGGCAGGCGGGCGCGCCCGCGCGGCGCAGCAGCAGTTGCGCGCGCAGGCGCAAGGCATGGAGGTCGATGGCCATCATGGCGCCCCCCAACGTGCTTCGAGCTGGAAGCGCAAGGGCCGGTTCGGATCGAGTTCATTGATTTCATGGCGCAGCAACTGCACGCGGATGCCAAACAGCTGCTGCTGCTTCAATTGCGCCACATACGCCACCATGGCGTCGCTACTGGTGGTTTCGGCCGTGATTTTTAGTATCCGCTTGCGCGCGTCCGGCTCCAGCGCCAGCAGCGCGATGCCGGGCGGCGTGGCGCTCGCCAGCGCATCCTGCAGGTCGCGCCACGGCAGGTTCAGTTGCAGGATGGCCGCATTCACGGCCGCCGCCTGCGCCGGCGCAATCGGCACGATCGCCACAGGTGCCGGCCCCTGCGTGGCTTGCGCGACGCGCTGCTGCGCGCGCTGCCATTGCGCCTCGCTGGCCTGCTGGCGCTGCAGCGCGGCACTGCCGCTGTATGCCGCCGTGGCGATCAGCGCCACGCCCAGCACCCCCGTGATCCATGCCCATGCGGGCACGCGGTGCAGGCTGCGGCGCCAGCCTGGTGGCGCGAAATCGATATCGAGGCGCGTCATGCCAGGCCTGCGCTGCGCGCCAGCCGCGCGGCGGCCGACAAGGCGCCGTCCCCGTCTGGCGTAGGGAAAATCTGGCAGTGGAACGCTTTCGCCTGCGTCAGCCATGCGGGCGGCGGCGCGCCGCACAGCTGCAGCAGCGCCGGTGCCGGCACGCCTTGCAGCAGCGCTTCGCGCATCAGCGTCTGCTCCAGCCAGCCATGGCCAGCGTCCGCGGGCACGGGCAACGCGCGCACGGCGCGCAGGCAGCCATCGTGACGCACGCCCAGGGTCAAGGTGTTCTCCTGCAACTGGCCAAACCAGGCGCCAGGCTTGAGCGCGCCATGCCAGCGGTTCCAGTGGCGCGCAAATTGCGGCGTAATAAAAATCAGGGAAAGCTTGCGCGCTTCGGCCACGCGCGTCAGCTGCGCCAGCAGCGCGCGCGGCACGGCGCAGAAAAACGGCGCGCGCGCGTCCCAGGCGTGGCAGCTTTGCCACAGGCCGGGAGGATCGCCATACAGCGACTGGAAACGCAGCGCGGCGGCCGCCTCGATATCGGCCAGGCGCGCGGCGCCCTGCGGCATGTCCACTTGCCACAGGCGCGCCAACGCATCGTCGAGCACCACGGCCAAGGGCCAGCGCGCGTATTGCCCCGCCGGCAGCATCTGTTCCAGCGCCTGGCCCAGGGCGGCAAAGTCGCCATGCAGGCCGGTGTCAGGCACATACGCGACCTCGCGCAGCAGGGCCCATGCCGGTGCGCGCCAGCGGCTGCTGCACCACAGGCTGACGCTGCCCGCCGCTACGCCCAAACGCAAACCCATTCCAAAACTTCTACGCATGCAGGGTGACCCTCTTGATTTCCGTGATGGTGGTGGCGCCCCGCTTGACCAGTTCCAGCGCCGCCAGCCGCAGGCTGCGCGTGCCGTTCGCATACGCTGCCGCCTTGATCTGGCGGATCGGCTTTTTGTCGACGATGAGTTCGCGGATTTCATCGGTCAGCACGAGAATTTCGGCGATCGAGCGGCGCCCCTTGTAGCCCGTGCCGCGGCAGTCGCCACAGCCCTTGCCCTGCTTGAATTCATATGCATCAACGTCGGCGCGCACCAGCCCCACGCTGGCCAGCTCACCATCGTCCGGCGCGTACGGCGTGGCGCAGTGGGGGCAATTGGTGCGGATCAGACGCTGCGCCCAGATGCCGTTCAGGGCCGAGACGAACGCATACGGGTCGATGCCCATGTGGGTAAAACGGCCGAACACGTCGAATACATTATTCGCATGCACGGTGGTCAGTACCAAATGGCCCGTGAGGGCCGACTGCACGGCGATTTCCGCCGTCTCGCGGTCGCGGATCTCGCCCACCATGATTTTATCGGGGTCGTGGCGCAGGATCGAGCGCAACCCCCTGGCAAAGGTCAGCCCCTTCTTTTCATTCACGGGTATCTGCAAAATGCCGGGCAGCTGGTATTCGACGGGGTCTTCGATGGTGATGATCTTTTCGCGCCCGTTATGGATTTCCGTCAGCGCCGCGTACAGGGTCGTGGTCTTGCCAGACCCCGTGGGACCGGTGACGAGCAACATGCCGTAGGCTTCCTGCGCCAGCGCGCGCAACGCTTCGAGCGATGGGGCGTCAAAGCCCAGCGCTTCGAGCGTCAGCGCGCCATATGCCTCGATCATGGCGCGCTTGTCGAGAATGCGGATGACGGCGTCCTCGCCATGGATGCTGGGCATGATGGAGACGCGCAAATCGATTTCGCGCCCGCCCGCCTCGACGCGGAAGCTGCCATCCTGCGGCACGCGGCGCTCGGCGATATCGAGTTCGGCCAGCACCTTCAGGCGCGAGATGATGTGTTCGGCCACTTCGATGCCGTTGACGGATGTGGCGTGATCGAGCACGCCGTCGACGCGGTACTTGACGGCCAGGCCGCCGGCCGTGCTTTCCAGGTGGATGTCCGAGGCGCCCGCCTTGAGCGCGTCGTACAGCGTCGAGTTGACCAGCTTGACGGCGGGGCTGGCCGCTTCCGAGACGCTGGCGAATGACAGCACGGCGGCCGTCTTGCCATCGCGGCGCGCGTCGTTCGCTGCGCCAGGCAGCAGGTTGTCGACGGCGCGCGCCGATTCTTCCTGCTTCGACAGGTAGGCGCCGATGTCGGCCTGCAGCGCCAGCCGCACGGTCAGGCTGGCCTGTCCCGCGCGCGCGCCCAGCCAGGTTTGCAGGTCGAGGTCGAACGGGTCGGCAATCACGCCCACCAGCTGACCATCGGCGGCGCGCAGCAGCACGCTGTGGCGCGCCAATGCCTGCGACAGCGGCAGCAGGTCGAAGGCGGGAACGTAGGCCAGCATGTCGGCCGTTTCCAGCACGGCCAGGCCGAACGGGCGCGCCAGTTCACGCACCACGGCGCGCGCCTCGAGGCCGCTCAAGTGCTGCAATTCTTCGACCAGGCTGCGCTTCGATTGCCGGCACACGGCGCGCGCGCGCTGCAGCAGCGCCGCGTCGATGGTCACGCCGGGTGCGCTGGATTCGGGACTGGTGTGCATCATGAAATATCGCCTGCAAGGTCAAAGATGGGCATGTACAGCAGGATCACGATGGCGCCCACGATCAGGCCGATGGCGGCCATCAGCAGCGGCTCGAAGGTGCGCGTGAAGCGGTCGATCCAGCGGCTGATCTCACCGTCATAAAAGGCCGCCGACTGCGTCAGCATGGGGCCCATGTCGCCCGTGCGCTCGCCCACGCGCAGCATGCGCAGGGAAATCGGCGTCGTCAGTTGATGCTGCTCAAACGCGGACGACAGGGGCTGGCCCGCCTCGATGGCGCCGCGCGCGCCCTGCAGCGATGCCTGCATGCGCGGCGAGACCATCGCTTGCACGGTGGATATTGCCTGCACGATGGTGATGCCGCCTTCTGCCAGCATGCCCAGCGTCAGGTACAGGCGCGACAGTTCATAGATGCGCACGCGCTCGCCGATGCCGGGCAGTTTCGCCAGCAGGCGCGCCACGCCGCCGTGGCGCAGCACGCGGCGCAAGGCCGCAAACACGACGCCACCGGCAATAAGCAGCCCGAGCAACAGCAGCACGCCATGCTGCGTGACGAACTGGCCCCAGCTGAGCATGACTTGCGACATCCACGGCAAGTTGCGCCCGGCGCCCTGGTACACCTCGGCAAAGCGCGGCACCACATAGCTGATCAGGAAGGCGCTGACGCCGCCGCCCACGGCCAGCAGGATGGCCGGATAGATGGCGGCGCTGACGATTTTTGAACGCACCGCATCGATGCGCTGCTGGTAGTCGATATAGCGCGACAGCGCGCGCGGCAAGTCGCTGGTGCCTTCGGCCGCCTTGACGATGCCAATGTAGAGCGGTGGAAACAGTTCGGCCAGCTCTGCCAGCACGGCGGAAAAACGTTTGCCTTCGCGCAAGCCTTCCAGCAGGCGCGTGAGCACGCTGCGCGTGGCCGGCGCCGCTTCCTTTTCCAGCAAGGCTTCCAGCGCTTCGACGATGCCCAGACCCGCATTCAATAGCGCCAGCAATTCCTGGCTGAACAGCAACAGGGGCAGCGCGCGCGCGCGCTGGCGTCCGGCCGCGCTGAACGGCGTGGTCCGCAGGGGACGGATGGCGCTGACGAACAGGCCGCGCGCCTCGGCCTGGCGGCGCGCGTCCGCTTCGTCGCGCGCGTCAATCACGCAAGTCGACAAGGTGACCGCTGCCTGGTCCGTGGAGAGCGCGCGAACTTCAAACTGCATGATGGCGTTTCCGTGAGGGAGGAGTGGCGCTGGCGCTATTGCGCGCTGATGTCGGCGTTGTCGCCGCTGCCACCGGGCTGGCCATCCTTGCCCATCGAGACGATGTCGTACTCGCCCTTGCTGCCAGGTGCGCGGTATTGATAGGCATGGCCCCAGGGATCGAGCGGCACGGCCTTTTTCAGGTACGGTCCATTCCAGCGCGTGCCCGCAGCCGGCGGCGCCACCAGCAGTGCGCCCAGCCCTTCTTCCGTGCTCGGGTAGCGCCCCACGTCGAGGCGATAGGTATCGAGCGACTTTTCAAACGCCTCGATCTGCGCCTTGGCCACCGTCACTTCCGATTTGCCCAGCTGGGCAAAATACTTGGGGCCGACATACGCCGCCAGCAAGCCGATGATCACGATGACGACCAATAATTCGAGCAATGTAAAACCACGCGCACCGCGCGCTGCTGCCAAGTTATGCTTGTGTGCTGCTTGCATCCGCGAACTCCCTCTTGCTTACCTTCGACATTGCCCCCCCATGCGCAGCTGATGGCCGCACGCAGGAGTGACACGCTTGCCTGATGCATATCAGGCTACCATGCCGCTTATGGTTAATACAATCTTTTCTTTGCATTGTAAATAACAAAATTTCAGCAAAAAAACATGAACTTGCGCAAAACGCCAGGTTGCGCCGCGCGCGCCGCCTGCCGCGCAGCACGCGTACAATCAGTGCACGGGTGGCATGCCGCCGCCGCGCACCGAAGGAGCATGCATGTCCGCATTCCATCTGAGTCTGGCCATTTTCGCTGGCGCCATGGCGCAGCCGGCAGGCGCATCGGCCGCCCCCGCGCGCCAGGCGTATATTGTGCAATTACCCGTGCAATTGCTGGCAGCGGCGCCAACGGCAGCCGCGCCAGGCGCGGCGCAGCGCGAAGCCCGGGCAACACAGGCCGAGGCGCAACGGCGCGCCGTGCTGGCGCTGGTGCCCGAGGCCAGCGTGCAACACCACTACACGGCCACGCTGAACGGCTTTGCCGCCCTGCTCACGCCCGACGAGGTCAAGCGCCTGCGCGCCAGTCCCCTCGTCGCGCGCGTCTCGCCCAGCACCGAAGAGCATGTCAATGACAGGGGCGCGCGCAGCGTGCCCGATGCGCAGCGCTGACGCCTGGCCCGGGTCGGCACAGCCGGTGCCTACGCAGCGGGCAGGCGCTGGCGGCGGCGCAAGGCAAAGCCGATCAGCGCCAGGCCACCCGTCAGCATCATCCATTCCGACGCTTCCGGCACGGCCGATATCGACGCGATGCTGGCATAGGTGCTGCCGGCGATGCTGGCGGGCAAGCCGCCATTGAGCGGCGTCAGTTCGAACTGCACCAGGTTGCCATTCACGTTGCCCAAGTATGAACCGGCGCTGGCGTCGAGCAAGCCCACGCCGAAGGTCGTGCCCGCGTTGCCGGCCGTGTTCAGGAAGTCGCCGCCAAAGACCACGTTGAAGGCGAACTTGCCGCCCAGGGTCACGTTGTGAAACCAGTCGTTGTAGGCGCCGCTATTGCCGAAGGTCAAGGTACCGGGCACGCTGCCGCTGACATTGCCTTCCTGCGATTCGAGCGCGCCAAAGGCGCCCGAGAAGTTGCTCAAGGTGGCACTGGCGCCTGGTGCGGGGCTGTTGCCGGCGATAAAGGCAAAGTCGAGGAAGCCGGCGCCGGAAAACTGGCTGGTGTCGATTTCCACGTGGTAACTGAGCGGGCCCGCAAGCGCCAGGCTGGAACTGCCAGCGAGCAAGGCGGCCAGCACGGCGTGGCGCAAGGTACGGCTGAGTGTCGTTGCAAACATGATGATGTCCTTAGAAGTTGCCGGCGAAGATGCTGGCCGAGTAGTGGATCGTCACTTTCGACGGATTGCTGAAACTGACGGAAAACGAAGCCGTCGCACCCGGCGCCAGGCTGGCCGCGTTCACCGTGACGTAGGGGGCGCCCGCATGGCTGCCCGTGGCGTTGCTCAGGCTGATGCCGGCCGGCAAGCCGCCGAACACCACCTGGAACGGGCCGCTGAGCGTGCTCGTGCCCGTATTGGTGAAGGCAAACGTCCCCGTGTATTTCTGCGTCACGCGGTTGAACGTCAGGCCCGAGCTGGCTTGCGCCACGGCGGCCGTGATGTCGCGGTAGGCGGGCTGCAAATCCAGGCTGACGACGACGGGGTCGTGGTCCGAGGCGCGGTATGGCAAGGCGTTGTACAAGTCTTGCGGCTTGGCCGCATCGATGTTGTAATCGATCACTTCCGGCTCGTCGGCATTCACATGCCACTCGGCAACTCCGGCCACTTGTGGGCTCAGCGCGGCGCTGGCCAGCGCATGGTCGAGGTAGCCGCTCTGGCCGCCAAACACATACGAATACGGTATCCCGGACGGGCGCACGAAACGTTCGAGTTCATTGACGAAGCCGGCGCCCGTGATGACCTGGATCGGGTCTTCCGCGCCATACGAATTGAGGTCGCCGATGACCAGCACGTCCGCGTCGCCGGCAGCGGCTGCTACTTGCGGCACGAAACTGCCCACCAGCCGCTGCGCCTGCTGCACGCGCATGGCGTTCCAGCAGCTCTGGCTATCGTTCTGGTCTGCGTCCAGCCCGCCCGACGGGCAGCTGCCCTTCGATTTCAAGTGGTTGACGACCAGCGAGAATTTCTCGCCATTGCCGGCGCGGAAGGTTTGCGCCATCGGCGGACGGTTGTTGATGGCATTCGCATCCGACAAGGCGCCGCCCACCAGGCCCAGCTTGGCCGGCTTGTAGATCATCGCCACGCGGATGGCATCCGTGCCGGTGGCGGCCGGTTTCGGCACCACGGCATAGCTCACGCCACCGATGGCCGCATTCAGTTGCTCGACCAGGTAGGTGACGGCCGTCTCGCCATTGTTCTGGATTTCCATCAAACCCACCACGTCGGCATCGATGGCTTTGAGTTCGGCGACGATCTTGTCGCGCTGGCGCACGAATTCAGCCAGGTTGTCGGCACCGCGGCAATTGCTCTTGCTTGTCGACGTGCCCAGGGTACAGCCCTGTCCCGTCTGGCCAAACACGTTGCTGCCATTCGTAAAGGTCGTGAAGAAATTGAGCACATTGGCGCTGGCCACCTTGACGTTACCAGCAGGCAATTCCGGGCCGGCCGCACGCGGGTTGTCGCGTGAAAACTGCGGCGCTTGCGTCGGCTGCAGTTTGTACGCGGCACCGCCACCGCCGATGGCGCCAAAGTCGACCACGCCTGTCAGGTCGGCCACCGTATCGCCGCTGCGCACGGTGTTGTCCTGGCCGATGTAAGGAATGGTGGGCGGCGTCACGAAAATGCCATCGTCGAGCACGATGAGATTGTTCGCATTGGCCGCGATCAAGGCTTGCGCTTCGTTTGATCCGGCTGGGTAACGGTTGGTCGGCACTTCGCGCCGTCCGGCCGACAGGGTCAATTCGCCGCGCGCGCCCAGGTAGGCGTTCTGCGACACGGTCAACGGCTGCGTGAAGCGCACCAGCATGCCTTCCACGGCGGCCAAGTTATCGTTTGGCAAGGTCACATTCGTCGGCACGACGGCGTGGCCGGCGCTTTGCGTGAGGATGGCCGTCACGTCCTTCAATTCCGTGTAGGAATTTTTCGCGCCCGTGGGCGTGTATTCAAACACCGTGCCCGTCACGCGCACCAGTTCGCCCGGCTGCACCGTGGAAACGGTATTGCCCGTGTAGACAAAGATGCCGTCCGAAGTCGATGGGTCGCCGTCGCCGGCCGCATCCTGGATGAAGAAGCCGGTGCCCACTTTCAGTGTCACCACGCCTTCGGTAGTCTGTACGGAATTGGCGTACGGGCTGGCCGCGCCGCTGCCCTGGATTTGCGGAATCGTATGGCTGATGGCGGCCAGGCCCTGCACGGCCACATCCACCTTGCACGAGGCTGTCTGCTGCTGGTCGTTGCTGAAACTGACGATGACGGGGTAATTACCCACCGGCACGCCAGCGGCCACCAGCAGGTTCACGCTGGCGCTTTCGCCAGCCACGCCGGCAGCGCTGAAGCTGGCAAGGCTGATGCCGGCCACGGCGGGCGAACTCAAGATGGCGGCATTCACGACGCCATCGACGTCGGAAGCGCGCAGCACGGCGTTGCCGCCATTGCCCACGGCCAAGGCCAGGCTGGCGGGGCAGTTGGTGATGATCTGGTGCACCACGGGGCCGCCGCAGGCATTGCGCGGCGAGGCCGTGTTGCGCGGCGTCACGCTGCCGCTGGCGAAATCCATGCCATTGTCGTCCGTATCGCTGCAGCCGCCGTTCGCGCGCGCAATAGACAGGGTATTCGATGGCGCGGGCGCCAGATTGCCCTCGAAACCGTTGGCCGTACCGAAGCCGACCAGGTCGATGACGGCTGCGCCCGTGGGGCTGGCGCCCACCTGGGCCGTCTTGCTATTGCTTAACAGCACCTTGCCCGTCGTGCCCGACATGGTCAGACTGCCCGAGGCATCGGGCGTGGGCAAGTCCTGCGTGCCGCCCGCGCCCTTGGCTTGCTGCACCAGCAAATACTGGCCAGGTTGCAAATCGATAGCCGGCAAGGCCGTCACGGACCAGCTCGTATTGGCAGCGGCGCCGTATTGCACGCTCCAGTTGCTCAGGTTCACGGGACTGGCGCCACGGTTGAACAATTCAATGAAATCGTTGCGGTACAGCGCACCCGTATTGCCGCCACCGCCATACACTTGGCTGATGACGATATCGGAAGCGGCCAGTGCCGGCATGCCCAGCGACGACAGCAAGCCGGCCATCAGGGTCAGGCGCCACGGCGCGGCGCGCAGGGACAGTCCGGGCAATGCAGGGCGAACCGGCGTGTAACTATTTTTCATAAAAATTCCTGGTGGAAACTTAAAGTTCCGTCTGCCAATACAAGCAGCCGGCGTTGAATTTCAGGCAATAACATTGGTCAATCAAATAGTCTTTTTACTATTAATTCATAGTAATATTCAAGCGTGACAGCTTGATGACAAAAGTTGATGAGAATGCATGCACTTTGCACGTACAGGAATGGCAAGCTGGACTATCACACAATATTTTGTTGCATAAAAGTATGCGCAACTGTATGAAATGATAATAAAAATAAGCTATGGGAAATTGCGTAGAGTACAAGTATGCTACCATCTGTTTGCGCGAGATAAACATCTGGCGGCAAACAGCAGAGATAGGAAAGATTGATCATGAGAAAAAATAGTTACCCTTCATACTCAACACTGTTGCTTGCAGGATCTCTGCTGCTGCCCCTGCTGCCGGCCCAGGCGAATACCTACGCTGGTTACTATGTCAATCCGCAAGCCGTGCCGCCTGGCAAAAAACCGAATTGCGCCCAGTCCATGCAAGATGGAAACACGAAAGCGCAGGGCCAGGGCGCATCCGGCGTCAGCATGGAAAGCGTGAACAGCCCGTGCAGCCTGTCCAATGGCGATATCAATTACGATGAATTCAAGAATGATGGCGTCGCTCCCGGCCCGGTCAGCAGCGTCGGTGACGATGCCGCCTACCACCGCAGCCTGCCCAGCGACGATGCCAAGACTGGCGTCAAACGCTTGCCATCGGATGCACTGGAGTTCACCAGCGTGAGCAGCCGTCCGCTCGCTACCATACCTGGCGCCTTGACCAGCACGGGCACGGACAGTTTCAATGCGGCGTCAACGTTGCAGCCTTTCGCGCCGGCTGGCTGGGTCGGCTGGCCTGCGGCGAATGCTGGCGGCACCGAACGCCTGGCAGCTGCCAGCTTCGTCAGCCCCGACGCCACCGGCGGCGCTTCCGGCGACCCTGGCGTGTTTGGCACCAATTCGCCCGTCGCGGGCGTGGAGACGCCAGAGACGCCCGTCGTCACGCCGCCCATCGTCACGCCACCGGTGGTGACGCCGGTCGATCCGAATATCCCGGCCATCCCGGAAGCATCCACCTGGGCCATGCTGCTGGCCGGACTGGCCCTCGTCAGCCTGGCGCTACGCCGCCGCAGCAGCTAATGTCTGTCAGCGTCGGTATGGCGTACTCAACGGTTCGCCGATGAAGATACCCTGCGCCGGCCAGGCCACGCTCTTCCAGTAAGCCTCGATCGCCGTATCGCCGGACAGATAGCGCTGCAGCAGCACCGTCGGTTGCGGAAACTTCTGCCAGTAATTACACGGTTCGCTAACACTACCATAACTGGCCGTGGCGCCCGCCTCGAGCCAGCGCAAGCTGCTCATCTGCCCCGTCCCCAACAAGTCGCCGCCATACGACGTCAAATGATCGGCCAGCGCGCCCGGTGCAAACTTGAGCGTGTCGAGCTTGGCCACGCGCGCCATGCCCGTCTGGTAGACCATGATGTCCGTTGCGCCGTCGAGCTCGTCGGCGCGCAGGCGCTTGATGTTCAGTTTTTTTGTCGGCAAACGTCCTGCCGGCGGAAAAAACGGCGCACGGCTGTTGCGCGCCGTTTCACCGGTCGTCAAATAATACGCATTCGCTTCCTGCAAGCGAAAACCGGCGCTGACGCCACGCTCGATCAGCTGGCGCGCCTGCGCCACCGATTCGGTGGGCAACAGCATGCTCAGGCGCATCTTGTATTGCGCATACGGCAGGCCGTGCGCGGCATTGAAATAAGGGCTGGGCTGGCTCGCGCCACAACTGCGTGCACACAGTCCCGCATCGACGCCCAAGGTGTAGGCGGCAGTGATGGAATTGCATTCGACGGCATACGGCGCCGTCCAGACCATCAGCACGGCCTGGATTTCAGGGCTGAGCTGGCTGTCGATCTGCTTTTTCAGAGTGGCGAACTCGACGGCGCTGAGCTTATGCGGACGATTGGCGATGCGCACGTGAACGATATTGGCAGCCGGTATATTGCGCGCCTGCCGATAATAGTCGGCGATGGCCACGCTATTGGGCTCATCGTCGTTGACCACCAGCGCCAGCTGCCCGGCCGATAGCGCCGGCGACATGGCGGGGGCGACAAACTGGGCGCGGGCGTCGGCCTGCACCAGGACGCTGGCGAGCAAGGGGATGAGCAGGTATTTCAAAGCGGAGAGACTGGCCTGTGCTGGTCGAAGGGGCAAGAGACGCTTGCGGCATGCTGCTAATCTACCTTGAAAGACTTGGCTTTACCAAGCAATATTGCCGGCAAATGCTGCTCGATGAAAACCTCGGAACGCCAGAACCGTCGCCCTGGCGCTCCATGCGGACTTAAGTATTAGACGCGTTTGTAGACATCTTCGTAGCGCACGATATCGTCTTCGCCCAGGTAGCTGCCGGACTGCACTTCGATCAGGTGCAGCGGCAGGCGGCCGGGATTTTCCAGGCGATGCGTCATGCCGATAGGAATATAGGTCGACTGGTTTTCACTCAGCAATTTGACTTCATCACCGCACGTCACCTGCGCCGTGCCGCTGACGACGATCCAGTGTTCGGCGCGGTGATGATGCATCTGCAGGGATAGCTTGCCGCCAGGATTGACCGTAATGCGCTTGACCTGGAAACGGTCGCCGACGTCGATGCCTTCGTAGCACCCCCATGGGCGATACACCTTGGTGTGCTGCAAATGCTCGGTACGGCCCGTGCTTTGCAAGTGGGAAACTACTTGCTTGACGCGCTGCACCTGGTCCTTGTGCACCACCAGCACGGCGTCCGCAGTTTCCACCACGATCACGTCCTGCACGCCGATCAGCGCCACGATGCGGCTTTCGGCACGCACCAGCGAATTGCTCACGTCGTCCAGGTACACATCGCCGCGCACGGCATTGCCAGCGGCATCGCGCGGCAAGACCTCGCGCAGCGCGGACCAGGAGCCCACGTCGCTCCAGCCGATATCGGCCGGCACGACCACGGCGCGGCTCGTGTGTTCCATCACGGCATAATCAATGGAGTCGGCGGGACAGGCGGCGAACTCCTTCTCGCTCAGGCGGCAGAAATCGAGGTCGCGGTAGGCCAGGCGTACTGCCGCTTCGGTGGCATCGGCCATGGCGGGCTGGAATTGCGTCAATTCCTGCAAATAGCTGGCGGCGCTGAAGAGAAACATGCCGCTGTTCCAGAAGTAGTCGCCACTGGCAACAAAACCGGCCGCGCTCTGCGCATCGGGTTTTTCCACGAAGCGATCGATCTGGTAGCACGCTTCGCTGCCCGCGATGGCGGCGCCACGACGGATGTAGCCATATCCCGTTTCCGGCGCCGTCGGCACGATGCCGAAGGTGGCCAGCGCTCCTTGCGAGGCGGCCTGGAGCGCATTGTCGATGGCAGCATGAAAGGCCGCCCGGTCTTCAATGACGTGATCGGCAGGCAACACCAGCATGATGGCTTGCGGGTCGAGCGCTTGCAAATACCAGGCGGCGGCGGCGACGGCCGGCGCCGTGTTGCGGCCCACCGATTCGAGCATGATGGCCAGCGGTGCGATGGCGATATCGCGCATCTGCTCGGCCACCAGGAAACGGTGCTCGTCGCCACAGATCAGCAGCGGTGCCATCATCTCCGGCCAGCCAGCCAGGCGCAGCGCCGTTTCCTGCAGCATGGTTTTGTCTGATACCAGCGGCAACAACTGCTTGGGCAGCGCTGCGCGCGACAGGGGCCAGAGGCGGCTGCCGGCGCCGCCGGACAGGATGACGGGATAAATCTTCATGGTGGACGTCCTCTATTTATTTCAATAATGCAAGTTCAACGGCGCTGCGGCGCTTGCTGCGCCGGTCGCGCGCGTTCGACCATTGATCGGTCAGGCATTCGGACACGTGTTTCATGTCTCCGTTGCGGTCGACACTGTATTCCTTGAAGACGATAACTTCTTCCAGAGCAATGTTCTGCAGCACGCGCGTATATTCAAAAAGCACGCTGCGCACCACGCGCGCACCGGAACAGATATGGCTACCATGACCGATCCAGGTGGGGCCGATGATGGTGGCGCCCGCTTCGATCTTGCAGCCCGAGCCGATATACACGGGCCCTTCGATGTGCGTGCCTTCCCACTCGATGCTCGTATTCAAGCCCACCCAGATGCCCTCTTCCAACTGTACTCCAGGCACGTCCATGTGGGCCACTTCCCCCATCATGACGCTTTGCGATACTTCCCAGTAATCCTTGATGTTGCCGATATCAATCCAGTTGAAGGTGCGCGACTGGGCGTAGAAAGGCAAGCCTTTTTCTGCCAGCAAGGGAAACAAGTCCGAGCCGATGTCGAAGACCGTGTCCTTCGGTATCAAGTCCAGCACGGCAGGCTCGAAAATATAGATACCGGTGCTGACATGGTTCGACAGGGCCGTTTCCTGGCTGGGCTTTTCCTGGAACGCCTTGATACGGCCATCCTTGTCGCTGACCACCACACCATAGCTCGACACCTTGTCCCACGGCACTTCGCGCGTGATCACGCTGGCCAGCGCCCCCTTGCGGCGATGCTCGAACAGGGCCGACTGGATGTCGAGGTTGATCACCGCATCACCGCACAGGACGATGGTGGTATCGTCAAAAAAGCCACCGAATTCCTGGATCTTCTTCATGCCGCCGGCCGAGCCTATCGGCTGCGGCACCACCACGCCGGCATCGGTCAGATAGCCTTCGAACGAGTAGCCGATCTGCACGCCATACTGGTGGCCGTCGCCGAAATACTCTTCGATCTTTTCATGCAGGTAACTGACATTAACCATGATGTCGCGCACGCCATACTTGGCCAGATGCTCGATCAGATAGGCCATCACGGGCTTGCCCAGGATGGGGATCATGGGCTTGGGTAAGTCATAGGTCAGCGGGCGCACGCGCGTCCCCTTTCCTGCCGCCAAAATCATTGCTTTCATTTCACGCTCCAATGTCTATGGGGACGCCGAACTCTGCTTGCGCCTGCCCGAAGCCGTAGAATATCACCAATTTGGCAACACTATTACCTTTTTTATATTATTTGTTGCGCAGTGCAACATGCCAGACTGTCATCTTTGCTGGCGAGCGCGTCAGCGGTATTTGGCGCACTCGCGCAGGAATACCAGAATATCCCAGGTATAGCGTCGCAGCAGCCGGCGCGGCTCTTGCAGCAGACGGTAAAACCACTCCATGTGGATGCGCTGCACAAAAGCGGGCGCGCGCCGCTTGCCGCCGGACCAGAAGTCGAACAGCGCGCCCACGCCCACCAGTACGTTGGCGTCCAGGGCATCTTGATGGGCGAGTATCCAGCGCTCCTGGATAGGGTTGCCCATCGCCACGAGCACGACCTGGGCGCGCGTCGCATTGATTTGCTGCACCAGATCGGGCGCATTGCCGATGCCGGCATGGCCATCGCAACTGCCGACGACATCCTGCCCCAGCACCGTGCGCACATGCGTCACCGCCTTGGCCAGGATGTCGGGTTGCGCGCCCAGCATGAACACGCGCAGCGGCTGCGCGCTTTGCTCGAACAAATACGGCGTGAAATCGGTGCCATTCAGATTCGCGGCGAAACGGCGCCCCTGCATCAGCCTGGCGGCGATATCCATGCCGACACCATCGTTGACGATGAGGTAGCGACGCGAGGGATCCGCTTCCAGTACGAAGCGGTTTTTCACGATAAAGTTGGTATTGGCAAAAAACAGCGCCGTCTTTTCCCCACGCGCGATGACGCCCAGCAAGTGCTGCGCAAGCCACTCGCGCGTCGTGCTCAGCACGGGAAAGCGGCTGATGTTGATGGTTTCTGGTGCTTCCATGGTGCTTGTGCGCCTCCTTCAATCCGCGGCAGCGCCGCGGTGCTTCAAATTGCGTAATTGTCTGAGCAGTGAGAATGGATCAAAGCCCCCTGCCGTGCCGCGCAGCGCGCGCCCCAGCAGCAGCATCGGCAGCAGATAGGCGATGGCGCCGGCAAACAGGGCCAGCACCAGCAGCACGATGGCGCTGCCCTGCAACCAGCGCGCCATCGCATACAAGGTCAGCAACAGTGCCGCAGCGCCCGCCAGGACAGGCTGCAGCGCCACCAGGAAGGTCGTCCAGGGCAAATCCATGGCCTTGCATGCCAGGTGCTGCGACCACGGCAACATCAGCAGGTAGGCGGCGGCAAACGACAAGCTCATCGCCAGCAAGCCATACTGGCTGAAGCAGGCGGCCAGGACCACGGCCAGGCTCAGCTGCAAGATACCGAGCAGCGGCGGCCAGCGGCTGTGTCCCAGGGCAAACAGCACATAGTTGTTCAGTTCCGCTACCGAAGAGAGGCAATACAGCAGTGCCAGCGCGGCGATGGTGCTACTGGCAGGCAACCATTTCTGGCCAAATACCGTTGCCACCAGCGGCTCGGCCAGGGCGGCCTGGAACAGCAGCATGGGCAGCATCAGGAACAGCATCATCACCAGCAATTGCAGGTAAGCATGGCGCAGCTGCTCGGGCTTGCCGCTGGCGGCGGCGAACACGGGCAGCGACACGCGCAGCAGCGACGCCGTGATGACCAGGTACACGGCCGACGTCAGGCGCTTGGCCAGGTTGTACAGTCCGGTCGCATACGGCCCCAAAAAGATACTCACCAGCAAGGAATCGCCATTGCTGTTGGCAAAGGACAAGATGCCGGAGACGCTGACCTGGCGCACATCATGCCAGTAGCGGCTGGGCCGCGCGCGCCACGCCAGGCTGGGCAGCCAGCCGCTTTGCAGCACCACCAGCAGCAGTGCCAGCCCGGCCGCCATCACTTGCTGCACCACCAGCGACATGGCGCCCCAGCCACGGTAGGCGAGTGCAATACCGAGCACGCCACCGAGCATGACGGACACGGTGGAGCGGATGGCCAGTTGCTTGAATTTCATCTGCCGCACGAGCCGCGCTTCGTAGGAACGCACCATGCCGAAGAACAGGATGGAAAGGCTCATGCCTTGCAGCACGGGCGCCAGCGATGGCGCGCTGAACAGCGCCGAGACGGGGCCGGCGCTCAGGAACATGCAGGCGCACAGCAACAGGCCGGCCGCCGTGCAGCGCCAGAACAGCGCCGAATAGGCGCCGTCATCGGGTTCTTTCGCGCGTATCACGGGCATGGCCAGTGCGTCGAGCACGACCAGGCGCGAGAACAGAATGAACAAATGAGCAATCGTCAACAAGCCGAATTCGGCAGGGTTGAGCAGCCGCGCCAGGATGGCGAAGATGATGAAGGACAAACCCTGCTGGGCCAGATTGTCGAGCACGGCCCAGAAGGAGCCGGACGCCATGCCAGGCGCCTTGACGTTGCCTTCGGCTTTGCTCTCGTTCATGCTGCTGCCCCGCTCACGGGCGTGCCTTGTAGCTGGCCACGGTCGCGCTGACGAAATCGCTGATGCGCGCGGCGATCGTGCCGATATCGAAGCGGTGCGAATGCTGCAGCGCATTTTGCGCCAGGCGCATGCGCGCAGGCTCGTCCGGTTCCAGCACGTCGCGTAGCAAGGTGATCAGTTCGTCGTGCTGGCCCGAGGCAAAGGTGTAGCCATTCTCGTTTTCGCGGATGCTCTCGGCGATGCCGCCGGAACGCGCGCAAATGACGGGCACGCCGTAGGCCAGCGCTTCGACCACGATGCGGCCAAACGGCTCCTTCCACTTCGACGGCACCACCAGCACGTCGAACAGCGGATACACGTCATCGGGCTTGACCCAACCCATGAACTCGACGTCGGCATCGCCGAATTTTTCACGCAGGCTGGCCACATACGCTTCGTCCTCGCCCGTGCCGCCGATCAGGAAGCGCACATTGCTGTTCGGTCCCATCAGGCGCGCCGCATCGGCCAGCACGTCGACACCCTTGTGCGGCGCCAGCACGCCCATGTAGCCAACGACCAGCTTGCCGTCGCGCGCCTTGGGCACCCGCCCCGCGATGGGGAACACGGGACCGGGAATGACTGCCGAGGTGGCGTGCTTGAAGTAGCCCAGTTCCAGATGTTGATCGACAACAAAACGCGTTTCGCCAAAGACCCCGTCCACCAGGTGCGACATCGGCTTCTTTCCCACTGACAACACCTTGCAACTGCCGCACTGGCCCGTGCAATTGGCGCCGTTCTTGAACAGGCCGCCACGCCAGCAAGCCAGAAAGTAACTCTGGATGACGTGTACCACGGGCACCTTGTGCATGCGCGCCAGCAACCAGGTTGCCACATTGATGTTTTCAATGCTGACCGTCATGACGACGTCGGGCCGGAAAGCCTTGACGTGCGGGCGCAAGCGCCAGTAGGCGCGCGGATTGAAATTTTCCAGCACATGCCACAACATCTTCAAGGCTGCCGGGCGTTTGGTAAAAAAGTAGTCCCAGTATACATTCGGCGAGCGCATGATATGCACTTCCACGCCCTTGTACTGTTCCACGCCGGCGGCGTCGCCGACAGTGACGACGCGCACCTCGTGCCCCTGGGCCAGCAAGCCGCTGGCGATCATGAACGAGCCTTCCGGCCCGCCCCCTTTGCCGCGGGGAGGAAAGGCGGCACACACAAGCAAAATTTTCAAGTCGGCGCCCGATCAGTAAAAAGAGAGAAAAAAGTGGACATCGCGTCAGCTGACGGTGGCCCTGTTCTTGACGCCCAGGCGCGTGAACATGCCTTCGATCCGTCCGGCGTACTTCTTGCCGAGGGTTTTCACGGCCAGCGCGCAATAGCGTTCCACCGTATAGAAGTACAGGGTCGCCAGCGCAATGATCAGCATGAAAGTCAGCGCGACGACGACGGGATGGGTAATCTCGTCCGGATACAGTTTCTTGACCCAGTACAGCACCGGCATGTGCAGCAGGTACAGTGAAAAACTCAGGCTTCCCATCAGCCGCAGCAAGGGATTGCCGAACAGCAGGCGCGCGCTGAGGGAGTCGAAGGAAAAGACGAAAACAAAGAAGGCCACCAGCATCGCCATCACCAGCGTGCTGAGGTTTTCATGGGGCATGCGCTCGCTGAGCTGGATGATGCCGCATTCGACGCCAAGGAAAAGCAGCAACAAGCTCACATGGATGATATTGATCAACTGCGGCTGGTGAAATTCAATGTGCATCTTCCGGCGCACCACGCCGGCCAGCACGCCAAAGGCAAAGTAGTGCAGATTGGCGCCCACAAACGTGCCCGGCAGGCTGCGGCGCAGCATGATCAGCAGCACGCAGGCGAAGACGAGAAAGACCAGTGGCAAGGCATTCTTGGTCGACACATAGTGGGCCGTCGCGCTCCACAGCAGCAGGAACAGGACATAGAACTGCACTTGCGGGTCTATCGTCCAGAAGACAGACTCGTTACCGATGAACAACAGATGACGCAGCAAATTGTGTGCGCCGATCTGATACACGAACTGCGGGTCGAAGCAAGTGAAGATGACGAAGGACGCAAGGATCGTGAACAGGTAGACGGGCGCGATGCGCGTAAGGCGCGCCAGGCTGTAGGCAGTCACATCCTCGGCACAGAATTTCTTGTCGATATACAGGTAGGACAAGAGAAAGCCGCTGAGCGAGAAGAAAAACATCACGCCCAGGTTATGGAAATGGTGCGACAGGCGCAAAAATCCTTCGCTACCCATGTGGGCGTAAATCACCATCAGCGCGGCAAAACCGGCCAGACCGGAGATTAAATCGATTTTCTTGTTCACTCAGATAGCTCACCGGTTATGAAGGAAAAACATAGCCGTCTCGGCTGCTCCTGCAATCGGTGCATCAACACACCGCCGCGCAGCATTATTATAATTAGATTAATCTTTATTGCCTGCATATTAGGACATGCAGCTTGAAATAATTACCTTTTGCACCACGGTTTTAATAAGGAAGCATCTTTGACGCCAGCTTATTTTCGCTTGCGCAGCAGTTCTTCATAGATTGCCACGTAGCGCGCGCCGATGTGATTCCAGCTGTACTGCTCGGAAAAATGCTGCAATTGCATGCGCCGCGCCGCGTACGCATCCTGGTCTTGCGCATGCGCGGCGGCAATTGCCGCCATCGTCTGCGCCACGTCGCCAGTGTGCAAGATACCGAGCTGCGCCTTTTCCAGCAGCTTGCGAAATGGCGGAATATCGCTGAGCACGGGCGTCAAGCCCGCGCTCATCGCTTCGATGGCGGCGATGCCAAAGCCTTCATGACGCGACAGGCAAATATAGTAGCTCGACTGCGACATCAGCTCGGCCAGTTGCGCATCGCTGGGATTGGCGACGATGCTGACGCGTTCGGCAATCCCCTTCTCGCGCGCCAGCGCTTCCAGGTCGGCGCGGCTGAGGTCATACTCGCGCCCGGCAATCACCAGGCGCCATTCAGGATGGCGCGCGGCCAGTCCGGCAAACAGGTCCAGCGTTTCCTTCAATCCCTTGTTCGACGACCAGCGCCCGAAGTACATGATGCACGGCAACTTCGTGGCGGAACCCTTGGCCTGGTACTTTTCCACATTGACGCCGTTTTCAATCACCGTCAGGCGCGGCGCCTTGATGATCTTGCCGAACAGATTGCCGTCATTGTCGCTGGTGCCGACCACCCGCGCATAGGCGTGCGAGGTGGCGCGCGTGACGGTATGGAAGAAGATCGTCTTCAGGCGCGAAGCAAAGCTGGTATGAAAGAAGCCGCCATGGGTGGAGGCAAGCAGCGGACGTCGGTGCAGCCACTTGGTGGCGGCCAGGAAATCATAGGCAAAATCGACGCCATGCACGTGCACCACATCATAGTCGCCCAGCAGCCGCACCACGCTGGGCGAGAACGGATAGCGCGTGGAGCCCGAGTAGGGAATACGGATCACGCGCACGCCATTGACCACCTCTTCTGCCGGCAGGATGTCGGCCGGGTTCACGAATACGCGGTTCAGCGTGATGATGGTGGGAATATGGCCGTGGCAACGGGCTTGGTAATGGGCAATATTTTGTACGACATCTTCCATGCCACCGATCGATGGATAGTACTGGCGAACAACATGTGCAACTTTAATCGGCATAATGGGCTTTCCCGGCAACAAATTGGCCGGAGCGCAGCGGAGAGGCCAGCCATTTCTTGTCGCGCACGGCGCAACAGCCGAGCAAGAACCAGAGGACGCCGGCCGACTTCAGCGCGAACAGGGAGGTACCGCTGATGCACAGGATCAGCGACATATAGATAACGATGTAGGTACGGAAGCGCTCGCCGTGTTCGTCGCGCATCTTGATCATCCACAGGCCGATCCACAGCACCACGCAGCCAAACAGGCCAAAGCGCGTCAGGATGATGGAATAGCCCATGTCGCCGAAGTTGATGTTGTAGCCGGCCAGTCCGAAAATTTCCGCCGTGCCGAAACGCACCATGGTAATGCCGCTCGAATACAAGCGACCAGGAATATTGTCGCTGTAGCGCCCATCGTAATACAGGCCGAACAGGATCAGGATGACGGCGCACACGAAAGGCAGCAGCATCACCAGTCGATTGCCGCGTCCCGAAAAAAGCAGGCGCATCAGCACCATCACGCCCACAGTCACCAGGCCATAGCGCGAATCGGCCAGGGTGATCATGATGGCGGCGGCGGCGAGAAAAAAGGCCATCGAACGCCATTGCTCGCGGCCCTTGGACAAGCCCCATGCGGCCACGATCACGGAAAAGTTGCCGAGCGAGACAGGTTCGAGAAATACGGACGAAACGCGATGGTTGCCCAGCAGGAAAGGCAGGATGGTGCGGCCGATGCCGGCCGGGCGGATACCGTTCAGCGCCAGGGTACTGCCTTCAGCCCAGTTGGTACTGGTGGTTATATTACCTTGCGCCAGGTAATACGAATACACATTGAACAGCTTGGAATACACATCGACCAGCAGCAACTCGAAAAAGCCCACCGCCAGCACGATATAGATAATGATTTTCAACAGACGGTCGGCGTATTTCTCGTCACCGAAATTGCGCCCAAGAAAATAGAAGAGCACCAGGATGATAATGTCGCGGAAACCCTTGGGATCGAGCGAACTGCGCAGCAAGGCCAGCAGCAGCAAATACGAGGCGATCAGGGTCAGGATGGCCACGAAAGACAATTCGATGCGGCGCAACAGCAGCACGGCACAAGTGACGTAGATGCACAGCTCGGAAAACGCCACCAGCGCCGTCGATGCCTTGAAGAAATGCGTGTGCACAAAGCACAGCACGGCCTGGTAAACCGTGGCGGCGATCAGGATGGCCAGCAACAAATGGCGCTTGTTGCTCTCCTCGCCAGCGTCGGGCAGGCTGGCGTGAGCGGGGCGGGCGTAGAGTGTCATGCTTGTTTCATCATCGGTTAATAAGACAGATTGGTCAGGCTGCACGCCGTGGTATTGCTAGTCATCGAACTTGCCGGCGAGTTTTTCCGTCGGCGCCTTGCCGATATGGGTAAACAGGGCATTGACGAACTGATCCTGCAACGCATATGCCGCCGTCTTGTCGGCCTGGATGCTCGAGACGCGGAACAGCAAGCCATCGGGCACCTTGCCGCCCAGGCCATAGAACAGCTGGAGCAGCTTGCGCCCCACGCCGGGCAAGGTGGCGCGATCGCCAACGGTAACCCAGTAGGTAATCGGCTCATTGCGGCTGCCACTGACTGCCACCAAGCGGCGCACGGGAATGTTGCGCTCGGCCGCCTTCAACGTGCCAACGTCGTTGCTGGTGATGGCAAAGCCTTGCGCCGTATAGCAAATTTCGGGGCGGTGTGCCTGCGTCGCTTCGCCGCGCTGGTCATCGCCATAAGCGACCGACAGCAAGATGCGTTCGCCAGCGGCGTTCACATAGGTGCGCGCCAGCGTTTGCGTGTAAATCTTCGCCAGCGCAGCCTCGGCTTCCGGGTTGACCACGGCGGCTGCCGCATCGCGCTCTTCATGCCACTCGCCAAACTCGGCCGGCACCAGTGCCGTCAGATCCAGCATGGGCTTGCCTTCGGACATTTTGACCGTGGGCGTCACTATCTTCGTCAGCACCGAGGTCGATACCATCAGCACGCCCAGCAGCAGGCCCGCGAACAGCGTCTTGCGCTGCCTACCTTGCAGTGTATCAAGCATGTTTTTTCTCCCGCCGCTGCACATACGACTGCAACAGCCAATCAACGCCCAGGATCAGCAACAGGGCGGATATGAACAGCACCATGCCCGCAAAACCATGCAGGAAGCCCTGCCCTGCCGCGTCGCCGAAATAATACGTAATCAGGGTCAAGGTCATCACGCGGATCACATTGGCCGTAAAGGAAATCGGCACGATCAGTACAGCCAGCACGCCGTTGCGCAGGGCCGACGTATGGCGCACCAGATTGAGGTAGAACAAACCCAGGGCTTCGAGCGTAAACAGCGTGTGCAAACCGGCGCAGGCATCTGCTACCATCAACTGATATTGGCCCATCTGCAAAATCACGCCGCTGCGGGCGATCGGATAACCAAGGAAAAACAGCACATGTTCAGTGACATACGACACAGCCGTCTTCATCGGCATCGTCAACATCGCCACCAGGATGCCGGGCAAGGGAATCATGAACAGCATGAAGAACAGGGGGAACCACATGATGCGCAAGGCCAGGGTGCCGCGCTTGATCAACAGCACTGCCGCCAGCAGGACGATGTAGGAGCCGATTTCAAAGATGGAAAACTGTTGCGAGCGGCCCAGCACATACATGACCAGGCCCACCACGGCGACGATCCAGCCGGCCTTGGAGGTAGGCTGGCCTTCGGTTCTTGCCATCATTTCCGGCCACTTGCGGTACAGCAGCCAGGTCGACAGCACGAGGATGATCGGGCCATGCGCCTGCTCCTCGCTCATCCACAAGCCAGTGATCAAGTCATAAAAGGACGGGACGTACAGGGCCAGCAAACCGACCACGACCGGTCCCCATTCGGGAATGGCGGCCTTCCACCACGGTATCACGGCGTCGCGCGAGCTTAAGGAAGAGGTTTGCATCACTACCCCATGAATGACTGTCGTATCAAAAGCGCCTGCCTTACCGAATGGTACAGCACCGCATCGTTGGCATCGGTTAAACCTCGGCCTATCGTATTTGCAAGATAGCTCCCCCAGAAACCTTTAAAGGATAAGAAACTATTTTAACAAAACATTAAGATTATAACGGAGCCGCGACGCTGGTCAAGCTGAAATACTGCATTTGGGCAGGCTATTTTTTCGTCCACGCGCAAATATTGGCAAAATAGACAAATCCCTGTGCAATCAATCACTTGCCATACGGAAAAATGATTCTCTTGGTTAACTTTAACCTGCCGCAGTTGCCACGACGGAAACGGACTGACACAAACGGCAACACACGCACTTCAGCAGCAAGCTACACGATGAAACGGGGCGCATGACCGCGCCAACTGACGCGGCCATGCGTGTGCAACAAGCGATGTGGCACGCTACGCCACCGTCTATTTTTGCCACTCGACCTGCAGCAGGGACAGGGAATTGCGCGTCACGCCCACGACCGGCTGCACACTGAAGATATAATTCTTGCCCCACCACGCGCCCGCTGACCAGTACGTCCAACCGGCCCATGGCGCATTACGCATCGACGTCAGCGCCGCCTGCAAGGTGGGCCGGCACTCTAGCGTGTCGGCAACGCCAAATTCGCCCATGAATACCCTTTGCTTGTTGGCCACGGCCCAGACCCTGACCTTTTCGAGGATATCAGTCAGCTTCGCCGGTGAGATGCAATCGGCCTTGGTTCCCGAGTAATTCGAGTCGACATACTGGTGCACCTCGATCAGGGTGCGTCCCAGCGGGTCTTTCACGCTAGCAAAAGTCGTGGCGTTGGACACGCCGTCGCGCGGCGTGGCCCAGTCATGCGCGCCACTATAGGTACCGCCAGCAATGACGACCAAGTGTTTCGCGTCATTTTCACGCAATTTTGCCAGCGTGGCCTTGGACGTTTCGCCCCATTGCCTCAGGCTCGTCAGCACCGGCTCGTTCATGAGTCCAAGCGCGACCGTATCAACATCAGGGAAGGCTGTACTCATGCGTACCCAGAAATCGGCGAAGTCCTCGGTCGTGGCGCCAGGCCTGCCCAATGGAATATTGTTGTAGGCACCATAGTTATGCGCATCGAGCAGCACACACACGCCGTGCGATTTCGCCGTCTCCACCACCCTGGCAATAAATCTGAGCTGTGTCGGGTCGAGCGGGCCGCCCACGACCGGCTGCAAGCGTTCCCAGCGGAACGGCAGGCGCAGCATGTTCGCGCCCAGATTGGCAAAGTAGCTGATATCGCTCGCGCTCGGATACATGAAATCCTTGAATACGGTACCGGGAATCTTGCCACCATTGAATTCTGCTCCGGCCAGATTGACGCCGCGCAAGGGCGCCTTGTCCAGGCAAGTGGCGCCGACAGGCACGGCAACGGCCATCGCTGCGGCCAGCAACACGCCCAGCGCGCCCCGGCGCAAACGTCCTGCGCCCGCCATGGCGCTGCCGGCATCTGCCCCCCCGTGATCGCCGCTCAATTGTCGGACTGTGTCGAACAGAAATTTCATGTTGGCATCCCTCCATTGTGGAAATACATCGTTTGCCACTATACATTTCCCATCCTTGCTGGCGCAATACAAACCAGGCCTGGCTTGATATTGAGCATGGCTGGCCTTGTCAATACGTGCATCGTGTTGCCACCGGCAAGCATTCCCCCTATCCGACCGCAAGCGGCCATCTTTGCCGAGCAACGGCCCGCTCAACGAGCGATAGTTGAATCATAAGCGCTAATTGCTACGACGCCAGGACAAGCCGCTCTATTTCATCATGGAAAAATTCGTGTGCCGCTTGCTCACATCATGAAAATGGCCGCACAGGGCGGCCAGGCAAGCTCGGGCAGAGGAAGCGTGCATATCATGCCTGCTCAGGCACGATATGCGCAGGGGCAGCAACAATGTGGGGTTAAAACTCTTGCATAACGGTACCGACAATTTCAACACCGTTACGCTCCAACTGTTCGGCGAAGGTTGCCAGATCGGCCAGTCCAGTGGCATTCTTGCGCGCCACCAGCAAGGCGCCGCCCGCACGCGCAGCAACGGCCAGCGCGTCCGAGCCGCTGGAGAATGGCGCGACGTCGTACAACACCACGTCATAGCGCGAGGCGACTTGCTCGTTGAGCGTGGCAAATGAAGTGCGGCTAAGCAATTCCTGCGGATTCGGCGGCAAGGTGCCCGCGCTCATGACCGACAAGGCAACAAACGAATCGATCTTGGCGATCGCGTCCAGGTCGCCGCGGCCAGCCAGCAGGTCCGACAGGCCCTGGCGACCTTTCAGGCCGAAGAATTCCTGCTGTTGCGGCGCGCGCAAGTTCGCATCGACCAGCAAGGTTTGCTCGCCGAGCTGAGAAAAGACCACGGCCAGGTTGGCGGCAAAGATGGCTGCGCCATCGTCCGCATTGATACTCACCACCACCAGCGCCTTGTGGCCGCGTGCGAACCAGCGCAGCATCAGCTGGCTGCGGATGGCGCGCAAGGTTTCGACTTGCTGGCCAAATGGCTCGTACGCGGCAAGCAGCTTGTCCGAAAAGTTGCCGGTGCCGCGCGGCAGGTAGGGATAATTGAACTGGCGTGCGAGTACCTGCTCGATATCGGCTTCGGTGATCAGGCCCAGGCGCTGCGCCGCTTCACCAAAACGGATGCCCAGTTCCTTCTGCATGCGCAGCACGCGTTCGGCATTTTCCGGCGTGATCTTGCCCGACTCCAGCAGCAAGCCGCCGATGCTGGAATCGCCAACGTGCGCCGTGTGGGCGCCAGGTGCTGGTACATGCCCAGCCAGTGCAGGATGATTCATTGTGTTTCCTATCGAATTAATTCAAACGCAAGCGGCTCGACAACACCGACTTCAGGGACTTGAAGCGGCGGCGCTTCGGCGCTTGCCAGGCGATCACGCCCAGCACCGGAATTTGCAGCGCATCGAACAGATCGCGTTCGGAGCGCACGCGGCGGTCCAGCATTTCCAGCAGAATACTCAAGCCCAGGCCCAGCAAGCCGCCAAAGAAGAAGGCAAGCACGGTGTTGAGGATGACTTTCGGCCCCGCCGGCGCGACCGGCGGCACGGCAGGATTGAGGATCGATATATCGGACTGTTCGGCCTGGCCTTCGATGCTGGTCTGCGAAAAACGCTGCGACGTGGCGTCGTAGGCGCGCTGGGCGCTTTCGACATCCTTCATCAGCACGCCCATTTCATCGCGCGTGCGGTTCAGTTCCAGCACCTTGGTTTTTTGCGCCGCCATGGCGCCACGGATGGCACCTTCGCGCTGCTGCAAAATCTGCGCATTGTTGCTCACGCTGCCTGCAGTGACACGAATAGCCGTTGCCAGGTCGCTGCGCAATTTATCGAGTTCCGCCTTGGCGCTGATGTATTGCGGGTGGTTCTGCGACAGGCGCTGTGAAATCTCGGCAAACTTCGATTCGGCCGTGCCGAGGGCAATCTTCAAATTCTGGATCATCGGATTTTGCGCCACATCGGGCGATTCCAGCGACGATGCACCTTGCGCCATGCGCTGGCGCGAGGTCGCTTCCATCGACTGCGACTGCGCCATCACCAGTTGCTGCGACAAATCGTTCAGGCGGTTCGATTCCACGTCGACGCGGTTATCCAGGCTGACGATGCCATTTTCCTGCTGGTACTTGGACAAACGGCTTTGCGTGGCTTCCAGTACATCGCGCATCTGGCGCGTCTGGTCATTGAAATAGGCCGAGGCTTTTTTCAAAGGCTCAACTTTCAGCTGGATGCTGACGCGCTGGTACTCTTCGGCAAAGGCATTCGCGATGGCGGCCACGAAACTCGGGTCCGAACCGCTGAAACTGATTTCTACAACGCTACTTTCACGCGAAGGGACGACCTCGAGTTTTTTCAGCAACAGATCGGCCAGCCAGTCACGCACCGCGCCCTCGCCGCCCGTGGCAGCGTTGAACTGGGCGATGACGGCAGGATTTTGCGCCAACTTCAGCGAATCGACGACATGCAGGGCAACGTTCTTGCTGCTGATGATATCGATTTGCGTCGCCATGTAGCCGGCCATCAGTTGACCCGGCATTGCCAGGCCCGTGACGGTATCGACGCCCTTGTAATTAAGCAACACGGATGCCGTACCCTTGTACGTCTTGGGCAGGAGCAGGCTGATCGCCAGCGTTGTCGCCACCACAATCACCAGGGTGATCCAGATGACGCGCTGGCGAGCGCGCAATATCAGTAAAAACTGGGAGAAATTCATAGAAACCGTCTCATATCATTGCAAAACAATCGGTGCAAAATAAGCAGCAAGGCTGCTGCCATCATCAGAGCCTATCCCAGCAGAAGACGCTCACTGCTGGAATCGGCTCTTAAAACCAGCTTTCCTTCACATACACCACGTCGTCGCTGAGCAGCAGGTCATCGTGATTGGCATCGAGGATCTGCAACTTGCCATCCGGCCCCCGGCGCTTGATGCGAATGTTGCGCTCGGTGCCGCGCTGGGTCAGGCCACCACCGGCCGACAGCGCCTGCAGCACCGTCATCGAGCGCTCCAGGCGCATGGGGCCTGGACGTTGCACTTCACCATAAATATAGATGCGTGGCGCGCGTTCTACAAATACAACATCGTTGGCGGCCAGGTCAAAATCGCGGTTCAGGTCGGAAGTACGCACCATTTCCACGACATCGACGACATCGGTAGTGGTCTTGCCATCGCGTTTGCGGATCAGGCTGACCGTATCGCCGCCCTCGGGACCGATGCCACCGGCCAGCGCCAGCAAGTCAAGCAGGCTGCGGCGGCCATCGACCGGATAACGGCCCGGTCGGTTCACCTGGCCCAGCACCGACACTTGCTGACTTTGCAACAAGGTAACGATGATATTGACTTGCGGCTTTTTCACAAAACCGCCCGTTTCGAGCTTGTTGGCAATCTTCTTTTCCGCCTCGGCGACGGCCATTTTCATGACGTTGACCTGGCCGATCAGGGGGAACGTGATGTCGCCCGCTTCGCTGACGCGCGTTTCCACGCCCAGATCCGGGTTGCCGTAGACGGAAATCTTCAGCACGTCGCCCGCGCCGAGCACGACTTCTCCGGCATTGGCACTGCCCAGCGTGAAGGCCAGCAGTGAAGTCATTATCAAAAGTATCAGTCGTTTCATCATCAGCTCGATCTCGTCGGTCATTACGGTTAGTTATGCAAAATATCAATGGTGCCAGACATGCTTATTTCAGGCCAGCAACGCCCCGTGCGGTAGCCGCAGCACTGGCGCTTGCCGAGGCGGCAGACGCCGCACCCGACGCCGCAGTGGCAGCAGAAGCGGCAGGCTGGTTCAGATACTCGATCTTGGCCGCTGCGCGCAGGCGCTCCATTTCTTTCTTGGCGGCATCCTTGGTCCTGGTATTGACCAGGTACTGCTCGATCTGCGGCGCGGCGGCGGCCAGCTTGACCGGCACATCCTTGATGTCGACGATCGTCATCAGCATCGCGCGTTCACCTTCATTGATGATGAACAGCTGGCCTTTTGGCATGGCTTGCAACTTGGTCACCAGCTCCGGCGCCAGGTCCGTCGTCGTGCGCGACACCTGGGCACGCGCAAAACCGATCTTGTTGCTCTCCATCCAGGCCGCTACCTCATCGAGCGACTTGCTCTTGTCGATCACTTGCTTGAGCGCATCGTTCATATCCTTGCTGGCGATCAGCAACTGGCGCATGTCGAACTGCTTGCGATTGCTGAACAACTCAGGGTGCTTGTTGAAGTAATCTTCCACTTCGGCCTTGCTCGGAGGCGCCATGCCGCTCAATTTCTTTTGCATGTAGGCCTGGCTGATGATCAGCGCCTTGGCCCGCTCGACGGCTTGCATGACCTTCGGATCGCGGTCGATCTTTTCTTTCAACGCAACATTCTCGACCACTTGGCGGTCGATCAGCGCTTCGAGCAATTGTTTGCTGGCCGCTTCCTGCTGCGCCGCCGGCACGCCGGCGCGCTGCAATTCCTCGTTCAGCTGCAGCGCCGTGATTTCTTCGCCATTCACGCTGGCGAGCGCCTGGCCCACCTTCTTCTGCTTATCGCCACCACAGGCGGCCAGGCCGGCCACTGTCAACAGGATAACGCCAGCGGTCAGGATGCGTTGTTGTACATTCATTCGTTTCATTTTCATCGGACTCGCCATCTCAGAGGGTTCAACATGTTTTCAAGCGCTGCCACGCTTTTCGGGCAGGCGGATCAAAACGATGCATGCACTACATTGTTTCAGCACGTTATCTTACAGGCCCTGCAATCACTTTAGCATGCAACAGGTACAAATTATGCAACAGAATTATAGAAATCACAAATGATGCAACTAATTTTCTTTGGTCAACATAAAAGCCAGACGCCGGGCAAGCTGGGAGTTGTCACCACGCCACATTGCTTGGCTGTGCGGCAATCTTCTTGATAGTCTCTCACGCCATCAATGGGCATTTTCCCGTTTCAGCACCACTTGCACCGTGCGCACCACAATCCACAGGTCCAGCCACAGCGACCAGTTACGCAGATAGTCCAGGTCGAAATGCACGCGCGCTTCCATCTTGTCGAGGGTTTCCGTCTCGCCCCGCAAGCCATTGACCTGCGCCCAGCCGGTAATGCCCGGCTTGGCCTTGTGGCGCAACATATAGCCCTTGATCAACTTGCGATACTGCTCATTGTGCGCAACTGCGTGCGGTCGCGGGCCAACAATACTCATGCGCCCTTGCAACACATTGATAAACTGCGGCAACTCATCGAGCGAACTGCGGCGCAGGAAAGCGCCGATGCGCGTCAGGCGCTGGTCATCCTTGGTGGCCTGCACCACCTTGGCACCGTCTTCCGACACCGTCATCGAACGGAATTTATAGACGATAATTTCTTCGCCATACAGGCCGTAGCGACGCTGCTTGAAAATGACGGGACCGGGCGAAGTCAGCTTCACGGCGATGGCAATCATCAGCATCAGCGGCAGCAGGCACAACTGGATCAGGCAGGCGAGCACCAGGTCGCTCATGCGCTTGATCGTGCTGTTCCAGCCTGTAAATGGCGATTCGCAGATGGCGATGACGGGCATGCCGCACACATTGTCAAAACGCGCCTGCATCAGGTCAAATACATAAATATCCGGCAGGAAATACACCGAGGTGGTGGTGTCCTGCAATTCATCGAGCAACTTGCGGATGCGCGGCTGCGCCGAGATGGGCTGGCTGATGAAAATCATCTTGGTCTGCTTGCTGCGCACGTAGGCGGCAATCTCATCCATTCGGCCCAGCATCGGGTGATGCATGCCCTCTGGCCAGCGCTCCTCTTCCCGGTCGTCAAAGTAGCCGTCCACCTGCATGAACAGGTTCGGGTGCTTGCTGATGGCGTCGGCAAAGCGCACGCTGACATTGTTGGCGCCGATGATGGCGACAGAGCGCACTTCGTCGCCGTTGCCCTGGATGGAATGCGCGCGGCGCACCGCCAGTTGCAGGAAGATCAGCAGCAACGGCGTGATGACAAACCAGGCATACACGGCCTTGACATGATAATGCTGCGCCAGGCCGCTGACCACGCCGAGCATGACCAGGATCAGCGCCGTGACGGCCCAGCCGACGATCACGTCGCGCGCATAGGCCCACATGCGCCCGGCACGCCAGGCGCGATACGGGTCGATATGCTGATAGATGGTCGATGAAATGAAAAACGCCAGTATCATCAATATCAGCGCATAACCGTCGAAGGAAGAACCGAGTACGATCGAGCACACATACAGCGTGACCATGATGACCAAGGGGTCGAGCACACGCTGAAAAAAGGAAATCAGAGGTATATCGTTAATCGTCATTTTACTTTTCAGAATTGAACATTGGCGGAGAACGAAACCCCTTGGGATCGGTAACTATTGCTGCCCACGAGAGGATTGCCGCTGCGCCTGCTGCGAAATACATCCGCTTCCAGCGTGATGTTGCGCAGTGGTGTGTAAGTCAGCCCCAGCGAACTGCTGGTGCTCGCATCGGACAGGCCATTCAAGGCCGTGAAGCCATTGATGGTGCTGAAATCACGCTTCTCGTGCTGCAGCTGGGCATTGACACCCACCTTGGCCGTAGCGCTCCAGAAGGCCGCAACGCTGGCGCCCTTGTTCAGGCTGCTACCGACGATGCCGCCTTCAACCACCTGGAATTCGCGCCACAGTGCCGCATTGAATCGCAATTTTCCCGTCGCCACCCAATCGGCAATCAGGCGGCCGTTGGTGCCGCTGCTGCTGCCCGAACCCGACAGCGGATGCGTACGCCGCACCCAGCCGCCGAGGAACGACAGCTTGGTCGGTCCGCTGACGAGCCACAGCACATTGGCCTTGATTTCATCCTGCGTGTAATCATTATCGGAAAAACCCGTCCCTGCGCCGCCTTTGAATTGATAGTCCGACTTCAAGCGGCGCAGCTGTACGCCCACCTTGCTGCCGCTGGCGGCGAGATAGTCGAGACCGAGTTCGGTCGCGTCTTCCGAGCGGTTGTTGATCTTTTGCGTGAGCAATTCATAGTCCGCATCGAAGCGCGAGACACCTGCGCGCACCTGCCAACTGGGATGGAACAGCCAAGTCACATCCGCATAATGGCGGCGCTGCGTGCGCAAATTGCGCTCCTTGGAATTGGTATCGGCAAATGGCGTCAGCGTTTCAAGGTAGCTGGTACCCAGATGGCCCTGTACGTGGTTGCCCAACTGCCAGGCCCAATCGACCAGCGCGTCCTTGCCGTTGTAATCGAGTTCCGTGTTGCGGTTGAAGGTCACGCGGCTCAGCTTGGCGTAGCCCGTGAACAACTGCCGGCCGATGGGACGTTCGAACAGGAAGCCGCCTTGCACCGTCCGGCTGGTATCGCTCAGATCCGGCGTTTGCCCCGGAAACTCGCTCAGGCGCAGCAAGTTGTCGTCATAGGCAATCGACGTCCGGAGGAACGGATGGATGGTGTCGCTGATTTCGGCATGGACGGCCGTGCTGAAGGCAGCGCCGATCAGCAGCGACAGCGCGCCCAGGCGCGACGTGCGAAAAACAGCTGGTGCGGCATCACGCGCGGCGCACTTTTTTTCAGTCAAGCTCAACATTTTTTTCATCTTTGTGATTACTGCATTAACTGCATTAATTAATGGCGCCGATGACGCGACTACCAATAAGCCCATTGCCCAGTCATGAGTACCCAGACACCCAGCAAGCCATTCGTCACGCCATGCGCGATGATGGCCGACCACAGGGTGCGAAAACGCACGTAGAGCCACCCATATGCCAAGCCGGCAAGAATGCCCGCAAACCACAAATTATGTTCAAAGCCAAACAGTATCGCCGTAATAAGAATATAGCGAAATCTCAGCAGTGACGGTTCAACGGCCAGAAAATTCGGCGATTGTAACCAACGCAATAGAAAGGAGCGCCAGAACAACTCTTCCATCACGGGCACCACCAACGCGGCACCGGCGATGCGCGCCACCACCAGCGGCCAGTCGTAGCCATTACCGGAGCGCGGATCGAAACCGGCCGACTCGCCGATGACCATCCAGGACGCGCCCAGGTTGAGCCACAGCACCAGCACGACGATGCCCGTCAGCACGGCCCAGACAATGGCACGCCATCCCATGACCGCCGGACCGGGCCAGGCCAGCTCCGTATAGTGCCGGCGATATAGCCATAGCAGAGCCAGAACGACGCCAATTTTCACCACATACAAATAGCGTAGTTGCTCCTGAGCATAGCCCGCCCATATTAACACATCAGCAATAAGAATAAAAAATAGATAAGTAAAAAAAGGCAGCACGCGTGGCAGCGCGAGTCGGTCAAACATGAAGGCGCTCCCCCGTTTCCGGTCTGGTGATGGCTGGCAAATACAGATTGCTTGCGGCTGGCGCCGCTACAGTAACAACACGGGGAATAGTATCAGCAATATTGTCTTTGATGCATCAACAAGACGCAATGCCGCTCCGGGGTCTGTAACGGAGAGTATGTTGCCGCCCGACACGCTACACGCGTCGGGCGGCAACACCCGCTTCAGCCAGAGTTTATCACTACAGTATCAATTTTGATATTAATTGCCGCAGGCGGCAATCAATGAAAGGCAACTCAGCCTTTGGCGCGCGCTTCGATCGCTTCCCACTTTTCCAGCGCTGCCAGCAACTCTTTCTCGATTTCCGCCACGCGCGCATTGAGGCGTTTGCCTTCGGCCGGCGTTTTCTTGTAGAAATCGGGATGCGACAATTGCCCTGCCAGTACGGCTTGCTCATCTTCCAGCGCTGCCATGATGTTCGGCAGTTCGTCGAGTTCGCGCTGTTCCTTGTAGCTGAGCTTTTTCTGCTTCGCCGCCGGTGTGGCAGCCTCGACCTTCACGGCCGGCTTGCTGGCTGGCGCCGTGGCGATCGGCAAGGTGCGCACGCGCTCCCAGTCCGTGTAGCCGCCGACGAACTCGCGCCACTTGCCCTCGCCTTCGGCGACGATCACCTGCGTGACAACGTTGTCGAGGAAGGTACGGTCATGGCTGACGAGGAAGACGGTGCCGGTGTATTCTTCCAGCAACTCTTCCAGCAATTCCAGGGTATCGATATCCAAGTCATTGGTCGGCTCATCGAGCACCAGCACGTTGGCCGGCTTGGCGAACAGGCGCGCCAGCAGCAAACGGTTGCGCTCGCCACCGGACAGCGATTTGACGGGCGAACGGGCGCGTTCCGGCGCGAACAGGAAATCGTTCAGATACGTCATCACGTGGCGGCGCTGGCCATTGATCTCGACCCAGTCGCTACCCGGCGCGATGGTTTCCATCAGGTTCGCTTCCTCGTTCAGCTGCGTGCGCATCTGGTCGAAATACGCCACTTGCAGCTTGGTGCCCAGGCGGATGGTGCCCGTGTCGGACTCTTCCTGGCCCAGGATCATCTTCAGCAAAGTGGTCTTGCCGGCGCCGTTGGCACCGATCAGGCCGACCTTATCGCCGCGCAAGATGGTGGCGCTGAAATCCTTGACGATGACCTTGTCGCCATAGATCTTCGAGACGTTTTCCAGGTCCGCCACGATCTTGCCCGAGCGTTCGCCGGCCGACACGTCCAGTTTGACTTGTCCCTGCTGGTCGCGGCGCGCATTGCGCGTCAGGCGCAGCGCTTCCAGGCGGCGCACGCGGCCTTCGTCGCGCACGCGGCGCGCCTTGACGCCCTTGCGTATCCACACTTCTTCCTGCGCCAGGAACTTGTCGAACTTGGCGTTTTCCACGTCTTCGATTTCCAGCTGCTCGGCCTTGCGTACCTGGTACGCCGTGAAGTTGCCCGGGTACGACAGCAAGCGGCCACGGTCGAGTTCGATGATGCGCGTGGCTACATTGTCGAGGAAGGAGCGGTCATGGGTAATGAACAGCACGCTGCCCTTGAAATCGCGCAACAGGCCTTCCAGCCACAGGATGGAGCTGAAATCCAGATGGTTGGTGGGCTCATCGAGCAGCAGCACGTCGGGCGCGGAGACCAGCGCGCGCGCCAGTGCGACGCGCTTTTGCATCCCGCCCGACAGGGTTTTCATCAGCATGTCGCCCGTCAGGTTCAGACGGTCGAGCACGGTTTCCACCTTGTTCGGCAAGCTCCACGCATCGGCCGCATCGAGTTTGACCTGGATGTCGTGCATGCGTTCCATCAATTCGTCGTCATTGCCCTGGCCAAACTGGCCCGTCAACTCGTCGTATTCCTTCAGCCAGGCTTGCGATTCGCCCATGCCGGAAGCGACCGCGTCGAACACGGACATGTCCGGGTCGAATTGCGGTTCTTGCTCCACATACGCGATCTTGATGCCTTGCTGCATGACCAGCAAGCCGTCATCGAGCTTGAACTTGCCCGAAATGACCTTCAACAAAGAGGATTTACCCGTGCCGTTGCGGCCGATCAAGCCCACCCGTTCCGAGTTTTCCAGTGAAAATTCCGCGTGATCGAGCAGCGCGACGTGACCGAACGCAAGTTGCGCCGATGAAAGAGAAATGACAGCCATAATGAGTAAGAGTGCTCGGGCGCCGTTTCCTGCACACCGCGTGGTGCGCAAAACAGCTGCCGATTAGATGAATGAAGCACGCATTGTACCGATACTCGCGCAAGCATAGGCATATCTTGCAAACTGTCGGCTATAATTGCGCTCGATTCGCGACACATGGGACGTCTTGCACGCCCCCCTGCCGCCGGATCCGGCATGGCCACTTGCCACGCCTGAGCGTCCTCCCCGTAGCACAATGGATAGTGCACATGCCTCCTAAGCGTGGGATACTGGTTCGATTCCAGTCGGGGGGACCAGTCGTATTTTCGACTCCCCCACACAAATCGTCACTTATCATTTAAAAACAGTCGCTTAGGCTTATTTTTGGTTCATCGCTTTTACCGGGGAAGGCATCCTTGATTTTGAGGAAAAAATATGCAGAGTCCCGGAATCCGTAGGCCATCCGTTTGATGACTTTGATGCGCTTGTTGACGCCTTCAAGAATGGACGAATTCATCGGATAGATGGCGGAGACGATGATGCCCCGGACGTATTTGCGTAAGCGCTTGGTGAATTTGATCACGGGGGCGATCTCGCTCTCGAGGGCGAGGCGCATCCAGCGTTTCCATCGACGCGCGCCCTCGCGAACGGATGGCGCGAACCAGATTTCTTTGAGTTCGGTTTTGAGCAAATAGACCGTTGCCAGAGGGGCGTTGGCCGCGAGCAGTTCGTCAAGTTTGATAGCACGGTCGCCCTCAAGGTTGTCGCGATTGCGCAGCAGAAGCCAACGGCTACGCTTGATGACCTGGCGCGCTTTGGCATCGTCGCGCAGCGCGTTTGCCTGGTCTACACGCACCCGGTCAACGATCTCACGGCCAAAGCGCGCAACGACATGGAAAAGATCGTAGACGACTTCGGCGTTGGGACATTGCGCACGCACTTCGAGATCCATCGCCGTGTTCATATCCATCGCCACAGCCTCGATTCGGGCGCAGCCTTCTGCGCCCAACGCCTCGAAAAACGGCCGAATGGCCGCCCGACTATTGCCTTCACCAACCCAGAGCACACGCATGCGCTGAGCATCGAGAACGACTGTCGCATAACGATGGCCTTTGTGCAAAGCGAATTCATCCATGACGAGGCGCCGCACGTCGCCAGCGGCGAACTGGCCGTGCAGGTGTGCCAAGCGCTGTAGGTCAATGGCCTTGATGGTGTGCCAGTGCAGGCCTGTCAGCTGGGACACGTGCTTGATGGGGATAAGCTGTGCCAGCGCCTCCACCCAGACCCGGACGCGGTGAGTCATCCGCGAGCGCCGGTCCAGCCAGGAGATATGCTCTGTCACCCGGGCATTGCAATGATGGCAGTCCAGGCGCCGGATTGCTACCTTCACCCAAACCCGTCGATCCAAAATATCCCGATCCCGGATGCGCCGCCAGCGCCGCTCATGAACTAGAGCACAAGGCTGCCGGCAGCTACCGCAAAGCGCGTCGGCAGTGGGGCAGGCGTTGAGAACGATCAGCAGCGACTCGTCGTCCTGTTCGACGACGGAAACGACAATATGCCCTTCCCAAAATGGAAGAGAAGACATAGCATTGAGCATGGCGGCGAGAGTGGTAAGGTAATTGGTTTGTTTGGCGACAATCAATTAATCAATTCAAAACCCTTGCCGCCACCCCCTCCCAGCAAAAAACGTCAAGCCGGTCGTTCCCCATTAACCGCGATGAACCAAAAAAAAGGGGACGGGATGGCGCGCAGGCTGCCATGCTTGGCACTCGCGAATCCAAAACCTTCTCGACAAAAGGCGAGGCCATCAGTTGGTCAGCCGAACGCGAGACGGAGATACTGTAGCGCCATTACGGGCGATACGGTGCTCTATAGCGATGACCATCATTGAGCAAGTGGGGCGCGCTGGCCATCCGCTCGGCCGCATATCCGGCATTCCACGCACTGTCGGATGAATCAGGCGCCCACCGCCCGCCCGGCAACCATGCCATGCGGGTGACGCGCAAGCAGTTGCAATGTGCTCCCTGTCGGCAAATAAACACCACGCCTATCTGGGGTCTCAGTTCGCCGTCTTCGCCAGCACGGCACTGGATGGACAGGCAACGCGCTTGCGCGGCAACATTAACAGGGAGACGACCTTGTTGCGCTTTGCCAACTCCCAAAAAATGAGCGGGACGATGATTGCCGTCGTGATGGAAATACCCGCCACCAGGAAGCCGTTATTCAGCCAACGCAGCAACAACGTATCGAGCTTGAGCATGATCCATGCATGAAAAATGAGGATGAACAGGCTGCCACGCCCCAGATATGACAATACCCTGGATACTACGGCGGAGCGGTTCAGCAGGCTGCATACAGACAGCATGACATAAATCCCGCACAAGGCTTGCAGCGTCGAAACAAACAACGAATCGTAACGACGCTGGTTGAAATCTATCGTGAAACCGAAATAATAGTGTAGCGCCAGCATGGCCGAAAATGCCAGGCCCAGTACCAGCCAGTTCAAGTGAAATGCCTTGACGTTGCTCGACAGAAAATGGCCCAGCAAGAAAAAAACACCCGTCAACAACAGAATATCGGCACTAAATGGCAAGCCGCAATCGAACAGCGCTGGGCCGAACTCGACTATACGCAAACAGACCGGATTTTCCATGCCACTATCAAAACCCTGCATGACCAGATAGCCGGCTACGGACATAAACAGCAGCAAGACAATACGCCGCGGCCAAGTACTAGTCAGCGGGCGACCATAGGTGAGAAAAATAGCGGTGCTGACATACAGCAGCCATAGATGTGGCAGGAACCAGGTCGGCGTCCAGGTCAGGGTAAATCCCGTGCCGTACAATAGCCCCAGGAAGATCGTATCCATGGTGCCCAAGCCCAACAGTACTTGTAGCAGGCCGATCACGATCACCACTACGGCGCAGGGCTTCAGCCAAGCATCCGCGCGTAACCAGGCAATCTCCTTCACGCTGCGCATGCCGATGGCAAAGGTCGTGCCTGAGATGAAGAAGAAAAAGGGGAGCCGGAATGTTTTGAGGAAATCGCCAGCTTCGCTATAGCTGGCTGAAAAAATCGCATTGTGACCAATGACAATGAGCAATATGCCCAGGCCTTTTCCAACATCGATCATCGCCAAACGCACCTTTACAGGCAAAGGCGCAGTGCTTGCCGCAGATGCAGGAACAACTGGCGTCTTTTTCATTGATTCGTCTCAGAAATACATCGATGAAGCTTGATGGCAATGCGTCCGGGCAGGTAAATCAGGCACTCCAATGACTGGCAAGCGAGATAAAGATGACTATATACCAAATATAATTATCAATAATAACACGAATTACATCCCTTTCACACAAGAAAATATCACTCACATTGCACAACTTCGCATATCGTCGATAGCACGTTAACGGCCACTATGGCCGCAATGGCAGCGATGGCAGCACCGCCGTCACCTCGATCTCCACTTTGGCGCGATCCTCGATCAGGCCGGCCACCTGCACCGCCGTCATGGCAGGAAAATGCTTGCCGATCAGCTCACGGTAGGCGACGCCGATTTGCGGATACGCCGCCACGTACTCCTTCTTGTCGAGCACGTACCAGTTCATGCGCACGATATGTTCGGGCAAGGCGCCCGCCTCGGCCAGCACGGCGACGATATTTTGCAGCGCCTGGCGCACCTGTCCCGCGAAATCGTCCGTGTGAAACTGCCCCTGCGCATCCCAGCCTATCATGCCGCTGACATACACCGTGCGCCCGCTGGCGGCCACGCCGTTCGCATAGCCGCGCGGCCTGGCCCATCCTGCTGGTTGCAGCACTTGCATCGTGTTCTCCTGATTGTTCATGCCGTTCATGCGTCCACCGCCGCCTCGCGCAGCAATTCGCGCGCGATGATCAATTGCTGTACTTCGCTGGCGCCTTCATAGATGCGCAAGGCGCGAATTTCGCGGTACAGGCGCTCGACCGGATGGTCGCTGACCACGCCCATGCCGCCAAACAGCTGCACCGCCGCGTCGATCACCTGCTGCGCCGTTTCCGTGGCCGTCAGCTTGGCCATCGCCGCCTCCTTCGTCACCTTGCGACCCTGGTCGCGCTGCCAGGCGGCGCGGTAGGTGAGCAGTGCGGCCGCGTCGATGCCGGTGGCCATCTGCGCCAATTTCGCCTGCGTCAATTGAAAATCCGCCAGAGTCTGGCCGAACATCTGGCGCTTTGTCGCGTGGCGCAGCGCTTCATCGAAGGCGCGCCGCGCAAAACCCAGCGCGGCGGCGGCCACCGAGGTGCGGAACACGTCGAGTGTGGCCATCGCCACCTTGAAGCCCTGCCCCGCGTCGCCCAGGCGCTGCGACACGGGCACGCGGCAATTGGCAAAGCGCAGGCGCGCCAGCGGATGCGGCGCGATGACGGCGATGCGTTCAGCGATTTCCAGGCCAGGATTGTCGGCATCGACGATGAAGGCGCTGATGCCGCGCGCACCGGGCGCTTCGCCCGTGCGGGCGAACACCACGTAAAAGTCGGCGATGCCGCCATTCGAGATCCACGTCTTTTCGCCATCGAGCACATACGCGTCGCCATCGCGCCGCGCCGCGCACGCCATCGCCGCCACGTCGGAACCAGCCTGCGGCTCGGACAAGGCAAAGGCAGCGATGCGCTTGCCACTGGCCACGTCCGGCAGATAGCGCGCCTTGTTCTCCAGGCTGCCGAACAGGCCGATGGCGCCGGAACCGAGTCCCTGCATGGCGAAGGCGAAATCGGCCAGGCCGTCGTGGCGCGCCAGGGTTTCGCGCATCAGGCAAATGGCGCGCGTATCGATCTTGCCATCGGTGCCGGTGGCGTACGCCAGCCAGCCGTCCTGCCCCAGTTGCGCCACCAGCGCGCGGCAAGCCGCATCGACGTTGGCGCCATGCGCACCGTCCAGGTGCTGCGTCGCCCAGGCATCGAGCTCGGACGCAAGCTGCGCATGACGCGCCTCGAAAAATGGCCAGTCCAGATAGCTCGTATCACGCATGTCAATTACCCTCGAATTGTGGTTTTTCCTTCGCCACGAAGGCGTGATAGGCGCGGTGGAAATCGTTGGTGGCCATGCAAATGGCCTGCGCCTGCGCTTCCGCCTCGATGGCTTCATCGACGCCCATGTTCCACTCCTGCTGCAGCATTTTTTTCGTCATGCCGTGCGCGAAGGTGGGGCCGCCGGCCAGGCCGGCGGCGAACAGCTGCGCCGCGTCGGCCAGTTCCTCCGGTTCGACCAGGCGGTTGAGCCAGCCCCAGCGCTCGGCCTCGGCGCCGGCCAGGGAGCGGCCCGTGTACAGCAGTTCGGCGGCGCGGCCCTGGCCGATCACGCGCGGCAGCAAGGCGCAAGCGCCCATGTCGCAGCCGGCCAGGCCCACGCGGGCAAACAGGAAAGCCGTCTTGCTGCGCGCCGTGCCGATGCGGATATCGGAGGCCAGCGCCAGCATGGCGCCAGCGCCGGCGCAAATGCCGTCGATGGCGGCAATGATGGGCTGCGGGCAGGCGCGCATGGCTTTTACCACGTCGCCCGTCATGCGGGTAAACGCCAGCAAGCCCGGCATGTCGAGCTGCGTCAGCGGGCCGATGATGTCGTGAACATCGCCGCCCGAACAGAAATTGCCGCCGCTGCCAGTGATCACCACGGCCTTGACGTCGTCCGCATGCGCCAGCGCGCGGAACAGCTCGCGCAATTCCGCATACGAATCGAAGGTCAGCGGATTCTTGCGCTCGGGCCGGTGCAAGGTCAAGGTGGCGACGCCTGCGTCGACGGAAAACAGAAAATGCCGCGCGGCGTAATGGGCCAGGCTGGCGCGGTTGCCTGGCAGGTCTTGCGGCTGGCCGGGTAGATGGCGCATGGTCAGTCCTTTATGGAAATGTCATTGAGTTGCTGTTTCATCTGCGACAGCAGGTCGATCAGTTGGGTTTTGTCGTCCGGCGTCACGCCCTGCAGCAGTTCGGCGATCCAGCCTTCGTGCACGCGCGCCATCTCGTCGAAGGCGCGCCGGCCGGCAGGCGTCAGCTTGACGCTGTACGAGCGGCGGTCCTTCGGGTCGACCACGCGCAGCACCAGTTTTTCCTGCTCCAGCTGGTCGGTGATGCCCGTGATATTGCCGCCCGTGACCATCATGCGCTTGGACAGTTCGCCCATGCGCAAGCCTTCGGGAAAGCGCTCGAGCTGCGCCATCAGATCGAAGCGGGGCAAGGTGATGCCGAAAGTGGCGCGCAAGCGCGTGCGCACCTCGTTTTCGATTTTCACCGTGCACGAGAGCATGCGCAGCCACAGCTTGAGCGACTGGTGGTGGTCCTGCGTCAGGCGGCTGGCCAGATCCAGCACCGGTTCGGCCTGCGGGAGGTCGCGTTCATTGTCCATTTTATCCATTGTCTACATGACTTCACCGCCGGCGACGGCGATCGATTGTCCATTCATGGCGGCCGACGCGGGCAGGCAGAGCCAGGCCACCGCATCGGCCACTTCCTGTGGCTGCACCAGCCGCTGCTGCGGATTGCCAGCCGCCAGTTCCGCGCGCGCCGCTTCTTCGCCGCGCCCCGTCTTGCGCACGATGTTCTGCACGGCCTGCGCCACCATCTCCGTTTCCGTGTAGCCCGGGCAGACGGCGTTGACGGTGACGCCGCGCGGCGCCACTTCCAGCGCCAGCGCGCGCGTCAGGCCGATCACGCCGTGCTTGGCGGCGACGTAGGCGCTGACATAGCGATAACCTTTCAAGCCCGCCGTCGACGCCACGTTGACGACGCGTCCCCAGCCCGCTTCCAGCATGGCCGGCATGGCCGCCTGGCAGCAGTGAAACACGCCCGTCAGGTTCACGGCCAGCATCTGCTGCCAGATGGCGGCATCGGTCTTGCCGAATGGTGCCGCGTGCGCCTGGCCCGCGTTATTGATCAATATATCGATGCGGCCGAAATGCGCGGCGGCCTGCGCGAAACCCGCCCGCACGGACGCTTCCACGCTCACGTCGAGCACGCAGATGGCCACCCTGCCCGCGTGACCCGCCTCTTCCAGCTGCATGCGTGCGCGCGCCAGTCGCGCGCCGTCGCGCCCGGCCAGGGTGACCCGGGCGCCCGCGTCCAGCAAGGCGCCCGCGCACGCCAGGCCAATGCCGCTGCCGGCGCCCGTCACCAGCGCATGTTTGTCGGCCAACGCGCCGTCCCGTCGTTCCTTGTTCATGTCATCCTTCCAGCAGCCGCGCGGCCACCTGTTGCGGGGTCAGGCCCGTGCTGGCGGCGGCCAGCTGGCGCTCGCGCTGCAGATTGCGTTCCAGCTGCTGCTGGCCCGGACGGTACTGTTTCGGCCAAGTAGCGCCTGCCCCGGCGCCGCTGTAGCCGATGCGCGCCATTTCCGTCAGCGTCCAGGCCGGGTTGGCCAGGTGCGGCCGGCCCACGGCGCACAGGTCGGCGCGCCCGGCGGCGATGATGCTGTTGGCGTGGTCGGCTTCAAAAATCGAACCGACGGCCATGCTGGCGATACCCGCCTCGTTGCGCACGCGGTCGGCGAACGGCGCCTGGAACATGCGCCCGTACACGGGCTGTTCGAGTTTGCTGACCTGGCCCGAGGAACAGTCGATCAGGTCGGCGCCGGCCTGCTTGAACAGGCGCGCGATGACGACTGCATCGTCGGGCGTGATGCCGCCTTCGACCCAGTCGTGGGCCGAGATGCGCACACTCATCGGCTTGTCCTGCGGCCAGGCGGCACGCATGGCGCGAAACACGCGCAAGGGATAACGGCAGCGGTTTTCCAGGCTGCCGCCATACTCGTCCGTACGACGGTTGGTCAGCGGCGAGATAAAACTCGACAGCAAATAACCATGCGCGCAATGCAGTTCCAGCCAGTCAAAACCGGCGACGGCTGCCGCCAGCGTGGCGCGCACGAAATCCTGCTCGATGCGCGCCAGATCGCTTTCCGTGGCCGCGCGCGCCAGCTGCGACACGCCGGCCAGGTACTGCTGCTCCGAGGCAGCCAGCAGCGGCCAGTTGTCCTCTTTCAAAGGCAGGTCGATGCCATCCCACATGGGGCGCGTCGAACCTTTCGGCCCCGCGTGGCCCAATTGCAGGGCGATCTTCGCATCGCTGTTGGCATGCACGAAATCGACGATGCGCCGCCAGGCCTGCGTGTGCGCTTCGCTGTACATGCCGGGGCAGGCGGGCGTGATGCGCGCGTCGGCCGACACGCACGTCATCTCGGCAAACACGAGACCAGCGCCGCCCATGGCGCGCGCGCCCAGGTGCATCAGATGATAGTCGCCCGCCACGCCATCGACGGCGCTGTACTGCGCCATCGGCGAGACGGCGATGCGGTTTTTCAGCAGCACGCCGCGCAAGCGGAAGGGCGTGAGCATGGGCGGCATGGCTTCGTCCGGCAGCGTCACGCCGGCCTGTTCGCCCGCGCGCCGCGCCAGCCACCGTTCGTAATCGGCCACGTAGGCGGGATCGCGCAGGCGCAGGTTTTCGTGCGAAATACGCTGACTGCGCGTGAGCATGGAATAGGCGAACTGCGGCGCCTCCATGGCGCTGTAGCGCTCGACGTTTTCAAACCACTCCATGGAATTGCGCGCCGCGCTCTGGATTTTCAGCACCTCGATGGCGCGCAGCTGCTGGTAGGCGGCCAGCGCAGCATCGGTATCCCCATGCTGGCCGAAGCAGCGCGCCAGCTCGATCGCGTCTTCCAGCGCCAGCTTGGTGCCCGAACCGATCGAGTAATGCGCCGTGTGGGCTGCGTCGCCCATCAGCACGACGGGCACGCTATCGTGCACATGCACCCACTGGCGGCAAACGATGCGCGGGAAGGTGATCCACTGCGCCGAGCCGCGCAAGTGCGGCGAATTGCTCAGCAGGCCATGGCCATCGAGTTCCTCGGCGAACAGCGCCTCACAAAAGGCGATGCCCTCTTCCTGGCTCATGGCGTCCAACCCAGCCGCGCGCCACACGTGTTCCGGCGTTTCGACGATGAAGGTCGACGTATCACCGTCATATTGATAGATATGCACCTGGAACCAGCCGTGTGGCGTCTGGCGGAAGGCAAACGTAAACGCCTCGAATTTCTTGCGCGTGCCCAGCCAGACGAAGCGGCAATGGCGCTGCTCGATGTCGGGCTGGTAGCTGGCCGCATAGCGCGTGCGGATGCGGCTGTTCAAGCCGTCGCTGGCGATCACCAGGTCGGCGCCGTACTGCTTCGCGATGGCCTGGTCGTCCTGCACTTCCGTCTCGAACACCAGCTGCACGCCAAGCTCCTCGCAGCGCGCCTGCAGGATATTGAGCAGGCGCTTGCGGCCGATGCCGCAAAAACCATGGCCGCCAGAGCGCACGGTCTCGCCCTTGAAGTGGATCTCGATATCGTCCCAGTGGTTGAACGCCTGCAGGATGGCGCGCGCCGTCGGCTCGTCCGCGTTGGCCAGGTTGCCCAGGGTCTGGTCGGAAAACACCACGCCCCAGCCAAACGTGTCGTACGGGCGGTTACGCTCGATGACGGTGATGTGGTGCGCGGGGTTCTGCTTTTTCATGAGCAGGCTGAAATACAGGCCGGCGGGACCGCCGCCGATGCAGACAATATTCATGCGGTGTCCGTGCGAAGTTTGAAGCGCTGCAGCTTGCCCGTTTCCGTGCGCGGCAGAGAAGGCAGGAAACGGATGGCGCGCGGGTATTTATACGGAGCGATCTGCTGGCGCACGAAGTCCTGCAGTTCGGCCGCCAGCAGGTCACTGGCCTGGCAGCCGTCCTTGAGCACGATGTGCGCCTCGACGATCTGGCCACGCTCGGCATCGGCGCGCCCGACCACGCCGCATTCGGCCACGGCCGGATGGCGCAGCAGCGCCTCTTCCACTTCCGGGCCGGCGATGTTGTAGCCGGCCGAGACGATCATGTCGTCACTGCGCGAGCGGTAATAGAAATAGCCGTCGGCATCCATCTCGAAGGTGTCGCCCGTCAGGTTCCAGCCGTTCTGCACGTACTCGCGCTGGCGCGGGTCGGACAGGTAGCGGCAACCGGTGGGGCCTTTCACGGCCAGGCGGCCCGTCACGCCGGGCGGCTGCGGCACGCCGGCGTCATCGACGATGCATGCCTGGTAGCCGGGGATGGCCTTGCCGATGGCGCCGCGGCGGATGCCTTCGCCCGTGGCGGAAATGAAGATGTGCAGCATTTCGGTGGCGCCGATGCCGTCCGTCATGGCCAGTCCCGTCGCGGCCTGCCAGGCGTCGCGCGTGGCCAGCGGCAGCGCCTCGCCGGCCGAGACGGACAGGCGCAGGCTGCGCAAGTCGTGCTGCGCGGCCAGGGGCGCCATCTGGCGGTAAAAGGTGGGCGCCGTGAAGCAGATCGTGGCGTGATAGGCGCCGATGGCGCGCAGCAGGGCCTCGGGCGTGAGTTTCTCCAGCAGCACGGCGCAAGCGCCAAAGCGCAGGGGGAACAGCAGCAGTCCGCCCAGGCCAAAGGTGAATGCCAGCGGCGGCGTGCCGATGAAGATATCGTCGGCGCGCACCTGCAGCATGGAGCGGGGAAAACAGTCGCAGATGGCCAGCAGGTCGCGCTGCATGTGCATGGTGCCCTTGGGGACGCCCGTCGTGCCGGAGGTAAAACTGATCAGGCAGACGTCGTCGGCTGCCGTGTCGCATGCAGCAAACGGTGCATCGTGGGCCGCCATGCGCTGTTCCAGTTCGGCGCCGGCGGCGCCAAAGCACAACATCGGCGGGCATGTCGACACACCGTCGAGTTCCGCGCGCAAGCCCTGCGCGCACAGCACGGCGTTCACTTCCGCCTTGAGGATAATCGTGGACAGTTCGCGCGCGCGCAGCAGCGGCATGGTCGGCACGGCGATGCAGCCGGCCTTCAGCACGGCCAGCAGGCAGGCGGCCATCATGGGCGTATTCGCGCCGCGCAGCAGCACGCGGTTGCCGGGGATCAGGCCCAGGTCGGCGCGCAGCACGTGGGCGATGCGGTCGACCTGGCGCGCCAGCTGCGCGTAAGTCCAGCGCTGGCCGTCGGCAAGGATGGCCGTGCGTTCGCCGCCACCGCTGGCGACGGCCGCATCGAGCAGCACCGCGACGCAATTGAGGCGCGGCGGATACTGCAGCTCGGGCAAGTCCAGGCACAGCTGCGGCCAGAGTGCGCGCGGCGGCAAGTGCGCGCGCGCAAAGTCGTCCTGGGGAGATGCGGTGCTGGGCGAAGGGTCGCTGCTCATGCTCATCCTGGCTGGTAGCGGGCGCGTGCACATGGCCCGGAAGCAGATACTTTAAACCTAAAGTATTTTCCCGGCAAGCAGAAAACAGCAGATTCAGTCGGCGCCGTCCTGTTGGCGTAGCAAACGCGCCTGCTGCGCCACGCTGCGCGCCAGTGCGGCCAGCGCCGCCTGTATCTGGCCGCCATCGAGCACCGATGCCTGCAGCAGGTCCATCATCCCGGCCTCCGCGCCATGCAAGCCCAGGGTGCGGCAACCGAGGTGCAGCCGTTCCAGCTGCTGGCGCGCCTGGGCCGGTTCGCCACGCGCCAGCAAGGCGTCGACCTGCTCGCTGGCGGCGCCCACCTGCCCCTGGAAACCCGTCAGATACGCCAGCAGGCGTTCGCTGTCGATGCCGAGGCGCTGCAGGGTGTCGCGCGACGCTTCGGCCGGCAAGGCGGAGATGTCGAAGCAGGCGTCGATATGCTGGCGCACCTGCTCCGGCTGGAAGGGCTTGACGATGTAGCCTGCGGCACCGGCCTGCACGGCGTCACGCACCGTGTCCTGGTCATTCGCCGACGACACCAGCACCAGCGGCATGGCGTCGAGCGTGCTGTCGGAGCGGATTTTCTGCAGCAGCTCCATGCCGGACAGGCGCGGCATGCGCAAATCGCAAAAGCACAGCGACGGCCGCAAGCCCCCTTCGAGCTGCTCCCACGCCGCCGCGCCATCTTCGGCTTCCACGATATCGTGCACGCCGCAGCTGTCGATCAGATGCATCAAGACCATGCGCGACACGACATCATCGTCAACCACCAGTACTTTCATTGCTTTCTCCATTGCCGGCGGCGTCAGGGGCCTGGCCGTATTCTACCCAGTTTCGCCGCGCGTTCGAAGGCCGGCATTGCCTATTTTACATTTCCTGGCCCGAAACGGCTATTTGCGCCAACAGTGCGCGCAATTGCGGCAAATGCAAGGCCACCTGCGTCCAGCGCCCAGCGTCCGCCGCCTCTTCCATTTCCGTGCACAGCATGTGCAGCTGCGTTTCATCGAGATAGGCGGCGCTGCCCTTCAGGCCGTGCAGCAGGCGCCCGGCGTTGTCCCTGTCCTGCGCCGCCAGGGCGGCGTCGAGTTCACGCAAACGCCCCTCCAGGTCGGCGACGAAGGCGACGCGGATGCGCCGTTGCAGTTCACCGCTGCGGATGGACTGGGAGGGTGCCGCGACGGGCGCAGCCGGCGCGATGCCGAACAGGGCATCGAGTTCGGCCTGCCCCCGCGCGCTGGCGCGCGGCACGTTCGACGGCATGCGCGGCAACATGAAACCGCGCTGCAGCTGGCGCTCGATGGCGCGCGCCAGCAAGGCATGCAGCGCCGCTTCGTCGACCGGTTTGCTGAGGAAATCATCCATGCCGACGCCCAGATAGCGGCTGCGGTCTTCATCGCTGGCATTCGCCGTCAGGGCCACGATCATCAGTTCTTGGTCGCGCACGGGCTGGTCAGGCCAGCCGCCCACGCGGATCAATCGCGTTGCCGTGGCGCCGTCCATCTCCGGCATGCGCCCGTCCATCAGGATCAGGTCATAGCGCGTATGCACGCAGGCCGCCACCGCCAGTACGCCATTGGCGACCACATCGACCCTGTGCCCCAGTTCTTCGAGCATGACGCGGATGATGATCTGGTTGGTGGGGAAGTCTTCCGCGCACAACACGCGCAACTGGTGGCTGTGCGGCGCCAGCGCCACCTGCGGCACCAGCGGCGGCGCCACGCCATCGGCCAGCGGCAAGGTGAAGGCAAACGTGCTGCCCTGCCCCGGCGTGCTGGCCACCTCGATCTCGCCCTGCATCAGTTCGACCAGCTGGCGGCAGATCGCCAGGCCCAGCCCCGTGCCGCCGTAGCGCCGCGTGGTGCTGGCGTCGGCCTGCTCGAACTTCTGGAACAGGCGCGCCATCGCGTCCGCATCGATGCCGATGCCGCTGTCGCTGACCGTAAAGCGGATCAGGTTGACACGGCGCCCGCCCCTGCCGCTGGCCACGCCAGCCCGCTCGACGCAGACGCTGACGCCACCGCGCTGGGTGAACTTGAAGGCATTGCCGACCAGGTTGACCAGCACCTGGCGCAAACGGGTTGGGTCGCCCACCACGAAGGGCGGCAGGTCGGGCGCAAAATCGATGGTAAAACCGATGCTGCGCGCGGCCGCCTGCTCCTCGAACAGGGTGACGACCGTTTCGATGGCCGCACCGAGCGCGAAGTCGATATTTTCGATACTCAGCTTGCCCGCCTCGATCTTGGAAAAATCGAGCAAGTCATTGATGATCACCAGCAGCGACTGGGCATTGGCCTGGCCGCGCAGGATCTGCTCGCGCGTGGCATCGTGCAGCTGCTCGTCGCGCAGGGCAAAGCCCAGCATGCCGATCACGCCGGCCAGCGGCGTGCGCATCTCGTGGCTCATGTTGGCCAAAAATTCCGACTTCTGGCGCGTCGCATCCTCGGCCTTGCGCTTGGCCAGGCGCAGGCTTTCCTCGTTTTTCGTCAGGCTGCTGTTGGCTTCCGCCAGCTTTTCCGACTGCGCCAGCACTTCGATTTCCTTGCTCTGCAACTCGGCCGTGCGTTCGCCGACCAGTTTTTCCAGCTCGTTCTGCTGGCGCCGCAGCGCGCGCACGCGCTGCCGGTAAGCGCCATACACGGCGCCCAGCAGCAGTGCCGCCATCAGGGTGCGGAACCACCAGGTTTTCCAGAACGGCGGCAGGATCGTGATGGCCAAGGTGGCGCCGCTCTCGTTCCACACGCCATCCTTGTTGGCCGCCTTGACGCGAAACACATAATTGCCCGCATCGAGGTTGGTGTAGGTGGCAAAGCGCCGCCCCGCATCCGTCATGACCCAGTCCTGGTCGAAGCCCTCGAGCCGGTAGGCGAACATATTGCGCTGGGGCGCAGCAAAATGCAGGGCTGCGAATTCCAGCGAAAAGACGCTTTCACGGCTGGTCAGCACCAGCTGGCGCGTATGATCGATGGCCGTCCTGAGCACGTGCGCGAATTCGCCGCGGCCGATGGCCACCGGCTTGTTGAAGATCTGCAGTTCCGTGATGGCCACCAGCGGCGGCACGCGGTTGTCGTGGATATCCTGCGGCACGAACGCCGTCATGCCGTTAAAACCGCCGAAATACATGGTCCCGTCCAACGCACGCAGCGCCGCACCATCGAAGTACGAGCCTTCCACCGTGCCATCGGCGCTGTCGTAGTTGCGGAACAGGCCGCTGCGCATGTCGAGCCGCGTGATGCCGCTATTCGTGCTCAGCCACAGTTGCTCGTTATCGTCGCCGAGGATGCTGGCGACGGCATCGTCGGCCATGCCATCCTTGCGCAGGAAGCGCCGGAAGCGGATGTCGCCCTTCGCATCGACATCCATGCGGTTCAAGCCATTGGCCGTGCCCACCCACAGCACGCCGCGCTTGTCCTCGTGCAGATAGTGCACCTCGTCGTGGCTGAGGCTATGCGGATTTTGCGGATCGTGGCGGAAATGCCGGAAGTGGCCGCTGGCGCGGTCCAGCAAATCGAGGCCGTGAAATGAGCCTATCCACAGCCGCCCCTTGGCATCTTCCAGCACGGGCCGCACCATGTTGTCGGACAGGCTGTGCGGGTTGGCCGGATCGTGGCGGTAAGTGGTAAAGGTCCGGCTGGCGGGGTCGAAACGGTGCACGCCGCCGCGCGTCGAGACCCACAGCATGCCGCTGCGGTCGCTCACGACATTGCGGATGGTGTCGCTGTTCGGATCGCCGGCGGCAAAGCGCATGGTAAAGAAACGCCCGAGTGCCGGATCGAAGCGGTGCAAGCCCGTCGAGCCGCCCACCCACAGCACGCCGTCCGGCGCCTTGTACAGGGTGGTGACCTGCTCGTCGCGCGACATGCCGGGCGAACTGCGCAGGTCGAACAGGCGCGAGCTGCCGTCGCGCGTATCGTACAGTTTCAGGCCGCCCTTGGTGGCCAGCCACAGCTTGCCATTGCCCGCATCGGCCACGGCGCGCACTTTCTTGTCCGCCAGCGCGCCCACATCGCCGGGCGCACGCGCCATGCGCGAAAAGCCGCCGCTGCCCAGGTCGACCCGGCTCACGCCGTTGTACCAGGAGCCGACCCAGAAAGTGCCCGCGCGGTCGCGGTACAGCGACGACAGCTGGTTGTCGGCGACGCTGAATTTGTCGCCCGTCTGGTGCCGGTACTGCAGGAAGGTGTCGCTCTCGGGCAGCCAACGGAACAGGCCATCGGCATTGCTGCCCAGCCAGACGGTGGCGTCGATATCCTGGTACAGGCTGGCCACGCGGATGGCGGAAAAACCCTGTTTTTCATTCAGGCGCAGGCGCGACTGCGGTGCCTGGCCGGCGCCTCCCAGGCGCCAGCGCTCGGCGCCGGCCATGGTGCCGATCCACAGATTCTGCTGGCGGTCCACCAGCAGCGACTGGATCACGTTGTACTTCGAACCGGGCTCCGTGTCGACGGCGAAATGCTCGAAGCGGTCGCTGCCCGGCGCCAGCATGTCCAGGCCCGTGACGGTGCCTATCCACAGCCGCTGTTGCGCGTCCAGCGCCAGCGCCTTGATTTCATTATCGCCCAAGCTGTGCGGATTGCCCTCTTCATGGTGCCAGGTGCGGAAGGCGCCCGTGGCGGGGTCGAAATGCTGCAAACCGTCCGAGGTGGCGATCCAGAAGCCGCGCGCGCCATCGTCAAGAATGGCGTGGATATGCCGGTTGCCGTTGCCGCGCTTGCTCTTTTCGGCCGGGACGAAATGCGTGAAGGTCTGACTGGCGGGGTCGAAGCGATCCAGGCCGTTGTCGGTGCCCACCCACAGCTGGCCCTGGCTATCGACGTGCAGTTCGCCGACCCAGTTGTCGGCCAGGCTGGTCTTGTCGCCCTCGATATTCTTGTAGACGACCATGCGATAACCGTCGTAGCGGCTCAGGCCAGACTGGCTGCCGAACCACATATAGCCCTGCCGGTCCTGGGCGATGGCCAGCACCGATTCCTGCGCCAGGCCCTGTTCCACGCTGAGCTGATCGAAACGCAGGGTGGGCGCAGGCGCCGCCGCGGCCGGGCCGCCCGGCAGCAGCAAAGACAACAGCAATACCACTTCGCAAACACGTCGAAATACCAGCACAATCGTCCTGTCAAAAAAAACGCGAAAAAAACGCACGCCGCTCCAAGGGCCGTCTCAGGAACCAAAAAACGCCAGGACATCATCCTTGCGGGCCTGCGTATCGCGCTGTCCAAGACGGATCAGCTCGTTAGTATACGTCGATTCGAACAATAAATACGATGCCAGCGCCGCGCCGCGCGCTTCGGCCGCGCCGATGCCCGACAACATGGTGCGGATGGGACGCGGCAAACTGCCGATATGCCGGCTGGCGATGGCGTCGAGCCGTTCGGACGGCGCGATGACCAGCAATTCCACGGGACGCAAGGCCGTCTTGCCCAGCAACTCGGGCGGCAGCATCGACAGGGTCAGGTTGATGCGGTTCAGGCGCTCGATGTCTACGGCCAGGCCATCGAGGAAGATCGACGACAGCGCGTGCCCGGCGATCTGCGCCAGGCTCGGGTAGCGCGCCGCTTCGGCCGCGGCGGGCGCCGGTTCCGTCATGCGCCCCGCCCCCACCACCAGCACCTTGTTCGCCCCCAGGTGGATGGCCGGCGAAATCGGCGCCAACTGGCGCATGGAACCGTCGCCGCAGTATTCGCGCTGGCCGCCCACGTACAGCGGCACGGCAGGAAAAATGAAGGGGATGGCGGCCGAGGCGAGCAAGTGCTCCACGCCGATCTGGTCTTGCAAGGCCAGGCGCTGCGTGCGCACCCACGGCGCGATATCCTCGGCCGTCTGGTAAAACGTCATGTGGCGGCTGCCCGAATACGACGACGCCGTCACGGCCAGCGCATGCAGCAGCCCATCGGCCAGCGCCGCGTCCAGGCGCGGCAGGTCGAGCATGCGGTGCAGCAGGCTGACCAGCGGGGTATTGTCGAGCAGGGAATTGGGCGGCGAGGCATGCCACTGGCGCAGCAGCCAGCCGAACGACAGCAGCGACAGCCAGCGCGCGCCCGAACGGATCACGCCCAGCGAATCGGCGCGGTAGACTTGCTCGACCTGGATATGCTGCCACACGTCGAGCAGCTTCTGCACGCCTTCGCCGAAATTGTCGGCGCGGCAGGCCAGCGCCGTGGCGTTGATGGCGCCGGCCGAGGTGCCGCAAATGATGTCGAACGGGTTGCGCGCCGGCGCCCAGCCCGCTTCCCACAATATCGCCGAAATTGCCTGCAGCACGCCCACCTGGTAGGCGGCACGGGCGCCCCCTCCCGTGAGTATCAAGCCTGTTTTATTTTGTATTCCCATGCCGGCAGATTAGCAGGGTCTTGATGCTTTGTGGAAAAGATTCGGGGGTGATTAGTCTCCTCGAACCATCCCTTCTCTTCTCGGGTCCGCCCCCCCAAACCAGAAATCCTTGCCATGCGCATGCAGGCGCATGATGCCCTGCAGGCCGGAATTCTGTTCGATGACGCGCACCTCATGGCCCATCGCTTGCAGTGCCTCGACTTGCGCGGCAGGCGCGCGCCCCTTTTCCAGCTCCGTGGGGCCATTGCGGCTGCCGAAGTTCGGCAGGTTGATGGCTTGCTGCACGTTCAAGCCCCAGTCCATGGTGCCGACCAGCACCTTGGCGACATAATTGATGATGGACGAGCCACCGGGCGAGCCCGTCGCCAGCACCAGCTTGCGCGTACCCTTCTCAAACACCAGCGTGGGCGACATGGCGCTGCGCGGGCGCTTGCCCGCCTCGACACGGTTGGCGATGGGGCCAGCGGCATCGCGCGAATCGAACGAGAAATCCGTCAGCTGGTTGTTCAGCAAAAAGCCGTCGACCATCTGGCGCGAGCCGAACGCGTCTTCCACGCTGGTGGTCATCGACAGGCCGCCCCCAAAAGCATCGACCGCCACCAGGTGCGAGGTCGACGGGCGCTGCAGCGCGTTATCCATGCCCCACGCCACTTGCATGCCGGGCGGCGTGCCGGGCAAGGCTTTCAGCATGGATTTGTCGCCGATCAGCGAGGCGCGCTGCGCCAGGTAGCTTTTATCCAGCATCGAGGCGATGCCCTTGCCGGGCAGCGGCACGAAATCCGTGTCGGCCACGTAGCGGTTGCGATCCGCGTAGGCCAGGCGCCCCGTTTCCGAGAACAAATGGATCGCCTGCACATCGAGCACACCGTCGACGGGCGCATATGGGCCGATGTCCTTCACTTCCAGCATGCCCAGCATCTGCGCAATGGCGATGCCGCCCGACGATGGCGGCGGCATGCCGCACACGGTCCAGGCCTTGTAATCGCTGCACACGGGCTCGCGCACCTTGGCGCGGTAGCCGGCGATGTCTGCCGCCGTCAGCTTGCCCGGATTGCTCGGGTGCGACGCCACCTTGGCGGCGATGTCGCGCGCGATACGGCCCTGGTAAAAGGCGTCGGCGCCGCCACCGGCGATCTCGCGCAGGGTACGCGCCAGTTGCGGGTTTTTCAGCACATGGCCGACGGACCAGGGCTTGCCGTCCTGGTCATAGAAATACGCGGCGGCGACAGGGTCGCGCTTCAGGGCCTGGTCCCAGCTCAACAGGCCGTTGAGGCGCTGGCTAACGGGAAAGCCGCCGTGCGCCAGTTTGATGGCGGGGCCGAACAGGGTCGCCCACGGCAGCTTGCCGTGTTCCTTGTGCGCCAGTTCCAGCATGCGCAGCACACCCGGCGCACCCACGGAACGCCCACCCACCACGCCCGTGGCGCGCGAGACGGGGCTGCCGTCGGCATTCTGGAACAGGTGTTCGTCGGCGCTGGCGGGCGCCGTTTCGCGTCCGTCGAACGCTTGCACGCCCTTGGCCGTGGAGTACAGCAAAAAGGCGCCGCCGCCGATGCCCGACGATTGCGGTTCGACCAGGGTCAGCACCAGCTGCGTGGCAATGGCCGCGTCGATGGCGCTGCCGCCTTTTTTCAGCATCTGGTAGCCGGCATCGGCGGCCAGCGGATTGGCGGCGGCGACCATGAATTTCTGCGCCGCCCAACCACTTTTTTCCGCATACGCGGTGGCGATTTCCGGCGCCTTTTGCGGCACTTCGGCAAAGGAAGGATGGGCAGCCAGAGCTCCCAGCAAGGTCAGGCTCAGCGCCAGCGGCTTCAATGTGATCATGGATTCTCCGATAAAAAAAGGGCGCACAGCCGAGCAAGGCTGTACGCCCCATACGGGGGTATCCTACATCAAATCACGCCGGGCTTATTTCGGTTGCATGCGGATCGCGCCATCCAATCTGATTGTTTCGCCATTGAGCATGACGTTTTCCACGATGGCTTTCACCAGCTGCGCGTACTCGCCGGGCTTGCCCAGGCGCGATGGGAACGGCACCATCTTGCCCAGCGCATCCTGCACTTCGGCCGGCATGCCCAGCAACATCGGCGTCTCGAAAATGCCGGGCGCCACCGTCATGACGCGGATGCCGTTGCGCGACAGGTCGCGCGCCATCGGCAGGGTCAGTCCCACCACGGCCGCCTTCGACGACGCATACGCGGCCTGGCCGATCTGGCCATCGTAGGCTGCCACGGACGCCGTGTTGATGATGATGCCGCGCTCGCCCTCAGCGGTGGCATCCTGTTTCGCCATGGCATCGGCCGCCAGGCGGCACATATTGAAGGTGCCCACCAGGTTGATGTTGACGACTTTCTGAAACAGGGCCAGCGGATGCGGGCCATCCTTGCCCACGGTTTTCACGGCCGGCGCCACGCCGGCGCAGTTGACCAGGCCGCGCAATGTACCGAGCTTGCCTGCCGCTGCCACCACGGCCATGCCGTCTTCTTCCGACGTCACATCGCACTGCACGAACACGCCGTTCAGTTCAGCGGCCAGCGCCTGGCCCGCCTCCGTCTGCACGTCGGCCAGCACGACCTTGCCGCCAGCGGCCGTCAGCATGCGCGCCGTGGCTGCGCCCAAACCCGATGCGCCGCCCGTGATGATGAATACATTGTCCTGAATCTGCATGAAATCTCCTGAGTATCCTGAGTAATAAGGGCCGTGTTCCCGGCGCCCGATGGTTGCATCGGTACATGATGCCATCATTACGTTTACGTAAACGTAATGTCGGCGACAATTGTAGCCACTTTTACGCGCGCTCAGCGAAAACTTGCAGCGGCAAGCAATGGCAAGGCTAAAAACACTGCATGAAAGCGCCATTGCGGTGACAGATGCGGCCGTTGGCATCGAGCGTGGCATTGCCCGCGCCGTTGTAGCGCGCACCGGCCGCATCGCGGCAACCGCCCGTGTCGCAGGCACCGATGGGCTGCGGCGCGCCGGGCATGGGCACGCTCGGGCCGGGCGGCGGGGGTGCCATGGGCACGACAGGCGGCGCCGTGCGCTGCACGGGCATGCGGCCAATTACTTGCGCCACGGAACGGCGCGGCTGCACGGGCGGTGCCGGGCGGCATGGTTCCACCACCAGCTTGCCGCTGTCACGCGGGTCGAGCTGGCACACAGGCAAAGCATCGGAAACGGCCTGCTCCTGAGCGCCTGCATGGCCGCCAGCGAACAGCAGGGCGCAGGCCAGCGCCGATATGGTTTTGATCATCGTCTTCATGTCCCCTCCCCGAGCATCGATCATACCGCTTTCATTATTGGCACACGCCGCGCCAAATGCCATGCACCTGCTGCAACGGTGTTTTATTTCCCCTCAGCACTTTCCTTCTTGCCAGGATGGCATTACAATAAGAACGATTCTTATTCTCATTAACGGAATTCGAGCGCAGTTTATTCTATTCATTGATACCCGAGCCACCCGGAAGGCAGCCAGGAAATAACAACATCCGGAAAGTCCACCATGACCAAGCGCAGTCCCGCCTTCGCAACCTTCGTAGCCCCCGTCGCCACTCCCGCCCGCGCCATCCATTCCACCGCCCTGCTCCTGCCCTGCCTGCTGTCGCTGGCCGTCAGCAGCGCCTGGGCCGAAGGCAATGTGGCTGCCGATCCCACCATGAACACGGTGGTCGTCACCGCGTCCGGCACGGCCATCGACATCAAGGATGCGCCGGCCAGTATCAGCGTCATCACGCGCGAGGAAATCGAGCGCCAGCCCGTGTATGACCTCAACACCTTGCTGCGCCGCATCCCCGGCGTGACGGGTGGCACCAGCCCCGTGGGCGAGGAATCGAAGATCAAGCTGCGCGGCTTGCCCGACAAATACACCTTGATCCTGGTCGATGGCAAGCGCATGGGCAGCTCGGCCGACACGGCGTACCGCCCCGACCTGGGGCGCCAGGACTTGAACTGGATCTCGCCCGAGATGATCGAGCGCATCGAAGTGGTGCGCGGCCCCATGTCCTCGCTGTACGGCTCGGACGCCATGGGCGGCGTGATCAACATCATCACGCGCAAGGTGCCGGGCAAGTGGAACGGTTCAGCCACGGCCAACTACACGCAGCCGCAGGACAGCGGCCGCGGCACGGCGCACCAGCTGGGCGTGAACCTGGCCGGCCCCCTGTCGGAGTCGGTGGGCATGCGCCTCGGCGTAGCGCAATCGAAGCAAAATCCCGATGAGCGCAGCAGCGGCAAGGCGGGCGGCATCGGCGGCGAGCGCAACCAGACCGTGAGCGGTCAGTTGAACTGGGCACTGAACAACAAGCACAGCCTGTCGCTGGACGCCAGCTATGGCCGCCAGGAAGCGAGCGATTCGCCCACCGTCAACGCCAATGGCAGGCCAGTGTTCAGTGCCTGGGGCGCCAGCAAGCTGATACGCAAGAGCGCCAGCCTCGGCTATGACGGCCGCTATGATTTCGGCAAGGCCAAGGTCAACCTGTACCACAACGATTATGACAACCAGTTCATCGGCACGGTGGCCAAATCCAAGGACAGCACGCTGGACGCGACCCTGGAGAAACGCCTGGGCTGGGGCATCGAGCAATTATTGGTGATGGGCGGCCAATGGAAACACCAGGAATTGACGAATACGGACACCATCGGCACCGTGCCCACCGATTACCTGGGCAATCCCGTGAGCGGCGCCACCTTGTCCGGCACCACCTCGGCCCTGTTCGCGGAAGATCAGCTGTTCCTGCGCGAGGACTTGACGGCCACGGCCGGCCTGCGCCTCGATCACCACAGCAAGTTCGGCAACCACTACAGCCCGCGCCTGTACCTGGTGTACCACCCGCTACCGGCCTGGACCATCAAGGGCGGCGTGTCGCAAGGCTTCCGCGCCCCCAGCCTGAAGGAAAATGCACCGGGCGCCGCTACCCAGTCGGGCGGCAACGGCTGCAACGGCTTGCGCCCGATGGGCTACATCACGGGCGGCTGCTACATGGCCGGCAATGCGGACTTGAAGCCGGAAACGAGCACGGCGGCCGAACTCGGCGTGGCGTATGAGCACAACGGCTGGGATGCAGGGCTGACGTATTTCCACACGGATTTCAAGAACAAGATCGACTACACGCCGCTGGGCTTCTTCCAGGGACAATGGTGGACCAAGATGACGAATATCCAGAAGGCGCGCACCAGCGGGCTGGAAGGCACGTTGACCATTCCGCTGACAAAAAATGTGAACTGGCGTAACAACCTGACCTATATGGCGGAAGCGAAAAACCTGACGACAGGCGTCAACCTGCTGTCGACGCCGAAAGTGTCGCTGTATTCGGCGCTGGGCTGGCAAGTGAACGACCAGTTGTTCGGCGAAGTGTCGGCCCAGTACACGGGCAAGGAACTGGACGCCGAAACGCGCTCCTCGATGCGCCGCAAACCCAACAAGGCCTACACCATCGTCGATGCCATCGTGTCGTACAAGATTACGCCAAACTGGACCGTGCGCGGCGGCGTGGAAAATCTGTTCAAGAAGGGCCCACGGAACGACGGCCTGGTCGACTATTACGTGCCGGGACGCCGTATGTTTGTCGGCCTGACGTCGCGCTTCTGACGCGGCACCGCCCTGCAGCATGTGCTGCGGGGCGGCAGGGAGTAACTGGCCCTACTGCGCCGGCAACACTTGCACCGGCGTGGCCGGCGCCAGGATGGGCGGCACGGGCGCGTGGATGGGCGCCGGCGCCTTGACGGCCAGCCAGCCCGTGGCCGGCAACAACGGCACCAGCAGCAGGGCCACGATATTGATGATCTTGATCAAGGGGTTCACTGCCGGGCCGGCCGTATCCTTGTACGGGTCGCCCACCGTATCGCCCGTGACGGCCGCCTTGTGCGCGTCCGAACCCTTGCCGCCGAAGTGGCCATCCTCGATGTATTTCTTCGCATTGTCCCAGGCGCCGCCGCCCGTGGTCATGGAAATGGCCACGAACAGGCCCGTGACGATGGTCCCCATCAACAGCCCCCCCAGCGCCGCTGGCCCCAGCAGCATGCCGACGACGATGGGCACCACCACCGGCAGCAGCGACGGCACGATCATTTCGCGGATGGCCGACGCCGTCAGCATGTCGACGGCCTTGTCGTATTCCGGCTTGGCCGTGCCTTCCATGATGCCCTTGATATCGCGGAACTGCCGGCGCACCTCGACCACCACGGCACCGGCCGCGCGGCCCACGGCTTCCATCGCCATGGCGCCGAACAGATACGGTATCAGGCCGCCGATGAACAGGCCGACGATGACCATGGGGTTCGACAAATCAAACGTAATGTGATGGCCCACCGATTCGAGCGCATGCGTGTAGTCGGCAAACAGCACCAGCGCGGCCAGGCCCGCCGAGCCGATGGCGTAGCCCTTGGTGACGGCCTTGGTGGTGTTGCCGACGGCGTCGAGCGGATCGGTGATGGCGCGCACGGAATCGGGCAGGCCCGACATTTCCGCGATGCCGCCCGCGTTATCCGTGATGGGGCCATACGCGTCGAGCGCGACGATGATGCCCGCCATCGACAGCATGGCCGTGGCGGCGATGGCAATGCCGTACAAGCCGGCCAATTGATACGAGACGAGGATGGCGACGCAGACGGCCAGCACCGGATACGCCGTGGACTTCATCGACACGCCCAGGCCGGCGATGATATTCGTGCCGTGGCCCGTCGTCGACGCTTCGGCGATGTGGCGCACCGGCTTGAAGTCCGTGCCCGTGTAGTACTCGGTGATGTACACCATCAGCCCCGTGAGGACGATGCCGACGACGGTGGCGCCCAGCATCTTGTAGCGCATGGCGTCGTCGGGCCACAGCAGCCACGTCACGACGGCAAAACCGACCAGAGAGAGGCCGGCGGCCCACCACAGGCCCGTGTACAGGGCCGACATGATCTTCGCGCCCGGCTTGGTTTTCACCATCGAGCAGCCGACGATGGAGGCGAGGATGGAGACGGCGCCCAGCAGCAGCGGGTAGATGATGGCCGTGCTGCTGGCCTCTGCCATCAGCAGTGCGCCCAGCAGCATGGTGGCGATCAGGGTCACGACATAGGTTTCGAACAGGTCGGCCGCCATGCCGGCGCAGTCGCCCACGTTGTCGCCCACATTGTCGGCGATGACGGCCGGGTTGCGCGGATCGTCCTCGGGGATGCCCGCCTCGACCTTGCCCACCAGGTCCGCGCCCACGTCGGCGCCCTTGGTGAAGATGCCGCCACCGAGCCGCGCGAAGATGGAAATGAGCGAGGCGCCGAAGGCCAGGCCGATCAAAGGCTTGATCAAATCATGCTGGGTCAGGCCGGGCGCGCCCGTCGTCACCAGCAGCCAGTAGAACAGGGTCACGCCCAGCAAGCCCAGGCCGACCACCAGCATGCCGGTGATCGCGCCGCCCTTGAAGGCCACGTTGAGGGCCTGGTTGATGCCCAGCGTGGCCGCCTGCGCCGTGCGCACATTCGCCCGCACCGAGACATTCATGCCGATGAAGCCGCAGGCGCCCGAGAGCACGGCGCCGATCAAAAAGCCCAGCGCGGTGTGCAAGCCCAGCAACAGGTAGATGGCGATCAGCAGCACCACGCCCACAAACGCGATGGTGCGGTACTGGCGCGCCAGGTAGGCGGCCGCGCCCTGCTGGATGGCCAGCGCGATTTCCTGCATGCGCGCGTTGCCGGGATCCTGGCGCAGAATCCAGCTACGCGACACCAAACCGTAAATGACTGCGACCACGCCGCAGGCTACCGCAAACCACAAACTGGCTGCCATATCGTCCCCTTCTGTTTTTATCCGACGTCATTGCCAACAGCTGCAGACCGCACCGGGTAGGCACGCGCAGCCAGGAAAACACGACCTGCAAAAAACCTGAACCACGAAAACGTTATGCATCCAGCCATGCTGGCAGTCTGCCTGAAAAGCGGGCAGAAAAAAAGCGGACACTCAGGTCCGCTTTTGAAAAACTGCTTATTCCGCCAGGGCGGCAAAGGCGCTGTCGCGGATTTGCTCGACCGGACCGACGCCGGCGATGCGGCGGTATTTCGGTGCGCCCGGCAGGCCGGACTTGGCCCAGTCGTTGTAGTAGCCGAGCAAGACCTTGGTCTGGTTGTGGTAGACGTCCAGGCGCTTCTTGACCGTTTCCGCCTTGTCGTCGTCGCGCTGGATCAGCGGTTCGCCCGTGATGTCATCGACGCCGTCGACCTTCGGTGGATTGAACTTGACGTGGTAGACACGGCCCGAACCGGGGTGGCTGCGGCGGCCGTCCATGCGCTCGATGATCGATGCGTCAGGCACGTCGATTTCCAGCACGTAGTCGACATTGATGCCGGCATCTTTCATGGCGTCCGCTTGCGCGATGGTGCGCGGGAAACCGTCGAACAGGTAGCCATTGGCGCAATCGGCTTCCTGCAGGCGGTTCTTGACCAGGCCGATCATGATGTCGTCCGACACGAGGCCGCCCGCATCCATGACTTTTTTCGCTGCCAGGCCCAGTTCCGTGCCTTCCTTGATCGCCGCGCGCAGCATGTCGCCCGTGGAGATTTGTGGAATGTTGTATTTTTCTTTGATGAAGTTAGCTTGGGTGCCCTTGCCGGCACCGGGTGCTCCTAAAAGTATCAGACGCATTGAAAGTTCCTAAAAAACAGATTTTGGATGGTGGTATGTGTAATTATTTTTTTTAGATGATGTTGCTATGGCTATCTTTCCCTACGAAACTTACCACAAAAAATCCCCGGAGCGCCAGTTTGCTATCGAATTGCTATGCCCTGATTGATCAAAGCCAGCAATTAGCGCGACGGACGTTTCAAAATGTGGTTTTTACTGCAGGCGCACAAATTATATTTGCACGCCTGCCGTTTTGCGGGTAATGCCTACAGGGCGCCGTAGTGGGCTTGCACCCTGGCAAGATCTTCCGGCGTGTCGACACCAGCGGCCGGCGCGCTATCGGTCACGTGCACGGCGATGGCAACACCATGCCACAGCACGCGCAACTGCTCCAGCGCTTCGATGGCTTCCAGCGGCGAAGCGGAGAGCGTGGGATACGTTTGCAAAAAAGCATTGCTGTACGCATACAGGCCAATATGGCGCAGCGGCACATAGCCGGCCGGCAGGCTGTCTTTCGACTGCGCGAAGCCGTCACGGTGCCAGGGAATCGTCGCACGCGAGAAATACAAGGCGCGGCCATTCTTGTCCAGCACGACCTTCACCACATTCGGGTTGAAGGCATCAAGCACATCATGCAGCGGATGCGCGCACGTGGCCATGGGCACGGTACTGCTGATCTGCGCCGCGCAGGCGGCCAGCAGGGCCGGATCGATCAGCGGTTCGTCGCCCTGCAGGTTGACGACGACGGCGTCCACTGGCAAAGCGAGCGTGCGCGCCACTTCGGCGATGCGGTCCGTGCCCGACGGATGATCGCTGCGCGTCATGCACACTTCCACGCCATGCGCGGCGCAGGCGGCGCGAATGGATTCATGGTCGGTGGCGACGATGACGCGCGCCGCACCAGACAGGGCTGCCTGCTCGGCCACGCGCACCACCATGGGTTTGCCGCCCAGGTCAGCCAGCGGCTTGCCCGGCAGGCGCGTCGAGGCCAGGCGGGCCGGGATGATGACGATGAACGCCATCGTTATTCCACTGCGTCTTGCAAGGTGCGCGCTTCGTCCGCCCACATGATGGGGATGCCATCACGGATAGGATAGGCCAGGCGGTCGGCGCGGCAAATCAATTCCTGCGCCTTCTTATCGTGTTCAAGCGGACCCTTGCAAACAGGGCAGACCAGGATATCAAGCAGTCGAGCGTCCACGACATTTCTCCACAATTTGTTGGGCCAGCGCGCTATCGATGCGCGCACTGACGGGGACGACCCACAGTCTCGGGTCATCTTTGAGATATTCAATTTGCGCACATTTTACTGCATCCTTCTCGGTGATCAAGATCAGATCCGTGTCGAGTGCCGCAAATGGCTGGTCGAGGAAGTCGTGATGGTCGGGCAAAGGCAGTTCCGTAAAATCCAGTCCGGCGCCGCGCAGCATGGAAAAGAAGCGCTGCGGATTGCCGATGCCGGCCGCCGCCACGATGCGCTGGCCGCTGGCTGCCAGGGTTTCAAGCGTCAGGCTTTCGCCGCGGTTCGCCATGCGTTCGGCTACGCCACCGGCCAGCAGCATCTGCACCACCAGAGAGCCCTGTGGCGCAACCCTGGCCACGAGTGCCGGCGCCAGCTCCGGCGCATTGATCACCGTCACATCGCGCCGGCGGCGCGGCGATTCGCGCAGCGGACCGGCCGGCAGCAACCAGCCGTTGCCCGCGCCGCGGCCGTCGAACAGCACGATTTCCACGTCGCGCTGCAAGGCGTAATGCTGCAAGCCGTCGTCCGTCACCAGCACGTCGACCTCCGGGTGTGCGGCCAGCAGCGCCCTGCCCGCTTGCGCGCGGTCGCGCCCCACCATCACGGGGCAGCCGCCTCGCTGGAAGATCAGCAGCGGCTCGTCGCCCACCTGCTGCGGCGTGGAAGCTGCTGTCACTGCGCGCGGCAGCCGGTCGGCGCTGCCATGGCCGCGTGAAATGACGCCCGGGCGCATGCCCGCATCGCGCAAGGCTTGCACCAGCCAGATCGTCAGCGGCGTCTTGCCCGTGCCGCCGATAAAGATGTTGCCGACGACGACAACGGGCACGGGCAGGCGCGTCGATGTCAACACACCGGCGCGGTACAGGCCGCGCCGCACGGCACTCAGGGCGCCGAACAGCAGCGAGACGGGCCACAGCGCGCACGCCAGCGGGCCGCGCGTCAGCCAGGCGCGGGTCAATGTGGTTTCAAGCTTGGCGGGGGAAGGTGTGGGCATGGGGGTCAAATAAAATTGGAACCCAAAATCAACACCTGGGGTCGGACCCTGAGGGTCCGACCCCGGCACTTCGGTTGGGGTTGGAGGTTTGCCTTACTTGCCACCCGCTTGCGCCGCAAACGTCAGCTTTTCATAGCCGGCCAGACGCGCCGCTTCCATCACGTGGACGACCATCTGGTGCATGGCGAACTGGTCGGCATTGACCACCACCACGGGCGTCTGCGCGGGCGCCTTGCCGCCATTGGCCGCCTTGGCTGCATTTTGCAGGGCATCGGCCAGGCCGGCCACGTCGCGGAACGAGACGGGTTCGCGGTTGACCGTGTAGTTGCCCTTGGCGTCGATGGTGACGTCGATCTGCTGCGGCTTGTCCTTGGCTTGCTCGGCGTCGGCCGTCGGCAAGGTGATCTGCAGCTCCGTAAATTTGCTGTAGGTGGTGCTGACCATCATGAAGATCAGGATCACCAGCAGCACGTCGATGAACGGGATCAGGTTGATTTCGGGGTCTTCCCGCCCCTTGCCTTTGCGGAAGTTCATTGGCGGCCACTGTGGACGATGTCGACGAACTTGACCGCTTGCTGCTCCATGTCAATGACGAAGCTATCGACAAGGGCGCGGAAGTGGCGGTAGAAGATCAGGGCCGGCATGGCGATGGCCAGGCCAAACGCGGTGTTATACAAGGCGACGGAAATACCGTGCGACAGCGCCGAGTTCGACGCGGTGGCGCCGGGCGAGGCAAAAATCTCGATCATGCCGATCACCGTGCCGAACAGGCCCATCAGCGGCGCCAGGGTGGCGATGGTGCCCAGGGTCGTCAGGAAACGTTCCAGCGTGTGGGCCACGCCGCTGCCCGCCTCTTCGATCGATTCCTTCATCACCTCGCGCGGCGCGTCCACATTGCGCAGGGCGGCGGCCAGCACCACGCCCAGCGGCGAATTGTCTTCCAGCTTGGCTACCGTGTCCGGCGTGATCTTGCCGCTGCGATACACCTGCACCACTTCATCGAACAGCTTGCGGGGCAGGATCTTGGCGCGTCGCAAATACAGCAGGCGCTCGATGATCAGGGCCAGGGCGACGATGGAAGCGATCAACAACAGCCAGATGGGCCAGCCAGCGGCTTGAAATATAGCGAGCAAAAGAAACTCCTGGTAAAGGGAAGGCGGTGAATCGCCCGGACAACCTGTATTGTACCGAGCGCCGAAGAGCGATGGCATGTCGGCGCGGGAATGGCGCAATGTAGCGCGTTGCCGCGCCGGCGGCAAGTGGCGCCCGCATGCGTACTTGTCCACACGGCGCGGCGGGCGGGCGCGGCCAGCGCACAGTTTTGCACACTTTGTGTGGATAAGATTGTGAGCAAGCATGAAGTCCAGCATGCAAGTGCTTGATTTACATGGAAAATATCATTCTGCGCAAAATACAGGCATAGCAGCTTATCGACAGTAGTCAATGTCAATAAATTAATAGTTACAGAGTTCTGCACATTAACTGTGGACAAGATTGTGCGCAAAGCCGAGGAATTTAATTAAGCCATTGATTTTAAAGGATATTAAATCAATGCACAAAAAAGTGGCAAGCAGAGCGAAACATGCGGCATTTCCAGCGTCAAAGTTCTGCACACAATCTGTGGACAAGATTGTGCGCAAGCGCAAGAATAGACGCCAAGTACCTTGATTTATATCGTTTTTATTGCCCTGCATAAAAATGTAGCAGGGCCTGAAAAGCGCAGGTTTTCAGGCCAAAACCCATCGTCAAACACTACTTTTCCATCGCCAATACAGTTCCACACATAAAGTGTGGATAAGATTGTGAGCAAGCCGATTGACTCCCTGCAAGACCCTTGATTTAAAAGGAGTTTTTTTCAATGCTCAAAAATAAGGCAGCAACGCAGCCTGTGCATGCCGTGGAGAACCCGGACAAACCACGAAACGGTTTAGGCAGTTTTGCACACATTCTGTGGATAAGATTGTGAGCAAGGCGTATACCTGGATGCTACACCCTTGATTTATATGGTTATTTTTATGCTGCGTAAAATTCAGGCAAGCCATGCCATGGCCGTTTCAGTGGATAATGCCGGCGCTGCGCCAGAGTTCTGCACATTTTTTGTGGATAAGATTGTGCGCAAGGCCAGGCATGCGATACTAAGCGCTTGATTCCTATGTACTTTATTTCCGTGCGCAAAAATGTAGCAGGGCATTTTCCTTTGCCGAAAGGGGCCTATCCGGCAACAATTGTCCAAGGCAAAAAGTTCCGCACACTTTCTGTGGATAACTTTGTGCGTAAGTGGCAGTGGCTGCACTGATGTGCTTGATATTAAAGGTTTTTTTCCCTGTGCACGCAAATCAGGCATACGGGAATTCTGCATGAAATCAAATACTTAGAAATAGAACTTGTTGTTTTGCGCGATATATGACATAAGCATGACCTCGCCGATAATATGTGGACAGCTTGCTTCTTTCCCCTTGCCAGATGATGAACGACACCCCGACTGACAGCGGCTTTGCCGCCCCGCCCGTGCTGACCGTCAGCGCCCTGAACCAGGCCGTCGCGCGCCTGCTCGAACGCTCGTTTCCCCTAACCTGGATCGCCGGCGAGATTTCCAACTTCACGCGCGCCGCCTCCGGCCACTGGTACTTCACCCTCAAGGATGACGGCGCCCAGGTGCGCGCCGTGATGTTCCGTGGCCGCGCCCAGTTTGCCGGCTTCACGCCACGCGAAGGCGACAAGGTCGAAGTGCGCGCCCTCGTCACCCTGTACGGCGCGCGCGGCGATTACCAGATCAACGTGGAAGCCATCCGCCGCGCCGGCGTGGGCGCCCTGTATGAAGCGTTCCAGCGCCTGAAGGAAAAACTGGCCGCGCAGGGCCTGTTCGACCAGGAACGCAAGCGCGCCATCCCCATGTTCGCGCGCAGCATCGGCATCGTCACCAGCCCGCAGGCGGCCGCCCTGCGCGACGTACTGATCGCGCTCAAGCGCCGCGCGCCACACGTCTCCATCATCCTCTACCCCACGCCCGTGCAGGGCCAGCAGGCGCCGGAAAAAATCGCGCACGCCATCCGCACGGCGTCAACAAGGGCCGAATGCGACGTGCTGCTGGTATGCCGTGGCGGCGGCAGTATCGAAGATTTATGGTCGTTCAACGATGAAGCCGTGGCCCATGCGATCGCCGACTGCTCCATGCCCGTGATCAGCGGCGTGGGCCACGAGACCGATTTCACCATCGCCGACTTCGCGGCCGACCTGCGCGCGGCCACGCCGACGGCGGCGGCCGAACTGGCGGCCACGCCGCGCGCCGACTGGCTGACCTCCCTGCGCGCCGATGCGGCCGACTTGCGCCGCGCCATGCGCCGCCGCCTCGACGACGCGGCGCAGACGCTGGACCGCCACAGCCGCCGCCTACTCAACCCGAAGGCGCAGCTGCAGCAGCAGCGTTTGCAGCTGCTGGCCCTGTCGACGGCCATGACGCATGCGGCGCGCGCGCCCGTGAACCAGTCGCAGTACGCGCTCGAACGCCTGCGTTCGCGCTGGGTCGCCTTGCGGCCCGACGTCACGGCGCCGCGCGCCCGCCTGGTGGACATGCAGCGGCGCGGCGGCGCGGCCATGGCGCAGCTGGTGACGCAGCGGCGCCACCGCCTCGACGGCCTGGCCGCGCAGCTGGAACTGTTGAATCCGCAGCGCACCCTGGAACGCGGCTACGCCATCCTGCGCGACGAAAAGGGGAATATCGTGCGCTCGCCGGCGCAGCTGCAGGCGCGCCAGAACGTCAATGTGCGCCTGGCCGAAGGCAGCGCGCAGATCGGCATCGCCAGCGTGCAAGCCACTTTGGAATAAAAAAGGCCGGGTGTCGTCACCCGGCCAAAACATGCTACTGAGAGCTGCCAAATACTGTTGATGTAACCCCAGAAGCAAACCCGGGGGTCGGACCCTCAGGGTCCGACCCCAGCTCTTTTGCCGTTGGGGTTAACAACATCAGAACTTCATCGACACGCGCGCACCAAACGTGCGCGGCGCGTTGTAGAAGGCGCCGTAGATCTGCTGTGTGGGCTGGCATGGCATGCCCACGTCCGTGCAGATTTCATTGACGTCCAGCTTGACCGCCTTGTCCGTGGCGTTCTGCACGAACGCTTCCACCGTATAGGCCTTGTTCGCCGGCTGGAAGCGCAGGCTCAGGTCCAGCGTGGTGTAGGCTTCCTGGCGCTTGACGCCGGCATGGCCCGGCACGTCGCCGTTGAAGGCCCCCGCACCCACGTACGACATGGTTTCATAGTGCACCGAGGCGCGCGGCGTGAGCTGGCCGCCGGCAACATTGAAATCATGCTCGTACTGGACGGTCGTGGAAAACTTCGGCGCATGCTTCATGGTGCTGCCGCCCACGTTCACCAGTGGCGCCGTCGAGCCGCAGGACTGGCCATTCGCGCGCGCCGCGTCGACGTCGCACGACATGAAATCATCGTACACGGCTTTGAGCCAGGTGGCGTTGCCCGTCAGGCGGTCGACCTTCGTTGGCCGCCACACCCACTCCGCTTCCAGGCCCTTGACGGTGGCGCCAGCCGCATTGAAGTTGGCCAGCACGCTGTTGACCACTTGCGATTCGAGCTTGTCCTTGTACTTCATCAAAAACGCGTCGAGGTTCAGGGTCAGTTCGCGGTTCAGCAAGTCCGACTTGAAGCCGATTTCATAGCTGGTCAGCTTTTCCGGCTTGGTGGTGGCGCCGCCGTCGCCGATGGCCGGCGAATGGAAGCCCGTCGTCACGGAACCGAACAGCAAAATGTCCGGACGCAGCTTGTACTCGATGCGGCCCAGCCAGGTGGCCTGACCGTATTTCAGGTCGGCCGTATTGTCGCCCGGCGTATTGCCGCAGCTGGCCGCCGTGATGGCGCCACCGGGTCCGATATTGTGCGTGTTGGCCAGGCCCGTTCCGGGCGTGACCAGCTGGCGCAGCTGGTCGGCAGTGAGGACCGTGGTGCCCAGCGGCGTATTCGCGGGCCAGTTCGGGCAGGCCCAGTTCTTGCCACCGATATCGAATTTGTGGTCTTTCGTGTAGCGCGCGCCGGCCGTCAGCTTGAGCGTATCGGTCAGCTGCTGGCTGACCTGGCCGAACACGGCTTTCGATTTGAGCTGGCGGTCGCCCTGAATGAAGGACATGGCCGAGGCATACTGGCCCACGGTCGGCTGCACGAAAATCACGGCGCCGTTGGCGATATCCTGCTGCACGGCCGCCTGCGAAATCTGGCTGCGGTCGATATCGAAGCGCACCTTGTTCTTTTCATTGAAGAGGAACAGGCCGGCCACCCACTGGAACGGCGCATCGTCGTCCGAGCGCGCCTGCAGCTCGTGCGAATAGCTGTCGAACTGCGCCCAGTCGGTGCGGTTTTCCGATTTGAAGCCGGGGAACAGGCCCGCATCCGAGTCGTTGCTGTTCTGGCGCTTGTAGCGGCTCCAGCTGCCCAGGTACGTGAAGTCCAGCGCATCGGTCGGCTTGTAATTGAGCTTGCCCTTGTAGGTCAAAATCGACTGGTCCAGGGTGCCCGGCGTGTCGATCAGGGCCGAACGCAGCTTCTCGCCCGGCTTCGGTTCGGCTGCCAGGTAGACGTTGCCGGCGCCCTGGTCGAGGAAGTAGTCGGCGATGAAGGTGCCGCGCAGCTGCGGCGTGAACTTCCACAGCAGCGAGGCGCGCACGCCCATCTGGTCGCCGGCGCCATACTTGGCCGTGCCCGGCATGACGTTCGAGCCGCGGCGGAAGTCCACCGTGCCGTCGTGACTATCCTTGATGGCGGCGATGCGCAGCGCCACGTCGTCGGACAACGGGATATTGAGCATGCCCTGCGTCTGCAGGTGGCGCTTGTCGCCCACGGTGATGCCGGCCGAGCCCATGAACTTGGCCGTGCTCGGCGCGGCCGACACGAGGTTGACGGCACCCGCCGTCGAATTGCGTCCGTTCAGGGTACCCTGCGGTCCGCGCGCCACCTCGACGTGACTCAAGTCATACATCAGCGCCGTGGCGCCCTGGGGGCGCGGCGAATACACGCCATCGACATAGAAGGCGACGGCCGGGTCGCCCAGCTCCGTGTGGTTGGCCGAACCGACGCCGCGCATGTAGACGTGCACGCCGCCCGAGTCGCCATGCTGCTCGACGACGAGGCTCGGCACCATGGTCGCCAGCGAGGCCAGATCTTTCACTTGATTGTTTTGCAGGGTGTCCTGGTTGAAGGCGGTGACGGCCAGCGGCGTCTCCTGCACGAAGGTGTTGCGGCGCGTGGCCGTGACGACGATGCGGTCCATCTGTTCGGCGGCCGGTTTTGCCGCGTCAGTGGCTGCTGTGTCCTGTGCCAGCGCGGCGCCGCTGCCCAGCAAGATGAATTGGGCGAAGGTCGCATGCGCCAGGCTGAGGGCGATGGTATTGCGTTTGAGCTGTTGCATTATTGTTGTCTCCTGTACCGCTGGTTGAATGATGATCACATAGCTCTTTGGCTATTGCTGCACATTTTTTTGGGTGTCAATCTGAAGTCATGTCGCCTCCGTGCGGGGTCAATGGGTGGCCACGGCGCGCCCGGCCGTGTCGAATAGAAAGGCATGCCCCTCTTCCGGCGCGAAGCCGATGGCGCTGCCCTGCGCCAGCGCGTGGCGCGCCTCGCCATGCAGCTTGATGGCCACCGCATGCGGGCCGCCGTCGATGCGTCCATCAAGCGTCGCGTGGATGATCTGCGCGTCGCCCAGCTGCTCGATCAGCGTGACCGTGGCGCCGTAGCCCTCATGGCGCGGCACCAGGCGCAAATGCTCGGGGCGTATGCCGACCAGCATGCCGGCCTCGCCACCGAGCTGGCTGGCCAGTGCCGGCACGGCGGCGCACGGCAAAAAGTTCATGCGCAGCGCGCCGATGAAGCCGGCCACGAACTGGCTGGCCGGATGGCGGTACAGGTCCAAAGGCGCGCCCACCTGCTCCAGGTGGCCGCCGTGGAAGACGGCGACCCTGTCACCGAGGGTCATGGCCTCGACCTGGTCGTGCGTCACATAGATCATGGTGGTGCCCAGTTCCTGGTGCAGCTTGGCCAGCTCGATGCGCGTCTGCACGCGCAGCGAGGCATCGAGATTGGACAGCGGCTCGTCAAACAAAAACACCTTGGGCTGGCGCACGATGGAGCGGCCGATGGCCACGCGCTGGCGCTCGCCGCCGGACAAGGCCTTGGGTTTGCGGTCGAGCAGGTGCGTGATCTGCAAAATCTCCGCCACCTTGCCGACGGCCGCGCGCACCTCGGCTTCCGGCTGGCCCGCCAATTTGAGGGCAAAGCCCATGTTGTCGCGCGCCGTCATGTGCGGATACAGGGCGTAGCTCTGGAAGACCATGGCGATGCCCCGCTCGGCCGGCGCCACGTCGTTGGCTAGCAGGTCGCCGATGCGCAGCTGACCCGCGCTAATATCCTCCAGACCCGCGATCATGCGCAGCAGGGTCGACTTGCCGCAGCCGGACGGCCCGACGAAGACCATGAATTCGCCGTCATGGATATCGAGGTCCAGGCCCTTGACGATTTCCGGGCCGTCGCCGTAGGTCTTGCGGATGCCGCGCAGGGAAATGGCGGCCATGTCAGTGCTCCCCGGCCAGGGCAACGGCATGGGACGCGCGCTGGGCGATAATAAAATCGCGGTACCACAGGGCGCTGTCCTTGAAGCTGCGCTGCTGCGTGGCGTAATCGACATACAGCATGCCGAAGCGCTTGGCGTAGCCCGAGTTCCACTCGAAGTTGTCCATCAGGCTCCAGTAGAAATAGCCGCGCACGTCGATGCCCTGCGCGATCACGGCGCGCAAGGCGTCCAGGTGCAGCTGCACGTATTCGATGCGCGGCGCATCGTGGATCTTGCCATCGACGGGCTTGTCGGCCACGGCCATGCCGTTTTCCGTGATGTAGACGGGCGGCAGCCGGTACTCGCGGTGCAGGCCCACCAGCAGTTCCGTCAAGCCTTGCGGATAGGTTTCCCAGCCCATGTCGTTGACGCCGAGCTTGCACTCGGGCTTGCGCGGCGGCGTCTCGGCGCTCATGAAAGCGCGCGTGTAGTAGTTCACGCCGAGGAAATCGATGGGCTGTTTAATATCTATGAAATCGTTTTCAAAGATGGCCAAAGCGGAAGCATCCGGGTGTTTCAGGGCCAGCGCCGGGTAGCGGCCCTTGAAGATGGCGTCCATATACCACTGCACCGAGCGCGCATATTCGAGGTCGGCCAGCGCGCGGTCCTGGGCGCTGTCGGTGGCCGGCGTGGCCGTCCATTGATTGAGCACGATGCCCAGTTTCGCCGGCACATTCACGGCGCGCATGGCTTGCATGGCCAGGCCGTGCGACAGCAGCAAGTGGTGCGACACTTGCACGGCGGCGGCCGGGTCGGCCATGCCGGGGGCGAACTGGCCCGTGCCGTGGCCCAGCACGGCCGTGCACCACGGTTCGTTATGCGTGGCGATGCTGGCGACCTTATGGCCGAAGCGCCGCGCCACCTCGGCCGCATAGGCGGCGAAGTGGTAGCAGGTGGCGCGATTGAGCCAGCCGCCCTCGTCCTGCAAGGCTTGCGGCAAGTCCCAGTGGTACAGGGTCAGATGGGCATCGAGGCCCTTGGCGGCCAGCGCGTCGAGCAGGCGCGCATAAAAGTCGAAGCCGGCCTCGTTCCAGGCGCCGGACCCCGTCGGCTGCACCCGTGACCAGGACATGGAAAAACGGTAGGCGTTCACGCCCAGCTTGGCGATCAGCTCCACGTCCTCGGCATAGCGGTGATAGTGGTCGCAGGCCACGTCGCCATTGCTGCCGTCGATGATCTTGCCGTCGGCATGGCTGAAGGTATCCCAGATGGACGGGCCACGGCCGTCGATGGCGGCTGCGCCCTCGATCTGGTAGGCGCTGGTGGCCACGCCCCAGGTGAAGGTGGCGGGAAAGTTGGTATCGGTGTCGTCGTTATGCATGGTGGTCATGTCAGTGTGAGGGGTTGAGATAAATGTGTGGATCAGCCTTTGACGGCGCCCTGGGTCAGTCCTTCAATTAAACGCTTCGAGGCGACAAAAAACATCAGCAGCAGCGGCAACACGGCGATGGCGGCGCCCGTCATCAGCGCGCCCCACTCCGTGTTGTTCGGCGCCTGCATGCTGCGCAGGGCCAGCGGGATCGTATAGTTCTCGACCGAGCGCATGACGACCAGCGGCGTGATGAAGTTGTTCCACGAGTTGATGAAGGTGATCAGGCCCAGGGTGCCCATGGCGGGGCCGATCAGCGGCAGCACGACACGCCAGTAGATGGCGAATTCGCCGCAGCCGTCGATGCGCGCCGCCTCGATCAGGTCCCTCGGAATGGCCGTGCCGATGTACTGGCGCATCAGGAAGATACCCAGCGCGCCGGCCGCTCCCGGCACGTACAGGGCGCGCGGCTGGTCCAGCCATCCGAGGAAATCCATCAGCATGAAGGTCGGGATCATGTTCATGAAAGACGGGATGATCATCGACGCCATCACCAGGGTGAACAGGGGCCGCTTGAAGCGGAACTCGTACATGGCGAACGCATAGCCGCCCAGCGAGCAAAAGAATAAAGTCAGCGCGGTGGTCATCAGGGCCACGTACAGGCTGATGCCGATATTGCGCCAGAACGGCAGGCGCTCCTGCAGCAGCTCGATGTTATTCAGCAGGGCGGTGCCGAACCAGCGCGGCGGCGGCAGGCTGTAGATCTCGGCGCTCGTGTGCGTGGCAAAGACGAACATGAAGTAAAACGGCGCGACCATGATCAGGGCGCCGATGGCCACCATGGCGTAGGCCGTCCAGCGGGTAGTTTTCATTTGGCCTCCCTGCGCTCGTTGCGGCTGAAGATGCGGTTATTCACCCAGGTGGTGCTGGCGATGATCAGGAACAGCAGCCAGGAAATGGCCGACGCCGTGCCGAAGTCGCCCGAGGAAAACGCCGTCTTGTAGACGAAGATGGCCGTCGTCATCACCGACTGGCTCACGCCGCTCGATTCGGCCACCAGCACGAACGGTTCCTCGAACAGCTGCAGATTGCCCATGATGGTGAGCGTGACGGCCAGGTAGATCATGGGGCGCAGCTGCGGCAGGGTGATATACCAGAATTGCTGGCGTTTCGAGGCGCCATCGATAGTAGCTGCTTCGTACAGATCTTTCGGGATCACCTGCAGCGCGGACAGATATAGCACCAGGTTCCAGCCCAGGTAGCGCCAGAAAATGACGAAGGCAACGGCCGGCTTGATGAACAGCGAGCTGCCCAGCCAGTCGATCGATTCGGCAGGGAACAAGCCGCCGACCAGCGGCAGGCTGGCGCACCATTGGAGCAGCACATTGATCTGCCCATAGTCGCGCGAAAACAGCGTATTGAAGACCATGGCGATGGCCACGCTGGAGGTGATGAACGGTAAAAAGTAAATCCCGATCACCAGGTTGCGCGAGCGCTTGAAGCTGTTGTGGATGAAGGCTGCCAGCGGAATGGCCACCAGGTGCTGCGGCACGCCCGAGGCCAGCGCCAGCCACAGCGTGTTGCCCAGCGAGCGCAAGAACCACGGGTCGCTCAGCGCGTACTTGTAGTTGTCCAGGCCCACCCACTGCATGGCTTCCACGCCGCTGGCCGCTTCCCACTGGTTGAACGACAAATAGATGGAAAACAGCAGCGGGAACAGGCTGAAGACGGCGAACAGGATGAAGAAGGGGCTGATGAAAATATACGGCGCCCACTGCTTCATGTTGTAGCGCTTTCTGGCGGGCCGCGCCGCAGCAGCAGCGGGCGCGCCCTCGGTACAAGGCATGGAGGTAGTCATGCTGCTCCTAGCGCCGCGCGCGGTGGGTGATCAGGGCCTTGGCGTCGGCCAGCGCCGTCTTGATATCCTTGTTTTGCGCCAGCACGCTTTCCAGTTCCATGTTGACGATGTCGCGCGCCACGGCGTCGAACTTGTCGACGCGGATGACGGGAATCTTCGCCGCCGTGTCGCGCGCCAGCAAACGCGTTTTCTGGCCGCCGAAATACGCCTGCGGCTCGTCCATCATCGGGTCCGCATACGCCGCCTTGAGGGCCGGGAAGGCGCCGATCTCTTTCAGGGAGTGCAGCTGGATATCCTTGTTGACGGTCATGAACTTGATGAATTCCCAGGCTTGCACCTTGTTGCTGGCCTTTTTCGGGATGCCGTAAAAGGAGCCGCCATACGACGCCAGCGCGCCGGCCGGCAGATTCGCCGCGCGCCACTGGCCGGCGGACGCCGGCGCCAGCCACTTGGCCAGGTGGCCGCTGAGCCACGATCCCATCATCTGGCTGGCCACCTTGTCGCGTTTGAAGCCTTCGGCCCACTCACCCGTCCAGGCCACGGTGCGCGCGTCGATGCCCGCCACGCGCGCCGCCTTGGCCAGTTCGAAGGCTTTCACGAAACGGGGCGAGTCGACCAGCACCTGGCCCTTGTCGCCGAAATAGATGCCTTCGCCATCCTTCAGATTGGCGCGTATATAAATGTCGGCCAGGTCGCTGGCGCCGGCCAGCAGATAGGTGCCGGTGGCGGCCTTGAGCTTCTTGCCAGCGGCGATGTACGATTCCCACGAAGCCGTCAAATCGCTTTCCTTGATGCCCGCCTTGTCCATCAAGTCCTTGCGGTAGAACAGGGTGCCCGGCCCCAGGTCGGCCGGCATCGCGCCCAGGGTGCCGCGCGAACTGGTCGCCTGCACGAAGGTGAACGGCACGAACTGGGCGCGGTACTGCCCTGCCCCGTAAGGCGGCTGCAGCAAGTCTTCCATGCCCTTCGATTCGGCGAAGCTGCCGACATAGCGGAAGTCGATGGCCATCACGTCGGGCAGGCGCGCGCCAGCCGCCAGCGCCGTCGTCATCGAGTTGTGGTGGTCGTCGATCTGCAGGCTGACCAGCTTGACCTTCACTTGCGGGTACAGCTTTTCCCACAAGGGCAAGGCCGTCTTGACGGCGCGGTCCAGGTCGGGGAAGGAGGCGACAGTGATGGTCGCCGGGACCAGCGCCGGCAGGACGGCGGCAGGCGGGACGGCTGCGGGCGCGGCGGCCACACTGGCGGCCAGGGTCAGCGCGGCCAGAGGGGCGGCGCCAAGTATGCTTGACTTCATTATTTCATCTCCGTTTATTGAGCGTCTTCTATCTTGAAAACGTTTTCACAACATGTATCCATTTAACACCGCAACGAAAATCAAGTCAACCGAAAAAGTTGTCATTTATTTTAAGATGGCTGACCGACATGCTGCCGACACTGCCCCTTCTCCTATGAAAAGCGGGAAAAATGGCGCTTGAAAAAACTGTGGCTTTTTATGAAAACGTTTTCAGACGCCGACCCACGTCCTTTTGGCCGTTTATGGTAATCTTTCACTGAAAAGGTTTTCAGAGCACTGACAACCAGCCATCTTGATACCCAGGAATCACCTTGAACGATAGCGCCCACGCTGCTCCCCCTTCCACCCTGCTCGACGTGGCCCGCCAGGCTGGCGTCTCGCCCAGCACCGTCTCGCGCATTCTGAACGGCACGGCCAGGGTCTCCGACGACAAGCGCGACGCTGTGCTGGCGGCGATTGCGCACATGAAATTTGCGCCGAACCAGATGGCGCAGGGTCTGAAAAAGGGCCGCTCGATGACCATCGGCATCGTGGTGCAGGATATTTCCAGCCCCTTCTTCGATGAAAGCCTGCGCGGCGTGGACGACGGCTTGAAAGACACGGGCTATGCCTCCGTCATCGTCAGCGGGCACTGGAATGCGCAGGAAGAGGCCGACCGCATCCGTTTGCTGCTGGCGCGGAAGGTCGACGGCATCATCCTGCTGTCCGGACGCATCTCGGACCAGAGCGTGCTCGATTTCTCGCAGCAGCGGCCCATCGTCTCGACGGGCCGCCTGCTGGCGACGAAAAGCGCCATCGGCTTCAAGCTCGACAACGAATACGGCGCCTACCTGGCCGTGCGCCACCTGGTGGAACTGGGACACCGCCGCATCGCCTTTGTCTCCGGCCCCGCCAACAACACGGATGCGGCCGAGCGCCTGACGGGCTACCAGCGCGCGCTGCGCGAAGCGGATATCGCCATCGATCCGAAGCTGATGGTGGAAGGCGATTTCCACGAGGCAAGCGGGATGCTGGCCATGAACCATTTGTTCGATACGCAGCAGCAATTCAGCGCCGTCTTCGCCGCCAACGACCTGTCCGCCTACGGCGTGCGCCTGTGCCTGTACCGCAAGGGCATCCGCGTGCCCGACGATATCTCGCTCGTCGGCTTCGATGACTTGCCCGGCTCGTCTTACACGACGCCGCCGCTGACGACCATCCACCAGCCGCTGTACGACATCGGCCGCATCGCCACCGAAGCGCTGCTGGGACTGATCAATGGCGAAGCCGTGCAGGCGGCCATTCCGCCGCTGGAACTCATCGTACGCGAGACCACCCGCCGCATCCGCTGAGGCTTGCGGATGGGCACACAGCGCCCGATTCAAGCTAAACGAGAATCACTACGCCAACGGCATCCACGACGCGTGTGGGAATCTGCAGCAATGGCGCATCCGCTTTACAATAGTGGCTCGTTCAGCAAGAATGCTTGGTTCAAGCACGCAAGGCTCAACCCTCCGGCCCCGGCCGGAAGACTCCGAACACTCACCATAAAGGGACATCACATGGAACATACTCTGCCACCACTGCCGTATGAAATGGACGCTCTGGCGCCGCATATTTCGAAAGAAACCCTGGAATACCACTATGCCAAGCATCACCAGGCGTATGTCACCAACTTGAACAACCTGATCAAGGGTACCGAGTTCGAGAACCTGTCGCTGGAAGACATCATCAAGAAATCGTCGGGCGGCATCTTCAACAATGCGGCGCAAGTATGGAACCACACCTTCTACTGGAACGGCATGAAGCCGGCCGGCGGTGGCGCTCCTACCGGTGCCGTGGCGGACGCGATCAACGCCAAATGGTCGTCGTTCGACAAGTTCAAGGAAGAGTTCACCAAGTCGTGCGTGGGCAACTTCGGTTCGGGCTGGACCTGGCTGGTGCAAAAAGCCGACGGTTCCGTCGACATCGTCAACACCTCGAATGCCGGCTGCCCTTTGACCACCGGCGACAAGCCACTGCTGACCTGCGACGTCTGGGAACACGCTTACTACATCGACTACCGCAACCTGCGCGCCAAGTACGTGGAAACGTTCTGGGGCCTGGTCAACTGGGAATTCGTTGCCAAGAACTTCGCGTAAGCGGTTCCTGACAACGTAAAACGCACGGACCGGCGGCCTGCGCCGCTGTGACGTGTCCTGGAAAGAAGCCTGCGCTTGCGAGCGCGGGCTTTTTTTATGTCCACGCAGAAAGTACATGTGGGCGGCAGGCACTGGTCAAACGAACAAGATCGGCATGCAGAATGTTATAAGATGCGCAAGCGCACGCCCGTGCTCATCGGCCAGCTTCGCCGCCATCCCTTGTTGAAAGAAAACAATGAAAAAATTCATGCTTGCCCTGCTCGTCCTTGCCTCCGGTTCCGCCTTCGCCAACTCGGCCTGCGACACGCCGCGCAACGACTTCGACGGCCTGTATTGCCTGAACAAGGTGTACCAGGAAGCGGACAAGGAACTCAACGCCAACTACAAGAAGCTGAGCGCCCAGCTCGATGCCAGCGGCAAGCAAAAGCTGAAATCAGGTCAGCTGGCGTGGATCAGCAACCGCAACCAGAATTGCTCCAAACGCGAATCGTCGGGCTTTTATGTGAACCTCGATTGCGCCACCCAGACCACCATCGAACGCGCGCAATTCCTGCAAGACCGCGTGCGCGAATGCGTCAGTGCCGGCTGCCAGAACAGCAAACTGTGAACTGAAGCTGCGCTGGCGCAGACGGGGCAGGCTCAGGCCGGCAAGCGGGCCGCCTTGAAGCGCCGCCAGGCCTTGTGCATGCGGCCATCGGTGCCCTGCGCCTGCGCGCGCGCCGCCAGATAGCCGCGGATGAAGGCCGCGTGCAGCCGCAGCCCATCCTGGGCGGACGGGTCAGCCTGGTCGGCCTGGACATCGGGCAATTGCTGCAGCAGCCGGTCGGCCACCTGCACATCGTTGAGCCAGCCCAATTCATCCTGCAGGGCCGACAAGCGCCCCACATACGGTTGCACGGTGCGCGCGGCAAACAGCGAGGCAAAAAATTCCGTCGCGTAACGCGTCTTCTTGGCCGCGATGCGCACCTGGTGGCGCTGCTGCGGCGAGGCATGCAGCAGGCGCTTGCCGCGCTTCATCAGGCGGCGCTGGTCCTTGCGCACGGTAGCCTGGGCAAACGGGGAAACGGGCGCGTCCAGCCGCCGCACCTGGCGCACGGAACAGCTGTCGCGCCAGGCGCGCGCCTGCAGCCAGCGCTGCAAGCCCAGCATGCAAGCCGTGCAGCGCGCCGAGGTGACGGCCTGGGCGGCCTCTACGTGCTTGAGGCGTGCCTGCGCGTGCGCCGCCGCTGCCAGCGCCGCCGCATCCGCTTGCGCCTCGCCATCGAGTTGCGCCAGGGTATTGCCAGCCAACACATCCCAGTCGCGCGCCTCGCCCAGCGCGCCGCCCAACCAGCCGAGTTCGTTCTTCAAGCCGTCCGGCAGCGCCAGCAGGGACTTGAACATGCCCAGCGCCGAGCGCAGGCGCCGCAAGCCCACGCGCATCTGGTGCACGCTTTCCACATCCGCGCCCGCCGCCACGCCATCCTGGTTGCCGCTGACCTGCTCCAGGCAATTGCCGGCGATGGCCAGGAACGCCTGCTCCACCGACATCGCCGCGTCCAGCGCCAGGGGCTGCGCCTTGACGGCGCGCAAGGGTTGCTGCGCGACCAGGCGGTAACCGCGTTCCGCCTTGCTCATGTGGCCCAGTTGCAGCGGCACTTCCTGCAGCAGCGCCAGCGCCACGTCGAACAGGCTGGCGGCCTGCCCTTGCTTCAACTCCAGCTCGATCTCGCTGACGGCCACGCTGTATCCCACACCATCGACACCATTGGCACCATCGGCACCGTCCGCACCGCGTTCAATGACGCCCTGGTCCAGCACGCATTCGATCTGGTCGCCCTGCGGCGTGCGCAACTGCCAGACGGTGCGCTCGATGCGCGTGGTAAACACGGGCCGCAAGGCGTCGCGGATGGCATCCTGGCGCAGCAGCGCGCGGATGGGCTGCTTGCGGCCGATGGCGGCGTCGAGTGCGGCGAGGTCCGGCTGCGGCCCGGGCACCTCGCCTTCCCATTCGTGGCGGCTGTGCAAGCCGCCGCTGACCGTGCCGCCCGCCTTCAGGGTTTGCACCCAGCGCCCGTCCACCTGGCGCACGCGCAAGCCAGCCTGGTGGCGGCACAGCTGCAAATCGGGCGTATCGACATAGATATCGTGCATCTGCAGCACCAGTGGCCCTTGCGCGGACTGCGCCAGCAACGGGTGCGCGCACAGGCGCGAGGCATCTTGCGGCGCCAGCAACAATTTCAATTCGATTTCCATGACCGCTCCTTGCGAGATTCCTCAACGCTTATTGTAAAGCGCGTCCCGTCGCGCGCAAGGCGCATGCACGCACACCTTGATTTTGCGCCAAAATAGGCGATTCATTGACAAGGAGATGCCATGACCTACCACGCCGCCAAGAACCGCTACGACAGCATGCCATATCGTACCTGCGGGCGCAGCGGGTTGAAACTGCCGCTGCTGTCGCTGGGACTGTGGCACAACTTTGGCGATAGCAACAGCCTCGCTTCCCAGCGCGACATGCTGCGCACCGCGTTTGACCTCGGCATCACGCACTTCGACCTGGCGAATAACTACGGCCCGCCGTATGGCAGCGCGGAAAGCAATTTCGGCAAGCTGCTGCGCGACGATTTTTTACCGTACCGCGATGAACTGATCATTTCCACCAAGGCGGGTTGGGACATGTGGCCCGGTCCGTACGGCCAGGGCGGCGGTTCGCGCAAATACGTGCTGGCCAGCCTGGACCAGAGCTTGCAGCGCCTGGGCCTCGATTACGTCGATATCTTTTATTCGCACCGCTACGATGCCGACACGCCGCTGGAAGAAACCATGGGCGCACTGGCCAGCGCCGTGCAGCAGGGCAAGGCGCTGTACGTGGGCCTGTCGTCGTATTCGCCGCAAAAAACGGCCGAGGCGGCCGCCCTGCTGAAAGAATGGAAAGTGCCATGTCTGATCCACCAGCCGGCCTACAACATGCTCAACCGCTGGATCGAGGAAGACGGCTTGCTCGACACCCTGCAAGAGCAAGGCATGGGCTGCATCACGTTCACGGCGCTGGCGCAGGGGCTGCTCAGCGACAAATACCTGGACGGCGTGCCGCAGGATGCGCGCGTCAACCGCCCAGGCGGCGGTTCGCTGACGCAACAGCACCTGAGCGCGGAGAACCTGGCCCGCGTGCGCGCCCTGAACCAGATCGCCGCACAGCGGGGGCAAACCCTGGCGCAGATGGCGCTGGCCTGGGTGCTGCGCGATCCCCGCGTCACGTCGACCCTGATCGGTGCCAGCAGCAGCGCACAAATCCGCGAAAACGTGGCCGCGCTGCAGCAACTGACGTTCACGGCCGACGAGCTGGCCGCCATCGACGTGCAGGCGCGCGAAGGCCATATCAATCTGTGGGAAGGTCCGTCGCGGGCCGTGTAAGGCGTTCACGGCGGCGCTGGCGGCGACATTGGCGGTGGCAACAGGGCCAGCAGTTCCTGCGCCACCTGCCGGCGCCGCTCGGGCGTGGCGTACACGCCCACGTCCACCTGCGCGCCGCCCGCACCGGTATCGTTGATATGTATCAACTGGCGCGGCCCATGCGACACAGCGATGCGCGTGCGCCACGGCGAAAAGTGGTGGCGCCGGCAATGGCCGGCGCTGACCTGTTCGATGATCAGCTCGCCGTCGCGCAGGGCGATGTGCTCATAGTCGCGCGCATGGCGCAGATAATGCAGCAGGGCGATGGCCACCAGGCCCAGTTCGGCGAACGAAAAGACGGGAATGGTCCAGATGCCGCGCAGCGCAAAGGCGGCGGCAATCGTCAGAGAAAACAGGCACAGCAAACCATAGGCGCGCAGCAACTGGCGCGCCGTCAAGGCACTGTGGCGCGCCAGCAGCCATTGCGGCTGCTCGCGCGAGTGATCGCGTGGCATGATGCCTCCCGCACTCTCTCCCCCATCACCGCAGCGGCCTTCGCCGCCGCAGGCTCAGCCAGGTCGTTCAGCCAGCTTGCGCCCGGCTCAGGCGCCCATGCGCAGCAGCGCATGGCCCACATGCTGCCACCAATGATCGCGCGACTTGACCTGCCTCAGGCAAGACATGTCGATTTCCGCAGGGAAGACGCGATCCTGGCACGCCTTCGTTGCCAGGGCATAGCGTTGGTTTTCCGCCGCCGCCAGGGCCACGACGAGCCAGAACACCAGCGCCAGCAACACCACCAGCAAACTCCAGGCCAGGTGATTGGTGTTACTTTTTATGCCAAAAAACTCGCGTAGCCGCGTCTCGCGGTACATCGACATCAAGTCTTTTTCTTTCTCTTGCGACATCTGCGTTTGCATCCTCTGACATCCTATCCTGTGCCGGCCGGCTGGCCCTGGCGGCGCGCACGCCGCCTTGCCTGCATTTTACGCTGATGGCGCAGGAGAGATAGTAATTCGTGGCGACAATTCGCCCTCGCCTTCCTCTGCCGGCGGCACGGGCGCCAGGCGCTCGACATGATCGACGTCGATGTCGCCGCCATCGGGTGCCCCGTTGTGCGGTTCCACGCCGGCCCGCTCGCCCGTGCCGGCCGCATCGCTGTCGTTGTCGAGCTCTTCCGCATCCTGGCCGGGCACGCCCTGCATGTCGCTGCCGCTGTCGGAACTGTCGCTGGGTCCCAGCGCGCCCTTGCCGTGACCGCTACCCAGAACGCGGTCGGGAGTGACGGGCAAATTGTCCGGATCGAGTGTGCTGCTGCTCATGGCTGACTCCCGTTGATCAAAAAACCAGCTTACTCCCCTGGACCGGCCAGCGGCGCACGCCTGCACGGCACCTCCTCTGGGGAATTGCGGCATCGCACAACTATTTTCATAAATTACTTCACAAATGTACTATTCATTGCTATAGTTAATTCAAGTAAGCATCTTCTCACCCAGAAATTGCTTCATCGGCGGCACGGCGCCCACCAGCGCCTTGCCACCGAACCGACCGGTACGTGGCGAGCCGGCCCATCCACCCAGCCATCATGCACATATTGGAGTTTCATCATGCAAGCCAAATCACTCATCACAGCATTGTTTGCCATCACCACCGCTACCTCGGCTTTCGCCCAAAGCGCCGCGCCTGCCACCAGCGAGCAACTCACGCGCGAACAGGTCACGGCCGAATACATCCGCGCCCGTAACGCCGGCGAAATCGCCACCAGCGAAGTCGACTACCCGAAAATGCCGGCCACCGCCGCCAGCAAAGTGACACGCGAACAAGTCATGGCCGAGTTCTACGCCGCCCGCAAGGCTGGCCTGATCCCGCAAACGGAAGCAGACTTTGATGTCGCGCAAACGACCAAGCACGTCGTGCAATAAGAAACCCGTCAGCCGGTTTCAGTCAGTAACAACTCAGTTGCGGCGCAGCACTCGGGCCACTCCCGAAGCTCCCGCGGCGAGCTGTCAGCATTCCCCCCACACGATCTCTCCCGGAGTCCCTGCATGCCCCTGCACCGCCGTTTGCTTGCCGCCAGCCTGATCCTTGCCTTGAGCGCTTGCGCCGACATGGGCCATATCGCGCCGCAATCGGCCATGCTCGACGCCAATAAACTGCAGGGTAGCCAGGCCATGGATGCCGCCGCCAGCGCCGCCATACAATGGCCACGCGCGCAATGGTGGCAAGACTTGCACGACCCCCAATTGAACCGTTTGATGGAGCAGGCGCTGGCCGACAGCCCTACCCTGCGCGGCGCCCAGGCGCGCGTGCGCCAGGCCGAGGCGCTGGCCGGTGCGGCGCAAGACAAGACCCGCCCGCAGGCCGAGGCCAATGTGTCCATCAACCGCGAACTGTATTCGCTGCACGGCAGCACGCCGGCGCCGCTGGCCGGCAACTACGCCTGGCGCAACCAGGCTACCGTCACCGCGTCGTACGACCTGGACCTGTGGGGCCGCAACCGCGCCGCCCTGTCCGCTGCCCTGGGCGACGTGCAACTGGCATCGGCCGAATCGCAGATGGCCCGCCTGGCGCTGGAAACGGCGCTGGTGCGCACCTACATCCAGCTGTCGTATGAGTTCCGGGTGCAGGACGTGATCGAACGCAGCCTGGCGCAGCGCGCGCGCATCCTCGACATCACGCGCCAGCGCAAGGCCGCCGGCATCGGCACGGACATTGACGTGGCGCAAATCGAAACCACCCTGCCCGCCGGCCGCCGCCAGCTGGAACAGTCGGCCGAGTCGCTGGCCCTGCTGCGCAACCAGCTGGCCGCCCTGGCGGGCAAGGGTCCGGCCGCCGGTGCGGCGCTCACGCGTCCCGTGCTGCGCCTGGACCAGCCGCTGGCCATTCCCGCCGCCCTGCCGGCCGACCTGATCGGCCGCCGCCCCGACATCGCCGCCCAGCGCTGGCGAGTCGAAGCGGCGGCGCTGCGCATCGACGCTGCCAAGGCCGAGTTTTACCCGAACGTCAACCTGGTGGCCTTTGCCGGCTTCCAGGCGTTTGGTTTCAGCCATTTTCTGGACGCCAACTCGGACATCCGCGGCATCTCGCCCGCGCTGAGCCTGCCCATCTTTGCCGGCGCCCGCCTGCGCGCCCAGCTGGGCAGCCAGACGGCCGTGTACGACGGCGCCGTGGAGCAGTACAACGCCACCGTCATCAACGCCATCTCGGACGTGGCCAACGCCGTCACCCGCGCCCAATCGCTGGCAAAGCAGCACCAGCTGACCGTGCAGGCGCTGGCCACGGCGCAGCGCGCACGCGACCTGGCGGAAAAGGCCTACAAGGCGGGCATGAGCGACGCCATCGCCATGCTCAACACGCAAGTGGCACTGCTGGCGGAAGAACAGCAGCAGGCGCAAAATGGGGCGCGCGAACTGGATCTGTACGTTTCCTTGATGAATGCATTAGGAGGCGGCATCTAGTGTGGCAATCCTGGCATTGCCCTAGCTCAACAAGATACAATCGGAACTTTATTCACACATGAAGGAATTGACATGACCGCTTTTGACGCCACCTCCAAGCGGCTGCAAAACATCCGCACGCGCATGCCAGGCTTCCCCATGGAACTGATGCGCCTGCTGCGCATGACGTACCACATTCAAAAAGGCATGAAGGACCTGACCAATGCCGCGCTGAAAAAGCATGACCTGGTCGATGCCAGCTACATGGTGCTGGCCGTGCTGTACGGCACGGATGACGAAACCTCGAACGCCTGCACCCTGGGCATGGCCTGCCATGAAAAGCCGGCCAACCTGACGCGCGTCTGCAACGACCTGGAAACGCGCGGCCTGATCCACCGCGGCACGCGCCCCGGCGACCGCCGCTCGGTGATGATCTCGCTGACCGACAAGGGCCGCGCGCTGATCGAAACGGCGCTGCCCGACGTGTACCAGGAAACCTCGGCCCTGTACGAGGGCTTTACGCAAGAAGAGCTGCAAGTGCTCGACAAGCTGTACGTGCGCCAGTTGCGCAACCTGAATAATCTCAACAACCAGAACTGATAGCCTATCGATGACGCCAGCCACAACACCTACATATGGCCCCCTGAGCCGGGCGGTCCACTGGCTGGCGCTGGCGCTGCAAGACTGGCGCACGACGGAAGGCGAACGCTGGATCTACGTCGGCAAGACTCTCATCGCCGCGTTCTGCGCCCTGTGGCTGGCCTACCGCCTGGGCCTCGATTCGCCCAGCACGGCGATGACCACCACCATCATCCTGGCCCTGCCCAGCAGCGGCATGGTGCTGGAAAAAAGCTTTTACCGCCTGTGCGGCACCCTGCTCGGATGCACGGCCGCGCTGACCCTGATCGGCCTGTTCCCGCAGCAGCCCGTGCTGCTGTTCGCCGGCCTGGCCCTGTGGGTGGGCCTGTGCACGAGCGGCTCGGCCCTGCACCGCAACGCCCAGTCGTATGTGTACGTGCTGGCCGGCTACACGGCCTGCATGATCGTGCTGCCCGCCATCGAGCAGCCGATGCAGGTGTTCTCGCTGGCCGTCACGCGCGTGGCCGAAGTGGGCCTGGGCATCATCTGCTCGGCCGTCGTCTCCAGCGTGCTGCTGCCGCGTCACCAGGGCACGCAGGTGATGCGCACGGTACAGGCGCGCTATGGCAAATTTCTGACCTTTTGCCAGGACGTGCTGCAGCAACAGCTCACGCCGGCGCAGGTGGAACTGACGCATTTGCAGTTTGCCGCCGACGTGGCGGCGCTGGAACTGGGCCGCTCGGCCGCGCTGTTCGAAGTGACCAGCAAAGTGGGTCACGTGCGTGCGCAAAACCGCAAGCTGCACGCCTTCAACGCCACCTTCATGACGGCGCTGACCACCTTCTATACCTTCCACCGCCTGTTCGACCGCCTGCAGCGCGATGGCGAAACCCAGGTCATGCAGGCGTGCGCGCCCCTGTACGCCATCGTCGCCGAGGCGCTGCAAGCGACGCCGTCGCAAGACTCGCTCGACACCATGCAGCGGTATCTGCAAACGGCGCTGGCGCAGGCGCGCACAGATATTGACGCGGCGCCAGTCGCGCATGCGCAGCGCATCGACTTCGACACCGTGTGCGAACTGCTCGAACGCTTCGCGCGCGACATGAGCCGCTTTCACGAAGTGTATTTCAGCCTCGTTCATGACACGCCGCTGGAAGTAAGCACGCCGCAGGCGTATGCGCCGAAGACGCCGCCCGCGCTGGTCATCGCCAGCGGCGCGCGCGCGGCCATCAGCCTGGCCCTGCTGGCGCTGGGCGCCTACTTCCTCGCCTGGCCCTACGCCAGCACGGCGATGCTGATGGCGGCCGTGTTCTGCGCGCTGGCCTCGTCCTCGCCGCGCCCCATCCTGATGATCCGGCAAGTGCTGACGGGCTTTTTCATCGCCATGCCGCTGTCGCTCGTCTGCGTGTATTTCGTGCTGGTGCACGGCGACGGCTTCCCCATGCTGGTACTGAGTTTTACACCGTTCCTCGCCGTCGGCCTGTATCTGATGACCAATCCCGCCAAGCTCGGCGTGGGCCTGGGCGTGTCGACTTTCATCACGCAGATGGCGCCGGCGAACGTGATGCATGTCGATGGCGCGGCCTTTTTGAACACGGGCATGGCGCTGATCGTCGGCCTGATGCTGGCCGCCCTCGTGTTTGCCGTGCTGCTGCCCGAGCACACGATGGGCCACAAGGACCACATCGGCCGCGCCCTGTGGCGCGAAGCGCTGCATGCGTGCACGGCACCGGCGCGACGAGTCAAGCATCGTTTCGACAACCGCGTGCGCGACCTCCTCAGCCAGCTCAATGCGGCGGCCGGACCGGCGCCGGGCGTGGCCACGCGCGCCGTCGTGCGCCAGGCCTTGACCCTGCTGGAAATCGGCCATTCCGTGATCGAACTGCGCGAACTGATCGCAACCGCCCGCCCGGGCGCCACGCGCCACGCGCTGCAGCAGTGCGTGGAACACATCGCCGGCTGGCTGCGCACGCGCAGCGACACGGCACTGCAAGCGGCGCTGGCCGCCACCCTGCAGGCGGGCGCCGTGGTGCGCGCAGCCCAAACGGAAGTCGATGCAAGCGCCGAACGTAGCGCGCGCCTGCAGACCGCGCTGGCCGACCTGCACTCGATCTACACCTCATTACTCGACCATATGGCGCCTGGCGCCGGAGACCACCATGCCGCGTGAATTCGCCCTGTTCGGAATTCTGATTCCTACCCTGCTGCCGCTGTTCATCCTCAGCATCGGCCTGCAAACTCTGCTCGACCGCGTGCTGGGCTGGCTGGGCGTGTACCGCATGGTGTGGCACCCGTCGCTGGCGCGGCTGTGCATCTTCATCGCCATCTTCGGCGCGCTGACCTTATCGCTGTACAAATAGCTCTGCAAATAAAAAAAACTGTTCAACCCCATCAAGGAAAGGCTACCGACATGGTAAGCAAACTGACCCGCTACGCCATCACCCTGCTGCTGCTGGCTGCAGCCCTGTGGATCGGCAAGACCGTCTGGGACCGCTACATGGAGTCGCCGTGGACGCGCGACGGCCGCATCAAGGCCGACATCGTCAACATCAGCGCCGACGTGGCCGGCACCGTCACGGACGTGCTGGTGCGCGATAACCAGGTGGTGCAAAAGGGCGATGTGCTGTTCGTCGTCGACAAGGAACGCTATGCCAGCGCGCTGGCGCAGGCCGACGCCATGCTGGCCACGCAAAAAACGGAAATGGGCCGCCGCGGCAAGGAAGCGCAGCGCCGCGCCAATCTGGACGCCAGCATCATCTCGACGGAAAGCCGCGAAAGCGCGGCGTTTGCCGCCAGCTCGGCCTCGTCGCAAGTGCAGGCCGCCGTGGCCGCGCGCGCGCTGGCCCAGTTGAACCTGGAACGCACCACCGTGCGTGCGCCCGTCAGCGGCTATGTAACGAACCTGAACGTGCACAAGGGCGATTTCGCCGCCGTCGGCGCCCCCAAGCTGGCCGTCATCGACAGCGCCTCGTACTACGTCGTCGGCTACTTCGAAGAGACCAAACTGGGCCTGCTGGCGCAGGACGACAAGGCGGAAATGAATCTGATGAGCGGCGGCACCCTGCATGGCCACATCGAAAGCATCGCGCGCGGCATCACTGACCGCGATGCCGCCACGGGCCGCGAACTGCTGGCCGACGTCAATCCCACCTTCAACTGGGTGCGCCTGGCGCAGCGCGTGCCCGTGCGCATCCACATCGACGAGCAATCAAAAGGGCATTTTCTGGTGGCCGGCACCACCTGCACCGTGGTGATCACGCCCCATTCGGCGCCGGCCAAGGCCGCGCCAGCCAAAGCGTAACCTTTAGCGCCCGCCCGCCACGTCGAGAATGCTGCCCGTCACATACGTCGCGCCCGGCCCCAGCAGATACACGATGGCGTCGGCGATTTCTTCCGGCTCGCCACCGCGCTGCATCGGCACGCCGGACGCCAGGCGCGCCACCCGTCCCGGTTCGCCGCCAGACGCGTGGATGTCCGTATAGATGATGCCGGGCCGCACGCCATTGACGCGGATGCCTTCGGCCGCCACTTCCTTCGCCAGCCCGAGGGTCAAGGTATCGACGGCGCCTTTCGAAGCCGCGTAATCGATGTATTCGCCCGGGGAGCCGATGCGCGCGGCCACCGACGAGACATTCACGATGCGCCCGCCCTGGCCCCCGTTCGCCGTCGACATGCGCCGCACGGCCTGCTGGCAGCACAGGAAATAACTGATCACGTTGGTGCGCAGCACGCGCTCGAGGCGCTGCACGGAAATGTCGGCCAGCCGGCATTTCTGCTCCAGCACGCCCACATTGTTGACCAGCGCCGTGAGCGTGCCCAGGCGAGCATCGACTTCGCCGAACAGCCGTTCCACGTCCGCTGCGTCGCCCACGTCAGCCTGCACGGCGATCGCCTCGCCGCCGCCGGCGACGATACGCGCACACAATTCCTCGGCCGCCTGCGCATCGCGCACATAGTTGATGCACACGGCATAGCCCTGGCGCGCCGCCAGCAGCGCCGTCGCCGCGCCGATGCCGCGGCTGCTGCCGGTAATCAGGATCACTTCCTTCATCGTTCCTCCAGGATGGTTGTGGCTTCATCATACGCAAACGAAAAAAAACCCGCGCGCGGCGGGTTTTCATGCAGGCGCATTCAATTTCGGAAATGCGTCATGGCGTAAGTCAGATGCTGCCACCAGTGTTCGCGCGACTGCACGGACGCCAGGCATTTCGCGTCGACCTCGTTCTTGAACGCGGGGTCCACGCACGCCTTGGTCACCAGCGCATTGCGCTGATTTTCCACGCTGACGACGGCAAGCGCCAGCCACGCCACGAGGGCGAGGGCCAGTACGCACAAAGTCCAGGGCAGCTGTTTCATGGCGCTCTGCGCTTACTTCTTCGCTGGCGCGGGTGCACGCTCTTTCAGCGTGCGTGCCACCAGTTCATCCATCACGCGCAGGGTCGCTGCCTGGGTCTGCGGCTCGGACTGGCCGGGACGCGACAGCTGCGACGGCGACGTGACGAAGCGGCCGTCGATGACGATGGTCGGCGCGCTGTCGATCTTGCTGGCGGTGATCAGCTGTTCGTTGCGTTTCAGCTTGGTCTGCACGCCGAAGGAATTGAACATGTCCAGGTATTTGGCCTTGTCGATGCCGTTCTTGACCAGCAGGTCGAGGATGGCGTCATCACGGTTCAGACGGTTGCGCTCGACGTGGATGGCGCGGAAGATCTTGTCGTGGAACTGCTCCAGCTGACCCATCGCTTCCAGGGTGGCATACGCGTGCGCCTGCGGGTCTTTCGGGCCGGAGAAGGCCAGGTGGATGCGGCGGAAGGCGATCTTGTCGCCCTGCTTCTTGACCCAGTCGTGCATCAAAGGATCGAGCGCGTAGCAATGCGGGCAGGAATACATGAAGTACTCGACCACTTCCACCTTCTTGCCCGTGTCCGTGCGCACTGGCGTCGGAAGCGTGGTAAAGCCGGTATCGGCAGCCATGGCGCCGCCGGTGGCCGCCACCAGGGTGACGGCGGCGAGCAGGGGACGCAAGAAACGCAGAAAACGCATATTAATCCTTCATCATAAAGTGGTCGTGAACGGGGCGAGATTACCACTTTTTGCGCCGGTCGATGAAGCCAGGGCGGAAAAAAGCCGTATTTGTCGCCCCGCTTTGCGCCCGCTTAAGCCGCATTTAAGCCCCGCTGCGCCCCTGCCTCAGAAATGGTAGCGCGCCGACACGCGCAGCTGGCGCGCATCGTTGAGGTAAATGCTGGAGCGACAGCCGGGCGCATCGCCGTAATGGCGGCGGTTGGCCAGGTTGCTGCCGGCCAGTTCCAGCTCCCACGCGCCCAGCTTGCGCACATAGCGCCCGTCCACGGTGGCGAACGCGGGCACTTGCGCCAGGCAGCTGTTGTCGAAATCGGGGCCATAGCGCAGGGCGCGCAGCCATTGCACGCCCACGTCGGCACTCGCGCCGGCCTGCCCCGTCCAGTACAGGCGCAGGCTGGCCAGGGTCTTGGGCACGAGGGCGATATCCGGGCCGTCGTAGGTGTAATCGTCATAGCGCGCATGCACTTGCCGTACCTGCGCGTCGAGGCGCCAGTCGCGCGCCAGCGCCATGCTGGCCTCGATGGCGATACCGTCGCGGCGCGAGGGGTCGAGGTTGCCCGCAAAGCCCAGCTGGCCCAGGCTCTGGTCGAAGACGATCTGGTTGCTCAGGCGCTCGCTGAAGATGCGCACGGAAGCGCTGCGCGCCGCGTCGCCGAAGGTAGCGCCCACTTCCGTTTCGCGCCGCAGCTGTCCCGCCAGGGGGCGGTAGCCGGCGCGGGTATAGCCGTCGTCATCGATGCGGTAGCTGCGCGCGGCCTTGCCGTACACGCTCAGCTGCGGGCGCAGCTGCAGGCTGCCCTGCACGTCCCAGGCGTTCTGGTTTTCCCAGTCGCTGCCGCCGGCGGGCATGTCGGCCGGATCGAGCTGGAACTGTTCATGCCGCAAGCCCAGCAGCAGACGCGGCGCATATGGGCCGCCGAACGCCAGCTCTTCGCGCAGCAGCAGCGCGCGCGAATACTGGCGACGCTGCCCATCGCCATCGCGCCCCGAACGCCTTTCCCACTGCATCAGGTCCAGGCCCGCTTCCGTATCCGTGCCCACGCCACCCACCTTGCCGTAATGGCGCACGCGCGGCGCCAGTTGCCGGCGGCGGCTGCTGTACCGCGATTCGCTGCTGCCGTCCTCGCCCGCATACTGGGCCGTGGCGCGCTTTTCCCGCTGCGACAGCTCCACGCCCAGCTCGAAACTGCCGACATAGCGCTGCACGAAGGCGCTGGCGCGCCGCACTTCATAGCGGTACAGGTCTTCCGGGCGGGCGGCCAGCAAGGCCAGGAACGGCGCCTCGGGCGCGCGATAGCGGGTGTCCTGGTTCAGCTGGTCGGCGCTGAAGCCGAAACGCCCCTGGCGCAGCTTCCATTCCGCGCCGCCGTTGAAGCCGCGCTGGTGAAACACGCTGCCATCGCGGTAATTGCCATTGCGCAGGCCATCGATGGCCACATCGAGCGACATGCCGTCCTGGTCGCGCGACAGAGCGCCGCGCACGCTGTGCTGGCCGCCCTGCGCCAGTTCGGTGGACAAGTCGCCATGCGTGACGCCTGCCGCGCCGCCGTGCTGCTGCACGGATGGCGGCGCGGCAGGCGATTCAAGCTCCTGCGCGCACGCCGGCATGGCCAGGGCGCACAGCAGCAAGGTACGCATGGCGATGGTCAGGGCGGAAGGGGCAGGCATCATGTTGGCAAGCTGGGTGCGCTATCGGGGCACGCACGGTAGTGAAACGGGAGGATGGCAAAAAGCGAATCATTATACGCGCGGCGCGGCAAGCGCCAGCCCGGTGGTACTTTCCTTATGCCAATATTTTATTGGTGATTTGGCATTTTTGTAGGTATATTAAGCTGCGCCCGGCGATCCTGGGTGCAGCCGACTGCATTTGAAAATTAACAATAAGAAGTCACTGTGGGAGTCACGCATGGAAAGTCGTAGCACATCGCGCCAGGGGCCGCCAAGTCTCCGCTGCACGCGCCGCAGCATTGGTTTTTTCCCCATCTCGGGCAAGCTCAAAGCCCTCTCCATCGCCGCCCTGCTGCTGGCCGGCCTCGCCCTGCAGGCCGAGCTGTTCGCGCAGCCGGGACAAGGCAAGCCGGCCGGCGCGCCCTTGCCGCTGGCGCCGTCCGCCGACGGCATCGCTCTGGCGTCGCCGAACGCGTCGGCCGTCAGCACGCCCAGCACCAGCAACGCCTGGGGCGGCGCGCGCACGGGCAAGCAAGCGACCCTGTCGGACCGCGTGGTCGACTACCAGATCGAAGCGACGCTCGATCCCGTCAAGCACACGATCGACGGCCAGCAGAAACTGCGCTGGCGCAACCGCAGCGCGCAAGCCGTCAGCAGCGTCTACCTGCATCTGTACCTGAACGCGTTCGAAGGCGAACATTCGACCTTCTTTACCGAGAAGCGCAAGCTCGACACGGGCTTTCGCTCGGGCGTCGACACGCGCGACGGCGAATGGGGCTACATCGAACTGCGCGGCATGACGCAGAACGGCGCCAAGGCGCCCTGGCATTTCGTCCAGCCCGACAACGGCCCGGCCACCGACCGCACCGTCGTGCGCGTCGACTTGCCGCAGGCCGTCGCGCCGGGCGCCGAGACGACACTCGACATCCGCTTCTTCGACCAGCTGCCGCGCGTGATAGCGCGCACCGGCTATTTCGGCAGCTTCCACCTGGTGGGCCAGTGGTTCCCGAAGATCGCGGTGCTGGAACTGCCCGGCGAACGGGGCGCCACCGCGGCGCGCTGGAACGCGCATGAATTCCACCTCAATTCGGAGTTCTACGCCGATTTCGGCAACTATGACGTGAAGCTGACCGTGCCCAAGGAATACACGGTGGGCGCCACGGGAGAATTGCAGGGCGCGCCGCAGGAAAAGAACGGCATGCTCACCCATCACTATGTGCAGGGCGACGTGCACGATTTTGCCTGGACGGCCGACAAGCGCAGCGCCCAGCCACTGACGGGCAGCTGGAGCGGCCCTGGCAGCCCGCCGGTGGCCATCAAGGTGCTATACCCGCCCGAATATGCATCGAACGCGGCGCCCGCGCTGCAGGCGGCGAAGGACTCGCTCACGTATTTCTCGCGCACCCTGGGCCCGTATCCGTACAAAACCCTGACGGTGGTGATTCCGCCGTTTAACGCGGCCGAAGCGGGCGGCATGGAATATCCGACCTTCATCACGGCCTCGAGCTACGCCAACCTGCAGCCGAAGACCATACCCGAATTCGGCCTCGATTTCGTCACCATCCACGAATTCGGCCATGGCTATTTCTATGGCATCCTGGCCTCGAACGAATTCGAGGAACCGCTGCTCGACGAAGGCTTGAACGAGTACTGGGACCAGCGCATGCTGCGCGCGCGCGGCCAGCACATCCACGCCACCACGCCCCTGCTCAAGCGCCTGGGCTTCGATCCCGTCTTCAAGGTCTTCGAATTCGAGCGCATGGCCGCGCCGCGCCAGGATGCGGCCGACCCGCTGGGCCAGAACGCGTGGAACCGCCTGCAAGGCGTGGGCCCCGTCTATAGCCGCACGGCCACCACCATGCGCGACCTGGAAGCGCGCATCGGCAGCGAAGCCATGGAACGGGGCTTCAAGGCCTATTACGAACAGTGGAAATTCCGCCATCCGAGCGTGGCCGACCTGCGCGAAACGCTAGCCGAGGCAACGGGCCAGCGCCGCATCGTGGAGCAGGTCTTCGCGCAGCAAGTGTATGCCAGCGCGAATATCGACGATCGCATTGGCACCTTCACCAGCGAAGAGCAGACGCCGCTGGCCGGCACGGCGCTGGTGAACGGCAAGCGCGTGGAACATACGGCCGAAGCGCTGGAAAAAGAGGAGAAAAAAGTGCGCGAGGCGTGGGACCAGGCGCACCCGGACGCCAAACCCGGCACCGGGCCGTATCCGTATCTCACCAGCGTGGTCCTGCGCCGCCGCGGCGCGCCCGTGCCGCAGGTGCTGCTGGTGAAGTTCGCCGACGGCACGTCCGAACGCGTGGTGTGGGACAACGAACAGCTGTGGCAGCGCTACACCTGGAGCAAGCCCGTGAAGGCCGTCTCGGCCGAACTGGACCCCGACCGCGTGCACTACCTCGACGTCAACAAGCTCGATGACGGCCGCACCCTGAAAGCCGATACCTCGGCCTCGCGGCGCTGGAGCTTCGACCTTGCTGCCGTCTTCCAATACCTCCTTTCCCTGATTGCCATCGTATGAGCGCCACTTCCAAGACACGGGCCAACGGCCTGACCCTGACCACGCGCGCCAGCCGCGCCGCCTTGCAATGGCGCTTGCTGCTGCTGTGGGCAGGCCTGCTGCTGATCCCCGCCATCCTTGCCGTCATTCCCCTCTGGCGCACCCTGGGCGCCAGCCTCGATAACGCCGTGCATGCGGCAACCCTGGCGCACAAGCTCGACCTGATGACCCTGGCCGACCTGATGGCCAATACGGGACGCAACGGGGCCGCCATCAGCCAGGCCGCCATCACGGGCATCGTGCTGGCCCTGCTGCTGTCGCCGCTGCTGAGCGGCCTGGTGGTGACGGCCGCACGTGCGCCGGCGCCGCTCGGCTTCGGCCCCCTGCTGACGGGCGCCTTCAGCGAATACGGCCGCATGCTGCGCATGCTGTTGTGGAGCATCGTGCCGCTGGGCGTGGCGCTGGCGATCGGCGCCGGCGCGCTGAAACTGGCCGACAAGCAGGCGGCGAAAGCCATCCTGGAAGCGGACGCCGACCTGGCCCGCCACCTGGCCTTGCTGCTCACGGGCGTGCTGTTCCTGCTGGCCTGCGCCACGCTCGACGCCGGTCGCGCGGCGCTGGCCGTCGACCGCCGCCGCACCTCGGCCGTCAAGGCTTGGTGGCGGGGCCTGGGCATGCTGCGCCGGCGTCCGCTGGCCAGCCTGGCCATCTACCTCGTCATCACCTTGCTGGGACTGGCGCTGTATGCGCTGCTGGGCGTGGCGCGCCTGAACCTGGCCGCACCCGGTCCGCTGGCCATCGTTGCCGGCTTCCTGGTGACGCAGCTGGCGGCGCTGGTGCTGGCGTGGATGCGCAGCGCGCGCCTGTTCGCGCTGATCGACGTCAAGCGCTCACTGGCGTAATCAAGTCCCCAGGCGCCCTTCGTCGGCGAGGAAGTCGATGAAGGTGCGCACTTTCGAGGACAGGTAGCGGCGGCTCGTGTAGACGGCGTACACCTTGCCGCCCGCCAACTGGTAGCCGTCGAAGAGGCGCACCAGCCGCCCCGCCGCCAGGTCCGCATCCGTTTGCCACGATGGCAGCAGGGCGATGCCCATGCCGTCGAGCGCGGCCGCGTGCAGCAGGCTTTCGTTATTGCATTGCAGCACGGGCGAAAACTTCACCGTCTCGTGTCCCAGCGGGCCATCAAACGTCAATTCATTGCCATTTGACAACAGCGAATAGCTGATCATGGCGTGCTGCGCCAGATCCTGCGGCACCACAGGCTGGCCCGCGCGCGCCAGGTAGGCGGGCGCGGCCACCAGATGAAAGGCGATGCTGCCGATGGGCCGCGCGATCAGGCTCGGCGATGGCGCCTGACTGACGCGCAGGGCCAGGTCGAAGCCCTCTTCCACCAGGTTGACGACTCTTCCGCTCAAGTCGATGTCAAACGTGACTTCCGGAAAGCGCTCGCGGTAAGCCACCAGGGTGCGCGTAAAGATGGCGTTGGCGAACCAGACGGGGGCGCTCAGGCGCAGCATGCCGCGTGGCACCACCGTCGTGCGGCCCACCGTCGCTTCCACCTCGTCGAGGTTGTCGAGCATGTCGCGGCACTGTTCGAAGTACACCTTGCCGATTTCCGTCAGGCTCAGGTGGCGGCTGCTGCGGTTCAGCAGCCGCGCGCCCAGGTGGCGTTCCAGGTGCATCACGTGCTTGCTGACCATGGCCGGCGACAGATCGAGGCGCTCGCTGGCGCGCACGAAACTGTCCAGTTCCACCACGGCGCGAAACACGCGCATGCTGCGCAAGGTATCCATGACCATCCCATCATCAACAAAATGGAAATGATATATCAATAATTGCGATCTTGATCAACTGACCGCGCATGACTATCATCGATAGCATCAGCCATTCCACAGCGGAGCCGCCATGCAAGAGCACACTTTCCCCACCTATTTCCTGTCGCACGGCGGCGGCCCGTGGCCGTTCATGAAAGAGCAGTTCGGCGGGCGCTACGACGTGCTGGAAGCATCGTTGCAGGATATCCCGCGCCAGCTCGGCGCGCGTCCCAAGGCCGTGCTGGTGGTCACGGCGCACTGGGAAGGGCCGCAGTTCCTCGTTTCGGCCAGTCCGCAGCCGGGCATGATCTACGATTATTCGGGCTTTCCGCCGCATACCTACCAGATCCAGTACCCGGCACCGGGCGCGCCGGCACTGGCGGCGCAGGTAAAACAGTTGCTCGATGCGGCCGGCCACCCGGCGCGCCTCGACCACGAACGGGGTTTCGACCACGGCACCTTCAGCGCCCTGTTTCCCATCTACCCGCAGGCGGACGTGCCGCTGGTGCAGCTGTCGCTGAAACACGGCTACGATCCGCTCACGCACGTCGAGGTGGGCCGCGCGCTGGCCAGCTTGCGCCGGCAAGGCGTGCTGATCGTCGGCAGCGGCTTGTCTTACCATAACCTGCGCCAGTTCGGCCAGGCGGGCGCCGTCGCCTCGCAGCAGTTCGATGCCTGGCTGCGCCAGACGATGGCCTTGCCGCCAGAACAAAGGCTGGATCAATTGCTGGCCTGGGACCAGGCGCCCGGTGCGCGCCAGGCCCATCCGCAGGAAGACCATCTGCTGCCGTTGATGGTGGCGCTCGGTGCGGCCGAGCAGGAAGCGGCGCACGTGGTGTACCACGAGGACGATTTTTTTGGCGCGCTGGCAGTGACCAGCTTCAGGTTCGGATAATCGGGCAGCGTATAAAAAAAGCGCCGCGACAGTGATGTCGCGGCGCTTTTTGCATGGCTGTCGCTTGAATTACGTCCCGCGCTTGCCGCGCGCCGCATTTTTTGCTTTTTCGGCGGCAATCGCTGCCGCTATGGCCGCTTTTTCCGCCATCTCGGCCGCGTGCTGGGCCATCAAGGCCGCGCGCGTGTCCGGCGTTTCCAGCGAGATACGACCGAGGATACCGCTGCGGTAGTCGAGCAGCAAGGTATGCGAGGCTTTCTCGAAATCGTAATCGCCGCCCTTGATGCGGAAACCGCGCTTGGCGGCGATACCTTCGACCACGCCGATGGCGTCGACTTCATCGACCTTGGTGCCATAGCGCGCCGCCAGCAAGGCCGGATAGCGCTTGAGCAATTCCTCGGCCAGGAACACGGCCACTTCTTCTTCGATCAGCGCGTTCGAGCCGATGGCGTGGCTGGCGGCCAGCATCAGGCCATCGCTGGGGATGGCGATCTTCGGCCACAGCATGCCAGGCGTGTCGACCAGGATGGTGTTCTTGTCCAGGTACAGCTTTTGCTGCATTTTCGTCACGGCCGGCTCGTCGCCCACCTTGGCCACGCGCTTTTTCAGCAGCGCGTTCATCAGGGTCGACTTGCCCACGTTGGGGATGCCCATGATCATGATGCGCAGCGGTTTCGTTGGCACGCCGCGGTGCGGCGCCAGCGATTTGGCCAGGTCAGGGATGCGCGCCACGTCGCCCGGCTTCTTGGTCGTCATCGCGTACGCGGTCACGCCTTCCTGGGCATTGAAATAGGCGACCCAGGCGGCCGTGGCGGCAGGATCGGCCAGGTCGGTCTTGTTGAGGATCTTCAGGCAAGGGCGCTGGCGGAACAGGCGCAACTCGTCCACCATGGGATTGCAACTGGCTGCCGGCAGGCGCGCGTCCACCACTTCAATCACCAGGTCGGTGTTTTCCATGGTCTCGGCCGCTTTCTTGCGGGCCGCGTTCATGTGTCCTGGGTACCATTGTATCGCCATGCTCTTGCCTTCAGTTCGTTCAGTCAATCCGCTATTTTACGTGGTTGCCGCCACGACGTCGCATTTTCCGCCGCCAGCACCAGCCGTGCGACGCGAACGAGACAATTGGTGATAATTTGGCAGTTACTTGAATGATAAGATCCGCAGTCCGTCCAGCCTGGACTGGTTTCCCCATTGCACGCTCAACCTGGCACGCATTCCATGCATCTTCCCCGTCTTTGTCTCCTCGCCGCCCTTTCCACCTGCCTGCTGCCCGCCATGGCCCAGGAACCAACGGCGGCGCCTGGCGACCCAGTGAACCAGGAAATGCAGCAGGTTGTCGACGTGCAAGGCACGCGCGATCCCGACTTGCGCCCCTACCGCACCATGCTCAAGGGACTCGACGCGTATGCCGACCACCAGCGCCTGGCGCCGGGCGCGCCGCTGCGCTTCATGCTGGTCCCCGCCACGCCCCAGGCCAGGCTCGATGGCGTGACCTTGCACCTGTCGGCCGACAACCTGTCGATCCCCGTGCCGCTGGCGGCGGATGGCGGCTTCACCTTGACGCGCGACAAGACGGCCTACGATGCGAATGCCGACCTGGTCAGCAACAAGAAGCGCGACACCCTGCGCTGGCGCGCCGACATCCACACGCCGGGACTGCCCGCGAACGTGCGCCGCCTGGGCGACTTGCGCCTGGAATGCGAAATCCGCTGGGCCGTCGAACAGGACCAGTTGCCGTTTATGCGGCGCAACCTGTTCCGCTTGGCGGGCGGACCGTGCCACTCGTCGCTGATCCACGTGCTGTATCCCGTACCGCGCAACCTCGCCGCCGTGCAGGCGCGCTCGGGCGAGCGCGCGCTGGAGATCCGCGTCACGCAAGACCGCCAGCGCTACGTGCCGCCGCTGCATGACGCAAGCTGGGACGACAATACCCTGCTGACCCTCACGTATGCCGACGACGGCCACATGGCCGAAGCCGCCCCCGCTGCGCCCTTGAAGGCAGTACAACGCCAGTGATACGCCCCGGGAAGCCGTGTCAGATATTTCCGCAAGGATTTTTATATTTACTGCAAGCAATAAAAAAGTATGCTCTAATATCGCCTCTTAAATGAAAAGCAATTATTTCCAGGCTGGCTCCGCCAGGTGCAGGGAGATACGCGATGGGGATAGGTCGATATGATGATGGAACACACTGGCATGGCGCCCAAGCGCATGCCGCGCAATGACTGGAAGAAGGAATGCCGGCAGTTGCAGGGGCAAGTGGCGCAGCTGGAAGAGCGCCTGAAACGCCAGAGCGCCGACAGCTATGGCTTGCAAATGCTGTATGACCAATTGGTCAATGAAATCAAGCACCACCGCGACATGCTCCAGCTCAACAGCTTCGACGCGGAGAAATCATCGCTCGTCTACACGCAAGCCTGGCGCCGCTTCATGGCCGGCGACGCGCTCGACTACCAGACCCACCGCCACACCAATTCCAGCAGCCGTCCCAGCTTGCTGTAGTTCGCTGCAGCGTTACAGCTCCGCCAGCGCCTTCACGTGCGCCGCCACGCTGCGGCCCAGCGACGACAGGTTGTAGCCCCCTTCGAGGCAGCTGACGATGCGGCCCTTGCCATACTGATTGGCCACGGCCATCATTTGCTGCGTCAGCCACGTGTAGTCAGCCTCCACCAGGCCCATGCCGCCCACATCGTCTTCGCGGTGGGCATCGAAACCGGCGGAAATGAAAATCATCTGCGGCTGCTGCCGGTGCAGTGCCGGCAGCCAGTGGTCAAGCACCAGTTGGCGCACGGCATCGCCCTTTGAGCGGGCTGGCACGGGCACGTTGACGCGCGTATCCGTATAGGACTCGACATCGCTGTACGGATAAAACGGGTGCTGGAAAAAACTCACCATCAGGATGCGTGGATCATTTGCCACGGATTCGGCCGTGCCATTGCCATGATGTACGTCAAAGTCGACGATGGCGACTCGGTCGAGGCCGCGCACGTCGAGCGCATGCTTGGCGGCGATGGCGACATTGTTGAACAGGCAGAAACCCATCGGCTCGCTGGGCCGCGCATGGTGGCCGGGCGGTCGGATCGCGCAAAAGGCGTTGCTGATCTCGCCATCGATAACGGCGTCCGTGGCAGTCACGGCCGAGCCAGCGGCGGCCAGGGCCGCCTCATAGCTGTGCGCGTTGAGCAAGGTGTCGCCGTCGAGCGGATAGTAGTCGCCCTCGGCCGGCACATTGTCGCGCACCAGGCCGATGGCCGTGGCACTGTGGTTGCGCTCGATGTCGGACAATTGCGCACGCACGCCGTCGCGGTGCTCGACCAGGTCGCTGATATGCGCGAGGATCAATTGATCGTTGATGGCCTGCAAGCGGGCCGGCGATTCAGGATGCCAGTCGCCCATTTCATGGCGCTGGCAATCGGGATGGGTATAAATGGCTGTGCTCATGCGCTGTACTGGTTACCTCTGTCTCTGCTCTCTATCCATACCGGGAACGCGCGCCGGAATCACTGCAGAGCATTCCTGCCTGCCTGGCGCGTTCTCGCATAAAATCACTGGCTGGTCTGTGCTGCCCTTGCCGCCTTTGCTGTGACTCTAATCTACCACGAGCGCGCAACTGGCGGGCGCCGCCGTTTGACTTGGCCAAAGCGATTGTAAATTAAATAATCCGTTGTATTGTGATAGAAATAACATGTTTTCGAAAATACACCAGGCCGCACAGCAAATCGGCGAAGTTCTCGTCGGCAAACACTTGCAGATCCGCCAGACCCTCGCCTGCGTGCTGGCGGGGGGCCACCTGCTGATCGAAGACGTGCCCGGCGTAGGCAAGACCACGCTGGCGCATGCGCTGGCCATCTCGCTGGGCCTGCAATGGAAGCGCCAGCAATTTACCAGCGACCTGCTGCCTGCCGACGTGGCCGGCATGAGCGTGTATGACCGCGCCAGCGCCAGTTTCATTTTTCATCCAGGCCCCCTGTTTACCCAGGTGCTGCTGGCCGACGAGATCAACCGCGCCACGCCAAAGACGCAATCGGGCTTGCTGGAAGCGATGGAAGAGCGGCAAGTAACGCTCGATGGCGTCACGCACGCGCTGCCGCAGCCGTTTTTCGTCATCGCCACGCAAAACTGTGCACACCAGCTGGGTACTTTCCCCTTGCCCGAATCGCAACTCGACCGTTTTCTCATGTGCGTCACCTTGGGCTACCCCGATGCGGCCGCCGAACGGGCGCTGCTGCTGGGCGCCGACCGCCGCGCCATGCTGCAAACCTTGCCGGCCGTGATGAACGCGGAAGAATTGCTGCAGGCGCAAGCGGGCTTGCGCGCCATCCACGCCTCACCCGCCGTGGTCGACTACGTGCTGGCCCTCGTGCACGCTACCCGCGCGCCGGGCGTGTTTGCCGACGGCCTCAGCCCGCGCGCCGCGCTGGCCCTGTTGCAGGCGGCGCGCGCCTGGGCCGCCCTGGCCGGACGCGACCACGTGACGCCCGACGATGTGCAAGCCGTGCTGCTGCCTGTCTGCGCCCACCGCCTGCATGCGGCGCAAGGCTCCGTGGACAGCCGCGCGCTGCTGCAGCATCTGCTGTTGAGCATCCCCGTCTGAGCGGCATGCGCTGGCGCACTATTCCATGGCTACCGACGCGCCCCTGGCTGGGCGCGCAGCGCGTGCACATCCGCCCCTCGCGTGCGGGCCTGGCGTTTGCCGCGCTGCTGCTGGCACTATGGATCGCCGCCGTCAATTACGGCCTGGGCCTGGGCTATGCGCTCACGTATTTCGCGGCCGCCTGCGCCATCGCCGACATGCTGTTTAGCAGCCGCAACCTGGCGGGCCTGGCGCTGGCCGCCGCGCCGGGCAAGCCCGTGTTTGCAGGCAGCCACGCCTTGTTCACCTTGCGCCTGATCAACCGCAGCCGCCGCCCGCGCCATGCGATCCACTTGGCCGTCAGCGGTTCGCCAACGGCACCCGGCCTGGCCGATATCGCCGCCCACGGCGAAACGGCCGTCAGCATCGGCATGCCAACCCGACAACGGGGGTGGCTGAATGCGCCAGCCGTGCGCCTGTCCGGCAGTTTTCCGCTGGGCTTGTTTGTTGCTTGGTGCCATTGGCAGCCCGAGGCGCGCGTGCTCGTATATCCACAGCCCGAGCAAGATGCGCCTCCACTGCCGTGGCCGGCCGGCACAATACAGCAGGCACGCCAGCCAGGCTGGCCAGACTCACCAGACTTGCCCGGCGGCGCCCTGGAACTGGCCGGCGTGCGCGCCTACCAACCGGGCGATCCCTTGCAGCGCCTGGCCTGGCGCCAGATCGCCCGCCATGATGGCGAGCATTTATTCAGCAAGCAATTCCAGCCTGGCGCCGACGCACCAAAGGACGCAGCGCATGGCACGCATGGCACGCATGGCAAGCTTATGCTCGACTACGCCGCCCTGCACGCGCTGGCGCCGGAAGCGCGCCTGTCGCGCCTGGCCGCCTGGGTGCTGCAGGCGGAAAGCACGGGCTCGCCATATGGCTTGCGCCTGGGTGTGCTGACCCTGGCACCGGCCCTGGGTGCCGGCCAGCGCGACGCCTGCCTGCGCGCACTGGCCCTGCATGGTTCGCCGCACGATTTGCCGCACAATTTGCCGCCAGCGCAGGCGATGCCATGAAGGCCTGGCTGAGCGGCATGCCGCGCGAGAAGGCCGACATTGTGCTGCTGTTGCTGGCCGCCGCCATGGTGCTCGCGCCCCACGCGCTGCACCTGCCCCCATGGTTGTCGCTAGCGACAGCCGCACCGCTGCTGTGGCGCGCCGTCATTACCGTGCGGGGCCGGCGCCAGCCGCCGCTCGCCGTGCTGGCGCCGTTGGCCTTGCTGGGCATCGCCGGCGTGTACGCCAGCTATGGCAGCGTGCTGGGACGCGATCCCGGCGTGGCAATGCTGGCCCTGCTGCTAGCCTTGAAATCGCTGGAAATGCATGGCCGGCGCGACATCTTCGTCTTCGTCTTCCTCAGTTTCTTTTTGCTGCTGGCCAACTTCTTTCATGCGCAAGGCATCCTCAGCGCCGCCTGGATGCTGGCCACCATGATCGTGCTGCTGGCCGCCCTGCTCTCGGCCCAGTACGGCACGCTGCAGCCGCGCCTGGCGCAAAGGCTGGGCTTGCTGGGACGCATGCTGGCGCTGGCCCTTCCCCTGGCGTGCGTACTGTTTCTTGCCGTGCCGCGCGTCGACGGCCCCCTGTGGGGCGCAGCATCAGAAGGGGCGCAGGCGCGCACGGGCTTGTCCGACAGCATGCAGCCGGGCGCCATCGCCTCGCTGGCCCTATCAAACGAACCCGTCTTTACGGCCCGTTTTTCCACGCCGCTCCCGCCGCAAGACCAGCTGTACTGGCGCGGCGTTGTGCTGGGTGACTACGATGGCGCCACCTGGACGCGCATGGGCGCTGGCCGGCGCACGCCCGCCAGCGACAGCCGCATCGACATCGCGCTGGAAGGGCCGCCCAGCCACTACGCAGTGACCTTGCCAGCGAGCGGCCAGCGGCGCATCTTCGCACTCGACTTGCCGCGCAGCATCGAACGCTTGCCTGGCAATCCGTATGTCGTGTCGTCTGCGCTGGAAGTGCTGACCATACAGCCCATTACTTCGACCGTGCATTACCGCGTCAGTTCCCAAGTCCGCTACCGGCTGCAGGCCAAGCTGCCTTTGGCCCAGCAACAGCCATGGCTGGCCTTGCCCGCTGGCAGCAACCCGCGCAGCATCGCCTGGGCCCGCGCACTGCGCGGCAGCGGCGCGCAGGCGCTGGCGCCCGCCGCCGCCATCGCCGCCGTCCTCACGCACTTGCGCCACGCGCCCTTCCGCTACACCCTGCAGCCACCGCTGCTGGGCAAGCATGGCATCGACGACTTCCTGTTTACCACGCAGGCGGGCTTTTGCGAGCACTACGCGGGCAGCTTCGTCGTGCTGATGCGCGCCATGGGCATTCCCGCGCGCGTCGTTACGGGGTACCAGGGCGGCCTGCGCAACGCTAGCGACAACAGCTTGAACGTACGCCAGTCCGATGCCCATGCCTGGAGCGAAGTGTGGCTGGCGGGCCGGGGCTGGGTACGCGTCGATCCCACCAGCGCCGTCGCGCCCCTGCGCACGCAGCGCAACCTCGATGCCGCCCTGCCAGCGGCCGCGTCGCCGCTGACGGCCTGGCGCGCGCTGGCCGGCCTCGATGGCGGCGCGACAGGGGCACTGGCCGCATGGCGCCAGCAATGGCAGCAGGCCGAGCACGCCTGGAGCAGCTGGGTGCTCGACACCACGCCGCAACGCCAGCGCGCCATGCTCGATCGCTTGAAAAACCTGCCGGCGACGACCCTGGCACTCGCTTGCGCCGCGCTGGCCCTGCTGTCCGCCGCAGCTGGTGCACTGGTCTGGTGGCGGCAGGCGCGGCAAGGCGATCCGCTCGACGCCCTGTACCTGCAGTTTTGCCGCCAGCAAGCGCGACGCGGCTACAGCCGTGCGCCGCATGAAGGGCCGCACGGTTATGCTGCGCGCCTGGCCGCAGGCAAGGCCACACAAGAGGCGCACGCCGCCATCGCACAGTTTCTGGCAATCTATGCCACGATGAAGTATGGTAATGCCAACCCAAACGAACAATCCCGCGCGCGGCGCAGCTTGCGCCACCTGTTAACCCAATGCCGATGAGACGCTCCTTGTTACCGATCAAAACCTCCGCCCTGTGCCTGCTCCTCTCCCTTCCCCTGTGCCTGTCCACCGCGCACGCTGGCGAAAACAGCAACATTTCCGCCGCTGACCGCGCCCGTGCCGTGCGCGCGGCCAAGGCCCCGCCCGCCAAGGCGACGGCCAAAAAAGCACCGGCGAAATTCGACTTCGAAGGCGAGTTTGTCGACTATGCCAACTGGAAAGAAGTGCGTGCCTTCCTCGACGAGATGTCCGCCAAGCATGGTTTTGACCGCGCCGAACTCGATACCCTGATCGGCAAGGTGCGCTATGTCGAGTCGACCGTGCAGCTGATGAAACCGGCGCCGCCGGGCAAGCCGAAGAACTGGCAAGCCTACAGCGCCCGCTTCATCGAGCCGGTGCGTATCAATGCGGGCGTGAAATTCTGGGAAGCGAACGCGGAAGCGCTGGCGCGCGCCGAACGCGACTATGGCGTGCCGGCCGAAATCATCGTCGGCATCATCGGCGTGGAAACCGTGTACGGACGCAACACGGGCCGTTTCCGCGTGCTCGACGCGCTGACGACCCTGGCGTTTTCCTATCCGGAAAGCCCGACGCGCGCCGCACGCATGGAATTTTTCAAGGGCGAACTGGAAAACGCGCTGCTGTACGCGCGCAAGGATGGCATCGATCCCTTGACCCTGCTCGGCTCGTATGCGGGCGCCATCGGCCTGCCCCAGTTCATGCCCAGCAGCATCATGAAATTCGCGGTGGACTTCGATGGCGATAGCCACATCGACTTGCGCAATTCCACCGCCGACGCCATCGGCAGCGTGGCGCATTTCCTCGTCGAACACGGCTGGCGGCGCGATGACCCGGCCATCAGCACGTATCGCGTCACCGTCTCGTCCAGCCACGCCTGGGAAAAGTTCATCGGCCAGGGCTTGCAAGCCAAGTACCGGCTGGAGGAATTGCAGGAAGCCGGCGTGAGTACCGTCACAGCCACGCCCCAGAACATGTTGTTCGGCCTGATTGATCTGCAAAATGGTTCAGAAGCAACTGAGTATCACTTGGCAAGCAATAACTTCTTTGCTATAACTCAGTACAACAGAAGTTATTTTTATGCCATGTCAGTCATCGACTTGGGCAAAGCCATCAGCCAAGTGCGCGCACGCTAACCGAAAGTCAGTGTAAAGTTATAATATTACTTGTAAGAAAGCGTAAGCGATGTTGAAGCGACCAGCAAACAGGTCTATGGTGGGGCCGATAACATGTGCCAGCCTCGCTCGCCAGCCTTTGTGCGGCACGGAATACAGAAATGGTTTTATACTTAACTTTTGTCAAAGTACAATTTTTGTTCTATCATAGAGCATAATAAAGAATAAATAGCTGTTGCAGCATGACAACACTTTTTTTATCCAAAGCAAGATTACAGAGCTTTCCGGCCTGAAATGGAATCCTGCTGTACAATTGTGTATATATCATGAAAAACTGTATCCCGGATCGTACCGTGTGTGAATTTGTTCCTTTTAGTAAAGAATGAACATGAACGCAGCAAGAGCGAGCTCCGAGTGTTTTTTACTTTGCAGTGCAACTACAGAAGGAACATTAACATCATGACAAACCAAGTCGGCATTGATATGAACAGCGATTCGGACTCCGACGATCTGCTCCAGTACAACCCAAACAGATTGCTCGATACCCTGATCGAAAACCTGCGCCTGAAAAACGACGCAGCCTTGTCCCGCGCGCTGGAAGTGGCGCCACCGGTCATCAGCAAAATCCGCCACCACCGCCTGCCTGTCGGCGCATCGCTGCTGATCCGCATGCACGAAGTGAGCGACCTGAGCATCCGTGACCTGCGTTACCTGATGGGTGACCGTCGTAACAAATTCCGCATCAGCGACAAGCAATTCAAGCCAAAAGAAGGCGAAACGCCACAAGGCTGATCCTGCCAGTTTCGCAGGTTTTCCCTCCCCGCCATGGGGAGGGGGTATTTCCAGCAGTTCTCAGGCCGTTCTGGCCGATTTTATTTTCCAGTATTAACTATCAAGCAGGAAACACGCCGGTCGAGAGATAACGGTCGCCGCGGTCGCAGACGACAAATACGATCGTCGCATTTTCCACCGTTTGCGAGATGCGCAGCGCGATTTCGCAGGCGCCGGCTGCCGAGATGCCACAGAACAAGCCTTCTTCTGCCGCCAGGCTGCGCGCCATGCGCTCGGCCACGCCCTGGCTCACGTATTCCACCTGGTCCACGCGCGACTTGTCGTAAATTTTCGGCAAGTACGCTTCCGGCCACTTGCGAATGCCGGGAATCTGCGATCCATCCTCGGGCTGTGCACCGATGATCTGGATGGCGGGATTTTGTTCCTTCAAATAGCGCGACACGCCCATGATGGTGCCCGTCGTGCCCATGGCGCTGACGAAATGCGTGACCTGGCCATGCGTATCGCGCCAGATTTCCGGTCCCGTGCTTTCGTAGTGGGCGCGCGAATTGTCTTCGTTGGCGAACTGGTCGAGGATGATGCCACGGCCATCCTTCTGCATCTGCTCGGCCAGGTCGCGCGCATATTCCATGCCACCCGTCTTCGGCGTCAACAGAATGTCGGCGCCGTAGGCGGCCATGCTCTGGCGGCGCTCCACGCTGAGATTGTCTGGCATCAAGAGCAGCATCTTGTAGCCGCGCAAGGCGGCGGCCATGGCCAGCGCGATGCCCGTATTGCCGCTGGTGGCCTCGATCAGGGTATCACCCGGCTTGATGACGCCGCGCTCTTCAGCGCGCTTGAGCATGGACATGGCGGCGCGGTCCTTCACGGAGCCGGCCGGGTTGTTGCCTTCCAGCTTGCCGAGGATGACGTTGTTGCGCGCAATCGCATCGGCGCCCGGCAAGCGCGTCAGTTGCACCAGCGGGGTATTGCCTATCGTATCTTCAAGTGTCTTGTAAGCCATCGTGTCTGTTTGAGTAATTTCAACAAAGACCCATTCTAATATGAGATGCTGGACGGCGTATGGCTAAAAACCGCCGCCCCGCCAGGCTGCTCCCGCTGAGGCCGCCCGTGCGTCAGGCCGCATGGCGCCTGGCGTTGCGCCATGCCAGGGCGGCCGCGCGCGGTGCGCCAGCGGGCCGCGCGCGCATGCGCTAGACTCGTGACGGTTAGTTATTTTAGTAATTTGCTTATTCAATCAATGGATCAGTCATGAGCGCAAGCGCACCCGAATTCATCCCCGAAACCACGCAGGACGATCCCGTCCAGGCCAGCAGCCTCGACATCCAGGGCCGCATGCACCAGATTTCCCCCGTCTTCAGCGAAGCCGAACTGCGCCGCCTGCAACGCTATGGCAAGGTCTGCCGCTACGCGGATGGCGCCACCCTGTTCGAGGCGGGGAACAGCAGCTTCGGCATGCTGGTCATCCTGGCGGGCCTCGTCGCCGTCACGCGCCACGAAGGCCTGGGCCGCACCTCGCTGATGCGCGAAATCGGCCCCGGCCATTTCATCGCCGAAGTGGCGCAGCTGTCGGGCCGCCCCGCCCTCGTCAATGGCCATGCCGTGGGCGACGTGGAGGTACTCGTCATCAGCTCGGAATCGCTGCGCGCGCTGATCGTGGCGGAAGCGGAAATGGGCGAGCGCATCGTGCGCGCCCTGATCCTGCGCCGCGTGGCCCTGATCGAAGTCAATTCAGGCGGCCCCGTGCTGGTGGGGCCGCGTGGCAATGGCAATCTGTTCCACCTGCAAAGTTTTCTATCGAGCAATGGCCACCCGCACACGGTGCTCGATCCGGCCAGCGATGCGGCCGCCGCCGCGCTGGCCGAGCGCTACCAGCCCACGCCGCAGGAATGGCCCTTGGTCGTCTGTCCCGACGGCAAGGTCATGAAGAATCCCGGCAATGCGGAACTGGGACGCTGCCTGGGCATGTTGCCTGATTTGTCCGGCGACAAGATCTTCGACGTGCTGGTGGTGGGCGCCGGCCCCGCCGGCCTGGCCACGGCCGTGTATGCGGCCTCCGAAGGGCTATCGGTCCTGGCGCTGGAACAGCGCGCGTATGGCGGCCAGGCGGGCGCCAGCGCGCGCATCGAAAACTATCTGGGCTTTCCCACCGGCATTTCCGGTCGCGCCCTGGCGGGACGCGCCTATGTGCAGGCGCAAAAGTTCGGCGTCGAAATCGCCACCCCGGCAAGCGCCGCCAACTTGCTGTGCGATAGCTGGCCCCTGCGCGTCAAGCTGTGCGACGGCACCCAGGTGCGCGCCCGCACGGTGGTGCTGTCCTGCGGCGCGCGCTACCGCCGCCCCTCGCTGGCGAACCTGAAAACGTATGAGGGACGGGGCGTGTATTACTGGGCCTCGCCCATCGAAGCCAAGCTGTGCAAGCAGGAAGAGATCATCCTGGTCGGCGGCGGCAACTCGGCCGGCCAGGCGGCCGTGTTTCTCTCCGGCCACGCGGCCAAGGTCCACATGGTGATCCGCGGCGCAGGGCTGGCGGCCAGCATGTCGAGCTACCTGATCGAGCGCATCGCCGCCACGCCCAACATCACCTTGCACACGCACACGGAAATCATCGCCCTCGAAGGCGACGACGATGGCTTGACGGGCGCCCGCTGGCGCAACAAGCAGACGGGTGAAGAATGCGATTGCGCCGTGCGCCGCGTGTTTCTCTTCGTCGGCGCCGATCCGAACACGGACTGGCTGCACGACTGCGCCGTGGCCGTCGACGAACAGGGTTTCATCCGCACGGGCTTCGACGTCACGCGCGCCGAATGCCGCGCCCATGGCCACGGCCATACCGTGTCTCCAGCGGACTTGCCCGAGCGCGCCGCGCTGGAAACGAGCGTGCCGGGCGTCTTCGCCATCGGCGACGTGCGCGCCGGCTCGACCAAGCGCGTGGCGGCCGCCGTCGGTGAAGGCGCGGCGGTCGTGTCGCAGATTCACGGTTTTCTGGCGCGCCTGCCGGCTGGCTCCGCCTGAAAATCGTGCATTGTGGAAACTGCTACAATCGGCTGTTGCCATCCCGCTGAAAGAGTCCGCATGCTCCACACCACCAGGCTTTTCTCGCGCTGCAGCCTGCCCGCGGTCCGCTGACAGTGCGCCACATGCTCGTCAAATTGCTGCTACTGGCCACCCTGTTTGCCGGGCTCAGCATCGCTGCGCTGTACAGCTACGGGCGCTTCGCCGAACGGTCGCTGGGGGCGCCGGGAACGGCCTTGCCGGTGGCAGCCGACGCTACCCTGCTCGACCGCGTGCTGGCGCCGCAGCTGGCGCAACGCCCGGAGCAGAGCGGCACGGCCCTGATCGATGACAACCTGGAAGCGTTCGCCCTGCGCGCCCTGAGCGCACGCGAAGCGGGCCGCAGCATCGACCTGCAATACTACATCTGGCATAACGACGTCACGGGCCGCCTGCTGGTGCGCGAACTGCTGCGCGCGGCCGACCGCGGCGTGCGCGTGCGCGTGTTGCTTGACGATATCAATGCGCGCGGCCAGGACGCCGCTATCCTCGCGCTCGACAGCCATCCGCTGATCGACGTGCGCATCTTCAATCCGGGCCGCAACCGCGACGGCATCTGGTTGCGCGCCGTGGAAATGGCCTTGCGCGCCGTCAGCCTGAACCGGCGCATGCACAACAAGGCCTGGATCGTCGACGGCAGGGTGGCCCTGGTCGGCGGGCGCAATATCGGCGATGAATACTTTGATGCAGCCGAGCAAGTCAATTTCCAGGATGCCGACTTGCTGCTGGTGGGCCCCGCCGTACAGCAGACGAGCGACATTTTCGACCGCTTCTGGAACAGCCGCGCCGTCATCCCCATCGGCGCCCTGCACGCTGGCAAGAACGCCGGCACGCCGGAACTGCAGGCTGTGCGCGCCCGCCTCGACGCGCTCACGGGTGAACTGGGCGCCTCGCCCTACCTGCGGCAGCTGACCGATGCGGGCCAGCTGCAGGCCCACCTCGACGGCCGGCTGCGGCTGCACTGGAGCGCGCAGGTACAAGTGCTGTCGGACCCGCCGGAAAAAGCCGCGCCCGTGGCCAGTTTGCAGCGCAGCGAGCACTGGCTCATGCACAGCTTGCTGCCGCTACTGACGGACGCGCGCGAGGAAGCGCTGCTGACTTCGCCCTACTTCGTGCCCGGCGCGGCGCTGACGCAGAGCCTGGCCGACAAGGTCGCCGCCGGCGTCAAGGTCAGTGTGCTGACCAACTCGCTGGCCGCCACCGACGTGGCCCTCGTGCATGCGGGCTATGCGCGCTACCGCGAAGTGCTGCTCGGCGGTGGCGTCGACCTGTATGAATTGAAGACACAGCACCGCAAGCGCATCAGCCTGATGGGTTCGAGCCGCGCCAGCCTGCATACCAAGGCCGTGGTGGTCGATGGCCAGCGGGGCTTCGTCGGCTCCTTCAACCTCGATCCCCGCTCGGCCCAGCTGAACACGGAGATGGGCGTGCTGTTCCACGATGCCGCGCTGGGGGCCGACATGCGCGCGCTGTTCCTGCACTCGACGTCGGGCGACACCAGCTACCGCTTATTCCTCGACAACGGCGCCCTGCGCTGGTCCGACGCCACCGAACAGCCCGCCAAGGTATGGGCGCACGATCCGGAGTCAGGCTTCTGGCGCCGCATGCTGGTATCCGTGATGCGCTGGCTGCCGATCGAGTCGCAGCTGTAGGCGCATCGGCAGGGCAAAGTGGCGGCGCATAAAAAAAACCCCGCGCGGCCGGTACCACGCAGGGTTTTCTTCTCGTGCTGCGCGGCACCACCACGCAACACGCTTTACAGCAACACGCTTACTTTTTCTCGGCTTCAGCCTTCTTCGCATCGGCTGCAGCCAGCTTCGCTTCTTTCTTCGCGGCAGCGGCGGCAGCCTTCGCTTCTTTCTTGGCAGCAGCAGCTTCTTTTTTCGTTTCAGCGGCCGTCTTGGCTGGCGCCGCAGCGGTGTCGGTCGCAGCAGCTGGCTTCGGTGCGGCTTCTTTCGCTGCAACTTCCTTCACAGCAGTTTCCTTTTTTGCCGGGGCAGCTTTCGCCACCGGAGCCGCTGGCGCACCAGACTTGGCCTGACCATTCACCTGCAAGCCCGCTTCCGACAGTTTCACGGAACTTTTCGGTCCGATGCCTTTTACGCGGCTTTCGAAATCGGCCCAATCCTTGAAGGCGCCGCCCTTGGCACGTTCATCAAGGATGGCTTTCGATGTGACGGGGCCGATGCCCTTGACGCCGTCGAGTGCCGCCTGGTCCGCCTTGTTGACATCGACCTGGGCAAAGGCAAAACCCATCGTCGCGATCAGGGTGACGATGGCCAGCAGTATTTTTTTGAACATGGGTATCTCTCCGTGGTGTGGTTTCAAGATGACTCGAACGCAAGGGAGGAGCAGCGCCTTAACGGCTTTAACGGCTGTGGCGTGATACGGTTGACAAGACGGGACAGCGGAAGGACGGGAAAACCTGCGCCAGATCAAATGATGCGGCGCAGGCAAGATGCGGAATACGGCGGCGATTACTGCGGGAACAGCTCTTCGCGGGTGACGGTGGCCGTCCCGAGCTTGCCGACGACGATGCCGCCGGCCCGGTTGGCCGTACGCACGGCGTCGCCCAGGCTCATGCCGGCGCCCAGCATGGCCGCCATGGTGGCGATCACCGTGTCGCCCGCACCCGAGACGTCGAATACTTCGCGCGCATCGGTCGGCATGTGCAGCACCTCGTCGGCCGTGTACAGGCTCATGCCCTCTTCCGAGCGGGTCAGCAGCAAGGCGTCCAGGCCCAGCTGCGCACGCATCTGCTGCGCGCGTTCCGTCAATTGCGCTTCCGTACTCCAGTTGCCGACCACGCGGCGCAGTTCCGATTTATTCGGAGTGAGCACTGACGCTCCGGCATAGCGACTGAAATCATCGCCTTTGGGGTCGACCATGACGATCTTGCCGGCCATTCTCGCCGCCTTGATCATCTCGGCCACGTTCACCAGGCTGCCCTTGGCGTAGTCCGACAGGACTACCACATCGTAATGCGGCAAGAGGGCATTAAACTGCGCCAGCTTGTCGCGCAGCACCGTATCGCTGGGCGCATCCTCGAAATCGATGCGCAGCATCTGCTGCTGGCGGCCGATCACGCGCAGCTTGATGATGGTAGAAATGGCCGCATCGCGCTGCAGATAGCTGTGGATGCCACCCCCCTCGAGCAGGCGTTCGACCTGGCTGCCGGCCTCGTCGTCGCCGACCACGCCCAGCAAGCTCGTCTTCGCTCCCAGCGCGGCCGCATTGCGCGCCACGTTGGCCGCGCCACCCAGGCGCTCTTCGCGCCTCTCGATGCGCACGATGGGCACCGGCGCTTCCGGCGAAATACGGCTGACATCGCCGAACCAGTAGCGGTCCAGCATCACATCGCCCACCACCAGCATGCGCACCTGGGCCAACGCGGCCGGCGCCGTCAGGGCGACCACCTCTTGGGCGCTCATGCGCGCGTCAGGATCGAGCGACCGATCCCGTGGTATTCGATGCCATTCTCGGCCATGACGGCCGGCTCGAACAGGTTGCGTCCGTCAAAGATCACGGCCTGCTTCAGGCGCGCCTTGACCTGTTCGAAATCGGGACTGCGGAAGGCTTTCCATTCGGTCACGATGACCAGCGCATCGGCGTCCTGCAGCGCATCCTTCGGACTGTCGGCAAAGCGCACCCTTGCCAACTGCTCCGGCGTCAAGTCCAGTTGCAGCACGCGGCGTGCCTCGGGCATGGCGACCGGGTCATACACGGCCACCGTGGCGCCGCGCGCCAGCAAGTCCGCCAGCAGCACGCGGGCTGACGCTTCGCGCATGTCGTCCGTGTTCGGCTTGAAGGCCAGTCCCCAGACAGCGAAATGCCGGCCCGTCAGATCTGCGCCGAAGCGAGTGACCACTTTGCGCCCCAGCACCTGCTTCTGCTGGTCGTTGACGGCTTCGACGGCACGCAGGATCAGCAACTCCTGCCCGTAGCCGCGCGCCGTGCGCTCGAGCGCCTGCACGTCTTTCGGGAAGCAGGAACCACCATAGCCGCAGCCTGCGTACAGGAAGCTGTGGCCGATGCGCGGGTCGGAACCGATGCCGTGGCGCACGGCCTCGATATCGACGCCCACCTTGTCGGCCAGGTTCGCCAGCTCATTCATGAAGGAAATACGCGTTGCCAGCATGGCGTTCGCCGCATACTTCGTGAATTCGGCCGAGCGCACGTCCATCCAGTAGGTGCGTTCGCGGTTGCGGTTGAATGGCGCATACAGGCTTTTCAGCAATTCGCGCGCGCGCTCGCCGTCCGCCGTGCTGTCGCAGCCGATGACGATGCGGTCGGGGCGCATGAAGTCTTCGACAGCCGCGCCTTCCTTGAGAAATTCCGGGTTCGACGCCACCGAGAACGTGGCGGCCACGCCGCGCGCGTCCAGTTCGCCCTGGATGGCGGCGCGCACTTTTTCAGCCGTACCGACGGGCACGGTCGACTTGTCGACGATGACCTTGAAGTCCGTCATGTACTTGCCGATGCCGCGCGCGGCCGCCAGCACGTATTGCAGGTCGGCCGAGCCGTCTTCATCGGGCGGCGTGCCGACGGCGATGAATTGCATCACGCCGTGCGCGGCGGCTGCCTCGACGTCGGTGGAAAAGGTCATGCGGCCGGCGGCGCGGTTGCGCGCCACGACTTCTTCCAGCCCCGGTTCATGGATGGGGATGCCGCCGCTATTGAGCAAGGCGACCTTCTGTGCGTCCAGGTCGAGGCAAAAGACGTCGTTGCCCAGCTCCGCCAGGCAGGCGCCGGTCACCAGGCCCACATAGCCCGTGCCGATAATGGTAATTTTCATGGTTGTGCCGTGTTTCTAAATATGGATGCTGCAAACAAGGACACGCCACGTTGCACTAAGGCAAGGTGGCGTGTCGGGTTAATTCATGACGTTGAGTTCTTCCGTGCGGCGCGGTGGATACGTCTCCCACTTGTTGCAGCCAGGGCAATGCCAGTAAAACTGGCGTGCCTTGAAGCCGCAATGGCTGCATTGGTAGCGGGCCAGCTTCTGCGTGTAGCCGTGCACGAGGTTTTTCACCATCGACAGCTCGGACCAGATGGCGGCCGGCGCATCCATCATGCGCGCTTCCAGCAGTTTATCCAGGCCCAGCAGGGTCGGCGTACGGCGCAGCTCGGCGCTGACCAACTGCTTCGCCGCTTCCACGCCGTCGAGTTCGATGACGGCCTTGAAGACCACCTCGATCAGGTCGATCGAAGACGCATCTTCCAGGTAGGAGCGCAGCAGGTTGACGCCTTCCTGCGCGCGGCCCACCTTGGTGTAGCCATCCATCAGGCGCTGCGCTACCAGGGCCACGTGCGGCACGCTTTGCTGCTCCACGCGGCGCCAGGTGGTCAACGCGCCTTCCACGTCGCCGCGCGCCAGCAGCACGTCGCCCGTCAGGATGGTGGCGCGCACGCTCTTGCGATCCGTCTGCAGGGCTTTTTCCAGCAGCGGCATGGCTTCATCCGGCTTCATGTGCACCAGCGCGTCATGCGCCAGTTCGCAATAGAACTGGGCGATTTCCTTCTGCCGCGCCCCGGCGCCCGACTCCTGCAAGCCGACGGCCGCTTCGATGGCGCGTGGCCATTCCTTTTCGCGCTGATAAATTTCCAGCAGCGCGCGGCGCGCCTGGGCCGCGTATTGCGTGTCGATCAGGCTGTTGAAGGTTTCCTCGGCCCGGTCCAGCAAGCCTGCCTTCAGGTAATCCATGCCCAGTTCGTAGGCGGCATGGCCCTGCTGTTCCAGCGGCAGGTCCGGGCGCGCCAGCAAATTCTGGTGCACGCGAATGGCGCGCTCCGTTTCGCCGCGGCGGCGAAACAGATTGCCCAGCGCAAAGTGCATATCGGCCGATTCCGGGTCCAGCTTGACGACTTCGATGAAGGCATCGATGGCCTTGTCATGCTGCTCATTGAGCAGGAAGTTCAAGCCCCTGAAGTAATTGCGCGGCAGGCTGCGCGATTCGGACACCAGTTGATGAATGTCGACGCGCGCGGCAATCCAGCCCAGCGCGAAAAACACCGGGATACCCAAGAGCCACCAGAGTTCAAAATCCATGCGATTGTTTTTATTCGAGTAAGAGAGATAGGAGCGACGGCGCCGCTTACTGCGCGCTCACGCTGTCCGGTTGCGGCTGGACATTGCTGGCCACGCCAACGGTTTGCAGCGCGGCAATGGTGGTTTTTTGCCTGTTCGCTTCGCGGCGGTGACGGAACACGGTCGGCGTCAGGGCCAATACGCCCAGGCTGGCGCCGGCGACAAAAAAGCCCAGCAGCATCAGGACCAGGGGGCCGCGAATTTCATAATTGAGGAAAACATGCAGGTCGACAACCTGCGCATTCTTCAGCGCAAAACTGAAGAACAGGACGAAAAGAACACAGCCAACGATGGTGGAGATGATTTTCATCGATAGGTCCAGACTAAGAAAAACGGCGATACAAAGGGTGTTCATGCCACACGGCATAAACTTGGGACATATTAACAAAAAAAAGCGGCATCCAAGGACGCCGCTCTTTATTTTCCGCCTTCCAGCAGACGATTAATCCTCGATAATCGGTTGCCCGACCATCGCGTCCACGCGCTCGCGCAACTGTTTTCCCGGTTTGAAGTGGGGTACCCGTTTTTCGGGAACCATCACCTTGTCGCCGGATTTCGGGTTGCGGCCGATGCGCGGGGGCCTGCTGTTCAGGGCAAAACTGCCAAAACCGCGGATCTCGATACGCTGACCGGTCGCCAGGGCGTTGGTCATCGCATCGAGAATGGTCTTGACGGCATACTCCGCATCTTTCGCCACCAGCTGAGAATAACGCTCAGCGAGGCGGTTGATCAGCTCGGACTTTGTCATCTGCCGTATCCGCAGTCTTAGTTCTTGTTATCGAACTTAGCTTTCAACAAGGCGCCCAGGCTGGTGGTGCCCGAAGCTGCGTTGTTGTCGGTAGCTGCCATCTTCTGCATGGCTTCCTGGGTTTCCACGTTGTCTTTCGCTTTGATCGACAGTTGGATACCACGGGCTTTGCGGTCGATGTTCAACACCATGGCTTCGACGGTATCGCCGACTTTCAGGTGCGTACCAGCATCTTCAACGCGGTCACGCGAGATTTCGGAAGCGCGCAGGTAGCCTTCGACTTCTTCGGACAGTTGGATCACGGCGCCTTTAGGCTCAACCGATTTAACGGTGCCGGTTACCAGCGAGCCTTTGTCGTTCATGGCTGCGAAGTTGTTGAATGGGTCACCTTCCAGTTGCTTGACGCCCAGGGAAACGCGCTCGCGCTCAACGTCGATGGCCAGAACGATGGCTTCCAGTTCGTCACCTTTCTTGAAGCGACGCACGGCTTCTTCGCCGGTTTCGGTCCAGGACAGGTCGGACAGGTGCACCAGACCGTCGATGTTACCGGCCAGGCCGATGAACACGCCGAAGTCGGTGATCGATTTGATCGCGCCGCGGACTTTATCGCCCTTCTTGTGGGTAACGCCAAAGTCATCCCAAGGGTTGGCTTTGCACTGTTTCATACCCAGCGAGATACGACGACGCTCTTCGTCGATTTCCAGAACCATCACTTCTACTTCGTCGCCCAGTTGGACAACTTTGTTAGGAGCAACGTTTTTGTTCGTCCAGTCCATTTCGGAAACGTGTACCAGACCTTCGATACCCTGTTCCACTTCAACGAATGCGCCGTAGTCGGTCAGGTTCGTTACTTTACCGAACAGACGGGTGCTTTGTGGGTAACGACGGGACAGACCGGTCCAAGGATCGTCGCCCAGTTGTTTCACGCCCAGCGAAACACGGTTTTTCTCTTGATCGTATTTCAGGACTTTGGCGGTGATTTCCTGGCCAACCGTCAGTACTTCCGACGGGTGACGTACACGGCGCCATGCCAGGTCGGTGATGTGCAGCAAGCCATCGATACCGCCCAGATCCACGAACGCGCCGTAGTCGGTGATATTTTTGACGACGCCGGTCACGACCGTGCCTTCTTTCAGCGTTTCCATCAGTTTCTGACGCTCTTCGCCCATCGAAGCTTCGATGACGGCGCGGCGGGACAGAACCACGTTGTTACGCTTGCGATCCAGCTTGATCACTTTGAATTCGAGGGTTTTGCCTTCGAATGGGGTCGTGTCTTTGACAGGACGGGTATCAACCAGCGAGCCCGGCAGGAATGCGCGGATGCCGTTGGTCAACACGGTCAGGCCGCCTTTGACTTTACCATTGACGGTACCGACGACGATTTCGCCCGATTCCATCGCTTTTTCCAGAGCCAGCCACGAAGCCAGACGCTTGGCTTTGTCGCGCGACAGGATGGTATCGCCGAAACCGTTTTCCAGCGATTCGATCGCCACGGAAACGAAGTCACCAACTTTGACTTCCAGTTCGCCGTGGTCGTTCTTGAATTCTTCGACAGGGATGAATGCTTCGGATTTGAGGCCAGCGTTCACGATCACGAAATTGTGGTCGAGGCGCACGACTTCAGCGGAAATAACTTCGCCGGAGCGCATATCTTGACGCGACAACGATTCCTCGAAGAGCGCAGCAAAACTTTCCATACCGGTAGATTCGTTAGTTGTAACAGTAGACATAGGGTTCACACAGGTTATCCAGCAGAGATCGCACGACGCGACTTAAACTGGGTTAGGTTTTTGACACACCCGGACAGGCCAGGAGCCGTCAACGGGCACCACATAGCACAACAACACGCTATTTTGCTGCAGCTGCATACCATTTCAACACGGTTTCAACGGCAACATCTGCCGTCATTTCCGACGTATCGAGGACATGCGCCCCTTCCGCAGGGACCAGCGGCGCAATCGCACGGTGAGTATCACGTTCGTCCCGCGCCTGCAAATCCATCAGAAGGTCTTCCATCTTAGCAGAAAAACCCTTGTCTATCAATTGCTTGTAGCGCCGTTGCGCGCGCGCCTCGACGCTGGCCGTCAGGAACACCTTCAATTGGGCGTGCGGGAAGATCACCGTGCCCATGTCGCGCCCGTCGGCCACCAGGCCCGGCGTCTTGCGAAAACCCAGCTGCAAGCCCACCAGCGCTTGGCGCACCGTTGGCAGCACGGCAATTTTTGACGCCGTATTGCCCACTTCTTCGGCACGGATCTGCTCGGTGACGTTTTCCTGCGCCAGCAAGATCTCGCCGCCCGCGAAATGGCAGGGCAGATGCTCGGCCAGCTTGGCCAGCGCGTGCTCGTCGCGCAAGTCCGTGCCGCGGCGCAGCGCGCTCAGAGCCGTCAGGCGGTACAGCGCGCCCGAGTCCAGGTAATGAAAACCCAGCTTGTCGGCCACGCGGTGCGCCACCGTGCCCTTGCCGGAAGCGGTAGGGCCGTCGATGGCGATGACTGGGATGTTGGAGGTTGACATAATTTACTCAATGCAATGAACAGCTGGGGTCAGACCCGGCGGGTCTGACCCCGGGTTTCGGTTAAATAAGACTATCCTTGGCAATCCCCGCAAACGCGGCGAAATACTCGGGGAAGGTCTTGGCCACGCATTTCGGGTCGTTGATGCGCATGGCGTTGCCGCGGCGGGCGGCGCCATCGAGCGAGGCGAGCGAGAAGCACATGGCCATGCGGTGGTCGTCATACGTGTCGATGGTCGCGGCGGCGATTGCAGCTGGCGGCGTCACGCGCAGGTAGTCCGCGCCCTCTTCCACTTCCGCGCCCAGCTTGCGCAATTCCGTCGCCATGGCGGCCAGGCGGTCCGTTTCCTTCACCCGCCAGCTGGCGATATTGCGCAAGGTCGAGGTGCCGTCCGCGTACAGGGCGGCCACGGCGATCGTCATGGCCGCATCGGGAATGTGGTTGAAATCCATGTCGACGGCTTTCAGCACGCCGTTCGAGCGGGCCTCGATCCAGTTCTCGCCCATGGTGATGGTCGCGCCCATCTGCTGCAAGGCTTCGACGAAGCGCACGTCGCCCTGGATACTGTCGCGCCCCACGCCTTCCACGCGCACGGGACCGCCGCCGATGGCGCCGGCCGCCAGGAAATACGAGGCCGACGACGCGTCGCCTTCCACGTGGATCGTGCCCGGGCTTTGATAGTGCTGGCCCGGCTGCACGGTGAACGACTGCCAGCCGTCATGCTCGACCGTCACGCCGAAGCGGCGCATCAGGTTCAGGGTAATTTCAATGTACGGCTTAGAAATCAGCTCGCCCGTCACGTCGATCGTCACCGCATGGTCGCGCGCCATCAGCGGCGCCACCATCAAGAGGGCCGTCAAGAACTGGCTCGACACATTGCCGCGCACGGCGATGCGCTGCGCGTGGATATGGCCACGGCGGATGCGCAGCGGCGGGAAGCCCTGCTCGCCCGTGTATTCGATCTGCGTGCCGACGGCGTTCAGCGCGTCGACCAGGTCGCCGATGGGGCGCTCGTGCATGCGCGACACGCCGTGCAAGGTGTAGTCGCCGCCGATGACGGCCAGTGCCGCCGTCAGCGGGCGAATAGCCGTGCCGGCGTTGCCCATGAACAGGTCGGCCGCGTGGTGCGGGAACACGCCGCCGCAGCCTTCCACGTGGTGCACCTGGTGGGCAGTAGCCGGATCGCCCGTCAGCTCATCCTGCGTCCATTTCACGCCCAGCGACGTCAACGCCGTGAGCATGACGAAGGTGTCGTCGGAGGCGAGCAAGTCGATGATTTTCGTCGTGCCCCTGGCCAGCGCGGCGAGCAGCAGCACGCGGTTGGAAATGCTTTTCGAGCCGGGCAAACGCACCGTGCCTTCGGCATGCATCACCGGCTGCAAATCGATATGGTGAGGGTAGTGCTTGGTCTGGGTCATGCTGGAATCCTTGAGTATTTATCGTGTGGGCGCGGCAGGTATTTCCGCCGTTTCAATCGCCTCGATCCATTGTTGCCGCGCGTGCTGGGCGTTCGCATACACGCCTTCGATGGCGGCGCCGTCGTTCGCGGCCAGGTGGGCGCGCAAGGTCGTCAACTGCGCCAGGTAGGCGTCCAGTTCATGCAGCAGCGCCGGCTGGTTGGCCAGGCTGATGTCGCGCCACATTTCCGGCGATGAGCCGGCGATGCGCGTAAAGTCGCGAAAGCCGCTGGCCGCGTATTGGAACAGCAGGCCCGCGTGCGGTTTGTTGGCGATGTCGTCGACCAGCGCAAAGGCCAGCAGATGCGGCAGATGGCTGACGGCGGCAAATACCTTGTCATGCTCTTCGGGGCTCAAAGTGTGCAGGATGGCGCCGCAGGCGCGCCACGCGGCCGCCACCCGCTCCACGTCGGCGGCGCTATTTTCCGCCAGCGGCGTGAGCACCACTTTCTTGCCTTGATACAGATCGATGATGGCCGCGTCAGGCCCGTTCGTCTCGCGTCCCGCGATCGGGTGGCCGGGCACGAATTGCGCCACCTTGCCACCGAGCGCCATGCGCGCGGCCGCCACCACGTCGCTTTTCGTGCTGCCCGCATCGGTGACGATGGTGCCGGGCTGCAGATGCGGCGCGATGGACGCCAAAATAGCGCCCGTCTGCGCCACGGGCGCGGCGACCAGCACCAGGTCGGCGCCAAGCAAGGCATCAGCCATGTCGCCGCCGATTTCGTCGATGATGCCCAATTCGAGCGCGCGCGCCAGCGAGGCCGGCGAGCGGCCCATGCCGACCACGGTTTGAACCGCGCCCGCGTGCTTCAGGGCGCGCGCGAACGAGCCGCCGATCAGGCCCACGCCAAAGATGACTACCTTGTTCAGTGCAGGCATCGTCATAGCGTCAGGCCAGCGCTTTCGTCAGCGCGGCGATGAAGATGGCGTTTTCCTGCGGCAGGCCGATGGAAATGCGCAGCCATTGCGGCAAGCCGTAGCTGCCGACGGGGCGCACGATCACGCCCTGCTGGAGCAGCGCCAGATTGACTCTGGCGCCGGCGCCATCATCGTCACCCACCTTCACCAGCACGAAATTGCCGTGCGACGGCACGAATTCCAGGCCCAGTTGCGTGAACGCTTCGATGAACTGCTGGTAGCCGGCCGCGTTGTTGCGCGCGCTTTGCTCGAGGAAGGCCTTGTCGTTCAGGGCGGCAATCGCGGCCGCCTGCGCCAGCGAGTTGACATTGAACGGCTGGCGGATGCGGTTCATCAGGTCCGTCAGCACCGGCTGGGCGATGGCGAAACCGATGCGCAGGCCGGCCAGGCCGTAGGCCTTCGACAGGGTGCGCGAGACCACCAGGTTCGGATACTGGCGCACCCACGCCGTCGACTCGTACTGGTCGTCGGCCGAGAGGAATTCGTTGTAGGCTTCATCCAGCACCACCACCACGTGCTGCGGCACTTTTTGCAGGAACGCTTCGAGCTGCGCGGCCGAAAGGAACGTGCCGGTCGGGTTGTTCGGGTTGGCGATGAAGATCAAGCGCGTATCGTCGGCAATCGCTGCCGCCATCGCGTCCAAGTCATGGCCATAGGCTTGCGCCGGCACGACGATATGGCGCGCGCCCAGGCCTTGCGTGGCCAGCGCGTACACGGCAAACGAATACTGCGAGTAGACGACGGATTCGCCATGCTGCACAAACGCGTGCGCGGCGATTTCCAGGATGTCATTGCTGCCGTTGCCCAGGGTGATCCAGTCAGCCGGCACGTCGTAGCGTTTGGACAGCACGGCTTTCAAGTCGAAGCCGTTGGCGTCCGGGTAGCGGCCCAGGTCATCGATGGCGGCGATCATCGCCTGCTTGGCCGATTCCGGCATGCCGTACGGGTTTTCATTCGATGCCAGCTTGACGATGGCTGCCTCGTCGAGGCCGAATTCGCGCGCGACTTCGGCGATCGGTTTGCCGCTCTGGTAAGGGGCGATGGCGCGGACGTATTCTGGACCGATATTTTTAGACATGGTGTTCTTTAAAAGTTGGTGAATGATTAGGCTGGTGGCTGTTGTTGGGTTACGCTGCGCTAACCCAACCTACGGCTTATTGTAGGTCGGATTAGGCCGCAGGCCGTAATCCGACACCACCGTCGGCGTCACAAACTGACCGGATACGACCCCAGCACCTTGAAAAACGCCGCATTGCTCTGCAGCTCGGCCAGCGCCTGGGCGACGGCAGCGTCGTGCACGTGGCCTTCCACGTCGACATAGAAATAATACTCCCAGCTGCCCATGCGCGCCGGGCGCGACTCGAAGCGCGTCATCGACACGCCGTGCTTCGCCAGGGGCGCCAGCAACTGGTACACGGCGCCTGCCTTGTTCGGCACGGCCAGCACCAGCGAGGTCTGGTCCTTGCCCGACGGCGCCGTCTGCAAGGTGCCCACGACGGCAAAGCGCGTGCGGTTGTGCGGGTCGTCCTGGATATGGCCCTTGACCACGCCCAGCTTGTACTGCGCGCCCGCCAGTTCGCTGGCAATCGCTGCAACAGTACCATCTTCGCCAGCCATGCGCGCCGCTTCGGCGTTCGAGGCCACGGCGTGGCGCGCGACGTGCGGATAATTCTGGTTCAGCCATACCTGGCACTGCGCCAGCGCCTGCGAATGCGCGCAAATCGAGGTTACGCCATCCATGTTGCCGCTCTTCGTCATCAGGCTGTGGTGCACGGCAATGGCGACTTCACCGCTGATGATGAGACTGGTCTGCAGCATCATGTCCAGCGTGCGGTTGACGGCGCCTTCCGAGGAGTTTTCGATGGGCACGACGCCAAAGTCGGCCGTCCCCGCCTCCGCGGAGCGGAACACTTCATCGATGGACGCGCATGGCAAGCCTTCGACGGCGCTGCCGAACTGCTGGTACACGGCCTGCTCGCTGAAGGTGCCGGCCGGGCCAAGATAGGCCACGGTGACGCGCTTTTCCAGCGAGCGGCAGGATGACATGATTTCGCGGAAGATGGTCTGCACTTCACGGTCGCCCATGGGGCCGGGATTGCGCTCGGCCACGCCGCGCAGCACTTGCGCTTCGCGCTCGGGACGGAACACGGGCGCCTGCGTCTCGGCCTTCACGTGGCCCACTTGCTGGGCGATTTGCGCGCGGCGGTTCAGCAGTTCGAGGATTTGCGCGTCGATCGCATCGATCTGTTCGCGCAGCGGTTTCAATTTATCGGTCATGGTGGTTTGTTTCGTCAGCTGTACTTCAATCATGGCCGCGCGGCCTGCGCCGGCGGCGGGCCGGCGCTCGTCGATGCGACGTCAGCGTCCGGCAAACTCGTTCAGATAATGCACCAGGGCTTGCACGCCCTCGATCGGCATCGCGTTATAGATCGATGCACGCATGCCGCCGACGGACTTGTGGCCCTTCAGTTGCAGCAGGCCGCGCTGCTTGGCGCCGGCCAGGAATGCGTCGTTCAGACTTTCATCGCGCAGATAGAACGGGATGGTCATGCGCGAGCGGTATGCGGGATCGACCCGGTTCTGATAGAAGTCGTCCGCATCGAGCGCCGCGTACAGCAGCGCCGCTTTCTCAATATTACGCTGTTCCATGGCCGCCACGCCACCCTGGCGTTTGAGCCACTGGAAAACCAGGCCGGCGATATAGATGCCGTAGGTGGGCGGCGTGTTGTACATCGACTCATGTTCGGCCACGATGGTCCAGTCGAAGGCGGACGGACAGATCGGCAGCGCCTTGCCCAGCAAGTCTTCGCGCACGATGACCAGGGTCAGGCCGGCCGGGCCGATATTTTTTTGCGCGCCGCCAAAGATGACGCCGTATTGCGACACGTCGATCACGCGCGACAAAATATGCGAGGACATGTCGGCCACGATGGTGGTGCCTGCAGGTACGCCTGGCGCCTGCTGGAATTCCACGCCGTCAATGGTTTCATTGGTGCAGATATGCAGGTAGGCGGCGCCCGGCGTCAGCTGCCACTCGGAGACTGGCGGCACACCCGTGAAACGCGTGGCCTTGGACGATGCGGCCACGTTGACGTTGGCATACTTGGCCGCTTCCTGGATCGACTTGCCCGACCACGAACCCGTATGCACGAAGTCGATGGTGGCCGGCTGCTGCGCGGCCAGGCCCACCAGATTCATGGGGATGATGGCGTTCTCGCCCAGGCCACCGCCCTGCAGGAACAGGATCTTGTAGTTGTCGGGCACGGCCAGCAGTTCGCGCAGATCGGCTACTGCCTGCTGGTAGATGGAGATGAATTCGGGACCACGGTGGCTCATTTCCATCACCGACATGCCGCTGCCATGCCAGTCCTGCATTTCTGCGGCCGCTTGCGCCAGCACTTCCTTGGGCAGGACGGCGGGGCCGGCTGAAAAATTGTAGATATGGGTCACGATACGGTCCTTAGTAAAATGGAATTATTGGGGCGGCTGCGTGGCCGCCCGCATGACTTGCTCGAGCACGGCATTCACGCGCGGAATCAGCACGCGCTGGCTGATGGCCATCGATTCGGCCGACAGTTGCGGCATCGTGGCCAGCATCTTGCGTCCCAGCGGCGTCTTGTAGAAAGCCGTCAGCTGTTCGACTTCCTGCACCGTGTAAAAGCGCGCGTACAGGGGCACCATTTCGGCGCTCAACTCGTCGATCAGGGTCGGGTCGGCCAGCACCTGCGTCAGGGTGGCGATGGCGACGGGAATTTCTTCCTCGGCGCTGGCCAGTGCGCGCGCCTTGCGCTGCTCGTCCAGCTTGGGGTTGCTGCTGATTTGCTGCTGCGCCGACTGGCGGATCATGGCGGGCACCGATTGCAGCATCTGGTCGAAGATGCTGCGCGTGAGTTGCGGGAACTGCATCGCGTCGAGCATGCGCCGCACGGCCACTTTCATGGCGGGGCTAGGCGCCGCCTGGCGCGCAGGCGTGGCTTGCGCGCTCTGGGCCAGGGCCGGCAGGGTCGCAAGGAAGGCCAGCGAAAACGCGGCGAAGAAGGTGGCGACGATTTTTCTCATGGCATGCGGGATGTTGAATGAAGGGTAAATGGGCTGCGACCGGGAAGCTTGTCGGCTTACGCCCTTTGGGCTAAGCCGACCTACGGGCCTAACAACTGGCGCGCCAATAGCAATTGGGGCTCCCGAAAGAGCCCCAATCATCTTACTCCGGCTGGGCCGGATCGACAGGATCAACAGGATCGGCTGGTTCAGCCGCTGCCGGCGCAGCCGCGGCCTCCAGGCCCGCCTCCGTCGTCAGCTCGACTTCGTCGATATCCGTTTCCACCACGCGCTGCAGGCCGGACAGCTTGGTGCCGTCTTCCACGGCGATCAGGGTCACGCCCTGCGTCGCGCGGCCCATCTCGCGGATTTCCGACACGCGGGTGCGAATCAGCACGCCGCCGGTGGTGATCAGCATGATTTCATCGCTGGTATCGACCAGGGTCGCGGCAACCACTTTACCGTTGCGCTCGCTGGTCTGGATGGCGATCATGCCTTTCGTGCCACGGCCATGGCGCGTGTACTCGGTGATCGGCGTACGCTTGCCGTAACCGTTTTCGGTTGCCGTCAGTACCGACTGCTGCTCGTTCTCGGCCACCAGCAGGGCGATCACGTGCTGGCCTTCTTCCAGGTTCATGCCGCGCACACCGCGCGCCGTGCGGCCCATCGGACGCACGTCGTTTTCGTCGAAGCGCACTGCCTTGCCCGAATCGGAGAACAGCATCACGTCATGCTGGCCATCGGTCAGCGCCGCGCCGATCAGGAAGTCGCCGTCGTCCAGGTCGACCGCGATGATGCCGGCCTTGCGTGGATTGCTGAAGTCCTTCAGCGGCGTCTTTTTCACGGTACCGAGGCTGGTCGACATGAACACGTAATGGTCTTCCGGGAACGTGCGGTTTTCGCCCGACAGCGGCAGGATCACGGTGATCTTTTCGTTGTCCTGCAGCGGGAACATGTTGACGATCGGCTTGCCGCGCGAATTGCGCGAGCCTTGCGGCACTTCCCACACCTTCAGCCAGTACATGCGGCCACGATCCGAGAAGCACAGGATGTAGTCGTGCGTGTTGGCGATGAACAGCTGGTCGATCCAGTCTTCCTCTTTGGTCGCCATGGCCTGCTTGCCGCGTCCGCCGCGCTTCTGCGCGCGGTATTCGGAAATCGGCTGCGCCTTCATGTAACCGGTGTGCGACAGGGTCACGACCATGTCTTGCGGTGTGATCAGGTCTTCCGTTTCCAGGTCGGTCGCATTGAGCTCGATCTGCGAGCGGCGCACGTCCTTGTTACCGGCGCCGTATTCGTTCTTCGCCGCCGTCATTTCATCGGTGATGATGACGGTGACTCTTTCCGGCTTGGCCAGGATGTCGAGCAAGTCGGCGATATGTTCCATCACGTCCTTGTACTCGTTGACGATCTTGTCCTGCTCCAGACCGGTCAGGCGTTGCAAACGCATTTGCAGAATTTCCTGCGCCTGGTCGTCCGACAGCTTGTACAGGCCATCGCCCTGCATGCCGTAGTGCTTCGGCAGGTTTTCCGGACGGTAGGCATCGATGCCGCCTGGCGTCGTGCCGTCACCCGTGCGGGCCAGCATTTCGCGCACGACGGACGAATCCCAGGCCTTGGCCATCAGCTCGACCTTGGCGATCGGCGGCGTCGGCGCGGCCTTGATGATGGCGATGAAGTCATCGATATTGGCCAGCGCGACAGCCAGGCCTTCGAGCACGTGGCCCCGTTCGCGCGCCTTGCGCAGTTCGAACACGGTGCGGCGCGTGACCACTTCGCGGCGGTGCGACAGGAAGCATTGCAGCATCTGCTTGAGGTTCAGCAGCTTCGGCTGACCATCGACCAGAGCCACCATGTTCATGCCGAAGGTGTCTTGCAACTGGGTCTGCTTGTACAGGTTGTTCAGCACCACTTCCGGCACTTCGCCCCGTTTCAGCTCGATCACCACGCGCATGCCCGACTTGTCGGATTCGTCGCGGATATCGGAAATGCCGTCGAGCTTCTTGTCGCGCACGTTTTCAGCGATGCGTTCCAGCAAGGATTTCTTGTTGACCTGGAATGGCAGCTCGTCGACGATGATGGCGATGCGGCCGCCATCCTTGCCGTATTCTTCGAAGTGGGTCTTGGCACGCATGACCACGCGGCCGCGGCCCGTGCGGTAGCCGTCGCGCACGCCCGACACGCCATAGATGATGCCGGCGGTAGGGAAATCGGGAGCGGGAATAATCTCGATCAATTCATCGATCGTGCAATCGGGGTTGCGCAACACGTGCAGCGCGCCGTCGATGACTTCGGTGATGTTGTGTGGCGGAATGTTCGTCGCCATGCCGACCGCGATACCGGACGAGCCATTGATCAGCAGGTTCGGGATACGCGTCGGCAAGACCGTCGGTTCCTTTTCCTTGCCATCGTAGTTGGGCTGGAAGTCGACGGTATCCTTGTCGATATCGGCCAGCAGTTCGCCGGCGATTTTGTCCAGGCGGCACTCGGTGTAACGCATCGCCGCGGCGCCGTCGCCGTCGACGGAACCGAAGTTACCCTGGCCATCGACGAGCATGTAGCGCAGCGAAAAATCCTGCGCCATGCGCACCAGTGTGTCGTAGATCGAGGCATCGCCGTGGGGATGGTATTTACCCATGGTTTCGCCGACCACGCGGGCGCACTTGACGTAAGGGCGGTTCCACACGTTATTCATTTCATGCATCGCGAACAAGACGCGGCGGTGCACCGGCTTCAAGCCATCGCGCGCATCGGGCAAGGCGCGACCGACGATCACGCTCATGGCGTAATCGAGGTAGCTCTTGCGCATCTCTTCTTCGAGGGAAATAGGAATTGTTTCTTTTGCGAATTGATCCATTGGCGGTTCGACTGATCTCAGGCTGTGGTTAACTTATCTGTTACGCAATGTATGACGCAATACTGCATATCCTGGGTGGCTGTCGTCGTGGACGCTGCGCAGTGCGCTGCTGGCGCGGCCCGGCGTCCATGTCGCAGAGTGCCAGAACAAATCGGCGGGCTGGCGGCACGGCCAGTACGGGTACCGCAGTGGTACCTGCTGGCCATGCAATGCCGCCGTGCTCGACACTCTTAACAGTCAAGCGCACGATTTTAGCATGCGCGCCCAGCTACCTGTACAAATTGGCCATACCAACAAGATTGGCAGTTTGCACCGGGGGCGTGCATGTTGACCTGTCGATAATGCACAATGACAATATCAGTTCAAGACACCTGCCCTTCAAAGTGGCAAAAAAAGCGATCAAATGTTACAGATGCGTTACAAATGGGCATTTTCGTTGCGCAAAAACAACGCACGGTCTAAAATCGGGCAAGCTTTGATTTAACCACGGTCGTGCGCCCCTGATGCGTGTGGCAAAATGACTGAGAAGTTAATTGCTAGTTTCGCAATCTGAAACGAGCGCATATGGTCTACATGATAAAATCTTGGCACGTAGCACCAGTAGCGCAGTGTTGTTCTGCGGATATCACCCCCCGAAAGGAAAAAAGAATGAATAAATTTGTAACGCTGTTTTTCGCTGCATCCGCAGTGATTGCTGGCTCGGCTTCGGCCCAAACCCCAACCTCCCCACCATTCGCGCCAGTTACCACTGACATCAAAGCACCAAGCCCAAAAAGCGCTTACGTGCAAGATGCCCGCGGCGTGATCGTGCGCGATCCATTCGGTCTGTGCTGGCGCACCGGCTACTGGACACCTGCTGACGCAGTGCCAGGTTGCGACGTGCCACTGTGCGTAGCACCAGAAACCCTGCAAGACGGCAAATGCGTAGCTCCAGCAGCACCGGTCGTACCAGCACCGGCACCAGTCGTTGTCGTACCAGTACCAGTCGTTGTTGCTCCTACCTCGGAAAAAGTCAGCTTCGCTGCTGATGCATTCTTCGATTTCGACAAAGCTACACTGAAGCCAGAAGGCAAAGCCAAGCTGGACGAGCTGTCCGCACAACTGGGCGGCATCAACCTGGAAGTCATCATCGCTGTGGGTCACACCGACTCCGTCGGCACCGATGCTTACAACCAAAAACTGTCGGTACGTCGTGCTGATGCTGTCAAAGCCTACCTGGTCACCAAAGGCGTTGAAAGCAACCGCGTGTACACCGAAGGCAAAGGCGAAAAACAACCTGTTGCTGATAACAAAACTGCCGAAGGCCGTGCGAAAAACCGTCGCGTGGAAATCGAAGTTGTTGGTACCCGCAACAAGTAATAGCTGAGCCCCCGGACTTGCCGCAAGTCATCGCGCAAGTCAAGGACAGCATGAAAAACCCCGCCAAGGCGGGGTTTTTTTTCGTCCGTGGCTGCCCGATTGTAAAATTGCCGCTATTATTCGACCTATGAACGCCGACCCTCTCGAAATCCAAAAATTCAGTGAGCTGGCCCACCGCTGGTGGGACCCCACTTCCGAGTTTCGTCCCTTGCACGAAATTAACCCCCTGCGCCTGGAATGGATCAACGCGAAAGTGCCGCTGGCCGGCAAGCGCGTGATCGACATCGGCTGCGGCGGCGGCATCCTGGCCGAATCGATGGCCCGCAAGGGTGCCGACGTGACAGGCATCGACCTGTCCGACAAGGCCCTGAAAGTGGCCGACCTGCACAGCCTGGAATCGGGTGCCAAGGTACGCTACAAGCTGATCGCCGCCGAAGCCATGGCCGAGGAAGAGCCGGGCCAGTACGACGTCGTGACCTGCATGGAAATGCTCGAGCACGTGCCGGACCCCGCCGCCATCGTCAAGGCCTGCGCCACCCTGGTCAAGCCGGGCGGCCACATCTTCCTGTCGACCCTGAACCGCAACCCGAAAGCGTACCTGTTCGCCATTCTGGGCGCCGAGTACCTGCTGCGCCTGCTGCCGAAAGGCACGCACGACTATGACAAATTCATCACCCCGTCCGAACTGTCGCAATACGCGCGCAGCGCCGGCCTGGACGTCAACAGCATGCGCGGCATGGGCTACAATCCGCTGACCAAGATTTACTCACTTAATAGCGATACCAGCGTCAATTATCTGGTGGCCTGCACCCGGCCGCTGTAACCATCACGCACAATACAAGGCGGCTGCGGCCGCCATTTTTCATTCTTACTTGACACCTTTTGCCCGCCATGATCACAGACCATCTGCCAGCCCCGCGCGCCATCCTGTTCGACCTCGACGGCACCCTGGCCGACACCGCGCCCGACTTGGCGGCGGCCATCAACCTGCTGCGCGCACGCGCCGGCCTGGCGCCGACCCCGTATGACATCCTGCGCCCCACCGCCTCGGCCGGCGCGCGCGGCATGATAGGCGCGTCGTATGGCGTCCAACCTGGCGAAAGCGGCTACGAAGCCCTGAAAGACGGTTTCCTGAACAATTACGAAGCAGCCCTGGCCGTGGAAAGCCGTTTATTTGACGGCATCCCCGCCATGCTGGAAGGCCTGCAAGCCTTGGGCCTGGCCTGGGGCGTGGTCACCAACAAGGCCGCCCGCTTCACCGACCCGCTGGTAGGCCAGATCGGCCTGGGCGCGGCCGGCTGCGTGATCTCGGGCGACACCATGGCGCACCCGAAACCGCACCCCGCACCCCTGCTGGAAGCGGCGCGCCGACTGGAACTGGCACCGCAAGACTGCTGGTACGTGGGCGACGACCTGCGCGACATCCAGGCCGGCCGCGCCGCCGGCATGCGCACGGTCGCCTGCGCCTGGGGCTACTGCGGCCCCGTCGAGCCGCAGCACTGGAAGGCCGACCACCTGCTGGACACGCCGCAGGCCCTGCTCGAGCTGGTGACTGGCGTGGTGAAGGCGGCGCAGGCGCGGCAGCTGGCGGCGTAAATCGGCCTCCACTTGATCTGGCGCGCCAACAAACGAATGCATCATGCAAGAGTGTGAAGATTGCGCTACAATGAAGGTTCTGTGGGGACGACCTGGTTTCGACGTGGGTTGCAAAGCAGCGCAGGGCATACCGAGGGCGGGCTACCTCGTAAATACAACCTGAAAAAACTTAACTGCAAACGATAACTCGTACGCACTGGCAGCTTAATTGCTGTTAGCTCTAGAACACCTCGTCCCTGGGGTGGGCCGTTAAAAGCTCTAGAGTCATTTACAGGGACTCGTCTGATGCTGGGTTACTTAGCGTCCGACTAAATAATAGGTAACTCGCTTGCCCATAACGTGCACATCCGTGCTGGCTGAGTTAAATTAAATGATAGTGCTAAGTATGTAGAACTGTCTGTGGAGTGCTTGCGGACGCGGGTTCGATTCCCGCCGTCTCCACCACTGAATTCTTTAGAATCAAGTAGTTAGCAAGAAGAAGGCTGTCATTATTTGGGTTGTTTTTGGGCTGTTTTAGCCTAGGAATGACAACAAAATGACAGCTTTTTTTTGCCTATAAATATCTCATAAAAATGAAAAAAATATTCGAGACGCCCTTATTTACACAAGCATCGATACCAAACTGGCCCTGTCCTGAGTGTGGCGATGGACATCTAATACCGGTTCAGGACAGCTTCCAATGTTACGGCGATGCCAACACTGCACGCAATGGGGAACACATTGACGCCGAGGATCACAAGTATATATTTACCTTGACTGGAAGTTGCAATAATTGCAAAGGGAGTGTTGCAGTTTCTGGCAGGGGGGGGCTTGAGCACGCGCCTCTCGGCGATGGACAATGGGAGATTATAGATTACTTTATTCCTACTTTTTTTGAGCCATCGCTCCAAATAATCGACGTTAGTACGAACACAAATTTGCCTCTCCCAATAAAAAATTCTCTCAAGAAATCTTTTACTTTATTTTGGTGCGACTTCGATGCTTGCGCGAATCGTATTCGATCAACATTAGAGCTGCTGCTAGATGATATGGGCGTCACTCGGGAAAATCCCCGCGTACCAAATGGATATTTATCACTTCACGAACGCATAAATAAAATTGACGTTACAAGCAGAACATCACGCGACATCAAAGCTCTGGTAATGGCTCTGAAGTGGTTGGGGAATACCGCCTCGCACGAGTTGGAAGGCATCAACCACGAACAGCTCATTGACGGCTACAAAATGATGGAAAAAATCTTGGAGCTTCAGTATCCAAGCATTGACCATGATATGCAAAGATTGCTACTCAAAGCCAAAGCAGTCAATCAGAAAAAAAAGTGGAATTCAGGATTGTGATTCCTGTTGTCGTGGGTTCGGGCCCCATCAGCCACCCCAAAGAATAAGTAGGAAAATTAAAGGGTTACACGCTTCGGCTTGTAATCCTTTTTTTGCATTTTCCAACGGTTTTTTAAATTTTCCAACGCGCCCTGCTGCCGTATTGCATCGTATGCAACAAATCACCACTATGCAATATTAGCTACCCCCTCCTTGCCAGTGAGGGCCATAGGCGCTAACTCGGCCGGCATGACGTGGACCTTTCCGCTCCAAAAATACGAAAATTCGATGGTCTTGGAACGCAGTATCTGGATGACCTCCTTTTGCTTTGTGGAGCAGGCCTTGCTCATTTCTGGCGCATATCGCTCGTCCTGCCAAGCCCAGTTCCTGCTTGATAGTTACCGAAAAGAATCGCCACACCCAACGCTTAGCAAGGAATCAACAAACCTTCCCTTGCGTCTTCTACTGCGGTATCCTTCTATGTCCAACACGCAAGCTATAGCGGCCTTGCTGCGCGACGCAGGGCGACTCACATAGGACAAAGCAGAAGCGTATGGCTACAGATAATGAACAACTGCTACATTGGCGAAATGAAGCTATCGCCTTCTTGGCCTTCGCCTCTATTAAAGGCGTGGGATACTGGACCATGCGCTCCATCTACCAGCAGCGCGGTGGATTCTGGGAACTTATCAAAACGGGTTCATGCGAAGATTTCGAACGCTTCACTTCAGTAAAGATCGTCATCGATAAGGATTATGCTTGGGATCAATATAAAGCGGACCTCTGGGCCGTTGGTGTTGAATCGTGGAAAAAGCTCCGCAGCGAAGGAACCGGTCTGATTTTCCAGACGCAGCCAGAATTTCCACAGACGTTGGCAGCAATCCCCGACCCGCCCCACTGGCTCTTTTTCCAAGGCGAACTACTTAACCTGCATACCAAAGCGGTAGCAATTGTAGGCACTCGCAAGCCAACTAATGACGGAATCTTCCTTACCAAGTATGTTGTTGCGGCCCTTGCCAACCAAGCATATCCAACGGTTAGCGGCCTTGCTTTAGGCATCGACCAAGCAGTACACGAAGAGTCGATACGGTTCGGCATACCCACCATTGCGGTTTTGGGTACTGGCATCAATCAAAATTACCCTCGCGGCTCTGCGATCCTTCGTGCGGAAATCGTGCGCAAAGGCGGGACAATCATCACGGAATATCTACCAGACCAATCCTACAGCAGCGATAACTTTGTGCGTCGTAATCGCTTGCAGGCGGGACTGTGCGATACCCTCGTCCCAGTCGAATGGAAGATCAAAAGCGGCACTGCTCATACCGTCGAGTTCGCCTTCAAATACGGTAAGAAAATCGCAAACGTGTTCTTGCCGCACACGTACGACAGCAGACCAGAGCTCAAGTTTGCAGAGGATACTTACGGAGCGGTAGCCTCTGAAGCGCCACAGATGACCTCTCTACTGCTGCAATTCATCGAAGAAGAGCAAGTACAACCGACCGCAGCACAAGTGCAACTGGACCTTTTAGGGACGTCATGATTTCGAAAATTAAGGGCGTAATTCTTAGCGTTGAAGACACTCTCGTACGTCAAGCAGGTGGAGAAGGGGGCCCTTCCGCGTTTGCGGAGGTTACAAAGCTTATTCGTTTTCTCCAACTTACTGGTATTGAATTCGTTGTTACGACAAACCGGCCATGGACTGTCGGGCCAGACAAGACGCCACTAAGGGAACGTCTTCAGCAACTTTGGGGGCCGTTTCCCTATCTGAGCCTAGAAGACGATCCGAACATGCCGCCCCGGCCAAGGGCAGCGTTCACGGAATACATCCTGCAAAAGATGGGCTGGACTGATACGGAAACTGTGTACATCGGCTCCACGGAAAACGACATGCGAACGGCTGTGAATGGCGGGCTGCTTTTCCTCCGGGCTACGTGGTATGCCGACCATCTTGACTACGGGTTCGACTTCGCTACACCAAAAGACATTGCCCGCTTTTTAGCTGTATTTTGCCGCCGCGAACACCTGTGGGGCTACCAGATCGTTGACGGCGATTTCGAGTATTACGCCATCGCACCTTTCAGTACGATGAAAGAGGCGTTTGCCGCCTACTCGGCCGACGCGAGGTCAGCAGCAAAACATGGGCTTGGACACTTCGATTTCTGGGTAGGCGCGTTAGTATCAAGCCTGTACTTCTCCGGTATCCACAAGCGAGTGGACTACATCGCTGGCTATCCTGGTCACCAGAAAGCGTCTGGCAATGCGATGGATAGCGCCCTCGCGATATTCGGAAAGTGCTTTCGCAGCCGCTTCCTTCCAGACCTTGTACAACGTCATACCACAGCGACCAAGATGCAGACGGCAAGGAACTCAGGGGTCATTGTCGGGCATAACATTCAGCTAGACACGATTAAGCTTAATCGCACGCCTCATAAATCCGCCACCGATGTCTACAAGGCTTCGCCGTTGGACAAGAAACGGAAGACTGTGCTCCTTATTGATGACATTTGCACACGCGGGTATTCGATGGAAGCGGCACGTGCTTATCTCCAGCAGACAGGCACGAAAGTAATTATGGCGTCGTGGTTGAAGACGATCAACACCGACATAGAACGTCTTGGTGATTACAAGTTCGATCCTTACGTAATAAACAACTTTGATGCTGCGAACATAGCAAAGGTTTACCCATACAGGAACTATCTCACTAGTTTGCAGGCACCGACAGAACTAAGCCGAATGTTGGAGAGCTACGTCACATGGGACTGGCCCACATAGTCAGGCAGCGAAGAAGAAAATGGCTCAAAAGTGCGTCAAAATGCGTCAAATCGCATCCCCCCTCTTCCCGCCGCCGCGCCAGTCCTCATGCGCCTTCGGCCATGGCGCAAATTTGAGTCAAAAGAGCCCTATATAGCGGGCAGGTGTGGAGGGGGGACAACTGCGCGCGCCGGGCCGAAACGGGCCTTTTTCTTGCTTCTGGTGCAACATCATTCACTGGGACGTGAAAAAGCCGCCTCATGGGCGGCTTCTGCGGTGGCTGGGGAGCTCTGGCACGGCTGGGGTGTCGCGGCCCCGCCCTGCCGGCTATCGCGGCGTGGCGCTCATCCTGGGCGGCCGGCGCGGACCTTGGCCGCCTGCTCCTTCTCGTAGTCGTCGCGGCAGTCCACGCCACAGAACAGCAGCGCGGGCGCCAGCGCCTCGTCGCAGTAGTGGCAGCAGCCATGCGCCACCAGGGCGGGCCGGCTGCGCACGGCGGCCAGGCCGCGCGCCACCTCGGCAAAGATGATCTTGTCCGTGTTATCGATATGGTCGCTCATTGCGCGCCCTCCCCGCCCGTGGCCAGGTCATACGGAGCGAAGCGCACCACTTCCACGCCCGCCCACTCGTTGATCGCTTCGAACTGCGCCTGCAGCGGCACCAGCTCGTTACGCGCGAAGACGCGCGCGGCAGGCTCGACGGCGCCGAAGCCGCCGGCATTGTTCGGCAGGATGCCCATCAGCTGGGGCGGCACGCGGTGCGCGGCCAGCTGGTCGTCGCGCGTGACGCTCTTGATGTTGAAAAACTCGTCCTTGGCGGCCACGTCGGACACCGGCAGAATCTGGATGCCGTCCTTCTTGCCGTTCGGCGCGTACATGAACAGGTTGCGGAAGTTGCCCGGCCCCTTGCTGTCGCGCATGGCCTGGCGCAGATTGTCCACGTCCTGGGTGTTGGCGGCGGCGTCCGTCATGTAAAACACGAAACCGGCGTGCGAACCGTTCTTGTAGTACTTGCGACGGAACAGGGTGGCCGCCTCGTTGAGCCAGGCCGATTGCAGCGCGCTCAGGTACTGCGGCACGCCGTACAGCTCCTGATTGACGTCCGGTTCCATCAGGTGGAACACGCGGCCCTTGTCGAACTGGTGCACGGCCTGGTAGCCGTTCACGAAAAAATAGGTATCCAGATCGACGCCGCGCCGCATGTACTTGGCCAGGGCGTGCTCAAACTTCAACGCCTTGCCGCTGCGGCTGGGCCGGTCTTCCAGATAGGCATTACCGAACGTCAGGAAGTCGAGCGCCATGCGTTTGAAGGCGTCGCGCGACAGGTACTTGCTGGGAATCAGGGTGGACGCCAGCACGTTGGCCTTGAAGTGGATCGCGCTGCTGTGGTGCACACCGGCATTGAAAGACTTGGCCAGGCCGGCCAAATTGACGGGCGGCTCATACCAGTGGCCATTCTTCCAGCATTCGAAACAGTCGAGAATGTCGGCGTGCTCCAGCACGGGCGTCGGATCGCCGAAGGAAAACGCCTCGATGCCGGCGGCGGCCGGCGCCGTGGTCGCTGTTGATGGGGCGCCCTGGGCCTGCCGGCCGCGCGCGCGCAAGTGTCGTGCTTTGCTCAAGAATAAATCTCCATGAAAGAGTGGTGGTTGTCGGTGGTGCCTTCGAATGGCTCGTGATCGAGGGCGTGCATGCAGGCCCACGCCAGGTCGGCGTGGCCGGTTTCGTCGCTGCGGCCGGCGACATAGGTCACGTGCCGCCCGCTTGGGGTGAGGGTCTTGTGGATGGCCATGAAGGACTGCGCGATGTCCGTCCAGCCGGCGTCAAACTCCAGCCGGCCCTTGCTGATGATGTTTTTGGCTTTCAGCACCATGCGGGTTTTGACTTCGGGCGAGTAATTCAGGGCCGTCACGGCAGGGAAAAAGCCGCGCACGATGGGCAGCACGCCGATACCCATGCCGGTGGTGTCGATGCCGATGTATTCGACGTTGTAACGCTGGGTCATCTGGCGGATGGCATCGGCGTGGTCTTCGAAGCTCTGCTCGCGCCACTGGTGGCGCTCCAGGATGCGAAACTTGCCGCCTGCCGTCATGGGCGGCGCCAGCACCACGCAGCCGGCGCTGTCGCCGTTCAAGGCCGGGTCGTAGCCGATCCACACGGGCCGGTTGCCGAACGGGCGCAGGCCCAGCAAGGGCTTGTAGTCGTCCCACTCGACCCAGGAATCAACCATGCAGCGCTGCAGCTCGGCCAGCGGAAAGACCGAGGCCGAGTCGTCAATAAAATTGCACATCAGCAGATTGTCGAACTGGTCGGGGCTGTATTCGAAGTTGCGCAGCTCGTCGATGTCGAACAGGTTGCAGCCGCCGCGCTCGGCATCCAGGATGGTGACGATCTGGCGCCAGATCTTGTCCTCGCCCGTAAAACCCGACGAGAGGCGGCCATGGCTCACGTCGATGTTGACCTGGTCGGCCTTGGCGCGGCGCTTGTTGAACAGCTCGCCCGTCCAAAATGAATAGGCCTGATGCGTGGTCGAGGATGGCGTGGAAAAGTAGGTCTTGCGCCACTTCTTGTGGATGGCCATGCCCGAGGCCACCTTGTTCAACTCCTGGAAATTCTGTGTCCAGAAAAATTCATCGAAGTAGAAATTGCCGTGGTAGCCCTGCGCCGTGCGCGCATTGGTGCCCAGGAAGTACAGATGCGCGCCGTTCGGCAGCACGATGGGATCGCCCGTCAGCTCGATGCCGGCCGCTTCGCGCGCGAATTGGACGATGTATTGCTTGAAGACGTGGGCCTGCGACTTCGACGCGGACAGGAAGATCTGATTGCGGCCCGTGGCCATCGCATCGGCCAGCGCCTCGCGGGCGAAATACCAGGTGGCGCCGATCTGGCGCGACTTCAAAATGGCGCGCGTGCGCTGGTCGCCGTTGCGATACCAGACCTTTTGATAATCGAAGAGCGAGTCCTGGAAAGCGTCGAGCAGCTGGATTTTCTGTTCTTCGCTGAAGTCGTTGCGGGTCGGCTTCTTCTTCGGGCCGGCATTGCGGTTCGCCAGCTTGGGGTTGAGATCGACCTCGTTGCCGCCCGGCTGCTCATAGCGGCGCACGCGCGCCATCTGCACGATGGTGCGCGCAAGCAGGTCGATTTCCTTGTAGTCGCTGCCGCTCTTGACCTCTTTTTCGATCAGTTTCACCAGGCGCAGCTCGGCCGATGCCTCGACGTGCTCGATGGCCTGCGCCTTGTCCCATTCGTCGCGCTCTTTCCAGCTATTGATCGTGCTGCGCTTGATTCCCAGGTGGCGGGCGATGGACGAAATGCGCCAGCCCTTCCAGTACAGGGCGCGCGCGGCACGGCGCGGCTCGGATTCGGGCACGGCCAGTTCGGCGATTTTCTCGACGGCCGTTTGTTCGCTAGTTTTCTCGATGATTAGCATGCCGCCAGCGTAGGCCGCGCGCGCGCGGAGCGGGGAAAGGCAAAAGTCGCTATGGCCCATAGCAACCCGCACCGCATTGAATCGCAGCGCCAAGACGTTGACCATGGCGTTATCCGATCAACCGAGACACGCCACCATGCCTAAATCCCAATTCTTCCGCGTCGCCACCGAAGGCGCCACCACGGACGGCCGCAACATCGACCGCGCCACCATCGAGCAGATCGCCGCCACCTACAACCCGAAAACCTACGGCGCGCGCATCTGGCTAGAGCACATTCGCGGCATCCTGCCCGACAGCCAGTTCAAGGCCTACGGCGACGTGATCGCAGTGAAAGCCGAGGAAGTGGACACCGACAACGGCAAGAAACTGGCCCTGTTCGCACAGATCGAACCCACGCCCGAGCTGGTGGCCATCAACAAGGCGAAACAGAAGCTGTACACCAGCCTCGAAATCCAGCCCGATTTTGCCGACTCGTCGCAGCCCTACCTGGTCGGCCTGGGCGTCACGGACAGCCCGGCCAGCCTGGGCACGGAGGCGCTGAAGTTCTCCGCCAGCCGCAAGCAGCAAAGCGCCAACCTGTTTACCTCGGCCGTCGAGGTGACGCTGGAATTTGACGAGCCGCAGGGCACCAAGCTGGCCGACGCCGTGAAAAACCTGCTGTCGCGCTTCTCCAATAAATCCGGCGCCGACGCCGCGCAGTTCGCCGACATCAGCGAAGCCGTGCAGGAACTGGCCGGCCACGTCGTCACCGCCAACGACAACTACACGGGCACCTTGGCGCGCCTGGAAAAAACCGAAACGGCATTGAAGGCCACGCAGGACGAGCTGGCCGCTTTCAAGGCGCAGATGGACGAAGCGCCCGGCAACGGCCCACGCCGCCCGGCCGCCACCGGCAACGACGGCGCCGTGCAGACCGAGTTTTAAGCGCCCTCGCCCTTTCTTCCCCCCATTCAACAACGGAGCAACGATTTATGAAAAAGCAAACGCGCCAGGTCTTTGGCCAGTATGAAACCCGCCTGGGCCAACTGAACGACACGGACAACGTGGCCAAGACCTTCAGCGTCACGCCCAGCGTGCAACAAAAGCTGGAAACGAAAATGCAGGAGTCGAGCGAGTTCCTGTCGAAGGTGAACATCATCGGCGTGAGCGAACAGGAAGGCGAAAAACTGGGTCTGGGCGTATCCGGCCCGATTGCCGGCCGCACCAACACCAAGGACAAGGAACGCAAGACGCGCGACCTGTCCACCCTGGACGGCACCAAGTACCGCTGTGAGCAAACCAACTTCGACACGCATTTGAACTATGCCAAGCTGGATGCCTGGGCCAAGTTCCCCGACTTCCAGTCGCGCGTGGCCAATGCCATTTTGACGCGCCAGGCGCTCGACCGCATCGTCATCGGCTTCAATGGCGTGAAAGCCATGGCTGACACCGACCTGGACGCCAATCCGCTGCTGCAGGACGTCAATAAAGGCTGGCTGCAGCACCTGCGCGAGCTGGCGCCCGAGCGCGTGCTGGGCCTGGTGGCCGCTGGCATGCCGGGCAAGGTCATCATCGGCGACGTGGACGGCGCCGACTATGCCAACCTCGACGCGGCCGTCACCGATGCCGTCAACCTGCTGGACCCGTGGTATCAGGAAGACACCAACCTGGTGGCCATCGTCGGGCGCAAGCTGTTGAATGACAAGTATTTCCCATTGGTCAACACCAAGCAAGCGCCCACGGAAACCCTGGCGGCCGACATCATCATCAGCCAGAAGCGCATCGGCGGCTTGCCGGCCGCGCGCGTGCCCTTCTTCCCAGATAACGCCATTCTCATCACGCGCTTCGACAATCTGTCGATCTACTTCCAGGAAGGCGCGCGCCGCCGCCGCGTCGAAGATGTGCCGAAACGCGACCGCATCGAGAATTACGAGTCGTCCAACGACGCCTACGTGATCGAAGACCTGGGCCTGGCCGCTCTGGTGGAAAACATCGAGCTGAAAGACAAGTAATGAGTAATCAGTCCCCCGCACTGCGCCACCGCGCACGCATGCTGGCCGAGCGCACGGCCGGCGCCGCCGCGCCGCTGGGCGTGACCACCGGCACGGCCTACGAAATGATGCTCTACAAGCTGGCCGATGACCGCCGGCGCCTGAAATCCATCCAGTCGGTCGAGCGCAAGATCGAGGTCAAGGCCACCTTGCTGCCGGATTACGCGCAATGGATCGACGGCGTGCTGGCCGGCGGCAAGGGTGCGCAGGATGACGTCTTCGCCACCCTGCTTGTGTGGCACATCGACACGGGCGAGTACGCGCGCGCCCTGGTCATGGCCGAATACGCGCTGGCGCACAAGTTCACCCTGCCCGAGACCTACAGCCGCGACATCGCCACGCTGATGCTAGACGAATTTGCCGAAGGCTACTTGCACGGCAAGCTGGCCGCCGATCCGCAGCACGCCGCGCAGGTGCTGGGCCAGGTGGAACAGCTGACGGCCGCCAGCGACGCGCCCGACCAGGCGCGGGCCAAGCTGCACAAGGCTATCGGCCTGGCCATGATCGCCGTGCTCGATCAGGCCGACGACACGGACATCGCCCCGGCGCTGGTGGCACAGGCGGAAAACGCCATGGGCCAGTTGAAACGCGCGCGCGCCCTGTCCGAGTCTTGCGGCGTCAAGAAAGATATGGAACGGCTGGAGCGGCGCATCAAGCGCGCGGCCGGTTCCACGTAAAGAGCATCCCCCGCAGCACGGCGGCACGGGGGGATTCTGGCTGAACCATCGGCCTGATGAACCCCGTCCACCGCCCTATTTTTTTGAAAGCCCCGTATGTCCTTCATGGCCCTGCCCCCGTCAATCCCGCCCGGCACCGCCCCGGTGCAGCCGACGCCTGCCGCCGGCATCATCGAGAACGACGGCTGGTTTCCCGACATCCTACTCACCGATATGCGGGACGCCATGCGCCTGGATGGCACCGTCACCGACGCGCGCCTGGTGCAAGCCGTGGTCGATGCCATCCTGCAGGTCAACCGCGAGCTGGCCGACTGGCAAGGCAAGCAGGCCGCTGCCGGAGTCCCTGCCCTGGTCGATGTACCGGCCACGCGCATCAACCGCGAATCCCGCCTGCTGGCGCAGTACCGGCGCGCCGTCTACAGCACGGCGAAAGCCGATCTGATCGAGCGTTACCGCGACTACGACAGCACGGCCACCTCCGTCAGCGACAAGAAAAGCATGGAATGGCTGGACGAGGCGCCCGGTGCGCAGCGGCGCAATGCGCAATGGGCCATCGCCGATATCGTCGGCCGCACGCACCTCACCGTGGAATTGATCTGATGCAGGTGCGCACACAGCAGCACGACACGGTAGACGCCCTGGTGTGGCGCTACCTGGGCGACGGCGCGGGATACGTCGAGCAAACCCTGGAAATGAATCCCGCACTGGCGCGCCACGGCGCCGTGCTGCCCGCCGGACTGGTCGTCACCCTGCCCGAGCCGGCGCCCAGCACGAGCCAAGTGGCCGCAGCCGATCTTGTGCAGCTATGGGATTAACACAGCAATCCATCTTTTTACCCTCATGAAAAATATCTCACCCCTAACCTCGGAGTATCAAGCAATGTCCGCAGAATCGTTTGGTGGTTTCGCCACCCTGGTCAAACTGTACGGCTTCAAGGCGGCGCTGGGCATGGTCGGCGCGGCCATGCTGTACATCGTGCTGCCGCCGCTGAATGCCGACGGCACCTTCAACAAGGGCGAATTCGTCGCCCGCCTGGCCTGCGCGGGCGTGTTCTCGTGCCTCCTGGGCGGCACCGTGTACCAGCTGCTGTGCGCCCAGCTCCCGGCCATCGGCGCCATGGTCAACGCCTCCGCCATCGACTTGATCGTCGGCGCGCCCGGCTGGTGGGTATCGCGCGCCGTGGCCCTGTGGTTCCAGCGCCGCAGCGACAAGGACATCGCCGAGCTGGTCAAAGACGCGAAGGAACACTGATGGCTACCATGGAAAATCCCCTGATTGCACGCGTCATCGACGCCATCTTGCGCGCCGAAGGCGGCTATGTGAACGACCCACAAGACAAAGGCGGCGAAACCAACTTCGGCATCACTGTGGCCGTGGCGCGCGCCAGCGGCTACGCGGGGCCGATGCGCGATCTGCCCGAGTCCGTGGCGCGCACCATCTACACGGCGCGCTACATCACGGAACCGAAGTTCGACCAGGTGCTGGCCATCCATGCCGGCATCGGCGCCGAAGTGATCGACACGGGCGTGAACATGGGGCCGCATCGCGCCGCCGAGTTCCTGCAGCGCTGGCTGAACGGTTTTAACGACACGGGCGCCCGCTATCCCGTCCTGTTCGTCGACGGCCGCCTAGGCGCGCAGTCGCTGGGCGCGCTGGCCGCTTTCCTCAAATGGCGCGGCCAGGATGGCGCCACCGTGCTGCTGCGCGCCTTGAATGGCCTGCAGGCGGCGCGCTACTTGGACATCACCGAAGCCAACAAGACCCAGCGCCGTTTTCTGTTCGGCTGGATCAAGGAACGGGTGGCCATGTGACCGCAAGCACCTGGCGCCCGCTGGCCACCTGCCTACTGTGCGGCGCTCTGTTCGGCTGGACGGCGCAGGGCTGGCGCAAGGACGCCAGCATCGCCGAACTGCAGCGGGCGGCCGCCACCAGCAATACCAATGCCGCTACCGCGCTGGCCCAGGCTACCGCCCGTGTGCTCACGCTGGAGCGCGCCGCCGGCGCCGCCCTGGCGCAGCGCGCCGACCAACTCACCCAGGAGCAAACCCGTGCGAAAACTGAGCGTGACTATTTCAATGATGATGTCCGCAGCGGCGCTGTGCGCCTGTCAATCCCCATTGCCAGCGCCCAGTGCGCCGCAACTGCAGATTCCACCGCTGCCGCAGGCAATCGGCACCAAACGCGCGCCGAACTTGACCCAGCGACTGCGGCAGCTCTTGACGCCATTGCCGGCGACGGCGACGACGCCACCCGCCAGCTGAACGCCTGTATCGACGCCTACAACACCGTGCGGAACACCTACCATGTACAAACCGAATAGCCTGCGCCAGCACCTGGCCGCCGCCATCCCCGACCTGCAGCGCGATCCCGACCGCCTGCTGGTCTTCGCCGACGAGGGCAACGTGGTGGCGTCGGCCACCGCCTCCCTCTCCTTCGAATACCGATTCAAGCTCAACCTGATCGTGACCGATTACGCGGGCGACGCGGACGCCATCATGGTTGCCCTGATCGCCTGGCTCAAAGTGCATCAGCTCGCCCTGATGGCCAATGAGGAAACGCGCAAGCACGGCATCGCCTTCGAAGTCGATTTTAATAACCATGAGACGGTCGACATTTCCATCAAGCTGGACCTGACCGAGCGCGTGGCCGTCAAGGCGGGCGAAGCGGGCCGCCTGGACATCAAGCACCTGGCCGAGATACAGCACATGCCAGCCTATGCGGACGAGTTCTGGAAGCTGTATGACGGCGACACCCTGCTGGCCGAATGGCGCACCCCCGAGGCAACGCCATGAGCGACGCCCTGCACGCGCTGGAAGCCTGGGCCGGCGCCCTGCTGGCCAAACTGCAGCCGGCCCAGCGCCGCGCCATCAATCACAAGGTGGCCATCGACCTGCGCCGCAGCCAGGCGCAGCGCATCAAGGCGCAGCAGGGGCCGGATGGAACGGCCTACCCTGCGCGCAAGCGGCGCAAGGAATTCAAGGGCAAGAATGGACGGATCAAGCGGCAGAAGGCGGCCATGTTCGCCAAGATTCGCACCGCAAAACACCTGAAAATAAAGGCGACAGGCGACCAAATCGAAGTCGGATTCTTTGGCTGGGTGGCGCGCGTGGCGAGGGTGCATCAGTTTGGCCGGCAAGATCGCGTGTCAAAAAAAGGACAGGCATACAAGTACCCGGAGCGGCCGCTGCTGGGCTTGGGTGAACCGGATCGGACGTTGATACGCGAATCACTGCTGCGTCACTTGGGGAAAACTAAGGTGCATTAATACATTCTCCAACTGACAGTAGTTATCAAATGAGTTAGAGTCGCCTAATGCCGACCATAGTTGGCCAGAAGCAGGGGTTCAACTCGACAAGGTAAAACCTGCCGTATTGCCCTTGCTTTCAGCGCTATTTTGGCCACGTCTACATGCGATCAACACACTAAGCGCACCTTCTAAATTACGTGTGCAATATTCATTTTGGAGAAAATTATGCCGGTTGGACTCGACGTTGACGGAATCATTTTTAGCGAGGTAGCGTTGGTGGATCGACCAAGTCACGCAGCTGCGCTTGGGCGAATCTTTACAAGCTGGTCTTTAATTGAAGCCTCGATAGCGTCCCTTTTAGGTTTGATGATGCATACTGACCATAATGCGGCACTTGCTCTTCTCGGCACTTTCAAAAGCAATAGCGCTAGGATCGATGCTATTAGAAAAACAGGAAAACAATTACTTGATGCTTCCCTTTTCAAGGAATTCGACGATGTTATGAAAGACGTACTTTCTTATGCGGAAGAGCGTAATGCGATTGCCCATGGGGTTTGGGGCTCATGTAAGGAAAAGCCGGAGATTGTCTATCGTATGCCCATGAATAATTTTACAAGGTTTTTATTAGAAACAGCGAATAGTTCAGCTGATGAAATCCTGGGGAAATTGGAGTCATTTAAGACCTCCTTTACGACCTTTACCCTGGATAACCTGGAGCGAATCGAACAACAAGGGCGTGATGTCCTATCCCGCGCTATGGCAGAAACAATGAAGAAGTCATATTCTCTGGCATTGGAGAAACAAACGAAAGCGAAGTAGCAAGACGACCTCCGTGCGGCAACTGAGGGGAGCTGATCAACAGTAAGGTCTGTGATTCGAGGTGCTGGACTCCCCGCCCGTATAGGTCTGCTTGAGGGCGGTTGCGGAAACTGATGATTTTTGCTGTTTGGCAACATGTTATGCTACGCCCAGCGGCCGATCTCAACCAGAAGCGGACTTTGTATTACTATTGGTATTGCTCTGACCCATACACCGTGGATGCATATTGCCCAGCGGTGCCTTACGTACTGATAGGGCCCCAATGTAGCTACAAATCTACGATCTGTGAAAACAGATGCAACCGAGGCGTTTCCCGCTACAGAATGGATCAGAGCTGGCAATCCTAACGTTAAACAGCTTTCTACTCATCAATAGGTTTTTAATGGAAAAACATCAAATAAGTCCGGAAAAAATAACAAAACCAATTCAGTTATTGGGGGCCTGGCTTGTTGGGCTATTGGCAGTTGACGCGTCGTTTTTGTTTGCGGCAACGAACATGGGAACTGATGCATGGCAATCGTCAGCACTAACTATTGCCGCGATTGCAAATGTTCCGATATTTATCGGCGCACTCTTCTTGTTGCAAACGAAATTTAGACCTGAACTACAAGAAGATTCATTCTATTCAACCTATTTAAATAGAAAGACGAATGAGGTTGTCAAAATTTCTAAAATCGATGTTCAATTCGAAGAAATGGAGAAAAAGTTTGAGTTATTAGAATCGCGCCAAGCAGAAAATTTAAACCTTAAGAAACCTACATCCTTGTCCACACTTTCTTATGGTGTCAATACTCATATTTCCAATCAAGAAGAGATTACCTCTAGGCTTTGGGATATCGGCGTCAACCAACTACGCGAATTTGGCGAAAAATTACCACCACCTAACAGCAAGATTGTTTCGATTGCTGAACGGGTCTCAGACGAACTGAGGGACGAAATTCTTACCATGGCATCGCAGCTAGGGTTCGAACACTATTCAACGATATTTCCTTTTGAAGATCTAGAGGAAGATGTTTTGTTTGGCGCTTATGGTGACGCGGAAGGACGCATTATAAAAAAGAAAATAAAATTTAAACCATCGGAAAAATAAACCGTATTTAGCGCTAAACGCGTCCTTTTAGCATTCTCCCAATTCGACGAACACTTCCTTTGACACATTTAAAGTTTTAGTAGTGCCTATGTGCCATTGCGGCAACTTGGAGGGGGCTGCACCAGCCACATAGCCTCTACTTGTAAAATATGAGTTAATACCTCACGAACTGTCATAGTCGCTAAGCCGCATATCAACCCGCCCCCGCGTGCATCCGCACGCGGACTTCGGCAACATGCACTGCATGAACGCCGACCTGTCCGACCTCCTCCGCTTGCTGCAAAACCTGATCCGCCTGGGCACCATTGCCGAGGTCAAAGGGGCCAAGGCGCGCGTGCGGCTCGGGCCGACACTCACCACCGAATGGCTGAAATGGGCCACACGGCGCGCCGGCAGCACGCGCACCTGGTCAGCGCCTACCGTGGGCGAACAGGTGATCGTCTTTTCCCCAGGCGGCGACCTGACGCGCGGCATCATCGTGCTGGCGCTGTACTCGCAGGAATTTGACGCGCCCGACACCAGCGACAGCATCCACACCACGCATTACCCCGATGGCGCCGTGGTGCAGTACGACCATGCCGCCCATGCGCTGACGGCGCTACTCCCCGGCGGCACCGCCACCATCACGGCCGACAAGGTGACGTCGAACGCGCCCAGCACCATTTGCACGGGCGACCTGACCGTCATGAAAAACCTGATCGTCATGCAATCGGCCACCGTCAACGGCGCCACCGCCCTGAATGGCGGTGTGAACGCCAAGGCCGGCGCCGCTGGCGGCGTGGCCATGGCCGTGCAAGGGACGATCAAAGCCAGCGAGGACGTGCTGGCCGGCGCCATCAGCCTGGCCAAGCACCCGCACGGCGGCGTCAAAGCTGGCGGCGACCAGTCGGGTGGGCCGCAATCATGATGGGCATGCACGCCGCCACCGGGCGCAGCCTGACGGGCCTGGGCCACCTGCGCCAATCCGTGGCCGACATCATCACCACGCCGATGGGTTCGCGCATCCGGCGCCGCCGCTATGGTTCCGAAGTGCCCGAGCTGATCGACCAGCCCCTGAACAGTGCCACGCAGTTGCGCATCTATGCCGCCACCGCCTTTGCCCTGCGCCGCTGGGAGCCGCGTTTGCAACTGTCCAGCGTCCAGCTCACGCGCGACACGGACGGCGCCATGGCCCTGCTGCTCGACGGCACGGCAAATGGCCAAGGCATCACGCTGGCCGTGCCCGTCAAGCAAGGGACTACGGCATGAGCACGCCTATCGACCTGACCCAGTTGCCGGCGCCCAGCGTGGTCGAAGTGCTCGACTTCGAAGCCATTCTGGCCAAGCGCAAGGCGCACCTGGTCAGCCTGCTGCCGGAAGCCGAGCGCGCCGCCGTCACGGCCCTGCTGGAACTGGAATCGGAACCGGCCACCAAGCTGCTGGAAGAGAACGCGTATCAGGAAACCATCTTGCGCAACCGCGTCAACGAAGCGGGCAAGGCCGTCATGCTGGCGTTTGCCCTGGACGGCGACCTGGACCAGCTGGGCGCCAACGTCAACGTGGCGCGCCTGGTCATCACGCCCGCCAATCCGAACGCCCTGCCGCCCGTGGCCGCCGTCATGGAAGACAACGACGCCTACCGCCTGCGCATCCAGGAAGCGCCGGACGGCCTGTCCGTGGCCGGCCCGAAGGCGTCGTATGAATTCCACGCGCGCAGCAGCGACGGGCGCGTCAAGGACGCAAGCGCCACCAGCCCGGCGCCGGCCAGCGTCACCGTCACGGTGCTGACCAACAACGACACAGGCATCGCCGACGCCGCGCTGCTGGCCACCGTGGCGCGCGCGCTCAACGCCGAGGAAGTGCGCCCCTTGGGCGACCGCCTGACAGTGCAGGCCGCCCAAGTCATCGACTACCAGATCGAGGCCACCTTGTTTATCGGCGTCGGCCCGGAAGTGCCGATTCTGCTGGACGCCGCGCGCGCCAACGCCGTGCGCGTGTCGCAGCCGCGCCGCCCGCTGGGGCACAGCATCTACCGCTCCGCCTGCAGCGCCGCCGTCCACGTCGAGGGCGTGCGCAAGGTCGTCTTGACCAGCCCGGCGGCGGACATCGAACTGAACGCCACCCAGGCCGCGCGCTGCACGGCCATCAAGCTCAATGTCGTGGTGCGCGATGAATAAGATCGTGCCCACCCTGCCGCCCAACACCACAGCGCTGGAGCGCGCCATTGCCGTGGCCTGCGCCGAGCTGGTCAACGTGCCCGTCCCGCTGCGCGAGCTGTGGAATGCCGACCGCTGCCCGGTCAACTTGCTCCCGTTTCTGGCCTGGGCCTGTTCCGTCGACCGCTGGGACGACGCCTGGCCCGAATCGACCAAGCGCGGCACGATCAAGGCGTCCTACTTCATCCACAAGCACAAGGGCACGATTGCCGCCGTGCGCCGCGTGGTCGAGTCCCTCGGTTATTTGATCCGCATCACCGAATGGTGGCAGACCGCGCCTACCGGCGTGCCGGGCACTTTCCGCCTCGACGTGGGCGTGCTCGATGCAGGCATCACCGACACCATGTTCCTGGAAATGGAACGGCTGATCGCCGACGCCAAGCCCGTCAGCCGCCACATGACGGGCCTGGCCATCTACCTGGAAAGCCGGGGCAGCGTCTACGCGGGCGCCTGCACCTATCACGGCGACAGCATGACCGTGTATCCGTGGATCGCGGAAACCATCGAAGTGCGCGGCACGCTGTGGCAGGCCGGCGCATCCCATTCCATCGACACCCTGACCATCTATCCATGAGCACATATTTCGCCATCCTGACGCAAATCGGCGAGGCCAAGCTGGCCAACGCCATCGCCCTGGGGCAAACCCTGAAACTGAAAAACATGGCCGTGGGCGACGGCAACGGCACCTTGCCGCTGCCCGTGCGCACGCAAAAAGCGCTGGTGCGCGAAGTGCGCCGCGCAGGGCTCAACCAGTTGAGCATCGACCCGGCCAACGCCAGCCAGATCATCGTCGAACAGGTGTTGCCGGAAGAGGTGGGCGGCTGGTGGATACGCGAAATCGGCATCTACGACGAGGCGGGCGACCTGTGCGCCGTGGCCAATTGCCCGCCCAGCTACAAGCCATTGATGGCCGAGGGCAGCGGCCGCACGCAAGTGGTGCGCGTGGTGCTGATCGTCGCCAGCACGGCGGCCATCGAACTGAAAATCGATCCGGCCGTCATCCTGGCCACCCGCAAGTATGTCGATGAGCGCGATATCGTCGTGCGCAGCTACAGCGACGCGCAGATGGCCGCGCACCTGGCCGCCGCAGATCCGCATCCGCAGTACAGCATGCGGACGGTTTCGACGCTGCCAAAGTTCGACGCCTCCACCAAACTGGCCAATGCCGCATTTGTGCAGCAGGCACAGGGCAACATGGTCAAGGCGCAGGCCATTGCGGAGAGTCGCAAGGTCACGGTCGACGACATCGGCAGTGCCCTGTACTTCACCAAGCCAGCACTGACGCTGACCATTGTCCGCCCAGATGAACTGAGCATCACCAACAACACCGGCAAGTGCATCAAGCTCTTCGGCTACGGTACGGAAACGGGAACGTTGAGTGCGGATGCCGGCGTCCTCATCGGCTACGGCGCGAGCGCTGTACAAAGTATTGCCATCAAGCCAGGCCAATACATTACCCTGCTGGCGACCTATGCGAACGTCTGGCAGGTCATCGAATCGAGCGCGGACATGTGGCGCAACCCTGATTTTGCGAATTACTTCAACAACGTCGCGCCGACGCCGCCGAAATTTTCGGACAGTACCAGGATCGCCACGGCCGAATTTGTACAGCTATCGCAAGGCAATCTGGTGCGTTACGGCGAAATTCCGGCGTCCCGTTCCCTGGCGGCCAATGACATCGGCAGTGCCTTGTTCTTCACGATGCCAGGCCAGCGCGTCACCCTCCCCAGCCCGGAATCCCTTGGTATTCCCTACAACTCAGGAAAATGCGTCAAGTTCTTTGGCCTGCTTTATGGGGGCGAGCTGGTCCCGAATGCTGGAGTCACTATTGGCTTCGACGTGTTCAGCGTGCCGAAGGTGACAATCAAGACGGGCCAGTTCGTCACGTTGCTGGCAACCCGCACCAATGTCTGGCAAGTGCTCGATTCCACCGCCGAAATGGGGCGCAACGCTGATTTCGCAGGCGTGCTTGGCGAAGCAAGTTGGCGACGCCTTCCCAATGGCGATATCGAACAGTGGGGAATCATCAAAGGGTCCGCCCTCATGGCGCCGTTCACCCCGAACCTGGCGTTTCCCATGGCCTTCCCCAATGCCTGCCGAGCCATCACCGTGCAATGCATGAATGAACTGTCGCAGGCAGGCTTCAGCGGCCGCACGACAGACAAAACACTCTCGCGCACCGGCGCGTGGATATCAAATTCCGACGGCGTGACTGCCGTTCCCGACGTTCTCAGCTGGCGCGCGATTGGCAACTGAGCACGGCATCTAGCATCTATTAACGAAAGCGAGTCCACAATGTTTTTTTCGAGCAACACGCGGGGATTTTATCCCGAGCAAATGCGTGCCGATTACGATGCTGCCGGCACCTGGCCGGATGATGCCGTCGAAGTATCGCCGGAAGACGAAGCGCGCCTGCGCGACGCCATCGCGGCGTCCGCCACCATCCGCCTGACTGCCGGCGGAAAGTGGAAAATCACCGCCGCCCCGCTGCCATCGTTTGACGTGCTGGCCGCCCCGATCCTGGCCGGCGTGCGCCAAACGCGCGACGCCATCCTCAACCGCCTGGCCGGCATCGGCTTTGCCGCCATGGCCAGCGGCGATGCGGCCACCGCGCAAGCCATCGCCACGGCACGCACCTGTCTGCTCGACATCACGACCTGTCCGACGGTCGCCACCGCGCAGGACATCGAGGCGCTGCAAGCGGCTATCGGCGCCGAGTTCCTGCGCATCGCAGAAACATTGCCGGAAGAGGCCCGGCGCGCCTTCGATGACGCCGGTATGGCACCGGCCCAGTAACGCCCCATTCACCACTCACCAGGAGAGCCCTATGGCCACCGACTACCACCATGGCGTGCGCGTCATTGAAATCAACGAGGGTTCGCGCCCGATCCGCACCGTCTCTACCGCCGTGCTGGGCCTGATCGCCACGGCCGACGATGCCGACCCGGCGGCCTTCCCGCTCGACACGCCCGTGCTCGTCACCAACGTGCTGGCCGCCATGGGCAAGGCCGGCAAGACGGGCACGCTGTATCGTGCGCTGGAAGCTATTGCCGCGCAGACCAAGCCCCTGACCGTCGTGGTGCGCGTAGCCCAGGGCGAGACGGAAGCGGAAACCACCAGCAACGCCGTGGGCGGCGTGTCGCCCGATGGCAAGTACCTGGGCGCCCAGGCGCTGCTGGCCGCGCAAAGTAAACTCGGCGTGAAACCGCGCATCCTGGGCGCGCCGGGGCTGGATACCCAGGCCATGACCAACGCCCTGGCCAGCGTGGCGCAGCGCCTGCGCGGCTTCGTCTACGCCTCGGCCTACGGCTGCGCCACCGTGACGGCGGCGACCACCTATCGCGGCCAGTTCGGCCAGCGTGAAGTCATGGTTATCTGGCCGGATTTTGTGAACTGGGATACCGCCATCGATGCCGAGGCAAGTATGTCCGCCGTCGCTTACGCCATGGGCCTGCGTGCCAAAATCGACGAGGAAACGGGCTGGCACAAGACGCTCTCCAACGTCGTCGTCAACGGCCCGACCGGCATCACCAAGGACGTGTTTTTCGACCTGCAAGACCCGGCCACCGACGCCGGCGTGCTCAACGCCAAGGAAGTCACCACCCTGATTAACATGGGCGGTTACCGCTTCTGGGGTTCGCGCACCTGCGAGGAGCCGGGCGGCTTCTTCTACTTTGAGAGTTATACGCGCACGGCCCAGGTGCTGGCCGACACCATCGCCGAAGCGCATTTCGCCTTTGTCGACCTGCCCTTGCATCCGTCCCTGGTGCGTGATCTGCTGGAAAGCATCAATGCCAAGTTCCGCGACCTGAAATTGCAGGGCTACATCATCGACGGCCATGCCTGGTATGACGAGCAGTTCAACGACAAGGACACGCTCAAGGCGGGCAAGCTGGCCATTGACTACGACTATACGCCCGTGCCGCCGCTGGAAAACCTGCGTTTCCAGCAGCGCATTACCGACCGCTACCTGGCCGACTTCGCCTCGCGCATCGCCGCATAGTCGTACTGGCGTCACCCTCACCACCCTGCCCGCGCCAGCGCGGGCGCATTGAAATACTGGAGAAATTATGGGCCTGCCCCGCAAACTGAAAAACTTCAACCTGTTCCAGAACGGCGTGTCCTTCATGGGCATGGTGCCCGAAGTCACCTTGCCCAAGCTGAGCCGCAAGATGGAAGAGTACCGCGCCGGCGGCATGAGCGGCCCCGTGTCCGTGGACTTCGGCAACGAAGCGCTGTCGCTGGAATGGAGCGCTGGCGGCCTGATCGCCGAAGCCCTGAAACAGTACGGCGCGCACTCGCACGGCGCCGTGCAACTGCGCTTTGCCGGCGCCTACCAGGAAGACGATGACGGCACGGTCGCCGCCGTCGAGGTTGTCGTGCGCGGCCGTTACAAGGAAATCGATATGGGCGGCGCCAAGATGGGCGACGACACCACGCATAAATACACCATGGCGTGCAGCTATTACAAGCTGATGATCGACGGCGCCACCGTCATCGAACTGGACTTCATGAGCGGCGTCGAGAACTTCGGCGGCGGCGCCGACAGCAATGCCGCCATCCGCAAGGCCATCGGCCTGTAATCCCTTTTTTACTCACCACCACCCTACAAGGACCACACCATGCACAACGATACCCAAAACCAAGCCGTCATTGAGCTGGACGAGCCGATCAAACGCGGCGACAGCTTCATCACCTCGCTGACCGTACGCAAGCCCAAGGCGGGCGCCCTGCGCGGCATTTCCCTGATCGAGCTGGCCAACCTGAACGTGTCGGCCCTGCAAATCGTGCTGCCGCGCATCACCGAACCGACCTTGACGGCGCACGACATCGCCAGCATGGACCCGGCCGACCTGCTGGCCGTGGGCGCCGAGGTTGCCGGTTTTTTGGCGAGCAAAGCCGATCGCCTTTCGGTATCCCCGACGAAGTAGAAGACGCCATGGCCGACATTGCCGGCGTCTTTCACTGGACGCCGGCAGCGATGGACGGTTTTACGATTGATGAACTGATGGCCTGGCGCGAGCGCGCCCGGCAACGAAGCGGAGCGGAATAGATGGCTGGTCGGGATTTGAAATTACAGGTAGTGTTTGCGGCACTGGACAAAATCACCGGCCCGCTGAAAAAGATCATGGGCGGTTCCAGCGATACGGCCAAGGCCTTGAAGGCCACCAGTGACCGCTTGCGCGATCTGAACGCGCAGCAAAAGAACATCAGCAAATTCCGCGAACTGCATGGCGGCCTGGACGCCACGCGCACCAAGCTGGAAGCGGCGCAGCAGAAGGTGGCCAGCCTGGCCGCCAAGATGAAACAGGCAGAGGCGCCCACGCGGGCCATGACGCGCGAGTTTAACGCCGCCGTCAAAGCGGCCGGCGCCTTGAAGACGGCTGGCCAGCAGCAGGCCCAGCAACTGCAGGTCATGCGCGAGCGCCTGGCGGGCGCCGGCATCGGCACCAAAGACCTGGCCAACCACGAGCGCACCTTGCGCCGCGAAATCGAGGCCACCAACAAAACCATGACGCTGCAGCAGCAGAAGCTGGCCAATGCAAACGCCAAGCAGCAGCGCGTCACCAATGCCACCCAGCACGCGGACAAGCTGCGCAACAAGGCGGGCAACCTGGCCATGGCCGGCGCTGGCGCGACCGCCACGGGTGCGGTCATTGGCGCGCCCGTCGTCAAGGGACTGAACGAGGCCAAGCACTATCAAACGGAAGTGGGCAGAGTCAATGCGCTGGGCCTGGGCGATAAGGTATCAGCCGAGGCCGTCGCCTTCGCGCGCAACATGAAGACCTACGGCACCAGCCAGCTCGACAACCTGCAGCTCATGCGCGACGGTATGAGCGCCTTTGCCGACGTGCATCACGCGGAAATGGTCGCCCCCACCCTGGCCAAGATGAAGTTTGCCAATCACGCCTTCTTTGGCGAGGCCGAGGGCGCCGACAACGAACGCAAGTTCATGGACATGCTCAAGGTGATCGAGCTGCGCGGCGGCCTGGAAAGCAAGGAAAAGTTTGAAGCCCAGGCGAACATCGTGCAGCAGGTCATCACCGCCACAGGCGGGCGCGTGGGGCCGAATGAATGGCTGAACATGATCAAGACGGGCGGCATCGCCGCCAAGGGCTTGAAAGACGACGCCTTTTACTACCAGATGGAACCTCTGGTGCAGGAAATGAGCGGCAATCGCGTCGGCACTTCCCTGATGAGCGCCTACCAGAACTTATACCAGGGCCGCACGACGAAACGGTCGGTCAAAAAGCTGGATGAGTTCGGCCTGATTGGTGACAAAAGCAAAGTCACGCCTGACAAGGCGGGACAAATTGCCTTCCTTGATCCCGGTGCGCTGCTGGGTTCCGAGCTGTTCCGCGAAAATCAGTTCGAGTGGATGGAAAAAGTGCTGTTGCCGCAACTGGCTAAGAAGGGCATCACGGAGAAAAAGCACGTGCTCGACGCCATCGGCAGCATCTTTTCCAACCGCACCGCGTCGAACCTGTATTCGCAGATGTACTTGCAGCGCGTGCAGATCCACAAAAATGAAAAACTCAACCGTGGCGCCGCCGATATCGGCCGACTGGAAAAGCTGGGGCGCGACTCGGCCGCCGGCAAGGAACTGGAGGCGCAGTCGAAGCTGGCCAACTTGAAACTGACCATGGGCGAAAAAATCCTGCCGCTGTACGCGCAGGGACTGGAGCTGGCCATCAGTGCCGTGCAGCGCCTGAACGGTTTCATGGAACGCAACCCGACCGTGGCCAAGGTCATGATTACCGCCTTCGCCGTGCTGGCCGGCCTGCTGCTGGTGCTCGGGCCGCTGATGCTGGGCATTGCCGCCATGATCGGCCCGTATGCCATGCTGCACGTCATGTTCGCCAAGATGGGCGTGACGGGCGGCGTGCTCACGCCGATTCTGCGCGGCCTGGGCGGCGCCTTCATGTGGGCCGGGCGTGCCGTGCTGTGGCTGGGCCGTGCCCTTCTGATGAACCCGATTGGCATCGCCATCACGGTCATTGCCGGCGCCGCCTATCTGATCTATAAATACTGGGAACCGATCAAGGCGTTTTTCACCGGCATCTGGTCGCACATCAAGACCGCCTTTGCCGGCGGCATTGGCGGCGTCACCGCCTTGGTCGCCAACTGGTCGCCGCTGGGCCTGTTCTATCGCGCCTTCGCGGGCGTGCTGGGCTGGTTCGGCATCGCGTTGCCGGCCAAATTCACCGACTTCGGCGCCAGCATCCTGCAGCGCATTACCGCATCCTGGCAACCTATCGCCGCCTTCTTCGCCGATATCTGGTCGCGCCTGCGCACCGTCTGCGCTGGCGGCATGGGCAGTATCACGGCCCTGATAATCAACTGGTCACCCGTCGGCGTGTTCTACCAGGCATTCGCGGGCGTCATGAGCTGGTTCGGCATCAAGCTGCCGGCCCAGTTCACCGAATTCGGCGCCAACATCCTGCGTGGCCTGGTCAACGGCATCACCGGTTCCATGGGCGCCGTCAAGGACGCCATCAGCAATGCCGGTTCCAGCACCATTGCCTGGTTCAAGGAGAAGCTGGGCATCCATAGCCCGAGCCGCGTGTTTGCCCAGCTCGGCGACTACACCATGCAGGGCCTGGCCGTGGGCCTGGACCGCAGCGAGGCCGCGCCGATTGCTAAGGTATCGGGCCTGGCACAGCGCCTGACGCAGCTGGGCGCCGGCATCGCCATCGGCACGGCCACCGCCCTGCCCGCCAGCGCCTTCGACACGCGCGCCCCGCTGTCCCAGGGCACGTTCGGCTCCGGCATGACGATTCAGGGCGACAAGATCGAAATCACCTTCCACGTGCAGGCCGGCACCGATCCCCAGGCCATTGCGCGTGCGGTGAGCGTGGCGCTCGATCAGCGCGACCGTGAAAAGGCGGCACGCATCCGCTCGTCCCTGCGCGACCACGATTAAGAAAGAACAGCACCATGATGATGATTTTGGGAATGTTCGTGTTCAGCCTGCCGACCTTGGCCTATCACGAGCTGCAGCGGCAAACGGAATGGAAGCACGCCAGCACGGCCCGCGTGGGCCTGCGCGACGCACACCAGTACGTGGGGCCAGGCGACGACACCATCACCCTGTCGGGCTGGGTGGCGCCGGAACTGACCGGCTCCCTGTATTCGCTCGATGCCCTGCGCATGATGGCGGACACCGGTAAGTCGTGGATTTTGATCCAGGGCACGGGCCGCATTCTCGGCTCTTACCGCATCACCAGCATGACCGAGGGCCGCACCATCCTCGACGGCAACGGCGGCGCGCGGCGCGTCGAGTTCTCGATTGCGCTCAAGCGAGACGACGACGGCGTGCTGGCCATGCTTGGCCTGGGCGACATCGGCGACCTGAAAAACATGCTCAGCATCGACGGCATGACCAGCAGCATTGCCGGCGCGGCCAAGAATGCCGTGGGCAGCGTGGTCGGCAATGTGGTCGGCGGCATCACGTCGAAATATGGCGGCGTGGTCAGCGAAATGAAAGACAAGATCGGCGGCAGTATCAGCGGCGCCATCGGCAGCGCAGCGGACAAGTTCAAATGAGCGAGCATATCCCCGCCTTCAAGGTCAGCATCGAGGACAAGGATTTGACCGCCATCGTTTCACTGCGGCTGATCAATCTGACCTTGACCCTGTGCCGTGGCGACGAGAGCGACCAGCTCGATATCTCGCTCGATGACAGCGACGGCAAGCTGGCCCTGCCGCCGCGCGGCGCGCAGATCGCCCTGGCGCTGGGCTGGCAAGCCACTGGCCTGGTGGATATGGGCAAGTTCACCGTGGACGAGGTGGAGCACAGCGGCGCGCCCGACACCATCACCCTGCGCGCGCGGTCGGCCAACCTGATCGACAAGTTCAAACAGCAGCAGGAACACAGCTTCCACAAGACCACCCTGGGCGCCATCATCGAGGCCATCGCCTTTCGCAACGAGCTGGCGTCGGGCGTATCGGCGCGCCTGCGCGACACGGCCATCGAGCACATCGACCAGACCCACGAAAGCGATGCGGCCTTCCTGCGCCGGCTGGGCCGGAAATACGACGCGGTGGCCACCGTCAAGAATGACACCCTGCTCTTCATCCCCATCAACCAGAGCCGCACCGCCAGCGGCAAGGCGCTGCCCGTCATTCCCATCACGCGCGCCCTGGGCGACGGCCACCGCTACCACAGCGCCGAAAGCGACGCCTACACGGGCGTGCGCGCCTTCTGGCACGACGAGCGCTACGCGCGCCGCCGCAGCGTCGTGGCCGGCGTGCCCGGCAACAGCAAGCGCCTGCGCACCACCTTTGCGAATGAAACGGACGCGCGCGCGGCCGCCGTCGCCGAATGGCAGCGCATCCTGCGCGGCTTGGCCACCTTTGAAATGAGCATGGCCCTAGGCAACCCGGCCGTGTTCCCGCAATCGCCCGTGACCGTGCAAGGCTTCAAGCCCGAGATCGACGCCACCGAATGGCTGTCGGTCAAGGTCACGCACAGCTTGGGCGGTAACGGCTTTACCACGCGCGTGGAGTTTGAAACGAAAACGGAAGCGGTCGAGGCGGAGCGCGAGGACGAGAAAGACCCGGACGACGGCATCACGGGCGTGATGGCCAAGTGGAAGGACGTGGCGGCGAAGAAGAAAAAGGCGGGGCAGGAGCAGGCTGGCGCCGCTGGCACGCTCAAGACGCTGGAGCATGTTTATAAGAGCAAGAGCGGCGCCAAGCGAGCGGCAAAACTGGCTTGGGAGCACATCAAGGAGGTGCGCGAAATCATTCGGGAGAACAGCGAGGAGCCATGGAAGCCGGCGGAAACGGCTTCCAAAGCGCAGACGTGACGAACTACGGGAGGGTCGCAGACTTTATCAGGACGCTCAATACTTCATTTGTTACACCCTTGAGTGTCTCCATAGTTCCGGCCTTCACTGATTGCACCAATCTCTCGCCCAAGGTAACGCGGCTGATCAGACTATCGGGGACAGCTTTGAGGGCAGTCAAACCTTTTTCAGAAAGCACCGCATCCGAAAAGCCTGTGGCTGACTTGCTATTGGGGCGTACGGCGATGTACCCCTCTTGCACCAACCATGTGGCGGTGTTGATAAATGCCTCTGCCGGAGGAGTCAGTTCGGCACCTGTGAAGCTGTCAGCATTGAAGCAAGCAGCTTCGCCACCGTCCACAAATCGTCTCGCGTCCAAGTAGATTGGTTTCGGGAAATTTTCGTACAATTTTGCAAAAATTTGGCCAGTTAGTACATCAAAAGCATCAATATTGGAGAGTGTCATGATTACCAGAAATTTTGAAGAAGTAGAACGTCAGGAAAACGAAATTCGGAACCATATCCATCGGCAGATACTGGGAATATCTGACCAGGTACGCTCCAAAGAAATATGGCATAAAATTTTGGCGGCGGCTGATCCGGAAACCATTGCAACCGCGCTTAGCACTCAGCTCACCCATTTAAATTACCGGCAGGTGGCGCCATGTAAAGACTGCAGTTGCTGTCGCTGACATCTTTGCTTTCAGACAAAATTTGAAGATGCCAGCAAGAAAATCGTCTAGTTAGAAGTTCAGAACCATACGTCAGCTATGCTGGACCAGTGTTTTTCGAATCTGGAGAATCTTCTCTGTTTGCACTAGCCTTAAAGAATTGAAACCAGTATTCGAGCGAATTTTGTTTGATCAGGTGCTGGCTTACAGCGATAGGTAATTGCCGCTCAATCTCGGGCACAATCACGCTGAAGTACGCGCGTCGCTGTTCGCCGCCGTCGCGAAGTAGACCCATGTATGAGGGCAAAACCTCTGGATTTTCGTGCCTTTCGATACGGTGCGCACGAAACAAACCTGTCATGAGCGAAGCTCGTACGCTGAGATAGGTCAGCGGAATATTGGCTTCATCTCTATTCTTAATATTCTTGCTCGCCAGGAGGAAATCAGCTACCCAATTGTTACCCAGCAGTAGGCTGGACTCGTCGCGAATTAAAGGATGAGGATGACGTCCAGGCGAGATATCCAGGTTGTCCGGGTAGCTAGAGTAGAAGCGCTGAAACATGCATCCAATGGAACAGACTAGCAGGTACCATACGTTGAAATTGAGCCCACGGTCCTTTATGAGATATTTCAATGTGAGATCCATCGCCTCAGCATCTGCCATCAACTCCCGTGCCTGTGCAGGAAGATCTGGTGGCACCACTTTTGTCGCGTCTTGGCTAGCAGAGTTCATGTTGGCAGAGTTCTTCAGATCCCCAACGGCGTCATCAATCTCGAAGAAGCTATCGTCACGGACTTTTGAATTGCCACCCGAGTGCATCAGATAATGTCCCTGCGCGACATGCCCCAGTTCGTGGAAAAATGTCCACACAAGCATCAACTCAAACATTATGAACCGGCATCGAACGTCGTTAGGTTGAAGTTGACGATCATCATCGCTCGGCCCTCCGAGAAGCTCGATGAAGGCACTACATGCGGGTCTAAACAACTCCGTCACATTCGGCTCATATAGCTGCGGTAGTGGATCGGTGAACCGAACCCGACAATCGAGAAACTCTTCTGTCTTGTTGAAATGTTTCAACGTATCCGTCTCCATCCCGATGCGTCGACAGACAATGGGGAATGAGAACGCATCGGCATAGATGTCTGATATGAGAGAGGTGCGAAACTCCATGCGGGGAAAAAGCGGGCGGCTTGGGCTGATGGAGACGCCGGCGTTGGGTGGCCCAAGGGTCATTTCGAAGCTCAGTTCACCACCCCTAGGCTCGAAAATTTCTTCATTGGACCACTTAACGAGGCCATCGATTAGCTGTTTTGCTAGCGCCTCAATGAACTCATTATTGATAAATCTCTTTTCTTCCTGCAGCCGCAACTGTTTCAGATCGTCAATCTCGTTCATGGTGCCCCTTACTTGAAAACTTCTGTCGTCAATCCAGTTTCACGCGAAAATCGCCATCCACCGCCTTGCTCGGCTGATATTGTCTCCGTATCCATGCAACCTACTGGAAAACCGTCAACGGCAATCCGATCACGGGGTACATTCGGGCAAAGACACAATTTTCGCCATATCCATTCGCTCGTCAACCACGTATGCTTTTTAACCTTATTATCAGGTCTCCATTGTTAAATGTGATACCACGATGAACTATACGATTCGCCTGTTTCAAGTGCTCACTGCCGATAATTCAAACAACTAAAAATTATGCAGTGCAAAGAAGTAACAATTACAATAAGCATAAGAAGATCAAATATTTGCAGACTATTTTTCCTTTTTTCGTCCGCTGCCGGCCACATTAAAAGTCTGCGGCCCAATGATATTTCCCACGAAATTTTGCCCAATCTTCCCGTGAGTTTCAACGTGTGGGGCAGTCCCTGCTTGGGATGCTGGGGGCGTTGGCGAGCGCATGCCGCCAATCATCCCAAGTACGCCTGCTTTCCCGCGAACATCCATACTTCTATAGCCATCCAACAGTTCTCGCTCATCCGAGGTAACGGCTGATTGCAATCTCTCACCCGTAAGTATGTAGTGGACATCGACCCCGATCCCTGCCAGCGCTCGTAAGTAAAGCGCATCCGGGGCACGCTCGTCTTGCTCATACAGCGTTTGTGCGCGTCGCTTCAGCCCGCCGACGGCAGCAAAATCTTCTTGATTCATGCCCAAGCGTTGACGCTCTTCTTTTAGTATTTCACCAATTGATCTCATTTGTGCGCAAATTTTTCTTTACAATGCTCTCATTTGAGAGCTATAGTTATGCCATACCATAGCGATTACAGATCATAACATTATGAAAAACGTATCCATAGCGAGGCGCACTGCCAAGGGCGTCACGACTAAGCCTCTTGGCGTTCGTCTAACGTCTGACGAAGTAGACGAAGTTGAAGGCTATGCAGAGAAACTTGAGCGCTCCCGTGCCTGGTTTCTACGTTTCCTGATCCTTCGCGGCCTCGCCGATTACAAGCGTGAACTCGCTTCCAAATCCATTCACTAAGGACAACGTCATGTACCCCGATGCAAAACGTATCCGCAGCCACCGCGTCATGCTGCGCCTGGACGATTACGAGCACCAGCTCGTTTCTTCGATCGCCAATTACCAGGGCGAAGAGCTTGCGGTGCTGGTGCGCCAGATCGTGATGCGTGAAGCCCTCGCCGTGATCGCCTTGGATGACGCCACCATCGATAGCGTACAGCGTCGCAGCGTTTAAACCGAGTCACTTTTGAGCAACTCTAAAGTTACAGAAAATGCCAGACCATCAAATTAACCTCAATGACGAAGAGCGCGCGGTGCTGGAACTCGTGCGCCAACGCCAGGGGCTGGCAAGTATCGATCAGGCGGCTGAATGGCTCGTCAAGTCGCGCTTACGCATACAGTCAAAAAACATGACGGGTCGCGGTCGCGCCCTGTACCAAGTGGAAAGAAAGCTGAAATGAGAGTCATCGGCCTGCCCTGCCCGCATTGCGAAAACACCGTCCGCGCCGTCAAAAGCCGCACGATGTCCGCCATGTTCAAGGAAATCACCTATATGTGCCAGAACCCGGACTGCGGGCACTCCTTCGTGGCAGGCCTGGAAGTACTGCGCACCCTCTCGCTGTCCGCCATGCCCAAGCCGGATATCCGCATCCCGATGTCCCAGCATGCGCGCACGGCAGCTACCAGCCAGCTGGCCCTCGACCTGACTGCGGGCTGCTGATGACTATCCCGATCCTCGCGCCGCCGTAGCCCGGCAGCCGTAACTCCCCTCTTTTGCTGTGCCCTGCTGCGCTCCCTTTTGAGCGTGCGGGATTCGTTCAACCTGAAATAAGGAAAACCAATGGAAACCACGCTGCACGCCACCATTAATGCCGACAAATCCCCGGCGCCGGCCACACCCCGCCCGGCCCTGCAAAAATGCGTCGTGCCTGTGGCGCCGACCTGCTTCCTTCTGGACGTTAGCGCTGGCGCCAACATAGCCGACCTGTGCGCCTACATCCGCGAGATTGCCAGGACTTATCACGCCTACGGCGCAGCCAATCTGACCTTCATCATCAGCGATGCGCAACCGTTGCAGCTTTTCGGCTTTTTCTCACCCGCCAACCAGCGCGCATTAGCTGATAGCTTGCTCATCGAGCTGCGTTACCTGTTCGCCAGCGAATCGGGCGTCGTGCAATGCACCAGCTCTTCGCGCACGCTGACCTACTGGGCAAAGTATTTCGCCAAGGAAGGGGCACGCTGATGCTGCGCCTCGCCAAAACCTGCGGCATCTGGTTGCTGTCGCTCCTGATCGTCATTACCCCTGACGTGCTACGGGCCATCGGCGCCATCAAGGACTGAACCATGCCGGCGTCCCTTATCGACAATCACCTGTCCTTCCAGCCTGCCGCCGAAATTCTGGCCGCACGCGACAAGGACATGCCCACGCCACCAGGCGCCGGGCATGCGCTGGCCGCCATCGCCGAGGCAAAGGCCCAGCTACGCAGCATCAAGCCGCGCAACCTGGCGCCCTTCATGGCCCAGGCCTGGGGATTGTCGCCGCGTGGCGCGCGCCGTTCCGTGTTGATCGCCGCCGGCATGGACGCCGACCGCTGGGAGTCACCCATCCATTCATTTACCGAGGAAGAGCGCATCGAGCTGCGCGCCGCCACCTCTGCCGCTATCCGTGTGTACGAAAGACTGTTGAATGCAATCTAAACAAATCCTGCTGCCTGCCCCGCAGCGTCACGAAGCCTTCTTGCGATCCGCCCAGTTCGCGCCCGAGCTGGCCCGCATCCCCTACAAATGGCGCAACCGTGTCATCACGGCCGCCCTGGCCAAAATGGCCTGGTCGTCCTGGTACAAGGTCTATGAGTCCGTCGCCACCGGCTTTGTGCGCGAGTTCGCCGACCTGTACGTGCCGGCCGGCGTAGACCTGTCGCAGAGCGACGCCGACATCGTGGCCACCGCCGAACGCGCGGCGGCCGGCGTCACCAAAATGCTGTGGATGGCCGTGTCCGACACGCACGCCTTGCAGATCATGGAAGACGAATGCGCCTCGTATGGCATCGAGCTGCCCGAGTTCGATGCGCTGGCCGACACCATCGCCCGCCTGGTGGACGCCCGCTGGTGGCGCCGCCAGTTGCGCAAGCGCGTCAAGCGCGCCTTCGAGGCCGGCAATATCCGCCTGGGCTACGTGAACTATCGCGGCGAACCCTACGCCAGCAACGACGCCGTGCTGTCGCGCCTGGCGCAGAACCGCCGCAACGCGGCAGCGCTGGCCGCCACGCTGGTGCAGAACGAGAACGGCCAACAATTCAGCATCGCCGAGCTGGCCGAGAAAACGACTGCGAATAAAGCCATCCGGCGCGGCGAACTGATGTTGCGCATCAACGGCTTTGAGCAAATCGCCCGCGAATGCGGCGACCAAGGCATTTTTATTACCTGGACGTGCCCTTCGCGCTTCCACGCTATGCAGCACAGCGGCAAGCCAAACGACAAGTTCGACGGCTCCACGCCGCGCGAGGCCAATGCTTACCTGGGCAAGATGACATCGCTGTGCCGCTCCGCGCTGGCGCGCCGTGGCATCGGCCTCTACGGCTTTCGCATCGCCGAGCCGCACCACGACGGCTGCCCGCATTGGCATCTGCTGCTGTTCGTGCGCCCGACCGCGAAATACAAGACGGTCCACCTGCAGGACGTGGCCGGTCGCGCCATCCGCATCATGAAGCGCTACGCCTGGCGCGTGGACCGTGGCGAACCGGGCGCCTTCGCGCGCCGCCTGGACGTCAAGCGCATCGACTGGGCCAAGGGCAGCGCCGCCGGCTACATCGCCAAGTACGTGGCCAAGAACATCGACGGCGTGGCCGAGCACAAGACGAAAGAAGGCTATGTCGTCACGGCTGACACCGAAGGCGATGTCGAACTGACGCCATCGGCGCGCGTCGAGTCCTGGGCCGCGTGCTGGGGCATTCGTCAATTCCAGCAATGGGGCGGCGCGCCAGTCACTGTATGGCGCGAACTGCGCCGCATCGAGGAAAGCATGGTCAATGAAGCGCCGGCCGCCATGCGCCGCGCCTGGAATGCCGTGCAAAAGATCGACGGCGAAAAGCGCGCCTGCTGGGCCGAATACCTGCGCGCCCAGGGTGGCGCCCTGGTGCCGCGCAAGGAACTGGTCGTCACCCTGGCCAAGGACGAAAAGACCGTCATCGGCCGCTACGGCGAAACGCTGCGCACCACGCCCTACGGCGTGCGCTGCAGCGACCTCATTGGCGTGATCTTCAAGTCCGTGCGCCATACGTGGACGCCCGTACAGGCCACAGGCGGGCGCGGGGTGGCTGTTGGGGTTGCCGTTCCTCGGACTCGTGTAAATAACTGTACGCACCCCGACCGCCCTGCCCCGGCCACGCCACCGGCGGCGCCCGCGCCCAACCTGCCTGACGAGGCAAAAACAGCGCTGATTGCCGCCTGGGCGGCCGTCAACGCCTGCCCGTATCCCCGGCTGATCGTCCCCGACACCCCACACCAAGAAGGAAATGGCACATGAGCACCTATGCCGTGATCGTTCGCACGCAAACCGAACGCTTTGAATACGCCGCGATTGCCGCTTCCAGCGGCGACGCGATCCAGGCCGCCCTCGACCACTTCGGCGTGTGCGGCGTTACCGCCAAACTGAAAGGAGCACCGCAATGCTGACCACCCTGACCGATTCACCGCGGCAAATCGCCCTGGGCGACCGCGTGACATTCGATACCGACGAAGGCTACCAGGCCGGCACCGTCAACGACCTGCGCCGCGACGTGGGCAATGGCGAGCTGCATGCGTGGGTGGAGCTGGACCACCAGTGGCCGGGCATGTTCCGTGCGGTGCCGCTGGGCGCCATCGAGGCGGTCAAGAAGGCAACCACGCCTGTCGGGTGTCCAGCATGACAGCACCCTCCCCGGCCGAGGAAGCGGATTACAAGGAATTTTGTCGACTGCGCGATTACCGCAAGCCAGGCGCTGAGGTGCCGCAATACACGGAGGCCGAAGCGTTTGCTTTGGCGGTACAAACCGATTCCAAGAATAGGAAAAAGAAATGCTTCGCTACATGACCATACCGAAGTTCTCCACCGAGTCGGGTTACACGCCCGACGCGATCAGAACAAAGATCCGGGACGGGATCTGGCCAAAGGACGCCGTCTGGATCAAAGCGCCAGACAATCGAATTTTAATTGACGTGAAAGGGTATGAATCATGGGTAGAGACGGGCGAGGTGTTAAAGCTGCATCGGAAAGCAGCATCGAAATCACCTTCATGTATCGCGGCACCAGGTGCCGGGAAAGGATCGCGCTCAAGCCCACCTCCGCTAATCTGAAACGGGCCGAGAACCACCGGGCGGCGATCCTGCATGCCATCGCCACCAACAGCTTTGACTACACGGCCACCTTCCCCCAATCGTCCAATGCCGTCAAGTTCGCCGACCAGGTGGGCGACGTGCAGACCATCGAGGCGTTTCTGGATAAGTGGCTCGACAGGCAAAAAAAGCACCTCAAGGCCAGCACGTACAACGGCTATCGCAAGATCGTCGTTGGCCAGCTGATCCCTTGGTTCGGCACAATCATGCTGTCGGCGCTGCGCAAGAAGGACGTGCGGGCGAAGCTGGAGCCCATGAACGCGACCAACAAGACCATGGCCAACATCCAGAGCGTGCTACGCAAGGCACTGGACGACGCGATAGAGGACGAACTGATCGAGGTCAATCCGCTGGCGCGCTGGTGCTATTCCAAGGTCGAGGCGCCGCAGTCGAAGGACGATATCGACCCGTTCACGAAGGAGGAACAGGCCGCGATCCTCACGCAAGCAACTGGCCAGGGGCGCAATCTGTTGCAGTTTGCCTTCTGGACCGGCCTACGCACTTCCGAGCTGGTGGCCCTGGACTGGGCCGACGTCGACTTCGTACGCGGCGTCGTTATGGTGACGCGCGCCCTCACCCAGCACTCCAAAGCGGCGGAGAACACCAAGACGAACGCCGGCCGCCGCGAAGTCAAGCTGCTAGAGCGCGCCATGCATGCGCTGCAAGAACAAAAGGCACTCACCTGGGCGAAAGGCGAGGAAGTCTTTCAAAATCCGCGCCTGGAACGGCGCTGGGAAGGCGACCAGCCGATACGCAAAACACTATGGACAGGCGTCCTGCAAAACGCTGGCGTGCGGTATCGCAATCCGTATCAGACGCGGCATACCTATGCCAGCATGATGCTTTCAGCCGGTGAGCATCCTATGTGGGTGGCAAAGCAGATGGGACATGCTGACTGGACCATGATTGCACGCGTCTATGGTCGATGGATGCCTGATGCTGACCAAGCAGCCGGCTCAAGAGCCGAAGCTGTTTTTGGTATTTTTCGATCCTAGCTGAGGTTCCATCCAAACCTCAGACATAATGCATTTGCAAGTACTAATTTATGAAGACGAGTTTCTTATTTTCGGCATGATTCGATGTCTCTTATTTTGACATTATCGGCCACAGCCTATATCATCCAAATATTAGCCAAGACCTATATAAAAATAAGCCACAGGCTATATGTGGATAATATAAGCTAAGACCTATATCTACTTTTATCATGACAAATACATATCCCATTCGCTTCCCCGCACAATTACGTCAGCATCTTCGAGCGCTGAGGAAGAAGCGAGGTCTAACACAAGCCGATGTTGCTGCTCTCATCGGCGTTAGCCAGGCACGCATTGCCGAAATTGAAGCGAACCCAGGGCTCGTGAGCTTTGACCAAATGATGAAACTGCTATCAGCTGTTGGGGTAACCATAACCCTTTCCGAAGCCACAAAAATGTCTAATGATGCACATAATGAAACCTTGATAAATACGCCAACAACTCTAACCGATGACCGCACAGAGACACTTCGCAAAGTACTAGAGTCTTTGGGACCAGCACGCGAAACCATCGAAGAAAGTAGCAACGCAATGAGCAAAGCCGTAGAGTCTCTTGAGGGCAAGGAGTCCGTACGCAAAGCCATTGAGGAAATTAGCCTTAAGGAAGCACTTCGCAAAGTACTAGAGTCTTTGGGACCAGCACACAAAACCATCGAAGAAAGTAGCAACGCAATGAGCAAAGCCGTAGAGTCTCTTGAGGGCAAGGAGTCTGTACGCAAAGCCATGGAGGAAATTAGTCTTAAAGAAGCACTTCGCAAATTCCATGAGTCAGCAAACAACGCCGTCGAAGAAAGCACCAGCGAAAACGCAATGCGCAAAGCCCTAGAGTCTCTAGGGGGCAAGGAAGCAGTACTCAAGGCCATGAAGGAAGGCAGTAGCACACAAGCACTGAACAATGCACTTGAGTCTCTCGGCGGTGCGGATTTAGTACGTAAAGCCGTCGAAGAAGGTAGTAGCACAGCAGCACTGGCCAAAGCCCTAGAGTCTCTGGGGGGGGCGGACTTAGTACGCAAATCAATCGAGACAGTTAATATGTCAGAAGCATTACGTAAGTATTTAGAGCTCGAATCTATTTCTTATCGAAATCGCTTAAACCATACAAAAAAGGGGACCTGGTGAGCCAATCTCTTAACGTTTGGATGAACGGCGAATTAGTCGGAACCTGGATGGTAGACCGAAATTCCCATGCGTTTCTATACGATCAATCATGGCTAAACTCCCCTCGCTGTCGATCACTTTCGCTATCGCTACCAATTAGTAGTTCGCATGAAATAAAAGGCGATGTAGTAAAAAATTACTTTGACAATTTATTACCTGACAATCAAAAGATCCGAGCTCGCCTAGGAAAACGTTTCAATGCTAAATCCGACACCTTCGGTCTACTTCAAGCAATTGGTAGAGATTGCGTCGGCGCGGTACAACTACTACCTGAAAATACAGACCCAGGAGATTGGAATCGTATCGATTGCGATCCACTCTCCACCGCGCAGATTGCGGAACTCCTGCGATCTGTTCCATCAGACTCAAGCCCAAGTCAAGAAGATGATCTGTTTCGAATTTCGATTGCAGGAGCTCAAGAGAAAACTGCCCTTACCAGATGGAATGGAGAATGGTGTCGCCCTCACGGTTCAACTCCCACCACCCATATTTTCAAACTTCCACTTGGTGCGATCGCAACAAAAGGAGTAACACTGAATGCATCAGATTCAGTCTACAATGAATGGCTATGTGCTCAAATCGTAACAGAACTTGGACTAGGTTCAGCAACAACATCAATAGGAACGTTCGAAAAAGATGCTGTACTGATCGTGGAACGATTCGACCGCGCTTGGATGGATGAAAAGTCGTGGATCGCCCGTTTACCACAAGAAGACTTCTGTCAGGCATTAGGCATTCCCCCGGAGAAAAAATACGAACAGCACGGAGGACCTGGCATAGCAAAATGCCTTCAACTTCTTCAAGGAAGCCAAGATAAAAACGATACGATTTTTTTCCTCCTTACACAGCTATCATTTTTCCTACTGGCTGCGATAGACGGACACGCCAAAAATTATTCGATCTTCTTACAACGTGGTGATGACTATGAAATGACTCCCCTATACGATATTTTGTCTGCCTGGCCCTATATTGGAAACGGTAAAAATCAGCTGAGTTGGCATGAGGCAGGATTGGCAATGGCCCTACGCTCAAAGAATGCACACTACCATTTTAAAGATATACGCCCCCGTCACTGGAAAGATCTTGCACTAAAGAATGGTGGCCCTGAAGTTTGGTCAGCAATGATTGAATTAGCAGCCGGTGTTGAGGAGGCACTCGCTATCGTCGAGAAAAAATTGCCACCGGATTTTCCGGTACATACTTGGGATAGCATTTCCACGGGAATGAAAAATGCAGCACAACGATTCCTGTCTACAGATGCATGACAAAGTAGCAAGGAATCAATTTTCAAAAAAACTTCTTTACCAATAAAGAACATTGACTACATTTTGACGACAAACTCATCAGAGTGCCGAGAAATCACAGTTTACGGTAGGTTCGATTCCCGCCGTCTCCACCACTGAATAAATAAAAAGGGCTTCCCCGTTTTGGCGGGGAGGCCCTTTTTATTTATTCAACGCATGCAGAATGCGGGCAGCGCATCCGCGTCCGGTACGGACGCGGGGGTTTTGCGGGGCCTTCGGCGAGCGCAGCTCGGCGCCGCAAAACCGGGTTGCGCTTGCAAGCGCAACCCTCTCCGATTCGTCTGACTGGCTCTTGCGCCGCAGGCGGTTTCCTAACAACATCAGCTGCTCAGGCCGTGTAGGCATGGCGGACCTGCCCCTCGCACCCGCTAGCACCACGCACCAGAGCATAGGGACGTTGGATGCCGGATGCAGCTCAGACGGCCGGATCAAAAGCGAAATTTGTGTTCGCTCTTTAACGATCTACCGGCTGACTGTCATGCAACATCAGGGGCCGATGATATAGTGGCGGAAATGTATACACAGAAAGAAAATGCCATGAAAAACGACGCAACCGCTCGCCCGCAAGCAAACCAGGCACCTGCCAGACTCAGCAAAGGGGACTTCGTCACGGCACTGCGCAAGCTGCTGCAAGAAGCAGCAAAGGCCGGAGAAACCAGCTTGGACGTACGCGCTGCGACCCTGCACACTGACGTTGGCGTTTATCCCGCGCGCGGCCACTCGATGCCGACCTGTTGCACGGTAATGTATGAAGAGATGCAGCCCGGTGACGAGATACTGCTGACGCCATCCGGCGGCAAAGGACCTACGCTGCTGGTACGATATAAATTCCCGCGCTGAAAATCGCGGTCTGAAGTACTGGTGGCAATTCAGAGCGCTAATCGGCGCCGTGCGCTTCCTCCCTACTGTGTTGAAAAAGTTAAGTGGCAACAATTTCGGGAGGTCTCAGATCTCCAGCATGCCGGTGATCGGTCACTAGCGACGGTACTGGCCAGTCCAGGCTGGCAGGAATTCTATCTACAGGTCAACGTACCGGCGTTTTTCAACACAACAGGCCGACAGCTGCCGTTGCGGTTTGATTGTCTGTATTTTTCCAGTAAAACCTTCAAGATTCCTAAACAATTCCAGTTTGCGGTAGCTTCGATTCCCGCCGTCTCCACCACGGAATAAATAGAAGGGCTTCCCCGTTTTGGCGGCGAGGCCCTTTCTATTTATTCCATGCATGCAGAACGCGGGCATTGCATCGGCGTCCGGTACGGGTGCGGGGGTGCTGCGGGGAGCGGGCAGCTTGCAAGCGCCATCCCCTCCGATACGCCTGACCAGGTTCTGCGCCGCAGGTGGTTTTTCCTGACGATAACCTTAGCCGCTCAGGTCGTGTACGAATGGCGGACTTGACCCTCGCGCCTTGGTTGCGCGCCAGCCGCGGCGCTGCAAGTGGCACACGCTCGTGCACAGCAAGGCTGGCAACAATAAATTGAGGACCGGTACAAGCATCAGCAAGCACAACAGCAGACCCAGGGCAAAGATCACCGGCCGCTGCTCGCGGCGCAACGCCGTTTCTTGTTCCGCGCTGAGCACCTCCGCGGCCGCCGCGCCGTAGATCATTTGCACATTCCAGGCCAGCAAGTACGAGATCAGCACGCACATGGCCCACACGGGGATCAGCAGGGAAAGCAGCAGCAACAGGCACCGCCCCCAGGCGGGGTGCGCGGCGCAGGCATCCAGTCCGGCCGGCGCTTGCCAGGCAACATAGCGGCGCGCCGCCACGGCCTTGGCGCGCTCCAGCAACAACCAGCGCAGCGGCAAGCGCGCCGTGCCGATGGCGCCGACGATAAAGACCATCACATAGAAAAAAGCAGCCAGCGCCAGCAGCGCCAGGGCGATCTGGCCGATCGACAGCAGGGCCTTGGCGGCGCTGCCCAGGCCGCCGGCGATATTGCCCATCTGCGAGACGGTGGCAGGCCCGTTGGCCAGTGTCCCGACGCCATCCATCACGCCCAGGCCCAGCAAGCCGGTGACGGACACCAGCGCCAGCATGGCGCTCAGTTCGACAAAGAAACGGCCGAAGCAGCTATACAGTCCCAGCCACAGCGCCACGACCGCCATGCACCACAGCGCGGAGCGCCACCACAGGCCTGCATGACGCGCATCGCGCAGTCCCAGGCCGATACACGTGAAGGCTTCCCGCCAGGCCAGCAGCCAGGTTTGCAATGTTTGTGTCACGCTCAAGCGTACTCCGCAATGAAGGGGCGGATACGTCGATCCGTATGTTGCCGATTGTACATGGACGAGGCTGGCATACGCGCCACTCAGGACGCAGCACAAAGCTGACGGCGGCCCTCAGCATTCAAAAATCGCTATCGAAACGCAAAAACAGTCGCAAGCTGCTCGGCACTTTCGCATGCAGACTCATAACAGACCTGATTTCTCCCGGCTTTCTTGGCCTTGTACAAGGCTTTATCAGCGAGCTCAATCAGTTCCACTGCCTGGTTTTCCAGATGCACTGGCATAAACGCCGCCACGCCGACGCTGGCCGTCACCACGCCAAGAGGATTGCCCCGATGCTCGATTCCCAGCGACTGCACGGCATGGCGAACACCTTCCGCCACCGCCAATGCGCCCTGCAGATCCGTACCGGGCAATAAAATGACCAGCTCCTCGCCACCGTAGCGCGCTGCAAGGTCGCCCGGTCTGCGCATGCTATAGGCCACCACACTGCCAATTTTTCTCAGGCACTCGTCACCGGCCACATGGCCATAGATATCGTTGTATTGCTTGAAGAAGTCGACATCGATCAAGACCAGTCCCAGAGCGCTTTTTTCACGCTGTCCACGGCTGAACTCGGCAAGCAGCGACTGATCAAAATGGCGCCGGTTCGCCAGCCCCGTCAATCCATCCTGACTGGCAAGGCGGGCCAGGGTTTCATTGATCAATTCCAGCTCATTCCGCGCCGCGACCAGCCCCGCCTCGCTCTTGACCCGCAAATCGATTTGCCGCACCCCGCGGTAGCCGATGAAGGCAATCAGCAATACCAGTACGCCACCCACGGCGTGTTGTATCACCGTATCGAGGCGCCACGCAGCGAGCTCTTCATCCTGTGACAACGCGGCAGAGACCACCAACGGGTATTCCTCGATTCTGCGGTAGCTATTGATACGCGTCACGCCATCGACGCGCGACTTGATCACGGCCGTGCCAACCGGGCTTTTGGGCAAATAATCATGAAATACCGGGAATTGCGAAATATCGCGTCCCAGCAAGCTCTCATCGAACGGCCGCCGCAATAAAAGAATGCCCGCTCCATTCGCAATGAAAATGGCGCCTTTTTCCCCTATCGAAAAACGTTCGTAAAACTGCCTGAAATAATTCATGTGGATGGTCGCCAGCACCACGCCGCCGAAACTGCCGTCAGGCATATTGATCCGCCGCGACACCGTGACGATCCAGTCACCGGTCGATTTGCTGCGCACGGGCGGGCCGACATAAGGCCCCCGGTCATCATGCGTTCGATGGTATTTGAAATAATCTCGATCGGAATTATTCAGATTTCTCAACAGCGTTTTCTGGGAGTTCACCAGCCAGCTGCCATCCTTGGCATAAATGAAGATGCCGTGTAACTGGGGCAGCTCGCCGACACGGGTGACCAGCAATTTATGGATACGCTCCAGTTCAAGGTCGGAAACACCATCTGTCTCCACCCGCTCCAGCAGTCCGACCAGCACCGTATCGGCCTCCTTGATGGTGTCATAGGCATGCTGCGCAACGGATTGCGCCAGATTGGCGCTTTCACGCGCCGCTTCATTGAGCTGCACTTCCCGGGCGCGCAAGGTCATCCATAGCTGGAGCGCCAGCAGCGACAGGCACACCAGCACGACAAATGAAATGGCTTGCGGCAACAAGGGGAAAACCCGGAAACCCGCTCCCGGCAGTCGTGGCGGCAGGCTGCGTGACCTGGTCATGGATACACTCCCGGTTTGATATCCAGTGAAGTGTGCACGAAATAGGCAGCAACATATTCACACATCGTCACAAAAGATATAAAAAAGCTACCGCGACACTTGCCGGGCAACATGTTCTTTCCGCCATGGCGGCGGTGAATCCTGTTCCAGCCCGCCATTGTTTGCGATACCGCAATTCCAGCTGGAACGGACTGCGAAACAATGCCAGTTCCACCATCTTCACATTGAAATCAGAGAGCACTGATGAATACTCGGCTTGCATGCTGCGCCATTGCGCTCGCTGTATTCTTACCTTCCCAAGCTGCGGACAAGCCGCTGGCATGGACTGGCGAACCACGCCCCTTGCAGGGTGACTATCAGATTTATGGGGGAACGCTGTCCGACATGCTGCCGCCCACGCGAAACGACCGGAAAGTGGCAATCATGGTCAAAGGGGAATTGGCACGGGAACTGTTTGCCCAGCTCGGCCCCGATGTGAAACAGGAGCAGGCATGCAGTTCCTCGGCGCACTACCGTGAGCGGCGCAGGGGGGATATTAGCTGCGTGCATACAAAAGGGGCAGCATACGAATGCTATTTCGGACTCGACCTGCGTACGGGAAAAGGGATGTATGGAGCAATCTGCTAGCCCGGGCACTGCCTGGCACAGCTAAAACCAGGGCCCGCCTCCTTGTACCGGCGCACAGCCAGCCGAATTCTTCCGCCTGAGCGACTCTACCTGCATATGACACCCGTAGCAGAACCCAATCCCCCATCCCTCATCTCAACAGCGTACACTGGCGCCTCTTCCATACCACATTGGTCCACAGTGAAACTATCGCGCTTTATTACCGGCCATCTGGAGCCGATCCTGGAAGAGTGGGAACTCTTCGCCAGGTCGCTTCCCATTCCTGGCAACGCCATCTCGAAAGCGGAATTACGCGATCATGCGAAGCAGATGCTGGAAACCATCGTGCGCGACATGGATGTCATCGAGAACGCGGCGCAGCGGAAAAAGAAATCGACCACGGGCGTGTCGGAAATAGAAGGCAAGGAAACGGCAGCGGCCACGCATGGCTCGCTGCGCCAGCAGATCGGCTTTACGCTGCCGCAGCTGACGGCGGAATTTCGCGCCATGCGGGCCAGCGTGCTGCGCCTGTGGATGGCACAGGTGTCGGTGACGACGAAAACGGCGACGCAAGACATCTTGCGCTTCAATGAAGCGATCGACCAGGCACTGCAGGAATCGGCGATACGCTATTCGCAGCAGAGCGACCGCACCCGCAATACCTTTCTCGCCATCCTCAGCCACGATTTGCGCAGTCCGCTGAGCACGATGACGATGGCCGGTGCGCTGCTGAGCCGGCCGAGCGCGACCTCTGCTTCCACGGTGCAGATCGGGGCACGGGTTGCCCGCAGCGCGGCCACCATGACCACCATGGTCAACGATCTGCTGGAATTCGCCAGGACGCAACTGGGGGGACGCATGCCCATTTCGCCCAGCCTGGGCGACCTGGGGGAAATCTGCAAGACAGCCGTCGAGGATGCCTCGGCCGCTCACCCGCAGTGCAAGTTTGAACTGAGTACCACGGGCGAGATGATCGGCGACTTCGATGCGGCCCGCCTGGCCCAGCTGTTTTCCAATTTGCTCAACAATGCCGCGCAATACCGCACCGACGACCAGCCGGTGAGCATCACGGCCTGCGGCGACGCCGATACGGCCGTGGTGCAAGTGAAGAATTTCGGCCGCCAGATCCCGGAAGCGTCGCTGAAGAGCATTTTCGATCCCCTGGTACAGCTGGCCATTTCCGACGATCACAAGGCGCCCAACGCCACCAGTATCGGCCTGGGCCTGTTTATCGCGCGTGAAATCGCCAGCGCGCACGGCGGCACCATCGGCGCCGAGTCGAGCCTGGAAAGCGGCACGATATTTACCGTGCGCCTGCCCAGGGTGTGGCGCAACGAGGGAGCGAACGGCGGCTAGCCGCGCGCCCTCGGAGAAGACGACCGCCCCTGCCGGGGCGGGGTCGCCTTATCTGCGGCTCAGCGGCACATACTCGCCCGGCAAGTTCGACACCTCCAGAGCATCAGCAAATGCAAGAAGGAACTTCGCCGAAGCATGTTCAGACGTGAGCAGAGATGCCCCCCTATGCCTGAGCAATTTCAACACTTCCTGCAATCGTTCCTGATACTCACTGGAGCTAGCGTAAAACGTTTGATACATCTCCAGCGTTTCCATGGCTTTCGCGGCCAGGATGAATTCGGGTTTGTCCATCATATCTCCTCTTGATCAGCTGGGAAACCCAGAAGACGCATCATCCGTCCCCTTGGGTACAGCCATCGCCGTCGGCATGGCCGCACGTCCATCATACGCCTCAACTCAGCCGTCACCAACAGCATGCGTCCAGGCCACCCACCTTCACCACCGATACCACACGCTTGAACTGGCCTTCGAGCTCGATGTGGCACTGCATGACGATGTCGGTCAAGGCGGCCATTTCCGCCCTATCAGTGAGGAACCGTTGCCATGATTATTTTCGACAAAGCGTCGATATTGATGGGCTTTACCAGGTAGTGGTCAAACCCTGCCTGGCCAGCGCGGTCGAACTCGCCAAGCTGGCTGTAACCCGACGCGGCGACAAAGCACGGCAGCGGCGCCGGCAAGGCCGCGCGTGCCGAACTGATAACCTGGAAACCATCCATGCCCGGCAAGCCGATATCGCACACGACCATATCGTAGGGGGCATCGAGCGCGGCGCGCAAGCCACTGGGGCCGTCGTTGCGCACGTCGACATGGTGGCCGTCCTGCATCAGCAGCAGCGCCAGCATTTCTGCCGCATCGGCGTTATCCTCGATCAGCAATATGCGGCGCGGCAATGCGCACGTCGCAGGTAGCGCCTGCAAGTCCGTCTGCGGCGGCGCCAGCGACGACAGGGGCAGCTGCAAGACAAACTGGCTGCCAAAGCCGACCCCGGCGCTGAAGACGTCCACGGTTCCACCATGCAACTGGGTAATGATGCGCACCAGCGACAGGCCGATGCCCAAGCCGCCCTGCGCCCGTTCCAGCGAACGGAAACCCTGGGTAAACAAGTCGAAGATGAAGGGCTGAATATCGAGGGCGATGCCGGCGCCGTCGTCGCTGACGGCAATTTCCACCAGATCATCGTGGCGCCTGACGACGACGTCGATATGGCCAAACTCGTGCGTAAACTTGCTTGCATTGATGAGCAAGTTCGCAAACACTTGCGTCAGACGCACCAGATCCCCTTCGATGACCAGGGCTTCCTTCGGCATGCTCACGCTCAGCACTTGCTGGCGTTGGCTGATGCTGGCCTGGCCGACTTCCACGGCGCTGGCGATGATGTCGCTCAGCACGATGGGCGCCAGCTGCAAGGTGATCTTCCCGCTGCTGACGCGCGAGGCGTCGAGCAAATCGTCGATCAGGCGCGCCATGTGCGCCACCTGGCGGCCGATCACGTCATGCACGTGCGCCAGTTGAGGGTCGAGGTCGACCTTCTTGGCCAGCAAATCATTGGCCATTGCCAGCGGCTGCAAGGGATTACGTAACTCGTGCGCGAGCATGGCCAGAAATTCCGTCTGGCGCAAGGTTGTCGCTTCGGCGGACGCTTGCATATCCTGGGCGCCAAACGTTGCCAGCACCAGGTTTTGATTGGCTTCGCGCAACTGCATGATCAACATGCCAAAGGCGTCAGATTTGTCCTTTTCCTGCATCTGCATCTTGGCCATGATCAACAGTTGATTGATCGTCTCGCGCAGCAGTTTGACTTCGCGGTTATGCAATGCCTGCAGATTTTGCTCGGAGGACAACTGCTGGGCGGGCGCATCCTCAGGATCCGGCGAGAGTGCTGTGTGGTGCATGGTAACGATGTACGGCCTGTGGGGGCCGACCTCAAGGACAACTCTTCGTTCCGCGGCGTTCACTCAGACCTCGCCGCGCACGCCAGCTCTATTGCTGCATACGGTGTATTACTTTATAGCTGAGCACGATACTCTATTTTCCTTATGAAATGAAAGCATTAGCTTACTTATCGATCAGATCGCCTGACGGAATAGCCGCGCGCACGCGTTGGCAACATGTTGCACTCCGTGCAAAAATGCGCTTGTCGCAACCCTCCCCCGCATTGCCAATGGACCAATACCATTTCCTCGTCGGCGAATTCGCAAAAAACAGTCCCTTCATTCCCGCCGCGGCCAGCGCGCAGCTGTTTGCCTGGTTCGAACACGTGGGTGAGCGCGTCGAGCGCTACGGCAGCAAGCGCGGCAAGGTCGTCAAGTTCTCGCAGAGAAACTACGAGAAGATGCTGTTTGTGCCCGAGACCGACAGCATCGAACTGTTTTCGCCGCGCATCGTGCCGCCCGACGAGGCTGACGAAGTGAGCAACTGCGCCGCACTGAACGCACACGCCATGCTGGGCGCCTACATCAATAATTGACAACCATGACCCCACACTTATCGCTGCACTGCTATCTGCAAGACGAGGCCGCCGAACGTCCCAAACGCTGTTCCGACGTGACCATCGAGGCCGACCCGGCCACCCTGCGCGCCATCGCCCATTTTCTGCTGGCCAGCGCCGACGCCTTTGATCTGGCGCAAGAACGCGCCGGCATGCACGCGCATTTGCAGGATGCCTGGGCCGGCTGGCAGGACGACTTCCCCGACCTGGTGGTCGTGGCGGCATAGACTGGCGCCCCGGTCTGCGCGCGTCGGGTAACATACGCCACCCTTGCCATACAGAGAACCTTGATGCCTCATTCCCGAACCGCCCTGCCGGCGCTGCGCGCCGCCGTGCTGGCCGCCGCGCTGGCCAGCCTGTCCGCCTGCGCCAGTCCGCCCGCGCACGAAGCGCTGTTCCTCACCACCACCTTCACGCCCGCGCACTCCTTCACCAAGGGCATCGAAGGGCCGGCCGTGGATGCGGATGGCAATATCTACGCCGTCAACTTTGCGCGCCAGCAAACCATCGGCAAGGTCAGCCCCGGCGGCATGGGCGAGGTGTACCTGACGCTGCCCGGCACCAGCATCGCCAACGGCATCCGCTTCGGCAGCCGGGGCCAGATGTATCTGGCAGACTATATGGAACACACGATTTACCTGGTCGATCCGGCCACGCGCGCGCTCACCATCCACGCGCGCGAGCCGCGCATGACGCAGCCGAACGACATCGCCATCACGGCCGACGACGTGCTGTATGCGAGCGACCCGAACTGGAAGGAAAACACGGGCCGCGTGTGGCGCATCGCGCAAGACGGCACGGTGACGCTGGCGCTCGACACCATGGGCACGGCCAACGGCATCGAAGTGAGCCCCGACGGCAAGATTTTGTACGTGAATGAAAGCGTGCAGCGCAATATCTGGATGTATGACATCGCCGCCGACGGCAGCCTGAGCGGCAAGCGATTGCTGATCAAGTTTGACGATTTCGGCATGGATGGCATGCGCGTGGATGTCGACGGCAACCTGTACGTGACGCGCTACGGCAAGGGCACGGTGGTGAAACTGTCGCCGCAGGGGCGCATCCTGCGCGAGATCAGCGTGCCCGGCGCCAAGCCCAGCAACATCACCTTCGGCGGCCCCGACGGCCGCACGGCGTATGTGACGGAAGTGGTGCAGGGACGCCTGCTGCAATTTCGCGTCGACCGCCCGGGCCTGGAGTGGCAGCGGGCGCAGGAGCGACGCAAGGCCGAATAGCAGGATGTCGGCTTACGCGCTTGCGCGCCAAGCCGACCTACGCATTACCACGATGGCCCGGTAGGTCGGCTTAGCCGGAACGGCGTAAGCCGACAACATCGTTGGCGGCGACCGGGTCAGCGCGGAATGACGCGCTCCGCCTTCAATTTCTCGAACAGACTGAAGAAGGCATCCTGCGTATCCTGGTAGTCGAGGAAACCGGCCTTGCGGCTCTTGCCCATGTCCGTCATGACTTCCATCGGCCGCCCCAGGTCGGCATCCGTATGCCACCAGGAAGCCAGGCGGCTGATATCGGCTTCCGCCAGATCATGCTGCTGCGCGATGGCACGCCATTGCGCGGGCGCATCCTGCATGCGCTCGGCCAGCGGCGCCATCGTTTCCGGCAAGTCTGCCGCTGCCACGCCAAAATACGCGGCCAGGCGCGGCCACAGCCACTTCCAGCGAAACACGTCGCCATTGACGATATTGAAATCTTCGTTGCGTGCGGCGGGGCTGTCCGCCGCCCACGCCAGGTGGCGCGCGATCTGGCCCGCGTCCGTCATGTCGGACAAACCGTGCCACTGCGCGGGCGAACCGGGAAAGACGAAGGGCGCGCCGCTGGCCTTGCACAAATTCGCGTACACGGCCAGGGTCAAACCCATGTTCATGGCATTGCCCAGCGCGTAGCCAATGATGGTGTGCGGGCGGTGCACGCTCCACGTAAAACCGTACTGAGCGGCCGCTTCAAACAAGCGGTCTTCCTGTGCATAGTAAAAATTCTCCACGGGCTGGCGGCCCTGCTCTTCGCGGAACGGCGTCACAGGCACTGTTCCCTTGCCATACGCATCGAACGGTCCCAGGTAGTGCTTGAGACCCGTCACCAGCGCCGCATGGCGCAAGTGGCCGTTCGGCCCCAGCGCGGCCAGCACATTGGCCACCATGGCGCCGTTGACGCGGATGTTTTCCTGCTCGTTTTTCTGGCGCGCCCAGGCCGTGAAGAAGACGTGGCTGGCGTCCAGGCCCGCCAGCGCGGCGGCGACGGCCGCGCCATCCGTCGCATCGAGCTGCAAGGCCGTGCAGCCGGCCGGCACGGGCGTGCGTCCGCGCGAGACGCCCGTCACCTGCCAGCCTTCGCCGAGCAGATGCGTGGCAAGGTTGCTGCCGATGACGCCGCTGGCGCCGATGATGAGGGCGTGTTTTTGCATGTTAGAAAGCCTCCGAAAGAAAAACCCATCATATCCGCGACTGAAATTCTTATCCGCGATACTATTTCACATTATTCATGAAAAAAATTCGCGGATCATGTTTTCATCGGAACATCTCAAAGGCCTCACGCCCTTCCTCGCCACGGCCGACGCGGGCAGTTTTACCAAGGCGGCCGAGCGCCTGCACCTGAGCAGCTCGGCCGTCAGCAAGAGCGTCGCGCGGCTGGAGGAACGGCTGGGCGTGCTGCTGTTCGAGCGCAGCACGCGCCGGCTGAAACTGAGCGACGCTGGCCGCGCCTATTACGCCACCTGCAAGCGCGTGCTGCAAGAACTGATGGATGCGGAAGACGTGCTGGCCGAACACGCGACGGAACTGGCGGGCAAGGTGCGCATCGGCGTGCCCGCAGCGTATGGCCGGCTGCGCGTGATGCCGGCCCTGCTGGCGCTGTGCGCGCAGTATCCGCGCCTGCAGCCGTCGATCGCCTTCAGCGACCGCTTCGTCGACCTGTTCGAGGAGCGCATCGATATCGCCGTGCGCATCGGCGCGCCTTCGCACTGGCCGGCCGCGCTGGGACAGATGCACCTGGGCGACGAGCAGCTGATCCTGTGCGCGGCGCCCGCCTACCTGGCGCGGCGCGGCACGCCCGCGTCCATCGCAGATCTGGAGCAGCACGACTGCATCGCCTATGGTCGCGGCGACGGCTCGCCCATGCCCTGGCTCTTCCCGCACGATGAACATGGCGGACAGGTGGAATACCGCCTGGCGTCGCCACGCATGACGGTGGGCGACGCGGAAGCGCGCACGGCCGCCGTGCTGGCGGGCCTGGGCGTAGCGCAGCTGGCCACCTGGCTGGTGCAGGAATACCTGGCGACGGGCGCCATCGTGGCAGTCCTGCCGCAGCTGGCCACGCCAGGCTTGCCCCTGTACCTGGCGTGGCCGCTGGCGCGCCAGCTGACGCCGAAAACAGGCACCCTGCTGCAGGAATTGCGGCAGCGGCTGACGATCAGCTAAAAATACGGCTTGACCCTGACGTCGCGTCAGGGTCGATGCTGTCCGTACGCACCAGGAAAGGAGTACGCCATGCTGTTGAAAATCGGTGAACTTGCCAAGCTCACGGGCCTGAGCATCCGCACCCTGCACCATTACGACAGCATCGGCCTGCTCTCGCCTTCGGCGCGCACACCCGCTGGCTACCGCCTGTACCAGCACGGCGACATGGACCGCTTGCACCGGATCATAGCGCTGCGCAAGTTCGGGCTGTCGCTGGCCGATATCGCCAACGCACTCGCCGGGCCGGACCTGCCCTTGAGCACCATCGTGGCGCGGCAGATCGCCATGCTGGAGCGCCAGATCGCGCAGGCTTCCACCCTGCGTGCACGCCTGTGCCGCTTGCAGAAGCAACTGGCGCAAGGGCAGGCGCCGGAACTGGCCGAGTGGCTCACCACAATGGAGTTGATGACCATGTACGACAAATACTTTAGTCCCGAAGAACTGCAACAACTGCCGCTGCTGTCGGACACAGCCGTGGAACAGGAATGGAAGGCACTGGTAACAAGAGTGCGCGCCGTCAAAGACGCGGGCGCCAGCCCCGACGATGCGCAGGCACAGGCGCTGGCCACGCAATGGATGGTCAAGCTAGTGCGCGACACCGGCGCCCACCCTGGCCTGTTCGCGCGGCTGAACGACATGCACGCGCAGGAGCCATCGATGCAAGCGACGACCAGCATCGATGCGGAGGTGATGCAATTCATCATCGCCGCCTTCAATGCCTCGCGCATCGCGCTGTACCGGCCTTTCCTCAACGCACAGGAATATGCGCACCTGGCCGCCAATTACGGCAAGCGTTCGGGCGAGTGGCCGGCCCTGATCGCCGCCGTGCGCGCCGCCATCGATGCGCGCACGCCGCCCACCGATCCGGCCGTGCTGCAACTGGCGCGGCAATGGCTGGAGCTGTTCCGTTCGTATGCGGGCACGGACCCGGCCACGCAGCTGAAATTTCGCCAGGCGCACCAGCAGGAACCGCGTCTGATGGAAGGCAGCTTCGTCGACGCGGCCATGCTGCAATACCTGGGCGCGGCGATGACCGTGGTGGCGCAGGAAAAGCCAGCGTAAAAGTTGGCGTGCGGCATATCCAGGCGGTGGCCATGTAGAATCGGCCATCGCCAATCACAGGAAAAACCGATGCGCCGCTTTCTGTTAGCTTGCCTGACCCTGCCCGCCTTGCATATCGCCATGGCGGCCGAACCGCCCGTGCAAGGCGTGTGGCAAGGCACCTTGGGCAAGGCGAATATCGTGGCTTGCTTCAACCAGCCCAGCGCCACGCAAGGATCTGACCGCAGCGGCAATTACTACTACACGCGCTACAAGACACCGATCATGCTGTCCATGCCGAACGGCAAGAGCGACTGGAGCGAATCCGATGCCAAGGGCGATACCACGGGCACGTGGAAACTCAATGCACCGCAGGGCGGCAAGCTCACCGGCACCTGGACGGAGCCGAAAAGCGGCAAGTCCCTGCCCCTGGCCTTGACCCTGCTGGAAGCGGCGGGCGACCGCGACCATCCATCCTGCGCCAGCGATGCCTACAACCTGGCGCTGGAAGACTTTCCCGGCACAAAGGTCAGCAAACCCATTGCCTTCGAAGGCAAGCAATACCGCAACCTGCAAGTGGGCGACAGCATCACGGTGGAATTGATCGCGCCTGGCGATGGCATCGCAAAAATCAACGCGCAGCTGCGTACCGTGCTGGCGAAGAACAAAAAGGATCTGGCCGATTTCTATGCCACGCGCCGCGAGTATCTGGGCCGCAACGGTTTCACGACGGAAGACGAAGTGTATGCGGAGCCCACCTACTGGTCGCCACGCTGGGTGACGCTCAAATTTTACCGCTGGCCGGCCGGCTATGGCGCCAGCGGCATCTCCATCCGCTTCCGTACCTGGGACGTAAAAACGGGCCAGGAAACGGACGTGTGGAACTGGTTTGGCGCCAGCGCCAGCGATGGCGACGACAAGGCCGAATTGCCGGACCGCCTGCGCCAGGCCCTCTTCAAGAATGTGACAATCGACGCCGAATGCAAGGGCACGGATTACGACGGCCGCGGCCGCTTCCACCTGTCATTGAAGCCGGAAGGCGTCTCGTTCTGGGAAGACTCGAACGGCAGTGGCTGCGAAAACGATTTTTTACTGCCCTACAGCAAGGTCAGCCCCTTCCTCACCGTCAAGGGCCGCGCCGCGCTCAGCGATTTATTGCCGAAGAACTAGGCGCAACCACCTCGGCCACCATCTCCGCCGTCGCGGCCGCCAGGGTCCAGCCCAGGTGGCCGTGGCCCGTGTTGTAGTACACGCCCGGCGCCTTGCCCGGCCCCACCTTCGGCAGCATGGCCGGCAGCATGGGACGCAAACCCGCCCACGGGATCACCTTGCGCGTACTCACCTCAGGAAAACATTGCTCGACCCATGCCAGCAGCGGGCGGATGCGGTCGGCGCGGATATCGTCATTGAATCCATTGAATTCCGCCGTGCCCGCCACTCTGAGCCGGTCTTCACCGAGGCGGCTGCTGACCAGCTTGGTGGCATCGTCAAGCAGGCTGACCTTGGGCGCCGCCGCCCGGCTGGCGGCATCATCGAGCTGCACGGTGATCGAATAGCCTTTCACGGGATACACATTCACATGGTCACCCAGGGATGCCGCCATGGCGCGGCTGGCTGTGCCCGCGCAGATGACGACGGCGTCGAACAGGGTGCTGTCCTCGCCCACGCCGTCTCCCACGCTAACGCGCACCTTGCCGTGCTCGCGCGCCAGCGCCGTCACCTGTGCACCATAGCGGCAGGCCACGCCCAGGCGCACGCAGGCGTCGGCCAGGCCGCTGGTGAACTTGTGGATATCGCCCGTGGAATCGCTGTCCGTGTAGTAGCCGCCGTAAAAGTCGCCGATGAGGGCCGGCTCGATGGCGCGCATTTCCAGCAAGCTCACGGCGCGCCGCTGCAAGCCGCCCCGGGCCAGCAGGCGCGACACGCCGGCCGCCCGCTCAAAGCCGCGCTGGTCCCGGTAGACATGCAGGATGCCCGCGCGGCGATGATCGAAATCAATATTCTCTTGCTCTGCCCACGCAAACAAATGTGCGCGCGCGGCGATCGCCATGCGCGCCGTGGCGATGGTGTTGCGCTCATAGTCAGGCATAGCGGCGAGAAACTCCGCAAACCAGTTCAGCTTGTGCCAGCCGGGAGTCGGATTGAGCAGCAGCGGTGCATCGCGCCGCGCCATCCATTTCAGCGCATTCCATAGCGTTGCCTTGTGGTTCCACACTTCCGCGTGCGAGGCCGACAATTGCCCGCCATTCGCATACGACGTTTCCATGGCCGCATAGCGGTGGCGCTCGATCAGGGTGACATTAACGCCACGTTTCGCCAGCGCATACGCCGTGGTGACGCCCGTGATGCCGGCGCCGAGCACAGCCACGCGCGTCATAGTGGCGACACCTTGTGCACGACGGTATCGCCCGCCTGCAAGACGCGGCCATCCTCGGCCAGCACGTCCACCCTGCGCACGGGCAAGCCCGAGCCGCGCTGCAGCAGGGTGGAGTGCGCCTCGCCTGGTTCAAACAATTGCGCCTCGCTCCACTGGCGCAAGCCGACCACGACAGGAAACAGCGCCAGCCCCTTGTGCGTGAGCACATATTCCTGGTAGGCCGTGCCGTCCGACGCGGGCGCGATGGTAAAAATGCCCTCCTCCACCAGCGTGTGCAGGCGGTCGGCCAGGATGTTCTTCGCCACGCCCAGGCTTTTCTGGAATTCCCCGAACCTGCGCATGCCGTCGAAGGCGTCGCGCACGATCAGCAGCGACCAGCGCTCGCCGATCACGTCGAGCGCGCGCGCCACGGGACAGGGGTCGGTTTTCAGGCTCTTGCGCTTGGCCACGGGTGTCTCCTTGATTGACTGGTTGCATTTTAAAACTTCCCGGCGTAGACTCCAACTGGTTTTAATTTGAAACCACTTATGGACTAACCCATGCGCGACACAAACCCTCCCCTCACGACAGCCCTCCCCCCTACCCTCGTCTGGCTGTTCGCCTGCGCAGCCGGCCTCAGCGTGGCCAATGTGTATTACGCCCAGCCTTTACTCGCCACCCTGGCGCATGAATTCGGCATGACGGACGCCGCCAGCGGCATGGTCATCACGGCCACGCAGCTCGGCTGCGCGCTGGCCCTGCTGCTGCTGGTGCCCCTGGGCGACATGCTGAACCGGCGCCGCCTGACCCTGTTCCAGCTGGGCTTGCTTGCCATCACCCTGGCGGCGCTGGGCTGCGCCCGTTCCACGGCCGCCTTGCTGGGTGGCATGCTGCTGGTGGGCTTGCTGGGCACGGCCATGACGCAGGGCTTGATCGCCTATGCGGCCAGCGCGGCGGCCAGCCACGAGCGGGGCAGAGTCGTCGGCATGGCGCAGGGCGGCGTGGTGATCGGCTTGCTGCTGGCGCGCACCCTGTCCGGCGTGGTGGCCGATCTGGCCGACTGGCGCGCCGTGTATTTCGTCTCGGCGGCCATCGCTTGCGCCCTGCTGTTGCTGCTGTGGCGCAAGCTGCCGCCAGCGCAGCCATCCAATCAGAAGCTGGCCTACGGCGCGCTGCTCGCCTCGATGCTGGACATGCTGCTGCATAACAAGGTGTTGCGCGTGCGCGGCATGCTGGCGCTGCTGATGTTTGCCGTCTTCAATATTTTCTGGAGCGCCCTGGTGCTGCCACTGACTGAGCAAGGCTATACGCACGCGGCCATCGGCGCGTTTGGCCTGGTCGGCGTGATCGGTGCGCTGGGCGCGGCGCGTGCGGGAGCATTGGCCGACAAGGGCCGCGCGCAGTGGACGACGGGCGCGGCGCTGCTATTGCTGCTGGCCGCTTGGCTGCCGCTCGGCTTTGCCGGCACGGCCCTGTGGCCCCTGGTCATCGGCATCATCGCGCTGGACCTGGCGGGCCAGGCCATCCACGTAACGAACCAGAGCCTGATTTTCAAGCAGGACAGCGACGCGCACAGCCGCCTGGTGGCGTGCTACATGCTGTTTTATGCGGTGGGAAGCGGTGTGGGAGCGATTGCCGCCACCAGCGCGTATGCGCTGGCGGGCTGGCATGCGGTATGCGCGCTGGGCGCGGCGGTCAGCTTGCTCGCCCTGCTGTTCTGGCGGCTGACCTTGCCTATCGAAAAATAGGACTTAATTGAGCAGGGCCGTGGCGGAGCCGTGACGATACGTCTTCAGTGCATCGGGCTGGATCTGGATCAGCGAACCGCTGACTTTAATCAGGTGCAAGTCCGTCAACTGATGCAGCACGCGCGACAGGGTGGCGGGCGCCAGGTTCAGGAATGATGCCAGCAGACTTTTCTTCAAGTCCAGCTTGACCTCGTTCGAACGCTGCTGGTCCGATGCCTGCAGCAGGTACTCGACCACGCGCTGGGTGGCGTTTTGCACGGAGCAGCGTTCCACGTTGCGGATAAAACCCATCAGGTGGTGCGACAGGCTGTTCATCATCTGGCGTGCGATACGCGGCGACTGGTCCAGCAGGCGCAGCAGCGCGTGCGGCGGGATGCGCAGCAGCAGGCAGTGCTCCAGCGCTTCGGCGCAGAACGGGTACGGTTCATCGAGGAAAATCATGGCTTCGCCGAAGCTCTGGCCCGGACGGATCAGTTCCAGTACCTTGTCGGTACCTTCCATGGAAAACACGCTCAGCTTGACGAGGCCGAAGACCACCACATAGGCGCCTTCCGGCACTTCGCCCTTGCGGAACAGCACTTTGCCTTTTTCCACTTCGACGCGCACGACATCCTGGCGCAATTGTTCTAATTGCGAAGGGGAAATATGGCGGAACAGAGCCTGGCTCGATAGCAAGCCATCGACGTTGACCTTATGCATGACACTCTCTTATTAGATTAGCGAATGACTAAGAGTGTAATGCGCAGGCATCGTCAAGGCCATACGTCAAAGGAACTAGGGTTGTCTAGGCCGGAACGCCATGCAGATCAAACAATCGCGCATTCCTTGCGAACTATTTGCGCTTTGTTTGATCTTTATTTGCTTAACTCACGCTCGACGGCGTAGACGGCGATCTGCACGCGGCTGCTGAGCTTAAGCTTTTTGAGGATGTTTTGCACGTGGATTTTCACCGTGCTTTCGGCCACATCCAGCTGGCGCGCGATTTCCTTGTTGCTCAGCCCTTGCGCCAGGCAAGCCATGGCTTCGCGTTCGCGCGGCGTCAATTTGTCGTAGTCGGCCTGGGGCGCGTTCTGCCCCGCGCGAAATTGCGACACCAGCTTGGCCGTCATGGCGTCGGCAATCACGGACTCACCGGCGGCGGCGCGGCAGATGGCCTGGCCCAGCTGCTCGGCTTCTATATTTTTCAGCAAGTAGCCGCGTGCGCCAGCGCGCAGGGCCGCGCCCAGGTCGGCCGCGTTTTCCGACACGGTCAGCATCAGCACCACCATCTGCGGCATGTCCTGCAAGATCAGTTGCAGCGCTTCGACGCCCGTTACGCCGGGCATGTTCAAGTCCATCAGCACCACGTCGGGCAGCAGCTCGGCCGTCAGGCGCACGCCGTCGAGTCCGTTCGATGCCTCGCCCACCACCTGGAATAGAGGATTGCGCTGCAACAGCAGCTTGACGCCGCTGCGCAGCAAGGTGTGGTCGTCGACCAGCAGGATTTTGATTGGAGCGTTCACGTATTTGTATCTTTTACCTGGTAAGAATGAATCTTCTGTTACGCGGCCTGGCGCCGGGCTGCCGGCAAGGCCAGCGAGATCGTCGTGCCGCCGCCGGGCGTGCTGTCGATGGCAAATTGCGCACCGAGCCGCTCGGCCCGTTCCTGCATGATACGCAAGCCGATCTGCAATTCCGTTTTCTTGTCGCGCAGGTTGGCGGCGAAGCCTTCGCCATCGTCGCGCACCTGCAGCGCAAAATCGCGCCCGTTGACCACGCGCAGGGCCACGTTGCTCGCCTGCGCGTGCTTGCGGATATTCGACAGTGCTTCCTGCACGATGAACAGGATCTGCAACTGCTGCTCCGGCGCCAGCGGCGCGCCATTGCCGCTCATGTCCAGGGTGCCGGCGACGCCCGTCTGCAGCTCGAACTTGGCCAGCACTTCGGACAGTTTGCTTTCCAGGTCGCTGCCATGCCAGCGCGTGCGGAAATTGACCAGCAATTCGCGCACATCCTGGTAGCTTTGTTCGACGCCCATGCGCATCAGCGGCAGCACTTCGGCCGCTTCGTCGAGCTGGCCCCGGCGCACGGAATCGTCGAGCATCTGGACTTGCAGGCTGATGAAATTGAGGCTTTGCGCAATGCTGTCATGCAAGCCTTCGGCCAGCAGGCTGCGTTCGCGCGCGACGGCAAATTCCTTCTCGCGCGCGATCAGGCGCTGGTTCTCAATGGCAATGCCCAGACTCTGGCCCAGCGTTTCCAGCCAGCCCTGCTGCTGCGCATGCACCGCTTGCGGGCCCGCGAAGTGCAGCGAAAAACTGCCCACCACCTGGTCGCGCGCGAGGATGGGAAAGACGGCGATGGCGATAAAACCTTCGTCCTGGCAGCGGAAGCGCTGCAGCGCATCGACCTGGCGGAAATCGCGGATCTGGATCACGCCCTGCGCCACGGCAGCGCCGCACAGGCAATCGTTATTGCGGATGCAATGTTCCTCTTCCACCATGGCGTCCGAAATGCCCTCATGCACGATGATGTGCACCGTATCGTTCTGCGGATCGAGGATGCGCACGGTACCGCCTTCGGCTTGCGCGAACTGCATCACGTGGTGCAGGAAGCCACGGCATAGCGCATCGATGGCGTGCTGTCCCGCCAGCAGGGTGGAAATCTCATGCAGGGTCGCCAGTTGACGTTCCTGCGCGGCGCTCAGGCCCGATGCGGCTTGCGCCAGGCGGCGCTGGCGCCAGCGCGACGCTGGAAGTTGTTTGCGGGAAGGTTGACTGCGCGGCGCATGCATGAAGAACTCGAATCTGAAAAGTGGGGCGCCCGGCAAGCGCTGCGGCCTGCCGGACAAACAAAGGTTACAAACGGATCTCGGTGCCGAGCAGCTTGACGAACTGCGCCAGCCAGGCCGGATGCGCGGGCCAGGCGGGGGCCGTGACGAACTGGCCATCGGTGACGGCGTCCGTGACGGCGATGTCGGCATACGTGCCGCCCGCCAATTTCACTTCCGGCGCGCAGGCAGGATAGGCGGAAATGCGCTTGCCACGGATGACATCGGCGGCGGCCAGCAATTGCGCGCCGTGGCACACGGCGGCGACCGGCTTGCCCGCTTCGGCAAAATGGCGTACGGCGGCGATGACTTTCTCGTTCAGGCGCAGGTATTCAGGCGCGCGGCCGCCGGCGATCATCACCGCGTCATAGTCGGCCGGATCGATCTCGTCGAAGCTGGCGTTCAGGGTGAACAAATGGCCCGGCTTTTCCGTGTAGGTCTGGTCGCCCTCGAAATCGTGGATGGCCGTCTTGATCGTCTCGCCGCTTTTCTTGCCGGGACAAACGGCATGCACGGTATGACCGAGCATCAGCAGGGCCTGGAATGGCACCATCGTTTCATAATCTTCTGCAAAATCGCCGGTCAAAAACAGAATTTTCTTCGCTGCCATTTAGTTCTCCTATGAAAGATTGATCGCGCAAGGCGTATCTTAGCGCGACTTGGCGACCATACTGGATATTTATCAAATTTTCGCGCCTTGATCGAGGATTTTACAGGCTGAGACAGAATTTCTTGCAGGCTCGCAGGTCAAACTCGGATACCCCTCCCTGAAAGCCTGGCCATGCACACCGCCACCAGCCCCCTACTTTCACCCGCCCTGGTCCGTATCTTCGACCATTTCAGCGATGCGCAGCAGGCCCGCAGCGCCCTGCTCGACTCTGGCTTCGCCGCGCACGCCGTGCAGCTCGACACAGTCGACGACGAAGCCGTGCCCATACAGGGCAAGGCCGCGTGGCGCGGCATGTTCCGCCTCGTCGTGGCCATCGGCACGCCACAAGAGCGCGAACGGGCGCACGCCATCGTGCAGGCCTGCAACGGCTGCGATATCGAACAGCGCACGGCCAGGCGTGCAGACACCGGTGCCGGCAAACACGCGCTGGCGGGCTGACACCCTCCCCTGCGCGGACAAACTATGGCAAGATCGAGCTTCCTTCATTCCACAGTGGAACTTGCCATGATTTATGAAATTGCCCACATCCAGATCAAATCAGCCACGCATGACGCCTTCGAAGCGGCCGTCGCCAAAGCCGTGCCCCTGTTCCAGCGCGCGCGCGGCTGCGAATCGATGCGCCTGGAGCACTCTATCGAAAATGGCGATGCCTACCGCCTGGTGGTCGGCTGGAGCACCCTGGAAGACCACACCGTGCATTTCCGCGGCAGCGACGACTTCCAGGCCTGGCGCGGCCTGGTGGGCGAATTCTTTGCCGCCCCGCCCCAGGTCGAGCACATGAACACGGTGGTCACGGGTTTCTGATACGGACGGGCGGCGCTGGCTGTTAACGCCCGCGCCGGCATCCTATACTGCCGGATGGTGAAACACCTGGCGCAAATACGCGAGGAAGGTTTCATCCTTGCACAAGGTCTTGCCCGGCGAATCCGACAATTTCGCCACCGACTGGCCATTGCAGCGCACCAGTTTCATGACGATGTTGAGCGGCGTCAAACCCACGTCGTTGGTCAGATTGGTGCCGATGCCGAAACCCGTCATGATGCGGTCGGCGAAATGCCGGTACAGGGCGAAGGCCTTGTCCAGGTCCAGGCCGTCGGAAAACACCAGGCGCTTGGTATTGGCGTCGATGCGCAGGGCCGCGTAATGCGCCAGCGCCTTCTCTCCCCATTCGACGGGGTCGCCCGAATCGTGGCGCAAGCCGTCGAACAGCTTGGCGAAATACAGGTCAAAGTCGGCCAAAAAGGCATCCATGCCCACCACGTCGGTCAGGGCGATGCCCAGGTCGCCGCGGTATTCCTGCACCCAGTCTTCCAGGGCCGCCTTTTGAAAGTCGCGCAAGCGCACGCCGAAGGACTGGAATGACTGCATGTATTCATGCGCCATGGTGCCGATCGGCACGATACCGAGCTTTTTCGCCAGGTACACATTCGACGTGCCCTTGAAATATTCGGGTACCTCATGCGCCAGCCGTTGCACCACTTCGTCGTGCCAGGCGCCGGAAAAGCGCCGGCGTACGCCGAAGTCGGAAAATTCAAACGGGTGCTTACGCCGCGGCAGCTTGCCGAATTCCTTGACGGCCGCCACTTTCAAGCCCAGGCGGTGGCGCCCTTCGCGCATGGCCGCATCGTGGTCGAAGCGGCGGAAATACAGTTCATTGATGATGTACAGCACGAAAATCTCGAAACCCATCACGTGCACCTGCGGCCCGGCCGCGTGCACCAGCAGGGTGTCACCGTCCGTGCTGACGTCGATGAACTTGCGCTGGAAGCGGAACACCGTCAAAAAGTCGACGAAATCGCTCTTCATGAAGCGCAGGGTACGCAAATAGGCCAGCTCGTCGTCGGCAAACGACATCGAGCACAGGTGGTCGAGCTGTTCTTCCAGCTCGCCCTTCAGCTCGGCCAGGGGAAAGGCGGTGGCGTTGCGGCAGACAAATTCGTATTCGGTATGGGTATTCGGATGACCGTGCAGCAATGCTTGCCACATTGTAAATTTATACAGATCGGTTTCCAGCAAACTGCGCACTATCGGGGTCATGTGTGTTTTCTCCAACTTCCTGAAGCCAGAATAGTACGCCACCGCAAGCATTTCAGCAGGGCACGCTCAACAATGGCTCAGGCCAGCGCATTGGCCAGCAACTCGGGCAAGACCTCGGCGGACGTGGCCAGCCGCGCGCCGCGCTCGTGCATGGCGGCCAGGAAGTCGCGCTGCTGCGCTGCGAAACCCGTGACGGGGCTCATGCAGTCCGTCAGCAGCACCAGGCGCGCCAGGGCCGGCTTGCCTTGCTGCGCTTGCAGATAGTCGGCGATATGTTCCGTGCTGGCTTTCACGCAGTGGCTGCCCGCCTCGCCCGTGACATACATCTGCTGCGCCGGCAGCAGGGTATCGAGGAAGGCGCGGTTCAGCTGGGTGGCCACATCCTGAGGATCGGGCACTTCCGCCATGACTGCCGAGTAGTGCTCGGTCCACGGATTGGAACCCTTGCTCAGCTTGGCGACCACTTGCAGCCGATCCACTTCCCAGGCGTTGTAGGCGGCGCGCACGGCCGCGTGGATATTCTGGCCCCAGCTGCCGATCTCGCAATGCACGGGCCACACCATCAATTGATAGCGCCCCGCTTGCTGCAAGGCATCGAGGTAGGCCAGCACACGCGGCAAGGCGCCGCTGGCGGCGGGCAGAAACAGGCGGTCGCGCACCTGCTGCGCGCTGATCTGCGTAAATGGCGCAACGGGGCCGCCATCGCCCGTGCGCCAGAAGGCGGGATGGGCGATGTCGTAGCGGTGGTGGGCGTCGAGGGTCACGCTGATCTGCGTCAGCCCGCCGCCCCCTTCACGGATCAGCTGCGCCACGCGCAGCATGTCGGCGTGGGCGCCGGGCACGGGCAGGGCCGGCGCCGCATCCTGCGGCAGCCAAGAGGGAGGTAAATCGCAAAAATCGTTTTGCGGATCGATGACGAGCAGGTGCAGCTGGCGTTTCATGGCATTCCTCGTGCGTGGCGGGTATTGCATGATAATGGCAACATCACCATCACGCCAATCCGGGAGCCGCCATGAACCTTCTCAAGCGCAACAACTTGCGTCCGAACAAATTACTCAACAGCAAATGGACGGCCGTCACGCCAGCCAACAAGGAAAAACACTTCCTCGTTATCAAGCTATGCGCAGCCGCCACGCCCGATGAGCCCGTCACGCACGTGGAACTGGAGGCCGTGCATTCCGGCCGCGTGCAGCTCCTGCCATGGCGCGCGCTGCAGGACGCGGCGCAATGGCATCAGGGATGGAAGACATAGCGGCGCCGGCGCCGCTCGACCAGCTTGACGGCCACCTCGCCCGCTTCCGCCATGGCGTCCGCTTCCGTGGTAAACGGGTGGTCGGCCGACACCCGGCGCTTGCGCAGCAGATTCACCCGGTGCATGGGGTTGGACGAGGGGGCATAGATGGCGACGTACGCGCCCCATAGTTTGCAGCCCCGCAAGCGCTCTGCCGTGTAATTCACTTCATAAAAATCAACATACTTTATCGGCACGATGTGCGCTCCAAAAATGACATGGCCGGACAGCTTGTCTCTACGGACTGACGCGGTGAGGGTAAAACCATGCGCTCGCGATTGCTCAGGATACTCAATTCGGCTCTCTTTTTATCACGCGGCACAGGAGAAAAGGATGAATGACGACATCATCTGCATGCATGACGACACACAAGCATTTGCTTGCAACGGCCAGGCCGGTGCAGGCACACTTGTCGGGCTATCTACTTGTGCAAGCCGAAAGTATAGACGATGCGAAAAAATTATTGCAGGGCAACACTGTACTGAACGCGGGTAGCACGCTGGAAATCCGCGCACTACCGCGCGACTGACGCGGCGTGGCTGGCACCTATTTTCCTGCCTCGGCGGCGGCATGCATGGACCAGACGACGCTGAGGATTTTCCATTCGCCATCGCGCTTGACCATTTGCCACGCTTCCACGCCATAGTTGGACAATGTGTCGCCGACGAAGAATTCATAGTCGAAGTTGACCCACGCCACATGGCGGTCCTGGGTGATCTTGACGTTGTAGAATTTTTCTTCCGTGCGCTGCGGTTCGCGCTGGATGAAGTTGGCGAAACCGACATAGCCGGCCACCGCGACGCCGTCGAAGTGGACGTCCGTCGTGTCGCGCATTTTCTTGATGAAACCGTCGTCTGCCGGCGAGGCGAACAGGATGTTTGTGTGCAGCATCAGCGACGACAGCAGCTTGACATCCTTGGCGATCAGGGCCGCCTGGAAGTCGGCGACGACTTTTTCGATGGCGCGCATATCTTCGGGCGTGGAGGCGTGGCGGCCCACGTGGGCTGGCGCCGCTGGCGCAGTGTGCGCTGGCGCCATGCCTGCCGCCAGCAGGGAACATCCGAATAGTACTGCGCTTGCCAACTTGTGCATGAGGGACTTTCATGGCGAACCGCTCGCCGGGCTGGCACGGGGCGTGCCGCCGGCAAGCTTATGTCAACCATGGTAGATTGGCAACCCCTCTGAAGGCCTGATTCAGGCGGCCAGGGCTTCGATCGAGGCGCGGCCCTTGGCGATCGCGCTGGCGACGGCTTCCTCGCCCATGGCCACGCCTTCGGCCTGCACGAACTCGATGTCGGTGATGCCGATGAAGCCCAGCGCCGTGCGCAGATAGGTGCTCAGGTAGTCATACGCGGCGCCCGGGCCTGCGCTGTAGACGCCGCCGCTGGCCGTGAAAATAAGCGCTTTCTTGCCCGTGGCCAGGCCGACGGGCCCCGTCGCCGTGTACTGGAAAGTACGGCCCGCGCGCGCCACGTGGTCGATCCACGCCTTCAGGGTCGAAGGCACGGAAAAGTTGTACATGGGCGCGGCCAGCACCAGCACGTCGGCGGCCAGCAATTCGTCGACCAGGGTATCGGACAGCTGCACGGCGGCGACCGCTTGCGCGCTGCGCTGCTCTGCCGGGGTGAAGAAGGCGCCCATCACCTCCTCCGTCAGGTGCGGCACGGGCTGCGCGGCCAGGTCGCGTTCGACCACGCTGGCGCCTTGCGCGGCCAGTTTCGCCACGAATTCGCCGGACAATTGGCGCGACAGGGAACCGCTGTTGCGCACGCTGCTATTGATGTACAAGACCTTGCTCATGAATTGCTCCTGTGGAAATGGATGAGGGGATGGGCCACGTCGCAGCCCTTGCACACAGCATAGTTCGGGTCTACCATCGATGAAACCGTATAAATATCAATGGTTAGCATCGAATTTTTAGATAGGGAGTTTCCATGAGAGAACCGGGCCAGCCTTCGCTCGACCAGTTGCGCGTGTTTGTCGCCGTCATCGACGCGGGCGGCTTCGCCCATGCGGCGCGCCAGTTGCACCGCACGCAATCGGTGATCAGCTACACCATCGCCAACCTGGAAGAACAACTGAATGTGGTGCTGCTCGACCGCGGCAAGCGCAAGCCCACCCTGACGGACGCGGGCAAGGCCCTGCTGGCCGATGCGCGCGCCGTGGCCCTGAAAGTCGATGGCATGCGCGCGCGCGCCAAGGCGCTGGCCGGCGGGCTGGAGGCGGAAGTGTCGGTGGTGGTCGACGTGATGTTCCCCACCTGCGTGCTGGTGCGCGTTCTTGAAGCCTTCCAGGCGCAGTTCCCCACCGTCGCCCTGCGCCTGCGCATCGAAGCCATGGGCGCCGTGGCGCAGCTGGTGATGGATGGCAGCTGCCACATCGGCCTCGGTGGCTGGATGACGGCCACGGCCAGCGTCTTCGAGCGCCTGGCCGTCGGTCACGTGCGCCTGATTCCCGTGGCCGCGCCCAGTCACGCCCTGGCGCAGCTGGAAGGCCCGATCGCCTCCAACGTGGCGCGTGAACACGTGCAGCTGGTGCTCAGCGACCGCAGCGACCTGACGCAGGGCCAGGATTTCGGCGTGCTGGGATTGCGCAACTGGCGCCTGGGCGACCTCGGTTCCAAGCACGCCTTGCTGCGCGCGGGTCTGGGCTGGGGCAACATGCCAGAAGCGATGGTGCGCGAAGATTTGACGCAGGGACGGCTGGTGCACCTGCCGCTGGCCGTCGACAAGGGCGAGAATTATCCGATTTATTTGATCCAGCGCGCCGACACGCCGCCCGGGCAGGCGGGCAAGTGGCTCACCGAGCGCTTTGCGGAGCAGCTGCCGCTGCTGGAACAAGTCTTTTAGATGCACGCGCGGGCAGGTATCATGCGTGGGCAAGCCCCAAACAACTGCTGGGGTCAGACCCTGCGGGATCGCAACCCGTCCCATTGGGACGGGTTGCCCCCGATTTCAGACACAACCTTGAAGAGATTCACCATGGCCGGTATCGACGACTTCGTCAACAAACAGAAACCTGGCGCGCGCTTCGTCATCACGGCGCAGATGCTGCGCATGACGCCGCAACAGTTCGACAGCGTGGCGCTGGAATGGATGGAAGACGGCGGCCCCGGCTTCGACGTGGCCGGCATCCCGCACCGGGTGGTCATCGACGGGCAGTTTTATATCGGCAGGATCACCGTGCAGCGGCACGGCGAGCCGGCCTGAGGGCTACTCGACGCCCAGCACGTGCAGGCGGCGGCGCAAGCGCGCCACTTCTTCCGACAGATCGACCACCAGCGCGGCCAGTTCGGCGTTCGCATCGAACACGGATTCGATTTCGTGCAAGCGGCGCGCGCGCACCAGATCCAGGCTGGTAAAGCGCCAGGCCGTCAGTTGCCCCTCCGGCGGGCCATTTTGCAGCAGCACGCCCGTCTGCACATGCCGCACCACCCAGTCCGGCTCCACGGCGCAGGCGCGCGCCAGTTCCTCCAGGCTCAGGGCACGATCTTCGAGCAGTTCGCCAATTACCTTGTTTGTCATGATTTACCCTCCCAGCTTCTGGCGCGGATTGAAAGCCATCTCGCGCGCCATGGTTGCATACAATTCGCGCGCCTTGTCATCGTTCGCCGGCGGCAGCACCACTTCCAGCAGCAGATACAGGTCGCCCGGCTGGGCGGCGGGAATACCGCGCCCCTTCAGGCGCAGCTTGCGCCCCGTCTGCGAATTGGGCGGCACCGTGACGGCCACCGTGCCCGATGGCGTGGGCACGGCAATTTCGCCGCCCAACGCCGCTTCCCATGGCGTCACGGGCACCGTCTCGAACACGTCGCGCCCTTCCACCTTGTAGCGCGCATCGGGCTGAAAGCGGATTTCCAGATACAGGTCGCCAGCGGGCGCGCCGCCGCTGCCGGGATTGCCCTGCCCCTTCATGCGCAGCTGCTGGCCCTCCGTGACGCCTTTCGGTATCGTCACTTCGAGCGTGCGCTCGCGCGTCACCACATGGCCTTGCGCGTCCGCTTCGGGCACGCGCATGACGATGTGGCGCTTGGCGCCATGGTAGCTGTCGTGCAAATCGATGGTGATGGCGGCGTGGCTGTCTTCGCCCTGCATCTGGAAACTGCCGCCGGCGCGGCGGCGCCCGCCCACGTGGGCAAACAGGTCGGCAAAGAAGTCGCTGTCGTCGGCGCCCGACGATTCGTAACCCGAACCCCAGTCCGGCGGCGGCCGGAAGGGCTGGCCCTGCGCACCCTGGTTGCGGCCCAGTTCATCGTAGGCGGCGCGCTTTTCCGCGTCGCCCAGCACGCCGTAGGCCTCATTCAGGGCCTTGGTGCGCTTGTCCGCATCCGGTTCCTTGCTCACGTCGGGGTGGTATTTGCGTACCAGCTTGCGGTACGCCTTCTTGATCTCGGCCTCGGTCGCCGTCTTTTCGACGCCAAGTTCCTTGTAGTAGTCCTTGTATTCCACCGTGCTTGCTCCCCATGGTTGAACTGCCTATGGGAAGAGTACACGAATTGACTGTGACATAGCGTGCGCACAATACAACAGCGCCCGCGAAACATGAGGCACGCGGGCGCTGGAAGGGAAGGCCGAAACGCCTAGCGCACGCGGCGCAGCGAGGAAATGCGGCGGTCGAGGCCACCGTGCAGGCGGCCATAGCTGCCTGGCCCCATCACCACGCAGCGACCACGGAAGTTGGCATCGACGCAGAACTCCCAGCGGCCGTAATTGACGACGATCGATTCGGCGCGGTCGTTGAAGCCATAGCGGCTCAAGTCGCGCACTTCTCGGTCCAGGCGCACGGGCCGGCCGCGCATGCCGGCGTCAGGAAACATCAGCACGGCGCCATTCATGTCGGGACGGTGTCCGCCGCCATGGCCTGGATAACCGGGATGAGGACGCTCCGGCTCCGGACGCGGAGGACGCGGCGGATAGGGACGGTGATCGGGGCGGTGGTCGCCGCCGCCATGGCCCGGGCGTCCCGCTTCGCGCACGGAGGAAATGGCGTCGTTCATGCCCGGCATGCTGTCGTAGCGCCCCGGCCCGAAGGTACGGCAGTTGCCCCGGTAGTTGGCATCCTTGCACACTTCCCAGGTGCCCGAGCGCACGATGACGCTGGACGTCTTGTCGTTAAAGCCCATGCGCGACAAATCGCCCGCGTCGGAACGCAGTGTGACGGGGCGACCGCGGAAACCGGCGTCCTCGAACAAGGTGATTTCGCCCGCGGATGCGACAAGGGGGGCGAGGAAGGTGGCCGCGCACAGCAGCGCGGGCCGGAAAGATCGAACCATGACAACTCCAATACTGATTACATTTTCGCCAGTGTAGTCCAGGCGGCAGGCGGCGAGTGTAACAAAGGGCAAGCAAATGTCAGCGCTTGGCAGCGAATGTAAAAATCGCCCGGCGGGATCAACCCGGCAGGCGGCCTGTCAGCATGTGTGCTGGAGAAAATCAGCGCACGCGGCGCAGCGAGGAAATCTGGTTTTCCATGTTGTTCAGGCGACCGTATTCGCCCGGCCCGATCACTTCGCAGCGGCCACGGAAGTTCGAATCGCTGCACACTTCCCACTGGCCCTCGTTGACGACGATGGACGAGGCGCGGTCATTGAAGTTGTGGCGTACCAGGTCTTCCGCATTGCGGTCCAGCGCCAGCGGTTCGCCGCGCATCCCCGCTTCGGGGAACAGCAGGACGGCGCCGCGCTGCTGGTACTGCGGCTGCTGCTGCTCGTATTGCGGCCGCTGGTACTGTTGATCGTACTGCTGTTGGCGACGCGCTTCGCGCTCGTCGACCATGCGCGCCGACGACACGCGCCCATCGAGGCCACGCCCCAGGTCATCGTGGCGGCCGGGGCCGAAGATGCGGCAGGTGCCCTGGTAGTTCGAATCGCTGCACAGCTGCCAGTAGCCGTTGTGGATGACGATGCTGGTGGTGCGGTCATTGAAACCGATGCCGACGAAATCGTCCGTATCGCGGTTCAGGCGCGCCGAGCCGCCATTCTGTCCCGCGCCCGAATACACTTCCAGCGTGCCGCCACGGCCATAGCCGCCATTGCCACGGTCTGGATCACGTCCCGGGCGGCCCGGATTGTAGCCATCGCCGCGGCCCGATTCGCGCACCGACGTGATGGCGTCGTTCATGCCCGGCATCGAGCGGTATTCGCCCGGCCCCAGGGTACGGCAATTGCCGCGAAAACCGGAGTCCGTGCACACATCCCACGTACCCGAACGTACCATGATGCTCGACGCCTTGTCATTGAAACCCATGTGCGACAAATCGTCCGTCGTCTCGCGCAGGTTCACTGCGCGGCCGCGGAAATTGTCGTCTTCGAACAAGGTGATATCGCCCGCATGGGCGCTTGCATGCGCCCCCAGCGAAAGCAGCAAGGTCGCCGCGCATGCCAGCGTGTGTTTGAAAGGGCCCGTCATGATTAACTCCATTCTTCATTCTTTGGTGATGATTTGCCTGGCCAAAAGGGCAGGATGCCATTGTAACAAGTGCCAGCTCGCGCGGAAGGCCATCGACGCTTTTCAAAGTCGGTCAGGGCAAAGGCAAGTGATCGACATGACAACTGCTGTCAGTGTAGCCATCCGTAGAAAAAACGGTGTAACAAAGTATGGGAAAAGCACAATAAATTGTTACTAAAAGCAATCACAGGTCGCGCGAGGCCTGTGCTTGCCATTTGCCTGGTATCAAAGCACAGCGATCAACGTACGCCCGGGCGCCAGGGGCGCCGCGTCGGACAAGCACGGCGAATGCCGGTAGAATCTCATGTTTAGTCAAGCTTGCCACCCATGCCACACACGACCTCGTTCACCCTGCCCGCCGTCCGCACCGAAGTATCTTCATTATGGAAGCTGGCCTGGCCTATCCTGATCGGCCAGCTGGCCACCGTCGGCATGGGCGCTGCCGACGTGGCGATGACGGGGCATACGAATCCCGAGGAACTGGCGGCCGTGTCGCTGGGCGCGGCCATCTGGTCCATCGTGCTGGTCACCGTGAGCGGCATCATGATGGCGATCAATACCCTGGTGGCGCATGAAATCGGCGCCGCGCGCCACGACCAGGTGCCGCACATCGTGCGCCAGTCGCTGTGGAAGGCGCTGTTCGTCGGCCTGGTGGCCTGCCTGCTGACGAACATGGCGGCGCTGGTGTTCGACCACCTGATGCTCGAACCTGCCGTGGCGGCCAAGGCCAAGCTGTTCGTGCACATCATCAGCTGCGCGCTGCCGCCGTTCGCCGCCTACCGCGCGCTGTACGGCTACAGCACCAGCATCAACCAGACCAAGCCCGTGATGGTCATCGCGCTGGCCGCGCTGGCGCTCAACATTCTCGTCAACTACCTGCTGATCTACGGCCACTGGGGCATGCCGAAGATGGGCGGCGTGGGCTGCGCCGTGGCCACCACCTGCTGCGTGTGGATGATGCTGCTGGCCATGCTGGCCTGGATCAGGATCGCGCCCGCCTACCACGCCACGTATCCCTTCACGCACTGGGAATGGCCGCAGCCATCGTCCATCGGCCCCATGCTGCGCCTGGGCCTGCCCATCGGCGTGACCTACTTTGCCGAAGTGAGCGCCTTTGGCGTCATCAGCCTGCTGGTGGCGCGCTTCGGCGTGATCCAGGTGTCGGCGCACCAGATCGCGCTCAATTTCTCGTCCGTCGTCTTCATGGTGCCGCTCACGTTCGGCATCGCGCTGGTGACGCGCGTGGGCCATGCCGTGGGCGAAGCCAATCTGCGCCGCGCGCGCTTCATTTCGTGGGTGGGCGTGGCCATGTCGCTCACGGCGGCCATCGTCTCGGCCACTCTCATCACCGTGTTCCGCCACCAGATCGCGCAAGCCTATACGTCCGACCCGCAGGTGCAGGCGCTGTGCGCGCAGCTGCTGCTGTTCGCCGCCCTGTTCCAGCTGTCCGACGCCACGCAAGTGGCGACGTCCTGCGCGATTCGCGGCTACAAGGTGACGCGCCAGCCGATGCTGATCCAGCTGCTGGCGTTCTGGGGTTTCTCGCTGCCGATCGGCTATGTGCTGGGCCTCGCGCCGCAAGGCTTCATCTGGTCGCCGGCCGAACCGATGGCCGCCGCCGGCTTCTGGATCGGCCTCGTCACGGGCCTGACGGTGGCCGCCGTGCTGCTGACCTGGTATCTGAACCGGCTGTCGCTGCAGCGCCTGCGCACGGCGCATTGAACACAGGGCGGCGCGCAATTTATGCGTGCCGTCCTTCCTGCTTCGCCATACAAAGCGTCACCGTCCCACACTTTGCGCCAAAGTAAAGAAGGCAATTGCCGGATTATTCCGTGGCTGACCCTATCGCATTAAACGCCGTGCTCTGGTATCGTTTGCCGTCAAGCATCTGCTTGATCATCCCTTTACCATCACCGAGACATCCATGCGTTTTATTCTTTGTTTTCTGGCCGCGATGGCCAGCGTTCCCGCATCGGCTGAAAAGCTGACCCTGGAACGCATCCATGCCGATCCGGCGCTGGCCGGCCCCGGCGTGCGCAACCTGAAGGTCTCGCCCGACGGCGAGCGCGTCACGTTCCTGCGCGGCCGCGCCGACAACCAGTTCCAGCTCGACCTGTGGGAATTCAAGCTGAAGGACAAGAGCACGCACCGCCTGGTCGACTCGAAGGCGCTGGTGCCGAATGAAACGATTTCGCCCGAAGAGCAGGCGCGCCGCGAACGCGAGCGCACGGCCAGCCTGAACGGCATTCTCAGCTACAGCTGGTCGCCCGATGGCAAGCAGCTGCTGGTGCCGCTGGCCGGCAATCTGTACCTGGTCGATGCGGCCCACCCGGACAAGGCACGCCTGGTCGCCAAGGGCAATGTGCTGGACCCGAAAATTTCGCCGAAAGGCCGCTACGTCTCGTTCGTGCGCGACCAGAATATTTATGTCATCGACCTGAAGTCGGGCCAGGAACGCCAGCTCACCACCGATGGCAAAGGTACGATCCGCAACGGCGAAGCCGAATTCGTGGCGCAGGAAGAAATGGGCCAGCGCACCGGCTACTACTGGGCCCCCGACGATTCCGCCATCGCCTACAAACGCTATGACGAAGCACCGGTGCCCGTCGTGCGCCGCTTCGAAATCTTCGCCGACCGCACCGACGTCGTCGAACAGCGCTACCCTGCCGCCGGCGACCCGAACGTGCTGGTGCAGCTGCTGATCGTCTCGCCGGAAACGGGCGCGCAGCGCCAGGTGGACCTGGGCACCAACCCGGATATCTACCTGGTGCGTGCCGACTGGAGTGCGGACAGCAAGTCGCTGGTATACCAGCGCCAGTCGCGCGACCAGAAGACCCTCGATCTGGTGGCTGTCGATGCAGCCACCCTGGCGCAGCGCACCCTGCTGACGGAAACGTCGACAACCTGGGTCAGCATCCATGACGACCTGCGCTTCCTGTCGAACGGCACCTTCCTCTGGTCGTCCGAGCGCACGGGCCGCAACCATCTGTATTTATACGACATGAGCGGCAAGCTGCTGCACCCTGTCACGTCGGGCGCATGGGGCATCGACAGCGTGCTGGCCGTGAACCAGAAAAGCGGCAAGGTCTTCGTCGCGTCGAACCGCGACGCCGTGATCGACAAGCAGACCTACGCCCTGGCCCTCGATGGCAGCACGGCCGACAAGCCGCAGCGCGTGACGAAAGCCGATGGCTGGCACGACACGACGTTCTCGCGCAATGGCGAAGTGTTCGTCGACACGTATTCCGACCCGGCCACGCCGCCGCAGGTGAGCATCCGCCGCCCGGACGGCGCCATGGTGGGCTGGCTGGAAGAAAACGCGCTCAACGCCAGCCACCCGTATTTCAAGTACAAGGCCGACCACCTGCCGACGGAATATGGCACCCTGAAAGCCAACGATGGCCAGACCTTGCACTATTCGATCGTCAAGCCGTCGAACTTCGACGCGACCAAACGCTATCCCGTCTACCTGTCGACGTATGGCGGCCCGCATTCGCAGCACGTGGCGCGCCGCTGGGGCAACAACTTCGACCAGTACATGGCGCAGCAGGGCTTTGTCGTCTTCCGCCTCGATAACCGGGGTTCCTCGCGCCGCGAGCGCGCCTTCACGGACGCCATCTATCACAACCTCGGTGCCGCCGAAGTGGCCGATCAACTGGTCGGCATCGACTGGCTGGGCAAGCAAAGCTTCGTCGACGCGAAACGCATCGGCGTATTCGGCTGGAGCTACGGCGGCTTCATGACCCTGCGTCTGCTGTCCGCAGCATCCGACAAGATCGCCATGGGCGTCTCGGTGGCGCCCGTGACCGACTGGTCGCTGTACGACACCCACTACACGGAACAATTCCTCGGCATGCCGAAGGAAAACGTGGATGGCTACAAGGCCAGCACGGTGTTCGCCCACCTCGACGGCTTGAAGTCGCCGCTGCTGCTGGTGCACGGCATGGCCGACGACAACGTCTTGTTCAGCAACAGCACGCGCCTGATCGACGCGCTGGTGAACCGCGGCGTGCAATTCGACCTGATGACGTATCCGGGCGCCAAGCACGGCATCTCGTCGCGCGCAGGCCAGCGCCACGTGTACAAGAAAATCGAGATGTTCTTCAAGCAAAACCTGATGAAGCCAGCACAGTAAGCTTGCGCTGCATCCAATAAAAAACCGCCGCCTGTCTTGCGACAGGCGGCGGTTTTTTTACATTCGTGCTGCCAGAATTATGGCTTGCGCGTGATGGTTTCCACTGCGTCTTTCACATCGCCAACCTTCTTCTGCACTTTGCCTTCGACCTGGTTTGCCAGGCCTTTGGCTTGCTGTTCTTCGCTGCCGACGACTTTGCCAGCGGCTTCCTGGATTTTACCGCCGACTTCCTTCAGTTTACCTTCGACTTGATCTTTGTTCATGATAAATCCTCACTGTAGTTGGTACATCTGTTGTCCAGCCCGCGAAGGCCGGTACTGCGGCTCACACGCTGCTTGTTGCGTGTCGATGTGTCCATAGTACGCAGTGGAGATCAAAGGCTCTGTACGGTTCCTAACACAGTACCAATATCATCGATCAGGCCGTCAAATCCTTGCGCCAGACGGTGGCCAGCCACGGCTGCTGTTCGCGCGGCAAGCCGGGCGGACGGTAGTACTGCTCGACCAGGGTAAAACCGGCGGCCTGCACGAACGCGGCCCACGTCGCTTCGTCGTGGTAGCTGCCGTAGCGCGCACCATTCCAGCCTTCCTGGTTCTGCCCGCGCGGATTCGAGCTGAACAGTACTCCTCCGGGCTTCAGGCAGGCATACAGGGCGCGCAGCACGCCGGGCAAGGCGGCGCTGGGCACGTGGAACAGCACGGCATTCGCGAACACGCCGTCGAAGTGCGCGGCGGGCAGGTCGAGGTCGACGAAATCCTGCTGCCACACGGTGCAGCCGCTGTAGGCGCGCGCCATCTCGACGAAGCGGGGGCAGCCATCGACGCCCGTGGCGTGGTGGCCCATGGCCGTGAACGCCTTCAGGTCGCGGCCCGGGCCGCAACCGAGGTCGAGGATCGCCAACGGCGCCGGCTTGCCGATGGCCCCCAGCAGCGCGGCGATGTTCTGGCTGACATCGTGCTCGCGCGTGCCTTCGAAAAACTGCTCGGCGCTGGCATCGTAATGAGCCAGCGTGCGCCCCGTGATGGCATGGATGGGGTCTTGCGGATCTTGCTGCGGGGTCGGTTTCATGGCGCTCCTGTCATCGATGGGCGCATTTTACGCTGCCGGCCGGCTCCCCGTCCGGCAGCGCTCATGGCTACCAGACGCGCACACGCTGTTGCGGCGCCAGGTACAGCTGCTGCCCCGGCTGGACGTCGAAAGCCCGATACCAGGCGTCGAGGTTGCGCACGGTGGCGGCGCAGCCGAGCGTCGCCGCGCGCCACGCGTTATTGCCCTTGGCAACATCGGCCGAATCTTCGCGGCTGGCGTGACTGGCGGCAATCTGCTGCTCCAGCGCAAACACGCGCGCGGCGCGGCCCGCCGCATCGCTGTAGCCGGCCTGCCGGAGCGTGGCGGCGATATGCGCCTGGTAGCCCGTGCGCAAGCTCTCGCCCAGCGCGCGGGCCAGGCCCGCCTGGTCGCGTATGCCATTGATCTTGCTCAATAGTGGCTTGATCGGCGCCCAGCCTTTCGCTTCGATAGCCGCTTCATCCATCCAGGAACGGTAAAAATCGCTAACCTGGCGCGCGGATGCCTCCGCCTGCGGCGCAGCCGCCAGGCCGTCGACGAGGCCGATGATGCGCTCGTTGGTCGCGTTGGCGAGGATGGCGAACGAGCCCCGGCTGCTGCGGTCGGCGGGAATCTGCGTGCCGCGCAGCCAGTCGCCATTCACGTAGTCATAGAAGTCGTCACCAGGCAAGACTTTGACGGGGACAGCGGCAGTGGCGCCGGCGGGCCTGGGCCGGTAAACCGGCCAGCGAGGCGCCGGCCAGGGCGAGGACGATGGCAGCCTGGACTGGCGTGCGGGACCAGGGGAAACGCAAACCGTGCATGGCGATCCTTTCACTGAAAACAAGCAAAATCATAGCCTGAAATCCTGCCTTTTTGGGGTCAGAAAACCGCCTCCAAACTTTCTTGCATGCGGACAAAAAATCAGCTTATAGTTGAACGACCCCGTGCCGCGTGTACGCCAAAGGAGATTGCCATGCAACTGGAAGCGCTGTTCCAGCAACCCCACGCCCTGCCTGTCGCCCCGAAGATCGTCAATGAACTGGTGCGCAGTTTCGACAACCCCGCCATTGCCACCGAAGACATCGCGCGCCAGCTGGGAGCGGACCCGGTGCTGAGCGCCAAGCTGCTGCGGCTGGCCAACTCGGCCTATTACCACGTCTCGCGCAGCGTCGGCACGGTGGAAGACGCCGTGCTGATGCTCGGTTTTGTGACCGTGCGCACCCTCGTCATCAGCTCGGGCCTGGTCAGCGGCTACAAGACCGTGCCCGGCCTGAATCTGCCGCAGTTCTGGCGCTACAGCCTGCACAGCGCCGTGTCGGCCCGCTGGATCGCCAGACAGACGGGCGACAACCAGGACCTGGCGTTCACCGTCGGCATGATGCATGCGATCGGACAACTGGTGATCCATGCCGCCATGCCCGAGCAAGCCATGCAGCTCGACAAGATCGCGCCGCCGCTCGATGCGCGCCGGCTCGGTGCGGAACGCGTGTCGCTGGGCTATGACTATGCGCAAGTGGGCGCCGAACTGACGCGCCGCTGGAAGTTCCCTGCCACCTTTGCCGATGCCATCGCCGCCTTTCCCGATCCGTTGGCCAAGGCGCCCTTGAACCGCCTGGCCGCCATCGTGCACCTGGCCTCCTGGCGCGCGCGCGTCGAGGAAAATGCGTTGAGCACGGAAGAAATCATCGCCTGCTACCCGAATGAAGTGGCTGAAGCGCTCGGTTTGCCGCCGTCCGTGCTGGTGGACAGGATGCCACCGCCTGCCGAACTGAGCGCGGGACTGGAAGAACTCGTCAAATAAACAGATCGCGGCCGGAATCGTCCCCCCAGGATCCATGCGGGTTTTGCGGGCGATTCCGGCGGCCAGCCAAAACCATGCACATTATTTTTACTTTTTTTTCAAAAACACCCTAAAGTTCCCGCTGAACCTGCCGCTAATCTGGACAAGCGGTAATCCATTCACTAGTTACGGGTGTGCTCATGACCTCCAACGACGTTCTCTCGATGTATGAAAATATTGCAGGAATGACCAACAAAATGGTCGTGGCCGCACGTTCGAGCGACTGGGATGGCCTCGATACCCTGGAAAACCAGTGCGCCAGCGCCGCCAGCGCGACCTTGACGGGCAGCATGCCTGCCCAGGCCGGCGCCTCGCGCCTGCGCAAGATCGACTTGCTCAAGCAAATCCTGGCGAATGACCGCGAAATCCGCGCCATCACGGAACCGTGGATGACGCAGCTGTCGAATTCCATGCCAGGATCGCACGCTCGCATGTAATTCAATATGCAAGCTTGCCATGCCAGAAACGATAAAAGCACCCGAGGGTGCTTTTTTTACGTCTGCCGCCGTGCCAGGGAGCGCGCCATCTGCGGCACTCAAAAAGCAAGGAGGGGAAATTTGGAAGGCGAACCCCAGGTATCTCCTGGCGTCGCCTCGCTGCCGGTTGCATCCGGCGTTCGCGAGCACATCGTCGGCATCGCAAACCGCTTCCAGTCCCAGGCGTTTATGCAACGCTACACCTGTTTGCCGCGCCACACTATCGTTGGTGACTGCGACAGGCTGGGGCTGTTTTGTCGTAGAGCAAGTCCACTGAGTTAATCATATCACCATCTTTGAAAAATAGGCAACACCATACACAGGCACTTTCTGTCTTTTTTGAATATCTTTTTTTATATCAAATTTTTAGCGCGGCCTTGCAGCAGCACTAACGCGAAAACGGCTCCGCTTCCGCTTCGGCCACGTCCCCCTCCGCCGCCTCCGTCAGTACCGGCACCTCTTTCTTGCGGCCGAACGGCTTGCGCAGCAGGACCCAGTACTTCGAAGGCGCGCCCGGCCCCGCCGCTTGCCTGCGCTTGCGCACGACATACACGATAAGCGCCGTCAACAGCAGGAAGGCCAGGGTGCCGATACCGAGCCACAGCAAGCCGTTGCCGCCCGTTTTCTTTTCCTTGTCAGCGGCTGGCGCCGCGTGCAGAGGCTTGGGCCTGGCATGCGGCGGCTGCGCCTCGGCCGGCACGGCAGCCGGCGCAGCGGCGGCGGTGACGGGCTGAGCCAGCGCCTTTTGCAAGGCGCCGATCTTGCCTTCCAATTCACCGAGCTTGTCATTCAGGGCCGCATTTTTCTCATCCAGCGCCACGCACGCTTGCGCCTGCCCAGCATCCACCTGGGGCGCGCAAGCGGCGACGGGCGCCCTGGCGCGGCGCAGCGGCGGCGGCGGACGCAGCGCGGGAGCAGTCGGCGCAGGCACGGCAGGCACGGCAGGCGGCGGCACGAACACGCGCGCCGGACGCACCAGTCCCTCGGCGCGCGCGCGGGCTGCCAGCGCGGCGGCATCGGGCGGCGGCGCGCCGGGCGCAACGCGCGGCAGCGGCACAGGCAAGGGCGCCGGAATGGCGGGCCTGACCGGCGCACTGGCAGCGGCGACGGGCTGTGCCGGCGTCAGCCACAGCGTACCCAGACGCACGACGGCGCCACTACCATTACCCAATAACAAATACAAATGTACATGGCCCGCCTGAATCGCTTGCCGGGTAGCCACGCGCACATACTGCCGCCCACCGCGTTCCAGCGGGCTGATCGTCAAGGTTTGCAAGGCCGGGTCCATGCCGATGCCGCCGCCCCGGTACACATCGGGCGAGGCCAGGCGCACGGCCACGCCGCCGGCCTCTTCTGGAGTCAGGGCCGTCAGTTCGATCTCGGCCAGCAAGGGCTGCCCCACATGCGACAGCACCGCCATCTCACCCAGTTCGGCCGCCATCACGGGCGGCAAGACCAGGCTGGCGGCGGCGCACGCGATCAGGGACCAACGGGGGACAATGCTGCTTTGCATGGACTGATCGCTTTGATAACAAGATAGATAAGGGGAACTCGTCTGTCTTTAACGGCAGGAAATCGCAAAAATATAGATGGACCAAGGTAAAAATGATGCAATACAGCATCATCCTGTGTCTTTTTGACGTCTGGAGTACACTCGATCCACCTCCATCGATGAAAGGGATGTCATGAGTAGCAGAATCGAACGCGACAGTTTCGGCCCGATCGACGTACCCGCCGACCGGCTTTGGGGAGCGCAAACGCAGCGCTCGCTTGAGCACTTCCATATCTCCACGGAAAAGATGCCGCCTGAACTGATCGCCGCCCTGGCCACCGTCAAGCGCGCGGCCGCCCACGTCAACCTGGACCTGGGCCTATTGGATGGCAAGAAGGCCATCGCCATCACGCAGGCGGCCGACGAAGTGCTGGCCGGCAAGCATGACGCGGAATTCCCGCTGGCCGTCTGGCAAACGGGCTCTGGCACCCAAAGCAATATGAACATGAATGAAGTGCTGGCCAACCGCGGTTCCGAACTGATCGGCGGCTTGCGGGGAGACGCGCGCCTGCTGCACCCGAACGACGACGTCAACCTGGGCCAGTCCTCGAACGACATCTTTCCCACTGCCATCCATGTGGCGGCCGCCCTGAGCGTCGCCAACACGGTCTTGCCGCCGCTGCGCCAACTGCGCGCCACGCTCGACGCGAAGGCCACCGAGTTTGCCGACATCGTCAAGATCGGCCGCACGCATTTGCAGGATGCCACGCCCTTGACCCTGGGCCAGGAATTTTCCGGCTATGTGGCGCAGCTGGACTTTGCCGAGCACATCATCACGGCAGCGTTGCCGCCGCTGCTGCAACTGGCCGCCGGCGGCACGGCCGTGGGCACGGGCTTGAATGCCCACGTGGAATTTGCCGGCCGCATCGCGCTAGAACTGGCACGCCTGACGGGCCAGCCGTTCGAGACGGCCAGCAACAAGTTTGCTGCCCTGGCCGCCCATGATGCCTTGGTGGCCGCCCATGGCGCGCTGAAAACCCTGGCCACGGCGCTGATGAAAATCGCCAACGACGTACGCTGGATGGCGTCCGGCCCCCGTTCCGGCCTCGGTGAAATCACCATCCCCGAAAACGAGCCGGGCAGTTCCATCATGCCGGGCAAGGTCAATCCCACCCAGTGCGAAGCACTGACCATGCTGTGCTGCCAGGTGTTCGGCAACGACGTCGCCATCACGGTGGGTGGCGCCTCGGGTAATTTCGAGCTGAACGTCTTCAAGCCCTTGATTGCGCACAACTTTCTGCAAAGCGCGCGCCTGCTGGGCGACGGCATGCGCAGTTTCGACGCGCATTGCGCGCACGGCATCGCGCCGAACCGCGAACGCATCGCCGAACTGATGGAGCGCTCCCTGATGCTGGTCACGGCGCTGGCGCCCCACATCGGCTACGACAAGGCGGCGCAAATCGCCAAGCAGGCCCAGCATGAAGGCACGACCCTGAAGCTAGCGGCCCTGGCCCTGGGCTATGTGACGGAAGAGCAATTCAGTGCGTGGATCGTGCCACTGGAGATGACGCAGCCCAACAAAAGTTAAGGCTCAGCCTGCATTATCCCTGGCTTCATGTAAACTATGACCTTAGTTGATGCCGTCATCAAGTGTTTAAAACACATCATTGCAATAAGGGATACAATGCAAAAAGTAAGCTTTGATTTAACATCCGAGTTCGTCGAGCTGAACCAGCTACTCAAGCTGGTCGGCTTGTGCGACAGCGGTGGCGCAGGCAAGGTCATGGTCGATAGCGGCGTGGTGAAGGTCGATGGCAAGAAGGAATTGCGCAAGACCGCCAAGATCCGCGCCGGCCAGGTCGTCAGCGTGGGCGATATCCGTATCACGGTAGTCGCTCCCGTCTGATCCCGGCATGGGGCGCGAAAGCAGCCCCATGCGTCCAGCCAGCATGCCTGCCAGCCCGGCTGCCCAAGTCAAGCTGCGACACGTCGTTATTGTCAGATAAATATCGATTGCGGAAGGGGAGCGCCATGGACCAGCCCGAACAAGGTACGCGCAGCCAGGAACGCCTGATCGGCGACTTGCGCCAGGTAATAGAAAACGCGGAAGAATTGCTGCGTAACACAGACAAATACACCAGCAGCCTGTACCAGAGCGCGCGCGCCAGGCTGGAACTGGCCCTCGTCGGGGCCACCGCCGAGCTGGCCCGCTTTGAAGAAGAGCAAGTCACGCGCATGATGGACGCCACCCTGGCCGCGAACACGCTGTACCGCGACCAGACGGGCGAAGCGCGCCTGCTGCGGGCCTTCGAATAAAGTGTCACGCCGCCAGCACCGCATGCGCCAGCCATTGGCGCAGGTGGGCGGCCAGGTCGAATGCGGGGTCCCGCTCGAACGCCGCATCGAGCGCGGCGCCAAACGTCTGCCCCTGCTGCAAGACCAGCAAGGCCGCGTGCGCGGCCGCATCCACGACCAGCACCTGCGCCTTCCAGCGCGGCCGGCAAACCAGCGCCCAGCTGGCCACCTGCATTTCGTGCGGAAACATCCCCTGCCCTTCACCCTCCTGATGCGCCTGCCAAAGGGCCGCTACTTGCCAGTTCGATGCCAGCAAGGCGCAAGCGGGATGCAAACTAAAACGGCGCGCTTCGAGTTGATCGGGAGGCAGGGCGGCCAGCGCCTCGGGCGCCAGCGTTTGCGCATCGGCCGCGTAATGGGCCAGGTGCACGGCCCATTCCAGGCGCGCCATGTCGGGCAGATAGGGCAACTCGGCTGCAGGCGGAAAACTGCTCAGAAAATCGGCGAAACGGGCGCCAAAGTGGTTCAAATCGGCGCTATCTGACGGATACTGGCGCCCATACGCGCGCGCCAGGCCACCAAAGAATTGCTCGCCCACAAGCGCCAGCACGACGGGATAGGCTTGGCCCAGGGTGCGGCGCCAGGCGGCGCTCAGATTGCCGCGATACAAAGAGAAACGCTGCGGCACCGCCGCTCCCGCGAACGATGGCAACGTTGCCGCAGTATCGAGCAAGGCCGTGGCAAATGCTTGCTGGCCGGCCACCAGCGCATCCAGCGACACGGGCGGTGGCGCCGCCGCCAGCAGCGCGCCCTGCCATGGCGCTTGCGGCGCATGGCGCGCCAGCATCGATTGCGCCTTGCTTGCCTCGCCCAGCAGGATATCGAGCGGCGGCAAATGCGTGTCCCATTCGACCAGGGTGGGCACGGCGCCAAAGCGCAACAAGGCGGCCGCATACAAGTCCCAGACGGGCTCGGCCACGGCGGCGCCATGGTGGTCGATCACGGCCTGCGGCGTCAGCAAATGGCCACCCAGGTGCAGCTCGCCCACGCTGCCAGGCGCGATGCTTTGCATGGCAAGCAGCGCGTCTTCGCCGTGGTTGCACTGATTCACATACAAGTTGTTGATATCGAGCAGCAGCCCGCAGCCGCTGCGGCGCGCCAGTTCCGCCAGGAATTGCGCCTCGCTCATGGCATCGTCGGCAAAACGCAGGTAAGTCGAGACATTCTCCAGCAAGATCGGCCTTTTCAGCACATCCTGCACCCTCCCCACTCTGGCGCACAGCAAATCGAGGGCCGCGCCATTCAAGGCCAGCGGCAACAGATCATTGAGTTGCTGCTGCGCCACGGCACCCCAGCTCAGGTGTTCCGACACAAGAAACGGTTCGATGCGCTCCACCACGGCGCGCACGCGCTGCAAATGGGCCTCGGAAAAGCCGCGCGCGGAACCCAGGCCCAGGCCCACGCCATGCAGGCTGATCGGGTAATCCTGGCGCAGGCTCTGCAGCACATGACTATCCCAGCCAGATGGCTGCAGATAATTTTCGGTATGTACTTCCAGCCAGCCCACGGCGGGCCGGCGCGCCAGAAAATCGCGGTAGTGCGCGGCGCGCAGGCCCACGCCGGCACGCGCCCGCAATGGCTGCGGCATGGGCAAGCGGCGAGAGTTTACGGCTGCGTGGCCGGTTTGGCGGCCTTGCCGGCCTTGATGGGCTTGACGGAACCGCCCGCCTGTTCGCACGTGCCCTTGGCAACATAGGCCCATTCCGTGGGCAGATTGTCCGCCTCGGCCTGGCCCGCGCAGGAATGCGCGCCATCGGACGAAGCGCAATCGTTCTGCCCTGCCTTGGCGACGCCGTAGCATTTTTCCTTGTCGCCAGGGGCGGGGCCATCGTGCGCGGCCGCGTTAAGGGTAGTGCCGGCACAGAGGCCCGCGAGGGCGGCGGCGATGAGAGCTTGACGTTTGTTCATGGGAGTTCCTCTTGCATGGGTCAAAGTAATCGGTAAATTCTGACGGCACGCCCCCCGCTGCACGATGGGCAACGCGAGGTGATGGACGTCATTTTACTGAATCGGCCGTGCCATGGCGAACCATGGTCAATTAATCAACTTCACAGGAGCGGGAAAAAAAAAGCGGAAAGACAGACAAAAACGCCCACTCTCCACCGTCGAGGACGGTGGTGTGGGCATGGGCACGGCAAAGCGCCAGACGGGCGCTACAGACCTGCGCTCAGGCTGTCGTGTTGATGCGGTTACCGAGGTGAGCCGGCAGACTTGGCGCCGACTGTATCGGTGGCAACGCTTCCAGCAAGGCAGTGGCGGTCGAACTTTGAATATCCTGGGCTTTTTTCAGGACAGTCAAGCCGACGGCTTGCCGCGTGCCTGTCTCCGCCATAGTGGTTGACAGTTGAGCAATGCTTCCGACGTCCATACATTTCTCCAATGAGGTTCTACCAGTATTAACGGATGGCCGCGGCAAACCTTTAGCTTATTTTTCCAGCTTATTTTCCAACTGCAGCAGCAACCAGGCCAGCACGTGCTCGCGCGCATTCAAGTCCAGCCATTGCACGCCCTCACGCAGGTCGGCCGGCGCCGGGCTGTCGGAGGCGACGGCGATCACATGCGGGTCATGCGGATACAGGGGCGCCTGCCCCACTTCCGGGCGGAACACTTCCAGCTTGGGAATGGGGTCCGTCTTGAAACCTTCGACCAGGGTCAGGTCCGCCGGCCCCATGCGGGCCAATTGCTGCGCCAGGCTCGGTTCGGGCGCGCCGCGCAACTCATGCACGATGGCAAAGCGATACGGCGACGCCACCAGCACTTCCGCCGCCCCTGCCAGACGCAAGCGGGCGCTGTCTTTTTGCGGCGGTTCCAGCGCCAGGTCATGGTGGCTGTGCTTGACCAGGTTGACGCGCAAGCCGCGCGCCGCCAGTTCCTTCACCACAAATTCCAGCAGGGTCGTCTTGCCGCTACCGGAACGGCCGATCACACCCAGTACCGGGTGGGCGGGCATCGCATCGTGCATGATCACTCCTTGATTGAGAAGCAGTGATTATACGCAGCCGCACCGGCGCCAGCGCCCGGCGCGGGCGACATGCATTGCCCAACTCAGGCCGGTGCCGGCTTGCCACCCTGCCGCCGGCGCCGGCCCGCCGGCCCGGGCGCTGCCTGCGCATTCCTGGCCCAGCGCGCCAATTGCCGATGCGCAGCGATCACGCCCGCTTCAGCATCGGATTGCACGGGCACGGCGGCAACGGCGGCGACCAAGCCTTCAACCTGCGCCAGCGGGGCGAAGTCGTGCGCCCGCACATCCGCTTCCCAGGCGGCCCGCTGCGCCAGCACAGCAAAGGGCACGGCGGGCGCCGCGCGCGGCTGCGCCAGGGTCAGCACGGCGCCCAGGCCGCTGGCGGCTGCCACGCGCGCGCCCATCTGGGGCAAGCCACCATCGGCGGCGCGGCAAAAGCGCTGCAGGATGGTTTTGATGATCGACGTGTGATCGACCACCTGGTGGCTGACGCTGCCCGGCGCGATCAGCGGCGACACCAGCAGCATGGGCACGCGCACGCCGTACTGGCGAAACGCGGGGTCGTCATCGGCGGCGGCGGGCGGCGGCACATGGTCGAAAAAGCCGCCGTGCTCGTCATAACTGAGGATCAGCAAGGTGCGCGGCCAGGCGGGACCGCGCGACAGGGCCTGATAAACCTGGGCTACCAGCGCCTGGCCGGCGCGGATATCGGCCGGCGGGTGGTCGTCATTCTCAAAAAAATGCGGATCGATCCAGCTGACAGACGGCAAGGTGCCCGCCAGCGCATCGCCGATGAAACCATAGCGGCGCGCGCTGGAACCGAAGGGTTCATACCACTCGGACGAGCGGTAATGGTCGTCGCTGAAGGCCAGGCTCCAGGGTTTCCAGGCGGAATAAAATTTCCAGCTAACCTGGGCCCGGTCCAGGTGGCGCACGAAGGACTTGTTCGCATACAGGGGCACGCGCTTGCTGTCGCGGCTGCCGGCTGCCTTGCCGCTGATCGCGTACAGGCGGTTGGGCCAGGTGGCGCCAGGCACGGAGCTGTAGCAGCGGTCGCAGACGCAGAACTGTTGCGCCAGAAAATCATACATGGGCAAGTCGGCCGCATTGTAGTAACCCATCACCAGATCGATGTCGGGGTCGCCCGGATGCGTTTGCGCATAGTCGTCGACGAAGCCACCGTTATTGTTTTGCAATTGCTGCGCCACCGACAGGCCCGTATGCGACGGGTCTTGCTGCGGGCCGAAGGCCGTGCGCCGCAAATGGTGCACAGGATACGTTACGCCCGCGTGCAGGTTGGCATGGCCGGCCTGCAAGCCATCGATGTCGGCGCGCCCCCCTTCCAGACTCAGGTAGCCCAGCATGTGGTCGAACGAGCGGTTTTCCAGCATCAGCACGACGATATGCTCGATGCGCGCCAGATTTTCCGGCGCATCCGTATCAAGCGCACTCTCACCTGCAGCTGCGGCAGCAATCATGGGAACCCCCTGGCCGCGCACACGGGCGCAGCGACCCTGATTCGACCAGGCCAGGCCAGGTTGGTTCAGCTACGAAGGCCCGGCCTTGATGCGCAACAAGTCAATACGGCACGCGGTAGCGGTAGCCCTTGAAACTGAAGATGGCCGCCTTCGGCTGCAACTTTTCCAGTACCAGGCCCGGTGCCAACTCCTCGCCTTCGTGGCGCAGCACCTTGTCGATCAGCAACAGGCGGTCGGCCGGATTCTTCGAATAGATATAGCCGCCGATGGCAATGGCGGGGATTTGCCGTTGTATCGGCTCGGGCAAGTCGCGCATGCCGGGGACGCTTTCCTCGGCGGCGGGCGTGGGCGGCACTGCAGGCGCCGGGGCCGCAACGGGCGGCGACACGGCCTGGCCGGGCGTCTCCTGCTTCGGCTCCGCCACGGGCCTGGCATGGTGCACGGGTGCGGCGGTGGCCGCTGGCGGCACGGGAGTAACTTGTGTGACGGGGGCCAGCGCGGGTACAGGTACAGGGACTGCTGGCGGGACGGCTACCGGCATCGGTGCTGGCACAGCCTGGGCCAACACGGCAGGTGTAAGCGCCGGCGCCGTGGCCGCTGCCTGCCAAGGCTGCCACAGCAGCAGTGCGGCAGCCACGGCCACCGTCACGCCGCCCAGCGCCAGCCAGACGGGCGTGCGCCGCGCAGAAGCGGACGCTGCGCCATCATGCAGCTGCACTTGCGGTGCGTGAATCGAGGGCAACTCGCCCAGCTGGCGCTCGGCCTGCGATTTTTTCAGTGCTTCAAGTATGTAGGACATCTTATTTCCCTGCCACCATCGCCGTCGCAGCGGACGCTGCCACGGCAGGAGCTGCGCTGCTCAGGCGCGGCTCCGCGTTGTCACCCAGTTGCCTCAGGCGTATGTAGGTTTTCGGACCCGCCAGGCCATCAGCCCGCAGGTTCTGGCTCTGCTGGAAAGCACGCAGCTGGCCTTGCATCTCGCCATCGAGCGGCAGATTGGCGGCCGGCGCCGGCAAGCCACGCTGCTGCGCCAGGCGCTGCGCCAGCCAGTCCACGTCGGCGCCGCGGGCACCCAGCGGCACTTCGTCGCGCCAGCCTCGCGGGGCGCGCCAGAAGGTGGTAAAACTGCCATCGCTGCGCTGCGCCAGCTGGGCCAGGGGCAGGCTTTGTTGTTTGCCATCGAGTATCAAGGTGGCCGTCTCGCCCTGCAAGCGCGTCAGCAACGCCAGCTGTTCTGCTCCTTGACCATCGCGCAAGGCCAGCATCGCGGGAGTATCCAGCACGCGCAGTTCGGCGATGCCGCCCCGGCTATGCAGGCAGCGCAGGCCGGCGCGGGCGCCCGCCTGGCAAGCGTCACCGGCCGGCAACTGCTCGCCCCACAGGGCGGCCAGCTGGCGCAGCACGGCGTTGCTGTCCGGCACGCTGACGGGCGCAGGCACGGTCACCGCTGCGGACGCCGCCGGCACGGATGCGGCCAAGGCCGGTGCCGGTGCCGTGACCGCCGGTACGGGCACGCCAGCGTGCGGCATGAAGTGCCAGGCCAGCGCGGCCGTGACCACGGCACCGGCCAGCACGCCACCGGCCACGTGCGGCCAGCGCAAGCCCCGTCCGGCAGCCGGCTTGCCCTCTTCTGCAAATACTTCCTCGGCGGCACGGCGCAATATCTGGCGCGTCACCTGTGGCTGGTTTTCCACGTAGGCGCCCAGCAGCGCGCGGTCGCACAGCAGGTTGATGCGGCGCGGCACGCCCTTGCTCAAGGCATGGATCTGCGCCATCAGGCGCGGCGCGAACGGCGTCTGCGCCGTACTGCCCGCCACGGCCAGGCGGTGGCGGACATAGCTGGCCGTTTCCTCGGCCGTCAGCGAGCCCAGGTGATAGCGGGCAATCACGCGCTGCGCCAGCTGTTCCAGCTCGGGCCGGGCCAGCATGGCGCGCAATTCCGGCTGGCCGATGAGGATAATCTGCAGCAGTTTGCGCTCGCTCGTTTCCAGGTTGGTCAGCAAACGCAGCTGCTCCAGCACGGCGGCGGACAGGTTTTGCGCTTCGTCAATGATCAGCACATTGTTCTTGCCCTGCGCATGGCTGGCCAGCAAATGCGCATTGATGGCGTCGACATAGCCTTTCACGCTGGCCACGCCGGGCGCCACGGCGATGCGGAATTCCTCGCAGATCGACAGCAGCAATTCCTCGACGGACAGTTTCGGATTGAAGATATAGGCGAGCTGGCAATTGTCCGGAATCTGTTCCATGAAGCAGCGGCACACGGTGGTCTTGCCGGCGCCGATTTCTCCCGTCAGCAGCACGAAGCCGCCGCCGCTGCCCACGCCATACAGCAAGTGCGCCAGCGCTTCGCGGTGGCGTTCGCTCATGAACAGGTAGCGCGGATCGGGGGCGATCGAAAACGGCGATTGCTTGAGCTGGAAATAATGCGTGTACATGGAGACCCTGCGGATGAAACGATCAAAATGCGCGGCGGCAAGCCGAACCCCTCAGCGGGTGCGGGCGGGCGGCAACGGCTTGTATTTGGCGCAATACACTTTCGCCTTGCTACGGAAGTAGACGATTTTACTGCCAGGCATGGAACCACGGACAGGAAAGGCGGAATTGTCGAGTTTATTGAAACGCAGGCCCGAGGCGCTGCGAATGGCCGGTTCCAGCTTTTCCGGCGTCGAATCCGCCACCACGCCCATGAAGACCAGGGGGCTGGTATCGTCGCTGACGATCACGTCGGTAACGGGCGCGCCCCACAAGGTGGCGTCCGTGCGGAACCAGTAGGCGCCGCCTTCATGCTTGTAGGCGGGGCCGAAAGCCGTCAGCAAATAGGCATAGAATGCCTTGTTGTCGATCTGGTCGATGCACAGCACGGCATTGCCCACCACTTGCCCGAACGTGGACGGCGGCGGCTTGGCCTGCGCCAGCACGCCGGACACGGGCACACCGAAGGCCAGCAGGGCGAACGCCGCCAGCAGGGCCGGCGCACGCCAAGGACGCATCAATGCACGGCGCACGCGCATGATCAGCGCTTGCGCTCTTCTTTCTTGACCTTCTTGGCTTCCTTCTTTTCCTTCATGCTCTTGGCCGGTTCCTTCTTGGCTTCTTTCTTGCTGTCCTGTGCCTTGCTCATCATCTACTCCATGCTTGGGCGAAAATGCCTGGGCCATTATGACACTCCCCCATGAAAATGCCACCCGAAAAGCAAAACGGCCGCACAAGGCGGCCGTTCCAGTCAGGCATCAGCGCACTATCAGTGCAGGCACAGGCGACGGCGCGTCTTTTCGATCAGCTCCGCATCGTAGGGATGCAGGTTCTCGATAAAGAACAATTCCGTTTCCGCCTCGTCTTCCAGGCACATCTCGAGCATGACCGGGCCATCGCTTTCGCGGCCCAGGAAATCCTTCGGCCAGCGGTTCTTGCGGTGCGTGCGCATCATTTCCATGCCCAGCTTGGCCAGCGGCGCCGACACGCCGGCGGCCAGCGCCTCTTGCTGCCAGTCGTCCCAGTACTCGCTCTTTGCTGCCTTGTCGTTCATCATGCTCTTCCAACTCAGGTGTAAAAGGCGGACTTTACTCTTCATGGCGCGCCTTGCCAAGCATGCATACAAGCAATAGCGCAACACCAGACCTGGACCAGTCTGAAAAAATTGGCATTAAACAAGGCCAATTTCAATACCATTCACAAAACACAAAAAACCCTTTATTAACAGCAACTTGCAATCACCACCTCGGGCATGGCACGGCATCGCACCACGCATTTATTAATACCACTTAAATACCTGTTGACAAGCCATCGAGGCGACAATATAGTGCCTTCAGCTTTTTCGCCGCCCGACAAATAAAAAACCAGACAGGCGCAATCAACCATATGCGGGACTGCACAACATGATCGAATACATAATCGGCGTCGACGGCGGGGGCAGCGGCACCCGCGTACGCCTGGCGCGCCTCGATGGCCAGGAACTGGCGCAGGGACAAAGCGGCCCATCCGGCCTGGGACTGGGCATCGACCGCGCCTGGACGTCCGTGGCACATGCCGTCACCCTGGCCTTCCGCGCCGCCGGCCTGGAACAGCCGTCGCTGCAGCGCATGGCCATCGGCCTGGGCCTGGCCGGCGTGCACAACAAGCAGTGGGCCGCCAGCTTTGTCGAACACAATCCCGGCTATGCCTTGGTGGCACTCGAATCGGATGCCCTGACCACCCTGCTGGGCGCCCACGCGGGCCAGCCGGGCGTCATCGTCGCCATCGGCACCGGCAGCGTAGGCGAAGTACTGCACGCGGACGGCAGCCGCCACGAAGTGGGCGGCTGGGGCTTTCCCTCCGGCGACGAAGCCGGCGGCGCCTGGATCGGCATGCGCGCCATCAACCACGCGCAGCAGGTGGTCGACGGGCGCGTGCCCGGCAGCGCCTTCGCCACGGCCATCATCGACGCCTGCGGCGGCCAGCGCAACGCCATGCAGGTGTGGCTGGCGGCCGCCAGCCAGACCACGTTCGCGCAACTGGCGCGGCTGGTACTCGAACACGCGGCCAGCAATGCCGTGGCACATGGCATCCTGAGCGACGCGGGCCAGCAGATCGCCCTCATTGCCAGGGCGCTCGACCCGGCCGGCACCTTGCCCGTGGCCCTGTGCGGCGGCCTGGCGGCGCCCTTGTCAAGCTACCTGCCGGCGGCACTGCTGCAACTGGTCGTGCCGGCACAGGGCGACTCGGCCGCAGGCGGCCTGCGCCTGATCAGCAAGCACTTGCAGGAGCAATGACCATGCTGACCAAACTGTCCGCCTTCAAACCCAATCCCGCCAGCGACACGCCGCTCTACATGCAACTGGCGAACATGCTGTCGGACGGCATCGCCAGCGGCGACTGGCGCGCCAACCAGGCCTTGCCTTCCGAGCGCGTGCTGTCGGACATCCTGGAAATCTCGCGCGTCACGGCGCGCAAGGCCATCGACATGCTGTGCGACCGGGGCATGCTGACGCGCAGGCGCGGCTCGGGCACCTACATCACGCCCAAGCTGGAGCAGCCGCTGTCGCGCCTGACGAGCTTTTCGGAAGAATTGCGCCAGCGGGGCTTCACGGCCGGCTCGCGCTGGCTGCAGCGCGATATCGGCGCGGCGGCGCCGCTGGAACTGCTGTCGCTGGGCCTGTCGCCACACATGCCGGTGGCGCGCTTGCGCCGCCTGCGCACGGCCGACGACGTGGTGATGGCGATCGAGACGACCACCATCCCCGCGCTGTACATGCCGGATCCGCAGCAGGTCACCGATTCGCTGTACGGCTACCTGGAGTCGCGCGGCACCATCCCGATGCGCGCGCTGCAGCATATCCGCGCCGTCAACGCCACGGCGGAACAGGCCAAGCTGGCCAATATCAAGACGGGTGAAGCCATGCTGCACATCACCCGTGTCAGTTATCTCGACAACGGCGCAGCGGTGGAACTGACCCACTCGTATTGCCGCAGTGATTATTATGAATTCGTAGCGGAGTCGCGCAGATGAGCAGCACTATCAAAGGCAATATCCTTACCCCCGGCGGCTGGATCCACGGCGCCATCGCCTTCGGCGAGCGCGTCGACAGCATCACGGGCGAGTCCCTCCACCCGTCGACCAATGGCGACGACTATATTTTGCCCGGCTTTATCGACCTGCACGTGCATGGCGGCGCCGGCAAGGACATCATGCAAGGCGGCGACGCCGTCTACACCATCGCGGCCATCCACGCGCGCCACGGCACCACCAGCCTGCTGGCCACCACCATGACGGCGCCGCCGGAAGATATCGACATGGCCCTGACGGCCATCGGCATCGCTGCCAACCACCGCCGCCCGAACACGGCGCGCGTGCTGGGCGCCCACCTGGAAGGCCCGTACATCAATTCCGGCAAACTCGGGGCGCAGCCGAACTACGCGCGCGCCGCCACGCTGGCCGAAATCGAACGCCTGCAAACGCTGGCCAAGCTGCGCGTCATCACCGTGGCGCCGGAAATCGCCGGCCACCTGGACCTGGTGCGTGCCCTGGCCGACGCCGGCGTGCGCGTGCAGATCGGTCACACGCTCGGCTCCTATGAGGATGGCGTGGCCGCGCTGGAGCACGGCGCCATGGGTTTCACGCATTTGTTCAACGCCATGAGCGGCTTGCACCACCGCGAGCCGGGCATGGTCGGCGCCGCCCTGGCGCACGCCGAATACGCGGAACTGATTCCCGACCTGCTGCACGTGCACCCGGGCGCCATCAAGGTGGCCCTGCGCGCCATCCCGCGCCTGTACTGCGTCACCGATTCGACCGCCGCCACCGGCATGCCGGACGGCGAATACATGCTGGGCCGCCACGCCGTGCAGAAATGCATGGGCGGCGTGCGCCTGCCCGACGGCACGCTGGCGGGCAGCACCCTGACCCTGGACCAGGCGCTGCGCAACCTGGTGGGACTGGGACTGGACCTGGCCGACGCGTCCAAGCGCGTGTCGACCAATGCCGCCGATTACCTGGGCCTGGAAGAACGCGGCCGGCTGGCCCCCGGCACTTACGCCGATCTGGTGGTACTCGATCGCGATCTCAAACTCAAAGCTGTGTATATAGAAGGAGAAATCTGTGACCTCAATGATGCTTAAAGAAGCCATTTCCGCCGCCGAATGCGTCGCCCTGCAACTGGCCAGCGACACGGAACGCTACGCGGAACTGGGCCGCAAATTGAGGAGCACCTCGTTCTCGACCGCGCTGACCATCGCGCGCGGCAGCTCCGACCACGCCTGCAACTACGTCGCCTACCTGATCATGGCGCGCCTGGGCCGTGTCGTCGCCTCGCTGCCGATGTCGCTGGTGACCCTGAACAAGTCGCCGCTGGTAACGCGCGATACGCTGGCCATCTCGATCTCGCAATCGGGCCAGAGCCCGGACGTGGTCGAACCGATCCGCTACTTCCGCGACGGCGGCGCCACCACCGTGGCCCTCGTCAACGACATCGATTCGCCGCTGGCGCACGCCGCCGAATGGGCCATGCCCCTGCGCGCCGGCAAGGAACAAAGCGTCGCCGCCACCAAGAGCTTCATCACCAGCCTGGTCGCCGGTGCGCGCATGGTGGCCCAGTGGCAGAACGACCCCGAGCTACAGGCGGGTCTGGAAGCGCTGCCCGAAGCGCTGCTCGAAGCGACCCGCGTCGACTGGTCGCCGGCGATTGACGTGCTGGCGCCGGCGCGCAACATCATGGTCGTGGGACGCGGCATCAGCTTCCCAGTGGCGCTGGAAGCGGCACTGAAATTCAAGGAAACCTCGGCCCTGCAGGCGGAAGCGTTCAGCGGCGCCGAAATCAAGCATGGCCCGATGGCCCTGATCGAAGACGGCTACCCGCTACTGATTTTTGCCACGCGCGGCCCGACGCAAGCCGGTCTGCTGCAACTGGCAACGGAGATGCGCGGCCGCGGCGCCAAGGTCTTGCTGGCGGCGCCAAGCGATGTGGCCGAGCGCGACCTGACCCTGCCCGTGGCGGCCACGCCGGACCTCGACCCGATCGTCGCCATCCAGTCCTTCTACGTGATGGCGGCGAAGCTGTCGGCCGCGCGCGGCATGGACCCGGATGCGCCGCGCCACCTGAGCAAAGTAACAAAAACAAACTAAGCAATACCCAACCCAAAAGCGAAGACTGGGGTCGGACGGGGGCACCTAGCCCCTTAGGGTCCGACCCCGGCACTTACGGGGCCACTGGTCGGGATAATAATAATGATCAAGAGACTGTTGGCAGTGTTTGCCTGCGCGGGCCTGCTCGCGCCACAGGCATGGGCTGCCGAGAAAATCGAATTCTGGACCTTCAGCATGAAGCCCAAGTTCACGCCGTATTTCAATGCGGTGGTGGCGCGCTATGAGGCGCAGAATCCCGACGTCAAAATCGAGTGGATCGACTTCCCGTGGGACATCATCCAGACCAAGCTGGTCACGCGCATCGTGGCCGGCACGCCGCCCGCGCTGGTCAGCCTGAACGTGCCCTGGGCCGATGAATTTGCGCGCGACGGCTTGCTCACGCCCATCGATGGCCTGATCGCGGAGGCGCGCGCCAGCTACATTCCCAGCGCCCTGGAAGTCTTGCGCTTCAAGGGCCGCACCTACGGTTTTCCCATGTACAGCAATGTCGCGGTGATCGCCTTCAATACCGCCATTTTCAAGCAGGCGGGCCTCATGCGCGGCCCCGCCAGCCTCGATGAACAGCTGGCGTTCGCGCGCCAGATCGCGCAACGCACGGGCAAGGCCGGCATCGCCCCCGCGCTGTCGAAAATCGATGGCCTGTTCATGCAGCAGGGCCTGGCCGTCATTACCGATAACCGCGCCGTCTTCAATTCGCCGCAGCACGTGGCGCTGGTGCAAAAGCTGGCCGACACCTACAAGGTCGGCGGCCTGCTGAAGGAAAGCCTGTTCGCCGAAGATAACTTCCCGGCCGTGATCGACGCCTACAAGGGCGGCCGCCTGGGCATGCTGCTGGCGCCGCCCACGGCCATGCAGCGCATTCGCGGCGACGCGAAAGAGATCTACGCCATCACCGACGTGGCGCCCGCGCCGCTGGGTCCCACCGGCATCGCCGACGGCGGCTGGCTGGTGCACTTCGCCATTCCAAAAGGCGTGCCGGCGCGCCTGCTGCCGTCGGTCGGCAAGTTCGCGCGCTTCCTGACGAACGACGCCAACCAGCTGGAATTCGCCAAGCAGGCCAGCGTCTTTCCCACCACCGTCAAGGCGGCGGCCGATCCGTTTTTTCTATCCACGCCGCAGAACGCGGGCGCGGCCGAGAAAGCCGTCGCTGCCGGCGCCCTGTCGATGGGCCACTCGCGCACCCTGTACGTGGCCGGCATCGACGACTACGACGAATTGCGCCGCTCGCTGGTGAAAGCCGTCGAGGCGGGCGTGACGGGCAAGCAGGACGTGCAACAGGCGCTGGACCAGGCCGTCGCCATCTGGAACCGCAAGCTGGCCACCCTGCCGCGCCACTGAGGACATCCATGAAACTCGCCCACCGCCACACCCTGCAAGCCTGGCTGTTTCTCGCCCCCGCCCTGCTGCTGCTGGCCGCCTTTTCCTTCTGGCCCGTCGGCTACGGCTCCGTGCTGGCGTTCACCGATTACAGCCTGATACGCGAGACGCGCTTCGTCGGCCTGGATAACTTCCGCTACATCTTCAACAACGAGATGTTCGTCTCGGGCCTGAAGAATTCGCTGATGTTTTTGCTGATGGTGCCCTTCGTGCAGGTGGGCGCCATCGTGCTGGCCGTGCTGGTGAACAACCGCCTGCCCGGCATCCGTTTGTTCCGCGCCGCCTTCTATGTGCCCGTGGTGACCACGGTTTCCGTGGTCGGCATCATGTGGGGTTTCATGTTCCACGAACAGGGCGCCTTGAACTACGTGATGCTGACCCTGAAGCTGGTGAACGCGCCCGTGGGCTGGCTGACGAACGACAGCCTGGCCCTGTTCGCCGTCATGTTCGTCACGCTGTGGCGCGGCCTGGGCTGGTACATGGTGATGTACCTGGCGGCGCTGCAGTCGATCCCGTCGGACATGCAGGAAGCGGCCATGCTCGATGGCGCCAACCGCTGGCAGCGCTTCTGGAAAATCACCGTGCCGATGCTGCGCCCCACCATCATGCTGTGCACTATCCTGTCCGTGCTGGCGGCCCTGAAGGCTTACCAGGAAGTCGACGTGCTGACCCAGGGTGGGCCGATGAACTCCACCTTCACGGCGCTGTACTACGCGTATGACCAGGGCCTCAAGCACTTGAAACTGCCGCGCGCGCTGGCCGCCAGTTTCGTCGTCTCGCTGTTCTGCATAGCCATCGCCCTGCTGTGCCTGCGCTATCTGAAACCCAAGCATCGCTAAGAGGGACTGACCATGAAACTCCGTTCCCGCACTCTGAAAACCCGCCTGCAACGCATAGTCCAATATGCGGGCCACTATGCCGTGCTGTGCGCAATCGCCGTCGTCTGCGTCTTCCCGTTCTGGTGGACCCTGGTGACGGCCATTTCCACGCAAGGCAATATCTTCGCCTTCCCGCCCACCTTCTGGCCGAAGGCGCCGTCCTTTGAGAACTTCATCGAAGTGTTCCATGCGATTCCCATCTGGTCGTTCTTCAAGAACTCCGTGCTGATCGCCGTGTTTACCGTCTTCTGGAAACTGCTGCTGTGCTCTTTGGCCGCGTATCCGCTGGCGCGCCTGAAATTTCGTGGCCGCAAACTGGTGTTCGGCCTGATCCTGGCCACGCTGGTGCTGCCGTCGGAGGTGAATTTTCTCGTCAACTTCATCACCATCACGCAAATGAGCCTGGTCGACACCTACACGGGAGTGATCCTGCCCAACGTGGTGACGGCCGTGGCCATTTTGCTGCTCAAGCAGGCGTTCGAGGAAGTGCCGCAAGACCTGATCGACGCCGCGCGTGTCGATGGCGCCTCCGAGTGGGTCATCTTCAGCCGCATCATGCTGCCCCTGATCACGCCATGGCTGGCCACCGTCGGCATCCTGACGGCCGTCGAATCGTGGAATGAATACATCTGGCCCTCCATCGTCATGAGCAAACCCGATGAATTCCCCCTGTCGGTAGGCGTGCTGTATTTGCGCGGCACGTTTGGCAGCAGCACGCGCGTGATCGCCGCCGGCACCCTGATCACCATCGTGCCGACCCTGCTGGCATTCCTGTTTACCCAGCGCTTCTTCATGCGCGGCATGGACGGCGCCGTCAAATGAGCGCCGCCATCGCCACCGACCTGCGCCGGCTTGCCGGGCAGCTGCTGATGACGGGCATCCCCGGCGCCGAACTCGATGCGGCCACGGCGCAATGGCTGCAGGCCAGCGGCGTGCGCGCCGTGTGCCTGCACGCGGCCAATCTGCGCGATGCGGCGCAGCTGACGCGCCTGAGTGCGGACTTGCGGCGCGCGCTGGGTCCGCAAGCGCTGATCGCCATCGACCCGGCCGGCATGCCCCAGGCTTACCCCGCCTGGCTGCCGCAGCCGCCGGGCGCCATGGACCTGTGCGCCGTCGGCGACGCGGAGCTGGCCAACGGCACGGGCGCGGCGACGGCGCGCGGCTTGCGCACATTGGGCATCAACTGGCTGCTGGCGCCCCTGATCAATCTCGACACCGGCGCCGCACGGGCGCCTGGCGCGGCGCAGGCGTTTGGCGGCGATCCGGCACAAGCGGCCGCCATGGCGCAAGCCTGGACGGCGGGCTGCCAGGCCGAGGGCGTGGCGTGCTGCGCCAGGCTGAACCTGCCGCAGCACGGCGCCGGTGGCCAGCTGCCCAGCGTCGACAAGACCCGCTCGCAGCTGGAAGAACACGATTTCGTGCCGTTTCGCCAGGCCGCCACGCAGACGGCCTCGATGCTGAGCGCGCACGTGGTCTATCCGGCCCTCGACGCAAGCCAGCCCGCCAGCCTGTCGCGCGCGGTGATGCATGGCTTGCTGCGCCAGCAGTGGAGCTATGGCGGCGTGCTGCTCACGCCCGGCATCGACGCGCAGGGCGGGCATGTCGGCGCGCGCGCCCTGGCCGCCGGCGCCGACATGGCCCTGCTGGCCGATGCCGCGCAGTTGCCGGCCGCACTGGACGACGTCAGCGCCGCGCTGGCCTCTGGCGCCCTGCCGCTGCAGGCGGTGGGTGCGCGGCTGCAGCGCCTGGCGGCCATGGCCGCACGCTACCCGGCCGCCAGCGGCGTGTACGCGCAGGAGGCGGCCGACCGCATCATCATGGCCGAGGCCAGGCGGCGCTGCCAGTGAGCACCGCCCTTGCCACCGAATCAAACCGCACTTTCAAGACGACCCGAGGAAGCATCCATGAACGACAAGACCAGCAGCAGCAACCGTAACAAGGGCGGCGTCCGCAGCCCGATTTCGTGGGTGCCCACCTTGTACTTCGCCCAGGGCCTGCCGTTTTACGCGGTGGCCCTGGTGGCCGGCCTGATGTTCAAGAGCATGGGCGTGCCGAACGACCAGATCGCCCGCTGGACGGGCCTGATCGGCTTTGCCTGGGTCTTCAAGTCGCTGTGGAGCCCCTTCCTGGAGCTGGCGTCGAGCAAGAAGACCATGGTGGTGCTGTTCCAGTTCCTCGGCGGCCTGAGCCTGGGCCTGATCGCGCTGGCGCTGCAAACGCCGCTGTGGTTCGCCGCCTGCATCGCCGTGCTGTTCGTCGCCGCGCTGGCTTCGTCGACGCACGACATCGTCTGCGACGGCCTGTACATCGCCAGCCTGTCCGACAAACAGCAGGCGGCCTACGCGGGCTGGCAGGGCGCCTTCTTCAACGCGGGCAAGTTTATCTCGCTGGGCGGCCTGGTGATCCTGGCCGGCTACCTGGAAAAAAATATCGGCGTCAAGCCTGCCTGGTCGGTGATTTTCCTGATCATCGGCGCCATGATGCTGTCGCTGGCCGCGTATCACCTGTGGGCGCTGCCGCAGGTGCGCAACGTTGCCGTGGCCGACAAGAGCGTGGCCGGCATCAGCAGCACCCTGTGGGACGTGCTGGTGGACTTCCTGAAAAAGCCCGGCATCTGGGGCATGATCGCCTTCATCATCCTGTTCCGTGCCGGCGAGGCGCAAGTGCAGACCATCGGCCCGCTGTTCCTGCGCGAAGCGCGCGAGCTGGGCGGCCTGGGCCTGTCGACGACGGAAGTGGGCGCCGTGTACGGCACGGCCGGCACCGTCGCTTTTTTGCTGGGCAGCGTAGGCGGCGGCTATTTCACTTCCTGGCTGGGCCTGAAACGCGCCATGCTGTTCCTGATCCTGGCCATGAATTTGCCGAATCTGGTGTTCTACTACCTGAGCCACAGCATGCCCACCGACCTGACCCTGATCACGGCCGCACTCAGCGTGGAAATGTTCGGCTACGGCTTCGGCTTCGTCGGCCTGATCCTGTTCATGATGCAGGTGGTCTCCGTCGGCAAGTACCAGACGGCCCACTATGCGTTCGCCACCGGCGTGATGCAGCTCGGTTTCGTGCTGTTCAAGATGATCAGCGGCGACATCCAGACGGCGCTCGGCTACAAGACCTTTTTCCTGTGGGTGCTGGTGTCGGCCGTGCCCGTATTGATCCTGTCGCGCTTCATGCGCATCGGCGCCAAGGCCGATGCCGGCAAACCCGACCTGAGCAAGGCCGATTCCCCCCAGGCGCCAGCCAGCGCCAGCTAGGATAGAACCACCACATGGCACATATCGTTTTAAAGAATATCGTCAAGCTGTACGACGACAAGCACCCGGTCATCCACGGCATCGACCTCGCTATCGGCGATGGCGAATTCGTCGTCTTCGTGGGGCCTTCCGGTTGCGGCAAATCGACCCTGCTGCGCATGATCGCCGGGCTGGAAGACATCACGGACGGCGAGCTGCATATCGGCGGCAAGCTGGCCAACGATATCGCGCCGGCCGAGCGGGGCCTGGCCATGGTCTTCCAGAGCTATGCCCTGTACCCGCACATGACGGTGTACGAAAACATGGCCTTCGCCCTCAGCCTGGCCGGGCACAAGAAGGCGGAGGTGCGCGCCGCCGTCGAACGCGCGGCCGAGATCCTGCAGATCACGCCTTTGCTCAAACGCAAACCGAAGGACCTGTCGGGCGGCCAGCGCCAGCGCGTGGCCATCGGCCGCGCCATCGTGCGCAAACCCAAGGTCTTCCTGTTCGACGAACCGCTGTCGAACCTCGACGCCTCGCTGCGCGTGCAGATGCGCGTGGAGATTTCACGCCTGCATCAGGAACTCAAAACCACCATGATCTACGTCACGCACGACCAGGTCGAGGCCATGACCCTGGGCGAGCGCATCGTCGTCTTCAACGGCGGGCGCATCGAGCAGGTGGGCAGTCCGCACGAGCTGTACAACCATCCCGGCAACCTGTTCGTGGCCGGCTTCCTGGGCGCGCCGAAGATGAACTTCATCGCTTGCGAGGCCGTCGCCTGCGGGCCCGGCACGGTGGCCGTGCGCCTGCCCGGCGGCGCCGTGATCGAGGTCGAGGCGCACGGTGATGGCGTCACGCCGGGCGAGCAGCTGACCCTGGGCGTGCGCGCCGAGCATGTCAGCCTGCGCGCGCATGCCCATGCGGGTGACAACGTGGCCGACGCGGCCGTCAGCCATGTCGAGTACCTGGGCGACGTGGCCATCGTCTACGCCAGCATGCAGGGGGTAAACGAGATGCTGGCCGTCAAGCTGCCGGCCGAGGCGGGCTTGCGCCAGGCAGGCGAGGCCCTCTGCCTGCACTTGCCACGCGCGCACTGCCTGCTGTTCAATGCGGAGGGCCAGGCGCTGCCGCGCACGTTTGGCGCTCCAGCCCAGCCGTTTATGTGACAATAGCCTTTGTTTACCATGCTGCCGCCCTTTGACTTGTGCGGTCAGGATGGCAGAATACGTGTTTTTTAAGATTCCCTGCCCCCGGTAATGCCACCGCGCCCTGTTGCGGCAAGCAGTACCGGAGCGTATTTTTGTTATTGATTGAAGGATAACCCATGTCCCAGTTCCGTCTTGCCCGTCTCAGCCTGCTCCTGGCCGCCATCGGCCTCAATGTCCTGCCTGCCCTGTCGCACGCGCAGGATGCCAAGCCAGCCGCTGCCGCCGGTGCACCCGCCGCCGTGCCCGCAGACACGGTACGTCCTGAAGTATTCAAGCTGCTCGATCCGGCTGTCGTGAAGGCCTCGATGGATGCGAAAAACTACGCCGACGTGCAAAGTCGCATCGACCAGGCAGCCGCCATTCCCGCCCTGACGCCCTACGAATTGTTCGTGCTGAACCGCCTGCGCGTGGCGCTGGCCTCCACCACCAACAATACGGCCATGGCCATGACGGCACTGGAAGCGGTGATCGAATCGGGCAAGCTGGACAAGAAAGCCCAGGGCGACTTCATCCAGGCGCTGGCCAACTACCACTACAACGCCAAGGATTATCCAACCGCCATCAAATGGTTCACCCGCTACCAGACGGAAACGGGCGATGTCGCCAGCGTACGCAAGTACATCGTGCGCGCCTATTACCTGGGCAATGACTTTGCGCGTGCAAAACAGGAATTGTTGGCCGATATCACGGCACAACAGCAAGCGGGCAAGACACCTAGCCTGGAAGAACTGCAATTGCTGGCCAACACGGGCTCGAAGAGCAAGGATCCGGCCACCTACCTGATCGCCATGGAAAACCTGGTGCGCTACTACCCGTCGGATGACTACTGGAGCGACTTGCTGGGCCGTCTGCAGGGAAAAGCCGGCTATTCGGACCGCTTCGCGCTGGACGTGCTGCGCTTGCAATTCAAGGCCGTGGGCACCATGCCGCCGCAAGATTACAGCGACATGGCTGAAATCGCCTTGCAGAACGCCTTCCCGACAGAAGCGAAAAAAGTCCTCGACGCCGGCTTTGCCAAAGGCGTGCTGGGCACGGACGCGAATGCCGCCAAGCACAAGAAACTGCGCGACCAGGCCAACAAGGCTGCCGCCGACGATGCGAAAAGCATCGCCAGCGGCGAAGCCTCGGCCATGAAGAGCAAGGATGGCACGGGCTTGATCAACCTCGGTTACGCCTTCGTGACGATGGACCAGTTCGACAAAGGTATCGACCTGATCCAGAAGGGCATCGCCAAGGGCGGCTTGAAGCGTCCAGAAGACGCCAAACTGCGCCTCGGTTATTCCTACGCCATGGCCGGCAAGAAAGACGACGCCATCAAGGTCCTGGAAACGGTCAAGGGCGGCGACGGCGTGGGCGACCTGGCACGCTACTGGATCCTGTGGCTGAACCGTCCTGCCACGGCAGCGGCGGCACCGGCAGCAGCGGCGCAGTAATTCCGGCGCCCCGCAGCATGCGCAAAGCAGTTCCCGGCTCAGGCCGGGGCTGCTTTTTTTTCGACCTTTTCCGCCTTCCATGCCGCCAGCCACCCCCCCCGCACCGGCACCTGAACGATTGATCAGCCTGGACGCCTTTCGCGGCTGCGTGATCGTCACCATGATCTGGGTCAACTACCTGGCTGGCATGCCAGGCATTGCCCTCTGGCTCGAACATGCGGGTCCGCGCTGAGCTATCGGCAACGCCTCCATTTCATGGCCTGGTTCGCGCTGGGCCTGCTGGCGGCCGACCTGCGGCTGCTCTTCACCGCAGTGGCCACGCGTTACGGCCTGAAGCTGAAGGTCTAGCGCTAGACCTTGATGTAGATCTTGCGCTTGTCCATGGCGTAGGCGATCAGCCAGCACAGCAGCATGAAGCTGACGGCAAACAGCAGCGAGCCCACACGCGCCGGCGCCCAGCCCGTAAACCACTGCTGGTACAGCCACTGGTACAGGTTGCCGCTGCCGATGTGCACGGTAAACGCGATAATCACCAGCACTTCCGACACCAGGTAAATGAACAGGGTGTTCTTGCCGAAAACTTCAAAAAAATACGTCCAGCCCGTGATCTTGCGCACATCGATGATGAACATCAGCAGCGCCAGCAGCAGCAAGTCCAGGCCGATGCCCAGCATCACGTAAGAGCTGGTCCACAGCTTCTTGTTGATCGGAAATACTTCATTCCAGCACAGGGCCACGGCCACGCAGATGACGCCGGCCACGGCCAGCTGAACCAGGCTGGAGCGCAGCTGTGCCGGCGTCGCCTGGCGTAAAAAACTGCCCGCCAGATAGCCGGCAATCACGTTGACAATGGCCGGCAAGGTGCCGAGAATACCTTCCGGATCGAAGGCGAGGCCTTCGCCGTGGTACAGGTGGCTGTCGCCCAGCAGGATCAGATCGAGCTTGGCCGGGGCATTGCCGTGCAGGCTGTAGTCGCCAAAGCATGCCAGGATGGCCCAGTAGCCGAGCAAGGCACAGGCGCAAAAGACCAGCGCGCCGCGCGTCTTCCAGTAATGCAGGATCAAAGCGGCGGCCAGGTAGCACACGGCGATGCGCTGCAGCACGCCGGGGATGCGCGTATGCGACAGCGGTGACCAGGCGAACTGGCCCGCATCGTCAATCTTGAAGAAAGGGAACCAGTACAGCAGGAAGCCCAGTAAAAAGATCAGCGCGCTGCGCTGGCACAGCCTGGCCAGCACGGCGCCATGGCCCAGGTGTTCATATTTCCCCAGCGCAAAGGCCAGCGCATTGCCGACGACAAACAAAAAGCTGGGAAAGACCAGGTCCGTCAGAGTAAACCCATGCCATTCGGCATGCAGGAACGGCGCATACACGCTGCCCCAGTCGCCCGGTGTATTGACGACGATCATCAGGGCCACGGTCAGGCCGCGCAGGACGTCGAGGGCGAGGTAGCGTTGAGATGCAATAGTCATGATCAAACAATTCCAGATGAGAAAAACCGCCTTCCTGCTTGCGGCAAGGAGGCGGCCGAAAACCTTACGCCGCCGGATACAAACGTAGCGGGCGCAAGTCATGCTGGCGACCGGCGGGGACAGCCCTGGCGTAAAAAAGACAGAAGCTGCCCTGCCGGTGAACGCAAAAAAAAAGCAAGCCCCTGAAGCAGGAACTTGCTTGAAAGACCGAGGAAGACCTGGCCTGATGCGGGCGCATCAGGCCAGATCGTCTTGCTTACAGCTTGCCGCGCAGGCCCAGGTAGAAGGTACGGCCGTTGCTATAGAAAGCGCGTGGCTGATCCTTGTTCTCAGCGTACATCTTGATGGTGGTGTTCGTCAGGTTAAGCGCATCGAACGTGACCGTGAAGTGTTCGTTGATCTTGTAATTGAGCGAACCGGCCAGGCCGCCCGCGCCTGCAACGTGCTGGCTGGCGCCACGGTCCACACCCGCTTTGTAAGCCGAACGGTAGTTGTAGGCCAGGCGTGCGCTGAGGGCATTGGCTTCGTAGAAAGCCGTCAGGTTGTACGTGTTGCGCGATGCATTGACCAGCTCGTCACCATTGTCGAGCTTGCCGTCGGCATAGGTGTAGTTGGCCAGGATGCCGAAATCGCCGAACAGCGGTTGCTGGTAGCTCAATTCCACGCCCTTGTTCTTGCCGCTGGTGTTGAAGGGCGACGTGATCAGGTACACGGCATTGGCATTGCGCTTGCTGTTGAAGTAAGTGGCGCTGGTGGTACCGTTCGACACGACCGATTTCAAGTCCATGTAGAACAGGCCCGCCGAAACGGCCGACCTCGGCGCGAAATACCATTCGGCGCTGACTTCGGCGTTATCCGACTTGACCGGGTTCAGCTTCACGTTGCCGCCTGCACCGCTCAATGCATCGTCGTTCAGCGAGACGGAGCCGCCCAGCGCGCTGTAGTCAGGACGGGCGATGGTGCGGGCAATGGCGCCACGCACGACCAGGTCATTGCGCACATCGAACTTGATGTTGGCGCTAGGCAGGAAGTCATTGTAGCTGCGCTCGTACAAGTGCTGCGAGTACGGACCCCAGTCGGAACCGGTGATCGGGCCGCCGGCCTGGTTGACCAGCGTCGACTGCTTGGTGTGCACGGCGCGCAGGCCGAAGTTACCGCTCCAGTTGTCGCCCGTCAGGTTGGCCATGGCATAGACTGCCGAGGTTTTTTCCTGCAGCTTGAATTCGTCCGTCCAGTTGTGGCGACGCACGTAGTCGAACAGGCGGTTGCCGTTGGCCGCGCCCCAGGCACCCAGTGCCGCGCCGTCGTACTTGAAGTAGTTGCTCGACAGGTTGCCGCCCAGATTGCTGGCGAAGTCGCTCGGGTACATCGTGCCATTCCAGACCGGGCCCGGATTGGAGAAGCCCAGTGCGCCCGGACGGGTTTCAAACGGATGCTCGGCAGCGCGCTTGTGGTCGGTCAGACGGCCGCCGAACTTGATCGAGTCCCAGACGCCCGAGGACAGGCGCAGTTCGGCGTCGATCTGGGCATATTTTTCCTGGTCGACGGAACGCGATTCGCCACCGCCCGCCCATGCCGTCGAACCTGGCTTGGTGGTGGTGCCGCCTGGATAGGACACGTTGGCCGGGCTCATGCCGTTCAACTGGTACACCATGCCGCCGTCGACGTTATTCTGGTAGTACACATCGTCGCGGTCATAGCCCACGCCGTGGGTTTTGCCCAGCTTGCCGCTCAGGGTCAGGTCCTTGGTGGCGCGGTACTTGAAGTTGAAATCGAGGTAGTACGATTCGCCGCCTGCGTCAGGACGGTAGATATTGTCGACCTCGCCCGAGTTGGTGGCAAACGTGGCAGCCGTCAGGGTACCGCTCTTGACCGTGTAGTTGGTCGGTACCTGGTTGGCGCTGTTGATCGAGTTCGCCGGTGCGGCCAGCCAGTTGGTATTTTGATGCGGCGCCTTCAGCTGCGAATAGAAGCCATTCACATCCAGGGTCAAGTCCTTGTTCGGCTTGAGTTCGATGTCGAACGCGCCGCCTTCGCGGGTTTTCTTTTGTTCGAACAGGCTCGCGCCGATAAAGGTCGGCACTTTCACGCCAGCCAGTTCAGGATGGGCCAGCGCTGCGGCACTGTTGGCCAGAATCGGTGTGTAGCCGAGGATTTCCTGGCCATCGCGACGCACGGTCGATTTTTGCGAGAAACCCTGCACCATGATGCCCAGGGTGTTCGTGTCGTTTTTCCAGTTCACCAGGCCGGAGAACTGCGGATCGGTCTTGCCCGCCAGGTCATTATGGAAGCCCTGAATCGAACCTTCGGCCGTGATCTGATTCTTGAATTCCAGCGGACGGCGGGTAATCACGTCGATCACACCCGAGACGCCGCCTTCGGGCAGGTCGGCCGTGGTGCTCTTGTGCACGACGACGGAACTCACCAGTTCCGATGGCAGCAAGGAAAAGCTGCTGCTGCGGCCGACGTTGCCGCCGAACTGGTTCAAGACGAACCAGTCGCCGGTGCTGATGGCGTGGCCATTGAACAGGGTTTGCTGGAAACTCGGGCTGGTGCCGCGCAGGCTGACGCGGTCGTTTTCGCCGAAGCCGCCTTCGCCACCGGCAGACGATTGGGTATTCACACCTGGCAGACGCTGGATCGCGTCAGCCACGTTACGGTCTGGCATCTTGCCGATATCTTCGGCGGTGACCACTTCCACCACAGAATCCGCATTACGTTTTTGCTTCAGCGATTTTTCCAGCGAGGCACGCACGCCGGTCACCGTCACTACGGTGGGCACATCGTCGGCGGGTGCTTCCTGCGCCTGCGCCGAAAAGGCCAGACCAGCGACCATCACGGCAACGGCCGTAGCGATCGGCGTACGGCTACGCGATCCGGATTTCACGACGGCAGCTGCAGGTGTCAAATTGCGTTTCATGTACTCCCCCTTGATTTAGGCTCCAGGATTGGACCCTTTTCATTTTTAACGTAGATCTTCTTTCCAGCCCGCCCACTCTCGCCGGCATGCTGCAGACCCTTCGGTACAACCACTTACAAAACCAATTCAACGCCAATATACTACTATCCAATACCAGAACACTACCAGTTGCAACTTTTTTTTTATAACGTTGTTTGAATCACACAGACCACTTCACCTGAATCAATCCGTAGCCCGTATGAGCGAGGTAAATACCAGCGAGGCCAGGCATAAATTGCCGGCCTGATAATTCAAATTGGTTTTATAACGGTCTTTTTTGGTATTATCCAGCGACACAAAACAGCTACAGAGCGCGTCTGCAACGCGCCGTAACGGAGACCCTCAGCGTATGACAACCCTGGCTCACATCATGCAAGGCCTGGGGCAGACGAGTAGCCTGCCCCTGTACCAGCAACTGCAGCGCGCGCTGCGCGAAGCGATCGACAAGCGCATCCTTGGCCCCGAGGAAGCCCTGCCGGCCGAGCGCCAGCTGGCCAGCGACCTGTCCGTCTCGCGCATCACCGTGCGCAAGGCCATCGATGGCCTCGTCAACGAGGGCTTGCTGGTGCGGCGCCCCGGCTCGGGCAATTTCATCAATACGCGCATCGAGAAGAATTTCGCCAAGCTGACCTCGTTTTCCGAGGATATGCGGGCGCGCGGGCGCACGCCCCGCAGCGTGTGGCTCAAGCGCGCAGAGGGCACCGTCACGCCGGAAGAGGCCTTGCGCCTGCGGCTGTCGCCGGGCGCGCCCGTGTACCGCTTCCACCGCATCCGCTATGCGGACGAGATACCGATGTGCCTGGAGTACGCGACCATCGTCGCCAGCTGCCTGCCGGCGCTCGACGCCGTCGACGTGTCCATGTATGACGCGCTGGAACAGGCAGGCAACCGGCCCGTGCGCGCCTTGCAGCGCCTCAGCGCCTTGTTGTTGACGGGGGAACAGGCCAGCCTGCTGCAGGCGCAGGAAGGCGACGCGGGCTTGTCGGTGGAAAGACTGGGCTTTTTGCGCGATGGCCGCGCCGTGGAATTTTGCCGCTCCTACTTCCGCGGCGATATGTATGACTTCGTGGCCGAATTAAGTACCAATTAATACCAGCCGCGCGAATTTCTCAATACCCGATAACACCACTTATTGCGGTGCAATATATATACCGGCAACGCGCCTATATATGCACGGCGATGGTGCAATCATCGGCGGCGATTATGTGGCTGCGTGCGGAGAATATAAAAAAAGGGCGCATAACGCGGTTTTGCGCATTGCAGCAAAACGTGCCGTTATGCGTCAGGCGGCGGGCACCGCGCGGCGGCCCAGACACAGCAAAATCGCGCCCAGCGCCACGCACAGCCAGCCGAACAGCGGCCCCAGCCATCCCGCCCAGGTGGAGACGGACGGATGCGCCGGCAGCGGCGCCAGCAAGGTGCTGCCCGGCATGCTGCTGCTGGCCCGCTCCGCCAGTACCCGTCCATACGCATCGCTGACCGTCAGCACGCCCTCACGCGCCGCGCGCAGCACCGCGTAGCCGTTTTCCACGCCGCGCACCACGGTCATGCGCGCGCCCATCCAGGCGTCAAACTGGAAATCCCAGGCCGGCACCAGCATCGCCTGCGCCCCGGCTTTACCATATGCCAGCCCCAGCGGCGCGAAATGCATGTCCTTGCAAATGGCCAGGCCCATGGCCTGCCCCGCCACCGGCTGGACGGCATACGCGCTGCCAGCAAGAAAATCGCGCTCGGGCGGCGCCAGATGATGTTTTTGATAGCTGACGGGCGCGGCGCCATCGGGAGAAAACAGCCAGGCCAGGTTGCGCCGGCCGGCAGCGTCGTGCACGCCGATGCCCACGGTGATCCACACGCCCGTGCCGCGCGCCAGTGCGTGGAAACGCAGCCGCACGGCGTCCGCCTGCGCCGGTGTCAGCACGGCGATCTTTTCCGGCAACAACACCAGCCTGGCGCCCTGCCCGGCCAACTCTTCAACGCGGCGCACGTACTGGTCCCAGATGGCTTGCGCGCGCGCCGGCGGCGTGGCCGGGCCGATAAAGTCATCAATGGCCACCAGCCCTGCCAGCGGCCCGCCTGGTGCCGACTCGCTTGATGCCGACTCGCTTGATGCCGACACGCCCTGCACGCGCCAAGCGCCACCCGTCCACGCCACCACCAGCAACAGTGCGGTGGCGCCCGCCGCTGGCGCATACGCGCGCCCACCGGCCAGCAGCAAGGCCAGCGCGGATGGCGCCAGGCACAGCAAAAACAGCAAGCCGGGCACGCCCGCCAGGGCCGCCACCTGCAGCACGGCAACGTTATCCGCTTGCGAATACGCGAGGCTGCCCCAATTACCATCCGGCAGCAAGGCCGCCATCAAGGTATCGATGGCGACCCACAGCACGGGATACGCCAGCACCGTCCAGCCGGAGCGGTAGCGCAGCACGAGGCGCCGCGTCGCCAGCACTACCAGCAGCCATAACAGTGCCTTGACGAGCATCACGGCCAGCACGGCCGGCAAGGGCATGAGCAGGCGAAAATAGGCAACGTTGGATGACAGGCCCAGCATGGCGGCCAGGAACGTCATCCAGGCCGCATCGCGGCGCGACGAGCGCAGGGCCAGCCACAGCACGGGCAGCGGCGCCCACCAGGCCAGCCAGCCCAGCGGCTGCGGCCCCAGCACCCAGTACAGGGGCAGGCCCGCCGCCAGCGCGGCGGCGGTTTGCAACAGGCGCTGGCGCAGCGCGGTGGCGCCGGCAGCCGGGGCAGACAAGATATCGAGCATGCTCATGCTTTCAAGGGGAGCCAGATTTCCACGCCGCCGATGCCGCTGGCAGGATCGAAATGCTGGTCGTAGCGTTCAAAATCGGGCGCGTCGGCCACTTCCAGCCCGGACTGTGGCAGCCACTCGTTCCACACCGAATGCCAGGTGACGCGGATGGTGGAAATATGCCCGCGGTGGTGAAACACGGCATAGCGCTGCGGCGCGATGCGCAGCCGCGTCCAGCCGTCGGGGGCCTGGGAAAAGTCGCTCACCGGCATGGCGCACAGGTAATCGAAATTGCCCGCATCGTCATTGTTGCAGCACACGCCATACACCAACTGGCCGGGCGCCACATGGGGCAGGAAGCGCTGCCACAGGGCGGGAATGCCGGCAGACGTTTCCGCGCGATAACGTTCGACCAGGCCCGCCACCAGCAAGGCGGGCCCCTGCTCAAAACGGGGCGCTTCCAGGGGCACGCCAGGCGCCACGTCCATTTTGATGGCCCCCACCAGCGCGAGGTTGGCCACATGGCGCTGGGCCCGCACTCTTTCCGGCGTCATCTGGAACTGTTCGCGGAAAGCCCGTGTAAATGCTTCGTGGGAACTGTAGCCAGCCTGCAGCGCAACACTGAGAATGTCTTGCGCGCCCTGCGCCAGCACGAGGGCGGCCTCGCTGAGCCGGCGCGCCCGCACATAACGCATCACGGAGAGGCCCGTGGCCAGGCCAAACGCGCGCGTCATGTGGCACGGCGAGGCGCCGCCCACGTGGGCGATATCACCGAGCGAGATATTCTCCGCGTAATGCGATTCGATATACCAGAGTGCCTTGGCCAGATAGTGCATGAACGCTTCCCGTTGAACGAGCAGCGACTGTAGCATTTTCAGCAAGCCGTGACTTGACCGGAATTGCGCAATACGCGCTAGCGGAACACCTGACAAAACCGTAGCGAGCGGCAGTGATTTGTGGCTGAGAAGCGCAACCGTACTGAAGTACGGTGAGCATCGCCGGCCGCAAAGCGCGACGCGCAGCAGGTTTTGACAGGTGTTCCTATTTTCTGGTGCGCTTTTCGTGGACCAGCTGGCCGCTGCTGATGCGTGCCAGCTCGGCCATCTCCTGGGCCAGGAAGGCCAGCAGGTCATCGATGCTGACGATGCCGGCAAGGCCGCCCAAGCTATTGACCACGGGCAAGCGGCGGATACCGTTGACGCGCATGCGTTCGATGATGTCGTAGACGTCTTCGTCTTCGCTGGCGGTGAGCAGTTGCGCACTCATGATGTCGCCCACCAGCAGGCTGGCGGGGTCGAGGCCCAGGGCGATGACGGAAATAACGATGTCGCGGTCGGTGAGGATGCCGATGGGGACGCGCTCGCCATTCGGCTGTTCGGCCACGATCAGGTCGCCCACATGATGCTGGCGCATCAGTAGCGCCGCGTCCTGCACGCTGGTGTCACGCTGGCAATGGATGGTGTGCAGGGTACAGATGTCGCCGATACGCATGTTGCCACTCCGTTTGAGACAGAGTGTCCACGCTACGCCAGCCCGGCGTAGCGGGTTTGAGGCAAATCAATGAAACGGGGCTTACTTTTCTTCGGGGGGCGGCAGGAAGCAGGCCTCGACGATCTGCAGGTCGTTATCCTTGGCGAATTCGCGCACGAAGTGAAACGCCATCGGCTCGATCTCGCGCAGCTTGGTGTTGACCACCACCGACTTGACGCCATTGACGACGGTCGGACGCACGTAGGGCGAATACTGGAGGTGCGCATTGCGCCCGCCACCTTCGGGATTGAAACAGGACATCACTCCACAAAGGCGCTCGGCCCAATCGCTGGGTCGGAATTGCTTGCCATTGCTGGTGAGACCAAGGATGAAGAACTCGTCTGAGAGTTCCCCTGTTTTTTGAGATAACTCGGCCATGTGGCTTGTCGGGACTGGATTGCGTGAATGGCCCCGGCGGGTAAGCCGGGCTGGTAATTCAACTACGTTTGCTGCGGTAAGCCAGTATTATATCTTATAGAAGACTTGGGTTCTACCTCGATCTGCCCTGACGCTGCAAACAGGGGCCGGCACGCGTAACGCGCCAGCCCCTATTTTAACCTTGTTCCACGCGCAAGGCGCATGGATGGCGCGTGTGCACCCGCATCAGCCGAGGAAAACGGCGCCCGACATCAACAGCAGCAGCAGCATCCACAGCAGCAAGGCGCGCCAGACCAGGCCGACCGTGCTCTGCAATGCGCGCGCGCCCGGCTCTTCGCCGGGCAGGATATCGCTTTCGCTGTCGCTGTCATCGACGGCCATGTCCGGGGTCACCAGCACACGGGCCGCCGTTTCCGCTGGCGTGCCCAGGCGTACACCCATGGCGCCGCCGCCGGCCGTCAGAATGATGCCGATGGCCTCGTCCTGCCAGCGCTGGGCGAAATTGCGCCAGGCATAGATGGCATCCTCGAAATTGCCGACCACGGCAAACGCCACGGCCGTCAGGCGCACGGGGATCCAGTCGATCCAGTAAAAGGCGCGCGCGGCGAACTGGCCGAACGCTTCATTGCGCATGTGCTCGGGTTCGTTCCAGGCGCGCGCCAGGTATTCGGCCACGCGATACATCACGGCGCAGGCAGGGCCCAGCGGCATCAGGAACCAGAAGAAGACGCCAAATACATTACGATGCGTGGTGATCAGGGCTTTTTCCACGGCGATGCGGGCGATTTCACTCGCTTCCATGCCCACCGTGTCGAGCTTGGTCCAGTCGGCCAGCAAGGTACGCGCGGTCGCTTCGTCGCCGGCGCTCAGGGCCAGCTGGATGGAGGTAAAGTAATGGCTGTAATGGCGGAAGCCCAGGGTCAGGTAGACGATGAGAACGTTCCAGGCAAAAGCCAGCAGGGTCAGCTGATAATGCTGCAAGAGCCAGTACACGCCTGCCGTCGGCAGCATCAGCACGCCGATCATGAGGAACCAGCCCATGCGGCCATGGTTGGCATGGCCGGCATTGAACCAGGTCTCCATGCGCATTGCCAGGCTCTTGATTTCGGCGTAGATCGGATTGTCCGCGCGCAAAGGTTTGAGCTGCTCGATCAGCAATGCGCAAAGTATGGAGAGAAATGTCATCAAACGTCCTTTTTGTCTTTTTCAGCAATACCGCAATGCCCGCTACGATAGCGCAGTGCCGTGCTGGAATCAAACTTATTACGTGCGCGGCATCATTTTACGCGCGCAAGAGGTGAAACAGATTGCGCAGCATGCCAGCGGTGGCGCCCCAAATGTAGAAGCGCTCGTAGGGCATGGCGTAGAACGAGCGCCGTCCGCCGGGCAATTCCACCGACAGGCGCTGGTGGTTGAGGCCATCCATGAGGAAGGCCAGCGGCACTTCGAAGATTTCCGCCACTTCGGACGGGTCGGCGCGCAGTTCGAACGGCGGCGTCACCAGGCCCACCACGGGCGTCACCTGGTAGCCGGTGCCCGTCAGGTAATCGGGCAGGTCGCCCAGCACTTCGATGTGCTCGCGCGCCAGGCCAACTTCTTCTTCCGTTTCGCGCAAGGCCGTGGCGATGGGCGACGCATCGAAGGCTTCGCTGCGCCCGCCGGGAAAGCTGACCTGGCCCGCATGGCTGCTCAGGTGGTCCGTGCGCATGGTCAGCAAGATGGTCAAACCATGCGGCCGTTGCACGAGGGGAATGAGCACGGCGGCGCGCACGGGCACGGCGCGGGCGGAGAGGAAATCCTGGGTAATCTCGGGTTGCCAGTCAGGCTGTTCGGCCAGGCGCTGGCGCAGCCAGGCGGGCGTCAGGCGCACGGCGTCCAGCGCCGCCTCACCGGCGATCGAATCGATGGCTAGTTGTTGTGGATCAAATGCGATGGTGGCCATGGCAGCTTGTCCCATTAGCAATACAGAATAAAAAAAGGGGCACCATAACCGGCACCCCTTTTCCCAACGCAGACGCTGATATTACGCGCTTGCTTTCGCCACAACGCGGCGATTTGGCAATTTTTCTTTGATACGCGCCGATTTACCCGAACGCTCACGCAGATAGTACAGCTTGGCGCGGCGAACATCACCACGGCGTTTCACTTCGATCGAAGCGATCAGCGGCGAGTACAGTTGGAACGTACGCTCGACGCCTTCGCCGGACGAGATCTTACGAACGATAAAGTTCGAGTTCAGGCCACGGTTACGACGGGAGATAACGACGCCTTCGTAAGCCTGGGCGCGCTTGCGCGTACCTTCGACTACGTTGACGCTGACGATAACGGTATCGCCTGGTGCGAAGTCAGGAATGGTTTTACCCAGACGAGCAATTTCTTCCTGCTCTAATTGTTGAATCAAGTCCATTTTTAACACTCCGAAAACCATCATGCCGGCGCACTGTGGATAGCAAGTATCCGCCCGGTAGAGGATGGGTAACACAATTTGGGCAACATGCCCGGCACTACTGACCACCCTGCCGACCGTCAGAGACGGCTTACAGGCTGGCCAAGAATTTTTCGTCGGTCTTGCTGAGCAAGCCGGCGGCGCGTGCGCTGACCAGCAGGTCAGGCCGCTTCGTCGCGGTCGCTTCCAGCATGCGCTGGCGGCGCCACTTGACGATCTCGGCATGATTGCCACCCATCAAGACGGGCGGCACGGCCATGCCTTCATATGTTTCCGGCCGCGTATAGTGCGGCGAATCGAGCAAGCCATTGACGAAGCTATCCTCGATGGCTGATGCCTCGGTGTTCAAGACACCCGGCAACAGGCGAATCACCGCATCCATCAGTGCCATGGCGGGCAATTCACCGCCCGACAGGACAAAGTCGCCGACGCTGATTTCTTCGTCGACGCAACGGTCCAGCAAACGCTGGTCCACGGCTTCATAGCGGCCACACAGGATCACCAAACCAGGTTCGGCTTTCAGTTGCGTGACGCGCTCGTGCGTCAGCGCACGACCTTGCGGCGACATGAACACCACGCGGGGCGCCGCCAGGCCGAGTTCGGTCTGGCGTTGCTTGGCGGCATTAATTGTCGCTTCGAGGGGACGCGCCATCATCACCATGCCGGGGCCGCCGCCATACGGGCGGTCATCCACGGTACGGTGATTGTCGGTCGTGAAATCACGGGGATTCCACAGCGACAAGCCACATTTCCCCTGCTCGAAGGCGCGCCGGGTCACACCCGACTGCGTCAGCGCAGCAAACATTTCCGGGAACAGGGTCACGACATCAAATTGCATCGTTCACCATCCTGCAATGTTTGCCCGGCGCAAAATTATGCGCAGGCGGTTTAATAATCGAGGCCCCAGTCGACCGTGATCTTGTTGGCGGTCTTGTCAACGTTAATGACAAACTGGCCAACAAACGGGATCAGGCGCTCAGGCGCCTTTTCAACTGTCTCATCGGCAGCGGCCACGGGCGTAACGCGCAAGATCGACTGCGGACCATTGCTCATCATGTCGTGCACTGTGCCGAGGCACTCGCCTTGCAAATTCTCGACTGTCAGTCCGATCAGATCGGACCAATAAAATTCATCGGCCGTCAGCGTCGGGAAATGGCTACGCGGAATTTGCACAGAGACGCCTTTCAGCGCTTCTGCGGCATCCCGCCCGACCACACCCACCAGCTGGGCCACGACGTCGCCGCCGTGTAACTTCGCTTGCCTGACTTCAACATCATGCAAGGTCGGTTTATCAAACCACCAGGTTTTAACGCTTAATAATGCATCCGCGTCGTCGGAGAAAGGAGTGATCCTGACCCCGCCAGCAATGCCATAAGCACCGGAGACATAGCCTACCTGTACCAGGTCATCGGGGACTTTCACCCCGGATGCAGTCTTGACCGTCAAACCAGTGATCTAATTAAGCTGCTGCTTTGTTGTTGCTGGCAACCAGGCGAGCAACGGTTGGCGACAATTGTGCGCCAACGCCTTGCCAGTAGGCCAGACGGTCTGCGGTGATACGCAGTGGAACTTCGCCACCTTGCGCCATCGGGTTGTAAAAACCGATACGCTCAATGAAGCGACCATCGCGGCGATTGCGCGAATCTGTAGCGACGATGTTGAAGAACGGGCGCTTCTTGGCGCCTCCACGAGCTAAACGAATAACGACCATAATATTTCCAAAAAGTGTGCTGAGGCGGAAAAAGCCGCAAATTATAGCGCGCTTTACCGCCAGGCAGCAAGCGTTATGATGACGGGCGTGTAATTTGGGCTAATCAAACATTATGACCAGTCATGACCGAAGACGCAATAGGCGTCTGCGCCTATCGTGCCGGCCATGACTGGAAATCAGGCCAAATCATTGTATAAACGCCACAGGAAAGTGCTATCGTTGTGCGAGACAATGACCGATACTGGCAATCTTTACCGATGAGCAACTCTGGAGTCCCATGACCACCGCTACCATTTTGCAACAGTCGCACAAGAACAAGGCCTTCACTACCTTGCTGGCCTTCCTGCTGGGCATGCTGGGCGCACACCGCTTCTACCTGCATGGCAGCAAAGACCGCTGGGGCTGGCTGCACCTGGCCGCCCTGCCCGCCTCCCTGCTGCTGCGCCAGCTGCTTCCCGAGGCCGACTGGTTTTACCAGCTATTGCCGCTGACCCTGTCCGCCCTGGTCGGCTTCCTGGAAGCGCTGGTGCTGGGCCTGATGCCGGACGACAAGTGGGATGCGCGCTACAACGCCGCGTCCGGCCGCCTGTCGGACACGGGCTGGCCCCTGGCTGTGGTGCTGGTTGCCACCTTGATGCTCGGTGCGGGCGTGCTGATCGCCACCATGGCGCGCCTGTTCGACTTGCTGTACACAGGCGGCGCCTACGGTTAATTTCTGCACGGAAATGGCACCAGCTATTGCCTCGCGCACGCACATGTAAGTGTTGGTAAGCAATCATGATTTTCACCTATACTGCATTCACAATGCCGACATTACTGGCATATTCCACACCCCTAGGAGAAGATCATGATTCGTCGCCCACTCATCCTCGCAGTGGCCATCACGGCCCTGTTCAGCACCTCCGCCTTCGCGCAAAACCTGTCGCCGAAGGCGCAATACACCTACGACACGAAGCAAGCGAACACGCGCTACGCGGACGACAAGAAATTGTGCGCAGAAGAAAGCAGCTCGAAAGCCCGCATGCAGTGCTTGCGCGACGCCAAGAGCGAATACGACCAGGCCATCATCAATGCCAAGGCCGCACAGAAAGCGGGCAATTCCTACGCCAGCCAGCCTTCCAAGCAGCCACAACACCAGATCTGCGCCGATTGCGGCAAGGTGCTGGCAGTCAATGTCGCCGAGAAGGCCGGTGAAGGTGGCGCGCTGGGCATGATCGGCGGCGGTGTGGCCGGCGCCCTGCTGGGCCGCCAGGTCGGTGGCGGACGCGGCAAGGACCTGGCCACCCTGGCCGGCGCCGCTGGCGGCGCGTATGCCGGCAAGCAAGTCGAAGGCCACATGAAAAATGCCAAGACCTGGACCGTCACCGTGCAATACGAAACGGGCGCCAAGGCCGACTTCGCGTTTGACCAGGATCCGGGGCTGGCCGCTGGCGACCTCGTACGCAATTCCGGCAATGGCATTGCCAGAAGGTAAGCTGAACCCAAAAGCAAGGACTGGGGTCGGACCCTCAGGGTCCGACCCCGGCATTTGCAGTTGGGTTAGCTAAGCTTAAAACTGCTCTTCCGACAAGGCCATCACACCGGCGCTGCCGTCGATGATGGTGGCGCGCAAGCCTGGCGCTTGCGACAGGATGTGGTCGGCAAAGAAGCGCGCCGTGGCGATTTTTGCCTTGTAGAACGCCGCGTCGCCGCTGCCTTCTCCCAGCCTTTGCTGCGCCACCACGGCCGCGCGCGCCATTTGCCAGCCGCCCAGCACGATGCCGGCCAGCTTCAGATACGGCACGCTGCCCGCAAACACGGCCTTGATGTCCGTCTTCATGTTCGCCACCACGTACTCGACCACCGCTTCAAGCGCGGCGCTGCCTTCGGCCAGGTGGCGCTGCATGGCCTGGAAGTCGGCGCCGGAGAGCTCGCCCAACTGGGCTTCCGTGGCGCGCACCTGGGCGATGATGGCTTTCGCCACGGCGCCGCCGTCGCGCACCGTCTTGCGGCCCACGAGGTCGTTCGCCTGGATCGCCGTCGTGCCTTCGTAGATCGTCAGGATCTTGGCGTCACGGTAATGCTGGGCAGCGCCTGTTTCTTCAATGAAACCCATGCCGCCATGCACTTGCACGCCGTCGCGCGTGACATCCTGCGACATTTCCGTGGCCCAACCCTTGATCACGGGCACCAGGTATTCATACGTCGCCAGGCTTTCCGCGCGCACTTCGGCCTCCGGATGGTGGTGCGCCACGTCGCTGATGGCCGCGCCCACGTAGGCCAGCGCACGCGCCGCCTCCGTCTGCGAGCGCATCGACATCAGCATGCGGCGTACGTCCGGGTGGTGGATGATGGAAACGGGACCGGGCGAGCCGGCCAGGTCGCGCGACTGCACGCGGTCCTTGGCGAACGCCACCGCCTGCTGGTAAGCGCGCTCGGCCAGGCCGATGCCCTGCAAGCCGACACCGAAACGGGCCGCATTCATCATGATGAACATGTATTCGAGACCGCGGTTTTCCTCGCCCACCAGGGTGCCGATGGCGCCGCCGTGGTCGCCGAACTGCAGCACGGCCGTCGGGCTGGCCTTGATGCCCAGCTTGTGCTCGATCGACACGCAATGCGCGTCGTTGCGCGCACCCAGGCTGCCGTCCGCATTGACGAGGAATTTCGGCACGATGAACAGCGAAATGCCTTTCACGCCTGCGGGCGCGTCCGGCGTGCGGGCCAGCACCAGATGGACGATGTTTTCCGCCATGTCGTGCTCGCCATACGTGATGAAAATCTTCGTGCCAAACACTTTATAGGTGCCATCGCCCTGCGGCACGGCGCGCGTGCGCACGGCGGCCAGGTCGGAACCGGCTTGCGGCTCGGTCAGGTTCATGGTGCCCGTCCACTTGCCCGACACCAGGTTTTCCAGGTAGACCGCCTTTTGCTCATCGCTGCCGGCCGTCAGCAGCGCTTCGATGGCGCCGTCCGACAACAGCGCGACCAGGGCAAACGAGATGCTGGCGGAATTGAGCATTTCGATGCACGGCGTGGCCAGCAGCTTGGGCAAACCCTGGCCGCCGAATTCGGTCGGATGCTGCACGCCTTGCCAGCCCGCTTCGCCATACGCCTTGAAGGCTTCCTTGAAGCCTTTCGAGGTGGTCACTTGCCCGTCGTGCCAGAAACTCGGATCCTTGTCGCTGGGCCAGTTCAGGGGGGCCACCACGGCGCCGCAGAATTTGGCGTTCTCTTCCAGCACGGCTTCGGCCGTGTCGGGCGTGGCGTCTTCGCAGCCAGGCAAAGTATGGATTTCGGCCAGGCCGGCCAGTTCGTTCATGACGAACAACATATCTTTCAGCGGGGCTTGATAGCTCATCTATTTCTCCAAGAAAAAAGCCACGCGCGGCTCGCCGTGTGGGGCGGGCCGGCGTGGCTCTGTCAGTAACAAAACCGGAAGGGGTTTAATTAACCCAGTTCTTTGACCAGTTGCGGCACGATCTCGAACAGATCGCCCACGATGCCGTAGTCAGCCACGGCAAAGATCGGTGCTTCCGGATCCTTGTTGATGGCGACGATGGTTTTCGAGTCTTTCATGCCGGCCAGATGCTGGATCGCGCCCGAGATACCGACGGCGATGTACAGCGATGGCGCGACGATCTTGCCCGTCTGGCCCACTTGCCAGTCGTTCGGCACGAAACCGGCGTCGACGGCGGCGCGCGAAGCACCCATGGCGGCGCCCAGCTTGTCGGCCAGCGGCTCCAGGATGTGGAAGTTCTCGGCCGAACCCATGCCACGGCCGCCCGACACGATGATTTTCGCGGCGGTCAGTTCAGGACGGTCGGACTTGGCCAGCTCGCGGCCCACGAAGGCCGATTTGCCGGCATCGGCAACGGCGGCGACGGTTTCGGTGGCAGCCGAACCGCCGGTGGCGGCAGCGGCGTCGAAACCGGTGGTGCGCACGGTGATGACCTTGACCTTGTCGCCAGATTGCACGGTGGCAATGGCGTTACCGGCGTAGATCGGACGCTCGAACGTGTCAGGCGAGTCGACCTTGGTGATTTCCGAGATTTGCGCCACGTCCAGCTTGGCAGCGACGCGCGGCAGGATGTTCTTGCCGTAGGCGGTGGCTGGCGCCAGGATGTGGCTGTAGTTGCCGGCGATGGCCAGCACTTGCTCGGCCACGTTTTCGGCCAGGCCGTCGGCGAAGTATGGCGCGTCGGCCACGATGACTTTCGTCACGCCGGCGATTTGCGCGGCGGCAGCGGCGGCAGCCGAGGCGTTCGAACCTGCGACGAGCACGTGCACGTCGCCGCCGCACTGGGCAGCTGCGGTCACGGTGTGGTGGGTGCTACCCTTTAAGGTAGCGTTGTCGTGTTCAGCAATAACTAATGCGACCATGATTATTCCTAGTAATGTGCAAGTGCCGGGGGTCGGACCTTCCAGGTCTGACCCCAGTTTTTGTCTTGGGGTATGTTTAAATAACCTTGGCTTCGGTACGCAGCTTGGCGACCAGCGTAGCGACGTCCGGTACCTTGATGCCGGCCGAGCGCTTGGCTGGCTCGACGACTTTCAGGGTCTTCAGGCGTGGCGCGACGTCGACGCCCAGGTCTTCCGGCTTGACGGTCTCGAGCGGCTTTTTCTTGGCCTTCATGATGTTCGGCAAGGTCACATAGCGTGGCTCGTTCAGACGCAGGTCGGTGGTGATGATCGCTGGCAAGGTCAATGCCAGGGTTTCCAGGCCGCCGTCGACTTCGCGGGTGACGGTGACTTTGCCGTCTTCCAGCACGACTTTCGAGGCGAACGTGGCTTGCGGCCAACCCAGCAGGGCAGCGAGCATCTGGCCGGTCTGGTTGCTGTCGTCATCGATGGCTTGCTTGCCCAGGATGATCAATTGCGGCTGCTCTTTCTCGGCCAGGGCTTTCACCAGCTTGGCCACGGCCAGCGGTTCCAGTTCGGTCGTCGTTTCCACCAGGATGCCGCGGTCGGCGCCAATGGCCATGGCGGTGCGCAGGGTTTCCTGGCACTGCGTCACGCCGCAGGAGATGGCGACCACTTCAGTGACCTTGCCGCCCTCTTTCAGGCGCATCGCTTCTTCCAGCGCGATCTCATCGAAAGGGTTCATCGACATTTTGACGTTGGCGGTATCGACGCCAGTGCCGTCACTCTTGACGCGGACTTTGACGTTATAGTCGACCACGCGTTTGACGGGTACCAAGACTTTCATAGCTATGCCTTTGGGAAATTATAAAAATGACGGATCAAGTGCTGATTGTGCGTTCGATTATAAGAGAAATTTGAATCCTGAACCGAATTTAAGCACGATCGTGCGATTTTTTGTTAGAGCAAACCATCTAAACTGTCCAGCTTCGGGGATTTCAGGGGAGTCTGCCGCTACGCTGCAGGGCAGCAAAAAAGCCGGCAAGGGAAGGAAAACCAGGCCGCGCCACGGCGGCCCCGGCTGGCAGAATTATTTGCGTTGCATCAGGAAGACGAATTCGGTACCCGTCTGCACATGCGACAGCAGGGCATTGCCCGTTTGCTTGGCGAAAGCCTGAAAGTCACGCACGGAACCGGGATCGGTTGCCATGATGCGCAGCACTTCCCCACTCTGCAGCTCTGACAAAGCCTTTTTCGCCTTCAGAATCGGCAACGGGCAATTCAAGCCGCGCGCGTCGAGTTCTTTGTGAAATTCCATAATCTCGGTATCAAGTAGTGTGTCGCTCATCATCAATATCCCACCATTGTTTTGTTGTACTGATTTTCGACATACTACTCTAAATCAGGGGCATTGACGCGCTGCACCAAAATAGTTCATCGGCTGTTGTGGGGTCACAACGGGATTCCAAAAGAAATAACGGCCCGCAAACATCGTCTGCGGGCCGTTTTCAAGGGGCTGTGGGGCGCAAACCCCGCATGTCCTCTAGCTTACGCCTGTGTCGCGCGTTCGCCGATCCAGGCCGGTACGCCGGCCAGGGCATTCGCCAGACCACTCGGATCGGTACCGCCCGCTTGCGCCATATCGGGGCGTCCGCCGCCTTTTCCGCCCACTTGCTGTGCAACGAAGTTCACCAGTTCGCCCGCTTTGACACGGGAAGTGGCGTCCGCCGTGACGCCGGCGATCAGGCTGACCTTGCCATCCGTCACGCTGGCCAGCACGATGGCAGCCGTCTTCAGCTTGTCTTTCAGCTTGTCCATGGTTTCGCGCAGACGGGCCACGTCGGCGCCATCGAGCACGGCGGCCAGCACCTTGATGCCGTTCACATCGACGGCTTGCGTAACCAGCTCATCGCCCTGGCCGGAAGCCAGTTTCGATTTCAGCGCAGCCAGTTCCTTCTCCAGCGCCTTCACATGGTCTTGCACCTGTCCGATACGGGCAGTCAGCTCTTCCGGCTGCGCCTTCAGCGCTTGCGCTGCTTCGACCAGGCGGCGGTTGATGGTTTGCACCAGCGCCAGCGCGCCCTCGCCCGTCACCGCTTCCACGCGGCGAATGCCGGCGGCCACGCCGCTTTCGCCGATGATCTTGAACAGGCCGATATCGCCCGTGCGCTGCACGTGGACGCCGCCGCACAGCTCTTTCGAGCTGCCGATGTCGAGCACGCGCACTTCGTCGCCGTATTTCTCGCCGAACAGGGCCATCGCGCCATGCTTGACGGCGTCGTCAAACGACATCAAATGGGCTTGCGTGGCGCGGTTTTCCAGGATCTCTTTATTGACGATGGTTTCCACGGCGACGATCTGTTCCGCCGTCATCGGCGCATGGTGGCTGAAGTCGAAACGGGTTTTGTCCGGGTCGACCAGCGAGCCCTTTTGCGCCACGTGGCTGCCCAGCACTTCGCGCAGGGCCTTGTGCATCAAGTGCGTGGCCGAGTGGTTGCGGATGGTGCGCGCGCGCTTGGCCGTATCGACTTGCGCCGAGACGGCGTCGCCCACTTTCAATACACCGGACTCCAGCACGCCGTGGTGGCCGAACACGTCCGCCTGGATTTTCAGCGTGTCGCTGACGGCAAAGCTGCCGGCGCCCGAGGCGATCACGCCCTGGTCGCCCACCTGGCCGCCCGATTCCGCGTAGAACGGCGTGGTGTCGAGCACGACGATGCCTTCCTGGCCCGCCTTCAGTTCCGTGACCGGCGTGCCGGCCGCGTACAGCGCCACGACCTTGCCGCTGAACGTCAATTGATCGTAGCCGACGAATGTGTTTTTCTCGCCCGTGTACTCGACCTTGCTGTCCTTGTGCGTTTTGCCGCCCTTGCGCGACAGTTCCTGGCTTTCCTTCAGGGCCGCGTCGTAGCCCACCTGGTCGAACGTGATGTTGCGTTCGCGGCAGATGTCGGCCGTCAGGTCCGGCGGGAAGCCATACGTTTCGTACAAAGTAAACGCGGTGGCGCCGTCGATGCCCGTGGCATCCTTGGCCAGCTGCGCTTCCAGCACTTTCATGCCCGTTTCCAGGGTTTCGCCGAAACGCTCTTCTTCGGCTTTGAGCATGTTGGCGACGTTGTCTTTCGCGTCTTCCAGCTCCGGATAGGCGCCGCCCATCTCGATGGCCAGGTCAGCGACCAGCTTGTAGAAGAACGGTTTCGTCTGGCCCAGCTTGTGGCCATGGCGCAGGGCGCGGCGGATGATGCGGCGCAAGACATACGCGCGGCCTTCGCTGCCCGGAATGACGCCGTCGACGATCATGAAGGCGGCGGAGCGGATGTGGTCGGCGATCACGCGCAGCGACTTGTTTTCCAGATCCGTGGCGCCCGTTTCGCGCGCGGCGGCGCGGATCAAATGCTGGAACAGGTCGATCTCATAGTTCGAATGCACGTGCTGCAGCACGGCGGCCAGGCGCTCCATGCCCATGCCCGTGTCGACGCACGGCTTCGGCAACTTGTGCATGACGCCCGCTTCGTCGCGGTTGAACTGCATGAACACCAGGTTCCAGATTTCAATGAAACGGTCGCCATCTTCGTCCGGCGAGCCCGGCGGGCCACCAGGAATGTCGGCGCCGTGGTCGTAGAAGATTTCCGTGCACGGACCGCATGGGCCCGTATCCGCCATCTGCCAGAAATTGTCCGACGCGTAGCGCGCCCCCTTGTTGTCGCCGATGCGGATGATGCGCTCGACGGGCACGCCGATTTCTTTCGCCCAGATGTCGTACGCTTCGTCATCTTCGATGTAGACGGTGACGGTCAGTTTGTCAGCCGGCAAGCCATACACCTTGGTCAGCAGTTCCCACGCGTATTGAATCGCGTCGCGCTTGAAATAGTCGCCGAAGCTGAAGTTGCCCAGCATTTCAAAGAAGGTATGGTGGCGCGCCGTGTAGCCGACGTTTTCCAGATCGTTGTGCTTGCCGCCGGCGCGCACGCAGCGCTGCACCGAGGTGGCACGCGTGTACGGACGGCTGTCCGTGCCCGTAAACACATCCTTGAATTGCACCATGCCGCTGTTCGTCAACAGCAAGGTCGGATCGTTGCCTGGCACCAGGGAGCTGGAACGGACGATGGAATGGCCCTTGGATTCGAAAAATTTGAGGAACTTGTCGCGGATTTCAGATGATTTCATGTTTTTTTGGCAAAAAGTGGCGGCAGCTTTAAAGGGAAGATTATACGTGATATGGGGTGCGGCAATGACGGCTGGCCAGGGCATTGTTGCGCCCGTGCCAACATCGACAGCCTGCCAGCTCAGGCCGGGTCGTGGTGGCTGGCACAAGCGTGCACAGTGGCGGCAACGGCGGCGCTCCCCGCTGCGGCCGTGGCGCCGGCGGCGGTATTGCAGTCGGCGCAGCGGCCGTACAGGGTCAGTTCGTGGCGCTCGACGACAAAGCCTTGCGGCGCCATGCGCTTCAAGTCGCCCGGGCAATCATGCACGTCGAACACGCGCTGGCAGGTGGTGCACTGGAAATGGTGGTGGTGATGATTGGCGGCCGTGTTCGACTCGTAGCGCGGGTTTTCGCCCGGCAAGGTCACCACGTGCACTTTTTCTTCCAGCACCAGCGATTTTAAATTGCGGTAAACGGTGGCGATGCCCAGCTGCGTCACTTGCAAGCTGGCCTGCTCGAGAATTTCCTGCGCCGACAGGGGGCGCTGGGCCGACTCGATGGCGGCTTGTATAGCGGTTTTTTGACGTGTTGTGCGTTCCATAGCCGACAGAATACACCATCCGCCTGCATCTCCTGCCCGGAAAACTGTCACACAGTAATGATAATGGGTTATCATTATCATCTTCGGGCAGTCACCCCATCCGGCAAGCGCCTGCCCAAACCCCGCAAACACCGATAGCCGATAAAGGAACTCTTGCCCATGTCCGTCCGTCCTCAACAACCAACTCCCCTCGCGCTGGCCATCATGTTGGCCTTTGCCGCCCCTGCCAGCGCCCTGGCGCAGCAAACCGCCACCTTGCCAGCCGTCACCGTTTCGGCCAGCGCCCTGGCCCTGGGCAGCGACGACATGAGCACGCCAGTGACCGTACTGGAAGGCGAAGCACTGGTGCTGGCAAGGGCTGCGACCCTGGGCGAGACCCTGGCGGGACAACCCGGCATCACCTCCAGCCATTTCGGCGCCGGCGCCAGCCGTCCCATCATCCGCGGCATGGATGGCCCGCGCGTCAAGGTGTTGTCCGACGGCGCCGAAGTGCAGGATGCGTCGACCATCAGCCCCGACCATGCTGTCGCGGCCGAGCCGATGCTGTCGGAACAGATTGAAGTCTTGCGCGGCCCGTCCGCGCTGGCCTATGGCGGCGGCGCCGTCGGCGGCGTCGTCAATGTGATCGACAAGAAAATCCCCACGCGCGTGCCAGCAAAAGGTTTCGAAGGCAGCGCGGAAGTGCGCGCCAATTCGGCCGCGCGCGAAAAAGCGGGCGCCTTTGAAGTGACTGGCGGCTCCGGCAACATCGCTTTCCACGCGGAAGGCGTCAAGCGCGATGCGAAGGAATACAAGGTCGGCAGCGGCTGGGAAGGCGGCTCCAAGGTGGCCGGCAGCTACAACAAGACGGACACGGGCAGCGTGGGCGTGTCGTGGGTGGGTCAACGCGGCTTCCTGGGCCTGGCCTTCACCAGCCAGCACGCGGAATACGGCTTGCCTGGCCACAACCATGAATTCGCAAGCTGCCACCCGCATGGCACGCACCTGCATTGCGGCGGCCACGAAGGCCACGACCACGGTGCTGAAGAGGAACATGACCACGACCACGAAGATGGTGCCGTTCCCTACGTAAAACTGAAGAGCGAGCGCTGGGATGTGCGCGGCGAATTGCGCGATCCCGTGCCCGGCTTCGCCAAGCTGCGCCTGCGCGCCGCGTTCACCGACTACAAGCACGACGAAATCGAAGGCACGGAAATTGCCACCACGTTCAAGAACAAGGGCCACGACGCGCGCCTGGAAATGGAACACCATCCCGTCTTCGGCTGGCGCGGCGTGGTGGGCCTGCAAACATCGAAGCGCGATTTCTCCGCCCTGGGCGAAGAAGCGTATGTAGCGCCAACGGTGACCAAAAAACACGCGGCCTTCCTGGTGGAAGAATACAAGCTCGACCAATGGCGCTTCGAGGCTGGCTTGCGCCACGAATGGCAAGACATCACGGTCGACAGCGCCACCTTGCAGGACCGCAGCGCCAAGGGCACGTCCGTGTCGCTGGGCGCCGTGTGGAAATTCGCGCCCCAGTATTCCCTGGGGTCGACCATCTCGCGCACGCACCGTTTGCCCAGCGCCGAGGAATTGTATGCGCACGGCGTGCACATGGCCACGGCCACGTATGAACTGGGCAATCAAAACCTGGGCAAGGAAACGTCGAACAATATCGACCTGACCTTGCGCAAATATGCAGGCGCCACGACCTTCTCGGCCAGCGCTTACCGCAACAAGGTCGACAACTACATCTTCGGCTCCACGCTGGATAACCACGAAGGCTTCCAGCTGATCCAGTACGCCCAGCGCGACGCCACGTTTACGGGCGTGGAAGGGCAAATCCGCCAGCAGCTGAACCCCATGTTCGGCGCCAGCGTGTTCGGCGATTACGTCAGGGCCAAGCTGGCCGACGGTGGCGCAGGCAACAATAAAAACTTGCCGCGCATCCCAGCCCAGCGCGTCGGCGTGAAGCTTGACGCCAGCTGGCAAGCGTGGAGCGGCGTGGCCGAGCTCTACCGCGTGGGCAAGCAGGATAAAGTGGCGGCGTTTGAAACGGCAACCCCGGGCTACAACATGCTGAACCTGTCCGCCAACTACGACACCCGCATCGGCACGACGCCGGCCCAGTTCTACATCAAGGCGAACAACCTGACGAATGAACTGGCGTACAGCCATACTTCATTCATCAAGAATGCGGCGCCTTTGATGGGGCGCAATGTCACCGTCGGCATGCGCGTGACTTTCTAAGCTGTTTGAAACGTAGGTCGGCTTAGCGCGCAAGCGCGTAAGCCGACAACACCAATAACGTCAACAATGTTGTCGGATTACGCGGGGCTTTGCCCCGCTAATCCGACCTACGCCATGGATGGAATAATATCGATCCGGTCCGTGCAAAACCCATCCACGCCCCAGGCCAGCAGTTCGCTGGCCCGTTCCGGGGTGTTGACGGTGTAGCAGAACAGCCCGTATCCTGCCGCCTTTACCTCTCGCGCCAGTTCCGGCGTCAGCTGCTGATGGTCGCAATGAATCGCCGCCACGTCCAGCTCCTTTGACTTTTGCGCCCAATCAGATGGTATCGCTTCGACCAGCCAGCCGCGCGCCAGTTCCGGTGCCGCCTGACGCGCCGCTTCCAGTGCGGCGATGCTGAACGACGATAGCAGCGGCAATAACTCTCCTGCAGCAATTTCCTTCGCGAAATAATCGCGCGTGGTCCGCGCCACCGCCGCGCCCGTGGCCACGTCAACGCCGGGTGCCGGCTTGATTTCGACATTCATCCAGATGCGCTGCGCCTTGCAATACGCCACCACGGCGTCAAACGTGGGCACGCCTTCGCCCGCGAACTGCGGGCCGAACCAGGCGCCCGCTTCCATGGCGCCCAGCTGCGCGGCCGTGTAATCGTTGACATGGCCGCTGCCGGCCACCGTGCGGCCCAGCTCCGGGTCATGCACGACGACGGGCACGCCGTCGGACGCCAGCATGACGTCGAACTCCACGGCGCGGTAGCCGTAGGCCAGGCCGCAGCGCAGGGCGGCCAGGGTATTTTCAGGCGCCAGGGTACCGCCGCCGCGGTGCGCCAGGGTGCGTGGGTAGGGCCACATGCTGTTCCTTTATCGTGATGAGGTTGTCGATCAAGACGTCGTGCCATCATCGCGCGCAAGCGCCACTGTGTAAAGGACACGATCAGGCGATTGGCGCCACATCCGCACAGTTTCGTCGCAACCGCGTTGCGCCCGCGTGCAGAGCCGCCCATAATTGCCGCATTGCCAACCCGAGCGCCCACCTGAAAGCAGTCCCGCATGCACACTACCGACGCAGCCCCCCGCAAGACGGGCTTTCCCTACCGGCGCCTGCTGGCCGATGCCCGTTATGCGCTGCTGCTCAATGTGCTGTGCGCCCTCTTCGTCACCTTCGTGCTGAGCGGCGGACAAAGCTTCTGGCTCAACCTGCTGGCCTCGATGTGCATCGGCAGTATTGCTTTCCTGCTCATCGACGGCATCCGCCTGGCGTGCTGGGGCGAACAGCGGCGCGTCCCATTGCTGCCCTTCACTACCCTCATCATCGTCAGCGCCGCCGTGGCGCAAGTTGGCGGCACCATGCTGTTCGGCTGGCTGGCCAATATCGACGTGCCCGCGCCCGTTTCCATGTCGCCACGCAATGTCGGCATGACGGTGTTCACCTTGGCGGCGGCGGGAGCGGCCATCCTGTTCTTCGGCAGCCGCGAAAAAATTGCGCGCCTGCAAATGGAGGCGGCCCAGGAAAAAGCCCGCGCCGAATCCGTGGCGCGCCAAGCCATGCAAGCGCAACTGCAACTGCTTCAAGCGCAGATCGAACCGCACATGCTGTTCAACACGCTGGCCAATCTGCAGGGCCTGATCAGCTTTGATCCGGACCGCGCCCAGCTGCTGCTCGATCAATTGATCCAGTATCTGCGCGCCACCCTCTCTTCCTCGCGTGCCGGGTCCACCACCCTGGAGCAGGAGTTTTCCCTGATGCAAGCCTACCTGGGCCTGATGTCCACCCGCATGGGCGCGCGCCTGCGCTTTACCTTGAACTTGCCTGCGGCCTTGCGCGATATCAAAGTGCCACCCATGCTGCTGCAGCCGCTGGTGGAAAACGCCATCCAGCACGGCCTCGAACCAAAGATCGAAGGCGGCCATATCCACGTGCAAGCGTCCACGGAAGGCGGCGTGCTGATCCTGACGGTTGCCGACGATGGCCTGGGCCTCGATCATCCGGGCCAGACCAAGGGCACGCACCTTGGCGTGGCGAATATCCGCGAACGCCTGCGCGGCATGCATGGCGATGCCGCCAGCCTGTCGCTGGCCACCAACCATCGGGCAGGTGTCGTCGCCCGCCTGACACTCCCCCTTCCACCCACCATCACGAGTCCCCTCGCATGAGCCACCACATCCCGCGCGCCCTGATCGCCGAAGACGAACCCATCCTTGCCGCCGCCCTCGCGCACGCCTTGCAGCGGCTGTGGCCGGAACTCGACATTGTCGCCACCTGTCCCAACGGCGTGGAAGCCTTGCGGCAAGGCCTGGCGCTGCAGCCCGACATCCTCTTTCTCGACATCAAGATGCCAGGCAAGACGGGCCTGGAAGCGGCCGAAGAACTGGCGGAGCAGTGGCCCGACGGTATTGCGTTTCCCCACATCGTGTTCGTCACGGCCTACGATGAATACGCACTGGCCGCCTTCGAGCACGCAGCCGCCGATTACGTGCTAAAACCCGTCAACGATGCACGCCTGGGCAAGACGGTGGAACGCCTGCAGCAGCGCCTGCGCGACAGCAGCAACGCTACAACAACAGCAACCCCAACGGCAGGGGCAGGGGCAGCCACCACGACGCCCCCCTTGGCGACGACGGAAACAGCGTCCGCCAGCGACGACAACCTGGCCCGACTGCTGAGCCAGCTGCAAGCCATGCTGCCGCCCGCGCCGCGCCTGCAAATGATACGGGCGGCCGTCGGCAACAGCGTGCGCATGATCGCCCTGGCCGACGTCGTGTATTTCGAAGCGCTGGACAAATACATCAACGTCGTGTGCCAGGACAGCGAAGCGCTGATACGCACGAGTCTGAAGGAGTTGCTACCCCAGCTGGACCCGCAACAATTCTGGCAAATTCACCGGGGCACCATCGTCAACGCCAGCGCCATCGCCACGGCCGTGCGCGACGACGCGGGCAAGCTGTCGCTGACCCTGCGCCAGCACCCGGCGCAGCTGCGCGTCAGTCCCTTGTATGCCCATCTGTTCCGCCAGATGTAAAACGCTTACAACACCTGGCAACACCTAGTGCAGCTGATGCTTCAGGTCCGACAATTCATCGTGCACCCTGAGCACGGCGCTCTTCATTTCCGGCGTCACGCTGGACGCCGTGCCGCAGGCCCGCTTGGCGCGGTCGCCCAGCGACTCCATCTGGTCGACCGCCTGGCGGATGCGCGCATCGTCTTGCGTGTCGATGGCTTGCCGCACTGCACTTTTTTGCTGGTCCATCTGGTTGATGCAATCTTTCAAATCCATGGGCATGCCCAGCTGTTTGCCGCACAGCTGGGCCGCCTGGCCGATCGCGTGTTCGATGGCGCCAAAGCGCCGTGCCACTTCCTTTACCTGCATCATGATGTGTCCTCCCATGCTATCTGCAGTTGGATCGTCAGGCCAATCCAAGGTTCCCCACCGCCCGCCAAGGCATTGAAATTTCCATGAGGCACTTTTTTGCAAGTGCTTGTGACATTTTAGATAATATTCAAATACCTCGGATACATTGGCGTACCTGAACCACCATGCCCTCCATGACCTCTTTGCCACCCCTGCCCCGCCGCGCGCCCGGCTTGCTGCTGATCGTCCTGCTGCACGCGGGACTGGCCTATGTCATCGTTCAGTCGCGACCGCGCATTGCCTCTGACGAGAACCTGCCGCAAGGTCCGGCCATCAGCTGGCTGCGCCACACGCTCCCGGTGCCGCCCAAGCCCCTGCCCTTGCCCAGCATCAAACCAGCCACCGCGCGCGTGCCACGCCTGCCGAATTTGCCCATCTTGGCGCCCGTCAGCCGACCCCCGCCCGCCGCCAACGTCGCGCAGGCGCCAGCGCCGGCAACGCCGGAAGCGATCACGCTCGTCCCGCCGCCCAGCGCGGCCGAGATCCTGGCGCAAGCCAAACGCGACGTGGGCAAGATCGACAGGGAGTTGCGCAAGGAATTCCCGCAGCGCGGCGAACAAAAACTGGACGACACGGGCTTCAAGCGCATGCAGCAAGGCTTTGCCGAGGCCTACGCGGCCGTGCCGCCGAAATGGTATGAAGCGTCAAAAATCGAGGAAGTGGGCGCGAATGCAGCCAAGGGCAGCCGCACGTATAAAATCACCAGCGCGCTGGGCACCTTGTGCGTGACCACGCGCGCGGGCAAGCAGGGGGAAACGATGATCGGCAACTGTCCCAAATAGCCGTCTCAGCCCACCGCTTCGCGCGCGCCCAGCGGCTGCAGATGGCGCAGGCGCAAGGCGATCAGCACGCCGCCGCCCAGGCACAGGCCCAGCATGATGATGACGCCCGTCCAGCCGTCGAAGCCCCACATCATGCCCGAGGCGGAACCGATCAGGCTGGAACCGAGGTAATAGAACAGCAGATAGAAGGCCGAAGCCAGCGCCTGCGGCGCGCGCGCGCGGCGGCTGACCCAGCTGCTGGCGATCGAGTGCGAGGCGAAGAAGCCGAAGGTGGCGAGCGCCATGCCGATGACGATCAGCGGCAGCGAGTCGAACAGGGTCAGCAGAATGCCGGCCAGCATCACCGACAGCATGATCCACAGCACGCCGCGGCGCCCCAGGCGGTCCACCAGGCGTCCCGCCCAGACGGAACTGAAGATGCCGATCAGGTACAAAAAGGCTAGCAAGCCGACCGTGCTCTGGCGCAAGTTGAACGGCGCGGCCAGCAGGCGGTAACCGATGTAGTTATACAGGCTGACAAAACAGCCCATCAGCAGGAATGCCAGGCAAAACAGCCACGGCAAGCCCCGGTCGGAAAAATGCTGTTTGATGGCGTGCGGCAAGGCATTCCAGCCACGGGTACTGGGCACGAAATTTTTCGATGCGGGCAGGCTGCGCCAGAATTCCGCTGCCGCCAGCACGCCGGCCACGCCCAGCACGCCCAGGGCCCAGCGCCACGAGAGGAAATCGCTGAGCATGGAGGCGATCAGGCGCCCCGACATGCCGCCAAACGCGCTGCCGGCAATATACAAGCCCATCGACAGTCCCAGCGACGGGCCCTCGATTTCCTCGCCCAGGTAAGCCATGGCCACGGCCGGCATGCCGCCCAGGGCCACGCCCAGCGCCGCGCGGATCGCCAGCAGCTGCGCGTAATCCTGCGCGAAGGCGGACAGAATCGTCAATATGGCGGCGGAAAACATCGACGCCACCATCAAGGGCTTGCGGCCGATGCGGTCCGAGACGGCGCTCAGCAGCACCAAGGAAATGGCCAGCAAGCCGCTCGACACGGACAGCGACCAGCTACTCTGCGCCGGCGTCAGGTGGAACTGCTGCGACAACAGCGGGAACAGGGGCTGGATGCAGTACAGCAAGCTGAAAGTGGAAAAGCCGCCGAAGAACAGGGCGCGGTTGCTGCGCTTGAATTCAATCGACCCCTTGGCGATAGCCGAACGGGGAGCGGGACCGGGACTAGGAGCGGAAACCGGGATGGCCGATGGGGCAGCGGGGGCAAAAGCGAGCGATGAATCAGACATGGCCGTGTTTCAAAAGAGAAGCGAATCTGCATGTTAGGATTGCCAACTCATATCGTCCAATATATATTTAAGGCCCAACTCATACTTTAAAACGATTACTGGACGAACATGGAACTGCGCCACCTGCGTTACTTTGTCGCCGTCGCCGAGGAACTGCACTTTACGCGCGCGGCCGAACGCCTGCACATCGGCCAGCCGCCGCTGAGCCAGCAAATCCAGGCGCTGGAAGCGGAACTGGGCGCGCAGTTGTTCGAGCGCAACAAGCGCTCCGTGCGCCTGACGCAGGCGGGCGCGCTGTTCCTCGACGATGCGCGGCGCATCCTGGCCCTGTCGGAACAGGCGGCCGTCACGGCGCGCCGGGCACAGCGGGGCGAAGCGGGCGAATTGCGCATCGGCTTTACGTTTTCCACGCCGTTTACGCCCTACTTCGCCACCGTCATCAACCGCTACCGCCAGCAATTCCCGCACGTCACATTGACCCTGCACGAAATGGCCACCTTGCATCAGCTGGAAGCGATCTCGGGCAGGACGATGGACCTGGGTTTCGTGCGCCCGCCGGAAACCACGTATCCGGACGACATCCGCCTCACCGAATTGCGGCAGGACCCGCTGTTCCTCGTGCTGCCCGTCGCCCATGCGCTGGCGGCCAAGGAGGCCATTGCCATTGCCGACATGGCGGGCGAAGGTTTTGTGATGTACCCCAAGGATGCGGGCACGGGGATTTATCCGCAGATCTTCCGCCTGTGCAAGGCGGCCGGCTTCGTGCCCCAGGTGACGCAGGAAGCGGGCGAAGCGTCGACCATCATCGGCCTGGTGGCGGCCGGCTGCGGCATTTCCGTGCTGCCCGCCTCGTTCGACCGCATCCGCATGGATGGCGTGTGCTACCGCCCTATCGCCGACCCGCAGGCGACCACCAGCCTGCTACTGGCACAAAGGGAAGAGGAGACGTCGCCGCTGGTGGCGGCATTCGTGAAACTGGCCGAGGCAGCGGCGCTGGAAGGGGGAGCATAAGCTGCAATGTCGGCTTACGCTGCGGCTGTGCCGCAGCTAAGCCGACCTACAAAATCGACGGCGCAAGGTAAGCGTAGGTCGGCTTAGCCCGAAGGGCGTAAGCCGACAATTGCTCGCATCAGGAATAATCCGCGTCCAGCTCCGAACCCGCGTAGTTTTCCAGGTCCTCGAACAGGCTTTTCATGCTGGCCCGCGTGAGGATTTTATGCACGACGGTGCAGCTGCGGCGGTAGGATTCTATGCGGTCGAGCAACACCGGGTGATGCTGCACAGGCACCTTGGCCACCAGGGCGGCCCAGCCTTCCTCGAAGTCGGGCTTGTTCTTGCGCACGGAACGCACGAAGCGTTCAAACTCCTTTTGCCCCGTACGCGCCATGATGCGTCCGCCGCCTTCGATGGCGAAGATGATGGCCACGGCAATGACGCCCTCGGCATTCAGGTCGCTGTCGCTGACAGGGCCGTTGTCATGGTGGCGGCGCAGCCAGCTGGCCAGGCGCACGACGGCTTGCACTTCCTTGCGCTGTTGCAATTGAACCGCATACTTTTCATAGCCGGCCCAGTTCTGGTTCGGGTCGGCCTGGCAAATATCGATGAACAGCTCGCGCAAGCGTCGCTGCAGGTAGACGGGGTCCTGGTCGTATTCACCGACGAGGGCGTCTTCCGGCAGCTGCGACAATTCCTTGATCAGGCGAAAGCCCACCTGGAACGCGTGCTCGGCGCCGTGCTCGACGAGGAAATCGAGGGCGGCCTGGTCGCCTTCATGCGTGACGGCCTGCTCCAGGCCCAGCGACACGCCGCCCACCGTCAGGAACAGCGCTTTCTGGATGCCGTCGGCCGTGCGTTCATTCGTGAACTTTTCGGCCACCATGGCCGTGATGCCCGTCAACTCGTCGGCCAGGTCCAGCGCCGCATCTTCGCGCGGGTCGTTCGGCAACAGCTTGATGGCGCGCACCAGGCGCGGAAGATTCTCTACAACAATTGCTGGCAGCATTAGACGTTCCCTGCTTTCATTACGAGAAAATACCGGTGCCCAGGCTGCGGCGCGTGCTGGAACGCGGCGCGCTGCGCGTGCTCGGCACTTGCTTGCGCAGGCGGTACAGCAATTCCTTGGTACTGCGCTGCAACATGGTCGGCTCTTCGTCCGGGTCGTCCGAATATTCGGCATCGGCCAGGTCGGCGCTGTGGCGGAAGTCGGGGAACAGTTCGAACAGCGAGCGGTCCCAGCCGTCTTCATTCGCTTGCGCCAGCTCGATGGCCAGCGGCACGACGTCGTTGTCGGACGAGGTCACGCCCGTCACGTACGGTCCCTTGATGACGATTTCGCCCGCCACTTCGAGGATTTCCTTCGGCGCCATCGAGAACAGGATGGCGAACGCGGTGGCGCCCCAGTCGGTGGCGGACGCTTCGAGCAGCAGCTCGCGGCGGCGCTCGGCGTCGTCGGTGGAAAACACCACGCCGTGGATGTGCGCGAACAGCGACTCGGCGATGCGTTCCGGATCATCCTCGATCTGGTCGTCGCTCCAGGTGGCGGCGATGAAGGCCAGGCTGTCGGCCCAGGCCTTCGGCGGCACCAGCAAGGTGGCCAGCGACATCTTGCCGCCGTCAAAGCCGGCCAGGTGCAGGGCCGTCACTTGCGGCGGGATGGCATTGAGCACTTCCACCACGGCCAGATCGCCGTACTGGTCGGCCGCGTCCGCAAACGCCTGCTCGGCGTGGCCCAGCGAACCGGAAAGCACCAATTCCATGACCTGTTTCGTCAGCGCGGGCAGGTTGCTTTTTTGTTCATCCTTGTTATCGGCCATGGTCGTCTCCATCCTGGTCAAACATCTGGGCGAAATCGTCGGTGGCTTCGTCTTCGTCGTGCTCGTCGTCGCCGTCGTCATTGGCCGCCAGCTGGTCGAGCGACTGGTCGTCGTCGTCCCACAGGCGCGGGTTCTTGTGCAAAAAGGCCGTGATGATGGCCTGGCGCGCCAGGTCAGGGAAGCTCTCTTCGATGGCGGCGTACATTTTCGCCGCTTCCGGCGCGGCGCACGTGGCCATCGAGAACACGCGGGCCGGGTCGCCCAACTCGTAGTCTTCGCTTTCGGCCAGCAAGCCTTTCGGGTCGCTGAAGGTGATGTGGTCGACCAGCGCGAAGGCCAGCATGTTCACGTCTTCGATGCCGCCGCCGCTGGCGTACTCGCTCACCAGCGCGTCGACCATGCTTTTGTAGTTCTTGCGGTTTGGCGGGTCGCCGAGGATGCCATCGATCTGGCCTTCCAGCTCGCGCGACTGGTACGCGAATTCAGGGTGTACTCTTCTCATGCTGTGCTTTCCAATGTAATGCGCGGCGCTGTTATCGATATAAAAGCGCCGTTGTTGTTGTTTTCAAGTAATTCAAGCCGGCTCATGCTGGCCGCGTCGACTTAATCGGCAGGTAATACGGTGCCGTGAAGGCGGAACACGCCGCACCACAGGGCATAGGCTTCCGCTTCCGGATCGATGATGATGCGGTGGTTCACGCTCTGGTCGTATTCGGCGCGCTTGACCGGGTCGGCCAGGATTTCATACGCCTTGGTGACGCTCTTGAAGCGCGCCTCGGCGCCGGGGGCCTGGTTGCGGTCGGGGTGGAAGCGCATGGCCAGCGAACGGTAAACCTTCTTGATTTCATCGTCGCTGGCATTGGGCGCGACACCGAGGACGTTATATAAATTTTCCATAAATGGCTCCGGGGTCACGTTTTGTTTGCTAATTAAAGGCAGATTATCCTATAGAACGGCGCCCGCGTCGCTTGCATGCTGGGATATGGGGGCAAATACGTGCTTATAAAGCGCTTGCGGTACGGTAAAATGCTTTTTACTGTCACTCTTCCGCATTGATCAATGAGCAACGATAAACCGAATACCGCCGCGCCAGCGCTGGCGCCCAATTTCTTGCGTAACATCATCGAAGCCGACCTGGCTGCCGGCACCCACGTGCGTCCCGGCCTGCCCCAGGTGATCACGCGTTTCCCGCCGGAGCCGAACGGCTACCTGCACGTGGGCCACGCCAAGTCGATCTGCGTCAACTTCGGCCTGGCGCGCGATTACGCCGGCCAGTGCAACCTGCGCTTCGACGATACCAACCCGGCGAAGGAAGAGCAGGAATACGTCGACACCATCATGGACAGCGTGAAATGGCTGGGCTTTGACTGGGAACCGAAGCATGCCGATGGCCAGAGCCACCTGCACTACGCGAGCGACTATTTCGACCAGCTGTACGCGATGGCCGAGTACCTGATCACGGCCGGCTTTGCCTATGTGGACAGCCAGAGCGCCGAAGACATGGCCGCCAACCGGGGCAATTTCGGCCAGGCCGGCAAGAATTCGCCGTTCCGCGACCGTCCGCGCGACGAATCGCTGACCCTGTTCCGCGCCATGAAGGCGGGCGCATTCAAGGATGGCGAGCACATCCTGCGCGCGAAGATGAGCGAAGATGCCATGCGTTCGCCGAACATGAACTTGCGCGACCCGGCCATCTACCGCATCCGCCATGCGCATCACCACCGTACGGGCGACGCCTGGTGCATCTATCCGATGTACGACTACACGCACCCGATCTCGGACGCGCTGGAAAACATCACGCATTCGATCTGCACGCTGGAATTCCAGGATCACCGCCCGTTCTATGACTGGCTGCTGGAAACCCTGTCGGCCGGCGGCTTCTTCCAGCAACCGGTGCCGCGCCAGTTCGAGTTCTCGCGCCTGAACCTGACCTACATCGTCACCAGCAAGCGCAAGCTGCGCCAGCTGGTGGAAGAGCACATCGTCGACGGCTGGGACGACCCGCGCATGCCGACCCTGGTGGGCATGCGCCGCCGCGGCTACACGCCGGAAGCGATTCAATTGATGTGCGAACGCACGGGCGTGACCAAGTCCGACGGCTGGATCGACTACAGCGTGCTCGAAGGCTGCCTGCGCGAAGACCTGGACCCGAAGGCGCCGCGCACGGTGGCCGTGCTGCGTCCGTTGAAATTGATCATCGACAATTTCCCCGAGGGTGACAGCGTGGAATGCACGGCGCCCGTGCACCCGCACTTCCCCGAGCGCGGCTTGCGCACCTTCCCCATCTCGCGCGAGCTGTGGATCGAGGAAGACGATTTCATGGAAGTGCCGAACAAGGGCTATTTCCGCCTGTATCCGCCCATCGACGACAAGGCAGGCAGCCGCGTGCGCCTGCGCTACGGCTATGTGATCGAATGCACGGGCTTTGACAAGGATGCAAACGGCAAGGTCATCGCCGTGCATTGCAACTACTTCGAAGACAGCAAGTCGGGCACGGAAGGCAGCTCCACCTACAAGGTCAAGGGCAATATGCACTGGGTCAGCGCAGCGACGGCAATTGCCGCCGAAGTACGCCTGTACGACCGCCTGTTTACCGACCCGCAGCCGGACGCGGGTGGCAAGGACTTCAAGCTGGCCCTGAACCCGCTGGCCAAGGATGTGGTGCAAGCGTGGCTGGAACCGGGCGCGGAACTGGCGCAGCCGGAACAGCGCTTCCAGTTCGAGCGCCACGGCTATTTTGCGGCCGACCGCGTCGACAGCCAGCCGGGCAAGCCCGTCTTCAACCGCATCGTCACCCTGAAAGACAGCTGGCAGCCGGCAAAATAAGCCGTCATGTTGCTCACAAAAAAACCGCTGCGGCGGTTTTTTTTCGTTCCCAGCAGAAATATTGCCTGTTGACTATATTCACGATAATTTTGTATATTAGGCAGCTATTGAGCAATTTGCAATGTCGTTAGTGCTTGTGCAACTTGGTACAGCCTCCAGCACACAGGCGGCACCCGATTCCTCTTCCTGATGTGGATGGCGATGTCTACTACTGCCGGCAAACACTTATCTGCTGAAAAAAAACCGCTCTGGCTGCTCGGCGTCGTGATGTCGCTGATGGTGGGCCTGCTGTTCTACATGGCCGCCTCGCTGTCGATCGAAAACGATGCCGGCGAGCTATTCAACAATCTGGCGCGCAATACCCAGAAAAACATCGCATCGCGCATCAAATCGTATACCAACTTGCTGCGCGGCACGGCCAGCCTGTTCCACGCCAACGAACACGTGAGCCGCGAGCAATTCCACCGCTACGTGGCCAATATCGCCTTGCAACAGAACTACCCGGGCGTGATGAATCTCAATTACAGCCGGGAACTCGACGAGTCGCAGCGCGCCGCCTTCGAAACGGCCATGCAGCGCGACTATCCGCCCGGGCGCGACGACTATCCGGCGTTTGCCATCCATCCGCCCGGTCCGCGCCCCCGTTATTCCGTACTGGTGTACATTGAGCCGATTGCCAGCGCCCCGGAAAAGTATGGCTATGATATCGCTTCGCGGCCCCTGATCGCCGCAGCGCTGGAACAGTCGCGCGATACCGGGCAGCTCAGCAATTCCGGCGTGCCCGTGCCGATGGATGGCCGGCCGCAGCTGACGGGCATGGCCATGCGCCTGCCCGTGTACCGCTTCGGCATGCCAACCGGCACGCTGGAGCAAAGGCGCGCGGCCTACCAGGGTTCCGTCGGCATCGGCTACGACCTGGTGACGATGATGCGCAGCGCGCTGGCCGACATGCCGGTCCGCAATGTCCGCCTGACCCTGTTCGATATCGGCCCGCAGGCGCTGGAACAGCCGGACTTGCCGCTGCAACTGCCGCACAATATGCGCCCCATCTTCGACAGCACGACGGCGGGCATGCATGCGCCATGGTGGCTACCCGGCAACTCGGGCCGCTACCTGAGCAGCACGATGCTGATCGAACACAATGGCCGCGTCTGGCAAGCGCTGTTCAGCGTGCGCAAGAGCGACCTGTACACGCGCTTCGACGCCTTCTTGCCGTGGCTGGCCCTGCTGACCGGCTTTACCAGCACCATGCTGCTGTACATGCTGTTCCACACCCTGGCGTCGTCGCGCTGGCGCGCCATCCAGATGGCGACGGGCATGACGGCGGAATTGCGCGCCAGCCAGATCCGCCTGCAGCTGTCGCACCAGAAACTGCGCCGCCTGGCGGCCCACGCCGACCGGATCAAGGAAGAGGAGCGCAAGCGCATCGCGCGCGAAATCCACGACGACCTGGGACAAAACCTGCTGGTCTTGCGCATCGACGCCGACATGCTGGCCTCGCGCACGCAGCGCCGCCATCCGCGCCTGAACGCCCGCGCCCGCTCAACCCTGGAGCAGATCGACGCCACGATCAAAAGCGTGCGGCAGATCATCAACGACTTGCGTCCCACCGTGCTGGACCTCGGCGTGAATGCGGCCGTCGAATGGCAGGTGGCGCAATTTCGCCAGCGCACCGGCATCGCCTGCGAAGTGAGCGAAAGCCATGACGACATTTGCCTCAGCGATCAATGCGCCACGGCCCTGTTCCGCATCCTGCAAGAGTCACTCAGCAATATTTCCCAGCATGCGAATGCCAGCCGCGTGCAAGTCAAGCTGGAAAAGTGCCGCGACACCGTATCGATGAGCGTCAGCGACAACGGCGTGGGCGCGGCCATCGACGGACGCAACAAGCTGGGCTCGTTTGGCCTGGTGGGCATCGAGGAGCGCATCAAGTTATTGGGTGGCACTTTCTACATCGAAAGCAGCCCCGGCGCAGGCATGCGCGTGCATGTCAGCGTGCCGCTGGGCGCGGACGCCACGGCGTTTCCCTACCAGGAAGATGGCCGGGCCAGCGCCTGACTGGCACGTCCCGCATGAAACAAGCTCAGCTTGCGTATTTTGTAATTAGATGCAATATTGATGTAGAACAACTCAGCGCCTTCCCGCCATGGGCCAGGCATTCATCGACTATTTACCAGGAGTCCGCACCCGCCACTCTCCCTTGTTGCACTGTATTTCCCACAACGCTCTTTACCACAAGGACATTCATGGATACGAACGACAGTTTCAAGGCAATTGCCGATTTGAATTTGGACGCGATCAAAGTCAAGCTGATGCACCGGGAGTCGGGCGAAGGATGGAGCCTGGAAAAGGCCAATGCGGTGGAATTCGAATACCGGCGTTTCCTGATCCTGATGAAACAGTTTCCGCAAGAAGAAACGGCGCCGCTGATGGATGTCGATACCTTCTGGCACTACCACATCCTCGACACCCTGAAATATGCGGCGGACTGCGAACAGGTCTTCGGCTACTTCCTGCATCACTTCCCGTACATCGGCTTGCGCGGCGAAGACGACGAAGCGGCGCACCAGCGCGTGGGCGAGCGCATGAAGCAGCTGTATGAGCAAACGTTCGGGGAAGATTATATCCGCGCAGAAACGGCGTATTCGGGGCGCGCCGTACAGGCGGCGTATTCGGGACGGGCTGTACAAACAGCATTTTCCAGCGCGGCGGTACAGGCGACGGCCTACTCGGGCCGGGCCGTGCAAACGGCGTTTTCCAGTGCGGCGGTGCAGGCGACGGCGTATTCGGGCCGCGCGACGGGGGCTGCCAGCACGGCATTTTCCAGCGCGCCCGCCACCTTGGCAGCAGCGCTGCTCAAGTCGTCTTCGAGCGGCCTGGAAATGGGGCGTTTCTATGTCGATCGTCCGGTGCTGAACCGCGACCCGCAATAGAAAAAACAGATGTGGCTGCCGCACGCGGCAAGCCTGACTTACCCAGACGGCACCTCTCAGTTTGCCGTCTGTCAGGCGCTCTTAGGCAGCCATCAACTCGCGCAGTTCACGAATGCTGAAATCGCTGATTTCATGCATGCGGATGAGGATCGTGGCGCCAATCGGCAAGGTGTTGTGACGAATCTTGCTGATGACCGGTGGCGCCACTTCCAGCGCTCGCGACAGGGCGGCATCGTTTTTCAGTTGCAGCTTGTCGATGATTGCATCGAGCACGCGATTCGGGTTGTAGGTAGGCAAAGAGGTAATTTGTTTGAGAGACATGATCGAAAATCCGTACTTGTTGTATTAAGGCAAAAAGAAACAGAATGTCTCTTCTGCAATAATTCAGGGTAAACACACTAAAAAGCGCCATCACTTATGCGGCCTTTACGCCACAAACAATATAATACACGCTATTGTTGATTTTTGCGTAACTTAAAGCAAAATTGTGATAATTGAAGAGAATTGACGCACTTGGAATGTGCTAGAGGATAACTCAAATCGGGAAAATTTGCTGCACGTCATCAATTTTTACGATGAGCAACACCGCCGTGCATCAGCCAGGCTATGGCCATGAGGGTGCCCAGGCGGGCCATGTCGGCGGATAAATGCCAGCCTTGCGCGGCCAGGCCGGCCGGGGTGGCCGGAAGGCACATGCCGGGGAAGGCGTCCACGCGGCACCAGGCCAGTTGCCGGCGAATTTCATCGGGCGGCGGTGGCGGCTGCAGCGCACGTTCGCGACGCCGCATATAGGCGCGCACCTGTTCCTTGCTGGGGTGACTCGTAGCTCGCATGGATCGCTCCTGCTGACGGGAATCAACGTCACGCTAATTGTAGATGCCGAGCCCGCCACAACCAGCCAGGACGCGTGACGACATTGCTCACCATATCGCCAGTTCGCCATGCTGCCCTTGCGTTGCATCAAATGGCAAGGCCCCGGTGTTGCGCCGAAGCCCGCACTGCGCCATGCTCCGGCGGCGTGGCGGCCGATGGCTGGTGCTTATTTCTTTTGCTGGCGCACGCGCTGTTGCTGTTTTTCCTGCGTTTGCTGGCGATTCTGCTTGCGCTCGAACAGGGTGACCGCATCTTTCTTGGCTTGCTCGGCGGTACGCATTTCCTCATGCGCATCGTGCGGAACAAAAAATTCGGCATCCTGCGCCGCCACGACCAGCTTGATGGCGGCGTCGTCGTCGAGGTCATACAGTTCCGTCAGGACGGTGGTGACCTCGTCCAGGTATTCTTCGTAAGTGAGGGTGGTCATGCTGTAGTCCTTAAGTGAATGGCGCGCCGCCGCAACGGCGCGCTGCGCACCGGTCCGGCAAAGTGCGCAGATAACCGGCCATTTTACCCGATGCCGGCCGTATCGGCAGACAGCGACTGCAAGGCATCGGCCACGCGCGCGTAGCGCAGGCGCACGCCCAGCTCGCGCTTGAGGCGCGTATTGTGCAGGCGGCGTGATTCAGACATGAACGACAGCAGCATCGGCGTGACCACTTGCCGCAGCTCGGCACGCGGCAGGCGCGGCGGGCGCGGCAGGCCAAACGTATCGGCCACGGCATCGAAATATTCCGCCATCTTGAGTTCGCTATCATCGCTGGCGTGATACACGCGTCCCGGTTTGCCGCGCCACAAGGCCCGTTCGATGATGCGCGCCAAATCATCGGCATGGATATGGTTGGTGTACACATCATCGCCAGCGGCCAGGGCCGGCGTACCTTCGCGCAGGCGCTTCAGGGGCAGGCGGTCGGGCGCATAAATGCCGGGCACGCGCAGGATGGCCACGCTCGCGCCGCGGCGCGCGCCCCAGCCACGCAAAACCTGTTCCGCATCCACGCGCCGCTTCGCGCGCGCATTGCCCGGCGCCGTGGGGCGCGTCTCATCGACCCAGGCGCCGCCGCAATCGCCATACACGCCGCTGGTACTCACATACACCAGGCGTGCATGCTCGGGTAAAATGGCGACCAGATTGCGCGTGCGCCGGTCCAGCAAGCCCGACGACAGGGGCGGCGCCAGATGCACGATCGTCGACGCCAGTCCCGCCAGCCGTTTCAGGCTGGCGCGGTCGTCGAGGTTGGCCACGATGGGCACGGCGCCGGCTGCCCGCAGCTGCGCGCAACGCGCCGGCTGGCTGGTGACGGCAAAGACGCGAAAGCGCGCCGCTAGCTGCGGCAGCAGACGCAGGCCGACGTCGCCGCAGCCCACTATCAGCAAGCGCGGCAAGCCCACCGGCTTGCGCAAAGAGTGCATTAACATATTTTTCATCTCAAGGATTGTATGACTTTTCAAGTTACTGTTCAGCCCAGCGGCCACCAGTTCAGCTGCGAAGCGGACGAAACCGTGCTGGCGGCGGCGATACGCGCCGGCGTCGGCCTGCCGTATGGCTGTAAAAATGGCGCCTGCGGTTCCTGCAAGGGCAAAGTGGTTTCCGGCACCGTCCAGCACAAGGCGCACCAGCAGCGCGCCCTGACGCCGGAAGAGGAAGCGGCCGGCTTTTCCCTGTTCTGCTGCGCAACCACGGATGCCGACCTCGTCATCGAAGCGCGCGAAGTGGCGGGCAGCAGCGACTACCCGATCAAGAAAATGCCGTCGCGCGTGACCACCATCGACAAAGTCGCGCCCGACGTCGTCGTGCTGACCCTGCAATTGCCGGCCAGCGAGCGCCTGCACTACCGCGCCGGACAGTATATCGAAATCCTGTTGCGCGACAACAAGCGCCGCAGCTACAGCATGGCCAGCGCGCCCGCCGATGGCGGCCCCGTGACCCTGCACATCCGCCACCTGCCGGGCGGCCTGTTCACCGACCAGGTCTTTGGCACCATGAAGGAGCGCGACATCCTGCGCTTCGAAGGCCCGATGGGCACTTTCTTCCTGCGCGAAGACAGCGACAAGCCCGTCGTGCTGCTGGCCTCGGGCACGGGCTTTGCCCCCTTGAAAGCCATCGTCGAGCACATGATCAACGAGCAATCGCCGCGCCCGATCACCCTGTACTGGGGCGCACGCCGTCCGCACGACCTGTACATGGATGCGCTGTGCCGCCAGTGGGCCGCCGACTTGCCGCAGTTCACCTATGTGCCCGTCGTCTCGGAAGCCTTGCCGGAAGACGCGTGGGAAGGCCGCACGGGCTTCGTGCACCAGGCCGTCATCGCCGACTTGCCCGACATGGCCGCGTATCAGGTGTATGCCTGCGGCGCGCCCGTGATGGTCGATGCGGCCCACCGCGATTTCGTGCAATTGTGCCAGTTGCCAGCCGACGAGTTCTTCGCCGACGCCTTTACCACCGAAGCCGACCTGGCCAAGTAAGCTTCACCGTCCAGACAGCGGGGCGCGGCTGGTGCGGCGCCCGCTGCCACCACCGCTCTACCCCGCTGCTTCCCGGAATTTTCATGTCCCTCGCGTCCGCCGGCAACGGCTTCAGTATCCTGCGTCACCGCAATTTCGCCTGTTACCTGTCCGCCCGCGTGCTGGGCACCGTGGCCGTGCAGATGCAAAGCGTGGCCATCGGCTGGCAGGTGTACCAGATCACGGGCAGCCTGTTCGACCTGGGCCTGATCGGCCTGGCGCAGTTCGCGCCCTTCCTCGTGCTGATCTTGCCGGCCGGCCACGTGGCCGACCGCTACAACCGCCGCAACATCATCGCCTGGTGCCTGGCGGCGCAGCTCGCCTGCGCGCTGGCCTTGCTGGCGTTTACGTTAAGCAGTATTTCCATCGTCTGGCCCGTGTTTGCCGTGCTGGTGCTGTTCGGCAGCGCGCGCGCCTTCATGATGCCGGCCACGCAAGCCGTGCTGGTGAACATGGTGCCCACGCAACACTTCAGCCGCGCCGTCGCACTCAGCTCGTCGAGCTCGCACGTCGCCATCATCCTGGGACCCACCCTGGGCGGCTTGCTGTATTACTTCGGCCCCAAGGTGGTGTATTTGATCTCGTCCGCGCTGCTGGTGCTGTCCGTGCTGCTGATGCGCGCCACCACGCCGGCGCCGCAAGTGGTGCAGCGCGCCCCCGTCAGCTGGCATACCCTGCTCGAAGGCTTGCGCTTCGTCTGGTCGAAACCCATCGTGCTGGGCGCCATTTCGCTCGACCTGTTTGCCGTGCTGTTCGGCGGCGCCACGGCCCTGTTGCCGGCGCTCGCGCATGACGTGCTGCATATCGGCCCCGGCGGCCTGGGCCTGCTGCGCACGGCACCGGGCGCCGGCGCCGCCCTGTGCTCGATCGCGCTGGCCATCTTTCCCATCACGCGCCGCGTGGGCGCGTGGATGTTCGGCGGCGTGGCCGTCTTCGGCCTGGGCACCCTGGTGCTGGGCAGCACCAGCTATTTCCCGCTGGCGCTGGCGGCGCTGTTCCTGATGGGCGCTGGCGACATGGTCAGCGTCTACATCCGCCACCTGCTGGTGCAGTTCGAGACGCCCGACGAGATCCGCGGCCGGGTCAGCGCCGTGAATGCCGTCTTCATCGGCGCCTCGAACGAACTGGGCGAATTCGAATCGGGCCTGACGGCCGGCTGGTTCGGCCTGGTGCGCGCCGTGCTCTTCGGCGGCGCCGCCACCCTGGCCGTGACGGGCGTGTGGGCCGTGCTGTTCCCCGTGCTGTCGCGCATGGACCGCTTCCCCCACCACGAAAAGGAAACGGCCGCCAGAACGGCCACCGCAAGCGCAAGCTAAGAGCTAAGATGCGCTATTACCACTGCGAACTCGCACCATGAAAATCACGCTTCCCTTGCACAGCTTCATCCGCAGCCGCCCCCACCTGAGCATGGCCACGGCCATCGGCGTGGCGGCCGGCCTGCTTCTGCCCTCGTCCTGGCAAGAGATGACGCGTTTGCTGACGGCGTGGAATGTCGCCGTCTGGTTCTACCTGGCGACGATGGCCTGGATGATGATGCGCGCCAACCATCACAAGGTGAAGGTGATGGCCGCGCGCCAGGATGAGCGGGCCACCACGGTCCTGTCGGCCCTGTCCGTCGCATCCGTGATGAGCCTGGTCGCCATCGTCTCGCAACTGTCTTCGATGAAAGACATGGCGCCGGACGAGCGCGCGCTGCACTACGGCTTGACGATCCTCACCCTGGTCGGTTCCTGGTTTCTCGTCGGCACCCTGTTCTGCTTCCACTATGCCCACCTGTATTACCAGGCCGACCCCGCGCTGCGCCCCCTGAAGTTTCCCGACGACGAGCAAAACCCCGATTACTGGGATTTTCTGTATTTCGCCTTCACCATCGCCGTGGCCGTACAAACGTCGGACGTGTGCGTACAGACGCGGCTGATGCGGCAGATCGTGCTGGGACAATCCGTGCTGAGCTTTTTCTTCAACCTGGTCGTGCTGGGACTGTCGATCAATATCGCCGCCGGCCTCATCAATGGATAAAGCTGACTCGGCTTAAAAAGATTCTGCGAGGAAACTTGACCTGGCTGAAGGGTTAAGCTCATCTTAATCGTGCGCACCCTCTTGAAATACCAGAAAGAGGAGTAAGATAAGTTCCATGCACAGAGGTCATGTGCATGAGGCAGCAACCAGGCCGCAGCACGCCTGAGATGGGTTTTTTTTGAATTGACAGGAGTAAGCATATGCAAATCAATATTCATACCGACAGCACCATCGCCAACACCGCTGGACTGAACGAACATGTGCAATCCGTACTTGAAAGCGCACTGAACCGCTTCCGCGACAACCTGACCCGCATCGAAGTCCACATCAGCGACACGAATGGCCCGAAAGGCGGCGCTGACGATATCCGCTGCGTCATGGAAGCACGCGTTGCTGGCTATCAACCGATTGCCGTGACCGAACAGAACGCCACCGTGCATCAATCCGTTGCCGGCGCCACCGACAAACTGAAACGCGCCATCGATAGTGCCCTGGGCCGCCTGCAAGACAGCAAGCGCCACGCCACCGGCAAGAATGCCGTGATCGATACGGCTGAAGCGGAAGAAACCGCCGAGTAACTCCCCCACTGCAGCATTCTTCAGAGACCAAGGCAGCCGTTCAAGGCTGCCTTTGCACATCCGCCCCGCCTTTCGCGCGCGGCAACAAGAATGCCAAAACCGGCAGCATTCCAGCGCATGGACGCGAGAATGAAATAATTGTCGTATTTCCCACAGTAAGTGACATCAAGCAAGCCTTTGCCGTTACAGCCAAGGCCGCTTTACGCTATCATGAAGATACCGGTCCTCTGCTCGCGCGCACCGGCTTTTTGAAAGTATGATTGTGGAACAGATCGGCAATTTCGGCGCTTCAGGCTGCAACATCGGCGATTTACAGCTATTTAGCGATGCTGCGGACAGCCAGACGGCCGCCATGCTCGCGCCCTGCCCCGTCATGCGCCTCGAAGCGGGCGAAGCCATTGCCGACAGCCAGGGCACCAGCCTGTACATCGTCCTGCGCGGCTCGCTGGCCGTGGCGGCCGACACCCACACGGGCATGGATGACGGCACCGTCAGCAAGGTCTTGCCCGGCGAAAGCGTGGGCGAACAATCGGTGCTCGATGAAGCGAGCAACCTGGCCGCTATTTCCGCCCTGGAAGAAACCGATTTGCTGGTGATCGACGCGGCCGTCGTCTGGGAATTGATCGAACAATCGAACGGCCTGGCGCGCAACCTGCTGCGCTTGCTGTCCTTCCGCATCCGCGCCGCCAATGCCCTGCTGCGCCGGCGCCAGAAACTGGGCGAATTCTACCGCCAGTTGTCGATGGTCGACAGCCTGACAGGCCTGTACAACCGCGCCTGGCTGACCGATTTACTGCCGAACATGATCATCACCGCCCACGCCAGCGGCTCGCCACTGTCGCTGGTGATGATAGACCTCGACCATTTCAAGCGTTTCAACGACACCCACGGCCACCAGGCGGGCGACCAGGCGCTGCGCATCGCCGCGCAAGTGCTGGGTGCTGCCCTGCGGCCGACGGATTTTGCCGTGCGCTATGGTGGCGAGGAAATGATGGTGATTTTGCCCGATACCAACGAACACGTGGCCCTGCGGGTCGCCGAGCGCCTGTGCGAACGCATGCAGCACGCCGTCATCTTCGCCGACATGCGCAGCGCGCTGCCGCACATCACGGGTTCCTTCGGCGTGGCCAGCCTGGCGGCCGAACAGGACGATGAAGCACTGATCGCGGCCGCCGACGCGGCGCTGTACCGCGCCAAGGCTAACGGCCGCAACCGGGTCATGCTGTAGCTCAGGCAGCCTTGCTGTCGGCCGGCTTGGCCGCGTCATCCTTCTTGCTGCTGTGCGCGGCGATGAAATCCGCATAGCCCTTCTGCACCAGTTCGTACGTCTTGTCGATATTGCCGGCGATATCGCCATTCAGTACTTTCAAGCCGTCCAGGATGTCGCGCGCTTCCTTGAAGCCTTTTTCCATGCCGCCGCTGATGGTGTCCATGAACTTGGTCAGGGCCGCATCGTCGTCCATGCCGGGATTCTGTTTTTTGAACGCGTCAAAAAAACCCGTCGACAGCGACACGATGCGGCTCGCCGTCGCTTCGGCGCTATTGTCTTGCGAGGCGGCGTTCTGGATCGCATCGTCGCCGTACTGAGCCTTCAGCGCTTCATTGATATTCGTGATGGCCGTCTTGTACAGCAGCGCCAGCGGTTCGTTTTCCGAACCGATCGAGACATTCAGCGATGCCTGCATGATGGACGCGTTCAACTGCAGCTTGCTGCGCTCGTTCACGCTCATTTCAGTGTTGACGCCGTCCTTTTTCTGGACTTTATCGTCCTTGCCGGCAACGCCCGTACTGACGGAAGTCACGGAAGGGGTGGAATTGCCGCTTGCGGCGATGGGAATTGACACGATAGACCTCCTTGAACGGGCAATATATGCCACCATGCGGGAAACGCCATGATGACCATCCTCTCATGTAGTATCGGCAGGTTTTCAGAAAACTGTAGCAGCGACGCTTTGAGCGGCCCAGATAACCAATTCAGCAACGATATCAATGACTACCCAGACTTTCCTTTGGCACGACTACGAAACCTTTGGCGCCCAGCCGCGCCGCGACCGCCCGGCCCAGTTCGCCGCCATCCGCACGGATGCCGAACTCAACGAGATCGGCGAGCCGATCATGCTGTATTGCCAGCCTGCAAATGATTTCCTGCCCGATCCGCAAGCGTGCCTGATCACGGGCATCACGCCGCAGCAATGCTTGCAGCTGGGCGTGCCCGAACACCAGTTCGCCGCCACCATCGAAGCGGCCTTTTCGGAACCGGGCACCATCGGCGTGGGCTACAACACCATCCGTTTCGACGATGAAGTCACGCGTTTCCTGTTCTGGCGCAACCTGATCGACCCGTATGCGCGCGAATGGAAAAACCATTGCGGCCGCTGGGACATCCTCGACGTGGTGCGCATGACGCACGCGCTGCGCCCGGAAGGCATGCAATGGCCGAAGCGCGACGATGGCCAGACCAGTTTTAAACTGGAACACCTGAGCAAGGCCAATGGCCTGGTGCACGAAGCGGCGCACGATGCGCTGTCCGACGTGCGCGCCACCATCGCCCTGGCCCGCCTGATCCGCGAAAAGCAGCCGAAACTGTTCGAATTCTGCCTGGCCCTGCACAAGAAGGACAGGGTCGCCAGCGAAATGGGCATGCACCTGGCCGCCGCGGAGCGCCAGCCCTTCCTGCACGTGTCCGGCATGTTCCCCGCCGAACGGGGCTGCCTGGGCGTCGTCTGGCCGCTGGCCACGCACCCGAGCAACAAAAATGAAATCCTCGTCTGGGATTGCGCCTACGATCCGCGCGAACTGTTCAGCCTGGACGCCGACACCATCCGCACGCGTTTGTTTACGCGCAAGGAAGCCATGCCGGAAGGCATGACGCGCCTGCCCGTGAAAAGCGTACATTTGAACAAATCGCCCATGCTGGTCGGCAATTTAAAGACCCTGTCGCCGGCCATGGCCGCGCAATGGGGCATCGACGTGGATGCGGCGAAGGTCAACGCGCAGCTGGCCGCGACGGCGCCGAACATGGATGCCATCTGGGCCGAAGTGTTCCAGCGCCCGGGCGCGAACGTGGCGCTGGACGTGGATGAAGATTTGTACAATGGTTTCGTCAGCAACGACGATCGCCGCCTGCTCGAATCCTTGCGCCGCGACACGCCGGCCAAGCTGGCCACGGCCCGCCCCTCGTTTGCCGACGAGCGCTTGCAGGAATTGCTGTTCCGCTACCGCGCCCGCAATTTCCCGCAAACCCTGAGCGAAGCGGAAAGCCTGCGCTGGGAGCAACACCGCGCCGCCCGCCTGTTCGACGGCGACGGCGGCGCCCGCACCATCGAGATGCTGTTTACGGAAATCGACGTGCTGTCGGAATCGGTGGATGAGCGGGGAGAAGAAATTCTCGGTGAACTGTACGATTACGCGGAGATGGTCGCGCCCATGCGCGACTGAAGGACCACGCCGGGTAGGTCGGATTAGAGGGGCAAAGCCCCGCGTAATCCGACAACATTGTTGACGTTACCGGTGTTGTCGGATTACGCGGCGTCGCCGCTAATCCGACCTACGCCGCTAATCCGACCTACGCTGCGCGGTGTTGATTGATCGCATCGCGCGTCTCAATCGCCACGCGGCGCGCCGCGTCGGCGAAATCTTCGCCCGTCTGCGGCGTGGCGTAGATGATGGCGCGCGACGAGCTGATCATCATGCCCATGCCGTTCGCCGTCTGGCCCGCGCCGACGGTCGCGGCGATGTCACCGCCCTGGGCGCCGATGCCGGGCACCAGCAGCGGCATGTCGCCGACGATGGCGCGCACTTGCGCCAGTTCTTCAGGGAAGGTGGCGCCGACGACGAGTGCGCACTGGCCATTCTTGTTCCATTTCTCGGCCACCAGGCGCGCCACGCGCTGGTACAGGGGCACTCCGTCCGTGTCGAGAAATTGCAGGTCCGAGCCGCCCGCGTTCGAGGTGCGGCACAGGATGATCACGCCGCGGTCTTTCCACGCCAGGTAGGGATCGAGCGAATCCTCGCCCATATAGGGATTGACGGTGACGGCGTCGGCGCCATAGCGCTCGAACGCTTCGCGCGCGTATTGCGTGGCTGTCGCGCCGATGTCGCCGCGTTTCGCGTCGAGGATCAGGGGGATGTGCGGATAGTTCTCGCGCACGTAGCGGCAGATGTCTTCCAGCTGCTTTTCCGCGCCCAGCGCGCCGAAATAGGCGATCTGCGGCTTGAAGGCGCAGGCCAGGTCGGCCGTGGCGTCGATGATGCGCGTGCAAAAGGTGGTGATTCCATCAGGCAGATCGCGCAGTTCGGCCGGCAGTTTCGCCAGGTCGGGATCGAGTCCCACGCACAGCAGGGAATTATTGGCCGTCCATGCGGCGGATAATTTATTGATGAAATTCACGGCACACCTTCTCTATATTCAGTTGCAAACCCCGTATTGTAACGCGGCGCGGTCCTGTCAAGTCAGCCGGTGGCGGCGGCCGGCGCTGATTAAACCGACATCGCGGGCCGTTTCAGGTATATTTGCCGCATCCCTTTTACTCTGCACGGAACCCATCATGCAAATCACCAAACAATTCACCCAATGGCTGCGTCTGACGCTGAGCATCACCGTCCTGGCCGGCATCCTGACGGGCTGCGGCTACAACGACTTCCAGAGCAAGGATGAAGCCACCAAGGCCGCCTGGGGCGAAGTGGTCAACCAGTACCAGCGCCGCGCCGATCTGATCCCCAACCTGGTCAATACCGTCAAGGGCTATGCCACGCACGAGCGCGAAACGCTGGAAGCGGTGACCAAGGCGCGCGCCGCCGCCACCAGTTTCCAGATCACGCCCGAAGTGCTGAACGACCCGGCCGCGTTCGAGAAATTCCAGCAAGTGCAGGGCCAGCTGTCGTCGGCCCTGTCGCGCCTGATGGTAGTGTCCGAGAAATACCCGGACCTGAAGGCCGATACCAGCTTTCGCGACTTGCAGTCGCAGCTGGAAGGCACGGAAAACCGCATCACCGTGGCGCGCCAGCGTTACATCGTCGCCGTCCAGGATTACAACGTGCATGCGCGCAGCTTCCCGAACAACCTGACGGCCATGATCTTCGGCTACAAGGTCAAGCCATCGTTCACGGTGGAAAATGAAAAAGCCATCTCGACCGCACCGACCGTCAACTTTGGCAAATAAGATGAAAGCCTGGTCCTACCTCGCGGCGCTGGCGACGGCGCTGCTGCTGTGGACGATGGCGCCGGCCGGCGCACAGGGCTTGCAGCCCGTGCCGCCGCTGGTGGCGCGCGTGACGGACAACGCCGGCATGCTCGATGCGAAGCAAAAAGCGGCGCTGGAAGGCGTGCTGGCCGATTACGAAGCCAAGACGGGCAGCCAGATCGCCGTGCTGCTGGTCAAGAGCACGGAACCGGAAGCCATCGAGCAATACAGCATCCGCGTGACGGATGCCTGGAAGCTGGGCCGCAAGGGCGTCGATGACGGCGTGCTGCTGATGGTGGCGAAAGACAACCCATCCTCGCTGCGCCGCCTGCGCATCGAAGCGGGCCGCGGCGTGCAGGGCGTGCTGACGGATGCGCAGTCGAAACGCATCCTGCAAGACGTGATCGCCCCGCATTTCAAGCAAAACGACTACTACGGCGGCCTGGTCGCTGGCGTGGGCTCGATTGCCACTCTGCTGAACCAGGAGCAATTTCCCGCTCCGGCCCAGCAAAAGGCGCCGGCCACCGTGGAAGCGGGCGGCCTGACCTTCTGGCTGCCGCTGCTGTTCTTCGGCTTTCTTGTGCTACTGACCGTGTTCCGTTCGCGCGGCGGGCCTAACCGGCTGCAGCGCGGCAGCAACTGGTCCAGCGGCGCCACGGGTGTCGTGCTGGGCAGCATTTTGAGCCAGGCGCTGAACAACCGCGGTGGTGGCGGTGGTTTTGGCGGTGGCGGTGGCGGCGGTGGTTTCGGTGGCGGCGGCGGCGGTTTTGACGGCGGCGGCGCCTCGGGAGATTGGTAATGACGAAACAACTGACATTCGGACAGCGCTGCGGACGCGCTTTAAAACATTTGCGCGGCACGCCGGCGACGGCGCGCCAGGCGTTTCCAGAACGCACCCTGAAAGCCATCGAGACGACGATTGCCGGCGGTGAAGCGATGCACCAGGCGGAAGTGCGCCTGATCGTCGAGGCGGCATTGACACCAGGCATGGCCTACCAGGGCGTGAGCAACCGCGAGCGGGCGCGCGAACTGTTCGCCCAGTATGGCGTGTGGGATACGGAAGATAACGTCGGCGTGCTGATCTATATCAACCTGGCCGAGCACCAGGTCGATATCGTCGCCGACCGCAACGTGGGCCGCCGCGTCACGCCGGAACAGTGGCAAGGCGTATGCCGCACCATGACCCGGGGTTTCAAGGATGGCAATTACCACGACAGCACGCTCAATGCCTTGCAGCAGTTAAATACCCTGCTGCAAAGCCACTTCCCCGCTGATGGCACGCGCGGCAACCAGTTGCCGAACGAACCCATCCTCCTCTGATTCCTTCCCGCCGAGGCGATTACATGAAACTAGTCAATAAAACCGCCATCGTCACGGGCGCCACGCAAGGCATCGGCCTGGCCTGCGCCACCCGCCTGATCGCCGAAGGGGCGCAGGTGATGTTGGTCGACATCAAGGAAGAAGGCGCGCAGGCGGCCGCCGCCCTCGGCCCGCAGGCGCGCTTCTTTTGCGCCGACGTCAGCCAGAAGGCGGACGTGGACGCCATGCTGAAGGAAACGCTGGCGCAGTTCGGCCACATCGATATCCTCGTCAACAATGCGGGCGTGACGCACGCGGCCGATTTCCTCGATGTCTGCGAAGACGATTTCGACCGGGTCATGCGCATCAACCTGAAATCGATGTTCCTGTGCGGCCAGGCCGTGGCGCGCGAGATGGTCAAGCGCAACAGCGGCTGCATCATCAATATGTCCAGCGTGAATGCGGAGCTGGCGATCCCGAACCAGGTGCCGTACGTGGTGTCGAAAGGCGCCATCAACCAGCTGACCAAAGTCATGGCCTTGAATCTTGCCTCGCATGGCGTGCGCGTGAACGGCATCGGGCCGGGCACCATCCTGACGGAACTGGCCAAACAGGCGGTGCTGTCGAGCCCCGAGGCGCGCCACACGATCCTGTCGCGCACCCCATTGGGCCGCTGCGGCGAACCGGAAGAAGTGGCCGGTATCGCCGCCTTCCTGGCCAGCGACGACGCCACCTACATGACGGGCCAGACCATCTATGTCGATGGCGGACGCATGGCGCTCAACTACACGGTGCCCGTGAAAGAGTGAAACAAGCGAGTTATATCAAAAAATAATAATGCATATCCAAAAAGATCATTAGACACATATCGTGCGACGCAGCATAATGCACCTGTCTCCACTATTCTCCTCCAAGAAAATAGTTTTAAGCCCGCTTTCACCAGCGGGCTTTTTTTTTGCTGTCACTCCTGAAACATGGTCATTCTTGCCACGATGCCCAATCTTCCCGGTCATTCTGCCTGCCGAAAAAAAATGTTGCGGCGTGTCATCAGCCCGTCATGTTCGCCCCCTATACTTGCTTCATCTGCTGTACAGGCAACCGATATGCCTGACTACAGACAGGTGTGCCGCGATGGCACACCACTCCCCTTTCATGACCGTGGCGGGCGCAGGCAAGGCGCGCGACATGGTGAGCACCGAGCAACTCTCAACTCTTGACCCATTTCATTTGGGTTTTTGGCCCGCGTCCCCGCGGGCCTTTTTTTTTGCCTGTCCATTAAGCTCTTGCGCAAAAACATGGTGACCCGCCACGCGCATGATATTGTGACTGCCTTTCCACCGTCCTGACGCACCATGCCTGCACCCTTGCCCGAACTCTGTTTTGCCGACCGCCACGCACGCCTGCGCTACCGCACGGCCCTGGTGTTGTATACCCTGGTGATTTTGATCGGTGACATACCGGGCATACGCGCGGACGTGGGCCAATATGCGTCGGGCGGCGTGCTGCATTCCGTCGGCTATGGCGTGCTGGCCCTGATCCTGTTCAGCGGCACCGGCGGCGGCATGGCGCGCCGCGCGCTGCTATCGGTACTGATGGTGGCGGCCATGGGTGCGCTGGACGAGTTCATCCAGAGTTTCCTGCCTTACCGCCGTGGCGCTGTCAGCGACTGGGTGGTCGATATCACGGCCGCGGCGGCGGTCTGCCTGCCGCTGTGTTTCCTCTGGCCCAAAATGGTCGCGTCTGCCCTCGGCAAGGGAACGCCGCAACCGAATGCCTGAATGCGGCATGACCGCCAGTCAGGCGCGGTCCGCTTCGCTATCCTGCAATGCCAGCGGCAACTGCCCCTGGCTGCGCGCGCCAAGGCGCCGCATCAGGGCGCGCGTCTCGCGCCGGCTGCCGGCCCCCATGGCGCGTGCCGCATCGCGCTGCATGTCCAGCAACTGTTCCGAGCGCGCCAGCCGCACCAGGCCATGCAAGGCCTGCGCCAGTACATGGCGCGCACGGGCATCGCGCGCAGTGCCAGCGACGGCCAGCACCAACTCATCGATCAGTTTTTCGGTAGGACCAGATGACATTTTTTCTCCCGATTCAACAGTGAGGAATCGTGCGGCCGCACGACCTAGTGATTACCAGCATCGTTTATACCAAGCACGGTAATTCAACGCTTGATCTGGCTCAATCGCTGATGACGGCAGCAGAACATCCCGGCGCCGCCATGCTCTTACATGCAGCCATCGCTGCTATCCGCATCACCGCGGGTACCGATCCTGAGTGTTCGACCATGAGGAGACCAAGATGAGATCGAAAATAACCCTGCTGCTGGCCGGCCTGGCCTGTACCTTGCTGGTGGCCTGTCATTCCACGGACAGTACCAGCCTGGCCCGCAGCAATAGCGGCGAGACCTATGCCGCACCGGCCGGCACTGCGCCGCAAAGCAGCATGCCGGCCAGCAGCATGCGCGGCGATACGGATCAGTCCGGCATGAACATCAGTTCAGCGACGGTGCAGTCGATAGTAACCGTACCGCGTGGCATGGATCAAGGCAGTGCCGACATGCAGGCGGGCACATCGGGCACCGCCGGCAGCACCTCGGGTGCGGCCGGCAATATGCTATACCGCGTCACCTTGCGCCTGGACGACGGCACGACACGCACCTTCATGCAAAATACCCAGCCCGCTTTTCAGATCGGCGAGCGGGTCAGCGTGCAAAAAGGCGTGATGCAGCGCTATTGACAGGTGCCGGGGCTTGCCGGGGCTTGCCGGGGCTTGCCGGGGCTTGCCGGGCCTTGCCGATCCCTGCCGATGGCTACTGCACAGGGCCGCATCAGGCCAAGGCCAGGGTCAGCGGGCGGCTGCGCCCCTGCACCATGGCCGAGGGCCAGGCCGGGTCATGCGTCAGGTTGTGCAATTGGTTGCCGTCGAGCAGAAAGGTGTCTTCCACCGTGCTGCCGGGCAGACTCGGGTGGAAGGCCAGCGCCATGCCCCGCTTGAGGAGGATTTCCGTGTGCGCGCCGGCCGCCACTTCGGGCGCCAGGTAGCCATGGATGCCGCCCTGCCGGCTGGTACGCACCGTATCGGGCTGGCCTGCAAACGCGTAAGCGCTGTCGAGCGCGTGATACACCATGCTCAGCGCATGGCCCGTTTCGCAAGCGTCGAGCGCCACCGCTTCCAGCGCCAGCATGGCGGCATCGGCATCGTCCATGGCCACCGCCGCGCCATCGGCGCGATGCTGCGCCGGGCCGAAGCGGCGTTGACGAGTGAGGCTGGCGCACAGGCCGAAACGCCGCGCGCACAGGGCCAGTACGACTTGCGTGCCCAGCACCTCCTGGGCCGCCGGCGCGCGCCGATACCGCTGCTGGCGCTGCTCGCCGCTGACCAGCACATGCACGGCCTGCAAGCCCCGCAGCCACAGCGCGCGCACGCAGGCGGCAGCCAGTTCCTGCTCGCTCCAGTCGGGGCGAGCATGGCGCAGCGCATCGGCGGCCGCGCCGGCAGCCAGCTGCCCCACCTGGCGATAGCGCTGCTGCTCCGATTCCAGCAGCACCAGCCGCTCTTCGCGCAGGGCCACGGGCAGGTTGCGCTCGTGCAAGCCTGGCCGGTCGGACAAGACAGGCGCACCACCGGCCGCATGCTGCACGAAATGCTCGCGCAACTCATACAGCTGCGGCTGCATCCAGGGCGACACTTGCCACGTCCATGGCCCGCGCACTTCTTCCTCGCGCATGCGCATGGCTTCGGCTTCGTCGGTCAGGATATAGGCCGCGTCGCGCGTCACGAGCACTTCCGCGCAGCCGCACTCGGCCGTATGGCTATGGCTGTTCGACGCGCCCGCCGTGGCCCACGCAAACCAGTCCACGCCCCGCAGGCGCACGGCACCGGCACGTTCCTGTTCCAGCCAGCCCCGCATCTGCGCCAGCTTGTGCGCCACTTCCAGTTCCAGCGGCCAGTTCATGACCGCCCCTCGTCCGGGTTCAGGCGCGGCACCACCCCGCCTGCCCTGCCTGGCGCCAGCCGGGCTTCCTGTTGCTCATGCATAGCTGCTCCCTTCCTATATGGAAACGTCAGACCCGCATGCGCATAAAAAGTTCGGCGCCCGGATTCGTCTCAGGCTTGCAGTCTATGACTTCCGTCTATTTTTACAAGCAGCTATTTCGCCAGCGCGATCAAGACAGCCGTGTACATTTGCAAGCTCAACCGCAGCTGTTTTTCCGGGATGAACCCGGGTTTGCCGGCACCAGCGGGTATTGCGCATCGATGCTGATGTTCACCTGCGGCGGCGCATGGGGTTTTCAGGAACGGTTGCAACGCTTCCCCGTCCATGCCTCAGACTTAGAACCTATCCCAGTAGATGAATACATCCCCTGCTGGCGCCCCTCAGAAGCGGGGACTGCGTTGTTCGTCGTTGCGTGGCTCGCCACGCGTCCTCCTCACGCCTTGTCCGCGCTCCTGATGCGCTGCCAGCAGAAGACGCTCCCTACTGGGATAGGCTCTTATACACACCCCTTTAAAGGTGTACATTGACAGCCCCGTCTTTTAATACCCGTGCCGTTGATACGTGGCGTCTGGCAACAGCACCGGCCACGTAGCCTTTTTTCGCTGTTTTTTTCGGGCCGCGAGGGTGTTTGCGCAGCGTTTTTGGTTTGGCGTAAGCGGCAATCTGAAGCAGTAATTTGCTCAGCTCTGATGCACACATGGCGTCGTAGCGCCGCCATGCTTTGGTTGGCACAGCCATCACCATGCCGGCATAGTGCGCTCGTACCTCCACGGCCACATAAAACGGCGATAGCTCAATGCCGCTGGCAACCAAGTCATGCGCGGTGCTTACCGCGCGCTGCAAGACAGTCAGCACGTTATAGGCCAGGATCGCGGTGCCGAACGCGAACAGGGCTGCGCGCGGGTGTCCGAGAGTCTTGACTTCACTGTGCAAGACCGATTCGAGCCGCTGGAACATTGTCTCGATCCGCCAGCGCTTGCTGTATAGGCGAGCAATGGCACGTGCGCTGAAATGCTCTTTTGGTAGATTCGTCAGTAATCGGAGCATCATTTCGCCATCGTCAGTGGGCTTGTAAAGTTGCAGTTCAATACGACGTAATGCTACCTTCTGTCCTGTAGCTCCAGGGATGGCAACGCACTGTTCAAAGACGGCGCCGGTCGCGATTCTCCCTCGATATGTCAGCTCGTCGAGCGGTGCCGGATTGGGCGTACGACCGTGCTCACGCACGATGAAGGCACACCCACGGCGATCCCATTCGGACAGGATCATGCGCGTGCTGAAGTTGCGATCAGCAATCCACAGGTCGCCCGGATGCGAACGCTCTAGTAGCGGCGGCATCACGGCGCGTTCCTGCGAGTGTGCATCTTCGCAAGGCTCCATATCGACGACCAGGCCCGAATCAGGGTCATACACCACAAGGGACTGGCCAGGCAATGCGGCGCCGCGAAAGGCGCGTAAAGGCTTCAACCGCTTTTCGCTTGCAGGCAAATGGTTACCGTCCACGATTCGGGTGCGGTAACCCGGAACCAGCGGTGCATTCCCCTGCAAAAATGGCGTGATCACATCTCCAAGGCGCTCGACGCTGCCGGTGACCAGAGCCCGTACCAGGTTCGGCTCGGTATGCTTGACCTTGTCATATAAAGCTTGCACCGAAACAGGCAAATCAGGGTAAGCCTGCGCTGCAGCGTGAAGCGATGGCCGCAGCCCAACTGCGACCACGGACATCAGTTCGACTGTCGTCGAGAACAGTAGCTCCCTCTGGTATTGGGCGCCACGTTCACGCTCGAAAAGTGCATCGACCCAAGCAGGGTCGAGGGCACGTTGCAGCGCCAGCCTTGCCATTACAGTCAGCGGGCTGATTTTTGCGCAGTGCGATACCACAGCATTCATCATCATGGCAGTTTCCTCCTATCCCAGTTAGATGATGTTTGCGACAAAGAGTGCAGGTTTTATCTCATCTGTGACGACGCACCTTTAAAGGGGTGGCTCTTATACACGTACAGCCCAATGCGCTTGCTCAGCGGCACCTGTTTACCCTGGATCGCGTTCATCGCCTAGCGAGTTTTTTACCGATCAGTACGCAAATTCCCGATTCGCATTATCATGTGCACAGCCTGTCTTCCCCGCCATGCTGCCATGGGTGCCCCTGCCAGCGTCAGGGGATAGACAAATCGTCCATTGTGATTTTCCACCACGTCCCGATATCGCTACCATGATTCCATTTTCCATACTCGACCTCGCGCCCATCGCCGAAGGCAGCAACGCCAGCCAATCGTTCAAGAACACGCTGGACCTGGCGCAGCACGGTGAACGCTGGGGCTACAACCGCTACTGGCTGGCCGAACACCACGGCATGCCCGGCATCGCCAGCGCCGCCACGGCCGTCGTCATCGCCCATGTGGCGGCCGGCACGACAACCATCCGCGTGGGTGCGGGCGGCGTGATGCTGCCGAACCATTCGCCGCTGGTCATCGCGGAACAGTTCGGCACACTGGAAGCGCTGCACCCGGGCCGCATCGACCTGGGCCTGGGCCGCGCGCCCGGCTCCGACCAGACCACGGCGCGCGCGCTGCGCCGCGACCTGCAATCCGACGCGGAACAGTTTCCGCAGGACGTGCTGGAATTGATCGACTATATGTCCGACGAGCCGCGCCAGCGCGTGCTGGCCGTGCCCGGCAAGGGCGCGAAAGTGCCCGTGTGGATACTGGGTTCGAGCCTGTTCGGCGCCCAGCTGGCCGCCCACCTGGGCTTGCCGTATGCGTTCGCCTCGCACTTCGCGCCGCAGATGATGCTGCAAGCGGTGGCGTATTACCGCGACCACTTCAAACCTTCCCAACAATTGGCCAAACCGTACGTGATGCTGGGCTTTAATGTGTTCGCCGCCGACACGGATGCCGAGGCGCACCTGCGCGCCACCTCGATGCAGCAGGCGTTCGTCAACCTGCGCACGGGCCGCCCGTCGCGCCTGCAGCCGCCCGTGCCCGGTTATCTGGAGCAGCTGGGCCCGCAGGAACGCGCCATGCTCGACTCCGTGCTGTCGTGCACGGCCATCGGCGCACCGGACACCGTCAAGGCAAAGATGGCTTCCTTCATCGCCGAAACGGGCGCCGACGAGCTGATGATCACCTCGCAAATTTTCGAGCACCAGCACCGCCTGCGCTCGTATGAAATCACGGCGCAGGTGCATGCGCAACTGGCGCAGCAGCAGTAAATCTTCCTCCCTCGGTATATCCCCGTATACCCTTTTCCCGGCCGTCGGCAACGATCGCCGGGATTTTTTTGCCTGCAACATTTACCGGCTTACCTTATACGAAATCAATCGTTCCATCGGCGTCAGGCGGCCTCTATGATGTTTCTCGTTGAAACAGCCGTTACCACGGCTGGACCGCCATGGCGCGCCCTGGCGGCGCACTGATTCTCCGCCCCTGCTACCAGCACCGGGCACCACGCAGCATCACCCTCTCCATTTTCCATGGCCACGCCGGCCAGGCCGCGACACGCCTGTCCGCATGAGCTGACCGCACCTTTGACATGAAAGCAGACGCAATGAAGCAACGACAGGCAGCGCAAGGCTACCGGACACTGAGCCTCTTCACCACCCTGATGCTGGGTGCAGGCCTGCAGGCGCAGGCGGCAGGCGATACGGCAGACGCGGCGGCGGAATCGGCTGCGGCCGCGGCCGGCCCAATCGCCGTCATCACCGTCAACGGCGACCGCGCCCCGGTGGAGCGGCTGGCAGCGGGCGCCCTCGGTGCGCGCTCGGACCTGGAAACGCCGTTTTCCACGGCCCAGGTCAGCAGCGCGCAGATCGAGGACCGGCAGATCAAGAGCCTGGGCACGCTGTTTGCCAGCGACGCTTCGGTGGCGTCGAAAGGCGGCACCTACACGCAAAGCGCCTACGCCGTCAGCGTGCGCGGCCTGACCCTCGATTTCACCAACGGCTACAAGATCGATGGCCAGCCCTTCCAGATGTATGGCGTCGAACTGCCGCTGGAAATGTTCGAATCGGTGCAGCTGCTGAAAGGCGCCACGGGTTTTTTGTACGGCTTCAGCGCGCCGGGCGGCATCATCAATTACGTCTCGAAAAAACCCGTCGAGCATCCCCTGTTCAGCGCCGACATCGGCTACACGGACAGTGGCGTATTCAGCCAGCATATCGACGTGGGCGGCCGCGCGGACGAGGATGGCCGCTACGGCTACCGCGTCAACCTGTCGCAGGAACAGGGCGAAACGTACAACGGCGCCGATCTGCGCCGCAAGGCGGGCGCGCTGGCCGTCGATGCGCGCCTGCAGCCCGGCCTGACCTGGAGCGCACAGCTGCTGTACCAGGAACGCGACTTGCAAGGCGGCGTGCCGACCATGTCGCTGGCCGTGTTTCCCGTGCGCAGCGCCCTGCCCGCTCCCGTCAGCGGCAAGCGCGACTTGGGCGCCTATGCCAGCACCTATTATGATTCGACCATGTGGCTGGCCAGCACGGCGCTGGCGTGGAAGATCAATAGCGACTGGCAAGCCAATGTCAGCTATGGCCATACGAAAAAGCGCATCGACAGTGCCTATGAAACGCTGTATCTGACGAGCCAGTCGGGCGGCTACAGCAACCGCCTGAACCCGTTCTACGCGCCCACGCTGACGTATGACTCGCTGCAAGGCATGCTCGAAGGCAACGTTCACACGGGCGCCATCGTGCACAAGATCGCCGCCGGCTTCAATTATCAGACGCTGGACCGCACGCTCAACGTGACGCCGTCGCTGAGCATTTTCAGCGGCAAGACCACGGGCAATCTGTACCAGGCGCCGCCCGTGCTGGTCGATACCTCGAACGTCAACCGCCAGGCCTTCTACACCATTTCCGACTACACGCAGAAATCGGTTTTCCTCAGCGATACGGTGGCATTCGCGCCGCACTGGTCGCTGCTGGCGGGCTTGCGCTACATGGACTACGAGAACAACAACTTCGCCGCCAGCGGCGCGCGCACCAGCCACTATCACAAGAAACCGCTCACGCCGACCGTGGCCCTGCTGTACCAGCCCTCGGACACGCTGACCGTGTACGGCAATTACGTGGAAGCGCTGGAAGACGGCGGCACCGTATCGAATGTCTACGCGAATGCGAATACCGTACTGGCCCCGCTGAAAAGCAGGCAAGTGGAATTCGGCCTGAAGGCCGATCACGCAAAATGGGGCGCCAGCGCCGCCTTGTTCCGCATCAGGCGCGGCGCCGCCTACGCCGATTACAGCAGCAACAGCCAGGGCATTTACGTGCAGGGCGGCGAACTGCGCTACCAGGGGCTGGAGCTGAACGGCCGCGCTGACCTCACGCGCGACCTCGAAGCGACGGCCGGCGCCACCTGGCTCGACGCCACGTACCAGGCCACCAGTCCCGCCATCGTCGGCAACCGCATCGAAAGCACGCCGCGCTTCCAGGCGGCGCTGGGCGTGAACGCCAAGGTGCGCGCCGTGCCCGGCCTGTCACTGCATGCCAACGCCAGCTATGTGGGCGCGCAGGCGGCCAACAGCGCCAATGCCTGGAGCGTGCCGGCCGTCACCCTGGCCAGCGCGGGCGGCGCCTACCGCAGCCGCGTCGGTGAAAACGCCGTCAGTTACCGCCTGGAAATCAGCAACCTGACCAACCGCAGCTACTGGAATTCCACCGGCTCGAACGCGCTGCAGGCAGGCGCGCCGCGCACCATCTCGCTCAATGCCCGCATCGATCTTTAAATCCTGGAAAGCTGATATGACCACTCCTGCCCTCCCCCGCCGCCATGGCCGCAAGATCGGCGCCATCCTGGCCCTGAGCGGTCTGGCCGCCACCCTCAGCGCGTATGGCGCGCTGGACGTGACGCCCACCACCATCCTCGCCACACCCGTCACGCCCACCGCGCCGGTGCCGAAAAGGCCGAACATCCTCTACATCATGGCTGATGACCTCGGCTATTCCGACATCGGCGCCTTTGGCGGCGAAATCGAGACGCCCAATCTCGACGCCCTGGCGCGCGGTGGGCGCCTGCTGACCAACCACCATACTGGCACCGTCTGCGCCATCACGCGCTCGATGCTCATTTCCGGCACCGACCACCACCTGGTGGGCGAAGGCACGATGGGCGCGCCGCGCGACGAACGGCGCGGCTTGCCCGGCTACGAGGGCTACCTGAACAACAGCGCCCTGTCGGTGGCGCAATTGCTCAAGGATGGCGGCTACCACACCTACATGGCCGGCAAATGGCACCTCGGTTCCAGCATCGTCGGCGGCGCCGCCGACAAGGGCAAGACGCCCGACCAGTGGGGCTTCGAGCGCAGCTATGCGCTGTTGCCGGGCGCGGCACGCAATCACTTCGGCCACGAGCCGGCCGATTCGCGCAACTACACGGAAGATGGCCGCTATGTGCGCCCCGGCGAACCCGGCACGCCAGGCGGCAGCCCGGAAGCGTTTTATTCCACCGATTTCTATACGCAAAAGCTGATCAGCTACATCGATTCCCGGCGCGGCGACGGCAAGCCCTTCTTTGCCTACGCCGCCTACACCTCGCCGCACTGGCCGCTGCAAGTGCCGGAGCCCTACCTGAGCAAATACAAGGGCCGCTATGACCAGGGCTACGAGGTGGTGCGCGCTGCGCGCATCGCGCGCATGAAGGCACTGGGCATCATTCCCGCCGACTTCACGCCGTTCGGCGGCGTGCCCGACCTGCTCACGCGCACGCCGGCCAGCGCCAACAACGACACGCCGCGGGCGCGCTACGTGAACGCCAACCATGGCGCGGAACTGGGCTATGTCGACCATGGCCCCGGCAATGTCAACAAGCGCTGGAGCAGCCTGACGCCGCTGGAGAAAAAAGCCCAGGCGCGCTACATGGAAATCTACGCGGGCATGGTGGATAACCTCGACCACAACATCGGCCTGCTGATCCAGCACCTGAAGGATATCGGCGAGTACGACAATACCTTCATCATGTTCCAGTCCGATAACGGCGCCGAAGGCTGGCCCATCAATGGCGGCGACGATCCGAAACGCACCGACGAAGCCAACGCACAGCCCGAAGCCTATGCGCAGCTGGGCCGCGACAATGGCAAGGCCAGCGCGCAGCGCCTGCAGTACGGCTTGCGCTGGGCCGAGGTGAGCGCGGCGCCGTTCCGCAACGTCAAGGGCAACTTCCACGAAGGGGGCGTCTCGACGCCGCTGATCGTGCGCCTGCCGGGCCAGCAGCAGGGCGCCGCGCCGCTGCGCACCTTTACCTTCGTGACGGACAACACGGCCACCTTCCTCGACCTGGCCGGCATCGCCGCGCCCTCGCAGCCGGCGCCGGCCGACATCGACGCGAAGACGGGACGCGACCGCAACCTGGGCAAGGTCGTGCATGGCGCGCGCCATGTCTACCCCATCACGGGCAAATCGCTGCTGCCGCTGCTGCAGGAGCGCCACGCCGGTCCCGTGCACACGGCGCCGTTCGGCGACGAGTCGTATGGCCGCGCCTACCTGTTCAGCGCCGATGGCCGCTGGAAAGCCGTCTGGGCGGAACCGCCGCAAGGCCCCGTCTCCGGCGCCTGGCAGCTGTTCGACCTGCACTCGGACCGCGGTGAAAACCATGACGTGGCGGACCAGCATGCGGCACTGACGGCGCAGCTGGTGGCGCAATGGAAGACCTATATGCAGCAAGTGGGCGGCGTCGAACCGCTGCGTCCGGGCGGCTTCTACGGCATCAAGTTCCCCGCCGAGCCCAAGGATGATGAAAAAGCCGCGGCAGGCCGCCCATGAGGCTGCGCATCGCCTCCCTGGCCGCCATGCTGCTGGCCAGCCTGCAGCTGAGCGGCTGCGACAGGCTGCCTGCCGCCCAGGCCGCCGCCCGGCCCGTGCCGGCGGCGCTGGGCAGCGAAGCGCTGTGCGCGGCAGGCACGGGCTTGCCCGCAGGCTGGGGCCGCCAGAAACAGGCGGGCATGGCCTGGATACCATCGGGCAACTTTACCCTCGGCAGCCAGCAAGGCTACGCCGATGAGCGCCCGGCCATGGCGTCGCAGGCAGTGGCCGGCTTCTGGATGGACCAGACGGAAGTGAGCAACGCCCAGTTCTCCGCCTTCGTGCAGGCCACCGGCTACGTGACGCAGGCGGAACAGGAAGGCGGCGCCGTCGTCTTCCACCAGCCCACGCAGGAAGAGCTGGCCCGGCGGCCCTACGCGTGGTGGACGTATGTGAAGGGCGCCGACTGGCGCCATCCCACCGGTCCCGCATCTGGCGCGCCTGCCGGCAACACGCCAGTCACCATGGTGACGCAAGCCGATGCGCTGGCCTATGCGCGCTGGCTCGGGCGCGACCTGCCCACGGAAGCGGAATGGGAATACGCGGCCAAGGCGGGCCGCAGCGACGCCGAGCTCGACAAGGCACCCGTCGACCGCCAGCGCCAACCGACGGCCAATTACTGGCAAGGCGCGTTCCCTCTGCTCAATACGCAGCAAGACCATCATGCGGGCCTGGCGCCCGTCGGCTGCTATCAGGCCAACGCCTTTGCCTTGTATGACATGATCGGCAATGCCTGGGAATGGACGCGCGACGCCTACAGCGGCACACACCAGGCGCACGCGAATGGCGACACGGCCGCCGTGGCCGCCGCAGCACGGCACACGGCGCCGCTGCAGCCCAACCAGCCCATGGTCATCAAGGGCGGCTCCTTCCTGTGTTCGCCCGACTTTTGCGTGCGCTACCGCGCCTCGGCCCGCGAAGCACAGGAAGCGGACCTGGGCGCCGCGCATATCGGCTTTCGCACGGTGCTGCGCGACGGCTGAATGCTGGCTGAATGGCCTTTGGATAATTGCTGATCAGCATGCCGGGCAAGGTCAAAACCGGCCCTGCCCGGCAGGATATGCGCAGCCCCGCTATCATGCTGATCCAAAAGCGTCATTCCAAGAAAGTTGTATCGCATGAAATCAACACCATCCACTATCGACGCCAGCGCCTTGCTGACGTCGACGCGCATCCTGTTGTTCGCCCTGTCCGCCGGCGTGCTCGTCGCCAGCCTGTACTACGTGCAGCCGCTCACCTCGATGCTGGCCGCCTCGTTTGGCGTCAGCGTGCCGCAAGCAGGCTACCTGGTCACGGCCACGCAGATCGGCTATGTGCTGGGCATCGTGTTTCTGGTGCCCCTCAGCGACGTGCTGAACCGCCGCCAATTGCTGACGTGGATGCTGATCGCCAAGATCGGCGCCCTGCTGCTGGCCGCCACCAGCCAGAACATCATCGTCTTCGCCATCGCCAGCGTCTTGATGGGAATCACGGCCAGCGCCTTGATGGTGGTGACGGCCATGGTGGCCTCGTATGCACCCGATCACAGCCGGGGCCGCATGGTGGGCACCGTCATGACGGGTTTATTGTTGGGAATTCTGCTGGCGCGTACCGTCTCCGGCACGGTGTCGCAGATCAGCGGCGGCTGGCGCAGCGTCTACGTGCTGGCCGCCATCGTCGTCGCAGCCCTGCTCGTCATGCTGCGCCGCATCCTGCCGAATGAAGCGCCGCGTGGCAAGCTGCAATACGGCAAGCTGATGGCCTCCTTGGCCGACATCATCCGCCAGGAACCGTTGCTGCGCCAGCGCGCCCTGTTCTCGGGCCTGGGTCTGGGCACTTTCAGCGTGTTCTGGACGGGCCTGACCTTTTTACTTAGCGGCGCGCCCTACCACTATTCGGAAATGCAGATCGGCCTGTTCGGCCTGGCCGGCGCCACGGGTGCCTTTGCCGCGAATACGGCGGGCCGCATGGCCGACCGCGGCTACGCGCGCCAGGCCACCTGGCTGCTGGCCGTCGCCTCGATCGCGGGCTGGGCCCTGATCGGCTTCGGCGCGCATTCGCTGGTACTGCTGTTGATCGGCATCGTCCTGCTGGACATGGGCGTGATGGGCTTGCAAGTGACGCACCAGTCGATCATCTATAAACTGGCGCCGCATGCGCGCGCAAGGGTCACCACCGTGTTCATCGCGGGCGGCTTCATCGGCGCGTCGGCCGGTTCGGCCCTGGCCAGCGCCAGCTTCGCCGCTGGCGGCTGGCCCGCCCTGTGCATGGTGGGCGGCGCCATGCCGCTGTTGCTGCTGATCGTGTGGAGCAAGTACCGGCATACACAGCGCAGGCTGGAACGGGCGGCTTGATCCGGCGCTGCGGGGCCAACCGTGTTGTCGGATTACGCGCGGCCTCGCCGCACTAATCCGACCTACGCCTGTTCGCTTGGAGCAAGTGCGTAGGTCGGGTTAGCGCGCCAGCGCGTAACCCGACAAAGTATGCACGGACCACGTCTTATTTCGCAGCCTGCTCGCGCGCCTTGCCAAACGCATCGCCCGCCTTCCAGGCCGGCATTTTCGCCGCGTTGGCCACGGCTTGCCCCAGGTTCAGCGTAAATTGCGCCTGCTGCGTCATGCCGGACAAATCCCAGCTGGCATCGTACTCATCGGTGACTTGATGGTAGCGGGGGCCATACGCGGCCGCCTTGGCTTTCGACGCCGCCACGTCCTTGATGTACTCGCGGCCGCCATTGATAGAAAACGCGGGCACGCCCGCCTTGGCAAAGCTGAAATGGTCGCTGCGGAAATAGCCGCCGGCCAGGTCAGGACGCGCGGCAGCGATATGCATGCCCATGGCTTTGGCGGTTGCCGCCGCCATCGCCCCCAGCTCCGTGCGCTCGCTGCCCTGCGCGCCGATGTCATGCGTGGCACCGACGAAATTCAAGCTATCGAGGTTCAGCGCGGCCGCCGTCTTGCTCAAAGGCCACAGCGGATCGGCCGCATACGCGGCGCTGCCCAACAAGCCCTGCTCTTCGGCCGCCACCCACAGGAAAATCTGCGTGCGCTTCGCCGGATTTTTCACGGCTTCCTGGGCCATGGCCAGCAAGCCGGCCGTGCCCGAGGCGTTGTCGACGGCGCCGTTGTAAATCGTGTCTCCCGCTTTTTCGTCACTCTTACCTTGCTGGCCCAGGTGGTCCCAGTGGCCGCTGTAGATGACGGCTTCATCCTTCAATGAAGGGTCGGTGCCTGGCACCATGCCGGCGATATTGAATTGTTCCACCTTGCGCACGATGGACTTCATTTCGCCGCTCAGCTTGGCATTCAAGGCGACGGCCTTGAAGTCCTTGCTTTCCGCTTGCGCGCGCAAGGCGTCCAGGTCTTGCCCGCCGGCCGCAAACAGACGGCGCGCCGCGTCTTCCGCGATCCAGCCCTGCAGGGGAGTGCCGGCAATGCGCTCCGCCAATTGGAAGCGCTCGCTGCCGCTCCAGCTGTTCTGCACCACGCTCCAGTCGTACGAGGCCGACGGTTTCGTGTGGATCAGCAACACGCCAGCGGCGCCCTGGCGTTTGGCTTCCTCGAATTTATACGTCCAGCGGCCGTAATAGGTCAGCGCCTTGCCGGCAAAGCGGTTCGGATCAAGAGTGGTCGGCTGCGGGTCGTTGACCATCATGACGACGATCTTGTCTTTGACATCGGCGCCCTTGAAATCGTTCCAGCCCTCTTCCGGCGCCGTGATGCCATAGCCGACGAACACCAACGGCGCATCGAACGTGTGCGCGGCAACGGAGTCGCCCGTGGCCCAGACCCAGTCCGGGCCGAACGCCAGCGGCACGGCCTTGCCACCGGCCAGCGCCTGCAGGCTGCTCGCGGCAGGCAGCGACTTCACGCCGGCGATCTGCACGCTCTGGCGGTAGCTGTTGCCGCGCACGGGGCGCAAACCGGCCATCTGCGCCTGGGTTTCCAGATACGCCACCGTCAGGTCGGCACCGCGTTGACCCGTGCCCCGGCCTTCCAATAAATCGTTGGACAGGAAGGCCAGGTGGGCGCGCAGCGGCGCTTCCTGTACCACGGGCAAACCGGCAGCGGCTTGCGCGGAAAACGCCAGCGCAGTCAAGGCGAGGGAAGAAAACAGCTTCTGCATAAGATCCTTTGGGTAAGAGGAGACATTCAGTCCGGCGGATAGCCGGGCCGGCGATTGTATGCCATGGGGCAAGCGCAGCAAAATGCGGACGAAAAAAATCCCCGCAACAAGGGCGGGGATAGGCGATGGGGAAGCGTCAGACCAGCAGGGCCGCCGCCAGCGATTCGATCTCTTCGGCAGATTCCTCGAGTATCGTGTGCAGGGTGCTGCCACCAATCCCAAAGTCGATCTTCGCCGCTGCCAGGCGCCGCTCGGCGCTTTCCGGCGGGTGCAGGGGCGAGCCGACAGGCGACAGATCGTTGGCCAGCACCAGGGTCGCGCCCAAGGTGCGGGGCGGGAACGGGCTGCCGCCATGCCACATGCCTTCCACGGCCTGCAAGACCATGTCGGGTACTTGCAACTGGCGCAGCACGCCGCGGCCGATCAGTTTTTCGCCGTATTCGATCCAGTCTTCCGTGTTGTCGTCGAGCAAGCCAGGATATTCCTCGGCGCGCGACAGCAGATAAAAGCCACCCACCTCGTGCACGATGGCGGCGAACATGGCCGTTTCCACGTCCACATGCGTGACTTTGCGCGCGATGACCTGGCTCAATGCCGCCACGTGGGCCGTGTGCTCCCACAGCTTGGCCCCCTTGGCGCGCAATTGCGGGTCGGTAATCTGGCTGCCCAGCTGGCGCACGATGACGGACGCCACCATCGATTTCAAGGTGGCAAATCCCAGGCGCGAGACGGCTGCGCGCACATTGGCGATTTCATTGCCAGAACGGTTGTAGGCGGCCGAGTTGGCCAAGGCCACGACCCGCGCCGACAGCAGCGGCTCGGCCATGACCATGCGGGCGGCCGCTTCGATATGGCAATCGGGGTCATCCAGCGCTTCCTGCAGCTTCAAGGTGGCCTTGACGTTGGCGGGGAACGTCAGCTCGCCCTTGCTCGCTTGCAGCGCGATAATCTTGAATACTTCCAGTCTGTCCATGGGTCGATCTCCGGTACGGGCCTATGCAGGCTCTGCTATGTGGATGGGCCGGGAATGCGCATGTATCCCCGGCCTTGCTCCCGTTTCCGGCAATATTACAGCAAGTTCAAACTCAAACCTATTACTTTCCGGAAACTTTCCCTGCCACGCCTTCGACAAAATAATCCATCTTCGTCAGCGCCGCATCGTCCAGCACGCCTTTATCCAGGCGCACCTTGCCATCGTTATCCTTGATCGGCGCGCTGAAAGGATTGAGCTTGCCAGCAACCAAGTCTTTCTCACGCGCCAATACAAACTGTTTCACATCGGCGGGCACGGCGGCGTTGATGCCTTCCAGCTTGACCATGCCATCCTTGATGCCGCCCCAGGTGCTGCTGGACTTCCACGTACCGTCCAGCACAGCTTGCGCCTGCTTCGTATAGTACTCGCCCCAATGGTGGGTGACGGCAGCCAGCTGCGCCTTCGGCCCGTACTTTTTCATGTCCGAGTGGTAGGCGATCGCATACTTGCCCTTCTCTTCCGCCGCCTGCACCACGGCGGTCGAGTCCGTGTGGTGGGTGACCACGTCGGCGCCCTGGCCGATCAGGGTGATGGCCGCGTCGCGCTCCTTGCCCGGATCGAACCAGCTATTCACCCACACCACTTTCACTTCCGCCTTCGGGTCGACGCTGCGCATGCCGCGCGTGAAGGCGTTGACGCCCTGCAACACTTCCGGGATGGGAAACGCCGCCACATAACCGGCCACATGCGTCTTGCTCATCTTGCCTGCCAACACGCCAGCCAGGTAGCGGCCTTCGTAGAAACGGGCATTCGTGTTGGCCACGTTGACGGCCGTCTTGTAGCCAGTCAGGTGGATGAACTTCACATTAGGAAATTGCTTCGCCACTTTCAAGGTGGGATTCATGTAACCGAACGAAGTCGTGATGACCAGCTTGCTGCCCGTTTGCGCCAGGTCGCGGATCACGCGTTCCGCATCGGCGCTCTCCGGCACGTTTTCCACAAACTTGGTAGTGATCTTGTTGCCCAGCGCCTTTTCCATTTCCTTGCGCGCCTGATCATGCTGAGTGGTCCAGCCAGCGTCGCCGATGGGGCTGATGTAAACAAAACCGACATTCAATGGAGCGGCGGCGGGCGCGGCGGCCATGGCAGGCATCAGAATGGCACTGCAAACGGCGGCGCACAGTAATTTCTTGGACATGGTTTTCCTTGTGGTGAGTGATTAATTTCCGGGGTTGAAATTTTTCCCCAGTGAAGCGGGCATGTTGAGCTTGATGTAATTGGCATTGCTGGAAATGAGCACGAGCACGACGATGGCCGCCAGATACGGCAACATCGACAGCAGTTGCGAAGCAATGGGCACGCCCAGCGCCTGCGCATGGAAGGTCAGAATGGTGATGCCGCCAAACAGGTAGGCGCCGCCCACCACGCGCGCGGGGCGCCAGGTGGCAAACGTGGTCAGCGCCAGCGCGATCCATCCGCGCCCCGCCACCATGCCCTCGACCCACAGCGGCGTGTACACGAGCGATAAAAACGCGCCGGCCAGGCCGCAGCAGGCGCCGCCGAACAGCACGGCCGCCAGGCGGATGCGGCGCACGGGGTAGCCGAGCGCATGCGCGGACGCCGGCGACTCGCCCACGGCGCGCAGCACCAGTCCCGCCCGCGTGCGGTACAAAAACCAGGCGATGGCCACGCACAGCAGCAGCGACAGATACACCATCGGATGCTGGCGGAACAGGGCCGGCCCCAGCACGGGAATGTCTTCCAATAAAGGGATGCCGAAGCGGCCGTTCTGCAAGCTGTTGCCCACATACTTCAGGCCGATGTACGTGGACGCGCCCGCGCCGAACAGCGACAAGGCCAGGCCCGTCGCGTACTGGTTCGTGCCCAGCCATACGGTCAGCCAGGCAAAGAAGCCGGACAACACCATGCTGGCGCCCGCCCCCGCCAGAAAACCCAGGGTGGGGCTGCCCGTGTTGACGGCCACGGCAAAGCCCGTGATGGCCGACACCAGCATCATGCCTTCCGCGCCCAGGTTCACCACGCCCGCCTTTTCATTCACCAATAAACCGAGCGCGGCGAGCATCAGCGGCGTGCCCGCATTGATGCTGGCGGCGATCAAGGGCGCTATCGTCAGGGCCAGGTTATCCATGTTTTCTCCAGCGCAATTTGTATTGGATCAGCACGTCGCAAGCGAGCAAGGCGAACAGCAAGATGCCCTGGAACACACCCGTGATCGCGCTGGGCAGCCCCAGGCGCGATTGCGCCAGTTCGCCGCCGATATAGAACAGAGCCATGACGAAGCTGGAAAAGAGGACGCCGACGGGATGCAAGCGCCCCACGAAGGCGACGATGATGGCGGCAAAGCCGTAGCCGGGCGAGACCGTAGGCGTGAGCTGCCCCATCGGTCCCAGCACTTCGCAGGCGCCCGCCAGGCCGGACAGGGCGCCGCAGATCAGCAGGGACGACCATAAAGTCTTGCGCGAAGAAAAGCCCGCATACCGCGCGGCAGCCGGTGCCATGCCGCCCACGCGCAGGCGAAAACCCGAAATGCTGCGCGACAAATACAGCCAGCCGCCCAGCGAGGCCAGCAAGGCGAAGATGATGCCCACATGCAAGCGCGTGTCGCTGATCACCATCGGCAACAGCAAGCCGTCGGACAGCAGTTTCGACTGAGGGAAGTTGAAGCCTTCCGGGTCGCGCAACACGCCGTACACGAGATAGCTGAGCAGCAATTGCGCGATGTAGACCAGCATCAGCGAGACGAGGATTTCGCTGGCGTTGTAGCGGTCACGCAGCCACGCCATCAGGCCCGCCCACGCCATGCCGCCCGCCATGCCGGCCAGCAGGGACACGCCGATGACGGTCGCGCCGCCCACGCCATCGTCCAGGTACAGGGCTGCCGCGCCGCCGCAGATGGCGCCCAGGGTCAGCTGCCCTTCCGCGCCGATGTTATAGATGTTGGCGCGAAAGCAGATGGCCAGGCCCACGGCGATCAACAGCAGCGGCGCCACCTTGATGCCCAGCTCGGACCAGCCGTGCGCGTCGCGCAAGGGTTCCACGAAGAAGACGGCCAGTCCCGCCAGTGGATCGTGTCCCAGCGCAACAAATAGCAGCGCGCCGCACAGCACGGTGAGCAGCACGGCCAGCACGGGCGACAGCCACGACATCAGCTTCGACGGTGTAGGACGGGCTTCCAGGCGCAAGGCAAACTTAGCCATGGGCTACCTCCTTCGGGTATACCTGACGCTTTTCCAGCTGCAAGGCAAACTTAGCCATGGGCTACCTCCTGCGGCCACAGCCCGCTCATCCATTGTCCCACCTGGGCCACGCTGGCCTCCCCCACCTCGAGCGAAGGTGAAATCTTTCCTTTCGCCATCACCAGCAAGCGATCGCTGATCTCGAACAATTCATCGAGTTCCTCCGATACCACCAACAAGGCGCAACCGGCGTCGCGCAGCGCCAGCAATTCGGCGCGGATTTGCGCGGCCGCGCCCACGTCCACGCCCCAGGTCGGCTGCGCCACCACCAGCACGGCGGGCTCGCGCATGACTTCGCGTCCGACTATGTATTTCTGCAAATTGCCTCCAGACAAGCTGCGCGCCAGCGCCTGCGGCCCACCCGCCTTCACCTGGAAGCGCTCGATGATGGCGGCCGCCCGCTGCGCGATGACGTGATGACGCACGAAGCCGTGGCGGATGGTGGCGGGGGTCTGCAAGCTCAACAACACGTTGTCGGCCAGCCCCATGTCGGGCACGGCGCCGCGTCCCAGCCGCTCCTCCGGCACGAAGCCGAAGCCCAGCGCGCGCCGGCGTCCCGGCGGCAAGCGTCCCGCCGGCGTGCCGTTCAGCACGATGCTGGCGGGGGCCGCGCGCATGTCCTCGCCCGACAGGGCGGCCAGCAATTCCTGCTGGCCATTGCCGGACACGCCCGCGATGCCGACGATCTCGCCCGCGCGCACGTCGAAATTGATATCGCACAACTCAGTAGCAAACGGGTGGCTCTTCGGCAAGTCCAAAGCCTTGACGCTCAGCATGACGGCACCGGGCGTGCGCGCCACGCGCGTGACGGCGGGCGGCTCGGCGCCGATCATCATGCGCGACAGGCTGGCCGCCGATTCCTGAGTGGGATCGCACACGCCCGCGTTCTTGCCGGCGCGCACCACCGTGCAGGTATGGCACAGGGCGCGGATTTCGTCGAGCTTGTGGCTGATGTACAGGATGCTGCAGCCTTCGGCTGCCAGCTGGCGCAAGGTAGTAAACAGTTTCTCCACGGCGCCCGGCGTCAGCACGGAAGTCGGTTCATCGAGGATCAACAGTTGCGGCTTGGCCAGCAGGGCGCGCACGATTTCCACGCGCTGGCATTCGCCCACCGACAAGGTGTGCACGTGGCGCTGCGGTTCCAGGTCCAGACCGTACTGGCGCGCCGTCGCCTCGATGCGCTGCGCCAGTTCCGCCATGTTGGTGCCGGCGGGCAAACCGAGGGCGATGTTTTCCGTCACGGTGAGCGTGTCGAACAGGGAAAAGTGCTGGAACACCATGGCGATGCCCAGCGCGCGCGCGGCCGACGGGTTGGCGATCTCGACCTCGCGGCCATTCCACAGGATGCGCCCGCCATCGGGTTGCACGGCGCCATAGATGATTTTCATCAAGGTCGATTTGCCGGCACCGTTTTCGCCGAGCACGGCGTGAATCTGTCCGGGCGCCACGGTGAGGTGGATGCCGTCATTCGCCACCACGGACGGATAGCGCTTGCTGATGTCGTGTAATTCCAGACGTGCCGTCATTGTTTTTTCGTGCCTAGCTAAGTTGTCCGTCTATCGATCGGCGCGGCGTCAAGCCATCGCGATAGCTATCGTATCGGCATCCGCGGATGCTTGGGGGCTGGCGTTTGGCAGTCCATTTCTATTTCTGCAAAAAAACAACACCTGTATACAATTTTGAAAAAAATTAGCTGCTTTGCAGCCCCCGCCTTGCCCCACAAGGGCTGGAAGATGCGATGATTATATGCAAGAAATGATAGTAGGTATGTAAATACTGCATATTATCTGACGCCGCGTCTCTCCCATCATGGATTGAACGGCGCGCATTCTGCGGCAACGCAGCGCATCATGCGCTCTACGCGCCCCGCCATCCCTTGTATCCGTTTTCCAACACCGCCATCAGGAGCCGAAAGTGCCAAAAATCTTACCGTGTCTGTTGCCTTGCCTGTGCCTTGCCACGACCCTGGGCCTGGGAGCGACCGCCCAGGCTGCCGAATGGAGCGACACCTCGCTGAGCTGGCGCGCCGGCAGTGACTACCGCGAGCCATTCAATCCCGATGACATCAAGAAAAACATCTTTGCCATCACGCACGCCAGCGGCTACAAATACGGCAGCAACTTCGTCAACCTCGATTTCCTCATGTCCGACAGCAAGGACCCTGGCGCGCTGGGCAAGACTTCCGGCGCGCAAGAGGCGTATCTGGTGTACCGCAACACCATCGACATCGGCAAGGTGCGCGGCAGCGACATCAAGTTCGGCCCCGTGCGCGGCGTCGGCGTCACCCTGGGCTTCGACGTCAACACGAAAAATGATGTCGGCTACAACTCGCGCAAGCGCATGCTGGTGGCCGGCCCGACCCTGATGTGGGACGTGCCCGGCTTCTTCAACACCAGCCTGCTGTTGCTGCGTGAAAGCAATGCCCCCAGCGGCGCCTTCCCGCCCATCTCGCAAGTGACGGGCCGCTACACGTATAAAACGCACGCCATGCTGACGGGCGCCTGGGGCATTCCCCTGTCGCCGCTGTTCTCGTTCGAAGGCTTCTTTAACCTCATCGATTCCAAAGGCAACGATGAAGTGGGACGCAAGACGGCGGTGGAAACGAATATCGACATGCAAGTGATGTTCGACGTGGGCGCGGCCCTCGGCAGTCCGAAAAACACCTTCCGCGTGGGCCTGGAATACCAGTACTGGAAAAACAAGTTCGGCAACTCGGCCGCCACCACGGGCAATGTGGGCCAGACGGCGAAGACGCCGATGATACGCGCGGAGTACCATTTCTAAGAATCATTGTCACGCATCAACATCCACGGTCGCGCCTGATGCCAGCATGAAGCTTTCCAGCTGGCGGAGAGCGCGACCGTGGAACAACTGCTGCCGTATTACGAGCGTGAGCTGGGCTTGTTTCGCCAGTACACGCGCGAGTTTTCCAGCCGCTATCCGAAAGCGGCCGGGCGCCTGCTGATCGCCGGCGACACCTGCGAAGATCCGCATGTCGAACGCCTGATCCAGTCCGTTGCCCTGCTCACGGCGCGCGTGTCAAAACGCCTCGACGACGCCTATCCGCAATTTACGCATTCCCTGCTCGACACCCTGTACCCGCACTACCTGCGGCCGTTTCCTTCGTGCTCCATCGTGCGCATCGCTGCCGACGAAGCGCCCGGTGGCGGCCAGCTGGCCCAGCTTGTGCATATTGCGCGCGGCACCGTGCTGCGCTCGCAGCCGGTGCAAGGCGTGGCCTGCAAATTCACCAGCGCGTATGACGTAACCCTGGCGCCGCTGACCATTTCTCGCCTGCATTTTTCAGCCATCATCGATGCGCCGCCCGGCCTGCGCCTGCCCGACGGTGCCAGCGCCTTGCTCAGCATTCAATTCACCAGCAGCAGCGACAACTACCATCTGGATCAGCCGGGTTTTGCCAGCCTGCGCCTGTTTGCCGATGGCGAACCGTCCGTGCGCGCGGCCCTGCTCGACGCCCTGTTCCTGCGCGGCGCGGGCGCGTACGTGGCGCTGGATGACCACAGCCCGTGGCTGGCTGTCGATGGCACGCTGCTGATGCCGGCCGGCTATGCGGACGACGACGCGCTGATCCCCATTTCCGCCCGTTCGCACCCGGCGCTGCGCCTGCTGACCGAGTATTTCGCCTTTCCGGAAAAATTCCATTTCATCGATATCGCCTGGTCCCGGCTGGCGCTCCTGTTGCCGAGGCAATGCCGCCAGTTCACCTTGCACCTGCCGCTCAAGGGCGTGCGCAGCGACAGCCACGAGGCGCGTCTCTTGTCCGGCGTCAGCCCCGACAACCTCTTGCTGGGATGCACGCCTGTCGTCAACCTGTTCGCCAAGTCCGGCGTGCCGATCCGCCTCACGCATACCGAGCCCGACTACGCCCTGCTGGCCGATGCCACACATGCGTTCGCCTACGACATCCACAGCATCGAGGCCGTCACCGTGGTGCGCAAGGACGAGGCCGGCGAGCGCCTGAGCACCTTCTTGCCGCTGTATGCCTCGCTGCAGGGTTCTCAGGCAGAGCATGGCCAGGAGCATGGCCAATACTGGCTGGCGCGCCGTGACGAAACCGTGGCGGCCATCAGTCCCGGCCACGAAATGCGCCTCTGCCTGATCGACCCGCAATTTTCACCGGGCAGCGCGGCCTGCGCCACCGTCTCGACGCAACTGCTGTGCAGCAACCGCGACTTGCCCACACAGTTGCATTACGGCTTGCCCGGCGGCGACCTGCTGGCCGAAGACGTACCCGACGGCATCCCCGCGCGCTTCCTGCGCAAGCCCACGCCCAGCATGCGCTTCCTGGCCGACACGCACTGGCGGCTGATTGCGCACCTGTCGCTCAATTACTCGGGCCTGACGCAATCGGGCCTGGGCGAATTCCAGAAAATGCTCAGCCTGTACGACCTGCCCCGTTCGCCCACCACGCAGCGCCTGATCCAGGGCATCGTCACGCTCGAACACGGCAGCACGCGCGCGTGGATGCCGACTGTGCCGTTTCCCACCCTGATGCCCGGCATCGCCATCCGCCTGGGCATCGACGAACAAGCCTTCGTCGGCAGCAGCATCTATATTTTTGCCCAGGTGCTGCAGCGCTACTTCGCCCTGAACAGCCAGCTCAACTGCTTTAGCCAACTGACGCTGCTGTCGCAGCGCAGCGGCGAGGAACTCATCCGATGCCCGGAACGCAGCGCCGACGCCACCCCAGCGTGATCCAGCAATTGCTCGACGCGCCGCAGCGCTTCGAGTGCTTCCAGGCGCTGCGCCTGCTGCTGGCGTGGCTGGCCGAACACGGCATCGATGAACACACGGCGCTGGCAAAGATCATGCGCTTCGACAACAGCGTCTCGCTGCGCTTTCCCGCCAGCCAGATCGAGGCGCTCACGACAAACGGCATCGACGATGCGGATGCCTTGCTGCAAGCGCTGCTGTCGGGTCATTTACAACATATCCACCTCACGCCCGCCTTCATGGGCTTGCTGGGCTGCCAGGGCAGCTTGCCCAGCCACTATTCGGAGCGCATCGCCGCGCACCAGCATAGCGAACGCGACACCAGCGCGCGCGCTTTTCTCGATCTATTTTCCAGCCGTGCCGTCACCCTGTTTTACCAGGCATGGCAAAAATACCGTATCGAGCAGGCCGGCCACAGCGGCGCCTTCCTGTCGCGCCTGCTGGACCTGGCCGCGTGCCAGCCGGGCCAGGACCAAGGCCAGGACCAAGGCCAGGACGAGGCGGCGATCGGCCTGTACAGCGGCTTGCTGCAGCAACGCAACATCTCGTCCATCGTCATGGCGCGCATCCTCAGCGACCACTTTGGCGTGCCCTGCCACATCGACGAGGCGACGGGCGCCATGGACGCGCTGGCGCCGCGCGAACAAACAGCACTGGGCATGGCCAATGCCGTGCTGGGCCAGCGCGCCACCATCGGCGAGCGCTGCCGCCGCCCCGACCTGGCCGTACGCCTGCGCCTCGGTCCGCTCACGGCGCAGCAGCACGCCAACTTCCTGCCGCGCGCCCCTGGCAGCGAGGCGTTGCGGCACATGCTGATGCTGTTCGGCCAGTCGCTCGTGCGCTACCAGATCGTACTGGTGCTGCGCGCCAGCGAGGTGCGGGGACTGGCATTGACGAGCGCGCCACAAGGCGGACTCGGCTGCAACAGTTTCCTCAGCGCTGCAGCATCACCGCGCGACCGCGACGACATGCATTACGAAATGCAATTGATGCCCTCACTCAAAGAGTGAAGCTTGCGGCGGCGCAAAACGCTTGTGTTCGCTATTGCTACAGTCGCTCAACGATTCCTACCGTGAAGCGATGCGCGATGAGCCAGTTCCCCGATACGACGGCAGCATGGATGGCATTAACGGGCGACATGCAGGGCCAGCGCCTGCTGCGCCTGCACTTCCCGCATGGCGACGGCCCCGCCGGCATCCAGTTCCTGGCCAACAGCCTTGCCGCCAGCGAAAGCCTGTCGCGCGACTTTTCCTACGTGGTGGAAGTATTGTCCGACGACGCCGCCATCGCGCTCGACAAGGTGATGGGCAAGATGGTGACCACCGAACTTTTACCCACAAATCACCAGCACAAAATATTGAGTCCAAAAAAATTAAAGGAGAAAAATTATGGAAAAAGTCCGAAAATTTGATGACGAAATTTCTGGGAAATATTTTAGATATACAACAATTGCCTATATTGATTTTGAAAAAAAACAAAAAAATATTGAAGATTTCATTATCCACATAAAAGAGGAAGATGATGAAATAGAATTAACATTCCACCCAAACCTTGCAAAAGGAGAGAGTCCAAAGTTAGGAGGAAAAACCTCCCTGGGTCGAACGGTGGTTTATCTTATATCAAAAAAAGACAAGAAAATAATTAAAATTAATTATCAAAAGTGAATTTTATTAAACTGCATTAAAGAAAGATATGTTCATTAAAAAAATTATTAACAATGACCAGCAACCAAGAAAAACACATGGCATTTTCAATTTTATCTAGATATTTAGTTTTGTGTGATCATATTCCTCGTCACAGCATGACCTTGTTCGGTGCCAGAACCGTGCTTGACGGGTTGATCAGCGGTTTACCACTGAGGTCGTCCCATCGGTTATAGCACGTCACATAAACTTCAGTCCATGATCAATACTTTATTGATGATTCAGATATATCAAAACTCAAAGCTAACGCAAAAAAATATTTAAATTTCCGAGACCGCAAATGAATATAAACAAGAATACTGGCGATATCGAAATAAATGAGAATTTTCACGTAAACAAAAACACATCAACAAAAGAAATAAAAAACATAAATTTTCTTGAAAGTTTTGGAGAAATAAATGAATTTGAAACATATAGCATGCAAAATATTAAATTTCTCAATCTGGAAACAAGAGTAAATATCAGATTTAAAAACGGAATTCTTTTCATTATTGAAATAATCTGGGCAGATGGAATCACAAACAGACTTGGATATGACTCCAGTCACTCAGACATGATCAATGAGAAAAAATATCTAAGTAAGTTAATTTCAAATTCACTAGGTCAATCAGCTGAAACATCGACAAAGTACGAGGATTTTTTTTCTTTCTCGTGGGGATACATAATAGTCAAAGCAAATCAAAAATCATCACTTTGTTCGACAATGATAATATATGGTAAAAACACAAATATATAATAAATAAAATAAATATTAATTAGCAAAGTACTCCAACAAACCTTTCTTATTCCGATATAGATATGGAAAAATACACACCCGACATAGAAAACTTGGAAGACAAAATTTCCGGAAAAAATCTTGAGAACTTGCTCATGGTTTTGGATGAATTCAAGAAAGAGCAAAGAAATATTTCAGATTTTAAAATATACATTCAAGACAACAACGAAGATATTAAAATAACTTTCGTACCAAATTTTGCACCCGGTGAAAAAATACTAGGTGGAAAAACATCACTGGGAAGATCCATCACTTATACCATTTCAAAAAAGACGAGAAAAATTATCAGCTCAAACTATCATAGATAAAACCAGACCATAAATTAAATAGAGTTCACTCTAATTAGTCATAAAAAAATTGCGTCTGGATGAAAAATATCTTAAAAATTTGCGAAGAGAAATTATCGCAAAAAAAACTGCGCCACTTACAAGCAACGAACTTGATTTTTTTGCCAGCTCGCTCGAACGCGAATTTTATAGCCCGGAACTACATCAGGTCATCTGGGATATAGCATGGCAAAGTCCTGCAAACGCAACCATGTTAAAAATTGCACAAAATATCATCGCCATCAATGTATCTGCCGACGACGACGACGATGTTCTCAATAGCCATATTGAACCTATATTTAGTTACTACCTACACAACTCACCAAGCCATGAACAAGAGAAAATTCTTGACAGCTTCGAAAAGAGCAAATTCCTGAGACTGCGCATGATTGTGGCCGAATTCTACATGTGGAAAAATCATGTTTTGAAAGGTTTGCACATGATGGCAAAAATACTTGATGAGGAAAATATAGATCATGCTATCGCTGATTCTATTTGCATGTGGATCGCGCAAAAGAGAACTCCGGAACTACAGAACTCTTTTCTTCATGAAGCGGCCTTGGAACGAAAAAAAGGAAATATTTCCTATGCTAAGACTCTGGAGTGGATATGCGAAAATCTCATCCGTTAACGGTCAAGGCATAGTGTCCGGCTGGAGATTATCGTATTACCGCTCCGTGCCAGGTCATCCGACAAGGTTTCAAAAAAAATGAAAAAAATATCCTTTGATACAAAAAATGGTTACCTCTTATTGGACGCCATTATGATGGCACCACTTAACGAATCTGAGTTTATTAAAACTGCAAAAGAAAATGACATTGAAATAGAAGACAAAAAAACAAATACTTATGTGCACAATCTATCAACGTGCGGAAGCTTGAATGAATTTGAGTTTGGCATAAATTTTACTTTTGAGAATTATTTTATGAAAAGTGTTTGGCTATCGTGGGATGGAGGAAATACAAAAAAATATGGTTATGACACGACAGAAAACCAATTAATAGCCGATAAAAAAAGGTTAGCCAACTTACTTGCTAAAGTCTTGGGAAAAGGTCCTGATGAGATAAAGAAAACGTTCTCCGCATTTAATTTTTCATGGGGCAACATTTCGGCTTCAGCATCTCTTCAATCAGCGATGGCTTCAATTGAAATATCATGGAACGTCTCTAAAACTACACATTTATTTTACCGAAATTGGCAGCATCGTAGCAAACCTTAAAGAAAAATTATGGATCTCCGACCCAACATCAAATTTAAAGATGGATATTTTTCTGCAAACGAATCGATCATTCTATTTAGAGGAATGAAAAGAAAAAATCTACACTCGATGGATCAAGGCTGGAAAGCATGGGTAAAGCATGAAGAAGAGGTAATCGCCTACAAAACAAGTTTCAAACGAAATAAATTGAGAATAATCGTTATTTGTTTTTTTGAGAAAGATGATGGACCCATAAAATACTGGGATTTTGGTCCTGAAAATTGCATGGATGGTTTTCAGTCTAAACCCGAAGGAAAATATACAAGAAGATTGAGACGCTGGTTTCTGGATGAGTTTGGCATCGTTCTGCCGCAAGCAGGGCCGTGGGGGGAAATAGACGCCTGTCACGATCCACATAATCAAACCACATCAGTTTTTTGTGCCTATCAATAAAACCAATATTGAATTCAGATTACGATATAGATGAATATTTCAGATATTGGACACGAGATGGCAATTTTAAACATACCATCAAATTCTTTCTCGATTGGCGATCCGACTCAGGATGAGAGTCTGTGCATAAGAGAAAAAAATGGACATTGGGAAGTTTTTTCTATGAACGAGAAATAAAGACAGGGCTTCGCATTTTCAAAGAAGAACATGAAGCCTGTTGCAATTTTTTATCCACAATAAAATCCTGGTTTATACAATTTTAAAATAATATTTTTCGTATTTATCCTCGCCTCCAAGGATAACCATGATATCCAGAAAAAATCACATTTTAGACACTATCAATATAGGAATACTCTGCCTGAATTTTGACGAAGCAAAAAAGTTTTACATTGATAATCTCGGATTTTTTATTACGATGGATAGCATCATTCAGTGTGATTCAGGTACCAGTCGCCGCCTCACGATGGCGCACGAGTCCAACAAAAAATTCTCAATAGAATTCATGCCTCCTTCAACCATTGAGCAAGCACATCGCGTAGGTAGCAAAGGTGGCACGATCAATCTACTCACTTTACCAACGAAAAATATTGACACGCTCAAGGAGCGACTGGTGAAAACTGCTTTTTTCGTCAGTTACGTGGAGACTCCCTACGCAAGTTTTCTGAACGTCGAAGATCCGATGGGGAACAATATTTGCCTCTACGAACCGTGCTGAATCACTGCAATAATTCATACGAGATGCCTCATTCAAAATTCCGCATCACAGAATGAAAAAATTTGAAATCCCAAGCTATATTTTTGATTTCATTGATGGATTACTGCTCGTCAATGGAGAGATTGCCTTATCGAAAAAAACTCCAGCAAACGATTTCATAAATAGCATTATCAATACATTCCATACCAAACCCTCAACAACAGGGACTGGAATGTATATTTTTGATATCAATGGATGGATAGGCGATTACGTTTTCGAGTTAATTATTGTAAAAGAAAATTTCCCCGAAATAGATTACATAATAATGCATTACTTTGAAAATAATTCTGTAGGCAACGGCGTGAGTGAGTCATCGCTAGTCAAACAAATTCAAAGAAAGTCTGGCATTCCCGGAAAAATGAAAGGACTATCAGAAATAGTATTTCAATTTTCGTGGGGAAGCGTTATCGTACAGCATGACATAAAAATATCCTCATCATGCATAATCTTGCAGTACAAAATAGCTAGAAAATCACCCATCCGATTGAAAATGAACGCTCATCGTGAATCGTATATTAATCTAGATAAATCTATAGAAGTGCAGCAACGAATAATAGAATTCATAAAAAACAGTGATACTTTTTTTCCAAAAGCAAGTGAGATACGTTGGCTGATTTTATTGAAGAAGCTACCCAAAAAAATAAAAAACTGTCTTCTCAACGAGATTTCTTTTGGAAATTCATTGATAGCATTGCATTCTTCAGACTGGCCAGATGAGGGGAGCGTGGTGGCACTGCTGAGTAACAGGTTCAGCACGAAGGAATTCGACAAGGATTTACATTTCAGAGAACTGAATGACCCGCATTACTGCAAAGAAGAAATTTCATATATTGAAGATAACGTTACACACTTGATGATTAATTAGGCAATACATAGAACCGCCCAGGATTTGACTTGCCCATCACCCTGCACGATACTTGCCGCTGTTGCCAAAGCTCCCCATCCTGAGCAATAAACGCCTGTCACCACCGCCTACACTCACAGCATGCCGTCTCCGAACTCTCCCACCGCCCCCTACATCGGCCGCTTCGCCCCCTCTCCCTCCGGTCCCCTGCACATGGGCTCGCTCGTAGCCGCCATGGCCAGCTATCTCGATGCGAAGGTGCATCGCGGCACGTGGCTGCTGCGCATCGAGGATCTGGACTATGACCGCAATGTCGAGGGTGCCGATATGGCGATCCTGGCCACCTTGCAACGCTGCGGCATGACGTGGGATGGCGAGGCAACGTGGCAGAGCCGCAGGCTGCCGTTGTACCAGGCGGCGCTGACGCGGTTGCAGGACGCTGGCCTCGTGTATGCGTGCGGCTGTTCGCGCAAGGAAATCCACGATTCGGTGTTGCACGCGGGTGTCCCCAAGGGCGGGGCCGCCGTGTATCCGGGAACCTGCCGCCACGGCCTGGCGCCGGGCAAGGCGGCGCGGGCCCGGCGGTTGCGCGTGCCAGAGGGGCCGCAAGCCGTGTATGGCTTTACCGACCGCTGGCATGGTCCGCAGCGGCAGGACCTGGCCGGCGAAGTGGGCGACTTCATCGTGCTGCGCGGCGATGGTTACTGGGCGTACCAGCTGGCCGTGGTGGTTGACGATGGCGTGCAGGGCATCACGCAGGTGGTGCGCGGGGCGGATTTGCTCGATTCGACGCCGCGCCAGCTGTATCTGCAGGACGTGCTGGGCTTGCCGCATCCGGGCTTTCTGCACGTGCCTGTGGTCAACAATGCCAGCGGCGAGAAACTGTCGAAGCAGACGGGCGCCCTCGCCTTCGATACGGGCACGCATGCCGGTGAACTGCTGGCGTCGGCGCTGCTGCCGGCCGCCCGCTTCCTCGGTCTCGACGTGCGCGCCGACGACGTGGAAGACTTCTGGCGGCAAGCCATTCCCGCCTGGGCGCAGCGGCTGGCGCGCCTTCCCGAGCGCACATAAAAAAACCCGCCGCGGCGCAAACCGGGCGGGTTGAAGCAGGCGCTGGCCGCAAGGGCCGGCGCCTGGTATCAGGCAATTAGAAGTTGCCTTTAAACTGCACACCAAACTGACGTGGCTCATTGATGAAGCCCGTGCGGTTGTTGAAGTCGATGGCGCCCGTGATGCGGCGGGTATCGGTGATGTTGCGGCCAAAGGCGGCCACTTCATACTTGCCGGCATCCCAGATGTAGCCTACGCGCAAGCCGCCTTCCAGCAACGATTTGCCCGTGTATTCGGCCGCTTCGTACAGGAAGAAGTTGATCTTGCTGCGGTATGCCCAGTCCGTGAACAGGAACAGTTCGCCGTTTTCCAGCGGGATCGAATAGCGGCCGGTGGCCGTGACGATCCATTTTGGCGCCTGTGGCAGCGGATTGCCGTTGATAACGACGTTGCCGGCTGCATTGATCGGATCAAGAATGGTGCAGGAAGAAAAACCGCATTTGCTGACGGCCAGGCCAGCGTCATTGATCTGGGTGAAGTTGTAGCTGCCACCCACGGACATTTTCAGGCTAGGCGTCACGAAGCCTTCCAGGTCCAGCTCAACGCCACGACCGCTGGTCTTGGCAGCATTGATCAGGCGGTTGACGTTAGCGCTGCCGCCGACCACGGTCAATTGCTGGTTCTTGATCTCGTAGTCGTAAATGCTGAAGGCGACGCGGGCGCGGCGGTTGAACAAGTCAGCCTTGATGCCGGCCTCGTAGGACAGGATGGTTTCCGCATCAGCGATGGTGACAGGCACCTTGTCGCCAGCTGGCGCGATACTCGGCGCGCGGAAGCCGGTGGCGATGCGGGCGTAGAAGTTCACATCCTTATTGTATTTATAGGTGCCGCTCAAGTCCCAGTTGACCTTGCCCTTGCTGACATCGGCGCTGGTGGGGGAGATTTGCTTCACGCGGTCCGCTTCGACCGTGTTGAAATCCTTCTTGTCCTTGGTATAGCGCAAGCCGCCGCGCAACATGACATCTTCGTTGACGGCGTAGTTGACGGAACCGAAGGCGGCCCAGGCCTTGTTTTTCTGATGGCTGGCCACGTGCGAGGTCAGCGCGCCCGTGTCGCTGTTGAAGTTGTCGGTGAAACCGTTGGCATCTTCATCGAAGAAATACAGGCCCGACTGCCAGTTCAAAGGACCGGCGTTTTTCGATTCGACGCGGAATTCCTGGCTGTACTGGGTGACGCCGCTGATGCCGCCAGCCGTCTCTACCTGGAATGGCAAATTATTGGGGGCGCCAGGCACGCCGCCGTCGATGTCGCCATGGCTCAGGTAATTGTTGACCTTTTCGTAGCCGGTGATCGAGAACAGCTTGACGCTGTCCAGGTCCCAGCTCAGGCGGGCGCTGGCGCCGCTGGTGCGCAGGCGCTGGAAGTTCTGGCCATTGGTGTACGATTTTTGCGGGTCGAAACCATCGACCAGGTCATTCGTGCCCTGCTTGATTGCATTGGCGAAGAACAGGCGCGCGCTGCCCGTCGTGGTGCGCTGATGCACATTGAACAGGGCGTTGAACGTGGTGTTCGGTGCGTACAGCAGTTGCACGCGTTCGGCGTGTTCGTTGTAGCCGTCCAGCGCATCTTTCTTGCCCGTAAACGTGTTGTCGACATAATTGTCGCGGTGCTGGCGCAGGGTCGAGACACGCATGGCCCATTCTTTGCTCAGTGGCACGTTGACGGCGCCATCGAAATTGGTCGTGTTGTGCGTGGCGGCGGAGACGTTGTAATAGCCTTCAACCTTCTCCAGCTTGGGCTTGGCCGATTCGAATTTCACCACGCCGGCCGGCGTGTTGCGGCCGAACAGGGTACCTTGCGGGCCGCGCAACACTTCCACGCCGGCCACGTCAAAAATCGGGAAACCCTTCAAAATGGGATTTTCTTGCACGACATCGTCGTAGATCAGGGAAACGGGTTGCGATGCAAACGTATTGAAGTCCGTATTGCCGTAGCCGCGGATGTAGAAGCGGGGGAAGGTGCGGCCGTTCGACGATTCCACGTTCAGGCTAGGCACTTTGCCGGCCAGCACGCGAATATCTTGTCCGCCGGATACCAGCACGTCGAGCTTCTCGTCGCGCAGCAGCGATACGGAAACGGGCACGTCGCGGATATTTTCCTTGCGCCGCTGCGCCGTCACGGTCACGGTTTCCAGCTGGCTGGCGGCAGGGGTCGTATCAGCAGCGACTTCATCAGCATACGCCGAGCCGATAGGCAAGGCAGCGGACAGTGCCAGCATGGCGGCGCTTTTGGCGCACAAACGCTGGTGCATCTTGGACATCTTGATCATGTTGTTTCCCAGAAGTTTAAAAAAGAATTGCGAAATCTGTCTTCCAACCTGTCTCCGGCTTATGTACGGCGCTGGCGTTCCCTGCACCATCATGGTGCAGCAGCGCGAGCGGATGTTTCTCCGCTCCTGGCGTCACTGGCTCTGCCCTGGCTGTCGTCCAAGCTGACAGCGGTGGCGGCCGCATCTCTGGGATGTCTGATGAACACCAACTTTTAAGTAAGGCGCCAATTTAATTCAAGCGCCTTATGCGCTGCAAGAATATTGTTATGTAAAATATTCATTCATCAACATAAAGGGCTGACTAGTGGTTATTCAGCCACAACAGCGCCAGTGCCTGGCTGTTTCACCCGATGATTTGCCGCACGGCGCGCCTTTTTCTCATGGCCTGCAGAAAGCAGAATTGGCGTCCTGCAAGACAACCCTGAGGGTAAAAATAGTTGTAATATCGCCAGAATTGAGCTGCCATGCCGCCCCATCCCAGTGCGCTGGCGGCCCCCTGCCTCTCACTTGCACCATCGTCGATCGCCTTCATGCCAGAACCGAGCCAGCCCAGCAACGCCGTCCCGTCCTCCATCGCCGCCGCCCAGGCTGCCCATTCACTGCTGCGCGCCCATTGCGACATCGTCTGGAGCACGAAAACCTTCGGCCAGTTCGATGCCGACCAGCCTTCCTGGCGCGCCTTCACGGGCCAGAGCGAAGCCGAACTGCTGGGCCGCGGCTGGCTCAATGCCCTGCATCCGGACGACCGCAACTTGCCTTACGTCATGCCGTCACATCTGACGAGCGTGTTCGAAGCGGAATACCGGCTGCGCCACGTCAGCGGCACCTACCGCAATATGGTCGTGCGCATGCTGCCTGTGCTGGCAACCGACGGCAGCATCGTTGAATGGCTGGGTTCGCATTGCGACGTGACGCAGCAACGGCAGACGGAACAGCGGCTGCGCCTGGCCATGCAGGGCGGGCGCATGGGCACGTGGGAGATCGACCTGGGCAGCGGCAGCATGGCCGGCTCCGACGCGTTCAAGGCCAATCTGGGCCTGCCGCCTGCCAGCCACATCGACTACGCGCAACTGACCGGTGCCATGCTCGACGGCGAACTGCAGCACTGGCAGACGGTGGTGCACGCCGCCATCGCCAGCGCCAGCGATTTCGAGATCGACATCCGCGTGCGCTGGCCCGATGGATCGCTGCACTGGGCGCACATGCGCGGCACCTGCACCAGCGACGGCGCCGGCAACGTGATCGCCCTGTCCGGCATCTCGCTCGACTTGACGGCCAGCAAGCAAAACGAGGAAACCCTGCGCCTGACCCTGGAGGCCGGTGAAGTGGCCACCTGGAACTGGGACATCGTGGCCGACCGGGTCACGGCCGACAGCAATATGGCGCGCCTGTTCTCCGTCAATGCAGAAGCGGCCACGGCGGCACCGCTGGCACGCTACCTGGACATCATCCATCCCGATGAGCGCGAGCAAGTCAGCGCGCAGATAAGCCAGGCGGTGCACGCGCACACGCCGTTCGAGGCCAGCTATCGCGTCACTGCGGGCGATGGCCAGTACCGCTCGGTCATCGCGCGGGGCCGCGCGGAATACGCCCCCGATGGCACCCCCTTGCAATTTCCCGGCGTCCTGCTCGACATCACGCGCCAGAAACAGGTGGAAGATGCGCTGCGCCGCAGCGAGGAACGCTACCGCACCCTGATCGAGCTGATGGACCAGGGCTTTTGCGTTATCGAAATGCTGTACGACGAGCAAGGCCGCCCCATCGATTTCCGCTACCTGGAAGGCAACGCCGCCTTCGTCAAGCAGTCGGGACTGGACAACGCCATCGGCAAAACCATCCGCAGCTTCGTGCCCGAGCACGATCAGCACTGGTTCGACCTGTACGACCAGGTCGTCAAGACAGGCGAACCCGTGCGCTATGAAAACGAAGCTGTCGCCATGGAGCGCTGGTTCGAAGTCTTCGCCGCGCGCCTGGGGGGCCCCGGCAGCCGCCTGCTGACGATATTGTTCAGCGACATCAGCGAGCGCAAGCGTTCGGAGCAGCAATTGCGCCAGCTGGCCGACAACCTGTCCGAGATGGACCGGCGCAAGACGGAATTCCTGGCCACCCTGGCGCACGAATTGCGCAACCCGCTCGCGCCCATCCTCAACGGCTTGCAGATCATGCACCTGGCCGCCGACAAGCCCGCCACCGTAGCAAGAGTGCGCGACGTGATGGAGCGGCAAGTCAATCAGATGGTGCACCTGGTCAATGATTTGCTGGACGTGGCCCGCATCACGCGGGGCCAGATCGAACTCAAGCTGGAACGGGCGGACTTGAAAACCATCATCGCCAGCGCCGTGGAAACGAGCATGCCGCTGATCGAAGCGGGCCGCCACCAGTTCCAGATGCAACTCGCCGAAGACCCGCTGCCGCTCGATGCCGACCCCACGCGGCTGGCGCAAGTACTGGGCAATTTGCTCAACAACGCCGCCAAGTACACGCCCGCCGGCGGCCATATCAGCTTGCGCGCCCTGCGCGATGGCAACGAAGCCTTGATCGAGGTCAGGGATAGCGGCGTGGGCATCCCCGCCGAGTCGATCGCCACCGTCTTCGACATGTTTACCCAGGTGGGACAGAACATGGGCCGCGCGCAGGGCGGTCTGGGCATCGGCCTGTCGCTGGTACGGCGCCTGGCCGAGCTGCATGGCGGCAGCGCCACGGCGGCCAGTCCCGGCGCCGGCCTGGGCAGCACCTTCAGCGTGCGCCTGCCCCTGCTGCAGGAAGAAGCGAAAGCGCCCGCCGTACCGGCCGCGCCGGATAGCGACGCCAGCGGCCCGCACTTCCGCGTGCTGGTGGTCGACGACAACGTCGATGCGGCCGATACCCTGGCCGCCGTGCTCGACATGATGGGCCATGCCACGCAAGTGGCCCACGATGGCGCGCAGGCGCTGGCCGTGGCGCCGCAGTTCTTGCCTGACGTTATCTTCCTCGACATCGGCTTGCCCGGCATGAACGGCTACGAGGTGGCGCGCGCGCTGCGCCGGATACCGGCCGGCGCCAACGTCGTGCTCGTCGCATTGACGGGCTGGGGCGCCGAAAACGACCGCAGCCAATCGAGCGCGGCCGGCTTCGACCACCATCTGACCAAACCGGCCAACCTGCTCGTCATCGGCGAACTGCTGGCCACCCTTTCCACACCGAAAACACCGACAAACCATGACTGAATCCCCGAACCAGATCCGCCGCCACCTCCTGCTGGCCACTGGCGCCGCCCTGCTGTGCCCGGCACCGCTGCTGTTTGCCGCGCCCGCCACCAGCCTCGCCGCCGCCCATACGCAACTGGCCGCGCTGGAACAAGCCGCTGGCGGACGCCTCGGCGTTGCCGCCTGGCGCCACGGCAGCGAGCTGCGCGTGGCCTACCGCGCCGACGAACGCTTTCCCCTGGCCAGCACCTTCAAGGCGATGCTGGCGGCCGCCGTACTGGCCCGCAGCGTCAGCCAGCCGGGCTTGCTGGACCAGCACGTGCGTTACGATAAAAAGGAACTGGTCACGTATTCACCGATCACGGAAAAGCATCTGGCCGACGGCATGAGCGTGGCCGACCTGTGCGCCGCCACCTTGCAATACAGCGACAATAGCGCAGCCAATTTCTTGATGACATTATTAGGCGGGCCGCAAGCCGTGACGGCGTTTGCGCGCAGCATCGGCAATACGGTATTCCAGCTGGAACGCTGGGAAACGGAACTCAATAGCGCCATTCCCGGTGACGTGCGCGACACGGCCAGCCCTGCGTCGATGGCGCACAGCTTGCAACAATTGTTGTTGGGAAATAGCTTGCCGGCCCCGCAGCGCCAGCAGCTGGACGCCTGGATGCGCGGCAACACGACGGGCGACAAGCGCATCCGCGCCGGCGTGCCGGCCGGCTGGCAAGTGGCCGATAAAACGGGCTCGGGCGCGTATGGCAGCGTCAACGATATTGGCGTGGCCTACCCGCCCAGCGGCGCGCCGCTGGTCATCGCCGTGTACTACACGCGCGAACAGAAAAAAGCGGACACGAACCAGGACATCATCACGGCCGCCACGCGCATCGTGGTGGCCGCATTGGCGTAATTACTTCGGCAGGGAAGCCATAAAGCCCGCGTAAGTCGACCAGGCGGGGTCGGCCGCGCTGCGGATTTCAATCGGGAATTTCGGACGCGGCGCCAGCGCCGTGTTGAGGCGATTGAAAAACTCTTCGCCCGACTGCGTGTAATAAATCCATTCGCGCAAGTTTTCACCGGTCGACACCAGCGCCAGCGTGGCGAAGCCGCCCTCTTCCACCACGGGCGCCAGCGCCGCTTCCAGCTCTTCCATATGCTCGCGCTCATTCGGCGCGGGCATGCCCGTTTCATCTTCATAACGCCAGGCGATGATGATGCGGTCCGGCTGCGACGACAGGTCCCAGTCGTCATGGAAGGCCTCGACATAGCGGTAGATGATGGCCATCTCGTCGCTATGCGTGACGATGGTGCCCCAGCTGCGGGCGGAAGTGGAATTTTCGTTCATGGTTGCAACAGTCAAAAAAATCAATCGAGGGGGCGCAGCTTACAGCACGGGCGGGCAAGTCACATTCCAGGCGTCATACTGGGCACCGCTCTTGCGCAGCCAGACGCGGGCGTAGCTGTCGCGGTCGCTCTTGAACACCAGCGCATAGCGCTCTTCGGCGCGCGGTGCGGCGGCGCCCACATCGACGGCCGCCAGCGTAAACTTCAGCGCGCGCAGCGGCGCGCAGGCCGTGTTACCCGCCATCAATAATCGCGCCCGCTCCAGCAGCGGCTTCTGGTACAGCAACACGCCTTCCAGCTCCACATCGGGTATCCGTTGCAGCATGCGCACGGGTTCGGCCACCGCGCGGCAGGTGCCACGGTCGAGCCAGGCGTAATACTCCATGCCCGCCTCCTGCCAGCGCGCCTGCTTGCCCTCGCCGTGCAGCACGAACTTGGTGCGCTGCGTGCGGCACAGCGCGCCATGGCCACGATACGGCGACGTTTCCACGCTGCCCACCACTTCGCTGCCACGGCCGCCTACCACGGGCACGCTCTCGAACACGGTGCGCGCAGCGGGCTCGCCCGGATATTGCTGCGCATAAAATTCCAGCAAGGACGCGCGCTGCTGCGCATCCACTACCACCACCTCGGCGGCGCTGGCAGAGATGCACACGGCCGATACGGTAAAAAGCGCTACAGAGCGCATGAAATATCCTGGCATGGCATTCCTTCAATCGACGTTCAGGGGCGGGTATCGCCCAAGCGCAGATTATATAGTTAGCAGGAAATATCAGGAGCGCGCCGCGTCAGGAGGTGCGCAAGGTGGCGCCGCCAGCGAGCAGCTTGGCGCCGCAGGTGGTGGTATCGCCTTCAAACGCGATGGCAATGCCGTTGATGCTATGCCGGGACGAGCCGCTGGCAATCTTGCAGCCCTGATGCCCCTTGATGGGGCAGCTGCACAAGTCCCCGACGCAGGCCACAGCAATACCATTGACCGTGAAGTGCGTGGCGGCACAACTGAGCACCTTGCCGCCATGCGAAGTGGCGTCGCCCAAACGGATGACTTTGCGCATGCTGCCTCCCGAATTATTGTCCCGCCGAGCTTTCCAGGATGGCTTCCACCGATGGCGCCGCATAGTTGGCCGGATCGACGGCGGGCGTGACGCGGCTGCGGAAGATATCGCCACTGGCGTCCTGCTGCTGGCGTTTGGCGTCCGATGGCGGCGTAATAAAAATGATGCTGGCCTCATTACCGTCACGCAAGTTAATCGCCGCACTGGCGCCACCATCGCGATAGCTGCCCATCACGCCGATGGCCATCTGCATGAACCAGGTGGCTGCACCCGTGTTGCCCAGGCGAAGATCGGTATTGATGAACTGCGCGCTCTTGCCGCTGTCGATTTCCGGCCCGCCCTGCGCCGCGTAATCGTGCAGCATGCTTTCCAACATCAGCAACTGTTCCGGCTGATTTCCCGTGCCGGCCACGATGCGCGCCGGCCCCTTGCCGCGCTCCGTTTCAGGCAAGGTCTGCAGCGCCTGCTGCCAGCCTGCATTGAATATCTTCTGGCGCACGTCGCGCCGCGTGACAGGCTTGCCTTCCTCATCCGCGAACTTGACGAATACGGGCCGATGCACGAAACCGAACGAGGGCAGGCGGTCAAATGTTTCCATCTGTTCCCGGTTCCACGGAATGGGAAACCACGGCGTCGGCTTCCAGTCACGCGGGGGACGATTTTCCCAGGGATTGAACTTGTCGAACGTATGCAAGCCCACGCCACGGATATCGGGCCGCTGGGCGAAAGCGGCGGCAGCGGCGAGCCATTCGGCGACGGTGGGTTGGCGAGGCATGCTAAAACTGGACCATATTGATTTGACTGGCCTGGCCAATGAACTCTTCAAATCGTAATACATGGCCTTGAAGTGCCCCTGTACAAACTTATTCTCGGGATCCTCCCATACGTAAGGGCGCAAAGGATCTATTCTTTCGCGGCGCGCCAACACAAACACGGCGGTGGCATCGGGCATCTCGGGGATGTAATAGCCATCCTTTAGTCTCATCGCATCACCCGGCTTGCGACCTCCATCGCGCGTACCCACACTATCTTCGGAATGTACGACAACATAAGGCAGCTCTGGATGTTGGTCGAAAAATTCAAAGGCTTCAATCAACAAGCGATCCGGTCTCTCATCCAATTGCCAAGGGCCTATCGAAAATAAATGCGCCGGCAGGCCAATTGTCGACGCACCCGCTACCAGTCCAGCCATCGGCTCGTACAAACTGGGTTGCTCGTCAGGATCAAGAATGGGAGAACCAGCATACAACGATGGCAAGCCCCAATACATGGGTGTGAAATTAACGCCGTTTTCCAATGCGTCGCAAGCTCGGCCTCCCCCCTGCCCATCCTTATCCATCCCTTTCCACGGATACTTAGTCGGATCCTGCTCACGTATGCTGGTATTAGCACTTCCTTTTTGTAAGATATCCCACAGCTTTCCTTGTCGATACTTATCCAGGGTAACGCCAAGTCCAATCACCTCCAGTACATACTCCCGCACCGGTTCCACAGGTACCTTTGGCTGTTTCGCCTGCAACTGTGACGCAATTTCACGTGCCTGACTCTTAGATGCGGCGCCTAGCCATAACCAGCCAGCAAATAAAATTACAACAACTATCGATATCCCCAACCAACGAAGCATCATCATAGTTCTCACCTTTTGGGTCAGCAATTCTGAAGGAAGCACAATCAGTCCCAATAACCTGTTATCGATGCGTCTTGGACACGCTACTTATCTTTTTTTCAGCCACTATTTTCATATTTTTTGTTTGTGATACGACAATCTTCCATAAAGCGCCCGACAATAATGGTAGTCCTGCAGGCAAACTTCCGCTGTTGTAATAGCCAATATTTCCTTCAATAATTGATTGCCGCCATGCTGGCTCAACATCCAGATAAGAAGAATACAAAGCACGAAATCGATGCATTAATAGTATTCCGTCTCTCGGTTGCTCACCTTTCTTCAGCATCTTCACCCGCCAATCTGCCACCGCACATAAATACGCATAGAACTGCGGATCGGATGACGCCTTGCCGCTGCCAATCGCCACGTCATACGCGGTCACCTGGCTATGATTTTTCGCGCTACCGATAATGGAACTGTGGAAAGACTTGGCACTGACTTCCCGCTGCCAGCGCAAGCGCGCCTCGTTCGGGCTTTCCTGAATTTTCGCCACGACATTGCTGTCAGGGTAGCGTATCGCAGACACAATTTCGCGTTGATCAAGCTTGTCCTTCACGTCCAGTCCTTTTTCCTTGTTGTAGCTTGCCGTCATCAATGCCAGCTCTCGTGGAGTGAGGTGTTCTAGCCGTTCGGGAAACTTTTGATAACCGCCCGGATCAGGACGATATTCACTGCGTAGCTGCATGCCAGTCACACTCGTCGGCGCAATCGCCGCCTCGCAGGGATCAACCGCCTCTGCAGGTCCCTGATCTGTCACGGGACGGTTTCTCATCATGGACTTGGCGGGGATATTCGCCGGATCGATTTGCGACGTGCCTCGAAGGTCAGCGGCTACGGGCTGCTTCAAGGCTTCGCCCGTGATGGTGCGAATGCCATTGCGCTGCTCCATCTTGCTCAACCTGGTATTGACAGGCCAGGCCACCGCTTGATGTTGTGCGCGGTGTTTTCGCAGAGAAACCTCCACGTGCGATTGCTCCGTTTCCGTCGGCAGGCGCAACGGAAAGTCAAACGGTGGCGGCTTGCCTACCAACGACACCGTGGTTTTCCCCGTGGCCGGATCCAGCCGGGTCTTGTTGCTGAATACCCGCTGATAAAATCTGCCGCCCAGTTCCGCCAGAGCGCCGCGTACCTGCTTGTGTTCCACCATCTTGGTATGACCGGAGGAAATACTGTACCCATCCAGACTGGATGTCTCCTCTTCTTCCACCAATTCACTTCCCAATGCATGATCGGGCACGCCATCCCACCCTATGCCCTGGATGTTATCGAGCGCCACCGTCATGTCTTCAGGACAAAAATAAAGATAAACCTTGCGGCGGTTGTCGCGGTCTTCGGCGCTCTGCCAGCGGCTGCCGACCATGCCGCGATGCTCATCCTTTTTCAAGTCGGCAAACGGCGGCTTGCAAGCCTGGCCGTTCCCCTTCGCCACGCCGGAAACTATGTTCACCAATGTCTTCAGGCGCGCTCCCATGGTCTGTGCACCACTGAGCAAATGGTAATAGGGCTTCATCGCCGCATCCTCACCGCCATCGAACCAGGCCGCGCCACGCATCAACAGAGGCAGGCTGTCCACCAGGCTGTACGGCGGATGCGTGAGTATCAAATTATCGGCCGGCGCCAGCCCCTTTTCCATCAGCATGGCTTGCGCCAACAGCGACAGCAGGCAACCCTGGCTGTGCGCAACGATGCTGACGGTATCATCCGCGTCGTAATCGCGGATCATGGAAATCAGTGCTGCCAGGCGCTGGGCCGCCAGTACCATATACATGCGCCCGGGCGCCGTTTTCAGTGGCCGCAAGGCATCGCCCATGGGGTCCGCAGGCGCATACATGCCCGGACGCCACATGTCGGGCAAGCTGCTGGTGGCGTTGCCAAACGGCCCACCTTCCTTGGACAGATCCTTGTCCAGCCGGTTGCCGTAACGGTCAACGAACTGACCATGGATGGTAGTCGTCTTACCTTCAACTTCGCGGTAGCCCCAATAGAAGGGAATCACGGGGCTGTTGGTGTCCTTGGCGATCGTGCGCTTGAAGAAGACGGCATCGGGGTCATCTTCCAGCTTGTCCTTGTCCGCTGCCACAGGCATGCGGTAAGAAGCTGGCGTAAAGCCGCGTCCCAGCCTTTTCGTCAAGCCCTCGCACAAGCCATGCTCCACCGCCTTGTAGCTGACGCCCACATCGTTGACGCCATGGATGACGATGATATTGCCCGGCAGGTTGCGGCGTATCTTGACCTTCTTGCACACGCTGCGTTCGCAATGCAGGAGCGCCACTTCCTCGCCCACCACGTACGGCACTTTCGGATAGCTGCCCATCGCACTCTCCTGGCGTCATCAATCCTTGTTGTTAAACACTTCGATGGCGGCCAGGTGCATCGCTGCGCGCTCCAGCACATCCGTCTTGCCGCCTCCATCGCTGCGCCCATCGGCCGACGAGCCATCGCCCAGCTTCACGGCAAAGTGCGCCTGCGGCGCCAATTGCGGCGCTGGCGGCACGCCATCGACGGCGCTGTCGTCGCCCTCATACTGAAAAATGAATTGCTGATCGGCCTTGCCCTCGGCAAAGTTTGGCAATTGCACCTCCATGCTTTGCGGGTCGTTGAAGACGAAATTGGGCGCATTGAAGTTCAGCGGCGACTTGCTGCCGAAGGTGATGCCGTCGGCGATGCGGATGAAAGCGCCATGCTTGGAAATCAACACGATTTCATCGGCCATGCCCGTCAGCTTGCCTTCGCTGGCAGTGAGCTTCAGGTTTTTCCCGGCATTGAGTTCCATGTCGTCATGCTGGCTTTGCAGCAAGAACTTGCCATGGTGGGCGATGGCGCGGATGCCATCCGCATGAGCAAACAGCGAGATGCCCTTGCCGGCGTTCACGCTGTAGCGCTGGCCTGCCACCGCTTGCAGGTGCTGCTGCGCCACCGTATCGATATTGCTGACGGCATAGCTGACAATGGCCTTCGAACTGGCAAAGCTGATGCCGGCGGGCGCCGTGATGGCAATCGCCGCCGCACCACCCAGTTCGGCACGGGGCTGCGTATTGCTGCCGCCTTCCCAGCTTTTCAAGCTTTGCTGCAACTCCTGCTGCGCTTCGTCCGCGTTCTCCAGCGCCTGATGCGTGGCAGCATAGCTGCCCAGCGAGCGAAACAATTCCAGACAGTTTTCCATCAGGCCCAGATATTCGCTGCGCGCCATGTGGCCACCATCGCCATTCAGCCGCTTCCAGGCCGAAATCAGCATGCCCTTGCCCGCGCGCATGGCCAGTTGCTCGTCGGTGCGCAGCTCGGCGCCCTCGCCGCGTGCTTCGCCTTGGCCATTGCGCCGGTCCTGCGTCAGCCATCCCAGGTTGAGCTGCGTGGAACCATGATCGCTGGCAAGCTGGGCGTTGATTTGCCCATGCACATCGTCAAAGCGCAGCTGATTGCCTCGCGTGCCCTTGATCTCGCGGCTCTTGATGCCGGACAAATAGCGGTTACCCGGCAGGTCACCCGCCTTGCTCAAGGCAACCGGCTGCGCATTATGGTTGTACAACTGTCCCACGATGACAGGCCGATCCGGATCGCCGCCCAGGAAAGCCAGCAAGACTTCGCTGCCGATGCGGGGCAAGCCCAGATAGCCGCATTGCTGCATGCTGCCAGGTCCGTTTCCCGCCCAGCTCGACGCGACACGCACCCAGGCCGAATCGGCATCCGAGTCGGAGGCGCCGGTGCCGCCTGCATGCTCATGGTCCAGCTTGCGCGTGGCGGGAAAGCGCACCTTGACCCGCCCCATCGCATCGCAATGGACTTCCTCATTCGCCGGCCCCACCACCATGGCGCTTTGCATGGTGACTGGCGGCAGGTCGATACGCGTGTCGTAGGCCGGCACGATGGCCACGCCGCGCCGCACTGCCGTCAGTTCAATATGCATGCGCAAGGGGCCACCGTCCACGGCAGCCGCCAGTTCGCGCTGCGGCAGCGATGCCTCATCGGCCAGCCAGCGGTTGCGCGCAAACAGGCGTGCCACCCGGGCGGCCAGCTCCCTGGGTAAATTATTTTGCGCTGCCACGTGCAGCGACGTGACGACAAAATCGCGCGCAGCCGCTGGCAAGGCGTCAATGTCCGGATGCTCGGCCAGCGTAAAATATTCACCCGGACACAGGTCGCGTACGCTGCCTTCGGCATGAAAGCAATGGCTCTCGTAAGCGTGCTGCTGCATGGCCAGCATGCCCAGCTGACACAAGGCATCATGATCCATGCCCGCACGCGGCGGCAGCACGCGATAATCATCAAGGGTGGCGGCAATGGCATTGCCATGCATGCCTTGTGACCCCTGCCCCAACGCATCGGCGGTCATGAACGGCCGCGCGCGCGGATGTTCCTCGTTCCAGCTATGGCGCGTCACCTTGCCCGCCTGCAGCTTGCGCACTTCGTTCCACGACGTCAGGGTGTCGCGCTCTTCAGTTGCCCGGTCCGCGTGATAGCGCACGGTGTCCGCCATGTTTTTCCGCAAGCCATCGGCGTGGTTGAACAGCACCAGGGTATGCGCCGGCTCGGCATGTGCATTCGTATTGCCCTCGGCACGAAAAAACCAGGCGACGCCGCTGCGCTTGAGCAGGCGCCGCACGAAGGCCGCATCGGATTCATTGTGCTGCATGACAAATTCATGCTGCGGATACGTCTGCGCCTCGAAGAAATCGGCAAACGCATACTGAAAGGCATGCGCCATTACCGTATTGCTGCGTATCCACTCATCGAGCAGGGTCTTGACGATTTCGATATCCGTGAGGCGCCGGAAGACGCGCGTATTGCAGCGTTTTTCCATGATGGCGAAGGCGTCCGTCAACACCAGCTGATAGCTGGCCAGCGCGCCATCGCTATCGCCGGCGCTCGCTTGCGTAACGAGGCCGCAGATGCTGCGCAGCTGGCCCTGGTCAGTGACGATATCGATCACAGCCGGCAAGGCAATCAAACTACTGAGCGGCAAGTCGGCATGCGTCGAGACGCACAGCACGCGGTATTCGATCCCGCCGCAGATGGCCTCGCTGCCGGCGATGCGCTGCGGTATCAGCGCACCGGCAGGCACCTTTGGGGATACGCCCAAGCGCAAGCGCAAGGGACGCTGGGTACCCGATATCAACTCATCACCGTCCATGGCGTTCTCCTCGTTCCTACATCAAGCTGGAGAACCGACAATGCCATGGGATGGCAAGGAAATACTTGATATTTAGTAAGAACCTGCCAAGGTTCCCATAACTTCCGTCAGCCTTTGCCGCCTGGCCAGCACGACGGGGCCCAATCGCTGCGCCCCCATTGCATAGGCTGCAAGTTCCTCAACGCATCAGCGCTGGTAATGCTTGAAGAAGTTCCAGCTGATCACGGTGGCGTCCGGGCCCAGCTCATCGCTGAAGGGCCAGCCGGGAGGGCCGCCGCTCCACGCGTGGTTCATGCCCTCGACCGTGTACTTTTGCGCGATGACGGTACCGTTGTGCAGGTAGGTGTCGATGGAATAGCTGCGGCCGTACGGCACCGTCTGGCGCACGATGCTGTCGGCACGGTAGCGCACGCTGTCATTGTCGAGGCCATCGTCGCCGTAATCGCTGGTCTGCAGGAATTGCTCGATGGTTTGCTCGCCGTTGACGGGGTTGACGACGATGTCGGAAGTGCCGTGGAACACCATCGTCGGCATCAGCCGGCGCGGCGAACCGGAGCAGCGCCAGGCATCCTTGCCGCGTACTTTCGGATCGAACGCGCTGCCGTTGAACAGCGAATCGGCGGCCGTGAGCATGCCGATGGCACCCTTGTACATGCCGCCCGAATGCACCATCACGGCGGCGAACACGTCCGAATAACAGGCGGCCATGATGGAAGCCATGGCGCCGCCCGCCGAGATGCCCGTCACATACACGCGGCTGTCCTGTACCGCATACTTGCTCTTGACCTTGTTCAAGATACCCATCAGCACGGCCGGCTCGCCCGTGCCCCGCTCCTGATTCAGCGGCAACATGAAATTCCAGCAGCGCATGGGGTTGGCCGTGGCGTTCTGGCGCGGATAGACGACGATGAAATTCTCGCTGTCGGCCAGCTGGTTGTAGCGGCTGACGGCGGCCATGCTGTTGGGCTCGGAACCGCAGCCGTGCAACATCAGCACCACGGGCAGCGGCGTGTTTGGATTGTAGTTGCTCGGTAGCCAGACCTGGTATTCGCGCGTGCCCCACAGGCTCGCGTACAGGCCGAAGTCCCACTGGCCAGCGGCCGCCGGCAGCGCGGCCAGCAAGCCGCAAGCGGCGATGATTGCGGATAAGAAGTGACGCAGTTGCTGATGCAGATGTGCCATGCCAGTCTCCTGATTATTATTCACGACGAAAACAGCGACAACGACCCGGCTTGACGCCCGTCAAGCCGGCACTTCTACCACCCCTTAAAATTTGTAGCCAGCCTTGGCGATGATCTGGCGCGGCGGGCCATAGAAACCGTCTAGGATGAAGACGGCGGGAATGTTGTAGCCATCCGTGCGGTAGCGCTTGTTGCCCAGGTTGCTGCCGTGCAGGCTGAAGGTCCAGTTCTTCGGCGCTTCCCACACGACACCAGCCGTCCAGATGCTGTAGCCGCCTTGCGCCAGGGTTTCGCTCAAGTCCGTGGTCGGGTAGACCTTGCTGCGATAGCCGTAGCCGATCATGCTGCGCAGGGCGCCGCCGAAGACGTCGCGGTCCGTGCGCGTCACATTCAAGCCCACTTGCCGCGCTGGCGTATTGCTGAACTTTTGCGTATCCGCAATGTTCTTGCCGCCGCTCATGAACTCGTCATAGTTGGCATCGAGCAAGGCGAGGAAGCCGTTGACTTCCCACTGGCGGTTCGGCCGCCACGAGAATTCGAATTCCGCGCCTTTCACCGTCGCCTTGCCCGCATTCGTGAAGTCGCCATAGAAGCCCGGCACGCCGCCCGGCTGCACATAGCTGGTAAACACCGACAACTGAATATCCTTGTAGCGGTTGTAGAACAGGGCCACGTTGGCGTCAAACGTATCGTCCGGCGCCGCATATTTCATGCCCACTTCCAGCGCGTCGAGTTTTTCATCCTTGTAGGGGCGCGCGGAATCGGGCACCACCAGGTTGTTGGCGCGCACGTTGTAGCCGCCCGACTTGAAACCGCGCGACAGGTTGCTGTAGAAATTCGTCGTCTTCGACGCTTCATAGCGCACGGAGATTTTCGGCGAGGTATTGCTGACCGACAAGGACGTGTCGAAGTCGGCCGCCGTCTGGATGGGCCGCGTGAAGCCCACGTCGGCAAAGGCGCGGTTGAGCACGATGGCGCGCTTTTCCTCGCGCGTGTGGCGCAAGCCCGCATTGATGCTCCACACCTTGCCCAGCGGCCAGGTCCAGTCCGTGTACAGCGCCGTGCTGTCCGTCTCTACCGTGCTGACGGCGGCCGTGAACTGGCGTCCCAGGAAGTTGTTGTAGATGCCGCCGCCGGCCGTGCCTTCGAAGCGGTACAGACCGATCACGCCGGCGCCGTAATCACCGCTGTACGAGGCCTGCAATTCCAGGCTTTTCTGTTCGTCGCGCGAATCGCCGAACACGTCGGCGATCGGCTGCGGCAAGCCGTCGAAGTCGATGGTTTGCTCGGACGTGCTGCGCCGTTTGGCGCCGATCACTTTCACCGACCACTCGTTCGACAGCGTGTAGTTGGCCACCAGCGAGCCGCCCCGGTTATGCGTGAAGTTGTTGCCCGGCATGCCGCTCTGGATGTCATACGCATCCGTGCTGGCGGGACGCTTGAGCGGGTCGAACGCGCTCACGCCCATGCGCTGGAAGCCGCGCACGCCCGACTTGTCATCCGTGGCGTCCAGGCTCAGCACGACGGTAAGCGGAATATCTTGCGGAAAATAGCCGACGGACAGGCGCGCGGCCGTGCTGTCCTGGTCGCTGACCTGTTCGCCATTGAAGGTGTTGCGGCCGAAACCGTCGCGGTCCAGCTTGGCGGCCGCCAGGCGCGCGCGCCAGGTGCCGTTCTCGTTGGCCACATTGAAGGCGGCCTTGAAGTTGCGCTGATTGTAATTACCGATGCCCACTTCCGCCGAGGCGCCGTTTTCCTTCGCCAGCGGACGCGAGATGTATTTGATGGCGCCGCCGATGGTGTTCTTGCCGTACAAGGTGCCTTGCGGGCCGCGCAGCACTTCGATGCGCTGCACATCGAACACGTCGAGCAGCGCGCCTTGCGGCCTAGCCATGTAGACGTCATCGAAATAAATGCCCACGCCCGGATCCACGCCCCATACGGGGTCGGCCTGGCCCACGCCGCGAATGAAGGCCGTCAGCGTGGTATTCGTGCCGCGCGAGGCGTACACGGTCAGGTTCGGCACGCGCTCCTGCAAGTCGGCCAGGTTCTGGATATTCGCCCGTTCCAGGGCCTTGGCGGAAAACGCCGTGACGGCCAGCGGCACGTCCTGCAGCCGCTCTTCGCGGCGGCGGGCGGAGACCGTCACGGTTTCCATGCGTTCTTTCGCGTCGCTGGCTTCCTGGGCGCTAACTGCAGTGACCGGGATGGCTTCCTGCGCCTGGGCCTGGGTGGCAAAGGCGCCGGCAACGGCGAGGGCGGCGGGCATTAATTTCAAAGCAAGTTTCATAGCGTCTCCAATGTCAGGCTTGCTTGCCACCAGGGCAGACGGCCGGATGCCAGGATCGCAAGACGTAACGGTACCGGCGCGCACATAGCGAGCACCTGCCCTGCGATGACTGTTTCCGGCCCTCGGCCCGTGCGGCGAGTGGCCTGTTTATTTTGAATGTGTGGCGAGGAAGGACTGCAACAAGGTATTCACACGCTGCGCCTGGTCCAGGGGCGTGGCGTGGCGCGAGTTCGCGATAATCTCGATCTCGCACTGCTGAAACTGTGCGGCAAAGGCCCGCTTGCTGGCGACGGGCGTGTAATCCTGGTCGGCCGCCATGATGAAGACGGGCATGGCCAGGGCCTGGAAATGAATGTCGATATCCCAGTGGAAAATGGCGTCCAGCGCGGCCAGATAGGCGCGCTTGTCCATGCCTGCCATTTGCGTGGCGAAGCGCTCGACCAGCGCTTGCTGGGATGGATCAGGAAACAGTTTCTTGCCGATGATCTTGCCCATGGCTTTCAAGCCCAGGGTGGCAATCACGGTACGGCGCAGCCAGTAGGCAAACAGCAACGACGCCGGCTTGCTGCCCTGAAACGGTTGCGAGTTGATCAGGCACAAACTGGCTACCCGGCCAGGGGCGCGGTTGGCCATTTCCAGGCCCACCATGCCGCCCAGGGAAAAACCGACGATGTGCGCACGCGGCACGTCGAGCTGGTCCATCAAATTGAAAAGGTCGTTGGCGAAGTCGCCGATCTGCCAGTCGCCGTCTGGCGCCGGACTGGCGCCATGGCCGCGCATATCGGGCACGATCAGGCGATAGCTGCTGCCGAGCGCATCGATTTGCGGGCGCCAGTCTTCGGCGCAGGAACCGAGGCCGTGCAACAAAAACACGGGCTCGCCCTGTCCCTTGCCCAGGTCGAGGTAATGCAATGGAACATCGGATGTCGTGTGACGCCGCATTCTGTCTCCTTGCTGTTGAACATGCTTTGTGTTCAGGTGCAGGAATATGTTTTCCTGCTGTTGGAAAACATAATACGGAATCCGAATTCCGATTTCAAGTTAAATCGCTAAATATCTCAAGTCAGGTAATTTAAAGCAACACGCACCAGTTCATCTTCCAGTGCCGCGCCCGATAAAAAGGACAGCGAACCCGTCAAGGTATGCTGGTTCAGGATACCCAGCAGCACGGGCGGCACCACCATCATCGCCTGCGTGGGGTTCGGGTGGCGGATGCTGGCCGACTTGCTGGCCAGCACGGCGACCGTGCGTTGCGAGATCAAATGATTGATCTGATGCACCCTGTCGCGAAATTGCGCATCCTGCGACGCGCGCGTGATCAGGGCGCGCAACACGCCGCTGCGCCCGCCATTCACGGCCACGAACATCGCTACCATGGCGCGGATGAAGTCTTCCAGGCTGCGCCCTTCCCACTGGCGCAACTCCGTCAGGGTCTCGACCTTTTCCACCATGTCGGAAAAAAAGCGCTGCAGCAGCAAGCGGCTCAGGGTGTCCTTGTCGCCTAATAAACGGTAAAAGGTGCCGACCGAGGTTTCCGCCAGCCTGGCCAGGTCGGCCACGCCGATTTCATCGAAACGGTTTTCCGCCAGCAACTGTTCGCCCACCAGCAGCAGGCGCTCGAACGCTTGCTTGCTGCGCGCCTGGGTGGGCTCCGGTGGAACGATCATCTGCGGGAAGGGCATCGGGAAGGAAGGCATGCGGCGTCGGCGTCTCGAATAGTGGAACCTGAGTTCCGTTATGGGTGCGCGTATTGTAACGCGGGAGGCGGCCGATGGGGAGCGCCGCGTGGCGCCCTCGCGTGTGCTACCTGCCCTGCCACTCCATATAGACGTCGGCGCGCTGGTAATGGGCGTCGCCGGCGGGCCGCGCCACGTGGCTAAAACCGCTGCTTTCGTACAGGCGGATGGCGGGCGCCAGCTTGCTGTTCGACTCCAGGAACAACAGTTGCGCGCCGCTGGCCTCGAAGGCGTCAAAGGCCCGTTCGATCAGCCGGCGCGCGACGCCCAGGCCCTGGCACTCGGGCGTGACAGCCATCTTCGACAACTCGATGCTGGCCTCGCCGGCGCGGATCAGGGCGCAAGTGCCGACGATTTTTCCATCGAGGCGCGCGAGGAAGATCTGCCCGCCAGCGTCGAGTATCGAGCGTTGCGGATCGGACAGCACCTTGTCGTCCAGCGCCTCGACATAGAAATAGCGTTCCAGCCATGCGATATTCAGGCGCTTGAAATCGGCCGCGTAGGGCGCGGCGTAGTCGATGATTTCCACGGCGGCCCGCTCGCGCTGGCGCCGGCAGGCGGCGATCGTCTCGCCGAAATCTTGCGATTGCAAGCGCGCTTCGGCCCGGTCCAGGCTGGCCATCAGCTGCGGCGTGCCCTGTTCGAACACGGCATCAACAGCTGCGCGCACGTCATCCCACAGGGGCGCCATGGTGCGCAGCAAGGCGTGCCCGGCGTCGGACAGCGCCAGCAGGCGGCGCCGCTCATCCTTGGCGTCCGGCAGCTCCGTCACCACGCCAGCGTCCAGCAACTTGCGCCCCAGCTGCACCACCACAGGATGCGTCTGCCCGATCTGCGCGGCCAGGGCAGTGATCGCCGTGGGACCGTTATCACGCAGCAGCAGTAACAAGGGGAAACAGCGCGACGTCAGTTCGACGCCGGCCACCAGATAACTGGTATCGACACCGGCATACAGTTGATCGGAAAGACGACGCAGGCGGCTGGCCAGCATCAGGGAGCCGTAGGTTTGCAGGTTGGAGGACATGTTTATCGGGATATATGTAAGTAGTTACGTATACCCTAACGCAAACCGGCTTTGCAGGTCAAGCACAGGCTTGCCTAGTCCTCATCATCGGCCAGCGCCGCTTGCAGCCTGGCCGCAAATACCTGCCCGATCAGTTCTCCCAATCCCGGCCACACCTGCGTCAGCCAGCGCTTGCCCTCCTCGCTGGGCGTTACATACGGTGCGTCGCGCATGGCGCAGTCCCGGCCGATGGCGATGACTTGTTCCGCATCTTCCAGGCCGCCCGCGATCATGGCGTCAATAGGCATAGCGATCAGCTCGGCAGTCAGATGCGGACGCAGCAGGCAAGCGGGCGCGATGATGGCGAATGACGCCTCCATATAACTCCAGCAGTTGGTGGGCCAGTGGGCAGCCTTGACGGCGTCGAGGAAGGCCGCGTCGCTGAAGGCATCCGGCTGTGCTTGCGCTTGCGTATAGAAAGCGGCAAGGACGACGAGTTGCGGCGGGGAAGTCCAGGTGGGCATCGATAATGATCGAGGAAAGCGGCGATGGCGGACTGTAGCATGTCCGATGGGCACGCTGGAACACGGCCCGGCAGCTCCTCCAGCAAGAACCCGGCAACGGGACCGAACTGAACTTAACTGGCGCCGCTACGCTGGAACACCACGGTGGCGCGCGGCTGGGCGTCGCGCTCCAGGTGATACGTGAGGGTTGAGCCGTCGGCGCTGACGCTGATGGTCCACACATTCGTGGCCGCACCCTTGACCAGCCTGGCCGTGTAGTCGTCGGCCAGGAACGATTGCGACAAGGCCGAGCCCGTTGTACTGGCCATGCCGCCATACATGGTCACGGCGTCGGGCGTGCCGTCCGCGTGGCGGTGATCGTGCTGCAAGGCCAGTCCCGCCAGCGTGCGGCTGATGATCCAGGTGCGCGACTTGTCCTCGCCCACCTGGAACGGCACCTTGATTTGCCGCTCGCCGCAAGCGGCAAAGTCCGCATGCAGGCGCTTGCCCGCGAAATCATGCTGCGGATCCTTGGGATACACCAGCACGCCGTCAAATTGCTGGCCGCACAGGCTTTTCAGGGTTGAGAAGAATTGATCGCGTGTATCTTGCGCTTGCGCAGCGGCCGGCAGCAAGCCCAGCAAGGAAGCGAAGACGGCGCTGGTGACGAGTGATTTCATGGAGTTCCTATCGTGGGAAAATACGCAAAGCCGGGCAGACAGCCAGGGCGGCCATCCGAGGCTGCCATCCGAGGCTGCCATGTTAGCGGGAACGGCAGTCCTTTAGCAAATCATTACAAATTTCAATATGCTAATATCTGCTCCGCCCTGAGCATGCCCTGGCCCCATCTGGCGCCAGGCCCCCGGCATCTCCACTCAATCGAGGACTATCCATGTCGGTCTACGCCATGACCATCCCTTGCTTCGCACAAATGCTGCGCTCCCTGAGCACCCTGTTAAGCAAAGGCGAAGAACGCGCCCAGGCGCTGGGTTTTGAGGTACAAAACCTGCTCGACGCGCGGCTGGCGCCCGACATGCACACGCTGGCGCGCCAGGTGGAATTCACGTGCACGCAGGCGCAGGAAGCCCTATGCCGGCTGACGCAGAAAGCGCTGCCCCGGCTCGCCACGCCCGCCGACATGCGGCAAGCCAAGGCGCTGATCGAGGACACCCTGGCGATGCTCGCTGCGGCGGACCGCGCAGCGATCGACGCGGGTGCGGAGCAGCAAGTATCGATCACCCTGGCCGGCGGCCTGAGCTTCGACATGACGGGCCTGGAATACGCGCTCAACTGGGCCACGCCGCAGTTCTATTTTCACCTGGTGACGGCGTACAACATCCTGCGCCATAACGGCGTGCCGCTTGGCAAGGCCGAGTATGTGCAACATATGTTTGCGTATGCGCGCCAAGCATAATGATTTGTATGTTTGAACAAGGAAACCCATGCTGCTATCACTAGACGATCCCATCTGGCCCACCCTGGAAGGCGGCTACCGCATGCCCTACGACGTGGCCGCAGCGCTCAAGGCCATGCAGGCGGGCGAAGACGTCTGGCATGAGCTGTGGGAAGAGCTGCACCACCAGGGCGACGTGGGCGTCGCCTCGTATGCGGCCGTGCCCCAGCTGGTCCACCAGCTGGGCAACGCAGCGGCGCGCGAGGAGGATTTCTATGCGCTCATCGCCCTGATCGAGCTGGAGCGCCACCGCAAGCACAATCCGCCGCTGCCGGAGTGGCTGGCCGGCAGCTACCAGGATGCCTGGGCGCAGCTGCCCGCCATCGCCGCGCGCGACTTGCAAGGCCAGCTCGATCCCGTCATGCTGGAATCCGTGTTTGCCGTGCTGGCCCTTGCCAAGGGCAAGCTGCGGCTGGGCGCCCTGCTGCTGCAGATGGACTCCTCCGAAGTGGAGGAGTGGCTGGAAGAGCGGCTCGGCTGGTCCGAAGTTTACGGGAGTGGCGCCTAAGGCCTAGAAACGCTCGTCGCGCAGCGCCGGCAGCACCAGCTCGCGCACGAACGAGGCATTCGACAGGCTCAACAGCATGCGCACGACGGCAACGACGTCATGCACGGGGATCAGCTCGCCCTCGCCCCGCGCGGCGGCGTCCGCCAGCGGCACGGACAAGCCATCGTAGGTATTCAGATAGCCCAGCTGCAGCGCCGTCACGGCCAGTCCCTGCGCGCGGAAACCTTCGCGCAAGGCATCGGCGATGCCGTTCAGGGCGAATTTCGAAGCGCTGAACGTCACTTCCGGGCGACCGCTCTGGCGCAAGCCGGACGTCGAGCCCGTGAGTATCAGCTGCGGCTTGCTGCTGGCCAGCAAGCGCGGTACCAGGCGCTTGAGCAGCAATATCGTCGCTGTGATGTTGGTATTGACCATGTCGACGATGGCCTCGTCCGCATCGCCGAGGAAAGCGTAGTCATCGCTGAAGGCTTTTTCTTCCCACACGCCCAGGTTGTAGATCACCGCGTCCAGCACGGCGGGCGCTTCGCGTGCAATGCGTTCGACCGCCTCGGCCGGTGCGGCCAGGTCCGCCGCGATCCATTGCAGCTGTGTGCCTTGGCCGGCAGGCAAGTCGGCGGGTTGCTGGCGCGATACGCCGATGACGGTATGTCCGTCAGCGAGCAAACCGTCCACCAGCGCGCGTCCCAGGCCCCGGCTAGCGCCCACGATCATGATGTGCATTATGTGTCCTTTCCAATGAAGTCAACGCTGATGATAGCGGCGTTGTATTAAGCACAGCTGAGGCTGATCCCCATACGCACCGCATTTACTCACGCGGCGGAAATGCGTATGCTAGGTCTGGCAATCTCCGATAACACACAAGAACGAGACACATGCCTACTTCCAACACCGCCGCAATCAACGCTGCAAGCCGTCCCCTCACCAAACAAGACTATAAAACCCTGTCACTGGCCGCCCTCGGTGGCGCGCTGGAATTCTACGATTTCATCATCTTCGTCTTCTTTGCCAACGCCATCGGCCAGCTGTTCTTCCCGCCGGAAATGCCGGAATGGCTGCGTTTGCTGCAAACCTTCGGCATCTTCGCCGCCGGCTACGTGGTGCGTCCGCTGGGCGGCATCGTCATGGCCCACTTCGGCGACTTGCTGGGCCGCAAGCGCATGTTCACCCTGTCCATCCTGATGATGGCCGTGCCGACCCTGCTGATCGGCTTGCTGCCGACCTACGCCACCATCGGCCTGGCGGCCCCACTGCTGCTGCTCTTGATGCGCGTCTTCCAGGGTGCGGCCGTGGGCGGCGAAGTGCCGGGCGCCTGGGTGTTTGTGTCCGAACACGTACCGAGCCGTTTCACGGGCTTTGCCTGCGGCGTGCTGACGGCCGGCCTGACTGTCGGTATTTTGTTGGGTTCGCTCGTCGCGACGGGCTTGAACACCGTCTACACGCCGGCAGAAATCACCGATGGCGCCTGGCGCTATCCGTTCTTGCTGGGCGGCCTCTTCGGTTTCGGCGCCATGTATTTGCGCCGCTGGCTGCATGAAACCCCGGTCTTTGCGGAAATGCAGCAACGCAAGGCGCTGTCCACGGAAATGCCGTTGAAATCCGTGCTGCGCAGCCACCGCGGCGCCGTCGCCGTGTCGATGCTGCTGACCTGGATGCTGTCGGCCGGCATCGTCGTCGTCATTTTGATGACGCCTGCCCTGCTGCAAAAGATCCATCACATCGCGCCGCGCACCACCCTGGTGGCCAATACCGTGGCGACCCTGTGCCTGGCCTTCGGCTGCATCATCGCCGGCATGCTGGCCGACCGCCTGGGCGGCAAGCGCGTGATCTTCGTCGGCTCCGTGCTGCTGGCCATTTCCACGTATATTTTCTACACCACCGTCGGCAGCCGCCCCGACCTGCTGCTGCCCCTGTACGCCATGACAGGCCTGTGCGTCGGCGTCGTCGGCGCCGTGCCCTACGTGCTGGTGCAAGCGTTCCCGGCCCAGGTGCGCTTCTCGGGACTGTCGTTTTCCTACAACTTGTCGTACGCGATTTTCGGCGGCCTGACGCCCGTGGTCGTGACCCTGATGCTGAAGAACAACGTGCTGGGGCCCGCCTATTATGTGATCGGCGTGTGCGTGGTGGGCATGCTGACGGCGCTGTTTATCAAGGATCAGCGGCAGACGGTAGGACGCTAGACTCGGGCAGCGCGCGGGCTTGCCTCGCGCGCTGCAGCAGTTGCCCGGTAAGCGATCAAGAAAATAGCAACAGGAAGTCTTCAAAGGAGTTTGAAATCTTTCGCCAGTAATCATCGTCCCATACGATGACAGATGGCGCGCTACGGGCGCCCCTGAAATCGAAACAGAATTGACTCCCGTCGCCGGCCATGCCGAAACAAATGATTTCTGTAAAATCAACGATGTCCGGAATGCCTCCCGGGCCGGCACTGCCACTTCCAGGCTCTCCATAGCAGCCATCGCCGACGAAACACGCGCCAAGCTTCGCTGTCTGGGCAGTCAATTCGACGACATCCGTATAGATTTGAGCCAGTTCCGTCTGCAAGACGCCACCGAAAGAATCGAGCTCTTCTTTCAGTCTCAAATTACAAAATCCTTCCGCATCCCGATACCTTGCTGAAAAAATAACATACTCGACGGGTAAATCCATACCGTTCATCTGCATTGCTGACTTTACCTTTCACAATCGGATCATGATATTAAAACAAAATTGCTTCTACACCACCTTTGAGTGGTTTTTTTTTGCCCCGATTTGTCGCGCTGCACCAAATTCTGAAAAGACGTTTCACATCGCGAAATTTCAAACAGCAGACTCAGCCATTGATGCTCTCACTTTTTGAAAATTCATTTCACATCCTGAAAAATCATAATTAAGCCATTGAAAAACAAAGACTTAATTTAAGTTATATGTCTTATATAAGACTTGAACATTGGCGCGAATCGGCCTACTATTTAGTCATGCAGTTTGCTTCGACAAGACGTTGTGGCGCACTCGGCGATTTTCTCAAACATAGCTTTTCTTTTTAGGAGATTCACATGTCCCAATATCAAGACGACATCAAAGCTGTTGCTGGTTTGAAAGAGCAACAAGGCAGCGCCTGGAACGCCATCAATCCCGAGTCCGCCGCCCGCATGCGCGCCCAGAACAAATTCAAGACCGGCCTGGACATCGCCCGCTACACGGCCAAGATCATGCGCAACGACATGGCTGCCTACGATGCGGACCCATCCAAGTACACCCAGTCGCTCGGTTGCTGGCACGGTTTCATCGGTCAACAGAAGATGATCTCGATCAAGAAGCACTTCAACAGCACCGACCGCCGCTACCTCTACCTGTCCGGCTGGATGGTCGCCGCCCTGCGCTCCGAGTTCGGCCCGCTGCCAGACCAGTCGATGCATGAAAAAACCGCCGTGACCAGCTTGATCCGCGAACTCTACACCTTCCTGCGCCAAGCCGATGCCCGCGAACTGGGCGGCCTGTTCCGCCAGCTGGACGCTGCCCAAGGTGCTGAGAAGCAAGCGATCCAGTCCAAGATCGACGGCCACATCACCCACGTCGTACCCATCATCGCCGACATCGACGCCGGTTTCGGCAATGCGGAAGCCACGTACCTGCTGGCAAAACAGTTCATCGAAGCGGGCGCCTGCTGCATCCAGATCGAAAACCAGGTATCGGACGAGAAACAATGCGGCCACCAGGACGGTAAAGTCACGGTGCCACATGAAGATTTCCTGGCCAAGATCCGCGCCATCCGCTACGCCTTCCTGGAACTGGGCGTGGACGACGGCATCATCGTCGCCCGCACCGATTCGCTGGGCGCCGGCCTGACCAAGCAGATCGCCGTCACCAACGAACCAGGCGACTTGGGCGACCAATACAACTCCTTCCTCGACTGCGAAGAAGTGTCGGCAGACGCGCTGGGCAATGGCGACGTCATCATCAAGCGCGAAGGCAAGCTGCTGCGTCCAAAACGCCTGCCGAGCAACCTGTTCCAGTTCCGCGCCGGTTCCGGCGAAGAGCGTTGCGTGCTCGACTGCATCACCTCGCTGCAAAACGGCGCCGACCTGCTGTGGATCGAAACGGAAAAACCGCATATCGCGCAAATCGGCGGCATGGTCAGCGAAATCCGCAAGGTCATCCCGAACGCCAAGCTGGTGTACAACAACAGCCCATCGTTCAACTGGACCCTGAACTTCCGCCAGCAGGTGTATGACATCATGAAGGCCGACGGCAAGGACGTGTCCGCCTACGAACGCGCCCAGCTGATGAGCGTGGAATACGACCAGACGGAATTGGCGATCACGGCCGACGAGAAAATCCGCACCTTCCAGGCCGACTCGGCCCGCGAAGCCGGCATCTTCCATCACCTGATCACCCTGCCGACCTACCACACGGCCGCCTTGTCGACCGACAACCTGGCCAAGGAATACTTCGGCGACCAGGGCATGCTGGGCTACGTGGCCGGCGTGCAGCGCAAGGAAATCCGCCAAGGCATCGCCTGCGTGAAACATCAAAACATGTCCGGCTCGGACATCGGCGACGATCACAAGGATTACTTCAGCGGCGAAGCGGCGCTGAAGGCAGCTGGTAAAGACAACACCATGAATCAGTTCTAAGATTTTGGTTTGGCTGTAGAGTGAGAAAACCCGCTTCGGCGGGTTTTTTTGCGTTTGCGCTGCGGACAGGTGGCAATTTCGTAGGTCGGCTTAGCGAACGCGTAAGCCGACATGCACGACCGCTGGCGCATCGGCTTTGCGGCCTGCGATCCCCCCAGCAATAGCGCTGATACCAACTCACTTACCGGCAATCGATATCGATCTCGTTCTGCCCGGCCTTGCTGCCTTTCCTGTAGGTAAATTCGCACAGGCTGACACTGTCGTCCATCCTCCTCGACAGTGTGACTTCGCCATGCACGCCGTAGCTGCATTGCAGCCACTTGCCGTCTGGATAGCGGCCTTCCAGACGGTAGCTGAGCGTCGTTTTCCCTTTCTTCTTGCGCTCCCCGCTGGGCACGAGCTGCCCCCTGCGCTCCGGTGCGCCATCGATCGGCGCTGCGGCGCTCAGGTAGAGCGGACTGTCGATGTACGGCGTCCAGCCGGCCGGCACGGCATTCAGGCTGATCGATGCCGCAGGCACGCTCTCCGAGCAAGCATATGAGGCGGTCATGGCTTGCGCGAGCACCGGGAAAATACAGCAGGCGACGCCGGTCAACAAAGGTTTAGGTTGCATGGATGCTCCCCTATTCGATGACGAAAAAAGCATCGGCATTGTTGCTGGGATCGATATGCAAGCCATTCTTGTACTGGCCTTTGGCACGCAAGGTGCGCGAAGTCACGATGCCCAGGCGCTTGCCCGACCACTGATCCATGACAATGATCCCGTCCAGCGTCTGTCCCATATACAGGGCCGCATGATTGCCTTGTTGATGATTCGCATACTTACCATTGATGAACGTGGCAATGGCCGTACCTTTGCGCAGCAAGCGATTTCCCAGCACTGCCTCCCCCTGCTTCCAGGCCAACGTGGCCGGCGCACCTGCGTAGTGGCGAACCAGCGCAACGCATTGATGGTTGCCGACCATGGTGGTTTTTTCCAGGTCGTCGACTTTGGTGTAGGTGTAGGACATGGGGTTCTCCGGGGTTGGTGGGAGAGGCTTACGATACATGGGGGAAAAATATGGGGAATTGAGATGGGATAAGGTTTGAGGGGGAATAACGGTTACGCAAATTTGATTGCGCATGTGTATTCAAATGAATACAGTTATCTCCAGAAGACGGTCACAAAAACCAAGCACTTCAGCATACTTGTACCTAATTAAGGGCTACAAGATCCCAGCACATCGTCCGGCTGGAAAATGGGCTGGGTGACGTGAAGGCAGTTGGTGGCGGCGTGCGTGAATTGCGCATTGATGTAGGGCCAGGCTGGCGTGTCTACTTCATTGAAGTTGAAGGCTACGTGATCGTGTTGCTCGTTGGCGGCAACAAGAGTACCCAGACTGCCGACATCAAGAAGGCCAGGCAGATGGTCACAGAATTGAAGAAGTCTGCTGCAAACCGGAAAAAATAATGGCGACCCTAAGCGATACAGGAGGTGCATCATGACTGAACACAACATCACGCTGTCCGACATTGAAGGGCTGGATCTGGAGGACTTCGACCCAGCGGAATACATCACCAGCGATGAGGCAGCCGCTGCCTACATCACGCAAGCACTGGCAACGAACGACGCCGCCATATTTGCCGCCGCCATTGGCGATATCGCGCGTGCGCGCGGCATGAGCGAAATCGCCAAGGCGGCTGGCTTGGGACGCGAGAGTCTGTACAAGGCACTGCGCCCGAATAGTCAGCCGCGCATGGAAACCATGACCCGCGTACTTGGTGCGCTTGGGGTGCGGCTGGTGGCGGAGGTTATTGGGTCTGGGAAGGGGGATAAGGTGGGTGGCGCTTCCAAAAAAGCGGGGGCTACGAAACCGCGCTCGCGGGGCAAGTCGACGGCAGCGAAGCCAGCAGCTGCCTAGGGCTAGGGCTAGGGCGGCCATTAGGGCACGGACTGATGCTTCGGACGCCGTAACACCTATTGGGGCCTTGTCGGCACAATTTCATGGCCTAGCGGGAAATCAAAGGGGGGGAACTACCGGCCCTCTTCGATTCGACCAACTGCTGCCGCTGCCCGGGCAGCTTCGTGCGCCGAGGGCGTGCGTTCTTGGTTTTAATCAGGTTCTCAATAGAGGTGGCTTCTACCGTGTCCAATGCCTCAGTCCGTGTACGGATAGCGGACCTGACCCCGCATCGCTGGCGAGTCGACAGGGATGGGTGACGGTGCAGCGGTGGATGATGGGGAGGGTGACAGGGTTGGCGGTGAAGATCGCTGCCGAGGGTCAGAGCCAGCAAACTCCAGAACACACGAAATCGCCTTTTTCAAGACACCTTGCATTTATCAGGAAGCCCTTATTGGCAAACCTGCCGCCAGCACAAGATCATGGCATGCGCTTATAACCATCAGTCAAAAAGTAATTAAAAAAACATCATTTACTAAAAGAAACATAATTAAGAGATCAATTATCAATTGAAGCCAGTAAATATTCAAATGGCAGTGGCCAATCTAACCGTTTTACATGATACCTTCATGGATCGAAGCATTTTCAAAAAAACCACCTTTTGTTATTTTAGTAATTTTTAGCGCGAATTGCCTTCATAAAAACGACTGAAAGGTTACGATGAAACTGAATACTTGCGCACTAAAATTGGCCGGAAGGTCGGCAATTGGCAGCATTTTCTTTGCCGCTTTTTATGCCTCAAGCACACTCGCCTATGCCACGAATGAGACATCGATATCTACTGATCTCCTTGTCCAGGTGAACAGTTCTATCGATAAAGACACAACACGACTGACAGGAATTTTTAAGGACTTACATGCACATCCAGAAGTTGCTTTTCATGAGAAACGAACAGCTGGAATTGTCGCCAAAGAACTGAAGGCACTTGGCTTTTCCGTAAATGAGGGCATCGGCAAGACTGGCGTCGTCGGCGTGCTAAAAAATGGGCCGGGTCCTACCGTATGGTTCCGCGCGGATATGGATGCCAATGCTGTTCATGAAACGACTGGGCTACCCTATGCAGCAAGCAACAAGCAAAAGCTTGAAGATGGTAGCGAGACTGATGCGATGCATGCCTGCGGCCACGATGCACATGTTACCTGGCTCCTGGGCATGGCAAAAACGATGGCGGAACTGAAGAAAAATTGGTCCGGCACTCTGGTTGTGTATGCACAACCAGCCGAAGAAGTAGGTTTGGGTGCCCAGGCAATGGTGGACGATAAGCTATGGCAACGTGGATTCCCTACACCAGACTATGCTTTTGGCACCCATACGGTCCCCGGCCCAGTAGGGTATATATCCAGTTCATCTGGAGTACGCATGGCAGGAGTGGATCAGCTTGACATTAAGTTTATCGGTCGAGGTGGACATGGTTCGACACCGCAAATGACCATTGATCCAGTAGTCATGGCGGCCCAAGCAGTACTGTCATACCAGACCATCATCAGCCGAAATGTGGACCCACAGGCATCAGCTGTATTGACTGTGGGCGCCATTGATGCTGGACGTGACAATAATGTCATACCTGGTGAATCTACACTAAAACTCAATTTGCGCTGGTTCACGCCTGAAGTTCGCGAACTGATGCTCATGCGAATCGACGAAGTTAGCAGAGGCATTGCATTGGCCGCAGGAGTACCAGCGGACAAGATGCCCGTCCGAACGATGAAGGGACATTCTGGCCCGATGATTAACAATGCTGACTTAACAAAAAAAATCAACCCATCTCTCGAAAAGCTGCTGGGTGCAGGCCGTGTGATCGATCAATTTCCTGCAGTAATGGGGTCCGAGGATTTTCAGGAAGCATTCAACACGCTGAAAACACCCTATGTCTTCATCTTGGTAGGAATTGCGCCACCAAAATTGTTCGCCGATGCGCGTGCCAAAGGAATGCCGTTTCCATACTCGAACCATAATTCTGACTTCTTCGTTGATCTGAGTGCAATTCCTATTGGTGCCAAGGTCAATACTGTCGCAGCATTGAGTATTCTTGCGAAATAGGGCCGAGCGGTGCCGGGGGCAGGTCCGAGATTTGGATACGGAATGATGCATTGGGCGCAGTGGAAGCCAACTTGGTCGAAACGCGATTAGCGGGCCGCCAGGGTCAGGTCCGCCATTCGGACACAGACTGATGCATTGGAAGCCGTAAAAGTGCTCGCGTACGGGGTCAGATCCGCCATTGAGACACGGATTGGGGTGTCGGGGTCAGGTCCGCCATTCGGACACAGACTGATGCGCTGGGCGCCGTGGATGCTTGCTCAGTCAAAACCTAATTAGAACCACGAACGCGCGCCGCAGGCGCGCGAAGCTGCCGCGCAGCGGCAGCAGTCAGTCGATTCGGAGAGGGCCGGGCCGGTAGGCCCGACCCTTCGAATCCCCCGCGCACGCCCCGCAGGGGGCGTGCTTCTCTCCGCCTACAGACGAAAAAAAAAGCTACCCGAGGGTAGCTTTTTCTTTTTCGTCTTTGGCGGAGAGGGGGATTCAAATCATGACTGGTAGGCCGCATGGATAGATGATTTTGACAGATGCTAGATTCAAGAATACCCCCAACTATGCCCTTACCAAAAATTTATCTATCGGCACCATGATTAGTTAATCAAAATATCCATTTGAGCAAAGGGTTAATCCTTATGTCGGTGCTTCGATTCGAGCCCTGGGGAATCAAATTATGCCTTGAACTGCTCATTAATACTGGTTTTCTAACTTCCTTATCGTCACATACCGTCACTAGTACCGTTAAAAATTTCTGCCGTGCCCATACGAGCTGGGCGGTCAATCTTCTTAATGGTCACTAAATCTCCAGCCTTCTAAACCGAGGGGTGCAGGTTCGATTCCTGCTGGGGCAAGCCTCGCATTCACCTGTACAAACGATCAGTAAAAAAGTTCGTCATTAATGTCTCATTTATACAACAAAGTTGGTCTAGACCGTTCAGCAATTATTGATGAAACCGTTAGTGGCTACTACCCCCATATACGTAGTCGGCGTGGCAACTTTGAAATGTCAAGTCTTTACGGAATAATTGAGATGAAAGTACATTTTCCGGAGTGCACTTGACTGCGGGAAGGAAGGGGCTACAATCAGGGCTTACTTGGTGACCAAGAACTAGATGTAGTGGTCAGAAGGGAGTGAGAGGGTCGCGTGTTCAGACGCTTCCCTCCCATGAAGCTGTACCCGTTAGGATAAACTTCGTACTCGCAAACGAAATTTTATCTAACCGGAGACGGTTGTCAACGGCCGATTCGGTATAACGGGGTGTTAAATTTCTCATTTACAACCTTTGTTATAGAAAGAATATCATGGCAGACTATCGTATCACTTGTATCAACCTTTCCAACTCGGGCCGAACTCACGAGCACATCACGCACGTAGGCAATCCCGGCGTCTGGAATGGCCGCCTCACTGTCAATCAAGTCATTAACATGATCCTTGGCCCTGATCGCCACACGTTCTACGTTCAGGACGCTTACGGGAATCGTGCAGATGTGATGGTTGTCGATGCAAAGCCTCAGTACATCAGGACGCGCAAAGACAATACTTGGACTGATAATCTGCTTTCGCTGACATCTTGTCCAATTTAATCGAGTGATACCACGAGGCCCGCTTGCGCGGGCCTTTTACTATTGAAAGAACACTCACGTAACAGGACATTATGCAGCCACAACACGAACAAATTGAAGCGTTGCAAAACGTACTCGTTGCACGCGCAACCGGGGTCAGTGGCGTGGGGGATGACGCCCAGTATTCGCAGCTTCGGCAGCTACTCTTGGCGGATGGAAAGCTTGCGCCGCTTCTCCCCTCATTCGTTCGCACGAGTCGTACGTTAAATCAGTTCTGGCCGTTCATTCAAGCCAAGTTTGCCAAGTATGCTGAGCGCCGGGAATACATCTGGGCCGAGTTCCGTCCCATATTGGATTTTTTAGAAGGTGTAGGGGCTTCGCCCTCAGACGCTGGTGTAACATCTGCAATTGCGAAGTTCGATGGAGCACACGTACAGGCGGCATGGCACAAGGCTTTGGAGCGCCGGACTACCGACCCTGAAGGGGCAATAACGAGTGCCAGGACGTTATTGGAATCGGTGTGCAAACACATCCTTGATGCGTCTGGTACGCCCTACGAGGATTCCCCGGACATGAACAAGCTTTACCGCCAGACAGCGGAGCGGTTGAATATAGCTCCGACTCAACACACGGAGCAGGTGTTCAAGCAAATCTTGGGTGGGTGTACGGCCGTGGTGGAGGGACTAGGGGCGCTACGGAACCGGCTGAGCGATTCGCACGGCAAAGGGAAAGCAGCGGTGAAGCCTGCACCACGACATGCCGAGTTAGCGGTAAATCTTGCAGGGGCGTTGGCGATGTACTTGCTCGCCACTTGGGAGGCCAAGAGCGATCCAGGCTAAAAAAACCTAAAAAAATTCATGGATCGAGGGCTGTGCTTAACGCTGAGGCCCGTGGGTAAAAAACGAAGGTATTGCCTTCAAAATATCTGTAGGCGCCGCTGCTGGCGCTGGTTGACGGTTAGAGTCGCCTATCTTGGAGCGAGAGGTACAGCGCTCGTTTACGTACGTCAGACTGCGGCCTTCAAGATGCGGTGAGCCTGTCAGAAATTTTGTGTGAAGGAACTCATACGATAAAATCTATCCTTGGAAAGGAAACGTATGGCCATCGACAAAGCCACACTCGACAAACTGCTTGACGGCTTAGACCCGAGTAACCTGCAATCCATGTTCACCGATGCCGGGCTGTTCGGGCAGGTGAAACTGGCTTATGCCTTACCTGTACATTGCTCGACCATCTTCCCATAGCTAACCAAGTCTACAATCCCTCGACAGAAGCCCCATTCCTATTCAACCAGTCTTTCCGCAATTCGTAGTCGGGAAGCGCACGTTCAACGCGCCGCCAGAAATCGGGGGTGTGATGTGGCTCATGCAGGTGGGCCATCTCGTGGACGACAACATATTCCGCGATTCGCGCTGGCAACAGAATAGTCTTCCAATGGAAGTACAGCAGCGCCCCTTTGCCGCACGAGCCCCAGCGGTAACCGAGATCTTGTACCTTCACACCGGACGGCGCAAGCTCCATCCGCGCGGCATAGTCTTCGACTTTCGCCGATAGCCAGCGCGTTGCATTGCCGCAGTACCAGCGAATCATGTGCTCGCGCCCTTCGCTCGCGAGTGTCTTGGGCATCACGAAACGTCCACCGACTAACTTGACTGGCGCAATCGATTCGTCAACCAGGCGCAGACGAAAGTTGCGGCCGAGGTAGAGAAAGCCCTCGCCATCGACGAACATCTTGTTGGGTACCTCGCGCGTCAAGGTCTCCTGGCGCGCCAACTGCTGGTATATCCACATACGCTTGCGTTGGACGAAATCGCGCAAGGTGGCCTCTGGAGTATCTGCAGGCGCTGACAGAATCAGCTCACCACTACGGTCAACAGTAATCTCCAAGGTCCGCCGCGCAGCGCTGCATCGGACCTCAAAGCACAAGTCATCGACAGTCAGCATGTTCATGTCGTCACTAGTTTCTCGTGGTTGGCGCGCGCCAGCTCCATCAACTTGTCGACCAACGCTTCGATCTGCGGCGTGGGTAACAAGCGTGAGCGCATCAGCAGTTCGAAAATGCGCGTGTTCAGCGCGTCCTGCGCCGGCTGACGGTTGGGGCGCCAGAAATTAGGCGTCAATTCCGAGGTGATGGTGTCCACCACTTCGACGCTCAGGTCCACCAGCTTCTTGCGCTCGACATCAGCCATTGCAGCGTTGCCGACGGCCGTGTCGACCAGCAAGCGAAGGAAGGGACCGTATTGCTCGGGCAGATCAGGCAGGCGGTCGTCGTGGTCCACGCAGCCGCTGCGAATTTCGTCAACCAGTCCCTTCAATGCTAGCGCCAGCTGATCCCAATGATCGCCCAGCTTATCGAGTAAATCCTTCAGGCGTTCGCTCAACTTGCGGAATGCGACCGGGTCCTGATCCATGTGCTCGCGGATGTGTGCCCGCACCGCGTGTTCCATTTCCGATGCCTTGGCACGGTCGTTCGGCTCGCGCGCCACCTTCATGGCAAAGTCGGCATCGGTAAGCGAGACGGGCGCTATCTTCGGGTCCACGCCCAACGATATGACGTGCTCATCGATCAGCTTGCGCACCTTGGCGCCCACGTCCTTGCCCAGCACCGGCGTATCGCGATAGCGATTGCGGGCGCGGGCATAGATGAAGGCCAACAGTTTCGCATCCGGCGCGAAGGGCAAGCCTTCCGGCCTTGGCAGCACCACGTCGAGCGTATTCAAAAACTGCTTGAGCTTGACCGTAAATTCGGCGCGCAGCCGTTCGTCGGCGAGCAATTCGACGCAAGTATCGAAATCGTTCAGGCTCTCAATACCCCGGCTACGAAACAGGTCGACGACTCGCAGGTGGCGGTCACGCAGGACCGGAATTTCGTCTTTCAAGCTTTGCAAAGCACCGTCGATGTCTTCATCCGCATAAACATTGAGCGCCTGCTTGAGATGATGGGCCAGGCCAAAATAATCGACCACGATGCCGAACTGCTTATCGTACCCAGTGCGGTTCACGCGCGCGATGGTCTGCAATAGCTCGGCCTCGCGGATCGGGCGATCCAGGTACATCACGCCTTCGATCGGCGCATCAAAGCCGGTAAGCAGCATCGACTTGACGATCAGGAAGGCCAGCGGATCAGTCTTCGCCGCGTCTTTGTGCAACAGTGGTTTTTTGAAGCGCTTGATGCGCTGCTCCTGCGCCACACCGTCGGTCCATTGCTTCCACACGGGATCGTCGTTATTGCCACCGGAAATAATCGGCGCGAACTCAATCGCGCGCAAGGTGTCGCGATAGCGCCACGCCTGAACCTGCGCCTGTACCAGCGGCGACCGGCGGCACAAAACCTCGTCGTCCATCGCCTTGTCTTCCGGGCTCAAGGCCTCGGCTTCGGCCAGCAGCTCATCGCGCGCCACAAAAAAAGCGTCCACGTAGCGCACCACGGCGAGCCGGCTGTATGCCACCACCTGGGCCTTGAAACCGTTAGGCAGAATGTACGTCACGTAGTGGCGCAGCATGTCGCGCGCCTTGTCGGCAATGAGCGCGGGCGCCTCGAAAATCTGCCCCTTGGTCGCATACTTCTTGCGGATCGCTTCGAGTTCCTCAGGCGTATGCTCGCGGAACAAGTCCTCGAACAATTCGTCCAGATTGGCCCCCTCCTTGACCGCACCATTGGCCGTGCGGCCTTCGTAGAGTATGGGGACGATGGCGCCATCCTGCTCGGCTTCGCGGATCGTGTAACGGTCGATGAACTCGCCAAAAATTTCATACGTGCGCTTCTTGTCGCCCATCAGAATTGGCGTGCCTGTGAAGCCGATGCGTGCGCAGTTGGGCAAGCCGGTCTGCAGCGCTGCCTGCAAGTCGCCGGCCTGGCTGCGATGCGCCTCGTCTACCAGAATCAGGATGCTGTCGTCTTCGTTGAGCACTTCGGCCGGCGCCGACTGGCGCACTTCATACCGTGGCAAATCTGCCGCCTGTAGACCAGGCTCACCGGCAGCATCGCCGCCGCGTGCTTTCTGGATCATGCCAAACACCAGACCTGGGCCACGACGGCGCAGCATCGCCTTCAACTTATCTGCCGATGTGGCCCGTTCCACCGTTTCACCGGTCAATGCGGCGGTCAGGGAAAGCTGCTGTTCCAGATCGGTACGGTCGGTCACCACCACTACCTTGAAACGCCGCAGTTGCGGATCGGTGCGCAGCTTGCGGATCAGGAATACCATGGTCAGGCTCTTGCCAGAGCCCTGCGTATGCCAGACGATGCCGCCACGCCGGTCATGCTCGCCATCCTGGAGACGCGTCTTGCCAGTGCGCAGACGCTCAATGGCGCGAACGACGGCGCGGTACTGCTGATAGCGGCAGACGGTTTTGACCGTGTGGCCATCCATATTCATGAAAAGCATGAAGTGGCGCAGCACGTCGAGCAAGGTGCGCGGCTCGAACAGGCCGGCCACCAGGCGCTCCTGCTCGGACAGCTGGGTCTTGCCCAGCTTCTCGCACACGGCTTCCTCGGTCATCGGCGCGACCGTCTTCCAGGCCGAGTAATGGCGGAATTCTGCGCCTATGCAAGCCACTCTGGCCTCGTCGAAACTGGTCGCCACCAACAGCTGATTGGTGTGAAACAGTGGCTCATTGCCCTCATTGTCATCGACTTCGCCGCTGGCCCGGCGCGCATTGCTATAGCGGCGCAACTGGTCCACTGCCTCGGCCAATGGCTCGGGAACCGACGGGCTCTTGCACTCGATCACCGCCAGCGGAATGCCGTTTACCAGCAGCACCAGATCGGGCACGATAAACGCCTTGCCCCGATTGTAGCCCGGGGGGCAATCCACCCGGTACTGATTAACGACGGTAAATTCGTTGCGCTCAGGGTGAGCCCAATCGATATAGTGAATGGTCTGGACGCGGCCGCCATCCCAATCCGGCATGCCGTCGACCGTGATACCGCCATGCAGCAGCTCAGTGGCCACGCGGTTTGCCTCCATCAAGCGGTGCGCGGGGATGCGCGTAATGGCGCCGACGGCTTGCGACATGCGTTCGTCGTCCAGCCAGGGCTGCGCCACCCCGGCCACATCGCGCAAATTCAGGGCGTAGAGCTGGCGGCGCAGCTTGCCTTCCTGTACCACCTCGGCGAAACTGGCACGGCCGGTCTTGGCAGGCTGGTCCAGGTCACCTGCCACATAGCGCCAGCCCATCGCGGTCAGCTGCTCAACAAACGGACGTTCGACTTCGTCCAATTCCCAATTCATAAGTATCCGTTCAGTTCTATAGTTCGTTGATTTCAATGGGAAAAATATTGAAAGACGTCTAAAACAGGTCCAAAACCACGTCCAAAGACGTCTAAACCGTCTATAAACCCAAGCTACTCAGCGTCACCCAGAACGTAATATGCCGCCCGCCTTTCGCCATGCTGTTGCAGGCGCCCAGACTGCCTGAGGCGCTTCAATAGATCCCTCGCCTGAATTGAGGTCAGGCGACATAAATCAGCTACGTCGCTACGACGCACCGATCCATGCTGTCGCACATAGCTCAGCACCATCTGCTCGTGCTGGAGATTGCTGAAACCCATCTGCCGCGTGTAAGCAGCCTTGCCCCCTTCAGCCTGATAAACGCCGGCTGCAAGCGTATAGGTGCGGCCACGCGTCGTGCCATGGGCTTGCGCAAGGCCAGCCTCAACCAAAGCCTCCAGGGTGCGCTTCGCTTGCGCCGGCTCTCGCTGGATATGGATGGCCAGTTCCTCGGTCGTCAGGCGCTTCAGGCCACGCAACGCCGCCAGGGCGATCAGGCTGTCGATCGGCAATGCACTGCCGCGCCGTCCCTCTTCCTCGACCACGCGCTTCAGGAAAGCCTCGTCGGCATCCGTCGTGGCCAGGCGCAGGATGACGCTGGTGGCATCGGTGCGCCGGTAATCCGGCTCGGGACGCCCGAAGCGCAACATGCCGCGATAGATTTTGTCGACGCCACGCCCCGAACGCTCGACCACGCCGATGCGCTTCATCGCGTCGGCCAGTGTGCGATTGCGCGGTCGCGGTTCGGTGGTCAACAAGTTCGCCAGCGTCACGCCATCCATCAGGCCACCCGGGTTGCTGATCGTCAGCCCTTCGTCGTCCATCCGCACATGCACCGCGCCCATGCGGTGATAGTCACGATGTACCAGCGCGTTGGCGACCGCCTCGCGGAAGGCGCCCAAGTCCACCTTGGGCACGGGCACGCGGAACAGACCGACCTGTATTTCACGCTCGGGATTGTAAGGGCGGAAATTCGTCTCCAGCCAGTCCAGTGCCTTGAGCAGGGGAAAACGGCGAAATTCGTTGAAGCCGACCGCCTCGCGCGCCAGCACCTGGAACGCGAATTCATGCGTGCCGACCAGTTCGCGCAGCGCCAGCTCCTTGCCCAGCAACAGCAGACCCGTCAGCGTGGGCACGCGCGTGCCATCGCTCTGGCGTGCGGTCAATCCAAGCGCACCATCGAGCGCTTCGTCATCGAGTTCAAGCAGCACACGGTCGCCGCCATATTGCTGCACGCTCTGGCGCAGGCGTTCGCGCTCCAGCGGGTCCAGGTCACTCAGCTTGGCACCGGCCACCGCCAGGGCAGAAGCATCCACCAAGCCAAAGGTGGTGGCGCGGCTGGCTCGCTCATGCGGCAACATCGCCACGCATTCGGGCTGGCCGTCGGCCTTCAGGCGCCGGCGCAGATACACGCCGCCGGTGGTCGCCACTTCGCCATGCGCCTTGGGTATGGCGATGCGCGCTACATGCACAGCGCCCAGTGCGACCGGCGTGACCACGACCGCCAGCGACGGCGATGTGCGCGCGGCCACCAGACCCGCCAGTCCGGCCAGTTGCATATGTTCAGCATGCAGACCCGTCGGCGTGCCATCGTCTTCCACACCCAGCCACAGTTCGCCACCGTCGGCGTTGGCCAGGCAAATGACGGCCTCGACCAGATCGTTGTCGGACAGGCGCTTGCGGTCGCTCTTAAATTCAACGGTGAACGATTCACCCTGTGGCAGGGTCGGGATCATAATTACGCGCCTTGAGAGTTGAGCAGCGGTGTAACGCGGACGCGACCAGTGAGAAGGTCGTCCATCAGACCGGCTTTTTCTTCCATCATTTTATGTAATCCAGCAATTTCCAAGGTAATTTTAGCCAACGCGGCCGAAACAATCCGGACAATCTCCTTCTGCTCGGAACGCGCATTTGGCAACGCGATCCGAAAGGATTGCACGTCGCCCTTTGTAATGTTGGGATCCTTCCGTGTGCTAGCAGCGACACCCGCCCATCTTTTCCGTCCATGCTGAACGGCTCGCAGTACATATTCCGGTTCTAGGTCTGCGGAAGTAAAAATCAATGCACTGATTGCTTGATTTGTAGCTGCAGGCGTCTGCAGAATTCCCGTTCGCCCAATTTGCTCCCAACCACCGTACATTGCAATCAATACACTGCCAACAGGCAGTCTTTCACAGGAACATTCTCGCAATGCTACTGCGGTGATGGATTCACTCGTTTTCTGAATATCTCCTTCATTCAAATCCATCGTTTTGACCCATGGTATTCCGTCGTCGCAGTAATATCGTGCCGATGAGCTTCTCGCAGGTGTCGTACCTGACCGAATTTCAGCAATTTCGCCAAGAGTTGCCGTACACCAAGATGTCGGGATCCATCCCAGTGGCGAGTCCTTGTAGAGATGGGGCGCCTGGCTCTGCGGTGGGCGCAGTTCGCCGTTAGCGCCGATGCCACGCGTCAGCAGGTCGTGCAGCAGCCCCTGCTTGACTTGCTTGAGCTTTTCGATGATCGCTTCAGTCTGGCGGATTATAGTGTCGAGCGTGTCGAGAATTTTAGCGATCGCAGTCTGTTCCACGATTGGTGGCGTGAAGACCTTAAATCGCCGAACGTCGCCATCGTTCAGCGCAGGATAACTAGACCCAACGGCATCACGGTTTGCCTGAATTGAAATTTGGCTGCTCATTACACAATGGAAAAGGTATCGTGAGTCACTCACACCTTCCTTTGCGCGAATAACCGAAAAGCCGGTCGATGCAACAACCGCGCCGATATTTTCCCGATCAAAGTAACCGTGTGATTGTAAATTTGGGCGCACAGTTCCGAAAAGAACATCACCGTAACGTAAGACACGGCGCGCCCGGCTTGGTGAAGTTGCGTAAGAAACCTCGGCGACCGATTTCCAATGAATAGAGCCAGCACTCGTCGCACCTAAGTCGACGTATCTAAAACGGAAATTCTGGGCCGTCGTCGAGCTAAGTGTCTCAGGATTTGTATCTGCTAGCTCATCGAGCGAACGTAACATCGCTGGATTGATTTCATACATACCGTAACCCATGCAAGAACGATTTTAAGGCTTCATTGGCAACATCCCGATCTCGTTCGATATCATCCAACGTGATATGGTACTTATCCCACCAATTTTCAAATTCAGCAATAACCTGCTGCCGGTGCGCGTCGATGCAGCGTGCCACGATTGCCGCCATGTCATTGCGCAAGATAGTCAGCAGCAAGTCGGCCGCGCCAGCTTCGTCGAGCGCGTCAACAGCCAAATTGAGACGAACTGTAAAGCTTAGCTCCTGCGCCTTGATCTCCTTCTTGAGCACACCAAGCTGCGTTTTCCAAACCTTGATCTGCGCTTCATCCACAGCAGGCTCGTCATCAGCAACTTCGGCTTCATCACCATCCTCACCCGCGCTCTTGCTGGCCATAGCCGCCTTGATTTTGCTGTCCAACTCGGCCTTGCGCGTTTCCAGCACCGCCTGCGCATCAACGAAGTCGGCCATCAGGAACTTGACCAGCTTATGCTCAAATGGCTGGTCCTTGCTTTGCTCGTCATCCATCGCCGCCAGTATGCTAGTGCGCCAGGCATCGACGACGCCTTTGGTGCCACGCGCCATCAGGGTCATGAATTCATACTTGGCATCATCCCAGAATCCCGCAACGATGCCGCGCACCTGGAAGCGTCCCAGCACACCGGCCGGCTCCATCGCATCAGCAAAGCTGTGCAGCAGGTCATTACGCAGACCCACCATGCTGGCCGCGCCGGCAATGGCGATTATGCGCAGGCTGTGCGCCCGCCACCATGCGTCAAAGGCTTCGCGCACCGCTAGTTCGCGCTGCAGCAAGCCTGGGTTGGTCTCGATGGCGAGCTTGATGGATTGGCGCGTAGACAGTTGCGGCGCAAAGTCGAAATAGTGAGCGTCGCGTTCGGTCAGCAGCGCCAGCGGATCGAGGCCGTGCGCGGCAAGAATTTCCATCTTCGCCGCCACTTCGGCCTTGGGCACACCGCCCAGTAAGTGGGCGCGCACGTCGTGCGGCTCAGGCGCGATGGCGTTGTCGGCGTAGCGGCGAATGTTGAGGTTGTAGTCATTCTCGCGCAAGGTGGCCGTGCTGACAATGGCAGAAAAGCCCGGCTCGGCCTTGAAATTTTCAAAAGTGTTGACGATTTTTTCGATATGCTCGGGCAGCAGGTAATTCTGCGCGCGGCCTTCGAAATACTCGCGGTCGGCGTTAATGAACAGCACCTGCCCACGGCGCTCGGCCACCTTGCCGCTGGCGTTGCCCTGGCGCTGGCGCATCACCAGCACGCAGGCGGGAATACCAGTGCCGTAGAACAGGTTGGCGGGCAGGCCGATCACCGCTTCGACCAGGTCGGCCTCGATCATGGCGCCACGGATGGCGCGCTCTTCGCCGCCCCGGAACAGCACGCCGTGCGGCATCACGGTGGCAAGCTGCCCGCCGTCGCGCAGTACGGCCACCATGTGCTGCAGGAACATCAGGTCGGCCTTCTTGCTGCCCAAGGACACCTCGCCGTAGCGGAAACGCTCGGCGCGGAACTTGGGCGCCCAGACGGACTGGCCGTTGCGGTCGGTGTCGGCGCTGCCCCAGTTGATCGAGAAGGGCGGATTCGACAGTACGCGGTCGAAGCGCATCAACTCGCCCCCTTCGACGTGCTGCGGCTCGGCCAGCGTGTCTTCGTTGCGCAAGTCGGCAGTGCTGATGCCGTGCAAAAGCATGTTCATCTTGGCGATAGACCAGACGGTGCCATTCGCCTCCTGGCCGCACAGGTCGGCGCGGCGACCATCGCCGCCATGCTCATCAATATACTCCTTGGCCATGATCAGCATACCGCCCGAGCCGACGCAAGGATCGTAGATACTGTGCTGCTGCTCGGGCTTGACCAGTCGCACCATCATGCGCACGACCGAACGCGGCGTGTAAAACTCGCCGCCCTTCTTGCCGGCCGAGTCGGCGAACTCGCCGATCAAATACTCATAGGCCGCGCCCAGCAGGTCGGGGAACTCAAAGTCCTCGTTACGCAAACGGTAGGTGCCGAAGTGGCTGATCAGCTGACGCAGCTTGATGTCAGGAATCTTGCTCTGCCCGACCTTGCGCGAAAAATCGATGTGTTCAAGCACTTCGGCCAGGCTGGAGTTGTTACTTTCCAGGCCGCCGAGCGCACGGTTGAGAAACCCGCCGACATCGACGTGGGCCTCGTTGACCAGATAGTCCCAGCGCGAAGTCGGTGGTACGTAGAAGGACTGACCGTACCAGCGTTTGAGCTCGGCACTGGCCTCTGCATCAGACTCTGACTTGCCCCCCGCTATTTCTTGCGCGACAACCTGTTCGCGACGCTGGTCGAACACGTCGGAGCAACGTTTCAAGAACAGCATCCCGAAGATATATTCTTTAAATTCAGAGGCATCCATCTTGCCGCGCAAGATATCGGCGGCCTTAAATAGATGACGTTCCAGCTGTGGCAATGTAATCGGCATGAGGTTAATGAAGGGAATTCAGAGAGGGGCCGATAATATAGCATTTACGCGTGCCAAAGTATCGTTGACATAGCGGCAACTGTCAAATTCACAGCCCCGGATTAATGTCTCCGGTTCGCCCTTATTTGGCGTGGCCCAGCAATTATGCACCAGAGCGTGAACGCACTTGCTCAAGACACTACTCGCCTCAATCACCTCGAGAGAACGCCGTGGCTCGCTCACATTGCTGCAACAACGGATACCTACGGCTACCGCTGTGCCGGCGCCCTGGTCAACCGCACACGCGCTGTGAGGAGCTTGCAAACGATTAACCACAAGCTCTTTTACCAGGGAATAAAGGCGTATCAACAGTTGCTGCCGAAGGAGCCAAAACGTCCAGCAGTTGGTCAACCTCACGTTTAGACACCCCTACGGCTAGCATCTATACAGCGTTGCTGCCATTCTGCAATTTCACCCGCGTCCCACGCGACAGATTTGGGACCAATGGGAATAGGCGCTGGCAACACACCCGCCTTCACCTTGCGCCAGATTGTGGCACGGGACCAGCCGGTGGCCTCGATTACAGCAGGCAAGCGTAGGAATTTTCTCGTCGTTGTCATAAGTTTCTCCTTCGATTGATGAACAGCAAACAATGAAGAGTCATGCTGACTCTCCGCGATAGTTCCCGCAGCGCCAGAGCTGCCTCTTTGGATCTCTTCTATCCCTACAACTGATCGGTCATCTCCCAAGGTAGATAGAGGTGACCTGTTCACGCCCATGCCCCATCTCCACCGAAATTTTTAACCTTGCAGCGTTATCCGCCAACTTTTGTGAAGCATCCAGCTGCCTCGATGTCGCGCCGCCACAGGCTGGACTAGGTCGGCCAGTCAACTCGGCATAGCGCCGCTGCGCATACTCATGGCGCAGCCCATGCACGCCATGAATGCCAGCCTTGTCGCACTGCGCACGAAAGCGGTTCAACTGGTCCCGATAGCGCAACTGCGCCGGAATCAAGCTACCTTTGCCCGCCAGCGCCTTGGCCGCTTCCAGCACGGCGCGCTGCTGCATGGTTGTGATCGGCACCTCCCTGTACTTGCCACCCTTGGTCCAGCTATCCTGCAGCCGCAGGATGCTCCCGCCATCGGCCCATCCCGGCTTGATCTTGATGCTTTCCTCGCGCCGCAAACCAAATGCCGCCTGCAACTGCAAGGACATGCGCGTATACGGATCATTCACGCGGGCCAGTGTGTCAGCGTCGAGCACCTTTGCCTTCGTGACATTGGTGACAAACACCCGCTCCGCGATACCGTATTCGCCGTTGGTGCGCGCAATGACATTCTCCTTGCCGATCTTCTCTGCCCACCAGCGCAGAGCGCTCATGCGATTCTTGATCGTTCCGGTACTGACACCATCCTGCTTCCACTTGTCGAGCAGCGCCGCCACATGCTTCGGTTTCAGGCTGTCCACGCTCATATGCTGGAAGCCCCGTTCCGCCAGGTCGTTGGCACACAGGTTTAACAAGCGCTCACGGTCGGCCTGCGTCGCAAAGCTGCCATCCCGGTTGCGGTGACACAGTTGCTTGAGCTGGTAGTTCAAGTCGCGCATGGCAAAGTCATCCCTTCGATCTTTGGTTTTCACATCGATGCCGCGTGGTGTAATCCTGTCTGGTAAGTGTTTCTGGCCACCCTCACTGCCTCGGCAGAAAAGGTTGAATCAAGGGCCTCGGGACACCACTCCCGTGTATGCGGTTGCTGTTACTGCCTGCCCGCGCCGCATGCGCGTGTGGCACCGCTGCGCGCTCCCGGAGGAAGCTGCCGCAGCGGGGACCAATCACCCAGGGTCCATGGAGTGCACATCGTGCACGGATCAACTTCTACTAATCAGCCCGTAGCGGGCAAAAGACATCGCAGGGCTTGCCTGCGATGGGGGGCGCCTGGCCCCGTCACTGAACAACATCACGCGGTGGAATTCCGCTTGCCGCCTGGGCCTACGCCGTCGGCGGCGCGTCGTCACTGGCAGCACGCCGCCAGTAACGACGCGCGCACGCAGCCATGGCATGTGACGGCATATAAGCCAGCATCGCACTCGCGGTGACGATATTGGCGACTCTGAAACACATGCGCTGGCGGCAGTCGCGATGGCATCGCATCGCTGGCATTTCTGCTGACGGTGCGGCTTGCGGCAAAGCCATGCAGTGGTTCATACGGTGCGCTACCTCGCGGGGCATGCGAACCAATCGGGGCAGGAGTCTTGCTCCTGTTTGAGGAAGCGCCCACCGGGCGCAATCATCCAGGCAATCCGTCTTGCGGATTGTGGGATATGTAGGCGCTGAAGGCAGCGCTTTATCGTGCCGAGATGTGCATGCTTCTGCATGGCCCGGCGATATATCTAGCAGAAACTGCTATGTATCATGGTGGCGGGTGACGACCGCAACGCCTATGCCGCTAAGCACAGGGACATGCTCGATGCATGCCCTCGTGGGAGCGATTCCCACATAAGAGAACTTCATTCTATGCCTGATATCTACGTTTGCAAGCGGTTCGTTTCGTCAAGTGCGCTTTTCGTAGTACGCAGATTTGCGACCGGCGCGGACTGGGCTGGTGTTACTGGCATTGACCGGTAGCGTTGCAGCCCGGACAAAGGCTCAAATTGCTAGTTTATGCAATTTTTCCTTGGGGGCAGCTTGCCTGATAAGCGTATCCGTGAGGCGCAGTACATACTTAGACATGGTGCCCTCCTGTTCCGCCATCCCGGCTGAATTCACCGCTGACCAGCGTTAATCTGGGCGCCTGCGGCGGCGCGCCCTTGCCGCTGACGGCATCGATATAGTCGGCCCAATCCTGCATCATCCGGCGCCGTTCCGCCAGGAACTGGGCGCGGTCATAGGCGCTGGCTACCTTGTCCTTCGGCGCATGTGCAAGTTGCCGGTCCACGACTTCATGCCGGTAGCCCAGGCGCTCCTTGATAGTGCTCATGGCCAGCGCCCGGAAGCCGTGGCCGGTCATCTTGCCCTTGTATCCCATGCGTCCAAGCGCCACCAGTATCGTGTTATTGCTGATCGGCTTTTCGTGGTCGCGCTGATTCGGGAACAGGTACTTGCTGCGACCCGTGATCGCGTGCAGTTCGCGCAGCAGCTCCAGCGCCTGGCGCGACAGGCATACGTGATGGTTGGTCATATCCGGATTGACTGTCAGCTTGCCGCGCTTCATGCGCTGCCATGGAATGATCCACTCGCCGCGTTCCAGGTCGAGTTCACTCCAGGGCGTCTCGATCAACTCGCTGGTGCGTACAAAGCACAGCAGCATCAGACGCAGCGCAATGCGCGTCGGCGCGAACATGCGTGCTTCGTTGCGGTCCAGAATGGCCAGAAACTTCGGCAGTTCATCGGTTTCAATGGCGGCGAAGTGTCCGGCACGGACGGTCTTCAACACATCCTTCATATCGGTGACCAGATTGCGCTCTGTGAATCCGCATTGAATCGCGTAGCTGAAAATTGAAGCACATACCGCCTTCTGCCGATGGGCGATTTCGCTTGCGCCGCGCTCCTCGATCTTGCGCAGCGCAGCGATTACATCGAGGTGCTTGAGTTCATCGATGGGCCTGCGGCCAATGGCCGGGAAGATATCTGCCTCCAGCCGTTGGAGGACGTTCTTGGCGGTGCGCTCGCTCCAGGTTGGCACCTTGTTGGCGTGCCACTCGCGGGCGATCTTTTCAAATGTGTTGGCGGCGCGCTCTTTCAACAGCCGCTTGGCATCATCGCGGTGCTTTCCGGGATCGATCCCTTGCAGCATCAGGCGGCGGGTCTCCAGGCGCTTTTCGCGAGCATGCTGCAGCGTGATTTCCGGATATGGGCCGAAGGTCAGCAAGTTGTCCTTGCCGTTGGCCTGTCGGAACTTGAAGCGCCAGATGCGCGAACCGCTTGGCGTCACCTCGATATACAAGCCGTCGCCATCAAACAGTTTGTACAACTTCTCGCGTGGCTTGGCGTTCTTGATACGAGCGTCAGTCAGCGGAGCAATGATCTTTGGCATGATGCACCTCCACGTCAACGTGTTGAAAGAACACTATAGACAAGATGGCGCAAATTAAAAGAGTAGACGATCAAACGTATGGTGCCGATCCCGCATCACCTACCCTAAAAAAAGCGCGATGCATTGAAATGGGCTGACACGACCTGAGACGCCGAAAAACGAAAAAACCGCTTAGAATCAAGGCTCTAAGCGGTTTTTGAGGGACTTCCTGAGACGTCCTGATCTTACTTAATTACTATCCGTGGCGGAGAGAGGGGGATTCGAACCCCCGATAGAGTATTACCCTATACACGCTTTCCAGGCGTGCGCCTTCAGCCGCTCAGCCATCTCTCCTGAAGGCAATGCGCGCGTCTTGCTTGCTCACATTGTGTACTGCATATCGCTTGTCGCGAAGCCGCAGATTATAGCAAAGATTCTACAGACTGCCAAAGTTATTTACCCTGGGGTAAAAGTTTGAAACACCCAGCCCAGTAACTGCTGGGGTCAGACCCGGCGGGGGCCTGTGCCCCAGTGGGGCGCAGGCCGATCCCGAAGGGACTGACCTTCTTAAGACGTTTCCTTCAACTGATCCAGAATCGCCGGGTTTTCCAGGGTCGAGACGTCTTGCGTGATCGTCTCGCCCTTGGCCAGCACGCGCAGCAGGCGGCGCATGATTTTGCCGGAGCGGGTTTTTGGCAGGTTGTCGCCGAAACGGATTTCCTTCGGTTTCGCGATCGGGCCGATTTCCTTGCCGACCCAGTTGCGCAGCTCCAGCGCCAGTCGTTTCGCTTCCTCGCCTGTCGGACGCGCTTGCTTGAGCACCACGAAGGCGCAGATCGATTCGCCTGTCGTGTCGTCCGGACGGCCCACCACGGCCGCTTCGGCCACCAGCGGGTTGGCTACCAGGGCCGATTCGATTTCCATCGTGCCCATGCGGTGGCCCGACACGTTCAAGACGTCATCGATGCGGCCTGTGATGGTGAAGTAGCCCGTTTCCTTGTTGCGGATGGCGCCGTCGCCTGCCAGGTACATCTTGCCGCCCAGTTCTTCCGGGAAGTAGCTGGACTTGAAACGCTCGGGGTTGTTCCAGATCGTGCGGATCATCGATGGCCATGGACGCTTCACCACCAGGATGCCGCCCTGGCCGTTCGGCACGTCCTGGCCCGCTTCGTCGACGATGGCAGCCATGATGCCCGGCAATGGCAGGGTGCAGGAACCGGGGACCATCGGCGTGGCGCCCGGCAACGGGGTGATCATGTGACCGCCCGTTTCCGTTTGCCAGAAGGTATCGACAATCGGGCATTTCTCGCCGCCGATGTGCTTGTAGTACCACATCCACGCTTCCGGATTGATCGGCTCGCCAACCGTGCCCAGCAAACGCAGGCTCGTCAGGTCGTAGTTGCTTGGATGGACTTTCGGGTCCACGTCGGCTGCCTTGATCAGCGAACGGATGGCCGTTGGCGCCGTGTAGAAGATGCTGACGTTGTGCTTCTTGATGGTTTCCCAGAAACGGCCCGCGTTCGGGTAGGTCGGGATGCCTTCGAACACCACTTGCGTGGCGCCCACGGCCATCGGGCCATACGCGATGTAGCTGTGGCCCGTCACCCAGCCGATGTCGGCCGTGCACCAGAACACGTCGTCCGGCTTGATGTCGAAACTCCACTTCATCGTCAGCGCGGCCCACAGCAGGTAGCCGCCGCTCGAATGCTGCACACCCTTCGGCGTGCCCGTCGAACCGGAGGTGTACAAGATAAACAGTGGATGCTCGGCATCGACCCATTCCGGTTCGCATTGCGCGCTCTGGCCTTCGACCAGGTCGTGCAGCCAGGTGTCGCGGCCGGCCACCATCGGCAGGTCGCTGCCCGTGCGTTTATACACGATGACGTTTTTCACGCATTCGCAGCCGCCCAGCGCCAGCGCTTCGTCGACGATGGATTTCAATGGCAGCTTCTTGCCGCCGCGCAATTGCTCGTCGCCCGTGATGACGGCCACGGCGCCCGCGTCGATGATGCGTTCCTGCAGCGATTTCGCCGAGAAGCCGCCGAACACGACGGAGTGCGTGGCGCCGATACGCGCGCAGGCTTGCATGGCAGCAACGCCTTCGACGGACATCGACATATAGATGATCACGCGGTCGCCCTTGGCGATGCCCTTGGCTTTCAGGCCGTTGGCGAACTTGCAGACTTTTTCGTGCAGCTCGGTATACGTTGCCTTGGTGACGGTGCCGTCATCGGCTTCGAAGATGATGGCCGTCTTGTCGCCCAGGCCATTTTCGATGTTACGGTCCAGGCAGTTATAGGACACGTTCAACAGGCCGTCTTCGAACCACTTGTAGAACGGCGCGTTGTCTTCGTTCAGGGTGCGGGTAAACGGTTTTTTCCAGCTCAGGTTTTCGCGCGCCAGCTTGGCCCAGAAGCCTTCGTAGTCGCGTTCGGCGTCGGCCACCATGGCGCGGTAGGCGTCCATGCCGGAAATCGTTGCCTGTGCGGCAAATGCTGCCGACGGTTGAAATACGCGCGACTCTTCCGGTCCCTGCTGCTCAGTGCCCTGCCCTTGGTTCTCTATAGCGGCCATGCTAGTCTCCAGTGTAGTAATTGTTTTTTAACACAATATTCCTGCTGTCTTACGGACGCCTTACATGCAACGTTTTCCTCGATCCATTCTAACCATAATCGCCACTGCCGACGGGCGTCAAGCGTACGCCGCCCAGCATTCTGGATGGAAAAACTGATATCAAGTCAATTAGCTGGCGTCGCTTTGTGTTTCATCAAGGCCAAGAATCCAAATCGAGGGCATGCGCAGTGATCAGCAGCGAGTGTAAAATGTCGGGCATACCAAAAATTGGTATTTACCCCCAGGAAACTCCAGATGATCGACCACTCACAAAAGCCCTCCCATAGCAAACTGCATCCCCTGTCCGCCTTCATCTTCATGTCGCGCTGGCTGCAGCTGCCGCTGTACCTGGGCCTAATCCTCGCGCAATGCGTGTACGTATTTCACTTCTGGGTGGAACTGTCGGACCTGATCGGCGCCGTGTTCGGCAATGACGCGGCCCTGCAGCACGTCTTGACGGCCGTGGCCGTACCGGGCAGCGCCCTGCCGACCAAGCTCAATGAAGCGACCATCATGCTGGTGGTACTGGGCTTGATCGATGTGGTCATGATCTCGAATCTGTTGATCATGGTCATCATCGGCGGCTATGAAACGTTTGTCTCGCGCATGCACCTGGACGACCATCCGGACCAGCCGGAATGGCTGTCGCATGTGAATGCGTCCGTGCTGAAAACGAAACTGGCGATGGCCATCATCGGCATCTCGTCCATCCACCTGCTGAAGACCTTCATCAACGCCAACTCGTACAAGATCGAAGTGATCATCGCGCAAACGGTGATACATATGGTCTTCATCCTGTCGGCGATGGCGATTGCGTACACGGACCGCATTATGACGGTGACGCAGAACCAGGCCAGGGCACCCCACTAAGGAGCATCCATAAAAAAGTCCATGGCGTTGTTGCCTTGCCTAGTCGTACATTCGTACTGCCTTCGGCAAGGCGCCTAGCCCTGAACATTTTTCTGGCGCTCCTATATTGATTAGCAAACAGCAAACAGCATCAAAGTCTTACCCTTCTTATCCACCGCGAGAACACCATGACTGTCATAAAGCAAGAAGACCTGATCGAATCCGTCGCCGCAGCGTTGCAGTACATTAGCTACTACCACCCTGCTGATTACATCGAGCACCTGGCGCGCGCCTACGCGGCCGAGCAAAGCCCGGCGGCAAAAGATGCGATCGCGCAAATCCTGACCAACTCGCGCATGTGCGCGGAAGGCAAGCGTCCGATTTGCCAGGACACGGGTATCGTCAACGTCTTCCTTAAAATCGGCATGGGCGTGCGCTTCGAAGGCTTCTCCGGCACGGTTACCGACGCCGTCAACGAAGGCGTGCGCCGCGCGTACAACTTCGACGACAACAAGCTGCGCGCCTCCATCGTGGCCGACCCGCATTTCGACCGCAAGAACACCAAGGACAACACGCCAGCCGTGGTGCACATGGAACTGGTCGAAGGCAATACCGTCGACGTGAAAGTCGCTGCCAAGGGCGGCGGTTCGGAAAACAAATCCAAGATGATCATGATGAATCCGTCCGACTCGCTGGTGGACTGGGTCATGAAGACGGTGCCAACGATGGGCGCCGGCTGGTGCCCGCCTGGCATGCTGGGCATCGGCATCGGCGGCACGGCTGAGAAAGCCATGTTGATGGCAAAAGAAGTGTTGATGGAAGACATCGACATGTTTGAGCTGAAGCAACGCGGCCCACAAAACAAGCTGGAAGAACTGCGTATCGAACTGTGCGACAAGATCAACTCGCTGGGCATCGGCGCGCAAGGCCTGGGCGGCCTGACGACCGTACTCGACGTGAAAATCATGATGCACCCGACGCACGCCGCGTCGAAGCCGGTCGCCATGATCCCGAACTGCGCCGCCACGCGCCACGGTCACTTCGTGCTGGACGGCTCCGGCCCCGCCTACATGACGCCGCCGTCGCTGTCGTCATGGCCGGAAGTGCACTGGACGCCGGACACGGAAAAATCCAAACGCGTCGACTTGAACACCCTGACGAAAGAAGAAGTCGCTTCTTGGACGCCGGGCCAGACCTTGCTGTTGAACGGCAAGATGCTGACGGGCCGCGACGCTGCGCACAAGCGCATCCAGGACATGCTGGCCCGTGGCGAAGAGTTGCCGGTCGACTTCAAGAACCGCGTCATTTACTACGTGGGTCCGGTCGACCCGGTACGCGACGAAGCCGTCGGCCCGGCCGGTCCGACGACCGCCACGCGCATGGACAAGTTCACCGACATGATGCTGGAAAAAACCGGCCTGATCGCCATGATCGGCAAGGCCGAGCGTGGCCCCGTCGCCATCGAATCGATCCAGCGCCACCAGTCGGCTTACCTGATGGCCGTGGGCGGCGCCGCCTACCTGGTGTCGAAAGCAATCAAGCACGCCAAGGTGCTGGGCTTTGCCGACATGGGCATGGAAGCGATCTACGAATTTGACGTGGTCGACATGCCGGTGACGGTGGCCGTGGATGCGAAAGGCACTTCGGTGCACAACACGGGCCCGAAAGAATGGCAGGCGAAGATCGAGCAACTCAATAGCGTCAGCAAGATTCCCGTGACGGTCGCTTAAACAAGCTCTACCATAGACGCCGCGCGGCAACATCAGCGCGGCGTTTTTTTATCTTCAACGGTTCCCTATGACTTTTACTGCAAGCATTGCCCGCCCGGACGCGCCCATCGGCATTTTTGATTCCGGCGTGGGCGGCCTGTCGGTGCTGCGCCATATCCGCGCGCAGCTGCCGCAGGAAGATTTGATGTACTTTGCCGATTCCGCCTATGCGCCGTATGGCGACAAGACGGAACAGCAAGTGGTCGACCGTTCGCTGGCCATCACCGCCTTCTTATTGCAGCAAGGCGCGAAAGCACTGGTGGTGGCGTGCAACACGGCCACCATCGCCGCCATCAGGGCGCTGCGCGCGCGCTACCCCGACCTGCCCATCGTCGGCGTTGAACCGGGCCTGAAACCGGCGGCGTCCATCAGCCGCAACGGCAAGATCGCCGTGCTGGCCACGGAACGCGCCTTGCGCGGCGACAAGCTGCTGGCCCTGCGCGAACAGGTGAGCGCCGCCACGGGCGCCACGTTCATCTTGCAGCCCTGCATCGGCCTGGCCGACCGCATCGAGCAGTGCGAGCTGGGCAATGACCCGCAGGACGCCACCAGCGCCATGCTGGAACGCTACATCGCTCCCATGCTGGCGCAAGGCGTCGACACCCTGGTGCTCGGCTGCACGCACTACCCCTTCGTGCAAGACGCCATCGTCCGCACGGTGCGCGCGCATACGCAGGAACAGATCACCCTGGTGGACACAGGCGACGCCGTGGCGCGCCAGCTGGCCCGCTTGCTCGACGCGGCAAGCCTGCGCCGCATCGACAACGAGGCGCCACGGCTGCAGGGCTACACGACGGCCAAGGTCGAAGCATTGGCGAAAGCCTTCGCCGGCTTGCTGGACTTGCAGCCGCCCGTCACACATCTGTCCGTGTGAGAGGTGTGAGCAAAAGCGAGCGTTTTCATGCAATCTTCCGATTCTTTAAAAAAGACTGCATTTAGATTTGCCACTTCGCCGAGTTCTTTGTATAATTCGGCACCTGTTCAGCAAAACAGCTAAACAGGTAAGTAAGACAGTGGTGGCTGTAGCTCAGTTGGTAGAGTCCAGGATTGTGATTCCTGTTGTCGTGGGTTCGAGCCCCATCAGCCACCCCACAGAATGCGTAGGAAAATCAAAGGGTTACATGCTTCGGCTTGTAACCCTTTTTTGTATTTTCCAACGAATTTCTCAGCTTTCCAACGCGTCCACCCACGTCATTAGCTCAGCGGAAAGCTGGCATAACTGAGCGCAAGTTCGCCGGTGCGTAGCATCCGATCAGCTGACTTTCTGGAAACGTTCCTGAGTGCATAAGCTTGTCCAAATAAAAAAACCGCCCGAAGGCGGCAGTGTGGGACTGAATCTGTAGTGTCAAGCGAAACGTATCGTAGGTGGGACATATTCCTTGAGTATGGCGGCGTCAAAAATAGAATCACACTTGATATTCTTGTCGTCAAACCAAACACATTTCACACCATCCACAGCGACTGGACTATAGTCGCCAACATCAGCAACCGACATCTTCGGACCACCGCTAACCAACTGAACAACCATACCCTTAGTAAAACCAGTCATATTGCACTCCCGTTATTTATTGGTGAAAATACATTATAGACCTAGCTTACCTCTAAAAAACTTTGTGCAGACGTCTGCAAACCATTGCACAAGGAATGCCATACGCCTGTGGTTGATGTGGGCGCAGCTGGGCACTATCATTAACAAATAAAAAAGCCCACCGAAGTGGGCAAGCATAAGGAAACAATCCCCCCCGCTGTGAAGCGGATCGAGACAGATCACCTCTTTCGCTGCTGAGAAATCATCTCGCAGAATGCAAAAAAGCCCGTATATGCGGGCTTTAGGCGTTAGTGCTGCGAGATTGACCGAAACATACATGAGCTGTAACACCGCTGTAAACTGATATTGGCTGACAAACATCCTTACTTGCCGCGGTACGGGGTGGATGAGGCCTTAACCTTACCAGCAACATCAAACAGAGACAGCGATGAAAACATCCTACTGACAGAGGTTACAGCAAGGCTGTTTGAGATGGAGGGACCAAGAATAATTGAGTGAAGGGCATCTCTAAATGAAAAAGGCTTACCCGAAATACGCTCTAAAGCACTCGTCTTAAACTTCATTTTCGGCTGCACTCCACCTTCAACTATGGCATAGCTCAGCATATCAACAAACTTTTTATTAACGTCTCGGTCCTTGAGGTAAACCAGTCGCCATTCCCGTTCTTCCTTGAAGCCATCATGCTTCGAGAATAGCGCAAAGATTACAAGCCGCTCCAGCAAATTGGAAACCACCTGCGGAAAGGATGCTTCTGGTAAAGCTTTATCGTTTGCCAACAAATCGGCAAACGCATCCAACTTCTTCTTGATCCAGTCCACGCGCTGGGCGCCACTAGCATAAAATACTTTTGAGAGAATAAATGGAGAGTCCTTAATTGTTGGCACCTGAGCAAGATCAATTACTAATGCCACACCATTACCATTTACCCCATATCCCCGCCACATTGACAAACTGCCGTCAGAGTCTTTATCGACACAGTGTTCTGCAAACGACAACAAGTAGGTATCGAAGGCATTTTCATTGCTGATGAGATCCAAACGTTCCTCAAATGCCAGCCGAAGAACCTCGTACCTTACATCATTTCCACATGCATCTCTAATTCCCTGGTGCAGACGAAATTCGTGAGCTCCAATATTGACTCCGAACCTCAACTCTTCAATGTCATTCATAAATAAGGGATTTGACAACCAAAGTTCATCATTCCGAACAATAGATTCCATGGTAGGAATGCTTGTGTAATGGGCTAGATAGCCTGGGCGGCTATAGCTGTCTTGCACCTGCGCATCCTCCCACAGAGGTAGAAACATTTCATGCAAAATTTGCGGATCGCGCATATATTCTTTCGATGTAAAAAACGTCAATTTATTAAAATAAAATATTTCGCGTCCAGCCGATAGTAAAACAAAATATCGAAGGAAATCGACCTAAGACACCCGCATCTATACTAATAGATCAGACCGCAAAACTAGAAATTTACCAGCCCATGGCGAATAAACTCTCCTCCAGGCATCCAGCTGTAAGTTGTTCGAGCGCTCTAACATGGCCGTTTATCTTATTCGATGCCCGCAGGTAAGTCATGTGGCTTGCGCCGAATGACTTGGCCAGGTCACGCACCGTGATGTCCAGTCGCTTACAATTGGCGAACAACCGTCCCAGCACGCAGTCAACTGCATTGGGGTTTAGTCCAGGGTACATTGGCCGGAAACAGTCTGCTAGACCCTTGATGGCATCAATGCGCTCGCATGAAAAAGCAAAGCGGCGTTTGCCCAGTTCTAAGCCACCCCACAGTATTAGCGGTAAATAAAAGGGTTACATGCTTCGGCCTGTAACCTTTTTTCATTCCAGCACACATGCATGAGGCAACATCAGCCCTCTTCTCCCGCAGCATGTCAGGCGAGTGCATCAGAAAAAATCCAACCTGTGCGCGGCAGTCAAACTTGATGCATACGCTTGATTTATCGTATCCCAAAGAATACACTTGTATGCGTGAAAAGCATCCACACCACCACCACGTTCGATGACTGGTTCAGCCAGCTGAAGGATCGAAAAGCTTTTTTCCGCATCCAGGCCCGCATTGATCGCGCCGAAGATGGCAACTTTGGCGATTGCAAGCCTGTCGGTGGCGGCGTTTCGGAAATGCGGATTGATTGTGGTCCCGGTTACCGCGTTTATTTCACCCAGCGAGGCATGGAAATAATTATCCTGCTCGCTGGCGGCGACAAATCAACACAAGCGAAAGATATCAAAACGGCGCAGCGGCTCGCGCAAACACTCCAGGAGGTCTGATGGTACAAAAACTCAACAAGTGGGATAGCGCACAGCACCTCAAGACCGAAGAGGATATCGTCGCCTACTTTGAAGCTTGCCTGGAGGAAGCCGGCGACGACGCATCGTTCATCGCCAAAGCGCTCGGCAACATTGCCAAGGCGCGCGGCATGACGCAACTTGCCAAAGATACGGGACTGGGACGGGAAAGCTTGTACAAGGCCTTGTCCGGCGAAGGCAATCCCAGCTTCGACACCATTTTGAAGGTGACGCATGCACTCGGCTTGCAGTTTCGCGCCGCAGCGCTGAACACCTGACTACTCATCAGGTGTGGCAGTGGAAAGACTAGCCCGTCAGCACCGACTGCACCGTCGTCGCCAGGTCTTCCAGGCGCACGGGTTTGACGAGGAAGTGGCGGAAGCCCACGGCCAGCGCGTCGTCCATGTACATGGGCAGGCTGTGGCCGGTGACGGCGATCAGCACGGCGTTGGCCGTCTCGGGATTGTGGCGCAGGCGGCGGCCGATTTCGATGCCGCTGATGCCGGGCATTTCGATGTCGAGGTAGACGGCGTCGGGCACGCACAGCTTGACTTGCTCGACGGCCATCTGCCAGTTGCGCACCACCACCGCGTGGTGGCCCAGCGCTTCGAGCAGCATGGCCAGCGATTCGCCCACTTCCTGGTTGTCGTCGACCACCAGCAGATTGAGTTTGCGCGCAGCACTTGCCGGCTGGTCGCCCTGGCGGCGTTCCGAGGAGGAACTGCCTGGTGTCGTTTCAGTTGTCTGGCTCATTGTACCTTCACGTCTGACGGCTGCAAAAACGGCAGTATACAAGAAGCGCGCGCAATGCCGTCGCACCCCAGCAATGCTGCCAAGCAGCAATCCAGGCGCCCCGCTGTACCGCGCCAGCAACACTTCCCCACCCCGCGCGGAGAAAGCCAGCCCTACGCAGTTTGCGCAATTGACGGATAAAATGAGAATCATTATCATTCTTATCCCCTTGCGCCGGATGTCCACGCCACGCTGTTGTCGCGCCGCCTGCTTGCCCGCGCCATTTCGACCAATCCGGCCCGCTGGCCGGCGTGAACGCCTACGCCACCTACACTTACACCAAGGCCACCTTGCAGGATGGCGTGAACGCGGGCAATGACGTGCCCTTCTATTCGCGCACCACGGATACCGTCGGCGCCCACTAGCAGCTGGGTGCCTGGGGCTTCGATTTGTCGAGCAGCCACCAGAGCCGCCAGTTCGCCGACGAGGCCAACACCGTGGCGGAAAACCCGGCCGGCAACCTTGGCGTCATCCCAGGCTTTCGCACCTGGAACACGCAAGTGAAATGGAAAGTGCCGGGCCAGAAGGGCCTGGAGCTGGTCGCCGGCGTCAACAACCTCGCCGACAAGCGCTACTTCACACGCACTTCGGACGGCAACCTGGGCAAGCTGGTGGGCGCACCGCGCATGGTCTATCTGCAGGGCCGCCTGGCGTTCTGAGCGCTGCATGCGGCAGTGCCTATCGAATCGATATGCCGCCGCTACCGCACATACCCTCCAAAAAACCTGCCTCGTTGTTGTTGCGATGCAGGTTTTTTTACGCCCTGATGTTACAAAAATACTGCCATGCAAGAAGGTTCATAGTCGCGCTCGCCTTACATCACGGCAGTAATTGCTTCGCCATGGAAATTAATTGCATTACAGACACAAATAATTTCACAATTGCAAATATTTTTAGTCGGACCTGGTGTTTGGTGTGAGTTTTGGTGATATCATTTAAATGTCATTTCAGAAATCAAATTATCCTATAATTAACTAAATTGGAACACCATGACAATGCCAGCCACCCTCCTGAAGATTGCCGCATTGGCCACCCTGGCCACCGCTGGCACAGCCAACGCCGCGACCGAACTGGTGGTCAATGGCAGTTTTGAAAACAATGTCATCTCCTCATCCTTCGCTACGCTCAGCAGCGTGACAGGCTGGACCTCGTCAGCCAGTGGCAACTCGGCCTTTGAAATCCAGAAAGGCGCCACGCAAGGCGGCCTGGTCGGCTTCAACCCCGTCGCCGCCGCCGGCAAGCAATACCTGGAACTCAACGCCGCGCGCCAGACGTCCGTATCGCAATCGATCGCCACCACGGCTGGCGGCACGTATTCGCTGTCGTTTGCCTATTCGGGCCGCCCGGATACGCCAGGCGGCGCGAGCAGCCTGATGAATGTCTACTGGGGTTCCACCCTGCTCACGCCAACGGCCCTGATCGGCAACACGGGCGGCGTGTGGCAAACCTACAGCCAGAACGTGTCCGCGCTCGGCTCGTCCACCCTGCTGCGCTTCGAATCGATCGGCCCGGTCTCCGCACCGACCTATGGCTCCTACCTGGACAATGTCTCGGTGATGACTGCCGTGCCGGAACCGGAAAGCTATGCCATGATGCTGCTGGGCCTGGGCTTGCTGGGTTTCATGGCACGCCGCAAGACTGCCGCCTGAATCCAGGGTCGTTGCGCAACAGCCGCTCCGCCACTCGGCCGGGCGGCTTTTTCATGGGCAAACGGGTGCATTACCTCAGGAAATGTTGCAAGGAAGAATTAAATTGGCGCTACAATAGCGGGGCATCAAGCAATGCCAAGCATCGCACCGCCAGGGCCCCTACCCCGCCCTGATTATCAGCACGCATTTTTTGAACAGGATGACTGGCGCTGCCGGGCCCGATTGCGCTCCCGGTACGGCCACCACACACGCACCATGTCTGCAGAGAAACCTATTACCGAAACCAGCTCCTACGGCAAGGATACGCCCGTGGGACGTCCCGACATCGATGGCCGCGCCGGCATTTTCGTGCCCACCGCGGAATTTGACCTCGACAACACCACCACCATCCGCAAGGGCGCAGGCATCGTCGGCTTCGGCAACCTCGATGGCACCCTGACCGTGTATTTCGAAGCGAACCGCTTCGACGAAAGCAATCTGCACAAGTGGGAACACAAGGCGCGCAAGGCGTATGACCGCATGGTCATGGGCGCGCCCACCGTGTCGAAGGCGAAGATCGATGCGCGCATGCTGGAACAGGTCGGCATCATCGATGGCATGGGCATCAATCTCAAGCATCCGGAACGCCTGACGCACTGGCTGGCGATCTCGAACGTGCCGGAGACGGCGCCGGAAGAGCCCGTGGTGCGCTGGAAAAACCGATAAGTAATCCTCAGGCGGGAGAGCGAGGCGGGGCCTCACGCACGAGGTCTTGTCCTACAAGGTGGCGGACATTCATCCGATGCCCAAAGGCATCAACTCATCCTATGATGAAAGCCTGACCACACATTCCCCACCACTCAGGAGTACGACATGTCCCGCCTCATCCCGATCAGCTTTGGCGCCTTGCAAATAGGTCTGGCAGCGGCGGCGATGTATATCCTGTGCTCGGCGGACATACTGCACCAGGGTTCGGTTTATTTCCACTAGTAAAATGACAAAGCCGGGCAAGCAACGCTTGTCCGGCTTTGTCCTGCATGCAAGCACAACAGATTAGCGGCGACCGTGGTAGCGGCCATGCCCGCCCCAGCCGCCACGGTGTCCACCGTGGCGTCCAAAACCAAACATGAAGTCCAGCCCGATCGATACGGGTGGATTGTAATAATACGGTTGTGGCGCGTACACGGGCGCCGGCACATACACAGGTTGCTGCACGTACACAGGTTGCTGCTGCACGTAGACGGGCTCATTCGTGTATTCCACGCGCGGTGCGCTCATCACGCGGCCGGACTGCACCGGCTCGGACGAGACCGTATGCCATTCATAGGGATTGTAGGCCCCCTGCGGCGCACGCGAACCGTAATACGCGGGACCGGGGGGCGCCACGGCGCAGCCACCCAAGGCGGCCAGCGAGATTACTGCCAACAGGGTTTTCATCGCAATTCTCCTAATGTGTACTACCAGTACTATAAGAAATTACGCCGGGCTTTGCTGCGCTTTTACCGATTGTTACACGCCGACGCACGCCGCAACATGCAATGTGGCAAAGCGGACACAAGCGGGCCAGGCGCCAGGTTTCCTCAAATAAACGGAATCGCGCAGGTGTCGATGGCCTTGCCAGCGGCATCGTAGCGCTGCACGCACACCTGGTAGCGCACGCCGTAATCGAGTTCGACTTGCTCGACCTTGCCATACTTCAATTTCCAGCTGGGCTGCACGCACTGCTTGCCCGCCAGCGCGGCCACATCCTGCGGAATCGCCATCGCCGTTTGCGTCTCGCCCTGGCGCGCATCCTGGCGCCGCGCCACGTCGATCGATACGCTCACGGCCAGGTCGACCCCGCCATCCACATAGGCCAGCGTGGGCGCGCCGCGCTGCGCCCGCATCACGCCCCAGGCGCAAGGCTTGCCGTCCGCATCGCATTGCTTCAATTGCGCCAGCGGGAAATACTCAGGGGCAATCTTGCCATTCTTGATGGGCCAGCTGGTGCGCACGCCATCGCGCTTGCCCGTCAGGGGATTGTCCCAGCTCAGGCTATTCACGACGGCCACGGTCTGCCCCGCCTGCAAGCCCGCAGGCGTGCCCAGCGATGCGCAAGCGGAAAGCAGCAAGCCGCTGGCGGCCAGGGAGGAAAGTGTCAGGATGCGCTGCATGGTAAGCCTCTTGTGATGGGATGTCCCGAAGGTATGTTTCGAGGGTAACAGAATCGGCAGCGACGGTGCCGTTGGCTGGCGCACATAACAGAACGGGCGGCGCCGTTGCAGGCGCCGCCCGTAGCGGAGTCGGCCATGCCGGGAGACGCGCTCCCGGCGACAGGTGGATCAGTCCAGCTTCCAGGCGTAATCGACCTTGGTCCAGGTTTGCGCTGCGGCGCCATCCTTGGTGCCCGGCTTGAACTTGCATGCGGTCAGGGCCTTGATGGCGGCCTTGTCCAGATTCTTGAAGCCGCTGCTCTTGTCGAGTTTCGAATCGGCAACGCTGCCATCGGCATTGACCAGGAAGGACATCGACACGGTGCCCTGCTCTTCGTTCATCAGCGAGGCTTTTGGATAGTCGGCCTTGCAGTTCTTGGCATCGAACGACGCCGGCACCTCGGCCGCGAAGGCGGCGGAAGAAACGGACACCAGCAAGGCTGCTGCAACACTCATCAAACGCTTATTCTCAAACATGTGCTTCCCCATGATTATCAGATACGGTAATTACAACTTCCTGAGCGCTGTTGGTCGCGCTTAAAACTCTTCCCACTCGTCATTGCTGCCGGCGCCTGCCGCCTTGCGTGGCGCAGGAGCCGCTGCGGGAGCGGCCGCTTCCGTCTTGCGGGTCAGCGACTTCACCGGACGCAATGCCGGCGCCGGCTTGCGCGCGGCCACTGGTGCGGCGGCCACGGGTGCCGGCACATACGCTGCCGGCTTCTCTTCGCCTTCGACCAGTTTGAAGATGCTGACCACATGGGCCAGTTCGGCCGCCTGGTCTTGCAAGCTTTGCGCCGCAGCGGCCGCCTGTTCCACCAGGGCCGCATTTTGCTGCGTCATGCCATCCATCTCGATGATCGACAGGCTGACCTGTTCGATGCCGGCGCTTTGCTCCTGGCTGGCACTGGCGATCTCGCTCATGATGTCGGTAACGCGGCGCACGCTGTCGACCACTTCGCCCATCGTCACGCCAGCCTGACCGACCAGGCGCGTGCCGCGTTCCGTCTTCTCGGCCGAATCGTCGATGAGGATCTTGATTTCTTTCGCAGCGCCAGCGGAGCGCTGGGCCAGGTTGCGCACTTCCGAGGCCACCACGGCAAAGCCGCGGCCTTGCTCGCCGGCACGCGCCGCTTCCACGGCCGCGTTCAGCGCCAGGATGTTGGTCTGGAAGGCGATGCCATCGATGACGCCGATGATGTCGACAATTTTCTTCGCCGATTCATTGATCGAGCTCATGGTGTCAACCACTTGCGACACCACGGAGCCGCCCTTCAGGGCCACGTCCGAGGCGGTGGCGGCCAGCTTGTTGGCTTCACGCGCATTGTCCGCATTCTGTTTCACGGTCGAGGTCAGCTCTTCCATGGCCGATGCCGTTTTTTCCAGCGCGCTGGCCTGCATTTCCGTGCGCGACGACAGGTCGATATTGCCGGCGGCGATCTCGCGCGACGCCGTGCCGATGGTTTCCGTGCCGACGCGTACCTGGCCGACGATGCCGACCAGGCTGTTGCGCATCTCTTTCATTTCCGCCAGCAGGCTGGAATTGTCCGAGCTTTGCGTATGGATGCCGATCGACAGGTCGCCCTTGGCGATGCTGCCGGCAATCGAGGCCGTGTAGTCGGGTTCGCCGCCGAGCTGCTTGAGCAGGCCGCGGGTAATCACCAGTGCCGCCGCCACGCCCATCGCCACGGCCAGTACGCCGAGGATGATCATGAACAGGCGCGCGCTGTCAAACGCCTTGCGGGCATCCGATTGCATCTGCTCGTTCAACTTGTCTTCCAGGGTAGCCAGTTGCTCCAGCGCATCGATCCATTTTTTCTGTACCGGGCGGATCTCCTTGATCATCACACGCGTGGCGCCTTCCGCATCGTTGGCCATCCACAGTGCCGACGCCTTGGCGATGGCCGGCATGGCTGCCGCCTCGTATTCCTTGATCGAAGCGAGCAAGGTTTTTTCTTCGGCAGTCGACTCGATGGCGAATTTCTCTTCGAGCTTTTTCTGCGTTTCCTGATAGGTGCTGGTCTGCGTCTTGATACGCGCCATTTCCGGCTCCATATCGCTCGCGTCGGTCATCAGGGTAAGGATGCGCAGCGAGGTGATGCGGTCGCTGACGTTGCCACGCATGTCGATCACCAGGCGGGTGACGACATTGTTGACATTGATCACGTGATCGAGACGTTCCTGGATTTGCGCCATGCGCGCGATGCCGAGGACGGTCACGGCCACCAGCAGAACCAGTACCAGGGCGAATCCCAGGCCCAGGCGGGTACCAACCTTCATTTTTGCTAAATTCATTTCGGCTCTTCGTAAATGAAACTATTGATAAGAATTTTTGCCCGGCACGACAAGACGAAGGCCGCGAGACACCGGTATCCGCCCTTACCCATTGGTATGCTGGCGGTATCCGGCCGCACGCAGCCTGGGGTACTTCCTGGTCTACAACAGCCCTGAAAATGCCAGTGACTGCGAATGCAAATTTGTTCCACAGGCTGAATTGTTGACACCGTTAATATGAAATCAACATCAAAAATTCACATGAGAAATATTTGTCTATAATCAATTATAGGTGTAAATTTTGCCTCAAAGCAAGCAATAAGTACCTGAATAAATGCCTGATTAACTTTCTTCGGGGAAATGGCAACAACGCCGTTTCTTGCCCCATAGAAATGCCCCACGACAGTGCGGGCGTGCGCCGAAACAGCGCATTTACAACACATGGCGTAGCCATATTGCATCGTTTTTGGAGAGGTACTCAGAGGAGGGGGTAGTGCGGACAATACCAGTGCGCAAGGGCACCGGTATAGACAAGTTGGATTAGCGGTCCCAGCTGCAACGCATCACATAGGCGTGACACTCTGTGCCAAAGACAAAGACGCTCCAGATGGCGCCCAATTGACTGGCCAGGCTGCCCTGACCCGATGATACCAGTTGATACCAGTGCGGCTCGCTGCCCAGCAGTTCGGCCAGTTCGCGCTCGAAACCGTCGAACAGACGCGCGTCGAGCGGCTCGCGGTCCGCCTCGCTCATCGGCAACAAGCGATCGAGCAGCCACTGGCGCGGCGTGCACAAGGCCCCGCTACATACCATGCTCTCGATCGGCTGCAGGCGCATGCCGTCCGGCTGCAGCTTCAGCGTGCGGCACAGCGCGTCGAGCGACGCCTGCGGCGCGACGGGCCCCAGATACTCGCACAGAAACAGGCTGCCATCATCCTTCAATGCTGTGACGGCCTGCAGGTAGCCATGCAACTGCTGTGCATGGGCGTGGACGTCGCCGCGCATCAGGCAGGCAGCGACAGGCGCGCGGCCGCTTCCAGCAGCAAACGCGGGTCGCCCGAGGCCAGCTTCTTCGAGTCGGACAGGGTCTGGCGGAAACCGCGCGCGCCGGGCAGGTTTTGCATCAGGCCCAGCATGTGGCGCGTGATGCTGTTGAGCTTCAGCCGCCCCGCTTCCTTTTCCAGCTGCGCACTGATATACGGAATCATCGCTTCGAGCACCTGTTCGCGCGTTTTCACGGGCGTGTCGTCGCCGTAGTAGCGCTGGTCGAACTGCGCCATCACGTACGGGTTGTGATACGCCTCGCGGCCCAGCATGACGCCATCGAGGTGCTGCAGATGCAGGTCGATCTCGTCCAGGGTCTTGATGCCGCCATTGATAATGAACTCGAACTGCGGAAAATCGCGCTTCAAGCGGTAGGCATAGTCATACTTGAGGGGCGGCACTTCGCGGTTTTCCTTCGGGCTCAAGCCTTTCAGGATGGCATTGCGCGCATGCACGATAAACGTCTTGCAGCCGGCATCGGCCACGGTGCCGACGAAATCGCGCACGAAGTCATACGACTCGCTGTCATCGATGCCGATGCGGTGCTTCACCGTGACGTCGATATCGACCACGTCGCGCATGGCTTTCACGCAGTCGGCCACCAGTTGCGGCTCGGCCATCAGGCAGGCGCCAAACGCGCCTTTCTGAACGCGCTCGGACGGGCAGCCGCAATTGAGGTTGATTTCGTCATAGCCCCACTGCTGGCCCAGCCTGGCGCTGGTGGCCAGATCCTTCGGGTCGCTGCCCCCCAGCTGCAGCGCCACCGGGTGCTCTTCCTCGTTGAAGCGCAAATGGCGTTCCACGTCGCCGTACACCAGCGCGCCCGTCGTCACCATCTCGGTGTAGAGCCAGGTGTGGCGCGTGATTTCGCGGTGGAACTTGCGGCAATGGCGGTCGCTCCAGTCCATCATGGGGGCAACGGACAGGCGGCGGGAAGGCAGGGTTGGGACAGTCACAATACGCTCGCTACAAAAAAGGGAATCCAGAACGGCAAACCCGCTGTGTCGCATCACCGCAAGGTTATGCAAGCACAGCGGGTCTGGTTGGCGCGGCGACGCAGCGCCGCACCACTACAACAATTACGCGTCGCGGCCGGCGCGCTTACGCTCGTTTTCTTTCAGGAAGCGCTTGCGCAGACGGATCGATTTAGGCGTGATTTCCACCAGTTCGTCGTCGGCGATGAATTCCACCGCGTATTCCAGCGACATTTGCACTGGTGGTACCAGGCGAACTGCTTCATCGGTACCCGACGAACGCACGTTGGTCAGCTGCTTGCCCTTGATCGGGTTGACGACCAGATCGTTGTCACGCGAGTGAATACCGATGATCATGCCTTCGTACACTGGATCGTTGTGGACCACGAACATGCGGCCGCGATCTTGCAGTTTCCACAGGGCGTAGGCAACAGCGGCGCCGTCATCTTGCGAGATCAGCACGCCGTTACGACGGCCAGCCATTTCGCCACGGGTGTTGTCGACTGGCGCGTATTCGTTGAATACGTGGCTCATCAAGCCGGTGCCGCGGGTCAGGGTCATGAATTCGCCCTGGAAGCCGATCAGGCCACGCGCCGGGATCAGATACTCGAGACGCACGCGGCCCTTGCCATCCGATTCCATGTTTTGCAGGTCGCCACGACGACGGCCCAGCTCTTCCATGACGCCGCCCTGGTTGACTTCTTCCACGTCGACCGACAGGTTTTCAAACGGCTCGTGGCGCACGCCATCGACCATTTTGTAGACCACGCGCGGACGCGATACGGCCAGCTCGAAGCCTTCGCGACGCATGTTTTCGAGCAGAATCGTCAGGTGCAATTCACCACGGCCCGATACTTCAAAGATCGTGTCGTCGTCGGTCGGCGCTACGCGCAGAGCAACGTTGGCTTTCAGTTCGCGGTCCAGACGGTCACGCAATTGACGCGAGGTCACGAACTTGCCTTCGCGGCCAGCCAGTGGCGAGTTGTTGACCATGAAGTTCATGGTCAGGGTTGGCTCGTCGACGGTCAGCATCGGCAGCGCTTCCGGGGTGTCCAGTGCGCACAGGGTCGAACCGATGCCGATTTCGTCGATACCGTTGATCAGGCAGATGTCGCCGGCAACGGCTTCGTCTACCAGCACGCGCTCCAGGCCCTTGAAGTTCAGCACCTGGTTGATGCGGCCTTTGATCGGCGTGGCGCCTGGACCGTTGATGACCAGCACGTCCTGGCCGACCTTGACGGTACCGCGGTTGACGCGGCCAATGCCGATCTTGCCGACGTACGACGAGTAGTCGAGCGAGGTGATTTGCATTTGCAGCGGGCCTTCCGGATTGTCATCACGGACAGGCACGTGTTGCAGGATCGCATCGAACATCGGCTTCATGTCGCCGCTGCGTACGTCTTCGGTCAGGCCGGCATAGCCGTTCAGGCCCGAAGCGTAAATGATAGGGAAATCCAGTTGCTCGTCGGTAGCGCCCAGTTTGTCGAACAGTTCGAACGTCTGGTTGATGGCCCAGTCCGGACGTGCGCCTGGACGGTCGATCTTGTTGACGATGACGATAGGCTTCAGACCCAGTGCCAGCGCTTTGCGCGTGACGAAACGGGTTTGCGGCATCGGGCCTTCTTGTGCATCGATCAGCAGCAGAACCGAGTCGACCATCGACAGAACACGTTCCACTTCGCCGCCGAAGTCGGCGTGGCCTGGGGTGTCGACGATGTTGATGTGGGTGCCTTCGTACTCAACAGCGCAGTTCTTCGACAGAATCGTAATGCCGCGCTCCTTTTCCAGGTCGTTCGAGTCCATGACTCGGGTGTCGACCGCTTGGTTTTCACGGAAGGTGCCGGATTGGCGCAGCAGCTGATCCACCAGCGTGGTTTTGCCGTGGTCAACGTGGGCGATAATGGCGATATTACGAATTGCGCGTTTTGTATTTGACATGGTCGTAGTAGTTACTGAAAAACTGCGGAGTGCGTACAAGGTGTACGAGATACCCGAATGCTAATCTATTTCCGGAACCGCGTAGTATAGCATGTTGCGTTGCAACGCTATCTAAAAATGCTGGCGGCTCCCGCAGTCGGGGACGATTTGTTTAAAAAAGCGACACTGTTTAACGAGTGTCGCTGGGTAATGTGACGTTAAGATGACTTATGGCCACCCTGAATAAAGCTGGGGTCGGACCCTGAGGGTCCGACCCCGGTATTTACTCTGGGCTTATTGATGCGCCGTGGCAATGAGACGCTCCGGCGCCAGGATGCTGTATTCCTGCAACTGGCCCGTGCCCAGCAGCTTGCTGTCGTGATACACGCGCACCCTGCCCGGTTCGGCTGGTACGGCGACCTCTTCCTTGCCCAGTGCGATGCGCTGGCCGTGCAGGAAACGCTTGGCCAATTCTTCGGTCAGCTGGACGGCGGGGAAACTCGACAATAATGCATCGACGGGCGCCAGCAAGCTCAGCGGCGCTGCATGCGCCGTCAGCTCGTCCAGGGTGACGACGCCGTCCAACGTCAGGCTGCCCACCTGCGTGCGGCGCAAGGCGTTCAGATGGCCGCCGCAACCGAGGGCATGGCCGATGTCTTCGCCCAGCACGCGGATATACGTGCCCTTGCTGCACATCACGGACAATTTCAGGAACGGGGCTGCGTAGCCGAGGAACTCGAGCTTGTGGATGGTCACCGGGCGCGCTTCGCGCTCCAGGGTGATGCCGGCCCTTGCATACTCATATAAGGGCTTGCCGTCCCTTTTCAAGGCCGAGTACATGGGCGGCGTCTGCAAAATCGGCCCGCGGAACTGCGCCAGCACGGCTTCGATCTGCTCTTCGGTGACGTTGACGTCGCGCGTTTCCAGCACTGCGCCCTCGGTATCGCCCGTATCCGTCGTCTGCCCCAGGTGCACCAGGGTTTCGTAGGTTTTATCGGCTTCCAGCAAGTCCTGCGAGAACTTCGTGGCCTCGCCAAAGCACAGCGGCAGCAAGCCCGTGGCGAACGGGTCCAGCGTGCCCGTATGGCCCGCTTTTTTGGCATTCAGCACGCGCTTGGCCTTGATCAGGGCATCGTTGCTGGACCAGCCCACGGGCTTATCGAGCAGCAAGACGCCGTCGACCAGGTCGCGCACCCGCTTGATGCCCGGTGGTTTCTTCGGACCTGCCACTGTTATTGCTCGTCCGCTTTGTCTGCAGGCTTTTCGTCCGGCTCGGCGTCGGCCGCGCGCGTGGCGTTGGCCTTATCGATCAGCAAGGACATTTCCATGCCGCGCGACGTCGAGCTGTCATGCACGAAATGCAGCATCGGCAGGGTATGGATGTGCAGGCGCTTGCCCAGCAAGCCACGGATGAAGCCCGACGCGGCCATCAAGCCTTCGGTGGTGTTCTTGATGGCTTCCTTGCTGTCTTTCAACATCGTGAAAAACACCTTGGCATGCGCGTAATCGGGCGTGATCTGCACTTCGGTGATGGTGATCATCGTGCCCACGCGCGGGTCTTTCAATTCGTAGGCGACGATTTCAGCCAGATCGCGCTGGATCTGGTCGGCCACGCGCAAGCCGCGCGCTGGCATGGTTTTGCTATGTTTAGCCATGATTTTATGCTGTCCTAAGTGCCGCAGGGCGCATGAGTCAAACGGTTGCCCGTTGACCAATGCGCCCCACGTGTTTGCGCGGACATCACTATGTCCGCGCCAATACTGCTGTGATTACAGGGTACGAGCGATTTCCTGGACTTCGAACACTTCCAGGGTGTCGCCAACCTGAATGTCGTTGTAGTTGCGCAGCGACAGGCCGCACTCCAGACCGGCGCGAACTTCTTTCGCATCGTCCTTGAAGCGTTTCAGGGAGTCGATCTCGCCGCTCCACACCACGATGTTGTTGCGCAACAGGCGGACGGAAGAAGCACGCTTGACCACGCCATCGGTGACCAGGCAACCGGCAATCGCGCCCACTTTCGAGACCAGGATAACCTGGCGGATCTCGACCTGGCCGATGACGGTTTCGCGTTTCTCTGGTGCCAACATGCCCGACAACGCCGAACGGATCTCGTCGATCGCATCGTAAATGATGTTGTAGTAGCGAATGTCCACGCCATTCGACTCGGCCAGCTTGCGTGCCTGGGCATCAGCACGGGCGTTAAAGCCGATGATGACCGCTTTCGAGGCGACGGCCAGGTTGACGTCCGATTCCGTGATGCCGCCGACTGCCGCGTGAACAACTTGTACGCGCACTTCGGAGGTCGACAGTTTCTGCAACGAACCAACCAGCGCTTCTTGCGAACCTTGCACGTCGGTTTTGATGATCAGTGGCAAGTTTTTCACTTCGCCTTCAGCCATCTGGTCGAACATGTTTTCCAGTTTCGCAGCTTGCTGCTTGGCCAGTTTCACGTCGCGGAACTTACCTTGACGGAACAGACCGATTTCACGCGCCTTGCGCTCGTCCGCCATGACGACGACTTCTTCACCGGCAACCGGCACTTCCGTCAAGCCCTGGATTTCGACCGGAATCGAAGGACCGGCTTCAGCGATGGACTTGCCGTTCTCATCCAGCATGGCGCGAACACGGCCATACGAAGAGCCAGCCAGAATCACGTCGCCGCGTTTCAAGGTACCGGACTGCACCAGGATCGTCGCAACAGGACCACGGCCCTTGTCCAGACGCGCCTCGACAACCAGGCCGCGCGCAGGCGCATCGACCGGTGCCGTCAGTTCCAGCACTTCGGCTTGCAACAGCACTTGTTCCAGCAGATCGTCGATACCCTGGCCCGTTTTGGCCGACACCGGCACGAATGGCGATTCGCCACCGTATTCTTCCGGCACGACTTGCTCGGCGACCAGTTCCTGCGTCACGCGGTCCACGTTGCCACCCGGTTTGTCGACTTTATTGATCGCCACCACCAGCGGTACGCCGGCTGCTTTCGCATGGGCAATCGCTTCTTTCGTTTGCGGCATCACGCCATCGTCGGCGGCAACCACCAGAATCACGATGTCGGTAGCCTTGGCGCCACGGGCACGCATGGCGGTAAACGCTTCGTGGCCCGGGGTGTCGAGGAAGGTGATCATGCCGCGTGGCGTATTGACGTGGTAAGCGCCGATATGCTGCGTAATGCCGCCCGCTTCGCCGGAGGCAACCTTGGCGCGACGGATGTAATCGAGCAGCGAGGTCTTGCCGTGGTCGACGTGACCCATGACGGTGACCACCGGTGCGCGCGGCTTCGACTCGAAGTGCGCGTGTTCGCCCACATCGGCCAGCAACGCTTCCGGATCATCCTGCTCGGCGGCGAACGCCTTGTGGCCCATTTCTTCCACCAGAATCATGGCGGTTTCCTGGTCCAGCACCTGGTTGATCGTGCACATCTGGCCCAATTTCATCAAATGCTTGATGACTTCGGATGCCTTGACGGACATTTTGTGTGCCAATTCGGCCACGGTAATCGTTTCCGGTACGTGCACGTCTTTGACGACGGCTTCCGTAGGCGCCTGGAAGTTCGATTCACGGTCGTCATGGTGCGTCGGGCGACGGCCCTTCGCGCCACCGCGCCAGCTGTCACGGCCGCCTGGGCCGCTATTGCCGCGTGGCTTCGGACCACCGGTGGTGCCGCGTTTTTTCGCGTCATCGGACCAGGTGGACGACACATTCGCCGACTTGATGGATTTCTTGTCTGCAACAGCAGGCTTCTTGTCGCCCGGCTTGTCGCCAGGTTTCTTGTCAGCAGGCTTGTGCAGGGTGCCTTCCGGCGCCTTCGGCTTGACCGGAACCGGTACGGGTTCAGGTGCCTTGATGGCGCGGCGTGGCGCGTTCATCATGGCCTTGATCTGGGCAACTTCGTCGGCAACAGCCTTGCGTGCACGGTCCGTGGCTTCCGCTTTGTCAGCGGCTTCCTTGGCGGCAACAGCAGCGGCGGCAGCTTTCTTCTTCGCTTCTTCAGCGGCAGCAGCTTTTTTCGCTTCGGCAGCGGCGTCGTCAACGACAGGCGCAGCGGCGCTGGCAACAGGCGCAGCAGCAGCCTTGGCAGCCGCTTTCTTCGCTTCCGCGTCAGCTTCTTTCTTCGCAGCCAATTCAGCCTGTTGCGTGGCTTTCGCCTGGGCTTCTTTTTCCGCGTCGAGCTTGGCCAGACGTTCTTGCTTTTCGCGCAGATCAGCTTCCTGGCGGGCGATCAGTTCAGCCTGTTTACGGGCATCTTCTTCACGGCGCGCCACGTCGGCGGGATCGATCACCGGTACGGCAGGCGCGATCGGTTCTGCTGCGACCGGCGCAGCTTCGTCACGCTGGACGAAAGTGCGTTTCTTGCGCACTTCCACCTGGATCGTGCGCGACTTGCCGGTGGCGTCAGCTTGCTTGATTTCAGTCGTTTCCTTGCGGGTCACGGTGATTTTTTTCTTTTCTGTGTCAGCCGCTGCGCCGTGTGTGCGGCGCAGATGATCCAAAAGCTTGTCCTTATCATCTTTCGACAATGGATCTGACGTCGAACTTTTCTCGACGCCGGCAGAACGCAGCTGCGTCAGCAGCAAATCTGCAGGCATCTTCAGTTCGGTGGCAAATTGGGCTACGTTGTTACTCGCCATTCAGTCCTCTTTTCTATGTGTCGCGGAGATGATAAAGATACTCAAATTAAGCCTTTGCGGATTCGGCCAGACTCCATGCCTTGGCTTGCAACGCCTTGGCACGATCGTCATATTTCGAGTCAACCAACTTCATCTCATCGTCGGTCACATCTTTAAATTCACTTGTAATCAGTTCACGCGCACGGTCCGCAGACAAGGCCAGGATTGCGCCAAATTCGTCGTATGCCAGTGCTGCAAATGCTTCAACGGTCTTGATACCAGCCAGACCCAGCTTGCCGGCGGTAATGCGGTCCATGCCTTCCAGACCCACCAACGCCTCGTCCATGCCTTCCAGACCCTCTTCCGAAGCAATCGCTTCGGTCACGAGCGCATCACGCGCACGGGTACGGAGTTCATTGACGGTATCTTCGTCAAACGATTCGATTTCCAGCATTTCGGAAATTGGCACGTAAGCGATTTCTTCCAGACTGGCGAAACCTTCTTCTACCAGAATATCGGCCACTTCCTGGTCGACATCGAGCTTTTCCATGAACAGGATGCGCACGGCAGCCGTTTCCTGGGCAGCTTTGTCAGCCGATTCTTCGGCCGTCATGATGTTGATCTTCCAGCCGGTCAGGTCCGAGGCCAGGCGCACGTTCTGGCCGGAACGGCCGATCGCGATTGCCAGGTTTTCTTCGTCCACGACGACATCCATCGCGTGTTTTTCTTCATCGACCATGATCGACGACACGTTCGCCGGCGCCAGGGCGCCGATGACGAACTGCGCCGGATCTTCCGACCACAGCACGATGTCGACACGTTCGCCACCGAGTTCGCCGGTGACAGCCTGCACGCGCGAACCGCGCATGCCGACGCAGGTACCGATCGGGTCGATGCGCTTGTCGGCCGTGTAGACGGCGATCTTGGCGCGGACGCCGGCATCGCGGGCTGCGGATTTAATTTCCAGCATGCCTTGCTCGATTTCCGGCACTTCCAGTTCGAACAGCTTCATGATGAATTCTGGCGCGGTACGCGACAGGATCACTTGCGGGCCGCGCATATTGCGGTCGATGCGCAAGATGAAAGCACGCACACGGTCGCCGATACGCAGATTTTCTTTCGGGATCATCTGGTCGCGTGGCAGACGCGCTTCGATCTTGCCCGATTCGACGATGGCGTCGCCGCGTTCCATGCGCTTGATGGTGCCGGTGACGAGCGAATCGCCACGTTCCAGGAAGTCGACCAGGATCTGTTCACGTTCGGCGTCACGCACGCGCTGCAGGACGACCTGTTTGGTATCCTGGGCGAAACGGCGGCCGAATTCAACGGATTCGATCGGCTCTTCGATGTGGTCATCGACTTCGATATCGGAAATCTGTTCTTTTGCTTCGAAATGCAGGATCTCCTGATCCGGCAATTGCAGGCCCGCTTCATCAGGCACCACGTGCCAGCGGCGGAACGATTCGAATTCGCCCGTTTCGCGGTCGATCGAAACGCGGATGTCTACCTCACCCTCATACCGTTTCTTCGTGGCTTGCGCCAACGCGAATTCGAGGGCGCCGAAGACGACATCTTTATCGACGTTTTTTTCGCGCGCCAGCGCGTCAACCAATAATAAAACTTCGCGGCTCATGCTTTGCGTCCCTTAAAAACCACCTGCGGCACCAAGCGTGCCTTATCCACATCCGCGAGCGTAAACTCCAACATCGCCGGACCATCCTTACCTTCAAATTCCAACGACAATTTATCGCCCACGGGTTCTTGCAAGATCCCCTGGAACGATTTCCGGTTGTTCGTACCCGGCATCGCCACATTCAGCTTGACGATGATTTCCTGACCTGCGAAACGGACAAAGTCTTCCAGCTTGCGCACCGGACGATCGAGACCCGGGGAAGAAATCTCGAGACGCTCGTAAGGAACGTTCTCTACCGTCAACACATGCGATAACTGGTGACTCACCGTGGCACAGTCTTCGACCGTGATCGGACCTTTTTCAGCGGCATCGGCGGCGCTGAAATCAATAAAGACGCGCAGCATTCCGCGCTCGGCACGTTCGACATCAACGAGCTCATAGCCCAGACCTGTAACTGTCTTTTCAATTAATCCCAACTGCTGCAAGAAATTCTCCAGAAATAAGGCCCGTTTTTGGCATGACAGCGCCGCATTGAGCGCCGACAACATGCAAAAACACGCATTCAAGTCATATATGGCCCCTTGCGGAGCCATGACAAACGGTTCAACAAAAAAAAAATGGGCATCTGCCCATCTTCCTGTACTTCCCCAACCAGATAAGCACTCCCCGCCAAACAACCCTGCGGAGAACTTTTATTAGGCTGCAGATTATAACCTCTTATTAACTTCGCCGCAATGCCGCGCACAAGGAGAGGCCCGGCTTACAACAGTTACAAGAGCGCGCGCCCGCAGCAGATTAGCGGGCGCGCAAGAAGAAATCCCCTGATTTAACCTTTACTGCGACGGCGCGGCATGCCATCCATGCCGCCACGGTCCATGCCGCCACGCGGCTGACCAGCGGAACGCGCCTGACCACCGGCACCACCGCCCGCATTGCGGCGCGGACCCGTGTTGGCAAAGCCGAAGGTCGTTTGCAGCGGATCGGGCTGGCGTGGACCGCGCTGCGGCGCGCGGCCTTCAGCACCGGCAGGACGCCCCTGACCCTGGCCTGCCGCACGCGGCGGACGACCCTGGCCTTGCGGCGCACCGTCGAACGATGCCGACGAACGCGGCTGGCCGCCCTGGAACGGACCTTGCGGCTGGCCACGACCAGGACCACGCGCTTCGCCTGGACGACCGGTGCCGCCTGGACGACCCTGGCCTTGCGGACGGGCAAACTGGCCTTGCGGCTGGCCACGGCGCGGTGCGACCGGGAATGGATCGGCGTTGCGGTTGCTGACATCGATGCGGTTGCCATTCGGCTCGTCATCGCGGTCCTTGCGTTCGACCTTGCGCGCTTCGCGGCCCTTGGCGGCGCCAGCGGCACGGGGGTCGCCCGATGCCGGCATTTTCTTTTCAATGCCGTAGGCGGTCAACAGATCGCGCACGGTATTTTCTTCCATCTCTTCCCAACGGCCGCGCTTCAGGCCGCTCGGCAGGGTCATGGCGCCGTAGCGGGTACGGATCAGGCGCGAAACGGTCAGGCCGATCGCTTCGAACATGCGGCGCACTTCGCGGTTACGGCCTTCGCCGATCACCACGCGGTACCACTTGTTGATGCCTTCGCCGCCGCCATCGGCGATCTTCGAAAATTGCGCCAGGCCGTCTTCCAGCTCGACGCCGGCCAGCAGCTTCTGGCGCATGCCCTCTTCCAGCTCGCCCAGGGTACGCACGGCGTACTCGCGGTCGATGCCGTAGCGCGGGTGCATCAGGCGGTTGGCCAGGTCACCGGAAGTGGTAAACAGCAGCAAGCCTTCCGTGTTGAAGTCGAGGCGACCAACGGCCAGCCATTTGCCGGCTTTCATGGTCGGCAGGCGGTCAAACACGGATGGACGGCCGTCCGGGTCGTTGTGGCTGACGATTTCGCCGGCCGGCTTGTGGTACACCAGCACACGTGGCGGCTTCTTGCTGACGCGGCGCTGGATCAACTTGCCATTGATGCGCACGTGGTCGCTCGGCAGGATGCGCTGGCCGATATGGGCTGGCTCGCCATTCACGGACACGCGGCCCGACATGATCAAGTCTTCCATGTCGCGGCGCGAACCGAGACCGGCTTCGGCCAGCACCTTGTGCAGCTTCGGCGCGTCGTCGTCGGACGTCAGGTCGCGGCGCACGGCCACTTTCTGCACGCGGCCCGTGCCGCCTTCTTCGCTGTCGAACGCGTCGGAGGTGACGAACGAGAAGACCGCGTCAGCGTCACTGAGTTTACCTGGCGCAGCCTGGCGGCCCTTGCCCTTTTTTCGGCTCTTACCGGCATTCTTGCCGGCGCCCGGCACATCGTTGCGCGGACCGCGCGGCAGGCGCGGACCGGACACGAGGTTGCCTTCGGCATCGAACACATCGGCGACAGGCGCGGCAGCTTGCTCTGCGGCAGGCGCTGCTGCAACGGCTTCGGCCGCCTGCGGCGCTTCGGCGCGCGCCGGCTGGCGCAGTGCGCGTTCCGCCTGCACGCCACGCATCTGGCGCGGACCACGGGTAGGGCGTGCTTCGGCCGGCTTGTCAGCGACGACTTCCGGCGCGGCTTCCGCCTCGGCGGCAGCAGCCTTGGCGGCGGCGCGGGCGCGCGGCGGACGCGGCGCCGGGGTGCTGGCAACTTCGGCGACTGCTTCGGCAGCGGCTTCCGCGGCGTCGGCCACGGCCTTCAGGACCGGCTTGGCGCGGGTTTTCTTGACGGCTGGCGCAGCTTCTGCGGCAGAATCGCCTGCAGCAGCGGCAGTGACGGGCGCGTCGGCGGCCACATCGGCTTTGGTGCGGCGCTTCGGCTTGGCAGCGACGGCATCGCCGGCGGCGGCAACAGCGGTTGCAGCAACCGCGTCGGCTTCGATCTGGGCCTTGGTGCGGCGCTTGGGCTTGGCAACGATGGCTTCGTCGCTGGCGATTACTGTCTCGGGTGTGTTCGGATTATTCATTCTTCGTTTCTTGGCTGTGCTGACCTGGCGCAGCGTCAACCGTTAGTTCTGGCGCAGGGTCGTGAGTGTAGGCTTCGTCCGTGGGCGAAGCATCGGGGCCGGCATCAAGGCTTGCTGTCACATCTACATCTGTCACAGCCGTATTGTTACCTGCACCAAGCTGGGGGACAAGCTCATTGCTTGCCTTGTCAAAATTTTCTTGCAGGGCCGCTTCCAGGGCTTCGAGCCCATTGCCCTGCATGTCACTGATTTGCTGCAAAGGCGGCAGCTGGGACAGCGAATGCAAACCCAGGTCATCCAAAAACTGCTTGGTGGTGGCCAGCAAGGCCGGCCGTCCCACCACGTCGCGGTAACCGATGGCATCAACCCAGCCACGGTCTTCCAGCATCTTGATCGTCTGCGAATTGACGGCAACACCACGGATTTCCTCGATATCGCCGCGCGTCACCGGCTGGCGGTAGGCGATGATGGCCAGGGTTTCCAGGGTCGCCCGCGAATACTTGGGCGGCCGCTCGGGCGTCATGCGATCCAGATACATCTTCATTTCCGGGCGGCTTTGAAAGCGCCAGCCCGACGCCAGACTGACGATCTCGATGCCGCGCCCTTCCCACTCCTGCCGCAATTCTTCCAGCAATTGCTTGATCGTGTCGGCGCCGACGCCGACACCACGCACGCGACCGTTCTCGTCCGCATCGACGAACAGCTTTTTCAGGCTGTGGATCGTCAGCGATTCACGAGCGCACAGCAACGCGGTTTCGAGGACTTTTTTAGCCTCAATTGTATTCATAGCAATTCTGTGCGGATGTGTATTGCAATTCGTAGGCAGAGAAAGAAATCAAAAACGTTCATTTCAACGTAACAGATGGCAGACATCGATGATGACGCCGTGCTGGGTTACAAGTTGAGGCTGTTTTTCCGACGCCTTGGCCGATGCGCGCAAAGCGGGATTAAAGCGGATGCAGTGAAAGTCCTGCCATCCATGGTGCTGGCCTTAATTAACCTTCACTAAGTAACCAGCAATGAAACGATCTCCGGAGCAGCTGCTTTTCCCGTGGCGAAGATTCAGCCAGACAGGAGAGCGACAGTCGTCGTTTCATCCAACGATGCCAATTGTACCTGATAAAAAGCGGAAAAGCGCAAAACCGGGCAAAACACGCGTTTTACCCGGTCCTGGCGCGACACATCACCCACTGCCCGCATCACAGGGAGGCGAGTTTCTCCGAGAGAATGGCCGATGCACCCAGGAAAGCCGGGTACTGCGCCGTGATGACGAAGGTCGGCACTTGCGACACATAATTGGCAAAGCGGCCCTTGCGCTCGAAGCGGGCGCGGAAACCGGAGCGGTCGAAGCGCGCCCCCAGGCGTGGCACGATGCCGCCACCGATATAAATACCGCCGAGCGCGCCCAGCGTGACGGCGACGTTGCCCGCCACCGTACCGAGCATGCAGCAGAACGCTTCGATGACGTCGTCGCACAGCTGGGATTCGCCAGCCAGCGCGCGGCGCGTGATTTCCGCCGCCGGCAAGGCTTCCGCCGGCACGCCCGCGCGGTCGGCCAGGGCGCGGTAGATCAGCTCCAGGCCATCGCCGGAAATCAGGCGCTCGGCCGAGACGTGCTCGTATTCGCGCCAGGCAAATTGCAGGATGCTCACTTCCACTTCATTGAACGGTGCGAAGCTGACGTGGCCGCCTTCGCTTTGCAGGGCGATCCAGCCGCCGTGCGAGGGAATCAGGCCCGACACGCCCAGGCCCGTGCCGGCGCCGATCAGGCCGATGGCCGTGTTCGGACGGGCCGTGCCCGCGCCCACCTGGTGCTTTTGCTCGTTCGACAGCTGTGGCAAGGAACGCGCCAGGGCCGTGAAATCGTTGACCACGTCCAGGGTCGTGAAACCGCACTCTTCGCGCATGGCGCGGATCGAGAACGACCAGTGGTGATTCGTCATGCTGAGGAAATCGCCGTCGACCGGGTTGGCGATGGCGATCACGGCATGGCGCACGGCTTGCCCGCCGGCGGCGGCGATGTGCGGCAGGGCCAGATAGGCTTGCAGGGCGGCGGACAGGCTCGGGTAATCGGCACAGGGCAGCACTTCGACCAGGGTGATGTGGCCAGCGGCCACTTCCAGGGCGAAACGGGCATTGGTGCCGCCCACGTCGGCCAGCAGGCGCGGTCCATCGGCGAAGGCGGAAGTCGGCAGTACGGGAGAAGACGAAGCGCTCATGATTTTAAATGATGAAGTGGGACGCATGGGACGCCAAGCTTAAAGGATGAATGCGCCCGGAGGCAAGCAAAGTTTGTAGTTTAAGTACATCAAAACCAGCCTTTATTGGTAGTTCCACTCCAAATGCAACAGGCAGGGCCAAAATTACTCAAGAACAATGCTTTATAGTAAGTACTTGCATACGGCAAGCGCGCGAAAAGCATGCTGCACAGCAGCAGGAATCGCCTTGCAAGCAAAGTATGCCGGAGTTTGCGCAAAGCCGCTTTGTACGGGACGGCGCAGGCGTGGCGCTACCGTCCTGGTCGCTTGGAAAAGGCGTTTTCGTATTATTACTACCGGTTTTTACTGATCAGGAGGGCATGCCTTCGCCCAGCAGGCTGGCAGGCGCCGGCTGGTCCGAGCGGTAGGCGGCATTCCACGCATCGAGGCCGCCGTGCAGGGGCTTGGCCCGGTGAAAGCCGTGCTGGTGCAACAGCTTGGCCACTTGCGCGGCCGTCACGTCGTTGGGACAACTGCAATACACGATGATGTGGCGGTCCTTGTCCATGGCGATCATGGCGGGCACAGGTTCCTTGCCATTGAAGAACAAGGCGCCCGGCACGGCCGGTTCCAGCGCTTGCGCCGTGGCGCTGCGCGCGTCGACCATCAGCGGCTCTTCGCCCTGCTCTATGAGTTCGAGCAATTCATCGATACCGATGCGCTCGATCTGCAAGGCTTGGCGGAAACGCCGGCGCTCGAGAAATTTATACAGCAGGAACAAGCCCAGCAAGGTCGCCAGCATCAGCAAGGCCGTGCTGCCCATGGTGCTGAGCAAGTCGAGCACCTGCTGCACGCTGGCATGGAAAATCACGCCGACGACGATGCCCGTGCCGCTCCACAGCAAGGCGCCCAGGCCTGCGTACAGGAAGAACAGGCCCGGCGGCGTGCCCAGCGCGCCCGACATCGGCGCGGCCACGGTATTGAATCCCGGCACGAACTTGGAGACGATCAGGGCTTTCGGCCCCCAGCGCTTGAATTTGTCTTCCGTCTGGCTGACGCAGTAATCGGGCGACAGCGAGATGCGGCACAGCAGGCGCAGGATGCGCTTGCCGAAATGGCGGCCCGCGCGGAACCATGTGAAGTCGCTGATCAGGCAAGCACCGAGCGCGGCGGCCAGCACCAGCCCCCCATTCATGTCGCCATCGACGGCCAGCGCCCCCGCCACCACGAGGATGGGAAAGGCGGGAATCGGCAAGCCGAGCTGCTCTACCAGCACGATGCCAAAGACAATCAGGACACCGTAATGTTCGAGCAGGTAAATGAGGTTGGGCATGGCCGCTATCTTACCGTAAAAATCCCCCTACAACTGCACGCCCTTGGGTATGGCGCTCAGCAGGGTGCGCGTGTACGGATGCACGGGATTGCGGTACAGCTCGTCCGAATCGGCCAGCTCCACCACTTGCCCCTTGTGCATCACCATCACCTGGTCGGCGATGTATTTCACCACCGACAAATCGTGCGAGATGAAGATGTAACTGAGGCCAAATTCATCCTGCAAGTCCTGCAGCAAATTCAGTACCTGCGCCTGCACCGACACGTCCAGCGCCGAGACGGATTCGTCGCACACCAGAATTTCCGGCTGCATGGTCAGGCAGCGGGCAATCGCGATGCGCTGGCGTTGCCCGCCCGAGAACTCGTGCGGATAGCGGTGGAATGCCTGCTCCGGCAAGCCCACCTTGTCGAGCAGCCAGTAGGCCTTGGCGATGCGTTCCTGGTCGTTCGCGCCGATCTTGTGGATACGCATCGGTTCGAGCAAGATCTGGCCGACAGTAAACCTGGGATTGAGCGAGGCGTATGGATTCTGGAAGATGATCTGGATGCGGCGCTTGTACGGCAAATACTCCTTGTTCGGCATGGCAATGAGGTCCTTGCCGTGGAACATGGCCGTGCCGCCCGTCGCCTGGTGCAAGCGCAGCAAGGTCAATCCCACCGTCGTCTTGCCGGAACCGGATTCACCCACCACGCCCAGTGTTTTTCCGCGTGGCAAAGTGAACGACACGTCCTTGACGGCCTGGAATTCGCGCTTGCCGAACAAGCCAACACGCGTATAAAAGCTTTTGCTTAAATTATTCACCACCAGCACGGGTTCGTCGCCCGGCGTGTAGCCGCGCGTGCGCTGCTTCATGTCGATGCCGGGACCGGCTTTGCCGTCCATGTAATCGGCAATCACGGGCAAGCGCCATGGGCGCTCGTCCAGCGACGGACGGCAATGCAGCAGGGCTTTCGTGTAGCTGTCTTGCGGCGCTTCAAACACTTGCCGCACTTCGCCCGTTTCGCGCACTTCGCCGTGGCGCATGACGATGACCTGGTCGGCGATCTCTCCCACCAGGCCCAGGTCGTGGGTAATGAAGAGCACGGACATCTGATGTTTCTTTTGCAGCGCCGCGATCAGGTCCATGATCTGCTTTTGGATCGTCACGTCCAGCGCCGTCGTCGGCTCGTCGGCGATCAGCAGTTTCGGTTCGCAGGCAATCGCCATGGCGATCATCACGCGCTGCTGCTGGCCGCCCGACATCTGGCTCGGGTAGGCGTCGATCTTGCTGGCGGGATCGGGTATGCCCACTTCGTCGAGCAACTCCAAGGTGCGCGTGCGCGCCTGCTTGCGGTTCATGCCCATGTGCTGGCGCAACACTTCGGCGATCTGGAAGCCGACGGTAAACACGGGGTTCAGCGACGACATCGGCTCCTGGAAGATCATCGAGATATCCTTGCCGCACATGGTGCGCCGCTCGGCGATCGACAATTTGAGCAAGTCGCGTCCACCAAAGTGGATGCTCGATCCGGGATCGATGATGGTGTTATCAGGCGGCAATAAGCCCATCACGGCCAAAGAGCTGACGGACTTGCCGCTGCCCGATTCGCCCACCAGCGCCACGGTGCTGTTGCGCGGCACGTTGAACGAGATGCCCTTGACGGCTTCGAACGTGGTCTTCTTGTCCAGGCGGAAGGTGACGCGCAGGTCGCGCACTTCCAACAGGTTATTCTGGTCCATGAGCAACTCCTATTTCACTTTGGGGTCGAGCGCATCGCGCAAGGCATCGGTAAACAGCGAGAACGCCGTCACCAGCACGGCCATCGCCGTGGCGGCGGCGGTCAGCTGCCACCATTTGCCCAGGATCAGTTCATTTTGTGCCTCGTTGAGCATGCTGCCCCACGAGACGGTGCCCACCGGCACGCCAAAGCCGAGGAAGCTCAGAATCACTTCGGCCTTAATGAAGCCCACCACCAGAATCGACATTTGCACCAAGGCCACGTGACTGACGTTGGGGAAGATGTGGGAAAACATCTTGCGCCAGTGCGAGGCGCCGATGGCGTCGGCCGCCATCACGTATTCGCGCGCCTTGTGCTTGATGTATTCGGCGCGGATCAAACGGTACGGCCCCGTCCAGCCCGTCAGCCCCAGGATCAGCACGATGGTCAGCACGCCCTTTTGCTGCAGCACGGCCGCCACAGTGAGAATCATCAGGATCGACGGAATCGAGGTAAAAATGCTGTAGAACCAGTTGAAAAAATCATCGACGATGCCGCCGAAGTAGCCGGACACGGCGCCAAAAATCGTGCCCAGCACCACGGCCAGCAAGGCTGCCACCAGGCCCACGACGATCGACGTCTCGCCGCCCTTGATGGTTTTCTGCACGATGTCGTGGCCCCACTTGTCGGCGCCGAACGGCAAGGTTGCCGCCTTGTGCGCGATCAATTTCTTGGCCTTGCCCATGCCGGCGCGCAAGGCCGTCAAGTCGTCGGCCAGCGGGTCGGTGACGCCGTACATCTCGACGCCAGCCGATGGGTTACTGCCCATCTGCGCGCGCAGTTCGGCGATATCGTCGGCCAGCGGATCGAGCACGTTGACGGTTGTGGGCGCGCTGCGCTCGTCCGTCAGAGGAATGGCGCCATCACCGGACGCGGACGCGTCCTTGTCGGCACCGATGAAGGTGGGCGGCGCATAGCTGACGGCCACTTCGTCTTCCCAGTTCGAGGCGAGCAGGCCACTGGCGGAGGCCAGCACCAGCAGGAAAAAGGCGCCGACCACGGCCAGCGATACCATTGCAATCTTGTCGCCGCGCAAACGGCGCCACGCCAGGGCCCACAGGCCGGGCGATGTATGAGGTTTCGACATCGTCTCTTTCTACTTCAGTTGTACGCGAGGATCGACCGCCTGGTACAGCAGGTCGGTGAGCAGGTTGAAGAGCATGGTGGCGGCGGCAACATACACGGTGATCGCCTTGATCACCGGAAAGTCGCTACGCTCGACCGCCAGAATCACTTCACGCCCGATGCCGGGGATGCCAAAGAAGCGCTCGAGCAGGAAAGCGCCGATCAACAGGGCCGGCAAGTTCGACATCACATAGGTAATGATGGGAATGCCGGCGTTGCGCAGCACGTGGACCCACATGATGCGGCCTTCCTTGAGGCCCTTGGCGCGCGCCGTGCGCACGTAATCCTGGTTGGCCTCGTCCAGCACGAAAGTGCGGAACAGGCGCAGGGTCGGTGCGATGGAGACGGCCAGGCCGATCAGGATCGGCAGGGTCGAATAGCGCAGCAGGTTTTCCCAGAAGCTGTCGCCCCAGCCCTGCACGGGGAACAGGCCCAGTTTATAGGCGAAGCCGTACTGGAAGACGATGATGTAGACGAGGATGGAAATCGACATGCCCACCGTGCAGGCGATCATCACCATGCGGTCCGTCAGCGAACCGCGCACGAAGGCGATGGCCAGCGCCAGCGCCACGCCAAAAAACGTTTCCAGCACGGTCAGCGGAATCAAGACCATCATCGACGGCCCCAGGCGCGACGTGATGATGTGCGACACGGATTCCCCCGTGGCCCAGCTCTGGCCGAAGTCGAACGTGACGATCTGCTTGATGAAGATCCACAGCTGCACGTAGTACGGCTGGTCGACGCCGAGCTGGCGGCGGATGTTGGCGATGCTTTCCGCACTCGACATCTTGCCGGCCAGGATGTAGGCGGGGTCGCCGCCTACCCAGTTGAACAGGATAAACACCAGCAGGACGACGCCCAGCATGGTGGGCAGCATCTGCCACAGACGGCGCAGGATATAAGCAAACATAATGATTCCTTGTTTTTATAAGCTGCGCTTATTTGGCGGCTGGCGCCGGAACTGGTGCGCCATTGCTGTCGATGTCCATGAAGGCCCATTCCTGGAACAGGATCGGGTGCTTCTTGTAGCCTTGCACCGTCTTTTGCGCCAGCATGTTGCGGTAGCGCGCATAGCCGATCAGGGCGCCCGCATTGACTTCCAGGCGGCGCGCCATCTTGTGGAACAGTTCATCGCGCTCGGGGCTGGCCGGCATGGCCTGGCTGGCCGCGTACCATTTATCGTATTCGGGATCCTGGTAGCAGCCATTGTTGTTCTGGTGCGTGTTCGGGCCGTAGAACAGCTGCATGAAGTTGTCGCCGTCCGGATAGTCAGCCAGCCACGGCGCCGTGCGCGTCTGCATCTTGCACTGCTTTTCCGTCTTTAAAATGTCGGAAAAGATCATGCGGTCGTTTTCCATGCGGATGCCCAGCGAGTTGTACGTCTTGCGCCACATTTCCGCCTGCAGCACGCCATTGGCTTCGTTGCGCGAAGCGTAGCGGATCAGCAGCGGCTTGCCGTCCGGCAAAGTACGCCAGCCATCGGCGCCCTTCTTGTAGCCGAATTTATCCAGCAATTTGTTTGCCAGCACGGGATCGTATTGCAGCAGCGATTTGTAGTGGGGATCGTAGCCGACCACGCCCGGTGGGATCGGATAGTCGAGGCGCTTGGCCTGGCCATTCCAGATGATGCGGATTTCCTCATCGATATTGTGCGCCATGGCAATGGCGCGGCGCAGCGCGATCTTTTCCTTGCTGAAGCCACCGAGGGTCGGATCTTCCATATTCCAGTAGTAATAGCTGATCTCGGGATCGAGCAGGCGCGACAGTTGCACGCCCTTTTCCGCCAGCTCGGGACGCAGCTTGCCGTTGAGCAGCGCCTTCGGCGCCAGCGGGCCGTCGAGCCAGAACACGTCCGTGCCACCGCTCTGGAACGACAGCCAGCGCGACTGGTCTTCGATCATGACGGAAATTTCGATGCGGTCGATGGCGGGAATGCGCTTGCCCTGCATCTGGCGCACGATGCGCTGGTCGTCCGGGTCGTCGCCGGCCATGAAATTCCACGTCTCGGGCAAGTGCTGCGGGTTGCGGTTCAGGACGATGCGGTTGCCGCGCGTCCATTCACCGAGCGTGTAGTAGCCGGTGCCGACGGGATTCGAGCCAACTTCGCCCTTCACGTCGCCATACTTGTCCACCACTTCACGCGCCACGGCGGCCGTCGGCACGTAGGCGAGGATCATGGGGAAATTGAAATCGGTCTTGGTCAGCGTGATGCGCAAGGTGTACGGGTCGAGGATTTCCAGGCCCGCTACCTTCTTGTTGAAATCGAGCTTGTTCGCCTTGGCGGCATCCTTGGCCAGGTCGTCCAGGCCCACTACCTTGCCTTCGAACAGCCAGCTGTGCGGCGAGGCCAGGCGCGGGTCGAACAATCGCTTCCACGAATACACATAATCGGCCATCGTCAGTTCGCGGCGCTTGCCGCCGAACGCGGCGTCGGGCGTAAACAGGATGCCTTTTTTCAGGCGGATGGTGTAAGTCTTGCCGTCGCTTGATACTTCCGGCATGGCGGCGGCGGCGCCCGGCACGACCTTGACGGGGCGCGCCAGGTAGTCATACGTGTACAGGGTGTCGAAGACGGCCTGCGTGATGTGGTTCGAATACAGGTCGCGCGCGGTAGCCGGATCGAAGCCCGTCTCGGCGGCCGGCAAGATATAGCGCAAGGTTTTTACCGGCGCGCCCGCAGCGGGGGCGGCATCGGCGGCAACGGCCGCCAGCGGCAGGGTGGCCAGGCAGGCGAGCAGCGCCACGCGCCGCATCCATGGTGACTTCATGTAATACCCTTCATCTCGATTATCTGTCGCACCGTATTGGTGCGCTTGTACTGGCTTCCCCCTGGGATACAGGATTCCACCGCCAAAACCAGTCCATCCTCGCAAGATCTGTGCCTTGTTTGCAGCCGTCTCGACTGCCTGAAAAACGCGTAACGATAACGCAGTTTCCCCCTCACCGACAAAGAGAAATGCAGGGGCCGCCACTCCCGGCCCGCTGCCCGCCCGATTTTGCTGCATTGCACCACACCCGGTTTTCATCGGCAAGGCAAAAACCGATCGGACATCTACGCTGCAGTACAGCATTCAGTGCCGGGGCGCACGCTGCGCAGCAAAAAACAGTTTCAGCGGGGAATACACCACCAAACGAGGACACTTTGTTTTAAATCATAATCACTGAATGGACGTCGTTGTTTAAAAACACAAAGTACAACACCCTGTTGACAAAGAGTTTTGTTAATCATTACATTCAATCAATTGAAAAGAGATAAATCATTTCACATTTTCAATATTCTCGGACGTGCTTACCGGCGCGGCCGTTCTTGCCCTTTTAGCCAACCGCTTTATCAGGAGTCTTGAACATGATTAGAGAAATATGCTTGTCCCGCTCCATCCGTTTGATCTGCGCCGGCGGCCTCGCCGCCGGCATCCTCAGCCAGCCGGCACTGGCCCAGGAAACCGGTGAAACGACCGGCATGCAGCGCGTAGAAGTCACCGGTTCCTCCATCAAGCGGCTGGTTTCGGAAACAGCCACCCCTCTCTCCATCTTCAAGGCCGAAGACTTTGCCAAGCAGGGCCTGACGACAGCCCAGGAAGTGCTCAGCAAGATACCCTCGAATTCCTCCAGCATGGGCAGCGGCAATGCCGTCGGCGGCAATACCAGCGGCTTGCCCACGGGCGGCCAGGCCAGCGCCGACTTGCGCGGCCTGGGCGGCGACAAGACCCTGGTGCTGCTCAATGGCCGGCGCATCGCCAACCATCCGTATGACGGTGCCAGCGTCGACCTGAACATCATTCCCATCGCCGCGCTGGAGCGCGTCGAAGTGCTGCGCGACGGCGCCTCGGCCATCTACGGCACGGACGCCATCGGCGGCGTCATCAACTTCATCACCAAGCGCTCGATCAATGTCACCAACATTACCGCCGAAGTCATCGCGCCCGAGCACAAGGGGGCTGGCGAACACCGCATCAACCTGTCGACGGGCTTCGGCAAGCTCGATACGGACGGCTACAATATTTTCGGCGTGGTCGATTACCACAAGCAAAATGTGCTGACCTCGCAAGACCGCGATTTTTCCCAGACCGGCGTCTTTCCCGAGCGGGGCGTGAGCGTGACCAAAGGTACCAGCGGCACCACCTTCCCAGGCAACTATTTTGATGCGGCCGCAGATGGCGGCAAGGGCCTGGCCGGCAATCCTTACGCTGCCGCAGGATGCAGGCCGCCGCTGGCCATCCCCTCCGGGAGTGGCACTTGCCGCCAGGATTACACGCGCCAGATCGACGACCTGCCGGAACAGGAACAAGTCGCCTTCTTCGGCAAGGGCGCCTTCAAGCTGGGCGGCGGCCACCTGGCCACGCTCGAATACTTGCATTCGGAAAACAAGGTGAAGGCGCGCACGGCGCCGCCACCGCAAACGGGCTTGATCTTGCCCAATACCAGCAAATACTATCCGGGCAATGCGGGCGGCGTGCCGGCCCAACCGGGGTTGTCGGGCCAGCCGCTAAGCGTCAACTGGCGCCCCGTGGAAGCAGGCCAGCGGCAGATCGATTCCACCGGCAAGGCGGACCGCCTGGTGCTGGCGCTCGAAGGCGAGCTGGCGGGCTGGGACTACAAGACGGGCCTGAGCCATGCGATCAGCAAGTCGTCCGAGAAATTTACGGGCGGCTACGTGCAGGATGCGGGTTTTGCCGCTGGCGTGCTCAATGGCATCCTGAATCCCTTCGGCGAACAGGATGCGGCCGGCAAGGCTTACCTGGACAGCACCGCCCTGCGCGGCGAAGTACAGAGCGCCAAGGTCACCACCACGGGCTTCGACATCAAGGGCAGCCGCGAACTGATGCAACTGGCCGGCGGCCCGCTGGCTATCGCTCTCGGCGGTGAACTGCGGCGTGAAAAAGCCGACTTCAATGTCAACCGCGATATCGCCAGCCAGGCCACCAGTTCCGGCCTGTCCGGTTCGCTGTCCAAAAGCGGTTCGCGCACCATCCAGGCCGTCTTCGGCGAAGTCAACTTGCCGCTGATCAAGGACCTGGAAGTGCAGCTGGCGGCCCGCTTCGACCATTACAGCGACGTGGGCAGCACCACCAATCCCAAGCTGGCCCTGCGCTACCAGGCCAACAGCGCGCTGGTGCTGCGCGGTTCGGCCAGCACGGGTTTCCGCGCACCGACCTTGTTTGAAAAGAACGCGCCGCCGTCGAAGAACGATACCAATGACTCCTACAACGACCCGATTCTGTGCCCGGGCGGCGTGCCGCAGCCCGGTGCCAATCCCCTGCGCGATTGCGACTTGCAGCAATTCAAGCTGCAAGGCGGTAATGAAAAGCTGAAACCGGAAAAATCCACCACGTTTGCCTTCGGCCTGGTGCTCGAACCGGTCAAGGAAATCACCGTTGCCGTCGACTACTGGAACATCCACCTGAAAGACAAGATTTCCTCGCTGCCAGAGCAATCGATCTATGGCAACTACGAGAGATACAAGGCCTTGTTCCTGCGCAATCCCGACGGCTCGCCTTTCGCCATTCTCGACCTGAACGACAACCTCGGTGAAGTGAAAACCGACGGCATCGACGTCAGCCTGAATGCGCGCCTGGGCCGTGGCGCCTACGGTGATTTCAGCGTGTCGGTCGACGGCACCTGGACCCACAAGTATGACTACCAGAACGAGCGCGGCGGCGAATTCATCGCCAACGTGGGCCGCTATGCGGACAACAATCCCGTCTTCCGCTGGAAGCACACGGCGGCGCTGAACTGGCGCATGGGCAACTGGGGTGCCACCGTGTCGCAATCGTTCAAGTCCGGCTATACGGACCAGAACAATGTTGCCGATCAATACAAGCACGATGTGCCGTCCTACAGCCTGCTTGGCGTGTCGGGCAGTTATGCGTGGAAGGGCTTGTTGCTGACGGCTGGCGTGAAAAACCTGCTGGACAAGGAACCGCCGTTCTCAAACCAGGGCACGATGTTCCAGAAAGGCTATGACCCGCGCTACACGGATCCGATCGGGCGCGCGTATTACCTGCGCGGCAGCTATACGTTTTAAGGGGAATTTTCAGGTCGATGGATAAAACAGGCAACGCTGGCAACAGCGTGCCAGCAACAGAAAAGCGGCGCCGTCAGCGATGATGTGCGCCGTTTTATTTTACCCATCTGAGCACGGCTGACAAGGGTTCACGATACTTTATTACTGAAGGATTATAAAAAAAACAGGAAAATGTTGCATTTCATCCAAAAAGTCCGCACGAAATTGACAATCTGAATCGTGAATGTTTTGATGAGGACCCTGAAAATTTACAGAATTTTCATTGGTGGATTTTGAAATAAACAAATAAATTGCTAGCAGACAACAAGTTATTTCAAAATAAATGCCATCTTTATCACAATACCAAGGAATTTCAGATGATGATAGAAAATGTAATGTCGCGCTCCTTGCGCCTGATGTTTGCTGGCGGCATGGCCCTGAGCATGCATGCCGCGTATGCGCAAGAAACAACAGATGGCACCATGCAGCGCGTGGAAGTCACCGGTTCTAGCATCAAGCGCATCGCTTCCGAAGCATCGCTGCCGGTGCAGACGTTCAATCAAAAAGATATCAAGAAAACGGGCGTCACCACGGTCACCGATTTCATCCAGCAAATCCCGGCGATGCAGGGCTTCTCCGTGGCTGCCGATTCGGTGGGCGGCGGCGGCGGTGGCGTCACCACGGCCTCGATCCACGATATTGGCGCAGCCTACACGCTGGTGCTGCTGAACGGCCGCCGTCTTGCGCCATCCAATTCAGGCACCACCATCGACCTCAATTCCATTCCACTGGCCGCCATCGAGCGCGTGGAAGTGCTGACGGACGGCGCCTCGGCCCTGTATGGCGCCGACGCCATCGCCGGCGTGGTCAACTTCATCCTGAAAAAAGGCACATCGCCGCTGGAAATCAATGCCAAGTATTCGCGTCCTGAAGAAAAAGGCGGCGCCAGCAACTCGATTTCGATCAGCAAGGGCTTCGGCGACATCGATGAAGACGGCTACAGCATCTTCGTGTCGGCCAGCCATGACGAACAAAAGTCGCTGAAAGCCTCGCAGCGCAGCTTCGCGAAAAGCGGCATCATCAATTTCAACGATCCGAAGACCGGCAAGGCACTGCAATTCATCAACGGTTCCTCGCGCTCGGCGCCGGCCAATGCCAGCGTCAACTACAACCGTACCGATGCGAACGGCAATGTGGTGATCAATCCAGAAACGAACAAGCCGTTTGTCGACAGCGTCAACCTGGCCAATCCGTATGCAATGGCCAATGGCGGCAAGTGCGCGCCTGGCAATATGGACTTCTACGGCGACGGCAACTGCTATTTCGACTCGCCGTCGACCATTGAAATCAATCCGGAATCGAAGCGCGACTCGCTGTTCAGCTCGGGTAGCGTCAAGCTGGGCAAGACCGGCTGGCAGGGCTTCTATGACTTCGCCTACACCGAAGCGAGCATCAAGGCCAGCATCGCGCCTTACCCGGCCGATTTCTCCATTTCCCCGACTTCGCCACTGTTCAGCAAGTACCTGGCCTCGCAATTGACCCCGACGCAACTGGCCAATGCCGTGAGCGGCGTCGCCAAATACCGCCTGTCGGAAATGGGCAACCGCGTGTACGACTACGGCACCAAGGCCACCCACCTCGTCGGTGGCGTGGAAGGCAGTGCATTCGGCTGGGATGTCAACACGGCCGTGACGTACTCGAAAAACAAGCAAACACAAGACTACGTCAGCGGCTTCCCGCTGTCCGACAAGTTCGACGCGCAAATCGCCGCCGGCAATATCGACCCGTTCGCCTACCCTGTGGGCACCATGCCGGACGCCATGCGCCAGGCATTGATGGGCACCGGTTTCAGCGGCACCTACAACACGCAAACCGTGGAAATGAAAGGCGTCGATGGCCGCGCTTCGCGTCCCGTGTTCTCGCTGCCAGGCGGCACCGCCATGCTGGGCGTGGGCGCCGATTACCGCAATACCTCGTACAAGGTGCAACAGGCGGACGTCGCCAAACAGGCGCAGATCCTGTTTGACAATGCGCAAGTCGACAGCGAATACGCACGCGACAATGCGGGTGCATATGCCGAACTGATGCTGCCGATTTCAAAAAAACTGGAAGTGACCGGTTCGCTGCGTTATGACCAGATCAGCGCCATCGACGACAAGCTGACGGGCAAGACGGTAGGCAAGAAAGAAAACGCCACCACCTGGAAAATCAGCGGCAAATACTCGGCGACCAAGAACCTGATGTTCCGCGCCGCCGCCGGCACCGGCTTCCGCGCCGCCAGCATGCAGGAAATCGCCGGTCCGCTGGAAGACTGGGGCGTCACGGGCGGTAACTACCAATGCCCATTGACGGCAGCGAACGGCATGGGCGGCCATCCGCTGGCCGGCTACTGCAGCGGCGTGGGACGCCAGCAGTTCGAAGCCTTCCAGGGCGGCAATCCGGAATTGAAACCGGAAACGTCGAAGCAATGGAGCATCGGCACCGTGTTCGAGCCGATCGACAGCCTGTCGATGTCGTTCGACCTGTGGAACGTGCAGATCAACGACCAGGTGACCTCGGTCTCCGAAGGCTTGATCTTCAACAATCCAGCCAAGTACGCCAACCTGTTCACCACCAAGCACATCACTTCGACGGGCCTCGACGTACTGGCCGTCAAACTGCTGCCTATCAACATCGGCAAAGTGGAAAACCGCGGTATCGACTACGACTTCACCCACAAGATGAAGCTGCTGGACGGCCGCCTGACGAGCCGACTGATGGGTACCTACCTGCTGCGCTCGCGCTACACGACGCCAGGCACCAATGATCAATGGGAAACCAGCCTGAATCGCTACGGTTCGAACGACAAGGTCAGCTTCCGCAACATCATCCGCGCCACCAGCACGTATGAGACGGCCAAGTTCACGCATACGCTGAGCGCCAGCTACCGCAATGGCTATACGGACAAGGAACAGACGGCTGACGATTGCGCCGTGATCGTGGCCGGCAGCCCTGGCGAATGCTATGGCGTCCAGCTGGAAGTGCCGAGCTACACCACCTTCGACTTCCAGACAGCTTACCGTCCGCTGAAGAACGTGGAAATCACGGGCGGCATCCTGAACCTGTTCGACCGCAATCCGCCGTTCACCTTGCGTAACACTGGTTCGCATCAAGTGGGCTACAACCCATCGTACTCGAGCGCCCTGGGCCGCCAGTTCTACCTGAGCGGTTCCTACAAGTTCTAAGCTCAGCGTGAGCTGAAAACTGAAAAGCCCGGAAAGCTTTAGCTTTCCGGGCTTTTTTTCATGCTGCGCGCCACCTTATTCCGCGTCGCCCTGCAGACGGCGCAGCTTGACGGCCGCCGCCAGGTTTTCCAGCACGGCCACGCTGGCGCTCCAGTCGATGCAGCCATCCGTGACGGATTGGCCATAGATCAATTCCTTGCCCGGGATCAAATCCTGGCGTCCTGCCACCAGGTGCGATTCCACCATCACGCCGACGATGCGGCTGTCGCCGCCGGCCACCTGGCTGGCGATGTCGGCACACACGGGGATCTGGTTTTCCGGTTTCTTCGAGCTGTTCGCATGCGAGGCGTCGATCATCAGGCGCGCCGCCAGGCCTTGCGCGGCGATGGCCTTGCAAGCCTCGTCCACGCTGGCCGCGTCATAGTTCGGGGTTTTCCCGCCGCGCAGAATGATGTGGCAATCCTCATTGCCGTTGGTCGAGACGATGGCCGAGTGGCCGCCCTTCGTGACGGAGAGAAAATGGTGCGGCTGCGAGGCGGCCTTGATGGCTTCCACGGCGATTTTCACATTGCCGTCCGTGCCATTCTTGAAGCCGACCGGGCACGACAGTCCCGAGGCCAGCTCGCGGTGCACCTGCGACTCCGTGGTGCGCGCGCCGATGGCGCCCCAACTGATCAGGTCGGCGATGTATTGCGGGCTGATGACGTCGAGGAATTCCGTGCCAGCCGGCAAGCCCAGCTCATTGATATCACGCAACAGTTCGCGCGCCATGCGCAAGCCGTCGTTGATGCGGAAGCTGTTGTCCATGTACGGGTCGTTGATCAACCCCTTCCAGCCCACCGTCGTGCGCGGCTTTTCGAAGTAGACGCGCATGACGATTTCCAGTTCGCCGGCGAAACGCGCACGCTCCTTGACCAGCAGGCGCGCATATTCCATCGCCGCCTTGGTGTCGTGGATGGAGCACGGCCCGATCACCACCATCAGGCGGTCATCCTGGCCGTGCAGGATGCGGTGCAGGGCGATACGGGCGCTGGCAGCGGTCTGTTCGGCTTGCTCCGAGCAGGCGAATTCGCGGATCAGGTGGGACGGCGGGGTCAATTCCTTCATTTCGCGAATGCGCAAATCATCGGTGCGGGGCATCATTTTCTCCAAAATTTAAGGAAGGGTAAAACATCTGGGTAAAAAAAAACCGCCATCAGTGGCGGTTTTTTAGAATTTGCTGGGATCTCGTTTTTTGCTGCTACGTGAACCGACCGCTACTCCACCGCCTTTGGGTTGGAATTGCTAAAGTAAAAATAAGCGGTAAAAAAGTGGCGAGAGAACATGCGAGTCATCCATAAGTGATGAACGACTATAAACCTAAATTGCAAGGGTTGGCAAGCATATTTGTCGGCAAAGCCGCATGCCGCTGCCGTTTTACACGGCAAAGTGCGTAAAAAAGCATAAAAAGTTGCGCGCCGTGAGACCGGTATGGTCAGTCCAGTGCTGAGTCCGTCGTGGCGCGCACACCACACAACGCCCATTGCGGCGACGGCAAGCGACACACTACTGATCAAGATCTAATCCCGGGCAGACCGGACGGACAAGACTCAAGGACGCATCGGCGACCTTTGATTGCCTGACCTTTCCGGAGAACACAATGAGCCCTACCCCCTTGCTTCAGCCCGCTGCCTTTTCGCCACCACGCCTGGGCCTGGCACTGGCCAGCGCACTGCTGAGTCTACCCGTCCTGGCACAGGACAATGCAGCACCCGCGCCCCTGCAGCGCGTGGAAATCACCGGCTCGAACATCCGCCGCGCCCAGGCTGAAACAGCGTCGGCCGTGCAAACCCTGAGCGCGGCCGACATTGAAAAATCGGGCAAGGCCAGCGTGGCCGAACTGCTACAAACCCTGGCCGTCGATAACCAGGGTTCCGTGCCCACCACCTTCGGCAACGGCTTCGCCAGCGGTGCTTCAGGCATTTCGCTGCGCGGCCTGGGTACGGCCTCGACGCTGGTGCTGCTGAACGGGCGCCGCGTGGCGCCCTACGGCCTGGCCGACGATGGCCAGAAGGTGTTCGCCGACCTGAACATCATCCCCTTGGAAGCAGTGGAGCGCGTGGAAATCCTCAAGGATGGCGCCTCGGCCATCTATGGTTCCGACGCCATCGCCGGCGTGGTCAACGTCATCCTGCGGCGCGACTACCAAGGCACGGCCATCAAGGGCAATTACGGCAAGACGAAGGACTGGGACGGGCGCGACGCGCGCGCCACCATCACACACGGCTTCGGCGACATCGACACGGACCACTACAACGTGCTGCTGAACCTGGAATACAGCGAAAAAGGGGCCATCTGGAACCGCGACCGGGCCGGACGCGGCGCCGTCGGCCGCAGCGACTTGCGCGACCTGGGCTTCAGCGCTCAGGAAGCACTAGGCGGCACGGGTGCCATCACCACCAATAACGCGGCCGGCAGCGCCATCAACGGCAATGTGCGCAACCCTGATACGCTCGATTACTACAACCGGGGCAACCTGGCCGGCGCGGGTTTTACGCGCACCTTCCCCGGTGCCGCCTGCGGCAACTTCACGCATCACCCGCAGGGCGACCCGGGCGGCGGTTGCCTCATTGACGCGGCACAACAATACGGGCAAATCCAACCCAGCCAAAAACACATCAATTTCTTCGGCCGCGGCGCCCGGCAATTGACGCCGGAACTGCAAACCTATGCCGAGCTGAATGTTTACCATAGCGCTTCCACAGCGGCCACGACGCCGGCAGGCATCAATGGAACGATCATTTATCCTGGTGGCCCCATCAGTACTGCCAGCGTGTCACTCGGTGCAGACCATCCTGACAACCCGTACTTCGGGCGCACCGCGCGTCTGCGCTACCTGGCGGCCGATGTCGGCCCCCGTATTTCTGACGTCGACTCAACCTTTATCCGCTTCGCCGCCGGCATCAAGGGCACGCTGGCGGGCTGGAATATCGACAGCGCCCTGCTTTATTCGCGCAACAAGGTATCGAACGAAAGCAGCGGCTATCTGCAACGCGACGTGACTTTCGCCCTGCTCAACCCCAGTGCCGCCAACGTGGCGGCAGCCAGTGCCAACCCGGCGTATGCCGCCCTGCCTCCCGGTAGCGTGTGGCGCATCGCAGAAAATGCCGGCCTCAATTCCGCCGCGCTGTATGCTGCCCTGTCACCGCGCATTTCCAGTGCAGGCAAGACGCACATCGCGCAAATCGATTTCAAGGCCAGCCGCGATATTGGCAAGCTCGATGGAGGAGGGCTCGGCGTGGCTGTGGGGGCCGAGTTCCGCCACGAATCGACCGAACTCCAGCCCACCACCGGTACCGAACGTGGCAACATCATCGGTTTGGGCTACTCCGCTTACAAGGGCAGCCGCAACGCTACAGCCTTGTATGCCGAAGTGCTGGCACCCGTGCTGAAAAGCGTGGAACTGTCGGGCGCCCTGCGCGCTGACCATTTCACCGATGTCGGCAATTCCTATACGCCGAAGGTGGGCGTGAAATGGACGCCGATACGCGAACTGGCCATGCGCAGCACCTTCGCCCGGGGTTTCCGGGCACCCAATGCAGCAGAAAATGGCGTCGGCGGCCTCGCGGCGTTTTCTGTTGGCACCGATCCTGTCCGCTGCGCACTGGGCGTCGAAGCAGCATGCGACCCCAGCAACATCGCTGTCATTACCAAAAGCAACCCGAACCTCTCGCCCGAACGTTCAAAGAGCTATTCCATCGGCGCCATCTGGGATCCATTGCCACGGACAAGCATGTCGTTCGACCTGTGGGAAATCCGGCGCAAGAATGAAATCAACCAGGAACAGACCGATATGGCCATACTCGCCGGCCATGTGGCACGCGACCCCTCCACGGCGACCGGCATTCCTGGTGATCCGGGCGCCATCACGGCCGTCCTCGGCAGCTATGTCAATTCCGCACAAACGACGGTGCGCGGTATCGATATCGACGCCCGCCAGCGCTTCAATCTGGGCAGCGGCTATGGCAACCTGGTGTTCGACCTGAAGTGGACGCATCTGTACAAATGGCTGCGCACGGAACAGGACGGCACGCGGCGCGATTTTGCCGGTACGCATGGCAATTGCGACATATCAAACTGCATGGGCACGCCGGCTGACCGCATCAACCTGGGAGCGACCTGGGAACGCCAGAACTGGCGAGTCAGCGCCAACGTCAACTACCGCGCCCACCTCGACAATGTATTGTTCAAGCATGACCCGGACGGCTGCGCCACGCACTTTGCCGACGGCACGGACGCGCCGCGCGGCTGCCGCATCGCCTCGTTCACGACGGTGGACCTGACGGCCCGCTGGCTGGCCACGCCCAAACTGGAAGTGTTTGCAACGGTGCAAAACCTGTTCGACAAGATCGCCCCGCTCGATCCGCTCACGTATGGCGCCACGGGCTACAACCCGCTCGACTACGCGGGAGCGGCAGGACGCTTTATCAGTGCGGGGGTGAAGTACAAGTTCTGAGAAATCCAGCAACCGTGTTGGCACGGCCGGTGGTGTTGGCGTGATGGTGGTGTCGGGTTACGCGCTTTGCGCTAACCCGACCTACGCGCGCGCCATGTCAGAAAAAAGTAGGTCGGATTAGCCCGGAGGGCGTAATCCGACAACCTTGTTGGCCGCGCAGTATCCAAAAAATCAGGCTGTGCCGCCGACGGTAATGCCATCGAGGCGCAGGGTTGGCTGCCCCACGCCCACGGGCACGCTCTGCCCCTCCTTGCCGCACACGCCCACGCCCGAATCGAGGCGCATGTCGTTGCCGATCATGGAGACGCGATTGAGCACGTCCGGACCATTGCCGATCAGGGTCGCCCCTTTGACCGGATAGCTGAGCTTGCCGTTTTCGATCATGTACGCTTCGCTGGCCGAGAAGACAAACTTGCCGTTGGTAATGTCGACCTGACCGCCGCCAAAATTGACGGCATACAAACCATTTTTCACGGAAGCGAGGATTTCACCCGGGTCCTTGTCGCCGCCCAGCATATACGTGTTCGTCATGCGCGGCATGGGCAGGTGGGCGAACGATTCGCGGCGCGCATTGCCCGTCACGGGCATCTTCATCAGGCGCGCATTCATCGTGTCCTGGATGTAACCCTTCAGGATGCCATCCTCGATCAGGGTCGTGCACTGCGTCGGGTTGCCCTCGTCGTCGATATTCAGGGAGCCGCGCCGGCCAGCCAGGGTGCCGTCGTCGACCACCGTGACGCCCTTGGCCGCCACGCGCTCGCCGATGCATCCGGAAAACGCGGACGAACCCTTGCGGTTGAAATCGCCTTCCAGGCCATGGCCAATCGCCTCGTGCAACAGGATGCCGGGCCAGCCCGGTCCCAGCACGATGGTCATGGGGCCGGCGGGCGCGGGGCGCGCTTCCAGGTTCACCAGGGCCGAGTTGACGGCGTCTGCCGCATATTGTTCCAGCACGGCATCACTGAAATAGTCATAGCTGTAACGCCCGCCGCCACCAGCCGAGCCCGTTTCGCGGCGACCATTCTGTTCCGCGATGACGGTCAGCGAGACGCGCACCAGCGGGCGGATGTCGGCCGCCAGCACGCCGTCGCTGCGCAGCACCAGCACCACGTCGTACTCGCCGGCCAGGCCCGCCATCACCTGCACGACTCTGGGGTCTTTCGCCCGCGCCATTTTTTCCACGCGCTCAAGCAATTGCACCTTGGCCGTGGCGTCCAGCGAGGCGAGCGGGTCGTTGGGCAGGTACAGCGAACGCCCACCCTGCGCAAGCATCTGGCCCGCGATCTTGACTCTGCCGGCGCCCGCGCGCGCAATCGTGCGCGTGGCCGCTGCCGCTTCCAGCAAGGCCCGCTCGGAAATATCGTCGGAATACGCAAAGGCCGTCTTGTCGCCGGACACGGCGCGCACGCCCACGCCCTGGTCGATGGAAAAACTGCCCGTCTTGACGATGCCCTCTTCCAGGCTCCAGCCTTCGCTCCTGGTCGACTGGAAATACAGGTCGGCATAGTCGACCTTGTGCGTAAACATCGTGCCCAGGGCTTTGAGTAGCTTGTCTTCGTCCAGGCCGAACGGCGTGAGCAGGATCTCGCGCGCCACGGCCAGGCTGGACAGATTGGGTTCAAATGGCTTCATAACTCTTTCTCACAATTCAATTCACATCGTCCGATGCGCGAGCGCTGGCAAGGATTCGCGCACGCCAGCCAAAAACACCAGGTCGATCTCGCCGCTGACCACGCCCTCGCCTTCGGGCAACACGGCTTTCACTTCGCCCCACGGGTCGATCAGCATGCTGTGGCCCCAGGTGCGCCGGCCGTTCGGATGCAAGCCGCCCTGCGCCGAGGCCAGCACATAGCACTGGTTTTCGATGGCGCGCGCGCGCAACAGCACTTCCCAGTGGGCGCTGCCCGTCGTATAGGTAAATGCGGCCGGCACGACGATCAGCGCGCAATCGCCCATGGCCCGGTACAGCTCGGGAAAGCGCAGGTCATAGCAGATGGACAGGCCAACCCGGCCGAACGGCGTCTCGATCGCGCGCACTTGCGCACCGGGCACGATGGTGCGCGATTCATTGTACGACTCGGTGCCGCGCGTAAAACCGAACAGGTGGATCTTGTCGTAGCGGCCGGCCGGCTCGCCCTGCGGGTCGTACACCAGCGTGGTGTTCAAGACTTTGCCCTCCTCGCCGGAAATCAGGGGCAAGGTGCCACCGATCAGCCAGATGCCGTGCTGGCGCGCCATCTGCGCCATGCCATCCTGGATCGGTCCGCTACCGGGCTGTTCCGCATGGGCCAGCTTGTCCGTTTCCTGCTGGCCCATGATGGCCCAGTATTCGGGCAACACCACCAGCTGCGCGCCAGCGGCGGCAGCCTGCGCCACCAGGCGTCGCGCCGTGGCCAGGTTGTCTGCCACGGACGGCGAAGAAATCATTTGTACTGCTGCGACTGTATGCATCATTGCCACCTCTTCTCCATTCGAACGCCTCGCCTATTTCGCCACCGCCTCCACGGCCGCAGCGGCAGGCACGGCGACAGGCTCCAATTTACCACCATCGAGCTTGGTCACGACGGGCGACTTCCACGGGCCGGCAATCTGCATGTGATAGGTGAGCGCCTTCATCACGGGGGCACGCAGGAACAATTGCGCCAGAAAACTACCCAGGCCGATAACGGGGTTGACGGCCAGCGCATACACGAGCGGCCCCGTGCCCAGGTTAAATTCGGGGATCACCACCACGTGCAAATTCGTCGTTTCATTGGCGATGTCGGCCTTGCCATCCATCAGCACGGTGGCCGCCACGCCGTGCATCTTGAGGTTGTCGGTGCTCACCACGCCGCGCTTGATGCTGGCGTTGGCCGTGATGCCGTCGAAGGCCAGCCCTTCGGAAAACACATCGTGGAAATCGAGTTTCAGCAAACGGGGCAAGGCTTGCAGGCTGAGCACGCCCAACAGCTTGGCCGCGCCCGGATCCTGCTTGAGGAACTGGCCCGACTCCACATTCATCTCGATCTGCCCCGACAGGGTGGGAATGTCGAGCGAATACGGCAAGCCGTTCCAGGCGATGTCGCCGCTCAGGCGCCCCTTGCCGCGACGCACCGTGTCGGCAAAACCGAAGCGGTCGAGCAACTTGCCCGCATCGACGATATCGAGGCCGAAACGCAGGCTGGTCGTGCTTTGCCCATCCTTGATGACCCATTTGCCATTGCCGCTCAGCGCGCCATCAGCGTTCGATAGTTGCAGCTTGCCCACGCGCCACTCGCGCCCGCCCGCCGCCATGGTGTTATAGGCCTGCAACTCCAGCCGGCCGATCTTCTTGTTGAACAGTTCAAATTGCTCGGCGATGATATCGAGCGACGGAATCGACTGGGCGCCGCTCTTGCCTTCCAGTAAGCTCTTCACATCGTTGGCGGCCGATTCCGGAATGATCAGCGACGACAGGCGCGCCGTCATCTTGCCCAGGCCGGAAGGCGTTTCCAGCCACGTCACATAGCCCGACACTTGTTTCGCGTCAATATTGGCTTGCCACACATCCTTTTGATGCGTGGCGCCCACCACCACGTTTTCCAGCTTGCGCTCGCCCAGCATCAGTTCGCTGGCGCGCGCCGCCATCATGTCCGGCACCACATATTGCGCGATATCGGGTGCGTCGTCGGCATTGCCACCGGCCTCGGCTGGCGCCGTGGCGTTGCCGGCGATTTCACCGCCGACGGCGATCCAGCTGTCCACGTCCAGGGTTTTCATATTCACGTTGAGCATCATGCCGCTGTCCGGTTCCGGTGCCGGCACGTTCACGCCGATGCCGCCGCGCACCAGGCGCCAGGCATCCTTGCCCTGCTTCTGGCGCTGGTAGCGGGCGGCGATGCCAGAGCCCAGTGCGATGCGGATATCGTCCGTGCGCAGGCCAGCCGCATTGGCCGCGTTGCCCGTCAGGGTGAATTTCACGGGCAGGCTGTCGCCGGCCGGCTTTTTCAGGGGCGCGGGGAAATCCAGGCCCAGTCCCGTCAGCGGCGACTCGACATTGACCACCACCTGGTGGTCGCGCGCCGTGATCAGGCCGCTGTAGCGCGCGCCGCCATTCAAATGTTTCGCCAGGCGCTGCAGCACGGGCGCCGGATACGTCTTGCGCAAACCGTCGATGGTCATGTTGCCGGCAATCTTGACCTGGATGGAATTGTCGGCCTGCGTGCCGCCCGAGATGGCCAGCGGCCCGCCCAGCAGGCTGCCGTTCAAGCCATTCAGGTTGACGCCCTTTTCGTTGAATTCGATCTTGCCCTGCGTGCCCAGCACGGGCGGCATGTCGTGGAACAGCACCACGTCATTGCCCGCCAGCTGCAAGCTGCCCTGCACGGTCGCTTCCAGCATGCGCTCGATCGGCAAGTGCAATTTGAGGGCCAGTTTGGCGTTGCCCGTGGCCGTCGTTTCATCCGTGAAATGCTCGATCCAGCCCAGCACGGGACTGGCCGTCACGTACTTGAGAAATTCCTGCATCGGGCCAGCTGCATTGCCCTCGATATCGAGCAAGGTGTCGAACACGGTCAGGTCGGGAATCACGGCTTTGACATTCGTCAGAGCCACGCCACCCGTGGTGGCCGTATCGCCGCGAATTTCCATGCGCGCCCGCTCGAAAATAAAGCTGCCCTTGATCTTTTCCGCCTGCGGCCACAACGGCGCCTTGCCCGCCAGCGGGCCGTTTTCCGCAAATTCGCCCGGTGCATAATTGAGGATGCCGTTCTCGAGCTTGCCGGCTACGCGGAAGTCGCCCCGGCTGCGCTGGGCCGGCGTATCCCCCTTGAAGGGGAAATGCTCGAGTTCGCCGCGCAGGCGCAGGCCGACATCGCGCGCCACGCCGCCTTCCAGCGCGCCCATCAGCCAGTGGCGCAGGTGCTCGGGCGTTTGCAGCGGCAGATAGCGGCCGATGGTGTTGATCTGGAAATTGTCGATCGTGCCCGTGAGGTCCACCTGGCCCAGGTTCTTGCCGTCGAGCGGCATGCGGTGCGTGCCCTGCAAGGCGACGCGCAAGCCTTGCTGATCGAAGTCCAGCTTGTCCAGCCCGACTTGCAGCATATTGCCCGCTTCAAAGGTCCAGCGCGCCTGCATGGCGAATTGTTCGAACGGCAAGGCCGGCTCGCTCAGGTAGGTGGGGAACTGCAACACCAGGTCTTGCGCTTCGATGGCAATGCTGCCGCCCTTGTCATTGGCGTCGATGCTGCCGGTCAGGTGGTCGAAGCCGGGAATGGCCGGCGCGGCCGCCTGTGCAGGGCTGCTCGCCGTCTTCGCCACGGCCAGGCGCGCCGGCTGCGCATTCAGGCCAAGATCGATGAGCTTGCCGCGCAAACGGTAACTGGCGGGCGTGGCCATGTCGCCTTCCCATTGCGCTGAAAAATCCTGCAAACGCCCGCGCGGCGCCAGGGCGTCGAGGCGCTGGCGCTGCTGCTCGCCCAGCGGCAGCTTGTCGGCCAGCGCGGCCAGGGTGTGCAAATCAAGCGACTTGGCCGTGATTTCCGTGCGTGCCGGCTTGCGTCTGGTGGCGGCGATGTAACGCTCGGACAGGGTCGTGGGCGGCAGGCTGAGGCCATCGCGCGTTTCCACCGCGAAATTCGTCAACTCGACCTGGTGCCCATTCGCGCCGAAGGTGGGTTTGCCGTCCGGCACCTGCGCCGACAGCTCTTCCTTTGCCGAAATGCGCCCGCTGACCGACAGCAAGTCGAGCGGCGCGATATGCTCGCCCAGCTGCGCCTGCACATCCGTCAGACCCACATCGGCCGTGAAGCCGGCCAGGCGCGCGTGATCCAGGCTCAGCCAGGCGCGCAGGGCGCCCTTGCCCTGACTTAATTCAAACGGGTAGTCGAGATAGCGGCGCCAAGCGGCCAGGTCGGCGTTTTTCAGGTCGGCGTACAACTCGCCCTTCCACATCGACACATCCGAGATGCGCGTGCTGAAAGGGGGATGGCTGAAGTGAGCGCGCACATCGATGGGCGCGGCCAGACTGGCAGGCGGGGTGGCCTGCAAGCCCAGCCGGTGGCTGCGCCAGTGGTTGCGCAGCAGCAAGTTGACCTGGCTTAAAGCCAGCTCCGGCGTGCCGCGCGCTTCGTCGGTCCAGCGCACCTTGCCGTCGCGAATGATGATCTCATGCTGCGACAGCAGCCAGTCGGCACCCTTGCCATCGCTGCCTTGCGTACTGTCGACCAGCACGCCTGCCACATACAGCTTGCCATCCTTGCTGCGCCGTACGTCCAGGTCGGGCCGCGTGATTTCCAGCGTATCGAAGCGCACGGAACCGAGCACGCTCCACCACGACACGGTGGCCGAGATGCTCGGCAGGCTCAGCGCCTGGCGGCCCGCCTGGTCGCGCAGGCTCACGTCGCCGAGGAAGAGATTCGGCCGCACGCCATGCCAGGAGGCATAAATACGCGCGATGCTGACAGGGTTGCCCAGCGCGCGGCTGGCCGCCCGCTCGATATCGCCCTTGTAGTAATCGATATTCGGCAAGATGGCGTAGCGCAGGAATAAAAACAGCACGGCGAAGGCGAAATACGCCAGCAGCACCAGTTTGATGGTAAAACCCAACACATGGTGGGTGGCCAGATTGGCCATGCGATAGGCGGCACGCAGCCGCTGCCAGCGCAGGGCCAATGGCACATGTTCTGTCACGCTTGCTTCTGGCGGTTTTTGCATCAATAAGCTAATAAACTGGCCCGGCGTCAAATAATGGCAAAAATCGTCTGCATTCGTGGTGCGCGCCTGCATCCTTGCGCTTGCTTCTGAGCAAAGCCTCCCTTACCATCGTCCGGAAGAGCATGCACTGCCGGCGGCATTCGCGCCAGCGGCACAATTTTACCGCATCCCCCGCCGTTCACAGCCAAGTTAAACAAGAACCATGCAAGCAGCATTCACGAGACCCTTACCGACACCATGAGCACACAGCCTTTGATCTCCGCCTCCCGTTTCTACCAGCGCTGGCTGAGCGCCGCCCCCGAGCGCGCCGCGCAGATAACGCAACTGGTGCGCGCGCCGCTCGACGGGCTCGATTTTGCCGCCGCTCTGGCCGACCAAGCGAACGCCGCCACACCGCCGCTGCCGGCCGAGCGGGCCATGCGCCGCCTGCGCAACCTGCTCGTGTGCGGCCTGATCGAGCGCGATCTTTGCGGCCAGGCCGACCTGAACGAGGTCGTCACGGCCATGACGGGCTTTGCCGATTTCGCCATCCGCACGCATGTGGACGCCATCATGGCCGAGATGGTGGCCTTGCACGGCATGCCCGTCGGCGAAGAGTCGGGCGAGGAACAGGCCTTGATGGTACTGGCGATGGGCAAGCAGGGCGGCGGCGAGCTGAATGTCTCGTCGGACATCGACCTGATCTTTGTCTACCCGGAAGATGGTGACACGCAAGCTACCCAGCCGGGCCAGCGCAGCCTGTCAAATCACGAGTTTTTCATTCGCATGGGCAAGAAGCTGATCGCCGCCCTGGCCGAAATCACGCAAGACGGTTTTACCTTCCGCGTGGACATGGCCTTGCGTCCGAACGGCAACTCGGGTCCGCTGGCCGCCAGCCTGGGCATGGTGGAGCAATACCTGATCGTGCAGGGCCGCGAATGGGAACGCTACGCCTGGGTCAAGGCGCGCGCCGTGACGGGCAAGCCGGAAGATATTGCCTCGCTTGACGCCATCGTGCGCCCGTTCGTCTTCCGCCGCTACCTCGATTTCGGCGTCATCGATGCCATCCGCACCATGCACGGCCAGATCCGCGCCGAGGTCAACCGCCAGGAGCGGCTGCACCCGGACCGCAGCAACAACGTCAAACTGGGCCGGGGCGGCATCCGCGAAATCGAATTCCTCGCGCAAGTGTTTCAATTGATACGCGGCGGGCGCGACGCGGAGCTGCGCGAGCGTTCCACACGCGCCACCCTGCGCACGGTGGCAGACAAGGGTTTGCTGGAACCGGCCATCGTGGAGCAATTGCTCGGCTCCTACACGTTCCTGCGCAACCTGGAACACCGGCTGCAATACCTGGACGATGCGCAAACCCATACCCTGCCCGCCAACGAGGCCGACCGCCTGGTCGTGGCGCAGATGATGGGCTTGCCCGACACGCCTACCCTGCTGGCCCAGCTCGAAGCGCACCGCGTGTTTGTCGCCGGCCAATTCGACGAAATGTTCAGCGACAAGAGCAGCGGCACGCCGCCGGCCGACACGGGCATCGACCCGCAGACGTCGAACGACTGCGCCGCCTCGGACCAGCAGGAAGCCATCGAGGCGCGCTTCGCCGCCCTGGGTTTCCACGAACCGGCCGCTTGCGCGCGGCGTTTGCTGGCCACATGGCAGGCGCCGCGGCTGCAATCCTTGCCCGAGGCGAGCCGCACGCGTCTGGTGGCCCTCGTCAATTCCGCCCTGCCCCTGATCACCGATTGCTCCGTTTCCAACGGTAACGCCAGCCAGCTGGCCACCCTGGGCCGCCTGCTCGACTTTTTGGAAGCCATCGCGCGCCGCTCGGCCTATTTGTCGCTGCTGACGGAATATCCCCATACGCTCGAGCGCGTGGTGCGCATGGTGTGCGCCAGCGGCTGGGCCGCCACCTTCCTCACGCAACATCCTATCCTGCTCGACGAACTGCTCGATGAACGCATCCGCAACACGGTGCCCGATCCAGCCGCGCTGGCGCTGGACCTGCAGCGCCAGCTCGACGACGCGCCCGGCGACACGGAGCGGCAGATGGATATCCTGCGCGAAACACACCATGCGCAACTGTTCCAGTGCCTGGCGCAAGACCTGGCGGGCGACCTGAGCGTGGAAAAGCTGGCCGATTACCTGTCGCAGCTGGCCGACATCATCGTCGCCGCCACCGTGCAAGCCGTGTGGCAAACCTTACCTGCGCGCCACCGCGACGTGCCGAAATTCGCCGTCATCGCATATGGCAAGCTGGGCGGCAAGGAACTCGGCTATGTCTCCGACCTCGACGTCATCTTCCTGTTCGACGACGACGACCAGGAAGCGCCCGGCCTGTATGCCAAGCTGGCGCAGCGCTTCATCACCTGGATGACCTCGCACACCTCGGCCGGCATCCTGTTCGACATCGATATCGCCCTGCGCCCCGATGGCGCCTCGGGCATGCTGGTTTCCAGCGTGCAGGCATTCGAGCGCTACCAGGGCAGCGCGGCCTGGGTGTGGGAGCACCAGGCGCTCACGCGCGCGCGCTTCTGCGCAGGCGACGTCGCCATCGGCAAGCACTTCGAACGCATCCGCGACACGATCTTGCGCAAGGAGCGCCCGGAAAACGGCCCGCTCAAGGGCGAAGTGGTGGCCATGCGCAAGAAAATGCTGGACGCCCACCCGCCCCGCCCTGGCAGCTTTGATTTGAAACAAGATCCGGGCGGCATGATCGACATCGAGTTCATGGTGCAATACCTGGTGCTGCAGCATGCGGCGCAGTATCCGCAACTGACGGCCAACTCGGGCAATATCGCCCTGCTGCGCCTGTGCGGCGAACTGGGGCTGATCGACGCGCAGCTGGCCGCCCTGGTGGCCGACGCCTACCGCGCGCTACGCAAGCTGCAGCACCAGTTGCGCCTGCAAGGCCACGACCTGGCCCGGGTGGAACCGGAAAGAGTGCGCGTGCATGCGGACAACGTGATGCGCCTGTGGCACACGATCTTTCCCGCAACGATTGCATAAGCCCGGCGGCGGCGTATGATACGTATAGGCAATTCCACTTCCCAGTAGTGCCGTACAACAGGCCGCGCCGGAGTTGCCTATCATCCCAGGAGACAGCGTATGAAGACGAGTGTAAAAACGGGCATCCACGCCCTCGTTGCCAGTTTCATCCTCTGCGCCATGCCGGCAGCGGCATGGGCCGCCCCCAAGGGCAGCGCGGACGAAGCCATCGCCATGACCAAGCGCGCCGTGGCCATGATCAAGGCCGATGGCAAGGAAAAGGCCTTTGCCGCCATTGCCGATCCCGCCAACACCAGCTTCCATGACCGCGACCTGTACATTTATGTGTACGACATGAATGGTGTCACCCTGGCGCACGGCAACAATCCCAAGATGGTCGGCAAGAACCTGATCGACCTGAAGGACAATGAGGGCAAGGCCATCGTCAAGTCGCTGATCACCACGGCCAATACGCCGGCCGGACGCGGCTGGGTAGACTTCAAATGGCCCAATCCGCTGACCAAGGTGGTCGAGCAAAAATCCGGCTACATCGAACGGGTCGACAATATGATCGTCGGTTCCGGCATCTATAAATAAACCACGGCAAGAGGAAACCACGCCCGCATGCCGCTCCATTACCTGTCCCGCCTGAGCGGATCGGCACGCGATACGCAAGCCAACCTGCAGCTCGGTTGTGTGCTGGCGCTGGTGGCCGGCGCCGTGAATGCGGGCGGCTTTCTCGCCATCGGCGGCTATACTTCGCACATGACGGGCATCGTTTCCGGCATGGCCGATGACCTGGCGCTGGGCAATATCACGCTGGCCCTGGCCGCGCTGGGCGCCTGGCTGGCCTTTGTCAGCGGTGCGGCCGTGACGGCCATCATGGTGAACTGGGGCAAGCGGCGCCGGCTGCACAGCCAGTTTGCCGCCAGCCTGCTGCTGGAAGCGGCCCTGTTATTGCTGTTCGGCCTGACGGGCAATTATCTGGCCACCATGCCCGACGTGCTGGGCCCCGTCACCATCTTGCTGTTGTGCTTTGTCATGGGTTTGCAAAACGCCATCATCACCAAGATTTCGGGCGCCGTCATCCGCACCACGCACGTGACGGGCCTGTCCACCGATATCGGCATCGAACTGGGCAAGATGGCGTATTACAACCGGCGCCACCTGCCGGACCGGATGGTGAAGGTCAACCGCGGCAAGCTGAGAACGCACAGCCTCTTGATCAGCTGCTTTTTCATCGGCGGCGTCAGCGGCGCACTTGCCTTCAAGCACATTGGCTTTCCGGCTGCCACCATCCTGCTCGCCGGCGTGCTGACCCTGCTGTCGGGCGTGCCCGTGCTGCGCGACCTGCGCGTGCTGTGGCGCTTCTACCGCCGGCGTTTTTAATCACGCCAGACGAAAAAAAACGCCCCGAAGGGCGTTTTTTGCAGGCTAGCCAGGAATTACTTGGCCGACATCAGTGCAACGGTGGTGTCGAGCATGCGGTTCGAGAAACCCCACTCATTGTCGTACCACGACGATACTTTCACCAGACGGCCCGATACCTTGGTCAGGGTCGAATCGAAGTTCGACGAAGCCGGGTTATGGTTGAAGTCGATCGATACCAGCGGTTCGGTCTGGTACGTCAGGATGCCTTCCAGGGCGCCTTCCGATGCGGTTTTCATCAGCGCGTTGACTTCTTCCACCGTGGTGTCGCGCTTGGCGATGAAGGTCAGGTCGACCAGCGAGACGTTGATGGTCGGCACGCGAATGGCGAAGCCGTCCAGCTTGCCATTCAGCTCAGGCAGCACCAGGCCAACGGCGGCAGCAGCGCCCGTCTTGGTCGGGATCATGCTCATGGTGGCCGAACGGGCGCGGCGCAGGTCTTCATGCATCACGTCGGACAGCACCTGGTCGTTGGTGTAGGCGTGCACGGTGGTCATCAGGCCCGTTTCGATGCCGATGGCGTCGTTGAGCGGCTTGACCAGCGGTGCCAGGCAGTTGGTGGTGCACGAGGCGTTCGAGATGACGGTGTCGGTCGATTTCAGTACCGAGTGGTTGACGCCGAACACGACGGTCGCATCGACGTCCTTGCCGCCTGGTGCCGAGATGATGACTTTTTTCGCGCCGCCCTTCAAGTGAGCCGAAGCTTTCTCTTTGGTGGTGAAGAAACCCGTGCATTCCAGCACGACGTCCACGCCCAACTCGCCCCATGGGATTTCAGCAGGATTGCGCTGTGCAAACACGCGGATCGAATCGCCATTGACGATCATGTTATCGCCTTCGACGGTGACCGTGCCCGGGAACTTGCCGTGCGCGGTGTCATAGCGGGTCAGGTGGGCGTTCGATTTGGCATCGCCCAGGTCGTTGATGGCAACGATCTGGATGTCCTGTTTCTTGCCGCCTTCGTAGAAAGCGCGCAATACATTACGGCCGATGCGGCCGTAGCCATTGATTGCAACTTTGATCGTCATACTCTGCTCCTGATTAAAAAAGAAGGTACATGCACGCCCCCGGCGAGCACATCGCCAGGACCGTTAAAAATCAATATTAGCCAGCGATAACGGCTTTCACCTTGGCGACAACGTTCTCGACCGTGAAACCGAAATGCTTGAACAGCACGCCGGCAGGCGCCGATTCGCCGAACGTGTCGATACCGACCACGGCGCCTTCCAGGCCCACGTATTTGTACCAGAAGCTGGTCACGCCCGCTTCGATGGCCACGCGCGGCACGCCCTTCGTCAGTACGCTGGCCTTGTAGGCGGCGTCCTGGCGGTCATACACGTCGGTCGACGGCATCGACACCACGCGCACGTTGATGCCTTCCGAGGCCAGCGCGCTGGCGGCAGCGACAGCCAGTTCCACTTCGGAACCGGTAGCGATCAGGATCGCCTTGGCATCGGCCACATCGTTCAGCACATAGCCGCCGCGGTAGATATTTTCAATTTGCTCGCTGGAACGCTCCTGGTACGGCAGGTTCTGGCGCGAGAAAATCAGGGTCGACGGGCCATCCTTGCGGCGCACGGCGGCGCCCCAGGCAGCAGCCGACTCGACGGTGTCGCACGGACGCCAGTTGTCCAGGTTCGGGATCAAACGCATCGACGAGACGTGCTCGACCGATTGGTGCGTCGGGCCGTCTTCGCCCAGGCCGATCGAATCGTGGGTGAACACGAAAATCGAACGCAGTTTCATCAGCGCGGCCATGCGCAGCGCATTGCGGCTGTAATCGGAGAACGTCAGGAACGTGGCGCCGAACGGAATGTAGCCGCCGTGCAAGGTGATGCCGTTCATGATGGCGCTCATGCCGAATTCGCGCACGCCGTAGTTGATGTGGTTGCCTGGCTGGCCCGAACGCACGGCCACGCACTCTTTCCAGTTGGTCAGGTTCGAACCGGTCAGGTCGGCCGAGCCGCCGAGGAATTCCGGCAGCGACGACGCCAGCGCCTGGATGGCGTTCTGGCTGGCCTTGCGGGTGGCGATGTTTTCTTTCTTCTCGACGCAGGAAGCGATGGCGGCGCTCAGGGCCGCTTCGAATGCCTGCGGCAACTCGCCCTGCATGCGGCGGGTCAGTTCAGCGGCTTGCTGCGGGAATTCGCGGGTGTAGGCGGCGAAGCGCTCGTTCCAGTCCGCTTCCAGCAGGGCGCCTTGTTGCTTGGCATCCCAGGCTGCGTACACGTCGGCCGGCATCTCGAACGGTGCGGCATCCCAGCCGATGTATTCGCGTACGGCAGCGATTTCCTTGTCGCCCAGCGCGGCGCCGTGGACCTTGTCGCCGCCTTGCAGGTTCGGCGAACCCTTGCCGATGATGGTCTTGCAGCAAATCAAAGTTGGCTTGCTGGCGGTCTTGGCGGCGGCGATGGCGGCAGCCACGGCGGCAACGTCATGACCGTCGACGGCGCGGATGACGTTCCAGCCGTACGCTTCGAAGCGGGCCGGGGTGTCGTCAGTGAACCAGCCTTCGACTTTGCCATCGATGGAAATGCCGTTGTCATCGTACAGGGCGATCAGCTTGTTCAAGCCCAGGGTGCCGGCCAGCGCGCACACTTCGTGCGAAATACCTTCCATCAGGCAACCGTCGCCGACGAAGGCGTAGGTGTAATGGTTGACGATGTCGTGGCCAGGCTTGTTGAATTCAGCAGCCAGCAATTGCTCCGACAGGGCCATGCCGACGGCGTTGGCGATGCCCTGGCCCAGCGGGCCGGTGGTCGTTTCCACGCCTGGAGTGACATCGACTTCCGGGTGGCCCGGGGTTTTCGAATGCATCTGGCGGAAGGCCTTGATGTCATCCATCGACAGGTCGTAGCCCGTCAGGTGCAGCAGCGCGTAGTGCAGCATCGAGCCGTGGCCGTTCGACAACAGGAAACGGTCGCGGTTCTGCCATTTTGGATTCGCTGGATTGTGGCGGTAGTGACCACTCCACAGGGCAACTGCGATCTCGGCCATGCCCATCGGCATGCCTGGATGGCCGGAGTTGGCCTTTTGTACAGCGTCCATTGCCAGTGCGCGGATCGCATTGGCCATTTTGGTAGTCGGGAGCGTAGTTGTCATGATGGTGTGGGTCAGTCGCGAGTTTGGGATTCGTTTGCAACAGCACGGACAAGAAAGAACCCAGGCCGGCTGCTTTATGTAGTCAACTATTTTACCAGACTGGGGGGCTGCAAATTAGAATTGCGGCGTACTGGCCCGCCAAATGGCTATACTTTGACGTCTTTCCACCCCACTTACCCCCGTTGAGGATTTGCATGCCGCGTTTTTTCTGCCCCCAGCCGCTCGTCGCCGGCGCCACCGTCTCCCTGCCGGAGGCTGTCGCCCACCATATCCAGGTCGTGCGCCTGGCGCCGGGCGACGTCATCACCCTGTTCAATGGCGAAGGCGGCGAAGTGCAAGCCAGCCTGGTAGCGGTGGCCAAGCGCAGCGTGACGGCGGAAATCCAGGCGCACGTGGCGCGCGAAGCGGAACTGCCGTATGCCGTGACCCTGGCGCAGGCGTTGCCGGAAGCATCGAAAATGGACTGGATCATCGAAAAAGCCATCGAACTGGGCGCGGCCGGCATCGTGCCGCTGGCGGCGCAGCGCTGCGTGGTGCGCCTGTCCAGCGAGCGAGCCGAGAAAAAGCTCGCGCATTGGCAAGGCATCATCGTCTCCGCCTCGGAACAATGCGGGCGCAACCGCCTGGCCCAGCTGGCGCCCTTGCAAGACTTCAATAGCTGGAGCAGCCAGCAAGATTTGCATAAGCGCATCATCCTGACGCCGCGCGCGCAGCAGTCGCTGGCCGACTGGGCGCGTCACCAGCCGCCGCAAGCGATCACCGTGATGGTGGGACCGGAAGGTGGATTTACCGAGGCGGAAGAAAAAGCCGCCATCGCGGCTGGCGCCATCGGCTTGGCGATGGGTCCGCGCATCCTGCGCACGGAAACGGCGGGATTGACGGCGCTGGCCACGCTGGCGGCATTGTGGGGCGGGATGTAGTAAAGAGCAGACAGCGGCGCCACAATGAAAAAGCCACCCGGCAATCACATCGGGTGGCTTTTTTTTGGTAGCGGCATCACGCGCAGGAAATCCGCAGACATAAAAAAACCGGCCCCATTCTTGACAGGGGCCGGCTCCGTGACATCAAGTGCCTCGCGGCACTTCAAGGTCAAGCTTGCTTAGAACTCGTAACCTGCCGTGAAGCGGAAGGAACGACCGGTCTGGATCGACACTGGCTGCAGGTACGTCGGGCTTACCGTGCCCAGCGCGCTTTCGCCTTGCTCGTTGATCGCGGTGACATTACGCTCATTAAACATGTTCAACACGTCAACTTGGAAGGTCAAACCTTTTTTCCATTTTGGCTGGTATTGAACCTGTGCGCTGATTTCCTTGGTCCAGCCCAGACGGCCCAGGGTACCGCGCGGGTTCAAGACGCCGTTGCAGTAGAACGAAGCAGCGCCGTAACCGACGGATACGCTATCGAGGTCGCCGTTGTAGTAACCGAGGCAATTTTTAGGACGGCCCGATTGCAGCAACATGTTACCGCCAACGCGCCATTCTTCAGCCACTTGATACGAACCGAACACTTTGAATGTGTGGCGGCGATCGTTTGGCAGGTAGCCGTTCGAACCTTCCATCAGACCTGGGTAATCCCAGTCTTGGCTGATACCGGCATCATCCTGACCGATGTCGGACTTGACATAGCCTTCCGTATTTCCCTTGCTGTAGGCCAGCACATACGAACCTTGCAACGTCCATTTGCCATCCCATGGACGCTCAAACGTCAGTTCCAGTGCCTTGAACGTACGCTCTGGTTTAGGGAAGTTCAAGGCCGAGCCTGGAATCACGACCGGTGTGAAGCCTTTGCCATTATCAAAATCGATATTGGCGGTCAGGTCACCACCTGGGTTGTACAAGAAGCAATGACCAACGGTATCGGCGATGGTTTGTGCATCGGCGGCGCTGTAGCCGTTTGCCGATGCCCATTTGCCGGCGCCTTCATCGTTACACATGTCGTCCATCACGCTTTTCAGCTTGCGGTAGGTCAGCTTGGCGCCAACCACCCAGCGGCTTGGCAGCGCTTGCTGGATACCGAGGATGTACTCATCCTGAAACATCGGCTTGATTTTAGGATCGACGACCGATTTCGGATCGCCAGCCTTGCCATCGGACACGACCAGGCGATTGCCCAATTTCTGCCCCATCGCAGGCAACGCCGTCTTGTCGCCGGCAAACGAGCCGCCGAACGCGTAGTAATCGCTATAGTCAAGCTCAGCACCAGCCAGACGTACGTTGGTGTTGGACATCACAGGAATGTAGTAGCGGCCGGCATTGGCGAACACTTTGGTGTCCGAATTGCCCTTCACGTCCCAGACCAGGCCCAGGCGAGGAGCCCAGGTATTTTTCACATCGATAAACGTGGCGCCTTCGGCGTTCATGTTCTTGAACGACTCGTTACGCACGCCGATCGAAGCGACGACGTTCTTCGTCACTTGCCAGTTATCTTCCAGGTAAAAAGCCGAGTTTTTGGTTTCGAACGAACCGCCATTCTCGAAGTGACGCACGGTCACGACTTGTTGCACTGCACCCGTGTTGTTGACATAACCATTGCTGAGTTTGCCGCCAGCGTTCAGGTTGGTCACTCGGTAGTTGTCGCCACCAGGGTAGAAAGTACCGTCGGTAACCTTGTAGGTCTCGTTATCCATACCGAAACGCAGGCCGTGGTCGCCGAAAGTCCATTCTGCGTCGATACGATACGCTTTGCGTTCGTCGTTTGCCTTCGGGTCGGTGATCGACGTCTGGGTGGCACAACCATACTGCTTGATTGTCGAAGTACGGCGATCGGTAATGTATGGGCAGGCAGAGGACGACACATCGGACTTGCGGTTGTAGCGGCCGAGGCCAACCAATGCCGACACGGTCAGGTCATTCGTGACCCAAGACGTGTATTTACCGATGTAGTTTTCACCGCCGGTGGTGTACTCGTCATTGCCTTGGAACTCGCCCTTTTCCTTGCCATAGGCGGTTGGCGAAACCCAGGTCTTGACCTTGTCCTTGGTCTTGTCGCTAAACGCCGTCAGTTCCAGCAGGTTGGAATCGTTGATGTTCCAGTCCGCTTTCAGCAAGTACTTTGGCGAGTTCGACGTCGTCGTATCCTGGCGGTTCGAGTTATACGTCTTGCGTTCGATATCTGCGCCTTGCACCAGGCCAAAAATGAACAGCTTGTCCTTGATGACCGGACCACCCAGCCAGATGTTCGATTGCAGGTCATCCGTGCCACCCGGCTTCTCGACCAGGTTCCACTTGCCGGTGCTCGGGCTCTTCTCGGCATAGACCGCCGATGCCGACGTCGATTCTGGCGAGTAGATGACGTTGACGCCGCCTTTCCACTCATTGGTGCCACGCTTGGTGGTCACGCTCAGCACACCACCCAGCGAACGGCCGTACTCGGCGCTGTAGCCACCGGTTTTGACTTGTTGCTGACCAATTGCATCAAACGGAACCTGGTTGAAGGCTACGCCGTTGAGCGAGTTGGTGACGTTAAAGCCGTTGATGTAGTAAACGTTTTCAGCCGGCGATGCACCGCCCAGGGAAGGTACGTTACCGCCGCGCAATGCGGTCTGGCCGATACGGGCATCGCCCTTTGTCGCGCCAGGAGCCAGCAGCGCCACGGCTGTGACATCACGTGTTACAGGAATGCGGTCGATCGCAGCCTTGGTCAACACCATGCTCGATTCAGGCGACTTGACATCGATGCGGCTGGAGCGCGTACCCGTCACGGAGACGGTCTGTATCGCGCCAAAGTCCGCGCTCGCGCCAACACCCGCCGACACGAACACAGTGGCTTCTTCCACGGTGCCAGTCGGAGTCGTGGCTTTCACTTGATACGTACCTGGTGGCAACTGTGGCACGGAGTAGCTACCATCTGACGAAACCTTGATGGTACGGGTCACACCGATTGCCTTATTTTCAAGCACCACTGTAGCGCCGGCAGGCGCCTTGCCCGAAATCGCACCGGTTGTATTGGACTGCGCGTAGGCTGCTGGCAGCACCACCATCGACGTGACCGTCGCGGTAAATGCTATCGACAAGGCATGCGCCAAGACTGTTTTTCTCAACATTTGGTTTCCTAATTATTAGAATTTAAGCGCCTCTGATAGAGTGGCTTGTTTAATTTTTAAGCACTAAATCATGTTTAATACGTTTTTGTTTCCGATTTTAGTTTTTGAATCATTGATATTTCCCCCTGCCACTGGTGGGACAGGTTTTGGAAGAAATCCAACAGTCTATCCAAGCGATATATAAAACCATAGCGCGCCAAGCAGTGTCAATACGGGATGTAAAATGATGCAAGGAAACAACAAAATAGCACCAAGGAGAATGTCCAACTTGGTGCAGGCACGCACGAATTTGATGCGTTGCAATAAAAATGAATATCAATAGCTAAAAACCGCACTTGGCAATTAAAAATATTGTCGTCCGCAGAGCCAGCGCAGCATCGCTTGCGGATTTGCTGCAATGCAGTTTGACCAACCTCTCCACTGCGGCCCGCCTGCACATCCTCGTTGCGAAAATACAACGATGGTGAAAATTACACTAGGAAACAAAGATTTTTTCCGTTATATTTTGAATATAGAAATCTAAAAAATAAGTTTACGCTTTGATCAAAAAAAACGATAGACCCCAGGATTGCAGCGGCATAATTCTATTCGTATATTTTTTCCAGATAAGTAAACTCGTAATTTTAAAAAGAGCCTCATTCGTTTTATCTTCATAGTCGATAATCTGGATCACATCAAACGCGAATATAAACCGGAGACCTTTTCCACATCACATGGAAAGCAGGGCCCGAGTTAATCACGACATTTATATTCCGCGCACTCTTTTTAAATCCATGCACACCCACCCCTGAGCCGCAGCACGCCATTGCGGCCGCGAAAAATCGTAGCTCCTCAGCAACAGAATTACCCAGAACACGCCAGCACTGTGCGCTGACGGTAAAATAGCGCCTTGCGCGCGCATGGTTGGATTGATGCGGCGCGGACTCTCCGCTAACTACGGAGCCCGGCAATTTTTGAAAATACACACCATGTTGCGACTCAACGAAGTAAAACTCCCCCTCGAACACGACGATGCAGCCCTGCCCGCCGCCATCCTGGCGCGCCTGGGCATCGCCGCCGCCGATTTGCTCGGCTTTACCGTCTTCAAACGCAGCTACGACGCGCGCAAGCGCAGCGCCGTGGTGTTGATTTACTCGCTGCATGTTGACGTCAAGAATGAAGCGGCCGTGCTGGCGCGCCTGGGCCACGATATCCACCTGATGCCCGCACCCGACACCGACTATAAATTCGTCGCCGGCGGCGAACAGCTGGCCGGCCACACTAGCGAACCGCGCCCCATCGTCATCGGCACGGGTCCCTGCGGCCTGTTCGTGGCGCTGATCCTGGCGCAGATGGGCTTGCGCCCCCTCATCCTGGAACGCGGCAAGCAGGTGCGCGAACGCACGGTTGACACCTTCGGCTTCTGGCGCAAGCGCGAACTGAACCCGGAATCGAACGTCCAGTTCGGCGAAGGCGGCGCCGGCACTTTTTCTGACGGCAAGCTGTACAGCCAGATCAAGGATCCCAAGCACTATGGTCGCAAGGTACTGACGGAATTCGTCAAGGCCGGCGCGCCCGAGGAAATCATGTATGTGAGCAAGCCGCACATCGGCACCTTCCGCCTGGTCAAGATGGTGGAAGAAATGCGCGCGAATATCGAGCAGCTGGGCGGCGAATACCGCTTCAGCAGCAAAGTGGTCGATCTCGACATCGTGCCCGGTGCCGACGGCGGCCAGGTGCGCGGCGTGGTGCTGGACAGTGGCGAGACCATCGCCAGCAACCACGTGGTGCTGGCCATCGGCCACAGCGCGCGCGACACCTTCGAGATGCTGCACCGCCGCGGCGTGTACATCGAAGCCAAGCCGTTCTCGATCGGTTTCCGCGTGGAACACCCGCAATCCTTGATCGACAACTGCCGCTTCGGCCCCAGCGCCGGCCACCCGATTCTGGGTGCGGCCGACTACAAGCTGGTGCACCACGCCAGCAATGGCCGCTCCGTCTACAGCTTCTGCATGTGCCCGGGCGGCACGGTGGTGGCTGCCGCCTCGGAGCCAGGCCGCCTGGTGACGAACGGCATGAGCCAGTACTCGCGCAACGAGCGCAACGCCAACAGCGCCATCGTCGTCGGCATCACGCCGGCCGACTATCCGGGCGACCCGTTGGCCGGCATCGCCCTGCAACGCGAGCTGGAAGAGCGCGCGTTCGCCCTGGGCGGCGGCAACTACGATGCGCCAGGCCAACTGGTGGGCGACTTCGTGGCCGGCCGCGCCTCGACGGAATTTGGCAGCGTGATGCCATCGTACAAGCCGGCCGTGCACTTGACGGATCTGGCGCCGGCGCTGCCCGAGTACGCGATCACGGCCATGCGTGAAGCGTTCCCGGCATTCAACAAGCAGATCAAGGGCTACTACAAGGCCGACGCCGTGCTGACGGGCGTGGAAACGCGCACGTCATCGCCGATCCGCATCAAGCGCCGCGACGACAACCTGCAAAGCATGAACACGCGGGGCCTGTTCCCCGCAGGCGAAGGCGCCGGCTATGCGGGCGGCATCCTGTCGGCGGCCGTCGATGGCATCAAGGTGGCAGAGGCGGTGGCGCTGTCGATGGCAGCCGCCTGAGGCCGGCACAGCAGATCAGGCTGCCAGCGGTAGCCTGATCTGTATGTGACAGCCGGGAGTGCAATCGATGGCGCACACCTGGCCGCCCAGTTGCTGCACGATCGTATAGACGATGTGCATGCCCAGGCCGGAGCCGCCCTGGCCCCGCTTGGTGGTGAAGAATGGTTCAAACATGTGTTCGCGCACGGCGGGCGCCAGGCCGACGCCATCGTCGGAAAACTCCAGCAGCAGCCAGCGCAAGGCCGCGTCATCCGCGTCCGCCTCGATGCGCGCACGTATCGTGATGCGCCCCGGCCCGCCCTGCGGATAGCCGTGGCGGGCGCTGTTCATCAGCAGGTTCGAGAGGATTTGCGACAGTTTGCCGGCCGCCAGGCGCACCTGGCAATCGGGCGCGATATCGAGTTCCACGCCCAGCGCCGCCTTGCGCAGTTCCGGACTGTGCGCCGACACCAGGCCGTGCACATAGTCGTGCAGCGCCAGGTCGGCCACGTATTCGCTGACCTGGTCCACGGCCAGCTGCTTGAAATTGCCGATCAGGTCGGCCGCGCGCGCCAGGTTGCGCTCGATCAAGGCCGCCGCGCCTTTGAGCGATTCGGCAATGTCGATCAGTTCGGCGCGGCTGACCTTGGCGCCGCCCAGCAGCTGCACCAGCTGGTCGGCATAGCTGCCCATGCTCGACGCCGCCGTCAGCGCCACGCCGATAGGCGTGTTGACTTCATGCGAGACACCCGCCACCAGCGAGCCGAGGGCCGCCATCTGTTCCTGCTCGATCAGGTTCGCTTGCGCCGCCAGCAGCGATTCGGTACGCACGCGTACAATTTCTTCCAGCTGCTGCGTGCGCTCCTGGTGCTGCAGCTCGGCCGCGCCGCGGGCCGAAAAGATCGACAGCAGCAGCAAGGCCAGCAAGCGCTTGTTTTCATCGATGGGACGCGTGTCGATGGCCGACAGGATGCCCAGGGTCTTGCCTTCGGTATCGATCAGCGGCATGCCGACATAGCTTTCCGCATGCATGTCGACCAGCAGGCTATCGAATGGAAAGCGACGCTGGATGTCGCTGCCATGAAAACACATGCTTTGGCAGGTTACGTCCTGGCAAGGCGTGTGCTGCAGGCTGTATTCGATATTCGGCTGGTAGCCGTCGCCGCCCCACAGGGCCAGCGTGCGGATGCCTTCGCTGCCATCGTCCATGTGCACCAGGCGCCCGGCGATCACATAGTGCACGTCGAGCGCTTCGGCCAGGTCCTTGACGAGGATGCGCAGGAAGTCGTCGCCACGGGCGTGCGCCGTCGAGGCCGTAATCGAGCGCAGGGCCGCTTCCGCCAGGGTGCGTCGCTGCTCGGGATCGAACAGGGGTTCTTGCGAATTCACATCAAACAACGGAATACTCATGAATGCTCCTGCGCAGCATTGGCAGCGCCAGCCAACCTGCCGGCGTGGCAACCCTCAGCCATGGCCCACCCGAGCGGACCTGCCGCGATTGTACCCCTGGCTATTGTTTAATAATACAGATACGCAGGAATTTTTTATAGCCAGCCGGAACGCTTGAACAAGTAATACATATAACCGCAGACACAACTCATCAGTCCCACGGCCACGGGATAGCCGTATTGCCAGTCCAGCTCCGGCATGAACTTGAAGTTCATGCCCCACACGCCGGCAAACGCGGTAAATACGGCGAAAATAGCCGCCCAGGCCGCCAACTGCTTGTTCACTTCGCTCTCGTCGATGGCCACCATCGACAAATTCACCTGGATGGCCGTGCTGATGGTGTCGCGGATGGTGTCGAGCGTGCCGTTGATGCGCGCTAGGTGATCGTGCACGTCGCGGAAATACTCCTGGGTATCGTGGCACAGCGGCGGCACCCTCCCGCCGTGCAGCTTGCCCACCGCTTCCATCAGGGGCGCCACCACGTGACGCAAGACCATGACTTTGCGTTTCAATTGATACAGCCGTTCGATATTGTCGCGCTCGGTGCCACGGTCGAAGATGCGGTCCTCGATCAGTTCCAGCTCCGATTCCAGCGCGTCGAGCACGGGAAAGTAACGGTCGACGACGGCGTCCATCAGCGCGTACAGCACGAAGGCCGAGCCCTGGCGCAGCAAGTGTGGTTCGCGCTCGGCGCGCGCACGCACGCCAAGAAAACCTTGCGAGCTGTTGCTGCGTGACGAGAGCACGTAATTGGCGCCGACAAAGATGTCGACTTCACCCATGACCAGCTCGTTCTCGACCATTTCCACGGTTTTCACCACGGCGAACAGGGAGTCGCCATATTCCTCGATCTTCGGACGCTGGTGTCCGCGCTGCGCATCCTCGACGGCCAGTTCATGCAGGCAAAACTCGTGCTGCATCTGTTTCAGCTCGTCCGGCGTGGCGTCGAGCAGGGCTACCCAGACGAAACAGTCGGGGCGCTCGACGTAATCGCTGATATCGTCAATCGGCAAGTCGGCCAGTTTTTTGCCATCCTGATAGGCCACGCAGTTAATCAGCATACAGTTCCACAATGAAAGTTAAGACCGGACGAAACAGTCCGGCAGGCGTCAGCTTACCTTATCGCCTGCTGTGGGTGTTGTGGCGTGCAAGAAACACCGGGAGGGAACGCGGACGGGACAGACGTCCCGTCCGGAAGATAGATCAATCGTCCTTGGCGCCGTCGATGCCCAGTTCGGAGATCTTGCGGGTGATAGTGTTGCGGCCGATGCCCAGGCGCACGGCGGCGTCGTTCTTGCGCCCGTGCGTATGCTTGAGCGCCGTCTTGATCAGGGCCGACTCGAATTGCCGTCCCAGCACGGCCATGACTTCCTGCTGCCCGGCGCCCAGCATGCCGGCCGCCTGTAATTCCAGCAGGCCGATCCAGCCCGGCGGCGCGCCGTTGGCGGGCGCGGCCGCTTCGAAGACCTGGCCGCCATTCGGATGAGCCACGGCCGGCGGCGGCGCTTCGCCATGCGCTGCGGGAGCGCCAGCATCGCTCTGCCCCTGCGTCAATTCCAGCGGCAAGTCCTTGATTTCCACCGTCTGGCCCGGCGCCATTACGGTGATCCAGTTGCACAGGTTTTCCAGCTGGCGCACATTGCCGGGCAAATCGAGGCCGCTGAGAAATTGCATCGTCGGTTCGCTCATGCGCTTGGCTTCCACGCCCAGCTGGCGCGCGCTTTGCACCAGAAAGTGGCGCACCAGGATGGGGATATCCTCGCGCCGCTCCCGCAAACTGGGCAGGCGTAAACGGATCACGTTCAGACGGTGATACAAGTCTTCGCGGAACAGGCCGTCGCGCACGCGCTGCTCGAGGTTCTGGTGCGTGGCCGTAATGACGCGCACGTTAGCCTTCATCGGCTGGTGCCCGCCGACGCGATAGAAATGGCCATCGGACAGCACGCGCAGCAAGCGCGTCTGCAAGTCGAACGGCATGTCGCCGATTTCATCGAGGAACAAAGTGCCGTTCTCGGCTTGCTCGAAGCGGCCCCGGCGCGTCGTCTGCGCGCCCGTGAACGCCCCCCGTTCGTGGCCGAACAGTTCGGATTCCAGCAAATCCTTCGGGATCGCCGCCGTGTTCAGGGCAATGAACGGTTGTGCCGCGCGCGGACTGTGCTTGTGCAGCGCACGCGCCACGAGTTCCTTGCCGGAACCGGATTCGCCCGTGATGAGCACCGTCACATTCGATTGCGACAGACGGCCGATGGCGCGGAACACTTCCTGCATGGCCGGTGCCTGGCCGAGGATTTCCGGCGTTTCGGACGGGCCCGATTCGACGCTGGTCTCGCGCAGGCTTTCTTCCAGCGCGCGACGGATCAGCTCGACAGCCTTGTCGATGTCAAACGGCTTGGCCAGGTATTCGAAGGCACCGCCCTGGAAGGCCGCGACGGCCGAATCGAGGTCGGAAAAGGCCGTGATGATGATGACCGGCAAGCCGGGAAAGCGCGACTTGACCGTCTGCAGCAATTCCAGGCCGGAGGCGCCCGGCATGCGGATATCGGACACGAGCACTTGCGGCGTGTCAAATTCCAGTGCCGCGATGGCGTCGCGCGCATTGGCAAAACTCTTGGTGGCGAGGTTTTCCCGCGCCAGGGCTTTTTCCAGCACCCAGCGGATTGATTCGTCGTCGTCAACTATCCAGATTGGCTTCATTAGTGTGTGCGTCCCGCAATGGATTTCATGGGTGGGATACTTCCTCGCTTATGGCAAGGGGAGAACGATCCTGAAATCGGTGTATCCAGGCCGGCTTTCGCACTCGATCACGCCCAGGTGCTGTTGCACGAAGGTTTGCGCCAAGGTCAGTCCCAGCCCGCTGCCGCCATCCCTGCCCGACACCAGCGGGTAGAAAATCCGGTCGCGGATCTGGGGTGCGATGCCCGGTCCATTGTCAATGATATGCAAGTCTAATGCCAGGTTGTAGCGGACCTTGGCCAGGGTCACCTGGCGCGCCACGCGCGTCTTGAAAATCAGCTCTGCATCGCCCGCCTCGATGCGCTCGGCCAGCGCTTGCGCCGCGTTGTGCGCGATGTTGAGCACGGTCTGTATCAATTGTTCCTTGTCGCCACGAAACTCGGGGATCGAGGCGTCGTAATCGCGCGAAATGGTCAGGCCGCTGGGAAACTCGGCCAGGATCAGGCTGCGCACGCGCTCGCACACTTCGTGGATATTCACGTCGCCCACGATGTGCGGGCGGCGGTGCGGCGCCAGCAGGCGGTCGACCAGGGTTTGCAGGCGGTCCGCTTCCTTGATGATGACTTGCGTGTATTCGCGCAGCTCGCTCAGGTGCAGGGCCGGCAATTCCAGCTCCAGCAGCTGGGCCGCACCGCGGATGCCGCCCAGCGGGTTCTTGATTTCATGCGCCAGGTTGCGGATCAGCTCCTTGTTGACCTGGCTCTGGTCGAGGATGCGCTCCTCGCGGTCGAGTTTTAATTGCTGCACGTTTTCGCGCAGCTCGATCAGCACGCCGTCGCGCGGCGCCTCGAGCGCGCTGACGATGCTGTGCACGCGCAGCGGCTCGCGCCCCAGGCGTTCCAGGCTCAGGTCCTGGCGCAAATCGGAAAACTTGTGTTCAAGCGCCTGTGCGCAAATCCCGGCCAGCTCTTCGGGGTTGAGGAACAGCGCCGTCAGCTTTTGCCGCGACAGGGCCTTCAATGAGCTTTCCAGCAGGTTTTCCGCCGCCGCGTTGGCATAGCTGATGCGCCCGTCGCCGTCGAGCAAGATCACGGCCGAAGCGAGCAAATCAAGGCCGGCCAGGTGGGCGGGACGGCTGGAATGGTTGTCTATTGTCATGTGCTTTACCGAATATTCGCAATCTCGCGTTTCAGGGCCTCGACGTTCTGCTGCGTCCGGTTGATATTCTCTTTCAACTGCGCCGCTCTTTCCTGATACTTGGCATAGTTGCGTTCATTGCCCTGGCGTTCAGGCTGGCCCTCGTTGAACTCCAGACGCTGGGCCGCCAGTTTCTGCTCTTCGCTGCGCAATTCATCTTGCAGGATCTGGCGCCGGTCCAGGTCGCGCGCCCGTTGCTCGGCGCCATCGACCTTGGGAAACGCGCCAGCGGCGGGCGCCGCCGTGGCCACCGCCTGCGTGGCGGGCCGCGCAGGCGCACCGGCTAGCGGCGCCGTCTTGCGTGGCGGCTCCGTCATGGCGCCCGGTAAATCGAGCAGCTGGCAATGCGTGCCAGCCCGCTTGTCCGTGTACGTCTTGTGTCCTTGCGCATCGGCGCACACATATGACTGCCCGTGCGCCTGTGCCGCCGCGCCCAGCAATCCTGCCATCAGCGCCATTCTGTAATGCTTGGTCAATCTTCACTCCTGTCGGCTCGTGCCGCATCGTTCCTGGGCCGACTATACAACACCGCCCAGTGGCGCCATAACAAAAAACGCGGGCAAGACCATCGCCTCACCCGCGTTTTTTATTCACTACCGGCAAGTTGCCGGCGTGGCGCCATTACAGCGAGTAGTACATGTCGAACTCGGCAGGATGCGTGGTCATGCGCATGCGCTGCACGTCCTGCATTTTCAGTTCCAGGTAAGCGTCGATCATGGAATCGCTGAACACGCCGCCACGGGTCAGGAACTCGCGGTCCTTGTCCAGGGCTTCCAGTGCTTCTTCCAGCGAAGCGCACACGGTAGGGATCAGTGCGTCTTCTTCTGGCGGCAGATGGTACAGATCTTTCGAGGCGGCTTCGCCCGGATGGATCTTGTTGGCAACGCCGTCCAGACCAGCCATCAGCAGTGCGGCGAAGCACAGGTACGGGTTCGCCAGTGGATCCGGGAAGCGCGCTTCCACGCGGCGGCCTTTTGGATTGGCCACGTGCGGGATACGGATCGAGGCGGAACGGTTTTTCGCCGAGTACGCCAGTTTCACTGGAGCTTCGTAGCCTGGTACCAGACGCTTGTACGAGTTGGTGCCCGGGTTGGTGATCGCGTTCAGTGCCTTGGCGTGCTTGATGATGCCGCCGATGTAGTACAGGGCGAAATCGGACAGGCCGGCATAGCCGTCGCCAGCGAACAGGTTTTTGCCATCTTTCCATACGGATTGATGCACGTGCATGCCCGAACCGTTGTCGCCAACGATAGGTTTCGGCATGAAGGTGGCGGTCTTGCCATAGCTGTGCGCCACGTTCCACACCACGTATTTCAGGTTTTGCGTCCAGTCGGCGCGCTCGACCAGGGTCGAGAAGCGGGTACCGATTTCATTCTGGCCTGCGCCAGCGACTTCGTGATGATGTACCTCAACCGGGATGCCCAAGGACTCCAGGATCAGGCACATTTCCGAACGCATGTCCTGGAAGCTGTCCACTGGTGGCACAGGGAAGTAGCCGCCCTTGACGGTAGGACGGTGGCCGCTGTTGCCGCCTTCGATGTCCTTGCCGGTCGACCACGAACCTTCGTCCGAACCGATCTTGACGAAGCAGCCCGACATGTCGATCTTCCAGCGCACGCTGTCGAAGATGAAGAATTCTGGCTCAGGGCCGAAGTAGGCGGTGTCGCCCATGCCCGACGATTTCAGGTAGGCTTCGGCGCGTTTCGCGATCGAGCGCGGGTCGCGGTCGTAGCCCTTGCCGTCCGACGGTTCGATCACGTCGCACTGCATGAACAAGGTCGTTTCTTCCATGAACGGGTCGATATTGGCCGTGTTTGGATCCGGCAGCAAGATCATGTCGGACGCTTCAATGCCTTTCCAGCCAGCGATCGAAGAACCGTCAAAGGCGTGGCCCGACTCGAATTTGTCCATGTCGAAGTGCGACACGGGAACCGTCACGTGCTGCTCTTTACCACGGGTATCAGCAAAGCGGAAATCAACGAATTTGACTTCGTTTTCTTCTACCATCTTCAAGACTTCTGCGGCTGTCATTGCCATGCGTATCTCCTAAATGAATGTGGGGTGAGCCGACCTTAATGCGTCTGGGCTGATGAAGCGAAGCAAACATTGCGTGCCACCAAAACTCATAAGGATCATAGCAGATTCCATGCCAGCTTCTGAAGAGACCTGGCCGCCAGGGGCAAAACCCGGCTATCCCAATGAAAGTTTTCCCGCCCGTGATTTCCAGGCAGTGTTTGCGTCACATCAAGAATGCACTATGCAAGTGCAAAAAACGAATAACGCACCATTGTCGTGCATTTTTCTTTGATTTCTGAAAAATGCCTCATTGTGGTGCGCACGCGATGCACCATGGTTTCCCGTTTGCGGGGCGCGGACGGCGCACTATAATCGACCACACCACCCCACTTTCATCGAGGACGCCATGACTACCGCCGCCGACATCCTGACCACCGCCCGCAGCCGGGCCAATGAAGGCACGCCGTATGCCGGCGCCGTCACACCGCAGGAAGCATATGACTTGCTGCAGCGCGATGCCGCTGCAAAGCTCATCGATGTGCGCACGAATGCCGAGCGCGACTGGGTCGGCCGGGTCGACATCGCCGACACCCAGCACGGTGCGGTGCAGTGGGCCACGTATCCGGGCGGCGTGCCGAATCCCGACTTCCTCGCGCAACTGGCTGCCCAGGCCGGCAAAGACGAGGTGCTGCTGTTCCTGTGCCGCTCCGGCGTGCGTTCACGCCATGCCGCCAAGCTGGCGACCGAGCACGGCTACGTGAACTGCTTCGACATCCTCGAAGGCTTTGAGGGCGACAAGGATGCCGACGGCCACCGCAAGCAGATCGGCGGCTGGTGCAAGGCGGGACTGCCGTGGCTGGGCGCCTGACGCTGGCCACCTGACTATCTGAAGCGTGTTTGATCTGGCGGGCCACCCTGCGGCCCGCCATCGGCTACAACCATCCATGCGCGCCCGATTTTTTCAACTGCGGCGCAAATTCTCCTTGCGAACGTGTACCTTATATAGTACAACGCAGAGGTGCGTCATGGATGCTTCCGGCTTGCGGCAGATTACCCTGCTGTTCTATGCGAACGGCAATGGCGGCGAACCCGTGCGCGACTGGCTCAAATCGTTGCCCATCGAAGAGCGCCAGGTGATCGGACAAGACTTGATGCATGCACAATGGCGCTGGCCCGTGGGCATGCCCCTGTGCCGCCATCTGGGGCAAGGTCTAACGGAAATTCGCAGCAGCTTGCCAAGCAACCGCATCGCCCGCGTGCTGATCTGCCATCACGGCGACTGCCTGGTGGCACTGCACGGCTTTATCAAGAAAACCCGCGCCACGCCCGACGACGACCTGGCGCTGGCCCGCAAACGATTGAAGGAACTGACATGAACGCCACCGCACCGCACCTCGGCAGCAGTCTCGACGACTTCCTCAAGGAAGAAGGCATCTTCGAGCAAACGCAAAACCGCGCCATCAAGGAAGTGATCGCCTGGCAACTGACGCAGGCGATGCAGGAACAAGCGATGTCGAAGACGCGCATGGCGGCGCTGCTGCAAACGAGCCGCTCGCAACTCGACCGCCTGCTCGACCCCAGCAGCGATGTGACCCTGTCCACCCTGGAGCGCGCCGCCGCGCTGGTGGGGCGCAAACTGTCGATCACCTTAGTTTGACTTAGTTTGATTCCGCCGGCTGGTGCTCGCCCATCAAGGTCAAGATGCGCTTGCGCACGAAATTGATGTGGCTACGCAAGCCATACAAGCCATCGGCAAATGACAGGGGAATCGAGATCTGGTTGACCATTTCCTCGATCTGATCGAGCCGCGTCAATTGCGCCGCATACACTTGCGCGCGCTGCTCTGGCGGCACATCTTCCAGCGCCTGCTCCACCGTGCGCAGCTGGCCATACCAGCGGTACACGCGCGAGCGGATACGCCACACGTACAGCGGCGGCACCACGCGCGACAGCGGCAATATCAAGGCACCGAGCGCCACCACCAGCACCCACATGCGGTCGAAGAAATTGGCCAGCCAGAAACTCATGTAGCGCTGCAGCACCGGCGCGCCATCCTTGTAAAACTTCAGCGCTTCGGGCGCGACGGGAATTTCCGTATAGCGCGCGGACGGGAACTGCCCCTGTTGCTGGAACCAGCCCGTGCCGCCGTGAATACTGGCCGCCGCCTGCACGAACAGGTCGATCAAGGCCGGATGCAAGTCTTCGCGCGCGACCAGGGTGGCGGTCGGTGCGATCAGGTGGTAATCCTGCGCGGGGATGTTACGCCCCAGGTCGACGATACCGCGTGGCAAGACCACATGCGTGAGGAAAGGCAGGCGCCGCGTGTACGCCTCCGCTTGCGAAAAATCAAACAGCTTGATGCCCGGCGTTTGCAGCAGCATCTGGATCAGCGGCGCTTCCGGCGCCGAGCTGAACACGAGGCCATCGATGCGCCCTTCCAGCAGCTCCACCGTGGCGGGCGTGTTCTGCAAGTCGCTGACGGTCAACTCGTTCGCCTCGACACCATTGACGGACAACAACTGCCGGAACAGGCTGGGCACGCCCGTGCCTTCCGGTCCCAGGTTGATCTTCATGCCCTTCAATTGCGTCAGTTCCGTCACCGCCTTGTCTTCGCGCAGGAACAGCCAGACGGGTTCCGTAAACAGGCTGCCCAGGGATATGAGGCCATGGCGCTCGGCATCGGCGTGCTCCGTCGAGCCGCTTTGCACGAAGGCAATATCGGTCTTGCCGCTATTGAGGCGCTGCAGGTTTTCCTGCGAGCCCAGCGACGGCTGCAAGGTCACCTTGATGCCGTGCCTGGCCAGGGTGGCCGCGTATTTCTTGCCAAACTCTTCATACGCGCTATTGTCCTGTCCCGTCGACAGGCTCACCTGGCGCGGCGGCGCCGGGTCAACCAGCCAGTAAGCGAGCGCGCAAAACGCGCCGACCAGCAGCAGGGTGGGACCGGCGGTGGCGAGGAAATCGCGCACGGAAAAGCGGCTGAACGCGAGGATTTTGGACATGTGGTGGCGCATAGGTTTCATGGGTGGCTACGATGCCAAGAAAACCTCAACTATGCAAGGCACTTTCACCGGCGCGGCATGGCCAAATCCGCTACAGTGGCAGATCGTTCACCTGCCCCATGGAGTCCCGCATGCTGAAAATTCTTGGAAAAGCCGCCTCGATCAATGTCCGCAAAGTCTTGTGGACCTGCGAGGAACTCGACCTGCCCTACGAACGCGAAGACTGGGGCAGCGGCTTTCGCAGTACCGACGACCCGGCCTTCCTGGCCCTGAATCCGAACGCCATGGTGCCCGTGCTGGTAGACGGCGACCTGGTGCTGTGGGAATCGAACACGATATGCCGCTACCTGTGCGCCCAGGCGGGCCGCGACGACTTGCTGCCAAGCACGCCCCGCGCCCGCGCGGAAGTGGAAAAATGGATGGACTGGCAAATGGGCGACCTCAACAACAGCTGGCGCTACGCCTTCATGTCGCTGGTGCGCCACAGCCCCGCACACCAGGATGCGGCGCTGCTGGCAGCCGGCATTGCCGGATGGAACAAGATGATGGGCATCCTGGAACAGCAGCTGCAGCGCACGGGCGCCTTCGTCTGCGGCGGGCAATTTACCCTGGCGGATATCGTGCTGGGCCTGTCCGTCAAGCGCTGGCTGATGGCGCCGATGCAACGCCCCGACTACCCTGCCATCGCTGCCTACCATGCGCGCCTGGCAGATAAAACGGCCGTGTTTGCCGGCTAAAAAAACGCCGGCGTGAACGCCGGCGTTCTGCTACAACTGCCTGCTAATTGGTGCACTGCCTGGCCACGCCTTCGGCCGGCGCGGGCGCCTCGATCAGCGGCATCAGGCTCGGCGCCAGCGACACCAGCAGTTGCACGGGCAAGGCGCTGGTGAAATCGTAGTTCTTCGATTCCGGCCCGCGCACATACGCCGTCATGCTGCCATAGAAGCGCTCACCGATATTGAAGACGAACGTGGCCGAACGGTTCACATAGCGCGACTCGATCAGGCGGCCGCCGGCGCCATACACGTCGAAACGCTGGTCGCCCGTGCCCGTCTTGCCGCCCATCGGGATCGGCACGCCATCGGCGCCGACGAATGCCGTCTTGGCCCGCTTGGCCGTGCCGTCCGACACCACTTCGCGGATGGCCTTGGCCACGGCTTTCGCCACGTCCGGCGACAGCACTTGCTCCGCTTCCACCTTCGTGCTCCGCTTGACCGTGGTGTCATACGGCGTATTGGCGGCGAAATGCATGGAATCGATGCGCACGCTCGGTTTGCGCACACCATCGTTGATGATGATCCCCATCAACTCGGCCAGCGCGGCGGGACGGTCGGCCGACGCGCCCAGGGTGGTCGCATACGACGGCACCAGCGAATCGAACGGGTAGCCCATCTTCTTCCACTGGCGGTGGATTTCCAGGAAACCTTCCACTTCCAGCAAGTTGGCGATGCGGCGGTCCTGCGCATGCTTGCGGTGCGTATTGAACAGCCATTTGTAGACTTCCTGGCGCTCCTTCTCGCTGGCCGCCACCATCTGCGACAGGGTGGAGCCTTCATGCTGGCGCAGATACGCCACCATCCACAGTTCCAGCGGATGCACATTGGCCAGATAACCGCGGTCGGCCAAGGACCAGTTTTCCATCGCGTACTGCTGGTACAGCTTGGCGACGCGCTCGGGCGGCACTTCGTTTTGCGACGGCAAGTTGGCATTGAGGAAATCGCCGAATTCCGCCACCGTGCCTTTCGGATTGACGGTGCGGAAGATATTTGCCAGGCGCACGGGGGTCGGGCGGATGCTGGCCAACAAGATCTTTTCCTGCTCGTCGACGCTCTTGCCGCGATACTTCTGATAGAAGCGGTGCAGGAATTCGCGCCCTTCCTTGTCGGCAAAACGGCTCAGGTACTGGGCGCGGCGCGGATCGTCCGCGTCCGCCAGCAGCGAGGCCGAGGAATCGGGACGCGAGAACATGTAGTAGCGGGCCACGTCGCGCATCAGGCGGACGAACACCAGGTTGGTCGACTGGCGCAGCGCCTGCTGCACCGTCATGATGCGGCTGTCGTCAAGCTTGGAGAAGTTGCCGAAATGATGCAAGCCGCCGCCCGTGAAGAAGCCTTCACCCGGATTGCCCGAATACTGGCGTTGCATGGCGGCCGCCAGCATGGCGGGCAAGTTGCGCGCCTCGCCCAGCGGCAATGGTTTCAAGTAGGCAATCGCCCACTGCGACAGCATGTCCTTCGGATCGACGGCGATTTTATTCAGTTCGGCGGCGCCCATGCCGCTGTAGCGCTGGTGCAGCTGGTCGATGATGTCCAGATACGTGACCAGGGTGCGCAGCTTGGCCGTCGAACCGAGGTCCAGCTTGGCGCCCTCGTTGATGTCGAGCGGCTGGTCAAAATTGTCCGTTTGCACGCGCAGCAAGTTGGCTTGATCGCCCTTTTGCAGCAGGGTAAAACTGTAGACCACGTTGGCCGGGTCGCCATTGCCCAGCATGCCCTTGCCCGTCAGCCCAGCCGCTTTCGCCACTTCCGGGTCGCGCAGCTCGCGCAAGACCTTGGTAACAGCATTTTGCGCCTGCGCATCGAGCGTGCTGACCACTTTCAAGTCGAGGCGGTCGAGGTTGTACAAGCGCGGGTCGCCGAGCATGCTGGCCAAATGGTTGCGCACGGCATTCGAGGCCTTGCGCGTGACGAACGAGGTCGATGCTTCCGATTGCACGCCCGAGGCCGACGACGGGCGCAGCTTCTCGGCGATGGCCGCATCGCGCAGCTGCGGCGAAATCACGCCCGCTTGCGCCAGCAGGCGCAGATGGCTGTTGGTCAATTCTTCCAGGTCGGCGCCGCCGGCCACCAGGTAATGCGAAGGGCGGCGCTGCGCGATCAGCAAGCTCAACGCCTGCTTGTAGGCCAGCGCACTGTCCGGCTGGTCCATATTACCCTTGAGCAAAGTTTTCACCTCGGCAAACGGCCGGCCATACCAGACCCACATGCCATCGCCAATGCCGTTGACTTCGCCAAAGCCGCTTTTGGCCGACAGCGGTACGGTATTGAGGTAATTGACGACGATCTTGCGCCGCGCTTCCATGGTGTTCTCGCCATCCTGGTACGAGCGCAGGCTGGCCGAAATCATCTGCAGCAATTTATCCTGCATGGAACTGGTGCGGCCGTCTTCCGAATGGCGGTATTTTTCGATCTGCGTGGCCAGGGTGCTGCCGCCACCACCGCGGTGGCCGCCGAACAGGTTCAGCACCTTGTCGAAGACGGCCTTGCTCAGGCGATCCCATTCCACGGCGGGATTGCGCTCGGGCGTGCCCGGGTCGAGCAATTCGCGGTTTTCGATGAACAGCAGGCTTTGCACCAGCGCGGGCGGCGCGTCGGCAAAGCCGTCGAACATGCGCTCGGGATAGCTGGCCGCGAACAGGGGCGCGGCGCGGCAATCGAGGATGGTCAGTCCGGCGCGGTTTTTCTCGTGATACGTGGCAAAGATGCCCCGGTCGACCAGCTCCACCATCTTCGGCGACATGCGCGCCTGCGCCGTGACGGCATAGTCGCGCGCATTGAGCTTGGTGAGGAAGTCAGGCAAGCTGGCATAGCCGAGGCGCTCGTCATACGGGCCGTGCTGCGGATAGCGGATGGCGCCCGCCGGCGCTGGGCCTGGCTCGACCTTGAACGTCAGCTGACGGTCCAGGCGCGTGAAAAACTCGGCCTGCAGGGCCGAGGTGCGCACTTCGCGCATGACGAACCACGCCACGCCGGCGATCAGCGCCAGCACGATGATGGCAAAGATCGGCCAGATGCGCGAACGGCGCTTCTTCGGCGGGCTCGCCGGCGGCGGCGCCTCGGCAGCTGGATCAGAGGGGGGCCGCTCTTGCGCGGCCAGGTTGACGCCTGTGTCTTTCATGGGATGCTGGGGTAAGGTTGGGTTTGGACGGCGCAGAAAATACGGTAGCAATACCGCTCCGCACAGGATAAGACGAGGGCCGGCCGGGGCCGGTCACTACAGAGCTTGCTTAACATGATGTCCATACCGGTGAATCAAAAAAACACGCTGCTGCACAGGCAGGCAACCCCGCGTTTGACACGCCAGGCTCCTGTTCACCATTCCACCACATCGGCATGAAAACGACTGGCGAGCGCACACAAAAATCTTGCTTCATCAAAGATTTTCGCAAAAAAACAACGTCTTGGAACGTACGCTTGCGTACTAAGAGCCTATCCCAGTAGATGAATACATCCCCTGCTGGCGCCCCTCAGAAGCGGGGACTGCGTTGATCGTCGTTGCGTGGCTCGCCACGCGTCCTCCTCACGCCTTGTCCGCGCTCCTGATGCGCTGCCAGCAGAAGACGCTCCCTACTGGGATAGGCTCTAAGATGCAAGGCGGGCTGGACGCCAGCGAAAAAGCCGCCGGCGCCGGGCTGGCAGAGGCTCAGATGGTGGTGTATTCCGCCTGCAGGGCATCGAGCGCGGCGCGCATGTCCGCAAAGGCGGCCGCCGCTTGCGCGGGTTCGCCCTTCACGCCCAGTTCGATATGCCGGCGCGTCTGCGCATCGCCCACGCTGGGCAGGCTGAACACCTTGATCAGCGGAAACTCCGTTTCCAGACGCACCATCAGCGGCGTCAGCAGGGATTCGGCCGTTTCGTACACAAGCAAGGCATGTTCCGCATGCGGCACCTGGTTGAACAAATGGCTGTAATGCGTGTCGAGCACCCATTCGATCATGGGCCAGGACATGACGGGAAAGCCTGGCACGAAATAATGCTCGCGCACGGCAAAGCCGGCAATCTTGTTGTACGGATTCGGAATCAGCTCGGCGCCTTCGACAAATTCCGCCATTTTCAGGCGGTGCAGGTTTTCCGGCGAGTTCAAGTCGGCCGGCACGCCCGCCTCTGCTCCCATTTCCGTGATGCGCTGCTCGATATTGAGCTTGCCTTGCGGATGCAGCAGCAGCGGCAAGCCCAGCGCATCGGCAGCCGCCTGGCGCGTATGGTCGTCCGGCGTGGCGCCGATGCCGCCAAAGCTGAAAACGATGTCGCCGCTGGTAAAACTGCGCTTGAGCAAGGCGACCAGGCGGGCAGGCTCGTCGCCCACGTATTCCGCCCAGCTCAGCTGCAAGCCACGCTGCTTGAGCATGCTCACTACTTTCGGGAAATGCTGGTCAGTGCGCTTGCCCGACAGGATTTCGTCGCCGATGATGATCAATCCGATAGCCATGGAACTTCCTCGTTCGATTCGATTAGTGAAGGTCAGGCGTCCGCCGGCGCCACGTCGGTCATGCCGCGTACACCCCGCAAACGCGACAGTGCTTCCAGGCAGTAATACTGGAACCACAGACCCGTAAAGATAAAGATCAGTACATACAGCCAGATGGCGAACGCCGCCAGGAAGGGGAAGAACACCACCGACATCACGCCGCCCATCCACAGCATGCCCGGCACGGCGCCGGCCGCGCCGGAGACCATGCCGATGGCCAGCAGGGGCCAGCGCTGCGTACGCATGATGGCGTGGCGCTCTTCCACGCTGGCGTAGTCGGCCATGGCGTCATACGCCATCACGCGGTAGGTCAGCCAGCCCCACAGCACGGCTTGCCCCACCAATGCGGCGGGTGGAAACGCGTACAACGGCAGCATGATGACCCAGACGACGATGAACAGCAGAAAGGTAGCCAGGGAAGTGCCGACGCTGCCAGCCAGGCTGCCGCCGTGTTTCTTGTCCAGTTGCGGAAAATGCCGCCCGCCAATATGGCGGCCGATGGCCGGCATGGCGAACAGACCCATGAAAATGAGCGCCGTCAAGATCATCAGCGGCAACAGCATGAACATGGCGATCAGGGGCACGATCACGGCTTTCAGCACGCCGAGGCCAAAGGTAGCCAGCACCTGCCCGCTGGTGCGGAAGAAATCGTACTGCGTAAACAGCGCATGCAGGCTGTCGATCAGCGGCTGCAGGCCCACATACAGCAGGGCGCCCCACAGGATCAGCGAGAGGATGAAGGGCGCCACGCTCAACAGCAGTATCTTGCCGTGCAATTGCGATAGCAAGGCGCGGCCATACGAATTCAACACATTACGCATCAACGGCGTCCTTTTCGTTTGATTCCTGCAAATTCCACCATGCGGCGCAGGCCCAGCCATTGCTGCTGCCAGAAGCCGCGGCCATACTCGCGTCCGGGGCGGCCCACGCCATCGCTGTCGATGCGGGCCAGCTGGTCGCGCACGCCCGTGCGCGCATAGCCCGCCGAGAAATTCGCGGTGCCCAGCAGCATATCCCAAATCGGCAAGACCACGCCGAAGTTGCAACCGCCCATGCTGCCCTTGCCTTTCGACTCGTGCCCCACGCCGATCGCGTGGTGCGTGCGGTGGAAACGGGGCGAGATCAACAGCCGCTCGCCGATGCGGCCGAAGTGTATCCTCACATTCGCATGCTGCAAGCTTTGCAGAATGCGCGAAATCGACACCAGCAGCACGTACTGGCCCGGCGGCACGCCGATACCCAGCGCCACCAGCGCCATCACCACGTCGCGCAAGAAATCATCGAGCAGGTGGTTGCGGTCATCGCTCCACAAGTTCATGTTTTGCTGGCTGTGATGCAGGCTGTGCAAGCCCCACCACCAGCCGAAATGGTGCGAAGCCCGATGGTAGCAATAGTCGACGAAGTCCAGTATCACAAAATAGATGATAAAACTGAGCAAGGGACTGATGCCGGGTAACAGCGACTCGAGGTTGAATGGATGGATATTATCGAAACGCAAAGCGCCGGCCAATGCATCCATCAGCGGATCGAGCGTGAAGAAGACCAGCACGGAAAACAGGCCGATGCGGTGCAGCACGGTATACAGAAAATCGTTCCAGCGGGCGCGCGGGTCGCTCATCTTTTGTGCGGGAATCCAGGCTTCGAGCGGACGCAGCACGAGAAACAGCAGCACCAGTTCGCACAGGCCGATCAGCAGCCATTCCGTGCCCTCGAACGCCTCTTCCGTGAATTCGCCAAAGCCCAGGTGGTAGACGAGCGGATTGACGATGGTCTGGAACAGCCAGCCTTGCGCCACGCCAAAGGCGTCGACCACGGCATCGATGGCGGGCGTGACGAGGCTGACGATGTCGGCGGCGGTCATGGCTGGCCCTTCTTCTGCGAGTAGGCGGGATGCTCGCGCAAGGTGGCAAAGCAAAAACCCTTGTCTTGCAAGCCGGAAATCAAAGCATCCAGATTGGCGGGCGCCCACGCATCCTTGCGCGACCAGATGCCCATGTGCGCAATGAAAATATCGCCGCTGCGCAAGTTGGCCAGCGCCTTTTTCAGCAGCATGGCGTTCGGATACTTGTCGCTGGGCAGCTCATCACCCGAGTAGCCCGCCGGCGCCCAGCCCGCGTGCTGGTAGCCGCAGGCGCTGCCGGCGGCCAGGGTGCGCGGCGAGGTGTAGCCGCCCGGCGCGCGCCAGAACGGATCGAGCTTGTGCCCGGTCAACTCCTGGAAGCGCGTATCGACGCGGCGCAACTCCGCGCAGAACTGTTGATCAGTGAAGGAGGCCAGCTTGCCGCCGTCCTTGCCGAACTGCGGCTTGACCTGGATCAAGCCGTTGGCCAGATCCTTCTTCCAGTACACATGGTCAAACGTATGCGTGCCGAACGCATGGCCTTCGGCGACGCGGGCTTTCCAGTATGGCGCCCATGACGGATCGAGCGAATAATCGCCGCGCGTGGTCTTTTCATTGGCCAGAAAGAACGTCGCCTTCACATGGCGTTGATTGAGCATGTCGGCAATCAGCTGCGCTTGCGACTGGCTACCCGTGTCGAACGTCATGTAGAGGGTGCCCTTGCAGGCGGCCGGGGCGGCAGCAGGGGTAGCAAAGGCGGTGGCAGATGCGGCTGGAGCGACAGGTGCGGCGCCATGCGCGGGCGACAGCATGGTGCTGGCGCACAGCAGCATGGCGGGCACGCCGCCAGTCAGAATAAGACGCTGCATCATCACATGCGCGGCGAATGGGTGGCGAAATACACGCCGTGGGGCGAGCGGCCCACCGGTATCATCTTGATCACTTTGCGCGTGGTCAGGTCGATCACGGCCACTTTCTTGATCCAGCGCAAGGTCACCCACATGGTCTTGCCATCGGGCGTGATTTCCATACAGTCCGGGCCACCTGGCACATTGATGGTGCCCACGTTTTCCAGCGTTTTCTGGTCGATGATATTGATCGTGTTCGACACGCGGTTCGAGACGAACGTCATGCGATTGTCACCGAGCGCGCGGAAATTATGCGTGCCGGCGCCCGCCTTGATGCGCTTGACGGTCTTTTGCGTGCGCCAGTCGATCACTTCCACGTAATCGCTACCCATGATGCCCACCAGCAAATGCTTGCCGTCGGGCGTCATCGTGATGCCGGCCGGCGCCGGGCCGACAGGCATGGTCCATTTCACCGTCTGCGTGGCCAGGTCGATGGCGCTGACCTGGTTGCTGCCCTGCTGCGTGATGAAAGCCATGGTGCTGTCGGCCGTGAAGGCCATATGGCTGGGCAATTTTGGCAATGGGATGCGCTTGGCCAGGGTCAGGTTCTTGCCGTCGTAGCGGTACAGGTCGATGCGGTCCAGGCGCAGCGAGTTCGAGATGAACCATTTCTGGTCCGGCGAAAAGCCGATCTGGTACGGGTCGAGGATATTGCTGATGCGGCGCTGGATCTGGCCCGACACGGGGTCGAGGAAAATCAGCTCATTGCCCACGGAACTGGCGACGATCAGCGACTTGCCGTCCGGCGTTTCCATCAGGTGATGCGGTTCCTTGCCGACGGCAAAGGTGGACAGGGGAGCATAGGTTTTCTGGTCCAGCAGTTGCACCGTAGCATCACGGGAATTGAGCACCACCACCACTTCGGCTTGCGCCGTCGATATTGCGGAAACCAGGCACAGCGAGGAAAAAACAAGGCGGCGTAGACTGCGGAACATGGAAGAAATCACTGTTAAATACAAAACAGGCATTTTACGTGGAACACTGTATTTATTGTGTGAAATCCCCCTTAAATGCTGGCGGCAGCCACACATCGCCGTCATTTGCCCTTTTTCCCTGTCCCGCGCCTGGAATGGCGCTTTGCAACTCATTGCTCTACAATCTGAAGCTTTCATCGCCTACACAAGGATTATCATGACCACCACCACTACCGCTTCCGGCCTGCAATACATCGATACCGTCGTCGGCGAAGGCGCTGAAGCGCAAGCCGGCAACAATGTTGTCGTGCATTACACAGGCTGGCTGCAAAACGACGACGGCAGCGCCGGTTCGAAATTTGACTCGAGCAAGGACCGCAACGACCCATTCGAATTCCCGCTGGGCGCCGGCCGCGTCATTCAAGGCTGGGACGAAGGCGTGCAAGGCATGAAAGTGGGCGGCAAGCGCCAGCTGATCATCCCGGCAGCACTGGGCTATGGCGCACGCGGCGCCGGCGGCGCGATTCCACCGAACGCCACCCTGATTTTCGACGTCGAACTGCTGGGCGTGTAAGTAGCAAGCAAGCACAGACCAGGCAGCATTCCAACGACTGCGCCAGGCGCCGCCCCTGTTCACTCAGCGGCGGCGCTTTTGTTTTGAGTGTGTCCTCTAATGCACGGCGCGCTTTTTTCACTATGATGTCAGGCACTGCAGCACGCACGGTGGCCACTCCGCCGGGCCTGCCGCACTTTTCCAGCGATTCCATCAGCACACAGGAGCCATCATGAGTTTACAAGAGCAATTCGAACAAGCACAGCTCGATTCCAAGACCCTGTCCGAGCGTCCGGACAATATGACCTTGTTGAAAATCTATGCCTTGTTCAAGCAAGCCTCAAGCGGCGACGCCACGGGCGAGCGTCCTGGCATGACCGACTTCGTCAACCGCGCCAAGTTCGACGCCTGGGCGGCCCTGGCCGGCACCTCGAAGGAAGAGGCGCAACAGCAGTACATCGACTTGATCGAAGACTTGAAGGATTAAACGCGAGCAACGCCTGTTTTTCAGAAAAATCAGCCAAAAATGGCTGAAAACTCACGAAAAATCACCAAAACGGGCGAAAGCGAGTCCAAAATGCAAAAATGGCTACCAATACGGTAGCCATTTTTTTGATGCTGAAACAGCTGTGGATTTACTTCTTGGCGGCCGCCAGCGCTTGCGCGATCCAGCCATCAAACGTCTGCTGGTGGTACTTGATCCAGCCGGCCGTATGGCGCGCGATATCGGCTTGCGTGCTTTCGCCACGGCGCATGCGCTCGTTCTGCGCATTGATATCGGCCACCGGCAGTTGCATCACCTCGAACAGCTTGGCTGCGGCCGGGTTGTTCTCCGCCCAGGCCTTGTTGGACACGATGCGCGCCGTGTTGACGGCAAAGCCGTAATCGCTGCCCTCGTCGAGGCGGGTATTCACCTTGTCCGGATTGGCCGAGAACGGCACTTTCAACCAGACCACGTCCTTGCCCGGCACCAGCACGCCACTGACCCAGTACGGCGTCCACGTGTAGTACAGGATCGGTTCGCCGCGCTTGTAGCGGCCCAGGGTATCGGCGATCAGGGCCGCATAGCTGCCCTGCACGTGCGTCACCGTCTTGCGCAATTTATACGCATCCATGTGCTTCTCGATCAGCGCTTCGCAGCCCCAGCCGGGATTGCAACCCGTCAAGTCGGCCTTGCCATCGCCATCGTGGTCGAACAGCTTGGCCAGGGTGGGATCGCGCAACTGGTCGATATTCGTGATGTTGTACTTTTCCGCAGTCGCCTTATCGATCAGATAACCTTGCGCGGCAGGCCCCGCATACTGGCCGGTGCGCAACAGCTTGGCATCGCCGCCCGCATTGTTATAGAAATCCTTGTGCATCGGATCCCAGTGCACGGCCATGAAGGTGGCGTCGCCGTTGGCGATGGCGATATGCGCGGTCGGGTATTCCACTTCCTTGATCGGCTGCACTTCGTAGCCCAGCTTTTCCAGGGCCTTGTCAACCAGCATGGTCTGGAAGGTTTCTTCCGCGATCGAGCTTTGCAGCGGCTGCACCTTGACGCCCTTGCCGGGCAGCGCATCGGCTGCCACGGCCGGCGTCTGCGCCATGGCCAGGCTGGTGGTCAGGGCCAGGGCGGCGATCGCCAGGGCGGAAAACAGCTGGAACTTGCGTTGCGATTTTTGCGTCACTTTAAAATTATCAATTTGATGCATGTGGTTCCTTTATTGTGCGTTGGCCAGCGTTGCTTGCTGTTCAACATTATTTTTCTTCGTATTGCCGCGCACCAGGCGCAGCACGAAACCGGCGGGACCCGTCTGATACCAGTGGCGCACGCCACGGCGCGGCTGACCCATCGCTTGCGTCAAACGGTCCAGGGTGATGGCCAGCAGCACGATGCCCAGGCCACCCACGGTTGCCAGGCCCATGTCCAGGCGGCCAATACCGCGCAGCACCATCTGACCCAGACCACCGACGGCGATCATCGAGGCGATCACGACCATCGACAGCGACAGCATCAGCGACTGGTTGATACCGGCCATGATGGACGGCATGGCCAGCGGAAACTGCACGCGGGTCAGCAACTGCCACGGCGAGGCGCCATACGCGCGGGCCGCTTCGATCAGGTCCGGACGCACTTGGCGGATACCCAGGTTGGTCAGGCGCACCAGCGGCGGCAGGGCAAAGATGATCGTCACGATCACGCCTGGCGCATTACCGATACCAAACAGCATCACCACCGGCACCAGGTAAACAAAGGCGGGCGTGGTCTGCATGGCGTCCAGCAAGGGGCGCAGGATATTCTGTGCGCGGTCGCTGCTGGCAAGGAAAATGCCCAGCGGCAAACCGATAGCCAGACAGAACGCCAGCGACGTCAACACCAGCGACAAGGTCGTCATGGCTTCCGGCCAGATGCCCAGCATCGACACGAGCAGCAGCGCCAGCACGGTGCCGATGGCCAGCGTGCGGCTGGTAAATTGCCAGGCCAGCAAGCCGATGATGGCGATCACCGTCAGCGACGGAGCGGCCAGCAGCACGCCTTCCACGCCAGACAATACGCTGTCGATCGGCGCGCGCACGGCCTGGAAGAAGGGGCGGAAATGCGCGACGACCCAGCCCAGGCCCTGGTTGATCCAGCTTTCCAGCGGCAGCGAGCCGTCGAAAATTTGTGTCAGGTGAAAGCCGGACGCCTGTTCCGGCTGCACGGCAGGCGCGGCGGCGTCGAGCCATGCGGTGCTGGCGTCGGTGGGCGGCGTCAGCGCCCAGGGATTGATCTGGGCGGCCTGTTCAACAACAGGTTCTACGGTAGAAACGGTGCTTGGGTTCATGCTTGTCCTTTCTGTTGTTGTTCGGCTATGGCTGGCGTATCGCGGTCGAGGAACTTCAGCAAGGTTGTCTTGCTGATGGCGCCGCGGAAGCTGCCGTCATTGGCCACCACAGGGACGGCGTAAGGCAGTTGCGCCACCTGGCCGAACAGGCCGGCGACTGGCTCATCTGCATTGATGGTCTGCACGTCGGGCAGATAGGCATGTGCCAGGCCCAGCGGGCCGACATGGCCGTCGAGCGCACTGCGCAGCGAATCGACCGAGACGACGCCGAGGAACTTGCGCTGCGGGTTGACGACGTAGGCAAACGCGCGATCCTGCTCTTCCAGCATCGACAGCGCGGCGCGCGAACCGCGGCTCGGCGACTCGGACACGACGATCTGGCTCTTGCGGGCAATATCGCTGGCCTTGAAGACGGCCGCCGCATCGACGCCGCGCACGAAGTTGCGCACATAATCGTTGGCCGGTTTACGCAAAATCTCTTCCGGCGTGCCCACTTGTACCACGTGGCCGTCTTTCATGATGGCAACGCGGTCACCGATGCGCATGGCTTCGTCGAGGTCATGCGAAATGAAGACGATGGTGCGGCGCTTGATCTGCTGCAAGCGCAGCAGTTCCGATTGCATTTCCGTACGGATAATCGGATCGAGCGCGGAAAACGCTTCATCCATCAGCAAAATCGATGGATCGCAAGCGAGCGCACGGGCCAGGCCCACGCGCTGCTGCATGCCGCCCGACAATTCGTCGGGATAGCTGGCGCCGTAGCCGTCCAGGCCTACCTGCTCCAGCGCTTGCTGGGCCAGCGCATGGCGCTCGGTCTTGGGCATGCCGGCCAGCTCCATGCCGAAGGCAGTGTTGTCGAGCACGGTAATTTGCGGCAGCAGCGCGAACGACTGGAACACCATGCTGATGTCCTTGCGGCGCAGGGCACGCAGTTGGGCGTCCGGCAAGGTGTTGATGTCGTTGCCGTCGATCAGGATGCGGCCGGCGGTCGGCTCGATCAGGCGGTTCAGCATGCGCACCAGGGTCGACTTGCCGGAACCGGACAGGCCCATGATGACGAAGATCTCGCCCGCTTCAATGGTAAAGGTGGCGTCGAAGACGCCGATGGTGCAGTCGGTCTTGGCCAGGATATCTTGCTTGCTGGCGCCCTTGCGGACGAGTTCAAGTGCTTCTTCTGGCTTGTCGCCGAACACTTTGAATACATGGTCGATAATGATTTGTTTTGCCACGATGTGGTTCTCCCTCGATTTGACGAATGGAATGAAACCCAGCAAGCTGCTAGCTTGCGGCGGGAATCAGCAAACCCTGTTGCGTCGGCTACGCCACGGCGCAAAAGCGCACGGGAGCGACAGTAAACAGGGGGTGACACGCGTGTGACCAGCGGATGGCCAAAGCCGATGCCGGGGTGCCGTGTGCGTGCTAAAAGAGGCTGTGGTTCAGGACTTTTAACAACGCTAGCGCCATGCAAATACATGGAACCAAATGTATTTGACCGAAAAAATCGACCAAACTACTTTTAACTGGATGCGGGTGTAAAACCCGAAGAATTATTCACCACTCAGCGAGCGGAGAGTACTGCGAAGCAGAAGGTGAAACGCGGTGTAGCTGTTGTAAATATGACTCAAGTATAACGCAAAAAGACACAAAAGTCCAATGGCTTTCCAAATAGAAATGTGATAGCAATGTTCGCCAGCGTACAGTCAGACGTAAAAAAGGCGAAAAGAGACGTGTTTGCATCGTCTTTTCGCCCATCGCTGTGACACGCTTCCTAGCACCAAACATGGCGCCAGACAAGCGGATCAAACTGACTCAGTAAACACCTTGCGCATCTTCTCGGCGATCTTACCTTCAATCGTGGAAGCAAAGGCGCTGAGCATGAAGCCCAGCTTGATTTGCAGTTGCGCCTGCTCTTTTTCCAGGGTCAGCGAACCATCGACGCCGCTGCGCTCGAAGCGCAGTACATCGCCATCCCAGGCGCACGCCAGGTCATATTCCTGGGCCAGCTTGTCGGCCACTTGCTGCGCCGCTTCGCGCGCCTTTGCTGCTGTCAGCTTATGTTGCTGAACTATATTTATATCCGCCATCAAACGATCCTTTTATTATAAAAACGGGGGCCATACGGCCAGCATCATACCAGCCGCCATGCGGCAGGCGCGGCCGCAGCGGGCACTGACCTGGCAAAAAACGCCCGCCGTCCCGCATCTCGTTTGCGCGGGATCAAACCGGACACGCCGAAGCGGGACGACTATTCCCATTCCAGCTGCGCGTATCTTGGAGAGCTACCATGGACCAGAAAGTCATCGTGCCGGTCGAAGCCGTGCTGACCAAATGCGTGTCCCTGCCCGTCGGCTATGTCCCTACCCCCTCGGCGCCGTACCGCCAGCACCGCAAGAATGCGCAACTGACCTTGCAGCCAGGCCCGCCCCGCCTGAGCGAGGCAACGGCCCGCAACCTGGCCGCCGTGCCCGTCGGTTCGCGCGTGCTGATCTGGAAGCAAGACCCGTCCGTCAGCGACCTGGGCACGCGCAAGACCTTCCTGCCCGGCCTGACCCTGCAAGGCCCGCGCGACGCGCGCATCACGTTTGGCGAACCGGGCATCGCGCAGGTCAGTCCGAATGCCTTCGGCGACTTCATCGTCTCGCCCAACACAGACCAGTTCGATGCCGTGCACACCTTTGCCATCGTGCGCATGACGCTCACCATGTACCAGCGCGCGCTGGCCAGCAACGACACGGCGCCGCCCCTGCCCTGGCAATGGAATAGCGCCAGCAATACGGCGCCCCTGCGTGTGTTCCCGCACGGTTTGCCCAATGTCATGAACGCGTACTACAGCCGTAGCGACAAGGCCCTCAAGTTCGGCGACTTCATCCCCAGCGGTGCCACCGAGCGCGTCTACACCTGCCGCTCGCTCGACATCGTCTCGCATGAAACGGGACACGCCGTGCTCGATGGCCTGAAACCGAATTGGCTGCTCAGTAACAATCCACCGCAAACGGGCGGCTTGCACGAATCGTTCGGCGACCTGACCGCCATCTTCCTGGCCCTGTCGCAGCTGGACCAGGTGGAAGCGGTGATCGCCCAAACCAAGTCCGACCTGCACGACAAGACCTTCCTGGCCGACCTGGCGGAACAGTTCGGCCTGGCCCTGGGCCGGCCTAACGGCTTGCGCAATGCCGACAACGACATCAAGTTGTCGGAAGCAGGCACGGAAGTGCACGCCATCTCGCAAGTGTTTACAGGGGCCATCTACGACATCCTGGCCGACATCTTTGCCCACGAACGCGCCCCCCAGCTGGAAGACGACGCGGCCGTGCTGCACCGCTGCGGCGACTACCTGCGCAGCCTCGTCCTGCGCGCCCTGGTGGCGTCGCCCGAGCAAGCCGCCACGTATGCCGACGTGGCCGGCCACATGCTGACGATCGCCGAGGCCGACGGCAACGGCGCCTACCTGGACTACATCCGCAACAGCTTTACCGTGCGCGAAGTACTCAAGGCCAATACCATGACGGAGGATGGCCAGATGAGCTTTGCCGCCGACATCGTCGACGGGGACGGCGCCGTGCAAGACAGGCGCGCCTGCTGCGGTACCATGAACCACGCGGAATACAGCGAGTCGGATCAATTGCTTGAAGCGGAGCGCGAAGCGCTGGCCGCCTGGTGCCGCAGTTACGGCGCCCGATAAATAGTACAACTGCGCACCAGCGCGCCCGCGTCAAACTTGCCGGACTGGCCCCACCACCCTCGACAACAAGGAGCAGCATGAAAATTTCAGCCCGCAGCAGCGGCGGCTTTGCCGGCCTGAGTGAACAGTATGATATCGATACGCAAGCCCATCCGGCTGGCCCCGGGCTGGAAGCGGCACTAGCCAGTAGCGGCTTTTTCACGCATCAGCAAGCCTCGGGAGAACAGCTGGGCGCCGATATCCCCCGCTGGCAGATCACCGTTGACGCGCCCACCGCGCGCCGCACCATCACGTTTGCCGAGGATGGCAGTGCCGAAAATGCACGTTGGCAACAGTTGCTGACGCAAATACGTGCCAGCGCCTGATTTTTCTGGCATGTATTGGGTGTCGATCTTGATTTGAGTAAAACAAAAACACCACACGGCAAGTCAACTCGCCGCCCGCACTGCGCCCTGCCGCATCGGGCGATTGTCGCTTTCTTGCCGCGTTCGTCATGGCAACGTCCCGGATAGTCGCTGAATTGCACTCTCTGCACGGCAACGGCAACGCGAAAAAATGAATTTGCTTATACGTATTGTATATAAGCGGGATTTGTGAGAAATAGCGAATTGCCTTAAAATACAATGCTTTGCTTTAGTATGCGCCGCCGAGGTTCCTGCAGGCGCTACAGCACCTCCCCCAAAAATTGATAGGACTGTTATGACCCACGTTGTCACCGAATCCTGCATCGCCTGTCGCTACACCGACTGCGTCGATGTCTGCCCGGTAGATTGTTTCCGGGAAGGCCCGAACTTCCTGGCGATCGATCCGGACGAATGTATTGACTGCGCCGTCTGCGTGGCAGAGTGCCCGGTGAACGCGATTTTCGCGGAAGAAGACGTGCCGGGCGACCAGCAAGCCTTCATCAAGATCAACGTCGATCTGGCTCGTAACTGGCCTTCGATCACCAAGACGAAGGCTGCCTTGCCGGAAGCCGAGCAATACAAGGACGTCAAGGACAAGCTCGACATGCTGGTGCGCTAAGCGCACGGCAGTTGCGGCGGTCATTCCGATGGAGATCGTCCTCCCCGCCGGGGCGTAGCGGCAAATAAAGGTACAAAAAGCAGCGGAAACGCTGCTTTTTTTGCTTTTAAAACATCGTTGCAGGTCTATCCACGCAAGTGTGGCGCGCTGTCACATCGATGCGCAAACTATGGACCTATGCGCAGTAAAGCACATTTTGTCCTCAACAAATATCGTAGAATTGGATTATGATATTTGAGCCGATATTGGCGCTTGGAATTAAACAAGGACTCTATATGCTTTACCAACTGCACGAACTGCAACGCTCTTTCCTCACTCCGGTGATGCAATGGGCAGACATGTCCTCCAAGTTATTTACCAACCCGGTTTCCCCACTGGCCCACACTCCGTTTTCGCAACGCATCGCAGCCGGCTACGAGCTGATGTACCGCCTTGGCAAAGACTACGAAAAACCGCAATTCGACATCAAATCCGTGCTCGTCCAGGGCGAGAGCGTCGAGATCCGCGAACACGTTGTCGTGACAAAACCGTTTTGCCGCCTGATTCACTTCAAAAAAGAAGCCACTGGCTTGCAACAGCCCAAAGTTTTGCTGGTTGCCCCCCTGTCCGGTCACCACTCGACCCTGCTGCGCGATACCGTGCGCGGCTTGCTGGCCGAGCACGATGTCTACATCACCGACTGGACGGACGCGCGCATGGTACCGCTGACGGAAGGCCCGTTCCACCTGGACGACTACATTTACTATGTGCAGGAATTCATCCGCCTGCTGGCGCCTGACTTGCACGTGATTTCCGTCTGTCAACCGACCGTGCCTGTGCTGGCCGCCATCTCGCTGATGGCGACGGCCAAAGATCCGCACATGCCGAAGACCATGACGATGATGGGCGGCCCGATCGACCCGCGCCGCTCACCCACGCAAGTGAACAACCTGGCGACGGAAAAGAAATTCTCGTGGTTTGAAAACACCGTGATCTACGCGGTGCCGCCGAACTACCCTGGTTTTGGCCGCAAGGTGTATCCGGGCTTCCTGCAGCACGCCGGTTTCATCGCCATGAACCCGGGCCGCCACGCACAAAGCCACCGCGAGTTCTACATGCACCTGGTGACGGGCGATGACGAGCCGGCGGAAGGCCACCGTCAGTTCTACAACGAGTACAACGCCGTGCTGGACATGCCGGCCGAGTACTACCTCGAAACCATCAAAACGGTGTTCCAGGAATTCAGCCTGCCGACGGGCACCTGGAAAGTGGGCGGCCAGCTGGTGCGTCCGCAAGACATCACGAATGTGGCGCTGTTTACCGTAGAAGGCGAACTGGACGATATTTCCGGCGCCGGCCAGACGCAGGCGGCGCATGACTTGTGTTCCGGCATCCCTGCCGAGATGCAGCAAGATTTCGTGGCGCCGAAATGCGGCCACTACGGCATCTTCTCGGGCCGCCGCTGGCGCGAGGTCATTTGCCCGAAAATCGGCGAATTCATCCAGAAACACGGCTAATACACAGCATATCCATCAAAACGCCACGCCAGTGCACACTGACGTGGCGTTTTTTTATGCCCAGCTCATGCGCGCGACGTTTCGATTTTCACTGTCGGGTGCGTATTGACAAAGATCTGCTCGACTCGCGGTTCGCCCGGCCCCGGCTTCTTCATCGCATAGCCATTCACGGGCTGCGAACGGTTCACCCATAGCGCGTAATACAGATGATCAGCGCGCGGATCTTCCGTATTCGGGTGGATCAGTATCGTCAAGCCCAGGCTGTTCAACTGCAGCCATGGCACGATCACGGGCAGCAAATCATTGGTAAAGCCGAAATAAAACGAGGGCGTCACGTGCGGGCCGCGCGGCTCCAGGTTCCAGTCGCCCAGCTCGATCTGGAAGCGCTCGGCCGCCCACTTGCGTATCAGCGCCGCCTTCTGGTAACTGTCTTCATCAAAATAAATATGCGCGTGATAACTCTCGATATCCGTGTAGGCGCGCGGCTTGCCCGGCAAGGTTTCCTCGCCGGGCCGCACGCTGACAGGGCGCGGCGTGGGCGCCGTATCCGTATGCTCGCCCCACGGGCTTTTGCCAGGTGGCGGCATGACGCGTTTTACCGCGCCATCCTGCGCGAGAGCCGTTCCCGCCAGGCCGGAAGCGGCCAGCGCCGCCACCAGGCCGCCGCCGCGCAAGACCGTGCGGCGTTGCGGCGAGAGGAGATTGGCCCATTCCAGATCGATGGCCGCGTGTTGCGTGTTGTCAGACATGGGATTCCTGTTCTTGATGATAAGTATGAAGAGAAGGCGGCTCAAAAGTGCACTGTGGCGCGTGCGTAGTAATAACCGCCGAGAACGCCAAGCGGTCCCGAGTTATCGTAGGCCCCCGCGTACTGCGCCAGATTCGACGCGCTGCGCGCTTCGCGCGGCACCTGGCTGGGCTTCTGGTCGAAGACATTGTTGGCGCCCACCGTCACGTTGATGCGCTTGCTGACGTCGTAGCCGACGCTGACATCCGTCACGAAGGCGGCTTTCAGCTGATAATCGCCGCCCGTGATGGCGTTCAGGCGCTTGAGCTTGCCGTAGCGCGTCTCGCGCAGGTTGAACGTCCAACCGGCTTTTTCATACGCCAGCGTGACGATCTCCTTGTCGCGCGGTGCGCGGTACAGCAAGTCGTACTCGGCCGACTTGCTCAGGGTGCCGATATTCGGCAAGCCTTGCAGCACCGTTGGCAGTGCCGCCTTGCCCACCAGACTCGTATGGTTGAGATTCGCCGCCGCCGTCCAGCGCAGCTTGCCCTCGGCCACGCGCAGCACATCTTCCGCCGTGAAATCGATGCCGCGCGTGCGCGTGTCGCCCACGTTGGCAAAGTAATGCGCGACGAGGCCATTGCCTACCGTCAGCCCCGCCGAGCGCAGCAGGTTTTCAATGACGGTCGCTTGCGCCGCCGTCAGCGGCCGGCCGCTGCCGTCAAGCGCCACGCCCGAGCTGCGGTCGATGCCGATGTTCGACGACACGCCCAGGCGGTCGCTGACCTTGATTTGATATGCGTCAACGGCAAAGCGCAGGGTCGGCGTCGGATTGAAGGTCAGCCCGGCCGACAGGTTCGTCGATTTTTCCGGTTTCAACGCTTGCGCGCCCAAGGCGCGCGCCGCAGCAGAGCTCGGCTGCGCCAGGGTGTAGGGAACGCCCGCATGGTCAGACGTATTCGAATACGATTGCGTCACCAGGCTGGGTGCGTGGAAACCATTGCTGACGGTACCACGCACGGCCACGGCGGGCGTGACGTCATAGCGGGCAGATAAACGCCCCGTCGTCTTGCTGCCGAAATCCGAATATTTTTCGGCACGCAGGGCCGTGTCGAGCAGCCATTGCGGCGTCAATTTGGCGCCCAGGCCGATATACGCTGCATAGCTGTGGCGCGCCGTGTCGGACGCATCGACGGGCAGGTAGCCGGCCAGCGCCGACGAGCCGCTGCCCTGCCAGGAAGCAGGTTCACCCGGGCTGCGCTGCTGCGTTTCATGCGAATACTCGAGACCGACGCTGAGGTCGGCCGGTTCGCTCAAGCCCAGCGGCACGGGACGGCGCAGGTCGGCGTTGGTGGTCGAGCGGCTGTAGCGCTGGTTGCCGATGTCAAAATCCGTCTTGCCACCCGGATAGGTCAGCGAGTAATTGGCCGAGTGCTCCACGCCCACGTCGATATCGTCGCGGCCGTAGGTGCTGCTGATATCCCAGCTCCAGCCCGCCGTCTCGCCCTTGATGCCGCCCGTCAAGGAAAAGTCGTTTTCGCTCGTTGTTTCATACGGCGTGAAGCCGTCGGGATACACGGACAGCAAGCCTTTGTTGTTATTGAAAATGGTATTAGGCAGGCGGAAATTCTGCGCCGAACGGGCATTGCGGTGGGCATACGTGCCGAAGCCGTACAGCTGCACCGCGTTCGACACGTCATAGCCGACGTTCGCGCTGAGCGAGGCGGTCGTGCTTTGCGGCACGCCCGTATTGCGCCATGGATTGCTGTTGCGGTTCGCTTCGCCCGGGTTCGGCGAAGCGCCGGCCGGCAAGCTATTGTTCGGTCCCAATTTCACCAGCTGGCCATCGCTGTTGCGCACGGCCGGATACGACAGATAGCCGGGATTCAAGCCGAAATTGCGCACGGCGATACCCTGGCGCTGGACTTCGGCGCCGAAGTGGGCAAAGCCGTGTTCACCCAGACGCGTGCCGCCATCGATGCGCGCGGAACCGTTCGTGCCGTCGCCCTCGTAGGTGGAACCGAGCTGCGTGCTGAAGCTGCCCTTGTCATCGGATTTCAGGATGATGTTGATGACGCCGGCGATGGCGTCGGAGCCGTAGATGGCCGAGGCGCCGTCGCGCAGGATTTCCACGCGGGCAATGGCCCCCGTGGGGATCAGGGCCAGGTCGGTGGCGACGGAACCGGGAAAGCCATCCTCATTGACGATGGCCGTCGTATGCCGGCGTTTGCCGTTGACCAGCACCAGCGTATGCGACGGGTCGAGGTTGCGCAGCTGCCCGGCGCGCACGATGCTGCCCAGGTCGGGCTGCACGCGGGCCGGCAAGTTAAACGATGGCAAGGCCGTGTCCAGCGCATCGAGCAAGTTCAACTTGCCTGTGGCCAGCAATTGCTGCGCGCTGATCACGTCGATGGGCGCGGCGCTGTTGGCCACCGTGCGGCCCGTGCCGCGCGCGCCCGTGACGATGACGGCGTCGAGTGGGGCGGCAGCCAGCGCGGCTTGCGCATGCGCCACGCCGGGCGCTGCCAGCGCCAGCACGGCCACCGAGACGGCATGCGCCAGTTGCCGCAGGCGGGGTGCGGGGTAGTGCTTGTGTATCAGTTCCAGCATACGAAAACATCCTTTCAAAGTCGTCAACACAGTGGTTGCAGACTAAAGGATGGACAAACAAACAAGAACGAATGGTTTCGTATTTAGATATTTCGTTTTGGCAACGAACAACAGTGGCGCGATAGCTCAGGGATTCGGTGGCGCCGTCGCCAGGCTCTGGTCGAGCCGCTTCCAGTAATCGCGTTCCAGCCGGGCCGTATCGATATCGCGCGCCGCCTCGTTGAAGCGTTTTTGCTGCACCGCGCCGTCTGCGGTGCGCTGGAAGCACACATGCACGGGGCGCTCCTTGAAGACGGTATCGATGATGGCGATGCGCTCACGCTCGGCCTTGCTGAAGTTGCGTCCCATCAGCAAGTGCTGCAGAACGTGGCGCTCGATGACGATCACGCGATATCGCTTGATGAACAGTTTCTTCAGATTCGTGGCGTCATTCAAGCCCTCTTCCGTCTTCAGTTCGCCACGCGCCACCATGCCATCGAACTGCTCGCCATTCGAATAGCCGGCCACGGTGCCGATACGCAGCTTGCCCAGTTCGGCCAGGGTGGTACCGGGCACGCCATCCTCCTTCAGATAGGCCAGCACCCCCTGTGTGTTGCCAACCGGAACAGAAAAGTGGCAGAGTTTTTCCCGCTCGGGCGTGCGCCAGACGGCCAGGAAGCCCGCGTAGCGGGGACTGCTCAAACCAAACTGCATAGCGCGCTTCCACGGAAAATACTCATATTTGACGACATAGCCCATGCGTTCGAAGACGGCGCTGACCATGGCGCCCGACATGCCATCGGCAGGCAGGCTATGGGAAATGAAGGGCGGCCAGTCTTCCGCAGCAAAACGGACGATGCGCGAACTGGCAGCGCCCGGCGCCGCCATAGGAGATCCGGCCTGCCCGTGCGCAAGGGCAAACGCAGAGTGCATGAGCAAACAGAAGGGCAAACCAACTGTCCGGAGGAAACGCATGTTTGGCTCCTATGGCCTGGCGCGCCTTGCAACGCAGGCGCGGCAACAGGACTGGCGGTCGGCTTTTTTGATGACTGGCTTGATAAAAAACATGCTCCCACAAAAAAAAGAAATTGCAAAGTTGTTTATTTTCACTTTGACATTCCCGCAGGAAATAAAATGCGGTTGCGGCGCGCCTACAACAGCTCGCCATGGCACACCTTATCCCTCTCACGAAACAGGTTTTTACTTGCGCGCGCGCCGGATGGCCGATAATGGCGTTTTACCGTATCGAAGATGACCGTGCCGCACCCTGCCCCTCCCTCACTTGCCGACCAGATCGAAGACTTGCTGCCGCAAACGCAATGCACCAAATGCGGCTACAACGGCTGCCGCCCGTATGCGGAAGCGATAGCCGCCGGCAGCGCCGACATCAACCAGTGCCCACCGGGCGGCGCCCAGGGCATCGTGCGCCTTGCCGGCTTGCTGGGCAAAAAAGTCATTCCGCTCAATCCCGTCAACGGCCTCGAACGTCCGCGATCTGTCGCCTACATCGATGAATCGCTGTGTATCGGCTGCACCCTGTGCATCCAGGCTTGCCCGGTGGACGCCATCGTCGGCGCCGCCAAGCAGATGCATACGGTGGTGACCAGCCTGTGCACGGGTTGCGACCTGTGCGTGGCACCCTGCCCCGTCGACTGCATCGTGATGTATCCCGTCAGCGGCGACGCCACCGGCTGGGATGCCTGGAGCCAGGCGGACGCCGACGATGCGCGCGCGCGCCACGATTTCCGCACGCAGCGGCTGCGCCGCGAAGCCGAGGCCAACGACGCGCGCCTGGCCGCCAAGGCCGTCGCCAAGATGCAGGAAGTGACACAGGAAGTGCCCGTCACACAAGATGAACAGGCGGAGAAGGAACGCAAGCGCGCCATCATCGCCGCCGCCATGGAGCGCGCGCGCGCCAAGGCCGCCGCCAGCGCCGCCGCCCAGACCGAACCGCCCGCCCCCACCACGCCGAAAAAAGACGCATGAACGCTGCCAAACGCCTGGAAATCTTTACGCGCTTTCGCGCCGCCAATCCGTCGCCAAAAACGGAACTCGACTACACGACGCCGTTCGAGCTGCTGATCGCCGTGCTGCTGTCGGCGCAGGCGACGGACGTGTCCGTCAACAAAGCCACCCGTTTGCTGTATCCGGTCGCCAATACGCCAGCCACGATACTGGCGCTGGGCGTTGACGAGCTGGCCAGCTACATCCGCACCATCGGCCTGTTCCGCACCAAGGCCAAGAACGTCATCGCTACCTGCCAGATCCTGCTGGAACAGCACGGCGGCGAAGTGCCGCGCGACCGCGCCTCGCTGGAAGCCTTGCCCGGCGTGGGCCGCAAGACGGCGAATGTGGTCATGAACACGGCGTTTGGCGAACCGACCATGGCGGTCGACACGCATATCTTCCGCGTCTCGAACCGCACCGGCATCGCGCCGGGCAAGAATGTCGATATCGTCGAACAAAAACTGTTGAAATTCATACCCAAGGAGTTCCTGCACGACGCCCACCACTGGCTCATCTTGCACGGCCGCTACACATGCACTGCACGCAAGCCGCAATGCTGGAACTGCATGATCGCCGACCTGTGCGATTACAAGGACAAGTCGCCGATGCCGGCCGTGGTGTAAAGCAAAAAACGGCCCGAATAGGGCCGATGGAGTCGCTGCGTAGGTCGGATTAGGCGCAAGGCGCCGTAATCCGACGACATTGTTGGCCTGTGGAGCTGTCGGATTACGCGCGACGCGCTAATCCGACCTACAGCAACACCATATTATCGCGATGAATCAGCTCATGGCCTTCCATGTAGCCGAGAATCGCCTCGATCTCGGTGGAAGGCTTGCGCATGATGCGGCGCGCTTCGCCGCTCGTGTAGTTGGACAAGCCGCGCGCCACGGGTACGCCGTCGGCATCGACGCAGGTGATGACGGCGCCGCGGCCGAATTCGCCGTTCACACCCGTCACGCCGATCGGCAACAGGGACTTGCCTTCCTGGCGCAGCTTTTGCACGGCGCCCGCGTCCAGCACGACAGCGCCTGCCGTGTGCAGATGATCGGCCATCCACTGCTTACGCGCTGTCAACTGCCCCGTTTGTGCCAGCAACTGCGTACCGATCGCTTCGCCCTGCGCCAGGCGACTGAGCACGTCGCTGTCACGGCCCCAGGCGATGATCGTATGGGCGCCGGACTTGGCGGCGCGCTTGGCGGCGAGGATTTTCGTCAGCATGCCGCCACGCCCCAGGCTGCTGCCGGCGCCGCCGGCCATCGCTTCCAGGGCCGGATCGCCCGCCACGCCTTGCGTGATCAGGTAGGCGTTCGGGTCCTTGCGCGGGTCGGCCGAGAACAGGCCGTGCTGGTCCGTCAGGATGACCAGCGCATCGGCCTCGATCAGGTTGGCCACCAGGGCGCCCAGGGTATCGTTGTCGCCGAACTTGATTTCATCGGTGACGACGGTGTCGTTTTCATTGATGATCGGCACCACGCCCAGGCGCAGCAGGGTCGTCAGGGTGGAGCGGGCGTTCAGGTAGCGTTCACGGTCTGCCAGGTCGGCGTGCGTCAGCAGCACTTGCGCCGTGCCCAGCTGGTGGGCGCGGAAGCTGCTTTCATAGATCTGCGCCAGGCCCATCTGGCCGACGGCGGCGCAGGCCTGCAATTCGTGGATATCGGTGGGGCGCTGCTCGAAACCGAGGCGCAGCATGCCTTCGGCGATGGCGCCGGAACTCACCAGCACGACTTCCTTGCCCAGCGCGCGCAAGCCGGAAATCTGCGCGGCCCAGCGCGCGATGGCGGCATGGTCGAGTCCGCGGCCATCGTTGGTGACCAGCGAGGAGCCGACTTTGATGATGATGCGGGTAGCTTTTTGAATCACGGAATCCATGGGGCGGCGCTCTTCACTTAATAGACGTCAGCGCGCAGGACGCAGCAGCAGCAAGGCCAGCCCCGCCGTCAGCTCCATTGCGCACATGAACAACACAAAACCCTGGGGCAAGCCGAAACTGATGGCCGCGTACAAACGGCCGGCGGGCTGCGCCAGGACCAACATTGCAGTGATATCGCCGAGGATGGGCGGTTCGCCCTGCCGTGCTGCGAACAGCGCCAGGAGCGCGGTAGCGCCCCAGACACCGACATGGGAGGCGTAGAACTGGCTGTAGCCATTGACGCCATTGAGGAAGATGCCCATGCCGGCCGCCATTTCATCGGCGAACAGCAGGCAGGCGACCACGCTCAGCCCGTAAGCATACGCGATCAGATGCAATACACGGCGCTGCCACGCTTGCTTGCGCGAAGACGCGACAGCGACCGCCTGTACTGACATCAGGATACAACCTTAATCGAGGATCTTGAAACGCGGATCATCCGGGTCGATCGACGAGATACCGCGTGCTTCTTCGGTCATCTGCGTTTCTTCGGCACGGCTTTCGCTGTGTTTCTTCGCTTCCAGATGTTGATAAATCGCATTCACCAGTTCCGGGCAACCCTGATGGTTCAGCGCGGAGATCTCGAAGACGGGACCTTTCCAGGCGAAACGCTTGAGGAAGTCCTTCACCAGCTTCTTGCGGTCTTCTTCCGGCACCATGTCGAGCTTGTTCAACACCAGCCAGCGCGGCTTGTCGACCAGCGACTCGTCATATTTCTTCAGTTCCTTGACCAGCGCCTTGGCTTCCTTGACAGGATCGACGTTGGTTTCAAACGGCGCCAGGTCGACGATGTGCAATAGCAGACCCGTGCGCTGCAAGTGACGCAGGAATTGATGGCCCAGGCCCGCGCCTTCGGAAGCGCCTTCGATCAAGCCGGGAATATCGGCGATCACAAAGCTCTTCTCGTGCGACACGCGCACCACGCCCAAGTTCGGGTGCAGGGTAGTAAATGGGTAATCGGCAATTTTCGGACGCGCGTTCGAGACGGCCGAAATGAACGTCGACTTGCCGGCGTTCGGCATGCCCAGCAGGCCCACATCGGCCAGTACTTTCAGTTCCAGGCGCAGTTCGCGGCGTTCGCCTTCCTTGCCCTCGCCTTTTTGGCGTGGCGCGCGGTTGGTCGAGGACTTGAAGTGGATATTGCCCCAGCCGCCTTCGCCGCCCTTGGCCAGCATTTCGGTCTGACCATGTTCGGTCAGATCGGCCAGGATTTCGCCGCTCGCGTTGTCGATGATCAAGGTGCCGACCGGCATGCGCAGGTGGATGTCATCGGCGCCCTTGCCATAGCAATCTGCGCCACGGCCAGGCTCGCCATTGCGAGCCTTGTGCATTTTGGAGAAGCGGAAATCGACGAGCGTATTGATATTGCGGTCGGCGACTGCCCAAATGGTGCCGCCCTTGCCGCCATCGCCGCCATCGGGACCGCCAAAAGGCCGGAATTTTTCACGGCAGAAAGAGGCGCAGCCGTTGCCGCCATCGCCCGCGATGACTTCGATTTTTGCTTCGTCGATAAACTTCATAATTTTGCCGCCATAAAACTAAAAAGGCTCTACCTTGGGCAGAGCCTTTCGATTGAAGGCTTGCGCCTTACATCATGCGATCACGGCGGAGCGAACTGGCGCCCCGCGATGAATTACGCTGGTACTGCTGCGTTAGGTACAACGGTCACGAATTGCTTCGAGCCAGCACCTTTGACAACGAACTTCACTTTGCCCGCGATCAGCGCGAACAAGGTGTGGTCTTTGCCCATGCCTACGCCTTCGCCGGCGCGCACTGGCGTGCCGCGTTGACGAATGATGATGCCGCCAGCATTGATAGCTTGGCCGCCGTAGACTTTAACGCCCAGACGTTTTGATTCTGAATCACGGCCGTTTCGCGTTGTGCCGCCGCCTTTTTTATGTGCCATTTAAGACTCCTTGATAGCTGATTAATTCAAACAGCGGCGATTAGCCGTTGATCGAAACGATTTGGATTTCGGTAAAATTCTGGCGATGGCCTTGATGCTTTTGGTAATGCTTACGACGACGCATCTTGAAAATTTTGACCTTATCATGGCGACCATGCGCCACAACCGTAACCAGTACCGTTGCACCTTCGACCAATGGCGCACCAAACTTAATGGTGTCGCCCGCGCCTACTGCGAGAACTTGATCGATGGTGATTTCGGAACCAATGTCTGCCGGTATCTGTTCTACTTTAAGTTTTTCGCCAGCGACAACTTTGTATTGTTTGCCACCGGTTTTTATGACCGCGTACATGATTTGAAACCTCATCAAATGTTGAAAGAATTTGTCCCACTGCTACGCAAAGCAAGCCGTACACAACAGGGGGAACCAGCGATTATACACGGACTGAGAAATTGCGTCAAAAACTATTCACAAAGCTTGATGATCGTGGTATGTCGACAACCTGACCATCATGTCAGGCTTGCGCCAGGCGGACAGAAAAGCACGCGCCAGTGCCAACAAGGTCAAACAATTGCTCTACAGTCATCGGCAAACATCACGTTCGCGCAAGCCATGTCGTATAATCGCCGCACCCACAATCTAATGCAGGTTCGCCTTGTCTGACGCTAACAAACACGTTAACCAAAACACCATCGTGCAAACGATTGCCGCCGATATGGACGCAGTCAATACGGTGATCCGCCAAAAACTGCACTCCGACGTGATTCTGATTAATCAGATCGCTGAATACATCATCAGTGCAGGCGGTAAACGCATCCGTCCCGTGCTGATTTTGCTGGTGGCCAATGCCCACGCTTATCGCGGCACGGCGCACCATGAACTGGCTGCCGTGGTCGAATTCATCCATACCGCCACCCTGCTGCACGACGATGTCGTCGATGAATCGTCGATGCGCCGCGGACGCCAGACGGCCAACGCCCTGTTCGGCAATGCGGCCTCGGTGCTGGTGGGCGACTTCCTGCACTCGCGCTCGTTCCAGCTGATGGTGTCGCTCAATAATATGCGCGTCATGCAAATCCTCTCCGACGCCACCAACGTGATCGCCGAAGGCGAAGTGCTGCAGTTGCTGAACATGCACGATCCGGACGTAACGCAAGAGAGCTACCTGAACGTCATCCGCTCGAAGACAGCCAAGCTGTTCGAAGCGTCGGCGCAACTGGGCGCCCTGATCGCCGGCGCCAGCGAAGACGATATCGAAGCGGCTGCCGAATACGGCCGCTCGCTGGGTACGGCCTTCCAGCTGATCGACGACGTGCTCGACTATGCAGGCGACGCCACCGAAATCGGCAAGAACGTGGGCGACGACTTGCGCGAAGGCAAACCGACCATGCCGCTGATCTGGCTGATGGAAAACGGCACGGCGGAGCAACGCGAACTGGTGCGCAGCTGCATCGAGCAAGGCGATGAACAGCATTTCGACGCCATCCTGGCCGCCATCACCAGCAGCGGCGCACTCGACTACACGCGCAAGCAGGCGGAAATCGCCGGCCAGCGCGCCGCCGATGCCATCGCCGGCTGGCCGGACAGCGTCTACAAGCAATCCATGCTGCAACTGTGCTCGTTTGCCGTGGACCGCAATCACTGATCGCGTTTCACTATCAGCAATAAAAAACGGCGCCACTGGCGCCGTTTTCTTTATGTGCCGCTGCTGCGTTCGTGCTCCATCGCCGCGCCCGCCAATGCCTGCACGATGGCCGGCTCAGCCTCCAGCCGTTCGCTGTAGCGGCTGCCCAGGTAGTCGCGGCGATCGCGTACCAGCAGGGTGAATTTGTACAATTCCTCCATCACATCGACCAGGCGCTCGTAATACGGCGACGGTTTCATGCGGCCCGCATCGTCGAATTCCTGATACGCCTTGGCCACCGACGACTGGTTCGGAATGGTGACCATGCGCATCCAGCGTCCCAGCACGCGCAAGCCGTTGACGGCGTTGAACGATTGCGAACCACCCGACACTTGCATCACGGCAAGGGTGCGTCCCTGTGTGGGCCGCACGCTGCCCGTTTCCAGCGGCAGCCAGTCGATCTGCGATTTAAAGACGCCCGTGACGGCGCCATGCCGCTCGGGGCTGCACCAGACCTGCCCTTCCGACCACAGCGACAGCGCGCGCAGCTCCTGCACTTTCGGATGCTCGGGCGAGACGCTGTCGACCATGGGCAAGCCATGCGGATCGAACACGCGCGTCTCGGCGCCAAAATGGCGCAGGATACGTTCCGCTTCCAGGGTCAGCAGCTTGCTGTACGAGCGCTCGCGCAAGGAGCCATACAGCAGCAGGATGCGCGGCGCGTGGGTGGACACGTTGACCGGCGCCAGTTTATCCAGGCTGGGCAGATCCAGGTGCGCGGCGCTGATATTCGGTAACTCATTGGCCAGCTCGTCCATCTCAGGCCACCGGCTTGCCGTCGGCGCCCACCACGGCCTGGCCATCTTCCTTGCTAAAGGCGCCTTGCTGCGGCAGCGGCAGGATCTCCAGCACTTTTTCCGACGGCCGGCACAGGCGCACGCCCAGTTCCGTGACGACGATGGGGCGGTTGATCAAGATAGGATGGGCTTGCATGGCATCCAGCAGGGCCGCATCGCTCAGCTCGGGATTGGCCAGGCCCAGCTCGTCGTACAGGGCGCCCTTGTCGCGCATCACCGCGCGCACGGACAGGCCCGCACGCTGGATCAGGTCGACCAGTTCCTCGCGCGATGGCGGATGCTTGACGTAATCGATGATGACGGGCTCGACGCCCGTGTTGCGGATCAGGGCCAGGGTATTGCGCGAGGTGCCGCACGCCGTGTTGTGATAAATGGTGATCGTCATGTCGTGGTTTCCTTCAGTAATTGTGGTTCGCTGACACAGCAAGGCGCGCCAGCGCAGCAGTTTTCGGTCAGAAATGCCAGCAAGCCGTTCATGCCCGCATAGTTGGCGGCATAGATGATGGAGCGGCCCGCCTTGCTCGCCGTCACCAGATCGGCGTGCGCCAGTTCCTTCAGGTGAAACGACAGCGACGATGGCGCAATGGCCAGCGCCTCGGCGATTTTCGTGGCGGCCATGCCCTCCGGCCCCGTCTGCACCAGCAGGCGGAACACGGCCAGCCGAGATTCCTGCGCCAGCGCCGCCAGCGCCGCGATGGCGGCCGTGCTCGTCAGCGGCCCCGCTTGCAGTGTCATTGCGTTTTCATTTTCCATACTTCAATAATAATCGAATTATGGAATCAATGCCAGCAATCGCGATGCGTACGTAACCCAGCGCACCGACCGATAGGGCCTATCGGTCTACCTTGATGACAAATCACTGCGATTGGCATCCCATGACACGCTCGACACCCCTGAAAATCCTCGGCTGGAGCCTGGCCGCCTTGCTGGTCCTCATCGCCCTCCTCGTCATCCTTGTGCTGACCTTCGACTGGAACCGCGCCCGCCCCTACATCAACGAGAAGGTGTCGAAAAGCACGGGCCGCAGCTTCGTCATCGCAGGTGACCTGCAAGTCAACTGGAAGCGCGGGTTGAAGACGGAGCCAGGCTGGCGTCGCTATGTGCCGCGCCCTGTCATCAGCGCGCAGGACGTGCGCATGAGCAACCCGGACTGGGCCACGGCTGGCCCGCAACTGGCCAGCGCGAAACGCATCGACGTGGCCCTCCATCCACTGCCCCTGTTGCAGCATCGCGTGGTGCTGACGGACTTGGCGCTCGAGGCGCCAAACATTGCCCTGCAGCGGCGCGCCGACGGCAGCAACAGCTGGACCTTGAAGGATAACGGCCCTTCGCCATGGGAGGTGGAAATCCAGCGCATGGCCTTTGGCGACGGCGCCATCCGTTACCTCGACGAGGGCATCGCGCTGGACTTGCGCGCCAAGGTCAGCTCGACGGCGCCCGACGCCACGCCGGGCGACGCGCCAGGCAGCGCCCCCGTGGAAAAATACGGCATCAAATTTTCCTTGGGCGGCAGCTACCGCAAGGCGCCCGTGACGGGCGGCGGCAAGGCCGGCGCCGTGCTGTCTTTGACCGACAACAACACCGTCTATCCCGTGCAGGCGCACGCCGTGCTGGGCAAGAACAAGGCCAGCATCGCCGGCACCCTGACGGACCCGCGCTCGCTGTCCGGCATCGATTTGCAGTTGAGCCTGGCTGGCGCCAGCATGGCCGACCTGTACCCGCTGACGGGCGTGTTGCTGCCGGAAACGCCGGACTACGCCACCAAGGGCCGCTTGCTGGGCAAGAAGGATGGCGCCAGCTGGAGCTGGACGTACCAAAACTTCAAGGGCACGGTGGGCCAGAGCGACCTGGCCGGCACCCTGCACTATTTACCGCGCCAGCCGCGTCCCTTGCTGCGCGGCGAAGTGACGTCGCAGCAGTTGCGCCTGGAAGACCTGGGCCCCACCATCGGTGCCGACAGCAATGCACAAAAACAGGCGCGCGGCAAGGCACCCGTGCAACCCGATAACAAAGCCTTGCCCGTGGAACAGTTCAACACGGCCAAATGGAATGCGCTCGACGCTGACGTGAAGTTTACGGGCAAGAAACTGGTGCGCACGCACGACATCCCGCTCAACGACGTCGTCGCCAACATCCACATGAAAGACAAGGTACTGAGTCTGACGCCGCTCAACTTTGGCATGGCCGGTGGCGACATCACTTCGAATATCACGCTCGATGGCCGTCAAAAGACCATCGCCGCGCAAGCCAAGGTGACGGCGCGCCACCTCAAGATTCGCGAACTGTTTCCCAAGCTGCAATCGATGCAAGCGAGCTTCGGCGAAGTGTATGGCGACGCGGCCCTCACGGGCCACGGCAATTCCGTGTCCGCCATGCTGGCCAGCGCGAATGGCGAGCTGGCGGCCACCGTCAGCGAAGGCTCCGTCAGCCAGTTCATGCTGGAACTGGCCGGCCTGAACCTGGCCAATGCCGTCTTCGTGAAAATCTTTGGCGACAAGCAAGTGCATCTGAACTGCCTGGCCAGCGATTTTTCCGTGACGAATGGCCAGGCCGACGTGCGCCGCTTTGTGCTCGACACGGACACGGCCGTCGTGAATGTCACGGGCAACGTCAACCTGGCAAGCGAAACCCTGGACCTCGACGTGCGCCCCCGTACCAAGGGCGCCCGCATCATCACCCTGCGCACGCCGCTGTACGCAAAAGGCACGTTCAAGAATCCGGACGTGGGCCCGCAAAAAGGCCCGCTGGCCCTGAAAGCCGGCGCCGCCGTGGCGCTGGCCACCATCGTCACGCCGCTGGCCGCCCTGCTGCCGCTGGTCAACGTCGACAAAGCCCCCGACACGGACTGCGCCGCCGTCATGGCGCAAGCGAACGCCACGCGCAAGGCGCCCACTTCACCGGCGACGAATGCACCGGCAAAAAAAGTCAGCGAAGCGGAGATCAAGAAGGCCCAGCAGAAAACGAAATAGGCCTTGACGCAGCCGCTTGAAAGCCGCCCCGCCATCTGCTGTAATGAAGGAAAGCGGGGTGTGGCTCAGCCTGGTAGAGCGCTGCGTTCGGGACGCAGAGGCCGGAGGTTCGAATCCTCTCACCCCGACCAGCACCGTCACATGCCGTCAGAACCTCTCTGACTTCGCGTCACAAATCAGCTCGTTGGGCGATGTAACTTTCTGAGAAGGCGTCAATGCCATGATGAATCAGTTGCCAGAGCAAGCAGCAAGTAAGAAGAAAGCATATCTGCTTGGGCTGCTCATCGGATTTCTCCCGATCCTCGCCTTTTTCCTGCTCCTGATCGATCACCCGACTGAGTTAATTGGGATATTCACAGGCATCAGCGTGCCTGATTTCAACGACAGGCCCCTGAAAATCCCGCTTGCGTGCGTCGCACTGTGCCTGTTTCTTTGGGCATCGTTCAAGCTGCAAAAATCAGGCCGAATCACAATGGGTGAGCAGTATGGATTGATTTTTATTGCAACACTCATTGTCGTGGTGCGGTTCTTGATCTTCCTGCAGCAATTGGGACAAGCCTTGAGAGGCATGCCATGGTAATCGTCACCAAAGCAGCCGGAGCAGTCAACGCCGGCGTCAGGAAACAGACGCCGCGCCGCAGGCTAGCGCCCCAACAAGGAGCATGATAATGCGCCCAAGCATGACAAGAACACATCAGGTAAATCAAGGCAAGCGTACGGCATCTGGCGCCATGCGCACCAGGCTGTCACGTGACAATAGCAACGCTGTCAAGAAGGCCAGCAACAGCATTACATGGGGTATCACGATCATTTCGGCCATCAGTCTGACTCTTACATTGCTTGGTTATGGCGTCGCCATGGCGGTTGAAACGACATTTGGCATACCACACCAAACAGTCTATACATCCGTATTGGATCTCCTCGGCTTATCGGTCTACGCCATGATTTCCGTGGTTCTGGGAATCGATGCAATCAAATGGCAGCCGATGCTTGAACAGGCTTGGCCAATCGGCCTTGTGGCGACAGCGGGCATGTTCATTTTTATATGCGGCCCGCTTTACTCAGCAACCCGCCAAGCCAAAACACTCATGGGACCGAATAGTTTCTGGCGCTATTTTTGGCGCCCGACCAAACATGACTCAAGCGGCCGCTTGCTGGCCAAGGAGGTGATCAAATCAGGCTTATTGGGCGGATTCATATTCATTAGTCCATTGTTGGTTGCCGGTGGTCTCCTATTCACCGTGATCCTGATTTCCATCGTCCCCATATTTGGCATACAACTGGGAACCCTCTACTTCAGGAAGTTTGTAATTAGCCCAGCCACTTGCGAGCCCGTCAGAGCGCATGCAGCGTTGCTGCAGGTATTGTCCACCCCTCGAAAAAAGAATGTGCCTGTCATCTCGACAGCCAACTGCGTTGCGCTTTTCAAGGATGCAACCCGGGTGGCAATTGGTCGGGTGGTCGTCTCGACACCTGCTGCTATCGTGCTGTTCGAGCCGGTCAGCGGTTCTACACAGCGAGTGCCGATAGGCGAATTGACCGTGCAAGTTGTCGATCATGTTCCAGCAATCAATCGCCCTCAACCCTAGCGCAATCCTGAAGCACTCAAACCGATGACTCACACCAGTCCGGTCAGATAATAAGTAGCAATCACCAAAAACACGACGCCCGTCTTGATCACGGTGATGCCGAAAATATCGCGGTAGGACTGCCGGTGCGTCAGGCCAGTTACGGCCAGCAGGGTGATGACGGCGCCGTTATGCGGCAAGGTGTCCATGCCGCCGCTGGCCATGGCCACCACGCGATGCATCACTTCCAACGGAATGTGGGCCTGGTGCGCGGCGGCGATGAAGCTGTCGGACATGGCGGCCAGCGCGATGCTCATGCCACCCGAGGCCGACCCCGTGATGCCGGCCAGGGCCGTCACCGAGACGGCCGCATTGACCAGCGGGTCGGGCACGCTGCGCAGCGTATTGCTGACGGCGATAAAACCGGGCAGCGCGGCAATGACGCCGCCGAAGCCATATTCGGAGGCCGTATTCATGGCTGCCAGCAAGGCGCCGCCGACGGCGGTTTTCGTGCCTTCGGCAAAGGAATTCTTGATGCGCCGGAAGGCCGTGGCGCATACCAGCAAAATGCCCAGCAACAAGGCCCCTTCGACGGCCCAGATGCCGACCACGGCGCTGATCGAGGTGGTCACGGGCGCATGCAGGCCCGGCAGCTCATCGCTGGTGATGATGTGGCTGGCGCCATACCAGCGCGGTATCGCATGCGTCAGCAGGAAATTGGCCACACCCACCAGCAACAGCGGCGCAAGCGACAGCAGCGGCGACGGCAGATTCGCCGGGTCGGCCGGGGCGACCGGCTCGGTATCGCCGCCATAGCCTTCGCCGCTGGCCATCACCGAACGCCGCCGCCATTCCAGGTAGGCCAGGCCCGTTGCCACCGTCAGCACGGCGCCGATGGTGCCCAGCCAGGGCGCGGCCCAGCCCGTGGTCTGGAAAAAGGTGGTGGGAATGATGTTCTGGATCTGCGGCGTGCCGGGCAAGGTGTCCATGGTGAAGCTGAAGGCACCGAGGGCGATGGCGCCCGGCATCAGGCGCTTGGGGATGTTGCTTTGGCGGTAAAGTTCGGCCGCAAACGGATACACGGCAAACACCACCACGAACAGCGATACGCCGCCATACGTCAGGGCGCCGCACACGGCCACGATCACGGCATTGGCGCGCGAGCGGCCGATGTAGCGGATGGCGGCCACCACGATGGACTGGGAAAAGCCGGACAGTTCAATCAGCTTGCCGAACACGGCGCCCAGCAGGAACACGGGGAAGTAGAGCTTGATAAAGCCCACCATCTTTTCCATGAAGATGCCGCTGAAGACAGGCGCTACAGCCGACGCGTCGGTCAGCAGCACGGCGCCCAGCGCGGCCACGGGGGCGAACAGGATCACGCTGTAGCCACGGTAGGCGGCCAGCATGAGGAAGGCCAGGGCGGCCAGCACTATCAGAAAAGACATGTCGTTCGGACCTCTGTGGAAAATTTATCGTTCAACAACCATGCAAAAAGTATCATGGTTTGTACTGATTTCCTATTGGTAATATCAATTTCTCCGCAGGTGCAACGTCCCGGACATATTTCCCGCCCCGGCGAGACGCATACCTTTTAAGTATCGAATGGATACCCAATCGGTGTTGGACGCCATTGCCCTGGTTATCTATTCTGCATATATCAGATAACAGTCAGGGTGATATCTTGCCGCAAAGCATAAAACCACAGCAGCACGCAGCCAGCCTGCAGCCGGAACCGCGCGACGGTGGCCAAGCCGCCGGCGGGCTGCGTCTGGCCGACTGGTCAGTATCAGCCGTGGCCGCCGGATTCATGGCCGTGCTGGTGTCGTATGCGGGTCCGCTGGCGATTTTTTACCAGGCGGCCCAGGCGGCACACATGAGCAACGCCATGTTTGCCTCCTGGGTCTGGGGCATTTCCATCGGCGCGGGGCTGGCAGGCATTTTCCTCAGCTGGAAGCTGCGCCTCCCCGTCATCACGGCCTGGTCCGCGCCCGGCACGGCGCTCCTGATCACCCTGTTTCCCGCCATGCCGGTCAGCGAAGCGGTGGGTGCGTACCTGACGGCCGCGCTGATCCTGCTGGCCATCGGCGTGACGGGCCAGTTCGACCGTCTGATGGCGCTCATCCCCAAAGGCATTGCCAGCGGCATGATGGCTGGCATCTTGCTGCCATTTGGCCTGAATGCCTTCAAATCCATCGGCTCGCTGCCACTCCTCAGTTGCGGCATGATCGCCGCCTACCTGGTGTTCAAGCGCCTGCTGCCGCGCTACTGCATCGTGCTGTTGCTGCTCAGCGGCGCGCTGCTGGCCTGGGCCGGCGGCCACACGCACTTTGGCGGCATCACCCTGGAGCTGGCCACGCCGCGTTTCATCGCGCCCACCTGGTCGTGGGCCGGCACCTTCAGCCTGGCGCTGCCGCTGGTGCTGACCACCCTGACCGGCCAGTACCTGCCCGGCATGGCCGTGCTGCGCGGGGCCGGCTATGACAGCCCGGTGCGCCCCATCCTCACGGCCAGCAGCATCGCTTCGCTGGCCGTGGCCTGCGCAGGCGGCATCACGATCGCCATCGCCGCCATCACCGCGGCCATGTGCACGGGACGCGATGCGCACGACGATCCCGCGCGGCGCTACATCGCCGGCGTGGCCAACGGCCTGTTCTACCTGCTCGCCGGCCTGTGCGGCGGCTCGCTGGTGATGCTGTTCGCCGCCCTGCCGCGCGAACTGGTGGCCACCCTGGCCGGCCTGGCACTGCTGGGCGCCATCACCGTCAACCTCGCCGGCATCGCGGCGGCCGAAGACCACCGCGAAGCGTCCGTCATCACCTTCCTTGCCACCGCCTCGGGCATGAGTTTCCTGGGCCTGGGCTCGGCCTTCTGGGGCATTTTGATCGGCATGCTGGCCTGCTGGCTCCTGCATGCCGGGCGGCGGCAGGCCGCGCGCCCCTCCTGACGCACATCCCGTACTTCCCTTCACCACACCCGCACGCCCATCCGGCCGCGCGGCTGGCCCTCCACAACCCACAACAACACCCAGGAGACTTGCATCATGCGACATATCGACGTACACGAATTATCCGACAAGGCCCGTTTCAACCGCTTCCATGCCGGAGTGCTGCTGTGGTGCGCCCTCATCATCATCTGCGACGGCTATGACCTGGCCGTGGCCGGCATCGCCCTGCCCTCGATCATGAAGGACATGGGCGTGACAGCGCAAAACGCGGGCTTCATGGTCAGTTCCGCGCTGTTCGGCATGATGTTTGGCGCCATCTTCCTCGGCACCATCGCCGACCGTATCGGACGGCGCAAAGCGATCGCCATCTGCATCGCGCTGTTCAGCGTCTTCACGGCGGCGGCGGGCTTCACGCACGACCCGTACACCTTCAGCGCCATGCGCTTCCTGGCAGGGCTGGGCATCGGCGGGGTGATGCCCAATGTGGTGGCGCAAATGACGGAATACTCGCCGAAGAAAATCCGCGCCACCATGGTCACCCTGATGTTCAGCGGCTATGCCGTGGGCGGCATGCTGGCGGCGCTGCTGGGCAAGGGACTGCTGGAAACCTATGGCTGGTCGTCCGTCTTCCTGGCCGCCGGCCTGCCCGTGCTGCTGATACCCGTGATCCTGAAAACGCTGCCCGAATCGATGCCCTTCCTGATCCGCGAAAACCGCCTCGATGAACTCAAGCAGATCGTCGCGCGCATGGAGCCGTCGTATCGTCCCGATGCGGGCGACCGCTTCGCCCTGCCCGCGCAGGATCGCGCCGAGGGCGCGCCCATCGGCAAACTGTTCCAAGATGGGCGCGGCTTCAGCACCGCGATGTTCTGGATCGCCTTTTTCATGTGCCTGTTCATGGTGTATGCGCTCAGCTCCTGGCTCACCAAGCTGATGGCCAGCGCCGGCTACAGCCTCGGTTCGGCCCTGACCTTCGTGCTGGTGCTGAATTTCGGCGCCGTCATCGGCGCCGTCGTCGGCGGCTGGCTGGCGGACCGTTTCAACATCAAGTATGTGCTGATGGGCATGTACGCGCTGGCTGCCGTATCGATTACCCTGCTTGGCTTCAAGGTGCCGACCGAACTGCTGTTCCTGCTGGTGGGCCTGGCCGGCGCCTCGACCATCGGCACGCAGATCGTCACCTATGCCTATGCGGGCCAGTTCTATCCGATGGCGATCCGTTCGACCGGCATCGGCTGGGCTTCGGGCGTGGGCCGCAGCGGCGCCATCCTGGCACCCATCGCCATCGGTACCCTGGTCGGCATGGCGCTGCCGCTGGAACAGAATTTCATGGCCATCGCCATCCCTGCGGCCATCGCCGTCATCGCCGTATCGCTGATACGCCATGGCCGTTCGGCCTCGGTGCAAGCGGCACCGGCGATGCCGCCACGCGCGCGCGCCGTTCAACCATAAGCACCACTACATCACGACAACAACGGAGACCAGTATGAACAACACCATCGCCTGCACGGCATTGATCGCGGCAGGATGCCTGAGCACGGGTGCACACGCCCAGCAAGTAACCATGTACGGCCTGCTTGACCTGGGCATGGCCTACACCACCAATGCCAATGCCGCCGGCGACAGCATCGTCAAGATGCCGTCGCTGACGGCCTCGCTGCCCTCGCGCATCGGCTTTCGCGGCAGCGAAGACCTGGGCGGCGGCATGCAGGCACTCTTTGCACTGGAGACGGGCATCGGCGCCGACACGGGCACAACGGGCCAGGGCAACCGCCTGTTCGGCCGCGCCGCCTATGTCGGCCTGAAAAATGCCTACGGCCAGCTGATGCTGGGCCGGCAAGTGAACATGACCTTCCTCGCCACCGCCAGGTCGGACATCATCGGGCCCAACATCTTCAGCATCAGCAGCCTCGATCTGTACCTGCCCAATGCGCGCAGCGACAACGCCATCGGCTACCTGGGCGTGTTCAAGGAATTGACGGTGGGCGCCACTTACAGTTTCGGGCGCGATGCATCTTCGGCGGGCGGGCCGGCCGCCACCGGCTGCGCGGGTGAAGTGCCCGGCAATGTGCGCGCCTGCCGCCAGGTGACGGGCATGCTGGCCTGGGATACCAGGACATGGGGCGCCTCGGCCTCGTACGACCAGTTGCGCGGCGGCCCCGGCGCGGCCAACGGGCTGGTGCGCGCAACCGATACCGACCGGCGCATTTCGCTCAATGGCTACGCGGTGCTGGGACAAACCAAGATCGGCGGCGGCGCCATCGAGCGCCGCATCGATGCGGCCAGCGACAGCCGCCTGGGCCTGTATTACCTGGGCGCGTCCTACACCTTCGACGGCCCGTGGCAGCTCGACGGCCAGTTGTCGCGCCTGGACGTCAAGGACAGCCCGAAGGCATCCAATCTGGCGGTGCTGCGCGCCACCTATTACCTGTCCAAGCGCACGGCCGTCCACGCCTCCCTGGGCCGCATGCAGAACAAGGGCGGTGCCGCCATCGCCCTCGATGCCGGCGGTACCGTGGGCGCGGGGCTGAATCAGTCCGGCGTGCTGATGGGCGTGCGCCACGCGTTCTAAACGGTGCCTCCCCACGTCGGGCTACAGTTCCTCCTTGACGTGGGGCAGCTTGCAGGCGTCGTAGATCTCATAGATTACGCTGAGCATGTTGGACAGTTCTTCCGAGCGGTCCATCAGCCGCACGCTGAAGATGATGGGCGATACGGCGCGCCGGTCGTCGATGGCGCGGTACACCACGTCGTTGCGCTTCATGCCCTGCAGGCTGTCGGGCACGATGGCAATGCCCTGGCCGGCGCCCACCAGGCCGATGGCGATCTGCAGCTCGCGCACCTCGATCACCTGTTCCGGCACGATCATGCGGTCGCTGAAGGTGGCCAGCACCTGGTCGGCAAAACTGGGCCGGGGTGACTTCGGATAGACGATGAGCGGGTCGTGCAGCAGGTCGTTCATCTTCAGCGGCCCTGCTTGCGCGGCGAGCCGGTGCCCCATGGGCAGCGCCACGATCAGCGGCTCCTCGCGCAGCACGATGCGGCGTATCGCGGCATCCTCGCGCTTGAGGCGGCCGAAGCCGACATCGATACGGCCTTCCTTCAATGCCTGCAGCTGCTCCATCGTGGTCATCTCGTGAAAACTGATCTCCACCGCCTGATAGCGTTCGCGAAAGCGCCGCACGATCTCCGGCAGCAGGCCATACAGGGTAGAGGCGACAAAGCCGATCGACAAGGTGCGCTCGATCTTGCCCACGCGCTGGGTCATCGTCTTCAGGTCGGCAGCCTTGGCCAGCAGCTCCTGCGCATGCGCATAAAAGAAGCGTCCCGCCTCGGTCAGGCGCAAGGGACGCGATCCCTTTTCGATCAGCTGCACTGCCAGTTCCTCTTCCAGCTGCTGGATCTGGCGGCTTAACGGCGGCTGGGCGATATGCAGGCGCTCGGCGGCCCGCGTGAAATTCTTCTCTTCCGCGACGGCAACGAAATAACGCAGGTGACGCAACTCCATATATACCTTTTAAGTATTGAAACCATACCAAAACAGTGTTGGACGTGGGGGGTGACGGGGAATATCGTACACATACCTGCTCACATTATACAAATTAAATATGATACTCAGCATAGAAACCATCCTCGCCGACGTGCCAACCATCCGCGCGCACAAGATGTCGGTAGCCACCATGAAGTCGCAGACGCTGGTGCTGGTGCGCGTACGCTGCGCCGACGGCATCGAGGGCTGGGGCGAAGCGACCACCATCGGTGGCCTGAACTATGGCGAAGAGAGCCCGGAAAGCATCAAGACAAATATCGACACGCATATCGCCCCCCTGCTGGTCGGCATGGAGGCGAGCGGTGTGGCCATGGCCATGGCGAAAGTGCGCAAGACCATCCAGGGCAACCGCTTTGCCAAATGCGCGATCGAGACAGCCTTGCTCGATGCGCAGGGCCAGCGCCTGGGTGTGCCGCTGAGCGAACTGCTGGGCGGCCGCGTGCGCGATGCGCTGCCTGTCGCCTGGACCCTGGCCAGCGGCGACACGGCGCAGGACATCGCCGAAGCGCAGCAGATGCTGGAACTGCGCCGCCACCGCATCTTCAAGCTGAAGATCGGCTCGCGCAGCGTGGCTGACGATGTCTCGCATGTGCTGGCCATCAAGCGCGCCCTGGGCGACGCGGCCAGCGTGCGGGTCGACGTCAACCAGGCGTGGAGCGAACTCGATGCCATGCGCGGCATCGCCGCACTGCAGGATGGCGGCGTGGACCTGATCGAACAACCGGTGCGCGCCGATAACACGGCCGCGCTGGGCCGCCTGGCTGCCCGTTTCGACGTCGCCATCATGGCCGACGAGGCGCTGCACGGCCCCGGCGACGCCTTCCGCCTGGCCTGCGCCGGCAGCGCCGACGTGTATGCCGTCAAGATTACCCAGTCGGGGGGGCTGATCCCCGCGCAGCAAGTGGCCACCGTGGCACAGCTGGCCGGCATCGGCCTGTATGGCGGCACCATGCTCGAAGGCAGTATCGGCACGGCGGCCAGCGCCCACCTGTGCGCCACCTTTGCCGACCTGTCGTGGGATACGGAGCTGTTCGGGCCCCTGTTGCTGACCGAGGAAATCCTGCGTGAGCCGCTGGTCTACCGCGACTTCATGCTGCAGGTGCCCACCGGTCCCGGCCTGGGCGTACAGATAGACACCGACAAACTGCGCCGCCTGGCGCGCCAATAAGGAGATTGCCATGCTGTTTCACGTGAGGATGGATGTAAAACTGCCGCCCGACATGCCAGCCGACCGGGCCGACGCGCTGAAGAAGGAAGAAAAAGCGCTGGCGCAGCGCCTGCAGGAACAGGGTCAGTGGCGCCATCTGTGGCGCATCGCCGGCCAGTATGCCAACGTCAGCATCTTCGACGTGGCCGGCAACGAGGAGCTGCACGCGCTGCTGCTGTCGCTGCCGCTATACCCCTACATGCAGATCGAGGTGATGCCCCTGTGCCGGCATCCATCTTCGGTCCGCGCCAACGATCTTTAACCGCCGCAGCATCATTCCCAACAGAGGAGACAAACATGACACACAATGACATCGATACCCTGGTAAAAAGCTGGATCGTCGACGCCGCCGACCGGCCGGCCCATCCACGCGTGCAGGCCATCGTCCTGCGCCTCGTGGGCGATCTGTGCAAGGCCATGGAAGACCTCGATATCCAGCCCGCCGAATTCTGGACTGGCCTGGACTTCCTTGCCAACGCGGGCGCCGCACATGAACTGGGCCTGCTGGCGCCAGGCCTGGGCCTGGAGCGCTTCATGGATATCCGCGCCGACGAAGCCGAGGCCAGGGCCGGACTGCAAGGCGGCACGCCGCGCACCATCGAAGGCCCGCTGTATGTCGCCGGCGCCCCCGCAAGCGAAGGCTTTGCCCGTCTTGACGACGGTAGCGAAAGCGCACAGGCTGAAGTGCTGTTCATGCAGGGTACCGTCTACGACCAGCAGGGCAAGCCGCTGCCGGGCGCCAAGGTTGAAGTCTGGCACGCCAACCTGATGGGCAATTACTCGTTCTTCGACCAGAGCCAGTCATCCTTCAATCTGCGCCGCACCATCTACGCCGACGCACAGGGACGCTATCAGTTCCGCAGCATCATGCCCAAGGGCTACGGCTGTCCGCCGGATGGCAGCACGCAGCACCTGCTCGACCTGCTGGGCCGCCATGGCCAGCGCCCTGCCCACATCCACTTTTTCATCAGCGCCGAAGGCCAGCGCCAGCTGACCACGCAGATCAACATCGATGGCGATGCCTACCTGTGGGACGACTTCGCCTTTGCCAGCCGCGAAGGCCTGGTGCCGGCCGTCACGCATGTCAGCAATGCCGCAGCCATCGCCGAAAAGGACCTGCAACAGCCGTTTGCCTCGATCGACTTCGACTTCCACCTGTATCCGGAAACCGCAGCCGCACCGACCTCGCAAATCGAACGCAACCGCGCAGCCGCCTAGAGGTCATGCCATGATCCCCATCCACCCATACCGGCCAGCCGCCAGCCCGGCGCCCGATCTCGATGCCTTGCTGGTCGAGGACCAGGCCACGGGCGACCATCGCCTGCACCGCAGCGCCTTCACCGATGAAGCCCTGTTCGAACTCGAGATGAAGCACATCTTCGAGGGCAACTGGATCTACCTGGCGCATGAAAGCCAGATCGCCAACAACAATGACTACTACACCACGCACATTGGCCGCCAGCCCGTCTTCATCGCGCGCAACCGGCAAGGTGAGCTGAATGCCTTCATCAACGCCTGCAGCCATCGCGGCGCGCAGCTGTGCCGCCACAAGCGGGGCAACAAGGCTACCTATACGTGCCCTTTCCACGGCTGGACCTTCAACAACAGCGGCAAGCTGCTGAAGGTAAAGGACCCGGAGAACGCGGGCTATCCGGAATGCTTCAACAAGGAAGGTTCGCACGACCTGAAAAAAGTCGCGCGCTTCGCCAACTACAAGGGCTTCCTGTTCGGCAGCCTGAACGACAATGTGGCGCCACTCGAAGAATTCCTCGGCGAGGCTGGCAAGATCATCGATATGATCGTCAACCAGTCGCCGGACGGCCTGGAAGTGCTGCGCGGCGCATCCACCTATACCTTCGAAGGCAACTGGAAGCTGCAGGCCGAAAATGGCGCGGACGGCTACCACGTCTCGGCCGTGCATTGGAACTATGCGGCCACCACCAACCGCCGCAAGGAGCAGGCGGCGCAGCGCGAAGACAAGATCCGCGCCATGGATGCGGGTAACTGGGGCCGCCAGGGCGGCGGCTTCTATGCCTTCAAACAGGGGCACATGCTGCTGTGGACGCAATGGGCCAATCCGCAGGATCGGCCCAACTTCGCGCGCCACGCGGACTACGCGCGCCAGTTCGGCAAGCCAACGGCGGACTGGATGATCAGCCGTTCGCGCAATCTTTGCCTGTACCCGAACGTCTACCTGATGGACCAGTTCGGCTCACAAATCCGTTTGCTGCGCCCGATCTCCGTCGACAAGACCGAAGTCACAATCTACTGCATTGCGCCGAAGGGCGAGGACGACGCAGCGCGTGCGCAGCGCATCCGCCAGTACGAAGACTTCTTCAACGTCAGCGGCATGGCCACACCGGATGACCTGGAAGAATTCCGCGCCTGCCAGCAGGGCTATGCGGGCAGCGCAATGCCATGGAACGACATGTGCCGCGGTGCCACGCACTGGATCGAGGGCGCCGACGCGGCCGCGCAAGAGATCGGGCTGGCGCCAATCATGAGTGGCGCGCGCACCGAGGATGAAGGCCTGTATACGGTGCAGCACCGCTACTGGCTCGACGTCATGAAAAAAGCCCTCGCCGCACAGGGAGAACAGCCATGAGCGCCATCGCGCAGCACGACATCGCCAGTTTCCTGTACCGCGAAAGCCGCCTGCTGGACGACGAACAATGGGACGACTGGCTCGATTGCTACCACCCGGATGCACAATTCTGGATGCCGGCCTGGGACGATGACGACACCCTGGTCACCGATCCGCAGCGCGAAATTTCGCTGATCTTCTACCCGACCCGACAGGGCCTGGAAGACCGCGTCTTCCGCATCAAGACCGAGCGTTCCAGCGCCAGCATGCCGGACACGCGCACCAGCCACAACATCGCCAACATCGAGCTGGAAAGCCAGGACGGCGCCATCTGCACGGTGCGCTTCAACTGGCATACGCTGAGCCATCGCTACAAGCGCGACTACAGCTACTTCGGCATGTCGCGCTACATCATCGACTTTTCCGGCGCACAGCCGCTGATCCTGAACAAGTATGTCGTCCTGAAGAACGACTACATCAACCAGGTCATCGACGTGTACCACATTTAACAAGCTTCACCAGCAAGGAGACCGACGATGAGCCATAACATCGCCCTGCAATTCGAAGACGGGATCACCCGCTTCATTTCATGTAACGACAATGAAAAGCTGTCCGATGCGGCTTATCGCCAGAAAATCAACATCCCGCTCGATTGCCGCGACGGCGCTTGCGGCACCTGCCGCGGGCACTGCGAGTCGGGCAGCTACGACTTGCCCGCATCGAGTTATATCGAGGATGCGCTGACGCCGGAAGAAGCGGCGCAAGGCCATATCCTGGCTTGCCAGATGCGCCCCACCTCCGACTGCGTGGTGAAGATCCCGGCCACCTCCGCCGCCTGCAAGACGGCCGTGGCCAGCCACGCCGGCACGGTGGCAGCGGTACGGCATCTGTCGCCATCGACGATCGCCTTCGCCATCGACCTGGCCGATCCTGCCGCGCTCGACTTTCTGCCGGGCCAGTACGTCAACGTGGCCATTCCCGGCACCGCGCTGACACGCTCGTACTCGTTCAGCTCCGCGCCAGGCGCGGCCCAGGCGCAGTTCGTGGTGCGCAATGTCCCTGGCGGGCAGATGAGCGGCTACCTGAGCGACGCGGCCCAACCGGGCGCAGCGGCCAGCTTCGCCGGTCCCTATGGCAGCTTCTACCTGCGGCCCGTGCAACGCCCTGTCCTGCTGCTGGCGGGCGGTACCGGCATCGCGCCATTTTTGTCAATGCTGGGCGCCCTGGCCACGCACGGCTTTCCCCAGCCCGTGCGCATGGTGTACGCCGTCACCAATGAGCACGACCTGGTGGAACTGGAGCAGCTCGCCCGCATCGCCTCTGCCCATCCGCAGTTCTCCTATGTCACCTGCGTGGCGGCCGCCGACAGCGCGCATGCGCGCAAGGGCTATGCGACTGCCCACGTGGAGCCGGCATGGATGAACGGCGGCGATGTCGATGTGTACCTGTGCGGCCCTGTCGCCATGGTCGATGCGGTGCGCAACTGGCTCAATGAGACGGGTGTGACGCCCGCCAACTTCTACTACGAGAAATTCTCGGCAAGCAGCGGAGCGTGAACAATGAGTGATCGTCAACGATTTTCCGACAAGGTCGTGCTGGTAACGGGCGCGGCGCAGGGCATAGGCCGCGGCGTGGCGCTGCGCGCCGCGCGCGAAGGCGCGCAGCTGGTGCTGGCTGATCGCGCCGATCTGGTCGAACAGGTGGCAGCCGAAGCGATTGCCCTGGGCGCGCGCGTCAGCGTCTGCAAGGCAGATCTGGAACACTATGCAGGCGCGCGCCAGCTGGCCGAACTGGCCATGGCCGATTTCGGCCGCATCGACGTATTGATCAACAATGTGGGCGGCACCATCTGGGCACAGCCTTTCGAGGTCTACCGGGAAGAACAGATCGAAGCGGAAATCCGCCGTTCGCTGTTCCCCACTCTCTGGTGCTGCCGCGCGGTGCTGCCGGCCATGCTGGAACAGGGCAGCGGCGCCATCGTCAATGTCTCGTCGATCGCCACGCGCAGCATCTACCGCGTGCCGTACGCGGCGGCCAAAGGTGGCGTGAATGCGCTGACGGCCAGCCTGGCGCTGGAAAACGCGCAACACGGCATCCGCGTCAATGCAGTCGCCACGGGCGGCACGGAAGCGCCGCCACGCGCGATTCCGCGCAACAGTACGCCACTCAATGAACAAGAGCTGCGCTGGTATCAGGGCATCGTCGACCAGACCATCGCCAGCAGCGCCATGCACCGCTATGGCAGCATCGACGAACAAGTGGGCGCGATCCTGTTTCTCGCCTCGGATGAAGCGTCGTACATCACGGGCAGCGTGCTGCCTGTCGGTGGCGGCGATCAGGGATAAGGGGCGCATATGCCAATCGCAGACATCAATGGACTATCACTGCATTACCGCAGCGAAGGCGATCCGCACAAACCCTGCGTAGTGCTGTCGAACTCACTGGGCACGGACCTGTCCATGTGGGATGCGCAAGCCGAAGCACTGGCGCCGCACTTCCACGTGCTGCGCTATGACACGCGCGGCCATGGTGCCTCCGGCAGTCCGCCCGGCCCCTACAGCGTGCAGATGCTGGGCCAGGACGTGGCAGGCCTGCTCGACCACCTGCGGATCGGCCAGGCGCATTTCTGCGGCCTGTCGATGGGCGGCGTGATCGGACAATGGCTCGCCATCCATGCGCCGCAACGCCTGCGCAAGCTGGTGCTGGCCAATACAGCGGGCAAGGTAGGCACACAGGAAGGGTGGAATAGCCGTGCGCGCGCCGTGCGCCAGGAGGGACTCGACGCCATCGCGGACGGCGCGGCCGGACGCTGGTTCAGCCCGGGATTCATCGCCGCGCGCCCGGCCACCATCGCCGCCATGCTCGACAAGTTGCGCCGCCAGGATGCCGAAGGCTATGCCAGCTGCTGCGACGCCCTGGCCAGCGCCGACCTGCGCGGCGCCATCCATGCCATCGCCGCACCGACACTGATCATCGCCGGCACGCTCGATCCGGTCACCACCATCGCCGATGCCTTGCTGATGCAGCAGGCTATCTTCCATGCGGACGTGGCCACCGTCGACGCGTCGCACCTGTCGAACATCGAAGCGGAACTGGCCTTTACGGGACGACTGCTGGACTTCCTGCGCGCAGACTAAACCCGGCGACGCATCACGCTGCGTCGGCCAGCAATGCCGGCCGCAGCGCGCGGATGCGCAGCTCCGTGAAATAGCCGCCCGCCTCGTTGTAGCGCAGGTAGTGGCGGCCGCAGTTCAGGCAGCGCGCCACCTGGCTCAGGTTGGCGGGATAGTAACGGGGCGCGATGGGCGCCTCGATGCTGTCATAACGCGTACCATGCGGGTGGTATTCGGCAAACGTCGGTTCCTCGTACGGGTCTTCGCGCAGGGTGCCGATTTCTTCAAACCGATCCAGCTCCAGCGAGGTGGGCAGGCGTTGCCAGGCATCGAGCGGCACGGTGCAGCAGCTGCATTTTTTTGTCACCAGGGCCGACGCGGCGGCCAGTGCGGACAAGGCGGGAAAGTCGATGAATATCATGTTCAGCCATTGCAAGGGTGCGGCCCATGGCAACGAGCCTGGCCGCGCCCCTTATTCTAGCGCAGACGCACCCTGCCGATACGCGCACCCCATTTCGCCAGCAGCAGCTCCAGCAGCATCAGCATGCCGCCGGAAATGAGCAGCAGCGGCATCAGCGCGCACATGCCGGCCGCCACCAGCCAGGCCAGCGCGGACGGCGAGGTCCAGGCGCCCGGCAGCAGCCGGGGCAAGCCCAGCGAGCCTGGCGGGCGGCGCTTGAAGAACATCACCCAGCCCGACACCAGCGAGAACAGCACGCTGGCGCCAAACAGCAGCAGCAAGGCCTGGTTCCACCAGCCGAACTCCCCGCGATGAAATGGAATGCCGATGGCCGTGGCCTTGCCGAACGCCGTCTGCGCCTGCCACCCCGCATAGTACAAAGGCTTGCCGCTGTAGGCGTCGAATTGCAGATCGAAGCGTAAGGTGGGCTGGCTGCGGTCGGCCATGGTGGCGCGCCACACATCGTCCTGGCTGGCCGGCGCCGTCAGCTGCACGGCGATGGCCAGTGCATGGCTGCGCGCCACCTGCCACGCATCCTGCCAGTCGAGCGGCGCGCCCTCCTCGCGCGAATGCAAACCGCGCGGCACGGGCGGCGGCGCCTGGCCGCTGATGTCGCGCAGCGCGCGGATGCGTCCGCCCGCCTGCTGGCTCCACGTCAGCCCTGTCGTCAGGATCACGACGCTGACGATGCCGAGCGCCACGCCGAGAAAAGCATGCCACTGGCGCCAGCCATTGCGCCCCCGCGCGCCCCGCTTCGGCAAGCCAGATTGCGCGCCGCGCGGCCACCACAGCACCACGCCCGTCACCAGCATCACCATCAGCCAGCTGGCGGCCAGCTCGATCATCCAGCGCCAGCCATCGTTTTGCAGCAGGCGCGAATGCAGTTTTTTCGCCCAGTTGCCGAAGCGCTCGCTGCTGGCCAGGCTGCCCAGCACGCGCGCGTCATACGGATTCACATACACGATGATGGCTTGCGCGGGCAGGCCGAACTTCGGCCTGGGGGGCGTGACCGGCGCGGCATGTCCGCCATGGCCCGCATGTTCATCCTGCGCGCCGCCGGGTGGCGCGAACGCCACCTGCACCGCGTCGTCCTGTTGAAACGGCGGCACCACGTGTTGCACTGTCCAGACACGCGGCGCCGCCCGTTCGGCTGCCGCCACGGCGGCGTCCAGCGGCAGCATCGACGCCTGCGGCGTCACATGGTCGAGGTGCTGGTACAGCCTTGCCTCGATCTGCGGCGTGAACACATACAAAATACCCGTCAGGGTGGCCACCAGCGCAAACGGCGAGGCGATCAGCGCGGCCCAGAAGTGGATGCGCCAGTACAGGCTTTTACGCCGTGCGATGAGAAAGGTGTGATCGTCCATGGCCAGCCTCACAGTGCGTTGAAGGTATAGCCCAGGCCCAGCATCACGCTGCGCGGCGCACCGGGCGTGTACTGGTTCTGCGTATTGGCCGCGTAACTGCCCACACCCGAATAACTGCTGCTGGCCGAATCGGCATAGCGTTTGTCCATCAGATTGCGCACCTGCGCCCACGCTTCCAGCCCGCGCGCGAGCTGGTAGCTGGCGCGCAGGTTCAGCAGTGCGTGGCCCTTGTACTCCACCGTATTGGCATTGTTCATCCAGTAGCGGCCCTGGTGCACGGCTTCGAGCGCGATACGCGCGCCGGCCACGGGCTTGTAGCCGATCTCGATCGAGGTGATGTCGCGCGGCGCCTGCGGCATGCTGCGGCCGCTGTAATCGAGGCTGGCGGACACCTGGTAACGCAGGTAGCGGTGGCGCGCGATGGCCGTGGCAAAGCGCGCGTCGAACGGGCCACTGTCGTAGTTCAGGCCCAGCTCCAGCCCTTCGCTGCGCGTGCGTCCCGCATTGCGGTTTTCGCTGTTGCCAGGCGAGAGCGTATAGCTGACGATGGTGTCGCGCCCGTCGAGGCGGTACAGGGCCGTGTCGAGTTTCAAGCGACCCTGCAAAAAGGCCCAGCGCAAGCCCAGTTCATAATTGTTGTAGACAGATGGCTGCAGGTCGGCGATGCCCGTCTTGCCATACAGCTGGCTCACCTCGGGCGGGGTAAAACCCTGGCTGACGTTCGCATACGCGCTGCCCGCCTGGCCGATGGCGTAGGTGGCGCCCAGCTTCGGGCTCACATGCGAAAAGCTGCGCGACTCGTCGGGCGCGCCGTAACTGGCGCTGCCACCTGGCGCCAGATTGTTGTGGTAATCGTAGCGGATGGCGTCCGAACGGCCGCCCAGCACCACGCGCGTGCCGGCCAGCGGTGAAAATTCCCATTGCGCGAAGACGGCCGTGTTCAGAATGTCAGTCTGATAGTCGCGCACACCCTGCGGATTGGACGCATTGGCCAGCGTATAGCGCAGGTAGCGGCCCGTGGCCGCATCGCGCACGATGGACAGGTTATCGCTGACGAAGGGATTGTCGCTCTTGTCGACATACACGCCGGCGATCAGGCGCGAACGCAGCCACGCGAATTCCTGCTGATGTTTCACGTCCAGCCCCAGCGAATCGACGTGGTTGTTGTTGATGACGCCCTTGCACAGCATGCCTGCGCAGCTGCCGATGGAATACGCAGGAATCTGCCCATGGTCATTTTTGCGCGTAAACACGGTAACGGTGCTGGTGCCATGGGCCGTCGTCGCGCCCTCCCACGCCAGATTCATGCGCGTGGTCTTGTCCTTGCGGTAGGTAAACGTGTTCAGGCTCTTGCCGCGATTGTTGCGGTAGTCATTCTCGAACAGGCTGCCCGTCATGGCCGCATCGAGATCCGTGTGGACGATGGTGGCGCGCAGCTGCGAGGTGGGGCTGAGCGCATAGTCGGCGCGCAGCGAGAACGAATCCTTGTCGCCATAGCTGTACTCTTGCCAGTTGTCGCGCGAACGGCGCGAGCTGTAATGAGAAAAGCGCAATCCCAGCGGACCCCAGGTATCGCTGGCGGAGGTGTCGTAGCGGGTGAAACCGCCCACGTTATCGCGCCGCACGCCCACCTTGGCCGTCGGTGTGGCGCTGGCGCCGGCCGTCAGGAAATTGACGGCGCCACCGACGGCATTGCTGCCATACAGCGACGAGGCCGCACCCTTCACCACTTCCACGCCGCTGGCCCCCGCCATGTTCATTTCATTGAGCGAATTGTGGTTGAAGACGCCCAGCGGACGGATGGGGATGCCGTCTTCCAGGTACTGGTAGACGGCATTCGTGCCGATGGGCTGGCGGATGCTCATGCTGTGCTGCTCATTGCCCAGGTCATTCCAGTACACGCCGGCGATGCGGTTGAGGATATCGCCCATGGTCTTGGGCTTGTCGCGTTCCAGCGTTTTGGCATTGACGACGCCGATGGCCTGCGGCGTCTCGGACAGCCACGATTGCGCGCGCGAACCGGAAACGACGACGGTGTCGATGGCATGGTCGGCTTGATCAAGTTGCTGCGCCCGCGCGCAGGGGTAGGCCACGGTGATGGCGACGGCCAGTACCAATAATTTCTTGTGCATGTGATTCTCGTATAAGTGTGCGGATGCTGCGCGTCACACCGTAAGGTGGACAGCGCCAGCACTAAAAATGCATGGACTTAGACGAGGGCGGGCGGCGCGCGCGACTGCGCGGTGGACCAGATGAACAGCGGGGATGGGGACTGGTAGTACAGCGCCGGGAAAATGGCCGTACCGCTGGCAACGGGCAGCGGCAGCACGGGGCTGGCGGGCGGCAGGCCGACGGAACCCGCATGCGTGGAACAGAAGGCGCAATGCTCCATCTGCATGGCCTTGCCACCGGATTTTTCGTCGGCGGCGCCGTCATCGCCCTGCACAAGCTGGACAAAACGGATGCCGGCCACCGAGCAGATTTCCGCCCAGCCGGAGCCGGATTCCTGCTTGGCGTTGGCGACGGCCTGGGAAATCGATGGCGCGAGCGCCGCCAGCAGGATCGCAAAGCAGGCGATCCAGGCGGCAAAGCGGCGCGTGAACAAGGTCATTCCCATGGCCGCATTTTACCAGCGGCCGCCGGGACTGGGTAGCGAAAAGCGGCTCAGGATGCCGGGCAGGCGGCGTTGCCGTTGTCAAAAGCGCGCACCACGCTGGCCGTATCGGCGGCGATGCGGCCCACGGCGCGGCGGTGGCCCAGCACCAGTTCATCGTAGCCCGCGCCCACCTTTTCATTGGCGATCGTACGGCAAGTCACCACCTTGTTGCTGGCCAGCTGGCGCACGCTCCACACGGCATCGATCAGCGCATACTGGCCCATCACGGACTCGAAACGCTGCACATTGGTGCTGATGCGGTACACGGGCAGGTTGTCGGGATGCGGCGTGCGGAACACATCGATGGCGCCCAGATCGTTCGTCACGGCCGTCGACAGGGCCTGGCCGATCTCGCCGGCCAGCGGCCCCGCCCAGCGCTGCTGCTCCAGCAATTCGATGCGTCCCGACGGCGCCGTCACAACAAACTGGTTACGGCTCACCTGCTGCGGCACGCTGACGGCCAGCACCTCGACATAGTATTTGACGGGTTTGGCCGGCTGCGCATCGGCGCCGCCACTGAGCGTATAGAAATGCTCGGACTGGGGCGTGGAGCAGGCGCCCAGCAGGCTGCCAGCCAGCAGCGCGGAAAAAATCGGTTTCATCATTTTTTTTCATCTCCTTTTTTACCGCGGATCAGGGACTCGGGATGACGTTCCAGATAATCCGACAGGGCATTGAGCGATTGCAGGGTTTGCGTCAGTTGCTGCAAGGCCTGGCGCACGTCCGACTGCAGCGGCGAATCCTTTTGCAGCACCTGTTCGGCCGTGCCAAAGGTTTGCTTCGCCGCCGTCAGGGTATCGCGCATTTCCGGCACCACCTGGCCATCGAGCTGCTTGAACAGGGTATTGGCCTGCTTGATGGTGGCATTCAAATTGTTGCCGATCTCCGCATATGGCACCTGATCGAGCTTGCGGGCGATGCTGGCGATCTGCGTCTGCAGTTCATCCAGGGTATTGGGCACGGTGGGCACTTCCAGCGGATACCTGTTCAAGTCCAGCGCCACCTTCGGCGCTTTCGGGAAGAAGTCCAGCGCGATGTACAGCTGGCTGGTGAGCAGGTTGCCCGTGCGCAGCTGCGCGCGCAAGCCGCGGCTGACCATGCGTTCGAGCAGCTGGTGGCCGGCCGAGCCTTCCGCATCGTCGACGGCCGTCTTGAAACGCATGCCCAGGCGGGCCGGATACAGACTGACGGTGACGGGCATGCGGAAGTTCTTCTTCACGGGATCGAATTCGATGCCCACCGAGCGCACCTCGCCCAGCACGATGCCGCGGAAGTCCACCGTGGCGCCAGGCTGCAAGCCACGCAGGGACTGGTCGAAATAGAAGACGGTGGTGATCGCCTCGCCATCGGGTTCGCGCATGGCGCTGGCCTCGTCGGCCGCCAGGCGGAAATTGGTATTGGCCGGCGCGGGCTCCTCGGGCTTGCGACCGTTTTCCGCCTCGAAGGCGATGCCGCCCACCAGCATGGCCGCCAGCGACTGCGTATTCAATTTGAAGCCGCTCGAATCGAGGCGCACGTCGACGCCGCTGGCATGCCACCAGCGCGCATTCTTGCCGACGAACTGGTCGTACGGGGCGTTCACGAAGACCGACATGGTGATGCCATTGCCATCCTTGTCCAGCGCGAAGCTGACCACCTTGCCCACGCGCAGGCGGTGGAAGAACAGCGGCGAGCCCACGTCGACGGAGCCGAGGCTGTCCGCATGCAGCGTATACAGCTTGCCCTTCTGGTCACCGGCCACGGCGGGCGGGTTTTCCATGCCGACGAAGTTCTCCTTTTTGGCTTCCGACTTGCCCGTGTCGACGCCGATGTAGGCACCCGACAGCAAGGTGCCCAGCCCCGTCACGCCGCTGGCACCGATCTGCGGGCGCACCACCCAGAAGCGCGAATCGGCGGTAGCGAAGCGCCGCGCTTCCTTGCTCATGTCGATCGTCACCAGCACCTTGCTCAAGTCCTCGCCGAGGGTAATGGCGCGCACCTGGCCAATGTCGACATCCTTGTACTTGACCTTGGTCTTGCCCGGCTCCAGACCTTCGGCGCTCTTGAAGCTGACCGTCACCGTGGGTCCCTGGTCGAGGATGGACTTGGCGGCCAGGCCGGCGCCGATCAGCGCGGCCAGCAGCGGAATGAGCCATACCAGCGACGGCAGCCAGCGGCTGCCCTGTTCCACATCGGGTTCCGGCAACGGGGGGACGCCCTGGCCACCCGTTTCGGCAAGGTCGCCTGCTTCTTTGTCAGACATGCTGTTCTCCAATAACTGTATTGTTTCCGGTATTTGCCACCACCACGGGTTCTTCCTCTCCCGGCACCTGCCCGTCGACGGGGTCCCAGATCAGGCGCGGGTCGAACTGCATCGCTGCCAGCATGGTCAGCACCACCACGGCGCCAAAGGCCAGCGCGCCGGGTCCGGCCGTGATCACGGCCAGCGACTTGAAGCGCACCAGCGCCACCGTCAGGGTGACGACAAAGATGTCGAGCATGGACCAGCGGCCGATGAATTCGACCATGCGGTACAAGATGGTGCGCTGGCGCGGCCGCCAGCGCGAACGCCGCTGCGCCGTGAACGCCAGCAGCGCCAGCACGCCCAGTTTCAACATCGGCACGACCACGCTGGCGATGAAAATGATGATGGCCAGGCCTTTCGAGCCGCTGGTCCAGAACAGCACCACGCCGCTCATGATGGTGTCGTTTTGTGCGCCAAACAGGGAATACGTCACCATCACGGGCAGCAGGTTGGCGGGAATGTAGAGGATCATGGCGGCGATCAGCAAGGCCCAGGTACGGTTGATGCTGTCCGGTTTGCGTACGTGCAGGGCCGTGCCGCAGCGCACGCACGCCAGATGCTTGCCCTTGCCCAGAGGCGGCGCCACCAGGCCGCAGGCGTGGCAAGGCACGATCTTCGCGCCCGGCGCGAAAGCCTTGTAGCGGATGCCGGGCAGCGCTTGACGGGTCAGGTCGTCGCCCAGGTTCCACAGGGCCTTGGGATCAAACGAAACGACGATGGCCAGCATCAGGGTCAGCGCGCCAAACGCGAACAGCCCCGGTTGCGGCAGCACGGTCGCCAGGCTGGTCATCTTCACGACGGTAATCAGGATGCCGATCATCAGCACTTCCGTCATGCCCCACTCGCGCGCCGTCTGCACGGCGCGCAGCACGCGGTTAAAGCCCGGCACTTTGACGCCGCCGCGCAAGCCCAGCGCCACATACAGCAGGGAAGCGAGTTCGATGGCGGGAAAGAGGATGGTAAACAGGAACACCATCGTCGCCACGATGTGCATCTGCTCGGACCACAGCACGCGGATGGAGCCGAGCAAGGTGGCGCTGGAGGTCAGGCCGTTGACGTCGAGTTCGACGATGGGAAAAAACTGGGCGATCAGGAAGACGAAGGCGGCGCCCAGGGTCAGCGCCACCACCTTGGTCAATTCGGCCGATGCGCCGCGCGCGTGCGCGCCCCGGTATAGCACCGAGCGGCAACGGATGCAGCGCGCCTTTTCGCGTGGACGCAGCGGACGTTTGCGGTACAGCGCGCCGCAGTCATGACAGCTAATCAGGTCGTATCGGTGCACAGTTGAAGTTTGCCGGCGCCCGAAGCGCGACTATCCCATGTCAATGCCAGCTATCATATTACAAACCCGGCATTTTCCTGCACTGAGGCACTATTCTTTTCCACTCCCCCGCAGCAGCGCCTCCACGGCGCGGCCAATTTTCAGCACTGTATCGTCGGCGCCGGCCAGGCCGCAGATGCCCAGGCCCACGGGCAATTCGCCATTCGCATGGCAAGGCAGGGACAAGGCGCAGCCGTCGAGGAAGTTGATCACGCTGGCGTTGCGCAGCACCAGGCCGTTCGTGGCAAAGAAGGTGGCGTCATCCGCTTCCAGCGGGGCAATTTCCGGTGCGAGAACAGCCACGCTGGGCATCAGCCAGGCGTCGAATGGCGCCAGACGCTGCTTCGCGATGGCGATCAGGCGCGCGCGCGCATCGAGCAAGTCGATGTAGTCCGCTGCGCCTTGCTGCTGGCCGCGGCGGATACGCGCCGCCACGCGCTGGTCGTATTGCGCGCCCTTCTCTTCAAGTAAGGCCTTGTGCCAGTGCCACGCTTCCGCCGCCACCAGGCCGCCGCTGCCATTGATACCCGGCAGTTCCAGCAATTCGGGGAAATCGAACGGTTCCACCTGCGCGCCGGCCGCGCGCAATTTGTCCAGCGCGGCATCGAAAGCCTGCTGCACCTGCGGCTCCACGTGCGTACCGACGTAGTCAAGGGTAACGCCGAAGCGCAAGCCTTTCAATGCTGGTGCCTGCGCGCCGATGTCATGGCCCGACAACGCTGCGTACAAAATGGCGCAGCAATCGACACTGTGTGCGATGGGGCCGGCCGAGTCGAGGGAGCGAGATAACGGCACTGTGCCGGCCAGCGACACGGACGCCGCCGTCGGCTTGAAGCCCGTCAGGCCGCAAAACGCGGACGGGATGCGGATCGAGCCGCCCGTGTCCGTGCCCAGCGCGCCGGCCGCCATCGCCAAGGCCACCGTGACGGCGCCGCCCGAGGTGGAGCCGCCCGCCACGCGTGTGCCGTCGTGCGGATTGCGCGGCGTGCCGTAATGGGGATTCAATCCCAGGCCGGAGAATGCAAATTCGCTCATGTTGGTGCGGCCCAGCAGGACGGCGCCGGCCGCGCGCAGGCGCGCCACGGCAAGCGCATCGGCACCGGCGGGCGGCGCATCGGCCAGCGCCAGCGAGGCGGCGCTGCTGACCTGCCCCCTGACGTCGAACAGGTCCTTGATGGAAATAGGCACGCCGGCCAGCGGCGAGGCCACGATGCCCGCGGCGCGCGCCGCATCGCTGGCCCGCGCTTCCATCAGCGCCTGTTCACCATCGAGGCTGACATACGCATGGCCGCCTTGCGCCCGGTGCGCCTCGGCGCGCGCCAGCATCTGCTGTGTCAGTGCCACGCTGGTGAGGCGGCCGGCGGCCAGGTCGGCGGCCAGTTCGCGGATAGTCTTGGTCAACTGGGTCATTCTCTTATCCTTCCACGGGCAGGGTTTGCACGGCATAGCGGTGCTGCAGGCAGCGCTGCAAGGCTGGATCATACAGCTCCAGCTCGAACGCGTCGCCATGGCCCATTTCGCCAATGATCGGTTGCGTGCCGCAGAACATCGCGCTGCCCACGGGCAGAGTCGCTTGCCCCGTGTAGCGCAGGATCAGGTCTTCCGGCGACAGCATGCGGGTCACGGGGCCATCCTGGTACAGGGCAGGTACGCCGGCGCGTTCGCGCCAGGAACGCATCTGCAACTGATCCCAATGGCCGGCCACGTCGGCATAGCGCCACAGGGTATCGCCCACGGGCTTGCCGCACATCTGCTTGGACACCGTCACGCCATAGCTTTCCACCTTGCGGTCCGTGTGGTCGGAACCTATCCCCACCAGCAAGCCATATTCGGTGGAAAACAGCACGAACTCGGCCTCGCCGGACGAATCCAGGCCCGGCACTTCGATGGCGGCATCGCTCGACAGCAGCGCCGCCGCCACGCGGTAAAACGTCGGCACGCTTTTCGGGCGCGCCACGCCGATGGCTTCTAGTTCGGCGATATGGTGTTCGACCATCGCCACGTCGCGGCCCGTCCAGCCGGCGATGATGAGATTATCGATGTCGAAGGTAACGGGGCCGTGGCCTGCCAGTTGAAAACTCAATGTCGTCATGATGTTATTCCTCAAGAGGGCCGCGGCCCGTTTCTCTGGCCGCGAAAACGGCGGCGCCGGTGATCAGCAAAGCCGCCGCTACATACAGCGAGACGGCCATGGTGCTGTTGTACGAGCGGTACAGGCTGGCGATGACGAGGGGTGCGAAGCCACCGCCGATCACGCCGGCCAGGGTGTAGGCCAGCGAGGAACCCGCATAGCGCACCTTGGTGGGGAATTGCTCGATGACGAAAGCCGCCTGCGGGCCGTACATGATGGCGTGGATGACCAGGCCCACAACGACGGCCGTGACGATGGCGGCCGGGCTGGCCGTATCCAACAAGGTGAAGAACGCAAACGCCCACACCAGGCCCAGGATGGCGCCCAGCGCATACACGGGGCGACGGCCAATCTTGTCCGACAAGGCGCCAAACAGGGGCACCGACAGCGCATTGCAAGCCGTACCGATCATGATGGCGGTGAGCGCCAGGGTCGAGGAAAGGTGCAGCACGGTGGTCACATAGGTCAGGGTGAACACCACCACCAGCGCATACAGTACGTCCGAGCCGATGCGCACGCCGCCGGCGATCAACAGACGGCGCCAGTAGATGCGCAGCACGTCGCCGATCGGCGCTTCGGCCTTGGCGTCCTGCTGGTCGAGCTCCTTGAACAGCGGGGTTTCCTCGATGCCGCTGCGTATCCACATGCCGAAGGCCACCAGCAGCAGGCTGGCGATGAATGGCATGCGCCAGCCCCAGTCCATGAACGCTTCATGCGGCAGCAGATAGGTGATCAGGCCGATGCAGCCCGTCGCCAGCAGGGTGCCGAACGAAGGTCCCACCTGCGTCCACGAGGCGTTGCGGCCGCGCTTGTCCGCTGCCCCGTGTTCGACGGAGATCAGCACGGCGCCGGCCCATTCGCCACCCAGTGCGATGCCCTGCACGAAGCGCAGCGCCACCAGCAAGACCGGGCTCCAGATGCCGGCCGTGGCATACGTGGGCAAGAGGCCCATCAGGCCCGTCGTCACGCCCATCAGCATCAGGGTGACCACCAGCACCCAGCGGCGTCCCAGCTTGTCGCCCAGGTGGCCGAAGATCACGCCACCGATGGGACGCGAGATATAACCGACTGCATACGTGGAAAAGGCCAGGATGGTACCCGTCAGCGGATCGAATGAAGGGAAGAACAGATGGTTGAAGATCAGCGCGGCCATGGTGTTGTAGACGGTGAAGTCATACCATTCCAGGGTCGTGCCGACCATGCTGGCCGTGGCCAGGCGGCCCGTCTTGGACTTGTCGCCCGGTGCCTGGGCCGCCGGATGCGCTGCGCTTGCCGTTGTATATGTGGTCATTGCCTACCTCTCTCGTCAGTTTTATTGCAGGCCCGGCGCAGGATGCTTTGCCCTGTGCCGTGGCCCGTGTCTCGTGTTATCCGTGCCGGCAAGATGCGCGCGTGCGCGTCAGGCAGCGTGCAGGTCCGCCTCGCGCAGTTGCCAGGACAGTTGCAGGATGGCTGCCTGTTCGCCGTCGAGCCCCAGCGCCGCACTGGCGGCATTGGCTGCCGCCAGTGCGGCGCTTTCCGACGAGGCGTCGATCAGGAAGATCGGATCGAGCACGCGGCCTTCCTTCTGCTCTGCCGGCAGGGGGCCGGACAGCTTCGCGTCGGGCGTCAGCAAGCGCGTGGAAATCACGCCGTCGATCTGCAGCAATGTCGCTCCCAGCGTGGCCATGGTGGCCACGGCTTGCACGTCCTGGCCGATGGCTGGCGCCCCCAGGCGCAGCACGGCCAGCCAGGCGCCCGTGCCCATGCCCGTTTCCGCCTCGATGGCGCAGACGCGGCGCATCGGGTCAAGCATGCGCTGCAGATTCGTCACCGACCATGGCGTCTGCTGGCCGAAGGCCTTGAAGTAGTCTGGTGTCTGGAAGGCGTCCAGCGAGTCGGTGCGGTACAGGCCAAGGTATTTACGGGGACCGCGTACGCTCTGATAGCGCGTGCCGCTGACAAAACCGGGAATGCGCACGCGCTCTTCTACGTGTTCGCGGTCGTACCAGCGGTTGAAATCGAGCTCGTGTTCCGGGTCGGTGCTGGTCCAGACAAACAGGATGCCGGGCAAGGTGGTGGTGGACGTCGTCATGATGGTTCCGTTTGCGTTGTAAGTGGGTGCAAACCCAGAATAGGTGGCACGCCATCACTTGGCAAACGGGTTATTCTGAACGCGACTGATAAGTTTTTCTTGTGGGTCGCGGTGGGGACGGGCCAACAATGTTGTCGGATTACGCGCCGGGGCGCTAATCCGACCTACGACACAGCGTCAAGCTCCGTACTCCTCCGCGAGCCCCAGGGTGAACCTGGCCGCTTCCTCGCACGCCAGCATGGCCACCAGCTGAATCGCCTCCGTGGTGATGTCTTCGCTGTAGCTGATGACGATGCGCTGCGGTGCCAGGGCGCTGGCGCAGGGAATCAGGGCGATGTTGCCTTGCTCGATTTCCTCGCGCAGGGGCGCCAGCGGCAACACGGCGATGCCGAAGCCCGCTTTTACCAGGCGCACGATGGCGGAGATCGAGCTGACGCAGTGCACGCGGCCCAACTGCACGCCCTGGTCCTGGCACAGCGCCTTCAATGCGGAATGCGGCTGCGATCCCCGGTTCATGGTGATGATCGGGTGCTGCGCCAGTTGCGCCACCGTGAACGGTGTGCCCGTGTCTGGCCAGTCGGCCTTTCTGCCCGCCCAACCCATGGCAATGGCACCGCTGCCCGTGCTGCGGATATGGTCGCCCGTCAGCATGTCCGTCTGCAGTGCGATATCGAGCTCGCCCTGCTGCAGCTGTTCGTGCAGGCGGCGCGTCGATTCCGACGTCAATTGAATCTCGATGCCCGGATAGCGCTCCTGCACGCGCTGCAGGAACGGGATCAGCCAGGTATGCACGATGGTTTCGATGACGCCGATGCGCACCTCACCCGTGATCTGCGCGGGCGAGGAATTGGCCGCATACATGTCGCGGCACAATTCCAGCATGCGTTCGGCGTACACGAGCAGGTTGCGCCCGGCGAAAGTCAGGCGGATTTCACGCGCGTCGCGGTCGAACAAGCGCGTGCCGAAATCCTGCTCCAGCGAGGCGATGCGGTTGGAAATGGCCGCCTGCGTGATGTGCAGCTTGTCGGCCGCCGTGCGGAAGCTGCCCAGCCGCGCAGCCCAGACAAACGCTTCGAGAAAACGGGTATTCAATTTGGCTCTTCAATCAATGGGGAATCATCTTCACAGTGTGAGTGTTCGCCCCATTGTAAGCCAAAGCGCCCTGCCCTATTTTTCGCCGAGGAAGTCGAGCAGGGTCAGGGCGACGATCTTGCTGGCCTTGCGCAAATCATCGAGCGCCAGGCGCTCGTCGGCCTTCTTCGCGTTCGACTCGGGCACCGTGCGCGGGCCGGCGCCATACAGCACGGCGGGGATGCCCCGTTCGCCATACAGGCGCGCATCCGCATACAGGGGCGTGCCGACGGCGGGAATCGTCTCGCCAAGGATGGCTTGCGCATTCTTTTGCAGGCTGGCGACCAGCTGCTCGGAACCAGGCAAGGGCCGCAGCGCGTGCGACAGCAGCAGGCGGCGGATTTCGATGCGAATGCCAGGTTCGCCCCGCACGGCGTCTTCGATCAGCGCGCGCACCTGCGCTTCCACCGCCACAGGGTCTTCTTCCGGGATCATGCGGCGGTCCATCTTCATGACCACCTTGCCCGGCACCACATTGGTATTCGTGCCGCCGTCGATGCGTCCCACCAGCATGGTGGGCGAATCGATGCCGGCGACTTTTGACTTGATCTTTTTCAGCTCCGGCAACTGGCCGTAGATGGCGTTGAGGATCTTGTTGGCTGCCTGCAGCGCGTCATGCCCCGTCTCCGGCATGGAGCCGTGGCCCGACTTGCCGTGCACGGTGATTTCCAGCTGCAGGCAGGCGTTGTGCGCCGTGACGATGCCGTAGCTGAAACCGGCGGCGATGACGAAATCGGGCTGCGTCAGATTTTGCTCCAGCAGCCAGCCCGGCCCCAGCAAGCCGCCGAATTCCTCGTCATACGTAAAGTGCAGTTCCAGCTGGCCCTTCAAGGGAATGTCCAGCGCTTCGAGCGCGCGCGCGGCAAACACATAGGTGGCGAAATCGCCTTTTGAGACGGCCGTCGCGCGGCCGTAGATATAGCCGCCGTCGATCTGGCCGCCATACGGCGGATACGTCCAGTTGTCGCCGGGCGGCACCACGTCGCCATGCGCGTTCAGGGCCACCGTCGGCCCGCCCTCGGCATACGGGCGGCGCACGATCAGGTTGGTGATGCTCTGCATGCCATAGGCCACCACCTGGTCCGCAGGTACCGCATGCTTTTCCGCCTGCCAGCCATATGCCTGCAACAGCTGCGCCACCAGCTCCGCATGCGGCGCGTTATTGCCGGGCGGCGTATCCGTCGGCTGCTGCACCACCTTCTGTAAAAAGGCGACTTCTTCGTCGAAGTGTGCGTCGATCCAGGCCGTGATTTTTTCTGCGTGCGTAGTCATTTTGCTCCTTGCATGGTCTGTTGCAGCCAGGCGCCCAATTCGCTGCGCTCGGCCTCCGTCATATTGGTCAGGTTCCCGATCGGCATGGCTTTGAGCTCGATGGCCTGCTTGTAGATTTGCGCCGCGTGCTGGCGGATTTGCGTTTCATTATCCAGCATCATGCCAGCCGGCGCCGTGGCGAAACCCGCTTGCGTGGGCTGGGCCGAATGGCAGGTGGCGCAGCGCTGGGCGATGATGGCATGCGCGCGCTGGAACTGCGCGGCAGGGTCCACCGCCGGCGCGGCCGCCACGGGCGCTTTCGGCGCGATGGCGATAGCGACGGCCAGCAGCAGGGCCACGCCGATGGCCGGATAGCGCCACTCCACTCTGCCCTTGTGGCGCAAGTTGAAAAAGTGGCGGATGAAGACGCCGGCCGCCATGATCAGCGCCAGCACCAGCCAGGCGTGATCATTGCGGTAGGTCATCGCGTAGTGGTTGCTGATCATGATAAACAGCACCGGCAAGGTAAAGTAATTGTTATGCACGCTGCGCTGCTTGGCCTTCAAGCCGTGCTTCGGGTCGGGCAGCTTGCCGGCGGCCATGGCTTCGACCATCTTGCGCTGGCCGGGAATGATCAGCATCAGCACATTGGCCACCATGATGGTGCCAATCATGGCGCCCACGTGGATGTAGGCGGCGCGCCCGCTGAGCAAATGCGTGAGCACGTACGCGGCGCCGACGATCAGCGCAAACACCGTCACGCCGAACCACAGTTCATATTGCGCCAGCCTGGAGCGGCACAGCAGGTCGTACACGGTCCAGCCGATGACGAGGGTAGCGATGCCGATGCCGACGGCCTGGCCGCTGGAGATATCGGCCACGGCCTTGTCGATCATCATGGCCTGGGCATTGAAATAATAGGCAATCGTCAGCAGCGCAAAGCCGGACAACCAGGTGGAATACGCTTCCCATTTGAACCAGTGCAGCTCCTTCGGCAGTTCGGCGGGCGCCAGCAGGTATTTTTGCGGGTTATAGAAGCCGCCGCCATGCACGGCCCACAGCTCTCCAGAGACGCCCTTCTTCGCCAGCTCGGAGCCAGGCGCAGGCGGGCGGATCGAGTTGTCGAGCCAGACAAAATAAAAGGAAGCACCGATCCAGGCGATGCCCGTGATAACGTGCAGCCAGCGGACGATCAGGTTCAGCCACTCCAGGCCGTACGGAATCAGATAGGCAAATACTTCCATAAATTTCCTCTAGTCAGACCGAACCCATATTCGTGCCAATCTACACAAGATAAACGGAATTACCGCCCTTCACATGAAAAATATCGTATATTTGACATATTCAAATCGATATACAACAGAGCCGCCGCCACATGTCCAGCCTGCCGCAACACCTCGACCTGCACCTGATCCGCATCCTCTACCTGCTGCTGGTGGAAAAGAATGTCTCGCGCGTAGCGCTGAAACTCAATCAGCCGCAGCCGTCGATTTCCGCCTCCTTGCGCAAGCTGCGCGAACTCACGGGCGACCCGCTGCTGGTGCGCGGCGCGCGCGGCATGGTGCCCACCCAGCATGGCGAAAGCCTGCTCAATCCGGCCAAGCGCATCCTCGACCAGACGGAGAGCCTGTTCATCAAGAAGACGCCGTTCGTGGCGCAGGAAGAGGCACGCACCTTCCATATCGCCGCGCCCGACTACCTGGACAGCCAGTTCCTGCCCAATGTGGTGGCCCAGTTGCGCCGCGGTTCGCCGAAAAGCCGCGTCGTGCTGCACAGCCTGGGACCGGGCATCGATCATATCCGGCAACTCTCCGACGGGGGTCTGGATCTGGTCATCGCTAACTGGGATGAACCGCCCGCCCATCTGCACATTTCGAAGCTGTTCGAAGATCCCATCGTCTGCGCCATGCATGCGGAAAACGCCTATGCGCGGCGCACGGCCAGCGACGCCATGACGCTCGACGATTATCTGAGCCTGCCCCACGTGGCGCCGTCGCAGATGATGCCGGGCTACCACGGCGTGATCGATTCCTTCCTCGAACGGCAAAACCTGCAGCGCAACGTGGTGGTGGAATCGGCGTATTTCGGCCTGATCCCCTACATGCTGACGCAGACGGACCTGGTACTCACCACGGGCCGCCAGTTCATGCGCTTCTATGAAAAGACCCTGCCGCTGAAAACGTATACCGTGCCCTTGAAATTCCCGCCGATGCGCTTTTACCAGTTGTGGCACCAGCGCGTGCACCAGGCGCCCGAGCATAAATGGCTGCGCGACCAGGTCAGCGCGGCGGCCAAGGCGCTGGTGCAGCGATAGCCGCTATCAGCACGCGCATATAATGGATGCAGGAACGGGGCGCTATCATCACCGCTTGCATGATCGGAAAACCATGACCACCCTTTCAGACCTGAACGCCGGCAGCCAGGCCGATTTTATCGCGCAGCTGCACGGCATCTACGAACATTCGCCCTGGATCGCCCAGCGCGCAGCCGCCGCGCGGCCGTTTGCCAGCCTGACGGCGCTCAAGACGGAATTGCAGCGCGTGCTGGCCCTGGCCTCGCCCGAAGAACAACTGGGACTCATCCGCGCCCACCCCGAACTGGCCGGCAAGGCCGCCGTCGCGGGCCAGCTGACGATGGAATCGACGCGCGAACAGGCCAAGTCCGGCCTGAACCTGTGCAGCGCCGACGAATTTGCCACCCTGCAGCGCCTCAACAGCGAGTACAACACCAAGTTCGGCTTCCCCTTCATCCTGGCCGTCAAGGGCCCGACGGGCGAGGGTTTGACGCGCCAGGACATCATCGCCACCTTTGCGCGGCGCCTGAAGAACCGCCACGCCGATGAACTGGCCGAATCGCTGCGGCAGATCAAGCGCATCGCCGAGCTACGCCTGAACGACCTGTTCGACGTGCGCCTGGACTTCGGCCCGGCCATCATGCAGCACGCTGAAACACTGGCCAGCTGGAGCGACAGCGATTACAACCTGACCTGCGCCTACCTGACGCCGGCGCACCAGAAAACGGCAGCGCAGCTGGCCGACTGGATGCAGGAGGCCGGCATGCAGGTGCAGATCGACGCCGTCGGCAACGTGGTCGGGCGCTATCTGTCCGACGCGCCCGGCGCAAAAACGCTGATGACGGGATCGCATTACGACACGGTGCGCAACGGCGGCAAGTACGACGGCCGGCTGGGCATCGTGCTGCCGATCGCCGTCGTGCGCCACCTGCACGAACGGGGTGAAAAGCTGCCTTTCCACGTCGAGATCGTCGGCTTCGCCGAAGAGGAAGGCGTGCGCTTCAAGAGCACGTTTTTGGGCAGCACGGCCGTGACGGGCAGGTTCGACTTGTCGCTGCTGGAACAATGCGACACGGATGGCGTGAGCATGCGCGACGCGCTGGCCGCCGCCGGTCACGAGGCGAGCGCCATCGGCGCCATCGCGCGCGATCCGGCCGATTTGCTCGGCTATGTGGAAGTGCATATCGAACAGGGCCCCGTGCTGCTCGAGCGCGACTTGCCGCTGGGGATCGTCACGGCGATTGCCGGCAGCTCGCGCTACCTGCTCAATCTTGGCGGCGTGGCCAGCCACGCGGGCACCACGCCCATGAGCATGCGCAAGGATGCGGCCAGCGCGGCGGCCGAAATCATCCTGCTAGTGGAACAGCGTTGCAACCAGGGCGTAGCACTGGTGGGCACCGTCGGCCAGCTACAGGTGCCCAACGGTTCCGTCAACGTGATCGCCGGTGCCTGCACCCTGTCGCTCGATATCCGCGCAGCCAGCGACGCGGTACGCCAGGCGGCCGTCGACGACATCCTCGATGGCATCGCAGGCATCTGCGCGCGGCGCCAGATCGACTACCAGCTGGAACTGCTGCTGTCGGCGCGTGCCGCGCCGTGCGCGCCATGGCTGATGGCGCAGCTGGCGCAAGCCGTGGAATCGGTCGGCATCGCACCATACGCGCTGCTGTCGGGCGCCGGCCACGACGCCATGGCCATGGCCGCCATCACCGACGTGACCATGCTGTTTACGCGCTGCGGCAATGGCGGCATCAGCCACAATCCGCTGGAAACCATGACGGCCGACGACGCCGACATCGCGGCGCGCGCGCTGCTGGCGTTCCTGCGCGAGTTCCAGCCAAAAACCTAGCCGTGCGCCTGGCGCCAGCGCGCCAGTTCCTGCGCAAGATGGCCAATCAAGGGTTGCCAGCCACCTGTCGCAGGCTGGCGGAACAGCCGCATCGTGGGATACCAGGGCGTATCGAGGCGCCCGGCCATCCAGCGCCAGTCCGGCAAGTAGTCGGGCAGCAGCAGCCAGCACGGCGTACCCAACGCGCCCGCCAGGTGCGCCACGGCCGTATCGACGCTGATGACCAGGTCCAGGTTGGCGATCAGCGCCGCCGTATCGGCCATGTCGCCCAGCGCCGCGCCGCCGCCGACCAGGGCCAGTGACGCCGAAGTATCGTCCTCGCCGGCACCCTTCTGCAGGCTGACAAACTGCACGCCGTCCACCGCGCTCAGCGGCGCCAGCACGTCGAGCGTCGCCAGCGAACGCGCATCGTCGTTTTCAAATTGCGCATTGCCGCGCCAGGCCAGGCCCACGCGCAGTGGCGCCGCCGGCAGGCGCGTACGCCACGCCGCGACGGCCTGCGGCTGCGCCCACAGATACGGCAACTGGGCCGGAATTGTCTCCAGGGTGGTGCCGCACAGACCGGGCAGGCTCAGGATCGGTGCCCAGTAATTCCAGCCGTCGTCCGGCACGGTCTCGCCGATGGCGAATACTTCGTCTATCTCCGGAAGGTCTAGCAGCAGCGTCTTGAGCGGCGCATGACATAGCAGCGAGATGCGCGCCGCGCCCAGTTGGCGCAGGCAGGATGCATAGCGGCACAGCTGCAGCATGTCGCCCATGCCCGCCTCGGGACAGATCAGCAGCGACTGGCCGGTAAGCGGCTCGCCCTGCCAGCGGGGAAAGCGAAAATACGCGCCAAACATGGTCGGCTGCGGCCGCGCTTCGAGCATCTGCCAGCCTTCGAGAAGGCGGCCCTGGCGCAGCAGCAGATACGACAAGTTGTAGCGCGCATTGGCGTAGTCGCCATCGAGTGCGATGGCATGGCGGTAGCAGCGTTCGGCCTCGGTCTCGCGCTGCATGGCGGCCAGCAGCGCGCCCAGGTTGGACCAGGCGGAAGGCATTTCCGGCGCGAGCGCCAGCACGCGCCGGTCGATGCGCTCGGCCTCCACCGGGCGACGCATCGTCATCAGCAGCGCGCCCAGGTTCTGCAGCAGATGCACGTCATCGGGCGCTTGCGCCAGCGCGCGCAGGTAATAGCTTTCCGCTTCTGTCAGCAAGCCTTCCTGTCCACGCATCCAGGCCAGGTTGGCCAGGGCGAATACATGCCCGGAGTCGAAGACCAGCGCCTGCTGGAAACAGGTTTCGGCGCCGGCCGCATCGCCACTGGCAAGCAGCTCGCCGCCGCGCGCCGCATGCACGGCGGCAGGGTTGGCTTCGTTATCGAAATGGAGAGTGCTCATTGCCGGTTGCCTGTGATCGCAAGGCGCCCAGCATAGCACCGCCGCGCCAGCGCAGCTAGACGGCCACGGCCCGCTCCAGCATCGCGTGCAGCAGCACATTGCAGCCCGCTGCCAGGTGCTCGGGCTTGGCATCCTCGATTTCATTGTGGCTGATGCCGTCCTTGCACGGCACGAAGATCATGCCGGCCGGCGCCAGCCTGGCCGCGTAGATGGCGTCGTGACCGGCGCCCGAGACCACGTCCATCACGGAATAACCCAGCTTTGCGGTGGCATTGCGCACGGCGCCCACGCAGTCGGGGTGGAACGGGCATGGCGGGTAATAGGACACCCTTTCCAGTGAAATACCCAAGCCTGTTTTTTCGCGCGTGGCGTCGATGAAGGCCGTGATCTCGCCATGCATGGTGTTGAGCAGTTCGTCGTTCACATTGCGCAGGTCGATGCTGAATGTCACTTCACCGGGGATCACGTTGCGGCTGTTCGGGAACACCTGCACCATGCCCACCGTGCCGCGCCCATACGGCGGGTAGCGGTTGGCGATGGCGACGACTTCCTGCATGATGACAGTGGCCACCTGCAGCGCATCCTTGCGCAAGCCCATGGGCGTGGGACCCGCATGCGCTTCCATGCCCGTCACCACACAGTCGTACCACGACAGTCCCATCACGGCAGGCACCACGCCGATGACTTTATCGGCGTCTTCCAGCACGGGGCCCTGCTCGATATGCGTTTCGAAATAGGCGCCGATCGGATGGTCGCCCGGCACCTGGTCGCCCTTGTATCCGATGCGTGCCAGCTCCTCGCCCACCGTTTTGCCTTCCGTGTCTTTCGCCGCATACGCGGTTTCAAGCGAGAAGGCGCCGCAAAAGACGCCGGAACCCATCATCACGGGCACGAAGCGCGAGCCTTCCTCGTTGGTCCAGAACGCCACCTCGATGGGCGATTGCGTCTTGATATTGAGGTCGTTCAGGGTGCGCACCACTTCCAGTCCGGCCAGCACGCCGTAATTGCCATCGAACTTGCCGCCCGTGGGCTGCGTGTCGATATGGCTGCCCGTCATCACGGGAGGCAGGGTATTGTCGGTGCCGTCGCGGCGCATGAAGACATTGCCGATCTGGTCGATGGTGATGCTCATGCCTGCCTCGCGGCCCCAGCGCACCACCAGGTCGCGCCCCTGTTTGTCGAGGTCCGTCAGGGCCAGGCGCTTGACGCCGCCTTTCGCTGTCGCGCCGATCTGCGCCAGTTCCATCAGGGCTGCCCACAGCCGTTCGCCATTGATGCGTAGATCATCCATTATTGTCTCCTGACTTCATGCGGTGGTGGCGGCAAACGCCGGGCGCTCGATATAGCGCCCGGCCCCTTCGACGGCCGTCAGCTCGCCCTGGTGGAACACCACCTTGCCGGCGGCAATCGTGGTGCGGGAGATGCCGCGCACGGTGCGCCCTTCGAAGACATTGAAGCCCCCTTTGGCAAACTGCGTGGCGGCGGAAATGGTGCGCGTGCCCTGCGGGTCCCACAGCACGATGTCGGCATCGCTGCCTGCGGCGATGAGGCCCTTGCGCGGATACATATTGAAGATCTGCGCCGCATTGGTCGACGATACCTTGACGAATTCGGAGGGCGTGAGCATGCCGGAATTGACGCCCGCATCCCACACCACGGCCATGCGTTCCTCCACGCCGCCGCAGCCGTTCGGGATGCGCGTGAAATCATCCTTGCCGGCCGCCTTCTGCTCGGCGCAGAAGGTGCAGTGGTCGGTGGCCGTCGTGTGCAGGTTGCCGCTTTGCAGGCCGTGCCACAAGGCCGCCTGATGGTGCTTGCCGCGGAACGGCGGACTCATGACGTGGCCCGCCACATAATCGAAATCATCGCTCTGGTAGACGCTGTCGTCGATCACCAGGTGACCCGCCAGCGCTTCGCCATACACGCGCTGGCCGTTGGCGCGCGCCCGCGTAATGGCGTCGAGCGACTCGGCGCACGAGACGTGCACGATGTACACGGGGGTATTAAGCACATTGGCAATCGCGATGGCGCGGTTGGCCGCCTCCGCCTCCACGGCGGGAGGACGCGACAACGGGTGCGCCTGCGGCCCGGTAATCCCCTTTTTCAGCAAGGCTTGCTGCAATTGAAAAACCAGTTCGCCATTTTCCGCATGCACGGTGGGCAATGCCCCCAGCTCCAGCGAACGGGTAAAGCTTTTCACCAGCGTTTCATCGTCGGCCATGATGGCGTTTTTGTAGGCCATGAAGTGCTTGAAGCTGTTCACGCCATGCTCGCGCACCAGCACTCCCATTTCTTCATGAACCTGCTCGCTCCACCAGGTGATGGCCACGTGGAAGGTGTAGTCGCCGGCCGCCTTGGCCGACCATGCGCGCCACTGGTGATACGCCTCGATCAGCGACTGCTTCGGGGCAGGAATGACGAAGTCCATGATGGTGGTGGTGCCGCCCGCCAGTCCCGCCGCCGTGCCCGTGAAAAAATCGTCGGACGTCACGGTGCCCATGAAGGGCAAATTCATGTGCGTGTGGGTGTCGATCCCGCCCGGCATCACGTACAGGCCGCCCGCGTCGATCACGCTGGCGCCCACCGGCACCGGCAAGTTCTCGCCGACGGCGGCAATCGTGTCGCCGTCGATCAGCACATCGGCGCGAAACGCCCGGTCGGCGTTGACGACGGTACCGCCACGTATCAATGTAGTCATCTTGTCTCCTTCTCGAAAAGATCAGGACTGCGGCATCTGCTGCACGCGTGCCGCTACCTTGCCCTTCATCATGACGCCGTAGACGACTGCGGCGATGGCCACGCCCACGAACCAGGCGTAGGTGTAAATGGTTTTAAAGCCTTCGGCCACGCCGGGAAACGCCGTGGGAAAGGCCGCGTTCAGAAAGCCCGGGATATTCGGCAGCACGGCGATGACAAAGGCGATCAGCGCCGCCATGTTCCAGCCATTGCCATACGAGTAAATGCCGTCATCGCGGTACAACTGCCTGACGTCGAGCTGCGTCTTGCGCACAAAATAATAGTCGACGATGAGGATGCCGGCGATGGGGCCCAGCAGGGCCGAGTAGCCGATCAGCCACGTGAAGATATAGCCCTGCGTCGACTCGAGCACTTTCCACGGCATCATGACGATGGCGATAAAGGCCGTGATGTAGCCACCCATCTTGTACGAAATCTGCTTCGGCGCCAGCGAGGAAAAGTCGTACGCCGGACCCACCAGGTTGGCCGCCAGGTTGACGCTGACCGTGTCGATCAGCAGGATGATCAGGGCGACCAGCACGGCGGCGCCCGTCATGCGGCTGGCCAGGTCGACGGGGTCCCAGATGGCCTTGCCGTACATGACCACGGAGCCGGCAGTGACGATCACGGCAAGCATGGCCAGCAATCCCATGGGCACGGGCAAGCCGACGGACTGGCCGATCACCTGGTCGCGCTGCGTCTTGGCGAAGCGCGTGAAGTCGGGAATGTTCAATGCCAGGGTGGCCCAGAAACCCACCATGGCCGTCAGCGATGGCCAGAAGACGCTCCAGAACTGGCCCGCCTTCTTGCCGCCCGGGATGAACTGCGATGGCTGGTCCAGCAGCGCGCCCACGCCACCAGCCTTGCTGTGCACCCAGTACAGCAGCACGAAGCAGATGAGGATTTTCAGCGGTGCCGTATAGGTTTCGAGCTTGCGGATCGACTCCATGCCGTGCAGGATGTAATAGAACTGGATGGCCCAGAAAGCCAGGAAGCACAGCAACTGGCTGCCGTTGATGCCCAGGCCCGCGATCTTCTCGCCACCAAGTTCATGCCCCATCAAGACGCCCATCAGGGTATAGATCATCTGGCCACCGAACCAGGTCTGGATGCCGTACCAGCCGCAGGCGACGATGGCGCGCATCAGCGCCGGCAGGCGCGCACCCATGGTGCCGAACGAGGCGCGCGCCAGCACGGCATACGGGATGCCGTACTTGGTGCCCGCATGGCCAATCAAGAGCATGGGCAGCAGCACGATGGCGTTGGCGAGAAATACCGTGAGCACGGCCTGGTAGCCGGACATGCCGCTGTCGATCAGGCTGGCCGACAGGGTGTAGGCGGGAATGCACATCACCATGCCCACCCACAGCGCGGCAAAGTGATACCAGCGCCAGGTGCGCTGCGCTGCCGTGGTGGGCGCCAGATCTTCATTCCACAGCTGCGTATTGCCTGAATAGTCGTGGTTCACAGGTATTCTCCATCGGTTAGGCCGCCGGCATCTTGAATGACGCCAGGGATACGGCATTGTGTAAACTGCGGCAGTCTAGCTTACTGCAAAGACAGGCTACAGTTTATAAAATATACGTACGCAAAAAACGTGCCCTAAGCCGTTTCCACCAACGCCCGTGGATTTCTGGGATCCTGCGTCCAGTTCATGTATGGCTTGCCAGTGGCCTGCGGCACCATCGTGATGCAGCCCTGCACCGGACAGGTGATTTCGCACAGGTTGCAGCCCACGCATTCCTCCTTGATCACCTCATACGTGCGCATGCCGGCGGCGTCGATCAGTTGCGCAATCGACTGGTGCGAGGTGTCTTCGCAGGCCACATAGCACTTGCCGCACTTGATGCAGTCATCCTGGTTGATGTGCGCGATGACCTGGTAATTCATGTCCAGGTATTTCCAGTCCGTCGTGTTGGCCACGGCCTTGCCGGAAAAATCGCTGATGCTTTCATAGCCCTTCTCATCCATCCAGCGTGACAGGCCATCCTTCATCTCTTCGACGATGCGGAAACCATGCAGCATGGCGGCCGTACACACCTGCACGCAGCCGGCGCCCAGGGCGATGAATTCGGCCGCGTCGCGCCAGTTGCCGATGCCGCCGATGCCGGAAATGGGCAAGCCGCGCGTCTGCGGATCGCGGGCGATTTCTGCCACCATGTTCAGGGCGATCGGCTTGACGGCAGACCCGCAATAGCCGCCGTGCGTGCTGGCGCCGCCCACGATGGGCAAGGCCACCATGCGGTCCAGGTCCAGCGAGGTGATCGAGTTGATGGTGTTGATCAGCGAGACGGCGTCGGCGCCGCCCGCCTTGGCAGCGCGCGCCGGCAGGCGCACATCCGTGATGTTCGGCGTGAGCTTGACGATGACGGGTAGCTTGCTGTGCTTCTTGCACCAGGCGGTGACCATCTGCACATACTCGGGCACCTGGCCCACGGCCGCGCCCATGCCCCGCTCCGGCATGCCATGCGGGCAGCCGAAATTGAGTTCGATGCCGTCCGCTCCTGTCGCTTCCACCTTCGGCAAAATGTCGGCCCAGTAGTGCTCTTCGCACGGCAGCATCAGCGAGACGATCATAGCGCGGTCGGGCCAGTCCTTTTTCACCTGCGTGATTTCACGCAGGTTGATTGCCAAAGAGCGGTCGGTGATCAGTTCAATGTTATTGAAGCCCACCACTTCGCGGTTCTTGCCATACAGGGCGGAATAGCGCGACGAGACGTTGACGGCGGCAGGGTCTTCACCGAGGGTTTTCCACACCACGCCGCCCCACCCCGCCTCAAAGGCGCGCACCACGTTATAGGCCTTGTCGGTCGGTGGCGCGGACGCCAGCCAGAAGGGATTCGGCGCCTTGATGCCGCAAAATTCGATGCTGAGATCAGCCATTATGCAGCCTCCACTTTATTGAAGAAATCGGAATGGATGGCCAGTGCGGCCAGCTTGCCATGCTGGACGGCTTGCACCGTCAAGTCCTGCCCCGGCGCCACGCAGTCGCCGCCCGCGTAAATCCCTGGCAGCACCGTGCGAAAGCCTGCATCGACGGCGATCTTGTCGCCTTCGCGCTGCAGCAGCGACGCCATCGGATCAATCAGCACGCCGGTGTCGATGCTCTGGCCGATGGCCTTGAAGATGGCGTCGGCCGCCACGTCGAACGTTTCGCCCGTGCCCGCCAGACGCGTGCCCTGCATGCGCGTTTTCTCGAAACGCATGCCGGCGACATGGCCAGCCGCGTCGAGCAGCACCTGTTGCGGCTGGGCCCACGTCAGCATGCGCACCTGGTTGGCCTTGGCGATGTCCTGCTCATGGTGGGTGGCCGTCATGGCGTCGAAGCCGCGCCGGTAGACCAGGGTGACTTCCTCGGCGCCCAGGCGCTGGATCTGCACGGCCATGTCGATGGCCGTATTGCCGGCGCCAATCACGATGGCGCGTTTCGGCACGGGCAGCGAGGCCAGGTCGTCGGCCTGGCGCAGCGCGGCGATGTAATCGACGGCGGCCAAAAGACCCGGCGCATCTTCGCCCGTCAGGCCCAGCTTGCGGCTGGCGCCCAGGCCCAGGCCGAGGAACACGGCGTCGTACTGCGCGTGCAAGTCGCGCAGCTGCAGGTTCTCGCCCAGCACCTGGCGACATCGGATCTCGATGCCGCCGATGTCCAGCAGGAAGTCGATTTCCTTTTGCGCGAAGTCCTCCGTCAGCTTGTACTTGGCGATGCCGTATTCGTTCAAGCCGCCCGCCTTGCCTTCCTTTTCAAAGATCACCACGTCGTGCCCCAGCATGGCCAGGCGGTGCGCGCACGACAAACCCGCAGGACCGGCACCGACGATGGCGATCGTCTTGCCCGTGCTTGCCGCCCGCTGGAACGGGTGCGCCGCAAAATGCATGTGGTCGACGGCGTAGCGCTGCAACAGGCCGATTTTCACAGGCTGGCCTTCCGCGTCGTGGTTGCGCACGCAGACGTCCTCGCACAGGATTTCCGTGGGGCAGACGCGGGCGCAACTGCCGCCCAGGATGTTCTGTTTCAGGATGCCGGCGGCGGCGCCGTTGATGTTCTTGTCGTGGATGTTGCGGATGAAGCTGGCCACGTCGATTTCCGACGGACAGATGCGGCTGCACGGCGCGTCGTAGCAATACAGGCAGCGGGCGCTTTCGATGGCCGCCTGGCGCGCCGTCAGGGGCGGCGCCAGGTCGGTGAAATGGCCCGCCAGTTCCTCGTTGGGCAGGGCGGGATGCGGCAAATAGTTCAAAGACTCGATCATCGCGTATTCCTCTTGTTATGTGCGGCCGGCTCGTAATGTGAAACCTTTACTTCATCTGGGGAAAAGCAAATTCCACACCAGCGCTTGCCGTGTTCGGCCAGCGCTGCATCACGGCCTTGTGGCGCGTGTAGAAACGCACGCCTTCGGGTCCATACGCGTGGTGGTCGCCGAACATGCTGCGCTTCCAGCCGCCAAAGCTGTTGAAGGCCATCGGCACGGGCAAGGGGATGTTGACGCCCACCATGCCGACCTGGATCTGGCGCACGAATTCGCGCGCCACGCCGCCATCGCGCGTGTAGATGGCCACGCCGTTGCCATATTCGTTGGCGTTGATCAGCTCCACCGCATGCACCACGTCAGGACACCGGAGCACGCACAGCACGGGACCGAAAATCTCTTCCTTGTAGATGCTCATGTCGCGCGTGACGTGATCAAATAAAGTACCGCCGACAAAGAAGCCGTTCTCGCGCCCCGCCACCACATGGTTGCGGCCATCGACCACCAAAGTGGCGCCCTGTTCCACGCCTGAGGCGATGAGTTTTTCGATCCGCTGCTTGGCGGCCAGCGAGACGACCGGTCCCATTTCCGCACCATCTTCCATGCCGTCGCGCACTTTCAGTGCGGCCGTGCGCGTTGCCAGTGCGTCGATCAATTTGTCGCCCGCATCGCCCACGGCCACCACCACCGAGATGGCCATGCAGCGTTCGCCCGCCGAACCATAGGCCGCGCCGATCAGCGCGTCGACCGTCATGTCCATGTCAGCGTCGGGCATCACCACCATGTGGTTCTTCGCGCCGCCCAGCGCTTGCACGCGCTTGCCGCTGGCGCTGCCGCGCGCATAGATATATTCGGCAATCGGCGTCGAACCGACAAAGCTGATCGCCTGCACCACGGGGTGGTCGAGCAAGGCATCGACCGTGACTTTATCGCCCTGCACCACGTTGAAGACGCCGTCGGGCAAGCCCGCCTCCTTCAGCAATTTCGCGTGCAGCAGGGAGGCCGACGGATCGCGTTCGGACGGTTTCAAGACGAAGGTATTGCCGCAGGCGATGGCGACGGGGAACATCCACATCGGCACCATCACGGGGAAATTGAATGGCGTGATGCCGGCCACCACACCCAGCGCCTGGCGCATGGACCAGGCATCGATGCCGCGCGAAATCTGGTCCGTGAATTCGCCCTTTAACAATTGCGGGATGCCGACGGCAAATTCCACCATCTCGATGCCGCGCGCCACCTCGCCCTGGGCATCGGCAAACGTCTTGCCATGTTCGCGCGTGAGCATGGCGGCAAAGTCGTCCGTGTGCTGCTGGCACAGCTGCAGGTAGCGAAACAGCACGCGCGCGCGCGTCAACGGCGGCGTGGCCGACCACGAGGGAAAGGCGGCGGCGGCGGCCTGCACGGCCGCATCGACGTCTTCCACGGTGCCCAAGGCCACGCGGGCCACGGGTACGCCCAGTGCGGGGTTGTAGACGTCGCCGTAGCGGCCACTTTGCGTGTCGATTTTGGCGCCGTTGATGTAGTGGGTGATGGTGTCGAGAGTGTTCATGGTGTTCCTTTTTCAAACCCAGAAACAAGTGCCGGGGTCGGTCTCTTAGAGATTGGTATGCGTCCCACTGGGACGCATACCCCCTCAGGGTCCGACCCCAGGTTTTGCTTGGGGTCGCAATTCAATCGAGATTTTTGAGTACCTTGGCCAGCTTGCCAAACAGCTCGTCGACATGCTGTTTTTCCAGCACCAGCGGCGGCGACAGGGCGATGATGTCGCCCGTCGTGCGTATCAGCACGCCGTCGGCGAAGGCCTGTTTGAAGGCGTTGAAAGCGCGCGTGCCGGGCTTGCCGGCGATGGGATCGAGTTCGATGCCGGCGATCAGGCCGATGCTGCGCAGGTCGATCACGTGCGGCAGACCCTTGAGCGAGTGCACGGCGTCGCTCCAATATGCCTGCATCGCTTTGGCGTGACCCAGGATGTCCTGTTCCTCGAACACTTGCAGGGTTGCCAGCGAGGCGGCGCAAGCGAGCGGGTGGCCGGAATACGTGTAGCCGTGGAACAGTTCGATACCCGGTGGCGCGTCCATGAAGGCGTCGTGGATATACTTTTTGCTGAACACGGCGCCCATCGGCACCATGCCGTTGGTCAGGCCCTTGGCCGTCGTCATCAGGTCCGGCTCGACGTCGAAATAGTCGGCGGCGAACGGCGTCGTCATGCGGCCGAAACCCGTGATCACTTCATCGAAGATGAGCAGGATGCCGTGTTTGGTACACAGCTCGCGCAAGCGTTTCAGATAGCCTTTCGGCGGAATCAGCACGCCCGTGGAGCCGGCCACCGGTTCGACGATGACGGCCGCAATCGTCGACGCGTCGTGCAGGGCGACGATGCGTTCCAGTTCATCGGCCAGGTGGGTGCCGTATTCGGGTTCGCCCACCGTATAGGCGTTCTTGTCCAGGTTGTGCGTGTGCGGCAGGTGGTCCACGCCGGGCAGCAAGGGACCGAAGGTCTTGCGGTTGCCGCCGATGCCGCCCACGGAAATGCCGCCGAAGCCCACGCCGTGATAACCGCGTTCGCGGCCGATCAGGCGCGTGCGTGCGCCCTCGCCGCGCACGCGGTGATAGGCCAGCGCGATCTTCAACGCCGTGTCGACGGCTTCGGAACCGGAGTTCGTGTAGAAGACGTGGCCGAACTTGTGGCCCGTGTAGTCCATCAGTTTTTCCGCCAGGTCGAAGGCAGCCGGATGACCCATCTGGAAGGTGGGGGCGAAATCGAGCTGGCCGACCATTTCGCGGATGGCGCCCACGATCTGCGGCTGCGCATGGCCGCACGGCACGCACCACAGGCCGGCCGTGCCATCGAGGATGGCGTTGCCATCGACATCCTTGTAATACATGCCTTCAGCCGACACCAGCAAGCGTGGGTTGGCCTTGAAATCGCGGTTATTGGTAAACGGCATCCAGAATGCCGACATCGATTCCGGCCTTGTTTCGTTCATGATCTTCTCCTTGGGATGGGCTGGCGCGGCGCCAGGATCGTTTTTGACGAAGCGTAAAATAATTTACCAGTTGGCAAAAAGCTGATGTAATAATAGACAGGCCATCCCCAATGGCACAGATACACAAACGGCAAAGTATCCCAACCGTACAGGTCGAAAAACCACTACAGTTTTGTGCAAGGCAGCATAAGGAGCCACCGTGAAGCACAGCGACAGCACAGACGATGCCCCCGAGCAAGCCAGCGGCTGGCCCGTGCTGGACATCGACCGCCAGAAAAAGGGCGGCCTCGTCGAGCAGATCGTCATCGCCATCAGCGTCATGGTGGGCAGCCGCGCCCTGCGCATCGGCACGCGCATGCCGTCCGTGCGCCAGTTCGCCCGCTGCAATGGCGTCTCGACCTTTACCGTCGTCGAATCGTATGACCGCCTGGTCAACCTGGGCCTGCTGTCGTCGCGGCGCGGCTCCGGCTATTTCGTCGCACGCCACGATATCGCCGCCTCGCCGCAGGCTGCCCTCATTGCCAACACCCTTGCCAGCCCCACCGCCATCGATGCCCTCACGCCGGATCTGTATTCGGGCGTATCCGATGCCCTGCCCGTGGGTGCCGGCTGGCTGCCGCCCGAGATGTATGGCGAAGCGACCGTGCTCGATGCCGTGCGCCAGGCCATGCGCATCCCCGCCAGCCGGCTACGCGGCTATGGCCACCCGCTCGGCTTTGCCTCGCTGCGCCAGCACCTGGCAAGCAGCCTGTCCGAAGAGCTGTTCCAGGTGGAGCCGGACCAGGTCTTGCTGACGCACGGCGCCACGCATGCTTTTGACTTGATCCTGCGCAGCCTGACCAAGCCGGGCGACACGGTGCTGGTGGAAGACCCCGGCTACAGCAATCTGCAGTCGCTGATACGCCACCACGGCTGCATCCCCGTGGGCATTGCGCGCAGCGAGGCGGGCCTCGATCTCGATGCGCTGGCCGTTGAAGCCGCGCGCACGCAGCCAAAACTCATGTTCGTCAACACGGTACTGCAAAATCCGCTCGGTACTTCCTTGAGCCAGGCGCAGACGCACCGTCTGCTGGCGCTGGCCGAGCAATTCGATTTCTGGCTGGTGGAAGACGATATCTACCGCGAGCTGGCGGCGCGCGGCGAAGCATCGCTGGCGGCGATGGACGGCTTGCGCCGCGTGATCCGCGTGGGCAGTTTTTCCAAGACCCTGTCGCCCGTGCTGCGCGTAGGGTCGATTTGCGCCTCGCCGCCGCTGGTGGCCGAACTGGTGCGCGTGAAAATGCTGGCGGGGCTGACGACGTCGGAAATCAACGAGCGCGCCGTCTACCACGCCATCTCCGCGCGGCCCTACAAGCGCATGGTGGAACGGCTGGTGGCGCAGCTCGAAGCGGCCCGCGAGCGCAGCATCGACTGCCTGGCACAGGCGGGCATGGCGCCCGTGGCGCGGCCGCGTGGCGGCATGTTCGTCAGCGCCGGCTGGCCCGACCTGCAGACGCCGGAATGGAATGGCAAGATCATCGCCGACATGGCATTGAAGGCCGGTATCCTGCTGTCGCCGAACGAATTTTTCATGCTGCGCGCGCCCGAGACGGTGTGGTTCCGCTTCAACGTGGCCTACACCGATACCCCCGTGCTGCAAGCCTTCCTGCAATCGATCCGCCCACGCTAAAGAATCCGCCATGGCCAGCGATAAATCCCCTGCCCTTTCCGTGAAAAATGCCGGCGGCCGGCGCCTGCAAAACCGCGACCGCCTGGAAGCGGACATCCTGGAGCAAGCCGTGCGCGCCTTCGCGCAAAGCGGCTATGAAGGCGCGTCGATCGCCACCATCGCCGAGCGGGCCGGCCTGTCGAAGCAAAACCTGATGTATTACTTCCCGTCCAAGCAGCTGCTGTACCAGCGCGTGCTCGACGATGTGCTCGACGACTGGCTGGCGCGCATGGAATCGCTGGCCAATGAACACGACGAGCCGCGCGATGTGCTGCGCGCGTACATCGGCGCGAAGCTGCGTTTTTCACGCGAACAGCCATGGGCTTCGCGCGTATATGCGCTGGAAGTGATCAATGGCGCGCCTCTGTACGGCGCGCAGATACGCGACCGGGTCGTGCCGCTGCTGCGCAAGGATATCGCCGTCTTCGAGGCATGGATCGCGCAAGGCCGGATCGCCGCTGTGAACGCCACGCACCTGATGTTCGCCATCTGGGCCATGACGCAATCGTATGCAGATTTTTCAGCGCAGATGGCCCTGGTGCTGGATCGCAAGCAGCTCACGCGCAAGGATTACGAAGATGCCGAAATCCTGCTCACGCACATGGTGCAGGCTGCCATCGCCCTGCCTGCGGCAGCACCCGGCACGTGATGAAATTTCCAAGGAAAAAACGAGCAGTGATAGCATGGCGCGCTGGAGCGTTTGCAATCGCGGCGCCATAGCGACAGGACAAGGAACAGGCATGAAACAATGGTCATCGGCGCGCACCGCGTCATTGCTGGGCAAGGTCGCCTGCGCGGCGCTGCTGGCACTGGCATCCACGGCACAGGCGCAGACAGTGGGCATGATAGACAATCAGCCGCTGAGCGAAACCTGGCTCAACGCGGGCTTTTATTCGTATCACTTTCAGCGCGACAAGAACCTGAACGACAGCAATCCGGGCCTGGGCGCCGAATACCGTTTTTCCACGGTTTCCTCGGTCACGGCAGGGCGCTTCTACAATAGCGACCGCGCCTACTCGAACTACCTGGGCGTGTACTACCAGCCCATCAAGGTGGGCCCACTGCGCATCGGCGCCGTCGTTGGCGGCTTCAGCGGCTATCCGAAGATGCGCGATGGCGGCTGGTTTCCGGCCCTGGTCCCCACCATCAGCTATGAATACCAGCGCGTGGGCGTGAATATCGCCATCGTGCCGTCCTACAAGGACCGCCTGTATGGCGCACTCAGTTTCCAGCTGAAACTCAAGGTGTTCGAATAACCGTTTGTCCCTGCCCGTCGCCGTTCGCTCCGCCATTCCTGCCATTCGTCGCATACACGATGTCTGGCAGCAAGGTTTTACTTATAGTGGATTCATCGCCAGCCTGCATACGGCAGCGGCAACCACAGGAGAACGGCATGAAAGACATCAATTCGGCACCGGGCAGCACTTCCTTCAGCGCTTTCTGGAGCGAGCTGTGCGCCTACGCGCGCCAGGGCATGGCCGCCCTGCGCGCCATGTCCTGGCCCATGCTGCTGGCGTGCTGCCTGGGCCTGGCGTTCCTGATCACCATCTTGCCACTGGCCATCATGCTGTTTGCCCTCGTCATGCTGCTGAAATGGGCAAACAGCAGCGACGATACAGGCAAGGACACGAAGGCCGCGAACTCTTCGCAGTCACCGCAATAAAAATTTGCGTCGTGGCAAGAGTGCAATGATGGTTCTATGGCACTATGAGTGCGCGCAGCATTGACGGGCATCAAACCCATCCCGATGGAAGGGTTGGAGACGGAACGCTACGCTGAATAGACGATCAAAGCTACTCCCCCTCAGCCATAGGAGTTTTCTGATGACCACGACAGCAAAAGCGACAACCGGCACGACCATTCCCTGCCTGCGCTACCGCGACGCGCCCGCCGCCATCGAATGGCTATGCAAGGCGCTCGGTTTTGAAAAACAATTGATCGTGCCTGACGGCAATGGTGGCGTCGCCCATGCGCAACTGAGCTTTGGCAATGGCATGGTCATGGTGGCGCCGGCCCTCGACAGCGACTATGGCCGCCTGATGAAACTGCCTGGCGACATCGGCGGCGCCAACACGCAAAACTGCTACCTGGTCGTCAGCGATGCCGATGCCGTCTACCGCAGCGCACGCGAGGCGGGCGCCGAGATCGTGCTCGACATCAAGGATGAAGATTACGGCGGACGCGGCTTTACCTGCCGCGATCCGGAAGGCCATATCTGGAGCCTGGGCACCTACGACCCATGGTAAGACGGAGAACAATGATTATCAGTACCCTCACCGCCGCCAGCCTTGCGCTGGTTGGCGCTGTCCTGTCCGCTCCCGTCCTCGTCGACGAGCACCTCAACCGTGTCCACCCGCCGTCCGGCAAGGCGCCTTCGACGGCCACTATGACCCTGCACCAGAGCCTGTGGATCGCCGACCTGCACGCCGACAGCCTGCTGTGGCAACGCAATCTGAACCGCGACAGCCAGCGCGGTCATGTCGACTTTCCGCGCCTGCAGCGGGCCAACGTGGCGCTGCAAGCCTTTTCCGTCGTCACCAAGACGCCGCGCAAGATGAATATCGAGCGCAACGGCAGCGACACGGACAACATCACGGCGCTGGTGGTGGCGCAAGGCTTGCCGCCCGCCACCTGGAACAGCCTGCTGGCGCGCGCCACTTACCAGGCTAACGAACTGCGCCAGCAAGCGGCCAAGAGCGATGGCAAGGTGCGCGTGATCGGCAGCCGCGCCCAGCTGCGCAGCTTCATCGCCGCGCGCGAACAGGATCCCGCCCTGCTGGCCGGCTGGCTGACACTGGAAGGCGCACATGCGCTCGAAGGCAAGCTGGACAACCTCGATACCTTGTACCGGGCCGGCTACCGCATGGCCGCGCCCACGCATTTCTTCGACACGGAACTGTCCGGCTCCCAGCACGGCCTGAAGAAAGGCGGCCTGACGCCGCTGGGCAAGCAATGGCTGCGCGCCATGGAGCAGCGCAAGATGATCGTCGACCTGGCGCACGCCTCGCCAGCTACCATCGACGACGTATTAACGTTGGCGAAACGCCCCGTGATGGTCTCGCACACGGGCGTGCGCGGCACCTGCGCCAATGGGCGCAACCTCAGCGACAGCCAGTTGAAACGCATCGCCGCCCAGGGTGGCCTGGTGGGCATCGGTTTCTGGAATACGGCCGTCTGCGGCAAGGACGTGGCATCGATCGCGCGTGCCATCAAGTACACGGTCAAGCTGATCGGGGCGCAGCACGTGGCCTATGGCTCGGACTTCGACGGCGCCGTCACCACGGCCATCGACGCCACCGGCTTGCCGCGATTGACGCAGGCGCTGCTCGACGCGGGCTTGTCGGAAGCGCAGATCCGCCGCGTGGCGGGCGAAAACGTGCGCGACTTTTTACTCAAGAACTTGCCCGACGACGACGCCTAAGCCTGGGCCAAGGCCTTGACCAGCGCCTGGTCCGCCACCTGGCGCGGTTGGATGCGTATCAGCTTGCGGTACAGGGGCGGCATGGCGTCGCACAGCGCCAGCAGCGCGTCTTGCGCCATGGCCGGGCGCACGTACTGGAACTGTGCGGGATTATTCTCCGGCAGCGCCCCTTCCATGGTGGAACCGTAAGCGCCCAGGGTCATGAAACTGGCGGCGCTGTCGTCCGGGCCGATGGCCAGCACGAAGGTGCCATGCTTGGGGTGGCCCAGGTAGCTTTTGATTTCTTCCTGCAGCGCCGGCGCCGCATTCGCCATCAATTCAAAACGCAGCTGCGCGTACTGGCGCGTGCATTCCATGAACGCCGTGCGGATGGCCGATTGCGCCAGTTTCCCCGGCATGCACAGCAGCAGGTTGCCAAAGGAATCGAGCAAGGCGGCCGCGTCGCCCTGGCCGCCATCGCGTGCGTCCTGCTCCATGGCAGCCTGCAGGAATGGCGCCAGGCCAGCATCGGGCGCATGCGGCTCGCAGCGGTAAGTCAGGGCATCGGGATAGCGGCGGCGCAGGGCGCGCACCACGGCATGCTCGGACGGCAAGGTGGCGGGATCGCGCCGGTGCACGTCGTCGCCGGCGTTCAGCAACTGCATCACCTGCGCCGAGGTCGCTTCGAACACCAGCGAGCACAGTGCCTGCGTCGCCTCGTGGATGCTCTTGCCGATGAAAAAAGATTTGGGTGCGGCGCCGGAAGGCAGGCGCGCATACTCGGTGGCGCCGCGCACGGCCGGATAGCAAAAGCTGCGGCCGGCCTGCGCCTGCAGCGGCGCCGGCAAGGCCGTGAACGTGGCGGCGCCATCGTAATTGATACCCGCCTTGACGTCGGGCGCGGCCACCACCACGTTGAAGCCGGCCGCCAAAATCGCCCCCGTGCACATGCAGCACGGGTCGAGCGATGTGACGATGGTCAGTTCGCCGGGCGGCGGCAAGGGCGTGCCCTTGGCCCGCTCGGCGAAATACCAGTCCACCAGCTGGCGCTCGCCATGCGCGGTGGGATCGAACACCAGCCCTTGGCGTACGACGTTGTTGTGCATCGATTGCAGCACGTTGCCGGCGCCATCGAGCAGCACGCCACCCACGCCGAAGGTGCCCTGCGTCTTCGCTGCCATGGCTTCGGCCGCGGCAATCGCCACGGCGGCCTGGATGTCGATCGTCTTGTTCAAGCGTATCCTGTTACTGCATGTCCAGGTCGGAATTGCCGAAGCCGTGCGGCAGCAGCCAGCCCGCCGTCACTTCCATGACATCGTTTTTCAGGTTCGTCAGGATCACCGGCAGGTCGGCGCCGCCCATCTCGAAGATCACCTGGCGGCAGGCGCCGCATGGAGAGATCGGTTCCGCCGTGTCGCCCGTGACGGCCAGTTTGGCGAAATCACCCGGTTTACAGCCATGCGCGATGGCGCTGAAAAACGCCGTGCGTTCGGCGCAGTTGCACAGGCCATACGCGGCGTTTTCCACGTTGCAGCCACGGAAGACGCGGCCATCCTTGCACAGCAGCGCCGCGCCCACCTTGAAACGCGAGTATGGCGCATACGCCAGTTCGCGCCCGGCGTTGGCTTCGGCGATCAGTTCTTGGTTGTTCATTTGATTATTTACCTGTAAAACCCGCAAAGGCCGGGGTCGTACCCTCAGGGTACGACCCCAAACCCTGCTTTGGGGCTAAAAATAGTTACGGTCGAATCGTACGGTAAATCACCGGATTGCCCGCCAGCGCCACCGCGCTGATGGCATACGCTTCCTGGATTTCCTTGACGGCTTGCTGCGCCGCCGCTTGCGTGCGCGCATGCACCATGGCCAGCGGCTGGCCAACGGATACTTGCTCGCCCAGGCCCACCAGATCCGTCAGGCCGACAGCGAAGTCGATGCTGTCGGTCGGACGGCGACGGCCACCGCCCAGGGCCACCACGGCCAGGCCGATGCCGCGGCAATCGCGCACATTCGCGTAACCGGCGGTGAGCGCCGGTGCCGGCACGACAAACGGCGCTTTGTCCAGGTGCTTGTCCGGGTTCTCGACCAGGTCCGCCGGGCCGCCAAGTGCGCAGACCATGCGTGCAAAGCGCTCGGCCGCCTCGCCCGAATCGAGGGCCGCCATCAATTTCACGCGCGCTTCCTCTTCGGTGGCCGCCAGGCCGCCCAGCACCAGCATCTCGGCGCACAGCGACAACGTGACTTCGTGCAGGCGCGCGGGACGCGAACGGCCCGTCAGGTAATTCATGGCGCCGCGTACTTCCAGCGCATTGCCGGCGTATGGCGCCAGCGATTCGTTCATGTCCGTCAAAATGGCCGACGTCTGCATGCCCGCACCATTGCCGACGGCGACGATGCTCTCGGCCAGTTCCACCGATTTGTCGTAGGTCGGCATGAAGGCGCCCGTGCCCACTTTGACGTCCATCACCAGCGCATCCAGCCCGGCCGACAGTTTCTTCGACAGGATGGAGCCGGTGATCATGGCCACCGATTCCACCGTGGCGGTGACGTCGCGGATGCTGTAAAAACGCTTGTCGGCCGGCGCCAGTTGGGCCGTCTGGCCGATGATGGCCACGCCAACTTCCTTGACCACCTTGCGGAACAGTTCATTGTCCGGCACCGTGCAATAGCCGGGAATGGCGTCGAACTTGTCCAGCGTGCCGCCCGTGTGGCCCAGGCCGCGGCCCGAGATCATCGGCACATAGCCGCCGCAGGCGGCGATCATGGGGCCCAGCAGCAGGGAAACCACGTCGCCCACGCCGCCCGTCGAATGCTTGTCGACGACGGGACCAGGCAGGTTCAGCGAACGCCAGTCCAGCACCTGGCCGGAATCGCGCATGGCCAGGGTAAACGCGACGCGCTCGTCCATGTTCATGTCGTTGAAATAGACGGCCATGCCCAGCGCCGCGATCTGGCCTTCGCTGACGCTGCCGTCAGTGATGCCGCGGACGAAAAACTGGATTTCTTCGGCGCTCAGGACGCCCTTGTCGCGCTTCTTGCGGATGATTTCCTGGGTTAGAAACATAATAGCTCCCGATGTCCTATTCAAATGCTGATGTCGATCCAGCGGCCTTGTCGGATTACGCCCTGCGGGCTAATCCGACCTACACGCCTTGCTGGCGAAAGCGACTTGGGGCCGGTGCCCCTGCGCGTCGCTGCGCGGGAGAACTGGCCCCACTGTCCTGCTTTATAAACTTAGACGCCGTAAGGTATCCACACGTTTTTCACTTGCGACGCATGCGCCAGCACGGCACGGCCGCCGCTTTGGGCGGCGCTGTACCAGTCGCGGCCTTTGGCGCCACCGACCCAGGTGCGCTTCAGGGTAGCGGCCGACAGGCGCTCGACTTCCGCGCAACCGTCAAGCGAGCCGTCATGGCGCCAGACGGCGTCGATGTCGGCGTGCGTGGCCAGGGTGCGCGCCAGTTCATCGGCGTTACCGCTGATGATGTTGACGACACCGCCCGGCAGGTCGGACGTATCGAACACCTGGTACAGGTCCAGCGCGGAGAGCGGATGCGCTTCCGACGGTACCACCACCACGCGGTTGCCCAGCGCGATGGCCGGGGCGACGAGCGAAATGAAGCCGAGCAAAGGCGCTTCGTTCGGGCAAACGATGCCGATCACGCCGACCGCTTCGTTCAGCGCCACGGTGATGCCCTTGGTGGGCGGCTGGTGCGCCAGGCCGTCGTATTTGTCGGCCCAGGCGGCGTAGTAGAACAGGCGCTCGATCGATGCCTGCACTTCCTTCTCGGGATTTTTACTACCCGTCATGGCGGCGATGCGGGCGGCGAATTCGTCGGCGCGTGCAGCGAGGTTTTCGGCGATGTAGTACAGCACTTGCGCGCGGTTGTGCGCCGTGGCGCTGGTCCAGCCGGACGCTTTGTGCGCCGCTTCGACGGCGTTGCGGATATCCTTGCGGCTGCCCACGCCCACTTCGGCCAGCAAGGCGCCATTCGCGCCAAATACGGGCGCGCTGTAGGCGCTGTCAGGGCGCGCCTGCTTGCCGCCGATGTACATCTTGGCCGTGCGGTCGATGGCGAACGGATCGGCTGGCGCCGGCTTCACATTGGCCTTGGCTTTCGCTTCCACCACCGGCAGGGCCGGGCGCGCATCTTCGGCCAGGGCCGTCATGTATTCCAGCATGCCTTCGCGGCCGCCTTCACGGCCGAAGCCCGATTCGCGGTAGCCGCCGAAGCCGCAAGCCGCGTCGAACTGGTTCGCGCTGTTGATCCACACCACGCCAGCCTTGATGGCGGGAGCGATGTCCAACGCCAGGCTGATCGACTCGGTCCACACGCTGGCGGCCAGGCCGTACACCGTGTTGTTCGCCAGTTGCACCGCCTCTGGCGGCGTGCGGAAGCTCATGGCGACGAGCACGGGGCCAAAGATTTCAGCCTGTGCCACGGCAGCCGAGGTCGACGCGCCCGTGATCAGGGTCGGCGGGAACCAGGAACCGTCAGCCGGCAGTTCGCACGCCGGTTGCCACACGTCGCAGCCTTCGGCGCGGGCCGAGTCGACCAGCGCGGCGATGCGCTGGCGCTGCACGGGGTCCACCAGCGCGCCGACGTCCATCGATTTGTCCAGGGGCGAGCCGAGGCGCAGGTTTTGCATGCGCGCGCGCACCTTGTTCAGGAAGCGCTCCTGGATCGATTCCTGCACCAGCAGGCGCGATCCGGCGCAGCACACTTGTCCCTGGTTGAACCAGATCGAATCGACCAGGCCTTCCACGGCGCCATCCAGGTCCGCGTCTTCGAAGACGATGAACGGGGACTTGCCGCCCAATTCGAGGGACAGCTTCTTGCCGCTGCCGGCCGTCGCTATGCGGATCAAACGACCCACTTCGGTGGAACCCGTAAACGCGATCTTGTCGACGCCAGGATGGTTAACGATGGCAGAACCCACGCGGCCGTCACCGGTGACGATGTTGACCACGCCGGCCGGCACGCCAGCTTGCACGCACAATTCGGCGAACAGCATGGCGGTGAGCGACGTGAATTCGGCCGGCTTGAAGACGACCGTGTTACCGGCCGCCAGGGCCGGAGCGATTTTCCACGACAGCATCAGCAACGGGAAATTCCACGGCACGATCTGGCCCACCACGCCCACGGCGCGGTAGTCGGCGAATTCTTCCGACTGCAGCTGCGCCCAGCCGGCGTGGTGATAAAAATGGCGCGCGGCCAGCGGCAGGTCGATATCGCGCGTTTCGCGGATGGTCTTGCCGTTGTCCAGCGTTTCCAGCACGGCGAACAGGCGCGCATGCTTTTGCAGCAGACGGGCCAGCGCGTACATGACTTTCGCGCGGCCGTGGCCACCCATGCCCTGCCAGACGGGCAGCGCGCGGCGCGCCGCTGCCACGGCGCGCTCCACGTCCGCGTCAGTGGCTTGCGTCAGTTCGGCCAGCTGCGTGCCATCGGCCGGATTGGTCGAGGCGAACAGTTCCGCAGGCTCGCTCCAGGCATTGTCGATGAACAAACCAAATTTACGCTGGTGGCCATCGAGCCACGCCTGCGCTTCTTTTTGACTTTCGGGAGCAGGGCCGTAGTCCATAGTAGTGAGAATCTCGTTAATTGTTGGCATGACGATTGTTCTTTAAGGTTGTGCGTGACGATGATTGGCCGAGTAGCTGCCGGTGACGTAGTGCTCGAGCTGGCGCTCGATGTCGGTCAGCAGGCTGGAAGCGCCGATGCGGAACAGGTGCGGCTGCAGCCATTCGTTGCCCAGCTCTTCCTTCATCAGGGTCAGGTATTGCAGCGCGCTCTTGGCCGAGCTGACGCCGCCGGCCGGCTTGAAGCCCACCTGGAAACCCGTCTGCTCGTGGTATTCGCGGATCGTGCGCACCATCGTCAGGGCCACGGGGATGGTGGCGTTCACGCCCTCTTTACCGGTGGAGGTCTTGATGAAATCGGCGCCTGCCATCATGCAGACCCACGACGCCTTGGCCACGTTTTCCATGGTCAGCAAGTCGCCCGTGGCGAGAATCGCCTTCACGTGCGCTTCGCCGCAGGCCTTGCGGTAAGCCAGCATTTCGTCGTACAGCACTTGCCAGTTGCCGTTCAGGACGTGCTGGCGCGTGATGACGATATCGATCTCGGAAGCGCCTGCGGCGACCGACAGCTCGATCTCGCGCAGCTTCGTTTCCATGCTCGTCAAACCGGCCGGGAAACCCGTCGACACGGCGGCGATGGGCAAGCGGCCCTGAATAACTTTCACGGCCGGCTGGATCATCTCGTGGTACACGCACACGGCGCCGGTGCTCAATTGCGTCAGGCCGAGTGCGTCCATCAGGTCGGCGCGCAGCGGGCGCATGGCCTTCATGCACAGGCGCTCCACGCGGCCCGGCGTATCGTCGCCGCCCAGGGTGGTCAGGTCGATCATCTGAATGGCTTTGACCAGCCAGGCGGCCTGGTATTCCTTTTTCACCGTACGGCGGTTCGCCAGGCTGGCCGCGCGGCGGTCTGTCGCGGCGCGGTTGACGCGGATCTGGTTGATCCAGCCCAGGTCGAGGCCAACGGCCTCGTTACGCTTGAATTCGGGGTGCATGAGTGTCATAACAAGCTGGTTCCATTAGCAAGTGGTGGTACGCCAAGGTGCTTGGCGAGGGTTTGGCCAATATCGGAGAACGTCTCGGAAATGCCCAGAGCGCGCGGGGCGACGCCGGGACCGAAGAAGATCATCGGAATGTGTTCGCGGGTGTGGTCGGAGCCGTGCCAGGTGGGGTCGCAGCCATGGTCGGCGGTGATCACGACCAGGTCGCCTTCCTTGAGCTTGGCCATGAATTCCGGCAGGCGACCATCCATTTCGCGCAGCGCGTCGGCATAGCCTTCGACGTTGCGGCGGTGGCCGAAAGCCTGGTCGAAATCGACGAAGTTCACGAAGGTGAGCGACTTGTCCTGCACTTCATCGGCTGTTTTCAGCAGCGCTTCAAACAGCGCCATGTTGTCGACGCCCTTGACGACTCTGGAGATGCCCTGGGTGGCGAAAATATCGCTGATCTTGCCCAGGCCGACGACTTCGCCGCCCGCATCCTTGACGTGGTCGAGCAGGGTCTTGCTTGGCGGCGCCACCGCATAGTCGTGGCGGTTCGACGTGCGCGTGTAGTTGCCATTGCTGCCCGTGAACGGGCGGGCGATGACGCGGCCGATGTTGTACGGTTCGACCAGCTTGAAGGCCATTTCGCACACTGCGTACAGACGTTCGAGGCCGAACGATTCTTCGTGCGCGGCGATCTGCATCACCGAGTCGCCCGAGGTATAGATAATCAGCTTGCCGGTGGCAACGTGTTCATCGCCATGCTTGTTGATGATGTCCGTGCCCGAGGCATGGCAATCGCCCAGGAAGCCGGGCACGCCGGACAGGGCTTTGAGCTTGTCGGTCAGGTCGGCGGGGAACGATGGCGTGGTGCGGGGAAAATATCCCCAGTCGAATTCGACGGGCACGCCGGCGATTTCCCAGTGGCCGCTCTGCGTATCCTTGCCGGTGGAGCGCTCGCGCGCCGCGCCGTAGGCGCCGGTGAAACCGTCGCGCTGGTCGAAACCCGTGGCCCATTCGCCGCTGGCCAGGTGCGCCGCAGCGCCCAGGCCCAGGCGTTCCATGTTCGGGAGTTTCAAGGTCTTGCCGCTTTTGGCGACAGTGCTGGCAATGTGGCCAAAGGTATTGGCACCTGCGTCGCCATACTTGGCGGCGTCTGGCGTCGCGCCAAGGCCGAAGGAATCAAGCAGGAGGATAAATGCGCGTGACATGATAAGGCTCGCTTTATGGATTGATGCGGGGTGATGCGGACAGTGTAGGCCGGATTTTCCCGGCCTGCCGCGCGGCAGCGCCGGTGGCCGGCGCGCCGCTACTGCGTAAAAAACTGCTTAGGCTTGCGGCGTAGCCGATACGGTAGCCAGGAAAGCCAGGATCAGCTTGACCAGGTCTTTCGCGCCGATGGCCGCGTATTTCAGGGTTTGCTCGTGCGACAGGGCGAATGGCGACATGCCTTCAGCCAGGTTGGTGATGACGGACACGCCCACCACTTTCAGGTCGCAATGACGGGCCGAGACCACTTCCGGCACCACGGACATGCCGACCGTGTCGGCGCCCAGGCGGGCCATCATGCGGATTTCGGCGGCCGTCTCGAAGTTCGGGCCAGGATAGGCGACGAACACGCCTTCGTGCAGGGTGATGCCGTTGGCGGCCGCCGTGTCCTTGACCAGGTTGCGCAGATCGGCATCGTAGGCGTTGGCCATGCTGAAGAAGCGCGGGCCGAAGCGGTCGTCGTTCGGGCCGACCATCGGCGTGCCTGGCAGCAGGTTGATATGGTCGCTGATGGCCACCAGGCTGCCGGCATCCACTTCAGGGCGCAGGGAACCGGCGGCGTTGGTGACGAACAGCATTTCGCAGCCCAGCAGTTTCAGGGTGCGGATGGCGCTCGTCATCACGCCCATGCCATAGCCTTCATAGAAGTGGCCACGGCCCTTCATGCAGACGACGGCGACGCCCGACAGGGTGCCGATTACCAGTTCGCCGGCATGGCCGTGCACGGTGCTGATCGGGAAACCTGGCAATTCGTCAAAGCTGATGCTGACGGCGTCCGTCATCTGCTCGGCCAACACGCCCAGGCCGGAGCCGAGGATCATCGCCACGCGCGGCTTGAAATTTTCAGGAGCGCGGGCACGGATGATTTCGGCGGCGTGGAAAGGGGTGTTGTTCGACATGGTTATCCTCTGATTGACTAATGATGATGGTTGCTGCCTGCGCGGCCGTCCCCGGTGAAGAAGTACGGCCCAGGTTACGGGTATGTATATGGGTGTTGCTGGACTATCCAGATGCGTATTGCCACTATTTGCCGCCACTATGCATCAAACGGATTATGTATGGCAAATACCATTTTTCTTGCCCATTTATACAATTCAAATATAAATGGCCGATATTATAGTCGAGGCTAGCCCAGGCCTGCCATGCCCGGGAAATCCATGCATACAAGCTCCATACGAAGGTTTTTTAACCCTGCTTGACACCGACTTGACACCGATAAGACAAATGTTTACAGTCGCAAACAAATGTCCAACCCTTCAGCGAACACCTTGTGACCGATACCAATAAAAAAGACCAGTTGTACACGCTGATCCGCAACAATCCCTTCATCTCGCAGCAAGACCTGGCGAGCGAACTGGGCTTGTCGCGCTCGGCCGTCGCCGGCCACATCGCCGGCCTGATACGCGAGCGGCGCCTGCTGGGACGCGCCTATGTGCTGCCCGACAGCCGCCCCGTGTTGTGCATAGGCGCCGCCAACCTCGACCGCAAGATGCGCACCCTGGCGACCCTGCAGATGGGCACCTCGAATCCCGTGCGCTCGGAAGAAGTGTTTGGCGGCGTGGGCCGCAACATCGCGGAAAACCTGGCCCGCCTGTCGATTCCCGTGGCCCTGCTGACGGCGCTGGGCGACGATGCGGCCGGCCACGCGCTGCAGACGCACGCGGAAGATGCGGGTATCGACATGCGCGGCAGCTTGCATCTGAGCAACATCAGCAGCGGCACCTATACGGCCGTGCTCGACGAACATGGCGAAATGCTGCTGGCGATGGCCAATATGCAACTCTACGAACAGCTGACGCCGGCCTTCTTGCACAGCCGCCAGCCGCAGCGCGCCGCCGCCGCCCTCACCGTCTGCGACCTGAACCTGGGCCACGACAGCGTGCAGGCACTGCTGGCCGATGCACGCCAGGATGCTGCCCACGCGACGCCGCTGGTCATCGTCGCCGTCTCGCAACCGAAGATGGCGCACTTGCCGCAAGACCTGACGGGCTTGCATCTGCTGATCCTCAACCGGGGCGAACTGGAAACGCGCGTGGCGCGGGCCTTGCCCACGGCGTTTGAGGTGCGCGCCGCCTGCCGCGAAGTGCAGCGCCAGGGCGCGCGCCAGGTGATCGTCACCTGCGGCGGCGAAGGCGTGTACTTCACCGATGGCGACAGCCAGGATGCGCCTGTCGTGCACCTGGCCGCGCGCGAAGTGGCCGCCGTCGACGTGACGGGCGCCGGCGACGCGTTTTCCGCCGCCGTCTGCTGGTCGCTCTACCACGACAGCAGCGACTTGAAACTGGCGTGCCGGCGCGGCCTGAAGCTGGCCGCCATGACCCTGGAATCGGCTGCCACCGTCTCCCCAAAAATTTCCGCCGGCGCGCTCGACGACATCGACGATGCCGACCTGGCGCCGCCTCCCCCTACCCTCTTTCAACAGGATTGACACATGACCCAATTACAGAATTTCCTCTTGTTCTCGCAAGAAGTGCTAGCCGCGCGCGCCGCCGGCAAGGCCATCGTGGCACTGGAATCGACCATCATTTCGCATGGCATGCCGTATCCGCAAAACGTGGAAATGGCGCGCGAAGTGGAACAGATCATCCGTGACGGCGGCGCCGTGCCGGCCACCATCGCCATCATCGATGGCAAGATCTGCGTCGGCCTGTCACCGGAACAGCTGGAATTGCTGGGCACCTCGCCCGACGCCATGAAAGTCAGCCGCCGCGACCTGCCGTTCGTCCTGTCGCAACGCAAACTGGGCGCCACCACCGTGGCCGCCACCATGATCTGCGCGCAACTGGCCGGCATTACCGTGTTCGTCACGGGCGGCATCGGCGGCGTGCACCGCGGCGCGGAAACCAGCTTCGACATTTCCGCCGACTTGCAGGAACTGGCGCAAACCTCGGTCGCCGTCGTCTGCGCGGGCGTCAAATCCATCCTCGACATCGGCCTGACCCTGGAATACCTGGAAACGCATGGCGTGCCCGTCATCAGCGTGGGCCAGGAAGGTTTTCCTGCCTTCTTCACGCGCGAAAGCGGCTTCAAGGCCGATTTCCGCCTCGATACGGCCGCCGAGCAGGCTGCCTTCATCGATACGAAATGGCAGCTGGGCTTGAAAGGCGGCGTGATCGTCAGCAACCCCGTGCCGGCCGCGCAAGCGATGCCCAAGGAAGAAATCGACGCGATCACCACGCAAGCGCTGCAGGAAGCGGATGCGGGCGGCGTGAAGGGCAAGCAAGTCACGCCATTCCTGTTGTCGCGCATCAAGCAATTGACGGATGGCCGCAGCCTGGCGACGAATATCGCGCTGGTCAAGCACAATGCCCAGGTGGGCACCGCGCTGGCCATTGCCATGCAGGCAGTCGTGGCACGATAATAGGACTGCTGTAAAGAAAGCGCGCGCACCTTCACGGGTCTGCGCGCCGTTCCATCGCCTAGCAAGACGCAACGCCAAGGAAAGCATGTCCATCGATCTGAAACAGTTAAAGTATTTTCTTGCCGTCGCCGAGGAGAAAAGCTTCAGCCGCGCCGCCGAGCGCCTGCATATCTCGCAGCCGCCCCTGAGCCAGCAGATCATGAAACTGGAAAGCGAACTGGGCGTGCGCCTGTTTGCGCGCACCACGCGTACTTTCGAGCTGACCGTGGCGGGCAAGGCACTGATGAATGAAGCGGCCGAGCTGCTGGCCAAGATGCGCATGACCATCGACACGATTCGCCAGATCGACCGTGGCGAAGTGGGCCGCTTGCGCGTAGGCATCGTCGGCTCGGCCATGTGGGGCCCCATCCCCAGCCTGCTGGAAGAGTTCCAGACCAAATTTCCCCGCGTCAGCTGGACCATCCATGAATTCGGTCCCACGGTGCAATACGAGGCGCTGCGCGCCAAGCAGATCGACGTGGGTTTCTGGCGCGAACCGAAACTCAACGATGACGACTTGCGCCACGATAACCTGCGCCAGGAGCTGTGCTTCCGCGAAAACGTGTGCGTGGCCGTCAACGAACACCATCCTCTGGCCAAAAACACGGCCATCGAGCTGATCGACATCGCGCATGAACCCATGCTCACGCTGAACCTCGATAAATCCGCGTTTCCCCGCTACCTGGTGCAATGCTGCATCAATGCCGGTTTCGAACCCGTGATTTTCCAGGAAGCGAGCGAGCCGCAAACCCTGCTGGCCATGGTGGGCGCGGGCCTGGGCGTGACCCTGGTGCCGGAAACGACGAGCCGCATCGGCTGGCCCGGCGTCGTCTTCCTGCCGATCAAGACCAATCCGCCGTCGGCCAACCTGTACATCAGCTACACCACGCTCGACGACGCTCCCGTCGTGCGGGCCTTTTTGAATATCATCAATCCCCCATCAGCCTGACACCAGCGCCTATTTATATGCGCCGCATATAAATACATAAACAAAAACGTATTTGTCATACATATCTGGCATGATGCATAGTGATTCGGACGCCCATCGTGGCGCCGGTCCTGCGCCTGCCCTGCCCGTCCATTGACGGCGCATTCCAGCCCGCTCCGGCAGCCCCATTCGATGTTGTAACTATAAAAGAGACGGGGCGCGACTGTTGCATGAGCATCACACTGTCGACATAAAAGCACACACGGCCAGCAATGATCTTGTTCAATACGGTGCAATGTTGATAAGGAATTATCATCTCGTGCATCAAAAACAGGCTAAATCGGCCCCAAATTATATGTTTCACCTATAAAAAATATACAATATCGATCTTCCAGGAGCCAATTCATGAAACTTACACAATTTAGTTTGACGATCGCAGCCGTATTGTTGACTGCTCAAGCGTCCGCGGCTACCCCAAAACTGGGTGTCGTGTATGACGCGGGCGGCAAGTTCGACAAGTCGTTCAACCAATCCGCTTTCGAAGGTGCCTCGCGCTTCAAAAAAGACACAGGCATTTCCTTCATCGAAGTTCAGGCATCGAGCGATACGCAAGCCGAGCAAGTCATGCGCGGCCTGGCCCGCAAGAAACTCGACATGATCGCCGCCATCGGCTTTGCGCAAACGCAAGCCGTGCAAAAAGTCGCAAAAGAATTCCCGAACGTGAAATTCGTGCTGATCGACGGCCAGGCCGCCGGCAGCAACGTCAATTCCGTCGTCTTCAAGGAAGAAGAAGGCTCTTACCTGGTGGGCGTGGCGGCAGCCATGGCCAGCAAGAGCAAGAAGGTCGGCTTCATCGGCGGCATCGATATCCCCCTGATCCGCAACTTCGCCTGCGGCTACGCGCAAGGCGTCAAGGCCATCAATCCGAAAGCGGAAATCACGCAAAACATGGTCGGCACCACCTCCGGCGCCTGGAATGACCCGGCCAAGGGTGGCGAACTGGCCCGCTCGCAATTCGAGCGCGGCGTCGATGTCGTCTTCGCCGTAGCCGGCGGCAGCGGCATGGGTACGCTGCAAATGGCCAAGGAAAAAGGCAAGCTGGCCATCGGCGTCGATTCGAACCAGAATGGCTTGTACCCGGGCAGTATCCTCACTTCCATGGTCAAGCGCGTCGACAACACGGTGTATGACAGCTTCATGCAAGTCAAGAACGGCACCTGGAAGGGCGGCGTCAGCTATAAAGGCTTGAAAGAAGGCGGCGTGGATTGGGCGCTCGACGCCAATAACCGCAAGCTGATTACGCCGGAAATCGAAAAGCGCGTGTTGGGTGCGCGTAAGGACATTATCGATGGCAAGATCAAAGTGATCGATTACCGCGTCGGCAGCAGCTGCCCGGTTTAATTTTTCTCCGTATCTTCTAGCGCGCCGCCGGGGCCTGTCTCCGCGCGGCGCGTTTCCATGAAACTATCCAGTTATGAACCTATGCAGCCAGCAGTAGAATTTCGCAGCATTTCCAAGCAGTTTGGACATGTGAAGGCGAACGCCGACGTCAGCTTCTCCATCGCCAAGGGCAGTATCCATGGCCTGGTGGGGGAAAACGGCGCCGGCAAATCGACCTTGATGAGTATCCTGTACGGGTATTACCGTGCCGACGGCGGAGAAATCTTGCTCGACGGGAAAGTACAGCCTATCCGCAACAGCCAGGAAGCGATCAATCTCGGCATCGGCATGGTGCACCAGCATTTCATGCTGGTCGAGAACTTCACCGTCCTCGACAATATCATGCTGGGCACGGAAGGCGGTTTTCGCCTGGCCAGCCACCGTGCCGAAGCGGAAGCCAAGCTGCGCGAGATTTGCGCGCGCTACCGCCTCGACGTCGACCCGCTGGCGAAGATCGAAGACCTCGCCGTCGGCGCGCAGCAGCGCGTGGAAATCCTCAAGCAGATTTACCGCAGCGCCAACATCCTGATCCTCGACGAGCCGACGGCCGTGCTGACGGCCCAGGAAACGGCGTCGCTGTTTGAAATCCTGCGCCTGTTCAAGGAGCAAGGCAAGACCATCATCCTGATCACGCACAAGCTGCAAGAGATCCTGGAAATCACCGACAATGTCACCGTCATGCGCGGCGGCACGGTGGTGGGCGCCGTGGCGACCGCCGGCACGTCGAAAGAGGAACTGGCCAATATGATGGTGGGCCGCCCCATCCAGAGCCATCTGCCCCGTGCCCCCTACAATCCGGGCGCCACGGTACTGGAAGTGGACGGTCTGCAACTGGCCGACGCGCAACAGGTCAAGCTGCTGGCCGACATCGGTTTCAACTTGCGCGCCGGCGAAATCGTCGCCATCGCGGGCGTTTCCGGCAATGGCCAGAGCGAACTGCTGGAAATTTTGTCGGGCATGCGCTTGCCGACGTCCGGCAAGCTGCGCTTCCTCGACAAGGACTTGCCGTTTGCCAAGCGCACTGACGCCGACGGCTTGCCGCTGGCCTTCCGCGAACTGGGCATTGCCCACATTCCGGAAGACCGCTTGCGCGATGGCGTGGTGAAAAATTTCTCCGTCATGCAAAACACCATCCTCGGTTACCAGGATCACCTGAAAAACCGCTGGGGCCTGTTCAACTTCAAGGCCATCGGCGCGCGCTGCGCGGAACTGCTGAAGACCTTCGACGTGCGTCCGGCCAACCCGGACCTGCGCATCGGTTTGTTGTCAGGCGGTAACCAGCAAAAGGTGGTGATCGCGCGCGAAGTGCTGGCCAAGCCGAAACTGATGCTGGTGGGGCAACCCACGCGCGGCGTCGACATCGGCACCATCGAAAGCATCCATACGCAATTGCTGGCCCTGCGCGACGCGGGCGTGGCGATCCTGCTGGTGTCCGTCGAACTGGAAGAAGTACGGGCGCTGGCCGACCGCATTCTGGTCATGTGCGGCGGACGCATCACCGGCGAACTGAAAATTGAAGAATTCGATACCACCCGCATCGGTCTGTTGATGGGGGGAATGCATAAATCATGAATAACGACTTGCCACGCTGGGCGACAGCCTTTGTCATGCCCATGTTAAACCTGCTGTCGGCCTTGCTGGTCGCGGCCCTGGTCATTTATATGCTGGGCGAAGATCCGGCCGAATCGCTGGGTATCCTCGTCAATAGCGCCCTCCTCAATCCGGAAGGCTTGAGCTACACGCTGTTCTACGCCAGCACCTTCATTTTCACGGGCCTGTCGGTCTCCGTGGCGATGCAGGCCGGCCTGTTCAATATCGGTTCCGAAGGCCAGATGTATATCGGCGGCCTGGGCTTGACGGTGGCCATGCTGGCCTTCGACCAGACCCTGCCCGCCTGGCTGTTGATTCCGGCCGCCATGCTCGGTGCGGCCCTGTTCGGCGCGCTATGGGGCTTCTTGCCCGGCTATCTGCAAGCCAAACGCGGCAGCCACATTGTGGTCACCACCATCATGTTCAACTTCATCGCCGCCAGCCTGATGAATTTCATTATCGTGAAATATCTGATTCCGCCGGGCGAGCAAAACACGGCCAGCCGCGTGTTTGCGGAAAGCGGCGAAATGCCGCGCCTCTCCACCTGGTTCCCATCCTTGGGCGACACGCCGCTGAACATCAGCTTTATCCTGGCGATCGCCGCGCTGGTCATCTATGGCGTGATGGTCTGGCGCTCCTCGTGGGGCTTCAAGCTGCGCGCCACGGGCCTGAACAAGCACGCGGCCCACTATGCAGGCGTGTCGATCAGCAAGATGATCATCATCGTCATGCTCATTTCCGGCGCGCTGGCTGGCCTCGGTTCCGTCAATTCCATCATGGGCTCGACGCATTATCTGTCGCTCAATTTTGTGGGCGGCGCCGGCTTCATCGGCATCGCCATCGCCCTGATGGGCCGCCAGCATCCGGTCGGCATCTTCCTCTCGGCCGTGCTGTTCGGCGCGCTGATACAGGGCGGTTTTGATTTGTCGCTGGAAAAACCGAATATTCCGACGGAAACCTTCATTTTCATCCAGGGCTTGATCATCCTGTTCTGCGGCGCCATGGAAAACTTCTACGCACCGGCCATTTCCGCCCTGCTCAAGCGCACCAAAGGCTAACACCATGACACTCGACGACTTTCATTTCGCCAGCATCCTGGTATCGACCGTGCGCAATGCGCCCGTCCTGATCTTTGCCGCCATGGCCGGCCTGTTCGCCGAACGCAGCGGCATGATCGACATCGGCCTGGAAGGCAAGATCCTGGCCAGCGCCTTCGCTTCCGCCGCCGTGGCCTACACGACGCAAAACCCGTATTACGGCATGGCTGCCGGCATGCTCGTGTGCGTCGCCCTGGCCCTGCTGCAAGCGTATGTCAGCATCACGCAAAAGGGTAATCAGCTGGTGGCCGGCATGGCGATCAACATCGCCATGAGCGGACTGACCTTTGTTCTGGCGCAATTTTTCTTCCAGCAAGGCGGTCGCACACCCGACCTCGGTTCGGCACGGCTGTTCGACGTCGTCTTGCCGGGCACGCAATACGTGGAGCACATCCCGTTCATCGGCTGGGTGTATGCCCACCTGATCGGCGGCCATTCCATCCTCGTGTATGTGGCGTTCCTGCTGATCCCGCTCGTGCACTGGCTGCTGTACCACACGCGCTTCGGCCTGCGCCTGCGCGCCTGCGGCGAAAACCCGCATGCGGCCGACTCGGCCGGCGTGAGCGTGGAAGCGACGCGCTACCTGGCCATGCTGGTGGCCGGCATCCTGTGCTCGTTCTCGGGCGCCTATCTGGCCATCGTGCAAAGCGGCTTCTTCCTGCGCGACATGTCGGCCGGCGCCGGCTACCTGGCCCTGACGGCCATGGTGTTCGGCAACTGGCGCCCCATCTACACTTTCCTTGGCTGTCTGATGTTCGGCTTCTTCGCCGCCATCCAGATCCAGATTGAAGGCGTGGACTTGCCCGTCGTGGGCCGCATCCCCGGCTCGCTGATCCAGATGGTACCGTACGTGGTCACCGTGATCGTGCTGGCGGGCTTGATGGCGAAATCCATCGCGCCGAAAGCGATCGGTATCCCGTTCGTCAAATCGCGTTAAATTTCAACGAGCGCAAGACAAAAGCGAAGCCCCCGGGCTTCGCTTTTTTTACGCCTGGGCAATCTCGTCCAGCGAGAAAAATACGGGTAAACCTAGGCCCCGCGCCACCTCCACCATCTGGTCGGCCCCACCAGAAGCACCGCCTATCCTCAGCACGGCATCGCAGTGGCTCAATAAACGCGTCGCATGCACGTGAAATAGTTCCTCGTACACGGCGTCACCCACCCGGGCGGAACCAGCCAGCGCCAGCATGGGCAGGGCCAGCCATTCACCGAGCACGGGCATGTGGCCGGCCGCGTACAAGGGCAGGCAGACGGCTTGCATGGCCGCCACATTCGCCGCCATCAGTGCGGGATCGTCGCCCGTACCGGAGCGGTAGGGACCGGCAACCAGTATCTGCATGCCAAGTTTGCGCGGCATCAAGTGCAGCTGCGCATGCTGCAGCAGCATGATGGTTTTGCCATCGCAGATGCGGCCATCGGCCACCATCTGCAGCGCTTGCGCCAGGGGCAGTTCCAGCACTTCGATATCTTCGCCCTCATGCGCCAGGCCGCCGCCGTCGCCGATACGGCTGGCGGGATCGTACTCGGCGACAAAGAAATGCAGGCGCTCCGTCACGGAGCCGGGACTCATGAAGGCTTCGAAGACCTTGTGCACCTGCCCCACCCGGTAACCGGTTTCCTCTTCCACCTCGGCGCGGATGCGCTGTTCCGCACTGGCCTCTTCCAGCAAGCCGGCCGCTGCTTCGATGAGGAAACCATCGTGGCCCTCGCGATACGTGGGAAAGCGGAACTGGCGGATCAGGATCACCGTCCGTTGGATTTTGTTGTAGAGCAGGATGGTGGCGCCATCGCCGCGGTCATAGGTTTCCCGCGTCTGCGTCTGCCATTCGCCATCCTGGCGCAGGTAATCGAACGTGGTCTTTTGCAATAGATACCAGTCGTGCGACAGGGTCTGCACCTGCTGGATGCGGACCCGTTCCTGCTTGCTGTTTTCTTCGCGCATAGTGTCTCCTTGTGCTTGCATGGATCGACTTTATCATGCAAACTCGTGCAATATCAAGAAAATACAAGAAAAACCATGCTGACACATCAACGCAAACAATACCTGCTGGACTTGCTCCAGCGCGAAGGCCAGCTGGTCGCCAAGGCTGTCAGCGACGCCCTGGGCTTATCGGAAGACACGATACGGCGCGACTTGCGCGAGCTGGCAAAAGAGGGATTATTGGAGCGCGTGCATGGCGGTGCCCTGCCCTTGCTGCCGCGCTCGCCCGCGCTGGTGCCGTTTGCGGGTCGCGAACAGATCTCGCCCGAAGCCAAGCCGGCCATCGGCCGCGCGGCGGGCGCCATGATACAAACGGGGCAAGTGGTGTTTCTCGATGGCGGCACGACCGCCGTGCAACTGGCGCGCCAGCTGCCGCGCGACTTGCGCGCCACCATTGTCACGCACAGTCCGTCGATTGCCGTCGAGCTGGTGCATCACCCATCGATCGAGGTGCTGATGCTGGGCGGGCGCCTGTACAAGCACTCGATCGTGGGTGTCGGCGCGGCCACCGTGGAAGCCATCGGCCGCATTCGCGCCGACCTGTATTTCATGGGCGTGTCCAGCCTGCATCCGCAAGCGGGCATCACCACGGGTGATTACGAAGAAGCGTGCGTGAAACGCGCGCTGAGCGATGCGTCAAACCGCACCGTCGTGCTGGCCTCGCCGGAAAAGTTCAATACGGCCTCGCCGTTCCAAATCGCTCCCTTGAGCCTGGTCAACGACATCATCGTGCACCGCGATGTGGACGACGCCCTGGTCGCACCCTACCGCGAGATGGGAATCAACATCACCCTGGCATGAAAAAAGCGGCCCGCAGGCCGCTTTCAAATAACATCTTACTGCGGCCAGATCGCCTGCAGCACGGCGGCCAGGTGATAGCCGCCCTCGATCAGTTGCTGCTTCGCCAGCGCCGAGCTGGGCACAGGATAATTGTCCGGCACCGTCAAGCTCCAGACGTTGTAGACCTCACCCTTGCGGCTGGTCTGCTGCGTGGCGGGGCCGGCCACCACGTCCGTAAACGCAATCTTGGACGCCGCCAGCGCGGCATCTGCCCACTGATACGGCCAGGTGACTGGGTCGCCGTTATTGGCGCTCACCACCGGTGCGCTGGCGATCACGGTACGCGCAAACTGCTGCGGCGTGCGCGTGCTCAGGCGGCGCATGGCGTAATCGACCACGGTCGTATCCCAATACGAATGCAGGGGCTTGGTGGCCGACTTCGGATAGGCGGGAGCTTTTGTTGTCCCCTCTTCCGCCGGCAGCGGCGCGGGAATCACGGCGTCGGACAGCGCCGTCATCTTCGCATCGTCGAGCAGCAAGTCGTTGCCACCGCGCGCATTGAAAATGGCGACGTCGTCAATCTCCGCCTGCGTGGCGGGCACGAAAAACTGGCCATCCTTGCCGAGAAACGCATTGCCCACATGCAAAGGCTGGTGGATATCGCCTACCAGATGCGTAATCAGAATCAGTGCTTCGCGCTGGCTGAAGCCGTGCGGATTGCTGGCCGCATCAGCCTTGCCCTGCAGCACCAGGATCGCCTGTTTCAAGGTTTGCACGATATCGTCGTCGGCCGTGCCCACGCCATGGTCGTGGTAGTGCGCATTCTGGAATGGCACATTCGTGTAGTGGTATTCGCCATGCTTGGGGTTTGCCGCGACATACGTCAGCATTTCCGGCGATTGCGGGCCGCAATACGTGCCCTTCACGCAATCGGGCCAATTGGCGATCTTTTCCAGGCTTTCGCCAGGCAACAGCAACTTGGCCACTTGCTCCTGTGCGGCGCTACCTTTGAGCAATTGATCGGCGATGGCGCCTACGGCGCGGTGGCCATCGTTGCCCCAGGCCAGCACGTTGCCAGAGGCAAAAGCGGCGCCCAGCGCCAGCACGGTTATCAATTTTTTCACGCTTACTCCTTTGCTTGCGGCGTGGCCTTGGCCGGTTTCGGATACTGCCTGTTGATGTCGATCGGCTGCGCATACGCCGAGCTCCACGTCTGCTCATGCAAGGCGGCGATGCGCTGCGCCATGGCATCGTTGCGCAATACCACTTCCAGGTTGCGCGACAAGTCGAAATAGCCGCCCGCCCAGTTACTCGTGCCGACCCAGGCCAGCTTGCCATCGATGCTCATGGTCTTGCTGTGAATCACGCGCGCGAAGGGAATGAACCCCGTCGAGGCGGCAGGAATCGTCACGATGCGGATTTCCACGTTCGGCACCAGGGCCAAACTCTTCAGGTAGGCGATGGCCGGCGCTTCCGTGTTCCAGGCGGACACCATCAGCTTGATTTTCACGCCACGCTGGGCGGCCGCACGCACGGCGTTGTCGATCACGGCGTAGTACGGCCGCGTGCGGTTCGGACCGTAGGACAGCGGCGCGTAGTCGAGCAGCTGGATGCGCACTTCGCTTTTCGCTTCCGCCAGCAAGGCGGGCAAGCCCGTTTCCGAGTCGCCCACGCCGGCCGGGTTATACGCATTCGGGCTGGCCAGCAGGAACGCGTTTTGCGCGTAATTGGCGGGCACCACCTTGCTGTTGAGCACCGTGGCGCGGCTGCCTTGCGACGTCAATGCCTGCGCTTGCCAATCCTGTTCGAAGATGGCTTGCACCTGGCTGACCATGGCGGGCTCCGTGATTCTCAAGCCCGTCTCATGGATGTGCTCGAACGAGCGCCAGTCAAAATTCTGGCTGCCGATGTACGCGACCTCAGCATCGACGGCCAGGTATTTCGCGTGCACGATGCCATTGCCCGTGATTTTATTGAAATCGATGAGGCGCAAGTCCAGGTGCGGAATCGCCTTGATCCGGGCGATGGTCGCCGCTTCCGACAGGCCCACGCCCTTCTGGTCCAGCAGGAAGCGGATCTTCACGCCGCGCTGGCCGGCGGCCGTCAGGCTGGCCAGCACCTTTTCAAAAGCCGTGCCCGGTTTGCTGACGGCATAGAACTGGGCGATGACGATCTCTTTTTTTGCCGAATCGAACAGTTCGCTCCACACGGCGACGGGCTCGCGCAGGTCGGGATTGGTCAAGCTCGTTTCCACGGGCGAAGTGTGCACCAGCTCAAAGCCGGGAATGGTGAAATCGGCGTGGGCCGTGCCCGCAAACAGGGTAGTGACGAGCAGGGAAACAGATAAATGACGCATGCTTCTTCCTTGAAATAATTATTTGACGCGCACGATGCGGCCCGCCGCCGTGGCGCTGCCGGCCGGCTTGCCGGCGCGCGCGCGGGCGATCAGGTAGTCGCTGAAGGCGTCGATGTCGCGCACGCCCGTGTCGAGACGGCGCGTGCCGGCCGCCAGCACGGTAAAGCGGTCGCCGCCGCCAGCGAGGAAACTGTTGGCGGCGATACGGTATTGTTGATTGTCTTCAAGAGCAATGCCATTGAGCATGATGCTGCCCGGCAGCACACGCTGGCCCTGCGGCCGCGTGCTGTCCCAGCGGTAGCTGAAGCCGTCCGATATCTGCAGCAGATTATTCTCCTCAGCTTCGGCACCCGGCCACTGCTGCTCAAGCAAGGTACGAATTTGCGCGCCAGAAAGACTCACGACGATCAGGGTATTGCCGAACGGTACCACGGCCTGGTTCTGGCCCACGTTCGTCATCAGGTCGGCGCCCGCTTCCAGATCCTTGCGGATGCCGCCATTGTTCATCAGGCCGATTTGCGCACCAGCAGCGCGCGCGCCGAACAGGGTGCTGTCAGCCACCAGGTCGCCCAGCGCGGAAGCGCCACTGCCCTTGGTACTGCGGCCCACGTTCGGCACGGCGATGGCGGCCACGGGACGCGACAATTCGGCCGCACTGCGCTGCTTGACCGATTCCAGGTAGGCAGCCACGGCCGGGTCCGGCTCATACACGCCTGGCAACATGACGACGTTGTGCGCGCTGGCATCGATCACTGCATTCTTGACGGGATCGACCTTGAGCTTGATGCGCGTCAGCATGTGCCCGCCCATCTGTGCCTGCGTCACGAGGCGGCCATCGACACGGCACAGATAACCCTGGTGCGAATGGCCGCTGATGACCAGTTGAATGGCCGGGTCGAGGCGTTTCACCACGTCGACCACTTCGCCCTTCAGGTGGCTGCAATCGGGCTGGTCGACGGCTTCCTTCGTCTCGCCGCCCTGGTGCAGCAGCACGACGAACACACCCACGCCTTGCGCGCGCAACTGCGGCAAGGTGGCGTTGATGGCGTCAGCTTCATCGCCAAACTGCAGGCCGGCAATGCCGGCGGCCGTCACCACGGATGGCGTATCTTTCAGCACGGCGCCGATCAGGCCCACCTTGACGCCATGCGCCTCTTCGATGCGGTAGGCGGGCAGCAGGGACTTGCCCGTTTGCGTGTCGATCACATTGGCCGCCATATAGGTGTAGTTGGCACCATTGAAGTCGGGCGTGAACTTGCACGCCTTGTCGGCGCGCGAAGAGTCGCAACCGCCGCGCTGCTGGCGCAGCAATTCCGCCTTGCCCTGGTCAAATTCATGGTTGCCGACGGAACTGGCCTTCATGCCCAGCATGTTCATGGCGACGATACTCGGTTCATCGGCCCACAGCGCCGACATGGCGGGGCTGGCGCCGACCAGGTCGCCATTGCCGACAAAAATCAGCTGCGCATCTTCGCGCCGCCAGGCCTTCAATGCGCCGGACAAGGTATCGATGCCGCCAGCCTGCACCGTCTTGCGCTCGGCATCGGCAACACTCGTGTAGGTAAATTTGCTGCGATCGAGATTGCCGTGGAAGTCGTTCAGGGCGACCAGGTTGATGGCGATAGGGGTGGGTGCAACGATGGTACATCCGGAAATAATTCCGGACATACATAGCACCAGCATAGAGGTTAAAGGGCGGTTAGAAAAAGTTCTCATACGTGCCGCTTTCAGGAATGCTGCCATGCAGATAAGTGCTTGAAGACATGACAATACTAACAAGTAAAAACAGGCCCGAAGGCCTGTTAAGTAATACTGCTCAGGGCGTCCACAGCACCACTGTTGATGTTGCTGCAGACCAAGCCATTTCTATCAGAAATCGCCCGAGAACGTCACCGATGAGAAACGTGGTGCACCCAAATAGTAATACACGGTTTTGGCGGATGTACCATTCACTGCAGTCGCATTGGTCACGTTTTGCGACGAAGGATTACGATACTGCTTGTCGGTCAGATTGCTGATGTTCAACGTGATTTTCGGACGCTTCAACCAGCCCATGTTGGCGAAGGTATAACCTGCATCGAAGCCCATGACGGTGTAACCAGGTACGGTTTCATCATTGTTCAAAGTAGCTTGTTGCTTACCGGTAGCCTTGGCTTTCACGCGGGCATAGAAGGCACCTAGTTGATACTCGGCGCTCAAGCCAGCTTTCAGCTTAGGTGTCAGAGGATACTCGTTGCCCTTGGTTGGCAGGGTTGAAGTGGCGCTGGCACGCAAGTCATTCTTTATTTCGCTTTTTGCATAGCCAAACGAACCGTAGAACGCCCAACCGTTGATAGGCGTGTTGCCCAGCTCTACTTCGAAACCGCGGTTTTTCACGTTACCAACGTTCGTCAAGGTGCTGACAGCCGTAAGCGGGTCGTAAGCAGTTGCTTGGCGATCACGGAAATCGACTGAATATACATTAAAGGTACCAATGAAATTCTTGTCTTGGTGGCGGTAACCAATATCAATATTCCACGACGTTTCCGCTTTTACATCACTAGTCAAGGTCGCCACACCGTTGACAAAAGTCACGTTTGAACCGGTTGTTGCGAACACAAAGTTAGGAGGCGCTTTCATGTTCTTGGCAATACTTGCATACAACTGATCGTCGGCAGTTACGCGGAAACGTGCGCCCAACTGCGGCAATATATCCTTGTATTTGCGCTTGATATTATATGTAACACCGGAATTCGTCCCTTCATTGGCATAGTTCGTGAAATCACGATCAACGAATGGTGTACGCACGCCCACATTCAGAATCAGGCGATCATCCATCAAATTGATGGTATCTTGCAGGAAAAATTGATAGGCAGTAGAGATCGTCTTCCAGTTTCGCGATTGGAAGGTCGAGCCATCAGCACGTGTAACTTGATCTTTTTGCAGATAGTAGTCAACAGGGCTACCATCATTATTTACTGGAACCATAGGGCCAGTTTGACCATGGTCTGCACGTTCCCACCAGAAACCACCAAGAATCTGGTGATCACCGATGGTGTGCGTCAGGGACGACGTGACGCCAGGACGCGTGGTGCGTGTAAAACTACTGTTGGCCATGATGACGGTGTCGAGCGTGTCGCCGTCACCGTTCAAGTCAACCGCGCCTGTCAGCTTGCCTGACTTGGAGTCCAGAAAACCTTTCGATTCCGTCATCGCACGTTGTTGTACTCCTCCGCTACCATAGCCATACCAGAAATAAGGCAAAATTTTCAGGTCGGTATTTTCACCCAGGCGGAACTTTGCCGTAGCTGACAGTACGGCATTTTTAAACGGATTGGTTGCCAACTTGTAGTACTGAGGTGAAGGGGCAATTTTCGACTCGTCCTGAACAGTACCCTTAACTGGCGTCAGGTGACCGGGGAATTTAGTCGAGAAATCATAGTAGTAACCGTTCTTGTTAATATCGGACAGGCTGATGCTGTTGATATTATTGTTCACAGCCTCGTTGTACAGCAAGGTGGCGTGGATGTAATTAAAGCGATCCCAGTCATAGTTAAAACCAGCATCGATATGGTCTCGCTTGGCGCCACCCTTGCCCTTCCATTTATCGGCTTGCGCATGCGAAGCCGACAGGAAGAATTTAGATCGTTTGTCCGACAACAGACCGCTATCAACGCGCAAAAAGGTTTTGCTCAGGTTAAGCTGACCTAGGGTTTGCATGACGCGCACTCGCTGCTTGTCTTCCGGATTGCAGGTATTGATACCGAAATTACCACCAGTGGCACCCACTTGTGGGGAGTCGACATCGGTCGAACCCTGTGTGACAAACTCGGAGCAGGTATTTTCCTGGTCAACGTATTCTTGCGGGTAGACCGAAAAACTACCGGAGTCATTCACCGGCACGCCATTAATCGTGGCGCCGATCTGGTCGCTGTTGAATCCGCGTAATGTCAAACCACCACCGAACAGGCCTGTAGAGTCATAGTTATAGCTATTGACCGATGGCAACATCTCCAACGCTTCAAACGCATTGCCCGTTGGACGCTGCTTTTCCAGTTCTTCTGCCGTAATCGTGCTGCGTGCTTTTGGCGCATCTTCCGTCACCATCAGGCCCATACCGGTTTTTTTAGCGGTAATGACCACTTTTGTGGCTTCGTCAGCGGTTTGCGCATGCGCAGTAGAGATGCCGAAGCAAGCCAATTGGCATGCCACTGCGATCATACTTAGTCGCAATTTTGGTTGTTGAATGAACTGCATTTGAACCCCCTAGAGTGTGTTGTAACTTACAAGATTTTGACTTGCTTATATTGTGGTGAAACACGGAAACTATCCAACTAGACACGGCAGTATAAAGATTGAATATTTCAAATCCGTTACACGGATATGACCGCAATGTGACAGGCGCCGCTAGACATCCTGAATTGTCACAAAAGCGATAGCAAAAATGACTTATTCAACTCTTCGCCGTCCAACTATGCATTAAGGTCTGTAGGCTGACAAATACGTTTTTTTTTAATGATTTATATATTAAAAGTATAAATCACCGCTGGAAGCCGCATTTTTTGTATCAACCGAGCAAGCTCACCTCATCGGGGCGAAATTATAGATGAGCGGCAAGACTTGGAAATTGTTTCAGAAAATAATTGCAAGAAAGCACTACCAGCGCGTCATTTTTTGTCGTAAAGGCACAACAAAAACGATAAATGGAGGGTTTTGTAACTATGAAGATCAGGAGCTTACGCGACCGCTAGTTGCGGTCGCGTGGCAGGCAGGGGAGGTGAAATACTTTTACGGCTTTACAACAGTCGCTTTGCGATCACTATTTGCGATCAAGGCTTCAAAACGGCTGAAACGGGCATCGAGCGCTTTCAGCAAACGCTGTTTGTCGGCTTGCGCCAAAAATGAATAACGCAGGCTGTTATATGACAGCTTTTTGATTTCCGCATAGTCGGTCTTGTACTGGCTGGCAAACAGCACGTACTCATTCGACAGGGTATTGCGCGACACGCCCGCGTCATCGGTGGAGATGACGAAGGGCACGCCATATTTGCGGTACAGGGTGATCGGATGGGCCTGGCCCTTGATGCCGAGAATGTAATCGTTGCTGGTCAGGTTCACTTCCACAGGAATATTGCGTTCACGCATCTTCTGCATGGTGGCCAGCGCGTTGTGCTCATAGGCGATATCCATGCCATGGCCGATACGGTCTGCGCCGGCCACATCGACGGCTTCGGCGATATGGAACGCCATGCCTTCCGGCGGCACCATGCCCAGCGCCAGCTCACCGGCGTGCAGGGCGATCTTGACGTTCGGATATTTTGCCTTGAGGAACTTGAACATTTCCATGTGCAGGCTGTAGTCGCGCATGGACACGTTCACGCTTTCCTGGCCCACGATATTCACGCCCACCAGCAGCGGATTCAGGCTGGCTGCCTTGAACGCGGCCACCATCGAGGAAAAAACTTGCGATGGCGACAGGAAACGCAGCACATACGCCTGGTAACGCATGGTGAAGTTCGCATCGTCGATGCCGGCGCTGCTGGCGTTCACGTTGTCGTTGTAGGCGGTGATGCTTTTCTGGAAGCTGGCATCCTGCTCCAGGCTGCCTGTCCAGTTGGCCAGCACGGCTTGCAGGGCTGCCGGCGGCAAGCCCGGCGTTAGCACTTGCTGGTCGAACTGCCCATTCTGCACGAACGGCGACAGCTCGAAAATCGTCTCGATGTAGCTGAGGTTTTCCGCGATGGCGCGCTGCTTCAGCGTTTTCAGGCCGTCGGCCGTGTTGCTCGATGCGACGGGACCGAAGTAGCCAAACGTATCAAAAAAGGTACGGTCCGGTGGAGTCTGGATGGCGCCATGGTTGTAGAAATCCTTGGTGGACCAGCGCTGCAGCAATTGCGCATACAGGCCAGCATCGGCAAACACTTCCGTGGACGACAGGCAGCCACGCTGCGCGGGCGGCTTGGCGCGTTCGGCCGCCACGACGTCCTTGTTGCTTTCGATGCGATACGTCGTCTTGTTGACGCAATAGTTTTCCTTGTCGACCCAATCGAGGAATTGCTCGGCGTAAATCGCGCCCGAGTAATGGTGATGCAAATCACCGCCCTTGGGCATCATGGAAAAGAACAGGCTCAACTCGGCTGTCTTTGGCTGCGCACCCGACACCAGGGCGGCAAAATGGCGCGCGGTGGCCGCTTCATTGGAAGACGGGGCGGCTTGCGCCGTTCCGGTCAATGCCAGCGCGGCGCCAAGCGCCAGGCCAGTGAGTTTCTTGTGCATTCGCGTTCTCGCTCAGGATAATTCGTGTTGAATAACGGGTAGGTCAGCCCTGCCCCCGCACATGCACGCATTGCCCGCCTGAATAGGTGGCGGCCACGGCGCGGTCATCGCCCAGCAGCGCAAAGGCAAACAGCAATTCCTCCAGGCTTTGACAGCCAGCCGTGCGACGCGCCAGCAGCGGCGTCGATTGCTTGTCGAGCACGATGAAGTCCGCTTCCGTGCCTGCCGTGAAATTGCCAAGGGTACCTTCCAGTTGCATGGCCCGTGCAGCACCCAGGGTCGCCAGGTAAAACATGCGCAAGGCGGGCAGATAGCTGCCTTTTAAGCGTGCTACTTTATAGGCTTCGTTCATGGTTTGCAACATCGAGAACGAGGTGCCGCCGCCCACATCGGTGGCCAGCGACAACAGCACTTTCGCCGCATCGGCTCGCTCGAAATCGAACAGGCCGCTGCCGAGGAACAAGTTGGAGGTGGGACAAATGGCGGCCGCCGAGGACGTTTCCGCCATGCGCGCGCGGTCGCGCTCATCGAGCCAGATGCAATGGCCGAACATGGCGCGCGGGCGCAGCATGCCGTACTGGTCATACACATCGAGGTAGCTGCGCGCCTGCGGACGCAGTTCGCGCACCCAGCGGCACTCATCCTCGTTTTCCGACACGTGCGTCTGCAGATACGTATCCGGATACGCGCGCGCCAGTTCGCCCGCCAGATGCATCTGTTCATTGGTCGATGTCGGCACGAAACGGGGCGTGATCGCATACAGCGAGCGGCCATGCTTGTGCCAGCGCCGGATCAGCTCCTCGCTTTCGCGCGCGCCGGACTCGGCCGTGTCGCGCAGGAACTCGGGGCAATTGCGGTCCATCATGACCTTGCCCGCCACCATGCGCAAGCCGCGCGCCTCGCTGGCGCCAAAGAAGGCATCGACCGATTGCGGATGCACGCTGCCATACACCATGGCGGTCGTGGTGCCGCAGCGCAGCAGTTCATCGAGGAAAAACTCGGCGACATTGCGCGCATGCACAGGGTCTTCAAATGCGCGCTCGGTGGGGAAGGTGTACGTTTCCAGCCACGGCAGCAAGCCCGGTGCGGGCGAGGCGATCATTTCCGTCTGCGGGAAGTGCAGATGCGTATCGATGAAGCCAGGCACGATCAGCTTGCCGCGATAATCGACGATCTCGGTGCCGGGTGGCAAAGTCGCCTGCAGCTGCGCGTAATCTCCGGCCGCCACGATCTTGCCTTCGGCCACGATCAGCAAGCCATCCGCATGCCAGGCGTGCGCCTCTTCGGTGAAAGCGGGATCGGCGTGGAAGTGCAGCAAGCTGGCACGGTAAGCTTGCAATGTGGCAGGAACAATCGGCATGACTTCTTTCTATAACGGGTGAGTGGCGGCGCGTGGTTGGCGGCGCGGTGGCGCACTGGCAGAGGCCAGCCGCAGTGGTGCGGCAGCGGCCGCGCTGGCGGCTTCCTCCCACACCATGAGTAATTGACAGGCAACGGAGGCGGCGATCACGGCTGGCGCCTTGTTGCGGATACCGGGCATGCCGATCGGGCACACCATGGCGGCAATGCGCTCGTCCGGCACGCCGCGCGCTTGCAGGCGGTGCTCGAACTGCTTGCGTTTCGTGTGCGAACCGATCAAGCCGAACCAGCCCGCATCCTCGCGCTCCATGATGGCTTGCGTCAAGCGTTGATCGAGCGCATGGCTGTGCGTCATGACGAGAAAGCTGCCACCGGGAGGCGCCATGGCGACAAATTCCTCGGGCGTGTCGGTGGCGGCAATGCGCACATTACTTGGCAGCCCCGCTGGCAACGTTGCGGGAAACATGTCTTCGCGTTCATCGACCCAGGTGATAGTGCAGGGCAAGTGGGCCAGCGCACGCACGATGGCGGCGCCCACGTGACCGGCGCCAAACAGCGTCAAATGGGCGCGCGGCGCCAGGCACGGGTCGACCAGCCAGCGCCGCCCTTCACTCCCCTGCGCGACATGGGTTGCGCGTTCACGTGAAAACGTGTCGGGCGCCTGGCCCGGCATGCCGGCGATCAAGCTACCGGCCGCATCGAACAGGGCCGACGCGCTCTCACCATCGAGTGCCGCCAGACGCCAACTATCGTGCTGGCGGCGCTCGCGCAAGGCGGCCAGCAATGCTTGCAGGCCAGCATCGACATATTCAAAAGCCAGGTGGACGACGCCGCCGCAGCATTGCCCGAGGCTGGGGCCGAGCGCAAAACGCTCGATCCGCGCATGCGTGTCGCCCGTGGCCAGCATGCTCTTGGCGATTTCCACGGCGCGCAATTCCAGGTGGCCGCCGCCGATGGTGTCCATTTGACCATCGAGGGTGACGCGCATCTTCGCGCCCGCTTCGCGCGGTCCGGAACCTTCCACCAGGGCCACCGTCACCAGCACGGACGCCTGCGTGTCATCGTCGATTGCTGTCAGCCAGTCGCTCATCTTCTGCTCCTAGGCGCTGGCGCAAACCGCTTGCACGGCCATGACCGCCTTGAGGATTTCCTCGCTGGTGGCGGGGGCATTGAGCGGTGGTTGCACGGCGTGATGGCCCACGCTGGAAATGGCATCGCGGATGGCAAAGAACACGGAAAACGGCAACAGCAGCGGCGGCTCGCCCACGGCTTTGGAACGGTGGATGCTATCTTCCACGTTGCGGTTCCGGAACAGCTTGACGCGAAAATCTTCCGGGCAATCTGAAATGCCAGGAATCTTGTATGTCGATGGCGCGTGCGTCATCAGCTTGCCCGCCGCATTCCACCACAGCTGCTCCGTTGTCAGCCAACCCATGCCCTGAATAAATGCCCCTTCCACCTGACCCAGATCAATCGCAGGATTCAATGATTGGCCCGCGTCGTACAAGGCGTCCGCGCGCAACAGTTTCCATTCGCCCGTCAGGGTATCGACCACCACTTCAGCCACGGCCGCGCCATACGCATAGTAGGAAAACGGATGGCCCGTCATCGTCTTCGCATCCCACGACAGGCCCGGTGTGGCATAAAAACCGTCCGACCACAGTTGTACGCGCGCCAGATACGCCTTCTGCACGAGCTCGGCAAACGCCACGACATGGCCGTTCACGTGGACGTGGTTATCGAAGAAGCGCACAGCAGCAACGTCGCCGCCATACAGTTTGACAGCGTAATCGGCCAGGCGTTCGCGGATCTGGCGCGCCGCATCCTGCGCCGCCTTGCCGTTCAGGTCGGCGCCGGTGGATGCCGCCGTGGCCGACGTGTTTGCCACCTTGCTGGTGTCGGTGGCCGTGGCCCGCACTCTGTCCAGGTCCAGGCCCAGCTCGTGCGCCACCACCTGCATGACCTTGGTATTGATGCCCTGCCCCATTTCCGTGCCACCATGGTTGACCAGCACGGAGCCATCCACGTACACGTGGACCAGCGCACCGGCCTGGTTCAGATGCGTGACGTTGAAGGCGATGCCGAATTTCAGGGGCGTGAATGCCAGGCCCTTCTTCAGGATCGGGCTGGCCTCGTTGTAGGCGTCGATGGCGCAGCGGCGCGCGCGGTAATCGCTGCTCTCTTCGAGTTCGGCAACCAGTTCATGGATCACGTTGTCGACGATGGTCTGCCCGTACGGCGTGACATTGCGCCCCTCGGCATCGTTGCGGCCATAGAAATTGAGCAGGCGGATATCGAGCGCATCGCGTTGCAAATGGCGGGCGATTTCATCGATCACGTACTCGATGGCGATGGCGCCCTGCGGCCCGCCGAAACCCCGGAAAGCCGTGTTCGACTGCGTATTCGTCTTGCCGCAGGCGGCGCGGATATCCACGTCGGACAGGTAATATGTGTTGTCAAAGTGGCAGACGGCGCGCGTGGCGACGGGGCCGGACAAGTCCGCCGAGTAACCGGCGCGCGTGGTCATGTCGACCCTGGCGGCAAGGATTTTTCCTTCGTCGTCGTAGCCCACTTCGTATTCATAGTAAAAACAGTGGCGCTTGCCCGTCACCAGCATGTCGTCGTCGCGGTCGGCGCGCAATTTGACGGGACGCTTGAGTTTGGCCGCCGCAATCGATGCGGCCGCCGCCCACAGGGCCGACTGCGACTCCTTGCCGCCGAAACCGCCGCCCATGCGCCGGCATTCAACCGTAATGTTGTGCGAATGCACGCCCAGCGCATGCGCCACCACGTGCTGCATCTCGCTCGGGTGCTGGGTCGAACACAGCACCAGCATGCCCTGCGCTTCCTTCGGGATGGCGTAGGAAATCTGTCCTTCCAGGTAAAACTGTTCCTGCCCGCCCACGTACAGCTGGCCCTTGACCACATGCGGCGCCGCCTCGAACGCGGCCTGGTAGTTGCCGCGCGTCAGTTGCATCGGCGGCAGCACATACGACTGTGCCGCCTTGGCCGCTTGCGGCGTCATGATCGCAGGCAATTCCTCGTACGACACTTGCGCCAGGCGGGCGGCGCGGCGCGCATGGTCGTGTGTATCGGCCACCACGATGAAGATAGGCTGGCCCACGTATTGCACCAGCTCCGCAGCCAGGATGGGATCGTCATGGATGATGGGACCGCAATCATTGGTGCCGGGAATGTCCTGCGCCGTGTAGACAGCGACGACCCCCTGCGAGCCGCGCACGGCCGACAAGTCCATGGCCGTGATGCGCGCATGCGGCTTTTGCGCCAGGCCCAGTGCCGCGTGCAAGGTACCTTGCAGTTCGGCGATATCGTCCGTGTACGTCGCTTGTCCCAGCACATGCAATTGTGCCGATTCATGGGGGCTAGGCTTGCCCACGGCGGCCCAGGCGGCCGCTTGCAGTTCGGGCGTGGCAGGATGGTTCATGCTGATCCTTTCAGGCGCGGCAAGCATAGGCGTTGACGGCAGTGCGCAACAGCGGCGCACCGGGGCGTGTTTCCAGCCAGAAGCGGCGCAGCAGGTTTTGCGCCGTCGTCATGCGATAGGTATTCGAGGCGCGCATGTCCGAGAGCGGCGCGTAATCGTCGGCCAGCAAGCGCATGGCAATGAGAAGGTTGTCTTCCGTCCAGGCTTGTCCGCGCAGAAATGCTTCCGTTTGCGCGGCGCGTTGCGGCGTGGCCGCCATGCCGCCAAAGGCGATGCGCGCATCGATGATGCGCTCACCGTCGAGCTGGAAGGCAAACGCGGCGCACACGGCCGAGATATCCTGGTCAAAGCGTTTCGCCAGTTTATACGTGCGGAAATGCACATTGGCACGCGGCAAGGGCACGCGCACGGCTTCGACGAATTCGCCGGGTTGCAGATCTTTCTTTTGATAACCCAGGTAAAAATTTTCCAGCGGCATGCTGCGCTGGCCGGCAAGTCCGCGCAGCACGATCTCGCTGCCCAGCGCAATCAGCCACGGCATCGAGTCGCCGATGGGCGAACCATTGGCGACATTGCCGCCCAGGGTACCCGCATTGCGGATCGGCAAGGAAGCAAAGCGCTGCCACAGTTCCGACAACTCGTCTGGATAGTGCTGGCACAGCGCCGCATAGGCATCGTTCAGGCTGGCGCCAGCGCCGATGTGCAGCTTGCCATCGTCCACGGCGATGCTTTTCAGCGCAGCGACGTTGCCGAGATAAATGATGTCGCCCAGGTCGCGCAATTGCTTGGTCACCCACAGGCCCACGTCGGTGGAGCCGGCCAGCAGGCACGCTTGCGGCTTTGCCGCGCGCAGCGCCACCAGTTCATCGATGGTGCGTGGCGCGTGGAAGTGCTGGTCGCCGTGTTCATAAGTGCTCAGGCTGTCGCGCTGCAGCCCCTGCAATTGCTGCGCCAGGGCATCGCGGTCAAATGCGACACGCGGCAGTTCGCCCATGCGTCTGGCCGCATCGATGATGGGCCGGTAGCCGGTGCAGCGGCACAGATTGCCAGACAGGGTGTCATCGATTTCGCAGCGCGTGGGCGTCTCGCCGTTTTTCTGCAGATACATGCCCCACAGCGACATCACGAAACCTGGTGTGCAAAAACCGCACTGGGAACCATGGCATTCGACCATCGCCTGCTGCACCGGGTGCAGGGCGCCGTCGGGCTGCTGCAAGTCTTCCACGGAAAACAGGGCCTTGCCATCGAGCGTGGGCGTCAGCTGGATGCAGGCGTTGACGGCCTTCATCTCGACCTGGCCATTCACCAGGCTGCCGATGACCACCATGCAAGCGCCGCAATCGCCCTCGGCACAGCCTTCCTTGGTGCCCGTGCAATGCAAATCCTCGCGCAGGTGCTGCAACACAGTCTGCGTAGGGGCGGCGTTGCGTACTTCCTGTACGGCACCACGATAATAAAAGCGGATCGGTTCTGACATGCTGGCCTCGGTATAGTCCCAGTATAGGAGATTAACACCGGCATATGGGACAACTATATGCAAAGACTGATTTTACTTATCATCCCATCTCAATAGAACTCACTCCTGGAATGGATGCGTCGCATGCCAGTGCTCGGCGATATCGATGCGGCGCGTGATCCACACCTGCTCATGGCCCTGCACATAGTCGAGGAAGCGTGCCAGCGCCGCCGCCCGTCCCGGACGTCCCACCAGGCGGCAATGCAGGCCCACGGACAACATCTTCGGCTGATTCAAACCGTTCGGATCGCCTTCCGCATACAGGATATCGAAGGCATCCTTCAGATAATCGAAAAACTGCGTGCCCGAATTAAAACCCTGCATGGCGGCAAAACGCATGTCGTTCGTGTCCAGGGTGTAGGGCACGATCAGTTGCGGCTGCATGGCCGGCATACCGGCGGCATCCGTGTACGCCACCTTTTCCCAGAATGGCAGGTCATCACCATAATAATCGGCGTCGTAGCGGAAACCGCCATGCTCGACCACCAGTTTGCGCGTATTCGGTGAATCGCGCCCCGTATACCAGCCTTGCGGGGCGGAACCCGTCAATTCGCGGATGATCTGCACGGCTTCACGCATGTGTTCACGTTCCGTCGCCTCATCCATGTTTTGGTAGGAAATCCAGCGCAAGCCATGACAGGCGATTTCATGCCCCAGTTGCTGGAAGGCAGCCACCGCCTCCGGATTGCGTTTCAAGGCCATCGATACGCCGAACACGGTCAGCGGCAGGTGCCGCTCCTCGAACATGCGCAGCAAGCGCCATAGTCCGGCGCGCGAACCGTATTCATAAATCGACTCCATGCTCAGGTGGCGCGCAGGGAATGCGGCCGCGCCGATCATTTCCGATAAAAACGTTTCCGAGGCGGCATCGCCATGCAGCACGTTGTTTTCCGCCCCCTCCTCGTAATTGAGGACAAATTGCAGGGCGATGCGGGCCTTGCCCGGCCATTGCGGATGGGGTGGCGTGCGGCCATAGCCGATCAAGTCGCGTGGATAATGTTCGTAATTGTTCATGCGGAGGCGCGCCTATAGGAGGACAATGTTGGCTATATGCCCAATCATATAGCCCGGCGCAGTCGCCGGTATATGATTTGTACGATAAGCACATTCACTCACCCTATATACAGGATAGCAAATGGGAAAACTCAGCACGCATGTACTCGATATCGCCCACGGCAGACCGGGAGCCGGCGTCAAGGTGGCCCTGTTTTCCGTCGCGCCGGAAGGCAAAGTGTTATTGAAGATGGATATGACGAACAGCGACGGCCGTTGCAGCACACCCTTGCTGGAAGGCGACAGCATGAAAGCGGGCCAGTACGAACTGGTATTCAACGCAGGCGACTATTTCGCCGCCCAGGGCGTGGAACTACCCTCGCCCCGCTTCATCGACCTGGTCACCCTGGCCTTCGGCATTGCGCATACGGATGAGAATTACCATGTGCCGCTGGTGGTGTCGCCGTGGTCGTATTCCACTTATCGTGGTAGCTGATGCCACGACGCCAACAATGTTGTCGGATTACGCTACGCTAATCCGACCTACCGGCTCTGACCGTAAGTCGGCGTAAGTCGGCGTAGGTCGGCGTAGGTCGGCTTAGCGCAACGCGCGTAAGCCGACAGCCACCACCAGCACCAAACAAAACCACCAGACGAAAAAAAACCCCACCATTGCTGGCGGGGTTTTTCTCTACTGCGTATAACAAGCCTGACGATAACCTACTTTCACACTGGTTGCAGCACTATCATCGGCGCAAAGTTGTTTCACGGTCCTGTTCGGGATGGGAAGGGGTGGGACCAACTTGCTATGGTCATCAGGCATAACTTGTACTGGCATTTGTCCTCAGTGGAGCGACAAAGCCTGAATCTGGAAGAAGCAAAGATTGGGTAATGAATAGTAGTATCAACAAACGCACAACGTTGTACCGTCTTATCCTCTGTACCTGCTAAGGTTATAGGGACAAGCCGTACGGGCAATTAGTACTGGTTAGCTTAATGCATTACTGCACTTCCACACCCAGCCTATCAACGTCCTGGTCTCGAACGACCCTTCAAAGAGCTCAAGGCTCTGGGAAATCTCATCTCAAGGCAAGTTTCCCGCTTAGATGCTTTCAGCGGTTATCTCTTCCGTATTTAGCTACCCGGCAATGCCACTGGCGTGACAACCGGTACACCAGAGATACGTCCACTCCGGTCCTCTCGTACTAGGAGCAGCCCCCTTCAAATTTCCAACGCCCACGGCAGATAGGGACCAAACTGTCTCACGACGTTTTAAACCCAGCTCACGTACCACTTTAAATGGCGAACAGCCATACCCTTGGGACCGGCTACAGCCCCAGGATGTGATGAGCCGACATCGAGGTGCCAAACTCCCCCGTCGATATGAACTCTTGGGAGGAATCAGCCTGTTATCCCCAGAGTACCTTTTATCCGTTGAGCGATGGCCCTTCCATACAGAACCACCGGATCACTATGTCCTACTTTCGTACCTGCTCGACTTGTCAGTCTCGCAGTTAAGCACGCTTATGCCATTGCACTATCAACACGATGTCCGACCGTATCTAGCGTACCTTCGAACTCCTCCGTTACACTTTAGGAGGAGACCGCCCCAGTCAAACTGCCTACCATGCACTGTCCCCGATCCGGATAACGGACCAAGGTTAGAACCTCAAACAAACCAGGGTGGTATTTCAAGGTTGGCTCCACGAGAACTAGCGTCCCCGCTTCAAAGCCTCCCACCTATCCTACACAGATTGGTTCAAAGTCCAATGCAAAGCTACAGTAAAGGTTCATGGGGTCTTTCCGTCTAGCCGCGGGTAGATTGCATCATCACAAACATTTCAACTTCGCTGAGTCTCGGGAGGAGACAGTGTGGCCATCGTTACGCCATTCGTGCAGGTCGGAACTTACCCGACAAGGAATTTCGCTACCTTAGGACCGTTATAGTTACGGCCGCCGTTTACTGGGACTTCAATCAAGAGCTTGCACCCCATCATTTAATCTTCCAGCACCGGGCAGGCGTCACACCCTATACGTCCACTTTCGTGTTTGCAGAGTGCTGTGTTTTTATTAAACAGTCGCAGCCACCAGTTTATTGCAACCCTTTCACCCTCATGGAGTAAACCAATCAAGCTACCGGGGCGTACCTTTTCCCGAAGTTACGGTACCAATTTGCCGAGTTCCTTCTCCCGAGTTCTCTCAAGCGCCTTAGAATACTCATCTCGCCCACCTGTGTCGGTTTGCGGTACGGTCTCGTATGACTGAAGCTTAGAGGCTTTTCTTGGAACCACTTCCGATTGCTTCATGCACAAGTGCACTCGTCTCAACCCCTTGAATTCCGCACCCGGATTTGCCTAAGTGCCTTCTATGAGCCAAAAACCAACTATTCCAACAGTTGGACAACCTTCCGCGATCCGTCCCCCCATCGCATCATACGACGGTGCAGGAATATTAACCTGCTTCCCATCAGCTACGCATCTCTGCCTCGCCTTAGGGGCCGACTCACCCTGCTCCGATGAACGTTGAACAGGAAACCTTGGGCTTACGGCGTGGAGGCTTTTCACCCCCATTATCGCTACTCATGTCAGCATTCGCACTTCTGATACCTCCAGCATCCTTTACAAGACACCTTCGCAGGCTTACAGAACGCTCTCCTACCATATATATCTGTGATAAATCACAGAACAATATCCGCAGCTTCGGTGACTGGCTTAGCCCCGTTACATCTTCCGCGCAGGACGACTCGATCAGTGAGCTATTACGCTTTCTTTAAATGATGGCTGCTTCTAAGCCAACATCCTGACTGTTTTAGCCTTCCCACTTCGTTTTCCACTTAGCCAATCTTTGGGACCTTAGCTGGCGGTCTGGGTTGTTTCCCTCTTGACGCCGGACGTTAGCACCCGACGTCTGTCTCCCAAGCTCGCACTCATCGGTATTCGGAGTTTGCAATGGTTTGGTAAGTCGCAATGACCCCCTAGCCATAACAGTGCTCTACCCCCGATGGTGATACTTGAGGCACTACCTAAATAGTTTTCGGAGAGAACCAGCTATTTCCAAGTTTGTTTAGCCTTTCACCCCTACCCACAGCTCATCCCCTAATTTTTCAACATTAGTGGGTTCGGACCTCCAGGGCGTGTTACCGCACCTTCATCCTGGCCATGAGTAGATCACTTGGTTTCGGGTCTACACCCAGCGACTGATCGCCCTATTCGGACTCGATTTCTCTACGGCTTCCCTATGCGGTTAACCTTGCCACTGAATGTAAGTCGCTGACCCATTATACAAAAGGTACGCAGTCACGGAACAAGTCCGCTCCTACTGTTTGTATGCACACGGTTTCAGGATCTATTTCACTCCCCTTCCGGGGTTCTTTTCGCCTTTCCCTCACGGTACTGGTTCACTATCGGTCGATTACGAGTATTTAGCCTTGGAGGATGGTCCCCCCATATTCAGACAGGATGTCACGTGTCCCGCCCTACTTGTCGTACGCTTAGTATCACCGGTCCAATTTCACATACGGGGCTATCACCCACTATGGCTCCTATTTCCAGAGGATTCTGTTATCGGTCCGACTATCACGTACAGGCTCTTCCCATTTCGCTCGCCGCTACTTTGGGAATCTCGGTTGATTTCTTTTCCTGCAGCTACTTAGATGTTTCAGTTCGCCGCGTTCGCCTTGCATACCTATGTATTCAGTATGCAATACCCTAAAAGGGTGGGTTGCCCCATTCGGAAATCTGCGGATCAAAGTGTGTTTGCTCACTCCCCGCAGCTTATCGCAAGCTACTACGTCCTTCATCGCCTGTAATCGCCAAGGCATCCACCATGTGCACTTATTCGCTTGTCCCTATAACGTTAGCCTCTCATCATTTGCATGACGAAAGAGCGCTACAGGGATAAGAAAGTACAACGTTGTTGCTTGTTTGTTGATACATACAATCATTACCCATCGATTTGCGTTTTACGGCAAACCAATCAATAAATAATCTTTACTTCTTCCAGATTGTTAAAGAACGAAACAGCTTTGATCGCTAAAAGATCAAATCTAAACCGGGTCTGTTTGACTGGCTTACATTTGCACTTTCGAGTAAAACTTTGGTGGAGGATGACGGGATCGAACCGACGACCCCCTGCTTGCAAAGCAGGTGCTCTCCCAGCTGAGCTAATCCCCCTGGGTATCTGTGTTACTGGTAGGTCTGGCTGGACTAGTGTCCACCTTACCCCCGGGTTTGTTTTTACTGGTAGGGCTGGTTGGACTCGAACCAACGACCCCCGCGTTATCAACACGGTGCTCTAACCAGCTGAGCTACAGCCCCAACGCGGTGCTACTACGACTACTGTTTCTTCTTAATTAAACAGCCGATAAGTGTGAACATTTGATGCGTGAATCATTACTGATTCGTGCAAACTCTAGAAAGGAGGTGATCCAGCCGCACCTTCCGATACGGCTACCTTGTTACGACTTCACCCCAGTCACGAATCCTACCGTGGTAAGCGCCCTCCTTGCGGTTAAGCTACCTACTTCTGGTAAAACCCGCTCCCATGGTGTGACGGGCGGTGTGTACAAGACCCGGGAACGTATTCACCGCGACATGCTGATCCGCGATTACTAGCGATTCCAACTTCATGCAGTCGAGTTGCAGACTACAATCCGGACTACGATACACTTTCTGCGATTAGCTCCCCCTCGCGGGTTGGCGGCGCTCTGTATGTACCATTGTATGACGTGTGAAGCCCTACCCATAAGGGCCATGAGGACTTGACGTCATCCCCACCTTCCTCCGGTTTGTCACCGGCAGTCTCATTAGAGTGCCCTTTCGTAGCAACTAATGACAAGGGTTGCGCTCGTTGCGGGACTTAACCCAACATCTCACGACACGAGCTGACGACAGCCATGCAGCACCTGTGTACTGGTTCTCTTTCGAGCACTCCCAAATCTCTCCGGGATTCCAGCCATGTCAAGGGTAGGTAAGGTTTTTCGCGTTGCATCGAATTAATCCACATCATCCACCGCTTGTGCGGGTCCCCGTCAATTCCTTTGAGTTTTAATCTTGCGACCGTACTCCCCAGGCGGTCTACTTCACGCGTTAGCTGCGTTACCAAGTCAATTAAGACCCGACAACTAGTAGACATCGTTTAGGGCGTGGACTACCAGGGTATCTAATCCTGTTTGCTCCCCACGCTTTCGTGCATGAGCGTCAATCTTGACCCAGGGGGCTGCCTTCGCCATCGGTGTTCCTCCACATATCTACGCATTTCACTGCTACACGTGGAATTCTACCCCCCTCTGCCAGATTCTAGCCTTGCAGTCTCCAATGCAATTCCCAGGTTGAGCCCGGGGATTTCACATCAGACTTACAAAACCGCCTGCGCACGCTTTACGCCCAGTAATTCCGATTAACGCTTGCACCCTACGTATTACCGCGGCTGCTGGCACGTAGTTAGCCGGTGCTTATTCTTCAGGTACCGTCATTAGCAAGAGATATTAGCTCTCACCGTTTCTTCCCTGACAAAAGAGCTTTACAACCCGAAGGCCTTCTTCACTCACGCGGCATTGCTGGATCAGGCTTTCGCCCATTGTCCAAAATTCCCCACTGCTGCCTCCCGTAGGAGTCTGGACCGTGTCTCAGTTCCAGTGTGGCTGGTCGTCCTCTCAGACCAGCTACTGATCGATGCCTTGGTAGGCTTTTACCCTACCAACTAGCTAATCAGATATCGGCCGCTCCACGAGCATGAGGTCTTGCGATCCCCCACTTTCATCCTTAGATCGTATGCGGTATTAGCGTAACTTTCGCTACGTTATCCCCCACTCTAGGGTACGTTCCGATATATTACTCACCCGTTCGCCACTCGCCACCAGAGCAGGCTCCGTGCTGCCGTTCGACTTGCATGTGTAAGGCATGCCGCCAGCGTTCAATCTGAGCCAGGATCAAACTCTTCAGTTTAATCTCTGTTTAATGTCATTTCTGACAGGTCGGACAGTATCACTACCATCCAAATCTTTTGCATTACAAAAGATTTGCTCACTCAAAAAACTGACAGGCTACTTCCGAAGAAGTATCCTATTTCATTATTTCTTGTGAACATTTGATATTTTAAGTTAGACGCCAACCCGAAGATTGACGCTGCACTTACATCAAATGCCCACACTTATCGACTGTTAATTGTTAAAGAACGGTATTCGGTACTGCTTTCGCGCTATCGACAAAGCGTTGTGTTTGTCAGCTGCGAAGAAGGGAGAGTATGAAGCGTTTCGGCTATTTCGTCAACCTTCTTTTTTACTACCCTCACCGTTTCCAGCGATCCCGTTGTTTCGCAAACTGCTGCGTCTCATTGGGGAGGCGAACTATAGCAAAGGCGCCCACGGGCGGCAAGCTTTATTTCAGCAATTCGGCAACCGCCATGCCCACCTCGGTCGTACTGGCGCCGCCGCCCATGTCCGGTGTTCGCGGGCCATGCTCGAGCACCTGCTCAATGGCGTGCACAATCGCGTCATGTGCCGCCGTGTAATGGGCATCGCCATTGCCGAGAAAGTCCAGCATCATGGCGCCCGACCAGATCATGCCGATCGGGTTGGCGATATTCTGGCCATAGATATCAGGGGCGGAACCGTGCACCGGCTCAAATACTGAGGGGAAAGTGCGCTGCGGATTGATATTGGCCGATGGTGCGATGGCAATCGTCCCCGTACAGGCCGGGCCCAGGTCGGACAGAATGTCGCCAAACAGATTCGAAGCCACCACCACGTCGAAGCGCTCGGGGCTCAATACAAAGCGGGCCGCCAGGATGTCGATATGGTACTTATCCCAACGGACATCGGGAAAGCTCGGCCCCATCGCTTCCACCCGCTCATCCCAATACGGCATGCTGATGGCGATGCCATTCGACTTGGTGGCCGAGGTCAGGTGTTTCTTGGGCCGGCTTTGCGCCAGCTCAAATGCATACTTGAGGATGCGGTCGACGCCCTTGCGCGTAAACACGGATTCCTGCAGCACCGTTTCGCGCTCTGTCCCCTCGAACATGCGCCCGCCCACGGAGGAATATTCTCCTTCCGTATTTTCCCGCACCACATAAAAGTCGATATCACCCGGCTTCTTGTTCGCCAGCGGACACGGCACGCCCGGCATCAGCCGCACGGGACGCAAGTTGACGTATTCGTCGAACTCGCGCCGGAATTTGAGTAACGAACCCCACAGCGAGATATGGTCGGGTACCTTGTCCGGCCAACCCACGGCGCCAAAATAGATGGCGTCGAAATCCTTGAGCTGGGCAAACCAGTCCGAGGGCATCATCTGGCCGTGCTCCAGGTAATAGTCGCAATTCGCCCATGCCATGGTCGTAAACTGCAGGTCGATATTGAAGCGGCGCGCGGCGGCCTCGACAACACGCAGCCCTTCCGGCATGACTTCATTGCCGATGCCATCGCCGGCAATGACGGCGATTTTATGTGTGCTCATGGGAAACCCTGTTGGAAATAAACGATGGAAGCCCGTATTTACATCTGCTGCGCCACATCCGGGTACAGACGCGCCAGCACATCGGCAGTAATCGCCGCGATAATGGGCTGCACACGCTCGGCCGCCAGTTCATTCGATTTCTCGCGGCGCACTTCTTTCCACAACTCGGCCAACGCGCCTTCATGGCGCGCCACGGCTTGCTCGACCTCATCTTGCCAGAAGGCTGGCGCTTCGCTTTCCACAAAGTTGCCGCGGCCGCGGCCAAAGTGCGCCACCGCCAGGTAACGCAGCACACCCGCTACCACCAGGGTACGCAGGAAGGCATCCGTAAATTGCATGGTGGGCTCGTTGCGGTCCGTGCCGGAATTAAAACCCCAGGCCGCACCCGCAAACGTCAGTGCACCGACCACGCCGCCGAGCAAAGCGCCCGTGCCCAAGGTCAGGCCGCCGGAAATCAGGTCAGCCGACAAGCCCGTCGCCGCACCGGAAATCATGGCGCCCAATAACCCCGCCTGCGCCTTGTCGATCGGCGCGCGCACGGCGAAATTTTCCCGTATCCGGCTATTGATCTTATGTGCATCGGTAGGATCGAGTTTGTGCAAGATCAATAGTTCACGCGTCGTTTCGCCGCTGTGCGTATTGAGCCGCGCCACCAGATTGGCCATGGCCTTTTCTTGCCTTTGCTGTTCAGCATTCTTGCCGATACCCACAACTTGCAAGGCCGATTTCAGCAAGCCCTTGGAGACGGGCTCGATGGCTTCGCGATCCTGCCCAGCCACGGCCAGCTGCGTAGCCAGCAAGCGCATGGCCTGCTGGAAACGCGCCGTATTTTGCTCTTGCCAAGTAGTAAACAAGCGCGCATAGCCGGCTTGCTGCGACTGCGGCAACAACTTGCCCACGGCTTCGTAAAACACACGTTCATGCACCCAGCAGCGAGCAAAGGCATCGAGCGCCAGTACGTCGCGCACGATGGAATATTGCTGTAAATGCTCGCGCCAGCGCGCCTGCTCGCTGTGCTCCTCATTGCCCGGACGCGGCGGCCCCATCTGATTGAGCAAGACCACCACCGGCTTGCCCAGCCATTCGAGAATTTTCATTTCCGCCGGCAAGTAACCAGCATCCCTGGGGTTTTCCGAAGAATTCACCAGGTATAGCACCACGTCGGCCGCGTCCTTGGCCGTGCGCAACGCTTGCTGACTGAGCCAGAACGGGCGGTCGCGATAACGGTCCAGCACTTCGCGCAGGAACCAGCCGATGGGATTGCCCGACTGCCCGAGACGCTTGAGCAAGCGCACGGAGTCGCCAAAGCCAGGCGTGTCCCACAATTGCAGGGCATCGCCCTGCGGCGTGGCCAGCAAAATGTGCGATTCCGCAAACACGGTCACGTGCGCGGCGTCGCGCACTTCGCCGATATCCACGCCCACCAGGGTGCGCGCCAACGTCGTCTTGCCATTATTCGTATGCGAAATCAGCGCAAACTGAATCTGCACCGCATCATCCTGGACATCTTTATTCACATTCACACTCATGCTGCGGCCGATACTTTCAAGCCGACACCGGCGTCGAGCGGGTGCAAGGCGGGATTGAGCAAATTGACCAAGGTGGCCGTGGTTTGATGGAACTGACAGAATTGCTGCCACAAGGCAACTCGCTCCGCCAGACGCGCGCCGTTATCCGCCTGCTCGCCAGCGTGCTCCAAATAGCTGGACTCGTCGATCAGGACGGCGATGCCGCGTGTCGACGATTGCACCAGGTAAGCGAGGAAGGCGCCGTGATTTTCCTTTTCCGGCGTCGCCGTCAGGTTGAACAGCACGGCCGTGATATTGACTTGCGGATCATTCAAGTCGGTGCCGCGCAAGACCTCCTGCGGCTCTTCGCCATACGACGTCGATGGACGCAGCATCATGCGCCCCTGCTCGCCAAACAGCATGATGGACAGCTGGCCCAGGCCCTTGTGGCGCGCCTCATCGACAGTAAAGCTGTACGGCAAGACGCGCAGCATGCCGCCCGTGGCCACGCCGATGCTTTCATTGAGCTTGCGGAAATACGGTTGATCGAGATCCAGCGGAAAGTGCTTGGCCAGGCGCGCGGCGCGCCAATTGTTGACCAGGGCCAGGATCAGGCGGGGGACGACGACCAGCAGGAAAATCGTTGCTGCATACAAATGCACCCAGCGCGCGCCACCTTCCACAGTCGTCGTTTGCGGGAAACGCAGCGCTTCGATTTCCGCCAGCGAAAAACCTTGCAAATGAAACAGAGCAATCGCTGGCGCAAACAGGGTCGAAAGCAGGCTGTGCACCTGGCTGGCACTCAAAAAGGTGCTTTCCCAGCCGGCCGCGTATTGCGACAGGAAACCGCGCGCATACAGCGATGCGACGGCACCGATGGCAAACATGGCGGCGCTCAAATGAATGGTACGGCTCAGGCGCGCGGCCGTCAGCTTGGCGCTCAGGTGCGCCCATTCCCCCATGAAACTGAGCAAGCCCGAGGACAGGGCGTGCGGCAGCTTGCGCGGCAAGGCCAGGCGGCCCACGCTCAGGTGGCGCACTAATCCCGCTTTTGGCCAACCCAGAGAGTGCGAGGGGATGCATAGCCAGATCAGCAAGCCCAGGTAGACCAGCACATTCCAGGCGATGATCAGCAGCAAGGGCGCCGACAGCAGGTCGACGCGGTGCGGATCGGTAATGCGGTCGAGCCCGGCACCCAGCAGCAGGGCCAGCAATGGCAAGGTCAGCGCCAGGGTTTTCATGCCGTTGCGACGCTTCGCAAACGCAGCGAAGGCGGGGGTGCGCTCGGTGAGGCGCTTGAGGATCAGCTCGGAGCGCTGCTGCAGGAAATCGTCCCCCGTGACTTCGGCCTGCTTGCCCGAGGCTTGCCACTGCGCAAGCTCACGCGCGCTGCGGCTGGCATACATGCGGTCATCCTCGCTGAGGACTTCTTTTTTCTGATCGGCCGTTTCGATAGCACGGACCAATACCACTTCTCTCGCAATCTGCTCGTTCATGGTGCTCCTGTTTTTGTATGAAACGACAACTAGACAGGCAGATTGTGACGTACTTTTGTGTTTCAGGCCAACGCGTCCTCGGCCCGGAACAAATGATGCAGCAGATATATCAGAAAAGCAGCGATCCAGGCAGACCACAAGGTGTGCGTGAAAAATTGCGTACCTTGCAACTGCTGCTGCCAGCCTGCCGCCAAACCGCACAGCAGCATAATCCCTGCCAGCAGAAGCGCCATGCGTGGCCGTGCTGGCAGGCAGAACAATGGTAAGGCCAGCATCCACCAGGCAATGTTTGCCTGGGTCGCCGGCAGGCAAGCCATGGCAGACGCACTGGCGGGCAATGTTTCCAGCATGCGCGCGTAAGGTTCCAGTCCGCCATAGCGCAGCAAATCCGTGGGGCAAGGCACATCGCTGAAGGTAGAGAGCAAATAGATGCTTGGCGGCACCAAGATGGCCGACAGGGCCACGACACGCAAGGCACTGCGGCGTGATGCAAGCCAGGCCAGCGGACGCAAGGTATCCCAGATGGCCAGGCCGATCACGGCGGCGCCAAGCAAGGTCATGCCAAACTGAAAACTGCCCACCAACGCGCTGTCAGCGCCGGCAAATTGCCCACGCTGCCCATCAAACATACTGTCGGCGATCATGAGGTCGAGGTTGCTGTAATTGCCGATCCAGAGGATCAGCATGGCTGACAGCATCAGGATGCTATCAATGCCTTTGGGAGTTTTGACGAGTTTAAGCTTGGCCAGCATGGGTGCACACATTACTTGATGAGATGAAAGGGACTGGCGGCACAGGACTGCAGCCATGGAAGTCATCGTACAGTGTCAATATGAAGAGAACATGACGCTGCCCGCCGTGCACAACACGGACGGGGGGAGACGCGCTTCCAGAACCACCTTACAAGTATCGGCATGAATTACGCGTCAACAGGGCGTTAAGTTTTCGTTAAGTGCTCGCAAAAAGCCGGCTTAAATGAAATCAATCCGCAGCATGGTGCCGCCAGCGGGGCGGACATTGAACGCCAGGTCCGCGCCCAGATACAGGCAGATGCGTTGAACCAGGCCCAACCCAAGACCTGTGCCGGATGAACCACTCAGATTGGCCGGTACGGGTTGATGCAGAAGGCGCGCGCGGGCCGCTTCGGGCAAGCCCGGCCCCGTATCCTCGACGATCAGCGCGCGTCCTGCCAGGCGCACGATCACTTCCCCCTGCAAGGTGTACTGGCAGGCATTGCGCACCAGGTTGCCAATCGCGGCGGCCAGCAATTCACGCGGGGCGTTGACCAGAAAGTCCTCGCCATCCGCAAACACCAGGGTAAGCGGTTTGCCTGCCGTATATGATTGACAGCGCAGGCATTCTTGGCGAGCCAGTTCCGCCACGGAGAGTGACGTGCACTCCAGCAATTCCGGCGCGCGCGCCAGGCGCAGCAGCACCGTCACGGAGTCGCTCGCTTCGTGCGCAGCCCGGTAGATCCGTTCGGAGGCGGAGCGCACCAGCGGGTCATCGCCGCCGTGTTCCATCAGGATTTCCGCCGCCCCCGTGATCACGGTCAGCGGCGTGCGCAATTCATGACTGACATCGCCCGTAAAAAAGCGTTCACGGTCAAGAACTTCGGTCAACTCCGCCGTACGTTCGGCAAAAGCGCGTGCCAATATCCCCAATTCATCGGCACTGTCCTGCAGTGGCAACGCCACCTGTCCGGCCTTGACGGCCTGCGTCAGCGACATGATTGGCGTAATCAAGCGATTGGCGATGAAGGCGCCCAGCAGCGAAGCGCAAATCAGGAAACCGACAAAAGCGAGGGCAAACATGCTGTACACCACCAGCTCGATCTTTTCATACTCGGTGGCATGATCGATGACGACGAATTCCCCATGCACATCGCTGCCGACCAGCACGTGCAAATCGACACCGTCGACGGTTTTCTCATGCATGCCGGGCGCCAAGCCACGCAAGGGCAACGGCGTATCTTCAGAGTGATGAAAGCTCAAGCCGGCTGGCATTCCGACAGACAAGCCGGCCGCATGCCTGGGTGAGGCCCAGGCCGCCACTTCTTTCAGGCGCTCGTCAACCAGGCGCACTTCGATGCCCTCGACGGCGATGGCGGCAATAATGGCAAAAAAGATGCTCGCCACAAGAGCAAACAGCAGGTAGGCAACGATGATGCGCCGCTTCAGCGATTTAAACGGGCGCATCGCTACTCAATAATTTATAGCCGATGCCGGGAATGGTGCGCAACATGGGAAAGGCATACGGTTTGTCGAGCACTTGCCGCAGCGCATGGATGTGCGTGCGCAGGGCATCGCTGTCGGGCCGGTCATCGCCCCAGACCTCATGCTCGAGCAACTCGCGCGGCACCAGCTTGGGCGCTTCGGTCATCAGGCATTTCAGGATGATGTAACCGGTCCTGGTCAAGGTCAGGGGTTGGCCCGCGCGTCGGACTTCGAATTTTTCCGTGTCGAAACGCAGCTCACCCACAGCCAGCACGGTGGCCGCCGTCGTTTGCCCGCGCGCGCGGCGCAGCAAGGCTTTCAGGCGGATTTCCAGTTCCAGCAGCGAGAATGGCTTGACCAGGTAATCATCGGCGCCACTGTCAAAACCGGCGACCTTGTCTTGCAGGGTATCGCGCGCCGTCAGCATCAGCACTGGCGTGCTATTGCGCAATTCACTGCGCAGTTTCTGGCACAGTTCCAGTCCCGTCAGGCCGGGCAGCATGACATCGAGCACGATCACATCGTATTCATGCTGGGCCAGCAAGGCCAGGCCGGCATAGCCATTCATGGCCGAATCGAGCACATGGCCCTTCGGTTCCAGATAGGCGTAGAGATTGGCAAGAATATCGGGATTGTCTTCAATGATCAGAATGCGCATACCGCCATTGTAGTTCGGATTAGGCCGCCAGCCGTCATCCGACACCACCACCAGCGCCAAACAAAACCACCAGACGAAAAAAAACCCCACCATTGCTGGCGGGGTTTTTCTCTACTGCGAATAACAAGCCTGACGATAACCTACTTTCACACTGGTTGCAGCACTATCATCGGCGCAAAGTTGTTTCACGGTCCTGTTCGGGATGGGAAGGGGTGGGACCAACTTGCTATGGTCATCAGGCATAACTTGTACTGGCATTTGTCCTCAGTGGAGCGACAAAGCCTGAATCTGGAAGAAGCAAAGATTGGGTAATGAATAGTAGTATCAACAAACGCACAACGTTGTACCGTCTTATCCTCTGTACCTGCTAAGGTTATAGGGACAAGCCGTACGGGCAATTAGTACTGGTTAGCTTAATGCATTACTGCACTTCCACACCCAGCCTATCAACGTCCTGGTCTCGAACGACCCTTCAAAGAGCTCAAGGCTCTGGGAAATCTCATCTCAAGGCAAGTTTCCCGCTTAGATGCTTTCAGCGGTTATCTCTTCCGTATTTAGCTACCCGGCAATGCCACTGGCGTGACAACCGGTACACCAGAGATACGTCCACTCCGGTCCTCTCGTACTAGGAGCAGCCCCCTTCAAATTTCCAACGCCCACGGCAGATAGGGACCAAACTGTCTCACGACGTTTTAAACCCAGCTCACGTACCACTTTAAATGGCGAACAGCCATACCCTTGGGACCGGCTACAGCCCCAGGATGTGATGAGCCGACATCGAGGTGCCAAACTCCCCCGTCGATATGAACTCTTGGGAGGAATCAGCCTGTTATCCCCAGAGTACCTTTTATCCGTTGAGCGATGGCCCTTCCATACAGAACCACCGGATCACTATGTCCTACTTTCGTACCTGCTCGACTTGTCAGTCTCGCAGTTAAGCACGCTTATGCCATTGCACTATCAACACGATGTCCGACCGTATCTAGCGTACCTTCGAACTCCTCCGTTACACTTTAGGAGGAGACCGCCCCAGTCAAACTGCCTACCATGCACTGTCCCCGATCCGGATAACGGACCAAGGTTAGAACCTCAAACAAACCAGGGTGGTATTTCAAGGTTGGCTCCACGAGAACTAGCGTCCCCGCTTCAAAGCCTCCCACCTATCCTACACAGATTGGTTCAAAGTCCAATGCAAAGCTACAGTAAAGGTTCATGGGGTCTTTCCGTCTAGCCGCGGGTAGATTGCATCATCACAAACATTTCAACTTCGCTGAGTCTCGGGAGGAGACAGTGTGGCCATCGTTACGCCATTCGTGCAGGTCGGAACTTACCCGACAAGGAATTTCGCTACCTTAGGACCGTTATAGTTACGGCCGCCGTTTACTGGGACTTCAATCAAGAGCTTGCACCCCATCATTTAATCTTCCAGCACCGGGCAGGCGTCACACCCTATACGTCCACTTTCGTGTTTGCAGAGTGCTGTGTTTTTATTAAACAGTCGCAGCCACCAGTTTATTGCAACCCTTTCACCCTCATGGAGTAAACCAATCAAGCTACCGGGGCGTACCTTTTCCCGAAGTTACGGTACCAATTTGCCGAGTTCCTTCTCCCGAGTTCTCTCAAGCGCCTTAGAATACTCATCTCGCCCACCTGTGTCGGTTTGCGGTACGGTCTCGTATGACTGAAGCTTAGAGGCTTTTCTTGGAACCACTTCCGATTGCTTCATGCACAAGTGCACTCGTCTCAACCCCTTGAATTCCGCACCCGGATTTGCCTAAGTGCCTTCTATGAGCCAAAAACCAACTATTCCAACAGTTGGACAACCTTCCGCGATCCGTCCCCCCATCGCATCATACGACGGTGCAGGAATATTAACCTGCTTCCCATCAGCTACGCATCTCTGCCTCGCCTTAGGGGCCGACTCACCCTGCTCCGATGAACGTTGAACAGGAAACCTTGGGCTTACGGCGTGGAGGCTTTTCACCCCCATTATCGCTACTCATGTCAGCATTCGCACTTCTGATACCTCCAGCATCCTTTACAAGACACCTTCGCAGGCTTACAGAACGCTCTCCTACCATATCCAATAAAGGATATCCGCAGCTTCGGTGACTGGCTTAGCCCCGTTACATCTTCCGCGCAGGACGACTCGATCAGTGAGCTATTACGCTTTCTTTAAATGATGGCTGCTTCTAAGCCAACATCCTGACTGTTTTAGCCTTCCCACTTCGTTTTCCACTTAGCCAATCTTTGGGACCTTAGCTGGCGGTCTGGGTTGTTTCCCTCTTGACGCCGGACGTTAGCACCCGACGTCTGTCTCCCAAGCTCGCACTCATCGGTATTCGGAGTTTGCAATGGTTTGGTAAGTCGCAATGACCCCCTAGCCATAACAGTGCTCTACCCCCGATGGTGATACTTGAGGCACTACCTAAATAGTTTTCGGAGAGAACCAGCTATTTCCAAGTTTGTTTAGCCTTTCACCCCTACCCACAGCTCATCCCCTAATTTTTCAACATTAGTGGGTTCGGACCTCCAGGGCGTGTTACCGCACCTTCATCCTGGCCATGAGTAGATCACTTGGTTTCGGGTCTACACCCAGCGACTGATCGCCCTATTCGGACTCGATTTCTCTACGGCTTCCCTATGCGGTTAACCTTGCCACTGAATGTAAGTCGCTGACCCATTATACAAAAGGTACGCAGTCACGGAACAAGTCCGCTCCTACTGTTTGTATGCACACGGTTTCAGGATCTATTTCACTCCCCTTCCGGGGTTCTTTTCGCCTTTCCCTCACGGTACTGGTTCACTATCGGTCGATTACGAGTATTTAGCCTTGGAGGATGGTCCCCCCATATTCAGACAGGATGTCACGTGTCCCGCCCTACTTGTCGTACGCTTAGTATCACCGGTCCAATTTCACATACGGGGCTATCACCCACTATGGCTCCTATTTCCAGAGGATTCTGTTATCGGTCCGACTATCACGTACAGGCTCTTCCCATTTCGCTCGCCGCTACTTTGGGAATCTCGGTTGATTTCTTTTCCTGCAGCTACTTAGATGTTTCAGTTCGCCGCGTTCGCCTTGCATACCTATGTATTCAGTATGCAATACCCTAAAAGGGTGGGTTGCCCCATTCGGAAATCTGCGGATCAAAGTGTGTTTGCTCACTCCCCGCAGCTTATCGCAAGCTACTACGTCCTTCATCGCCTGTAATCGCCAAGGCATCCACCATGTGCACTTATTCGCTTGTCCCTATAACGTTAGCCTCTCATCATTTGCATGATGAAAGAGCGCTACAGGGATAAGAAAGTACAACGTTGTTGCTTGTTTGTTGATACATACAATCATTACCCATCGATTTGCGTTTTACGGCAAACCAATCAATAAATAATCTTTACTTCTTCCAGATTGTTAAAGAACGAAACAGCTTTGATCGCTAAAAGATCAAACCTAAACCCAGAGGCTTACGTTTGCACTTTCGAGTAAAACGTGGTGGAGGATGACGGGATCGAACCGACGACCCCCTGCTTGCAAAGCAGGTGCTCTCCCAGCTGAGCTAATCCCCCGGGAATTATGTACTAATTAGCTGGTAGGGCTGGTTGGACTCGAACCAACGACCCCCGCGTTATCAACACGGTGCTCTAACCAGCTGAGCTACAGCCCCAACGCGGTGCTACTACGACTACTGTTTCTTCTTAATTAAACAGCCGATAAGTGTGAACATTTGATGCGTGAATCATTACTGATTCGTGCAAACTCTAGAAAGGAGGTGATCCAGCCGCACCTTCCGATACGGCTACCTTGTTACGACTTCACCCCAGTCACGAATCCTACCGTGGTAAGCGCCCTCCTTGCGGTTAAGCTACCTACTTCTGGTAAAACCCGCTCCCATGGTGTGACGGGCGGTGTGTACAAGACCCGGGAACGTATTCACCGCGACATGCTGATCCGCGATTACTAGCGATTCCAACTTCATGCAGTCGAGTTGCAGACTACAATCCGGACTACGATACACTTTCTGCGATTAGCTCCCCCTCGCGGGTTGGCGGCGCTCTGTATGTACCATTGTATGACGTGTGAAGCCCTACCCATAAGGGCCATGAGGACTTGACGTCATCCCCACCTTCCTCCGGTTTGTCACCGGCAGTCTCATTAGAGTGCCCTTTCGTAGCAACTAATGACAAGGGTTGCGCTCGTTGCGGGACTTAACCCAACATCTCACGACACGAGCTGACGACAGCCATGCAGCACCTGTGTACTGGTTCTCTTTCGAGCACTCCCTGATCTCTCAAGGATTCCAGCCATGTCAAGGGTAGGTAAGGTTTTTCGCGTTGCATCGAATTAATCCACATCATCCACCGCTTGTGCGGGTCCCCGTCAATTCCTTTGAGTTTTAATCTTGCGACCGTACTCCCCAGGCGGTCTACTTCACGCGTTAGCTGCGTTACCAAGTCAATTAAGACCCGACAACTAGTAGACATCGTTTAGGGCGTGGACTACCAGGGTATCTAATCCTGTTTGCTCCCCACGCTTTCGTGCATGAGCGTCAATCTTGACCCAGGGGGCTGCCTTCGCCATCGGTGTTCCTCCACATATCTACGCATTTCACTGCTACACGTGGAATTCTACCCCCCTCTGCCAGATTCTAGCCTTGCAGTCTCCAATGCAATTCCCAGGTTGAGCCCGGGGATTTCACATCAGACTTACAAAACCGCCTGCGCACGCTTTACGCCCAGTAATTCCGATTAACGCTTGCACCCTACGTATTACCGCGGCTGCTGGCACGTAGTTAGCCGGTGCTTATTCTTCAGGTACCGTCATTAGCAAAAGATATTAGCTCTCACCGTTTCTTCCCTGACAAAAGAGCTTTACAACCCGAAGGCCTTCTTCACTCACGCGGCATTGCTGGATCAGGCTTTCGCCCATTGTCCAAAATTCCCCACTGCTGCCTCCCGTAGGAGTCTGGACCGTGTCTCAGTTCCAGTGTGGCTGGTCGTCCTCTCAGACCAGCTACTGATCGATGCCTTGGTAGGCTTTTACCCTACCAACTAGCTAATCAGATATCGGCCGCTCCACGAGCATGAGGTCTTGCGATCCCCCACTTTCATCCTTAGATCGTATGCGGTATTAGCGTAACTTTCGCTACGTTATCCCCCACTCTAGGGTACGTTCCGATATATTACTCACCCGTTCGCCACTCGCCACCAGAGCAAGCTCCGTGCTGCCGTTCGACTTGCATGTGTAAGGCATGCCGCCAGCGTTCAATCTGAGCCAGGATCAAACTCTTCAGTTTAATCTCTGTTTAATGTCATTTCTGACAGGTCGGACAGTATCACTACCATCCAAATCTTTTGCATTACAAAAGATTTGCTCACTCAAAAAACTGACAGGCTACTTCCTAAGAAGTATCCTATTTCATTATTTCTTGTGAACATTTGATATTTTAAGTTAGACGCCAATCCGAAGATTGACGCTGCACTTACATCAAATGCCCACACTTATCGACTGTTAATTGTTAAAGAACGGTATTCGGTACTGCTTATTTGCTACTCTCGCGCTATCGACAAAGCGTTGTGTTTGTCAGCTGCGAAGAAGGAAGAGTATGAAGCGTTTCGGCTATTTCGTCAACCTTCTTTTTTGCCCGCTTCACTCGGCATTTGCATGCATCGTTCAGCGAGGGGGCGAATTATAGTCCTGCCCCACGCACCCGGCAAGGGCTATTTTGCAGCTGAGCAAATATTGCTGTGTGATATCGTAGCACCAACAATCCCCTGCCTCACCCACTTTGACTCTCATGCCTATCCCACACATCACCCCCACCGCCAATCCCGCACTGGCCAGCGCACTCGAACATGCCATCAATAGCAAGACCAAGCCGCTGGGCAGCCTGGGACTACTGGAAACCCTGGCCCATCAGATCGGCCTGATCCAGCAAAGCACGCAACTGGCACTACACCAGCCTGCCATCATTGTTTTTGCGGCAGACCATGGTGTCGTCGCCGAAGGCATTTCTGCCTATCCACAAAGCGTGACCTGGCAAATGGTAGAAAATTTCCTGGCCAACGGCGCCGCCATCAATGTCTTTGCCCGTCAGAACGATTGTGCCCTCTATATAGTAGATGCGGGCGTCAACCACGACTTCGGCCCGCGCGACGCCTTGCTCGACCGCAAGCAAGGCCCGGGCACGCGCAACTTTGCCAACGTAGCCGCCATGAGCAAGGAGCAGTGCATCGCCGCCATGCAGGCGGGGATGGACCTGGCTGCCACGCTCGATGGCAATGTGCTGGGCTTTGGCGAAATGGGTATCGGCAACACCACCGCCGCCGCCGCGCTGATGCACAAGCTGACGCAAACTCCCGTTGCCGCTTGCGTGGGCGCCGGCACCGGCCTGTCAAAGGAAGGTATATTGCACAAGCAGCAGGTGATCGAAGCGGCCGTCGCCCATCATGCGGCAGTCAATGAGCCGCTCGACGTGCTGGCCACCTTTGGCGGTTTCGAGATCGCCATGATGGCAGGCGCCATGCTCAAAGCGGCCGAACGGCGCATGATTTTGCTGATCGACGGCTTCATCGTCAGCAGCGCCTTGCTGGTGGCGGCCCGTTTGCAGCCTGCCATCCTCGATTACTGCGTGTTTTCGCACTGCTCCGATGAAAACGGCCACCGCCAGCTGCTGGCCAGCCTGGGTGCGCGTCCGTTGCTGCACCTCGATTTGCGCCTCGGCGAAGGCACGGGTTCGGCCCTGGCCTTGCCGCTGCTGCACGCGGCCGTCAACTTCATGCGCGAGATGGCGACCTTCGCCTCGGCCCAGGTCAGCGAAAAGTCCACGCCAGACTAAGACCATGACCAATCCCGTTTCCGCCGCAGTCCATCAGTGCCGCCTCTTCTTCATTGCACTGCAGTTCTTCACGCGCCTGCCGATTCCGCGCTGGGTGGGTTTCGAGCCGGCCTGGCTGCAGCATGCCTCGCGCTACTTTCCGCTGGTCGGCGTGGTGGTGGCGGCCATTTCCGGCGCAGTGTATCTGCTGGCCAGCTGGCTACTGCCTTCGGCGGTGGCCGTGCTGCTGGCCGTCGCCGCCGGCATTTATCTGACGGGCGCCTTCCATGAAGACGGCTTCGCCGACATGTGCGATGGCTTTGGCGGTGGACTGACGCGCGAGCGGGTACTGGAAATCATGAAGGATTCGCGCATCGGCGCATATGGCGCCATCGGCATCATCTGCCTGCTGGCCATCAAATGTGCGGCGCTCGCCTCAACGCCACCTGCCACCGTGGTGGCGACCTTGTTCATCGCCCATCCTTTGTCTCGCCTGGCCGCCGTCTCGCTGATCTGGGTCATGGACTATGCGCGCGACGAAGGCAAGGCCAAGCCGATGGCGCAAGAAATGACTACCGCAGAGTTCATCATCGCCGCCGTCTGCGCGCTGTTGCCCGCCATCGCCTGCGGCGTGCTGGGGATAGTTAGCTGGGCTGCGCTGGTCTTTGCCATCGTGGTGGCGGCAGCTGCCGCATTCTGGCTGGGCCGCAAATGCCAGCACCGCCTGCAAGGCTACACAGGCGACTGCCTGGGCGCAGTACAGCAAGTGGCGGAAGTGGCGATTTACCTGGCCATCCTGTCCAGCTTCCAGCCCCCCATACGCTTCTATTAGCATGCGACTGATTTTAGTACGCCACCCCGCGCCGCAGGTGACCAGCGGCACCTGCTATGGCCGCAGCGACGTGGCGGTGGCGTCGCACGAAATGGCCTCGGCGCGCGCCAGCCTGCAAGCAACGCTGCCGGCCGGCGTGCCGCTGTATGCCAGCCCCCTGCGCCGCTGCGCCGGCCTGGCGACAGCATTGGCGCAAGACTTGCCTTCCAGCGGCTTGCGCTTCGATGCGCGACTGGCCGAGATGGATTTCGGCGCGTGGGAAATGCAGCCCTGGCACGCGATTGCACGCGCGGACATCGATGCATGGGCCGCCGATCTGGCCTGGTATCGTCCTGGCGGGGGTGAGAATGTGCTGGCGATGGCCGCCCGCGTCGATGCGTTTTTAGGCGATCTGTTGCGTGAACAACACGAAACGGCAGTCATCATCTGCCACGCGGGCACCATCCGCCTGCTGTTGGCACTGCAAGCCCGGCTGCCATTGGAAGAAACCGCCCTGCTGGCCGCCCGTTCCGCCCACAAAATCGCCTACGGCGCGACGGTCGTCGTCGATTTCTGATATCGAAGCGTCCAGCCAGCCATTTCAGTCTACGTCTGCTGCACGTATAATGGCGGGGTTTTGGTGCCCGCGCTCATGTCCATGAGCGCAGTTAAACGGGAAACACGATGCCGCTCCCGCGGCGAGCGTGTGCTGCCCCCGCAACGGTAAGCAAGTGTCGCCCCTCCCGACAGGAAGCGGGCGACAAGCTATCTCTGACAACCACTGTGCTTGCAATCATCGAGCATGGGAAGGTGGGATAGCGGTACTTGCCAGCCCGGATACCGGCCAGGACAGGTGGAAGTGTGCGAACGGGGATGTTCGCGATCCGAATGGCCCATGGCCATCTTCGATCGTCATCGTCAGTTCCCACTTCTGTTCAATCTGGCCTACGGGGACGTCGGCTGGTTGCATATTACTTACTGAAAATTATCATGACCCATGCTGTTTCCCGCCACGCGGCCCTCACGTCGCTCGCGCTAGCCATTGCCGCGCCTGCCGCTTTCGCCCAAGCCACGCCAGACACCTTCGATCCGATCGTCGTCACCGCCAGCCGCTACCCGCAACACCTGAGCGAAGTCTTGAGCGATACGCAGACCATCAGCTCGGAAGACATCGCGCGTTCTGGCGCCAGCTCGATTGTCGACCTGTTGCAAAAACAACGCGGCATTGAAGTGGCACGCAACGGCGGCGCAGGCACCTCTGCCAGCGTATTCATTCGCGGTGCGAACAGCAACCAGAATATCGTGCTGGTTGATGGTGTGCGCATTGGCTCGTCCACCCTGGGCACGGCCAACTGGAGCGCCTTGCCCCTTTCCAGCATCGATCACATTGAAATCGTCTATGGTCCACTGAGCACCATGTACGGCGCGGACGCCATCGGCGGCGTGATCCAGATCTTCACGAAGAAAGGCGACGGCGCCACGCGCGTCTCCGCCTTCGCCGGTTACGGCAGCAACAACACGCGCCAGGTCGAAGCGCAAGTGGCCGGCTCCACCGCTGGTCCGAACAGCTTCAGCTATGCGCTGGCAGCTGGCAAGGAAAAATCGGATGGTTTCTCGGCTTCGAAACTCGGTGCATCGCCTGAATACACCTACAACCCGGACAAAGACGGCTACGACAAGGAAAGCTTCAGCGGCCAGTTCGGCTATCAGATGGCCAAAGGCCATGAAGTGGGCCTGACATTCCTGAATAGCGAACTGAAAGCGCAGTATGACGCCGGTCCTGGCTACGATGCACGCAGCAACGAGAAACTGGAAAACATTTCGGTCTTCACGAAGAACGAATTTCTGCCCAACTGGACCAGTGAACTGCGTTATGCGGAAGCGCGCGACAAGGCCGGCAATGATGGCGGCACCGATTCGTGGAGCAAGAGCCAGATCAACACCAAACAGACCGACCTGACCTGGCAAAATGACATCCGCTTCGGCCGCGACAACCTGCAACTGCTGGCCAGCTACCGCGATGAAGACGTCACATCGAGCACCACGCCGGAAGTCACGGGCGCACGCCATACGAAATCCTTCGCGGCAGCGTACAACATGGTGCGCGGCGCGCATCTGTTCAATATCAGCGGCCGCAGCGATGACAGTTCCGCATTCGGCACGCATAACACGGGCAGCGTCGCCTACGGCTACCGCATCACCAACGCACTGCGCGCCAGCGCCAGCTACGGCACCAGCTTCCGCGCACCGACCTTCAATGAGCTGTACTACCCGGGCTATGGCCTGGCGACGAACAAGCCGGAACAGGGCCGCAACGCCGAAGTGGGTCTGCGCTACGACGACGGCGTGTCGAAACTGAGCGCCAGCTATTACCACAACAAGGTCAGCGACCTGCTGGTAAATGCCTCGCCTTGTCCCGATCCACTGTTCACCGGCTACGGCTGCGCCTACAACGTCAACAAGGCGCTGCTGGAAGGCCTGACGATTGCTGGCGCACGCAAGTTCGGCGCTTTCAACGTCAGCGGCAACATCGACCTGCAAGACCCGCGCGATGAAACCAAGGACAAGCAACTGGTACGCCGCGCCAAGCAACACGCCAACTTCGCCGTCGACTACACGGCGGGCGCGCTGACGTCGGGCGCCGAGTGGCAATTGTCGGGCAAGCGTTTCGATGATGCCGCCAACAAGAACGTCCTGGGCGGATATGGCCTGGTCAATCTGTACGCCACCTACCAGTTCACCCGCGACTGGTCGGTGCTGGCGCGCTGGAATAACATCGCCAACAAGGATTACGAACTGGCCCGCTTCTACGCGACACCCGGCTCGAAAGTCTTCGTCGGCGTACGCTACGGCATGAAATAACCCCGTCGTAATGATGTAAGCTGCGGGCGATGGCATGCCGCCGTCGCCCGCAGATGCAGTTCTGCAGTCCCCGTTTTTAAGGCAGTACATGCACCCATTTTTCCGCAACATGCGCCACCGCGCCACCGTGATCCTCACGGTGCTGATCGTGTGCGCAATTGCCAGCCTGATTTTCTCCGGCATGATCGGTTCGATCGCGATCCCGCTCGCCGACCTGCCGTCCGCCCTGTTCCATGTGGTGCAGGGCAAGACCGACACCCTCGCCGCCACCCTGCTCGACCTGCGCCTGGGCCGCGCGCTGACCGCGTTTGTCACCGGCGCGGCGCTCTCCTTGGCCGGCGTCATGATGCAGGCGCTGCTGCGCAATCCCCTGGCCGACCCGTACGTGCTGGGCATTTCCGCCGGCGCTTCCGTCGGCGCGCTGGCGGCGCTGCTGTTCATGTGCGCGCTGTGGGTGGTCGACGCGGCCGCCTTTGCCGGCGCCGTCGGCGTATCGATGCTGCTGTATTTCTTTGCCCGCCGCGACCTGCGCGGCGGCACGGCTGCCGAAGGCGGCGCCTCGCTCTTGCTGCTGACGGGCGTGATCCTGGCCTCGGCCTGCATGGCCATCGTCACCCTGATGCTGTCGATTGCCCCGGAAAGCCGCTTGCGCAGCATGGTGTTCTGGATGATCGGCGACCTGGCCGGCGCGCCCGCGCGGCTGATGCCCTGGTTGGTCCTGGCCGGCGCCATGGTCTTCGCCTTGCGCTGCGCGCGCTCGCTGAACGTCATGGCCCTGCACGCGGAAGCGGCCAGCACGCTAGGCGTGCGCGTGGGCGCGTTGCGCAAGGGCCTGTTCTTCTGTTCCGGCCTGCTCACGGCCAGCGCCGTCACCAGCGCCGGCAGCGTGGGCTTTGTCGGCCTGATCGTGCCGCATGCGCTGCGCTTTGCCTGCGGCCCCGATCATCGTCTGCTGATACCGGCCGCCGCGCTGGCCGGCGGCACCTTCCTGGTGCTGGCCGATACCTTGGCGCGTACCGTGCTGGCACCGTTGCAGCTGCCCGTCGGCGTGGTGACAGCCATGATAGGCGCGCCCGTCTTCCTGTACCAGCTGCATCGATTGCGCAGGGGATGAAAAAAGCATGATACGCACCTACCAACTCGGCCTGAAAGCGGGCACGCGCTGCCTGGTGGAAAACCTCGCCTGGCACATCAGGGATGGCGAATGCTGGAGCGTGATCGGCCGCAATGGCGCGGGCAAGAGCACCTTGCTGCGCGCGCTGGCCGGTTTGCGCGAACCCGATGCGGGCCACGTGACGATACAGGGCCGCGCCCTGGTCGACTGGCCGCTGGAGGAGCTGGCGCGTGAACGCGCCTTCCTGGCGCAAGCGCGCCACGATGCGTTCTCGTACCGCGTCGTCGAAACCGTGCTCTCGGCGCGCCACCCGTATCACGACAACCATTACTGGGAAGGCAGCGACGACCAGCGTATCGCCCTGGCGGCACTGGCATCGATGGAAGTGGAGCACCTGGCCGAGCGTGACGTGCGCAGCCTGTCCGGCGGCGAACGCCAGCGCGTGGCGATCGCCGCCATGCTGGCGCAGGATACGCCCTTGCTGCTGCTGGACGAACCGGCCAATGCGCTGGACCTGGCGCACCAGGTCAGCGTCATGGGCCTGCTGGCTAAGCTGTGCCGCGAACAGAATAAAACCGTGGTGATGGTGGGACATGACCTGAACCTGGCACACAGCGTCTCGACCCACGCGCTGTTGCTGATGGGCGACGGCGGCTGGCTGGCCGGCCCCGTGGCCGAAGTGATGCAGGCGTCCATCCTGGGCGACTACCTGGGCCACCCGATCGAGATCATCGCCCACGGCAAACGCAAGATATTCATACCCAAAGAGGATTAAACATGAGCGATAACATCAACGCGGACACCGTAGCCAATACCGCAGCTATCAACGAACGCCACCGCGTGCGCATGGAGCGCAAGAAGGCCATCATCGACGCGGCCATCGCCAAGGCCGACAAGGAAATCGGCATCATCATCGTCAATACGGGCAATGGCAAAGGCAAGAGTTCGAGCGGCTTCGGCATGGCCATCCGCGCCATGGGCCACGGCATGAAAGTGGGCGTGGTGCAGTTCATCAAAGGTGCCATGTCGACGGGCGAAGAAAAATTCCTTCGCCGCTTCCCCGATGAAATCAGCTTTCATGCGATGGGCGAAGGCTATACGTGGGAAACGCAGAACCGCGAACGCGACATCGAAAAAGCCGAACTGGCATGGGAGCAGGCGAAGACCTTCCTGGCCGACCCAGCCTATGGCCTGGTGCTGTTCGATGAACTCAATATCGCCCTCAAATACAACTACCTCGACGTGCACAAGGTCATCGCCGACCTGCTGGAACGCCCGGCGATGCAGCACGTGGTCATCACGGGCCGCGGCGCGCCGGACGAATTGATCGCCATCGCCGACACCGTCACCGAAATGGCCGTCGTCAAGCATGCGTACGCGGCCGGCATCGGCGCACAAATCGGCACCGAGTGGTAACAGCGCCATGACGCGCACCCTGGTCTTCGGCGGCGCCCGTTCCGGCAAGAGCGCCTATGCGGAAAAGCTGGCCCGCGAGTCGGGCAAGGAAGTCGTCTATATCGCCACCGCGCAGGCGGGCGATGAGGAAATGGCCACGCGCGTCAGGCACCACCGTGCGCAGCGCCCGGCCGAGTGGGCGACACTGGAAGAACCGCTGCGCCTGGGCGACGCCATCCTGCGGGAAGCATTGCCTGGGCGCCTGCTGCTGGTCGACTGCCTGACCTTGTGGCTGACGAACCTGATGTTTTCCAGCGGCGAAACGTATCCCGACGTGGGCGACATCGCCCTGCCCGAACTGTTCCACAGCGAGCGCGCGCACCTGCTGTACGCGCTGGCCGAAATTGGCGATACCGGCTGCGACCTTGTTCTGGTATCGAACGAAGTGGGCATGGGCATCGTGCCGTATGGCGCCATCTCGCGCTGCTTCACCGATGAAGCGGGCCGTCTGAACCAGGCCGTGGCGGCCATCTGCGACAGGGCCGTGTTTGTCGCCGCCGGCCTGCCCCTGCACCTGAAAGGCGCCCCATGCTGAGCGGCTTGTCGCTGCCCATGCTGGCAGGCCTGATGACGGCCGGCGTACTGCTCGATCTGATCCTGGGCGAGACGCGCCGCTGGCATCCGCTGGTGGGCTTTGGCCGCATCGCCAGCGCGCTCGAACGCCTGCTGAACCGGGGCCGTGGGCGTTTTCTGCGCGGCGCGCTGGCGTGGGTATTGGCCGTACTGCCGATCAGCTATGCCGCCTGGTGGCTGTGCGGCCTGGCCGGTGCGGCCCTGCACGTCTTCCTGCTGTATCTGTGCCTGGGCTTGCGCAGCCTGCGCGACCACAATCAACCGATCGCCGATGCCCTGGCCATGAATGACCTGGACAACGCGCGCCTGCTGACGGCGCGCATCGTCAGCCGCGACACGGCCAACGCCGATGCGGCCAGCCTGGCCAAGGCCAGCACGGAATCCTTGCTGGAAAACGGCAATGATGCCGTCTTCGGTACCCTGTTCTGGTTTGCCGTGGCAGGCGGCCCCGGCGCCGTGCTATTCAGGCTGGCCAATACCCTCGACGCCATGTGGGGCTACCGCAACGAACGCTACGACTGGTTCGGCTGCTGCGCCGCACGCATCGACGACATATTGAATTACCTGCCGGCGCGCCTGACGGCCCTGTCCTATGTCTTGCTGGGCAAGACCATGGCGGACAAGCGGCGCGCCTGGCACTGCTGGCGCAGCCAGGCCCCCAGCTGGGGCAGCCCGAACGCGGGCCCCGTGATGGCCAGCGGCGCCGGCGCCCTCGGCCTGGCCCTGGGTGGCGACGCCATCTACGACGGCGAGCTGGAACGCCGTCCGCCGCTGGGCGCCGGCCGTCCGGCCGAAGCGCGCGACATCGACCGCGCCTGGCGCCTGGTGGCCGAAACGGCCGTGCTGTGGCTGATCTGGGTGGCGCTGCTGGCCGGGCTGTATTACCTGCGGGGGAAATACTTTGCTTGAACATGGCGGCAACCTGCGCGACGCCGCGCGCGAATATGGTCGACCACTGGCCGACTGGATCGACCTGTCGACCGGCATCAATCCGCACGGCTATCCCGTGCCCGCCAGCAGCGCCAGCGCCTGGCACCGCCTACCGGAAAGCAACCCGGCGCTGACCGCCGCCGCCTGTGCCTACTATCACGCGCCAGCCATGCTGCCGGTGGCCGGCACGCAGGCGGCCATCCAGGCATTGCCCCGGCTGCGCGCGCCATCCTGTGTGGTCGTCGCCTCGCCCTCATACGCGGAACACGCGCACCACTGGGGCCAGCACGGCCACAACTTGCGGCATGTACCGTATGCGCAGCTGGCCAATGCGGTGGACAGCTGCGACGTGATGGTTGTCTGCAACCCGAACAACCCCACCGGCGCGCACATCGCGCCCGAAGTGCTGCTGGACTGGGCAAACAGGCTGGCCCAGCGCGGCGGCTGGCTGGTGGTCGATGAAGCGTTTGGCGACACGCAGGTGCAAGCCGGCCTGGGACCGCACGCGGGCCAGCCGGGACTCATCGTGCTGCGCTCGGTCGGCAAATTCTTTGGCCTGGCGGGACTGCGCCTGGGCTTTGTCGCCGCTCATCCCGAGCTGCTCAGCAAGCTGGCTGACATGCTGGGGCCATGGACCGTCAGCGGCCCGGCGCAGCAAGTGGCCCTGGCCGCGCTGACCGACGCGCCCTGGCAGGATGCGATGCGCCTGCGCCTGCGTGAAGAAGGCGAACGCCTGCGCCAGCTGCTCGCCAGCCACGGCATCGCCAGCGGCGGTTGCGCGCTGTTTCAATGGTGGCCGGAAGAAGACGCCGAAGCCTTCTGGCACCACATGGCGCAGCAGGGCATCTGGGTGCGCCTGTTCCGCCACGCCGCCTACGGCATCCGCCTGGGTTTGCCGCCGAACGAAGACGCCTGGCTCCAGCTGGAACAGGCACTGACCACATGGAAGAAGCTATGAACCACTTGAAAACAGCACTGCTACTGGCGGCACTGATCTCGACCCAGGCGCATGCCGCCATCACCGTACGCGATGACGATGGCAATGTCGTCACCCTGGCCAGGCCCGCGCAGCGCATCCTGGCGCTGGCGCCGCACGTCACGGAGCTGCTGTTCGCAGCCGGTGGCGGCGAGAAAATCGCCGGTGTCGTCAGCTATAGCGACTATCCGGAAGCGGCCAAAAAAATCCCGCAGGTAGGCGACAACCGCCAGTACGACATGGAGCGCATCATCGCCATGAAGCCGGACCTGATCGTCGTGTGGATGCATGGCAGCGCCGAGCGCCAGATCGCCATGCTGCGCCAGCTGAAGGTACCGATTTATCACAGCGAGCCGCGCAAGCTGGCCGACATCCCGGACAGCATGGAACGCCTGGGACAGCTGATGGGCACGGAAAAAGTCGCCAAGCCGGCCGCCGCGCAGCTGCGCGCCAAACTGGCCAGCCTGACGGCCCAGTATGCGCCGCGCCCGCCCGTGCGCGTGTTTTACCAGGTGTGGGACAAGCCCCTGTACACCTTGAGCGGCGCGAGCATCATCAGCGACTCCATGCGCGTGTGCGGCGCGCAAAACATCTTTGCCGCGATGAAGGTGGTGGCGCCCGTCGTCACGCCGGAAGGCGTGCTGCAGGAAGACCCGGAAGCCATTTTCGGCACCAGCGAAAAAAGCGATCCGCGCAGCGAAGGCGGCCTGGCCATGTGGCGCGCCTTCCCCTCGATGAAGGCCGTGCGCAGGAATAATCTGTTCCGCCTGAATGGCGACCTGCTGAACCGCGCCGGCCCGCGCATGATCGAAGGCACGGCCGCCATGTGCGAACAGCTGGAAGTGGCCCGCCAGCGCCGCAGCGCTCCCGCAGCCAAGACGGCGCCATGAGTCACTATCAGCGCATCGCCTGCCTGTCGACGGAAGCCGTGGAAACGCTGTATGCGCTGGGTGCCGAAGACGTCATTGCAGGCATTTCCGGCTTTACCGTGCGCCCTCCCCGCGCACGCGAGGAAAAGACCAAGATCAGCGGCTTTTCCTCCGCTGACCTGGAACGCATACTGGCAGTGAAACCGGATCTCGTGATCGGCTTTTGCGACATGCAGGCCGATATCTGCCGCGACCTGGTCAAGGCTGGCATCGAAGTACACCAATTCAACCAGCGCACGGTGGACGGCATCCTGCGCATGATCGCCGTGCTTGCCGCGCTGGTGCAACGCGAGGACGCCGGCCGCGAACTGATCGCCAGCCTGCGCGCGGACATCGCCGCCGCCCGGGCCCGCGCCGCAGCCTGGACGCGCAAGCCCGTGATGTACTTTGAAGAGTGGAATGATCCCCTGATGAGCGGCATCGGCTGGGCGGCGGAATTGATCGGCATCGCCGGCGGCACGGACGCCTTCCCGGAATTGTCCGCGCACCCGGGCGCCAGGGAACGCATCATCGCCGATCCTTTGGCCGTGGTGCGGCGCGCGCCCGACATCATCATCGCCAGCTGGTGCGGCAAGAAGTTCCAGCCCGCGCAACTGGCGGCACGTCCGGACTGGGATGCGATTCCCGCCGTGAAAAACCAGATGCTGTTCGAGATCAAGTCGCCCGATATCCTGTCGCCCGGTCCGGCCGCCATTACAGAGGGGTTACGCCAGATCAGCGACATCATCGCGCAATGGCAGGAGCGCCAGCCATGAACACCCCCTTCCCCTTCCTGATGGTGCAAGGCACGACGTCCGACGCGGGCAAGAGCACCGTCGTTGCAGCCCTGTGCCGATTATTGATGCGCCGCGGCGTGACGGTAGCGCCGTTCAAGCCGCAAAACATGGCCTTGAATAGCGCCGTGACGGCGGACGGCGGAGAAATCGGCCGCGCGCAAGCCTTGCAGGCACTGGCCTGCGGCATCGCGCCGCACACGGACATGAACCCGGTACTGTTAAAACCGTCGTCGAACACGGGCGCGCAGGTGATCATCCATGGCAAGGTGCGCGCCGAGATGGATGCGCGCGACTACCAGCAATATAAAACCATCGCCATGGGCGCCGTGCTCGAATCGTTCGCGCGCCTGCGCCAGCAGTACGACGCCGTCATCGTCGAAGGCGCCGGCAGCCCCGCCGAAGTCAACCTGCGCGCGCGCGACATCGCCAACATGGGCTTTGCGGAAGCCGTCGACTGTCCCGTGATTCTGGTGGCCGACATCGACCGTGGCGGCGTCTTCGCGCACATCATCGGCACCCTGGCGTGTTTGTCCGACAGCGAGCGGGCGCGCATCCTCGGCTTTGTCATCAACCGCTTCCGCGGCGACATCTCGCTGCTTCAACCGGGCATCGACTGGCTGGAGCAGCAGACGGGTAAACCCGTGCTGGCCGTGCTGCCCTATCTGCAAGGCCTGTTCCTCGACGCGGAAGACGCCGTCGACGCGATACAGACAGAACGCGGCGCCTTCAAGGTGCTGGTGCCGCAACTGCCGCGCATCAGCAACCACACGGATGTCGATGCGCTGCGCGCCCATCCCGGCGTCGACCTGCAATTCATCCAGCAAGGACAGCCGATTCCGCCGGCCGACCTGGTGATCCTGCCCGGCAGCAAGAACACGCGCGGCGACCTGGCCTGGCTGCAGCAGCAGGGCTGGCCCGCCTATCTGGCGAAGCACCTGCGCTACGGCGGCAAGGTCATCGGCATTTGCGGCGGCTTCCAGATGCTGGGGCAAAGCGTGTGCGACCCGCTGGGCGTGGAAGGGATGGCTGGAGAATCGAAGGCACTGGGCCTGCTCGATATGGTGACTGAATTGACGGCGGAAAAACGGCTGCAACAGGTGCGCGGCCACTGCGCGTTTGCTGGCGCGGACGATGCGCGCGTGGCCGGCTATGAAATCCACATGGGCGTCTCGCAGGGCGCCGCCCTGCGGCAGCCGGCGTTCATGATCGATGGACGGCCGGAAGGGGCCGTATCGGGCGACGGGCAAATCCTGGGCAGCTATTTGCACGGCATGTTCGACACGCCCGCCGCATGTTCGGCGCTGCTGCGCTGGGCGGGGCTGGACTCCGGCCACACGGTGGACACCGCCGCCCTGCGCGAGGCCAGCCTGGAGCGCATCGCCGACGCGGCGCTGCCGCTGCTGGATGCACTGGAACGATTGCCACGCTGATGGGGATGTCGGGTTACGCCGTACCGGCTAACCCGACCTACTTGCTGGATCAGATCAAACGCTAGCGGCTATTTTTTCAGGCACATGCCCATGTACGAACGGTCGGTCGAAAACTCGACTGCCATGCTCGACGACACGGGCATGAACATCGAATAATCGGCCGGCACATCGGCCGGGTCCTTGAACACGGCGACGCCATCGAAATCGACGGCTTGCGCGCCCAGACCCAGCTTGTTGATGGTGATGGTTTCCGCATGCGTCTTGCCGGTCGTGTTATTCGTCAGGGTGGCGGTGCTGCCGGCAACGACGATGTTCGCGCTGATGCCCGACGCCGCGCAGGCATAGCTGCCATTGAGTTCCGTACCGATCTTTTGCTGTTTGGCCGCCACGATGGTGCCCACGCGCAGGACGTTTTCCTGGTTGCGGCCGTAGCGGTCGATGAACAGCGCCAGCCCCCGGTCCCCCGCGTGCACGTGCACGATGCCGAAGTCCTGGCCACCCTGGCGGGCGACGAGCAAGCCGGTCTTCGCATCCTTGACCAGGGTCAGGCTGGCGTTTTCCGCTTCCAGCTGCGGCGATACCGCAGAGCACACGCCTTGCGCGTTGAACACGCCGCCATTGCACAGTTGGGCCGCTCCGTCGGCTGCGATCTTGAGAGTGCCTTTCGGATGGAAAGGGAAAGCGCCGTTCGACGCATTGCGCATGGACCCCAGGAAAATATAGTTGCCGGCCAGCTTGGCCACGTCACTCACCGCATAACCGCTGCCGCTGACGGTCGAAGCCATGTTGCCCAATTTGATATTGCCCGACAGCAGACGCGTGCGCGCATCGACGGTAACGCTGAAATCTGTCGCCGTGTAGGTGGTCAAATTGCCGCTGGTGGTAGCGCTGAAGGTGCCGCTGCGGTCGCTCAAGCCGAACTGCGTCGACAAGACACGGATGGCATAGGTTTTCTTCGCGCTGTCAAACGTGATGCGCCAGGTGTCGCCGATATCGGCGGCCACGTCATACACGCTTTCGTCAGCACTGGCACCGGCAATGACATTCAGGCCAGCCTCTTTCGCCACGGCTTCCGATGCCACCGTCACGCTGTCGGCGGGGACGACGGGAGGCGTCACCACGACGGGTGGCTTGACGGGGGTTTCAGGCGTGCCGCCATCGCTGCCGCCACCGCATGCGGACAGGGCTGCGCCCAGGACAAGGAACGTAAGTGCATTTTTCATGTGGTGTGACTTTCGGGAAAGAGGAGGCGGAGCTGCCAGAAACACATGCTAGCCTTGTCCGCAATCTATTGCCATGGAACAAATGTTCCATGGACGCCGCCCCCTGCACGCTGCCAGAAAGACGGGCGCAGGCGGCACGCCGGCGCCATTTATGTGACAATTCATCGTACTGTCGGCTCCGTTCTTCCTCCTCAGGCTCGCATCCATGACCAGTTCCCCGATTAAAAGCTACCTTCCCTGGGTGGTCGCCACTGCCCTGTTCATGGAGCAACTCGACTCCACCATCGTCAACACCGCCATCCCCGCCATGGCCGCCAGCCTGCAAGTGACGCCGCTGAGCCTGAAAGCCGTCGTCACCAGCTACATCCTGAGCCTGGCCGTGTGCATTCCCATCAGCGGCTGGATGGCCGACCGCTTCGGTACGCGGCGCGTATTTTCGGCCGCCGTTGCCATCTTCACCCTCGCCTCCATCCTGTGCGGCCTGTCCGTGAATGCCCCCATGCTGGTCGCCGCGCGCCTGCTGCAAGGGGTGGGCGCGGCCATGATGATGCCGGTGGGCAGGCTCACCATCATCCGCACCTTTCCCAAGTCGCAATTGCTGGCAGCCATGAATTTCGTCATCATCCCCGCCCTGATCGGGCCCCTGCTGGGGCCCACGGTGGGCGGGCTGATCGTGCACTGGCTGTCGTGGCGCGAGATTTTCTTCGTCAACGTGCCCGTTGGCCTGGCAGCGCTGTACCTGGCGCACCGCTACATGCCCGATTACTATGGCGACAAGCCCCGTCCGCTGGACCTGATCGGCCTGGTGCTGTTTGGCACGGGCATCGCGCTGCTGTCGTGGCTGCTGGAAATTTTCGGCGAACATCGCATCGACGGCACCTCGTTTGCCGTGCTGCTGTTCATTTCCATCAGCCTGCTGGCCGCGTATGCCTGGCATTCAAGCGAAGTGCTGCACCCGCTGCTGCGCCTGACCCTGTTCAAGATCCGCACCTTCCGCGTCTCCGTGGTGGGCGGCTTCGTCACGCGCCTGGGCGTGGGCGGCCTGCCCTTCCTGTTGCCGCTCTTGTATCAGCTGGGCCTGGGCTTGCCCGCCTGGCAGTCGGGCTTGCTGATGATGCCGTCAGCGGCGGCTGCCATGGGCATGAAATTCATTTCCGCGCGCGTGCTGGCCCGCTTCGGCTACCGCCAGGTACTGATCGTCAACACGGTGCTGATCGGCATCACCATCGCCATGTTTTCGCTGGTGGGCGGAGGCACGCCCCTGTACGTGATCGTCGGCATCAGCCTGTGCCTGGGCTTTTTCAATTCGCTGCAATTTTCCAGCATGAACACCATCGCGTATGCCGATGTCGACAAGAGCGACTCCAGCATGGCCAGCACCATCGCCAGCTCGATGCAGCAACTGTCGATGAGCTTTGGCCTGGCCTTCGGTTCGCTGATCACGGGCTGGTACCTGGGCGACATGCCGCAGTCGGACCGCGCCATGCTCAGCACAGCCCTGCACCACACCTTCCTGACCCTGGCGGCCCTGACGGTACTATCCTCGCTGACCTTCTGGACCTTGCGCCGCGACGATGGCGAAAGCATCAGCAAGGGCACCGACAGCGACGAGGAAGAGGCGTCCGACGTGAAGGCCCAGGCCCTTGTGCAGACGGAAGTACAAACCACAAAAGGCTGAGCCACCTCAAGCTTGCCGCCGGCGCCGCTGGTGCTTTTTCCTGACGCTGCTACGGTGACGGCAGGAGGTACACATGGCGGCCGAGCGGCGCTTTGCATGGAAGGGCACGGACCGTCATGGCCAGGCGGTCGATGGCATCTTGCGCGCCGCCGACGCCAGCGCGGCCACGCTCGCGCTACGCCGCCAGGGCATCCTCGCCACCAGGGTGCAGGCTGTGCGCGCCGCGCCCGGCGAAGCCATCACGCGCAAGGATATCGCGCTGTTCACGCGCCAGCTGTCGACCATGATGGCGGCCGGCGTGCCGCTGCTGCACGCCTTCGACATCGCCGGCAAGGGCCACGCCAAACCCGCCGTCACCGAACTGATGCGCGACTTGCGCCACGACATCGAAGCGGGCAGCAGCCTGCAGCAAGCCTTTCGCCAGTTCCCCCTGCTGTTCGACGAGCTGTACTGCAAGCTGCTGGCGGCCGGCGAACAGGCGGGCATCGTGCAGGACTTGCTGGCGCGCCTGGCCACGCACCAGGAAAAGGCCATCGCCCTGCGGCGGCAAGTGCGCGGCGCGCTGATGTATCCGCTGATCATCGTGCTTGTCGCCATCGCTGTCACGGCCATCATCATGAGCGTGGTCGTGCCCGCCTTCCGCCAGGTCTTCGACAGCTTCGGCGCGGCCTTGCCGCTGCCCACCCTGGTCGTCATGGATTTATCCGCTTTTATTGTCCGCTACTGGCTGGCTCTGTTGGCGGCGCTCGTGCTCGCTTGCCTGCTGCTGCACCTGGCCTGGCGCCGCTGGCCCGCCTTGCGGCGCAACACGCAACTGCGGGCATTGCACCTGCCCGTCTTCGGTCCGCTCCTGCGCAAGGCGGCGATTGCCCGCTGGACGCGCACCCTGGCCGCCATGTTTGCCGCCGGCGTGCCGCTGCTCGACTCGCTCGGCCTGGTGGGCGCCGCCTCCGGCCACGCGCTGTACCAGGAAGCGACGACGCGCATCGAGCGTGAAATCCGCGCCGGCGGCAGCCTGGCCCTGGCCATGGAGCACAGCGGCGTGTTTCCCCCGCTGCTGACGCAACTGGCCCTGATCGGCGAGGAATCGGGCGCGCTCGACGCCATGCTGTCGCGCGCGGCCGAGATCATCGAGGCGGACATCGACGCCACGGTGGCCACCCTTTCCGCGCTGCTGGAACCGGCGCTGATGGTGGTGCTGGGCGTGCTGGTCGGCGCCCTCGTGATCGCCCTGTATTTGCCGATTTTCAAGCTGGGCGCCGTGATTTGACTGCGCGCCTGCAGGTTGCCAGCGACACCCGGCATGCACCCATGCTGGTCATACATCCACCTTTTTATCAAATAATAGTCATTGACTATGCAATAAACATAAAATATATTGAATTAATAGATAGTAAATACTGTATATTCGTATCGCAATGTAGGGCATGAGGTAATCCCAGGGGTGGGGCTACCCGCTCGCCGTCGCACTTCTTGCATGGCAGGGCCAGACTTGATTGTTGTGCCCCGCCCCGACATTCCACTCTTTTTCAAATTTCGATCATGCGTACTTCCAAAGCCCAACAAGCCAAAAACCATCGGCTGATCATTCAGACCGCAGTGGACCTGATGACCCAGCATGGGTTTGAGGGCACCACGATGAAGCAGATCGCGCGTGCCGCCGACGTCGGTGATGCCACCATCTACAAATACTTCCCTACCAAGGAGAAACTGGTAACCGCCTACTTTCAGCAAGCCATTGCAGACGCGGTGGCGCAGGCCGACCAGACGCAGGGACAGAACGAATTTTCGCTGCAGGAGCGCCTGCAACTGGTGGTCGAGAGTCTGCTGGAAGGCTTGCTGGCCGACCGCGAATTTGTGGGCCTGGCGCGCGGCATGGTGGAGCGCGCGCCCACGCTGCTGTTGGGCGAGCAACTGCCCGGCAAGCCTTTGCTCCAGCAAACCTTCCTCCAGATGCTGGAGCAGGCCGAGACGACCGGTGAAATCGTGCCTTGCGGCTTCAAGCCCAGCCTGGCCGGACTGTTGGCCGACTATGTGTACGGCGTCATTGCGTATTGGCTGCGCGACACCTCCGAGCAGTTTTCCAACACCACACAAATGGTCGATTTAAGTTTGGGCGTGCTGGTATTAGCCTTGCGCAGCGGCCTGGTGGACAAGCTGCTGGAGCTGGGCGGTTTCCTGGTGCGCAGCCAGCTGGCGCGCCTGATGCAAGACGGCAATGGCTTGCTGGACCTGCTGCAATTGGCCCGCCGCGGCTTGGGCGGGGTACGCTGATGAGGCCCACGACCAGGACGAACAAAGTTGCGCAATTGCCCCGTACCGGGCGCCTTTCGCGTGGCGCGATTGTCGGCATGGCAGTGGCGCGGGCCGGGCTGACCCACCTGGGCCATAAGGCCAAGTCGATGACGCGCGACGATGCGACAACGGAACAGGCCCGCGTGGCACATGAGGCGGAACTCGGGCGCATCCTGTTTGCCGCGTTGAACCAGCTCAAGGGCACGGCACTCAAAGCCTCGCAGCTGCTCAGCATGGAACTCGGTTTTCTACCCGAGGGCATGCGCCAGGAACTGGCCCGCGCCCACTATCAGGTCACGCCGCTGAACCGCGCGTTGGTGATCAAAGTGATGCGCCAGGAGTTTGGCCAGGATCCGCAAGCCCTGTTCCAGCAATTCGATCCGATCGCCTTTGCTGCCGCCAGTCTGGGTCAGGTCCACTCCGCCATCATGAGCGACGGTCTGGCCGTGGCCGTCAAACTACAATACCCCGGAATGGCGGATTCCATAGGCAGCGACATGCGTATGCTGCGCAGCCTGCTGCAAGCCTGGGGGGAACGCTCGGAGATGATGCCCAAAGCCGATATCATCGCGCGCATGATGGATGACATCGAACAGAAACTGGCCGAGGAGCTGGACTATTTGCACGAGGCACAGACCATGCAATGGTTTGCACAGCATCTCACGCTGCCGGGCCTGGTGATCCCCCAGCCGGTAATGGACCGCACCACACGCCGCGTGCTGACCATGCAACGCCTGCCGGGACTGCATCTGAACGAATGGTTGCTGACCGAACCCGATCAAGCCGCACGTGACCAGGCTGGTCAGTTGCTGTTTGACGCCTTCTTTCATTGCACCTTTGTGCTGCACCGCTTGCAAGCCGACCCGCATCCGGGCAACTATCTGTTCATGCCGGACGGCCGCCTGGGCCTGCTGGACTTTGGCTGCACCCACGCGCTGGACGCTGACTTTTGCCAAGCGCTCAGCGCGCTTTGGTCGGCACAGTTGCGCGACCCGGCGGACCACAGTGCCATGCATCAGGCCTATCGGGACTTGGGCCTGATTGGGCCGAATCTGAATGAGCAGGACTTTTGCCAGCAACTGCTGCCGGCAATGGCCGAGCGGCATGCCTGGCAGAAGTTGCCGTTCACCGTGGCGGTGTATGACTTTGCGCAACACCCGCCATACCCACGCCCATCAGCCGAGCATCAGCGCCAGGCACTTCGGCACCTGCAGTCCTTGCCGGAGGAACTGCCCTACGTCGACCGGGCCTATTTAGGTCTGCTCCAGCTTCTCAAAACCCTCGGTGCACGTGTGCGCACCGCCAACCCCTGGATTCATTAAATGCATACGACGTTTCTGCATCCGGCTTGCGCAGTATCCGAGTACCACCGTTCAATCACCCCGTGTTGCACTTGATCCTAGAAACCATCAAGCCTGTCGGCAACGCTCTCGAAAAGGAAAAACATGTCCAAGTCTGCGTATAGCGCCAAAGTATTCGCCCTCTACTTGTTCGTCATTGGGCCCATGTTAGTCGTCGCGCCAAACTTCTTGCTGTCGATCTTACAAATGCCGCCAACCTCCGAGGTCTGGATTCATTTGCTTGGCGTTGTCGTATCCATGCTTGGCGTGTATGCGTGGGTCGCAGCCAAGCACGAAAACAAGCCGTTTCTGGTCGCGTCGGTATACACGCGCCTCTTCGTGTTCGCGGCCTTCACGACCTTCGCTGCCATTGGCCTTGCCAGCCCAATCATCGTTTTTTTCGGCGTCGCAGATCTGCTTGGAGGAATGTGGACCTACTTCGCACTGAAAGCCGACGCGCAGTCGGCAAGAACGGTCCTGGCGGGCCAGCACTGAGGCCCGTCCAATTTTGCATGCGCGCCAATCAAAACAACCGCAGTCCGACCGTCACTCACTTTACAGAGAGAGTTTTATTCATGACAAACGAAGCAAACAAAGTCTTCTTCATTGCCGCACCGGCAGCAGCCATGTCGGCGTCAGGATTGACGCGCATTGATTTCTCCGACGGCTATTCCGGTCAGGGGGATCAAACCTTTGTGGACGCCGAACAAGCGGGGCGCGCCGTGTTCGCTGAACCGCATCGCATGCTCACCTGGCTCATTATTCTGCGCAACGCAATCGTCGCACCGCTGGGACTAAAGAAAAGTATCAGCTTTAACGATCGCGGGCTGGGGAAGATAGGCATGTTTCCGATTATTTCCAGTACGGGCACTGAAGTCGTCGTCGGTGGTGACGACAAGCATCTGGATTTTCGGATCTGGATAAGCATTCAACCGAGTTTGCAGGGATCGGAAGTGACGGTTTCAACCTTGGTTAAAATAAACAATCTCTTTGGCAGAGTTTATTTGTTTATCATCATGCCGTTTCATAAACTGCTGACTCGTTCGCTGTTGGGGCGCGCGCTCAACCGGCGCGACAAGGTGCTCCGCAAGCCGGAAAGGTGACCTCATTGTTGCCGCCAACCGAATATTGACCATCTACAGGCAGCGCAGGCGTTTCCAGCGCCCTGCGCAAAACATCCCCATGTGCTGGCAGATGTTTTACACTGCGGCAGTGCCAGGCAATGTTTGCGCGGCAACATCATCACCTCAGACCCATCCACCATGCTGCAAGATACCCTGCTGTTCGCCGCGCCCGGCAATTTGCCCGTCGCCCTCGTCGCCGCCCTGTTCGGCCTGATCGTCGGCAGTTTCCTCAACGTGGTGATTCACCGCGTGCCGAAAATGATGCAGCGCGAATCCGATAATTATGTAGCGGAAGAAAGCGGCTTGCCCTTGCCGCATACGGACCGCTACAACCTGATGCTGCCGCATTCGCACTGCACCGCGTGCGGCCACCGCATCACGGCCATGGAAAACATCCCCGTCATCAGCTACCTGCTGCTGCGCGGCAAGTGCAGCGCCTGCAAGGCCCCCATCTCCGTGCGCTACCCGCTGGTCGAGCTGCTGACGGGCGCGCTGTCGGCCCTGTTGATCTGGCACTTCGGCAGCGGCTGGACGGGCCTGGCCACGCTCGTGTTTGCCTGGCTGCTGATCGCCATGACCTTCATCGATGCCGACACGCAAATGCTGCCCGACGACCTGACCTTTCCCTTGCTGTGGGCAGGTCTGCTGGTCAACATCAATGGCACCTTCGTGCCCCTGCAGGACGCCGTCATCGGCGCGGCCGCCGGCTACCTGGCACTGTGGGCCGTGTACTGGGCCTTCAAGCTGGCGACAGGCAAGGAGGGAATGGGCTATGGTGACTTCAAATTGCTGGCGGCGCTCGGTGCCTGGCTGGGCTGGACCATGTTGCCGACCATCATATTGTTGTCATCGCTGGTCGGCGCCGTGGTCGGCATCGGCCTGATCGTCTTCGCCAGGCGGGGGCGCGACAAACCGATTCCGTTCGGCCCCTACCTGGCGGCGGCAGGCCTGATCGCGCTGCTGTACGGCACGCCCCTGTCGCGCCTCATACCAGGCATGACCGGCTGATTGGCGCAGCACCGCGCCCCTTTGGATAAATACATGCAAACACAAAACGTCCCCTATTTCAGCGTCGGCCTCACCGGCGGTATCGGTTGCGGCAAGAGCACGGTGGCCGACCTGTTCGCCGCGCACGGCGCCACCATCGTCGATACCGACCAGATCGCCCACAGCCTGACGGCACCGAACGGCGCCGCCATGCCGGCCCTGGTGGCGGAATTTGGCCCCGACTATGCCGATGCGCGCGGCGCCCTCGACCGCACAAAAATGCGCAACCTGGTGTTTGCCGACGCCGCCGCCAAGGCCAGGCTGGAAGCCATCCTGCACCCGCGCATCCGCCAGGCCACCCTGGCGGCGGCCGCCGCAGCGACGGGCAGCTATGTGATCTTTGCCGTACCCCTGCTCGTCGAGTCCGGCGGCTGGGTGGAAAGAGTCAACCGCGTGCTGGTCATCGATTGCCTGGAAAGCCTGCAAGTGTCGCGCGTGATGGCACGCAATGGCTTATCGGAAGAACAAGTCAAAGCCATCATGGCCACGCAAGCCACGCGTGCCATGCGCCTGGCGGCGGCGGACGATGTGATCGACAATAATGGCGATTTGGCCGCCCTGGCGCCGCAGATTGCCCAGTTGCACGATTTATATCTGGCATTTTCAAAAAGAATGGCCGGAATCGGGCCGCAACGTTTGTAATTTGTCGACGCTTGGTTCAAAATCACGGGATTGTTTGCAGGTCCTTACTTAAGGGAATTATTTTGATTGTCTACGAATACCCTTTCAACGAACGCATACGTACCTTGTTGCGTCTGGAAGACCTGTACGACAAATTCAAGTTCTTCATCCAGCAAGAGCATGCAATGCAACATCATGTCGCCTTGGCAACCATTTTCGACATGCTCGAAGTGGCCGGCCGCGCCGACCTGAAGTCCGACCTGCTGCAGGAACTCGAGCGCCAGCGCCAGAGCCTGCTGGGCTACCGCAGCAATCCGAATGTGGAGCCGGAAACCCTGGACGCCATCCTCGGTGAACTCGACAGTGTCAGCGGCGCCCTGGTGGCGGCGCAAGGCAAGACGGGGCAGAATATCCGCGACAATGAATGGCTGATGAGTATTCGCGGCCGCACCATCATCCCGGGCGGCGCCTGCGAATTCGACTTGCCTTCCTACTTTGCCTGGCAAAAACGCAGCTCCGAGCAGCGCCTGACCGATATCCACGCCTGGTTCGCCCCGCTGGCGCCCCTGTTCGATGCGCTGGCCCTGGTCTTGCGCCTGCTGCGCGATTCCGGCGGACCCGTTAAACTGATCGCCAATGGCGGCAGCTACCAGCAAATGCTGCAAGGCAAGGTGTATCAAATGCTGCGCCTGAGCCTGGATGAAAACATCGGCGCCATCCCGGAAATTTCCGCCAACAAATATATGCTGTGGGTACGCTTCACAACCCAGGGTGGCGATGTGAAACCCAAGCCGCTGGAAGTCGATGTTCCGTTCGAGCTCACGCTCTGCAATTTTTAACTGTTACTTATTTGCCCCATCATGACCGTCGTTAACTGCCCTACCTGTGCCGCCAAAGTCGAATGGACTGAAGCCAACAAATTCCGCCCCTTCTGCTCGGAACGCTGCAAGCAGATCGACCTGGGTGCCTGGGCCGAGGAAAAATACACGATCCCCGCCGCCGATCCGTTCGAAGATCCATTGGCAGACGAAGACAACAAACCGCAGTAAATCTCAATTAGCCTCAATTAAACGGATTTTCCAGGCGCAGCCCCTGCGTCACGAAACTGTCGAGCCTGCCGCTGACCACCGTCAAGCCATAGGCGATGCCCATCGCCGCGATCTGTCCATCGACGCCGTGCACATGGCCGCGGCCATGCAGGCGCGCGCACACGAGTGCGCAATCGAGGTCAAATTCCAGCAGCCGCGGCGCATATTCTGCCAGCACGGCTTCCAGCCAGCCTTCCAGCGCCAGTGCTTCCAGCGCCGCTTCGCGCCGCCAGCTGCGCTGTATGCCCGCACGCAACTGCGCGATCACTTGCACCGGCACATAGCGCGCCTCAGGCGCTACCCGTTCGAAAAATGTGAGCACGCCTGCCGGCGCAGCGCCGCCCTTGCGCGCCGCAACGATCACATCCGTGTCGAGCAGATAGGCGGGCATAATCGTGCTGATTCAAGGGCGGCGCTCGAAATCCGCATCCAGCCCCACATCGGGCATGCCGCGCAAAATATCGTCGAGCGGGCGCTTCGGCAGCGGCCGCAAGGCGCTGCGCAGGATGTCGCGGTGCTCCTCTTCGATGCTGCGCCCATGCGCGCGGGCACGCTTGTGCAGCGCGGCGATCAGCAATTCATCGGTATCGGTAAAGGTCAGTGTCAGCGGCATGCGAAACTCCCCGGTGCGTGATGCAAGCACTGTAGCGCAAAGCGCGCACGATACAAGGAAAGTCACAGGAAAGCTTGCGCCAGCACGCAGCATGGCGCTGCCCGCTGGCGCGATTGAACATCAGGCCGACGCCAGGGATTCCCGGCGCACCTCGTCGAGCCATTCCAGCAGGGGAATGGTGGCAGGTAGCAAAGGTTCCACGCCGACCGTGCCCTGCCAGGCGAACGCCTGCCCTTCCAGGCTTTGCGGCTCGCCGCGCCATTCGTGGCTGATATAGAAATGCAGGCGCACATGGGCGTGCGGATACACATATTCGACGCCGCACCAGGCTTCGGCACTGTCGATATACAGCCCCAGTTCCTCGACAAACTCGCGTTTCAAGGCGTCAAAAATGGCTTCGCCCGGCTCGACCTTGCCGCCCGGGAATTCCCAATAACCGTCATACGGCTTGCCGGCCGGGCGCTGGCCCAGCAGCACGTCGCCATTCGGCTTCATCAGGATGCCAACAGCCACATCGACCGGTTTCACTTTCACTTCGCTCATTGCGGCAACTTTCCCACAGGTAGTTTCCCAGCATAATCGCGCGCGAATTGCCAGGCGACACGGCCCGAACGCGAACCGCGCTGCAAGGCCCAGCGCAGGGCATCGCCGCGCGCTGCCGCGATCTGCTCCGGCGTGCAGCCGAAGGAAGCGAGCCAATGGGCCGCGATGTCGAGGTAGTCATCCTGCTTGAACGGATAGAACGACAGCCACAGGCCGAAACGCTCGGACAGCGAGATTTTCTCTTCCACCGTCTCGCCCGGATGCAAATCGCCATCGTCGTCCGTCTTGTAGCTGCTATTGTCCGACATGCGTTCGGGCATCAGATGACGGCGGTTCGAGGTGGCGTAGATCAGCACATTGTCCGATTGCGCGGCGATGCTGCCATCGAGCGCCACTTTCAGCGCCTTGTAGCCATTCTCGCCCTCTTCGAACGACAGGTCGTCGCAAAAGATGATGAAACGCTCGGGGCGCGCCGCCACCAGGTCGACGATGTCGGGCAGGTCGGCAAGATCCGCCTTGTCGACTTCGATCAGGCGCAGGCCCTGGCCGGCAAACTGGTTCAGGCATGCCTTGATCAAGGATGACTTGCCGGTGCCGCGCGCACCCGTCAGCAGCACGTTGTTGGCCGGGCGGCCGCTGACGAACTGGCGCGTGTTCTGTTCAATTTGCGCTTTTTGCGTGCCGATATTGTGCAAGTCGTCCAAGGCGATGTTCGACACGTGGGCCACGGCCTGCAAATAAGCTGCTGCACCCTGGCGCCGGCGCCAGCGGAAGGCAAAGCTGGTCCAGTCCGGCGCTGGCGTCGCCTGCGGCAGGATCGCTTCCACGCGCGCCAGCAAGCTTTCCGCGCGCAGCAGGAATTGATCGAGACCGGTCATGAGCGGTAGTCAGCGTTAATCGACACGTAGTCATGCGACAGGTCGCACGTCCACAGGGTCGCCGTAGCGTCGCCGCGCGCCAGTTTCACGCGGATGGTGATTTCGCTTTGCTGCATCACGCGCTGGCCATCCTGCTCCTGGTAGTCCGGGTTGCGGCCACCATTCTTGGCGACCCACACGTCGTCCAGGTACAAATTCAATTGACCCACATCCAGGTCGTCCACGCCCGCGTAGCCGATGGCGGCCAGGATGCGGCCCAGGTTCGGGTCGGAGGCGAAGAAGGCCGTTTTCACCAGCGGCGAATGGGCGATGGAATAGGCGATCTTGCGGCACTCTTCCACGTTGCGGCCGTCTTCCACGGTCACCGTCATGAACTTGGTGGCGCCTTCGCCGTCGCGCACGATGGCTTGCGCGAGGAAGGTCGACAGTTCAGTGACGGCAGCGGCCAGTTGCGCATAGTGCGGCGAGTCGATGGAATCGATGACCAGGCTGCCCGCGCCCGTCGCTACCAGCATGAACGAGTCATTGGTGGACGTATCGCCGTCGATGGTGATGCAGTTGAACGACTTGTCGGCCGCCTGCTTCACCAGCTGGTCCAGCACCGGTTGCGCCACGGTGGCGTCAAACGCGAGGAAACCGAGCATGGTGGCCATGTTCGGCTTGATCATGCCGGCGCCCTTGCTGATGCCACTCAGGGTCACCGTGTGGCCACCGATGGTGAGCGTGCGCGAGCCGGCTTTCGGCTGCGTGTCGGTGGTCATGATGGCTTCGGCGGCCGAGAACCAATTGTCCGAAGTGAGCGCGGCCACGGCTTGCGGCAAGCCGGCGACCAGGCGCTGCACGGGCAGCGGTTCGAGGATCACGCCGGTGGAAAACGGCAGGATTTGCTGCGGCGTGCAACCCAGCAGCTCGGCCAGCGCGGCGCAGCTGGCCTGTGCGTCGGCCAGGCCCGATTCGCCCGTGCCCGCATTCGCGTTGCCCGTGTTGACCAGCAGCGCGCGGATAGGCGCGGCGCCGGCCGTCACGGCCGCCAGGTTGGCTTTCGCAATTTGCACGGGCGCGGCGCAGAAGCGGTTCAGGGTAAATACGCCGGCCACGGTGGCCGTCGGCGCCAGTTTCAATACCAGCAAATCCTTGCGGTTGGGTTTCTTGATGCCGGCTTCGGCAACACCGATTTCAATGCCGGCGACGGCTTTCAAGTCGGCGGCGACGGGCTTGGGAGAATTGACGGCCATGGTGATTTCTTCTGCGAGGGAAAAGGGAAGCGCTATTGTAGCGCCTTCGCGGCGCCGTTGAACATACGGCAAATGAATAGTCGCGCTGGCCCCGGCTGCGCCGCAGCGGGTCGGCAGCGTGGCCAGGTTTGCGATTTATCAGAACCATGCCACCTGGCGGCGCTAAGGTAGGGGCATGGACGATGGTGAGTCATGCCATCGCACCGGCCAGGGAGGATGTCATGGCGCATGCTCAGTCAAACCGAATGCAGCACAGCGATGCGGATCTGTCATGCCTGTTGCGTCTGTTGCGTCTGTTATGCCTGCTGACATGGTTGACGGCCTGTACGGTGCAGGATGGTGTGACACAGCGCACAGACTACGACTCTGCCGGACTGGCATCTGAAGCGCCGCCTGGCGCGGTAGCGCCGCCATCGACGATCAAGCCGTCGGGCAGTGCATGGTCGGGCATGGGTGGCTTGCTGGGCAACCTCGGCAATCTGGTCGGCAGCACCGGCAACGGTGGCACGCTGGCGTCCGGCAACGAGACTGCGCCAGCCGGCGCCATGCACGTCACCGTGTATTACGCCACCGACAGGCAATACCAGGCCCGCAGCCACAATTATGGCTGGCAGCCCAACCGCGCGGCGCCCTACCTCAGCTATGGCAGCGTCGTGGTGAGCATCCCTGAAAAAAGAGCGCCGGGTGAACTGCCGTTGCCGCCCTGGTACGCCATCCTTTCCAGCGATAATGCGCAAAAATATGTGCTGATCAAGGGAGCCACGCGCCTGTCGCGCGCTGATTTCCTCGCCACCGTCAAGGCCAGGATACAAGCCGCCCCGGAACGCCGCGCCGCCTTCATCTACATCCATGGCTATAGCAACTCGTTTGACGACGCGGCCCGGCGCACGGCGCAGATGGCGGTCGACCTCGATATCGGCGCCCTGCCCGTGTTCTACAGCTGGCCGTCGAAAGGTACCTTGGCCGGCTATGAATACGACCAGAATTCGGCCGAATGGACGCAGGCGCACCTGCAGGCCTTCCTGGCAGACTTCGCGGAGAACTCGTCCGCCACGGATATCTACCTGATCGCCCACAGCATGGGCAACCGCCCGATGACCGTGGCCCTGGCCAACCTGCTGGAAAAACGCCCCGAACTGCTGCCCCTGTTCAAGCAGGTGGTGCTGGCGGCGCCGGACATCAATGCCGATGTCTTCCGCGACCAGATCGCCCCCCGTTTTGCCAGCCTCAAGCTCCCCACCACGCTGTACGCGTCCGCAAACGACAAGGCCATGCGCGCTTCCTACACCTTTGCCGACTGGGACAGGATAGGCGACATCCGCGGCCCCGTCGTCGGCATCCCCGGCATGGAATTCGTCGATGCCTCGACCGTCATCATGAACTTCATGGGACACGATTACTTCGCCAGCAACCGCGTCTTGCTGACCGATATCGCCACCATGATCAAGACGGGGCAACGGGCAAGGAACCGTGGCGGATTGAAAGGCATTCCGTCGCAGGCGCCGCAATACTGGGCATTTCCCTGAACACATGAACACGCAGCGCATGCCATCGCGGACATAAAAAAACGGAGACCGCAGTCTCCGTTCTTGTTCAAGCTGTCAAACCGGCTTTACGCCAATTTTCCATGACAGGCTTTGTACTTCTTGCCGCTGCCGCAAGGGCATGGGTCGTTGCGGCCCACTTTGACGCCCATGCTCACGCTCATGTCGTCGACGTTGTCCGTGTTGCCGCCTGCCGCAGGCGCCAACAGTTCTTCCGGCGCCGCGTTCGGGTCGAACTCGGCGTGCTGGTAGTGCACGTTTTCCACGTGCGACTGCTGCATCGCCTGTTCGGCCGCATCGACTTCTTCGCGCGACTGGATACGTACCGTCATCACGTGTTTCGTGACGTCGTTCTTGATCATGTCGAGCATCTGGCCAAACAGTTCAAACGCTTCGCGCTTGTATTCCTGTTTCGGGTTCTTCTGCGCATAACCGCGCAGGTGGATACCCTGGCGCAGGTGATCGAGCGCCGCCAGGTGTTCGCGCCAGTGGCTGTCGACGCTTTGCAGCATGACATTGCGCTCGAAGCCACCAAAAGATTCCTTGCCGACGATATCGATCTTCGACTGGTACACGGCATCGGCCGCGACCAGCACTTTTTCCAGGATCTCTTCGTCCGTCAGGGTCGCATCGGCTTCCAGCATTTGCTGCAACGGCAAGTCGAGCTGCCATTCGCTGGACAGGGTATTTTCCAGGCCCTTGATATCCCACTGCTCTTCCACCGATTCGTGCGGCACGTACTCGTGCACCAGGTCGGTGAACACGCCATGGCGCAGCGAGCCGATCATTTCCGAAATATCGGTCGTTTCCAGCAGTTCGTTACGCTGCTGATAGATGACTTTACGCTGGTCGTTGGCGACGTCATCGTATTCCAGCAATTGCTTGCGGATGTCGAAGTTGCGCGCTTCGACCTTGCGCTGGGCCGATTCGATCGAACGCGAAACGATGCCCGCCTCGATCGGTTCGCCTTCCGGCATTTTCAGACGGTCCATCACGGCGCGCACGCGGTCGCCGGCGAAGATGCGCAGCAGCGCGTCGTCGAGCGACAGGTAGAAGCGCGACGAACCCGGATCGCCCTGGCGACCGGCACGGCCACGCAGCTGATTGTCGACGCGACGCGATTCGTGGCGTTCGGTGCCGATGATGTGCAAACCGCCCGCATTGACCACGTGGTCGTGCAAGGATTGCCATTCGTCATGCAATTTCTTCGCTTGCTCGGCTTTTTCAGCATCGCTCAGCTCAGGATTGGCATCGATGAACTTGATCTGGTTCTCGACGTTGCCGCCCAAGACGATGTCCGTACCGCGACCGGCCATGTTGGTGGCGATGGTGATGGCTTTCGGACGGCCTGCCTGGGCGATGATTTCCGCTTCGCGGGCATGCTGCTTCGCGTTCAGCACGTTGTGCGGCAAATCGGCCTTGGTCAGGATGCCCGACAGCAATTCCGAGTTTTCGATCGAGGTCGTACCGACCAGCACGGGCTGGCCGCGCTCGTAGCAGTCGCGGATGTCGTTCAACATCGCGTTGTATTTTTCCGCCGACGATTTGTAGACCTGATCCTGGCGGTCCTTGCGCTGCAACGGACGGTTTTGCGGGATCACGACCGTTTCCAGGCCGTAGATTTCCTGGAATTCGTATGCTTCGGTGTCTGCCGTACCGGTCATGCCGGCCAGCTTGGCGTACATGCGGAAGTAGTTCTGGAAGGTGATCGAGGCCAGGGTCTGGTTCTCGTTCTGGATCTTGACGCCTTCTTTCGCTTCGACGGCCTGGTGCAAGCCATCGGACCAGCGGCGGCCCGTCATCAGACGGCCCGTGAATTCATCAACGATGACAACTTCACTGTTCTGCACCACGTAGTGCTGATCCTTGAAGTACAGCGCATGCGCGCGCAAGGCCGCATACAGGTGATGCACGAGGCTGATGTTGGCCGAATCGTACAGCGAAGCGCCTTCCGGCAGCAGACCCATTTCCATCAGGATGCGCTCGGCCTTTTCGTGGCCCGCTTCCGTCAGCAGCACCTGGTGCGCCTTTTCATCCTTGGTATAGTCGCCCGGCACGTCAACCTTGCCCTTGCCGTCCGGCGTTTCTTCGCCGATCTGCAAAGTCAGCAGCGCAGGCACTTCATTGATCTTGTAATACAGGTCCGTATGGTTCTCGGCCTGGCCCGAAATGATCAATGGCGTACGCGCTTCATCGATCAGGATCGAGTCGACCTCATCGACGATGCCGAAGTTCAGGCTGCGCTGCACGCGCTCGCGCGCTTCGTAGACCATGTTGTCGCGCAAGAAGTCGAAACCGAATTCGTTGTTCGTGCCATACGTGATGTCGGAGTTGTACGCCTGCTGCTTGGCGCTGTGCTCCATCTGCGACATGTTCACGCCCGTCGACAGGCCCAGCCACGCATACAGGCGGCCCATGGTCTCGGCATCGCGCTGCGCCAGGTAATCATTGACGGTGACGATATGCACGCCCTTGCCCGACAAGGCATTCAGGTAGGCTGGCAAGGTCGCCATCAGGGTCTTGCCCTCGCCCGTGCCCATCTCCGCGATCTTACCGAAATGCAAGACCATGCCGCCGATCATCTGCACATCGAAGTGGCGCATGCGCAGGACGCGCTTGCTGGCCTCACGGCAGACGGCAAATGCTTCCGGCAACAAGGCATCGAGCGATTCGCCAGCGGCGATGCGTTCCTTGAAGGCAGGCGTCTTCGCTTGCAGCTCGGCATCCGACAGCTTTTCGATGGCCGGCTCGAGCGCATTGATCTCGCGTACCGTTTTTTGGTATTGCTTGAGCAGCCGCTGGTTGCGGCTACCGAAAATCTGGGTCAGTAATGACATGCTTGAATTCTTGAAAAAACGCCGTTAAAAAAAGCTCGGTAGGTGACAACGAGGTAACAATCGCGTGACCGCACGGAGTTCGACTATGGCAAAAGACGATGATTTTATCATGCGTTCCCGCCAAGGTTGGGCTAATGCACCATATAACAATAGCTTAATGACAAACAAATGGCAGAAATTGCGGACATTTTCCATACTGTAAGGCAATACGGCCGGCCCGCCTGCGCCGCACCCGCCGCCGCACTCGTCATGCGCGGGCGAGTGTGCTATGTTTCGGCCATGCGAACTCCCACTTACTCTCCGGCACCGCGCCGCGGCTACGGCTTTGCCCGTTCAGGCCCGGCCGTCACGGGCGCAACCGATTTTCTGCGCGGCAATGCCACGATGGCTTCCCTGATGCCCACCGTCACGCGCCTGGCCGCCCTGCAAAAAGATTGCGCCAGGGCCTTGCCGGCGATGTTCGAGCATTGCGACATCCTGCAATTCGAGAGCGGCCAACTGGTGCTGGCCACGCCGAACGCGGCGCTGGCGGCCAAGCTCAAGCAGCAATTGCCAAAATTGCAAGGGGAACTGGAAAGAAAGGGCTGGCAGATTTCAGGCATCAAGCTGAAAGTGCAGGTCATCAGGAGCATCGCGCCCATCGTGCATACGCGGGCACTGGTCTTGCCGGAAAAGGCCATGACGGCCCTGGAAGAGCTGAGCACGGCCCTGCCCGCGTCGAAGCAGAATGAACAGTTGATCGCGGCGCTGCGCAATATGCTGCGCCACCACCGCGAACCGAAGGACTAGCTCAGGTCAAAGACCACTCACGTTCCATTTGACGCAGGTAGGATTGCGGCGCTTCCGCGTTCGTGGCGAACGAGACGATTTCATACGCATCGGGCTGCTCCAGCAGCGCCAGCAGCAACTGGTTGTTCAGCGCGTGGCCCGACTTGTGCGCCGTGTAATACGCCAGCAAGGGGTGGCCCACCAGGTACAGGTCGCCGATGGCGTCGAGGATCTTGTGGCGCACGAACTCGTCTTCATAGCGCAAGCCATCGGCGTTGAGGATGCGGTATTCATCCATGACGATGGCGTTTTCCAGCGAACCGCCACGCGCCAGGCCCATGCCGCGCAAGCTTTCCACGTCCTGCATGAAACCAAAGGTGCGCGCGCGCGCCACGTCGTGCACATACGACACGTCGCCGAAGTCGACGGAGGCGCGTTGCATCGTACCATCGACGGCCGGATGGTTGAATTCGATGAAGAAGTCGAGCTTGAAGCCGTCATACGGCGACAAACGCGCCCATTTCTCCGCGTCACCCTTGCCGTGACGCACTTCCACCGGCTTGATGACCTTGATGAATTTCTTCGGCGCCGGCTGCTCTTCCACGCCAGCCTGCTGCAGCAGATAGACGAAGGACGAGGCGGAACCATCCATGATGGGAATTTCTTCCGCATTCACGTCAATGTACATATTGTCGACGCCCAGGCCGGCCGCCGCCGACATCAGATGTTCCACGGTTGACACCCTGGCGCCATCCTTGATCAGCACGGAAGCCATGCGCGTATCGCCCACGGCCATGGCGCTGGCGGGAAACTCGACGATGGGATCGAGGTCGATGCGGCGAAACACGATGCCCGTGTCGATCGCGGCGGGACGCAAGGTCAGCTCGACCTTGGTGCCAGAGTGCAAACCGACACCGATGGTGCGGACCTGTTGTTTGATAGTGCGTTGTTTTAACATGGCACGATTATATCCAGTTGCGGCGTGGAATGCTGACCGGCAAAGAAATGCTAGGGATGCTCACTTTCCACATGCACGGCCTCGCGCCGCACCAGGTAGATGCCGCTGGCGATAATGATCGCCGCGCCAAGCAAGGTATAGCGATCCGGCAGCACCTGCCACAGCAGCCAGTCTATCGCCACGCCCCAGGCCAGCGCCGTGTACTCGAACGGCGCCACGATTGACGCCTTGCCGGTGCTGAAGGCCTTGGTGATCGCCAACTGCCCGAAGAAGCCTGACAGCGCCAGCACCATCAAGGTCGAGCCATGTTCGGCACGCACAGGCACCCAGATATTCCACGCCAGCGTTACTGCGCCAATCGACATCAGCGTCAGCAGCCAGAACATCATCGCCTCGGTGCTGTCGGTGCGCGCCAGCACGCGCGCGCTGATGGCCGACACGGCGTAGCAGGCAGCTGCCACCAGAATCGCCAGCCCGCCCAGCGACAGGAAGCCGGTGCCTTCGGGGCGCAGCACCACCAGCACGCCCAGCAGGCCGACGCCAATCGCCACCCACTGCCCGCGGCCCACGTGCTCCTTCAGCACCCACACCGACAGCGCCGTGATCAAAGCCGGCGCGATGAAGAAGATCGAATATGCCTCGGCCAGCGACAGCGACTTCAGCCCGAAGGCAAAGGTGGTCAGCATGGCGATGCCGAGTGCGGCGCGCAACAGGTGCATTGGCCAGCGTATGCGGAAGATGCCCTTGAACGCACCGCGGTACAGCATGTAGCCGCACAGCAGTGGCAACGAACTGAGCGAGCGCATCGCCGTGACCTGCGTGGCGGGATAATGGGCAGACAGCAGCTTCATGGCGGTATCCATGCACGAGAACATGGCGACCGCAATCAACATCGCATAGATGCTGTGCAGATTTTCTTGACGAGAAGACAGGGAAAGCTCCTTGACGACAGGCCCGGGGCGGACCACTGGGAACGTCATTATGGCGACGTCCGGAGCCAGCACAGCGGAGGCGCTGCCGGGATTGATTATAGCAAGCCGGCCAGCTCATCAGGGGCGACGACGAAAACAGTGCCTGGATCAAGTACTGCCGCAATCGCGGCGGCGGTGCCTGAAATGCTTGATCTACGTCATCGTTTTTTTAAAAGATGTATGTAAAATCCTTGTTTATAATTTTGCAACGATGGAGAACGAGAGATGGACAGCAAGAAGATAGATACCACCAACGACACGCAGTCGAGCCGCCGCGGCTTTCTCGGCAAGAGCGCCGCGCTGGGCCTGGCTGGCGTCACGCTGGGCCTGGCCGGCTGCAAGGAGGAAGTTGCCGCCGGCGGCAAGAGCGCTGCCGCACCGGCCGCACACCATGGCACCGAGATCGCGCCAGGCCAGCTGGACGACTACTATGCTTTCATCAGTTCCGGCCATTCGGGCGAAGCGCGGGTGCTCGGCCTGCCTTCCGGGCGCACGCTCAAGCGCATCCCGGTGTTCAACGTCGATTGCATGGTCGGCTGGGGTATTACCAATGAATCGAAAGCCATCATCGGCACCAAGCCCGACGGCACGCTGAAATACATCACCGGCGACACCCACCACGTCCACGGCAGCTACAAGAACGGCACGTATGACGGCCGCTGGCTGTTCATCAACGACAAGCTGCATTCACGCGTGGCGCGCATCCGCATGGACACCATGGAATGCGACAAGATCACCGAACTGCCGAATGTGGCCGGCTTCCACGGCCTGTTCCCTGACAAGCGCGATCCGGTCGACCAGAAGATTGACTACACCACCCGCGTGTTCTGCGGCGCCGAATTCCATATCCCGCTGCCGAACGACGGCCGCGACCTGGACAATCCGGACAAGTGGGGTGCGTTGTTCAGCTGCGTCAGCGCAGAGACCATGGAAGTGATGTGGCAGGTGCGCGTTGACGGCAATATGGATCTGTGCGCCACCTCGTACGACGGCAAGCTGGCCGCCTGCAACCAGTACAACGTGGAAAACGCCGCCGACCTGAACGGCATGATGGCGGCCGAGCGCGATGCCTGCGTGTTCCTGCATATCGAACGCGTCGAGGCCCTGGTCAAGGCAGGCAAGTTCACCACCATCGGCAGTTCCAAGGTCCCCGTGGTCGATGGCCGCAAGGCTGCCAACGCCGATCCGAAAAGCGCGATCTCGCTGTACGTCCCGGTCAGCAAGAACCCGCATGGCGTCAACGCCAGCCCGGACGGAAAATACTTCGTCTGCTCCGGCAAGCTGTCGCCGACCGCCACCGTGATTGAATTGAGCAAGGTGCTGCAGTGGTTCGACGGTAACGTCAAGGATCCGCGCGACACCGTGGTGGCCGAACCGGAAATCGGCCTCGGCCCGCTGCACACCGCCTTCGACGGCAGGGGCAACGCCTATACCTCGCTGTTCCTCGACAGCCAAGCCGTCAAATGGAATGTGGATGCAGCCATTGCCCAGTTCAAGGGCGACAAAAACGCCAAGGTCATCATCGAGAAGCTGGACGTGCACTACCAGCCGGGCCACAATTACTCATCGATGGGTGAGACCAGGGAAGCTGACGGCAAATACCTCAACTCCGGCAACAAGTTCTCCAAGGACCGCTTCCTGCCAGTCGGCCCGCTGCATCCTGAAACCGAACAGTTGGTGGACATCAGCGGCGCCAGCATGAAGCTGATAGCCGATCACACTGCCTACCCGGAACCGCACGATGGCATTATCGTGCGCCGCGACGTGGTCAAGACGCGCCAGATCCACACCATGACCGACTTCCCGAATGCCGTCACGCCGGAAAACGCCGGCATCGAGCGCAAGGGCAACAAGGTGCATGTGCGTCTGATGTCGCAAGCGCCGGCGTTCAGCATGCCGGTCATCAAGGTCAAAAAAGGCGATGAAGTCACGCTCACCCTGACCAACTACGACAAGGTCGAAGATTTGACCCACGGTTGCGCCATCCCGACCTACAACATCAACTTTATCGTCAATCCGCAGGAAACCAAGTCGGTCACTTTCAAGGCCGATCACGCCGGTGCGTTCTGGTTGTATTGCACGCACTTCTGCCACGCCCTGCATCTGGAAATGCGTAGCCGTTTCCTGGTTGAAGCCTGAGTTGTCCCGCAAGTCCATGCCGGCTGATGCGTCAGCCGGCATGGCATATTCTCATGACGACTACTTTAAAAACCTTGTTCAATTCGCTGACGTCGTGCTTGATGTTACTGGCTATGCTGGCGCCGCCCATCGCCGCCGCCAACATCTACGACGCTGAACTTTCCTCCGAACTGTTGCACGGCGCCGACCTGTGCGCGCATGCCGCCTGCCGCGACGTGATGCCGCAAGCGCAGCGCTTCTCGCAGCGCATGGGTTCTCCACGCTATGTGCAAGCGCTGGACGCTGGCGGCAAGCTCGTTGGCTACGTTTTCCTGTCAACCGACGTGGTGGACATTCCCGCCTATTCCGGCAAGCCAGTCATTACACTGATCGGCATGGACACCGCAGGCATCATTACCGGCGTGCGCGTGATCAAGCATTCCGAACCGATCCTGCTGGCCGGCATACCGGAATCGGCGCTGCTCAAGTTCATCGGACAATATGTCGGCCTGCGCGGTGACGCCAGGCTGGAAATTGGCCGTGGCGGCGATGGCAGCGTAGGATTGGACGCGATCAGCGGCGCCACCGTGACGGCCATCGCCGAGAACCAGGTAATTTCCCGCAGCGCCTATGAGATCGGCCGCCAGGTCGGCATCTTCACTGCGGCGGCGCGGCCGCCAGCCCGCTTCACGCCGCTCGACGAGCGCCTCAACTGGGGCAAGCTGGCCGACGAGGGCTCGGTCGGCCGCCTGACGATCACCGCGCGCGAAGTCGGCGCCGACAGCGCACGCGGCGACTACATCGATCTCTACTTCGGCTACCTCAACACGCCGACGCTGGGCAACAGCCTGCTGGGCGAGGACAACTACCAGCGCCTGATGCGCGACCTCAAGCCGGACGAGCATGCGATCTTCGTCATCGCCATCGGCCAGACCTCGTTCAAGGGCTCGGGCTTTGTGCGCGGCGGCATCTACGACCGCATCCAGGTGCGGCAAGATCCTGAAACCTACACCTTCCGCGATACCGACTATCTCAATCTGTATCACCTGCAGCCCGGCGATGTGCCCCAATACCGCGAATCGGGCATCTTCATCGTCCGCTCGAAACACTTCAATCCGGCGTGGCCTTGGACGCTGACGCTGCTGGTCAATCAGTTGGACGCCAAGGGCGCCAAGACCTTCACCCACTACGACCAGACATACTGGCTGCCGGCCCGCTATCTGGAAGGCGGCCATCCGAAAGTGGTGACGGCGCGCCCGGCGTGGCAAAACATCTGGCTGGACCGGATTGCGCAAATCGGCTTCTTCGTCGCCACCCTGTTGTTTACCGCCATCTGGTACGCACGACGCGACCGGCTGGTGCGTGCATCGACGCGCAAGCACAAGCCTTTGATCAGCTGGCCGCGGCTGGTGCTGTGGCTCATCAGCGCCGGCTTCATCGGTTTCTACCTGAAGGCACAGCCCAGCATCACGCAGATCATGACCTGGCTCCATTCGCTGATCCATCAATGGCGCTGGGAGCTGTTCCTGTCCGATCCGTTCATCTTTTTGTTCTGGTGGTTCATCATCATCACGGTGCTGATCTGGGGACGCGGCCTGTTCTGCGGCTGGTTATGTCCATTCGGCTCGCTGCAGCACCTGATGCTGAAACTCGGTTCCGCCATCGGCCTGAAACGCTGGCAGAAACTGCTGCCGAAACCACTGCACGACAAGCTGCGCTGGCTGAAGTACGCCATCTTCTTCGGCCTGATCGGCGTATCCCTGTTCTCAATGGAGACGGCCGAACATCTGGCCGAAATCGAACCCTTCAAGACCACTTTCCTGGTCGGCGTATGGAACCGCAGCTGGCCATTCTGGCTCTTTATCGGCGCCATTCTTGGCCTGTCGCTGTTCAGCGAACGCCCCTACTGCAAATACCTGTGCCCGATGGGCGCGGGTCTGGCGCTGCCCGGCAAGTTCCGTCTGTTCGGTCTGAAGCGCAAGGCAGAATGCACCAGCTGCCACGCCTGCGCCGCCGGTTGCGGCTCGCACGCCATCGACAGCCAAGGCAAAATCGATCAGATGGAATGCATGCTGTGCCTGGACTGCATGGTGATGTACTACGACGATCACGCCTGTCCACCCCTGGTGAAAGAGCGCAAGCGGCGCGCTGCCAAGGGCGAAGCGCTGACGCGTATCGGCGCCGACGGCTACTTCCTTACGCTCGACAGCTTGCGCTCAACGCTGCCGTCGCAAGGCAAGGAAGACGCATGATGCTGGCGCCTTCCGCCCTGCTGGCGCTGATGCGCGCGCTGGTGCTGGCACTCATACTGGCCGGCTATGGGCCGAGCCTGGCCGCCGCCGTGCTGGAAGTGGCGCCGGGCACGTCGATCAATGCGGCCATCGCCAGTGCGCAGAAAGGCGACACACTGCTGATCGCACCCGGCAGGTATAACGAACACGTGCTGGTCGACAAGGCGCTGACGCTGCAAGGGCGCAGCCATCCCACCATCAGCGGCCGAGGACACGGCGACACCATCCGCATCACCGCCCCCGACGTCACCCTGATCGGCCTGATCGTGATCGACAGCGGCGCGGACCTCACTGCGCAGAACGCCGGCATTTATATCGTGCCTGGCGCGCATCGCGTACAGATCAACAACTGTCGACTGGTCGCCAACCTGTTCGGCATCTGGCTGCAAGGCGTTGACGATGCGCTCTTGCTGAACAACACCATCACCGGCCGGCGCGACCTGCAATCGGCGCAGCGCGGCAATGGCATCCAGGTGTACGACACGCGCGGAGCGCGCGTCACCGGCAACGAAATCAGCGACACGCGCGACGGCATCTATGTCGACGTTTCGCGCGACGCGCAATTTCGCCACAACCGCATCCACCATGTTCGCTACGGCACGCACTACATGAACACCCACCACAGTACCTGGGAAGACAACGAGGTATATCTGAGCCGGGCCGGGCTGGCGCTGATGGAGGTGCGCAGCCTGACCGTGCGCCGCAATATCGCGTGGGGCAATACCGATCACGGCATCATGCTGCGCACCATCCAGGACTCGCTGATCGAAGACAACGTGGTGGCCGGCAACGACCGTGGTTTTTTCATCTATGACGCCGAGTACAACACGCTGCGCCACAACCTGATCATCAATAACCGCACCGGCGTGCACCTGTCGGCCGGCTCGTCGAACAACCAAGTCGATGGCAACGACTTCATCGGCAACCAGGAGCAGGTGCGCTTTGTTGCCGCGCGCGATGTCGAATGGGGCAAACAGGAAGGCAACTACTGGAGCAATTACAACGGCTGGGACCAGAACGGCGACGGCCAGGGTGACGTGGCGTATGAAGCGAACGACCTGGTTGACCGTCTGAACTGGCAATACCCGCTGCTCAAGCTGCTCGGCGCCAGCCCCGCGCTGCAGACGCTGCGCTTTGCCGCGCGTCAGTTTCCGCTGCTGCGCGCGCCAAGCGTAGTCGACCGCCATCCGCGCATGCGCCCGCTCTCACAGAATTGGAAGAAATGGAATGACATCGCTCCCCGCATCGAATACAACTGAAGCCGCCGTCAGCCTGCGCGGCATCCGGCATCGCTACGGCGCGCTCACGGTGCTGCAGGACGTCAGCTTTGACATCGCCCATGGCGCCATGTTCGGCCTGATCGGCCACAATGGCGCCGGCAAGAGCACGCTATTCAAGCTGATGCTCGGTCTGATCACGCCCTGCGCCGGCACGCTGCACGTACTGGGCCAGAACGCGGCCGAACCTGCCTTTCGCCAGACGCGCCGGCGCGTCGGCTATCTGCCGGAAAGTTTTCTCACCTACGATAACCTGAGTGGCCAGGAAGTACTGCACTTTTTTGCGGACTTGAAGCACATTGCGCGCGCTGCTTGCGCACCGTTGCTCGACCTGGTGGGCCTGACGCATGCCGCCGCGCGGCCGGTACAGGCGTACTCCAAGGGCATGCGCCAGCGGCTCGGCCTGGCGCAGGCTCTGCTGGGCGAGCCGGACCTGATCTTCCTCGATGAGCCCACCAACGGATTGGACCCGCAAGGCATCGCCGACTTTTACGCCATCTTGCGCACCGCGCAGGAACGCGGCGCCACGATCGTCATCACCTCGCACATCCTGGCAGAGATCGAGCACCGGGTCGACCAGCTGCTCATCATGCAAGGCGGCACGGTGGCCGCGCAAGGCACGCTGAGGCAGCTGCGGACGGGTACCCATGCGCCCCGGATGCTGACCATTACCGCCACGATTGCGCCTGCGCTGCAGGCGGGCGTGCGCGTGGCGCTGGCCGCGTTGCCGCTGGAGCTGGCGCTGGCGCTGGAGGTGCATGGCGAACAGCTGCACGTGCGCTGCGCCAGGGCCGACAAGATGGCGGTGCTGCGCCAGTTGGCTGCTTGCGCCGACGACATCGCGATTCAGGAATCGACACTGGAACAAGTATTTCTCGGCTACGGAGGCACCCATGCGCGCACGCATTGAATGGCGCCAGGTCGGCGTGCTGGCCGCAAAAGAATGGCGTGACCGGCTGCGCAACCGCTGGGTGCTGGCCGTGGCGCTGGTGTTTGCCTTCTTCGCGCTGGCCATCGCCTACTTCGGCGCAGCCCAGCAGGGACAGGTTGGTTTCCACGGCATCGACGCCACTATCGCCAGCCTGTCCAGCCTGGTGATCTATCTGGTGCCGCTGATCGCGCTGATACTCGGCTATGACGCGATTGTCGGCGAGCGTGAGCGCGGCACGCTGGAACTACTGCTGTCGATGCCGGTGACGCCGCTGGAAGTGCTGCTCGGAAAATATCTCGGCCTGGCGGCGGCGCTCACCAGCGCCACTGCGATCGGCTTTGGCGCCGGCCTGCTGCCGCTGTTCTCGCAACTGACTGTGGCCGAAGGCTGGCGCTACGCCCAATTCGTCGCCAGCGCCGTGCTGATGGGACTGGCCTTCCTCAGCATTGCCATGCTGGTATCGGTCAGCACCCGCGACCGCGTCCGCGCCAGCGGCATTGCACTGGCGCTGTGGTTCCTGTTCGTGCTGGTGTTCGACTTGCTGCTGATGGGGGTGATGGTGCTCAGCCAGGGCCAGCTCGGTAGCGGCCTGTTCGCCGCCATGCTGATGCTGAACCCGGCCGACGTATTTCGCCTGCTGAACGTGTTCAGCTCGGACCAGGCGCAAGCCATGTATGGCCTGGCCACCGTGATGCCGCAAGGCTGGACCCACCCGGCGCTGCTGTCGGGCGTGATGCTGGCCTGGATTTTTTTACCGTTTTCTATCGCACTCAGGAGATTTTCATGACTATTTTCCACCTGCGCAGGAGCGCGCTGGCCACACTGGCCACCCTTGCGCTGGCCGCCTGCACGTACAGCGCCACCAACCTGCCAGCCATTGATCCGTCCGACGAAGCCGCGTGTGCGCTGGACGGCATGCTGCTGCGCGACTTCCCTGGGCCGAAAGCGCAGGTTCGCTTCGCCGACGGCAAGACCAGCTACTTCTGTGACGTAAAAGAACTGCTCGGCGAAATGCTGGCGCCGGAACAGCGTCGCGCCACCAGCGCCTTCTACGTGCAGGACATGGGCAGCGCCAACTGGCAACAGCCGCAAGGCCACTGGATCGGGGCACACGACGCGCTCTATGTATTAGGCAGCAAGGCGCAGGGCTCGATGGGCCCGGCCATCGCCTCGTTCAGCCGGCAGGTAGACGCGGAAGCGTTTGTTCGCAAGGAAGGCGGCCGCGTGCTGCGCTTCAAGCAGATCACGCCGGCCCTGCTGAACGAAGCCAGCGGCGCCATGCCGACGCACGCCATGGCGCATTGAAGCACCACCGCCTGGGCCGGCATTGCCGTTCGGCGGAAAGCGCCGGTCCGTTTTTACCCCGGCATTTGCCGACTTACTTTTGAAAAGAGACAGACCATGAAGAAACTACTTGCACTGGCAGCAATGCTGGCAGCCATCACCTCTGCCACCAGCGCCGCCGCTGCGCCGGACGCCGCCAAGGTTGAGAAAACCTACTCCACCACCTGCCTGGCCTGCCACGGCAGCGGCATCATGGGCGCGCCCAAGGTTGGCGACAAGGCGGGGTGGAAACCGCGTATCGCCAAAGGCAAGCCGGCGCTGTACCTGAGCGCCATCAACGGCGTGAAAATGATGCCGCCACGCGGCGGCAATCCAGGCCTGAAGGATGATGAAATGAAAGCACTGGTCGACTACATGGTCGCCAAGAGCAATTAAGACTGCTGGCCGCCGCCTGCGCGCGGCGGCCACACCCGGAGACATACCATGTTCACCCGCACGCTGCTGGCGCTACTGCTGTTCCTGACTGCCTGTTCCGGCGAGGAACGCCTCTACAAAACCCGGGGCCACGTGTTCGGCACCACGGTCGACATCACCATCTACGGTGGTTCGCAGCAGCGCGCCGACCTGCTTGGCGCCGAGGTATTGAGAGAATTCGATCGCCTGCACCGTAAATTCCACGCGTGGGAGCCAAGCATGCTCACCGCCCTCAACGACAGCATCGCCAAAGGCGAGCCAATGCGCGCCGACGCTGAAATGGTCGGCCTGCTAAAATCGGCCGAGAAGCTGTCAGTGCGTTCCGGCCTGCTGTTCAACCCCACCATTGGGCATCTGATCAGGCTGTGGGGCTTTCAGAAAAACGACATCGGCGCGCAGGGACCGCCGGCCGCCGAGATCAAGCGCTGGGTCGACGCGCGGCCATCGCTGTCCGACCTGCGCTACAACGGCAACATCATCAGCAGCGTCAACCCTGCCGTCATGATCGACCTCGGCGGCTACGCCAAAGGTTACGCGCTCGACCGTGCCGCCGCGCTGCTGCGCGAAGCGCACGTCAAGGCGGCGCTGGTCAACATCGGTGGCAACGTCATCGCCATCGGCCAGCCCGGTGATCGACCGTGGCAGGTCGGCATCCGCGATCCGCGTGGCGCCGGGACAGTTGCGCAGATCGCTTTGCGCGACAACGAAGCGATCGGCACCAGCGGTGATTATGAACGCTACTTCATGAAGGACGGCAAGCGCCGCCCGCACATCATCGACCCGCGCAGCGGCTACCCGATCGATCTGGTCGCTTCGGTCACCATCATCGCCAGCGGCGGCCGCGACCCTGGCCTGCGCTCGGACGGCCACTCCAAACCGCTGTTCATCACCGGCCCCCGAGACTGGCAAGCGATGGCGGAAAAACTCGACCTGAAAGAAGTGCTGATGGTTGACGCCCAGCGCAATGTCCACATGACAGCAGCCATGCAAGCGCGCATTGCAGGTGCAGAGCGGCACGAGCACGCCGGGACCTGGCAAGCACGCGAGTGACGTCTACGACACCGGCAACAGCATCACCAGTTTCAAGTCGTGCTGGCGTGCCAGGTGCAAGGTCACCTGATTGAACTCCAGCAGCCCCTGCTGCGCATGCTGGAAGCGGCGCAATCCCCCATCGCGGCCCTGCACCTGCTGCGCGCCCCACCACTGGCGAAATTCGAGGCTGGCGCCGGCCAGTTCCGCGATCAGGCCGGCCAGCGGTGCCTGGTCCGCCTGGCGGCCGATATCGGCGCGGAATTCCGCCACCAGCCGCTGCGCCCGTTCGGGCCAGCCGACGACCAGCGCGCGCGCCCCCGCCTCCAGGAACATGAAGCGCAGCTGGTTCGGTGCAGCCGCGTCGTCATGCAGCCAGCCCGTGAACAAGGCGGACGCCGCCCCGTTCCACGCCACGGCATTCCATGCGCGGTCGAGGAAATATGCAGGCGCGTCGATGGCGGCGACGATGGCGGCCAGCTCGGCGGCTGCCGGCCCTCCGCCCTCGCCTGTGCCATGGCTGGGATCATGCTTGTCGGCCACCTCGAACAGATAGGCGCGCTCGGCCGCGCTCAGCTGCAGCACCTGCGCCAGACGGGCCAGCATCTTGGCCGACGCCGACACGGGCCGCCCCTGCTCCAGCCACGTCAGCCAGGTGGGACTGACATCGCACAGCTGCGCCAGTTCTTCGCGCCGCAAGCCTGGCGTGCGACGGCGCCCACCTCCAGGCAAGCCGGCCATGGCGGGGGGGACGGCTTCGCGCCGGGCGCGGATGAATTCAGCGAGCTTGTTCGACATCAGATACCTGCATGGTAGTAGATATACCAGTATAAGTTATGGTCTTGTTACAGGATAATTTTATCCCTATTCTGCAGGAACTCACCCATCAACAGGAGAAAACCATGCAGCAGCACGATGTCGTTACCGAACAGTTTGGCAAGACGGCGAATGCCTACCTGAGCAGCGCGGTACACGCGCAAGGCGCCGACCTGGTGCTGATGCAGGAATGCGCGCGCCGCCATGGCAAACCGGTGGTGCTGGACCTGGGCTGCGGCGCCGGCCACGCCAGCTTCGCCGTCGCTCCTGTGGCGCAATCGGTCATCGCGTATGACCTGGCGCAGCCCATGCTCGACGTGGTCGACTGCGCCAGTGTGCAGCGCGGCTTGCACAACATCCGCACGCAACAGGGCGATGTGGCCCGTTTGCCGTTTGCCGACGCCAGCTTCGACATGGTCGTCACGCGCTTTTCCGCGCACCACTGGAACGACGTGGCGGGCGCGCTGGCGGAGGCCTGGCGCGTGCTGCGCCCGAATGGCACCTTATTAGTCGTCGACATCGTCGCACCGAAAACGGCCCTGTACGACAGCACCCTGCAAGCGGTGGAAATGCTGCGCGACGCGTCGCACGTGCGCGACTACCGCAGCTGCGAGTGGGGCGCCAAGTTCGATAACGCGGGCTTTACGCACAGCTTGCGCAGCGTATGGAAGCTGACGATGCAGTTCGACGAGTGGGTGGCGCGCATGCGCACGCCGAACGAGCGCGTCGCGGCCATCCGCAACCTGTTCGATGGCGCACCCGAAGAAGCGCGCAGATATTTTGCGCTGCAGGACGATTATTCGTTCAGCATCGATGCGGCCATGTTCGAGGCGACGAAACCGTCGGTGCAATAAAAAAACGGCGCCGATGGCGCCGTTTTTATTGCGTAGGTTGGATTAGCGCGTAGCGCGTAATCCAACAATGCCAGAGCAAACGCGGTGCGAACGCAGCTCGTCGGCTTACGCTGCGCTAAGCCGACCTACGCCGACCTACGCCGACCTGCACAGGCCCACCCAAGCCACACTCTGCTTAGGCCAACTGGCTCAGCAAGGTTTCCGCATTCGACACTTCAAACTTGCCGCCCTGCTCGACGTTCAATTGCGTCACGACGCCATTGTCGACCAGCATCGAGTAGCGCTGCGAGCGCGTGCCCATGCCGTGCTTGGAGAAATCGGCGTCCAGGCCCAGGGCCTTGCTGTAGGCGGCATTGCCGTCAGCCATCATGCGTACCACGCCGGTGGCTTTCTGGTCGCGGCCCCAGGCGCCCATCACGAACGCGTCGTTGACGGAGATGCACCAGATTTCATCGACGCCTTTGGCTTTCAGGTCGGCAGCGTGCTGCACGTAGCCTGGCACGTGCTGTGCGGAGCAGGTCGGGGTGTAGGCGCCTGGCAGGCCGAAGATGGCGATCTTCTTGCCCTTGACCAGATCTTGCACGTTGAACGTGTTCGGGCCCAGTGCGCAACCTTCGGTTTCGCTTTCGATGAATTCGGCCAGGGTGCCTTCTGGCAGGGTGTCGCCGATCTTGATGGTCATGTTGACTCCTTGTGTACTGTCGGTTGAGGATGCTGCCGGCATGATGCCGACACTGCGCAATAGTATGCCTGACTTGCCGTATTTGTGCAGAAAGTGGCCGCAAAGGCAAAGGCAAAAGTCAAAAAACGGCAAAAAAACGGCGACCCTCAGGCCGCCGTCATCGTTACTGACATCAGATCACCTTTTCCATATTGAAGCGCATGAAAAATGCTCAGGGCAAGGCGCATGGCCGAAGACAGTACGAATGTACGGCAAGGCTATGCAACGCCGCCATGGGCTTTTTTCACTGCGCTTAATCGGCTTGTTTGCGCAGGAAGGCTGGAATGTCGTACGTCTCCATGCCATTCTTTTCCATCGCGCGCACCTGCTCGGAAGCCGATTCGCGGCGCCATACTGCCGGCGCCTTTATGCCGTCGAAACCGGCTGCCGGCGTAGCCACGCCAACCGTCGTCGTCGCCGCTTGCGCGCTACCCATGGCAGCCGACGGGATCAAAGGGCTGTTGTGGGTGCCGGTGCGCAGCACTTGCTGCGGTACCAGCTGGATGTTTTTCTTCGCGCGGCCCAGACCCGTGGCCACCACGGTAACGCGGATGTCGTCGCCCATGGCGTCGTCGTAGGCGATACCTTGCGCGATCGACGCGTCCGGCGCGGCAAACGCGCGCACGGCAGCCATGACTTCCTTGATCTCTTTACCTTTCAAGCCACGGCTGGCCGTGACGTTGACCAGCACGCCGCGCGCGCCAGACAGGTCGATGCCATCGAGCAGCGGCGAAGCGACAGCCTGTTCGGCGGCGATGCGCGCGCGGTCGACGCCGGAAGCGGTCGCCGTGCCCATCATGGCCTTGCCCTGCTCGCCCATGATGGTTTTCACGTCGTTGAAGTCGACGTTGATGTGGCCCGGCACGTTGATGATCTCGGCAATGCCGGCCACCGCGTTGTTGAGCACATCATCGGCGTGCTGCATCCATTCCAGCATGCTTTCGTCTTCGTAGATCTCTTCCAGTTTTTCATTCAGGATGATGATCAGCGAATCGACGTGCAAGGAGAGCTGCTCCAGGCCTTCGTCGGCGATGTCCATGCACTTCTGGCCTTCGTACGAGAAGGGCTTCGATACCACGGCGACCGTCAGCGCGCCCAGTTCCTTGGCCACTTCGGCCACGATAGGAGCGGCGCCCGTGCCCGTGCCGCCGCCCATGCCGGCAGCGATGAAGACCATGTGCGCGCCGCGCAGCGCGTCGGCGATGCGCGCGCGCGATTCCTCGGCCAGCTGGCGGCCGACGGCAGGCTTCATGCCTGCGCCCAGGCCGGTATCGCCGATCTGGATGATGTTGTGCGCCTTCGATGTCGACAGGGCCTGTGCGTCGGTGTTGGCGGCAATGAACTCCACACCCGACATGCCTTTGTTGATCATGTGTTGGACTGCATTGCCACCCGCACCGCCGACGCCGACGACCTTGATGACGGTACCTATAGCTGTGTTATCGACCATATCGAACTCCATGATGTGCTCCTATCAGATGCGGTTTCCAAGCGCCAGGCCTCATATTGGTAGGAGAACTGGAGATTGAAAACTGCGGTTAAATATAAAATAAAGTTATGTGTGTGTACCTGCGATGCTGCCAAAAAACCTGTGCTGCCGGGCTTGAAGTACGCCCTTAAAAATTACCTAAAAACCATTCCTTCATGCGCTGCCAGACTGCCTTCACCGAGCCGTCCTGACGCGTCACAATGTGGCCGCGCAGGTATTGCTTCTTCGCTTCAAGCAGCAGGCCCAATACCGTGGCATAGCGCGGACTGCGCACCACGTCGGCCAGCTGGCCCCGATACTCGGGCGTGCCCAGGCGCGCCGGTTTCAGGAAAATGTCTTCCGCCATTTCCACCATGCCGGGCATGATGGAAGTGCCGCCCGTGAGCACGATGCCCGACGACAGCACGCCTTCATAACCGGATTCGCGCACCACCTGGTGCACCATCGCGAACAGCTCCTCGACGCGCGGCTCGATCACTGCCGCCAGCGCCTGGCGCGACAGGTTGCGCGGGCCGCGGTCGCCCAGGCCAGGCACTTCCAGCGATTCGCCAGGGTCGGCCAGGACCTGCTTGGCCACGCCATAGCGGATCTTGATTTCTTCCGCTTCCGCGGTCGGGGTACGCAAGGCCATGGCGATGTCGTTGGTGATCTGGTCGCCGGCGATGGGAATGACTGCCGTATGGCGGATCGCGCCATCGGAAAATACCGCCACATCGGTCGTGCCGCCGCCGATGTCGATCAGCACCACGCCCAGCTCCTTCTCGTCGGGCGTGAGCACCGCATCGGCCGAAGCCATCGGCTGCAGGATCAGGTCCGACACTTCCAGGCCGCAGCGGCGCACGCACTTGACGATGTTCTGCACTGCCGACACGGCGCCGGTGACGATATGCACCTTCACCTCCAGGCGGATGCCGCTCATGCCGATAGGCTCGCGCACATCTTCCTGGCTGTCGACGATGAACTCTTGCGGCACCGTGTGCAGCAATTGCTGATCGGTCGGAATGTTAACCGCTTTTGCCGTCTCGATGACGCGCGCCACGTCGGTGGCCGTCACTTCCTTGTCCTTGATGGCCACCATGCCGCTGGAATTGAAGCTGCGGATATGGCTGCCCGCAATGCCCGCGTACACATTGCGGATCTTGCAGTCAGCCATCAGCTCGGCCTCTTCCAGCGCGCGCTGGATGGATTCCACCGTGGCCTCGATATTCACCACCACGCCCTTTTTCAGGCCCTTCGATTCGTGCTGGCCCAGCCCGATCACTTCGTGGCGTCCGTCGGACATCACTTCGGCTACCACCGCCACCACTTTCGAGGTGCCGATGTCGAGGCCGACGATCAGGTTTTTCGCGTCTTTTGTCATTTCTGTCGCCTAGTTTTTTGGGCTATTGTTAAATTGATTATTCGGTTAAGTCGGTTTTTTAATCGGACTGCCATTTTTCTTCCTGATCGCTGGCGCCGGCCTGCCATCCTTGCCTTCGGCCGGTATCACCAGGCCGGCGGAACTGAGCGCCAGGCCATTCTGGTAGCGCATATCGATCGTGTCGATATTCTCCAGCCGGCTCGCCAGCTGCGGGTAGATGCCCACCAGCCGGTCGACCCGTGCCTTCAGGGTCGTATGATTCTGCTCGCGCCCCAGCGCCACACTCATGCCGTTATCCAGTTTCACCGTCCACGCATAGCGGCTCGACAGCGACAGCGATTCGGGCACCATCTTCAAAGGTGAAAACCACTTTGCCAGCTGCACATAGGTGGCGAGTACTTCCTTCTCGCTGCCATCGGGGCCGGCGAAGGCGGGCAATTCATGGTCGTCTTCGGCTTCGGCCACATTCGCCGTAAACACGTCGCCCTTGACCGACAGCAAACGCCCGTCCTCGCCCCAGGTACCCAGCGCTTCGTGTTCCTCCAGCGCCACGATCAGCTGGTTCGGCCACTCGCGCCGCACGCTGGCACGGCGCACCCAGGGCACCGATTCGAACACGCCACGCACGCTTTCCAGATTGGTCGTGAAAAAATTGCCCTTGATGCGGCCCAACGTGCCGCTGCGCAGGGTCAGGTAATTCACGTGACGCAGGCCCTTGTCGTCCGCGCTTTCCACCTTGATCGTGCGCAGGTCGAACATGGGACGCTGCGACACCCACCAGACGCCGGCGGCCACGCACACGACCAGCACCGCGGCCAGCAAGCCGTTGGCAGTCGTATTGAGGCTTTTAGCGTCATGCCACATATCAGCGCTGTCCCTTGTGCATTTTCAGACGCGCGCCGGCGACGATTTCCAGGCACAGGTCTTCATAGCTGATGCCCACCGCGCGCGCCGCCATCGGCACGAGCGAATGCCCCGTCATGCCGGGCGAGGTATTGACTTCCAGCAGGAACAGCTTGCTGTCGGCCGCGCGCATCAGCACATCGACCCGCCCCCAGCCTTCGCAACCGAGGGCACGGTAGGCAGCTACGGCGATGCGCTCCATTTCCGCCACGATCGCCTGGTCCAGCTGCGGCGGACAAAAATACTGCGTATCGTCCGTGAAGTACTTGTTCTGGTAATCGTAATTGCCTTGCGGCGCGACGATTTCAATCGGCGGCAGTGCGCGCGCCGTGGCGCCCTGGCCCAGGATCGCGACGGTAAATTCGCGGCCCTTGATGAATTCCTCGGCCAGCACCGAATCATCGAGACCGGCGGCGATATCGTAGGCCGCCTGGAAGGCCGATGCTTCGTTGACGGTCGTGATGCCGATGCTCGAACCCTCATGCGGCGGCTTGACGATCAGCGGCAAGCCCAGTTCAGCCGCCACCTTGGCCAGGTCGGAGCTGTCATCGAGCACCGCGTACTGCGGCGTCGGCAACTGGTGCATCAGCCAGATCATCTTGGTATAGACCTTGTCCATGCCCACCGCGCACGCCATCACGCCGCTACCCGTGTAAGGGATGCCCAGCTGCTCGAGCGCGCCCTGCAGGCTGCCGTCTTCGCCGAAACGGCCATGCAGCGCGATGAAGACGCGGTCGAATTGCTCGGCAGCCAGTTCGGCCAGGCTGCGTTCACCCGTGTCGAACGCATGCGCGTCCACGCCACGGCTTTTCAGAGCGGCAAGTACGCCCGCGCCGGACATCAGCGACACTTCGCGCTCGGCCGAGCTGCCGCCGAACAGGACGCCGACTTTGCCCAATTGTTTAACGTCGATAGCTGAAGCTTGGTTCACGTCAGGCCTTTGCAGTGTGAGATTGATACGTTGTCAGTTGTTGCGGGATGCCGCTGATCGAGCCGGCTCCCATGGTCAGCACGACGTCACCGTCGCGCGCCACGCTCATGATGGTGTCGGCCATGTCCGTCATGGACTCGACGAAAATCGGTTCGATCTTGCCGCGCGCGCGCAGCGCATGCGCCAGGGCGCGGCCGTCGGCGGCGACGATAGGCGCTTCGCCTGCCGCATACACTTCGGACAGTAGCAGCACGTCGGGCGCACCGAGCACCTTGACGAAATCCTCGAACAGGTCGCGCGTGCGGCTGTAGCGGTGCGGCTGGAAAGCCAGCACCAGGCGACGGCCAGGATAGGCGGCGCGCGCAGCGGCCAGGGTCACTTCCGTTTCCACCGGATGGTGGCCGAAATCGTCGACCAGCGCAAAGGTGCCGCCGTTCGGCAGCGCCACGTCGCCATAGCGCGTGAAGCGGCGGCCCACGCCGGAAAACTCGGCCAGGCCTTGCTGGGTGGCGCTGTCGGCGATGCCGATTTCGCGCGCGATGGCGATCGCCGAGCAGGCATTTTGCACATTGTGCATGCCAGGCTGGTTCAGCACCACGTCGAGATCAGGATAGCCTTCCTGCAGCACCGTGAAATGCATTTCCAGTCCCACGGCGCGCGCGTTGATGGCGCGCACTTCGGCGTCCTGCGCGAAGCCATAGGTGGTGACCGGCTTGGTCACGAACGGGATGATGGCGCGTACGTGCGGATCGTCGATGCACAGCATGGCGCGGCCATAGAAAGGCAGACGGTGCGTGAACTGCACGAAGGCCTGCTTGAGCTTTTCGAAATCGTGCTCGTAGGTGTCCATGTGATCGGCGTCGATATTCGTGATCACCTCGATCATCGGCGTCAGGTTCAGGAACGAAGCGTCCGACTCATCGGCTTCGGCCACCAGGTAGTCGCCCGAACCGAGCTTGGCGTTCGCGCCGGCGCTGGTCAAACGGCCGCCGATCACGAAAGTAGGATCGAGGCCGCCCTGCGCCAGCACCGAAGCGACCAGACTGGTCGTCGTCGTCTTGCCGTGCGTGCCGGCAATCGCGATGCCGCGTTTCAGGCGCATCAATTCACCGAGCATCACGGCGCGCGGCACCAGCGGGATCTTGCGCGCACGCGCTGCCACCACTTCCGGATTGTCTTGCGGGACGGCGCCCGAGGTCACGACCGCATCGGCGTCGCCGATATTCTCGGCCGCGTGGCCGAGCATGACAGTCGCGCCCAGGCTCGCCAGGCGCTGCGTCGCCGCATTGCTGCCCAGGTCGGAGCCCGACACCTTGTAGCCCAGGTTGACCAGCACTTCGGCGATGCCGCTCATGCCGCTGCCGCCGATGCCGACAAAGTGGATATTGTTTACTTTATGCTTCACAGAGCTAACCTCATGCCAGTTTTTCCAATACGTGTGCGATCGCCTCATTGGCGTCGCGCTTGCCTGCTGCCAGTGCCGCCTGCGCCATGTGCTGGCAGGTATCGCGCGTCAAGGACGCCAGCAGGGTGCTCAGCGACGCCGCACTCATTTCCGTCTGCGGCAGATGAATCGCCGCGCCTTGTTTGGCCATCCATTGCGCGTTATCGCGCTGGTGACTGGTGGTCGACGCCACCAGCGGCACGAGCACGCTGGCCACGCCGGCCGCCGTCAATTCCGACAGGGTGATCGCGCCAGCGCGGCAAATCACCAGGTCGGCCTCGGTATACGCCTTGGCCATGTCGTCGATGAAGTCGACCACATTGGCTTGCACGCCCGCCTGCGCATACGCGGCATGCAGGGCGTCGATATTCTTCTTGCCCGACTGGTGCGTCACCAGCGGACGTTCTCCCTCCGGCATCAGGGCCAGCGCGGCAGGCAAATTGTCGTTCAGCGCTTTCGCACCCAGGCTGCCGCCCACCACCAGGATGCGCAACGGCCCGCTGCGGTCCGCAAAGCGGAGCGCCGGCGGCGCCATGGCGAGGATCTCGGCGCGCACGGGATTGCCCGTGACGACGGCCTTGCCGGCGGCGCTGCCAAAATCGGCGGGAAAGCCGAAGCACACCTTTTGTGCCAGCGGCACCAAGGTCTTGTTCGACAGCAGCAGCGCCGCATCCGCATTGACCAGCACCAGCGGCACGCCCTTCAGGCGCGCCATCAGGCCGCCCGGCACGGTCACGTAGCCACCCATGCCCATCACCACGTCCGGCTTGCGGCTGGCGATGAAACGGCGGATGGCAAAAAAACTCGCCAGCATCTTGAAGCCGCCTTTGACCGTATGCGCCAGGCCCTTGCCGCGCATGCCGGAAAATGCGATGGCGTCCATGGGAATGCCGCTCTTCGGCACCAGTTCCTGCTCCATGCCATGGGTCGTGCCCAGCCAGCTCACTTCCCAGCCGCGCGCGCGCATGGTCTGCGCAATCGCCAGACCCGGGAAAATATGGCCGCCGGTGCCGGCCGCCATGATCATCAGTCTTTTCGTCGTTTTCAAGTTCGTCACGTTGTTCATAGCCGGCCTCCGCGCATCAGGATCCGGTTTTCGTAATCGATGCGCAGCAAAATCGCCAGGCCGATACAGTTAATCAGTACGCCCGTGCCGCCATAACTCATCAGGGGCAAAGTCAAGCCCTTGGTCGGCAGCAGGCCCAGGTTCACGCCCATGTTGATGAAGGTCTGCACGCCGATCCAGATGGCGATGCCTTTCGCCGTCAGACCCGCGAAGGTCTGGTCGATGGCGATCGCCTGGCGGCCGATATCGAACGCGCGCTTGATAATCCAGTAGAACATGCCGATCACGATCAGCACGCCCACCAGGCCCAGTTCCTCGCCGATCACGGCCAGCAAGAAGTCCGTATGCGCTTCGGGCAGGTAGTGCAGCTTTTCCACGCTACCGCCCAGGCCCACGCCAAACAGTTCGCCGCGCCCGAAGGCGATCAGCGAGTGCGTCAGCTGGTAAGCCTTGTTCAGCGCATTGTCTTCCTGCCAAGGATCGAGATACGCAAAAAACCGCTCGCGGCGGAATTTCGACAAAGCGATGATGGTGACGAAGATCGCCGTCAGCATGGCGCCGATGCCGCCGAACCAGATGGCGTTGACGCCGCCCAGGAACAGGATACCCATGGCGATGCAGACGATCACGCCGAACGCGCCCAGGTCGGGCTCCATCAGCAGCAGCAGGCCGACGAAGCTCACAGCCAGCGCCATCGGCATGAAACCCTTGGTCAGCTTGTGCATGTATTCCTGCTTGCGCACGGTGTAATCGGCAGCGTACAGCACCATCACCACCTTCATCAGCTCGGACGGCTGCGGCCGCAGGCCCGGCAGGTTCAGCCAGCGGCGGCCACCGTTGACCGACACGCCCAGGCCCGGTATCAGCACCATCACCAGCAGCACCAGGGTGCCGATGAACAGCCACGGCGCCATCTTTTGCCAGGTAGCGACGCGGATGCGGAACACCAGCGCGGCGGCGATGATCGATATACCGATGAACAAGGCCTGGCGTACGACAAAATAATTGTTGGTGTAGGCGGCGAACTTGCGCGCGTCCGACAGCGAGATCGAGGCCGAATACACCATCACCATGCCCAGCAACATGAGCAGCAGGACGACCCACACCAGCGGCTTGTCATAGTCCATCATCTTCGATTGCCGCGCGCGGCTATCCAGCGGCTTGGCAGCCGAGCCGGAACCAAAGCTGAAGGGCAGTTGGAAGGCCATCAGATATCCTGTCCGTTTTCCAGCGCGATGTCGCGCACGGCGTCGACAAATACCTGCGCGCGGTGCGCATAGTTCTTGAACATGTCCAGGCTGGCGCAGGCGGGCGACAGCAGCACGGCATCGCCGGCCAGCGCCAGGCTGCTGGCGCGCTTGACGGCTTCCGGCAAGGTGGCGCAGTCGATAACGTCCACGCCAGCCGGCGCCAGAGCAGCACGCAGCGCTGGCGCATCGCGGCCGATCAGCACCACGGCACGCACGTAGCGCGACACGGGTTCAGCCAACGGCGAGAAGTCCTGCCCCTTGCCGTCACCGCCGGCGATCAGCACCAAACGCTGTTGCGCACCGCCAAACGCCTTGCCCAGGCCGAACAACGCAGCCACTGTCGCGCCCACGTTGGTGCCCTTGCTGTCGTCGTAGTACTCGACTTCACCCACGGCCGTGATCAGTTCCACCCGGTGCGGCTCGCCCTGATACTCGCGCAAGCCATGCAGCAGCGGTGCGAACGGCAGGCCGATGGCGCGGCACAGGGCCAGCGCCGCCAGCGCGTTCGAGGCATTGTGCTGGCCGCGGATTTTCAGCGCATCAGCCGGCATCAGTTTCTTCGCCATCGTCGGCACCGGTTCCGGCGCCGGATCGTTCTTCCTGCGTTTTTTCTCGATGACTTCTTCGCTGGGCACGGCTTGCGCCAGCCAGAAGATGCCGCGTTCATTGACCAGGCCAAAGCTGTCCACGTCAAGCGGCTCGCCGGTGCCGAAGGTGATCGTCGCGGCCAGCGGATCGGCCATGTGCATAACTAACGCATCGTCGCGGTTCAGGACGCGCACGGTCTGGTCGCCGAAGATGCGTGCCTTGTCGCTCGCATAGGAGGCCATGTCGCCATGCCAGTCCAGGTGATCCTGCGACAGATTCAGAACCGTGGCCGCATCGGCCTGCAGGCTGAACGTCGTGTGCAGCTGGAAGCTGGACAACTCCAAAATCCACGCCTGCGGCAAGCTGCTGGCGACGGCTTGCGCGGCTTCGTCCTCTTCTTCAACGGCGACGGGCGCAGGCTCGGCATCGAGCACCTCGCGCAGCACGTCCAGCGCGGCCGGGCTGATATTGCCGGCCACGCGCGTGGCCAGGCCGGCGCGTTCGCACAGCAAGCCCACCAGGCTGGTGACCGTCGTCTTGCCGTTGGTGCCCGTGATGGCGATGACTTTCGGCGCATAGCCGCGTTCCGCCTTGAGTGCGGCCAAGGCTTGCGCGAACAGTTCGATCTCGCCCCACACGGGGATATTTTTCTCCGCAGCGGCAGGTGCAATCAGCGCCAGTTCGCGGCCCGGCGCCAGGCCGGGGCTGACGGCGACAAAATCGACGCCATCGAGCAGCTCGGCCGTGAAGGCGCCGGCGATGAACTGCGCCTGCGGCACGGCGGCCTGCAGCGCGGCCAGGCGCTCGGGGGTTTGCCTTGTATCGGCCACGCGGACTAGCGCACCGCTGCGGGCCAGCCACAGGGCCATGGCCAGGCCCGACTCCCCAAGGCCCAGTACCAGTGCGGTTTTAGCGTCGTACATCATCAGCGCAGCTTCAAGGTGGTCAGGCCGAGCAGCACCAGCATCATGGTGATGATCCAGAAACGCACGACAACCTGCGTCTCTTTCCAGCCTTTTTGTTCAAAATGGTGATGCAGTGGCGCCATCAGGAAAACGCGGCGGCCCGCGCCATAGCGCTTCTTGGTGTACTTGAACCAGACGACCTGGATAATCACGGACAGCGTTTCGACGACGAAAATGCCGCCCATGATGAACAGGACGATTTCCTGGCGCACGATGACGGCCACGGTGCCCAGCGCGCCGCCCAAGGCCAGTGCGCCCACGTCGCCCATGAACACTTTCGCGGGGTGCGTGTTATACCAGAGGAAGGCCAGGCCGGAACCGGCCAGCGCGCCGCAAAAGATCACCAGTTCGCCGGCGCCTGGAATGTGCGGGATGAACAGGTAGCGCGCATAGGTCGCGTTACCCGTCAGGTAGGCGAACAGGCCCAGGGCCGTGCCCACCATCACGGTCGGCATGATGGCCAGGCCATCGAGGCCATCGGTGAAATTGACGGCGTTGCTGGTGCCGACGATGACGCAGTAGGTCAGCGCGATGAAGCCCCACACGCCCAGCGGATAGCTGATGGTTTTAAAGAAGGGCACGATCAAATCGGCTTTCGGCGGCAGGTCCATGGCGAAGCCGGACTGCACCCAGGCGTAGATCAAATTCCACACGTGGCCCGCGTCGGGTTCCGATACGGAGACAGAAAACGCCAGGTAGAAGGCGGCGACGATGCCGATCAGCGACTGCCAGAAGTATTTTTCGCGCGAGCGCATGCCTTCCGGGTCCTGGTGCACCACCTTGCGGTAGTCGTCGGCCCAGCCGACGGCGCCAAAACCGAGCGTGACGATCAGGACGGGCCAGATGAAGCGGTTCGACAGGTCGGCCCACAGCAGGGTGGAAATGCCGATGGCGATCAGGATCAGCACGCCGCCCATTGTGGGCGTGCCGTGTTTTTTCAAGTGCGTCTGCGGGCCGTCCGTGCGCACGGCCTGGCCGACCTTCATGCGCGTGAGCATGCGGATCACGGCAGGACCGGCGCACAGGCCGATCAAAATCGCCGTCAGCGTGGCAAAGACGGCGCGGAAAGTGATGAAGTTAAAGACCCGCAGTGGGCCAATGTCGTCCTGGAAATAATGAGCGAGCCAGAGCAGCATGATTAGTGAGCTTCCTTGTTATTGTTGTTTGAACCAATCAAATGCTGCACGGCCCGTTCCATTTTCATGAAGCGGGAGCCCTTGATTAATACTGTTGCATCCGAACGGCCGGACAAGTGCGCATCGAGCGCCGCCAGCAAGCCGTCGAACTGTTCGAAATACTCCACGACCGTGCCCGATTCCTGGCTGGCGGCAGCCTGCGCCGCATTCACCAGATGGCGCGCCAGGCCGCCCGTCGCCAGCACGTATTCGATGCCTTTGATGGCGGCGTAGGCGCCGATCTCTTCGTGGAACTGCTGCCCCTGCGTGCCGACTTCGCCCATCTCGCCCAGCACCAGGATGCGTGGTGCCGCGGCCTGCGCCAGCACATCGATGGCCGCGCGCGCCGAATCCGGATTGGCGTTATACGTGTCGTCGATGATGGTGGCGCCGTTGGCGGCACGTTTTTTCTGCAGGCGGCCGTTCACTGGCGCGAACGCCTCCAGGCCCTGCCGGATATGTTCGATGGCGATGCCCGCGCCAACGGCGCATGCCACGGCCGCCAGCGCATTGCGTACATTATGCTCGCCCGCCGCCTGCAAGCCGACGAAGAACTGGCGCAAGCCGCCGTCCTGCGCGCGCACGCTGACGAACATGTCGCTGCCAAAATCCTCGGCCGCGCGATGCGTGCAGCTCACATCAGCATCCTTCGACAGGCCGAAGGTGATGACGGTGCGCGCGCCGGCCATCTCGCGCCACACGGGCGTGAATTCATCGCCGTGCGGGAAGACGGCGACGCCGTCGTCGGCCAATGCCACCAGCGCCGCGCCGTTCTCGCGCGCCACCGCTTCTACCGTATGCATGAATTCCTGGTGCTCGCGCTGCGCGTTGTTGACCATCGCCAGGGTCGGCGCGGCGATTGCCGCCAGGCGGCCGATTTCGCCCGGATGGTTCATGCCCATCTCGATGACAGCCGCCTTGTGTTCTTCATTCAGGCGGAACAGGGTCAGCGGCACGCCGATCTCGTTATTCAGGTTGCCGCGCGTGGCCAGGCGCGCTTCTTCGCCGAAGGCCGCCGCCAGGATGGATGAAATCATCTCCTTGACGGTGGTCTTGCCATTGCTGCCGGTGACGCCGATGACGGGCAAATTGAAACGGCGGCGCCAGTGATGGGCAATGTGACCCAGCGCCACCAGGGTATCGGCGACCACGATGGCCGGCACCTTGGCGCTATCCCAGCCTGCGGGCAAGCGCTCGACCAGCACGGCGGCGACGCCGCGCGCGGCCACCTGGTCGAGGAAGTCGTGGGCGTCGAAACTCTCGCCGCGCAAAGCAACGAAGAGCGAGCCGGCTTGGGCGCTGCGGCTGTCGGTGGACACGCCGTCAAACGCTGCGTCGCCCGCCAGCTGCGCGCCGTCCAGCGACGGCATCAGTTCTGTCAGTGTGCCGCGCATCAGTTCGTCCTCATCATGGTCAGGCGCGCGGACAAGGCCAGCTGCGCATGGTCGGCATCGGAGAACGGCAGTTTCTTGCCCTTGATTTCCTGGTACGGCTCATGGCCTTTGCCCGCCAGCAAGATCACGTCCGGCTTGGCGGCATGCTTGATGGCCGACAGGATGGCTGCGGCGCGGTCTTCGATCGCCTGCGGCTGCGGGCCGTCTGCATGCATGCCGGCGACGATTTGCGCGATGATGGCGTGCGGGTCTTCGCTGCGCGGATTGTCGCTGGTGACCACCACGTGGTCGGCCAATTGCGCGATGGCGCCCATCTGCGGACGCTTGCCCGGATCGCGGTCGCCGCCGCAGCCGAACACGCACCACAGCTGGCCGCCACGCTCCTGCGCCACCTGGCGCAAGGCGGCCAGGGTTTTTGCCAAAGCGTCCGGCGTATGCGCGTAATCGATGACGACCATCGGCGCTTCCTGGCCACCCACCTGTTGCATGCGGCCTGGGGCCGGCTGCAGCGATTCGATGCCGTCGATGGCGGCGCGCAGGCCGGTGCCATGCGCCAGCAAGGCGCCCAGCACGGCCAGCGCGTTGCTGATATTGAAGTGACCCACCAGTTGCGTCTTGACCAGCGCCACGCCCAGCGCGCATTCCAGGTGGAAGTCGGTACCGGCATGGCGGCTGCGGAACTGGCTGGCGCGCAGCATCAGCACACCCGGCAAGTCAGGCTGGCTGGCCGCATCCTGCAAGGTGTAGCCGATGACGGGATATTCGCCGGACAGCTTGCCATCCACGTGGCGCGCCAGGCGCAGCCCCATGGGATCGTCGAGGTTGATGACGGCCGTTTTCAGGCCGGGCCAGTCGAACAGCTTGACTTTGGCCGCCTCGTAGGCCGCCATGTCGCCGTGATAATCAAGGTGGTCGCGCGTCAGATTGGTGAACATGGCGACATCGAAATGCATGCCGGCCGCGCGTTCCTGGTCCAGGCCGATCGACGACACTTCGATGGCGACGGCCCGGGCGCCGGCATCGCGCATGGCGGCCAGTTTACGCGCCAGCAGCACGGCGTCGGGCGTGGTGTAGCCAGTGACGTCGAATTCGATGGCGCCGCGCGGCTTGCACAGGCCCACGCCCAACGTCCCAATGACGGACGATGTTTCGCCCAGGCGCGCCAGCGCTTGCGCCAGCCATAGCGCGCAGGATGTCTTGCCATTCGTGCCCGTCACGCCGGCGCTGAACATGGCGCTGTCGGGCATGCCGTAAAAAGCATGCGCCACGGGGCCGGCCAGGCGTTTCAGGTCGCTGACCAGCAGGTGCGGCACGCTCCATGCGGCGTTCCATTCGACGGCATCATGCACGATGGCGGCGGCGCCCTGCGCGATGGCGGCGGCGATGAAATGCGTGGCGCCCGCATAGGCGAAAAACACGTCGCCGCGCTGCACGCGGCGCGAATCGGACGTCAGCTGCCCGGACGGGGCAGCCGCTTTGATCCACAAACTGATGTCTTGTATGGTCATGAGTGACTTCACATGGCCTCCGGGCCGGCATTGGCCGGGACCACGATTTCGGTAACGGAGGAATCGGGCGGTACGTTCATCGCGCGCAGCGCGTTGGTCGCAATCGCCGCGAAAGCGGGAGCGGCAACCTGGCCGCCATAGTGGGCAGCGCCGGTTGGTTCATCGATCATCACGGCAATGATGAAGCGCGGCGCCGACATCGGCACCATGCCCACGAACGAGCCGATGTATTTGCGCGGCATCGCATAGCGGCCGTTTTCCACCTTGTAGGCGGTACCCGTCTTGCCGCCCACGCGGTAGCCGGCGACCTGGGCGCGCTTGGCCGAGCCGTGCGCGCCGGAGACCACCAGTTCCAGCATGGCGCGCATGTCGGCGGCCGTCTTCGGCTTGATCACCTGCTGGCCAACGGGCAGTTCATTGACCTTCTGGAATGACAGGGGGATCGTATCGCCATCGCGGGCGAACATCATGTAGGAGCGCGCCAGCTGGATCAGCGAGACGGAAATGCCGTTACCGTAGCTCATGGTGGCCTGTTCCACCGGGCGCCACGATTTATACGGACGCACGCGGCCGGCCACGGCGCCGGGGAAGCCCCATTTCGGCTGCTGACCGAAGCCCACCTTGGTAAACATTTCCCACATTTCCTGCGACGGCATGCCCAGCGCGATTTTCGAGGTGCCGATGTTCGACGACATCTCGATGATTTCGGAAACGCTGATCACGCCGTGCGGCTTGGTATCGGTAATCGTGCGGTCGGCGATGGTGTAGCGGCCCGGCCCCGTGTCGATCAGCGTGCCCGGCTTGACGCGGCCCGTGTCGAGCGCCAGCGAGACGGTGATCGGCTTCAGGGTCGAACCGGGTTCAAAGGTGTCGGTCATGACGCGGTTGCGCAGCTGCTGCCCGGTGAGCTTGCGGCGGTCGTTCGGGTCGTAGCTGGGGTAGTTGGCCAGGGCCAGCACTTCGCCCGTGTGCACGTCGAGCACCACGGCGCCGCCGGCCTTGGCATTGAATTTTTCCACCGCTTCCTTCAGCTGCGTGAAGGCGATGTACTGGATCTTGCTGTCGACGGACAGGGTCAGGTCCTTGCCGTCATGCGGTTCGTGGATGAAGCCGATGTCTTCGACGATGTGGCCCAGGCGGTCCTTGATCACGCGGCGGCTGCCGGTGGTACCGACGAGGGTTTTCTGCTGCGCCAGTTCCATGCTTTCCTGGCCCACGTCTTCCACGTTGGTAAAGCCCACCACGTGGGTCATCACTTCGCCCTGTGGATAAAAGCGCTTGTATTCCTTGCGCTCGTCGATGCCGTCGATGCCCAGCTTGGAGATCTTGTCGGCCACGTCCATCTCGACCTGGCGTTTCAGGTAAACGAAGCTGCGGTCCGAATCGAGCTTCTTGCGCAATTCATTGACGTTCATTTCCAGCAAGCCGGCCAGCGCGTTGATTTTCTCGGGCGACGCCTGCAACACGTCGTCGGGAATGGCCCAGATGGCTTTCACGGGCACGGACGAAGCGAGCACCTGGCCGTTGCGGTCGGTGATCTTGCCGCGCGTGGCCGGCAGTTCCAAGGTGCGCTCGTAGCGCGCCTTGCCCTGCTTTTGCAAAAACTGCGTCGACACGCCCTGCAGCCACAGCGCGCGCGCGCCCAGGCCAGCGAAAGCGAAGAACAGCAGGAACAGCACGACGCGCGAACGCCAGACGGGCAGACGCACTGCCAGTACGGGGTTCTTCGAGAATGGCACGCCTTTCGATGCCGCCACCCGGCCGTTGCTATTACCGCCCAACTTCATTACTCGCCCTCCGTCAGGTATTGCGTACGCGCCGCCGTCAACGGCGTCATGCTCAGGTCGCGCCGTGCGATCGATTCAATGCGTTCATGCTTGCCCAAAGTGGACTGATCCAGCTGCAGTTGTGCCCAGTCGATGTCGAGCTGGCGCGACAGCGCTTGCGCGCGCTCCAGGTCGATCAGCAGGTGGCGCGACTGGTACTGCGCGTTCACCAGCGACAGGCCGCAACACACCAGCAGGGCCGACAGCACGACACACAGCTTGCCAGTCATCGGACGCCGCCACTCACAGGAATGGGCAAACGCTGCGCCACGCGCATCACGGCCGAACGCGAACGGGGGTTACCCTCGATCTCGGCATCGGACGGCTTCATCTTCAATATCAGCTTCATTTCCGGCTGCGGCAAGTCGACCGCGCGGATCGGCAGGCGGCGGTCAGGCTGCTCCACGTTCGCCTTCGAGGCGAAGAAGCGCTTGACCATGCGGTCTTCCAGCGAATGAAAACTGATCACGGCCATGCGCGCGCCAGGCGCCAGGCAGGCATACGCCTGGTTCAGACCGATCTCGAGATCCTCGAGCTCTTTGTTAATGAAAATGCGGATTGCCTGAAAGGTGCGGGTAGCGGGGTCCTTACCCTTCTCGCGGGTCTTGACGGCGCCTGCCACGATGCCGGCAAGCTGTCGTGTGCTTGAAATTGGCTGGACTGCCCGGCCAGCAACAATCGCCTTTGCAATCTGAAAAGCAAACCGTTCTTCCCCATAATCGCGTATCACTTTCTCTAATTTCTGCTCGGTTTCCACCGCCAGCCATTCGGCCGCGGAGATGCCGCGCGTCGTATCCATGCGCATGTCCAGCGGTCCGTCGTTGCGGAAGCTGAAACCGCGCGCCGCGTCGTCGACCTGCGGCGACGAGATGCCCAGGTCAAGCAAGATGCCATCGACCTGCTGCACGCCACGCGCGGCCAGGCTGGCCGTCATGGTGGCAAAGCTGTCATGGACAATTTCAAAGCGGGGGTCGCCGATCTGTTCGGCCGTGGCGATGGCTTGCAAATCCTTGTCGAAGCCGATCAGGCGCGCGTCAAGCGCCAGGCGCGACAAAATCAATCGGCTATGACCGCCGCGGCCAAACGTGCCATCGACGTAAATGCCGTGTGCGCGGTCGCCCGTCAGGTCGAGTGCATCGACCGCTTCATCGAGCAGCACCGTGCGATGCTGAAATTCCGGCACCGTGAGTTGTGTCATTACGGAGCCTTAGAAAGAAAAATTGGAAAGTACATCGGGGGTGCCGGCATCGATCGCCTGCTGTTCTTTGTCGGCCAACTTGGCGGCATCCCATATTTCAAAGTGGCTGCCCATGCCGATCATCATGACTTCGCGCGACAGCCCCACGGCGTTGCGCAATTCGGGCGAGATCAGCACGCGGCCGGCCGAGTCCAGCTCGACGTCAACGGCGTTGCCGAGGAAGATGCGCTGCCAGGCGCGCGCCGACATGGGCCAGGCGGCGATTTGCTGGCGGTGGTTTTCCCACACGGGACGGGGAAAAAACAGCAGGCAGCCATCGGGGTGCTTGGTCAGGGTCAGACGGCCTTCGCATTGAATCGCCAGCGCGTCACGGTGCTTGGCAGGGATAGACATCCTGCCTTTGGCATCGAGATTGATTGCGGACGCGCCTTGAAACACGGAAGACCTTTTTTGAGCTTGGGTTGCGACGCTTGCGCATCATGATGAAAAGGAGAAATTTCCCACAAAAACACACTTTTTCACACAGTTGCCCACTTTAGAGTAAGCAAAGATAGTGGTCAAGCGGTTTCCGATTGGCAAAACAGGAATTTTATTAATGAAATTAAGGACTTAGCGCATATCGTTGAAGCAGTCTCAAATAAAAATATATCGATAAATTAGATACTTATGAAAGATAGTGAATGTGCTACCTCATCTGCACACATGTGTTTTCCTACCGTAAACATCAAAAAAGACGAAATGTAAAAATTGAATTTTTTACAGTTAGTTGACACATGACAATACTTTCGACCTCCAGGCACAACAACAAGCAGCCACAGCATAAGACTTGGTTTAAGGCAAAAAAATTGCGCCCTTGGCGCGTATCGGCCCTGTTTTCCGGGGTTGGCCTGATGCGGATCAACTATTTTTGCAATGCAGCAATTAATTGAGACGAAGAAACTTTAACCAATTGTTCATTTTAGTTGTATATACAACTTTATCCTGATCACTATCTTTTTGGAAACAAAAAAAGCCCCTTTGCGGGGGCTTTTGGGTGGCGCGCAGCAAGCAAACCGCTGCGGCCGATACACTCCCCGGCAGGCCCGGGAGCTAAAATTCAAGTGAAGCAGGCCGGTAGGCCGGATTTTGTTACGGCGCCTTCCCTTGCAGGTTGGCGCTATGACAGTCATTCCTCTAGGCGCCAGATTACTCGGACGCTCAAGCTTTCTACCCGCACGCTCCGCGAGCAGCATCATCGCGTGCCTATTTGAAATTGCACCAGGTGGAGGTTACCGCGTTTCACCGTAACTTAATACGCTCGTCTCTGTGGCCCTATTCCTCGCCTTATACCCCCTCTCCGTACAAGTACGTCGAGTAGGCTTTCAGCGGACGGCCGTTAACCGTCACCCCGCTCTATGGAGTCCGGACCTTCCTCCCGCCAGCGCATTGCTGCGCCGGCCAGCGACTGTCTGGCCTGCTTCACCCGCCATTGTACCGCGCCGCAGCAGGTTTCTGCAAAAAGGCCTGTGCAGGAACGACACCGCTCGCCGGGCCCCTCGTCGAGCCCCGGCCCGGGGGATTGTGTAATTCGGTGTCGCCATTTCAAAAGCCGGGCCAAATCGGCTCACATAGAATGGGCAAGCTGCTTGCATGCAAGCGCATGCACACCGCTTGCCCCACTTCTTTGCCACCCCACTAGACTATAAAGAGCCGAACATGACGCAACAATCCCGTACCGGCGGCCAGATCCTGGTCGATGCCCTGCAGATCCATGGTGTCGACACCGCTTTTGGCGTGCCTGGCGAAAGCTACCTCGACGTGCTGGACGCCCTGCACGATTCGGGCATCCGCTTCATCATCAACCGCCAGGAAGGCGGCGCCGCCTTCATGGCTGAAGCCTACGGCAAGCTGACGGGCAAGCCGGGCATCTGCTTCGTCACGCGCGGACCGGGCGCCACCAACGCCTCGATCGGCGTGCACACGGCGTATCAGGATTCGACGCCGATGATCCTGTTCATCGGCCAGGTGGGCAACGATTTCGTCGACCGCGAAGCGTTCCAGGAAATCGACTACCGCCGCATGTACGGCCAGATGGCCAAGTGGGTGGCACAGATCGACCGCGCCGAGCGCATCCCCGAATACCTGGCGCGCGCCTTCCAGGTCGCCACCAGCGGGCGCCCCGGCCCTGTCGTGCTGGCCCTGCCGGAAGACATGCTCATTTCCATGGCGACTGTCGCCGACACGCGCGCCTACCAGCCGGTACAGGCATCGCCATCGGACGCGCAACTGCAGCAATTGCGCGCCATGCTGGCCGAAGCGCAGCGTCCGCTGGTCTTGCTGGGCGGCACCACCTGGACGCCGCAGGCCTGCGCCGACCTGCAACAGTTCGCGGAAAGCAAGCACCTGCCCGTCGCCTGCGCCTTCCGCTTCCAGGACTTGCTCGACAATGCCCACCCGAACTACATCGGCGATGTCGGCATCGGCATCAACCCGAAACTGGCCGCGCGCGTGAAAAATGCCGACCTGGTCATCGCCATCGGCCCGCGCCTCGGTGAAATGACGACGGGCGGCTACACGCTGTTCGACGCACCCGTGCCGCGCCAGCGCCTGGTGCACATCCATACGGACGCCGAAGAGCTGGGCAGCGTTTACCAGGCCGAACTGATGATCAACAGCGGCATGCCGCAAGCGTGCGCCATGCTGGCAGCCATGGCCCCCGTCGACGCTTCCGCCTGGAAACATACGCCGGCCGAAGCGAAGGCCGAGCTGGCCGCCTATCAGGAGCGCCCGCCCATCTTCCAGGATGGCCAGGCGCCGCTGGACCTGTGGCAAGTGACGCAGGAAATCATGGCGCAGGCACCTCTTGATACCATCCTGACCAACGGCGCCGGCAATTACGCCTCGTGGGCGCACCGTTTTTATCGCTACGGCGGCATGCGCACGCAGCTGGCGCCAACGAATGGCGCCATGGGCTATGGCGTGCCGTCCGGCGTGGCGGCGAAGATCGTGCATCCGGAGCGTACCGTGATCACCTTTGCCGGCGACGGCGAATACATGATGAATGGCCAGGAACTGGCCACCGCCGTGCAATACCAGGCGGGCGTGGTCATCATCGTCTTCAATAACCAGATGTTCGGCACCATCCGCATGCACCAGGAACGCGATTACCCGGGCCGCGTCTCGGGCACGACCCTGCATAACCCGGATTTTGCGGCGCTGGCGCAGGCGTATGGCGCGCATGGCGAAGTGGTGACTACGACAGAAGAGTTCGCCCCTGCCCTGCAACGGGCGCTGGCGCACGCCAGCGCGCACAACTTGCCTGCATTGATCGAGCTGCGCTATGACGGCAACCTGATCACGCCGAACGCCACGCTGGCCACCATCCGCGCCACGGCGGAAAAGGCGCAGGCGGCCAAATAAGCCCGTTTCAGCGCGACAAACAACAAAGGCCCGGTCGATACCGGGCCTTTTTCTTTTTGACAGCGATGATCGCTCAGGCAGCCGGTACTGGCGCGCTTTCCTCGGCAGGCACTGCGTCGGCGGGCGCTTGCGGCACCGGTGGGCAGGGCGTGCAGTTTTTCAGGGGACGGCCGAAATCGCGCACGCGGCTCAGTTTCATGGGCATGCGCACATTGCCGCCGCAGTAATCGCCTTCCAGGGTCAGGGTTTGCCCGTCTTTGGAAAACTTGCCGACGATGGTGCGCTCTTCGCTGTCGGCGCCGGCGATGGTGAAGTCGAAGGCGCCCGTAGCGGCGTCCAGGTTGACGTCGTTGGCGACGATGGGCCAGCTCAGGGCGCCAGCAGTAAATTCATAGATGACGGAGTCGGCCTCGGCGAAGCGGTGCAGGGTTACGCGCTGGCCGCCGATTTCGCCGCTATCCTTTTGCAGGCACAGGTCCGAGTAGACGGCAACGCCGTAACGCTCCAGTCCGGCCGGCTTCTTGCCCTTGACGGCGGCGACAGCGGCACCCGTGGCGCCGGCGAATAACAACGCGGCCAGCAGGACGGCCAGGCGCGGCGATGTGTATGGAGACATGGCATTCCTTTACTTGAGTGACGGCGCCATTATAACTGGCACCGCCCATGCAAAAACGCGCCGCCAGGCCGAAGCCAGACAGCGCGTTTCTTTGCTTGCAGCATCCCCGAAGGGATGCCTGAGCGGTACTAAGCTTCGCTTGCGCGAATATTAGAACGAGTGACGAACACCAACGTTGAACGCTTGGTCGCCCGAACCAACATTGCTGTTGTTACCAACGGTGTAACCAGCGTTGTTTTTGTTCGAGATTTTAGCGTACGAAGCGTAGGTGCTGGTGCGCTTCGACAGAGCGTACGAGTAGCCCACTGCGAACTGGTTCGCATCGGCGTTCGAAACGCCGTTTTTGTCGTTGACGTGGATGATCGAAGCCATCACGGTGCCGGCTGGACCAACTGGTACGGTTGCGCCGATCAGGGCGGTGGTGCTGTCGTTGGACAGACCACCGGTCGATACGGTGTTGAACAGGTTACCCTCTTTTGCGTTGTTACGGGTCGAGCTGTTCAGGCCTTTGTTGACGCCGTATGCAACATACGCTTTCGCTACTGCGAAGTCGTAGTTAGCGGCTACCAGCCAGTTACGTGCGCTGCCAACATCGCTGGTGGCGGTTTCGTTGCTGGTGGTGTTGTAAGCAACACGTGCGTTCAAAGGACCGTTAGCGTAGCCAACCGATGCGCCCATTTGGCGACCGATTTTGCTGGATACCAGGCTCTCTTGGTCTTTGTTGCCGGTGCTGTAAGCAACGTCAGCGTCAAAGCCGCTGAAGTTTGGCGACGAGTACAGCACGGTGTTGCTGGTACGGGTGGTGTTCGCTGGGAACAAGTTCTTGGCGGAACCAGCGTAGCCAGCTGCGAATGGATCAGCAACTTTCGACAGGGTGTTGTACCAAGGGGTGTATTGACGACCCAGGGTTACGGTACCAGCCGTTTTGCTGCTCAGGCCAACATAGGCTTGACGACCAAACAGGGCTTCACCATCTTGCGAACCGGAATCAACTTTGAAACCCGATTCCAGAACGAACAGTGCCGACAGGCCGCTGCCCAGATCTTCGGTGCCTTTGAAGCCGATACGCGAAGCCGAAGCAACGCCGCTATCGATTTTGTTGACGGTGCCGGCTGAGCCGCCGCGCTCGCTGACGAAACCAGCGTCAACGGTACCGTAGATAACAACGCTCGATTGAGCTTGGGCTACGCCAGTGGCTGCTGCCAGGACTGCCAGGGTGATCAGAGTTTTTTTCATTGCGATTTCCTTTAATTTTTGAAGCAAAAAGTAATACAGCCTATGCATCTCGAGCTGCGCTCTAGCAGAGCGCTTTTTATGAGTGAGGGCAAGGTCTCCACCTGCCACATTGCTGTTCCGGTCAGGGGAACATTCATATCGGTATCGGCACGCTATTGCACCGATAAGCTTGAAGGCTGCATAACGACCGTCATTCGTGCGCCGGTTCGGTGCTCAAACGGCACCGGAAGCGGCACTATAACGACCGTTTCACATTCCATCAAGTTCCAACATGTTACTTCCGGTACCAGGCCGGGGGCTTTTTCAGGCATCCCGACCATCGCCAACCGTACTACGCGACAGAGCCAGTGCCCCTTGCCAACCAATGCATGGGCCTGATTGACCATTCCATCATAGCGCATGGTTTGCTGGCACCCGTTGTATTAGTGCAACAGTATCAGGCGAGTGATTAAAACGTCAACATGCTTTACCCATCATTTGCCCTCCAATACTTACGCGACAAAGCGCACAGTTTGTCAGGCGATAATGGATAAACGGGACGAAGCATACACGGCATCGCCAATGTTTGCTGCCAGATGCCCAAAAACGGGAAATAATGCGCCCTGTTTTGGTGCGTTGCCGCATTATTCAGGGGCGTAGGCGCCAATTCGCGCGTCGGCGCAGGCGTTCAAAAAATAGCCAAAGTGACAATGAAATTACTGACTTTCCGGTAATTTAAATTGCTCACATATAAATGTTTTCCATGTTTACCAGCGCATGCGCCAGCTACCCGCCAGGAACGCATGAGGACGACTCTTGCTTGCAAATTGCGCATCAATTGAAACAATTTCTTACAATGTTGCCTTCTCAATATTTTGACAATTTTGTTTCTAAAAAACGACACTTTGACCGAAATCAAGTTTTCACCTGACCTATTTCACACAATTTACTTTTTCTTTTTTGTATTTTTTGCTTAAAAGCATCGCTAAATCGCCTTAGCGCTGGCTTGCGCGCCGGAGCAGGCGCATGAAACCGCCCAGCAGAGGCAGTTTTTCATACAATTCTTCCGCCACATCCCAATAATCGCGGTGCAAGACCACCCGTCCCTGCGCATCGAAGCGCACATGGGTGGCGCCACGAATACATTGTTCGCCAGATACCAGTCGCTTCATGCGGAAACGAAACTCCCACGTCAGGAAGGCTTGCGTCCCCTGCCCCAGGCTTTCCAGCACGACAAACCGCGGCGCATCGACCTGCACGAACATGTGCTCGAAGATGGCCAGGATGGCGGCATGCCCCTGCACCTCGTTGAACGGATCCTTGAAATGGGCATCCGGCGCGTACACGGCGCCCAGTTGCGCCAGGTTGTCGATGCGCAGGTGCTCGTAAAACGCCACCAGGCGCGCCAACGGGTCATCCATGCTTGCGTTCATAGGCCAGTCACCTTGCGGATCAGCCAGAAATAGGCGCGGTACGGCAACAGCCGCGCCAGGCGCAGGATATTCGTGAAGCGTTTGGGAAAGTGGATGTGAAACTGCCCCCGCTCAATGCCGTCGAGCATGGCGGCGGCCGCGTCGTGCGCCGTCATCAGGGCAGGCATCTTGAAATCATTGTCCGCCGTCAGCGGCGTGGCGACGAAGCCGGGATTGATTTGATACACGTCAATGCCACGCCCATGCAAATCCAGGTACAGCGACTCCGTCAGGTTGATCAGCGCCGCCTTGCTGGCGCCATACGCGAGCGCCTTGGGCAAGCCGCCATAGCCGGCCACCGAGCCGACGATGCCGATGCCGCCGCTGCCCTGGCGCAACAGCCACGGCAAGGCTTGCTCCAGGCAATTGAAGACGCCGCCCACATTCAAGGCCAGCAAGTCCTGCGCCGCCTCAAGGTCAAAGCTATCGGCGCGCATGGCCTGATAGCCGCCGGCCACCACCAGTATCAGGTCGATATGCGTCCACTGTTGCTGCAATTGCGCGCAGACGGCCCGCAACTGCGCGGGCTGGGTGATATCGAGCGGCAAGGCCTGCGCCAGCGGCTGCCCCTGGCACAGCAGTTCCAGGCTGGCGCGATGGCGGGCCGACAGGGCCACGCACGCGCCCTGCTCCAGCAACAAGGTGGCGCACGCGGCGCCGATGCCGCTGGAAGCGCCGATGACCCACACGCGCTTGCCGGCCCAGCTGGTGATCTTGCGATTCATGGGGCCGCCTTTGATGGACGCTTGCTGAACGATAAAGTGACGGCGCCCAGGCTGAAGCCGAACTTGCTCATGGCGGCGCGGTTGAGCATGACCTTGTCATCCATCAGGAACATCCAGTCCTCGAAATCGACGTGGTAAACCGTGCCATCGACGGGCAGCGCCAGCACATATTGCCAACGCAAGGCATTGCCGGCCACTTCGCCGATGGCCTCGCCGACCACGTCGGGCGCCGTGCCGATGAAGCGCCCGGGCGCCGTCTTGCGCAATGTCCACACGCGGCGTTGTTTGCTGCCGTCCGAATACGTGAAATCCTCGTCCAGGGTGCCCATCTCGCCCACCCAGCTGGCCCGCATCACCACCGTGAAGCGCTTGACCACCTTGCCCGAGCGGTCCTGGAAGATGCCGTGGGCGTCGAGCGTGCCGTTGAAGTACTGCTGCAGATCCAGTACGGGCAATTCCTGCGCGTACGTGGCGGGGGTGGGCGGCGTTGAGCAGGCGGCCAGCGCCAGCAGCACAGCCGCCGCCGCTATGCCGCGTCGGCAGCATTTCATGAGGTGCATGGTCGAATCTCCAGTTGATCGCTATATATATGTTGTAAGGGCGCGCGCCACAGCAGCAGCGCGGCCAGCAGTTTCAGGGCGCAGGGCAGCAAGGCGTAAGCGACAGACAGGGCCGGCAAGCCTTTGTTGCTGCCCGGCACATAGCCGAGCCAGGCCAGCAGGGGCAAGGCGATGCCGGCCGCCAGTGCCAGGCTCATTTGCACGCCCCAGTTCCACCAGCCGAAATACGCCGCTTCGTGCCGCCCGGCATGGCCCGCCGCGCCGATCAGCCCTGCCAGCAGGGCCGGCGGCAAGGCCAGGTCGGCCCCCAGCGCCAGGCCCGACAGCAGGCAGATACTGGCAAAGCCCCAGGCGGCGCCCGCGTCCAGGCCATATGCCCAGACAAACACACCGGCGGCCAGCAGCATGGCGCCGCCCCAGGCACGCGCTTCGCCAAAGCGGCGCGCCAGCGCCACCCACGCGGGCATCGAGGCGGCCGCCGCGCAAAAATACACGATCAGGAACGGACCGGCGTAATGCCCCAGGCGCAGATAATCGCCGGCAAAGAACAGGAACAGGGTGGCGGGAATGGCGGCGGCCACGCCATTGACGAGCAGGACGGCGAACAGCCAGCGGAACGCGCGCTGGCGCAATGGCAGGCGCCAGGCGCCAGCGGGCAGCGCCTGCGTGCCTTGGCGCAAAAGCGGACGCGGCGCGCGCGCCAGCAACAGCGCGCCCGTCGCCAGCAGGCACACGGCAAAGGCCAGCGACAAGCCGTCATAGCCGAGCACGGAAGTCAATCCTGCCGCCAGGATCACGCCGAGCAAGCCGCAGCCTTCGCGCACGGCCGTCACGCGCGCCCGCTGCGCACGCGCCTGGCTCAATGCCGCGCCCCAGCTCTGGTGCGCGATGCCGGCCAGGCCATAGGCGGTGTAGACGAACAGCAAGGCGGCCAGGAACCAGGCCAGGCTTGCCCCATGCGACAGGGACGGCGGATGGAACAGGGCGCCAAAGCCCAACAGCAGCAGCGGTAGCGCCGCGCCGACATAGACGGCATAGCTGCGCCGGCCATGCGCCATCCAGGCGCCGAGGGCCGGATCGATGAAGGCGGCGGCGATGCGGGCCGCCAGCAGCACGGCGCCGATTTGCGCCAGGTCAAGGCTGCTGCGCTGCGCATAAAATGGCGCCACATATATATAGATGGGCAGTGCCAGCATGGCCAGCGGCAAGCCGAACAGGCCATAACTGAACAAGGCAGGCAAGGTCAAAGCGCCGGCCCCGCTACTCATGGCAGTGGCGCCGCACTCTGCAGCAGGGCCGCGCGCAGCTTCGGCGCCGTCGAGTCGGGCGACAGCCAGATGGCGAAGAAAGCGCGCGCGAAGTCGCCATCGCTCACGTCGGCCAGCACCTTGCCATCGAGATAAAAACGCACGCCGGGCGCGATGCCGGCCCGGTAGGCGCCCGCGATGCGCTGGTCTTCCTTGACGTCAGGAAAGATGCGCTGCATGGTGGCCAGCCACGCCAGGCGCTGCTGCTCCGTGCCGACGCCCAGCTTTTGCATCTGCTCATGGCTGGCTTCGGCGATCTTCTTGCCGTCAAGCGCACGCGCGTAGCGCAATTCCAGCACGAACGGCGCCGTTGCCGACGCCACGCCCTGGTAACCGTTCGCGCCCACCCACAGTTGCGCCCGATAAATACGCATGCCGAACCACGTGTATTCGCCCTCGCCCGCCAGGCGGGCCTCGGGCACGTCGGCAGCGATAAAGGCAGGCGGCGCGGCCGAGGCACCGAACATGGTCAATGACAACACAACAGTGGCAAGCAGGCGGCGCATGGTCAGTCCTTGATCAGGGTAAATTGCATCACATCCGTGTTGTGCGCCTGGAAGGCGGCCTCGCAATACGCGAGGTAAAACTCCCAGGTCAGCAGGAAACGGCCGTCGAAACCCTGCTTTTCCAGCGCCGTGCGCTGGGCCAGGAAACTGGCGCGCCACTGGCGCAAGGTTTCCGCGTAATCGAGGCCAAAGCTGAAGGCGTCCTCCACGCGCAAGCCCTGCGCCTCGGCGGCGCGGCGAAATTCCAGCGGCGAAGGCAACATGCCGCCCGGGAAAATATACTGTTGAATGAAATCCGTGCTCTTGCTGTAGCGCTGGAACAGTGCGTCGGCGATGACGATGGTCTGGATGCAGGCGCGTCCGCCCGGCTTCAGGTTGCGCGCCACGCAGGCGAAATAGCCGGGCCAGTAGCGTTGTCCCACGGCTTCGAACATCTCGATCGAGGCGATGGCGTCGTACTGGCCGGCGCTGTCGCGGTAGTCGCACAACTGCAGGTCGGCCTGCCCTGCCAGCCCCGCGTCCTGCAGGCGCTGGCGCGCATAGGCCAACTGCTCGGTCGACAAGGTCAGGCCCGTCACGTGGGCGCCGTTATCGCGCGCCGCCGTTTCCGCAAAGCCGCCCCAGCCGCAGCCAATTTCCAGCACGCGCTGACCCGGCTGCAGCTGCAGCTGGCTGGCGATGCGCCGGTATTTGGCACCTTGCGCCTGTTCCAGGCTGGCGCCTTCGCTAAACAGGGCGCTCGAATACGTCATCGATGGATCCAGCCACAGCTGATAAAAGGCGTTGCCGATGTCGTAATGGGCGTGGATATTCTTCTTGCTGCCGGCGCGCGAATTACGGTTGAGCAAGTGCCGCACCTTGTACAGCAGGCTGCCCCACCAATTGCCGTAGATCAGCGATTCAATCTGCGCGCGGTTGCGTATCATCAATTCGATCAAGCCCGGCAAATTGTCCGTGCGCCAGTCGCCGGCGATAAACGTTTCCGCAAAGCCGATGTCACCCGAACGCAACACGGCCGAGCACAGGTGCCAATTGTGCAAGTCCAGGGTGACGGGGTGGCTGGCGTCGCCATACAGCAAGATACGGCCATCGGGCGTGCGCAGGCGCAGGGCGCCATATTGCAGTTTTTCCAGCAGGCGCAGAATCATGCGCGCGGCAGCGGGCAAGTCCAGATGTTCATGCACATGGGTCGGGGACGGGCCGCTGCGCGCATGCAGGCCGGTCGGCAGGGAATCGGAGCTCATCGGGACACCTTTTCTTGTGGAGGGTGGGGTTTGCTGAAAAACGGCACGCGGCGCAGCCACAGGCGCAAGGCTTGCCAATGGATGCGCGCCATCACGCCAAACGTCATCAGGGGATAGCGCAGCAAGGCCCAGGCGATGGCGCCATCGCGCAGCGGCTGCGCCGTGCCGGACAAGCTGGTCTGCAAAATCGGACCGTCGAGGTCGTCATAATCGACGCGGGCCAGGTGGCGCTCGCCATCCTTGTCGTGGTTGCGCAGGAAACGGAAACGGTACTGCCCTTCCACCTTGCAAAACGGCGACACATGGAGAATCTTCTTGGCACGCAACTCGCTGCCATACGCGATGGCGCCGCCCTGTTCAAGCAAGTACAGATGGCGCTCGCCAAAGGTATTGCGCACATCGCAGAGCACGGCGCGCAGCGCCCCATCCGGGCGGTGGCAAAACCAGAAGCTGACGGGGTTGAAGACATAGCCGCACAGGCGCGGCATGGTTTGCAGCCAGATTTCGCCACCCGCGTCCAACACGCCATGCTGCTGCAGCAAGCCGTCGATCCACTCCAGCAGCGGCGTCGTGCCATCGCCATGGTCGCTGTCGCGGAAGGCCAGCACATTGGCACCGTTGCGCGACATCAAACGGGCCGCGAAATCCTGCGCGCCCAGGCTGCGCAGGGGCAGACGCAGATAAAACATGCCGTAACTGAAGGCATGTGCGCGCGGGCGCAGCCGCGCATGGCGAACCAGGCCCAGGCATAGCTGCGGCTGGGCCGGTTGCGCGGGATCACGCGGCATGGCCGAGCTCCGAAGCGGCCATGCCATTGAGCGCTTGCGCCACGGCCAGGCCCGACTTCAAGCCGTCCTCATGGAAACCGTAGCCCGTCCAGGCACCCGCGAACCACGTGTGCTGCGCGCCCTGGAAGCCGGCCAGGCGCGCCTGGGCGGCAATGGCCGCGCCATCGAACACGGGATGCGCATACGAAAACTCGTCGAGGATGGAGGCCGGGTCCGGTTCATCGAGGGGATTGAGCGAAACGATGACGGGCGTGGTGAACGGCAGCGGCTGCAACTGGTTCAGCAAATAATGCACGCATACTTGCGGCGCCTCGCCTTGCGCCACTGCCGGCCGTCCCTGGTAATTCCAGGCCGACCAAGCCTTGCGGCGTTGCGGCAGGCAGGACGCATCCGTATGCAGCACGGCCCGATTCGGCTGGTAGCGTACGGCTTCGAGCACAGAGCGCTCGTCGTCACGGATATCTCCCAGCAGGGCCAGCGACTGGTCGCTGTGGCAAGCGAGTACGACGTGATCGACATGCTCGACGCCGGCGGCCGTGTGCAGCTCGACCATGCGCGCGCCACCATGAGCCTGGCGACGCACGGCCAGCACGGGGCACGCCAGGCGCTGCTGCGGAATGCCCGCCAGCAGTTTTTCCACATACACGCGCGAACCGCCCCGTACCGTGCGCCATTGCGGCCGGTCGCTCACTTGCAGCAAGCCATGGTTGTGGCAGAAACGAATGAAGGTGGCCAAGGGAAAGGCCAGCATCTGGCGCGCCGGGCACGACCAGATACAGGCGGCCATTGGCAGCAGATACCAGTGGCGGAATTCATCGCCATAGCCGTGCAGGTCGAGAAACTCGCCCAGCGACAGGGCCGGCGCCGCCACGCTGGCCGTGGCCAGGGCGCTGGCCTGACGGTTGAAGCGCACGATATCGCGCAGCATGCGCAGGAAGGCGGGGCGCAGCAGATTGCTGCGCTGGGTAAACACGGTATCGAAATTGGCGCCAGCCCATTCCAGCACGCGCGCATCGGACGCAGTGCCGAGCGGCATTTTCACGGAAAACGACATGTCGCTATCAGCCGCCTCGACACCGAGTTCATCAAACAGTTGCACCAGGTTCGGGTAGGTGGCGTGATTGAATACGAGAAAACCCGTGTCGACGCCATGCGTGACGCCATCGAGCGTGACGTCCACCGTATGGCTGTGACCGCCAAAATAGTCACCCGCTTCGTACAAGGTGACGTCCTGGCCGGCTTGCGCCAGGCGATAGGCACACGACAAACCTGCAATTCCTGCTCCGACGACGGCAATTTTCATGAATACACCTGTGTTAAGTTTGTCCTGGACAAAACGAGCCTCATGGATAATCGATGAAATATTGATTTATGTCAATGAGTGCCCTGAGCCGTTCACAAACTTATACGTCGGCAATGTCTAATCGGATTCAGCTATTTGGTCAGGGGCGGCGGAAGGCGTAAAATGCATGCCACGTTCTTCCGCAAGCGAGCAAAGCCACCCTGGTATGGATACTGACCTGCAACCCACTTCCGCCTTCAGCATCAGCGATGTCGAACGCGATACCGGACTGGCCAAGGAAACCTTGCGCGTGTGGGAGCGCCGCTACGCCTTTCCCCAGCCCCAGCGCGACGCCTTTGGCGAGCGCAGCTACCCGGCCGAGCAAGTGCAGAAGTTGCGCATGGTCAAGCGCCTGCTGGACCTCGGATTTCGTCCGGGCAAAATCATGCAACACAGTACCGTGCAACTGCAGCAGCTGGCCAACGCCGGCAGCGCGGCGCCGTCAACCCGGGCACCCCAGCTCGAACGCTACCTGGCCCTGTGCCGTGGCCACCAGATGGCGGAACTGGGCGACGCCCTGCGCCAGGCGCTGGCCGTGCTGGGCTTGAAAGCGTTCACCATCGACGTCATCGCGCCCCTGACGGGAATGGTGGGCGAAGCGTGGGCTTGCGGCGACCTGGCCGTGTATGAAGAGCATCTGTATAGCGAAACCTTGCAAACGGTGATGCGCCATGCCATTTTTTCCCTGCCGCAGGCAAGCAGCCCGTCGACGCGCACGCCGCGTATCGTCCTCAGTACCTTGCCGCAGGAGCGGCATGGCCTGGGGCTGCTGATGGCCGAGGCGCTGTGCGCGGCGGCTGGCGCCCATTGCATGTCGCTGGGGGTGGAAACACCGCTGGCGGACATCGTCGCGGCCGCCCGCGCGCAGCGTGCCGACATCGTGGCGCTGTCGTTTTCCAGCGCCAGCAAGCAACGGCTGACGCGCGACAGCCTGCAGCAGTTGCATGCAAGCTTGCCGCCAGACATCGAGTTATGGGCTGGCGGACGCAGCCCCGTGCTGACCAGGCAGCCACCGGCGTTCCTGCATGTGCTGGACTTGCGGCAAGTCGAGGAAAGCATCGCCGACTGGCGCCGCCGCCATCAGGCGCGGGCCCTGCAAACCCATTGATCCGGCTGGAAAGCGCCGCAACTGCGGCGATCTCCGTGGATAGCCGCGCAATGTTGCCAATCGAACAGTAAAGCATGAAGGGCCGGGCGCGCTCTGGTAGAATAGCCCGTAACACAGTGTCCGGCGCCGCCGGGCCTTAGGTCAGCACCCGCCACCACACATCCATGTTTAGTTTCTTCAAGAAAAAACCCACCGCTCCCGAGGCTGCGCCAGCCGAGCCCCTCGTCCTTCCCGCCGCCACGCCGCCTGCACCGCAGCCTGCCGTTACGCCCCTGAGCGGCGCGCCAGCCGAACTCGTGCCCGTGATCGTGGCCGCCGAACCCGAGAAAAAATCGTGGATGACGCGCCTGAAAGCCGGCCTGTCAAAAACCTCGAACACCTTATCCGTGCTGTTCGTCGGCGCGAAGATCGACGACGCCCTGTACGAAGAGCTGGAAGCAGCGCTGCTGATGTCCGACGCGGGCATCGACGCCACCGAATTCCTGCTCACGGAATTGAAGAAAAAGGTCAAGGAAGACAAGCTGCTCGACGCCGCCGCCGTCAAGGCAGCGCTGAAAGTGCTGCTGACCGACCTGCTCTCGCCGCTGGAAAAGCGCTTCGAGCTGGGCCGTCACAAGCCGCTGGTGATGATGATTTCCGGCGTGAATGGCGCCGGCAAGACCACCACCATCGGCAAGCTGGCCAAGCACATGCAGTCGAATAACCAGTCCGTGCTGCTGGCTGCGGGCGACACCTTCCGCGCCGCCGCGCGCGAGCAGCTGATGGTCTGGGGCGAGCGCAACAACGTCACCGTCATTTCGCAGGAATCGGGCGACCCGGCCGCCGTGGCCTACGACTCCGTGCAATCGGCAAAAGCGCGCGGCATCGACGTGGTGATGGTCGACACGGCAGGCCGCTTGCCGACGCAGTTGCACCTGATGGAAGAGTTGAAGAAAATCAAGCGCGTGATCGGCAAGGGCATGGAAGGCGCGCCGCATGAAACCCTGCTCGTCATCGACGGCAACACGGGCCAGAATGCCCTCACGCAAGTGAAAGCGTTCGACGATGCCCTGCAATTGACCGGCCTGGTGATCACCAAGCTCGATGGTACCGCCAAGGGCGGCGTGCTGGCGGCGATTGCCCGCGTACGCCCCGTCCCCGTGTATTTCATCGGCATCGGTGAGAAAATTGAAGACTTGCAGCCTTTCGTGGCTGCCGAATTTGTCGAAGCGCTGCTCGGATAAGCCCATACATGATTGAATTTCAGCACGTCTCCAAGCAATACTCCGCCGATGCCGTGGCCCTCAGCGACATTTCGCTGAGCATTGCCAAAGGCGAGCTGGTCTTTCTGGCCGGCCCGTCCGGCGCCGGCAAGTCCACCCTGCTGAAAATGATCGCCGCCATGGAGCGCCCCAGCTCGGGCAAGCTGATCGTCAATGGCCAGGACATGGCCAAGATCAAGCCAGCCGGCGTGCCCTTTCTGCGCCGCAACATGGGCCTGATCTTCCAGCAGCAAAAACTACTCAACGACCGCTCCATCCTGGCCAACGTGATGCTGCCGCTGCTCGTCGTCGGCGCGCATAAAGTTGCTGCCGAACAGCGCGCGCGTGCCGCCCTCGATAAGGTGGGCCTGCTCGACCGCGCCATGGCGCGCCCGCTGTCGCTGTCGGGCGGGGAACAGCAGCGCGTGTCCATCGCGCGCGCCATCGTCAACCGGCCACAGATCATCCTGGCCGACGAACCGACGGCCAACCTGGACCGCGCCAGCGCCAACAAGGTGCTCGACGCCCTGAAAGCGTTTCACTCGGTGGGCGTGACCTGCCTCATTTCCAGCCATGACGAACAGATGCTCGACGCCGCCGCCCGCGTGATCCACCTGAAAAACGGCCAGTTGGTCGCCATCGACAAGGCCACGCAGGCGCCCGTCTTCGCGCCGCCCGATCCCGATTTTGCGCCCTCCCCCGGCCCCGACGATGTGCAGGGAGAGCAGGCATGAGAGGCTGGTTCCGTCAACACCGCTTCGCGCTCGGTTCGGCGCTGATCCATTTGCGCAAGTCGCCAGGCGGCTTCCTGTTGAACGTGCTCGTCGTCGCCATCGCCCTGTCGCTGCCGTTCGCCGGCTTGACCATGCTCGACAATGTGCGTCCCATGTCGGAACAGATGTCGGTCGACCCGGAAATCAGCGTTTTCCTGAAGATCGACACGCCGCGCGAGCAAGCCGTGGCCCTGGCGGGCGCCATGCGCAAGATCGTCGGCGCGCAAAAGGCGAAGATCGTCTTCATTGCGCGCGAAGAGGCGCTCGATACCCTGAAAAACAAGAACGGCCTGGCCGACGTGCTCAGCACCCTGGGCGACAATCCCTTGCCCGACAGCTATGTGCTGAAACTCGATGCCTTCAGCAGCGCCAGCGAAGCGCAGGATGTCGATGCGGTGGCGGAGCAGCTGCGCCACCTGCCATTCGTGGAGTCGGCGCAAGTCGATTCGGCCTGGGTCAAGCGCCTGGCGGCCCTGCTGGGCGTGCTGCGCCTGGTGCTGCTGCTGCTGGCCATTACCCTGGGCGTGGCCGTCATCGCCGTGGTCTTCAATACCATACGCCTGCAAGTGATGCAGCAGCGCGATGAAATCAGCATCTCGAAACTGATCGGCGCCACGGACACCTTCATCCACCGCCCCTTCTATTACACGGGCGCCCTGCTGGGCCTGTGCGCCGGTGCGCTGGCCCTGGGCGCGGTGGCGCTGGCCATGCAACCACTGAATACCGCGATTGCCGAGTTTGCCCGCCTGTATGCGTCCGAATTCCAGCTCGTGCCGCTGGCGCCGCTGCCGATGGCCGGCTTGCTGGCCGTCAGCGCCGGCCTGGGCCTGATCGGCGCCTTCCTCTGCGTGCAGCGCCACCTGGCGCGCCTGAACTGACCTTGCCTTCCCTCCCATGGCGGCACCGCAGGCGCCGCCATGCGTCCCCACAATGCTGTTATCTTGATATTTAGCAAGTATTCTTAAGGTTCGCTTCAGCCAGAGGCCGTAGACTAGCTACGTTGTCGTGAAGCGGCCTGCAGCGCTGTTCAGATCACCGTTCATACACATTTATCAAGCATTCATTCGCCATAGCATTTAGGCTATCAGGACGATTAAATGTGCTGATTGGCACTCTCAAGCAGAGAGTGCTAATATAGGGACATACCAACAGCAGAACCGCCATGGACGCCAGATGAAGATGGTGCCGCGATCTGCAAGTGCAAGACCACATACGCAAAACGAACAGACAATCGGGCCACGTCGCGTGACATGGCCAACTGGAACAAAGCAAGACTACGAGGGAGAAAACATGACTATGATGTCCGCTACATCCGCATTGGTTCCGACCAAAAGTAATGCGCTGGGCCTCGGGTTCACTGGCAATCTGGGCAATATCGACGCCTATATCTCGGCCGTGAACCGCCTGCCCATGTTGACCCACGATGAAGAAATCTCGCTGGCAACACGCCTGCGCGAAAAAAATGACCTGGCCGCCGCGCAAGAACTGGTGCTGTCGCACCTGCGCCTGGTGGTCTCGATTGCCCGCGGCTACCTGGGCTATGGCTTGCCGCACGCCGACCTGATTCAGGAAGGCAATATCGGCTTGATGAAAGCCGTGAAACGCTTCGACCCGGACCAGGGCGTGCGCCTGGTATCGTATGCCATGCACTGGGTGAAAGCCGAGATGCACGAGTACATCCTGAAAAACTGGCGCCTGGTCAAGGTCGCGACGACGAAGGCACAGCGCAAGCTGTTCTTCAACCTGCGCAGCCACAAGACGGGCCTCGATGCGATGACGCCGAAGCAGATCGATGCGCTGGCCAAGCTGCTCGACGTGAAACGCGAAGAAGTGATCGAAATGGAAACGCGCTTGAGCGGACGCGACATCGCCCTGGAATCGCCGACCGACGATGAAGACGACAAGTTTTCGCCGATCGCCTACCTGTCGTCGGAGCAAAGCGAGCCGACCAAGGTGCTGGAAGCGGAACAAGTGACGCGTCTGCAATCGGAAGGCCTGGAAACGGCCTTGAGCAAGCTCGACGCCCGTTCGCGCCGCATCATCGAAGCGCGCTGGCTGGCCAACGACGACGGTTCCGGCGCCACCCTGCACGCTTTGGCAGAAGAGTTCGGCGTATCGGCCGAACGCATCCGCCAGATCGAAGTGGCGGCACTGAAAAAAATGAAGGGCGCGCTGGCCGCCTGGGTGTAAGCACAAGCAATGCCGCAATGCAAAAGGCGCCGCAAGGCGCCTTTTAGTTTTACAAATGATATTTATCAACAGATAAACATTGTCAGCCCTTATGCTGCAGCCAAGCCCTTGGTGATCAGCTCGGCGACCAATTCATTCAGATCCGCATCGCGTTCCTTGGCCAGGGTCTGCAATTGCAACACCAGATCGCTGTTCAGCTTGACGGCGAATGGCACCAGGCCCAGTGCCTGATCGCGCTTGCGCTGCTCGCGGCGGTCGACGACCACCGCTTCCTTACCGAATGCACCGGCGCCGGGAACATTCATCTTTCCCATCAGTTTCTTGGCATCGCTTTTCGCCAGGGCAGTTTTTTTCATGGTTGTTTCCTGATTTTCAAAACAGCCATTTTACGCAGTAATCGGCGCGCCGCGTGGCCGGCGCATCAATTCATCGGCAGCACGCCAATAGTGCGCCGGAAAAATATCATTTTGTTACTATCATTTTATCCCACGTGCGAACAAGCACGCCCGGGACGTTCTACCTGAAAGGAAAAACATGTCTACTCTGAACCACTCTTGTCGTACCCTGCTGCTGCCCCTGCTCATCGCCTGCCTGGCCGTACTGGCTGGCTGCGGCGCGGCCGGCAGCGCCGGCGACGCGGAAAACACGCCGCGCAGCGTCACCCACGTACTCTCGCCGGGCGAACAGGTCGCCATCACGGCCACCGATACCCTGAAACTCGAGCGCGTCAACGACAGCCGCTGCCGCAAGGGCGCCGTATGCGTGTGGAAAGGCTATGTCAGCTACAGCTTCAGTTTGCTCAATAGCGCGGGTGCCACCGACATCGTCCTGTCCGACTCCATGCCCGGCGCCGCCAGTTCCGTCAGCGTCAACCACCTGACGTTCACCCTGCTCGACGTCGACCCGGCCACGCCGCCCGCCCTCAACGCGGCCGCGGCCACGTATCGGGTCAAAGTAAAAATCACGCAGGGCGCGCTGCCCCGCTAAACGCTGTGACGTTGGCGACTGTCGGCAGGCGCCTGTTGGCGGTCCAGCATACTGTAATCGCGCACGACGGCGGCGATGCGCAGCCGGTAATCGTCAAATACGCCCTGCCGGCCGGCCGACTGCGCCGCGCGGTGCGCTTCCAGCTGCCGCCACTGCGCCAGCGCCGCCTCGTCGCGAAAGAAGGATAGCGACAGCAATTTGCCTGGCTCGCTCAAGCTGCAGAAGCGCTCGATGGAAATGAACCCATCGACTTCATCGAGCAAGGGCCGCAGGGACGCCGCCAGGTCCAGATAGTGCTGGCGCCCTTCGACACTGGGCCAGACTTCGAAAATCACGGCAATCATTTCATTTCTCCTGGGCTAAAGACGGGGATGCGGGCATTCAGCGACGGCAGGTAGCGCCACGCCAGCGGCATGCGTTGCAACGCATCGGCCCACGCCTGAAGGCAAGCCGTGGCGATGGTGTGCGCGATGGACTGGCCCGGACAACCGTGGCGGCCATGGCCAAAGCCCAACTCCGCATCGCAAGCGCCGGCCAGCACGACGACGATCATCTGCCCGGCCGGCACGCGCACGCCATGCACTTCCACGGCATCGGCCGTGTAGCGGCGCGTGTTGTGGATGGCGGGATCACGCTGGCTAACTTCGCGCAACAGGGCCGGCCATCGCTGAGGGGCGGCGCGCAGTGACGGCAGCAAGTCAGGCTGCGCGCGCAAAGTCACGATGGCATTGCCCAACAAGCCGGCTGTGGCATCGCACGTCTGCGACAGCAAGCCCACGAGGTTGGCCAGCAAGCCGCTCCCCATGGCATCGGTCTCTGTCACGATACTGGCCAGCAGGCTGCCGGGCCTCACATCGCCCTCGCGCAGCAAGGCGGCAAAAGCTTGCAGCAGGGCGTCGGCTGCCACTTGCGCGCCGGCCAGTTGTTCACCATTGCTCAGCGGCGACAGGCAGGCGACAAAATCGCGCGTCCAGGCGGCCAGCGACGGCCATTGCGCTGGCGCAAAGCCCAGCAAGTCGGCCATGGCGAACAGGGGCAGTTGAAAAATCGCATCGTTAAGCTGGACAGCATCGCCTGGCATGCGATCACCAGCAAGATGCATCGCCCGCTCCTGCAGGCGCGCCAGATCCACCTGGCCCAGCGCGCGCGCCAGCACCTGTTTTGGCACGGCATGCCGTTCGCCATCGTTCATACGCACCAGTTCGGCAAAAATCGCGCTGCACGGCGTGCCCGCCAGAGTATCCGGTACAGGCTGTCCAGTCGGACGCACGCGGCAAGCGGGATGTGCCAGCACGGCCAGCACGCCGGCCGCGCCCGTCGCCAGCCAGCAGTCGAGTGAGGCCTCGAAACTCAGCGGCGGGCCATCCGCCAGACGGCGATAGTAATCATATGGCGCCGCATGGGTGACGGCAGCGAAAGGGTCGGCGGGGTCGATAACAAAGTCGGCAAGCGGCATGCGCATTCCATTGCAGTGAGGTAGGGACACGAGTATGCTGGTCCTTCCACCACAACACTTCGCCCACGAACGAATCATGGATGACAAACTTCCTTCGGCCGACATGGGTCTGGCGCAACTGGCCGGCGCCATCGCCGAACCGGCCCGCGCGCGCATGCTGTGCAGCTTGCTCGACGGCCATGCGCGCACGGCGACGGAATTGGCCACGCTGGCCGAAGTGGGCGCCTCGACGGCCAGCGCCCATCTGAGCCGCTTGCGCGACGATGGTTTGCTGTCGATGGTGGCGCAGGGCAAGCACCGCTATTACCGCCTGGCCAGCACGGAGGTGGCGCGAGCGCTGGAAGCGCTGCTGGTGGTGGCCGGCGTGCCGGCGACGCCCTTTTCGCCCTCCACGCCCGACCGCCTGCGCCAGGCGCGCACTTGCTACGACCACATGGCCGGCACGGTGGCTGTCACCGTGCACGACCAGTTGCTCGCCCAAGGCTGGCTGCTCGACGATGAAGGAGAATATCGCCTGTCGGAAGCGGGCGCGGCCGGCATGGCGGCGCTGGGCATCGACGTGCCGCAATTACACAAGCAGCGCCGCCGCTTCGCCTGTGCCTGCCTGGACTGGAGCGAGCGGCGTGCCCACCTGGGCGGCGCGCTGGGTACCGCCATCCTGCAACTGGCCCTGCGCCAGCGCTGGGCCGAACGCGAACTCGACAGCCGCGCCCTGCGCCTCACGCCAGCCGGTGAACGGCGCCTGCTGGCCTCCTTTGGTGGAGGCTGAACGGCGCAGCCTTTTTGTATCTCGGAAGCAACGAAAAAGATAAAAATGTGCTTTTATCATTCTTTTCATTCATCATAGGCTGCGCCCTTGAGCGATCATTTTTTGGCCATGGAAAGAGTTCATCTTGAAAACAGTGTCATCCAGCACCTGCCATAACTGCAATACCGATGCGCCAGGCAACTTCTGCAGCGCCTGCGGCCAGACGACGACCCTGCACATGCCCAGCGCACGCGAATTCCTGCATGAATTTGTCGCCCATTATGTGGCGCTCGAAGGCAAGCTCTGGCGTACCCTGGCCTTGCTGCTGTTCCGTCCTGGCGCACTGAGCAATGAATACATCGCGGGACGCCGCGTGCGCTACGTCGAGCCGCTGCGCGTCTACCTGACCTTCAGCATCCTGTTCTTTGCCATCCTCAAGTTCAGCAGCCCCGCCGTATTCCTCACCGTCCATGGCCAGCAAGCCCAAATGAGCGCCCATGGCACCCCGCAAATTGCGGCAAACAAGTCATCGGCCATGCAGGTCAGCATCTTGGGCCAGACACCCACGCTGCCGCAGCAATGGCAAGACTTCGAGCAACTACCTACGGCCGAGAAACAAAAACTCGTGGTGGACAGCTTTTACCATTACGCGCCGTACGCCATGTTTTGCCTGATGCCGCTGTTCGCCCTGTTCCTGAAAATCCTTTACCTGGGCAGCGGACGGCGCTATGGCGAACATTTCCTGTTCGCGCTGCATACGAATGCCTTCGCCTTCATCACGATGGCGCTGATGACCTTGATCCCCGTCAACATCATCCGCCTTGCGCTTGGCGCCTGGCTGCTGGCCTATCTGCCCTGGGCCATGTGGCGCGTGTACCGAAGCGGCAAACTCGCCACCATCTGCCGCTGGCTGGTATTGATGGCAGCCTACGGCATCGCCATGAGCCTGGCGATCCTGGCCTGCATTGCCATCGGCGTCATGCTGCGACATTAAGGGACGCGCCGGCGGCGCCGTCTCGGGCTATCATCCTGCACGCTATCTTTTTTGGGATGCACGATGATTGCCTTTGAAGGCTTGTCCAAACAGTACGGCACGTTCGAGGCCGTCAAGCCGCTGACCTTGCAAGTGGGTAAAGGTGAAGTCTTCGGCTTCCTGGGTCCGAACGGGGCGGGAAAAACCACCACCATCCGCATGCTGATGGGCATCCTGGTGCCCAGCAGCGGCCGCGTGCTGGTCGATGGCCTCGATTGCCACCGCGACGGTGCCGCCGTCAAGCGCAAGGTGGGCTACCTGCCCGACAACCCGATCTTTTACGATTATTTGCGGGGCCGTGAAATCCTGCAATTCGTCGCTGAAATGCATGGTTTTACGCGCGCGGAAGCGGCCGCCCGCGCCGCGCGCCTGTTGACGGAGTTCGGCCTGGATGAAGCGAGCGAGGATTTCGCCGTCAATTACTCGCTGGGCATGAAGAAAAAACTGGGCCTGGCTTGCGCGCTGATCCACGATCCGGCCGTGCTGATCCTCGACGAGCCGATCAACGGCCTCGACCCGCGTGCCTCGCGCGACGTGCAGGAACGCTTGCTGCGCCGCGCCGCCGCCGGCACCACCATCTTCGTTTCCACGCATTTGCTCGATATGGCGCAAAAGCTGTGCAGCCGGGTCGCCATCATCCACCGCGGTGCCCTGGTCGCCACGGGCAGCCTGGACGATATCCGCCAGCAGCTGTCCAGCGACGGCAGCCTGGAAGAGCTCTTCTTGCAACTCACCGATGAAACCACATGACAGCGACGCCGCCCTCTGCCTGGCGCGCCGTCTGGCTGCTGACCCGCTTGCGCCTGCAGCGCCTGCTCAACGTCAGCGGCCGGGGGCTTTCCTTCAAGAAAAACAGTAAAAGCCGCCCCGCCACGCGGGGCAAGCGTGGCGGACGCTGGCTGCTGGGCGCGCTGCTCTTGCTGCCCATGCTGTTTTCCTTCGGCAGCATCGCCCGCCACAGCGTGCTGAACATGCATTGTTTGCTGGACCAGGTCGCCGCCTGCCAGGCGCGCGGCAGCCTGCACACGGGCAGCCATTTGCTCGACCCCGTCATCGCGCAACTGATGGCTACGCCGTTCAGCCCGGCACTGGTGGGCGGCCTGACCCTGCAACTGGCGCTGTTGTGGCTGGTCAGCGTCCTGCTGCCGCTGGGCATGGGAGAACTATCGAAGCCGGATTGGGACCTGGAATGGCTGGTCACCCTGCCCGCCGAGAAAAGCACCTTGCTGTGGGCGCGCGTGCTCGAACGCACGCTCGTCAATCCGGCCGGCTTGCTGGCCCTGTGGCCCAGCACGACCGTGATCGCCTGGTACTCGGGCCAGGGCTGGCTGTCGCCACTGTCCGGCCTGTTCGTCAGCCTGGTCCTGCTGGCCCTGGCCGCCATGCTGCGCACCCTGGTCGACACGGGCTTGCGCCTGTCGCTCACGCCATCCAGGCTGGGCAACTTGCAGGCAGTGATCTCGCTGGCGGGCCTGTTTCCCATGTATATGGGCATGTCTTTCGGCATGGGCACGGGCGGCTTCGCCCATGGCTGGGCGGCCGCCATGCCCGTCTGGAGCCACTGGACGCCGCCGGGCCTGCTGGTGCGCTTGCTCAATGCCGATGGCGTGGCCGCCTTGCTGCCCGCTATCCTGCTGCTGGCACAAACGCTGCTGTTGATGCTGCTGGGCATGGCGATGCTGCGCCGCCAGTTGCGCCACGGCGTGGTCGGCGCGGGCCAGCGGGAAGCGGCGCGCAAGCCGGCAGCGGCACCCACGCAGCGGTGGCGCGCCCGCATCGGCACGGTGATCCAGCGGCGCGAGCTGACGTTACTCTTGCGCGACCGTAATTTTCTCGTGCAAACCATGCTGATGCCCCTGCTGATCCTCGGCGGGCAAGCCTTGTTTACGGGCCAGGCGCGCGACCTGCACGCGCTGCTGGCCAGCCCCGCCCTGCTGGCATCGACCGGCTTTTTCCTCGGCAGCTATGTGCTGATGATGTCGGCCTTCCAGACCCTGAACAAGGAAGGTGGCGCGCTGTGGCTGCTGTACACGTTTCCTGTTTCCATCGAGCAGGCGCTGCGGCAAAAGGCGCAATTGTGGGCCGTGCTGGCCCTGCTGTATCCATTGGTCCTGTTCGGCGTGGCGCTGGCCTGGCTGCCCACCTGGTCGTGGCAAACGGCGGGCCTGATGCTGCTGGCCCTGGCCGGCATCCCCTTGTATTCGCTGATCGCCGTGGCGTTGGGCGTGTTTGCCAGCGACCCGCTGGCCAGCGAAGCGACGGCGAAGATACGCCCCACCTATATGTACCTGTATTTGCTGCTCACCGGCTTGTACCTCGCCGCCCTGGCCGCCGGCAGCGTGGCGCAGCAACTGGTGTTTATCGTGTTCACGGGCGCGTTGACCGTGGCCCTGTGGCAAAAGGCGCGCGATGCGCTGCCCTATCTGCTCGATCCCGCCGCTTCGCCGCCGGCCCGCATAGCGGCGGCCGACGGCCTGATCGCCGCCATGCTGTTTTTCATTCTGCAAACACTGGCCTTGATCCTGCTCAAAGGCACCAGTACGGCGCCGCTGGCGCAGCTGGCCATCGCCTTCGGCGCGGCCGGTGCGTTCACGTATGCGCTGCTGCGCCTCGTCTACTGGCGCGCCAGGACGGCCGGCGTTCCGCGCATCGGACAAGGCCACCAGCCGTGGCGCCGGGGATGCGCGGGCGCCTGTGTCGCGGTCCTGTTCGGCATCGGCTGCGCGGCCCTGCTGCCGCCTGCCGCGTCTCCATTGATACAGATCAATGGAGACGCGCTGTGGCTGCTGGCCGTGGGCGTGCTGGCCGCGCCCCTGTACGAGGAATTCATCTTTCGCGGCTTGCTGCAGGGCGGCTTGCGCCGCTCACTGACGGCCTGGCAAGCGATCGGCATCGCCGCCGCGCTGTTTGCCATCGTGCATCCCCCCGCCGCCATGCTGCCCGTCTTCGTGCTGGGCGTGTGCGCGGGTTATGCCTATGAGCGCAGCGGCGCGCTGCTGGCGCCCATGCTCGTCCACGCGCTGTACAACGCCGCCATGCTCGGCTACCAGCTGAATAGGTGATTGTTGCAGGGTTTGCTAGAATCGCACACGTTTCCGTCCGTATCCCAACCCCTGACTACGCACAGATCACGCATGCATCCACGCTTGTTCGTCCCATTTATCCTCGCTGCGCTGCTGAGCGGCTGCACGGTACTCGCCCTGCGCCCCAACAGCGGCATCGAAAACCGCACGTTTGCCGTACAGGAAACCCCGCGCCTGCGCATCGACGCGCCCAAGGCGCGCATCCAGAATCCCATGCCCAGCGACCACTTCATCGGCATCGCCCTGTCCGGCGGCGGCAGCCGCGCCGCCAATTTCTCGGCCGCCTCGCTGGAGCAGCTGGAAGAGTTCGGCCTCGTCAGCGGCGCCTCGGCCATCTCCGGCGTGTCGGGCGGCGCCATCGCGGGCGGCTACTACGCGCTGCATGGCAAGCAGACGGACTGGCCCTTGCTGCGCAGCAAACTCAAAACGGATTTCTTCGGCCAGACCATTTTGAAACCGGCCAACCTGACGACGATGTTGTTGACGAACAAGACGCGCACCTCGTTCCTGTCCGACGTGCTGGACGATGTGCTGTACGACAAGAAAACCTACCAGGACTTGCCGCATGACGGCCCCATTTTCCTGGCCAACGCGACGGACGCCACCGATGGCGGCAAGCGCGTGGTGTTTTCCTATGAGTATTTTTACGGCACCCTGCATTCGCCGATCCAGAATATCCGCCTGGCCACGGCCGTGGCCACCTCGGCCGCCTTTCCCGGCGTGTTCGATTCCGTCACTTTCGAGCGTTTCCGCCCGAAAAACAGTTTCGTGCCGGAACTCGGTTCCGAATCGCGCGAATCGCCGTCCTATGTGCACCTGTTCGACGGCGGCGCGGCCGACAACCTGGGCGTGGAAACCCTGTGGGACGTGGCCCTGACGCAGCTGTACGGCAACGACATGGCCATCGTGCCGCCGCGCTTGAACAGCAAGCCCTTCATCCTCATTGCCATCGATGCCAACGCGCCCAATTCCAGCGCCGTGTTCGAAAAGATGTCGGACGAGCGCCAGCCACTGGACCGCATCTTCAACAAGAATATCTACGATGCCGTCGACGCCCTGTTTTCACGCCAGCGCAAGGAAAACCTCGTCAAGATGGGCTTTGGGCAAGCCCGCTTCGACACCATCACGCATGAAAACTTCGGCGACCTGAGCCAGAAATTCGTCAAGGGCAAGCGCACCTCGGCCTTTGCCATTCCCGTGCTGTGCCGGCCCCATCTGGGCCAGTACCGCTGCGAAGTCGATGCGGCCGATCCCTTGCCCGGCCAGATCCGCACGCGGCTGGAAGGCTTTGCCTGGCATATTTCCATCGACCAGATCGCCTCGCTGGCGCTGCGCCTGTCCAGCGGCGATGCGCAAGTCGATGGCGCGCGCAAGGAAGAGCGCGCCGCCCTCGTCAAGCTGCAACGCATGGCCACGCAAACAAAAACCCATCTGAAGCTGACGGGCCCGGAAAACTGCAGCCCGGACGTCTTGCAAGCGGCCCTGTACAGCGCCGCGCGCGTGCTGATCCTCGACGACGAAGAATCGCGCTTCGCCCTGTGCGACTACATGCTGGCGGGCCAGCTGATCAATGACGATACCGTCTGCAAGCAGCGCTATGTGCACGCCGTGCCGCGCTTCGCCATTGAAAGCGAAGATTTACAGTACCGCAACTTAAGTTCGGACGGTAATTCCGTGAACGTGCCGATACGCTGCAAGAAGTGAGCGCGCACAAAAAAGCCCGCACGATCGCTCGTGCGGGCTTTAGCGCAAGGATTCCTGGCGCCCGGCTGATTTAAATCAATCGACCTTAAATCAAGCGACTACGCCTGCGCATGTAGCTGCGGCTTAACGCACCTTCCAGTTCCTGCTCCGTTTTATGCTGGTTCACCGTGTACAGGGCCCACAGGGCCGCCGGCGCCCAGCCGATCACAGTGCACTGCAAGATCAAGGCGGCGGCACCGGCCAGCGGGCGCCCCAGCATGAAAAACGTGAGACACGGAAGTAGCAAGGCTATCAGCAATCGCATCACGACATACTCTCCTAAACTTAGAGCAGCGGACAAGGGCCGGTATCCGGTCCGTCCCCCGCCCGCTGCGTACTGCTCCTTATAGATGCACGGTAATCTGCGGCATTAAGTCGTCAAACGTGCGACCGTTGCCGTTTTCACCGATGGCGTGCATCTTCCATTCGCCGTTATGGCGGTACAGCCTGGCCATGATCTGTGCCGTGTGGGAACCTTGCACAGACAGGTTGAAACGCGCGACTTCCTGGTTATTGCTGGCATTCAAGATGCGGCAATAGGCGTTTTCCACCTGCGAGAAGTTCTGTCCAGTAAAGCTGTTGACGGTGAAGACCAGGCTTTTCACGTGCGCCGGCACTTTCGACAGATCGACATTGATCTGTTCGTCGTCGCCATCGCCCGCGCCCGTGCGGTTGTCGCCCGTGTGAACGACACTGCCGTCCTTGCTTTTCAGCTGGCGGAACCAGACGATGTCGGACGTGCTCTTGTTCTCATCGAACATGACGCACGAGGCATCCAGGTCGACGGCTTCGGTCTTCGAACCGAAGCCGAGGAAACCCTTGGTCTTGACCGCATCCCAGCCCAGGCCCATGGTGATACGGGTCAGGGTGGCACCAGCTTCTTTATCCAGAGAAATCTTCTGGCCTTTGCTCAAATTGACAGACATACGCATAGCTCCTGTTAGGTTGGTTACTGCTTGATTACGCCGGCTTGCTTTGGGTCCAGGCGAGGAAGGCTGCGCGGTTGCGCGAGCACACGAGGATTTTTCCCGTGCCTGAAAATTTCAGTACTACGCCCTCGCCGCTGGTCTGGCTATTGATCAGGTTACCCAGAAAGCCGCCGCTGCTGCCGGTCGTCATGGAAATCTCGTATTGCAAGCGGTTATCCCAGCACACGACGTGCGAGTTATCGATCACCACGTCCTTGCCAGGCGTCACTTCCAGTATCGACATCGCGCCAAAACCGGAGACCGCCAACTGGCCACTGCCTGCCGTCTCGGTGATGAAAAAACCACCGCTCTGGGCAAACAGCGCATTGCCAAGGCTTTGCGTGCGCACCTTCAATTCCACGCCAGCACTGGCCGCCACGAAGGCGCCGTCGCTGATCATGTATTGCTGGGTGCCCACATCCAGCACCCGCATCGCGCCGGGCAATGTAGGCGACAGCAGACAATCGCCGTCGCCCCGCATGGCCTCGATATGCTGCTGAAAGAACGATTCCCCGTTGGCAAAGGTGCGCATCAGCGCAGCGCCTATGCCGCCAGTCATCTTGCCTTTCAGCTCAAGATTGGTTTCCATCATCACCATCGCATTGGATTCGCAATAAATCTTCTCGCCCTTGGCAAGCGACACATGCAGGAACGGGTCGACATCCCCTGTAATACTAAAAACTGGCATCTGACTATTCCTTCCTCAACTAGATAATGATGGGGACGGTCCACACTGCAGACCGCCTTGACTGCTTACAACTTATACGCCGACGCCGAACGAGGCAGCTAATGGGCCCAGGCCGCCCTTGTAGCCCTGGCCGATGGCCTTGAATTTCCAATCGGCGCCATTGCGGTAGATTTCACCGAAGACCATGGCCGTTTCCGCCGAACCGTCTTCCGACAGGTCGAAGCGGGCGATTTCCGTGTTGCCGTTGGCATTCACGCAACGCACGTACGCCTTCGATACCATACCAAAGTTTTGCTTGCGCGCTTCGGCATCGTGAATCGTCACGCAGACGGCGATCTTGTCGATCTCGGCTGGCACCGTGGCCAGGTCGACGATGACGGTTTCATCATCGCCATCGCCAGCGCCGGTGGTGTTGTCGCCCGAGTGGGTGACGGAACCGTCGCTCGATTTCAGGTTGTTGTAAAAAATCATGTCGACGTCGGCGCGAACCTTGCCGTCGGCCTTCAGCAGGAAGATCGAGCCGTCGATGTCGAATGCGGCGCCGTCGGTGGCGCGGGCATCCCAGCCCAGGCCGATGATCATCTTCGAAATGCCAGGGGCTTCTTTGCTCAGGTTGACGTTGCCGCCTTTTTGCAGACTGATTGCCATGATGTATTTCTCCTATGTGGGTTGTGTATGACCAAACACCTGGCGCCCTCCACCGGCCTGACTCCCCAGGCCGGCGGCGACGCTTGCTACAACTTGCCGACAAACGGGTGTAGTCGTTTGTCGCGCATTCTTTACACTGCCTTGACCTGCTCCAGCGCTTGCGTCTGGCCTTCTTCGAGGGCCATCCTGCGCTTGTAGCGGATCGACGACCACAGCGAGGCGAGAATGAAAGCCACCCCAATCAGACCCGTGAAGATCTCGGGAATGTGGAACTTCATGCTGACCAACATGATCACGGCCAGGATACCGATCGCATAGTGCGCGCCGTGCTCCAGATAAACGAACTCGTCGAGCGTGCCCTTGCGCACCAGGAACACCGTCATCGAACGCACGAACATCGCGCCGATTGCCAGGCCCAGCATGATGATCACGACATCCTTGGTGATGGCAAACGCGCCGATCACGCCGTCAAAGCTGAACGATGCATCGAGCACTTCCAGGTACAGGAAGCCGCCGATACCGCCGCGCTTGATGATGTCGCCCATGTTGCCGTCGCCGTTATCGCCTTCCAGCAAGCCGCTGATCACATCGACGCCCACGTAGGTCAAAATACCCCACAGGCCGGCCGTCAGTACCACCAGTTTCTGGCCTTCGTCGATCATCGACAGGCTGGCCATCAGGGTACCCAGCGCAACCATCACGGAAATTGACGAGATCTTGCCCAGCGCGCCCAGTTTTTCTTCAATACGGCCCAGCCAGTGCGTTTCTTTTTCCGAGTCCAGCAGGAAGTTCAGGAACACCAGCAGCAGGAAGATGCCGCCGAAAGCCGCCACTTCCGCGTGGTGATTCGTCAGGTGCATCGAATACTGTTCCGGATTGCTCAGGGCCAGATTCCATACTTCCAGCAAGCCCAGATCGGCCGCTTGCGCCACGATGACCAGCGGGAACAGCAGACGCATACCGAACACGGCGATGATGATGCCCACGCCGAGGAACAGGTTCTGCCAGAACTTGTCCCAGTTCTTCAGCACCGAAGCGTTGACCACCGCGTTGTCAAACGACAGCGAGACTTCCATCACGCTCAGGATCACCGCGATGCCCAATGCCGACAGCATGGTCGACACGCCACCGTGCGTATAACCCCACCAGGCAGAAATGCACAGGCAGATAAATGTCACTAGAAATGACACTCTGAAATGTTTCATCGATAGTTCCCCGTTATCCAAATTCAATGGAACGTAGTATAAGGACATGTGACACATTTAAAAATAGAAGATAATGGAAGTATTACTTCGTAAAAACAGAAGATAGGCCCACACGATGAAAACCACCGGCTTCAATTACCGCCATTTGTACTTCTTTTGGGTGGTCGCCAAGGAAGGCGGCGTGACGCGCGCGGCCGAGCGCCTGGGACTGGCCGTGCAAACCATCAGCACCCAGCTGGCCCTGCTGGAAAAGGAACTGGGCAGATCCCTGCTGCAGCCGCAGGGACGGCGCCTGGTGCCGACGGAAGCGGGCCGGCTGGCGCTCGGCTACGCGGACCAGATTTTTTTGCTGGGCGAACAGATGCAGGAAGCGCTGGCCGACACGGATGCGGAAAAGATGCGCCTGACGGTGGGCATTTCCGATTCCTTGCCGAAACTGATGGCCTACCGCATGCTCGACGCCACGCGCAGCCTGGACAAGCCCGTCAAGCTTGTGTGCCTGGAAGATGAATTCGAGTCCTTGCTGGCCGACCTGGCCCTGCACAAGCTGGACCTGGTGTTGACGGACCGCGCCGTGCCGGCCGGCGCCAGCCTGCGCGTCTCCAGCCACCTGTGGGGAGAAAGCGCCATGAAGCTGTTCGCCATCCCCGCGCTGGCCGAACAATACCGCGACAATTTCCCGCATAGCCTGCACGGCGCCCCCTTTTTACTGCCCGCGCGCAATAACGCACTGCGCGGGCGCATAGACGAATGGATGGTGCAGCAAGGCGTGCGCCCCGACGTGGTCGGTGAATTCGAGGATAACGCCATGCTCAACGCGTTTGGCCGCAAGGGCCTGGGCCTGTTTTTCGCGTCCGCCAGCCTGGCGGCCGATATCGAGGAGCAATTCGGCGCCATCCTGGTCGGTGACGCCTCGTCCCTGCGCGAACAGTTTTATGTGATTTCGAACGAGCGCAAGATTATGCACCCGGCGCTGGACGTGATCCTGGCGGCCATCCGGAGTCACCCGAAGATTCACAAGGAAACCTGATAAATCCATTCGAAAATAACGTTTGAATAATCAATCAAAAGCGATTGTAATGAAGCCTGAGACAAACACGCGCCTGTCCCTCGCCGGAAGGGCGCGACCACCATAAAAAAACAGGAGCGGCACCATGTCCACGGCAGGCAAGACGATCGATATTCCCGATCTCATCAATAACAACAAGATCGGCTCCTTCCAGATCGGCATGCTGATACTGTGCGGGCTATGCGTCATCATGGATGGCTTCGATGTACAGGCGATGGGCTATGTGGCGCCCGCCATCATTGCCGACTGGCACGTCAGCAAGGCCAACCTGGGCCCCGTGTTTGGCGCGGGCTTGCTGGGCATGCTGGTCGGCTCGCTCGTCTTCAGCATCACGGCCGACAAGTTCGGCCGCCGCCCCGTGCTGATCGGCTCGACCATCTTCTTTTCGCTGTGCATGCTGGTCACGCCGCTGGCGACGAACATCGAGCAATTGCAGCTGATCCGTTTCATCACGGGCCTGGGCCTGGGCGCCGTGATGCCGAACGCCATGGCGCTGGCCGGCGAATACAGCCCCCTGCGCAAGAAAGTCACCCTGATGATGCTGGTCTCGTGCGGCTTTACGCTGGGCGCCGTGCTCGGTGGGCTGCTGTCTGCCGCGCTGATTCCCGCCTTCGGCTGGCAATCCGTGTTTTACGTGGGCGGCGTGGTACCGCTGGTGATCGGCGTGCTGATGTTCTTCCTGCTGCCGGAATCGATGCAATTCCTGGTATTGAAGAAACGCAAGCTGGACAAGGTGGCGCAGTGGTTGAAACGCATCGACCCGACGGTGAGCATCACGGCCGACACGCAATACGTCGTGCATGAAAAGGAACACAAGGGCGCGCCCGTGCTGCAATTGTTTACGGACGGCCGCGCGAAGATGACGATCTTGTTGTGGGTCATCAACTTCATGAACTTGCTGAATTTGTATTTCCTGTCCAACTGGCTGCCGACGATCGCCAAGGAAGCGGGCCTGTCCACGGCCAACGCCGTGCTGGCCGGCACGGCCCTGCAAGTGGGCGGCACCATCGGCACCCTCGTCATGGGCCAGCTGATCGACCGTTCCAGCTTCCGCCGCATCCTGTTGCCGTGCTTCCTCGTTGCCGCAGTCGCCATTGCCCTGATCGGCCGTCCCGACGTATCGCTGGCCTTCCTCTTCATCACGATTTTCATCGCGGGCTTTTGCGTGGTCGGCGGCCAGCCGGCCGTCAACGCTCTGGCGGCCAGCTACTACCCGACCACCTTGCGCTCGACGGGCATCGGCTGGAGCCTGGGCATCGGGCGCATCGGCTCCATCATCGGCCCCGTGCTCGGTGGCGAGCTGATCCGCCTGAACTGGCCCAACAGCACGATTTTCCTCGTCGTTGCCATCCCCGCCATCGTCTCGGCCGTCATGGTCTTTGCCATGCGCGGCGGACCGCAAACGGCGGCCAAGGGCTGAAGCAGCGTAAAAAACCCGCCGCACGCGCGCCTGCAATGGCGGCGTGCGCGGCAAAATTAGGCTATGCCGCCCTTCGTCGTTTAAGATGACGTTTTAACAGCCCATCTTTTTGCACCCCATGCACAACGTCTTGCTTGTCCTGCTAGCCTTTTTCCTGGTCGCGCTGAATGGTTTTTTTGTTGCCGCCGAGTTTGGCATTGTCACCTTGCGCCGCACGCGCATCCGCGCCATCGCCAAGACGCAGGGACTACGGGGCAGCATCCTGGCCAAGGTGCATGGCCAGCTGGACGCCTACCTGTCCGCCTGTCAGCTGGGCATCACGCTGGCGTCGCTGGGACTGGGCTGGGTCGGCGAACCGGCCTTTGCCGGCCTGCTCGAACCGCTGTTTAGCGTCATCGGCCTCACCTCGCAAGAACTGATACACGGCATTTCCTTCGTGCTGGCCTTCAGCGTGATTTCCTTCCTGCACATCGTCGTGGGTGAACTGGCGCCCAAATCGATGGCCATCCGCAACCCGGAAGCCGTCGGCCTGTGGAGCGCGATTCCCCTGTATGGTTTCTATTGGGCCATGTATCCGGCCATCTACCTGCTCAACGCCAGCGCCAACTGGGTGCTGCGCATGGCGGGCCTGTCCGGCAAGGGCGGCCACGATGCGCATTATTCCTCCGATGAGCTGAAACTGATCCTGCGCACCAGCCAGCCGGGCGAAAAATTTACGCGCGACGAGCGCAACATCCTGGCGCAATCGCTCGATTTCGAACAAATGACGGTGTCGGACCTGATGCGCCCGATCAATGAAGTGATCGCCCTGTACGCGTCAAACAGCGTGGAAGAAAACCTCGACACGGTGCTGCGCAACCGCTTCAGCCGCTATCCGTATTTCGACACGAATGAAGACGACGTGCTGGGCGTGGTGCACTTGAAAGACCTGTTCTTTGCCCAGCAGGCGGGCAAGCCCATCACCTCGCTCACGCCGTTCTTGCGTCCGGTGGACATCATTTCCGCGCGCACGCCGGCGCTGGAACTGTTCCGCCGCTTCCGCGACGGCGCGCCCCACTTCGCCCTGATCGGCGAGAAGGGCAAGCGCCCGCTGGGTTTCATCACCTTGGATAACTTGCTCGGCGCCATGGTCGGCGAAATCCGCGATGAATTCCGCCGCAATGAAAACGACTGGCTCAAGCAAAACGACGGCACCCTGATCGGCAAGGCCAGCCTGCCCATCTTCTCGCTCGAGCGCATCCTCGGCATCGATATTGAAAACGAAGAACTGGGGCTGGACGACGTGGAATCGGTGGGCGGCTTGATCATGGTCAAGCTGGGGGATATCCCGAAGCAGGGCCAGCGTATCACCTTTGTCGACTTCGACATCGTCGTCAAGAAGATGAACGGGCCCCGCATCGTGCTGCTCAAGGTGATCCCGAAACAGGAACGCGATCTCGATGCGGACTTAAGGGATTAGTCTTTTTTCAAGGTAAGCGTATCTTTGCCCTGTGGCATGGTGGTCTCGCCCACCGTCCACGTTTGCAGCAAGCTGTACAACACCGCCAGCAAGGTCGGGCCAATAAAAATGCCGACGAAGCCAAAGGCCAGCACGCCACCCAGCACGCCCAGCAGCACCAGCAAAAACGGCAGGCTACTGCCGCGGCTGATCAGCATGGGTTTGACCACGTTATCCACGCCGCTGATCAGCAGACCGCCCCACACCAGCATGAAGATGCCCCAGCCCGTCTGGCCGTCATTGAACAGCCAAATGGCGGCGCCGCCCCAGATCAGGGGCGGGCCCACGGGGATCAGCGAAAAGAAGAAGGTGGCCACGCCCAAGAGCGCCACGGCGGGCACGCCGGCGATCAAAAAGCCGATCACCGCCACCAGCGCCTGCGCCAACGCCGTGCCCAGCAAGCCGTACATGACGCCGCGCACGGTGCGGCTGATGGTCAGGCCCACGCCCGGGGCGCTGTCGCCAATGATGCGGCCGGCGCCCGTCATCAAGGCACGGCTCAGTTGCTGGCCATCGCGGTAGAGGAAGAAGCTGACAAACACGGCCAGGCTGGTCTGCGCCAGCCCCGTACCCAGCAGGATGCCGCCGGAAGCGAGGAAATGGCGCGCCGGCTCCAGCATGGTCTTACCCAAATTCAATAATTCCTCGCGGTCTTCCAGCAGACGCTGCAGATAACCGTCGATGCTTTCGCCCACCACGGGAATGCTGGCCAGCCAGGCCGGCGGATGCAGGCCGCCCGATTCCAGCGCCGTGCGCAACTGTTCATAGATGCGCGAGACATTGTCGGCCAGGTTGTAGGTGACGAGGGCCAGCGGCAGCACGATGACCAGCACCAGGGACAGGGTCATGATGGCGGCCGCCCAGTTGCGCCGGCCTTTCAGGCGCTCGAGCAGCAGCAGGTACAGGGGCCAGCTGGAAATGCCCACGCAGGCGGCAAACAGCATGGCGGCCAGGAAGGGCCGCAAGACGAAAAAGCAGCCGATCAGCAAGAAAATGATGGCTGCCAGGCGGGCGTGGGGCTCGAAACGTTTGTCCATGTACTGCAAATCCTGAAGATGGCGCCCGGGGGCGCGACCGGGTCAGGATAGCAGAAGTTTAAGATCGTGCGCGATGGCGGCAGGTTTTTCGCCGTGGCGCACGAACAGGCGGATCTTGCCTTCGCGGTCGAACACATAGGTGCCGGCCGTGTGGTCGACCGTATAGCTGCTATCCGTTTCGCCCTCGACCTTGGCGTAATACACCTTGAATTCCTTGGCTACCTTGGCCGTCGCGGCCGCGTCGCCATACAGGCCGACGAAGCGCTTGTCGAAGGCGGGTACGTACTGCGCCAGCAAGGCTTGCGTGTCGCGCTCGGGGTCGACGGTGACGAACAGCACTTGCACCTGCTCCGCCTGCGGGCCCATTGCCTGCATCACCTGCGCCATGTCGGCCATGGTGGTCGGACACACATCCGGGCATTGCGTGTAGCCGAAGAACATCAGCACCAGCTTGCCCTTGTAATCGGCCAGGGTGCGCGGGTGGCCCGTATGGTCCGTCAGCGCGAACTCGCGCGCATAGCCGAGGCCAGTCACGTCCGTGTTCTTGAATTCCAGCTTCGGTGCGGCAGGCTTGCCGCAGCCGGCCAGGACGGCGACCAGGGCGGCCGCCAACAACAGGGTCAGGGTTTTTTTCATGTGCCGAGGGGAATGTAGTGGTCGACCAGCAAGGCCGCGAACAGCAATGCCAGGTAAATGATGGAAAACGTAAAGGCTTTGCGCGCGATCAAATCCGTGTAGTGGCGGTACATTTTCCACGCGTAATACAGGAAGCCGGCGTTGAGCACCACGGCCGAGGCCAGGTAGATCAGGCCGCTCATGCGCACGGCAAACGGCAGCAAGGTGGTGGCGGCCAGCGCGATCGAGTACAGCCAGACGTGAAATTGCGTGAATTGCATGCCGTGCGTGACGGGCAGCATGGGCAAGCCCGAGCGCGCGTAATCGTCGCGCCGGTACATGGCCAGCGCCCAAAAGTGCGGCGGCGTCCACACAAAAATGATCAGGACCAGCAGCCACGCCTGCATCGGCACGTCGTTGGCGACGGCGGCCCAGCCCAGCGCGGGTGGCATGGCGCCGGACAGGCCGCCGATGACGATGTTCTGTGGCGTGGCCGGTTTCAGCACCATGGTGTAGATCAGGGCATAGCCGACAAAGGTCACAAAGGTCAGCCACATGGTCAGCGGATTGACGAGGTAATACAGAATCGCCATGCCCAGGCCGCCGATCACCAGCGCGAACACCACCGTCTGTTTCACCGTGATGTCGCCCATGGCCATCGGGCGGCGCGCCGTGCGGGCCATGCGCGCATCGATTTCGCGCTCGGCCAGGCAGTTGACGGCAAACGCGGCACCGGCCAGCAGCCAGATGCCGATGGTGCCGAACACCACCGCGCGCCAGTCCGGCAACTCCTCGCTGGCCAGGAACATGCCGATGACGGCGCAAAACACGGCCAGTTGCGTCACGCGCGGCTTGGTCAGCGCCCAGTACTGGGCGATGCGGGGGGAGGGTTTACGGCTGATGGTCTGAGTAGTCATTTATGCGGTACGGGAAGGACTGGCTGGTGCCGGGGGCACTGGCGCGGAGGCGCAAGCGCGCTGAACAGTGCGCGCAACATCGAGTTGGAATTTAGCCTTGTAGTTTAACATGGTCAGCAATAACACGAGCAGCGCCGCCCCGCCGTTATGCAGCACGGCAATCGACAATGGCCAGCTCAGGTAAATGGTCGCCAGGCCCGTGGCCGCCTGCAGGGCCAGCACCAGCGCGACCCAGCGCGCCGTGCCGCGCAGGGATGGCAGTTTCCATGCGCGAAACACGGTGTAGCCGATGCCAGCTGCCACGATGAAGGCGAAATTGCGGTGCACCCAGTGGATGGCCGTCAGCGCGGAAAACGGCAAGTAATGGCCGGCAGCCGTCTTGCCCAGCTCGCGCCACAGATGGAAACCATGTTCGAAATCCATCTCTGGAATGACTTTGCCGCCGCACAGGGGGAAATCCGTGCAGGCCAGGGTGGCGTAGTTGGTGCTCACCCAGCCGCCCAGCGCGATCTGCACGGTGAGCAGCACCAGCGACATGACGGCCAGCGCGCGCACGGGGCGCAGCACGGACGCATCCGCATCGGCGCGCAACAGGGGTTTCACGGCATGATCCTGTCGCCCACCCAGCAACGTCAGCATGGCCAGTAAACCCATGCCCAGCAGCAAGTGGATGGTGACGATCACCGGTTGCAGCTTCAGGGTCACGGTCCAGGCGCCGAACGCGCCTTGCAGGCAGACAAACAGGAACAGCGCCGTCGGCAGCGCCGGGGCGAATTCCGCGCGGCGGCTTTTGCGCCACTGGCGCCACGCCTGCACCATCATCGCCACGATCAAGACGCCAATGGCCATGGCCAGGTAGCGGTGCGTCATTTCGATCCACGCCTTGACCACCGTGACGGGTCCCGTCGGCATCAGGGTTTCGGCTGCCACGATGTGCTCGTGCGCGAGGAAAGGATTGGCCGAGCCATAGCAGCCGGGCCAGTCCGGGCAACCGAGGCCGGAATCGGACAGCCGCGTAAAGCCGCCAAACATGATCAGGTCGACCGTCAAAAAGACGGCGATCCACACCAGCTTGCGGTATTTATTGGCGTCCGCGGACACCCACACCATGGTCAGCGGCAGCAGCGCCACCAGCAAACCTGTCAAGCCCAACTGGGCCAGCGCGGAGAGATGCATCGTCGGCATGCAGACTCCTCAACCGATCGCCGAAGCTTTGAGCAGCTTGGCGATGTCTTTCTTGATCTTGTTCGGATCCGCGTCTTTCGGGAAGCGCATCATCAGATTGCCCAGCGGGTCGATCAAATACAAATGGTCGCTGGTCTGGCCACCCGCCTCCACGGGCAGCCACGCTTTCAGGGCGTCGTTATTCACGCGCAGCATGCTGGTACCGTCGAATTCGCGCATCACGAGGGTGTCGAGCGGCTGTGCATCCGTCACCAGCCAGACCCGTTCCAGGCGTTCGCGTTCCTTGCCTTGCATGAGGCGCAGTTGTTGCATGTCAAACAATTGCTTCTTGCACGCTTCCTGGCAATCGGATGGGCCCGTTTGCAGCAGCACCCACTTGCCCTTGAATTGCGCCAATGGCGCCGCCTTGCCATCGAGTTCCGTCACCTGCAGCTGGGCTTCGGGTATCGGATGCAAACGCGGATCGATCAGGGCGCCATAGTTGTTGCGGCCCGTGGGCTTGATGATGTAATACGTGAAATACGAGGCGATGATGGGAAACGCGCACACGGCCACCACGGCCAGCAGTTTCCAGCGTCCCGTATTTTGTGCCTGTTTATTGGAGCTGTCTTGCGTTGCTTCAGGGTTGTTTGTTTGCACGTCGAAATCCTGTAAAGACAAAAAATAAAAAAGCCATCAGTGCCAGTGCATACCACTGGAAGGCATAGCCGCGGTGCTTGTCGGCGCCCAGGTCGGGCGCCGGCCAGTCGCGCACGGGAAGCTGGCTGGACGCTGGCGCCGTTGCAGTCCGATCAACTACGGCGACTGTTTGTTCGAGGATAAGGGGCTGCAAGGCCAGGCCGCTGGCCTGTGCCAGCTGGGTGATATCGGCATTTTGCACGATGGCGTGCGGCGCCAGGGCCGGCGCCGTGCCCAGTTCCATCACGTGACCCGCGTTCAGGCGCGCGATGCCGGAAATCGTCACCGTCCCGGCCGGTGTCGTGTAATCGGGAATGCGCGTGCGCTCGGCATTGTTGCGCGGCAGCCAGCCCTGCGCCACCAGCACGTGCATGGCCGAACCATCGATCCGGAATGGCGTGAGCACGTGGAAACCGGCCTGGCCCTTGTAGGGACGGTTGTCCAGGTACACCGTCCAGGCGGGCACGAAGCGGCCCGTGACGGTGATCCTGCGATATTCGATCGCTTGCGCGTCGGCCGGCAGCAGGGGCGCGGCGCTCAAAGCCAGTGGTGCGGCCTGGTTGCCCGCTTCGAGTTTGGCGGCGCGGGCGAGTTTCTCGTCGCCACGGCGCTGCTGCCATTGCGCCAGAGAGACCCCCAGGGCCACCAGTAGCAGCATTACAACAAATGGAATCCATCTAAAATGGAAGCGGATACGCATTACAATGAAACCTCCTCAAGCCGGGCGCTACCATCCATGAAAATCCTCGTTGCCATTGCCTTCATCCTGATCCTGGGCAGCCTGGGCTCGGCCCTGTTCTTCCTCATGCGCGACAAGGGCAAGAGCAACCGCACCGTGCACGCGCTGGCCCTGCGCGTGGGCTTGTCGATCACCCTGTTTTTGCTGATCCTGCTGGCGCATCATCTGGGCTACATCCAGCCGACGGGAATACACTAAACCCAACCGCAAGGACTGGGGTCGGTCCCTGCGGGATCGGAATCCGCCCCATTGGGGCGAATTCCCCCGTCAGGGTCCGACCCCGGCTTTACGACGGGTTTGACATCCACATTCTTGCCTCTATGGCAAAAATCCATTCCTCAGAAAAAAAGCCGTACCCAGGATCTCCCGGTACGGCTTTTTTCATGCTGCAGGCGCGCCCTTCAACGGCGCGCGCCCTGCCCCGCCATTATAACCAATACACGACCACGTACAGGCCCAGCCAGACGACGTCGACAAAGTGCCAGTACCAGGCGGCGCCTTCGAAGCCGAAGTGGTGCTCGGGCGTAAAGTGGCCTTTCAGCACGCGGTACAGGATGACGGACAACATGATGGCACCCAGGGTCACGTGGAAGCCGTGGAAGCCCGTCAGCATGTAGAAGGTGGCGCCGTAGATGCCGGACGTCAGTTTCAAGTTCAGGTCGCTGTAGGCGTGCATGTATTCATACACCTGGAAGCCCATGAAGATGGCGCCCAGCAAGATCGTGGCGAACAGGAACAGCGCCGTCATGGCGCGGTGGCCGGCGCGCAGCGCGTGGTGCGAAATGGTCAGGGTCACGCCCGACAGCAGCAGCAAGGCCGTGTTGATGGTTGGAATCCAGAACGGCGTCATGGTGGTAAATTCCTGCACCGTGTCGGCCGGGCCCGTATTGCCCCACTGGGCGGCGAAATCGGGCCAGATCACCTTGTGGTCGAGGTCGGCCAGCCACGGCATGGAAATGCTGCGCGCATAGAACAGGGCGCCGAAGAAGGCGGCGAAGAACATGACTTCTGAAAAGATGAACCAGCTCATGCTCCAGCGAAACGAGTGGTCGATGCGCTCGCTGTACAGGCCCTGCTCCGATTCGCGGATGGCGTCGCCGAACCAGAAATACAGCACCAGCAGGATGCCGGCCAGTCCCAGGTAATTCACGTACGGGCCCCAGGAGACGTCGTTGACCCAGGCCGAGGCACCGATCATGGTCAGCAGCAAACTGGCGCCGCCCAGCATGGGCCAGCGCGACGGGCCGGGCACGAAATAATAAGGTACGGCGGCGTGGTTGGAACTCATCATCATCTCCTCAAAAACTTATAGGGTGGTTTTTTATAATTTATAAAACGACGAATTTAACAATTGAAATCAGGATGCCGATCAGGCAAGCGACCACCAGGAAGCCGGCGATGACGATGTGCACGGGATTGAGCCTGGCCGAATCCGTGTCGAAATCGCTCTTGCGGCGCAGACCCGTGAATGACCACACGACGGCGCGCAGCGAATACAGGAACGACGCTTTTTCCGGCTGGTCTGGCTTGGTCACGGCACTCTCCTATTGGACGGCCGGCGTCTGAGCCTGGCTCAGACCGGCAATCTCGAAAAACGTGTACGACAGGGTGATAGTCTTCACCTCTTTCGGCAGCGCCGGATCGAGGAAGAACACCACCGGCATCTGCCGCGCTTCGTGCGGTTTCAAGGTCTGCTGCTTGAAGCAGAAGCACTCGACCTTCTTGAAATGCGGCGTGGCACTCTGCGGCGCGTAGCTGGGAATCGCTTGCGCGTTGACGACGCGGTTTTGCGTGTTGACCACTTCATACATGACGGTCACCAGTTCGCCCGGATGCACTTGCATGCTCGAGACGGTCGGGCGGAAGCGCCATGGCCCCTGCGCATTGCCGTCGAACTCGACGGTGATGCTGCGCGTGGTGTCGACCTGCGTATTGTTGTCGTAGGCCACCGTGCCATCTTTTTGCGTCAGCACGTTGATGCCCATCACTTCGCAAATCTGCTTGTAGACGGGAATCAGGGCATAGCCAAAGCCAAACATCAGCACAGCAATGACGATCAGCTTGCCCAGCATCTTGCGGTTCAGGCCGCGTGTTTCCTGTTGGTGGGGCGTCGTCACGTCAGAGCCACATGCGCTTGACGAATACGGACAGGAAGAAGAAGGCCGCCAGGGCGGCCAGGATCAGCCCGGTACGCAGGTTGTTCGGTTTTTTACGCTCAGTTTTCACTTCGGTCATGACAGGCACTCTATTCAAGACGGGCCGCGCAACACGCCGGCCCGGGATACCTCATTTCACTGTTGGCGGCGTTTCAAACGTGTGGAATGGCGCCGGGCTCGGCACGGTCCATTCCAGGCCTTCCGCGCCTTCCCATGGTTTCGCTGGCGCAGCCTTGCCGCCGCGGATGGTCGGCAAGACCACGAAGAACAGGAAGTACACCTGCATCAGGCCAAAGCCGAAGCCGCCGATCGAGGCGATCATATTGAAATCCGTGAACTGCGCCGGATAGTCGGCGTAGCGGCGCGGCATGCCGGCCAAGCCCAGGAAGTGCATCGGGAAGAAGGTCACGTTGAAGGTGATCAGCGACAGCCAGAAGTGGATCTTGCCGCGCGTCTCGTTGTACATATGGCCCGTCCATTTCGGCGACCAGTAGTAGAAACCGGCGAACAGGGCGAACAGCGAACCGGCCACCAGCACGTAGTGGAAGTGCGCCACCACATAATAGGTATCTTGCAGCTGGATGTCGATCGGCGTGACGGCCAGGATCAGGCCCGTGAAGCCGCCCATGGTAAACACGAAGATGAAGCCGACCGAGAACAGCATCGGCGTCTCGAACGTCATGGAACCCTTCCACATCGTGGCGATCCAGTTGAACACTTTCACGCCCGTGGGCACGGCGATCAGCATGGTCGCGTACATGAAGAACAGCTGGCTGGTGACCGGCATGCCGGTGGTAAACATGTGGTGCGCCCAGACGATGAAGGACAGAATCGCAATGGAAGCGGTAGCGTAGACCATCGAGGCATAGCCGAACAAGGGCTTGCGGGCAAACGCGGGCAGGATCTGCGAGACGATGCCGAAAGCCGGCAAGATCATGATGTAGACCTCGGGGTGGCCGAAGAACCAGAAGATGTGCTGGTACATGACGGGGTCGCCGCCGCCAGCCGCGTTAAAGAAGGACGTGCCGAAATGGCGATCCGTCAGGGTCATCGTGATGGCGCCGGCCAGCACGGGCATGACGGCGATCAACAGATAGGCGGTAATCAGCCAGGTCCAGCAGAACATCGGCATTTTCATCAGGGTCATGCCGGGGGCGCGCATGTTCAGGATGGTGACGATGATGTTGATCGAGCCCATGATGGACGAGGCGCCCATCAGGTGCATGGCAAAAATCGCCATGTCCATGCCGGGGCCCATCTGCGTCGACAGCGGTGCATACAGGGTCCAGCCGGCAGCCGTGGCGCCGCCCGGCACGAGGAAGGACGTGGCCAGCAGCAGCGCGGCCGGCGGCAGCAGCCAGAACGAAAAGTTGTTCATGCGGGCGAAGGCCATGTCGGATGCGCCCACTTGCAGCGGGATCATCCAGTTGGCGTAGCCGACGAAGGCCGGCATGATGGCGCCAAACACCATCACCAGGCCATGCATGGTGGTCAGTTGATTAAAAAATTCAGGGTGAAAGAATTGCAAGCCTGGATGAAACAGTTCCGTACGGATCATCAGGGCCAGCACGCCGCCCGACAGCAGCATGATGAACGAGAACCACAGGTACAGGGTACCGATATCCTTGTGGTTGGTGGCAAACAGCCAGCGGCGGTAGCCGGTCGGGTGGTCGTGGGCATGGTCGTGACCGGCGTGGTCCAAGGTGCTAGTGCTAGTGCTCATGTACGGCTCCTAATTACTTGCGTGCAGCCACGACTTCGGCTGGTTGAACGATGTTCTCTTCGGCCTTGTTCGACCAGGTATTGCGCGTGTAAGTGATCACTGCGGCAATTTCCGTGTCGGACAGCTGTTTCCAGGCGGGCATTTCCGCTGGATACTTGCCGCTCTTTTGCCCGTTCAGCAAGACGTGGATCTGTTCCGCTTTCGGACCGTTCACCAGAGCAGAGCCGTCCAGCGGCGCAAATGCACCGGGCACGCCCTTGCCGGTTGCCTGGTGGCAGACCACGCAGTTGGCCGCATACACTTTCTCGCCCTTGACCTTCAATTCATCGATGGTCCACACCTTGCTTGGATCATCAGCCAATGCCGCCATTTCCTTTTGTTTTACATCAACCCAGGCCTTGTAGTCATCTGCCGAGACGACCTTGACGACGATGGGCATGAACGCGTGTTCCTTGCCGCACAACTCGGCGCAATTGCCGCGGAAGGTGCCGATATGGTCGGCCTTGAACCAGGTATCGCGCACGAAGCCGGGAATCGCATCCTGCTTGACGCCGAAGGCGGGCACGGACCAGGCGTGGATGACGTCGTTGGCCGTCAGCACCACGCGGATCTTCTTGTTGACCGGCACGACGACTTCGTTATCGACTTCGATCAGGTAGTTTTCACCGCGTTTTTCCGTCGGCGGCACGCCAGGCGCGCCCACTTGCGAGCGCGGCGTGGCCAGGTTGGAGAGGAAGGAAATGCCTTCGCCCTCGCCTTTCAGGTAGTCATAGCCCCATTTCCACTGCATGCCAGTGGCCTTGATGGTGATGTCGGCATTCGAGGTGTCCTTCATGCCCACCACGGTGCGCGTGGCAGGCAGGGCCATGCCGATGACGATCAGGAAAGGCACGACGGTCCAGGCGATCTCGACGGTGGTGCTTTCGTGGAAGGTGGCCGGCTTGTGGCCCAGGGACTTGCGGTGCTTGAAGATGGAATAGAACATGACGCCGAACACGGCCACGAAGATCACCAGGCAGATGATCATCATCAGGGTGTGCAAATCGTAGATTTCATGGGCGATCTGCGTCGCCGGCGGTTGCAGATTCATTTCGAACGGCACGGGACCACCGGTGCCGGGATAGGTGCTGGCAGCCGGTGCCGCCGTGGCCCATCGCCCGATGCCAAACGCTGTCAAAGACAGCCCGAGCAGCAACGATTGAAGTCGCTTTGCATGTGTCATGTTTTCCCCAACCACCCAAAAATAATGATATTTTAAACGGCTGCGGATTTCTCCGTACTGGACCGCTGCCGCTCCTCCATGAAAGCAACACGGCCAGAATACGGCCATGTGCGTCAAGCACCAGCGAATTCCATGCTGGCTGCGGCAGCAAAACGGCGGCGCGCAACCATGCTGGAACCCTGTTTTTCTTCCCCACCTTGAAATGGCCTCGTGTGGAAGATGGTTACTATACTAATGCAGTAACTTCGAATAAGTCTTGCTTTGTTTTTTTTATTTTGTATGCAGCCCTTGTTTTTCAGGCTTAGCAAGCTGACAAACAGTCAACGATTATAGTCAAGTAAACTTGAATCCATCAAGCAATAATCGGCTTTGTGCATGCCCTTCTGCTGGCCGCCGCGTGCTTTGCAACGGTTGCTGCAACATCCATGCGCGGATGGCGACCAAGTGTCGGTTTCTTTGCCGTTTTATTTGGGTTTGCGCGGCAAATCGAAGCGGATGATGGCTTCCCCATTGCGCGTCACGCGCGGCGCGGGACGGAAGGCGTGACCATAGATGACCTCGAAACTCAGGCCCAGCTTGCCGTCGGGACGGCGCCTCTTTTCCAGCGCGGCCAGCATGCGCTGCCAGGCCGCCTTGCCCATCAGGCCGCGCCGGCGCGTGGTGAGCGGATTGCCGCCAAAGGCGCGCACGTCCGCCAGCAGTTTTTCCGCCGTGTCGTAGGTCACCGTAATGATTTCCATGTCCAGCACGGGCGTGGAAAAACCCGTCTCGACCAGCATGTCGCCAAAGTCGTGCATGTCGACAAAAGGCAAGGCATGCGGATATAAATCCGCCTCGGCAAAGGCGTCGCGCACTTCGCGGAAGGTGTCGGGACCGAAACAGGAAAACATCAGCAAGCCATCGAGGCGCAGCGCGCGCCGCCATTCGGCAAACACGCGGTCGGGCTGGGCATGCCAGTGCAGCGCCAGGTTCGACCACACGAGGTCGATACTGCCCTGCGCCAGCGGCAAGTCACCGAGGTCGCCACACAGCAAATCCACGCCCGCTTTGGCCGGCAAGAGTTTGCTGAGGAACTGGTTCAGGCTGGCCAGTTTCGACGCGGGCGCGCGCGCCGCCTGCATCATCGCTTGCGCTGCATCGAGACCGATAATCTGCGCGGCGGGATAATCCTTGTGCAACTGCGCCAGGTCCGCGCCGGGGCCACAGCCGGCGTCGAGCACGCGCAAGGGCGTGATTTTCACCAGTTCCAGGCGCTCGTGCATGCGTGCCGACACTTCGCGGCGCAGGAAATCGGACGGCGCGACGCGCGCGGGACGGGAAAAGAAATCGCGTACTTGCACCGCATCGATGGGCGCACTCATTTTGGGTGGATTGGCGGGAACTGGCATGTTGAAACCGGTGAGGTGAGATAATGTCGGCAGTGTACATGGAACGACGCCATCGCGATGCGGACCGCCACCCAGCCCCGCCTTGAGGCCGCCTGGCAGGCGCTGCGCCAGTGGCTGGGCGCCACCTTGCTGCCAGCGCAATGCGCGCTGTGCGGCATCGGCTGCCCGCAAGTGCTGTGTTCGCCCTGCCGCGCGCAGTATCTGGGGCAAGGACGGGGGCAACTGCGCCCCCGCTGCCGCCAGTGCGCCAATCCGCTCGCGGACATCGAGGTGGCGCTGCTGTGCGGACGCTGTGTGCGCCAGCGGCCCGCGTATGACGCCACCGTCACGGCGTTTGATTATGCGGCGCCCGTCGACCAGTTGCTGCTGCAGCTGAAATTCGGCGCGCGCCTGGCGCTGGCACCGCTGTTGGCAGAACTGCTGCATGTTGCCATTCAGCAACAACAAACGTGGGAAGCGCCGCAACTGCTGTGCCCAGTCCCGCTGGGCCCGGCCCGGCTGGCCGAACGGGGCTTTAACCAGGCGCTGGAAATCGCGCGCCCACTGGCGCGCCTGCTGGACGTCCCTTTGCAGCCCCGCCTGGCGCTGCGCGTGCGCGACACGCGGGCGCAAAGCAGCGTGGCGCCGCAGGAACGGCGAGCCAACCTGGCGCACGCGTTCGCCATCGCGCCCGAATACGGGGCGTTGTTGCAAGGGTGTCACGTGGGCATCGTCGACGACGTGATGAGCAGCGGCCATACCGTTAACGCCCTGGCGGCGGTCTGCAAGAGCGCGGGCGCGGCCAGGGTCAGCATATTAGTGGTGGCGCGCACGCCGCCACGCTAGCATCACTTATATAAGGAGAGCATTTTGTTTCACGTTGTTTTGGTAGAACCTGAAATCCCGCCCAATACGGGCAACGTCATCCGCCTGTGCGCCAACACGGGTGCGCAGCTGCATCTGGTCGAACCGCTGGGCTTTCCGCTCGACGATGCCAAGATGAAGCGCGCCGGCCTCGATTACCACGACTACGCCAAGATGAAGGTGCACAAGAATTGGGCAGCGTTCCTGGCCGATACCCAGCCCGACCCGTCCCGCATGTTCGCCATGACCACGCGCGGCTCGCGCCCGTTCGGCGACGTGGCCTTCTTGCCGGGCGACGTGTTCGTGTTCGGCTCGGAAACAAAAGGCCTGGATCCGGCCCTGCGCGACGGCTTTCCGGCCGAGCAACGCATCCGCCTGCCGATGCGCCCCGACAACCGCAGTTTGAATCTGTCAAATACGGTGGCCGTGGTCGTGTATGAAGCCTGGCGCCAGCATGGATATCAGGGCGGCGCGTAGGTCGGATTAGGCCCAAGGGGCCGTAATCCGACAACATTGTTGGCGTTAGTGGTGTTGTCGGATTACGCGGGGCTTTACCCCGCTAATCCGACCTACGCGTTTGCATACGGCAATCAGCGCAGCGCCAGCTGCGCGTCAACGCCCGTATCCACATCCAACATCACCAGCTGTGTGCGCAGGTCGCGTGTGGCGGCCAGCTTGCCGTTCACGTACAAATTCGTCTTGACGCCATACACGCCTTGCGACACGCCGGCCGGCAAGGTCAGCTCGAACGAGTTTTCAAAGCGCCCGCCCGATTTGTTGCTGCTGGCCAAGGCCTTCGAGCCGGACTTGAATGGCTGGCCTTGCGGATCGAGCACCACCAGCTCTTCGCGCACGTCGTTGACGCTTTGCGCGCTGCCGTTGACCAGCTCCACCACCGAATGCACCTTGAACGGCTGGCCACGCTTGACGGTCGATGCGCTCAGCTGCGGGGTGTACGACACCACTTGCGGCTCGCGCGGCAACGCGCCGCGTGCGCGGATATAGTCGCGGTCCGCCTGCGCCGCCGTCTTGGTCTGGCGTGAATTGACATTGAACGCCAGGCAACCGGCCGCCGCCAGGCCGCCGCCGATGGCCGCACCCTTCAGCGCGCCATTCTTGCCGCCCGCCAGCGCACCCAGCAGCGCCCCCACGGCCGCGCCGGCCGCCGCCGACGTGCCCACGCTGCACGGGTCTTCGTCCGTGGCCGCCTGGGTACCGCCTTGCGGATAGGAAGCGTCCTGGCGCACGCCGTTCGGATTCATCGGTGCCGTGGCGCAGCCGGCCAGCATGGCGGCGATGGTCAGTGCGGCGGTGGCGCGCAAGGTGGTGTGATTGAGCATGGTGTCCCCTGATAACTAATTGATCGTTGTTTCCGTCTGCAGCACCTGCCGTTCGCGTTCGCGGATGCGGCGCGACAGGTTGTCGATGCGCGCATTGCCTGGATCGACGCGGCGCGCGCTTTCCAGATATGTCTTGGCCGCATCGAACTTGCCTTCCAGCAAAGAGCGCTCGGCGTCGCGCAGGAACGATTGCGCCATCTCGCTGCGCATGGCCGCGCCGCTATCGACCGGCGACGTTTCCAGCGGACGGCGTTCTGCCACCGCCGAACGTTCGACCGCGCGCGCGGGCGCAGGTTCCTGCTGTGCCGGCGCCAACACGGGGGCCGGGGCAGAAACAGGCGCGGGCGACGACAGCGCCTGCACGTCGGCCTTCAACTGCGGCAATTCCACCGCTTCGCGGTCGATCGCTTCCAGCCGGGCGATGCCATTCCTTGCCGCTGCCGCATCCTTGCCATCGAGCGCCTGACGGACTCCCACCAGCACGGACGCGGCTGCCGCCTGCTGGCGCGCCAGCTGCTTGCGCAAGGATGCCACGCTGGCAGCGCCCGCGCAATCGGTGTCGAGTGCGGCGATACCGCTGGCCGCGCTTTGCAATTGATGGCCATCAATGGCGCGCTCGATGGCGCGCACGCCGCGCTGGCAACTGCCCGATGCGGCGCCCGCCTTGCCGATCGCCGCCTGCAAATCGTCCGCCTTGGCGCTGGACTTGCCCGTACACACATTTTTCGCCGTCGCCAGCTTCTGGCGCGCGCCGTCCAGGCTGCCATTTGCTACCAGTTTCAAGCCGCTGTCGATGGCGTCGTTGCAAGCCCCATCGTTCTTGCTGCCCGGCTTGCCATTCATGTAGACGATCACAAAAGCCAGCACGGCGATGCCACCGACCCAGCGCAGCCACTTGCGCGGCGGTGACGGCGGCACCGGTGCGGCCGGGGCTGGCGCCGGGGCAGGTACAGGTACAGGTACAGGTACAGGCTTCGGCGCAGCTTGCGGCTGCGGCTGCGGCTGCGGCTGCGCCGGTTTCGGCGGTGCTTTCGGCGCGGGCGCCGGTGTCACCGGCACGGGCGGCGGCTTGGGCGCCACGGGCGGCGCTACTGGCATAGGCACTGGCACAGGCGGCAGCGGTGGCCGCACGGCCGCCGCTGGCTTGGCCGCGCCAGCCACGGCGTGACCGCAGTAGGGGCAATGACTGACAACGGTCCACAGGCCCGTCTTGCATTTGATGCAGATATCCACAACTAATCCTTCATTCCAACGTCATTCCAGCGTTCACAGGGGCGGCGGCATCAACGGTGGCGGCGCGCTGAGGAACAAAGGTGCCAGTTCGGCGAACTGGGCCAGGTCGGCCCAGGCCGGCAAGCCGGCGCGCCACACCTTGGTGGTGCCTGGTGCGACTTGCCCCGCCTGCACGTACTGCACGATCTGCTGGGCCGTAAACGGCCCCTGCTGCTGGCCGTTTATGCCCAGGAAATACTGGTACTCCACCAAAGGCGGCGGCATGCCGCCCAGCGGTGGCGGCGCCATGCCGAACGCCGGCGCCACGGGAGCGGCGGCCGCACTGGCCGGGCGCAACAATTGCTCCAGGCGCCCCGCTTCCAGCATTTCCCCCTTGATCGCGTATTTCAGACGGGGCTGGCCATCCGCTTCCGGCTCGCGCACTTCCCAGTCATACGCGTCGCTGTCGGAGTCGCCGATGACATTCGCCCATTCCTTCAGGCGGCCCAGCAAGGTTTGTACCGTGCGGTCGAGCTCATCGCTGGCCATGCCCTTGCGGCGTGCAGAATCGCGCAGGCGCGTGCCCACTTCGGCGGAAATGGCGCTGCCAAAGCCGATATACGGCAGCTGCGAGCCATCGGCCTGCGCCACCAGCTTCGGTGCATACACGCCCCGTTCATAGTATTTTGCCAGTGCCGCCAGGGCCGCCGTCTGCACGGCATCAAGCGCCGCGAGTTTTTCCTCGATGCGCAAGGCGATATTTTTCTCGTACGAGGCGGGCATGCCGTTCTGGCGGATGGCCCGTTCATTGCCGATGCGGCGTAAATCGCCCGGTTCGACGGCAAACTGGTACTGGCCCGGCGGCACGACTCTGCCCGTGTGGCGCGTCAGTATGCCCAGCATGATGGCTTGCAGGAACTCGCCGAAGTCTTCCGCCAGGCGTTTCATCTCGTCCGTGTTCGGCGCGATCGGATGCGTGAATTGCGTCGGATCGATATGCGTGTGGGTCGGCGCCTTGTCGTTGTCGCCTTCCTTGCGGTAACTGGTGCGCCAGCCTTCCAGGCCGCGCAGCACCGTCATCGGCACGCCGGCCAGTTCGCAATAGCAGACGGCGCGCCCGCGGATGCCCGTCTCGACGATTTCCAGCTGGCTCACCGTGATGCCCACCTGGGTCGGCACGCACGATTCGAGCTCGGCGCCGAACTTCGCCTTGAAGGCGGCCGCGTTGGCCACGCCGATCACGCACTTGAACTGGTCCGACACGACCGTGAAATCGCCCGCCATGTTGGCGTCGATCCATGGCATGGAGCAGGCCAGCAGCTTGCGGAAGCGGTCCAGGCGTTCGGAGACATCCATCTGTTCCAGCGCCTCGAACAGGGGGTCGGGCGTGCTCGTCGCCCCTTCCACCAGGCCCGCCGTGGCGATCATGTTCTCCGCCATGCGCGTCACCTTGACCAGGATCAAGCCGCGCTGCGCCGGTTCGGCCAGCATGGGGAACAGCGCTTTCGAGCCGCCCATGTCCTTGAACGCTTCATCGGCCCACTGGCGCAAGGTGGCCGCCGATGGCAGCGCGATGTCTTTTTCCGTGACGGGAATGACGATCAGGGTCGCGTGTTCCTTGTCCAGGTCCTTTTGCAAGATGGTATTGGCCGTTTTGAGTTCCGCCAGCATGGCCAGCACGCCTTCGCGGCCCGATTGCAGCTCGCCCACGAGGCCATTCCACTGCGCGCGGCCTTGCGCATCGACGCCGACCCGGTTGCCCAGCCAGCGCGACAGTTCGCCCAGCAGGACGACGGACTCGTCCGCCGCCTTGGCGCGCAGATGGAATTTCAGCGCATTCGCCATTTCCGTGCGCAAATGGTCCATCACCACGCCCGCCTGCTTTTCGCCATTGCTGAGGAAACCGAAGGTGCTGCGCGTCTGTTCCAGATTGTTCAGTAAGCGCTCGTATTCGCGCGAACGCACGGCTTCCTTGATCTCGCGGTAGCGCTCGGCATTGTTGCCGATTTGCGCCGTCAAGCCGCTGCCCGGCGCCTCGATGCGGTCCTTGATCTGTTCCACCAGCGACAGCACGTATTCCAGGCCGCCGAACTCTTTATTATCCAGATAGCCATACAGCTGGTCGCGCACGACTTTCTTGACGTCGTCGAGCACTTCGCGGCGGCGCTTGCTGATGCGGTCTTCCGTCGTATCGGCCGTGGAATCCTGGTCGCGCACGGCGTCGCGTTCCAGATGCTTCATGGCATCGCGCACCTGCGCCGGCCATTCGCTGCGGTCGAAACCCGTGCGGATATCGTTGATGCGCGTGTTGACGCGGTTTTCCACGCCGGCCAGCAAGTGGCCGTGGCGGTCTTCCAGTAATTCGTCGACGATGCGGAAATCGATGAAATCGCCGCTGGAGCGCTTCAATTCGATGCTCTTGTCGGAAAACTCGGGGAAATCGCTGAACGGCGTGCCCTTCAGGAACATATTGGCGGCAAGGAAATTATCGCGCTGCGTATCGGTGGCGCGGTTGGCGCCCGCATCCGTGCCGCCCACGCCAAAGAACGCTTGCAGCATGGCGCCGGCCCAGCGGTGCGCCCGCTCGTCGCGCGCCGCTTCCTGGCGCGTATCGAGCACGGCCATGCCGAACGAAGAAAAACGCTTCGAGAAATACAGGCGCATGTCGCCGAAGCGGTCTTGCGGCACGGGCGCGTTGTACAGCGAGTTCTTGTGCTGCGCCTGGTTGACGGCGATCGAGCGCTTGGCGCGCGCGAAGTCGGCCGAGGCGAAATCCTCGAACAGCGAGTCGGCCACCATGTGATAGACGTCGCTGACATCCTTGGTGTGCTGCTGGGCAAGGTTGCCCGAATCGATCAGGTACACCTCGCTGTACGGCTCGCGCGTCAATTCCGGACGGTCATACGCATCCCAGCGGCCCACATAGCCCTTGTTGCCCATCATCGCCGATTCCAGCTCCATCAGCGCCGCATAGCCGTTGGCCTCGACCCGGTCTTTGTTGGCCTTGGTGTAGCCGGTCGGCAAGAACAGCATCAGCTCGACGTCGGCCGCGCCCACTTCGCTGCGCGCCAGCCAGCGCGCCAGCAAGCCCATGTCGAGGAAGGAACCGGAACCCGTGCCACCGGCAACGGAGCCGACGATGACGATGCGGAAACGGTTCGTTTCCATGCGCAACCCCAGTTCGGCCAGCTGGCGCTCGTGCGACAGGCCCGCCTTCAGGGCTTTCAACTTCAAGCGGATCTTGTCGCGGATCTTCGCGTACTTGTCGAAGAAATACAGGCGCGACACGGCGCGGATCTGGCCGGCGCCGCTGCTCATGTCGAAACGCAGTTCGCGGATGCGCTGCGGCGTCAAGGGCAGCCATTCCTTGATGTGCGGATATTTCTCCAGGGAGTCTTCATCGCGGCTGTACTTGTCCATGTCGAACGATTCGACCACCTTGTCATCATCCGTGAACTTCACCTGGTCGAACTGCAAGTCCTTCGCCTGCGATTCGCCGCTTTCGATCACGGCGCCATTGTCGAGGTCGAAATGGATGAATTGCGCGATGGGAAAATCGGCCAAGCCCTCGATGCGCGTGCGCTTGCCCGCGCCGCCCCACAGGGTGTTGAGGATGCGCCGGCGCACGCGCATCAGCACCTGCATGCCCGTGCCGCCGATGCCGATGAACAGGGTCGGGCGCAGTTCGATGATCTTGTCCTGCTTGCGCTCGCTGGCGCCGCCGGGGATGGTTTGGTTCAGGTTCTCTGCCATGGTGATTCCTTCGATGATGCGTACGACGGCGTGCGGCTTAGCGGCGGCTCGATGTAAAGGTCAACAGTAACGCGACCAGGCCCACCAGCACCAGCGGTCCCATGAACAGTGGCGCGAGGAATTTATGCGCGTTCACGGCGGCCAGCACGACACCGGTTGCCAGGCTGGCCAGGAAGATGAACAGCCACCAGCCCGAGGCATTGGCCTTGTTCGGCGGCACGCGCTTGGCCACCAGGCCATTCGCATAGGCATTCTTGGCAAAGAAAAAGGCGATGAACAGCAGCAACAGCACCACGCCGCCGACCAGGGTGTCGCGCGACGAGGTATCGGTGGTGCTGGCAGGGTCCAACGCGGGCGCAGCTTCGGTGGTGGCCGTGGTGGCGGACGCTGATGCGCCCGCTGCATCGGCAGCCGGTGGCGCGGATGCGGGGGCCGCTACCGGGGCTGGCAAAGTAAAACCTGCGTTGTCTTTGGGAGTGTCTTGCGCCATGGTATGCCTCTGGTGGATTTGAATAGTTTAGAAGGAAATCGTTATCAGGCCAGGCTCAGGGTATGGCCTTCGGCCACGCGCACCACGGCCGGCTTGCCCAGGCCACGCTTGAGTTCGCCGATGTCGCGGCCGTTATCATCGCGGATCTGCACGCTTTTGTATGGTTTTAATAACACTTGCCGCTGCACGCCGTCAGCCATCACCTTGTAGCGCGTGGCGCGCGTGCCCAGCAAACCCAGCGCCAGCAGACCCAGCACGAGCGCCAGCACGCCGCCCAGTAGTACCAGCACGGGCAGCAGCGGGTACTGGATGCGCACCAGCAGCGGGATCGTCGCCTGCGAGGCGCGCACGCTGTCGGGCGGCGTGAACATGCTTGAGATCGGGTCGCCGGGGAACAGTTCCTGCAAATCCTTGCCAAAACTGGGCGCCAGCGCCAGCCGCTGTTCCGACAGGCCCACCTGCGCCTGCATCGGCAGCATCACTTGCTTGCCCATGGCGGCGATCGCCTGCGCCGACCACGGCGAGGGAATCTGCGCCATCGGCAACGCAAACTGTACCTGCACGGCCTGGCTGGCGCCCGGCTGCAGCTGGCGGATTTGATCTGGCGCAACGTGCAGCGGCGCGTTCTGGCCCGCCAGGCTGGCGTGCACCCTGGCGCTGTCGATCACGTACGGGAAAAACATGTTTTGCAAGGACGCCTGCAGCACCACTTGCGGCACCAGGTTCGCCGCATCGACGTCGAGCACGATGGTGCGCCCGTCGCGGCCCAGGCTGGCGTGCACATTGGGACTGTTCTTGACGGACTGGGGCACGATGCGCACGGCATCCTGGTCCACCGGTTTCAATCGCGCGGGCGGACGCGTCAGCACTTGCGACAACCGCCCTTCGGCCAGGATGCGGGTCAACGCCTCGGACGCGGGCTGGCCATACGCGAGCGCATACACCATCAAACCCTTGGCGCTGTACAGCTTGCCCTGCACGGGCATGCGCAGCGGAAACACCAAGGTCTTGGTGATCGACGGCTCCAGGTGCAGCAAACGGTAAAAGTCGCGGTTGCGCTCGGCCGTCTGGCTGTCGTTGTTCGGGCTGTTCTTGTTATTCGTAAAGATCCACACGATGCCGGACGCGGACTGGAACGGCCCCGTGATGGTTTTGGTCACGGCTTCCTGGAAATCCGTGTCGGCCAGCGCGCCACCGGCGCTCTTGCGCGCCAGGCCCAGGCTGGCCAGCTGGCCTGCCACGCCAGCGCCACCCTGCCCCTGCCCGATCAGTGCGGGCGACACATTGCTGCCGCTGCTCTGGCTGAACGCCAGCGTATAGACTTTATCGGACGGGCTCGTGGCGGCCTGCGCCACGGCGCCCACGAGGGCTTTCAGTTGCGAATGTTCATCCGTATAAAACGGCTCCATCCAGCCCGAGTTTTGCACCAGAAACGCTTGCTGGATGCCGGCCGCGTGCGCGGCGGCAGCGCTGAAAAACGCGGCGCAGGCCACCGTCAGTAAGCGCGCCTTCATGCCTGCAAGGCCCAGCCATCGATGCGCGACAGCAGCGGATGATACGCCCACAAGGTGCCTTCATGGACAAACAGGCGCACGCGCCACGGCTCGCTGACGGCAAACGTATGAAACACGGTTTCGCGCAATTCGTCGTCCTGCACCAGCTGGGCCGCCAGGCGCTCGTTCGAGCGCAGCACGCTCGACAGGCCGGCGCTGGTGGCAAACTTGACGCCAAAGACGCTGTTGCCAGCACTCGATTCCAGCAGCGGCATGACAGCCTGGTTCTTGCCGCCATCGTCGCCGTGTTCCGGCTCTTCCCACGGCGCCGTTTTCAGCTTGGTGGCGAAGCGGTAATTGAAGTTGCCCGAACACAGGCGCGGCGCCAGCGCGTCGGCCTTCTCGACCTGGCCACCCAGTTTCACATAGACATAAGTGCCGCGCCGGCTTTCAAAGCACAGTTGCCACAGGCCACCGTCGCGCGACAGGTAAGGGCTGCCGAATTCGAAGTGCGGCACCAGCCCTTCGGGCCAGGACGTAAACGACGCGGCCACGTTGCCATCGGGCTGCAGCTGCAAGCGCAACTGGCCGTTGGCGCACGGCCACACGGCCATGCGGTTGTAGGCCACGGGCGCGCCGACGGCACCCAGGTCCACGACGCCATCGAGCAGCACGTCGCTGCCCGGCTTTTGTTGCGCGTCAAGATTGACGAAGCGGATGCGGCCATCGTCGTCGCGCAAGGGCGCCCACAAACGATTCTGGAACCAGACAGGTGCGGCCACACACGGCGCGCCGCCCACATGCTCGACCACGTAAGTGAGCGAAGGCACGTCGGGACGGATGCAGGCCAGGCCATGGCTGGTCGGCAAGACCAGCACACTGTTGAACTCCGGCACCAGCTCGGCGCGCCAAGCACCGTGGGCCAGATCCGATTCGGCCAGCAGGCTGCCATGGTCGGGGTCCAGCGCCAGCCAGCGTTGCGAGGCGGGCAGCCAGGCGTGCAAGACGGCCTTGCGCGGATCGAGCGCCAGCAGCGCGGGCGCGCTGGTGCCGAAGCGGGCGGAAAAGAATTCGTATTCACCCGGCGGCGGCATGGGCAGCGAGGCATCGGCTTGCGCATGCTCTTCGCGCACGCGCTGGTCCGCCAGCTTCAGGGGCACGCTGGCCTGGCGCAAGCCGGCCGCGCCAGCCGGTGGCACGTCGCTGACGGGCTGCGCGCCGTAGGGCGGCACCCACGGCGGGGTAATTGAAGTGTCGGGCGGCACCTGCAAGGCCGCGCCCGAGGCGGGATCGAACGAAAATTCAGGCGGAAACAGCCGCACGGGCGCGCCAGCGGCAGCCGGCAGGCGCCGCGCGTGCATCAGCTTGCCGATATCGGCCTGGCTCAGCAGGGGCGAGACGTTCTGGCCGTCCGCGCTGCGCTGCATGCTCCACGCGCCATCGTCGTCGACGTACCAGACGCCGGAGGGCACAGCCCAATCCCCAGAAGTTTTAAGATCCATGTATTTTCTATGACTAGCAATGCCTATCAGGCGGTGTAACGGGTGCTGGGGCTGACGCAATGAGGTCGCAACCCTGGCAGTTCTCATAGTAACGTCTTTTTATCTGTATGGAAACATTGACGGCGTTCCTCAGCCCTGCTGCGTGCGCACTTTCGTCAGCAGCTTGGTGGTCGAGCGGTCGTGCGCGAAATCGATGGCCACGGCCTGACCGCCATACGCCAGCACGGCCTTGCCTTCGGGGATGGCCGCCATGTCATAGTCACCGCCCTTGGCATAGATTTCCGGTTCGATTTCCTGCACCACTTCCAGGGCGCTGTCTTCCGAAAATGGCACCACCAGGCTCACCGCTTCCAGCGCAGCCAGCACGGCCATGCGGTCTTCGCAGCTGTTCAGGGGACGGTCGTCGCCCTTGCCCAGGCGTTTTACCGATGCATCGGTATTCACGGCCACCACCAGCGAGGCGCCCAGCGCGCGCGCCTGCGCCAGGTACGTCACGTGGCCGCGGTGCAGAATGTCGAACACGCCATTCGTCACCACCACCGGTTTCGGCAAGGCTGCGGCGCGGGCGCGCAATTCCTCACGGCCGCACAGTTTGTTTTCAAAATCAGGCATGGATATCTCTTCTTGGGTTAAAGTTGGTCACGCTCCGGCGTGGCTGTCGCCTTGCATGCCGCCGCCAGCGCGGGCAGCCCTCTGCCTTCGCTGCCCGGCCCCGCATTATAGGGGGCGATCCGCTACAATACGCCATCGGCGCCACAGTTTCAGGTGCGCGCCACCTTTCATTCATTGCAAGTAAGCACTTCCTGTGTTTCAATCAAACTATGACACTGACTGAACTGAAATATATCGTTGCAGTCGCGCGCGCGAAGCACTTCGGCCACGCCGCCGAAGCTTGCTTCGTTGCCCAGCCCACCCTGTCAGTGGCCATCAAGAAACTCGAAGACGAATTGGGCGTGGTCCTGTTCGAACGGGGCGGTGCGGAAATCTCCGTCACGCCCCTGGGCGCGCAGATCATCGCGCAAGCCGAACGCGTGCTGGAACAGACGGCCGCCATCAAGGAACTCGCCAAACAAAACAAGGACCCGCTGGCCGGCCCCCTGCGTCTGGGCGTGATCTACACGATCGGCCCCTACCTGCTGCCACCCCTGGTCAAGGCCATGATAGACCAGGTGCCGCAAATGCCTTTGATTTTGCAGGAAAACTTCACGGTTCGCCTGCTCGAATTGCTGCGCCAGGGCGAACTGGACGTGGCCATCATGGCCCTGCCCCTGCCCGACCACGGCATGGCCATGCAGGAACTGTATGACGAACCGTTCGTCGTTGCCATGCCGCGCCAGCATCCGTGGACCGCACGTGAAAAAATCGCCGCGCAAGACTTGAAATCGGAAACCATGCTGCTATTGGGCAATGGCCACTGCTTCCGCGACCAGGTGCTGGAAGTGTGCCCCGAAATGGCGCGTTTTTCCTCGCCCGGCAACGGCATGCAGCGCACGTTTGAAGGTTCCTCGCTGGAAACCATCCGCCACATGGTGGCCAGCGGCATCGGCTTGACGGTGCTGCCGCGCGCCTCCGTCACCAATATGCACGCCACCGACGGCATGCTCGAATACCGGCCCTTCGCCGCCCCCGTGCCATCGCGCAGGGTGGTGATGTTGTGGCGCAAGAGTTTTACGCGCAAGGCGGCCATCGATGCCTTGTGTGCGGCCATCGCCAGTTGCAACCTGCCCGGCATTACGCAGTTACGCGACGCGTAGGTCGAGGACATCAAATAGTACATTTGCATACTATTTGCGATAATCGACCTTTCTCTTCAACAAGATCGAGTCTTCCATGAACAAGCTGGCGCTGTATTTCCGCCTGATACGGCTGGACAAGCCTATCGGTACCGTATTGCTGCTGTGGCCTACCCTGTGTGCGCTGTGGCTGGCGCAGCAGGGCGTGCCGGACTGGCGGCTGCTGCTCATTTTTACGCTTGGCACTTTCCTGATGCGCTCGGCTGGCTGCGCCATCAACGACTACGCCGACCAGGATATCGACAAATTCGTCAAGCGCACGGTGGACCGTCCCATCACCAGCGGGCGCATCAGCGGCAAGGAAGCGCTGGCCGTGGCCGGCGTGCTGACCGTGCTGGCCTTCTGCCTGATCCTGCCCTTGAATGCGCTGACCAAGCAACTGTCGGTGGCCGCCGTCATCATCGCCGGCACCTATCCCTACTTCAAGCGTTTCTTTGCGATTCCGCAAGCATATCTCGGCATCGCCTTCGGCTTCGGCATCCCCATGGGCTTTGCCGCCATCACGGATGGCGTGCCCGTCGTCGCCTGGCTGCTGTTGCTGGGCAATGTCTTCTGGGCTGTGGCCTACGATACGGAATACGCGATGGTCGACCGCGACGACGACTTAAAGATCGGCATCAAGACCTCGGCCATCACCTTTGGCCGCTACGACGTGGCCATCATCATGCTGTGCTATGCCGCTTTCCTGCTGCTGTGGCTGGTCTGCGGCTGGCACCTGGGCTTGCGCTACTGGTATGTGGCGGGCTTGCTGGTGGCGGCCGCTTGCGCCATTTACCACTACACCCTGATCCGCGCACGCGAGCGTATGCCGTGTTTTGCCGCGTTCCGGCATAATAACTGGCTAGGAGCAGCGGTGTTTGCGGGCGTGGTGCTGGACTTTGCTTTCCGTTAATCAATGATCCTTGCGCCGCAGCAGCTCTTGAGGCGGCGCAAGACTAGCCTGTCCGCTGTTGCCTACACTGGTATTTCACTGTGCAGTTTCACTTCCATGAGGTAATACATGAGCTCGATACATACCGGAAAATCCAGCAGCGACAGCATCCTCGCCGACGCCGACAAGGCGCGCGACAAACTGGTCGGCGACCTGAAAACCGTCATCAATGAAGCGGAAGGCTGGCTCGATGGCGCCAAGGATCAGACGGGAGAGAATGTCAAAGCCGTCAAGGACAAGTTCATCGCCACCCTGGAAACGGCCAAGAAAGACTTGATCAAGCTGGAAGAAGACTTGCTCGAACGTACCAAGAAGGCGGCCAAGGCCACCGATGAATACGTGCAGGACAATCCATGGAAAGCTGTCGGCGCGGGCGCCGTCGTCGGCGTGCTGTTCGGCCTGCTGCTTTCCTCGTCACGCCGCTAGATCGTAACGACGCAGTACCGACGGCGCAGGCCGTCTCCTGACGCGAAAGGCAGCATATGGCTATCGTGCACCATGTCGCCCAAGTCGCAGCGACTCTCGCCGCCATCGTCCAGACCCGTCTGGCCCTGGCGGCCGTGGAAATGGAAGAAGAGTCGCTGCGCTTCCTGTCCTATCTGGCGCTGGCCATGCTGGCGCTGCTGTGCCTGTTTGTCGGCCTGGTGCTGCTGGTCTTCCTCGTCATCGTGTTATTTTGGGACACGCACCGCATCGCCGCCATCGCCATCACGGCCGCCACCTTCATCGCTGCCGCCCTCGCCACCCTGCTCGGTGTGCGCGCCAGTTTCCGCAGCAAGCCGAAACTGCTGTCCTTCACACTTTCCGAACTGAACAAAGACCTGGACGAGCTGCAATTGCTGGCGCGCCGGGAATCGGAGCGGCCATGACCACGCATCCCACCAAGTTATCGCATGTGCACACGGCCGCCAGCCTGGCGCAGCGACGCGACGCGCTGCTGGCCGAATGCGCGCTGCAGCGCCTGGCCCTGGGCGTGCAGACGCGCCAGTTGCTGCAACCTTTGACGGGAGGCAATCTGCGCCACACCCTGGCCACGCGTTTCAAGGTTCCCCTGATGATAGGAGGCGCCGTGCTGGGCCTGCTGCTGGTGCGCCCGCGCCGCTTCCTGCCCCTGCTGCGGGCCAGCGGCGCGCTGCTCAAGCACGCCACCACCGCCCTGCCCGTCGTGCTGGCGCTGGCGCAGCGTTTCAGCAAGAAAGAAACACCAGACTAACAACGCCTAACAAAACCGTAGCGAGCGGAAGGAAGTTGTGGTCGAGAAGCGCAACTGTACGAAGGTACAGTGAGCATCGCAGGCCGCAAATTACGACGCGCAGTAGGTTTTGATAGGCGTTCTAAAATATTTTTTCCTGGCTGCATCCAAATGGCGATCCCCTGCGTAGTAATGACATCAACCAACCGGTTGAGCCAACTACCAGGAGTTTGCCATGCTTGCCTTCACTGCCCCACGCCATGCCGTTTCCGTCCCCGCACTCACTGTACTGGGCGCCGCTCTGCTGCTGAGCGCCTGCGCCCCTATGAGCGCGCGCTACTCGCAGGAACAATTGCCGAGCGCCGTCAAAGTGCCCGATGGTCATCAAGTCGCCATGCAGACAGTGGGCGTGGGCAAGATCGCCTATGAATGCAAGGCGAAAAAAGACATGCCGGGCCATGAATGGGTCTTCGTGGGCCCGGATGCGGCCTTGAACGACCGCAGCGGCATGCAAGTGGGCACGTATGTCGGTCCGCCTGCCACCTGGGCCAGCCTGGACGGCTCGAAAGTGACGGCGACGCAAGTGGCCGTGGCGCCGGCCGGCGCGGGCAATATTCCGTATCAACTGGTAAAAGCCAACCCGGCCATGGGCAGCGGCGCCATGCAGGGCGTCAGCTACATCCAGCGCGTGGCCACCAGCGGCGGCGTGGCGCCAAGCAGCCCCTGCGGCATGGAGTCCGTCGGCGCCAAGCAATGGGTGCCCTACCAGGCCGATTACATTTTTTGGAAATCGGCATAAATCCTTTCAAGCGACGGCTGGCAAGCTGGTTTCTGGCCTATACTCGGCATTGAAAACTTGCTAACCGTCAACTTCAAACGATTGCGCCCACCTTGCCAGCCCCAGCCACTCCGTTCGACTACGATGCCGCCCTGCGCGCCTGCGCCAGGGGCGAGCAGCAGGCATTGCACGGCCTGTACCAGCAGGAAAGCCGCTACCTGCTGGGCGTGGCCCTGCGCATCGTGCGCCAGCGGGCCCTGGCCGAAGACGTGCTGCACGACGCCTTCCTGAATATCTGGCGCCGCGCCGGCAGCTTCGACGCCACGCGCGGCAGCGGCAAGGGCTGGATCTATGTGGTGGTGCGGCACCAGGCACTGAACGTGGCGCGCGCCCGCGCCCATGAAGTATCGGCCGACGAGGATACCGTGGAAACCCTGCTGCACCAACGCCAAGGCGATGACGCCGGCGACGCCTATGCGCTGCAGGCGAACATGGGCAAACTGCACGATTGCCTGGGCCACCTGGACGAACCCAAGCGCAACAGCATCCTGTACGCCTACGTCGATGGCTGTACCCACAGCGAAATCGCGCAGCGCCTGGAAGCGCCGCTGGGAACCGTCAAGGCCTGGGTCAAGCGGGGCCTGGCCGCCTTGCGGGAGTGCATGGGATGATCGACAACGACGAAGAACTGCAAAGGCTGGCCAGCGAGTATGTGCTGGGCACATTGGCGCTGGCCGAGCGCGCGGAAGTGGAACAGCGCTTGCCGCGCAACGCCGCCTTGCGCGATGCCGTTGCTGCCTGGGAACAGCGCTTGCTGCCCTTGACGACCCTGGCGGCGCCCGAAACGCCGTCCGCGCAACTGTGGCCGCGCATCAGCGCCAGCCTGTTCACGCCGAACACCGTGCGGCAGGCGGGCGGCTGGCAGGCGTGGTGGAACAGCCTGGCCTTCTGGCGAGTGCTGGCCGGCGGCGGCCTGGCGGCCACAGCCGCGCTGGCCGTGCTGGTCACCATGCAACTGCAGGCGCCAGCCGGACCCGGCTATCTGGTCGTGCTGGTGGCGCCACAGGATAAGTCGCCGGGCTGGATCGTGCAGGCGGGCGGACGCGGCGGCAAGAACCGCGACCTGCGCCTGATCCCGCTGGGAGCAACAAATGTGCCGCAGCAAAAAGCCCTGCAATTCTGGACCAAGGGCAAGGATTGGGGCGCGCCTGTCTCGCTGGGCCTGGTCAAGCCTGGGCAAAGCCTCAAGCTGACGTTGGACAAGCTGCCGCCGCTGCAGCCTGAGCAACTGTTTGAAATCACGCTGGAACCGGCTACGGGTTCGCCCACTGGCCGGCCGACGGGGCCGATTTTATACATCGGCCGCGCCGTCAAGGTGATCTGATTACTGAGACAGCTCGTCCCCCATCTCGCGCCCGCGCTGCGCGGCCGCCTTGATGCCCTTGACGATGGCCGCCTTCACACCGCTCTCTTCCATGCTGGTGAGTGCCGCATACGTCGTGCCGCCCTTCGACGTGACGCGCTCGCGCAGCAGCGACACGGCTTCGCTGGAGTTCGCCGCCAGCTGCGCCGCGCCCGTAAAGGTGGCAATGGCCAGCTGCGTGCCCTGCTCCGGCGTCAAGCCCAGTTCGGCAGCCGCCTGCTGCATCGCTTCGATAAAGTAGAACACGTAGGCGGGGCCGCTGCCCGACACGGCCGTGACGGGGTCGATCTTCGCTTCGTCGTCGAGCCAGACGGTCTGGCCGACGGCGCGCAGGATGGCGTCCGCCGTCTTTTTCTGTTCGTCGCTGACGCCGCTGCTGGCCACCATGCCCGTGATGCCCATGCCGATCAGGGCCGGCGTGTTCGGCATGCAGCGCACGATGGCAGGGTAATCACCGAGCCAGCGCGACAGGTCTTGCGCGCGGATGCCGGCCGCGATCGACAGGATCAATGGCGCCCGTTCCCCGTCAAGGAAGGGCAGCAATTGCGCCGCCACTTCGCGCATGCTTTGCGGTTTGACGGCCAGCACGATCACGTCCACGCCGCGCAGCGCTTCACCGGCGGCAGTCGCCGTGGTGACGCCGAATTGCGCCTGCAATTTTTCCAGCGCGGGCGCATGCGGGTCGATCACGTGGATGTTGCCGCCCAGGGTCAGTTTGCCTGCCAGGCCGGCGATCAGGGCGGCGGCCATATTGCCGCCGCCCACGAAGGCGATGTTCAATTCTGTCGTCATGGTGATTCTTTCATTCAATCAGTGAGAGTAATTACGGGAACCGAAGATGGCACTGCCCACGCGTACGATGGTGGCGCCTTCCAGCACGGCGGCACGCAAGTCGGCCGACATGCCCATCGACAGGGTGTCGAGCGCCAGCCCGTCGGCCTTCAATTGCTGGTACAGCACGCGCAATTGCGCAAAGGCAGCGCGCTGAAGGTTGACATCCGTTTCCGGCTCGGGAATCGCCATCAGGCCGCGCAAGCGCAAGCGGGGCAATTGCGCCACGGCGCGCGCCAGCGCCGGCAAGTCAGCCGGCGTCACGCCGCTCTTGCTCGCTTCGCCGCTGATATTGACTTGCAGGCAGATATTCAGGTCCGGCAAGCCGGCCGGGCGCTGCTCGGACAGGCGCACGGCGATCTTTTCCCGCTCCACCGTGTGCACCCAATCGAAGTGTTCGGCGATGGGGCGCGTCTTGTTGCTCTGGATGGGGCCGATGAAGTGCCATGCCGGGACGTGCTGCGGTGCGGCCTCCTTCACCAAGGCGATCTTGTCGAGCGCTTCCTGCAGATAATTTTCGCCAAACGCCACCTGGCCCGCGCGCATGGCGGCCAGCACGGCGTCCGCGCCGAAGGTTTTTGACACGGCCAGCAGGGTCACCTCGGCCGGCGCACGCTGCGCGTCAGCGGCGGCCTGCGCAATACTGTCGCGCACGGCTTGCAAGTTCTGTTCGATTGTGGACATAATCATTTTCTAGTGTATAGGGGCGGCGGCACAGTGCGCCAGCCCATCAATGCAGGCACAGGGATTATAAATGGACATCTCCGAATTACTCGCTTTCTCCGTCAGCAACAAGGCTTCCGACCTGCACCTGTCTTCCGGCCTGCCGCCGATGATACGCGTCCATGGCGACGTGCGCCGCCTGAACGTGGCGCCGCTCGAGCACAAGGATGTGCACAGCATGATCTACGACATCATGAACGACAGCCAGCGCAAAGCCTATGAAGAAGCGCTGGAATGCGATTTCTCGTTCGAGATTCCCGGCCTGGCGCGCTTCCGCGTCAATGCCTACAACCAGGAACGGGGCGCTTCGGCCGTGCTGCGCACGATTCCCTCAAAAGTGCTGAGCCTGGAAGAACTCAACGCCCCGCGCATCTTCGGCGAGCTGGCCATGCGTCCGCGCGGCCTCGTGCTCGTCACGGGTCCGACCGGCTCCGGCAAGTCGACCACCTTGGCGGCCATGGTGAACCACGTCAACGAACGCCTGAACCACCATATTCTGACCATCGAAGACCCGATCGAATTCGTGCATGAGCCAAAAAAATGCCTGATCAACCAGCGCGAGGTGGGATCGCATACGCATTCGTTCAGCAACGCGCTGCGCTCGGCCCTGCGCGAAGACCCGGACGTGATACTGGTGGGCGAATTGCGCGACCTGGAAACCATCCGCCTGGCACTGACGGCGGCCGAAACGGGCCACCTGGTGTTCGGCACCCTGCACACCTCGTCGGCGGCGAAGTCGATCGACCGCATCATCGACGTCTTCCCCGCCGAGGAAAAGGAAATGGTGCGCGCCATGCTGTCCGAATCCCTGCAAGCCGTTATTTCGCAGAACTTGCTGAAAACCAAGGACGGCGCGGGCCGCGTGGCCGCGCATGAAATCATGCTGGCCACGCCCGCCGTGCGCAACCTGATCCGCGAAGCGAAAGTGGCGCAAATGTATTCGGCCATCCAGACGGGCAGCAACGTGGGCATGCAGACCCTGGACCAGTGCTTGAGCGACCTGGTGCGGCGCGGCACGATCTCGGCCGAAGCGGCCCGCGCGGCCGCCAAATCGCCTGAAAACTTCCCCGGATAAGCCCATGCAAACGACGCACGAATACTATGGCGCCATGCACGCGCTGCTGGCGCAGATGCGCGCACGGGGCGGCTCCGACCTGTTCATCACGGCCGGTTTTCCTGCCGCCATCAAGCTCGACGGCAAGCTGACGCCGCTGGCGGGCGCCGCGCTCGATGCGCAACAGGCGGCCGGCTACGTGCGCGCCCTCATGAACGAACGCCAGGCGGCCGAATTCGCGTCCAGCCGCGAAGCCAATTTCGCCATCAGCCCGGACGGCCTCGGGCGTTTCCGCGTGTCCGCCTTCGTGCAGATGGGTCAGGCAGGCATGGTCTTGCGCTTGATCAATACCGCCATCCCCACGCTGGATGGATTGGGCCTGCCCGCCATTCTGCAAGACATCGTGATGAGCAAGCGGGGCCTCGTCATCATGGTGGGCGCCACGGGTTGCGGCAAGTCGACCACGCTGGCGGCCATGGTGGGCCACCGCAACGCGCACAGCCACGGCCACATCATCACCATCGAAGACCCCGTGGAATTCATCCATCCGCACGGCAACTGCATCGTCACCCAGCGCGAGGTGGGCGTCGATACGGACGACTGGGCCACGGCCCTGAAAAACACCCTGCGCCAGGCGCCTGACGTAATCCAGATCGGCGAAATCCGCGACCGCGAGACCATGGACCACGCCATCGCATTCGCCGAGACGGGCCATCTGTGCCTGGCGACCCTGCACGCAAACAACGCCAACCAGGCGCTGGACCGCATCATCAATTTCTTCCCCGAAGAGCGGCGCCAGCAGCTGCTGATGGATCTGTCGCTCAATTTGAAGGGCATGATTTCGCAGCGGCTGATGCCCAACAAGGAAGGCGGCGGGCGCAAGGCGGCGCTGGAAATCCTGCTCAATTCGCCGCTGATGAGCGATCTGATCTTCAAGGGCCAGGTGCACGAGATCAAGGAATTGATGAAAAAATCGCGCGAGCTTGGCATGCAGACGTTCGACCAGGCCCTGTTCGACCTGCACGAAGGGGGCGCCATCAGCTATGAAGACGCGCTGCGCAATGCGGACTCCGTCAATGACCTGCGCCTGACAATCATGCTCAAGGGCGCAACGGCGCCGGAACCGGCCCCGCAAGCGGGCACCACCAAACTGGGACTGCTCTGACATGAGCAGCATCCACGCTTTCCAGGCCGAGGCGCTGGACGGCACGCCGGTCGACCTGGCGCGCTACAAGGGCAAGGTGCTACTGATCGTCAATACGGCCAGCGCCTGCGGCTTCACGCCGCAATACCAGGGCCTGGAAGCGCTGTACCGCGAATTTCACGAGCAGGGTCTGGTCGTGCTGGGCTTTCCCTGCAACCAATTCCGCCACCAGGAACCGGGCTCGAATGCGGACATCGGCGCTTTTTGCGAGAAAAACTTCGGCGTCACCTTTCCCCTGTTTGCCAAGATCGACGTCAATGGTCCGCACACCCATCCCCTGTTTGCGCAATTAAAACAGGCAGCGCCCGGCATATTCGGCACGCAAGCGATCAAATGGAATTTCACCAAGTTTTTGGTGCGCAAGGATGGCAGCGTATTTCGCCGCTACGCGACGGCCAGCAAACCGGCCAGCCTGGCGGCCGACATTCGGCAATTAATACAGGAATAGCACGCGACGCTTTGATTTAAAACAACAAACATTGAAATCAAGCTATCCGTATTTATTTCATGCTTGATATTAATATTGTGTTTCCAATAGCAAATTTCGGTGATAATGTTGACATAATTATTCGCAGATATCGATCAAAAAACGATGCCAGTCTTTGGGAAATTCATATCTTCATGGATGCGGATGGGCATTTATTCCCGTCTCTTCATTCCTATTTTCTTCCTGATACTCGCCGTTTCCGCCGTTCGCTATCACGCCCTGCTCGGTACGGAAACGGCGCTGGCAAAGGCGCGCTACCAGAGCGATGCCCGGCAACTCGACCTGTTCCTGGCCAATAGCGTGCTGCCGCTGAGCGTACACACGGACAGTCACGCGATGCACGACAGCGTGCGCCAGGTGCTGCGCGGCGCCCTGCCGCTGAACCGCAGCCTCGTTTCCGCGCGCTGGGACACGGCTGACGCGCATGTCGAAGTGCTGGCCGACAAACCGCCGGCCGACAGCGTGGCGGCCACGGTGCCGGCATGGTTCGCGCGCCTGGCCGGCATCACGGCCATCCGCAGCCGCCTGACGGTGGCGCTGCCGGACGGCGGCGACGGCATCCTCGCCCTGCACTACACGCCCGGCCTGCCCCTGGCGCAGGTATGGCAGCGGGTGCGCGAACAGGCCGTCCTCAGCACCATCAATATCGTGCTGGTCTTCCTCTTGCTGGGCTTGATCCTGGCCACGCACCGGCGCTTGCTGGCGCGGCTGGTGCAAGCGACCGACCGCTTCCGCGAAGGCGACTTCGCCGTGCGCCTGGCCGCTGGCGCCACGCCCGAAGCGCAAGCCGTATCGCACTCGTTCAACAGCATGGCCGGCGATGTCGAAGAACTGTTTTCCTCGCTGAAGACCAGCCAGCGCCAGCTGGGCGAGCAGCTCAACGAAACCGTGCACATGCAGCAGGCGCTGCAAAAATTATCATGGCAAAACTACAATGATGTACTGACGGGTTTGCCCAACCGTGCCGCGCTGGCCGCCCGCTTCGAACAGGAACTGTTCCTGGCGCGCGAACGCCAGCGCCTGCTGGCCGTCTGCCTGTTCGACCTCGACCACTTCCAGGTCATCAACGACCGCTACGGCGCCGAAGCGGGCGATGAAATCCTCAAGCAGGTGGCGGGCCGCCTGCACAGTTTTACGGGCCAGGTCCACTACGCGGCGCGCCTGGGCGGCGATGAATTCGTCATGCTGCTGTGCGGCCAGGTGAATATCGCCAGCATCGAACAGAACGTCACGCAATTGATGCAGGAACTGAGCCGCCCCTACCAGTGCGACCAGCAGGCGCTGCACATGACGGCCAGCGCCGGCATCGCCGTCTATGCGGGCAAGGACTTGAATACGGAAAGCCTGCTGCGCCACGCCGACCACGCCGTCTACCAGGCGAAATTGACGGGGCGCAACCAGTACCACTTCTTCGATACCAACCTCGATGAAGAAGTGCGCACCCACCACAACCAGCGCACGGAAGTGCGCCAGGCCCTGATCAACGGCGAACTGCGGCTGTACTACCAGCCCAAGGTCAACATGCGCGCCGGCACGGTGGTGGGCATGGAAGCGCTGCTGCGCTGGCAGCATGCACGCCGCGGCGTGCTGGCACCGGCGCAATTCCTGCCGCTGGTAGAGCAGACGGACCTGATCATCGACATCGGCGAATGGGTGCTACGCCAGGCCCTGTGGCAGCTGCAGCGCTGGAGTGCGGCCGGCAAGCACTGGGTGGTCAGCGTGAATATCGCGGCGCGCCACTTCCAGCGACCCGATTTCGTCTCGCGCCTGGAAACCATCCTCGGCGAATTTCCCGGCGTGTGCGCCAGCATGCTGGAACTGGAAATCCTCGAATCGTCGGCCCTGCACGACATCGAGGACGTGCGCCGCATCATCCGCGCCTGCCAGGCGCTGGGCATCACGTTCGCGCTCGACGATTTCGGCACCGGCTACTCGTCGATGTCGTATTTGAAGCGCCTGCCGGCGAACATCGTCAAGATCGACCAAAGCTTCGTGCGCAACATGCTCAACGACCGCGACGACCTGCACCTGGTGCGCGCCGTCATCGGCCTGGCCCGTTCATTCAGTTTGACGGTGATTGCCGAAGGCGTGGAAAGCGTCGAACATGGCGCGCGCCTGATCCAGCTGGGCTGCGACCTGGCGCAAGGCTACGGCATCGCCCGCCCCATGCCGGCCGACGCCGTGCTGGAGTGGGCGCACAATTTCATCCCGGCGCCACAATGGAAAACTGCCCAATATAGCGAAGTGTCTATTTGACCTGGGACAAAGCGGAGTCGATCAACTCGATCCAGTGCCGCACGGGCGTCTCGGTGCCCGACTGCAGGTGGCTCAGGCAGCCGATATTGGCCGACACAATTTCATCGGGCTCGCACGCTTCCAGGTTTGCCACCTTGTTATCGCGCAGCTGCTGCGACAGGGCCGGTTGCAGGATCGAATACGTGCCCGCCGAACCGCAGCACAAATGGCTGTCGGCGCACAGGCGCACGTCGACGCCGACGGCGCGCAGCACCTGCTCCACCTTGCCGCGGATTTGCTGGCCGTGCTGCAGGGTGCACGGCGGGTGATACGCGACTTTTTTGCCGATGCGCCCTTTCAGCTGCGCCACCAGCTCGTTTTCAAACGCCGGCATGACCTCGGACAAATCGCGCGTCAGTGCGGCGATGCGGCGCGCCTTCTCCGCATACTGCGCGTCGTGCGCCAGCAAATGGCCGTATTCCTTCACCGTTGCGCCGCAGCCGGACGCCGTCATGACGATGGCTTCGGCACTGTCGACATACGGCCACCAGGCGTCGATATTGCGGCGCATGTCGTCCAGCGCCGCTTCCTGGTCGTTCAGGTGATGGCGCAGCGCGCCGCAGCAACCGGCCTTCGGCGCGACGATCAATTGCACGCCCAGCGCATCGAGCACGCGCGCCGTGGCCGCGTTGATGTTGGGCGACATGGCCGGCTGCACGCAGCCGTCGAGCAGCAGCATGCTGCGCGCGTGCTGGCGCGCGGGCCATGCACCGGCGGCGGCGCCCGGGCGCAATTTATCCTGCAAGCCTTTTGACAGCAAGGGCCGCAGCGCCTGCCCCGCCTTGTACACGGGCGTAAACAGCCAGCGGCGCGGCAAGGCTTCCTTCAGGGCGAAGCGCAAGGCGCGTTCGCGCAAGGGGCGCTGCACGCGCTGTTCGACGACGTTGCGGCCGATGTCGACCAGGCGCCCGTACTGCACCCCCGAGGGACAGGTCGACTCGCAGTTGCGGCAGGTCAGACAGCGGTCCAGGTGCGTCTGCGTCTTGGCCGTGACGGGCGCGCCTTCGAGCACTTGCTTGATCAGGTAGATGCGTCCGCGCGGGCCATCGAGCTCGTCGCCCAGCAGCTGGTAGGTGGGACAGGTGGCCGTGCAAAAGCCGCAATGCACGCAGGCGCGCAAGATGGCTTCGGCTTCGTCGCCTGCCGGCGTATTCTTGATGAAATCGGCGAGATTGGTTTGCATGCGCGCTCAATACATTCTGTGCGGGTTGAAGATGCCGGCAGGGTCGAAAGCCTGCCGCAGGCGCTGGTGGATGGTGGCGATGGCGGGCGCCAGCGGGTGGAACACGCCCACCGTCTTGTCGCCGCCGCGGAACAGGGTGGCGTGACCGCCAGCGGCAGCCACCGCCTGGCGGATTTCCTGGGCGCCTTGCACATCGGCGTCGCCATCGAGCTTCAGCCAGCGCTGCGCGCCGCCCCACTCGATCAGCTGGCGCCCTTTTACAATCACGGCGCTGGCGTGCGGCGGCAGCGACAAGCGCCACAAGCTGCCCGCGCCCGCAAAGAAAGCGTGCGTCTGTTCGCGCACGGCCAGCCAGAAGGCGGCCGCCTCATCGGCTGCCAGCAGCTCGCCGCCCAGCGTGTGCAGCGCCGCCGACACGGCCGCTTCAGCGCCGGACAGACGCAGCGTCAGCACGCCGTCGTGCCAGCAGCTGGCCGATATCGGCAGCGGCTTGCCCGCCCATTCATTGAGCAAGCGCAAGGCGGCGATTTCCGCGCACGCCACGCGCAACGTCGCTTCGCGCAGCGGCAGGGGCAGCACCTTCAGCGACACTTCCAGGATCAGGCCCAGCGTGCCCATGGACCCCGCCAGCAGGCGCGAAACATCGTAGCCGGCCACGTTTTTCATGACTTGCCCGCCGAAAGCCAGGCGTTCACCATGACCGTCCATCAGCACGGCGCCCAGCACGAAATCACGCAGCGCGCCCGCGCTGGCGCGGCGCGGGCCGGACAGCGCGCTGGCGACGACGCCGCCCACGGTGGCGCCAGGACCGAAGTGCGGCGGCTCGAAGGCCAGCATCTGGTTGCGCGCGGCCAGCGCCGCCTCGATGTCCGCCAGCGGCGTGCCGCAGCGGGCCGTGATCACCAGCTCCGTCGGTTCATAGTCGATGATGCCCGCATACGCGCGCGTGTCGAGCACCTCGCCTTCGAGCTGCTGGCCATACCAGTCTTTCGTGCCGCCGCCGCGCAGGCGCAAGGGTTTGCCCGCCGCGCTGGCCGCCAGGATGGCCTGCCTGAATTGTTCCACTATCGCTTGCAAAGGAGTCTCCGGCAAATTAAAAACGGGGCAGGTTGGCGAATGGCAGGCGCCCTGCCGTCACATGCATCTTGCCGAATTCGGCGCAGCGGTTCAAGGTGGGGATCGCCTTGTCCGGGTTCAGCAGGGTATGCGGGTCGAAGGCGCGCTTGACGGCAAAGAACGCATCGAGTTCGGCGCGCGTAAACTGCACGCACATGGAATTGATCTTTTCCATGCCCACGCCATGCTCGCCCGTGATGGTGCCGCCGACGGCCACGCACAGCGCCAGGATGTCCGCGCCAAACGCTTCGGCGCGCTCGAATTCACCGGGTTTGTTGGCGTCGAACAGGATCAGCGGGTGCAGATTGCCGTCGCCCGCGTGGAACACATTCGCGCAGCGCAAGCCATGCGTCGTTTCCATGCCGGCGATGCCCGTCAGGACTTGCGCCAGTTTTTTTCTCGGAATGGTGCCGTCCATGCAGTAGTAATCGGGCGAGATGCGCCCGGCGGCGGGAAACGCATTCTTGCGGCCGGACCAGAACTTCATGCGCTCCGCTTCCGACTGCGAGACGGCGATGGCGCTGGCGCCCGCCCCTTCCAGCACCGCCGTCATGCGGGCGATTTCCTCTTCCACTTCCTCGTGCGTGCCGTCCGCTTCGCACAGCAAAATGGCGGCTGCATCGATGTCGTAGCCGGCCTTGACGAACGGTTCGACCATGCGCGAAGACGTCTGGTCCATCATTTCCAGCCCGGCCGGGATGATGCCGGCGGCAATCACGTTGGCCACGGCGTTGCCGCCCGTGACGACGTCGTCAAAGGACGCCATGATGACTCTGGCCGTCGCCGGTTTCGGGATCAGTTTCACGGTCACTTCCGTGACGATGCCCAGCATGCCTTCGGAGCCGATGAAAATGGCCAGCAGGTCGAGGCCCGGAGAGTCGAGGCATTCGCCGCCCAGTTCCAGCACGTCGCCATCGATGGTGACGATGCGCACGCGCAGCACATTGTGCACGGTCAAACCGTATTTCAGGCAATGCACGCCACCCGAGTTTTCCGCCACGTTGCCGCCGATGCTGCAGGCGATCTGCGAGGAGGGATCGGGCGCGTAATACAGCGCGTGTGGCGCCGCCGCTTCGGAAATGGCCAGGTTGCGCACGCCCGGCTGCACCACGGCGATGCGCGCATACGCATCGAGGCGCACGATGCGGTTCAAACGCGCCGTCGACAGCACCACGCCGTCGGCGATCGGCAAGGCGCCACCCGACAAGCCCGTGCCGGCGCCGCGCGGCACGATCGGCACCTTCAGTTCCCGGCAGACACCGAGAATGGCGATGACCTGTTCCTCCGTATCGGGCAGGGTGACCACCATCGGCAACTGGCGGTAGGCGGCCAGGCCGTCGCATTCGTACGGGCGCGTATCTTCGGCGTCGGACAGCACGCAGCGGGCCGGTAGCACGGCCAGCAGGGCCGCGACGACGGCTTGCTGGCGCGCGGCGGTCAATCCAGGTTCAGGGGCAGCATTGAGCATAAGATGGGGGGAAAGGGCATGGGCGTGCAACGATTGTAAGCACAAAAGTGGCGCGCAGCGCTTTTTTTGTCCATTTCGAAGCCAAATCCGCAGCCAGGCGGCGCGCAGTGTCGTATGCTGCCCCCATTCTTCATTGACAGGATCAGCATCATGGGCAACCGACTCTCGAAAATCGCCACGCGCACGGGCGACAATGGCAGCACCGGCCTGGGCGACGGCAGCCGCACCAGCAAGGACAGCGCCCGCATCCACGCCATGGGCGACGTGGACGAACTCAATTCCCATATCGGCTTGCTGCTATGCGAAGCCATGCCCGACGCCTTGCGCGACGAACTGGTGGCCATCCAGCACGATCTGTTCGACCTGGGCGGGGAAATCTGCATCCCCGGCTACCAGCTGATCAAGGAAGAGCACGTGCTGCGCCTCGATGATTTACTGGCGAAATACAATGCGGACTTGCCCGCCTTGAGTGAATTCATCCTGCCGGCCGGTTCGCGCGCCGCCTCGCTGGCGCATGTATGCCGTACCGTGTGCCGCCGCGCCGAGCGCAGCATCGTCGCGCTGGCCAATGCGGAAACCATCCACGAGCATCCGCGCCAGTACGTGAACCGCCTGTCGGATCTGCTGTTCGTGCTGTCGCGTGTGCTGAACCGCTTTGCCGGCGGCAGCGACGTGCTGTGGCGACATGACCGCGCCAGAGGGTAAAACAGGAAGTGACAGATGATCGCGGACGTGCATGACGCGCCGCGCCTACAGCACTTCCAGGAAGGACTTCAAGGCGATGATTTCGTCCGATGTCAGCTGCAGCGGTCGTAGCAGGGGCGAGGTGACGGGAAACTTCGGATCGGCCGCCTGCTGTGCGTTGTGTGGCACGGGGCGCGACATGCCCGCGTTATACATGTTCAGCAAGCCCACCATCTGCGGAAACAGGCCGTTGTGCATCCACGGCCCCGATTGCGCCACGCCGCGCAAGCCCGGCGTGCGGAACTTGCCCACATCCCCATCTTTGCCCGTCACCAGATAGCGGCCCAGGTCTTCATATTTCTTGCGTCCGTAATACGTCAGCCCCAGGTTATGGAATTGCAGGTCCGTCAGCAAGGCACCGCTGTGGCACGTCATACAGCGCGCCTTGGTGCGGAACAGATGCAGGCCCAGCAGCTCGCGGTCGTTCAGGGCCGTGCGCTCGCCTTCCAGGAAAGTGTCGAAACGCGTGACGGGCGGCAGCAAGGTGCGCTGGTAGTCGGCTAGCGCCGTCAGGATGCGCGGCAGGGTCACGCCGGCGCCCTGGCCGAAAGCCGCATCGAACTGCGCCGGGTAATCATCGAGCGCGGCCAGCTTGGCCGGCAGGGCCGGCACGTCCATGGCCATCTCGTCGGCATGCTGCAAAGGCCCCAGCGCCTGCTCTTCGAGGGAGCTGGCGCGGCCATCCCAGAACAGCGGCTTGATCTGCGCCACGCCCAGCAAGCCCGGCGTATTGCGCTGGCCCAGCCGCCCTTCGTGCCCGACGGAAACGCGCTTGCTGTCGGCAAAGCTGTGCGCGGGACTGTGGCAGCTGAGGCAAGCCACCGCATTCGAACGCGACAATCGCGGATCGTTGAACAGGCGCTGCCCCAGCGCCACGACGGCCGGCGCCAGGGACGGCACGGGCATGGCCGAGACCGGGGCCAGCTCGGCCGGCGTGACGCCGTCGGCCACCTGCGGCCGGGGCCAGCCGGCGATGGGCCGCGCATACGTCTGGCGCAGACAGGCCAGGTCCCAGCCGCTTGCGCCAGCGCAAGGTTCAACGGCTGCTACAGCGCCCTCGCGCGCCTGGCCATCGAGGCTGAGTAACAGGGCGCCGCCCGCCAGCAAGGCGGCCACGGCGAAGGTGGTTTTTTTCAGGTGGGATGCGATGTTCATGCGCCTGCCGAAGAGTTGATTAGAAACGGTAGCCGAGTTCCAGCGTAAACTGGCGGCCTTTTTCATACACGACCTCGGTCGTCGACTGGAACAGGGGATTGCTGCGGTTGCTCACGTTCTCGATCCCCAGGTTCACAAAGCCCTCGCCCGGGCCCGTCTTCGGCAGCGCATACTGCACGCGCATGTCCCAGGTGATCGACTTGCCCACCGTAATATCCTTGAAGACGGTGGCCACCTCGCCGTCGAACAGCTTGGACTCACCCGTCGTCGCCATGCCCGTTTCCGGCCCCCGCACGCGCAAGAAGTTGTCCACTTTCAGGCGGTATGCAGGGATATCCGTCGACAGCAACAGGCGCGCCGTCCAGGGACGGTTGTAATTATTCGCCGGGCGATCCGCCCAGCGCATGAACTTGCCCTGGTAATAGATATAGTCTTTCAAGTCGCCCGCGAGATCGCTCAGGCTATCCGCGTAATCGGCGTGCGACGAGTGGATGCGCGTGCGGTCGTAGCCGAACTGCACGTGCGTGGCCGTATCGCCCCAACGCAGGGGACGCGCCGTTTCGGCGGCAAACGTCCAGACCTTGCTGTCCGTGCGGCCCACGTTATCCCAATAGAAATTAGCCGGCGACAACAAATGCTGCACCATCTCGTCGCGGCCTTCGCGCAGCACGCGCTTGGCGCTCCACTTCACGCCACCCCATTGCTGGCTGATGCCCAGCATTTTTTCATCCGTGTACGGCACCTTCATGTCGCCCGTCTTGTACCAGGCCCAGTTGGCGGCCATCATAGGCGCTGCCCAATCCTTCAGCAAGCCGCCCGACAGGGTGCGCGTCTGCGGCGACGTCTGCAGCGCCAGGCGTTTCGAATGGGCGTAGAAATCAAAGAAATTGCGGCCATAGTAGCGGTTGGCGCCTGCCTCGATCAGTGTCGTGCCCTTGCCCGCTACATCCCAGAAGGCCGACAGGCGCGGCGCGATGCTCGACTTCGGCGACAGCTCGTCGCTGTCGTAGCGCACGCCCAGGCGCAGGCGCACGTCGCCCAGCCTGACATCGTCCTGCAGGAAGGCGCCACGCATCTTGTTGTTCAGCTCATAGGCGCCCGCGTAGAAAATGATGCGCTGCCTCAGGTACTGGCCGCGCACGTTCGGCGCCGCGTTCCAGGGCCTGGCCAGGGAGCAAAATTGCGTATCCACCCCGCCGCCCGCCCTATTGCAGGAATTGATATCGAACGACCCCGTGTATTGTTCATACTGGGTGTTGCGGCGGTAGCTCGAACGCTGCGTACCCAATTCCAGGCCCGCCTGGAAGGTGTGCGACATGCCCAGCCAGTCGACGGGTTCCCACTTCAGCTTGCCCTGATACTGGGCGTTTTCCTGCTCCTGATCCACGTCGCCATAGCCGCCCTCGCCGCCATTCCACGCCGAGCCGGTCGTCCTCACGCCCCAGTTCTTGTCATTCGAGTAGCGCCATAATTTCCAGATGCTTTCATCGGCACGGCGCGAACTGTCCATCTTGTTCCAGCTCAAACGGTGTTCCGCGGTGGCATTGCCCAGCAGCGCCAGCGGGTGCGTCAAACCCAGGTTGACGCCATTGCCGCCGCTCTGCAGGTGGAAGTTGCTGTTTTTCGAGTTGGCAATAAAATAATCGCCGCTGGCCGGCGCATGCATGAGCGAGAAATCGGCCAGCACGCCGGGGCGGATGGTCCAGAAACCGCGTACGAAGGCATTGTCGCTGCCGCGCTTTTGTACCTTGCGATTGGCGTCGCCGGCGCTTTGCAAGCCGTTGACATAGGCGTTCAGGGGAATTTCCGAGGTCTTGCGGACCAGGCTGCCGATCAGGCTGAAATTCTCCGTCACCTTGCCCTGCAGCGCGGCGCGGTACGTCCATTTTTCGAAGGCTGGCTGCAAATCGGCCGTGGCCGAATTGGCTGCGCTGTCGCGCTGGCTGTCGTTGAGCTTGTATTGCATCCACGACGAGCGCGTGCTTTCCACGGAAACCTGGCCGGACAGCTTGCGCGTGGGGGCGCAGGTATTGGCTTTGACGACACCGCCCTTGAAACGGCCATATTCGGCGCCGATGTTCGAATCGAGCACCGTCACGTCGCACAGCAGGCTGGTGTCGACGGCAAAGCCCTGGCTGGCCGACGGTGGCGTGGTATTGTTGTTGGTGTTGCCGACGCCCTTGCCGGGATTGTTGGTGGGGCCGATATCGTTGTTGAGCGACATGCCATCCATCTGGTACAGATTGTCGTAGAACTTGGCGCCATTGATGCTGATGTCGGCCGGCGCCAGCTCGCCCTGGGTGGCGGACGCTTGCTGCTTGTTATCGAATTGCACGCTGGGATTGATGCGCAACAAGCTCGTGACATTGCCGTCGATGCCCTTCATCGCTTCAATCTGGCGCCTGTCCAGGCGCTGCTCGCCCACGGAGACACGTTCGGCTTGCGTGCGCACTTCAGGCAGCACCTGCGGTGCAGGTTCATCGGCGTCCGCTTCGGCGGCAAGAACAAGGGGCGAGGCAGCGCTGGCGCCAAAGGCCAGGCCGATGGCCAGCACGGACTGGCGCAGGGTAAGAATGGAAGACATGAAGAACCTTCAACTGCGGATGGGAAAGGGGCAGTCTCATGATGCCGCCCTTCACTCGATCCTTCAGTGTCGTCTTCTCATGCTGCCAGTTGCAAATGATAACTATTACTATTCGCATTTACAAGGCAGAAAAATCAAAACACGGCTGTTTTTTTGACATGCGTAAAAATTTCGGGCAGCCTGTGGCATCTGCGCCACGCCGCCAGCTTATGCGGGAGCCGCCACCCTGGACGGCTGCGCATGCACATGCTCGCGCAGCAAGCCGCGCAACAACTGCACTTGCCCCACGGCATCGGCCTGCAAGGCAGTCAAACCCTCGGCCGCACAGGGCCCGGGCGCAGATGCCGGAGGGACACCGCGCAGCAAGGCATCCATTTCAGCACTGACCTCGGCAATCCACTGCTGCAGCTCGGGCGGCGCCGGCTCGGCCTGGGGACTCAGGCTGATGCGCGCCGTGCTGCCCGCCACGCGGCGCAGCAGCGGCAAGGTGCGCAGCGCCGCCAGGCCCACGCCGCTGCTGCGGTCGAGGCGGCGCTCGATGCGCAGGCGCTGCAGCACCTGTTCCGCGTTATTGCTGGCCAAGCCCGCCTCGCGGCGCAGGCGCGCGATGGCGCTATCCCATTTACCACCGGCCGCCAGCACGGCCAGCAAATATTTCAGGTTGGCCGACACGGCTTTCGCCAGGCGCTGGTCCAGGTCGTCCGCCTCGCGGTCCGGCCACAGGAAAAACGTGGCCAGCAGGGCCAGCACGCAACCGAGCACATTGTTGCCCAGGCGGCTGGCGGCATACACCATCTCGCTGGCCGGGGCCGCATAGTCGGCCACCAGCACGAAGGCGGGCGTCATGAACAGCACGTGCAGGCTGTAGCTGACGCGGCGCAAAGCCATGGTGGCGACGATCAGGGGAAACACCACCAGCGAAATCGCCAGCGGGGTGTGCACGGCCAGGCCGATCAGCACGGCCAGCACGGCGCCCAGCACGCTGCCCGCGACCCGCTCGATGCCGCGCGGCCAGGTGGTCGACACGGACGGCTGCAGTATCAGCAACGTCGCCATGGTGGCCCAGTAGCCGAACGGAATGTGCAGCGCCTCGACCAGCAGGAAGCCGGCCGTCGTCGCCAGCGACACGCGCGCCGCATGGCGCCAGCTCAGCGACTGCGGCGTGGCGTTGACTTTCGCCGTCTGCCACGCCTGCCCCAGCGCCAGGAAAGCCGCCTCGCGCCACGGCAGCTGCGCCGCGCGCGGCAAGCCCAGTTCCATGAAGTCCACGTTCAGGCGCAGCGGCAGCAAGGCGCCCAGCGCCGCTTCCAGGCGCCGTCCGCAGCCCGCCAGGCGGCGCTGCAATTCCAGGGGCGGCGTTTCCGGCTGGCGCTGCACGGCCTGGCCCAGGCGGCGCAGCAGCACAGCCATCACTTCCAGGCTGCGCCGCGCGCGCGGGTCCTGGCGCAGGCGCTGCTGCTCGCGCTCGCACGTATGCGTGACGGCGATCAGATAGGCGAAGATGCGCTCGGCGTCGCTGAGCGCCAGCAGCAGGTTGTCGTACAGGGCGCTGCGGCCCGCGCGTGCGGGCGGCACGGCGGCCAGCGCCACGCGCGCCGCTTCCAGCGCGGCGCGCGCCTGCGAACGGTAGCTGGCGCCATGCGCAGCGGCGTCCGCCTGCGGCGCGTCATGTTCGAGGAAGCGCGCATTGTCGCGCGCGATGCCGGCCAGGCGCGAATACGCGGCGCGGATGGCACGCCTGGCAGGGCTGAACGGGTGGATGCGCCAGACGGTAAAACTGAGCACCGTGGCAAACAGGCAGCCGAACATGTACAGGCCCAGGAATGGCGCCGTCTGCGTCATCGATTCCAATGGGTGCGTGACCATCACCACGCAGGCCGTGGCCGCCAGGATGGCCACTTGCGCCGTGGCCGCGCCCCAGATGCGCGCCAGCGCGCCGGCCCAGGAAAACAGCAGCACGGCGATGGCCGCCGTCGCCACGCCATGCCCGGCCGCCAGCGCCGTCAGGCCGCCGGCCACGCTCGACAGCAAGCCGAAGCCCAGCATTGAGACAAAACGCATGCGCCGCGTACCGGCCGCGTCGGCCAGGCAAGTCCAGAAGGCGCCGATGGCGGCCCAGGAAAAATCGGGCTGATCGAGCAGCAGGCCCAACAGCAGCATGGCGCTGGAAGCACAGGCGGCCCGCAAGCCCTCGGACAGATTCGTTTCGTCGATGGCCAGGGTGACCATCCACAGGGGACGGCGCTGCGACAGGGTGTCGGTATAGGCGTGCATGCCCGTCAGCCAGCGGCCGGCCAGTGCACGCGCACGGCGGTGAAGTTTCCTGAAATGCAAGGTGGACTTTGAGAAGGTATCAAAGCGTCATCGTAGCATTCCCGGGCGAAAAATGTTGCAGTGCAGCGTAAAATCTCGCCAGACAAAAAAAAGCGGCACCACAGTGCCGCTGTTATCTTGCTTGAGCTTCTTAGCTGACCATCGCCAGGCGTGGTCCGGCGGACGGGAAGCGCTGCTCGATCGAGGCAGCGATGCCGGTGGCGTCCAGGCCCACGCTTTTCAGCAATTGCACGGGGTCGCCATGGTCGATGAAGACGTCCGGCAAGCCCAGCATCAAAATCGGCTTGACGATGGCCTCAAGCGCCAGGGCCTCGGCCACGGCCGAACCGGCGCCACCCATGATGCAGCCCTCTTCCACCGTCACCAGATAATCGTGGTCAAGAGCCAGCTGCTTCACCAGCGCCACGTCGAGCGGCTTGACGAAGCGCATGTTGGCTACCGTCGCGTCGAGCTTCTCGCCCGCCGCCACACTCGGCGCCACCATGGAACCAAAGGCCAGGATGGCGATGCGCTTGCCGTGGCGCTTGAGCTCGCCCTTGCCGATCTCGATGCTGCTCAGTTCCGGCACGATGGCGACGCCGGCACCGGCACCGCGCGGATAGCGGATGGCCGCCGGGCCCGGATAGTGGTAGCCCGTGGTGAGCATTTGACGGCATTCGTTTTCGTCGGACGCGGCCATGACGACCATGTTCGGGATGCAGCGCAAAAACGCCATGTCGTAGTTGCCCGCGTGCGTGGCGCCGTCGGCGCCCACCAGGCCGGCGCGGTCCAGCGCGAACGTCACGTCCAGGTTTTGCAGCGCCACGTCGTGGATCAGCTGATCGTAGGCGCGCTGCAGGAAAGTCGAATAGATGGCCACGACGGGTTTGAGATCCTCGCAAGCCAGGCCAGCAGCAAAGGTCACGGAATGCTGCTCGGCAATACCGACGTCAAAGTAGCGGTTCGGAAATTGCTGTTCGAACTTGACCATGCCCGAGCCTTCGCGCATGGCCGGCGTGATGCCCACCAGGCGCTTGTCGTGCGCGGCCATGTCGCACAGCCAGTTGCCGAACACTTCCGTGTACGTCATCTTGCCCGGCGCCGTGGCCGGCTTGATGCCCTCGGCCGGATTGAATTTCGGCGTGCCGTGGTACAGAATCGGTTCCGCCTCGGCAAGCTTGTAGCCCTGCCCCTTCTTGGTGACCACGTGCAGGAATTGCGGACCCTTCAATTGCTTGATATTTTGCAAGGTCGGGATCAGCGAATCGAGGTCATGGCCATCGATGGGGCCGATGTAATTGAAACCGAACTCTTCGAACATGGTGGCGGGCACGACCATGCCCTTGGCGTGCTCTTCGAAGCGCTTCGCCAGCTCCAGCACGGGGCCGGGCAAGACGGACTTGCCGACATTTTTCGCCGCAGCATAGAACTGGCCCGACATCAGGCGCGCCAGATGGCGGTTCAACGCGCCCACGGGCGGCGAGATCGACATGTCGTTGTCGTTCAGGATCACCAGCAGGTTGATGTCTTCTTGCACGCCAGCATTGTTCATCGCCTCGAACGCCATGCCGGCCGTCATCGAACCGTCGCCGATCACGGCGATCGCATGCAGCGGGTCGCCCTTGATCTTGGCGGCCTGCGCCATGCCCAGCGCTGCGGAAATGGACGTCGACGAGTGCGCCGTGCCGAAGGTGTCGTACTCGCTCTCGTCGCGCTTTGGGAAGCCGGAAATGCCATCTTTCTGGCGCAGGGTGTGCATGCGCTCGCGCCGGCCCGTCAAAATCTTGTGCGAATAGGTCTGGTGGCCCACGTCCCAGACGATGCGGTCGTGCGGCGTGTTGAACACATAGTGCAGCGCGACGGTCAGCTCGACCGTGCCCAGGTTGGACGACAAATGGCCGCCCGTCTTGGAGACGGAATCGAGCAGGAAGCTGCGCAATTCCTGCGCCAGCGGCACCAGTTGCGAGCGGGCCAGCTTGCGCACTTGCGCTGGTTCATTGATAGTTTCTAACAGTTTCATTTATGCCTTCCGCTGCACGACCAGGTCTGCCAGCTCGCGCAGACGGCGTGCCTTGTCCCCGAATGGCGCCAGCGCCGCATTGGCGTCGCACCGCAATTGTTCTGCCAGGGCTCTCGATGGTTCCAGCCCCAGTATCGATACGTAAGTCGGCTTGTTGGCCACCGCATCCTTGCCCGCCGTCTTGCCCAGGGTGGCCGAATCGGCCGTGGCGTCGAGCACGTCGTCCACCACCTGGAACGCCAGGCCGACGGCGCGCGCATACGCGTTCAGCGCCGTCATCTCGTCCGGCGCCAGGTCCTTGCCCGCCAGCGCGCCCAGAATCACGGCCGCGCGCAGCAAGGCGCCCGTTTTGAGTTGATGCATCTGTTCCAGCTGCGGCAGGCTCAAGGCCAGGCCGACGCTGTCGAGATCGATCGCCTGGCCGCCGCACATGCCGCTTGAGCCAGAAGCGTGCGCCAGCAGCTTGATCATCGCCATTTGCCGCCCCGGAGGAATCGCCGCGCCGTCGGCCAGCAGCATGAACGCCTGCGATTGCAGCGCGTCACCGACCAACAAGGCCGTCGCTTCATCGTAGGCGATGTGCACGGTGGGCTTGCCACGGCGCAAGGCATCGTCATCCATGCACGGCATGTCGTCGTGCACCAGCGAATACACGTGAATCATTTCCAAGGCGCAAGCGGCGCGCGCGAGGGTATCTTGATCGGCATCAAACAATTCACCGGCCGCCATCACCAGCAACGGACGCACGCGCTTGCCGCCGCCCAAGAGCGCATAGCGCATGGCCGCGTGCAACTTGTGCGGTACGGCGTCAGGCGCAGGCAGGAATTGGTCGAGCCGGCCTTCCACGCCGGACTGGGTCGCTTGCATCCAGTCGCCGAAGGTCACGCCGTCTTGCTGTACGCTGGCCATCATTGCGCGGCCTCGCCGGCATCGACGAACGGTTTCAACATGTCGCCTTCCAGTACTTTCACCTGCGCCTCGACGCTATCGAGCTGGGTGGCGCAATACTTGACCAGTTCCGAGCCGCGCTGATACGCCGCGACCGATGCTTCCAGCGGCAACTGGCCCGCTTCCATTTGCGTTACCAGCTGCGCCAGTTCCGCCATCGCCTCTTCAAACGAGGCCGGCGCTGCGGCAGCGGCAGTTAATTTCTTCGACATAGACTCAGATCTCTTCGTGGCACGAGGGGTATGTAGGGAGACGCCGGGGACTCCCGGCCAGCATAGAAGCGTTATTTTAGAACAAACCACACTATTAAGTGAAAACTAAAGCGCAATCGGCGTGCTCAAAGGGGAAGACGTTACCAGCTTGGCAGTCAATTCTAGCGCAATCACCCCCATCGGTCGGAAATTGCACGGTAAATGACAATGTTTATCATTAAAGTAGCCTATTTGCCGAAGGGGTTTGGCAATGCCGAGGCCGATACGCGCTATAATCGCCGGTTCTGTCCGAAATACCGTTTCAACAAATTTGAATTCAGGTCTTTGCGGATTCTTTCTCTCTGTAGCGGTTGCCCAGGGAATGGCCTGGGGCACTGCTGACCGTTGTACATTTATGGGGGGTTGGGATGTCCGATCTGGCTACTCACGCCAAGCTGGCGCGTTCAAACGCGCAACTTCCGGTCCACGTCTATTTTGACGAAACGCTGTTGCAGCGTGAAATGCAGCAATTGTTCCAAGCCGGCCCGCGCTATGTCGGGCACGAGCTGATGGTGCCGGAAACCGGCGATTTTGCGACCCTGGCGTCTGAGAACGAAGGGCGCATGCTCGTGCGCAACGCCAATGGCATCGAAGTGCTGTCCAACGTGTGCCGCCACCGGCAGGCGCTGATGTTCAATGGCCGCGGCAATGCGAACCATATCGTCTGCCCGCTGCACCGCTGGACCTACGACCTCAAGGGTGAATTGATCGGCGCGCCGCACTTCCCCGAGACGCCGTGCCTGAACCTGTCGAAAACGCCGCTGCAAAGCTGGAATGGCTTGCTGTTCGAGCAAAATGGCTACAACGTGATGGAAAAATTGAAAGATTTGTCCGTCTCGAAAGACCTCGATTTTTCCGGCTATCTGTTCGACCACGTGGAAATCCACGAATGCGACTACAACTGGAAGACCTTCATCGAAGTCTACCTCGAGGATTATCACGTGGAACCGTTCCACCCGGGTCTGGGCAGCTTTGTCAGCTGCGACGACCTGCGCTGGGAATTCGGCAAGGATTACAGCGTACAAACGGTGGGCGTGCACCGCGGTCTGCAGCAGGCCGGTTCGCCCGCCTACAAGAAATGGCAGGAGCAGGTGCTGCAATTCCGTGGCGGCGAAGTGCCACCCTATGGCGCCATCTGGCTGACCTTGTATCCGAACATCATGGTCGAATGGTATCCCCACGTGCTGATCGTCTCGACCCTGTGGCCCGACGGTCCGCAAAAGACGCGCAACGTGGTGGAGTTCTATTACCCTGAAGAAATCGTGCTGTTCGAGCGCGACTTCGTCGAAGCGGAACGGGCTGCCTACATGGAAACCTGCGTCGAGGACGATGAAATCGCCCTGCGCATGGATGCGGGCCGCAAGGCCCTGATGGCGCGCGGCGAGAACGAAGTGGGTCCTTACCAGTCGCCGATGGAAGACGGCATGCAGCACTTCCACGAGTGGTACCGCAACAATATCGAACTGTAATTCCCTCAAGGGCCGCCTCGTGCGGCCTTTTTCATTTTCATTACCAGGATTTACTCATGCAATCGCTTTGGATGTTATTCGCCAGTTTCATGTTCGCCATCATGGGCGTGTGCGTCAAACTGGCGTCGGAGTTGTATTCGACGTCCGAAATCGTCATGTATCGCGGCATCATCGGCATGACCGTCATGGGTTGCACGATTTTCTATCAGGGTGGCAGCTTTAAAACCACGATGCCGGGCCAGCATCTGTGGCGCGGCGTGGTGGGCGTGATCGCCCTGTGGCTGTGGTTTTATGCCATCGCCATCCTGCCACTGGCCACGGCCATGACCCTCAATTACATGGCGCCCATCTGGATCGCCGTCATCCTGCTGGCCGGTGGCTGGTGGAAAGCGACGAAGCAAGTCGAGTGGCCGCTGGTGGCGGCCATCGCCATGAGCTTTGTCGGCGTGACCCTGCTGCTGCAACCCGTGTTCGAGACGGACCAGCTGGCCGGCGCCATCACGGCCTTAATTTCCGGCATGCTGTCGGCCCTCGCCTACTTGCAGGTACGCAAGCTGGGCTTGCTGGGCGAACCAGAATACCGGGTCGTGTTTTATTTCTCGGTCGTCAATTTCCTCGCCGGCGTGATCGGCAACGTGGCCAGCGCCGGCGGCGGCCCCGTCGTCTGGCATGCGCACACAAGCGCCTACGGCATCGGCTTGCTGGCCGCCATCGGCCTGTGCGCCACCATGGCGCAGATGGCCATGACGCGCGCCTATCGCCTGGGCAAGACCCTCGTGGTTGCGAATTTGCAATACACGGGCATCGTCTTTTCCAGCTTCTGGGGCGTGGTGATCTTTGGCGACCTGTTCGACTGGCATGGTTGGGCCGGCATCGGCGTCATTCTCGCCTCCGGCATCGCCGCCACCTATTACAATACCCGCAACACGGCCCGTGGCGCGGCGATCGCGCGCACGGATCCCATCGCCAGCGAAGTGTAAAGGAGCGTTCCCGATGTACACCACCTTGATCCAGGCCAAAGAACTGGCCAGCCACCTGAATGACAGCGACTGGGTCATTCTCGATTGCCGCCACGACTTGCTCAACCCGACAGCCGGCAGCGATGCGTTTGCCGCCGGCCACATCCAGAATGCGCAGTTTGCCGACATCGACACGGCCCTGTCGGGCCCCAAGACGGCGCGCGGCCCCCAATTTACGGGACGGCATCCCTTGCCCGACCGCAACGCCCTGCTGGCCACCTTGCGCGGCTGGGGCATCAGCGACGACACGCAAGTCATCGCCTATGACGGCCAGGGCGGCATGTTCGCCGCCCGTTTGTGGTGGCTGCTGCGCTGGCTCGGCCATCCAGCCGTCGCCGTGCTCGACGGCGGCCTGGCCGCCTGGCAGGCGCAAGGCTTGCCGCTGGTCACGCCCGTGGCACCGCGCCCTGTTGGCAAGCTGACGGAAAAAGCCAGCCTGACGCGCACGGTCAGCGTGCAGGACGTGATTGCCAACCTGGAAACCCAGGCCTTGACGGTGATCGACGCGCGCGCCCCCGACCGTTATCGCGGTGAAAACGAAACCATCGACCCCGTGGGCGGCCATATCCCCGGCGCGAAAAACCGTTTCTTCAAGGATAACCTGCAGGCAGATGGCCGCTTCAAATCCGCCAAAGAACTGGAGCAGGAATTCGCGGGCCTGATCAGCACGGCTGAATCGACCATTCTGCAGTGCGGCTCCGGCGTGACGGCGTGCCACAACTTGCTGGCCCTGGAAGTGGCCGGTTTACGCGGCGCGGCCCTGTATCCCGGTTCGTGGAGCGAATGGTGCGCCGATCCGGCGCGGCCGGTGGCGACGGGCAATTAAGAAAAATGGCGGACCAGATGGTCCGCCATTTTTTTCACCCGTGGATAACTATTAACTTATCCCCAGCACCTGATTCAGCTGTTCCAATTCCGCCTGCCACGCCTGCTGGCTGGCCGGCTTCTGATGGCGCGGCTTGCGAGCAAGGTCCTCGGCCAGCAATTGCTCCAGTTCGCACAAACGCTCCAGCTGCACGTCGATGTCCGTCAGTACCGGAGATACATTCTCCACGCGCGGCACGGGTGTCAGCGCCGGCCCATCCTCGGCGCTCAGCCGTGCATAGGCGCTGGCCGCGTCCGGCCACTCTTCCAGCTGGCCATCGGCCACCACCCAAAAACGGTTGCAGGCCGTCTCGATCAGGTCGCGGTCGTGCGACACCAGCAGGCAACCTCCCTCGAAGCCATGCAGGGCTTGCCCCAGTTCCGCCTTGCCCTGCATGTCCAGGTGGTTGCTCGGTTCGTCCAGCAGCAGCAAATGGTAGCTGGCCAGCGACAGCCCCAGGAACAGCAGCCGCGCCCGCTCTCCGCCGCTCAGGGTGGCCACCGTCTGGCCATGGCGCGCATACGGAAAACCGGCCGAAATCAACGCCTGCTTGCGCGCCACCTGGCTGCGCGCCGCCTCATTTTGCACGGCAAACGGGTACAGGGCGTCGGATAAATCCGCATCGTCGGCCAGTTGCTTGAGCGACTGGTCGTAGTAACCGATATTGGCGGCGTGGTGGTAACGCAGGTCGCTGCGTTCTTCCTGTGCCTGGATCGCTTGCCAGCACAGGCGCAGCAAGGACGACTTGCCACTGCCGTTGGCGCCCAGCAAGGCGACCCGGTCGCCCGGTTTCAGCCACAGCTGGCCGGTGTGGAACAGCAGCGGGGAAGCGGGCACGGCGCGCACGTCGAGGGCGTCCAGCGCCAGCAGCTGGTCGGCCGCCAGCGCCTTGCCGCGCAGGATCAGGCGCCAGGGTGCGCCATCGCTGACGAACGACTGTTCATCCTGCAGCTTGTCGATGCGCCGCTGCATGCTCTTGGCCTTGCGCGCCATGCCGACGTTATCGTAGATCTTGCCCCACAGCGCCAGGCGGGTGCTGCTGACGGCCAGGCGGTCGATTTCCTTCTGTTCGGCTGCATGTCGGGCGGCAGCGGCAAGATCGGCTTCGGCCAGCGCCGCCAGCGCCGGGCCGCACGGCAAGTCGAAGTCGTACAGCCGGCTATCGCGCAAGATCCAGCTGCGCGTGGCCACGTTGTCGAGCAGGCGCTGGTCGTGCGAGACGAGGATGAAGGCGCCGCGCCAGGCCAGCAGGAATTGCTCCAGCCACAGCAGCGACGGCAAGTCCAGGTGATTACTCGGTTCATCGAGCAGCAGCACGTTCGGCTCCTGCAGCAGGGCACGCCCCAGCAGCAGGCGCGTGTGCTGGCCGCCGGACAAGGAATGCACGGGCACTTGCGCCGTCTCGACGTCAAAACCCAGTTCGGCCAGCAGGCTGTCGATCCGCCAATGCAATTCCGCCTGCTCCAGCACGGGCGCCAGCAAGGCGTCGTACAGGCTCAGGCTGGCAAGTTCTGCCGGCAAGTGCTGTTCCACGTGCTGCAAACGGCAGGCACGGGCGACATGGATGGTGCCGGACGTGGCTTCCCGCGTGCCGCTGAGCAAGCCCAGCAAGGTGCTTTTGCCGCAGCCATTGTGGCCGATCAGGCCGATGCGGTCGCCCTGGCGCAAGGTAAAGGCGAGTTCATTGAAGAGGAAACCGTCGTGGGTATCCAGCTGTAAAGCTTGGGTAGAGATAAGGGTAGTCATGGCTCTTGTCTTTGTTCGGGATGCAAGCATCCGCGTTAACAGGAGCGCTAACGACAACGGAGTACCAGGAAAGGACTCGTTTAGGAGGGTGGCTTTGCTCTGGCCAGGTTATCGCAGCGCGATAGAACGTGGGCAAGAGCTGGCAAATGCGCTTAAAGAGCGTGCGCGCCACAAGGCGAGCAACAAGTTTTCTTCCATTATATTTTCCTCCTTTCTGTGCAAGTTAGTCAGAAAGGCAATACTACACCCGGCAGCGCCGCGCATCAACCGCCGTGGCGCTTGTGCGTCAGGAACAGCACGATGCACACGCCCAATGCGATCAGCAGCACTTGCGGAATGGTTTCGCGCAAGGTGGCGCGGCGCTGCATCTGCGGCATCAGATCAGACAGGGCGATATAGATGAAGCCGGACGAGGCGAACACGAGCACGTAGGGAATCAGATTGCTGGCGCGGTCCAGGGTGAAATAGCCGAGCAAGCCGCCGGCCACCGCCATCAGGCTGCACAGCAGATTGAAGATGTAGGCGCGCAAACGCGAGAAGCCGGCATTGAGCAACACGATAAAATCACCGATTTCCTGCGGGATTTCATGCGCGATGATGGCCAGGCCCGTGACCAGGCCCAGCTTCGGGTCGGCCAGGAAGGCGGCGGCGATCAGGATGCCGTCCGTAAAATTGTGCATGCCGTCGCCGACCAGGATCATCCAGCCGGCCTTGCCCGCCTCGTGCTTGTCGTGGCCGTGCGCATGGTGGTGGCCATCGCCTTCGTGGTGGTGCGAATGGCGCAGGATGGCAAATTTCTCCAGCATGAAGAAGGCCAGCAAGCCCGCCAGCAGGGTGGCGAACAGGCTGCGCGGGTCCGCTTGCGATTCGAACGCTTCGGGCAAGGCATGCAGCAATGACGTCGACAACATGATGCCAACGGACAAGCTGACCATGCGCTCGACCACCTTGGACAGGAATGCAAACGAAAAGATCGCCGCCGCGGTAATGCTCAACACACCCGCGAGCGTGGTCGCGAGCAAAATGGATATAAGGACGGGATCGATGATTTTCTTACCTCAAAATGGCGCCGGGTCACTGGCGCCCGCGATGCTGGCGTCTGGCCTGATGAATGCGTTGTTATCTATTGTTTAATTTTTTGCGCGTCTGGCGGCAGCGTGGCGCGATGAAGATGCAATTGTACTGCATTGGCGCGCAGCGGGCATTTTACAGCCCGGTGCGCCTTTCGCGTTAACTTCTGGGAAATGCGGTGTTTTTCTGCTGCAGATCACGCCACACCGTGGCTCTTGAACCAGGCTAAACAACGCGCATAGCCGTCTTTCGCATCGGCCGCCACATAGCTGGGGCGGTAATCGGCGTTGAAGGCGTGGCCCGCATCGGGATACACGACGAATTCCGACTTGTTGCCGCCCTTGGCCAGCGCGTCCTTCATCTTGGCGATCGATTCCTGGCTGATGCCCGTATCCTTGCCGCCATACAAGCCCAGCACGGGGACTTTCAAGGTCGGGGCGATATCGATGGGGTTGCTTGGCTGCAAGGGAGTCGGCTCGCCCACCAGGCGGCCATACCAGGCCACGCCCGCCTTGACGGCCGGATTGTGCGCCGCGTACAACCACGTGATGCGCCCGCCCCAGCAAAAGCCCGTCATGCCCAGGCGGCTCGTGTCACCGCCATTCTGTTTCGCCCACGCAACAACAGCGTCGAGGTCCGCCATCACTTGTGCGTCCGGCGTCCTGGCGATGATGCCTTTCATGAGTTCCGGAATACTGCTGACCTTGGTCGGATCGCCCTGGCGCACGAACAGATCGGGCGCCAGCGCCAGATACCCCTGTTTGGCGAAGCGGCGCGCCATGTCGGCGATATGTTCATGCACGCCAAAGATTTCCGAAATGACCAACACGACGGGCAAACCCGTCTTGCCTTCCGGCTGGGCCGCATACACGGGCACGGCCTGGCCATCGACCATCACCGACATGCTGCCCGTGACGAGCCCGGCGGAATCCGTCTTGATGACGTTTTGCGCCGCCACGGGCAGCACGGCCACGGCAAAACCCGTGCCCAGCGCTACCTTCAGGAAACCACGCCGGCCGTCCGGCCCGGACAAGCTGCTCTGGCCCAGCAAACTCTCACAATCGGTGATCATGTCGCTCATGCGTTTCTCCTGGATGTAGTGTGTTTGAAAATGTCGGCTTACGCTGCGCTAGGCCGACCTACGGTCACTGCTCACCACTCTTGATCGGCACGTAGGTCGGCTTAGCGGGGCATGCCCCGCGTAAGCCGACACCGCATCAGTGCGCTTCGTCCCAATTTTTACCAATACCGACTTCCGCCGTCAACGGCACTTTCAACTCGGCCACGCCCGCCATCAATTCCGGCAGCTTGCGTTTGACCAGTTCCAGTTCCGCGTCCGGCACTTCCAGCACCAGTTCATCGTGCACCTGCATGATCATTTTTGTTTGCAAGCCGTCCGTTTCCAGCCAGCCTTGCACGGCGATCATGGCCAGCTTGATCAGGTCGGCGGCCGTGCCTTGCATCGGTGCGTTGATCGCCGCCCGTTCCGCGCCCTGGCGGCGCGGGCCGTTTGGCGAATTGATTTCCGGCAGCCACAAACGGCGGCCGAACACGGTTTCCACGTAGCCGCGCGCCTTGGCTTGCTGGCGCGTGTCTTCCATATACTGTTTCACGCCCGAGAAACGCGCGAAGTAGCGGTCGATATAGCTTTGCGCAGCCGTGCGGTCCACACCCAGGTTACCGGCCAGGCCAAATGCGCTCATGCCGTAGATCAAGCCGAAGTTGATGACCTTGGCGTAGCGGCGTTGTTCGCTTTGCACTTCCGCAGCCGGCACGCCAAAGATTTCAGCGGCCGTGGCGCGGTGAATGTCGATGCCGTCGGCAAATGCGCGCAGCATGGCTTCATCGCCCGAGATGTGCGCCATGATGCGCAATTCGATCTGCGAATAGTCGGCCGAGACGATATGGCTGCCCGGCGGCGCGATGAACGCTTCGCGAATGCGGCGCCCTTCCGCGCTGCGGATGGGAATATTCTGCAGATTCGGATCGTTCGACGCCAAGCGCCCCGTCACGGCCACGGCTTGCGCATAGTTCGTGTGCACCCGGCCCGTGGTGACGTTGATCATCTTCGGCAATTTATCCGTGTAGGTCGATTTCAGCTTGGCCATGCCACGGTATTCGAGCAGCACTTTCGGCAACGGATAATCCTCGGCCAGCTTTTGCAGCACTTCTTCATCCGTCGAAGGCGCGCCCGTCGGGGTTTTTTTAATTACCGGCAGCTTCAATTTCTCAAAGAAGATTTCGCCGATCTGCTTGGGCGAACCCAGGTTGAACGGCTGCTCGGCCAGCTCATACGCTTTCTTTTCCAGCTCCAGGATTTTGACGGCCAGTTCGGCCGACTGGATGTTGAGCAATTCGTCGTCGATCAGCACGCCGTTGCGCTCGATCTTTTGCAAGACCACGGCCGTCGGCATCTCGATCTTTTCATAGATGAAGGTGAGTTTTTCATCACCAGCCACATTGCCCCACATGGCATTGTGCAAGCGCAAGGTGACGTCGGCATCCTCGGCCGCATACCTGGCCGCCTGCTCTACCTCGACTTGATTGAACGTGATCTGCTTGACGCCCTTGCCGCACACATCCTCGAACGGGATCGTCGTGTAGTTCAGGTGGCGCAGGGCCAGGCTGTCCATGTCGTGCTTCTTGTGCGATTCGAACACATACGATTCGAGCAGGGTATCGTGGGCGATGCCGCGCAACGTCACGCCATGGTTGGCGAAGATATGGCTGTCATATTTCAGGTTCTGGCCCAGCTTGGGCTTGTTCGCATCTTCCAGCCATGGGCGCAGCTTCGCCAGCACGTGTTCGCGGGTCAACTGATCCGGCGCGCCCGCGTAATCGTGCGCCAGCGGGATGTAGCAGGCGGCGTGTTCGGCCACGGAGAGGGAAATGCCGACCATCTGCGCCGTCATCGGTTCCAGCGAGGTGGTTTCCGTGTCGACGGCCGTCAAAGGCGCCGCATCGATCAGGGCGATCCATTTGTCCAGCTGCTCGTCCGTCAGCACGGTTTCATACACGGCTTCCACCTTAGGTGCGGCATCGGCGAACATGTCGCCCGTGGTGTTCGTCGTGGCTACCGGTGCGCCGACTGGGGACATCGGTGGCGGCGCCGCACCCAGTTCGCGCAGCAGGGCCTTGAAGCCGTAGCGGTTGAAGAAGGCCAGCAAGGCTTCCTTGTCTTCGTGTTTCGCCACCAGCGAGTCGGCGATCGTCGTCATGTGACCGGACAGATCGCAATCGGTCTTGACGGTGATCAAGGCGCGCGCCTGCGGCAGCCATGGCAGGGCCGTGCGCAGGTGCTCACCCACGGCGCCGCCCACCTTGGCCGCGTTTTCCATCACGCCTTCCAGGCTGTCATACAAGGTCAGCCATTTGACGGCCGTTTTCGGGCCGCATTTCGACACGCCAGGCACGTTGTCGACGGTATCGCCGATCAGCGACAGATAGTCGATGATGCGGTTTGGCGGCACGCCGAACTTGGCCAGCACGGCCGCTTCGTCGAGCTTTTCATTGCTCATGGTATTGATCAGGGTCACCTGGCTGTTGACCAGCTGCGCCAGATCCTTGTCGCCCGTGGAGACCACCACGTTCATGCCGGCGCTAGCGGCCTGTACGGCCAGGGTGCCGATCACATCGTCCGCTTCCACGCCGTCGACCATCAAGATGGGCCAGCCCATGGCGCGCACGGCTTCGTGGATCGGTTCGATCTGCAAACGCAGGTCGTCCGGCATCGAGGCGCGCGTAGCCTTGTACTCGGGATACATGTCGTCGCGGAAGGTTTTACCCTTGGCATCGAACACGCAGGCGATGTAGGCGGCCGGGTAATCGGCGCGCAGGCGGCGCAACATGTTGACCATGCCGTGCATGGCGCCCGTGGGATAGCCGTCCGGGCTGCGCAGGTCGGGCAGCGCATGGAAGGCGCGATAAAGGTAACTGGAACCGTCGACTAACAGCAGGGTGTTTTGCATAATGCCAATAAAATAAGGTGAGCCGCGCCAGTCGGGAAGAAACAGCGGCGGGCGGGTGGAATATCGCCCAATTATCGCAGAGTTTAGGGCCGCGCCACCGGTCGCCACGCATGCCGTTCCTGGCGTTTTTGCCCCTCAGGCGGCCCCGTGCAAGCGTGCGGGCTGCCACTGCCGGCCATTTCCGCGCATTTAAACAGCATTGCCTACCAGTTTGTTACAATGCCTTATAGATAAATTGACGGCAATACACCACTGCACGCGCTGCAGTCCCACACATGGAAGCGAACCCATCATGATGCGTACATCGACACTCTGGACATTCCTCGCCCTGCCCCTGCTGGCATGTTCGGCCATAGCCAGCGCCCAGACGCCGGCCAAACCGAGCGAAGCGCCGCCACAGCTCGAACGTATCGAGGAAATGGGCGAAGCGCCCATCACCGTGGCGCCAGCGGCGGCCAAGCAGCAGATCACCGAAAAACGCGAAGCGGGTGTCACCAGCGAAGTGAAAGTCACCAGCGGCGGCAGCACCTATTACATGAAGCCGGCCGCCGGCGCCGACCAGGCCAATGGCAACGCCCTGCGCGGCCCGCAATGGAAAGTGCTGGAATTCGACCTGGGCAAGAAGAAACAGAAACAACGCGACGAAGAGGCAGCAGACGCGCCAGCACCACCCGCAGCAGCGAAGTAAGCAGCCACTCTCTTCTGCCCTGCCCCGGCCACCTGCGGGGCAGCCGGCTTTTTTTGACCTTTTAGACCATTCCCCTCTTTCCCATGGCAGTTTTTACCGCGCTACACCTGGACGATATCGGCCAGTGGCTCACGCAGTTTCCACTCGGCAAACCTCTGGCGCTCAAGGGCATCGCGTCCGGCATCGAAAACAGCAATTTCTTCCTGAGCACGGAGCGCGGCGAGTATGTGCTGACGATCTTTGAAAACCTCAGCTTCGAGCAATTGCCGTTTTATCTGCAACTGATGCGCCATTTGGCGGACCGGGGCGTGCTGGTGCCCGCGCCGATCGCCAACGCGAATGGCGAGCTGGTGACGGCCCTGCAAGGCAAGCCGGCCGCCATCGTCAGCAAACTCGACGGCAGCTCGCAGATGGCGCCGCAAGCCGTGCATTGCGCCGCTGTCGGCGCCATGCTGGCGAAGATGCACCTGGCGGCGCAGGACTTCCCCCTGCAGCAGCCGAATTTGCGGGGACTGCAGTGGTGGAACGCCACCACACCGCTGGTCTTGCACCACCTCGACGATGCCAAGGCGCATTTGCTGCGCGCGGAAATCCATTTCCAGGACGCCTTTGCGGCCTGCGATACGTATAAAGCCATCCCGCGCGGCCCCGTGCATGCCGACTTGTTCCGCAACAACGTCATGTTTGACGGCGAGCAACTGACGGGCTTTTTCGACTTTTATTTTGCCGGCTGCGACACCTGGCTGTTCGACGTGGCCGTCACCGTCAACGACTGGTGCGTGGACCTGGCCACGGGCGTGCTCGACAAGGTGCGCGTGCGCGCCCTGCTCGACGCCTACCAGGCCGTGCGCCCGTTCACGCAGGAAGAACAGACGGCATGGCAAGCAATGCTGCGCGCTGCCGCGCTACGCTTCTGGCTGTCACGCCTGTACGATTATTACCAGCCGCGCGAAGCGGAAATGCTGACCCCGCACGATCCCACGCATTTCGAACGCATTCTGCGCGAACGTATCGCCACACCTGCCCCGGAACTGTTTTAAACATGGAAAAATTACCTGCAAGTACAGGTTGGCAATGGGTGAAACAGGGATTCTCCCTGTTTCGCAAGCAACCTGGCGGCATGTCGATGCTGTTTCTCGGCTATATGTTCTGCATGCTGGCCGTCAGCATCGTGCCCCTGCTCGGCCAAATGCTGCCCGTCATCCTGGTCCCCGTGTTTTCCATCGCCTTCGTGCAAGGCTGCCTGAATATCGACCAGGGCAAGCGCGTCTTGCCCAGCCTGTTGATCTCGGGCTTCCGCAAGCCGGCGCTTGCTTCCCTGCTGGGCCTGGGCGTGCTGTACATCCTGATGGCCATCGTCGCCATCGGCGCCTCGAGCCTGGTGGACGACGGCTTGCTGTGGCAACTGGTCACGGGGCAATTGACGGAAGAAGCGGCGCGCGCCGCCATCCCCGAATCGCGCCTGGGTCTGGGCATCCTGCTGGCCATCGTGCTGTACGTGCCCGCCGCCATGGCCTTCTGCTTTGCCGCGCCGCTGATCTACTGGCAACGCATCAGCCTGGGCAAGGCGCTGTTCTTCAGCTTTTTCGCCGTCTGGCGCTCGCTGTCGGCCTTCATCGTCTTCGCTTCCACCTGGTTCGCCATCAGCGTCGTCACCAGCCAGTTACTGGCCGTCATCTTTGGCCGCACGCCGCTGATGATGCAGCTGATGATGCCCCTGTCGATGATCTTGACCATCATCATGCATTGCTCGTTTTACGCCGCCTACCGCCAGATCTTCGGCGTGCCCGTCGATGAGAACAAGACGGTGTCGCTGGACAAGACCGGCGAGTGATCGCCGGCCAGACGTAAAAAATGGCAGCCTGCGCAGGCTGCCCCTTTTTATATATCGAATGCCTTGCACGCCAACAATGTTGTCGGATTACGCTGCACTAATCCGACCTACGCGCCAGACCAGATCACCGTTCCAGGCGTAGGTCGGATTAGCCGAAGGCGTAATCCGACGCCATCGTCAGCCATCCCGCGTTCTACATCACCGTCCCAGCCGTTCCAGCTTGGCAATCCCCAGGTCCAGCACCTTCATGCCATGCTGGCCAAAATTGATCTGCGCGCGGGCATTGCCGCCGCCGCCTTCGATATTGACGATCACGCCTTCGCCGAACTTGGCATGCGCCACCGATTCGCCGATGCGCCAGCCGCCGCCCGTGGCTTTTTGCGCGATCTTTTGTGCAATCGCATTGTCCGAACCCAGGCTGGCCACCTTGGGCGCCTCGTCCCAGGCCGACTTGCGGTTGCCGAACCAGTTCGCCTGCACCTTCGGCGACAGCCATTTCAGCGCTTCTTCCGGCAACTCGTCAAAGAAACGCGACTTCATGTTGTAGCGCGTCTGGCCGTGCAGCATGCGCGTCTGCGCAAAGCTCATGTACAGCCGCTTGCGCGCGCGCGTGATGGCCACGTACATCAGCCGGCGTTCCTCTTCCACGCCATTGTCTTCCTTCGAGCTGCTTTCGTGCGGGAACAGGCCCTCTTCCAGGCCCGTAATGAACACGTTGTCGAATTCCAGGCCCTTGGCCGAGTGCACCGTCATCATCTGCAGCGCATCCTGGCCCGCCTGCGCCTGGTTGTCGCCGGCTTCCAGCGACGCATGCGATAAAAACGCGGAGAGCGGCGACATGACGGCCGGCAACGGCGCGTCGGCATCTAAAATCTCGATGCCATCCTGGTTGACGACGGGCGCGCCCGACTGCGCCTGGGCGCTTGGGCCCAGATGAGCCGGTGCCGCCTGGCCGAAACCTTCCTCGGAAACGAACTGGCTGGCCGCGCTGACCATCTGCTCCAGATTCTCGATGCGGTCGGCGCCTTCTTTTTCATTCTGATAATGCTGCAGCAAGGTACTCGCTTCCAGCACCACTCTGACCATTTCCGGCAGCGACAGTTGCTGCGTTTCGAAACGCACGCCTTCGATCAGCTTGACGAAACCGGCCAGCACGCTGCCCGCCTTGCCCGCCACGTAAGGCACCGAGGCGTACAGCGAGATGCCATACTGCTCGGACGCCGCCTGCAATTGCTCGATCGAGCGCATGCCGATACCGCGCGTGGGGAAATTGACCACGCGCAAGAAAGCGGAGTCATTGTGCGGATTGTCCATCAATTGCAAATAGGCAATCGCGTGCTTGACCTCGGCGCGCTGGAAGTAGCGCTGGCCGCCGTACACGTGGTACGGAATGCTGGCTGAAAACAGCGCATGTTCGATCACGCGCGATTGCGCATTCGAGCGGTACAGAATCGCGATTTCGCTGCGCGAGGCGCCATCGGCGATCAGGCTTTTCGCCTCTTCGATGATCCACTGCGCTTCCTGCAAGTCGGAACTGGCCTCATACACGCGCACCTGCTCGCCATGGCCCGCGTCCGTGCGCAAATTCTTGCCCAGGCGCTTGCTATTGTTCGCGATCAACACATTGGCGCTGTCGAGGATGTGACCATGCGAGCGGTAGTTCTGCTCCAGCTTGATCAAGTTCTTCACCTGGAACTCGTGCTCGAAGGCGCTCATGTTGCCCACGTTCGCGCCGCGAAACGCGTAGATGCTCTGGTCATCGTCGCCGACGGCAAACAGGGCGCCGCCATCGCGGCTGCCGTGGCCGGCCAGCAATTTCAACCAGTTGTATTGCAGATTATTCGTATCCTGGAACTCGTCCACCAAAATGTGGCGGAAGCGCGCCTGGTAGTGTTCGCGCAGCGGCTGGTTGCGGCTGAGCAATTCGTACGTGCGCAGCAGCAATTCCGCAAAATCGACGACGCCTTCGCGCTGGCACTGGTCGTCATACAGCTGGTACAGCTCGACCATCTTGCGCTCGTGCGCGTCGTACGCTTCCACGTCCGTGGCGCGCAAACCCTGGTCCTTGGCATTGTTGATGAAATACATCACCGTCTTCGGCGGGAATTTTTCATCATCGATATTGTTCGCCTTCAACAAGCGCTTGATCACCGACAATTGATCCTGCGAATCGAGGATCTGGAACGTTTGCGGCAAGGCGGCGTCGCGGTAGTGCGTGCGCAGCAAGCGGTTGCACAGGCCGTGGAAGGTACCGATCCACATGCCGCGCGTGTTGATTGGCAGCATGGCCGACAGGCGCGTGAGCATTTCCTTGGCGGCCTTGTTGGTAAAGGTCACGGCCAGGATGCCGGGCGGCGATACCTGCTGTGTCTGGATCAGCCAGGCGATGCGGGTGGTCAGCACGCGGGTCTTGCCCGAACCGGCGCCAGCCAGGATCAGCGCATGCTGGGCCGGCAAGGTGACGGCAGCCAATTGTTCGGGATTGAGGTTGTGAAGAAGATTTTGCATGCCGTGATTATACCGGCATGGCTAAAAATACTGTGCATTTGTCCAGCGGTCGCGGCATTTTACCCACGCGCGCTACAATCGGCATCCCGACACCGCAGCCCGTATCCCATGACACCACCCACTCACCTCGACGGCGCCCGCGTACTGGCTTGGGCCTGGTCCGACGTGCCGTTCGGCCATGTCACCGATGAGCATGGCGCCGCCCCCGTCGCCATCCACGGCCTGGCCGTGTGCCGCTACGGGGACGAGGCGCAAGTCTACCGTTTCAGCTGCGACGCGCAGTGGGAAACCGTGCAGGATGACGTGTATGCCAGCGAGGACGGCGCCAGGGAGCAGCTGCCGGCGCAATACCGCGCCATGGCCTCCGTGTGGAACACACCATGAGTTACGCCATCCACGCAGCCACCAGCGCCGACCTGCCGTTGCTGGCCCAGGTCGAGCGCAGCGCCGCAATCCTGTTTGCCCAGGCCGGCCCCGAACTGGCCTGGCTGGCGCATGGCGACCCCTTGCCACTGGAGACCTTGCAGGCGCTGCAGCAGGATGGCGGCGTGTGGGTGGCCGCCGATGAGCAGGATGCGCCAGCGGGTTTCCTGGCCGCCCAGCCGCTCGACGGCCAGTTGTTCATCGTGGAATTGTCCGTTGCACTGCCGCAGCAACGGCAGGGACTGGGCGCGCGCCTGCTCGACGCGGCGGCGGCCCATGCCCGGGCGCTGGGCTGCGCCTGGCTGACACTGAGCACGTATCGCCACCTGCCGTGGAACGCGCCCTACTATGCGCGCCACGGCTTCAGCGAAATCGAGGCCGTGGCGCTGGGCGCTAGGCATGCGCTCAAGCTGGCGCGCGAAGCGCAGGACGGGCACGATCCGGCGCTGCGCTGCCTGATGCGCAAGCCGCTGGCCCGCTGATTCGGCACAGCACTCAGCGCACCAGTTTTGCCTTGCCTTCGCTGAGTGCCTGAGCGATCACCTGGCGCGTGGTCTTGTCGGCGAGCTTGACAACTTTTTCCTGCTGGCGGCCCAGGTCGCCCATTTGCTTGCCCAGCGCTTCCATCGGCTTGCTGCGTTGCTCCATCTGGCGCGACATCTGCTCCACTTTCTCGGCCTCGCGCTCGTGCACGTCGGCGATGCGGTCGTTGATCTCTTCCATCTCTTCCTGCGCATCTTCCATCTGCTGCTGCAGGCGCTCCACGTCGCGCTCGGCCGCGCGGCGCGCCGTGTCGCTCGTTGCCAGCGCCTGGCGGCGCGAAGCGTCGCCAAGCTTGCGGCCCAGTTCCTGCTGCTGGCGGCCCAGCGCGCGCAGCTGTTCCGACTCGCGCGCGCTGCCTTTTTCCAGGCTGCGGGCACCCATCTTGCGGCCCATTTCGCCCATGGCCTTGCCATGCGCGCCCATTTGATCGCCGAGCGCGCTCATCTCCTTGCCCAGCTGTCTCGAAGGCTGCCATGCCGTGCGCACCTTGCCCAGCAAGGCCGCATCCTGCAGCACATAGGCCTGGCCCTGGTCGCGGAACCACAGGAAGGGTCCCTTGATCGAGCGCTTGAGCTTTTCCACCTGCTGCGAATGAATATCGCTATCGACAACGATGACGCCCTCACCATCCCTGGCGCCATCAACGAGTGCATAACTTTCACCCTTGTCGAGCGAACGGCTGACCTGCACGCTGGGCGCGGCTGGCGGGGCCGGTGGCGCGGGCGGCTGCGGCGGCTGCACGGCCAGCGCGCTGCCGCCAAGCAGGATACCGGCCAGGCTGAGGATCAAACGGTGGGAAGTGGACATGGCTGCCTCGTCGCAAAAGTAGTGGAGCGTTGACTTTAACGACGGAGAGCTCACGGCTCCAGCGCGCTGCGACAGGCTGCAAAAAGGTGCACCTGGACGGCAGGCTTGCGCGATGAGTGGCAAAGCACTGTTAAAAAAAAAGGAGGCCAGGGGCCTCCGTAAAGCCGCTGTGGTACAGCGACGAGAATCACGATAAGCGCTGGCGGCCGGCACCGCCAGCGCCGTGCGATGAATTGCCGGGATGAAGGGTTAGGCGACAGCCAGGCCCGATGGATGGCAAACGCGGCGGCAAAAAAACGGAGGCCGCAGCCTCCGCAAAAACGCCGTGGTACGGCGTATTTCAATTAATACAGCACGACGGAGCGGATCGATTCGCCGCTCTTCATCAAGTCGAAACCCTGGTTGATATCGTCGAGCTTCAAACGGTGCGTGATCAAATCATCGATATTGAGCTTGCCTTCCATATACCAGTCGACGATCTTCGGCACGTCCGTACGGCCGCGCGCGCCGCCGAAGGCGGAACCCTTCCATACACGCCCTGTCACCAGCTGGAATGGACGCGTGGAAATTTCCTGGCCGGCCGCCGCCACGCCGATGATGATGGACTGGCCCCAGCCCTTGTGGCAGCATTCGAGCGACTGGCGCATGGTGGTGGTGTTGCCGATGCATTCGAAACTGTAATCGGCGCCGCCGTCAGTCAGTTGCACGATGGTGTCGACCACGTTCTCCACTTCATTGGCATTGACGAAATGCGTCATGCCGAACTTGCGCGCGATGGCCTGACGCGCCGGGTTGATGTCGACGCCGATGATCTTGTCCGCGCCGACCATCTTGGCCGCCTGGATCACGTTCAGGCCGATGCCGCCCAGGCCGAAGACGACCACATTCGCGCCCGCCTCGACCTTGGCCGTGAACAATACGGCGCCCACGCCCGTCGTCACGCCGCAGCCGATGTAGCACACCTTGTCGAACGGCGCGTCTTCGCGGATCTTGGCCAGGGCAATTTCCGGCACGACGATATAGTTGGAAAAGGTGGACGTGCCCATGTAATGGAAGATGGGCTTGCCGTCGATGGAAAAGCGCGAGGTCGCGTCCGGCATCAGGCCGCGGCCCTGCGTCGAGCGGATCGACTGGCACAGGTTCGTCTTTTGCGACAGGCAGAATTTGCACTGGCGGCATTCCGGCGTGTACAGGGGAATGACGTGGTCATCCTTTTTCAGGCTTTTCACGCCAGGGCCTACATCGACGACGATGCCGGCGCCTTCATGGCCGAGGATGGACGGGAAGATGCCTTCCGGGTCGGCGCCCGACAAGGTGTAGTAATCGGTGTGGCAAATGCCCGTGGCCTTGATCTCGACCAATACCTCGCCCTCGCGCGGGCCGGCCAGATCGACTTCCTCGATGGTCAAAGGCGCGCCCGCCTTCCATGCAATCGCTGCTTTGGTTTTCATGTGTGTCCTGTGGTGTGTGCTGTGTATGGTTGAACCGGGCGCGCCAGCGCGCCGTAGCGTCACATCATAACAAGGCAGGCGCCGACGTGCCACGCCGGCGCCGGCGCAACACCTACTTGCTTTTCGCGCGGTTCAAAAAAGCGCCGTGCAAGCCGTTCAGGGTTTCCTCGGCCAGCAGCAGCTGGCTGGCGATTTCATTGATCTTGCGGCGGCTGGAGCGGGCGTGGTCGCGCAGCACTTCGAAGGCCGTGTTGCGGTCCGTCTGGAACTTGCCCATTAGCAAACCGACGGCCAGGCTGGTTTCGCGCCCGGCGGCCAACGCCGCATTCAGGTTCAGTTCGGTGCGCCGCAGCTGGCGGATTTCATCGGCACGCGCCAGGCCCGCTTCGAAGGCGGGCATCAAGCGGCCTTCATCGACGGGTTTCACCACGTAGCCGACGGCGCCGTAGGCGGCCGCCTGCTTGCCCGATTCGCTGTCGCCGCTGCCGGACAGGAACATGAACGGCACGCCCGTTTCGCCATGCAAGCGCTTGGCCAGTTCCAGGCCGGACATGCCCGGCATGTGGATGTCGAGCAAGGCCAGGTCCGGCTCGCGCTGGGCGACCATTTGCAGCGCCACTTCGGCCGAATGGGCCAGGGCCGTCTCGTAGCCGGCATGGCGCAGGATTTCGCCGAGGAATTCCAACAGGAGCTGGTCATCGTCAACGATCAGGATAAGGCGTTTCGCGGCGGCTGGCTGACTCATGGGTGGGGGACCTCGGTAATGAATGATGTTCTTATTATATGCCGATTATTCCCCCAAACCAGCCCTTCACGTCCATGCTCACACCGCAAACAAGTGATTGAATTGCTGCACCGCAATATTCACATCGTCCGCCTGATAGACGCTGCTGATGGCCGCCACCATGTCGGCGCCGCGTGCCGCCAGAGGCGCCGCGTTCTCCGGCGTCATGCCGCCGATCACCACGCACGGCAAGCTGATCTCACGCTTGGCTTGCAACACGATATCGAGGGGCGTCGTCACCGGGTACTTTTTCACCAGCGACGGATAAAAGCCGCCGAAGGCCACATAGCTGGCGCCGCCCGCCTCGGCCGTCCGTGCCAGGGCCATGTCGCCATAGCACGAGGCACCGACGATCTTCTCCTTGCCCAGGCGCGCGCGCACCTGCGCCACGGACGCGTCCGTGCCACCCACGTGCACGCCGTCCGCGTCGAGTTCTTCGCACAGTTCGATAAAGTCATTGATGATGAACGGCACGCCATACTTGCGGGCCAGCGCCATCAAGGCGCCGGCCTGTTCGCGCCGTTGCTCCGCCTCGGCGCTCTTGTGGCGATATTGCAGCAGCGCCACGCCTTCCTGCAAGGCTTGCTCACTGACGTCGAGCAGGCGGTCGGTGTCATCCCAGTTCGGGGTGACCAGATACAGTCCACGCATGATGATTTCCTTATTGAATGAATCGTTGCGGCATGAGTTGACCTGGCGCAATCGCATACGCATCGGCCAGGGCCGCATGGCAATAGCGTTGCGCCAGATCCAGCGCTTCGGGCAGTGCCTGGCCCAGCGCCAGGCGCGCCGCGATGGCCGAGGCCAGAGTGCAGCCGCTGCCGTGGAATTCGCCGGGTAAACGGGGCCAGCGCCACTCACGCTCGCCGCCCTCGGCATCAAACCAACGGTTGAGCACTGCCTCACCGTCGCCATGCCCGCCCGTCACCAGCACGTGCTGGCAGCCTTGCGCGCGCAGGTTTTCTGCGCCACCGAGGGCCAGCGCTTCCGGCCCGTTCGGCACGATCACGGTCGTCAGCGGCAGCAAGGGCGCCAGCGCCAGCACGGCGTCGTCCCGGCTGAGCACGTCGCCATGACCGCTGGCCAGCACGGGATCGAGCACCACGGGCAAATCGGGCCGCGCCTGCCGCAATTGCGCGATCAGTTGCGCGATGACGGCCGCATTCGCGGCACTGCCAGGGATGCCGATCTTCACGGCGTGAATCGCCACCTTGTCGATCAGCGCCTGCGCCTGGCGGCGCAGCAATTCCGGCGCCACAGGCTCGACAGCAAACACGCGGTCATTGTCCTGTACCGTCAATGCCGTGATGACGGGCAAGGCATGCGCGCCCTGCGCCGCAATGGCCAGAATATCGGCGGCCAGGCCGGCGCCGCCCGAAGGGTCGAGGCCGGCAAACACCAGCACAACCGGACGACACGGCAGACGCATCGGCACCATCACGCCAGGCGGCCCGCCATCGGCGACGACGGCGAGGCGGCAAATTTACGCGGCATGCGGCCCGCCAGAAACGCTTCGCGCCCGGCCCGCACGGCCAGCTTCATGGCACGCGCCATGCGCACGGGGTCGCGCGCGCCGGCAATCGCCGTATTCATCAGCACGCCATCGCAGCCGAGTTCCATGGCAATGGCCGCATCCGACGCCGTGCCCACGCCAGCATCGACCAGCACCGGCACCTTGGCCTGGTCGATGATCAGCGACAGATTCCACGGATTCAAAATGCCCATGCCCGAGCCGATCAGGGACGCCAGCGGCATGACGGCCACGCAGCCGATGTCTTCCAGAATCTTCGCCTGGATCGGGTCGTCGCTGCAGTAGACCATCACGTCGAAGCCATCCTTGACCAGCGCTTCGGCCGCGATCAACGTTTCCGGCATGTGCGGAAACAGGGTCTTTTCGTCGCCCAATACTTCGAGCTTCACCAGATTGCGCCCGCCCAGCAGCTCACGTGCCAGCTGCAGCGTGTAGACGGCATCTTTCGCGTTGTAGCAGCCGGCCGTGTTCGGCAAGATCGTGTACTGGTCCGGCGGCACGAAGTCGAGCAGGCTGGGCGTGTTCGGGTCTTGCCCGATATTCACACGCCGGATGGCCACCGTGATGATTTGCGCCTCGGCCGCGTCCGTCGCTTCGCGCGTCTGCGGCAAGTCCTTGTACTTGCCGCTACCGACCAGCAAGCGCGATTGATACTGTTTGCCTGCGATGGTCAGCAGGTCATTGTTTGTTGCGGTATGCATGTTCTGTTCCTTGTCTGTTTTCAACTTAACCGCCGCCGATGGCGCGCACGATCTCTACTTGGTCTTGCGTCTGCAAGACCTGTCCCGGCCACGCCTTGCGCGGCACGACGTTGCGGTTGACGGCCAGCGCCAGCGCCTGGTTTTCCAGCGCCAGCGCGGCGATCAATTGATCGAGGGTTTGCCCCGGCGGCACCTGGTGTGGCGCGCCGTTGAGCGTGATGGATATCAATACAGGCATCACGCTCTCCTTCAGACCTTGCGGTACAGCTCGGCGCCGTTCTTGACGAATTCGATGGCTTTCACCTCCATCCCCTGCTTGAGTGCCTGGTCTTCCGCGATGCCCATGCCGGCCGCATATTCGCGCACTTCCTGCGTGATCTTCATCGAGCAGAAATGCGGGCCGCACATGGAGCAGAAATGCGCCACCTTGGCCGAATCCTTGGGCAAGGTTTCATCGTGGAATTCGCGCGCCTTGTCCGGGTCCAGGCCGATGTTGAACTGGTCGTCCCAGCGGAATTCGAAACGGGCTTTCGACAGGGCGTTGTCGCGGATTTGCGCGCCCGGATGGCCTTTCGCCAGATCGGCCGCGTGCGCCGCAATCTTGTAGGTGATGATGCCGTCCTTGACGTCCGCCTTGTTGGGCAGGCCCAGGTGTTCCTTCGGCGTCACGTAGCACAGCATGGCCGTGCCATACCAGCCGATCATGGCCGCGCCGATGCCGGACGTGATGTGGTCATAGCCGGGCGCGATATCGGTGGTCAACGGTCCCAGCGTGTAGAACGGCGCCTCACCGCACTGTTCCAGCTGCAAGTCCATGTTTTCCTTGATCAGCTGCATGGGCACGTGGCCGGGGCCTTCGATCATCACTTGCACGTCGTGCTTCCATGCCACTTGCGTCAATTCGCCTAGGGTCTTCAGTTCGCCCAGCTGCGCTTCGTCGTTGGCGTCATAGATGGAGCCGGGGCGCAAGCCGTCGCCCAGCGAGAACGACACGTCATACGCCTTCATGATTTCGCAGATGTCTTCGAAATGCGTGTACAGGAACGATTCCTGGTGGTGCGCCAGGCACCATTTCGCCATGATGGAGCCGCCGCGCGAGACGATGCCCGTCAAGCGCTTGGCCGTCATCGGCACATAGCGCAGCAACACACCGGCGTGGATGGTGAAGTAATCGACGCCCTGCTCGGCCTGCTCGATGAGGGTGTCGCGGAAGATTTCCCACGTCAGATCTTCGGCCTTGCCGTTGACCTTTTCCAGCGCCTGGTAGATGGGCACGGTGCCGATGGGCACGGGGCTGTTGCGCACGATCCATTCGCGCGTTTCGTGAATATGCTTGCCGGTGGACAGATCCATCACGTTATCGCCGCCCCAGCGGATGGCCCATGTCATTTTTTCCACTTCCTCGCCTATCGACGAGGTGACGGCGGAATTGCCGATGTTGGCATTGATTTTCACCAGGAAATTGCGGCCGATGATCATCGGTTCCACTTCCGGGTGGTTGATGTTGGCGGGAATGATGGCGCGGCCGCGGGCGATTTCCTCGCGCACGAATTCCGGCGTGATTTCTTGCGGGATGCTGGCGCCGAATGACTGGCCCGGATGCTGGCGGCCCATCAGGTCGGCCAGGCGCTCGCCCATGGGACCGGAGGCTTGCAGTTCGCGCAAATACTCCTGGCGGCGCATGTTTTCGCGGATGGCGACGAACTCCATTTCCGGCGTGATCAGCCCACGGCGCGCATAGTGCATTTGCGTCACATTCTTGCCGGCAATGGCGCGGCGCGGCTTGCGGTGCAAGTTGAAACGCAGCTCGGCCAGTTTCGGGTCCGCCAGGCGGGCGATGCCGTAGTCGGAGGTAGGGCCAGGCAATTCTTCCGTGTCGGCCCGCTCCATGATCCACGGCAGGCGCGGCGTGTCGAGGCCCGAGCGAATGTCGATCTGCACGTCCGGATCCGTATAGGGGCCGGACGTGTCGTACACGTAAATCGGCGGATTCTTTTCGCCGCCGAACGACGCTTCCGTGTCGGACTGGCTGATTCTGCGCATGGGCACGCGAATGTCGGGGCGGCTGCCTTCGACATAGATCTTGCGCGAATTGGGCAGCGGCGCGATGGCGGCTTCGTCGACCGTGGCGGTGGCGGAGAGGAATTTCGGGTTGGCGTTCATTTTGGCTCCTTGGCTAGACTTGTTTTAAGCCTGGAGCCAGCTAAGGAGGTTCGGAATTGCGCACGCGGAAAGGCGGGGTGCGTTCATCCTAAAGCTTCCCTTCGCTGGCATTATCCAGATCAGGTTCGGAGGGTATTTCTCACCCGCGCTTGCACTGTGTTTCCACAGCGAAAGGCAGGACCCCTAGCGTTTGCCGCCTTGCGGCAGCGAGCCAATTATACGCGGTTCGCGCCGCGTGGCCAGATGATTTCTTGCTTTGTCGTCTTTGTGCTTCGGCGTTACTTCTTCTTGCCCCAGCGCCAGGCGGTCGGTTCGCCCTTCAGCTGGCAGATGAAAATGAGTGCGGCAACGATGGCCACTTCATACACGATGTAGCCTACGAACATGGTTTGCGGCGGGAACAGGAAGGCGCCGCAAGCGAACAGCGCCAGTGCGGCCAGAAACACCAGCCAGCCTTGCCAGGTGATGGGCAAACCCCAGCCCCAGCCATAGGTCTTGGCGGGAAACCAGTAGGAGGGAGATTTGTCAGCCATGATGCTTTCCTTGTCGATGTCGATGACACCAAGTATAAATCACGCTCCCCGCAAGCGCTCCGTGACATCGAGGCCGATGCCGCGGTAGCCGATGAAGCGGCTGCCATTGTCGAACATCGGTTCGCCGCTGACCTGCAGATACTGCGTGCTGCCGTCGAGGTTGGCGCGGCTGTAGATGAAGTCGAGGAACGGTTCGCGCGCGGCAATTTTTGCGTCGAGCAAGGCGCGTTCGGCCGCGTTCCAGCGCTGCGGCTCTTCCTCGCTGCCGATGCCCAGCATTTCAGCCACGGGACCGGAAAAGCGCGTCAGGTTGCCCTGCGCATCCTGTTCCCAGTACCAGTCGGACGACAGTTCCGTGAAGCGCTGGAAGCGCGCTTCGCTTTCGCGCAGCTCCGCCGTGCGTTCTTCCACCATCTGTTCCAGCGACTTGTTGTATTCGGCCAGCTTCTGGTACAGCAATCGCACTTCCAGCATGTTGTGGATGCGTGTTTTGACTTCCACCAGGTCGAAGGGCTTGCTGACGAAGTCCTTGGCGCCAGCTTGCAGCGCGCGCAGCTTGTGGCCGGGCTGGGCCGTGATCACCAGTACGGGCAGATAGCTGCCCGCCTCGATGTCGCGCAAGCCTTCCATGACTTCGAAGCCATCCATTTCCGGCATTTGCAAGTCGAGCAGGATCAGGTCGTAGCGGTGCTGCTGGTGCAGCGCGCGCACGGCTTGCGGGTCCATGGTGGAGGTGATGCGCGTATAGCCGGCGTTGCGCAGCACCTGTTCGAGCAGCATGACGTTGGCCTCCTGGTCATCGACGATGAGGATGCTGGCGTTCAGGATCTCGGTGGCTTGAAGCATGGCGGTATTCCTAAAATTAAATGCTGAATTAGCGTACTGTGTGAGTGTCGTCGGCCAGGCCGTGCGCGGCTGCATGGTGCAGGGCCACGTCGAGCGCCTCCATGAATTCGACGACCTTGATGGGCTTGGTCAGATAGCGGAAGAAGCCCGCTTCCAGGCCCTTCTCGATGTCGCGCGGCACGGCGTTGGCGGACAGGGCCATGACGGGAATGTGGCTGGTGAGGGGGTCATCATGCAGGATATTCAGGGCACCATAGCCGCTGATGCCGGGCAGGTTGATATCCATCAAGATCACGTCCGGCTGATACGTGCGCGCCAGGTCGATGCCCAGGTGCGCATCGATGGCCGTCAGCAGTTTCAAATCGCTGCGGCGGGCGATCAATTGCTCCACCAGCGCCAGGTTGGCGGGATTGTCTTCCACGTACAGCAAGGTGCGCTGGCTTTCCTGGTCTTCCTGCACCACCGGCAAGGCGACGCCCTGTTCCAGGTGCAGTTCGGGCGCGCGCGAGGCCTTGAATTCCACCCAGAAGGTGGTGCCCACGCCCACCGTGCTGTCGACGCCGATGGTGCCACCCATCAGTTCGACCAGCTGCTTGGTGACGACCAGGCCGATGCCCGTGCCCTCTTCCGTGCTGCTTTCCTGGCCCAGGCGGTTGAAGGGCTGGAACAACTGACTCATCTGTTCGGCATTCAGGCCGGCGCCGCTGTCGGTGACGCTGGCGCGCACGCGGTCGGCATGGCGCGTGCATTCGACCTTCACACTACCGCCGCTCTGGTTGTACTTGATGGCGTTCGACAGCAGGTTGATCATCACCTGTTTCACGCGCGTGCGGTCGGCATGCACATAGAAAGCCTTGCCGCAGCGGGGGAAATGCATGCTGATGCCGCGTTTTTCCGCCTGCGGCGCGATCATCGCCTGGCAATCCTGCAACACGTCGAGCAAGGACATCGCCTCTTCCGACATGGTGACCTTGCCCGACTCGATCATGGCCAGGTCGAGGATTTCATTGATCAAACGCAAGAGATACCAGCCACCCTTGAGGATCTGGTCGATCGAGCGCTGCTGCGGCAAGCTCGGTGCCGGCGTCTCGGACGCCATCAGCTGGGCAAAACCCAGCACGGCGTTCAGGGGCGTGCGCAATTCATGGCTCATGCTCGACAGAAACTCGGACTTGGCCAGATTCGCTTTCTCCGCCGCCTGGCGGGCCTTTTCCATTTCGATATTCGTGTCTTGCAGTGCTTGTTCAAACTGCCTGCGTTCCGTCACGTCGCGGGCGGCGGCAAACACGCCTTGCAGCTTGCGGTTGCGGTCGTGGAAGGTCGAGGCGTTGTAGGAAACAAAAGTCTGCTTGCCGTCGCGCGCCAGGGCCGTCAGCTCGTAATTGGTCAGTTTTCCTTCACGCAAGACGCGCGCGATGGCTTCCTCGGCCCGTTCCGGTTCCGTAAAGTAATTCTTGAACGGCGCGCCGATCAATTCGTCGCGCGTGCAGCCCGTCAGCGCTTCCATCTGCTGGTTGACGTCGCTGATGATGCCGCGCGGGTCCGTCGTCATCAGGGCGTCGATATTCGATTCGATCAGTGAGCGCGTATAGAACTGCTGCTCGCGCAAACGCTGGTCCAGCAGCGCCTGTTCCGCCTCGACCTGCTTGCGCGCCGTGTTGTCGGTGCCGATCAGCAAGTAACCGATAACCTTGCTCTGCGCGTCGCGCAAGGCCGTCACGGAGACGATGGCGGGGAAGCGGCTGCCATCCTTGCGGATGTACGTCAATTCGTAGATGTCTTCGATGCCACGCGTGGCCTTGAACACCAGCGCTTCGACGCCGGGCGTGATGACCGTGTCGAGTTCGGCACTGAGGGCGGCGGCGCGCGCGATGATTTCTTGCGCGTCGGAAATACCGGCCGGGGTCAGCTTGTCGACCACGTCGCTCGCTTCATAGCCGAGCATGCGTTCGGCGCCCACATTGAAAATCTGGATCACGCCCTGCGCATCGGTGGCGATGCACGAGAAATTGGCGCTATTGAAAATGGCATCCTGCAAGGCGCCCGCCTTGAGCAACTGGCGCGGCAAGCTGGCCGACAGCGTGCGCCGGTACAGCGCCACGAGCAGCATCAGCAGCAAAAAGACCAGCGCATCGATGACGCAGGCCGTCTCGAACGGCGCGCGCCAGGCCAGTACGCCAATGGCCAGCAGCACGATGGCGCTGAACGAAAACGCCAGCGCCATGGGCCAGCGCGACGGTGCGCGCGGAGGAATGTTTTCAACAGATTGCATGAGGTAGCCTGGGCTGTGACAACGATAAGAGGGAAATGCGGTGATCAGGAACCTTGGCGCTGGCGCACGTCCGACAGCAGGCGCGTGAATTCTTTTTTGACCACGCCATAGCATTCGCACACATGGCCTTCGAGGCCGGCGCGGTCCAGCACGGAGATATGGCCGCGCCGGTAACTGATGAAGCCGCGCTGCTGCAAGCGCCCGGCCGCCTCCGTCACGCCTTCGCGGCGCACACCCAGCATGTTGGCAATCAACTCCTGCGTCATGGTCAGCTCGCGGTTCGGCAAGCGGTCCATGGTCAGCAGCAGCCAGCGGCACAGCTGCTGCTCCACCGTATGGTGGCGGTTGCACACGGCCGTCTGTGACATTTGCGTGATCAGGGCTTGCGTATAGCGCAGCAGCAAGCGCATGACGGGGCCGGCGCGGTCGAATTCTTCCATCAGCAAATGCGCCTTCAGCCGATAGCCGACGCCGCCCGTCTGCACCACGGCGCGGCTCGGCGTCGAGTTACCACCCATAAACAGCGACACGCCCACCACGCCTTCATTGCCGACGCCGGCAATTTCCGACGAGCCGCCGTTTTCCAGCAGGTAGTGGATGGAAACGATGGCCGTGGTGGGGAAATACACATGCTGCAGCTTGTCGCCCGAATCGTAGATCACGTCACCGAGCAACATGGACACTTGCTCCAGATGGGGGGCCAGGCGCGCGAAATCGGCGTCGAGCATGGCGGCGAGCAAATGGTTTTGATTCGGGTTGTGCAGCTGGGCATGCGGACTCGACATGGGCAGTTTTCCTGGTTTCCAGTCGTCAGCTAGGGGATAGATAAAAAACGTCCGAACGAGGGGCGCCATATGCCGGAGCGTAACACAGCGCCCGCACAGTGCCGCCACTATATTTCTTGCTGGCATGGCGGTCTGTTCGGCAGCGAACGGACGGTCAGGTACCCCGCGCCCTACAGTCAGTCACTGCCAGGGCTGCCGGATCACGGATCGGCGCCAGCGCTGCTTACCGGACGCCATCATGCAATCATTTTTCAAACGCATCTCCATTTCCGTTTCCACCTCGGCCCTGATCACACTGGCGGTCGGGCTGAGCCTGACGGCCCTGTGCTACGCCTCGGCACGCCAGATCGAGTCGGAAAGCACCCGGCTGCTGCTGCAGTACCACGCCAGCGGTCACACCTTGCGCGCCGCGCTGCTGCCTGCCAACGGCATGAGCCTGGATGCGAACCATCGCGGCTCGCTGTATGTGCTGCTGGGCGGATTATTGTCGAGCCTGCTGGCAACAGCGTATGTGTTTCAGCTAGTCACGCGCAACTCCGTGATTGCCCGCATCACGGGCGAACGCACGGCGGCGCTGCAGTTTGCCAACTTGCGCCTGTCCGAAGACATCGCTGCGCGCATGCACAATGAACAGTCGTTGCGTTTGCGCGAACGCATCATCGAAGTGTCGGCCAATGCCATCATCCTGTGCAGCGCCGACGCGCCGGGCTACCTGATCGAATACGTCAATCCCGCCTTCGAGCGCATCACCGGCTATGCGGCTGGCGAAGTCATCGGCCAACGCCTGGAAGACTTGCAGGGACCCGAACAGGGGCGGCAAGACATGCATGAGATTACAGCGGCCCTGCGCGAACAGCGCGAAGGCAAAGCCATCGTGCGCAATTTCCGCAAGGATGGCAGCTGCTACTGGAGCGAGCTGTTCGTCGCACCTGTGCGCGACGATGGCGATGGCCCCGTCAGCCACTTTGTGGTGGCGCAATACGACATCAGCACCGTCATGCGCTTCGAACAGGAACTGGAATTTCAGGCCAGGCACGACATCCTCACGGGCCTGGCCAACCGGGCCCTGCTGCGCGAACGGCTGGAGCAGGCGATGGCCGTGACGCGGCGCAGCGGCCTGCCCCTGTGGGTGGTGTTCATCGACCTCGACCGCTTTAAATTCGTCAACGACACCCTGGGCCACGATGCGGGCGACACTGTGCTGAAAAGCGTGGCCGAGCGCCTGCGCGACGCGACGCGCGAAGTCGATACGGTGGCGCGCCTGGGCGGCGACGAATTCGTGCTGCTGCTGCCCCAGCATGGCAATGGAGAACCGGGCGCAGCCATCCTGCAGCGCATCCTGGACGCCGTGGCGCAGCCGCTGCAACTGGGCGAATATGAATTTTTTCTCAGCTGCTGCATGGGCGTGGCCGTGTATCCCGACGATGGCCAGGACGCCGACACCCTGATCAAGCACGCCGACATCGCCATGTACCGCGCCAAGGAACAGGGACGGGGCCACTGGCAATTCTATGCCTCGGGCATGAATGCGGGCACCCTCGAGCGGCTGGGACTGGAGAGCGAGTTGCGCCATGCCCTGGAACGGGGGCAGTTCCACCTCGAATACCAGCCCCAGCTCGATTTGGCCAGCGGCAAGGTGGTGGGCATGGAAGCGCTGTTGCGCTGGCAACATCCGCAACTGGGGCGCATTGCGCCGGCCAGTTTTATCGGCCTGGCCGAGGAAATGGGCTTGATCATCCCCATCGGCGACTGGGTGCTGCACACCGCATGCGCCCAGGCGCGCGCCTGGCAGCTGGCCGGCCATGGCCCGCTGCGCCTGGCTGTCAACCTGTCGGCGCGGCAATTCAAGCAAAGGAATCTGTTGCATGCGGTGGCGCAGGCGCTGGCGGAAACGGGGCTGGCCGCTGCCCATCTGGAATTGGAATTGACCGAAAGCATGGTCATGCATGACGTGGAACAAGCCACGGCCATCATGGCCAACCTGAAGGCGCTGGGCGTACAACTGTCCATCGACGACTTCGGCACCGGCTATTCCAGCCTGGCCTACCTGCGCCACTTTCCCATCGACGTACTCAAGATCGACAAGACTTTCGTCAGCGACATCACGCACGGCGACGACGCAGCCATCGTGCGCGCCATCATTTCGCTGGCGCACAGCTTGCGCCTGAAAGTCATCGCCGAAGGCGTGGAAACGCCGCAGCAGCTGGCCTTCCTGCGCCAGCACGACTGCGACCAGATGCAGGGTTATCTGTTCAGCCGCCCGCTGACCGTGCCCGCCTTCGAGGAACTATTACTGCAAGGGAAGATGCTGCCCGTTTAAAACGCGTGGCGCAGGCCGACGTTGAAGGCGCGGTTGCCCGTGCCCACTTCCGTCGCATTGCCCACCATGTAAGCGGCGTCGTTGCGGTTGCGGATGTGCGCGTAAGCGACATATACCTTGCTGCGCTTGGACAAGGCATACGTGGCGCCGATGGCCAGCTGCCGCGCATCGCGGTTGGCAGCGTCGCGGTCATCCTTGTGCACATACGAGGCCAGCACGGTGGTCGCGCCGAGCGGCACGGACACGCCGACGATGGCGTCGCGGCTGTCCGTCGACTGGGCCGGCGCCTGCGCCGCACCATACGGATTTTCTGCAAAGAACATGCTGCTGCCGTCGCCCGTGTTGCGGCCATAGCCGGCAAACGCCGTGGCCACGCCGAAGTTGTAGTTGCCGGCCAGAATGGTGTTATTGGCGGCGGCCTTGCCCGGCTCGCCGGCACGGCTCTGGCGCGCCAGGCGCAAGGTCAATGGACCGTTGACATAGCCCAGGGCCAGGCCCAGCGAGCGCTGATCTGCCACCACACCCGTATGTTCGCCAAAGCCATACATCACGGTGGCGCTGACGCCGCGCAGCTCGGGCGAGGTATAGCGCACGGTATTGTCGATGCGCGTGGCCGAATAGCCGGCCAGGTTGGTGGCCGCGCCGGCCAGGCCGCCCTCGAAGGGATCGGCCACGTCAGTCAGCGCCTGGCTTTGCAGATTGTACTGGCGACCCACGGTCAGCATGCCCAGCGGGCTGTTGAGGCCGACAAAGGCCTGGCGGCCAAACAATTGCCCCGCCTGGTCGGAGCGGCCCGTGTCGCTCAGGACACCGGCTTCCAAGGTGAACACGGCTTGCAAGCCATTGCCCAGCGATTCCGTGCCGCGCAAGCCCAGGCGCGAACCGGCCGAGACGCCGCTGGTGAGCTTGCTGATGCCGCCTTCCTGCACCAGGCCCGCATCCATCAAGCCATACAGGTCGACGGACGACTGGGCGTGTGCGGCAGGCAAGGCGCCCAGGGTGGTGGCAAGGCCGGCAAAGATGGCGATTTTTTTCATGATGATTTCCTTGTAAAAGCGAAACCAGGAAAGCGGCGGCCACGGCAAGGCCACAAGCGGCAAGGCGCCATGCGGGGGATGCCGTATCAGAAGACGACGCGCCGGACGAAAGATCCTGGCTAAGCTGTGACGGCAGCGGCGTGCAATGGACGCGCCGCTTTGATTCCGCCGTGAATGGTGCACCGCTGGCGGTGCGCGTGGCTCAGGCGCCCGGCCCGAAGGGGACGCTCTGAAGGTGGCTGGCATCGCAGATGCGCTGGCCGTGTGCGCGGATGCGAGTTCGATAAAACTGCATCTGCTGGCGCCGTCCGCAAAGATAGGGCAGGTGGCGCCGAGGCCGGCATTATAACATCGGCATCCCTTCCATCCCCGTTCTGTTGCTGAAAAACGGCCCGCAAAGCCGCCAAAACACTGAAAAAGGCGGGTTGCCACGCTGCAGGCGATGCCGCGTCATCTATAATGGTTCCTTTTGCCAATCACACGCCAAATCATGGAATTAGCCAAGTCTTTCGAGCCCGCCGACATTGAACAATTCTGGCGCACCGAGTGGGAACAGCGCGGTTACTTTACCGCCACCCTCGATGCCGGAAAACCTTCCTTCAGCATCCAGTTGCCGCCGCCGAACGTCACCGGCACCCTGCACATGGGCCATGCGTTCAACCAGACCATCATGGATGGCCTGACCCGCTACCACCGCATGCTGGGCCACAACACGGCCTGGATTCCTGGCACCGACCACGCGGGCATCGCCACGCAAATCGTCGTGCAGCGCCAGCTGGACGCGCAAAAGATTTCGCGGCATGACCTGGGCCGCGAGAAATTCGTGGAAAAAGTGTGGGAATGGAAAGAAAAATCCGGTTCCATCATCACCGGCCAGATGCGCCGTCTGGGCGCCTCGGCCGACTGGCAGCGCGAATACTTCACGATGGACGAGCCACGCTCGAAAGTCGTCACCGACGTCTTCGTGCGCCTGTTCGAGCAAGGCCTGATCTACCGCGGCAAGCGCCTGGTGAACTGGGACCCCGTGCTGGGCACGGCTGTGTCCGACCTGGAAGTGGTATCCGAGGAAGAAGACGGCTCCATGTGGTACATCAAGTACCCGCTGGTCGACGGCAGCGGTTTCCTGACGGTGGCCACCACGCGTCCTGAAACCATGCTGGGCGACGTCGCCGTGGCCGTCGATCCGACGGACGAGCGCTACGCAGCACTGGTGGGCAAGATGCTCAAACTCCCGCTGACCGACCGCGAAATCCCCATCATCGCCGACGAATACGTCGACAAGGAATTCGGCACCGGTTGCGTGAAGATTACCCCGGCGCATGATATGAACGATTACGCCGTGGGCCAGCGCCACAAACTGGCGCAGATCGTCATCCTGACCCTGGACGCGAAGATCACCGACGACGCGCCCGAAGCCTACCGCGGCATGGACCGCTTCGCCGCGCGCAAGCAGATCGTCGCCGACCTCGACGCGCAAGGCTTGCTGGAACAGGTCAAACCGCACAAGCTGATGGTGCCGCGCGGCGACCGCACGGGCGTCGTCATCGAGCCGATGCTGACGGACCAGTGGTTTGTCGCCATGAGCAAACCGGCCCCGGAAGGCACTTTCTTCCCCGGCAAATCGATCGCCGAAACGGCGCTGGACAAGGTCGCCAATGGCGAAATCAAGTTCGTACCGGAAAACTGGAGCACCACCTACAACCAGTGGCTCAACAACATCCAGGACTGGTGCATCTCGCGCCAGCTGTGGTGGGGCCATCAAATTCCGGCCTGGTACGACGACAAGGGTAATATCTTCGTTGCCAAGACGGAAGCGGAAGCCATCGCCAAGGCGCAGGCCGCCGGCAGCACGGGCCCGTTGAAGCGCGACGACGATGTGCTCGACACGTGGTTCTCGTCGGCCCTGGTGCCATTCTCGACCATGGGTTGGCCGGAAGAAACACCGGACATGAAGGCGTTCCTGCCGTCGTCCGTGCTGGTGACGGGTTTCGACATCATCTTCTTCTGGGTTGCGCGCATGGTCATGATGACGGCGCACTTCACGGGCAAGGTGCCGTTTGACACCGTCTACGTGCACGGCCTGGTGCGCGATTCGACGGGGCAAAAAATGTCCAAGTCGAAGGGCAACACCCTGGACCCGATCGACCTGATCGACGGCATCGACCTGGAAGGCTTGATCGTCAAGCGCACCACCGGCCTGATGAACCCGCGCGACGCGGAAAAAATCACCAAGGCGACGCGCAAGGAATTCCCGGACGGCATTTCGGCCTATGGCACGGACGCCGTGCGCTTTACCATGGCCAGCTATGCCTCGCTGGGCCGCAACATCAATTTCGACCTGGGCCGCTGCGAAGGCTACCGCAACTTCTGCAACAAGATGTGGAACGCCACGCGTTTCGTCATGATGAATACGGAAGGCAAGGACTGCACGCCGAACGAGGCCGACCTGTCGCAAGCGGACAAGTGGATCATCTCCTTGCTGCAACGCGCTGAACTGGACGTGGCCAAGGGCTTCGAAGACTTCCGTTTCGACAATATCGCCGCCTCCATCTACAAATTCGTCTGGGACGAGTATTGCGACTGGTACCTGGAAGTAGCCAAGGTACAAGTCCAGCAAGGCACGGAAGGCCAGCAACGCGCCACCCGCCACACCTTGCTGCGCGTGCTGGAAGTGGTGCTGCGCCTGGCCCATCCGATCATTCCGTTCGTCACGGAAGCCCTGTGGCAGACGGTAGCGCCTTTGGCCGGCAAGACCCTGAAGGCAGAAGGTGATTCGATCATGATGCAGCCGTACCCGATCGCCAACACCGACAAGATCGACGAATCGGCCGAAGCGTGGATGCAGCAGTTGAAAGCCCTGACGGACGCCACGCGCAACCTGCGCGGCGAAATGCAAATCTCGCCTTCCGTGCGCGTGCCGCTGATCGTCGAAGCGGGCAATGCGACGGAAAAGGCCGCGCTGGCCTCTTACGCACCGTACATCCAGTCGCTGGGCAAGCTGGCCGAGGTGCAGATCGTCGATGCGCTGCCGGACTCGCCAGCGGCCGTCGCCATCGTCGGCACCACCAAGCTGATGCTGAAAGTGGAAATCGACGTGGCTGCCGAACGCGAACGCCTGGGCAAGGAAATCGCCCGTATCGAAGCGGAAATTGCCAAAGTAAATAGCAAATTAGGCAATGAAAGCTTCGTCGCGCGCGCCCCGGCCGCCATCGTTGCGCAAGAAAACGAGCGTTTGCTCAGTTTTTCGGCCACAATTGAAAAATTGCGCGAACAGTTTGCTAAACTAGCCAGCGCATAAGGCAAGTTTGGAAGGATTGCGCGGCCGTCCCAGTGACGCCGCGCAGCACTGCTGGTCTTGCCTTGGTATATAACTGTTCGTGCCCCGATCAAAAAAAACCATTGGAGACTGGCAATGCATACACTATTCAAAACAAGCATCACAGCAAGCATCATGGTGGCCGCCCTGGCCATCGCCGGCAGCGCCACCGCGCGCGACGGCAACTACACCCCCGTCGGTACGTGGAAAACCATCGACGACGCCAGCGGCAAGCCGAAATCGCTCATCGTCATCACGGAAAACAACGGCGTCTTGCAAGGCAAGATCGACAAGCTGTTCCGCGGCCCTGACGAAGACCAGAATCCCAAGTGCGACAAGTGCACGGGCGCCAACAAGGACCAGCCCATCGTCGGCATGGTGATCCTGTCCGGCCTGAAATATGATGGCAAGGAATGGACGGGCGGCGAAATCACGGACCCGGCCAATGGCAAGACCTACAAGAGCAAGGCAGAACTGACGGAAGGCGGCACCAAGCTGCAAGTACGCGGCTATATCGGCGTGCCGATGTTTGGCCGCTCGCAGACGTGGGTGCGCGCAGAGTAATCACTGCACGCCCTGCCCTGATGAAGCCGGCCTTGCGCCGGCTTTTTTACGTCTTGTCCCACATACGCCGTTGTTTTTCAGGCCGAATCGTTTCTTTTTGAACAGTTTTTCAATTGCTGGCAAGCTAAGCGCGCCAGCGCACATACCTCCAGTTTCCTAAATGAAATAGTGCATGCCTGTGACGCCATCGCCCTGTAGCGACGGGCGGCATGGCTCTGCCGGATGACCTCATCCGCGGATGCCCGGCAGTGACTGCCATGCACAAAGGAAACACATGAACCTCTTCAAACGATATCTGAACCCGCTGCTCGTCTCGGCAGGGCTGCTGACCATGGCCGCCCTCGCCGGTTGCGGCGGCGGCGACCAGGGACGCGATCCCATCCTCGGCTTGCCGGCTGCCACCTTGTCCAGCCTGGCTGTCACGCCAGCCACGGCGACGGTCGCCATCGGTGCGGGCCAGCAATTCACGGCCATCGCCACGTATAGCGACGGTTCCGCGCAAGACGTCAGCGCCAAGGCGGCCTGGACGTCGGCTACGCCGGCCAACGCGACCGTCAATGCGGCCACGGGCTTGAGCACCGGCATCGCTGCCGGCAACAGCAACATCAGCGCCGCGTTCGGCGGCAAGAGCGCGGCGGCCCAGCTGACCGTCTCGCCCGCCACGCTCACGGCGATTGCCATCACGCCGCTCACGCCAGCCATCGCCATCGGCGCAACGCAGCAATTCACGGTAAGCGGCAGCTTCAGCGACGGCACCACGCGCGACGTCACGGCCGTGTCGGCCTTTGCCTCCGCCACCCCCGCCACGGCCAGCATCGCCGCGGACGGACTGGCGCTGGGCAAAGTTGCCGGCACGACGCAGATCACCGCCACCACGGGCACGCTCACGGCCAGCACGGTCTTGACCGTCAACCCGGCCACCTTGCTGTCGATCGCCGTCACGCCGCAAAGCCCCATCGTGCCAGTGGCCGCGACGCGCCAGCTGGCCGTCATTGCCACCTACTCGGACAACAGCACGGCTGACGTCACGGCTGGCAGCAGCTTCGTGTCAGCCACGCCAGCGGCGGCCACGGTCGCCAGCAGCGGCCGCGTCACCGGTGTTGCCTTTGGTAGCAGCGTCATGAACGCCAGCTTCAACGGACAGACGGCCAGCACCACCGTCACCGTACCCGCCCTCACCCTGGTCAGCATCGCCGTCACGCCAGCCACCGCCAGCATCGCCGTCGGTACCCAGCAGCAATTCGTTGCCACGGCAACGTATTCGGACAGCTCGAACGCCATCATCACCAACAGCGCCGCCTGGACTTCGGGCACCGTTGCCAATGCCACGGTACTGAATACGGGCGTCGCCACCGGCATCGCTGCCGGCACCAGCAACATCACCGCCACAGCCGGCGGCCAGTCGGGCAGCGCGCTGCTGACCGTCACCGCCGTCGCTATCCCGCCCGTATTCAATCCGATCATCCTGGGCCGCGCGGCGCCATTCGGCGTACTGGCAGGCACCTCGATCACCAACAATTCGGGTGGCACCACGCTCATTCGGGGCGATGTTGGTGCGCCTTCGCAAACGGTCGACCCAACCCAGGCGGCAGGTTTTACCAACTACAAGTCGGGCGCCATCCTGGCCGGCGCCATGACGGATCTGCAAGCGGCGATCACGGACGGCAATAGCCGTACCTGCGACGTCAGCTTTGCCGGCGGCATCGACCTCGGTGGCCAGACCTTCGGCCCCGGCGTGTATTGCTATGCGGGCGCCATCAGTATCACGGGTACCCTGACCTTGAACGGCCCCGGCGTGTACATTTTCCGCACGGCATTGACGCTCGATTCGACCGTCAACTCCATCGTTGCCCTGAACAATGGCGCCACCGCCGACAACGTTACCTGGTTGCCCGTCGGCCCCACCACCCTGGCCGCGAACAGCGTCTTCAAGGGCAATATCCTGGGCCAGTCGGCCGCCATCACGGTGGGCGACAACACGACCCTGCTCAATGGCCGCGTGCTGACGGCTGCCGCCGTTACCCTGCGCAACAACCAGATCACCAAATAATCGGGACATGACGATGACTATCGCACACACACTGGGCGCCTTGGGCGTGATGACGGCCTCGCTGCTGGCAGCGCAAGCGGCGCAGGCGCAAGACAACACTTTCATCAACCCGGACTGGGCCAACAGCGCCTGGTACATCGGCGCGGGCGTGGGCCAGTCGCGCGCCAATATCGACGAACCGCGCCTGCGCGCCAGCCTGGCCGCCAACGGCGAGACGGTCACCGGTTTTACCAAGGACGAGCGCGACACGGGCTATAAATTGTTTGTCGGCCGGCAACTGAACCAGTATGTCGCTGTGGAAGCCGGTTACTTTGACCTGGGCAAGTTCGATTTCAAGTCGAGCACCAGCGGCAACGGCGTGCTGAACGGGCAAGCGGGCTTTCGCGGCGTGAACCTGGACTTGCTGGGCCAGCTGCCGTTGTCGCAGCGCCTGTCCTTGCTGGGCCGGGTCGGCATGCATTACACCAAGACCAACACGGAATTCAGCGGCAACCGCCTGCTGGGTTCAACGAATACGCATGCCAGCGAGCGCAAGCTCAACGCCAAGCTGGGCCTGGGCCTCGAATACAAGTTCAGCGAAGCGCTGGCCCTGCGCGGCGAAGTCGAGCGTTATCGTCTGAACGACGCCGTCGGCAACCGCGGCGATGCGGACCTGTATTCCGTCAGCCTCGTGTATAAACTGGGCCGCCCGGCCAGCGCCACGCCAGCCTACCAGCCGGCGCCCGAAGTCGCCCCTGTCGTCGCCATGCCGGCGCCCGTCGTCGTGGCCGCACCGGCACCAACACCGGTGGCGGAAAAAGTGTCGTTTGCGTCGGAAGCGCTGTTTGATTTCGATCAATCGACGCTCAAGCCGCAAGGCAAGGCGGCGCTCGACCAGCTACTCGGTCAATTGAAGGGCATGGACCTGGAAGTCATCGTCACGGTCGGCCATACGGATGCCGTCGGTTCCGACGCCTACAACCAGAAACTGTCACAGCGCCGCGCCGAAGCCGTCAAGGCCTATCTGGTCACGCAAGGCGTGGAAACGAACCGCGTCTACACGGAAGGCAAGGGAGAAACGCAGCCCGTGGCCGACAATACCACTGCCGCCGGGCGCGCCAAGAACCGCCGCGTAACGGTGGAAGTGGTGGGCACGAGAAAAGTCGCGCGTTAAGTTGCATGCGCATAAAAAAACCGGCTTGCGCCGGTTTTTTTACGTCTGCCGCACTGCCACTGCCGGCTTGCGGTGATGCTTGCTCAGATGCCGGTCCAGGCTGTTGGCGAACTGCTGCCGGTCGGACTGGCTGAAAGCGGCCGGGCCGCCCGTGTCCACGCCGCCGCTGCGCAACTCTTCCATGAAGGCGCGCATCGTCAGTTGCTGGGCGATATTGTCCTTCGTGTAAAACTCGCCGCGCGGATTGAGCGCAAAGCCGCCCTTGGTCAGCACGTCGGCGGCCAGCGGAATGTCGCCCGTGATGACCAGGTCGCCGGGATTGAGCAGCCGCACGATTTCCTGGTCGGCCACGTCGGCGCCGGACGGCACTTGCACGGTACGGATAAAACGCGAAGGCGGCACGCGCAAACCCTGGTTGGCCACCAGGGTGAGCGGCAACTCCAGGCGGTCGGCCACGCGGTACAGGATTTCCTTGATGACCACGGGACAGGCATCGGCGTCGATCCAGATCTGCATACCCGGCATGCCCGGCCTTCCCTCTTCCGCCATCACAATTCCCACGCTTCGCCACCGGGGCCGATGCGCGGCGCGCTGACGCCGAAGTGCAGGTAGGCGGCCGGCGTGGCGACCCTGCCACGCGGCGTGCGCTGCAAGAAACCTTGCTGTATCAGGTACGGTTCCAGCACGTCTTCGATGGTATCGGCCGCTTCGCCGATGGCCGCCGCCAAATTGCCGATGCCGACGGGGCCGCCGCCGAACTTGAACAGCACGGCTTCGAGCAGCTTGCGGTCCATCACGTCGAAGCCGGCGGAATCGACGTCGAGCATGGCCAGTGCGCGGTCGGCCACCACCTTGGTGATTTCGCCATTGCTTTTGACTTCCGCGAAATCGCGCACGCGGCGCAGCAAACGGTTGGCGATGCGCGGCGTGCCGCGCGCGCGCTGGGCGATCTCATGCGCGCCTTCCGGGTCGATCGGCGCTTTCAGCAAGGCGGCGCTGCGCGTGACGATCTTCGTCAATTCGCTCGTGTTATAAAACTCCAGCCGCGCGACGATGCCGAAACGGTCGCGCAGCGGATTGGTCAGCATGCCGGCGCGCGTAGTGGCGCCGACCAAGGTAAACGGTTGCAAATCGAGCTTCACGGAACGGGCGGCCGGGCCTTCGCCGATCATGATATCGATCTGATAATCCTCAAGCGCCGGATATAAAATCTCTTCCACGACAGGCGACAGCCGGTGGATTTCATCGATGAACAGGACGTCGTTCGCTTCCAGGTTCGTCAAAATCGCGGCCAGATCGCCCGGGCGCTCCAGCACAGGGCCCGAGGTCTGGCGCAAATTGACGCCCATTTCGCGCGCGATGATGTGCGCCAAAGTCGTCTTGCCCAGGCCCGGCGGGCCGAACAGCAAGGTGTGATCGAGCGCTTCCTTGCGCTGGCGCGCGGCCGTGATGAAAATCTCGAGCTGGTCGCGGATCTTTTCCTGCCCCACGTACTCATCTAACTGCTTGGGACGCAAGGCCCGTTCGATCGCCTCTTCGTTGTGCGAGATGGGCGCCGCATCGATGATGCGCTGTTCCGTGAAGATATCTGTCTGGATGCTCATGCGTTATCAGCCTTTCGACAGCGCTTTCAGCGCCAGTTTGATGCCGTCCGACACGCCACTGCTGGCCGGCACGTTTTTCACGGCGGCCATTGCTTCCTTGTCCGAGTAGCCCAGCGCCAGCAGGGCATTGAGGATATCGGACTGCGCATCCGGCGCCGCATGCGCGCCCAGCGGGCCAAGATCGGCACCGATCTTGCCCTTCAGTTCCAGCAGCAAACGCTCGGCCGTCTTCTTGCCGATGCCGGGCACTCTGACCAGGCGGCCCGAATCCTGCAAGGTGATCGCTTGGGCCAGGTCGGCGATCGTCATGCCGGACAGGATCGACAGCGCCATGCGCGCGCCCACGCCCGTGATCTTGATCAACTGACGGAACACGGCGCGCTCGGCCGCATTGCCGAAACCAAACAACAGATGCGCATCTTCGCGGATGGCCTGGTGCGTGAACAACACGACTTTTTCGCCCACATGGGGCAGGTTGTAAAAGGTGCTCATCGGCACGTCGACTTCATAGCCGACGCCCTGGCAATCGACCAGCAATTGTGGCGGATTCTTTTCAAGCAAAATACCGGAGAGACGGCCTATCATCGCGTGTTCCTAATGTTAAATTTGAGAGTGATTATCCAACTAAACGGCCGCGTTTCATGCGCAGACCCTGCAGTTGCGGCGCCAGCGCGCCGAGCATGGCCAGCGCATCGATGCTGTTGGCGTGGCAAATGGCCACACCCAGCGCATCGGCCGCATCCGTGCCGGGCAAGCCGGGCAGTGACAGCAGCCGCGCTACCATGTCTTGCACCTGCTCCTTGGCCGCCTTGCCATGGCCCGTGACGGCCTGTTTCACTTGCAGCGCCGTATATTCGGCCACCGACAGGTCGGCGTGGACCAGCGCGCAAATGGCCGCGCCACGCGCCTGGCCCAGCAGCAAGGTCGATTGGGGATTGACGTTGACAAACACTTTTTCGATGGCGGCGCAGTCGGGCTGGTAGGTGCCGACGATTTCGCTCACGCCCCGCAGGATGATCTTCAGGCGCGGCGGCAATTCCCCTTCGGAAGCCGTCTTGACGGTCCCCGACGCGATATAGCGCAGCTTGTTGCCGTGTTTTTCAATGACCCCAAAGCCGGTGGTGCGCAGGCCAGGATCGATGCCAAGAATAATCATCGCCAGATTCTATAATGAATACGGCAGGCACCGGTGAATAACCGGTGCCTGCCGCTGAGTACTTTTTAGAGAAGCCGTAGGTCGGATTAGCGAGGCCGAAGGCCGCGCGTAATCCGACAAGCGCAGTTGGCGACGCATGTCGGATTACGCGTACCGCTAATCCGACCTACTTTCTCCATCGATCAATGACGGAAATGACGCGTGCCCGTGTACAGCATGACCACGCCGCGCTCGTCCGCCGCATCGATCACTTCCTGGTCGCGCATGGAGCCGCCCGGGTGGATGACGCAGGTCGCGCCCGCGTCGACGACGACGTCGAGGCCGTCGCGGAACGGGAAGAAGGCGTCCGACGCCACCACGGAACCGGTCAGCGACAGGCCGGCGTTTTGCGCCTTGATGGAAGCGATGCGGGCCGAATCGATACGGCTCATCTGGCCAGCGCCCACGCCCAGGGTCATGTTATTGCCGCAGAAGACGATGGCGTTCGACTTGACGAATTTCGCCACTTTCCAGGCGAACATCAGGTCGGACAATTGCTGCGGCGTAGGCTGCAGCTTGCTGACCACGCGCAAGTCGCCGATACCGACGTTTTTCGCGTCCGGCGATTGCACCAGCAAACCGCCACCGACGCGCTTGAAGTCCATGGCGTTGACGCCGCTGCCCAGCGGGATTTCCAGCATGCGCACGTTTTGCTTGCTCGACAGAATCTGTTTCGCTTCAGCGGAGAACGATGGGGCGATCAGCACTTCGACGAACAGCTTGGCGATTTCGCCGGCGGTAGCGCCGTCCAGTTCGGTATTAAACGCGATGATGCCGCCAAACGCGGAGGTCGGGTCCGTCTGCAGCGCGCGCGCGTACGCTTCGGCCGCATTCTTGCCCAGGGCGACGCCGCATGGGTTCGCATGCTTGACGATGACGCAGGCGGCGCTTTGTTCGAAACCGCCCAGGCTCTTCACGCATTCCCAGGCCGCATCGGCATCGGCGATGTTGTTGTACGACAATTCTTTGCCTTGCAGCTGGCGGTAGTTGGCCAGCGCACCATCGATGGTGACCAGGTCGCGGTAGAAGGCGGCGCTCTGGTGTGGATTCTCACCGTAGCGCATGTCTTGCACTTTTTCAAATGCAACATTCAACACTTGCGGATAAGCGCCGCGCTCGGCGTGCACTTTTGTCGGGCCCAGGCTGGTCAGGTAGTTGGTGATGGCGCCATCGTATTGCGCCGTGTGCGCAAAGACTTTTTTCGCCAGCATGAATTTGGTGTCGTAGCTGACCGTGCCGGCCGTGCCGTCGGCCGAGCGCAGCTCCGCCAGCACGGCGTCGTAGTCGGTCGGATCGCAGATGACGACCACGTCCTTGTGATTCTTGGCCGCCGAACGCAGCATGGTCGGGCCACCGATATCGATGTTTTCGATCGCGTCTTCCAGCGTGCAATCGGCCTTGGCGACCGTGCCCTGGAACGGGTACAGGTTGACCACCACCATGTCGATGGTCGGCATGTCGTGCTCGACCAGTTTCGACATGTGCTCAGGGAAATCGCGGCGCGCCAGGATACCGCCGTGCACTTTCGGATGCAGGGTCTTTACACGGCCATCGAGCATCTCCGGGAAACCGGTGTAATCGGCAACTTCCGTGACGGGAACACCGTTGTCGGCCAGCAATTTGGCGGTACCGCCGGTGGACAGGAGGTTGACGCCGAGGGCGGACAGGGCACGGGCGAATTCGAGAACGCCGGTCTTGTCGGAAACGGAGAGGAGAGCTTGTTTGATCATGGCTGTGGCTAGGTGGTTAAGTGTTCTTGGCGAATGGCGCCGCTCAGTCATCTGGCTGAGGCGGCGGCGGATTCAAATCTTGGCGTCACTTGCATGCCGGCATTACAGCAAACCGTGCTCCTGCAATTTCTTGCGCAGGGTATTGCGGTTGATGCCCAGCATCTGCGCGGCGTGCGACTGGTTGCCATCGGCGCGTGTCATCACGACTTCCAGGATGGGCTTTTCCACGGTCAGCACGACCATGTCATAGATATTCGACGCTTGCTGTTCGCCCAGGTCATTGAAGTAATCTTCTAGACTTTTCTGTACGACTTCCTGAATGCTTTCTTTGCTCATTTTTATGCTTCAACCGGCTGAACACCTGGCTATCGGGCGCCGCGCCGCTCATGCGGTCCGCGTGCTGCCCTCTTGCCTCGGTGTTGTAATTAATATTGCATGACGCTCTGTATATAGGCGCTCGCCCTTGTGCTGCTGGTAACTGACTACCCTGCTTGTTGCTATCTGCTCATGCTGCCGTGGCCATAGGTTTGATCACATCGATCAGGCCACTTTCACTGGATTCGGAGAGGCGGTATTGTAACCGTTCGCCAAATTTCCATTGCGACTCAAAAAATTGATCCACGGCCAGCAATTGCGCGTCCGTCGACTCCAGCAAGTTCATTTGCTGTCGGAACGCCTCGCCGCCTTCCAGATCCTTGACGTACCAGCCGATGTGCTTGCGCGCCGTGCGCACGCCGAGAAATTCACCGTAAAACGCGTAATGGGCGCGCAAATGCTCATCCATCAGGGTGCGCACTTCATCCACATACGGCGCCGGCAATAAGGTGCCGGTGCGCAGGAAATGGTCGATCTCGCGGCAAATCCACGGCCGGCCCTGTGCCGCACGGCCGATCATGACGGCATCGGCGCCCGTTTGATCCAACACAAAACGGGCCTTTTCCGGGCTGGTAATGTCGCCGTTGGCCACCACGGGGATGCCCACCGAGGCTTTCACCGCGGCAATAGTTTCATATTCGGCATCGCCCTTGTAGCCATCGGCGCGCGTGCGTCCGTGCAAGGTCAGCATCTGGATGCCGGCCTGCTCGGCGATGCGGGCGATGGTCAGGGCATTCTTGTTTTCACGGTTCCAGCCCGTGCGAAATTTCAGGGTGACGGGCACGTCGACGGCGTTGACGACGGCGTGCAAGATCTTTTCGACCAGGCTTACGTTTTGCAGCAAGGCCGAACCGCACCAGCTGTTGCACACCTTCTTCACGGGGCAACCCATGTTGATGTCGATGATCTGCGCGCCCCGGTCCACGTTGAACTTGGCGCAATCGGCCAGGTCTTGCGGATCGGCACCGGCGATTTGCACGGCTTTCGGCTCCATTTCACCTTCATGGTCCGTGCGGCGCGCGCTTTTTTCCGTCGCCCACAGGCGCGGATTCGACGCCGCCATCTCCGACACGGCATAGCCGGCACCCAACTGCTTGCACAACTGGCGGAAAGGCCGATCCGTCACGCCCGCCATGGGAGCGACGAAAACGTTGTTGCGCAGAATGTGAGGGCCGATTTGCACTGAAGAACCTGGAATGGACGGAGGAACCTGCTATTTTAACCGATCCCCTGCCTATTTAATAAGCACTATTTTTTGGGACTAGTGCGTCAGAGTGACGCCGGGGCCACCTAGAGTGCTCTTAGCCCAGCTCGTCCATCGCGGGCGCGCTCAGATGTTCGATATTTCCCCAATGCACTAAATGCAGCTTGCCGTCCGCATACGAAAAACGGTTGACGCTGGCATTCTTGACCTGGAAGTCGCGTGGACTGTCGAGCGTCATGCCAACCGCCTCGCGGTAGGCGCATTCGAGCACGCCGCCATGCGCGACGATGGCGATCGTCTGGCCGTCATAGCGTTCGGCCCAGCGGGCGATGGCGCCATTCGCACGTGCGTAAAACTGGCGGAAACTCTCGGCCTGGCGCTCGCCGGACGGCATTACGGCATCGATCTGGCGCGATTGCCATTGCGCATACTCGTGCGGATAGCGTGCGGCAATATCGGCATACAGCAAGCCTTCGAACGCGCCATAGCAGCGCTCGCGCAGCAAGGGGTCCGTCTGCACGGGCAAGTCTTTCACATCGGCCACGGCTTGCGCCGTTTGCTGCGCGCGCTGCAGATCGCTGGCGAGGATGGCGGCCAGCGGCTCATCGGCCAGCGCCTGCCCCAGCGCGCAAGCTTGCGCCAGGCCCGCCTCGTTCAGGGCGATGTCGATATGGCCCTGCAGGCGGCGGCCCGCATTCCAGGCCGTTTCGCCATGGCGTATCAGTAAGATCGTGGTGCTCATGCTTTATTTTTTCAGAGTAAGTGCCAGCTCGGGGTTGAGCGAATAGGCGACGACGAGCTGGGCTTCGTCGAGGATGTGGCCGTAAATGGCGGCATGGGCTTGCTGCCCCGTAAAGCGCTCGGGCAAGGCCAGGCGTGGCACGTCGAGCGCATACAGGCGGAAAATATAATGGTGGATGCGCTCGTCATTCCACGGCGGACACGGGCCATCATAGCCGTAATAGTCGCCGGCCATGGCGGCATCGCCGGCAAACCAGCCCGTGTAGTCATTCAAGCCTTGGCGCAGCCCAGTACCAGTGCCGGCCGCCTTGCCGCGCGGCGTGATGCCGCTGGAAAACTCCCCGGCGGCAATACACCGCATGGCGGGCGGCAAGTCGAGCACGCTCCAGTGATAAAAATCGCCGCGCGGCGCCGTCAGCGGCAGGGACTGGTCGTCGCGGTTGGCCAGGCTGGCGTCTTGCGGCGCATCGGGGTCGATGCAGAACAGGGCCAGCGACTCGGTGCCGTTCGGCACCTCGTCCCAGGCCAGATGGGGATTGCGGTTGCCGGCGAGGCGCACGCGGCTGGCCGGATCGATCTCGGCAAAGGCATATTCGGCCGGCATCAGGCCGCCATCACGAAACGTCTCGCTCCACAATTTCATCGCTTGCTCCTCTTTATCGTTATTGCGTTGCGCTTATTTGGCATTCACTTGCAGCCAGAAGGTGACGGGCCCGTCATTGGTGAGTGACACCTGCATGTCGGCACCGAACTGTCCCGTTTGCACGTTCGCATGGCGGTGGCGCGCCTGCGCCACGAAATGCGTGAACAGGCGCAAGCCGTCTTGCGGCGCGGCCGCTGGCGTAAACGACGGGCGCGTGCCGGACTTGGTATCGGCCGCCAGCGTGAACTGCGGCACCAGCAGCAAGCCGCCGGCCACGTCCGTCACGCTGCGGTTCATCTTGCCCGCCTCGTCGGCAAACACGCGATAGCCGAGCAGCTTGCTCAGCAAGGCGTCCGCTTCCTTTTCCGTATCGCCGCGCTCGGCGCACACCAGCACCATCAGGCCGGCGTCGATGGCGCCGATAGTGGCGCCGGCAACGTCGACTTTCGCCTGGGTGACGCGCTGCAGCAGCGCGATCATGCCGTCAGGGTGACGCGCGCGAAACTGCGCTTGCCAACTTGCAACACGAATTCGCCTGCCGCCACTTGCAAGCCCTTGTCGCTGATGACGGTGCCGTCGATGCGCACGCCGCCCTGGTCGATCTTGCGCATGGCTTCCGACGTCGATGGGCACAGGCCAGCTTGTTTCAGCAATTGCGGGATGCCCAGCGGCGCGCCAGCCAGGGTCACTGCCGGGATATCGTCGGGAATGCCACCCTTCGAGCGGTTGACGAAGTCGGCCAGCGCATCTTCGGCCGCCTGCTGCGAGTGGAAACGGGCGACGATCTCTTGCGCCAGTGCAACCTTGGCGTCGCGCGGATTGCTGCCTTCTTCGACTTCGCGCTTCAGCTGAGCCAGGTCGGCGATCGAGCGCCACGACAGCAGCTCGTAGTAGCGCCACATCATGACGTCGGAAATGCTCATCAGCTTGGCGAACATGGTGTTGCCCGGTTCCGTGATGCCGATGTAGTTATTCTTCGACTTGGACATTTTTTCCACGCCGTCCAAACCTTCCAGCAGCGGCATGGTCAAAATACACTGCTGCTCCTGTCCGTACTGCTTTTGCAATTCGCGGCCCACCAGCAGGTTGAACTTCTGGTCCGTGCCGCCCAGTTCCAGGTCCGATTTCAGGGCCACCGAGTCGTAACCTTGCATCAGCGGGTACAGGAATTCATGCACGGAAATAGGAATACCGCCCTGGAAGCGCTTGGTGAAGTCGTCGCGCTCGATCATGCGCGCCACCGTGTAGTGGGAAGCGAGCTGGATGATGCCGCGCGCACCCAGCGGATCGCACCACTCGGAGTTATAGCGGATTTCCGTCTTGCTGGCATCCAGCACTAAAGATGCTTGCGCGAAATACGTCATCGCGTTAATCTCGATCTGTTCTTTGGTCAAAGGCGGACGCGTGACGTTGCGGCCCGAAGGGTCGCCGATCATGGAAGTGAAGTCGCCGATGAGGAAAATGACTTGATGGCCGAGGTTTTGCAGCTGGCGCATCTTGTTCAGTACGACAGTGTGGCCCAGATGCAAGTCGGGTGCAGTCGGGTCCAGGCCCAGTTTGATGCGCAGTGGAACACCGGTTTTCTCGGAGCGCGCTAATTTTTGCGCAAATTCGCTTTCGATCAAGAGTTCGTCGACGCCACGCTTGGTAATCGCGAGGGCTTCTTGTACTCTGTCCGACAGTGGAAGTGCGGTCTGAGCGGCGTTAGCCTTGGCAGGCGATGCGGTGGTGTTGATTTCCATAAAATTTGACTATAAATCTCAAAATGGTAGTAGGTTTGCGGAGTTTGTTATAATGCTCGATCCCATCAATCTTGCCGTATGAAAACGAACCAAAATAACAATAACAAAGAGCATTAGTTCAGGTCACGTTCAAGGGCAAATTTTAACTGATTGCATGAACCCTATACATAAAATCACAAGCTCACGCTTGTACACACAGCTGACGACGACACGCAAGGCACGCATTATCGGCGCGTCGGCAGTGCTGCTCGCCGTGGCCGCCTTCGGCGCAGTCGCTGTATCGCCCATGGCACCCGACGCATCCGACTTGCCAGTCACGTCCATCGCCCAGAACCTGGAAATGCCTGATCTCGCTTCGCAAATTTCCGCGATGGAACAGGTAGACCAGAACTTCACCCACGAAGAAAAAGTCCGCGCCGGCGATACCCTCGCCACCCTGCTGACCCGTCTCGGCGTGGATGATCCGGCGGCGGCCAATTTCATCAAGACCGACAAGATCGCGCGCGGCGTGATGTTGCTGAAATCGGGCAAGCGCGTGCAAGCGCAAACGACCGAAAACGGCGACCTCAACTGGATGCGCGCCACCCTCGTCGACGGCACGGACAAATCGGTCAAGAACATCCTGATCACACGCAAGGGCGACAAGTTCGTGGCCACGGAAGTGGCAGCCCAGCTGGAACGCCGCGTTGAAATGCACGCGCGCAAGATTACCTCCACCCTGTTCGCCGCCACCGACTCCAGCCTGGACGGCACCCGCCTGCCAGACTCGATTTCCGCGCAAATCGTGGAAATGTTCTCCACCAATATCGACTTCCGCTCCGACCTGAAACGCGGCGACGCCTTCAATGTCGTCTACGAAACGTTCTGGCAAGATGGCGAATTCGTCCGAGCGGGCCGTATCCTGGCCGGTGAATTCACCAACCGCGGCACGACTTACCAGTCCGTTTGGTTCGAAGACCCAGCCAGCAAGCAAGGCGGCGGTTACTACAGTTTCGACGGCAAGTCGCTCAAAAAAGCCTTCCTGAAATCCCCCCTCGAATTCTCCCGCATCTCGTCCGGCTTTTCCATGCGCGTGCACCCGATTTCCGGCAACTGGAAAGCGCACAAGGGCATCGATTTCGCCGCAGCAACGGGTACACCTATCCGCGCCTCGGGCGACGGCGTGGTCGATTCCGTCGGCAGCCAAAACGGCTACGGCAATGTTGTTGTCCTGAAACACTGGGCCAACTACACCACCGCCTACGCCCACATGAGCCGCTTCGCTTCGGGCCTGAAAAAAGGTCAAAAAGTCAGCCAGGGCGATGTGATCGGCTACGTCGGCACCACCGGCTGGTCCACGGGTGCCCATTTGCACTATGAATTCCGCGTCGGCGGCGTGGCACAAGACCCAAGCAAGCTGAACGTACAAGCCCAGGCGCCGTTGACGGCTGGCGAGCTGAGCCGCTTCCGCATGGTCTCGGCCGACATGATGCACCGCTTCACCCTGCTGCGTCCGAACGACACTGCACTGGCGTCGCGCTAAGCAACACTGCCTTCGGGCAATCGTCAAAGGCACCGCCCATGCAGATGGCCGGTGCCTTTGTTTTATGTACGCCGGAAAATGCGGCACAATGTACCCATCACTGACGCCTTCAAGGAAACACCCATGCTGTATATCGGTTTGATGTCAGGCACCAGCCTGGACGGCGTCGACGGCGCCCTGGTTGATTTTTCCGACGATGGCAGCGTGCGCAGCCTGGGCGACGCGTATATCGCCTTTCCGGCCAGCCTGCGCGCCGACCTGATGGCCTTGCAAAGTGCCGGCCAGAATGAAATTGAACGCGAAGCGCTGGCGGCGAATCAACTGGTACGCCATTACGCCGACTGCGTCGCCATGCTATTGAGCAACGCGGGCATCGTCGCGGACGCCGTCGCCGCCATCGGCGCACATGGCCAGACCATCCGCCACCGCCCCGAACTGGGCTTTACGCGCCAGTTGAACAACCCGGCCCTGCTGGCTGAACTGACGGGCATCGATGTCATCGCCGACTTGCGCAGCCGCGACGTGGCGGCCGGCGGCCAGGGCGCGCCACTGGTGCCCGCTTTTCACCAGGCCATCTTCAATTTGCCCGGCCACACGCGCGTGCTGGCCAATATCGGCGGCATCAGCAATATCAGCGTGCTGCACGCGGACGGCGCGGTGACGGGCTACGACACGGGCCCCGGCAATGCCCTGATGGATGGCTGGGCCCTGCGGCACCTGGGCCAGCCCTACGACGCCAACGGCGCCTGGGCCGCCACGGGCAAAGTCCTGCCTGCCTTGCTGGCGGATTTGCTCAATGACCCGTATTTTGACTTGCCGGCGCCGAAAAGCACGGGCCGCGACCTGTTCCATGCTGACTGGCTACAGGACAAGCTGAGCAACTATCCGCAGGCCACACCTGCCGACGTGCAGGCCACCCTGACGCAGCTGACGGCCGCCAGCCTGGCGCATGCCATCGCGCGCGACGGGGCGCAGGCGGAAAACGTGTATGTATGTGGCGGCGGCGCGCAGAACGCCAGCCTGATGGCGGCGCTGGCGCACGCATTGCCGGGCATGGCGGTGGTGTCCACGCAAGCGCTGGGCGTGGCGCCCAGCCAGGTCGAGGCACTGGCGTTTGCCTGGCTGGCCTGGCGCTTTACGCAGCGCAAACCAGGCAACTTGCCGGCCGTGACGGGCGCGGCGGGCTTACGCGTGCTGGGTGCGCTGTATCCGCGTTGAGCAGATGTAGAAACACAAATAGCGGATCATCGATCCGCTATTTTTACATTCCGGTAAAACTACTTTATACCGAGAACGAAGAACCGCAACCGCACGTCGACGTCGCGGTAGGGTTTTTAATCACGAACTGCGCACCTTCCAGGTCATCCTTGTAATCGATTTCCGCGCCGACCAGGTACTGGTAGCTCATGGAATCGATCAACAGCTGGACGCCGTTCTTGACCATGGTGGTGTCATCTTCATTGACGATTTCGTCGAAGGTGAAACCGTACTGGAAGCCGGAACAGCCGCCACCCTGCACGAAGACGCGCAATTTCAGGTCGGGATTGCCTTCTTCCTCGATCAACTGCGCGACTTTTTCGGCGGCGCTATCGGTAAAGATGATAGGCGAAGGGATCACATCTTGCATTTCAGCGACTGCATTCATTTCAGACTCCTCAGAAAACATAGCCTCATTATAGACTGTTGGCACAACTCGCGCTGCGGCCGCCACTGACACGGCTGGACGGTGTTGTTCCTGCTCACATTTCAGACACGGCCAGGTGCAGCACGGGGTCGGCGCTGTCGTGGCGGCTGAGCTTGCCCTGCACCTGGGCGCCGCTGTGCATTTCCAGCACCTTGTAATAGACCTCTCCTACAATGCGGGCTTTCGGCTGGATTTCAAGCATTTCGGACACATACACGGGGCCATTGATCTCGCCGCTGACGACCAGGCTGGAGCAGCGCACTTCACCATCGATGCGGCCCGCCTCGCCCAGCACCACATGCGTGGACTCGCCCGGCTCGCCGGTGACGTTGCCGTGCACATGGCCATCGATGCGCAAGCCGCCGCAAAACAGCAAGTCGCCCTCGATCCGCGTGGAGGCGCCGATCAGGGTGTCGATGGGGTTTTTCGCGTTGCGCTCGAACATGAACGTCATCCTGTCGGGGTAGGCGGCAATCCAATTTATCACAGGTGCGGCAAAAAGGCGCCGCACCTGCGCAAGCACGCCTGCCTATTTTTACGGCAGCAGGGCGATGTGTTGCAAACCGGCTGTTTCTTTCAGGCCAAACATCAAGTTCATGCACTGCACGGCCTGGCCCGATGCGCCCTTGACCAGGTTGTCTTGCACCACCAGCACGATGACGGTATTGCCGCCTTCGGGACGGTGCAAGGCCAGGCGCAGCATGTTCGAGCCGCGCGTGGAGCGGGTTTCCGGGTGCGAGCCGAATGGCATCACGTCGACGAATGGCTCATCCTTGTATTGCTCTTCGAACAAGGATTGCAATTCTTCATTGCTGACATCCTTGTTCAGCTGCGCGTACAGGGTTGAGTGCATGCCACGGATCATCGGCACCAGGTGCGGCGTGAAGGTCAGCGCCACTTTGTCGTCCGTGAAACGCTGCAGTTGCGCCGTCGTTTCCGGCAGGTGGCGATGACCGGCCACGCCGTAGGCTTTGAAGCTGTCGCTGCTTTCCGAGAACAGGATGCCGATTTCCGCCTTGCGGCCGGCGCCGGACACGCCCGACTTGCAGTCGGCGATGAGACCGCCCGCGTTGACCAGGCCAGCCTTGAGCAGCGGGTAAAAGCCCAGCTGCATGGTGGTCGGGTAACAACCGGGGTTGGCGATCAGGCTGGCTTTTTTAATGTCTTCGCGGTTCAGTTCCGGCAAGCCATACACGGCCTGCTCGATCAGCTCGGGTGCCGTGTGGGGAATCTTGTACCACTGCTCGAACTTGGCCTGGTCTTTCAGGCGGAAGTCGGCGGCCAGGTCGATGACTTTCACGCCGGCGGCCAGCAAGGCTGGTGCTTGCGCCATCGCAACGCCGTGTGGCGTGGCAAAGAAGACCACGTCACACTGTGCCAGATTCGCCTTGTCCGGCGAAGTAAACGCCAGTTTGACGTGGCCACGCAGGGAAGGATACATGTCAGCAACGGGCAAGCCATCTTCCTTGCGCGAGGTAATCGCCGTCAACTCGACATCTGGATGGGTAGCGAGCAAGCGCAGCAATTCCACGCCCGTGTATCCAGTGCCGCCGACGATGCCAACTTTGATCATGTTCTTTCCTTGTGTATAGATTGAGATTGCATAAAGATGAAGGGAAACGCTGCCCCTGCGGGTTTTCCGCGTATTTTACAGCGCAACGGCGCATCCCGCTGAAATGCAAAAAAGCCGCGGGACCGAAGTCCAGCGGCTTTTCGACCAGCACCTCGAAAGGTGCTGTAGCGTAAGAATTAACGCTTCGAGAATTGCTTTGCGCGACGTGCTTTGCGCAGACCAACTTTTTTACGTTCGACTTCACGTGCATCGCGTGTTACGAAGCCGGCTTTAGCCAGTTCCGGTTTCAACGCTGCATCGTAGTCGATCAGAGCGCGGGTGATGCCGTGACGAACTGCACCAGCCTGGCCCGACTCACCGCCGCCATGGACGTTGACTTTGATGTCGAAACGCTCGACATTGCCGGTCAGTTCCAGAGGTTGACGGATGACCATCAGACCCGTTTCGCGCGAAAAGTATTCGTTTGCTGGTTTGCCGTTAACAACGATCAAGCCTGTGCCAACTTTGATAAAAACCCGAGCCACTGCACTTTTGCGACGGCCGGTTCCATAATTGTAATTACCGATCATGTCAGTTCCTTAGAGAACAAGTGCTTTAGGTTGCTGAGCAGCGTGCGGATGGGAACCTTCCGCGTACACTTTCAGCTTCTTGATCATTGCGTAGCCGAGTGGGCCTTTAGGCAGCATGCCCTTGACCGCTTTCTCAAGCGCGCGACCTGGAAAACGCTGTTGCATTTTCTGGAAGTTGGTTTCGTAGATGCCGCCTGGATAGCCAGAGTGACGGTAGTAAATTTTCTCAGTAGCTTTGGTACCGGTCACACGCAGTTTGCCTGCGTTGATGACGACGATAAAGTCGCCGGTATCGACGTGAGGAGTAAATTCTGGTTTGTGTTTGCCGCGCAGTCGGAGTGCCACTTCGCTGGCAACACGTCCGAGGACTTTGTCCGTCGCGTCAACCACGAACCAATCGCGCTGGACTTCATGTCCTTTAGCGGAAAATGTTTTCATGTTGACTTCCTAATAGATTACACGCTCAAATGGTGGTTCCGCCGATGCTGCCATGCGGACTCTGCCTTATTTACTTTTCCTGAGCGAACGGAAAGCCGACAAGTATAAGCGGCTTTGCCTTGCCGCGTCAAGCCACGATGCAGACCGGCTGCGGGCTGGCAGGCGGCACATGGACAGGCATTCCTCTATTACAATACAAAACGCTTACAATTTTCGGAGAGTACGATGGAATGCAAAGTCAGCTGGAATGGCCCGTCGGGCATGAGTTTTCGGGCAGAAACCGGCTCCGGCCACCTGGTGACCATGGATGGCGCGCCCGATGGCGGCGGCCACAACCTGGCGCCACGCCCCATGGAAATGGTCTTGCTGGGTACGGGCGGCTGCACCGCCTATGACGTGGTGCTGATCCTGAAACGCGGGCGCGAAGCCGTCAGTGGCTGCGAAGTGACCCTGAAGGCCGACCGCGCCGACACCGACCCGAAAGTGTTTACCAAGATCCACTTCCATTTCACCGTGCGGGGCAAGGCCCTGAAACCGACGGCCGTGGAACGGGCCGTGACTTTGTCGCACGACAAATATTGCTCGGCGTCGATCATGCTGGCGAAAACCGCAGAAATTACGCACTCGTTCGAAATCATCGAGGAGTAGGTCGGGTAGGTCGGATTAGCGGGGCAAGGCCCCGCGTAATCCGACGACACCGGTAGCGCCAACAATGTTGTCGGATTACGGCCTGCGGCCTAATCCGACCTACAGGTAATACGCGGTTTTCGTCATCACTTTGCCCATGATGCCCATCAACGCCTTGACGGGTGCCGGGGTGTCGATGGCGCCGAGGCGCTGCGCTGCGGCGCCGTGTTCCACTTCATCGATGGCCATCTGCTTGACGATGGCGCGCGACTTGGCGTCCTGCGGCGGCAATTGCTGCAAGTGGCTGGCCAGGTGCGCTTCCACCTGGCGCTCCGTTTCCACCACAAAACCCAGGCTGCGGCCGTCGCCCATGCGCGCGGCGATGGTGCCCAGCGCAAAGGAACCCGCATACCACAAAGGGTTGAGCAGGCTCAGACGCGAGCCCAGCTCCGTCAGGCGCTGCGCCGTCCAGGCCAGGTGATCTTCCTCTTCGCGTCCCGCTTCGTCGAACTGGGCGCGGATGGCCGGGCTGTGCGCATAGCGCGCCTGCGAGTTGTACAGGGCTTGGGCGCACACTTCGCCCACGTGGTTGACGCGCATCAAGCCGGCGCTGTGGCGCTGCTCGGCCGCGCTCAGTTCCGCATCGGGCGCGTGCGCGGCCGGCGAGGGGCGCGAGGCCGAAGCCACGCCCGCGATGACGCGCAGGGCCTTGTCGGCGCCAACAATCAAACGATCCAGGGGGTCAAAATGGCGGTTCGCAGTCATCGTGGGCTATTCATGTAAGGGAAAACATGAATTATAGGATGATCGGGGCCAACAGTCCCCACGCCGCGCGCAGGGTGAACGGGGCTTTATTGACTTGTGCGCGCTTTTTCCTGCTCGATCCAGTCGACCACGGGGCCGACAGCGTCGAGGCCGGACAGGCTTTTCGCCACGCCCAGGTTGAGTGAAATCAGGAAGGAAATGCTGTCGACGGGGATGTCCGGGCAGTATTCGGTAAACGCGGTGCGAAAACGCTCCGATTGCAGCACGCGCAAGACTTTCTCGCCACTCATGAATTGCAGCACGCTAGCGATGCTGTGCCCGCCACCTAGCGAGTGGTAGATAAAGCGGTTGTACTTCGCGTCGATCTGCTTGAAATCGAGCGCTTCTTCCGTCATCAGGCCGGCCAGGTAGTACAAGCCCAGGCTGACACGGAAGAAACCGATGGCCTCGGCACTGGTCATGCCGGCGCGCGCCACGGCCAGTACCTTGTCCTGCATCGCCTGATCGATCGTTCGCATTGCACTCTCCCGCGCCGTCCGCCGGCGCCTACCGGGCCAGCTTGCATGAAGATGCTGTTTTTTTCAATAGACCAAACGATATTTCCACCTTGCAAGTTACATTTTTTGCATGCTACTCTCGTTCTTCACCGTCAAATGGATGAAGCACATGATTGAAGTCAAGCACCTGGCAAAACGTTTCCGCATGCCACCCCACAAGGGCAAGGGCGTGCACGTCAGCGATCCGCGCGAACACGACGGCTGGTTTCACGCCGTGCGCGACGTCAGTTTCAGCTGCGCCCCGGGCGAGGTGCTGGGCCTGCTGGGCCCGAATGGCGCCGGCAAGACCACCACTTTGCGCCTGCTGTCGACGGCCCTGCAAGCGGACGCGGGCAGCGCCCTCGTCAACGGCGTCGATGTGCTGCGCCAGCCGCTGGTGGCGCGCCAGAGCATCGGTTTCCTGTCCGGCTCGACGGGCTTGTATGGGCGCCTGACGGCGCGCGAGAACGTGGAATATTTCGGCCGCCTGCACGGCATGCCGGCCGACAAGCTGAAACACCGCTGCGACGAACTGTTTGCCCTGCTGCAGATGGAGGAATACGGCGGCAAGCGGGCCGATCAGTTGTCGACCGGCATGAAACAGAAGTGCGCGATCGCCCGCACCGTCGTACATGAGCCGCAGGTGGTGATCCTCGACGAGCCGACCACGGGCCTCGATGTGATGTCGGCCAAGATCCTGCTCGACTTCATCGCCAGCTACAAGGCGCTGCGCGTGCCGCTGATCTTTTCCACCCACCATCTGCACGAGGTGGAAAAGCTGTGCGACCGCGTCTGCATCATCAACCGCGGCACCACCGCCTTCAACGGCACGGTCAACGAACTGCGCCACCTGGGCGGCAGTGCCGATCTGTACGACGCCTTTGTCAGCGTCATCAACCAGGGAACCTGAGCCATGTGGACCATTTATCTGAAAGAGTTGCTGGAGCTCACGCGCGACCGCAAGACGCTGATTTTCACCATCCTCATCCCCATCTTTGCCATGCCGCTGATCTTTGGCGGCTTCGCTTATGTTTCAAGCAATATGTTCAAGAACGCCAAGACGGCGGAAATGCGCTATGCGCTGTTCGGCAAGGACCATTCGCCGGGCTTGAGCGCGCGTTTTGCGCAGCAGCACAACTTGCGCGAAGTGCCGCTGGCCAGCGAGGCAGAGATTCGCCGCGCCATCGGCGACGACAGCATCAAGTTCGCCGTCGTCATTCCGCCCCGGTTTGAAGAAGCGCTGCAGCAACACCAGCAAGCCAAAGTAGTGCTGCACTACAACAGCGCCAGCACGGTCGACGTGACCTTGCAGCGGGTGCGCGAGATCGTCGAGGCCTACAACGCCAGCCTGCGCGAAAGCGCGCTGTCGGCACTGAACTTGAGTCCGGCCCAACTGGCCTTCGCCCTGCACCCCATCGTGCTCGACAAGCAGTCGACGGCCAACGAGCGTGAGCAGATGGGCGCCATCGTCGGCGGCATGCTGCCCTACTTGCTGCTGATGGTGTGCCTGACGGCGGCCATGTACCCGGCCATCGACCTGGGCGCCGGCGAAAAGGAGCGGGGCACGCTGGAAACCCTGCTGCTGGCGCCCGTGCCGCGCAGCGCCATCGTGCTGGCCAAGTTCCTCGTGCTGTTTACGGTGGGCATGACGTCGGCCGTGCTGATGGTGGGCAGCATGGGCGCCCTGCTGGCCATCTTCGGCAGTTCGCTCGAAGGCAACATGGCCGTCATGGTGCGCAGCATCGGCTTGCCCGACCTGGCCATGGTGACCCTGATGCTGGTGCCGACAGCCGCCATCTTTGCCTCGCTGCTGCTGTCGATCTCGATCTACGCAAAAAGCTACAAGGAAGCGGCCGGCATGATCACGCCATTGATGCTGTTCGTCATCCTGCCCACGGTGGCGGCCATGCTGCCCGGCGTCGAGCTGAACTGGATATGGGCCATGGTGCCGCTGACGAATGTGTCGCTGGCCATGAAGGAACTGGTCAAGGGAACCATGGATTACCGCATGTTCGGCGTGATCCTGGCCTCGACCACGGTGATCGCGGGCGCGCTGCTGATGCTGTGCCGCTGGTGGTTTAACCGGGAATCAGTACTGTTCCGTAATTGATAATTACGCGGCGCGCTGGAAAGACCAGATCCGGCGCGCCGCCCACCCCGCTCATCTGCAATCTGGGCACGCGAAAATGCCGTGTATCGCATGCAACTGCCCAGTACGTCTTAAATTCAATACAATGCCAGCATAGAGTATGCCCTGTAGCATCGGGCAGCAACGCATGAGTCAGGAGTTGTATGGAATTGCAGATTCGCAAATTGTCGAAGACCTACGCGAATGGCGTGGTGGCGCTGGATAACGTGTCGCTGACGATACCGCCCGGGATGTTTGGCTTGCTGGGCCCGAATGGCGCCGGCAAGTCAACCCTGATGCGCACCCTGGCCACCCTGCAGGAATGCGATTCCGGCTCCATCTTCTTCGGCGACTACGACGTGCTCGACGACAAGGACGAGATCCGCCGCATGCTGGGCTATTTGCCGCAAGACTTCGGCCTGTATCCGAAGGTGACTGCGTATGAACTGCTCGACCACTTCGCCATGTTAAAAGGGCTGTCACAGCGGGCGCGCCGGCGCGAGGTTGTCGATGGCCTGTTGCAGCAAACCAATCTGTTCGACGTGCGCCACCAGCGCCTGGGCAGCTTTTCCGGCGGCATGCGCCAGCGCTTCGGCATCGCGCAAGCCCTGCTGGGCGACCCGAAACTGATCATCGTCGACGAGCCGACGGCCGGCCTCGACCCGCAGGAAAGAGTCCGCTTCCATAATCTGCTGTCCGATATCGGCGAAGACAAGACGGTGATCCTGTCGACCCACATCGTGTCCGACGTGGCCGACCTGTGCGCCAACATGGCCATCATCAACAAGGGCCATTTGCTGCTGTGCGGCAAGACCCAGGAACTGATCGACGAAGTCAGCTGCAAGATCTGGGCGCGCTTTGTCGACAAGAAAGAGCTGGCCAGCTTCCAGCAGCGCCACGCCGTCATTTCCACGCGCTTGCTGTCGGGCCGCACCCTGATCCACGTCTACAGCGACGACGACCCGGGCGACGGCTTCGAGGAAGCCATCGGCGACCTGGAAGACCTGTATTTCGCCACCATTGCCGGGCGCCACCGCGTTGCCCCGCAGTGCGACTGAGGGGGCAGCCATGTTTGCCATCGCCCGCTTTGAAGCGCGACAGCGGCTCAAGCTGCTGTCCACCTGGGTGTATTTCGCCATGTTCCTGGCCCTGGCCATGCTGTGGATGGCTGCCGCCGGCGGCGTCTTCAAGGAAGCGAGCATCAGTTTTGGCGGCAAGTTCCTGATCAACGCGCCGCGCTCGCTGGCGTTCACGTGCAGCCTGCTGGGCTGCTTCGGTGCCGTGGTGGTGGCCGCCATGATGGGCCGCTCGGTGCAGCAGGATTTCGAGTACGGCATGCAGCATTTCTTCTTCAGCGCGCCGATCAAAAAATACCAGTACGTCTTTGGCCGCTTCCTCGGCGCCTATCTGGTGCTGGCCGTGGTGTTTTCCAGCATCGTCATCGGCGCCTGGCTGGGCGCCTGGCTGCCCGGCATCGATCCCGAACGGCTGGGGCCGCAGCGCGCGCTGGCCTATCTGATGCCGTATGTATTTACCCTGCTGCCGAACCTGTTCATCTTCGGCGCCATCTTCTTCGTCATCGCCGCCCTGACGCGGCGCATGCTGCCCGTGTACATCAGCTCGGTGGTCATGCTGATCGGCTACCTGGTGGCGCCCTCGCTGGCGCGCGACCTCGACTACAAGACCCTGGCCGCCCTGATCGACCCCTTCGGCACCACGGCGCTGATACGCCTGACGGAATACTGGCCGAATGCGGAGCGCAACACGCGCCTGGTGACCCTGGAGGGCGTGTATTTGCTGAACCGCGCCATCTGGTCCAGCTTCGCCCTGGTGGCCTTGCTGCTCGGCTACTGGCGCTTCCAGTTCCACGCCACGACGGACGCGGGCGCCAGCAAGCGCCGCAGCGACGGCGATGTGCCGCTGCGCCTGTCGAGCGCTTCGCTGTCCACGCAGCAAGCGCCTGATTTTGCGCAGCGCAACCTGGCCGCCCTGCTCGTCAAGATGAGCTGGCTGAACCTGCGCGAAACCATCAAGAACATCTATTTTGTCGTCATCGTGCTCGCTGGCGTGCTGACCATGTATGCGGGCGCGCTCGACATGGGTTCCATGTACGGCACGAATACCTATCCGGTGACGGAAAAAGTGCTGGACATGGTCAGCGCCTCGTTTGCCCTGTTCATGCTGATCATTACCACATTCTATGCGGGCGAACTGGTGTGGCGCGAACGCGAGACCAGCATCGAGCTGATGCTCGACGCCCTGCCCGTGCCGAACTGGCTGCCGCTGCTGTCAAAGCTGTTCGCCCTGATCGGCCTGCAAGCATTGCTGAGCCTGGTCATCATGCTGTGCGGCATGTCGATCCAGGTCTTCAAGGGCTATTACCGCCTCGACCCCGGCCTGTACCTGGAATCGCTGTTCCTGGCGCACCTGCCCTACTACGCACTGATCGCCGTGCTGGCCATCTTTTTGCAGGTAGTGATCAATCACAAGTACCTGGCGTATTTCGCCATGATTCTGTACCACATCGCCAGCATCAGCTTTGCCTCGCTGGGCCTGGGCGACCCGCTGCTGCTGTACGCCAGCACGCCGGATTTCATCTATTCGGCCATGAACGGCGCCGGCCACTATGTGTTGCGCGAGCGCTGGTACTTGCTGTACTGGAGCGGTGCGGCCGTCATGCTGACGGTGCTGTCGCTGCTGCTCTGGCCCCGCGGCGCGCAGGACAGCTGGCGCATCCGCTTGCGCCTGGCGCGCCACGGCCTGACGCACGGCGTGCTGGCCAGCTTTGCCATCGGCCTGTTGATTTTCGTGGGCGCCGGCGGCGTGCTGTTCTACGTCTTTCACGTGGCCAACGATTACAAGTCCGAATTCGCCCGCGATGCGGACCGCGCCAGCGTCGAGCGCCAGTACCGCAAGTTTGCCGCCACGCCGCAGCCGAAAATTACCGACGTGAAACTCGACGTAGCCATCTACCCGGCGCAGCGCACCCTGGCCGTCACGGGCCGCTACATGCTGCAAAACAAGACCAGCCTGCCGATCAGCCACATTTTTGTGCAGCAAGACCCCACCGCCACCATGCGCCTGCGCTTTGACACGCGCGTGCACCCTGGCCTCGATGACGGCAAGCTGGGCTTTTACAGCTACCGCCTGGCCGCGCCGCTGGCGCCGGGTGCCAGCCTGGGCCTCGATTTCGACATCCGCTATGCACCGCGCGGCATCTTCGGCCTGGGCCAGGACACGCCCGTGGTGGCCAACGGCACCTTCTTCACGAATGCCGTGCTGCCGCACATCGGCTACCAGCCACAGCAGGAATTGACGGACCCGCGCGACCGCAAGAAACACGGCTTGCCAGCGCGCGAACGGGCCTTGCCGCGCGACGATGCACGGGGATTGGCTGACAATTACGTCAGCATGGACGCCGATCGCATCAACTTTGACGCCACCGTCAGCACCGTCGACGACCAGACGGCCATCGCGCCGGGCATGCTGGACAACGACTGGATCGCCAAGGGCCGCCATTACTTCCATTACACGATGGACCAGCCGATCCTGAATTTCTACGCGTTCCAGTCGGCGCGCTACGCCGTCAGGCACGAGCGCTGGCAAGACGTGGCCATCGACGTGTATTACCATCCGGGCCATGAATACAACCTCGATCGTTTCGTGCGTGGCAGCAAGGAAGCGCTCGATTACTACACGAAAAACTTCGGCCCCTACCAGCACAAGGTCTTGCGCATCGTCGAATTTCCCCGCTACGCCACGTTTGCGCAATCATTCCCGAACACGATTCCGTACTCGGAAGGCCTGGGCTTCATCGCCAAGGTAGACGACAAGAATCCGAAGGACCTCGACTATCCGTTCTACATCACGGCGCATGAAGTGGCGCACCAGTGGTGGGCGCATCAATTGGTGGGCGGCAACACACGTGGCGCCACCGTGCTCAGCGAAACCCTGGCCGAATATTCGGCCCTGATGGTGATGAAAAAAACTGCGGGGCCAGCCAAGATGCGCCGCTTCCTGCGCTATGACCTGAATCAATACCTGATGGGGCGCAGCGAAGAACGCAAGAAGGAGCTGCCGCTGGCCGAGAATGAAAACCAGGCCTACATCCATTACCACAAGGGCAGCCTGGCCATGTATTTACTGCAGGACATGATCGGCGAAGACAAGGTCAACGGCGTGCTGCGCGAGCTGCTGAAGACTTACGGCCAGAAGGGACCGCCGTATGCGAGCGTGACGGCGCTGGTGCAGGGCTTGCGCCAAGTCACGCCACCCGAGCAGGCTTACCTGATCGATGACCTGTTCGAGAAAATCGTGCTGTTCGACAACCGTGCCCTGTCGGCCACGGCCACCAAACGCGGCGATGGCAAGTACGCCGTCACCCTCAAGGTGCAGGCGGGTAAATTGACGGCCGGCGAACAGGGAGAGGAACACGATGCGCCCCTGCATGACTGGATCGAGATCGGCGTCGACGACGCGAATGGCCATCCGCTGCTGCGCGAACGCCTGCGCATGACGGCGCGCGAAGCGAGCTACACCGTCATCGTCGGCAGCCGGCCCGGCAAGGCGGGCATCGATCCCGACAACAAGCTGATCGACCGCAAGCCCGATGACAATATGGTCACCGTCGAGCTCGACGAACCATGACGAAAAATGGCCACCCTGAACAGGTGGCCATTTTTTCAGTGCAACACGGGAATCAGGCCGCGGCGCAGCGCGTCACCAGGCTCAGGCTGATGCCCATCTCCGTCAGGTGCTGCATGTCGGCCAGGGTCAGGTCCAGCGGCGCATCGAGCGTGTCGTCGCCGTTCAACTCCAGTTGCAGCTCGGCCACGATGCGCGGCATCGTGAACGTGACGCCGCGCGAGCGGCATTCGGCCAGGTAGCTGCGTATGCGCGAGGGTAACACTTGCGCTTTGGACGCCTGTGCGATGACGACTTCAAAGCCGGAATCGAGATGCACGCGACCCGCCGTGCCCTTCGCCTCGCCCTTGCGCCATTGCCGTTCCGGATCCGTGGGCAAGACTTCGAGAATGGATTTGAGCGTGGGATCGTCCCCATGCACCGACAGCTTCACCATATTCATATTGCAAGACTTTCTAGTCAGGATGCCGCCAGGAAGACGACACCATCATCAGACCGACAAGTCTACGCATGGAAGACAAATATGTCCATACGGCAATATTTAATATCTGCCACCAATTTGGGCTATATCAACAACAGGCGGAACAGGATAGCTCCGCCTGTGATCGCCGATTACTGCGCCGCGCCGCGCGCCTGCAAGGCGGCCCGCACGCCAGCGCCGTAGGCGGCATCGGCCCGGTCGAAGTGGCCCAGCTGACGCTGCAAGGTTTCCGGCCGCACCAGACTCAACGGTCCTGCCAGGTTGTCGAACAGGTTTTGCTGCGCCTGGACGGACATCAGACGGAACAGATTGCCGGCCTGCGTGTAATCGTCTTCCACGCCGCGCCCATCATAACGGGCCGCGCCACCATCGAGCGCCAGCGCCGGTTCACCATGGCCCAGCCCTTGCGGCTGCGTGCCTGCCGCCGCCACGTTGGCGTAGTTCTGCGCGGAACTGCCATTGTGGATCGCCATGCCGCCGTCGCGCTGCTGGTTGTGGAAGGGGCAGCGGGCCGCATTCACGGGCAGATGCTGGTGGTTGGTGCCGACGCGGTACAGCTGCGCGTCGTGGTAGGCGAACAGCCGGCCTTGCAGCATCTTGTCCGGCGAGTATCCCATGCCCGGCACGGCATTGGCCGGCGAAAAGGCTGCCTGCTCGACTTCCGCGTGGTAATTGTCCGGGTTACGGTTCAGCTCGAAAATTCCCACCGGCAGCAGCGGGAAGTCTGCGTGCGGCCACACTTTCGTCAGGTCGAACGGGTTCCAGCCCGTACGCTGCTCCCATGCATCGAGTTGCTCTTGCGTCGCCACCTGCAGCTTGACTTCCCACTGCGGGAAATCACCGCGTTCGATGGCGCCAAACAGGTCGCGCTGGGCGTAGTCGGGGTCGGCACCGGCCAGGCGGCCCGCTTCCGCCGCAGGCAGATTCTTGATGCCCTGACGCGTCTTGAAGTGCCATTTCACGTACACGCGCTGGCCCTCGGCATTGATCAGGCTATATGTGTGGCTGCCGAAGCCATCCATGTGACGATAGCCGTCCGGCGTGCCGCGGTCCGAGAACAGCATGGTGACCTGGTGCAGGCTTTCCGGCGCATGGCTCCAGAAGTCGAACATCATCTCGGCCGATTTCAAGTTGCTTTGCGGATCGCGCTTTTGTGTGTGGACAAAATCGGGGAACTTGATCGGGTCCTTGATGAAGAACATCGGCGTATTGTTGCCAACGAGGTCCCAGTTGCCCTCTTCCGTATAGAAACGCACGGCGAAGCCGCGCGGGTCGCGTTCCGTATCGGCACTGCCGCGTTCGCCACCGACGGTGGAAAAGCGCGCGAAGGTGGCCGTCTGCTTGCCCACTTCGGCAAACAATTTGGCCTTGGTGTAACGCGAGATGTCGTGCGTGACGGTAAAGGTGCCGTAGGCGCCCGAGCCTTTGGCATGCACCACGCGCTCGGGAATGCGCTCGCGGTTGAAATGCTGGAGTTTTTCGATCAGGTGGAAGTCTTGCAGCAGCAGCGGGCCGCGGGGGCCGGCGCTGATGGAATTCTGGTTGTCGGCGACGGGGATGCCCGAGGCGGTGCTGAATGGCGGCTGTTGACTCATGACTGCTTTTCCTTCGTTGTTGACTGATGGAACTTAGTGTAATGAAGTCAACGACAAAGGAAAAGCTAATTGATTTTATCGAAGCGATAGATATTTACAATGAGCAACCGTGGGCGTCGCATACGCCGCCCAGCTGCGCCTGCAACTTCGCCGGCTGGCCCAGGTAATCGCCGATATCGATCACGGACAGCTTGCCGCTGCCATCATCGAGCACGAACGTGGGAAAGCCCTGCCCGCCCACCTGCGCCAGCAAGGCGCGGCTGGCATCGATGTGCTGCTGCGTGGCGGCGCCCGCCTGCCGCGCATACTCGGCCTGGAAGGCGGCACCATCCAGGCCCAGCTCTTGCGCCAGCGCCAGCAGCACGGGCAGGTCGGCGATGCGCAAGCCATCCACGTAATGGGCGCGCTGCACGCGCTGCAGCATGTCCAGGCCCTTGCCGGCCAACACTTCCGCCGCCAGGATGGCCGTGATCGGCGGTGCGGAATCCATCATGGCCGTGGTGTCGTTCAGCAAGCCGTTGACATAGGCGTCGCCGAAGGGCTGGCCCGACAGTTGCTCGATGCGCCGGTCATGCGGCAGCACATAGCCGCGCCATGCGGGCGTGATCTGGCGGCGATTGCTGCCCGTCATCATGCCGCCGCCGTGAAACGCCACCGTCAGGCCCGGCACGGCGCGCGCCGCCTCGACCAGCGGCGCGGCGCCGTAACACCAGCCGCACAGCGGATCGAAAATATAGTGCAGTGTGGGCATGCCCCTATCCTTTACAAAACTAAAACAGATGACTTGCAAAAACCGTAGCGAGCGGCGCTAGTTCTGGCAGAGAAGCGCAACTGTGCTGGAGCACAGTGAGCATCGCAGGCCGGAAATCGCGTCGCGCAGTAGGTTTTTACCATTTCATTTCGCCTTTTGCCACTTTCGCGCTGGTCTCCAGGGCGCCATCGAGGCCCAGCTTCGGATAGCGCACTTTCATCGCCTCGATCAGCGCGGCCGAATTGGCGGCCTTGGCCGTTTCCGCTTCGAACGTCACCAGGTAGTCGCGCGTAAAACCGATGCTGTCGGGCGTCAGGGGCGAACCCACCTTGAAGTGGCCGGGTACGACGGTCACAGGTTTCAAAGCGGCAATGCCGTCCAGGGTCTTGAGCCAATCCTGGCGCGATTGCAGGCTTTGCGTATCGGCCGTCCAGACGTGCAGGTTGCCAAACAGCACCACGCCGCCGACGACGGCCTTGATCGACGGAATCCACACATAGGTGCGCGAAGGCGTCGGGCCGGCGATGTCGAGCGACTGGCCTTCCAGCGTGATGCGCTGGCCTTTCAATGCTTCGGGAATGACGATGCTGTGCGGCGCGTTGTCTTTCAGGATCGGGCCCCAGTAGGCGACCTTGGCGTCAGCCTTGCGGCGGATCTCGGCCACGGTGTCCGGCGTGGCGACGATTTTTGCCTGCGGGAAAGCTGCCTTGATCACGTCAAGGCCAAAGTAAAAATCGGGATCGCTGTGGCTGATGTACACCGTCGTCAGTTTCTTGCCGCTGGCGCGGATCTTTTCCACCAGCTTTTGCGCTTCGGCGCGCGAAAACTGTGCATCGATCAGCACGGCGTCGTGCTTGCCCGCGACCAGCACGGAAGCGACGGGGAAGATGGCCGCTTCGCCCGGGTTGAACACTTCCAGGGTCAGGGGCGCGCTGGCGGCGGCCGAGGCGGCGCCGGCGGCAAACAGGGTGGAAACAAGAACGCTGCTGATAGATTTGGAGAACATGATGTGCCTTCACAAGATGATGGGGATGCATGCATCTTACGTTGCTCAATCCGGTAGAAAAACCCGTTAAAGCGCAATAGTTTGTTGCATATTTCGGCGCAATAGCCGGCCATCGAACGCCAAACGTGTCACACCGTCATGAGGGTGTCACATTGAATTGCTATCTTGCTAGCTCTTTCAAACCTAGCCGGATGAACCACATGACACGCAGAAAAATTTCCGTCGCTGGCTGCAGCGTCGCCATCACCCTGATGCTGGCCGCCTGCGGCAGCGACGCCAAAAAAGAAGAGGTAGTGGCCGAAGCACCGCCGAAAAACGTCATCTTCTTCCTCGGCGATGGCATGGGCCTGACCACCATGACGGCCGCGCGCATCTACTCGGTAGGCGAAGAAGGCGCACTGACCATGGACACCTTGCCGGAAACGGCCTTCGTCAAGACCTTCTCGAACGACGCGCAAGTCACCGACAGCGCGCCATCGATGGCCGCCTACATGACTGGCATCAAGATGAACAATGAAGTCATCTCGATGTCGGCCAACACGCTCGCCATCGATCCGGGCACGGATGCGAACGGCAACAAACTGGTCAACAAATGCGGCACCGGCAACGGCACGCCCGCCACCACCTTGCTGGAACTGGCCAAGGCCAAGGGCTACGCGGCCGGCGTCGTCAGCACGGCGCGCGTGACGCACGCCACGCCGGCCGCGACCTACTCGCACATCTGCCACCGCGACCTGGAAAACGATATCGCCGCAGCGCTCGTGCCAGGCGGCACGGGCTACAACAGCGCCCTGGGCACCACCGGCCTGGACGTGGTCCTCGGTGGCGGCGCGCAATTCTTCAAGCCGTTCAAGGATGGCGGCAAGCGTTCCGACGGCCGCGACCTGCTGGCCGAACTGAAAGCGAAGAGCTACACGGTCGCCAACACGGGCGCCGACTTCAAGGCCGTCGATGCGGCCAAGACGGAGCGTTTGTTCGGCGTGTTCACCTCCAGCCACATGAGCTATGACCTGGACCGCGATGCGGCCAAGGAACCTAGCCTGGCGGAAATGACCACCAAGGCCATGGATGTATTGGCCAAGAACAAGAAGGGTTATTTCCTGATGGTCGAAGGCGGCCGCATCGACCATGCCCTGCACGAAACGACGGCCAAGAAGGCCCTGCAAGACACCGTCGCTTTTGACAACGCCATCAAGGCCGCCATCGAAAAAGCCAAGCTCACCGATCCGACCCTGGCCAATACCCTGATCGTCGTCACGGCCGACCATGACCACACCCTGGTGCTGAACGGCTACGCCAAGCGCACGGGCAAGACGGCTGCCGGCAACCCTGGCGTGCTGGGCGTGGTAAAGAACTACGTCACCGGCGCGGTCGAAAAAGACCTCGATGGCGCACCGTATTCGATCATCGGCTTCGGCAATGGCGAAAACCGCACGCAATCGAGCCGCGCCGCCATGGCCAGCCTCGATGAAACCGTCACCAGCGCCAATACCTACCACCAGGAAGCGGTGATCCGCACCGCGGTCGGCAACGAAACCCATGGCGGCACCGACGTCTTCCTGGGCGCCATCGGCAAAGGTTCGGAAACCTTCCTGGGCACCATCGACAACACCAAAGTATTCGGCCTGGTCAAGACGGCCGGCGGTCTGTAATCCCCAAGACACAAGAATTGGACACGCATATGAAACTTGCACTGAAATCCACCCTGAAACTCTCCTTGCTGACCACGCTCGTGGCCGCCAGCGTTGCCAGCGCCTACGCCGCCGACGCCAAGAACGTCATCTTCTTCCTCGGCGACGGCATGGGCCCGTCCGTCGTCACGGCGGCGCGCATCTACCAGTACAAGGAAGAGGGCAGCCTGACGATGGACACGCTGGAGCGTACGGCGCGCATCAAGACGTTCTCGAACGATGCGCAAACGACGGACAGCGCGCCATCGATGGCCGCCTACATGACCGGCGTCAAGATGAACAATGAAGTCATCTCGATGGCGCAGGACACCGCCGCAAAGGAACCGGGCCGCGACGCCAACGGCAACCTGGGCGTGGACAACTGCCCGGCCGGCGGCAAGAGCGTGCCGACCATTCTGGAACTGGCGAAAGCCAAGGGCAAGGCCGTGGGCGCCATCACCACCACGGAATTGACGCATGCCACGCCGGCGACGACGTTCTCGCACATCTGCAACCGCAATGCGCAATACGCGATCGCCGCGCAAACGGCGCCAGGCGGTGTCGGCTACAACACGGCCCTCGGCGATGGCGTGGACGTGCTGATGGGTGGCGGCCGCAACCACTTCACGCCTTGGTCCGCCAGTAACAAGGCCGGCCGCGTCGACGGCCGCAACCTGTTGACGGAATTTGCCGCCAAGGGCTACACCGTGGCCGCGACGAAAGCGGAAATGGCGGCAGCGCCAAGCGGGAAGAAGTTCATCGGTCTGTACAGCACCCGCAGCCACCTGGAATATGAACTGGACCGCACGGCCACGCCACCGCTGGGCGAAGGCGCGACCCAGCCTAGTCTGTCGGAAATGACCCTCAAGGCCATCGACTTGCTGTCGAAAAACGCGAACGGCTACTTCCTGATGGTCGAAGGCGGCCGCATCGACCACGCCTTGCACGGCATCAACGCCAAGCGCGCGCTGACGGACACCATCGCCTTCGACGACGCCATCAAGGCAGCCATCGCCAAGATCAAGGAAACCGATCCGAAGCTGGAAAATACCCTGATCGTCGTCACGGCCGACCACGACCACACCTTGGCCTTCAACGGCTATGGCAAGCGCGGCAACCCTATCCTCGACATCAACCGCGGCTACAAGGATAACCAGCCGAGCAAGGATGCCGATGGCAATACCTACACCACCCTGGTGTTCGGCAACGGCCCGAACCGCCCTGCCCTGCGCAGCAACGTCGACAGCGCCACGGCCCTGAAAGACAACTACCTGCAAGAAACAGGCGTGCGTCTGGCCAGCGAAACCCACGGCGGCGGCGACGTCAAGCTGCTGGCCACGGGCGCCGGTGCCAAGGCCTTCAAGGGCACGCTGGACAACACCAAGGTGTTTGACTTGCTGAAGGCGGCGTTCGGCTTCTGATCCACATCAACACGCTAACCCCACCGGGGCGGATGGCAGTTTGCCCTCCGCCCCCTTTGCACGATAAAGGCAACACCATGAAATCGTCCCTGATCGCCGTCCTCCTGGCCGCCGGCTTTGCCGCCAGCGCGCAAGCCGCTCCGGCAACCCCTTCCGCTCCCGCCGACCTGGACCTGGGCATCACCTATTACAGCCGCGTGCTGACGCCGGAAGGCGTGACGCGCGAAAGCCGCTACGAAGAAAAGATGCTGCGCCGCCCCGGCCACGTGTGGGTCGAGCGCGTGCTGGCGCCAGCGACCGACGCGCATGCCGGCCACAAGCATGGCGACAACACCAAAGTCGCACTGAAGGCCACGCAGCATGAACACAAGCACTTCAATCCTGTGCTGATCCCGCGCCATGTGATGCTGGAAAAGAACACCGTGCGCGTGGAATACATCGATGCACACGACAAGATCGTCGTCGCCATCCCCAAGGCCGAGTACGAAAACGTGAATTTCGACGGTTCCTGGGAAAACAGTTTTTATCTGCTGGACCCGAAACTGGTCACCGCCATGCCACTGTCGAAACAGGCATCGAACGTGACGGGCGCGCGCTGGCGCGAAGTGGAAAAGAACGGCGTGTTCCAGCGCATCCTGTGGGATGAGCAAAAGCAGATTCCGCTGGTCATCGAAAGCGGCGACCGCGCGAATACCTTCTATCGCCGGGTCGACGTCAAGCTGCAGCCAACCGTTAGCAAGGCGCAGCCGTGGGCGAATTTGCAAAATTACGCGCAGCGCGAATACTCTGACTACCTGGACTAAGAGCCAACTAAAATCGGGACGTAAAAAAAGCCAGGGAGCGATCCCTGGCTTTTGTCTGCCTGTCTGGCTGGCGTCAGATTACTCCGCCGCTGCCGCTTTCTTTGCCGGCGCCTTTTTGGCGGCCGGCTTTTTCACGGCAGCAGCTTTCTTCGCTGGCGCCTTTTTGACGGCTGCCGCTTTCTTGACGGCCGTTTTCTTCGCTGGCGCCGCGCCTTCTTCGCCTTCCACCTCGGTCGCTGCAACCTTCGCCTTGGCGCCCGGCTTGGCCTTGCGCTCTTCAAACTCGAAGCTCACCTTGCCATCCTTGCCGCGCACGAGGAAAGCCTTGAACGGGCGACGGGTACGCTGCGATACAAAGCCCGGCAGCAAGTCCGTCTTGCCATCGTTGAGCAGTTTCGCCATTTGTTCCGGCAAGATTTCCTGCTGCAAGATGATGCGGCCGCTGCGGAAATCGCACGTCTTCGGCTTGGCCATGCTGTGTTCGCACACATAGGCCAGACCCATTTCATACACGCCGGCGTTGCACTTGGGGCAAGGTCCCACGGGCGTCTGGCCCGTGAAATCGACGCCTTCGCCATCTTCGCTTTCGTCGTTCTGGCCGAAATCAAATTCCAGCTTGAAATTCTTGATCTCTTCATCGCGCACGATGCGCAGGATGGCGGCGAACGGACGGCCCATCTTCGAGCGGAAACCTTGCAGCGGGCCGATGGTACGGTCCTTCAGCAATTGTTCCACTTCGGCGATTTCGAACTGGCGCGAACCCGGCGTCTTGCTCATCGAGAACTCGCACTTGGTGCAGGCGAAACGACGGTAGTTTTCTTTCACCACGCCGCTGCAATTCGGGCACGGCGTTTCCAGGGTGGCGTAATCGCCTGGGATCGTGTCGTTGTCGTATTCCTTGGCGCGCTTGACGATGATTTGCGTCATCTGCGCGATTTCACGCATGAATTCTTCGCGCGAAATCTTGCCTTTTTCCATCTGTGACAGCTTGTATTCCCACTCGCCCGTCAGTTCCGGTGCCGTCAATTCATTGACGCCCAGGCCCTTGAGCAACGTCATCAGCTGCGACGCCTTGGCCGTCGGGATCAGTTCGCGGCCTTCGCGGATCAGATAGCGTTCCGTCAGCAAGCCCTCGATGGTGGCGGCGCGCGTTGCCGGGGTTCCAAGACCCTTGCCGGCCATCGCATCGCGCAGCTCGTCGTCGTCGATCAGCTTGCCCGCGCCTTCCATGGCCGACAGCAACGTCGCCTCGGTATAGCGCGCTGGCGGTTTCGTTACCAGGCCATTCGCGTTGACGCTTTCCGTCTGCACCTTCTCGCCCTTGGCCACTGGCACCAGATTGCCGTTGCCATTGCTTTCCTTGTCCGCGTCCGTCGACGCTTCCTTGCCGTAGATGGCCAGCCAGCCCGGATTGGTCATGACTTTGCCTTCAGTCTTGAACTGATGGCCAGACACTTCCGTGTAGCGCGTGGTGACCTGGAATTCCGCAGGCGGGAAGAACACGGCCATGAAGCGGCGCGTGACCAGGTCATACAATTTTTGTTCTGGCTCGGACAAATTCTTGGGCGCGATCGTCGTCGGGATGATCGCGAAGTGATCCGAGATCTTGGTATTGTCGAAGATGCGCTTGTTCGGCTTGACCCAGCCCTTGTCGATGATCTGCTTGGCGAACTGGTGGTAGTTGCTGTTGTCCTTGACCGTTTCCAGCGCCTGCAGCACGGTCGGCATGTAGTCTTCCGGCAGGTGGCGCGAATCGGTACGCGGATACGTCAATACCTTGTGCTTTTCGTACAGCGCCTGGGCCAGGCCCAGGGTATTTTTAGCGGAGAAGCCGAAACGCGAGTTCGCTTCACGCTGCAGGCTGGTCAGGTCGAACAGGCCCGGCGCCATCGAGGTGGTCGGTTTCGATTCTTCCGTGACGATACCCTGGCGACCACGGCAAGCGGTGGCGATCGAATCGGCAGCCGTCTTGCTCCACAGGCGCTCGGCGCGCTTCTCGGGGTCGTTCTCGTCTTTCTTGAACTTCGTGTCGAGCCAGCGGCCTTCATAGATACCGGCCGCGCAGACGAATTCGGCGCGCACTTCCCAGAAGTCGCGCGGCACGAATTTTTTGATCTTGTCTTCGCGTTCCACGACGATGGAGAGCGTTGGCGTCTGCACGCGGCCCACGGTGGTCAGATAGAAGCCGCCCTCTTTCGAATTGAACGCCGTCATGGCACGCGTGCCATTGATGCCGATCAACCAATCGGCTTCCGAACGGCAGCGGGCCGCGTCCGCCAGCGGCAACATTTCTTCATCGCTGCGCAGGTGCGAGAAACCGTCGCGGATGGCGCCCGGCGTCATCGACTGCAGCCACAAACGCTTGACCGGTTGCTTGGCTTTCGCGTTTTGCGCGATCAGGCGGAAAATCAGCTCGCCTTCGCGCCCCGCATCGCATGCGTTGATGAGGGTGGTAACGTCTTTACGTTTGATCAGCTTGTTTAATACTTTGAGGCGCGCTTCCGTCTTGGCGATCGGGTTCAGCGCGAAATACGGTGGAATCATCGGCAAGTGCGCGAAACTCCATTTGCCGCGCTTCACATCGAATTCTTCCGGTACGGCGATCTCCAGCAAGTGGCCGACCGCCGACGACAGGACGTATTCATCCGATTCAAAGTACTCATCGTGCTTGGTGAAGCCGCCAAGCGTCTTCGCGATATCGTTCGCGACAGAAGGCTTCTCGGCGATGATGAGGGTTTTTGTCATATTTTGTGGTCTCGAAAAATGCTCTAGGATAGTTTCAGCATGCGCATCATACAGTGCATTGCCAGGCACCGACGCTTTTGTCTGCGCAATGCCTTGTGACTTGTGGTCTTGTCAAGCGGCCAATGATAAGCGCCTATTGAAGAATTCGGCAAGTTATCTGCAAGCAAGAATGCGCCAGCGCAAACACAATGGTCTGGCGTGCGCGGTGCCGCAGCATATAGTAAGGGAGATGGCGCGGCAGCGGCGCCAGGTGCGGCCAGGTGCGTTTATAGACTAGTGCAGCAGGCGCGGCGGGAGGTCTTCGTCGTCGACAAATAAATCGTCGAACATCAGGGCATCCGGTTCCTTGCCCTGGCTCCACAGCAGCATCAGCACGATGACTTTCAGCTTGCCCAGCGACACGGGTGCCTCGTCGAGCGCCAGCGCCCGTTCGATGACGATTTCACGCTGCAGCGGCGAGAGCACCTTGGCGCTTTCCAGGAACTGGATGAAACCGATGGCGGCCGTGCCCAGCACGTCGCTTTCCTGCTTGACATAGAAGCGCGTGCCCGTGGAACTGGCCGTCAGGGTTTGCTCGACGCCGGCCATGGCGTTCAAGTCTGTCAGCCAGACGAGCGCTTCGGAAATCTCCACGTCGTCGAAACCGACGGCCGACAGTTTGCGCGCCAGGACGGCCGGCTCGGGGCAGGCGTCGGGGCGATAGTAAGTCTCGTAGAGGTACACCAGGATATCGAACATGGCTCTACTCTATCAGCTAAGTTCGCTACGACACAAGGGTGCGCGCCGACAAAGCCCCCCTGTGCGGCAAGGCCGCCACACAAGTGACAAGCTGTCATTTGCAGCGTTGAAATAGTCCTCCCGGCAAGCGTTCAAGCAAGCCCGCCAGCTCCAGCGCCAGCAATTCGCCCATCAGCGCGCCCATGGCCAGTCCGCTGCGCGCGGCCAGGGTATCGGCATCGAGCGGATCGTGCCCCAGTGCGGCCAGCAGCGGCGTCTCGTCTGCCACCACTGCCGGCACGCGGGGAACGCCGCCCAGCCACTGCAACTCTTGCAGCACGTCATCGGCCGACTCGACCAGCTTGGCGCCCTGCTTGATGAGCGCATGGCAACCCTTGGCCAGGGTGGCGTGGATGGAGCCGGGCAAGGCATACACATCGCGCCCCTGCTCGCCGGCCAGGCGCGCCGTGATCAGGGAGCCCGATTGCGCGGCCGCCTCGATCACCAGCACGCCGCGCGCCAGGCCGCTGATCAGGCGATTACGGCGCGGAAAGTTACCGGGCATGGCGGGCAAGCCCAGCGCGTACTCGCTGACGATGCAACCCTGTTCGGCAATTCTTTGCGCCAGATCAAGGTTACGTCGCGGATATACCAAATCGGCGCCCGTGCCGATCACGGCCACGGTGGCGCCGGCGCCGCGCAAGCCGCCCTCGTGCGCGTGCGTGTCGATGCCCAGCGCCAGCCCGGAAATGATGGTCAGGCCCGCCGCGCTGAGGGCGTGCGCAAAGGCGGCCGCATTCTGCATGCCTTGCGCGCTGGCATTGCGGCTGCCGATGATGGCTACGCCGGGACGCGACAGCAGTTCCGCCCGCCCCCGTACATATAACAATAGCGGCGGATCGGCGATTTCCAGCAACAGCGGCGGATACGCGGCATCGGCCAGGGTCAGCACGGCATTGCCGGGCCGCTGCAGCCACTGCAGGGTGAGCGTCAGCTGACTGTTGTCCACCGGTTTGGGCGGCTGCACGATGGCACGCGCCACGCCGGCCGGCACCACCTCGCGCAAGGCCTCGAACGGCGCGGCAAAGATTTTCGGCGGCAAGCCGAAGCGGGCCAGCAAGGCGCGCGCCGCCACCGGCCCCACGCCAGGCAGATGCTGCAGGCGCAGCCAGCCCGCCAGTTCCGTGGCCGTGTCTGCCGTTGTTGCAATTGCATGCATGACAACCTCACTGTGTACTGTGCCCTCCCATGCTAGCGCCATGGCAGGCACGCGATACCGATGCGCGCAACAATGCGTGCAATGGCGCTGCAAAACGGCCCCGCATGCACAGCGCCATGGGCGTCTGTGATAAAATTTCCCTTTGCAGCAAACGAATAGCGCACTGGCAAACGCATCTGCCGCGCCGTTGCGCCATACGCGCCCCACCGTAGCGCATTCAAATAAAATAGCCCTGCCATCGTCCGCATGGCCCAGGCATGAATAATCAGGCGCAACGCGCCCACCTTAACCAGTCGAATCCGTATGTCCATATTAAATATCCTGCGTTACCCCGATCCTCGCCTGCACACGATCGCCAAGCCCGTCACCGAATTTGACGCGCGCCTGCAAACCTTGATCGACGACATGGCCGAAACCATGTACGACGCCCCTGGCGTCGGCCTGGCCGCGTCGCAAGTGGACGCGCATATCCAGATGATGGTGATCGACATCACCGAAGAGAAAAGCCAGCTGCAAGTGTTCGTCAACCCGGAAATCACCTGGGCCAGCGAAGAAAAGCAGGTCTACGACGAAGGTTGCCTGTCCGTGCCTGGCGTGTACGATGGCGTCGAGCGTCCGGCCCGCATCAAGGTGCGCGCCCTGGACCGTCACGGCAAGCAGTTCGAGCTGGAAGCCGATGGCTTGCTGGCCGTCTGCATCCAGCATGAGATGGATCATTTGCTGGGCAAGGTATTCGTCGAATACCTGTCGCCGCTCAAGCGCAACCGCATCAAGGCCAAGATGATCAAGGAAGTCCGTGGTCTCGAGCGCGAAGCGAGCTTGCGCGCACAGAACCGCCGTTTCTAAGTCACTACTGATAGACTAAGCAGCAACAGTCGTCGTTACACCATGCCAGCCTGGCGCCTCCGGCGCGGGCCTGCGCACCTCACGTCAAGGAACCATATGAAAGTGATCTTCGCAGGCACGCCTGAATTCGCCGCCACGGCCCTGAAAGACTTGCACGAAGCGGGCTTCGACATTCCGCTGGTGCTGACCCAGCCCGACCGCCCGGCCGGACGCGGCATGCAGCTGCACGCCTCGGCCGTCAAGCAATATGCGCAGCAGCATGGCATCGAGGTGCTGCAGCCCTTGTCCCTGCGCATGGACAGCAAGGACCCGCAGCGCGCCGCCGAGGCAAAAGCGGCCCACGAGCGCCTGCTGGCCACCGACTACGACGTGATGGTGGTGGCGGCTTACGGCTTGATCTTGCCGCGCAGCACCCTCGACCTCAAACCCTGCATCAATATCCACGGTTCCTTGCTGCCGCGCTGGCGCGGTGCCGCACCGATCCACCGCGCCATCGAGGCCGGCGACGATGAAACGGGCGTGACCATCATGCAGATGGAAGAAGGCCTCGATACGGGCCCCATGCTGGCCATCGAGCGCACGCCCATCGAAGCGGGCGATTCCACCGCCAGCCTGCACGACAAGCTGGCCACGCTGGGCGGCAAGATGATCGTCGAGACCCTGCGCAAGATGCAGCAGCAGCCGCTGGAAGCCGTGCCGCAGCCGGAAGCGGGCGTCACTTACGCGGCAAAAATCGCCAAGGACGAGGCAGCACTCGATTTCAGCCAGCCTGCGCTGGAACTGGGCCTGAAAATCCGCGCTTTCAATCCGTTTCCCGGCGCCTGCGGCCAGGTCGATGGCGTCACCATCAAGATCTGGGCCGCCGAGGTACTCGAAGCGGACAGCAAGGAAGCACCGGGCCAGGTGCTGGCGGCCGACGCTCAGCACGGCATCGTCGTGGCCTGCGGCAATGGTTCCCTGCGCCTCACGGAACTGCAAAAACCGGGCGGCAAGCGCCTGCCTGCGGCCGAATTCATCAAGGGTTTCCCGCTGGAAGGCAAACGTTTCGTTTAGATTTACGGCAAGCGCCCCATGGACCAGCTAACCGCCCTGCGCGCCCTGCGCCGTGTCGTGGAACTAGGCAGTTTCACGGCCGCCGGCGCCGCGCTGGGCATCTCGCACTCCATCGTATCGCGCCAGATCCGCCAGCTGGAAAGCCAGTTGGGCACCCAGTTGCTCAATCGCACGACGCGCCGCTTCGCCCTGACGGCTGCCGGCCAGGAATACTATCTGGCCAGCCGCGAGATTCTCGACGCGCTCGATGCGGCCGACCGCGCCGTCGCCAGGCACCAGGCGCAGCCTTCCGGCAGCCTGCGCATCAATGCGCCGATGGCTTTCGGCACCCTGGAACTGGCCGCCTGGCTGCCCGCCTTCAGCCGCCAATACCCGCACATCCACATCGACCTCGTCTGTAATGACCGCATCGTCGACCTGATCGACGATGGATTCGACGTGGCGCTGCGCCTGGCGCGCGGCTTGCCCGATTCCACCCTGGTGGCGCGCCAGCTGGCCAGCAGCCGCACGCTGGCCGTCGCTGCGCCCGCCTACCTGGCCCGCCATGGCCATCCGGCCACGCCGCAGGACTTGGCGCAGCACAATTGCCTGATGTACAGCTCCGGCGACAAGCCGGCGGAATGGTTGTTCACGGATGGCGACGGCGCCGCCCACAAGGTAGCCGTGCGCGGCAGCCTGCAAGCCAATACCAGCGTGGCCTTGCGCGAAGCGGCCATGGGCGGCATGGGGATTGCCGGCGCGGCCGCCTTCATCGTGCGCGACGCGCTGCGCAGCGGCCAGCTGGTCGAGGTATTGCCCGGCTACACCTTGCGCCCGCGCACCTTGTACGCGCTGTATCCGCACAGCCGCCAGCTGTCGCCGAAGGTCAGGGTCTTCGTCGACTTTGCCGTGCAACACTATCAAGATCGCCACTGGGATTAATCACGACTGCTGCAGCGCCTTGCGCACGGCGCGAAACTGCTGCGTCAAGCCGCCATAGCCCCAGGCCGCCTGGCGCGCGTCATGCACGTGGATGTAGCTGACGTCATGCAAGGCGCCGAGATACTCCTGCATGGCGGCGAACACGGCGGCGATATACGCCGCCTTTTCCGCCGCCGTATTCGTTTCATCACTGATCAGGATATCGAGGAAAAAACTGCTCTTTCCCTGGGCTTGCAGCGAGGGGCCGCCGACAAACCAGTGCGCCGCATCAAGATGGCTGATGGCCACCGAGGTCAGCTCGGGCGCCTTGTGCAGCAGTTGCGCCGTCAAACCGCTCAGGGTGGCGGCGATGGCGGCCGACTGGCGCGCATCGGGTGGCGTGGACAACCGCAGGTTCAGAATGGGCATGGGATGCTCCGCAAGTGGGTGAAGCCCCATTCTAGGCAGGCGAGCCGGGAAATGGCAGCCTCCGCCAGGCACAGGATCTGTGCAGTTTGTGCACCAATGCCTGCGCACATAAAAAAAGGGCTTGCCGCGGCAAGCCCTTCTTGCATCCAGCGCCCTTGCCTAGCGGCGCGGCACCTTCATCAAACGTCCGCCCACGGACGACGACAGGCTGACCTCGAAGCGTCCGCCGGCCGGCAAGGCGCTCACGTCGACGCTGGCGTTGCCACCAGTCAAGCCGCTGGCGACCACCATCTTGCGGCCATCGGCTGCCACGTGCAGCACGGCCGCATACGGCTCCGCCTGGGCATCCCAGACCAGCACCAGCTTGCCAGCGCTTTGCGTTACCTCAAAGCTGCCATCGTTGGCGGCCTTGCTGCGGCGCGCCGAACGCTCCAGCCGGGTCAATTGCTTACCATTTGACAATACTTCCACGTCGCTGATATCGCCCGGGTTGGCGAAACTGACGCGGAAGTGGCGCATGGCGCTGCCGCCATGGTCGGCCACGGTAACCGCATCGAAGGGCAAGTCGATAGTCGTTCCCGATGCCGTCAAAACCCGCAGGGTGTACGCCTGGCCACTGCCGCTGGCCGCTGCGCCCACACGCGCGGATGAGGCAACGGCTGGGCGCAAGGCCACGCCGGTCGGCGTGATACTGCCGGAAATGGTCAGGTAGCCATTTTCGGCCACGGACATGCTGGCGGCCAGCACATTGCTGCCCGTCATTTGCGTGCTGCGTTTTTCCAGGAATTGCTGCACCCGCGCATAGCTGTAGTCGGAGAACCAGGCGCCGCTGCAATAGCTCATCACATCCTTCATCGGCGTACCGCCATTGACTGCCTTGCTCAGTTGGCCGATGCTACCCGCATAGTCGCTGTTATACAGCGGTTGCGGGCCCAGATTGCCATTTGCATACGGGTAGTCGGCGACCGCGCCGGCCGCGCCGCCGCAGGCAACGTGCTGCAGCGAGTGATTGTGGCCCAGCTCATGCACGAGCGTGGTCAGCCACTCGGGCCAGCCATTGCCGAAGGGATCGACCGATGCGATGTTGCTAGCCTTGGCATCCAGACCGATGGCCGAGGTGCTGTCGCTGCCGCTGCTGCGTCCGTTGATGTAGGCCAGGCCGGCGGCACGGGTGACCGACATTTTCGGTACGAAACCATAATAATAGGCACCGCTGTCTTCCTGTACCCGCTTGCTTTCCAGCTCTCCCAGGGCCTTGCTCCACCAGCTGTCGGCCGTGCTGCTGCCAGGCATGCTCAGCGCAGTGCGCGTGGTGATGCTGATGTTTTCCGTTGCATACGGATATACGCGCAGCAGCGCGGCGCGGATATCCTTGGCGTCAGGCAGTTGTGCCACGCCATCATCGGTGCTCAAGGGCACGAGTACCAGGCGAATCCTGGCCAGGCTGGCCACCGCCGGCGCCGCTTCCTGGCTCACTTGCACACCGTCATTACCCACGGCCGTCACGCGCACGCGCACGCCGGGCAAGATCCAGCCTGCCGGCAGGACGGCACTGAAATTACCATTGAAACTGTCATCGCTTTTCGCCGTCGGCAAGACTGACGGGCCACTCATGCTGATGCTGCCCAGGTTGCTGCCATTGGCGGCGCTCGCAACCAAGGTCACGGCGGGGCTGGCCTGGCCCGCTTGCAAGGCCAGTACGGACACGCGCACGGCGGCCTGCTTGCCGCGCGTCAGGCGCAAGGCCGTATTGCTGGCGTTCAGGTTCAGTACCTGCGCGAAATCAATGCTGCCCAGGGTAAACGCCGACACCGTGCCTGCATTGACGGCGATGCGCGACGCGGCCGACAGCATCACGTTACCCGTTGCCTCGGCTGGCGCGGACAGCAGCAGCTGGCTGGCACTGGCGCTGACGATAAGGGCTGGCGTATTGCCCACCGAAGCCGAGCTGACCTGGTCGAGATTGCTGCCCTGCAGCGTCACCGACAAGGTCCCGTTGTTGACAACCGACGTGATCGACGTCACGGCCACGCTCGCCAAGACCTTATAGGTGTCGCTGCTGATGGCATCGTTGTAAGGACCGCGCACCGTCAGCGCCCCCGTTGCTGCGCCCAAGGGCACCAGCACGGTCACGCTGCCGGCCGTCTGGCTTTGCGGCGTCGCCGCCGCACCATTGCCAAACTGCACCGCTGTCACGGCGCCCATGCCACCGCCCGCGATCGTCACGCTGGAACCGACGCCGCCCGTCGCTGGTGCGATGCTGCCCACGCTCAATGGCAGGTACACATTGACGTGATAGCTGGTGGCCGCCGTGCCGCTGGCGCTTACCAGGCTCAAGGCGCCCGACACGGGCGCGCCCGGCATGGCCAGGGTCACGCTGGTGTCGCTGGCGGCACTGGTAGCAAGCGGCACGCCGCCCAGCTGGAAGGCCGTCACGCGGCTCAGATTCGTGCCCGTGAGCACCAGGCTGCCACCCACGGCGACGTTCGCCGCCGAGACGGCCGTCACGGCAGGAATCACGACGGGATTACCCGAGGTGGTCGTCACCGCCGTGTCGCCACCACCGCCACCGCCGCCGCAAGCGGACAGGCCCAGCATGACAAACAATGCAACAAGCAAATGGTTTTTCACGGCTGGCATCCTTGCTGATGCAGCGCGAGGCAGGGGAGGACACGAGAGAAATGTGACATATGGGTGACTTTTGGTGGGAATTTACTTTCGAGGAACCAATATTATCGGTTAATTCGATTCCTAAGGACAACTATTGCTGCTGTTAATTCAATTGGTTTTGATCATGATTGACATATCTGCTTGGCAAACTTTATGTAGACCCCTCTTCCTCTCGCTTTGCATTGGCTGAAAAATTGACATTTTGAGCAAGATTTTCAGGGATGTCTTTTTCAGAAACAGGCCAGGCGCAAGGCGATGTGTTGCAAGAAAGCTTGCCGTGGGGCGAACGGCCGCTTTTGCTTAAAACCAAAGCAGCCTGATGCCGTATAATTTTAGACCCGGTGAAATCAGGCGATTGCCACCTTCTGCCTGCCCTACCCGGCCGGCACTCTCCGTCAGCGGATCCTGCTGACCCGCAACCGCCCCGTACCTGTCCTGTCGCCGCGCCGCCGCCCGTTTGCCTATTGAAAGCATGAAATGAACGATACCGTGATCCCCGCCATGTCCCCGACCGAAGCCACCTTGCGCGCCATTCTGGCGCAGCGGATCATGATCCTCGACGGCGCCATGGGCACGATCATCCAGCAATACAAGCTCGACGAAGAAGCGTACCGTGGCGGCCCCGCCGGCCGCTTCATCGATTTCGCCGCGCCGGCCGACAGTGGCGCGCGCGAACTGTTCGTGAAAGGCAACAATGAGCTGCTCACGCTCACCCAGCCGCACATCATCCAGGAAATCCATGAGCGCTACCTGGCGGCCGGCGCCGACCTGATCGAAACGAATACCTTCGGCGCCACGACGATCGCGCAGGACGATTACCACATGGCCCACCTGGCCTATGAAATGAACGTGCAGGCGGCAAAACTGGCGCGCGCCGCCTGCGACAAGTATTCCACCCCGGACAAGCCGCGCTTCGTCGCCGGCGCCCTGGGCCCCACGCCGAAGACGGCATCGATCTCGCCCGACGTGAACGACCCGGCCGCGCGCAACGTCAGTTTCGACCAGCTGGTGGCCGCCTACCTGCAGCAGACGCAGGGCCTGGTGGAAGGCGGCGCCGATGTGCTGCTGGTGGAAACCATTTTCGATACCTTGAACTGCAAGGCGGCCCTGTTCGCCATCGACCTGTTCTACGAGCAAAATCCGACCGTCGTGCGCCTGCCCTTGATGATTTCCGGCACCGTCACGGATGCCTCGGGACGCATCCTGTCGGGCCAGACCGTGCCCGCCTTCTGGAATTCCGTGCGCCACGCGAAACCGCTGACCATCGGCCTGAACTGCGCGCTGGGCGCCGCCCTGATGCGCCCGTACGCGGAAGAGCTGGCCAAGATCGCCGACACCTTCGTGTGCATCTACCCGAACGCGGGCTTGCCCAACCCCATGAGCGACACGGGCTTTGACGAGTTGCCAGCCGACACGTCCGCCCTGCTGCGCGAATTCGCCGACGCAGGCTTCCTGAACATGGCGGGCGGCTGCTGCGGCACCACGCCCGAGCACATCGCCGCCATCGGCGCGTTGCTGTCGAAGAACACGCCGCGCAGCGTGCCGGCCCCATCGCACGACTTGCGCCTGGCCGGCCTGGAGCCGTTCGTCGTCAATGACGAGTCACTGTTCGTCAACGTAGGCGAGCGCACCAACGTCACGGGCTCGAAAGCGTTCGCGCGCATGATTCTCAACGAGCAATACGACGAGGCGCTCTCCGTGGCACGCCAGCAAGTGGAAAACGGTGCGCAAGTGATCGACATCAACATGGATGAAGCGATGCTCGACTCGCTGGCGGCCATGACGCGCTTCCTGAACCTGATCGCCTCGGAACCCGATATTTCGCGCGTGCCCATCATGGTCGATTCGTCGAAATGGTCGGTCATCGAAGCGGGCTTGAAATGCGTGCAGGGCAAGGCCATCGTCAACTCGATTTCCATGAAGGAAGGCGAGGCAGAATTCCTGCGCCAGGCGAAACTGTGCCGCCGCTATGGCGCCGCCGTGATCGTCATGGCCTTCGATGAGAAGGGCCAGGCCGACACCTTCGAGCGCAAGATCGAGATTTGCGCGCGCGCGTATCATTTATTGATCGATGCGCTGGACTTCCCGCCGGAAGACATCATTTTCGACCCGAACATCTTTGCCGTCGCCACCGGCATCGAAGAGCACAACAACTACGCCGTCGACTTCATCAACGCCACGCGCTGGATCAAGGAAAACTTGCCGTACGCGAAGATTTCGGGCGGCGTGTCGAACGTGTCGTTCAGTTTCCGTGGCAACGATCCAGCCCGCGAAGCCATTCATACCGTCTTCCTGTACCACGCCATCAAGGCCGGCATGACCATGGGCATCGTCAACGCGGGCATGGTGGGCGTGTACGACAACCTCGACCCGGAATTGCGCGAGCGCGTGGAAGACGTGGTGCTGAATCGCCGCGAAGACTCCACCGAGCGCATGATCGAGATCGCCGGCACGCTGAAGGCGGGCGGCAAGGCCGAGGCGCAAACCCTGGCCTGGCGCGAAGGCACGGTGCAGGCACGGCTGTCGCACGCGCTGGTGCACGGCATCACGCAATTCATCGTGGAAGACACGGAAGAGGCGCGCCAGGAACTGCTGCACAATGGCGGGCGCCCGATCCACGTGATCGAGGGCCCGCTGATGGCCGGCATGGACGTGGTCGGCGACCTGTTTGGCCAAGGTAAGATGTTCCTGCCGCAAGTGGTGAAATCGGCGCGCGTGATGAAACAGGCCGTGGCCCATTTGATTCCCTACATCGAGGAAGAAAAGCTGCTGGAAGAAAAGCGCACGGGCATCGTCGCCAAGCCGAAGGGCAAGATCATCATGGCGACCGTGAAAGGCGACGTGCATGACATCGGCAAGAACATCGTCACCGTCGTCTTGCAATGCAATAACTTCGAAGTGGTCAACATGGGCGTGATGGTGCCGTGCTCGGAAATCCTCGCGCGCGCCAAGGTGGAAAATGCGGACATCATCGGCCTGTCCGGCCTGATCACGCCATCGCTGGAAGAAATGGCGTATGTCGCCAAGGAAATGCAGCGCGACGAACACTTCCGCATGCTGAAGATTCCCCTGCTGATCGGCGGCGCCACCACCAGCCGCGCCCACACGGCAGTGAAAATCGCCCACAACTACGAAGGCCCCGTGATCTACGTGCCGGACGCCTCGCGTTCCGTGTCCGTGGCGCAATCGCTGCTGACGCCGGAACAGCGCGACAAATATGTACAAGACATCGAACTCGACTACGCGCGCATCCGCGAGCAGCACGCCAACAAGAAGGCGCTGCCCATCCTGCCGCTGGCGCAGGCGCGTGCCAACAAGATGCTCGTGCCCTTCGACGGCCCCTGCACGCCCGTGAAACCGAAGTTCATCGGCCGCCGCGTGTTTAAAAATGTCGACCTGGCCACCCTGGCCAACTATATCGACTGGGGCCCGTTCTTCCAGACCTGGGACCTGGCCGGCCCCTTCCCCGCCATTTTGACGGATGAAGTGGTGGGCGACGCGGCCACCAAGGTGTATGCGGAAGGCCAGGCCCTGCTGAAAAAACTCATCGACGGACGCTGGCTGACGGCCAATGGCGTCGTGTCCCTGCTGCCGGCCAACAGCATCAATGACGACGATATCGAGGTGTACACCGACGATACGCGCAGTAGCGTGGCGTTCACGTATTACGGCATGCGCCAGCAAGGCGTCAAACCCGTGGTCGATGGCGTGCAGCGGCCGAACCAGTGCCTGGCCGATTTCATTGCACCCAAGGCATCGGGCGTGAAGGATTACATCGGCATGTTCGCCGTCACGTCCGGCCTGGGTATCGAGAAATACGAAAAGCGCTTCGAGGATGCGCACGACGATTACTCGTCCATCATGTTGAAGTCCCTGGCCGATCGCCTGGCCGAGGCCTTTGCCGAATACCTGCACGAGCGCGTGCGCAAGGATTTGTGGGGTTATGTGCCGGACGAGCACTTGAGTAACGACGACATGATCGGCGAGAAATACGTCGGCATCCGCCCCGCGCCCGGCTACCCCGCCTGCCCCGAGCATACCGTCAAGAAAGAGATGTTCGAGGTCATGCAGGCCGAGGACATCGGCATGCAGCTGACGGAATCGTATGCCATGTTCCCCGGCGCGGCCGTCTCCGGCTTCTATTTTGCCCACCCGGAGTCGAAATACTTCGTCGTCGGCAAGATCGGCATGGACCAGGTGGAAGACATGGCCAAGCGCCGCGGCGCCAGCATCGAGGACGTGGAACGCTGGCTGGCACCGAATCTGTCGTAGTGCCATAATATAAGCACAAGGCGCGCGGAACTTATCGCGCGCCGCAGCGCACTAACGCAGTATGCCGGTCGGCATGCTGCATGCCCGCTCCGGCCCGCTCCCTGACTGGCTAAGGAGGATATATGGCAAGCAATTTCAAACTGAAACGCTGGCAAGATCAAGTGATCCTGTTGCTGGGCCTGTGGCTGCTCGTTTCGCCCTGGGCCTTTTCCTATCCCGAAGGCTCGCCGCAGATGCTCAATGCCTTGGTCTCGGGCCTGGTGATCGCCGTGCTGGCCGCCTTCGACCTGTACAAGACGTATTTCTGGGCCGTCGTCGTCAACCTGCTGGTGGGCGTCTGGGTCGCCGCCTCGCCGTGGATCTTGCGGCTGGCCGAACAGCGCGTCGTCCTGTGGAACGAGTTGCTCGTCGGTATCGCCGTCGTCGTGCTGGCCCTGTGGGAATTGCGCACCGACCCCGAGCTGCACAAGCACTGGCCCGGTGCGGCAGCGTAGCGGCGTAAAAAAGCCCTGTCACGGCGACGCCGTGCAGGGCTTTTGAAGAACGCGCCAACAATGTTGTCGGATTACGCGTGGCCTGACGGCCGCGCTAATCCGACCTACAGCGCGTACCTGACAACGTTATCGCTCCATTCGTAGGCGGCCATTTCCAGTTCCACCAGGTCGTCCGGCGACATGGCCAGGTCGCGCAGGGTCGGTACGATCTCGCCTTCCATGTCTTCGATGCGCTCGATGCATTCGGCCAGGCGCAGCAGGTCGCCGTAGAAGCCTTCGCGCGACAGCAGCGCTTCGGCCACTTCGTCGATCACTTCGATCTGGCTGAGGATTTCCGACATCGGCACGCCGAACAGGGTATCCATCAGGGACATGATGCCGACCGTAAAGGCGATATCGGCCGAATGGGACTGGTTCGGGCGCAGTTTATGCGCGAGCAATTCGAGCAAACGGCCGCGCGTGGTGGCCAGCATCAGCAGCGGCGTCATGCTATGGCCGCGCTTGCTTGGCTCTGCGTACAGCATGATTTGCAGCCAGCGCTGCAGCTGGCGACGGCCCAGCACGGTAACGGCCTGGCTCAGCGAATCGATGCGCTGGCGCGCGCCCACGGCCGGTGTATTCACCAAACGCAACAGGTTCAAAGCCAGCGACACATCGCGCTTGATGGCGCGCTCGATATCCATGTTGTCGGCGTCGGACGTGACCAGGGTCATCAGTTCCATGACGGCCAGTTGCGACGGCGACAGCTTCTTGCCCGTCATGATGGCGGGCTTGGCGAAATAATAACCCTGAAAGTAATCGAAGCCCAGGTCCAGGCCCGACTTGAATTCTTCGCGCGTCTCGACCTTTTCCGCCACCAGTTTCTTGTGTTCCCGCTTGAAACGGGGCGCCAGCGCTGCCAGCACTTTCGGATCGACCGTGCTCATGTCCATCTTGACGTACTGCACCAGCGGCAACAATTCCTGCACTTGCGCCGTGTCGGCCACTACGTTTTCCAGCGCGAAAGTAAAACCATGGCCCACCAGTTCGCTGATGCGCGCGCGCACTTCCGGCGTGACGGGCATCGATTCGACGATTTCCAGCACGACTTTTTCACGCGGCAGGAAAACGAAGATGTCGCTCATGATGACGTCGGCATCGACGTTGACGAAACCGAGCGCGTCGCCGATGACCTTTTCCATGCCCAGTTGGGAAGCGTGGGCGATCACGGACGCAGTGGCGGACAGGTCGCTGGTAATGTTGGCGGGGCCGACCGGAGCGTTGCGGAATAGCAACTCATAGCCGAACAGGGCCTGGTTGCGGTCGAGGATAGGTTGTCGACCCAGATAGAACTCGCGCACGCGCAAGGGTTTCGGGGTGATGTCGTTGCTGGAAATATCGATCATTAAGTCTTCATCAATCAGGTCGAGTGACACCGGCCGCGCCGTGCCCGCATCAAGGTTCACTATTGACAATACTTTAGCTGAATTTCGCCCGCGCTGTGGGTATTTTGGCAGCAATCCAGCGTATTGTCGTCAACAAATTAAGCCACTGGCGTGTCTTGCACCATCCCGTCGACAAATAATTTCAATTCACCGGGCGCAAACGCCGTCCACTGCTCATTCGTCGTCAGCGGCTGGGTAACGATCACGGCCACGCGGTCCTGGGGCGTCGTCACCTGGGAAAAGTCCACGCTCAGGTCTTCATCGGAGAGTTTAGCAGTTGGAAACGGATGTTGTCGCACCAGATAGTGCAAGCTGGTCGAGCAATGGGCAAACAGCGCCTCGCCGCTCGACAGCATCATGTTGAACGTGCCGTGGGCGGCGATGCTGGGTAGCAATTGCGCCAGCGCGGCATGCAGTTGCGGCAAGGCCGGAGGAGCATCGCCAAAGCGCGCATGCAATTGCTGCAGCAGATAGCAAAAAGCCAGTTCGCTGTCCGTGCAGCCGACGGGGCGGTAACTGCCCGTCAGCACGGGATGAAATTGTTTCAAATCGCCATTGTGGGCGAACACCCAGTAGCGGCCCCACAGTTCGCGCACGAACGGGTGGCAATTTTCCAGCGCCACCTGGCCTTGCGTGGCCTTGCGAATATGCGCGATGACATTGCGCGACTTGATGGGATAGCGTTTGATCAGTTCGGCCACGGGCGAGGCGATGGCCGCCTGGTGGTCGACGAAATGGCGTACGCCGGCGCCCTCGAAAAAGGCGATGCCCCAGCCGTCATGGTGGGTATCGGTATGGCCGCCGCGCATGGCGAAGCCGGTAAAACTAAAGACAATGTCCGTGGGGACATTGCAATTCATTCCGAGAAGTTGGCACATGGTCTGTTTGCAGCTGGGTAACCCGACCACCATACCATACCTAGAACCCTAACATAACCTACTGCGCGGCGCGATTTGCAGCCTCCGATGCTCACTGTGCATTCGCACAGCTCCGCTTCTCGACCGCAACTCACTGCCGCTCGCTACGGTTCTGTTAAGGTTCTTTCTAACTAGTGCAACAGGACTGGCTGGCTCATGAGGGAATCGTAGCTGCCCAAAAATTCATCGATCTCTTCCATGCTGGGTTCGCTGGCGATCAATTCCGTGACGTCGCGGCGGAAGTTTTGCGCAAGGATGCCGGCGATAAACGTCTCGCGTTTGCCGCCCTTGTCGACGATTTCATAGCCGCCAAAGCGCAAGGCTTCCAGGTCGACGTCGGCGCCGAATTCCACGACGCTGTATTGTTCGCTGTTATAGATCAGGTTCATTTTGCATCCTTCGCTCAAGCAGGAGAGCCTCCTGCGGTTTCAGAACAGAGGTGGGGCTGATACGGCACCATTTCAAGCGCCATGCCACCGGGCGGGCTACAGAGTTGTAACGAGATGCAAACTGCGACTGCGGTAAGTCGATCGAGAAATCGTCAGGAAAGCACGATGTCGGCTTGCAGCGCCAGCAGGACGTCGTAGGGACTGGCAGTGAGCCAGGCGCGCAATTGTTCAATGTGCGTGGCATCGGCCAGGCTGATGAACAAGCGCGCGGGAGGATGGCGCAGCAGACGATTCAATGTTACACGCAATACGAGATTGCCGCTGCAGCACAGGCAACCGGGCGCGATGCGCAACAGTTGCAATGGAAACGATGAAGAAGGGGAAGCTTGCCCGGCCAGGTCGGCCAGGATGGCGTTGCCGTCAGCGAGGCCCTCAAGGATCACGGCGGTCGGCTCGCCAAGCGCCAACGCTTGCGCGATGGCGGCCTCGCGCTCGGCGGCGCGTCCACCGCTGACCAGGGTCAGCGGCGTCGGACGCCGCACGGCTGCCGTCACAGGTTTTTCTTGGCCAGCTTGCCCGGTTCGACGCCCAGCTGTTTAAGCTTGCGGTACAAATGGGTACGTTCCAGGCCAGTTTTTTCCGCCACGCGGGTCATGCTGCCGCCTTCGCGGCCCAGGTGGTGTTCGAAATACATGCGCTCGAACGCGTCGCGCGCCTCGCGCAGCGGCAAGTCGAACGACAGGTTGTAGCCATGGCCTTCGGCCACTGCCGGTAAGGCGATGCCCGGGCGCACCATCAGCTGTTGCGGTGCGCTGCCGCCAAAGCTGGGCACGGGGTGGCTGCTTTCCTCGGCCACCACAGGTGCCACGGGGCGCGGCGCCACGCTCGGCGCGCGCACGGTTTCCTGTGCCCGCGTCAAGCCTTGCTGGACTGCTTTCAGCAGTTTTTGCAGGGCAATCGGTTTCTCCAGGAAATTCATGGCACCGATACGCGTCGCCTCGACCGCCGTATCGATGGTGGCGTGGCCCGACATCATGATCACCGGCATGGTCAGCAAGCCGTCGCGCTGCCATTCCTTGAGCAAGGTCACGCCGTCCGTGTCGGGCATCCAGATATCGAGCAATACCAGATCCGGCGCACCGGCGGCACGCGCTTCACGCGCCTGCTGCGCATTTTCGGCCAGCTGGATAGCATGTCCTTCGTCGCCCAGAATTTCCGAGAGCAACTCACGGATACCCATTTCATCATCCACTACGAGTATGTTTGCCATTCGTGTCTTGCCTTCCTCATTTCGCCGGCCGTCGCGCACAAGATGCACACGGCGGACAGCTATGATTTTATTAGTGTTTTAAATACTAAACCAGACCCTCACGCCAGGAAATCCTGGGCAGGAGTGTCGGGAGCTAACTTTAACAGCAAAATGACCACCGAAGCGCCATTGCCGTCGACCCGGTTCTCGATATCGATGCGTCCGCCATGTTCATCGATAATTTTCTTGACCATCGCCAGGCCCAATCCCGTGCCGCGCGCCTTCGATGTCACATAGGGTTCGAAGGCACGCGCCAGGATTTTTGGCGCGAAACCAGGGCCATTGTCGGTGATGGCCAGCCGCACGGCGATATTCACGCCGCCATCTGCACTGCGATAATGAATTGCTTCCGTCCTTACGTCAATCCGCGGATGCGGCGAGTCCGGCGGCAGGTCGGCCATGGCGTCCTGCGCATTCTGCAGCAAGTTATGGATCACCTGGCGCAACTGGGTCGGATCGCCCATCACCATCGGCAGATTCGGCGCCAGTTGCGGGTGGATGATGTCGCCATCATCGCCGCGCAAATACAGGTTCAGGATCTCTTCGATCAGTTCGTTCAGGCGCAACGGCGTGAGCACGGCCGGCGGCGTGCGCGCATAGTCGCGGAAGTCATCGACCATGCGCTTCATCGCATCGACCTGCTTGACGATGGTGGTGGTGGCGCGGTTGAGCAAGTCCGCATCGGGCTGCTCCAGCTTGCCTTCGAGCTTCATCTGCAGGCGCTCGGCCGACAGCTGGATGGGCGTGAGCGGATTCTTGATTTCATGCGCCAGGCGGCGCGCCACCTCGCCCCAGGCGATCGAGCGCTGCGCGGAAATCACGTCGGAAATATCATCGAAGACGACGATGTAGCCGCTGCCGGACTCCAGCGGCAAGCGCGAACCGCGCGCCAGCAGGGTGATGTCATGCTCGTCGGCACTGCTGCCCAGGCGGCGCGGAATCTCGATCTGGCGCTGCCAGTGCAGGCGCTGCTGGTTGCGGCCCGACGCCGATTGCGCGCTTTGCGCCGTGAAGGCGCTGATGATGGCGCCGCCAAACTCTTCCATTCCAGCAATATGCGCGAGTGGCTGCCCCACGATGCTCATGCCCGAATGCTGCAAGATGCGCTCGACCGATTCATTGCACGTCACCAATTTGAAATCGCCGTCGAGCACCATCACGCCGGCCGACATGTTTGCCAGCACCGATTCCAGGTGGGCCTTGGCGTTTTGCAGCGCGGCGCGGTTGCTTTCCACGGCCGTGCGCGCATCGAGCAACTGGCGCGTCATGATGTTGAACGACTGCGTCAGCGTGCCCAGTTCATCCTTGGTGGCGACGATGGGGCGCGGCGACAGGTCGCCCTCGGCCACGGCGCGCGTGCCTTCGGCCAACAGCAGCAGGGGCTGGGCCAAATTGCCCGCGATCAGGAAAGCACTGCCGATGGCGCCAAAGATGGCCAGCAGCAAGGTCAAGGTGAGGATTTCCATGTACATCTTGCGCAATCCCACGCGCGCGACGAAACGTTCCTTGTATTCGCTATACGCGGCGCGCAGCACCTCGCCATTCGTCGCCAGCTTGGGCGGCGCCGATTGCAGCAATTGCAGGTAGCGGGGCGAAACGGAGGGACCGGGCACCGGCACCAGCACGCGCAAACGCAGGCTGGTCGCCGTTTCCAGCGACGCCGGCGTACCCGCGCGCAGGCCGCCGCCGCCCGACTCCGCGCCATCATCGTGCAACTCCTGGCCCCCTTCGGCGGAGGCATAGCCGTCCGGAGAGGCGGCCTTCACCAGCATGGCCGGCGTCGGCAAGTCAGCCGCGCTGTGCGGCCCGGCGCTGGCCAGCAGGATGCCGTCGCCGCTGACAACCATGACATTTTGCATGCCTTCTTCGCGCAGCAAGCTCGTCAGCACGGCCGGACCGGCCACCGGGTCGGTGCCCAGCTCCGCGACCGCCTTGTGACCCCGGTGCTCCAGCTCGACCAGGGCCGCATCGAGGCCCGCGCGGCCCAGCTCAATCCCCGATTCCAGCGCCGCTTCGATCTTGACGTTGAACCAGGATTCGATGGAGTGGGACACGAATTGCACAGAGACAAGAAAAATCACCAGGCCCGGCAAGATGCCGACGGCGGCGAACAGCATCACCAAACGTGTCATCAGCTTGGAGCCGAACTTGCCGCTCTTGTAGCGCACGTACAGACGGCCCAGGGAAATGCCCACCAGCGCCAGCAGGGCCACAGCCACGGCGGCGTTCAGGCCCAGCAGCCAGGTGTAATAACGGTCGAAAAAGCCGGAATTATCGGAAGCCGACGCCAGCAGGAACAGCAGGATACTGACAATGCCGCCGCCCACCACCAGCAAATAGCGCAATGCTTGACTCACTACTCCGCCGTATACAAGAAGGTTTTTTTATTCGAAGCCAGACGCCAGTCGCTGTTATTGAAGGCATTGACCTGTATCGGCTTGGGCAGGTAGTCGCGGTCCATGCCCATGCGCAAGGTGACGTTATACGTCTGCCCCACTTTCAGCGCGCCGCGCGGCGCCACCAGCCAGCGGCTGGGGCGGCGGATCAGGAACAGCGCGTCGTCGAGCGTGGGGAAGCTTTGCTGCAAGCCGCCGCCCGACACATGATACTGGCGCGTGAGCACGTTGTACGACAGCCGGCTGGTCTGGCGCGCCACGATGGCCTTTTCATCGAACCAGTACCAGCGGGGCCGGGTCAGTTCGATTTCTGTCGTGAAAAACAGCGGCACGCCATGCTGCACAGCATCATCGAGGTCGTGATTGAGATCGAAGGAGTAGGTGGCGGCCAGCTTGTAGCCCTCTTCGCTCGACTCGATATAGGCACGGGTGATCTCGACCATGTCGGCGGCTTGCGCGCGCGGCATGGTACATGCCAGCATCAGCAGCAGGGCCAGGAGTCGGAAGAGTCGTGTTGTCACAAGTGTGCCGGTGGTGTCCGTAGGAAAAGGTGCGACGAATCGCTCAAGCCGCATTTTTTTGGAATAGCGCATAGAACAAACCGTCATGGTCCTGCTCCGCGCTGCCAGTCGGCAACAGCTGGCCAGGCGCTGTCAATCGGGTCGCATTATTGCGCACCGCAAATGCCGCCGCCTGTGCCTCGGACTCTTGCGGCCACAATGAACATGTCACGAATAGCAATTTACCATCGGGGCGCAGCATCTGCCACAGGTTGTCCAGAATTTTGGAGGAAAGTGTTGCAAGTTGGAACGCGTCGCCCTTGCGGCGCAACCAGCGAATGTCGGGATGGCGGCGCACGATGCCCGAGGCCGTGCACGGCACGTCGGCCAGGATGCGGTCGTACTGCTGGCCGTCCCACCACGCGCTCGATTGCGCATCCTGCGCCTTCAAGGTAGCGTCCAGGCCCAGGCGCTCGAGGTTTTCCGCGATGCGCGGCAAGCGCTTGGCGTCTGCATCGATGGCCGTCACGTGCACGTCGGCCAGTTCCAGGATGTGGCAGGTCTTGCCGCCGGGCGCCGCGCAGGCGTCCAGCACGCGCATGCCGTCTTGCAAGTCCAGCAGCGGTGCGGCCAGTTGCGCGCCGGCATCCTGCACGGAGACGACGCCCTGCTCGAAGCCGGGAATCAGGGCCACGCCGATGGGCTTGTCCAGGCGTACGGCAAACGGTCCCACCTGGCGTGCGGCAATACCCGCCTCGGCCAGCACGGCCAGATACGCTTCCACCGTGCTCTTGCGGCGATTCACGCGCAAGGTCAATGGAGGCACGGCATTGCCGGCCGTCAAAATGGCTTGCCAGTCGCGCGGATAGGCCAGGCGCAGCGAATCGATCCACCACTGCGGATAATTCCATTGCGCCAAAGGTTGCTGCAGGGCCGCTTCCAGCAAGGACTTGCGCTCGCGCAAGAAACGCCGCAACACGGCATTCACCATGCCCTTGGCATGCGCCAGGTCAGGGTGCGAGGTGGCCACCGTGACAGCCTGGTCGACAACGGTAAATTCTTCGTACGGCTGCTCGCCAGGCTCGGCCGACATCAGCGACAGCGCGCAGCACAGCAGCCCGGCCAGCATCGGCGGCTCCGGCGCCTTCGACGTCATCAGGCCAACCAGGGTTTCGCTGCGGCCCAACTGGCGCATGGTACGGTAGGAAATATCCTGGATGGCGCCGCGCGCCTGCGGGCTGGCGTTCGATTGCGCAAACACCTTGGCCAGCGCCTGCGGCAGGGCCGTGCCCGTGCGCACTTGCGCCACGGCATTGGCGGCGCCCAGCAGGCAAAACGCCAGCGAGTCGGCGCGCAAATCGGGTTGGAAGCCTGGCTGCAAGACCGGCTTCAGGTCGGGATGGTAGCTGGGACGCAATTTCGGTGCGGCAGGCGCCTGGCCTGGCGCCGGCTTGGTTTTCAATTTCAGCGTGGGGCGCTTGTTCATAGTTATCCGGTGTGGCTGCGCGCGGTGGGCTGCATGGTGGCAAAGTCGCGGCCGCGCGTTATCAATAAAGGGTCGATTGTAGCGTTTGTGGCGCCCTCTGGCCCAAGCGATTGCAGCGATTGCTGTAAATTGCGGCAAAAAACTGCATATATACAAGCAGAATGCGCCATGCTGATGTTTTCATGCACCAACATAGGCATGTTGTCCTGATAATATCGTGAAATGCGCCGGCACGGGGACCTTGCCGGCAAGCGTATTGTTCCCGCCGGCAAACCAGTATAATTGACGCAGTCTGGGCGGCTTGGGTACTGGCCGTCCGTTTTGCTTTTTGATTCATTCTATTCATTCTTAACGCGGTTCCACCGCCATCCTGCTCATGCTCGCCCAACAGAAACAAGAAATCATCGCCCTGTTCCAGGCCGCCCTCGCTCCCGTCCTGGCCGGCACTACGCTTGAGCCATCCGTGGTGCTCGAGCGACCACGCGACGCATCGCATGGCGACGTCGCCTGCAACATCGCCATGCAACTGGCCAAGCAGCTGAAACAGAATCCCCGCGAACTGGCGCAAACCATCGTCACGGCCGTGCTGGCCAACCCGGCTGGCAAGGGCTTGATCGAGGCAGTGGAAATCGCCGGTCCCGGCTTCATCAACGTGCGCGTGTCACACGCCGCCAAGCAAGCCGTGGTGAAAACCATCTTGAGCGAAGCCGACAGCTATGGCCGCAGCACGGCCGGTGCCGGCAAGCAGGTCATCCTGGAATTCGTCTCGGCCAACCCGACCGGCCCGCTGCACGTAGGCCACGGCCGCCAGGCGGCGCTGGGTGACGCCCTGTCCTCGCTGTTCGACGCGCAAGGCTACCAGGTGACGCGCGAGTTCTACTATAACGACGCGGGCGTGCAAATCCAGACGCTCGCCAATTCCGTGCAGGCGCGCGCGCGCGGCTTCAAGCCGGGCGACGCCGAATGGCCCGAACCGGCCTACAACGGCGACTACATCGCCGATATCGCCAACGACTTCAAGGCCGGCAAGACGGTCTCGGCCAGCGATGGCTTGCCCGCCACGGCGAATGGCAACATCGACGACATCGATTCGATCCGCCCGTTTGCCGTCACCTACCTGCGCAACGAGCAGGATATCGACTTGCAGGCGTTCGGCGTGAAGTTCGACAATTACTACCTGGAATCGTCGCTGTACGCGGACGGCAAGGTCAACAGCGCCGTGGAAACGCTGGTCAAGGCTGGCCACACCTACGAGCAGGATGGCGCGCTGTGGCTGCGCACCACCGACTTCGGCGATGACAAGGACCGCGTCATGCGCAAGACGGACGGCACCTACACGTATTTCGTGCCGGACGTGGCGTATCACCTGGTGAAATGGCAGCGCGGCTTCGTGCAGGCCATCAATATCCAGGGCAGCGACCACCACGGCACCATCGCGCGCGTGCGCGCCGGCCTGCAAGCAGTCGACATGGGCATCCCGCAAGGCTACCCCGACTACGTGCTGCACAAGATGGTCACCGTCATGAAGGACGGCGAAGAAGTCAAGATTTCCAAGCGCGCCGGCTCCTACGTGACCGTGCGCGACCTGATCGAATGGTCGGGCGGCGGCGACATCGCCAAGGGCCGCGACGCCGTGCGCTTCTTCCTGATCTCGCGCAAGGCCGACACGGAATTCGTCTTCGACGTCGACGTGGCGCTGAAAACCACCGATGAAAACCCGGTGTATTACGTGCAGTACGCGCATGCGCGCATCTGCCGCATCCTGGAAAACTGGGGCGGTGATGCCAGCACGGTTGCCGGCGTGGATTTATCTCCTTTGACGGCACCGACCGAAGCGACCTTGCTGGCGACCCTGGCCGCCTACCCGGAAACGCTGGCGCGCGCGCAAGCGGAACTGGGACCGCATCAAGTCGCCTTCTACCTGCGCGACCTGGCCGCCAACCTGCACAGCTTCTACTTCGCCGAAAAAGTGCTGGTCGAGGACGACGCCGTCAAGATGGCCCGCCTGGCCCTCGTCATCGCCGCGCGCCAGGTATTGCGCAACGGCCTGGCACTGATCGGCGTATCCGCGCCAAACAAAATGTAATCGCGAAGGTCTAACCGTCAATGAATCATGCTTCCCGCTTCTCTTCGACCCGGCGCCAGCAGGGCAACACGCTGGTCGGCATCATCATCGGCCTGGTCATCGGCCTGGGTATCGCCGTGGTAGTCGCCCTGGTGATCACCAAGGGTGCCTCGCCCTTCACCGACAAGTCGGGCAAGGCCGGCAAGTCGGCCGAACCGACGGCCGGCCAGATCGCCGACCCGAACAGGCCGATGTACGGCAACAAGGAAGCGGCCAAGGAAGCGGCGCGCGACTTCTCCAAGGAGCCGCGCGAGATCGCCGCGCCGACGCAGCCTGCTGCGCCGGCACCCGCTCCCGCGCAGCAGCCGAAGGCACCGCCGCCGGACGCGTTGCAGGAACTCATCGGTACATTGAAGGACAAGCCGGCGCCAAAAACGCCGGCGGCAGCAGCGCCAGCGCCGCAAGCCAAGGCCGACGTGAAAACCGAAGCCAAGGCCGATGCAGCCAGCGACAAATGGATTTATTATCTGCAGGCCGGCGCCTTCCACGACATGTCGGACGCCGAAAGCACGCGCGGCAAACTGGCGCTGCTCGGCTTCGAAGCGGCCATCAGCGACCGCAGCACCGATGCCGGCGTGCTGCACCGCGTACGCATCGGGCCGTTCAACCAGCTCGAAGCGATGAACCGCGCGCGCACCAAACTGTCTGAAAACGGCATCGATGTCGCCGTCGTCCGCAACCAAAAATAAGGAACCAGCATGCGTTTTCTGAAGAACATCCTGATCGCCGCCGCCCTGTGCACCGCCGCCATGGGCGCATCGGCCTCGCCGGCCGAGCCGAAGAACGGCGTCGAATACGAAACCCTGGCCACGCCGCAGGCGACGGAATCGGGCAAGAAAATCGAAGTGACGGAATTCTTCGCCTATTACTGCCCGCATTGCAACGTGCTCGAGCCGCAACTGGCGGCCTGGGTCAAGAAACAGGGCGACAACATCGTCTTCAAGCGCGTGCACGTGTCGCGCGATGACAGCGTGGCGCCGCAACAGCGGCTGTTCTTCACCCTGCAAGCCATGGGGCTGGTCGACAAGCTGCACACCAGCGTCTTCCACGCCATGCACGTGGAACGCAACCGCCTGAATACCGACGACGCCGTCTTCGACTTCGTCGCCAGGCAGGGCGTGGACCGCCAGAAGTTCATCGACACCTACCGCTCGATGGGCATCTCGGCCCGCGTGCGCCGCGCGGACGCCATGATGCAGGGCTATAACGTCACGTTCTGGCCCATGATCGCCATCGATGGCCGCTATATCACCTCGCCTTCGCAAGCCGATCAGGGCAGCAAGTCGGCCAAGAACGAAGAGCAACTGAACGCCCAGGCACTGACCGTGATGGACGTGCTGGTCGCGAAAGCCAAAGCGGAAAAGAAATAAGCATGGCCACTTCCCTGGCGCGCCCGGGCATCGCCTGATGCATCGCGTTTTCATCACGGGCGCGTCGAGTGGATTGGGCGCCGCCCTGGCGCTGCAGTACGCGCACCAGGGCGCCCAGTTGGGCTTGCTGGCCCGCCGCGGCGACACCCTGCAGCAACTGATCGCTTCCCTGCCCCACCCTGAACGCCACCGCGCCTACGCCGTCGATGTCTGCGACCACGCCGCCCTGAAAAGCGCGGCCGGTGAGTTCATCGCCCATGCCGGCGGCATCGACGTCGTCATCGCCAGCGCCGGCGTGTCGTACGGCACCTTGAGCGAACACGCGGAAGACCTCGACGCCTTCGCGCGCCTCATCGCCATCAACGTCACGGCCACCGTCGCCACCTTTGCCCCCTTCATCGCCGCCATGAAAAGCCAGGGCAGCGGACGCCTGGTGGGCATCGGCAGCGTGGCCGGCATACGCGGCCTGCCCGGCGCCGAAGCCTATAGCGCATCGAAGGCGGCCGTCATCAGCTACTGCGAATCGCTGCGCCTGGAATTGAAACCGGCCGGCGTCAAGGTCGTCACCATCACGCCCGGCTACATCGACACGCCGATGACGCGCCACAACGCCTACCGCATGCCCTTCCTGATGCCGGCCGAAAAATTCGCCGTGCGCGCCGCGCGCGCCATCGCCGACGGCGACAGCTACCGCGTGATCCCGTGGCAGATGGGCGTCGTCGCCAAGCTGCTGCGCGCGCTGCCGAATGCCGTCTACGACCGGGTCTTCGCGAATGCGCCGCACAAGGCGCGCAACTGAAGCAATCACCATGACGAAGCACTCAGACTTGAACAGCACGGCCATCGCCGCCCATTGCGCCACGGGCGCCTCCCACGTGGCCATCGAAGTGGTCGACGAAACGGGATCGACCAACGCCGACTTGCTGGCGCGCTGCGCCACCCTGGCCGGCCCCACCCTGCGCATCGCCGGCCAGCAGACGGCCGGCCGCGGGCGGGCCGGACGGCCGTGGATGTCGCAGGCGGACGCCAGCCTGATGTTCTCGCTGGCCTGGCGCTTCAAGGGGCCGCTGCATCAGCTGGTCGGCCTGCCGCTGGCCGTCGGCGTGGCGCTGGCCGAAAGCATGACGGCGCTGGGCGTGCCGGTGCAACTGAAATGGCCGAACGACCTGCTCAAGGATGGCCACAAACTGGCCGGCATCCTCGTCGAGACGCAACAGGCAGCCGATGGTGGCGTGTGGGCCGTGATCGGCTGCGGCATCAATTTGCTGATGCCCGATGCGCTGGAACGGCAGATTGGCCGCAGCGTCTCGGCCGTGCCGTGGCTGGCGCAGATGGAGCGCAATACCCTGGTGGCAGCGCTCCTGAGCCGTCTGGCCGGCGTGCTGGCCGAATTCGACGACACGGGTTTTACGCCGTTTGCCGAACGCTGGAACCTGCTGCATGCCTGGCAGGGCCAGCACGTGAAAATCCTCGACAACGGCCAGTTGCTGCAGCAAGGCGTGGCGGCCGGCGTGGACCAGCTGGGCCGCCTGCTGCTGCGCACCGATGGCGGCTTGCAGGAAGTCATGTCAGGCGACGTGTCCTTGCGCCTGGTCGGGGAGTAAGCGCATGCTGCTGCTGATCGACGCCGGCAATACGCGCATCAAATGGGCTCTCGTGGAAGCCGACAGTGCCGCCGGGGCCTGGCTGGCCAGCGGCGCCGTCGCGCATGCGCAGCTCGACACCCTGGCCGCGCAATGGGAGAAACTCGCCATCAGCGACGCGCTGCTGTCGAACGTGGCCGGCGCCGTCATCGGCACGCACCTGCGCGCCATGCTGCCGGTCTTTGCGCGCAACTTCGTCTCGCTGCCGCAGTTGGCGGGCCTCACGAACGGCTACCGCACGCCATCTCAGCTGGGCTGCGACCGCTTTGCCGCCGCCATCGGCGCGCACGCTCTGGCGCCTGGCCAGGCGCTCATCGTCGCCAATTGCGGCACCGCCACCACCATCGACGCCATCACGGCCGATGGCGTTTTCCTCGGCGGGATGATCTTGCCGGGACTGGGATTGATGGCCAGTTCGCTGGCGCGCAACACGGCGCAGCTGCCGCAAATCGCCGGCGACGCCATGCTGCCGGCCGGCTTTGCCGACAACACGGACGACGCGATTTTGAGTGGCTGCCTGGCGGCGCAAGCGGGCGCCATCGAACGGGCCGTGCGCATGCACGGCGCCAGCGCCTGTGTATTGTCCGGCGGCGCCGCGCCGCGTATCGCACCGGCGCTGGCGCTGCCGGTACCGCTGCATCTGGTGGACAATATCGTCATGCTCGGCCTGCAGGCATCCGCACGCGCCGGCACGGCAGGATCACAAGGAAACCACGTATGCTGAAATTCGTCTTCTGGCTGCTGGCCGGCGTCAACCTGCTGGTCCTGGCCATCGGCCAGGGTTATCTGGGCAGTTTTCGCACCGAGACGCGCGAACCGGCACGCCTGAAAAACCAGCTGCAGGCGGGCAAACTCACCTTGCTGACACAGGAGCAGGCCACGGCGCCCGACGCGCCACCGGCTGCCGAAGAGGGGGCGACGCCGGCGGCGGCCGTAGCTGCGCCACCGCCATCGTATGCCTGCACGGAAGTGGGCAATTTCCTGCTGGCTGACGGGCGCCGCTTCGAAGCGCAAGTGGCGGCGTTGAACCTGGGCGACCGCCAGTCGCGCCGCAACGTGGCCGGCCAGGACATTTCCAGCTACATGGTGTACATCCCGCCGCAGGGCAGCAAGGAAGGCGCCGAGCGCAAGGCCGGCGAATTGAAGCAGCTGGGCGTGACGAATTACTTCATCATCAACGAAGGCAGCGCGCAGCGCTGGGGCATTTCACTGGGCGTGTTCAAGTCGGAAACCAGCGCGCAAAGCCAGCTGGCATCGCTCAACAAGCAGGGCGTGCACAGCGCCCGCGTCGCGCCACGCTACAGCGCCAGCAAGCAGCTCGCTTACCAGTTCCGCGACCTCGACGCCGCCACGCGCGCGCGGCTGGCCGAGATCACGAAGCAGTTCGAAGAGCAGGAACTGCGCTCCTGTAAATGACACCTGACAATCGCGTCGGATTACGGCCCTTCGGGCCTAATCCGACCTACGCTTATCTTTCGATGACGATGGGCTTGATACCCGTCGATTCCGGCAAATTCGCCGCCGCCCGTGCCGCCTCGGCACGGCTGGAAAACGGCCCGCCATACAGGCGGAACAGCCAGGTAGGTCGGATTAGCGCTTGCGCGTAATCCGACAACGCCAGCGACGCCAACCATGGCGTCGGATTACGCGCTTGCGTGCTAATCCGACCTACGCTCTACCTTTGAATCACGATAGGCTTGATACCCGTCGACTCAGGCAAATTCGCCGCCGCCCGCGCCGCCTCGGCACGGCTGGAGAACGGTCCGCCATGCAGCCAGGTAGGTCGGATTAGCGCTTGCGCGTAATCCGACAACGCCAGCGACGCCAACCATGGCGTCGGATTACGCGCTTGCGCGCTAATCCGACCTACGCTCTACCTTTGAATCACGATGGGCTTGATACCCGTCGACTCAGGCAAATTCGCCGCCGCGCGTGCCGCCTCGGCACGGCTGGAAAACGGTCCGCCATACAGGCGGAACAGCCAGGTAGGTCGGATTAGCGCTTGCGCGTAATCCGACAACGCCAGCGACGCCAACCATGGCGTCGGATTACGCGCTTGCGCGCTAATCCGACCTACGCTTATCTTTCGATGACGATAGGCTTGATGCCCGTCGATTCCGGCAAATTCGCCGCCGCGCGTGCCGCCTCGGCACGGCTGGTGAACGGTCCGCCATACAGGCGGAACAGGTTACCGGCCTGCACCACCCCAAGCGTACCCAAGGCCGCCGCATATGGCGCCAGGCGCGACCGCCCCGTTTCCGCATTGTCGGCGCGCGAGTAGGCACCCAGCTGCAGATAAAAGCCGCTGGTCAACGCGGCCGGCGCTGGCGCGGCCACCGTGGCATCCATTTGCGTCGACACTTCCGGCTGCACCACGGCGCCCGTCTCGGGCGGTGTATCGATGGAAATAGCCACCACGGAAGGCACCGGCTTCGGCGCCGCGCGGGCAGCCAGGATGGCATCGATATCGGCCGGCAGCAGCCGTTCCACGACCACCTGGTGGCTGCCCTTGCCCAGGAAGCCCAGTTTCAGCGCCGCCGTGTAGGACACGTCGATCACGCGCGTGGCGTGGAAGGGACCACGATCATTGACGCGCACGATCACCTGTTCGCCGCTGTCGATGCTCGTCACACGCGCATACGACGGAATCGGCAAGGTGGGATGGGCCGCCGTCATCTTGTACATGTCGTAGATTTCACCCGACGAAGTGCGCTGTCCATGGAATTTCTTGCCATACCAGGTGCCCGTGCCCTTCTGCTTGAATGGCTCGTTGTCGGTGATCGGCGTGTACGTCTTGCCGAAGACGACATACGGGCGGTTCGAGCGCGTCGAATACGGCTCGTTGCGCACTTCCGCATCGGGCACGTCGCGCAGGTTGGCCGGCGGATTCTCGCCCGGGCCGTCATCCTTGTAGTAGCCGCCGCGCCCGGAGCCGGCCGCCGGCAACGCCGGCAAGGTAGGGTCCTGGCGCACGGGCACCTTGACCTTGCCGCCTGACGGCAGCGGCACGTTGTTCGATGCGGTTTTTTGCGGCGTGGTGCCGCAGGCGGCCAGGGTCAGCAAAGCGGCCAGGCTCAATCCGCGCATGGCGAAGGTATCGACAGGCGCCCGCATCAGGTCTGCACCAGCTTGCGATGGCGCTGGATGCTCATCAGGATACCGGTAGCCACGCCCAGGGTCAGCAGCGCGGTGCCGCCATAGCTGAGGAAAGGCAGGGGAACGCCGACCACCGGCACGATGCCGCTGACCATGCCCATGTTAACAAACGCATACGTAAAGAAAATCATAGTGATCGCTCCTGCCAGCAGGCGAGTGAAAAAACTGGGGGCGTTGGCGGCGATCATCATCCCCCGTCCCACCAGCAGCAAATACATCAGCATCAGGATCAAGTTACCGACCAGGCCGAATTCCTCGGAATATACGGCAAAAATAAAATCGGTGGTGCGCTCCGGGACGAATTCCAGGTGGGCCTGGGTGCCGTGCGTCCAGCCCTTGCCCGTCATGCCACCCGAACCGATGGCGATGATGGACTGGATGATATGGAAGCCCTTGCCCAGCGGGTCCTTGGTCGGGTCGATCAGCATCATCACGCGGTCGCGCTGGTAATCATGCAGGTGCGACCAGGCGATCGGCAGGCAGGCCACAAAGGTGATCAGCAAGCCGGCCAGCACTTTCCACGACAGGCCGGCCAGGAAGATGACGGTAAAGCCGGCCGCCACCACCAGCAGCGCCGTGCCCAAATCGGGCTGGCGCGCGATCAGGTAGACGGGCACCAGCAGCAGCACGGCCGCCATCAGGAACGATTTCCAGCGCAGGGCGCCCGCATTGTGCTGGAAGAACCAGGCCAGCATCAGCGGCGTGGCGATCTTCAGGAATTCGGACGGCTGGATATCGATCACGCCGATATGCAGCCAGCGCCGCGCACCGAGCTTGATGGTGCCGAACAGCGCCACGGCCACCAGCAAGATCACCGATACCGTGTACGCCGGCACGGCGATGCGCATCATCATCTGCGGCGTGATGTTGGCCGCCACCCACATGACGAAAAAGCACAGCAGGATGTTGCGCAGGTGGTCCTCGATCTTGCCGGGGATGCCGATACTGGCCGAATACAGGGTCAGCAGACTGGTGCACAGCAGCATCAGGATGATGATCATCAGCGGCGGATCGAACACCGCCAGATAGGGTTTGGCGCGCCGCCACAGCGAGCGCCTCTCGTTAATGGGCATGTGCTTCCTTTATTGCCTGGCAGGCGGCGCCGGAGCGGCCTGCTCGTCAGTGATTTCTTCCAGGGTGCGCACTTCGTCGACATCTTCCTTGGGCACCTTGGTGGTGTCCTTTTCCTTGTCGCTCGGGCGCTTGCCCAGCAGGTAGTAGTCGAGCGCCTTGCGCGCGATCGGTGCAGCCACGCCGGCGCCGAAGCCCGCGTTTTCCACCACGATCGCAATGGCGATGCGTGGCTTGTCGGCCGGTGCGAAGGCTGTAAACAAGGCGTTGTCGCGCAGGCGTTCGGCCAGCAGCTTGGCATTGTACTTCTCGTTTTTCTTGATGCCCACCACCTGCGCCGTCCCCGTCTTGCCGCCCACCGTGTACTGCACGCCGGTGAAGATGCGCGCGGCCGTGCCGCCCTGCTCGCTGGTCACGCCCACCATGGCGCGCTTGATGACGTCGATGTTTTCCTGCTTGAGTGGGATGCGGTAGCTTTCCTTCGGCACCGTCAGAGTGCGCGCACGCGTGGCCGCATCTTCGATGATCTTCACCAGATGCGGCTTCATCACCACGCCGTTATTGGCCAGGTTGGCCGTGGCGTGGGCGATCTGCAGCGGCGTATACGAGTTGTAGCCGGAGCCGTTACTCACCGAAATCGTGTCGCCACCCACCCATTTTTTCTGCTGCGGCGTCTTGAAGCGGTTGCGCTTCCATTCCGTCGACGGCAGCACACCCGTCTTTTCATTATTCAGGTCGATGCCCGTCAGCTGGCCGAAGCCGAACGGCTTCATGAAGTCGTGGATGGCATCAATGCCCATGTCACGGCCCAGCTGATAGTAATACGTGTTGCACGAGACGACGATGGACTTGTGCATGTCCACCGTGCCATGGCCGCCCACCTTGTCGTCGCGGAAGGTGTGACCGCCGAGGATGAAGAAACCCGGATCGGAAATCGACTGGCTCGGCGTGCGCTTGCCCAATTCGAGTGCGGCCAGCGCCATGAAGGGCTTGAAGGTCGAGCCAGGCGCGTAGGTGCCGGACAGGGGCCGGTTGACCATCGGCCGGTCCAGCGAGGTATTGAGTTCATTCCAGCTTTGCTGGTCGATGCCGTCGACGAACAGGTTCGGGTCGTAGCCGGGCTTGGAGACGTAGGCCAGGATGTCGCCCGTGGCCGGATCGATCGCCACGGCCGCGCCACGCCATTCGCCGAACGCTTCCTCGACCACTTTTTGCAGTTCGATGTCGATCGACAGGATCAAGTTGTTGCCAGGGATGGCCGCCGTACGCGACAGGGTGCGCATGGCGCGCCCGCCGGCCGACACTTCCACTTCTTCATAGCCGGTGGTGCCATGCAGCTGCTTCTCGTAGCTTTTTTCCAGGCCTTCCTTGCCGATATGGTCGGTGCCGTTGTAGTTGGCCGCGTCCTCGCCCTCTTCCAGCGCCTTGGCTTCATTGCGGTTGATGCGGCCGATGAAACCCACCACGTGCGACGCCACCTCGCCCATCGGATACTGGCGGAACAAGCGCGCCTGCACCTCGACGCCGGGGAAGCGGAAGCGTTGCGCCGTGAAACGCGCCACTTCTTCGTCCGTCAGGCGCGTACGCAGCGGCACGCTGACGAAGTTCTTCGACTCTTCCAGCAGCTTCTTGAAGCGGCGGCGGTCCTTGACGTCGATCTGCACCAGGGTCGACAGCTCGTCGATCACCGAATCGAGGCTGGCGCTCAATTTCGATGGCGTGATTTCCAGCGTATAGGCCGAGTAATTGCGCGCCAAAACCACGCCGTTGCGGTCGAGGATCAGGCCGCGCGTGGGCACGATGGGCACCACGGCGATGCGGTTGTCTTCGGCCTTGGTCGCGTAGTCCTCGTGCTTGATCACCTGCAGCCAGATGAAGCGCGCCAGCAGCAGCGAAAAGCAGACGAAGACGAGCGCGCCCAGGATGGTCAGGCGCATGCGGAAAAAATGCAGCTCGCGCTCGGTATTTTTCAGTTCAGTCATGGCGGGCGCCCGTCAAATCGGCCGGTTATGATCGCGGTCCACGGCGCGGCGCTGCGGCGCCAGCAAGACCCACGTGACGAAGGGCCACAGGGCCACGGCGACGAAGCTCTCGATGAAATTGAGCCAGCCGGGGAAACGGCCCGAGACGATCAGGCGCGTCAGCAATTGCAGTGCCTGCGTCAGCAGCAGCAGCGGCAGCACATGCAGCGCCTGCGTCAGGATGGGGAACCACAGCACGCGGCGGTGCATCATGATGGCGAAGTACGACAGCAAGGTGTAGGCCAGCGCATTCTCGCCCAGCAGGGTCGAGTCGTGCACGTCCATCATCAAACCCATGAAGAACGCCACGCCGATGCCGACCTTGCGCGGCTGGTGTATGCCCCAGAAGACCAGCACCAGGGCGACGAAATCGGGCACGCCGACGAACTGTCCCCAGGGCAGCAGGTTCAGCAGAAAAGCGCACAGCAGGGAAAAGCCGATGAACAGGGGGCTGACCGGCAGCAGGATGTAATGCGGGCGGTTCATCGTGTCGCTTCCTTCGGTGGCACGGCGGCAGGTATTGTGGCAGCGGCCGGCGTCGCCGGTTTCGGAAGCGGGCTTGCGGGCGGCTTCGCGGCCGGTGTGGCGGGCGCGGTGGCCGGCGCTGTCGCTGCCCCGGCGGCAGCCGGCTCCTTGGCAGGGTCCTTGATCGGCGCCATCTTGCCGGCGATCTTGCGGCCCGTCTTGACGTCTTCGACTGGCGGACGCGCCGGGATCTCCGGCGACGTCATCAAGATGAGCAGTTGGGTGTTGCGTTCGATGCCGGCCAGCGGCTGGCACACGACGCGGCCGAACGGGCCATGCGCATTGCGCTCGACCAGGGTCACGCGCGCCACGGCCAGGCCGGCCGGATACAGGCCGTCGAGGCCCGAGGTAATGACGATGTCGCCGATCTGGATGTCGGCGGTGGGCGCCGTAAAGCGCAGCTCCATGGTACCGGACTTGCCGCGGCCGATGGCCACGCTGCGCACGCCATTGCGCAGCAGCTGCACGGGAATGGCCTGTTCTTCATCGGTCAGCAAGGTCACTTCCGAGGTGAACGGGAACACGCGCGTGACTTGTCCCACCACGCCGAGGTTATCGATCACGGGGCGGCCCAGTTCGACGCCATTCTGAATGCCCCGGTCCAGCACGATCTTGCGCGTGGCCGAATCGCGCGTGTCATACAGGACTTCAGCCATCATGGTCTTCACGGGAACGCGCTCGCGCGCTTCCATCAGCTTGCGCAAATGGTTGTTCTCAACGATATTGAGCTGCGCCTGCTGCATGATCTGCGCCGAGGCGATTTGTTCGTGCTTCAGGTCGCGTACCTGTTTTTCCAGGGCGGACAGCGAAGAGAAGTAATTGCCGACGCCAAGCGCCACATCGCGCGGCACCAGGGCCGCCATCTGCACCGGATACAGCACGGTACCGACTGCCTGGCGCACGGCCGTCAAGGCGTGCATGCGCGAATCGACCAGCAACAGGGCGATAGAAATGCCGGCGAACACCATCATCTTGACGCGGGCGGAGGCGCCTTGTTTGAAAAGTGGCGGAGGACTGTATTCCATGACTTCCAATAATCAGGCCAGGCGCAGTGCGCCAACGTGCAGGCCCCGGTCGAACGCCGGCGCCAAAACCCAAAAAAGGCCGGAAACTGAAGTTCCGGCCCTTCTGTCAGATTATTCGTAGGAGAAGATCGAGCCGAGCTTGTCCATACGTTCCAGTGCCATCCCGGAACCGCGCACCACGCAAGTGAGCGGGTCCTCGGCCACCAGCACCGGCAGGCCGGTTTCCTCCATCAGCAGGCGGTCCAGGTCGCGCAGCAGTGCGCCGCCGCCCGTCAGCATCATGCCTTTTTCGGCGATGTCGGCGCCCAGTTCCGGCGGCGTCTGTTCCAGCGCGTTCTTCACGGCCGAGACGATGTTGTTCAGCGGGTCGGTCAGCGCTTCGAGAATCTCGTTGCTGGAAATGGTAAACGAGCGCGGGATGCCTTCGGACAGGTTGCGGCCCTTGACTTCCATTTCCTTCACTTCCGAACCGGGGAAAGCCGAACCGATGGCCTTCTTGATGGCTTCGGCCGTTTGTTCGCCGATCAGCATGCCGTAGTTGCGGCGGATGTAGTTGACGATGGCTTCATCGAACTTGTCGCCGCCCACGCGCACGGAACCCTTGTAGACCATGCCGCCCAGCGAGATGATGCCCACTTCGGTGGTGCCGCCGCCGATGTCGACCACCATCGAGCCGGTCGCTTCGGACACGGGCAAGCCGGCGCCAATGGCCGCCGCCATCGGTTCTTCGATCAGGTACACCTGCGAAGCGCCGGCGCCCAGCGCCGATTCGCGGATCGCGCGGCGCTCGACCTGGGTCGAACCGCACGGCACGCAAATGATGATGCGTGGCGAAGGACGGAAGAATTTCGAGTCATGCACCATGCGGATGAATTGCTTGAGCATCTGCTCGGTCACAGTGAAGTCGGCGATCACGCCATCTTTCATCGGACGGATCGCTTCGATATTGCCCGGCACCTTGCCCAGCATCTGCTTGGCTTCCTTGCCGACTGCCTGAATGGTCTTCTTGCCATTCGGACCGCCTTCCTGGCGGATGGCGACGACGGACGGTTCGTCCAGGACGATACCGAGGCCGCGCACATAAATAAGGGTGTTGGCCGTGCCCAAGTCAATGGCCAGATCGGTGGAGATATACCTGCGTAAAAAACCAAACATGAGTGTCCTGTAGCGCATCGAGCTGCGCAAAAGCTGTTTATGGGGAGTTTCAAAGCGGGCGCTTTCAGGCACCCTGAAAATCCATGAAGGCGGTTTTTCCGGGTTTCGCTTGGCGCTTGCGCAATCTTTTCTATGCTGCGGCAGCGGTCCATCAGCGCCGGCAACGCATTAACCCGCCATTCTACCTTATAATTTGAATGCGATTTGCTCAAAAACCATGGAAAAGTGCGACTCTTGCAGCCGCGAGTTACGCGGCATTCCCCGGCTTTTGTGAGCAAAAAAGCAGTAAATATTCGCGTTTTATCGAAACGCCAACTTAATACTAATGCGCGGCACTCCGCGCCATTCGCCATGTCCCTGACACTCTCCGACGTAAAACGCATCGCCCACCTGGCACAACTCGAAATGGCCGACGATCAGGCCGTCACGTCCCTGGCCCAATTGAACAAGATTTTTGCCCTGGCGGAACAAATGCAAGCCGTCAATACCGATGGCGTGGCCCCCCTGAGCCACCCGCTGGCTGCCCACATGGACAATATCGCCCTGCGCCTGCGCGAAGACGTCGCCACGGAAACGAATCACCGCGACGCCTATCAGGCCGTGGCACCGAAGGTCCAGGATGGCCTGTATCTCGTGCCCAAGGTTATCGAATAAACACGCCGTTGCGCCGCTCCCGCCTTCTTGCCGAATATCAAAATAGAAACGCCATGCATACAAAATCCATCAAACAGCTGTCCACGCTCTTGCAGAACAAGGAAATTTCCGCCGTTGCGCTGGCGACGCATTTCCTCGACCGTATCGCAGCGGACACTTCGAACGCCTTCCTGCACGTCGACCGTGCCCTGACCCTGGCGCAAGCTGCCGAGGCCGACGCGCGCATCGCCGCCGGCACGGCCACGCCATTGACGGGCGTGCCGATCGCGCACAAGGACCTGTTCGTGACCAAAGGCTGGCGCACCACGGCCGGCTCGAAAATGCTGGCCAACTACGCCAGCCCGTTTGACGCCACCGTGGTGGAAAAATTCCAGGCAGCCGGCATGGTCACCCTGGGCAAGGTCAATTGCGATGAATTCGCCATGGGTTCCGGCAACGAGAACTCGGCCTTCGGCGCCGTGCGCAATCCGTGGGACAAGACGGCCGTGCCAGGCGGCTCCTCCGGCGGCTCGGCTGCCGCCGTCGCCGCCGGCCTGACGCCAGCGGCCACCGGCACCGATACGGGCGGTTCGATCCGCCAGCCAGCTGCTTTTTGTGGCATCACCGGCATCAAGCCGACGTATGGCCGCGTGTCGCGCTTCGGCATGATCGCCTTTGCCTCGTCGCTGGACCAGGGCGGCCCGATGGCCCGCTCGGCCGAAGACTGCGCCCTGCTCTTGAGCGCCATGGCCGGCTTTGACGAACGCGACTCGACCAGCCTGTCGCCGGAACAGGGCGGCGTGACGGAAGATTTTTCACGTGAACTGGGCCAGCCGTTGACGGGCTTGCGCATCGGCGTGCCGCGCGAGTACTTCGGCGAGGGCCTGGCCAAGGACGTGGAAGCGGCCGTGCGCGGCGCGCTGGCGCAGTATGAAAAGCTGGGCGCCACACTGGTCGACATTTCGCTGCCGAATACGGCCCTGTCGATTCCCGCCTACTACATGATCGCCCCGGCTGAAGCGTCGTCGAACCTGTCGCGCTACGACGGCGTGCGCTATGGCCACCGCGCCGCCGAGTACAAGGACTTGCAGGACATGTACAAAAAGTCGCGCGCCCAGGGCTTCGGCCCGGAAGTGCAGCGCCGCATCATGGTCGGCACCTATGTGCTGTGCCACGGCTACTACGACGCCTACTACCTGAAAGCGCAAAAGATCCGCCGCCTGATCGCGCAGGATTTCGATGCCGTATTAAATGGCCCGAGCGCCGTCTGCGACGTCATCATGGGACCGGTCGCGCCGACTGTCGCCTGGGACCTGGGCGACAAGACGGATGACCCGGTAGCAAACTACCTGGCCGACATCTACACCCTGTCGACCAGCCTGGCCGGCCTGCCCGGCATGTCGATCCCTTGCGGTTTCGGCGCGGGAGACAAGAATGGCAAGCGCCCCGTCGGCCTGCAAATCATCGGCAATTATTTTGGCGAAGCCAAACTGCTGAACGTGGCCCACCAGTACCAGCTGGTGACGGACTGGCATACGCGTGCTCCAGGCAACGCAACTGCCGGCATCTAAGAAAAAAATTCGCGCCGCCGAGGCGGCGCCACCAAAAAATAAGCGAGAACACTATGCAATGGGAAGTCGTCATCGGTCTTGAGAACCACGTGCAGCTCACGACCGAATCCAAAATTTTCAGCGGTTCGCCGATCAAGTACGGCGCCGACGCCAACACGCAAGCGAGCCCCGTCGACCTGGCCCTGCCAGGCGTGCTGCCGGTGATGAACAAGCAAGCCGTCGAGCGCGCGATCCGTTTTGGTTTGGCCGTGGGTGCCACCGTGGCGCCGCACTCGGTCTTCGCGCGTAAAAACTATTTTTATCCCGATTCGCCCAAGGGCTACCAGATCAGCCAGTTCGAAGACCCCGTCGTCATCGGTGGCGCCCTGACCTTCGGCTACGAAAAGGATGGCGAATTCGTCACCAAGACGGTCAACCTGACGCGCGCCCACCTGGAAGAAGACGCCGGCAAGTCCTTGCATGAAGACTATGCGGGCATGAGCGGCATCGACTTGAACCGCGCCGGCACGCCGCTGCTGGAAATCGTCTCGGAACCGGAAATCCGCAGCGCCGCCGAAGCCGTGGCCTATGCCAAGGCGCTGCACTCGCTGGTCATGTGGCTGGGCGTTTGCGACGGCAACATGCAGGAAGGCTCGTTCCGCTGCGACGTCAACGTCTCCGTACGCCCCGTCGGCCAGAAGGAATTCGGCACCCGCTGCGAGATCAAGAACCTGAACTCCTTCCGCTTCATCGAGGAAGCCGTGCACGTCGAAGTGCGCCGCCAGATCGAACTGATCGAAGACGGCGGCAAGGTCGTGCAAGCGACGCGTTTGTACGATCCGGACCGCAAGGAAACGCGCGAAATGCGCAGCAAGGAAGACGCCCAGGATTACCGCTACTTCCCGGACCCTGACCTGCCGCCGCTGGTCATCTCGCAAGCATGGATCGATACGGTCAAGGCATCGATGCCGGAACTGCCGGCCGCCATGCGCGCGCGCTTCATCAGCGAGTATGCGCTCCCCGATTACGATGCGCTGGTGCTGACGCAATCGAAAGCCATGGCCACCTATTTCGTCGCCGTGGTCGACAAGGCCGGCAAGGAAAACGCCAAGGCCGCCGCCAACTGGCTGATGGGCGACGTGTCGTCGACCCTGAACCGCGAAGGCGTGGACCTGGACGACGCGCCCGTCTCCGCCGCGCAGCTGGCCGCCATGCTCAAGCGCATCGCCGACGGCACGATATCGAACAAGGCGGCAAAGGAAGTCTTCGCCGGCATGTGGGAAGCGAAGTCCAGCGACGAGCACCTGGTCGACACCGTCATCGACGCCAAGGGTTTGAAGCAGATCTCGGACTCGGGCGCCCTGGAAGCCATCGTCGATGAAGTATTGGCGGCCAACGCCAAGTCGGTGGAGCAGTACCGTGCCGGCAAGGAAGCGGCCATCAACGCGCTGATCGGCCAGGCCATGAAAGCCTCCAAGGGCAAGGCCAACCCGGCCCAGCTGACGGAATTGCTGAAGGCCAAGCTGGCGGGGTAATCTCGCGAGAGGCATGCAAAAGGACGCTGCGGCGTCCTTTTTTTATGCGCCGCCCGCTTGCAGGTATGATCATGGATTCTTCCACGCACCTGTGAACCCGCCATGAACAAGATCAAGACTGGCCTCGTCGGCTACGGCTTTGCCGGCTCCACCTTCCACGCTCCCGTGCTGTCCACCATCGATGCCCTGGAGCTGACGGCGGTGGCCTCCAGCAAGCCGGAGCTCGTGCACAAGGACTGGCCGCACGCCACCGTGTATGCGGATGCGGCGCAGCTGTTTGCCGATCCGTCCATCGAGCTGGTGGTCATTGCCGCGCCCAACGAAGCGCATTTCAGCCTGGCGCAAGCGGCGCTGCAGGCGGGCAAGCATGTGGTGGTGGACAAGCCCTTCACCATTTCCAGCGTTGAAGCGCAGCGCCTGATCGCGCTGGCGCAAGAACGCAAGCTGGTGCTCAGCGTGTATCACAACCGGCGCTGGGATGGCGACTTCCTGACCCTGAAAGCGCTGCTGGCACAGGGTACGCTGGGGCGCATCGCCAGCGTCGAATCGCATTTCGACCGTTTCCGCCCCGAAATCCGCCAGCGCTGGCGCGAGTCCGGCGCACCCGGTGGCGGCTTGCTGTACGACCTGGGTCCGCACATGCTGGACCAGGCCACGCAGCTGTTCGGCCAACCGGAAAAGCTGTACGCCGATATCGCCCTGCAGCGCGATGGCGCGCAAGCCGTCGACTATATGCACATCGTTTTGTACTACGACCGGCTGCGCGTGGTGCTGCAAGCGGGCTGCCTGGTAAAGGCGCCGACGGCGCGCTTCGCCGTGCATGGCGACAAGGGCAGTTTCGTGAAGTTCGGCCTCGATCCGCAGGAAGACGCGCTGAAGGCGGGCGGCAGGCCGGGCCAGCCCGGCTGGGGCGTGGACCCCGTGCGCGGCGCGCTGCACCTGGGCACGCAGCCGGACGGCCATTCTGAACACCTCGACATGCAGGCCGGCCGCTACCAGGACTTTTACCAGGGCATGGCCGAGGCCATCCGCCACGGCGCAGCGGCGCCCGTGGCAGCCGAAGATGCGGCGGCAACGATACGCCTGATCGAACTGGCGCTGCAAAGCGCCGCCGAAGGGCGCGTACTCGCGGTCAGCTGATCGGGCTGCCGTCGACCATCAAGGCCGGTCCTGGTTCGTTCCCGCCGGCCAGACCAGCTCCACCCGCGCGGAACTATCCGCCTTGACCTGCACCTTGCGCTCCAGGGTCTTGCCAGCCAGGGTGGCGCGCAGGCTGTAGCTGCCCGGTGGCAATTTCGCCAGCAGGAACGGCCCGCTGGCCGTCGTTTCCAGCGCCGGCGCGCCCTTGGCGTCGCGTATTGTCAGCTTCACGTCAGAGGCAAATTCCGCCTTGCCCGCCGCCTGCACGGAAAACACCAGGCTCAAAGGCCAATGCCGGCTGGCGCTCTTGATGGCAGTCGACTCATCGAGGCCGATGCCGCCGCTCAGGTACTCCACCGCCCCGCTCTTCTGCACGGGCGGCAAAGCGCTATCGCCCTGCGCCTGCGCCGCACTTCCCAGCAACAGCCCGGCGGCCAGCATCGCCGCCGCCAGGGTCAAGGTACCGCGTCTGTCTGGTGCCATCTCACTCTCCTCATGTCGGTTGAATCAAGATAGGAAGCGCAGCTTAAACAGGACTTAGCCCCACATCAGCGCCGGCGCATGGCCTCGGCGATCTTCTGGTCCGTCTTGTACTGGCTCAGCGCATATACGGCCCAGATCGTCGCTGGTAGCCAGCCGATCAAGGTAATTTGCAGGATCAGGCAAATGATGCCGGCAATCGGGCGGCCGATCGTGAAAAAGGTCAGCCATGGGAGTAACAGGGCAATCAGCAAGCGCATCGTTCGTTCCTTGAGTATTCCCCTGTGCCGCGGGGACCGGGCCGGCATGCACCGGCGGTCAATTCATTGAGCCGATTATAACGATACTGGCGCTTCATGCTGGCACGGGTGCCAGCAGTTTCTCGATCCAGGCCAGGATCGCGGCAAAGATCACGTCACGGTTCACCTCATTGAAGTTCTCGTGATAATTGGCCGGGTAAAAATGGTAGTCGAGCAGGCCATCGGGCACGCTGCGCAGCAGGCTTTCCGTGGCGCGGCTGTCGGCCAGCTTGTCGTCGCCGGCCACCACGGCGAACAGGGGGAAGCGCCAGTCCGACAAGCCGCCCGCCAGTTCCTTTTGCGCCGACGTCAAGGCATGGGCGAAGCGCACCGACGCTGCACTGGCGCGTATGCCGTCGCGCTCATCCTGGAAATGGCGCGCGGTGATGGTTTGATCGTGCGTCAGCAGCATGGTCAGATTCCCCAGCGGTACCTTCATCGTCGGGAAGCGCTGCGCCAGCCAGCCGGACAGCATCTGCAGCACCTTCGGCACGGGAATCGCATTCACGTAATACGGCGATGAGATGATGAAGCCTTTGATCGCCGGATCGCCCGCAAAGCGCCGCAGCCCCAGATGCGTGGCGATCAGGCCGCCCATGGAATGACCCATGACGAAAATCGGCACGCCGGGATACGCCTGCTTGACCCAGGCGAGGAACAATTCCTCGTCGTCGAGGAAGGCCTCGAACGAGGGGATATCGACCTTGCGCTTGCCATCGTGGCCCACCATGTCGAAGCTGACGGTGGCGATGCCGTGCTGGCGGAAAGTCAGCGCCGGCGTGACGTAATCGCCCGCGTGCGCCATGCCGCCGTGGATCGCCAGGATCACGGCGCGCGGGCGTTGGGGCTGTGGCGGCTGCCAGATGTGGATGGGACGCTCGACCTGGTCGCTGCACAGCAGGCTGGCCATCTTGTCTTCTGAAAAACGCATTGCTGCTCCTGTCATGCCCTGTCACGCCTTCAGATGATCGATCAACTGGCGCGCATACAGGGGTAATTCACTGAACTGGCGCACGCAAATCGTCAGATTGCGTACCGACCAGGGATCGGATAATTCCAGGCAGCGCAGCGCCATCGTCTGCTGGCAGCGGCTGGCCGCCGCCAGCGGCACCACGCTGATGCCCACGCCGCTGGCCACCATGCGGCACACGGCATCGAAGCTGCGCAAGCGCACGCGCACCTTCAACGGACGGCCCAGGCGCGCCGCATGCATGCCCAAGTACTGCTGCATCGCGCTGTCGTCGGCCAGGCCGATGAAATCGTGATCCAGCAGCGTGGAGAACGCGACGACGCCATCCTGGCCGAGCGCGCGGTGATGCACGCCATCGGCCGCCGCGATGACCACCAGCCGGTCGGGGCGGAACAAAAACGTCTGCAAGCCGCGCATGTCGACCGAGTCGGACACGATGCCCATGTCGGCCAACCCTTCCGAGACGGCCTTGACGATATCGTAACTGAGGCGCTCTTCCAGGTCGATGGTCAGGTTCGGATGGCGGTCGAGAAAAGCACCGAGTGCCTCGGGCAAAAATTCGCTGAGCGCGGCCGTATTGCACAGCAGCCGCAACTGCCCTTTCAAACCGCGTGCAAATTCACCGAGCTCGCCGCGCATTTTCTCCATTTGCAGCAACACCAGGCGCGCGTGATGCAGCAGGGTCTGCCCGACCGGTGTCGGCTCCACGCCGCGCCGCCCGCGCAGCAGCAGGGGCATGCCCAGCGCCTCTTCCATGCCGCGCACGCGCGCACTGCTTGAGGCCAGCGCCAGATGGCTGCGCGCGGCGCCCGCCGTCAGGCTGCCCGCTTCCACCACGTTGACAAACAGCTGCAAATCGACCAGATCAAAACGCATGACAGCTCCCCTTTTCGCCATCTTATCAGCCTTCGTATTTTACTTAGGCTGACTCAAAATAATCCACCTTGGCGAAAGTCCCGGGCAAGCGCAGAATCCACGCAAAATCAATGTGGGATAAAAAAGATGGAGACGTCATTCCTGCTGGCCGTCGGCGCCAGCTTCCTCGTCGCTGGCTTCGTCAAGGGCGTAGTCGGACTGGGCTTGCCGACCGTGGCCATGGGCACGCTCAGCCTCGTCATGCCGCCCGTGCAGGCGGCGGCGCTGCTGATCGTGCCGTCGATGGTGACGAATGTGTGGCAACTGGCGGCCGGCCCCGGCCTGCGCGCCCTGCTGCGCCGCTTGTGGCCCATGCTGGCCGCCGTCATGGCCGGTACGCTGACGGGCGGCGCCCTGCTACCGGCCGACAGCGGCGCCTGGGCCGTCGTCGCGCTGGGCGTGGCGCTGATGCTGTATGCGCTGGCGGGATTATTCTCGCTGCAGTTGCGCGTGCCGGCGCGGCACGAAGGCTGGCTGGGACCCGTCACGGGCGCGGCGACGGGGCTGGTGACGGCCGCCACGGGCGTGTTCGTCATCCCCGCCGTGCCGTATTTGCAGGCACTGGGACTGGCACGCGATGCGCTGGTGCAGGCGCTGGGCCTGGCGTTTACGGCATCGACCGTGGCGCTGGCGGCCAGCCTGGCCGTGCACGGCAACTTCAGCCTCGGTGCGGCCGGCGCTTCCGCGTATGCGCTGCTGCCGGCGCTGGCCGGCATGCTGGCCGGTCAATGGCTGCGCGGGCGCATCGCGCAACAGGTATTCAAGCGCTGCTTTTTTGTCGGCCTGTTCGCCCTCGGCCTGCATGCGGCGCTCAAGCCATGGCTGGCGTGATGCAGATAGACTGGCAAGGGGACAGCGCGCTGTGCGCGTGGATCGACGGCCAGCAAGTAGCCATGCTCGATATCAGCAAGTGTGCGGACGGGGTGACGGTGAACATGCTGTTCGTGAAACCGCCGTTCCGGCGGCGCGGCATCGGCGGCGCGCTGTTGCGGCGGCTGTTGCAATGCCACCCGCAGGCTGCCACCGCCTGCAGCGACCCGCGGCTGCGGGCGCTGCTGGAAAAGACTACTTAAATACCGTAGCGCGTGCGGTAGGCGGAAACGGCTTCTTTATATTGGAGCAGTTCCGGATCGGCGCCCGCGCCATTCAGGTAGCCGAACAAGTCATCCAGGTTGCCGATCGAGATGACGGGAATACCGTACTGTTTCGACACTTCCTGCACCGCCGAACTGGGCGACAGCTGGCCGTCCGGGCCCGAACGCTCCATGCGGTCCAGGGCGATCAGCACGGCGCATGGCTCGGCGCCGGCGGCGCGGATCATGTCCACCGATTCGCGCACCGAGGTGCCGGCCGAGATCACATCGTCAATGATGACAACCTTGCCATGCAGCTTGGCGCCGACGATGGTGCCGCCTTCGCCATGGTCTTTGGCTTCCTTGCGGTTGAAGGCGAACGAGGTGTTGCGGCCCTTGCCGGCCAGTGCCACGGCAGTGGCCGACGCCAGGGTGATGCCCTTGTAGGCGGGGCCGAACAGCATGTCGAATTCGACGCCCGAGTCGAGCAGGGTCTGCGCGTAGAACTGCGCCAGCTCGGCCAGGGTGGCGCCGTCATGGAACAGGCCCGCATTGAAGAAGTACGGCGACTGGCGTCCGGCCTTGGTGGTGAACTCGCCAAACCGCAAGACGCCCTTGGATACTGAAAACGCGATAAACTGCTGGCGTAAATTATTCACATTAGCCTCATTTTTTAAAAGTGCCTGTATTTTAATCCGCGCGCAGCGGCGAGACAATCGCCATGCCGCGTCCGTCGGCCCCGTCCAGCGCCGCTGGCGCTCACCATTGACTCTCGACCTATGCCAAAAATTATCTCCGCCAACCTGAACGGCATCCGTTCCGCCGCCAAAAAAGGCTTTTTCAACTGGATGGGCACGCAAACGGCCGATTTCATCTGCGTGCAGGAATTGAAGGCGCAACTGCCCGACATGACGCCGGAATTCCTCAACCCGCACGGCTACCATGGCCATTTCCACTACGCCGAGAAAAAAGGCTATTCCGGCACGGGCGTGTACAGCAAGGTGGAACCGGACGCCGTGCATATCGGTTTCGGCAGCCCTGAATTCGATGCCGAAGGCCGCTACGTGCGCTGTGATTTTGGCAACTTGTCCGTCATTTCCGTGTATTGCCCGTCCGGTTCGTCCGGCCCGGAACGCCAGGAAGCCAAGTTCCGTTTCATGGAACTGTTCCTGCCGCACCTGCTGGCATTGAAGGCGCTGGGCCGCGAAGTGGTCATCTGCGGCGACTGGAATATCGCCCACCACGAAATCGACCTGAAAAACTGGAAGGGCAACAAGAAGAATTCCGGCTTCCTGCCGGAAGAGCGCGCGTGGCTGACGCGCGTCTTCGACGAAGTGGGCTTTGTCGACGTGCACCGCGGCCTGGACAAGCGCGAAGACCAGTACACGTGGTGGAGCAACCGCGGACAAGCCTACGCGAAAAACGTGGGCTGGCGCATCGACTACCACGTCGCCACGCCCGGCATCGCGGCCCAGGCGCATACGGTCAGCGTCTACAAGGACGAGCGTTTTTCCGACCACGCGCCGTTGATCATCGATTACACGCTCAAGGGCTGATCTTTGACACGTCGGCGGTGGTGTCGGCTTACGCTGCGCTAAGCCGACCTACGCCTGATCTGCCGTAGGTCGGATTAGGACCGCAGGGCCGTAATCCGACAACATGGTTGACACGCCAATGGGGGACGGCTTACGCCAGCGCGCGCCGGCTCTCAAAATGGCGCAGCTCACCCGTCAACGGGTCCGTGAAATCGATGGCGCGCGCCAGCAGCTGCAGCGGGTGCGACATGTCGTCTTCCTTGCACGGCTGGGCCAGCGGGTAAAACGCATCGTTGACGATGGGGATGCCGAGTGCAGCCAGGTGCACGCGCAGCTGGTGCTTGCGCCCCGTGTGCGGGTACAGCCGGTACAGGTTCACCGCGCCGCGCCGCTCGATTACGTCGATGATGGTTTCCGAGTTCGGCTCGCCCGCCTCCTCGCGCATGAGAAAAAACTGCTCGCCCTCGACCATGCGGCTGCGATACGTGAACGGAAAATCGCGGCCATCGAGGTGCGGCGCCAGCGCCTCATACGTCTTGCGCACTTCGCGGCGCTGGAACAGCGTCTGGTAGGCGCCACGGCTGGCTACCTGGCGCGAAAAAATCACCACGCCAGCCGTCTCGCGGTCGAGGCGGTGGATCGGCGTCAGCTCGGCGCAGTCCAGGTTTTTCTTCAGGCGCGTCAGCAGGGTCTCCTGCACGAAGCGTCCGGCCGGCGTCATGGGCAAGAAGTGCGGCTTGTCGACCACCACCAGGTGTTCGTCCTGGAACAGGATCTCTTCCTGAAACGGGATCGGCGTTTCGCGTTCCAGCTCGCGGTAGTAAAAAATGCGCATGCCGCGCCGGTATGCGCTGTCGGGGCCGAGCACGGCGCCGTCGCCATTGAGCACTTCGCCGCGCGCCATGCGGTCCAGCCATTGCGCGGCGCCGATCTGCGGATAGCGCTCGAGCAGAAACGACAGCATGTCCGGCCACTGCCCTTCCGGCAGCCACAGATAGCTGGGCGCCACACCGTCGCGCATGGGCAAGGGTGCGGCGGCGTGACACTTCGCCATCCTAGCGCTGCGCGATGGCGGTGCTGCGGTACGGCGGCAAGGCGTCCACGCTGACGCCCTTGCTGCGCGCGTACAAGGGCAGCACTTGCGCCATGTGGCTGTTCATCTGCGAGATGCGGTCCTTGCCCGACGGGTGGGTCGAGAGGAATTCCGGCGGCGCGCCCTTGCTCACGGCGGCCATTTTCTGCCACAGAATCACGCCGGCACGCGGATCGAAGCCGGCGCGTGCGGCCAGGTCCATGCCGATCAAATCTGCCTCGCGTTCATCGTCGCGCGAGAACTTCAGCATCACGCCCTGCGCCGCCATATTCGTGGCGGTACTGGTGATGGTCGGATCGACACCGAGCCAGGCTGACAGCCCGGCGCCGGCCAGCTTGGCGCCGACGGCCGCCAGGTTGCCCTTGCCGGCCTGCGCCTGCGAGTGTTCGCGCAGCGCGTGCGAAATTTCATGCCCCATGACGATGGCCACTTCATCGTCGGTCAAATTGAGCTTGGTGATGATGCCGCTGTAAAAAGCGATCTGCCCGCCCGGCATGCAAAAGGCATTGACCTCATCCGAGTTGAGCAGGTTGACCTGCCAGTTCCAATTGGCCGCCGCCTCGTTCCAGCGCGTGGCGAACGGGATGATGCGCTGGGCGATGGCGCGCAGGCGCCTGACCTGCGGGTCGCTGTCGGGCACCAGCGCGTTTTTTTCCTTCGCTTCGTTGACCAACTGCGTATATTGCTGCTTCGATTCTGCATTGAAGTCGGCGCCGCCGGCAAAGATGCGCGAGGTCGACAAGGGCCGCACCTTGATGCCATCTTGCATCGTCGCCTGCTGGGCGTGGGCGGACAGGGGCGCCAGGGCGGTGGCCGCGCACAGGCTGGCCAGGACGGCGTAACGTTTAAGGGATATTGGTGCCATTGGCAGACCTCCATGGAGCGATTTTAGGCAGCATCATCATGGCCGGGAAGGCCAGGAAGAAGCACACGATGAAAAACGAAAACCAGCCCAGTTCCGCGACCAGAAAGCCCACCGAGGCATTGATCAGGGTGCGCGGCACGGCGCTGAGGCTGGAAAACAAGGCATATTGCGTGGCTGTGTAGCGCGGGTCCGTGGTGCGCGACAGGAACGCGACAAAGGCGGCCGCACCCAGGCCCAGGCTGGCAAAGGCTTCAAAACCGATCACGGCGCTGAGCAGCATGGTGTTCGGCCCCACCTGTGCCAGCCAGGCGAATCCCAAAATCGCGATCGCCTGCAGCGCGCCAAACACCCACAGGCCCCGGTTGATGCCCAGCTTGAGCATCCACACGCCGCCCACCACGCCGCCGGCCAGGCTGGCCCAGAAACCCGTGGTGTTGGCGGCCAGGCCGATCTGCGTCATGGAAAACCCCAGATCCAGATAAAACTTCGTCGCCAGCGCCGTGGCCATGCTGTCGCCGATTTTGTAGAGTAATACGAAGGCGAGAATCCACATTGCGTTACGCCAACCATCGCGCGCGATGAATTCCTGGAACGGCAAGATGATCGCTTCGCGCATGGTCTTCGGCGGCGAACCGTACACGGTAGGCTCCTTGATCAGCAAGGTGCACACGAGACCAGGCAGCATGAAGGCGGCCGTGATCCAGAAGACGGGCTGCCACGGCATGCGGTCGGCCAGGATCAGCGACAGCGCGCCCGGCACCATGCCCGCCACCTTGTACGCGTTGACGATGACGGCGGCGCCCAGGCCCTGCTCGTTATCGTCCAGGATTTCGCGCCGGTAGGCGTCGATGACGATGTCCTGGCTGGCAGACAGAAAGGCGACGCCACCGGCGGCCGCCGCGATCAGGCCGATCTGCGTGAGCGGATCGAGCATGCCCATGGCGCCGATGGCAAAGAACAGCGCCACTTGCGTGAGCGCCATCCAGCCGCGCCGGCGTCCCAGCCCCAGGATGCGGTAGCGGTCCATCAGGGGCGCCCACAGGAATTTCCAGATGTACGGGAACTGCACCAGGGCGAACAGCCCCAGCGCCTTGACGTTCAAGCCCGACTTGGCCAGCCATGCCTGCAGCAGGTACAGCAGGATGAACAGGGGCAGGCCGGAACTGAAGCCCAGCACCAGCACGGCCAGCATGCGGCCGTTGGCATAGGAACGCCAGCCTGGCGCCGGGCTTGTGGTCATCAATGCACCGCTTTTTTACGCAGGCGGAAGACGGCCAGGTCGCCGCGCAGGTTCGGCAGCACGGAGACCATCTTGCCTTCGGCCAGGGCCACGCATTCGATCACTTCCAGGCCGCATTCCTCGGCCAGTTCGCGGAAGTCATTGATGGTTGCGCAGCGCACGTTGGGCGTGTCATACCACTGGTAGGGCAGCGATTTCGACACGGGCATGCGGCCCTTGAGCAGCGCCACGCGGTGCGGCCAGTAGGCAAAGTTGGGGAACGAGACGATGGCCTCGGCGCCCACGCGCACGATGTCGCGCAGCAGCGGCTCGACCTGCTTCATCATCTGCAGCGACGACAGGCACAGCACCGTATCGAAGCTGTTGTCGCCAAAGATGGCCAGGCCCTTTTCCATGTCCTGCTGGATCACGTTGACGCCGCGCAGGGTGCTGGCCAGCACCTTGTCGTCGGCGATCTCGATGCCATAGCCGCTGCACTCCTTGTCGCTTTGCAGGTACTGCAGCATCACGCCTTCGCCGCAGCCCACATCCAGCACATGCGCGTTGTTCGGCACCCAGTGGGCGATGAAGGCCAGGTCGGGGCGCAGTGCGCTCAATTCATCAAAAGTCATGCGGTCTCCTTGGCGCCCTGGCGGACGGCGGTGTGCTGTGCAGGAGCGGGCAAGCCCGCCCCGATGTCGTGCCATACCTGGCCATAATAGGCGCGCACCATGTTCATGTAGCGCGCATCTTCCAGCAAAAAGGCGTCGTGGCCGTGCGGCGCGTCGATTTCCGCGTAGGTGACCTGGCGGCGGTTGCACACCAGCGCTTCGACGATTTCGCGGCTGCGCTCGGGCGAGAAGCGCCAGTCGGTGGAAAACGAGGCGAGGAAGAACTTGGCCTTGGTGCCCGACAGGGCCTTGGCCAGGTCGCCGCCATGCGCGCGCGCCGGGTCGAAATAATCGAGCGCCTTGGTGATCAGTAAATACGTGTTCGCGTCGAAGTATTCGGAGAACTTGTCGCCCTGGTAGCGCAGATACGATTCGATCTCGAAATCGATGCCGAAGCCGAATTTGTAGTCGCCCGTCTGCGCCGCGTCGCGCAGCTTGCGGCCGAATTTCTCGGCCATGTCGTCATTCGACAGATACGTGATGTGGCCCACCATGCGCGCCACGCGCAAGCCGTTCTTCGGCACCACGCCATGCGCATAAAAGTCGCCGCCATGGTAATCGGGGTCGGACAGGATGGCCTGGCGCGCCACGTCATTGAAGGCGATATTCTGCGCCGAGAGTTTGGCCGTCGAGGCGATCACCACGCAATGACGCAGCCGCTCAGGGAACATGATGCTCCACGCCAGCGCCTGCATGCCGCCCAGCGATCCCCCCATCACGGCGGCGAACTGGGCGATGCCCAGTTCATCGGCCAGGCGCGCCTGCGCGCTGACCCAGTCTTCCACCGTGACGACGGGGAAAGAGGCGCCATACGGCTTGCCGGTGGCAGGATTGGTGTGCATGGGGCCCGTCGAGCCGAAGCAGGAACCCAGGTTATTGACGCCGATGACGAAGAATTTATTGGTGTCGAGCGGCTTGCCCGGTCCCACCATATTGTCCCACCAGCCCGTGCTTTTCGGTTCATCTGCGTAGACGCCGGCCACGTGGTGCGAGGCGTTCAGGGCGTGGCAGACCAGCACCGCGTTCGATTTGTCGGCGTTCAGGGTGCCGTAGGTTTCATACATCAACATATAGTCGCGCAGCGATGCACCGCTTTGCAGCTGCAGGGGTTGCGCAAAATACATGGTTTGCGGCGAAACGATTCCAATGGATGACATGTGTGTCGGTTTATAAAAGGGGGTGGCCCCACGGGCCATGGTCGATGCAGCACCGCGATGATAGGTGCTGCAACTGTAGCATCAGGACACCTCTTGCCGCGCGCGACGTGTCCTGATGCTGATAGGGTGACAGTTTACATGAGCTGCAACTGTTGTACGGCTTCCGCGATCACATTTGGTTCCATGGAACGCATAATTTTGCGCATTTGTGGTGCGATCAGGCCCAGGTCGCTGTTGAGGATCTCTTGCTTGACCGCTAACAGCTGGGCCGGATGCATGGAAAACTCGCGCAGTCCCATGCCCAGCAGCAAGCGCGTGAGCTTCACGTCGCCCGCCATTTCGCCGCACACGGCCACGTCGATGCCCGCCTTGTGGCCGGCCGCGATCGTCATCGAGATCAGTTGCAGCACGGCCGGGTGCAGCGGATTGTACAAATGCGCCACTTCGTAGTCGACGCGGTCGATGGCCAAGGTGTACTGGATCAGATCATTCGTGCCGATCGACAGGAAATCCATGCGCTTGACGAACATGGGCAGGGCCAGCGCCGCGGCGGGAATTTCGATCATGGCGCCCACTTCGACGGCATCGTCGAACTTGACGCCCTCCTCGCGCAGGCTGGCCTTGGCTTGCGCGATCATGGCCAGCGACTGGTCGATCTCGAACGCATGCGCCAGCATGGGGATCAGGATGCGCACCTTGCCGAAGGCCGAAGCGCGCAAAATGGCGCGCAGCTGCGTCAGGAACAATTGCGGTTCGGCCAGGCAGTAGCGGATGGCGCGCAAGCCCAGGGCCGGGTTCAAGGCCGTATGGTCGGACTGGTCGAGCGGCTTGTCGGCGCCGATGTCGAGCGTGCGGATGGTCACCACGCGCCCTTTCATCGACTGCACCGTGTTGCGGTAAGCCTCGAACTGCTCATCCTCGGTGGGAATCTTGTGGGCGCGGCCCATGAACAGGAATTCGGAGCGGAACAGGCCCACGCCGCTGGCGCCCGACTCCAGCGCAAACGGACAATCCTCGGGCAGTTCGATATTCGCCAGCAAGGTGATGGGGGTGCCGCATTTGGTCACGGCCGGGGTCTTTTTCAGCTTGCCCAGCTTCTTGCGCGCGCGCTGCATGGCCACCTGGCGCTCGCGGTACTGCTCCAGCACCAGCGCGCTGGGGTTGGCGATGACCACGCCGGCGTCGCCGTCGATGATCAGCCAGTCGTCCTGCTCGATCAGCATCGACGCCTGCGACATGCCGACGGCGGCCGGGATATCCAGGCTGCGCGCGACGATGGCCGTGTGCGAGTTCTGTCCGCCCACGTCGGTGATGAAGCCGATGAAGGAGCGGTCGCGAAATTGCAGCATGTCGGCCGGAGAAATGTCGTGCGCGACGACGATCATCTGCGCCATCAATTCGTCTTCGGCCGCGGCCTTGGGCAGCAGCTGCTCCGTGCCCAGCAAGACTTTCAATACGCGCTCGGCCACCTGCTGGATGTCGGCCTTGCGTTCGCGCAAATACGGGTCTTCGATTTCATCGAACTGCGCCGATAATTCATCGATTTGCGTCAGCAGCGCCCATTCGGCGTTGTAATGGCGCGAACGGATGATGTCGAGCGGCGCTTCGGCGATCAATGGGTCCGACAGGATCAGCGCGTGGACGTCGATGAACGCGCCCAGTTCCGTGGGCGCGTCTTTCGGCAGCTCGTTCCACAGGGTTTGCAGTTCCTTGTGGACGGCGGCGATGGCGTTTTGCAAACGCTGGACTTCGGCTTCGATCTGTTCCTGGGCGACCAGGTAGTGTTTGACGTCAAGGGCGGCCGGCGCCAGCAGATGCGCGCGGCCAATGGCGATGCCGCGGGAGACCGGGATGCCGTGGAGCGTGAAAGATGCCATGGGGTGACCTGTCGGAATGCGGCTGCGGCTACGTTCGGCAGGCATTACTCGCCTTCGCCAAACCTGTCATTAATCAGGGCGGTGAGCGCATCGACACATGCCTGCTCATCATCGCCCTCGGCTTCCAGGGTCACTTTCGCACCCTTGCCGGCGGCCAGCATCATCACGCCCATGATGGATTTGGCGTTGATGCGGCGCGCGTTGCGGGTCAGCCAGACGTCGCTCTTGAACTTGGCGGCGAGCTGGGTAAATTTGGCGGAGGCGCGTGCGTGCAGTCCCAGCTTGTTGATGATTTCGAGTTCTTTTTGAATCATTTTTGTATGGTCTCTATCCCTGAATGCACTACGCTGATGACAATCTTGGCCTATAAAACCCGCCGCCTTCAGGGCGGCGGCCTTGCATTTTCCTATTCGCCCACGCGGATGCGGTTATCGACGCGCACGGCGCCGCTTTGCGCACCGGCCAGCGCCATCTCCACCACCACGTCGAGCGTGTCGCGGCGATACGTGATGGCGCGCAGCAGCATCGGCAGGCTGATGCCGGCGATGACTTCCACCCGCCCCGCATCGGCCAGCTTGTTGCAGCAGTTCGACGGCGTGCCACCCTTCACGTCGGTAATCACCAGCACGCCGGAGCCGTCGTCGAGGCGGCAGATGGCTTCCGACGCCAGCTTTTGCACTTCCGCCAGGTCCTGGTCGGCGACGACGTCGATGGCTTCAAAACGTTCCGTTGGCCCGCGAAACACATGCGCGCAGGCGGCGATGAATGCCTGTCCCAGCGGGGCATGTGTCATGAGCAAAATCCCTACCATGGTCATTTCACCTTCTGATGCTGCTGCGCTTGCGCAACGCCATGCTCGACGGCGTCGACAAACATGGCAGCCACATCAAAACCCGTCTGCTGCATGATTTCCTGGAAGCAGGTCGGGCTGGTGACATTGACTTCCGTCAGATAGTCGCCGATCACGTCCAATCCTACCAGCATCAGGCCGCGCGCGGCCAGGATCGGACCCAGTTTTTCAGCGATTTCCAGGTCGCGCGCCGTCAATGGCTGCGCCACGCCCGTGCCGCCGGCGGCCAGGTTGCCGCGCACTTCGCCCGCCTGCGGGATGCGCGCCAGCGAAAACGGCACCGGCTTGCCGCCGATGACGAGGATGCGCTTGTCGCCCTTGACGATGTCGGCAATAAAACGCTGCGCCATGATGGTCTGCGCGCCGTTCTCGCTCAAGGTCTCGATGATGGCGCCCAGGTTCAGGCCATCGGCCTTGACGCGGAAGATGCCCGTGCCGCCCATGCCGTCGAGCGGCTTGAAGATGACGTCCTGGTGCTTGGCGTGGAAGGCGCGCAGGCGCGCTTCATCCGACGTTACCAGGGTCGGCGAGGTGAATTCGGAAAACTGGGCAATGGCCAGCTTTTCATTGTTGTCGCGGATGGCGGACGGCTTGTTGAAGACGCAGGCGCCCTGTTTTTCCGCCAGTTCCAGCAGATACGTGCCATACACGTATTCCATGTCGAACGGCGGATCCTTGCGCTCGATGATGGCGTCCAGGGCCGACAAACGTACTTCCTCGGTGGAGACCACCTTGTACCAATCGTGTTCGTCACCGGTCAGCTCGATATGTTTGACCCATGCCGTGACGATGCCCTCTTCCAGCGCCATGTCTTTCTGTTCGAAGGCGTACACGGCGTGGCCGCGCTTGGCCGCCTCGCGCATCATGGCGAAGGTGGAATCTTTGTAAGTCTTGAAGCCTGCCAGCGGGTCGGCAAGGAATGCAATTTTCATGGTGCGTCCAATCGGGGAGCCTGAATAAGGAATGCTTGATTCTAGCCGAGATCGCCAGGCGCGGTAGTCACCGCGCCCGGCAAACCTCATTGGTGGATCAATACACCTCGGGATTCGGGTCCGTACGCTCCATTTCCAGCGACGCGGCCAGCAAGGCCAGACGCGCCACCACGCCGTACACATAGAAGCGGTTCGGCGCGGCCGTGCCCGGCTTGGCCTTCAAGTCCGGCACCGCATGCTGCTGGGCAAACGCCAGCGGCACGTACTGCGAACCGGGCGCGTTCAGGTTCTGATCCACGCCCCGCTCTGCGTGCACGCGATAAAAGCCGCCCACCACATAGCGGTCGATCATGTAGACGACGGGCTCGGCCACGGCATCCTTGATGCTTTCGAAGGTCGGCACGCCTTCCTGGATGATCACATCGGTTACCAGCTGGCCATCCTTGACGATCGACATTTTCTCGCGCTGCTTGCGCGACAGATCGCGCACTTCACTGGCGTCGCGCACCGTCATGATGCCCGTGCCATACGTGCCCGCATCGGGCTTGACGATGACGAACGGCTTTTCCTTGATGCCGTATTCCTTGTATTTCTTGCGGATCTTGGCCAGCAGCACGTCGACGCTGGCGGCCAGCGCATCTTCGCCCTCGCCTTCCTGGAAATTGACGTCGCTGCACTTGGCGTGGAAGGGGTTGAGCATCCACGGATCGACATCGATCATCTTGCCGAATTTTTTCACCACTTCATCGTAGGCCGTGTAGTGGTTGCTCTTGCGGCGCAAGGCCCAACCCGCGTGCAAAGGCGGCAACAGGCTTTGCTCATGAATATTTTGCAAGATATCGGGAATGCCGTCCGACAAGTCGTTATTCAGCAAGATCGTGCACGGATCGAAATCCTTCAAGCCCAGGCGGCGGCCGTTGTTCAGGCGCACGAGCGGCTCGATGACGAGCATGTTGCCATCTGGCAACGCCAATGGCGTCGGCTGGGTGATCTCGGGCGACCATGAGCCCAGGCGTACGTGCAGGCCCGTCTGGCGGAAGATCTGCATCAATCGCGCCACGTTTTGCAGATATTGCGGCGTGGTGTTGTGCAATTCCGGCACCATCAGCAGGTTGCGGGCATCTGGACAATACTTGTCGATGGCGGCCATGGCCGCCTGCACGGACAGGGGCAGCATTTCCGTGGCCAGATTATGAAAACCGCCAGGGAACAGATTGGTATCGACGGGCGCCAGCTTGTAGCCCGCATTGCGCAAGTCTACCGAGCAATAGAAGGGCGGCGTGTGCTCTTGCCACTCCATGCGGAACCAGCGCTCAATGGCCGGCGTCGCGGCCAGAATCTTTTTTTCGAGGTCGAGCAGCGGTCCGGTCAGGGCCGTGACGAGATGGGGAACCATAGTTACATCCTTAAATTATGTGCAGTATTCAAAAAAGCACACAGAACTGCCGACTATATTACCGTGTAAGTACCCCAAATCGGGGCAAAACCCTTGTTTTAAAGACCTTTTCCATTCGCACAACGAAAAAAAGGCACCTCAATGAGGCGCCTTTTCCAGCCGGACATGCCGCGCCGGGGCGCTGGCATGCCAGATAATTATCATTTAACCATGATATGCCTGCTCGCCGTGGCTGGTGATATCGAGGCCTTCGCGCTCTTCTTCTTCCGGTACGCGCAGGCCGATGACGATGTCGACCAGTTTATAGGCGATGACGGAAACCACGGCCGACCAGAGGATGGTGGTGCCGACCGCTTGCGCCTGCACCCACACCTGATGGCCGATCGAGTACGGATCCGCCGACATCTTGTTGGTGACATAGTCGAAGATGCCCTGGCCGCCCAGTTGTGGTGCAGCAAACACACCCGTCAACAAGGCACCCAGGATGCCGCCCACGCCATGCACGCCGAACACGTCGAGCGAATCATCGGCGCCGATCAGGCGTTTCAAGCCATTCACGCCCCACAGGCAGACGACACCGGCCAGCAAGCCGATGACCAGGCCGCCCATCGGACCGACAAAGCCGGCCGCCGGGGTGATCGCCACCAAACCGGCAACGGCACCCGATGCGCCACCGAGCATCGATGGCTTGCCTTTGCTGATCCACTCGCCAAATACCCACGACAGGGTGGCGGCGGCAGTGGCCAGCAAGGTGTTGACGAAGGCCAGGGCCGCCACGTCGCCCGCTTCCAGCGAGGAACCGGCATTGAAACCGAACCAGCCCACCCACAGCAAGGATGCGCCGATCATGGTCATCGTCAGCGAGTGCGGCGCCATCGATTCGCGGCCGTAGCCGACGCGCTTGCCGATCATGATGGCGCCCACCAGGCCGGCAACGGCGGCGTTGATGTGTACCACGGTGCCGCCGGCGAAGTCCAGCGCGCCTTTTTGCCAGATCCAGCCAGCCTTCAGGGCTTCGCTGGTCGAGGTGGCGGCGTTGGTGATCAGGTCAGGACCGGTCCAGAACCACACCATGTGGGCCGCTGGCAGGTAGGCGAAGGTGAACCACAGCACGACGAAGGCCAAAACCGCGGAAAACTTGGCGCGCTCGGCAAACGCGCCGACGATCAGTGCGCAGGTGATGGCAGCAAACGTGCCCTGGAAAGCCACGAAGACGAACTCGGGAATGACGACGCCCTTGCTGAAGGTGGCGGCGGCGGCAAACGTGCCCTTGGCCGGATCCCAGATACCGTTCAGGAACAGGCGGTCGAAGCCACCGAAGAAGGCGGTTTTTTCCGTGAAGGCGATCGAGTAGCCGTAGATGCACCACAGCACGATGACCAGCGCGAACACCATGAACACCTGCATCAGCACCGACAGCATGTTCTTCGAGCGCACCAGGCCGCCGTAGAACAGGGCCAGGCCGGGGATGGTCATCAAAATCACCAGCAAGGTGCTGATCATCATGAAGCTGGTATCGCCCTTGTTGGCGACGGGCGCGGCGACTGGCGCGGCAGCGGCCGGGGCCGGTGCGGCGGCAGCGGGCGCGGCGTCAGGCACGGGCGTCACGGCGGGGGCGGCAACGGCCGTAGTCGTGGCCGCCTCCGTCTTGGCGGGCGCATCGGCAAAGCTCGGCGTGGCGACGCCAAACGCACACAGGCAGGCTATCCCGGCGAGCAATTTTGTTATATTTTTATGCATCAATATTCCCCTTAGAGCGCTTCGTTGCCGGTTTCACCGGTACGGATGCGGATGACCTGTTCCAGGTTGTAGACGAAAATCTTGCCATCGCCGATTTTACCGGTACGCGCGGCACCTTCGATCGCTTCGATAGCCTGGTCGACAATGGCGTCATCGACGGCCGCTTCAATCTTGGTTTTTGGCAAGAAATCGACGACATACTCAGCCCCACGGTAGAGTTCCGTGTGACCTTTCTGGCGGCCGAACCCTTTCACTTCAGTGACGGTAATGCCTTGCACATTGATAGCCGACAAGGCTTCACGCACTTCGTCCAGTTTGAATGGTTTAATGATTGCGGTAATCATTTTCATGGCAGTCTCGCTTAAAAGGTTTTGGACACGGTCAGCACGAGACCGGATTTCGCCAGGTTCTTGCCATTCGGTGCCAGCGACGTGATGTTGGCCTTGACGTAAGCCAGGGCGACTGTTGCCATGCCGAAATCCTTGGTGACACCCAGCTTGTAGTCGGTGTAGCTGAGGGAATCGTTATGCGCGACCTTCTGGCGGCCCACATGCAGGTTCAGCAGATAACCTTCGTACATATCGATATTGGCGCCCACATCGAGGTAGCCGCTGTTCTTGCTGTCGGCGACACCAAACAGATTGGTCGTCGAGTGCGAGTACTTGATATAGGCAGGGCCATAGCCAAGCTGACCGTACAGCTCGAAAGTGTTGGCATTGGTGCTCAGCCCATTCGAGGGATAGAAGTAGTACAGGCCGCCCACGTCATAGGTGAAATCCTTGCTGATCTCGCCCCGCTTGCCGCCGTAGACATCCCATTCCAGGTTGGTATCGCCGCCGCCATCCTTGATCCATTTGATGCTCGACAGCCAGGTGCCCACGTACAGACCCGTCGGATTGTGGGTATAGTCGGCACCGCCGCTGATGGCAGGATCGAGACGGCTTTGCGACACGCCACGGTAACGATAGTCGCTGGTCAGCGCCACGTTGTAGCTCACCACGTTATCAGGTACGGCTTCGGCCGCAGCAGGCGCTGCCACCGCATCCTGGGCCATGGCGCTACCGCACACGGCGGTCATGGCCAGCGTCAACGCTGCTACTAAAGTCATGTTCTTGGACAGATTCTTCATGGCGATTCCCTTTTATTGAACTTTTAAAGCGGTTGAGGTTTAAAATCTTGGCTGGAGATCACAAAGCGTTCATACCTTCTTTAGCAGAATACGTGCCAGCTCTCAGCCACCTTGACAGGTGCATTTCCGTCCATACCTACCCTGCAAGCCCTTGGGCATGCGGAAATGGGCTGCTGAAGCGTTGTGGATTTACCTATTTCCGCACCAGATTAACACCGCTGTGCACCGCAATGGTGCGATGCACATGCCGCACCATAAAAGGACTGACCATGGACATGAATACCTTCTTTAACGACTTGCAAGGCAAGATTCACCAGGCCATCGAGAACTCGCCGGCCAAGGATATCGAAAAAAACGTGAAATCGATGATGACCCAGGGCTTCGCCCGTCTCGATCTCGTCACGCGCGAGGAATTCGATATCCAGGCGCAAGTGCTGGCCAAGACCCGCGCCAAGCTCGATGCTTTGGAATTGCGCCTGATCGAACTGGAAACGCGCCTGAACGACCCAAAGGCATAAAGTACCGCCAGCAAGGTCGCGTTATACACGGCCTTGCTGGCATATCTCAAGCCTGACAGCGCTTCAAGCGCTAGACTGATCCTGACCGCGCTCGCGCCACAGGGGAGTCTGATGAGTCTGGCCGTCCTGAAAAGCCGCGCCCTGGCCGGCATGGAGGCACCCGAGGTAAGTGTCGAAGTCCACCTTGCCAATGGCTTGCCCTCGTTTACGATAGTCGGCCTGCCGGATACGGAAGTGAAGGAATCGCGCGACCGCGTCCGTGCCGCGCTGCAAAACTGCGGCTTTGACATGCCGGCGCGGCGCATTACGGCCAATCTGGCGCCGGCGGACTTGCCCAAGGAATCGGGCCGCTTCGACTTGCCCATTGCGCTGGGCATCCTGGCCGCCTCCGGCCAGTTGCCGGGCGACCAATTACACCACTATGAATTCGCGGGCGAACTGTCACTGTCGGGCCAGCTGCGCCCCATCCGCGGTGCGCTGGCCATGACTTTTGCCATGCAGCGCAGCCAATCGGGCACACCACGCGCCTTCATCCTGCCGCAAGCGAACGCGGACGAGGCGGCGCTGGTCAGCGATGCCTGCATCTATCCCGCCCACAGCCTGCTCGAGGTCTGCGCGCATTTTGCCGCGCCCGCCAGCCAGACGGCCCTGCAACGCCATCAACCCGTGCTGGCAGCGCACGCTTTTGCGTATCCCGACTTTGCCGATGTGCAGGGGCAGCAGCAGGCGCGACGCGCACTGGAAGTGGCGGCCGCGGGTGGCCACAACGTCTTGATGGTGGGGCCGCCTGGCGCGGGCAAGACCATGCTGGCCAGCCGGTTTCCCGGCGTGCTGCCGCCCATGAGCGATGCAGAGGCACTGGAATCGGCCGCAGTGCATTCGTTGGGCGGCCACTTCAAGGTGGAACACTGGAAACGCCGCCCCTATCGTGCACCGCACCAGACGGCGTCCGGCGTGGCCCTGGTGGGCGGCGGCAACGTGCCGCGCCCGGGAGAAATCTCGCTGGCACACTGCGGTGTGTTGTTTCTCGATGAAATCGCCGAATTCCAGCGCCGGGTCCTCGATGTCTTGCGCCAACCCATGGAATCGGGCGTCATCAGCATTTCGCGCGCGGCCCGCCAGGCCGAGTTTCCTGCCCGGTTTCAGTTGATCGCCGCCATGAATCCCTGCCCGTGCGGCTACCTGGGGCATGCTTCCGGCCGTTGCCGCTGTACGCCCGACGCCGTGCTGCGCTATCACAGTCGCCTGTCCGGCCCGCTGCTCGACCGTATCGACCTGCAAATCGAAGTTGCCGCCATGCCACCGGCGGCGCTGGGGCGGCACGCAGGCCCCGGCGAAAGCACGCAATCCATCGCCACGCGGGTAGCGGCAGCCTTTGCCCTGCAGCTGGCACGCCAGGGGAAAGCGAACCAGCGCCTGAGCAGCACGGAAATCGAACAGCATTGTCGCCTGGAGCCACATGGCGAACAGTTGTTGCATGGCGCCATGGCGCGCCTGCACTGGTCGGCACGCACCTACCACAGGGTACTGCGCGTGGCGCGCAGTATCGCCGACCTGGCAGGCAGCCCCACGATCACGCAGCCGCATGTCGCCGAAGCGATCCAGTACCGGCGCGTACTGCGTGAAATGTAAGGAGTGCAATGAACGCCACATGTGCGCGATTGCGCGTGACTGGCGGCACTGCTACCATCTGCTGATGAAAAAACCATCACTTGCCCTCTCGCTGGCTACGCTCGCGGCCGCCAGCATCCTGTCTGCCTGCAGTCCGAAATTCGACTGGCGCGACTATCGCAGCCCCGACGCTCAGTTCACGGCACTGTTTCCAGGCAAGCCGGCCGTGCTGACGCGCGAGATCGATCTCGATGGCAAGAAAGTCAGCCTGACCATGACGGCGAGCGAGGTTGATGGCAATACCTTCGCCATCGGCAGCGCCGTGCTCGACAACGCAGAACAGGCGCAAGCGGCCCTGCCCGCCATGCAGACTGCCCTCTTGAAAAATATCAACGGCACTGTGCGCAGCGAAAAATCCGCATCGGCAGCCAGCAGCACTGCTGCCGGAATACATCAGCGCAGTTCGCTCAGCATCGAGGCCAGCGGCACGCAGCAAGGCAAGCCTGTCCTGCTGTTCGGCCGTTTTGTGGCCCAGGACAAGCACATCTTCCAGATCATCATTCTCGGTGAAGAGCGCAAGCTGTCGCGTGACACCATCGACACCTTCATGGACTCAGTGAAGCTGGATTGAGACTTAGCGATCGCTTAAACAGGCAGCTGCCTGGAACAGCCGCCCTTGTAAATACGTGTGTTGTCCAACAGATGGCGATATCCGGCGCGCAAATGTGCAATCCGCGCAATCGGACGGACTGTGCGATATTTCAAGTCGTGATATTGTTTCGACACTAACAACAAGTCTCAGAAAGCCCCTATGTTGATCTCATTCAAATCCAAATCCTCCCCTGAAGTGCTGATGTACCAGGAACATGCCCAGCGTATCCTCGACATCCTGCACAAGAACCCCACGCGCGGCGTCATTACGCCAACGGAAGCAGGAGATGCCCTGGCCCTGCTGGAAAAAGAAGTCGCGGAAAGCAAATTGCATCCGGAAAATGACATCGAGCACGATACCCATACGCCGGAAACGCTGGAAGATGGCGAAACGGGCACCCATGCGCGCGCGCAAAAAGTGCATTTTTCGCAGCGCGCCTATCCACTGATGGAGATGCTGCGCTCGGCCAAGGCGGAAGGTGAAAGCATCACCTGGGGCATCTGATCCGATGAATGTTGCAGACGAAAAAAAACCCCGCACCTAGCGGGGTTTTTTTATATAACAAGCCTGACGATAACCTACTTTCACACTGGTTGCAGCACTATCATCGGCGCAAAGTTGTTTCACGGTCCTGTTCGGGATGGGAAGGGGTGGGACCAACTTGCTATGGTCATCAGGCATAACTTTTTCAACAGCCTGCTCCCAACGGGGCAGCAAACCATCAGATCTGAGGAGGCGAATTATACCGTAGGTCAGCTTAGCGCGCAAGCGTATAAGCCTCTCCCCCGAACGCCAACAATGTTGTCGGATTACGCTACGCTAATCCGACCTACCGGCTCTGACCGTAGGTCGGCGTAGGTCGGCTTAGCGCAACGCGCGTAAGCCGACAGCCAGCACCAAACAAAACCGCCAGACGAAAAAAAACCCCACCATTGCTGGCGGGGTTTTTCTCTACTGCGAATAACAAGCCTGACGATAACCTACTTTCACACTGGTTGCAGCACTATCATCGGCGCAAAGTTGTTTCACGGTCCTGTTCGGGATGGGAAGGGGTGGGACCAACTTGCTATGGTCATCAGGCATAACTTGTACTGGCATTTGTCCTCAGTGGAGCGACAAAGCCTGAATCTGGAAGAAGCAAAGATTGGGGTAATGAATAGTAGTATCAACAAACGCACAACGTTGTACCGTCTTATCCTCTGTACCTGCTAAGGTTATAGGGACAAGCCGTACGGGCAATTAGTACTGGTTAGCTTAATGCATTACTGCACTTCCACACCCAGCCTATCAACGTCCTGGTCTCGAACGACCCTTCAAAGAGCTCAAGGCTCTGGGAAATCTCATCTCAAGGCAAGTTTCCCGCTTAGATGCTTTCAGCGGTTATCTCTTCCGTATTTAGCTACCCGGCAATGCCACTGGCGTGACAACCGGTACACCAGAGATACGTCCACTCCGGTCCTCTCGTACTAGGAGCAGCCCCCTTCAAATTTCCAACGCCCACGGCAGATAGGGACCAAACTGTCTCACGACGTTTTAAACCCAGCTCACGTACCACTTTAAATGGCGAACAGCCATACCCTTGGGACCGGCTACAGCCCCAGGATGTGATGAGCCGACATCGAGGTGCCAAACTCCCCCGTCGATATGAACTCTTGGGAGGAATCAGCCTGTTATCCCCAGAGTACCTTTTATCCGTTGAGCGATGGCCCTTCCATACAGAACCACCGGATCACTATGTCCTACTTTCGTACCTGCTCGACTTGTCAGTCTCGCAGTTAAGCACGCTTATGCCATTGCACTATCAACACGATGTCCGACCGTATCTAGCGTACCTTCGAACTCCTCCGTTACACTTTAGGAGGAGACCGCCCCAGTCAAACTGCCTACCATGCACTGTCCCCGATCCGGATAACGGACCAAGGTTAGAACCTCAAACAAACCAGGGTGGTATTTCAAGGTTGGCTCCACGAGAACTAGCGTCCCCGCTTCAAAGCCTCCCACCTATCCTACACAGATTGGTTCAAAGTCCAATGCAAAGCTACAGTAAAGGTTCATGGGGTCTTTCCGTCTAGCCGCGGGTAGATTGCATCATCACAAACATTTCAACTTCGCTGAGTCTCGGGAGGAGACAGTGTGGCCATCGTTACGCCATTCGTGCAGGTCGGAACTTACCCGACAAGGAATTTCGCTACCTTAGGACCGTTATAGTTACGGCCGCCGTTTACTGGGACTTCAATCAAGAGCTTGCACCCCATCATTTAATCTTCCAGCACCGGGCAGGCGTCACACCCTATACGTCCACTTTCGTGTTTGCAGAGTGCTGTGTTTTTATTAAACAGTCGCAGCCACCAGTTTATTGCAACCCTTTCACCCTTCTGGAGTAAACCAGTCAAGCTACCGGGGCGTACCTTTTCCCGAAGTTACGGTACCAATTTGCCGAGTTCCTTCTCCCGAGTTCTCTCAAGCGCCTTAGAATACTCATCTCGCCCACCTGTGTCGGTTTGCGGTACGGTCTCGTATGACTGAAGCTTAGAGGCTTTTCTTGGAACCACTTCCGATTGCTTCATGCACAAGTGCACTCGTCTCAACCCCTTGAATTCCGCGCCCGGATTTGCCTAAGCGCCTTCTATGAGCCAAAAACCAACTATTCCAACAGTTGGACAACCTTCCGCGATCCGTCCCCCCATCGCATCATACGACGGTGCAGGAATATTAACCTGCTTCCCATCAGCTACGCATCTCTGCCTCGCCTTAGGGGCCGACTCACCCTGCTCCGATGAACGTTGAACAGGAAACCTTGGGCTTACGGCGTGGAGGCTTTTCACCCCCATTATCGCTACTCATGTCAGCATTCGCACTTCTGATACCTCCAGCATCCTTTACAAGACACCTTCGCAGGCTTACAGAACGCTCTCCTACCATATATATCTGTGATAAATCACAGAACAATATCCGCAGCTTCGGTGACTGGCTTAGCCCCGTTACATCTTCCGCGCAGGACGACTCGATCAGTGAGCTATTACGCTTTCTTTAAATGATGGCTGCTTCTAAGCCAACATCCTGACTGTTTTAGCCTTCCCACTTCGTTTTCCACTTAGCCAATCTTTGGGACCTTAGCTGGCGGTCTGGGTTGTTTCCCTCTTGACGCCGGACGTTAGCACCCGACGTCTGTCTCCCAAGCTCGCACTCATCGGTATTCGGAGTTTGCAATGGTTTGGTAAGTCGCAATGACCCCCTAGCCATAACAGTGCTCTACCCCCGATGGTGATACTTGAGGCACTACCTAAATAGTTTTCGGAGAGAACCAGCTATTTCCAAGTTTGTTTAGCCTTTCACCCCTACCCACAGCTCATCCCCTAATTTTTCAACATTAGTGGGTTCGGACCTCCAGGGCGTGTTACCGCACCTTCATCCTGGCCATGAGTAGATCACTTGGTTTCGGGTCTACACCCAGCGACTGATCGCCCTATTCGGACTCGATTTCTCTACGGCTTCCCTATGCGGTTAACCTTGCCACTGAATGTAAGTCGCTGACCCATTATACAAAAGGTACGCAGTCACGGAACAAGTCCGCTCCTACTGTTTGTATGCACACGGTTTCAGGATCTATTTCACTCCCCTTCCGGGGTTCTTTTCGCCTTTCCCTCACGGTACTGGTTCACTATCGGTCGATTACGAGTATTTAGCCTTGGAGGATGGTCCCCCCATATTCAGACAGGATGTCACGTGTCCCGCCCTACTTGTCGCATGCTTAGTTCCACACATCGCATTTCACGTACCGGGCTATCACCGTCTATGGCTCCCATTTCCAGAGGATTCTGTTATGCGTCATGCTAAAACATGCAGGCTCTTCCCATTTCGCTCGCCGCTACTTTGGGAATCTCGGTTGATTTCTTTTCCTGCAGCTACTTAGATGTTTCAGTTCGCCGCGTTCGCCTTGCATACCTATGTATTCAGTATGCAATACCCTAAAAGGGTGGGTTGCCCCATTCGGAAATCTGCGGATCAAAGTGTGTTTGCTCACTCCCCGCAGCTTATCGCAAGCTACTACGTCCTTCATCGCCTGTAATCGCCAAGGCATCCACCATGTGCACTTATTCGCTTGTCCCTATAACGTTAGCCTCTCATCATTTGCATGAGGAAAGAGCGCTACAGGGATAAGAAAGTACAACGTTGTTGCTTGTTTGTTGATACATACAATCATTACCCATCGATTTGCTTTTTACGGCAAACCAATCAATAAATAATCTTTACTTCTTCCAGATTGTTAAAGAACATACAGCACTTGATCTCGAAAAGACCAAACCTAAATCCCGGTGCACTTATCAGCACTGATTTACGTTTGAACTTTTGGTGGAGGATGACGGGATCGAACCGACGACCCCCTGCTTGCAAAGCAGGTGCTCTCCCAGCTGAGCTAATCCCCCTAGGGTATTTCCAGACTACAGAAACTGGTAGGGCTGGTTGGACTCGAACCAACGACCCCCGCGTTATCAACACGGTGCTCTAACCAGCTGAGCTACAGCCCCAAATGCTGTTCTTTATATTAACAGCCGATAAGTGTGAACATTTGATGCGTGAATCAGTTACCTGACTCGTGCAAACTCTAGAAAGGAGGTGATCCAGCCGCACCTTCCGATACGGCTACCTTGTTACGACTTCACCCCAGTCACGAATCCTACCGTGGTAAGCGCCCTCCTTGCGGTTAAGCTACCTACTTCTGGTAAAACCCGCTCCCATGGTGTGACGGGCGGTGTGTACAAGACCCGGGAACGTATTCACCGCGACATGCTGATCCGCGATTACTAGCGATTCCAACTTCATGCAGTCGAGTTGCAGACTACAATCCGGACTACGATACACTTTCTGCGATTAGCTCCCCCTCGCGGGTTGGCGGCGCTCTGTATGTACCATTGTATGACGTGTGAAGCCCTACCCATAAGGGCCATGAGGACTTGACGTCATCCCCACCTTCCTCCGGTTTGTCACCGGCAGTCTCATTAGAGTGCCCTTTCGTAGCAACTAATGACAAGGGTTGCGCTCGTTGCGGGACTTAACCCAACATCTCACGACACGAGCTGACGACAGCCATGCAGCACCTGTGTACTGGTTCTCTTTCGAGCACTCCCAAATCTCTCCGGGATTCCAGCCATGTCAAGGGTAGGTAAGGTTTTTCGCGTTGCATCGAATTAATCCACATCATCCACCGCTTGTGCGGGTCCCCGTCAATTCCTTTGAGTTTTAATCTTGCGACCGTACTCCCCAGGCGGTCTACTTCACGCGTTAGCTGCGTTACCAAGTCAATTAAGACCCGACAACTAGTAGACATCGTTTAGGGCGTGGACTACCAGGGTATCTAATCCTGTTTGCTCCCCACGCTTTCGTGCATGAGCGTCAATCTTGACCCAGGGGGCTGCCTTCGCCATCGGTGTTCCTCCACATATCTACGCATTTCACTGCTACACGTGGAATTCTACCCCCCTCTGCCAGATTCTAGCCTTGCAGTCTCCAATGCAATTCCCAGGTTGAGCCCGGGGATTTCACATCAGACTTACAAAACCGCCTGCGCACGCTTTACGCCCAGTAATTCCGATTAACGCTTGCACCCTACGTATTACCGCGGCTGCTGGCACGTAGTTAGCCGGTGCTTATTCTTCAGGTACCGTCATTAGCAAGAGATATTAGCTCTCACCGTTTCTTCCCTGACAAAAGAGCTTTACAACCCGAAGGCCTTCTTCACTCACGCGGCATTGCTGGATCAGGCTTTCGCCCATTGTCCAAAATTCCCCACTGCTGCCTCCCGTAGGAGTCTGGACCGTGTCTCAGTTCCAGTGTGGCTGGTCGTCCTCTCAGACCAGCTACTGATCGATGCCTTGGTAGGCTTTTACCCTACCAACTAGCTAATCAGATATCGGCCGCTCCACGAGCATGAGGTCTTGCGATCCCCCACTTTCATCCTTAGATCGTATGCGGTATTAGCGTAACTTTCGCTACGTTATCCCCCACTCTAGGGTACGTTCCGATATATTACTCACCCGTTCGCCACTCGCCACCAGAGCAAGCTCCGTGCTGCCGTTCGACTTGCATGTGTAAGGCATGCCGCCAGCGTTCAATCTGAGCCAGGATCAAACTCTTCAGTTTAATCTCTGTTTAATGTCATTTCTGACAGGTCGGACAGCATCACTACCATCCAAATCTTTTGCATTGCAAAAGATTTGCTCACTCAAAAAACTGACAGGCTACTTCCGAAGAAGTATCCTATTTCATTATTTCTTGTGAACATTTGATATTTTAAGTTAGACGCCAATCCGAAGATTGGCGCTGCACTTACATCAAATGCCCACACTTATCGACTGTTAATTGTTAAAGAACGGTATTCGGTGCTACTTTCGAGCTATCGACAAAGCGTTGTGTTTGTCAGCTGCGAAGAAGGGAGAGTATGAAGCTTTTTCAGAATTTCGTCAACCTTCTTTATTTCCCACTTCACTCGGCATTTGCATGCATCGTTCAGCGAGGGGGCGAATTATAGCCCTGCCCCGCGCACCCGGCAAGGGCTATTTTTCAGTTCCGAGAAACAGCCCTGGCACCGCACTTGCTTATACAGACATATGCACTACACACTGATGGCAGCAACTCTGGGCCTGGCAGCAACACTGGGGACAGCCCGGTTCGCTTTGCTTTGCTCCCATCTGTGACAGGTGCTACATTATGGAACACTCTCGATATTCAAAAGAGCGCCGCAGTACAGGGCCCAACGGAGGCAACGAGATCATGTATCAACCGTCAGCTACTTACCGTAGCGCACCGTTTTCGTCCATCGCGGACGCGAACATTTTGCCGGCAGGACAAGACAACGTCCCCGTCATCATCGAAACGTCCCATCAGCGTTCAGTCGCCTTTGGCCTGTCGCCCACGGCCACGCCCGACTTTACGCCGGCCGGCAAATCCGATCTGTCACTGCTGATCGAGCAAAACCGCATGCTGCACACGCACGCGCTGCCCGCCATGGAAACGCTGTACCAGCAAATCGTCAACACGCACAATATGGTGATCTTGACGGATGCCAACGGCGTGATCGTGCATTCGCTGGGCGACGATGATTTCCTGGAGAAAGCCAACCGCGTGGCGCTGCAGCCGGGCGTGGCATGGTCGGAACAAAGCCGCGGCACGAATGCCATCGGCACGGCCATCACGGAAAAAGTACCGACGTTGGTCCATGCGGACCAACATTACCTGGCCGCCAATCATTTCCTGACGTGCTCCGCGGCACCGATCACCGACCACCGGGGCAATGTCATCGGCGTGCTGGACGTGTCCAGCGATCAGCGCAGCTTTCACAAGCATACGATGGCCCTGGTGCGCATGTCGGCGCTGATGATCGAAAATCAACTTTTTTCTGCCACCTTCGAGGACGCCATCACCGTGCACTTCCACGCGCGTCCCGAATTCATCGGCACCTTGATGGAAGGCATCGCCTCATTCACGCCGGGCGGGCGGTTTTTATCCGCCAATAAAAACGGTTTGTTCCAGCTGGGCCTGTCATTCGCCGCGCTGCAATCCCATACCTTCAGTTCCCTGTTCGGCCTGCCCGTTTCCGCCTTGTACGAACATTACCGCACGGCCTCGCCCGGTTTGCTGAATCTGTGCATGCACAGCGGCGTGCGCGTGTACGGGCGCGCACAGTTGCGCCTGTCCAATAGCGTCTTCCAGCACGGCTTCACTGCCAGCACCGACCATAGCGATATCAACGCCGTGCCGGCCCAGGTTCCCGCGCCGGCCAGCCATGCGGCCAACGCGGCGCGCCGCCTGTCCGGCCTGCGCTACTTGCGCACGGGCGATCCGCAACTGGAACTGGTGATCGAAAAGGTCAACAAGGTATTGGGACGCGATATCCCCATCCTCGTCATGGGCGAGACAGGCACCGGCAAGGAATTGCTGGCGCAAGCTATCCATAACGACTCGCCGCGGGCGATGGGACCGTTTATCGCCGTCAATTGCGCGTCGATCCCGGAAACCCTGATCGAGTCTGAACTGTTCGGCTATGAAGATGGGGCATTTACGGGCGCGCGCAAGAAAGGGGCCATCGGCAAGATCCTGCAAGCCAATGGCGGCACCCTGTTCCTCGATGAAATCGGCGACATGCCCTTTGGCTTGCAGGCGCGGCTGTTGCGCGTGCTGCAGGAACGCATGGTCACGCCGCTGGGCAGCAGCAAATCGATCACCGTCAATGTGGAACTTATTTGCGCCACGAATCACAACTTGCGTGAACGCATGGCCAAGGGACTGTTCCGCGAAGACCTGTATTACCGCCTGAATGGCCTGGTGGTCAAACTGCCGCCGCTGCGCGAGCGCACCGACCTGGACACGGTCGTCAAGAAAATCCTCGCAACGGAAGCGCCCGATACGCGCTACACGGTGGCGCCGGACATCCTGCGCATGTTCCACCAGCATAAATGGCCAGGCAATTTCCGCCAACTGACGAACCTGTTGCGCACGGCCATCGTCATGGCAGGCGACGAGCATGAAATCTGTCTGCGCCACATGCCTGATGATTTCCTCGACGATATTGAGATGACGCAAGCCCATGCCGCCAGCGCCAGCACCGACCGCATGATCGCCGCCGGCGCCAACCTGGAAGAAATGGAACAAAGCGCGATTCTCAAGTCGCTCGATGCCCACGGCGGCAACGTCTCGGCCACGGCGCGGGCCCTGGGCGTGTCGCGCAACACGATCTATCGCAAGGTACCGCATCTGAAATGACCTAGAGTAAACGGGCAAAGCCGGGCGACATCTCGCGCCGCCCCGACTTGTCGATGGTCATCAGGTCGACGCCCTGCATGTGTGCGGCCATCGCATGCGCGCGCGCGGCCCCCGTCACCATAAAGGTCGTCGACAAGCCATCAGCCAGCAAGCCCGTGGGCGCCAGCACGGTCACGCTGGCCAGTTCGCGCGGCGAATCACCGTTCGCTGGGTCGAAGATATGGTGATGCACGAAGTCGGGCGTAAACGTGCATTCGTAATCGCCTGACGTGGCCACGCTGCGCCCCTCCACTTGCAAGGTGGCCGCCAGGATTTCTGCGTCGCGCGGGTCCTGGATGCCCAAGGTCCACGGACGGCGCAGGGAGCGCTGTCCGCGCGCAATGAACTCACCCGTGTCGAGCAGCGCGTGCCGTATGCCGCGCGCCTGCACGGCCGCCAGCGCCACGTCCGCCGCGTAGCCTTGCGCCAGGCCATTCAAGGTCAGCGCCATGCCGGGCTGAAGAAAACGCACTTCGCGGCGATCCCACGCCAGTTGCCGCCAGCCTACCCGCGCCTGCGCGGCACGACGCAATGTGTCCGTCGGCAAGCTTGCCTGGTCTGCCGCCGCGCGAAACAGCTGCCACAAGGGTTGCACGGTGATATCAAACGCCCCATCGCTCGATTGCGACAAGGCTTGCGCCTGCGCCAGCACGGCCAGCAGATGCGCGTCCGGCCGGGCCAGACGGCCGTCACGATTCAGCTGGAAGACTTGGCTGGCCGGGCTGTAAATACTCATCAGGCGGTCGATATTCCTGGCCGCATGCAAGGCGTCTTCAATCGCCAGTTCGGCCTGGTGCTGATCGTGGTGCAACACGGTGACGGTGATCGTCGTGCCAAACGCCAACGCGGCGCCTTGATAAGGCCGCACGCCGGACGCCGTGGCCGTGCCGCGCGCCATGCTGCCAGGCAAGGACAAGCCCGCCATGCCGGCCACGCTGCCGATCGCTGCGGAAATAAAGGTTCTACGCTGCATTGCTGCTCTCCTCTGCCGTGGCCCGGACGATGGGAATGGTACGGGCACGCTTGATTTCCAGCATCAAGGGTGCGCATTTTTCATCGCTGGCGTAAATCACCACGCAATCCATGCACTGGAAACACTCACCGTAATCGACCTTCCCGCTGGGCGCGATGGCGTGATACTCGCAACGGTGGCGGCAAGTCTGGCAAGGCGTGCCGCATTGCTTGCGGCGGGGAATCCAGTTGAACAAGCGAAAGCGCCCCAGCAGCGCCAGCGCCGCGCCAAACGGGCATAGATAGCGGCAAAAGAATTTGTAGGAAACACTGCTAAGCAGCAGCAAGCCCACGGCATAGGCGACGAAGGGCCAGGCGCGCACGAAGTTCAGGGTAATGGCCGTCTTGAACGGCTCCAGCTCCACCAGCTTGTCCGTGATCTGGCTGGAAAACATGCTGCTGCCAAGAATGGCCGCCAGCAAGCCATACTTGATCCATTTCAAGCGCCCGTCGAGGCGCGGCTTGATCTTCCACTGCGGCAAGCGCAACCACTGACCCAGCTTGCCCGTGAATTCCTGCAGGGCGCCAAACGGACACAGCCAGCCGCAAAACGTGCCGCGCCCCCAGATAAACAGACTGAGCAGCACGAAAGCCCACAGGATCACCGTCATCGGATCGAACAGGAAAAAGCCCAGGCTGCGCCCCGCCAGCAGGGCCTGGATGACACCCGTGATATTGACAATCGATAACTGCCCCTGCGCGTAGTAGCCGATGAAAGCGATGGTAAACACCAGGAACAGGTTGCGGAACCAGGTAAATTGCCGGCCATCGCGCACCAGGCGTTTCTGCCAAGTCAATGCGCCGGCCAGCAGCGCCATCCCGGCCAGCAAGAGCAGCAACTCAGCCTTGCGGTTCTTCCACGTGCCGCGCCATGTGGCATCGTCGCCTTGCGGTGCGCTATAAAAATCAGCAGGCAGGCGGTAGCTGAAATCCACGTTGCGAGCGATGCGTTCCGGATACACGATGCCCTTGTTGCGCGTGATGGGGAGAGAAAATGCCAGCGGGCTGGCCGCATCGAGCCCCGCCTGGCTGATGATGCGAAACACGGCGATATTTTCTGTCGGCAACGCAGTCCCTTCCGACAAGCGCAATTCCAGGTCCAGGTCGCGCATGTCGATGGGCAAGCCATCCTGCTTCAGCAACAGCCGGTCCGGCACGGTGCCGCGCACGAAATCGTCACCCAGCACGCTGTAGCGCCCGCGCGACATGACGAGAATGGCGTGGTCGCCCTCGTCGAGCCGGTTGCGCAGTTTGTTCCAGCTGCGCTCCGTCAACAGATTGCGTCCCACCGTGGGCACGGAGACATACGCCAGGTACAGGTCGATGAACACGCCGTCCGGCGCGCGCGCGGCTTCCACATCGAGTCCGGCGCCGGGACTGCCGGCAAACAGGGTTTCCACGTCCTTGTTGCTCAGGCGTACATGCTGAATCAAGCCCTGTTCGAGCATCTGCGCCGCGCCGAGTTTCTCGAACACCTCCATGCGGATGCGGGCGATCTGGTCCGGGTCGCGTCCTTGCGCAAAACCCAGTTTTTTGCGCGATACTTTCAAGGCTGACGCCAGCACGCTCTGGTTGATGATGCGCACGGAGGCCGTGGCCTTCGACACGCCGTCGATATCGGCGTGCGTCGCATCCGGTGCGCGTTTCGTCTTGGCATCGATGGCGATATTCTGTTTCAGCGACAAGCCCTGGTACTGTTTGACGAACTGGAACAACGGCGCTTCACCTAGGCCGTCGAGAAACACGGGTTCGTGGTGCGACAGCACGGATACGTCGAGAAAACTGCCTTTCGGATCGATGGCGATCAGCAGATTGACGGGTACGCCGGAAAAGCCGGGAATCGGGGCCAGGTCCACCGATTCAAACGCATAGCCGACCAGTTCGGTGGCCGTGGCGTTTTGCCGGAACAAGGGCCAGACGGGCAAATCGGCCTCCTTGTCGCCGACGACGATGGGAGCAGGAAAACGCCGTACCAGTTCGGCCTTGGTGAGCACGCCCGCCCACGCCTGTCCCAGAATGAACAAAAATAGCCAGCATCCGATGAACAACCGCATTATCCGCATGCACTGTGCTCCGTGCGGCGCCCTGTCGCAAGGCGCCGCGTTCATTAATTAGAAGAAAATAATGCCGCCCAGCGACACGCCATTCATCTTCGCTTCGCCGCCCGTAAAGCCTTTCGAGCGCGTCTGGCCCAGTTCGCCCACCAGGGTGATCGCGCTGTTGAGCGAGTAGTACGCGCCCAGGGTCAGGTTGGCGTTCGACTTCAAGCCGCCCGTGCCGGCCGTGTTGTCGTCGTTCTTGCTGATGCCGTAGGACAAGCCCAGCTTCAGCTTCTCCGTCGTTTTATACGTGCCTTGCAGCAGCCAGTTCTTCGACTTGGTATCGCCCTGGTCCGCATCGGAGAGTATCCCCAATCCTTTGCCGCCCTGGAAGTTGACCAATACGCCGGCCGGGCCCATCTGGTACGAGCCGCCCACTTCCACGCCGCGCATGGTCAGGTCATCGACACCTGGCGTTTTCGAGGTAAATTTTTGCGACTTCACGCCCAGCCAGGCTTTCAAGCCCTCCTGCGCATACGTCACTTGCGCCTGCACTTGCGGACTCGACTTCGAGGAATAGGTCGAGCCTGCCACGATGGGCGTATCGGAGACGGGGCTGACCAGCGCCACATCGACGCCAAAGCCGCCCGACTTCGGCGAGCTGTACATGATCTGGCCATAGTTTCCCAGATAGGTGTAGCCGGCGCCGATATGGCCCAGGGTCACCCGGCCCCGCTGCGTCGCTTGCACGGGTGCACCCGAACCCAACAAGGTCATGTCGGACAGGATCGCATTCGCGCCGAAGATGCCGTAGTCGCGGCCCAGCTTGAAGGTGCCCATTTCCGCATTGCCGAACGTGAAGAAGGCCTGGCGCACATCGACCACGCTGTTCTGGCTGATGGCGCTGTCGGTGGCCGTCGAGTTATAGATGCCGATCAAGGCTTTCACGTCGTACTCGCCCAACCGCGAGCTTGCCGAGGTAATCAAGCCATTCGGCAGCAAGCCATTGCCGATCGTGGTGCGGTCCTTCTCGCCGCCGCAACCGAGCGCCTGGCCACCCAGCGCCAGCCCGCCCACCGCATCGCCCGAACACGACACTTGCGTGTAATAGGCGTTGACGATGCCGCCCACCGACACGGTCCAGTCTCCCGCCTTGATATCGACGGCTTGTGCCTGCCCCATCGCTGCGATTGTCATGACACCCAGGCTCCCCAGCTTGCTCAATGTGTTCATTGCGTCTCCTCTTTCTTCTCTGTTTTTAGTGTGCACACCAGTGATTGATGTACCTCAAGCTTTGGCAATAAGCGTGCCCAGCACTGCTCAGAGGGAGAAAGAGAAAAAGCGTCGTTAACGTGTGCAGCAGCGGATCAATTGCCACAGATAGTGTTCATTTTTTGACCGCAAGTATGCATAGTGGAGAGACTGGTAAACAAAAAACTGACGGCCTGGGCCGTCAGCAAAAAGAAAGCGCCCGGCGGACAGGGAGACACCCGTCCGAATGGCCCGGGCGTTTCACCCCGTTACTTCGATGCCAGTTTGAAGACCCACACGGAACCGCCCTGCTCCAGGAAGTTGACCTTCTTGGCCACTTCGCCACCCCACAGCGGTACCGCACCACCCCAGCCAGATACGACGGCCACATATTGCGTATCGCCATCCTGCCAGGTGACGGGCGGCGCCACGACGCCGGAACCCGTCTGGAATTTCCACAGTTCCTTGCCCGTCTTCGCGTCGACGGCTTTCAGGTAGCCTTCCGGCGTGCCGTAGAACACCAGATTGCCGGCCGTGCTCATCACGCCGCCCCACAGCGGCGCGTTGTTCTTGATTTCCCAGACGATCTTGCCCGTCTTCGGATCAATGGCGCGCATGGCGCCGATGTAGTCGTCAAACAAGGGTTTGATGGTAAAACCGGCACCGAGGAAAGCGCCACCCTTCTTGTAGCTGATCGGCTCGTTCCAGATGTCCATGCCCCATTCGTTCGCGGGAACGTAGAACAGCTTGGTTTGCGGCGAGTAGGCCATCGGCATCTGGTTTTTTGCACCGAGGAAAGCGGGCGCGGCAAACACGGTCGTGCCTTTCTTGCCCTCCTCTCCCTTGGTCGGGTCGCCTGGGCGGCCAGCGGCGATATAGTTCGGCCGTCCCGTTTTCAGGTCGATGCTGCTGGCCCAGGTGATTTTCTTCACAAACGGAAAGGCGTTCTGCAGCTTGCCGTTGGTGGCATCGATGACATAGAAGAAACCGTTGCGGTCGGCCTTGCCGCCGTAGCGCTTGCCATCCATGTCGAAGGTGACGAACTCGTTGGCGCCATCGAAATCCCAGGCATCGTTGGGCGTGTTTTGATACGCCCATTTGATCTGGCCTGTCTTGACGTCCAGCGCCACGGTGGACGAGGAATACAGGTTGTCGCCGGGACGCAAATGGCTGTTCCATGGCGCCGGGTTGCCGGTGCCGAAATAGGCCAGCTTGGTTTGCGGATCGTAGGTGCCGCCCATCCAGGTCGAGGCGCCGCCCGTTTTCCACAGGTCGCCCGGCCAGGTTTTGTTCACCGTTCCCGAGATGCCGTTGTCGATGGCCTTGCCATCCTTGTCGTAGCGGTGGCCCATATGGCCCTCTACCGTCGGACGGCTCCACACGAGGTCGCCCGTCATCGGGTTGCGCGCTTCGACCCGGCCGACGATGCCGAATTCGCCGCCCGACACACCCGTCAGCAGCAAGCCTTCGGCGATCAGCGGCGCGGCCGTCATCGAGTAGCCGGCCGCATAATCGTCGACCTTTTCCTTCCAGACGATCTTGCCCGTGTTCTGGTCCAGCGCCACCAAGTAGGCGTCGAGCGTGCCAAAAATCACCAGGTTGCCATACAGGGCGGCACCGCGGTTGACCACGTCGCAGCACGGCATGATGCCGTCCGGCAAGCGATGCTCATACTTCCACAGCTTGGCGCCCGTTTTCAAGTCGACGGCAAAGATGCGCGAGTACGATGCCGTGACGAACATCTTGCCGTTATGAATCAGCGGCTGCGATTCCTGGCCCCGCTGTTTTTCGCCGCCAAACGAGAACGACCAGGCCGGCACCAGCTTGGCCACGGTCTTGTCATTGATTTGCGTCAACGGCGAATAGCGCTGCCCCTGCGTGCCCATGCCAAACGACAGCACGCTGGCTGGATTCTTCGCCGTGTTGTCGAGCATGGCATTGGTGACATTGCCCACGTCGGCCGCCTGGGCCAACGAGGCCAAGGATGCCAACCCCAAACCGACGACGATCCCCATGATTTTTTTCTGCACAATCATCTCCCTCTGTTTTATTAGTATGTGTGTATCAGGTCTTGCGGTGCTCATGCGGCTGGGCATGCAACAGCGCGCACTCTTCATCGGTGAACAGGCGCGAGCGCGTCAGGAAGCGCTTGCCCGTGCCGTTGTCGAGTGAAAACATGCCGCCATTGCCATCGACCACATCGATAATCAACTGGGTATGCTCCCAGTACTCGAATTGCTCGAGTCCCATGTAAAACGGTGTGCCATTCAAGTTGCCGAGATAGATATCGGTATCGCTGACATCGAACTCGCCCAGCGCATAGCACATGGGCGCGCTGCCGTCGCAGCAGCCGCCCGACTGGAAAAACATCAGCGGGCCGTGACGCTGGCGCAACTTGTCCATCATTTCCAGCGCCGCATCGGTGGCGACCACCCGGGCAATTGCTGCACTCATGGCATCCCTTTCTGCGCGCCGCCCCCGGCTAAGGGCGCGGCGCCTGTTGCCGGTTTAGAAGAAGCCCAGGGCTTTCGGGCTATAGCTCACCAGCAAGTTCTTCGTTTGCTGGTAGTGGTCGAGCATCATCTTGTGGTTTTCGCGGCCGATACCCGATTGCTTGTAGCCACCGAATGCGGCGTGGGCTGGATACAGGTGGTAGCAATTGGTCCACACGCGGCCCGCCTGGATGGCGCGTCCCATGCGGAAGGCGCGCGAACCGTCACGCGTCCACAAGCCTGCACCCAGGCCGTACAAGGTATCGTTGGCAATCGCCAGCGCTTCGGCCTCATCCTTGAAGGTGGTCACGGAGACGACGGGCCCGAAAATCTCTTCCTGGAAGATGCGCATCTTGTTGTTGCCCTTGAACACCGTCGGACGCACGTAGTAGCCGCCCTCCAGGTCGCCTGCCTGCGTATGGCGCTCACCGCCGGCCAGCACTTCGGCGCCTTCCTGGCGGCCGATGTCGAGGTAGGACAGGATTTTTTCCAGCTGCTCCTGCGACGCCTGGGCGCCGATCATGGTGGACGAGTCGAGCGGATTGCCCTGCTTGATGGCGGCCACGCGCTTCAAGGCCCGTTCGATGAATTTCTCGTAAATCGATTCCTGGATCAGCACGCGCGATGGGCAAGTGCACACCTCGCCTTGATTCAGCGCAAACATGGTGAAGCCTTCCAGGCACTTGTCGAAATAATCATCGTCGGCATCCATCACGTCTTCAAAGAAGATGTTCGGCGACTTGCCGCCCAGCTCCAGGGTGACGGGAATCAGGTTTTGCGCCGCGTAACCCATGATCAAGCGGCCCGTGCCCGTTTCACCCGTGAAGGCGATCTTGGCGATGCGCTTGCTCGACGCCAGCGGCTTGCCCGCTTCCAGGCCGAAACCGTTGATGATGTTCAGCACGCCCGGTGGCAGCAAGTCGCCGATCAGTTCGATCAACACCATGATGGACGCCGGGGTTTGCTCGGCCGGTTTGAGGACCACGCAATTGCCGGCGGCCAGGGCTGGCGCCAGTTTCCACACGGCCATCAGAATCGGGAAATTCCACGGGATGATCTGGCCCACGACACCCAGCGGCTCATGGTAGTGATAGGCATAGGTTTCCGCGTCGATTTGCGCGACGGAACCTTCCTGCGCGCGGATGCAGCCGGCGAAGTAACGGAAATGGTCGATGGCCAGCGGAATGTCGGCATTCATCGTTTCACGGATCGGCTTGCCGTTGTCGATGGTTTCCGCCGTGGCGATCAGGCTCAGGTTCTGTTCGATGCGGTCGGCGATGCGATTCAGGATATTGGCGCGCTCGGCGGGTGAAGTCTTGCCCCAGGCATCCTTGGCGGCATGCGCGGCGTCCAGCGCCAGCTCGACGTCTTCCGCCGTGGAACGGGCGATTTCGCAAAACGGCAAGCCCGTGATGGGCGTGATGTTAGGAAAGTATTCACCTTTTACTGGTGCAACGAACTGACCGCCGATGTAATTGTCATAGCGTTGTTTGAAGGGATTGGCTACGCCCAGTTTGCTGATGTCTGCGAGATTCATGTCGTCCTCTATCGGGTTAATTAGAATGGAATTGCTTTAATTAAAATCAAACGTCCTGGTACAGATGGGGTGAGTACACGGAGTCTTCCGCAAATGCCGTGCCAGCTCACCATCCCACTACAAACTTAGCCGCTTTTCCCCCTGTTGCAAGGGCGTGGCGTCAAACCCGGCGCGCTTTTCAGCGCACGCCCCGGGCTTGAGCGGAGGGCGCGGCTCTGTTGGCGTTTTGAACAAGCGGCGCGGCCCCTGTTCCGATCCGTGCCAGCCTGGACGCCAGCCCGCATCGCGCCCCCTGCGCCGCTGCACAATGGAACAGGTGTACCAGACTGGAACACCTGCTCCTGTACCACTACCGTATCACCACGCCCCATGGCAATTCGCCCACGGCAATATCGGCCACCTTGCGCGCGCTGGCCGTATCGATGACGGAAACGCTGTTCGAGCGGCCATTGGCCACGTACAGCTTGCTGCCATCGGGCGTGATGGCCATATTCCACGGGCGCTTGCCGACGGGAATGGTGGCCGTGACCTGGTGGCTGGCCGTATCGATCACCATCACCGTGCCGTCCGTGCCGTTCGAGACATACACCTGCTTGCCGCCAGGATGGACGGCGATGCCGTTGGCATTCTTGCCAGCTGGAATGGTGGCAATCGCCTTGCGCGCGGCCATGTCGATCACATACACGGCGTTGACCAGTTCGCACGCCACGTAGGCGCGGCCGGAGTCCGGACTGAAACCGATGCCACGCGGACGCAGGCCCACGGCGATGGAAGCCACCTGGCGGCGTTGCGCCACATCAATGACATCGACTTGCTCGGCCTCTTCCGCACTGACCAGCAGCCAGCGCCCGTCCGGGCTGAACACGGCATGTTCCGGATTGCGTCCCTGCACCTTGATATCGGCAAGCAAGACGCCCGTCTGGCCATCGAGCAAGGCCACGCTATTGTTTTCCTCGACGGCCACGGCCACGTAATGACCGTCCTGCGTAGCGCTGACGCCTTCGGGCGACTTGCCCAGCGCCACCGTGCGCACGGGCGTGCCGGTCGCGTTATCGATCAGCAACAAGGCGCTGCTGGCGGCATCGGTGACAAACAATTGCCGCCCGGTGGGGTCGGCGGCAATGCCACGCGGCCGCTTGCCTGCCGCGATCTGGCGCACCACCTGGTCGGTCGCCGTGTCGATCACGCTCAAGGTGCCCGATTTTTCATTGGGGACATAGGCAAAAGGAGCGGCCTGGAGGGCGCTGCTGGCGAGTACAGGCAGCAGCCAGCACACCTGGCGCAAGCGTGAGAAGAAGTTGGGCATAATCACCTTTTCAATGGAAAAACACAGGAAAAGCGCGCGGTAGCGGCGCCTCTGACAATTGCTGTAAGCAAACGCCGTGCCACGGACACGCGTATAATTTCAGCCCACCAATGGAGACATGGCAGGCATATTGCTTGATACACCTACGCAGACCTGTACCGCTCACGCGCTCAAGCAGGCTTTTATTCACATTGGAGAACCCGCATGCAGCATCGTTTCCGCTTGAACACCATTGCCAGCCTGTTTGTCGCCGGCAGCGCCACCCTCGCCCCCCACGTTTTCGCCGCCGAGGCAGCTGACCCAGCCAACGGGCAACTCATGGATACGGTGGTCGTCAGCGGCAGCCGCATCGCCCACCCCAGCCAGGAAGTGCCGGCCTCGATCGACGTGGTCGACAGCGCCCGCATCCAGGATGGTCAAATCCGCGTCAATGCGTCGGAAGCGCTGGCCGCCGTGCCGGGCCTGGTTGTGCAGAACCGCCAGAACTACGCGCAAGACTTGCAGATCTCGTCGCGCGGCTTCGGCGCCCGCTCGGCCTTCGGCGTGCGCGGCGTCAAACTGATCAGCGACAGCATTCCTGCCAGCATGCCGGACGGCCAGGGCCAGGCCGCCACCTTCAACCTCGATACGGCCGAGCGCATCGAAGTGCTGCGCGGACCGTTTTCTGCCATCTATGGCAACCATTCTGGCGGTGTGATCCAGCTGTTTTCCAAGGATGGGCAAAATCCCCCGTCCGTCGAATTGAATGTAACGGGCGGCAGCTACGGCACCAGCAAGGTGGACCTGACGGCGCAGGGCCAGGCAGGCGGCATCGGCTACGTGCTCGACGGTTCGCGCTTCCGCACGGATGGCTTCCGCGACCACAGCGCCGCCACGCGCGAACAGGCGTTCGGCAAGATCACCGTCAAGCCCAATGCGGACAGCAAGCTGACCATCGTCGCCAACAGCCTGCACCAGGGCAACACGCAAGATCCGCTGGGCGCCACCTGGGCCACGTTTGCCCGCGACCCGCGCGCCGGCGAAATCGACACGACGGATACACAGAACCCGAAACGCACCCTGGCCGAGCGCTACAACACGCGCAAGAGCATCGACCACCAGCAGATCGGCGCCACCTATGAACAAGCGTTTGGCGATGACCGCCTGCATGTGATGGTGTATGGCGGCAACCGCGATGTCATCCAGTACCAGGCTTTCACCAAAGGTTTCCAGGCACCGGCCAGCCATTCGGGCGGCGTGGTCGACTTCCAGCGCCAGTTCTACGGCATCGATACCAACTGGCTGCACGTAAATCAATTGGCTGGCGGCAAGCTGAGCACTACCATCGGCATCGACTACGGCCGCTCGAGCGATGACCGCACCGGCTATGAAAACTTCATCGGCAATAGCTTTGGCGTAAAAGGCAAGCTGCGCCGCGACGAGCAGGATGTCGTCTCCAGCCTCGATCCGTATCTCCAGATGGAATGGCAAAGCGGACCGTGGCTGCTCAGCGCAGGTGTGCGCTACAGCAAGATGAAAGTGGCGGTCAACGACCACTTCCTCAGCAATGGCGACGACAGCGGCAGCCTGGAATTCAGCCACACGACACCGGTACTGGGCCTGCTGTATAAACTGACGCCGAACGTCAACGTCTACGCCAGCGCCGCGCGCGGCTTCGAAGCACCTACCTTGAATGAACTGTTTTACTCGGGCTTGGGCGGCGGCTTCAATTACCAACTGAAACCGGCCACCAGCACCAACCTGGAAGCGGGCGTCAAGGCCAGGATCAGCAACAACACGCAGGTGAACGCGGCCGTGTTCCAGATCAAGACGAATGACGAACTGGTAGTCGACAAGTCCAGCGGCGGACGCACCAGCTATCGCAATGCGGGTAAGACCTTGCGCCAGGGTATGGAAGTGTCGCTGGATTCGAACCTGCCGTATGGCTTCACGGCAAAAGTGGCGCTCACCAGCCTGCACGCTGTGTACGACCAGGCCTTTGGCAGCGTGCGCGAAGGCAGCCGTTTGCCGGGCGTCCCCAGCGCCAACCTGTTCGCGGAACTGGCCTGGAAAGATACGCTGGACCGTTTCGGCGCAGCGCTGGAAAGCGTGGCCAGCAATCAGGTCTACGCGGAGGACAGCAACAGCGAAAAGCCGGCGCCCGGCTACACGGTGTTCAATGCGCGCTTCAATGCCAAGCAAAACGTAGGGAACTGGCGCTTCAAGGAATTTGCCCGCCTGAACAATCTTTTCGACAAGACCTACGTGGGCTCCGTCATCGTCGGCGACAGCAACAAGCGCTACTATGAAGCGGCGCCAGGACGTAATTGGTTGCTGGGGGTTAGCGCCCAGTACAGTTTCTAAAGAAAAAGCCCGCGTATCGGAAGATACGCGGGCTTTTTACCTGACTAGCATGGCCTGTTACGGCCGCGCTTCCTTCACCCCATATTTCTCAAAGATGGCTTGCAATTCGCCGCTGGCCGCCATCTCATTCATGGCTGCCTGCAGCAACTTGCCCACGTCGAGTTGCTGGCGGCTGACGGCCAGGCCCACGGCCCAGCCGGCACGCGGCAAGCGGGCGAACGCCACTTCGCTCAAGGGAAAAGCGGGATCGCTTTTCAGCACCGACTCGATTTCCGAACGATTCGCCAGCACGGCGTCGAGCTTGCCCGCCTGCAATTGCTGCAAGGCTTCGGCCGCCGTGTCGAAGATACGCACGTCGTCGCGGTACTTGCCATTGTCTTCACCCAGCATCAGCATGGCGGCGATCGATACCTTTTCCACGCCGATACGCTTGCCGGCCAGCGAAGCGACGCCATCGAATTGCGGCACAGCTTGCGCGCTGCGCGCCAGGCGCACGGTTTCCACGTAATACGGCGCGAAGATCTCGACCTTGTCGTTATCGGCCATCAATTTTTTATCGACCGGCACATGCAGCATCACATCGGCGGGACCATAGCCGAGGTAATGGCCCTTCCACACCATATTGCGCAAATCGTCGTTCAGGTTTTCACCGGCGGGAAAGGGCAGCAAGCTTAGTTTCAAACCCAGCTTTTTGGCCAGCGCTTCGGCAATATCGATATCGATGCCCGTGCCCTTGTCGGAAAACGGCGCAAACTCGTTATACACCGCCACTTTCAGGCTACCCGACTGCTGCACTTTCTGCCAGTCGGCGCGCGCTGGCGCGGCTGCGCACAGTGCCAGGCAGGCGAGCGCAAGCATCGCGCGCGCGCCCGGGAGTTGAAATGAACGCATGGGACTCCTTCGTTATCAATTCGACCTAATTAGACTCGCGGCGGGTTTCCAGGTAGGTCTTGATGGCCCACATGGCTTCCTGGTTGAAGACGCCTTCGAACGGCGGCATGTACACGGCGCCATTGCGTACTTTACCGTGACGGATAGTCGTCAGGAAATAATTGTCCGTTTCCTTGTAGCAGGCCTGTTTCTTTGTCTCATTTTTGATGCCGAAGCAATCGCGGTCGAGCTGGCGCAAGTCCGGCGCGATGCCGCCCGAGATGGCTTCGATGCCGTGGCAACGCGCGCAATTCTGGTTGTAGGCCGAGGTGCCGACCGTCAAGGCCAGCTTGTTGCCACGATACGGGTTTTGTTCGAGCCACTTGTCGCCCACCTTGGGCAAGCCCGTGGTGTCGACGCCTTGCGGCGTGACATTGCCGTGCGCATAGGCCTGCGGCAAGGTCAGCAGGGAAGTGAGGGCGACGGCGCCGGCGGCTGCCACGCCGAGCAGGGTACGGATGGAATAGGTCATGCTGGTCTCCTTGGTTTTTTTAGTGAATATCCAAGAAGAGCAAATGCCATGCCATGCGTACATGCCCCACATCCGACCGCCCATGTATCAATTTGGAACAGCTGCAACAGGTAGTTGTGTCACCACGAGGGTCAGGCGGCGGCCACCGTGCAGATGCTGCCCCGCTCCTGCGGCTCGAAAGTGATACGCACGGGCAAAAATCGGGCAATCACCTCCGCATTCGTCAGCGCGTGCTGCGTCACCTTGCTGCAACTGAAGCTACCGCCACCGGCCAGCGCCATGGGCAGCAAGAGCTGGTCGGCCAGGTGCTCGCCGACTGCCGCGTCCGTCTTGAGATAGGCACGCACCTCGTTCAACAGGCGCTTGGCCACCGTTTCGGCCAGCAAGGACTTTTCGCCGAACGAGGTAAATACTTCCGTGACGTGCTCATGTTCCAATGTCAGCAACAGGACGTTGCCCGGTCCCTGCTCCGCCGGCAAGCCGACGAGGCGCAGCTGCTTGCCGCTCCAGCCCATGCCGTCGGCGACGCGCTCGAGCTCGCGTTGCGCCACGTTCACATGCACGCCCGCCACCACGCTTTCCGCATACCCGGCCTTGCGTTCGCCGCGCTGCAGCAGTGAAATGGGCCGCAAGCGCTGGCACGGTTGCACGGTGGCCAGCACCTCGCCGCCGCCCGCGGGATGAAAACCATAGCGCTGTTGCGTCATCTCTACCTCGGCGCCCATCTGTTCCAGGACACGGCCATACGCGCGCTGCAGGAAATGCACGGGCGGCGCCATGGCATTGTGCGTGCCGCCACTGATGCGCACGGTGGACGGCCCATCCGCATGCAGCAGGGCCGGCAGCAGGGTTTGCAATACCAGGGTGCAACTGCCGGCGCTGCCGATGGCAAAGCGGTAATCGCCACCGCGTATGGGACCAGGCATGAATTCCAGGCTCGATGCGCGCAGCGCCACCGGCGTCGTGCGCGCCCCGCAAATGGCGGCTGCCGCCTGCACGGCCAGCAGATGCTGGCGCAGCAAGCCGGGCTTGTCCCGTCCCGCGCGGATATTCGTCAAGCGGAATGGCTGCCCCGTGATCATCGACAAACTCAGCGCCGAGCGCAAAATCTGTCCGCCGCCTTCACCTTGCGCTCCATCAATTTCTATCATCTCTGCTTTCTCTCTGTTAACCTTTGACGCACACGACCTGCTTCAGGATATGCACCACATCGACCAGCTCGCGCTGTGCCAGCATCACCGCGTCGATATCCTTGTAGGCCATCGGAATCTCATCGATCACATTTTCATCCTTGCGGCATTCCACGCCCTCGGTGGCGCGGATCTGGTCGGTCAGGTTGAAGCGCCGCTTCGCTTCCGTGCGGCTCATCGTGCGTCCGGCACCGTGGCTGCAGCTATGGAAACTCTCCGCATTTCCCTTGCCGCGCACGATAAAACTCTTCGCGCCCATGGAGCCGGGAATGATCCCCAGCTCGCCGGCGCGGGCCGACACGGCGCCCTTGCGCGTGACCAGCACGTCCTTGCCGAAGTGGTGTTCCTTCTGCACATAGTTATGGTGGCAGTTGACGGCCTCCACATGCGTCTGGAACGGCTTATGGATGACCGTGCGCACGGCCGCGATCAGGTTCTGCATCATCACTTCGCGGTTGTTGCGCGCAAAACGCTGCGCCCAGCCCACCGCTTCCACGTAATCGTCGTAATGCTGCGTACCTTCGGCCAGGTAAGCCAGGTCCTGGTCGGGCAGGTTGATGAAGTGCGTGCGCATATCCTGCTTGGCCAGTTCGATGAAATGCGTGCCGATGGCATTGCCCACGCCGCGCGAGCCGGAATGCAGCATGAACCACACGGAGCCCTGCTCGTCGAGGCACACTTCGATGAAGTGGTTACCGCTGCCCAAAGTTCCCAGGTGGCGGTAGTGATTCGTATTTTTCAGCTTCGGCGTTTTCAGGCAGATGGCATCGAACTCGTCCTTCAGCTGCAGCCAGGCCGCATCGACCACCGAAGGCGGCGTATGCCAGGAACCCTCGTCACGGCCGCGGTGGCCGCGCGTCTTCGGCGACATCCCGTGCGGAATGGCGCGTTCGATGGCGCTGCGCAGTGGTCCCAGATTATCAGGCAAGTCGCTGGCCGTCAGCGTGGTTTTCGCCGCCATCATGCCGCAACCGATATCCACGCCGACGGCCGCCGGAATCACCGCACCCAGGGTGGGAATCACGCTGCCGATGGTCGAACCTTTACCCAGGTGGACGTCGGGCATGACGGCGATATGCTTGTAAATGAACGGCAGGGTCGCCGTGTTGCGTAATTGTTTTTTGGCCGCTTCTTCGACAGGCACGCCACGGGTCCACATTTTGACGGGACGGCTGCCTTCGGTATGCAGGACTTCGTATTCTTCGTTTTTCATCTGCTTCTTTTCTTCTATTTTATAGGGGGTGATGACAAGGCTGGGTAAAACGTCTGCCGACGTATCGGCTCTGGAGGTCGGTATTGCCCATTTTCGTTCCTCCCTGCTCTCTACTTTCATCTCGTTGCTACACTCACACTCTCTATTGCAAGCGCTGTGCCAGCTTTCAATATTTCACTCAAGATACCTATAAACCATTGATTTGATTAAATAATATTTAAATGCATGTTCTGCCGAGCAAGTTCCTGCGCATTACAATCTGAACTATAATTATCTTTTAAGATAAATATTTATCCAATTTATGCAAGCAAAACGCACGGTCGTCATCGGCTTTCTCGGCACGCAGCTCGACAATGGCAGGGGAGCGGCACGCTGGGAAAAGTGGCGCCCAAGCATCGCCCTGACCCAGCATGAGGACAAGATCATCGACCGCTTCGAACTGCTGTACGCGGGCAGCCAGTTTGACAATCTGGTACGCCAGGTATCGCAGGATATCGCCAGCGTCTCGCCTGAAACCAGGCTGATCGCCCACGAACTACCGATCAGCGATGCCTGGGACTTCGAGAACGTGTACGGCGCCCTCTACGATTTTGCCAACAACTACCCGTTCGATCCGGACAAGGAAGACTATTGGATCCACATCACCACCGGCAGCCACGTGGTGCAGATCTGCATGTTCCTGATGACGGAAGCACGCTATTTTCCGGGCCGTCTCGTGCAAACGTCGCCGCCCAGGCGCCAGGCCGCCGGCAATCCCGGCAGCTACGCATTGATCGACCTCGATCTGTCGCGCTACGACCAGATCGCCCAGCGTTTTACGCGCGAACAGGCCGAAGGCGTGGCCTTCCTGAAGTCCGGCATCGCCACGCGCAATGCGAAGTTCAACGGCATGATCGAGGAAATCGAGCGCGTCGCCATCAAATCGAAAGCCCCCATGCTGCTGATGGGGCCGACCGGTGCCGGCAAATCCTTGCTCGCGCGCCGCGTGTATGAGCTGAAAAAATCGCGCCACCAGATCGACGGCAAATTCATCGACCTCAATTGCGCCACCCTGCATGGCGATGGCGCCGCTTCCACCCTGTTCGGCCATATCAAGGGTGCCTTCACGGGCGCGGGAGCGGATCGGCCCGGCTTGCTGCGCAGCGCGCACAAGGGCTTGCTGTTTCTCGATGAAATCGGTGAGCTGGGACTCGACGAGCAGGCGATGCTGCTGAAAGCCATCGAGGAAAAGCGCTTTTTCCCCGTCGGTGCCGATACGGAAGTGCAAAGCGACTTCCAGCTGATCGCCGGCACCAACCGCGACCTGGGTGAAGAGGTGGCCGCCGGTCGCTTCCGCGAAGACCTGTATGCGCGCATCAACCTGTGGACCTACGAATTACCGGGCCTGGCACAGCGGCCGGAAGACATCGAGCCGAACCTGGAATACCTGCTGGCGCAATATGGCGCCGAAACGGGCGAAAGAGTGCGCTTCAACAAGGAGGCGCGCGAACGCTTCATGCGCTTCGCCACCCTACCCACCTCGGCATGGAAAGGCAATTTCCGCGACCTGTCTGCCGCCGTTACGCGCCTGGCTACTTTGTCGGAGGCGGGGCGCATCACGGATAGTGTCGTCGACGAAGAGATCAAGCGCCTGCAGCGGATGTGGCGACATCATGGTGGGCGCAGCGATAGCGGGGAAGTGGATCTGACAGGGATCATGGGAGAGCAGGCGGCTTCACAACTCGACCTGTTCGATGCGCTGCAGTTGCAGGCTGTGATCCAGGTGTGCCGGCAATCGAACAGCCTGTCCGATGCGGGCCGCACGCTGTATGCCGTCTCGCGTGCGGCGAAAGCCAAGCCGAATGACGCAGACAGGCTGAAAAAATACCTGACGAAGTTTGGCGTGAGCTGGGAAGACGTGAGTCGATAAAACCCAGCAACAGCCGGGGTCTGCCCCCAGACCCCGGCAAATATCCAGGCGAAAAAAAACCCGACCATTGCTGATCGGGTTTTTCTCTACTGCGTATAACAAGCCTGACGATAACCTACTTTCACACTGGTTGCAGCACTATCATCGGCGCAAAGTTGTTTCACGGTCCTGTTCGGGATGGGAAGGGGTGGGACCAACTTGCTATGGTCATCAGGCATAACTTGTACTGGCATTTGTCCTCAGTGGAGCGACAAAGCCTGAATCTGGAAGAAGCAAAGATTGGGGTAATGAATAGTAGTATCAACAAACGCACAACGTTGTACCGTCTTATCCTCTGTACCTGCTAAGGTTATAGGGACAAGCCGTACGGGCAATTAGTACTGGTTAGCTTAATGCATTACTGCACTTCCACACCCAGCCTATCAACGTCCTGGTCTCGAACGACCCTTCAAAGAGCTCAAGGCTCTGGGAAATCTCATCTCAAGGCAAGTTTCCCGCTTAGATGCTTTCAGCGGTTATCTCTTCCGTATTTAGCTACCCGGCAATGCCACTGGCGTGACAACCGGTACACCAGAGATACGTCCACTCCGGTCCTCTCGTACTAGGAGCAGCCCCCTTCAAATTTCCAACGCCCACGGCAGATAGGGACCAAACTGTCTCACGACGTTTTAAACCCAGCTCACGTACCACTTTAAATGGCGAACAGCCATACCCTTGGGACCGGCTACAGCCCCAGGATGTGATGAGCCGACATCGAGGTGCCAAACTCCCCCGTCGATATGAACTCTTGGGAGGAATCAGCCTGTTATCCCCAGAGTACCTTTTATCCGTTGAGCGATGGCCCTTCCATACAGAACCACCGGATCACTATGTCCTACTTTCGTACCTGCTCGACTTGTCAGTCTCGCAGTTAAGCACGCTTATGCCATTGCACTATCAACACGATGTCCGACCGTATCTAGCGTACCTTCGAACTCCTCCGTTACACTTTAGGAGGAGACCGCCCCAGTCAAACTGCCTACCATGCACTGTCCCCGATCCGGATAACGGACCAAGGTTAGAACCTCAAACAAACCAGGGTGGTATTTCAAGGTTGGCTCCACGAGAACTAGCGTCCCCGCTTCAAAGCCTCCCACCTATCCTACACAGATTGGTTCAAAGTCCAATGCAAAGCTACAGTAAAGGTTCATGGGGTCTTTCCGTCTAGCCGCGGGTAGATTGCATCATCACAAACATTTCAACTTCGCTGAGTCTCGGGAGGAGACAGTGTGGCCATCGTTACGCCATTCGTGCAGGTCGGAACTTACCCGACAAGGAATTTCGCTACCTTAGGACCGTTATAGTTACGGCCGCCGTTTACTGGGACTTCAATCAAGAGCTTGCACCCCATCATTTAATCTTCCAGCACCGGGCAGGCGTCACACCCTATACGTCCACTTTCGTGTTTGCAGAGTGCTGTGTTTTTATTAAACAGTCGCAGCCACCAGTTTATTGCAACCCTTTCACCCTCATGGAGTAAACCAATCAAGCTACCGGGGCGTACCTTTTCCCGAAGTTACGGTACCAATTTGCCGAGTTCCTTCTCCCGAGTTCTCTCAAGCGCCTTAGAATACTCATCTCGCCCACCTGTGTCGGTTTGCGGTACGGTCTCGTATGACTGAAGCTTAGAGGCTTTTCTTGGAACCACTTCCGATTGCTTCGTGCACAAGTGCACTCGTCTCAACCCCTTGAATTCCGTACCCGGATTTGCCTAAGTACCTTCTATGAGCCAAAAACCAACTATTCCAACAGTTGGACAACCTTCCGCGATCCGTCCCCCCATCGCATCATACGACGGTGCAGGAATATTAACCTGCTTCCCATCAGCTACGCATCTCTGCCTCGCCTTAGGGGCCGACTCACCCTGCTCCGATGAACGTTGAACAGGAAACCTTGGGCTTACGGCGTGGAGGCTTTTCACCCCCATTATCGCTACTCATGTCAGCATTCGCACTTCTGATACCTCCAGCATCCTTTACAAGACACCTTCGCAGGCTTACAGAACGCTCTCCTACCATATCCAATAAAGGATATCCGCAGCTTCGGTGACTGGCTTAGCCCCGTTACATCTTCCGCGCAGGACGACTCGATCAGTGAGCTATTACGCTTTCTTTAAATGATGGCTGCTTCTAAGCCAACATCCTGACTGTTTTAGCCTTCCCACTTCGTTTTCCACTTAGCCAATCTTTGGGACCTTAGCTGGCGGTCTGGGTTGTTTCCCTCTTGACGCCGGACGTTAGCACCCGACGTCTGTCTCCCAAGCTCGCACTCATCGGTATTCGGAGTTTGCAATGGTTTGGTAAGTCGCAATGACCCCCTAGCCATAACAGTGCTCTACCCCCGATGGTGATACTTGAGGCACTACCTAAATAGTTTTCGGAGAGAACCAGCTATTTCCAAGTTTGTTTAGCCTTTCACCCCTACCCACAGCTCATCCCCTAATTTTTCAACATTAGTGGGTTCGGACCTCCAGGGCGTGTTACCGCACCTTCATCCTGGCCATGAGTAGATCACTTGGTTTCGGGTCTACACCCAGCGACTGATCGCCCTATTCGGACTCGATTTCTCTACGGCTTCCCTATTCGGTTAACCTTGCCACTGAATGTAAGTCGCTGACCCATTATACAAAAGGTACGCAGTCACGGAACAAGTCCGCTCCTACTGTTTGTATGCACACGGTTTCAGGATCTATTTCACTCCCCTTCCGGGGTTCTTTTCGCCTTTCCCTCACGGTACTGGTTCACTATCGGTCGATTACGAGTATTTAGCCTTGGAGGATGGTCCCCCCATATTCAGACAGGATGTCACGTGTCCCGCCCTACTTGTCGTACGCTTAGTATCACCGGTCTGATTTCGAATACGGGACTATCACCCGCTACGGTTCCTATTTCCAGAGGATTCTTCTATCAGTCCGACTATCACGTACAGGCTCTTCCCATTTCGCTCGCCGCTACTTTGGGAATCTCGGTTGATTTCTTTTCCTGCAGCTACTTAGATGTTTCAGTTCGCCGCGTTCGCCTTGCATACCTATGTATTCAGTATGCAATACCCTAAAAGGGTGGGTTGCCCCATTCGGAAATCTGCGGATCAAAGTGTGTTTGCTCACTCCCCGCAGCTTATCGCAAGCTACTACGTCCTTCATCGCCTGTAATCGCCAAGGCATCCACCATGTGCACTTATTCGCTTGTCCCTATAACGTTAGCCTCTCATCATTTGCATGATGAAAGAGCGTTACAGGAATAAGAAAGTACAACGTTGTTGCTTGTTTGTTGATACATACAATCATTACCCATCAAGTCGCCTCATGCATTGCTGCACGCATAGACTTGATCAATAAATAATCTTTACTTCTTCCAGATTGTTAAAGAACATACAGCACTTGATCTCGAAAAGACCAAACCTAAATCCCGGCGCATTAATCAGCACTGATTTACGTTTGAACTTTTGGTGGAGGATGACGGGATCGAACCGACGACCCCCTGCTTGCAAAGCAGGTGCTCTCCCAGCTGAGCTAATCCCCCTAGGGTATTTCCAGACTACAGAAACTGGTAGGGCTGGTTGGACTCGAACCAACGACCCCCGCGTTATCAACACGGTGCTCTAACCAGCTGAGCTACAGCCCCAAATGCTGTTCTTTATATTAACAGCCGATAAGTGTGAACATTTGATGCGTGAATCATTACTGATTCGTGCAAACTCTAGAAAGGAGGTGATCCAGCCGCACCTTCCGATACGGCTACCTTGTTACGACTTCACCCCAGTCACGAATCCTACCGTGGTAAGCGCCCTCCTTGCGGTTAAGCTACCTACTTCTGGTAAAACCCGCTCCCATGGTGTGACGGGCGGTGTGTACAAGACCCGGGAACGTATTCACCGCGACATGCTGATCCGCGATTACTAGCGATTCCAACTTCATGCAGTCGAGTTGCAGACTACAATCCGGACTACGATACACTTTCTGCGATTAGCTCCCCCTCGCGGGTTGGCGGCGCTCTGTATGTACCATTGTATGACGTGTGAAGCCCTACCCATAAGGGCCATGAGGACTTGACGTCATCCCCACCTTCCTCCGGTTTGTCACCGGCAGTCTCATTAGAGTGCCCTTTCGTAGCAACTAATGACAAGGGTTGCGCTCGTTGCGGGACTTAACCCAACATCTCACGACACGAGCTGACGACAGCCATGCAGCACCTGTGTACTGGTTCTCTTTCGAGCACTCCTCAATCTCTCGAGGATTCCAGCCATGTCAAGGGTAGGTAAGGTTTTTCGCGTTGCATCGAATTAATCCACATCATCCACCGCTTGTGCGGGTCCCCGTCAATTCCTTTGAGTTTTAATCTTGCGACCGTACTCCCCAGGCGGTCTACTTCACGCGTTAGCTGCGTTACCAAGTCAATTAAGACCCGACAACTAGTAGACATCGTTTAGGGCGTGGACTACCAGGGTATCTAATCCTGTTTGCTCCCCACGCTTTCGTGCATGAGCGTCAATCTTGACCCAGGGGGCTGCCTTCGCCATCGGTGTTCCTCCACATATCTACGCATTTCACTGCTACACGTGGAATTCTACCCCCCTCTGCCAGATTCTAGCCTTGCAGTCTCCAATGCAATTCCCAGGTTGAGCCCGGGGATTTCACATCAGACTTACAAAACCGCCTGCGCACGCTTTACGCCCAGTAATTCCGATTAACGCTTGCACCCTACGTATTACCGCGGCTGCTGGCACGTAGTTAGCCGGTGCTTATTCTTCAGGTACCGTCATTAGCAAGAGATATTAGCTCTCACCGTTTCTTCCCTGACAAAAGAGCTTTACAACCCGAAGGCCTTCTTCACTCACGCGGCATTGCTGGATCAGGCTTTCGCCCATTGTCCAAAATTCCCCACTGCTGCCTCCCGTAGGAGTCTGGACCGTGTCTCAGTTCCAGTGTGGCTGGTCGTCCTCTCAGACCAGCTACTGATCGATGCCTTGGTAGGCTTTTACCCTACCAACTAGCTAATCAGATATCGGCCGCTCCACGAGCATGAGGTCTTGCGATCCCCCACTTTCATCCTTAGATCGTATGCGGTATTAGCGTAACTTTCGCTACGTTATCCCCCACTCTAGGGTACGTTCCGATATATTACTCACCCGTTCGCCACTCGCCACCAGAGCAAGCTCCGTGCTGCCGTTCGACTTGCATGTGTAAGGCATGCCGCCAGCGTTCAATCTGAGCCAGGATCAAACTCTTCAGTTTAATCTCTGTTACTTTGCCCTTTTACAGGCACCATCATTGCTGATGGGTCGCTCACTCAAAAAACTGACAGGCCACTACTTGCGTAGCGCCTATTTCATTATTTCTTGTGAACATTTGATATTTTAAGTTTTACAGCGATCCGAAGATCACTGCTGCACTTACATCAAATGCCCACACTTATCGACTGTTAATTGTTAAAGAACTGTATTCGGTGCTACTTTCGCGCTATCGACAAAGCGTTGTGTTTATCAGCTGCGAAGAAGGAAGAGTATGGAGCTTTTTCAGCATTTCGTCAACCTTCTTTTTCTCCCCGTTTTACTCTGCAACACCATGTTTTGTGTGCGTCGTTTTGCGAGGAGGCGAATCATATCAAAGACCGTCGAAGTTTGGCAAGCGCTTTTCCAGGAAAGCGTGCATGCCTTCTTTTTGTGCAGGCGTGCCGAAGGCAGCCTGGAACAAGCGGCGCTCGTAGGCGACGCCATCGCTCAGGGTCGTTTCAAAGGCGCGGTTGACGCAATCCTTGATCATCATGGCCACCGAGGTCGGCATGGCGGCGATGGTCTTGGCGGCAGCCAAGGCTTCTTCCATTAATTTATCTGCCGGCACCACGCGCGACACTAGGCCGATGCGTTCCGCCTCGGCAGCGTCGATGGTGCGCGCCGTCAGCAGCAGATCCATGGCCTTGGCCTTGCCGATGGCGCGCGGCAAGCGCTGCGTGCCACCCGCGCCCGGCGTGACGCCAACCTTGATTTCCGGCTGGCCGAATTTGGCGCTGTCGGCGGCGATCAGGAAATCGCACATCATGGCCAGTTCACAGCCACCACCAAGTGCGTAGCCAGCTACGGCGCCCACCACGGGTTTGCGCACGCGCAAGATATGCTCCCAGTTGCGGCTGATGTAACCTTGGGTAAAGGTGTCCGGATAGGTGTAATCGGCCATGGCGGCAATATCGGCGCCGGCGGCAAACGCTTTTTCGCTGCCCGTGAGCACGATGCAGCCGATATTCTCGTCCGCGTCGAATTTCAGCAGGGCGTCGCCCAGTTCATTCATCATGTTGTCGTTCAAAGCGTTGAGTGCCTTCGGGCGGTTCAGGCGGATGACCGCCACTTTGTCCTGGATATCGATGATCAAGTCTTCGTATTGCATGGTGTCTCCTCTGGATGAACGGTGTGACGATTGTAGCGGCTAACAGCGGCGGCGCGACAAGTGCGCTGCTATTATTGTGAGCCCGACCACCTTTATCGAGCAGCGTATTTTCTCTTCCTTCTTCCAGTACTGCGCCCGCCATTTGCGCGGCGACGGCAGCGCCGCCAGCGTCAATTTTCGCCGCCTGTGGTTCAGCAACGGCCTCAATTGCTTCGGCGCCCAGATCACCTCGCTGGCCCTGCCCCTGTGCGCGGTATTGTTATTACATGCGACGCCAGAACAAATGGGGGTGCTCGTCGCCCTGCAGGCGCTGCCGTTTGCCCTCTTCGGCTTGCCCGTCGGCGTGCTGCTGGACCGGCGCAGCAAGCACCCGATCATGCTGTTCAGCGAAACCATGTCGGGCCTGGCGCTGGCCAGCGTCGCCGTCGCCTACTGGTGCGGCGTGCTGTCGATGCCCTGGTTATATATAGTGGGATTCATCATCGGCACGGGCTTCGTTGTCGGCGGCGGCGCCGAACAGGTTTTCCTGACCTTCCTGGTGGGCCGCGACGGCTTGATCGATGCGCAATCAAAATTTGCTGCCACCGAATCGGCTTCGCGCCTGATCGGCCCCGGCCTGGCCGGCGTGCTGGTGCAAGTCCTGTCGGCGCCCGTCGCCATCCTGTGCACGGCCTGCGGCTATCTGGTGTCCGTCTTCAATCTGCGCGCCATGAGCGTGCGCGATCCGCGGCCTGCACCGTCCGACAAGCACGCCTTGCGCGACATCGCCGACGGCTTGCTGTTTGTCTGGCGCGAACCGCTGCTGCGCGCGCTGGCCTGGGGCGCCGGCATCTGGCACTTCCTGTTTTACGCCAGCATGGCCTTGACGGTGCTGTTTGCCACGCGCGACCTGGGCATGAGTCCTGGCGTGCTGGGCATGACGCAGATGCTCGGTGGCGCCGGCGTGCTGCTGAGCGCCTTCATCGTCAAGCCATTGACGCGCCGCTATGGCGCCGGTCGCACCATCCTGATCGGGCTGTCGTCCACCTCCGTGTGCTTTGCCCTGACGCCCACCATCCCCGCCTTACTATTAGGCAGTGCGGCGGCCAGTGCCGTGGCCTATGCCGTGCTGATGTTCTTTTTTGATTGCGGCGTGATGCTGTTCTTCATTCCCTACCTGGGCTTGCGCCAGAAAGTCACACCCGACCCCATGCTGGGCCGCATGACCTCAACCATGCGCTTCCTGACGGTGGCGACGGCGCCGCTGGGCGCGCTGGCCGCCGGCTGGGTAGCGGAACACTTTGGCGTGCGCAATGGCCTGGCCTGCATCGCGGCAGGCAGCATCGCACTGACGATCGCCATGGTGTGGGGCACGCCGCTGCGTAGCGTGCGCACCTGAAGCGATAAACGGGCATACACTGCTGAAAGATTGCCTTGGCGACACTATTCATGCCAAAGCCTGTGAGTTTTGATTTACATCAAGGAATTAATTGAGGTAAATCCATAAGCTGTCTTACATCACTCTAGGAGCACGTCATGTTTAACACCATCTTATTTCCCACCGACGGCTCGCCGCTGTCCGACAAAGCGGCCGAGACGGCCCTCGCCTTTGCTCAATTGAACAAGGCCAAGCTGGTCGCCCTCAGCGTGGTGCAACCGTTCCCGTTCTCGCCGATGGCCGATGGCGGCATCGTGCTCGACGCCAGCCTGTATGAACAGCAGATGCAGGAGGCATCGCAACGCGCCGTCGACAAGATCGGTGAAGCGGCGCGCGCCGTCGGCGTGCCCTTTGAAGGCGTGGTCGTCGTCTCGCCCAGCCCGCACGAGGAAATCGTCAATGCGGCGCAAACCTACCATTGCGACATCATCCTGATGGCTTCGCATGGCCGCAAAGGCTTGAACAAGCTGTTCGTGGGCAGCGAAACGCAAAAAGTGCTGGCGCATACCCATTTACCTGTCATGGTCTTGCGCTAACCTTGCGTTAGCGCAATCCCCGCCCGGCGCCGCGAGAAACTCAGCGCGCCGGCGCCTGCTTCGGCAACAACACCCACACGGCGCCGCTCTGCTTCATGCGGCCCGCATTCTCCGCCGCTTCCGCACCGAAACCAAAGAAGTAATCGACCCGGATGGGGCCGCGAATGGCGCCGCCCGTATCCTGCGCCATCACCAGCCGCTGCATGGGAATCTCGCTATTGGCTTGCGTGGTGGACAGGAACACGGGCGCACCCAGCGGCAGGAAGCGCGAATCGATGGCCACCGAGCGCTGCGGCGTCAACGGCACGCCCAATGCGCCCTTCGGTCCCACTTTGGGATCGGGCAGGCGCTCTTCCTTGAAGAAGACATAGCTCGGATTGGCGTTGAATAATTCATCCTTGCGCGTGGGGTGGCCGGCGATCCACGCCTTGATGCCCTGCGCGGACGCCTGGCTCAACGTCAGCTCGCCCTTGTCGACCAGGTAGCGGCCGATCGATTTGTACGGGTGACCATTCTGGTCCGCGTACGCCACGCGCACGGTTTCCTGCGTATCGGTCAACTGCACGCGCCCGGAACCCTGCACTTGCAGGAAGAAGGCCTCGACTTCGTCATCCACCCACAGCAATTCCTTGCCCGTGACGGACGTGGCGCGCTCGATGTCGGCGCGGGTCGCGTACGGGATCACCTTCTTGCCCACCAGCTTGCCCCGCAAACGCATGTTCTTCAATTCCGGATACACGCCGGACAAGTCCACCGAAACGAGATCGTCAGGCACCTTGTACAGCGGCGTCTGATATGGACCGCCGCGCTTGCGCGCGCCGTGCAGCAGCGGCTCGTAATAACCGGTCACCAAACCAGTATTGGCGCCATCGGCGGTGACGACTTGATTGGGCACAAAGAAGGTCTCGAAGAACAGACGGATGGCCTTGTCGCTATCGGCATTCACCTGACGCGCAATCGTGCACGATTCCTTCCAGTCCGGACGCTTGACCAGCACGCCGCATGAAGCCATGAAGGCGGGCCAGGCGGCGCGCATGTCGTCGCGGGCCCAGCCTGGCAAGGCGGCAAATTTGGCGGGGACGAAGGTGGGGGCTGCCGCTGCATCCAGCGTGTCCTTGACCTCGGCCGGCTTGGCCGGCACCGGCCTGACGACAGTCGGAGCGATCGCAGGCGCCTTGCCAGTCGCAGTAACCGGCTCTGCCGGCGGCGTGGTACAGGCGGAAAGCGCAAGCGCGACGGCGCTGATTGAAACGGGTAGACTACCGCGTGTCAACAGACGGCGGGTAAATACTAAGCTGCGGGTAAATAACATAGGGGTGCGTATGTGGATCTTGATGATAGAGGCGCTGGTGGCGTTCTTCTTGCTGGCATTTATAGTCTGGTGGACCATGTATTCGGGCAAAAAGCCCGCACCACCGGCGCGCAAACAGCTCGGCGAAGAACAGGACAGCACCGAAAAGCTGAAGTAAGTGGGGGCGCAAGCCCCCGGCGTTTCCTTAATGCAGGGTACGCGGCACCGACAGCACGAACTCGGGAATCGACGCTTCGAACTGATGACCATCCTCGGCCACGCAAAAGTATTCGCCGTGCATCGAGCCTTGCGGCGTGCCCAGCATGGTGCCGCTCGTGTATTCGAACTGCTCGCCCGGCTGCAGCAGCGGCTGGTGGCCGACGGCGCCCAGGCCGCGCACCTCTTCGACCTTGTTGTTCGCATCCGTGATGACCCAGTGGCGCGAAATCAATTGCGCGCCTGCCGTGCCCGTGTTGACGACGCGAATCGTGTAGCTGAACACGTGCCGCCCCTGGTCGGGGGCCGATTGCTCGGGCAGATATTGTGTCTTGACCGTTACCGTAAATTCATAAGTCGCCATCGTCATTCCTATTCAGACATTGCCAGTCGTATATTGTGTGTCGCGCGCGCCGCATTGGCCATCGCGCGCCGTGTATTCTGCGTTCCAGTAAGGCATGGTAACGGCGTCAAGCGTAAAATAGCGCATCTTCGCATTTTCTACTCTTAGCCCTAAGCCACCATGACAACATTCCGTATCGCTCCCAGCATCCTGTCCGCCGACTTTGCCCGCCTGGGCGAGGAAGTGCGCAACGTCGTTACCGCCGGCGCCGACATCATCCACTTCGACGTGATGGATAACCATTATGTGCCGAACCTGACCATCGGCCCACTGGTGTGCGAAGCGATTCGCCCGCACGTGCAAGTACCCATCGACGTGCATCTGATGGTCAAGCCTGTCGATCGCATTATCCCGGATTTCGCCAAGGCTGGCGCGAACATCATCACCTTCCACCCGGAAGCGTCGGATCACCTTGACCGTTCCTTGCAGCTGATCCGCGACAATGGCTGCAAATCGGGCCTGGTGTTCAACCCGGGCACGCCGCTGCACTACCTGGAACACGTGATGGACAAGATCGACATCATCCTGATCATGTCGGTCAACCCGGGCTTCGGCGGCCAGTCCTTCATTCCGCAAGCACTGAAAAAAATCGCCGAAGCGCGCCGCATGATCGACGAATCGGGCCGTGACATCATGCTGGAAGTCGATGGCGGCATCAAGATCGACAACATCGGCGCCGCCGCTGCCGCCGGCGCCGACACCTTCGTCGCCGGCTCGGCCATCTTCGGCAAGCCCGATTACAAGGCCGTCATCGACGCCATGCGTGCCGAATTGGCAAAAGTGACGGGCGCCTGATGCAAGCGGGCACGGTGAAAGACCACGTACTGGCCGGCGTGCGCGCCGCCATCATCGACCTCGATGGCACGATGCTCGACACCGTGCCCGATTTTCATGTCGCCATCAACGGCATGCGCGCCGAATTCGATCTGGCGCCCATCAGCGCCGAGGCCATCAAGCTGATGGTGGGCAAGGGCTCGGAAAACCTGATCCGCGCCGTGCTGGCCCTGGACTTCGACGCGGCCGGCGTGGAACAGCATTTCGAGCACGCCATGGACGCCTACCAGCGTCATTACCTGGCCATCAATGGCCAGTTCAGCACCCTGTATCCGGACGTGGAAGCGGGGCTGGCGGCGATGAAGGCGGCGGGCTTGCGCCTGGCCTGCGTCACCAACAAGCCGATCGCCTTCGCCCTGCCCCTGCTGCAGCAGAAAAACCTGGCACAGTATTTCGAGATCGTCTACGGCGGTGATTCGCTGCCGCAGAAAAAACCGCATCCCATGCCGCTGCTGCAAGTGTGTGCGGACTTCGACCTGGCGCCCGCCAAAGTGGTGGCCATCGGCGACTCCTCGAATGACGCGCAAGCGGCACGGGCTGCGGCTTGTCCCGTCTTGACCGTACCGTATGGTTACAACCACGGACACTCTATACACGACACCGATTCCGATGGTATAGTAAATACGCTGCTCGAAGCGGCGCATTTTATTAGCATGCACAACAGACCAGCATACTGACCATACCTAACACCATATCGTGAACACGTTTCTCATCAAAAAACACAATGTCACCCAAACCGGCTCGATTGAGGCCTGGCTTTGGCGACGCTGGCAATCCTGGCAGGCCTAAGGGCCGAGCCGTGTAAGATTGCTGTCGGCGGCACGCGCGCATTTGCGTGTTGTATGCGCCGGCAGGTTTTTTGATAACCCACCGCAGGGTCTGTGCTTTGACAGCACGACGCATACGCGTACCCTGGCGGCATGGAGAGACACATGACCGAACTCGAATTCAAATCGCTGGCCCAGCAAGGCTACAACCGCATCCCCCTGATCGCGGAGGCTTTTGCCGACCTCGAAACCCCGCTCACGCTGTACCTGAAACTGGCGCAAACCCAGCAAGGCGGCAAGAACACCTTCCTGCTCGAATCCGTCGTCGGCGGCGAACGCTTCGGCCGCTATTCCTTCATCGGCTTGCCCGCCACCACGGTGCTGCGCAGCCATGGCAACCGCACGGAAATCGTCAGGAACGGCGCCGTGATCGAAGAGCACGAAGGCAATCCGCTCGACTTCATCGAACAGTACCAATCGCGCTTCAAAGTGGCGCTGCGCCCCGGCATGCCGCGTTTCTGCGGCGGCCTGGCCGGCTACTTCGGCTACGACACCGTGCGCCACATCGAGAAAAAGCTGGCCGGCGGCGCGCCGAAAGACGACTTGAACCTGCCCGACATCCAGTTGATGGTGACGGAAGAACTGGCCGTCATCGACAACCTGTCCGGCAAACTCTACCTGATCGTGTATGCCGACACCACGCAGCCCGAGTCGTTCAGCAAAGCGCGCCAGCGCCTGAAAGACTTGCGCATGATGCTGCGCCGCGGCGTCGATGCGCCCGTCACCAGCGCCTCCGTGCGCACGGAAACCATCCGCGACTTTTCCAAGGAAGACTACCTGAAGGCGGTCGCCAAGGCGCATGAATACGTGATGGCCGGCGACTTGATGCAGGTGCAGATCGGCCAGCGCATCCGTAAACCGTATGTCGATTCGCCGCTGACCCTGTACCGCGCCCTGCGTTCGCTCAATCCGTCGCCGTATATGTACTTCTATAATTTCGGCGACATGCAGATCATCGGCGCCTCGCCCGAGATTTTGGTGCGTAACGAGACGAGAGCGGACGGCGGCAAGAAAGTCACCTTGCGCCCCATCGCCGGCACCCGTCCACGCGGCGCCACACCGGAGCGCGACGCCGAACTGTCGGCCGAACTGCTGGCCGATCCGAAAGAGATCGCCGAACACGTGATGCTGATCGACCTGGCCCGCAACGACATCGGCCGCATCGCCGAAACGGGCAGCGTGCAAGTCACCGACCGCATGGTCATCGAAAAATACTCGCACGTGCAGCACATCGTCTCGAACGTGGAAGGCACACTGAAAGACGGCCTGTCGAACCTGGACGTGCTGCGCGCCACCTTCCCCGCCGGCACCCTGACGGGCGCGCCGAAAGTGCGCGCCATGGAAGTGATCGACGAGCTGGAAATCACCAAGCGCGGCATCTACGGCGGCGCCTGCGGCTACCTGTCGTTTGGCGGCGAAATGGACGTGGCGATCGCCATCCGCACGGGTGTGATCAAGGACGGCATGCTGTACGTGCAGGCCGCGGCCGGCATCGTGGCTGACTCGATCCCCGAAATGGAATGGCAGGAAACCGAAAACAAGGCGCGCGCCGTATTGCGCGCCGCCGAACAAGTGCAAGATGGCCTGGATGGGGAGTTTTAAGATGCTGCTAATGATCGACAACTACGACTCCTTCACCTACAACATCGTGCAGTATTTCGGCGAGTTGGGCGAAGACGTGCGGGTCTACCGCAACGATGAAATCACGCTCGAACAGATCGAGGCGCTGAACCCGGACCGCATCTGCATCTCGCCCGGCCCGAAAGCGCCGGCACAGGCGGGCATTTCGGTGGAAGTGCTCAAGCACTTCGCCGGCAAGAAGCCGATTCTGGGCGTCTGCCTGGGCCACCAGGCCATCGGCGAAGCGTTTGGCGGCAAGGTCATCCGCGCCAAGCAGGTCATGCATGGCAAGACTTCCCTCATCGCGCATACGGGCGTGGGCGTCTTCAAAGGCTTGCCCAGCCCCTTCACAGTGATCCGCTACCACTCTTTGGCGATCGAACGCGCCTCGCTGCCTTCCTGCCTGGAAGTGACGGCGTGGACGGACGACGGCGAAATCATGGGCGTGCGCCACCGGGAATACGATATCGAGGGCGTGCAGTTTCACCCCGAATCGATCCTCTCGGAGCACGGCCACGCCCTGCTGAAGAATTTCCTCGAGCGCTGATTCCCTGCGCACGCCCCGGCGTGCCATCAGTGTCCTCCTGCGCCATCATTGAAGAAGGAAGCATCATGCCGATCACCCCACAAGAAGCCCTGCTGCGCTGCATCGAACACCGCGAAATCTTTCACGACGAAATGCTGTACCTGTTCCGCCAGATCATGTCCGGCGAAATGTCGCCCACCATGATCGCGGCGCTGACCATGGGCTTGCGCGTGAAAAAGGAAACCATCGGCGAAATCGCCGCCGCCGCGCAAGTGATGCGCGAGTTTTCCACCAAGGTGCCCATGGCCGACACCACCAACCTGCTCGACATCGTCGGCACGGGCGGAGACGGCGCGCACACTTTCAATATCTCCACCGCTTCGATGTTCGTGGCGGCAGCAGCCGGCGCACGCGTGGCCAAGCATGGCGGGCGCAGCGTCTCTTCCTCGTCGGGCAGCGCCGACGTGCTCGACTCGCTGGGCGTCAACATCAACCTGCAGCCCGAGCAGATCGCCCAGTCGATCGCGCAAACGGGCATCGGCTTCATGTATGCACCGAACCACCATGCGGCCATGAAGCATGCGGCGCCCGTGCGCCGCGAACTCGGTGTACGCACGATCTTCAATATCCTCGGCCCGCTGACGAATCCGGCCGGCGCGCCGAACATTCTGATGGGCGTATTCCACGCCGACCTGGTCGGCATCCAGGTGCGCGTGCTGCAGCGCCTGGGCGCGCAGCATGCCATCGTCGTGTATGGCCGCGACAATATGGATGAAGTGTCGCTCGGTGCCGCCACCATGGTGGGCGAACTGGTCAACGGCGAAATCCGCGAATATGAAATCCATCCGGAAGACTTCGGCATGTCGATGATCGCCAGCCGCAACCTGAAGGTGGCCGACTCCATCGAATCGAAGGCCAAGATGCTGGAAGCCCTGCGCGGCGAACCCGGTGCGGCGGCAGACATAGTCGCCCTGAACGCGGGCACGGCACTGTACGCGGCCGGCGTGGCCAGCTCGATCGAAGACGGCCTGGCGCGCGCGCGCATCGCCGTCAGCTCGGGCGCCGCCCTGGCAAAACTGGAACAATTCGTGCAGGTGACGCAGCAGCTTGGCACCCCGGCGCAAGCGTAAGCTCCCCCCGCCCTCCTTGATAGAATAGCGACCATCATGTCCGACATACTCGATAAAATCCTGGCCGTGAAGGCCGACGAAGTGGCGAAGGCGAAAGCCCATCGCAGCCTGGCCAGCCTGCGCGGCGACGTGGAAAGCGACAGCGCCCTGCGCGCCGATCTGCGCGGCTTCGAGGCGAGCCTGCGCCAGCACATCGCCGCCGGCAAGCCCGGCATCATCGCCGAAGTCAAAAAGGCCTCGCCGTCGAAAGGCGTGATCCGCGCCGACTTCCGCCCGGCGGACATCGCCGCCAGCTATGCGGCGCATGGCGCGGCCTGCCTGTCCGTGCTGACGGATGAACAGTTCTTCCAGGGCTGCGTGGATTACCTGCAGCAGGCGCGCGCCGCCTGCGCCATTCCCGTGCTGCGCAAGGACTTCATGGTCGACATGTACCAGATCTATGAAGCGCGCGCCATGGGCGCCGACTGCATCCTGCTGATCGTCGCCGCGCTCGACCACGGTCTGATGGCCGAAATGGAAGCGTGTGCCCACGAACTGGGCATGGGTGTGCTGATCGAGAGCCACGATGGCGAAGAACTCGACGCGGCACTCAAGCTCAAGAGCGCGCTGATCGGCATCAACAACCGCAACCTGCGCACCTTCGAGACCTCGCTCGACACGACCATCAATCTCTTGCCACGCATCCCGCAAGACAAATTGATCATCACGGAATCGGGCATCCACAGCACGGCCGACGTGCAACGCATGCGCGATGCGCACATCCACAGCTTCCTGGTGGGTGAAGCGTTCATGCGCGCGCCAGACCCCGGCGTGGAGCTGGAACGCCTGTTCAGTTAAAGCATGGTAGTCTGGCAGGCATGAGACACGCGATGATCGTCCTTGCCGCCGCCAGCCTGCTGTCGGCTTGCCAGACTGCGGCCCCGCCAGCGGCGCGCACGCCCGCACCTGCGCCCCCACGCACGCCGGCCGCGCTACAGCTTGCCGCCAGCATCGACGCCTACAAGGCGCTGGTGGCGCAGCAGATCATGGCGGCCAACGGCGCATATACATTCAGCGGGCGTCTGCCGCCCATGTTGCCGGCCATCGTCGTGCTCGACCTGCGCGTGGGCCGCGACGGCGAGCTGAAAAGCGTGCAGGTACACCGCTCACGCGACAGCGAAGCCTCGGCTGCGGCGCTGGCCGCCGTGCGGCGCGTGCAAGAACTCTTTCCGCCAGCGGCACACCTGATGCACCGCCACGCCAAAACCTTCGATTTCTCCGAAACCTTCCTGTTCAACGAACAGTACCGATTCCAGCTGCGGACATTGTCCGGTCCGCAGTAAGCGCGGCGGCATCGAGCTCGATGCGGTCGCGTCCCCGCTCCTTGGCCAGGTACAGGGCCGCATCGGCGCGCGACAGCAATTCTTCCAGCCCCTCCACCACCGAGGCCTGGCAAGCGACGCCTATGCTGACGGTACACGAAGGCAGTCCTGCATGACTGGACTCGCGCAGCAAGGCGCGTATGCGTTCGGCCACGCCCAAGGCATTATGCACAGGCATATCCGGCATCAGCACGACGAATTCCTCGCCGCCGAAACGCGCCACGCAATCCGATTCGCGCAAGGCGCCTTTGATCACGGTAGCCACATGCGCCAGCACCTGGTCTCCCACCGCGTGACCGTAGCGGTCATTGATCAATTTGAAGTAATCGAGGTCGATGCTGAGCAGTGTCAACGGCACACGGCGGCGGCGCAGATTACCGATCTCGCGCGCATAGGCGTCGCCAAAGCCGCGCCGGTTCAGCACTTGCGTCAGCGGATCGTGGGTCGAGCGGCGCTCCAGTATCTGCTGCAGGCGGCGCGTCGCCACCGTCATGAAGCCCACCGTCAGCAGCAGCGCCATGAAATTGGCGACCGCCAGATAGATGCCGGCCGGCGTGCCTGCCACCGCCAGGTTGACGCTGGCGCCGCCATGCAGCAATGCCGACACGCCGCGCGCCAGCACCACGACAGCTTGCAGCAGCATCAGCGCACCAAAGAAAAAACTCGAAAAGTGGCGCTCGCCGTAGCACCATACCAGTTGCACCTGGCGCGCATAAAACAGGAAGACCAGCAGGGAGAAGACCGCCACGCGCGCCGAGAAGTCGGGGCGCACCAGCAGCCACCAGCTATTGCCAGCGAGGGCCAGGGCAAGTATCAGCAGATAGGCGCGGCGACTCGTCGCCAGGCCAAAGAATTTCTCCGTGCCCAGCATCGACAGGCCGATGCCGGCCACCAGCGCCGCATTGGCCGAGATCATGGACAATGCCGACGGCAGCACCTCGCGGGTGCCGAACAGCAGGGACGCACACACCAGCAACAGCAAACCGGCCGCCCAATGCCCCAGGCCGTGTACCTCGCGCCGGAAACTGCGATACACCGAGAACATGACAATGCTCATCGCCCCGCACATCAGGGTCGTCATCAGCATGATCGTTCGTGGATCGAGGGTTTGCACGTTGGGCGCGATCTAAAAGAAACAGTTCGGCAATTTTAGTTTAGTTGAAGGAAAATTAGTTCATTTGCGGTAAATATGATGGTACAGCGCCAATATTGGTGGATTACTTGCATTGAAGAAGTGGCATCTTGAAATGAAAAACCGGCCATAACGGCCGGTTCTCTGTCTTAACGCATGACCATCAGCATCATGCCGCGCTAGGACGCTTCGGCCCCGTGGCTTTCTTTGGCGCGGGCAGCAATGCCAGGCTGACGCCAGGAACACGGTCGCCCTGCAATACGGTGGCAAACGTCATCAGCTCGTCGCGGCGGAAGGCGTGGATGGCCACCCTGGCGCCGACGGCGTAACGGCCCAGCAAGGTATCGAGGTTGGTGCCCGTCACGCGCAAGCCATCGACCGCCACCAGCACGTCGCCCGCCGACAGGCCAGCCATGTGGGCGGCGCCGCCCTGGTGTACCTGCGCCAGTTTGGCGTCGTTGCCGTCGCGGCCCAGGTTGACGTCCAGGCTGGGCTTTTCCGCCCTGCGCGCGTCGCTGTATTTCACGCCGAACGGCGCCAGCAGGCGCGCCAGCGGCACGTCGTCCGTGCCGCGGATGTAGCGCTCGAAGAACGGCTTCATGCGCGTGCCGGAAATCTCATCGAACAGCGCTTCGACTTCGGCCGGCGTCACGCCACGGCCCTTGCCCTTGTAGAAATCGCGGCCATAGCGCTGCCACAGCGCCTGCATCACATCGTCCAGCGACTTTTCACCGTTCGTCTTGCTGCGGATCGTCAGGTCGAAGGCCAGCGCGATCAGCGAACCCTTGGTGTAATAGCTGACGATGGCGTTCGGCGCGTTTTCATCCTGGCGGTAGTACTTGCCCCAGGCGTCGAAGCTGGAATCGGCCACGCTTTGCTTGGTACGGCCGCTGCCGCGCAGCACACTGTTGACGGTCTTGCCCAGCAATTTGAAATAGGCTGCCTCGTCGATCAGGCCCGCGCGCACCAGCATCAGGTCGTCGTAATAGCTGGTGAAGCCCTCGAATAGCCACAGCAGCGGCGAATAGCTTTCCGCCTGCAGGTTGTATGGCGCAAAGGCGGCCGGCTTGATGCGCTTGACGTTCCAGGTGTGGAAGTACTCGTGGCTGCACAGGCCGAGGAATTTCAGGTAGCCGTCGCCGATCTCCGTGCTGGTCGACGCCGTCGTCGGCAAGTCGGCACGGGCGCAAATCAGCGCCGTCGAGGCACGGTGTTCCAGGCCGCCGTAACCGTCGCCGACGGCCATGGTCATGAACACATAGCGGTCCATCGGGGCTTTTTTCGTCTTCGGCTCGAAGAAGGCGATCTGCGTTTCGCAGATGGCTTTCAGGTCGCGGCACAAACGGTCCAGGTCCAGGTTCGGCACCTTGCCCGTGACGACGATATCGTGCGGCACGCCATACGCCTTGAAAGTGGCCAGCGCGAAGTCGCCCATCTCCACCGGATGGTCGATCAGCTCATCGTAGTTGGCCGCCTGGTAGCTGCCGAAGCCATAGCGCTTCGCCTTGAGTTCCGGCAGGGTGGTGGCGACTCGCCAGGTCTTGCAGGCCGCATCCTTCGGCTGCACGATGTGCACCTCGTGCGGCTCGGCCTCCTGGCCCAGTACGCGCAGGAACACGCTGGTGCCATTGAAGAAGCCGTGATTCTGGTCCAGGTGCGCGGCGCGCACGGACAAGTCCCAGGCATACACGTCGTATTCGAGCGTCAAGGCGCCCTTGCACGGAGCGGCTTGCCACGAATGCTTGTCCAGCTTGGTCAGCGCCACGGCCTTGCCCTCGGACTCGGCGCGGATGCTGACGATGTTGCGCGAAAATTCGCGGATCATGTAGCTGCCCGGGATCCAGGCCGGCAAGGACAAGACCTGGCCGATGGCGGCCGGCGACTTGACCGTCAAGGTGACCTTGAACATGTGGCCAGCCAGGTCAGAGGCGGCGATGCTGTAGATGATGCCGGCGGCGGGCGCCTTGGCGATGCTTTTTTTAATTGGAGCTTTTTTCATGTTTTTCTCGTGTCTGGCATGGATGTTCTAAAGTCGCCCGGGCGTGCCATGCACCGGCGACAAATCGTCAGGTGTATCAATATCGCGCAAGATGCCGCCGTCGTCCACTGTCACGTCGCATACGGCATGGCTGTTGACGATGCTGCGCGCGCCCTGGTCGCCATCGAGCGCCAGCAGCAGCGGCAAGTGAAAGGCACTGAACGCGACAGGATTGCCGCGCCGGCCCTGGAACACGGGCACGGCGATGTGCGCGCCATTGCCGATGGCTTCCGACAAGGCGGCGATTGTAGCCGGTTCTACACCAGGCATGTCGCCCAGGGCGATCAGCCAGCCCGGTGCGCCGCGCACGTAATCGATGGCGCAGGTGAGCGAGGCGGCCATGCCCGTATCGGCATCATGGCAGACGCGCACCTCGCAGCCCAGCGCGCCGAGCACGCGCGCCACCTGCGTGTCGTCGGCACGCACCACGGCCAGCACGCGCGGCAAGGCCGCCAGCATGTTCGTCGCTGCCGCCACCACGACCGGCAAGCCAGCATGCGGGCCTTCCGTCAACGGCTGCAATAATTTGTTCTGCACGCCGGAAGGGTCGAACCTGCGTCCCCTTCCGGCTGCCAGCAAGATGCCGACCGTACTCAAAAAACTGCTACCGTCATGCGGCCGCCAGATCGAACGGCAGCTTGCGCAGGCGCTTGCCCGTCAGCGCGAACAGCGCATTGGCAAACGCGGGCGCCAGCGGCGGCACGCCCGGCTCGCCCATGCCCGTCGGCGCGTCGCCCGACGGCACCAGGTGTACCTCGATCACCGGCATGTCGGGCATGCGCGGCACCGGGTAGTCGCCAAAGTTCTGCTGCTGCACCACGCCATCCTTGAGCGTGATGGCCGCGCCGGGAATGGTCATGCCCAGCGCCATCAGCGCGGCGCCCTGCACTTGCGCCTCGATCGTCAGGGGATTGACGGCCAGGTTGCAATGCACACCCGCCCATACCTGGTGCAGCCTGGGCGCACCTTTGACCACCGAGGCCGTCACCACGTAGGCGACCACGGAATTGAACGATTCATGCATGGCCACGCCCCAGGCCTGCCCCTTCGGCAGCTTCTTCTTGCCATAGCCGGACTTGGCCACGGCCAGGTCCAGCGCGGCGATGTGGCGCGTATGCTTCGCATCGATCAGCTGCTTGCGGTAGGCGACGGGGTCCATCTTCGCCACGTGCGCCGCTTCGTCGATCAGGGTTTCCATGACGAAGGCCGTGTGCGTCGAGCCGACGGAGCGCCACCACAGCACGGGCACGTTCGCCTTGGCCGTGTGCACGGATAATTTCATCGGCAGGGTGTACGGCTCGCCCATGCCTTCGACCATGGTGCCATCGACGCCATTTTTCACCATGAAGGCTTCGAACGGCGTGCCGGCCATGATGGACTGCCCGACGATGGTGTGGTCCCAGGCGAGGATCTTGCCTTTGGCGTCGAGGCCGATCTGCGCGCGGTGCACATGCGACGGCCGGTAGTAGCCGCCCTTGATGTCGTCCTCGCGGCTCCACATCAGCTTTAATGGTCCGCTCTTGCCCGCCGCCCGGTACGCCTTGGCGACATTGACGGCTTCGACCACGTAATCGGACGAGGGCACGGCGCGCCGGCCGAAGCCGCCGCCGGCCATCATCGTGTGCAGGGTCACCTGTTCGGGTTTCAGTCCGGACGTGGCGGCAATCGCCGCCTGGTCGCCGGTCTGGAATTGCGAGCCCACCCACATCGTGCATTTGTCGGCCTGCAGGTCGACGACGCAGTTGAGCGGCTCCATCGGCGCGTGTGCCAGATAGGGGAATTCGTAGACGGCCTCGATCTTTTTCGGCGCCTTGGATAATGCGGCGACATCGAATGCGCGCGCCACCGTACCCGGCGTCTTGGCCAGCGCCTTGAAGGCCGCCAGCTGCTGGTCGCTGCTGACCTTTTCCACGGCGCTCGTGTCCCATTCGATCACCAGCGCGTCGCGTCCCTGCTTGGCCGGCCAGTAGCCGTCGGCAATCACCGCCACACCGCTGCCGCCACGGTCGGTTTTGACTTCCAGCACCTCCAGCACGCCTTTGATGGCCTTGGCCTTGCTGGCGTCGAACTTCGCTACTTTCGCGCCAAACACGGGCGGGCGCGCCACCATGGCCACTTTCGCGCCGGGCGGCTTGAAGTCGATGCCGAACTGCTGTTTTCCCGTCGACTTGGCAGCCGCGTCGAGCCGTTTCACGGGTTTGCCGATGATGGCAAAGTCGCGCGGGTCCTTCAGCTTGACGCTGGCAGGCACGGGTTGGCGCATGGCCGCGTCGGCAAGTTCGCCGTACGTCGCCTTTTGCCCGCCGGGGCCATACAGCACGCCTTTCGCGGCGCGCACCTGGTCGGGACTGACTTTCCACTGTGCGGCAGCGGCGCCCACCAGCATGGCGCGCGCCTTGGCGCCGATTTCGCGGTACTGCGTAAACGAATGGGCGATGCTGCCCGAGCCGCCCGTCATCTGCATGCCGTAGGCGGCATCCTTGTACTGCTCGCCGGCCGGCGCCAGCGCGCCATGCACCAGGCTCCAGTCGGCGTCGAGTTCCTCGGCGATCAGCATGGGCAAGCTCGTTTGCACGCCCTGGCCGAATTCCAGCCGGTTCACCTGCACCGTCACCGTGTTATCGGGGGCGATGTGCAAAAAGGCGTTCGGCGCATACGCGGGTTTGGCGGGCGCGGCATCGGCCGCCTGCGCCAGCTTGCCTGCGCCGGGCAGGAAAAAGCCCAGCATCAAGCCGCCGCCGGCCACCGCGCCGGCCTTCATGAAACCGCGCCGCGAGACGCCATCGGCCGCGCCAACCACGGCCACCGGCGCCGCTGCCAGCGCCGCGCCCAGGGTCACGCCGCCATGCTGCAATGCTTCCTGATTCAACCATTCGATACGCATGCCGTTCTCCTCAGGCCAGGGTCTTGGCCGCGTCCTTGATGGCTGCGCGGATCCGTTGATAGGTGCCGCAGCGGCAGATATTGCCGCTCATGGCGCCGTCGATATCGGCATCGCTGGGCGCCTTGTTGCTGCGCAACAGCGCCGTGGCGCTCATTACCTGGCCGCTTTGACAGTAGCCGCATTGCGGCACGTCGTGGCGCACCCATGCCGCCTGCACCGCCTTGCCCACCTGGTCGTTTTCCATCGCTTCAATGGTGGTGATCTTTTGTGCGCCGACCGAGGAAATCGGCGTGATGCACGAGCGAATCGGCTGGCCGTCGAGATGCACCGTACAGGCGCCGCACAGGGCCGCGCCGCAACCGAATTTGGTGCCCGTCATGTTCAGATTATCGCGCAGCGCCCACAGGATGGGCGTGGAAGGATCGGCGTCGACCTGCGTGTCGCGTCCGTTGATATTCAGTGTAATCATCTGCTGCTTCCCCTTTTTTGGATTGTTATGGCATCTACAAACAACACTTGATGATACGACAGCGGAAAAAAGTGCAAAAAAAAGCGCGCCTTGCGAGGGCGCGCCGTCCAGCCTTCCTGGCGACAGCCCGGATTACTTAATGGTCGAGAATTTCTGTTCCAGCGTTTTCGCATCGACTGCGCCCGGAATGCGGCTGCCGTCGGCAAAGAAGATGGCCGGCGTGCCCGAGACGCGCAACTGCTGGCCCAGGGCCAGGATTTTTTCATGCGGATTGGCGCACGTGGCGGCGACCGTGGCTGGCGCCTTGCCGTTCAACATCCAGTCATCCCAGGCCTTGTTGCGGTCAGGTGCGCACCAGACATTGCGCGACTTGACGATGGAGTCCGGCGACAGGATGTTGTACATGAAGGTGTAGACGGTGACGTTGTCGATTTCCTTCAGCGCGTTCTGGCGGAAGCGCTTGCAATAGCCGCAGTTCGGATCTTCGAACACGGCGATCACGCGCTTGCCATTGCCCTTGACGGTTTTCATGGCCGAGTCGAGCGGCAGGTCGGAGAACTTGATGCGGTTGACTTCGTCCAGGCGCACCTTGGTCAGGTCTTGCGAGGTCTTGGCGTCGAAGACGTGGCCCACGAACAGGTATTGCGCGGCCTTGTCCGTGTACAGGATGTCGCCACCCGTGCGCACTTCGTACAGGCCGCCGTACGGCGTTTCCTTGACCGAATCGACCTTGGCGCCTTCGCCCAGGCGCGGCTCGATCAGCTTTTTGATGCTCGCTTCCGTCGGCGTTTCCGCGCCGGCGCACGACATCATCAGGCCCGAGGCCATCAGCAAGGCAATTTTGCTCATGCTTTTGTTCATTGTTATCACTATCACTTCTCCACTTGAAACGCCCGGCGAAACTGGCAGGGAGCCCGGCGTCGTTATCTCTTTGATAAAACGATCGCCGCAGACCAGCTGCGGCGACCTTGAATTTTCACTGCTACCATTATCCAGCGATATCTTAAGACTTCCTGATTTTCACTGATGCCCCAATGCGTGCGAAATCATTTTTCGCTTCAGGGCCGGTAATTTATCCAGCAAGTTTAATCCCAAATTGCGAACCACGCGCAGCGGCTCCAGATCGGCGCCGAATAATCGCGCCAGGCCGTCGGTGGCCAGCTGCATCAGCAGCACATCTTCCTTGCGCGCGCGCGCATAGCGGGCCAGCACGCGCTCGTCGCCGATGCCGCGGTGCGCTTCGCGTTCGCTGATCGTCTTGACCAGCTGCGCCACGTCGGCAAAGCCCAGGTTCATGCCGTGGCCGGCCATCGGGTGCACCACGTGGGCCGCGTCGCCGACCAGGGCCACGCGCGGCGCCACCATGGCGTGCGGGCGCATCAGGGTCAGCGGAAACGCGCGCACCAGTTCCGGCTGCAGCGGCGTGAGTTTACCCAGTTTGTCGTGGCAATACGCGGCCAGGCGCGCGGCCAGGGCGTCGGCCGATTCGGCCATCAGGGTATCGGCCAGCGCATCGGGCGCCGACCAGACCAGCGACACGCGCTCGCCCGGCAGCGGCAGCAGCGCGACGATGCCTTCGCTGCCCGTAAACCATTGGTGCGCCGCGCCATGGTGCGGCTTTTCGCAGGCGAAGTTGCTGACCACGCCGCGCTGGCCATACGAGCGGTAATCGAGGCCGATGTCGCACTGGCCGCGCACCCACGATTGGGCACCGTCCGCGCCGACGACCAGCGCGCAGGTGATGGTATCGCCGCCATCGAGGTGCACGATGGCCGAGTCGTTCGTCCATTCCAAGCGGCTGGCGCGGCCCTGCACCACGCTGACGTTGGGCGCGAATTTCAGGGCAGCGTCCAGCGCCTGGCCCAGGTTGCGGTCCTCGATGATCCACGCCAGGGTAGCCACATGGGCGCCGTAGGCATCAAAACCGAGTCCGCCCGCCTGCGCGCCGTCGCCGTTGACCAGCATGGCGTCGACGGGCGCCACCCTGTCACCCTCCAGGGCGCCCCACACCTTCAGCGACGACAGCAGCTGGTGCGCCGTGTGATTGAGCGCGTACACGCGCACGTCCCAACTGGCTTCGACCGGCTTGACAGTGGGTGCAGGAGGGCTCACCGGGGATAACAGGGTGACGCTTTGTCCTGCCTGGGCAAACGCCAGCGCCGTGGTTTTCGCGATGGCGCCATTGCCGACGATGCAAACGTCGCTGTGGCTGTGCATGAAGCGCCGCATGGTGGGGGGAGTGGGACTGTTCATGCGGCCATTATAGCGTTTGCCCCATGCTTTTCAGATAGTCCGGAAGTATAGGACGCCGGCCCCAGATCAAGCCGCGCCATCGCGTTCATGCGGCAGTCCTCTCAAGTCAGTAACGAGGACCAGACTATGCGCCCATGCTTTATTGATAAAAATAGTGAGCACATCAAATAATTTTTGCCTCACAAGCAAATAAAGCGATGCTGACGCAGGAAATCGGGGAAAAGTCGCAGCCGGCTCTTGCATTCCCGTTTTGGTCTGCTATAATTCGCCACCTTGGCCTGGTAGCTCAGTCGGTAGAGCAGAGGATTGAAAATCCTTGTGTCGGTGGTTCGATTCCGCCCCGGGCCACCAAGAATTCTTAATACGTTCAAAAACGCCACCTTCGGGTGGCGTTTTTGCGTTTATCGTCCCATCCCGCTTTCACGCTGCGCATCGCGCTGCCGCGCCAGCGGCAAGGCCTTCAGCGGCTCTTGATTCAATGAATCCAGCAACGCGACCACAGCCTGCTCGATGGCTTGCCATTCGTGCAGATGGCTGCGAAAGTAGCCGATGTCGATATGAGAATTTCTCAAGCCGTGCAGGAAAATATCGTGCGAGCAGCGGGGATTAATGACCAACTTGCCGCGTTTCTTCAGCGCGTTCGCTCTTTCCGTACCAGGATCGGGAAAAAAATCGGGGTCGCAGACAATCTGCGTTTCTATCCGCTCGCGCGATGGATATAGATACAAGTCCTTTTCATAAAACACCGTGATCACATCTTCCCGCACGCGCTGCGGCAGATCGTTGTGTTCATAGCGCAGCAAGCCATGGCGTGACGCCGCCTGCTTGCGATTCGGCATCCAGATCGAGCTAAAGCGCTGGGCAAGCTGATACTTTTCGGCCAGCGTATTGGCGTCAAAATGCTGCACCAGAATGGAGACTTCATCCTGATAACGGATCCAGACGGGCGTATTGTCATGCGGAGCGACGAAGGGCCGCAACTTGCCCCCCGTCCACTGCGCTTGCAAGAGCAAACCCTGCCTGTTGCCGGCTTGCTCGTACAAGCCCCGCATATAGCTTGGAATATAGTTCGCGGGAATGAGAAGCTTATTGCCATTGACCATCATGTGCAGTTCGGTCGGTGGCTGTTTGCGTGGCGACGCATACCAGGCCAGGGCGGCCAGACAGAAAATGGCGAGCAATATCTTTGTTGCCAAATGTCGCTTGCACGGGGGTGGTTGCCTCATCTCACTGCCCCGGCATCAGATGAGAGAGGTCCTGCGGATGTTTGTCCATCGGACGCAGACGTTCCAGGCGGAACAGCCTGTCCAGATCCAATTGCTTGCGCAGCCGCTCAGGCGCCATGTCCATGCCGAAGCTGCCATCCATGGCGGCCGGATAATCGAAATGCATGCGCGACCAGGCGCCATTCGCGTAGCGCCAACTGCCGATCTTGTCCGCGTCGGCATAGGCCTGGAATGGATCGAGGGCGTAGCCTGACGTGAGCACGCCAATTTTCCCCAGCCAGGCGGCATGCTCCATGGAATTTACTCCGTTCAATAACGCGCGCCCTTCCGACCGCAGAACACGCGATGCATTGACGTAAAAGCGCTCATCGAGCATGGCCTGCCAGACTTTCTCCGCGCCTGCGACATCATGGGCATTCAGATAAGGAGACAGAGGAACATGGGCGGTCCACGCATATGCATCCAGGTCAAATTTGGCAAATGTATCGACGTGATATCTCGCCACATCTTCCACCGAAAGCGGTGCGATTTTCCCCAGCGCCATCGAATTCGGCCGATATTTTTCACGATATCCAAGATCAGCCCGCATCAGCTCGATGCCAAACTGATCCCAGTCGCGCTCGCTCATCACTCTCCCAAGCTGATCTGCCCGCATCTGTGCATAACCGTTGGCAATGGCGCCGCTGATGGTGTCATTGCGCACGACACCCAGCGCCAGCCGCGCATAACGGTCGCCGCCGGCGGCCAGATAGTTCCAGTAGGCTTCACGGTTGCCCTGGGCCGCGTAGAAGCGCAGGATTTCCATGTCGCGCGCGACCTTGTTTGCGTTTGCCACCACGCCTTTGACGGCAGTGGCCGGCGCGGTGCGCGCCAGCATGGCTGGCGCCGTCTCGATCGCCGCCGTTCGCGCCTGCAAGGACGGATGCCTGGCCAGCGCCAGTTCATTGCGCGCCAGCCACATGGCGACCTTGGGGCCGAGCCGCGCATTGTGCATGGCGGCGCCGAGTATGGCTTGCCGCCGCATGCTGCCATGGCGTAAACCGAGGCTCACGCCGCGCAGCATGGCGGTGACGGCGAGCACATGGCCATGGGCGAAATCGGCGGCAACCATGCTGGCATGGGGCGCTGGGCGATGCAAGTCAGACACAACAAAGCGGGCGCGCGCAGGATCAGCCCCCCATAGTTTGCCTAAGCCCATGCGGTAAGTGCTGCCGGCGTCGCGCAGACCGGCAACCATGGACTTGCCCATGGCGCCCGCGTTAAACACCTGCGCCAGCAAGGCTTCCAGCGCCGCCTGCGATGCCAGCGTGGCCATGCCCAGGCACAAGGCGACATCATGGCAAATTTCGCTCAGCTGTGGCCATATGGTGGCAATATCGACCTGCGAAAACTGCAGGCGCAAACGCTTGAGCGCTGGATCTTTGGCGTAATCGAGCGCCTGCAGCACGCGACGCGAGCGGTTCTCAGCACGCATCAGGACAGCGGTATCATGCCTTGCGTGTAACAGATGGTGCCGCAGGTCACGCTCGGCTTGCTGATCGAGCGCCACCAGCATGGCATGCAGGCGCGAGCGGTCGTAAGGAAGTATCGTCATGGCATGCCCGATGGGAAGATTCCCACAGCATGCCGCGCTGGGCTGTGCCGACGTTGAGCAGCCTCAGCGATTGCTCTTATTTTCTTGCTTGCAGCATCTGCATTCGTGTCTCAACGCTGCAAGCGCGGCCTTACCACATCAAATCATCGGGAATCTGGAACGCCGCATACGGATCGTCCTCGTCCACTTCCGTGCTGGCCTGTTTCACGCGCACGACGATGGCCGGATCGCGTTCGGCGATCTTGTCGGCGATGATGCGCGGCACCAGTTCCACGGCGCCGCCCAGGCAGATGATCACCAGACGGCCCGCCACCAGGTGGGCTTGCACGGCAGCCGTCACGTAGATGCGCTCGATCTTGTTGTTGAACGTGAAGTTGTACGGCAGCTCGCCGTGGTTGCCCTTGCCCTGGCGGTTCTTTTGCACCATTTGCGCGATCTGCGCCACGATGGCTTTCTGGTTGGCGGCCGCGTCGCGCTGCGCGTTCAGTTCGCGCGCGCGTTCGGCGTTCTTGCGCTGCGTCTCGAGCGCGGCCAGGCGCACCTCGTCGACACTTTGCGTGCCGCTCTTGCGCTCGTCCTTTTTTTGCTTGCTCTTGTCCTGGTTGGCCAGCTTGACCTTCTTCTTGTCGACCAGGCCGGCCTTTAAAAACTGCTCTTGCAACGAGACCATAACTACTCCGTATTGAGGGTGCGCCGGCCAAGGCAGCGGCATCGGCCGGTGGAAAGACGCTAGCATAGCAAAAAACAGGGCCGCTGCCGCCGCAACATGACTGCCCGAGCCAGCCGGTGGGCGCATGGCGCCTGGCAGTAACAAAAAGACACACACGCGTGGAAATTTTGTTGATAAATGTCATATAGTTAGTTACGTTCTGCATATCGGCAGTGAACTGCCGATTGCACGTCCCCTTCCATCGCCTGCGTCTACAAGGATTTGCCATGAAACAATTAATCGCCCTCTGCATCGCTGCCGCGTTTGCCAGCACCGCCTTTGCCGCCGCACCGGAAGCGGCCCCCGCCGCCAAGACGGCGCAGCAGTCGAAAATGACCACCTGCAATGCCGATGCCGCTGGCAAGAAGGGCGATGAGCGCAAAGCCTTCATGAAGGAATGCCTGAGCGCCAAGCCGGCACCTGCCATGACGCAGCAAACCAAGATGAAAACGTGCAATGCCGATGCCAAGGACATGAAGGGCGACGCGCGCAAGGCATTCATGAAAGAATGCCTGAGCGCACCCAAGAAATAAGCGCCGGTTCGAAGCGCCAGTGCGCGCTTCACCCCATAGCGCCAGCCGAAAGGCTGGCTTTTTTTTGTTCCCGCCACCTGGAGTTCCCTCTTGCCCTATCGCCTGTCCCCTTTCTCTGCCGGCAGCCTGCTGGCCACCGCCTGCCTCGCCATCCTCCTGGCAGGCTGTCACACAAGCACGCCGGCGCCCGTTGCGGCACCTGCCGTGCGCGTGCCGGCCAGTATGCCGGCTGCTTGTACCCCGCCAGCCTGGCCCCCGGGGGAGCAACGGCGCGGCGCCCAAGGCAGAGTGACCTTGCACTTCACGGTGGAGGCGGACGGTAAGGTCAGCGCAGCGGCAGTCATCCGCTCCAGTGGCTATCCCGCCCTCGACCAGGCAGCCCGCGATGCGCTGGCCAAGTGCCTCTTCCAGCCGGAAACGCTGGATGGCAAGCCCGTCGTCAGCAAAGTGATCATGCCTTACGAATGGATCAATGCATCCGTCGACAAGGCTGAACGTTGAACGCCGGAAATCATGATGAATGATCAAGATGACATGGAGAAAGATAACGCGTAGTATTTAGTCAACCTACTGCTCAGTACGGTTACACGGCATTCTGGAGAAAGGACGGCAGCGTGGTGGCGTCGAACGATCTCGCGCACTGGCGCGGCCAGGTCTTCAAGCACCTGCTGCAGGTGGTGCTGCTGCTTGGCTTCGTGACGGCCATTCCCAGCGCGCTGCTGGCCGCGAGCGAAGCCATCTGGTCCATTGTCGCACTCGACTTGCTGGCCCTCGGCTGGATCGGCGTCATCTGGCATCTGCGCGCCATGCCCTACCGCTGGCGCGTGTGGCAATTCCTCATCGTCGCCTACCTGGTGGGCGTGGGATTGCTACTGAAAATCGGCCCCGTCAGCCAGATCTACATCATGCTCATGCCCGTGCTGGCGGCATTGCTGCTGGGCATGCGGCCCGCCCTGTCCACCCTGGCTCTGACCTCGCTGACCATCTTTTTGCTCGGCCTGCATCCGGATGTCGCCCTGCACCTGCCGGGCACGCCCGACTCTCCCGTGCTGCGCGCGCTGATCGTGGCCCTGAACTTCCTGTTCATCGCCGCCGTGCTGACCCTGTCCTGCGCCTTCCTGCTGCGCCACCTGGAAGACAGCAGCCAGGCCCTGTCGCAACGCAACGCCGAGCTGCGCTTGACGGCCACGGCGCTGGCCCGCCTGAACGACATGGTGATGATCGCCGAAGTGGCCGAAGTGGCTGATGCCGCGCCCGGCTCCGGCGCCGGGATGGTACCGGCCACGCGCATCATCTTCGTCAACGACGCCTTCGAGCGCAGCAGCGGCTATGCGCGCGCCGAGGTGCTGGGCCGCAGCCTGCTGTTCCAGCAGGGTCCCGCCACCGAGGCGGGCGAACTGGCGCGCGTCGCCGCCGCCATGGCCTGCGCCCAGCCGGCAAGGGCGGAATTGCTGAACTACAACAAGGACGGCAAGGCGTACTGGGTCGAAGCGGAACTGGTGCCGTTTACGGATGCGGACGGCAGGCAAACGCACTGGGTGGCGGTCGAACGCGAAATCGACGAGCGCAAGCGATCGGAAGCGGACATCCACCGCCTGGCCTTCTACGACGTGCTGACGGGCTTGCCCAACCGGCGCCTGCTGATGGACCGCATCGCCCACTTGCTGGCCGCCGCGCCGCGCGACCATAAAATCAGTGCGCTGATGTTCATCGACCTCGACCACTTCAAGCACATCAACGACGCGCGCGGCCACGCCACCGGCGACGCGCTGCTGCGCCTGGCGGGCGAACGGCTGGCACAGCTGATGCGCAAGGCCGACACGGTGGCGCGCATCGGCGGCGACGAATTCGTCGTGCTGCTGGCGCACCTGGCCGCTGACTTGCACGGCGCGGCCCATGCGGCGGCCCAGGTGGCCGAGAAAATCCGCACCGCCATCGCGCGCGACTTCGAGATCGGCGGGCAGTCGTATCATTGCAGCGCCAGCATCGGCGTGACCCTGCTGCCGAAAGCGCAGCAGCAGGCGCATGACTTGCTGCGCGAAGCCGATATCGCCATGTACCGCGCCAAGGCGGAAGGGCGCAACGGCATCGCCTTCTTTGAAGCGGCCATGCAGGCGGACGTGGAGCGTCGCCTGACCCTGGAACGGGCGCTGGCGCGCGCGCTCGATGCCAGTCAATTATGCATGCACGTGCAGCCGCAGGTCGACCGCCATGGCCGGGTGACGGGCGCCGAAATGCTGATGCGCTGGCCGCAGCCGGACGGCAGCTTTATCGCACCGGGCATCTTCATCCCCATCGCCGAGGAATCAGGGCTGATCGTCAAGCTGGGGCATTGGGCCCTGCGCGAAGCGTGCCGCGCCGCCAGCCTGCTGGCACAGGCTGGCCGGCCCGTTCCCCTGTCCGTGAACGTCAGCCCGGCCCAGTTTCGCCAGCCCGATTTCGCCTCCCGCGTGCAGGCGGCGCTGGCCGAACACGGCACGCCGGCCGGCGCCCTGATCCTGGAATTGACGGAAGGCTTGCTGATCGACCAGCGCGACGCCTCGCTGGCGCGCATGCGCGAACTGGCAGCCCTGGGCATCCGCTTTTCCATCGACGATTTCGGCACCGGCTATTCGAGCCTCGCCTACCTGACCTCGATGCCGCTGTACGAACTCAAAATCGACAAACGCTTCATCGACGACACGCCACACGACACGGCCATCGTGCAGGCGATCCTGGCCATGGCGCGCCACCTGGGCTTGCGCGTGGTGGCCGAAGGCGTGGAAACGCAGGAGCAGGCCGACTTCCTGGTCGCCCACGATTGCGACGGCTTGCAGGGTTACCTGTATGCGCGGCCGATGCCGCTAGCCGACTTTCTCGCCTGGCAGGTCCGGCAGCAAGCTTAGCTTTCCGACATTTCCTGTACGAAACTCCTCCGCTAGAATACCGGCCGCATAGCCTGTACCTTCACCATCCCCTTTTTTTAAAGCGATCCCCGATGCGTCTGGTTCTTCCCCTGCTGCCGCTCCTGCTGCCGCTGCTGCTCTCTCTGCTGCCCGCCGCCCATGCCGCCCCATCCACCACCGCAGCACCCACGCCCATCACCCTGGATCAGGCCATGGCCGATCCCGACTGGATCGGCACACCCGTCGAAGCGGCGTGGTGGGGCTGGAATGGCCAGCTGTATTACAAGCAAAAGCGCCTCGGCTCGCCCTTGCGCGACACGTATCAAGTGCCAGGCGCGAACGCCAGACTGAATAGCGGCAAGAAGGTCGACGACGCGCAACTGGCCCATCTTGATGGCCAGCAGATGCTCGTCAACCGGGCCGGCACGCGCGCCATCCTGCTGCGCAACGGCGACTTGTTCGAGCGCGACCTGAAAAACGGCGCCTTGACGCAAATCACGCGCGGCGTCCCGGCCATCAGCGATCCACAGTACTCCGCCGACGGCGGCGCCGTGCAATACCGCAGCGGCAGCGACTGGTTCAGCTGGAGCCGCGTTGACCGCCTGAGCGCCCCCGTCGCCCTGCTGCGCGCGGCCAAGGACCCGGACGCCAAGCCGGAAGCGGACGCGCTGCGCGAGCTGCAACTGCGCCTGATCGTCAACCTGGCGCGCCAGAAGCAAGACCGCGACGCCAGCCGCGAGCGCCGCCACGAAGAGCGCCGCCTGGACGCCACGCGCGCGCCGGAACCGATCTACCTGGGCGACAAAGTCACCATTCCCGGCAGCGCCCTGTCGCCGGATGGCCGCTGGCTGCTGTTCGTCACGCAAGACAAGGCCGCCGAGAAGGGCAAACTGGGTAAACTGGCCCGCTACGTGACGGAAACGGGCTACCCGGAAGCGGACGACGAGCGCACGCGCGTGGGCCGCAACATGCCCATCGCGCAAAGCCTGAAACTGGCCGACTTGCGCACGGGCCAGGTGCGCGACATCGCTTTCGACAGCCTGCCCGGCATCGCCGTGGACCCGCTGGCGCTTCTGCGCGCCGAACAGAAACTGCCGCCGTTGAAAGGCAACCGCCCCGTGCGCATCGACGCCCAGCGCGACGGCATCGCCTGGACCGATGACGGCAGCAAGGTCGCCGTGCGCGTGCGCGCCATCGACAACAAGGATGGCTGGCTCGCCAACGTCGACCTGGCCAATGGCGCCCTCGTGCCCGTGCACCGCATCAGCGACGCGGCCTGGGTCAACCACCGCGCCGAGGAATTTGGCTGGCTGCCCGACAATGCCACGCTGTGGTACCTGTCCGAGGAAAGCGGCTACGCCCACCTGTACACGAAGACGGGCGCCGCTCCGGCGCGCGCCTTGACCAGCGGCCAGTGGGAAGTGAGCGCCGTCGAATGGAGCCGCGACGGCAAGAGCGCCTATTTTATGTGCAACCGGCAAGCGCCCGGCACGTATGAAGTGTGCGCCAGCACGGCCAGCGATGGCGGCGCACGCGAAGTGACGAAGCTGAAAGGCGTGGAAAATTTCGGCCTGTCGCCCGATGGCGGCAAGTTGCTGCTACGCTATTCGACCAGCTATATGCCGGCCCAGCTGGCGACGGTTTCCGTTGCAGGCGGCAAGGCGAATATTTTGACGGATACGCGCAGCGAGGCCTTCAAGGCGCGCAGCTGGGTCATGCCGGAGCTGGTGCAAGTACCGTCCACGCATGGCGCAGCCCCGATCTGGGCCAAGTTGTATCGCCCGGCGCAGTTAGAAGCAGGAAAACAATATCCGATCGTCATGTTCGCGCACGGCGCCGGCTACCTGCAGAACGTGACCGAGCGCTACCCCGTGTATTTCCGCGAACAGATGTTCCACAACCTGCTGGTGGAGCAAGGCTATATCGTGCTCGACGTCGACTATCGCGCCTCGATGGGCTACGGCAGCGCCTGGCGCACGGCCATCTACCGCCAGATGGGCCACCCGGAACTGGAAGATTTTATCGACGGTGCCAACTGGCTGGCGCAGCAGCACCAGGGCGACATCAAAAATGTGGGCATCTATGGCGGCAGCTATGGCGGCTTCATGAGCCTGATGGCCCTGATGCGCGCGCCGGACGTGTTCAAGTCCGGCGCCGCCCTGCGTCCCGTGACGGACTGGACCACCTACAACCACGAGTACACGGCGAATATCCTGAACACGCCGGACGTCGACCCGCAAGCGTATAAAATCTCGTCGCCGATCGAATACGCCGACAAACTGACGGGCAACCTCCTGATCGCCCACGGCATGATCGACGACAACGTGTTTTACCAGGATTCCGTGCGCCTGTCGCAGCGCCTGATCGAGCTCAAAAAGGATAACTGGGAAATGGCCAGCTACCCGATGGAGCGCCACGGCTTCGTGCAGCCGGAAGCGTGGTATGACGAGTACCGCCGCATCTATCAGCTGTTCCAGAGAACATTGAAGTAAACCTCGATGCCCGCTTGTATGCGGACATTTTTTATGTGCAGCGAGTAGGTCGGATTAGCCCGCAAGGGCGTAATCCGACACCACAATCACTCAGTCAAACGGCACCGGCCGCGGCGTCGTATCCGACGATGGCGGCAGGATCGGCAGCACGAGCTGCGGCTGCTTGCCCGTCAGGGTTTTCAGGAAAGCCACCAGCTTGGCGTTTTCATCGGGCGTAAACGTGCGGCCCAGTTGCAAGCGGCCCATCACGTCGACGGCTTGCGTCAGGGTCGCCGCTTCGCCATCGTGGAAGTAGGGATACGTCAATTCCACGTTGCGCAGGGTCGGTACCTTGAAGTTGAAACGGTCAGCATCCTTGCCCGTCACGGCCGAACGCCCTTGCGCCGTCATCGCCGTTTTATACGGTTCCACCACCCCCATCTTCTGGAAAGTATTGCCGCCCACGGCGGGACCGTTATGGCAGGCGATACAGCCGCTCGATTTGAACAGCTGATAGCCTGCCAGCTCGTCTTTCGTCAGCGCGCTTTTCTTGCCCATCAGCCATTGGTCGAAGCGGGAACCGGGGGTTACCAGCACTTCCTCGAAGGCGGCGATGGCGCGCGTGACTTGCTCGATGGTCAATTTATCCTGGCCAAACACTTGCCGAAATTCCGAGCGGTAGGCGGGAATCGAGGCCAGCACGTCGATGGCCAGCTCGTGCGTAAAAGCCATCTCGCCCGGATTGGCGATGGGCCCGCCCGCCTGTTCCTGCAAATCCTTGGCGCGGCCATCCCAGAATTGCGCCACGTTCATGCTGGAATTGAGCACCGTGGGCGAATTGATGGGCCCGCGCTGCCAGTTGTGGCCTATCGAGGTCTTGATGTTGTCCGTGCCGCCCATGCTCAGGTTATGGCAGCTATTGCAGGAAATAAAGCCCGAGCGCGACAGGCGCGGGTCGAAAAACAGCTTTTTACCCAGTTCGACCATCGCCGGATTGGCCACCTTGGCGGCGGTGATCGGCTGGATCGGTTCCTTGTCGGCGGCGTGCAGCACACCGCCGAAGGCCAGGCTGGTGATGAAGAGGAAGGGTGAGAGGGTGCGGCGCATAGTCTAACTCCTGGAAACATTCCCGAATCGGCGGCACGCGCCGGCGCGGGAATGCAGCGCACCGGCCCGGTTGCCACCCGTACATCGCTAGTTGGATGTTGATTTATATTAACTTTGACTGCTTGGCAATGAAAATGACGGGGATCAAGGATAGTCCAGCGCGCGAATCGCGCTTGCCATTTGGGCAAGCGTGGCACATGATGAAGGCATGAAAACGCCTACCTACTCCGTCCTACGCGCCGCGTGCGCCGCCATCCTGCTGCTGGTCACCAGTGCCTGCGGCAGCGCCCCTACGCAAAATGATGCGCCGCCCGCCCCCGGCAATGCCAGCTTGCTGGCGCAAATCCAGGCGGAAGTGGGCGCCGCCGCCTGCAATTCCACGCAGCAATGCCACACCCTCGCCATCGGCGCCAAGGCCTGCGGCGGGCCCGAGCGCTACCTGGCCTGGTCCAGCAAGGACTATGACGGCAAGAAACTCAAGGCACTGGCCCAGGCGCAAGCCGAGGCGAGCCGCAAGCAGCAGCAGGCGGACGGCATGATGTCGACCTGCGCCATCGTCACGGACCCGGGCGCCACCTGCGAAGCGGGACGCTGCGTGCTGCAAAAGAGCGGCCTGGGCGGCAGCTCTGCGATGTAAAAAAGCCGCCGGATCAGCGGCTTGCGTGATTCTGTAACAGGTCAGGACTGCAGCTGCAAGGTCTTGATAATTTTGGTTTCCACCTTCTCGCCCGCGCCCGAGGTGGCATTCTTGCTTTCCTTGCGCAGCAGCAATAAATGGTCGCCGCTGACGCCATACTGGCGCGTCTCGTCCATCTTTTGCGTAAAGCTGATGACGACGAAAGCGCGCCCGCTGACGTCAAAGTGGAAATGGCTGGCCAGCGGCGTGCCGTCGGCGGCGATCCACACCTCGAGGCCGCCTTCGAACTTCTTCACATACTTGCGGTCCTTTTCCGGCACCCTGTCGAGCGACAAGGTAAAGCTGAGCAGGCGCGCCGGCTTGCCCTTGTAGTTATCCATCTTCTCGCCGCTGAACACGGCTTCCTCGATTTCGCGCGACAGGGCGTCCGCCGCCGACACCATGGAACGCAGCTCCGTCGCCTTCATTTCTCCCAGCGCAAAGCCGATCGGCGTCTTGCCCTTCGGATCTTTCACCCTGGCGCGCTGCTCGGCTTCCACTTTCGCCAGCACCTCCTTACTGTAGAGCACCTGCAAGCCCGCCGGCCCGCCCTCGACAGCCACCGTGGCCTGGCCGCTATCGTCTTCCGCCGTCTTGCCCTCCCCCTCGCGGCGCCAGGTTTTCGATTCGACCTGCGCCTTGATCGGCATCTGCCCCTGCAAACGCGCCAGCGCTGCGTTCAGATCGGCCAAGCCATCGGCCCGCGCCGTACCGCAAAACAAACTGAACAAGCCCGCAGCCGCCAGGCCTTGCACTCCAATACATCGCTGCATCGCCACATCCCTTCAGGTCATACAAAGATGCCAAAACACCATGTTTTGGCCATCTGTTGCATTTGAACACAGCTAGCTCTGGTCAGGTGGAAAGTCTTTCTGCTATAATTCGCCGCCTTGGCCTGGTAGCTCAGTCGGTAGAGCAGAGGATTGAAAATCCTTGTGTCGGTGGTTCGATTCCGCCCCGGGCCACCAAGAATTAAGCAGTACATAGCAAAAAGCCACCTTCGGGTGGCTTTTTTGTTTTCCTTTGCACAAAACTTCCCTCACCCCACCGCTGTGTACGCAAACGTACGGACAGCCGCCGCCCAAGAGCCCATGCTGCAGGCAGACCACACACCCCTCCGCCGCCAGCGCCCTGCGCGACGCGGCAGACGGGTCGCCTGGTCAGCTCTCCCCGCCATACCGCCATGCGAAACTCGCGCCCGACGCCGTCGAGCCGTTCCGTACATAACGGCACACTGCCAAAGGATGCATCATGAAACCTACCCTGATATTGCTCGCGCTCGCCTCTACCCTCGCCTTGACCGCTTGCCAGCGCGAAGCGCCACCCGCGCCGACCGTCGTGCAAGTCGTTCCCGGCCCTGCCGGCGCGCCTGGTCCTGCCGGCGCTACCGGTGCCACGGGCGCCGAAGCCCCTGCCGGCGCGACGGGTGCCACCGGCGCCACGGGCCAGACCGGCGACAGCGGCATGCAAGGCAACGATGGCGCCAAGGGCGACGCTGGCACCGCCGGCGATGCAGGCGCCAAAGGCGACACGGGCGCCAAGGGCAAAACGGGCGAGACGGGCGACACGGTGATCGTCGTTCCACAACGCTAATACGCCCCACGCAACACACCACAACGCCAACCCCTGCGGTTGGCGTTGTGCGTATGCGCTGTACCGCACGGTAACATCGGCCACATCAGCCTATCCTGTCCCTATTCAATGGGAGATATCGCATGCTGACGATCATACTGATGCTGGCCCTGCTGGGCCTAGTTGCACTGTTCGCGCCCGGCCCCGTGCGCCGCGCCCTGCTTGCTCCGCGCCTGCTGGCCCTGTTCAAGCGCATCCTGCCAACGATGTCCGACACGGAACGCGACGCCCTCGAGGCGGGCACCACGTGGTGGGATGCCGACCTGTTTTCCGGCCGGCCCGACTGGACAAAACTGCATGCCTATGGCCGCGCCACGCTCACTGCCGAGGAACGCCATTTCCTCGAGCACGATGTCGAGCGACTGTGCGAACTGGTCAATGACTGGGAAACGCAGCAGCAACTCGACTTGCCACCGCAGGCGTGGGCCTACATGAAAAGCCAGGGTTTCCTCGGCATGATCATCCCGAAACAATATGGCGGTAAACAGTTCTCCGCCTACATGCATTCGCAGGTGGTCATGAAACTGTCGAGCCGCTGCTCGGCGCTGGCGGTGAGCGTGATGGTGCCCAATTCGCTGGGGCCGGCAGAACTGCTGCTGCACTACGGCACCGAAGCCCAGAAAGATTACTATCTGCCGCGATTGGCCGCCGGCACCGAGATTCCCTGCTTTGCCCTCACCAGTCCGTATGCGGGTTCCGACGCGGCCGCCATTCCCGACCTGGGCGTGGTGTGCATGGGCCTGCATGAGGGCCGCGCCACCGTGGGTTTCCGCCTCACCTGGAACAAGCGCTACATCACCCTGGCGCCCGTGGCGACCTTGCTGGGCCTGGCATTCCAGACCAGCGACCCCGACCATCTGCTCTCCGACAACGATGCACCGGGCATCACCTGCGCCCTGATCCCCGCCAGCCACGACGGCGTGGTAATCGGCCGCCGCCACCATCCGCTCAATGCCGCATTCCAGAACGGCCCTACGTCCGGCAACGATGTCTTCATCCCCATCGACTGGGTCATCGGCGGCCAGGCGCAAGTGGGCAAAGGCTGGCGCATGCTGATGGAATGCCTGGCGGCGGGGCGGGCAATCTCTCTGCCCTCGTCCAGCGTAGGCATGGGCAAGATGGCAGTGCGCGGCACCGGCGCGTACGCTGCCGTGCGGCGCCAGTTCAACATGCCGATCGGCAAGTTCGAGGGAGTGCAGGAAGCGCTGGCGCGCATGGGCGCCAACCTGTATCTGATGGATGCGGCGCGTACCCTGGCCGCGCACGCCGTCGACCTGGGCGAAAAGCCGGCCGTCATTTCCGCCATCGTCAAATACCACGTCACGGAACGGGGACGCGCGCTCGTCAATGATGGCATGGACATTCTCGGCGGCAAGGGCATCTGCGTGGGGCCGAACAATTTCCTCGCCAGCGCCTACCAGCAAATCCCCATCGCGATCACCGTCGAAGGCGCCAACATCCTCACGCGCAGTCTGATCATCTTCGGCCAAGGCGCCATCCGCGCGCATCCGTATGTACTCAGGGAAATGGCCGCCGTCAGCGAAAGCGACGGCCGCAAGGCCGTGCGCGATTTTGACGCTGCCTTCTTTGGCCACGTGGGCTTTGTGCTGGGCAACCTGGCCAGAGGGCTGTGGTACGGACTGGGCGGCGCGCGCCTGGCGGCCGTGCCCGACGCCGGCGCGCCCGCACTGGCCCCCTACTACCGCGCGTTGACGCGGCTGTCGACGGCGTTTGCCGTCATGACGGATATGTCGATGTTCGTGCTTGGTGGTGAACTCAAGCGCCGCGAACGGCTGTCCGCGCGCCTGGGCGACGTGCTGGCGCAGCTGTACCTGGCGTCGTCCGTGCTGAAGCGTTACGAGGACGATGGCCGGCCCGAGGCCGACCTGCCCTATGTGCACTGGTCGCTGCAAGATGCGCTGGTGAAGGCGCAGCAAGGCTTGACGGGCGTGCTCGACAATTTCCCCGCGCGCGTGCTGGCCGTGTTGCTGCGCACCTTGCTGTTCCCGTTTGGCCTGCCCCACCATCCGCCGTCCGATGAACTGGGCAGTGCAGTGGCGCTGGCCCTGCAAACGCCGGGCGCCGACCGCGAACGCCTGCTGGCCGACGGCCATGTGGCCAGCGATAGCGGCGATCCGGTGGCTTGCGCCGAGCGGGCGCTGGTCTTGCTGCCGGAAGTGCAGTCCATCGAAAAGCGCCTGAAAGACACGCCCGAAGGCGCGGCCTTGCGGCACCTGCCGCAAAGCCTGTCCGCCATGCAGCCATGGCTGGCGGCGGCGATGACGGCAGGCACCGTCAGCGGCCAGGAGCACAATACTTTGCTGGAATTCGCGCGCCTGGTCGATGGCTTGATCCAGGTCGACGATTTTCCACCGGCCGCGGCGCTCCCGGGCCGCGCCTTTGCATACAGCGCCGGCGGCAACAGTCCTGCGGGCGGCAGTCTCGCGGCATAGGCTGCACGCTCCTCACCGGGCCAGGCTCTCGGGCGATACCGCCCAAGACCGCCAGGCCGTGCCTGACCGTCAACAGAGCCAGCCCTCGGGTTGGCTCTGTCATTTTAACAACATGCTTTTCCTTGCCCGCGCCTTTCTCCCGCAGAGCGATGAGGGTGCGCATAAAAACAGATAGCGATAGTTGTATTTATTGTTAGCAATTTTATTAATATTGGTGTTATCTTGATTGCAACGCTCACACGCGTTACTACGATTACCCACTATTTCTTGATGGAGGTTCATGATGTCTGTCACGTTCAAATCCACGTTGCTTTCCACGCTTGCCCTGACCCTGGCCTTCAGCCTTAGCAGCACTGCCTCAGCCGATGCCTTGACTGAAAATTTCGATGACGGCCTTCCCGCTGGCTGGACCGTGAACAACCTGAGTTCGCCTGTCGGTTCGACCAGCTGGTTTCAGGGCAACCCATCGGTGTTCAACGCGCATCAAGGCGCAGCCAACTCCTATCTGGCAGCCAACTTCAATAGTGGCGCTAACGTGTCCGACATCAGCACCTGGCTGATCTTGCCCACCTCGACCTACCGCAATGGCGACACGCTGTCCTTTTTTACCCGCACGGAGGATATGTCGTTCTATCCGGATAACCTGGAAGTGCGCTTCAGCAATGTCGGCGGTACCGATGTCGGCAACAGCGCCAGCAGCGTGGGCACCTTCTCGACGCTACTGCTGAGCGTAAACCCGAGCCTAGGCCTGTTCGGCTATCCGGAAACGTGGACGCAATACAGCGTCACCCTGAGCGGCTTGTCGAACGCGACCACTGGCGCCCTGGCCTTCCGCTACCTGGTGGGCGACGGCGGTCCGATTGGCGATAACTCGAACTTCATCGGCATCGACACCGTGAACATCACCTCCGCCGTGCCGGAACCCGGCACGTACATGATGCTGGGCATGGGCCTGGGCATGCTCGGCTTCCTGCGCATGCGCAAACGCAAGCACCTGGCCTGAGTCGCCAAGCAAGGATTTGCCAGCGGCAAGTCCTTGCAGCGCCAGCACTGGAACCCAGGCCCGAAGAGGATGGCGCCCGGGGCTGGCGGTTTTTATGCGCTGCTGGCGACCTGGAGCACCGCGCTCATCGAGGCGTACCGCGCCTTAGGCCTGAAGTTGCCTGACAGCACATGTTAATCCCTTGACCCAAGGCAAGGCAATCTGGCGCCAGCCCGCATAGAATGGCCGGCTTTGCCCCTCGCCCATGCGCCACGCTCCCGAACTTCTCCTGCCTGCCGGCTCACTGGCCAAGATGCATGCCGCCTTCGACTATGGCGCCGACGCCGTCTATGCGGGCCAGCCGCGCTACAGTTTGCGCGTGCGCAATAACGATTTTTCAACCTTGCAAGCCTTGCAGGAGGGAATTGATGGCGCGCATGCGCGCGGCAAGCAATTCTTTGTCGCGAGCAACATCTTCGCCCACAATGCCAAGCTGAAAACGTATTTGCACGACATGGAACCGGTGATCGCCATGCGCCCGGATGCCCTGATCATGGCCGACCCGGGCCTGATCATGATGGTGCGCGACAAGTGGCCGGACGTCCCCGTGCACCTGTCCGTGCAGGCGAATGCCGTCAACTGGGCCGACGTGAAATTCTGGCACCGCATGGGTTTGACGCGCGTGATTCTGTCGCGCGAACTGTCGCTCGACGAAATCGAGGAAATCCGCCAGCGCTGCCCGGAGATGGAACTGGAAGTGTTCGTCCACGGCGCCCTGTGCATCGCCTATTCGGGCCGCTGTTTGCTCTCCGGCTACTTCAATCACCGCGACCCGAATCAGGGCACCTGCACCAATTCCTGCCGCTGGGATTACAAGGTGAAAAATGCCTCGGAAGACGCCAGCGGTGACCTGGGCGGCATGCAGGTGGTGCCGCTGGAATTTCACCAGGCGCTGGCCGAGGCCGACAACAATGCGTTTTCCGCCCTGCACCAGCAGCCACGCCACCCGCTGGCCGATCAGCCCTACTTTATCGAAGAAGCCCAGCGCCCGGGCCAGCTGATGCCGATCCTCGAAGACGAGCACGGTACTTACATCATGAATTCGAAGGACTTGCGCGCCGTCGAGCATATCGAGCGCCTGGTCAAGATCGGCGTCAATTCGCTCAAAGTCGAGGGCCGTACCAAGTCGCTGTACTACGCGGCGCGCACGGCGCAAGTCTACCGCCAGGCCATCGATGACGCCGTGGCGGGCCGTCCTTTCGATATCAGCCTGCTGGGTCAGCTGCAAGGCCTGGCCAACCGCGGCTACACGGACGGTTTTTACCAGCGCCATCACACGCAAACGCACCAGAACTACATGCGCGGCGCGTCCGAGGCGGACCGCAGCCAGTACGTCGGCGACGTGCTGGGCGTGACGGACGGCTGGGCCAGGGTGGAAGTGAAAAACCGCTTCGCCGTGGGCGACCGCATCGAGGCCCTGCATCCGGGCGGCAACCGCGATTTCACCATTGCCCGCATGCTCAGCGACGACGGCAAGGAGATCCAGGTCGCGCCCGGCAGCGGCCACTTCGTGCGCATAGAACTCGACGGGGCGCTGGACAAGGCCTTGCTGGCACGCTATTTGTAACCGCCAGTCTGGCAAGCGGTGTGGCGAGCAGTTTCCAAGTGTTTGATTTGACAAGAAAAATTTCCACTGGCACGGCCTAAATAATTTGTTTAGGCCTCAACATTGCTATACGATACGGCCACCCGCGCCCGGGGGCCTTATCGGAACCCGGTGCGTCCCTGACACGTTCACCGGAATCCCCGATGCCACCTGCCACACCCGCCCTCATCACCAACGACGCCGTCGTCCTCGGCCTGCTCGCCATGACCCTGGGGGCCGTCTTCTGGAGCGCCTCCCGCACGGATGGCTTCTGGAAAAAGTTTTATACCTATATCCCGTCGCTGCTGATGTGCTACCTGATCCCGGCGCTGCTCAACACCTTCGGCATCATCGACGGCAACGCCTCCGGCCTGTACGCCGTGGCGCGCGACTATCTGCTGCCCAGCGCGCTGGTGCTGCTGTGCGTGGCCATCGATTTTGGCGGCATCATCCGCCTCGGCCCCAAGGCCATCATCATGTTTCTCACAGGAACGCTCGGCGTGATGCTGGGCGCCCTCGTCTCGTTCGAAGCCTTGCGTTTGATCCACCCGGAAACGGTGGCGGGCGATACCTGGCGCGGCATGACGACCGTCGCCGGTTCGTGGATAGGCGGCGGCGCCAACCAGGCGGCCATGAAGGAAGTGTTTGAAGTCGATGCCACGCTGTTCGGCCAGTTCGTCGCCGTCGATGTGCTGGTGGCCAACGTCTGGACGGCCGTGCTGCTGTTCCTGGCCGGCCGCGCGGGCGCCTTCGACCGCTGGACGGGCGCGGATTTATCCGCCATCAATGCGCTCAAGGACAGCATCGAAAGTTATCGGGCCCAGCACGCGCGCATCGCCACCTTGACCGACATCATGATCATCCTCGGCGTGGGCCTGGGCGTGACGGGCCTGTCACACTTCCTGGCCGGCCCCATCATCAGCTGGATCGCCACCCTGCCGGCCGAGTGGCGCTTGCAGGATTACAGCCTGACATCGAACTTCTTCTGGATCGTCGTGCTCGCCACCACCTTCGGCCTGCTGCTGAGCTTTACCCGCGCGCGCAGCCTGGAAGGCGCAGGCGCCTCGACCATCGGCTCGGCCATGCTGTACGTGCTGGTGGCCACCATCGGCATGCACATGGACTTGAAAGCCCTGTTCGACAAGCCTTTCCTGTTCCTGCTGGGCCTGATCTGGATCGCCGTGCACGGCGGGCTGATGCTGCTCGTCGCCAAGCTGATCCGCGCACCGCTGTTCTTCATGGCCGTGGGATCGCAAGCGAACATCGGCGGCGCCGCTTCGGCCCCCGTCATCGCCAGCGCCTTCCACCCATCGCTGGCACCCGTCGGCGTGCTGCTGGCCGTGCTCGGCTACGCGCTGGGCACCTATGGCGCCTACATCACGGGATTGATCTTGCGCGGCATGGCGGGGTGACGCTCCTGGCAGCACAATGACGACAACGCCAGCCTTCGGGCTGGCGTTGTCGTTGGTGGGCTGCGCAAGGAGGGCGACGGGGACCTCACTTGGTCGGGCACTTGCCATTACGGCACATGTAAAAAGCCGCTTTCAGTTTGCACTCGGATACACTGAGAAACAAGGGCGCAAGACCTTGCTCATCGGTAATGCCTGTTTGATCGTATCCGCAACCTGTCACGTGATAATGCATGCCGGCCACGCCCGAGCCGTCCGTCGGGCGCAACAAACGAGGACTGCGGCCATATGGCCCGCTTCCCACCACCCGCACAAATCGCATGCGCTCGGGAGTGATGGGAAATGATGCCCGTATGAATCCGGATCGCCCATGCGCATCGGTCACACCTTTCAGTGTGGTGAGAAATGGTGTTTCTGAGGCTGCCGATTTCGACGGTGTATAGACGTCGAGTGAATACGGTGTATTGACGAGAATTTCTTTCGTCTCCGTATCGAGCAGTTGAAAATGGCATCCATACGCACCCTCCCCTGCCGTGGGCAAGCCATCGACTGGCGTCGGCCTGCATTCATAGCTTGAGGCCGATGCCACCACTGGCACTGTATTTGTTATACATCCGGAAAGCATGTGCGCGCAAAGCAAGGTGATGACGATAGGCGCGCTTTTAGTGGCAAGACACTTGAACATAAGGATTCCCCCATTCAAAGTTAGCGAACAGCAAGTCATTCTTGCCTGACTACCCACAGGGGTGATTGGGATCTGTCAATCTTTCAATAAATAAGCAATTCTTAAAAACTCACCAGACCACTACCTGTTTTGCCGCGCCGGCCAGCCGGAAAATGCGCCCCAGAATGTAGCAGAAACCCCTCAAAACCAAATTTCCGCACCATTTTCGTGCGAAATCTGCGATGATAGTTGCCCAAATAACCGATTACCTCCATGGAATTCTGATGAAATACGCATCTGCTCACGAGTATGTCCAGCATGTCGCCGCACGCAATCCAGGTCAACCCGAGTTTCTGCAAGCCGTCACCGAAGTCATGGAGAGCTTGTGGCCGTTCCTGGAACAGCACCCGAAATACGCGGAACAAGGCTTGCTGGAACGCTTGATCGAGCCGGAGCGCGTGGTGATGTTCCGCGTGTCGTGGGTCGATGACCATGGGCAAGTACAAGTCAATCGCGGCTACCGCATCCAGCACAGCATGGCCATCGGGCCGTACAAGGGCGGCATCCGCTTCCACCCTTCCGTGACCCTGTCGGTGCTGAAATTCCTCGCCTTCGAGCAAACATTCAAGAATGCGCTGACCACGTTACCGATGGGCGGCGGCAAGGGCGGCGCCGATTTCGATCCGAAGGGCAAGAGCCCGGGCGAAGTGATGCGTTTCTGCCAGGCCTTCGTCAGTGAACTGTTCCGCCACGTGGGCTCGGACACGGACGTGCCGGCCGGCGACATCGGCGTGGGCGGGCGTGAAGTGGGTTATATGGCCGGCATGATGAAAAAACTCAGCAACCGTGCCGACTGCGTGTTCACGGGCAAGGGCGCCAGCTTCGGCGGCTCGCTGATGCGGCCGGAAGCGACGGGCTACGGCACCGTATATTTCGCCGAAGAAATGCTGAAAACGCGGGGCCGCTCGTTCGAAGGCATGCGCGTCTCCGTGTCCGGTTCGGGCAACGTGGCGCAGTACGCGGTGGAAAAAGCCATGGCCATGGGCGCGAAAGTCATCACCGTCTCCGATTCGAGCGGCACCATCATCGATGAAGACGGTTTCACGCCGGAAAAGCTGGCCATCCTGATGGAAATCAAGAACCATCTGTATGGCCGCGTCAGCGACTACGCCGAACGCACGGGCGTGCGCTTCGAAGCGGGCGTGTCGCCATGGCATGTGCCGGTCGACATCGCCCTGCCCTGCGCCACGCAGAATGAATTGAACATCGACGATGCGCGCACCTTGATCGCCAATGGCGTGCAGTGCGTGGCCGAAGGCGCCAACATGCCCACCACCATCGAGGCAGCCAAGGCATTCGAGGCGGCCGGCGTACTGTATGCGCCGGGCAAGGCCAGCAATGCGGGCGGCGTGGCGACTTCCGGCCTGGAAATGAGCCAGAACGCGGCCCGCATTTCCTGGCCGCGCGAAGAAGTCGATGCGCGTTTGCTGCAGATCATGCAAGGCATCCATGCCGCGTGCAAGCAATACGGCACGCGCGCCGATGGCAGCGTCAGCTATGTGGATGGCGCCAATATCGCCGGCTTCGTCAAAGTGGCCGATGCCATGCTGGCGCAAGGGGTGATTTAAGCGTCAACAATGTCGTCGGATTACGCGCGGCATAGCCGCGCTAATCCGACCTACAACATTTCAGGTTTCATCAAGCTCTTGCGGCTGATCGTGCGGCCCGACACCATGAACTCGCCGTTGCCACGGTAGTGCAGGGTTTCGGGCAGCTTGGGCGAGGTGGCCACGTGGGCTTTCACGCACTCGAAAATGAAGAAACCGCCCTTCGGGTTGCCCGCCACCTGCGCCAGCTTGCATTCGAAGTTGGCGTAGCACTCGGCGATCAGCGGTGCGCCCACCAGCTCGGCCGGCTGCGGCGTCAGGCCGAAGGCGGTGAATTTATCCGTGTCTTCGCCGCTGCAATTGCCGATGGCGACCACCTGATCGACCATGTCGGCCGTGGGCAGGTTGATCACGCATTCCATGCTGCGCTTGATCATTTCATAGCTGTGGTTCGCATCGGAAATGAAGCAGCCCAGTAACGATGGCGTGAATTCCATCAGCATGTGCCAGGCCATGGTCATGACGTCGCTCTCGCCCTTCCAGGTGGAGCTGACGAGCACCACCGGCCCCGGTTCGAGGAAGCGGCGGATATCGGCGACGGGATAATCTTCTTTGTGATAATTTTTCATCTGGTCTCCAGGACGCGGTACGCCATAGCATAGCCCAACGGCGCCTTGCCGGGCGCGCGGCTGTCATCCGCGCCGCGATTTGTGCCGTTCATCGCAAATTTCTCCCCAATGGAGATGTTGCACAATAGAATACACTGATCAACTACTCAAGGAAACCGCCATGCGCCCTCTGTTCCTGTTGTCAGTCCTGTCCCTCGCCTGCCTCGCTACCGTCGCGCATGCCGACGAGCAAACCCGCACGGTCGGCGCCTTCAACGCCATCGACATCCGCGGCCCCATCAGCATCGAAGTCGAATCGGGCAAAGAGCAGACCCTGCTGCTGCGCGGCGACCAGAAATTCCTCAGCGGCGTGATTACGGAAGTGGTCGATGGCGAGCTGAAAATTTCCATGAAGGACAAGGACATCAAGAAGACCGAGGGCGACCCGCGCGTCATCATCACCATGCCCACCTTGCGCAAGCTGATCGCGGAAGGCGCGGGCGAGAAGATCTTGACCAAGCTCAATGGCCCAAGAGTCGACATCAGCTACAAGGGCGCGGGCCGCCTGGCCGCCGATGGCCAGGTCGACTGGCTGCGCCTGAAGGCGCAGGGCGTGGGCGAAGTCGATACGAAAGCCTTGCTGGCGAAAAACGTCGACGTCAATTTCGAAGGCATCGGCTCCGTCAAGGTGTATTCCTCGGGCGAACTGAACGCCGTGGTGCGCGGCATGGGCGAACTGACGTATTACGGCAAGCCGAAGATCGTGCACAAGTCGGTCGCCGGCATCGGCAGCGTCAATGCCGCCAAGTAAAATTTCCTAGAACAACAAGGCCATCAGGCCACTGGAGACCGCATGACCGTTTTACACGATACCGACGCACCGCTGGTGCTGCGCGAGGATGAGGGTGGCCTCGTCACCCTGCGCCTGAACCGCCCCCTGCAATTCAATGCCCTGTCGGAAGCCATGCTGGCGGCGCTGCAAGAAGCGCTGGATGCCATCGCGCAGCAGCCGCACGTGCGCTGCGTGGTGCTGGCCGCCGAAGGCAAGGCCTTTTGCGCGGGCCACGATTTGCGCCAGATGCAAGCTACGCGCCAGCTTGATTATTATCAGACCCTGTTCGCGCAATGCTCGCGCGTAATGCAAGCCATCCAGGCCTTGCCCGTGCCCGTGATTGCCCGCGTGCACGGCATCGCCACGGCGGCCGGCTGCCAATTAGTCGCCAGCTGCGACCTGGCTGTGGCGGGCGCGTCCGCCCGTTTTGCCGTCTCCGGCATCAACGTGGGCCTGTTCTGCGCCACGCCATCGGTGGCCCTGTCGCGCAACGTCTCGCCCAAACGGGCCTTCGACATGCTGGTGACGGGCCGCTTCATCGACGCCGACACGGCCGCCGACTGGGGCCTGATCAACGAAACGGTGGCCGATACGGCGCTCGACGAGGCCGTCGCGCGCCTGGCGCAGCAAATCATGGCAAAAAGCCCGACGGCCATCCGCTACGGCAAGGCCATGTTCTACCGGCAGCGCCAGTTGCCGCTGGACGACGCGTATGCGTATGCGGGCGACGTGATGGCGCGCAACATGATGGAAGAGGATGCGGACGAAGGCGTCACCGCCTTTTTAGAGAAGCGGCCGCCCAGCTGGGCGCGGCCGTAACATAATTTAGCGCTCTTGCTTCATCTGCTGCTGGACGGAAAGACTCAAGGTACCGAGGTCTTCCTTGCCCAGCAGCGGCAGTTGCGACAGCAGCTGCATCAGGGCCGAGCTGCCCGTCACGTCCAGTTCGGACGACTGCACCAGCACCGTGCCGGCGCCCGTGAAGTCGATCTGCTTTTCCTCGCCCGACAAGGTAAAACCCGTGAGTGCGCCGGCGGCCGAGGCCCAACCCTGCACGTGGGCGTAATCGTAGTGATACGAAGGGCTGGGGCAGTCGGCCCAGCCCAGCACGGCCTGCTCGTCCACGCGGCACGGCAGTTCCAGGAAATGCACGGGGCCGTTCGACGAGGCGATCACTTTACCGGTGCCGATCATCGTCAGATAGCCGGGCAGGGTCGATTCCTGGCAAATCACATCCTTGGTAAAACCCAGCAGGTTTTTCGCGCGGATGGTCATGTTGGCGTTGTCCAGGTCGTAGCACGCCAGGTCGTTGCCGTTATCGCCCAAAATCAAGTGACCCTGGCCTTGCGCCACGACAAAGTGGTGGATGTACTTGGGCGCATTGAAGGCGTTGCGCACGATCAAGTCGAGCACGCTGCTGCCCATGGCTTCGAAGCGCAGCTCGCCATAGAAGGCGATCATCTTGCCCTTGCGAATGAAGATCTGTTCCTTGACGTCGATGACATACGAAAAACGGTTCAGGTTATCGTTCTTCGGTAAGGTATCGGGGTTGTAAATCGTCATGGCTTACCTTTCGCTCGCTTGGATGTAGACCGTGCCCTGGCCCGTAAACTTCACCTGGTACGATTCGCCGGACGCCTGGCCGACGAAGGTTTTCCAGTTCAGGTCCGTGACGATGGTCGAGCTCAGCTGGCCCGTGTGGCCGATATACGCTTGCGGGTCGACAAACACGGGCACGTCCGGCGTGACGGGCAAGCCGATGGCATTGCCGTCCGACAAAATCGCCACTTCGCCCGTGCCTTGCAAGGTGGTGGTAAACAAGCCCTGGCCCGAGGCCATGCCGCGCACCACGCCCTGCACGCCGCCCTGGTTGCCGAGGAACATGGTGCCGGCCGTCAGGCGTGCATCGAAGGCCAGCAGGGAATCGCTTTCCACATAGAAAGTTTCGCCGCGCACGGGGACGATGGTGACGAACAGGCCGCCTTGCGCGTAAAACACGCTGCCCGTGCCACGCGCCGACATCATGGCGTAGCCCTCGTTCGTGACGGCGCGCATGGCCAGGCTTTGCACGCCCTGGCCGGCCAGGAAGGAGCGGCTGAACGCCACGTCGCCCTGGTACGACACCATGGCGCCCTTGCGGGCGAACACTTCTTCATTGCCGAGTTTGACCTCAAGCATCTTTTCATTGATTTGCTGATAGACAGGCATCGCGGGTCCTCGCTGACTTAACGTTCGGCGGGCTGGATGAACACCACGCCCTGGCCAGTGAATTTATGCTGGTACGATTCGCCCGAGCTCTGGCCGATCATGGTGCGCCAGTTGACGTCAAAAACGAATTCCTGGCGGATATCGCCCTTGAAGCCGACGAAGGCGTCCGGGTCCACGCGCAGCGGGTGCGCCGGCGTCACTTCCAGCATGATCAGGTTGCCGCGCGAAATGACGGCCAGGTTGCCATGGCCTTCGACGGTAGTGGAAAACAGGCCCTGGCCCGAGCTGGCGCCACGCAGGCCGGCAAAGCTGGTGCCCGTCTTCAGACTGGTGTCGTAGGCCAGCAGGCTGCTGCTTTCGATGGTCAGCTTTTCGCCGGCCAGCGCCATGACGGTGATCTCGGCCGCATTCTGCGCGAAAAACACCGTGCCGCTGCCTGAAGCCTGCATCACTTGCATGCCTTCGTTCGTCACCTTGCGCTTGAGCGCGCCGAAGATGCCCTCGCCACCGAGCAGGGACTTTTCAAATTTGATGCTGCCCGTATAGGCGACCATGGCGCCGGCAATCGCCAGCACTTTTTCATCCTGCAGGCGCACTTCCAGCAGGCGGTCGGTATTGGTGCGGAAACTGGTCACGCGCGACTCCCCAAGAATGCCAGGGCACAAAGCCATGGCTATCCGACAAGATACCGGTGGCTTTGCCGGTGCGCAAGCGCTATTCCTCCCGAACGGGGGTGTATAAATAAAAAAAAAGCGTGCCCGGAGGCACGCCTTGCGCTCACGCAAAGAACGGTTTATTCAGCCAGCACCGGCCTGGCGCCGCGTGCGTTCTGGAACATCGGCACGGGGTCATTGGTATTGACCTCGACCACCGTGACGCCCTGCACCACGCCGCCCACCTGGTAGCCGACGGCGCCCAGGTGGCGCTTGCCTTCGGCCAGGTTGGACCAGCTCAGGGAGACAGTCGCCGTGCCGCCCGTGTAGGCCGTGCCCGGCATCAGCGCCTTGAAGCCGCCATTCGACAGGCCAGGCGCCAGCACCCACGACGACAGCGTGTAGTCGGCCTGGCCGCCTTGCGGCGCGTAGCCGATCACGCACACCTTGTACGTGCCAGCGGCGGGCAGGCGCAGTTCCACTTGCTCATTGGAACCTTCATTGCCGCTGCTGCCGACCAGCACATTGGCGGCGTTGTAGACCTCCATGTCCATGTCGGTATTTGCGCCGCCCGTCGTTTCCGCGTCGTAGGTGGCAAAGCGCGCCGCCAGGGTGCCGGCCGGGATCACCACGCTGTGCACGTTCACGCCCGTGGTGCCGCCAGCCTTGCAGGCAGCCGATGCGGCAGCGCCCGTCACTGCCTGGCCGATCGTGCGCGCCTGGCGCACGGCTTCGACGAGACCCGACTTGACGCCCACCAGCGCGCCCGTGAAGCCCGTGCCCAGGGTCAGCACCTTGCTGCCCGTGGCCGCTTCGCTTCTGACCAGTGGAATGGCGGCCAGCGAGGTGCCACGCGCCGTCAGCGGGCTGCGTACCGTGTGCGTGCCATCGCTCCAGCTCAGGGCGCCGTAGGCCCAGGTATTGGCCGGCGCCGTGGTGCGCGTCAGCTTGACCTGGTACTGCGCACTGGCGCCCGGCGCCAGGCTCAGGCTGGTTGGCGTCACCGCCACCGTATAACCGGACAGGCTGGCCGAGACGTTGTAGACGGCGCTGCTGGCACCCACGTTGGTCACCGTGCGCGTCAGGGTTTGCGTGCCCAGCACGTTGGCCGCCGTCAGCGATGCCAGGTTCAGGTTGTAGGCCGGGATGGTGCCGATGGCCTGGCAGGTGGCGGCCGTGTAGACCTTCAGGTTCAGGCCGCACAGGAAGCGCGCATAGTCGATTTCCGACATGTCATACACGAGGCCCGGATCGGCCGCGCTGTTCGGCGCGATGTGGCCGGCGCCCTGGCCCCATGGCAGCTGGCCCGAGTTCTTCGCCGTGGCATCCCACGACACGGAACCGTTCAAGCCATCCGAATAGGTGCTGAAGGCCGTCGTCATCAATGCCGACTTGATGGCTGCGGGCGACCAGTCCGGATGCTGCTGCTTGAGCAGGGCCGCCACGCCGGCCACGTGCGGGCTGGCCATCGAGGTGCCGGAATAGAAATCCCATTCGGCCGACGGCGCCACGCCACCGGCCGCCACGGCATCGCGCTGCGCCTGCGTCAGGTCGGCCGTCACGCCGGCCAGCACGTTGGTGCCGGGCGCCGACAGATCCGGTTTCAGGATGTTCGCATTGGCCACGTTCGGCCCGCGCGAGGAACGGTCGCTGACGATCGGCGCCTGCACCGTGGTGTCGGGGATGGTATGGATGTCGCCCAAGGCCGCCGTGCCGTCGGGGTTTGCGGTCATGAAATCTTTCAGCGCGTCGCCCTGCGTCTGCGCCAGGTGCACGGTCGACAGCACATGCGCCTGGTTGATGATGGTGTTGACGCCACCGGCCACGTTGGCGATGATCACGCCCGCCGCGCCCGCCGTTTTGGCATTCGCGCTCTTGTTGACCAGCACGTTGCCGCCACGGTCGCACACCAGCACCTTGCCCGCCACTTTCGCCGGGTCCAGGTAGGCCGAGGTGACATCGGCCGCGCCGAAGCAGCGCAGCAGGTTGACATCCGTCGGCAACACGCCGGCCAGGCCCGCGTCGCGCGAGCGGATCAGCGGCAGCGCCGGCGTCTTCGCATTGCTCGATGCGCCTTCCAGCTTGCTGCCGTTGCTGAGGATGACGTTACCCGCGTACAGGCGGTTGTGGGTGGAATTGGCCACCGTCGCCAGCCACGGGCTGATGTGCGACACGGGTGCAGGCACATCGGGTGCCGGCGTGGCCGGGCCGGAATTGCCGCCCGACGTGGCAACGAACACACCGGCTGCCGCCGCGCCGAGGAAGGCCACTTCCGTCGGCTCGTCGAACGCGCCGCCGCCCGCGTTCGGACCGATGGAGAAGTTGATGACGTTGACGCCATCCTTGACCGCCTGGTCGATGGCGGCCACGCTGTCGGCCGTGGCGCAGCCGTTGCGCCCCGTCGAGGCAGCCGTCCAGCACACTTTATAGGCGGCGATGCGGGCGCGCGGCGCCATGCCCGACGCCTTGCCCAGCGAGACGCCGTTCGAGGTGGCCAGGGCGCCATTGTTGCCGCCGGCCGTGGACGCCGTATGCGTGCCATGGCCGCCGTGCCCCGTCAATCCGGCGACGGAATCGCGCGGCGATAAAAATTCCGTCCAGTGCAGGGCCGACGTGGCGGCGCGGTAGTAGCGCGCACCGATCAGCTTGTTGTTGCAATTCTCGGCGGAAAATCCCTCGCCTGTCTGGCACGTGCCCTGCCAGTTGGCCGGTGGCGCGCCGTACACGACGTTGTTGCCATTGTGGCTGGGTACGCCGTTCTCGTCGAGGCGGTCGGCAAAGGCCGTGTTCTCTGGCCAGATGCCGCTGTCGACGATGCCGATGATGATGTCTTCACCCGCGTGCGCCTTGCCGCCCAGCTGCTCCCAGATGCCGCCCGGCTTGTCCAGGCCCAGGAAGCTGGGCGTGTAGCTGGTGTCGAGCTGCAGGATGGAGTCGGCGCTGATGCTGGCCACGCCGCTGTTTTTCTTCAGGGCCCGCACTTCATCGTCCGTCAGCAAGGCGGAAAAGCCGTTGAAGACGACGCTGTACTGGTGCGTGATTTCAGCCGCACTGACGGTACCGGCCACGGCGGCCTGTTTGGTGTCGAGGTAGCTCAGGTAGGCCTGCACATCGGCGGCGCCCACGTTGATACGTGCCCCCGGGGCCGGCTTGGTGGCGGCCAGGCCGTTGACCTGGCCCGTGTAGGTGGCGGCCGGCTTGTCGACCAGCTGCACGATGTAGGAGCGGCGTTCCTGCGCCTGCGCCGCTTGCGCCAGGCTGGCGGCCAGCAGGAGGATGGCGAGTGAAACGGGACGTAGTTTCATCTCATGCTCCTTGCACGGTGGAAGCTGCGAACTTGCCGCTGCGGCGGCGCGACAGCATGCCGATGGCACCCAGGCCGGCCAGCATCAGCATGTAGGTCGACGGTTCCGGCACGGCGCTGACACTGAGGTTGTCGAGCGCGAACTGGCCCTGGTTGAATGCGGGCGAATCGAGGGAATTGCTGCACGCGCCCGTCTCGTTGAAGATACACGCATTGAAGGTCAGGCCCGTGAAGGCGTAGTTGCTGAAGCCGCTGAGCAGGGAAGCGCTTTGGAAATAGTAATTGCCATCGCTGCCCTGGCCCGGAAACGCCCACGACGTGCTGATCACCTGGCCGTTGCTCAGGGTGCCGCTCAGTTGCAGCTGGCCCCAATTCATGTTCGGCAAGCCCGTGATGGGGGCGATGAAGGAATAGTCGAAGCCGGACAGGGTGAATGCCCGGTGGTCGGCGCGCGAGAAATTCACGCCGCCATCGTTGAGGATGGCCAGGTAGTTGCCAGTGGCGCCTTGCGGGCAGGCGGCGATATCGCACGACGAGCCCACGCTGCCATCGAGAATGGCGCCCACGCCGCTGATGCCGCCGCCGGCCGCCGTGGTCGGGTCGGCCAGGAACTGCAGCTTGTAGTTCGACGTATTGAGCGTCTGGCCGCTTTCATACACGTCGGGGGGCAAGTTATCGAAGCTCAGGACACCGGCCATGGCTGGTGCCGAGGCCAGCACGGACAAGGTGGCCAGCGCGGCAAAAACGGTGGAGCGACCGCGGGTAGCGGACGGATTGACGATGGCGGGCGATACCCGCGCAGGTGATAAACGATTCATTCTATTCCCTTGATTGTTGTGGATAGATAGGTCGGCAGGTCTGGCGCCCGCTTTCAGCTTTTTCACAAAAGTGTCAATAAATATAGCAAATTACATAAAATAAATATCATATATTTAATATCATTTATTTATTTTTTATCTAACTCTGCGAAACTTTGTTTTGTTTTACCTATGAAACCTTGAGGAATCTCAATGTTACATTTGAACAACAATTCATCACGCAGCTGACGTGTGCGCCAACGGGCCGGCCCAACTTCCTATAAGCTCGAAAACCGCGCTTGCAAAGCCATCACATCGGCGTCACATCGCGGTACACCTGTTCCATCCTGGAACACTGGTCTGTGCCCCTCGTTCCCACAAGACGCACCTCTCGGGCTATTGCGCCGATGGCATGAAGCTTGCACAACAAGGGGATCGACCGTGCTCAGGGAGCAACATCATGGAACACTACCAACTGGCCGGCAGCGGCCGCTCAGGCACGCGGCCGGCCTGGCGCAGCATCGTGTGCTGCGCGCTGGCGCTGGCTTTTTTCCTGCTGGCCGCCAGGCTGGACCTGGCCGAACGGCTGACGCGCGTCCTCTGGCGCCAGGAGCACTGGCAACTCGATGAATTGGCCCTGAGCCTGCTGCTGCTGGTGCTGGTACTGGCCGGCTTTGCCATCTGGCGCGGACGTCAGGTGGCCCTGCTGCTGGCGCAAAACCGCGCGCTCACGCAGCGCCTGCTGCGCGCGCAGGAAGAGGAACGCTGCGCGCTGGCGCGCGAGCTGCACGATGAAGTGGGTCAAGACTGCACGGCCATCCGCGCCGCCGCCAGCTATATCCTGCGCGCGCGCGATGGCGACCAGGCGAACGTACAAGCCTGTGCCGCCAGCATCGCCCGCTCCGCAGAAGCGCTGCATGCGATGGTGCGCAGCATGCTGCGCCGGCTGCGCCCGCCCGTGCTCGACAGCCTGGGCCTGGAAGCGGCCCTGCAGGCGCTGTGCGACAGCTGGGCCCAGCAGCACGACATCGCTTGCCGTTTCGCGCCGCACGCCATCCCCGCCGACCTCGACGACAGCATCGCCACGGCCATCTACCGCCTGGTGCAGGAAGGCTTGACGAATGTGGCACGCCACGCGGGCGCCGACCAGGCCACCGTGGAATTGCGCGCCGATGCGCACGGCTTGCTGCACCTGGCCATCGAAGACAATGGCCAGGGCTTGTGCCAGGACAGGCAGCAGGATCCCGGCTTCGGCATGCTCGGCATGCGTGAAAGAGTCGCCGGCCTGCGCGGCCATATCCGCTGGATCAGTGCGCTGGGCAACGGCTTGCGCATCGAAGTGGCCCTGGCGGCCCGGTGCGCGGCATGAACGCCATGCACAACGCCCTGCAGCCGATCCGCGTCATGCTGGTGGACGACCACCCGGTGGTGCGCATGGGCTACCGGCGCCTGCTGGAACAGGGCGGCGACATCGCCGTCGTGGCCGAGGCAGGCAATGGCGAAACGGCGTATGGCCTGTACCTGGAGCAGGCACCCGACGTGTGTGTCACGGATCTGTCCATGCCCGGCATCGGCGGCCTGGAATTGCTGCGCAAGCTGCTCGCGCGCGATGCTGGCGCCCGCGTGCTGGTGTTTACCATGCACGACACGCCGCAGCTGATCGCGCGCGCGTTTGACGGCGGCGCCTGCGGCTTCGTCAGCAAGCAGGCCGACCCGGAACACCTGGTCGACGCCGTGCGCGCCGCCCACGCGGGCCGGCGCTACCTGGACCCGCACAGCGCGCCCGGCGTGCTGCAGGGCACGGCCAGCATGGAAGCGCAGCGCTTGAGCAGCCTGAGCCAGCGCGAATTCGAAATCTTCCGCCTGCTGGCCGAAGGCCGCAGCGCCGCCGACTGCGCCCGCCTGCTGCACGTGAGCAGCAAGACGGTGGCCAACCACCAGACCTGCATCAAGGAAAAGCTCGACGTGCCCGGCCCCGCCGCCCTCGTCCACCTGGCGCTGCGCAACGGGGTCATCGAGCATATCCTGCCTTAAAACACGTAGCGCAAGCCCGCATTCACGCTGCGCGGCGCGCCGGCCGCATAAAACGTCGCGTTGACCATCGGATACTCGCCGTTCACGGCGGGCAGCGGCCGGGCGGCGAAATTGCCGTTGGCGTCGAAAGCCGTGGCGCCCAGCTGGGCCGCCGTCGCATATTTGCGGTCGAACAAGTTATTCACTTGGGCAAATATGCTCAGCTGCGGCGTCAGATGATATTTCCCATTCAGTTCCACCACGGCATAGCCGCCGCTCTTGCCCGACCCCAGGTACGCTGGCCCGCCCGCCTGGTGCTGGTTGTTTTCATTGCCGCGCGCATACGCGCTCGACACGGCCGTCATGGCCAGGCCCACCGTCCAGTCGCGTCCTCCTTGAACATCCACGTGCGCCTTGAAGATATGGCTCGGTGTCAGCGGTATCCGCTTGCCCGGCGTGATGACGATATTGCCTTCCAGGCCAGGTGCTTGCGCGTCGCTGCTGCTGTTGGCGCTGCCGTTGACCACTTCCCGGCTTTGATACGTCGCCTGCAGCCACGTGTAGTTGACGCCGAAGTCCAGCGCGCCCGCCTTGCCATCGACCGCCAATTCGGCGCCCTGGTGGCGCGTCTTGCCGAAATTTTTGAAGTAGCCAAATCCCGCCTGGTTGTCGGCCACGAACAGGATATCGTCGTGGTTTTCTGCGCGGAACACGCCCGCGCTCCAGCGGGCCACGTCGGCGAGCTTGCCGCGCACGCCCGCTTCCCACGTCTTCGTCACCACCTGTTTTAATGGCGGGTCGCCGGCCATGGCATTGGGCAGGCGGCATGGGTTTTCCGGGTCGGCGCAACCGAGTTCGATGGCCGTCGGCGTGCGGCTGCCTTCGTTGTAACCGAGGTAGGCGCTCACGCCCTTCGCCGGCGCATAGGCCAGGCCGATGGCGGGATTGAAGCGGCTGAAACGGTGGTCGCCATCGAGCGAACCGCTGCCGCCGCCTGGCGTAATGGCGTCGCGGTTGCGCACCGTGCTGCGGTTGTAGCGGCCGGAAACGGTCAAGGTCAACGCTTGATTCAATGCAATACTGTCGCTCGCATACACGCTCCAGGTACGTACGCGCCCGCTCAAGTCGACCCGGTTATCGACGGGCGTGCCGTCGTCGTCGATTTGCGTGCCGTCGGCAAAGAAGTCGACGGGCGTGATGCTGCGGTCCGGGTTCAGGTAGCCGAACTGGCTGGTCTGGCGGAAGGTGGCGTGGCTCGCATCAAAGGCGGCGCCGGCCGTGACGGCATGGCGCGCGCCCGCCAGATCGGCCAGCACGGTGAACTGGCCGGAGAGCCCATAGTTTTCCTGCTGCGTATGGCTGCGGTTGAGCATGCCATTGCATTTTTCGGCCGGCTCATCGTTCAACAGCACGTTGCCGATGCAGCGCCACTTCGGAAACGGCGTATTGCCTGCATTCGCCCCGCTGGCGGGAAAGCCCGTGTAGCCGGCCGCCGCCAGCGCCGCCCGCTCGGCCGCGCCGGGCTGGTAGACGGACTGGTCCAGCGACTCGTCGTTCAGGTCGCCGTTAAACGTGTGCGTGTCGATCTTGCGGTAGTAGACATTGCCGGACAAGAGCAAGGCCTCGCTGGCCTGGTGCTTGCCCGTCAGGTTCAGCAGGGTCGACCGGTTCTGCGTCAGATCGGGCTTGGTGTAGACGCTGCGGTAGTCGCGCGCCAGCAGGCGCTGTTCCTGCAAGCCGTTGCCCGTCAGCGCATTGTCCGCGTGGGCCACGGTGGCGGCAATGTCCGTGCGTGCATCGCTCCAGCCCAGCTTGCCAAACACCTGGCGCACGTCGGACGGCGAATCGTCGCGCCAGCCATCTTCCCTGAAGCGGTTGCCCGTCACATACCAGTGCCAGCCCTGCGCATTGCTGCCGCCATGCTCGAACTCGACGCCGCGCCGTTGACCGGAACCCAGGCGCGCTTCGATGGCGGTGCCGGGACTGCTGCGCCCGTCCTTGGTCTGCAGAGCCAGCGCGCCGCCCAAGGTGTTGAGGCCAAACAATGGGTTCGAGCCTGGCATCAAGGTCAGCGATTCGATGGCCATGCGCGGGATCAAGTCCCAGCTAACGACGTCGCCAAACGGCTGGTTCAATCGCATGCCGTCGAGATACACAGAGAGTCCTTGCGGCGTGCCCAGCAGGGGCGAAGCCGTATAGCCGCGATAGCTGACGTCGGGCTGGAACGGGTTGTTCTGCACTTCGTTCACGTAGACGCTGCCCAGGTTGCGGCGCAGGAAGGCGGAAATGTCGAGCGCGCCGCTGCGCGCGATCTGCTGCGCGCTGGCCGTTTGCACGGGCGCGGCCAGGGTATCGCGCGGCTGCTCCACGGTGGGCAGCGGCATGCTGCCCGTGATGATGACGGTGGGCAAGTCGCCCGAGGTGGCCAGGCTGGCGTCAACGGCAAGGTCGGCGGCCTGCGCCTGGCACAGCGCCATGGCGGCGGCGGCGAATAAAGTCAGTTTCATGCGTATCCCCGTTTTATAGTGGTTTTTATTGCGTCCAGTATCGGGCAACCACCAGGGATGAACTAGGGAAAAATTCCCGCCGTGTACAAGCTTACCGTTGCAGGGGCAAATAGCTCTGCTTCAGCTGGCGCAACACGAAACTGGATTTGCTGTGGCGGATGCCGGGAATTTTATACAGGCGCTCGCGCAGCAGGCGCTCATAGTCGCGCGTGTCGCTGACCGCAATGCGCAGGTAGTAATCGTAATCGCCGGAGACGAGAAACGCTTCCAGCACTTCCGGGATCATGGCCAGCGCGTGGCCGAATTCGAACAGGGCCTGGTCGGAATGGTCGTCCAGCGTGACTTGCACGATGACGGTATCGGCCAAGCCGACCTTGGCCGCGTTGACGTTCACCGTGTAACCCTCGATGACACCATCGTCTTCCATGCGCTTGATGCGCGCCCAGCATGGGGACGAGGTCAGGCCCACCTTGGCGCTCAGGTCGTGCAGGCTGATGCGGGCGTCCTGCTGCAGGGCCGTCAGGATGGCGAGGTCGAATTTGTCGAGCTTCATTCTGTTCTTTCACTATTTTGCAGCAAATTTTGCTGAATTATGCATTTTATACGAGAAAACCAGCAGCCTTTTCTGCCGCATCAGGCAGAAAATAAGGCCATGAAACCCGATCCCGCTCCCCTCCTCGCTCGCGCATCCCATAACGGCGCCAGCACCCTGATCAACACCCTGCTGGCGCTCGGTGTCGACACCGTCTTCGGCTATCCGGGCGGCGCCGTGCTGCCCCTGTACGACGCGCTGCACGCGCAGCCCCGCTTGCGCCACGTGCTGGTGCGCCACGAACAGGCGGCCGTGCACGCGGCAGAAGGGTATGCGCGCAGCACGGGCCGGCCCGGCGTCGTCTTCGTCACCTCCGGCCCCGGCATGAGCAATACCACCACGGGACTGCTCGACGCCCTGTGCGATTCGATACCCCTCATCTGCATCAGCGGCCAGGTAGCCAGCACCAGCATCGGCACGAACGCTTTCCAGGAATGCGATGCGCTGGGCATTTCGCGCCCCGTCACCAAGTGGAACCGGCAAATCCGTAGCGCAGACGAAACGGCCGCCGTGCTGCACGAAGCTTTTATGCAAGCCACGCAAGGCCGGCCCGGCCCCGTGCTGATCGACTTTCCCAAGGACTTGCAGCTGGCACAGGTCATCGAAACCGCGCCACTGCCGCCCGCTGCTACCGTCGCCGCACCCCTGCCCGACAGCACTGACCTGGAACGGGCCGCCAGCCTGATCGCCGGTGCGCGCCAGCCCGTGTTCTATGGCGGTGGAGGTCTCATCAATTCCGGCCCGGACGCCTGCGCCGCGTTTCAACAATTAGTGAAACTGGCGGCCGCACCGTGCACCTTGACCCTGCTGGGCCTGGGCGCCTTTCCCGCTTCGCACCCGGCCTTCCTCGGCATGCTGGGCATGCACGGCACGCTGGAAGCCAACCTGGCCATGCACCATGCGGATCTGATCGTCTGCGTCGGCGCCCGCTTCGACGACCGGGTCACGGGACGGCTGGACGCCTTCTGCCCCGGCGCGAAAATCATCCACATCGATATCGACCCTGCCTCCATCCATAAAGTGGTGCGCGCCGACGTGGCCCTGCGCGGCGATTGCGCGCCCGTGCTCACCGCTTTGCTGGCGCAGCTGCGCGGACGCTTGCTGGCGGACCGCCAGCCGTGGTGGCAGCGCATCGATGGCTGGCGCGCGCAAGACTCGCTGGCGTTCGACGACACGCCCGAGGTGATCGCGCCGCAGGCGCTGATGCGCCGGCTGCAGGCGGCCCTGGACAGAATGGATAGCACGGACGCCATCGTCGCCACCGACGTGGGCCAGCACCAGATGTGGGCCGCGCAGCACTTGCGCTTCGAGCAGCCGCGCCGCTGGCTGACCTCGGGCGGCGCGGGCACCATGGGCTATGGCTTGCCGGCCGCCATCGGCGCGCAGATTGCCCACCCCGAAAAATGCGTGGTGTGCGTCAGCGGCGACGCCTCGATTCTGATGAATATCCAGGAACTGGCCACCGCCGTGCAGCACCGCCTGCCCGTCAAGGTGGTGTTGTCGAACAATGGCGTCATGGGCATGGTGCGCCAGTGGCAGGAGCTGATACATGGCGGTCGCTACAGCCACAGCTACACGGAAGCGCTGCCCGATTTCGTCGCCCTGGCGCGCGCATTCGGCTGGCAAGCGCACACGGTAAGCCGGCGCGAGGAGCTCGACGCGGCGCTGGCCGCCTGCCTGGCATCCGAAGGCCCGTATTTTCTCGACGTGCGCGTACACGGCGCGGAAAACTGCTTCCCCATGCTGGCGCCCGGCGCGGGGCAGCATGAAGTCACCCTATCCAAGGGAAATGTGTACAAGGAACGGTAGGTCGGATTAGCGGCAACGCCGCGTAATCCGACACCACCACCGGCCTCGCCAACGACGTTGTCGGATTACGCGCGGCCTTCGGCCGCACTAATCCGACCTACGTCCATATTCGGTAGATCCAGTAACTTTCATCTTCCTTCATGGCGCGCGCCAGCTCGGTAGGACTCAGCCCCGTGATTTCGCGCGTCTCGCGGCAGAAATGCGCCTGGTCGGCATAACCGCCGCTGGCGGCGATATCGGACCACGACACCCTGCCTTGCAGGATGGCGCCGCGCTCGTCAAGGAATAGCTGCTCCGCGCGGCGCATGCGGCGCAAGGTGCGCATGGGCTGGCCGGCCCAGGCCTTGATGCGGCGCTCGATATGGCGCGCGCTGCGGGCCAGGCCCGTCGAGGCCGCCTGCACGCCCAGGCGGCGCACCCAGTCCTGCACGGCGCCGGCCGATACATCGCTGCCCTTGCGCGCCGCCTGCCAGCGGGGCGCGAGAAAAGCCTCCACCAGGCCGATGCGCACGGCGTCGTCGGGCGCCGCCAGCACGGCGTCGGACAGGGCCAGCCAGTCGGCATCGAACAGCGCATCGAGCGGGCGAAACTGGTCCAGCAAGGCATCCATCGATACGCCCGTCAAGGCATGCAGGGCGGCCGGATACAACATCACGACAAACGAATGCACGGGGCCGGGGTTGTAGCTGACCAGCGGATACGAGCGGGGGCCGCCAAACAGCGCGGGCGGCATGCGCACGTCCGGCAGCGACAGGCCCGGCGCGGCCGCTTCCACATCGCCCGCGACGGTCCAGATGATGCTGCACATGGGCGCGGCGGGAAAGCGGTTCAGGCGCTGGGCCGGCGGCAAGGGCGCGCAGCGCGTGGTGTCGCGCACGAGGAAAGCGCGCACGCAGGAAGCGAGCGCGGTACGCGGCGCGATCAGGCGGGTCAGGGGCGTAGGGGCGGCAGGCATGGCGACGATTGTACCGGCAATTTCTGGCCGCGCACGATGTCGTATTCGTTCAATACAAACGGGCCGCAATCGCGTAGAGTATGGCCATTATTGCAAGCAATCCTCGTACTTTCACCGTATCGACAGGAGATGTCCATGCCGCCATTCGACCACGCCGCCGCACCCGACATTGCGCGGCCGCTGCGCCAGATCCGCCGCTTGCCGGGGCCCTTCGCCCTGCCCATCGTCGGCAACAGCCTGCAGATCAAGCTCACGCGCATCCACCGCGACGTGGAACAGTGGGTGCAGCGCTACGGCCCCTTCATGCGCGCCTGGTTCGGCCGCACGCTGGTGCTGGTGGTGGCCGACAGCGAGGCCGTCGGCGCCGTGCTGCGCGACCGGCCCGACGGTTTTCGCCGCCCCCTGAGCAGCTCCGTCGTGTCCGACGAAATGGGCGGCGTGCCCGGCCTGTTCCTGGCCGAGGGCACGGAGTGGCGCAACCAGCGCCGCATGGTCATGGCCGGCATGGCGCCCGGCGCCATCAAGGCCTACTTCCCGGCCCTGGTGACGGTGGCGCAGCGCCTGCAGCGGCGCTGGCATCTGGCCGCCACGCAAGGCCAGGCGATCGACCTCGATGGCGACCTGAAACGCTACACGGTCGACATCATCGCCGGCCTGGCCTTCGGCACGCAAGTCAACACGCTCGAATCGGGCGAAGACGTGATCCAGCGCCACATGGACGACATCCTGCCCGCCGTGGCGCGGCGCAGCCTGTCCATGTTCCCGTACTGGCGCTATGTCAAGCTGCCCGTCGACCGGCGGCTGGACCGCGACGTGGCGGCCCTTTCCGCCGCCGTGGCCGACCTGGTGCAGCAGGCGCGCACGCGCATGGCGCACGACCCGGCGCGCCGCGAGCGTCCGCCCAACCTGCTCGAAGCGATGATCGCCGCCGCCGACCTGGAAGGCAGCGGCGTGACCGACCGCAATGTGGCCGGCAATGTGCTCACCATGCTGCTGGCGGGCGAAGATACGACGGCCAACACGGTGTCATGGATGATCTATTTGTTGCAACGCCATCCGCACACCCTGGCCCGGGCGCGCGAGGAAGTGCGGCGCCTGGCACCGGACGTGGCCGGCTTCACGATCGAGCAGATGGATAGCCTCGACTACCTGGGCGCCTGCGCCAGCGAAGCCATGCGTTTGAAACCGGTGGCGCCGTTCCTGCCCGTCGAGGCGCTGCGCGACACGGTCATCGGCGATATTGCCGTGCCGGCCGGCACCCTCGTGTGGTGCGTGATGCGCCACGACACCGTATCCGATGCGCACTTTCCCGACGCGCAAGTCTTCCAGCCCGAACGCTGGCTGGCCGAAGGCGGCGAGGCGAACAACAAGCGCGCTTCGATGCCCTTCGGCGCCGGCTTGCGCACGTGCCCGGGCCGCTACCTGGCCTTGCTGGAAATCAAGATCGCCATGGCCATGCTGCTGGGCAGCTTCGACATTGCCGGCGTCGACACGCCCGATGGCGGCGAGGCGCAGGAATTGATGGGTTTCGTGATGTCGCCCATCGGCCTGACGCTGCGCCTGGCGCGACCGCAGTGATACCATGGGGGAATCTCAGTCAACATGCTTTCCCCCATGCAAATTCACCTGGAATCGCCGCAGCAAGCCGATGTGCAAACCCTGATCGCCGAGCTTGATGCCTATCAACAGACCCTGTATCCGGCCGAGTGCGTGTATTCGCTGGACCTGGCGTCCTTGCCGTCCGATACCCTGCTGTTTGCCGTCGCCCGCGATGCGGCAGGCACGGCGCGCGCCTGCGGCGCCATTGTCGTCACGCCCGATTTCGGCGAGCTCAAGCGCATGTATGTGCACCCGGACAGCCGTGGCCTGGGCCTGGCCAGGCGCCTGCTGGCCTTGCTGGAAGAGCAGGCGCTGGCGCGCGGCTGCCGCTTGCTGACCCTGGAAACGGGCATCCACCAGCCCGCCGCGATCGCCCTGTACGCGCGCCATGGCTACCAGCGACGCGGGCCGTACGGCGACTATCCCGACGATCCATTCAGTGTCTTCATGGAAAAACCGCTGCAGGTGGCGGCATGAACGCGCCTGCCGACAGTCTGCTTGATATCCGCGCGCGCCTGCGCGCCTTTGCCGCCGAGCGCGACTGGGACCAGTTCCACACGCCGAAAAACCTGGCCATGGCCCTGTCCGTGGAAGTGGCGGAACTGGCCGAGCACTACCAGTGGCTGCCCACGGGCGCGGACAGCGAGCTGGACGAGGCCAAACGCACGGGCATCCGCCACGAGCTGGCCGACGTGCTGATGTACCTGGTGCGCCTGGCCGACAAGAGCGGCGTCGACCTGCATGCGGCCGTGCTGGAAAAGATGGAGCTCAACGCACTGAAATATCCGGCGCAGCAGGTGCGCGGCGACGCGCGCAAATATAGCGAGTACTGAGCGAATACCGAGATACCCACGCGTGCGTGGCTGATGCGCAAAAAGGCGTAGCATCGGGCCATGCGCATCCCTCTCTCCCTGCTGCTCGTCTGCCTGATCCATGGCCATGCCGCGCTGGCGCAAACTGCGCCCGTGCCGCAAGTCAAAGTGGACGCCACGCGCGACCCCGTGGATAAATCCTACCGCAAGATGCTGCAGGGCGTGGAGCGTTTCGAACGCGACCATGCGCTGGCGCCGCAAGCGGTGCTGCGCTTCCGTTTGCTGCCGCGCCAGCCGGGCGTGGACATGACTGGCGTGCAGCTGCGCATCGCCGGCGACAGCGTCAGCATCCCGTTGCCATTGGCCGAGGACAACAGCTTTGCCCCCGTGCGCAACGCGCAGGCCGCGCGCGAAGACGCCATTCTGATCGCCAACCGCAAGGCTTCCAGCATGAGCTGGCGCGCGCAGGTCATCACGCCCGGCTTGCCGCCCGGCACGCGGCGCCTGGGCGACTTGCGCCTGGAATGCCGCGCCGGCATGGATTCGGGCCTGATTTCGAACGACCCGCAAATCATCGCCTGGCTGTCCAGCATGCTCTACAGCACGGATAAAGTGTGTTCCGAACCCGATGGCAACTACCTGTTCTTCACGGACAGGCCCCTGTTCGGCGTGACCCTCGTGCATGGCGAACGCAGGGTTGCGCTACCGTTCACCATGCTGTACGCGGGCGGCGAGCAAACGCCCGCCTCGCTGCCCTATTGCGATTGCCAGGTATTGCTTGACCGCACGTATTACGCGCCCCTGTGGGATGCGCGCTGGCCCGACGATACCCTGCTGGAATTTACTTATATGGATGAGGTGGCGCCATGAAATGGCTGGTCTTCGCCATGCTGACGCTGCTCGCCGGGTGCTCGGGCACGCGCGCCTTGCTGGCAAGTAAAACGGTGCCTTACGCTACCCTGGAGCAGACGGTGCAAATAGGCAGCAGCACGCGCGAACAGGTGCGCGCCGCCTTGGGCGACAGCACGGCCATCCGTTTTGACAGCGGCAATGAAGTGTGGATGTACACCTACCCGGCCGCCTCGGGCGCGCAGGGAGAATATGTGATTTTGTTTGGCGGGGACGGGGTGGTACGGAAGGTGCGCAGCGGGGAAGTGTACCGGGTAGCGAAGTAGCTCCCGCCAGCGTTGCGCTGGCGGGATGATGGTCTTAGCGTGCCTTCAGCAAGGCCCTTGCCGCCACGCCCGCGCCCACGCTGCGGCCTACACCGGCCACCTTGCGCTTGGGTGAGGCCTTCAGTTTGAAGATGCCGATCGACTGGGCCACGCTGTCGGTGCGCTGCGCCAGGCTGGTGGCGGCCGCGGCCGCCTGCTCCACCAGCGCCGCATTCTGCTGCGTAATGCCATCCATGTGGATGACGGCCTGGTTGACTTGCCCGATGCCCTGGTTCTGCTCGCGCGTAGTGGAAGAAATCTCGTCCATCATTTCCGTCACGCGGGCCACGGAGGCGATCACTTCCGCCATGGTGGCGCCCGCATTGCTGGTCAGCACGCTGCCCGCATTCACGGTGGCGATCGAATGGTCGATCAGGTGCTTGACTTCCTTGGCCGCCGTCGCCGAGCGCTGCGCCAGGCTGCGCACTTCGCCCGCCACAACGGCGAAGCCGCGGCCATGTTCGCCCGCGCGTGCCGCTTCCACGGCCGCGTTCAAGGCAAGAATGTTCGTCTGGAAGGCGATACCGTCGATCAGGCCGATAATGTCCAGAATCTTGCGCGACGAGGTGCTGATCTCATCCATCGTGGTGACCACTTCGCTGACGATGGTGCCGCCCTTGGCCGCGACGGTGGACGCCTGCACCGCCAGGTCGTTGGCCGTGGCCACGTGGTCGGCGCTGTTTTGCACCGTGGACGTCAGCTCTTCCATGCTGGCCGCCGTCTGCTCCAGGCTGGACGCTTGCGATTCCGTGCGGCTGGACAGGTCCATATTGCCCGTGGCGATCTCGGCCGTGGTGACGCGGATATCCTCGAAGTTGGCGCGCACGTCGCCGATGATGCTGTGCAGGTTGATGTTGGTCTGGCGCAAGGCCGCCATCAATTGACCCATATCATCGTCGCGCACCTTGTCGATGACGCCCGTCAGGTCGCCACCGGCCATCTTGCGCGCCATCGTGATGGCGTCGCCCAGCGGGGTAACGAGCGAATTGTGCAGATGGGTCCAGAAATACAGCATCAGCACCACGGCCGCGGCGGCAGCACCGCTGAGCCAGCTGCGCGTGGCCGTGCTCGTGTCGCCGTCGATACTCCACACGGCACAGCCGAGGATGGCCAGCACCACGCCGAAGACGATGCAATGCAGGGCCAGGTCTTGCGACAGGCTCAGCTTGCGCCACTCGGCCAGCTTGGCGGCCCAGCCCTGGCGCACGACGCGGCCATTGCGGATCGCCAGGTTGGCGCTATTGCCGTCCTTGAAACTTTTATACAGGGCTGCCGCTTCGTTGATCTGCTCGCGCGTAGGCTTGGTACGCACGGACATATAGCCGATCGGACGGCCGTTCTCGATGACGGGCGTGATATTGGCGAAGACCCAATAAAAATCGCCATTCTTGCAGCGGTTCTTGACCATGCCGGTCCATGGCATGCCCGTCTTGATGGTATCCCACAGGTCGGCAAACGCTTCGGCCGGCATATCGGGATGACGCAGAATATTCTGTGGCGCACCCAGCAGTTCCGTTTCCAAGAAACCGCTGACCTCAATGAAATACTGATTGGCGTAATTGATGTTTCCCTGTAAATCCGTGGTGGAAACAATCGTCATGCCTTCATTTAATACGTATTCCTTTTGCGTGATAGGCATATTGACCCGCATCGTCGCTCCTCTATTTTTTTTCAACTAGCATAACAAAATTATAAAAACAATATACCACATCAAGCACCAGCGAGATATCGCCACAGCGGCAGTGACGCCGGTCAAATAATTTAATAAAAGTCAATTTATTTATGTTTTAGAATTTACTTTGATTCAACTTGATTGATTTTATTGAAATGTAAAATTCAAATTGCGTGCAGATGCAATAATTAATAAAAAATTATGTATCGATGCAGCAGGCAATAAATAGGGTGTTTGCGCCGATAAAAAGACGCGGAAGCATTGCGATAAAGGCCAGCACATGGCGACGCCTGCCGCCAACAATAATGCAGCAACAATATTCATTTCTTGAGGGAAAATAAAAACTGGCGCGAACGCGCCAGTGGGGGATGTGTCTCCAATCCGCGACACAGGCGCCGGGGAGGCGCCTGGGAAGGGATGGCTTACTTGAACGTTTTGCGCGGTGGCGACTTTGGACGCGCTGGCGCAGGTTTGCGCTCGGTCGTGCCGTCATCGAGGCTGATGCGCAGTTTCTGGCCCGACACAACGACCGATTTCAGGTGGTCGAGGATTTCCGGCGGCATGCCTTCCGGCAAGTCCAGCACGCTGTAGTTGTCAAAGATATCGATACGGCCGATATGCTTGGCTTCCAGGTTCGCTTCGTTGGCGATGGCGCCCACGATGTTGCTTGGCGTCACGGCGTGCTCACGGCCCACTTCGATGCGGTAAGCCGTCACGCCCGGGCGTGGACGTTCCTTTTTCGGCGCGCGCGGCGCAGGTGCTGCCTCGCCCGCGTCCGCTGGCGCATCCTTGAACGCTGGCGCGGACTTGGCGGCGAACGGCTTGCGCGGCGCGGCTGGCGGCGCCAGGTCCGGTGCATCGCCGTCGCGGCTGATGCGCAATTGTTGACCAGCAACCCAGACGGACTTCAGCTGATCCAGCAATTCTTTCGGCATGGTATCTGGCAAGTCCAGGACGCTGTAGTCGTCATAGATTTCGATGCGGCCGATGTTTTTCGAATCGATGCCCGCTTCGTTGGCGATGGCGCCCACGATATTGCCCGGTTTCACGCCATGCTGATGACCGACTTCAATACGGAAAGTCTGCATGCCGGCGTCGGCAGGACGGGAAATGCGTTCCTTTTTCGGGAAGGCCGGACGCTCGCTGCGCTCGTTACGCTCGAAACGGTCGCCCCGTTCCGGACGGTCGTTGCGTTCGAAGCGGTCTTGGCGTACAGGACGGTCGTCTTGCCAGGTAGCTTGCTCGCGCGCCTTGTTCTTGTCCAGCAGCAGCGGCGTATTGCCACGTGCCATCTTCGCCAGGGCGGCGGCGATTTCGATGGCGGGAATATTCTGTTCGCGTTCGAAATCTTCGATCAGCGATTGGAACTGTTCCAGTTCGCCCAAGGCCAGAGTTTCGCTGATCTGTTCCTTGAACTTGGCGATACGCACATCGTTGACGGCCTGAATCGTCGGCAATTCCAGCATGCTGATCGGCTGGCGGGTCGAGCGTTCGATGGCTTTGAGCAAGTTCTTTTCACGCGGGGTGATGAACAGAATCGCTTCGCCGCTGCGGCCGGCACGGCCCGTGCGGCCGATACGGTGGGTATAGCTTTCCGGATCGTGCGGCACATCGTAGTTGACGACGTGGCTGATGCGCTCGACGTCCAGGCCGCGGGCGGCCACGTCGGTAGCCACGAGGATGTCGATCTTGCCGTCTTTCAACTGCTGGATCGTGCGCTCGCGCTGCGCTTGCTGGATGTCGCCATTGATGGCGGCAGCCGAGAAGCCGCGTGCCTGCAGTTTGCCGGCCAGCTCTTCCGTGCCCAGCTTGGTGCGGGCAAAGATGATCATGCCGTCAAACACTTCCGCTTCCAGGATGCGGGTCAAAGCGTCGAGCTTGTGCATGCCCGACACCAGCCAGTAACGCTGGCGAATGTTGTCGGCCGTGCCCGTTTTGGCGGCGACCGTCACTTCGGCTGGATTGACCAGGTAAGTGGTGGCGATGCGCTTGATGACGGAAGGCATGGTGGCCGAGAACAGCGCCGTTTGATGGCCATCCGGCGTTTCTTTCAAGATGCGTTCGACATCGTCGATAAAGCCCATGCGCAGCATTTCATCGGCTTCGTCCAGCACCAGCGTCTTCAGCTTGGACAGGTCGAGCGAACCCTTGTCCAGGTGATCGATGACGCGGCCAGGGGTGCCGACGATGACGTGCACGCCGCGGCGCAGGGCCGACAGTTGCGGGCCGTAGCTTTGACCGCCGTAGATCGGCAGCACGTGGAAGCCGGGAATGTGGGCGGCGTACACCTGGAACGCTTCGGCGACCTGGATGGCCAGTTCGCGCGTCGGTGCCAGGACCAGGGCTTGGGGTGAGCTTTGTTTCAGATCAATGCGCGACAGGATAGGCAAGGCGAAGGCGGCGGTTTTACCCGTGCCTGTTTGCGCCTGGCCCAGCACGTCGCGGTTAGCGAGCAATAATGGAATCGTGGCCGCCTGGATAGGCGACGGTGTTTCGTAACCGACATCCTTGAGCGCGCGAATCAGCGGCTCGCTCAGGTTAAGGTCGGAAAATAAGGAAATTGGTGTATCAGACATGAAATCACTCACAAGTTCGCTCGAATCGCCCAATGCGAAAGAGTGTATCTGCTAGTTTACTCTTTACTGGACCTCACCGGGTGGCTGCATGCCGCAGAACGCCGTTTTTTGCGGCATATGGACCGAAAAAAGGCAGAAAAATCGCTGATCCGCACGCAATCGACGCGTGATTTTGCCAACATTAAATGATACACAACAATGTTCCGCCTGCGCCTGTTCTGCGCGGCAACAGCACCAGCGGGCGCCTCGCCAGCATGGCGCCCGCCCCGTTTCAGGTGCGCAAAAACTCCAGCAAATCCTCGTTCAGCCTGTCCTTGTGCGTCGTCGCCAGGCCGTGTGGCGCGCCCGCATACACGAGCAGCTTGCTGCCGATGATGAGCTCAGCCGTGCGCCGTGCCGAGGCGGCAATCGGCACGATCTGGTCGTCGTCGCCATGGATCACCAGGGTCGGCACATCGAAGCTGGCCAGGTCGCTGGTGAAATCCGTTTCGGAAAATTGCTTGATGCATAAATAGGATGCCGGCATGCCCGCCTGCATGCCTTGTCGCCAGAAGCTGTCGCGCACGCCCTGCGACGGTGTGGCGCCGGGCCGGTTATAGCCATAGAAAGTCTCGCTCAAGTCGCGGAAGAATTGGCTGCGGTCGGCCTGCACGCCGGCGCGGATGGCGTCAAACGCGGACAGCGGCAAGCCCAGCGGATTGTCGTCCGTTTGCAGCATCAGCGGCGGCACGGCGCCCACCAGCACGGCGCCCGCCAGGCGCTCGGTGCCATGGCGGCCGATGTAGCGCGCCACTTCGCCGCCGCCCGTCGAATGGCCGACCAGGGTGGCGCCCGTCAAGTCCAGCGCGGCGATCAGGGCGGCCAGGTCGTCGGCATAGGTATCCATGTCGTTGCCGTCGAACGGCTGGCTGGAGCGGCCATGGCCGCGCCGGTCGTGGGCGATGACGCGGTAGCCGTGCGCAGCCAGATAAAACATCTGGTCTTCCCAGGCGTCGGACGACAGCGGCCAGCCATGACTGAAGACGACGGGCGGGCCGCTGCCCCAATCCTTGTAGTAGATCAGGGTGCCGTCGGCGGTACGCAGGGTATTGCTCGATTGCAAGTCAGTGGCGGTCATGGAACGCTCCTTGTCGGTGGACCAGCGGCCATTGTGGCCGCAATGGCGCGCACACGCCGCGCGCTACGCCAGAGCATTGCAGTAGAGTAAGATTGCCGCTATTTTGCTTTCCCGTATTCACTTTTGGAGTTGACATGCGTTTTCCCTTCATCCTCGCCGCCAGCCTGTTCAGCACGGCCGCCCTCGCCCAACCGCTCGTTGCCGAAGTACCCCTGCGTGCCCATCTGTCCTTCCTGGCCGACGACTTGCTGGAAGGACGCGGCACGGGCCAGCGCGGCGGCGACCTGGCCGTGCGCTACCTGGAAACGCAGGCGGCCGTGGCCGGCTTGCAGCCATTAAAAGATGGCAGCTACCGCCAGGCGCTGACCATCGTCGGCAGCAAGGCCTTGCCATCGAGCACGGTGACCTTCAGCGCAGGCGGCAAGACCTTGTCTCCCGCCTTCGGCAAGGATATCGTCTTTGGTGCGGCGAATGGCCAGCAGACAGTGGCGTTCGACGCGCCCGTCGTGTTTGCCGGCTACGGCATCCGCGCCCCGAAAGAAAACTGGGACGATTTCAAGGGTGTTGATGTAAAAGGCAAATTGCTCATCCTGATGGTCAACGACCCGCAGCCGACCGTTGCCGAAGCAAACCGTTTTGCCGGCAAGTCCCTCACGTATTACGGCCGCTGGGTCTACAAGTACGAGGAAGCGCTGCGCCAGGGCGCCGCCGGGGTCTTGCTGATCCACACGACGGCGTCCGCCTCATATCCGTGGTCGGTGCCCGCCAACGGCTTCGGCCACGAGCGCTTCAACCTGGCCGGCGCGGGCAATGCGATGGAAGGCTGGCTGCAGGAAGACATGGCGCGCACCCTGTTCCAGCAAGCCGGGCAAGACCTGGACGCCTTGCGCGCGCAGGCGGAAACGCGCGCGTTCCGCCCCGTGCCCTTGGATGCCACGGTCAGGGTTCAACTCGACAGTCAAGTCCGCAGCATCGAGCAATTCAACGTGGCCGGCATCGTGCCGGGCACGGACCCGAAACTCAAGGACGAAGCCGTGATCTATTCGGCGCACTGGGACCACCTGGGCAAGGATGACGAAGGCCACAGCCGCAGCGGCCAGAGTGACCACATCTACAACGGTGCCATCGACAACGCCTCGGGCGCGGCGGCCCTGCTGGCCATGGCGCAAGTGGCCGTGAAACAGCCGGCGCGCCGCACGCAGATCTTCCTGTGGCCGGCTGGCGAGGAAACGGGCATGCTGGGCAGCACGGCGTATACGCGCGCGCCCCTGTGGCCGCTGGCGAAAACCGCCGCCGACCTGAACCTCGACAGCATGAACTTCGTCGGCAAGACGCACGACATCGGCGTGGCCGGCGCCGAGCGCAGCAGCCTGTACGCCAGCGCCGCCAAGGTGGCCAAACGCATGGGCCTGCGCCTGGCGCCGACCATTCCCGACCTGTCCGGCGCGTTTTACCGGGCCGACCATTTTGCGTTTGCCAAGGCCGGCGTGCCCGCCTTCAACGTGGGCTCGGCCGTATTCTCCGGCGACGGCTCCTTCGATTTCGTCAAGGAACCCAAAGCCTCAGGCGAGCGCCTGGTGGCGTTTAAAAAGGATTACCACCAGGTCACCGATGAGTACCACCCGTCGTGGGACTTGTCGGGCATGCTGCAGCAGGCACAGTTCACCTTGAACCTCGGTTACGAAGTGGCGAACGACAAGAACTTGCCTACTTGGAACAAGGGCGAGGCGTTTGGAAAAGTGAAGCGTTAACGTCTAGCGTAGGTCGGATTAGCGGGGCATCGCCCCGCGTAATCCGACAACATTGTTAGCGCCGGTGGTGGTGTCGGATTACGCGGCGTAGCCGCTAATCCGACCTACACTGGTTGATTCAAATAGCCATAATGCGTTTCAGGTCGATGAACGCCGTTTCATACAAATGTTGAAACGCGCCCACCATGACCTCTTCCACGCCTTCGGCCGCGTCGAACTCGCCCGACCATTCGGCCACGCAGGAAGCGCCGCCCGGTTCGCCCGTGACGCGCAGGGTGGAACGGTAGTTCTTGACGGGGATCGGCCCCGAGACGATGGTGTAGCTGTAGCTCTTGTCCGCTTCGCTGTAGCTTTGCAGGCGTTCGGCGATGATGGCGCCGTCCGTGGTTTTCAGGCGCCGCACGCGGCCGCCGTGCTCAGGCAGGCTGGTCTTGATGGAGCTCGACCATTCAGCCAGCGACTGGAAGCCGCCGATAAAATCCCACACTCGTTCGGCGCTTGCCGCCAATGTTACAGAAACAATTACTTGGGCCATCTTTGATTCGGTTCCTCATCCAGGTTTGCCGGGCGCTGCGCCCGGCCGGCCGGAGATGCCCGGCACAGCCGCTATTTTAGCGCCCATGCGGCTTTACTGCCGAGTCGACAGCGCTGGCGGCGCTCCTGCTTACAGATTTTCCGACAGGAAAATCAAGGAATTGCCATGTGCCTGGGCGGCGGCGCGCTGCTGGTAGCTGTCGCGGTGGGTGCAATTGAAGCCGTGTTCGGCGCCCGGATAGATATGGATTTCCACGTCTTGCCGGTCTTCGAAGCGCTCGGCGATGGTTTGCACGGCTTGCGGCGAAATATGGCTGTCCTGGCCGCCGAAATGCATGAGCAACGGCACCTGGATATGCTCGGCCAGGTCCAGTTTGTTCTGGATGCCGCCGCCGTAATAGGCGATGGCGGCATCGACCAGGCCGGCCGCTGCCGTCTGGAATGACAGGCGGCCGCCGAAGCAGTAGCCGACCGAGGCCAGCTTGCCCATCACTTCCGGGCGCGCGCGCAAGGCGGCGACGGTGGCGGCGATATCGGCGTCGGCATGCGGATTATCGGTGGCCTGCATCAGCTCCACGGCGCGCTTCCAGCCTGCTTCGTCATAGCCCAGCTCGATGTGCGCGCCCGCGCGCCAGAACAGGTCGGGCACCAGCACCACGTAGCCATCGGCCGCGTACTGGTCGGCCACGGCACGGATGTGCTCGTTGACGCCGAAAATTTCCTGCAACAGGATGATGGCGGGGCCTTTGCCGATATGCGGCACGGCCAGGTAAGCCTGGAAGCTGCCGTCCGGGCCGGCGATATCGATCCACTGCGATGTTGTGCTCATAGAAACTCCAGTCTGAGGTTGGGGGAATGCCACAGCCAGGCATGTTACTGGTTTTTAACGCCGCCTGCGTCCGCCCCCCCTTTGCCCAGGCTCAATACATCTCGCGCAGATAAATCACGGGGCCCGATCTGAGGATGCCGAAGACAACAACGCCCACCGTGCTGGCCAGGTAAGGATGGTTACCAACGGAAACGTCCACTCTGCCGGCCTTGCCGGCGCCGGGCGCCAGCAGCGTCAGGCGATTGGCCTGCGGCAACGCGCCTTGCACGACGGCATAGGCCAGGTCATCAGCGGCCAGCTTGCTGCAGTCCAGCGTTTTCTTGCAATTGACAAACACCACCTGCGACTTGTTGAACGCACTGATACTGTCGAGCAGGTTCGTGATCCATTTCGTGCCATTCCAGTACTGCACTTGCACGGCCAGCCGGACGGGCAGCAACTCGGAGCCATAGCCGTGGGCTACCTGCCATTGCCCCGACAGCACGGTCATCCTTGCCTCGTTCTGTATCAATGCCGAACTTGAGCTGACGACGGCGACGCCGGGATACGTGCTGCTGGCGCGCAGCAGCACGTCGGTGGGCGCCACCGTCACCGGCACGCCTGCCTTGCCCGGAAAACGGTAGGCGACCATGGTTCGGGCGATGCCCAGGGTGAATTTCGCGGGCGCCACGCCGGTGACGGTGGTTTGCGCCTTGCTGCCATCGGTGAGGCGGCTGCTGCCATCAGGGGTGCTCGGTGGAAAAGAAATCGTGCCCGTGGCCGCATCCAGGCCTTCGAGCAACACGGGCGCCATGGCACTCGGATTGCGCTCGTCATAATTGGCCGTCGTCGCTCCCCCCAAGGCGCGCGCCGTCACGCGCACGCCTATCGCCTGCCCCGAGTAGGCGTAGCGGCCTTGCTCGCCATCGTTGGCACAGGTGAGCGGGGCGGCGCATGGCCTGGCGATACCGTCAGTCACTTTGGGCTGGTCAGCTTCCTTGTCCTTGATCAACTCCGTGATGAAGTGGTGCGGGATGAACTGCACCTCCTCGCTCACGCGTGAGGGCTTGGGCAAGGTTGGCACGGCAGTGTTGGCCTCCAGGTAGCCCTTGGGATTGGCCAATTTGAAGGCGATGGTGATGGTTCCCACTTCCGGCCAGTTCATGTCGCTGCTGGCAACGCTGCCATTCTTGAAAACCACGCCACCCTGAATGTCCGGCTTGGCTGGATTGCTAATCTCGATCGTCGTCGGCCTGACCAGGCTGGCCAGCGTAGGCAGCGCCGTTTCTGACGGCTTTTCATTGCCGAAGTTCGGCGTCACGGCGCCCGCGCTATTGAGCGCGCTCATGCTGACCGTCACTGGCGCGCCTGCGCGCTGGGGGTTGGCGATGGCAACGACGCTGAACGCGTCCGGCACGACGATGACATCGGCGTTGCCCGTCATGCTCAAGCCAGTGTCGCCGCTGGCGCTTGACCCCGTATAGGTCGCTTTCAAATTCACCTTCCCCACATCCGCGTAAGACATGGTGGCCTTGGCGACGCCCTTGTCATCGAACGCCAGGTTGACAGTCTTCCCCAAGATACTGCAAGCACTGCTGTTATTCGCCGCCAGGGCGATGAAACCACCCGTGCCTTTGATGAAGACGGGTAAAGTGCCGCTGGCGGGATTGCTGTAGCCGCAAGCGAGCGTCAAGTCCTTGTTTTTATTCGCAAACAGGGGCACGCAGGCTTGCTGGTCTCCGCTGGCCTGCACGGCGCTGATGCCAAAAGACGACTGCGTGCCCGAGATATGGTTGGTGGGAGTGACCATCAAGCCCGTCGCCGCGAACGCCATATTGCAGCTATTGCTATTGTCCGAGCTGCGCTTGCACACCAGCGCGTCCGTGGCACCGGGCACGCTGGTCAGGCTCAGGGTGGCCGTGCCGACCGTGTACTGGCGCACGCTGGCCGTAGCCACCCCGCTGTTGCCGATCGGCGTCAACGTGCCGCCGGGGCTGACGGTGACATCCACGCCGCCCGTGTATTTGGCGCTGCAGGCGGCATCCGCGCAGGCCGTCACCGTTACCGTTTGCGGCGCGCACGTCAGGGCCGTGCCTGGGTGGTCGATCTGGAAATGGTGGGGCGCCGCCTGCGTACCCGGACCGCACTTCGGCCCCATCGGTTCATTGAAGGCCCAGCCGCTGTTGTTCGTCACGCAGCTGCACGGATTCGATGGCGTATAGGCCTTGCAGGTGATGGTTTGCTGCACCCGGCCCTGCCAGCCCAGAGTGATGTGGTCAACCTTGGCGTTGCCCGTGATATAGGCGTTGGACGAGTCGAGGGTCACTTCCCCTGCGTCCACATTGCCCTTGATGCCATTGCCGGAAGCGATCGACAAGGAATTGCTCGCCTCCACGTCGCCGGTGACGAGCAGGCCGGATGCCTTCAGGTCGATCGTCGGCGATTTCAGGTTACCCGTCACCTGGCTGCCGGAACCGATGGTCAGCGAGGTGGTCGCCGTGATATCGCCCTGGATGCGGGTACTGGCGGCCAGGATATTGACGATGGTGCCGCTGATCGGACCGTTGATGACCGAGCCCGAAGCGATTTCCACCGGGCCCTTGGCGCTGATCTTGCCCGTCACCTTGACGTTGTTCGAGCCCATCTTGATGGTGGTGGCGGAAATATTCGCCGTGACGGTCTGTTCCTGCGCGCCCATGAGGAAAGTGCCGCCCAGGGCGGTCAGGTTTCCTCCCGTCACCTTCAGATTCGACGGATTGATGTCCTTGATGTCGAGATTGCCCTTCACCGTCAGGGCGGCGTTGCCGCTCATCGTCAAGCCCTGGTTATAGCTCATCGCCAGGGAACCGTTGACCGTCACCCCATACGCGCTGCCGATGACGATGACGTCGGTGGAACCCAACGCCAGCGAGCCGCATGTGTATTGCAAGCCATCCGGGCTCAGGCTGCAGCCGCTGACGGCGCCGCCGTTGAAATTGAGCGTGGCCGCCTGGGCAAAAGTTGAGCATAGCAACAGTGTCAGGGTGGCAAAAAAGGGAAATAAGCGCACGATATCCAGGAATCTGATGAATGGGAAGACAGCGGGCGCGTGGGGTATTCCATGCTAATCTATGCCCTCGCTGTTGTTGCATTATGGCAGTATTTTCCACCCACACGTACTTCGCATGATCAAGCAAAGCCCCAAGGAATTTCCCCTGCGTACTGTCGACATCATCGTCTACCCCGGCTTCAAGGCGCTCGAAGCCATCGGCGCCATGAAAGTGTTTGATTACGCCAACACCCATTTGCGCCTGCGCCATCTGCCCGGCGGCTACGACGTGCGCATCGTGTCGACGGCCATCGGGCCCGTCGAGTCCGACACGCTGATGTCGCTGCACGCCAGCAAGGCGCTCGATGTGAACCGCTTGCCCGACCTGGCCGTCATCGTCGGCTGCCACCACGTCGAGCAAGTCTTGCAGGATATTCCCGCCCTCGCCGCCTGGGTGGCCGAGGCGGCGCCGCGCATCGACACGCTGGCGGCGCTGTGCACGGGCTGCTTCTTCCTGGCCGAAGCCGGCGTGCTCGACGGCAAGAGTGCCGCCACGCACTGGAGCGCCGTGGACAGCCTGCGCCAGCGCTATCCATTGATACAGGTCAATGCCGATGCGATTTTCGTGCGGGAAGGAAAATTCTGGACGTCGGCCGGCGTGACGGCCGGCATCGACCTGGCGCTGGCGCTGGTGGAAGACGATTTCAGCCGCGATATCGCGCTGGAAGTGGCGCGCGACCTGGTGGTGTACCTGAAGCGGCCCGGTGGCCAGTCGCAGTTTTCCGTGCACCTGTCGAGCCAGATGACCACGCATCCGACCATCCGCCAGTTGCAGGGCTGGATCATGGAACACTTGGGCGAAGAGCTCGGCATACCGCTGCTGGCGGCCAGGCTGGCCATGAGCGAGCGCAATTTTACGCGCGTATTCCAGCGCGAAACGGGCAGCAGCCCTACGGAATTCATCGAGACGGCGCGCTTTGAAGTGGCCCGTCGCTTGCTGGAAGACAATGTATCGTCCTTAAAACAGGTGGCCGTGCAGGCGGGCTTGCACAGCGAAGACAGGCTGCGCCGCCTGTTTCAAAAGAAACTCGCCATCACGCCGCGCGACTATCGCGAACGCTTTTCCAGCACGGCGCGCTAGGCGCAGGGGATATCAGCGCGACTTGTTGCTGCGCACGTGGCGCGTGGCCAACTGCTGGCGGTGCCAGGCCAGCGGCGTAAACATCAGCGCGCACAGCAGATAGGTGGCCAGCAGCGCCAGCCAGATGGCGGGCGTGGCGAGGATGGCGGCATTGCCCCACCACAAGGCCAGCAGGGAGGACAGGGCCGCGCCGAAGAAGACGGGCAACATGCGGCGCAACGTGGCGAGGTAGGCAGTGGCAAACATGAGCGGCTCCCAAAGCAAGGCGGATGTCTTCACACTAGCAGGCGCAGGCGGCGAAGTACAGCCTGTCGCCCTGCCCCGTCCGTCAAGTGTGGCGCAATGAGTACAGTCAGATAAAATTAATACAACACGACGGAACGGATCGACTCGCCGCTCTTCATCAGGTCGAAGCCTTCATTGATGCGTTCGAGCGGCAAGCGGTGCGTGATCAGGTCGTCGATGTTGAGCTTGCCTTCCATATACCAGTCGACGATCTTCGGCACGTCCGTGCGCCCGCGCGCGCCGCCGAAGGCCGAACCGCGCCATTCGCGCCCCGTCACCAGCTGGAATGGCCGCGTGGAAATTTCCTGGCCGGCTGCCGCCACGCCGATGATGAACGATTTGCCCCAGCCCTTGTGCGTACACTCGAGCGCCTGGCGCATCAAGTTGGTGTTGCCCACGCATTCAAACGAATAATCGGCGCCGCCGTCCGTCAGTTGCACGATGGCATCGACGACGTTGTCCACGTCATTCGGGTTAATAAAATGCGTCATACCGAACTTGCGCGCGATGGCTTGTCGGGCCGGATTGATATCGATGCCGATGATTTTGTCGGCGCCGACCATCTTGGCTGCCTGGATCACGTTCAGGCCGATGCCACCCAGGCCGAACACGGCCACGTTGGCGCCCGCCTCGACCTTGGCGGAGAACAAGACGGCGCCCACGCCCGTCGTCACGCCGCAACCGATGTAGCACACCTTGTCGAACGGCGCGTCTTCGCGGATCTTGGCGAGAGCGATTTCCGGCACGACGATATAGTTCGAAAAAGTGGAGGTACCCATGTAGTGGAACAGCGGCTGGCCATTCAGCGAAAAGCGGCTGGTGGCGTCCGGCATCAGGCCACGGCCCTGCGTGGAGCGGATGGCCTGGCACAAATTCGTCTTTTGCGACAGGCAGAACTTGCACTGGCGGCATTCCGGCGTGTACAGGGGAATGACGTGGTCATCTTTTTTCAGGGTCGTCACGCCCGGGCCCACGTCGACGACGACGCCGGCGCCTTCATGGCCGAGGATGGCGGGGAAGATGCCTTCCGGATCGGCGCCCGACAAGGTGTAGTAATCGGTATGGCAAATGCCCGTGGCTTTCAGCTCGACCAGCACTTCGCCGGCGCGCGGGCCGGCCAGGTCGACTTCTTCGATGGTCAACGGGGCGCCCGCCTTCCAGGCAATCGCGGCTTTGGTTTTCATGGGATGGTTTCCTGCTCGGTTTCAGATGCGCCATTATCGGGCGCTGGCGGACGTGGCGGGGCAAGGGGCCCCGCGCTTGTCTGAAAACGCGGCGCATTTGTCCGCTGCCGCCGCACGTTTGCGCCAGCTCAAACTTCCCAACACAAAGACGCGCATTCTTGGCACATCCTTTGAGCAGTCGTTGCGTCATTCCCGCAGGAGACTGACATGCGCCATTTCCTTTCCCGCCTCCCCGGCTCCTGGCTGGCCCTGCTGCTGGTATGCTGCCTGGCCCTGCTGGCTGCCTGTGGCGGCGGCCACGATCACCACCCGCCCGGCGCCACCACGGGTGACCTGACAATCAGCATCGGCGGCTTGCCGGCCGGCGTAGCGGGCGCTGTCACGCTCACAGGGCCTGCGTCCTACAGCAAGACGCTGACGGCCAGCACCACCTTGACGAACCTGGCGCCCGGCGCCTACACACTCAGCGCCGCCAGCGTGGCGCAAGGCACGCAAACGCTGGCGCCCACGCCCGTCACACAGCAGGTGCAAGTCACTGCGGGGGCGACGGCCAGCGCCGGCGTCAGCTATGCGGCCACGGCACCGCTGGCACTGGCCCTGCAAGAGGTGGCCAGCGGACTGGACGCGCCCATCTTCCTCACGGCGCCGCCCGGCGACAGCCGCCTCTTCATTCTCGAACGGCCCGGCCGCATCCGCGTGCTGCAGAACGGCAACCTGCTGACCACGCCCTTCCTCGATATCAGCCAGCTCACCACCACCAGCGGCGAGCGGGGCTTGCTGTCGCTGGCCTTCCATCCGCAGTACGCCAGCAACGGCTATTTCTTTATCTATTACACCAACCTGGCCGGCGACATCGTCATCGAGCGGCGGCAAGTGTCGGCGGGCAACGCCAACGTGGCCGATTCCCTGTCTGCCCTGACCATCCTCACGATTCCCCACCCCACGTTCAACAACCACTATGGCGGCTTGCTCAGCTTTGGCCCGGATGGCTATCTGACCGCAGGCACGGGCGACGGCGGCAGCGCGGGCGACCCGGCCGGCAATGCGCAAAACACAAATGTGCTGCTCGGAAAACTGCTGCGCCTGGACGTCAACGCCAGCAGGGTAGCCCAGCCATACGCCATTCCACCCGGCAACCCCTTTGCCACGGCGGGCGGGCGCGCCGAAATCTGGGCGTATGGCTTGCGCAACCCGTGGCGCTACGCCTTCGACGTGCCGGCCCAACTGCTGTATATCGCCGACGTGGGCCAGGCCAATTGGGAAGAGGTCGATGTGCGTCCCGTGGGCCAGGCGGGCAACAACTATGGCTGGAACATCATGGAAGGATTGCATTGCTACAACAGCGCCAGTTGCAACCAGGCGGGGCTGGTCCTGCCCGCCATCACGTACAGCAACGATACGGCCAACGGCTGCTCCATCACGGGCGGCTATGTGTATCGGGGCACGGCCCTGCCGGAACTGGCGGGGCAGTACCTGTATTCGGACTACTGCAGCGGCTGGCTGAAAAGCTTCAGCTACAGTAATGGCATGGCCTCCGCCGTGACGGACTGGGGCATCACCAATGTGGGCAATATCCTGTCGTTTGGCCAGGATGCGCAAAACGAGCTATACATGCTGAGCGGCACTGGCAAGGTGTACCAGATCGTCCGTAAATAAACGTACATAAATAAGCGCACGCAAATAAGCGTGTGCAGACGGACATGGTGGCGCACGCGGCAGAGGGCGTTTTTCGACGGGGCACGGGGAACCGGCTAGAATGGGTTTTTCCCGTCGCGCCCCGCGCACCAGCCCAAGAGAACACCATGGCCCGTTTGAAACTTGAATTTCCCGAAGACCAGTACTGCTATTCCTCGCAACTGACGGTACGCACCACGGACATCAATGCCGGCAACCATCTCGGCAACGATTCCATGATTTCCATGATTTCCGAGGCGCGCGCCCGCTTCCTGTTTGAATTCGGCGTGCGCGACATTGAAGCGGATGGCACCGGCATCATCGTCACCGACCTGGCCACCACCTACCGTGCCGAAGCTCATGCGCGCGACCAGTTGCTGTTCGAAGTGGGCGTCATGGATTTCAATAAATATGGCGGCGACATCACCTTCCGCATCACGCGTCCGCGCGACAACACCCTGATCGCGATGGCCAAGTCCGGCTTTGTGTTTTTCAACTACAAACGCAGCCAGGTCGTGCCCATGGCGGAAGAGTTCGGCAGCAAGTTCCCGCAGGTGAACTGGATCGATTAACGGCAGCGCCTTGCCACCGTGCTGTATGCTTGCCAGGAAGACATTGAAACTGGAGCGACATGCAAGCAGCGATAACGGCAAGACTGTGCCTGGCCCTGGCGTTGTCGGGCGTGTGGCAAAGCGCCCTGGCCGCGCCGCAAACCGTCATCCTGTATGGCGACGACGACTATGCGCCGTACAGCTATGTGGAAAACGGCGTCTTCAAGGGCATGTACGTCGATATGCTGCGCGCAGCCGCCACAAGCATGCCGGAGTATCGGCTGGACCTGCAGCCGCGCCCCTGGAAACGGGGACTCGCCGCGCTGGAAAAAGGCCAGGTATTCGGTCTGTTCCCGCCCGGGCGCAAGACAGAGCGGCCGTACGTGCAACCGTATTCGGCCATGCTGTACCGCGAATCGGTGGTGCTGTTTTGCCATGACGCCGTCATGCGCAAGCCGCGCACGCACTTCCCGACCGACTTCGCCGGCCTGACCATCGGCGTCAACACGGGTTTTTTGCTGTCGGAAAAATTGATGGCGCCGGCCCGCCAGGGATTGCTGCATCTGGCAGCGGCCAAGGGCAACGATGCCAATCTGAAGAAACTGGCCCTGCGGCGCATCGATTGCTACGCCAGCGACCGCGGCGCGGCCCGCCACACGGCACGCCAGCTGCAAGGAGAACTAAGCAGCTACGGCTTTCAATTGCACGAAGTGCTGGAATTGTCGTCCGAAGCCACGTATATCGCCTACAGCGCACGCAATACGCCCGTCTACAAGGCCGATTTCATCGAGAAGATGAATGCGGCCTTGCTTGCCATGCGGCAGAGCGGCCAGCAGGCACGCATCGAAGAGGCTTACCTGCGCTGAATTACCGGCGCTGCACTTCGCGCGGCTGCAAGCTCATGACGGGACTGCTGCGGCCCTGGAGCTTGACGCCGAAGGTATTCTTGAACCAGTCGTCGATCATGCGCTTTTCATAGCGCAAGGCATCGTTGCGGGAATAACGATTGATATGCTGCAAATAGGACATGTCCGACAGATAAGCGTTGCCGCTGGCAATGACTTTGCCATGCTGCTCGAGCGCCAGGTGAAGTGATTCCCCAGGCCCGCCAGCACCTGTTCCCGGTCGCGCGAGCTGAACGGAACATCGGAATAGTCATCGGGTTTGTCGAACGTCACCTGCACGCCCGCCCAGGCGCTGCTGCCGGCGGCCAGCGCCAATGCGGCCAGCCATGTTTTCGCCATCGTGGAAATACGCATGTGCATTCCTTTCAGAAAAGTCACGGGCAGGCAGATGCCGCCATGCCGCATCTGCCTGCCCCGTTTGACTATAGCCTGAAGTGAAAATTTCCGTGGCGCAATACGTTTCGCGCGGCGGCACGCGCAGCGGCATGCCGCCTGACGGGCTGCCCCCCCCTCTCTTACTTGCGCGCCTGGCGCTTCACCTTGATGCCAAAAGTATCGGCATACCAGTCATCGATCATCAACTTTTCATAGCGCAACTTTTCATTGCTGAAATAGTGATTGATGCGGTTCAGGTACGACATGTCGGACAGGGCGGCATCGCCACTGCGAATCACCTTGCCATCCTGCTCCAGCACATAGTGCAGGCGCATGCGCGGCCAGTCGACCTGGCCATTCATGACGCGGATATCCTGCCCCGCACGCAGGGAAGGATTTTCACGTCCCGCCAGGTCCACATCCGTGACGTCGATTTTCAAGGTCTGCCCGGGCGGCAGCGATGCGCCCAGTTTCTCGAAATGCCGGCTCAGTTCCTTCAATACCTCATCGCGTTCCTGCGGGTTGAACGCGACATCCGTGTATTGATCCGGTTTGCTGAACTGCACTTCCGTTCCGGCCCAGGCCGCGCTGCTGGCCAGCAAGGCCAGGCCGGCGACCAGGGCGCGCGTCGTTTGCTTTTGCATGATGTACCCTTTCAGGAGATGTGTGTGGCATGCTGCCACTTCTTATACCTGTTCAATATAGCGCGCTACGGCCCATTCTGACGCGCAATTCATACCTTGTTACTTTTCTGATTTCGCGCCAGAAAGGCGAGACGCCGTTTTTTTTGCAGATTCATTGGCAATATTAATTAAAACAAAGTATTGTCTTGAAAATATAGTTGCCTAAGCGATAAAGCATAGATAGTGTCAGCAGCCTGGATTTAAAGTGTTTTTTTAGCACGTGTGTTGCATGTTGTTAGTCAATTTTTCTTGCATATTGTTAATATTTAGCTGTCAGTCTACAATCGACAAAATGCGCCCGAAAAATGCGCAACGCCGGTAATGGCGCACAGGAATTCCTGGCGCAGGCGTCTCAACATTGCGTCAGTTATGCCTTTTAGCGGAACTCGCCCTCATGTCATTTTTGTCTTCAGCATCGCCCAAGTTACCCCCCTGGAAAGTCCTGCTCGTCGATGATGAACCCGACATCCACGACATCACCAAACTGACGCTGAGCCGTTTCCGCCTGGAAGGCCGTGCCCTGAGCTTCGTGCACGCCTACAGCGGCGCCGAAGCCAAGCAGGTGCTGGCGCGCGAAGAAGGCATCGCGCTGGTCTTCCTGGACGTGGTGATGGAACGCGAAGACAGCGGCCTGGAAGTGGCGCGCTGGATGCGCGAAGACCTGGGCAACCAGTTTACGCGCATCGTGCTGCGCACCGGGCAGCCGGGACAGGCGCCGGAGGAGCGGGTGATCGTCAACTACGACATCAACGACTACAAGGAAAAGACGGAACTGGACCGCACCAAGCTGTTCACCACCACCTTTGCCGCCCTGCGCGCCTACCGCGACATCATGAAGGTCGAGGAAGCACGGCTGAGCCAGCTGCACTACCGCGAAGGCCTGGAAAGAGTCATCGCCGCCTCGGCGCATATCTTCAAGCAGCGCAACCTGCGCGACTTCGCCAGCGGCCTGCTGCAGCAAGTCGTCGCCCTGCTGCGCCTGGAAACGAGCATGCTGCTGCGCCTGCGCGGTGCCAGCGCCATCTCGGGCGAGCAGGACTATGAAATCCTCGCGCAGATCGGCGACCATGAAGCCGATGACGGCATCCTCAGCCCTTCCCTGCTGTCACAACTGGACGACGCCAAGAGCAACAAGATCTCGCGCCTGCACGGCGACACCTATGTCGGCTATTTTCCCAACAGCAGCGGCAAGGCGTCCTTGCTGGTCTTGAAGGGCGTGGAAGAAATTTCCGACCTCGACGCGCAATTGCTGGAAGTGTTCTGCTCGGGCGTGGCGATTGCCTTCGACAACATCCTGCTGACGCAGGAAATCACCGATACCCAGGCCGAACTGATCCTGCGCCTGGGCGACGTGGTCGAATCGCGCTCGCACGAAGGCGGCAACCACGTGCGCCGCATGGCCGAAGTGTGCCAGCTGCTGGCGCAAGCCTCTGGCATGTCGGAAGAGGAAACCATGGTGCTGCGCCACGCGGCGCCCATGCATGACATCGGCAAGATTTCCACACCCGACGCGGTGCTGCTGAAACCGGGCAAGCTCGACGCGGCCGAATGGGAAATCATGAAGCAGCATCCGACGGTAGGCATGTCCATCCTCGACGGTTCGCAGCGCCCGCTCTTGAAAGCAGCCGCCGTGATCGCCCACCAGCACCATGAAAAATACGACGGCAGCGGCTACCCGCAAGGTCTGGTCGGTGAAAACATCCACAAATACGCGCGCATCGCCGCCGTCGCCGACGTCTTCGACGCCCTCATGCACAAGCGCTGCTACAAGGACGCCTGGCCGTTGGAACGTGTAGTGAGCTACCTGCGCGAAGTGAGCGGCAGCCACCTCGATCCGCAGTATGTGGAGTTGCTGATTGCGAACCTCGATGCAGCGCTGGCGTTGAATCAGCGTTTCCCGGATTAGCATGCGTACGTCAGATTACGCGGCTGCGCCGCTAATCTGACCTACGCGATACACACACCGGCAAAACACGCTTCGGCCCAGGTCTCCAATACGGGCATTCCGGGCCAAGCGGACCTGAAAAATGTCGAGGGCAAGGCGCGGCGACGCAGGCGTAGGTCGGATTAGGCCGCAGGCCGTAATCCGACACCACCACCGGCCACGCCAACAATGTTGTCGGATTACGCGGCTACGCCGCTAATCCGACCTACGTGGCTCCAGCGGGAAGCGTATCTTGTAATGCAATCCCATCCCTGGCGCGCTAACCACCTTCACCGTGCCGCCCAGCGGCCCCGTCACCAGGTTGTACAGGATATGCGCACCGAGGCCGCTGCCGCCCGAGCCGCGCTTGGTGGTGAAGAAGGGGTCAAACAGCTGGCCCAGGGTGGCGCTGTCCATGCCCATGCCATCGTCGCTGTAGTCGAGTTCCAGCATCTCGCCGGCCGTCCTGGCACTGATTTTGATCTTGCCCGGCTCGCCTTCGACAAAGCCGTGCACCAGTGAATTGACCACCATGTTCGTGACGATCTGCGAGACGGCGCCCGGGTAGCTGCGCAGCTGCACCTCGGGCGCGCAATCGATCTCCACCCTGACGGGCTTGCCTTTCAGCTTGGGCTGCAAGGAAAGCAATATTTCATCGAGGTATTTGCGCAAGTGAAAGCTGCGCAATTCGTCCGAGGACTGGTCCACGGCCACCTGCTTGAAGCTGCGCACCAGCGCCGCGGCGCGCTGCGTATTCGTCGTCATGATGCGCAGGGTCTGGTCGATGATGTCGAAGAATTGCCGCAGGCCGTCTTCATCGAGCTGGCCGCCGTCCATGTCTTCGCGCGTGAGTTTCAATTCCTGCACCAGGTGGCTGGTAGCTGTGACACAAATACCCAGCGGCGTATTGATTTCATGCGCCACGCCCGCCACCAGGCGCCCCAGCGATGCCAGTTTTTCCTGGCGCACCAGCTCCGACTGCGCTTCCTGCAAGGCGCTCAGGGCGCTGTTCAGGGCCGCGTTCTGCTCTTCCAGCGCTTCCTTGGCCTGGCGCATGGCGCTGTCGGCCTGGATGCGGGCTATCGCCACGGCCACATGGCTGGCCATGAAGGCCAGCACGTCCAGTTCCGCCTGGCCATACACGACGGATTCGTCGTAGCTTTGCACGATGATCACGCCATATTTGCGCTCGCCCAGCAGCATGGGCGCGCCCATCCAGCTGGCGATGCCGACATTGCCCAGCGGCTCGTCCATCTCGCCGCTGGCCACCAGCGCCGCATAGCTGCTGGCATCGAGCAAACACGCTTGCCGGCGCGCCAGCACGTACGAACTCATGCCGATGCCGTAATGGAAGCGTTTCACGGGCGCCTGCGCATCCTTTTCATCGACGAAATAAGGGATCGTGATGTCCTTGTTGTCGGGATGGTACAGGGCGATCAGGAAATTCTTCGCCGTCACCAGCTCGCTGATGATGGCGTGCAGGCGCGCATACAGGGTCGTCGCGTCGGCCGCCTGCGCCGACAGGTTGGCGATTTCATACAGCGCATGCTGCAGGTTTTCCGCGCGCCGGCGCTCGGCCACCTCGTGCGCCAGCAGGGCCGTGCGCTCCTGTACCGCCTTTTCCAGCCGGTCCATGCTTTGCATGCCTTGCAGGGCGCTCGACACGTGCGTGGCGATCAGCGCGAACAGGGCCTGGTCTTCCAGGCTGAAGTGGTGCTGTGCGTCGTAGCTCTGGATGACGATGGCGCCCAGCACCTGATGCTGCTGGTCCAGCAGCGGGCAGCCAATCCAGTGCTCGGCCGCCGTGCCGCCGCCCCAGGCGCCGCCACCGATGGCGCGCATGGCGTCGTCGTCGGCCGTCATCACCAGTTGCTTGCGGTTGACGATGACCCAGGCCGTGGGCGACTGCGCGGCGCTGGCCAGGCGCACGCCCTCGTCCGGGTCGGGCGCGGCGTCGAATTCATCGACAAAATAGGGAAAGCGCACCAGGCCGTCGTCGTGGTCGCTGAGGGCCACATAAAAGTTCGCCGCATACATGATGCGGCCCAGCGCCGCATGCACCGCCTGCAGGAATTCGCTGATATCGCTGCAGGTGCTCGAGCGCTGCCCGATTTCCAGCAACACGGTTTGAACGGCTTCCAGGCGACTGAGACGGCTTTCCATGGGTAACTGTGTGCCTTGTGTAAGTATATGTTCTGAAAATTAATATTATCAGTTCAGCCCAGCCTTGGCACGGCATAAAACGCACAATCTTGCCTTGAGGCAGCGCAACACACGCCACGCCGGCATTTGCCACCTTGGCGATACAGTGGCAGACTAGGCCCCTTCCTACAGACCAGACCGTCCTCATGACCGCCACGCTACGCGCCTCGCTTCGCCCCTATACCCTCGCCGGCCTGCTGCTCTTTGCCGCGCTGGGCATGCCGCCGCTGTGCGCCGCGCCCGCCAAGGCGCCGGCGGCGGAGACGGCCGATGGCGGACGCTATTTCGGTCCCCTCGTCGCAGGCAAGATGCATGGCCAGGGCCGGCTCGAGTACGCAAGCGGCGCGTTCTACGAAGGAGGTTTTGCGCGCGGCGTGTTTTCCGGCCTAGGCAAGCTGCGCCAGGCGTCCGGCGTCGAGTACACGGGCGCCTTCCGCCAGGGCGCCTTCGACGGCATCGGCCGCTACACCTCGCCCAAGGGCGAGATTTATGCGGGCAGCTTCATCAAGGGCAGCTTCGAGGGGCAAGGCCGCTTCCAGGGCGCCGATGGCGCCACCTTCGAAGGCCACTTCAAACACTGGCGCCCGCACGGCGCTGGCAAGCTGACCGACACGGACGGTACCGTCTTCGAAGGCGACTTCGTCCAGGGCCAGGTGCAGGGCAAGGCGAAAGTCAGCACCAGCGACGGCATCCACTATGAAGGCGAGCTGAAAGACTGGAAATTCGACGGCGAAGGCGTGCTGCGCACGGCCGACGGCGACGAATACCGGGGCGGCTTCAAGAATGGCCAGTTCGATGGCAAGGGCGTGCTGCGCTATGCCGTGGCGCAGGCCGACGGCCGGCGCGAAGACAGCGGCAACTGGACGGAAGGCCAACTGGACGACCCGGCCCTGGATAAGCTCACGCGCGACAATATCGAGCTGGCCCTGTATCACCAGCGCAGCCTGCTCGACGGCGCCCTGGCACGCATCGCGCCGCGCGATGCGGCGAAAAAAATCAATCTATACCTGCTGGGCGTGGCCGGCGATGGCGCGCAGGAAGTGTTTCACCGCGAAACGGCCTTCGTGCAGCGCCAGTTCGACCGCGATTACGGCACCGTGGGCCGTTCCCTGATGCTCGTCAACAGCCGCAACACGGTGGCGCAGCAGCCGATGGCCACGCGCACCAGCATCGCCGCCAGCCTCGACAGCCTGGGTGCGAAGATGGACAAGCAGAACGACATCCTGTTCCTGTTCCTCACCAGCCACGGTTCGCCCGAGCACGAACTGGCGCTGGCGCAAAATGGCATGGACCTGCACAGCCTGCCCGCGCAAGAGCTGGCGTCCATGCTCAAGCACAGCGGCATCCGCTGGAAAGTCATCGTGATCTCGGCCTGCTATGCGGGCGGCTTCATTGCGCCATTAAAAGATGACAACACCCTCATCATCACGGCCGCACGCAGCGACCGCACCTCGTTCGGCTGCGACGACCAGAACGATTTTACGTATTTCAGCGAAGCGTATTTCAAGGAAGCGCTGCCCAAGAGCGCCGGCTTTGCCGAAGCCTTTGACAAGGCCAAGGTGCTGGTGCAGGCGCGCGAGGCGGCCGACTTCCGCGAAGGCGGCATGGAAGCGGAAGAGCATTCCGAGCCGCAGCTATTCCAGGGCAAGGCCATCGCCGCACAGCTGAAGGCGTGGCGCGCCCAGCCGCGTTAAGCACGGCACGGCCACCCGCCTTTCTGTACAATAGCCGTCACCATGCGTAAATTCTTCCTCATTTTGCTGCTGTTCGTGCTTCCGCTCCAGATGTCCTGGGCCGCGGCGAGCGCGTATTGCCTGCACGAGGAAGGCAAGGCGGCGCAGCACCTGGGCCACCACAGCCACCAGCACAAGGCGGACGCGGACAAGAAACCCGTGACCGATAAAGCTGACAAGCAATCCAAAGGCCAGCCGCACAGCGACTGCAACGTCTGCCACGGCATCGGCCATGCGTGGCTGCCGGCCGGCTCCAGCCTGCCCACCGGCGACATGGCGTCCGTCAACGCGGACACCGCCCCCTTCTTTTACGCTTCCCACATCCCGGACGCTCCCAAGCGCCCTGACTGGTCGTCGGCCACCTAGGCCGACGGGACGTTTCAATCGCTTATCGCCATATGCGCGCCTGACTAACTCAGGCGCAAGCCTGCGCGTCCCGTCGAATTCTTTTTCCGAACCTTGGAGAATTCGATGCACCGATCCATCTATCTGTTATGTCTCTCCGCTGGCCTGCTGGCCGGCAACTTTGCCTACGCGCAATCTAGCGTGGAACCCGCCGCTCCCCTGACCTTGCCCGCCGCGCTGGCCTTGGCCGAAGGCGGCAACGCCACCCTGTCGGCCGCCCGCCATGAACTGGCGGCGCAAGGGGGCGCCCTGCAGCAGGCGCGCGCCCTGCCCAACCCGGAACTGCAAACCGTGCTGGAAGACACGCGGCGCGCCACGCGCAGCACCACCGTACAACTCAATCAGTTGATCGAACTGGGCGGCAAGCGGGGGGCGCGCGCCGCCGTCGCCCAGCGCGGCGAAGACCTGGCGCAAGCAAGCCTTTCCCTGCAGCAAGCCGACACGCGCGCCGCCGTCACGTCCGCCTTTGTCGACGTACTGGCGGCGCAGGAAGGCTTGCGCCTGGCCGACAGCGCGCAAGCCTTGGCCGCGCGCGCCAGCGACATCACGGCCCGTAGAGTGACGGCCGGCAAGGCCTCGCCCGTCGAGGAAACCCGCGCCAAGGTCGCCGAAGCGAGCGTGCGGCTGGAGCTGAACCTGGCCCGCAGCACCCTGGCCAGCGCGCGCAAGCGCCTGGCCGCCCTGTGGGGCAACACCACGCCACGCTTCAGCCTGGCGGAAGGTCGCCTGGAAACCTTGCCCGAGCTGCCCCCGGCCAGCGAACTGGCGGCGCGCCTGGCCCAGGCCCCCACCGTGCGCCAGGCGCACAGCGCGCTGGCGCAGCGGCAAGCCATGCTGGACGTGGAACAGCGGCGCGCCACGCCCGACGTCACGCTCAGCATCGGCATGAAGCGCTCGGAAGAGCTGGGCCGCAACCAGGCCATCATCGGCCTGGCCTTGCCGCTGCCTTTGTTCGACCGCAACGCGGGCAACAAACTCGATGCCTTGCGCCGCAGCGACAAGGCCAGCGACGAGCTGGCCGCCGCCCGCATCGATGTGCAAACGAAGGTCGCCGCCGCCAGCGAACGCCTGGCCACGGCCCGGCTCGACGTGGAAAGCTTGCGCCAGGACATCTTGCCTGGCGCCCAGAGCGCCTACGACGCGGCCAGCAAGGGCTTTGAGTTCGGCAAGTTCGCCTTCCTCGACGTGCTCGATGCCCAGCGCACCTTGCTGCAAGCCAAAAACCAATACCTGCGCGCGCTGACCGAAGCGCAGCACGCCGCCGCCGACATCGAGCGCCTGCTTGGCGCCCCCGCTCCCCTGTAAGGAAGACCCGACAATGAACATCACACTCGACAAAAAACAGGCGATCGCCATCGGCGCCATCGCGGCGGCCGGCATCGTGCTGGCCATCCTCATCCTCGGCACGGGCAAGTCCAGCGCCCCTTTGGTCCCTGCCGTCAAGGCGGAAGCCCATGCTGAAAAGAAAGACGAACACGGCCACGAGGAAGTGGAAGGCCGGCTGGAGCTGAGCGCTGCGCAAAGCAAGGCGGCCGGCGTCGTCATCGCCACGGCCGCGCCCGGCCGCATCAAGACGACCGTCGCCCTGCCCGGCGAAATCCGTTTCAATGAAGACCGCACGGCCCACGTCGTGCCGCGCCTGGCCGGCGTGGTGGAAGCCGTGCAAGCGGACCTGGGCCAGCTGGTGAAAAAGGGGCAAGTACTGGCCGTCATCGCCAGCACGGAACTGTCGGAACAGCGCAGCGAGCTGCTGTCGGCGCAGCGGCGTTTGTCGCTGGCCCGTTCCACGTACGAGCGCGAAGAAAAACTGTGGCGCGAGAAAATTTCGGCCGAGCAGGATTATCTGCAGGCGCAGCAAGCGTGGCGCGAAGCGGAAATCGCCGTGCAGAATGCGCAGCAAAAGCTCAACGCGCTGGGCGCCGGCGGGGCTGCCAAGGGGCCGCTGAACCGCTATGAGATCCGCGCGCCGTTCGACGGCATGGTGCTGGAAAAACACATCACCCTGGGCGAAGCCGTCAAGGAAGACGCGAACATCTTCGTCATTTCCGACCTGTCGACCGTGTGGGCGGAAATCGCCGTGCCGGCAAAAGACCTGGCCACCGTGCGCATGGGAGGCAAGGCAGAAGTGAAAGCGTCCGCATTCGATGCCAGCGCGCAAGGCACGATCACCTATGTGGGTGCGCTGCTGGGCGAGCAGACGCGCACGGCCAAGGCACGCATCAGCTTGCTGAATCCCGACATGGCCTGGCGCCCGGGCCTGTTCGTCACGGTGGAAGTGGTGTCCGGCGAAGCGGACGCGCCCGTTACCGTGCACAGCACGGCCATCCAGACGGTGGAAGACAAGCCCGTCGTCTTCGTGCAGGTGAAAGATGGCTACCAGGCCACGCCCGTGGTGCTGGGGCGCAGCGATGGCACCTTGACGCACATCAAGCAGGGACTTGCCGCCGGCACGCCGTACGCGGCGCAAGGCAGTTTTGTCCTGAAGTCCGAGCTGGGCAAAGATTCCGCCGGCCACGAACACTGATCACGTCGAACTAAAGGAAACCATCATGTTTGAACGCTTGATCCGCTTCGCCATCGAGCAGCGCTGGCTGGTGATGCTGGCCGTCGCCGCCATGGCCGGCCTGGGCATCTACAGCTACCAGAAGCTGCCCATCGACGCCGTGCCCGACATCACCAATGTGCAGGTGCAAATCAATACCCAGTCCGCCGGCTATTCGCCGCTGGAAACCGAACAGCGCGTGACCTTCCCCATCGAGACGGCCATGGCCGGCTTGCCGAACCTGGAACAGACGCGCTCGCTGTCGCGCTATGGTTTGTCGCAAGTGACCGTAATCTTCAAGGATGGCACGGACATCTATTTTGCGCGCCAGATGATCAACGAGCGCTTGCAGGAAGCCAAGGAAAGCTTACCGACCGGCATCACGCCGAAGATGGGCCCGGTTTCCACGGGCCTCGGCGAAATCTACCTGTGGACGGTGGAAACGCAGGAGGGTGCGAAGAAGCCCGACGGCACGCCGTACACGCCGACGGACTTGCGCGAAATCCAGGACTGGATCATCAAGCCGCAATTGCGCAATGTCACGGGCGTGACGGAAATCAATGCCATCGGCGGCTACGCCAAGCAATACCAGGTGGCGCCCTACCCGGAAAAACTGGCCGCCTACGGCATCAGCCTGCAAGACGTGGTGACGGCGCTCGAACGCAACAACAGCAACGTGGGCGCCGGCTATATCGAAAGGCAGGGCGAGCAACTGCTGATACGCGCGCCGGGCCAGGTGGCATCGAAAGACGACCTCGCCAACATCGTCGTCGCCAATGTGCAGGGCGTGGCGATCCGCATCCGCGACGTGGCCGACGTGGTGCTGGGGCGCGAGCTGCGCACGGGCGCGGCCACGGAAAACGGCCGCGAAGTAGTGCTCGGCACGGTCTTCATGCTGATCGGGCAGAACAGCCGCGCCGTGTCGCAAGCGGTCGACAAGAAGATGATCGAGATCAACCGCAGCCTGCCGAAAGGCGTGCACGCCGTCACCGTGTATGACCGCACGGTGCTGGTCGACAAGGCCATCAATACGGTGAAGAAAAACCTGCTCGAAGGCGCGGTATTGGTGATCGCCATCCTGTTCCTGTTCCTCGGCAATATCCGCGCGGCCATCATCACGGCCATGGTGATACCGCTGGCCATGCTGTTCACGTTTACGGGCATGGTGCAATACCATGTCAGCGCCAACCTGATGAGTTTGGGCGCGCTCGATTTCGGCATCATCATCGATGGCGCCGTGGTGATCGTGGAAAACTGCGTGCGCCGCCTGGCCCATGCGCAGCAGAAACTGGGACGGCCCCTGACCTTGCAGGAACGTTTTCATGAAGTGTTTGCGGCATCGCAAGAGGCGCGCCGGCCCCTGCTGTATGGCCAGCTGATCATCATGGTCGTGTACCTGCCCATCTTCGCGCTGACGGGCGTGGAAGGCCGCATGTTTACACCGATGGCCCTGACGGTCGTGATCGCCCTGCTCGGCGCCATGCTGCTGTCGATTACTTTCATTCCCGCCGCCGTGGCGCTGTTTATCGGCGACAAGGTAGCGGAGAAGGAAAACGCCATCATGCGCGCCGCCAAGCGCTGGTATGCGCCGCTGCTGGAGAAGGTGATGCGCAACACGCCCGTCGTGCTGACGGGCGCGGCGGTAGCCGTATTGCTGTCGGGCTTGCTGGCCACGCGCATGGGCAGCGAATTCGTGCCCAGCCTGAACGAGGGCGACATCGCCATCCAGGCCTTGCGCATCCCCGGCACCAGCTTGACGCAATCGCTGGCCATGCAGCAGCAGCTGGAAAGCAAGCTGATGGCAAACCACAAGGAAATCGCGCGCGTCTTCGCCCGCACGGGAACGGCCGAAATCGCCTCGGACCCCATGCCACCGAATATTTCCGACGGCTACATCATGCTCAAGCCCCGCGATGCATGGCCGCAACCGGGAAAATCGCGCGAGCAATTGCTGGCGGAAATTGAAGCGACGGCCACCAGCTTGCCGGGCAACAACTACGAGTTTTCGCAACCGATCCAGCTGCGCTTCAATGAACTGATTTCCGGCGTGCGCAGCGACGTGGCCGTGAAACTGTTCGGCGACGACATGCTTGTCCTCGACAGCACAGCGGCGAAGATCGCTGGCGTGCTGGGCAAGATACCGGGCGCAACAGAGGTGAAAGTCGAGCAGACGACGGGGCTGCCGATGCTGACGGTGCAGATCGACCGCGAGCAGACGGCCCGCTACGGTTTGAATATTGCCGACGTGCAAGCGGCGATTGCCACGGCCATCGGCGGGCAAGAGGCGGGTACCTTGTTCCAGGGTGATCGCCGCTTCGACATCGTCGTGCGCCTGCCCGACAGCCTGCGCAGCGACCTGGAGCAGCTGAAACGCCTGCCCATCGCCCTGCCCCTGGGCGCGGCGGCGGAAGGCCGCGCCCGCTTCATCCCGCTCGGTGAAGTGGCCAGCCTGCAAGTGGCGCCGGGGCCAAACCAGATCAGCCGCGAAGACGGCAAGCGCCGCATCGTCGTCAGCGCCAACGTGCGCGGACGCGATATCGGCTCGTTTGTCGCCGACGCCACGCAGCAGTTGCAAGCACAGGTCAGCATTCCGGCCGGCTACTGGACCAGCTGGGGCGGCCAGTTCGAGCAGCTGCAGTCGGCCACGAAACGCCTGGAACTGGTGGTGCCGGTGGCGCTGGCGCTCGTGTTTGTGTTGCTGTTCGCCATGTTCGGCAACGTGAAGGATGGCTTGCTGGTGTTCAGCGGCATCCCGTTCGCCTTGACGGGCGGCATCGTCGCGCTGTGGCTGCGCGACATCCCCATGTCGATCTCGGCCGCTGTCGGTTTCATCGCCCTGTCCGGCGTGGCCGTGCTCAATGGCCTGGTGATGATCGCCTACATCCGCCAGCTGCGCGAACAGGGCATGCCCTTGCAGGAAGCCATCCGTGAGGGGGCAATCACGCGCCTGCGGCCCGTCTTGATGACGGCGCTGGTGGCCTCGCTGGGCTTCGTGCCGATGGCCATTGCCACGGGCACGGGCGCGGAGGTACAGCGTCCGCTGGCCACCGTGGTGATCGGCGGCATCCTGTCGTCAACGGCACTGACCCTGCTGGTGCTGCCGCTGCTGTACCGGCTGGCGTACCGCCGGCAAGAGGTAGGTCGGACGTAGGTCGGATTAGGTCCGAAGGGCCGTAATCCGACATCACCACTGGTGCCGGTGGTGGCGTCGGATTATGGCCGGCGGTAGCCGCCCTCGATCCAGTTCGCCGCTGCGGTAGCGTTGAACTTGAACGCCGCCGAGGTACGCACCTTGGCGATCTGTTCGCCGTCTGCGTCGTAGGCGCTCAGTTCCGCGTACGGGTGCTCTTCGTCGGGCACGATGTCGAACATCACCTTGATTTGTCCCTCGTCGGTAGCAACGAACAGGTACTTGTGCAATTGCGCATGCAGCTGCTGCTCGTGGCGGCGCAGCACTTCCGAGGCCGTCTTGACCAGCGTATTAAACGCGTTGACGTCGAGCGGCTTCGGGTTTTTCTTGTCGCGGCCCATGGTCCACGGCCCCACCAGCGCCGGCTCCGGCTCGCCATCCTTGATCATGGCCACGGCCCAGCCTTCATCTTCCTCGTTCTTGATCACCCTCGCCGTCCAGCCATTGCCTACCCACAGGCGCGGCTCCTGGATCGGGGCGTCATTGTCCTGCTCGGCTGCTTCGTCGGAAAAGTCGGGGAAATCGGTACTCATGGCGGTGCTCGTGATGGAAGGTCGGGGCTAGCATGATAGTCGAAAACGTCCACCCGTGCCGCCTTGCCGCAAGGTAAGGCGCGGCCCGCCATAGTCGATCTCGGCAATAAGACAAGCTATCAATCTAGTAGTTTTATTCTAGCGATCGACCTTTGATATTGCTCAACTAAGACTATTATTATTTTGCAATCTGAATTATGTTTTTTATATTTCAAATATTGCATTTAGTAATGCTTGGCCTCAAGAAATTCTTTCATCATGCGACGTCCCTCATCCCCGCACGCCGCCTTGCATCGCCACGCCAAGCACTTCTGCCTGTCCTGATCAAAACAGCTGCGTACACCTATAAATCTTTGAGGGAATAAACATGAAAATCTTGTCCACACTGGCATGCGCGACGCTCGCTGCCGCCGCCGGCAGCGCCAGCGCCGTCCCCACATTTACGGCTGGCGGCACAGCCCTGGCCGGCGAAGGGCTGGTGACATCCGTTGCAGGCGCCACCACGATCGATTTCAACAGCGGCATCCTGCCCGCCAACTACATCGACGGCGCGTTGTTCACCGGCACGAACAGCAACCATGCCGCGCCTCCTGGCGACATGAGCAAGTATTTGTCGGCAGGCACTTCTTCCGACCAGTACTCGCCCGTGATCGCCAACTTCAGTAGCGGCTTGAGCTATTTCGGCTTCTACATGGGTTCGCCGGACACGTACAACAGCGTGACCTACACCTTTGCCGATCTCAGCTCGACCACGCTGACGGGCACGCAACTGGCAACGCTGGCCGGCGATACCGCCAACGGCAATCAGTCCGTGGGCCTGTACGTGAATGCCTTTGCCGGCGTTGGCAGCAAGATCACCTCGGTTGCCTTCTACTCCACGCAGAATGCCTTCGAGACGGATAACCACGCCTTCATCACCGCCGTGCCGGAGCCGGAAACCTATGCCATGCTGCTTGCCGGCCTGGGCATGCTGGGTTTCATGCTGCGCCGCAAATCTTCCTGACGCGGGCAGGTACTGGCAAAAGCCCGCGATGCGGGCTTTTTCACGGCCAGGCCAGACGGCTGCCGTCCGCCGGTGCCATCAGCACATGGACATGGCAGGCCGGTTAGGCCAGGTCAGCGGCGGACCGGGCGGCACCCAGCGCGGGTCGATGGCTGGCAGTGGCGCATGGTAATTAATGGGATTGATGATGATCGGCGGTATCGCCGCTGGCGCACCGACGGGTTCGGCGCAGGACTGCGGGGCGCTACGCTGGCGCGTGCTTCGATGGTGGGAAAGGGATAGCGATTGATCCCCGGTATCTGCAAACAAAAGCATGTTGCCCTCCTTGCGAGACTGAGGAATTCAGTATAGGACGGCTTGCGCGTATTACAAGAAAAGAAATCTTGTTACAGATCAGTGTTTTCTGTCCGTACAGACCTCCCATACCGTGAAAATGACGGCCTGTCGCACGCCGCTGGCAACACCTGCCGCGCGCCGCTACAGTGTGATCATGCAATACCCCATCCCCCACACACTGAGGCTTACCATGAAAAAATTACTCACCTTCGTCCTCATCGTCATGCTGGCCTGCCTGTTCCTCGACAAGGTCGGCGGCAGCGACATGCACATGCAGTTCCACGGCGACGATGTCGACGGTCCGCTGGAATGGCTGTTCGGCCTGGTGTTTGCCGGTGGCGGTTTGCTCGTCGCCGCCATTGCGCTGGTGTGCGCCGCCGTCGTCACGGGCGTGGTGCTGGCGGGAGTGGGCGTGGTGCTGATCGCCGTGCTGGCACTGTGCATGGTACTGGTGCTGGCGCTGAGCACGCCCGTGCTGCTGCCCCTGCTGATTCCCGTCGCCATCGTCTGGCTGATCGTCAGCCGCAACCGCAAACAGACGCAAGCGCATCAGCACAGCCTGTAATCACTGCGCCATGAACTTGCTGAGCACGCCGTCGCCGCCGCCATCATTCTGTTCGATGCGGTTGCGTCCGCCCCGCTTGGCCCGGTACAGCGCCTCGTCGGCGCGCGCCAGCACGGCGTCGCAATCGGCATCCGTGCCGGCCATGGCGGCCATGCCGATACTCACCGTGATGGTGATCAGGATGCCGCCATCGGTGGTCAGCGAACTTTCCGCCACGCGCCGGCGCAAGCGTTCGGCAAACACGGCCGCCGCCGCCAGGTCGGTGCCCGGTAGCAAGATGGCGAATTCTTCGCCACCCACGCGGCCTGGCACGTCAACCTTGCGCAGCGCCTGGCACATCAGCGCGCCCAGGTGGCGCAGCACGGTATCACCCACGGCGTGGCCATACTCGTCGTTGACGCGCTTGAAGTGATCGATATCGAGCATCAACACGCTGGCGCAGCTGGCCATTTCACGCTGCAGCCGTGCATGCTCGTTTTCCAGTGCCGCCATGAAGTGGCGCCGGTTCGGCAAGCCCGTCAAAAAATCGGTGGTGGCCAGTTGCAGCAATTCCGCGTTCATGCGCTTGCGCTCGGTGATATCGAGCGAGGACACCATGACGAAGTCCAGGCTGTCGGCATGGCCGGGCATCACCAGCAAGCTCAGCTCATTTTGCCGCGCCGCGCCATCGAGACGCAAGAAGCTGCTCTCGCACTCGTACAGGTGGGCGCCGCCAGCCAGCGCCAGCAGCGCATCGCCGAAACGGGGCAAGGCGCTGGCATCGAAATTCTGCGCCAGGCCCAGCGCGCCGCGCCGCTGGTCGCCCTCGTTGGCGCGCACCTGCGCCAGCGCGGCGCCGTTCGCATCGATGATGCGCACCAGCCCCGCCAGCCGCTGTAGCGCGTCCGGATTGGCCTGGAAGTGGGCGCCCAGGTCGCGCACGCCCGCTTGTTCGAGCGCATCGAGCGCGGCGCGCACGGCCGACCAGTCCTGTTCCCACAGGGCCACGGGCGCATGGTCATACAGGCTGCGAAAACGCGCTTCGCCGGCGCGCAGGGCCAGCGCCACCTGCGCCTGTTCGATGGCCATGCCGGCCAGGTGCGCCGCCTCGCTCAGCCGCGCCAGATGCGCCGCGCCCGGCAAGGTAGGCTGGCGGTGATACGCCATCAGCACACCGAGCAACTTGCCCGAGCCGCCACGCACGGGCTCGGCCCAGCACGATTGCAGCTGGGCCCGCCACGCCAGTTCCATCGTCTCTTGCACATCGGCGGCGGCATGCAGGTCGCCCACGATCACGCGCTGGCCGTCGCGCAGCGCTTGCGCGGCGATGCCATGCACGCCCTGCAGGGTATCGAGGTCATGGCCATGGCTGGACACGTTGAAAAACGCGGGCAAGCTCGGCGCCGCCCCCAGCACCAGGCGGTGGCGGTTTTCATCGAGCAACAAGATGCTGCACAGCATGGCGGGATGGTCGGCTTGCACGCTCAGCACCACGCTTTCCAGCACCCGCTCCAGCGGCGCGCCCGTGGCCAGCATTTCCAGCACTTGCCGCCGCGTGTGCTCGCGCCGTTCCATCTGGCTGCGCTCGCTGATGTCGCGGAAGGTCCACAAGCGCGCCTGTTCATTGCCCAGTTGCATGCTGCGCACGTATTGCTCGACCACCCGTCCATCGCGCAGGTGCAGCACGTCGCGCCGCTCGCGGTGGCCATGCGGCGCGTGAGCGCGTGCTCCCAGGAAAGGCGCCGCCTGCTCCAGCTGGCTTTCCACATGGCGTACCAGTGCCGCGCCGTCCGCCTGCCAGTCGAGCGCGTCGGGCACTTGCCACAGGTCGCGGAAGCGCCGGTTCGAAGTGAAGATGCGGCCGTTGACGTTGTCGACCAAAATGCCGTCGATGGTCGAATCGAGGATGCTGCGCAGCATGGCCTGGCTGCGCTGTGCCGCCTCGGCCATCGCCAGCACGCTGGCCTGGCCCTGCTCGAGCTGGTCCGTCAACTGGCTCGAACGCGCCAGCGCCGCCTGGGCGCGGGTGCGGCCCGCCGCCAGCAGCCAGGCCGCCAGCGCCAGCACGATGCTGGCCAGTAAACCGGTCCAGGCCACCAGGCGGGGCCGCGCCAGCAGCTCGCCATCGAAGCCCGGCATGGCGCGCACGCGCAAGGTCCAGGCATGGCCGGCGATGCTGACCGCCTGCTGCGACACCAGGCTGTCCGACCCGGCCGCCGCCAGCATGTCCGGCAAGCTGTCATACATCAGGGCCGCCTCGGCCTGTTGCACCCCATCATAGATTTCCAGGTCCAGCTGGCGCGCCCCCTCGCCGCCCACGCCCGCCATCAGATCGACCATGCGAAACGGCGCAAACACCCAGGCGCGCAAGGCGGCGCGCCGCTGCGCCACGCTGGCACGCGGCAAGCCATTGTCATACACGGGCAGCACGACGAGGAAGCCATGCGTCTGGACACTGCCGCCATCTTGCACCAGCTGAATCTTGCCCGTCATGGCCGCTTGCCCCGTGTCGCGCGCCTGTTCGAGCGCGGCGCGGCGCACGGGTTCCGACCAGATGTCATAGCCGAACGCCAGCAAGTTGCTTTCGCTTAAAGGTTCCAGATAAGTGATGGGGGCATGCCAGGCGCGCTGGCCCGGCGGACGCACGGCATAGCCGGGATAGCCCTCCGCGCGCACGCTCGCTTCGTGCCGCGCCAGCCCGGCACCGGGCAACCACGGCAGGTAGCCGATGCCGTGGATGCCGGGAAAATGCCGGTCGACCTGCTGCACCGCCAGATAGGCATGGAATTCTCTGCGCGTGACGTCTTGCGAACTGGCATACAGTCCCTGCACGCCGTGCAGCACCTGGATGTAGGTCTGCATGCGCACGACGATGTTGCCCACCAGTTCGCGCACGCGGAAGTCAAAATCGGCCTGCACCTGCTGTTCGCTGGCGTCGTGGGCAGTGCGCCAGGCGCCATACGTCAGCCCCAGGCACAGCGCCAGCACCAGCGCAGCCAGCACGCGCGGCCCCACCCAGTGCGACACTGACCGAGCAAAACACGACGTAGACGCGCGTGTAGGCATGACAGGCGGACAAGCAGAATGGACATCAAACCGCTACACGGCCAGCAACAGGGCTGGCAGCGGGCTGCACGATTACCATCGGTAGTCGATGAGAATGATAGTACGTTACAGCGGGCGCCCTTGCAATGCTGAATATTGTATTAAAAAAATCACAAATTTCGCAAATGCAATAATGTGTACTTCGGGAACATTCGACGCATTGGAAACCATCACGCAGGAGTCGCGTTTGCAGCAAGATAGCTGGCAGGGAACACTATGGCTGGCGCCCGACTTTGCCATCTTGCATGGCGCAGCGGGCGCCACGGACAGCCACGCCCATTATGCGCACCAGCTGATGCTGAGCACCGGGGCGCCCTTCACGGCAGAGCTCGACGGCATCGTCCACACGGCGCGACACTTGCTGATCGAAAGCCTGCGCCCGCACGCCATCGTGGCCGCGCCGGCTTTCATGCTGACCATCTATGCGGAACCACAGCGCCTGAGCGGCGCGGCCTTGTTGGCGGCCGTCAACAGCGCAGGCGTGCCCAAGCTCGACAGCCTGGCCGCCGCGCTGCAGGCCCAGCCGCGCAAGCAGCTGGCCGACGCGCGCGTGCAGCGCGCGCTGGACCAGGTCGATGCGCTGCTGTCGGGCAAGGTCAGCGCGGCCGCCGTGGCCGAAGCGGCGCATTTGTCGCTGAGCCAGCTGGAGCGCCTGTTCAGCGCCCAGTTGGGCTTGCCCGTGCGCCGGCTGGTGCTGTGGCGCCGCTTGCGCCTGGCCATCCGTTTCATATTGCTCGGCAGTACATTGACGGATGCGGCCCACGGCGCCGGTTTTGCCGATGCGGCGCATTTTTCGCGCACCATGCGCAGCCTGTTCGGCGTGCGCGCCGACCGCAGCTTGCGCCAGTTGCAGGTCACGCTTCTCGACTGAGACCTTGGCGCAAGCCGGCCGGCAGCGCGGGCGCGCGTACGCCCTCTTCCGCGCGGAACGGTTCGATCAATTGCGGCAGGTAGGCCACGGGATAATCGGGACGGCTGCCGATGCCCAGGTCCTCGCCCCGCATGCGGTAATCCGGCGCGTCGAAGCAAGTGCCCAGCAGGCGGTCCCAGCACGTAAAAAACAGGCCGAAATTCACGTCGCCGGCCGTGCCATACTTCATGTGATGAAAACGGTGCAAGGGCGCCCAGGCAAACACGTGACGCAGCGGCCCCAGGCGCATGTCGACATTCGCGTGCTGCAGCAACAGCTGGATCGCCACGGCAAACGCCAGCACGGCCATGAGCGGCTCCGGGATGCCCAGCAACAGCAAGGGCAGCATGCCGCCCGCCGCTTCCAGCAGCAGGTGCAGCGGATGTTTCATCCAGCCATTCAAACCGTACAGACGCTGCACGCTGTGGTGCACGGCATGCAGTTTCCACAGAAAATAATAGCGGTGGCTCAGGTAATGCACCAGGGTAATGCCACAGTCGGCAATCAGGATGGCCAGCAGCAGTTGCCCCCAGAATGGCAGCTGGACTGGCCAGAACGGCCCCAGCGCAAGATGGCCAGCCAGCAGGGGAAAAGCAGCCAGGCCCGGCAGGTACAGCGCCTCGTTGACGAGCGCATGCAGCACGTCGCGCCAGACGTCGCCGTGCGCATGGTTCCACGCGCCATCGTATGGCAGATAGCGTTCGGCAAGAAAAGAGGTAAGCAGGGCCAGCAGCAGCAAGGGCGGCAAGATCCAGAGGGAGTACTGAGCAACCGCAATCAGGCAGGCGGCGGCGCCGATGAAGCCGGCCCAGAACACGGGGCCGTACAGCGCGGCAAAGAGGGATTTCATGGCAAGGTTCTCCTGTGGCAAAAACCACAGCATGGCTGGTCCCCTTGCCGCGCCGCTTGAAGAAACGGCGCAAACTGTTTTTTACTTTGCCGCCTTGCGCGCAGCGTATTGCTGGTAGCCATTCGCGCGCAGGGCACAGGCGGGGCAAGTGCCGCAGCCATAGCCCCAGTCGTGCAGCTCGCCACGTTCACCCAGGTAGCATGTGTGCGTGCCGCTGCGGATCAGGTCGACCAGCGGCTGGCCGCCCAGGTCTTGCGCCAGGTCCCAGCTTTGCGCCTTGTCCAGCCACATCAGCGGCGTTTCCAGTTTCAGCCGCGTATTCATGCCCAGATTCAGCGCCACTTGCAGGGCCTTCATCGTGTCGTCGCGGCAATCCGGGTAGCCGGAAAAATCCGTCTCGCACATGCCGCCGACGAGCACCGTCAAGCCGCGGCGATACGCCACGGTGGCGGCCACCGTCATGAACAGCAAGTTGCGTCCAGGAACAAAAGTGTTCGGCAAGCCGTTTTCCTGCATGACGATCTCGACGTTCTGCGTCATGGCCGTATCGGAAATGGCGGCAATCAATGACAGGTCGATCATGTGATCCTGGCCCAGGCGGCTGTCCCACTCGGGCGATTGCTGGCGCATCTGTTCGAGCACGCCGGGACGCACGGTCAGCTCGATCGCATGGCGCTGTCCATAGTCAAAGCCGATGGTTTCGACGCGGCTATAGTGCTTGAGGGCCCAGGCCAGGCAGGTGGTGGAATCTTGTCCACCGCTAAAGAGCACCAGTGCGGAGTCCGTTGCTAGCATAATTTCTTTCTTTTCAGTTTTACTCTGTTGCAATCGTGCGCGGGGAAACGTGATTCCCCGCGCAAAAAATACTTATTCGTCCGCCATCAGTTTACCTATTCCGGTAACATGCAGTCAGCATTTACTCATCTGGAGCACCATGTTTTCTGCACGACCCATACGGCATACGGCTGCCGGCAAGGCGATACGACCACGAATTTTGGCACAAGTAGTGACAAAAGTAATGGGGCAACTGACATTGGCGGCCGCCGGCAGTGTCATCTTGATATGCCCGATCGCCGAAGCCCGCGCGCAGGAGGGACCGCAAGAACGCACGCAAGACGCCGTTGCGGACAGCCCCGCCACGGAAGCGGCACCCGCGCCGCTGCAGTACGAGGTCAAGGTCAACGCGCCGGGCGACCTCGATGAGTTGCTGGAAAAAAACCTGGACCTGGAACGCTTCCGCGGCAACCCGCGCATGGACCGCGAACAATTGCAGCGCCTCGTGCGCGATACGCCTGAGCAAGCCAAAAACCTCGTCGCCACGGCCGGCTACTACACGCCCGTCGTCACGGTGCGCGTCGATACGACGGGCGCCAAACCCGTCGTCATCGTCGACGTCGACCCGGGCGAACCGGTGACCATCGACAAGGTCGAGCTGGAATTGCGCGGCTTCGACCCCACGCCGCCGCTGGCCGCTTCCGAGCCCTTCGACACGGAAGCCCTGAAGCGCAGCTGGTCGCTGAAATCGGGCGGCGTGTTCCGCCAGGCCGACTGGGAATCGGCCAAGCGCGCGCTGCTGCGCGAAGTGGTGCAGACGCGCTACCCGCGCGCCCAGCTGGTCGATACGCAAGCCGTGGTCGACCCGGAAACGCACAAGGTGTCCTTGCTGGTGGTGCTCGACAGCGGCCCTGAACTGCGCTTTGGCGAGCTGCGCATCGAAGGCCTGAAGCGCTACGATGCAAGCATCATCCGCAACCTCGACAAGATCCGCCCGGGCGACTATTACAGCGAGTCGGCGCTGCAATCGTTGCAGGCGCGCCTGCAGGACACGGGCTACTTTGCCAGCGTGGAAGTAAGTGCCGACATGAGCAGCATCCTGGGCGAGCAGATCGAAGCGGGCCAGGAAAGCCAGCAAGCCGAGGTCGCCGGTGCCGTCCCTGAAGCCAAGCCCGCCAACCGCGGCCCCGCGCCACTGCTGCCGCTGGTCGTGCGCGTGACGGAAAACAAGCAGCAAAACGTCAGCGCCGGTCTCGGTTTCAGTACGAACACGGGTAATCGCGCCCAGCTCAATTATGACAACCTGAACGTGTGGGGCACGCGCTTCAAGAGCGCGATCACCATGGAAACGAAGAAACAGGCGGCGCACGCCAATTTTTATTTCCCCACCACTGAGCGCGGCTATAACGACAGCGCGGGCGCCTCGTTCGAGCGCAGCGACATTTCCAATGAAATCACGGCCGTCACCACCATCTCGGCCAAGCGCAACTGGGGTGGCACCAACCTCGAACGCAGCCTGACGTTCGAGTTCCTCAGCGAAGACAAGACCGTCGTGGGCCTGGAACAGACGCGCAGCAAGAGCTTGCCGCTGACCTATGCAATCACCAAGCGCAGCCTCGACAGCCTGCTATTCCCCACCAAGGGCTATGTCATCAATGCCCAGGTGGGCGGCGCCCTGCTGCCCGTGCTGACGGACGAGCGCTTCGTGCGCGTGGCCGGCAAGGCCGTGTATTACCGTCCGCTGGGTGAAAAGGGCGAGCTGATCGTGCGCGGCGAAATGGGCGCGCTCGGTTCGAAGGAAAAACGCGGCGTGCCGGCCGTCTACCTGTTCCGCGCGGGCGGCGACCAGTCGGTGCGCGGCTATGCCTACCAGGAACTGGGCGTGAAGGAAGGCGACGCCACCATCGGCGGGCGCTACATGCTGACCGGCAGCGCCGAATACCAGTACTGGTTCAAGCCGAAATGGGCGATTGCCGCCTTCTATGACGCCGGTAACGCGGCCGACACCGTCAAAGCAGCGATGACGCCGAAATCGGGCTATGGCCTGGGCGGGCGCTACAAGAGCCCCGTCGGCCCCATCAATGTCGACGTGGCGTATGGCCACGCCGTCCACGCCTACCGTTTGCACTTCTCTCTGGGATTCACTTTCTGATGTCCGACATGATTACCGAGGCGCACGACGCCGTCCCTCCACCGCCGGCGAAAAAACCGCGCCGCTGGTTGCGCTATCTCTTGATCGCCGTCGCCAGCCTGGCCGTGCTGCTGGGCGGCGCCTTCTGGTTCCTGGGCCGCGAATCGACCTTGCAGATGCTGGTGCAAAAAGTGGCCAGCGCCAGCGGCGGCGAGATCGCCGTCTCGGGCGTGTCCGGCTCGCTGTACAACCGCATGCACCTGGGCCACGTCAGCTACCGCAGCAAGACGCAGCACATCACGGCCGACAACATCGACATCAACTGGTCGCCATTCCAGTTCTTTTCGGAAGGCATTGCCATCAGCGAACTGCACGTGGCCAGCCTGTCCGTGGCAAGCACGGCGCCGTCCGAGGAACCATCGACCATGCCCGCCAGCCTGGCATCACCTTTTAAAATCGGCATTGCCGACGCGCGCCTGGACAAGGTGACCCTCATCAGCGCGGGCGGCAACACGGTGTTTGAAAAAATCCATTTCACCTTGTCGGGCGACAAGACGCAATGGCAGCTGGAAGACGCCTCGGCGTTGACGCCATTCGGCCAGGCCACGGCCAGCGCGACGATTGCCGCCACGCAGCCGTTCAAATTGTCCGGCAAGGCGGGTTTGACGCAGCTCAATGCCGCCGCCGGTGAAAAACCCGCCGCCTTGAATCTGCAGCTGGGTGGCGACTTGAACGTGCTGAACGTGACGGCCAAGGGCAGCGCGGGTGCGGCCACGGCCGACGCCCAGCTGGCGCTGGCGCCGTTCGACCCCGTCATCATCCTGCGCTCGGCCAGCATCCGTGGCCGCAACATCAATCCGGGCAAATTCGACGCGACCTTGCCGCAGGCGGACCTGAGCCTGGAACTCGATGCCGCCATCGACACGCGGCCAACCAAACAAACCGTGTCGGGCAAGCTGGCCATCCTCAACCACGCCACGCCGGGCCCCATCGACCAGCAAAAGCTGCCGCTGCGCCAGTTCGAAGCGCGCCTGGGCGGTACCCTGACGGCCACGACGCTAGAGTCGGCCATCATCGATTTCGGCAACGCGGGCAAATTCACGGGTAGCGGCAAGCTCAACCGCGACGCCGTTGATGCGCCCATCGGCAATGCCCAGCTAACCTTGCACACAGACAAGATCGACTTGCAACATATCTACAGCAGCATCAACAGCACCAAGATCGTGGGCGACATCGTGCTCGACAGCGATGGCAAGACGCAAACCCTGCGCGCCAGGCTCGGTGAAGCCAAGCTGCGCCTGGACGTGGAAGCCACCCTGGCCGACTCCCTGGTACAACTGCGCAAGGCGACCTTGCAGGCAGGCAAAAGCAGCGTCAACGCGACGGGCCAGATCAGCCTCAAGGACGCGCAACCCTTCAAGGCCGTGGCCAGCACCAGCCGTCTCAATCCCGCCGATTTCGGCGCCTTCCCTGTGGCCGACCTGAACCTAGAAGTGCGCGCCAACGGTCACGTGGCCCCCAAGTGGCTGGCGAATGCGGACTTCACCGTACGCCCCAGCAAGCTGCTTGACCAGCCTTTGTCGGGCAAGGGCAAGCTGACGGCCGATGCGGCCCATTTCAGCGGTATCGACGTGCAACTGGCGCTGGGCAAGAATAATCTCACGGCCAAGGGCAACTTTGGCGGCGCCGGCGAAAAACTCAACTGGAATGTCGATGCGCGGCAACTTTCGGCCCTGCAGAGCGACTTGCTGGGCGCCGTGCAAGCCAGCGGCGTGGTGCAAGGCACCTTGCAGCAGCCACGCACGAGCTTTGTTGCCGATGCGAAGGGACTGGGCCTGACCAGCGGCAAGCGTCCCGCGACCGACAGCGCCATCCACGCCAGCGGCGACGTGGGCTTGACGGGTCCGAAGCAAGAAGCGGAATTGAAAATGACGGGTTCCTTGCAAAAGATCAATCCGGCCGCCTTCGGCGCGACATTACCCAACGGCAACGTGAATGCGGACTTCAACGGCAGCGGCCGCCTGACCAGCGACTGGCAAGTGGCCCTGAACCTGGGTTTGCGCGAATCGACCCTGCAAAACGCCCCGCTGGCCGGTTACGCCAAGCTGTCGGCCAATGCGAAACGCATCGACAGCGTGGATGCGGAACTGCGCCTGGGGCCGAACAGCCTGCTGGCCAAGGGCGCGCTCGGCGGCGCCACCGACAAGCTCACATGGAAACTCGACGCGCCGCAACTGTCGACGCTGGGCCCCCGCTTTGCCGGCGTGCTGCAGGCGGCCGGCTCCGTCAGCGGCAAGATGGACGCGCCCGCCGCGCAACTGACGCTCGATGGCCGTGACCTGACCTTCTTTGGCGACCAGCAATTGAAAGCCATCAAAGGCAGCGCCAGCGTGGGCGCCGGCCAAGGCGCGCTCGACCCCATGGTCAGCGCGCTGGACATCGCGGGTTACAGCACGCCTACCTTCAAGCTGGCCAGCGCCCGCCTGGGCACGACGGGCACGCGCGGCAGCCATACGCTCAGTTTGACGGCGCGCAATGACGATTTCGATGCCAGCGTACAAATCCGCGGCAGCCAGAGCGGTGCCGCCTGGACGGGCACCATCGACAGCCTGCAAAACAAGGGCCGCTATGCGCTGGTGCTGCAAGCGCCCGTGCCCGTGAAAGTGGCGGGGCCGGCCGGCAGCGGCGTGGCGGGCCTGGCCCAGCCTGAACAGATCAGCGTGGGTAACACCGTCATCAAATTGCCGGCAGGCAGCATCACCATGCAAAGCCTGGTCAAGAACGGCCCGCGCTGGAACAGTTCCGGCCAGGCGGCCGGCGTGGCGCTGACCTATCTGGCGCAAGTGATTCCCTCGCTGCAAGCCAATGCGCGCAGCGACCTGACCCTGGGCGCGCAATGGTCGCTCGACATGCAGGTGCCGACGGCCAAGCAGAAAGACCCGTCGTTGGCCGGCATGCTGCACATCTACCGCGAAAAAGGCGACGTGACGGTGGGCGTGGAACAGCCGCTGGCGCTGGGACTGCGCACCTTCGATGCCCGCATCGATGTGGCCAACCAGCAACTGCGCCTGGCCGTGAAACTCGACGGCGCGCGCGCGGGCCAGAGCGATATCAATGCCACCGTGCAAATGCTGAACGGGCGCATCAGCAATGACAGCGCCCTCTCGCTGACGGGCACCACCAGCATCGATACACTGGCCTGGCTGGCGCCGCTGACGGGCCAGCCAGGCCTGGAGCTGGGCGGCGCCTTGAAAGTGGCCCTGTCCGGCAGCGGCACCATCGGCGCGCCGCAATTGAATGGCGACATCAACGGCAGCAAGCTGCTGGTGAACTGGGCCGACCAGGGCTTGAAATTGCGCAATGGCGTGCTGCAAGCCAAGTTGGCCGGCGATCAATTGCAATTGCAGCGCCTGAGCTTTGACGGCGGCGATGGCAAGGTGCAGGCAGATGGCTGGGTACGCTTTGCGAATGGCGAAGCGAGCCTGGAACTGAAACTGATGGCCGACCGCCTGCAAGCGCTGTCGCGCCCCGACCGTACTTTGATCCTGTCGGGCAACAGCACCCTGGTGCGCAACGACAAGCGCTTCAGCTTCGAGGGCAAGTTCAAGGCCAACCGCGCGCTGATCGAACTGGCGCCGCAAGATACCCCCACGCAAAGCAGCGACGTAGTGGTGCTGGGCAAGGAAGTCAAGGGCAGCAAGGAAGCGCCTTCGCTGCCCCTGAATATCGACCTGGAATTTGACCTGGGCAATGCCTTCCACCTGCGCGGCATGGGACTCGACGCCGACCTGGCCGGCAATGTGCGCGCCCGCGTCATCAACCGCGCCGCGCCGCGCGTGACGGGCAGCATCAAAGTCACCAACGGCCAGTATGCGGCCTACGGACAGAAGCTGTCGATCGAACGGGGCTTGATCGCCTTCACGGGCGCCTACGACAACCCGTCGCTGAATATCCTCGCCGTGCGCAAGCGCCCCGAGGGCGAAGCCTTGTCGGAAACGAATGTGGAAGCGGGCGTGGAAGTGCGCGGCACGGCCCAGGCGCCGACGGCCAAGCTGGTGTCCACGCCGAGCGTCTCGGACAGCGACAAGCTGGCCTGGCTGATCCTCGGTCACGGCGCGGAAACGGCGGCCGGCGATGAAATGGCCTTGCTGACGACGGCCGCAGGCGCCCTCTTCGGCGGCTCCGGCGGCGGCTTGCAAGGCAAGCTGGCCAGTTCGCTGGGCCTCGATGAAGTGGGCCTGTCGCAGGCGCAAGGGCTGGAAAGCACCGTCGTCACGGTCGGCAAGCGCCTGTCCTCGCGCGCCTACCTGACGTTCGAGCAAGGCACGAGCACGGCGACGAGCCTGGTGAAACTGCGCTACAAATTGAATCGCCGCATCACCCTGCAATTCCAGACGGGCACCAACAATGCGCTGGACGTGTTGTACACGTGGGCATTCGATTAGAGTGGCGGCCAACAATGTTGTCGGATTACGCCCTTGCGGGCTAATCCGACCTACAGTCCATGTGCATGTGCGTAGGTCGGATTAGCGGCGCAGCCGCGTAATCCGACACCACAGAAACAACAAAGGGCGCCTCGGCGCCCTTTTCTTTGCTCTACCAAAAACAGTTTATTCGGCCACGTCGAGCCCGCGCTCGATCATGCCTTCGACGTACGCGCGCAGATATTGTTCCAGCGCGGGGCCGGACAGCACGTTGGCCGTCAGCGCGCCGTGCGGCGAGCCTTTCAGCACGCCATCGTGGTACACGCGCGCAATCCAGGCCACGTCCGCGCCCTGGGTGTAATCGAGTTCATAGTCAAACGATTCTCCGCTGACTTTGCGTGTGTAGACTTCCTTGACAATTGCCATCTGAAACAGCCTTTCTTGAGGAGATTAACTAAGTAATCCTCAGGAAATTATTGTGAATTTATGACGAACAGAACCGGATGCTATGCAAGGCGCCCGCTGCGACGCAGTGCGAGCACTGCTAGCAGCGGGCAACGCCGCAGAGCGCCGGTTATGGAAGTCAGAAATCACAATAATTTATTGGGGGTTACTGAGGATGCGGATCGGGTACGGGATCGTCCTGCGGCACCGGGTGCACGGGCCCCGGCTGGCGCCCGGGCGCTTCTTGCGGCTCCGGCGCCGGCATGGGTTCATCGACAGGCGCCGGATCGGGCGCGCGGTGGGCGTGGATGACGGACATGGCTGGCCTCCCTGCAGACAAAAGAAGACCATACCACGAGAAATGCGCCTCCTGCCCTGCGCGCCCCTTATTTCGCTGCCGGCTTGACGTCGGCGGCCGGTGGCGGGGCGTTCTTCACATATTTTTCCAGCCAGTTGTTGCTTTCATACAGCATCTGCATGATCGATTCGCGCGCGCGGTAGCCATGGCTCTCGTTCGGCAGCATCACCAGGCGCGCCGTGCCGCCCAGTCCCTTGACGGCCTGGAACATGCGCTCGCTCTGGATGGGGAAAGTGCCCGAGTTGTTGTCCTGCTCGCCATGGATCATCAGCAGCGCATCCTTGATCTTGTCCGCATAGTTGAACGGCGACATGGCCTGGTAGACGGCGGGCGCCTGCCAGAACGAGCGCTCTTCCGCCTGGAATCCGAACGGCGTCAGGGTGCGGTTGTAGGCGCCGCTGCGGGCGATGCCGGCGCGGAACAGCCGCGTGTGCGCCAGCAAATTGCCCGTCATGAAGGCGCCATACGAGTGGCCGCCGATGGCGATGCGGTTGCGGTCGGACACGCCACGGCGCACCACTTCATCGACGGCCGCTTCGGCATCGGCCACCAACTGCGGCAGATAGGTGTCGTTCGGCTCCTGCTCGCCATTGCCGACGATGGGGAACGATGGATTGTCGAGCACGGCGTAGCCCATGGACAGGAAGGCGGCCGGGCCCCAGTAGCTGACGGCATTGAATTTGTACGGCGACCCCTTGGTCTGGCTGGCGGCGCTGGCCGTCTTGAATTCCTGCGGATACGCCCACATCAGGGTCGGCAAAGGGCCGTCGCGTTTGACGTCATAGTTCGGCGGCAGCATCAGGGTGGCCGTCAAGTCCACGCCATCGGCGCGCTTGTAGCGGATCAGCTCTTTCTGCACGTTCTTCAATTGCGGCAGCGGATGGGGGAAGTGCGTGAGGGCCGTCAATTGTGCCGCGCCCTGCTGTTTCAGGTTGCGCACATAGTAATTCGGCTGCTCGGTGGGCGATTCGCGCGTCGACAGCAAACGGCTGCCATCTTCGTCCAGCACGGCCACCACGTTTTCATAGTACGGCGCGGCGCTCTGGAACAGGCGCTGCTTCTGTTTCGTCGCAAGGTTCAGGCGGTCGATGAAGGGACGGTCGCCGTCCTTCGAGGCGCCCTGGCCGTCGAGCAGGATGGAACCATCGGCGGCGATGAGCAAGCGCGGCAAGCCGGCCGCATCGGCGCGCATGACGGGCTGGCCCGGATCGTTGTAGCGGTCTTCGAACGATCCCGCATACACGAGGTCGGCCTGCGTGGAAGGTTGATCTGGCGAAATCTTCCACTGCTTGACGGCGCGCGTCTTGTACCACGCTTCGCTGAGCAGGGCCAGGTCGCCGCGGCCCCAGGCCACGCCCGCATAGCGCGAGCCCAGCCTGGCCAGCACGGCCGGCTTGTCGGTAAACGGTGCCGCCTGCGTGTAGACGATGTCGCGGATCTCGACCGCCTTGGCCGGATCGCCGCCGTCCTGCGCTTCAGCCCACACCAGGGTGGCGGGCGCATCGACCCGCCAGCTGATGGAGCGCACGCCGGCGGACACGGCATCATTGCCAGGCGGCAGCCCTTCCTCCAGCGGCAGGGCCGCCACCGCGTGCTCCACCTTGCCATTCAGGTCACGTACGTCGATCTGGTGAGCAAAGTCATGCGCCGGCACGATGTACGAATACGGACGCACGATGCGGGTCGTCAACAGGTGCTTGCCATCGGGCGAGGCCGACACGCGCGAAAACTGGCCGGGCTGGCCCACCAGGCGCTGCTTGCCAGCCACGTCCAGCATGGCCAGCTGGACGGTGATGTAGTGTTCGAACAGCTGCGCATCCTGTTCGTTCTTCAACAGGTCGGGATAGGTGCGCAATTGCTTGACGCCACCGCCCGGCACGCTATCCTGGACGGACGGACCCGTCGGGATACCGCTCGCCACGGGCGCCCCACCCAGCTTGGCCGGCTTCAGCTGCACCAGCAGGGTCTTGCTGTCGGGCATCCACGAAAAACCACGGCCATACACGGTCGACAGGGGCGCGCTGGCCAGCTTGCGCGCCGCTTTCGTCTGCACGTCGAGCAGCCACAATTGCACGCCCGATTCCTTCACGCCCTTGGCGGGATCGGCATAAGCGACATGCGTAAACGCCAGGTAGCGCTGGTCGGGCGACCAGGCCAGGTCGGCGATGCGGGGCGACGCGGGCAAGCCGCTGACCTTGATTTCCTTCTGCGTATCGATGTCGAGTAAACCCAGTCCCGTGTGGAAGCTGAAGCGGCTGGCCGAATACGTGCGCGGATTGATGCGCAAACCCGCCAGCTTCAGTTCCGGCTGCGCCACTTCGCTAATGCCGGGCAGGGATGGCGTGGGCAGCACGGCCGCCAAGTTGCGTTTCGGGCTCAGGCTCAGGGTCGGCGCGCGCGGCGCATCGACGATGGCTTGCAGGGGCGCTGGCGGGGCTTGATAAGCACCATCTTGCGCCATGGCCAGGGAAGACGAGGCCAACAGGCCGACAGTGATGGGCAGCAAAGGCAAACGAGTAGACATGAAACTCCAGTGGATGAAGGTGGTGACGACAAGCAAAGTAACCCCCAATAAATTATTGTGATTTCTGACTTCCATAACCGGCGCTCTGCGGCGTTGCCCGCTGCTAGCAGTGCTCGCACTGCGTCGCAGCGGACGCCTTGCATAGCATCCGGTTCTGTTCGTCATAAATTCACAATAATTTCCTGATGATTACTTAGCGCACCGCACCGCTCATGGCGGTGCATTGTGACAAGGCATAGTGCGTTCATGCCATGTAAATGTCAACCAGCAACTTTTGCCGTTTGACAAGCATCGCCGCCCGTCCCCATCTCGCTTACAATCGCTGTTTTACCCGCACCCGATTGCCTACATGGAAACCACTACCCTCGCCCTGCTGTTCCTGGTCCCGCTGCTGGTCTGGCGTATTTATTCGCGCCTGAAGAAACTGGTGGCGCGCCAGAAGTCGCAGCTGTGGCGGCACTGGAGCGTGGCGATCGCGTTTCCCGCGCTGCTGCTGTTCCTGGCGACGACGACGAAATTCGAGGTCCTGCCCCTGTCCAGCCTGGGCGCGGCCGCGCTGGCCGGCGGCTGGCTGGGCGTACTGGGCTTAAAGCTGACGCGCTTCGAGCAAGTCGGAAAAGATTTCTTTTTTACCCAGCACCGCTACCTGGGCCTGGCCATCACGATGCTGTTCATCGCCCGATTACTGTACCGCGGCATGGAAATCTATATGAACTCGCGCCAGGACGTGCCCGTGCCGCCGCCACCGTTCGGCCAAAGCCCACTGACCATGGCCGCCTACGGCCTCGTCATCGGCTACTACGCCATGTATGCGTGGGGCTTGCTGCGCTGGCGCCAGCGTAACAAACCGCTGCAGGCCGCAGAGTAAATCAGTAGTACTGGCACAGGCCGGTACACGTCGTCACCGCCAGTGCCTGGCGTATCGTCGCCAGCGCCGGCGCCAGGGCCGGATCGAGATCCTTGTCAGCATCGGCCAGGCTGGTCAGCAGGCGCTCGCGCAAGGGCGGCGCCATCAGATTGGCATTTGCCGTGGCGTGCTGCGCCGCCGCTTCCAGCATCCGCTTCTTTTGCGCCACGTTCCAGAACGGCACCTGCACAAACTGCACCACGTTCGCAAACATGCTGCTCGATCCCTTGCTGAAAGCGCGGGCGCGCATGCGCTCGGCACCGCTCACGTCCTGTGCCGGCTGCGTGCTGAACTCAGCTTCCATCAAGCCAATCAAGTGCGCATGACAATGCACGCCGAAGGCAAACAGGGCGGCCATTTCATCGCCATAATTGGCCAGATTCTGCGTCACCTGGTCCCGGCGCGCCTGCTGCAGCTCGGCGCCGGACAGCAGCAGCGGCCGTTGCAGGCCAAACGTGTAATACGCCTTGCCCAGGTTGGTCGCCCGCTCGCACACGGCCACGCTCTGGTTCATGTCTTGCAGCGCGGCCACGGGTGCCTGGAACAGGCGCGGGCCATCGGCGGCCTGGGCAAACAGTGCCGCCACGCCAGGGTCGCCCAAGCGCGGCAAGCCGCTTTGCGGCGTCGCCTTGGCCACCATCGCTTCCAGGCGCACACTGGCTTGCTGGAAATCGGCATAGCTGTCGGCCCAGGCGGCGGGCGCCACGAGGGCGGAGGAAAAGCAGAACAGGCGGCAGAGACGGCGCAGCGGTGGGGAAATCGACAGGGACATGGGATCAGAAGAACACTATTGGATAATTAGCAATTATAAGCAATCTGGTTCCACAGTGCATTTAATTGCTTTTACATTATCATTTTTCTAAACGACGATGGTGACGCGCGGCCAGCGCGCCGCATAGTTTTTGCTGGCCAGGCGCTGCGCATAGCCACCTTCGCTGATGCGCGCCGGGTTGCGCCGCACCACCATGTTAAACAGATCATCGAGGCCATGCGGCGCGACGATGCCGATCTCGCCGCATGGCCGCAGCCAGATGCCAACCGAGGTGGCAAATTCGGGCCAGGTAGCGATGGCGTCGTCGAGCGAGCGCAAGGGCGGCACGGCGTAGCCGAACTCAGCCTCGAACCACAGGTGCACCCGGGCCTGGTTGCATACCTCCCACGGCACGCCGGGCAGCAAGGTTGCCAGGCGCTGGCGCAGCTGCACCTCGCTTTCCGCAAGCAAATCGTGCGCATCGAAATACGCCACGTCGATATCGCTCAATGCCGACGGTTGTGCGTAGCCATGCAAGGCATCCCACACCAGGTTGCGCACGGCACCGGCGCCGATGCAGCAGTGGGGCAAGCCCAGCTGCGCCACGGCCTGCAGGGCCTGCATGCACCACGGCGTGGCGCGGGCGATGGCGCGCAGGCGCGCCGCCAGTGCCTGCTGCTCACTCACGTGCTCACGGCCGTATCTGCGGCGCCACGCCGTCGTGGCTGACCGTGCCCTCGACATTGCCGAAGTACACATCCAGATCCTGCTTCGGATGGAAGTTACGCAGCTTGACTTGCAATGTGGTGGGGTTGATCTTGGTGAACGTGCCGGGGAAGCACAGGCTGACCAGCTCGTCAGGCTTGCCCTTGACCAGGTTCAAGGTAAAGTCTTCGATGCCATTCTTCCAGGTGTTGCCCGTCGTCAAAATGTACGACACCCACACAGCATTGACGAAGCCGCTTTCGCCCTGCTTGGCCGCCAGGCGGTTCCACGTCTTGTAAAAGGCCTTGTCGCCGCAGTATTTCTTTTCAAAGGCATTGCCATCGCCCAGGTAGGACGCACCGGGGCCGGCCGCGACGAATGGCGCATATTGATGGCGCACGCGCACGACTTTACCGGCGGGGAATTTCTGCTGCCACAGATAGATGACTTTCACTGTCCAGGCAGGTACCCATTCTTCGTCATACAACTGGGCCAGCAAGCCTTCGCCGATCATGATCTTGCTCTGCGCGGCCGTCAACGGCGCCACTTTTCTATCGAACGGCGTGTGCGAGGGGAAATAGGCAATTTGCGCGTCCGACAAGCCCAGCTGGCGCAAGCGGGCCGTCACGTCCGAGCTATCGAGCTTGGCGACGAAGGTGGTTTTATAATCCTTGCGCTTGCCATCCACGTCGACCGTAAACTGCTGCGGCTGGCCGTAATACGTGGGCGAGCCATGGTAGCCGGCCGCGTATTCGGGCAGGGGGAAGAAGATCGTCTCTTCCACATCCTTGGCCGATTCATTGAGGAATTCGTACTCGACCTTGATCAAGTCCGTGCTCACGCTGAGCACTTCCTTTTTCATGGCCACGGCATCGGTCTTGCCGAACAGGATGCCGCCCGCGCTGACGGAACCGATGCCGTCGTTTGCCACGGCCGTCCCCACCAGCACGGCCAGCGACACGGCGATGGCCGAAACCAGCTTGCGCACGATCATCACGCCACCTTGCCCGCTACGGGTTCGACCCGGCGCTGCAGCACGAAAATCGGTTGCGCCCATTGGCTATCCTTTTTCTTCTTGCTCGTGATCAAAGTCAGTTCCGAAGGATCGTAGACATCCGTGTTGTGCGTCAATGGCGTCGTCATCAGGTATTGCGCTTGCGTATTTTTCAGGAATTCGCCGACCAATTGAATGTTGCGGATATCGAGGTGGGCAAACGGTTCGTCGATGAAGACGAAGCCGCCGGAACCGTCTTCCGATTTCAGCAAGCCGATCAAGAGTACCAGCGACTTCATGACCTGCTGGCCACCCGACGCTTCGCCATCGTTCATGCCGATCACGCCCTTGCCGTCGAATTTGAAACGCACGTGCAAGCCCGCCTGCGACAGCTGCACGTCGTCGTTTTCCAGGCGCACGGGGTCGGCATGGACTTCGATGCCGGCCAGCTCACCGAGCTCCTTGATGTTCTTGCTGTACGTCTTGATGGTGTAGCGCAAGCGTTCCATGTAGGCGCCGCGGGCATTGCCCGTCGCTTCGATGGCACGGTTGTTCTGGTAGCGGCGCTCGTCCGTTTCCGACTGGCGGCCATGCAACTGGTCCGACAGGCGGTGGTGCTGGTCGATGACGGTGGCGTCGAGTTCCCAGTCGTCGCGCGCCAGGCTGCTTTGCAGGCTGGCCACACGCAGATCGACCTGGTGCGCATTCTGGTGCTCGGCCACGAGCGCCGCGCGTCGGCCCGGCCTGCGCCAGCTTTTCGGCAAATGACGCCATGCATGGCGCAAGACCAGTAAGGCGCGCGCATGCTCGGCGCGCTGCTCGATCTGCTTCTTGTAGCCGAGGCGCGCACCGGCTTCCGCTTCGGACAACGCCAGGCGCGCGTTTTGCCACACCGTATCGGCACGCGTGCGCGCCACGGTGGCGTTCTTCGTCAGGTTTTGCAGCTCGCCCAGACGGCCGCCCACTTCCAGGCGCTCTTCCTTGAGCGGCTTCGAGTTGCGCAGCGCTTCGGCAAATTCTTCCTGGCGCGCACTGAGTTCCTTGGCCGCGTCGACGCCGGCGATGCGCGCTTTCAAGGCGCCCACCTCAAACGCCAGTTTCGAGATCGCCAGGGTCAACGTATCTTCCTGTCCTTCCAGGCCAGGCAAGGAACGCAGCAGCGCTTCCAGGCGGCCGCTGCGGCCAGCCTGGCCGAAGCGGTAGCGCGACGCTTCCACGAACAGCGAGCGCCCGCCGCGGCGTTCGCGGTGATACGCCTCGGGCGTGATCCACTCTTCGTGGTTGCCCAATTTGAAACCCGCTTCGACGGAATCGACACGCGCGATGCGCGACAGCTGCTCGATCAGCCAGCTGGGCACGGGCGCGGAAAATTTCACCACCGCCAGCAAGCTCTCGTCGTTCGCGACGGGTGCCATGACCAGCTCGGGCACGATGAAGTGGCGATAGCGCTCCTTCTCCGCCAGACGGTAGGCGGCAGCCGCGTCCTTGGCTTTATCTAGCAAGACGACCGAGGCGTAGCCGCCCAGCACGCCTTCGACGGCGCCCTGCCAGCGGCTGTCCGTCACTTCGACGATGTCCGACAGCATCGCGTGGGAAATCCCCGCGTCGCGCAGCGCGCGGCGCATGCCGCGCACATTGTCCGGCTCCGGCATGGCCGTCTTGCCTTGCAGCGCGGCAATCGTCGCCTGCTCGCCCGCGATGCGCGCCGACAAGGCGTCACGCTGCTGGCGCTGCTGCAGCAATTGCGCTTCCTTCTGTTCCAGCTGGGCCGTCACTTCGGCGATGTCGCTGCCCGAGTCGGCTGCCAGCTTGTGCAAACGGTCCTTCTGCTCCAGCAGGCTGTCCAGCGGTTTCAGCTTGCTATTGATCAGGGACAAGCGGCTCTGCAAGCCGATCGATTCCTGTTCCAGCAAAGTTTCGTTCATCTGCGCGTCGGACAGGGCCTTCGCTTGCGCCGCCAGCGCATTGCGTTTATCGGTCAGCTGCTGGTCCGCCTGCGCCATCGGTTTGCGCGCATCGCGCAATTGCCGGCTGGCCTGAGCCGCCTTTTCGCGCGCCTCGTGGTATTGCAGGCTGGGCAGCACTTCTTCCAGCAGGTTGCGGCGCTCTTTATGCAGCCCTTCCCACTGGTGGTAATTGGCTACGCGCAGGCGCAAGCCTTCCAGGTTGGTCTTCGACGCTTCCAGTTCCGTCTCGAAGCGTTTCAGCTCCACTTCCGTATCGCGCTGGTGGCGCTTGGCTTCGTCGTAGGCATCCAGCACTTCCTTGTCGCCGAACACCTGGAACACCAGGTCGAGCAGCTGGCGCGGCGCGTATTCGCACAGTTTGTCCGTTTCGCCCTGCTCCAGCGCCAGCACTTTCGACATGGCGGGCGACAGGCCAGCATTGGCCAGGCGCTTGCGGTAGTTTTCCACGCCCAGCCAGTCGTTTGCGTCCGTGATGTCCTCGATCTGCACATTGCCTGGACGCATCAGATACTGACGCTTCCAGTCGCCACCATTCTTCTGGATCTGGCAAAACAGGGTCACTTCATCGTCGCTGAAGAAGCCGGAGCTGCGGAACGGGCGGTTCGACAACTGCTTGCCCACGTTCTTGTTGTCGACCACGGCGCGCAGCCAGGCCGTCTGCTGGCCCGAGTGGCGCGCATAGTGTTTATACGTGCGGCCCATCGAGCAATCGAGGCCGAACAGGGTGCGCAAGGCGTCGAGCAAGGTGGTCTTGCCGGAGCCGTTCTGCCCCGCGATGGTGATGATCTTCGCGTCGAGCGGAATATTCTTGATGCGCTGCCAGTAATCCCAGTGCACCAGTTCAAGTGATTTGATATGAAACATGGGCGCTTTCAGTGAGGGAGGTCGGACGAATCGGCGTCACCGGCATCGCCGGCGTCGGGCAAGTCGCCGATCTCGGCGGACAGCTCGTCTGCCAGGTCGGCGTCAGGATCGACAGCCACCAGGCGCGCGGGCGCCCGCTTGAACACGTCGGCCAGGGCGCCGTTGATGATGCGCTCTTTCAGGACGTCGGTGTCCATCATCAGATCCAGCAGCGGACCTTCCAGGATGAAGTCGCCACGCCGCTCGATGAAGCCCAGCTTGGCCAGCGTGCCCAGGTTCATGTCCATGCGCGTCTTCTTGCCCAGCTTGTCGCCGAAGTCCGACAGCAGCGCCTTGTAGGAAATGCCGATCGAGGCGTCTTCCGCGCGCGGCAGCGGCTTTTCCGTGCCGAACATATCATTTTGATCGTCGTCCGCGTGCTGGTGTGTTTCCTGGCGTTCGCGCTTGGGCAGGATGATCTGCGCCCACAGCACCACCAGCAAGGCCACGCCATCGCGCGCCAAACCGAAATTATTGTTTTGCCACACGTCGCGCGCGCCGAAGATCTTCGGTTCGATGGTGCGCGTCAGCGCCAACGTCACGTGGTCGGCATACACGTTGTCGAGCAGCTTCAAGCCGCAGGCCAGCAGGCGCGCATCGATTTCGGCGCGGAACAGCTCGTCGGACAGCACGCGCTTGACGAGCTTGTCGTCGCGGCGCAGGGTTTGATGCGTGAGCAGGCGCGCAATCAGGATTTGGGAATCGTCATTCATCGGCAGTGCCGCTATCTAAATCAAGTGAAACATTCAGTGAAAGCGAGGCGATCGACATGGCCGCCACGTGGGGGTCGGTCAGTTGGACCATCTCGTCGGTCGGTGTAAAGGTGATCGGCAAACGGGCCAGTTCGGCCGTCGAGCCTTGCAAGCTCGCTTCGGACACGTCGCCCAGGAGCGGCAGCATCGAGGCGCGGTACGAGGCCACGGCAAAGCTGGCCGGCAGCAGCGAATCCTGCACCGGTACGGACTTCGGCCCTTCTTCGCCGATGCTGGGGAAATTGCCCAGGCTGGCAAAGTTCGACAGGCGTTCGAGCAAGTCATCGAGTTCAAGCTGCATGGCGGGACCGTCGCTGATGGTGGTGGGCGCGTCCTCTCCGCTGGGCAGGCCCGTGTTGATGACACCTGCCGCCCGTTCGGACAGCAGTTCCGTTTCGGCCACGTCGATCATCTCGGCCGGCGTGCTGAACAGGGGCACGACAGGCTGGTCGATGGCCCCTTCGGCCAGGCTGGCCAGGTCGTCATGCAGCAAGAGCCAGCGCTTGATATCCGTGGTCGACAGGCCCGACTGGCCCAGGTGCACCCGCTGGCGCTCGATCTGGTTCAGCGCGCGCGAAAACATGCCTTGCATGTTCAACAATTTACTTTGCGCGCGGCCGATCGCCTGCGCCGCCTTGTGCGTGGCGCTGTCCGCGTTTTCATCGGAAGTAATCGCCACGAGGATTTCGGAACCCTTTTCGACCCAGTCGCAGGCCATGTTCCACTTCGCCTGCGCCGTGCGCAGCCGGAATTCGGAACCGGAGGCAATCGCGTCGGAGAACTCTTCCGTCAAATCCACCAGGCGGCCCAGCAAATGCTGCAGTTGCTCGACCGACACGCCGCCCACGGCTTGCGCACCGGCCACCTGCGACAGCAAGAAGCCCATTTCCGCCTCGTCTTCCGTCTGGCCCAGGCCCAGCAGGCTGTCGATGGCGGACAGCACATTGCGCGCCATGGGCGTGACGCGGTACACGCCCTGCTGCGCATCCCAGGCCAGCAACTGGTTCGAGCGCAGGCGCAGCAAGACCGTTTCCAGACTTTCCGGCAATAAATAGGCCAGCTTGGTGTTGATATCGGCGCGCGTATAGGCGGACGTGGCCGCATCGGACGCCAGCTCGCGCAACACCAGCAGACGCACCAGCACGCCATCGAAACCGCCATGGAACAATGCTGTAAACACTTGCAGCAAAGGCTGCGCCCGCTTCAAGTGAAAAACTTGCTCAATTTCATCGGCCGAAATATTGGGCTGGAAATGCGCCTGCAAGGAATCGTGATGCTCTTGCTCTGTCTGATGTGCATCCGTAGCCACGGCTGCACTTGCCATTATATCAATCATTCTTTTCCGGATGAGTGTTCAGCGGGCGGCGCAGCGGGCTAACGCAGCGCTGCGGGGCGGGGGCGTCAGTATATCAGTTCTGACATGCAATTTAGCGCGTGGGAGGGGGCGAACGGGCCGTCAGTCTGCCGAGTGTTGCATTGACGACGTCCCCAAAGGCGAAGGGCCGGGGTCGGACCCTGAGGGTCCGACCCCAGTTTTTGCATCCGGGTTGGCAACTTGATGCAAAAACCATTAGCAAGCGCTTACTTCTTGACGATCTTTTGCAAGGTTTGCTCGACGTAATCGCCGTCCTCATCGGCGAACGTCACCTTCACGGGATACCATTCCAGCGACGGCGCCAGCCACAGGTCCACTTGCTGGCCCTTCTTGTCTGGCGGCGGCGCCTTGACCAGGTGCACGGCCTCCACCAAACCCTGGCCGGTGGCGACGGTTTCCTGCTTGACGACCTTGAAGGTCCACGGCTCGGCATCGTGGCGACCGGCCACGAAGAAGCTCCATTCCGAACCGGGCGTGAATTTCTCGGGCGTGGCGCGCGCCACGCTGACCAGTTGCCAGACGGTACTGTTGCGGTCCTGTTCGCCGCCTTTCAGCGGATAGCTGTCATCGCCCTCGCTGAAGACGATGGTCTTGCTGTCGCGCTTGAACGTGGTGGTGGCCGCTTCCTTGCGGAAGCGTTTTTCCACAAATTGAGAAGGCGCCAGGCCGAAATCGTCGACCGTGCCTTCGCTGCGCTGTTCCAGGATCTTGCCGAACAGGGCCGCCTTGGTTTCGGCCAGCAGCGAATACTTGCCATCACCCACGCGCCAGTTGCTGACCGATTCGCCGGACAGGCCGATGCCGCGCTGTTTGGCCTTGATCGAATAGACGAGGTCAGCCGATGGCGCCAGCTTGTAGGGGCGCTTGATGACGGGATGCTCCACGGGCGCGTCGGCCATGGCGGGAGTCAGGGTGGCGGCCAGCAAACTGGCCAGCACCACGCGTTTTAAAGTAGTCAAAGTCATCATTTATTTTCCTGTAGCGTCATTGACGCGAATTTGGGTCACGGTTTGCGTGGTCAAAGCCCCGCTCGCCTCGGTATTGCGTATTTGTACCGGATACCATTGCATGGACGGCGCCAGCCAGATATCGAGCTGCGACGAATAGGTGCCGGGCTTCGGTGGCCGGCGCAGATGCCAGGTCACCAGACGGCCCATGTTGGTATCGAGTTCTTCCTCGCCCACCAGCTGGAAGCGGAACACGGTCGCTTCCTTTTCCTCGCCGACGAGGATGTCGATATTGCCGGCCAGCTGGTTGACGTCGGCGCGGCCGATGGCGGCCAGCTGGAACGGCACCGTGGCCTTGTCCTGCGCCCCCTCCTGCCATGGCGCCGTGGCCGTCGTGGCCGAAAACGTGATGGCCTTGGCGTCGCGCTTGAAATGCGTGGCCGTTTGCGCGCGGCCCTTGCGTTTTTCCGTGGCTGTGACTGGTACGATGCCGCTGCCGTCGATCACGCCCTCGCTGGTCAGCACCAGCAGGTTGATGCGGGTGATCAGCATGTTCAAGCCCACTTCCAGCTTCAGCTGATACGTATCGCCCCGGTTGTCCCACGCCATGGCGGCCACGCCCTGCCACTTGGTACCGTCGGCATCGCGCCGGTCCACATGCAAGTCGAACTGGGCCGAGGCAGGCACATTCGTCTTGTAGTGCCGTGCCTGCTCGACGGCCGGTGGTGGCGGCGCGGCAGCTGGCACGGCCGCGGCCGCCACGGCTGGCGCAGGCGCCGTGATGGCCGGGGCAGCCACTGCGGCCGGCTCGGTCGTGGCAGGGCCTTGCGGCGCCTCGCTGGCGGGCGCCGTCCATTGGGGCGTTTCGCTCGACGCCAGTTCCGTCGGCGGCGGCGGTGGCGGCCTGAGCTTGGGCATGGGGAACTCGGGCGGCGGCGGTGGTGGCAACACCGGCACGGGCCTGGGCGGCTCGGCGATCAAGGCCATGCTGACCATCTGCGCATGATTCTGTCCCAGCGGCACCATGCGGGCATGCGAGGTGAGCCACTCCAGCGCCACGTAATGCAGTGCGCCAATGACCGCGACAAAGATGACGGTACGGCGGCGCGGTGGCGAAAAGAAGGAGTCGGGCATCATAGGCCGTAGTGTAACGCTTCCACCCCACTTCCCGCTTCTTGCCGGCGCTCAACTCCTGATGTTTTATGTAAGAAAATGTTGGCAGCGTTGCGTCAGTTGCAAGCTGATATCTGCTACGCTAGGGGCATCCACCTACCAGGAGATTTCGCATGGCAAATCCGCAAATGCCCCAAATGCCGGGCGCAGCAGTTGTGACCGATACCCTCGACTTCGTCAAGAACCTGTGGGGCAGCATGAGCGTGCCCGGCATGGGCATGCCCGGCATCACGGCGCCCACCATGTCGGTGGAAGAACTGGACAAGAAAATCAGCGACCTGAAAGCCGTCGAAGCATGGCTGAACCTCAATACCAGCATGCTGCGCGGCAGTATCCAGGCGCTGGAAGTACAGCGCGGCACCATCGCCACGCTGAAATCGATGGGTGCTTCGCTGGCGGCGGCCATCACCCAGCCAGGCGCCAGCGAGAAAACCGTCTTTGAATCGGTGCCCTACGCTTCCGCGTTTTTCCAGCAAGCTGCACCTGCACCTGCACCTGCGGCGCCAGCGCCTGCACCGAAACCGGCGCCCGCGCCCGCGCCGGAACCGGCTGCGGCGGCGCCCGACGATGCCGGCAACCAGGCAGCAGCCCAGTTGGCCAATCCAAGTGCTTGGTGGAATTTGTTACAAGATCAGTTCAAGCAGGCGGTGTCGACGGCGATGTCGCCCGATGCTGCCAGCGCGGCAGCGGCCAGTTTCGGCGGTGGCGCCAAGGCCAAGCCAGCGGCCAGCAAATCCGCCAAGCCTGCAGAAGCAGGCACGGCAGCCAAGGCCAAGGCCCCGCTGCGCAAGGCGCCCGCGAAACGCGCAGCGCCCAAGGCTAAAGCGCCAGGCAAGGCCTGACGCGTCAAGCCGGCGATATGATCAGGCGATACGATGAATGCGGATCGCCTCGATCATGTTGTCGGCCTGGCGTTTTACGTCACCGATCGTGATCAGGCCTTCGTCGGCCAGCGCCTTGGCGTGCTCGTACGAAGACTGGAATGTTTCCAGCGTGTCTCCCTTGGCGGCGACCGGGCGTACCCAGGCAATACTGCCGACCTTCATTTTTTTGTACACTTCATTGACCACATCACGCATAGTTTCTTCCTTATTGTTGTAAAGCAACTCAAGCACGGGCGAACCCACGCTGGCCCCTAGTTTATCATCCGGCACGCTCGCGCACGGATTTTCCCCCTTTTTCCGGTGCCGGCGGCGTTTTTTCCGGCACCTCGACGGCCTGTTCCGGCCCGGGCGGCGGCGTCAGCTGCACCAGTTGCTCCATCAATTGCGCAAAGCGCTGCTGTCCCGGTGCAATTTTGTCTACATACAACAACACTTCCATGGCTTCGGCCGCCAATTCCGCCTGGTAACCGCGCTGCTCCAGGAAAGACACGATGATTTGCGCGGAATTGAACAAGATGCGCAGGTTGTTCGGCAATTTTTCGCGCGCCGCGCGCATCCAGGCGACCGCCTCGTTGAGCTTGTCCGTCTTCCACAGCAGCACGCCCTTGTTCATCAAGTCCGACGCTTCCTTGCGCGCGGCGATGATCAGGCTGGTGCCTTCGTCGCCCATCTTCGCCTTGTCGAAGATCTTTTGCACCTCGTCCTGTACCACCTGGTTGTCGTGGTTGTTCTTCACCACGTAGCACAGCAGGCCGGCCGGCGCATCCTTGACGCCGACGGCGAACAGCAAAGTGGCCAGTTCCATGCAAATGCTTTTCTCGGGCCGCGCAGGGTCTTCCAGCAGCATGGCTTCGAGTTCGTCGCCGCACTTGCGCGCGCGCCGGTAATCGCCCGTTTCGTGGTGCACCATGCCTTCCGTGATCTTCGCGCGCAAACCGATCTGCTCGGGCGGGAATTCACGCTGCGCCAGCAGCAGCCATTGCAGCGCCTCCTTGGCATCCTTCTTCAGTCCGCACACCCGCGCCAGGCCCAGGTAGGCGTCCGGCGTCTTCATGACGGAAAATTCACCGATGGAAATACACTTGCGAAAAGCCTTTTCCGCCATGCTGACATTGCCGACTTTCAAGGCGGCCAGCCCCAGATTGCGCTGGCGCGGCACGGAATTGGGCGACAGGCGCGCCGCCTTTTCCAGCACGCCGCACGCTTCCTCGTGCTGGCCCATCAGCTGGTAAGCGACGGCCATCTGATCATAGGCATCGATGTAATACTTGTTTTCGACGATTACGCCCTGGAAGATTTGCCGCGCCGCCTCGTGCTCGCCGTTATTCATGCGGATCTTGCCCAGACCCGCCTTGGCCCAGCTGTAATCGCGCTCGGCCAACACTTTTTCGTACACGGCGCGGGCCTTTTCCGGCTCGCCGCTTTTCAGCAGCAAGGATGCCTTCATGCGCAGCAATTCCAGCGCGTGCAGCTTGTTGAGCTCGATCTGCGCGTCGCATAATTTGGCGGCGCGCAAATAATCCTTTTCCATGCAGGCCTGGTCGATTTCGCGAAACACCTGCTTCTTGTGCCACACGCGGTTCAGTCGCGTCAGCAGCACGCCTTCCGTGATGGGTTTGATCAGGTAGGCGTCGGGCTGGTGCTCGGCCGCGCCCATCACCGATTCCACGCTTTTCTCGGCCGACACCATCAGCCACACGCTCGACGGCGCCGTCAGGTTGCGCACGCGCGTCTCTTCCAGCACTTGCTGGCCATTCTTGCCTTCACCCAGGTTGTAATCGCACAGCACCACGTCATAGCGCGTCTTGGCCAGCAGCTTCATGGCTTCGCCGCCGCTGGCCGCCTGGTCGATATGGCGCGCGCCCAGGTTGCGCAAGGATTCGCGCAGCAGGATGCGGATGCCGATGAAGTCGTCGACCAGCAGATAATGCTTGTCGGCCCAGTCGGTGCTGCCCGCTTCGGCGGCGGTGGCGTGGCTCTCTGTCGTCATGAATTCCTCGTTCAGGGCAGGCGCAGGATGAAACAGCCGCCGCCCAGCGCGCCGCCATTTTCCAGGGCGATGCTGCCGCTACGGCCCCGGTGCTTGTGCATCTTCGCCACTTCGCTGGAAAAATACAGGCCCAGTCCCGTGCTGTTGGTGGAAAAGTTCACGCCGGCCGCCATGCCATCCATGGCTGCGCTGCCCGCGTCGAGCAGCGCCTGCGAGTAGCCGTCGCCATTGTCGTCCACGCGCAGCTCGAGCATGTCGTCGTGCTCCTGCACCGACAGGCGAATCGTGTCCTTCGTGTAGCGGATGGCGTTGTTGATGGCATGCGCCAGCACGCCGATGACCAGGTCTTCATCCAGGGTCCAGATCAGCTCGGCCGGGCAAGCCGTCTCCAGGCGGATGCCTTTCGAGGCCAGCAGGATCTTTTCCTGGTCCACCACCTGGTCGACCACCTGGCTCACCAGTTGCGGCTGCACGTCAAACGGGTAGCCGGGCTTGCCCACTTCCTTGTACAGGGCCAGCAGCTGGATCAGGTTATCGTTGAGGCGCTTGGTCTGGTACAGCATTTGCGCCATCTGCAGGTAGGCGGGGTCGGCCTGGGGGGCGGGCTTGGCCTGCTCGGCCGCCAGCAGCGACTCCAAAGTGCCGCTGACCACGCTGATCGAATTTTTCATGTCGTGCACGGTCGACGCCAGGAACAGGAAAAGCTCGGGCGAGCTGTGTTGATTTTCCACCGGATATCTCCTTGGAGCCGCAGCTTGAATATTGCCAAGGATAAATTATACCGCCAGCCTGCGGACGCCAGCCAGGCGCGCGCAAAGTCCGTGACCTGACGCAACAATGCCGCCCCCGCTGGCGCAAGGGCGGCATAGTCTTGATAAGCCGGCAAGATCAGCGGCGCGCACCCGCCAGGCGGCGCACCACCGCGATCATGCGGTCGATTTCCTCATACGTGTTGTAGAAGGCGAACGATGGCCGCACGGTCGCTTCCACGCCGAAGCGGCGCAAAATCGGCTGGGCACAGTGGTGGCCCGAGCGCACGGCGATGCCCTCGTCGTTCAGGGCACGGCCCACTTCCGCCGGCTCGTAGCCGGCCAGCACGAACGAGGCCACGCTGGCCTTCTCGAATGCGGTGCCGATCAGGCGCACGCCGGCAATCGCCTGCAGCTGGTGCGTGGCGTATTCCAGCAGCGCGTGCTCGTAGGCGGCGATGTTGTCCAGGCCGATGCGCTGCACGTAATCGATGGCCGCACCCAGGCCCACGGCATCGGCGATATTGCCCGTGCCCGCCTCGAAACGGTTCGGCACGCCCTGGTAGACGGTGCGCTCGAACGTGACGTCGGCGATCATGTTGCCGCCGCCCTGCCACGGCGGCAATTGCTCCAGCAAGTCGGCCTTGCCATACACGGCGCCGATGCCCGTCGGGCCGAACACTTTATGCCCCGAAAACACGTAAAAATCGGCACCCAGCGCCTGCACGTCCACGCGCAGGTGCGACACGGCTTGCGCGCCATCGACCAGCACGCGCACGCCGGCCGCATGCGCCAGCGCGATGATCTGTGCCACGGGCGTGACCGTGCCCAGCGCATTCGACACCTGCGTCACGGACACCAGCTTGGTGCGCCCATTGAGCAGCTTGCGGAATTCATCGACGATGATCTGGCCGCTGTCGTCGACGGGAATCACGCGCAGTGTCGCGCCCTTTTCCGCCGCCAGCTGCTGCCACGGCACGATATTGGCATGGTGCTCGAGCTGCGAGACGATGATCTCGTCGCCGCTGCCGATGTACTTGCGGCCGAAGGTATTGGCGATCAGATTGATGCCCTCGGTGGCGCCGCGCACGAAGATGATTTCATTGGCCGAGGCGGCGCCGAGGAAGTTCGCCACCTTGGCGCGCGCGGCCTCGTACGCATCGCTGGCGCGCGCCGCCAGTGCGTGCGCCGCGCGGTGGATGTTCGAATTCTCGTGCGCATAGAAATACGCCACGCGGTCGATCACCGACTGCGGCTTGTGCGTGGTGGCCGCATTGTCAAACCACACTAAAGGCTTGCCGTTGACCCGTTCGGCCAGCACGGGAAAATCGCGCCGCACGGCGTGCACGTCGAACGGCGCGGGCGCCTGGCGTTGGCCCGGCTGCGTCGCTGCGGGCAGCTCGGTCTGGAAATAGAACGCGGGCTGGCTGTTGGCCGGCGTCGCGGGCAGCTGGTGCGCGGGCGGGCGCTGCGGCGTGGCATTGGGGGCCACCTGTCCCAGCCCCTGTTGTGCCAGGCCATCGAGCTTGCCGTTCGACGCGGGATAGCCATGCGCGCCACCGACAAAATAGTAGGGCGACGGTGCACTGAGGGCGGATAGCCGTGGCGTCGGCACGGAAGCCGGCGCCGGCGCAATCGGCGACTCCAAAGGTGCCGTCACGGGCGGCACTTGCGCCGTCGCCACGCCGGGGGCGATGGCGGCGAACGAAGGGCCGGGCTGCGGCGGCGGACGGTTCACGTAGCGGGGTGCCGCATCGAGCACGCTGCCGGAACCGCCAAGGCTGGGCGACTTGTCCAACGCGGGGGCCAACCCAGGCAAACGCGCGAAAAACTCGCCCGCCAGGCGGTTCAGGGTCGCTTCGTCGGGTAAGAACGGGACGGCGGGCAAGGCCGCCGCGCCATCACTTGTAGGTGTCTGGGTAGTCATGGTATTTACCGATCTCCACGTCTTCCAGTACGGCCAGCGCATCGTCGGTCAGCACGGCCAGCGAGCAATACAGCGAAATCAGATAGGAAGAAATCGCGTGGCGGTTGATGCCCATGAAGCGCACGGACAGGCCAGGGCTTTGCTCACCCGCCAGGCCAGGCTGGAACAGGCCGATCACGCCTTGCCGCTGTTCGCCCGCGCGCAGCAAAATAATCTTGGTCTTGCCGTCTTCGATCGGCAGTTTGTCGGACGGCACCAGCGGCACGCCGCGCCAGGTCAAAAACTGCGAACCGAACAGACTGACGGTCGGTGGCGGCACGCCGCGGCGCGTGCATTCGCGCCCAAAAGCGGCAATCGCCAGCGGGTGCGCGAGGAAGAAACCCGGCTCCTTCCACACTTTCGTCAGCAGTTCGTCGAGGTCGTCCGGCGTGGGCGCGCCCGTCAGGGTAAAGATGCGCTGGTCGTCATGCACGCTGGCCAGCAAGCCGTAGTCGGGATTGTTGATCAGTTCGCTTTCCTGGCGCTCCTTGATCGTCTCGATGGTCAGGCGCAGCTGCTCCTTGATCTGGTCGTGCGGGCTGCTGTACAGGTCCGACACGCGCGTGTGCACGTCGAGCACCGTGCTGACGGCATTGAGAAAATACTCGCGCGGCTGGTCGTCGTAGTCGACAAAGGTTTGCGGCAGTTCCGACTCGTCGCGCTGCGAGCAGGCCACGCGCACATCCTTCGGATTTTTCACGCGATTGAGGCGATAGATACCCGCTTCCACGGGCAGCCATTGCAGCAGGTGCACCAGCCAGCGCGGCGTGATCGTGGATAACTGGGGGACGCTCTTGCTTGCATTGGCCAGCTGGCGCGCGGCGTTGTCGCCCAGCGCGAACTGGTTCTCTGTTGCTGCTGTCATGACTACTCCTGATGAGAAAAGTGAATATGCTTATCTGAAAAACGAATAAAGTATCGAGTACCCCTCTCTTTTCCTCAACATGCTATCGCCATCAACGCGGCGTTATCATCGACCTAATCCACCAGCTCCGGTTCGCAGCGGGCCATCAATCCCGCCAGGCCGACGCCCAGCGCGACGGCCAGTTTTTCCACCGTCAGCAGCGACGGCGTGGCGGCGCCCCGTTCGATTTCGCCGATGAAGGAGCGGTTCAAGTCGGCCGCTTCGGCCAGCCGCTCCTGCGACCAGCCATGCCCTTCGCGCAACTGGCGCACGGCCAGTCCAAACTGTTTGATCAACATGCTGTCCTCATGGGTGGTGGGCAAAAGCGGGATGCGATGGCGCTGGAAAATCCGCTGCTTCCTGCTGGTTATGCGCTTGCGTGACATGGCTGCCGGGCGCCACGCTGCGGGTCAGCCAGACATTGCCGCCGATGACGGAGCCCTGGCCGATGGTCACCCGCCCCAGGATCGTCGCGCCCGCATAAATGACCACGTCGTCCTGCACGATGGGGTGGCGCGCCAATCCCTTTTTCAGCACACCGTCGGCGCCGGCGGGAAAGCGCTTGGCGCCCAGGGTGACGGCTTGATAAATGCGCACCCTTTCGCCGATGATGGCCGTCTCGCCGATCACCACGCCCGTGCCATGGTCGATGAAAAAGCTGCTGCCGATGTTGGCGCCCGGGTGGATGTCGATGCCCGTCTGCGAATGGGCCACTTCGGCGATGATGCGCGCCACCAGCGGCGCACCGAGCGCATACAGGGTGTGCGCCAGGCGGTAATGGATGATGGCCAGGATGCCCGGATAGCACAGCAGCACTTCGTCGACGCTGTGCGCGGCCGGGTCGCCATGGAAGGCGGCCGCCACGTCCGTGTCAAGCTGGGTGCGGATGCGCGGCAGCGCGCGGGCGAAGCGCTGCACGATGGCCAGCGCCTGCTGTTCGATGGAGACCGTCTGCTGCAAGCCGTGCTGGCGCGCGTGGTAACTGAGTTCGCGCCGCACCTGTTCGTGCAGGCCCGTGAGGGTCGTGTCGAGCGTATGGCCGACAAAGAAATCTTCGCTCTCCTGCTGCAGGTCGAGGGGCCCCAGACGCATGGGAAACAGGGCCGCACACAAGGCGTCGACGATATCGCGCAAATGCTGGCGCGACGGAAATTCGCGCGCGCCGCACTCCTGGTTGCTGGCCAGCCCTTCGCGCCACTGCGCACGCACGGCGCGCAATTCGTCGACGATCTGGCGCAGTTCCCATTGCGGCTGCGCGGCAAGGGAGGCGGGGGGAATGGCTCGCTGGTTCATGATGGTCCCGGAAAGAGATTTAATCTTGCAGCCAGGGCAGCGCATGCCAGCGCCAGCCGCCGCTATGGCCACGCTGTTGCTGCGCGTCGAGGTCGCCCTCGAAGCCTTGTGCGATGTTGAAGACGTGCGTGAAACCGGCCTTGGCGGCCGCTTCGGCGGCCAGGGCCGAGCGCTTGCCGCTGCGGCACAGCAGCACCACGACAGCATCCTTGCCACCCACCTTCGCTTCCAGTTCGCGCGTAAAGCGGGGATTGCGGTTCATGGACGTGCCGGTCGCCCACGCCACGTGCAGCGAGGCGGGCACGTAGCCGACGAAAGTGCGTTCCTCGTTGGTGCGCACATCGACCAGCACGGCTTTGCCAGCCTGCACCAGCTGCCATGCATCCTGCGCGCTGACGATGCCCGCATACGGCAAGCCCTGGGCCTGCGCCTGGGCGCGCGCGAGATGGAGTACTTCGTCAAAGGCCGCCTCGCCGTGCGCGGCGCGGGGGTCGAAAATCACTTCTGCAGCAGCCATCGTTCCACCTCTTTATTCCGTCGTCAAAAACCAGCACGAGTCCACTGTAGCGAACTTATGTTGTTCGGAAAACAAATTAAAAAGAGTTTGGAAAGCTGAAAAACGTATATGGGGTCAGTTCCTTCGGAATCGGAATATGCCCCATTGGGGCATATTCCCCCTGAGGGTCCGACCCCAGAATTTGCCTCTGGGTGTCATCAGGAAGCGCGCCGGCGTTCGCGCAGCAGGAAGCGGGCTGGGTCCAAAGCAGCGGCCAATTGACTCTCCAGCGGCAGCGGCTCGCCCTCCAGCTGGCAAGCCAGCAGCTCGGCCGCCAGCGGGGCCCAGATCAGGCCGCGCGAAGCGTACCCCAGCAAGCCAAACAGGCCGGGCCAGCGCGGCACGTCGCGCAGGCGCTCGCAGCGCCCTGGCACGCCGGGATCGGGCAAGGCGCCAGCCAGCGGCAGGCGGTCCGGCGCCATGCAGCGAAAGCCCGTGCGCCCGGCCAGCGGCGCCTCGAACGGAGACAGATCGAGGATGTCGGCGATCTTCGCGATATTGTCGTGCTGGCTATCCATGCGCAGGCTGCTGTCTGCATCGGCAGCATAGGTCGCGCCCACACACACCACGCCCTGGTATGCCGGCGTCATGTAGGCTTCGCGGCAGACGACGAACGGCAACGATGGCAGACTGCCTTCGGCCAGGTGCGTGACCTGGCCGCGCACGGCGTCCAGCGGCAGGCCGGCCGCCTGTTCGAAATCGACTGCCCCCGTGCCGGCCGCCAGGATGACGGTAGGCGCCGCCGCGATCAGGGCGCCGTCCGCATCGCGCACCAGCCACTCCTGATCGCCACGTTCCAGGCGCAGGGCGCTGCTGGAAAAGCGCCGCGTGAGCAAGGTGCCGCAAGCGTCCAGCATGGCCGCGCAGACGGAAGACGGACGCGCCCAGCCACCCTGTGCGAACCACCAGGCGCCATCGGGCGCCGGCGCGCCCAGCATGGCGCTCGCCTCGGGCGCTTCCAGCCAGCGGGCAAATTCGCGCGGATACAGGCCGCTGGCGGCGATCTGCCGCTGCACCTGCGCATGCGCGCCGTCGCGCGCCAGGTGCAGCACGCCGCTTTGCGCACCCTCGATGGCGGCGCCGATGCCGCCCAGGTCTTTCCAGCGGCGCAGCGAGTACAGATAGGCGGCGCGCGTCAGGCGCGTGGGAATATTGTCGTCCTTCGACAGCAACGGCATGAAGATGCCGGCCAGGTTGCCCGACGCTGCGCTGGCCGGCTGCGCGTGGCGCTCGATCAGGGTCACCTTCCAGCCGCGCGCGGCCAGCCGTTCGCAGGCGGCCGCGCCGGCCACGCCGGCGCCGATGACGATGGCGCGCCGCTCGGGCACGGTGACGGCCGCGTACTCTGCACGCCGCGCATAAAACACGGCGCGCAAGCGGCTTTCGTCGAAGACAAAACCAGTCTGTTGCAACTGCGCGCGCTGTGCCTCGTCCAGGTGCAGCGCATGCAGCTGGCCGCCATCGACCATCAGGCGCGCCAGCACCGCCATGGCGGCAGGCACCCAGGCCAGCAGCACTTCATCGACACGCGCCGACAATTGCGCCAGGCAGGCATCGGGCTCGCCGATCAGCACATCGAGCGTGACGAGGCCATCGTGCGAGACCATGCGGTGCAGGCCCGGCACGCAAAGCGGCCACTGTGTGCGCCACTGCTCGGGCAAGTGGCTGGCATCGACGGGACGCGGCGCCAGCGCGATGTAATGCAGGCGACGACCGCCATGCGCCGCACAGGCGGCGCCAAAGCGGGCGCCGTCAAAATCGGTGTCGAGCAGGACCAGCGCGCGGCGCATCAATGCCCCGCGCGGCAAAAGCAGGCCGGCGCATGGTCGTTGACCATGCCGATGCCCTGCATGTAGGCGTAGACGATGGTCGAGCCGACAAACTTGAAACCCAGCTTGAGCAAGTCTTTCGACAATGTGTCGGACAAGGCCGTCTTGGCGGGAAACTCGCCCGGCTGCCAGCTGTTGACGATGGGCTGGCCATCGACATATGCCCACAAAAAGCTGTCCAGGGTCTGGCCTTGCGCACGCAGGCGCAAATAGGCTTGCGCATTCGTGATGGCCGCCGCCACCTTCAGGCGGTTGCGCACGATGCCGGGGTCCGCCAGCAGCTGCGCCACCTTGTCCGGGCCATACGCGGCGATCTTCTCCGCGTCCCATTCATCGAAAGCGGCGCGGTAGGTGTCGCGTTTATTCAAGATGGTTTCCCAGCTCAGGCCAGCCTGCGCGCCTTCCAGGTTCAGCATCTCGAACAGCCGGCGCTCGTCGTGGCAAGGCACGCCCCACTCCGTATCGTGGTAGTCAAGATAGCGGGGATTGGCCGGATTGGCCCAGGTGCAGCGGGTAATAGTCATGGTCGTGTTCTTCATGTGCGGGCAAGCACCAGTATAGTTTATCGGCCGCGCAGCAGGCGCCCCAGTTCCAGCAGCCCGTACTGCATCTCTGCCGGGGCAATCGCGGCAAAGCCCAACAGCAGCCCGGGCGGCGTGGCGCAGGCGGCACCGGCGTCAGGGTCCGCATAGTGCCCCAAGGGACGCAGTTCGATGCCCCGTTCCAGCCCCGCGCGCGACACCGTTTCTTCATCATGGCCAGCGCGAAAGTACGCGCACAATTCCAGGCCGCTGTCGGCCGGGCCGCACACGAGCTGGTCGTCGAGTTCGTGCGCCAAGCCGCGCACCAGCAGGTCGCGCCGTTCGGCATTGCTGTCGCGCGTGCGGCGGATATGCCGGCCAAAGTGGCCCTCGGCGATGAAGTCCGCCAGCGCCATCTGCGGCACGATGGCCGTGTGGCGGTCCATCACGGCCTTGGCCTGCACCAGCGCCTCGGCCAGCGCGGGCGGCGCCACCATGTAACCGAGGCGCAGGCCGGGGAACAGCACTTTCGACAAGGTACCCACGTACACCACGCAGCCATCGCGGTCCAGGCTTTGCAGCGACGCCAGCGGCGCGCCCGAGTAGCGGTATTCGCTGTCGTAATCGTCTTCCACCAGCCAGGCCTTGTTGTGTGCGGCCCAGGCCAGCAGGGCCAGGCGGCGCGGTAAACTCATGCTCACGCCCAGCGGCATCTGGTGCGACGGCGTCACGTAGGCCAGCTTCGCCTGCGGACAGTGCGCCACGCCATACGCCACGTCCAGCCCCTGCGCATCGACGGGAACGGGAAAGACGCGCGCGCCGGCCGCGCGCAAGGGACCGCTGGCGCCCCGGTAGCCGGGCGACTCCATCCAGGCCGCGTCGCCCGGTGCCAGCAAAATAGTCGAGAGCAGGAACAGCGCCTGCTGCGAACCGGAGGTGATGACGATCTGCTGCGGCGTGCACTGGACGCCACGCGAGGCCTTCAGGTACACGCACAGCAGCTCGCGCAGCGGCAGGTAGCCGGCCGGGTCGCTGTAGCCGAACTGGTGGTCGGGCCGGCGCCAGCGCCGCGCTTCCAGGCGATTCCACACGTCGAATGGAAAATGGTCGATGCGCGGCATGCCGACGCGGAAAGCGCGCAGCGGGCCCCGGTGGAACGCCACCTGGCGCATGGCCGCCACCACGCCCTGCCCGCGTGCCGACAGCGGCCGCAGCAGGCCAGGCGCATCCATCTTGCCGGCCGGCGCGGCCACCGGTACGGACAAGGGAACGTCGCGGCTGACAAAAGTGCCGCGTCCCACGGCGCCATCGAGATAGCCTTCCGCCGTCAACAGCGCATACGCATTGAGCACCGTCTGGCGCGACACGGCCAGCAGGCGGCAAAAATCGCGCGTGGGCGGCAGCTGCATGCCGGGACTCATGCGGCCATCGAGGATGGCGGTCTTGATGGCCGCATACAGCTGGCGGAACAGCGGTTCGGTGGTGCCGCGCTGCAGCGGCAAGGCGGCGATGATCTGGTTCAGGTGGGAAGCTGGCATGGTGGCGCTCTTGAATTGGTAGCTTCAAGATAGCACTTATTGGCTGTTTTAAATAGCCAAGACTGGCGCTAAGATGACGCATCCCCTCTTACTCCCGTGGAGCAACCATGCATCAGTTTTTCGCCACCGTGGCCTGGCAGCGCGACGGCCAGGATTTCGCCAGCCAGCGCTACAGCCGTGGTCATGCATGGCGATTCGACGGCGGCTTGCGCGTACCCGCCTCGTCGTCGCCCTTGTCCGTGCCGCTGCCCATGTCAGTAGCGGAGCATATCGATCCGGAAGAAGCGCTGGTGGCCGCCACGTCGAGCTGCCACATGCTGTTCTTCCTGTCGCTGGCAGCGCAGCGCGGCTACGTCATCGACGACTACCGCGACGACGCCGTCGGCGAGTTGGGAAAAAATGCCGCAGGCCGCCTGGCCATGACGCGCATCGCGCTACGTCCACGCATCGTGTTTTCCGGCGCGGCACCCTCGCCAGAAGCATTGGCCACCCTGCACCACGACGCGCACGAGCGCTGCTACATCGCCAATTCGCTGACGGCCGATGTGGTCGTGGAAGGCGTCGCCTAGATGTACACGCCCGCCACCTTCCGCGAAGAACGCCTCGACGTGCTGCATGGCCTGATCGACGTGCATCCGCTGGGCGCGCTGGTGCGCCACGGCAAGGATGGCCTGTGCGCCGACCATCTGCCGTTCGAGATCGCCGCACCCACGCCTGACGCCCCGTTCGGCATCCTGCGCGCCCACGTGGCACGCGCCAATCCCGTGTGGCGCGCGGCGGGCGAAGAAGATGAATGCATGGTGATTTTCCAGGGGCCGCACGCCTACATCACGCCCGCCTGGTATGCGGAAAAGCAGCGCAGCGGCAAGGAAGTCCCCACCTTCAACTATGCGGTGGTGCACGCGCACGGTCCCCTGCGCGCCATCGACGACGCGGCATGGCTGCTGGGATTGGTGGAGCGGCTGACGGCGCGCCATGAGGCAGATCAAGCTGCGCCGTGGCGGGTGTGCGATGCGCCGGCCGCCTATATCGACAAGCTGTTAAAAGCCATCGTCGGCATCGAAATTGCCCTCACGCGCATCACGGGAAAATGGAAGCTGGGGCAGAACCGCACGCAGGAAGATCAGGCCACGATGGCGCGCGAACTGACCGCCGGCACCCAGCCCGGCGCGGCGCAGGCGCTCGGTGCGCTGATCGCCGCGAACGTCAAGCCAGCCAGCTGACGGCCGCCGAAAACGTCAAAAACGACAGCGCCGTCGACACTAAAATGATGCGGGCGATGCGCGCCGTGTTCGCCCCGAAGCGTTCCGACAGCAGCGAGACGTTGCTGGCGCTGGGCAGGCAAGCGACCAGCACCATGCAAGTCAGCGCGAACGGATCGAGCGGCGCGCCCAGCGCGATGGCCGCGTGGCCGATGGCCCATACCAGCAGCGGATGCAGCAGCAGTTTTTTCAGCGCCACCGGTACATATTCCCCCAGCGGCGCCGGGTCGCTGGTACTCATCTGCGACCGGGCCAGCACGGCGCCGATGGTAAACAGGGCGACAGGAGAGGCGGCATCGGCCAGCAGGCCCACCGTCTGCATCAATGGCTTGGGCAAGGCCAGTGCCTGCCACGACGTCAAGGCGCCCAGCACGATCGCCCATGGCATGGGGTTGCCCACCATGCCCTTCATGGCGTTGACGACGGCCGTGCGGCTGCCGTGCGCGCCGCCGCTGCCGATGCGCGACAGGGCGATGCACAGCGAACTGGTAATGAGCAAGTCGACGACGATGGTGACGATGACGGGGCCCGAGGAACGCGGCCCGAGCAAGGTCAATAGCAGGGGCACTCCCATGAAGCCGGTGTTCGGGAAGGCCGCCACCAGCGCGCCGAAGGCGGCGTTGTTCCAGTCGATGCGGTGGCTCAGCGTCATGGCCATGGTGACGCCCACCATGATCAGCGCGCATAGCAGGTAGACGCCGAACACGCTGGCGTCGAGCAGTTGGGCGATGGGCGTGGCGGCGCCGAAGCGGTACAGCATGCAGGGCAGTGCGAAGTACAGGACAAAACTGTTCAAGCCACCGATGGCGGCCAGCGGCAGCAGCGTGCGCCGCACGGCCAGGTAGCCGCACAGCACCAGGGCGAAGAACGGAAAGGTGATGGCGAGGATGGTCAGCATGGAGCGCCATTGTAGCGCGCCTCGTGCAGCATCCCCTGGCGCAGGCCGCTCGCGCGGCCATGGTTGACGCTGGGCGCGGATCTCGCCTGCCGTCGCGCCTCAGGCCAGATGCCCTTCTGCCACCCAGCCCCGGTTGGCTGGCGCTGGCTTCGGTTTGGGTGCGATGCCGCTGCTTTTTTCCGCATCGAGGATGATGCTGCGCATGCTGTCGCTGGCGGCCGGCCCCGGCGCAAACGCGTAGTACTCATCATTGATGGGCAAGCCCGTCATGGCATCGACCAGCACGGGATCGGCAGCCAGGCCCGTGTCGCGGCTGGCGATGACGAGGCTGGCGCCTTCCGGCGCGAAATTTTCATTGCCCCAGGCGATAAAGGCCAGCAAGACGGGCTTGAAGGCGCGCCCGGACTTGCTCAGCACATAGTCGTAGCGCGGCGGCTTGGCGCAATACAGGCGGCGCGTCATCAAGCCGCCCTCCACCAGGTCCGCCAGGCGCCGCGTCAGGATGGTGGGGGCGATCTTGAGGCTTTTTTCAAATTCGTCGAAACGCGTCTTGCCATAAAACGCTTCGCGCAGGATGAGGATGCTCCACCATTCGCCCACCTTGCCCAGGCTGCGGGCAATCGGGCAAGGCAAATTGTTAAAGTTGGTATGTTTCATGACCATCTCCTCACATTAATTCAACACAACAATCGAAAAAATCTCAGTTGCAACACGGAAACATGCATTTTCCTGCGCGACGAGGCCAGCCTCGGCACGGACAAGGCGGAGGTTGAGCCTCAGGAATGCAGGTATCGGGCGCCGGTGCCGCTCAGGTAGCGCGTGGTGCAGGTCACACGCACGCTCGCATTGACGTTCAGATACACGGCCGCGTCGGCGCCACGCGGCAGCAGTGCCGTGCTGGCGGCAACGATAAGGTGGGGGGAAATAACTCGCAACATGATACCTCCTGATGATCGAACATCATTAATGAGCCCGTCAATATGAAGGACGTCGAGGATAGTCACGGTATTGCCGGCGTTTTTTGGGGCACGCAAACCAGGACAACAAAATATCAGCGCCGAGAGCCAGGAACCTGAGGGCGTCGGTTTTTTGCCGCATTTACAAAACAGATTTTTTAATAATCGACATTGCTTTAAGTCAATGCATGGGTGAATTATTAGCGATCTGGGAAATCGCCGCTTCTTCTGGCGGAGAAACCTCTTTTGAAATACGAGAAAAGCAGAAAAAAAAGAAAAAGCGAGGCATAATAAGCCACACTTGCTTTTTGGTTAAGTCATCCATGCCATGCCATTGACCAGCGAAACCGTCAAAAAAAACATCTTGATCGTGGACGATTCCGCGTTCGAGCAACGCATGCTGATGGAGCTGCTCAGCGAGCAGCCCTACCGTTTCAGCATCGCGTTCAACGGCTACCAGGGCTACCAGCTGGCATTGGCCACGCATCCCGACCTGATCCTGCTCGACGTGCGCATGCCCGAGATGGATGGCTACACGGCATGCCGATTGCTCAAGGCCAATCCCGAAACGGAACAGATACCCGTCATCTTTCTCAGCGGCGCAGATGCCGCCAAGGAACGCATCATGGGCTTGCAGGTGGGCGGTGTCGACTACATTTCGAAGCCGTTCACGCCGGAAGAACTGGCCGCGCGCATTCATATCCACCTGGGGTTGATGCGTAAAGGAAACAGCACCTTGCCCATCGCGGTCCCGGCCAGCGAGCGCCAGCAGCATCCCGACCTGGTGTTCGTCAATGCCGTCAAACAGCTCATTCTCGACAACCTGGGCAGCCTGCCCAACCTGTCCGAGATCGCCCGCAGCGTGGGCACCTACCGCGAAAAGCTGACCCTGATGTTCCGCGAACAAACGGGCATGACGGTGTTTGCCTTCATCCGCGAAGCGCGCATCGCGCGCGGCGTGGCATTGCTGCAGCAGACAGACATCGACGTGCAGGATGTCGCCCTGCTGATCGGCTTTCACAACGCGGGCAACTTCGCCACCGCCTTCCGCGAGCGCATGGGCATGACGCCCAGCGCCTACCGCCAGCGTCTGCAGGAGCAGACGGGCCAGCGGCAGGTGTCAAACGGGCATTAGAACTGCTGATCAGAACTTGTAGTTCAGCTTGAGCGAGGCGAAGCGTCCGCGCGGGTCGGCCTGTGTATAGTCGAAGCCCGAGGCTGAGTAATCCCACGGTGCGCGTTTGTTGGCCAGGTTTTGCACGATGAAGGTGACGTTCGCCTTGGGTGTCACCTGCCAGCTGCTGGTCACGTCGAAGGTGCTGAACGCGGCCACCGATTCATCGAGATGCGTGTTTTGCGCATAGCTGCCCACATAGTTCCAGGTCAGCGTGGACGACCACTTGCCCTGCTCCCAGGTGGCCGAGGTGACGCCGCGCCATTTCGGGATGGAGCCGAAATAATTGGTGCCTGCGCCGTTCGTCAGCGGTGCGCCATCGGACAGCGGTTCGGCAAAGCGCAGCACGCGGCTCAGCTGGCCGGCCAGGGTCAGCTTGCCCCAGTCCTGGTCGACGAAGCGCTGGCGCAGGTCAAGGTCGATGCCCGATACTTCACGCTGTCCCTGGTTGCGGTACTGGCGGTACAGGGTCGTGATGCGGCCATCGGCGTCGCGCGTGATCTTCTGCGGCGCCGACGCTTCATTGGCGAGGGTGGTGGTGGCGCTTTCCGTGCCGATCACACCATCTTGCTTGATGCGGTAGTAATCGACGCCGATGCTCGAGCTGCTGGTCGGCGACACCACTACGCCCAGGTTCAGGTTATTCGACCGTTCCGGACGCAGCGCCGTATTGGCGATGGTAATGGCCGTCACGCCGCGCGTCTGCGTCGGCGTGACAGGGTCCTTCGGATCGAGCACGCTGACATAGCTGACGGCCGTGCTTTGCGTGATTTCCGGCAGCGACGGCGCGCGGAAGCCGCGCGACACGGTACCGCGCACCAGCAGCCACGGCGCCGCCTGGTAGCGGGCGCTGGCTTTCGGCGAAAACGCATTGCCGAAATCGCTGTAATGGTCGGCGCGGCCCGCCACGTTGACGGACAGGTCTTTCACCACGGGCACGTTGAATTCGGCAAACAGGGCCGACACGCTGCGCGAGCCGTTGATGATGTTGATCGCCGGGCGCAGCTCCGTGCCCGACAGCACGGCCGTCGAGGTTTGCGAATCCATCTTTTCGCGGCGCCACTGAGCGCCAGCGGCAAAGCCCAGCGGACCGGCCGGCAGCTGCCACAAGTCTTTCGCGGCCGAGAAATCGACGGTGTCGAGGGTCGACTCGGCCGGACGCAGGGTCGACAGGCGCAGGCGATTGCGCACCGCTTCGCTGTTTTGCGACTGGTCAAAGAAGTTATAACTGCCGTCGGCCAGCACCTTCTGGAATTCATAGCGGTTGACGAAATTTTGCACCGTCTCTTCCAGCTTGCTGCTCGAATGGCCCACGGCTGCATCCCAGTCCCAGCCTGCCACGGTACCCTTGGCGCCGGCCAGCGCGCGGTAGAAGGTGACCTTGTCCTGCTTCAGGCGCGGTCCCAGGTCGAACAGGGTAGCCGTGAACGGCAGGGGCGTGGCACCGGGATTGTTCGGGTGGCCGACAGGCAGCACGACAGGAATGGTGTCGAGCGCCTGAGTGGCGTTGTTCCACACGCGCGTGGCATTGTTGACGGTGAGCGGCGCGCTGAAGGTCTGGTCGGCGCGCGAATAGCTGTGCAGCAAGTCGACATACGCTTGCGTATCCGCGTTCAGTTTGAAGGTGGCGCGCGCGGCCGTGTGCACGCGCTCGATGCCGGGAATCAGGGTTTTATACGGCGACGGGTTATACGCCAGCACTTGGCCCGTCTTGCCGGGCGTGATGTCGCCATAATTGACCAGTTGCAGCGGTCCGCGCACGCCACCCAGGGTCCGGGTCGGGTCCGTGCCCGCATAGTTGGTGATGGCCCAGCCCAGGCTGCCCCGCTGCTGCTTGCGGAAGTCCGCATCACGCATCCACGCCACGTCGCTTTGCTGCAGCTTGTCGCGCTGCTGCGCGTCGATCGAGAAGACCAGGCTGTAGCCGTCTTCCTCGAGCTTGCCAAAGCCCGTCTGCAGCGCCGCGCTCTTTTCATGCTGGCCCGTGCCTTGCGTCGAGCCGCCCCACTGCGCCGTGACGTCCGTGCCCGTGAATTCCTTGTACAGGATGATGTTGACCACGCCGGCCACGGCGTCGGAGCCGTAGATGGACGAGGCGCCATCCTTGAGCACTTCGATGCGCTGCACGGCCGCCATCGGCAGGCTGTTCAGGTCGACAAAGGTTTCCTGCAGGTTTTGCGCCGTCGCATAGCTGGCCACGCGCTTGCCATTGACGAGGATCAGGGTATTTTTCTGGCCGATGCCACGCAGCGACAGGCCCGAGGTGCCGGCCGAGAAACTGCCCGTATATTGTTCGTTGTAGCTGTTGCCACTGTTGGCGGAGATGGCGCGCAGCACATCCGAGACGCTGGTCTTGCCGCTGGCTTTCAATTCCTTGGCCGTGATGACCTGCACCGCGCTGGCGCCCTCCTTTTCGCTGACGCGGATATTCGAGCCGGTGACGTTGACCCGCAGCATGTCCTCTTCGGCGTGGGCAAGGATGGGGAAAGCGGGAAAGGCGGCGGCGATGGCAAGACTGATGGCGAGTGGTTTGAACATGGTTTCCTCTTATTGGGATTGAGCCTTTTTCCGATAAAAAAGGCCGAGCAGGGGCACGCGGACCGGGTGGGCCAGCGGGCAAACGACAACGAAACGAATGGGAATGACTTACGGGATGCGTGGACGGGCACGCACCGGCATCGACTGGGCCATGCATTGCATGGTCAGCTGGTGCGGGGCGGCATAAAAACAGGCGGAAAGACTAAAGCGCAACATAAAAGACACCGGTAAGCGGGGAAAGGCCACTATATCTCGGCGTCTTTATGGCGTGAACGAATTAAAAATTGATTGTATATACGATTTGAATCTAAGGACTTGGCGTTTGGCAATATCAGGCGTCGGCCATCGCCTGCGGCGCGGCCGCCGCGCGGCGTGCCTGCACGCCCCACCAGTACCAGGAAATCAGGGCATTGACCCAGTAAGCCGCATACAGCACGGCCGTCAGGTGCAGGCCGCGGCTGTAGTAGAGCGGCACGGCCACCGTGTTGACCAGCAGCCAGAAGGCCCAGGTTTCGATGCGCCGGCTCATCAGCAAGAATTGCGCGATGATGCTAAATACCAACACTGCCGAATCGATGAAAGGCGCGTAGGCATTCGTAAACCGGTGCAGCAGCATGCCGTAGATGGCCACCGAGGCGATGCCGGCTGGCACCACCCAGGCCAGGCTGCGCCAGCCCGTGCGCGTGATCGGCAACGGTTTGCCGCCGGCGCCGCGCCGCCATTGCAGCCAGCCGATGACGCAGGTGACGATGAAAAACAGCTGCAGCATCACGTCGGCATACAGGTTGACCTGGAAAAACAGCACGGCAAACAGCACGCAGCCGACCATACCGATCCACCAGGAATGAATATTATTGCGTCCAGCCAGGATGATGGAAGCAGTCATCAGCACATTGGCGGCGATCTCGAGCGGGGGAGTCAAGCGGTCTTCCTTTGAGTGGGGCACGCCGCCACTATAGCCCATTTGATATCCGCAACCAGCCATGCACTGCTTGACTTCCGTGGCCATTCTGGCAAATTGGCAAACAGTACCCCTGAACCACTGCGGAGATGTTCCATGCGCTTGCGCCACGTGCTGCTTGCGGCAATGCTGCTCGGCAGCGTTCTGCCCGCCCAGGCCTGCCGCATGACGATGGCGCTTGAGCAATGGCCGCCCTACCTGTATCGCGATGCGCAAGGCAACTATACGGGGCTGGACCTGGAGCTGCTGCGCGCCATTTTCAAGGAAGCGCGCTGCACCTTGCTGACTGCGCCGGAACTGCCCACGGCGCGGCGCCAGCTGCTGTTCCAGAAAGGGGGGCTGGACCTGATGCTGGCCGCCTCCGACACCTCGGAGCGCCATGCGTATGCGCGTTTCAGCGTGAGCTACCGCGACGAAACCGTGGGCATCTTCGGCAAGGCCGGCACGCACGCAGCGCAGCGCCATGTCGGCAGCTTCGCGCAGCTGGCGCGCGGCAAGTCGACCTTGCTGGCGCCCAAAGTGGGCTGGTATGGCGCGCAGTATGCGGCGGCCCGGCCGGCGCTGGAAAAGGCCGGCCGCCTGAATACCTTCGGCAGCTTCCGGCAGGGCATCCTCATGCTCGACGCGGGCCGCGCCGACCTGTTGCTGGGCGACGTGCTGGCCGTGCGCCACGAAGCACGCCTGCAGGGCGTCGCTTTGCACACCCTGCCCTTCCTGGTCCTGCGCGCCCCCGTGCACCTGATGCTCAATGCGCGCACGACCAGCGCCGCCGACCTGGCGCGCCTGAACGCCGCCATCACGCACCTGGAACAGCGTGGCGTGCTGGCGGCGATACGCGCCCGCTACGACGCGCCGTAAGACGATCAGCCCTTGCTGGCCGCTTCCAGAATTTCCAGCTTCGTCTCGCGGCCATTCTTTTGCACGCCCTGCGCCTTGTCGTAGCTTTCGATCAGCGCGCGGTACGGCGGCACGATATGGTCGGTCATGATGGCGGCGAATTCCATCGCATCGGCGCGGTTCCAGGTACTCATCACTTCCGCCAGCACCGCATACGTATCGATCGGCACGGCGCCCGCCTGCGTCACGCGCGCCATGGTGATGTCGGTGGCCATCTTCGACCAGTTGCCCGAGGCGTCGATGATGGCAAACACCTTGTAGCCGGCCGCCAGCGCGCTGATGGTGGGAAAAGCCATGCACACGCTGGTCAGCGTGCCGGCGATCAGCAGGGTCTTGCGGCCCGTCTTTTCGATGGCTTCGACCCAGGCCGGATTGTCCCAGGCATTGATCTGGCCCGTGCGCGGGATGTAGACGGCATCCGGGTTGAAATGGTGGATTTCCGGGATCAAAGGGCCGTTCGGGCCGTCGGGCACGGAAGCGGTGGTAAAAGTCGGCATGTTCGCCAGGCGCGACAGCTTGGCCAGCGCCGTGACGTGGCCGCGCAGCACGTGCTGCTCGATGTCGCGCACCAGCTGGAACAAGCCGCTCTGGTGGTCGATCAGCAGCATGACGGCGTCGTCGGGATCGATCATCGGTGGCAAACCTTGGAAGTTGGCGGGGGTGCTCATGGTAGTCTCCTGAAAAACCATGCCGCAGGATGCGGCATGGGTACTGCACAAATGAATTACTTCTCGATGCGGGCGAAGCGGCCGCTGTTGAAATCCTCGAACGCCTGCGCGATTTCCGCTTCGGTATTCATGACGAAGGGGCCATGGCCGACGATGGGTTCGTCGATCGGCTCGCCGCTCAGCAGCAGTACCACGGCGTCGCTGTTCGCCTCGACGGTGATGCTGTCGCCGTCGCGCTCGAACAGCGCCATCTGCGCTTCGCGCACCACGCTCTCGCCATTCACCAGCACCGTGCCGTGCAGGACGATCAGCGCCGTGCTCCAGCCGGCGTGCACCGGCAGCTCCGTCAGCTTGCCCTGCACCAGGCGCACATCCCACACCCGCATCGGCGAGAACGTGCGGGCCGGGCCATGCTGACCATCGAAATCGCCGGCGATCACGCGCACCGAGCCGCCGCCGTCCGGCAGCGCCACGGTGGGAATCGTGTCGCTGGTGATGGCCTGGTAGCCGGGCGCCGTCATCTTGTTCTTGGCCGGCAGGTTCACCCACAGCTGCACCATTTCCAGCGTGCCGCCCGACTGCGTGAAGGCAGGCGAGTGAAACTCTTCATGCAGGATGCCGGCGCCGGCCGTCATCCACTGCACGTCGCCGGGGCCGATCACGCCGCCCTGGCCCGTCGAATCGCGGTGCGCCACTTCGCCCTTGTAGACGATGGTCACCGTTTCAAAGCCGCGGTGCGGGTGTGAACCGATGCCGGGCGGACGCGTGCCGGGTGCAAATTCGGCAGGACCGGCATAGTCGAGCAGCAGGAAGGGGCTCAGCTGCTTGCCATGGCCGGTGTACGAAAACATCGAGCGCACGGGGAAACCGTCGCCGACCCAGTGCTGGCGCGGTGCGCTGTAGATACCTGTGACTGTGTTCATCTCGATCTCCTGTTCGGGTTTGCATTACGATGGAGTCAGAATACTCTTGCAACGATAGAGGCGGTAGACGGTAAAATTCGCCATCAGCGTTCCAAAAATAGAACGATCAAGGAGGCGGCATGCAGGATCTGAACGATTTGTATTACTTTGTGCAGGTGGTCGACCATGGCGGCTTCGCCCCGGCCGGGCGCGCGCTGGGCATGCCGAAATCCAAACTCAGCCGGCGCATCGCGCTGCTGGAAGAGCGCCTCGGCGTGCGCCTGCTGCAGCGCACGACGCGGCATTTTTCCGTCACCGACGTGGGCCAGACGTTTTACGAGCATTGCAAGGCCATGCTGGTGGAAGCGGAGGCGGCGCAGGAAGCGATCGAGCTGACGCGGGCCGCGCCACGGGGCACGGTGCGCCTGTCCTGCCCCATCGCCCTGCTGCATTCGCTGGTCGCGCCCATGCTGGCCGGCTTCATGCGCGAGCATCCCCAGGTCACGCTGCTGCTCGAAGCGAGCAACCGCCGCGTCGACCTGGTGGCCGAAGGCATCGACGTGGCCATCCGCGTGCGTCCGCCGCCGCTGCCCGACAGCGACCTGGTACTGCGCGTGCTGGCCGAGCGCAGCCAGTGCATGGTGGGCAGCCCGCTGCTGTTCGGCGACGCCGCCAGGCCAACCGCGCCGGCCGACCTGGCCGACTGGCCCAGCCTGGCCTTGGGCGCGCCGCAACAGCACTACCAATGGGATTTGCACGGCCCGGGCGGAGCGCGCGCCCAGCTGCGGCATACGCCGCGCTTCGTCACGGGCGACATGCTGACCCTGCGCGACGCGGCCGTGGCCGGCGTGGGCGTGGTGCAGCTGCCGACCATGATGATCGTCGAACAGGTAGCCAACGGCAGCCTGCTGCCGCTGATGGCGCAGTGGCGGCCGCAGCGCGAAATCATCCACGCCGTCTTCCCGTCGCGGCGCGGCCTGCTGCCGGCCGTGCGCGCGCTGATCGACTACCTGGCGCACAGCTTCGCCGCGCTGGAGGAAGAGTGAGGCTTTTCAGGTACGATGGCGTACCCGCCAATCGCCTGGATACCGCATGCGTTTATTGATTTTGTCGGACCTGCACCATGAGTTATGGCGCGAGGATGCGCCGCAAGGCGACCTCGCGCTCAGCCGTCCCGACGCCGTGATCCTGGCCGGCGACATCGACACGGGCACCCGCGCCGTCGCCTGGGCGGCCAGCACGTTTGCGGGCCTGCCGGTGCTGTACGTGCATGGCAACCACGAAGGCTATGGCCACTATCTGGACAAGGTACGCCAGGAGCTGCGCAGCGCCTGCGCCGCCACCGACAACGTGCATTTGCTCGACGCCGACAGCCACGTCATCACCGACCAGGCCGGCAAGCAGGTGCGCTTCCTGGGCGCTACCCTGTGGACGGATTTCCGCCTGCTGGGCGACGACACGCGGCAAGCGGCCATGCACGATGCGCAAGCCATCATGAACGACTACAAGCGCATCCGTCTGGCCAACATGGGCTATCGCAAGCTGCGTGCGACCGACACGGCCATGTTCCACGCGCAGCAAAAAGCCTGGCTGGCGCACGAACTGGCGCAGCCGTTCGAAGGCGCGACAGTCGTCATCAGCCACATGGCGCCGTCGCTGCTATCGGTCGATGATGCGTATGGCAGCGAAGCGTGTTCGCCCGCCTATGCTTCGCGCCTGGACGACCTGGCCGCGCAGGCGGACATGTGGGTGCATGGCCACATCCACGCTTCGCGCGACTATCGGATCGGCCAGTGCCGCGTGGTCAGCAACCCGTGCGGCTACAAGACGCGCAGCGGCACGCCGCAAAATCCCGCTTTTGATCCGAACTTCATCGTCGAGCTACCGGCTCGCTAATCGTCAGGTTTGCGCCGGCCCGCCAGCCATTGCTGCAAGCGGTGCTTGCCGGCGAGGCTTCCGACTGGTGTGCGCCAGCGCTGTCATTTTGTCGCAGCCGCTTTTTCCTTGGCGATGCGGGCATCGAGCTTGGCTTCATTCTTGGCCGCGTAGTGGCGGCACGCCTGCGCATCGATGAAGGGGTTCGGCGTGACGCCTTCCAGCAATTGCGTCAGCTTGCCGTCGCCGCCGGAGTGGTCGGGGTGGGCCGAGATCAGGATGTCGCACGGCAGTTTGGCAAAGTCCTGCATGACGCGGCGGAAGGCCGGCGTCAGGTCCGCATGGCGTTCATCGCCCAGGTAGTGAAAATCGTCGGCCGCCACCGGCGTGAGGCTGGCGCCGAACACCACGTTCAGGCATTCCTTGCGCTCCGCATCCTCGCACGAGACCCAGGTCCAGCTGGTGCTGCCCGGCGTATGGCCCGGCGTGTAGCGCGCCGTGACGCTCACGTCGCCCAGCTGCATGGTTTCGCCATCGGCGATCTCGCGCACGTTTTCCACGGCCGGCATGGGGTCGATTTCGCCCGCTTGCGGGTCCATCGCGAGCACCGCTCCGGCGCGCAGCGCCTCCGCTCCCAGCGGACTGGCGACCACTTGCGCGCCGCTGTCGCGGGCCAGGGCGGCGATACCGCCCGAATGGTCGAAATGCGCTTCCGTATTCAGGATGAATTTGATGTCTTGCAGACGAAAGCCCAGCTCGAGGATATGTTCCTTGATGGCGGTCACCGATTGCGGCAACGCGCCATCGATCAGGATCAATCCTTCGCGCGTGTCGATCAGCACCACGCTCAAGCCGCCCACGCCCACGTAATACGTATCGCCATGGATGCGCGCCGGTTGCTGCGGGCGGTTCCATTGCGCCGCATACGGCGAGGCGATCGGCTGCGTCAAGGGATCGACGGCGGGCGTGGCGCCATGCGCGGCAAATGGCAGCGCCATGGCGGCCAGCGCGATGCTCAGCAAGGTCTTGGGAAGGAAGAAAAGCGGCATGCGGCTCCAGGAATGAGTGTGCGGTAATCGATGCCATAGGGTAACGTCGCCACCCTCACGCGGTCAAGCAGTGGGGCGCGCTTGCCGTCCATTCCGCCAATTGCGCTACGATAGAGGCCCATCCACTGCCGCGCGCCTTGCCGCGCCCACTGCCATGCGTTTGCTGATCCTGTCCGACCTGCACCTGGAAGTCTGGGGTGACGACACGCCCGCCATCGACCTTGCCACCAGCCGCCCCGACGTGGTGATCCTGGCCGGCGACATCGCCACGGGCAACCATGCCATCGCCTGGGCCGCGCGCACCTTCGGCGCCCTGCCCGTGCTGTATGTGCACGGCAATCACGAGGGCTATGGACACCAGCTCGAACACATGCAGGACGCCGTGCGCGACGCCTGCGCCAGCGCGAATGCGCAGGGCGCCAACATCGGCCTGCTCGACGGCGACGCCGTGGTCTTGAACGGCGTGCGCTTCCTCGGCATCACCCTGTGGACGGATTTCCTGCTGTTCGGCGCCGACAGGTACGAGGAAGCCTTGAACGCGGCGCAAGCCTACATGCCCGACTACAAGCGCATCAGCACGGGCGGCGACGCGCCGCGCCTGCTGTGCGCGAGCGACACGGCGCTGCTGCACGCGCAGCACAAGGCCTGGCTGGCCGAGCAACTGGCGCAACCGTTCGCCGGCAAGACCGTCGTCATCACGCACATGGCGCCATCGATGCTGTCGGTGGACGAGCAATACGCGGCCAACCTGGGCTCGCCCGCCTTCGCCTCGCAGCTGGACGACCTGGTGGCGCAGGCGGACGTGTGGGTGCATGGCCACATGCACGCTTCGCTCGACTACCAGATAGGCGAGTGCCGCGTCGTGTGCAACCCCTGCGGCTACAAGCGCCCCGATGGCACGCCCGAAAATGACCGTTTTGATACAGGCTTCATCGTCGAACTGGCCGACGCGGTTTAACGCTTTGCATAACGCAGCTGCACCACGCCGCTGGGCAGCTGGTGCGTTGCGTCCAGGCGCCAGTCGCTGCGCGGCAAGCCATCCTCGAACAGGCGCACGCCCTTGCCCAGCACCACGGGCAGCACGGACAAGGTCAGGCTGTCGATGACACCTTCGCGTAAACCAGCGCGGATGACGGCGCCGCCATCGAGATACACGTGACGGCAGCCCTCCGCTGCCAGACCTGCCAGTACTTCGCGCACGCCGCCTTCGCGGCGCTGCTCGTCATGCCGTGGCGCTAAGGCGCGGTGGCTGAGTACCACCACGCGCTTGCCAGCATACGGCCACGGCGAAAAATCCAGCACGGCGTCATACGTGGTGCGTCCGATCAGCAGGGTATCGACTTGTCCCATCAAGGCCGTGTAGCCGGTGGCGTCGGGCGAGTCGGGCGCCAGTTCGGCCAGCCAGGCCAGGTCGCCGTTCTCTCCCGCGATGCAGCCGTCGATGCTGATGCCGAGAAAAACGCTGACGAAAGGTTTTTGCATGAAGCACTCCCCAATTAATTCTACAGTGTAGAATTATGCCCATGAAACCACCAAAACTTCAAGCGCTTGAAAGTCCCGTGCGCCGTGCAGGGCGTCCGCGCCGCGCCGCGCCCGCACTGGACAGCGCCAGCATCCTGCACGCTGCCCTGGCCCTGCTGGAAGAGCAAGGCGAAGCGTTTTCCATGCGCGCGCTGGCGCACAGCTTGGGCGTCGACGCCATGGCCGTGTATCACTACTACGCGGGAAAAGAGGAATTATTGCTGGCCTTGATGGCGCAGCGTTTTGCCGCGCTCGATCCGCACCAGCCGCCGTTTACGCGGCGCCAGGCACCTCGGCGGCGCCTGCTCGCGCTGTGCGCGCTGTACCTGGAACTGGTCAGCGCCACGCCGTATTTCGTGCGCCTGATGGCGCGCGGGCTGGTGACGCAAGCCGACGTGGCCGAGCGGTTCACGGCGCTGTTCGAGCTGGCCGTGGAGGGCCTTGAGCTGGACAAGAAAACCCGGCTGCGCGGGCGCGATGCGCTCGTCGATTTTTTACATGGCTATGCGCTGGCAGGCAGGCCCGCCAGCGAGACGCAATGGCACGCCTCGGTCGGCCTGCTCCTGGCGGGCATGACCGCCCGGAACTAGCCTGGCATCAGGCCAGCAGCTTGAGCAGCGCCTGCGCGGCCGCTTCCGACGATGCGGGATTCTGGCCCGTGACCAGCAAGCCATCGGTAACGGCATACGGCTGCCAGTCGCCCAGCTTCGAGTACACGCCGCCATTTTGCTTGAGCATGTCCTCGACCAGGAAAGGCACGATGGCGGTCAAGCCGACGGCGTCTTCCTCGGTATTCGTGAAGCCCGTCACCTGCTTGCCGCGCACCAGCGGCGTGCCGTCAGCCGCCTTCACGTGGCGCAGCACGCCCGGCGCGTGGCAAACGGCGGCGACGGGTTTGCCGGCGGCGATCATCTGCTCGATCAGCGCGATCGAGTGCGGGTCTTCGGCCAGGTCCCACAGCGGACCATGGCCGCCCGGGTAAAACACGGCGTCAAAGTCGGCCGCCTTCACGTCGGCCAGCTTGCCCGTGTTGGCCAGCACGGCTTGTGCATCGGCGTCTTGCTTGAAGCGGCGCGTGGCGTCCGTTTGCGAATCGGGTTCATCGCTTTTCGGGTCCAGCGGCGGCTGGCCACCGTTGGGCGACACCACCGTCAGCTTCGCGCCCGCTTCCTGCAGGGCATAGTAGGGCGCGGCGAATTCTTCCAGCCAGAAGCCGGTTTTCTTGCCCGTGTCGCCCAGTTGATCGTGCGAGGTCAGTACCATCAGGATGTTCATGTTGTTTCCTTTTATGTCAGGGTTACAGTGCTGCTTCGAGGATACGGCGGCTGCGCGCGAGGTCGATATCGCGGTGTTCGCCGAGGGAGGTCATGCCGTGTGCTTCCAATTGTTTCAGTACCGCTTCCACCGCTTCCTGGCCCAGCTGGTAAGCGGACAAACGGGTCGGGATGCCCAGGCCTTCAAAGAAGGCGCGGGTGCTGGCGATGGCCATGTCGATGCGCTCGTCGTCGCTGCCCTGCGTGATGTTCCAGACACGCTCGCCAAATTGCAGCAACTTGCCGCGTTTCTGCTCGCGCTGTACGTCCAGCAGTGCCGGCAGCACCAGGGCCAGCGTGCGCGCGTGGTCGATGTCATACAGGGCCGTCAGTTCGTGGCCGATCATGTGGGTGGCCCAATCCTGCGGCACGCCGGCGCCGATCAAGCCATTCAGGGCCAGGGTGGCCGTCCACATCAGGTTGGCGCGGGTAGCGTAATCGTCGGGCGCGGCGACCGCCTGCGGCGCGATCTCTACCAGCGTCTGCAGCAAGCCTTCGGCAAAGCGGTCCTGCACCATCGCCTGCGCCGGATAGGTCAGATACTGTTCCGTCGTGTGGACAAAGGCGTCGACCAGGCCATTGGCCACCTGCGTGGCCGGCAAGGTAAATGTCTTGCTGGGGTCAAGTACGGAAAATTGCGGATACAGCAGCGGACTGCGGAAACTCAGCTTGTCATGCGTGGCTTTTTTCGTCACCACGCCGCCGCTGTTCATTTCCGACCCCGTGGCCGGCAAGGTCAGCACCGTGCCGAACGGCAGGGCTTGACGTACATTGGCGCCGCCACGTTCGGCGATTTCCCACGGCTCGCCGTCGTACAGGGCGGCGGCGGCGACGAACTTGGTGCCATCGATGACGGAGCCGCCACCGACGGCCAGCAGGAAGTCCAGCTTGGCGCTGCGCACCTGGGCCACGGCACGCATCAGAGTTTCATAGCTGGGATTGGGTTCGATGCCGCCAAACTCCTGCACGCTGCGCTGGCCCAGCGCAGCGCGCACTTCGGCCAGGGTGCCCGTCTTTTCCGCGCTGGCGCCGCCGTACAAGATCAGCACGCGCGCATCGTGCGGCACCAGGGTGGACAATTTGGCGACGGTATCAAGACCGAAGACGATACGGGTCGGGTTATGGAATTCAAAATTTTTCATGCTGTTGCTCCCTATTATTAGACTGGTCGTCTACGATTTAATTCAAAAAACGCGGACGTGCTGCGTCCGCTTGCTAGCTGTCTATCGGTAGCTGTCCGGCGGCAGCTGCAGCAGGTCCAGGGTCGCCTGCCAGGCCGTTTGCAAGGCGCTGGCGTCGCGCCGCAGCTTGGTCAGCATGGCCGCGCCCAGCCACAGCTGGTACAAGGTGGCGGCCATCTGCCCCGGATCGGCCACCGATGGCAGCGAAGCGTCCGCCCTGCCCTGCGCGATGGCCAGGGCCAGCCTGGCGATGATACGGTGGGTGCCGTCGAGCAGCGCCACGCGCATCGGTTCGGACATGTCCGCCACTTCGCTGCTAAGCTTGACCACCAGGCAGCGGCAGTCGCAACCGCTGCCATCGAGACTCTCGCTGGTCCAGCTGGCCCAATACGCCATCAGCGACTGCGCCGCGCTCTGGCCCGGCTGGCCCAGCACGTCTTCCATCCCGGCCAGGTAGCCGGTGACGTAATCTTCCAGCATCGCCTCGCCAAACAATTCCTTGGACTTGAAGTAATGGTAGAACGAGCCCTTGGGCACGTCGGCGGCCGACAAGATCTCGTTCAGCCCCACGCCGGCAAAGCCCTTGCGCGTGATGATGGCCTTGCCCTGGTCAATTATGTGCTGGCGCACGTCGGTGTATTCAGCTTTCATGCGATGATTGTAGCACAATTAGACCAGTCGTCTAGTGCGAATTAAACCCAGAGTAAAATTCTGGGGTCGGACCCTGAGGGTCCGACCCCGGCAGTGCGCATTTGGGTTTGCTTCCTGGAACTTATGCAAACTTCTTGAAATCCGGCTTGCGCTTTTCAAAGAAGGCCGTAAACGCTTCCTTCGCTTCGGCGCCGCCCAGCATGGCGCTGAACAGTTTGTTTTCGTCGGCGATGGCGGCCTTCATCGGCTCCATGCGGCTTTGCTTCATCAGGCGCTTGGTGGCGCGGATCGAGGCCGCTGGCAGGGCCACCAGCTTGGCGGCCTGCCCTTGCGCGTACGTCATCAAGTCGTACAGGGGCACGACTTTCGACACCAGGCCCATTTCCAGCGCTTCGCTGGCCGGGAAGGACTCGCCCAGCATCAGCTTTTCCGCCGCGCGCGGGTAGCCGGCCAGTTGCGTGAGCAGCAGGCTGGAGCCGAATTCCGGGCACAGGCCCAGTTGCGTAAACGGCATCGAGAAGCTGGCGTTGTTGGCCGCATACACCAGGTCGCAATGCATCAACAAGGTCGTGCCGATGCCGATGGCCGGGCCGGAGACGGCGGCCACCACGGGCTTGCTGCTGCCGTACAGGGCGCGCATGAACTGGAACACGGGACGGTCATGGTCGAGCGAGCCATCCTTCGGACGCGCCGTCTTCATGAAGTCATCGAGGTCGTTGCCAGCCGTGAAAATCTCGCGCTTGCCGCAGATCAGGATAGCGCGTACCTCATCATCCGTCTCGGCCGCCACCAGCGCATCGGCCAGGGTCTGGTACATGGCGCCCGTGATCGCATTCTTGCGTTCCAGGCGGTTGAATTCCAGGGTCAGAATGCCCTCGCTCTTGCTGCACAAAATATCCATGTCGTCTCCAAAAAGATAAAGGGCGCCGGGGTAATCCCGCAGCGCCCTGTTGTATTGCTTTAGCCCGTCAAGCTTATACGCGCTCGAAGATGCCTGCCGCGCCCATGCCGGCACCGACGCACATCGTGACCATGCCGTACTTCTGCTTGGTGCGCTGCAGTGCGTGAATCACGGTGGCCGCGCGGATGGCGCCGGTGGCGCCCAGCGGGTGGCCCAGGGCGATCGCGCCGCCCATCGGGTTGACCTTCGATGGGTCCAGGCCCAGGTCGCCGATGACGGCCAGGGCTTGCGCGGCAAACGCTTCGTTCAGCTCGATCCAGTCCAGCTGGTCTTGCGTGATGCCGGCGGCGGCGCACGCTGCAGGAATGGCGAATTTAGGACCGATGCCCATGATTTCCGGCGGCACGCCGCGCACGGCGAACGAGGAGAATTTCGCCAGCGGGGTCAGGTTATGCTCGCGTAAAATCTTCTCGCTGACGATCAGCAGCGCGCCGGCGCCGTCGGACATCTGCGAGCTGTTGGCGGCCGTGACGGTGCCCTTGGCGGCAAACACGGGTTTGAGCTTGCCCAGCGACTCCAGCGTCGAATCGGCACGCGCGCCTTCGTCGGTGTCGACGGTGCGGCGCGTCACATCAACTTGGCCGGTGGCCAGGTTCGGCGTGCGCGTGATGATTTCCACGGGCGTCGTTTCGGCCTTGAAGAAACCGGCTTGCTGCGCGGCGATGGCGCGGCGGTGCGATTCAACGGAGAACGCGTCCTGCTGTTCGCGCGACACTTTCCATTGCTGCGCCACTTTTTCGGCCGTCAGGCCCATGCCGTAGGCCATACCGATGTTTTCGTCGCTGAACATGTCCAGGTTCATCGATGGGTGATGGCCCATCATCGGCACCATCGACATCGATTCGATACCGCCGGCGATCATCACGTCGGCTTCGCCCACGCGGATGCGGTCGGCGGCCATGGCGATGGCCGTGATGCCCGAAGCGCAGTAACGGTTGACGGTGACGCCGCCCACGGTTTTCGGCAAGCCGGCCAGCAGCACCGAGTTACGCGCAATATTAAAACCTTGTTCCGCTTCCGGGAACGAGCAGCCGATGATGGCATCGGTGATCAGCGCCGGGTCGAGGCCAGGCGCTTGCGCCAGGGCCGATTGCAGCACGCGCACCAGCAGGTCGTCCGGGCGGGTGTTTCTGAACATGCCGCGCGGCGCCTTGCCGATCGGGGTGCGGGTTGCAGAGACGATGTAGGCGTCTTGAAGTTGTTTGCTCATTTTATACTTTCAAAGATGTTGAACGAGGTTCGTGTTCTGTCGAATGTCCGGGATGCTGGCCTATCGCTTCTGCGACAAATACCAGTCCACCGTCACCTGTGCCGCCAGCGTGCCTTCGGAGTCGAAGATATCGACTGCCACGGGAAACGCCACCTTGCCGTCCTGCGCCAGCTGCGCCTTCAATGCAGCCAGGTCGCCCGGTACCCGGCCTTCGGCGCGCGTCGCGCCCCGGGCCAGCTTCTGGTACTGAATGCGCGACTCCTTGGCCACCGGGCGCAAGCCCAGTATCAGCTCGGCGAAGCCGCCAGCCATGGCCGCGCCGGAAGCCGTTTCGGCCAGGGTAAACAAGGCGCCCGCATGCTGCGTGCCCAGGTGATTATGCAGTTTGGGATCGTCCGGCATCGACACCTTCGAGGTGCCGGCGCCGATGTCGTCGATGCTGATCCCCAGCAGCCGCACGAAGGGCAAGGTGTCCATCATCTGTTGTTTGATACGGTCATACACCATGCTTGGCCTCACGCGCAGCAGTACTTTAAAAACGAGTGACAGGATCGTCATCGACGTTGTGCTTAGTTGCGTACCGGCTTACCGGTCTGCATCATGCCCATGATCCGTTCCTGGGTTTTCGGATGGTTCAACAGCTCCAGGAATGCCTTGCGTTCCATATCCAGCAGCCACTGTTCGCTGACGAAACTGCCCTGGTCCACGTCGCCGCCCGATACGATCTCGGCGATCATCTCGCCCAGCTTGAAATCGTGCGCCGAAATGAAGCCGCCGTCGCGCATGTTGACCAGCTGCGCCTTGATGGTGCCCCAGCCGTAACGGCCCGTGACCTGGATCAGCGACGGCAGTTGCGGACGGAAGCCCGCGTCGAACATGGCGCGCGCTTCGACCTTGGCCACGTGCAGCAGCTCGTAGGCGTTGAACACGATCACGTCGTCTTCTTTCAGGTAGCCCATTTTTTTGGCTTCCAGCGCCGATTTCGACACGTTGGCGGTGGCTGCATTGGTGAAGCCCGTTTTCAGGAATTGCAGGATGTCATTGCCCTTGGCTTCCTTGTAGGCGCGCTGCGCCGCTTCCTTCAAGCCGCCGCCGGCTGGAATCAGGCCCACGCCCACTTCCACCAGGCCGATGTAGGACTCGATCGAGGCCACGCGCTTCGAGGAGTGCAGCGCCAATTCGCAACCGCCGCCCAGGGCCAGACCCGCGACTGCGGCGATCACCGGCACGTTCGCGTATTTCAGCGACATGAAGGTGTTTTGCAGTTCGGCGATGATCGGGTCGACGGCTTTCACGCCGCCTTGCATGAACGCTGGCAGGGCCGATTGCAGGTCGGCGCCGGCCGAGAAAGCACCGCCTTCGGCTGCGTCCGCGTGCCAGATCACCAGGCCCTTGAAGTTCTTCTCCGCTTCGGCCAGCGCCAGTTTCAGGCCGTTGATGACGCCTTCGCCGATCACGTGCATCTTGGTCTTGAACGAGATGATCAAGACATCGTCGCCCGCATGCCAGACGCGCACGGATTCGTCTTCGAAGACGGTGGTGCCGGCAGTCTTGCCGTCGATGGCGCCGCTGCCCAGGACGGGCGCGCGGAATGGCTGGCGGTCATACACGGCCAGGCTCGAACGGGGCACGAAGCTGTTCGACACGGCCGAGTAGGAACCTTCCGGCGTATGCACGCCGCCTTTTTCAGCGACCGGACCTTCGAAGACCCAGGCAGGCAATGGTGCATTGCACAGCGCGTGGCCGGCGTCGATGTCTTCCTTGACCCAGTTGGCCACTTGCAGCCAGTTCGATGCCTGCCACGTTTCAAACGGACCGACGTTCCAGCCGAAGCCCCAGCGCATGGCGAAGTCGATGTCGCGCGCATTGTCGGCCACGGTATCGAGGTGGATGGCGATGTAGTGGAAAGCGTCGCGGAAGATCGCCCACAGGAACTGGCCTTGTGGATTCGTCGATTCGCGCAGCGCCTTCATCTTCTTGACCGGATCCTTTTCCTTCAGGATGCGGGCGATGATGTCGGCAGCCTTGGCGCCGCCAGCGACGTATTCACCGGTGGCGAAATCGAGGCGTTGAATCTCCTTGCCGACTTTCTTGTAGAAGCCCGCGCCGCTCTTCTGGCCCAGCGCGCCTTTTTCCACCAGCTGCGCCAGCACGGCCGGCGTCTTGTAGACGGCAGCGAACGGGTCGTTCGGCAGGTAGTCCTGCATGGTCTTGATCACATGGCCCATGGTGTCCAGGCCGACCACGTCCGCCGTGCGGAAGGTGCCCGACTTGGCGCGGCCCAGCTTGGAGCCCGTCAAGTCATCGACGACGTCCACGGACAGACCGAATTTCTCGGCTTCGTGCACGATGGCCAGGATGCCGAACACGCCAACGCGGTTGGCGATGAAGTTCGGCGTATCCTTGGCGCGCACGACGCCCTTGCCCAGGGTGGTGGTCAAAAAGCCTTCCAGCTGGTCGGCGATTTCAGGGCGGGTAGACTCGGTCGGGATGATCTCGACCAGGTGCATATAGCGCGGCGGGTTGAAGAAGTGCACGCCGCAGTAGCGCGATTTCAGGTCGGCGTCGAAGCCTTCGGCCAGCTTGGTGATCGACAGGCCCGAGGTGTTCGAGGCGAAGATCGCGTTCGGGCCGATGTGCGGCGCGACCTTTTGATACAGGTCGTGTTTCCAGTCCATGCGCTCGGCGATGGCTTCGATGATCAGGTCGCAACCGGCCAGCAGGTCCAGGTTGTCTTCGTAGTTGGCCACCTGGATCAGCGATGCGTCATCCTTGTTGCCCAACGGCGCAGGCGACAGTTTTTTCAGGTTCTCGATGGCGCGCAGCACGATGCCATTCTTTGGACCTTCTTTTGCTGGCAGGTCGAACAGCACGACCGGCACTTTCGCGTTGATGCAATGGGCGGCGATCTGCGCACCCATCACGCCGGCGCCGAGGACGGCTACTTTTTTAACGATGAAATTGGTCATATTTTCCTCAAGTCTTAGAACAGGTCTGCGTCGAGTGCCATCAGGTTGGCCGAACCGGAACGCGCCTGACGGATCAGGGTTGCCGTTTCAGGCTGCAAGCGGGCGAAGTAGAAACGTGCGGTAGCCAGTTTGGCGGTGTAGAAGGTGTCGCCGCTGGATTCTTTTTCGAGGGCGATCTTGGCCATCTGCGCGAACAGGTAGCTGTAGATCATGTGGCCGACGACACGCAGGTATGGCACGCATGCCGCGCCCACTTCGTCAGGATTCTGGAAGGCTTTCATGCCGATTTCCATGGTCAGCTTGGTGACTTTGTCGCCCAGGTCGCCCAGTGGGGTGACGAATTCGCTCATCGCTTCATCGGTACCGTTGTCTTCGACAAACGCCTTGATCTTTTCACCGAACTTGCGCAGCTTGGCGCCGTTGTCACCGAGGATCTTGCGGCCCAGCAGGTCCAGCGACTGGATCGTGTTCGTGCCTTCGTAGATCATGTTGATGCGCGCGTCACGCACATACTGCTCCATGCCCCACTCCGAGATGTAGCCGTGGCCGCCGAACACTTGCATCGCTTCCGAGGTGGCGATCCAGGCGTTGTCGGTAATGAATGCCTTGATGACAGGGGTCAGCAGCGCCACTTCGTCAGCGGCTTCCTTGCGCACGTCGGCGTCCGGGTGGTGCAGTTCGCGGTCGATCTGCAGCGCCACGTAGGAAGTGAAAGCGCGCGCGCCTTCGGCGTAGGCTTTGCCCGTCAACAGCATGCGGCGCACGTCAGGGTGCACGATGATGCGGTCGGCCGGCAGTTCCGGGTTCTTGATGCCGGACAGCGAACGCATTTGCGTGCGGTCCTTGGCGTAGATCAGCGCATTCTGGTAAGCGATTTCCGTCAGGCCCAGCGACTGCATGCCCACGCCCAGGCGGGCCGCGTTCATGAAGACGAACATGGCGTTGAGGCCCTTGTTCGGCTGGCCGATGATCCAGCCTTTCGCGCCGTCCAGGTTCATCTGGCAGGTCGAGTTGCCGTGGATGCCCATTTTTTCTTCGATGGCGCCGCAGGTGATCGGGTTGCGTTCACCGACCGTACCGTCCGCGTTCGGCAGGAATTTCGGTACCAGGAACAGCGAAATGCCTTTCGAGCCTTCCGGCGCGTCCGGTACGCGGGCCAGCACCAGGTGCAGGATGTTTTCCGCCATGTCGTGCTCGCCGGCCGAGATGAAGATCTTGTTGCCGGTGATGGTCCAGGAACCGTCCGCCTCAGGCAGCGCTTTCGAGCGCAGCAGGCCCAGGTCGGTGCCGCAGTGCGGTTCGGTCAGGCACATGGTGCCCGTCCATTCGCCCGACACCAGTTTCGGCAGATACACTTCCTTCTGGTGGTCGGTGCCGTGTTCTTTCAGGCACTCGTAGGCGCCGTGCGACAGGCCAGGGTACATGGACCAAGCCTGATTCGACGAGTTCAGCATTTCATAGAACGAATTGTTCAGCACGACAGGCAAGCCCTGGCCGCCGTATTGCGGATCGCAAGCCAAGGCCGCCCAGCCGCCTTCGACGTACTGCTTGTAGGCTTCTTTAAAGCCTTTCGGCGTGGTCACGCTTTTCGTGACGGGATCGTGGTGGCAGCCTTCGCGGTCGCCGGAGTGATTCAGGGGGAACAATACTTCGGAAGTGAACTTGCCGCCCTCTTCCAGTACCTGGTTGATGATATCGGCGTCGACGTCGGCATACGACGGCATTTGCTTCAGCTCTTCTTCCACTTGCAGGAACTCATGCAGAACGAATTGCATATCCCGGATTGGCGCGACGTATTGACCCATAATTTTTCTCCTGAAGGCGTTTAGCTAAAGTGTTGTACTTGTGAACTGCGTGTGCGTTGCTGCGGATACTGCCTGACGGCTTATTTGCTTGTTACTGAATTCTGGTACGACGCCAGCAGGCGGATAAAGCCCGCTTGCGCCCGTTCGATGCTGCCCGGCACGCGCAGGAAGCGCGCATCGTGATGCAGGGCCAGGATCAGGCCATACATCTCGTACACCAGCTGCTGGGCGTCCGTGTCCGCTTTCAGGTCGCCCGTGGCGATCGATTGCTCGACACAGCGCAGCAGCGCACCTTGCCAGGCCCGTACCATGGCCACCAGGGAGTCGCGGATGGGGCCGGGACGGTCGTCATACTCGACGGCGCCGCTGATATAGATGCAGCCGGAAGCGATTTCCACGCTGACCCGCTTGACCCAGCGCGCAAACATCGATTGCAATCGCTGGATACCGCGTGGCTCTTTCATGCTGGGGAAAAAGACTTCTTGCTCGAAACGATAGTGGTAGAGCTTCAGCACTTCCATCTGCAAGTCTTCGCGCGAGCCAAAGTGGGCAAACACGCCCGACTTGCTCATGTTCATTTTGTCCGCAAGCAGCCCAATGGTCAGGCCTTCCAGGCCGTCGCGGCTGGACAAGTCCAGCGCCACGTCGAGGATGGCTGCACGGGTCAGTTCGCCCTTGCGCATGAATTTGACTGAAGTATTCAAGAGGTCCGTTCTAAAAGTGATGTTGCCGATTTGGCGGACTGAAGCGAGGGTAAAAAAAAGCACGCTTCGAAAAAATCCGAACGCTCGTACTATTATCCACTACCACGTAAAAGTCAAACGGGAACTTTAGAGCCGGTGTTCTATTGGTGCAGCGCAGCATTTTTTGACTGCGTGTTTGTTGCGATTTCAGGCAGGCAAAAGCGGTGAGCGCCCTTGCCTGACAGCAACAAGCGCGCCTCAGTCGAGGCCGCCTGCCTTGCTCAATTGACGGCGGTCGCGCTTGGTCGGCCGCCCCTTGATGGTGGTGCCCGGCTCGCGGAACAGCTTGCGCTCCTCGGCCAACTGCTCGCGGCGGGCGATGCTGGCCGGTGTTTCTCCGTACAGCAGACGCGCCACAGGCGCCGCGCCACGCTTGTCGGACAGGCCCAGCACGGCCACTTCCCACGTATCAAAGCCATTGTCGATGGCCAGCGCGTCGCCCACGCGCAGGCTGCGCGCCGGTTTCACGCGCTCGCCGCCCACTTTGACTTTACCCGTGTCGACGGCCTCGCTGGCCAGCGAGCGCGTCTTGAAGAAGCGCGCCGCCCACAGCCATTTATCCAGCCTTACCGTTGTCATCTCGTTCATGCGTACTTGCCTACTGAAAAAATGCGCATCACCAGCCGGTACACGAGGAAGGCGGCTTCGTAGCCGATGCGCCGGACACGGCCGATGTGCTTGAAATCATCCTGGTGAATCACGATGCCGTCGGCCACGCCCTGCTCGATGTGCTGGCGCAGGCTTTGCGCGAAAGCCACGTCCTTGATGACGATGTTCGCTTCCTGGTTGAGGAACAGGCTCAGCGCGTCAATATTGCTCGAACCCACTGTCGCCCAGTCATCGTCGACCACGGCCACCTTGGCGTGCAGCTGCGTCTTGCGGTATTCGACGATTTTCACGCCGGCAGCCAGCAGTTTCGGATAAAACGAGTGCGCCACGGCATCTTGCATGCGGAACTCGCCCACGCCGATCAACAGCACCACGTCGACGCCCCGCTGGGCCGCCTGGGCCAGGGCGTGGCGCAGCTTGTGCCCGGGCGCGAAATACGGGTTGGCCAGCATCACGCTCTTGCGTGCCTGGCCCAGCGCCTGCAGGTAGGCGCGCTGGATGGTGCGGCGGTTGCGCAGGTTGTCGCGCACGACAAAACCGGCCACGACGGGGTTCTTCGCCAGCTCCTTGCTGACCACGCGCATCTTGCGGTACAGCTTGATACGCCGTACCAGGTTCATCTTGCCCAACCGCGCCCACTGCGCCTGCACTTCCTCATGGATGGCGTCCACCAGCGGGCCCTTCACCTGCACGGCGAAATCCCAGCGCGGCGCTTCCAGGCTGATGCTGTGGTCGTAGTCGCAAAACATGTCGTCGTTGATATTGATGCCGCCCACCAGGGCAATTTCTCCATCGGCGACGCAGATCTTGCGGTGCGTGCGCGTGATGCCGCGCCGGAACCACGGGTTGAAGATGCGGTGGTGCACGCCGGCCGCTTCCAGTTGCGCATGCATGGCATTCACGCGGCGATTGCCCGTGCCGAACCAGTCCGTGATCATGCACACCAGCACGCCGCGCGCGGCCGCACGCTTGAGCGCATCGAGCACCAGGGTACCCGTGGCGTCATCGGCAAAGATATATGTTTCGAAATACACTTCCGAACGCGCGCCGTCGATGGCGGCTATCAATGCGGGAAAATAATCGGTGCCGCAACACAGCAGCTCGATGTCGTTGTGGGCGATGAAGTTGACTGTGCGCATGCCGGCAGTCTACGCGAGTTTCAAGGCAGCAACGATCGGCGCGTGGTCCGACAATTTTGCCCACAAGGTGCCATGCATCACTTGCGCGCCTTCCACGTGGAAACCGCGCACATAGATGCGGTCCAGGCGGAACCACGGCAAGGCGGCGGGAAAGGTGCGCGCCGGTACGGGCACGGGTATTTTCGTTTGGCGCCGCGCCAGCGTGCGTACCAAATCGCCCAGGGCCGAATTCGACGCGCGCTGGTCGAATACCTCGACCACACCGAGCGCATTGCGCAGCTTGTCGCTGAGCGTGTTGCGCCAGTCGTTGAAGTCGCCCGCGATGATGACGGGCTCGCCGTTCGGCGCCGATTCCATGACGGCGTCGATCAGCGCCTGCGTCTGGCGGCCCCGCCCCGACTCGAACAGACCCAAGTGCACGACATAACAGTGCACGTCGGCCTGCGGTGTCTTGAGCACGCAATGCAGGATGCCGCGCTGCTCGTAGGCATGGTCGGACACGTCGTGGTTGGTTTGCGAGGCGATGGGAAACTTGCTCAGCAAGGCGTTGCCATGATGGCCATGGTCGTAGACGGCATTCATGCCATACGCGGAATGGTGCTCGGCGCCGGCAAAAAATTCATGCTGCGACGCTTCCGGCCAATGCTTGTGGCCGTTGTTCTCGGCGCCATAGCGGGCCGCATTGCGGTCATGCTTGCCTTGCACTTCCTGCAAGAAGACGACATCGGCATTGAAGAGAGCGATCGCCTGCTTCAAGGCGTGCACCCTGGGCAAACCCCGCACGGAGGAGACACCCTTGTGTATATTATAAGTTGCTACGCGGATTTTCATGCCTTGATTCTACTCCCAGACGGGCCCCGCGCGGCGCCTGCGTAGGTGCGCGTGCGCACCTAAACGCACACAATCACGCCAGCATGCGTCCCACGCCTGCCGTCACGCTGACGAGCAGCGCAGTAATGCCGGCCGCCCAGACGATCTTCACCAGCAGCGGTGCGCCGCGCCAGGCCACGGTGCGCTTGCCCTTGGCAAAGGCGCCCGGGTGCAGCAGCCAGCCGATCGCCATCAGCGGCATGCCGATGGGCGGCGTGCGGCCAGGCACGGTGGAGCTGAACAGCAGGAAGATAAAGCACAGGCAGAAAACGATGCCCAGGGTGCCCAGCAGTTTTTGCTGCGCAGTCAAATGTAACCAGTTCAACATGGAATGCTTTCTAGGGAAATCAGGTGGGGCGCGCCAGGCCCGTCATGGCCGGCAATTGCAAAATCGCTTCCGCGTTGGACGACGAGAAACAGCGGTCAGCCGCCGCCAGATACGGCAGCCACGCGTATTGCAAGTGTTCGCGGGGACTCAGTGTAATCAGCGTATCGCGCGGCACTTGCACGCTGAACACGTGTTCCGTGTTGCGCGTCACGCCGGGCGCATAGCGGTGGCGCCAGATCGGATAGATCTCGTACACATTCGACAAGTTCCAGTCGCGCAGCACGATGTCGTGCCCATCGACGACGATGCCGGTTTCCTCAAACAATTCGCGCGCGGCCGTCTGCAGCAGCGGCTCGTCGACGGCGTCGACGGAACCGGTCACCGATTGCCAGAAACCAGGCTGGCCCGCGCGCTCGATGAGCAAGACGTCAAGGTCAGCCGTATGAATGACGACCAGCACGGAAACGGGAATTTTATGGTTCATATCAACAATGAAAAAGGCGCCTCGTCAGCGCCTCTTTTTGCATAGCATTATCAAACAGCGGCCGCCGCAGCGGCCGCATGCTGCATTACGCTACTTTTGGCTCGGCGCCGCGCAAACGGATGTGCAGCTCGCGCAATTGCTTCTCGTCCACTTCCGACGGCGCTTGTGTCAGCAGACACTGGGCGCGCTGGGTTTTCGGGAAGGCGATCACGTCGCGGATCGAATCGGAACCCGTCATCATGGTCACGATACGGTCCAGGCCGAATGCCAGGCCGCCATGCGGTGGCGCGCCGTATTGCAGGGCGTCAAGCAGGAAGCCGAACTTCAGCTGCGCTTCTTCGGCATCGATTTTCAATGCGCGGAAGACCTTGCTTTGCACTTCTTCGCGGTGGATACGGATCGAACCGCCACCCAGTTCCCAGCCGTTCAAGACCATGTCGTAGGCCTTGGCGATGCAGGCACCCGGATTCGTTTCCAGCATGTCTTCATGGCCGTCTTTCGGCGCCGTGAATGGATGGTGGGTCGCCGTCCAGCGGTCCGCTTCTTCGTCGTGCTCGAACATCGGGAAGTCGACCACCCACAATGGCTTCCACACGTCTTCGAACAGGCCGGCTTTCTTGCCGAACTCGCTGTGACCGATTTTCACGCGCAGCGCGCCGATGGCGTCGTTGACGACCTTGGCCTTGTCCGCGCCGAAGAAGATCAGGTCGCCGTCTTGCGCGCCCGTCTGCTCGAGGATCGTGGCCAGCACGTCGGCAGGCAGGAACTTGACGATCGGCGATTGCAAGCCTTCAGGGCCCTTGGCTTTCTCGTTGACCTTGATGTAAGCGAGGCCCTTGGCGCCGTAGATGGCGACAAATTGCGTGTAGGCGTCGATTTCCGAACGCGGCATGCTGCCGCCTTGCGGTACGCGCAGGGCCACCACGCGGCCACCCTTCATGTTGGCGGCGCCGTTGAAGACCTTGAACTCGACCGACTTCATGATTTCGGTCAAGTCCGTGAAGGCCAGCTTGACGCGCATGTCCGGCTTGTCGGAACCATACAGGCCCATCGCTTCGGCGAAATCCATCACCGGGAACGGGTTCGGCAAGTCGATGTTCAGGGTGTTCTTGAAGACGACGCGGATCATGTCTTCGAACAGGTCGCGGATTTCCTGCTCCGTCAGGAACGAGGTTTCGCAATCGATCTGCGTGAATTCAGGCTGGCGGTCAGCGCGCAAGTCTTCGTCGCGGAAGCACTTGGTGATCTGGTAGTAACGGTCGAAGTTAGCGACCATCAACAGTTGCTTGAACAACTGTGGCGATTGCGGCAAGGCGAAGAAGCTGCCCGCGTTCACGCGCGACGGCACCAGGTAGTCGCGCGCGCCTTCTGGCGTGGACTTGGTCAGCATCGGCGTTTCGATGTCGATGAAGCCCAGCGCGTCGAGGTACTTGCGCACTTCCATCGTCACCTTGTAGCGCAGGCGCAGGTTGTTCTGCATTTGCGGGCGGCGCAGGTCCAGCACGCGGTGCGTCAGACGCGTCGTTTCCGACAGGTTGTCGTCATCGAGCTGGAACGGCACGGGCACGGACGGGTTCAGCACTTCCAGTTCCGAACAGACCACTTCGATCTTGCCCGATTTCAGGTTGTTGTTGATCGTGCCATCGATACGGTTGGTCACGACGCCCGTCACGCGCAGGCAGAATTCGTTGCGCACGGCTTCGGCGACCTTGAACATCTCCGCTTGTTCCGGGTTGCAAACGATTTGCACCAGGCCTTCACGGTCGCGCAAGTCGATGAAAATCAGGCTGCCGTGGTCGCGGCGGCGATGTACCCAGCCGCACAGGCTGACGGTTTGTCCCAGCATGGCTTCGGTGACGAGGCCGCAGTATTCAGTACGCATAGACATAAAATTCTCAGTTCAGGTTAGTGAGTGTTCAATCCGGCCACGTCCCGCGTGGGACGCCTGCCTTTATTCTTTGGCTGCCGGGGCCGGTACAGCAACAACTTCCGCAGGCGCTACCACGCCCATCGAGACGATATATTTGAGCGCCGCATCGACGCTCATGTCGAGTTCGACGACATCGCTGCGTTTCATCATCAGGAAAAAGCCCGATGTCGGATTCGGCGTCGTCGGCACGTACACGCTGACATAGTCGCCTACCAGGTGGTTCGCCGCATCGCCTCCCGGCACGCCGGTCAGGAAAGCGATGGTCCAGGAATTCTGGTGCGGATACGGCACCAGCACGGCCTTGCGGAAGGCATTGCCCGACGGGGAAAACAAGGTATCGGACACTTGCTTGACGCTGGAATACAGGGAATTGACGATGGGTATGCGTTGCAGCAATTTTTCCCACAGTTTCACCACATAATTGCCGACCAGATTATTCGTCAGCAAGCCCGTGAAGAACACGATCAATACCGTCAATACCGTGCCCAGGCCGGGAATGCTGCTCAGCGCGGGGACCTGGTGGCCGAACCATATGCTGGGCTTCGTACTGCCGGGCACCAGCAACAGCGACTGGTCCATCGTGCTGATCACCAGATTCAAGACCCAGGCCGTAATGGCCAGGGGCACTAAAATCAGTAATCCGGTAATAAAGTATTTACGCATCGGTTTCTCGGTAATGGAACGTATCGGCGCGGCGCGCCTTTCAGTCCGCTTTCGGTGCAGCGGCAGCCGGGGCGGACGCAGCTGCCGCGGCAGGCGTGCTCTCGGCGGCTGGGGCGGGCTTGGCACCATCGGCCGGGCCAGTCGGAATGGCCGTGGTGGGCGCCGTGCCGCCGCGGAAATCGGTCGCGTACCAGCCGGTGCCCTTCAATTGGAAACCGGCGGCCGTCAATTGTTTCTTGAAACTGGGCTTGCCGCACGACAGGCACACCGTCAGTACTGGATCGGAGATCTTTTGCAAGACGTCCTTGGCAAAACCACACTCGTCACAACGGTAAGCATAAATCGGCATCTCTACTCCGAGAAAATCATCAAAAACCCTGAATTATAAAGCTTTTCCGCCATTCCCAGCGGAAAATGCCCGGCCGCGACCGTTGCCGCCTCAGTCCGCCCGGCGGCGCCAGCGCATCCAGCGTTCCTTGCCCGCGAAGACGGCGATGGAATCGTCCACGGCCTCATCGGCCAGGCAGTCGAAATGCGGCGCCAGCAAGGCCTGCAATTGCTCACGCGACATGCCGAACGGCGGTCCCTTGGCATTGTCGTCAAAGAAAAAGTAGCCGGCCAGCATGGCGCCCGGCGCCAGCAATTGCGCCCAGCGGTCCGCCACTTGCTGCCACATGGCGCGCGGCATGGCGCACAGGAACGCCCGTTCATAGATCAGATCCAGCGGCGCTTCGGGCTGCCAGGTGAAGAAATCGGCTTGCACCACCTGCCCTGCCCGCGCGCCGACGACGGCGCGCGCGGCGGCCACGGCAGCCGGCGAAAAGTCGATGGCCGTGGCATCCCAGCCGTGATCGAGCATGAAAACCAGTTCATACGCGGAGCCGCAGCCGGGAATCAGGCAGCGCAGCGGCGCCGGACTGTCGGCAACGAAGCGGCGCAAACGCGCAGGCACGCCACCCTGGTCCCAGGGCGTAAATTGCTTCTCGAAACGCTCGTCCCAGAAGGCCGGCGAGAGTGGATCGCGGGTTTGAAAGTCAGCCATCACTTACGTCCTGATCCAGTTAAAACGGCAGTTGATGCCAGCGCATGAACACTTGCAAGCCCAGCGCGCCGAGCGCGAAGGCGCCCACGAAGTACACGATAAAACTCAGCAAGCGGTTCGTCTGGCGTTGTTCCGCCAGCAAGGTTTTCATCAATTCCACATCGTTTTCACGCGGTTCGCCATGCACCGTCAAGGCCTGGTGCAGCAAACGCGGCAATTGCGGGAAGATGTGCGCATAACGGGGTGCCTCGGCGCGCAGGCGCTCCATGAAGCCTTGCGGCCCCACCTGGTTGCTCATCCATTTTTCCAGGTAGGGCTTGGCCGTTTGCCACAGGTCCAGTTCAGGATCGAGCTGGCGGCCCAGCCCCTCGATATTGAGCAGGGTCTTTTGCAACAGCACCAGCTGCGGCTGCACTTCCACGTTGAAGCGGCGCGAGGTCTGGAACAGCCGGAGCAAGACTTGCCCAAAAGAAATATCTTTCAGCGGACGGTCGAAGATCGGTTCGCAGCAGGCGCGCACGGCCGCTTCCAGTTCATCGACGCGCGTGTCTTTCGGCGCCCAGCCCGATTCGATGTGCGCCTCGGCCACGCGCTTGTAGTCGCGGCGGAAGAAGGCGAGGAAGTTTTGCGACAGATAATCCTTGTCGTAATCGTTCAACGTACCCACGATGCCGAAGTCCAGCGCGATGTAGCGGCCGAACGATTCGGGCGCGATCGACACGAGAATATTCCCGGGATGCATATCCGCATGGAAAAAGCCGTCGCGGAACACTTGCGTGAAGAAAATCTCCACACCATCGCTGGAGAGCTTGCGCAAATCCACGCCGGCCGCCACCAGGCGGTCGATCTGCGACACGGGAATGCCCACCATGCGTTCCATGACGATGACGCTGCTGGAGCAATAATCCCAGTGCATTTCCGGCACCAGCAACAAGTCCGAGTTGGCGAAGTTACGGCGCAACTGGCTGGCGTTGGCCGCTTCGCGCATCAGGTCCAGCTCGTCGTGCAGGTATTTATCGAACTCGCCCACCACTTCTTTCGGTTTCAGGCGCTTGCTGTCGGCCCACAGGCGGCTGGTCCAGTCGGCCGCGATGTGCATCAGGGCCACGTCTTCGTCGATCAGCTTTTTCATGCCTGGACGCAAGACCTTCACGGCCACTTCACGACCATCTTTCAGGGTGGCGAAGTGCACCTGGGCAATCGAGGCGGACGCCACCGGCTCGCGCTCGAAGCTGGCAAACAGTTGGTCCGGGTGCGCGCCCAGCGACTTGACGATCTGTGCGATGGCGAGGTCGGAATCGAACGGCGGCACGCGGTCTTGCAGGCGCGCCAGTTCTTCGGCGATGTCGAGCGGCATCAGATCGCGCCGGGTTGACAGCACCTGGCCGAATTTCACGAAAATCGGGCCCAGCTCTTCCAGCGCCAGGCGCAGGCGCATGCCCCGTGGCGACGACAGGTCGCGCCAGAAAATCAGGGTGTCGATCAATTTGGCGGTGCGGGGAACTTGCAGACCAGAAATCGCTATCTCATCCAGACCGTACTTGATGGAAACACGGATGATTTTAAACAGGCGCAGGAATTTCAATATCATGTAGACAAATCCGGTGAGGAGGACTGCGGCTGGACGGCGGCAGCCGCCTTTTCCAGCCGGGCAAGGCGCTTGGCCAGGCGTTCGACGTCATCGCGCACGCGCGTCACGCCAGCGGAATACTCTTGCAGGGTAGCAGGACGGATCAGCATCGGCTGTTCGTCGAGAAAATATTCGGCCACGTTTTCCGCCAGCTTTTGCTGGCCCGTGCGCACAAAGGCGGCGGCATCTTTCGCGCCGGAAACAAGGCGCGTAGCCAGCATGGGACCGACTACCTTTTCCAGGTCGTGCTCGGCTTCCCAGCGCAAACCCTTGCTCAATTGCGAAATCGCATTGGCAAACTCGGCATCGCCTTCGATTTTTACATACGAAAACGCCCGCTCGCGGTTTTGCAGGATCAGCGGCACATCGGACAATTTGACGCGGATGGTGACATTGGCCGGCATATCGGCCGGCGCCGCTGCCAGCATGCCGGCGCTGTCGACGCCCAGGCGCAAGGCTACGGCGCCCGTGTCGATGCAGGCCAGCTTGCCCGCATGCACGGCCAGCTGCTGGCGCGCCCACGGCTCTTGCGCCAGCAAATGGTTGATGGTCGCGATGACGGGCGTCATCAGGGAGAGATCGGAAAGTGGTGCCATCTATATACTGCGCGCCGCGCGCGCCCCTAAAAAGAAAAAACCGCCCGTAAAACAACGTGGGCGGTTTCGATCTTACCAGTTCAGCAGGAAATATCTGTCAAGCATCATGCATTGCGCATGAACTTAAGCCATTATTCAGCAAGTTTTGACAATTAATTCAATTGCTGGATGCCTGCCAAGACCCAGCCGCTGTTGCCGCTGACGGGTTTCGACATATTCCACACTTCCGCGAACGGCTCGGCTGCCGCGCCCGGCGCCGAACGGATCAGGCCCGTAAACTTCACGCTGGCCAGGTAGTCGTTGACGCTCGTCTCGATACCGAGCAGTTCGGCATCGATGGTGACGACATCGGTAAAGTCCGGTTGCGCGCCCCGTTCCTGGATTTGCATGCGCAGTTCCCCATACACTTCCGGCGACGTGAATTCACGGATATCGTTGACGTCGGCCTTGTCCCAGGCCGCTTGCAGGCGAATGAAATTGCTTTTCGCGTGGCGCAGGAAGGCTTCCTTGTCGAAGTCGCTTGGCACGCCCCATGGCGCGGCAACCGGCGCCGGTTTGTCCAGGCCGACGCCGGACGAGACGGGCTGCAGCGGCGGCAGCGGTGGAATGCGCGAACCGATGTCGGGCACGTTGCCGGCCGGTGCAGGCTGGTTGCCGCCAAAACCCGCGAACGGCGCATTGCCGCTGGTGTTGCTGTCGCGCTTGCCGCGCACCATGCGGTAGATGAAGTAGGCCACGCCGGCCAGCAAGGCCACCATCAGCAGGGTACTGATCATGCTGGCCAGGGCGCCGCCCAGGCCGAAATGCGACAGCAGCGCGCCCAGGCCCAGGCCCAGCAAGGCGCCGCCCAGCAAGCCCTTCCAGCGGCTCGGTGCCTTGGCGGCAGGTGCCGGTGCGGGGGCTGGCGCAGGTTGCGCCTGGCGTGGCGCGGCAGCCGGTGCCGGGGTCGGCGCCGGTGCGGGCGCCTGGCGGCCCACGTTTTGCGACTGGCGGCCAAACGAACGGCCACCACCCATGGGACGGGCCAGCGCCTCGCCCAGCATGGATACCGTGGTCGCGGCCAGCATCATGCCGACCATAAATTTCTTCAATTTCATTCCATCTCCTAAAATCACCAACATTGATGCATTACATCTTGATACCGGTATGCAAAGCGGCAATGCCTGCCGTCAAATTGTAGTACTGCACGCGCTCCAGGCCCGCCGTTTCCATCATGGTCTTCAGCGTTTCCTGGTCCGGGTGCATGCGGATCGATTCGGCCAGGTAGCGATAGCTTTCCGCGTCGCCGGCGATTTTCTGTCCGAACCACGGCAAGACCGAAAACGAATACAGGTCATACGGCTTTTGCAGCGGTGCTGCCACCTTGGAAAACTCCAGCACCAGCAGCTTGCCGCCCGGTTTCAGCACGCGGCGCATTTCCGCCAGCGCCACATCCTTGTGCGTCATGTTGCGCAGGCCAAAGGCCACGCTGACGCGGTCAAAATAGTTATCGGGGAACGGCAGTTTTTCCGCGTCACACAACAAGGTGGGGGTGAGCAAGCCGCGATTCAAGAGGCGGTCGCGGCCCACGCGCAACATCGATTCATTGATATCGGTCAACCAGACTTCGCCCGTGGGACCCGCCTGCCTGGCGAACGCCTTCGACAGGTCGCCCGTGCCGCCGGCGATGTCGAGCACCTTGAAGCCGGGGCGCACGCCCGCGTTGGCAATGGTGAACGTCTTCCACAGACGGTGCAGCCCGCCCGACATCAAGTCGTTCATCACGTCGTATTTGGCAGCGACGGAATGGAACACCTTGGCGACTTCGCGCACTTTGTCGTCTTCTGCAACTGTTTTGTATCCGAAATGGGTCGTATTGGTCATGGTAGGCAGTCTGTTTGAACTTGCACGCATTATACAAGCGGCAGGCGCATTTCCCCCTGACGCCGGAGAAGGTATTGCCTTTCCACTGCATTTGAAGCAAGCATTGCCGCCTGTGCATACGCCGCCAGCGCACCTGAGCGGTCACCCTGGCGGCGCAGCAAGTCGGCCCGGGCCGCATGCAGATAATGCGAGTTGGCAAGGCTGGGCACGGCTTCCAGGCGATCGAGCCACGCCAGGCCATGTGCAGCGCCATGCGCCATGGCGCAGGCGATCACCGCATTGAGCAAGATCAAGGGTTCCGGCTTGTGCCGCAGCAAGGCGCCATACAGGGCGCTGATCTGGCGCCAGTCCGTCTGGCTGGCCGTGGGCGCTTGGGCGTGCAAGGCGGCAATCGCCGCCTGCAGCTGGTATGGGCCCGGTGCGCGCGCCGGCAAGGCAAGCTCCAGCAGCGCCAGTCCCTCGGCAATCAAGTCCCCCTGCCACAGGCGCCGGTCCTGCTCTTCCAGTGTCAACAAATACCCCTCGGGCGACAGGCGGGCCAGGCCGCGCGACGCCTGCAGCAGCATCAAGGCCAATAAGCCCTGCACTTCCGGCTGGCCCGGCTGCAGGCTGTCGAGCAGCCGTCCCAGCCGCAGCGCCTCCGTGCACAGGTCGGCGCGCAGCAGGGTATCGCCGCCGCTGGCGCAATAGCCTTCGCTGAACACCAGGTAAATCACGTGCAGCACTTGCGCCAGTCGTGGCGGCCAGTCTTGCGCTGGCGGCAATTCGAAGGGGATGCGCGCTTCGGCGATCTTGCGTTTGGCACGCAATAGCCGCTGCGACAGGGCCGCTTCCGCCACGCCGAAGGCGCACGCGATCTCGGCCGTGGACAAGCCACACAGGGTGCGCAGGGCCAGCGCCACCTGCGCCTCGGGCGCCAGCGCGGGATGACAGCAGATAAACAGCAGGCGCAGCCGATCATCGTCGATGGCGTGTGTTTCTTCCATCGCGGATGCCGGCAAGCGCGACAGCACGTCCTCGGCATCCATGATGATGCTCTTGCCCGCGCGGCGCACCTGATCGAGGCCCGCATTGCGCGCCACGGCACTGAGCCAGGCGACGGGATGATCGGGGATGCCCGTGCGCGGCCACAGTTCCAGCGCCTTGCGGCACGCTTCCTGTAACACATCTTCCGCCAGGCCCAGGTCGCCAAAGCGCCGCATCAGGCCGGCCAGTACCCTGCCCCGTTCCTGGCGAAAGACGTGTTCGACGGCCGACAGGGCGTCGCCGGCCATGGTTATGCCGTGACAGGCCGCACTTCGATGGTGCCCAGCGAGGCTGCCGGGCAACGCCCGGCCCAGGCCAGCGCCTCGTCCAGGTTGGCGCAGTCGAGCAGGTAATATCCGCCCAGTTGCTCCTTGGTTTCCGCGAACGGCCCATCCGTGATGACAGGCTTGCCATTGTGCACACGCACGCAGGTGGCGCTGCCCACGGGCGCCAGCTCGGCCCCGCCGCGCAGCACGCCAGCAGCTTCCAGTGCCTGTGTATAACTGGCAAAGTCGGCCATCAGGCCGGCCATCTGTCCTTCCGGCATCGTTTCATAACGGGATTCATCGGCGTAGATCAGGATCAGGTATTCCATAGTCTCTTCTCCAAAAGAAAAATGCCCGCAAGCGCGGGCATTCATACGACGAACGGGGGGGCGGTTATCCGACAGATTACCGCATTATTTTTTCACCTTAGTGTTTGTGCCCGCAACTGGGTCCGTGAACATGACCACCGGAAGATTGTTTGACCGTCATGTCGGCCTTGGCGTCGCGGCCGCTGTCACCGGGGTAGCCGGCTGCCGTCAGGCGGTCCAGGTAATCCTGCCACAGGGGCGCTTGCTGCGCGCCCAGCTTGTACAGATAGGCCCAGGTGTACAGGCCGGAATTGTGGCCATCGCTGAAAGTGGGTTGCACGGCGTAGTTGCCGACAGGCTCCAGACCCGTGATGCCGACCAGGCGCTTGCCTAATTGCAAGGTTTCCTGGCCCTTGCCATGGCCCTGCACTTCGGCCGACGGCGAATACACGCGCAGGTATTCGAACGGCAACGCAAATGTGCTGCCATCGTCGAAGGCCACATCGAGCACGCGCGATTGGTTGTGCACGGTCAAGCCGGTCGGTTGGGGTGTTGCTGTTTTTTCAGTCATGACGATACTTTATGCGGATAAACGTTGAATGATGGCGTCGCGCAAGGCCGGCAACAGGGCGCGGCGCGTGGCCAGTACTTCCGGCGCCGTCTCGCGCTGGACCACCGCCCAGCTGGGATTCGGGAAATGCGCATCGTCGCGGTAGCGGGGAATCACGTGCCAGTGCACGTGCGGCGTCATGTTGCCGAAACTGGCCAGATTCACCTTTTGCGGCTGCATGACTTCACGCACGGCCAGCTCGACTTGCCACACGACTTCCATGACGTAATTGCGCTCACCGGGCGTCAAGTCTGTCATTTCCTTCACGTGCTTGTTCCAGATCACGCGGCAAAAGCCGGGATAGGCGGCGTCGTCGACGGCCACCACGGACAAGCGCTCGCTGCGCCACAGCAAGGTCTCCAGACCCTGCTTGTTGGCGTAGCCGTCCAGCAACTGGCACAGATCGCAACCCGTGGACATTACACCAGCACCCGTTCGATGCCGCCGTCATTGGCGCGTTTCACGTAATCGGGCATCCAGTTCTCTCCCAGCAAGTGTTTGGCGATCTCGACGACGATGTAGTCGGCCGTCGTGCCCGAATCATCATTGTAGCGCGACAAGCCTTGCAGGCACGACGGGCAGCTGGTGAGGATTTTCACGTCGCCCGTGAAGCCATCGCCGCGCAGCTTGTCGGCGCCCTTGACCATCTCTTCTTCCTTGCGGAAACGCACTTGCGTGGAAATGTCGGGACGCGTGACGGCCAGCGAACCCGATTCGCCGCAGCAACGGTCATTTTTCTCGATCTTCACGTTATCCACCGTGCTGATCAGGGAATTGATGGTCTTGCCCGATTCCTGCAACTTCATCGGATTGTGGCATGGCTCGTGGTACATATAGCGCGTGCCGTTGACGCCTTCCAGCTTGACGTTTTTCTCCAGCAAATACTCATGGATATCCATGATGCGACAGCCGGGGAAAATCTTTTCAAACTGGTACGTTGCCAGCTGGTCATAGCAGGTGCCGCACGAGACGAGCACCGTCTTGATGTCCAGGTAATTGAGCGTGTTGGCCATGCGATGGAACAGGACGCGATTATCCGTCATCATCTTCTCGGCCTTGTCGAACTCACCGGCGCCTCGCTGCGGATAACCGCAGCACAGGTAGCCAGGTGGCAAGACCGTCTGCACGCCCACTTCCCACAGCATCGCTTGCGTCGCCAGGCCCACTTGCGAGAACAGCCGTTCCGAACCGCAACCGGGGAAGTAGAACACGGCTTCCGTATCGGCCGTGGTCGTCTTCGGATTGCGGATGATCGGAATGACTTTATCGTCTTCGATGTCGAGCAGCGCGCGTGCCGTTTTCTTCGGCAAGTTGCCCGGCATTTTTTTGTTGATGAAGTGAATCACCTGCGCCTTGACCGGTGGCTTGCCCGTCGATGGCGGCGGCGCCTTGGTTTGCTTCTTGGCAAATTTCTTCAACAAGTCATGGCCCAGGCGCTGCGCCTTGTAGCCCCAGTCGATCATGACCTTGCGCGTGGCATTGATGGTCACGGGATCGGTGGCATTGAGGAACAGCATCGTCGCCTTGGTGCCCGGATTGAAGCTTTTCTTGTCCATCTTGCGCAGCAAGTTACGCATGTTCATCGACACGTCGCCGAAGTCGATGTTGACGGGACAGGGCGTGACGCATTTGTGGCACACCGTGCAGTGGTCGGCCACGTCTTCGAACTCTTCCCAATGCTTGATGGAAATACCGCGCCGCGTCTGCTCTTCGTACAGGAACGCTTCGATCAGCGAGGACGTCGCCAGGATCTTGTCGCGTGGCGAGTACAGCAAGTTGGCGCGCGGCACGTGGGTCGCGCACACGGGTTTGCATTTACCGCAGCGCAAGCAATCCTTGACGCTGTCGGCGATGGCGCCGATATCGCTTTGCTGCATGATCAGCGACTCATGGCCCATCAGGCCGAACGATGGCGTGTAGGCATTGCGCAAGTCGGCGCCCATGCCCGGCAGGTTCAGCAATTTGCCTTTGTTGAAACGGCCTTCCGGATCGATGCGCTGCTTGTAGCTGCGGAACTCGCCGATTTCTTCTTCCGTCAAAAATTCCAGCTTGGTGATGCCGATACCGTGTTCGCCCGAAATGACGCCATTGAGCGAGCGGGCCAGGATCATGATGCGGCCCACGGCGGCGTGGGCATCTTGCAGCATGTCGTAATTGTCCGAGTTGACGGGCAAGTTCGTGTGCACGTTGCCGTCGCCCGCATGCATGTGCAGCGCGACGAATACGCGGCTACGCAGGATGCGCGCGTGAATCGCCGTCGCCTCGTCAAGGATCAGTTTGAAGGCGGCGCCATTGAAGATCTGGCGCAGCTGGGCGCGGATTTCTTGCTTCCAGGTGATGCGCACGGTGCGGTCCTGCACCACGTCGAACAGGGTGGCGTCCGGCTGTGTTTCCAGGCGTGCATCGAAGACGGGCAGCAAACGCTCCATGCCCAGCTCGGCCAGTTCGCCCTTTACATCGGCCAGCGGACGGTCCAGCTGGGCCAGCAGATAAGTCCAGCGTGCCGTGACTTGCGCCAGCAACTGCTGCGCCTGCTCAGCGCGGTCGCCCAGCATTTCCGCGTCGTCGACGCGGTCGTCCGAGGCGTCGTCGCTCTTGCCAATTGGCAAGTTACCCTTGGCAAAGAATTCACTCAGGGCATCGGCCAGTTGCAGCTTGTTCTTGATCGACAGCTCGATATTGATGCGCTCGATGCCATCCGTGTATTCGCCCATGCGATTGAGGGGAATCACCACATCTTCATTGATCTTGAACGCATTCGTGTGCTTGGCGATCGCTGCCGTGCGGGCGCGGTCGAGCCAGAACTTTTTGCGCGCTTCCGGGCTGACGGCCACAAAGCCTTCGCCCACGCGGGTGTTGGCGATGCGCACCACTTCCGACGCCGCTTGCGCGACGGCATTTTCATCGTCGCCGACGATGTCGCCAAACAGGGCCATCTTCGGCAGCACGCCCCGCTTCGACTTGGTGGCGTAGCCGACGGCGCGCAGGTAGCGCTCGTCCAGGTGTTCCAGGCCCGCCAGGCGGATGGTCGTGTATTGCTCGCCCTTGGCCGGCAAGCCATCGAGGTAATCCTTGATTTCCACGATCGACGGGATCGCATCGCGCGCCTGGCCAAAGAATTCCAGGCAGACGGTGCGGGCGAATTTCGGCATCTTGTGCAAGATCCAGCGCGCTGACGTGATCAGGCCGTCGCAGCCTTCTTTCTGGATGCCCGGCAAGCCGGCGAGGAATTTGTCCGTCACGTCCTTGCCCAGGCCCTCCTTACGGAACTTGCGGCCAGGAATTTCCAGGATTTCCGTCTTGAACGGCGCGTTCGGTTTCGTCGCGTCGCGCGTGCTCGGGTGACGCCATTCCAGCTGGAAACGTGCCAGTGCGATATCGTGGATCTTGCCCAGGTTATGGTCGAGGCGCGTGACATCGAGCCAATCGCCATTCGGGTCGACCATGCGCCACGAAGCCAGGTTGTCCAGCGCCGTGCCCCACAGCACGGCCTTCTTGCCGCCCGCATTCATGGCGACGTTGCCGCCGATACACGAAGCGTGCGCCGAGGTCGGGTCGACGGCGAACACGAAACCGGCTTTTTCAGCCGCTTCCGACACTTTATTCGTGATCACGCCCGCGCCCGAATGGATCGTCGCGTATTCGTGGCTCAATCCCGGCAAGACCGTCATTTCCACGGCGCCCAGGGTGATGAGCTTTTCCGTGTTGATGACAGCCGACATCGGCGTCAAGGGAATCGCGCCGCCCGTGTAGCCGGTGCCGCCGCCGCGCGGGATGATGGTCAGCCCCAGCTCGATACAGCCCTTTACCAGACCGGCCATTTCCTCTTCCGTGTCGGGCGTGAGCACGACGAACGGGTATTCGACGCGCCAGTCGGTGGCGTCCGTCACGTGCGACACGCGCGTCATGCCGTCGAAGCGCACATTGTGCTTTTCCGTATAGCGGCCCAGCACCTTGACCGTGCGCTTGCGCAAGTCATAGGTCTTGCGGAATTCGTCGCCGAAGTCGGCCACGGCCTTGCTGGCCGCTTTCAGCAGCAGTTCCACGTTGGCGCTGCGCGCCTTGGCCACTTCCGGCGCTTCGCCACTGGCCGCGACGTCGCCGCCGGCCGCATCGATGCCCAGGCGGCGCTTGTCGACTTCGGCCAGACGGTGATGCAAGGCGTCGATCAAGCCCTGGCGGCGCTTCGGGTTGTCCAGCAAGTCATCCTGCAGGTAGGGGTTGCGGCGCACCACCCAGATGTCGCCCAGCACCTCGTACAGCATGCGGGCCGAACGGCCCGTCTGGCGGGCGCCGCGCAGCTCGTCGAGCAGGCGCCAGGAGTCCTCCCCCAACAGGCGTATGACGATCTCGCGATCGGAAAACGACGTGTAGTTATACGGGATTTCGCGCAGGCGGCTTGCTGCGGGACCATTCGGCGTTTCTGCCAGTAAAGCTTGGATATGTGCGGGAGCGTTCATGGAATGTGGTGACGATGTGGACTGGACCCTAAAGGATCATTTTATCTTATTGCGCCGCACCATGCCGGAACAGCCTTAGGCCGCCTAAGGTTTAAGCACCTCATCCGCCGCCATAGCAAATATGGAAAAGCCCACTTTTGCATGAATAAAAAACCAGTTTCCATGATTTTTTGACGCAAAAATGCCAAGAATTGGACTCTACTGCAAACTATCGAACTGCCCAAAAATAGGGCAAACAGGCGTTGCATTACGCCCGTTTGCGTGCCGTTTACGCCAGCATTTGCCCGATCCGGTGCCATACGCCATCGGGTACGTACAGTAGCAAAGCCGTCATGCTCAGGTAGCGTGCGCACTTGCCGATGGCCATGTAGGCCACGCTGGGCCAGAACGGCAGCTTGAGCCAGCCCGCCAGCGTGCACAGGGGGTCGCCCACGAGGGGCAGCCAGGCCAGCAGCATGGTCTTGGCGCCATAGCGGGCCAGCCAGCGGAACCAGCGCGTGTCGCGCTCCTTGGCGAACGCCTGCTTGGCCCGGTAGCCCATCCAGTAGTCGACCATGCCGCCCAAGGTATTGCCCAGGGTGGCGACGCCGATGGCGGCCCAGAACAGTGCGGGATTGGCCTTGATGACGGCAAACACGGCCGGCTCCGAGCCGAGCGGCAACAAGGTGGCGGAAATAAAGCTGATCAGAAAGACCGATGTCAGACCGACTTCCGGTGCTGCGATCAGCTGCAGCAGCCAGGCGATTGCGGATTCGATCATGGAACACTTCGCGATGCGGTATGGCTCTCCATTATAATGAAGAGCAGCCTGGGCGCCGCACACATCGCGCCAGCCGGCAAAGGCACACCCGCCCGCAGTTCCACAGAGCATTATTTGTCGCCAGGCTATCCGCCGCGGCGCCGCCGCTATCGACCGACACGCTCCAGTACCTTTCTGGCCCAGAATCACTTGCTAGCAGACTATGAACATCGACTACCTCAAGAAAATCCTGACCGCCCGCGTCTATGACGTCGCCTCCGAAACGCCGCTGGAACTGGCCCCTGCCCTGTCGCAGCGCCTGAACAACCAGATTTACTTCAAGCGCGAAGACATGCAAAGCGTGTTCAGCTTCAAGATTCGCGGCGCCTACAACAAGATGGCCCAGCTCAGCGATGCGGAACGCAAGCGCGGCGTCATTTGCGCCTCGGCCGGCAACCATGCCCAGGGCGTGGCCCTGTCGGCCGCGCGCATGGGCTGCCGCGCCGTCATCGTCATGCCCACCACCACGCCCCCCGTCAAGATTGACGCCGTCAAGGCGCGCGGCGGCGTGCATGTGGAAATCGTGCTGCACGGCGAGTCCTACACGGACGCCTACAACCACGCGCTGACCCTGGAAAAAGAACAGAAGCTGACCTTCGTGCACCCGTTCGACGATCCGGACGTGATCGCCGGCCAGGGCACGATCGGCATGGAAATCCTGCGCCAGCATTCCGGCCCCATCCACGCCATCTTCGTCGCCATCGGCGGCGGCGGCCTGATCGCCGGCGTGGCTGCCTACGTGAAACAGATTCGCCCCGACATCAAGATCATCGGCGTGCAAACGGTCGATTCGGACGCCATGGCGCGCTCGCTGAAAGCGGGCGAACGGGTGACCCTGCCCGACGTGGGCTTGTTTTCGGACGGCACGGCCGTGCGCCTGGTGGGCGAGGAAACCTTCCGCCTGGCGCAGCAATATGTCGATGACATCATCATCGTCGACACGGACGCCATCTGCGCCGCCATCAAGGATGTGTTTACGGATACGCGCTCCATTCTGGAACCGGCCGGCGCGCTGGCCATCGCGGGCGCCAAGGCCTACGTGGAGCGGGCCAGCCTGAGCAAGCACCCCATCGTCAACCAGACGCTGGTCACCATCGCCTGCGGCGCCAACATGAATTTCGACCGCCTGCGCTTCGTTGCCGAGCGAGCCGAGCTGGGCGAGTTCCGCGAAGCCGTGTTTGCCGTCACCATGCGCGAACAGCGAGGCAGCTTCAAGCGCTTCTGCTCGCTCATCGGCGCGCGCAACGTGACGGAATTTAACTACCGCATCAGCGATGAAAAAGCCGCGCACGTATTCGTCGGCATCCAGATTGCCGACCGGCATGAATCCGGGGCGATGGCGAAGAAATTCGAAGAGCATGAATTCAAGACGCTGGACCTGACCCACGACGAGCTGGCCAAGTCGCACATCCGCCACCTGGTCGGTGGCAAGAGCCGCCTGGCCCAGGACGAGCTGCTGTACCGCTTTGAATTCCCCGAGCGCCCCGGCGCGCTGATGCGCTTCCTCGACAGCATGGCGCCAAACTGGAATATTTCCCTGTGTCATTACCGCAGCCAGGGCGGCGACGTGGGCCGCATCCTGGTGGGCCTGCAAGTGCCGCCCGACGAGATGGGAGAATTCGCCCGTTTCCTCGATACCCTCGGCTATCGTTATTGGGATGAGAGCAGCAATCCTGTGTACAAACTGTTCCTGGGGTAATAAGCCCAACTGCAAATACTGGGGTCGTACCCTGCAGGGTACGACCCCAGCCGTCGCCGTTGGGTTGAAATAGGCTACCATGCGTCCTTGACCGAACTACGCCACACGACCATGACCACCACCAACGACCTCGCCGAACTGTCTCCCCTGGGCAAAAGCTCCGCCTACCGCAGCGATTACGCGCCGGAACTGCTGTTTCCGATTCCGCGCCAGGGCAAGCGCGACGAGCTGGAACTGCGCGGCACCTTGCCCTTCTTTGGCCTCGACATCTGGAATGCGTATGAACTGTCGTGGCTGAACCAGCGCGGCAAGCCGCAGGTGGCCATTGCCAAGGTCAGCGCGCCGGCCGATTCGCCCAACATCATCGAGTCGAAATCGTTCAAGCTGTACCTGAACTCGTTCAACCAGACCAAACTGGACAGCCCGGATGCGCTGCTGGCCTTGCTCAAGCAGGATCTGTCGAACGGTTTTGGCGCGCCCGTGCAAGTGGAACTGACCTTGCAGGAAGACTTCGGCAAGCTGAAAATGGGCGAATTCGACGGCGTGCTGCTCGACCGCCTGGACCTGGAAATCACGCAATACACGCCCTCGCCGCTGCTGTTGAAGGCGGCACTCGATGAAGCACCGGTGGAAGAAAAACTCGTCTCGCACTTGCTCAAATCGAATTGCCTGGTGACGGGCCAGCCTGACTGGGGCAGCGTGCAGATCGCGTATGCGGGACCACAGATCGACCAGGAAAGCCTGCTGCGCTATCTGATCGGTTTCCGCGAGCACAACGAATTCCATGAGCAATGCGTGGAGCGCATCTTTGTCGATATCTTGCGCCAGTGCAAGCCGCAAAAACTGTCCGTGTATGCGCGCTATACGCGCCGCGGCGGGCTCGATATCAATCCGTGGCGCAGCAACTACAGCACGGGCACGATGCCGGGCAATCTGCGCAATGCGCGCCAATAACCTCGCGCAATACCTTGAAATCATGCCAACAGGAATGTTGGCTGTGTTTTAAAACAACGTTGCAGTAGTGCCTCAGAGCATGTCAAAGACGCTGAAAAATCGGAAAATCGGCATTCGGCGGCGGAAAAATCTGTTCGCCGCGTGTTTTTAATCAAGAAATAGCCGCTACACCCCGATGTTATTTTTTTGCTAAAATGATGGCGACATGGGCTGTCGCGCCCACTGCGCCCGCAGCGCGCGTATACTGTTGAGAATTGGCGTTACAGGCCGCGGAAACAGGCCTATAATTCGGCTCGCAAGCCCTCTGCGCATTGCACCATTTCATTGAGTGTCATGACTAATCTTAGCAAAATATTATCTCTCGAAAACGTCCTGCTGGACCTGGAAGTGTCCAGTAAAAAGCGCGCCTTCGAGCAAGCCGGCCTGATCTTCGAAAACAATTACGGCATCGCCCGCTCTACCGTTTCGGACAATCTGTTTGCCCGCGAACGCCTGGGCTCGACAGGCCTGGGCCATGGCGTAGCCGTGCCGCATGGCAGGGTCAAAGGCAGCAAGACCCTGAAAGCGCCGCTGGGCGCCTTCGTGCGTCTGGCCGAGCCGATTCCGTTCGAGTCGCCCGATGGCAAGCCCGTCAATCTGCTGTTTTTCCTGCTGATTCCCGATCATGTCACCCAGCAACATCTGGAAATTTTGTCGGAAATCGCTGAAATGTTTTCCGACGATGCCTTCCGCACGGCGCTGGCCACGGATCCGGAACCGAAATCCGTGCATTCGCGCATCGTCAATTGGCAACCCAGTCTGCAAGCGACGGGTTAAACTTCAGGTATTCCTCCACTCCTGAAGAAGACTGCCATGTTGCAAACGCCGCTGACGATACAACGCCTGTACGACGATAATCGTGAAAGTCTGCAACTGGGCTGGTTCGCCGGTTTCCCCGGCGGCGAGCGCCTGATCTCGGGCGACGTCTCGTCGGCCGCCGACCAGGTAGGCCACTTGAACCTGATCCATCCGGGCCGCATCCAGGTCTTCGGCCACCAGGAAATCAATTATTATCAGCGCCTGAAGGTCAACACGCGCACCCATGTGATCGGTGAACTGATCGCCGGCGGCCCACCCGCGCTGATCATCGCGCAAGGGCTGGAAACGCCGCCCGACATCCTCGCCATCTGCGACGAGCAAAACATTCCCCTGTTCTCCACCCCGCTGCCGGCCGCGCAAGTGATCGACTTCCTGCGCGTCTACCTGTCCAAAAAGCTGGCGCAGCGCATCATCATGCATGGCGTGTTCATGGACGTGCTGGGCGTGGGTGTGCTGATCACGGGCGATTCGGGCCTGGGCAAGAGCGAACTGGGCCTGGAATTGATTTCGCGCAGCCACGGCCTGGTGGCCGATGACGCCGTCGAATTCTCGCGTATCGCGCCCAACATGATCGAAGGCCGCTGCCCGCCCCTGCTGCAAAACCTGCTGGAAGTGCGGGGCCTGGGCTTACTCGACATCAAGGCCATCTTTGGCGAAACGGCCGTGCGCCGCAAGATGCGCTTGAAACTGATCGTGCACCTGGTGCGCCGCAACGCGCTGGAAGAGGAAGTCGAGCGCCTGCCCTTCCTGTTCCCCACGGAAGACGTGCTCGGCTTGCCCGTGCGCAAGGTCGTCATCCCCGTCGCCGCCGGCCGCAACATCGCCGTGCTGCTGGAAGCGGCCGTGCGCAACACGATTTTGCAGCTGCGCGGCATCGATACCTTGCAGGAGTTCATGGAGCGGCAACGACTCGCCATGAGTGGCGATTAACAACGTAGGTCGGATTAGCGGGGCAACGCCCCGCGTAATCCGACAACATTGTTGACGTGTGCAGCAAAGAAATACCACAGTCTAAATTGCAATCATTTGTAAAGATCATTGCCTCGGGAGCGCAGTGCCGATCTTTATTGTATGATCGGCGTATGCATATCGTCCTTATCACCGGAATATCCGGCTCCGGTAAATCCGTCGCGCTCAATGTGCTGGAAGATACCGGCTACTATTGTGTCGACAACCTGCCACCGGCCTTGCTGCCCAGCCTGGTGCAAACCTTGCTCGACGAAGGCACACCGCAACTGGCCGTCGCCGTCGATGCGCGCAGCGCCGAGTCGCTGGCCAGCCTGCCGCACAATGTGGCCCTGCTGCGCGACCAGGGGCACGACGTCAAGGTGATGTTCCTCACGGCCACCACGCATTCGCTGGTGGCGCGCTTCTCGGAAACGCGGCGCAGCCATCCGCTGTCGCACGAATTGCGGCCGAACCAGAACCCCGCCAGCCGCCGCACCCTGATCGAATGTATCTCGGAAGAACGCGAACGCCTGTCGGCCATCGAGCAATTGGGCCATGTGATCGATACCTCGGAACTGAGCGCGAACAAATTGCGTGCCTGGATCAAGGATATCGTCGCCTCCGAACGCGCGCCGCTGACCTTGTTCTTCGAATCGTTCGCCTTCAAACTGGGCGTGCCGCTGGACGCCGATTTCGTCTTCGACGTGCGGGCCTTGCCGAATCCCTATTACGACCTGGCGCTGCGTCCGCTCGACGGACGCGATGCGCCCGTGATCGCCTTCCTCGACGCGCAGCCGAGCGCGCTGGAACTGCTGGCCGACATCCGCGCCTTCATCGAGAAGTGGTTGCCGTCATTCAAATCCGACAACCGCAGCTACCTGACGGTGGCGCTCGGTTGCACGGGTGGCCAGCACCGCTCCGTGTACATGGCGGAACGGCTGGCGCAGTATTTCGGGCCGAACGAGCGCGTGGTTCTACGCCACCGCGAGCGCAGCTAGAGAACGCCAATAAAACCTACTGCGCGTCGGTATAGGTGGTCTGCGATGCTCACTGTGCGTAAAGCACAGTTCCGCTTCTCAACCACCTCTCCCTTCCGCTCGCTACGGTTTTATCCAGCGTTGTTACTTCAGATAATAAAGCGGATGCGCCGTGGCCGGCCAGACGGGGGCAAAGAAACGTGCCACCATGGCTGCATCGACCTCGTCCAGGCTGGCGGGGTTCCAACGTGGCGCATTGTCCTTGTCGACCACCAGCGCGCGCACGCCTTCGAGCACTTCGCCATGCGCGAAATTGTGGCGCACCACGCTGCGCTCCAGGCGCAGGCAGTCGGCCACACCCAGGTGGGCACCGCGCTGCAGCAATTCGAGGGTCACCGACATCATCAGCGGTGAACGCAAACGCATGGCCGCCAGGGCCTTGCCTGCGAACGCGCTGTCGTCCTGCGCCAGCGAGGCCATGATGGCGGCCACGGAAGGGGCGCCGAAGTGGCGGTCCAGCGCCGTGCGCGCGGTGGCCAAAGCAGAAGCCCCCGCCTCGGCCTGGAACGGCGCGGCCAGCGCCTTGATGGCCACCGGCAAGGCCTCGCCCGGCGTCGATTCGAACAGGGCCAGCAGCGCCCCCATCTGCGCCTCGGGCAGGTAGACATCGGCCAGCCCCGTGTACAGGGCATCGGCCGCGTTGATCGTCAAGCCCGTCAAGCCCAGGTACAGGCCCAGCTGGCCGGCCAGGCGGGACAGAAAATAACTGCCGCCCACGTCCGGGAACAAGCCGATATTGACTTCCGGCATGGCCATGCGCGTGCGGCCCGTGACGATGCGCAGGCGGTTGCCGGGCCCGGCTTGCGCCACGCCCATGCCGCCGCCCATGACCACGCCATCCATCACGGCGATATACGGTTTCGGGTAGAAATGAATGACATGATTTAAGGCGTATTCTTCTGTAAAGAAATCTTCCAGCAATGCACTGCCGCCTTGCGGCGTAGCCAGGCCCGCATCGTAAAAGAAACGGATATCGCCGCCGGCGCACAGGGCTTTTTCGCTGCTGGAACGGATCACGACGGCGTCCACCTGCGGATCGTCGCGCCAGGCCAGCAAGACGGCACTCAGGGCCCGCACCATCTCCAGCGACAGGGAATTGAAGGCTTTCGGACGGTCGAGCACGATGTGCCCGGTACGGTTGCGGATGGAGGTCTGGACGAAGTCGCTCATGGGAAAATGAAAGAAGTGAGAGTAGGCACATTCTAGCGCCTGCACGGGCAACATTGCGCTCGACAGGCAGGGGCGCAAAAAAGGGCGCAATGTGCGCCCTTAGTTGATCACAACCGGTTGAAAGTCGCAGGCCGTTTAGACGGCGGCTAATTCTTCTTCCGAGTTGTCTGGCAGATGCTTGATCGCCTCTTTACCGTGCCCTTGCACTTTGGTTTTGTATTTCATCACTTGCCTGTCCAGCTTGTCGATCAGGATATCGATTGCGGCATACAGGTCATGCGCCAGGCTTTCCACATAGACAGTTTTGCCACTCAGACGCAGGTTGACTTCGGCCTTTTGACGTTTTTCTTTCTCTTTGAGGTTATCCACGGTCAGAATCACGGCGATATCGATAACTTGATCGAAATGACGTTTCACGCGCTCCAGCTTCGTTTGTACGTATTCACGGATGGCTGGTGTCACTTCGAGATGATGTCCGCTGATGGTGAGATTCATACACACTCCTAAAGATGATCGGGTTCGTGCGGTCCATCCTATCCGGCCCGCAGAGGAACCGAAAAAAACTTACAAACACTTACGCAGGCTCACTGGCGGAATTTTCAACGCTTCCCGGTATTTGGCAACAGTACGTCGCGCAATCACCATGCCTTGTTCCCCCAGCATGTCCGCAATCTTACTGTCGGATAAAGGATTTTTAGGGTCTTCTGCTCCTGTCAGTTGCACGATCAATGCCCGTATCGCCGTCGATGATGCTTCGCCCCCCGCTTCGGTGGCGACGTGGCTACCAAAGAAATATTTCAACTCGAACATGCCGTGCGGGGTCAGCATGTACTTTTGAGTTGTTACCCGCGAGATAGTACTCTCGTGTAAACCCAGTGTATCAGCTATTTCACGGAGCACAAGGGGGCGCATGGCAACGGCCCCATGCGAGAAAAAGTTCTTTTGTCTTTCTACTATCGCCTGTGCCACGCGCAGGATCGTGTCGAAGCGCTGGCGCATATTCTTGATCAGCCACTTGGCTTCCTGCAACTGTGCGCCCATGGCGCCCTCGCCCTTGCCCTGCTTGAGCAAGTTGGCGTACATGGCGTTGACGCGCAGGCGCGGCATGACGTCGTTGTTCAGGGTGACTTGCCAGCCATTGCGCGCGCGCTTGACGACGACGTCGGGCACCACGTAATCGGACACGTCCGAGGCGAACACGGCGCCCGGATGCGGATTGCACTGGCGAATCACCGTTTGCGCTTCACGCAAGTCTTCCTCGTCGCAATCGAGGGCTTTTTTCAGCTTGTTGAAATCGCGCTGGGCAAACCAGGCCAGATGCTTTTCCACGATGACGAGGGCCATGCGCCGCGTCACCATGGCGACGTGCGGCAAACGCTTGATTTGCAGCGCCAGGCATTCGGATGCATTGCGCGCACCCACGCCGGGCGGATCGAAACTTTGCAACAGGGACAAGGCCGTGCGCATCTCGTCGGCGTCGATTTCCAGCTCTTCCGGCAGGCGCGCCAGGATGTCGTCGAGCGACTCTTCCAGGTAGCCATTGTCGTCGAGCGCGTCGATGATCAGCTCGACCAGCGCGCGGTCGCGCAACTCGAGCACCGTCACGCGCATCTGCTCCATCAGGTGCTCGCGCAGGGTGCAGTGATGGGCCTCCAATTGCGGACGCGAATCTTCGTCATCGGGCGCCTTGCCCCGGCTCGCCTCGCTCCAGTCGCTGTCGCCACCGTCTGCGGCGGCCGGGCTGTCGCTCGCCTCGCCGTCAAAGGTCTCCGCTTCGGCCGGCGCCGCAGGCGCATCCTGGCCTGGCGGCTGGGGCGGCGCTTCGGCCGGCGCGGCCGTGGAACTCAGGGCTCCGTCGGACAGCAGGCGCAGCGAATGGTCGAGCGGATCGTCGAGGCGCTCGAGCAAGGGATTGTCCGTCAGCAGTTGCTCGAGTTCCTGGTGCAATTCCAGGGTAGACAATTGCAACAGGCGTATCGATTGCTGCAACTGCGGCGTCAGTGCCAGGTGCTGCGAAGTGCGCAGCTGCAATGATTGTTTCATTGGCTCACATGCGGAAGTGTTCGCCCAGGTAGACCCGGCGTACCGACTCGTTCGCGATGATGTCGTCGGGGCGTCCCGACGCCAGCACCGAGCCCTGGTTGATGATGTAGGCACGGTCGCAGATACCCAGCGTCTCGCGCACATTATGGTCGGTGATCAGCACGCCGATATTGCGCTCCTTCAAGAAGCGCACGATGCGCTGGATCTCGATCACGGCAATCGGGTCGACACCGGCGAACGGTTCGTCGAGCAGCACGAAACGCGGGTCGGTAGCCAGCGCGCGGGCGATTTCCACGCGGCGTCGCTCGCCGCCCGACAGCGACAGCGCCTGGTTCTCGCGCAACTTTTCAATCTGCAAGTCAGCCAGCAATTTATCCAGGCGCTCCTCGATCTCGGCCTTCTTCAAAGGACGGCCTTCGACGGTCTGGATTTCCAGCACGGCGCGGATATTGTCTTCCACCGTCAGCTTGCGGAAGACGGACGCTTCCTGCGGCAGATACGACAGGCCCATCTGCGCGCGGCGGTGGATCGGCAGGCGGGAAATGTCCACGCCGCTGATATCGATGCTGCCGCCGTCCGACGGCACCAGGCCGACGATCATGTAGAACGAGGTGGTCTTGCCGGCGCCGTTCGGGCCCAGCAATCCCACCACTTCGCCGCATTCGACTTGCAGCGATACATCATGCACGACTTGCCGCTTGCCATAGGTTTTTTGCAGCCCGCGAACGATCAGGGTGCTGCCGCAACGTGTATTGTCCATTAGTTCTTTCCTGGTGCGGGCGTGGCCGGCGCCTTGGGCTTCGGCTGGATCACCATGCGCACGCTGCCGCCATCGGGGGTGCTGGTGCCGCTGTCGGAATTTTCCATTTTGAATACTTCCTTGCGGCTGTCATACGAGATGAAGGCGCCGTTGGCCACGTCGGTCACTTTCGTGCCTTCCAGGCGCGTCAGCTTGGCCTTGGAAAACAGTTTCACCACTTCCGTCTTGTTATCGTATTCCACGCGCTCCGCCTCGCCTTCCACCCACAGGTCACCCGCGCCATCGCGCTTCTGGCGGAAGGTGGCCAGCTTGCCGGGATCGGCCCAGAAGGTGATGAACTGGTAGCCTTGCGGGTCTTCCGTGATCAGGGCCCGGCCCGCCTTCATGGTCAGAGTCCCTTTCACCAGCACGACGTCGCCCGTCAGGGTACGCACCTGCTTGACGTCATCGACGTGGCCGCTACGTGCCGTGATGACGGCTTCCTTCTCGGAATCGGCCTTCTCGGCATGCGCCACGCCCATCATGGCCAGAGAAAATACGGTCAACAGCAAGATATTCTTCATAGTATGGTTTCCTTGTTTCATTCTGTCATTTTGCCGCCGCAGCCGGGCGCGGTTTCGGCGGGAGGACCATGCGCAGCGCATTCGACACTTCCACCACGCCGGTGGCGTTATTGGCCTTCATGCCGATGCCATTGATGCGCGAGGCGCCCGTCAGGATATCGACAGGCACGTCCGTTTCCATTCTTTCTTCATCCGGGAATACCGTCAGCGCTTCCGTCTTGACTGTCAGGTTCTGCGCCTTCGGACTGGCCACGCGGTCGATCACGACATTGCGGTGCAGTTGCAGCCGGGTATTGCCCTGGTCGATATGCGCCAGTTCCGCATTCATGTTCATCGGCGGCATGCCTGGCGTGAGCTTGCGCACGAAAGGCTGGTCGATATCGGAGGAATCATCGAGCGGATAATGCGTGAGCTTGGTGCCCGACACGATATAGCTGGGTTTACCCGTCAAGTCCATGCGCACCAGGCTGAAATTGGTGATGAAATAGTCTGGCTCATCCAGATGCTTGCTGGCCGTGATGTCCTGGGCATTCTTGTTCATCACTTCCAGCAGCCAGAAGCTGCCCAGCGCAAAGACGACGGCCCCAAGCACGGTAAAAATCATGCGCCAGCGATGGGCGCCTCCTGGCTTACGCATAGGCTTTCACTCTTTCAAATCTGACTGGCGGCAAGGCGATGCGCCTCACTCCAGGAATGGCGCCATGACGCGCGCATAGTTATCCTGCGCGCGCAGCAGGAATTCGCAGATCTCGCGCACCGCGCCACGACCGCCGCCGGCCTGCGTCACATGGTGCGCCAAGTCCAGCGCTTCCGGACGCCCGCCCGGCACGCTGACGGCAAAGCCCACGCGGCGCAGGATGGGCGCATCGATGACATCGTCGCCGATATAGCCGCATTGCTCTTCCGTCAAGCCCGTCAGCGCCAGCAGTTCGCGAAACGGCGTCAGCTTGTCGTGACCGCCCTGGTGCACATGGGTAATGCCCAGGTCTTGCGCGCGGCGCGCCGTGATGGCCGAGCGGCGTGCGCTGATGATGGCCGTCTGCACGCCCGATTCCTGCAGCAGCTTGATGCCCAGGCCATCATACACATTAAACGTTTTCATCATCTCGCCATCGGGGCCGAAATGCAGGCTGCCGTCGGTGAGCACGCCATCGACGTCAAAGATCATCAGTTTGACTTTGGCCGCGCGCGCCAGGTTGTCCGCTACGCTCTCCATCAGATCACCTTCGCTTGCGTCAGATCATGGATATGCAGCGCGCCTACCAGCTTGCCGTCGGCATCGACGACCAGCATCTGGTTGATGCGGAACTGCTCCATCACGGCCACGGCATCGACGGCCAGGCGTTCGGGCGCGATGCTGCGCGGCTGCGCATGCATGACGTCGCGGATCGCCACTTGCGTGAAATCCTGCACACGCTCGAACATGCGGCGCAAGTCGCCATCGGTAAACACGCCCACGGGGCGCTCATCCGCATCGACGACGGCCGTCATGCCCATGCCCTTCTTCGTCATTTCTTCCAGCGCCTGCAGCAAGGAAGCGTCCACGGGCACCTTCGGTACCCGTTCGCCGCTGCGCATGACGTCATGCACATGCGTGAGCAGGCGGCGGCCCAGGGCGCCGCCCGGGTGCGAGCGGGCGAAATCTTCTTCCTTGAAGCCGCGCAAGTCGAGCAAAGCCACGGCGATCGCATCGCCCAGGGCCAGGGTGACGGTGGTGCTGGCCGTCGGCGCCAGGTTCAGCGGACAGGCTTCTTTCTCAACAGAAATATCCAGGTGCACGTCAGCCAATTGCGCCAGGCTGGAGTTCGGCTTGCCCGTCATGGAAATGAGCACGCCACCCATACGCTTGACGACGGGCATGATGGCCATCAGTTCCGACGATTCGCCGGAGTACGATATGGCAATAAACGCATCGTCCGAGGTGACCATGCCCAGGTCGCCATGGGCCGCTTCGGCCGGATGCACGAACAGGGCCGGCGTGCCGGTGGAAGCGAGGGTGGCGGCAATCTTGCGCGCGATATGGCCGGACTTGCCGATGCCGGAGACGACGACACGCCCCTTGCATTGCAGCAACATCGCCACGGCGCGGCCCACGCTGTCGTCCGTGGCCAGGCGCGCGTGCAGCGCAACGATGGCGTCGGACTCGATCTGCAAGGTGGTGCGGGCCAGCGCGACGGCGCGCTCGGTCGTCGCTTGCATGTCAATTCGATCAAAAGCTTTCAGCATTGTTTTTTCATGGGTTACACTCATGCCCAAAGTATAAACGAATTAGGAAAGCAAAAAACTTGCCAGTCACAACAAACAACGATTTCCATTGACCGTACCGGGCAACCCATGTTTTCCTCGCTTGAACTGACCCTGATGTTACTCGGCAGCGCCGTGCTGGGCGTGGTCGCTTTCAGAATGTTGCATCTGCCGCCCATGCTGGGCTACCTGGCCGTCGGCATCGTCATCGGCCCCCATGCGCTGGGCCTGGCGGCGGAAAACGAGGCCAGCCACACCCTGGCCGAGTTCGGCGTCGTCTTCCTGATGTTTTCCATCGGGCTGGAATTTTCTCTGCCCAAGTTCCTCGCCATGCGGCGCATCGTCTTCGGCCTTGGCATGGCGCAGGTGGTCACCACCATCATCGCCACCGTCGTCTTCGGCTGGTTCGTCGGACGCTACCTGTCCGCCTACCTCCACCTGAGCTGGCAAGCCGCGTTCGCCCTGGGTGGCGCGCTGGCCATGTCGTCGACGGCCATCGTTTCGAAAATGCTCACGGAACGGCTGGAACTGGAAAGCGAACACGGCCGCAAGATCATCGGCATTTTGCTGTTCCAGGACCTGGCCGTGGTGCCCCTGCTGATCCTGATCCCCGCCCTCACGCGCGATTCCGACAATCTGGCCGAAACCCTGGCCTGGGCGGGCGGCAAGGCCCTGGTTGTCCTCATTCTGCTCTTGTTCATCGGCCAGAAGCTGGTGCGCGGCTGGCTGACCATCGTCGCCAAGCGCCGCTCGCAAGAATTGTTCATGCTCAACCTGCTCTTGATCACGCTGGGCGCGGCCTGGATCACGGAACGGGCCGGGCTGTCGCTGGCCCTGGGGGCGTTTGTTGCCGGCATGCTCATTTCCGAGACGGAATTCAAGCACCAGGTGGAAGAGGATATCAAGCCGTTCCGCGACGTGTTGCTGGGCCTGTTCTTCATCACCGTCGGCATGCTGCTCAACATCCGCGTGGTACTCGACAACTGGTGGCTGGTCTTGCTGCTGCTGTGCGGCCCCGTGCTGCTGAAATTTGCCCTGATCGCGGGCCTGGCCCGGCTGTTCGGCTCCAGCAACGGCGTGGCCTTGCGCACGGGGCTGGGGCTGGCGCAGGCGGGCGAATTCGGCTTCGTGCTGCTGAACCTGGCGGGCGGCATCAAGCTGATGGATCCGTTCGTCGTGCAGGTGGTGCTGGCCTCGATGGTGCTGTCGATGCTGGTGGCGCCCTTCCTCATCGCCAAGTCCGACGCCATCGTCATGAAGCTGGCGGCCAACGACTGGATGATGCAATCGCTGGCGCTGACCAAGATCGCCACGCGCACCATGGCGTCGCAGAAACACGTGCTGATCGCCGGCTTCGGGCGCAGCGGCCAAAGCCTGGCCACCCTGCTGGCGGAAGAAAAGATCGAATACCACGCGCTGGACCTGGACCCGGAACGGGTGCAGGAAGCGCAGCTGGCTGGCGCCCACGTCTCGTATGGCGACGCGGGCCGGCGCGAAAGCCTGGTGGCGGCCGGTATCTACCGGGCCAGCGCCGTGGTGATCACCTATGCGAATACCCCCTCGGCACTGAAGTTATTGCATTTACTTAAAGAAATGGCGCCGACCTTGCCCGTCATCGTGCGCAGCTACGACGATACCGACCTCGACCAGTTGAAGAAAGCGGGCGCGGCCGAAGTGGTGCCGGAATTGATGGAAGGCAGCCTGATGCTCGCCTCGCACGCGCTGATCATGATGGGCGTGCCCCTGCGCCGCGTGGTGCACCGGGTGCAGGCGGCGCGCGAAGAGCGCTATGCGTCCTTGCGCGGCTATTTCCACGGTTCCAGCGATACAGGCGACGATGCCGAGCTGGAACGCCTGCATACAGTCACCGTCAGCGAGGGCGCGCAGTGTGTGGGCTTGCCCTTGAGCATGCTCGACGTGGCTGGCTGCGGTGCGACCGTGACGGCCATCCGCCGCGGCCGCGACCGCCTCGATGTCACCCCCGAGACGCAGCTGGCCAGCGGCGACGTGGTGGTATTGCGCGGCACGGCCGACGCCGTGGCCAAAGCCGAAACATTATTATTGAAATAGTCAGCCGATGTTGGTCAGCCGACCTGCGCCTGCCAGCTGATGACCTTGTTGCGTCCGCCCGCCTTGGCCTGGTACAGGGCCTGGTCGGCGTGCGCCACCAGCTGCTGCGCCACCGTTTCGATCGGTTGCAGTGCCGCGTCCGCCTCAAGGCTGGCCACGCCGATCGACACGCTGACCCACGCTTGCGCGCTGCCCGGCAAGTCAAACATGGTGCCGGCGATGCTGGCGCGGATGCGTTCGGCAACGAAGGTCGCGCTGTCGAGGTCGGCATCGATCAGCAGGACGACGAATTCCTCGCCGCCGAAGCGGCCCAGCGCATCGGAGCGGCGCAATTCCGTGCGGATGCGCGTGGCCACTTCGCGCAGTACTTCATCGCCGCCCTGGTGGCCATAGGTGTCATTGACCAGCTTGAAATGGTCGATATCGATATACATACACGAAATGCAATAATTCTGGCGCCGCGCGCGACCGATTTCTTCCAGCAGCCGGCGGTCGATATAGCGGCGGTTATAGACGCCCGTCAAGGAATCGGTCAAGCCGATGTACTTCAGCATTTCATTGCTGATCACGTTTTCCAGGCAAATGGCGATGATGGAGGCCATGTGCTTGATGAAATCCGTGCCCAGCGAAGGCGTGAAGCGCGTCATGTCGCCGCTGGCCAGGTTCAGGCTGCCAATCAGGCGCTTGTTGCGCAACAATGGCACCAGCGCCACGCTGCGCAAGGGAGCGTCGATGCCCGGAAAACGGGGGCCATGCACGGCGGCGTCGAACTGTCCCAGCAGGGGCGACGGCGGCAAGGCCGCCTCCCCTTCAGCTGCGGGCTTTGGTGCAGCAAAACCCAGCTCCGCCACGGCATGCACGAACAGCAACTGCGGAAAGGCGCTGAAATCGACGCCCAGCTTTTCCATCACCAGCACGATATCGTCATCCTCGTCGAGCAGGCTCAACGTAACGCCGTCGAGGTCGGAAATCACGGGCAAGGTGCGAAAAATGGTGCCGATCAGTTCGGGAAAGGTGGACGCGCTGACGATTTCCAGGTCAAACGCCTGGTGGCGGCACATGATGTCGTGGTTGCGCTCGACCTGTTCCAGCAGGAAAGCCATGCGCGCGCGCAAGGCCTGGTTTTCGGCTTCGAGGCTGGCAATGCGCGGGTCCGGCGGTATTGCTTGATTCATAGAAACCTTAAACCCTTGTGTGCGGGCGCCATGCTTAAAATGCCAGTTCGAAACCGATGTCCTGCCCCACCACGATGCGCTCGTCGCCGCCTTCGGTGACGATGGCGTTCATGCCGAAGCAGATGGCGCCATCGAGTTCGGGCTTGGCACGATAGCCATGCATGACGTCGAGCGGGTCCGGTCCCGGCACGCCCGTGGCCTGGTCCACCGACGGGATCGGGCAGCGCGAGCACGGCTTGACGGGTGTTAACACGGTGGCGCCGAATTGCAGGAAGTCGGCGTAGTCTTCCTCGAAGGCACCGATGTCGCCGATCACCAGATTGGGACGGAAACGGTTCATCGGCAGCGCCTCGCGGCCGGCGGCGCTCAGCTTGTCATTCACGTCATCGAGCGAGGCACTGCCGGCGATCAGCACTGGGTAGCCGTCGGCAAACATGGTCGAAGCGGCCACGCCGCCCGTCCAGGTGGTGCTGGTGGCGCGCACCACGTCCGGGTGAAAGCGCACCAGGCGGCACGGCACGCCGATGGCGTTGGAAAACCAGGTGGCCGTGACGTCGTCGCAATCGTAGGCGCGCACGCTATCGTCCCACACCTGCACTTCCAGCATGGGTGCCAGTTGCGGATGTGGCAAGCCCAGCTCGATTTCCAGGCGCAGCATGCCCGGTGCGCGCAATTCCAGGGTGGTGGCCTTGATGGAAGGCACGATCAGCGCCATGCGCGGATGTTCGCGCTGGGTCAGGAAACGGCCCTGCGCATCGACCACCATCCATTCGCGGTCGAACACGTGTTCGCTCATCAGCCCTGAGCGCGTCAAGACCGCCTCGCGCAAATGGATGCCGGCGCACGATTTGATCGGATACAGGATGATGTCGGACAGGATAGCCATGAACAGGGGACAAGGAACAGTGTTGCTGCTTCTGCCAGGAAGTTATTCAGAAGCGAAGTATGGCAGCAAAGCGGGCAAGCGTAAATCAGCCAGGCTCAGCCAATAAGGCTGGCCTGGCGCGAGAAGGATCAATACGTGTAGAAAATACGCTGGATTTCTTGCGTACTGTTGGTCTTGGTCAAGGCCAGCATCAGCAGGATGCGGGCTTTTTGCGGGTTCAGGGTGTCGGACACGACACTGTCGAGTTCATCGTCGTTGGCTTCGCCATTGCGCGCCACGATGCCCTGGCCGACGCGGCTCGAACGCACGATCAGCACGCCCTTCTGGCGCGCTTCCACCAGGGCCGGCTTCATTTGCGCGGCCACGCTGCCATCGCCCACGCCCGCGTGGATGATGCCCTTGGCGCCGGCGGCAATAAACGCGTCCATGCCGACACGGTTCATGTTGGCGTAGCCATACACGATGTCCACTTGCGGCAAGGCATCGAGCTTGCTGATGTCAAATTCCGATTCCAGGGTGTGCTTGCGCGTCGACTGGCGGTAGAAAAAGGCCTTGCTGCCCTGGATGTAGCCGAGCATGCCCAGTTCCGGCGATTTGAAGGTATCGGTCGTCGAGGTGTTCGTCTTGGTCACTTCGCGCGCCGCGTTGATCTGGTCGTTCAAGGCCACCAGCACGCCCTTGCCCACGGCTTCCTTGCTGCCAGCGAGCATCACGGCGTTGTACAGATTGATGGGACCGTCGGCCGAAATGGCGGTCGACGGACGCATGGCGCCCACCACGACCACCGGTTTGTGGCTCTTCACGGTGAGGTTCAGGAAATACGCCGTCTCTTCGATGGTATCAGTGCCGTGCGTGACGACCACGCCATCGACATCGTTCGAGGCCAGCAGCACGTTGATGCGTTTGGCCAGGGCCAGCCAGTGGCTATTGCCCATGCTTTCGCTGGCGATCTGGAACACTTGCTCGCCTTTCACATTCGCCACTTTTTTCAGTTCCGGCACGGCTGCGATCAGGCGCTCGACGCCCACGGTGGCCGAGGTGTAGCCGACGGTGGTGGTGCTGTCGGCGCCGCTGCCGGCGATGGTGCCGCCCGTGGCCAGGATCACCACATTCGGCAATTTGACGGCCGCTTGCTGCGCGCGCGCGGGGGACGCGGCGACAAAGCCCATCAGCAAGGTGGCCAGCATCAGCTGTGCACAAGAATGGAATTTACGTGAAAACATGGTGCTCCCGTGAAGTGTACTGTCAAAAATAACAAAGTCGTGTGCAAATTATATGTCATCAGTGCCGCACGAATCCCCCAATTCATGCGTCCCGCGCAAACGTGCGCACCTGCGCATGGGCTACAGTGGCGCCATGTCCACACTACTCTCCCTGCGCGCCTGCCTCGTCCTGCCTCTGATCCTGATCGCGCTGGGCGCCTGCTCCACGCAAACCGAACTGCGCATGGCGGCGCAGCAGGAGCAGTTCGCCCGCGAATCGGCCAGCCAGGGAGACTGGGCGCAAGCCATGCGCAGCTATGCGGCCGCGGCCGACAATGCCGAACTGGGCCATGGCGACTTCGCTTGGCAGGCGCGGCTGCATCATGAGGCAGGACGCGCCGCCAGCGTGGCCTGCCGCTACGATGCGGCCGAGTTTCATTTCCGCCAAGCCATCGCGCTGGCAAAGAAAAGCGGTCAATCGAGCGCGCTCAGCGAGAAGGCACTGGAATCGCTACAGGCCGGCAAACCCTGCGGAGTTCCCCGATGAATATCGCGCCTGCCTTGCTGGCCTTCATCACCTTCCTGGCCGCCATGGCGCCCGCGTACGCCGCCGAGCCGGCGTTACCCTTATGGGAAGCGGGCATCTTCGGCGGCACGGCCGTCACGCCCGCCTATCCGGGTGCCAGCGAGCGCTCGACGCGCAGCCTGGCCCTGCCCTATCTGATTTATCGCGGAAAAGTGCTGCGGGCCGATCGCTCCGGCGTGGGCGCGCGCCTGCTCGACACGGAGCGGGTGGAATTCGACGTGGGTTTCGCCCTGTCCTTGCCGGCCAGGTCCAGCGACGTGCCGGCCCGGCGCAGCATGCCGGACCTGGGCACCCTGTTGGAATTTGGCCCGCGCCTGAAAATCAAGCTGGCCGAGCCGACGCAACACAGCCGCCTGGGCCTGGAACTGCCCTTGCGCGCCGTCATCGAAGCGCGCGGCGGCCTGCGCCGCCAGGGCGCCACGTTCGAGCCGCGCCTCGTGTACGCGCTGCAAGGCGAGCAGCAGGCATGGCACGTCGATGCCAGCGTCGGCGCCGTACTGGGCAATGCCGCCATCAACGATTACTTTTATGGGGTCAGCCCCGCGTTTGCCACCGATCAGCGTCCGGCGTATGCGGCAAAAAGCGGGCTGATGCTCACGCGCCTGGGCCTGGGCGGTTCCTACCGGCTGCACCAGGACTGGCGCGCCTTTGCCTTTGTACGCTACGACAACTACGCAAGCGCCGCCAACCGTGCCAGCCCCCTGCTGCGCCAGAACAGCGGCACCTCGGCCGGTATCGGTCTGATGTGGACGTGGCAACGCTCGGGCCGCATGGCCGTCGAATGATGATTGTGCCCGATAGTGCGGGAACACGGCACTGGCCGGTCGGGTTTCTGGAGGGATATACACGATGCCGTCGGATTGCCAGAAGGCGTGCTGGAGTTGATCGTCGCATTGACCAGCACCTCAAGGCCGGCGTTTGCGGCGTGATCGACGTCAGCCGGTTGCCCGGCTGACGTCGTCTTGTCCGCGTGATGCACGCGGCGATGGGAAGGAAATTTGCTAAAATATCCTTTGTCATGTGGTTTAGCAACACAGACAGCAGCGTCTTTCACAAGACAACAGCGCCTGTCGCTCAACAATGTGCAGCCAGCCCAATCCGACCGGAAGCGGGCGTTGCGAACCAAGGGCAGTAAGCATGAACGACATTCACCGTGCCGGCACCGCCGCGCGCGCAGCCCAGCCTGCGCTCCTGAAAGCGGGCGTACTGCAGGAAGCCATCTTCAACAGCCCCTATTTTTCCTGCATCGCCACCGATGCACAGGGTGTGATCCAATTATTCAATGTCGGCGCCGAGCGCATGCTGGGCTATCAGGCAGACGAGGTGATCAACCAGATCACGCCGGCCGGCATATCCGATCCGGCCGAGGTCATCAGCCGCGCCACCGCCCTCTCCGGGGAAATCGGTACGCTGATCGCGCCCGGTTTTGAGGCGCTCGTCTACAAGGCGTCGCGCGGGATCGAAGACAGTTATGAGCTGACGTATGTGCGCAAGGATGGCAGCCGCTTCCCGGCGATCGTCTCGGTGACGGCGCTGCGCGATGCGGACGACGCCATCATCGGCTATCTGCTGATCGGCACCGACAATACCGTGCGCAAGCATGCGGAGCAGGAGCGCGAGCTACTCAATCGCGTGCTGAGCGACAATAGCATCGAACTGGAAAACGCGCGTGCGCAGGCGGATAAGGCCAACCGCGCCAAGTCGGAATTTCTGTCGAGCATGAGCCATGAGTTGCGCACGCCGCTCAACGCGGTACTGGGCTTTGCCCAGCTGATGGCGTCGGACACGCCGCCGCCCAGCGCCTCGCAGCAACGCTCGCTGGAGCAGATCCTCAATGGCGGCTGGTATCTGCTACGCCTGATCAATGAAATTCTCGACCTGTCGATGATCGAATCGGGGCGGGTCGCCATGTCGCGCGAGGCGATGGCGCTCACCGAAGTCTTGCGCGACTGCCGCGCGATGATCACGCCGCAGGCGCAAAAGCGCGACATCACGCTGACCTTCCCTACACTCGACCAGCCGTTCTACGTACATGCCGACTTGACGCGCGTCAAACAGGTGGTCATCAACCTGCTGTCGAATGCGATCAAATACAACCGCACGGGCGGCAGCGTGCAGGTGGAATGCAAACGGCATGGCGATAAAGTGCGCCTGAGCGTGCGCGACACCGGCAACGGCCTGAGCGCCGAGCAATTGCAACAATTATTCCAGCCGTTTAACCGGCTGGGACAGGAAGCCGGCACCGAGGAAGGTACCGGCATCGGCCTCGTGGTCACCAAGCAGCTGGTCGAGCTGATGGGTGGCACGCTGGGGGTGGAGAGCGAGGTCGGGGTCGGCACGCTGTTCTGGATCGAATTGGCAGCCTCATCTGCTCCTGAACTGCAACTCGGCGAGCATGCCGGGAATATGGGCCTGGAGCCATCGGCTGATGCGCCGCTCGATGCGCCGCGCCGCAAGGTGCTGTACGTGGAGGACAATCCGGCCAACCTGATCCTGGTCGAGCAATTGATCGCCCGCCGCAGCGACCTGGGCATGCTCAGCGCCGTCGATGGCCACCTCGGCATCGCGCTGGCGCGCCAGCACCAGCCCGATCTGATCCTGATGGACATCAATCTGCCCGGCATCAGCGGCACCGAGGTGCTGGGCTTGCTGCGCGTCGATCCGCTGACGGCGCACATCCCCGTCATCGCCTTGTCGGCCAACGCCCTGCCGCGTGACGTGCGCAAAGGCCTCGACGCCGGCTTCCTGCGCTATCTGACCAAGCCCATCAACGTACCCGAGTTCATGGAGGCGCTCGACACGGCGCTCAGCTTGACGACAGCGTCGACCAAGGGTGCCACAACGCCATAGCGTGCTGTACGCGCGCCAGAAACAAAAAAACCTCGCAAGCCGCGAGGTTTTTTTTATCTGCCAGGCCTTTAGACGTTAAACAGGAAGTTCAGCACGTCGCCATCCTTGACCACGTATTCCTTGCCTTCGGCGCGCATCTTGCCCGCTTCCTTGGCGCCCGCTTCGCCCTTGTAGGTGATGAAGTCGTCATAGGCGATGGTTTGCGCGCGGATGAAGCCACGTTCGAAGTCGGTGTGGATCACGCCGGCCGCTTGCGGTGCCGTGTCGCCCACATGGATGGTCCAGGCGCGCACTTCCTTCACGCCCGCCGTGAAGTAGGTTTGCAGGCCCAGCAGCTTGTAGGCGCTGCGGATCAGGCGGTCCAGGCCGGGCTCTTCCAGGCCCATGTCGGCCAGAAAAGCGCCCTTGTCGGCGGCATCCAGATCGGCGATTTCCGCTTCCATCGATGCGCAGATGGCGACGATGGGCGCGTTTTGCGATTGTGCGTAGGTGGTCAGCTGGTCCAGCAGCGGGTTGTTGGTAAAGCCCGTGTCGGAGACGTTGGCCACGAACATGGCCGGCTTGGCCGTGATCAGGCACAAGGGCTTGATCAGTTCCATTTCGTCGGCGTCCAGGCCCATCGCGCGCACCGGTTTGGCGTCGTTCAGGTACGGCATCATGCGTTCCATGATGGCCAGCAGCTTGGCCGCGTCCTTGTCGCCCGAGCGGGCTTTCTTGTTTTCGCGATGAATCGCTTTTTCCACGGTGCCCATGTCGGCCAGCGCCAGTTCGGTCTGGATGACTTCGATATCGTCGAGCGGGCTGATCTTGCCGGCCACGTGGATGACGTTGTCATCTTCAAAACAGCGAACGACGTTGACGATAGCGTCCGTTTCGCGGATGTGCGACAGGAACTGGTTGCCCAGGCCCTCGCCCTTCGATGCGCCAGCCACCAGGCCGGCGATGTCGACGAATTCCACGATGGCGTTGACCGTGCGTTCCGGCTTGACGATGGCGGCCAGCGCATCCATGCGTGGATCCGGCACTTCGACGACGCCGACGTTCGGCTCGATGGTGCAGAACGGATAGTTTTCAGCCGGAATGCCGGCTTTCGTCAGTGCATTGAACAGGGTGGACTTGCCGACGTTCGGCAAGCCGACGATACCGCATTGGAGACTCATGGAAAACCTTTAATAATCAAAGCACATGGCGCCGTTTATCGGCGTGCTTGCCGTGCTGTTAGGGAAAACGGAGCTATCGCTCGCCGTTTTCCGGGAATGGTGCGTGTGCTGCATTTCAAGGGGTCAATTGTACCCCTGACAGGCGCGCTTCAAAAGCCCGATGATGGGCAAATGACGCCAAAACAGCCGTATCGTGACGCCATCAGGCCCTGTTCTCAAGCCGTATGCAGCTTCATGGTCGCCGCCTCGAACTTGCCTTCGACGATCTGCGGCATCACCTGCAAGGATTTCTCGATGGCTTGCTCGATCAGCTCCTGGTCTTCGCGGCGCGGACGGTGCAGCACGAAGTCGGCCACCTGCTGCTGCAGGCTGAGGGTGCGCGGGTGACCGATGCCCAGGCGCAAGCGCCAGTAATCCTGCGTGCCCAATGCGGCCGTGATGTCTTTCAAGCCATTGTGGCCGCCGGCCGAGCCACCTTTCTTCAGGCGCGCAATGCCGGGCATCAGATCGAGCTCGTCGTGCACCACCAGCACTTCATCGGCGGCAATCTTGAAAAAGCGCGCCAGCGCGCCCACGGACTGGCCCGAGCGGTTCATGAAGGTCAGCGGTTCGAGCAGCCAGACTTCCTTGCCGGCGATCGATGTTTTTGCCAGCATGGCGTTATAGCGCGAATCGCGCTGCAAGCGCGTGCCGGGCAAGCTGTTGGCAAGATTGTCCACCAGCCAGAAACCGGCATTGTGGCGGGTTTGTTCGTATTCGGGTCCCGGGTTGCCGAGGCCGACGATCAGGCGTATGGGCATGGCTGTGTCTGCAATGAAAAAGAAAACATTATCGGTGAAAACAGGCAGAAAAAAACCCGCGCGGCGAACCTGGCGGGTTTTTCCTTGCGACTACCGCATTGCTGCGGCGGCAAAATTACTTCTTGTCGGCGTCAACAGCAGCAGCTGCTTCAGCTTCAGCAGCAACGTGGCCAGCCGGTACCGAAGCGGTAGCGATGGTCAGGTTGTCGCCATGGGCCACAACGGTCACGCCAGCTGGCAGGACCAGGTCGCCGACGTGCAGCGAGTGACCGACGTCGATGTTCGACAGGTCAACGTTGATGAATTCTGGCAGTTGGCCTGGCAGGCACGAAACTTCGATTTCGTTGGCTACGTGGCTGATGGTCGCGCCGTGCAGTTTGACTGCTGGGGAAACGTCAGCGTTGATGAAGTGCAGCGCCACTTTCACGTGGATAGCTTGCTTCGAGTCAACGCGCTGGAAGTCAGCGTGCAGAACCAGTTGTTTGTATGCGTGGACTTGGAAGTCGCGCAACAGAACTTGCTGGGAAACGCCGTCGATTTCCAGATCCAGGATCGACGAGTGGAACACTTCTTTTTTCAACGCGTGGTACAGAGCGTTGTGATCCAGCGAGATCAGCACCGGGGCTTCAGCGCCACCGTAGACGATACCAGGGGTTTGGCCGGAAATGCGCAGGCGGCGGCTCGCTCCGGAACCTTGCAATTCGCGTTTAAATGCGATAACTTTCATGTGAAACTCCAAGAAGAACAAGGCTTGCGCCTTGTGTTATGAAGATTCCCGCGACCAGGAATCTTCGGAAATGGGCGCAGACGCGCCCCGAAAACTAAAACACTACGGCGCAACAGGCAAAAAGCCGGTCGCGCCGCAGGCATTACGTCTGTTGCTGCTCTTACCGAATTAATCGATGAACAGCGAGATGACGGAGTCACCCTTGATGATGCGCTTGAACGTCTCGGCCAGCAGCGGCGCGCACGTCAATTGACGAATCTTGCCGCAAGCCAGGGCCGCTTCGGACAGGGGGATCGTATCGGTCACGACCAGCTCATCGAGTGGCGAAGCCGAAATACGGTCGATCGCCGGGCCCGACAGCACCGCGTGGGTGCAATACGCCACGACTTTTTTCGCGCCGCGCTCTTTGAGCACTTCGGCAGCCTTGGTCAGCGTGCCTGCCGTGTCGACCATGTCATCCATGATCACGCAGTTGCGGCCTTCGACTTCACCGATGATGTTCATCACTTCGGACACGTTCGCTTTTGGACGACGCTTGTCGATGATGGCCAGGTCGCAGCCCAGGCGTTTTGCCAGGGCGCGCGCACGTACCACACCGCCGACGTCCGGCGACACCACCAGCAAATCCTGGTAGTTTTTCTTTTGCAGGTCGCCCAGCAAAATTGGCGAAGCGTAGATATTGTCGACTGGGATATCGAAGAAACCTTGAATCTGGTCAGCGTGCAAGTCCATGATCAGGACGCGCTCGACACCGGCTTCTTCCAGCATGTTCGCCACCACCTTGGCCGAAATCGCCACACGCGCGGAGCGTGGACGACGGTCTTGGCGGGCGTAGCCGAAGTAAGGAATGGCGGCGGTGATGCGGCCAGCGGAAGCACGTTTCAAGGCATCAACCATCAGCATGATTTCCATCAGGCTGTCGTTGGTTGGAGCACAGGTGGATTGCAAAACAAAAACATCCTTGCCGCGCACGTTTTCGTTAATCTCGACCATTACTTCGCCGTCGGAGAATTTCGAAACGTTTGCTTTACCGAGAGGGATGCCGAGGTTTTTTGCGACCCCCTCTGCCAACGCTGGATTCGCGTTGCCGGTAAAAACCATCAGGTTTTCGTAAGCCATGGGAGTCCCAAGAGGTGATATAGAAGTCTTGAAAAGCACTAACCGGGCATAGGCCCGGTCAGTCATTGTTTAGAATATGCCGCGTGGCGACACATCTGCTTTTTCCCGCACTGGACGCCAACTTCGCATCGACAGACTACGGTGAAATGGTGGCAGGGGAAGAAGGATTCGAACCTTCGCATGCTGGAATCAAAATCCAGTGCCTTAACCAGCTTGGCGATTCCCCTACGTTACTGACTGCTTGCCGTCATGTTGGCCAGTATTATACCGACTATTTGACGCTAAGCAAAATCTTTTTTTCTCTCTACAACATGGTGAGCATCGGGTGGTGACTCAGCGCTTTTGCCTTCCAGGCGATCCAGACTGGTGGCACATTGCTGAGCACCGCATCCGCTTCTTCCTGACTGTCAAACGCACTAAATACACAAGCACCGGAACCAGTCATCCTGGCCTCACCGTAAGCACCCAGCCATTCTACCGCATCTGCTACCGGCTTGAAAAGACTGCATGCTACTTGCTGTAAATCATTCTTACCAAACCCGCCCGCATCGTTTCCTTCTGCGAGGTACCTGGAAAAGTCCGCTATTGTGACGGGTTCGGTATTTCTCGTCAAGCCTTCCGCGCAAAAAATTGCAGCGGTGGGTACTTGCACGCCCGGCTCGATCACCACATACCAGCATTCTGGCGTGGCGACAGGCTGCAAGGCCTCGCCCACGCCTTCGGCAAAGGCATTCTCGCCAAAGATGAAAAACGGGATATCGGCACCCAGCGGCAAGCCCAGCGCCATCAATTCCTCGCGCGTCAATCCCGCTTGCCACAGGCGGTTCAAGGCCATCAGTGCCGTGGCCGCATCGGACGAGCCGCCCCCGAGACCGCCGCCCATGGGCAGCACCTTGTCGATGGCGATATCGACACCGCGCGGCAAGGCGCCCTTGCGGCGCAGCACTTCGGCCTGCAGCAGTTTCGCGGCGCGGATGATCAGGTCCTGCTCCTGCGGCACACCGGCAAGCGCCGTCACGCGGACAATCGCCGTGTCGTCGCGCAGCGCGAAGTGCAAGGTGTCGCCATGGTCGAGCAATTGGAACACCGTCTGCAGCAGATGGTAGCCATCGGCGCGGCGGCCGTTGACGTGTAGAAATAAGTTCAGCTTGGCCGGTGCCGGGCAATTGTTCAAAGTCGTCAGTGTCATGGTGCAGGTGCGGAAGTGGCGGGATCGAGCACGATGCGCAGCGAGACGGCATCGGCCTGCGCGCTGGCATTGCGTTCGGCATCGATACGCCGCGGTTGCGGCAAGGCGCCCGGTGTATTGTCGGCCGCATTTTGCCCTACTTCTTGCCACGACACATAGCGCAAGCGCCAGCCGTCTTTGGTCGTCACGCTGTCGTTCGCGGGCGAAGCGACAAAGCGCTTGCCATCGGCGCCCACGGCATAGCCTTGCAGCCAGTCACGCAAGCCCGACACGGGCAAGGACCAGCCCAGCATCTGCGCGCTCAGGGTATCGACATCGGGCGCGCTGCGCGGCGCCTTGCCGCTTTGCGTCAACACGGCCTCGCGCGGCGTGACGGCAATCGTCGCCAGGGTGCTGCCGACGGGCGAATACAAGGTCACATCCGTGCGCTGCGCCGTCTGCTGCCAGTTGAAATTGACGGTTGCCGATTCGGGCTTGTCATCCTTCTGGTACACGACGTTCAAGCGGCCCGTCAGCTCCACCTGTTCGCGGTAAGGGGCGACGGTTTTACCGGATGGCGCGGCGCCGGACGAGAATGGGGAAGTCAGGGTCGAGCAGGCCGAGAGGGACAGGCAGACGAGTGTGAGGGGGAGGAGTTTTTTTAACATGGGAATAGTAAAGAACCGGCAGCGACAAGGTGGGGTCAGTCCCTGCGGGATCGGAATGCGTTCCACTGGAACGCATTCCCCCTGCAGGGTCTGACCCCGGTTTTTGCCCTTGGGTTAACAATCACAAACTGACATTCAGTCGCGCCAGGGTACTTTTCAGCGCATCGTTTTTCGGGTCCTTGCTGCGCGCTTCGCGCCACAGTTTTTGCGCTTCATCCTTGTCGCCCTTCTGCCACAGCACTTCGCCCAGGTGGACGGCGATTTCCGGATCGCTGCGCACGGCATAGGCGCGGCGCAGCGCGTTTTCCGCGGCGGCCAGGTTACCCATGCGGAACTGCACCCAACCCATGCTGTCCATGATGAACGGGTCGCCCGGCGCCATCTGCAGCGCTTTTTCGATCAGCGCATGGGCTTCCGGCAAGCGGATGCCCCGCTCGGCCAGCGAGTAGCCCAGGGCGTTATACGCATGCTGATTGTCGGGCGCCAGCGCCATCACGCGGTGCAGGCTCGCTTCCATCAGCTCGAGTTTATCCAGGCGCTCGGCCAGCAAGGCGTAGTCGTACAGCAGTTCCGGATTGTCGGGGAAGCGCAGCAAGGCGTTTTCCAGCACCGTGTAGGCGCTTTGCACATAGCCGGCGTCGCGCAGGAATTGCGCATCGACCAGCAGCACCTGCGCCTGGCTTGCCGGATCGTCCGTTTCGATTTCCGTCAGCGCCTTGCGCGCCGCATCGAGATTGCCGCCACGCGCGATCAGCTGGGCGCGGCGCAAGCGCGCCTCGACATAACCGCTTGATGCGCTGTTGTCGACCTTGTCCAGCCAGGCGATGGCGCCGGCCGTGTCGCCGCGCGTCTCGGCGATCTGCGACAAAATCATCAGGGCCTTGAAAGGATCGCGCGTGTCGCCAGGGGATTTATCGAGCACGGCCAGGAAGCGCTTGAAGTACTGCTCCGCACCCTTGGTGTCTTCCAGCTGCAGCGCCACGATACCCAGCGCATACAGGGCGCCCACGTTATCGGGCGCGCTTTTCAGCAGCAGCAGGAACTGGTCGCGCGCCGGCTCCAGCTGTTTTTGTTCGACCAGCAGGCGCGCATACGCGCCGCGCACTTCGACGGCGTCCGGATTCTTTTGCAGGAAAGTGGCCAGCACCTTGCCCGCCGCCTCGGACTCGCCCGTCACCTGCGCCAGGGTCAGCACGGCCAGCTCGGAGTTCGGCTTGATGGCCAGCGCCTTGTTCGCTTCGCCGATGGCACGCTCACGCTCGCCGATCGACAGGGCGCCCTGCGCCAGCACCAGGTGCGCTTCGAACATATCCAGGTAGGGCTGCACCAGGCGCGTCACCATCGAATAGGCATACAGCTTGTCATTCGAGCGCGACAAAATCTGCTGCATCTGGAACAGGGCCACACCGCGCGCGCCCGCCGGCGCATTGGCCAGGCGCTCGGCGAAAATCGGTTCCGCTTCTTCGATCTTGTCCGTCAACACGACAAAGCCGAGGAAGAATTGCGTCGCCTCGTCCGAATCGGGCGCCAGCTCGCGCCACAGGCGGATGGCCGCCAGCGCTTCGCTGCCCTGCTTGGCGGCCAGCGCCATTTCCGAAGCGCGGCGCGCCAGGCGCGGGTCGCGCGTCTGCTGCGCCGCCACCATCATCGTCACGTACGGCCCTTGCCACTGGCCTCTCTTGAATTCCATTTCAGCGCGGGTCAGCTTGTACAGCAGATCGCTGCTCAATTCGACCTTGGGCAAACCCTTCGTCTTGGCGTCGGCGTCCAGCTCCTGCGGCGCGGCCGCCGAGGGGCCGGCCGCGGCATCGGCGGGGGCGACGGGCGTCTGTGCCATGGCATGCGTGGCCATCAGGGCGGACAAGGTTACAATGGCGAAAGCGTTTTTCAAAGGCTGATCCTGGCTAAACGGCAAAGTTTGATTCTACGCCCAACACGGCTATCGCGTACTTCACGTATGTAACGAAATATATACGTCGTGGCGGCGTAGCCGGCCCGGACCAGCCATCGGCCGGCAACCCGCCTGTTTTTACCCGGTTTTCAACCATTCGAGCCCTATGCCAGAATTGCCAGAAGTCGAAGTCACACGGCGCGGTGTCGCGCCCCATATCGAGGGCCGCGCCGTGCGCGCCGTCGTGCTGCGCCGCGACGGCCTGCGCTGGCCCTTCCCTCCAGCCCTGGGCGAACAATTGTCGGGGCAAACCATCGGCCTGACGGGACGGCGCGGCAAATACCTGCTGATCCACTTCCGCCACGGCACCTTGATCATCCACCTGGGCATGTCGGGCCATTTGCGCGTGCTGCCGACGGGCACGGAGGCGCAAAAGCACGACCATTTCGACCTCGTCGTGGAAGACGCGGACGGCGGCAGCCAGGTGCTGCGCATGACGGACCCGCGCCGCTTCGGCGCCGTGCTGTGGCACGACGAGGCCGACGGCCCGCTCGATGGCCACGCGCTGCTGCGCGGCCTGGGCACGGAACCGCTGGAAGGCGGCTTCACGGGCCGGCTGCTGTTCGAAAAAACGCGCAACAAGGGCACCAATATCAAGCAGGTACTGATGGCGGGCGATATCGTCGTCGGCGTGGGCAATATCTATTGTTCCGAAAGCCTGTTTCGCGCGGGGATCAACCCGAAGACGCCGGCCCGGCGCATCGGCCTGGCGCGCTATGAGAAACTGGCGCAAGCGATCCGCGACGTGCTGGCCGAAGCCATCGTGCAAGGCGGCAGCACCCTGCGCGACTTCATCGGCGTAAACGGCCAGTCCGGCTATTTCCAGCAAACGTATTTCACGTACAACCGCGCGGGCAAGCCATGCCGCGTGTGCGGCGCGCCTATCCGCCAGATCGTGCAGGGACAGCGTTCCACGTTCTACTGCGTGAACTGTCAAAAGTAAAGGGGGCCTGATGGTCAGAGATTTGGAACAATACAGCGCATGGCGGCAGGACGTGCAGGCCGCCTTGCAGGCATACCGGCAAGCCGCCAGCGCGGCGGGCCTGGTCGACGGCGCTTCCGCGCTGCGCCTGGCGCGCTGTGGTTCCCGCCTGCTTGACGACCGTTTATCTGTCGCCTTCGTGGCGGAATTCTCGCGCGGCAAATCCGAGCTGATCAACGCCATCTTCTTTGCCGGCTATGGCCAGCGCATCCTGCCCTCGGGCGCGGGCCGCACCACCATGTGCCCCACCGAGCTGCTGTACGACGCCGCCTGGCCGCCATCGATCCGTCTGCTGCCCATCGAGACGCGCGCGCAGAACCTGTCGACCAGCGACTACCGCGACCTGCCCGCCGCCTGGACCGTCCTGCCCCTGAACATCGATGCGGGCGACGACATGCAGGACGCCATCCGCCAGGTCAGCCTGACGAAAAAAGTCAGCGTGGAAGAAGCGGCGCGTTACGGCCTGTACGACGCCGACGACGCGGACGCTCCCGCCATGCTGGACGAAGACGGCCAGGTGGAAATTTCCATGTGGCGCCACGCCATCATCAACTTCCCCCATCCGCTGCTGAAACAGGGCCTGGTGATCCTCGATACGCCCGGCCTGAACGCCATCGGCACGGAACCGGAACTGACCCTGAACCTGATCCCGAATGCGCACGCGGTGCTGTTTATTCTGGCGGCCGACACGGGCGTCACGCGCAGCGACATCGAGGTATGGCGCAACCATATCGGCGCCGGCGCGGGGCGCCTGGTGGTGCTCAACAAGATCGACAGCATGTGGGATGAATTGCGCGGCGACGCCGAGGTGGAGCAAGCCATTGAGCGCCAGCAGGCCAGCGTGGCGCATCTGCTGGCCCTGGACGCTGGCCAGGTGTTTCCCGTGTCGGCGCAAAAGGCCCTGGTGGGCAAGATCAACCACGATGCGGCGCTGCTGGAAAAGAGCCGTCTGCAGGCGCTCGAGACGGCCCTGTTCGAGGAGCTGATCCCCGCGCGCAAGGACATCATCCGGCGCCAGCTGGCGTTCGACCTGAACGCCATCGAAGCGGCGCAGCAGGTGCAGGCGGCGGCGCGCGCGCGCGGCATCGCCGAGCAGTTGCACGAGCTGCACAGCCTGCGCGGCAAGAACCAGAGCGTGATCGCCCACATGATGCGGCGCATCGATATCGAGAAGAAGGAATTCGACAGCAGCCTGTTCAAGCTGCAAGCGACGCGCGCCGTGTTTACGCGCCTGTCGACGGAGCTGTATACGAGCCTGGGCATGGACATCGTGCGCGACGATATCGATGGCGTGCGCGCGGCCATGCAGCGCAGCCGCTTTTTCACGGGCCTGCGCGAGGCCGTGCGCCAGTATTTCGAGCGCATCGCCAGTAACCTGGACCGCTCGGAAGGCAAGACGGCCGAGATCACGGAAATGATGAACGTGATGTACCGCAAATTCGCCTCCGAACACGGTCTGGCGCTGGCCTTGCCGATGCCGTTTTCGCTGGCCCGCTACCGCCAGGAGATCGCCGACATCGAAGCCGTCTACCATAAGCAGTTCGGCACGGCGACCCTGCTCACCACCAGCCGCGTCGTGCTGATGGAAAAATTCTTCGACACCATCGCCTCGCGCGTGCGGCGCAGCTTCACCAACGCCAACGACGACGCGAGCGCCTGGCTGAAAGTCATCATGGCGCCCCTCGAAGCGCAGATCGTCGAGTACAAGGAACAGCTGAAACTGCGCTTTGCCTCGATCCAGCGCATCCACGACGCCACCGGCAGCCTCGAACAGAAAATCGCCGGTTTCGAGGCCAGCCTGGCGGCGCTCGAACGCGACAAGGCGCAGCTGGCGCAATTGCTGGCCGCCTTGCGCGCTGCCAGCGCAAGCTGAGCAACATCAGCACCATCACACCACAGAACACTGGAATCTTGCATGAAACGTCTGCTGCATCCGCTCTCGCCCGCCACGGGCACAACTCAGTTTGAAAACGCGCCTGAAAATTATATCGACCCGACTTTTTCCGCCACCATCATCGCCTGGCAAAAGCAGCATGGCCGCCACGCGCTGCCGTGGCAAAACACGCGCGACGCCTACCTGATCTGGCTGTCCGAAATCATGCTGCAGCAAACGCAGGTCACCGCCGTACTCGGCTACTACGCGCGCTTCCTCGAACGCTTCCCCACCCTGCGCGACCTCGCTAGCGCCCCGGTGGAAGACGTGATGGCGCAATGGAGCGGCCTTGGCTACTACACGCGGGCGCGCAACCTGCACAAGTGCGCGCAGCGCGTGGTGGCCGAATACGATGGCGTCTTTCCCAGCGACCCGGCCCTGCTGGCCGAGCTGCCCGGCATCGGCCGCTCGACGGCGGCCGCCATCTCCGCGTTTTCCAGCGGCACGCGCGCGGCCATCATGGACGGCAACGTCAAGCGCGTGTTTGCGCGCACGTTTGGCATCGATGCCTATCCCGGCGAAAAACGGGTCGAGGAAGCCATGTGGCGCCGCGCCGAGGCGCTGCTGCCTGAAACCGGTATCGAAGCCTACACGCAGGGCTTGATGGACTTCGGCGCCACCCTGTGCACGCGCAGCAGCCCCGATTGCGGCCGCTGCCCGCTGCAACCGCGCTGCGTGGCCTACGCCACCGGCCGCACCAAGGATTTGCCGGTGCGTAAACCGAAGAAAACCAGCCCGGAAAAGCACGCCGTCATGCTAGTCATCATCGACAACGGCCAGGTGCTGCTGGAGCAGCGCCCCGGCTCGGGCATCTGGGGCGGCTTGCTGTCGCTGCCCGAACTCGATGGCCACATGCTGGCCGATGCAGACTCGCCGCGAGAGATAGACCAGCAGGTACTGGCACGCGCCGTGGCGCCGTTCGGCGCAATCGAGACGCAGGAACGGCTGCTGCCCATCGTGCACGTCTTCACCCATTACAAGCTGCACATCGTGCCCTGCCGCATCACCCTGGCGCGGCGCCTGGCGCTGGCTGGGGAAGCAACGCACGTCTGGTACGACGGCGCGAAAATCGCGGACGCGCCGCTGCCCGCACCGATCAAGAAACTGCTGCTGGAGCTGTTCGGCGATGCGCGCGCGGCGCAGCGCAGCATGTTCTAGTGCGTTTTTTACTGTTCGCGCTGGCGGCGCTGTGTCTGCACGGCGCGCAAGCGGATGACGCACGGCCAGAGGTCCCGGAGGTGAGAATAGGCGTGCTCGCCTACAAGGGCGCCGACGCCGTGCAGCAGGACTGGTCGTACGTGACGCGCCACCTGCAAGCGAGCATCCCCGGCATCCGTTTTACATTGGCCGACTACGACCAGGCGGGCTTGACGCGTGCCGTGCAGTCGCAAGCGATCGCCTTTGCCATCACCAGCAGCGGCCATTACGTGGCGCTGGAACACAGCGATGGCGCCAGCCGCATCGCCACGCTCGAATCGCCATGGACGGACTCGCCGCGCCAGGCCATCGGCTCGGCCATCGTCGTGCGCAGCGCGTCGCCGCTGCATGACCTGGCCGACCTGGCGGGCAAGAACGTGATGGCGGTAGCACCCGATGCGTTTGGTGGCTACCAGATCGCCGCACGCGAACTGCGCGAAGCGGGCATCGATCCCACGCATGATTTTGCCAGCCTGCGCTACAGCGGTTTCCCCTCGCAGCAGATCGTCGACGCCGTGCGGGCGGGACGCATGGATGCCGGCATCGTGCGCACCTGTCTGCTGGAACAGATGGTGGCGCGCGGCGAAGTGCGCGCCGATGAACTGCGCGTGATCACCACGCGCCCGATTCCCGGTTTTCGCTGCGCCAGCTCGTCGCGGCTGTATCCGGACTGGCCCTTCGTGGCCCTGCGCCAGACGCCGCCAGCGCTGGCGAAAAAAGTGGCGCAGGCCCTGCTGGCCATGCCGCGTACCAATGAAGGTTACAGCTGGACCGTGCCCAGTGATTACCAGATCGTCGATGAACTGTTCCGCGAGCTGCGCATCGGCCCCTACGCCTACCTGGACAAGCTGACGTTCGAGACGGCCCTGCGCCGCTACTGGGGCTGGATGCTGCTGGTGCTGGCCTTGCTGGTGGCCTGGGCCGTGCATACGGTGCGCGTGGAATACCTGGTCAGCCGACGCACGGAGCAATTGCGCGCCGCCCAGCACCAGCAGCGCGCGCTGGAAGAACAGGTGCGCCAGCGCCAGGCCACGCTCGACCACACGGCGCGCCTGGCCATCCTGGGCGAGATGGCCAGCGCCATTGCGCACGAATTGAACCAGCCGCTGGCGGCCATCGGTAATTTCGCGCGCGGCATGGCGCGCCGCATCGCGGCGGGCCGGCTCGACGCGGCGCCACTGCTCGACGGCGCGCAGGAAATCGCCACGCAAAGCGAACGCGCGGGCGCCATCATCCGGCACATCCGCGCGATGGCGCAAAAGCGTCCCGCGCACAGCACGCCCTTCGCCCTGGCCGACGCCGTGGAGCAATCGGTATCGCTGTTCCGCGCGGCCCATCCGCAAGCGCGGATCGATTGGCGCCACGACACGGCCAGTCCTGACGCGCGCGTGCTGGCCGACCCGCAGCAAGTGCAGCAGGTGCTGCTCAATTTGCTCAAGAATGCGCTCGATGCGCAGGTGGAAAACGACAATCCGGGGCACCCCATCGGCGTACTGCTGCACCGCGAAAACGGCGCCTGCACGGTGGCCGTGCGCGACGCCGGTTGCGGCCTGCAAGCGGCTCAGATGGCGCGCCTGTTCGAACCGTTTTTTACCACCAAGGCCGAAGGCCTGGGCTTGGGCATGTCGCTCAGCAAAAGCATCATCGAATCGTTCGGCGGCAGCCTGTCGGCGCATGCCAACGCCGATGCGCCAGGCTTGACGGTCTGGTTCCGCCTGCCCGAAGATACCGGTATGGAAGCGCACAAGGAAAAGGAAACACCATGAACGAAAGCGATGCGATCATCTTTGTCGTCGACGACGACGCCGCCATGCGCCGCTCGCTGGCCTATCTGTTCGATTCGGCCGGCTGGCAAGTGGCGACGTTTGAATCGGCGCGCGACTTCCTGCAGCGCTATGATGGCCATGCGCCCGGTTGCTTGCTGCTCGACGTGCGCATGCCTTTGATGAGCGGACTGGAACTGCAACAGGAGTTGAAGAATAAAAGCGGGCACGCCATATCTCTGCCCGTGATTTTCCTCAGCGGCCATGGCGACCTGGCCATGGCCGTGCAGACGATGAAGGCCGGCGCCTGTGATTTTCTGGAAAAGCCGTGCAAGGACCAGGTGCTGCTGGACGCCGTCTCGCGCGCCGTGGCCCGCAGCGTGGAGGAAAGCCGCAACGCCGCCAGCGCGAATACGGCGCAATCGGCGCTGGCCAGGCTGACCGCGCGCGAGCGCGAAGTGGCGCTGCTGATGGCCGAAGGCAAAGCCTCGAAAGTCATCGCCCGCGAGCTGGGCATCAGCGACAAGACGGTGCAGGTGCACCGCCATAACACGATGGAAAAACTGGGCCTGCACTCAGCAGCCGAGGTAGCCCGGCTGCTGATGGCCAGTGGGGAGATTTAAGCCCGCACGATGCGCGCCGGCAGTCCCTGCCGCACCGACGTGCCCGACACGGGATCGACAAACACGTTCTTGTCGCCGCGGCTCGGGTCCGTCAATCCCAGATCGTTCAGGTTGATGCCCGCGCCGATGGCCGGCTCGTCGGGCTGACGCGACTTGCCGATGCGGTGGGCCCGCGCGCCATGCTCCTTGTGGCCAAAGCCATGTTCAATGGCGATCACGCCGCGCTGCACCCCATGGCGCAGCATCACCGTGGCCCTGGCCCTGCCGCCCGGCGTTTCCAGATATATTTCATCGCCATTTTCCAGTTTCAAACGCGCCGCATCGTCGGGATGCACGGCAACCGGGTTGTCCGGATGGATGCCGCGCAAGCGCCGCGCGCCGATGCTGTAGGAGTTCTGCAGCGCCGATTTAAAACTGATCAACTCGAATGGCCACTCGCTGGCCGGGTAGGCCTTGCGCACGGGTGTGCCGTCGGCAAACGCCGCCACTCTCCAGGCGGGCGTACCGGGGAAGCGTTTGCCGCTCAAGCTGTTCTTGCTCACGCCCAGCCCCTCGTTGTACAGCATCATCGGTTTCAGATAGCGGTGCGTGGACCAGTCCTGCGGATATGGCGTCTCATCCGCCACCGGCACGGGAGCTGCCGGCGCCTTGGCATTCGCCGGTGGCGGCAGGCGCAGGCCAAACATTTCGCCATAGCTCTGGTAGCGTCCTCCGCGTGCCAGCATGAAGGCCACCTTGCGCCACTCTTCCGGCTTCAGGGTGCGCTCCAGTTCGGGGCGGATGCGCGCCACGCCGGACAGCGCGATGTCGTCGTCGCTCGCCTCCGGCACGGCCGTCTTGCCCTGCCAGGCGATGTTGGCGCCGCCGCGCAGATACCAGTCTTCCGCGCGCAGCAAGGGGAAGCGCTGGCCATCCATGTCCTGCAAGGCCTCCGGGCCGAAGCCCGGCAAGGCCATCGTTTTGGCCAGCGCGATGAAGAACGATTCCATGCAGATGGTCTGGCCATCGGGCGTTTTCTGCACGCGCGGTTCGACCACGGGCCAGCGCGCCGTGCTCATTTTGACGGGCATGCCGCCCCAGGCGCCGGCCCAGCCCCAGCTTTCATACAGCAAGGTATCGGGCAGCAGGTAGTCGGCAAACGCCGAGCTTTCATTGATGAAGGGGTCGATGGCGACGATCAGGGGAATCTTCTTCGGATCGGCCAGCTCCTTGCCGATCTGCGCGCGCAAGCCCGTGATGCCGTAGACGGGATTGCAGCTCCACAGGATCAGCGCCTTCAAGGTGTACGGGTAGCCGTTCATGGCGCTGGTGAGCCACTCGGTCGCCAGCGCGGGCGCGTTCGGATACCACGGCGCCCTGGCCGGATACGCCTTGCCCGCTTCTTTCTTCAGCTTGAACTCCGAGGTTTTTTCATACGGCACATTGCGCCCGATCGGCATGCCCGTCGCCTTGATCTCGCCGTCGAAACTCTCGAGGTTATAGCGTGGCCCAGGCCCCGCATCCTTGAAGCTGCCGCCATTGACCAGGGTGCCGCCCTTGCGGTTCAAGTTGCCGATCAGGGTATTGAGCATGACCAGCGCATAGGCGTTATAAAAACCCGCGCCCGACATCATGCCGCCGTGCGCATTGACGGCGGCGCGCTTGCCATGGCTGGTGAGTTCCTGCGCCAGGCCTTCGATGATGTCGCGCCCGATGCCGCAGGCGGCCGAATACTCGTCCATGCTGTGGCGCTGCGCTTCTTCGTTCAGCATCGTCATGGCCGTCTTCAGGTGCAGCGGCGCGCCCGCCACTTCCAGCGGACCGTCGAAGAACAAGCGACCCTCGCCCTTGGCCGCGTTGTGCGGCACGATGGCTTGCGTGGCTGCGTCGATCACGCAGAAGGCATCGCCATCCTTGTAGCGCTCTTCTTCCGCCAGTTCCACCGCGCCGATGTCCGACGCGCGCAGATAGCGGCCGTCGCGCGGATGGCCTTTTTCGTTGATGATCAGATGCGTGGCGTTGCACCAGGCGGCCTCGCCCGCCGCTTCCGCCACCTTCAGGTTAGGCTGCACGAGAAAGTTGCGGTCATAGCGTTCGTGTTCGATGATCCAGCGGATCATGGCCATGGCCAGCGCGCCATCCGTGCCTGGCTTGATCGGTACCCAGCGGCTGCGGTCGCCCGCTGCCAGGCTGTCGGCATTCGTCAGCACCGGGTCGACGACGACGTAGCTGAAATCGCGCTTGCCCGAGCGGGCTTTCGCGATCAGCGTGCCCTGGCGCTTGAACGGATTGCCCGCATTGCCCGGCGCCGTGCCCACAAAAATGCAAAATTCCGTATTTTCCAGGTCCACTTTCGCATGCGGCATTTTCTTCATGTCGCCGAACATGGCGCCCGAGCCGCTGCGATACGCGCCGCCGCAATACGAACCATGATTGACCAGGTTCAAGCTGCCGTACGACTGCTTGAAGAAGCGCGTGCCGAACGCCAGGCGACCGTCGTCCGTGCTGCACATCAGGCCCACCTGGTTGACTTGGGGACCCAGTTCCGGCTGCGCCGGATCGATCGGTTTTTCCAGCTCGCGCAAGGCGCGCAAGCCCTGCACGTGGCCTTCGCCAAACAGGTCGCCGCCTTCCGTCACTTCCTTCACCAGCTGATCGAAGGCGATCGGTTCCCACTGGCCGCCGCCGCGCGGTCCCACGCGCTTCATGGGCGCCAGCACGCGGAACGGCGACTCCATCTGTTCCAGCACGCCATTGCCGCGGCCGCAAGCGGTCGAGCGCCCTTTCAGCCCCTTTTCCTGGAAGCGCGAGAGCGACACAAAACTGTCGCGTATCGAGGTCTGGTAAGGCAGCGCCGGGTCGGCCGACATGGGGCTGTACGGATTGCCCGCCACGCGCAGCACCTTGCCGCTTTTTTTATCCAGGCGCACGCGCACGCCGCAAAACGTGGTGCAGCCCATGCACATGGTGTAGCTGACCTGCTGGTCCGGGTTGACGGTCAGTTTTCCCGTGGCCGTGTCGACGGAAAACTCGGGCGGCAGGGAATTGCCGTGCAAGCGCTGTACGGGTTTGTCCTTGCCCAGCGCGTGGTCGACCATGCGGCCGGCCGTGGTGGAAAAGCTGGCGGCAAAGGCGGCCAGGCCGCCGCCGATGGCGCCGTAGCGCAGCAGCTTGCGGCGCTTTTCGTTTTCATCTTCAGGGACGTCGTTGCGGTCGTCGTTATTTGTGTGTTCGTTCATTTTTGACTCCTCAGTGCGTGGCCATGGCGGGACGGCTGCGTGCAGCGACGACGCGTCCGGCCCATGGCAAAAATTCCAGCATCAGCAACAGCAGCGCGATCCACAGGCCGGCCGTGCCGATGATCCCCATCAAGCCATCGTTCCCCATCGGCAGGTGGTAGTCGTACAGGCCCGCGCCCGTTTTCGGGATGTTCTGGCCGCCGATGAAAATCGTCCAGCGCATCATCCAGGCGCTATGCAGCGCGATCAGGCCATTCACCAGGCCACTCGTGGCCGGGCGCCAGATGGCCAGCGCCATCGGCACGATGGACGACAGCACGGCCCAGACAGCCGTGAACTGCCATTGCGGCATGCCCGCCACCTGGGTAAACGCCATGCTGTGGCTGGCGCTCACGCCGGAGAGACTGACGAACAGCCAGCCTCCGCCGAGCGCCAGCACCAGCGCCAGCGACAGGGCCAGCGCGCGGTTCAGCGATACTTCCAGCGCCTGCTCGCGGCCCGGCAGGAAGCGGTTGAACAGCAACGCCAGGCCCACGGCCCCGACAAAGGCCGTGGCGGCAAATTGCGCTGGCAGGAAAGGCGTGAACCACAGGGGACGGGCGCGCACCACCATCACTTCCATGCCCGTGTACAGGCCCACGACAAACGCGGCGAGCAAGGTGAAGGCGGCAGCAAAGCGGATGGCCCGCAGGGAGGCGGCGCCACCGCGCCCGGCCAGGCGGTACAGGAAAGCCAGACGGTCCTGGCCCTGCCCCCGCGTGGCGAAGTCCACGCGCAGCGCCAGCCATGCGTACAGCATCAGACAGCCCAGATACAGGGGAATGAAGAACGAGCCCCACGACATCCACGACTGCGGCTGGAAGTAAATATAGAAGTGATAGAAGCGGCCCGGCCCGTGCAGGTCGGCCAGCAGCGCCACAGGCGCCGTCATGCCGCAGACGAGGGACGCCAGCAGCGCGATGCGCCCCAGGCGTTCATACGCCTTGCGGCCAAAGACGAAGTACGGCAAGGTCAGCATGAAGCTGCCATAACTGAGGCCGATGAGGAAAAAATACTGCACCGCCCACGGCAACCATGCCGCCTCGCGCGTGACGTTGACAATTTCGGTGATGTGGCTGTCCATGGTTTATTTCCCGTGTTTGCTCGGTTGCCAAAGTGTCGCTTCGCCCTCGACGTGGCCGGCGAAGCGCGTGTCCAATCCCAGATAGAACACATGGGGCTGGGTACCCTGTTCGGGTTTCAGCACTTTCACCTTGTTCTCGCTGAGCAGCTGGTGCACCATGCTTTCAGGGTCATTCAGGTCGCCGAAGATGCGCGCGCCGCCGACGCAGGTTTCCACGCAGGCCGGCAGCAAGCCTTCATCGACGCGGTGCGCGCAGAATGTGCATTTGTCGGCCTTGCCCGTTTCGTGGTTGATGAAGCGCGCGTCGTACGGACAGGCTTGCACACAGTAGGCGCAGCCCACGCAGCGATCGCCATCGACGACGACGACGCCATCCTTGCGCTGGAAGGTGGCGCCCACGGGACAGACGGGAATGCAGGGAGGATTGGCGCAGTGGTTGCACAGGCGCGGCAGCATGTAGGTGCCGCAGCGGTTCTCTTCCTTCACTTCATAGGTCGAGACGACGGTGCGGAAGCTGTTTTCCGGTACGGCGTTTTCCATGATGCAGGAGACCGTGCACGCCTGGCAGCCGATGCACTTCTGCACATCGACCACCATCGCCCAGCGCTGCCCGCCCTCGCCCTTCGTTGCAGCCTTGCCGGGCAGCGGCGCGATGGCCGCGCCGATGGTAACGGCTGGCAAGGCGCGCAAAAAACTGCGGCGCGATTCAATCATGACACTCTCCTTGACTATGGGCGGCAAGCCCTTGTTGACTTGCTGCCATGATAGAAAAGAAGTTGCCGTACGGATATTGGGGTGATCGGGTGGGGACCTAGATGATCATGCCGATTGACAGGATCGACAATGCGGAGTAGGTCGGATTAGCGGGGCCGCCGAGGCGCGCCAGCGCGTAATCCGACAACCTTGTTGGCATGAAGTGTCGTGGTATCGCGCAGACATGTCGGATTACGCTGCGCTAATCCGACCTACGTCAGATTCCCCATGACCGCTTGCATTGGTAGGTCGGGTTAGCCGGCACGGCGTAACCCGACATGAAGCGTCGCGCGGGCATGTCAGTCCACGCAGTGACCGTTACAGCTCGTCGAGCGAATACAGCCGGCGGTGCTCGCGGATCGCGTAGCGATCCGTCATGCCGGCGATATAGTCGGCGATCTTGCGCGCCTGCTTGGTCACATCATCGCCATTGACCTGATAGTCGGGCGGCAGCAGGGCCGGTTCGGCCATGAAGCTGTCGTACAGTTCGCGCACGATGCGGCTCGCCTTGACCCGCATGCGGTTGACCTGGTAGTGGCGGTACAGGTTCGCTCTTAAAAAGCGTTTCAGGTCCGTCGCGTCACGACGCATGGCATCCGAAAAACGGATCAGCGGAGCACTGGCGCGTACTTCGTTCACATCGCGCGGCGCCGCATCAAGAATCAAGGCATTCGAGGTGACGATCAAATCGTCGGCCAGGGCCGTGATCAATCGGCGCAAGGTTTCGTAGATGGCGCGCCGGCCCGACAGGCCTGGAAACGCCTGCTGCACCTCGCGCCACAGGCGGCCAAAGAATTCCACCTCTTCCAGCTGGGCGATGGTGATCAGGCCCGAACGCAGGCCGTCGTCGATATCGTGGCTGTTGTAGGCGATTTCATCGGCCAGATTGGTCAGCTGTGCTTCCAGCGTCGGTTGCGTGCGGTCGATGAAGCGCTGGGCCACGGGACCCAGTTCGCGCGCATGCGCCAGCGAGCAGTGTTTCAATATGCCTTCGCGCGTCTCGAACATCAGGTTCAAGCCATCGAAGGCGCCGTAGTGCTCTTCCAGCGTGTCGACCACGCGCAGGCTTTGCAGGTTGTGCTCGAAGCCGCCGTGCGCCTGCATGCATTCATTGAGCACGTCCTGGCCCACGTGGCCGAATGGCGTGTGGCCCAGGTCATGCGCGAGCGCGATGGCTTCGACCAGATCTTCATTCAGGCGCAGGTTGCGCGCGATGGAGCGTCCCACCTGCGCCACTTCCAGGCTGTGCGTCAGGCGCGTGCGGAACAGGTCTCCCTCGTGATTGAGGAACACCTGCGTCTTGTATTCGAGGCGGCGGAAGGCCGAGGAATGGATGATGCGGTCGCGGTCGCGCTGGAACTGGCTGCGCGAGGCGTGCGCCGCCTCGGCAAAGCGACGTCCCTGCCCCTGTGCCGAATGGGCTGCATAGGGGGCCAGGAAGTCTTCGGGCAGCATCTTATTGCACTCCGGCGGCCAGCGTGGCCAGCACCAGTTCGTGCGGCGCCGACGTGATGCACGGGCTGCCCAGCGGTTTGAGCAAGATGAACTTGATGGCGCCGCCCTCGTTCTTCTTGTCCACTTCCATCAGTTCCAGCCAGCGCGCGACACCGAGGTCCGGCGCCTTGACGGGCAAGCCGGCGGCGGCGACGAGTTTACGCAAGCGCTCCACGGCCACCTGGTCGATATACCCCATGCGGCAAGACAGGTCGGCCGCCATCACCATGCCGCAGCCGACGGCTTCGCCGTGCAGCCAGTGGCCGTAGCCCAGGCCCGCTTCAATGGCGTGGCCGAAGGTGTGGCCGAAATTCAGGATGGCGCGCAAGCCGCCTTCGCGCTCGTCCTGGCGCACCACGTCGGCCTTGATTTCGCACGAGCGGGCGATGGCGTAGGCCAGGGCGCCCTTGTCGCGCGCCATCAGCTTGGCCATGTTCGCCTCGATCCAGTCGAAAAACGCCGCATCGATGATGGCGCCATGCTTGATCACTTCGGCCAGGCCGGCCGACAGCTCGCGCGCCGGCAGGGTTTCCAGGGTCGAGGTGTCGGCGATCACGGCGCGCGGCTGATAAAACGCGCCGATCATGTTCTTGCCCAGCGGGTGGTTGATACCCGTCTTGCCACCGACGGAGGAATCGACCTGCGCCAGCAAGGTAGTGGGCACCTGCACGAAGCCGATGCCGCGCATGTAGCTGGCGGCCGCATAGCCGGTCAGGTCGCCGATCACGCCGCCGCCCAGCGCCACCAGGGTGGTCTTGCGGTCGCATTTGTTGGCCAGCAGCGCGTCGAAGATCTGCATCAGGCTGGCCCAGTTTTTATATTCTTCGCCGTCCGGCAGGACGATGCAGATCACTTCGCGGCCATCGCTGGCCAGCGCTGCCTGCAAGCGGCCCAGGTACAGCGGCGCGACGGTGGTATTGGTGACGATGGCCACCTTGTGGCCGCTGATATGGCGCAGCAGCGCATCGGCGTCGGCCAGCAGGCCGGGACCGATGGCGATCGGATAACTGCGTTCGTCGAGGTCTACACTCAACAACATTTTGGATTGCTCGTTCATCGAAGGCTCTGCATGAATGACGCAGTTGGGGGAAGCTTCGCATTCGAGGCTGGCCAGCTGCATCAGGATGGTCTGAACCATCGATTGTACGTTAGGACGGCCCGTGTCGATGACAATGTCGGCCACTTCCATGTAATGGGGCTCGCGCTGCGACGTCAATTCTTCCAGCTTGCGGCGCGGGTCGGCCGTCTGCAGCAGCGGACGATTCTTGTCATGGCTGGTGCGCGCCAGGATGTTGCTGACGCTGGCGCGCAGGTACACGACCGTGCCCCGTTCCTTCAGGTAGGCGCGGCTGTCGGCATTGAGGATGGCCCCGCCGCCGGTGGCCATGACGATGCCTTCCTGGGCGCTCAAGTCGCGAATGACCTCGGCCTCGCGCCGGCGAAAGCTGGCCTCGCCCTCGATTTCAAAGATCCACGGGATGGTCGCTCCCGTGCGTGCCTCGATTTCGTGGTCGGAATCGACAAAGCGCAAGCCCAGCTTGCGGGCCAGAATGCGCCCGATGGTGGTTTTGCCTGCGCCCATGAGGCCTACTAAAAACAGATTTTGCATGTGCTGCGACAGTTAATTTGGATTACGACAATCAGTGGCTTGCCCATACGGACTAATGACGCCTGGAGGTGAAACATCCACGCGGTTAAAGTCCGTAGCCAGCCCCGGAAGCAAAGTGTAACCGACATAAGTTGCCTCCGTCCCGGAACTATTGCCGCGAATCGTCAATTCGACGTCCAGCCAGTTGGCTCTGTCGCGTGGATAAGTCAGGGTGACGATCGCCGTTCCCGAGCTGTCCGTCTTGCCGCCGGTCGACAGATTGAGCGGAATGCCCGGGTCGAGACGGCCATTCAGGTTAAGGTCGTTATTCGGATTGAAGGCGCCAGTGCGGTCCCTGTCTTCATTGTCACAGGCGTTCGCGGTCCTGACGACTATCCACGACTGGGCAACCGGGGAATATTGCAAATAACCCTTGTAATAATAGCGGGGCCAGGCAGCGGCCGTGATGATCACGTCCGGCACGGGATTACCGGCAGCATCCGTCACAAACACGCTATACGTCTTGCGGTAGGTGCTGCTGTCGGAGGCGTCGAGCGCGTTACCGCTGCCGGCGCTGATGAACAGCGATTTTTTCGTCACCGTCAGCTTGACCGTGGCGGCATTGCTCGACACGCCCTGCAGTTGCGCCTTGACAACGACGCCGTCGACACCAGTGGTAGCCTGCCCCGCAATATAGCTGACCGTGGCCACGCCATCGCTGTCCGTGGTAACCAGCGAAGGCGAACTCAGGGAACCATTGCTGGCATCGGCCTGGATCGAGAAGCTCACCTGTGCATTCTTGACCAGATTGTTTTCCGCCGTGCCATCGCGCACGATGGCACGCAAGGCGCTGCGCTGCGCCGTACTGCCGGCCGTATTGGCGCCGATGACCGCCGGGTCGGCTTGCAGGCTGATCGTGGCCTGGACCGTCAATGGCGCAATGAACTCCACTTCCGACTGCACCGAGACGCCGCTATCTTCGTACTTCGCCGTGAGGGCGGTCAAGCCGGCGCCGCTGGCCTTCACGTAGGCAATGGCATTGCCGCCCACCAGCGCCAGCGGTGCCTGCAATGGCGTACCGCAGGCGGCGTCTTGGTAGATGGCGCCGCGCGACGTGCTGAAACGCACATTGCCCGTTTGTGGCACACCAGCCACATCGCTATGCACGGTCACCGCATAACAGGTATTCGTGTTCAGAGTCGCTAACGCAACATTGCTGCCCGATACGGCATTGATCGTGAAGTTCGATGCATTAATTGCAATTGGCAACACGACGCTGTCACCCTGCGCCTTGACGCTGATGCTGTCGCTGCTGCCCGTCTGGGCGTTGTAGCTCAACACCAACTGGCCGTTGTTGTCAGTCAATGCGGGACTGGCGCCGCCGCCCTTGACCGTGATGGCATTGCTGCGGGCGCTGAATGTCACCGGCTTGCCCACCAGGGGATTGCCGCTGGAATCGACCAGCTTGACCACCATGTCAGTGCTCGTCTTCAGGTTCACCGTCGAAAAGGCACTGATGACCAGCCGGGTGCCGCTGACGCCGATGTCCGTGCTGGCCGTCTGCGCGCCGGCACTGGCCGTGACCTTAATCGTGCGCAAGCTGGCGTCGCCCCCCGTATTCAGGCTGACCAGCGCCTGTCCCTGTGCATTAGTCGTGACGCTCGTGGCGCCCAGTGCGCCCGAATCGGCGCTGAACGTCACGCTGGCATTGGGCACGACGGCATTGTTGGCGTCTTTGACAAATGCGATCATGTTGACGGCGGTACCGCCCGAGGAAGCGAGGGTGCCACCGGAAGACGTCAGCAACAAGCTGGCAATGCCGGAGGTGACGGGCACCACTTTCACCACCACGGGAGCCGATTCAACGCCACCGCTGCTGGCCTTGATGGTGATGTCGCGCAAGCTCGCATCGCCTTTCACGCTGAGTTTTTCCGTCACCGTGCCATTGGCATCCGTCACGCGGTTGGTATTGCTGATGACGCCGGAACTGGCGGTGAAGGTCACCGTCTGGCCTGTCATGGCATTATTGCCGGGATTTTTCACCACGGCCGTCAGCACGACTTCCGTGCCGTCCGCCCCCGATGCAACGATCGTCGTGGCGCCAGCCACCAGTACCACACTGCCAACGCCGGCATTCGCGCCATCCTTGACGCCCAGGGTCGGATCACCGCCACCGCCGCCACAGGCGGCCAGCACAGTGCTCAAGACCAGCAAAGCCAGCCAATTCAATGCCCTACTCCAAGAAGTATTGCCTAAAGAAAAATTCCGCATAGTCGCCATCAGTCCGCTTTCGTTTGCATTGTTACTTAAACGTAAAGATGTGACATTAACGTGTTGCTGGCCGATCTGCCACTATTTTCGGCGTAATAAACACCATCAGTTCCGTTTTTTCTTGACTGCGGCCCGTGCTGCGGAAAAAAACACCGAGCACGGGGATGTCACCCAGCAGCGGCACCTTGCTGTCCGTACCCCGTTCGGATTGCTGATAAATGCCCCCCAGCACCACCGTGCCGCCATCTTCCACCATCACTTGCGTACGCACATGCTTGGTGTCGATGGCGAAGCCGGAACGCGTTTCCTGGCCCACGCTATCCTTGTTGACGTCCACTTCCAGCACCACGTTGCCGTCCGGCGTGATCTGCGGCGTCACTTCCAGGCGCAGGTTCGCCTTGCGGAACGTGATCGAGGTGGCGCCGCTGCTGGTGGCCACCTGGTAGGGCAATTCGATGCCCTGCTCGATCAGCGCCAGCACCTTGTCGGCCGTCACCACGCGCGGGCTGGAAATGATCTTGCCCCTGCCATCGGCTTCCAATGCGGACAATTCCAGGTTCAAGAAGCGGTTGGCGGCCGCCGAAAACAGGCTCAGGGCGAAGCTGGCCGGTTGCAAGCCATTGATGCTGGCGGCTGGCAAGTTGACAAATTGCGTGTTCGGCACGAAAGCGCCGGCGCCAGCCACCGTTTGCCCCGTCGCCTCGCCCACGCCCTGATACGTGCCGCCGATGGCTGCGCGGCGCCCGCTGCCGCCCAGGGAAAAACCGGGCAACTGGCCCGCTGCCAGGCGCTGATCCGTAAAACCCAGGCGCGCGCCCAGGTTGCGGCTGAAACTGTCGTTCGCCTCGACGATGCGCGCCTCGATCATCACTTGCCGCGTTGCAATATCTGTCTTGGCGATCAGCTGACGGATCTGCTCCAGGCGCGCCGGCACGTCGGTGACGAACAATTGATTCGTGCGCGGCTCGATCAGCACACTGCCACGGCGCGACAGCAGCCGGCTGCGCCCTTCCCCCGCATCGAGGCCGAACACGCTGCGGAACGCTTCCGCCTTCTGGTAGTTGAGCTGGAAGATGGCTGATTGCAAGGGTTCCAGTTCCGCGATCTGGGCGCGCGCTTCGAGCTCCAGTTTTTCGCGCGCCAGCATTTCCTCGCGCGGCGCGATCCACAGCACGTTGCCATTGCGCCGCATGTCCAGCCCCTTCGCCTGCAGCAGCACGTCGAGCGCCTGGTCCCACGGCAAGTTGCGCAGGCGCAGCGTCAGGTTGCCCGTCACGCTGTCGCTGGCGATGATGTTTTGCCCCGATGCGTCGGCCAGGATGTGCAGGGCCGCGCGCACGCCCACGTTCTGGAAATCGACGGAGATTTTCTCGCCCGCATACAGGCGCGGCGCCGTCACCTGCACCACCGCCTCGTCCCCGGCCAGAGCGGCGTCAGGCAGCAATAGCCAACACATGAAACACATCCACACAGACGGCTTCATGGCGTGGCCTCCGGCGCACTGGCCCTGGCGTCACCCGGCCTTTGCAGGGACAGGCTGCCATGCCGTTCACGCCACCCGCCGCCCGCGTCCGGCAGCAACTCTTTGTACTGCAGCGCCTGTTCGCTGATCTGCGTCACCACGCCGTGGTCTGGCCCCAGATACTGACCCACCGCCACCCGGTACACGCGCTGGCCCGCCAGCAGCAGCGCGCTCAGGCGCCCTTCCTGTTGCACACTGCCCACCATGCTGATGGCCGGCAAGGCGACGCTTTCCAGCGGCTCGCGCACACGGCGCGGGTCGGGTCCGGCCACGCCGCCATGCTGAGCCGGCGCGATTGCCGCCGGCAAGGCGCCAAAAGGGTCGGCCAGGGAGGCGGCCGCGTACGGCTGCGGCGCGACAGCGGCAAGCGGACGCCATGCTGGCGCCGCTGCGGGTGCGGCCGCCTGGGGCGTCAAAGCCGCTTGCGCCGCCCGTTCCCCCGCGTCGGGCAAGCGATACGCCTGCAGCACGGCATCCAGGGTCAGCAAGCGATCCTTGCCCAAGGTTAAGGCCAGCTCATGCACCGTGACGATGCGCGGCAGGCGCGCCAGGTCCCCCAGCAACGCGCCCATGGCGTGATAGCCGCCGCGCAACTGGATGGCAATCGGCAAGGCGACATACGGCGTTTGCGGCCGGGCCGCGCCCGGCTTGAACAGCGAAAATTGCAGGCCGCGCGACTGGCCTGCGGCGTTAATCTCCGTCAACAACACCGCCATCGCCTGCTGGTCGGGCAATTGCTGTTCCAGCTGGGCCAGCTCGGCGCCAGCCTGGCGCCGCTGCGCACGCCACTGCGGCAACTGGCTCGCCCTGGCTTGCGCCGCCAGATACCCGGCGCGCAAGCGGCCCTCCTCGCCTTGCGCCACCTGCACGGCGGCCACCAGCCCATCCAGCCACGCGGCGTGCAGCAGCGCGGCCACCAGCGTACCGGCCAGGGCGGCGCAAGCGAGGCGCGCGGGTAGCGGCCACAGCGACGCGGTCTTCAAGCTCAGCATGATCAACCTCCACGACTAAGATTGCCCAGCGGGTGCCAACGCCAGCCGTATCGTCCATTCCACGGCGCCCTCTGCCGCGCCGCGCACTTCAATCACTTCCGGCCGGGACCAGGGTGCTGCCTGCTCCAGCGCCTGCAGCAATGCTGCGACCTTTTCCTGCGAAATGGCATGCCCTTGCAGGCGCACCATCGTTGATTCCTGGCGCACACTGTGCAAGGCCACACCGGCCGGCATCGCCCGCGCCAGCGCGTCCAGCATGCGCACCCAGGCATGGCGTTGTTCTTGCAAACTGGCAATGGCCTGCTGGCGCAGCAGCAGCGCCGCCGTCTCGCCCTGCACCCGCTTGCCGGAGACGAGGACGGCATTCACCTGCTGCATGGCATGGCGCCAGCCCTCCTGGCGGCGCAGCTGCGCGTCGAGCTGCTGCTGCAGCCAGGCGCCTGCCGCCAGGGCCAACAGCAATCCCAGCAGCGCCCCACAGGCCAGTTGCCACAGCAGCAGCTGACTGCGCCGGCGCCGTGCCGCCTGGCGATGCGGCAACAGGTTGATGCCTGGCACTTGCGCCACGGCCGTCATCGCGCGTACCGGTGCAAAGCCAGCCCCCAGGCCAGCTGATAACTGAGGCCGCCGTCCGGCAAGGCTTGCCAGCCACCCTGCGCGAGTGCCGCCTGCAGGGCCAGCGCCTCGCTATCCATGACGACGGGCGTCAAGCCGGCCGCCGTAGCCGCATCGAGGCGGCGCTGCACACTGGCGCGCCGCGCCGCCACCAGCAGCACCTCGATCTCCGTGCCCGTCTGGCCCGCAAGCGGCGGCGCGGGGCCAAGAATGAAAAAATCCAGGCTGGCGTCTTCCAGTGCAAACGGCATGTATTGGGCCGCCTCCAGCTCCACCAGGATTTCCAGCTGTTCCTCCGGCAAGCCGGCGGGCAGGCGGATCGCATGCGTGATCAAGGCCGTGGCCGGCATGGCCAGCGCCACGCGGGTGCAGCCGCTGCCACTGTTGCGGCATGCCAGGCGCACGGCGCTGGCCAGGCCCTGCGGATCTTCGACATGACCTTCCAGCATCACGCCTGCCGGCAGCGCGGCGCTGCCGCAATGCCGGCATGACAGTTTCCCCCGCCGGCGCCTCAACTCGACCACGCGCACGCCATCGTCCGCCATGTCGACGCCCAGCAAGCCGATGCCAAGAACACTGCGGATGGATATGTTTTTCATAGAGAAACGTCAGCGTGGAAGGGGTTGCTGCCATCGGCAAGCCTAGTCCTGGCAGCGCTGGCTTGTAAACGGATTTCACGCTGGTGTCTGCGGCGCGCGGCGTCTATCTGGCCCGGCCGTGATCTGGCGCAGAATAATTGTTACCAAATCCTGGTTGCCAGCGGGCCAATACACGCTTATATAGAGTATCGACAAGTTTCAACACTCCCCCGGCAAGCGCCACAGCGCGCTGCCACCCCGGCAAGCTCGCTTATAATTGGCCGGCATAATTAACCGAAAGACATACGACGCATGACATCTTCAAACTCCGCTGGCTCCGCTGGCTCGAAGCCGCCCACCAAGGGCAGCAAACCCAAACGTTTCCTGATGATGGCCCTGGTATCGCTGCTGGGCCTGGGCATCGTCGGCGTCTTGCTGGTGGTCTTTGGCCTGGCCATGGCCTATCCGAACCTGCCGGCGCTCGATACCTTGACCGATTACAAGCCAAAGATGCCGCTGCGCGTGTTCACGTCCGACAGTGTGCTGATCGGCGAATTTGGCGAAGAGCGACGCAACATGGTGCACATCAAGGATATTCCCGATGTCATGAAGAAAGCCGTGCTGGCCATCGAAGATGACCGCTTCTATGAACATGGCGGCGTCGACTATCTGGGCATCACGCGCGCGGCCCTGCACAACCTGACGGGCGGCGCCAAGCAAGGCGCCTCGACCATCACGCAACAGGTGGCGCGCAATTTCTTCCTGTCCAGCGAACAGACCTTGAAACGCAAGGCGTATGAAGTCTTGCTGGCATGGAAGATCGAGAAAAACCTCAGCAAGGACCAGATCCTCGAAGTGTATATGAACCAGATTTATCTGGGACAGCGCGCCTACGGCTTCGCCTCGGCCGCGCAAATCTATTTCGGCAAGAATATCCAGGATCTCACCGTGGCCGAAGCGGCCATGCTGGCCGGCTTGCCGAAAGCGCCGTCGGCCTACAACCCCGTCGTCAATCCGAAACGCGCGCGCATGCGCCAGCAATACATTCTGCAGCGCATGGCGCAGCTGGGCTACATCACCCCGGCGCAGTTCGAAGAAGCGAAAAATGAAGAGCTGAAAGTGAAGACCGACAGCAGCGCCTTCGGCGTGCACGCGGAATACGTGTCGGAAATGGCGCGCCAGCTGGTCTACGAGCAATTCAAGGAAGACACCTATACGCGCGGCCTGAACGTCTACACCACCATCACCAAGGCCGACCAGGACGCCGCCTACATCGCCTTGCGCAAGGGCGTGATGGATTACGAGAAACGCCACGGCTACCGCGGCCCGGAAGCCTACATCGAGATTCCGAAAACCAAGGCTGAAGCGGACGACGCCATCGAGACGGAGCTGGCCGACCACCCGGACAGCGACGACATCATCGCCGCCATGGTGCTGCAGGCATCGCCCAAATCGTTGCAGGCAGTCACGTCGGCCGGCGAAGAAATCACCATTACCGGCCCCGGCCTGACCTTCGGCGCGGCCTGGCTGTCGGAAAAAGCGGCGCCGAACCGCCGCATCAAGCGCGGCGCCGTGATCCGCGTCATGCAGGAAAACAACGCCTGGGTCTTGACGCAGATGCCGGAAGTGCAATCGGCGTTCGTCTCGGCCAGCACCACGGACGGCGCCATCCGCGCCATGGTGGGCGGCTTCGATTACAACCGCAACAAGTTCAACCACGTCACGCAGGCGTGGCGCCAGCCCGGTTCGGCCTTCAAGCCCTTCATCTATTCCGCGTCGCTGGAACGGGGCCTGTCGCCAGCGACCATCATCAACGATGCGCCGATCTCGTTCGACGCGGGCCAGACGGGTGGCCAGGCGTGGGAACCGAAGAACTACGACAGCAAATACGATGGTCCGATGACCATGCGCAAGGGCTTGATGAAATCGAAGAACATGATTTCCATCCGCATCCTGCACAAGATCGGCGCCAAGTATGGCCAGGAATACGCGACGCGCTTCGGCTTTGATGCGGACAAGAACCCGCCGTACCTGACCCTGGCCCTGGGCGCCGGCAACGTGACACCGTTGCAGATGGCGGGCGCCTACGCCGTGTTCGCCAATGGCGGCTACAAGATCAACCCATACCTGATTGCCAAGGTCACCGATAGCGATGGCAATATCCTGTCGCAAGCCAAGCCGGACCTGGCGGGCGAGGAAGCCAACAGAGTCATCGACGAGCGCAATGCCTTCATGATGAACAGCATGCTCAACGACGTCGTGCGCTTCGGCACGGCCAACAAGGCCATGGCCTTGAAGCGCCCTGACCTGGCCGGCAAGACGGGCACCACCAACGATTCCATCGATGCCTGGTTCGCCGGCTACCAGGCCAAGCTGGTGGGCATCGCCTGGATCGGCTACGACCAGCCGCGCAACCTGGGCAACCGGGAAACGGGCGGCGGCCTGGCCTTGCCGATTTGGATCAGCTACATGGCGAAGGCATTGAAAAGCATTCCCGTCGAGGAACGCGCCGTGCCGGAAGGCCTGATCCGCGTGGGCGACGAGTATTACTATGCGGAAAATCCGCCGGGCACGGGCGTAGGCAGCCTGGAAGGCGCGGCGCGCGGCACGCCGGAAGAAGAAAAAGCCAAGGAAGCTGTGAAGAACGAGTTGTTCTGACAGCAATTTCGTGGATCGGGTAGGTCGGATTAGCGGCGAAGCCGCGTAATCCGACACCACCTCGGCGCTAACAATGTTGTCGGATTACGCGCTTGCGCGCTAATCCGACCTACGTTTCAGCCATAAAAAAGGGCAACCCATGCGGGCTGCCCTTTTTTATTGCCGCGGCGAAAAGCTTATTTCAGGACCACCGTCGCGCCCGCCTGCTCGCTGGCCATGCCGGACAAGGCGGCAAACAGTTCCGAGCCGTCGCGCGTGTTGAGCCATTCATCGCCCACGCGCTTGTAATGAAAACCGCCGGAACGGGCGGCCACCCACATCTCGCGCATGGGGGCCTGGCTATTGACGATGATTTTCGTGCCGTTGTCGATGAATTCGATTTCCAGCACATTGCCGCTGCGGCTGCATTCGACGTCGAGCACGTCTTCATCGTTCAGCCGGTCCAGCGCCGTGGCGATCTGGGTCAGGGTGGCTTCGGCCAAGGCCAGGAATTCCGATTCGCTCATGCTACACTCCAAAGATCTTAATCAAACCGTGATTCTAATCGTGAAGTCATCCTCAGCGTTTTATATCGGCACCGCCATTGTGGTTTCCAGCATCCTGGCCGGCTGCGGCCAGCCCGGCGCCCTGTACTTGCCCAAGCCGCCAGCGGCCAAAGGCGCGCCAGCCAAGGGCCCCGTCGAACCGGCCCCCGTGCCGCCGCCACCGGTCATCGTGCCAGTCACCTAAACGGAGCGCACCGGGGTGGCTGCCTGCGCCGCCCTGCTACTTTTGACGCGCTTTTTCCAGGCGAAAATCACGCGTATTAGCAGCAGTAGCGCGACGATACAGCCGAACAGGATAGGTTGCGCGAAATTATGCTTGCCCGCCTTCATCCACCAGAAATGCAGGATGCCCAGCGGCGCGATGATGTAGATCAGCCGGTGCAGCCACTGCCAGCGCTTGCCACCGAGGCGCTTGACCATGCCATTCGTGCTCGTCACGGCCAACGGAATGAGCAAGACGAAGGCGATGAAACCCACCGTGATGAAGGGCCGCTTGAGCACATCCTTCCACATTTCCTGCACATCAAAAAAGTGATCGAACCATAAAAACGTGGTGAAGTGCAGCGCCGCGTAGAAAAACGCGAACAGGCCCAGCATGCGGCGCAGCTTGATCAGCCAATTCCATTGCGTGAAGCGCCGCAAGGGCGTCACCGCCAGGCTGATGCAGATAAAATACAGGGTCCAGTCGCCCGTGCCGCGCGTGATGAATTCCAGCGGCTCCACCAGTTGCCCCGTGTACGTCAGCCAGACCATGCGGGCAAACGGCAGCAGCGCCAGCAAAAAGATCAGGCTTTTGAACAGCGACAATTGTCTCGGCGTGGGGTTGAGGGCCATGATCTTTCCTTAAAAGAACTTCTTCAGATCCATGCCCGCGTACAAGGAAGCGACATCGTTGTAGCCATTGAACATCAGGGTCTTGCGCTTGCGCGTGAGAAAGCCGTCTTCGCCGATGCGCCGCTCGGAAGCTTGCGACCAGCGCGGATGATCGACGTTCGGGTTCACATTCGAGTAAAAACCGTATTCGGACGGCGCCGACAGGTTCCACGACGTGCGCGGCTGTTCCTTGACGAAACGGATCTTGACGATGGATTTGGCGGATTTGAAACCATATTTCCACGGCAAGACCATGCGCACGGGTGCGCCATTCTGGTTCGGCAAGGTTTCGCCATACATGCCCAGGGTCAGCAGTGCCAGCGGATGGTTCGCTTCATCGATGCGCAAGCCTTCCGTATACGGCCACTGCAGCACGCGGCTACCCACGCCCGGCATCTGCTTCTTGTCGGCCAGGGTGATGAATTCCACGTACTTGGCATTGCCCGTCGGCTCGACCTTCTTGATGATTTCCGAGAAGGAATAGCCGACCCACGGGATGACCATCGACCAGCCTTCCACGCAGCGCAGCCGGTAGACGCGCTCTTCCAGCGGCGCCAGTTTTAACAGCGCATCGAGATCGAGGGTCATCGGTTTCTTGACCTCGCCTTCGATGCTGACCGTCCACGGCCGCGTGCGCAAGGTGCCCGCGTTTTGCGCAGGGTCGCTCTTGTCCGTGCCGAATTCGTAGAAATTGTTGTAGCTGGTGGCGTCTTTATAGGCCGTCTGCTTTTCCAGCGCCGAATAGGCGGGATTGAGCTTGCCAGCCAGCTTGGGATTGGTGCCTTGCGCGAACGCTTCGCGGCTGGCCATTTCCAGCAGGGCCGCGCTGGACACGGAGCCCAGGGCCACTTGCTTGATGAAGCTGCGGCGCGATTCAAACACGGCGCGCGGCGTGATTTCGGAAGAAAACGGCAACTCAATGCCGTTGGGACTGCGCTTGATCAACATGGCGGCTCCGGAAAAAGGTGATTGGATATACCTTACACCAGTTTTTCCGGGCCGTTCATGACGCTTCTGTCATGCAAAAATCAATTACAACTTGCCGTAGGAATGCAGGCCTGAAAGGAACATATTCACGCCCAGGAAAGCAAACGTCGTCACCAGCAAGCCCACCAGCGCCCACCACGACGCGACGCGGCCGCGCAAGCCCGTCATCAATCGCATGTGCAGCCAGGCTGCATAGTTGAGCCAGACGATCAGCGCCCACGTTTCTTTCGGATCCCACGACCAGTAGCCGCCCCACGCTTCGGCCGCCCACAGGGCGCCCAGGATGGTCGCTACCGTGAAGAAAGCAAAGCCCACGGATATGGCCTTGTACATGACGTCGTCGAGCACTTCCAGCGACGGCAGGCGGTCGACCAGGTAGCCGCTCGATTTGAGCAGATACGCCGCCGCCACCATGGCCGACAGGGCGAACGTGCCGTAGCCGATGAAGTTGGCCGGCACGTGGATCTTCATCCACCAGCTTTGCAGGGCCGGCACCAGCGGCTGGATTTCGGCCGCGTCGCGCGTGACCGTGTACCACATCAGGAACACCACGGCTGCCGAAATGACCAGCATGACGAAGGCGCCCAGCTGGCGCGTCGCATAGTGCTGCTCGTAATACAGGTAGAACATGGCCGTGATCAAGGAAAACAGGATGAACACTTCATACAGGTTCGAGACGGGAATATGGCCCACGTCGGCGCCGATCAGGTAAGACTCGTACCAGCGCACCAGCATGCCCGTCAGGCCCAGCACCACGCCGGCCCAGCACAGCAGGGAACCGACCGACGAGCCGAATTCCGAGCGCGCCACCAGGCCGATCCAGTAGAACAGGGTCGACAGCACGAAAAGCGTGCCCATCCACAGAATGGCGGACTGGCTCGACAAGATGTATTTGAGGAAGAATTTCTGGTTCGCCATCTCAAGGTGGCCCGCGTACAGCTCGATGGCGAACAGCGACAGCACGGCCGCCACGGGGATCAGCCAGCGCACGGGCTTCCAGTACCAGCCCAGCCACGCGAACGTGGGCGCCGCTGCCAGCAGGATAGCCTTTTCATAGATATCCATGAAGGCGCCAAAGCGCATCAGGCCGAACAGGGAGGCGGCCAGCAAGCCGGCGCCATACAGCCAATCGATCAGGCTCAGGCGCTTGAAAAATCCTGGTTCCTGCGTATATATTTGCTTGTTTGCCAATTCCATCATTTTCTCCATTCCCGGCGACGCGCAAGCGTCCCGAAACTCAACCAATCCAACTCAGCGCAGCTTACGCCGATTGCGGCAGCTTTGCCTTCAAAGTCTCAAATTCTTTTTCAAAATCCAAGGTCTTGCGCTGCGTGCTCATGGCCATCAGCGCTTCGCTGCCGCCTTCGCCATCCTTGATCCACACCCACAGGCGGCGCTCGCGGATATAAAACATGGAAAACACGCCGATCACGAGGAACAGGCAACCGAGGTACACCACGCTCTTGCCCGGCGAACGCGTCACCTGCAGCACGGACGCCTTGATCTCCGTGAACTCGTCGAGCTGCAGATACACGGGCGCGCCATAGAAGAAGCTGTCGGACAGCGCATTCGTGGCCAGTTGCAGGAAGCGGCCGTGCTTGTCATCGGCCTCGATGGCTTTCAAGCCATCCTGGGCGCGCGCAGCCTGCCACAAGTCCCACAGGCTGCCGTTGAGAATTTTCATGAAGATATCGGCCGCTTTTTCTTGCTCGGCCGCAGGAACTTTTTCCAGGAAACGCGAAATGGCGAGGAAACCACCCTCTTGCCCATTGCCGGCAAAGATGCCCAGGCTTTTCGCCGCCGATTCCTGCAACTGGCCGCGCAGGGCTTCCGCGTTCGCCTGCGGCATGGCGCGCGCCGCATAGCGCGCGGCAGCCTGCTGGCGCAGCGCCGGATCTTGCAGCGCGGCACGCAAACGCATCCATTCCGTCACGCTGTAATTGTCATCGACGGGAATGCGCAGATAGCTGAACGGGTCGCTGGGGTTGACGCGCATGCCGGCCAGAAACACCGTCGTGCCATCCACGGTGACGGGCTGCATGTAATTCTGGTACTCGCGCGCCTGGCCCGTCTTGTCGCGCAATTTGTATTGCACCGAGGGGCCCACATTCTTGAGATCCTTGTTGTTCGCATTTTTCGCGGCCGAACCGAGGCGCTTGTCGAGGCCGACGGCAAATTTATCGTTGAAACTTTCCGCCTTGCTGACAGCGCGCACATCCTGGCCGGCGCTGAGGTTTTCCACGTTGAAGGGGCGGAAACCCGACCATTCCACCGTGTAGGAATTGCCATCGCTGCGCTCGAGCGGCGTGCTGCCGCCCACTTCGCCGCCGATATCGAAGCGTTTCGTCGTCTTGCCCGTCATGGGAAAACCCGTCAACTTGAGCTTGCTGCCGCCATCCTCAAAGCTGGACTGGTACAGGGCCAGGCCCTTGTACAGCAGCGGCTGGTTGACTTTGATGGTTGCCGGGAAACTTTCACCCGTGACATGGTCGGTGATGACGACATCGCTGGCAAACAGCTTGGGCATGCCGGTGCTGTAGAAATCGATGTGGAATTTTTTCAGCAAAATCGTGATCGGCAGATCCTGGATCAGCACGCCATCGGCCTGGGGAATGATGGCCGTGTTGCTCGACGAGCCTTCCGGGATCATGGTGTTGCCACGGAAAGTAGGATTTGACAGGCTCAAACGGTGCTGGGCGGGAATGTCGGCAATCACGCCGCTGCCGGAAAATGGCGTCTTGCCAAAAAACCATTGCTGTACGCGGATCGGCATTTCCGAGTCGAGCAAGCCGCCCACGCAGATGATGACGATGGCGCCGTGGGCAAAGATATAGCCCCATTTATTGGCCGCGCCGCGCTTGGCCGCCACCAGGGTGGCGTTGTCCTTCTCGACCACCTTGGCCGCATAGCCGCTGTCTTTCAGGCGCATCACCATCTGCTGCGCCAGCACGGCGCGCGGCAGCGGCGCCTGCCATTCCATCTTGTGATGGAAATTGCGCAACGATTGCTCGCGCACATTGTCGCGCCAGCTGCGCATATCCTTGAGCATCTTCGGCGCATTGCGCACGATGCACAGCGAGGTCGAGGCGACGAGGAAACCCATGATCACCAGGAACCACCAGGCCGAATACACGGAATACAGGCTCAGCTTGTCGAAGACGGCGAACCAGAACGGACCGAACTGGTTCACATAATTGGGCATGGGCTCGTTCTGCTTGAGCACGGTGCCGATGATGGACGCGACGGCGATCAGGGTCAGCAGGCTGATGGCAAAGCGCATCGACGAGACCAGCTCGACGAATTCAGCCAGGCTGCGGCGTTGGGTCTTTAACTCGATTCCGGTCGTGCCTGTGCTCATACGTGGATACTCATACGGGATATGCAATCTTCAAGAAAATGTGGCATGGAGCAGAGTGTTTCTGCGCGCAAGGCGGCAGCATACTCCAGTTTTGGCCCCTGCCATAAAAAAGGGCAGCCTGTTGAGACGGCCGCCCTAGTTCATGCGCGATGGTACGCCTGGCAATCTCTTGCCACTATGAAAACTTACTTCAGGCCGGCGATGTAATCGGCCACGGCGGCAATCTCGTCATCCGACATGCGGGCGGCGATGGTGTGCATTTGCGCGCTGTTCTTGCGGGCATCAGCCTTGGTGCTGCGGAACATCGTCAGCTGGGCCACCGTGTAGTCCTGGTGCTGGCCGGCGATGCGCGGATACTGGACGGGCATGCCATTGCCCGTCGCGCCATGACAGCTGGCACAGGCAGCAACTTGCTTGGAAGCAATACCGCCACGGTAAATTTTCTTGCCCAGGTCAATCGTATCCTTGTTTTTCGCGGCGCCCGGCTTGGACAGCTGCGCGCCCAGGTAGGCGGCGATATTCTTCTTGTCGGCGTCGCTGAGCATCTTCGCGTACGTCGTCATGACGGGCTGGTTGCGCTCCGGCGTGGTGAAGTCAACCAATTGCTTGTAGATATAGCTTTCATGCTGGCCGGCCAGCTTCGGGTTGACCGTGATGGTCGAGTTGCCGGCCGCACCATGGCAGGACACGCAGGCAGGCAAGCCGCGCGCCGCATCGCCATCGGCGTACAGGGTAGCGCCCTTGGCGGCATCGGCCTTGACGGCCGGTTTCGGTGCTTCGACCGCGGAAGCAGTTGCCGATACAGCCAGCAAAGCGAGCAGCATGGATTTGAACAACGGTGAAAACGCACGATTCATTCAGGCACCCTGAGACAGTGAGAAATTAGTGGTGGACATTGCCGCGCTCCTGAGATTTTTGATTTATTTTCAGGGCCGCAAGCCGCATCGCTGCTACGCCGGCAACAATTAACAATCCCTTATTGTACAATAGCTTCTTGGCGTTATCGCTCCCTTATCGCTCCATTTTGTTGCTTTACTACTCCCATGTCAAAACTCTGGCAAGCCCGCTTCTTTACGACCGTCAACCAATTGCGTGACCTGCCCGATACCACGGTGCCGGAAATCGCTTTTGCCGGCCGCTCCAATGCCGGTAAATCGACCGCCATCAACATCTTGTGTAATCAGAAAGGCTTGGCGTTCGCCTCCAAGACACCTGGCCGTACCCAGCACATCAACTACTTCTCCATCGGCGGCGCCCACGTGGCGCAGCACCGCAAGGATGCCACCATCGTCGAAGAGATCGAATGCCTGCTGGTCGACTTGCCCGGCTACGGCTACGCGGAAGTGTCGGGCTCGGCCAAACTGCACTGGCAACGCCTGCTGGGCGACTACGTGCAGCGCCGCGAGCAATTGGCGGGCCTGGTCCTGATCATGGATTCGCGCCGTCCGTTCACCGACCTGGACGTCCAGATGCTGGAATGGTTCGCCCCGACGGGTAAACCAATTCACTGCATCCTGACCAAAGTCGATAAGCTGAACCGCAATGAATCCGTGAATGCCTTGCGTCAGGCGAAAGCCAAGCTCGACAGCTATGTGGACGAAGACGGCATCGGCTTCCCGTTCACCGTGCAACTGTTCTCGGCCTTGAAACGTGTCGGCATCGACGAAGCCAATGACAAGATCATGGAACTGGCCGGCATCAGCGAAGATGGCGCGGCCCAGATGGTCGAGCTGATCGAGATGGAAGACGACGTGGAAGCGGCGCCGGGCACCGAGTCGGATAAACCGGCCTGAGCATCATCAGCGCCGTATGACAAAAAGGCTGCCCGGTCACACCGCGCAGCCTTTTTAATTTTTAGCGCCGTCCCGGGCGCTTCTCGGAAAAGAATTCCTGGCGCAGGAAGGCAGTCAGCTCAGCCGTGTCTTCCACGCGGGCGCTGAGGTTGACGTTACGCCCCAGGCGCCGCGATTCCCACACGAAGTCGCCCGGCTTTTCGGCACGGATCAACTGGATCATCTTCTTGATGATGGCCGATTCGATATCGGGTTCATTGCCCAGTTCCACTTTTTCCTGCTTCAGCCAATTGCGCTTGAAGTTGCCATTCCAGCCCTTGAACTTGACTTCGGCACTGAACGAAGTCTGGTTGACGATGGAAAACACGCCGCCCGAATCCTCGCGGTCGCTGCCCGAATTGCGCCCCTGTGCGCCGGCGATATTCGCCTTGGCCACGCGCATGGCGCGGTCGTTCTCGCTTTCTTCGGCCGGCGGCGTGGGGTTCTGCGCCTGACGCTGCTTGCGGCGCTGCTCGATCATCGAGCTCATGTCTTCAGCTGGCGGCGGCGGCAACGGCACTTTCGATACCAGCGGCGGCGTGAAGGTTTCCAGTTTCGGCTTGTCGCGCGGCACGTCCTTGGTCACCACGCGCTTGCTCGGCGCCGGCGGCGGTTTCACCTTGGCCACTTTCGTGTCCTTCGGCTTGGGCGTGGGTTTCGGTTGCGGCTTCGGTTGCGGCTTGTCCTTCAGGGGCGCGATGTAGACCATCGCGCTTTCCTTCTTCGGCGGCGGGATCTTTTCGATCGTGTCGCTGCGCAACAGGACATACGCCGCCAGCAGCACGTGCAGCAAGACGGACACGCCGAGCACAACCTTGCGCGTGGTGCTGGTCCTGGACCCGTAGGCCGGCAGTGGCTGGATCACTTGCCCGCAGGTGGGGCAAACATCGGAATCGGCAGCCAGCAAATGGGTCGTGTCATGCAAAATGAATCGTGCTTTCTGTGTAGCGAAGAAATAACATTACAGGGCAGCCATAGTGCCAGAGTCCCTTGCTTTTGGGAACACTTCCTCGGCCTTTCCAACCCGAAGCGTACAGGATAGCGACATTCCTTGCAGCGCTGACCAGAGTACCCGAGCCGTCCCTTGATGGTTGTTACCGTATGTATCACGGCCCATACAAAACCGGCGCCCCATTCACGCAGGAATGGGGCGCCGGTCACGGGTCAACGGCTCAAAGGGCAACGGGCAACGCAAGCGCTCAAGCCTTGTTGTCGAGTGCCACCAGTTGCTCGTCCGTCACCGGCCCCGTGCCGCTGTACTTGTCCAGGAACAAATAGATGACGGGGGTGATGAACAGGGTAATCACTTGCGAAAACAGCAATCCACCGACCACGGCCAGGCCCAGCGGCTGGCGCAGCTCGGCGCCGGCGCCCAGGCCCAGGGCGATGGGCAAGGCGCCCATCAGGGCCGCCGCCGATGTCATCATGATGGGGCGGAAACGCAGGATGCACGCCTGGCGGATGGCTTCAGGCGGGCTCATGCCCTCATTGCGCTGCGCATGCAGGGCAAAGTCGATCATCATGATGGCGTTTTTCTTGACGATACCGATCAGCATCAAGATGCCGATGATGGCGATCATCGTCAGGTCCATGCCGAACAGGCGCAGGGTCAACAGCGCGCCCACGGCTGCCGACGGCAAGCCGGCCAGGATGGTCAGCGGGTGGATATAGCTTTCATACAGCACGCCGAGCAGCACATAGATCACGGCCAGCGCGGCGATGATGAGGATGATCTGGCTGGACTGCGAATCCTGGAACACGGCCGCATCGCCACCGTAGCGCGTGATGATGGAGGCCGGCAAGCTCATGTCCTTGCCCATCACGTCGATCTTGCCCGTGGCGACACCCAGCGGCACGTCCGGCGCCAGGTTGAAGGAGATCGTTACGGCCTGCAACTGCCCCTGGTGATTCACGGACGTGGGGCCAATCGTGCGTTCCACGTAGGCAATACTCGACAGCTTCACCAGTTCGCCCGACTTGCTGCGCACGGACACGCGCGTGAGCGCATCGTCATACTGGCGATCCGCCGTGGCCGCTTCCAGGATCACGTAATAGCTCGCTGCCGAAGAATAGATAGTCGACACTTGCCGCTCGCCAAAGGCGCTGTACAGGGCCGTGCGGATATCGGACATTTGCACGCCCAGCAGATTGGCCTTGTCGCGGTCGATCCGCAGGGACGCCTGCAAGCCCTTGATCTGCGAATCGCTGGTGACGTCGCGGAACGCGGGATCGGTGCGCATGCCAGCAATAAACTTCTCCGCCCAGTCATTCAAGGCATCGGGACTGACGCTTTGCAAGGTGTACTGGTAGCGGCTCTTGCTCTGGCGTCCGCCCAGTTGCAAGTTTTGCACGGGACGGAAATACACGGCCATGCCGGGCACGGTACTCGTCGCGCGGCGCAGGTTTTCCAGCACCACCGGCATCTTCGGCCGTTCGCTGCGCGGTTTCAGCACCATGAACATGCGGCCCGTGTTGCCGCCACCGACGAACGAGGTCACATCCTGCACGCTGGGGTCCGCCTTGAGCACGGCCGCCACGCGCGCTTGCAAGTCCTGCAATGCCGCCGAAGAAATATCCTCCGACGCTTCCGTATTCACCTGGATCTGGCCCAGGTCTTCCTCGGGGAAGAAACCCTTCGGAATGGTCGCGTACAGCAGCACCGTCAGCGCAAAGGTACACACGGCAACAAACAGCACCACGTTGCGGTGCGCCAGGGCCTTGTCGAGCAGATGCACATAGCCGTTGCGCAACTTCGTGAACCCCGCCTCGAAGTGGCGGCCGATGAAGGACTTTTCGCCATGCGTGGGATCGCTGTCATTGTGTTCGCGCGAGTCGGCCGGCAGGAAGCGGCTGGCCAGCATCGGCACCAGGGTCAGCGACACGATGGCCGAGACGAGGATGGACAGCGAGACGACGACGGCAAACTCATGGAACAGCAAGCCGATCACGCCCGGCATGAAGAAGATGGGGATGAACACGGCCACCAGCGAGACAGAAATCGAAATAATGGTGAAACCCATTTCCTTGGCGCCCACGAGGGCCGCCTGGATCGGTTTCTTGCCCATCTCGATATGGCGCACGATGTTTTCCAGCACCACGATGGCATCGTCGACCACCAGGCCCACGGCCAGGGTGATGCCCAGCAGGGAGATATTGTCGAGGCTGTAGCCAAGCCAGTACAGCAGTGCCAGCGCACCGAGCAGGGAAATCGGCATGGTGACGGCGGGAATGAAAGTGGCGGCCGCGCGGTGCAGGAACAAAAAGATCACCAGCACCACCAGGATCACCGTCAGGGCCAGGGTCAGATTGACGTCGTGGATCGCTTCGCGGATCGAGACGGAACGGTCATTGACCAGGCTGATCTGAATGGAAGCAGGCAATTGCGCCTTGAAACCGGGCAAGAGTTTGCGCACGGCATCGACCACTTGCACCGTGTTCGCATCCGGTTGGCGCTGCACCAGCAAGGTGATCGAGCGCTCGCCATTGAAACTGCCGGCCGTCTTGGTTGACTGGAAACTGTCTTCCACTTCGGCCACTTCCTTCAGCCGCACGGGCTGGCCATTGCGCGTGGCGACGATGAGTTCGGCAAAATCGGCCGCCTTCATCATCTGCGGGTTGCCCTGGATGGTCAAGGTCTGGCTGGGGCCGTCGAGGATGCCCAGCGGCGAATTCGTGTTCGAAGCGCGCAGGGCCTGGGCCAGCTCGTCCATCGTCAGGTTGCGCGCATTCATCAGGTCGGCACGGGCACGCACGCGCACGGCGAAGCGTTTCTGTCCATTCACGCTGACCTGGGCCACGCCGGGCAAGGTCGACAGGCTGGGCGCAATCAGGTTTTCCGCATAATCATTCAGATCCGACAAGTTCAGCGATGGCGACGTCATCTGGATGAACAGCACGGGCGCATCGGCCGGATTGACTTTGCGGTAGGACGGCAAGTCCGTCATTTCCGTCGGCAACTGGCGCTGCGCGCGCAGCAGTGCCGCCTGCACATCGACGGCGGCCTCGTTGACATTGATGCTGGCGTCAAACTCCAGGGTCAGCGACGTACTGCCCAGGGTACTCGTCGAGGTGATCAGGCTCAGGCCGGCAATCGTGGAAAACTGCTTTTCCAGCGGCAAGGCCACGGAAGACGCCATGGTCTCGGGGCTGGCGCCGGCCAGGTCGGCGCTGACGTTGATGACGGGCGTGTTATAGCTCGGCAAGGCCGCCACGGGAATGTGGCCATACGCCAGCACGCCGGCCAGGATAATGGAGAGGGACAACAGCACCACCATGACGGGGCGGCGGATGCTCAGTTCGGACAGGTTCATGCTGGCTTGCCCTGCGCTGCGGCGGCGCCATCGGCGGCCTTGTGTTTTTCCGCCAGGCGCACCTTGCCACCCGGACGCAGGTTCTGCTTGCCGTCGACGATGACTTTTTCGTCGCCGGTCAATCCGGTGACGACGGCATTCGGGCCGAACGCATACACGCGGGCAATCTTGCGCACCTTGGCCGTATGATCGGCTTCCATCGAATACACGAAGATGCCCGTGGTATTGGTGATGATGGCGTTTTGCGGGATGACCAGCGCATCTTTCAAGGTGCGCACCGTCAGCTGCGTATTCACATACTGGCCAGGCCACAGGTCGGTAGCGCCATTATTGAAACGGGCCTTGACCTTGATCACGCCCGTGGCGGGATCGACGGCATTGTCGATGAAACTCAGTTTGCCGTCGAGCTGCTTGCCGCCCGCATCGGCCAGCAGCGCCTTGACCGCCACCTCGCCCGCCTTCTGCGCCGCCAGCAAGCCCGACAGACTGCTTTCCGGCAAGGTGAAGACCACATCGATCGGGTCGAGCTGGGTGATGCTGGTGAGCGAAGTAGTCGGCTGCACCAGGCTGCCCGCGTACACATTGATGGCGCCCACGCGGCCCCCCTGCGGCGCGCGCAGGACGGTGTAGCTGGAATCGACCTGGGCGGCGCGCAAGGCTGCCTGGTCGGCGGCCAGCAAGGCGCGTGCCGCGTCGAGCTGGCTTTGCAGGGTATCCACGGCGCCCTGGGCGATGAAGTTCTTGCTCAGCAAATCCTGGCTGCGCTTGAGCTGGCGTTCGAGGTCCAGCACCGAGGCGCGGTCACGCAATACTTGCGCCTGCGCCTTGTCGACATTCGCGTGCTCGCTGCGCGCGTCCAGCGTAAACATCAGTTCGCCCTGTTTGACGAACTGGCCCTCGCGGATGTGCACCTTGGTGATCGTACTGGTCGTCTGCGGATGCAGGTCGACGCTGCTGATGGGCGTCACGCTGCCATTGGCTTGCAGCAGCATCGGCACATCCTGTCGCAGCGGCGCGACCACGCTCACCGTGGTCGGCCCCTGTCCGCCCTTGCCCCCTTTGCTATCCTGCCCACCGGCCGCTTTGCCCGACTGATGATTGAAATACCAGATGCCGCCACCGATACACAGGGCCGCACCCACGAGGATTGCCAGGCTAGTCTTTTTCATTGTTCTGTCACGCTGTTGCAGCGCAGGGCCGCAGGTTGAATGTAGTTGCCAGGGGGCATAAAGCACAATATTGTCGCACGGAAATGCTCACTTTCCAGCGTAATACTCTGGCACGATCAGGGTGACTTCCAGTCCACCGTCGACATGATTGAGCAGTGAAACCGTGGCGCCATGCTGCTCGGCGATGTTGCGCGCGATGGTCAGGCCCAGGCCCGTACCACCCGATTCGCGCGAACGCGAGGTCTCGATACGATAAAACGGTTCGAACACTTTGGCCAGCTGATCTGGCGCAATACCCGGCCCGCCGTCGCGGATGCGGATGCGCGCCGCGCCAGCGATGCGCTCGACCGTCACCTGCGCGTACTGGCCATATTTGACGGCATTGTCGATCAAGTTCACCAGGCAACGCCGCATGGCGATGGGCCGGGCCATCAAGGCCATGCTGGCCTGCCCGGCCAGGGTCACGTTCTGACCGGCATCGGCCGCATCCGAGCAGACGCTATCTAACAGGGAATCGAGATCGAGCGCCTGCATCGCTTCCGTGCTATCCATCGAACGGGCCAGGTCCAGCCCTTCCTTGACCATGCTCTGCATGGCCGACAGGTCGCCCACCAGGCGCTCATACAATTCCGTATCGGCCACCTTTTCCAGGCGCAGGCGCAGGCGCGTCAGCGGCGTTTGCAAGTCGTGCGTGATGGCCGCCAGCATTTGTGTACGCTGGGAAATATGCTGGCGTATGCGCGCCTGCATGGCATTGAAGGCGGCGCTGGCCTGGCGGATTTCGCTGGCCCCGGACAGGGTCAGCGGCGGATGGTTGATGTCGTTGCCCAGGTCTTTCGCCGCCTGCGCCAGCTGCTTGAGCGGACGCATGGTCATGCGCGTGACCAGGTAAGCGAGGATGGCGATGCTGATCAGGAAAGGCAGCAGAGTCATCCAGTCATTATGTTCATTGAACGGTGGCTGCTGGCGCGGCGGCAAGACCATCAGGCGCAGCACGTGGCCATCCTGCATGCGCACGTCGAGGTTTTCGCAGGTGCCGCCCCAAGGCTTGGCGCCGAACATGCCCGGCGACTGGCGTGGCTTGACGCAGGCTTCCGGGCGGTCGGCCAGCGCGCTGACCTTGAAACCCTCGCCCAGCTTGGCTTGCAGGGCGCTGGAAAATTCCGTCGGCGTACCGGGCTTATGCTCCGTATCGGGGCGCAGTTCCAGGCGCACGCTGCCCTTGTTGGCGACCTTCAGGTAGGCGGCGCGCGAGGCCAGCGGCACCACGTCGGCCGCCATCACCAGCTGCTCGGCCCGCTCGACGGCGTGGTAGTCGCGGTATTGCTCGATGGCGCGCTGGCGTTCGCCCACGGCCAGCCACTGCGTCAGTGCAGCCGAAGCGACGATGCCGATCAGCAGAAACATGAAGACTCTGCCCGTCATCGACCCCAGGAAGGCCTTCACGCGTGCGGCTCCACGTTGACTTGCCCGGCCAGCACGTAGCCGCCGTTGCGCACGGTCTTGATGATTTGCGGCAAACGGGCATCTTCACCGAGTTTTTGCCGCAGGCGGCTGATCTGGATATCGATCGAGCGGTCGAACGGGTCGGCGTCGCGCCCCTGCGTCAGGTTCAGCAACTGGTCGCGGTTGAGCACGCGGTTCGGGTGTTCCAGGAACACGCGCAGCAAGCGGAACTCGGCGCCCGACAGCATGATCACCAGGCCCGTGGGATTGAGCAGGTGGCGCGCCGTGAGGTCCAGGGTCCAGCCGGAAAAACGGATTTGCTGCGCCTTGTCAGACGGCACGTTCGACGGCATGGCATGGCTGCGGCGCAGCACGCTGCGTATGCGCGCCAGCAATTCACGGGGTTCGAACGGTTTCGGCAAATAATCGTCGGCGCCCATTTCCAGGCCCAGGATACGGTCCAGCGGCTCATTGCGCGCCGTCAACATGATTACCGGCACGGTCGATTGGGCACGCAGCTTGCGGCACAAGGTCAGGCCGTCGTCGCCAGGCAGGTTCAAATCGAGCACGATCAGGTCGGGCCGCGTTTCATCGAGAATCTTCCACATGGCCGTGCCATCTGCCGCACCCAGGGTGCGGTAGGCGTTCGTTTCCAGGTAGTCCGCCAGCAAGCTGCGGATGTCGCGGTCATCGTCGACGATGAGAATTGTAGAAGTGGGTTCCATGGTACGAATTATCCCCACTTCCCCCGCCCTTGCACAGCGCATTTGTATCGTCTTGTATATAGGAGACCCGAAGAAACATATAGATACAAACTGTCTGGCAGCGGACACTTCGGGGAAACATGGAGCGTCCACCATGGATTCATGTGCAGCAACATGTACATCCCTCATCTTTTACAAAGGAATCCAGATGAACGCCTCAATGACAACCTTGCGCAAGAATTTGATCATCGCCATGAGCGTACTCGGCATGGGTGCGGCATCGCTGACCGTCCACGCCCAGGAAGCGGCCGCCAGCGCGCCTGCCGCCAGCACCAAGATGCAACATGATGGCCAGCGCGGCCAGCACCGCGCAGGCAACCCGGCCGAGCGCATGGCCAAGTACCAGGCCCGCCTGCACGACAAGCTGAAGCTGACAGCCGCGCAGGAACCTGCCTGGACCACCTTCACGGCCGCCAATGCGCCGAAAAAACCGATGGGCGACTGGAAAGCCAGGCATGCAGCGATGGCCAAGCTGTCGGCGCCGGAACGCATGGAACAATGGATCGCCATGTCGAAGGAACGCATCGCCAGCCAGGAAAGTCGCCTTGCCTCGCTGAAAACCTTCTATGCCGTGCTGACGCCGGAGCAAAAGAAAGTGTTTGATGACAGCGTGCCTGGCGGCAAAGATGGAGAAATGCGCGGCCACCACCGTGGTCATGGCGCGCACCATAAAGCAGGCTGAACGTAGGTCGGATTAGCGGCGGAACGCCGCGTAATCCGACAACATTGTTGGCGCTGAACGTGGTGGTGTCGGATTACGGCCCGAAGGGCCTAATCCGACCTACTCGTCAAGCTTGCGCAGAGAGGTCAGGAAAGTGGCAGCATTCTGGAAACCGATCACGCGCGACTGGGCGATCTCCTGCCCCTGTGGGTTGAACATGATGATGCCAGGCGGGCCGAACAGCTGAAAACGTTTCAGCATGGCTTTGTCGTCCGCATCATTGGCCGTGACATCCACTTGCAGCAGCACGGCTTGCCCCATTTTCTCGCGCACGGCAGGGTCGACGAAGGTCAGCTTTTCCATCTCGATGCACGACACGCACCAGTCGGCATAAAAGTCCAGCAAGGCCGGCTTGCCACCCAGCTGAGCCAGCGCCGCATCGAGCTGCGCCACGGTCTTTACGCGCGTAAATGGTTGCGCGTGCACCTGGCCACCGCCTAGGTGCGCCAGCGGCGCCAGCGGGTCGCGGCCACCGCTGGCCACGCCCACCAGTTGCATCGCACCCAGCACGGCAAACACCAGGCCGAAGGCCTTGGCCACCCAGGCGTTCTTCGCGCCGCTTTTACCCACCAGCAAATACATGCCGTAACCGACGAACAGCACCGTCCAGCCCAGCATCTGCACGGCGCCCGGCAGCACGGGCGAGACCAGCCACCAGGCCACACCCAGCTGCAGCATGCCAAAGAAGCGCTTGACGGCATCCATCCAGGCGCCGGCGCGCGGCAGCAAGGTGCCGGCCGAGACACCGACCAACAGCAACGGCACGCTCATGCCCACCGCCATGGCAAATAAAGCGCTGCCGCCGATGACGACGTCGCGCGTCTGGCTGATATACAGCAAGGCGCCGGCCAGCGGCGCGGCCACGCATGGCCCCACGATCAGGGCGGAAATGGCGCCCATGACGAAGACCCCCGCCAGGCGGCCCGACGATTGCTGGTTCGACACGGACGTCAGCTTGCCTTGCAGGAAAGCCGGCACTTGCAGCTCATAAAAACCGAACATCGACAGCGCCAGGCCCGCCATCAGCAAGGCGAAAACGCCCAGCACCCACGGATTTTGCAGCTTGGCCGCCAGGCCTTCGCCCGCCAGGCCCGCCGCCACGCCCAGCGCCGTGTAGACGATGGCCATGCCCAGCGCGTACGTCAGCGACAGCAGCAAGCCACGCGAGCGGCTGACCTTGGCACCATCGCCAATGATGATCGACGACAAAATCGGCACCATCGGCAGCACGCACGGGGTGAACGCCAGCCCCAGGCCCAGCAACATGAACAGGGGCACGATGACGAGCAGCTTGCCGCCCTTCAGCGCCGATTCGATCTTGCCCAGCTCGTTTTGCGCGGGCGCCGGGCTTGCTGCCACAGGAACCGCCGCTACCGGCTCGGGCGTGGCAGTGATTTCGGGATTGGCGATGCTCAGCACGGACACGCCAGGCGACGCTTGCGCCTGTGGCCCGTTGACGGCTGCCGTGTCGACTGCCGGCGCGCCCGGCAGGGCGAATTTCGACGGCAGGCCCGTGCCGGGCGCCACGCTCTGGCCGCCGCCACCGCCCACCAGCTGGGCCATGGCATCCTGCGGCGCATAGCACAGGCCCTTGTCGGAGCAGCCCTGCCCCGTCGCTTTCAGGGTGAACGCGCCAGCGGCCTGCACGGGAATCGTGATGGTGAGCGTCTTGCGGAACGTTTCCACGTTCTTCTGGAAAGTGTCGTCAAACTTGACCTTGCCAGCCGGATACACGGGCGTGCCCAGCTTGGCGCCCACGGCGTCGAACTTGAAGCGCTCGTGATACATATAGTAACCATCGGCAATCACATAGGTGACGGCGATGGTAGACGGGTCCTGCATGCGGGCGGAAAATTTGAAAGCCAGCTCGGGATCGAGGAACTCATCGTCAGCACGGGCATGGTCGGCGCCAAAAACGGCGATCAACAGGAAGCAACAGGCAGCAAACCAGGTGAGCAAAGGATGGCGTGGCGCGGCGCGCGCAGTGGCGCTGGAGAGGAAACGGGACATGAACTACCTTTTCGACCATTCGACAGAGGACGCGCGGAGCAGGCAGCGCATGTGCCGGGCCGGCGCGAAAGGAGAATAGTACACTGCGGTAAGAATGACTGCAGCAGAAAACAAAAAAGCCAGGCTAGGCCTGGCTTTCTCAGATACAACCGGCGGGATTACTCGCCAGCGATTTCAACTGCTTCGGTCGTGTCTGGACGATCCATCAGTTCGACGAACGCCATAGGAGCGTTATCGCCTACGCGGAAACCCATTTTCAGGATGCGCACATAGCCGCCGTTACGGTTGGCGTAACGTGGGCCCAGTTCAGCGAACAGCTTCAGGACCATTTCACGATCGCGCAGGCGGTTGAAGGCCAGACGCTTGTTTGCCAGGCAGTCAGTTTTGCCCAAGGTCAGAATTGGCTCGACAACGCGGCGCAGTTCTTTTGCTTTTGGCAGGGTGGTTTTGATCGCTTCGTGACGCAGCAGCGATACTGTCATGTTGCGCAGCATTGCCAGACGGTGGGACGAGGTACGATTCAGTTTACGGAGGCCGTGACCGTGACGCATGATAAATCCTTTCGGTGAGTGTTTAAATTCCAGCTCTTCGATCGATGAAGCTAGTGCAACATCGCGGGCCGGTTTGGTGCTTCAAAATAAAAGCCTGGGACACCTGTCCCAGGCAGTTTGCTACAACTACGAATTACTTTTCCAGGCCTGCAGGCGGCCAGTTTTCCAGCTTCATGCCCAAGGTCAAGCCGCGCGATGCCAGCACTTCCTTGATTTCGTTCAGGGACTTGCGGCCCAGATTTGGCGTTTTCAGCAGTTCGTTTTCCGAACGTTGGATCAGGTCGCCGATGTAGTAGATGTTTTCCGCTTTCAGGCAGTTCGCCGAACGCACGGTCAACTCCAGGTCGTCGACTGGACGCAACAGGATAGGATCGACCAGCGGAGCGCGCGATGGCGCTTCGGCGGCAGCTTCCGTGCCTTCCAGGGCAGCGAACACATTCAACTGGTCCACCAGGACGCGGGCCGACTGGCGGATCGCTTCTTCCGGCGAGATCACGCCGTTGGTTTCGATGTTGATGATCAGCTTGTCCAGGTCGGTACGCTGTTCAACGCGAGCCGATTCAACGAAGTACGATACACGGCGCACTGGCGAGAACGACGCATCGAGAATGATGCGGCCGATGGTCTTGTTCGTGTCTTCCGACAGGCGACGCACGTTACCAGGAACGTAGCCGCGGCCTTTTTCAACCTTGATCTGCATGTCCAGCTTGCCACCAGCGGTCAGGTGGGCGATCACGTGGTCAGGGTTGATCAGTTCGACGTCATGCGGCAGGTCGATGTCGGAGGCCAGGATCGCGCCTTCGCCTTCTTTTTTCAGGGTCAGGGTTACCGAATCGCGGTTGTGGACTTTGAAAACCACACCCTTCAAGTTCAGCAACAGATCGACGACGTCTTCTTGCACGCCATCGAGGGAGGAATATTCGTGGACGACGCCGGCGATCGTCACTTCGGTCGGCGCGTAGCCTACCATCGACGACAGCAGAACGCGGCGCAACGCGTTACCCAATGTGTGGCCATAGCCGCGCTCGAACGGTTCCATCACGACTTTGGCGTGACCTGCACCGAGAGCTTCAACATCGATAATACGTGGCTTCAACAAACTGTTTTGCATGAAATGTCCTTTTCAATACCCTCGGCTCATTACACCGATAAGGCTGATGGCATTAGTGAAACGCCCACTTCACAAAAGCAAAGTGGGCGGAGATCTTGCTACTGACTACTATTAACGCGAGTACAGCTCGACGATCAGCGATTCGTTGACGTCGTTAGCGATTTCGTTACGCTCTGGCAGGGACTTGAAGGTACCTTCCATTTTCTTGGCATCAACCGAAACCCAGCTAGGCATACCAACTTGTTCAGCCAGCGACAGTGCTTCAACGATACGCACTTGCTTTTTCGATTTTTCACGAACAGCAACGATGTCGCCAACTTTGACTGCGTACGAAGCGATGTTCACAACGATACCGTTCACGGTGAACGCTTTGTGGCTGACCAATTGACGCGCTTCAGCGCGGGTCGAACCAAAGCCCATGCGGTAGCAAACGTTGTCCAGACGCGTTTCCAGCAACTTCAACAGCGTTTCGCCGGTGTTGCCTTTACGACGGTCTGCTTCAGCGAAGTAGCGGCGGAATTGACGTTCCAGCACGCCGTACATGCGTTTTACTTTTTGCTTTTCGCGCAGTTGGTTACCGTAGTCCGAGGTGCGGGCGCCGGATTTGACACCGTGCTGGCCTGGTTTGACGTCCAGTTTGCACTTGCTGTCGAGCGAGCGACGTGCGCTCTTCAGGAACAGGTCAGTACCTTCACGGCGGGAGAGTTTTGCTTTAGGTCCGATATAACGTGCCACGATGCTTCCTTTTATTAATGATAACGCCCCAGCCACATGCATGATCAAACACGCTGCTGCGGTTAGGCGCTAGTCTGACTCAGCTTCAATCAGACGGTGGCTGAAAACGAAAAACCCGCCAAATGGAATTTGACAGGCAAGAACAGCCGGGCAGTATAACCGTTTCCGGCTCCCTGCTCCAGCAATTTCACACAACTGTACTAATACAACAGATAGAAAAGCAGCTGGCGCCGAAGCGCCCTCTGCAACACTATCTTAGATACGACGGCGTTTCGGTGGACGGCAACCGTTGTGCGGTACCGGCGTCACGTCCTGGATCTCGGTGATCTTGATGCCCAGGTTGTTCAGCGCGCGAACGGCGGATTCACGACCAGGACCTGGGCCCTTGATACGTACTTCCAGGTTCTTGACGCCACACTCAACAGCCACTTTACCAGCGGCTTCCGCGGCGACCTGCGCTGCGAACGGGGTCGATTTACGCGAACCCTTGAAGCCTGCACCGCCGGAGGTAGCCCACGACAAGGCATTGCCTTGACGATCGGTGATGGTAATGATGGTGTTATTGAACGAAGCGTGGACATGTGCAATGCCTTCAGCGACGTTCTTTTTAACCTTTTTACGCACGCGTGCTGATGCGGCGTTATTTTGCGACTTAGCCATAATTATTCCCTAGCGGATTATTTTTTCAGCGATTGAGCGGCTTTACGCGGTCCCTTGCGGGTACGTGCGTTCGTACGCGTACGCTGGCCACGGCAAGGCAGACCCTTACGATGACGCATGCCGCGGTAGCAACCCAGATCCATCAAACGCTTGATGTTCATGGACAGTTCACGACGCAGATCGCCTTCGACGATGAATTTACCTACTTCATCGCGCAGTTTTTCCAGTTCGCTGTCATCCAGATCTTTGATCTTTTTGTTGGTTGCTACACCGGTCGATGCACAGATTTTCTCTGCGCGTGGACGGCCCACACCGTAGATGGCTGTCAGGCCGATAACGGTATGCTGATGATTTGGGATATTAACCCCTGCAATACGTGCCATTTGTTATTCCTCGATTAACCTTGACGCTGCTTGTGACGTGGTTCCACGCAGATTACGCGGACTACGCCTTTGCGCTTGATGATCTTGCAGTTGCGGCAGATCCGCTTGACTGATGCGAGAACTTTCATTTTTGGGCTCTTTCTTTCGCTTCTTTGGTTTGATTCAGTGTGTTACTTGGTACGGAACACAATGCGGGCTCGGCTCAAGTCGTACGGCGTTAACTCCACCGTCACCTTGTCTCCAGGGAGAATGCGAATATAGTTCATCCGCATTTTACCTGAAATATGCCCGAGCACCACGTGTCCGTTCTCCAGCTTCACTCGAAATGTTGCATTTGGGAGATTCTCAAGAATCTCGCCCTGCATCTGTATGACGTCGTCTTTTGCCATTCGGTATGTTTACCGCGCTTAACGCGTCGGAATTCCGCCCTTGAAATTTGCTTTGCGCAGCAGCGAATCATATTGCTGCGACATCACGTAGTTCTGTACTTGCGCCATGAAATCCATGGTGACAACTACAATAATCAATAAAGAAGTACCGCCGAAATAGAATGGTACTTTCCACTGGGCTTGCATAAATTCCGGCAATAAACACACCAGGGTGATGTAGACTGCGCCGGCAAGTGTCAAGCGTGTCAGGATCTTGTCGATGTAACGGGCTGTCTGCTCGCCTGGACGAATCCCGGGAATGAACGCACCGCTTTTCTTCAAGTTATCTGCTGTTTCCTTGCTGTTAAACACCAGCGCTGTATAGAAGAAACAGAAAAACACGATCGCCACTGCGTACAACAGCGCATGGATAGGCTCACCAGGCCCCATCGATGCTGCCAAATCTTTCAAGAACCGCACCGCAGGGTTAGCGTTGTCGGCGCCCTTTGAAAACCAGTCCACGATAGTGGCCGGAAACAAGATGATCGAAGAAGCAAAGATCGGCGGGATCACGCCGGCCATGTTCAGCTTCAACGGCAAATGGCTGGTTTGACCGCCATAAATCTTGTTGCCTACCTGGCGCTTCGCGTAATTGACCAATATTTTGCGCTGACCACGTTCGACGAATACAACGAAGTACGTTACCAGTGCTACCAGGATCACGATGAAAATCGCGCTGAAGCTGCCGATCGAACCATTCGACACCTGAGTGAACAAGCCACCCAACGCCGACGGCAGACCTGCTGCAATCCCGGCAAAAATGATGATCGAGATGCCATTCCCCAAGCCGCGCTCGGTAATTTGCTCACCCAACCACATCAAAAACATTGTTCCGGTCAACAAAGTGACGACCGTCACGAAGCGGAATGCAAGACCAGGTTCCAACACCAGACCAGCTTGCGACTCCAGTGCGACTGCAATGCCTAACGCTTGAAACAGTGCCAGGGCAACCGTGAAATACCGGGTGTACTGGGTGATCTTGCGACGACCTGCTTCGCCTTCTTTTTTCAACGCTTCCATCTGCGGTGACACGATCGACAGCAATTGCATGATGATCGAGGCCGAGATATAAGGCATGATACCCAGCGCAAACACTGTAAAACGAGACAAGGCACCGCCCGAGAACATGTTGAACATGCCCAGGACGCCGCCTTCGTGCTCCTTGAACAGCGAGGCTAATTGTGTCGGGTCAATCCCGGGAACCGGGACGTGAGCACCGATACGATAAACCACCAATGCGCCAAGCAAAAACCAGAGCCGTCCCCAAGGGAAACCGGCCGCTGCACTTTTAGCAAGTTGTGGATTAGTCGCCAATTTTCGCTCCGATCAAGCTGTTAGCGGTCAACTCAGGCTACCGAGCCGCCGGCTGCTTCGATGGCGGCTTTCGCGCCAGCGGACACTTTCAAGCCCTTCAAATTCACCGCTTTGGTGATTTCGCCGGACAAGATCACGCGCACGTCACGGGCCAACACGCCCAGAACGCCAGCTTGCTTCAAGACCAGAATGTCGACATCGCCAACAGCCAGGTTGTTCAGATCGGACAGGCGCACTTCAGCTTTGAAGGTTGCGTGCATCGATTTGAAACCGCGCTTAGGCAGACGGCGTTGCAGAGGCATCTGACCGCCTTCGAAACCGACTTTATGAAAGCCGCCCGAACGCGATTTTTGACCTTTGTGACCACGACCCGAGGTTTTACCCAGGCCGGAGCCGATACCGCGACCGACGCGACGCTTGTAGTGCTTAGCGCCTTCGGCTGGTGCAATAGTATTCAATTCCATGATTTGCTCCGTTCGTGTAAGCCCGAAGGCTTACCCGACAACTTTAACGAGATACGATACTTTATTGATCATGCCGCGTACGGATGGGGTGTCTTGCAATTCGGAAACCGAATTTACACGACGCAGACCCAGACCGCGCACGGTAGCGCGATGCGATTCGCGCGTACCGATCAAGCCCTTGACCAATTGCACTTTGACTGTGTTTGTCATTTTGTCCACCTTAAGCCAGAATGTCTTCAACCGACTTGCCGCGTTTGGCAGCGATATCGGAAGCAGTGCTCATTTTCGACAGGCCGTCCAGCGTAGCGCGTACCAGGTTGTATGGGTTGTTCGAACCGGTGGATTTCGCCACCACGTCCGTCACGCCCATCACTTCGAAGATAGCGCGCATGGCGCCACCAGCGATCACGCCAGTACCAGGCTTAGCTGGGTTCATCAGGACCTTGGAGGCGCCGTGACGACCAACAACCGTGTGATGCAAGGTACCGTTTTTGAGCGGTACTTTGATCAGGTTGCGACGGGCTTCTTCCATTGCCTTCTGCACGCCAACTGGCACTTCTTTCGATTTGCCCTTGCCCATGCCGACGCGGCCATCGCCATCACCAACTACGGTCAGCGCGGCGAAACCCATGATACGACCACCCTTGACCACTTTGGTCACGCGGTTGATCGCGATCATTTTTTCGCGCATGCCATCATCCGGCTTGTCGCTTTGCATTTTTGCTTGCATTTTTGCCATGATTGATCCTTAGAACTTCAGACCGGCTTCGCGTGCGGCTTCTGCCAACGCTTTCACACGGCCGTGGTAACGGAAACCGGAGCGGTCAAACGCAACTTCGGTAATCCCTGCTTTCAACGCTTTTTCAGCGACGCGCTTGCCGATCAAGGCTGCAGCAGCGGCATTGCCGCCTTTGCCGGATTGGCCTGCCAGTTCAGCGCGAACTTCCGCTTCAGCCGTCGAGGCCGAAACCAGGATTTTTGCATCCGGGCTGATCAGGTTGGCGTAAATGTGCAGGTTGGTGCGATGCACCGACAAGCGATTTACTTTCAATTCCGCAATCTTGATGCGGGTTTGGCGTCCGCGGCGAAGCCGTGATTCTTTCTTATCCATCGTCAGCCCCTAATTACTTCTTCTTGGTTTCTTTAAGCTTAACCACTTCGTCCGCATAGCGAACGCCCTTGCCTTTATAAGGCTCAGGAGCGCGGTAAGCACGAACTTCAGCGGCTACCTGGCCAACCTGTTGACGGTCGATACCTTTAATCAGGATCTCGGTCGGGGTTGGTGTTGCGCAGGTAACGCCAGCTGGCATGTCATGCACTACAGGGTGCGAGAAACCCAGGGACAGATTCAACTTGTCGCCTTGAGCTTGCGCCTTGTAACCCACGCCTACCAGGTTCAGCTTTTTCTCGAAACCCTTGGTGACGCCAACAACCATGTTGTTGACCAGTGCGCGCAGCGTGCCGGACATGGCATTGGCTTCGCGGCTGTCGTTCGCCACGTCGAAACTCAGGGTTCCTGCATTGTTTTCCACTTTGACCTGGCCGGTGAGGGCCTGGGAAAGTACGCCCAGCGGGCCTTTTACGGTGATCGCTTGTGCGGAGATGGCGACTTCTGCGCCAGCTGGCACTACGATAGGCATTTTAGCTACTCGAGACATGTGTAACTCCTTAAGCCACGTAGCAAATAACTTCGCCGCCGACACCGGTAGCGCGTGCTTTGCGGTCAGTCATGACGCCTTGCGGAGTCGACACGATCGCCACACCCAAGCCATTCATCACAACAGGGATCTCGTCTTTACCCTTGTAGACGCGCAGACCCGGACGGGACACGCGCTCCAAGCGCTCAATAACGGGACGGCCAACATAATACTTCAAACCGATTTTCAGTTCCGCTTTGCCACCAGCTTCGGTAACAGCGAAATCTTCAATGTAACCCTCGTCCTTCAGGACGCTGGCAATCGCAATTTTGACTTTCGACGATGGCATGGCCACGGTCGTCTTTTGCACGCCTTGTGCATTGCGAATGCGGGTCAGCATATCGGCGATAGGATCGCTCATACTCATTGCATATTCTCCTATTACCAGCTTGCTTTTGTCATACCCGGAATTTCACCACGCATGGCGAATTCACGGAGCTTGATACGACCCAGACCGAATTTACGGAATGTGCCGCGCGGACGACCAGTGATGGCGCAACGGTTACGTTGACGCGTCGGGTTCGAGTTACGTGGCAGCGCCTGCAATTTCAGGCGAGCTTCGTAGCGCTCTTCTTCCGATTTCGATTGGTCATCGACGATGGCCTTGAGAGCTTCGCGCTTAGGGGCGAATTTCGCCACCAGGTCAGCACGCTTGATCTCACGATTAATCAGTGACAGTTTGGCCATGATCAGTTCCTGAAAGGGAATTTAAAGGCGGCGAGCAAAGCTTTGGCTTCGTCATCGGTCTTAGCGGTTGTCGTGATGCTGATATTCATACCGCGCAACGCGTCAATCTTGTCGTATTCGATTTCAGGGAAAATGATCTGTTCCTTGACACCGATGTTGTAGTTACCACGACCATCAAATGCACGGCCGTTCACACCACGGAAATCGCGTACGCGCGGCAGAGCCACGGTAATGAAGCGATCCAGGAACTCGTACATGCGAGCGCCGCGCAGGGTGACCATCGTACCGATCGGGTAACCTTCACGGATTTTGAAGCCTGCGATCGCTTTGCGGGACTTGGTGGTCACTGGCTTCTGGCCGGCGATCTTGGTCAAGTCAGCAACTGCGTGCTCGAGAACTTTTTTATCCGCGATAGCCTCACCAACACCCATGTTCAGGGTGATCTTGGTCAGGCGTGGAACTTCCATTACCGACTTGTAACCAAACTTGCTGGTCAGGTCGGCAACGACTTTTTCTTTATAGAATTCTTGGAGACGTGCCATGATTTCTTAAGCCTTCACTACTTCGCCGGAGGATTTAAAGATGCGAACTTTCTTGCCGTCCACTTCTTTGAAACCCACGCGATCTGCCTTGCCAGTCGCTGCATTAAACAATGCAACGTTGGACACGTGAATTGGCATGGTCTTATCGACGATACCACCAGTTACGCCAGTCATCGGGTTTGGCTTAGTCGCTTTTTTAGCGATGTTAATGCCGTCAACCACGATATGTTCAGCATCGATACGCTGCTGTACCACACCACGTTTGCCCTTGTCTTTCCCGGTCAGAACGATGACTTCGTCGTTTTTACGAATCTTATCCATTACGACTCCTTACAGGACTTCCGGTGCCAGGGACACGATTTTCATGAACTTCTCAGTACGCAGTTCGCGTGTGACAGGTCCAAAAATACGGGTACCGATCGGTTCCAGCTTGGCGTTCAACAGAACGGCGGCATTGCCGTCGAACTTCACCAGGGAACCGTCTTGGCGGCGAACACCTTTAGCGGTGCGCACAACCACGGCGTTATAAATTTCACCTTTTTTGACACGGCCACGTGGCGCAGCAACCTTAACGGTTACCTTGATCACATCGCCAATGCCAGCATAACGGCGCTTGGAGCCGCCCAATACCTTGATGCACATTACTTCTTTGGCACCGGTATTGTCAGCCACTTCGAGCCGGCTTTCAGTTTGAATCATAGTATTCTCTTTCCCAACTTAAGCCGAAGAATCCACACAATGTAGACCCACGGTCAGTCTTGGTCCCGCCAGAGCCGCCCTGCTGGGCTTCACTGTTTGGGTGCATGACCTTCATACATTAACTGACCGCGAATGCTACTGTCTGTGACCAGACACTTTGCGGCGTTACATGAACGAAGCCCGCAAGTATTACATACAATTTGCGGGCCTGCAAGTACTAATTAAAAGCCACCGCCGAAACGGTGGTTTTTATTTAAACGGTTGGTGCGGCTTGAACCACACGTGTCACCGTCCATGCCTTCGTTTTGGAGATCGGGCGACCTTCCTGGATCTCGACCGTATCACCGGCCTTGACTTGGTTGGTCTCGTCATGCGCGTGATACTTGTTCGAGCGCATGATGATCTTGCCATACAAAGGATGTTTTACGTGGCGCTCGATCAGAACGGTAACGGTCTTGTCCATCTTGTCCGAAACCACTTTACCGATCAGCGTGCGCTTGAGCGACTGTTTCACTGGTTCGTTCATTTGGCTTCCTTCAGATTCATTACCGTCTTCACACGCGCGATATCGCGGCGTACCTTCTTGAGCTGCGAAGTGTTGCTCAGCTGCTGCGTAGCGATTTGCATACGCAGGCCGAACTGTGCCTTCAACAAGTCATTCAGCTCTTTTTGCAGAGCTGGCTGGTCTTTGCCGCGGAGTTCAGATGCTTTCATATACAACTCCAATTATTGGCCGACTTGGCGGATGACAAACGTCGTCGCCAGTGGCAGTTTAGAGGCGGCAAGACGGAAAGCTTCCCGTGCCAGCGCTTCATCAACGCCATCCATTTCGTACAGTACTTTACCTGGCTGAATTTCAGCGACGTAGTACTCAGGATTACCCTTACCGTTACCCATACGGACTTCAGCCGGTTTGTTCGAAATCGGTTTGTCCGGGAAAATACGGATCCAGATACGGCCACCGCGCTTGATGTGACGCGTCATTGCACGACGCGCCGCTTCAATTTGACGCGCAGTGATACGACCGCGCGCAACTGCCTTCAGACCGAATTCGCCAAACGACACGGCGGTGCCGCGGCTGTGCGAAATACCGGTATTACGGCCTTTCTGCTCTTTACGATACTTTCTGCGTGCTGGTTGCAGCATGATTATTCTCCTGCTTTCTCAGCTGGTGCTGCTGCGGCGGCCGGTTTAGCGGCGGTACGCACACGTGCACCTGGTGCTGTGGATGGTTTCGCACCGGCACCGGCTGGACGTGGACGGCCAGCTGGCTTGCCATCGTCACGGCGTGGGCCGCGGCTTTTCTTCTCGTCAGCTGGGGTATCGATGACTGGTGCATCGCCGTTAGGCGCGCGGTCACCTTTGTATACCCACACCTTGACACCGATGATGCCGTAGGTGGTCGACGCTTCGCTGGTACCGTAGTCGATATCGGCGCGCAGGGTATGCAGAGGCACGCGGCCTTCGCGGTACCACTCTTTACGCGCGATTTCGATACCGTTCAGACGGCCGGACGACATGATCTTGATACCGAGAGCACCCAGGCGCATTGCATTTTGCATTGCACGCTTCATAGCGCGGCGGAACATGATCCGTTTTTCCAGCTGCTGAGCGATCGAATCGGCGATCAGTTGCGAGTCGATTTCTGGCTTGCGAATTTCTTCGATGTTCACGTGAACAGGTACGCCCATGATCTTGGTCAGCGCGGACTTCAGTACTTCGATGTCTTCGCCTTTTTTACCAATGACCACGCCTGGACGCGAGCTGTAGATCGTGAAGCGCGCGTTCTTGGCTGGGCGCTCGATAACGATGCGACCAACGGATGCGTTCTTCAGTTTCTTTTTCAGGTAAGCACGTGCTTTCAAGTCTTCGTTCAGCATGGCAGCGAAATTACCGTTGCCTGCATACCAGCGCGAAGCCCAGTTACGGGTGACCGCCAGACGGAAACCGGTTGGATGAATTTTCTGACCCATCGTGGCTCCTTAGTTACCGACAGTCACGTAAACGTGACAGGATTGTTTCGAAATACGGTCGCCACGGCCTTTTGCACGCGCGGTGAAGCGCTTCAGGACGGGGCCCTTTTCGACGTAGATCGTTTTCACGAACAATTCGTCGATGTCCGCACCATCATTGTGCTCGGCATTCGCAATAGCGGATTCCAGAACACGTTTGATGATCGCAGCACCTTTTTTCGGGCTGAATTGCAAGATGTTGAGTGCAGCGTCAACTTTCTTGCCACGGATCAGGTCAGCAACCAGGCGGCCCTTTTGGTCCGACAGGCGCACACCTTTGAGGATAGCTTTAGTTTCCATTATTTCTTAGCCTTTTTGTCAGCTGCATGGCCCTTGAACGTACGGGTCAGTGCGAATTCGCCGAGCTTGTGACCAACCATGTTTTCGGAAACATAAACCGGCACGTGCAGCTTGCCGTTATGAACCGCGATCGTCAGGCCGATAAAGTCAGGCATGATTGTCGAACGACGCGACCAGGTTTTGATTGGCTTTTTGTCTTTGGCTGCTTGCGCGGCTTCAACTTTTTTCACCAGGTGGGCGTCACAGAACGGCCCTTTTTTCAATGAACGTGTCATGTGCTACCCCTTATTTCTTGCCGCGGCGCGAGACGATCATGGAAGTCGTACGCTTGTTGCTGCGTGTTTTCTTACCCTTGGTCTGTTGGCCCCATGGCGAAACTGGATGACGACCAGCTGCTGTTTTACCTTCACCACCACCGTGCGGGTGATCGACCGGGTTCATGACCACACCGCGAACGGTAGGACGAACACCGCGCCAGCGCATCGCGCCAGCTTTACCGATTTTACGCAGGCTGTGCTCGGCATTACCGACTTCACCAACCGTTGCACGGCACTCGATGTGCACGCGACGTACTTCACCCGAGCGCAGACGCACTTGAGCATAGGTACCTTCACGTGCCATCAGCACAACGCCAGCGCCAGCGGTACGTGCCATTTGGGCACCTTTACCTGGCAGCATTTCGACGCAATGCATCACGGTACCGACTGGGATGTTACGGATTGGCAAGCAGTTACCCGATTTGATCGGTGCTTCCGAACCGTTCATCACGCTGTCGCCAACGGCCATGCCTTTGGTTGCGATGATGTAGTGACGTTCGCCGTCGGCGTAGCACAACAGAGCGATATTCGCGGTGCGGTTTGGATCGTATTCGATACGTTCCACTTTCGCTGGAATACCATCTTTGGTGCGCTTGAAGTCGATCAAGCGATAGTGTTGCTTATGACCACCACCGATATGACGGGTGGTGATGTGACCGTTGTTGTTACGACCAGCGGTCTTGGATTTCTTTTCAACCAGGGCAGCGAACGGACGACCTTTGTACAGGTCTGGGTTCACCACCTTTACCATGCCGCGACGGCCTGGCGAGGTTGGTTTCATCTTAACGAGTGCCATTATGCAGCCTCCTCGGAGAAGTTGATTTCCTGGCCAGGCTTCAGGCACACGAAAGCACGCTTGGTATGGTTACGACGACCGTTGAACTTGCCGGTGCGTTTCTGCTTACCTTCGCGGTTTGCAGTTTGCACGGACAGGACTTCAACCTTGAACAGCAGTTCGACCGCTGCCTTGATTTCAGGCTTGGTTGCATCCGGCAGTACGCGGAATACAATTTGCTCGTTCTTTTCCGCGACCATGGTGGCCTTTTCGGAAATCACGGGCGCCAACAGCACCTTCATCAAGCGTTCTTCGCTATGTTTCAAAATCGCGCTCATGCCAGCATCTCCTCAATCTTGGCCAATGCAGCTTTGGTGACCAGGATCTTCTTGTAGAACACCAGGGACATCGGGTCTGCGTGACGTGGCTCAACGACGAGTACGTTAGGCAGGTTGCGCGATGCCAGTTCCAGGTTTTCGTTCAGAACGTCGGTGATGATCAGAACCGAATCAAAGCCCAGGCCGTTCAATTTTTGCGACAACAGCTTGGTCTTTGGCGCGTCGATCGTCAGATCGTCGATGACGATCAGGCGCTCTTCGCGAGCCAGCTGCGACAGAATCGAGCAGATACCTGCGCGATACATCTTTTTATTCACTTTGTGGGTGAAGTTTTCGTCAGGCGAGTTCGGGAAAATCCGACCACCGCCGCGCCACAGTGGCGAGGACGACATACCAGCACGAGCGCGGCCGGTACCTTTTTGGCGCCATGGCTTTTTCGTCGTGTGGTGAACTTCTTCACGGTCTTTTTGCTTGCGGTTACCACTACGTGCATTCGCTTGATACGCGATGACGACTTGGTGGATCAGCGCTTCATTGTAGTCACGGCCGAAAATCGTATCGGCTGCAGCAACGTTCGAGGCGGCTTGACCTTGCGCATTCAGAAGCTTGAGTTCCATCGTTTAAGCTCCCTTCTTGGCTTTGGTTTTGATGGCTGGCGAGACAACTACCTGGCCATTTTTCGCACCTGGAATCGCGCCTTTGACCAGCAACAGCTGACGGTCGGCATCGATACGGGCGATCACGAGGTTCTGGATCGTACGGTTAACGTCACCCAGATGACCGGTCATGCGCTTACCAGGGAAAACGCGACCTGGATCTTGTGCCATACCGATGGAACCTGGAACGTTGTGCGAACGCGAGTTACCGTGCGTTGCACGGCCAGAAGAGAAGTGATAACGTTTGATAACGCCTGCATAGCCTTTACCAATGGTAACGCCTTGCACGTCGATCTTTTGACCGACTTCGAACAGGGAAGCAGCGACAACATCGCCAGCTTTCAGTTCAGCGGCTTTAGCAGCATCGACACGGAACTCTTTCAACAGAGTACCGGCTTCAACGCCAGCTTTAGCGTGATGACCAGCAACAGCTTTGGTCACGCGGGAAGCGCGACGTTGACCGAATGCGACCTGAACAGCGGAGTAGCCATCTGTTTCAGGGGTTTTGATTTGCGCAACACGGTTGTTCGATACGTCCAACACGGTGACCGGGATCGAATCCCCTTCATCCGTGAAAATGCGCATCATACCAACCTTGCGACCGAGAAGGCCTAGGCTCATTTTTTCTCCATTCCCACCTGCGATTGGGCGGGGCTTGTTTAACTACAAAGTAACGTAGGATCCAAAAAAGACGAATCCATACCGAAGCCGGCTAGTATATAGCACAAAAACCCTTGACGCAACAAGTTAACACGAGGTATGTCAAAGTGTTGCGCGATGCCCCTGCGACAGTTGTCAGGGGCGCTGCAAAGGTCGGCTAATGTAGCACACATCGCCTATTCATGCGGCTCTGCAGCGGGTGCCACTGCGCCCTTGCCCACTTGATACCAGTCAACTTTGCGTGTCGCCACCATGATGGCGGCCAGCACGGCGAACAACAGGATGCTGCCCATCACCAGCGCATTGTTTTCCGAGCTCAGCAAGCCATACAGGGCGCCATACAGCGCCGTCAGCGCCATGCCGAAGCCGATGCCGCGCCAGGCATTGTGCAGCACGTGCGCCAGGTAAAAGCTGGTCAGCGCGATACAGGCGGCGCTGGCGATCAGGTAGGCGGCGAGGAAGGCGATGTGCTCGGCCAGGCCCACCAGCAGCAGGAAGAAGATCACCAGCGACAGGCCCACCAGCAAGTACTGCACCGGGTGGATCGGCAGGCTTTTCAGGATTTCAAAGATGAAGAAGGCGGCAAAGGTCAGTGCCACGAACAGCAAGCCATACTTGGTGGCACGGTCCGATTGCGAATACACGTTCACCGGCTCGATGAAGCCCACGCTGAAGCGGTCCACCTGGCCCAGCGGCGCACTGTCGGGCACCTTGAATTCCCCCTCGATCGTGCTCAGCTGCGTTTGCGCATTGGTCGCCAGCGAGGAGATGCTCCACTCGACCTGAAAGCCATCGGCGTTGATCTGGCGGTGTTTCGGCGACGGCAGGAAGCGCCCGCCAAACTGCGGATGGGGCCAGTTCGACTTGATGCTGATCTGGCTGTTTTTCGCCACCGGCACGAAATGCTGGCGTTCGATGCCGTCCAGGCCCAGGTCAAAGCTGAATTTCACCTGCTGCGCTTGCGCCAGCGGCATGGCGCCCAGCGGCGCGTGCAGGCCGCTGCGGAAGGCAAACAGGTCGGTGCCCTGCTCGAACTCGATCTTCTGGCCGCCCCAGTCGATTTTCGGGATATTGCGGATGCCGCGCACGTCCTCGATGGATAGCGCGACGAAAGGCGTGCCCAGGGTCACGCGCGAGTCCGGCGACTTGCGCGGCAACTGCGTGCTGGCCGGTACCGTAAAATCTCCCTTGAAGGCATGCTGACCGCTGTACACCAGCACCTGGTGGATACCACGGTAGCGGCGGTCAGTCTCGATGGTGCCCTCCTGCAGCAAAAAGTTCGGGTACACCAGCAAGCGGCGCTGCACCGTGCGGTGCAGCAACTCCGTGCGCACAGGCGCTTTCGCTTCCCTGTCATCGCCTTTGGCCACTTCCACGCGCTCTTCATATTGCTCCGTGTAGGGGATCACCAGGATAGGACCGATGATGGTTTGTTCGCGCACCGAATCGGCGGCGATGCTATTGACGGCTTCCTGGCGGAATTCCATCCGCTCCTTGATCGTTTCCTGAATCATCAGCAGAGGCAGGCCGATCAGCAACATCAGGCCGAACACGATCAACGCTTTGACTAACAGAGTTTTTTGCATGGCGCATCCTTGAAGTAAGGCGGCCAGTGTAGAAAAAACATGTGCGCTGATGATGCGTTGCGTGTGAAGTCAAAAAATACACTCAGGCCAGCGGCAGGCACAGGCGGGCGCAGGCGCCGCCATCGGGATGATTGAGCACTTCGGCCGTGCCGCCATGCAGGGAAGCGACCTCGCGCACGAAGGGCAGGCCCAGGCCCGTGCTCTTGCCAGCAGTCGGGCGCGGCAGGGAATAGAAGCGCTCAAAGACGCGTTCCAGCGCATACGCGGGGATGCCCTCGCCCCGGTCGCGCACGGCGATTTCCACCTGGCTGCCGTGGCGCTGCGCCGTCAGCTCGATGCAGCTGCCCGGTGGCGCGAAGCCGGCCGCGTTGTCGAGCAGGTTGCCCAGCGCCTGGCGCAGCAGCAGGGCGTCGCCCGCCACACTCCCCTCTTCCGCCTGCACCTGCAGGCGCACGCCGCGCGCCGCCAGGGTGGCCGCGCCATCCTGCGCCACTTGCGCCAGCAGCGGCCCCAGCGCGATGCGCTCGGGCTTATCCAAGCGCTGCTGCTTTTCCACGCGCACCAGGGCCAGCAGCTTGTCGATCAGCTGCCGCTGGCGCGCATTCTGTTCCAGGATACTGGCGAGGAACTGGCGCCGCTCGGCCGGCGGCATGTCTTCCTGCAGCAGCTCGGCCGATGCCTGGATGGCGGCGATCGGGCTTTTCAATTCATGCGCCAGGGTGTGCATCAGCTGCTCCACGTATTCCTTGCCTTCCAGGCGCGTGCGCATCGCCTCCAGCGCCCGCCCCAGGGTGCCGATCTCGTTGTTGCCCAGCGCCGGCAGCGCCACCTTGCGCCCTGCTTCCACGTCGCCGATGTAATGCATCAGCTTGCCCAGCGCATGGTGCAGCCACCAGGCGAATGCCAGACCGATCAGCAACGACAGCAGCAACAGGATGGCGCCGCGCTGCAATATCTTGCGCTGGCTGCGCTCGACAAAGGCTTGCACGCTGGCATTCGGTTTGGCCACCGTCAGCACGCCGATCACTGCATTGCCGTCGCGGATCGGTGCGGCCACGTGCATCACCGTCGACATCTCGTCGTCGGGCCGGCTGCGCGTGCTGCGCGCGCCATACTTGCCCTGCAAGGTGAGATATACGTCATTCCAGCGCGAATAGTCGCGCCCCACGTCGCGGCCGCTGGAATCGAACAGCACGATGCCGTGCCGGTCCGTGATGGTGATACGGTAGTCGAGCGTGCGCTTGCGCACGCCATTGATATTGACGTCCACGCCATGGCGCGCATAGTCCTGCATGCGCTCGGCCACGGGCGACTGTGCCAGCGTGCCCGCCTTCAAGTCGGGCGCCACCAGGCCGGCCAGCAGTTGCGAGGTATCGACCAAGGTGTCTTCCAGGGTTGAGCGCACACCCGGCTTGACCTGCTCCATGAAGACGTTCAGCAAGAACCACGCGGCCAGGCCGACGATCAGGAAGTAGCCGAGCAGGATGCGCAGGCCGATCTTCATGCGCCGGCCAGGCTGTAGCCGAGGCCACGGTGGGTGTGGATGGGGTCGGCCTGCGCATCGATGGCGCGCAGCTTGGCACGCAGCGATTTGACGTGCGCGTCGACGGTACGCTCGAGCGTGTCGGGCGCTGCGCTCCACACACGCGCCATCAGTTGCGCGCGCGACAGCACGTGGCCGGGATGCTCGAGCAGGGTTTTCAACAACAGGTATTCATAGCGGGTCAGGTCCAGCGGCTGGCCGTGAAACAGTACTCTCGCCTCCAGCGCGCGCAATTCGAAGCGCGCCGGCGCCGGCGCTGGCGCGGCGCCTGCGCCTGCGCCTGCGCGGCGCAGGATGACGCGGATGCGCGCCACCAGTTCGCGCGGCGAGAACGGCTTGGTGACGTAATCATCGGCGCCGATTTCCAGGCCGACGATACGGTCGATTTCATCGCTGCGGGCCGTCAGGAAAATCACCGGCACCTCGGAAAACTGGCGCAGCCGGCGGCATACTTCCAGCCCGCTCATGTCGGGCAAGCCGATATCGAGCACCACCAGTTGCGGTGCGGCCTCACTGCGCAGCACGGCAAGCGCCTGCTCACCCAAGGTCACATGGCGCGGCGTAAAGCCGTCCGTGCGCAAGGCATAGGCGATGCTGTCGGCGATCGCCTGTTCATCTTCCACGATCAGAACAGTCTTGGACATGGCGGCGGCACACATTAATGGACAAGTCCGGAGTATCCCTGAAGCGGGCAAGCGGCGTCAATCGCGCGCCTTGTCGTGCGCGGGCAAAAAGCCGCCCGAGCTAAGGCTGGGCGACGTGGATGCTGGCCTTGATGTGCTTGAGGTGGGCCACGATAGTGAACGTCATCACCACCAGCAGCGACCATGAACTCCATTTGCTGACATGCACCACCGACCAGGCGCCAAGCTGGTTCGGATAACGCCACACGCCCCAGAAAGTGCTGATGTTTTCGGCCAGCCAGATAAAGAAGCCGACCAGCACAAAACCGAGCAGCAAGGGCATGCTGCGGTCGCGGTCGAGCGGACGGAACACCACGCTGGTGCGCGCGTACAAGCCCAGCGCACAGGCGGCCAGATACCAGCGGTAGTCGCCGATGTAGTGATAGGTGAAGAAGTTGGCGTAGATGAGCAGCGCGATCAGCACCGCCATCCAGTACGGCGGATGGTGGCGGATCCGCATGTCGAGCAGGCGCCAGGTCTGGATGATGTAGCTGCCGACGGCCGCATACATGAAGCCGGAAAACAGGGGCACGCCGAACACCTTGGTATAGGCGAAGTCGGGATAGCTCCAGGACTGGATCGTCCCCGAAACCTTGAACACTTCCAGCGCGAAGCCGACCGCATGAAACAGGCAGATGGCTTTCAACTCATCCCACGTTTCCAGCCCGCTCCATACCATTGCAACCTGGATCGCCAGCGCGACCAGCAGCAGCACGTCATAGCGCGGCAAGCCGAACAGGCCGGCGCGCGGCACCAGGAACACGGCAGCAAAAAACAGCCCGACGAACAGGCACGCCCTCGCCTCCTTGATGCCGAAATACAGGAATTCGGTCAGGAAGCGCGACCAGCCGCGCAAGCGCAGACGTGGAGTCGCATTTAACAGGTGGGTATCGAGGGCATTGAGCATGCGGCAACTTTATCGTCCAGCCTCAGCACTGTAAAGCGATATCCCCCCATGCATCGATGGCAGGGCAAAAAAAAACCAGGCACGAGGCCTGGTTTTTGACACGCCCGGCATTGGCACCGGGCGGTGGGGTATCAACTGACGATGATCAGAGGAAGGTGTAGCTGGCCGTTACGCCGATACGACGCATCTGGAACGATTCAGCGTAGCCTCTGCGCCATTGCACCGGTCCAGCCTTGTCGAACAGATTGTCAATGAACAGGCTCAGACGCGTGTTCTTGATGCCGCCGTACGACAGGTTGTAGTCGACCGTGGTGTTGCTGCCGACGCGCGAGCAAACACCCATGTTCTCAGCCGAAACCTTGTTGGTGACGCAGTAGGTCGGCGAAGTCTGATTGTCGTTGCTAAAACCGCTGGCGTAGTTCAGGGTCATGCCGTGGTCGAACGAGCCGGCCTTCAGGCTGGCGCGCAACTTGGTTTTCAGACGCGAACCCAGGTCATAGTTACCTGCCAGGTTGGTGTCATAGGCATTGTCGGTCACGCTGAACTCCTGGTATTTCCACAGGTAGCTACCTTCCAGTTTCAGGCGAACCTGGCCGATACTGGTGTTGAAACGGCCACCCGCATCAAAGTCGAAGCCCGAAGCACGGGTCTTGCCGCTGTTGACGTATGGGTTGTACAGCAGGCCGATCACGCCAACGCCGCCGAAGTTGGTCGTATTGCCTGGTGCGTACTTCTTCACCAGTGCCAGGAATTGCGCATCGGAAGCCGAGTTATCAACACGCACCAGCTGTCCGGCTGGCAGACCAGCTTCGCCGCGCAGAATGTCAGCCACGCCACGGGTACCGATTTCGTCCTTGCGTTCGATATGGTAGTAGTCCAGTGCCACGGTCCAGTTCTTGACCGGCTCAAAGACGAAACCAGCGGTGATCGAACGCGAGGTTTCCGGTTTCAAGTCCTTGTTCGCCGACACGAAGCTAGGAACGCCGCCTTTGCAATCACTGTTCTGGAAGGTGTTGCCCTGCGCTTTGTCAGCGGGGGTGACGGCTGGATTGTCTTGTACCAGTTTGTTCAAGGCACTGGCGGTTGCGCAGCGGCGTGGATCGCTGACATCGGTGGCAAACGAGCTGCGGCCCAGACCGTTACCGGTTTCAACGATGTTAGGCGCGCGGAAGCCGCCAGCGGCCGTGGCACGCAGCAACAGGGTATCGGTCGCGTTGACGCGCAAGCCCAGCTTCGGCGAGAAGTGCACATCGCTGTTGGTGGACTTGTCGGCACGTACCGCGGCGCTCACTTCCACACGCTTGACCACCGGAATGGTCGCTTCCGCGAACAACGCGTAGTGATCCATGGTGTCCTTGACCTGCAGGCCGGCGATGCCGACCAGGTCACCACGCAGCACATTGTCCGAGCTGGCCATCTCATACTTTTCGCGGCGGATATCGGTACCGAATGCCACGCTCAAAGGACCGGCAGGCAGTTGCGCCACTTCACCGGACACGGTTGCGTCGACGAAGGTGATTTTCGACTCGCCCTTGGTGGTACGTACAGGGAACATCGATTCCAGCAGCGCGGTATCGTTTTGCTGGCCGAACTTGTAAGTGCCGTTGACGATGGCATTGTTGTAGCCGGTGGCGCTCACGGCACGGGTGGCCTTGGTGGCTTTCGAGTTCATGTAACCGACTGCGGATTTCCAGTCGAAATTGCCGATATCGCCGTTCAGGCTCAGCATGACGCGCGTCTGGTCGGACTCGGTGCGGTTGAAGTTGAAGCCGTTGCCGGTGTCCATCATGCGGGCACGGTATTCCACCGGTACGCCGTAAGGGTTGTTGGCGTGGCCAACTGGCAATTTTGGATAGAAGTACGGACCGACCATCTTGCCGTTGATCGCGTCGTACCAGGTGCTCGACGACGTGGTGGCGCTACCGTTGCTGACGTTGAATGGCGTGACGATGTAGTCGTTGCTGGCGCCAGCATTGGTGATCTCGAAGTTGGCATCGATGCTCTTGCCGATACGGAAGTGCGTGTTGCTGGCCAGCGCATAGCGCTTGGCATTGGTAGTCAGGCCGCTATACGGCAGAATATCCATCTTGCACAGCTTGTCTTTCGGGTCGATCTTGTCGGCCGGGCAGCCTGGCGCAGCAACGATGTTCGTGCTGTTCAGGAAGTAATTGCCGGTTGGCGAGAACGCGCTTGGGGCATCCCAGGTCGAACGGCCCGGGGTCTGGCGGTGCCAGTCCGGATAGTGGCTGCTCAGGTCGTCGACGGTGTAGCCGTCGTTTTTGTAGGCTTCGTATGTCAGGTAGGTGTTGAAACCATCCTTGTCGATATCGCCGTAACCGATGATGCCGGAAACATTGCGGCTGCGCTGGTCTTTGAAACCGTCGGTTTCCTTGTAGTTGCCGGTGATCTTGGCGCCTTCAAAGTTTTTCAGCAGAATGATGTTGATTACGCCAGCAATGGCGTCGGAACCGTAGATTGCCGAAGCACCGTCTTTCAGGATCTCGATGCGCTCGATGGCGGCAGCCGGGATCGCGTCCAGGTTGGTGAAGTTCTGTTGTGCGCCATCGGCGAGGCCGTATTGTGCAATGCGGCGGCCATTGACCAGCACCAGGGTAGCGACCTTGCCCAGGCCACGCATGCCCACGCCCGAGGAACCCGTGGCAAAGCTGCCGGAGCTGTTGCTCGACGAGTCGATTGAGGTGCTGATGGCGGCGGAGGAATTCAGGATGCCCAGCGCCGTGGTCTGGCCGGTGCGCTCGATGTCGTCGCGGGTCAGAACCTGCAGCGAGCCGGCTGTTTCAGCTTCGGTACGCTTGATACTACTACCGGTGACTTCGACGCGCTGCAGTTTTTCTACAGGCTCGGCAGTTGTTTGTGCTGTGGCGTATTGAGAGAAGGCTAATGTCAATGCAATTGCAAGCGTGCTTTTCTTCAACCGTGGTGTATTGTTATTTACCGTACTTTTCAAGACTACTCCTCAAATATTATTTTCGTTTTGTAAATCGATACGTCTTGTTGACCGTTTTTGTAAAAAAGTCATACATTCCCGCCGTATATTACAAATTTCTCACATTGAGGCCACGCAAGGAAGGGGAAAATTAACAATTGTTGTTTTAATCCGACTTTATCCGCCAACTTGTTGTTTTCCGGGATCAATTTGGCCTGTGCCGGCCTGCTCCGCCAGTTTGGATAACGAGAGAAAAAGAAAGTAAAGCGGAGAAAGAGAACGGGAGGGTGAAAGATGTACGGCGTAAACACAATACTGCGGGCCAATAGCAATGGGGCCGGGCGCACTCACGCTTGTGAGCAGGCCCGGCCCCATCATCAGGCAGCGGGACACCCCGCCGGCCTGGAACAGCTGTCAATACCTGGTGCTACGGTATTGTCAGCCGCCCTTGAAACTCTTATTGCAGTTTGATTTCAACATCAACACCAGCTGGCAGGTCCAGCTTCATCAGCGCGTCAACGGTTTTGTCCGTTGGGTCAACGATGTCCATCAGGCGTTGGTGCGTACGGATCTCGAACTGATCGCGCGAAGTTTTGTTGACGTGCGGGGAACGCAGCACATCGAAACGCTGAATACGGGTAGGCAGTGGTACTGGGCCTTTGACGACAGCGCCGGTGCGCTTCGCGGTTTCAACGATTTCCAGAGCGGACTGGTCGATCAGTTTGTAATCGAAAGCCTTCAGGCGGATACGGATTTTTTGGTTTGGTGCCGACATGATATTTCCTTAAAAGAACGAACCGCGCGGTCTGCACGGCAATGAGGTCATACTGGAATTTCTGACGCAACAACCGTCAGGGTCGACATGATAGCACCAAAATGCTTGCCAACCCCGCCAGTTGAATAAAAAGAAGGGCGCCGGGCGACGACGCGTCTTCTTTTATGCAGGCTTAAGAATTAAGCCAGGATTTTTGCAACAACACCAGCGCCGACGGTACGACCGCCTTCGCGGATAGCGAAGCGCAGGCCTTCTTCCATCGCGATCGGGTTGATCAGCTTGACGGTGATCGACACGTTATCGCCTGGCATAACCATTTCTTTGTCTGCTGGCAACTCGATCGAACCAGTCACGTCCGTTGTGCGGAAGTAGAACTGTGGACGATAGTTGTTGAAGAATGGCGTATGACGGCCGCCTTCGTCTTTCGACAGAACATAGATCTCGCCGGTGAAGTGCGCATGCGGCTTGATCGAGCCTGGCTTGGCCAGAACTTGACCACGTTGCACGTCTTCACGCTTGGTGCCGCGCAGCAGCAAACCAACGTTGTCGCCTGCTTGACCTTGGTCCAGCAGTTTGCGGAACATTTCCACGCCGGTGCAAGTCGTTTTGACGGTATCGATAATACCAACGATTTCGATCTCTTCGCCGACTTTAACAATGCCGCGCTCGATACGACCGGTCACAACGGTACCGCGACCCGAGATCGAGAATACGTCTTCCACTGGCATCAGGAAAGCACCGTCAACAGCGCGCTCTGGCGTTGGGATGTACGAATCGAGGGCATCGGCCAGACGCAACACTGCATCCACGCCCATTTCGCCTTCTTTGCCTTCCAGCGCCATACGGGCCGAACCTTTGATGATAGGCACGTCGTCGCCAGGGAACTCATACTTCGACAACAGCTCGCGCACTTCCATTTCAACCAGTTCCAGCAGCTCTGCGTCGTCGACCAGGTCGCACTTGTTCAGGAACACGATGATGTATGGAACGCCAACTTGGCGAGCCAGCAGGATGTGTTCGCGGGTCTGTGGCATTGGGCCGTCAGCTGCGGAGCATACCAGGATCGCGCCGTCCATCTGCGCAGCACCGGTAATCATGTTTTTGATGTAATCGGCGTGGCCTGGGCAGTCAACGTGCGCGTAGTGACGCGCTGCCGTTTCGTACTCGACGTGGGCGGTGTTAATCGTGATACCGCGCGCTTTTTCTTCTGGTGCTGCATCGATCTGGTCGTATGCTTTAGCTTCGCCGCCGAATTTCTTCGACAGAACCGTTGCGATTGCAGCGGTCAGCGTGGTTTTACCGTGGTCGACGTGGCCGATGGTGCCGACGTTGACGTGCGGCTTGGTCCGTTCGAATTTACCTTTTGCCATTTTATTCTTCCTTAGAACAATGATTTAAATGTAGGGACCGGCATTCTCGTGAAAGCCGGCCCGGAACTTCTATTACTTAGCTTTCGAGCTTACGATCGCTTCAGTCACATGCTTAGGTGCTTCAGCATAGTGCTTGAATTCCATCGTGTAAGTCGCACGACCTTGGGTCGACGAACGCAACGATGTGGCGTAACCGAACATTTCCGACAGAGGCACTTCGGCCTTGATGATCTTGCCGCCACCACCAGCAATTTCATCCATGCCTTGCACCATACCGCGACGCGACGACAGATCGCCCATCACGGTACCGGCGTAGTCTTCCGGCGTTTCCACTTCCACGGCCATCATCGGCTCCAGGATGACAGGCGATGCTTTGCGGCAGCCATCTTTGAATGCCATCGAAGCGGCCATGCGGAATGCATTTTCGTTCGAGTCAACATCATGGTACGAACCGAAGAACAGCGTGACTTTAACGTCAACAACTGGATAACCAGCCATCACGCCCGAAGTCAGCGTGTCGCGCACACCTTTTTCAACTGCAGGGATGTATTCGCGAGGAACGGTACCGCCCTTGATCGCGTCAACGAATTCGAAGCCCTTGCCCGGCTCTTGCGGTTCGATCTTCAGAACCACGTGACCGTATTGACCACGACCACCCGATTGCTTGACGAATTTGCCTTCCGACTCTTCGCACACTTTACGGATCGTTTCGCGGTAAGCCACTTGTGGCTTGCCGACGGTCGCTTCAACGTTGAATTCGCGCTTCATGCGGTCAACGATGATGTCCAGATGCAACTCGCCCATACCGGCGATGATGGTCTGGCCCGATTCTTCATCGGTACGCACGCGGAACGATGGATCTTCTGCTGCCAGGCGGTTCAGCGCCAGGCCCATTTTTTCCTGGTCGGCCTTGGTTTTTGGCTCGACTGCCTGCGAAATCACCGGCTCAGGGAAGACCATGCGCTCCAGAACGACGCTTGCCTTTTCGTCGCAAAGCGTATCGCCAGTGGTGGTGTCTTTCAGACCCACGACGGCAGCGATGTCGCCAGCGCGCATTTCCTTGATTTCTTCGCGCTCATTGGCTTGCATCTGCACGATACGGCCAATACGCTCACGCTTCTGCTTCACGGAGTTCAGGACCGAATCGCCCGAATTCAACGTGCCCGAATAGCAGCGGATGAAGCACAACTGACCGACGAACGGATCGGTTGCGATCTTGAACGCCAATGCCGAGAATTTCTCATTGTCGTCAGCAGCACGTTCAACTGGCTGCTCGTCCTCGTCCAGACCTGGGACAGGTGGAATGTCGATTGGCGATGGCAGGTACTCGATGACCGCGTCCAACATGGCTTGTACGCCCTTGTTTTTAAAGGCGGTACCGCACAGCATTGGAACGATTTCGCTGGCGATGGTACGCTGACGCAGAGCAGCCTTGATCTCGGCTTCCGTCAGGTCGCCTTCTTCCAGGTACTTGTTCATCAGTTCTTCGGACGCTTCAGCAGCGGCCTCAACCATGTTTTCGCGCCACTTGGCAGCTTCAGCCGCCAGATTCGCTGGAATTTCGCCGTATTCAAACTTCATGCCTTGCGAAGCGTCATCCCAGATGACCGCTTTCATCTTGACCAGATCGATAACACCGGTAAAGAGGTCTTCAGCGCCGATAGGCATCTGAATTGGCACTGGGTTGGCCTTCAGACGCGAACGCATCTGATCGTAGACCTTGAAGAAGTTGGCGCCGGTACGGTCCATCTTGTTCACGAAGGCCAGACGTGGCACTTTGTATTTGTTAGCCTGGCGCCAAACCGTTTCCGATTGTGGCTGCACGCCGCCGACTGCACAGTAAACCATGCAGGCGCCATCCAACACGCGCATCGAACGTTCTACTTCAATGGTGAAGTCAACGTGGCCTGGGGTGTCGATGATGTTGATGTGATGCGGAGGGAAATTGTTTGCCATGCCCTTCCAGAAGCACGTAACAGCAGCCGAGGTAATCGTGATGCCGCGCTCTTGCTCTTGCGCCATCCAGTCGGTGGTGGCAGCGCCATCATGGACTTCGCCCAGCTTGTGGTTCACGCCCGTGTAGAACAGGACGCGCTCGGTGGTGGTCGTCTTACCTGCATCGATGTGAGCGGAGATACCGATATTGCGGTAGCGCTCAATGGGGGTCTTGCGGGCCATAATTAATCCTAAATGAATGGACAAAACCGAGCAGCATTTTTTTGCAAAAATGAGCCCGGCCTCGAACAACAGATGCTTGACAGCCGCCTTGCGGTAGCTGGCTTTATATTAGAAGCGGAAATGCGAGAACGCTTTGTTCGCTTCAGCCATACGATGGACTTCGTCGCGTTTTTTCATCGCGCCGCCACGGCTTTCAGCCGCTTCCATCAGCTCACCGCCGAGGCGTTGTGGCATCGATTTTTCGCTGCGCTTGTTAGCAGCTTCACGCAACCAACGCATGGACAGAGCCATACGACGGACTGGGCGAACTTCGACCGGCACCTGGTAGTTTGCACCACCGACGCGACGGGATTTCACCTCAACCAGCGGCTTGGCGTTGTTGATTGCGGTAACAAAAACTTCGAGCGGATCTTTGCCCGATTTTGCTGCGATGTGCTCGAAAGCACCGTAGATGATGTTTTCTGCAACCGATTTCTTACCGGACAGCATCAGCACGTTTACAAATTTAGCGACATCAGTGTTGCCGAATTTTGGATCTGGCAAAATTTCGCGCTTGGGTACTTCACGACGACGTGGCATATCAATTCCTTTCAATCTTCAGTTGAGCGCGCGTTCTTCGCACACTCGCGGACGACCATCATAGTCTTCCACTTACTCGACCAGATGCGGTCGACTACATTCACTTAGCTAGTTGCCACTGAGCGAAACTTGGGTTTGCTGCGTACAACTTATTACTTCTTGCCTGCTTTAGCGCGCTTGGTACCGTACTTCGAACGCGATTGCTTACGGTCTTTAACGCCTTGGGTATCCAGAGCACCGCGAACCATGTGGTAACGCACACCCGGCAAATCCTTGACGCGACCGCCGCGCAACAGCACAACACTATGCTCTTGCAGGTTATGGCCTTCACCGCCAATGTACGAAATGACTTCGAAACCATTGGTCAGGCGAACTTTAGCGACTTTACGCAGAGCCGAGTTAGGCTTCTTTGGAGTCGTGGTGTAAACACGTGTGCAAACGCCACGTTTTTGCGGGCTGTTTTCCAGCGCCGGCGATTTGCTCTTCACGGTCAAAGCGACGCGTGGATTGCGAATCAATTGATTGATGGTTGGCATCGTTATAAATCCAACAAAAAACTACGATTAATAACCCGGGCAAGATGCCCGGCGACTAAAACCTCGTCCCACTTTCATCTACTGCGCACCGGAGGCGCCCGCAGCCACTCGTTAAGGAGCGGCCATGAAATGCCAAGTAATGCGTAAACGATGAGCAGAATAAAATCGAGAACTCGCTAGTTTAGACCTTGTGTTACAGGGGGTCAATCAGTTTACCGCTTTTTGCTATAAAAAAAGGCAAAAAAGAGGCGCTTTTGTGGCATTTTGACTAATCTTTGGCTGCGGTGCGCAGACGCCGGCACCTTGTGGTGCTTGATGATTTGGCACTCTTTCTCTGCAACCAAGCATCTGGCACGCGTATTCTTGTACGACCGCAAGACAACAAAAGGATTGATAATAGCGGACATTTTTCGCTGCCCTCCCGCCCTCCCTTATGCGCTTCCTGCTTCGCCCTGCCACTGTGTTCCTGCTCCTGACGTATGCCTTGCTGACGGCCGTGCCCTTCGTCCCCGCGCTGCTGGGGCGTGCGCCCGAGCATCCCTGGCAGATGCTCACCTTCGAGCTGCTGGCCTGGCTGGCTGTCTGGAGCGTGTTCAAGCGCCCCGCCTGGTTCCACTGGCTGCTGGTGCCCGCCTTCCTGGCCCTGCCGACGGAAATCTACCTGTTCATCTTCTATGGCCAGGGCATTTCCACGCACCACCTGGGCATCATCTTCGAAACCAGCCCCAAGGAAGCGATGGAATTCCTCGGGCAAAAAGTGTGGCTGATGGGCGCCGTCATGCTGGGCGTGATCGCCTGGTGCGGTCTGGCTTGGTATGCCGCCACGCGCACGCGCGACCTCGACTGGCGCGGCAAGACGCGCCCGGCCGCCTTCGTGCTGCTGACACTGCTGGGCGGTTTCTGGTGGTATGGCTACGAATTCGGTTTCGAGGCCAAGGTTCTGCATGGCGCGCCAGCATCGGCCAAGGCCAGCCATCCGGCGGCCAGCGGCAAGGCGGGCGCCTCCGGCTTCGGCGACGCCAGCTCGGCCGAAGACGACACGGCCGAGGAAGACGAGGAAAGCAGCAAGCCGGAGAATGCCAGCATCGCCGGCGCCGACGAAACGGGCTTGGGCTGGCCCAGCCTGCCCCACTGGGCACGCCTGCCCTACGCCTTCGACACCATCAGCAATTCCTGGCCATTCGGCCTGGCCGCGCGCGGCTTCGATTTCTACAAGGAACGCAAGTACCTGGCCGAGCTGGGACAGAAAAGCAGCAACTTCCGTTTCGGCGCGCACCAGCAACAGCCCGATGCCCATCCGGAAGTGGTGGTCATGGTGATCGGCGAATCGTCGCGCTACGACCGCTGGAGCCTGAATGGCTACGAACGCGACACCAATCCCCTGCTGAAACAGGAGCGCAACCTGGTGCCGCTGGCCGACGTCATCACGGCCGTGTCCGCCACGCGCCTGTCCGTGCCCGTCATCATCTCGCGCAAGCCGGCCACGCAAAGCCTCAAGGATGGCTTCTCGGAAAAATCCTTCCTCACCGCCTACAAGGAAGCGGGCTTCAAGACTTACTGGCTGTCGAACCAGATCTCGTTCGGCCAGTTCGATACGCCCGTGTCCGTGTTTGCCAAGGAAGCGGACGTGGTGCAATTTTTAAACCTGGGCGGCTTTACCAACAATTCGAACTTCGACCAGATCCTGTTCGACCCGTTCAAGAACGCGCTGGCCGATCCGGCGCCGAAAAAACTCATCGTGCTGCACACGCTGGGCAGCCACTGGAACTACAGCCAGCGCTATCCGAAGCAATTCGACAAGTGGCAGCCATCGCTGTTCGGCGTCAACAAGCCCGTCTACACGGACACGGCCATCAAGCCGCAGCTTAACAACAGCTACGACAGTTCCATCCTGTACACGGACTGGTTCCTGTCGAACGTGATCGGCATGCTGAAGGACGATGGCCAGCGCACCGCCCTGCGCAGCTCGCTCGTCTACGTGGCCGACCATGGCCAGACCCTGTACGACGGCACCTGCCGCCTGGCCTTCCATGGCCACAACACGCAATTCGAATTTCACGTGCCCGCCTTCGTCTGGTATTCGCCGCAATTCCAGCAGCACTATCCGGACAAGGTGACGCAGCTGCAGCGCCATCAGAAGGCGCGCCTGTCGACGGAAAACATGTTCCACACCCTGCTCGACCTGGGCGACATCCGCTTTGCCGGCGAACAGCCCGAATGGAGCATCGCCAGCCCCCGCTTCAAGCAGCACAAGCGCTACGTCGATAGCTACGGCTGGACCAACTACGACAACGCCATCATCCGTGGCGATTGCCGCGAAGTGATCGACAAGAGCACGCCGGAAAAGCAGGACAAGTAAGGGCGGCCATCAGGCCCGTTCGAGCACGCCGCCGCAATCGGCCGGCTGCGCCATGTGCGTGCTGAGCCAGTCGAAGACGCGGCCCGCCTTGTCCGCGATGCCGGCGTCGAAATCGCGCTGCGCCAGCAGGGCGATGCCATTTGTTGCTTGCAGCACGCCGGGTGCCAGCAGCAGCGCGCCCCCTTCATCGCGGCGCACGCACCACGGCGCCAGGCAGTCTTCCAGCAGCGGCCCCAGCACCAGGTTGTGCGACGAGACGATCACCAGGTGGCGCGCGGCCAGGGGATGCAGCACGGCGGCCGCGGCCGCCACCGATTCGAGGTGGTTGGTGCCGCGGAAAATCTCGTCGATCAGGAACAAGGCCGGCACCCCCGCTTCGGCCAGCGCCAGCAATTCGCGCGCGCGCCGCAATTCGGCGATATAGAGACTTTCGCCACCATCGAACGAATCTTCATTCTGCATGCTCGAATACAGGGGCAGCATGGGTACCCGGGCCGTCTGCGCATAGCAAAAGCCGAAGGCGCGCGCACTGATCAGATTGAGGCCCACGGCGCGCAGCAAGGTACTCTTGCCGATGGCATTCTGGCCCGAGATGAAGGCGCCGCGACCATCGAGCTGCAGCGACAGCGGCATGGCGCCGTCCAGCAGCGGATGCACCATGGCATCGAGCGACAACTGCCGCGCATCGGCTTGCTGCGCCCAGCAAAACTGTGCGCGACCGCGCAGGTGGCGCGCCAGAGCCAGGTCCGCCTCCAGGTCGGCCAGCAGCAGGAAACTCTGGCGCAAGAAGGCGCGTTCGCGCCGCACCACGCGCAGGCTGTGAAAGTAGCGCCGGATATTGCCCAGCATGAGCCAGTCATCATATTCGCTCAGCATAGGAATCATCTTGATCCAGCGTACCGGCGTGATCTGGCGGTTGATCACGCCGGCAGCCCGCCCACCTTCGCGCAGGTCCACCGTGAACGCCATATCGAGCGCGCCCAGGCGGCCATGCACCAGCAGTATCTGCTGCAAGGTAAAGACGCTGCGCTCCCACGGTTTGCAACGCTCATAAAAACGCATCTGCAACGCCATCAGCGAGAGCCAGACGGGCACCGCGACGGCCCATGCCAGCGGCGCAAACAGCCACGCGGCCAGCAGCGACACCAACAGCGCCAGGGTCGGCAGCAGCAGCCAGCGGCTCCACCACGGTGGTGCTGGCGGCGCAGCGCCGCACAGCAGCGCTGCCACTTCCCTGTCTGCCGTGCGCAGCGGCTGCATGGCTTGCTCGATCACCGCCATCTGTGCCGGCGCGGCCAGCAAGGCCGCGATACGCGCCCGCGAGGCGGCGCCCGCCATGCCGCTGGCCAGGCGCTGATGCAATCGCTGTTGGCCAAGAATGCTGGTCTGCGTGGCCAGTTGCGCATGGTAGGCGTCCAGCAGCATTTCATCCCAGGTCTGTTCATCGAGCTGGACCGGGCCAGCTTCGACCTGCTGCAACACGGCAATGTCGCTGCGGGCAAACGGGTAATCGAATTCCGCCGGTTCAGGCAGGCTGGCAAACTGGCGCAGCCAGGGACGCAGGCGGGCAAAAAGGGAGGGCGAAGGCGACATCATGCTCCAAAGTAGAGGACCAGCATGGCGCCGCACGCCATCACTGCATGGGCCGCAGATCAGGTCGATTGCCAGAATATCAAGATTCATGCGCACACGCCGCGACACTTCCGCGCACGCGGACACCGCCTGGACAGCGCGGACACGGCGGACAGCCGGACGCCAAAAAATTTTCCGATTCAAATCAACGACTTAATAACTGGCACGGATCGTGCACTAGAAAAATCATTCTCCACGAGACCTGACCATGATTCGCGATACTTCCTCCCAAGACGCCGTGCTGTCCGCCCCACCGGGCCAGCGCCACAAGCAACGTGCCCTGCTGCTGGCCGGCGCCGTCATCGTCATCGGCGGCGCCATCGCTGCCGTTGCCGGCTGGCGCAACAGCGAGCATTCCGTCAACAGCAGCCGCCTGCGCATCGCCGAGGTCACGCGCGGCACCCTGATTCGCGACGCCGCCGTGAATGGCCGCGTGGTGGCCGCCATCAGTCCCACCCTGTACTCGACCACGGTAGCGACCGTAACCCTGAAGGCCAAGGCCGGCGACACGGTGAAAAAGGGCGACATCCTGGCCGTGCTGGAATCGCCTGACCTGTCCGACGCCTTGAAGCGCGAGCAATCGAGCGTGCAGCAACTGGAAGCCGAGGTAGCGCGCCAGCAGATCCTGGCAAAAAAACAGAAGCTGCTGGCGCGGCGCGAAGCCGATACGGCGGAAATCGAACGCCTGTCCGCGCAGCGTACGCTGGAACGCTATGAAAGCGTGGCGCAGGTGGGCATCATCGCCAAGATCGATTACCAGAAGGCCAAGGATGCCTTGAATTCTGCCGACATCCGCAGCAAGCACGCTTCGCAGGCGGCAGGCCTGGAAAGCGAAGACGTGACCCTGGCCTTGAAAACCAAGGCGAATGAACTGGAACGCCAGCGCCTGAGCCGTGACAACGCCCAGCGCCGGGTCGACGAACTGACCGTGCGCGCCCCCGTCAACGGCTTCATCGGCACCCTGTCGGTCGCCAACCGCAGCGTGGTGCAAGCCAATACCGCCCTGATGACCCTGGTCGACCTGTCGCAGCTGGAAGTGGAGCTGGAAGTGCCGGAAACGTATGTGGCCGACATGGGCCTGGGCATGCGCGCGGAAATCGAAACGGGCGCCATCAAGGCGACAGGGAAACTGTCGGCGCTGTCGCCCGAAGTGGTCAAAAACCAGGTACTGGCGCGCGTGCGTTTCGATGGCCAGCAGCCAGCTGGCCTGCGCCAGAACCAGCGCGTCACGGCACGCCTGCTGATCGATGAAAAACCGAATGTGCTGATGCTGGCGCGCGGCTCCTTCGTCGAAGCCGAAGGCGGCCGTTTCGCCTACGTCGTGCGCGACGGCGTGGCGATGCGCACGCCGATCAAACTGGGCGCGACCAGCGTCACGGCAGTGGAAATCCGCGATGGCTTGAAACTGGGCGACAAGGTGGTCGTCGCCGGCACGGAAAACTTCGCGAACGCCGCGCGCGTCTCGCTCAACTGAATCTCCTTCATCTCACTCTACAAGAGGCCCCTCCATGCTGCGCATGCAAAACCTGAGCAAAGTCTACCGTACCCACATGATCGAAACCCACGCGCTGCGCGGCTTCGACATCCATGTGCAACAAGGTGAATTCGTCACCGTCACGGGACCGTCCGGCTCGGGCAAGACGAGCTTTCTGAACATCGCCGGCCTGCTGGAAGAATTCACCGACGGCGAATACATCCTCGACGGCGTCAACGTCAGGGGCATGGACGACAATGCCCGCTCGCGCCTGCGCAATGAAAAACTCGGCTTCATCTTCCAGGGTTTTAATCTGATCCCCGACCTGTCGCTGTTCGACAACGTCGACGTGCCGCTGCGCTACCGGGGTTTCAACCGCGCCGAACGCAAGGAGCGCATCGAGGAAGCGCTGGCCAAGGTGGGCCTGGCATCGCGCATGAAACACTATCCGGCCGAACTGTCGGGCGGCCAGCAGCAGCGCGTGGCGATCGCGCGCGCGCTGGCCGGCTCGCCCAAGCTGCTGCTGGCCGATGAACCGACCGGCAACCTGGACACGCAAATGGCGCGCGGTGTGATGGAACTGCTGGAAGACATCAACGCGCAAGGCACCACCATCCTGATGGTCACGCATGATCCGGAACTGGCGCTGCGCAGCCAGCGCAATGTGCACATCATCGACGGCCAGGTGTCGGACCTGGTGCAACACAGTGCCACGTTGTCGGCCAGGCCGCAGCACCCCGTGACCGCGTAAGGAGAGAACATGTTCCGCTACTATTTCACACTGGGCCTGCGCAGCCTGCGCCGCAACCGCGCCCTGACCGCATTGATGATACTGACCCTTGCCGTCGGCGTCGCCGCCAGCGTATCCACCGTCACCATCCTGCACGCCATGTCGGGCGATCCGCTGCCGCACAAGAGCGACCGCCTGTTCGTGCCGTTGATCGACATCCTGCCCGTGAAAGGCTATGTACCCGGCGAAAAACCGGGCTTTTCACAGATGCAGATGAGCTATATCGATGCGCAGAACTTCATGCGCAGCAAAATGGGCGTGCGCCGCACCGTGATGTATGGCGTGGCCGGCCAGGTAGAACCGGCGCGCAAGGATATCGGTTCCTTCTTCGCCCAGGGCATGGCGCCCACGCGCGACTTCTTCACCATGTTCGAACCACCTTTTTTGCATGGCCAGCCATGGAGCGAAGCCGATGACGCCAGCGGCGCCGACGTGATCGTGCTCAGTCGCGCCCTGGCCGAAAAACTGGTGGGGACCAGCAATCCGGTAGGCCAGCGCGTGACGGTGCTGGGCCGCCCCTACATGGTGACGGGCGTGCTGAAGACCTGGGAGGTGGTGCCGCGCGCGCATCACATTATCGGCAGCAAGGGAGCGTTCGGCCCGGAGGACGAATTCTTCATTCCGTTTGCCAGCGCGATCCGCCACGAGACCGTGCACGATGGCGGCATGAGCTGCAACGGCGACAATGTCGCGCCCGGCTACCAGGGCATGCTGGCGTCAGGCTGCACCTGGCTGCAGTTCTGGTTCGAGATGGCCAGCAGCAGCGAGCGTGGCCAGCTGCAGCAATACCTGGACGCCTACGCAGGCGAGCAGCGCAAGCTGGGACGCATGATGCGCAACGCACCTAACCACCTGTACGACCTGAAAGAGTGGATGGCTTACCTGCAGGTAGTCGACAACGACAACCGGCTGGCTGCCTGGCTGGCCTTTGGTTTCCTGCTGCTGTGCCTGGTCAACACCATCGGCCTGCTGCTGGCGAAGTTTTCGGTGCGCGCCTCCGAAGTGGGCATCCGCCGCGCACTGGGCGCCACACGGCGCGACATCTTCCGCCAGTTCCTGATCGAGACGGGCGTGATCGGCCTGGCCGGCGGCGTATTGGGCCTGCTGCTGGCGTTTGGCGCGCTGGCCGTGGTCAGCCAGCAATCGGAAGAGCTGGGCACCGTGGCGCACATGGACTTACCGATGCTGTTGCTGACGTTTGCCATGTCGGTTGCCGCCGCCCTGCTGGCCGGCCTGCTGCCCACCTGGCGCGCCTGCCAGGTCACGCCGGCGATTCAGCTCAAGTCCCAATGAAGCCGATCACACACACTTACCCACTATGAGGTCCAGCATGGAAATCCGTCCCATCCTGTCGGCGCTGATGCGCAGCAAAACCGGCGCCATCCTGGTGGCCGTGCAAGTGGCCATCAGCCTGGCCATCCTGGCCAACGCCCTGTATATCGTCAACGTGCGCCAGGCCGTGGCCGCGCGGCCCACCGGCGTGGCCGCTGAAAACGATATTTTCTATGTCAATGTGCAGAACATGGACCGCGGCGGCCACCAGCGCCAGCTGGCCGAACAGAAACGCCAGGCTGCCCTGCTGCGCGCTTTGCCGGGCGCGATGTCGGTGGCGCAAACATCACAGGCCGTGCTGTCACGTTCCGGCAACATCACCAGCGTGTCGGCCAAGCGCGGCCAGGCCACGCCCAGCGCCGAAGTGTCAACCTACTTTAGCCCCGATTCACTGTTGAAGACCTATGGCTTGCAACTGGTCGAAGGACGCGACTTCCGGCCCGACGAGGTGCCAGAGATCGACGACGATGTCGAGGACACCTATCCCAAGGTGCTGATCCTGACGCGCCTGGCGGCGCAGAAAATCTGGCCCGGCGAGACCAGTTTTGTTGGCAAGACATTGTACAAGGGCACCGGCGATAACGACCCGGAACTGCGCGTGGTCGGCATCGTCGAACGGCTGCAGACCCAGGGTGCCCAGGTCAAGCCCAGAGGCGAATATTCGGCCCTGCTACCGGCGCGCCTGACGGGTGGGCGCGATTCGCTGATGTATGCCGTGCGCGCCGAACCGGGCCAGCGCGACCGCCTGATGCAGGAGGCGGCCCAGGCGATCCGCACCTCCACCACGGATCGCATCCTGGTGCGTATCGACACACTGGAGCAGCACCGCCAGGAACGCTACCGGGCCGACCGCGGCCTGTCATGGATGCTGATCACCGTCTCGACCCTGCTGCTGCTGGTGACGGCCAGCGGCATCGTCGGCATCGCCAGCCTGTGGGTGACGCAGCGCAGGAAGCAGATCGGCGTGCGGCGCGCCCTGGGCGCGCGCCGCGTCGACATCCTGCGCTACTTCCTGACCGAAAATTTCATGATCACCAGCGTCGGCGTGGCTGCCGGCGTACTGCTGGCCCTGGGCTTGAACCAGCTGCTGGTGAGCCAGCTGGAAATGGCGCGCCTGCCTCTGCCCTACTTGCTGGGTGGCGCGGCCGTCTTCTGGCTGCTGGGCCTGGGCGCGGTGTACGGCCCGGCATGGCGCGCAGCCAGCATTTCGCCAGCCACGGCCACCCGCAGTACCTGAGCCGGCACCTGAGTGATATGCTGCGCGCATGCCTACCGTACTGATTATTGACGACAATGCCGCCGTGGCCATCGCGCTCGACGTGCTGTTCTCCCTGCACGAGATCGACGCCGTGCGCGCCGCCTCGCCCGAGGAGGGCCTGCACCTGCTCGAGCGCCACGCCATCGACCTGGTGGTGCAGGACATGAACTTCACGGCCGACACCACCTCGGGCGAAGAAGGCAGCGCGCTGTTCCACGCCATCCGCGCGCGCTACCCTGACCTGCCCGTGATCCTGCTGACGGCATGGACCCAGCTCGACGCCGCCGTCGACCTGATCAAGTCCGGCGCAGCCGACTACCTGGCCAAGCCATGGGATGACCGGCGCCTGATCGCTTCCGTGCAGAACCTGCTGGAACTGGGGCAGGCCAACCGCGCGCTGCGCCAGCGCGTGGTGGCCGAGCGGCGCCAGCGCCACGCGCTGGAACACGACTTCGATTTGCGCGGCATGGTGTGGCAAGACCCGGCCACCGAAAGAGTGGTGCACCTGGCGTGCCAGGTGGCGCGCGCAGACGTGCCCGTGCTCATTTCGGGGCCGAACGGCAGCGGCAAGGAACGCATCGCCGCCATCGTGCAAGCCAATTCGCAGGTCGCCAGCGGCCCCTTCATCGTGCTCAATTGCGGCGCCGTGCCGGTCGAGCTGATCGAAGCGGAACTGTTCGGCGCCGAGGCGGGTGCCTATACCGGCATCACGCGCGCGCGCGACGGCAAGTTCGACGCGGCCGACGGCGGCACCCTGTTCCTCGACGAAATCGGCAACCTGCCGCTGGCCGGACAAATGAAACTGCTGCGCGTACTGGAAACGGGACGCTTCGAGCGCCTCGGCTCGAACCGCGAGCGGCAAGTGAAAGTGCGCGTCATCAGCGCCAGCAACGCCGACCTGCCGGCGATGATCAAGGCCGGCACGTTTCGCGAAGACCTGTTCTACCGCCTGAACGTGATCGAACTGCGCCTGCCGCCGCTGGCGCAGCGCCCGTTGGATATCCTGGTACTGGCGCGGCATTTCCTGGGCAGCGAAAAAACCCTGGACGCGCAGGCGCAGGCGACCCTGCTGGCGCACGGCTGGCCGGGCAATGTGCGCGAACTGAAAAATGTGATGCAGCGCGCCAGCCTGCTGACGGCAGGCCCGGTGATCGGTGCGCAGGAAACGGGCTTGCCGCTGGCGGATGTCGCCTCGCCGCGCGCACCGCAGGATGGCGCCGCGACGGAACCGGACCGCGACAGCGTCACTGCGGCGCTCACGCGCGCACACGGCGTGGTGGCGCAGGCGGCGCAGGAACTGGGGCTGTCGCGCCAGGCGCTGTACCGGCGCATGGAACGCCTGGGCATCGCGCGCGGCTGATGGCCTACCGTCCCATGCGCCTCTCCCTGCTCACGCGCTGGACGGCGCTGATCGTTACCTTGCTGGTGCTGGGCATCGTCATCGCCCTGCTGCTCGCGCATTTTTTGCCAGATCAGCCGCTGCTGGTGCTGGCCGGCACCCTGCTATGCGTGCTGCCGGTGGCCGTCATTACCATCCGCGCGCAGCTGCAAGCGATGCTGTCGCTGTTTCGCGCCTTGAGCGGTACGGTCGCCAGCTACCAGGACGGCGACTTCGGCTTCAGCTTGCGCTGGCCGCAGAACGATGAACTGGCCGACCTGGTGGCGGCCCACAATGCGCTGGGCGACGTGCTGCGCAAGCAGCGCCTGGACCTGGTGCAGCGCGAACTGCTGCTCGACACCATGGTGCAAAACACGCCGGTGGCCATGCTGCTGGTGGCCGAGGGTAGCGCCATCGTCTACGCCAACCTGGCCGCGCGCCAGTTGCTGCACCACGGCCGCCGGCTCGAAGGACGCCACCTGGCCGACATCGTGCGCGAGGCCGCGCCGGCCCTGGCCGAGGCGCTGGCGCGCCGCAACGACGGCTTGTTTACCAGCGGCGAGGGCGAGCAGGAAGAGGTATACCACCTGGCGCGGCGCAGCTTCAGCCTGAACGGGCGCAAGCATGAACTGCTGCTGCTGCGCCAGCTGACGCTGGAACTGCGGCGCCAGGAAGTGCAAACCTGGAAAAAGGTCATCCGCGTCATCAGCCATGAGCTCAACAACTCACTGGCGCCACTGGCCTCGCTGGCCCATTCCGGCGCCGAGCTGGTACGCCGCGGCCAGACCGAACGCCTGCCGCAAATCCTCGCCACCATCGAAGAGCGCACGCGTCACCTGGAAACCTTCATCCTCGGCTATGCGCGCTTTGCCAAGCTGCCCGCGCCGCGCCTGGCGCCATGCGAGTGGCAACCCTTCCTCGACAGCCTGGCTTCGCAAGCGGCCTTCACGCTCGACGGCCCGCCGCCGGCGCAGGCAGCCGTGTTCGATGCGGCGCAAATGCAGCAGGCGCTGCTGAACCTGCTCAAGAATGCGCTGGAGTCCGGCTCCAAGCTCCAGCATATCGGCCTGCACGTCAGCCAGGCGCATGGGCAGCTGCGCATCGAAGTGCGCGACCGGGGGCCGGGCATGAATGGCGCCGTGCTGGAAAATGCGCTGGTGCCGTTTTACTCTACCAAACGCAGCGGTACGGGACTGGGCCTGGCACTGGCGCGCGAGATCGCCGAAGCGCATGGCGGACGCATCACCCTGGCCAACCGCGAAGGCGGCGGACTGGCGGTGACATTGATTCTTCCCTTTTGAACCTGGTTCCGGTTGCCGAGCCGGAAACGTATGCCATGCTGCTGGCCGGCCTGGGCATACTCGGCTTCCTGGCGCGGCGCCGCAAGCAATCTTGAGCTCCCCTCCCAAAAGACGCTGCAGCGTCTTTTTTTCAGTCGGCTGCTACACTGACGCCATGACGACCGACTTTACCTCCACCAGCCATACCGCCTTCAGCCACCCGGGCCACCCGCCGGCCACCACCACAGAACACCGCGGCATCCGCTACCTGCACCTGGGTACCAAGTGGGTGCAGGGCGCCATGCGCCTGGACAAACCCGATGCCATCGAGCTCGAATACGTGCAGATGATGATGATGTGGATGCTGTTCAAGACGCAGCCAAAACGCATCGTGCAGCTGGGACTTGGCAGCGCCGCGCTGACCAAATTCAGCTACCGCCGCTTCCCCGACGCCACGGTCACGGCCATCGAACTCAATCCGAACGTGATCGCCATCTGCGGCGCCCAGTTTGCGCTGCCGCCGAACGATGCGCGTCTCGACGTGCGTGAAATGAATGCGCTCGACTTCGTGCTCGATCCTGCCAACCATGGCACCGTCGATGCGCTGCAAGTGGACCTGTACGACGAAGACGCGCGCGGCCCCGTGCTCGACACGCCCGAGTTCTACCAGGCTTGCCACGACTGCCTGACGGACGACGGCATCATGTGCACGAATGTCTTCGGTGACTTCCCCAACTACGACAAGAACTTGCAGGCGATGGAACTGGTCTTCGACGCCGTCGTCTGGGTGCCGGAAACGGAAGATGAAAACATCGTCGTGCTGGCCTTCAAAAAATCGCCATCGCTCGACTTCAGCGACTTGTACGAACGTGCCGCCACCATCAAGAAGCAATTCAACCTGCCCGCCAAGAACTGGGTCAACGGCTTGAAGCAGTGGATGCAGGACCAGCAGTAAGGCAGTAGCGCCGCATCACACCGGCAGCAGCGCGCCCAGGCGGCGCGCCAGGCCGTCCATGTTTTCGGCCGGCACCTGCGCATAACCGAGCAGGAAACCGTTCCAGCCGGCGCCCTCGCCCCTCCTCTCGCCCGTGCCATGCGCCGACAGCGCCAGCGCCACGATGCCGTCCTGCGCGGCGCGGCGGCTCAACGCCAGGTCATCCCACTGGACGTCTTGAAAACGCAGCGCCAGGTGCATGCCGGCCGTGCCGCCATGGATGACCGCGCCCGCACACGCATGGCGCTGCAATGCCTCGCTCAAGGCGTCGCGGCGCTGGCAATACAGGCGGCGCATGCGGCGCACATGGCGCGCAAACAGGCCGCTGCGCAGGAACTCGGCCAGCGCCAGCTGTTCGGCCACGCGCCCCCGTGTGGCGCCCTGCGCCTGCATCTGCGCGAAAGCCCCGGCCAGCCCTGCCGGCACGACAATAAAGGCCAGCCGCAAGGCGGGAAACATGGTCTTGCTGAAGGTACCCAGATACACGACGGGCGCATCGCTCACCAGTCCCTGCATGGCCGCCAGGGGCGGACCGCCATGGCGAAATTCGCTGTCGTAATCATCTTCGATGATCAGGGCGCCGGCGGCGCGGGCACGTTCGAGCAGCACCATGCGGCGTGCGGGACTGAGCACGCTGCCCGTCGGATACTGGTGCGACGGCGTGGTGTAGATCAGGCGCGGCGGCGCCGCGCTCCAGTCGTCATCCGTCGGTGCGATGCCATCCATGTCGACGGCGATGCCCGTCACCTGCAGGCCGGCGCCACGGCCCGCCGCCAGCGCGCCGCCATAGCCAGGGTGCTCGATCCACAAGGTGTCGCCCTGGTCGGCAAAGGCGCGCAGGCACACATCAAGGCTGCTCTGCGTGCCGTCCGTGATGAACACCTGGCCCGCATCGCAGACGACGCCGCGCGCGGCGCGCAAATGGTCGGCGATGGCCATGCGCAGCTGCGGCTCACCGGCAGGGTCGCCGTAATTGAGCTGGCGCGGCGTCAGCGCGCGCCACGCGCGGTCCAGCATGCGCCGCCACTGCGCCAGCGGGAATTCGTCGAGCGCCGGCACGCCAGGCGCGAACGCCCCCATCGCGTCGGCGGGAAACACCACCGTCGCATTCCTGTCCTGTCCCGCCACGCCGCGCAAATGTTGTGCGCGGCGCGACAAGCCATCCTTGCTGCCAGCCGGCGGCGCCACCACCGGCCGGCCGACGTTGCCGGCGACCACGGTGCCGCGCCGGTCCGGCAAGACAAAACCTTCGCTGGCCAGCTGCTCGTAGGCGTACAGCACGGTATTGCGCGCCAGTCCCAGTTCGGCCGCCAGCACGCGCGTGGCGGCCAGACGCGTACCTGGCGCCAGCTGGCCACCGCGGATCGCCGCGCGCAGGCATTCATGCAGCAGGCGCTGGCGCGGCCAGCCCCGCTCGCGGTGCGTACGTTCGAAAGCGTTCAGCAGCAATGCATAATCCATGCGACCCCCTTTGTGGCTCCAAATTATTTCTAACTTCTGGATCTTTTTTCAGGGCCAGATGCCGATTATAGTGCGGCCTGCTTCCTCAACCAACCGGATTTTCGCCATGACCGCTGTCGCCCTCCCTCCCAGCCCCCGTACCCGCGTGCGCCGCGTCGCCGAACTGGCCAGCTACGAGCAAGCCACCGTGTATGCCATCGTCGATGCCGCCTTCCTGTGCCATATCGCCTTCCGCGACGACAAGGGCAGCCATTGCATCCCGACCGCCTGCTGGCGCATCGACGGCCACCTGTACATCCATGGCTCGAACGGCAGCCGCATGCTCAAGCAACTCGTCAACGATACCGACGTGTGCGTGACCATCACCCATCTCGACGGCCTGGTGCTGGCGCGCTCGGCCTTCAATCACACCATGAACTACCGCTCGGCGATGGTCTACGGACGGTTTGACAAGGTGAGCGACATCGGCCAGCAGCATGCGGCCATGGATGCGCTGATGGAAAAGCTGGCGCCGGGACGCCTGGCGCAAGTGCGCGGCGGCAGCGCCAAGGAATACGCGGCCACCACCGTGCTGCGCATCGCGCTCGACGAATGCGCCGTCAAGCAGCGCAAGGGTGGCCCGCTCGACGATGCGGGTGACATGGCACACGTCGTCTGGACGGGCGAATTGCCTTTTACGCACGGCCGTGGCGCGGCCATCGCCGATGCACTCAACACCAGCGCGCTGCCCGCGTATGCCGCCGCATGGGGTACGGAATCCGCTTGACCGGCCAGCGTGCTTGCCCGATGATCGGCGTTGATGGCGATAGCCACCAATCGACCCACTCATGAATGGAGCAGATGATGATGAAGCGAGTATCCCTGGCCGCGGCCCTGACGGTCATGCTGGCCTGCGGCGGCAGCGGTGCGGCACTGGCGGCCGACAGCAGCGACGCAGCCTTGAAGGCGGCTATCGCCGGCAGTGCACGCACGCCGGCCAACGCGCTGCGCGACAGCGCCCGGCACCCGTATGAAACACTGACGTTCTTCGGCATCAAGCCGGGCATGACGGTGGTGGAGCTGGCGCCTGGCGGCGGCTGGTACACGGAGATCCTGGCGCCCTACCTGCGCGATAACGGCAAGCTGATCGCCGCCGGCAACGACCCGCAGTCAAGCAGCGAAGGCGCACGCCGTGGCGCGGCGCGCTTCCAGCAAAAACTCGACGCCAATCCGGCCGCTTTCGGCAAGGTGGAACTCGGCGCCTTCGCACCGCCCACCACCTACCGCATCGCGCCCAAGGGCACGGCCGACATGGTGCTCACCTTCCGCAATATCCACAACTGGATACCCATCGGCGAAGCAGGCATGCAGACCCTGTTCAAGGAAGTGTATGACAGCCTGAAGCCGGGCGGCGTGTTCGGCGTCGTCGAGCACCGCCTGCCGGCCAGCAAGGCGCAAGATGCCACGGCCAGCAGCGGCTACATGCACGAAGCGTATGTGATCAAGCTGGCGGAAAACGCGGGCTTCAAGCTGGCAGCCAGGTCCGAGATCAACGCCAATCCGAAAGACCATGCCGACCACCAGGGCGGCGTGTGGGCGTTGCCGCCCACCTACGCCAACAAGGATGTCGAGCGGGCCAAATACACGGCCATCGGCGAGAGCGACCGCATGACCCTGAAGTTCGTCAAGCCATAAAGTGAGCGTGTCGGGTTACGCGCTGCGCGCTAACCCGACCTACCGGTTTATTTCTTCGCTTCCTTCGGTTTCACCGGCGCCAGGCTCAGGTCCTGGAAGTCGTAGCTGAAATCCGTCTCGGCCGACACGGGCGCCATTTTTACCCTGTCGATGCTGCCATCGGGATTGAGCGAGAACGTCACGTAGGCATCGGCGTTGAAGTTGCGCTCTTTCCAGCGCACGATGAAGGTGTCGTGCTGCCAGTGTTCCAGTTCACCCGTCAGGTCCGGCGTGCGCGTGAAGCTGAGGATATGCTTTTTCCCCTCCGGCTTGATGACGACCTTGCCATACCAGGCGTCTTCATACTCGCCGTCATACGCGGCCAGCGGCAGCGATGGCTGCGATTTGGCCGCGCGCGCGCTCGATGCCTTGCCCTGCTTTTTCACCTCTTCGGCATGCTGGTCCTGCTCCACCTTGGCCACCAGCGCCAGCCAGTCCGACGGTACCGCCTGCAGGTAATGGTCGAGAATGCGCCATTGCAGTGCCGTCATGGAACCGCCATTTTCTGCATTGGTGAGAATGGCCACGCCCAGCTTTGCTTCCGGCACCATCACCACGCGCGAATAAAAGCCCTGCAGCGCGCCGCCGTGCATGGCCACTTTCATGCCCTTGTAGTCGCGCAGCTGAAAGCCCAGGCCATACGCGCTGAAGTTCGGTTTCGTTGCGGCCAGTGCCGGCTTAGGCTCGGCAATCTTGATCGGCGTTTGCGCCGTCCACATCTCGCGGCCCTGCTTTTCGCTGAACAGGCGCGCGTCCTTGCCATCCTTGTCTTTCACGCCGGCGATCTTGCCCTCGTCGAGCAGCACCATCATCCACTTGGCGATATCTTCCGCATTCGTGTTGATGCCGACGGCGCCCACAGCGTTCGGCACGGGCATGGATTTGACGGCGGCGATCTTGCCGTCGATCTTGCTGTGCGCATTGGCGACGTCGGGATTACCCACGTTTTCCGCCAGACTGGTGGTGGTGCCCGTCATGCCCAGCGGCGCCAGGATGCGCTCATGCATGGCCTCGCCCCAGCTCTTGCCCGCCTTGTCGGCGATGATCTTGCCGGCCACGATGTACAGCAGGTTATCGTAAGCATAGCTGTTGCGAAAACTCGTGGCCGGACGGATGTAGCGCAGCTTCTCGATGATTTCGTCCGTGCTGAAGGTGGTGGTGGGCCACCACAGCAAGTCGCCCGCACCCAGGCCCAGGCCACTGCGGTGCGTCAGCAAGTCGCGGATGGTCATGGCGCCCGTCACGTAGGAATCGTGCATCTGGAAGCCGGGCAAATGTTTGGTGACGGGATCTTCCCAAGCCAGCTTGCCTTCGTCCACCAGCATGGCCAGCGCGGCGGCCGTGAAACCCTTCGAGTTCGATGCCACTTCGAACAGCGTCTTGGCGTCGACAGATGCCGGTTCGCCCAGCTTGCGTACGCCAAAGCCCCTGGCGGTGATGACCTTGCCATCCTTGACGATGGCGATCGCCATGCCCGGCACGTCGAACACTTTCAGGGCGGTGGCGACGTCGCGCTCGAGATCGAAGGCCGGCGCGGGGGCAGGCGCAGCGGCAACGACGGGTGCGGCGTCAGAGGCCAGCGCCGGCACCGTGATGCCGGAAAAAGCCAGCACGATGGCGGCGGCGAGACGGTTCATGGTATGCATGGTCAGGATGTCCAAAGAAGGTTCAATGCGCTTGCGCGGCCATCAATTTATCGACGCTTTCCTGCGTCACCGGGTGGTAGCGTTCACGCGCCTGCGCATACACGTCCTTGGCCCAGGCGTGGCCCTGCGGCGTCTTCATCAAGGCGCTATACAGGGGCACGACGAACTTCTGGCGGCCCACGCTCATCAGGAATGCCTGCAAGGGCTGCTGCACGTCGTAGCCGGCATTCACGGAGGCCAGGTAGAAGCGGTAAGCGACTTCATTATTGCCGCTCTTGCCCACGCCGTAGACCTGGTCCAGTTCGCGCAATTGCGCCGCGCTGGCCTTGTTGTTGATGTCGTTCAGGAAGTGCATCGATTCGATGGCAATCCACTTGTCCATGCCCAGGTCCTTGGTGGACAGCTCGCCCTTGAGCCAGGCGTCGCGGTGCTGGTCGAGCAGCGCCAGGCGCGGCGAGACGACGCGCTGCGCGCTGGCCGGCACGCCGGTGCCATACAGCCATTCATCGAGTTCCGCGTCCGGCATCACGTCCGGATGCTGCGCCAGCAGGTTCTTGCGCAGGTAGGCGATGAACTGCTCCGTCGTCACGCTCTGGAACGCATGCTGGTCGAACCAGCCGCGCAGGAAAGGGTCGAACACGGCACGGCCGGCGCGGCGTTCCATGGTGGCCAGGAACCAGGCGCCTTTCGGGTAGATGATGCCGTCATCCGTATACGTTTCGGCAGGATTGGCGTCCGCATCGCGCGTGATCAGCGCCGTTTTCGCCGCCGGCAGTTCCTTGATCGAGGCGGCCAGTTCTTCCTGGTCGACCTGCACGCCCATCTGCGCCACGTCGCTGCCATACAGCTGCTCGACGATGCGCGTGGTGACGTAGGTGGTGAAGCCTTCGTTGAGCCACATGTGCTTCCACGACGCGTTGGTGACCAGGTTGCCCGACCACGAGTGGGCCAGTTCATGCGCGATCAGGTCGACCAGGCTGCGGTCGCCCGCGATCATGGTCGGCGTGAGGAAGGTCAGGCGCGGGTTTTCCATGCCGCCGTAGGGGAACGATGGCGGCAGCACGATCATGTCGTAGCGTCCCCATCCATACGGACCATACAGCGCTTCGGCTGCCTGTATCATCTTTTCCGTGTCGGCCAGCTCGTATTCGGCCGCCTTGATGCGCGGCGGTTCGGCATACACGGCGGAGCGGGGACCGAGTTTGCGCACTTCCAGTTCGCCGATGGCGATGGCCAGCAGGTACGATGGAATCGGCTGCGGCATCCTGAATTTCCAGCCGCCCTTGCCCGTCGCCTTGTCGTCATTCTCGGCGCTCATCACGACGCGCATGCCACTCGGCGCCTCGATACGCGCGCTGTAGGTAAAACGCACGGCCGGCGTATCCTGCGACGGCACCCACGAGCGGGCGTTGATGCTTTGCGACTGGCTGAACATGAAAGGCAGCTTGCCCGACATGGTCTGCTGCGGCGTGAGCCACTGCAGCGCAATGGCGTTCGGCGCCGTGTGATAGTAGACGCGCACCTTGCCCGGCTGGCCCGTGGTGGTGATGCGCAGCGCCTGGCCCTTTTCCGGGTCGGCCTTGTCCAGCTGATACGGCGCCATCTGCCATGCGCCGCGCTTGTCCTGTACCTGCACTTTCGCGATCGACAGATCGCGCGTATCGAGCACCAGGGTACGCGCCGCCGGGTCGATCCAGTTCAAGGACAGCTCGGCATAGCCGGAGAGCGTCTTTTGCTTGAAATCGGCTTTCAGGTCCAGCTGCAGGTCGCGCGTGCGCACCTGGTCGTAACGCGCGTAGCTGAGGGGGTCGGCGTGTGCTGCCAGGGTTACCTGGCAAAGTAGCGCACAGCCCAGCGCGCGCAGGAAGGTCAAAGTTTGCATGGTCGTCTTTTGAATGATTTGCGAAAGCCCCGGTCCGTGTGCGCCGGGGCGTCGCGCAGAATAGCACTTCCGGCGCAGGCCGGCAGAAAAAAGCGCCGGGCTGGCCGGCGCTTTTTTCCTATTTCGTATCTGGCTGGACTTCGGGCTTGGCCTCGGGTGCCTTCAGCGGCGTATTAAAATCTTTCATCAGGTTGTTCTTGTCACGGTCCAGCTTGAACAATTCCAGGCGCGATGGCGTGATTTTTCGCGGCCAGGCGTTGTTGCTGGTGTCGATATCGGCCGTCTCCCAGTACGGGTCTTGCACCAGCCCCACCATCGGCTCGTCCGTGACGATGACCTTGCTGATCTTGTGCGGCGCATAGCGCCACACTTCGGCCGGCACGCGTTCGATGATCTTCTTGCCGCTTTTCAGTTCGATTTCCAGGATCAGCGGCATCACCAGGCCGCCAATATTCGAAAAGTCGACCAGGTACAGATGCTTGCCCAGGTTATGCTGCTCCAGCAGCTTTCGCTCCCACGGCTCCAGCGCCTCCTGCTCTTCCGCATAGCTGTTGCGGTCCTTGTTGGTGACCGTGAATTCATCATGCCGGTTATAGAAATCCTTCAGCGCGGGGTCCAGCTCCACCTTCTTCGGCAGCGTCTTGTTGCGCTGGTCCGAGATCGAAATCGGCTGCGCGGCCTTCTGCGCCTTCTTCCACGCTTTTTCGACCTCCGGATTCTTCGTGCTCACGCCATATTCGCTGATGCCGTCGATGCTGATGTCGACCGCGTCGGTGGTATAAAACCAGCCGCGCCAGAACCAGTCCAGGTCCGTGCCGGAAGCGTCTTCCATCGTGCGGAAAAAGTCGGCCGGCGTCGGGCGCTTGAACTTCCAGCGCAGGGCGTACTGCTTGAAGGCGAAGTCGAACAGCTCGCGCCCTAAGATGGTTTCACGCAAGATGTTGAGCGCCGTGGCCGGCTTGTCGTAGGCGTTCGCCGTGAACTGCAGCAAGGACTCGGAATTGGTCATGATGGGCACCTGGTTCTGGCTGCGCATGTAGTCGACGATCTTGCGCGGCTCGCCATTCCAGGATGGGAAATGCTCTTCCCACGCCTGCTCGGCCAGGTACTGCAGGAAGGAATTGAGGCCCTCGTCCATCCACGTCCACTGGCGCTCGTCCGAGTTGACGATCATGGGAAAATAATTGTGCCCCACTTCATGGATGATCACGCCGATCAGGTCATATTTCGCCGTCTTCGAATACGTGAGTTCACCCGTCTTCTTGTCCTTCACGGGACGCCCGCCATTGAACGCAATCATCGGATACTCCATGCCGCCCACGGCGCCGTTGACGGAGATCGCATTCGGATACGGATAGTCGAAACTGTATTTGTTGTACTGCTCGATCGCGTGCACGACGGCGCGCGTGCTGTACTGCTGCCACAGCGGGTTGCCCTCGTTCGGGTAATACGACATGGCCATCACGCGCTTGCCGCCGCTGTCCAGCCCCTGCGCATCCCAGATGAACTTGCGGCTCGAGGCCCACGCCACGTCGCGCACATTGGCCGCCTTGAAATGCCAGGTTTTCATCCCCGCCGCGCGGCCCTTTTCCGCCGCCAGCGCTTCGGCGGGTGTGATCACCAGCAGCGGCGTATTGCTGTTTTTCGCCCGCGCAAGCCGCTCGCGCTGTGCCGCGCTCAACACGGCCGCAGGATTTTGCAGTTCGCCCGTGGCGGCCACCACGTGGTCGCCCGGCACCGTCAGATACAGTTCGTAGTCGCCAAATTCCAGCGTGAATTCACCGGAGCCGAGGAATTGCTTGTGCTGCCAGCCGACGGCATCGTAATACGCGGCCATGCGCGGGAACCATTGGGCGATCTGGAAAATCGTGTTCTTGTCCTCTTCAAAATATTCATAGCCGGAGCGCTCGACCAGCACCTTCTGGTCATTGATTTTGTAGGACCAGTCGATGCCAAAGCTGATGCTCTGGCCGGGCGCCAGCGCCACCGGCAAATCGATGCGCAGCATGGTCTGGTTGACCACATACGGCAGCGGCTTGCCGCTGGCCGCTTTCACGGCGGTGAGCTTGAAGCCGCCGTCAAATTCCCGCCCCGCATGGAGGGCGCGCAAGTCTTCGAATTTCAGCGCTTCCTCTTCGGTGCCGCTGAGCCAGGCCTGGCGCGACGGCGCGCTCAATACGCGGCGCTGGTCCGCATCCTGGCGCAAGCCATTCTGGTCCAGTTGCAGCCACAGATACGCGAGGCTGTCCGGCGAGCGGTTGTGATAGGTGATCTGCTCGCTGGCCGTGATTTCGCGGCGCGCTTCGTCCAAGGTGGCGCGGATCACGTAATCGGCGCGCTGCTGCCAGTAGGCGTGGCCCGGCGCACCAGATGCGGTGCGGTAGTTATTCGGCGTGGGCAGCAATTCTTCCAGTTGGCGGAACTTGTCGTCGAAGGGCGCGGCGGCGCACAGGCCGGGCAAGGGAGCAAACAAGGTCAAACACAAGGCAAGCAAGCGGACAAGGACCGGCATGGCGCATTCCATCTGGAAGTGGTGGACAGACTGCATTCTAAGTCGAGTCTGTTTGCAAAGCGCTCATTGTTGTGGAAGTCCCACACACCAGGCAGTGCCATGCCCCGGCAGCACTGGCGCCGGCACGGGCATTGGCGTATGATGCGCCTCGAACATTGGGGAGTAGTCGTCTCGCGGTCTTGCCGCGGGAACCTGTATCAACATAATTGGCCCGCAGGCCATGGTGCAGGTGGTTGCAGAACTTGACGAGACCATTGATCCAGGGCGGCCGCATGGGCCGGAGTCGCCCATGGATCATTGGTTAATTCGTCCGGCCCGCGTACCTCTTGCAATCTCATGGAAGCATTCCTCATCTCCACCGGCATCGTCGGTCTCGCTGAAATCGGCGACAAAACCCAACTCCTGGCCTTTTTGCTGGCCGCCAAATTCCGCAAGCCTTTGCCCATCGTGCTGGCGATTTTCGTCGCCACCGTCGCCAACCACGCGTTTGCCGCCGCCGTCGGCGCCTGGATCACCAGCATGCTGGGGCCCGACGTGCTGCGCTGGGTACTCGGCGTATCGTTCCTGGCGATGGCCGCCTGGACCCTGATCCCCGACAAGCTCGATGAAGACGAAACGAAGCTGGCCAAGTATGGCGTCTTCCTGACCACCCTGATCACCTTCTTCATGGCGGAAATGGGAGATAAAACGCAGGTGGCCACGGTGGCGCTGGCAGCGCGCTACCACGACATTGTTTCCGTCGTGCTGGGCACCACCTTCGGCATGATGCTGGCCAACGTGCCGGCCGTGTACCTGGGCGACAAGATCGCCAACCGCGTGTCGCTGCGCCTGGTGCACGGCATCGCGGCGCTGGTGTTTGCCGTGCTGGGCGTGGCAACCCTGCTGGGCGCGGGCGCGGCTCTGGGCTTCTGACCAATCTCGGCGACATGCATACCGGCGCGCTGATCCTGAACGGTCAGCGCGCTTTCTTGAGACGTGGGCAAGACTACACCAGCAATAGCACCGCATACTCGCGGCCGTCGTCACGCAGGGCGATGCTGTTGCCCTCCTGCGCCACGCCATCGAGCGACAATCCTGCGGGCCGCCCCTGTGCCTTTTCCACCGTGATGGCATAGCTGCTGGCGCCGAAGCGGTAATGCAGCTTGAAGCTGTCCCATTCGGCCGGCATGGTCGGCAGCAGGCGCAGCACGTTCGCTTCGCGCGTCAAGCCCAGCAGCGATTCGACGATCAGCCGGTACAGCCAGCCCGACGATCCCGTGTACCAGCTCCAGCCGCCGCGCCCCACATGCGGCGCCACGGCATACACGTCGGCCGTCACCACATACGGCTCGACCTTGTAGCGTTGCACCGCCTGCGCATCGGCGCCATGGCGTACGGGATTGATCATGCGCAGCAGTTCCCACGCCTTTTCGCCATCGCCCATGCGGGCAAACGCCATCGCCGTCCAGATGGCCGCATGCGTGTACTGACCGCCGTTCTCGCGCACGCCCGGCACATAGCCGCGGATATAGCCGGGATTGAGATCGGATTTGTCGAACGGCGGATCGAGCAGCTGGATCACGCCGGAATCTCGGCGCACCAGGCGCGCATCGACCTGGCGCATGGCGCCGGTCACGCGCTCCTGGTTGGCCGCGCCCGACAGCACGCCCCAGCTTTGCGAAATCGAATCGATCTGGCATTCCTCGTTGGTGTGCGAACCCAAGGGGGTGCCGTCGTCGAAGTAGGCACGCCGGTACCACTCGCCATCCCACGCATGCTCCTCGACATTGGCCGCCAGTTTCACGGCTTCGTCGCGGCAGAACTGGGCGAATGCGGCGTCGCCGCGCAGCACGGCCACCTCGGCGAAGCGCTGCAGCACTTCGTACAGGAAGAAGGCCAGCCACACGCTCTCGCCCTTGCCGTGTTCGCCCACCTTGTCCATGCCGTCATTCCAGTCGCAGGAGCCCATCAGGGGCAAGCCGTGCACGCCCAGGCGCAAGCCGTGGCGGATGGCGCGCACGCAGTGCTCGTACAGGTCGGCCGACTCGCCCGAACGCACGGGCAAGTCGTAATAGGAATCCTCTTCCGGCTTGACAGCGCGTCCCTCGATGAAGGGCGCCACTTCGGACAGCACGTTGACATCGCCCGTGGCAATCACATAGCGGCAGGCGGCCAGCGGCAGCCACAGGTAATCATCGGAGCAGTGCGTGCGCACGCCCCGGTCCGACGGCGGATGCCACCAATGCTGTACGTCGCCTTCGACAAACTGGTGCGCCGCGCACAGCAGCAAGTGATTGCGCAGCAGTTGCGGCGCCGTGTGGATCATGGCCATCGCATCTTGCAACTGGTCGCGGAAGCCATACGCGCCGCCCGACTGGTAATAGCCGCTGCGCGCCCACAGGCGGCAGGCGATGGTCTGGTACATCAGCCAGCCATTGGCGATCACGTCCAGCGATGGATCGGGCGTTTCGATGCGCACGGCGCCCAGCGTGCTTTCCCAGTGTGCGCGCACGGCGTCGAGCGCCATGCGGGCCGCATCCTTGCCCGCATGGCGCTGTACCATGGTACTGGCGTCGGCATTGCGGCGCCCGCCCACGCCGAGGAGGAAGACGATTTCGCGCTCCTGCCCCGGCTGCAGTTCAAACGGCACCTGGATCGCTGCGCAAGGATCCAGCCCCGTGCCCGCCTTGCCGGACAGGCGCACGCGCCGTAGCGCCGCCGGCTGCGCCAGACTGCCGTTACGGCCGATGAATTCATTGCGGTCGCAGGTAATCGAACGGATGCTGGCGTCGGTATTGAAAAAGCCGACACGGCCTGAAAACTCCGTGTTGTAGTTATTGCGCGCAAACAGCGCACCGCTGATGGTGTCGACTTCGGTGGCCACGTGCATGCAGGACTTGGCGCGCAGGTCGGCCAGCACCCATTCCACGTAGCCGGTGACGGACAGGCGGCGCGGCACGCCGCTGTCGTTGCGCACCTTGATCACCGAATATTTGACGGCCGCGTCCAGCGCCACATAGGTGCACAGTTCGGTGGCGATACCGCCCTCGATGTGTTCAAAAATGCTGTAGCCAAAGCCGTGGCGCGTCACGTAGTCGCCGCTGCCGCGCGCCGGCAGGGCCGATGGCGACCAGAACTGGCCGGTTTGCTCGTCGCGCACATAAAACGCTTCGCCGGACAGGTCAGAAACGGGGTCGTTCTGCCATGGCGTGAGGCGGAATTCATGCGCATTCTCGCTCCACGTATACGCCTGGCCGCCTTCCGACACCACGGTGCCGAATTGCGCATTGGCCAGCACGTTCGACCAGGGCGCCGGTGTCTGTGTGCCTTCGCCTGTGGTGATCACGTATTCGCGCCCATCGGGTGTAAAACCACCGAGGCCATTTTCCAGGATCAGTTCGCGCGGTGCGGCGCGGTGCGGCACGCTGCCCTGTTCGCGGGCAGTATCCTGCAGCAGCGGCGGCATGCGCAGCACAGGGCTGGGCGGGCGCTTGACCTGCTCGGCCAGGGTGCCGCGCAAGTCGCTGATGATGGCGCGCGCCACCGATTGCAGCAAGATGCGGTCTTCGTTGGCAATCTGCTCGGCCAGGCGCACGAAAATGCCGCCCGGGCGGTCGATCGCCTGCGCATCGATGCCCGAGGCGATCAGGCCCATGATCTGGTCATGCAGCAGCTGGCGGTAGCCCGACTGTTCCTCGTACCAGATCACCAGGTCGACGATCAATCCTTTCAGGCGCCAGTAGGCATGCGCCTGCACCATCTGGCGCGCCAGTTCGATATTGGCCGCGTCGCGTATCTGCAGCAGCACGATGGGCAGGTCGCCGGAAATGGCATACGCCCACAGGCCGGACTGGCCGCGCTGGTTCTTGATCAGGATGCCGGCCTCGGCGCGCAGGGCCGCATTCGGGTAGATCACGGCATTGGCCAGGCGTGCATACAACTGCGCGTCCGCTTCGCTGGCATTCAACTGGCGCAGCACCACCTGGCTGTGCGTCCAGGCCAGTTCGAACACGCGGTCGGCCAGATGGCGATCCTGATATTTGTCGATCAGGTGCAGCGCCGCCTCGCGCTGTTCCACCATGCCGGTCACGCTATCGACCGTGACCGCCTGGTCCGGTTCGAGCGTGATGACGTAGCGGATGGCCACGATGGGGTCGAGCACGGAACCGTGGCCGCCACCGAGCGGACCGCTGTCCTGCAGCGCCTGCGGCAGCTGCGCCGTGTTGCCGCGGCCGATGAAGCGCGCGCGGTCCGTCTCGAACGACACGGCATAGTGTTCGATATCGTGCACCGTCATCACATGCAGCAGCCACGGCATCGGCTCGTCTTTCGAGCGGGGCCGGCGCGTGCATAAAATCGCATTTTCATGCGCCAGGATTTCCGTCTGCACGAACAGCTTGCTGAACGCGGGATGCGCCGCATCGGCTGCCGCCGGCGCCATCACCACTTCGGCAAAACTGGTGATCTCGATGCGCCGCTGGCGGTTCGAATTATTGCTGATGCGCGTGCGGCGGATTTCGATGTCGTCCTCGGGCGAGACGACGATTTCCGTGTACAGGTCCAGGCCATGGTCGGCACGGCGAAATTCCGCGCGCCCCTCGGAGAAAATCACTTCGTACTTCTTCGGTTCGACCAGGGTCGGCTGGTACATGGTGGACCAGACGGCACCGTCGTCGAGGTCGCGCAAATAACAGAAATTGCCCCAGTTATCGCGCGTGCTGTCCTCGCGCCAGCGCGTCACGGACAAGTCTTTCCAGCGGCTGTAGCTGCCGCCCGCATTGCTCACCATGACGTGGTAGCGGCCATTCGACAGCAGCTGCGTTTCGGGCACGGCGCTGTTGGCCTGCGTGAGGATGCGCATCGGCATGGACTGCTCGGACGCGCCGCTGCGCAGCACCGCCAGTTCGGCCGTGTTCGAATAAAACGCCCCGGCTTGCGGCGTACGCTCCTGCAGCACCAGCAAGGCCGATTGCAGCAGCGGATCGGACTCGAAGCGACGCTGCATGGGGCGGTCGTGCAGCAGGTAGCTGAGGGCCAAAAAGCCCATGCCCTGGTGATGCACCATGAACGAGCGGATGACGGCGCTAACCTGTCCGCGCGGCAGGCGCGCGGTGGTGAAATCGATGGCTTCAAAGAAGCCGTAGCGGCCCATGTAGCCGGCCGCCTGCATGCGCTGCAGGTTCTGGCACGACGCTTCCGGCTGCACCATCAGCCCCATCATGCTGGCGTATGGCGCCACCACCAGGTCGTCGGCCAGGCCCCGCTTCAGGCCCAGCCCCGGCACGCCAAAGGCGCGGTACTGGTAATTCAAGCTGGCGTCGACCGTGTTGTAGCCGGATTCGGAAATCCCCCACGGCACGTCGCGCTGGCGGCCATAGTCGATCTGCGCCTCGATGACGGAGTGGTAGGTCTGGTCGAGCAGGGTGTTCGGATAATTCGGCATCACCAGCAGCGGCATCAGATACTCGAACATCGAGCCGCTCCACGACAGCAGCACGGGCTGGCCCGCCACCATGCACAGCTGGCGGCCCAGCGCGAACCAGTGCTCCTGCGGCAACTGGCCCTGGGCGATGGCGATGAAGCTGGCCAGGCGCACTTCGGAAGCCAATAAATCGTAGTAGCTGGGGTCGAGGCGCCGTTCGCTGACGTTGTAGCCGATGGCCAGCAGTTTGGTCGACGGGTTGTACAGAAACGCGTATTCGATCTGTGCGAAATCGCGTGCCTGGCCGGCCGCGTGGGCGATGTCGCGCATGTGGCGGCCCGCCTGTTCGCGGCCTTGCGCCAGCCATGCGGCCAGCTCGGAAGGCAAGCCTTCCGGCGTCTCCAGATTGGCCAGTTCGCGCAGGGTCGGCACGCGCAGCCACGCCGTATCGAGGCCTGCCTGTGCCGCCCATGGCGCCAGTTGCAGCAACTCGGCCAGCGCCGCGCGGCACTGGCGCGCCAGCGCTCCGCTCCACATGGCCAGCTCGCCATCGTCGCTTTGCAGGGTCAGCGACAACAGCGCGTCGGCCGCGCCATTCGCGGCACTCAGGTAGGCATGCCATTCGGGCAGGCTGGCTGGCGCGGCCGGCATCTGCAGCAGCGCCAGCGACGCGCGCACCGCCTTGTCTTCGCCTTCCGCGGCAATGAATTCCTGCAGTACCTGCGCCGTCGTGCGGATGCCGTCCACGATCTGTGGCCCCATGATGGGCGCGTCATACAGTTCCACCAGGCCGGGCTGCAAGGTCAGCAGATGGCCGGCCAGATTGCCGCTGTCGACCGTCGAGATGTACATGGGCTGCAGCGCCTTGAGCGTTTGCGTGTCGTACCAGTTGTAGAAATGCCCCTGGAAGCGCTCCAGCTCCCCCATGCTGTGCAAGGTGGCGCGGCTGCGCTCGATCAACTGGCCCATGGTGACATAGCCGAAATCGTAGGCCGTCAGGTTGGCCAGCAGGGCCAGGCCGATATTCGTCGGCGAGGTGCGGTGCGCCACCACCAGGTTCGGATGTTCCTGCATGTTATCGGGCGGCAGCCAGTGGTCGTCCGGTCCGACGAAGGTCTCGAAATAGGCCCAGGTCTTGCGCGCCACGCCATGCAGGAAACGTCCCTGCTCGGCCGACAGGCGCGCCACGGCCCGTTCGATGGGGCGGCTGATCCACCAGGCGATGGCAGGTGCGGCCAGCCAGAGCAGCAGCACCACGGCGGCAGCCGGCAACGCTGCCGGGCGCCAGTGCAGCAAGGCGGCAAAGGTGGCCAGCGCCAGCGCGGGCGAGCACCACATGGCGCGCCAGCTGTCTGCCTGCGAGCCGGAAGACGTATGCAGGTTCGAGGCACGCCAGTCGAGCAAATGCTTGTGCGACACGCCCAGACGCCACAGGGTGCGGGCGATGGCATCGAGGCTGATCCACGCTTCGTACGGCAGGAAGACGAGGGTCAGCATGGCATGCGAAAACTGCACGCCGCAGCGCCGCTCGAACGCGGCCAGATGCTGGCGCCACAGGGTGTCGCGCGGTTTGCGCAGCAGATCGTACAGGGCCGAAAAAACGGGCGGCAGGAAGATGATGGCCAGCACCGCCACGCTCCAGAAAACCACGTGCGGCAAGAAACCCCACACCAGCAGCAGCGACACGGTGGTGGCCGGCGCCACGATGCTGCGGCGCAGGTTGTCGAACAGCTTCCAGCGCGACAGCATCGACAGGGGATTGCGTTCGCGCTTGCCGGCGCGGCCCGGCACGCGGCCCAGCAACCAGCCGATCAGCTGCCAGTCGCCGCGTATCCAGCGCTGGCGGCGGCTCACGTCGGCGTCGTAGCGGGCCGGGTATTCCTCATACAGCTGCGAGTCGCTGAGCAAGCCGGCGCGCAGGTAGCAGCCTTCGAGCAGGTCGTGGCTGAGGATTTTATTGTCGGGCAGGCGCTGGCCCAGCACGCGCTCGAACATGTCGAGGTCGTAGATGCCCTTGCCGATGAAGGAGCCCTCGTAAAATACGTCCTGGTACAGGTCGGAGACGGTGCGCGTGTAGGGATCGATGCCCGGCTCGCCACCGCACAGCAGTTCGTAGCGCGAGGCATTCGCGCTGGGCAGCGCCACGGCCACGCGCGGCTGCAGGATGCCGTAGCCGGCCACCACGCGCGTGCCGGCCGCGTCCAGCACGGGACGGTTCAGCGGGTGCATCATGGTGGCGATGAATTCGCGCGCCGCGTCGCGCGGCAGCTGCGTATCGGTGTCGAGCGTGATCACGTATCTGATGGTGCGCAGGCCGCGCAGCTCGCCTTCCACCAGTGAGAATTTGTCGCGTGCCCCGCCGCGCAAAAACGCGTGCAGGTCGGACAATTTTCCGCGCTTGCGCTCCTGCCCCATCCACGCATTCTGCTGCGAATTCCACAGGCGCGGACGGTGCAGCAGCAGGAACGGCCCCACCTGGCCCAGTTCTTCGGGGTCGGCCGGTTCGCCATTGTCCTTGCACTCGGCGCCTTCCACGCGGTACTTGTCGTTCAAGCCACGGATGGTGTCCTGCGCCTGGCGCAGCAAGGCTTCGTCGTCCGGCATCGTTTGCGCGGACGCATCGACAAAATCCGTCAGCAGGCAGAAACGCAGGTTCGGATCGCGGTTGGCGAGATAACGCACTTCCAGCGCCTCGCACAGGGCCGCCACGTTGTCCGCGCTGTAGATCAGGGTCGGCACCACCACGATGCCGCGCCCGTCCGACGGAATGCCAGCCTGGCAATCCATGCGCGGCAGCGGATGGGGCGACGTCATCAGGGTCGCCAGCCAGTTCACCACGGCCACGGCCAGCTGGCTGCTGCCCAGCAGCGCCAGCACGCCCAGTGCCGCCAGGGGCCAGCCCTGCACGCCATGGCGCACGGCGCGCTCGAGCAACAATGCGCTCGTCGCCAGGGTCAGGAACGAGATGGCCCCAAGGTAGACGGCCAGCGGCGCGGCGCGCGCCGTATGCTGCAGCGCTTCGATGAAAGGCAGCTTCGCGCCGGCCAGCTTTTCCAGCACCAGCACGCCGCGTCCCACCAGGTAAAAGCCGATGTGGCCACGGCGCGCGTCATTGCCGTTGCCGTGCGTATGCGCCAGCTGCACCACCATCTCGGCGACGTCCACTTCGCTGCGCGCGCTGCGCCTGGCGATGCGTTCAATGGCGTGGCGGTAGCTGTCGCGCGTGGCGAAATCCATCAAGCCATACGTGCCGGCCGGGTCCAGGCGCAAGGTTTGCTCGACGACGCTCATGGTCTCGACGAATTCCTGCCAATCCATGGTACCGAGAAAACGCAGGCTGCCGATGCTGTTGGCGATCGACACCTGGTCGGCCGCCTGCTGCCCGATCTCGGACTGGATCTGCTGCTCGATGGTGAGGCCCGACTCGGCCAGCTTGTGCGTCAGCCACGACAGGGCCAGGGTCAGCGAGGAACTTTGTCCCTGCAGGCGGCGCGACAATTCGGCCACGAAGGCGCTGGTCAACGGCGGATTCGAACGGGCCATGTCGGCTACCAGCAGGATCAAGCCGCTGGGATTGCGCTCGGCGATGTCCATCATCTGGTCGGCCCAGGTATTGGCCAGGTCGCGCTGCATGCGGTCGTCGGCCACGCGCGCAGCGACGCGGCGCAGGTTTTCGATCAGGGCCAGGCGCAGCATGATGGGAACGGCCCACAGTTCACCCAGCGTGAGCGTGGCGACGTCCTGGTAAGCCTCGACGAAGTGACACAGGTTTTCCAGGTCGACCCGGCCATCGCCATGCGAGATGATTTCCAGCGCAATTTTATACACGCGCGGGCAGCCCGCGTCCACGCCCGACGTCAGTCGTGGCAGCTCCTTGCTGTAGTTCTTCGGCAGGTGGCGCCGCGTGGTGCGGATCTGCTCTTCGATCAGGTAAAAATTATCCAGCAGCCATTCCGAGGCGGGCGTAACCTGGCGTCCGCTTTTCACCGTGGCCGTCAGCTCGTTGACGGTGGCCGTGATCAGGGCCGCATTATCGGCCAGGCGCGCCAGCAGGCGGTCGCGGCCATGGTGCTTGCCCACCGCGTGGCCGGCGGCCACGTGCTTGCCGTGGGCGGCCATCTGCATGGCACTGAATAACTCGGACCGCAGGGGCAAGGCATCGTCGCGCGCAGCGTCGAAACTGTCCGGTGCAAGGGGATGGTCGCGGAAGATTTCCTTGAATTTGGAAAGCTGTTCCTTGATCTGCTGCGTGACGACTGCGGTGTACTCTTTCAACTTGGCCTCGCTAGGTGCGCGCAGGCAGCCAGCGGCCACCGTCACGCTGGCCAAGTCTGGAAGAACACGATCGGACACTGGCGAAGACGGAAAGCGAAGCGCCGGAGCGTTGCGACGAATCTCAGGGTATAGGGAGATTTTCTGAACTTCATCGTAGGTGCGCCCTGCGCGCAAGACCGTGCGCTAGCGTACATAGCCGACGCATTGGCAGCGTGTCGGCAAAGAAATTTGCGGACTGGACAGCAAAAAAATGCCGTTAGGAAACGAATAGCTTGCACCGTGCCGGTGATGGCACGGTGCAATATTCCAGAGGAGAAATTTCAGCCCCGTCAAGCCGCGATGGCCAGCGGGTGGCGCGTCGCTTCCGCCATCGCCATGCCGCCGTTGAGCTGCCATGCAGCAGCATGGCCCAGGCGGCGCAGACAGGCGCTAGCGCGCGCGCTGCGGTTACCGCTGCGGCAGAAAAAGATCAGCGGGCATTGAGGCTGCTGCAGCCATGCGGCCACCTGCCCCGCCAGGCGACTCAGCGGTACGCTGTGCACGGCGCAGCCCTCGAACACGGTTCCGGCGCAAGCCGCGTGTTCATACGCTTCGCGCACGTCGACGAGGATGGCGTCGGGATGCTGGCGCAGGAAGGCGGGCAAGCTGGCCGCATCGAGCTGCAACTCACTCGTAGGGGCTGCGCCTGCGCGTACGGCGCGCACGGTGCAGCAGATGCTGCCATCGTCGCGTGCGCCGCACAGCACGGTGTCCGGCGTCAGCAGCGCCGCATCCAGCAAAGGCGTCAGCGCCTCGGGCGCCAGGGTGCCGATGAAGGCGAAGCGCTGCCCCAGCAGATACACATGGTTTTCGCCGCACTCGACGCGGCGCAAACGCTGCTGGCCCAGTGCCAGCTCACCGTCGATATCGACGTGACCGACTTGTTCGATAGCGAGTTCCTGCAGCAAGGCCAGGCGCGCCACGCCATGGTCGGCTGGCGCCGTCGTGTGCACGATGGCGCGCAAGGCCAGGTGCTGGCAACGGATGAAGGCGGCCAGGCGCGGCACGAGCGCGGCGACGGGATCGATGACGACGCAACTGGCGCTGGCAGCGTCGCTGAGCAGCCAGGTGCACTGGCCATCGACGCTGAGCTGGATTACGCCGTCCTGCACGCCGTCCTGCGGCGATGGCGCCAGCGCCGATGGCAACAGGCAACTGCCGCGCAGCGCTTCACCACAGCGCTCGATGCGCGCGCAGGCGGCGGTAATGGTCGCCGCATCGATCTGGGGGCCGAACGACAAACGGATGGCCGAGCTGGCGCGCCATTGCGGCACGTGCATCGCTTCGAGCACATAACTGGGCAGCGCCTTGGCAGCGGAACAGGCGCTGCCCGAGCTGACGCGCACGCGCGCCGCGTCGAACAGGTCCAGCAGCTCTTTCGAGGACAGGCCCGGCACGGAAAAATTGAGCGTGGTCGGCAGCGACAAGTCAAACGGCATATTGAACACGATGCCGGGGAAAGCGCGCTCCAGGCTGGTCATCAGCTGCGCGCGGAAAGCGACCAGCTCCGCGTGGCTGCGGAAGGTCTTGCCATCATCGAGCGCAGCCAGCACGGCGCCCAGGGCGGCAATGCCGGCCATGTTCTCCGTGCCCGAGCGCAGGCCCGCTTCCTGGCCGCCGCCCATCATCAACGGTGTAAATGGCGCGCCGGCGCGCACATACAGCATGCCGATGCCCTTCGGCGCATACAGCTTGTGGCCGGAAAATGGCGCGTAATCGATGCGCGTGGCGGCCAGGTTGAGTTTCAACTTGCCCAGCGCCTGCACGCAATCGACCATCCAGTAGGCATCGGCACCGCGATGCTGCAGCAGTTGCGCGATGGCGGACAGGTCGCTGATGACGCCCGTTTCATTATTCGCCGCCATCGTGCACAGCATGGCCGTGTCGCCGATCAGCGCGTCGAGCGCCTGCAGATCGTGGCGCCCCTCTGCATCGACGGGCAGCTTGCGCACTTCCAGGTTCAGACCCAATAGCCGGTTCCAGTGCGCCAGGCTTTCTGGCACGGCCTTGTGCTCGGTCGCGCCATACAGCAGCAGGCTGCCGATGCGCTTGCCCGCAGCGCGCCGTTCGCGCAGCGCGCACAGGGCCGACAGCACGGCCGTCTGGATGCCTTCGGTGGCGCCGCTGTTAAACATCAAGCGGCCGTCGCCCACGCCCAGCAAGCCGCTGGCGCGCTGGCGTACCCCATCCAGCATGGCCTTGGCCTGCAATCCCGTGGCGTGAGTGCTGCTGGGATTGCCATAGCCCTGCTCCATCGCTTGTCTGGCCGCGGCAACGGCGGCGGGCAGCACGCAAGTGGTGGCATTGCTGTCGAGGTAGATTTCTTTCATGATGGCGATCTGAGTATTCTCTAAAAAGGGTGCAGCGCAAGTAGCTGGAACGTATGGATAGTTTACCGGCACGCTGCCGTGAAGATATGCCAAAAGACACTGCAACTACGCTACTATGCAGCATGTTCATGCTATAAAAACTGGAATGGTAAAATGAATTCACCAAACACCTCGCTCGACAAATTCGACTGCGCCATCCTGGCCGCCCTGCAGCAGGACGGCACCCTGTCGATCGCCGCCCTCAGCGAGAAGATCGGTCTGTCCAGCACGCCCTGCTGGAAGCGCGTCAAGCGCCTGGAGGAAGAGGGCTATATCGAGAGCCGCGTGGCCATCGTCAACCGGCAAAAAGTGGGCTTGCCCGTCACGGTTTTCGTCAGCGTGCGCACGGGACAGCACGATGAAAAATGGCTGCGCCGCTTCGCCGCCGCCGTCATCGTCTTGCCCGAGGTGCAGGAATTTCACCGCATGAGCGGTGACATCGACTACCTGCTGAAAGTCGTCACCACCGACATCAAGGGCTACGATACCTTCTATAAAAAGCTCATCAAGGCCGTACAACTGACGGGCGTGTCGTCCGCCTTTTCCATGGAACAAATCAAATGCAGTACGGAATTGCCGCTGGAATTGATCGCCCACGGCTTGCCTGCCTGAACGTTTTTCCTCGTCGTATGAACGCACATGAAAATCACGCATGTTGACATCCTGAGATCGTTGCCACACAGCAACGGCTATCAATTAAATACCCTATTTCCCCCATATCGCCCCCCTATCGGTCGCTATACTGCGCACTTGCCTGTGCATGTCCGGCAACCTCTGCCGGTCGCGCGGGCCCATTCCCAGGGTCGTCCATGCATCTGCTTCGTCACCTCTCCATCCAGAAAAAACTGATGTTCAGCATGGGCTTATGCCTGCTGCTGTTCATGGGCATTTCCTCTTTCCTCAGCGTGCGCATGAGCAGCGACTATGTGCGCGAGCGCGTCGTCGGCCAGGAACTGCCAGCCCAGGTGGGCGAAATCCGCAACGACGTGCTGCGCCAGATCAACCAACCGCTGTCGGTCGTGCAAACGATGGCCAACGATGTCTTTTTGCACGACTGGGAAGACGCGGACCTGGCGGACAGCGGCTTGCCGACCTTCCAGCGCTACGCGAAGATGCTCAAGGAAAAAAACAAGGCAGCCGTCGTCAGCTGGAGTTCGCAAACTGCGTCCAGGTACATGACCGATGCGGGCCTGATCCGCACACTGGACAAGCAACAGCCAGCCGATCATTGGTTCTTCAGCATGCTCGACGAAAACAAACAGCACACGGTCAATCTGGACCGCGATCCAGCCTCGGGCAGTTTCATGCTGTTCCTGAATGCGCGGGGCCAGACGGCCGGTGGCAAGGCCGTCATTGCAGGCATGGGCTTGAGCGTCGATGCCATGGCCGACACCATCCGCAGCTACAAGATCGGCCAGACCGGCCATGTCTACCTGGTGCGCGCCGACGGCAAGCTGCTGATCCACCGCGATCCGGCCCTGGCCGACGGCAAGCATCAGTTGAAGGACTTGCCCGGCTTCAATGAAGCATTGAGCAAGACTCTGCTGACCGGCAACAAATACACCTATGCCAGTTATGCGGCGCCGGCCGGCAAGCAGCTCGTCGCCGCCTCCTTCGTGCCGGAATTGAATCTGTATGTGATGGCCGAAGTGCCGGAAGCGGAAGTGCTGGGCAATGTCACGCGGTCGGCCCTGATCGCCGCACTGATCGCCGCACTGGTCGGTGGCGGCATCGCCCTGTGCATCATTTATGTCATCAGCCGCGCCATCGCCGCCCCCGTCGCCCGCGCAGCGGACATGCTCAGCGAGATCGCCAGCGGAAACGGCGACCTGAGCCGCCGCATGCCCGTCGAATCGGAAGACGAGGTCGGCGCACTGGCCGCCGCCTTCAACCGTTTCGTCGCCTCACTGAACGTGACGATACGCGAAGTTCGCGACAGTACCGGGGCCATTGCGAGCGCATCGAGCCAGATCGCGTCGGGCAACCTGGACCTGTCGGCGCGCACGGAAGCCCAGGCATCGAGCCTGGAAGAGACGGCGGCGGCCATGGAAGAACTGACGTCGACCGTAAAACAGAATGCGGACAATGCGCGCCAGGCGAACCAGCTGGTGGTATCGGCTTCAAGCCACGCCGTCAAGGGCGGTGAAGTGGTCGGACAAGTCGTGCAGACGATGGGTGCGATTACAGAAAGTTCGCGCAAGATCGCGGACATTATCGGCGTGATCGACGGCATTGCCTTTCAAACCAATATCCTCGCCCTGAACGCGGCGGTCGAGGCGGCGCGCGCGGGCGAACAGGGCCGCGGCTTTGCCGTAGTGGCGACAGAAGTGCGCAACCTGGCGCAACGCTCGGCAGCGGCGGCGAAGGAAATCAAGGACTTGATCGTCGACTCGGGCAGCAAGGTGGAGGCCGGCAGCAAGCTGGTCGACTCCGCCGGCGCCACCATGCAGGATATCGTCGTGTCGGTCCAGAGGGTCGCCGACCTGATGGGAGAAATCGCTTCGGCCAGCCAAGAGCAAAGCCAGGGCATCGCGCAAGTCAATGCCACCGTCACGCAGATGGATGACGCCACCCAGCAAAACGCGGCCCTGGTGGAAGAGGCGGCGGCGGCGGCCCAATCCTTGCAAGACCAGGCAGGCCGGCTGGCGCAGGTGGTCAGCGTCTTCAAGCTGGAAGAAACGGGGCATGCAGTACTGCAACAACCGGCCCGCAAGCCCGTGCAGCCCAAGCCGGCGCGCATGCTAACGGCAAAAGCGGCGATCCCCGCCGCGCGCCCGACAGCACCGGCCAGCGATGCGTGGGAAGAGTTTTAAAGGGGATTACATCGCCGGCGCTTTCACGCTCGCCGCTTGCTTGAAGAAATCATAAATGCCGCTTTCACTCATGCGGCGCGCATTCGCCAATTCGCCGCCCTTGGTGGCGTACAGCACCTGGTTGTTGTCGCTCGATACGAGCACGGCAGCCGGGATGCCTTTCTTGAGCGGATTGCCATAGGCGTGCGCCACGTCCAGGTTATGGTCGAAGTTGCCCACATCGACCTTGACGACCTTGAACTGCTGTTGCATCAACTCGGCGTTCTTGCCTTCCTTCAATGCCTTGTCGAGCGCACGGCAATCCTCGCACCAGTTGGCGCCAAAGATCAGCAAGACAGGCACGTGCGCCGCCTTGGCGTCGGCCAGCGCGCGGGCCACGTCGGCTTTGGCGTCGGCCGCCGCGTTGTACGGCAAGTGCGGCGTGGCGACCGGGTTGCTTGGCGTCGGGGCGGCGGCAATGGCGGTGCCGGCAAGCAGCAGGCTGGCAAGAAGAATGGAAAGGCGCATGCAGGGCTCCTGAAAGAAATCGTGAGGCCAGCTGAACAGTTGCCAGCGGGCGTGATTGTCTAGAATATGCCTGCTTGTGGGAAATTTCCACCATTTAATTGCACTGTGCTTATGCGGAAAACGTATAAGCGCGTATCAGCACCACCATGGAGAAGCTGCTTGAGCACGCCAGATACCTTGCCCCCGACTTTGTCCGGCGCCGCGCGCATGCTGCGCAGCGCCTATCCCGGCGGCATGCCAGACACGGCGTATGTCCCCGTGCTGGCCCTGCTGTACGAACACTTTTCCGACCGCAACCTGGCCGAGCTGATGGCCGCTGTCACACACAAGAATGCGGCGACGGTCCTCAATGACATCTATGCCTGCGCCAGCAGCAAGCCGGCGCCGTCCGCCGTGGCAGCTGCCAGGAGCTTGCTGGAACAACACGGCTTGCATGCCGTCTGCGCCGAGGATTAATGCCCGCCGGCAGCGAAATGCAACGCATGGGATAATCTCGGGCTCACACTGAGCAACGCGGCCCGAACGCGCCCTCCCCCATGACGACTTCTTTCCTGGCACGCTGGCTGCCGCAACCGAACAACGGCAGCCGCCGCGAACAATTGCGCGCCTGCGCGGGCGCCATCTGCGGCTTGCTGCTCACTGGCCTGATCTGCCATTTCCTGCTGGCCCCCGACAGCGCCAGCGTCTACCTGATCGCGCCCATGGGCGCCTCGGCCGTGCTGCTGTTCTGCCTGCCAGCGAGCCCGCTGGCGCAACCGTGGTCGGTGGTGGGCGGCAACGTCGTCTCCGGCCTGGTCGGCATGGCCTGCGTCAAATGGTTAGGGTCCAGCGTGGGCGTGGCGGCGCTGGCGGCCTGCCTGGCCATCAGCGCCATGTTTGCCCTGCGCTGCTTGCATCCGCCGGGCGGCGCCGTGGCGCTCACCACCGTCGTCGGTGGCGCCAGCGTGCATGCGGCCGGCTTTGAATTCGTCTTCATTACCGTGCTGTTCAATTCCGCCGTGCTGGTCGCCTGCGCCGTGCTGTACAACAACCTGACGGGACGCCGCTACCCGCACATCCAGCAACTGGTCGCGCCGCATCCGCACGCCACCAGGGATGACGTGCCCAGCAACCGCCTCGGCTTTTCGCCGGACGACCTCGATGCCGTCTTGCGCCAGCACAGCGAAGTGCTCGACATCAGCCGCGACGATTTGCAAGCGATCTTCCTGCAAACGGAAATGCGCGCCTACCAGCGCCGCTTCGGCGTCGTCACCTGCGCCGAAATCATGTCGAAGGATGTGCTCAGCGTGGAATTCGGCACGCCGCTCGATGTGGCCTGGCGCACCATGCGCGAGCACGATGTGGGCGCCCTGCCCGTGCTGAACCGGGCACGCCGCGTCATCGGCATCATCACGCAGACGGATTTCCTGCGCCATGGCGGCCTCGACGATTATCAGGGCATGCGCCAGCGCCTGCGCGGCTTGCTGCAGCGCAGCGGGCTGTCCCACAGCGACAAGCCCGAGGTGGTGGGCCAGCTGATGACGTCGTCGCCGCACACGGCCCGCCTGGGCACGCCCATCATCGATCTGGTGCCCCTGATGGCCGACGCCGGCTACCACCATATTCCCATCCTCGACGATGATGAGCGCCTGGCCGGTATCATCAGCCAGTCCGACCTGATGGCGGCCTTGTATGAAAGCCGCTTTGCCGAGGCGGCCGCATGACGCCATTCCAGGCACTGCTGACCGGTCCCGAGGGCGGCGCCGCCGGCACACCCGTCGGCGCGCATTTTTTCGGCCGGCAGCTGGCCATCGACGCACCCGGCCATAACGTGGATGTGGCGCAGCTGGTCGTCAGCGTAGGCGGTGTCGATGGGCCGGAACTGTTCCTGAACTGGCTCGACGCACAAGGGCGGCAAGCCTCGCTCAAGCCGCTGACAGCGAGCGACATCGCCATCGTCTTGCGCGAAGCGCCAGCCGCGCTGCAGCCGCAACTGCAGCGCCTGTGGGGCGAGCGCCAGCGCAACCGGCGGCAAGTGTCGGGCTGGCTGGCCGGCTTGACGGGCGCGGCCGTCGTCGCCTCTGCCCTGCTGTGGTGGCAGGGCAGCCATGCCATCGGCGCGCTGGCCGGATGGATCCCCTTGTCGACGGAAAAGCAGCTGGGCGAACTGGCCCTGGCGCAAGTGCGCGCGCAGGGCGGCATCAGCGAGCACGGCGTGGCGCAGCAGACAGTGCAGGAGATCGGCCGCAAGCTGACAGCGGGGTCGCGCTACCAGTACCGCTGGCTGGTCAAGCAGGATGACACGGTCAACGCGTTTGCCATGCCGGGCGGCATCATCGTCGTGCATACGGGCTTGCTGCGCCAGGCGGGCGATCCGGGCGAGCTGGCCGGCGTGCTCGCGCATGAAGTACAGCATGTGGAACAGCGCCATTCGCTGCGGCAAATGATCAGCAGCCTGGGCTGGGGCGCCCTGGTGGGCGTGACCATCGGCGACATCAGCGCCGTGGCCGCCATGCTGGCGCACCAGGCCGGCACCCTGTATTTCAGCCGCGATATGGAAGAGGAAGCGGACCGTCTGGGTTTGCTCGCCTTGCAGCGCGCACACATCCGTCCCGACGGCATGCTGCGCTTTTTCCAGAAGCTCGATGACAAAGACAAGGCCAGTGTGCCGGGATGGATTTCTTCGCACCCGCAAACGGCGGCGCGCGCGCAGCAGATCGAGAGCCTGATCGCCGCCACGCCCTGCCCCGCCTGCATCCCATTGACCAGCCAGCACTGGCAGGCGATGAAAGCGGCCCTGCCGCCTACAGCGAAATAGCAACATTCCCTCCCTACAATTTGTCCAAACGCACTGGGCAATGGCGTATGCTTACGCCCCGGCTGTTCCTTCTCGACCGGCCACCCCGACCCTACTACGCCTCCGTTCATTCCCTCCTTACAAAGGACATCGCGCATGAAGCATCGTTTTGCCGCCGGCACCCTCGGCACCCTGGCCATTTCCCTGTTGCTCGCCCACGCGCCCATGGCGCAAGCAGTCCAGCCCATTGCCAAAAGCGTGGCCGTCAGTGCGCCGAAAGCCAGGCAGCAGTTGCAAGTGCTGGCCGACCAGTACTACGATGCGCAGGCCCGTTTCGAGCCGATCAATGCCACCGAGAGCGGCGACAACCGTTTTGACGACCAGCTCGGTTCAGCCATCGTTCCCGCCGCGCGCGCAAAACAGTTTGCCCTGTACCGCCAGTACCAGAAGACCCTGCGCAGCATTGCCCGCGCGCAGCTGTCACACCACGACCAGATCAACTACGATATCCTCGACTATGAACTGGCGACGGCGCTGAGCTTCGAGCGCTTCCCCGAATACCTGCTGCCACTGAACCAGATGGACAGCATGCCCGTCACCCTGGCCAATTACGCGGGCGGCGAAGCATCGCAACCGTTGACCACGGTCAAGCAGTATGACGCTTACCTGAGCCGTATCGGCCAGTTGCCGGGCTGGATAGACCAGGCCATCGCCAACATGAAGGTCGGCATGCAAAAGGGCATCGTGCTGCCGAAGGCGCTGACGGAGTCGGCCCTGCCGCAATTCAAAAAGCTCGTCAGCGCCACGCCACAAGACAGCGTCTATTACACGCCCATCAAGAACTTGCCGGCCAGCTTTTCCGACGCGGACAAGGCGCGCCTGACGCAAACGTACACCGTCATCATCGGGGCCAAGCTGATGCCAGCGCTGCAGCGCCTGTCCACCTTCATGGAGCGCGATTACCTGCCGGCCGGCCGCACGAGCAGCGGCTGGAGCGCCCTGCCCGATGGCGCTGCCTGGTACCAGGCGCGCGTGGCCAGCAGCACCACCACGGACTTGAAGCCGGAGCAGATCCACGCCATCGGCTTGAAGGAAGTGGCGCGCATCCAGGAACAGTATGCGATCGTGGGCCCGAAGATGGGCTACACCGGCCCGGCCGCCGGCTTGCCCGTGTGGGTCTCGGAACAGGCAAAATACCGCCCGTTCAAGACGGAGCAGGAAGTGCTCGATGTCTACCGCAAGCTGAACGTGCTGCTCGACAGCAAATTGCCCGCGCTGTTCACCCTGGTGCCGAAAGCGCCGCTGGACTTGCGCCTGGAGCCTGAACTGAGCCGCGACACGGCTGCCGACCACTACACGGCCCCGGCCGCCGACGGTTCGCGCCCCGGCGTGTTCTGGTCCGTCGTCACCGATCCGAAACAGTATGGCGACACGGGCATGACCACCTTGTTCTTGCATGAAGGTAAACCGGGCCACCATTTCCACCTGGCGCTGGTGCAAGAGATGGACTTGCCGAACTTCCGCCGTTTCGGCGGCAACAATGCCTTCACCGAAGGCTGGGCCCTGTACGCGGAAACCCTGGGCAAGGAAATGGGTCTGTTCGAGGATCCGGCCCAGTACTTCGGCCACTTGAACGACGAGATGCTGCGCGCCGTGCGCCTGGTGGTCGACACGGGCTTGCATACCAAGGGCTGGACACGCGAGCAGACCATCAAGTACATGCGCGACACCCTCGGCTATGACGCCGTGGCGAAAAGCGAAACGGAACGCTACATGGCCTGGCCGGGCCAGGCGCTGGGCTACAAGATCGGTTCGCTGAAGATCGTCGAACTGCGCCAGCGCGCGCAAGCTGCCCTGGGCGACAAGTTCAGCCTGCCGAAATTCCATGAGGTGGTGCTGGGCGACGGTACCCTGCCTTTGAAACTGCTGGAAGCCAAGGTCGACCTGTGGATCGCGCAGCAGAAGTAAAACGCTTGGCCTGAAGACAAAACGGCAGCGCCTCGATGGCGCTGCCGTTTTTTTTGCCGCTGGCGTTTTCCGTTACACCAGCAACGCCGCACTCATCGAGCGTACTTCCTCGGTCGATTCGGCCAGGATGCTTTGCAGGGTTTCGTTATCAATAATGAAATCGATGACGGAATCGGAAGGCGTGAGCATTTCCACATACGTCGCTTGCAACGGCGACGGTACGGGCGAGAGTTGCTTGGCCAACAATAAAGTATCGAGCAGGGAATCGGGCGGAATGGACAGCAAGCCATCGCGCAAGCCTTCGATGGCGTCGCTCACGGCCAGCGGAATCAAGAGCTTCTTCATGACTTCGCGGGAAATGATTTCTTCGGCGGACTCCATCCAGTGATCCGCATCGTCGTCGAGCAGGCCAGGAAATTCATCGGCACGCGACAGCAGGTAAAAACCGCCCACTTCATGCACGATGCCGGCGAACAGCGCCGTGTCCGCATCGACGTGCGTCACGCGGCGGGCCAGCACATGCGCCAGTGCCGCCACGTGCGCCGTGTGCTCCCACAGCTGTGTCGCCTTCTGGCGCAGCACGGGGTCGATGATCTTGCTGCCGAACTGGCGCACCACCATGGCCGCCACCAGCGCATACAGATTGCGATAACCCATGCGCATCACGGCGGCGCGCACGCTGGTCACGGGCGCCGCATCGCCGCGGCTGTACACGGCCGAATTGGCCAGGGCCACCGTGCGCGCCGCCAGCAAGGGCTCGGCCAGCACCAGCTTGATGGCATGATCGATATGGCAGTCCGGTTCGGCCAGGGCCAATTGCAATTGCAGCGCTGAATTAACACTCGTGGGAAACGTTAATTCACCGCGCACCGCCTGGGAAACAATTAAACCGAAAGCCTGTAGTTTATTCATCATACGATCAATCCGCCTCAGAGTTTTTGCTAGCTAACAATTTCATGCAGCAGAAATTGAATGCCAGACCCGGCCTTTAGAATACAGATGGCAAGTCATTCACTTGCAAGGAAGCGTCGGGCAATGCCAGCGCCTGCAATAGCGATTCATCGCCGATGACAAACAACTTCGGCTGCTGCAATACCTGCAGCAGAAATGGCTGACCTTCACGCAGACGCCGACGATAATCGGCCAGCGTATATAAGTTGGGATTGATTTTACGCCTTAAGGTTCGCTCGGCCGGGGCCAATCCTGTCAACAGATCGCCATAATTGGCGTCCTCGCCCACCAGCAGCAAGTCGATGGCGCTACCGGGCATGTCCTGCCCCTTCGCGGTGGCACCAGACACGAAGGCCAGGTGCAACTGGGCACGCAAGGGCGCCAGGGTCGCGCTGAGCACGCCGACGATGCCGAAGGTTTTCTGCACCAGTCCGCTCAACTCGGGATACACGAGGCTTTCCTTGTTGGGCCAGAAGCGCCGCACATTGCCAATCCGCTCCGAAGTGATCAGGCCGGAATCATGCAGGCGGCGCAGTTCGCGCTGCGCCGACGCGCTGCCCAGGCCCGTCAAGCGCATGATCTCGTTCAAGTGAAAGCCTTCATTCACGCGGACAAAGAGCAAGCCCAGCAGTTTCTGCTGGGCGGGAGTAAACAGGGCTTGGGCAATCATGCGCCAAATCTTAGCATGAATAAACTGAAAACTGGCGTGGCGAAGGCAATACTGCGTGATGGCACCACAACGCCGTGATACGCGATCTGCAGCAGTTGGGCGAACACATGCGGGCGACGTAGCGTTTGCCAACTGCGGCTAGCCAGTCATCAGTCATCCTTGTGAGCGCTCACTTCGGATCCGTTGACACCAACCGCCTCACCTGGATTTGCCGATCAATTCAACCATGTCCATGCAAGAGTAACTCGCCATATTGATTCAAAACCAAATGAAATAAATACAGGCATATAGCTTTGATTCCAATCCCCGTTATGAATAACAGCGTGACTTTCATTACATCATGCATTTTCCACTTACCCATGCGAGCAATATTTCAATGCGCCATATACATGACGTTTTGCGGTAGTGAGAATACTGGATATACATGCCGGAATAAATGGGCCGCCATAATCTATCGCACACCACGCTATTTTGTGTGCGTGCATAGGCGAATCACGCAGGCATAAAAAAACGGCACCCGAAGGTGCCGTTCTTGTCAGCTGACAGCGTAGATTACGCTTCGTCGCCGTGGTGTTGCTGGCTTTCGATAGCCAGCAAATCTTCGGTGGCTTCACTGGCCAGGGTGGCCTTATCGACCTGCAGCAGGGCTTGAGACTGCTCCACTTCCCACGCTGCCTTCTGCTTGCGTGTGCGGTGGAAATGCGCCGTACGGACAAAAAAACGGCACCCGAAGGTGCCGTTCTTGTCAGCTAACAGCGTAGATTACGCTTCGTCGCCGTGGTGTTGCTGGCTTTCGATGTCCTGCAACGCTTCGGCAGCTTCGCCAGCCATCGAGGCTTTCTCGGCCAGCAGCAGTGCTTGACGCTCTTCCACTTCCCACGCTTCTTTTTCTTTGCGTGCGCGGTGGAAGGCCAGGCCCGTACCGCCAGGAATCAGGCGGCCGACGATGACGTTCTCTTTCAGGCCGCGCAAACCATCGCGCTTGCCCATGATCGCCGCTTCGGTCAGCACGCGGGTGGTTTCCTGGAACGATGCGGCCGAGATGAACGAATCGGTCGACAACGAAGCCTTGGTAATACCCAGCAGAACGTTTTCGTAGGTCGCAGGAATTTTGTTTCCGGCTTCCATCAGGTCGTTCTGATCCAGCAGTTCCGAACGCTCTACCTGCTCGCCAACGATGTAGTTGGTGTCGCCGGCATTGACGATCTGTACGCGGCGCAGCATCTGACGCACGATCACTTCGATGTGCTTGTCATTGATCTTCACGCCTTGCAGACGGTACACGTCTTGCACTTCGTCGACGATGTAACGTGCCAGTGCTTCGATACCCAGCAGGCGCAGGATGTCTTGCGGATCGGCCGGGCCGTCCACGATCATCTCGCCCTTGTTCACGACTTGGCCGTCATGCACCAGCACTTGTTTGTCCTTGGTGATCAAGAACTCATGCTTGTTGCCGTCCATGTCCGTGATTTCCAGACGCTGCTTGCCCTTGGTTTCTTTACCGAACGCAACCGTACCCGTGACTTCCGCCAGCATACCGGCATCTTTCGGCGAGCGCGCTTCGAACAGTTCCGCAACGCGTGGCAGACCACCGGTAATATCGCGCGTTTTTTGCGATTCGGTAGGAATACGTGCCAGCACTTCACCAACCGATACCTGTTGACCGTCTTTGACCATGATCAGCGCGCCGACCTGGAAGCCGATCGCCACCGAGTGTTCGGTGCCGGCGATCTTGACTTCTTCGTTCGCTTCGTTGATCAGCTTGACTTGCGGACGCAACGTTTTCGTCAACGAACCGCGACGTTTCGCATCGATCGCCACCAGGGTGGACAGACCGGTCACTTCGTCGACCTGACGGGCGACGGTGACGCCTTCTTCGACGTTCTCGAAACGCACTTGACCGGCGTATTCGGTAATGATCGGACGGGTCAGCGGATCCCACGTTGCCAGGGCCGTACCGGCCTTGATGACCAGACCGTCCTTGACGATCAGGGTCGCGCCATACGGTACTTTATGACGCTCACGCTCACGGCCGTGGTCGTCGGTGATCAGCACTTCGCCGGAACGGGAAATGACGATTTGCGCGCCCTTGCCGTTCGTCACGTAACGCATGGTTGCCGTGAAGCGGATGGTACCGTTCGACTTGGCTTCCACCGACGATGCCACTGCCGCACGCGATGCCGCACCACCAATGTGGAACGTACGCATGGTCAGCTGGGTACCCGGCTCACCAATCGACTGCGCTGCCACCACACCGACGGCTTCGCCGGCGTTGACCAGCATGCCGCGGCCCAGGTCGCGGCCATAGCACTTGGCGCACAGGCCGAAGCGCGTGTCGCAAGTCAGTGGCGTACGCACCTTGACTTCATCGATGGACAGACGCTCGATCTCTTCGACCATGTCTTCGTCCAGCAGCGAACCGGCTTCGTACAGCGTTTCCTGGGTTTCAGGATGGACGACATCGTGCACGGTAACGCGGCCGAGGATACGGTCGCGCAGCGCTTCGATGACTTCACCACCTTCGACCAGCGCCTTCATCAGCGCGCCGTTCATGGTGCCGCAATCGTCCTCGATCACCACCAAGTCTTGCGTCACGTCAACCAGACGACGCGTCAGGTAACCGGAGTTCGCCGTTTTCAGCGCCGTATCGGCCAGACCTTTACGCGCACCGTGGGTCGAAATGAAGTACTGCAAAACGTTCAGACCTTCGCGGAAGTTCGCGGTAATCGGCGTTTCGATAATCGAGCCATCCGGTTTGGCCATCAGACCACGCATACCGGCCAACTGACGAATCTGGGCTGCGGAACCGCGCGCGCCGGAGTCGGCCATCATGTAAATGGCGTTGAACGATTCTTGCGTCGACTTGGTGCCGTCGCGGCGGATCACGTCTTCGACTTTGAGCTGGTCCATCATGGCCTTGCCGACTTCATCCGAGGTTTTGCCCCAGATATCGACTACCTTGTTGTAACGCTCGCCGGCGGTCACGAGACCCGAGGCGTATTGCTGTTCGATCTGCTTGACTTCCGATTCGGCCGCCGCGATCAGGGTGACTTTTTGCGGCGGTACCAGCATGTCGTCGACGCAGATCGAGATACCGGCGCGTGTCGCCAGGCGGAAACCCGATTGCATCAGTTTGTCTGCGAACACCACGGTGGCGCGCAGGCCGCACTTGCGGAACGACGTGTTGATCAGCTTGGAAATTTCTTTCTTTTTCAGCGCGCGGTTCAGGACGGAGAACGGCAAGCCTTTAGGCAGAATTTCCGACAGGATCGCACGGCCGATCGTCGTTTCGTAGCGGGTAATCGTTTTCTCGAATTCGCCCGTTTCGGCGTTTTTCGGGTATTCGGTAATACGCACGGTCACGCGGGTCGTCAGTTCGACTTCCTTGTTGTCGTAGGCGCGGATCACTTCCGAAACGTCAGGGAACATCATCCCTTCGTTCTTCGCATTGATCGCTTCACGCGTCGCGTAGTACAGACCCAGCACGATATCCTGCGACGGCACGATCGACGGTTCGCCGTTCGATGGGAACAGGATGTTGTTCGATGCCAGCATCAAAGTGCGTGCTTCCATCTGCGCTTCGATCGACAGAGGAACGTGGACCGCCATTTGGTCACCGTCAAAGTCGGCGTTGAATGCGGCGCAGACGAGTGGGTGCAACTGGATAGCCTTGCCTTCAATCAGGACTGGCTCGAAAGCCTGGATACCCAGACGGTGCAGCGTAGGTGCGCGGTTCAACATGATCGGATGTTCGCGAATCACGTCTTCCAAGATGTCCCACACGACCGGCTCTTGAATCTCGACCAGCTTTTTCGCTGCCTTGATCGTGGTCGCCAGACCCATCAGTTCCAGTTTATTGAAAATGAATGGTTTGAACAGTTCCAGCGCCATCAGTTTCGGCAAGCCGCACTGATGCAGTTTCAATTGCGGGCCCACGACGATGACCGAACGACCGGAGTAATCGACGCGTTTGCCCAGCAAGTTTTGACGGAAACGGCCGCCCTTGCCCTTGATCATCTCGGCCAGGGATTTCAGCGGACGCTTGTTGGCGCCGGTCATCGCTTTGCCGCGACGGCCGTTGTCCAGCAGCGAATCGACCGCTTCTTGCAGCATGCGCTTTTCGTTGCGCGTGATGATCTCTGGAGCGCGCAGCTCCATCAGGCGTTTCAGACGGTTGTTACGGTTGATGACGCGGCGATACAGATCGTTCAGATCCGAGGTCGCGAAACGGCCACCATCCAGCGGTACCAGCGGACGCAGTTCCGGCGGCAGCACTGGCAGCACTTCCATGATCATCCAGTCAGGCTTGATGCCCGAACGTTGGAACGCTTCCAGCACTTTCAGGCGCTTGGCGTATTTCTTGATCTTGGCTTCGGATTTCGATTCCTTCAGTTCCACGCGCAGCGTTTCGGCATCGCGGTGGATGTCGATCGAGCGCAGCAGTTCACGGATACCTTCGGCGCCCATGAAGGCGGTGAAGTCGTCGCCGTACTCTTCGTACTTGGCGGCGTAGTCGTCTTCCGACATGATCTGGCACTTCTTCAGCGGGGTCATGCCTGGATCGGTCACGACGTATGCTTCAAAGTACAGCACGCGTTCGATGTCCCGCAGCGTCATGTCCAGGACCATGCCCAGACGCGACGGCAGCGATTTCAGGAACCAGATGTGCGCGGTCGGCGAGGCCAGCTCGATGTGGCCCATGCGCTCGCGGCGCACCTTGGCCAGCGTGACTTCAACGCCGCACTTTTCGCAGATCACGCCGCGGTGTTTCAGGCGCTTGTACTTGCCGCACAGGCATTCGTAATCCTTGATCGGGCCAAAGATCTTGGCGCAGAACAGGCCATCGCGCTCAGGCTTGAAGGTACGGTAGTTGATGGTTTCCGGCTTTTTGACTTCGCCGTAGGACCACGAACGGATTTTCTCAGGCGAAGCGAGACCGATCTTGATTGCATCGAAGGTCTCGTTGGTCTGTACTTGCTTGAATAGATCGAGCAGTGCTTTCATGTATCACTCCAGAGGTGATTAAATTTCTATATTCCTGAGACTACATTGCCCGGCGTGGTTTCCCAGCCGGGCTTTGTGTTTCCCAAACCAAATGACAGGTAGCTGTCTTTTAGTTGCGTTCGAGGTCGATATCGATACCCAGCGAACGGATTTCCTTGACCAGCACGTTGAACGATTCCGGCATGCCGGCGTCGATCACGTGGTCGCCCTTGACCAGGTTCTCGTACACTTTGGTACGGCCATTCACGTCATCGGACTTGACGGTCAACATCTCTTGCAAGACATACGACGCGCCATACGCTTCCAGTGCCCAGACTTCCATCTCACCGAAACGCTGACCACCGAACTGGGCTTTACCACCCAGCGGCTGTTGCGTCACCAGCGAGTAAGGACCGGTCGAACGCGCATGCATCTTGTCATCAACCAAGTGATGCAGTTTCAGCATGTGCATGACGCCGACAGTGACCTTGCGTTCGAACGCTTCACCGGTGCGACCGTCATACATGGTCACCTGGTTCTTCGACGGGGTCATGCCCAGGTTCTTGGCGATGTCGTCCGGATACGCCAGGTCCAGCATGCGGCGGATCTCTTCTTCGTTCGCACCGTCAAACACTGGCGTGGCGAATGGCACACCTTTTTTCAGATTCTCGGCCAGTTTCATGATCTCTTCATCATCAAACTTGTCCAGATCTTCCGCGCGGCCATTGTCGTTGTAGATCGTCGTCAGATACTTGCGCATTTGCTCGACCTTGGTTTGCGCCTTCAGCATTTCGCCGATGCGGATACCCAGACCCTTGGCAGCCCAGCCCAAGTGAGTCTCGAGAATCTGACCGACGTTCATCCGTGAAGGAACACCCAGCGGGTTCAGCACAACGTCGGCTGGCGTGCCGTCGGCCATGTATGGCATGTCTTCCACAGGAACAATACGGGAAACCACACCCTTGTTACCGTGGCGACCTGCCATCTTGTCGCCCGACTGCAGGCGGCGTTTCACGGCCAGGTACACCTTGACCATTTTTTGCACGCCTGGTTGCAGCTCATCGCCTTGCGTCAGTTTCTTGCGCTTCTCTTCGAAGGCCAGATCGAACTGGTGACGCTTCTCGTTGATCGATTCCTTGATCGCTTCCAGCGCTACCGCTGCATCGTCGTCCGCAGGGCGGATGTCGAACCAGTGGTATTTATCCAGATCGGCCAGGTATTCCTTGGTGATCTTGGCGCCTTTGGCCAGCTTTTTAGGGCCGCCGTTGACAACTTTGCCGATCAGCATTTTTTCCAGACGCTGGAAGGCATCGCCTTCAACGATACGCATCTGATCGTTCAGATCCAGACGGAAGCGTTTCAGTTCGTCATCGATAATTTGCTGAGCGCGCTTGTCGCGCACGATGCCTTCACGCGTGAAGACTTGCACGTCGATCACGGTACCGATCATGCCCGAAGGCACGCGCAGCGACGTATCTTTTACGTCCGAAGCTTTTTCGCCGAAAATCGCGCGCAGCAGCTTCTCTTCCGGGGTCAGCTGGGTTTCGCCTTTCGGCGTCACTTTACCGACCAGGGTGTCGCCGGCCTGGACTTCAGCGCCGATGTAGACGATACCGGACTCATCCAGACGTGCCAGCTGATTTTCAGCCAGGTTCGAGATGTCGCGCGTAATTTCTTCCGCGCCCAGTTTCGTGTCACGCGCAACGACCGACAACTCTTCGATGTGAATCGAGGTGTAGCGGTCGTCCTTGACGACGTTTTCCGAGATCAGGATCGAATCTTCGAAGTTCAGACCATTCCATGGCATGAACGCCACGGTCATGTTCTGGCCCAGTGCCAATTCACCCAGGTCGGTCGATGCGCCATCGGCGATCACGTCGCGCTTGGCAACACGGTCGCCCACTTGCACGATAGGACGCTGGTTGATGTTGGTGTTCTGGTTCGAACGGGTGTACTTGATCAGGTTGTAGATGTCGACGCCCACTTCACCAGCGGTGGCTTCGTCATCGTTGACGCGAATCACGACACGGCCCGCATCGATGTAATCGACGATACCGCCACGCAAGGCTTGCACGGTGGTGCCCGAGTCGACCGCAACGGTGCGTTCGATACCGGTACCGACCAGCGCTTTTTCAGGACGCAAGCAAGGCACAGCCTGGCGTTGCATGTTGGCGCCCATCAATGCACGGTTTGCATCATCGTGTTCGAGGAACGGAATCAGCGAGGCAGCGACGGAAACGATCTGGCCTGGCGCCACGTCCATGTACTGGATGCGCTCCGGGGAGACCAGGATGGTTTCGCCGGCTTCACGGGCCGAGACCAGTTCATCGGACAGCGTACCTTCATCGCTGATGGTCGCATTCGCCTGAGCGATGATGTAGCGGCCTTCTTCGATGGCCGACAGGTAGTCGATCTGATCGGTAATCTTGGAACCTTCGACCTTGCGGTACGGGGTTTCCAGGAAGCCGTATTCATTCAGGCGGGCATACAGAGCCAGCGAGTTGATCAGACCAATGTTCGGACCTTCCGGTGTCTCGATCGGGCAGACGCGGCCGTAGTGGGTCGGATGCACGTCGCGCACTTCAAAGCCGGCGCGTTCGCGTGTCAGACCGCCGGGTCCCAGAGCCGATACACGGCGCTTGTGGGTAATTTCCGACAGAGGATTGGTTTGGTCCATAAACTGCGACAGCTGGGACGAACCGAAGAACTCGCGAATCGCAGCCGAAATCGGCTTCGAGTTGATCAGGTCGTGCGGCATCAGGTTGTCCGCTTCGGCTTGGCCGAGGCGTTCCTTGACGGCGCGTTCAACACGCACCAGGCCGGCGCGGAATTGATTCTCGGCCAGTTCGCCCACGCAACGTACGCGACGGTTACCCAGGTGATCGATATCGTCGACTTCGCCGCGGCCATTGCGCAGTTCCACCAGGATCTTGATCACGGCCAGCACGTCTTCGTTCGACAGGGTCATGGCGCCGGTCAGTTCATCGCGGCCAATGCGGCGATTGAACTTCATGCGGCCCACGGCCGACAGGTCGTAGCGGTCCGAGTTGTAGAACAGGCCATTGAACAGCGCTTCAACGGAGTCTTCCGTTGGCGGTTCGCCTGGACGCATCATGCGGTAGATCGCCACTTTCGCAGCCATCTGGTCGGCGGTGTCGTCGATACGCAGGGTTTGCGAGATGTAGGCGCCCTGATCCAGGTCGTTGGTGTACAAGGTCTGGATTTCGGAAATGCTGGCATCGCGCAGGCGACCCAGCAAGTCTTCCGTCAGCTCATCGTTCGCGGAAGCGACGACTTCACCGGTGTCGCCATCGACGATGTTCTTCGCCAATACGCGGCCCAGCAGGTAGTCTTCCGGTACGGAAATGTGCTTGATGCCGGCAGCTTCGATATCACGCACGTGCTTGGCGTTGATGCGCTTGTCTTTCAGCACCAGGGTCTTGCCCGACTTGTCGACGATGTCAAAGCGCGCCACTTCGCCGCGCAGACGTTCGGCGACGAATTCCATTTCTGCGCCTTCGGAGCGCAGGTTGAAATTGTCGAAGACAAAGAAATTGGCCAGGATTTGCTCATGCGACATGCCGATGGCTTTGAGCAGGATCGTCACTGGCATCTTGCGGCGGCGGTCGACGCGGAAGAACAGGATGTCTTTCGGGTCGAACTCGAAGTCCAGCCACGAACCGCGGTAAGGAATGATACGCGCGGAGAACAGCAGTTTACCGGACGAGTGAGTCTTGCCGCGGTCGTGCTCGAAGAACACGCCAGGCGAACGGTGCAGCTGGGAAACGATAACCCGCTCCGTGCCGTTGATGACGAACGAACCGGTGGTCGTCATGAGCGGCAATTCGCCCATGTAGACTTCCTGTTCCTTCATCTCTTTGACGACAGGCTTGGTTGGCGATTCCTTGTCCAGGATCACCAGACGCACTTTCGCGCGCAGCGGCGACGCGAACGTCAGGCCACGTTGTTGACATTCTTTGACGTCAAAGGCAGGATCGCCCAGAACGTACGACAAGAATTCGAGACGCGCAAAACCATTGTGCGACACGATAGGGAAAATCGAAGTGAAAGCCGACTGCAGGCCATCATTCTTGCGGCCGGACGGTGCTATGTCCTCTTGCAAGAAGCTATGATAAGACTCGAGCTGGGTCGCCAGCAGGAACGGAACGTGGTGAACGTTGGCGCGCTTCGCGAATGATTTGCGAATGCGTTTCTTCTCAGTAAATGAGTAGTGCATGGACACTCCGTGAGTGACAGAAAGGATAGAAAATTCAGGTTTTGCAAGTGTTCGTTTGCACCGCTGCGTGTGACACAGACGAAACCTCAAGGCTCTGCTTTCCGGCTTGAATCGAATAAAAACTGCTGCTGCAACTACATGACAAATACGATGCAGACGACAAAGGAGCCAAAGTCGGATTTCCCCCCTTGCGAGGGGAAACCTCAGACTTTGACTCGGGCGCTAACTGCCGCCGGTACAGATATTACTTGATCGAAGCGGTTGCGCCGGCTTCTACCAGTTTCTTCTGTGCTGCTTCAGCGTCAGCTTTCGACACTGCTTCTTTCACAGTTTTTGGTGCGCCATCGACCAGGTCTTTAGCTTCTTTCAAGCCCAGGCCGGTGATTTCGCGAACTGCTTTAATGACGCCAACTTTGTTTGCGCCGAAGCTGTCCAGAATGACGTTGAATTCGGTTTGTTCTTCAGCAGCTGCTGCTGGGCCTGCTGCAGGACCGGCCGAAGCCATTGCTGCTGCGGACACGCCGAATTTTTCTTCGAATGCTTTAACCAGGTCGTTCAGGTCCATTACGGACATGGCGCTAACTGCTTCCAGGATATCGTCTTTGCTAATTGCCATTTTGAAACTCCTAAATTTATTACGTTAGTTACATCAGATTGGTACTGAGAGAAAAAAGCGCGCGCAATTAAGCGGCTGCTGGGGCTTCTTCTGCTGCTGCTTCTTCTGCAGGAGCTTCGGCGCCTTCGCCTTTTTTCGCTGCCAGGGCAGCCAGACCACGTGCAAAGCCCGAAACCGGAGCCAGCATAACGCCCAACAACTGCGCAATGAGGACTTCACGGCTAGGAATGCTCGCCAACGCGGTGACAGCAGCTGTATCCAGCGGCTTGCCTGCGTAGTTACCTGCTTTGATGACCAGTTTGTCGTTGGTTTTAGCGAAGTCAGCGATGACTTTAGCTGCTGCAACGGCATCGGCCGAGATCGAGTAGATCAACGGGCCGGTCATGGCATCTGCCAGGCTGGCGAATGCGGTACCTTCAACGGAGCGACGAGCCAGAGTGTTTTTCAACACACGCAGGTACACGCCTTGGGCACGCGCTTTAGCACGCAGTTGCGTCAAGTGACCAACCTGGATGCCACGATATTCGGCCACGACGATCGTTTGCGCATTTGCTACTTGTGCGGAAACTTCGGCGACGACGGCCTTTTTGTCATTCAGATTGAGACTCACGGTCAACCTCCTTAAATGATGTTCGGCAATCACAACCGAGTGGTTGAGCGCCTTGCATCGGTTCGAACACGGCGTCCGAAGTCAAGAAGTACTAAACTGAGCGGATGGATTCACGCAGCATGAGGACTACAAAACTTGTTCGGGTACACCATCTGCGTTGGGCACTTGCCGTTGCCAGCAAGCCTATTAACCTTCTGCATGTGCGATCACAGTCGGCCCAACGGTCTTTGATTGTCTGCCTGCCTGGTGCGAACACCGGACAGACAGCCCAAAGATGCGCCCGCAGCGCCCGCAGGCGCCACAGGACTTGATTCTTTACTTAAGCTGCCAGGCTAGTCTGGTCAACACGGACGCCAGCGCCCATGGTCGACGACAGCGAAACTTTGCGCAGGTACACGCCTTTGCTCGATGCTGGCTTGGCTTTGTTCAGTGCGTCGATCAGTGCGACCAGATTCGATTTCAGATCTGCGTCAGCGAACGATTTACGGCCGATGGTAGCGTGGATGATACCGGATTTGTCGGTACGGTACTGAACTTGACCGGCTTTCGCGTTTTTCACGGCGGTAGCGACGTCAGGAGTAACAGTGCCAACTTTCGGGTTAGGCATCATGCCGCGTGGGCCCAGGATCTGACCCAGGGTACCAACGATACGCATGGTATCTGGCGAAGCGATAACGATATCGAAAGGCATGTCGCCGGCTTTGATACGCTCAGCCAGGTCTTCCATACCAACGATGTCGGCGCCAGCTGCTTTAGCAGCTTCTGCTTTTTCGCCCGACGCGAAGACTGCCACGCGTACGGTTTTGCCGGTACCAGCTGGCAGCACGACGGAGCCGCGCACCACTTGGTCGGATTTCTTAGGATCAACACCCAGTTGTACCGATACGTCGATCGATTCATTGAACTTGGCCGTTGCGCACTCTTTGATCAGAGCGACAGCGTTGTCGAAAGCGTACACTTTGGTACGGTCGACTTTGGCTTTCAAAGCCTTGATACGTTTGGATAACTTAGCCATTATACAACACCTTCCACCGTGATACCAATCGAACGAGCGGAACCAGCGATGGTGCGTACAGCAGCATCCATGTCGGCAGCGGTCAGATCAGGGGTTTTCAATTTAGCGATTTCTTCAGCTTGTGCGCGGGTCAGCGTACCGACTTTGTCGGTATGTGGCTTCGGCGAACCTTTGGTGATCGCAGCAGCTTTTTTGATCAGGTAGGTTGCTGGAGGCGTCTTCATCACGAACGTGAAGGACTTGTCCGCAAACGCGGTGATCACGACTGGAATCGGCATGCCTGCTTCCAGACCTTGGGTCTGTGCATTGAAGGCTTTGCAGAATTCCATGATGTTCAGACCACGTTGACCCAGAGCTGGACCGATTGGTGGGGATGGGTTTGCTTTACCAGCTGGTACTTGCAGCTTGATAAAACCAATGATTTTCTTTGCCATGATGGCTCCTATCTTGGATTGAGTAGTAGCGCCCCGCCGATCCTACCCTGGCGGGGCTCCTCTGACCGGATTTCACTGAGACTGCTGTGACGCTCCTGGTGGCGCTTGATAATACTTAAACTTTTTCGACCTGGCCGAATTCGAGCTCTACCGGGGTAGCGCGGCCGAAGATGGTGACCGAGACGCGTACTTTGGATTTCTCGTAATTGACTTCTTCGACATTGCCGTTGAAATCGGTGAACGGACCATCTTTGATACGCACTTGCTCGCCCACCTCGTACAAGGTTTTTGGACGGGGCTTTTCAACACCTTCCTGCATCTGCTTCATGATGCCGTCGATTTCGCGCGCGGAGATCGGCGTCGGCTTGTTCGACTTGCCACCAATGAAACCGGTAACCTTGCTGGTGTTCTTGACCAAGTGCCAGCTCTCGTCCGTCATTTCCATTTCAACCAGCACATAGCCAGGATAGAAACGACGTTCGGTGACGGACTTCACACCATTCTTGACTTCGACCACTTCTTCGATCGGCACCAGGATCTGGCCGAACTGGTCTTGCATGCCCGCGCGCTCGATGCGCTCGGTCAGTGCGCGCATGACGCTTTTTTCCATGCCGGAATAAGCATGCACGACATACCAGCGCTTGCTGCTGACTGGCACGCTCAGCGCTGCACCAGTGTCCGCTACCGGAGCGTCGCCCGGAACGGACTCGTCCGCTGCTTCATCATGCACATTTTCGCTCATTATTTTTTCCAACCCAGAATTACGTCATACAACAAAAACTCGAGCAATTTATCCGTGCCCCACAGGAAAATCGCCATGACCAGCACAAAGGCAAACACGATCGCAGTAATCTGCGTGGCTTCTTTGCGGGTAGGCCAAACGACTTTCTTGGTTTCGCGCACAGCTTCTTTGGCGAAATTGAGAAATTCACGGCCGGTCGTCGAGACATACAAGAGCGCAACAGCAATAACCAAACCAGCCACAAGCGCGCTTGCACGCACCAGAGCTGGTTGGCCTGCCAGGTAATAAAACCCGACTACTCCTGCAATCGCAGCCACTATTGCCAGCGCGACTTTTATCTTGTCACTCGACGTGCTAACGGTTTGCACGGATTGATTTGACATTTTTCTACTTTCGGTGCCCTGCACCTTGACGGTGGCAGGGACGGAGGGCATCGAACCCCCAACCTTCGGTTTTGGAGACCGACGCTCTGCCAATTGAGCTACGTCCCTACGTAAAACTTTCGAGGAGTGCTATTCTACCACCCAGGACGCCCCAGGTGGAAGCATAACATTTCCTTATGCGAGGATTTTTGCAACCACGCCGGCGCCGACGGTACGACCGCCTTCACGGATAGCGAAGCGCAGACCTTCTTCCATTGCGATCGGGTTGATCAGCTTGACGGTGATCGACACGTTATCGCCTGGCATAACCATTTCTTTGTCTGCTGGCAACTCGATCGAACCAGTCACGTCCGTTGTGCGGAAGTAGAACTGTGGACGATAGTTGTTGAAGAATGGCGTATGACGGCCGCCTTCGTCTTTCGACAGAACATAGATCTCGCCGGTGAAGTGCGCATGCGGCTTGATCGAGCCTGGCTTAGCCAGAACTTGACCACGTTGCACGTCTTCACGCTTGGTGCCGCGCAGCAGCAGACCAACGTTGTCGCCTGCTTGACCTTGATCCAGCAGTTTGCGGAACATTTCCACGCCGGTGCAAGTCGTTTTGACGGTATCGATAATACCAACGATTTCGATCTCTTCGCCGACTTTAACAATGCCGCGCTCGATACGACCGGTCACAACGGTACCGCGACCCGAGATCGAGAACACGTCTTCCACTGGCATCAGGAAAGCACCGTCAACAGCGCGCTCTGGCGTTGGGATGTACGAATCGAGGGCATCGGCCAGACGCAACACTGCATCCACGCCCATTTCGCCTTCTTTGCCTTCCAGCGCCATACGTGCCGAACCTTTGATGATAGGTACGTCGTCGCCAGGGAACTCATACTTCGACAACAGCTCGCGCACTTCCATTTCAACCAGTTCCAGCAGCTCTGCGTCGTCGACCAGGTCGCACTTGTTCAGGAACACGATGATGTATGGAACGCCAACTTGGCGGGCCAGCAGGATGTGTTCGCGGGTCTGTGGCATTGGGCCGTCAGCTGCGGAGCATACCAGGATCGCGCCGTCCATCTGCGCGGCACCGGTAATCATGTTTTTGATGTAATCGGCGTGGCCTGGGCAGTCAACGTGCGCGTAGTGACGCGCTGCCGTTTCGTACTCGACGTGGGCGGTGTTAATCGTGATACCGCGCGCTTTTTCTTCTGGTGCTGCATCGATCTGGTCGTATGCTTTAGCTTCGCCGCCGAATTTCTTCGACAGAACCGTTGCGATTGCAGCGGTCAGCGTGGTTTTACCGTGGTCGACGTGGCCGATGGTGCCGACGTTGACGTGCGGCTTGGTCCGTTCGAATTTACCTTTTGCCATTTTGAACTCCTAATGATTTGATTAGATTGCTCAGGCACACGCCCGACGGTCTGGTTTGAATTGCTTCTGTGCTGCCTGCTGCGAATTCTGGTGCCCTTGACGTGGATCGAACACGTGGCCTCTCCCTTACCAAGGGAGTGCTCTACCACTGAGCTACAAGGGCTGTAATTTGTTGCATGCGATGCATCAAGCATCTGAACGGAAACTGGAGCGGGTGAAGGGAATCGAACCCTCGTCGTAAGCTTGGAAGGCTTCTGCTCTACCATTGAGCTACACCCGCGAGGTATCGTTCACTTTTCTTCACTTACTTGCTATTACTTTGCTACTACCCAGTTTTCCTTGCAAAAACTTGGTGGAGGGGGCTGGATTCGAACCAGCGTACTCATAGAGAACAGATTTACAGTCTGTCGCCTTTAACCACTCGGCCACCCCTCCGCGGGAACCGCAGAGTATGAAGCATCTACTCACAACTGTCAACCTTATTTACTGATGCCTGACTGCTGCATTTGCGTATAAAGAAGAAGTTGGCTGCTTCGGGGCGTGATTATAAGCTCCCGATTTGAGAATGTGCAAGGGTTGGCGCGAAAAAGTCGACTTTTTTTCGCATTTTTTTATCATCCCCGGCTGCAAGCCGCATGTTTCCGTCATTCGCCCCGTATTTATCCCTGTCACCGGGCGTCAGGCGGATGCATCCAGGAGTTGCCAAGGGGCTTATATTTACGCAACAACTGCTGATGCAAGCCCGATAGCACGGGCAATTTGGGGTTGCGTGGGTCCAGACGGCGCACACCGGCAATAAACGTCAGCGCCTGCTGCCCCATGCGCTCATCCCAGCCTTCGTGTTCCAGGCATTTCAGTACCGCCACGGCCGCATTGAACACCACTTGCGGATTGTCGGGCAGGCGCGTGACGGCTTCGCCCATCAGATTGACGGCGCCGCGGAAATCGCCTTCTCCCGCCCTGGCGGCGCCCGCGGCCACCATATCGGCCACTTCCTGGCGGCTTTGCCGCGCCAGCGCCTTGGCCAACTCCTCGCGCCCCGCCAGCTCGAACACGGCCATGGCGCGCGTCATGGCCGCGCTGTCGGGCGCATTGCGCATGACTTCACGCATCACCTCGGCCGCGCCGTCTTCGCGCCCGTGCGCCAGGCAGTGGCGCGCCAGTTCCGTTTTCAGCGTATTCGAGCTGCCCACGCTATGCCGGTTGGCGGCCAGGGCGGTGTCGAGCGATTGCTGCAGGCGTTCGGCGTTGCCCGTATGCGCATGCAGCATGGCGCTGCACAGAGCGCTGCACAGCTCCGCATTCTTTTGTCCGCCCATCGACTTGTCGAGGTCGCGGATCACGGCGCCCACCTGTAGCGGGTCGCCCTTGCGCACCAGGGTCTGCACCAGGCGCACATGGTCTTCCGGGTCGCGGAACTCCGAATACTTGGCCTTGCTGACCACCAGCTTCAGGGCTTTTTCCGCCATCTCGATATCGTCGGCCGCCAGGGCCGCCTCGCCCAGCCGGCGCAAGCGGCGCACGGCATGCGGCGACAGGGCCACCGCCTCGCTCAGGGCAGCCTGCGCCAGTTCCGGCTTGCCTTGCGCCAAGTGCGTGCGCGCCAACCAGTCATACGCGTCGAGAAAACGCTTATTGTTTTCCAGCAACCCTTCCAGCGTACCCTGCGCCGCTGCGTACTCGCCCAGCAGGAATTGCGTCTTGGCCTGCCCCAGGCGCGCCCAGCCGATGGACTTGGCTTGGTACAGGGCTGCGTAGATCGGCTCGGCGTCGGCGGCCTCGCCCAGCAGCAAATGCAATTCCGCGCGCAGGCGCAGGAAATCGGTGGCGTAGCGGGGATACAGGCTGGCGCCCTCGGCGCAGGCGGCAATCGCCGCGCGCTCATTGCCCACATCGATCAGTGCATACACGGGCACGAAGGCATTGCGCTTGTCGAGCGCGCGGCCGATGCGCTCGAGCATGTTCTCAGCGGTGAAGGGCTTGAGGATGTAATCGGTGGGTAGCAGCTCGACGGCGCTGACTACCTTGGCAAAGCTGCCTTCGCCCGTGACCATGAAGAACATGGTCGACGCATGCATCAATTTGTGATGGCGCAAGTCTTCCAGCATCTGCTGGCCATCCTGCCCGCCGTCGAGGTCGTATTCGCACAGGATCAAATCATACGCTTTGCTGCCCAGCATGCGGATCGCCTGGCCCGAGCTGGCCGCGTCATCGATCTTCGCCAGGCCGCACAGGTTGAGCATATTGTGCAGGCTGGCGCGCATGCCCGGATGCGGCTCGATGATCAGTGCGCTGAGGCCCTTGAGTTCTTTCATGTCGTAATGTCCGAAAACTCCGCGGCGCGCCACACTGGTGCGTGGCGCCAGCCAGCATGAGGCAGCCGAGTATATGACGGCGCCGCGCGCAAGGGAATGGTGTGCTGCCGAAAAACGCCAACTCAGGTGGTGGCGCGCTCCGGATGCCACAGTTGCGGCTCGTGGTCGATCAGATCCAGCAGCGCCGTCACCACTTCCGGATCGAACTGGCTGCCGCTGCGCTGTTCGATGTATTCGCGCACCTGCGGATACGGCCACGGCTCCTTGTAGGGCCGCTCGTGCAGCAAGGCATCGAAGACATCGACCACGGCAACGATGCGCGCGGCCACGGGAATATCGCGTCCCACAAGGCCATTCGGGTAGCCGGCACCATCGAAGTGTTCGTGGTGGCCGCCGGCGATCTGCGCGCCATACGTGAGGTAGCTGACGCCGTCGACCATGTTGGCGGCCCGCTCGAGGATGGTGCGCCCGACGCTGGCATGCAGCTGCATTTGTGTGCGTTCCTCGTCCGTATGCTTGCCCGGCTTGAGCAGCACGGCGTCCGGCGTGGCCACCTTGCCCACGTCGTGCAAGATGCTGGCCAGGCCGATCATGTCGAGCAACTGCGGCGTCAGCTCATCCGGGTACACGGCGCGCTGCTGCATGCGCCGCGCGATCGCCTCGGACAGCAGCTGCACGCGCCGCACATGGCCGCCCGTGTCGCTGTCGCGAAACTCGGCCAGGTCGGCCAGCGCCACCACGGTCGCTTCCTGCGCCTTGCGCAGCTGGCCGAACATGTACAGGTTGTCGAAGGCGGCGGCGATGCGCTGGCAAAATACTTCCAGCAAGTCGCGCTGGATCTGCGCCAGCGGCCACGGCGGCGTGACGGAGATGGCCAGCTCGCGGTTGCCTTCCGTGTGGATGAACAGCACATTGGCCGGATGCTCGAACTGGCTGCGCTTTTCCGCAAACGCCTTGGCGATGGTGGCGGTGAGCGCATGCTCGGCCGGCATGGCTTCCGACTCGGCCAGCATGGCATAGGTGCCCGTGGCGGCGACCACCTCGGGCCGCCCGGCGCCGCCCTGCATCAGACACAGCACGCCGTCGGCCCCCACGTCGAGGATGGCGCTGACCTGGTTGAGCACGCCGGAAGCGAATTCGCGCAGCGAATGGATCTGGTACAGATTGGTGGCGCCGGCGAGGATCTTGCCCAGGCCGATGCGGCTGCGCTCGAGCATCATCAGGCTCTCGTAGGCACGCAGGGCCGAGATGACGGTGGTAAACAGCTTCTGCGTCGTCAGTTCCGTCTTGGCCTTGTAATCGTTGATGTCGTATTCGATGATGACGCGCTGCTCGGGCGCCTGGCCCGGCTGGCCGGTGCGCAGCACGACGCGCACGATGGCGTTGTTCAGGTCGGCGCGGATGCGCTTGGCGAGGATCAGGCCGGCATCATCCGTTTCCATCACCACGTCGAGCAGCACCAGCGCGATATCGGGCGTGTCGCGCAAGATGTCATACGCTTCGCGGCCGCTGTAGGCGGAGAACAGCTCCAGTTCGCGGCCCTTGAAACTGACATTGCGCAGCGCCAGCCGCGTGACCGCATGCACATCGACATCATCATCGACGATCAGGACACGCCACAGGCGCTGGTCGGGCGCGGCCAGCCCGGCAGGACTGGCCACCGGCTCATCTTCGTCGAGCAGCCAGTTATCATCTGCATCGGCTGTGAGGTCGGTCATGAATACTCCTAATGGATAAGGTCGATGTGGACGCTGCGTTGACGCATATCAAGCATAATCAGATTAGATGCTGCTTACAACAGGATTCTTCGCGCTCTCTTCGCCAACGGCCGGCGCCGGCGCCGATGCACCGCCACGCGTGCTGCCGCCACAATGGTCCTGGCCCGGCCCGACTGCCTGGTAGCGCACTTCATACTTGCCAGCGCTGAGCTGTTCCACCAGCAGTTTGTCGTTCGCGAGGATGTACAGATAGCGCACGTTCGAGCGCCGCTCCGTGTCATACAGTTTGACGAACATGGGCGCGGCATTGTGGCTGTTGTCGATGCTGATGACCAGGTCTTCGCCCTTGTTGCCGATCAGGAATCCATCGACATAGCCGGAATGCGTCGGCCAGGGCTCGCCATTCGGCGCCACCAGCGCTGCCGACTCGGCCTTGCCTGTGCCATCGCAGGCGGGCTGGATGGCTTTCAAGCTCAGCTGGGAAACGGCCAGCACGCGGATCTCGGGCGTCTTCGCTTCCGGGGGTTCCGGTGCATACGGCTTGCCCACGGCCCAGCTGTCGACTGCCACGGCCTCGCCTTTCGATGACGGCGGCGCGGCGCTGGCCGCTGGCGCATGGGGCGAGGCGCCATCGCGGGCCAGCCCGCTCCAGGCCGTTGCCAGCGCGGCCGGTACGGGCTGGGAGGTATCGAGCATCAGCAAGGCACCCAACCAGCCCAGCAACAGGCAGACAAGCAGACTCAGCCACCAGCGCCAGTTGCGCCAGACGGGCTGCAGGCCCCGCCGTGCCTTGCCCTTCGGCGGCGGCACATCTTGCGCCCAGGCGTGCTCATGCGACTGGGCATGGCCTTTCGCGCGGCCATCGCGGCCCTTGCCTTCTTCGTGATGGGTGCTTTCCAGCCATTCGATTTCCCACTCCTCGGCAGCGATCCACTCGTCGTGTTCCCTGCGGCGTTGCGGATCGGACAAGGTGCCATAGGCGCTGTTGAGGATCGCCATGATGCGGGCGGCCTTTTCGTCGCCGGGATTCTTGTCCGGGTGGTATTTCTGGCTGAGGGCTTTGTACGCGGCACGTATGACTTCCTGCGGCGCCAGGCGCGCCACCTTCAGGTTGTCATAGTGTGTATGTATCTTTCCCATCGTTCTATCTTGAAATCGGTGCGCGGCGACGGGTTCTTGCAGGATGGAACCGTGCTGTGTCGGTCATCATAAACGATATGACAAGATAATAACCACCGGCGGACAGGAAATTACAGGGCGACACTACCCTGCCTTGATATTGCAGCGCTTACAGGCGATGACTGCGGTCAGCGGACAACAGGGCTTCCGGCAACTCCACACGGTGCCCCACCGCCAGCACCTTGAACAATTCCCCCATCTCGGCCGGCGAGACCAGCTTGTGCACGGCGCTGGCCTGCGGCAAGTATGTTTTGACCTGTTCAGGATCGGTGCGCAGCAGCAAGTCGCCAATGCCAGCGCCCAGCAGGAAGGATGCCTGGTTCATGTACGCGAGCACATCGAGGCCAGCGTCCTGCGCCGCCACCGCCATGGCCGTGAAGTCGACATGGGCCGTGATGTCTTGCAAGCCGGGCAGATAAAACGGTTCCGCATGGGCGTGGTGGCGGTAATGGCACATCAGGGTGCCCGTGGCGCGCAAGTCCAGGTAATACTCGTGCGCCGGAAAGCCATAGTCGAACAGCACGGCAGCGCCGCCCTTGCCATTGGTCAGCATGCGCGCCAGCGAACGCATGAAGCCGCAGGCCACGCCGTGGATTTCGCTGACATAGCCGACCGGCAAGGCATCGGCCTCGGGCACCTGGGCGGCGATCTGCGCGGCCACGTCGGCACCGGCCGGGCGTTCGACAAACACGAACTGGCCATCGGCGATGCTGACATCGAGTTCGCACCAGCCGGCGGGGGTCTTGCTGATCAGGTTGACGGGCATGGCGTCCAGCACTTCATTGCCGAACACGGCGCCCTCGAAACTGTCGGGAAAACCGTCGAACCACACCACTTGCGGAAAGGCGGCCAGCGCCAGCTCCTGGCGCGCGCGCAATTCGCCGGATAATTCGACGATCGCATACTGTTCCACATGGATGCCGGCGCTGGCCGCTTCCGTCAGGATGTCGCAGGCCAGCTTGCCCGTGCCGGCGCCGAATTCGAGGATGCGCGGGGCCGTTTGCGCCATAATAGCGGCTGCCACATGGGCCAGGGTGGCGCCGAACAGGGGAGAGATCTCCGGCGCGGTTGTAAAATCGCCATCTTTCCCCAGCTTGGCGGCGCCGCCGCTGTAATAGCCGAGGTCAGGCGCATACAGCGCCAGCTCCATGAAGCGGGCAAAGGGAATGGCGCCATCATTGCGCGCGATTTCGGCGGCAATCTGGTGCTGCAAGGCATGGGACGCGGCCAGCGCGTCGCTATCGGGTACGGGAAGAGACATACCCGCATTGTAGCGAATCGACGGCGCATGCCGCCAGTGTGGCATCCACCGAATATCTCAACCATAGCAAAGACATGACAGAAGCAACGACAACGCCATTCGACAGCACTCCCCGCGTCGCCCTCGTCACAGGCGCGGCGCGCCGCATCGGCCGCGCCATCGCGCTGGGCCTGGCGCGCGACGGCTGGGATATCGCCGTCCATTATCGCCACTCGCGCGAGGAAGCCCTCAGCCTGGTGGCGGAAATCGCCGCGCTGGGCCGCCGCGCGCAAGCGTTCCCCTGCGACCTGGCGCAGGAAGACGCCGTGCGCCAGCTATTGCCGCAGGCGCAGGCGGCCCTGGGGCCGGTTACTTGCGTGGTCAACAACGCATCGTTGTTTGAATACGACAATGCGGGCGATTTTTCCGTCGCTGCGCTCGACGCCCACATGCACGCCAACCTGGCCGCCCCCATCCTGCTGGCGCAGGCACTGTACCAGGCCACCCCGGCAGGCGAGCAAGCCGTGGTCATCAACTTGCTCGATCAAAAACTGTACAATCTCAATCCTGATTTTTTGTCGTACACCCTGTCCAAGGCGGCGCTGCTGTCGGCGACCACCATGCTGGCCCAGGCGCTGGCGCCAAAAGTGCGCGTGGTGGGCATTGCCCCCGGCATCACCATGGTCTCCGGCGAGCAGACGGCAGCGAACTTTGCCAAGGCGCATGAAAACACGCCGCTGGGACGCTCCAGCACGCCCGAGGATGTGGCCGACTGCGTCTGTTACGTGGCCGGCGCGCGCGCGCTGACGGGCACGACCCTGCTGGTCGATGGCGGCCAGCATTTGATCGGTTTGCCGCGCGACGTCATGTTTTTGACCAAATAATCAGCAGCAATACCAAACAACCAGCATTCCAGCATCCCCTAAAAGGTAAAACTATGTCGTCCGCCCTGTACCACCCTCGCCTGGCCGATTGCCGCCGCCTGTTCCTGCGCAATTACGAAATCCTCATCAACATCGGCGTCTACGACTTCGAGAAAAAGGGCGAGCAGCGCGTCCTCATCAACGTAGACCTGTACATTCCCCTGGCCCTGTCGACGCCCAAGGATGACCAACTGGAAGAAGTGGTCGACTACGACTTCATGCGCGAAACCATCGCCAAGCGCATGGCGCAAGGCCACGTGCAGCTGCAGGAAAGCCTGGTCGACGACGTGCTCGCCGCCATGCTGGCGCACCCGCGCGTGCGCGCCGCGCGCGTGTCGAGCATGAAACCGGACGTGTATCCCGACTGCGAAGGCGTGGGCGTGGAAGTATTCAAGATCAAGGATGAAGCATGAACAACATGAGCAATGCCGCAGTGATGGAACCGACGACCACGGCCGTGGAATTCCCGGCCAATGTGGAAGCGCAGAAACTGGCGCGCAAGAAGGCGGAAAAGATCGCCCTGGAAAACAACAAGCTGCACAAACGCTTGTGCCGCCTGGTGGGGCAAGCCATCGGCGACTTCAATATGATCGAAGACGGCGACAAGGTGATGGTGTGCCTGTCCGGCGGCAAGGATAGCTACGCGCTGCTGGACATCCTGATGACCTTGCGCGAACGCGCGCCGATTCATTTTGATATCGTCGCCGTCAACCTCGACCAGAAGCAGCCGAATTTTCCGCCGGAAATCTTGCCCGCCTATCTGACGGAACTGGGCGTGGCCTTCCACATCGAAAACCAGGATACCTACAGCATCGTCAAGCGCCTGATCCCGGAAGGCAAGACCACCTGCTCGCTGTGCTCGCGCCTGCGCCGCGGCATCCTGTACCGCGTGGCCGACGAGCTGGGCGCCAACAAGATCGCCCTGGGCCACCATCGCGATGACATCCTGGAAACGTTCTTCCTGAATATGTTCTTCGGTGGAAAACTGAAGGGCATGCCGGCCAAGCTGCAATCGGACGACGGCAAGCACATCGTCATCCGCCCGATGGCGTACGTGAAGGAAGAAGACACGCAGCGCTATGCGGAAGTCAAAGGCTTCCCCATCATCCCATGCGACCTGTGCGGTTCGCAGGAAAACCTGCAGCGCAAGCAGATCAAGGGCCTGATGCGCGAATGGGACAAGAAATTCCCCGGCCGCGTGGAAAGCATCTTCTCGGCGCTGTCGAACGTGGCGCCGTCGCACCTGATGGACCCGAAACTGTTCGGCTTCAAGGACTTGAAGGCCGATGGCGTGGCCAGTCCCATGGGCGACATCGCCTTCGACGAAGAGCCGTGCTCGACGCCGACCACGTTCGGCACGATCCCGCTGCAAGCGCTGTAAGCCGCTGTTGTAAGCCCGTGTTGTTTTCGCCGCCACCGCCCAGGTGGCGGCATCCCTCCTCTTTCCCCCTGCGTCCATTTGATGTACCGTAGTCAGCTCTGCCGGTACGCGATGTGTCACGCGCGCATTCCTGCCCGGCGGTCAGCACGCATTCTTCCGACAACCTCACTGGAATGAACCATGACGCCATCCGCGCTCAAGCGCCCCCTGCTGTTCTCCCTGCTGGCCCTTGGCCTCGCCGCCTCTGCCGCTCCTACCGACCGCCAGGCCGACCGCTGGGACCTGACGGCGCTGTATCAAAACGATGCCGCCTTCGATGCCGATGCGAAAAAGCTGTCGGCCCAGCTGCAGCAACTGGGCGCCTGCAAGGGGCAGTTGAAAGCCTCGCCGGCCCGCCTGAAAAGCTGCCTGGACCTGGTCGCCGAGGCGCGCAAACGCGTCAACACGCTGACCACCTATGCGGCGCAGTACTACGACCAGGACACGGGCGACAGCAAGGGTAACCAGCTGAACCAGCGCGCCGCCCTGCTGGGCAACGACTTCACCCAGGCGACGACCTTTTTGCAGCCGGAAATCCTCGCCCTGGGCGCCAAACGCATCGATGCCATGCTGGCCAAGGACAAGGGCTTGCAGCTGTACCGTTTTCAATTGAGTAACATGCTGCGCAGCGCGCCGCACACGCTCGACGCGGCCGGCGAACAGCTGGTGGCGCAGTTCGGCCTGGCGACAAGCTCGGCCGCCAGCGTCTACCGCACCCTGGCCAATGCGGAAATCGCGTGGCCGACCGTCCAATTATCGGACGGCACGCAAGTACGGCTCGACCAGGCGGCGTACACCAAATACCGCGGCGACGACCGGCGCGCCGACCGCAAGCTGGTGTTCGACGCCTTCTTCGGCAAATGGAAAGAGTATGAACGCACGTTCGGCGAAACCCTGTACGGCCAGCTCAAAACAGATGCCGCGTATGCGAAGGTGCGCCGCTATGCCGACTCGCAAAGCGCCGCGCTGGACGCCGACCATTTGCCGCCGGCCGTCTACCAGACCCTGATCGCGCAAACCAATGCCAACCTGCCCACTTTGCACCGCTACTTCAAGCTGCGCGCGCGCATGCTGGGCGTCAAGGACCTCGCTTACTACGACATCTATGCGCCGCTGCTGAAAAGCGAGCGCACGTTCCCGCTAGCCGAGGGCAAGCAGATGATGCTAGCCTCCGCCGCGCCGCTGGGTCCCGACTACGTCAAGGCGCTCACCGCCGCCGTGGAGGCGCGCTGGATGGATGTGTACCCGCGCCCGCGCAAGGTGGCGGGCGCCTACATGAATGGCGACGCGTATGACGTCCACCCGTTCGTGCTGCTCAACTACACGGACAATTACGAAGCCGTCAGCACCCTGACGCACGAATGGGGCCACGCCATGCACTCGGTGATGGCCAACAAGGCGCAGCCATCGATCTATGCGCCGTACAGCATCTTTGTCGCGGAAATCGCCTCGACGACGAACGAAGCGCTGCTGCTCGACGCGCGCCTGAAACAGGCCAGGGATGACGACGAGCGCCTGCTGTACCTGGGTGCGGCGCTGGAAAACCTGCGCGGCACCTTCTTCCGCCAGGCCATGTTTGCCGAATTCGAAGCGGCCATCCACGGCAAGGTGGATCAAGGAGAATCGCTGACGGGCGAAGAGATCACGGCCATCTATGCCGGCATCCTCAAGCGCTACCACGGCGAAGCGCAGGGCGTCATGACCATCGACCCCGCCTACGCGCTGGAATGGGCGTATGTGCCGCATTTCTATCACGGCTTCTACGTGTTCCAGTACGCCACCTCGATCGCCGCGGCGCAGGATTTCGCGCAGCGCATCCTCGACAAGGAACCGGGCGCGCTGGCCGCCTACCTGAAAATGCTCAGCGCGGGCGGCTCGGCCTACCCGTATGAGCTGGTGAAGGCGGCCGGCGTCGACCTGGCCTCGCCGAAACCGTACCAGGCACTGGTGGTGCGCATGAACGGCATCATGGACCAGATCGAGGCGATTGAAGCGAAGCGGGGGAAATAAGCCGTAGGTCGGCTTAGCGCAAAGCGCGTAAGCCGACACCACCACGTTCAGCGCCAACAATGTTGTCGGATTACGCGCTTGCGCGCTAATCCGACCTACCATTCTCTACTTCCGCGGCCGCAAACGCCGCCGCATCGCTCTCGAACATGTCTTCCAGCTCTTCGCGCGCCTGGCGCGTGAGGGACATGACTTTTTGCTGGTCCTGGAAGTGCGGCGCCACTTCCAGCAGGGTCTTGAGGTTATGCGCACGGAAGATGCCGGCCGCGCGCTGCGCGCGTTCCGCGCTGAAGCCCACCTGCTGCAAGGTCTGCTCGCCCAGCAGCAGGGCTGCGGCAAAGGTTTCGCGCTCGATGATGCTCACGCCGCGCTTCATCAATTCATAGTAATGCGTGACGTTGCGCGCGCGCGCCAGGATCGTCAGTTCGGGCAGGCGCAGGCGCACGGCGTCGACCAGGGCCAGGCTGTCGTCCACATTGTCGATGGCGATCACCAGCGCCCTCGCCTTCTCGATGCCGGCCGCCACCAATAAATCCACGCGCGTGGCGTCGCCATAAAATACCTTGAAGCCGAACTTGCGCAGCAGCTCGATCTGGTCCGGGTCGTGGTCAAGCACCGTCACGCCGATTTTATTGGCCGCCAGCAGGCGGCCGATGATCTGGCCGAAACGGCCAAAGCCGGCGATGACGATGGGGTTGTCCTGCGCCTCGATATGGTCGTCGGGACGGCGCTTCTTCTCGCCTTGCAGGCGCGGCGCGACGAACTTGTCATGCGCCAGCAGCAGCAAGGGCGTGGCCACCATCGACAGGGTCACCACCACGACCAGCAGCGCGGCCGTCTGCGGCGCAAACACGTGCGCGGCTTCGGCGGCGGCAAACACGACGAAGGCGAATTCGCCCCCTTGCGACAGCAGCAGCGCAAAGAACAGCTGCTGGCCGCGGGGAATGTCGACAAACTTCGACAACATATATAGTAAGGCGATTTTCACCGCCAGCAGGCCCGCCACCAGGGCCAGGATCAGCAAGGGCTGGGCGCGCAGCACACCAAAATCGACGGACATGCCCACGGCGATGAAAAACAGGCCCAATAACAGCCCCTTGAACGGCTCCAGGTCGGAAATGAGCTCATGGCGGTATTCGGAATCGGCCAGCAGCACGCCCGCCATGAAGGTGCCCAGTGCCATCGACAGGCCCACCGATTCCATCAGCACGCAGATGGCGATCACCAGCAGCAGGGCAAACGCCGTGAAGATTTCGCGCAAGTCCGTCTTGGCGATGAAGCGCAGGATGGGGTTGACGAGGAAGCGCCCGCCGATCACCAGCGCCGCCAGCACGGCGGCCAGCTTGGCCACGCGCAGCCAGCCCGGCTCACCGCTGTGCGTGACCAGGCCACCGAGCAGCGGCACCAGCGCGATCATGGGAATGGCGGCGATATCCTGGAACAGCAAGATGGAAAAGCCGGCGGAACCGGCCGGCGTGCTCATCAATTTTCGTTCGCCCAGGGTGGCCAGCACGATGGCCGTCGACGACAGCGACAGTCCCAGCGCACCGACCAGCGCCGTGCGCCAGTCCACGCCAAAGGCCATGGCCACGGCGCACAGCCCCGCGCTGACCACACCCACCTGTGCCCCGCCCCAGCCGAAAATCGGGCGGCGCAACAGCCACAAACGCTTCGGCTCGAGCTCCAGGCCGATCAAAAACAGCAGCAGCACCACGCCGAATTCGGAAAAGCTGAGGATCACCTCGACATTCTTGATCAGGCCCAGGCCCCACGGACCGATGACGACGCCGGCCACCAGGTAGCCCAGCACGGCGCCCATGCCCAGGCGCTTGGCCAGCGGCACCATGATGATAGCCGCCACCAGGTAAAACAGTATGTTAATGAGAAAGCTGTGGTGTTCCATGCGGATTCCGGAAAAACGTGATTGGAATCGCAATCATGCCTGAAGTGGCGCGCCGGCGGGGGTCAAGGCTGCGGAGAGTCGATGCGCGCGCGCAGTTCGTCGAGATTCACGCGCGACAGATAGCGTTCGATGTTTTTCCACACGGCGTGGTAGCCGTAACCGCCATTTTTCAGCTCATCGATCGCCTTCTCGCGCGGCCAGCCCTGGTACAGCATGCGATACATGGCGGCCATCATGCCCGTGCGGTCGGCGCCGTGCAGGCAGTGCAGCAGCACGGGCCCATCCTGCCCGGCGGCGCGGATGGCACGCATGGTCTCTATCACATGCCGGTCGCCGATGGCCCAGGTATTGATGGGAATGCGGATGGCGCGGATGCCGCTGCCATCGAGCACTTGCGTATCGGAGTGGAAGGAGCGCAGGCTGATCACGGTCTTCACACCCAGCGCCTGCAGCTGGGCCACGTCGGCACTGTCAAGCATGGCGCTGCGGTACAGGACGGGCGTGATCTGGTACAGGTTCGACACCTGCGGCAGCGGCGCCGCCCAGTCCGGATGACGTGGCGGCGATGGTTGTGCCCCGGCCGGCGCGGCGGCCAGCCCCAGGGCGAGGGTCAGTAGTACTGCATGCAACATCATGGCTTCCTTGTTATTGAAGAACGGCGCCAGCGCGGCCATCGTCCAGCACCAGCGCCAGCACGTCCAAAGCGGCGCGCGGGCGGCCCAGGGCCAGCGCCTTTGCGCGCATCGCTTGCAACTGTTCAGGGTGCTCAAGCAACAGGCGCACCCGGTATTCCAGGGTCACGCCATCGAACGCTTTCAATGCCACGCCCTGCTCCAGAAGATAGTCGGCATTGCGCTCTTCCTGGCCGGGAATCGGCGCGTTGACAATCATGGGCAAGCCCAGCGCCAGGCATTCCGAGGTGGTCAGCCCGCCCGGCTTGGTGATCACCAGGTCGGCGCACGCCATCAGGCGCTCCACTTCGCTGGTAAAGCCTTGCGCCAGCAGGCGGCCAGGATACTGGCCGGCCAGGTCCTGCAGCGCCGCCAGCGCGGCGGCGTTTTTCCCCGCCAGCACGATCAGCTGGAAATCGCCTGGTAGCGCCAGCAGGCGCGCGGCGACGGTATCGAGGCTGCCCAGCCCTGCCCCGCCGCCCATCAACAGTATCGTCGTGCGCTGCGGATCGAGGCCGAATGCCTGCGCGCACTGCACGCGCTCAGGCACCTGCGCAAACGCGGGCATGATGGGGATGCCCGTCACGTGGATGCGCTCGGCGGGGATGCCTTCGTGGCGCATGCGGAACGCCACCTCGTCGGTGGCAGCAAAATAACCGTGCATCCGTTCGTGCACCCACATGCGGTGCAAATCGAAGTCGGTGACCTGTACCCACACGGGGCAGGCCAGCTGTTCCTGGCGCAGCGCGCGCGACAACAGTTCGGCCGGCAAGAAATGCGTGCAGATGATGGCGTCGGGCTGGAAGGCGGCGATCTGCGCCATCAGGGCGCGCGTGTTGAGGCGTTCGATGCCACGGCGCAAACGCTGCATCGAGCTGTCGCGCGGCGCATCGTGGGTGGCGTGATACAGATAGCCCCACAGCGCGGGCGCCTTGTTGACCAGCTTGATGTAAAAATCCGTGTACAGCTTGCGGAACGCGGGCGTGACGAAATCCATCACATCGAGGTGGCTGGCGATGGCGGCACTCCCCTCGCCGTCATCCTGCGTGGCATACGCCTCGATGGCTTGCGCCGCGCGCAGATGGCCGGCGCCGGCCGAGACGCTCAACAGGAGAATTCTTTTCTGCTTTTTTTCTGTCATGGGAAACCGATACATGGAACAGGTGGGCGCTGACGCGGAGGATAGAAAGAATAGCATTTCCGCGTCACGCTCATCATGAGCCTTGTCAATCCATGAAACTGGCGGGCGCCACGTCGACGCGCATGACCGGGTACAGGTTCAAGCGCTCATCCCACGAGGCGTGGCGGCGGGCGAAAAACTCCAGGCGCGCATGCGGATTCTTGGCAAACGCGGGTTCGTCGGCCAGCTTCTGCCGGAATTGCGCCGCCAGCGCCGGGTCGGCCGCCAGCTGCGCGCGCGCCACATCCTCGGCCACATAGTCCTCCATGTATTCCTTGCGCTCGAACGCCGTGTTGAAGCTGCCCCAGGCCAGCAGCGAGTCGGGTGCGCGCGGCTCGAGCAGCGCCATCACCATGCGCGCCTTCGGCTGGTTGACGGGCACGTACAGCACGCCCGCATCGACCAGGCGCTCTTCCTTCTGCCATTCGCCCTGTACCGCCGCCGTCTGGCGTCCTTCGAACGACTGCGCGCCAAACTTCACCTGCGTGGCGCGGAAGATTTCCACCTTCTGCCTGGCGACGATACTGCGCATTTCCTGGTAGACGATGCCGTGCTGGCGCAGTTTGGCGCCCACCATGGCCGCCTGCGCGCGTGGCACCAGGTAGCCGGCCTTCGGCGCGGCCACCTGCAGGTCGGGCACGATCTCGTCGCGCAGCGGCACGTGCCAGATTTGCGGCGTCTTTTCGTCATAGCGCGTCATCAGCGCGCCCGACACGTCGGACGGCGTGCGCGTATAGGCATAACCGCGAAACGCGATCATGCGGCTTTTCTCCGTGGTCCTGTAGCTGAGGGGTAGCACACTGCCGGCCAGCTGCGTCGCGCGCAGGTCCGCTTCCATGGCGGTTTGTCGCCATGCTGCGCCGTGCTGCGCCATCTGCGACAGCAGGGAAACGATGGTGTTGCGCGTGATGCGCACGCGGGTCGCGTAGTCCTTCCACGAATGGGTTTCCACCAGCACGCCGAAACGGTTACGCAACAGGAAATAGCCGTGCGAAAAGCGCGGGTTCGGCGTCGAATCGACAAAACCCGACTGCGGATTGTCTTCTTCTGCAAACGACATGTAGAACGGCTTCGGATCGGAACCCTGCTTTGCCAGGTCGGCCAGCACGCCGTCGCGCAGCGCCGTTCCCGCCACGCGCAAGGCCGCATCGCCCGCATGCACGGGTTCGACCTGGATCGAGATATCGGGTTCGAACTGCGCGCCATCGGTGACGTGCAAGTCGACATACGCCAGCGGATCCCAGGCGTTCACCAGCGCCAGCATGTGCTGCATCTCGGGCGTATCGGCCTTCATGTATTCGCGGTTCAGATTGTAGTTTTGCGCCGTGCTGCGCCAGCCCATTTCCACGGGACCGCGCTGGTTCGGCCGGTTCCACTGGCCGAAGCGCTCATGGCCGTCGACATTGAAGACCGGCACGAACAGCAGCACCTGCTTGTCCAGCGCGCCAGGCGCTGCCTTGCCTTCCAATACTTCGCGCAGGGCCAGGAAACCCGCGTCCTTGCCGTCGATTTCCCCCGCATGGATGCCGCCCTGTACCAGCAGCACCGGTATCTTGCGCAGCTTGGCCACGTCCGGCGTCAGCGCGCCCGTGTTGGAAACGGCCAGCGCCAGCATGGGGCGGTTTTCCGGCGTGCGGCCAAATTCGAAGCAGCGCACCTGTTTCGGATGGTGCTCCTCGAAGCGCCGGCACAAGGCTTCCACTTCCTCATAGCGGCCCGTATTCTTGAAACCCGAGTACTCGGCCGCCGTTTTCAGGGAAAACTGCCGCATATCGCGCGCGGCATGCGCGTTGACGGCAAACAGGGACAACATGGCGGCGGACAGCAGGGCGTGGCGTAGCATCAGGCGAGCTCCATCAAGGGGGACAAGCGGGCAATTATAGAGGCGCGGTCAGGTAAAAGCACCGTGAAAAATAAAAAAGCCGGAACAGCGTCAGCTGCTCCGGCCTTGCTTTGACAAGCGTGAATTATGAGCCAAAGTGGTAGTTGAATTCGAGCCATCCCTGGCGGCCTTGCGGGCTGTAGTTGCCGATCGGGTAATACGGCCAGCCGTTGCTGGTGTCGCGCTTGATCTTGTCGAACACGTTATTGACGATCAGCGAGACGGTGGCGCGGTCGCTGATGCGGTAGACGGTGCTGATGTTGGCCAGCGCCGTCGGCGTCAGGTAGCCGGTGCCGGCGGCATTCGGCACCTTGCCGTAGCGGCTGACCAGCAAGGTATTCGACCAGTCGCCCGCCGCCCAGTTGACGCTCAGGTTCAGTTTGTCGGGCCAATCCATGTTGGTCAGCGATTTGGTTTCGTCGGTCTCTGCATCGCCGGCAAATTGCTGCGATTTCTTGCTCAGCACCCGCGCGTAGTTGGCCTTGAAGGCAAAGCGGCCATAGTCCGTTGTGCGCAGCACATACTTCAGGCTGACGTCGACGCCGCTGCTGCTTTGCTTGGCCGCGTTGATCGGGTTGACGGTGATGGTCTTGATCTCGCCCGCCTTGTTCAAGGCATTGGCCGCATAGCGCTCGATGCGGCCCAGGGTATCGATACAGGTCGGCGACCCGATGTCGGCCTTGCCCAGGCGGCAATCGGATTCGTCGCGCAGCAGCTTGTCGGCGCTCAGGTTCGTCACCAGGTCGTCGATCTTGATGTTCCAGTAGTCGACCGACACGTCGAAATTCGAACTCGGCGACCAGACAGTGCCCACGCCGAAGGACTTGCCCTTTTCCGACTGCAGGTCGCGGCTGCCGTTTTGCACGTAATCGGCGCCTGGCGATTTATTCGCATATTCGCAGCCGTCGATGGCCTGTCCGGCGGCATCGCAACGGTAGTAATCGGTGGTGCTCGAATAATAGCCTTTGCCGCGGGCCTGGTAGATGTAATTCATGTCCGGCGCGCGGAAGCTGGTGGCGTAGTTGGCGCGGAACAGCAGCTCCGGCGCCGGGCGCAATTCCAGACCGCCGTTATAGGTGAACTTGCCTTCCTTGCGCCCGGCAAAGCTGTAGCGGTCATAGCGGCCGGCCAGGGTGCCGATCAGCTTTTCATGCAGCGGCAGGTTCACTTCCGCGCCCAGCGCATAGCGCGAACGGGTGCCGGCCGTGGTGCCCGAACCGGTGGCGATATTGAAATAGCCCTGGTCGATACGCGCGTCGGGTTCGTTGCTGAAACCCTGCTTGCTCGCTTCGGCTATCGTGGCGATCTTCGCCGTGCCGGCAGGCAGCTGGAACAGGTCGCCATTCGTGGCCAGGCTGAGAGTATTCGTCCAGGCCTTATCCTTGCTGTCGCTGTAGCCGCTGATGCTGTCGAATTCGGCCGGCGTCAGCCGGCGCGACAGACGCGCCGCATCCGGTGCGTAGATGGCCACGCCCTTGGCATCCGTGCCCAGCTTGGGTCCCAGGAAGAAGCTGTCGATGTTCGACAATATGCGTGGCGTGTGGCCTTCGCTCTTGTAGACGGACGCGTTGTAGTTCGCTTCATACTGCCATGCGCTGCCGGGAATGCGGCCCTTGGCGCCCAGCGAGATGGCGGTGGCCTGGTCATCCCAGCTGCGCTTGTAGCGCTGCACGCCGCCGATTTCCTCAGGCGACATGAAGCGGGTCCACTCTTCGTAGGCGCCGCTGTTCTGGTTCAGGAAGTAGCCGTTGCCCAGCGAGGCCGAGGTCCACGATGGGCCGCGCGTCGTATTGACGGTCTTGTTCTTGCCGATCAGGAAGTCGGCAAACAAGGTCGTATCGGCATCGAGCTCGTAATTGGCGCTGCCAAACACGTTCTGGCTGCTATTTTTGGTCTGCGTGGTCCAGTAGGTCGGACGGGCTTTCGGGCTGGCGCAATAGCTGCCATTCTTCGCCGTGTACTTGCTGACACTGCCGCCGAACATGTCGCCAAACTGGCTGCAGGTGTCGCCCAGGTCGACATAGCGGCCGGACGTGCCTGACGCCATCACGCGGCGCGAAGCGACCGTGGTCGGTACGCCCGAGCGGCTGGTCATGAAGTCGCGCTCCATGCTCCACAACGGGTCGCGCTCGCTCAATTCCACGCTGAACAGGGTATGCAGTTTGTCGAAATTGCCGCCGCCCGTCAGCTGCACGCGCTGGTTGCCGGCGCCGCCGCGCGAGGTGCCGCCGACCTTGACGTTGATATCGAAACCTTCCGCCTGTTTTTTCAGGATCACGTTGACCACGCCGGCAATCGCGTCCGAGCCATAGATGGCCGAAGCGCCGCCGTTCAGAATCTCGATGCGCTCGACGATGCTAGCCGGGATATTCGCCAGGTTGGTGAAGTTGACCGCGCCGTCATAGGCGATGGGGAAGTCGGCCAGGCGGCGGCCGTTGAGCAGGATCAAGGTGTGGTTCGGCCCCAGGCCGCGCAGGCTGATGGTATTGGCCGACGGCGTGAACGTGTTGCCGTAATCTTCGCCCTGCGTAAAGCCGCTGTTCTGCACCTGGCTGGTCAGCGCGTCGAAGACGTTCTTGTAGCCCTGCTTGGTGATTTCATCGCCGGTCAGGATGGTGACGGAAGACGGGCCTTCCAGGCTGGCGCGGGGAATGCGCGAACCGGTGACCACGACGGCTGGCGGGGTGGCCGCTGCCTGCTGAGCCGCTGCGGGCGCTTGCGTTTGCGCGTGCGCCTGCCATGCGGTGCCGCCCAGGATGGCCAGTACGCCAAGGCTGAGCGGGGTTAACTTGAACTGTTTCGACATCGTTGCGCTTCTCAAGGTGGGAGAAAAGCGGGACGATAGCAAAATGCCAGTCATTCCAGAACGAATGGATTCATCTTTCTATATATCAAAATTGTTATATAGAAAGATTCTTGAGCAGGAAAACGTCAGGCGTCAAGGCGATGCCAAGGCAGAAGCATGCGCTTTATTGGCGAATAAGGGCAATTTCCTTGTAGGCCGGGCGCAGCAGCCGCGTCGCCGTCTCGGCCGGACTCTGCATCGAACTCAACAGCCTGGTCGCGCCTGTGGCCGGCGTACAGCTGCCGATGTTGCGGTAGCGCAGCGCCGCCGCCAGCATGCCTTCGGCCGGATCGCCCAGCTGGTGCTGGAAATCATCCGTCACGTCGCAGGTCGGCGCCATGCCGTCGGCAAAGTCGCCAAAGCCCTTGGCGTTGACACCCTGGAACTGCACCGCGAAATAGGTGGTGCCGCAATTGGGCGTGGGATAGAAACCGTAGGGCTTGCCGCACGTCGTGCCGCCGATCAGGTTCACTTGCACATTCACGCCGCGCAAGCCGTTGATGATGGCTTCGCTGGCCGAGCAGGTATTGCCCGTCGTCAGCACGGTCACCCGCGTCAGCCCCAGCGAGGGCAAGGGCGTACCCTTGGGGAGGGGATTCGGGCCGGGAAAGCCCTGGCTTTGCGCATGGAAGGGCACGGGCGCTTTCGGCCGGGTCTTGTCATTGAAGAGCACCTGCTCGAAGGTCTTGCCGGTGGTGACTTGTGGGCCGGCAATCATGTAAGCGAGTTCGCTGGCGACATCGAGATAGCCGCCGCCGTTGTAGCGCACGTCGAGCACCAGGTCGCTGATGCCGGCCGCCTGGAAGCGGCGCATGCTCTCGACCAGCTGGCGCTCGGCGACATTATTGTGGGTGTTGAAGGTCAGATAACCCACCTTGCCCGTGGGCGTGTCAATGATGCGCTCGTTCTGCACGGCGCTGGTGCTGACCTCTACCGCCTGCAGGGTGGCGTTTCGCACCGTTCCGTCACGGCTGAAACTGAGCACATGCGTGCCTTGGGCCTCAGGGAACAGGCCCGCGTTGATGATCTTCACGCTGGCCGCGTCCGCGGCATTGACGAAATCGACGCCATCGATGCTTTGCAGCAGGTCGCCCCGCTGCAAGCCCGCCAGGGCCGCCGGCGAACCTGGTTCGACGATCGAGATCACCGCCTGGCGCGGTGGCGTGTTACGCGTCTGCGCCAGCAGCATGCCGTAGCCCAGTTCAATGCCATTCTGCGCATTCTCCCACTCGGCCGTTGGATATGTGAAATGGAACTGGTCCTTAGGCTTGCCGGACGCCGTCGTGGCCGTTGTTTTCAGCACGTCGAAATAGGCGATGGGCGTGGTGAAGCTTTGCGGCTGGTACGAGGTCGGCACTTCGCGGTACCACAGATACGTTTCATCGATCCAACTGCGCACCCACGTCAGTTCATCGAGCAGGGTGCCCGGCTTGTCGATGCTGCTGCCGCTGCGCGGTGCCTCGCAGCGGTTCGCCACAGTGGACGAAGCGACCAGCGCCGTGGGACCCGTCGGTACGGTTGGCGTCAAGGGCGGGACGACGGGCGCGCTGTCGCTGCCGCCACCTCCGCCGCAGGCACTCAACACGAATCCGAGGGAAACAGCGAGGCAACGAAGGCGCAGGGAATGCATGAGAAACTTTCCGAAAAGAAATTATCGAAAAATTATAATATGTTTTGCCAGCAAGCGTTGTTTTCTTTGTCACAGAAAAATGGCGCCCGCAGGCGCCATTACTACTACGTCATACTCAAACCATCACGCCACGCTGGCCGCCACGGGCGCTGCCACGACGGGCGGCAGCGGCGTCGGCGCGTTGAAGGCGATCAGCAAACTGGCTTCCTTCTCTTTCGCCGCCTTCAAATGACGTTCCTTCACGTGACCATAGCCGCGGATGTCTTCCGGGATGCTGGCAATGGCCACGGCTTGCGCCAGCTTGGCCGTCGTCAGTTTCGGCAGCAAGCCGCCCACCGTCGCGCGGTATTCAAGAATCAGCGCGCGCTCCGTCTTGCGCTCGGCCGTATGGCCGAACACGTCGAACGCCGTGCCGCGCAAGCCCTTGAACTTGGCCAGCACGCCGAAGGCCTTCAGCATCCACGGGCCATATTCCTTCTTGATCAAATGGCCCTGCGCATCCGTTTTTGCCATGATCGGTGGCGCCAGGTGGAACTTGAGCTTGATATCGCCCTCGAACATGGCGGCGATCTTCGCCTGGAAGGCGCCGTCCGTGTACAGGCGCGCCACTTCGTACTCGTCCTTGTAGGCCATCAGCTTGTAGAAGTAGCGGGCCACGGCTTCCGTCAGGCGCAAGTGCGGGCCATTCAGGGCGCTTTCGGCCGCGCGCACCTGGCTGATGAAGTCCAGATACTGCTGCGCATACGCACGATCCTGGTAGGCCGTCAGCAAGGCGACCCGTTTTTCGATGATGTCGTCGAGCGTGTCGATGCGCTTGAATTCCACCACCTTGGCGGGGGTTGTCATGCGCACCAGGCTGGCCGTATCGTGGGCGCCCGCGCGGCCCCAGTTGAAGGCGGCCTTGTTGAACGCCACCGAGACGTTGTTCAAGTCGATGGCCTTCATGATCGACGCCTCAGTCAACGGCACCTTGCCCTTTTGCCAGGCATAACCGAGCATGAACATGTTCGTCGCGATGGAGTCGCCCATCAGCGCCGTGGCGATCTGGCCCGCATCGATGAAATCGACGTGATCCGTACCGCAGGCCTTTTCGATTTCCATGCGCGCCGATGCACCGGGGAATTGCCAGTCCGGGTTTTTCACAAACGCCGCCGTCGACGAGCTGGTCGAGTTGATCATGGCCCAGCTGCGGCCCTCGCCCATGCGCGACAGCGCGTCGCGGCTGGCCGTGACGATCAAATCGCAACCGATCACCAGGTCGGCCGCGCCCGTGCCGACGCGCGTCGAATGGATGTCTTGCTGGCGGTCCGCCAGGCGTACGTGCGACATCACGGGGCCGCCCTTTTGCGCCAGGCCGCTCATGTCGAGCACGGAACAGCCCTTGCCTTCCACGTGCGCCGCCATGGCCAGGATCTGGCCCACGGTGACGACGCCCGTGCCGCCGATGCCGGTGACCAGGATGCCGAACGGCTCGGCCGTCGAAGGAATGACGGGTGTCGGCAAGGCTGGCGCGGCCGGTGCGTCCTTGTCGGCTGCAGCGGCTTTTTTCGGCTTTTTCAAGCCGCCGCCTTCCACCGTCACGAAGCTGGGGCAGAAACCCGTCGTGCACGAGAAATCCTTGTTGCAGGACGACTGGTTGATCTGGCGCTTGCGCCCCAGTTCCGTTTCCAGCGGCTCCACCGACAGGCAGTTCGATTGCACGGAGCAGTCGCCGCAGCCTTCGCAGACGGCTTCGTTGATGACGGCGCGCTTGGCCGGGTCCGGGTATTCATTGCGTTTCCGGCGGCGGCGTTTTTCCGAGGCACAGGTCTGGTCGTAGATCATGGCCGACACGCCCGGCATGTCGCGCAGTTCGCGCTGCACGTCCATCAGTTCCGAACGGTGGCGCACGGTGACGCCTTCGGCCCAGGCGTAATCGTCCGGGTATTTTTCCGGCTCATCGGTGACGACGATGATGGGACCGACGCCTTCGGCGGCAATCTGGCGCGAAATGATGGCCGGAGACAATGGGCCATCGAATTCCTGGCCGCCCGTCATGGCCACCGCATCGTTGAACAGAATTTTGTAGGTGATATTCACCTTGGCCGAGACGGCGGCGCGGATGGCCAGGATGCCCGAGTGGAAATACGTGCCGTCACCGAGGTTGGTAAACACGTGCTTTTCATTCGTGAACGGCGCCTGCCCCACCCACGTGACGCCTTCGGCGCCCATGTGGGTAAAGGTCGACGTTTCGCGGTCCATCCACAGCACCATGTAGTGGCAGCCGATGCCGGCCAGCGCACGCGAGCCTTCCGGCACCTTGGTCGAGGTATTGTGCGGGCAGCCGGAGCAGAAGAACGGCGTGCGGTCCTTTTGCGGATCGGGTTTCACGCTGATCGCTTTCAGCACATTCTCTTTGGCTTCCAGGTAGGCGATGCGCTCCTTCACGCGCTGCTCGACGGGGTGGCCGGCGTAATAGCGCGAGATGCGGCTGGCAATCGCGCGCGCGATCATGGCCGGGTTCAGTTCATACGTGGCCGGTAGCAGCCAGTCGCCGTGTCCCGTGCCCTTCTGGTTGCTCCACTCGCCCGTGTCGTCGAACTTGCCGACCACGCGCGGACGCTCGCCATCCTTCAGGTTATACAGTTCTTCCTTGAGCGCGTATTCGAGGATTTGCCGCTTTTCTTCCACCACGAGGATCTCGTCGAGACCCTTGGCAAATTCGTGCACGCCGTCCGCTTCCAGCGGCCAGGTCATGCCGATCTTGTACAGGCGGATGCCGATGTCGGACGCCGTCTGCTCGTCGATGCCCAGGTCGGCCAGCGCCTGGCGCGTGTCGAGGTAGGATTTGCCGGCCGTGATGATGCCGATGCGCGCCTTCGGGCTGTCCCAGATGATCTTATTGAGCTTGTTGGCACGCGCATACGCCAGCGCCGCATACCATTTGTAGCTGTTCATGCGCACTTCTTGTTCCAGCACCGTGTCGGGCCAGCGGATGTTCAGGCCGCCGGCCGGCAGCTCGAAATCGGTCGGCAGCACGATCTGCACGCGGTCCGGGTCGAAATCGACGGCAGCGCCCGACTCGATGATGTCGGTCACGCATTTCATCGACACCCACAAACCCGTGTAGCGGCTCATGGCCCAGGCATGCAAGCCGTAATCGATGTATTCCTGTACCGACGACGGGTACAGCACGGGGATGCCGCAAGCGTTCAGGATATGGTCGGACTGGTGCGCCGTCGACGAGGATTTCGCCGCATGGTCGTCGCCGGCCAGCACCAGCACGCCGCCATGCTTGGCGGAACCGGCGTTATTGGCGTGTTTGAAGACGTCGCCGCAGCGGTCGACGCCAGGGCCCTTGCCGTACCACATGCCGAACACGCCGTCGTATTTCGCGTCTTCGAACAGATTCGTTTGCTGCGTGCCCCAGACGGCCGTGGCGGCCAGGTCTTCGTTCAAGCCGGGGTGGAATTTGACGTGGTGTTCATCGAGGTATTTCTTGGCCTTGATGGCCGTCATGTCGACCGACGTCACGGGCGAACCGCGGTAACCGGTGATGTAGCCGGCCGTATTCAGGCCCGCTTTCAGGTCGCGCTCGCGCTGCAGCATGGGCAGGCGGATCAGCGCTTGCGTGCCCGTCATGAAGGCGCGGCCACGCTCGAGCGTGTATTTGTCGTTCAGGGAAATCTCGGACGCGTGCGCGCCCGGCTCAAGACTCGAGCCCTTGATTGGTGCATTCATTACTTGTCTCCATTATTCTCGGTGCTACGCGTGCAAAGTCGGTTGAACTCACACGTACCGGTCGCGCTTTGTGAGCATGCCGGTGCGGAAAAATGACTTGTTTGTCGTAGACTACCACAGGAGGGCGCACAGTTCTTTTGCTGCACTGCACTCCCGGGCGGGTGCTGTTTGATGCCTGTTTTCTTTGCTGCCATGTCGGATTACGCTGCGCTAATCCGACCTACATCAATGGCGTGTGACGCGTAGGTCGGCTTAGCCCGCCAGGGCGTAAGCCGACAACAGCCAATTACGCCGCGTTCGTATCTTTCAGCACGCCGCGCTTGATCTGATCCAGCTCGATCGATTCGAACAGGGCGCGGAAATTGCCTTCGCCGAAGCCCTGGTCGCCCTTGCGCTGAATGATCTCGAAGAAGATCGGGCCGATTACCGTCTGCGTAAAGATTTGCAGCAGCAGTTCGCGTTCCGTTTCCGTGCTGTGGCCATCGATCAGGATGCGCAGGCGGCGCAGTTCTTCCAACTGCTCGCCGTGGTTCGGCAGGCGGCGGTTGACCAGTTCATAGTACGTTTCAATCGTATCCTGGAAATCGATACCCGTATCACGCATGCCTTGCACGGATGCGTAGATATTGTCCGTGCCCAGGGCGATGTGCTGGATGCCTTCGCCATGGTACTGGTCCAGGTATTCGGCGATCTGCGACTTGTCGTCCGACGATTCATTGATCGGGATGCGGATCTTGCCGCAGGGCGAAGTCATGGCTTTCGATTTGAGGCCCGTCAGCTTGCCTTCGATGTCGAAATAGCGCACTTCGCGGAAGTTGAACAGGCTTTCATAGAAGCTCGCCCATTCCTTCATGCGGCCACGGTGCACATTGTGCGTCAGGTGGTCGATATACGTCAGGCCATGGCCGACCGGGTTGGCGACGGCGCCGGGAATGGCGACGAAATCGACGTCATAGATGCTGATGTCGCCGATGCCGCCCGATGCGGCGGCGCCTTCCTTGTCGGCGCCCTTGCCGCGCCAGCGGTCAACGAAGTACAGCAGCGAATCGCCCACACCCTTGATGGCGGGGATATTGAGCTCCATCGGTCCCGTTTTATTGTCGAAACCCCAGGCGCCCAGTTCCAGCGCGCGGCGGTACACAAAGGCCGCGTCGTCGACGCGGATGGCGATGGCGCACACGGACGGGCCGTGATGGCGGGCAAAACGCTGCGCGAACGAATCTTGTTCGGCATTGATGATGAAATTGATGTCGCCCTGGCGATACAGGGTCACATCCTTGTGGCGGTGGCGCGCGATGGCCGTGAAGCCCATGTTCTCGAACAGCTTGCCCAATGCTTTTGGGTCTGGTGCTGCATACTCGACGAACTCGAAACCATCGGTACCCATCGGGTTATCCCAAGGCTGAAATTGCATGATGTCTCCTCCAAGAAGTAGCGCACAGTATAGGCGTGGCTCACGGGCATTAAATGCCAAAGATCTCCCGAACAATCATGATTTGCGCAATAATATTGCGTGAAACGAGAACCACCGGAGGGAGCATGAGCAAAATTACGCTGGATAAAACAGACCGCAAGATCCTTGCCGTCCTGCAGGCCGATGGCCGCCTGTCGAATCAGGACGTGGCCGAACAGGTCAGCCTGTCGCCGTCGCCATGCTTGCGCCGCGTCAAACGGCTGGAAGAAGCGGGCGTCATCCGCCAGTACGTGGCCCTGCTGGACCCGGAAAAGATCGGTCTGGGCTTGCTCGCCTATGTGAATGTGCGGCTGGAAAAGCATAGCGACGCCACCGCGCACAGCACGGCGCGCGTGCTGGCGCCCAACCTGGTGACGACTACCTCGCCGCGCGCCGACTTCGCCGTGGCCGTGGCGCATTGGCCGGAAGTGGTGGCCTGCTATGCGATGACGGGCGAAATGGATTATCTATTGCGCGTGCATGTGGAAGACATGGAGCATTTTTCGCGCTTCATGATGGCGACCCTGTTGCGCCACCCGGCCGTGCTGGACGTGAAATCGAGCTTTGCCTTGCAGCGCATCAAGGATACGACGGCCCTGCCCTTACTGTGACGGCGGTGACGGTGGCTCGGGCTTCTTCTTGCGCCCCGGCAAGCGATCCCACAGTTTGAATGCGGCGCGCGCGTTCGCCTTGAGCGTGTAGTCGAACATGGCAAACTGCTCCTGTACGGCTTCCTGCAGCATGCTGCTCGGGTTCGGCGGCAATAGTTTCAAATATGCATCAGCTTCGCCATAGTCGCGCTGGATTTCCATGCCCGCCTTCTTGGCGATATGCATCATCGTCTTGTTCGACGACAAACAATGCATGTACAGGGTATCGACATCGTTGTTGCGGCAGTGTATCGCCGCCCGCTCGAACAGTTTCGAACCGACGCCCATGCCGCGCATGGATTTCGACACGGACACGCCAAACTCGGCCACCTGCTCCTTGTCCGTGACGACACTTTTCGCCGGCGACTTGTCCTTCGGCGCGAACGCCAGATGCCCCACGCCCACCAGCTTGAACAAGCTGTTGTAGACGCCATAAATCATATCGCGCGAGAAATCCATCTTCTGTACGTACTGGGCGACGAGTTCATCGGGCAAGGTGCTGCCGAAGCGCAGCAAACGGTCGCTTTTCTCCAGAGAGAGAAAATGCTTCATCATGCGGCGCCGGTCGCGCTCATGCAACTGCTTGACGAGCACGCTCGGGCGCCCGCCGCCGCTACGACTGAGCCAGCGGCGAAACGGATTTTGAAACAGCTTGGGTAAGGTCACGACGACTCCTGGGGGCGGTGCTGCGGCACGTCAGGCCGGTATTGTGCAGTGCAACATTATGGCGCCATTGTAGCCTATTCCCGCCATTCAAGCCTGGGCCAGGAATGCTTGCACGGCGGCTACCCGCGCCGCGTGGATGACTTCAGGAATGCGTTTCGGCTCCGCACAACCTTGCGCCAGCGCGCCAGCGTTGACGGCGCGCGCCGCGTCCAGCCCGCCCTGCAAGCGCACCGCTTGTGGAAAGTCCCCGGTGACCAGCCCATCGCACGCCACCGCTTGCAGCAGCTGCGCAAAGCGCTGCGGTTTACGCAAGCCGTCGCAGCGTTCGCACAAGCTCACCACGGCTTCGGCGTGCAAGTCCAGTGCGCCATTGATCTGGTCCAGCTCGCGCGCCGCCATGACGGCCAGCTCGCGGCACTCGTTGGGCACGCGCAGGCGCTCGCTCAGTTGTTCAATGGCATCTTTCGGCAGGCGCAGCAGCAGGGCGGCGAAGCGCACGGGCAAGTCAAGGCCTTGCGCGGCCGCATGGTCGATGACCTGCAGCAAGCGCTCGCTCAACTGGATTTCTCGCATGATGCGCGCCAGCGCGCCGCATTCCTGCAGCGCCGTCAGCATGCGCGACGGCCGCGCTTCCATCAATCCTTTCGCTACTTCCTGCCACACGCGTTCGGCCACCAGGGCATCGACTTCGCCGTCGGCCACCATCCGGCGCATCAGCGCCATGGTGGCGGGCGCGACAGTGAACGTATGAAACCGGGCGGCAAAGCGCGCCAGGCGCAGGATACGCACGGGGTCTTCGCCAAACGCGTCGGAGACGTGGCGGAAGATTTTGTTCTCGATATCCTGAATGCCGCCGAACGGGTCGGTCAACGTACCGTCCGCGGCTTGTGCGATGGCGTTGATGGTCAGATCGCGCCGCACCAGGTCGTCTTCCAGCGTGACGTCGGGCGCCGCGTGGAAGACAAAGCCCCGGTAGCCGGGGGCCGTCTTGCGTTCCGTGCGGGCCAGCGCGTACTCTTCCTGCGTCTTCGGGTGCAGGAAGACAGGAAAATCCTTGCCGACGGGGCGGAAGCCCTGGCGCAGCATATCCTCGGGCGTGGCGCCCACGACGACGTGGTCGTGGTCTTTCACGGGCAAGCCCAGCAGTTGGTCGCGCACCGCGCCACCGACCGTGTAAATCTTCATGGTGAACTTCTCTTTAATCGGGTAATTCCGCGTCGTGCTTGGCCGCGACTTCCGTCTCCGCCAGCGCTTCCGTGATCCAGCGCGCCACGGCGGGGTGCGCCTGCACGCGCTCGCAATACGCGTTCAGCGCCGGTGCCAGACTCACGCCATACGTGCGGAAACGCATGACGACGGGGGCGAAATACGCATCGGCGATGGAAAACTCGCCAAACAGGAATTGGTGGTGGCCAAAGCGCGATAAACACTCTTCCCAGATTTCGCTGATGCGGCCGATGTCCGCCTGCGCGGCGGCCGTGCGGCCACGGCCCGGCAACGTCGCCTTGATATTCATCGACATGTCCGTGCGCAAGCCGGTGAAACCGGAATGCATTTCCGCGCAGACACAGCGCGCCATGGCGCGCGCGGCCACGTCTTGCGGCCACAGGTGTTTGTCAGGAAACTGCTCGGCCAGGTATTCGCAGATGGCCAGGCTGTCCCAGATCGTGATCTCGCCCGCCAGCAGCACGGGGACCCGGCCGCAGGCCGAATACTCGGCGATCTTCGTCGCCGTGTCGCTCTGGTCGAGCAGCACGCGCACTTCCTGGAACGGGATGCCAAACGCCGTCATGGCCACCCACGGGCGCATCGACCACGACGAATAATTCTTGTTGCCGATGATGAGGGTCAGGCCTGGCTCGCGCGCGGCGGCCAGGGTTTGCGTCAGGCTGGGATCAAGGATGGTCGTTTGCATGGTCGGGTATCAATTCATTGGGTTACGGCAAATCGGCCGCGATGGCGCTGTTTTTCGGTCCCACGGTACCCAGGCGCGCTTTCAGCGACTGCGGGCGCTTCTCGAACAGGGCCGCGTAATAGGTGGCGTTGGCCATCACGTTTTTCACGTAGCCGCGCGTTTCCGTGTACGGAATGATCTCGGCAAAGATGGCGCCTTCCAGCGGACTCTTCATGGTGGCGCGCCAGATGCGCAAGCGCCCCGGCCCCGCGTTGTAGGCGGCGCTGGCCAGCACTTGCGAACCATCGAGGCCACCGAGCACCATGTTCAGGTAATTCGTGCCCAGCAAGACGTTGGTGCGCACATCGCTCAAGGTTTCCGTGACGAAATCGGTGAGGCCGATCTTCTTGGCCACGTAACGGGCAGTCGATGGCATCACCTGCATCAAACCGGAGGCGCCCACATGCGATTGCGCATCCATGATGAAGCGCGATTCCTGGCGGATCAAGCCATACACCCAGGCTTTGTCGAGGCCCAGGGTTTGCGTGGCCGGATGCATGACGTCGTCGTGCGGCGTCGGGTAGCGCTGCGTATAGTCCACTTCCAGGCGCGTGCGGTCGGACGTATTGACCATGCGGTCGAGCACATTGTTCTGGCGCGCAAATTCCGCGGCCGCCAGATGCTGGCGATCCGTCATCGAGCGCAATTCCCAGTTCCACTCGCGCGTGCCTTCGAAGCGCAAGCGCATATTGAAAAATTTCAGCGCCCGCTGCAAGCCCGGATTGGCGGCCATGGCGGCGATTTCTGTCGGGCTGACGGGCTGGCCCGGCGGCGGCAACACCAGATGGTTGCCCAGCTCTTCGTTGGCCAGCAAGCCATAGAAATTCGATTGTTCGCTGATCGTGCGATACAGGGTGTCGGCTTGCGCATTCGGGCGGCCCGGCGTTTCCGCCTGCTGCGCGCGCGCCAGCCAGTAGACCCAGGTGGGGTCCGTGCGCAGCGAGGCCGGCATGGCCTGGATGGACGATTTCACCACAGGCCAGTTGCCTTCGCGCAAGGCAATGCGCGTTTTCCACTGCATCTGCTCCTGGGTCAACGGTGCGCCATTGGATTTTTGCCAATATTCAAACGCTTCCGGCGCCAGCGAATACGATGCCTGCAGGGCCAGGCTAGCCCAGCCGATGGCTTGCTCCTGCGCGGTCAGCTGCGCGCTGGCTTTTTGCAAGGCCACCACGCCCAGTTTCAGGGTGCTTTTCGCCATGCGGCCGACAGCCACCAGGTACATTTCATGGTCGGCACGGCTGGCGCCCGGGCCCTTGGCCAGCACCAGCGCCGGCAAATCGATCGCTTGCGCCATCTTCGCGTCGGACGCACCGAGCAACAGCGCGATGCGGCGCGCCGGGCCCGTGGCGTTGGTCTGGCCCGCCAGGCGGATCTGCGCCCACAGCTCATTCGTGTCGAACTGGCCATTTTGCGCCAGCACGGCGATCAGGCTGCCGCACGCTTCGCCATAGCCGGGCGGCGAGACCAGCAGGTTGCGCGCTTCGGGCGCCACGTTCTGCCCCTTGGCCGCGCGCGACATCAGCGCGTAGCACTTGAGCTGGGTGTCGTCGTCGAGGGCGAATTGCGGGTATTGCTCGTCAAATACGACCCAATCGCGCTTGCGGCCCAGTTCCAGCAGCCAGTCGTTGCGGAAACGGTCGGCGATGGCGCTGCCCTTGTAGCGGTTCAGGTAATCGCGAAATTGCGCCTCGGTCAGCAGTTTGATGCGCGGTTTCAGCCGATAATAGTCAACATACGATGGAATCTGGTAATTCGTCAGGCGCCCCGCATAAAAGTCGGCTTTTTCGGCGTCATCCTTGCGCGCGGCGTCGCGCAGCAGCAGGAAGGCATCGTCCTCGCTGCGCGTGTCGGGTGCGGCAGGAGAGACGGTGGCGGACACCTGGGCCAGGGCGGCCAGGGGAGACAAGGCCGATGCAACACACAGCATCGTGCCGGCAATCCATTTCAGTGGGGAAATCAATGTACGACTCTCAATCTTAACTTGATGGTGATATGAATAGCGACCCTAGAATAACATGCGATCCGGCTACACGGCCACCCATTGCGCCACAGGACAAAGCCGGCTTGCGCAAGGCCCTGCTGGCGGCTCGCCGCGCCCTGCCCGAGACTACCCGCGCGGGGTGGGATGCGGCCATCGCGCAGCGCCTGCTGGACTGGTGCGCACAGGAAAAAGTCGAGGAACTGGGCGTGTACTGGCCCCTGCATGGCGAGCCGGACTTGCACGGCGCGTATGCGCAACTGGCCGCGCGCGGCGTGCAATTAAGCTTGCCTGTAGTACTGGAAAAGCATGCGCCGCTGGCATTTTCCGACTGGACGCCCGGTGTAGCGATGGTGAAAGATGGCATGGGCGTGGCCGTGCCGGCCCAGTTGCGCCTGCGCCCGGCGCCGGCCACCCTGCTGGTGCCCTGCCTGGGTTTTAGTGTGGAACGGTATCGCCTCGGCTATGGCGGCGGCTATTACGACCGCACGCTGGCGCAAACGCCCCGTCCGCGCACCCTGGGCATCGCCTATGCCTGCCTGATGGCAAGTTTTCCGAACGGCGAATACGACATCGCCCTCGATTACGTCGTAACCGAGGGCGATCTGCTCTAACGCATCAGAATGGTTTATTTCACCAGGCGCTGCCACAGTGCGGTCGTGGGCGCCGCCTGGTTCATGCTATAGAAATGCAAGCCTGGCGCGCCGCCTTCCAGCAGGCGTTCGCACAAACCCGTCACCACGTCCAGTCCAAAGGCCTTGATGGACGCGCTGTCGTCGCCGAAGCTGGCCAGTTTCAGACGCACCCAGCGTGGAATTTCCGCGCCGCACATGTCCGAAAAGCGCATCAATTGCGTGTAGTTCGTGATTGGCATGATGCCGGCCACGATAGGCACGTTGATGCCCATCTTCTGTGTCTGCTCGACAAACTGGAAATACGCGTCGGCATTGTAGAAGTACTGGGTGATGGCCGCATCGGCGCCAGCCTGCACCTTGCGCGCGAACGCCTGCAGGTCGTCTTGCGGCGAACGGGCTTGCGGATGCACTTCCGGATAGGCGGCCACTTCGATATGGAAATGGTCGCCCGTCTCGGCGCGGATGAATTCCACCAGCTCGTTGGCGTAGCGAAACTCGCCCGAGGCACCGTAGCCGCTGGGCAAGTCACCGCGCAAGGCCACGATACGGCTCACGCCGGCCGCCTTGAAGTCGGCCAGCACGGCGCGGATCGATGCGCGCGAACCGCCCACGCAAGACAGATGCGGTGCGGCTTGTTCGCCAGCCGCCAGGATTTCGCGCACGGTGTCCAGGGTGCCCTGCTGCGTGGTGCCGCCGGCGCCGAACGTCACCGAGAAATACTTCGGCTGCAATTCAGACAACTTGATACGCGTGGCGCGCAGCTTTTCCGCCCCTTCCGGGGTTTTCGGCGGGAAAAACTCAATACTGAAATTATGCTTTTCCATCGTCATTACTCAAAAGTAAGGTCGACAGGGCCCAGGAAATGATGCTGTACAGAATGGCACCACCCACGGCAGACCAGAAACTGGCGACATGGAAACCATCGATCACCTGCGCCACCAGCCAGAACAGGAAGCCGTTGATGATCAGAATGAACAGGCCCAGCGACAAGAATGTCACCGGCAGGGTCAGCAGGATCAGCAATGGGCGGATCAGCGCATTGACCAGCCCCAGCACGGCAGCGGCCAGCAGCGCCGTCCAGCCGCTGCTCATCGTCACCGAGTGCATCAGGTAGGGGACGGCAAACAGGGCTGCCGCATTGATAAACCAAATCAGTAGCAAGCGCATTTCTCTAGCCTGTCAAAAGTAGGGTCAGGCCGGCGGCAGGCGCCGGCCCTCAGAGGGTGAGTTACAGCCCCGGACTACCGATTAATAACGGTAATGCTCTGGCTTGTAGGGGCCTTCTTGACGCACGCCGATGTAGTCGGCTTGCTCTTGCGTCAGTTCCGTCAGCTGCGCATTCAACTTTTTGAGTTGCAAACGGGCGACTTTTTCGTCCAGGTGTTTTGGCAAGGTGTACACGCCGACCGGGTAGTTGGCCGTGTTCGCGTACAGCTCGATCTGGGCGATCGTCTGGTTGGCAAACGACGAGCTCATCACGTACGACGGGTGGCCCGTGCCGCAACCGAGGTTGACCAGGCGGCCTTCGGCCAGCAGGATGATGCGGCGGCCCGACGGGAAGATGATGTGATCGACTTGCGGCTTGATGTTTTCCCACTCGTATTGCTTCAACGAAGCAACGTCGATTTCATTGTCAAAGTGACCAATGTTGCAGACGATGGCCTGGTCTTTCATGCGCGTCAGGTGATCGTGCGTGAGGATGTGATAGTTGCCGGTGCAGGTGACAAAGATGTCGCCGTGTTCGCAGGCGTAATCCATGGTCACCACGCGGTAGCCTTCCATCGCCGCCTGCAGTGCGCAGATCGGGTCGACTTCCGTCACCCACACTTGCGCCGACAGGGCGCGCATGGCTTGGGCCGAACCTTTACCGACATCACCGTAACCGGCGATGACGGCCACTTTACCGGCGATCATCACGTCGGTGGCGCGCTTGATACCGTCGACCAAGGACTCGCGGCAGCCATACAGGTTGTCGAATTTCGACTTCGTGACGGAATCGTTGACGTTGATCGCAGGGAAAGCCAGCTTGCCGTCCTTGTGCATTTGATACAAACGGTGCACGCCGGTGGTGGTTTCTTCCGTCACGCCGAGGATTTCCGGCAGACGCTTCGAATACCAGGTCGGATCGGTCAGCAAGTGTTGCTTGATCGAGTTGAACATGCAGATTTCTTCTTCCGAACCGGGGTTCGCCAGCACCGACAGGTCGGTTTCCGCGCGCACGCCCAGGTGCAGCAGCAGGGTCGCGTCGCCGCCATCGTCGAGGATCATGTTCGAGTAGACAGCCTTGCCGTCCACGTTCGGCCATTCGAAGATGCGGTGCGTGTATTCCCAGTAGTCGTCCAGCGACTCGCCCTTGATGGCGAACACAGGCGTGCCGGCGGCAGCGATGGCGGCAGCAGCGTGATCTTGCGTCGAGTAAATGTTGCACGATGCCCAACGCACTTGCGCGCCCAGTGCTTCCAGGGTCTGGATCAGCACGGCGGTCTGGATGGTCATGTGGATGGAACCGGTGATGCGCGCGCCTTTCAGGGGCTGCGCTGCCGCGAATTCTTCGCGGATGGCCATCAGGCCAGGCATTTCCGTTTCAGCGATCTTGATTTCTTTGTTGCCCCATGCGGCCAAAGTGATATCGGCGATGGTGTAGTCGTGTTGCGATTTGAGTACGGCGTTCATCACGCCCTCCTTTCAGTTGAAAAAGGTACGTGAGCGCAGTTGCAGGATATTCCGAGCCTGGCGAATTTCTTCGTCGCAACGCTCCTCGGACAGTGCATCATAACATTGGCCATGCGCCGGCGGCAACCATTAGTCAAGCGCGCTGGCGCCCTATGGTTTCTGCGGCGGCCAGTTCTTGCCCTGGCTGAGACAGCTGGCGCGCGCGTCGGCATCGAGGCGCCGCGCTATGTCATCGGCCAGGTCGCGCAGGATGGGTATCATGTCTTTATCGGCCTTGCTGCCGTCGGTCGGGTAATTCGCGGCGCGCATGGCCCATTTGCAGGTGAGCACGGGATCGGGCTTGCTGTTCGAGCGCCAGGCATCGGGATCCGTGGCGAGAAAACCACTGTCCGCATAGATGGTGAGCACATGCAAGGCCTGGCGTGCCGACATTTGCCCCATCAACTCGGTGAGTTCCGGCCGCATCTGGACCGGCGTTGCCAGCGAGCCCTCGGGAAAAATAAATTTGCCGCCCGCCGCCAGGATCAGCACGGCATGACCATCGCCGGCCTCCGCCTTGTCCAGCCATTGCCCCACCGTCAGCGTGGCCGGCGCCGCCACCGCCAAGGCAGCGGACAGGCCGAATGTCGCCACCAGACCAACACACAGCGAGCGTACGTGCAACACAGTCATGCCATTCCCCTATTGGTTTATTTGCAATGAATTGTAGCGTATCCCTACGGCAACGCCGTTCGGTACGCACTGTCGCGTGCGCCCATGAAAAAAGCGCCCGCGGCCAGCTGGCCGGGGCGCTTCTCATGCAAGCGGGCTAGGTTACTTCAGGCCGGCAGCGTCGCGCAGCAGGGCGACCTTGTCCGTGCGTTCCCACGTGAACTCCGGCTCTTCGCGGCCGAAGTGGCCGTAGGCGGCGCTCTTCTGGTAGATCGGGCGCAGCAGGTCGAGCATTTGCACGATGCCTTTTGGACGCAAATCGAAGTGCGCCAGCACCAGCTTGGCGATTTCCGCGTCAGGAATCACGCCCGTGCCTTCCGTGTAGACGGTGATGTTGATCGGCTTGGCCACGCCGATGGCGTAGCTGACCTGCACCTGGCATTGGCGCGCCAGGCCGGCCGCGACGATATTTTTCGCCACGTAACGGGCCGCGTAGGCTGCCGAACGGTCGACTTTCGATGGGTCCTTGCCCGAGAACGCGCCGCCGCCGTGCGGGGCTGCGCCACCGTAGGTGTCGACGATGATCTTGCGCCCGGTCAAGCCGCAATCGCCTTGCGGACCGCCGATGACGAAACGGCCCGTCGGGTTGACGAGGAATTTGGTCTCCGTCAGCCATTCGCGCGGCAGGATCGGCTTGATGATCTCTTCGATGACGGCTTCTTCGATCTGCTTGTGCGAGATTTCCGGCGCATGCTGGGTCGACAGCACGACCGTGTGCACGCCGACGGGGCGGCCATCGACGTAGCGCAGGGTCACTTGCGATTTCGCATCCGGACGCAGCCATGGCAAGCGGCCATCCTTGCGCAGCTGCGACTGGCGCTCGACCAGGCGGTGCGCGTAATGGATGGCGGCAGGCATCAGCTCGGCCGTTTCATCGCAGGCGTAGCCGAACATCAGGCCCTGATCGCCAGCGCCTTGATCCAGGTCAATCCCCGCACCTTCATCGACGCCTTGCGCGATATCGGGCGACTGCTTGTCGTAGGCCACCAGCACGGCGCAACCCTTGTAGTCGATGCCGTATTCCGTGTTGTCGTAACCGATGCGTTTGATGGTTTCGCGCGCAACTTGAATATAATCCACATTGGCGTAAGTGGTAATCTCGCCAGCCAGCACCACCAGGCCCGTGTTGCACAGGGTTTCGGCAGCCACGCGGGCGGTCGGATCCTGGGTCAGGATGGCGTCAAGGATGGCGTCGGAAATTTGATCGGCAACCTTGTCGGGATGGCCTTCCGAGACGGATTCGGAAGTGAAGAGATAGTCGTTTGACATTGCAAGCTCCTGATTACTATGTGAATGTTCTGTCGCAGTAAAGAGGATATTGCCTGCGACGCTTTAGCGATATTTATATTCCGCTTCGCAAGTTGTCTATTAACTCAGCGGTTACTGCATACGTGGTATTTTACGCTTCTTAAAAAATTTTGGCACGGCAACACGCCATTCCTGGAAACAGCTTATTCATGTTAGTCCCAATTTTCCGCTTTTTATCCCTCTTTCCCCTGCCCGTCCTGCATGGCCTGGGCGCTGCGCTCGGCTGGGTGATTTACGCCATTTCCCCGTCCTACCGGCGCCGCATGCGCGAGAACATGCAGGGTGCGGGGTTTTCGCAACACTTGCACACGGCCGTGGCCGAAGCGGGCAAGAGCGTGCTGGAATTGCCCTTCATCTGGTGCGCGCCGCCCGAGCGCGTGGCGCGTCATGCCACCGTGGAAAACTGGGAACTGGTGGAAAAGGCCTTGCAACACGGCCGCGGCATCGTCTTCCTGACGCCGCATCTGGGCTGCTTTGAAATCGTCGCCCAGCAAATCGCCCTGCGCACCCCGCTCACCGTGATGTACCGCCCGCCCAAGCGCGCCGCCCTGAAACCGCTGATCGAAGGCGCGCGTGCGCGCGAAAACCTGATGCTGGCGCCGGCCAACATGTCGGGCGTGCGCATCTTTGCCAAATGCCTGAAAAAAGGCCAGCCCATCGGCCTGCTGCCCGACCAGGTGCCGCAAGAGGGCGAAGGCGTGTGGGCCGATTTCTTCGGCCGCCCCGCCTACACCATGACCCTGCCGGCCAAGCTGGCGCAGATGGGCGGCGCCGAAGTCATCATCACCTACGCCGAACGCCTGCCGGGCGGGCGCGGCTATATCGTGCATTTCGTGCCATTTACCGAATCGCTGGACAGCACTTCGGCCGAGCAGGCGCGCACCATCAACGCGGCCATGGAAGAATTGATCGCGCGCAGCCCGGCGCAATACCTGTGGAGCTACAACCGCTACAAGGTGCCGCGCGGCGCGCCGCCGCCCACGCCGGCCAGCCCCGCTGCCGCCAGGGAGAAGGCATGAGACTGCTGATCGCCTTCATGTGGCTGCTGCACTGGTTGCCCCTGCCCATCCTGGGCCGCTTCGGCGTCGGCGTCGGCAGCGTGTTGTTCCTGGTCATGCGCAAGCGGCGCGCGATCGCCCTGACGAACTTGCGTCTGTGCATGCCGCAATTGTCGGAAGCCGAGCGCGTGGCCCTGGCGCGCCAGCATTTCCAGGCGTATTCGCGCAGCGTGTGGGAGCGCAGCATCCTGTGGTGGTCGTCGGAAGCACGCCTGACCCGCCTGATCAAAAAGGTGCCCGCCTTTCCGGGCCAGCAGATCGCGGCCAAGCCGACCATTTTGCTGTGCCCGCACTTCGTCTGCCTCGACGTGGCAGGCGCCGCCACAGCGATGGAAATTTCCGCATCATCGATGTATGTGCAGCAAAAGAATGCCGCCTTCGACCAGGCCCTGCGCGCCGGCCGTTCGCGCTTCAAGCCGCCCAAGCTGTTTACGCGCCAGGATGGCATCAAGACGATACTGCGCGCGCTGCGCGACGGCTTGCCGTATTTCATGCTGCCGGACATGGATTTCGGCGAAAAGGATGCGGAATTCGTGCCCTTCTTCGGCGTGCCTGCCGCCACCCTGACGGCCACGGCGCGCCTGGCGCTGGCCGCCAAGGCGCAAGTGATTCCCGTCATCGCCACCTTTTTGCCCAATTACCAGGGCTGGCAAGTGACGTATTACCCGGCCTGGGACGATTATCCGGGCGACGACATCACGGCAGCCACGCGCCGCATGAACGCATTCATCGAAGAGCGCGTGCGCGAAGCGCCGGCCGAATACTTCTGGACGCATAAACGCTTCAAGACGCGTCCGCAAGGCGAAGCGTCGTTCTATAACCAGCACAAGTGATACGGCAAAACATGAAACTCCAATTTACCAAGATGCATGGCGCCGGCAATGACTTCATCGTCATCGATGCCATCAATCAAGATATCGACTTCACGCCGGCCCAGTGGCAGCGCCTGGCCGACCGCCGTTTCGGTATCGGCGCCGACCAGATCCTGGTGGTGGAAAAGCCGCGCCTGCCCGGCTGCGACTTCCGCTACCGTATCTATAACAACGATGGCGGCGAAGTCGAGCAATGCGGCAACGGCGCGCGCGCCTTCGTCAAGTTCGTCAGCGAAAAAGGCTTGTCAAGCAAGGCGAGCATCCGCGTGGAAACCATGGCCGGCATCATTGCACCGCGCCTGGAGCTTGACGGCAGCATCACGGTCGACATGGGCGCGCCTGTGCTGGAACCGGCACTGGTGCCGTTCGATGCGGCTGGCCTCGCCGGTGTAGCGCAAGGCAGCGACACCTTGTGGCCGCTGGACCTGGCGCTGCCGGGCCACAGTAGCCCCGTGCTGGTGTCCGTCGTCTCGATGGGCAACCCGCATGCCGTGCAGGTGGTCGACGATGTCGATGCGCAAGACCTGGAACAATCGGGCCCGCTGATCGAGCACCATCCGCGCTTTCCCCGCCGGGTCAACGCCGGTTACATGCAGATCGTCGACCGCCATCACGTGAAACTGCGCGTGTATGAACGGGGCGCGGGCGAAACCCTGGCGTGCGGCACGGGCGCCTGCGCTGCTGCCGTGGCCGGCATCCTGCGCGGCTTGCTTGACTCCCCCGTGCGCATCAGCGCGCGCGGCGGTGAACTGTCGATCGCCTGGCAAGGCCCGGGCCAGCCTGTCCTGATGACGGGCCCGGCCGTGACCGTGTTCGAAGGCACGATCGAGTTGTAAGCAAATAAACGTCAGGCGGCCAGGAACTGCTGTTCCTGCGCGACGCCGAGTTCGGCCAGGTAGCACTTCAGGCGGTACAGGCGTTGCCGGTAATTGCCTTCCGGCCCCGTCACGCCGCAATCGACGCGTTCGAACAGGCGCACCACCTGATCGAGCAGCTGGCGCTCCTGCGCCGTGCGGATCAATACCAGGCGCCGCTTGCCGCGCCCATGCGTGGCGCTGATATCGATCAGCAGGCAATGTCCCTGGTCGGCCGCATGCAGATCGAGCAGCAAGGCCTCTGCACGCGACAGATGAAAGCGGCGCGCCAGCTCCAGCCGCGCCGCCAGCAAAGGGTGGCTCTGGCCCAACTGGCGCAGTTGTCCATCGGCATGCAGGGCGGCATACTGGCCCCAGTCGCCGGGCTCGCCGTACGGCGCGATCTTCGCCAGCGCCGCCTCCGCTTCATTGCTGCCCTGCGCCTGCGCCTGCAGCAGCCAATAGGCGGCACGCACATCGTTGTTGACATCGTCGCGGCGATTGCGCCAGGCATGCATGCCGCACTCGAGCTGGGCCGGGCCATGTCCCAGGCCGGCGGCACGCTCCAGGCAGGAATGGGCTTCGACCACATTGCGCTGGGAAAATTCCGGTTTTGTATAGATGCGCGACAGCACGAACCAGGCTTCGGCCAGGCCCTGCTCGCCCGCCTGCGTCAGCCAGCGCACGGCGCGCTTGAAATTGGCCGCGCCGTTGCGCGTGGCCAGCCGCTGTCCATGCCCATCCATGCGCGCATAGCCGAGTCCCAGCTCCAGCTGCGCCGTGCGGTCGCCGCCATGCGCGGCCAGCTCGCAACATTGCCACCCCTCGGCATCGCCGCCAGGCGCCAGTGCCTGGGCACAACGCGACAGCAACTGCACTTGCTGCGGGTCCAGCGCGATCGTGCGCGCCCCGGCGGCGGCCTGGCGCTGCAACAGCTCGCGCGCCAGCGGCAAGCCTTGCGACAGGAAGCCGGCATGGTTGTCCTGGCTCCAGGCCTGCTCCAGCCAGGCGTACAGGGGCGCATCGCCATCGAAGGCGTGCTTGCCAGCGACGCCAGTATCGGGCACGCAGGCTGCGGACGCTCCTTCTTGCATGGATAATAACCATTGCGCATCGGGCAAGCCGGCGCGCACCGCGGCGTCCAGCGCCACGCGTGCCTTGGCGCGCAAGGTTTCACAACTGTTGGCGGCGTTGCCCAGCACCAGTTGCGCCAGCACCAGGCCCGCCTGCACCAGGCCCGCATCGAACGCCTGCGCGTAATACGGAATCAGCGTCCTGGCTGCCGGTTGCGCCACTTCGAACGGCACGTGCGTACCGATCAGCAAGCATGCTTCCTGGCTATCCTCCTGGGCCGCCCGCGCCAGCCAGTGCAAGGCGGTCGGCAAGCTCTGCGGCACACCCTGTCCGAACAGATACAGCCGTCCCAACGCCAGCTGGCAAGCCACATCGCCCGCGCGTGCCCCCTTGATCAATCCTAATGTTTCGCGATTTGCCATCGATTCTCGATATTGAGTCAATGATTCTAATAGTAAGCCGTCTCCAGGCCCGTCCATGCGGGCCGTCCCTTAGTGTAACGTCCTTGCGTCATAAATCCGTCACAGCCCGCTTAAGAACTTGATTCAACGCAACAATGTCCTGGCCAGGACACGCCAATATGGCGAGGTGCCGCCACCGTGGCGATGGGAGAACGCCGGCCATCGGCGCAGGATCGGCAAAAACCGCGCGTTACAAAAATACAACAGGGCCATGGATTTATGACGCTTTTCACCAATCTTTTCACGCATATTTGACCAATCCCGCACGTCTTGCGCGCCAACGAATTAAGGTTCACTCATCGAAACGCGGTAATTGGCGCATTTCAATCTGCTCGGATCTCGGACGGAACTCACTTTTAATAGGGAATAAGACATGAAAAAATCACTCGTTGCCCTCGCACTCTTCGGCGCCTTTGCCGCAACCGCACAAGCGCAGTCGTCCGTCCAAATCTACGGTACGATCGATGCTGGCCTGGGCAAATTGACTGGTGAAACCACCAAAGTCACCAAGCGCGACAACAACAAGCTGGGTTTCAAGGGTACGGAAGATCTGGGCAATGGCTTGAAAGCTATTTTCCAACTGGAAATTCGCTATGAATCCGATACGGGTACGCTGGAAAGCAATTCCCGTCCGCTGTTCCAGGGTCAAAGCCGCGTCGGCCTGCAAGGCAACTTCGGTACCGTGCGCCTGGGCCGTGGCCTGACCGCCTTCCAGGAATCGAGCACCGCGTTCGAACCATGGTCGGGCATGCCTACGCCAGCCGGTTTCCAGACCGACATCACGGTGGCCGCCTACACCAGCGATCCGCTGAGCGCAACGGGCAACTCGCGTAACCGCTTCTCGAACGCCGTGTTCTATAACTCGCCAGTCTTCAGCGGCTTCCAGTTCAACGCCACTGTCGCCGCCAAGGAAGCCAATAACAATCCAGCATTCCCTGGACCAGCAGCTACGCCACCAGCCAACAACTACCCGGTGGCTGCCAATGCCGTGCCAGCGTCGAATCCATACTCGATGTCGGCCACGTATAACTACGGCCAGTTCGCCGGTATGGCCGCGTATGAGCGCAATGGCGTGCAAGCCAAGCTGTGGTCGGTTGCCGCATCGTTCAATCCGGTAACGGAACTGAAACTGATGGCGTCGTACCAGCATCAGGATGACAGCAACTTCAAGATCGTCAATACGGACACCAAAGCATGGCTGGTTGGCGCCAACTACGACGTCGGCGCAGGCAAGATCCGCGCCGGCTACGGTCAAAAAACGCCAGACGGCGTGACCAAGACCAAGCAGGCATCGCTGGGCTACGACTACAACCTGTCGAAGCGCACCTACCTGTACGCGGACATCTCGAATCGCAAGGACGTCGTTTCGAAGACCTACATCGGTCTGGGCGTACACCACAATTTCTAATGCCCCGCACCTCACCCGCCACGGGTGATTGCTGAGCAAGAAATGCAAGGCGGCATGGGCAACCATGCCGCTTTTTTCATGCGCGCGCGGAAAATGCTGCGACACCCTCCCCTTTGCGCCTATGCCGCCGCACTCTCGGTTAGAATGAAGCGTTCATCCTTCTCTCTTCTGACTACCAATGACCGCTACACTCGATTCCAGCACCGTCGCCCAGTACCTGAGCGAGCATCCGACGTTCTTCGCAGAGCATACCGCGCTGCTCGGCGAGGTCAAGCTGAGCAGCCCGCTGACGGGACGCACCATCTCGCTGCAGGAGCGGCAGATGGAAGTGATGCGTGACAAATACAAGGCGCTGGAACTGCGCATGTCCAAGCTGAGCCGCCTGGCCGAGGAAAATGGCGACATCGCCAGCAAGTTCCACGGCTGGAACCAGGCCATGCTGCAAGTGCGCAGCGATGCGGCCATGCCGCGCGTGCTGGTCGATGCCCTGCAAAGCAATTTCGACGTGCCCTATGTCAGCCTGCGCCTGTGGCAAGTGCTGCCGGAACACGCCAATGGCTGGTTCACGGAAGATGTCACGGCCGACGTGCGCATGTTCGCCAACAGCCTGCAAGCGCCGTACTGCGGCAGCAACCGCGATTTCGAAGCAGTGCACTGGTTGCAGGCGGATAAAATCGAATCGACCGTCATGATCGCCCTGCGCGCCCCGAACACCACGGGCACCTTCGGCTTGCTGGTGCTCGGCTCGCCCGACAGCGAACGCTTTACGTCCAGCATGGGCACGGACTTCCTCGTGCATATCGGCGCCACGGCCAGCGCCGCCCTGGCCGCGCTGCGCGCCGGCTCGCCTGCCTGAGTCAGCCATGGGCGAAGCGCGCGGCAAGGCCGAATGGCTGAGCAGCTACCTGGCGCAGCTGGCCACGCAGCGCAAGCTCTCGCCCCACACCCTGGACGCCTACGGGCGCGACCTGCGCGCCTTGCTGGAACTGAGCGGCAATACGCCCTGGACGGCGCTGGCGCACAATGAAGTGCGCCGCTACACGGCCAAGCTGCACGCCGGCGGCCTCGACCCGCGCTCGATCGCCCGCAAGCTGTCGTCGTGGCGCGGCTTTTTCAACTGGCTCAGCGGCGAAACGGCACTCGACGCCAATCCCGTCGACGGCATCCGCGCCCCAAAGCGGGCCAAGACCTTGCCCAAAGCCCTGTCGGTGGACGACGCCGTGCGCCTCGTGGCGCCCGCGCAACACCAGCAAGGCGCCGCCGAGCCGGAACAACTGTGCAACCGCGCCATGTTCGAGCTGCTGTATTCGAGCGGCTTGCGCGTGTCGGAACTGACCAGCCTGGACACCCATTACTGCAAGGCCGAGGGCGGCCAGCCCGCCTCGCTGGGCTGGCTGGACATGGCCAGCTTCGAAGTCATCGTCACGGGCAAGGGCAGCAAGATGCGCAAGGTGCCCGTTGGCAAGGCCGCCCTCGTGGCGCTGGCCAGCTGGCTGGCCGTGCGTCCGCCTGCCAAGGATGGCAGCACTGCCTTGTTTTTAAGCACACGCAACACGCGCATCTCGCCGCGCGTGCTGCAGCTGCGCCTGAAGGCGCATGCGCAGGCGACGAACATTCCCGCGAATGTGCACCCGCACGTGCTGCGCCACTCGTTCGCCTCGCACGTACTGCAATCATCGGGCGACTTGCGCGCCGTGCAGGAAATGCTGGGCCATTCCAGCATCACCTCGACCCAGGTCTACACGGCCCTCGATTTCCAGCATCTGGCGCACGTGTATGACCAGGCGCACCCGCGCGCCAAGCTCAAGTAGGCAGCCGCAGCCGTGGGCCAGCCTGATGCATATCAAGCCGATGGGCGCGCATTTGCAAGCATTTGCAAAATTCCGGCATAATCGTCCGCATTCTTCCGCTTGCGCGGCGGCACCATCGATTACAGCATAGGCATCTCTCATGGCACTGATTCCAACCACCATCCTCACCGGTTTCCTCGGTGCCGGCAAAACCACCTTGCTCAACCGCATACTGCAGGAAGACCATGGCATGCGCATCGCCGTGATCGAGAACGAGTTTGGCCAGGAAAACATCGACAATGAAATCCTGGTGCAGGATAGCAACGAGCACATCATCGAGATGAACAACGGCTGCATCTGCTGCACCGTGCGCGGCGACCTGATCGTGGGCTTGACGGAACTGGCGCGCAAGCGCGACGCCGGCCTGCTGGCATTCGACCGCGTCGTCATCGAAACGACGGGCCTGGCCAATCCCGGCCCCGTGGCGCAAACCTTCTTTGTCGACGAAGAAGTGGGCAGCCACTACATGCTCGACGCCATCATCACGGTGGTCGATGCCCGCCATGCGATGAAACAACTCGATGAATACGAGGAAGCCCAGCGGCAAGTGGGCTTTGCCGACAAGCTGTTGCTGTCGAAAACCGACCTCGTCAGCGAAGACGACGTGGCCACGCTGACGCGCCGCCTGAAGCGCATCAATCCGCGCGCGCCCATCGCCAAGGTCGATTTCGGCCGTGCGCCGCTGGCCGAAGTGCTCGACATCCGCGGTTTCAACCTGAACGAAAAGCTGGAACTGGACCCGGATTTCCTGGCCACCGAAAGCGAGCACGTGCATGATCACGACAAAGCGCACGACCATGCGCATGAGCACGCAGATGAGCACGCAGATGCGCACGGCCACGAGCACAAGCATGCGCACGAGCACAGCGACGCCTGCGCCACCGATTGCGGCCACACGGACCACCATCATGCGCAGCATAGCGACGATATCGCCGCCTTTGTTTTCAAGAGCACGCAACCGTTCGACAGCGCCAAGCTCGACGAGTTCCTCGGCGGCCTGGTGCAAGTGTATGGCCCGCGCATGTTGCGCTACAAGGGCGTGCTGCTGATGCAGGGCGCCGAACGCAAGGTGGTCTTCCAGGGCGTGCACCAACTGATGGGCAGCGACCTGGGCGCCAAATGGGGCGAAAACGAAGTACGCGGCAGCAAAATGGTGTTTATTGGCAAGAATCTACCAAAAGACATTTTTATTCGCGGACTCGAACAATGTTTGGTATAAACTAGCCGGGTTTTGCAAAATACCCGTTGCAAAGCAGAAACAAAAGGGAAAGTTAAGCACGCTTTCCCGCTGTCCGACACCCGTCTTGCTGGTATAAACCAACAAGTGGCCGTCTCTGATCGGCTAGGCAACAAATCGGGATGGCAATATAAGGCAAAGCGTGCCAAAATCAGCGACGAAAACGGCCCATGTCGTTCGCCTGTCATAAAATGCTGGCAAACTGCCGCTGGCCGCATGCCAGGCATGCAAACGATCCACCCAACACGCCCGTTGTTGCGCGCATAGCGCGACTGGCATAGAGCGGTAAAAAGTTATCAACATGGCACCATAGCCTGCCGGTAGTCCTGGCTTTCGCCGGCAAGCCAAGGTCGCACGCAGTACAGCGGGACAGCAATGCCAAGCGGAACCTGTACAGTTGCTCGGTATCGCCGCATCAACTGATCAATTTGAAAACTCTGTCGTATCGAAGGTAAGCGAAGTTATGACCAAAACTAATAAATCGACCCCGGCCGCCAGCCAAGACATCCCCCTCATCAGCGAAGATCAAATTCGCGCCATGAGCGAAGATGACTACATGAATGCGGCACAACTGGCATTCTTCAAGGCGCGCCTGCAGCAACTCGAAAAAGACTTGCTGAAAAACGCCGGCGAAACCACGGAACACTTGCGTGAAACCGTGCTCGTACCGGACCCTGCCGACCGCGCCACCATCGAGGAAGAGCATGCGCTGGAACTGCGCACGCGCGACCGCGAGCGCAAATTGCTGAAAAAAGTGCAGCAATCGATCGCCAGCATCGACGCCGGCGACTATGGCTGGTGTGAAGAAACGGGCGAGCCTATCGGCATCCCGCGCCTGATCGCCCGTCCGACCGCCACCCTGTCGCTGGAAGCCCAGCAACGGCGCGAACTGAAGCAAAAACTCTACGGCGACTGATCACCCTTTCCCTTGCGCGGCCGCCCCGGCTGCTGCGTGGCGGCAGAAAAAAAAGCACACAACCTGCGTTGCGTGCTTTTTTTTCGTCCCGCGCCGACTACACTGAAGCAGACGCGGCAGTGGCAAGTGCCGCTTGCAATTGTCTTTTCCATCCCCACTTTTGAGCCATGGGCGCGCAACCGCATGGCCTTGCACGCATCGGCACGAATCTTTTGAGGTCACTATGGAACAATTTCACGGCACCACCATCCTCTGCGTCCGGCGCGGCAAGCAAGTCGCCCTGGGCGGCGACGGCCAGGTCACGCTCGGTAACATCGTCATGAAGGGCACGGCCCGCAAAGTGCGTAAGTTGTATCAGGGCAAAGTCCTGGTCGGCTTTGCCGGCGGCACGGCCGACGCTTTTACCTTGCTCGACCGTTTTGAAGGCAAACTGGAAAAGCACCAGGGTAACCTGCTGCGCGCCTCCGTCGAACTGGCCAAGGACTGGCGCACCGACCGCGTGCTGCGCCGCCTGGAAGCGATGCTGCTGGTGGCCGACAGCGAGTCGACCCTGGTCATCACGGGCAATGGCGACGTGCTGGAACCGGAAGACGGCATCGGCGCCATCGGCTCCGGCGGCACCTTCGCCCAGTCCGCCGCCAAGGCGCTGCAGGAAAACACGGACTTGTCGCCGGCCGAAGTGGTCAAGAAATCGCTGACCATCGCCGCGGAACTCTGCATCTACACCAACATGTCACACATCATCGAAACCCTGGACTAAGAGTCCCCGAGAAAACGCCCATGGCTGCGTTGCCTGGCCTGGGCGTACAAAAACGTACTGCCTGCGGCCAAGCGCCTTGCCCTGAACGTTTTTCGGGCACTCTACGCAAAAGAAAGATAGAAAGCCAACTATGATCATGAACATGACCCCGGCGGAAATCGTCACCGAACTCGACAAACACGTGGTGGGCCAGGCCAAGGCCAAGCGCGCCGTCGCCATCGCCTTGCGCAACCGCTGGCGCCGCCAGCAGGTGGCCGAGCCCCTGCGCCATGAAATCACGCCCAAGAACATCCTCATGATCGGCCCCACGGGTGTCGGCAAGACGGAAATCGCGCGCCGCCTGGCCAAGCTGGCCGAAGCGCCGTTCATTAAAATCGAAGCGACCAAATTCACCGAAGTCGGTTATGTCGGCCGCGACGTCGACACCATCATCCGCGACCTGATCGATATCGGCATCAAGCAGACGCGCGCGCTGGAAATGAAGAAAGTGCGCGCACGCGCCGAAGATGCGGCCGAAGACCGCGTCATCGACATCCTGGTGCCGCCGGCACGCGACTTCGGCTTCACGCCGAATACGCCAGCGGCCGTGGACAGCGGCAGCGGCAGCGGCGACAGCACGCGCCAGACCTTCCGCAAGCGCTTGCGCCAGGGCGAGCTCGATGACAAGGAAATCGAGATCGAACTGGCCGAGGCGGGCCCGCAGATGGAAATCATGGCGCCGCCAGGCATGGAAGAAATGACGGAGCAGATCAAGTCCATGTTCTCGGGCGTGGGCGGGCAACGCAAGAAGGCGCGCAAGGTCAAGATCCGCGAAGCATTGAAACTGCTGGTCGAGGAAGAAGCGGCCAAGCTGGTCAACGAAGATGAGCTGAAACAGAAGGCCATCCAGAACGTCGAGCAGAACGGCATCGTCTTCCTCGATGAAATCGACAAGATCGCCTCGCGTTCGGAGTCCGGCGGCGCCGACGTCTCGCGCGCCGGCGTGCAGCGCGACCTGCTGCCGCTGGTCGAAGGCACGACCGTCAACACCAAGTACGGCATGATCCGCACGGACCACATCCTGTTCATCGCCTCGGGCGCCTTCCACCTGTCGAAACCGTCGGACCTGATTCCCGAGCTGCAGGGGCGTTTCCCGATCCGCGTGGAACTGGAATCGCTGTCGATTTCGGACTTCGAGCGCATTCTCACCAGCACCGACGCCTGCCTGACGATGCAGTACGAAGCCTTGCTGGCAACGGAAAACCTGACCTTGAAGTTCGCGCCGGAAGGCATCACACGCCTGGCGGAAATCGCCTATTCGGTTAACGAGCGCACGGAAAACATCGGCGCGCGCCGGCTGCATACGGTGATGGAAAAACTGCTGGAAGAAGTGTCGTTTACGGCCAGCGAAGGCAGCAGCACGACGGAAAACCTGCTGGTGATCGATGCCGCGTACGTGAATGAACGCCTGGAAGCGCTGTCGGTCAACGAGGACCTGTCGCGCTACGTGCTGTAATCAGGGAGGGGAAAACCGATGGCAAACAAGGCATTGGCAACACGGCAGAAAATGCAGTTCCGCGTCGAACCCTCGCAAAAACCGCGCAACCCGGTCGCCACGGCCGCCCTGCAGCGCGCCGCCGGCGCGCACGTGAAGACCGTCTCAGGCCAGCGCCAGCAGGAAAAACGCCTGCTGGCGAAATTGCTGCTGAAGGTTGACGTCAAAGACTGATCTGGAAATGTCCATGGCAAGGCGCATGGACGAAGACAGTATGGATAATACGGTGAGGCCATGCAACGCAGCCATGGTCATTTCCGGCCGCCCGCGGACACCCCTTCTACAGGGCGTCCGCCATCAGGCCATCGTCTGCTGAACGTCCCCCTTAGAACCGGTAGGACGCGCCCAGCGAAAACATGTCGACCTTGCTCGTTTGCTTGCTGTTGTACTTGACGGGCACGCGATCCCAGTCGAGGTGCAGCGACCAGTTCTGGTTCAGCGCATATGCCGTGCCGATGCCGTAGGTCAGGCCGGCCTTGTTCTTCTTGTCCGAACCGCCGCCCAGGTAATCGACCTTGCCCTGCGTGTAGGCCAAGCCGGCGCGCCCGCTCAGGGTGAAGGCATCGAACTGGTAGCCGAGCACGCCCTGCACGCCGAGGCCCGTGAACTTGCCCCGGCCGGCGCGCTTGCCGGCGCCCGTGTCGAAGCCTGACTTGACCTCGCCGCCTGTGTACCCCACCAGTTCAACCGAAGGCAGGGCCACGCCGCCCTGAAACGGCAGCGCGTTGAAACTGTAACCCAGGTAGGCCTTGCCATTGCGCTTGCTGCTTTTGTCGCAATCGGCTTGTCCTGGCACGCAATCGAGGCCGCTATTGGCGCGAAAGCCATAGCTAGCGCCCGCATAGATGGGACCCGGTGCAGGATCGGCAGCGGCGGCATGCAGGGGAGCGATGCTGGCCAGCGCCAGCAGCGCTGCGGGGAAACGGAAAGATGGGAACATGGATAACCTCTACAAGTGGATGGATTGCCTGGTTGTAGCGCGCTGCGCGAGCCACAAGCGGGAGTGTCATCTTTTTTGCCGAGAAGTACTATCAGCTTGTGCAAAGTGCCATTAAGGGCTACATTCGGTACCGTCATCTGCTACCAAACTTGTAAAGAAGGATATCTCGTGAGTTCACCTGAACTGGTTTTGCGCGTGCTGCGCACCCAATTGCGTGCCGCCGGCATCACGTACAAGGTATTGGCCGAGCGCATCGCCATGAGCGAATCGAGCGTCAAGCGCATGTTTGGCCAGCACGACATGTCGCTCTCGCGCCTGGCCCTGATCTGCAAGGCCTCGGGCATCGCCATGGAAGACGTGCTGCGCGGCGCGGCCGACATCACGCCGCATGCCGATACGCTCACCCTGGTGCAAGAAAAGTCGCTGGTGGCGCATCCGCGCCTGCTGCTGGTGGCGATCTGCTGCCTCGGCCACTGGAGCCTGGAGCAGGTGGTGGAAACGTATGCGCTGACGCAGGCCGAGTGCATCGGCTGCCTGGCCGAACTGGACCGGCTGGGCTTGATCGAACTCAAGCCCCTGAACCGCTACAGCCTGCGCGTCTCGAACGCCTTCCACTGGCTGGCCGACGGCCCGGTGCAGCAGTACTTCCGCGAACACGTGGTGGCCGATTATTTCAGCGGCCATTTTGACGGTGCCGGCGAAACGCTGATGTGCATCCCGGCGCGCCTGTCGCTGTCGAGCGCGCAGGAACTGGTGCAAAAGATCCGCCAGCTGGCCGAGGAACTGGCGCGGCTGCACCAGAACGACCGCCGCCTGGCACCTGCCGAACGCGATGGCTTTACCCTGCTGCTGGGGTTTCGCTCATGGGAATTTGCCGCCTTCACGGCTCTGCGCCGCAGCACGGCCCCCGCCGGCTACCAAACGGGTCCCAGGAACAGATAGAAGGTGCTCTCGCCGCCCTTCGATGCGCCCGAGGCCACGTATACGGGGCCGAAGCGCGTATCGACGGAGATGAAGGCGCTGCTGGCCTGCGTGAACTTGCTGGATTTCCAGCGCTCGTTCTGGTCAAAGCCGCCGCCCATTTCCAGCGAAAAGCCGGCCCGCACGGCGCCGCCCAGAGTACTGGGCAGGGAAGCGATGCGGCGCGCCATCACCACGCGCGCCAGGGCGATGCTGCGCCCGCTCACCGATTGAGAATCCGTGCCGGACAGGCGCAGAAAGCCGCCCAGGCTGAGTGGAGCCTCGCCGCGCTGCGCGCGCGCCCATTCGCCATACACGTGGCCGGCCCAGTTGCCGTAACCGAAAGCCTTCAATGCCGTCAGCGAAGAGCGGCCCAGCGCCGCCTCGCCCGAACCCGTGGTCGAAGCGCGCGTCCAGGTAGCATCGAGCAGCGCGCCGCGCGTGGGGAAGCCCGGCGAATCGAGCGTATCGACGCGGAACTGGACAAACTGGGTGGTACCCAGCCCACGCGACTCAGGCTGCGTGGGATCGGCCGGTATCGCCAGCTTGCCCTTGATCTCCGTGCGCGTGACACCGAACTGCAAATCGCCCCAGGTACCGAACTCGCGTCCCAGCACCAGCGCCGCCGTCTGGCCGCTGTACGCCACGCGCGCGCTGCGCCGGCCCTGGTCGAAGACATCCATCGCCGACGAGGTGTACTGCAGCTGCGGCGCGATATACCACGGGTTGCCTGCTCCCAGCGGCTGCCAGAACTGCACACCATAGCCGCGCGCATTGCCGATCTGCGCCATGCTGCGCAACTCGCCGCCCCAGCTGTTCAGGTTCGAACGCACGTGCAGCAGCTTCAGGGCGAAGCTGTTGCTGTCTCTGAAATCGCTGGACAGCTCCAGCCCCACGCGCAGGCGGTTGCTGGCCCATGGCGCTTCGACCGCCTTGATGCTGACCGTGCGCTGGTCGCCGGCATCGACCACGTCCGTCTCCACGCGCGCCACGTCGCCGCGGCCATACAGCTTGGCCGCCGCCTTGAGCACATCTTCCTGGCTGACGGCCTGCCCTTCCACCAGGCCCGATTGCGCCTGCAGGATGCGCGGATTGATGTCGCCTTCGCTCTCCACGGCCAGGCGCGTGAGCGGCAGGGCCACGTCCAGCAAGGCCGGCGCCGCCAGACGCAGCTGCTCGCGCGCCGCATACTGTTCCGGCGGCAGGGCCAGCGGCGCCAGGCGGGCGGCCAGCGCCTGCGTCGCCTGTTCGCCGGCGCGCATGGCGCGCGCATAGTTCTCGAAATCGAGGAAGCTGACGCCCGTCAGATCCGGCGCCACCAGGATATCCTGCGGACGCAATTCCTTGAGCGAGCGCTGCACATTCTGCTCCGTGAGGATCTGCAGCATCTGCTGCGCCACGCCGATGGCGCTGCCCAGGTCTTTTTCCGGCGCCAGCGGCGTGCCCACGTTGACAGCGATGATGATGTCGGCACCCATGGCGCGCGCCATGTCGACGGGCAGGTTGCGCACCAGGCCCCCGTCCACGACCAGGCGGTTATTCACGCGCACGGGAGCAAACACGCCAGGCACGGCCAGCGAGGCGCGCATCGACAGGAACAGCGGCGTGTCGACCAGTTCCACCAGCTCGCCATTGACCAGGTCGGACGCCACCGAGCGGAAGGGCAGCGGCAGCTGACTGGCGGGGCGGTCGCGCATGCCGGCCGGCAGCAGCCGGTTCAGCGCCATTTCCAGCGCCGCATTGCTGGCCGCAGCCGGCGGCGTGGAAATGCCGTTGCGGCTGATGCCAAACTCGATGCGCGACGGCAGCAATAAATCTTCTTCGCGGCGGCGAAACGCCAGTTCGTCACGCGGCGGCCGGTCGGCCACCACGCGCGCCCAGTTGGTCTCGCGCGCCATTTTTTCCAGGTCCGCCACGGAAGCGCCGGCCGCATACGCGCCGCCCACCACGCCACCCATGCTGGTGCCGACCACCATGTCGATCGGCACATGCAGCTCCTGCAGCACTTTCAATACGCCGATATGCGCGAGACCACGCGCGCCGCCGCCCGACAGCACCAGTGCAATGCGCGGGCGCGCCGCTACGGGCGCAGGAACGGCCAGGGCGGGAGCGGAGGCAACGGTGCTGGCGGGAACGTCAGCGGCGGCGCCGGCGTGCGGCAAGGCGCACAGCGCCGCCACGCAGCCTGCTGCCAGGACGGCACGAATCGAAAACATGAGGACTCCTGTTGCGATGACGGCACGGCGCCATCAGCATGGTGGTAATGGGGTGATCCCGAAAATCAGCTCAATTTGACGGCGGCGCGCCGGTGCTGCTCACCTGCGGCGGCGCCGGCATCATGGTCGCCGGACGCTGCTGCTCCATCGGCAGCGGCGGCGGCACCAGATTCGTTGCCGACGCCGGTGCCGGGCTGGCAGACACTGGCCCCGGCAAGGCCAGCGCCTTGTCGTCGGCCACCAGGTCGATGCGCTTGCTCACGCCGCCATCGCGCAGCAGCACATGGCGCGCATGCACTTCCAGCACCGTCACGCCGGGCGCCACCTCGGCGCCTTCCGGCAAGGCCACGGACGGCTTGCCGTCGGTGGCGATGATGGCCACGCTGCCACGGCCATTGCCGGCCGCGACCACGCCCTTGAGCTGGTAGTTGCTGGCCGTGGCTACGCTGACCTGGCCGCCAAACAATGCAGCGCCCGCCTCCACGCTGGCATCCTGCACCACCGGTACGGCGGGTGGATTGATGGGGCGCTGCGGCGCCTTGAACAGCTGCATGGCCCAGTAGGCCAGCGACACGGACAGCGCCACGACGGCGAGCAAACTTGTAAATTGAGGCAAACGCTTCATGGCTTCCTTGAGTTTCTTATCTGACGAGCTGATTGATTTCGATAATCGGCATCAGCACGGCCAGCACGATCAGCAGCACCACCACGCCCATGGCCAGGATCAGGGCCGGTTCCAGCAAGCCCGCGATGGTCAGCGTGCGGCGTTCCAGGTCCTGCTCCTGCGCACTGGCGGCACGTTCCAGCATGGCCGGCAGCTCGCCCGTGATTTCGCCCGCGCGTATCATGTGGATCAGCATGGGCGGAAAATGCTTTTGCGCCGACAGCGCGCGCGCCAGGCTGACGCCCTCGCGCACGGCGCCGCTGGCTTCTTCCACCAGTTCCTGCATCGCCACATTGGTCAAGGTATCGCGGCTGGTGTCGAGCGCGCGCAGGATCGGCACGCCGGAGCCCGTGGTGATGGCCAGGGTACTGGCGAAACGCGCCGTATTCAGGCTGCGCTCGAACTTGCCGTACAAGGGCGCCGTCAGCAGCCAGGTATGCCAGCGCCGTTTCAAGGCCGGCTGCTGCAGCGCGCGGCGCCAGGCGAACCAGGCGCCAATCAGGACGATGCCCACCACGATGCCGTAATTGCGCACGAAGTCCGACAGCGCCAGCATGATCACCGTCAGCAGCGGCAGCTTCTGCTTGGTATTGGCAAACACGGAAACGATCTGCGGCACCACGTAGGTGAGCAGGAAGATCACGATGGAAAACGCCACCACCGTGACGATGGCCGGATACGTAAAGGCCAGCTTGACCTTCTGCACCAGCGCGTTGCGCCGTTCGATGTAGTCGGCCAGGCGCGACAGCACGCGCGACAGATGGCCGATCTGCTCGCCCGAGGCCACCAGCGCCCGGTAGATTTCCGCGAAATCGCGCGGATGGCGCGCCAGCACGTCGGAAAACGCGGCGCCGCCGATCACTTCGGAACGGATCGAGGCAATCAGGTCGCGCAAATACGGCCGCTCGGCCTGTTCCAGCAGCGCGGAAAACGCCTGCTCCAGCGGCAGGCCCGCTTCGAGCAAACTGGCCAGCTGGCGCGTAAACAGGGCCAGCTCGGTGCTCGACAGGCGCTCGCCGAAGCCGCGCCGCTTGGTGACGCCGGCCGCGTCGACCTGCGCGGCAATCGGTTCGACGGCCAGCGGCACCAGGCCTTGCACGCGCAGCTCGGCGCGCGCGGAGCGGGGACTGTCGGCATTGAGCACGCCCTTGCGGGTGGCGCCCTGGGCGTCGACGGCTTCATAACGGAATGCGGGCATGGTGGCGGGCCTAGTCTTTGGTCACGCGCAGCAACTCGGCCTGCGTGGTGGTGCCGTCGCGCAGCCAGCGTTCGCCGTCGTCGCGCATGCTCGTCATGCCGTCCTGCAGGGCGACGGCGCGCACCTCAGCTTCCGAGGCGCGGTTGTGGATCTGCGCGCGGATCTGCTCCGTCGTGCGCAGCAGCTCGTACACGCCCACGCGGCCCTGGTAGCCCGTCTGGCCGCACTGCTCGCAGCCGACCGCCTGCCAATATCCGCTTTGGCCATCGAAGGTCTTGCAGGAGCCGCACAATTTGCGCACCAGCCGCTGCGCCAGCACACCGAGCAAGGAGGACGACAGCAGGAACGGCTCGATGCCCATGTCGAGCAAGCGCGTGACGGCCGCCGAGGCGTCGTTCGTGTGCAGGGTCGCCAGCACCAGATGGCCCGTCAAGGATGCCTGCACGGCGATCTGCGCCGTCTCCAGGTCGCGGATCTCGCCGATCATGATGACATCGGGGTCTTGCCGCAAAATCGCCCGCAGCGCCTTGGCAAAGGTCATGTCGATGCGCGGATTGACCTGCGTCTGGCCCACGCCGGCCAGGTCGTATTCGATCGGATCTTCCACCGTCAGGATGTTCGTGGTGGTGGCGTTGAGCATCGACAGCGCCGCGTACAGGGTCGTCGTCTTGCCCGAGCCGGTGGGACCGGTGACGAGCACGATGCCGTGCGGCTGCGTGATCAGGCCATCGAACTGTTTCAACATCGGCGCGCTCATGCCCAGGTGCTGCAGGTCGAGGCGGCCCGCTTCCTTGTCCAGCAAGCGCAACACGGCCCGTTCGCCATGCCCGGTGGGCAGGGTCGAGACGCGCACGTCGACGGGCTTGCCGCCCACGCGCAGGGTGATGCGGCCGTCCTGCGGCAAGCGCTTTTCGGCGATGTCGAGCTGCGCCATGATCTTGATGCGCGAAATGAGCGAACCGTGGATGGCTTTGCGCGGGCGCACCACGTCGCGCAGGCTGCCATCGATGCGAAAACGCACGACGGAGGTCTGCTCGAACGGCTCGATATGGATGTCGGACGCGCCTTCGCGCAGCGCCTGCGTGAGCAAGGCGTTGATCATGCGGATGACGGGCGCGTCGTCGGACGATTCGAGCAAGTCCTCGATGGCTGGCACGTCCTGCAGCAGCTTGGTCAAATCCAGGTCGGCGTCGAATTCATCGGCCATCTGCGAGGCGTCGCCGCCGCCGCCCGCGTAGGCGCCGGCAATGGCCGCATCGAGTTCGCCGCGCGGCAGCACCGTCAATTGAATCTGGCCGAAACGGCGCGACACTTCGGCAATGGCCGCCGGCGCCGTCGATGCCGCCACCAGCACGTCGACCGGGGCACCGTCGACCGCGCCGGGCCGGGCCAGCAAGCCGAAATCGCGCGCGTAGGCGTAGGGAAGCAGATTGCTCATGGCTGTCCCATCACTTCTGTGGCTGTTGCTGCTGGTACTGCTGCAGCAGCGGCTGCGGCGGCGTGGCCGCGTTGGCCGGCGCGCCTGGCGGCGGCGTCGGCGCCGGCGGCACGGGACGCGTCACCATGTTGCCGCCCACCGGCTGGCCATCCTGCAGGGCTGGCAGCACAGGCGTACCCAGGTCTTTCAGCATCAGGTTGCCCGTGGCCGGCACGGCGGCCGTCTCGGCCGAGCGCATGTAGTCGTAGCGGTCGGCCGCCAGGCTGCCGCTCTGCTCCTTGTTGCGCACGATGACCGGGCGCAGGAAGATCATCAGGTTGGTTTTCTTGCGCTCGCGCGTCTGGTACTTGAACAGGTTGCCGATCAGGGGAATGTCGCCCAGGCCGCGCACTTTCTCCGCGTTGTCGCCCGTGGTGTCCTCGATCAGGCCGCCCAGCACGATGATCTGGCCATCGTCGGCCAGCACATTGTTTTCGATCACGCGGTTGTTGATGGTGATGCCGCTGACGGCCGACGCGGTGGATTTGTCCACGCTCGACGTCTCGTGATAGATACCCAGCTTGATGGTGCCGCCCTCGGAAATCTGCGGGCGCACCTTCAGGGTCAGGCCCACTTCCTTGCGGTCGATGGTCTGGAACGGATTGGTATTGGTGCCGGCCGTACTGGTGTACTGGCCCGTCAGGATAGGCACGTTCTGGCCCACCTTGATGGTCGCCAGTTCATTGTCCAGGGTGATCAGGTTCGGCGTCGACAGGATATTCGCATTGCCGTCCGATTCCAGCGCATGCGCCACGGCGCCCAGGCCCAGCGCGCCGTTGATCTGCTTGAAGATGCCCAGGGTCAGGCCGCCCGTCGGCAAGACCTTGCCACCGCCCGTGGCGATGGCAGCGATGTTGTTGGTGGTGCCGCCGGCGAACGACTGCAAGGCGCCCACGCGGTAGTTGCTGGTGCTGTCGCCCGACAGCCCCAGCCACTGCACGCCGAATTCGGACGCCTTGGCCGACGTCACTTCGACGATCAGCGCCTCGATGTAGACCTGGGCGCGGCGCACGTCAAGCTGGTCGATCACAGCGCGCAGGTTGCGGTAGACGGCTTCGTTGCAGGTCAAAATCAGCGTATTCGTCGACGCATCGGCCTGGATGAAACCGGCCGCGCCGCCCGACGACAGTTGCTGCGGCGCGTTGTTCAGCGAAGCGCCGCCCGTGCTGCCGCTTTGCGTATTGCCGCCCAGGCCAGTGCTGTTCATGCCGCTGTTGTTCTGGCCGATCTGGTTGTTCGTGTTCTGGTTGCCGACGCCCTGCTGCGCGGTGGCGGCCGTGCCGTCCGACGTCACCACCGAGCGCAGGGTCTGCGCCAGCTTGGTGGCGTCCGCATTTTTGAGGTACACCACGTGCACATTGCCCAGCTGCGTGGTGGGCTGGTCCAGCTTCGAGATCAGCGACTTGGCCAGGTTGGCGCGCGCCGCCGACGGCGCGCGCAGCACCAGCGAATTGGTGCGCGGGTCGGCCAGCACGGAGACCTTGCCAGCGTCGGCCCCTGCGGCGGCCCCCGCATTCCCGCCTTCCATCAGTTTATTCACCATCGAGGCCAGGTCGGACGCGATGGCATAGCGCACGGGGATCACATCCAGGTCCGTCGAGGCGGGCACGTCGAGCGCGGCGATGATCTTCGCCAGGCGCTTGAGGTTATCCGCGTAATCGGTGATCACCAGCGAGTTGTTGCCCGGATTGGCGTTGATCGTGTTGTTCGGCGAGATCAGGGGGCGCAGCACGGCCAGCAGGTTGGCCGACGATTCGTAGTTCAGGTAAAACACCTGGGTAGCGATCTGGTCGCCCTTCACCTGGCTGGCGCCGTTGCCCACCTGGGTCGGCACGGATTGCAGCTTGGCGTCCGCTTCCGGCACCACTTTCGCGTAGCCGTCGCCGGACACCACCGCATAGCCCTGCAAGCGCAGCGCGGAGGCCAGCAGCCCGAAGGCCTGAGTTTTGCTGATCGATTTTTCCGACACCAGCGTGATCGTGCCCTTGACGCGCGGGTCGATGACGAAATTGATGTTGGTGTAATGGCCCACGGCCTTGATCACCGACTCGATGTCGGCACCGACGAAATTGAGCGCCGCTTCATCACCGGGTGCGGCCCAGGCGGGTGCCGGCATGCCGGCCACGGAACAGCACAGCAAAGCGGCGGCCGACAGGCGGCGCAGCGAAAAGGAGAAAGTATGGGGGCTCACGGATGGTTTTTTCATTGTCTGAACTCTAAGGCGATGATGTTTTTTTCGCTATTGCTACGGCGCTGTCCCAGCAAATTCAACAAACTCGCCAAGGTCTCTTCATATCCTGCTGCGGCCTGGGCCTGGCCGGAAAACTGCATGCGCCCCTGTTGCAGGCTGCCGCTGCCGTCAAGCAGCAGCGGTCCCTTGATGGAGCGCAGGGTCAACGTCGCCTGCTGCCCCTGCCAATCGAAATCGAGCTCGTAGCTGCCCAGCGGACGCAAGGACGACAGGCGCGAGGCCATGTCCGTCATCTGCAAGGTGGTGCGGCCGACGGCGGAAAACTGCCGCTGCTCCAGGGCCAGCTGCAGGGTGCTCCACGACAGGCGCATGCTGCCCGTCGGCGCCACGGTATTTAATGGTGCACCGAGGCCGCCGAGGCCATCGGCCGGCAGCAGCAGGGCCGCCGGGCTGACCTGCCAGTGCGACCACGAACCGCGCAGGTTCACCGGCTGCGACAGCGCCTGCGGATTCTGCAATTCCACGTCCGCCGATCCCCACAGCACCGAGGGCGAAATGCGCCAGCTGAAGCGCCCCGGCAGCAGCGGCGTCACGGCGCCATTCGCGCTGGCCGCCCCGCCGATAAAGGCCGAGCCGCGCCACAGGGTACCTTGCGCGTCGCCCAAGGTCAAACGTCCGCCCGTCTGCTTTTCCACGATGCCGGCGACCCAGCCGGCCGGGAAAAATACCAGCAGGGTGACGCAGACGCTGACGATGATGGCCAGCAGCCAGCCAAGCAAGCGCCTCATCGTGCCGCGCCCGGGCTCTGGTGCAGGGTCAGGCTGGCATCGACCAGGCCCGCCACCGCCTTATCCTGCACCGTCTGCGCCGTGATCTTCGCTTCCTGCACCGCCACGCGGCCTTCGCGGCGCAAGCCGTCCAGCCACAGCATGACGCTGGCAAACGGCACGCCGTTCAATTGCACGCGCGCGTACTCTCCCGTCAGCGACAGCGATTGCGGCGCCAGGCCGCGCGCCTTCAGCGACGCGTCTATGCTGTCACGGCTCATGGGAGCGACCTGCACGGGCGCCTGGCGCGCCAGGTCGCCCGCTTCACGCGCCAGCGCCTGCAGCTGGGCCGCGTTCTGGCGCAGCTCGGGCAAGCTCTTTTGCAAGGCGATGCGGCCCGTCCAGGCCGGCTCGAAAAACACCGCGTAGACGAGGGCCAGTCCCGCCACCACGCCGCCGATGGCCAGCAGCTTGCGCTCCTGCTGCGTGCGTTCCGCCCAAAAGGCTTGCAGCGCCTGCTGCTGCCGCGTCAACGCGGCGCGCGCCTGATTTACTGCTGCACTCATGCTTTTGCTCCCGTGGCCGGCGTGATCTTCCACACGCCCGGCGCCGTTTCATTCAAGGCCAGCTTGCGCGCGGCCAGGCCATCGCGCACCTGCGCCTGCGCGCTGGCGTCGACCATATCCGGTTTCAGCGTGACGATCAGGCTGCGCTCGCGATATTCCAGTGACGCCACCACGCCGCGCCCGGCCAAGCCACCCAGCGCCTCGCCCAGCGCCGCGCTCATGCTCGTAAAATCGTCCATGCTCGCTTGCCCGCCCTGCAGGCGGGCGGCGGCGATATTGCGCCGCATCTGCTCCGCTTCCAGTCCATACACGGGCGCTTCATTCGGATACGCGGCCTTGAAGGTTTGCTGCATCGAGGTGCGCACGGTGGCGGCCTCGCGCTTCAGCCGCATCCATTCGATATTCATGCCGGCCAGGTTGACGATCACGGCCAGCAGCGCCAGGCGCAGCGGCCAGCGCCAGCGGCGCCATTCGGTGGCCGACCCAGTGGCCGTGCCCAGCGCGGGCGCCAGGTCCAGTCCCGCATTTTTGGCGCCGGCGATCCAGTGCGCCCAATGATCGGGTTCCAGCGTCACGCCCTGCATGCCGGCAGCGAGCTGTTGATATTGCGCCAGCTCGGCCTGCGCCACGTAGACCGTCAGCGGCACGTCGCCGGCAAACGCGCGCGTCGTCAGCAGCGCCTGCTGAGGGTGAGCCGGCAAGACCAGGCCCAGCCCTTCTTGCGGGGCCTGGCGCAAGGCCAGTTCCAGGCCGTCGCCGGCCGCCTGCAAGGAGGCCGTCACGCTGCCTGGCTGCAAGGGCAGGCATAGCTGCGACGGCAGCAGCACCACCTTGCGCGCGCCCTGCGCCAGTAAAGCCTTCACCAGTACCCCGGCCCAGGCGCGCTGCGCCACGGCGACCGTGCGCATGCCGGCAGCATCGGGCACACCGGCGGCCAGCAGGCAGTCCTGCGTGTCACCGAGGATATGTTCTTCCACCAGGCCAGGCAAGGCCGCGCGCAGGCGGGCGCCGGCCAGCGGCGGGGTTTTCAGGCGCAGCAGAGTCACGTCGGCCGCCGCCAGCAGCAAGACCACCTGCTTCGCGCCGGCGATCAGCTGCCCCAGGCTGCCCAGCGGCGCGCTGCCCTGCTGCAACAGGGCGCCGCCGTCGCCGGCCAGCACGAAGGAGCAGGCCGGCGCGCTATCGATGGACGCCCTGGCCGGGTGACGGATATACAATATTATCAAAGTGACTCGCTTTCAGGGGTTAATTTTCCCGCAACCAGACCAGGCTGGTGGTGCGCTGCGGATCCGTTTTGCGATTGACGAGCGCCACGGCATCGAGGGCGGCACGGTCCAGCCGCACGCGGATGACGGTGAGGAAGTAGCGGCTCTTCACATCGAGCTCGACGCCCTCAATCACACTGCCATTGATATTATTCTTGAAGTTTGCCAAATCGACAAACTTTTTGCGCGGATTGCTCAAGGTCAGCGCGCTGGCTTCAGACAGCGACATCATCGTCACGGCCGCCAGCACCTCGGCCGGCGCCGTATTCACATTCACGGACGTTATTTCCGGCAACACGATGATGAAGTCGCGCAGCTTTTCGATGATTTGCGGCGTATAGCCGGGCACGGCCAGCAAGTCCTCGACCTGCGTGAAGGCCATCGGCTCGCTGCTGCCGCCCGATGGGGGCGTGGAGGCGGGCGTCTTGCCATCGCTGCCGCTGTCCATGGCGCGCGGTTTCGGCCGCGCGCGCAGCACGGCATCGGCCGTCGCCTGCGCCAGGGAACTATCGAGCTGCAAGTTGGCCAGCAGCCGCTGGTAGGCCTGCACGTAGGACTGGCTGACAATGCCCGTGGCGGCGGCCAGGTTGGTGATATTGAAACGCGCCTGCGCATCGAGCGCGCGGCCCGAGACGGTGGCGTCAAATTTTTCCGTGTCGACCTTTTCGCGGTCGACGTAATCGTCGAGCCGTGCTTCCTCGATGGGCGTGGCCCACACGCCGTCCAGCGCGGTCTGCGAGGGATTATCCTGGCGCAACCAGAAGCGGGCGAAGTCGACCATGCCGCGCATGGCCCACTGCGTCTGCAGGCGCAGGCGCTGGTTTTCCATCGAACGCACCTGCACTTGCTGCTGCCAGAACAGGCTGGCGACGACGGTAATGGCCAGCGCCGTCAGCAGCAGGGCCGTGATGACGGCCACGCCGCGCTGGCGCGCGGGGAGCGAAAAGTGCTTCATCCCGGCCCCAACAAAAAGACTTTGGACAGGCCCGCATCCTGGCCCGGCATTTGCAAGGTCACTTCCAGGCCGACAAAATCCTCTGTTTTTGTACCGGCAAACATGGTGATCCACTCAGGATTGGGCGTATTTTGGCGCATTTGACCGCGCATGACCATGCTGTCGACGCCATGCATCAGGGCCACGTCGGCGTTGGAGGTATCGGTATCGTCGCGCGCCGCCTGCCACAGCGTGTCGAGCACGGCCAGGTCGCGCGTGCCGTTCGACTCGCGCCGCGTCAGCACGCCGCCACGCAGACGGTAAGTGACCACTTGCAACTGTTGCGGCTCCTGTTCCGATGCGGCCAGGCGCACCAGGGTCAGGCGGTCATTTTCCGCCGACAAGTTCAGGCGGCCATTCAGCAGGGTATTGCTCTGGCCGGCACCAGCCAGATGGTCACAATCGCTTTGCATCTGGGCAAACGCCAGCTGCATGCCGCGCGCCTGCTCCAGCTGGCTGGTCAGCACTTCACGCGAACGCATGATGCTGTCCAGGCCGCGCCAGCCCAGCACGGCGACCATGGCCAAAATGCCGATCGCCACGAGCAGCTCGATCAAGGTGAAACCCGACGCGGAGTGATTGCGGCGCGCCATCAGTCGTTGAACGCCAGCAAGACCAGGCGCACGATGCGCCGGGCCGGGTATTGCACGTCGTACACGTTCACGCGCACTTGGCGGATGCGGGGATTCGGCGTGGCCACCACTTCCTCTTCGCAGATCAGTTTTAAATCGCCCTGCGGGCAGTCGACCGTGCGCTTGCCCGTCTGCGGAAAGGTTTTTGCCAGGCGCAGTCGCACCAAATGGTTTTCCGCCGACCAGGTGGCCATCATGGCGCTGCGCAAGCCGTCGCTGTTCTGCGTCAGGCTGCCGACGGCGCGCAGCGAAGCACCCAGGGCCGTGCCGACGATGACCAGGGCCACCAGGACTTCCAGCAAAGTGAAGCCGAACTGCGAGCCGCGCTGGCGGCGTGATCGGGAGAGACCCATCATTGCTCGACCGTGAAGTGGCCGATGCCATCGGCGCGGATGGCCACGCTGCGCTCGCCGCTGGCCAGGGTCAGCACGAAAGGCTTGTCGACCGGTTCGCGGCCGAAGATGATGCGCAGCGGCTGAGCCACGCTGTTCGACGGCTGCACGCTGAGCAGCATGGGCGTGTTGGCAAACGCGCGCTCGCGCAGCAAGTCATCCTGCGTCACGGGTTGCCACAGCTTTTCATTGAGGACCAGGAAACGGTATTGATTTTCGTCCGCCTCGAACGCCACTTGCCGGCTGCGCACGATGGCTTCATCGCGTGCCAGCTGCAGCAGCAGGGCGATGCGCTCGGCTTCTTTTTGCAGCGCTTGCTGGCCATTCGGCATGGCGTTCAGCGACACCAGGCCCAGGGTCACCCCGATGATGACCATCACCACCAGCAATTCGATCAGCGTGAAGCCGCGCTGGCGCAGACCGGTGGTCATGGCAGGCATGCAATGAAAAACTTACAGTTCCCAGGAGCCGATATCGGCATCGTCGCCGCTACCGCCAGGCTGGCCGTCGGCACCCAGCGAAATCAGGTCGACTTCGCCTTTCACGCCCGGTGACAGGAACTGGTATGGGTTGCCCCACGGATCTTTCGGCATCTTTTCCAGGTAGCCGCCGGCCTTCCAGCCATTCGCGGCCGGTCCCGTGGTCGGCTTCTCGACCAGGGCACGCAGGCCCTGTTCGGTAGTCGGGTAGCGCTGGTTGTCCAGTCGGTACAGTTTCAAGGCTTGCATCACGGTGGCGATGTCGACTTTCGCCGCCGCCACTTTCGACTCGCCCGTGCGAGCGATCAGCTTGGGCACCACCAGCGAAGCGAGGATGCCCATGATCACCACCACTACCATGATTTCGATCAAAGTGAAGCCGCGCGCGCGGCGCTGGCGTATCGGATGGTTTGCTGCGTTTTGCATAAGAAAGAGAGAAGAAGGTGAGTAATGAGTGCAGAGTATAAAGCGGAAATATGACAAAGCCTGTCATATGGGGAAAAATTTGTGCGGGGCTATTCAGAGCGGCAAGACCACTACACCGCAAACGGCGCAGCCGGGGTCGCGCGCGACCCGCATGCTGCTCCATTCCATGTGCAAACCGTCGAGCAGCAGCAGCCGTCCGGCCAGCGATTCGCCCGCGCCCATGATGAGTTTCAGCGCTTCGGCCGCCTGCATGGCGCCCACCACGCCCACCAGCGGCGCGAACACGCCCATGCTCGAGCACGCCTCGTCCGTGAACTGCTGCTCTTGCGGAAACAGGCAGGAATAACAGGGTTGCGTGCCCGTGCGCGGGTCGAACACGCTCACTTGCCCATCGAAACGGATCACCGCGCCCGACACCAGCGGCACCCGGGCCGCCACGCAGGCGCGGTTGACGGCGTGGCGCGTGGCGAAGTTGTCGGTGCAGTCGAGCACCACCGTGGCGGACAAGACCAGTTCAGCCAGGCGCGCGCCGTCGAGGCGCTCTTGCAAGGCGACGATGTCAATTTCGGGATTGATGCCGGTCAAGGTTTCGCGCGCCGACAGCACTTTCGGCTGGCCCACGCGGGCCGTGGTGTGGGCGATCTGGCGCTGCAGGTTGGTCAGGTCGACCGTATCGTCATCGACCAGGGTCAGCTTGCCGACGCCGCTGGCGGCCAGATACATGGCGGCCGGCGAGCCCAGCCCGCCCGCGCCAATCACCAGCACATGCGCATCGAGCAAGGCTTGCTGGCCTTCGATGCCGATCTGATCAAGCAGGATATGGCGCGAATAGCGCAGCAGTTGGGCGTCGTTCATGGCGGCGACTACGGTTTTTGCACAGGAATCTTTTTGTCATCGGCCTTGGTGTCGGAAGCAATTTCCGGCTTGGCGCCGATCTTCTCCGCCTTCGGGTCCACCTTGGCCAGCTGCACCGGCAAGCCCTGGAAGTGGTTCAAGGCTTGCTGCAACTGGAAATCATCCTTGGCGCCGTATTCGAGCGGCTTGCGCTTTTTCGCCGTGGCGATCAGGCGCTGCTCTTCTTCCAATTGATCTTGCATGCCTTCCATCGTCGGCTTGGCCGCTTCCGGCTTGCCGTCGTTGCTGCTCAAGTGTTTTTCCAGGTCCGCCTCGCGCACGCGCAGGCTGTTCCAGCCATCGCCTTCGGCCGTTTCATCGACCAGCAAGTCGGGCACGATGCCGCGCGCCTGGATTGCGCGGCCTTTTGGCGTGTAGTAGCGGGCCGTGGTCAGCTTGACGGCCGTATCGGCCGTGATCTGGCGCAAGGTTTGTACGGAACCCTTGCCGAACGTTTGCGTGCCGATGACGGTGGCGCGCTGGTAATCCTGCAAGGCGCCGGCGACGATTTCCGAGGCGGAAGCGGAACCGGCATTGACCAGCACCACCAGCGGCACGGTTTTCAGCGCGGCCGGCAGCTTGGCCAGCGGGTCGGCCTTGGCGCCCGGCGGCGCATAGAATTCGCGGCGGCCATAAAACACTTGCTTCGACTCCGGCAACTGGCCCTTGGTGGAAACGATCACGGAATTACCCGGAAGAAATGCTGTCGCCACGCCGATAGCGCCCGGCACGACGCCACCGGGATCGTTGCGCAAGTCCAGCACCAGGCCCTTGAGCTTGGGGTCTTGCGCATACAGCGCGTTGATCTTTTTGACCATGTCATCGACGGTCGGTTCCTGAAACTGGGCGATGCGCAGCCAAGCATAGCCGGGCGCGACCATCTTGGCTTTCACGCTTTGCACGCGGATTTCCTCGCGCACGATGGGGAACACCAGCGGGCGGCTTTCGCCCTTGCGCGACATGGTCAGCACCAGCTTGGTGCCGGGCTGGCCGCGCATCTTCTTGATGACCTCCTCCAGCTGCAAGCCCTTCAGCGGGATATTGTCGAGGCGGGTGATCAGGTCGCCGGCCAGGATGCCGGCCTTGGCGGCCGGGCTGTCCTCGATGGGCGAGACGACTTTCACGTAGCCGTCTTCCATGCTCACCTCGATGCCGATGCCGACAAACTTGCCCTGCACGCTCTCGCGCATTTCCTTGAAAGCATTTTTATCGAGGTAGACGGAATGCGGGTCCAGCGACGAGACCATGCCGGAAATGGCTTCCGTCAGGAGTTTCTTGTCTTCCACCTTCTCGACATAATCGGACTTGATCAGGCCGAAGACGTCGGACAGCTGGCGCAGCTCGTCGAGCGGCAGCGGGGCATTCGTGATTTTCTGCGCCACGGCCGGGAACTGCAGCGACATGCCGATGCCGGCCAGCACGCCCAGACCGATCAGGCCGATACTTTTGACTTTGATACCCATGTATTCTTCGCCTCTACAAATTCGCTGGGGAACTTAAAACTTCACCCAGGTGGCTGGATCGAAGGCGCGGCCCTGATGACGCAATTCAAAGTATAGCCCTGATTCCTCGTTGCCGCCGCTGTTGCCCGCGCTGGCAATGGCGTCGCCGCCCTTGACGGCATCGCCCACGCGTTTCAGCAAGGATTGGTTATTGCCATAAATACTCATGTACTGGCCGCCATGGTCGACGATGATCAAATTGCCGAAGCCGCGCAGCCAGTCGGAAAACACGACCCGGCCGCCGGCGATGGCGTGGACCTCGCTGCCTTCACCGGTGCGGATGAACACGCCCTTCCAGCTGGGGCCGTCACCACGCTTGCTGCCGAAGCGAGCGGCGATCTTGCCCGCCACGGGGGCGCGCAGCTGCCCTTTCAGGCTGGCAAAGGCGCCGGCCGGCGCGGCCGGGCCCAGGCTTGGGCGTTCCGGCTCCGGCTTGGGTTCCGGCTTCGGTGTCACCTTGGCCACCTGCGGCGGCTCGTCGTCGTCGATCGGTTCCAGTTTCACGGGCGGCGCCGGCGGCGTTTGCGGCTTGATCTTGCCCGATTTGTTTTGTTGTTCTTTCGCCAGGCGTTCGCGTTCGGCCTGCGCCTGGGCGGCCTTGGCGCGCGCGGCCAGCAAGCGTTCGCGTTTTTCCGCCGCGATCCTGGCGTCGGCGGCCGCTTTCGCGGCGGCACGCTGCTCGGCCAGCAATTGCTGGCGTTTCTTTTCAGCCGCGGCGGCGGCGGCCTGCTCTTCGATCAGTTTCGCCAGCTTGTCGACCAGGCTGCCCATGCGCTGTTCGTCGCGCTCGACATTGCCCACTTCCTTGCGTTGCGCCACCAGGCGCTGCGACAAGCTCGTCAGCAAGGCGGCGCGGCGCGCCTTCTCTTGCACCAGCAGGGCCTTCTGGTCGCGCTCTTCCTGCGCGATTTCTTCCAGTTCATCCTTGGCGTTCTGCACGTCCGCCTGGTTTTTCTCCACCGCCAGCAAGTTGGCGCGCAAGGCGTCGAGCAGGCGCGCCTGCGCCTGCGACACATAGGCCATCAATTGCAAGTCGCGGTTGATGCGGTTCGGATTGTCGCCCGACAAGAGCAGCTTGATGCGGTCTTCGTTGCCGGCGACATATTGTTTACGCAGCAACTTTGACAGCTGCGCTTTTTGTTTTTCGACGGTGGCCGTCAGTTGCTGGTGCTCTTGCCCCAGCGCATTGAGTTTCACGCCCGTCGCGCTTTGCTCCTGCGCCAGGTCGCGCAAGGCGCGGTTGGCGTTGGAAATGGCCTCTTCCGACTCGGCCAAGGTATCGGCCGCGTCATCCTTGGCGCTTTCCGTGCGGCTGATGTCGCGCTTGAGCGCCGTCAGCTTTTGTTGCAATCCAGCACGTTGTGCTTCCGCGGCCGCTTTCTGCTTGCTGCGTTCGGTGGGCTTGGCACCCTGTGCGGCAGCGCTGCAGAACAGCAGCGCTGCGCACAGCATGGCGCCGGCGCGCCACGCCGGCAGGGGTCGTTCAGCAGAGGGGGCGATTGCTGTGCCGCGGAAGAAAGACAACAAGTTACTTGGCCTTCCCTTGGTTCGCCACGGCCGCTTGCGCTGCCGCAATCGCTGCCGGGTCGCCCAGGTAGTAATGACGGATCGGTTTCAGGTCGGCGTCCAGTTCATACACGAGCGGCTGGCCGTTCGGGATGTTCAGGCCGACGATATCGCTGTCGCTGATGCCATCGAGCATCTTGATCAGCGCGCGCAGGCTGTTGCCGTGGGCCGAGATGATGATTTTCTTGCCGGCGCGAATGGCCGGGGCGATTTCCTCGTCCCAGGACGGCATCACGCGCGCCACGGTGTCTTTCAGGCATTCGGTCAGCGGAATCGACGCTTGCGGCAAGCCGGCGTAGCGCGGATCGTTGAACGAGGCGCGGTCATCGTTCGCTTCCAGCGGCGGCGGCGGCGTGTCGTAGCTGCGGCGCCACACCAGTACTTGCTCGTCGCCATACTTGGCGGCTGTCTCGCCCTTGTCCAGGCCTTGCAGGGCGCCGTAGTGACGCTCGTTCAAGCGCCAGTCGTTCTTGATGGGCAGATACATCATATCCATCTCGTCGAGCGCCAGCCACAGGGTGCGGATGGCGCGCTTCAGGACGGAAGTGTAGGCCACGTCGAACGTAAAACCTTCCTGCTTGAGGATCTGGCCGGCGGCCCTGGCTTCGTTGACGCCCTTTTCCGTCAGATCGACGTCGGTCCAGCCGGTGAAGCGGTTATCGAGATTCCAGGTGGATTCGCCGTGACGCATGAAAACGATTTTGTACATAGTTCTATCTTCTCAAGGGGTTCAAATCAAAAAAGCAAAACGTAAAAAGACCTCGTCCAGCTTCTATTTTATAATGCGCGGATTGACTTAAACCATTGGACCCTACGTGAAATTCATTATCGACCACATTTTTCTGTTTGCCATCGTCATTATTTCCGGCGGCGCCCTCCTCTGGCCACTGCTGTCGATGCGCGGCAAACGCGCGACCGTGCTGGAAGTCACGCAACTGATCAACCGTGGCAAGACCATCATCGTCGACGTGCGCAACGCGGAAGAATTCGCCACGGGCCACTTGCCTGACGCAAAAAATATGCCGCTGCCGGAACTGGCAAAACGCCTGGGCGAGCTGGAAAAATTCAAAACGCGCCCCATTGTAGTGGTTTGCCAGAAAGGTTCGCGTTCGGCAACCGCCGTCGGCCTGCTGGGCAAAGCCGGTTTCGCTGAGGCAACGAGCCTGGAAGGTGGTATCGACGAATGGAAAAAGCAAGGTTTGCCATTGAAAACCTTGTCGCTGGCGAAATAAGCCGGCCTAAACTGAAGGAATCATCATGAGTGTCCCAGTAATTGTGTATAGCACCGCCGTGTGCCCGTATTGCGTGCGCGCCGAGCGCCTGTTGGAAGCCAAGGGCGTGACCGTGCAAAAGATCCGCGTCGACCTCGACCCGGAAGAACGCATCAAGATGATGGAACGCACGGGCCGCCGCACGGTGCCGCAGATCTATGTGGGCGATACCCACGTGGGCGGTTTCGACGATTTGTATGCGCTCGATCAAGCTGGCAAGCTGGACCCCTTGTTAAATGGCACGGCAGCCTGATATAAAGCGGGTTCGAGAAATTGCTTGGTTTTTTGTCGTATTGTTTTGATACAATTGCCCTCGCACCTGATCTGGCCGCGCCTACCCGGCGCGGTTTGAATACCGCAAGCACCATATTTGAACGGTGTGCCGTTCTTGTCCCTTACAACGAAAGCGTTCCATGTCTGACGAAAATCTGCAACCAGTCTTCCAAATCCAACGCGTCTACCTGAAAGACATGTCGCTGGAACAACCAAATTCCCCAGCTATTTTCCTGGAACAAGAAGCGCCAGCCATCGAAGTAGCGCTGGACGTGGGCGCTGCGCCTCTGGCCGACGGGATCTTCGAAGCCACCGTGACCATCACCGTCACCGCCAAAGTCGGCGAAAAAGTCGCTTTCCTGGTTGAAGGCAAGCAAGCCGGTATTTTCGAAGCACGCAACATTCCTGCCGATCAACTCGATCCGCTGCTGGGAATCGGCTGCCCGAACATCATCTACCCTTACCTGCGCGCCAACATCGCCGACGTGATCACCCGTGCCGGCTTCCCGCCAGTGCACCTGGCCGAGATCAACTTCGAAGTGTTCTACCAACAACGTCTGCAAGCTATTGCTGACGCCGCTGCCGCAGCACCAGCAGCCAGCGAAACGCACTAAGAACATCTCACCAAACCTGCTGCGCGGCGCGCCTTGCGGCCTGCGATGCACTGCCGCTCGCGACGGTTTTGTGAGTGTTCTATACTGCAGGTAAGAAACGGCGGCCTGGCCGCCGTGTTTCGTTAAGGTTCAAAAATATCATGTTGAAAAGTGCGCTCTTGAGCAAGTTCCGCTGGATCGCCGGCGCCGTGCTGCTGCTGGCCACCGCCGCCAGTCACGCCGTCGATTTCAAAACGGTGGGAGCAAACCCCGTGATCCTGTACGACGCGCCGTCCGCCAAGGGCGGCAAGCTGTACGTGGCGCCACGCGGCATGCCGCTGGAAGTCGTGCTCAGCTACGGCGAATGGGTCAAGGTACGCGACGCCAGCGGCGAAATGGCCTGGACCGAAGCCAAGGGCCTGTCAGCCAAGCGCAACGTCGTGGCGCGCGCCGCGAACCTCAAGGTTCGCGCCAGCCCCGATGACACCGCCTCCGCCATCATTCTCGTCGACAAGGGCGTGCTGCTGGAAATGAGCGAGCAGCCAAGCTCCGGCTGGATTAAAGTGCGCCACAAGGATGGCCAGAGCGGCTACGTCAAGACCAGCGAAGTGTGGGGCTTGTAAGCACCGCGCCCGTCCCCCCTGCCCGTTGAGGTTGCATGCAAGTTTCTCCTGAAGTCACTCCCGATAGTATTCCCGCCATCCGCAAGATCACCATCCTGGGCGCCGGCGCCTGGGGCACGGCCGTGGCCATGGCCCTGGCCGGCCGCCACGACGTGCTGCTGTGGGGCCGCAACGCCGAAGCCATGGCCGCCATGGCCGCCAGCGGCGAAAACAGTTATCTGCCCGGTTTTCCTTTACCGCCGCAACTGCGCATCAGCGCCGATTTCGACGCCGCCGTCGCGCATGCCAGCGGCGAACACGGCCTCTTGATCGCCGCCTGCCCCGTGGCGGGCCTGCGGCCGATGCTGCATCAACTGAAAGACAGAGCCATCGGCAACCTGGTGTGGCTGTGTAAAGGCTTTGAAGGCGGCACGGGCCTGCTGCCGCACCAGATCGTGCAGGAAGTGCTGGGCGACAAGATCCCCGGCGGCGCCCTGTCCGGCCCCTCGTTCGCGCAGGAAGTGGCGCGCGGCCTGCCGTGCGCGCTGACCATCGCCTCGCACAGCGACGCCTTGCGTGGCGCCGTCGTCTCGGCCTTGCATGGCGGCACCATCCGCGTGTATGCGAGCGAAGACCTGGTGGGCGTGGAAGTGGGCGGCGCCGTCAAGAATGTGCTGGCGATTGCCACCGGCGTGGCCGACGGCCTGGGCCTGGGCTTGAATGCGCGCGCCGCGCTGATCACGCGTGGCCTGGCGGAAATCACGCGCCTGGGCACGGCCCTCGGTGGCCAGACGGAAACGTTCATGGGGCTGACGGGCATGGGCGACTTGATTCTCACCTGCACGGGCGACCTGTCGCGCAACCGCAGGGTCGGCCTGGGCCTGGCACAGGGCAAGGCGCTGGCCACCATCGTGGCCGAACTCGGTCATGTGGCCGAAGGCGTGCCGTGCGCCAAGGCCGTGCGCGAACTGGCGCGCCGCATGGGCGTCGACATGCCGATCACCAATGCGGTGGCCGGTGTGCTGTTCGATGGCGATTTGCCGCACGTGATGGTGCAGCAACTGCTGTCGCGCGATCCGCGTGCCGAGGCGGCGTGACAGGGGAAACTAACGCCCCGCCTTGACCATCAAGATCGTCAGCAGCACCAGACTGTCTTCGCGCGCGGCCAAAGCATGCGCCTGGCCGCCGTGCAGATACAGCATCTGCCCCGGCCCCAGCACCTGCTCCCCGCCATGCGCCGTCACCGCCACCTGCCCTTGCAGGCACAGCAGGGTGATTTCACCGAGCACATGATGCTCGGGCATGGTCTTGCCCTTGGGCATGCACATGCGGATCAATTCCAGTTCGTCCGTCTTGGCCAGCGCGATGGCGGAAAACTGCGACAGATCGTCGCCATCCCTGCGCAGTACCTCGATCACCTGTCCTGAACTTGCGTGCTCCAGTGCCATCATGTGCTCCTTCAGCAATTACTCGGTGACTTCCTCCGGCTCTTTCGCGCCGCGCATCCACTCGACCAGCGGCCACGCATCCTGCAAGCCTTCCGCCAGGGTCGGCAGCAGTTTTTCCGGTTCGTTGACGGGCAGCGGTATTTCGGTCCAGACAAAAAAGCTTTTCAGCTTGATGAATTCGATATGTTCGGCATCCGCGTCAAACCCCTTGGGCGGGCGCTGCAACTTGCCCTCGTTCTGGATGGTGCCGAAACGGGCCTTCAAGCGCTTATTTTTCAGCACTTTGGAAAAACCTGGCGCGTCGTTGAGCATATGCTCGCGCAGCGCCTTCAGGCGGCCTGGCGGCGGCATGTATTCGCCGGCACCGAACAGCAAATTGCCCTGGCCATCGATCTGCAGATAATACGTGGGGCCGCCCGCCTTGCTGGGACGGCGCATGTCGTTCGGCGCGATGGCGGCCGAAAAACGCGTTTTATACGGGCTTTTATCGTGCGCGAAACGCACGTCGCGGTTGATGCGGAACAAGGCCTTCTTCGGATTGCAGTATTTCACGGCCGGGTCGAACTTGCCGAGTTCAGCAATGAGTGACGTCACCAGCGCCAGGAATTCCTCGCGCAGGATGTCGTAGCGGGGCTTGTTCATGACAAACCAGGGACGGTTGTTGTTGTCGCTCAGTTCACGTAAAAATTGGGTCAAATCACGCACATGCATGTGTCAAATTCCGATCAACAACTATTTGGAAAGCTCTTTCGGGATGGGGCGCTTGCCCACCATCACGTCGAGCGCCGCTTCGCGATTTTTGCGCAGCACCGTCATTTTAGCTTTTCCGCCGGGCGGCAGTTGGGCGATCAGATTCAGCATTTCCGTCGTGTCGCCCACGGGCTTGCCTTCCACCGTCAGCAGGATGTCGCCGGGCACGATGCCCGCCTTGTCGGCCGGGCCGTTGCGCACCACGCCGGCGATGATGGCGCCGCTGGTGCGCTGCAAGTTGAAGCTTTGCGCCAGCTCGGGCGTGATGTCCTGCGTTTCCACGCCGATCCAGCCGCGCACCACGTGGCCATCCTTGATGATGGCTTCCATCACCGTCTTGGCCGTCGAGACAGGGATGGCGAAGCCGATGCCGACGGAACCGCCGCTTTGCGAGTAAATCGCCGTATTGATGCCGATCAAGTTGCCGCGCGTATCGACCAGGGCGCCGCCCGAGTTGCCGAAGTTGATGGCCGCATCCGTCTGGATGAAGTTTTCAAAGCTATTGATGTGCAGATTGTTGCGGCCCAGCGCGGAGATGATGCCCATGGTCACCGTCTGGCCCACGCCGAACGGGTTGCCGATGGCCAGCACCACATCGCCCACGCGCGCCAGTTCCGACTGGCCCAGCACGATGACGGGCAACTTGTCGAGGTTGATCTTGATGACGGCCAGGTCCGTTTCCGGGTCCAGACCGACGATCTTGGCAGGCGCCTTGCGGCCATCGGTGAGCACCACTTCGATTTCGTCGGCGCCTTCGACCACATGGTTGTTGGTCAGCACATAGCCTTCATGGCTGACGATGACGCCGGAACCGAGGCTGTTTTTCAAGTCCTCGCCATCCTCAGCGTCCGGGTCGCGCTCGCCGAAGAAACGTTTGAAGAAGGGATCGCGCGCCAGCGGATGGGCGCCGCGCTTGGGCACTTGCAGGGTGAGGATGTTGACGACGGCGGGCATGGCGCGCGCCGCCGCGTCGCGGTAGGAACCGGGCGCCAGGCTGCTCGACGCCGTTTCCACCACGGGCACCGGTTTCGCGGCAGAGCCCAGTTGCTGTACCCGGCTGGCCGGGCGCAGCGCGCCGTACACAAAGTACAGCGCCAACGCGATCGTCACGGTTTGCGCAAACAATAACCAGAATCGTCGCATAGTTCTCTGCCCAGGTCAGCCGGCCGGTGCCGGAACGACTTATTTTGCCAGATTGTTGCTGTTGCGTGCGTTCTGCTGCAGGGAATCGCGGATTTCACGCAGCAGCACGATGTCTTCCGGCGTGGCCGGTGCCGGTGCCGGCGTGACCGGTTCGCTGCGGCGGGCCTTGTTCATCAGGCGCACCATCTGGAAGATGATGAAGGCAAGAATGATAAAGTTGAGCAAAATGGTCAGAAAATTACCGTAGGCCAGCACGGCACCCGCCTTTTTCGCTTCCACCAGGGTCATCGTCGTGGCTTGGCCATTCAGGGGCAGGTAGTAATTGGCGAAATCGAGGCCGCCGAAAATGCGGCCGATGGGCGGCATGATCACGTCTTGCACCAGGGAATCGACAATCTTGCCGAAGGCGCCGCCGATGATGACACCGACTGCCAGATCGACAACGTTGCCTTTCATTGCAAATTCTTTAAATTCTTTCATCATTGCCATGAATTTCTCCTTCGGATAGATATAAAAACATGCCGATCATACTATTGATTCCCAGTGCCACCAACTTGTGGTTGTCGGCGAGACCAATTCGTGCACAGCCAGGCGCATCTAGTTCGAAAGAACTAGCCACCTCCTGCAAAAGTATATAAATTATGGTACAAGCAACGTTTTTGTTCTATTCGTTGTTTGCTTCACTTATAATTTGCGGTTGCCAGAAGTGGATTTTTCACTTCCGGATAATCAACAAGAAACTGGCACGGGCTGCGCCATTGGCCGAAGTTCCGCAGGGATGTTGCCACTTTACCGCGCAAAGACGCGGGTTGCGGCAATCAGTGGGAAAGAGCTTCGGCGACGGGTTTTTCGCGGCTGCCACTCATAATAAAGATTCGCATTTTGACTGATTGGGGTTTGCATGAGTAACGAAAAGCAGGTCGATTCAGGCCGTCGCGGCTTGCTCGTCGCCACGTGCGCGGCGGGCAGTGTAGTTGGATTGGCAACCGCGGGAGCCTTGGTAAGCACCTTCCAGCCGTCGGAGCGCGCGAAAGCGGCTGGCGCGCCGGTCGAAGTAGACATCACCACCTTGCAACCCGGCGAAATGCGCACCGTCGAATGGCGTGGCAAGCCGGTCTGGATCCTGAAGCGTACGCCGGAAATGATCGCGTCCCTGAAAAAGACCGATGGCAAAGTCGCCGATGCCAATTCGCAACGCAATCCCGCCGAATTCACGCCTGACTACTGCATGAACGAGGCACGCTCGATCAAGCCTGAAATTCTCGTCGCCGTCGGCATCTGCACCCATCTGGGCTGCTCCCCTTCCTCGAAATTTGCCCCCGGCCCGCAACCGTCGCTGCCCGATGACTGGGAAGGCGGCTTCCTGTGCCCTTGCCACGGCTCCACCTTCGACATGGCAGGCCGCGTGTTCAAGAACAAGCCGGCGCCGGACAACCTGCAAGTGCCGCGCCATATGTACCTGAGCGACACCAAATTGCTGATAGGTAAAGACGAGAAAGGCGAGGCTTGATCATGGCAGCTTTTAAAGAAACGAAATTCCCGGCAGACGCCCCCGTCGCCGAAAAAGCGCTGGGCTGGGTCGATGACCGCTTTCCCCTGACCAAGCTGTGGAACGACCAATGGGGCAAGTACTACGCCCCGAAAAACTTCAATTTCTGGTACATCTTCGGCTCGCTGGCCATGCTGGTGCTGGTCTTGCAGATCGTCACCGGCATCTTCCTGACCATGCATTACAAACCGGATGCGGCCCTGGCCTTCAATTCCGTCGAGTACATCATGCGCGAAGTACCGTGGGGCTGGCTGGTGCGCTACATGCACTCGACGGGCGCCTCGGCCTTCTTCATCATCGTCTACCTGCACATGACGCGCGCCCTGCTGTACGGCTCCTACCGCAAGCCACGTGAGCTGATCTGGCTGTTCGGTTTCGCCATCTTCCTGTGCCTGATGGCCGAAGCGTTCTTCGGCTACCTGCTGCCATGGGGCCAGATGTCGTACTGGGGCGCCCAAGTGATCGTCAACCTGTTCGGCGCCATCCCATTCATCGGCCCTGACCTGTCGTTGTGGATCCGCGGCGACTACGTTGTGTCCGACGCGACCCTGAACCGCTTCTTCGCCTTCCACGTGATCGCCATCCCGCTGGTACTGCTGGGCTTGGTTGCAGCGCACTTGATCGCCCTGCATGAAGTCGGTTCGAGCAATCCGGACGGTATCGAAGTGAAGGAAAACCTGGGCGCCGATGGCCACCCGCTCGATTCGATTCCGTCGCATCCGTACTACACCGTGCATGACCTGTTCGGCGTATCGATCTTCCTCGTCATTTTCAGCGCCGTCGTGTTCTTCGCGCCGGAAATGGGCGGTTACTTCCTGGAATACAACAACTTCCTGCCCGGCGATTCGCTGAAGACCCCGCTGCACATCGCGCCAACCTGGTACTTCACGCCGTTCTACTCGGTGCTGCGTGCCACCACGGCCGACTTCATGTACGTGCTGATGGGTGTCGTGGCGGCCTACGTGGTGTTCATCTGGCTCAAGTCGCGCCTGTCGACGACCGTCAAGTCGGCAATCGCCGGCATCGCCATCGTCGCCATCATCGGCATGCTGCCGCAGGTGCTGGACGCGAAATTCTGGGGCGTGGTGTTCTTTGGCGGTTCCGTCGTGATCCTGGCCTTCCTGCCATGGCTCGACCATTCGCCCGTGAAATCGATCCGCTACCGTCCGAACTGGCACAAATATGTGTACGCCATCTTCGGCCTGTCGTTCCTGATCCTGGGCTACCTCGGCACCCAGGCGCCAACGGATACGAAAACCATCGTGTCGCAAGTGTGCACCCTGATTTACTTCAGCTTTTTCCTGCTGATGCCATGGTGGAGTGCAATGGGCAAGTTCAAGACCGTGCCGTCGCGTGTGACGTTTCACCCGCATTAAGCCGCTCTCACGCCACGCTCAAAGGACATACATCATATGAAGATTGCAAAAAAACTGCTCGCCATCCTGGCCTTCGTGCCTGCCATGGCTCTCGCCAGCGAAGGCGGCTTTCCGCTGGACAAGGCTCCTGACCGCCAGACCAACATGGCGGCGCTGCAGCATGGCGCCAAATTGTTCGTCAATTATTGCCTGAATTGCCACGCCGCCGTGTCGATGCGCTACAACCGCCTGCGCGACCTGGGCTTGACGGAAGACCAGATCAAGCAGAATCTGTTGTTCTCAGGCGATAAAGTCGGCGACTTGATGACGACTAGCCTGGCACCGCAGGACGCCAAGGCCTTCTTTGGCGTCGTACCGCCCGATTTGTCGGTAATTTCGCGCGCGAAATCATCTTCCGCTGGCACAGGCGGCGACTACCTGTATACTTACCTGCGTACGTTCTATAAAGACGACACTCGGCCGACCGGCTGGAACAACATGGTCTTGCCGAATGTTGCCATGCCGCATGTATTATGGGAATTGCAAGGTGTCCAGACTGCCAAGTTCGTGGAAGAGACGGATCCCCACGAGCCCAGCAAGAAGATCCACAAATTTGCCGGCTTCGAGCAGGTCAAGCCCGGCACGTTGAACAAGATCGAGTATGACAATGCGGTAGCCGACCTGGTCGGCTACATGGAGTGGATGGCCGAACCGGCACAGCAAACACGCAAACGCCTGGGCGTGTGGGTGCTGCTGTTCCTGTCGGTATTTGCTCTGCTGGCATGGCGCCTTAACGCGTCGTTCTGGAAGGAAGTCAAATAAGTGAGGCGCCGGCCATAGGCCGGTTTATGCCTGTTTCTGCGTTGTCCGCATGAGTGGACAAGCGACCTGGGGTGAGCCGTTCGCGGCTTCACCCCCTTTGTTTCTAAGGAACTATAAAAAATGATGGTTCTCTATTCGGGTACAACCTGCCCATTTTCGCAACGCTGCCGCCTGGTCCTGTTTGAAAAAGGCATGGACTTCGAAGTGCGCGACGTCGACCTGTTCAACAAGCCGGAAGATATTTCGACCATGAACCCGTATGGCCAGGTGCCTATCCTGGTCGAGCGCGAACTGATCCTGTATGAATCGAACATCATCAACGAGTACATCGATGAGCGCTTCCCGCATCCGCAACTGATGCCAGCCGATCCGCTGATGCGTGCCCGCGCGCGCCTGATGCTGTTCAATTTCGAAAAAGAACTGTTCGTGCACGTGCACGTGCTGGAAAGCGAACGCGCCAAGAGCAACGACAAGGCCCACGACAAGGCACGCGCGGAAATCCGCGACCGCCTGACGACCCTGGCGCCGCTGTTCCTGAAAAACAAGTACATGCTGGGCGACGAATTCTCGATGCTCGACGTGGCTGTCGCGCCGCTGCTGTGGCGCCTGGACCACTACGGCATCGAACTGTCGAAGACGGCTGCACCGCTGATGAAATACGCCGAACGCATCTTCTCGCGTCCGGCCTATATCGAAGCGCTGACCCCTTCCGAAAAGGTCATGCGCCGCTAAGATTATCCCGGCAAGCCACGCTTGCCGGGATATCTGTGTCTTTTGAACTACCGGTGCGCCCGCCTCATGCTTGATGGGGGCGCTCCCGCCTCACAGTGCCTACCATGTCTGAAATCTCAACCAAACCCTATATGCTGCGCGCCATCTACGAATGGTGCACCGACAGCGGCTACACGCCTTATCTCGCGGTCAAAGTCGATTCGCGCACCACGGTACCGATGGAATACGTGAAAAAGGGCGAGATCGTGCTCAACATCAGCTTCGGCGCCACCAGCGGCCTGAAGATGGACAACGACGCCGTCCGCTTCCACGCCCGCTTTGGCGGTGTCTCGCGCGAAATCTACGTACCGGTCGACAACGTGATGGCCATCTACGCCAACGAAAACGGCCAGGGCATGGCCTTCGAGCCCGTGCTGGGCAACGATGACCCCGATGCACAACCGACGGACAGCCCGGCCTCCGCCGACCTGCCGCCGCCAGCGCTGGCCCCGGTCTCCAGCGCCCCGACCCTGTCGTCCGTGCCAACCAGTTCCCCCGAACAACGCGACAACGCCACGCCCGGCGACGACGAGCCACCAAAAAAAGGCGGCCGCCCGACCCTGACACGCATTAAATAGCGTATAATTCGCAACGCACAGTTTTTGCCGACTTAGCTCATTTGGTAGAGCAGTTGATTTGTAATCATCAGGTGGCCAGTTCGAAACCGGCAGTCGGCACCAGAATTCAGTAGGAAAATCAAAGGGTTACATGCTTCGGCTTGTAACCCTTTTTTAATTCCCTTGCGTCTTTTCCTCCCCATGTAACCGCTGTGTAACCCGATTCGGAAAATATCACATGGCCATCCCGACGTTCACGCTCGACACCAACTGCATAATTGATATCGATGAGGGACGACCCAATGCCGGATATATTCAACAACTGGTGCAAGCCCACAACGAGGGCACGGCATCTGTTGCCCTAATTGCGATGTCGGCGTCGGAATCTCAAAAGTCCGGCCGGCAGCTTGACAGCTTTGCCGAATTCACAGAACGCACCGCTGCCTTGGGGTTGGGGGCTTTAGAAATGGTCTATCCAATGTTTATCTTCGATATTAGCTACTGGGATAACGCATTGTGGACTGACGAAAAGGGTATTCAGTTGCAGAGGGTTATCCACAAAATTTTGTTCCCTACCATCCCTGATGAGTGGGAGTCATACTGCTCCGCTCACGGAGTCGCCCCGCTTGTAATTGATGCCTACCATTTTAAAAAGTGGAAGAATGCATTGTGTGACGTGCAAGCCTATTGGGCACACGCCAATGCAAAGCGGGATGTTTTCGTGACGCAGGACTGCAATTTTCTTAAGTCCAAGAAACAATCCCTGATATCGCTCTGTGGTGGCCGTATAGAAACCCCAGCGGCTGCCACAGCTCTTCTGATTTGAACACTTCCTATTCGCACCTCCACGAACGCCGGGATGCTGTCCACCGCAAAAACCGCTCAGAAGACGTTGAACAGGAAGTCGTATCTTGTAAGCCATATTTTTCATAAAATCATGTGCAAAAACACGATTCTGTACCCGGTTTCGTACCCGGTATTACGTTTCTCTGCCGTACCGGTGCCGGAAACCATTGCAGCATCGACGTGGTTGAATCACACAGCCTCAATAGTCATCACCTTGGGCTATACTTGTGAAGTTGCCAATAAAACCCTCATCTGCCGCTATGAATGTCCATCGCAAACTGCTTATCTTAGGAATCAATCAACTTTTAGAAAAAGGGTTGATACGCTTTGACTATACCGAAGAGGAATCTCGTGGCGCAGGCGGCTACATCACTACAGTGATTGCCGGCGAAACTTCCATAGTCAACTGGGACCCTATAGGCTCAGGAGAGCTGCGCATTTCCGTTTGGTGGAAGTTCAATATAGATAACCATCCGCAGGCCAATCTCAGCGGCGCTCAACAAGAAAAATTCCTCACCTCCAGCCCTTTAGCGAAATCGCAGCACTATCCTAAATTTGTAGGGGCAACCGCTAGTGGCTGGCTTGAGCGAGAAAGAGGTCGTTATCTTATGGGGAAAGGCTCCGAGAGCATTTTCGAGAAATATTTGCGGAAGGGTGAGAAGCAGGTATTGGAGATGGTTCCGACACCAGCGCCCAACGGCTATAAGGCCGAAGGCAAATTTATCTTCTAAGGACTGTGACATCAGCGCCGCACTTGACATCTGCTCAAGCCACTGAGACTTAGCTTTCTCCATCAACATTTAGGAGAAATCATGTCCTCTTCAAATTACAAGTATCGTAGTCTTCAGATTGAGGTGAGTCTTAGCTCCTACGGCAGGGGCTGGCTGGCTGAGTACTCGATTGGTGGCGGCCCGTTCCAGCGGTGCGATGGACGGCCGCACAGGAACCAAGAACTTGCGATGAACGAGGGGAAGTCGGAGGCGCAGGCGCGTGTCGATTCCATGCTGGCGCTAACTCCCCCGCTGTCCGTGTAATCAAATGTTGCGTCAGTCGTCGTGCATCTTTTGGGCGTCATACCGGCACTGCTGACACTTGAAGTCGTCGTCGATGTATGACAACAGGAGACTCTCGTCGTCGATAATCGAGTCGTTCATACAGGAATCGTTACCGTCTTCCAGGAGGCCAATCACTCCCTCGCAACGTACATTTTGGATTAGCGGCCGGACTGCTTCGTCAAAAAGGAATGCCTGCTTTGCCGACAGGCTGGTCACATCGCCTTTCTGTGCCGAAACAAGTTTCGCAATTCCCACCGAGGCAGCAGCATCAACCTTTTTATCGGTAGCGAGCGCCTCGATGCGTTCCACATCGTTGTGGATAAGATGATTCAGAACTTCAAGATTCATTTCTGTCTCCGGTACGTTACGAGAAGGAAATTATATGCCGGAATTGCAACTCTCCATAAACATTTACGGCTTGCTTAGGGCTGGCTGCAGTAGCAATCGTTGAGCGCATCTTGCATAGCGAAGAGCGCACGAAGGGAGCGAAGGGAGCGCAGAAAAAACAGTGCTCCCTTCGCTCCCTTCGGTGCTCCCTTCAATCGGCGGAGCCTCCGACTTGTGCCAAACATTGCCACGAAGACCGTCATTTTTCCCGAAGACCGCCACACTATTTAGTGGCGGTCTTCGCTATTCTTTGGCGGCCTTCGGCAAAATCCATTGCCATCCATCCTTCATGCCGGCCTTCGCTGCCTCGATGCCCAGGTCGCGTTTCGCGCGCTCGATGGTCCGCCATGCATACCCAGCGCCGGAGGCATCAGGCTTGACCTGCTTTGTCGATACTGGACCGTCCGCCAACAGGTCGCGCAGGAACTGCTCCGCGTCCAGGCGCTCGCCGCCGCCCTCGCTGTCATCGTGTTCAACATCGCCGAGGATTTCCCTGGTCGTGCCCTCAATCACGCCTTCCCATACCGCATGCGTCGCCTCGATGCCGCCAGCAATGGTCACCAGGTCGAGCGAGTAGGCCACGCCGCCGTCGTCGGGCGCGATGTTTGACTTCGCCCTGGCCATCACACGGCGGTTGCTGCCCTCCTCCTTGGCCATCACCAGCACCATGCGCGCCAGGGCGCCGAATGCCTGCGAACCGATAACCCGGTCCTGTGGCGCCTTGCCGGCGCCGCCCTTGGCAAAGTGTGTGATGCCGATGACCGCGCAGCCGTGAGCGTCCGCGAAGTCCACCACCGCCTGCAGGCTGCGGCGCACGTCGTTGGCCCGGTGCATGTCGCCAGCGACGGCCGACACAATCGGGTCTATCAGAAGCAGGCTCACGCCGCCGATGGCATCGACCGCGCGGCGCAGGTCCGCAATATCCTGTGACGGGTCGAACGGCACGCTTTCCCCGTCTTGGGCGATGCCCTCGATGAAGTGGCAGCGTGCCAGGTCGGCGCCGGAGGCAATCAGCCGCGGCACCAGCGTATCGGCGGCCACGTCCTCGCTCGACCAAATCAACACGTTTCCCAGCTGCTTGCACTCGCTACCATCAGGCCAGCGTCCGCCAGCGGTCAGCACGGCGGCCAGCGCCAGGGCGAGTGTGGTCTTGCCGGTACCGGCGGCGCCGGCCAGGATGGTCAGCTTTCCGGCCGGCACCCAGCCCGGCCACAGCCAGGTGATGGGCAGGGGCTTGATGTCGGCGCCACAGCGGATTTTCACCACACGTTCGCCGCGCTGCATGCTCCGGTCGAACTGGCGCACCGTTTCTTCCTGGTGGTCCAGTTCGATGCGGGCGGCGCGCGCAGCGTCAGAACAGCACAAGTGTTGCCAGAACATGGCTACGTTGACGCTGCGGATCCAGGAAAGCGAAAACCACCGAACCGCCACGGCGCGCGTCCATGCGAAAAATGGCTGCCGGCAAGAAAGGGGGATTTTCATTTTTACCACATTCTTGCGATAGTTGCCATGAGGTGAAACTAGTTGACTTGACGCAATAGGCTGCACTGAGTTTAACTGTGTTTATTGCGGCATAGCTGAATCCAGGCTTCGTGCTCGCACGAAAACGTGGACTTTCCCTGTTCGATGCGTCCCTTGTCCATTTTGGAGTTGCCATGTTCCACACTTTGCGTGCGCGCCTTATCGGTATCGCCATTGCCATCGCCGCAGTGGCGCTGGTTCTCCTCTCGACTGTGACCTTCGTGAGCGTGCGTACCAATGTCCTCTCTTCGCTGGACAAGCAGATCAACGATGTCACGCGCCTGTATGCGCGTGAGCTGACCGAGTGGGTGCAGGACAAGCAGCGCATTGCGGGCGCATTGAAGGTAGCGGTGGCCCAGCCGGATCCCCAACCCGCACTCGATACGGCCCGGCAGGCCGGAGCATTGGATTCGGTGGGCTTTGCCTTGAGCGACAAGCGTGCTCACTACAGCGGATGGACGGTGCCACCTGACTTCGATGGCACGGCGCGCCCCTGGTACAAGCTGGCGGTGTCGACAGGTGGCCCCGCCATCACGTCCCCTTATGCCGATGCCGGTACCGGCGAACTGTACGTGAGCTTCGTGGAACCCGTTTTCGCACAGGCTGGCGGTGCGCTCGCCGGCGTGGTCAGTGCTGACGCAAAGCTGACCTCGGTGGTCAGGAAAGTCAACGCCATCCACCCCACGGAAAAGAGTTTTGCCGTGCTCGTCGATGGCACGAACAACACCATTCTGGCGCATGCGCGCAAGGAATTGACGCTCAAGCCGGTCACCGAACTGGCAGCCGGCCTCGATGCCGCGCTGCTGGCGCGCCTGGTCGCGGGCAATGCGCATGCCGAAGTGATGATCGATGGCGCCCCGCAGATGGTGTACGCCGCCAAGGTCGAGGGGACGCCATGGATACTGCTGACGGCGGTTGACCGCGACCTCGCTACCGCATCGCTGAGGTCGATGCTGCGCGTGACGGTGGTGCTCACGGTGCTGTGCCTGCTGGCCGCCGGCGGTTTGATGTCGCTGTTCGTCAGCCGCCAGTTGCGCCGCATGATACTGGTGCGCGACGCGCTGGAAGACATTGCTTCGGGGGAGGGTGACCTGACGCGACGCATGGATACGTCCGGCCGCGACGAGCTGACGCACATTGCCAGCGCCTTCAACCGTTTCGCCGACAAGATCGCCACTGTACTGCTACAAATCCGCGAGGCGTCCGATACGGTAAGGACAGCATCGGGCGAGATTGCCTCTGGCAACAATGACCTGTCGGTGCGCACCGAGTCGCAAGCCAGCGCGCTGGAAGAAACCTCAGCCGCCATGGAGCAACTGATGGCGACTGTCCAGCAGAACGCCGAAAACGCCATGCAGGCTGACCAGCTGGCCGCCAGCGCCACGCAGGTGGCCGGGCGTGGCGGCGAGGTGGTGCAACAGGTGGTGCAGACCATGGGCGACATCAATATTGCCTCGCGCAAAATCGTCGACATCATCAGCACCATCGACGGGATCGCCTTCCAGACCAATATCCTGGCGCTCAATGCCGCCGTTGAAGCGGCGCGGGCCGGAGAAATGGGCCGCGGTTTTGCTGTCGTGGCATCGGAAGTGCGCTTGCTCGCCGGCCGCTCGGCCGAAGCGGCCAAGGAAATCAAGGCGCTGATCGGCGATTCCGTGACGCAGGTCGACGCGGGCAGCCGCCTGGTGGAAAGTGCGGGCGTGACCATGAGCGAGGTGGTGGACAGCATTCGCCAACTGGCCGGTATCGTCAAGCAGATCAGCAGTGCCAGCCATGAACAAAGCAGCGGCATCACCGAAGTGGGGACGGCGGTGACGCAAATGGATGAAAACACCCAGCAGAATGCCGCATTGGTCGAGCAAGCCGCCGCCGCTGCGCAATCGCTGCAGCAGCAGGCCAGCGCGCTGGCCGAGGTGGTCGCAGGCTTCAAGCTGCCGCAGATGGACGGCAGTGCCTTGCCGTCGCGGGCGCCGCAGGCCGGGTCGCGCGACGCGCTGCGCCTGCACTAACAAGGGAGATTGACCATGTCTGCAAACCATCGTGGTGTCGTCCTGGCGGGAGCGTTGTTATTGCTGTGCAACGCCGTAACGGCCGAAGAGGTGGCCGGATCGCCCTGGACCGTCGGCGGCGCGATCCGCTTCAATTATGTTTACAAAAGCTGGCAGGACGACTATCGGAGCGGTTTCGTCGGCCTGGATACGGCGCGGCTGGACGTCAATTTTGACGATGGCACGCTGATCGGCTCGGCGCAATACCGTTACAACCGGTACCCGAAGGGGCAGGGCGGCTATTGGCAGCACTTCCTGCATCACGGCTGGGTCGGTGTGCGCTTGGCCGACAAGAGCACCTTGCAAGCGGGCCTGGTGAAAAATCCGTTCGGGCTGCAGCCGTTCGCGTCGAATAATTTTTACGAGTCGATGGCGTTCTACACCGGTTTCGAGGACAAGTACGATCTCGGCGTGACCTACGCCAGCCCACCCGGCCCCGTCGAGTGGCAGCTGGGCTTTTATCCGCGTGACGGGGGTTCCTATGGCGGCGGCGGCAATACGGCCGGGGCTTCGAACCGCTACTCGTATAATATCGTGCCCGATGATGACCAGCAGGGGTTTGCCACCGGCCAGCGCGACCACGAACGCAATACCTTCACGGGCCGCGTCGTGGCGCACATCGGCAGTTCGGGCCAGCATGAAGTGGGCTTGTCCGCCTTGACCGGCACGATACGTAACGACACCCGCAGCGAAGGGCGCGATACGCGGCGCAATGCGGTGGCGCTGCACTACCGGGGCGGCATGGGACCCTGGAATGTCATGCTGGAAGCCTTGCGCTACAGCTATGGCACCAGCCATGGCGTGACCCAGACCTACGGCGGGCTCGACCCGAACAGCTTCGTCATCCTGGGCGCATTCGGTTATCCCTACCCGGTGGCGGCCAAGGGCGATATCTATATCGCCAACCTCAGCTACGACATCCCTGGCACGCTGGGCCCGCTGGGCGGATTCAAGCTGTATAACGACTACAGCATCCTGCGCAAACGTGTCGGCAACTACAAAAGTTCGGTGCAGAACGTTAGCGGACTGAGTTTTTCATCCGGGAAATGGGTGTTCTACGCCGACTTCATGTTAGGCAAGCATCACCCGTATCTGTCGCCGGACGCAGGGGGGCTGGCGTCGACCTCGCTCCGGCACGATGGCTACACGCGCAGGATCAATTTACAGGCGGGGTATTATTTCTGAGCGGGCAATCTTGCTGACGTCGCCAATGGTTCATGGCCATTTGCATTGCTGCACCGCGCAATGACGTCTGCCGCATTTAGGCGCACTATGGGCACTTGCTGGCGAAGAACAAACTCCGATGTCTGGCTTTCCTACCTGGGGAAACATCATGTCCGCACATACTTACAAGCTCATCGAACTGGTGGGCACATCGACCGAGAGCAGCGATCAGGCGATACGCGATGCCATTGCCAAGGCGGCGCTGACGGTCAAGCATATGGACTGGTATGAAGTGACCGAGTCGCGCGGCCATATCGTCGATGGCAAGGTGGCGCACTTCCAGGTCACGCTGAAGGTCGGCTTCCGGCTCGAATAGGGTAAGGCGGCAACTCACCGCCGCCCGACCACTGCCCGGCTCTCCAGCCACTCGCGGCCGCCGGCCTCCAGCGCGGCCTCGATCACCTTTTCCGGCAAGCTATACACGGTCGCCCAGCTGGCGCGGCCATCCTGCGTATTCGCGGGGAAACTGTGCGTCTCGATGGGCCAGTGGTATTTGCGTTTCAGCGCTTTGACGATGGCGGCCAGCGAGACGCGGCCTTGCAGCGGTTCGGCACCGGACTGGTCGCGGTTCGACAGCAGCACGGCCAGGACCTGGCCGCGGCCCGTGCGTGCGCCGGGGAAAGTGGGAGTTTTGTTTGCCATGGCCTATTTTACCGGGCGTGGCGCGATGTGCCGCACCTTTGATCTGGCGCAAGCGCCGCACCCGCTTTGCGGCCACGATGGGTATTTCGCCAGGCGTGCCGGCGCCCCTCCGGCAGCCTGGGCCACTCATCACGGGGCACAGGAGCCTATCATGCACAGCCTGAACATCCATGCCATGCAATGGCAACCCGTTGCCGATATTTCCGCCGTCGATCCGCTGCTGCCCGCGGATCTGGCCTGCTTTCGCGAATTGCGCGACGTGCTGCAGCGCTACGGCGCACTCGACCGCTTCGGCATTTCCCTGATCCACCGCCATTTCGACATCGCCGACGACGAGGAGCTGATGGAATACACAGATGTAGAGCAGCGCACCTTGACGGTCAAACCTGTCAAGAAAAGCGACATCGACTGGCAGCACACGACCATTACCAACTGGAAATTGACGGAAGGTGAGGAAGTGGCGCGCATCGGTTGCGGTTGCGCAAGCAATTCGGGTGGCCACCTGGGCTATCACCGCGGTACCTGAGGCGGGCCGACGCTGCCCGCCAAGCGGCGTCGGCCTTTCTTACACTTCGCCCTATCCAGCTCAGTCCGCTTTGCGCAAGTAGTTGATTCAATTTACTTTTTTTGTGTGGCACGCAAGCTGCTTATCCCAGTCTACGAGATGAATCCAGGCAAGTCACTCTGGATTCTTTGTCCCCCGGATTTTCCGCGACTGACCACGATAAGAGGCTGCGATGAACGTCGATCACACACGAAGCAAGACCCTGGGCTGGCTGGGCGCACTGGCGGCGGCAAGCCTGCTGGCCAGCGGCCAGGCGCAGGCCGGCGCGTACGGCCTGGCCGTCAATGAGTTGAACAATTTCCGGATCACCACCAGTGCCGGCAGCTTGTCGCTGGCCGGCGCCAACCGCAATGCCAGCGACAGCGCGTTTTTCGAAGGCGGCGTGGCCGTCAATCCGCGCGCCGTCAATACGGGGCCGGCCGCCAACGCCGACGTGCTGCAAGTGTGTTCGGGTGGCGGCTGCAGCGGCTTGCCGCAAAACCACTATGCACCCAGTCCCAGCTCCACCCTGGAATTCGCGCGCGGCGATGCGCACGCCTTCGGCAACATGCTCAATGGCGGCGCCAGCGTGCAAGCCGTGGCGGAAGCACAGCGCAACACGGTCGGCGCCGCCACGGCCACGGCCGGCGACACGCTCACCGGCTCCGTCAACCTGACCCTGTCGAGCGCCGGCTTCATCACCTTCAGTTTCATGGGACGGCGCGACTTGCGCACCAGCGTGACGACCATGGGCGACAAGTCGAACGTGTCGATCATGGATATCTTCAATATCTCGTGCAATGCCGCCAGCCCCGCCGGCTGCCTGTCGAACGCGAACGCCGATGGCGTGATCTTCCAGTTCGCGCCCGATGGCGACGCCAACAATGGTAGCGATATCAACGGCAACCATGGCGCCGGCAGCCTCGACCCGTTCAGCCTGAACTTGACGGCAGGCACGAATGATCCCGCTACCGGGCGCGCCTTCACGAATGGCTTTGCGCTGTTTTCCCTGACCTCGAATTTCGCCCTGCCCGCCGGCAGCTATACCTTGAACTTCGCCAAGTCCACGCGCACCGACATCGTCGTCATCGATCCCCTGGCCGTACCGGAACCGGGCAGCCTGTTCCTGCTGGGTCTGGGGCTGGCCGCCCTGGCGTTCACGCGCCGCCGCCAGCCGGAATAGACACTGGCATGTCAACAACACGCGGCGCCTTTGCAGACGCCGCGTGTTGTTGACACCGGCAGAGGCGTTTTACCCCAGCCGTGCCAGTGCCTGGCGCGCCAGCTGCAACTGCTGCAGATAATAGCGGTGCAGCACGGCGGGGTCACTCAGGTCGCGCCCGAGTACCAGGCGCAGCTCGCTGGCCGGGCAGTCGGCGGCCTGGGTCTGCACCTGCGGCCCAAGCTGGCGGGCCAGCTGGCGCGCCGCCTGCTCTTGCGCGGGCAGGTATTCGACGCGCGTGCGCGCCACCTGGAAGCTGGTTTCATTGGCCAGGCGCACCACCTGCACAGGAGCGCCAGCCAGGCTGCGCGCCAGCGCGGCGGCCATGCCCGGCACGCCGTTGCCATTCACAATTTCCAGGCGCGGCTGCGGCGCGGGCGCCGCCGGCATGGGCCGCTCGGGCACTGCGGCGGGTACGCTGCGCACCGCTGCCGGTACGCGCTGCAAGCGGGCCATGCCATCGCTCTGCGTGATCTCCACGCGCGCCATGGCCGGCGCCTCCGGCACCGGCGCGGGCACAAGCTGCGGCGCCGCCGCGCCGCGCACGAGCGCCAGGTCGCGCCGCAAGTCGTGTTCCCGCAAGCTGGCCGCCTGGCGCCGCATGAGGGCGGCGCGCTCATGCTGCCCCAGCCGTTCGAGTACCTGCGCCAGGTGCTGCCAGGCCAGCGCATTGAGCGGATCGAGCAGACACGCCTGTTCCAGCACAGGCAACGCTTGCGCATCGCGTCCGCTCAAATAATAGGCATGGCCGAGATTGCTGAACAGATAGGCTTGCTGCGGCCGCGCCATGCCCGCTTCCTGCGTCAAGGCCAGCCAATGGGCGATCGCGGCGGCGTGCTCGCCCCGCTGCGCATGCAGCACGGCCAGGCCGTTGCGCGCATTCACGTGGCGCGGCGCATGGCGCAGCGCTTGCTCATAGGCCGCTTGCGCGGCGGGCAGGTCGCCCCGCTCGAAATGCTGGCGCCCCGCCACATAGGCGGCATCGGCGTCAGGCCATGTCGGCACCGGCGCATGCGCCAGTTGCGTGGTACAGGCGGCCAGGCCAAGGCAGGCACAGGCGGCGGCCAGGCGGGAGAGCGTCAAGCGCATGGTGACTCCTTTCAGCGGCTGGCCATGGCCGGCACGAGCACGCGATAGACTTCGATCACGGCCGGCCCCATGAGCACCAGCATCAGGGTGGGAAAGACGCAAAATATCAGCGGGAACAGCAGTTTCAGGGCGATCTTCGCCGCCGCCTCCTCGGCCAGCAGACTGCGCTTGCCGCGCAGGTTTTCCGAATGCACGCGCAGCGAATCGCCCATGCTGGTGCCGAAGCGTTCCGATTGGATCAGCATGGCGACGAGGGTATCGACATCTTCCACGCCGCTGCGCAAGGCCAGGTTGCGCAATGCCTTTTCCTTGGAAAAGCCGGCGCGCATTTCCATCAGTACCAGTTGCAATTCCTGCGCCAGCACCATGCTTTTGATGTGGATCTCGCCCGATACCTTGACCAGCGCACGCTCCAGGCTCAGGCCCGCTTCCACGCATACGGTCAGCAAGTCGAGCGCATCGGGGATATTTTCAAAGATATCGCGCTGGCGCCGCTTGGCCGTGCTGGCCAGCACCAGGTTCGGCAGGTAATAGCCGACGGTAGCGCTGACGCATAGCAGCAACAGCAGCACGCTGCGCATCTGCGCCGCCATGGCGCTGGCCGCATACAGCCCCAGCACGGTGGGAAACAGCAGGGCCAAAACGCTTTTCGCCGCAAAGTACAGGGCCGGCGCGCTCGCTTGCCGCCAGCCCGCATTCATGAAACGCGTGCGCAGCGGCGAGCGCTCCCAGCCCTCTTCCGGCAGCGACAGCTTGCTGAACGGCTGCGCCACGCGCGCCACGCGCTCCACCCAGCCAGAGTCGGCCACCGCGTCGCTGGCCGCCGGCGCCGTGGCGCCGAACAGGCGCTGGCGCAAGGTGCCGGGAATGAAGATCAGCCACGCCAGCAGGGCCAGCGCCACTACCACGACGAAGACAATCCCGAGAAACAGCAGTTGCGAAGTGCTCATGCCACCCCCTGTTGTTATATCCTGATACGTATCACATTGCGCATCCAGACCACGCCCAGCGCCACCATGCCGGCCGCGTACCACAGCAATTTGATGCCGCTGGGATCGGTCCACAGCAGGCGGATGTATTGCGGGTTGACCAGCGCCATGACGCCGATCATCACCACCGGCATCAGTCCCAGCACCCAGGCCGACATGCGCCCCTCGGCCGACAGCACGCGCACCTGCCCCAGCAGTTTCAAACGGGCGCGGATGATGCACGCGATGCTGACCAGCACTTCGGCCAGGCTCCCCCCCGATTCGCGCTGCACCAGCACGGCGATGACGAGGTAGCGCAAGTCCGTCAGCGGAATGCGCGCGGCCAGGTTTTGCAGCGCCTCGTTCATCGGCACGCCGTAATTGATCTCTTCGTGCGCCATCTTGAATTCGCCGCTGATCGGCTCATTGAGTTCGTCGCCCACCATTTGCAGCACGTTGGAAAACGAGTGACCGGCGCGCAGCGCGCGGGCCAGGAAATCGGCCGCTTCCGGCAGTTGCGCCTCGATCTTTTTCAGCCGCGCCGCGCGCGCGCGCAGCACCAACAGGCACGGTCCGCTCACGGCACTGACCAGCAGCAGCAAGGCGCCAGGCAAGGGCATGGACCAGGCCGCCAGCAGCAGCAAGGCCGCCAGCAACAGGGCACCCGTGACGCCGATGAATTGCGCCACCGACCAGGACAAGCCCGATTGCAGCAGCAAGTGGTCGAGCCGCGCCGCCTGCGGCACGCGCCGCAGCAAACGCTCGAGGCCAGGCGCACGCGCATAGCGGCGTTGCTTGAGGATGGAGATCCGCTCCCCACCCGCCTCGCCGAGCGCCGCCATCAGCCGCAAGCGCCGGTTGATGCGCCGCGCCGCGCTGCCATGCGTGCCCGACCACCACAGCCAGGCGCCTTCCACCATCAGGATGCAGGCGGCAAACAGCAGCACGGCAAAGCCGTAGAACACCAGGTCCATGCTGCCTCCTATTCGTAGATGCGGTCCGGATCAAAAACACTATCGGGTACCGGCGCGCCGAACATGCGCAGGCGCTCCGTGAAACGCGGCCGCACGCCCGTGGCGCAGAAGTGGCCCTGCACCTTGCCCTCGGCATCCACGCCCGTCTGCTCGAAGCGGAAGATTTCATGCATGGCGATGATGTCGCCTTCCATGCCCGTCACCTCCTGCAGGCTGACCAGCTTGCGCGCGCCGTCCGTCAGGCGCGACACTTGCATCACTACCGTCACGGCCGAACAGATCTGCTGGCGCGTGGCGCGTGGCGTCAGGTTCACGCTGGCCATGCCGACCATGTTTTCCAGCCGCGCCAGCGCATCGCGCGCCGTATTCGAGTGGATGGTCGCCAGCGAACCCTCATGGCCCGTGTTCATCGCCTGCAGCATGTCGAGCGCCTCGGCGCCGCGCACCTCGCCCAGGATGATGCGGTCGGGGCGCATGCGCAGCGCATTGCGCACCAGCGCGCGCTGGCTCACTTCGCCCTTGCCCTCGATATTCGGCGGTCGCGTTTCCAGGCGTACCACGTGCGGCTGGCGCAGCGCCAGTTCGGCCGCATCCTCGATGGTGACGATGCGCTCGCTGCCGGGAATGAAGCCAGACAGCACGTTGAGCAAGGTCGTCTTGCCACTGCCCGTGCCGCCCGAGATCAGGATGTTCACCTTGGCCTGCCCCAGCGCCTGCAGCACCTGCACCATGGGCGGCGTCAGGCTCTTGTAGTCGAGCAGGTTGGCTATGGTCAGGGGCTGCACGGCAAAGCGCCGGATCGACAATATCGGGCCATCGACGGCCAGCGGCGGGATGATGGCGTTCACGCGCGAACCGTCCGGCAGGCGCGCATCGACCATCGGGCTCGATTCATCGACGCGCCGTCCCACGCGCGAGACGATCTTTTCGATGATCTTCATCAGGTGCGCATTGTCGTGGAACGTCACGTCCGTCAACTGCAGCCGCCCGCCCCGCTCGACATACACCTTGTCGCAGGTATTGACGAGGATGTCGGACACGCTGGCGTCGGCCAGCAAGGGTTCGAGCGGGCCAAAGCCCAGCATCTCGTGCTGGATATCGAGCACCAGGCTATGCCGCTCATGCTGGTTCAGCACGATGCGCTCTTCCTCGATGACGCGCTGTACCAGCAGCGCCAGCTCGTGCTTGAACTGCTCCGCCGTCAGGCGCTTTAACCGTTCCAGGTCGATACGGTCGAGTATCGTCTGGTGCATGGTTTTTTTGAGTTCCTGGTAGGCGTGCAGCGCCAGCGCCCCTTGCCCATTCGTGGCGGGGCGCACCATTTCATTCGCCGCCAGGCGTTCGCGTAAAGTCATCTCGGCTCCCATGATGGCTCCCGGCGGGAGCCTTGACATCCATCCCTGTCCTAGGCCTCGCTGCGGCTGAACAACCGGTCGAACAAGCCGCGGCTTTCCGTCACGCGGCGCGCCGTCACCAGCTCCACCAGCTCGGCCAGGCTGCGCGCCACGGCGCTGGTGCGCGACAGCTGCAGCAGCGGGATGCCCTGGTTGACGGAGTCCGTGGCGGCGATGTAATCGTTGGGCACCGTGTGCACCACTTCGGCGCCCAGCGCCTGCTCCAGGTCCGCCAGGCGCAGGCGCCCGCCCTTTTCATAGCGGTTGACGATCAGGCGCAGGCGCTCGCCCGGATAGCCGAGCGAGCGGAAGATGTCGAGCAGACGGCGCCCGTCGCGGATGTCGGGCAGGGCCAGCTGCAGCACCGGATAGATGGCGTCGGCATTGTCGAGCGCGCGCAGCGACAGCGCATCGATCTGGCGCCCCACGTCGAGCACGATGTAGTCGTAATGCTGGCGCGCCACGGCCAGGATGCGGTCCATGTGCTCGGGCTGCATGTCGACCTTGTGCGCGGGGTCGTCGGCCGCCGCCAGCACGCCGAAGTTCGGCGTCACGTGCACCAGGCAAGAGGCGAGAAAGGCGCCATCCATGCGCGCGATCTGCGCGCAGATATCGGACAGCGTCATGGCCGGCTTCTGGTCCGAGACGTACAAAGTGGCGTCGCCGAACTGACCGTGCAGATCGATCAGCAGCACCTTGCAGCCGGCCAGGCTGGCCAGCGCGTAGGAAAAATTCGTCGACAGAAAGGTGGCGCCGCTGCCGCCCTTGCACGAAATGAAGGCGAGCACCTTGCCGTCGCGCATCTGCGTCACGCCGGCCTGGATATCGACCCGGTCCATCGCCTCGTGAAAGGCCTTGTGCACCAGCGGCAGTTGCAGCACTTCGCGCATGCCGGCGCGCATGGCGCGGATCAGCACATCCTGCTGCTGGCCGCGCGTGAGCAGCATCAGCACGGCCAGCGGATACTGGCGCGCCAGCCGTTCCAGCAAGTCCGCCTCCTCGGCGTCAAGGCCGCTGGCGTCGACGATCACCAGCTCGGGCGCTTCGGGCAGCATGCGCTCGACGGCGTCGCGCAGGCCGCTGCGCCGTTCCAGCAGCCGCAGCACGGGCATGCGGGCCGCGCCTTGCGCGGCGATTTCTTCGTGCAAGCTGGCGTCGCGGCTAATCATCAAGGCTTTCATCGCACTTCCTCGCTTCTTTCAGGTCAACACAGTCGGCTGCCACCGTCTGACAGCGCTCAGGGACAGAAATTCGGGTTATCCGGATAGCCCAGCGACTCGGCCACCGCCATGGTGCTCCCGCTGGGCAAACGCACGGCCCCCGCGCCGGAGGGAAACATCATCCCCAGCAGGGGCAGGACGGGCCGGTATGGCACGCGCTCGCAGCGCGCGCCATCGCCCGGCACGCACAGGCGCGCGCGCACGAAGCGGATGCAGCTGGCGCCATGCGGATCGTCCAGGCAATTGATACGGTTGCGTTGCGGACAGCCCGGCATCACCGTCACCGGCACTGCCGCCAGCGCGGCGCCGCCGGCGGCCTGCGACAGATAATCGATGCGCACATACGCATCGCTGATGCCGCCACCGAGCGGCAGCGCGCCCGGCGTGGTGCGCAGCACGGCGTGCGCGCGCACGGCCTGCAGCGCGCCGGCATTGCTGAAATCGGTGACGGCGGCGGCGCGCGCGGCGCGCCGGGTAATTTCATGCACCATATTCCACACGTACACGGCGCGCGCCAGTTCCAGCATGGCGAACAGGAACAGAAAGAACAGCAGCGCCAGCATGGCGAATTCGACGGCGAACACGCCGCCCTGGCGCCGGCGCCCCGTGTGCAGGTCAATTTTCATAGCGCAAGGTCGCGTTGGCACGCAACGGTATCGGCGCCATCTGCGGCAGCCATCCCAATGTCAGGTCGGGCAAGATGCCGATGGGCATGTCGACACCGACCTTGAGACGCACCTGCAGCGGCTTGCTGGGAAAGTTACCGCAGGCATAGGCATCGTCGTTATAGATGCATTCCAGGTTGACCTTGGCGACATCCATGTCCGGCCAGGTTTCCAGCATCGCATCGAGCACCATCTGCCTGGCGAACGCGGCGCCCTGCGCCGCCGCGGTGGCGTTGGTCATCTGCGGCAGCGGCAAGGTGGCCATGTAGCGCGCCGCATCATGCACGCTTTTTTGCATGGCGGTATAGGCCAGCAGCGCACGGCCGAACAGCAGCACCACGGGCAGCAAGCCCATGAAAAACAGCAGGATCAGCGCCAGTTCGATGGCGGCCACGCCGTCCTGGTGGCGCGGCTTGCGGCATGGTTTTCGGCATGGCGCCTTCATTGCAGCAGCTCCGCCGGGCCGGCAAGCGCCTGCTCCGGCACCACGCCGGCAAATTCGGCGCTGAGCATGGCACTGCTGGCCGGCGCCGTCATGAAAAAGCGGCCGACGGCCAGCACATTGGCCAGCACATCGCTGCCGGCCGGCAAGGGACACGCCAGCAAGGCGATGTTGAGCACGCGCCGCTGCGCCACGCCCGTGTTGCCCACGGGCGGCGTCTGGAATGCCCCCCACAGGTAGGGCGTGCCGCTGGCGGGATAAAAACTGTTGCTGGCGGGCGCGCTGGGCAAGCCTGGATACAGGCTGCTCCAGGCGCTGTTGGGAAAGGCGACAAAATCGCCGGGTGGCTTCGGGTTGGCATACTGCACCGCCTTGGCGAACGACCACAAGGGACCATAGCTGGCAGCGGAAATGGAGGCAGGCACCCCGGCGGCGGCCGGCGGCAAGTCGGCTACGGACAGCAGGGGAGTGCCGCCGCTGGAGGCGGCGCTGGAAGCGGACGGCATGTTCATCCACCAGTTCGCCGCCGCGTTGGGAAAGACGCGGATATTCACGTCGGGCGGCGCCGTCAGCGGATGGCAGCCGCTGCCCGCATACTGATTGAAGCGCGCGTTAAATGCCGGCCACAAGCCGGTGGGAAACGGACGGTGCGCATGAATGGCCGCGTTACCGATGGCTGTGTGCAGCATGCTGCCGCTGCAGATGAACGGCGTCACAGCGGTGTTGCTCACTTGCGCCGACGGGCCGATCGCGCCCAGCGGACCGAGCGGGTTGAGCACGAAGTGCTCGGGCGCGGCCCCATGCGGATTAAGCTGGAACAGGTTATAGGCGACGCCGCGGCGAAAGCCGTATTCCAGCGCCTCCTTGCGTTCGGGCGGGCCTGCATTCGTGCGCAGGCCAAGCGGCGCCGACGACAGAGCGCAAATGGCCAGCGGCGCCAGGCGCAGGCTGGCGCGGCCCGCCACGGCGCGCGCGCCCGTGTCGAGCGTGCGCAGCGCCGGCGACCAGGCGCCCAGAAAGGCCGTCGCCACCTTGCCCAGCGACGGCGTGTTGTCGCGCGTATCGACGCGCACGAACAGGGCGGTGGCCGGATCGGCCACCGCCGCCGCCACCTGCCACGCACTGGCCGGCGCGTCAAAGGCGCTGGCAAAGCGGATGCTCTCGTCGGACAGGATGGCGCCCTGTGTGCGGCGCCGATATGCGCTCTGCCCGGCGGCGCTGAGCTTGGCTTTTTGCACGGCATTGGCCAGGCCGGCCGCCGTGCCCACCAGCTCCGGCACCGCCGCCAGCGCCGCGTTGTCGACCAGGTTCTGCAATTCCGTCTTGCGGCCGATGACCTGCCCCACATCGAGTGCCAGGCCGATAAAGCCCAGCACCACAATGAGCAGGATGGAAAAGGCGATCAGCATCGCCCCGCGCTGGCGCTGGCGTCTATTTGCCATTGCCGCCTCCCAGCATGAATTGCACCGGCTGCGGCGCCTGGCCGTTCGGTTCGGCAAACGAGGCGCGGTAGCGCTGCATGACGGCGTGCGCGCTGGGGCCATCGAGGCCATCGGCCGGCGTGCGATTGCCGGCGCTGGCCGGATCGCGCACCTGCTGCGCCATGGCCAGGCGCACGGCGTCGCCGAAGCGCCGGTCCAGCTGCGGCGTGCTGCCGTGCGTGCAGGCGGCCAGCTGCAGCGCCAGCAGCAGCGCCAGCAGCAGCGCCGCCAGGCGCCGCAGCGACATCAAAAGCGAGTTCGGCATGGCATCTCTCCCCGTCTCATTTCAGCTCGAAACCGTTGGCCGCGCGCAGTGGAGACACGGGCGGCGGCACGGACGGCGGCGCCAGCGTGCCTTCCATCTTGCCGCCCAACATCAAGTCCGTGCGCGAAGGGGGCGCCAGCTGGGCCGTCGGCAGTACGGCGTCCGCCGGCAACGGTTTGACCAGGTGTGCGGTAATGACGAACAGCAATTCCGTGCGGTCATGCTGGAAATCCGTGCTGCGAAACAGCGCGCCGAGGATAGGCACTTCGCTGAGCCAGGGCACGCCCGTGATATTGCTCACCTGGTTGTTCTTGATCAGCCCGCCGATGGCGTAGCTCTGGCCGTCGTACAGCTGTACCGTGGTCGACGCGCGCCGCGTCGTGATGACGGGCAAAATAGAACGTCCGCTGACGCCGGCGGCGGAAATGCCCACCCCCTCGCGCGACAGTTCCGACACTTCCGGCGCCACCTTCAAATTGATGCGCCCGCCCGACAGCACGGTGGGCGTGAAGCGCAGGCCGACGCCATACTCGCGTTCTTCCAGCGTGATCTTGTTGTTGTCCTGGCCGACGGGAATGAAGATCTTGCCGCCCGCCAGAAAACTGCCCTCCTGCCCGCTGATCGCCATCACCGTCGGCTCGGCCAGGATACGCACCAGGCCATCCTGTTTCTGCGCCTCGATGGTCAGCTGCTGGCCGTTCGACTTGCGCACGTCGAGCAAGCCATTGGCCGTGCCGCTGAGGAAATTCGACAGCAAGGTGGTAGCCCAGCTGCCGGACGCAAAACGCAGGGTGGCGCCCACTTCCAGCCGTTCCAGCAGCGACTTCGACACTTCGGCAATCTGCACGGCCAGCATCACTTGCTGCGGCGCACTGACGTCGAGCATGTTGATGACGCGGCTGTTCGCGCCACCCGTGCCGCCAGCGGACGCCGTGGCCGCCGCCGGCATGGCGGCGCCATCGGCGGGCTTGGGCAGCGCCAGCGGCGATGTTGCACGACGCACATAGGCGTGTGCCAGCTCGACGGCGCGCAGCACGGCGCCCGCATCCTGCACCGTGCCCGACAGCACCAGGGTATCGGCCACGGCCGTCACACGGATGGCTTTTTCTTCCGGCATCAGGGCCGCCAGGGTCGCTTGCAAGCCGGCCGGGTCCATGCTGACGCTGACGTTCACCACGCTGCACACGCCGCTCTTGCCCTGGATGATCATATTCGTGCTGCCCACATCGACGCCGACCACATATAAAGTGTCGGGCGCCACCAGCATGGCTTGCAGCACGGCCGGATTGCCGACACTGCGGGCCAGCACCGCCTCGGGCAGGCGCAGCATGCTCGACTTGCCCACCTGCAGCTGCAAGTTGCCCGGTGTCGCCGCTTCGCCGCCGCAGCGCGGGCCAGGATCGGCCGCCGCGCCGGCAAGCGGCAACAGCAGGCAGCACAGTGTCAGCAGGGCGCGGTTCATGAGCGTGTCCATGGTTGGCTAAAAACATTCGCGCGACTGGCGCGTCCCGTCGATGACGCCGCTGCACTGGCGCGCCGCTTCCGGCGCTGCCTTCGCCACGCGCACCGGACGCGGTGCCACGGCAAGCACGGGCACGGCGGCAGGCGCGGGTTCGGCTTCAAGCGGCCCGCCCAGCAAGGTCAGCTTGGTGGCGCCTGCCGTCACGCCCGGCTGCGGGTCGACCTGGTTGCGCAGCACCAGCGACAGGCTGCCCACGCTGCGCGCCAGGTCCAGGTTTTCGGCCTGTTCCGGCGTCACTTCCAGGGTCACTGCATTGACCACGCGCGGCTTGGTCTCGTCGCGCCCCACTTCCTGCGCCACGGCCAGCACCAGGATGCGTTCGAGCACGATCTTCGAAATGTTGCGGCTTTGCGGAAACGCGCGGTCGCCAGCATCTTGCTGGGTACTCACGATGATGTCGACATAGTTGCCCGGCAAGGCGAAGCCGGCCACGCCGATCACGTCGTTGACGCGCACGGTGATGGCACGCCGCCCTTCCGTGATCAGGGCCGACAGACCGCCCAGGGTGCCCACCGGCGCCAGCTTGGCTTCGCTCAGCGGTTCGCCGCGCAGCACGCTGGTTTTCAGCACCCGTCCCGCCAGTGGCGCCGGGTCTTGCAGCGCGCCCTGCGGCAAGCTTTCCGCCGGCCACTCGGCCAGGCGCAGCATCTCGGGCGTCAGGCGCTGGCCCAGGTTGACATCGCTGGCGGCGACGACGATCTTGCCCTTGCCGGCCGGCGTCTGGCGCAGCAACCAGTGCGAGGCCAGCAACACGGCCAGCAGGCCCAGCACCACAGCCAGACCCATCATCAGAAGGGCGCGCCGGTTCTTCATGCGATACGCTCGCACAGGCTGGCGGCCGGCATGTCGCAGCTGGCAAACAGGCTGCTCCATGCCTGGTCCAGGGCGGCCACCGTCAGGCGCGCTTCACAGCCGGCAAAGCCGGCAAAGTCGCCTATGCGCGCCAGCAATTCACCAGGATAGCTGGCCAGCAAGGGCCGTCCCTGCGCGCCATGCAGCTGCAGCAGGTGATTCAGGGCCAGCTCGTCGATGGCCATGCCGGCCAGACGGCATTGCTGGCGGAACAGGGCGCGATAGGCGCTCTCGGCCAGCGGTCCCACCTGCACCTTGTAGCCGATGCGGCGCAGCAAGGCAGGATCGAACAGCTCGCCCGGCGGCACGTTCGTGGCCAGCACCAGGGCATTGTCGAACGGCACGCTGATCTGCACGCCGCCGGGCAGGCCCAGCTGGTCGCTGCCCCGTGCCAGCGGCTGCATCAGCCGCGTCAGCAGTTCTTGCGCGCCCAGGCGCTGGCAACCCAGGTCGTCAAGGATCAGCATGCCGTTGTTCGCCCGCACATGCGGTGGCGCCTGGTAACAGCCGCCGCTGGCGTCATGGCGCAGCTCCAGCATGCCCGCGTCGAGCTCGGCGCCCACGTGAATCACGGGACGCTGGCACAACACCCAGCGAATATCCGTGCTGCGCCGCTCCAGCGCCTGGCGCGCATGGCTGACATGCTGCGGCGCGGGCGGCAGGTGCTGCGCCGGATCGTACAATTGAATGATGTCCTGGCCGACGACGATGGCGTAGGGCACGGCGACGAGACCGTGCAGCAATTGGCCCAGTTGCAGCGCCAGTGTCGACTTGCCGCTGCCGGGCGGACCGTACAGCAGCAGCGAGCGCCCCGAATGCAGGGCAGCACCCACCACGTCGAGCATGCCCGGCCCCGCATGGGCGCTGCCCAGCACGGCGGCCAGGTCGTCGCTGCCGACGCGCTGTTCCTGTACCAGCCACGACTGGCGCGCCACCATGGCGCGGTACGCTTCCAGGGTGACGGGGGCGGCGCCGATATACGCACAGCGCTCAAGGAAGGCGCTGGCGCGCTGCTTGCCGGCGCCCGTCAGCTGATACTGCACGTCGATCTCGGATTCGCCGCGCCAGGCCACTTCGGCCATCTGCTCGGCCACCATGAAATCGAGCACTTCGCGCAAGACATTGATCGACAGGCGCAAGCGCGTCGTCATGGCGGACAGGTGCGTCTTGCCGCTCACAAACATCAGCTTGGCGATCAGTTCAACCACCAGCGGCCGCTCCAAGCCCGTTTCGCGCAAGCTCTTCGGCTGCGGCGGCAAGGGCGGCATCAGGTTCGCGTCGGCAGGGCGCGGCGTACTCTCGGTGCTCATGGAATAGTCGACCTCGGTCATCCTGTGTCTCCAAGCCGGTTAAGACTGCATTGAACAGAATTCATTCTAGCCAGCGGGGACTGGCGCCCATTGATTCAGAGCAATAAATAACAATCAGAAATAATGTCGCCCTTGCACTGCCAGGCAACCCAGGGCAATGGCCAGTCCGTACGGCATGTTGCCCACGCTGGCGGCGCTGCCCAGTGCGGCGGGTGCCAGGGGTATGCCGGCCATGCGCGCGATCATCGGCCACAGCAACTGGCGCAGATTGCCCAGGCAGGCGCGCCACTTGCCCTGGTACGTGATCATCAGCACGGCCATCAGGCCGCCCAGCGCAAAGGTGGCGAAACAGATCTGCAGCACGGGCCATGGGCCGGCAAAGGCGCCCACCATGGCGATCAACTTGACGTCGCCGGCGGCCATGCCGCGCAGCACATATAAAGGAAGAAACAGGAAGAAACCCGTCGCCATGCCACCCAGCCACAACGACGGCACGCTTTGCGGCCACAGCCACATGTGCAAGGCCAGTGCGGCGAGGATGCCGGACAGCACCAAACCATTCGGTATCTTGCGGCGGATCAAATCACTGACGGCGGCCCCCGTCACAAAACACAACAACAGCAGGTCACACAAGGCAGTAGCAGGCATGGCATACCTCCTGAAAAAAAACCCGCCACCGGCCGGCCAGCGGCGGGCACCCGCTTAGGGCGTCAACACCAGGTTCTTCGAAATGTCGGTGAGGACGTTCAGCAGGCCGTCCTTGATCAGCAAGAAACCGGCCGCGATGGCCGTCGCCATCAAGGCCGCAATCAAGCCGTACTCGATTGCCGTAATGCCATCCTCATCTTGGACAAATTGCTGTACTGCCGACAGGAAGGTATGCATGACAAGCTCCCAAAAGTGAATCACAAGTCCCTGGCGCAATCGGGTGTGAAACATTGCCCATTCCTGCTAATATGTTTCCTGCCGTAAATTTCTGCGCCATTGCATTGACTATAAAGCGTCCATAATTTGGCAAATTGACGCGCCACAAGTTTCCATATGGAAATTATCAAACCTTGTTGAAACGACGGCGGACGCAAACAATTGTTGCGATCAGGATTGAAAGTCTGCGTCAAGGCAAGTTTTTTGCAACGCAGTGCATGAATCTCATGTATTTACATGAAATATTGCATACGTTAATTGCCTATTAGGCAAAAAGACATTATCCTGCTTAGCTCTTCTTTGGAACGGCCTCTCGCCCTGCGGTAAAGAGCGTCATGCCACCAAATAAATCTTGGCTTCTTGTAGACGGACGCGAACATGCTCTTGCTTGATGCAATGCTGCGATGACGACACTTGTGTGACTACTTTCCAGAGAACGACAATGGATTCCCTACTGAAACACATGGTGGACATGACCGGGCACCGCGACCACACGATGCTCGACATCTCCGTGATCTCGGCGGTTCAGGAGCTCGCTGCCGCGTCGCAGACCCGTGTACTGGCACTGACCAGCGTGCGTGGCCAGGTGTTCGTGCGGTCGCGGGCCATCATCGTGGCAGGCAGCGTGGCCCGCATGGAAGAGCATAACGACCCTACCCTGCCAGGCGAACCGCTGTCCGACTACCCGGCCCTGGCCACCTGCATCAAGCGCCATGAAGCGAGCGCCGACACCCTGTGCGCCGACGGCCGCCACCTGCTGTGGCTGCCCATCTGGATCGGCGACCAGGTCACCACCTGCCTGGAAATCACCAACCCCACGCCCTACACGGGCGCCACCATCCAGGTGATCGGCGGCATCGTCAGCGTGTACCGCAATTTCCAGAACCTGCTCGACTACAGCGAACGCGATTCGCTCACCGGCTTATTGAATCGCAAGACCTTCGACGACCAGCTGGCGAAAATCCTGCACAGCCGCGGCGAACCGGAAGCGGACAAGCCGCTTGCCATCGATGAAGAGCGGCGCCACCATACGGACACGGAACGGCAATGGCTGGCCGTGATCGATGTCGATCATTTCAAATTGGTTAACGATAAGTTTGGCCACCTGTATGGCGATGAGGTGCTGATCCTGATCGCCAACCAGCTGCAATCGTCGTTCCGCTCGCAAGACCGCATCTTCCGCTTCGGCGGCGAGGAATTCGTCGTGCTGCTGCGCTCGATCACCCTGGAAAATGCGCAGAAGATCATCGACCGCTTCCGCACCAATGTCGAAACGCACGACTTCCCGCAAGTGGGCAGAGTCACCGTCAGCGTGGGCTTCGTCAGCATCAACGCCTATGAGGCGCCCGTCATCATTCTCGGCCGCGCCGACCAGGCCCTGTACTACGCGAAAAGCCATGGCCGCAACCTGGCTTGCCACTATGACGAGCTGGTCGCCAAGGGTCTGTTAACTACCATCGCCTCGAACGATACGGCGGAGTTCTTCTAGGCATCCGCCAGCGATAAAAAGCGCATGGGATCGACCTGCCACTTGGCAGCGGACTCATGGCCGACGATCTTGTCGCCGCCGCCGAAGCCGAAGCCGCGCGACAGGTCGACTGTCTCGGGCTTGATGTAGGCATTGCTCTTCGTACTGAAAAACACATTCACCTTCGGCGCCAGCAGATTGCTCTCGTGCGCTTCGATGACGACGGCCAGGCGGCCCGATTCCAGCATGACCATGGTCCCCACCGGATAGATCCCCACGCAACGCATGAAATCCTGCGCGAACACGGGGTTGAAATGGAATTTGCTCCACTCATAAATCTTGCGCAAGGCTTCGGCGGCGGCAACGCCCTTGTGATAGCTGCGGTCGGACGTCAGCGCGTCATACACGTCGACGATGGCGGCCATCTGCGCCAGCTCGCTGATGGCGTCACCGGCCAGCTGGTCCGGGTAGCCGCTGCCGTCGCGCCGCTCATGGTGGTGCAAGGCGATGTCGAGGGGAATGGCGCCCAGCTCGGGCGAGCGGCACAGGATGTCGTAGCCATCGCGCGGATGGCGCTTGATCAGGGCAAATTCTTCCGGCGTCAGGGGGCCGGGTTTGTTCAGCACGCTGTCGGGCACCAGCGCCTTGCCTGTGTCGTGCAGCAAGCCGCCCAGGCCGGCCTGGTGCGTGGTGGCGCCATCGACGCCCCGCGAGCGGCAAAACGCCACCAGCAACGCGCACACACTGACGGAGTGCAGGAAGGTGTAGTCGTCCTTGTTCTTGATGCGCAACAAGCCGACGAGGGCGCCGGGATTGCGCAGAATCGATTCGGTAATATCTTGCACCGTGTGCTGCACGCGGTCGATCTCGACGGCCTTGCCCAGGCGTACATCGGCCATCACCGTGCGCACCAGGCTCGATGCCTGCCGCCGCACCTGCGTGGCGCGCGCCAGTTCCATGCCCAGCGACACGCGCGTGACCACCTGCGGCGCCGCCGCGGCGATCTGCACCAGTTCGCGTTCCGTCTCGGCCCGCGCCTGCGCCACGGTAGGCGCATCCTGCACATCGAGGCCCTTGCCGCTGTCGATCACCACGTCGTGGATGCCGGCTTGCACGATCTTGCGGATTTCATCGTCGCTGCGCAACAGGAAACGGTTGCGCACGAACGGATGGGTCATCCAGTCACAGCTGAGGTCGTGGACATACATGCCCACTTTTAATTGAGACGAATCAACTTTCTTGAGCATGCTGTCATCCCACAAGTACGCGTCTGGAGCACCGAAGGCGCTAGAATGAGTATAACAAAATTGTTATTCTGCTGGCCGCGTTCGGCGCTGCGGCGCAACACCTTGTTTTTTCCGATCACCGCCCCCTCAACGCACCGCTCTTGGGACCCATGGAACTGCGCCAATTACGTTACTTTGTTGCCATCGTTGACCACGGCTCGCTGTCGCGCGCGGCCCTGGTCCTGCATGTGGCGCAGCCGGCCCTGACGCAGCAGCTGCGCCAGCTGGAAGAAGAACTGGGGGTACAGCTGCTGCACCGCTCGGCCCAGGGCGTGCTCAGCACGGACGCGGGCAAGGTATTTTACGAACACGCGCAAGCGATCCTGAAACAGGTGGCCGACGCCCGCTCGGCCGTCACGCAGAGCGCCACGCGCCCGTCCGGCAATGTCACCCTGGGCTTGCCGCACAGCATCTCCGGCGCGCTGGCCCTGCCCCTGCTGCTGGCCGCGCGCGAACGCTACCCCGAGATCACTCTGCAACTGACGGAAGAAATCACGGGCAACCTCAATGAACAGCTCAGATCGGGCCGCATCAACCTGGCCGTGCTGTTCGACGATGGCCAACTCACGCCCTTTGCCTGCAGCCCCCTGGTGGAAGAAGAAATGCGTTTTATCTGCCGCAGCGATTCGCCGTTCGCACCCGCCGGCCATGCCGTGTCGTTCCCGCAAGCATTGAGCGCCACCCTGATCTTGCCGGGCTTGCAGCATGGCGTGCGCCCGCGCATCGACAGCCGCGCGCGCGAACTGGGCCTGGAGACGGCGAACGTGATCGAGATCAACTCGATCGCCATCCTGAAATCGGCCATCCTGGCCGGCATGGGCGCCACCATCTTGCCGGCCGCGCCCCTGCTGGCCGAACTCGACAGCGGCGCCATGCGCAGCTATGCCATCCACAGCCCCGTGCTGTCGCGCACGGTGGCCCTGTGTGCGTCGAAAAACATTCCCCTGACGAATGCGGGCAATGCCGTGAAAAACCTCGTGCTGCAAGTGGCCGCCGAGCTGTGCGGCAGCGGGCGCTGGGTAGGGGCGCACGTGCTCTCGCCCATGACATAAGTATTTCTTATACCCCCATCGTCAAAGCGTATTTGCCCCTTCCCCTCGGTCGTTCTACACTGACCACATTAACTATTTTAAATTTAAAATAGTTATGTGCCGCCCATACGCGGCCATCCCGTCTGCACAGCGCGCGCCTTACCGGGTGCGCCCCTTGTACAGCCGTTATCTGAAACACCCTTTTGGAGACAGCCATGTCCGTGACCACGGAAAACGGCTCCGCAGCGTTCGTTAGAAACGCCGGTGCCGCGCCATCTACACCGCTTGAACCTTCCCGTTTGACCAGCGTCAGCCTCGACGACAAATACACGGCCACTTCCGGCGCCATCTTCCTGTCCGGCATCCAGGCCCTCGTGCGCCTGCCCATGATGCAGCGCCTGCGCGACCAGGCCGCTGGCCTGAACACGGCCGGCTTCATCTCCGGCTACCGCGGTTCGCCCCTGGGCGGCCTGGACGAGAACCTGTGGAAAGCCAAGCAGCACCTGGAACAACACCATGTGCAGTTCGTGCCCGGCGTCAACGAAGACCTGGCCGCCACCGCCGTCTGGGGTTCGCAGCAGGTGGACCTGATCGGCCCGGCCAAGTACGATGGCGTGTTCGCCATGTGGTATGGCAAGGGCCCGGGCGTGGACCGCTGCGGCGATGTCTTCAAGCACATGAACCATGCGGGCACCTCCAAACTGGGCGGCGTGCTGCTGGTGGCCGGCGACGACCATGGCGCCTACTCATCGACCCTGCCGCACCAGTCCGACCATCTGTTCTCGGCCTCGATGATCCCGGTCTTGTATCCGTGCAATGTGCAGGAATACCTGGACCTCGGTATCCACGGCTGGGCCATGTCGCGCTTTTCCGGTTGCACCGTGGCCTTCAAGGCCCTGGCCGACACGGTCGAATCGTCGGCTTCCATCGACGCCGACCCGTTCCGCGTGGAAGTCAAGATTCCGCAGGATTTCATCATGCCCGAAGGCGGCCTGAACGCGCGCCTGTCCAGCATCCCCCTGGGCCAGCAGGCGCGCAACCAGGAAGCGCTGATGCAGGACTACAAGATCTATGCGGCCCTGGCTTACGCGCGCGAAAACAAGCTCAACCACACCACCATCGACAGCCCGAACGCCAAGCTGGGCATCATCGCTTCCGGCAAGTCCTACCTGGACGTGCTCGAAGCGCTGGAAGAGCTGGGCATCGACGAGCAGATGGCGGCCGAGGTCGGCATGCGGCTGTTCAAGGTGGCCATGCCGTGGCCGCTGGAACCGGACAGCGTGCGCGAATTCGCGCAAGGCCTCGATGAAATTCTCGTGGTCGAAGAAAAACGCCAGATCGTCGAATACCAATTAAAAGAGCAGCTGTACAACTGGCGCGACGACGTGCGCCCGCGCGTGATCGGCAAATTCGACGAAAAAGGCGAATGGGTGGCGCCGCGCGGCGAATGGCTGCTCACCTCGAAGGCGGACTTTTCCGTCTCGCAAGTGGCCAGAGTCATCGCCAGCCGCATCGCGCGCCTGATTTCCGATCCCGTCACCTGCGACCTGATCAAGGCGAGATTAAGTTTCCTCGACGCCAAGGATGCGGTATTGAAAAAGGCCGTGAACACGCCGTTCCGCCCCGCGTTTTACTGCTCCGGTTGCCCGCACAACACCTCGACCAAGGTTCCGGAAGGCAGCCTGGCGCTGGCCGGCATCGGTTGCCACGTGATGGCCACCTCGATTTACCCGGAAATGAACAAGCTGACCACGCACATGGGTGGCGAAGGCGCGCCGTGGATCGGGCAAGCCGCATTCTCGGAGCTGCCGCACGTGTTCCAGAACCTGGGTGACGGCACGTATTTCCATTCTGGCTATCTGGCCATCCGCGCCGCGCAGGCGGCCAAGGTGAACATTACCTACAAGATTCTGTACAACGACGCCGTCGCCATGACGGGCGGCCAGCCTGTCGACGGCCTCATCACCGTGCCGATGATGGCGCAGCAAGTGGCGGCCGAAGGCATCGCCCGCATCGCGCTGGTCACGGAAGATTTGAGCCGCTACAGCGACCGCAGCAACCTGCCCGCCCACCTGACCTTGCACGACCGCAAGGACATGGACGCCGTGCAGCGCGAATTGCGCGAAGTAGCCGGCGTGTCCGTGCTGATCTACGACCAGACCTGTGCGGCCGAGAAACGCCGGAGAAGAAAAAAAGGCGAGTATCCGGACATTGCCAAACGCATGGTCATCAACGACGCCGTCTGCGAAGGCTGCGGCGATTGCGGCGTGCAATCGAACTGCGTGTCGATCTTGCCGAAAGAAACGGAATTTGGCCGCAAGCGCACCATCGACCAATCCTCGTGCAACAAGGATTATTCGTGCGCCAAGGGCTTTTGCCCCAGCTTCGTCACCGTCGAAGGCGGCAGCCTGAAGAAAACCAAGACGGGCGCCGGCAAGCCGGGCGAGACGGACAACTTCGGCCCGCTGCCGGAACCTGTCTTACCCGATTGCGACGCGCCGTACAACATCCTGATCAACGGCATCGGCGGCACGGGCGTCATCACCGTGGGCGCGCTGATGGGCATGGCGGCGCACCTGGAAGGCAAGGGTGCTTCCGTGCTGGACATGACGGGCATGTCGCAAAAGAACGGTTCCGTCACCTCGCACGTGAAAATCGCCAAGTCACCGGCGCACATCCGCGCCCAGCGTATCGCCACGGGCGAAGCGGACCTGATTTTAGGCTGCGACATGCTGACGGCCGGCGCGCAGGATGCCGTGTCGAAAATGCGTCCAGGTAGAAGCCTGGCCGTCGTCAACCTGCACGAGCAACCGCCGGGCACGTTTGCGCAAAATGCAGACTGGCAATATCCAACGGCGGAAGTGCGCCAGCTGATCGAGGAATCCGTGGGCGGCGCCGAGGCGGCCGACTTCATCGACGCCACAAAACTGGCTACCGCCCTGATGGGCGACTCGATCGCCGCCAACCTGTTCATGCTCGGCTACGCCTGGCAAAAGGGCCGCATCCCGTTGACGGAAGCGGCGCTGCTGCGCGCCATCGAACTCAATGGCGTCGGCATCGAGTCGAACAAGAAGAGCTTTTTGTGGGGCCGCCGCGCCGCCGTCGACGTGCGCAAGGTCACGCAGATCGCCACGCCGTCGCAAGCGATCCTCGTGCAAATGCCGCAAAGCCTCGATAGCGTCATCAAGAAGCGCGTGGAGTTCCTCACCGCGTATCAAAATGCCGCGTATGCGGTTGGTTATTCCACCTTGGTGAAACAGGTGCGCGACCGGGAAAACACCCTGGGACTGGGCCAGAAGCTGTCGACCGCCGTGGCCAAGAGCTATTTCAAATTGCTGGCCTACAAGGACGAATATGAAGTGGCGCGCCTGTACACGGATGGCCGTTTCGTGGAGCAATTGCAGCAGCAATTCGAGGGAAATTTCTCCGTGAAATTCAACCTGGCGCCGCCGCTGTTCGCGAAGAAAGATGCGAAAGGGCATTTAGTAAAAGCGGAGTTCGGTTCCTGGATGTGGCGCGCCTTCAAGCTGCTGGCGAAAGCCAAGGGCTTGCGCGGCGGCAGCTTCGACATCTTCGGTTATACAGCCGAGCGCAAGATGGAACGCGCGCTGATCGTCGAATACCGCGAACTGCTGGCCGGCCTGCTGGTCAACCTGACGGCGGAGAATTTGGCCACCTGCGTGGAACTGGCATCCCTGCCCGAAAAAATCCGCGGCTTCGGCCACGTCAAGGAAGCCGCTGTCGCCACGTATCGCCAGGACAAGGCGAGACTGTTGGCAAAGCTGGCCGATGGCACGAAGCACGCGGCCTAAAACCGGTCGGGCAATGAAAAACGCAGAGCCTCGGCTCTGCGTTTTTTTATGCGTCCACGCAACGCCCCACGGTCGCCCCCGGCAACAACACCGGTTGCCAGATTTCCTGCAAGCGTTCCGGCGGCGTGCCGGCCAGCAGGGATTGCAGCATTTCCACCATCTTGGCGCCGGCGCGGCGCAGGTCGGGCTGGTCGATGGTGGTGACGTTGATGCCGATCAAGGTGTCTTCCACATTGCCCCAGACGATGACGGAGATTTCCTTGCCGATCTCGATTCCCGCATCCATCAGGGCACGTACCACGCCCACGCCGGACAGGTGATTATCGACAATGACAGCCGTGGGACGGGGCGAACAGGCCAGCAATTGCTGCATGGCCTGGTAGCCGCTGCGGCGATCAAAAGTATTGTCGAGCAGATAGTGGGGATCGAGCGACAAGCCCGCTTGCGCCATGCAGCGGATAAAGCTTTCCTGGCGCTCATAGGCGAAATGCAAGTCCAGCGGCGCGCTCAGCAGGGCGATGCGCTGGTGGCCATGCGCCGCCAAGAAGGACACGGCCAGGTCGATGCCGGTGTCGTTGTCGTAGTCAAAATATGCGTACGGCGCGTCGATGCGCGTGCGGCCATTCGCGACAAAGGGAAACCCGACTTTCGTCAGGTAGGCGATGCGTTCATCAACCACCTTGGTGCGGCCCACCACCAAGCCATCGACCTGGCGCCCGCGCACCATGGTTTCATACGAGGGCTGTTCGTTCTGCGGCGACACGGGGGCGATGATGAGACTCATCTTCGACGCTTCCACGGCGTCCGACATGCCATTCACCACGGAAAGAAAGACGCTGTCGCCCAAGTCGCTGGGCAGCAGGGGATAAATCATGCCCAGTACATTGGTACGGCCGACGGCCAGGCTGCGCGCCAGCGGGTTGGGCCGGTAGCCGACTTTCTTGGCGGCGGCCAGGACGATTTCACGGGTGCGGGAATTGACTTCCGGATAGCCGTTCAACGCCCTGCTGACTGTCGTTTTCGACATGCCGAGGGCAATTGCGAGGCTCTTGAGATTCATGTGTTAACTACCTGTCTGTATGGCAAAAAAAACCAACTCTGACCGTCCATTATAGCCCAGAGCGCCAAGCAGGCCGCGCATTACCCTGCGCCGCAATGGTAAAAAAACAACAAGATATTGACTATTTAAAAAGCAATGTTTTAAATATGACCAGTCCCGCCATCTTCGCAGCGCGGCATCGGCCATGGCAGAGAAGAAAGGGCAAGTAGCGGAAGCGTGCACTCACTTTGAGCATAGCGTCGCCAGCGTCGGCATGCACGCTCGGCAACACAGGGCCCGCACGATAAAATTATCAAGAAAACATAATTAGCTGGAACTATGCGAGAATTTGTCCTACTCTTGATTCAGGTGAAGATTACCTGCAGACATGTCGCGCCCCCCGGCCTGCATTCTTCCTCTTCTACGCACGCCTGGACATACTTTCAAAGGTGAACAATGTGGTCACGCTAACGTCCGTCAACAATCTGCAAGCCTCGCTGGCCACGGCGCAACGCCGGGTCGAGCAAGGCCAGAACCAGGTACAGCGCGACAGGGAGCAACTGGCGCAAAGCCGCCAGTCGCTGGCGCGGGAACAGGAGTCGCTGAGCCAGACGCAGCGCAGCAGCCAGCAAGCCCAGGCCGATGCCCCTGCCGCCGTGAAGGCGCCGCAACTGGATCAGGCGATCAAGCTGGCCGTGCCGCAGCAAGCGCTCCCCGCCACGCCGAAAAGCATGCCCCAGCTGAACAGCTATGGCCAGACCCTGGGCCGCCTGATCAACGTGACGGCTTGAGCCAGCTTACTGCGCCATTTCTTCTTCCAGCATCGCCAGCCACCACTTATTTCCCTTCTGCGGTTGCGTCAGGTCGACCGCCTCGCCCATCTGCGGCGTGGCCAGGTGCACGCCCTGCTTGGCCGCCAGCCCCGTAATACGGTCGAACGGTTCATGCCAGGCGTGCAACCCCAGGTCAAAGGTGCCGTTATGCACGGGCATCAGCCACTTGCCGCGCAAGTCCAGGTGGGCTTGCAGGGTTTCTTCCGGCTGCATGTGCACGTCCGGCCACAACTTGTCATACGCGCCCGTCTCGATCATGGTCACGTCAAACGGGCCGTACTTGTCGCCGATCTGCTTGAAACCGTCGAAATAGCCGGAGTCGCCGCTAAAAAACACGCGCACGTCCGGCGCGTCGATGACCCACGACGCCCACAGAGTTTGATTGCCATCAAACAAGCCGCGTCCCGAGAAATGCTGCGAGGGCGTGGCGACGAGTTTCACGCCGGCAATCGTGGTGCCCTGCCACCAGTCGAATTGCCGCACCTTGGCAGCCGGCACGCCCCAGGCAACCAGGGTATCGCCCACGCCCAGCGGCGCAACAAAATGTTCGGTCTTGGCGGCCAGTTGCAGCACGGCGGCATGGTCGAGGTGGTCGTAATGGTCATGCGACAGGATGACGGCCTTGATCGGCGGCAAGTCGGCGATGCTGATGGGCGGCTGGTGAAAACGCTTCGGACCTGCCCATTGCACCGGCGAGGCGCGCTCGGAAAACACGGGATCGGTGAGGAAGAATTCGTTGTTCAGTTTCATCAGCAGGGTCGAGTGACCGAGGCGAAACAGGCTGTTGTCGGGGGCGGCCAGCAATTGCGCCTGGCTCAAGGCTTGCACGGGCACGGCAGCGGCCGGCACCGTGCTGTCGGGCTTGTCAAAGAGAAAGGTCCACAGCAGCTTGAGCGTGGCTGCCGTGCCCAGCTTGTGCATCTGCACGGGATTGCGAAACTTGCCTTCGTGGTGTTGCAAGGATTCAACAGGCGCCACAGGCGCGGCGCGCAAGGTGCAAGAACTCATGATGATCAGGACTCCCAAGAATAAGATGCGGTGCATATGCGATCCGGTCAATAAAATATAAGGATTAAATTACACTACACAGTGTAGTTCCTATTCCGGGCAAAGTAAACCAGGAGGTGTAAAATATTGTTTTCAAAGGAGATTTCCCGCCATGGCCGCACCGCAACGCCTCACCGACCGCAAGCGCGTCGCCATCGTCGATGCCGCCATCGCCGAGTTCCGCGAGCACGGTTTTGACGCGACCAGCATGGACAGGATCGCCGCCACGGCCGCCGTTTCCAAGCGCACCGTGTACAACCATTTCCCCAGCAAGGACGAACTGTTCGCGGAAATCCTGCAGCGTATGTGGGAAAGCAGCGTGGCGCAGCCCGCCGTACCCTATCTTGCGGACCAGCCGCTGCGCCCGCAGGTGCTGGCTCTGGTCGAGCAGAAAATGGGGTTGCTGTGCGACCCGGCATTCATCGACCTGGCGCGCGTGATCTTTGGCGAAACCATCCACTCGCCCGCGCGCGCGCAAGCGATGGTGGCGCGCCTGAATGAAAAGGAAACGGGCCTGTATCTGTGGATCCGCGCGGCGCAGCAAGATGGGCGCATCAAGGCGGGCGAGACGGTGGAAGTGGCGCACCTGCTGATGTCGCCATTAAAAACCTTTGCCTTCTGGCCACAGATCACCATGGGTGAGCCTCTGCTGGGCCCGGCACGCCGGCGCGAAGTGGCGGAACTGGCCGTCGATATCTTCCTGTGCTACTACGGCGTGGCAAAACAGACGGCATAAACGGGCGGCAAGTGGGCAGAGATGGTCTGCCAATGCTCGCCCTCGTCGCTCGAATACCAGGCGCCGCCCGTCGTCGACGCCATCACTAAACTGCGCCCATCGTCGGCCAGCGCCAGCCCGTGGCGGTAGATGAGGTCGTAGCAATGCTGCTGCGGCAATCCCGCGCGCAACACCTGAAACGTCTTGCCGCCATCGCGCGTGCGCGTCACGGCCAGCGCACCATCGATGGGAATGCGCAGCACATCCGCCTGCGCCGGCACGAACCAGGCCGTGTCGCCATCGCGCGGATGCACGGCGACGGCAAAGCCGAAATGCGACAGCGGCGCCGTGGTCACTTCCTGCCAGTGCCAGCCGGCATCTTCCGAGCGCCAGATGCCGTTATGGTGCTGGCACCACAGCGCGTCCGGCGTGCCGGCGCTGCGCACGATGCGGTGCGGATCTTGCACGGCTTCATTTTCATCGAGCTCGGGCGGCATGTAGTCGGCCCGCATGCCCGTCGCGCTCAAGGCCCAGTTGGCGCCGCCATCGCGCGTTTGCCACACGCCGCCGCAGGACACGCCGACGAGCACTTTGCTGCTGTCGCGCGGATCGACGCAAATGCTGTGGATGCCGGGCACGTCGTAGCCGCCGCCAAACCACTGCGCCCGCTGCGGCACTTGCCACAGGGACTCGACCAGTTGCCAGCTGTCACCGCGGTCGCGGGAACGAAACAGGCCGCCAGGCAGGGTGCCCGCCCACAGCACGCCGGGCTGGTCCGCGCCACCGGCTGCCAGCGACCAGATCTGCCGCAAGGTCCAGTCCAGCGTATCGCTGCTGTCTTCCGGCTTGGCGGGATAGGCGGGCACGGCGATCTCTTGCCAAGTGGAACTGCCCCTGTCCAGGCGGTGCAGCTTGGCGCCGAAGTGGCCCAGGTTCAGGGCCGCGTACAGCGTGCCGTCGCGGCCATCGTGCAGCAGCATGGAAACGGGGTCGCCGGCAAACTGCACCAGCGCCAGCTGCCAGGCGCCGGCCGCATCGACATCGAACTGGAACAGCCCCTTGCGGGTGCCGAGATACGCGCGTTGGCTCATGTCAACCTCCGGAAAGTGCCTGCAAGATATACACCTGGCTGTCGGGCCGCAAGGCGTCATCGAGCACGCGCCGCTCGCGGCAACGCGCGCCGTCGATGAAGATCACCACGTTGGGACGCAGCGCGCCCTGCTCGTCGAGCACATAGCCGCGCAGGCTCGGCTGCTGCGCAAACGCGGCATCCAAGGCGGCGCGCAGGCGTGGCGCGGCCACGTCCACGGTGGGAGCGTCCAGGAAACGTGCCAGTTGCTGGGTAAAATGCAAGTGCGCCATGCTGCCTTCGACGTCATTGGCCTGGACTCATTCTAGTCCGCTTTGCCGACGATACAATGGCGCATGCCCTAAAATAGGGCCAAGCACACAAGGAGGCCAGGCATGACGATTACCCCGGAAGAACTAGCGGTGCTGATGCAGGAAGTGGAAGTGGCCGACCCCATCGATTTTGCCGACTTGCCCTTCGACGAGCAGGAATTGCGCGGGCTGATCGCCAACCACCTGTGCGAGATGGCCGATGCGATGGAAAGCTTCAGCCCGGAAGACCGCAACCTGGCCCTGCTGGCCGTGGCGGCCAAGCTGGTGCTGGAAAACCTGGTGCTGCACGTGCAGCTGCTGCGCCGCCACGGCTTGCCCGTGAGCGACAGCGTGGACGCGCTGCTGCAGCGGCTGAAGGGCGGCAAGTCCTTTTGAGTCAGGCACCTGTGCGCACGGCCCGCGCCTGCACGGTGAGATCGCTTTCGGCCACGGCCACGCAGGGCAGGATGTAGCCGTCGAGCCGTTCATCGGGGCTGATGCCGGGCCAGTCCACCGTGTAGCGTATCTTTCCTTCGGGCATGTGACAGAGGCAGGTACGGCAGGTGCCGTTGCGGCAGGAACTGAGCAGGCGGATGCCGGCCAGCTCGGCGGCGGCCAGCACGGTGGTGCCGGCCTGGGCCGGGAATTGCCAGCCTTGCGGGACGATGGTGATGGTAAAGGAGCGCATGCCCCAGTGTAACAGTCAGCTTGCCAAGGTCGTCCACTGCGCGCCCGCCGCGTGGCTGCGCAGCACGGCCTCGGCAAAGGCCAGGCCCGCCACGCCGTCAAACACCGTCGGCAACCAGCGGGCCGCCTCCGGCACGGGCAAGCCCGCTTGCAGGGCACGGATGGCCAGGGCCGCATCCAGATACAGCTGGGCGAACGCTTCCAGATAACCTTCCGGATGGCCGGCCGGCACGCGCGTGGCGTGGCGCGCCGCCGCACTGTCGACCCGGCCCGGGCGCAGCAGCTGGCGGTTGCCGCCCTGCGGCGTCAACCACAGTGCATTTGGTTGTTCCTGATCAAAATCGAGCTGCGCCTTGCTGCCGAACAAGCGCAGGCGCACCGTGTTTTCGCAACCGGTCGCCACCTGGCTGGCCCACAAAGTCCCCTTGGCGCCATTCGCATAGCGCAGCATCACCTGCACGTGGTCGTCCAGGCTGCGATTCGGAACAAAGGTCGACAATTCCGCCAGCACGGATTGCGGCGTCATTCCGCTGACGAATTGCGCCAGGTGGTACGCGTGCAAGCCCACGTCGAGCAGGGTGCCGCCAGGGCCAGCTTTCAGCGGGTCGTTATGCCAGTTGCCCTGGTTCATGCCGCCAGCGGCAATGGCATCGGCCAGCCAGTCTTGCGAATACTCGACTTGCACCAGGCGCAGCGCGCCGATCTCGCCCGCCTCGACCATGGCCCGGGCGTGGCGCAGCAGCGGATAACCGCTGTAGGTATGCGTGAGCGCAAACAGCAGATTTTTCTGCTCTGCCAGCGCCGCCAGCGCCTGACCTTCCGCCAAAGATATTCCCAGCGGCTTGTCGCAGATCACGTGGATGCCCGCTTCCAGGAACGCCGTGGCGACCGGTGCGTGTAAATGGTTCGGCGTGACGATGGCCACCGCCTCGATACCGTCCGCGCGCTGGCTTTCGGCCTGCGCCATGGCGCGGTAATCGCAATAGCTGCGCTCCGGCGCCAGATGCAGCGCGGCGCCGCTGTCACGCGCACGCTGCGGGTCGGACGACAGGGCGCCCGCCACCAGTGCGTACTGGTCGTCGATGCGCGCCGCGATGCGGTGCACGGCGCCGATGAATGCGCCCTGCCCGCCCCCTACCATGCCCAGCCGTAAGCGTCGCTGCATGTCGTCTCCTTATTTCAAGCCAAGCAAGTGATGAATTTGCTCCTGGTCCACCGCGCTGCCCGCGAAATCGTCGAACGCGCGTTCGGCCACGTGGATGATGTGCTCACGGATAAAACGCGCCCCTTCGGCCGCCCCATCCTCCGGGTGCTTCAGACAGCATTCCCATTCCAGCACGGCCCAGCCAGGGAAATCGTATTGCGCCAGCTTGGAAAAAATCGCCTTGAAGTCGATCTGCCCATCGCCCAGCGAGCGGAAGCGCCCGGCCCGGTCTTGCCAGTCGGCATAGCCGCCATACACGCCCTGGCGCCCGTTGGGCCGGAATTCCGCATCTTTGACGTGGAAGGCCTTGATGCGCGCATGATAAATGTCAATGAAAGCGAGGTAATCGAGCTGCTGCAGCACGAAGTGGCTGGGGTCGTACAAGATCGAGGCGCGCGGGTGATCGCTGACGGCGGCCAGGAAGCGCTCGAACGTCACGCCATCGTGCAAATCCTCGCCCGGATGCAACTCATAACAAAGGTCCACGCCGGCTGCATCGAACGCGTAGAGGATGGGCAGCCAGCGCTTGGCCAGTTCCGCGAATGCCGTCTCCACCAGTCCCGCCGGGCGCTGCGGCCACGGATACAGATACGGCCAGGCCAGCGCGCCGGAAAACGTCACGTGCGCCGTCAAGCCCAGGCGCTGCGAGGCGCTGGCCGCCCACAGCAATTGCTGCGTGGCCCAGGCCGTGCGGGCAGCCGAGTCGCCACGCACGTGTTCGGGCGCAAAGCCATCGAACAGCGCGTCGTACGCGGGATGCACGGCGATCAGCTGGCCCTGCAAGTGCGTCGACAGTTCCGTCACCTGCAAGCCGTGGCGCGCCAGCAGGGCGACCACATCGTCGCAATACTGCTGGCTATTGGCCGCTTGTTCCAGATCGAACAATCGCGGCGCCGTGGGCAGCTGCAAGCCCTTGTAGCCCAGTCCGGCCGCCCATTGCGCCAGGTGCTCGAGCGAGTCGAACGGCGGCTCGTCGCCGAGAAACTGGGCCAGGAAAATGGCCGGGCCCTGGATGGTTTTCATGTCAATGTCCTGTTAACCCAAACCAAAACCCGGGGTCGTACCCTGAGGGTACGACCCCAGCCCTTGTTTTGGGGTGTCGTTAAAAAGGCGAGTTCGGAAAGTAGAACTGCTTGGCATTCTCGCGCGTGATCAGCACCGACGGGATGATGGTGTTGGCCGGCAATTTATCACCTTTCAGGCGCGCTTCCGTCGTCAGCTTGATGGCGTCGTACATGAACTTCGGCGAGTAGGACACGTCGGCCACGATCAGCGGGTCGGAACCGTCCATGATCTTCTTCACGGCGCCCTTCGCGCCCGCGCCGCCGAACACTTGCTTGATATCCGTGCGCTTGGCTTGCGCGATGGCTTTTTGCACGCCGATGGCCATGTCGTCATCGGCGGCCCAGACGGCGTCGATGTGCTTGAAGCGGGTCAGATAATCCTGCATGACCTTGAATGCATCGTCGCGGTTCCAGTTGCCATACTTGGCATCCAGCACCTTGATGTCGGGATGACCTTTCATGACGGCACTGAATGCGTCAAAACGCTCGTTATCGAGCGTGGTCGGCATGCCGCGCAGCACGACGATATTGCCCTTGCCATTCAGGCTTTTCGCCAGATACTCGGCCGGCAGCTTGCCAAAGGCCGTGTTGTCGCCCGCAATGTAGGCATCCTGCGACTGCGTGTTCGTCAAGCCACGGTCCACCACCGTCACGTACACGCCCTTGTTTTTCACTTGCGCCACGGGCTGCGTCAGCGAGGCCGACTCGATGGGGAAGATGACCAGGGTGTTGATTTTGTTCACCGTCAACATGTCCTGCAACTGGTTCGCCTGCTCGGGCGCCGTGGCGGCCGTCTTGACGATGATCTTCACGCCCGGATGGGCTTTTTCCAGCTCCGCCTTGGCCTGGTTCGCCCACCACACGATGCCCGACGTGAAACTGTGCGTGGCCGTGGGGATGGCGACGCCGACCACCAATTTCTCTGCCGCCTGCGCACTTGGCAAGGCCCACGCCTGCATCACCAGCACTGCCATCCCTGCTACCCCTGCTACCCGTCCAAAGCTCTTCATGCTGCTCTCCTCCAAGGTTGTGGGCGCCCGTTGGCTGCCCTTTCAGAACGCCGCTGTGTTTTTATTTGCGGCCTCGCTGCAGGAAGGCGACGGCGATGATCACCACGCCTTGCACTGCGGCATTCAGGTAGACACTGATGATGCTGGTCAAATTCAGGATATTGCTGATCACGGAGAGCAGGATGGCGCCGATCACGGTGCCGACGATGCGCCCTTCGCCGCCCTTCAGCGCCGTGCCGCCGACGACGACGGCGGCGATCGCTTCGAGTTCCCACAGCAAGCCCGTGGTCGGCGTGGCAGAGCCCAGGCGCGGCACGTACAGCACCGTGGCGATGCCCACGCACACGCCCAGCAGCATGTAGGTGGCAATCTTGACCTTGTCGACATTGATGGCCGCATAGCGCGCCACTTGCTCATTGGAACCGATTGCCTGCACGTGGCGGCCAAACGTCGTGCGGTTGAGGATGATGGCGCCGGCCGCCGCGACGAACAGGAAAATCCAGATCGGGATCGGTGCGCCCAGCACGCTGGTGTAATACACGGGGCTGTACAGCTCGGACAGGGTGGCGTCCAGGGTCAGGGCGCCGCCGTCGGCCAGATACGTCAGCACGGCGCGGAAGATGCCCAAGGTGCCCAGGGTGACGATGAACGGTTCGATATTGCCCTTGCTGATGAGCAAGCCATGCATCAGGCCGAATCCGGCCCCCAGCACCAGGGCCATGGCGATGCCCAGCACCAGCATGGTGATGGGCGCCAGGTCGCCGCCCGCGCCTTGCGCCAGCGCATTCATGAAATAGATCATGCAGCCGGCGATCAGCGCCGCCATCGAGCCGACCGACAAGTCGATGCCGCCGGAAATGATGACGAAGGTCATGCCCACGGCGATGATGCCGATGAAGGCCGTGCGCGTGAGCACGTTCATCAGGTTGTCCAGCGTGGCGAAATCGCCGTTGAGCAAGGTGCCCGCGATGCACAGCGATAACAGGCCCAGCACGGGGCCAAAGCCCTTGATGCGCGCGCCCAGTTTGGCGATGCGGGCGCCGGTGGAGACAGTGGTGTCAGTGCGTACCGGTTGCATGGGCAATCAACTCCTCTTCGGTCAGGTGGTCAGCAGACAGGGTGGCTTGCAAGGTGCCGGCGCGCATCACCGCGACTCTGTGGCACAGGCCAATCAATTCGATCAGTTCCGATGAAATCACGATCACGGCGCGCCCTTCGGCGGCCAGGCGGTGGATCAAAAAGTAAATGTCGCGCTTGGCGCCCACGTCCACGCCACGGCTGGGCTCGTCGAGCACGACGACACGCGGGTCCGAATGCAGATATTTCGCCAGCGCCAGCTTTTGCTGATTGCCGCCCGACAGCATGCGCGCGCGGCTGTCCAGGTCGCCCGTGCGGATATTGAAGTCCAGCACCGCCCTGGCCAGCGCCGCCTTCTCCGCCCTGACATCGAGCCACGGCCGCGCATAGCGCTGCAGCGTCATCATGGTGAGGTTTTCGCGCAAGCCCAGATTCACATGCAGACCTTTTCCCTTGCGGTCTTCGCTCAAATACGTCAGGCCGTGCTGCATGGCCTGCTTTGGCGTGCGGATGTCCACGGGCTGCCCATTGAGCTCGATCAGCCCCGCGCTGCGCGGGCGCAAGCCCAGCAGTGCCTCGAACGATTCCGTGCGCCCCGCCCCCACCAGTCCCGCAAAGCCCAGCACTTCACCGGCGCGCACCTCGAACGACAGGTCTTTCGACCAGCCCGGCACGCACAGGCCATCGACCTTCAGCAGGATCGGCGCATCGGGCGCCAGCGGCACTTTCGCGGGGAACATGTCGGACAATTCGCGCCCCACCATCAGGTTCGCCATCTGCTGGCGCGTGAGGCTGGCCGTCGGCTCGCGCGTGACGAAACGCCCGTCGCGCATGACGATGACTTCATCCGTGTTGCGCTCCACTTCATCGAGCTTGTGCGAGATATACAGGATGGTGACGCCGTCCGCTTTCAACTGGGCCATGACGGCGAACAAACGCTGGGTTTCCGACGACGTCAGGGTGGCCGTGGGTTCGTCCATGATCAAAAAGCGGGCGCGGCGCGACAGGGCCTTGGCGATTTCCACAAGCTGCTTTTCGGCGACGATCAGGTCGCGGATTTTCGTCTCGGGCGAGACATCCAGGCCCACCTGTTTCAAATAGCGCGATGCTTCCTCGAGCATGGCCGCTTCGTCGAGCAACCAGCCGCGCGTCTTTTCGTGGCCTAAAAACATGTTTTGCGCCACCGTCAGGTGCTCGGCCAGGTTGAATTCCTGGTGGATCAGCACGATACCGGCAGACTCCGCCGCGCGCGAACTGCTGAAATGCCGGGGCTGGCCATCGATCAGCAGCTGGCCTTCGCTCACGGCCTCGTAGCCGGCAAGGATTTTCATCAGGGTCGACTTGCCGGCGCCGTTTTCGCCCAGCAAGCCATACACGCGCCCGGGCGACAAGGTAAAACTGACGCCATGCAAGACGCGCACGGGGCCGAAATCCTTGCAGACCCCATCGAAACCGACGGCAACGCTCACTATGCACTCCCTCGCAAAATTAACTGGTGTTGCAGCAACACGCCCGGCACACTGGCCGCCGGGTCCGCCAGCCGCTGCAGCAATAATCGCGCCGCCGTCTCGCCCAGCTCGCGCATCGGCTGCGCAATGGTGGTGAGACCCGGGTCGATCTGCGCGGCGATGGCGATATCGTCGAAACCGATCACGGCCACGTCTTCCGGCACGCGTTTTTTCAACTGGCGCAGCGCGCTCAAGACGCCAATGGCCAGGGTGTCGGACACGGCAAAGATGGCCGTCGGCGCGTCCGGTCCCGCCATCATGCGCAAAGTGGCGGCCGTGCCCGCTTCATAGTCGAGGCTTTGCACCGTGTGCACCCACTGCGGCTGCACGGGCAGGCCGGCGCCCGCCAGGGTGTCCAGGTAGCCTTGCTGGCGTTGCCGCGCGTACAGATAGCGTTCATCGGAATTGATCAGGCCGATGCGCGTGTGGCCGCGCGCCAGCAGATGTGCGACGGCGTCGGAGGCGGCGCGGTGGTTGTCGATGCCGACATAGGGCACGGCCACGGCGGGATCGAATTCGCAGCAGGCCACCCACGGCAGGCTGACGGATTCATGCGACAGGGCGTGCTGCACCGTGTCCGGGTCGAGGCAAATGGCGCCATCGGCGCGGTGCATGCGCAGCAAGTCGAAGTAGGAACGTTCGCGGCCCGCATCGGCGCCCGTGTCGCACAGCAGCACGAAATAGCCGTGTTCGCGCGCCACCGTGTCGATGCCGCGCACGATTTGCGCATAAAACGGGTTGCCCACGTCGGGCACCATGGTCAGCAGCATGCGGCTCTCGGCCGTGCGCAAGCTGCGCGCCAGGTGGTTCATGCGGTAGCCGAGCGCGGCCACGGACGCGAGCACCTTGTCGCGCGTGGGCGCCCGCACCCCGGCCTGCTCATTCATCACGCGCGAGACGGTGGCCACCGACACCCCCGCATGCGCGGCGACGGCGCTGATGGAGACGGTTTCTGTCGGCAAAGAAGACGGGACGGCTGGCGGCATGGGGGGTTTCACATAAATGTAATCGATTACATTTATAGTCCAGTCGCGCGCGCGATGCAAACATTATCGATGCTGCGGTGCGGGAGAATGGCCCGTGCAAGCCGCCGGCAGTAGGTATTTTCCGGGGCTGGACGGGCCAGTGTTGCGTGGCAAAATGATACGTCAGGGGAACATGGACACCGGCAACATCACTCCGACACCCAGGCAGCGCCCCGGTTGCCTGGGGCTGTGGCGACTTGCCTGGATTCGCCAGGCCAAGAGAGGCTTACCAGTCCTTGTCGCTAGCCTCTGCAGCGGCATTTTTGGCAGCCGCAGGTGTATTGCGCTTCACTTCGGTTTTCACCGGCGCCACCGCAGGCTCCACCTTGACGATGGTTTTTTCCGCAGGTGCCGCTTCCCGCACCTGCAGCGCGCCCGCCGCGATGCCGTCGAGCTTGATCTTGACGTTTTCCAGGACGCCATACGACAGCTTCGGCGTGACGCGCTCGATACGTACCTCGCAGCACAGCTTTTCCATATTGCCCAGGGATTGGCCAGTCTGCGGATCCTTGATTTCCTTGCCTTGCTGATACACACGGTAGCGGCCGTTTTCCACCACGGCGTTGCCACCCTGACTCAACACAACGTTGTCGCCATCGCGCTCGACGATGGAAATAGGGAACGTGCGCAGCAAGATAGCCTCGGTCGCCTGTTTAACGATCGCTGCCTGCATATTCTTCAGCGTCTGGCTCTCATTAAAGTTACTGCCCAAGGTCGTGGCGGCAATCGCTGGCGGTTCGCCTCGCAGGGTGGTCGATTGCAGGATCTGCCGCGTAGTCAGATTGATCATGCGTTGCGAGACCGACCAGGCACCGGCATAGGACACCAGTTCGCGGTCCGAGGTCTGCAGCTTGCGTGCATGACGCTGGTAAGCGAATTCATTGACCACGCCGACCCACACCAGATCCGCGCTCAGCGCCTGTCCCAGCTTGGCAAGGTCACTACTCGGGGAATTACCCGAGGTAATCATATTCAATTCATCCTGCAACTCGCCCTCGAACTGGCGATCCAGCACGGTAAAGCGGCCCGTTTGCGACAAGGCATCAATGATCTGCTGGCGTATTGGCGCCAGCACTTCCTGCGCCGGCACCGCGCGCCCGCCAATATTGAAGCTGGCTTGCTCGCTGCGCAACGGCGCCACGACGATCTTGATCTTGCCACTATCGGCTGGCGCCTTGAACTTGGCAATGCGCGCTTCGATCTCCACCTTGTACATACCGCCCTTGGAAAACGGCGATGCCATGTCAACCACCTTGAACGAGGACACCACGCCCTTCGATTGACTGATGATCTGCTCGGCAAAAGCCTGACCCTGCATGGTCGCCTTCATGCTGGCGCTCCCTGAACCGGCCGTCGAATCGACATCGAGCGTTGCCGTCACCTGCTCAAACATGCTCGCATTGCTTGAATTGGCTTGCACCGTAGCGCCATTGACTTGCATGATGGCCAGCTTGAGCGCGTCATTGAGCGCGGCACCGGGCGAAATGCCGCTGCCAGTTGCCGTCGTAGTGACTTGTTCGACCTGTCCGACGTCAGGTGTCTGCGTCAGATTAGGCGCGCTTGACGTAACAGGCGGCTGCGCAGCTTTCTCGCCGCAAGCAGCCAGGCCCAAGGCGATACTCAGCAGTATGGCTGGTATACCGGATTTCATTGTGATCTTCATAGGCAATTCCATTGTCCCAAAAAAAAAGGGCGAACCAGTCGCCCTGCTATCTTTCCTACTCCGTTTTTGACTTACAGCAATGCAGTAGCGTCGCTGGCTTCTTTTGGCAGCGGAATATTATTGTTCTTGGCAAAATCGATCGCCACTTTCAAGGTGCTGCCGACGGCCTTGATCGATGACGGCAGGTTTTGCGCGATAAACAGGGCCGAATTGGCCGATGCGCCCAGAGCGGTAACCGATGGCTTGAAGCTGCCGACATCCTTGCTCATGCCGACGTACTGAATCACGCCTTTCGACAGATCAATCAAGCCTTCCGTGAAGCGCTGCTTGCTCGCATCATCCATGGCTACTTTCTTGCCTTTCATTTTCTCTTCCAGCAGTTTGCTGTTTTCGCTTTGCATCTTGCTCGCACCCTGCAGGCTATCCTTGGTGGCGCCTTCGGTCAGATTCTGCGCTTCCAGGGCGGCCTTGTCCGACTCTTCCTTCAAACCAAACGCGGCCAGCATGGTGGCATCGGCTTTCATGACGCTTTGCGTACCGCCGACATATTTCTTGACGATCTGCTCGGCGGTGACTCCCTTGCCACCACCCAGCGCACCGGCCAGGCCACCGAATTGGGCCGATGCCAGGCTCGAAACTGCCAACAGGGTCGCACCCAACAATGCGGAAATACGAATATGCTTCATGACTTGCCTTTTAAAAGAAAAATGAGAAACAGTCGAGGGAATAGAAGATGCGGGCGTTCGACTTGCCGCCAACACCGGTATGTCAATACACGCCAGCGGCGCTCAAGCGGCTGATAATTTCCTTGGCCGCCAGTGCGGAAGCGTCCTTCAACGCCTTGGTCTGGGCTGTCGCATTGTCCGCACCGAGGCCAAAATACTGTACCGGTGGCACGGCCGCCACTTCACGAGGCAAGGCGCCACGCAAATCGAGTACGCGGCCGGTGACCGATACCACGACGCGCTGCAAACCGGTCGCTTCATCGGTCGCGGCAGGATTGACGTCAAAGGTGGCCAGTGCCAGCAAGGGCACATTCGCCTTGCGCAAGGCGGCAACGATGGAACGCAAGGTCGCGGGCGCCAAATCATTGCCTTTGGAAAAATCTTTATTCACGGATGGAATGTCCTTGTCACCGAGTACGAACTCAGGATCGGCGACCAGGTACCCCGCTTGCGAAAACACGCTCGTCACGGCCGTCTTCTGGTTGGCCAGAGAAAACACACGGTAGTCGGTTTCATCTGCCTTGCGCACGGTGCTGCCACCGGTTTCGACCTTGATAGTCTGCTTGAGGGCAACGTTTTCATTCCGGCGCACGGTGGCACTGGTGGCGATGGCCCCGCCGCTCAGCGATTCGCCTTCGCGGCCGTTCACGCTACCGCTCGTTTTCGCGCTACCGTCGAGGGTCAACTCGGCACGCTTGACCACACGCTCATCAAATGCCTTCACGCTGGCCACTTCGCGGCCGACAAAGACATACACCATCTGCGATTTTTCCCCGTTTGATACCCGACCGGTGGCACTGGCGCCTTTCAGGGTATTTCTCAGTTTCGCCACATTTAGTTCGGCACGCACTACCACGGAATATTTACGCAGGCTGACCTGATCTTGCTCGTTCAGGACGACAGTACTGAGCAAGAATTTATCCAGATTGGCTTCAATTTTTCCCTGGATCGCTTCAAAGTTTTCCGATTCCGCTTCGCCGCTCTCAGCGAAATAACGTTCTATCGCCGCCATTTGCGCCTTCTGATAAGCCATTTCCTTGTCGGCATCCGTCAGCATGGCCGCATATTTCACCGTCGCCGCGCCTTTTATCTGAATAACCTGGGAAAAGCATGGGCCGGCCAAAAACAAGCCCAGGCAAAACAACATCAATTTTTTCATCTATTTACTCGCCTTTAATATCACCCGAGTTGCCTCGAGTTGTTTTCCAATATCCTTGGCTCCTGCCGCAGTCTGTATCCATTTCATGTCGCCGCCTTCAAATGCGGCGGTCAGCTTTAAAAACAAACCGCGCAAGGCATCCTGATAGGCGGCAAAATCGTCGGATCCGATGCGGCCGGCAGGAACGATCGCCGTTTCGCCATTTTTCAAATCGGTATTCAGGAAGTCGGAATGGAGCAACGGTTCTGAAAACTGAACGTGCGCATATGCACCATATACATACGATATCGCGACAGCCGTTTCCGCCGTTTTAATCTTGGCAAACTTATTCAGCGTAATATCAAAAACATAATCACCTTCGCCGATGCTCAAATCGACATCATCACCATTCTCGAGCCGCAGCGACATGCGTCCCAGGGCGTCACCAGCCTTGCTCGGCAGCAGCGGCACGCCAGCCTTGGCGGCTAGCACTGAAGCAAAGGCGTCAACCACCATGCTTTCCATCAGTTGCGGCTGGCTACGCAGCGCGTCGGGCATGACCGCCAGCGCTTCGGGCGCCACTTTGGCACGCCGGATCTGGATCGTGCGCTGGCCTGGGGTCGGCAAGGTCGCGTGCGACAGGCGATCCAGATATTGCGTCACCAAGCCCTTGCCCTCTTCCTTCAACAATAACTGTTCGATGAATCCGCTAATACGTGCGGCATCGGGTGCGTCCGGCGTGGCATCAAACAGGGCGGCATTGACGGGATAGCTGCGCACCACGGTCTTGCTCTTGTAATCGAATATCAGGGCATCGCCACGCAAATTGACAAAGGTCTTGTAATAACTGCCAAAATTTTCCGTCAATACCGTTTCGCCGGTCAGTACCAGCACCGTGATCAAGGCCTGATCACTTTTCTTGAGATTAACGAGGGATGCAGGCGGCAACAGGCTGAGGGCAGGATTGGCCACTTTGCCACTACGGTCGTGAATAATGCGCGAAAGGTTCTGCCCCGACTTGTCGGCGCGCAGGCGCATATATAATTGGTGGGAATATGGAAAACGAACGCCGGCCGTGGCGGAGTCACCGGCAAATGCAAACCCGGCTACCGCTATATCGGCGGCATAGGCTGGGATCGCGAACAGGAAAAAAATCAGCTGAAATGACAGAACTGCATATATCTTGGATTTCGACCACACGAACCAACCTCTATTGCCTCATGGAAATAGCATAAATTGTAACTTATTTTTTATCAAAAAATCAAAAGTATTTTGCCAATTTATTACGTTTGTTGATAAATTCCGACGCTCCGTGAATTTGCCCAAGAATAAACCACAGAATATCTGGCTATTTTTTTAGAAAGCGACGTAATAAATATCAACGCGCCTTCCATTAATTCTTCATCATCGCGCAAAACGTCTCGGGATTGCCGTCAAGGATGACACCGCTGGGCCAGCGGTGGCTGCGCTGCTGCGCGCGCAACAGCGAGGCGGCCAGGGCCGAGTCGCCATCGACGGCATACACGAAAACGGGCATGTTCAGGCTGGCGGCGTCCATCAGCAAATTCGGGTTGGCGTCGAGGCTGCGCGCGTCGACGTGCACGCCGGCGGGCATGCCGATCTGCTGCTGCACGCGCTGCAGCCACGGTTTGTCGAGCTTGGGTGGACGGGCATTTTTCGCGATATAGCGGCTGACCCGGTTCGCGCCGGCCGCCTGTGCATTGCGCGCGTCAAACACGAGCAAACCCAGATAACCCTGCGGATCGGCGCGGCGCGCGCACGCCAGGTTGTTCGGCACGCCCGAGGTCAAAAACCAGTTGCCATGCTTGATATTTGCACGCAATTGCCCCACCAGGGTGGCGATCGGCGCGCACGAGGACACGACATCCTTGATTTCCGCGTTCAGGGTCTTGTTTGGGAAAGCCGTCGCCAGGCCGGCGATATCGCTGACGAAGGGCGGTGTTTCCGCCGTCAGCACGCCGCGGTTCTTCATGCTGGCGGCGCGCCAGTCGTCGGCCGTCAATTGTTTCACGGTGCGGGGCGAGCCCGTATCGACGACTCTGCCCGTCAGCAAGTCGTGGTGCACCACCCAGCTGCCGTCGCCCAGCAGTTGCAAATCCGTCTCGACGCCGTCCCAGGTGCCGAAATACGTGTTGCGCAGCGCACTCAGCGAGTTTTCCGGCGCATTGCCGGCGCCACGGTGGGCGTGCACCTTCATGCCCAGGCAGTCGGCCTGGACGGCCGTGCTGGCCATGCAGAGCAGCAAGGCCAGGGCGGCCGCCTTATTTTTGTTGCGGATGATAACCATATTCGATTCCCTGCAAAACATTGATGCGGATCGCTTCGTTGACGGGGTAGCTGTAGCCCTGCCCCACCGCCACGACGTGCGTGATATTGGCCAGGATGGCCTTGCCGGCGAGATTCCAGCGCGTGCTGTCGGGCTCGCCCTGACGCGTCCAGTCCAGCATTTGCCGGAACAAGTCGCTTCGCGTGACGTTGTTGTCGAGCACCGACAAGATGCCCCAGGTGCCCGCAAAGGCCGTCGCCAGCACGCCCGTGGCGATCCAGGCGGAACGGCGGCTCAGCTGTCCATCGGCACCCGCCTGCTCGCCCCGGCGCATGGCCAGCAGCAATAATACGACGGTGGCGATCAAATACAGCAATTTGGAAAAGTGGCCGATGGCGCCCAGCAGCGAGAAAAACAGGGCCACGGGCGGTACGATGGCCGCGCGTGCCGCTTCCTTGCCTTCATGGAAGAACCTGCCGCCCGCTTCAAAATCCGTGCGGCTGGCGCGGTATTCCACCAGTTTTTCCGCCGTCTGGCGATCCAGGAACTGGTCGAACAGACGCCCGAACTCGGCAGGACTCGCATACGATGCCTGCACCGTGGCGCTGGCTGGCAACTTCAACGCTTCGCGCAATTCCGCCTGCACGCCGGGGCGCGCGACAAAGGCGGCAAACGGCAAGCCAGGCGGGATGCGCTCGCCGCGCACGGTAACGCCCTTGCTGGCCGCCTCGGCCGTGTAGCGGCGCTTGACGGCGGCGCGGAAGCCCTGCTCGTCATCGGTACGCCAGTTGGCGGGCACGGGCACTTTCTTGCGCACATTGTTGACGACGGCTGCCTGGCGCCGCATCGGCACCGAATGCGGCTGCCAGCCACGCCGCGACAGGCTGCTCACGTATTCCTGCCACGAGGATTGCTGCTTGGCACGCAAGCCGGCATCGCTATCGGGGATGATGCCCGCATACAGTTCCCACTTGCCGGCCAGCTCGCGCATGGCTTCCTGATATTTGTCATAGTAGCCGGACGGGCCGCCCGCCACCTGGCGCACGTTGGCGCGCACCAGCTGCTCCTTGGCCGGCCCCATGCGCTCGTCAAGATGCCGCACCGACACGGCCAGGAAGGGGAACAGGGCCAGGAAGGATTTGCCTTCCGGCTTGGCGAACAGCGTAGGATCGTCGACCAGGCCTTGCAACTGCAAGCTGCCGCCTACCAGCGAGCGCTGCAGCAAGGTGGTATTGAAAGCCATGCGGCGAAATTCCGCGTCGCGCGTATTGACCAGCACATTCACCGTGGTTTTCAGCACGCCGAAGACGACGCCGGCCATCACCAGGCAGCAGACGATGATCTTTGTCCAGCTGGGGCCGCTGCCATTGTTCTTCAGGCGGCGGCGCCACATCAGTTGCAGCACCACCAGCGCGGCGGCGATGCCCGACAGGCTGCGGCCATAGAATTCCACCCCTTCCACGTCTTCCGGCTTGACGTTGCCGCCCACCACGTCGAGCAAGCGGGCATTGAAGCCCAGCTCGAAGCACAGATAAATGATCGTCAGGACGATCAGGATCAAGGTCTGCCGGATTTGCAGACTGCGCAAACTCGCGGCCATCTTATTTCCTCAAATCGATGACGACGGGCTTGATTTCTTCCGTCTGGAAACTCATGGCGGCCGGTACGCGCGAGGCGCTGTCGGCGGCACGGGTGGCCGGAGCCGCTGCCGGCGCGTTTGGCACGGTGCGGGCGGGCGCGGGCGCTTCCTGCGCCACCTGCCGGCGGTTGCGGCTGGTGGTACGCGTGGCGGGCTTGGTGGCGGGTGCCGGTGCGGCGGCCGGCGCGGCGGGAATCACGCGGCCGCTGTCGTTGCCCGGCATGGTGGCGATGACGGGGCCGGTGGCGCGCAAGGCGTCGTCGGCAAACGGCTGGGCGCGCGTATCGACGCCGGGCGGCACGGCCACGCTGGCGTTCAGCAGGCGGTTGTCCGTGTAGATCATGCGCGACAGGCGGTTGTAGTTGGGAAAGTCGATATTCAGCGATTTCGCGTCCGCCGCCAGTTCCACGCGGGGGCGGTCCTTGCAATTGCCGACCGTCCACTGCAGCACGTCCGTGCCCTGGAAAGCCAGCACTTCATAGCGGTAGGCGCAGCCGCGCTCCTGCGTTTCGACGATCACCACGGTGCGCTCGCCCACGTTTTCCACCCTCGCCACGCGGGCCGTCATCGCATTGGCCAGCGGCACGACGCGAAACGCCTGCGACAGCTTGATCGAATACTTGCCTTGCGGGTCCTTGCGCAAAGTGCCTTCCGTGCCGTCACGCAGGCGGAAGGTGGAAATCGGCGTGCCGAACAGCTCGGCAGTATCGAGGCCCACCAGCACGCCGCCACGGCCGTTCGGCGTCATGGCGCAGCCCGTCAACAGGACGCCAACTGCCACACCGGCGATCAATGTGCGCCAGTGCGCGGATGCAAAATTCTTATACGTTGTCATGCTGGATAACTTTCTCTTATTTCACAATTCAGGGATGGATCACGGCCAGGGGATTGCCCGGTCCCGGTGGCGGCAAGATTTTCTGGCGGTCGCGCGATAACAGCGTGAAGGCGCCCAGGGTGTCCGGTCCGGCAACGATTTCCAGCTGTTCGCGCTGCAGCCAGGTGCGGATTTCCGCTTCCGTGGCCTCGGCGCGGAACAGCACGCGCGTGCGCACGCCCGTCTCGACGCCGCTGCCGCCATTACGGAATTCCGCATTGCCGACCACGGCCTGATCTTTCGGCAGGAACAGCCACGCCGATTGCACCAGCATCACGCTGGCGGCCACGGCCGTGACGAGCTTCAGCCAGCGGCTCGCATTCGCAGCCCTGACTGGCGGGGCTACCGGTGCCAGAGCATCGGCCGAAGCGATCTGCAACTGCTGCAGCCCCTGGCGCAGCAGTTGCCGGTACGCCACGCGGCCATCCTTGCCCAGTTCGTTCGACAAGGGTGTGCCCGTCAAGGCGTAACCGTCGCCGGGCAGGGCCACGCGGGCGATCACGCCGGGCGCCGCCGTGGCGGCATTCGCGCGGCCATGCGCTTCCAGCCAGCGCGCCGCCTGCAGGCGCTCCTGGCTGAACACGCCCAGGCAGGCGCCCAGGTCCGTCACGGCCAGGGTCACGGGCATGTCGCACAGCACCAAGCCCGCGCGCGGGTCGGCGGGCGCATCGCGCTGCTCGACCACCAGGCCGCAGGCATCCGCATACGCAGCATCTGGCGTGACGAGCCAGCCGCGCCAGCGCTGCCGCGAGCTGTCCCAGGCATCGAGCAACACGGCGCCAAAGCCGGGACAGCGCGCCAGCAAGTGGATCTGCCCGCCCGCGATGGGCCGCACGGCCAGCGGCGCGGCATCGCTGCGGCGCTCGAAACGCTGCAGCAAGTGTTCCGGCACGGCAATGCCGCGCCAGTCGGGGGTATCGCCGCTCACCTCCGCGTCCAGCAATTCGGCGGACGATGGGGTAGATGGCAGGCGCGCGGCAACGATGGCCAGCGAGGGCGTCAATGCAGTCATGCCGGTGGCCTTTCATCAGGGTTCGGGGAGGTGGCTATCGGGTCCAGCTGCAGGGATAACGCGGCCAGGCACAAGATATCCAAAACTATTTGCGCCGCCTGCATATCGCGCGCGGTCAGGGCATCACCCACGCGCAGCTTGAGCAGGCTCAAGACCCAGCTGCCCAGCAGGGTAGAACGGTGGGCCGCTTCGACGATCTGGCGCCCCGCGCTGTCCGCGTCACCCTTCTGCCGGTGCACGAGGCCCAGCTTGCCGCCGTGGTAATGCGCGGACGCGATCTGCTCGGCCAGTTCCCTGACGGGCATGCCGCCGCAGCCGCAATGACGCAGCAGCAAGATCAAGTCCCGTGGCAAGGTGGCGATAAAAACGTCGGCCGCCTCGCGCACCTGCTGCGGCGTCAACTGGTAGTCGCGCAGCGGTTCGGCATAGGCGTCGGGCGCGCGCAGTTCGCAGCCCTCTTGCGCATCGGCATCGTCGTCATCGCGCTGCTTGCGCAGCTGGTCGATGATGAAGCGCTTGAAGTACAGAAACAAAGCACCGATGTGGTGGGGCGCCGCATCGCTGTCGCTGTGCAGGACTTTTTCGATGAAGAACTGGTGGCGTAAATCCGCCAGGGAATCACCGAGCGACGCCGCCTCGCGCGGGCGGCATGGGGTCAGCGCAGCGATGACGCGCTGGTAAAACTCGCCCAGTTCGCCTTGTGTCAGTTGCTGGCGGCGGGTCCAGAAAGCATGAATCCGTTCAAATTGTTCCGATTGCACAGCCGGTCCGATCGTGTGTTGGGGCGGCACGCGCCACTGGCCGGCGGCGATGCGCACAGGCAAACAAGCAATGCGCTGGCCAGACAAGAGAAACTTGTCAGTAAGGTAAAATGCATTTAAGCAATTTTCTCATATCACAGTAAAAATCGCTAACTTTTGTTACTTTCACGACAATTCCCGAGAAACCCATGCATCGCCTGATTCCCCTGTTTTTCAGTCTGTTCTTTTTACTGGGCAGCAACGTGGCGCACGCCGCCGTGCCAGCGGCTCCCGGCAAGCGCATCGCCCTGGTGATCGGCAATGCGGCCTATCCGCAGCCGCTATTGAATCCCGTCAACGATGCGCGCGCCATGGCCGAGCGCCTGCGCCGCCTGGGCTTTGAAGTGCTGTTGCGCACGGACATCAATGCGCAACAGCTGCAAAAGGCGTCGGCCGAGTTTTCCACGCAGGCACGCGGCGCCGATATCGCCCTCGTGTTTTACGCGGGCCACGGCGCGCAGGCAGGAGAAGCGAACTATGTGCTGCCGCTGGGCGCCAACATGAATGCGCTCAGTGCGGCCGCCATCGCCGCCCAAGGCGTGTCCGTCTCCAGCCTGGCGGGCGATTTGCAGCGCACGGGCGCGCGCGGCGCCGTGCTGATCCTCGACGCTTGCCGCCAGGAATATACGCGCGGCGGCGCCGTGGTGCTTCCCGGCGGCAGCAATGCGGTCAGCCACGGTTTTGCCGACACGCAAGCGCCACGCGGCGTGGTGATCGCCTATTCGGCCGGTCCCGGCGCCCTGGCGCGCGATTTCTGGTCGCCCGATTCGCGTAACAGCCCGTATACCAGCGCCCTGCTCGACGCGCTCGATGCCCCGGGCTTGCCGATGGGCGACGTGTTTTCGCAAGTGGCGGCACGGGTCGCCGCCATGACGCACGATGTGCAAAAGCCGCGCGTGTCGTTTGGCGAAACGTCGGCGCGCCTGGTGCTGAACATGGGCAGCGGCAAGGGCGTCAGCCAGCCTCCAGCCGGCGTGCTGGCCGGCGCGCAAGGCCAGGGCGGCATGCGCGCACCGGTCCCGGCGCCAGCGCCAGCGGTGGAAAAGCCGGCCGCACCGGGCGCCAAGGTGTGGCCAGGCAATGTGCTGCAAGACATCAACTACGAAATCCGCATGCAGATCGCGGCCCGCCCGTTTCCCCGCCAGCAACTGGAAAAGCGCGCGCGCGGCGGAGACCTGGTGGCGCTGACGGCCCTTGGCTACGGCATCGGCGGCGGCGATGCTGGTGTGAAACAGCCGAAGGCAGGCATGCAGTGGCTGGAAAAGGCAGCCGCGAAAGATTTTCCGATTGCCCAGACCTATCTGGCCGAATTGCTGATGGTCAAGGGTGACCCGGCCTCTTTGAAACGCGCGGGCGTGCTGCTGGACGCCGCCTCGCAGGCGGGCTACACGGCCGCGCACGCGTATAAATTCGACCTGGCGCGGCGCACGGGCGCACCGCCACAGGATGCGGCCCGGCATTTGCAGGATGCCTTCATGGGCTTGATGAAGGATTACCAGGGCGCCGCCAAAGACGTGTTACAGCCGCCAAAAAATAATTCTAAATAATTTTAGATTTCCCTGAACTGCCCCCGTTATCCGTGGGTACATGCAATAGAGCATGACAGTGACCAGGGAAATCCCATGCAAGCATCGAGCCCAGCAGCAACCATTACCACCGGCCAACGGGGCCGCATCCTCGCCTACCAACCGAGCGGACAAGGTTCCGTCAGCGTGGCCGGCATTCAACATGCTTTCGACGTGGCCACGCACTGGCGTTCCGACGTGGCGCCCGCCATCAACGCCGTCGTCGACGTGCGCTTCGATGACGCCGGCAGCCTCGCCACCGTCAGCGCCGTGGCAACGCAGCAACTGGCACAGGAAGACATGGCCATCGCGGCGAAACTGGCGCGCGACAAGGGCCAGCAACTGTGGCGCCAGGCCGTCTCGGCGCTGGGCATCAAGGTGCTGGCCAGCCTGGGCGTCCTGATCGCCGGCGCCTTTATCTTCAACACCATCGGCATCCGTTTGTTCGCCTCCGTCTCGCGCACTTACTGGCAGCTGCTGGGCCTGTCCGCCGACAGCCTGGAAAGCTTTGCCCGCGATGGCGGCGGCGGTTTTACTTCCGCACAATTCTTCTTCCTGCTGGCCATTGCCGGATGCTGCGCCACCATGGCCAGCAATAGCCCGAAAGCGGCACTGGGCAAGTGCGCGCCGCTGCTGTTCATCGTCATCCACAGCAGCTTGCTGTTCGTCAAGATCAAGGGCGCCGTCAGCGAGGCAGGTAACGCCATGGGCGGCATCATGGGCAGCCGCGCGGCCCGCATGGCCGAACAGATGGCCAGCGAAATGCTGGGACAAGTGTGGCAAGGCTTGTCGTTCGGCATCGGCTTTTACCTGGTGCTGGCGTCTTCCATCGTCCTGGCCGCGTACGGCATCGGCGAATACAAACGTAAAACCATCGGCTAAGCCACCTCACACATTCACTCAAGGAAATATCATGAACCGTACCCTCCCCGCCCTGCTCGCCATCGCCGTGATCCTGTCCGCCTGCGGCAAGACGGATAACGCCACACCCGTCGCCTCCGCCCCCGTCGCCGCGAATGTCGCCGACCTGGCCGCCAAGGCGCAAGTCAAGGCGGCCGCCGCCAGCCTGCCACAAGCGGATCCGGCCACGCCAAGCGCCAGCTATGTCGACATCACCAGCGGCAACCAGTTGATGTACAGCTACATCGCCCTGTCCGGCGTGCCGCCCGACTATGCGGCCGTGGCGCAACGCATTTCGCGCGAATATGCGGGCAGCAATGATGCCTTCCGCAAGCAGGAAGTGCTCGACGCGCTGAAACCGCAGATCGACGCCAAGGTCAATGAGGCCAAAACGAAACGCTACCTGCGCTACCAGATCAATGGCCAGGGCGCGCTGTCGCCGTACGCCATGGACAAGGCCGCCTTCCCCGCCAAGTTCGCCGACGCGGGCACGTATTACTACATGTATGACAACGGCGACTACAAGCTGGCGTTCACGAATGGCGACGGTTATTCCTTGCTGAAAGTGGACCAGGAGGCGGCGCGCAAGATCGAGGCGGCGCGCAGCGGCTACAAGGACTTCGCCATCGTCGTGTATGCCTACGCCCAGGAAGCGGACATGGCCAGCAACCAGGTCAAGGCGCAGATCGTCAAAGTGGCGATCAAGCTGAACGGGGAAGAAATTCCCGTCAGCCAGGCGCTGTAGAACAGCCTCGGTTACACTGTTCGCCACATTGCATCGGGATAGTGACATGGGCGAACAGACACTGGCGGAACAACAGCTGGCCAAGGGCCGGCAACTGCAGCAGCAAGGCAAGCTGATCGAGGCGATCAACGCTTACCAGGCCGCGTATCAACAGGACCCGGCCCTGGCCGAAGCGCAGCATTTCCAGGGCCTGGCCATGCTGGAACTGGGCCAGGGCACCATCGGCCTGGGCCTGTTAAAACTGTCGCTCAAACAACAGCCCGACAACGCCCTGTTCCACTACAACCTCGGCAACGTGCTGCGCGGTACAGACAACGAGGCGGCGCTGGCCAGCTACGCCACGGCGGCGCGGCTGGCGCCGCACGAGCACGATTTCGCGATTCTTCACGCGGAATTGCTGCTGGGGAAACAACGGCTGGCGGAGACCATCGCCGAACTGGAACGCGCCCACGCCCTGCGCCCGCAGCGCTGGCAAACCCTGCAGGGCCTGGCCGAGCTGTACTACCGCACGGGACAGCAGGATCTGGCGCTGGAGCGTTACGCGCAAGCGCTGGCGCTGCATCCGGCGCTGGCGCACACGTGCCGCATCGGCTTTGCCAGTCCGCAAGCGGAACAAGTAGAAACGCTGACACCGATCAACGTCGCGCCAGCGCTGCAGGACTTCCTGCGCGAAACGGATTTGCATATCCTCGACGATTTCCTGCCTGACCCCGCCGCCTGGCGCGCCCAGGCGCTGGCTCTGCCATTCGAGCAGCAGCGCTATGCGGGCCAGAACTATCCAGGCAGCCAGACGGCGGGCCAGCCCAGCCAGGCCATCATGGAGCGCATCGCCACGGCGCTGGGCCGCCCCATCCGTTTCATTTCGCCCGACAATGGCTCGTATCGCCTCAGCTATGCGGACGCCATGGCGCGCACGGATATCCACGTGGACAATGAGACGGGCAACAATTTCAATTTCTATGCGGGCGTGCTGTATCTAAACCCGCCCGAGCAGTGCCAGGGAGGCACCACGTTCTGGCGCCACCAGCCCAGCGGCTGGTACCGGCGCTTGCCCGAGGCGGACGTCAAAGCGGGCGGCTATGCCAGCTTCAAGGATTTCCAGAAACGCTGGCTGCCGAATAGTAAAGTGCAGAAATTCAACGACTTGCAGGAACAGCGCGACAGTTGGCAAGCGCTGCTGGAAGTACCGATGCGCCACAACCGATTGATCGTCTACAAGGGCCACTACTTTCACTCGATCAGCAATGTGTTTGGCGACACGCCAGAAAATGGGCGGTTGGTGCAGCTGTTTTTCTTTGAAGTCCCGGATTGAACCCCAAAAGCAAGATCCGGGGTCGTACCCTGAGGGTACGACCCCGGCATTTGCCGTTGGGTTTAATACATATCCGCCGCCGTGGCCCGCACAGCTTTCAGTAACATATCCGCCCCCGGCGACAGCAAATGATCCTGCTGGCGGATGATGCCGAAGGCATCCATCTTGCATGGCAGCTCGATGGGCAAAATGCTCAGCACGTTCAACGATTCGTAGTAGTGCGCCACTTCCGTCGGCATCACGTGCAGCGAATCCGTCTGCTGCAGCAGGGAGGTGATCAGCAGCAAGGCGGTGGTGTCGACGACGTCGACGGGCGGCTCCAGGCTGGCGCGGCGGAACATCATGTCGAAGCGGTGGCGCAGGATGCTGCCTTGCGGCGGCAAGATCCACGGCTGGCCCGCCAGGTCCTTCAATTGCAGATTCTTGCGCGACAGCAGCGGGTGGCCATTGCGCGCCACGGCGCTGGCTGGCTCTTCCGTCAACTCTTCGTAGATGAGTCCCGCGCTGCTTTCCTTTTCCAGGATGCGCCCGATCATGAAATCGAGCGTGCCGTGCTGCAGCATGTCCATCAGTGTATTGCTGTGCTCCAGGTGCACGCCGATGCGCATCAGCGGCGCCTGCTGCTTGATGCGGGCAATCGCGCGCGGCAGCAAGGCCATGGCCGGTGTCATGATGACGCCCACTTCCACCTGGCCCGTCAGGCCCGACTTCAGGGCGACGATGTCGTCATGCGCCAGGGACAGGCTCGTCAAGGCCATGCGCGCGTGGCGTATCATCGTTTCGCCGTAAATGGTCGGCTCCATGCCGCGCGGCAACCTGTCGAACAGGCGCACGTCGAGCATCTCTTCCAGGTCCTTGATTTGCTTGGACGCGGCCGGCTGCGTCATGTGCAATTCTTCCGCCGCGCGGTGGATGTTGCGCTGCTCGTCAAGGGCGATCAACAGCAGCAATTGCCGCGTCTTCAGGCGGGCTCGCAAGAACCAGTTGGGGTTGAGGGTATCCATGAATAAATCATATCATGATCGATATCAGTTTTAACTCAATATCGATATTCCAGATATCGGTGTGTCTCCTTTTTTGCAATTCAAAACCCAAGAGCAAAGGCTGGGGTCAGACCCGGCGGGTCTGACCCCGGTACTAACTTGCCTTGCAGGCGGCGCTGGGATTGGCTGCCGGGCCATCCGTTTGATGGATGAATTCGATCGTGCCGTCGGGCTTGTATTTCAGCTCTTCCACGGCCACGGAACGCCGGTATTCTCCACCGCCGGGCAACTTGTCGTTGTGATAGAAGATGTAGGACTTGCCATTGAACTCGATGATGGCCTGGTGGATGGTTTTCACCACGGCGTTCTTGTCCATGATGGCGCCGCGGAAATGCCACGGGCCCGTGGGCGTGGGGCCCGTCGAGTACGCTGTTTCTTCGGGGAAGTTGCGCGAGTACGACAAATAGTAGGTGCCAGCATGCTGGTGCATATACGCCGCTTCCGTGAACGCATCCATGCCGAAGGTCAGAATCGGGCCATCGAGCTCCGTCATGTTGGCTTTCAGCTTGGCGTATTTCAAGACCGTGTTGCCCCAGTAAATGTAGGCCTGGCCATCCGTGTCGATGAAAACAGCCGGGTCGATGTCGTCCCACGGGATCGCCGTCTGTTTCGTCATGTCGTTCGTGATCAGAGCACTGCCGCGCGCGTCGACGAACGGCCCCGTCGGGCTGTCCGAGACGGCCACGCCGATGGCCTTGCCGGCGATGGTTTGATGGTCGACGGTCGAGTAAAAATAGTATTTATTGCCGCGCTTGACGATGTCGCCAGCCCAGGCATCCTTGCCGGCCCAGGCAAACGTGGAAAAGCGCACGGGCGAGCCGTGGTCCGTCCAGTTGGCCATGTCGCACGAGGAATACACGCGCCACTCGTTCATCCGATAGTCCGTGTCGGTAGCGCTCGCTTCATCGTGGCCGACGTACAGATAGACCCTGCCATTGTCGACCAGCGCGGCCGGATCGCCCGTGTAGATATTTTTCACGATGGGATTGGCCGCCGGCGCATTGACTGCAATACAGGCGAGCGCCACCGCCATGCCGATGGCTGCGGCACGTTTATTCTGCTTCAACATCAATTAACTCCCGTTGGTATGTTTCTGGCCCATGGCCATCAGTCTTTGCACGACACAAAAGACGAACAGCAAGCCGCCGATGACGATCTTGGTCCACCACGAGCTGAGCGTGCCGTCGAAGGCGATCAGGGTCTGGATGGTACCGAGCACCAGCACGCCGGACAAAGCACCGGCCACGTAGCCATAGCCGCCGCTGAGCAGGGTGCCGCCGATGACGACGGCGGCAATCGCGTCCAGTTCCGTGCCTTGCGCATGCAAGCCATAGCCGGACAGCATGTAGAACGAAAACAGTACGCCGCCCAGGGACGCGCAAAAGCCGCTGAAGGCATAGATAAGCACCTTGGTGCGCCCCACGGGCAGCCCCATCATCAGGGCCGACTGTTCATTGCCGCCGATCGCATACACGGCGCGGCCGAACGGCGTGGCGTGCGCCAGCCAGATGGCCAGCAGCAAAGTGACCACGGCGATCACCACGCCGGGCGAGACAAAACCGCCAAGAAATTGCAATTGCGTCTGCGACATGGCCACGAACAGCGGGTCAGTGATGGTGATGGAATTGATGCTGATCAAGTAGCACAGCCCCCGCGCCAGAAACATGCCGGCCAGGGTCACGATGAAGGGCTGCAACTTGAAATAATGGATCAGCGCGCCCATGCTAGCGCCAAACACGGCGCCCAGCGCCAGCACGGTGACGATCACCAAGATTGGGGGCCAGTGCGCCACGTTGAGCAGCCAGGCGGCGATCATGGTCGACAGGGCCAGCACGGAGCCGACCGACAGATCGATGCCGCCGGAAACGATCACGAAAGTCATGCCGACGGCGATCACCAGCAAAAAGGCGTTATCGATCAACAGGTTAAAGATCACTTGCGTCGACAGCAGGCCCGGATAGGCGGCGCCGCCCAGGCCCAGCATCACCACCAGCAACAGCACGGTGACGAGCGAGGTGAAATACGGGGTGTGCAGCAAGCCCTTCATGCTTTTCTCCGATGCAGCAATTGCTTGAATTCCGACGATTGCGACAGGCAGACGAGGAACACGACGACCGACTTGACGACCATGTTCACCTCGGGCGGCACGCCCAGCGAATAGATCGTGTAGGTCAGGGTCTGGATGATGAGCGCGCCGATCATGCTGCCGACTAAGCTGAACTTGCCGCCCGCCAGAGACGTGCCGCCCAGAGTGACGGCCAGGATGGCATCGAGTTCCAGCATCAGGCCCGCATTGTTGGCGTCCGCGCTCTTGATGTTCGAGCTGATCATCAACCCCGACAGGCCCGCGCAGGCGGCGCAAAACACGTAGACGAAAAAGATCAAGGTCGCCGTCCTGATGCCGGCCAGGCGCGCGGCGACGGGGTTGATGCCGACGGCCTGGATGAACAGGCCCAAAGCGGTTTTCCGCATCAGCACGGCCGTGATAATGAACACGGCAGCGACGAGGAACAGCGAAAACGGCAAGCCGAACAAATAACCGCTGCCGATGAAGAAGTAAGGCTGATAGTAGACGGTGACGATCTGGCCATCCGTCAGCAGTTGCGCCAGGCCGCGCCCCGCCACCATCAGTATCAATGTCGCGACGATGGGCTGCAAGCCAAGACCGGCCACCAGCACGCCATTCCAGGCGCCGCACAGCAGGGCCGCGCCCAGGGCGGCCGCCAGGGCCCAGCCCATGGGGATATTGCTCACGTAGGTCGGCACGCCGTTGTCCATCACCATGGTGCCGCCGATCAGCATGGCGGCCACGGTGCCGGACAGGGCCACGACGGCGCCCACGGAAATATCGATGCCGCGCGTGGCGATCACCAGGGTCATGCCCAGCGCCGCCAGCATCAAGGGCGCCGCGCGGTTGACGATGTCGATCACGCTGCCGTACAGGTGACCGTCGCGCACTTCCAGATGGAAAAAGCCGGGGATGGCGAAGAAGTCGACCAGCAGCAGCAAGAACAGCGCGGCCAGGGGCCTGCTCAAAGGGTGATGCAAGACGGTATTCCCCGTAAAAAAAGCCGGGCGCGCCAAGGGCACGCTGGAGGGTGTGGATAAACTCATGTGGCGTCTCCGGCGATCACTTGCAGCACGGAACTGTCATCGAGCTCGCCGCGCGCATAGTCGCCGCAAGCCTTGCGGTCGCGCATGACCAGAATACGGTCGCTGCAGCGCAGCACTTCCGGCAATTCGGACGAGATGAACAAAATCGCCATGCCCTTGCGGCACAGTTTGCTCACATAACTCATGATTTCCTGCTTGGCGCGCACGTCGATGCCGCGCGTGGGTTCGTCCAGGATCAGCATGGCGGGCGAGGTCACCAGCCAGCGCGCCAGCAAGGCCTTTTGCTGATTGCCGCCGGACAAGCTGCCGATCGGCGTTTCGATACTGGCCGTCTTGATGCCCAGCGCCTTGACGTACTCATCGGCCAGCGCCTGCTGGCGTTTGAACGGGATGGCGCGCAGCAAACCCGTGCGGGCTTGCAAGGCTAAAATAATGTTTTCGCGCACGGACAGCGACAAAATCGCGCCCTCGTGCTTGCGGTCTTCCGAGCAAAAGCCGATATCGCGCGCAATCGCGTCGCGCGGCACGTGGAACTGGCACGGCTGGCCTTGCATGGTGATGGAGCCGGAATCGGCCTTGTCGGCGCCGAACAGCAAGCGCGCCAGTTCCGTGCGACCGGACCCCAGCAAGCCGGCCAGGCCCAGCAATTCACCCTGGCGGATGTGGAAATCCATGGGCAGCAAGGCACCCTTGCGGCCCAGTCCTTGCGCTTCGAGCACAGTCGGGCCAAAGCTGGCCGCGTCCGCTTCGTGCGCCAGGTCCAGCGCTTGCTCCTGCGTGTCGGCCGCCACACCGATCATCTTGTTCACCAGCGCCAGGCGCGACAGTTCGCTGCACGCATATTCCCCTTCGCGCTCGCCATTGCGCATGACGGTGATGCGGTCGGAGATGGCGTAGGTCTGGTCGAGAAAGTGGGTGACGAACAGAATCGCCATGCCCTGCTCGCGCAGGCGGCGCAGCACGGAAAACAGCAGATTGACTTCCGCCTCATCGAGGCTGGACGTAGGTTCGTCGAGGATCAGCACGCGGGCCGAAATATTCAGCGCGCGCGAAATGGCCACCATTTGCTGGATCGCCAGCGGAAAGCTGGACAATTGCGCCGTGACATCGATATCGATCTGCAATTGCTGCAGCAAGGCACGCGCCTGTTGCTGCATGGAACGCCAGTCTATGGGGCCAAACCGCGCGCCAAAGCGGCGCGGGTAGCGGCCGATAAAAATGTTTTCCGCCACCGACAGGTTCGGGCACAGATTGACTTCCTGGTACACGGTGCTGATGCCCAGCGCCTGCGCGTCCGAGGTGGAGGCGGGGGCGATGGGCTTGCCGTCAAACAGGATCTGGCCGCTGTCGGGCGTGTAGACGCCCGTCAGCACCTTGATCAGGGTCGACTTTCCGGCGCCGTTTTGTCCCATCAAGGTGTGCACTTCGCCCGGATACAGGCGCAGGGCAACATCGCTGAGGGCTTTGACGCCGGGGAAGGCTTTACTGATGCCGCGCAACTCCAGCAAGGGAGCTGGCGCGGCCGTGTGATGCGCTTGCGTCTTCATCATGCGGCAAGCTTAGTACTTACGGTTCGGAAATTCCTTGGCGGCCACCTCGGCAGGGAACACGTTCTCCACCGTCGTGATGCGCGCTGGCACGGGTTTACCGGCCACCACATCGCGGGCGATGGACATCAGTTGCGGGCCCAGCAGCGGGCTGCATTCCACGGTGACGTTCAGCTTGCCAGCGATCATCGCTTCGAACGCGCCTTTCACGCCATCGATCGAGATGATGATGATGTCCTTGCCCGGCTTCATGCCCGCTTCTTCGATGGCCTGGATGGCGCCGATGGCCATGTCGTCATTGTGCGCGTACAGCACGTTGATCTTCTTGCCTTCGGCTTTCAGGAACGCTTCCATCACTTCCTTGCCCTTGGCGCGCGTAAAGTCGCCCGTTTGCGAACGGATGATCTTCATCTTCGGATTCTTGCCCACCACTTCCAGGAAGCCCGCCTTGCGGTCGATGGCGGGCGCGGAACCGACCGTGCCCTGCAGTTCGACGATATTCAAGGTGGCATCCGGGGTTTTCTTGGCGTGCTCGAGCAGCCATTGGCCCGCGCGGCGGCCCTCTTCCACGAAGTCGGAACCGATGAAGGTCACGTACAGCGATTTATCGGCCACGTTGACGGCGCGGTCCGTCAAAATGACGGGAATCTTGGCAGCCTTGGCTTCGCGCAGCACCGTATCCCAGCCCGATTCGACGACCGGCGAGAAGGCGATCACGTCGACTTTTTGCGCGATGAACGAGCGCAGGGCCTTGACTTGGTTTTCCTGCTTTTGCTGGGCATCGGCAAATTTCAGGGTGACGCCATCTTTCTTGGCGGCCTCCTTGATGGAGACGGTATTGGCGGTGCGCCATTCGCTCTCGGCGCCTACCTGCGAAAAGCCCATGACGAGGGGCTTGGCGGCGAAGGCGGAAGAAGTAGCGGACAGTGCCAACAACATGGCGCTGGCGAGGAGTGTGCGGCGTGTCAATTTCATTCTTGTCTCCAGTTTTTTTTGGAATACCATCACAGCCGGATGCAGGATGGGCGGTTTTTTATGAACCCATGGTAGGAGAAAGCAACATAGCCATCCAATCAATTCTTTTTCGCTTGCGATACCGATTTGCGTATCACCGGATGGTCGCCTAGCTTCCTGCCTCCCGTCAGCGCAGCAGGCGCAGCCCGTACAGGCCGCCCGCCACGGAATTCTTGCCGGCGACAAATTTCACGCGCAATTTGCCCTTGGCCGCTTTGACCAGCTCGGCAGGCAAGGCCACATCCACCGTATGCAGCTCTTGCGGCGCATCGGCCGCCACGGCAATGGTCTCGACCTTGAAGCCGTTGATCAAGACGTCGAAGACGCGGCCCGCGTCCAGGGTGGACAGAGTCAGGCGCAATATCGCCGCTGCACCTTGCGGGTCGCTCAGTTCATAGCTGAACCAGCCCGTGGCATGGCGCCAGTGCCTGCCCTTGTTGACGCCGTTTTCTCCCCCCTCGGCCTGGAAGTTGTGGTCGGACTCGGGCTGCTGTTGTCCGGGCGCCACCTGGTCGATGGTGAGCGCATCGAGCGCCAGGCGCTGCGCCTCGGCTTGCCGGGTGGTTTCCTGCAGCTGCGCCAGGCTGGCGGTCGTGGATACGGGCCAGTACAGCATGTAGCGAGAGTCATGCAGGCGGAAGAACGGGATCAGTTTTATCTTCGCCGCATCCTTGCCCTGGATCAGCCCGGGCGCCGTGAACGTCAGCGGCTGGCCGTTCACGGGGCGGATTCTCCGCATGAAATCCTTCTCATCGCTGACGAACAGCGGCGACGATTCCAGCGGACAGACTTGCCCCTGGGCGATATGGCCCATGCGCGAATCGTCGGCAAAATAGTTCAGTTGTTCATTCGCGAACGGCTGCGTCTTGGCGGCCAGCACGATGGGGCCATGCAGCACGGCATAGTAATTCGACTGGTCCGGCATCTGCTCCAGGCGCGTCGTCATCGGCAGGGTCACGTCCACGGTGTCGCCCACTTTCCAGGCGCGCGTGATCGTCACGTATTCGCCGGGGGCGCCGTTCACGCGCATGGCCTTGCCATTGAGCTTCAGGCGCAGCTTGCCTTTGGCTACCCACTGCGGGTAGCGGATCTTCATGCTGAACGTCTTATTTCCCTGCACGGTGATGCGCGTCGTGTCCTGGTCGGGGAATTGCGTGCTCTGGATAATCCTGACACCCTGCTCTTTCCAATCGAGCGTGGAGGCCATGAACAGGTTCACGTACAGGGCGTCACCTTCATGCGCGTAGATGAACTCGCCATATTTGGCCTGGCTCTCGATGCCGGAACCCACGCAGCACCACATGCCCTTGTCCACCTGCGAATACACGCGGTAGTGATTCGGGCGCATGGGCGTGAAATACACAAAACCGCCCGTGCCGGGGCGCTGCGACGACAAAATATGGTTGTACAGGGCGCGCTCGTAGTAATCCGCGTAGCGCACCTGCTCATCGCGGCGGAACAGTTGCCCGGTGAGCTTGAGCATATTGTAGGTATTGCACGTTTCCGGCCCTTCGACCTCTTCCACCATCGAGGAAAAGTCGTGCTCGTCGTGAAAATGTTCCTTGACGCTATTGCCGCCGATGGCCACCGTGCGCTTGTCATGTACGGTTTGCCAAAAGAATTGCGCCGCCTGCTGCCAGTCGCGCCTGCCCGTCAATGCACCGATACGCTCGAAGCCGATGACTTTCGGGATTTGCGTATTCGCATGCAAGCCCGTCAGCTTGTCCTGCTGCTGCGCCAGAGGCTGCAGGATGGCCTGGTGCGAAAAGCGCACGGCCAGGTCCATGTATTTCTGCTCGCCCGTCATGGCGTAGACGTCGGCCAGCACTTCATTCATGCCGCCGTGCTCGGCGCGCAGCATCGCCTGCATCTGTGCATCGGTAAGCGAGACCGACAGATTCACGGCCCAGTCCGACAAGGCGATCAGCATGGTTTTCGCTTCAAGATTGCCGGCGTACTGGTAGGCGTCGCGCAAGCCGGCGAACACCTTGTGCAGGTTGTACCACGGCACCCAACGACCATTGACGGAGAAGGTGTCGGCCTGCAGTTTTCCCTTGGCAATGGCTTGCCAGGCGGCATTGCCGTCGGGGATGCCGCCCAGGTAGCCATTACCGTTGGCGTCCTGGCATTTCTTCAATTCCGCCAGCATGTAGTCGAGGCGTTCGCGCGCCTGCGCGTCGCCCGTCGATGCCACCATCAGGGCCAGCGCGGACAGGTAATGCCCGCCCATGTGGCCATCGAGGCCCGTCGATTCCCAGTTGCCATAGCTGGGCTGGATCTGCGGCAAGCCCGCTTCGCGGCGAAATGGCGCCAGCAATTTGTCCGGTTCGAAGGCCAGCAAATAATGCAAGTCCGTCGTTTGCGCATCGAGGAAAGGTCCCGCTTTCAAGCGTACGGACGAGAGGGGAAACAGTTCAGCGGCGGGGAGTAGCTGCGTGACAAGGCCGCCGGCGGCCAGCGCCAGCGTCAACAAGGTCTTTTTCATGGCGCGCCCTCAGGGTTTGGCGGCCGGCAGCTCGCGGCTGTGATAGCGGTTCAAATCGCGCGCATCGACCTGCGGCCAGCCCTCCTGGTCCCACGTCATGGGCAGGATCTTGAGCTTCTGCAAATAATTGTCCGCCGTCTCATACGCGTGCAGCACCAGGTAATCCTTGCCGTCAAACGTGTAGGCGCTATTGTGGCCCAGGCCTTGCCAATCCTTGTCGCCCTGCAGCACCACGGTGCCGCCGCCCTGCGCCATGTCGCGCCCGTTCTTGTCCAGATAAGGCCCCGTCACGCTCTTGGCGCGGCCCACTGCCAGGTGATACGTGCTTTTTTCTTTCTGGCAACACAGGCCCCACGAGACGAACAGGAAGTAATCGTTGCCGCGCTGGAAGATGAACGGCGCCTCGATTTCCTCGGGCGCGGGCTTGAATTCGCCCGCGCGTGGCGGCAGCGGTGCCCGGCGCGCCAGCGAGTGCCACTCTTGCGGTTCCGCAATAGTTTTCCAGTCCGCATTGAGTTTCACCAGCTTGATGCCGTTCCAGAACGAGCCGAACGACATCCACGGCGTGCCCTTGGCATCGGTGATGATGTTCGAATCGATGGCATTCCACTCGTCGCGCTCGGGCACCGATTGCAGCAACATGCCCTGGTCGACCCAGCGGTAGTCGGGCGAGCGGGGATTCAAGGTGGTATTGACAGTCACGCCGATGCCGGACGTGTTCTTGCCGAAGCCGGAAACCGAGTAATACAGGTAGTATTTTCCGTCGTGAAATTGCACGTCGGGCGCCCAGATATGGTCGTCAAAGCTGGGAGCGGCTGTCTTGGCCCACGTGGGCTGGCCCGCAAAGACGCGCCCTTCCGGCTGCCAGTCGACCATGTTTTTCGAACTGTAGAAGGTGATGCCGGGGCCCGTGCTGTACAGATAATACGTATCGCCTTCCTTCGCCATCACGGGGTCGTGCACGCTCACTTGCGCGGCATGGCAGGACAGCGCCAGCAAGGTGGCGGTAACAGCGGCCAGGCCGCGCTTGAGCGTTTGCATCATTGTTTTCCTTTGACTTTGACTTGTTAGTTGCCCGTGCGGGCGCCCCACAGCGACACGCCATCGGCGGACTGCACCGTGAACGTGACGACAAAGGTGCCGGCATTGCCATTCCACTGGCGCGACAGCACGCCATGGAACAGGCCGCCGGACACCAGGGTAATGGCGATCAGATTGTTGCCCTGGTGTATCCAGCTCCCCACCTGCGCGCCCGTGATGGTGCCGTCCGCCAGCAAATTGATGGATTGCGACAGCTTGAGCACCGTGGAAATATCCTTGCCATGATTCACCAATTGATAGCTGCCCGCCACGTCCGCTGCCACCACTTGCGCCGCCAGCGGCGTGGCGCTGCGACTCAATGGCACATAACGGAATGGCGCCGCCACCAGCCAGCCATCGCCATTCATGAACAATTCGTGCACGCGGATCTCGTGCAACTCGCCCGTGTTCGGGAAGCGCGTATGGAAGATCAGGAAATACTGCTGCGTGGCGGCATCGTATACCGCCGAATTGTGTCCTGGCGACACATATCCCAGCGGCGTGCCCGTCTCGCCAGCGGTCAGCGCGAATTGATGGTTGCCCATCAGCTTCTGGCCAAAGGGTGCGATGCTGGCGTCGTCGAACAGGGGCAAGGCGGGGTTGGACTTGACCTGGCGCATATCGTTGCCCTTGCCATCCACGTACGGGCCGTCCGGCGCGCGCGAACGGGCCACGCGCATATTGTAGGCGCCGTTGGCATCCAGGCCGCCAAACGACGTAAACAGGTAGTAATACTGCGTTTGCGGGCTGTACAGCACGTAGGCGCCCTCGATGCGGCTATGGTTGCCGCCGATCACGTGCTTGCCATAGCCCTGCCCCGCGACAGGCAAGCCCGTGGCCGGGTCCATGGCGAGGATGAAGATGCCGCCCGAATACGAACCGTAGGTCATCCACAGCTTGCCGGCAGCGTCGCGGAAGGTGTTCGGGTCGACCACGTTCGGTTGCGTCAGCGCATCGTAGATAGTCACGCCATCCTCGCTGATCTGGCCCCACATGCCCGATTTCAGGAAAATCTTCTGATTGACATATGGGCCTTCCACTTTGTCCGCCAGGGCCAGGCCCATGGCGGAACGGGGCGAATCGCCCTTGCAGCTGTTGTAGTACATGGCGAACTTGCCATTGTCGAGCGCGATCACGTCGGGCGCCCACAGGCCCGTCACTTGGGACCAGGCAAAGGTGTCGGCCAGGCTGGTGACCACATTGTTGAACAGGGGGTTGCTGGCATTGACGCCGTCGGCCATCTTCGTCCAGTTCATCAAGTCGGTGGATTTGGCAGCCGCCAGGTGCGAGCCGAACACATAATAGGTGCCGGCCACCTTGATCACGGACGGGTCGTGCACGGAGGCATTGCTAAAAGTGATGGCGCCTTGTACTGGTGGAACGACAGCGGGAGGGACGACCGGCGGCACCACGGGCGGCGTGACGGAGACGACAGGCGCGCTATCGGACGAACCACCGCCACAGGCGGCCAGGGCCATGGCGCTACCCAGCGCCAGCACAGCTTCTCTTCTGTTCATGGAATACTTTCTCTACAACGTGCAGCACGATGCGGCTGGCCGGCGCGGGAAAGCTCCCGCACCGGCACAGAGTAGACAGCAGGAAGCCAGGCGTTTATTCGACGGCCACCACCACCACGGCCTTGGCCGGCACCGACACGGTCAGCTTGCCGCCTTGCGCCTTGGCATTGAACGCCACCGGCTGCACGGCTTGCGGTTGCGCAAAGCTGTTGACGGCATCCATCTTGCCGGCGGTCAACACACGGCCCGTCACGCTGGCCACTTGCTTGCCTGCCAGCGCCACGCTCACGTCGACGGCCTTGTGCGGGTTCGTGTTGACCAGCGACAAGTACACCTTGCCATCCTTGGCGCGCGCGGCCGAGGCGCTCACTTCGGGAATGCTGACCTTGCCCAGGCTGTATTTGCCATTGCCAGCGATGGCCACCGGCAGCGAGGTGGCGTCCTGGAACGGCACGTACATTTCAAATGCATGATACGTGGGGGTAAGGAAATATTTGTCCTTGTCCGTGATGATCATCGCTTGCAGCACGTTGACCATTTGCGCGATATTCGTCATGCGCACGCGGTCCGCGTGTTGGTGGAAAATATTGAAATTCAGGGCCGCGACGAGCGCATCGCGCAAGCTGTTTTGCTGGAACAAGAAGCCCGTGTTGGTGCCCGGCTCCACGTCGTACCAGGTACCCCATTCGTCGACGTACAAGCCCGTCTTTTTCGAGGGATCGTTCTTGTCGATGGCGGCGAGATTGTTCTTGATCAAGCTATCGATGCGCAACGTGCGGCTCAAGGTGGAAATCCACTCATTTTCACCAAAGCCCGTGGCCGCGCCCTTCTTTTCCCACACGCCGGTCGGCACCGTGTAGTAGTGGAAACTGATGGCATCCATCATGTTCGGCTTGATCTCGCGGCTCAGCGTGCCGGACCAGCTGATGTCGTCGTCATTGCCGCCGCTGGCGATGAATTTCGGGCGCGCGCTTTCCGGCGTCTTCATGAAGGTGTGATAGTGCTTGTACAGGTCGGCGTAGTACTGCGGGCGCATATTGCCGCCGCAACCCCAGGCTTCGTTGCCAATGCCAAAGTAATCGACCTTGTACGGCTGCGCGCGGCCATTCTTGCGGCGCAGCTCGGCCAGGGTCGACTTGCTGTCCGAGGTCATGTATTCGAGCCACTCGGACATTTCCTGTGGCGTGCCGGAACCGAGGTTGCCGTTGATATAGGTTTGCGCCCCCAGCAATTCCGCCAGGTCGAAGAATTCATGCGTGCCGACGGCATTCGACTCTTCCACACCACCCCAGTTGGTGTTGACCTTGGTCGGACGCTGCGCGCGCGCGCCGATGCCGTCCTTCCAGTGGTATTCATCGGCAAAGCAGCCGCCCGGCCAGCGCACCAGCGGCACGTGCAACTGTTTCAGCGCGCCCAGCACGTCGTTGCGCCAGCCTTTGGTGTTGGGAATGCTGGACTCCGGCCCCACCCACATGCCTTCGTAAATACCGGTCCCCAGGTGCTCGGCGAACTGGCCGTAGACGTTCTTGTTGATCACGGGACCGGGCCTGGCCACGTCGATGGTGACACTGACGGGCGCGGCAAAGGCGCTGCCGGCGACGAGGCTCAAGGCCACGATGCTGGTATGGATGAATTTCATGCTGTCTCCTGTTTTTGAGTGAAAAGCAAGGGCCGGGGTCAACCCGGCGATGGAATGGCGATGCCTCTCCTGCCGCGGGGTTGGGGCGGCAAGAGCGGTGTTTCAAGATCGGAGTTGCCGGTCAGTGCCGGCGCGAATAAACGGCGCGGGGGCGCTTACACCCAGCCGGCATCGACGATGAATTCCTGACTGGAACACATCGCGCCGTCGTCCGATGCAAGGAACAGCACCATGGCGGCGATGTCCTGTGGCATCAGCTTGCTTGGCAAGCATTGGCTTTTCTTGATTTCCGCTTCCGCCGCCTCGTCGACCCACAGGTCGATCTGGCGCTGCGTCATGACCCAGCCCGGCGTAACCGTGTTGACGCGAATATTGTGGGCGCCATAATCGCGCGCCAGGCCCCGCGTCAGGCCCACGACGGCCGCCTTGGTGGTGGCATACACAGGGTAGCCGCCCGACTTCATGTGCCAGGAAATCGAGCTGACGTTGATGATGGAACCGCCGCCCTGGCGCTTCATGCCCTCGAAGACGGCCTGGCACGTAAAGAACATCGGGCGCTGATTGATCGCAATACGCTCGTTCCAGTATTCCAGGGTAACGTCCTGCGCCTGGTGGCGCTGGTCGTTGGCGGCATTGTTGACGAGGATATCGAAGTCGCCCAGCTTCTGCGCCAGTTCCGCCATGACGGCTTGCAGCGATGCAATATCCGTGATGTCGCAATGGCGGAACAAGGGCGCCGTCAGGCCCGCTTCGGCCAGGCGGCGGCACAAGGCCTCGCTCGCTTCCACGGCAATGTCGACAAACGCCACCAGCGCGCCCTGGGCGGCAAACTCCGCCACCAAAGATTCGCCGATGCCGCTGCCGCCACCCGTGATGAACACGCGCTTGCCCTGCAAGCTGCCATATTTCGCCAATTGCTTCATTTTGTCTCCGCCTGTGTATTTTTTATTTTTTGTAATTAACGTTTGCCCAGCACGCCATCGTGACGGCGCCAGATACTGAGCGGATTATCATCGCGCAGCGACTCCGGCAGCAAGTCTTGCGGCAGGTTCTGGTAAGACACGGGACGCAGGAAGCGGTTGATGGCCGCCGTGCCGACCGAGGTGCTGCGGCCGTCCGACGTGGCCGGGAACGGGCCGCCGTGCACCATGGCCGTCGACACTTCCACGCCCGTCGGGAAACCGTTGGCCAGGATGCGGCCCACGCGGCGCTCCAGCACGGGCAGCAAACGGCGCGCATCTGCCACGTCGCCGGCATCCATCTGCAAGGTGGCCGTCAGCTGGCCTTCCAGGCTTTCCGTGATCGCCAGCAACTGTTGCATGTCACGGCAGGCCACCAGCAGCGAGGCGGGACCGAAGACTTCGTCGCGCAGATCGTGCCTGGCCAAAAACGCCTCGCCCGAGGTGACGAACAGGGCGGCGGCGCCCTTGCCTTCCTCGCCCGTGTTATGCACCAGCGGTGTCACGTCGGCATGCTGCGCCAGCGCGGCGACGCCCTTCGCATAGCTGCTGGCGATGCCGGCCGTCAACATGGTGGCGGCCGGGGCCGGCGCCAGTGCTTCGGCGGCGGCGGCGGCAAACGCCGTAAAGTCAGCGCCTTCCAGGCCCAGCACGAGGCCGGGATTGGTGCAGAACTGGCCCACGCCCATCGTCAGCGAAGCGGCAAAGCCGCTGGCAATGGCTGCGCCACGGGCGGCCAAGGCTTGCGGCAGCACGAACACGGGGTTGATGCTGCTCATTTCCGCATACACGGGTATCGGTTGCGCACGTTCCGCCGCCACCTTCATCAGGGCGATGCCGCCCGAACGCGAACCCGTAAAACCGACAGCCTGGATGGCCGGATGGGCCACCAGGGCCTGGCCGATGCCATTACCCGTGCCTGTCAGCAAGGCGAACACGCCTGCCGGCAGCTGGCAAATCGCGATGGCTTTGACGATGGCGCGCGCCACCAGTTCCGACGTGCCAGGGTGGGCCGAGTGGGCTTTCAGCACGACAGGGCAGCCGGCAGCCAGGGCCGAGGCCGTATCGCCGCCAGCCACCGAGAAGGCCAGCGGGAAGTTACTGGCCGCAAACACGGCGACGGGGCCCAGGCCGATCATGCGCAAGCGCAAGTCAGGACGCGGCGGCGTGCGCTCGGGCAAAGCCGAATCGATGCGCGCATCGGTCCACGAGCCTTCGCGCAGCAAGCCGGCGAACAGTTTTAACTGCCCCACCGTGCGGCCACGTTCGCCTTCCAGGCGCGCGCGCGGCAAGCCGCTTTCCGTCATGGCGCGCACGATCAAGTCGTCGCCCAATTCGCCGATTTGCGCGGCGATGGTGTCGAGAAAATCGGCACGCTGCGCATCGCTGGTGGCGCGGAACGGGTCGAACGCGGCTTGCGCCAGGCGGCAAGCCGCGTCGATTTGCGCTACGTCAACCATGTGGAAGGCAGGCGCGATGTGCGCGCGCGCGGCCGGGTCCCACGCTTCGAAGGAGCCGCCATGGCCCTTGACGGCGACGCCGCCGATCAATGCATCACCGCTGATATTGAAACTCATAATGTGCTCACTTTCGCAAATTCGGTTGGGAAGACGTCGAGGCGGTTGCGCAAGGCAGGGCCAAAGGCCGGCGCTTCGATTTCAAAGGTTTCGCCCGGCGCCACGCTTACGCCATCGGCAAAGCTCAGGGTCGCCGTGCCGAAGAAATGCACGTGCACGTCGCCAGGGCGCTTGAACAGCGGATACTTGAAGTGATGGTGTTCCAGGTTGGCAATCGTGTGCGACATATTGTCTTCGCCGCTGACAAAGGCCTTTTCCCAGCGCACCTTGCCGGCCGCATCGAGCACGCGCGAAGCGCCAGCGATGTGCGCGGGCAATTCGCCCACCAGCAGGGCCGGTCCCACGCTGCACATGCGCAGCTTCGAATGGGCCAGGTACAGATAGTTCTGGCGTTCCGTCACATGGTCCGAGAATTCATTGCCGATGGCGTAGCCGACCCGGTACGGCTGGCCGTCGTCGCCGATCACGTACAGGCCGGCGATTTCCGGCTCTTCGCCGCCATCGAGGGCGAAATCCGGCATGCGCAGCGGCTGGCCGCTGGCGCGCACGATGGAGCCATCGCCTTTATAGAACCATTCTGGCTGGGCGCCGGCCGTGCCATCGGCCGGCTTGCCGCCCTCCACACCCAGGCGGAACATTTTCATCGAGTCGCTCAGGGAATCGGCATCGCCGCCGATCTTCTTGTGCATGGCGTCGCGCGCACCGGCGCTGCCCAGGTGGGTCAGGCCCGTGCCCGTCACGTAGCAGTGCGCTTCATCGGCGTGGTCGAGCGGAGGCAACACACGCCCGGCAGCGGCCACGTCCGCATAGGCATGCGTGGTGTTGCCGACGGTGGCGTTGACCAGCTCCGCCAGGCTGACCTTTTTGCGGATGGCGTCTTGCGCCAGCGCATACGTCGTGTTGTAGCCTTCGATGACGCGGATGACGTCGTCTTGCAGCAGGCCGACGAGGCGGCCGCCATGTTCATTCATAAATTGCAGCAACAGCATAATGGTCTCCGCTTAATGTGAGTGGCGCGGCACGGCGGAACCGCGATTGCCGACCAGGAAGTCGAAATCGCAGCCTTCGTCGGCCTGCAACACGTGTTCGATATACAGCTGCTGGTAGCCGCTCTTCGGTCCGGGCGCGCTGCCCAGCTCGCGCTTCGCCAGGCGCTCGGCGATTTCCGCGTCGCTGATGTCGATGTTCAGGCTGCCGGCGTGGCAATCGAGGGCGATCATGTCGCCATCGCGCACAATGCCCAGCGGGCCGCCGGCCATCGCTTCCGGCGCCACGTGCAGCACGACGGTGCCGTAGGCGGTGCCGCTCATGCGCGCATCCGAGATGCGCACCATGTCGGTGATGCCCTGCGCCAGCAGTTTCGGCGGCAAGCCCATGTTGCCCACTTCGGCCATGCCCGGATAACCTTTCGGGCCGCAATTTTTCATCACCAGCACGGAGTCGGCATCGACATCAAGGTCCGGATCGAGGATGCGCGATTTGTAATGTTCAAAGTCTTCGAAGACGACGGCCTTGCCCCGATGCTGCATCAGATGCGGCGAGGCGGCCGACGGTTTCAAGACGGCGCCGCGTGGCGCCAGGTTGCCGCGCAACACGCAAATGCCGCCATCGGCCAGCAGCGGGTTGTCCAGGGTGCGCACCACTTCATCGTTGTAGATCGGCGCTTCGACGCAGTTGTCCCAGATCGACTTGCCGTTGACGGTCAGCGCATTTTTATGTGGCAACAAATCGCCCTCGCCCAGGCGGCGTATCACGGCCGGCAAGCCGCCCGCGTAGTAAAACTCTTCCATCAGGAAACGGCCCGACGGCAGCAAGTCGACGATGGTCGGCGTGCCGCGGCCTACCTTGGTCCAGTCTTCCAGCTCCAGCGGCACGCCGATGCGCCCGGCAATCGCTTTCAGGTGGATCACGGCATTGGTCGAACCGCCGATGGCGGCGTTGACCTTGATGGCGTTTTCAAACGCCTCGCGCGTCAGCACTTTCGACAGGCGCAGGTCTTCATGCACCATTTCAACGATGCGGATGCCCGACATGTGCGCCAGCACGTAGCGGCGCGAATCGACGGCGGGGATGGCCGCGTTGTGCGGCAACGAGGTGCCCAGCGCTTCGGCCATGCTGGCCATCGTCGAAGCCGTGCCCATGGTGTTACAGGTACCGGCCGAGCGCGACATGCCCGATTCGGCCGACATGAACTGGTGCAAGGTGATCGATCCGGCCTTCATCTGCTCGTGCAACTGCCACACGGCCGTGCCGGAACCGATATCTTTGCCGTTCAGCTTGCCGTTCAGCATGGGGCCGCCGCTGACGACGATGGTGGGAATGTCGACGCTGGCCGCGCCCATCAGCAGCGCCGGCGTGGTCTTGTCGCAGCCGACCAGCAGCACGACGGCGTCCATCGGATTGCCGCGGATCGATTCTTCCACGTCCATCGAGGCTAGGTTGCGCGTCAGCATGGCGGTGGGGCGCAGATTCGATTCGCCGTTCGAGAAGACGGGGAATTCCACGGGGAAACCGCCCGCTTCCAGGATACCGCGCTTGACGTGTTCGGCCAGCTGGCGGAAATGCGCATTGCAGGGGGTCAGTTCGGACCAGGTATTGCAGATGCCGATGATGGGCTTGCCATGAAATTCGTGGTCAGGTATGCCCTGGTTTTTCATCCAGCTGCGGTACATGAAGCCATTCTTGTCCTGCGAGCCGAACCACTCGGCCGAGCGCAGGGCCACCTTCTTTTTTGTCTCAGACATGCCATTCTCCTGGTTGTGCCATGCCGGATCTAAGGTCGTCGGCCCGGGCAGCGATGTTGGAATACTAAAGAATCCTGCCATGCCTTTCCAATCAATTTTTAATGCGTTCCGATATCGAAAACGGTATCAGCATGCGCCAATGAAAACGCCCTGCGGGCGCATGGCGGCAGGGCGTGGAAGGTTTTCAGTCCGCGTTACCCCAGCAAAGGCCGGGGTCGTACCCTAAGGGTACGACCCCAGATTTCGTTTGGGGTTAAACGATTATTCTGCGGAAAACCGATATACCGTTTCCGTCTGATACACCTGACCCGGACGCAAGATGGTGCTGGGGAAGTGGGACTGGTTCGGCGAATCCGGGAAATGCTGGGTTTCCAGGCACAGCGCGCCGCGATAACTGTGGGCGCGCAGCTTGCCGTGCTGGCTGCCGTCGAGGAAATTGCCCGAATAAAACTGCACACCGGGCTCCTGCGTGTACACCTGCATCACCCGCCCCGAAACGGGCTCGCGCACCATGGCGGCCAGCTTCAACCTTTGCTCCGGCTGTTGATTGAGCACAAAGTTATGGTCGTAACCGCGCCCGATGCGCAGCTGTTCATGCGGCACATCGATGCTGTCGCCAATGACGGTACTCTGGCGCAAGTCGAACGGCGTGCCGGACACGTCCGCCAGTTCGCCCGTGGGTATCGATCCCGCATCGACGGGCAGGTAGCGGTCCGCGTTGATCGTCACCTCATGGCCAAGGATACTGTCCTGCCCCGCCAGGTTGAAATAGCTGTGGTTGGTCAGGTTGATCGGCGTGGCCTGGTCCGTCACGGCGTGGTAACGCAGGCTCAGCGCGTTGTCGTCGTCCAGTTCATAGGTCAGCGTCACGTCGAGCTTGCCCGGGTAGCCATCTTCACCGTGCGGGCTGCTGCGCGTGAACGTGATGCCCACGGCGTCATCGTTCGTGAACGGCGCGGCCTGCCACATCACCTGGTGAAAGCCCTGGTTGCCGCCATGCAAGTGATTCGGCGCATTGTTGACGGCCAGCTGGTAATCCTTGCCGTCGAGACTGAAACGTCCCTGCGCGATGCGGTTGCCGTAGCGGCCGATGACGGCGCCCAGGAAAGCGCCGTTGTGCAGATACGGCTCGATGCGCTCGAATCCCAGCACCACGTCGGCAAAGTGGCCGTCGCGGTCCGGCACATGGATTGCGCTGATGATGGCCCCAAAGTCGAGCACTTTGACTTGCATGCCCTGGCGGTTCCTCAGGGTAAAGACCGTCACGGGCTGGCCGTCCGGCAAGATGCCGAACGGTGCTGGCGTCACTGAAACAGTATCAACTGGGGTCATGGCGTCGGGTCCGGAACGTTACAGGGTCGATGAACGGCCAAACACGGGCATGCCTTGCGCATCCCAGCGCAGCGGTTTGACAAACGTGTGGCGGTCCGGGTTCCACAGGGGGTCGCCAACGATTTCCGTGTAGGTGCGGGCATGGTACACCAGCAATACGCCGTCGCCGGCCGTGGTAAAGCTGTTGTGGCCGGGGCCGTAGATGCCGTGCTCGTAGCAGGTGGCAAACACGGGCTCGGGCGACTTCGTCCACGCCGCCGGATCGAGCAAGTCGGCGGACTCGTCGGCCCAGAGCAAGCCCATGGCGTAGTTTTCATCGGTGGCGCTGGCCGAGTAACTGATGAAAATCTTGCCGTTGCGTTTCAGCACGGACGGCCCCTCGTTGACCCAGAAGCCGCGGATTTCCCAGTCGAATTCCGGTTTGCTCAGCATCACGGGCGGACCGGCCAGCTGCCACGGCGTGGCCATCGGCGCGATATACAGGTTCGAATTGCCCTCGATGGCCACATCTTTCTGCGCCCACAGGTAATACAGCACGCCGTCGTGCGTAAAAGTGGTGGCGTCCAGGCAGAAGGTGTCGATGCCCGTGTCGATCGATCCCATGAATTCCCACTCGCCTTCCAGTGGATTGGCGTTGGCATTGCGGATCGCATACATGCGGTGCTGGAACAATTTATCTTTGATTTCGCGGCTCGGTGCGGCGGCAAAATACACATACCAGGCGCCCTGGTTGAAGTGCAGCTCGGGCGCCCACACCAGCTCGCTGTACGGGCCCGTGTCCGGCTTGTGCCACACGTCGACCGCTGGTGCGCCGGCCAGGCCGGCGATGCTGTCGGCGCGGCGCAGCTCGATGCGGTCGTACTGGGGCACGGAAGCCGTAAAGTAATAGTAACCGTCGCTGTGGCGGTAGATATGCGGGTCGGCGCGTTGTTCGATCAGCGGTTTCAAGATGTCAGCCATATTGCTTGCTCCATTCAGTTATTCTTACGCGGCGACAAAACCGCGCTTGTGCATTTCCACTTTTACGCCACGATAATAGTCATCGCTGATGCGGTACTTGAACATCAGCAAGCCCATCAGCAGGTGGAAGAAGCCGGGGATGATCGACAGCATCAGGGCGATGCCGTTCAGGGCGAATTGCGTTTGTTCATGGTTGGGCTGGTAGTCGAAATAGGACAGCAGCATGCCGACCAAAAAGCCCGCCACGGCCATGCCGGCCTTCTGGCACACGGAGATGCCGCCAAAGGCGAAGCCGGAGACGCGCTTGCCCGTCTTGACTTGACCATAATCGATGGTTTCGGCGATGGCCGACCAGAACACGGGCGCGTGCAAATCCACCACAAAGGACAGCAGGAAATACAGGGCGAAGGCCAGCACGGTGTCGCTCGGCGTTACAAAAAAGTAGATCGCCAGGCTGATCAGCGCGACGCCGATTTGCGAGTAGCGGAACAGCTTGACCTTGCAATAAAACTTGGTGATCCAGGTCGAGGCGATCATCGCCAGGATGGCCGCCACCACGCCCGTGGTCAGGAAGGCGGCCACCGTTTCCGTGCTGCCACCCAGATAGTATTTCGCATAATAAATGGCGACGGAGCCGCGCACCACGTAGCCGACCGTGCCCGTGACGCACACGCCGCACAGCACCAGCCACTGGTCATTCTGCAGCAGCACCTTCAATTGCTCCAGCAACGATTGTTTTTCCACCACGTGCACGACGCGCTCGGTGGTGGTGAAATAGCAGAACAGGAACAGGGCCACGCCCATCACCGCCATCACGGCCATGGCCGCCTGGTAGCCGACGGCCGGGTTGCCGCCGCCCCAGCGCTGCGACAGAATCGGCACGACGATGGTCACCATGAAGGCGCCGATCTTGGCGAAGAACAGGCGGTAGCCATTGGCCGACAGGCGCTCATGCGGGTCGCTGGTCAGGCCGCTGATCAGCGAGATATAGGGAATGCCCACGCCGGCCGTCATGATGGTCATCAGGATATACGTGGAATATGCCCAGATCAGCTTGGCGTCATAGCCCCATTCCGGCGTGGTGAACACAAAAAACACGCTGACGCCGAAGGGCACGGCCAGCCACAGCAGGTACGGGCGGTAGCGGCCCGAGGCAAAGCTGTAGCGGTCGGTAATCTGCCCCATGACGAGGTCGGCGATGGCGCCCACCACTTTGACGGCCACGAACAGCAGGGCCAGGTCCGTGGTTTTCAAGCCATAGATATCGGTATAGAAAAAGGTGATGATCAGCATCATCGACGAGATGACGACATTGAGCGCCATGTCGCCCGCGCCGAAGCCGACCTTTTCAACGGTGGATAATTTTTGCGTCTCCATGCTTTCCGTCCATTCTTTTGATGATGAGTCGAGTCTTACTGCCTAACTGCAACGCAAGGGGCGCTGCCGGCCGAAACCTTGGCAACGCCCTTGATGTTTACTGTGCGACTAACTTACATTTTCCAGCGCAGGGATAAGCCTACCGTCCGGTCATAACGGCGCGTATCGCGCGGATACACGCCTGCCTCGTTCCAGTAATCCTTGAATTTGGTATCGAGCAAGTTATTCCCGTCCAGGGTCACGGTGAACTGCTCGTTGATCTTGTATGACAGCGATCCGTCAAGCTGGGCCGTCGGCGCCACTTTCAAGTCCAGGCCGGGGCCGCCCTGGTTGTAGCTGTCGATGAATTTCGAGCGCCAGTTGTAGGCCAGGCGGCCCGACCACGCATCTTTTTCGTACAACAGCACCAGGTTGTAGGCATAGCGCGACACGCCCGTGATGGCATGGCTGCCCGTCTCGTCGTTGGTCTTGCCGCTCATATAGGTGCCGTTCGCTTGCAAGCCCAGGCCGCTCAACAGGCCCGGCAAGCCGTCATAAAATTGCTGGTAGCCAATTTCCAGGCCTTGCAGCTTGCCGGCGGCCGTGTTGTACGGGCGGTCCACATCATAGGTCTTGCCGGCGATGGTTTCGCTGGCAATGCGTTGCTGGATATAGCCGTCGAACTTGTGGTGGAACACGGTTGCCGTCACGGAACCGGCCGGCGCGAAATACCATTCCAGCGCCGCGTCGACATTGTCGCCCGTCACCGGTTTCAAGTTCGGATTGCCACCCGCGCCCGTCGCCTTCACCGTTTCCGTCGAGTTGACCAGGGCCACGCCCGGGTTCAGCTGTGCAAAGCCGGGGCGGCTGATGGTGCGGCCCGCGGCGAAGCGGCCCACCAGGTCGGCGCGCAGCTTGATTTTCAGGGCCACGCTGGGCAGCACGTCGGTGCTGGCCGTGTCGCTGATGACGGGCGTGTAGACGCCATCTTGCGAACTATTGCCTTGCAGGCTTTGCTCGGTGCGCACGACGCGCACGCCCAGAGTGCCGTCGACGGGGTAGGCGCCCAGCTTGAAGGCGATCTTCGCCTTGGTATAGATGGAATACGTCTTTTCCGTATCCTTGAAGAAGGAGCCAGGGTCCATGGCGCGCGCCGCGCTGCTGCCCGTGACGGCTTGGCGGATCGTGCCCGTGTTATTGAGCAGGAAGCTGGCGCACGGCGTGTACCACTGCTTCAAGCCATAGTCGGGGCCGCCGCTGGACATCGGTTCCGACAGGCAATTGAGGCCGGGAATCGAGGTCACGCTCTGGCGATTGAACGGAAACGCTGCGCCGGACACGTCCGGTGCTTCCGCATTGCCCTCGAAGCTCTTGATCGATTCGGCTTCGCGTTTGACGCCGCGCACACCGACGCTGATTTCCTTGAAGAAGCCGCCCGCACTCGGCGTGTAGGCCAGGTCCGCGCGCACATCGTTCGAGCTACCCTGGTCCCGGCCGTAGCGGTCGAAAAAGCCCTTCAGATAGTAATTCGACGGATCTTGCACATCGATGCCCGTGTAGTCGACGTGCAAAGTGCCGTTCCGGTTGGTATTGATGCTGGCGTTCGGCACGACGGTAATGGCATCGAGAATCGGGTTGCGCCAGGCATAGCTGCTTTTGGTGCTGGCCACTTCCGACGTGAAACGCCATTCCGGATTGATATCCCACAAGCCACCGACGGCAAACTGGTGCGTCTTCGTCTGGTTCTTGTTCGCCTGCGTCGACATGATGGTGTTGACGTTGGTGGAAGTGAGCGTTTGCAGCTGGTTAGTGCCGGGAATCTTCGTGGCCGACACGGGCGTGCCCCACCATGGCAAGCCGACGAAGTAATCGGATTCGGCATCGAGCAGAAAACGCGTGGCCATGCCTTCGGCGTACAGTTCAACGTCGGCGTTCGGACGCCATTGCAGCACGGCATTGGCGGTGCTGCGGCGGCGGTCGCCCTTGATCGGCAACAGGCCCACCTGGTCCGGCCCCGTCAAGCCCGGCGACAGGAAACTTTTGTCCACGGGCGCCGTACTGAACGCGCGTTCTTCATGGTAGCGGTGCTGCTGCTGCGACAAGCCCAGCAGCGCGCCCACTTCGCCGATGCCCGTCTTCCAGCGATTCGACAGCATGCCGCTGATGTTCGGGTCGGTGGCCTTGGATTTGTCGCTGTAGACGGCGCGCGTATTCACGCTGGCGGTAAACTCCTTGAAGTCGAAGGGGCGATTCGTGCGCACGTCGATGATGCCGGCCACGCCGCCTTCGACCTGGTCCGCGCCCTGCGATTTATAGACGTCGACGCGCTGCAGCATGGTGGCGGGAATGTCGGCCAGGTTGACGTAGCGGCCCGTGGTGGTGAACAGTTCGCGGCCGTTGAGCAGGGTCGTGACATCGCGCAAGCCACGGATCATGACGGCGCTCGCTTCGCCCGAATCGCGGCGGATCTGGATGCCGGAAATGCGCGCCAGGGTCTCGGCCACGTTGTTGTCAGGGAATTTGCCAATGTCGTCAGCCACGATGGAATCGATGACTTGGTCCGAGCGCATCTTGATCTGCTGCGAATTTTGCGCCGAGCGGCGCACGCCGCTGACGGTCACCACCGACACTTCCGCCGCAGGCTCGGCACTGGCGTCCGCCACCACCGCCTCCTGCGCCCAGACCGAAGCCGTGCTCAGCAGGCCGATACCGGCCAATGCCGCAACGGCTGCCTTCAAAATGAATGGACGAGGGGAAGTGGCCGCGAGCGGGCCGGTGGCGTGGCGCATCATGAATCTCCAGATATTGTATTGATATTGTTGTACCGCTTGCATGTCGTGCGCATGCTCGGCGTTTATCTTAGGGGCTGGACGATAATCTCTCCAATCAATTTTTCCACTGTTTCGATATCAATTTTGATATCGGTGGCTGGAGGACTTTGGAGGTTGTAAACAGACAACGGCAGGGGCGTCAGGGGAAAGAAAGTGGCGGAATGGACGAATACGGAGGAAAACGCCGGGGCGTGACGGAAGTCGTGCCCTTCCTGGTGGCAGACATGCTCAGGGAAAACGACGGTAATTACTCGATCGGCGCCACCAACCAGTTTTCAAAAGATTCCCGGCTTGCTATTACATGGCGCCTCAGGTCCGATTTGGGTCGAGGTAGAGAACGGTTGGCAAGGAGCACGAGACATGCAGAAACCTGTCTGGTTTTTGAGACGTGTCTTTGAGCATTCAGCACCCATGGTCGATAAGGTATGGTTTGTCGTTACCGTCCCCGGCGCCAAGACTATCGGTAAGCGTCTGCATGCAGCATTAACGCATCGGCCAGACAGCGGATATCCGCGCCAAATCCGTGAACTCGACGCCCGGATTTTGAACGAGCGCCTTGCTATTTTTCAACTGGACGCAAACCGTTTGGAGCCTGCACGACTCCCTTGGCAGCAAGATTCAATTCAACAGCTGATTATCGCTCGTAACTGTGTCGGTACTTTCTTGTACTTGAACCGTAGCTTGCGGCTTGCCGTTACGACCAGGCAGAACTGTGGCCAGTTCTGACGCGCTTGTAGCAAGGAATGCCTTAGCCGCATCATCTTGACCACTGAGGTGCTCCAGGCGTTTCACAACTTGTGGGAACCAGGGTTGCACTTTGTCTGCAGGGGTCTCGAGCATATCTCCGGCTGGGAAAAAAGTATGCTTGTCCACCTGCGGACCGCGGCTACCGAAAAGCAGTGTCCGGGTACGAAGCATACCGGCCCTCAAAATGACTTCAGCCTCTTTACCTTTGCACGTCTTGCGGTTGATTATCGCAACGTAACCTGCGATTTTCCCAGGTTCAGGGGGCAGAATTACTCGCTCGCCACCACGGTCTACTTCTTCCGGCCAGGTACGGTCAAAAGGAACCACCATACCAGCGTACGAGCACTTGCCATCACCATCATCACGCCACCATTCACGCACGAATCGCAGCTCTACAGCACCATTCAGTTGACTCGGCACGGCGGTTTCGCCTACTGGATACATGGTGATGCTGGAAAACAGAATGGCTGCCAAATAGACAGCATTCAGAAAATCGAACATGTTTCTGCCTTATATTGAATGTACATGAAGACGCACCGCCATCGCTTCGCCTGCGTCGTCCTACACAGAGCCTCATGCGCTTGTGCGCTTCCAGAAAGCCGCACCCCGTTCTGCTACTGCATCATCGACTTAGGTATGCCTTTGAATTGAATCGCATACTGGAGCGTCGCCTTGGTGCGGAAGGCTTCCGCCTCAGCTCCACTCAGACGCTGCTCTTTAATCATTCTCTCAATCCCCGCCAGCACCTCCGGTGACAAAGACTCCCGGGCTGCGGCAAGCGCTTGTGCAGGGTCTGCTGCTGGATTGTTCGGTTCCTTGGCCGCTGCCTGAGGGTTAGCAGCTGCAAACTGCTTGATCGCTTCCCAAGCGGCCGATGCACTCGATTCCAGCGCCGCTTGCTCCGGAGTCTTGCCATTGGCGTCTTTGGTGAGTATTTTCATGGAACCAGCAGCCAGGAAGAGCTGAACGGCCACTTCATCGTCACGGCGAATTGCTGCGAAAAACTGTTCGGTCGAGTGATACGTCAAGCCCATTCCTGCAAGGTTTTTGCGCGCTTCCACTTTACTATTGCCCTGTGATGCCACGCCGCCCGTCCCAGATACCGATGGCGAACCAACGAGCGATGCTGCCAAAGACGGCTGGGTAGCTATCTCGCTCCTGGCCGGCATCAACTTGGCAACTGCATCCTTATCCGGTTCCTCAAGCGTAGCGCCAGGAACATCGATTTTCTCAATCAGCAACTGAGGCAGATTCTTGCGTATGGCCGCAATCTCTTCTTTCAAGCGCTTGGCGTTGTAGTCTTCGTCCTTGCCTCGGATAGCGCTGGTAATGCCATTGAATAATCCGGATGTCAGCGATTCGGTCTTCTTGACGGAAGCAAAGATCAGGTAAATCTTCACGCCACCCTGGAACGGGTACAGACACGCTTGCACGCGTTCAGCGGCAAACATGAATGGATTTTTGATCGGTGGCGGGGTCTTGGTGACTTCTGCGTAGCCGTTGCGGCACTGATACTCACTGACAGGCTGCCCCTGGACCAGGAAATCCTGGAGCGCCGGCTCCAGCGGGCGAGCAGGCAACGCCGCCGGAAGGCTATGCACGTTATATGAGGTTGGAATAGCGAACTGTGACAAGGCATCCTTGACTTGCGCCGCCACATCTTGAGCGCGCGCATTTGGCACCACTAGCTCAGCTTTTGAGGTTTGCACATTGAACTGGTCACGAATATCCGCAGCGACAGCCGCATTCGTAACGGAGAGAACCAAAGCGGCCATCATAGTCTTCAAAAATACTTCCTTGCCCATATGTCTTCCTAAATACTGAATGATTAAATTTTTGCTCAAGTCCGGGAGATTACTCAGCTATAGCAATCAGTGAGTATTAAAACTGTCGTGCCCCATGTCCGTGTTGTAATAGGACTGATAGTTGTCAGTACCAAAAGCATTACCCATCACATCTACGCTACCGATCCCGGCCACCAAAGGGAGTCCATTTGAAGGGTTGTACTCCATAAAAGTGGAATTCTCGATATGGTTTTGTCCTTCGTCTGTATCAGCCTTCAATGCTTGGTGAGCTGCGCGGATACGCTGATCGACAAGAGGGCCATTCCCCAACTCATGGATGGTAAATAGGGGGATTCCGGCGGCCACTGCTGCACCTCCACAACGGAAACGCGGGGAAGGCACAAAGATCGCCTCGTTGTCATGTTGAATCTGCGTCACGCCGTCACTGCCGAACTCTATGATGGGCGTACCACGCGATGTCGTCCAACCCTTGTATTTCGTACGTAATACGCGATTATTGATTTTTGCGAGTATGGCCAAGACCGGGGCTGCAATAGGGGATGAAAACGCATGCAAAAGCAAAGAAAGCAGACGAATCACGAGCGATAGGACTGCAATTCCAACCATGACAACTATCCAGGTCACACAAAAACCACCGGCGCCGGCAGCAAGAACGATCAGCGGCTCCTTTTTGAGAAGCAGCGTGATGACGAGGCCGCAAAACAAACCAACAACCGCGAACACCATGGCAATACGCGAACTTTTTCTCTCCGCCTTGAGCATCACCGTATTATCAAAGAATGTGACGACCAACATCACAGCGCCGACAACCCCGGCAATCTGAAATGCCTTGCTCCCCATACCTGCAAGGTACGCCAACAATACATAAGCCAAGATTGTGGCTGCCAACGGCCGAACCAGCTTAGGAAGCAACATTGCTCTCTTAACCAAAGCTAACACTTCATCATGGCGTGGGCGATCAATATGGGAAAGATAAGCAACGAGTTGTGCAGATGTAAGTACCATGTTCAATGTTTCCTATATAGCAATTTCGACGAGAAGAGATTTCAAAAGCGGATTTACATCAAAATTTCCGTTTAGATAAAAAGCAATTTTCGAGACCTGGTCCCACGAATACATTGAAATGTTGCCACATGGAATTCTACGAATATCGAAGTATGCCTCCCCGCTCTAAACCTCCCTCTTCTCTTTTTGGACTGCGCCTACGCGAAGCAAGACTTCTCGCCGGCATCCCGCAGGATAGGTTAGGCACAGCAATCGGCTTGAACGAAACCACAGCGAGCGCGCGGATCAGCAGATACGAGACGGGAGTGCATGCGCCACCAGTGGAATCCGCAGCTCGATTAGCAACGGTACTTAATGTGCCCACACCATTTTTCTAATGCGAAGAGGATGAATTAGCTGAGGTTATTCAGGCGTGGTATCACCTTTCAAACAGTGAACGACATCGCCTTCTAACGCTCCTCCGCACGAAACTGGATTAATCCTGAAATCTAACTTTGCCCGTGCTCAATTAGTTATCCAAGGTATCATATTCCATAGAAGAAATACTCACACATTGTCACGTTTTGTAGTCGGATACGACAACCAGAGCGTACAGGGTCCGCATCAATCCACCAAAGTTAAGGAGCAAGCCCGCGCAATTGCTGGTAAATCAATGAAATAGTGCTTGACGTGGCACTGGCTTTGCGCGGCCGCCGCCTTGCTGACCTCTCTTTTTTCGACAGCGGCAAGGCGGCGGCCAATGAAGGTCTTTTGATCTTCATTGGCCTTTCATCTCGCTCGCTTCCTTGCTGTCCGATTTCTCCGACCATCTTCATGTGAACGGGGCTGTGACTGCTGGGACGGCCGCAAAGGCGCAGGATTCGGACAGTACCGGCCGGGAGCGCTCAGCGTACTTACCCCGATCATAGTGAGACTCCAAAGTTGACGAGCGCACAAACGTCCTGCCTGTGATGTGAATCGTCACGGATATCCAAGATTCAGGCCATACGGAATTGGCGCCACTGGCCATGGCAAAAAGGAGGCGGAAATAATGCATCGTAACCCAGGCGTAATCCAGCAAAAAATTCATGCTGATACTGATGCGCTAAGTCATTGATTTTATTGGTGCGGCTGGCGGGGATCGAACCCACGACCCTTGGCTTCGGAGGCCAATACTCTATCCACTGAGCTACAGCCGCGTAGGGGGAATTTCTGAAGTGATGCGAAGGATACCGTTTTTCTTTACCTACGTCTACGGAAACTGTCGTATCGCTGGCAATTGCATGTCGCTGCTCAATTTTTGTGCCTATAATTGTGGGATTCATAAAGGTTTACATACAAGCATGTAAAAATGCTACCTTACACGGCCATCAGTTTCAAATCTGGACTAAGGACATCATGAGCGACGCACATAACGAACAACAATCAGCGATCAAAACGCCTAAACAATTGCTTGCCGCCGTAGCTGGCTTCTTCCTCGTCACCGTCATCGGCATCATCCTGCTGGTGCAGTTCGTCACGGCGCAAAAACTGACGGGCGCAGGGACAGACAGCCAGGCGCCGGAAGCCATTGCCGAGCGCCTGAGCCCCGTCGCCAACGCCGGCTTTACCTTCAAGGATGCCAGCGGTCCGAAAGTGCTGCAAAGCGGCGAAGCCGTCTACACGGCGACCTGCGTGGCTTGCCATGGCGCCGGCGTGGCCGGAGCACCGAAGTTTGGCGATGCGGGCGGCTGGTCGGCCCGTCTGGCCCAGGGCTACGATACGGTCCTGAAACACGCCATCGAAGGCTTGCGCGCGATGCCGGCCAAGGGCGGCAATCCTGACCTCGACGATGTAGAAGTGGCGCGCGCCGTCGTCTACATTGCCAACGCTTCGGGCGGCAAGTTCAAGGAACCGGAAGTGCCGGCACCGGCCGCAGCCGCTGACGGCGCTGGCGCACCAGCGCAAGAAGCCACGAAATAATCACGCTGCCGCGTCAAGCGGCGCGTTGCAGCGGCCCCCAAAGGCTGCCGCGGATGTGAAAAAGCCGCCCGGTTCAACTTGAACCGGGCGGCTTTTTCATGTCCGTGCGCGGCGCGCTACAGCTTGAATGCGCCGATGATCTGTTCGAGCTTGGCCGTCTGCTCCTGCATCGAATGGGCTGCCGCTGCCGCCTGCTCCACCAGCGCGGCATTTTGCTGGGTGGTGTCGTCGAGCTGAACGATGGCCTGGTTGACCTGGCCGATGCCCGTTTCCTGCTCCTGGCTGGCCAGCAGGATCTCGCCGATGATGTTGGCAACCTTGTCGGTGCCGGCGACGATCTCGTGCATGGTGGCGCCAGCCTGGTCGACCAGCTTGGTACCGGCGTTGACGTTGTGCACCGATTCAACGATCAGCGCGCCGATCTCCTTGGCCGCCGTGGCCGAGCGGTGCGCCAGGTTGCGTACCTCGGACGCCACCACGGCAAAGCCGCGGCCCTGTTCGCCGGCCCGGGCCGCCTCGACGGCCGCGTTCAACGCCAGGATGTTGGTCTGGAACGCGATCCCGTCGATGACGCTGATAATGTCGGCGATTTTCTTCGACGAGTGTTCGATCGCGCCCATCGTCTCGACCACCTGCGTCACCACCGCGCCGCCCCGCGCCGCCACCTTCGAGGCGTCCAGCGCCAGCCGGTTGGCCTCCTGGCCGCTGCTGACGTTCTGCCTGACGGTGCCGGTCAACTCCTCCATCGACGCGGCGGTCTGCTCGAGCGCGCTGGCCTGGCTTTCGGTGCGGGCCGACAGATCCTGGTTGCCGCTGGCGATTTCTCGCGAAGCGAGCGCGATCGACGCCGTGCTGGTGCCGATTTCGCGCATCATCTGCTGCAGCCGCTCGATGAAGGCGTTGAAGCTGCCGGCCACATCGTTGAACTCGCTGCCGCCGCCGCCCGGCAGGCGCCGCGTCAGGTCGGCGTCGCCGGCCGACAGCGCATCGATATTGCTCTTGAGTACGCCCAGGCGTCCCATGAACAGGCGGATGCTGCCGATGAACATGGCCAGCAGCAGCAGGGCGATGGGGATCTGCACCATGCCCAGCTTGCTCAAGATGCGGTCGCTTTGCTCGGTCAGCTGGCTGGTCGGCAAACCGGTCGCCAGCACCCACGGACTGCCCGGTATCGCCTTCAGAAACAGCGTGTGAGGCGTGCCGTCGCTGCGATACTCCGATTCGGCCACGCCCTGCGCATCGAGCTTGGGCAACAGGCGGCCGATTTCCGCCACCATCGGCGAACTGGACGCCAGATCCTCGACTTTCTTGAGTACGATCTCGTCCTTGATATACGTACTGTTGCTGATGATCTTGCCGTCGCGTTCGACGATCAGGATCTGGCCGTGGATCGTTTTCTCCATGTCGGCCACCAGGCGGTTGAAAAAGCCCAGCGTGACATCGATGGTCGATACGCCGTACAACTCGTTGTCCTTGTAGATCGGCATGGCGCAGTTGGTGCGCGGCTGCGCACTGGCATCGTCCTTGTAAGCCTTGGCCCAGTCGCAATGGCCCTTGGCAGACTTGAGCCCGCCCAGATACCAGCTCTGCTCGAAGTACTTCAACGACTCCGGCGAGTTCCAGTGGGTGTTGACGACCAGTTTGTTGGAGGCGTCGCGGGCGAAAAAGGTGCTGAACTTGTCGCGCTCGGGATCGCGCTTTTTCGGCAGCGGCCAGATGCCGCCGCCAAACACATTCGGGTCGGAATACTGGTCGACCAGTCCCGGCAGCAGGACGTCGATCGCCGCGCTGTCCATCAGCGCCACCGTCTGGGTGATGCTGCGCTGCTGCGCCTCCACCTGTCGCAACTGCTCGGTAATCCTGGTGGAAATTTTGCTGACGTCAAAACCGACCACCATGCCCTCGGTGCGTTTCAAATCCGGCGTGACGAAAAAATGGATGACGGCCAGGGTCATGACCAGCAGCACCACAAAAACAAGACTGAACAGGGTGATAAAACGGGCTTGGCTGGTACGAAATATGTCTCTCACAATGTTTCCTTTTTGATGACACATGGGGCGCTACACAGGTTTATTCTTGTTTTCATCCAGATATAGGCGCTTCAAACTTCGTTGTCAACGAGCAAGGAAAATCACCGGCGACGCACGCAACACTTCGCTGTGTACGGCTGGCACGCAAGCAAAAAAAATGCCGCCCGGCGCGAACCGGGCGGCATTGCTAGCGTATTTCTGTCCAGCCGAAAAAATGGCTTACCACATGATGACGCGGTCTTTCGGTGGCAGATACATCTTGTCGCCCGGTTTCACGTCGAAGGCCTGGTAGAAGCCGGGCTGGTTGCGCATGGTGCCGTTGGCGCGGAACTGGCCCGGCGAGTGCGGGTCCGTTTTCAGCAAGACCAGTTGCTGCGCTTCACGCATCTTCATGCGCCAGACCTGGGCAAAGCCCGCATAGAAACGCTGTTCGCCCGTGAAACCGTCGATGACGGGGGCTTGCTTGCCATTCAGCGACAATTTGTACGCCTTATAGGCAATCGCCACGCCGGAATTGTCGGCAATGTTCTCGCCCAGGGTCAGTTCGCCGTTGACGAAGTGGCCAGGGATGGGGCTGAAGCTGTTGTACTGCGCCACCAGCTGCTTGGTTTTCTTGGCGAAGTTTTTATGGTCGGCCTTGGTCCACCAGTCGCGCAGGTTGCCGTCGCCGTCGTACTGGGCGCCCTGGTCATCGAAGCCGTGGCTGATTTCATGGCCGATCACGCCGCCGATGGCGCCATAGTTGACGGCGTCGTCCGCCTTGGCGTCGAAGAACGGCGCTTGCAAGATGGCGGCCGGGAAGACGATCTCGTTCAGTTCCGGGTTGTAATAGGCGTTCACGGTTTGCGGCGTCATGCCCCACTCGTCGCGGTCGATAGGCTGGCCCAGCTTGTTCAATTCGCGGTTGTAGTTGAGCAGGTGCGAACGCTGGATGTTGCCGATCAAATCGTCCGGCGCCACCGTCAGGCCCGAGTAATCGCGCCATTTGTTCGGATAGCCGATCTTGGTGGTGAACTTGGCCAGTTTAATTTGCGCCTGTTTCTTGGTGACGGGGCTCATCCAGTCGAGCTTGTCGATGCTTTGCTGGTAAGCCGTCATCAGGTTTTTTACCAGCGCTTCCATGCGCACCTTGCGCTCGGCCGGGAAATATTGCTCCACGTACAACTGGCCTACGGCTTCGCCCAGCGCGCCTTCGACGGCGCCCACGCCACGCTTCCAGCGCGGACGCATTTCCGTCACGCCCGTCAGGGTGGTGCCATAGAAGGCAAAGTTTTCATCGACATACGCTTTCGGCAGGTAGCCGGCGTTGGCGTGCAGCAAGTGCCACTGGAAGTACGCTTTCCACGTCGCCAGCGGCGTCTTGTTGGCGATCTCGGCAAAGCCCTTCAGGTAGCTGGGCTGGCTGACGATCACGTAATTGACCTTGCCGGCGATGCCCGTGTCCTTCAGATAGCGGGCCCAGTCGTAGCCTGGCGCCATGGCGGCCAGTTTCGCCAGCTCCACCTTGTTGTAGGTCTTGACGGGGTCGCGGTTCTGCACATTGCTCCATTGCGCCTTGGCCAGATCCGTTTCCAGCGCGAGGATAGCCTTGGCGTTGGCGGCAGCATTCGCATCGCCGGACAAGCTGAGCATTTTTTCCACGTGGGCCAGGTATTTGGCGCGCGTATCGGCCTTGCCCGCTTCCAGGTAGTAATCGCGGTCAGGCAAGCCCAGGCCGCTTTGCACGATGTCGGCCACGTATTTGGTGGAATCCTTGGCGTCCTGGTGGATACCGAAATCGTACGGCGAGGTCACGCCCAGCTTGCTGAAGTGGGCGATGACGGCCGGCAACTCCGCCTTGTCCTGCAGCGCGGCGATCTTCGCCAGCTCCGCGTTCAACGGTGTCAGGCCCAGGCTTTCCAGCTTGGATTCATCCATGAAGCTGTTATAAAAATCACCGATTTTCTGGGCATTCGAGCCGGCCGCGCGGGCCTTGTCGGCACTGGCGCCTTCGACGATGCCACGCAGCTGCGTTTGCGTATCGTCAGCCAGCTTGGCAAAGCTGCCCCAGCTCGACTTGTCGGCAGGAATCACGGTTTCCGCCAGCCATTTGCCATTCAGGTGCTGGAACAGGTCGTCCTGCGCGCGCACGGCAGGGTCGACGTATTCGACGGCGATGCCGGACGTCAGCGCGGCGCCGGCGACGGCCGTGGCGGGAGCAGCAGCGGCTTTCTTGGCAGAATCAGCGGCGCCAGCCATGCCGGACACGCCGGCCAGCAAACTCAGGGTCAATGCACTTAACAAATAACGATTCACGGTTGTCCTCTATATTATATTGTGTGGAATATAAGGGTCAGAAGGCCCAGGGCTTCTGGCCCGGTTTTTGACTGTAGCATACCGGCCGAAATGACAGAAAGAACTTTGGCCAGAATGTAAAAAAGACCACGCGAGGTGGTCTTTTTTGTTGTGACAAGATAACGTTTACATGACGTAGGTCGGCTTAGCCCGGAGGGCGTAAGCCGACAACATTGTTGGCACAGGCTGTATCGTCGGATTACGCGCTTGCGCGCTAATCCGACCTACCCGGCTAAATGACGTTTACCAGATGATGACGCGGTTTTCCGGCGCCACATACATCTTGTCGCCCGGTTTCACGCCAAACGCTTCATAAAAACCTGGCTGGTTGACCATGGTGCCATTCGCGCGGTACTGGCCCGGCGAATGCGGGTCGGTCTTGATTTGCACGATCTGCTGCGCTTCGCGCATCTTGCTGCGCCACACTTGGCCAAAGCCCATGTAGAAGCGCTGGTCGCCCGTCAAGCCGTCCAGCACGGGCGCCGGCTTGCCTTTCAACGAGATCTTGTAGGCTTTATAGGCGATCGCCACGCCCGAGTTGTCGGCGATGTTCTCGCCCAGGGTCAGCGCGCCGTTGACGTTGTAGCCCGGCAATGGGCTGTAGCCGTCATATTGCTTGGTCAGCGCATCGGCCTTGGCGGCGAAGTTCTTGCGGTCGGCCGGGGTCCACCAGTCGCGCAGGTTGCCGTCGCCATCGGACTGGCTGCCCTTGTCGTCGAAGCCGTGGCTGATTTCATGGCCGATGACGGCGCCGATGGCGCCATAGTTGACGGCATCGTCCGCGTTGGCGTCGAAGAACGGCGGCTGCAGGATGGACGCGGGGAAAACGATCTCATTCATCGTCGAGCTGTAATAGGCGTTCACCGTCTGCGGCGTCATGCCCCACTCTTCGCGGTCGATCGGTTTGCCCAGCTTGGCCACCTGGCGCGCCGAAGCGAAATTGGCCGCGCGCATGATGTTGCCCACCAGGTCGCCCTGAACGATTTGCAGCTTCGTGTAATCGCGCCATTTGTTCGGATACGCGATCTTCGGCGTGAACTTGGCCAGCTTGGCTTGCGCTTCTTTCTTGGTCTCCGGGCTCATCCAGTCCAGGGTATCGATGCTGTCCTTGTAGGCGGCCAGCACGTTTTTCACCAGTTCCTGCATGTGCGCCTTGCGCTCCGCCGGGAAATATTGCGCGACATACAGCTTGCCGACGGCTTCGCCCAGCACGCCTTCGACCGCGCCCACGCCACGCTTCCAGCGCGGCTGGTTTTCCTTCACGCCACTGAGTACCGTGCCATAGAAGGCAAAGCTTTCATCGACGAAGTTTTTCGACAGGTAGCTGGCATAGCTGCGCAGCAACTGCCATTCGAAATACGCTTTCACGGTGTCCAGGTCGCTTGATGCCAGCACCTTGTTGTAGCCGGCCAGGTAGCTTGGCTGGTTGACGATGACGTAATCGACCTTGTTGGCGATGCCCAGGGCGGCCAGGCCCGACTTCAGGTCGTAGCCCGGGGTCAGGTCGTTCAGTTTATTGATGTCGGTCTTGTTGTAGCGTTTGACGGGGTCGCGGTTCTCAACCTTGGTCCATTGCACTTCGGCCAGGGCCGTTTCCAGCGCAACGACCGCCTTGGCGCGCGCGGCGGCGTTCTTGTCGCCGGCCATGGCCAGCATTTTTTCCACGTGCGCCTGGTATTTTTCCTTGACGCCAGCCTGCTTGGCTTCCAGGTAGTAATCGCGGTCGGGCATGCCCAGGCCGCTTTGGCTTACATATGCCGCATATTTCGTCGAGGCACGCGCATCCTGGCCCACGTAGACGGCGTAGGGAGTCGACACGCCCGTCTGGCTCAGGTGGGCGATCAGGGCCGGCACGCCCTTCTTGTCGCGCAGCGAGCGGATGCGGTTCAGTTCGCCGGCCAGCGGCTTCGTGCCCAGCGCATCGAGCTTGGCTTCATCCATGTAGCTGGCGTACAGGTCGCCGATTTTCTGCGCTTCGGAACCGGCCTTCTTGTTTTTGTCCTGTTGCGTGGCTTCGATGATGCCGCGCAACTGTGGCGTCGTGTCATCGCGCAGCTTGGCGAATGAACCCCAGCTCGACTTGTCGGCAGGGATCTCGGCCGTCGCCAGCCACTTGCCGTTCAAATGGGTAAAGAAATCGTCCTGCACGCGCACGGCGGGGTCGATGTACTGCACGTCGATACCGGAAACGACGCCAGCGGCGGCAGGCGCGGAAGGTGCGACACTGGGCGCCACGGTCGGGGCGGCCACGGCGGATGCGGGTTCGGCGGCATGGGCAAACGCAGCCAACAGGGTCAGGGTCAGACTGCTCAAGAGATAGCGATTCACGGATTGTCCTTATGGGGCATATCAAAAAAGACCGGGCAGATAGCTGCGGGCGGATAGCCCGCCGCGCCAGGCGCTGCAGGAATGTAGCACGCGAGCATGGCCTTTGACCATCCTTGCCCCTCAGTTGCCGGGCAACGTCATGCCGGCGCCGCCGCTACCCATGCTCACGCCCGCGCCGCCCATGCCTCCCTTGCCGCCCTTGCGCGCGCTGCGTTCGCCAGCGGGCGCGCCGCGCGATTCACTGCGGGGCGCGGCGGCATCCATCACGCGCGCCATCTGGCCGGCGATGAACTGGGCCACCGCCTGGCGCTGCTGTTCGTCCAGGGCATCGTTGACGCTGAGCCACCATTCGCGCAGCTGCTTTTCTTCGGCCAGGCTCTGCGTGCTTTCCGTGTCCAGGCCCGCGAGCATGTCGCGCAACTCCAGCCGGGGCGTTTGCAAGCCCTGCGTCACAGCCGCTTGCAAGCGTTCACGGCGCACCTTGCGTTCGCGCAAGAGTTGACGGGTTTTTCCTTCCACCTGCTGCCACAAGGTGGTTTGATTCGCATTGAGTTTCAATTCCATCCTGAAATCGGGGGCCATCGGCAGCAAGTCTTCCAGGCGCATCTCGGCAATCGGCACGGCCGAAACGGTCAAGGCGGTGGTGCCCAGCAGGAAAGCCAGGCTGAGGCGGCGCACGGCGGGGAAAAAGGTCAGCGATGTCATGGGGGCTCCGGATAAAAAAAAGCCTGCGTCCGCAGACGCAGGCAAAACCACTTTGGGTCGAGAATGCGAGTCTACTATAGGGCCGCCGCACACGCTTTTTTTCGACTCTTACAAATGCTTACTCCCCTCAAGAGTAACTATACATCGCATACAAAACCGCAACATATGGCAAGCTGACAGCCCCGCTTTCGCGCGTAGACTGGGCCCAGGCACGCTTTTTCCACGGCCGGCCCACGCCGGCAGAGATTCAGGTCTATACTTTCAACAAAGCGCCGCTCCACGGGGACTGGCGCTTGTGCAAGACACGCTAGCTGCAAAGGTGCAATGATGGGCAAACTCAAAAATACCGGCTTGATTGGCCTGGGCGTGGTGGCCGGCGTCGCCGTGTCGCTGCAATTTTCAGCCATGGCGCAAAAGACCGTCGAGCCGCCCCTGCCGCTGGAAGAGTTGCGCCAATTGGCCGATGTGTTTGGCCTGATCAAGTCCGATTACGTCGAGCCGGTGGAAGACAAGAAACTGCTGGAAGACGCCATTTCCGGCATGGTCGCCTCGCTCGACCCCCATTCCGCCTACCTCGACAAGAAAGCCTACGCCGAGCTGCGCGAAGGCTCCGAAGGCAAGTTCGTCGGCCTGGGCATTGAAATTGGCCTGAGCGAAGACGGCTACATCAAGATCGTCTCGCCCATCGAGGATTCACCCGCCTACCGCGCCGGCATCAAGGCCGGAGACCTCATCACACGCCTGGATGGCCAGCCCGTGAAAGGCGTCAGCCTGGACGACAGCGTCAAGCGCATGCGCGGCGAACCGGGCACCAAGGTGACGCTGACCATTGCCCGCAAGGATGAACCGCAGCCACTGGCCTTCACCATCACGCGCGAGGAAATCCATCAAAAGAGCGTCAAGGCGAAGATGGTCGAGCCGGGCTACGCCTGGCTGCGCGTATCGCAATTCCAGGAACCGACCGTCGACGACATGGCCGCACAGATCACGGCACTATATCAACAAGATCCGAACATCAAGGGCATGGTGCTGGACCTGCGCAACGATCCGGGCGGCGTGCTGCAAGGCGCCATCGGCGTCTCGGCCGCCTTCCTGCCGAAGGACGCTGCCATTGTGTCGACCAACGGCCAGTTGCCGGACTCGAAACAGGTGTTCTATGGCCGCGCCGAATACTATACCTTCCGCGCGGAAGGCGATGCGCTGGCGAAATTGCCGGCCGCTATCAAGAAAGTGCCGCTGGTGGTGCTGGTCAACACGGGGTCGGCCTCGGCCTCGGAAATCGTCGCCGGCGCCCTGCAGGATTACCAGCGCGCCACCATCATCGGCACGCCAACCTTCGGCAAGGGTTCCGTGCAAACCATCCGCCAGCTGACGGCCGACACGGCCGTCAAGCTGACAACGGCCCGCTACTACACGCCGAACGGCCGCTCGATCCAGGCCAAGGGCATCGTGCCCGACCTGCTGGTCGATGAAAATGCGGACGGCGACGGCCTGAACGGCTTGCGCATCCGCGAAGCGGACCTGACCAAGCACCTGAGCAACGACCGCGACAAGGAAAGTACCAAGGCGGCCCCCGTCAACGACGAGATGGAAGAGCAATTGCGCATCATCGCCCTGGAAAAGACCCGCAAGCCGCTGGAATTTGGCAGCAAGGACGATTTCCAATTGCACCAGGCGCTGAATCACCTGAAGGGTTTGCCGGTGCAACTGGCCAAGGCCGAACCGGTGGTGGTGCAAGCCGATGTCAAGAAAGAACAGAAGAAGTAAACAGCACAGCCAGGGGGGCGCCATGCCCCCCGATAACCGGTCCACGCGACAAAAATCAATCTTCCGCCACACTTCCCCGTCTCGCGCAACACGAAACTCTCTACAGTCGAGCCCGTTTGTGTAAAATTTGCTTCACTTATCGGCAACGCGCCGATTGCCAAATTTGAAAGTTTAACCATGAAACAAGTCGTCATCAGCGGTACCGGACTGTACACGCCGCCATTTTCGATCTCCAACGAAGAGCTGGTCATCTGCTTCAATGCTTACGCGGAAAAGTTCAATGCCGACAACGCCGACGCGATCGCCGCAGGCACGGTGACGGCGCTGGAGCTGTCGAGCGTGGCCTTCATCGAAAAGGCATCCGGCATCAAGTCGCGCTTCGTGATGGAAAAGGAAGGCATCCTCGATCCGGCGCGCATGGTCTCGCGCATTGCGGAACGGGGCGATGACGAACTGTCCTTGCAGGCGGAAATGGCGGTCGCCGCCGCGCGCGATGCGCTGGCGCGCGCCGGCCGCACACCGGCCGACATCGACATGGTGCTCGTGGCGTGCAGCAATATGCAGCGCGCCTATCCCGCCATGGCCGTGGAAGTGCAGGATGCGCTGGGCATCGACGGGTATGGTTTTGACATGAACGTGGCGTGTTCGTCCGCCACCTTCGGCATCCAGCAAGCCGTGGCCGCCGTGCAAAGCGGCCAGGCGCGCGCCGTGCTGGTGTTGAATCCCGAAATCACCAGCGGCCACCTGAACTGGCGCGACCGCGACAGCCATTTCATTTTCGGCGACGCCTGCACCGCCATCATCGTCGAAGCCAAGGACACGGCCGTCTCTACGCACCAGTTCGAGATCATCGGCACGGAACTCAAAACGCGCTTCTCTAACGCCATCCGCAACAATTTCGGCTTCCTCAACCGTTTTGACGAGTCCGGCGTGGGCAAGGTCGACAAATTGTTCCGCCAGCAAGGCCGCAAAGTCTTCAAGGAAGTGTGCCCGATGGCGGCCGAGATGATCAAGGCGACCCTGGCCAAGGCCGGCGTGGAAGTGGCGCAAGTCTCCCGCTACTGGCTGCACCAGGCCAACCTGAACATGAACCTGCTGATCGCGCGCCTGATCCTGGGCCGCGACGCCGAGGCCAACGAAGCGCCCGTGATCCTCGACACCTACGCCAACACCTCGTCGGCCGGTTCCATCATCGCCTTCCATACCTATCAGGATGACATGGCGGCGGGCGCCATGGGCGTCATCTGCTCGTTCGGCGCCGGCTATTCCATCGGCTGCGTGGTCGTGCGCAAGGTGTAAGCGTTGGGAGCGATCTGCGCCTGATTGCCACAATTAGGCGCAGATCGCAGTCGATGGCATGCGTTCGGTGCCAGCTGGTCGAAGATATAGCGCAAATTTTTTGTAAAAAAAGCGGCAGGAACATTCCAGCCGCAGCTTTGTTGCGTTTATACTCGATCGCTGAACACCCTCTTTTTCCATCCGCACGTCCCCATAAGGAACCCACCACGCATGCCCCATGACATCAGTCTGATCACCACCATCGCCGCCGCCCTCGGGTTCGGCCTCATCTTCGGCTTCATCGCCGCGCGCCTGAAACTGCCGGCATTGGTCGGCTATCTGGCCGCCGGCATCATCATCGGACCGGCCACACCCGGTTTTGTGGCGAATGCGGAAATAGCCGGGCAATTGGCGGAGATCGGGGTGATGCTGATGATGTTCGGGGTCGGCCTGCACTTTTCCATCGACGATTTGTGGGACGTGCGCAAGATTGCGCTACCCGGCGCCGTCCTGCAGATCGGCGTCGCCACGGCGATGGGCATGGGCCTGGCCCACTGGTGGGGCTGGACCCTCGGTGGCGGACTGGTCTTTGGCTTGGCCCTGTCCGTGGCCAGTACCGTGGTGCTGCTGCGCGCACTGGAAGAGCGGGGCATCCTCGACTCGCTCAATGGCCGCATCGCCGTCGGCTGGCTGGTGGTGGAAGACCTCGTCACCGTGCTGGTGCTGGTGCTGCTGCCGGCGTTCGCCGGTGTGCTCGGCGGCAAGGTCGCGCCGGATGCCGAGGCCACCAGCCTGTGGCAAACCCTGGCCGTGACCTTGGGGCAAGTAGCCGGTTTCATCGTCTTCATGCTGGTGGTGGGCCGCAAGCTGTTCCCATGGATTTTGTGGCAAGTGGCGCGCACCGGTTCGCGCGAACTGTTTACCCTGTGCGTGATCGCCGCCGCCGTCGGCATCGCCTACGCTTCCACCAAGCTGTTCGGCGTGTCGTTCGCGCTGGGCGCCTTCTTCGCTGGCATGGTGCTGCGCGAGTCCGAACTCAGTCATCGCGCCGCGGAAGAGTCCTTGCCCCTGCGCGACGCGTTTGCCGTGCTGTTCTTCGTGTCCGTCGGCATGCTGTTCGAGCCGAATATCCTCATCGACAAGCCGCTGCAAGTGCTGGCCGTGTGCGCCATCATTATCTTCGGCAAGTCGATCGCCGCCTTCTTGCTGGTGATGGCCCTGCGCTATCCGCCAAAAACCGCCATCATCGTCTCGGCCAGCCTGGCGCAGATCGGTGAATTCTCGTTCATCCTGGCCGCCCTGGGCCTGTCCCTGGGCCTGATGCCGCAGGAAGGGCAAAGCCTGATCCTGGCCGGCGCCATCCTGTCCATCGCCCTCAACCCGCTCGTGTTCAGCATGGCCAAGCCACTGCTGCGCGTGATCGGCAACAGCGATTTCGCGCGCAAGTTCGAACGCACCACCGACCCGCTGGCCGAGCTGCCGATGACGGTGCCGCAGGAAAAGCTGTCGGGCCAGATCGTGCTGGTCGGCTACGGCCGCGTGGGCCGGCGTATCGCCGCCGCCCTGATGGAACGCGGCATTCATTTTGTCGTGGCCGAGGAAAACCGCGAAATCGTCGACCAGCTGCGCAAGCAGGGCATTCCGGCCGTGGCCGGCAATGCGGGCGAACCGGCGGTATTGATCCAGGCGCACATCACGCACGCCACCATGCTCGTCATCGCCACGCCCGATACCTTCCACGTGCGCGCCATGATCGAGACGGCGCGTGCGCTGAACCCCGCCATCCTGACGGTGGTGCGCACGCACAGCGAGGAAGAGGCGGAATTGCTGCGCGCGGAAAACGCGGGCAAGGTCTTCATTGGCGAGCACGAGCTGGCGAATGGCATGGCCGAGCACGTGCTGCAGAGTTTTGAGACGGCCAAGAAGGGGCATGGCCATTAAGGTTCTTTGAGGCCGAACCTCCAGCCCATGCAAATGCCGGGGTCGGTCCCTGAGGGTCCGACCCCAGTTTTTTTCAGGGTTTACAAACGCGCCGCCAGCTCCGCGCCTTCCCGTATGGCCCGCTTGGCGTCGAGTTCCGCCGCCAGCGCGGCGCCACCGATTTTATGGAAGCGCGGGCCGCCCGCCTGTAAGGGCTTGCCATCCTTGTCGACCGGCGGCATGAGTTCCGTCAAGCTGTCCTGGCCCGCGCAGATGACCACGTTGTCCACCGCCAGCAGGCGCTGCTCGCCGCCCACGGTGATGTGCAAACCCTGCGCGTCGATCTTGTCGTAGCTCACGCCGGCCAGCATGGCCACGCCGTTTCTCGCCAGGGCCGCGCGGTGCACCCAGCCCGAGGTCTTGCCCAGGCCCGCGCCCACTTTCGACGTCTTGCGCTGCAACAGGAAAATCTGCCGCACGGGCGCAGGCGCCACGGGCGGCACCAGGCCGCCGCCGCTCGCCGCATTCAAGTCCACGCCCCACTCGCCCGCCCACGTCGCCACGGATTGCGGCAGCGGGTGCGCCGGGTCGTGCAGCAAATACTCTCCCACGTCGAAGCCGATGCCGCCCGCACCGATGATGGCCACGCGCGCGCCGACGGGTTTCTTGGCTTGCAGCACATCCAGATACGACAGCACTTTCGGATGCTCGATACCGGGAATGGCCGGCAGGCGCACTTTGATGCCGGTGGCGACGATGACGTCGTCATACCCGCCGGCCAGCAATTGCTCGCGCGTCACGCGCTGCCCCAGGCGCAGCTTGACTTCCAGCAGCGCCAGCCGGCGGGCAAAGTAGCGGATGGTTTCCGTAAATTCTTCCTTGCCCGGTATCTGCATGGCCACCTTGAACTGGCCGCCCACGCTGTCGCTGCTGTCGAACAGGGTCACCTCGTGCCCGCATTCGGCGGCCACGCAGGCGGCCGACAGGCCGGCCGGCCCGGCGCCGACGACGGCCACCCGGCGCGGCACGGCCTTTTTTGCGTACACGAGTTCGGTTTCATGGCAGGCGCGCGGGTTGACCAAGCAGCTGGCGCGCTTGTTGGCAAAGGTGTGGTCGAGACACGCCTGGTTGCAGCCGATGCAGGTGTTGATTTCGTCGGCGCGGCCTGCAGCGGCCTTGGCGACAAAGTCAGGGTCGGCCAGGAACGGTCGCGCCATCGACACCAGGTCGCAGTCACCGCGTTCCAGGATGGCGTTGGCTTCATGCGGCATATTAATGCGGTTCGAGGCCACCACGGGAATGCTCACTTCGCGGCGCAAGCGGCCCGCCACACTGGCGAAGGCGGCGCGCGGCACCGAGGTGACGATGGTGGGCACCCTTGCCTCATGCCAGCCGAAGCCCGTATTGAGAATGGTCACGCCGGCCTGCTCCAGCGCCTTGGCGACCGTCACCACATCGTCCCAGGTATTGCCGCCCTCGACCAGGTCGAGCAGGGAATGGCGGTACATGATGATGAAGTTGGGGCCGACGGCGGCGCGGATGCGGCGCACGATCTCCACGGGCAGGCGCATGCGGTTCTCGATCGTGCCGCCCCAGCGGTCCTGGCGCAGATTCGTGCGCGCGCACAGAAACTGGTTCAGCAGATAACCCTCGCTGCCCATCACTTCGATGCCGTCGTAGCCGGCCTTTTGCGCCAGGCGCGCGCAGCGCACGTAGTCGCAGATGGTGCGCTCGATGCCCCGCTCGCTCAAGGGACGCGGGCGGAACGGCGAGATCGGCGATTTTTTCGCCGATGCCGAGACGACGAACGGTTGATAGCCATAGCGGCCCGCATGCAGGATCTGCATGACGATCTTGCCGCCCTCCTCGTGCACGGCGCGCGTCACCTTGCGGTGATTCGGCACGTCGCCGAGGAAATTGAGGGTGCCGCCGAACGGCAGCAGCCAGCCCTGGCGGTTCGGCGAGATGCCGCCCGTGACGATCAGCCCGACGCCACCGCGTGCCCGTTCGCGGTAAAAGGCGGCCAGCTTGCCATAATGATAGAACCGGTCTTCCAGGCCCGTATGCATGGATCCCATGATGACGCGGTTGCGCAAAGAGGTAAAACCCAGGTCGAGCGGGGCCAGCAGATGGGGATAGGCAGTCATGGTCGGTCCGATAGATGGTGGTATGCAGGCCGTACGGTAACAAGCATTGCTGGCTACCGCAGTGTATTTCTCTAGACCGGGAGTTCTAAATCGCCGGACGCGCCCGCCGGCGATGGGTACAGCTTGTGCCGGGCGCTAGTTTCCCGTAGGCTAGGTGGCATGAAGCGACTCTTCCTCTGCCTGCTGGTGCTGTGCGCCGTCCCCGCGACCGCGCTGGCACAGGCGATACGCCTGGACAAGCTGAAGGTCGAGGTCAAGCGCATCGAGGTCGACGGGCAGCGCATGTATGAAGTCGATGCCAGCGGCAGCGTGCAGGCGCCGCCGGCGTCCGTGTGGAAGACCCTGACCACCTACGAGCGCATGCATGAATTCGTGCCCGACCTCAGTTCCTGCCGCGTGCTGTCGCGCAATGGCAATGAAGTCATCATCGAGCAGCAGGGCATGGCGCGCTTCCTGTTCATGAACCACGCCATCCGCCTGGTGGTGCGGGCCACGGAAACGCCGTTGACGGCCATCGACATCGCCCTCATTTCGGGCGACATGCGGCATTACGAATCGCGCTGGAATCTGTATCCCATCCCCGAGACGGGCGGCACGCGCATCGTCTTTTCCAGCCGGCTGATGCCGGGCTTCTATGTGCCCGGCATGCTGGGCACGACCATGATACGCGGCGATATCGAGCGCATGATGGCGGCCGTGCTGGCCCGCATCGACAGCCAGCACGCGGAAAAGGCAGGCTAAATCAAGCCAGATACGTATCGCGGTCGCGGATTTCCGCGAAATTTTCCAGGCTGCCCAGTTTGACCGTGACGGGGTTCAGGCTGGCCTGCGGCTGCATCGAGCGCCAGGCGAACAGCCATTCCTGCTCGGGCGCTTCGGCGCGCGTCTTGGTGAAGGTCGCGCCCAGGGCCGCGCGCTGGCCGTATTCGACGACGCCGTCGATGCCGGCCCAGCTGGGCAAGGTGCGCTGCACGGCGCGGTGCAGGCGTTCGCCGAATTCTTCCGTGTTATGGATGATCAAACAGGCGTCGGCCGGAGCGAACAGGTCGAACAGGTGCTTGTCCCACACTTGCGAAAAGCTGAGGGTCAGGCAATTGCCCGCTGGTATCAGACGGAACTGGCCCAGGCTCAGCGCCAGCTCGAGTTCGCTGCGCTGGCCGTAGCGGTGCAGGGTGGGGGGACGTTTGTAATCGTGCATGCTTGACTCGTTCTTAATATGGAAGGTAAAACCGGCGCTGCCCGCCTAGCGGGGCGGGCGAATATGGCGCCGGATGCGCTGGGCAGTGGCGGCCAGGTAAATCTCGCGCAGCAAATAGGTGAAGCAACCGATCAGGCAAATCACGGCCAGCACGAAGAACACGGCGATGTATTTATCCAGCGTCAGGTTCATGATATCGCCCAGAAACAGCATGGCGATGATGATGCAGACGAAGAAACCGCAGGCCGTGCTCAGCGAGATCGAATAATTGATCAGATGGGTACGCGTATACAGCGTATCTAACTCATCCATATAGAAATCGTTGTAACCGATGTCGAGCCGGTCTTCCAGCACGCGGGTGCGGTCGATGATGCGGCCCAGGCGGTTGGTCAGCACGACCAGCATGGTGCCGATGCCGGTCAGCAGGAAAACCGGCGCAATCGCCAGCTGGATGATATGGCCGATGTCGCCGATCTGTATGTTCATGGATAAAAAGTCGTGGGTTCACACCGACGCCCGATCCTGGCGCCAGCACAGGCCGTAGTGTAGCAGGTGGCGCACGCCGGCTGGCCGCTTTGCCAACCGGCGTGTTGAAATGTCATGCGAAGCCGCGCCCCGGGACGAAGCGCTCGGTGGCGCGCACCAGCGCCGAAGCGATACCGTGCTCGAGCGCGCCATGGCCCGCGTCCGGTATCATCTCGAGCTGCGCGCCGGGCCATGCCTGCTGCAGGCGGTAGGCCGACAGAGGCGGGCAGATGGCGTCGTAGCGTCCCTGCACGATGACGGCCGGCAAGTGCGCGATGCGCCCCATGTTGCGGATCAGCTGGTCTTCCTCGAAGAAACCGAGATTGGCCATGTAATGCGATTCGAGCCTGCCCACGCCCAGGTCCAGCGCATCGTTCGGCGCATCTTCCGGCTGTGGCATCAGGTACACGCGGCGGCCCTCGAAGCGGCTCCAGGCGCGCGCGGCAGGCCAGTACACGGCGGGATCGCTGCTGAGGATGCGTTGCACGTAGGCGGCCAGCAAGTCACCCCGCTCCTCTGCCGGAATGGGCGCGGCAAATTCTGCGTACAGTTCCGGATAGAACCAGCGTACGCCTTCGATGAACCAGTCGATTTCCGCCTGCGTGCACAAAAAGATGCCGCGCAGCACGAAACCGAGGCAAGCCGCCGGATGCGCCTGGCCATACGCCAGCGCCAGGGTCGAACCCCAGGAGCCGCCAAACACCAGCCATTGATCGATGCCGAACTGGGCGCGCAGCACTTCGATATCGTCGATCAGCAGCTGCGTCGTATTGTTGCGCCATTCACCCAGCGGCGTGGACTTGCCGGCGCCGCGCTGGTCGAACAGGATCACGCGGTAGCGCTGCGGATCGAAGAAGCGGCGGTGCTGCGGCGACAGGCCCGCGCCCGGGCCGCCATGCAGGAACAGCACGGGAATGCCGTCGGGATTGCCGCACTCTTCCCAGTAAATGGTGTGGATGTCATCGACCGCCAGCATGCCGTGCCGGTTCGGCGTCAGGGCGGGAAACAGGGGCGACAGGGAATCGGGCATGGCGAGCGGTCCTTGGAATGGCGGTCAGGGCGCCAGGCACGATTCCTGGCAACTGTCCCAATTATAGTGTGCCGCCGGCGCCTCAGGCCAGCAGCAAGGGCAGGCGGTTCGACGACTTGATTTCGCGCATCGACAGGCTGGACTGGATTTCCGCCACGCCGGGCAGGCGGCGCAACACCGTCGAGACGAATTCGCCATACGCTTCCAGGTCGCGCGCCACCACTTGCAGGAAATAATCGGCTTCGCCCGCCACATTGTGGCACGACAATATCTCGGGAATCGTCGCGATGGCTTGCTCAAACTGCGACGGCTGCTCGCCACCATGGTTGGCAAACACGACCCGTACAAATGCCACCAGGCCGATGCCCAGTTTCTTGCGGTTGAGCAAAGCCTGGTAGCCGGTAATAAAACCCTCGTCTTCCAGGCGGCGCAAACGGCGCCAGACGGGGGTTTCACTGAGCTTCAAGCGCTCGGCCAGGCGCGCGTTGGACAGCCTTCCTTCATCCTGCAACAGCCTGAGTATCTGCAAATCGGTGGCGTCGAGGCTAACTTCTGAAATTTTCATCTATTTTTTGTTTTTATAGGAGTGGAATCCACCCGAATACTAGGGCATGCAGGGCAGGAAAAGCAAGCACATTTCATCGCGACAAGAACATAATGGGGTCCGGCGAGCATGCGGCAAACTGCCGTTGCTCCCGCCCTTACTTTTTGCCTGTGACCGAGCTGCACCATGTCCGATTCTACCTTCCTGATGTACCTGCTGGCACTGACCGGCGCCTTTTTATTACCCGGCCCCGACATGGCGCTGGTGCTGGCGACGGGCGCCGCGCGCGGCGTGGCCACGGCGCTGGTGACGGCGCTGGGCATCGCCGGCGCGCGCGCCGTGCACGTGGCACTGTCGGGCGCGGGCCTGGCGGCATTGATGGTCACGCATCCGCAAGCCTTGCAGTGGGTCAAATGGGCGGGCGCCGCGTATCTGCTGTATCTGGCGCTGCGCCTGCTGCAGTCGGCCCTGTCGAAAAAGACGGCACAGGAAGAAACCGCCCCCGCCACGGCGCACGGCGCCCGCGCCAGCCTGGTGCGCGGCTTCCTGACGAATCTGCTCAATCCGAAGGCACTGCTATTTTGCAGCATGTTCCTGCCGCAATTCGTCGTCGGCAGCGAGCACGTTGGCATGCAATACCTGCGTCTGGGCGCGGTCCTGGTGCTGGTGGGCTTGCTGTTCGATGCCCTGTACGCCGTGCTGGCCGCGCGCCTGGCGCGCCGCCTGCGCGGCAAACCTTCGCCTTACGGCAAGTTCGTGCTGCCCACCGTCTTCGTCTTGCTGGCCGGGCGGCTGGTGCTGGGCTGAACGTCAGGCGCAAGCGCCGCCCCGCCGGCAAAAAAGGCGGGATAGTCGTGCAACAGGCTGCGCTCCAAATCGTTGACCTTGCGAAATTGCCGCAGCGACGGCGCCATGGCCCGGCCCGCATCCCAGCTGCGCCAGGCGTTCGGCGCATCGAATTGCGCGTATAGCGCGTCGCCCAGGTCCTGGTACGCGGCCGCCATGTGCGGCTTGGCCTGCAGTACTTGCAGATACAAGGCCATCGCTGCCTGCCGTTGCCCCAGTTTGGCGCGCAGATTTCCCTCGAACAAAGCCAGTACCGGCTGCTCCAGGCCGTGCTGCTGGCGCAAGCCCTGCACGGTGGCCAGCGCGGCCTGAATGCCTTCCTTGTCCTTGGCCAGCAGTGCCCGCGTCAAGTCATGGATGGGCTGGCACGCCTGCATGGCCAGTTGCTGCTGCGGCGACAGTTTGTCGACCAGCGCCCCCGTGGAAAAATGATCTTCCAACATGCTCAAAAAAGCCTCGAAGGGTTTTTCTGCCGCAAACAGGCGCTCCGCTTCGACGCGCAGCGCCGGATGCTCCTCGGGTCCCAGCGGCGGCAACCGCGCCGCCTGCGCCAGCACGCGTTCGAGCACCGGTGCATCGGCGGCCAGCGGGCGGGGCCGGTAGGCGGCCAGGGAATACGTGGCGGGCGCGCCCGCCGTCATGGCGCTGATACGGAAATGGCGCGCGACTTTGCCAGCCATCTGCTGGTGATGCAAGGTGAATGCGGCGGGAATGCGCTTGCCGTCGGCCAGCATTTTCAGCACCAGCGGATGACACCCCCAGGTGTAGCGCAAATACTGGGCAAACGCCGTCGCATCGTCGCCGCTGACGGGGCTTCCAGCAATATCCAGGCGCAGCAGGGGCTGCTCATCGAGCGACCACAGTACGGCGCCGTCGAGCACTTGTGGCAGCAAGGGTCCTCGCCGCTTGTTGTCCAGCACCGACAACGCTTGTTCCTCATACACAGGCGGCGTTGCGTGCTGTTCAAGGCCGCTCAGCTTCAACATGCCGGCGATCCCCTGCCGGTGGTGCAGCTCGGCGGCGCGAGAACCCGCCACGTCGAACAGCGAATACGTGTCGTAGGTGGACGCCGCCGTATCGATCATGTAGCGGCGGCGCGTGGCAAAATCGAGCACGGACAAGGTGTGGCCGTCGCGCACGCTGATGAAATGTTCGCCCAGCACGACGTCGCTGTCCTGCGTCTCGCGCGCGGGCAGGCTGGTGTTCACGCCGGGCTTGTTGACGCGCTCGGTAGTCACCGTGACGTGGAACGCGACGCTGGCCTGGGCCGCGCTGGCGCCCAGGAAAAGGATGGCGGCCACACTGGCGCGACGCAAGGCAGGAACAAGGGGCATGGAGAGTGATGCGGTGAAGAAATGCTGATTCTAAGGCAAATCCCGCACTCCCCTTGTTTTGTTTGCAAGCATAAAAAAAGACAGCCGCAGCTGTCTCTCTGTTTTACCTCAACAACGATTACGACATGTGCTGGCCGCCGTTGATCGAAATATTCGCGCCCGTGACGAACGCGGCTTCATCAGAAGCCAGGTAGGCCACCAGACCGGCCACTTCTTCCGGCTTGCCCAGGCGCGCCATCGGAATTTGCGGGATGATTTTGCTGTCGAGCACTTCCTGTGGAATTGCCATGACCATCTTGGTGCCGATGTAGCCGGGCGAAATGGTGTTGACGGTGACGTTCTTGCGCGCCACTTCCAGCGCCAGCGACTTGGTGAAACCGTGCATGCCGGCTTTCGCGGCCGAATAGTTGGTCTGGCCGAAGGCACCCTTCTGGCCGTTCACGGACGAGATATTGATGATGCGGCCCCAGCCGCGTTCCACCATGCCGTCGCAGACAGGCTTGGTCATGTTGAAAACGGAGTCGAGGTTGGTGCCCATCACGGCATCCCAGTTCGGCTTGTCCATCTTCTTGAACGTCATGTCGCGCGTGATGCCGGCGTTATTCACCAGCACGTCGACAGGACCGATGTCCTTTTCCACGGCAGCCACGCAGGCAGCGGCCGAATCGTAGTCGGCCACGTCGCACGGATACGCCTTGAAGTCATAGCCCATGTCCTTGGTCGTCGCCAGCCAGTCCGCGACCTTCTGATTGCCTGGAGAATAGGTCGTGACCACGCGATAACCGAGCGCCGCCAGCTTGAAACACACCGCTTCGCCCAGACCACCCATGCCACCAGTTACCAATGCAACTCTTGCCATTTTTCATCCCCTCAGTGTCGTTCTATTGCTAAAAAGTTAATTATTTAGGTAAGGCAGTCCACAACCATTGAATCACGGCGGCAAACCGCGCCGCATCCAAGCGTAGCGAGCGGCGATGATTTGCGGCTAAGAAGCGCAACCGTGTTCCAACACGGTGAGCATCGCAGGCCGCAAAGCGCGCCGCGCAGTAGCTTGGGTGCGGTGCCAGCTACTTAGTCGCGCTCGATCGCCAGAGCCACACCCATGCCGCCGCCGATGCACAATGCGGCCAGGCCTTTCTTGGCGTCGCGGCGGATCATTTCGTGGATCAGCGTGACCAGGATGCGCGCGCCGGAGGCGCCGATCGGGTGGCCGATGGCAATCGCGCCGCCGTTCACGTTGATCTTGCTGGTATCCCAGCCCATTTCCTTGTTGACGGCAATCGCTTGCGCGGCAAACGCTTCATTGATTTCCATCAAGTCCAGCTCTTCATGCGTCCAGCCGGCTTTTTTCAGGCACAGACGCGAAGCCGAGACAGGGCCCATGCCCATGACGGCCGGGTCCAGGCCCGACGAGGCGTAGGCCTTGATGCGTGCCAGCGGCTTCAAGCCCAGTTCTTTCGCTTGCGAGGCCGACATCATGATGACGGCGGCGGCGCCATCGTTCAGGCCGGAAGCATTGCCGGCGGTGACGGTACCGTCCTTGGCGAACGCAGGGCGCAGGCCGGTCAGCGATTCCAGGGTCGAGCCGGGCTTGATGTATTCGTCGCTGTCGAAGACCACGGTGCCTTTTTTGTTGGCGATTTCCAGCGGCAGGATTTCATCCTTGAACTTGCCCGCTTTTTGCGCCGCTTCCGCCTTCAGTTGCGACTGCAGCGCGAATTCATCCTGCTCGGCGCGCGTCACTTCGTATTTCTTGGCGACATTTTCCGCCGTGATGCCCATGTGGTACTGGTTGTACACGTCCCACAGGCCGTCGACGATCATGGTGTCGACCATCTTGAAGTCGCCCATGCGGAAACCGTCGCGCGAACCGTTCATCGCGTGCGGCGAGGCGCTCATGTTTTCCTGGCCGCCGGCGATGATGATGTTGGCGTCGCCACATTTGATCGCTTGCGCCGCCAGGTGTGTAGCCTTCAGGCCGCTGCCGCATACCTTGTTGATGGTGAATGCCGGGATGGAGCTGGGCAGGCCAGCCTTGATGACAGCCTGGCGCGCGGGGTTCTGGCCGACGGCAGCCGTCAGCACCTGGCCCAGGATCGCTTCGCCGATCAGGTTCGGGTCGATGCCGGTTTGTGCCAGCAAGCCCTTGATTACATGCGCGCCCAGTTCGGACGCAGGAATCTTGGCCAGACTGCCACCGAATTTGCCGACTGCGGTACGGCCGGCGGCCACGATTACGACATCATCCATTTATTTCTCCGATATGCAGGCCACGAGGGCCAAGGTGAAGGTGTTAATACAATCCAATGAATCCGGGAAGACACAGCAAGCTGTGTTTCATTCTAGCGTGGCCTACGCCACAGTTCCAGCGCCACACCGCAGGCGACAACGATGGCGGCCTGCCCTGCAGTGGCGGCGGGCGGCCTGGCGCGGCGGATAGCCGCTGCCGGGCCGCGACGCGCCTACGCTTGACGAGCGGGACGCGTGTTTTTGTTTTTATCATACCCTTCATCGGCGCCGCCGAAAGTGGTTTTTAGAAAATTATTGAAGGGAATAATCAGGGGCACGGGCGTTTGCTTTACCACCTGCACCAGCTCGCCAAATTTTTGACGCGATGCAGCAAACTCACCCTTTGTCACGGTGTCGAATTTCTCCTGGGTTTCTTGGGCAACATCCTTTGCCTGGCGGCCATATGCACCGATGCGCTCGATGGCCAGTTGCGACTGCGTGCGCGACAGTTCCAGCAGCGCTTGCGTATCCTTCGCGGACAGCAGCTGATTGCCCGCCACCGTAGCGGCCGCCAGCGCCGCGCGGGCCGCGTCGAGCTGCAAATCCAGTACGCTGGCGCCGCTCTCGACGGCGGCCTGGGCATACGCTTGCGCGCTGATCAATTGTGCTTCCACCACAGCCTTGCCGGCGAGTGCCCATTGCTCGGAAAATGAAAACATCGTGTTCCTCCCCAAAGAGTAGGCAGCGCCATGTTGCGCCGCACAGTGCTCAACTGTAAGCGGTGGTTCATTGCTGAACCTTGATATTTATCAAGCTTTGCTGTTGGTTTGTTTCCAACTCAACGTTGATCAGGACAACAACTTGATACCATCGAGCGAGGCCGCGCACTGCTCGCGTATCACGCTGACGAAATCGCGCACATACGCCTTGTCCTGCAACTGCTGCGGCACGGACACGTACAAGTCGCTCCACAGGCCATGCTCGCCCACCGGACGCGCCACCACATAATCGTAATCGACGTAATTCTTGATGGCCCAGTTCGGCAAGGCGGCGATGCCGCGCCGGCTCGCCACCAGTTGCAGCACGGCCACCGTCAATTCCGCCGTGCGGCGTTCAAACTCGATGCCGGCAGGCCGCAGCACTTCGCGGATCAGATCGATGCGCTCCTCCGGCACCGGATAGGTGATCAGGGTCTCGCCCGTAAAGTCGGCCGCCACGAGCCGGCGCTGCGCCTGCAGCCGGTGCTTCTGCGCCATCACCACCAGCATTTCAAAGCGGAACAGGGGAAACACGGTGAAATCGGGGCCGTAAGGCGAACCGATCACGAGATCGGCCTCGCCCGAGCGCAGCAAGTCCGCCGGTTCGCTGTGAAAGCCCGACACCAGGTCGATCTCCACTTCCGGCCAGCGCTGGCGGAACGCATCCATCACCGGCATCAGCCAGTCGAAGCAGGTATGGCATTCGAGCGCCACGCGCAGCTGCCCCTTGTCGCCCTGCGACAGGCGCGCCACGTCGCGCTCGGCCAGCTCGATCTCGGGCAGCAGCTTGTCGGCCAGCTCCAGCAGCCGGCTGCCCGTGGCCGTAAACGCGATCGGCATCGACTTGCGTTCGAACAGGGGCGCCTTGTAGCGCTCTTCGAGCAAGCGGATCTGGTGCGACAGCGCCGACTGGGTCAAATTGAGCAGCTGCGCGGCGCGTACCAGGCTGCCGGAGGAACGCAAGGCACTCAGGGTGCGCAGGTGGCGGATTTCTAGCATCGGGGAAATGGATTCTGTACGTGAATTATTTTCATGTTATTCGGCAAAATGTTTCGTTTTGATTATAGATCAAGTTGCCGCACACTCTAGCGCACTCACATTAAATCTCGATGACATCATGACCATTCGTACCCACATCCTTGGCTTTCCCCGTATCGGTGCCGCGCGTGAACTGAAACTGGCACTGGAAAGCCACTGGCGTGGCGAGGCGTCCGAGGCCGCCCTGGAAGCGACGGGCCAGCAACTGCGCGCGCGCCACTGGGCCTTGCAACGCGATGCCGGGCTCGATTACGTCACCGTCGGCGACTTCGCCTTCTACGATCAGGTGGCCAACCATATCCAGCTGCTGGGCTGCGAACCGGCGCGTTTCCACTTTACGCCGGAGCAATCACCGCTGGCGCGCTATTTCACCATGGCGCGCGGTGACGCAACGCAGGCGCAACACGCGGACTGCGGCCATGCGCACCATAGCAACGCCGCAGGCACTGCCGCGCTGGAAATGACCAAGTGGTTTGACACCAATTACCACTACCTGGTGCCCGAATTGTCGCCGCAGACCCAATTTTCGCTGGCTGGCGAGCGCCTGCTGGCGGAAGTGGCCGAGGCGCAGGCGCTGGGCCACCAGGTCAAGGCGGCCCTGATCGGCCCCCTCACCTTCCTCTGGCTGGGCAAGGAAAAGACGCCGGGCTTCGAGCGTCTGGCCCTGCTGGAACAATTGCTGCCCGTGTACGGCGCCCTGCTCGACCGCCTGAAACAGCAAGGCGTGACGTGGGTGCAGCTCGACGAACCGATTTTGGGCCTGGACTTGCCCAACGCCTGGCGCAGCGCTTTTGAGAGCACCTACTGGCAGCTGAACCAGGTGGGCGTGAATATCTTACTGGCCACGTATTTCTCGCCGCTGGAAGAAAACCTCAGCCTGACCTGCCGCCTGCCCGTGGCCGGCCTGCACGTGGACGGCATCCGCGCGCCGCATGAATTGATCAGCGTGACGGACTGGTTGCCCGCGCATAAAGTCTTGTCGATCGGCATCGTCGACGGGCGCAATATCTGGCGCACCGACCTCGACGCGGCCCTGGCGGTGCTGCAGCCGCTGGCAGCGAGGCGCAACGGCCAGCTATGGCTTGCGCCGTCGTGCTCGCTGCTGCACGTGCCGTTCAGCCTGGAAGCGGAAACGGCGCTCGACGGGGAAATCAAGAGCTGGCTGGCGTTTGCCACGGAGAAACTGACGGAAATCGCCGTCCTCAAGGGCGCGCTCGAAGGCCACCCAGATGACGCCGCGCTGGCCGCATTGGCCATTTCTCGCCTGGTCCTCGCCGGGCGGCGCGCCAGCCCCCGCGTGCAGCGTGCCTCGGTCACGCAGCGTCTGCAAGCGCTCACGCCCACCGTCGACCGCCGCGATTCCAGCTTCCCGCTGCGCCAGGCCGTGCAGCGCGCGCGTTTCCAGCTGCCCGACTTCCCGACGACGACCATCGGCTCCTTCCCGCAGACGGCGGCCATCCGCGCCGCCCGCGCCAGCCATCAACGGGGCGAACTGGCCAGCGCCGACTACGAACAGCAGATGCGCGCCGAAATCGCCCACGCCGTGGGGCGCCAGGAAGCGCTGGGTCTGGACGTGCTGGTGCATGGCGAAGCGGAACGCAAGGACATGGTCGAATACTTCGGCGAGCAACTGGACGGATTCGCCTTCACGCGCCTGGGCTGGGTGCAATCGTACGGCTCGCGCTGTGTGAAACCGCCCGTCATCTACGGCGATGTGCAGCGCCCGGCCGCCATGACGGTGGCCTGGACGGTGCACGCGCAAAGCCTGACGCATAAACCCATGAAGGGCATGCTGACGGGCCCCGTCACGCTCTTGCAATGGTCGTTCGTGCGCGACGACCAGCCGCGCGCCACGACGGCGCTGCAGCTGGCCCTGGCCCTCCGCGACGAGGTGCAAGACCTGGAAACGGCCGGCATCGGCATCATCCAGATCGACGAACCGGCCATCCGCGAAGGCTTGCCGCTGCGCCGCGGTCAGTGGGACGCCTACCTGGACTGGGCCACGCGCGCCTTCCGCATCGCCGCGTCCGTCGTCAGCGACGCGACGCAGATCCACACGCACATGTGCTATGCCGAGTTCAACGACATCCTGCCGCAGATCGCCGCCATGGATGCCGACGTCATCACGTTGGAGACGAGCCGCTCGGACATGGAGTTGCTGACGGGCTTGGGCCAGTTCCAGTATCAGAACGAAATCGGCCCCGGCGTGTACGACATCCACTCGCCGCGCGTCCCCTCGACCGTCGATATGGTGAAATTGCTGCAAAAAGCCAGTGCCGTGATTGCGCCAGCCCATTTATGGGTCAACCCGGACTGCGGCTTGAAGACGCGGGGGTGGGCGGAAACGGAAGCGGCGTTGCGCAATATGGTCGCGGCGGCGCGCCAGATGCGCGCGGCTTGATCCAGAAGTGCGCCGTCAGGGCGCATTCTCAGCAGCTCTTGGGGCGGCGCAGCGGTTTTCCGGGGCGCCGCTCTTGTTTTTTGACAAGAAGTCACTGTTGCCCTGCGGAATAGCACGCGCCAGGCCCCTGATGCTGATTTTTTTGCAGTAGAATGCAAGAAATTTACTGCTCCCATTGTTGCCGTACGGAACATCTGGCCTGCCGCAGTTTCACTTTGATAAATGTTTATGTCCAAAAGCCCGTCGCAGAAGCCTATCGAAATCAAGATTTCCACCGTCGTCGCCGTTTCCGCCATTGTGCATAGCGCCGATACGCAGGCACTCGATGCCGCCTTGCGCGACATGACGGGAGGCGTGGCGGACTTTTTCGAAGATGACCTGGCCGTGCTGGACGTGGCCGACTTGCCGCCTGGCGGCATGCCCGTCGATTGGGCTTCGCTGGTGGCCCTGCTGAAAAAGTACCGCTTGAATGCCGTGGCCGTGCGCAATGCGCCAGCCGAGATGCAGGACGCCATCCTGGCACAAGGCTTGAGCCTCGATAGCGGCAAGACGCGCGACGATGCGCCGCCCAAGGATACGCCCACGGCGGCCGCCCAGGCGGGCGCCGAAGCGCAAGTGATGGTGATCGACACGCCCGTGCGGGCGGGCCAGCGCATTTATGCGCGCGGCTGCGACCTGATCATCACCGCCGTGGTGAACAATGGCGCCGAAATCATCGCCGACGGCAGCATCCATGTGTATTCCTCGCTGTATGGCCGCGCGCTGGCCGGCGCCTCGGGCAATGCCCAGGCGCGCATCTTTGCGCTGGCCATGGAACCGGAACTGGTGTCGATCGCCGGCGTGTACCGCACGTTCGAGGATGGTTTCCCGGCGGAAATGGCACGCGGACCGGCGCAAATTCGTTTGGCTGGAGACAGAATCGATATACACTCTGTCAATCCGGTCACTCCCGTGAACCGCTCTTAAGCTGCACAATTCAAGAGATATCTGAAAAGGATTATTTGTGGCAAGAATTATTGTTGTGACGTCCGGCAAGGGCGGTGTCGGCAAGACGACCTCTAGCGCCAGTTTTTCCACTGGCCTGGCCCTGCGCGGCCACAAGACAGCCGTGCTCGATTTTGACGTGGGTCTGCGCAACCTCGACCTGATCATGGGTTGCGAGCGCCGCGTCGTCTACGACCTGATCAATGTGATCAACAAGGAAGCCACGCTGAACCAGGCCCTGATCAAGGACAAGCACTGCGACAACCTGTTCATCCTGCCCGCGTCGCAAACGCGCGACAAGGATGCCTTGTCGGAAGAAGGCGTGGAACGCGTGTTGAACGACCTGATCAACATGGGTTTCGAGTTCATCATCTGCGATTCGCCGGCCGGCATCGAACATGGCGCGCTGATGGCGCTGACATTTGCCGACGAAGCCATCATCGTCACCAACCCGGAAGTGTCGTCGGTGCGCGATTCGGACCGCATCCTCGGTATCCTGCAAGCGAAGTCGCGCCGCGCGCAGACGGGCGGCGAACCGGTCAAGGAACATTTGCTGATCACCCGTTACTCGCCAAAACGCGTGGAATCGGATGAAATGCTGTCCTACCAGGACGTGCAGGAAATCCTGCGCATCCCGCTGGTGGGCATCATTCCGGAATCGGAACAAGTGCTGGCCGCCTCGAACCAGGGCAATCCGGCCATCCATTTCAAGGGCACGGACGTGGCGCAAGCCTATGAAGACGTGGTCTCGCGTTTCCTCGGCGAAGAGGTCGAGTTGCGCTTTACCAACTATGAAAAGCCTGGATTACTCCAGCGCATTTTTGGGGCGAAGTGATATGGCCTTGCTTTCTTTCCTGTTCCCCCCCAAGCCGAAGACGGCGACCGCCGCCAAGGAACGCCTGCAGATCATCATCGCCCGCGAACGCAGCGGCCGCGGTGGTCCGGACTTCCTGCCCGCCCTGCACAAGGAATTGATCGCCGTCATTTCCAAGTACACCAAGGTCAATGCCGACGACATCAAGATCTCGCTGGACCGCCAGGGCAACCTGGAGGTACTCGACGTCAACGTGGTGCTGCCGGACGCTTAAGGTCTTTACTCCGGCCTGACCGTGAGCAATTCCTGCGCCACCGCGGCGCAGGCATTCACGTGCTGGTTGCCGATCTGGCGGAACACGGCGTAGCCGATGGCTGCCGCCACCACCTGCCCGGCGAACGGCACGAAGCGCGCCACCTGCTTGGTGGCAATCTTGACACCACTGCGCTTGAGCAGCTGGAGGATCAGTTCGCGCGACACCAGCTTTCCCACCAGCATGCCGCCCATGCCCACCGCCGCGCGGTAGGCCATCATCTTGAACTGCGGGTTGAGGCGCTCGATCTGCTCGGGCGTCAGACCGAATTCGTGGTTGATATCGTTGATCAGCATGGAAAACAGGCCGACATCGGACATCAGGTCGATACCGGGAATGGGAATGGCCGAGGCGCCCGCCGACATCACGGCACGCCGCTGCACCAGGCGCCGGCAACGCTCGCGCACTTGCTCGATTTCGGCATGACTGGCCGGTATCAGAGTCCAATCGGTACTGCTCTTGTCTGTCATTGCCATTTCTCCGCGGTGAGGGTAGATGAACAAGTGTAACGTAAAGAATGTGGCCACCGATTTCACTGGACACAGTTGCAATCTCTGTTATATTTCACTTGAGCATTCCTTAACATTACGATAAGCAGAGCGGACCGTCTGTTTGTTGCTACACACTCCAGCCCATTATGCGAATTGCCGTACTCGATAGCGACCATAGTCAGGCAGAACTGATCTGCCAGGTGCTCACCGCCGCCGGCCACGCTTGCCACGAGTTTCAGAGTGGTAAGGAAATGCTGGGGCAACTGCGCAAGGACAGTTGCGACATGCTCATCCTTGACTGGCATGTGAGCGATCTGGATGGCGCGGAAGTACTGCGCCGTGCCCGGGAAAAACTGGCGCCGAAGGCGCCCGTGTTGTTTATGACCAACAGCTCGGGCGAAGACGATGTGGTGGCCGGCATGACGGCCGGTGCCGACGACTACATGATCAAGCCCCTGCGGCGCAGCGAACTGACTTTACGCACCCAGGCGCTGCTGCGCGTGGCCTACCCGTCGCAGAATGGCGCCGAGTATTTGCAATTTGGTCATTACACGTTTGAAACCCGCCCCGGCCGCCTGCTGAAGGATGGCGAAGTGCTGGACGTGACGCACAAGGAATTCGCCCTGGCGCTGCTGTTTTTCCGCAACATGGGCCGTCCCCTGTCGCGCGCCTACATCCACGAAGCCGTGTGGCAGCGCGACACGGCCCTGCCCTCGCGCACCATGGATACCCACGTCTCGCGCGTGCGCAACAAACTGCAGCTGAAACCGGAACACGGCTACCGCCTCGTGCCCGTCTACAGTTATGGCTATCGCCTGGAAAAACTGGGCGGGTGACGCCCACGCATCCGGACGAAAACGGGCGAACTGCTCAAAGAGCGGGCACAAGGCGTTATAATGTCGGCATAAGAATTCCCAACAGCCCTGAAATGCAACTGCTCGCCGTCGGCCTCAACCATACCACCGCCCCAGTGTCGCTCCGCGAACAGCTGGCGTTTGCGCCTGAGCACTTGGGTTCGGCGGTGATGGCGGCGCGCACCTGGTTCCAGCGCATCGACCTGCGCGACAACGACGAAGCGGCCATCCTCTCGACCTGCAACCGCACGGAATTGTATGCGGCCAGCCATGTGCCGAACCCGCTCGACGCGGGCGCGCATTTCCTGGCCGATTATCACCAGCTCAACTACAGCGAGCTGCGCCCCCACTTGTATATGCTGCCGCAGCACGATGCCGTGCGCCATACCTTCCGCGTCGCCTCCGGGCTCGATTCGATGGTGCTGGGCGAAACGCAGATCCTGGGGCAGATCAAGGACGCCATCCGCACGGCCGACGAGGCGGGCGGCCTGGGCACGTATCTGCACCAGTTGTTCCAGCGCAGTTTTTCGGTCGCCAAGGAAGTGCGCAGCAGCACGGAAATCGGCGCCCACAGCGTTTCCATGGCGGCCGCCGCCGTGCGCCTGTCGCAGCGCATCTTCGACAAGATCGCCGAGCAAAACGTGCTGTTCATCGGCGCCGGCGAAATGATCGAATTGTGCGCCACCCACTTTGCCGCGCAAAATCCGAAAAGCATCACGATTGCCAACCGCACCATGGAACGGGGCGAGGAACTGGCGCACCGCTTCAACGGCAAGGCCATCCGCCTGGCGGACTTGCCAGAAATGTTGCACCAGTTCGACATCGTCATCTCGTGCACGGCGTCCTCGTTACCGCTGCTGGGCCTGGGCCTGGTCGAGCGCGCCATCAAGGCGCGCCGCCACAAACCGATGTTCATGGTCGACCTGGCCGTGCCGCGCGACATCGAATCGGAAGTGGGCCGCCTGAACGACGTCTTCCTGTACACGGTCGACGACCTGGGCAAGGTCGTGCAGACGGGCCTGGAAAGCCGGCAAGCGGCCGTGGCGCAAGCCGAGACCATCATCGAGACGCGCGTGCAATCGTTCATGAGCTGGGTCGACGACCGCGCCATGGTGCCCGTCATCCAGCATTTGCATGAAAACAGCGAAGCGCTGCGCCTGATGGAAGTGGAACGGGCGCGCAAGATGCTGGCCAAGGGCGCCGACATCGACGCCGTGCTCGAAGCGCTGTCGAAAGGCTTGACGGCCAAGTTCCTGCACGGCCCGCAGCAGGCGCTGCACCAGGCGCAAGGCGACGAGCGCAAGCAACTGGTCACCCTGCTGCCAAAACTGTTCCGCCCCCGCCGTTAGCGCAGCCCCGCTGGCCGCCCGCGCGCGGCTACCCCTGCCCGCCTGCCGGGTCTGCCGGACCCGCACCATCCCTACACTCTTTTACCGCGAATCGCTATGAAACCATCCATGCTGGGCAAACTCGATCAACTGGCGAACCGCCTGGTCGAACTCGACGAACTGTTGATGCACCCGGACGCCACGTCGAACATGGACAGCTACCGCAAGATGACGCGCGAGCACGCCGAACTGGGCCCGCTGGTGGCGCTGTACCATTGCTACCAGGAAGCGGGCAACGATATCTCCACGGCGCAAGAGATGCTGGGCGACCCGGACATGAAGGAATTCGCGCAGGAAGAGATCGAGGCGGCGAAAGCCACCATGGCGCGCCTGGAACGCGAATTGCAAACCATGCTGCTGCCGAAGGATGTCAACGACGAGCGCAATATCTTCCTGGAAATTCGCGCCGGCACGGGCGGTGATGAATCGGCGCTGTTCGCCGGCGATTTATTGCGCATGTATTCGCGCTTTGCCGAACGCAACCGCTGGCAGGTGGAACTCGTGTCGTCGTCCGACTCCGACCTGGGCGGCTACCGCGAAGTGATCGTGCGCGTGGTCGGCAATGGTGCGTATTCGAAGCTGAAATTCGAGTCGGGCGGCCACCGCGTGCAGCGCGTGCCGGCCACGGAAACGCAGGGCCGCATCCACACGTCCGCCTGCACGGTGGCGGTGATGCCGGAGGCCGATGAAGTGGAAGACGTCAACATCAACCCGGCCGACCTGCGCATCGACACCTACCGCGCCTCGGGCGCGGGCGGACAGCACATCAACAAGACCGATTCGGCCGTGCGCATCACCCACTTGCCGACCGGTATCGTGGTGGAATGCCAGGATGACCGCAGCCAGCACAAGAACAAGGCGCAAGCGATGAAAGTGCTGGCCGCGCGCATCAAGGACGTGCAGCTGCGCGAGCAGCAGTCGAAGGAAGCGGCCACGCGCAAGAGCCTGATCGGCTCGGGCGACCGCAGCGAGCGCATCCGCACCTATAACTTCCCGCAGGGCCGCCTGACGGACCACCGCATCAATCTGACCTTGTACAAGCTGGACTTCATCATGGATGGGGATTTGACGGACTTGACGAATGCGCTGGCGGCAGAGCACCAGGCGGAGCTGCTGGCAGCGCTGGGCGATTAAGTAACCCACGCAAGGGCCGGGGTCGGACCCTGAGGGTCCGACCCCAGATTCTGCCTTTGGGTTTAAGTAGCGGCTAAGCAATAAAAATCCGGCCTTGTGCGAAAATGACCAGCTCGATTCCATCCACTTCACCGTGTCGCCCATGAAAAATTCACGCACCGTCCTCCTGTTGATCGCCGCCCTGTGTTTCCTGATGCTGGGCGTGGCCATGTATTTGCAGCATGCCATGCACATGGCGCCGTGCCCGCTGTGCGTGATCCAGCGCTACCTGTTCCTCGCCATCGGCATCGCCTGCCTGGCTGGCGCGGCGGCAAACAAACCGAAAATCGGCGCCGGCATCGGTGTCTTGGCGGCCCTGGGTGGCCTGGGCGTGGGCGCCAAGCATTTGTACGTACTGGCCAACCCCGGCTTCTCGTGCGGCATCGACCCGGTGGAAACGGCGCTGAACAAGATCTTCACGGCTGAACTCATGCCGTTCATGTTTGAATCATATGGCGCCTGCGAAAACGCCGGCGAGCCGTTTTTCGGCCTGTCGATCCCGCAATGGGCGTTCATCTGGTTCGCCATCTTCGCCATCGGCCTGCTGTGGACCTTGCTGCGCCGTCAGAAATAATTGAAAGCACCATGCCAGAAACACTGATCCCCGCCGGCAGCACTGTCGGCGCGCTGCAAATCCGTCCGCTGCTCGATCCGCTCGACAACCGCATCCTGCTGGGCCACGCGCTGGGCTTGTCGCGCGTCTCGCTGATCACGCAATCGGAGCGCGTGCTCACTTCCGATGAAACCGAACGCCTGTCAGGCTTGCTGGCGCGCCGCCTGCAAGGCGAACCGATCGCCTACATCGTTGGCCAACGCGAATTCTTCGGCCTGCCATTTGAAGTCAACGACGCTGTGCTGATTCCCCGCCCCGACACGGAAGTGCTGGTGGAACTGGCGCTCGATCGCCTGCCGCCCGGCGGACGGGTGCTCGACATGGGCACGGGCAGCGGCGCCATCGCCGTCGCGCTGGCGTACACGCGGCCCGACGCCGTCGTCACGGCCCTGGACGTCAGCAGCACGGCCCTGGCCGTGGCGCGCCGCAACGCCAGCGCCAACGGCGTCAACATCACCTTCATGGCCAGCGACTGGTTCGAAGCGCTGGGCACGGAAAAATTCGACCTGATCGTCTCCAATCCCCCCTACATCGCCAGCGGCGACCGCCACCTGGCCGAAGGCGATTTGCGCTTCGAGCCGGCCGGTGCGCTGACCGACCACGCGGACGGCCTGTCGGCCCTGCGCACCATCGTCTCCGGCGCCGGGCGCCACCTGGCATCGGGCGCCTGGCTGCTGCTGGAGCACGGCTACGACCAGGCCGTATCCGTGCGCGGCTTGCTGGCCGACGCCGGCTACAGCAAAGTACAGAGCTGGCGCGACCTGGCCGGCATCGAGCGCGTCAGCGGCGCCCGCCTGGGCTGACCGCCATCTGCGCAAAGCTTGACCCGGCGGCGCGCCAGATCCCCCCGCAGTTTGTTAAAATATCAAGCGCATTCCTGACCGAAGCGCCGCCCTTCTTGCCCGGGGCGGATGCTGGCGACGCGGCGTTTTTTGGGCCGGCGCCGACGCATTTGCCAAAATTCGGTTAATCTCAGCACAAATTATTTATATGCTGCACAAGAAAGGAAGCTCAAATTGCCCAACCTGTTGACTCGCCGCCTGGCATTGCTGACCGAAGATGCCAACCGCGCGCTGCTGGGCGGCTTGCGCGGCATCGAGCGTGAAACCCTGCGCGTCGACCCTGCCGGCCATCTGGCTTCCACGCCCCACCCCGCCGCCCTGGGCTCGGCACTGACGCACCCTGAAATCACCACCGACTACGCCGAAGCGCTGCTCGAATTCATCACCCCGGCCGAAAGCGACATCGCCACGACATTAAGCAAGCTGGATACCGTGCACCGCCACGCCTACAGCCGCCTCGGTGACGAGTTGCTGTGGAGCCAGTCGATGCCCTGCCAGTTGCCGCCCGAAGCACAAATTGAAATCGCCAACTACGGCAGCTCGAACATGGGCATGCTCAAGCACGTCTACCGGCGCGGCTTGGCCTTGCGCTACGGCAAGGCCATGCAATGCATCGCCGGCATCCATTACAACTATTCGCTCGACGAACAGCTGTGGCAAGTGCTCGCCAGCAACCCGGACACCAGCGCCAGCCCGACGCAGGCAGCTGCCTCGCCGAAAGACGTGCAGTCGGAAAGCTATCTGGCGACGATCCGCAATTTCCGCCGCTACAGCTGGCTGCTGATGTACCTGTTCGGCGCTTCGCCGGCGCTGTCGGCCGGTTTCCTGCGCGGCCGCGCGCACAAGCTCGACACCTTGTCCGACGACACCCTGTTCCTGCCGTATGCCACCAGCCTGCGCATGAGCGACCTCGGCTACCAGAACGATGCCCAGTCGGGTCTGCGCCCGCACGAAAACAGCCTCGAAGACTACGTCAGCGCCCTCACGCATGCCGTCAACGATCCGTATCCGCCGTATGCGGCGCTGGGCACGAAGAAGGATGGCGAGTGGATTCAATTGTCCACCAATGTGCTGCAGATCGAAAATGAATACTATTCGACCATCCGCCCGAAGCGCGTGATCCGCACGGGCGAGCGCCCGATCCAGGCCCTGTGCCTGCGCGGCGTGCAATACATCGAAGTGCGCTGCATGGATGTCGACCCGTTCGAACCGGTCGGCATCAGCCTGGAAACGGGCCGCTTCCTCGACGCGTTTTTGCTGTTCTGCGCGCTCGACGACAGTGCGCCGATTTCTGCCGAGCAAAGCGCCTGCTACACGCACAATTTTGCGCGTACCGTCAAGGAAGGCCGCACGCCGGGCCTGACCCTGCACCGCGATGGCGAGGAAATCAGCTTGCAGGCGTGGGGCGAGCAATTGCTGGCGCGCATCGCGCCCGTGGCAGCGCTGCTCGACGCGCGCCACGGTGGCACGCAGCACGCGGACAGCCTGGCGGCGCAAGCCGTCAAACTGGCCGACCCGGACACGACGCCATCGGCCAAGGTCTTGGCCGAGCTGCGCGCCAACGGCGGTTCGTTTGCCGCCTTCGGCCTGCGCCAGAGCGAACGCCACGCCGCCTACTTCCGCGCGCAGCCAGCAAGCAAGGAACAAAGCGCGTATTTCGACGCGATGGCCGCCAGCTCGCTGGCCGAGCAGCGCGCCATGGAAGCGGCGCCCGCCGGCAGCTTCGACGATTTCGTCGCCGCCTACCGCGCCAGCACCCTGTGCTCGCACACCTGACCTTGCACAAAACGCCCCGATGCTGACCTTCTACAATGAATTGCACAGCCAGCACCGGGGCCGCTTCGAGCTATTTCGCGGCACCATGGTACCCTGCTTCGAGACGCCCGAACGGGCCGACATGGTGGTGGCCGAACTGGGACGGCGCAACCTGGGCCGCATCGTCACGCCGCACGGTGTACCACTGACGTCGCTGGAGCGCATCCACACGCCCCGTTACCTGCACTTCCTGCGCCACGCCTGGCACGACTGGCTGGCGCTCGACCCGGACAATGCCAACAAGGATGCCTTGCCATCCGTGTGGCCCGTGCGCACCTTGCGCAGCGATATCGAACCGGACGACTTCACGGCCAAGCTGGGCCTGTATTCGATGGACAATGGCACGCCGCTGACGGCCGGCACATGGACGGCGGCCAAGACGGGCGCCGACTGCGCCGTCAACGCGGCGCATGCGCTGCGCCTGGGAGAACGCGCCACGTTCGCCCTGACGCGCCCGCCGGGCCACCATGCGGGCAGCGATTTCTTTGGCGGCTACTGTTTTCTGAACAACGCGGCCCTGGCCGCGCAGCACCTGCTCGACGACGGCGCCAGCAAGGTCGCCATCCTCGACATCGACTATCACCACGGCAACGGCACGCAGAGCATTTTCTATGCGCGCAGCGACGTGCTGTTCGCCTCGATCCACGCCGACCCGCGCAGCGAATATCCGTTTTACCTGGGCCACGCCGATGAAACGGGCAGCGGCGCGGGGCTCGGCTACAACGTCAACCTGCCGCTGCCGGCCGGCAGCACCACCGCCAGCTGGTTCGCCGCGCTGGAAACGGCTTGCCTGCGCATCAATATGTACGCGCCCGACGCGCTGGTGGTGTCGCTCGGCGTCGACACCTTCGCCGGCGACCCGCTGTCGCACTTCGCCCTGCAAAGCGGCGACTACCTGCGCGTGGGCGAACGCCTGGCGCATCTGAACCTGCCCACCGCCTTCATCCTCGAAGGCGGCTATGCGGTGAAGGAACTGGGTATCAATGTCGTCAATGTGCTTGAAGGTTTTGAGACCGCGGAGTAATTCTGGGGTCAGCCCCCCGTCCACGTTGACGGTGAGCCTGGCGTTAGCGGTGTTGAGGGTCTGACCCCGGCTTTAGCAGCGCTACATATTCCGGAACAAGGCCATGAACGGCTGGCTCACGGCCAGGGTTTCCGGCCGCGTTTTCAGGCGCAACACACCGCGTCCCACTTCGTCGCGCGTGACCGACGCCACCATCTTCATGTTGACGATGGTGGAACGGTGAATCTGCTTGAAAATGGCCGGATCGAGCACGTCGAGCAGTTCGCGGATCGGCTTGCGCAGCAGCGCCTCACCGTCCGCCGTCATGACGGCCGTGTACTTGGTATCGGACTGAAAGTAGGCGATGTCTTCCACCATGATCAGGCGCGTATCCTTGCCGCTGCTGGCCGTCAGCCACACCAGCGGCGGCGACTTGGCCGCCGCCGGCAAGGCGCGGCTCAATTGCTGCAGCAAGCCAGCCAGCGCGCCGTCGCCCACCGTTCCCTTGCCGGCCCGCGCCTGCAGGCGCTGCAAGGTCGCTTGCAGGCGCTCGCGGGCGATGGGTTTCAACAAGTAATCGACGGCGCCCTTGTCGAAGGCATCGATCGCGTACTGGTCGTAGGCGGTGACGAACACCACCTGGGTGGCGGGGCTGGCGTCGAGCGCGCCAGCGGCCACTTCCAGCCCCGTCAAACCCGGCATGCGGATATCCAGGAAGGCAACGTCGGGTCGCAGGGTGGCGATGGCGTCGAGCGCCGTGCCGCCGTCGTCGCAGGCGGCGACGATGCGCAGTGACGGCCACTCTTCGGTCAGCAGGGCCACCAGCGCATCGCGCAGCAGGCTTTCATCTTCGGCGATGACGCAGGTCATGCCGCTCAAGGTTTCATCCATACGACACTCCTTGCGCCGTGCTGTCAGGCACCGTGATGGTGGCCGTCACACCATCGGGGAAATTGGCGACTATGGCAAACGCGGCGGCATTGCCGTAGGTCAGGCGCAGGCGTTCGCGCACATTGCGTAAACCAATGCCCGTACCGGCGCCGTCGTCGCTGAAACCCTTGCCGTCGTCGGCCACCGTGACGATCACCGTGCCATCGCCGCTGCGCGCCATGATCCAGATGGTGCCGCCGCCGCTCTTCGGCTCCAGGCCATGCTTGATGGCGTTTTCCACCAGGGTTTGCAGCATCATCGGCGGCAGCTCTGCCTGGCGCAGGTATTGTGGTACCTCAATCTGCAGGTTCAGGCGTGCGCCCATGCGGATTTTCAAAATATCGAGGTAGGCGCGCGCCCGTTCCAGCTCCGTGCCCAGGGTCGACATGGCTTGCTCCGTGCGCGGCAGCGAATGGCGCAGGTACAAAATCAGATTGCCCAGCATCTCGTCGGCGCGCACGGGGTCGCTGCGCGTGAGCAGCTGCGCGCTGGCCAGGGTGTTGTACAGGAAGTGCGGCTCGACCTGCGCATGCAGCAGGCTCAGCTTGGCCACCGTGAGTTCCTTTTCCGTCACCGTCTGACGTGCCTCGGCCTGCTCGCCGCGGCGGCGCTGCGCCACGCGGCGCGTCATCGCCCGGGTCACCGCTTCCGCGTTTTCCAGGTTGCTGCCATGGTCGACGAGGAACCAGTCGGTCCAGGCATTGCGCGCCGGCTCGCAGATCAGGGTCACGCTGCCCGCCTCGCCATTTGGCGTAACGGTGGCGAGGATCTGGTTCGGCCGCGGCTCCAGAAAACCCAGCAGACGCATGCGGGGCAAGCCCGTGTGCGTGTACGGCGCCGCGCGGCGCACTCTAGCCTGCACCTGCAGGCTGTCGCGCGCGCTTTCGACCACTTCGCTGCCCGGCAGTTCGCGGATGGCCGCGTCGATCATGTCGAATACCTCGCCCGCCTCGAACGGGATCTCGATCTGGCGCCGCTGGCGGCTCGACAGCGTGCCGGCATTGACGGTGCCGGCGATCAGGCGCACGCGCCGCACATGCGAAAACGCATTCGTGATGACGGCGCTGGCCAGCAGCGCGCCGACGATGACAAAAAAGCCTTCCGTATGCCCGAAGATATAGCGCAGAAAATTCTCGACCAGAATCGCCATGGCGATGATGTAAGTGAGCATCGTGGCCAAGGTGATGCGCAGGATAAAGAAGAGGCTAGTCATGATTTTTTCCTTGGGGTGTGAAGTGGGCCCAGCATAACCATCGCCCCCGGCGACGGTGGCCATTATGCGACGGAAGGGCAATACTGGCGACAAAGGCAAGAAAATAAAGCACAAATATGCGTCGCCCGAAAATAAAATCGCTTGCAATTAAATAGTGCACGATATATATTGAGCACATGGACGCCGGCAATCGCTTCTGCAGACGGGCATCCTGGGGCACTAGCCCATGAAACAAGTAGCACACTATTTAGTCGTTAACTATTTAATTTACTCAAGGAAACCACCATGTCGATCAAACAAGTCCTGTACCGCGCACAAGCCACCGCCACCGGAGGCCGCGAAGGCCGTGCCGTGTCGTCCGACAATGTGCTGGACGTCAAGCTGACCACGCCGAAAGAACTGGGCGGCAATGGCGCAGTGGGCACCAATCCGGAACAACTGTTCGCCGCCGGCTACTCGGCCTGCTTCATCGGCGCCATGAAATTCGTCGGTGGCCGCGACAAGATCGCCTTGCCGGCAGACCTGTCCATTGAAGGCAACGTCGGCATCGGCGCCATCGACACGGGCTTCGGCATCGAAGTGGAGCTGAAAATTTCGCTGCCGGGCATGGAGCGCGCCGCCGCCGAAGCGCTGGTCGCCGCCGCCCACATCGTGTGCCCTTACTCGAACGCCACGCGCGGCAACATCGACGTTACCCTGACCATCGTATGATGGCACCTGACATAAGCTACTGCGCGTCGCGCTTTGCGGCCGGCGATGCTCACCGTGCTCCAGCACGGTTGCGCTTCTCGGCCACAAATCACTGCCGCTCGCTACGCTTCTGTCAGGCGCGGTAAGCCAGAGGTTTACACATCAAAAGCCACGCTGCCCGAAAGGCAGCGCGGTTTTTTTTCATCTGCCGCTTTAAAATGGCGCTTTTCCCTGACAACCTGGAACAGCGATGATCACCTGGCAATGGCAAACCTTCGACGCACTCGGCCCCCACGCTTTGTACCAGGTGCTGGCCTTGCGCCAGCGCGTGTTCGTCATCGAACAGCAGTGCATTTACCCGGACCTCGATGGCCATGACCAGCAAGCCATGCACTTGCTGGGCTGGCAAACGGTCGATGGCCAGCGCCGGCTGGCCGCCTACCTGCGCGTGCTGGCGCCCGGCGCCAAGTACGTGGAAATGTCGCTGGGCCGCGTGCTGACGGCGCCCGAGGCGCGCAGCACGGGCGCCGGCAAGCAACTGCTGCTTGAGGGCATCGCGCGTGCCGAACGCCAGCATCCTGGCCACGCCATTCGCATCGGTGCGCAGCACTACCTGGAGCGCTTCTACCAGTCGTTCGGCTTTGTCACCGTCAGCGCGCCCTACGACGAAGACGGCATACAGCACGTCGACATGCTGCGCGCGGCGCAGGCGGCAGCATGACGACGGCCCTCATTTCCTGGAGCGGCGGCAAGGATTCCTGCCTGGCCCTGTGGCGCGCGCGCAACGCCGGCATGCGCGTGCCGCTGCTGATCACGGCCATGGATGAAGATGGCCGCAAATCGCGCTCGCACGGCGTGCCGCCGGAATTGCTCGAAGCGCAGGCAGCCAGCCTGGGGGCGCGCCTGCAGCGCTATCACGCCAGTTGGGCCAGCTACGAGGAACAATTCATCACCATGCTGCGCGCAGCGAAAGACGATGGCATAGCGCACGCCCTGTTTGGCGACATCGACCTGCAGCCGCACCGCGACTGGGAAGAAAAAGTCTGCGCCGCGGCCGGCCTGACGGCACATCTGCCCCTGTGGGGCGAAGCGCGGCGCGCGCTGGTCGACGAATTTCTCGCCGCCGGCTTCAAGGCCATCGTCGTGTGCATCAATGGCCAGCACCTGCCACGCGAATTTTGCGGGCGCGAGTTCGACGCTTCCTTCCTCGCCGACCTGCCGCCCGGCGTCGACGCCTGCGGCGAAAACGGCGAATTCCACACCTTCGTCTACGATGGCCCCGCCTTCAGCGCCCCCGTGGCGCTGCGCCGCACGCAGGTGCTGCAATATGACGCGCCGGCCGATCTGGGCGGCGCCTCGTATTACTTCCAGGAACTGGCGCCAGCCTGACGCAGACAGGGCCCGCAAAGCAAAAAGGGCGATTCCGTGGAATCGCCCCTGATATCAGCTGCCTTGCGTGTGCTTACTTTTTCGTCACGCCGATCAGCTTGACTTCAAACAGCAAGCCCGCGTAGCCGGGAATCGCCGTTGGCTTGCCCACCTTGCCATAACCGAGGTCATACGGAATGGACAGGATGCGGGTGCCGCCCACCTTCATGCCGACCAGGCCGCGGTCCCATCCCAGGATCACGAGACCCTTGCCCAGCTGGAAAGGCAAAGCCGGGCCAGACATGTTTGTCTCGAACTGCTTGCCCTTGTTGTCCGGCTTGCTCGCGTCATACAGCCAGCCCGTGTAGAGCACATCCAGGGTATCGCCCGCTGCCGCCTCCGTGCCGGTGCCGACCACCGGATTGGTAATGAGCAGTTCTTTCACTTGCGTATTCGGGTCGAGCACGACCGGCTTTTCCGTGTTTGCGGCGGCGCCGCAGGCGGTCAGGGCCACGGCACATGCGAGCGTGGCGATCAATTGAAATACCGATTTCATGGTTTCCCTTTAAATATTGGTGTGTGACTGGGGCCCGTACGGTGCGGACCGGTACGGGCTGGAGTTTAACAGGTGTCGCCGGGCCCATTTGTAAGCAGACGTAAGCTCGGCGTTAAATGCTGCGTCGACACAACATTGTCACAATATCTAGATTTCCACCTGCGTACCCAGTTCGATCACCCGGTTACTCGGGATCTGATAGTAATCGGCCGCCGTGCGCGCATTGCGCGACATGGTGACGAACAGGTGCTCGCGCCACGGCATCATGCCATGTCCCGGCGTGGAGATGATGGTCTGGCGCGCGATGAAGAACGACGTTTCCATCATCTCGAAATCGAGTCCCTGCTCGGCGCATTGCGCCAGCGCCGCCGGAATATCCGGTTCATCCTTGAAGCCGTAATGCACATTCACCTGGTAGCACTGGTGGCCCAGTTCCACCACGCGCACGCGCTCGGATGGCAACACCCACGGCTCTTCATGCATGAATACGGTGAGGAAAATGACGCGCTCATGCAGCACCTTGTTGTGCAGCAAGTTATGCAGCAGCGCATGCGGCACGCCATCCGTTTCGCCGCGCAGGAAGATGGCCGTGCCGGGCACGCGCAGCGGCGGCGCGATGAACAGCGACGAGAGGAATTCGTTGAGCGGGATCGCGTGCTTTTCCAGGTTCTGGAACACCAGCTGGCGGCCCCGTTTCCAGGTCAGCATGATGATGAACAGGACGGCGCCCAGCAACAGCGGGAACCAGCCGCCGTGGAACAGTTTCAGGGAACTGGCCGCGAACAGGTTCACATCGATGAACAGGAAGAAGCCCGTGGCGGCCCAGCACAGCAGCAAATTCATCTTCCAGCGGTAGCGGATGACGAAGAAGGTCAGGATCGTGGTGGACAGCATGGTGGCGGTGACAGCGATGCCGTAGGCGGCGGCCAGCTTTTCCGACGAGCCAAAACCGACGACGGCCAGCAGCACGACGGCCAGCTGCAGCCAGTTGACGGCAGGAATGTAAATCTGGCCGATTTCGCTTTCCGACGTGTGGCGCACGCGCATGCGCGGCAAAAAGCCCAGCGCGATGGCTTGCTTGGTCATCGAGAAGGTGCCGGAAATAGTCGCCTGCGAAGCGATCACGGTGGCCATGGTCGACAAAATCACCAGCGGATACACGCTCCAGGCACCCAGCTGCTGGTAGAACGGATTGGAAATGGCTTCCGGGTGCGCCAGCAGCAAGCCGCCCTGGCCCAGGTAGTTCAGCGCCAGCGCGGGAAAGGCGATCAGGAACCAGGCCATGCGGATCGGCTTCTTGCCGAAGTGGCCCATGTCCGCGTACAGCGCCTCGGCGCCCGTCAGTGCCAGCACCACGGCGCCCAGCGACAGGAAGGCGATGCGGCCATTGTCCAGCAGGAATGCCACCGCGTGCAGCGGATTGACGGCGGCCAGGATGCCTGGCGACTTGATGATGTTGATCACGCCCATACAGGCGAGCGCGACAAACCATATCACCATGATGGGAGCAAAGAAACGGCCGATGCCGGCCGTACCGTGCGACTGCACCGAATACAGCGCCACCAGCACGGCGATCGTCAGCCACACCACGTACGGGCTGAAGGCCGGCGTGGCCACTTCCAGACCTTCGATCGCCGACAGCACCGAAATGGCCGGCGTGATCACGCTGTCGCCATAGAACAGGGTGGCGCCAAACACGCCGATCACCATCAGCGGCACATGCCAGCGTGAAGACTTGCTGACGGACGACAGCACCAGCGCCATCAGGGCCATGATGCCGCCCTCGCCGCGGTTGTCGGCACGCAGCACCAAGGTCACGTATTTCAGCGAAACGATCAGGGTCAGGCCCCAGAAGATCAGCGAAACGATACCCAGCAGGTTGTTATGCGTCACTGCCAGCCCGTGGGCCGGGTCAAAGACCGTCTTCAGGGTGTACAGCGGACTGGTGCCGATATCGCCGTAGACGATGCCGACCGCAGCCAGTGTCAAGCCGACCAGGCTGCTTTTTTTATGTTCCGACGTCAAGATTGCACCCGTTTTTGTTTTGTTGCATCGCACAATATGATAGGTATTAGCAAATAGCAAGAGTATTTTTGCATGGTTCCGCAGCTGCCCCAAAGTCGTGGTTTTGTACCGCTCCGCCTTGCTGCGCGGGCTTGCGGCCATTGATTTGTTGCCATTCTACGCCTCGCCAGCGGCGCCGGGCAGCCCCCGATGTTTTCAGCCATAATGACAGACTGTCTACTCTCCAGCGAACCCCATCATGAATCCAGGCATGTTGTACGCCTCCCTCGCCTTCCTGTGCTGGGGCCTGTTTCCCCTGTATTTCCATGCCATCGGCGAGATCGCACCACAGGAAATCCTGGCGCACCGCATGGTCTGGTCTCTGTTGTTTCTAGGCATCGTGCTGACCGTGCGCCGCCAGTGGGGCTGGCTGGGCAGCCTGAAAGCGCAGCCCAGGGTCGTGGCCGGCTTCGTCGCCAGTGCGTTTTTGCTGTCCGCCAACTGGTTCATCTATATCTGGGCTGTCAACAACGGCCACGTGGTCGACGCCAGCCTCGGCTACTTCATTACGCCCCTGATCAATGTCATGCTGGGCTTTATGCTGCTGCACGAGCGCTTGCGCCGCCTGCAGTGGCTGGCCATCGGCCTGGCCGCCTGCGGCGTGGCCTGGCTCACCTGGCAGGCGGGGCAAGTGCCGTGGATCGCCCTGCTGCTGGCGGCCACCTTCGGCGGCTATGGCTTGCTGCGCAAGACGGCCGCGCTCGGTGCGCTGGAAGGCCTGTCATTCGAAACCTTGATTTTGTTTCCGCTGGCGCTGGCCTACATGCTGTGGCTGGCCTGGCACGGCCAGAGCGGCTTCGTCAATACTGACTCGTCCGCCACGCGCGCGCTGCTGCTGGCGTCCGGCCCCATCACGGCCATCCCCCTGCTGCTGTTTGCCGCTGGCGCGCGCCGCCTGCCGCTGGCCGTGCTGGGCTTATTACAATACATCGCCCCCACGGGCCAGCTGCTGATCGGCGTGTGGGTCTTCCACGAATCGTTCACGCCCGAACGCATGCTGGGCTTCCTGGTCATCTGGACGGCGCTGGGCCTGTACGCGGCCGAAGGGCTGTGGAACAGCCGCCGCGCGCGCCTGGCCGCCTGACCGACCCGCTCCGGCAGCGTACAGCGCTGGCCGGAAGCGGGCGTTTACCGTATCCTGTCCGTCTTTGTATATCACCCGAGATTTCTAATGGCAAATTACGTCTACACCATGAATCGCGTGGGCAAAATCGTCCCGCCCAAGCGCCAGATTCTGAAAGATATTTCCCTCTCCTTCTTCCCAGGCGCGAAGATCGGCGTGCTGGGCCTGAACGGCTCCGGCAAATCGACCCTGCTGAAAATCATGGCCGGCATCGACACCGACATCCAGGGCGAAGCCGTGCCGATGCCGGGCCTGAACATCGGCTACCTGCCGCAGGAACCGCAGCTGGACCCGGAAAAAACCGTGCGCCAGGAAGTCGAATCGGGCCTGGGCGAAGTATTCGAAGCGCAAGCCAAACTGGAAGCCGTGTACGCCGCGTATGCCGAGGAAGACGCCGATTTCGACGCCCTGGCCACGGAACAGGCACGCCTGGAAGCGATCATCTCGACTTCCGACGGCGGCAACTTGAATTTGCAGCTGGAAATGGCCGCCGACGCGCTGCGCCTGCCGCCCTGGGATGCCAGCATCGGCGTGCTGTCCGGCGGTGAAAAGCGCCGCGTGGCGCTGTGCAAGCTGTTGCTGTCCAAGCCCGACATGCTGCTGCTCGACGAGCCGACCAACCATCTGGATGCGGAATCGGTCGACTGGCTGGAACAATTCCTGCTGCGCTTCCCCGGCACCGTGGTGGCCATCACCCATGACCGCTACTTCCTCGACAACGCGGCCGAGTGGATCCTGGAGCTGGACCGCGGCAGCGGCATTCCATGGAAAGGTAACTACTCGACCTGGCTGGAGCAGAAGCAAGCCCGCCTGAAACAGGAAGAATCGACGGAATCGGCGCGCCAGAAGGCGCTGCAGAAGGAATTGGAATGGTCGCGCCAGAACCCGAAAGCGCGCCAGGCCAAGTCGAAAGCCCGCCTGGCCCGCTTCAACGAGCTGTCCGAGCACGAATACCAGAAGCGCAACGAAACGCAGGAAATCTTCATTCCCGTGGCCGAACGCCTGGGCAATGACGTCATCGAGTTCAAGAACGTGTCGAAAGCGTTCGGCGACCGTTTGCTGATCGATAACCTGAGTTTTACCGTACCACCAGGCGCCATCGTCGGCATCATCGGCCCCAACGGCGCCGGTAAGTCGACCCTGTTCAAGATGATTACCGGCAAGGAACAGCCGGACAGCGGCGAAGTGGCCATCGGCCAGACGGCGCGCGTGTCCATCGTCGACCAGAATCGCGGCGACTCGCTGTCGGACAGCAAGACCGTCTTCCAGGACGTGTGCGGCGGCGCCGACATGTTGACGGTCGGCCGCTTCGAAATGCCGTCGCGCGCCTACCTGGGCCGCTTCAACTTCAAGGGCGGCGACCAGCAAAAAATCGTCGGCAATCTGTCCGGCGGTGAACGTGGCCGTCTGCACCTGGCAAAAACCCTCTTGATGGGCGGCAACGTCCTGTTGCTCGATGAACCGTCGAACGATCTGGACGTGGAAACCTTGCGCGCGCTGGAAGACGCCTTGCTGGAATTTGCCGGCAGCGTGATGGTCATTTCGCATGATCGCTGGTTCCTCGACCGTATCGCCACGCACATCCTGGCATTCGAAGGCGATTCGCAGGTCACCTTCTTTGACGGCAACTATCAGGAATACGAAGCTGACAAGAAGAAACGCCTCGGTGACGAAGGCGCGAAGCCAAAACGTATCCGCTACAAGCCGCTCAGCGTATAAATCGGGTGCAGCAATGCAAAAAGGCAGTTACCTCGCGGTAACTGCCTTTTTTTTCAGCACATTTCTAAGCGATTAGAAATTGTAGCGTGCGCCTAAAGCGAGGCCCGTGGCCTTGCGGCCCTGGTCGGCGCTCTTGCCGAAGTGTTCCACTTCCGCCGTCAGCGAGACTTTCTCGTTGATCGCGTACTGGGCGCCGACGGAAGCGTACACGCCCGTCTTGTCGTTGCCGCTGATGCCGGTCGACAGACCCGTGCCGCTCAGGCTATTCTTGACCTTGGCCACACCGAGCTTGCCGAACACGCCGACTTTCTCGCTCACCGGCATGCTGGCCTTGCCGGCCAGGTAGTAGCCGTGCGAGTCGCTTTTCACGGAACCGTTGCCGGCACCGGTGACATAGCTGTAATCCTTGCTGCCGAAATCGGCATAGCCGCCCTCGACCGCCCAGGTTTTATCGAAATCGTAACCGGCGAAGATCTTGGCGCCGGCCTTGTAGCCGCTGTGATTATCGGCGCTGGTGGCGCCAGGAATGTCGAAGTTATAACGGTTGCCCGTGACGCCAGCACCCACATAGGCGCCTTCAGCGTGCGCGGCGCTCATGCCGGTGAATGCGGTAACGGAAGCGATCATTGCAAACAGGATTTTCTTCTTCATCATGTTCTCTCTTTCAATTAGTGAATGGTGCCTGGATTCGCAGTTCAGCGAAGTGCGATGACCACACAATAACAGCCGAAAAAAGCTACGTCTTTCTCCATTCCGTAAGAACTGTGACAAGATGTAAGCAGACATTCCAAACTGACAATAACCATAAAATGCGCACTGTTAAGCGAACTTAAGATAGACTTAAGCGCAATTTGAATTTCAGACGAACAGGAGAAGTGCATGCACAAACGCCAGTTTCTCGCCGCCGCCATGGCGGCCAGCGCCCTGCCTGCCATCGCCCGGGCGGCGCCCGCCGGCCTGCGCGGTCCGGCCTTGCTGACCATCACGGGCAGCATCGCCAAACCCAACCGGGGTCCGTTCGACGCCGTGCGCGACCAGATGATGCACAAGCAGAAAATCAGTTTTGAGCGGGCGCGGGCATTCGACTTTGCGGCGCTGACGAACTTGCCGGCGCGCACCATCCACCCCACCCTGGAATACGATGGCAAGGCGCATGCCCTGCGCGGGCCGCTGCTGGTCGATGTCTTGAAGGCGGCGGGCGCCCCGGAGGAAGATGATGTGCGCCTGCTGCTGCGCGCCGTCGATGGCTATGCGGCGGCGCTGACGGTGGCACAGGCGCGCGCGCAGCGTTTTATGGTCGCCACCCACCTCGACGGGCAGGCGATGGCGCTGGGCGGACTGGGGCCGCTATGGGCGATCCATGATGCCGACCGCATCGCGGCCGTGGCGGCACTGCCCCTGGCCGAGCGTTTCGCCAGTTGCCCGTGGGCGCTATATCACATTGGCGTGGAGGCGGGCTGACGCTACTTAAAACGCCAAACAAAACCGTAGCGAGCGGAAGGGAGAGGTGGCTGAGAAGCGGAGCTGTGCGAATGCACGGGGCCGCCGAGGCAGTGAGGATCGCAGGCCGCCTATACCGACGCGCAGTAGGTTTTGATAGGCGTTTAAGCGTAGGCTTCCGCCATCGACATGACGCGCGGCGCGATGGTGATGCCGTGCTCCTCGAACAGGACCGTGATGGCCGCCAGGTTGAGTGTGCACTCCTCGGTTTTCCAGCCCTTGAAGATATCCGTGCCATCCTTCTGGAAATGCAAATCCAGCACCTTGCCCCCATCCTTGTGCAGGTAGGGGGAACTATAGGTGTTCTCGTAGCCGAGCACCTTCAATTGTCCCAGCAAGGCATGCGGTGGATGATCGGGATCGGTGGCGAGGAAAATGCCAAAGGTCTTGCCCGGTGGTTTGGCGGCGATGTCGACCTCATAAATGCCGGAGGCCTTGCTGACAGACGTACTCTTTAAAAATAACATACTACACTCCCTGCGCGTGGTGTCCTGCGCCTGAAACGGACGGCAAGACAGGGGCGGTGCGCATTGATTCCCATCGTCAAATCTTATTGCTAATTTGCATCTTTGTCGACAAATCGGCACTTTTATTTGGTAAGTCGTGGTTATCTTGTCGCGGATACCAGCGCAAATTATCAATAAAGCCAGTTATCATTGCGCCAATACCCGGCCTGCTGCATACTTTTGGCTTGCGTAAAGATTGCCTTCCCGCCTGCCACTTTCACGTCTCCATGCGCCTTCTGTCGATCAAGTACCGCCTGCTCATCCTCCTGACCCTGATCCTGGGGGCGGGCTTCATGGCCACCAGCCTGGCCAGCTACCTGGCCTCGCGCCAGGCCATCGAGCATGGCATCGCCGACCAGACCTTGCCGCTGACGGGCGACAACATTTACTCGGAAATCCAGAAGGACATGCTGCGCCCCGTCTTCATCTCGTCGCTGATGGCGCACGACACCTTCGTGCGCGACTGGATACTCGCCGGCGAAAGCAACCCGGCGCAGATCGTGCGCTACCTGGCCGAGGTCAAGAAGAAATACGGCGCCATCACCAGCTTTCTCGTCTCGGACAAGAGCAGCAAATATTATTATGCTGAAGGCACGCTGAAATCCGTCAGCCCGGAAGCGACGCGCGACCTCTGGTACTACCGCGTGCGCGCCATGGACAGCACCGATTATGAAACCAATGTCGATGTGGACATGGCCAACCGCGACAGCATGACCATCTTCATCAACCACCGCGTTTATGATTACGATGGCCAGTTCATCGGCGCCACGGGCATCGGCCTGACCCTGGACACCATGAGCCACATCATCGACCGCTACCAGGCGCGCTTCCACCGCAACATCTACTTTGTCGACGGCGCCGGCGCCCTGGTACTGGCGGGCAAGACCATGCGCGAGGGGCGCGGCAACATCCGCAATTTGCCTGGCGTGAGCAGCATTGCCGAGCAGATCATCAACCACCAGAGCGCACCGACGCATCTGTCGTACCAGCTGGGCCGTGCACAAATCCTCGTCAACTCGCGTTTCATTCCCGAGCTGGGCTGGTATCTGGTGGTCGAGCAGAATGTCAGCGACGAAGTCAAGTCGCTGCAGGGCGTGTTCATCCTGAATCTGGCCATCAGCTTTGGCGTCACCCTGCTGGTATTGCTGCTGACCCTGTTGACGGTGAACCGCTACCAGCGCCGCATCGAACGCATCGCCTCGACGGATGCGCTGACGGGCTTGCTGAACCGCCAATCGCTGGAATTGCTGTTCCAGCGCGCCATGCTTCTGTCCAAACGCAACGAGCAACCGATGTCGGCCATCCTGTTCGACATCGATTTCTTCAAGCGCGTCAACGATACCCACGGCCACCTGTGGGGCGACAAGGTCATCCGTGGCGTGGCGGACGTGGCGCGCGCCAGCGTGCGCGAAAGCGACGTCATCACGCGCTGGGGCGGCGAGGAATACCTGGTGCTGCTGAATAACTGCAGCCTGGCGCAGGCGCTGGACGTGGCGGAAAACCTGCGCGCCGCCGTCGAACGGCACGATTTCGGCCTGCCCGCGCCGCAGCTACCCGTGACGATCAGCCTGGGCGTGGCCGAATACCGGCGCGACGAAAGCGAGTCAACCTTCTTTTCGCGCGCCGACAGCGCCCTGTACCAGGCCAAGCATCACGGCCGTAACGGCGTGCACGCCGCCTGAGTCATCCCCCGCGCTTGCGCCTGGCCAGGTCTTGCGTGGGTGCCACCAGCGCCCGGTACAACTCGCCCGTGGCGGCATCCCAGCTTTGCACCGCCTGCTGCTGGCGTTGCACGGTGGCAGAGTCGCCCCGTGCGATGGGGCCGGAGAGCGCGGGCGCGGCGCCCAGGCGAAACACATTGGCCACCGCTTCCATCACCAAAGGCTGGGCCAGCTCGCGCGCCACCGGCTCGGCAATGCCGGCTGCCTGGTAGGCGCGCAGGGCGGCGTCGAGCACGGTCACCAGGTAATTGCTGGCGAAGACGGCGGCGGCGTGATACAGGGTCTTGCCGGCCGGGTCGATGGGCACGGGGCGCGCGCCGATGGCGTTCAAGGCCGGCGTGAGGAAGGCCAGCGCCAGCGGATCGCCTTCGACGCCGCAAAACGTGCCGTCAAAGGTGGCGGCCACCTGCTGCGGGTCGGCAAAGCTGCGGATCGGATGGGCGCTGGCCACCGACGCACCGGCCTGCGTGGCCGCCAGCAGCACGTTCGACGCCAGCGCGCCGCTGCAGTGAAACACGATGGCGCCCGCCTGGCGTCCCTCGGCCACCAGCGCCGCGCAGGCCGGGCCGATCTGGTCGTCGGAGACGGCCAGCATGGTGACGTCGGCATGGCGCAGGGCCGCATAGCTGGCGACGGGCGTGCCGGCGCCGATGAAAGCGACGGCCGCTTGCGCCGAGGCGATCGAGCGTGTCAGCACGTCCTGCACGGCGACACCTTCCACGCCGGCGAACAGACGGCCCAGCACGCGGCCCACGTGGCCGGCGCCGATGATATTCAAAGTGACATTCATGATGATTTTCTAAAAACTCGATCCCGGCTGGCGCAAAAATTCCACCTCTTGCGGCATGGAAGCGCGCCCCAGGATGGCGTTGCGGTGCGGGAAGCGGCCAAAGCGGGCGATGACTTCCTGGTGGCGCTCGGCATAATCGAGCATGCCGTCAAAGCCGGGCTGCGCCTGCGACAGCAGCTGGAACAATTCGACGGCGCGCGCCTGCATGGCCAGGTCTTCCGCATGTTCGAACGGCAGGTAGGCGAAGGCGCGCAGCATCGGTGGCAGCAGCCGATCCTGCTCCGCTTGCGTCAAGGCGACGGCCAGCGCCAGCGCCTGGGCATCGCCGGCAAAGGCGCGCGGCGTGCCCCGATACACATTGCGCGTGAACTGATCGAGCACGATGAGGCGCGCCAGCGCGCCGTGCGGCGTCGCGTCCCACGCGCGCAAGCCGCCATCGATGGCTGCATCGATCAGCGCGCCGAAGCGCGCGCGTATCTGCGCGTCGAAGGCGTCATCCTTGCGGAACCATTCCACGCGCGACTGGCCGTAGCCACGGTTATCCGGCGGCAGGAACCAGAAATCGAGTACGTCTTGGGCCTGTGCATCCATGTCCATCCTTTTCAGTTGCGTGCGTGCGACAGCTGGAAGCCGGCGATACCTTCGAAGGCGGCCAGTTCGGCCGACATGGCCGACAGGCTGGCACCCGTGTTCTTGCCATGCGCGATGGCGACAAAGCGCCATTCCTGCATGCCGTCGGTGCTGCCGATGGTCAGCGAGCCGCCGGCGATGTCGTAGCCGCGCTTGGCGGCCATGCGCCGCAGCGCATCTTCGCGCGGAATGAACCCTTGCTTGAAGCGCATGGTGATGGCCACTGCGTGGCGCGACGGCAGCCAGTTCTCCAATTTTGACAGAAAAATCATCGCCATCGCGCACATGAAGGCCAGGCCCATGGCCGACAGATAAAAGCCGATGCCGACCATGATGCCGATCACGGACGAGGCCCAGATCGAGGCGGCCGTCGTCAAGCCGCTGATATTGAAGCCTTCGCGCATGATGACGCCGGCGCCGAGGAAACCCACGCCCGTGACGATACCCTGGATGATACGCGTCGGGTCGCTGCCGACGATGGTGCCATGGCCGCCATACCAGAACTCCGGATAGCCGCCCAGCACCGTCAGCGCGGCCGAAGCCATGCAGACCAGGCCATACGTGCGCATGCCGGCGGCGCGCCCGTGATACGAGCGCTCGTAGCCCACCAGCAAGCCCAGCAGCAACGCGCCCAGCAGGTTCAGCAGAATCACGCCATTCGTTGCCAGCTCGGCCGGCGACCAATACGCGCGCAGGAAGTCGATGGTCGGCATCTAGGGCTTTTTCGTCAGCTGCTTTTCAAACGCCACATCGAGCTTGCTGACGCGGCGCGCCTTTTGCGGTCCCAGGCCATTCACGAAGGCGACAAAGGCATCGAGTTCCAGCGGCGGGCACAGGGGCGGCAAGCCGGGGCCTTCGGTCAGGAAAAACAGTTCATCGCCCGTGCGCGCCATCGTGTAGAGGCGATGGCCGGTGCGTTCCTTGAGCCGCTCGATGGCGGACGTGGCGCGGGTCGAACGCATCAGATGGCTCCCGTGCGCTGTTCCAGCCACGCCAGCGCAGGCGCATCGGCCGGCGCAGCCAACAGCGGCGCGAGGCGCGCGCGCACGGTGGCGTGGTAATCGTTGAGCCAGGCCGCCTCGTCGTCGCGCAACAACGAGCGCTCGACGCAGCGCGTATCGATCGGGCACAAGGTCAATGTTTCGAAGCGCAGGAATTCCCCGAAGGGCGTCGTCCCTGCGGGAACGTTCAATACCAGATTCTCGATACGGATACCCCACTGGCCAGGGCGATAAATGCCCGGTTCGATGGAAGTGATCATGCCGATCTCCATGGCCGTCTGCGGCTCCGGCATGGCGGACTGGGAAATCGATTGCGGGCCTTCATGGACGTTCAGGAAAAACCCCACGCCGTGGCCCGTGCCGTGGCCAAAGTCGATGCCCTCGGCCCACAGCGGTGCGCGGGCAATCGCATCGAGCATGGGCGACTTCACGCCGCGCGGGAACTGCGCGCGCGACAGGGCGATCATGCTGCGCAAGACCAGCGTGAAATCGCGCTTGTGCTCGGCGGTGATCGTGCCGACGGGGACCACGCGCGTGATATCCGTGGTGCCGCCCAGGTACTGGCCGCCCGAATCGATCAGCAGCAAGCCGTCGCCTTCGATGGTGGCGGCCGAATCCGCATGGGCGTGGTAATGCATGATGGCGCCATGCGCATTGAAGCCGGCGATGGTGCCGAAACTGGGGCTGACAAAGTGCGCGCGGCGCGCGCGGCATGCCGTCAGGTGTTCGTCGACGCCGATTTCCGTCAACGGTGCGCGTTGCGGGTCGGCCAGGGTGCTGTCTAACCAGCTGAAAAATTCGCACAGCGCGGCGCCATCCTGCTGCATGGCGGCGCGCACGTGCGCCGCTTCGCTCTGCGTCTTGCGCGACTTGGCCAGGGTGGTGGGATTGATGGCTTCGACCACCCGCACGCCCTCGGCCACGGCCTGGCGCGTGCCGAACGTGATGCGGCGCGGGTCCAGCAGCAAGGTGGCGCCAGCCGGCAGCGCGGCCAGCACGGCCGCAGTACGGTCATACGCGGCCACGTCCACGCCTTGGCTTTCCAGGGTAGCGCGCAGGGCGGCGGGCAGCTTGCCGTCGGCGACGAACAGGGTGGCGCGCTCCGGCCCCACCAGCGCATGCGCGAGGAAGACAGGGTTGTAACTGACGTCGGCGCCGCGCAGGTTGAACAGCCAAGCGATATCGTCGAGGGTGGAAATGACGTGGTGGCTGGCGCCGTGCGCCGCCATGCTGGCGCGCAGGGCCGCCAGTTTTTCAATACGCGACAGCGATGGATACGCCGCCGCGTGTTCAACCACGGGCGCGGCGGGCATGGCCGGGCGCTCTGGCCAGACGGCTTGCAGCAGATCGATATCCGTGCGCAGGGTCACTTGCTCGCCCAGCGCCTGCTGCAGCAGGCGCGCATTGGCCAGGCCCAGCACGGCGCCATCGACGGCTACCGTCTGCCCCGGCTGCATGGTCTCGCCCAGCCAGTCGATATACAGCACGCTGGCGCCGGACGGGATTTTCTTCAGGACGATGCCGCTGCCGGCCAGTTCCGTTTCCGCCTGCTCCCAGTAGCGGCCATCGGTCCACACGCCGGCAACATCCTGCGTCACGACCAGGGTGCCGACCGACCCCGTAAAGCCCGACAGCCACTCGCGGCCCTGCCAGCGCGCCGGCAGGTATTCGGACAGGTGCGGGTCGGCCGAGGGCACGATGCAGGCGTCGATGTGCTGCGCGCGCATGGCGCTGCGCAGTTGCGACAAACGGGAGGCGGGAGTGGATTGGTCAGGTGTCTGCATGGGGCCGAAAAGAGCGGTGCTGGGAAGTGTCTATGATACCGCGATTAGGCCGGCTAAGGCACTGCGCGCCCGCAACGCCTTTTCCGCCGGTTTCAGGTTGCGTTCGAGTTTCTTACGGATGCCCGCGTGGCGCACCTGGTCCAGCGCCACGCGCAGGGCTTCCAGGCTTGCCTGCGTGGGGATGGTTTCCACCCCATGACCGAGGGCCATGGCCAGCGACTGCGATGGCGCGCTTTTGGCCGTGCCGGGCGCCACACACGCTTGCGGCAGCAAGGTGGCGATGACGGGTGCGAACCAGCCGTCATCGCGATAGGACGCCACCCGCGCAGCACGCGCCAGGATGCCGGTATCGGCCGTGGCGAAGGCCGCATCGGCCACATACGGCAGCTGTCCGGCATGGATGGCTTCGAGGTGGCGCGCCGCCTCTTCCAGGATACGGCGTGAAAAATCGGCATACGCCGCGTCGCCGGCCAGCACCTGCGCGGGGTCCGTGTCGCCGATGTCGTCGCGGCTCCAGTGAGCGCTGTGCGGCGAGCTGGCCAGCGCCAGCAGCGAGGCATCGCGCAGCTGCGGCAGCAGGGCCAGTTCGCGCAGGGTCACCGGCATGGGCAGCAGGGCATGGCGTGCCAGCATGGCCGCATCGAGCCGCGCCAGCGCCTTGGCGCCGGCCAGGCGCGCCTGCAGGAACGATTGATAGTGCTGCTCCGTCAGGTCCCGCACGTCGTCCATCGAAGCATCATTCGCCATCATCGGCCTCATAGCGGCGCAAGCCTTCCAGGTCCAGCACGCGGATGCCGCCGTAATCAAGGCGCAATAAACCCTTTTTTTCCAGCACCTGCAAGGCCTGGTTGGCGCGCTGGCGCGAAGAGCCGGACAACAGGCCGATCTCTTCCTGCGACAGCTGCACCAGCGTATCGACGCCAGGATACAGGTGCGAGTTGAACATCGAGGCCAGGCAGCGCGCCACGCGCGTGTTCAGGTCGAGCAGGCGCTCGTTTTCCACCATGCCGATGAACTGGCCCAGGCGCTCATTGAGCTGCATCAGCAAGAACCGCGTAAATGGCAGGCTCGTTTCCAGCAGCCAGTGAAAGGTGGCGCCGGGCAGGCGCGCCACGCGCGTGTCGCGCAGCGCCATGGTGTCGTATTTGCGGATTTCCCTTTTCAGCAGCGAGCCTTCGCCAAACCAGCTGCCGGGCGGCACGCCGATGAAGGTCATGGCCTTGCCGGAAGCGGAAAAATTATTCATCTTGACCATGCCGCTGATGACGCCGATCCAGTTGTCCACCGGCTCGCCCTTGCGGCAGACAAAACCGCCTTTCGGCACGAAGGTTTCAAACACGTCCGCTTCGACGCGGGCCATTTGCACGGGATCGAGCAGCTGCGCCCAGTTGGCCGCGCGCACGGCATCCTTCAAACTGATATCAGGGTAGGTCATTGTGCGATGCACCATCGAAAAGTGGGTAAATGTCCCCGAAAAGACAACTCGGCAAACTAACGCAGGCTACTATCATTGCACAAACGCCTTATACATAAAAACACAGAGCGCCATCCAACGAGGTGGAGCCTGAGACAAGCAACAGGGAGACACTGGTGCAAACGACTACCACAGCAACGATGCCGACTTTTCCGCGGCGCTTATTGCAACACGGGACAGTACGATCCGACAAGCCCGCCTTTCGCGAAAAACACCTGGGCATCTGGCAAACCTGGACCTGGTCCCAGGTCAACGAGGAGGTGCGCGCGCTGGCCTGCGGCCTGGCTGCCATCGGCTTCCAGCGCGGCATGAACCTGGCCATCATCGGCGACAACCGTCCCCGCCTGTACTGGGCCATGCTGGCAGCACAAAGCCTGGGCGGCGTGCCCGTGCCACTGTATCAGGATGCGCCGGCCGCCGACATGGCCTATGTACTGCAGGATGCGGAAATCCGCTACGCCATCGTCGAAGACCAGGAGCAGGTCGACAAGCTGCTCGAACTCAAGGCCCTGTATCCGCACATCGCCCACATCGCCTACGACGATGAACGGGGCATGCGCCATTACCGCCAGCCGGAGCTGATATCCTTTGCCGCCCTGCAGGTGCTGGGCCGGGCCTACGACCGCGAACATCCGGGCTTCTTCGACGCCGCCGTGGCAGCGGGCCAAGGCAGCGACTCGGCCGTGATCCTGTACACCTCGGGCACCACGGGTAAACCGAAGGGCGTGTGCCAGAGCCACACGGCGCTGCTGGCCGCTGGCGTTGGCGGCGTGGCCTTCGACAAGCTCACCGACGAGGAAGACATCCTGTCCTATCTGCCCATGGCGTGGGTGGGCGACTGCCTGTTTTCGCTGGCGCAGGCCATGGTGGCCGGCTTCACCGTCAATTGCCCCGAATCGGGCGACACGGTGATGATCGACATGCGCGAAATCGGCCCCACCTGCTACTTTGCACCGCCGCGCGTGTTCGAAAACATGCTCACCAGCGTGATGATACGCATGGAAGACGCCAGCAGCATCAAGCGCCACATGTTCAGCCATTTCATGGACGTGGCCAAGCGCTGCGGCGCGCAGATCCTGGATGGCAAGCCCGTGTCGCTGGCGGATCGCCTCAGCTACAAGCTGGGCGAGCTGCTGGTCTACGGTCCCCTGAAAAACGTGCTGGGACTGTCGCGCGTGCGCGTCGCCTACACGGCCGGCGCCGCCATCGGCCCCGACCTGTTCCGCTTCTACCGTTCCATCGGCGTCAATCTGAAGCAATTGTACGGTTCCACCGAAACCTGCGCCTATGTGTGTCTGCAGCCGGACGGCAATATCAAGTTCGACAGCGTGGGCCTGCCCGCACCGGGCGTGGAAGTCAAACTGGCGGCCAATGGCGAAGTGCTGGTGAAGTCGCCCGCCACCATGAGCGGCTACTTCAAGCGTCCCGAAGCCACCGCCGAAGTGATCGATGCCGACGGCTACTTTCATACGGGCGACGCGGGCGTGTTCGACAGCGAAGGCCACCTGAAAATCATCGACCGCGCAGCCGATGTGGGCAAGCTGACATGCGGCGCCATCTTCGCGCCCAACTACATCGAAAACAAGCTCAAGTTTTTCCCTTTCATCAAGGAAGTGGTGGCCTTCGGCCATGCGCGCGACCAGGTGTGCGCCTTCATCAACATCGATATCGAAGCGGTGGGCAACTGGTCGGAGCGGCGCGGCATCGCGTATGCCGGCTACACCGACCTGGCGGCGCGCGCCGAAACCTACGGCTTGATCCGCGACTGCATCGAGCAGGTCAACGCGGAACTGGCGACCGATCCGCTGATGGACCGCACGCAGATCCACCGCTTCCTGGTGCTGCACAAGGAACTCGACCCGGACGACGATGAACTGACGCGCACGCGCAAGGTGCGCCGCAAATTCATCGCCGAAAAATACGCGGTGCTCATTTCCGCCCTGTATGAGGGCAAGGCAACGCAATACATCGAGACCCAGGTGAAATTCGAGGATGGCCGCCTTGGCTCGACCAGCGCCGACCTGCAGATCTGGGACAGCAAAACGTATCGGCCCCAGGGCCTGGCCGCATGATGGAGCACAGCACGATGCAAATGAACGAACCCGACGCCCATTTCGGCACGGCCCGCAAGACCGGCCCCGTGATCCTCGACCTGAAGAACATCTCGCTGTCGTTCGGCGGCGTGAAGGCGCTGACCGACATCTCGTTCGACGTCAAACAGCATGAAATCCGCGCCATCATCGGCCCGAACGGCGCCGGCAAGAGCTCGATGCTGAACGTGATCAATGGCGTGTACCGCCCGCAGCAGGGCGAGATCATCTACCGGGGCGAACATCGGCGCGGCATGGACTGCTACGCGGCCGCCAAGTCCGGCATCGCGCGCACCTTCCAGAACATCGCCCTGTTCAAAGGCATGACGGTGCTGGACAACATCATGACGGGGCGCAACCTCAAAATGAAGTCGAATTTCCTGCTGCAAGCCCTGTACTGGGGCCCGGCGCGGCGCGAGGAAATCGAGCACCGCAAGAAGGCCGAAGAGATCATCGACTTCCTGGAAATCCAGGCCATCCGCAAGACACCCGTGGGGCGCCTGCCCTACGGCTTGCAAAAGCGGGTGGAACTGGGCCGCGCGCTGGTGGCCGAACCGGAAATTTTGCTGCTCGATGAACCGATGGCCGGCATGAACGTGGAAGAAAAGCAGGACATGTGCCGCTTCATCCTCGACGTCAACGACCAGCTGGGCACGACCATCGTGCTGATCGAGCACGACATGGGCGTGGTGATGGATATCTCCGACCGCGTGGTGGTACTCGACTACGGCAAGAAGATCGGCGACGGCACGCCCGACGAGGTGCGCAGCAACCAGGATGTCATCAACGCGTATTTGGGTGTAGCCCACTAGCACCAGACCAGGGATAACAATGAATATCAATTTTTTCTTTGAAGTGCTGATCGGCGGTCTGCTGTCGGGCGTCATGTACGCGCTGGTGGCGATCGGTTTTGTGCTGATCTACAAGGCCTCGGGCGTGTTCAACTTCGCGCAGGGAGCGATGGTGTTTTTCGCCGCCCTCACCTGCGTCGGCATCATGGACAAGTTCGGCCTGTCGCTATGGCTGGCCATCCCGCTGACGATGCTCACCATGATCGTGCTGGGCATGGCGATTGAACGGGTGGTCTTGCGGCCCCTCGTCAACCAGCCCGAAATCACGCTGTTCATGGCCACCATCGGCCTGACCTTTTTCATCGAAGGCCTGGCGCAGCTGATGTGGGGCTCGCAAGTGCACAAGCTGGACCTGCCCATCGAAGACGTGCCAATGCCCTTCCTGATGGAGCATTTCAATATCATCATCTCGCAGTTCGACGTGGTGGCAGCCGGCATCTGCGCGCTGCTGGTGATTTGCCTGGCCCTGCTGTTTTCGAAAACCAAGGTGGGCCGCGCCCTGCGCGCCGTCGCCGATGACCACCAGGCGGCGCTGGCGGTCGGCATCCCGCTGCAGCGCATCTGGGCCGTGGTGTGGGGCGTGGCGGGCCTGGTGGCCATGGTGGCCGGCTTGCTGTGGGGCGCGCGCAACGGGGTGCAGTTCGCCCTCACCTTCATCGCCCTGAAAGCCTTGCCGGTGCTGATACTCGGCGGCTTCACTTCCGTGCCGGGCGCCATCGTCGGTGGCCTGATCATCGGCGCCTCGGAAAAGCTGGCCGAAGTCTACCTCGGCCCCATGGTGGGCGGCGGCATCGAAGGCTGGTTCCCGTATGTGCTGGCCCTGCTGTTCCTGCTGGTGCGCCCGGAAGGCCTGTTCGGCGAGAAGATCATCCGGCGAATATAAGGCCCCAAGAGCATCGTAGGTCGGATTAGCCGAAGGCGTAATCCGACAAACACCCCAACAGCCAGTAAAGGACACGCCATGATTTACCGTGAAGCAGGACAATTCAAGACCAGCTACCAGGCTGACAACCAGATTTTCCCGATCAGGCAAGACCGCCTGGCGCTGACGGCCACGCTGCTTGTCGCCGTCTTCCTGCTGCCGTATTTTGCCTCGCCCTACATGCTGTCGGCGATCCTGATTCCCTTCCTGATCTTCGCGCTGGCAGCGCTGGGTCTGAACATATTGACCGGTTACGCGGGCCAGCTGTCGCTGGGTACGGCCGCCTTCATGGCCGTGGGCGCCTTTGCCTCGTATAACTTCATGGCGCGCCTGCCGGGACTGCCGCTGCTGGTGTCGTTCATCCTCGGTGGCCTGTGTGCGGCCATGGTGGGCATCGCCTTCGGCCTGCCCTCCCTGCGCATCCGCGGCTTTTACCTGGCCGCCTCCACCCTGGCGACGCAGTTCTTCGTCGTCTGGTGCCTGACCAAGATCCCGTACCTGACCAACTACAGCTCCTCGGGCGTCATCACGGTACAGAAAATGAGCATCCTCGGCTACCAGTTCGATACGCCGCAAAGCAAATACCTGCTGGTACTGGCCATCGTCGCCGGCATGGCGCTGCTGGCCAAGAACATGATCCGCTCCAACGTGGGCCGCTCGTGGATGGCCGTGCGCGACATGGACATGGCCGCCGAGGTGATCGGTTTCAGATTGATGCGCACCAAGCTGCTGGCGTTTGCCGTCAGCTCGTTCTACTGCGGCGTGGCCGGTGCCCTGTATGCGTATGCCTACCTGGGCACAGTGGAGCCGGAAGCGTACAACCTGGACCTGTCCTTCCGCATCCTGTTCATGATCATCATCGGCGGCGTCGGTTCGATCCTCGGTTCCTTCCTCGGCGCGGCCTTCATCGTGCTGCTGCCCGTCTTCCTGAACACCATCGCGCACGGCCTGGCATTGCCGACCAGCGTGGCCTCGAATCTGGAACTGATGGTGTTCGGCGCGCTGATCATCTTCTTCCTGATCGTCGAACCACACGGCCTGGCCAGGCTGTGGCAAATCGCGAAAGAGAAACTGCGCCTGTGGCCTTTCCCGCACTAGAAATTTGTACCTTGCAGTCTGATGTCGGTTGACTTGAAATCAAATAAAACAAGAGGAGACACACAATGAAACACATCAAATCGCTCATGCTGGCCGCCGCCATCGCCAGTGCCGCACTCACCATGGCCGGCAGCGCCCAAGCCCAGGACAAGGAACAGTACATCGCCCTGCCGTCCTACCGCGTGGGTCCCTACGCGGCCGGCGGCTCCGGTTTCTACGGCGGCGCCATCGACTACTTCAACCTGGTCAACCAGGCCGGCGGCGTCAATGGCGTGAAAATCAGCTGGGAAGAATGCGAAACCGAATACAATCCGTCGCGCGGCGTCGAATGCTATGAGCGCCTGAAAACCAAGCAGGGCGGCGCCACCCTGGTCGAAACCCTCTCCACCGGCGTCGCCTACGGCATTCTGGACCGCGTGGCGCAGGACAAGATCCCCATGACGATGATCGGCTACGGCCGCTCGGACGCCGCCAACGGCAAGGTCTTCCCGTATGTGTATCCGCTGATCTCCAGCTACTGGAGCCAGGCCGCCGCCATGATCAAGTACCTGGGCGACAAGGATGGCGGCATGGACAAGCTGAAAGGCAAAAAAATCGTCCACCTGTACCACGATTCGGCCTTCGGCAAGGAGCCACTGCCCGTGCTCGAAGCGCTGTCGAAACAGTACGGCTTTGAACTGGTGAAAATTCCCGTCGCGCCGCCAGGCAGCGAACAGCAATCGCAATGGCTGCAAATCCGCCAGGCCAAGCCGGACCACGTGATCCTGTGGGGCTGGGGCGTGATGAACTCCGTTGCCATCAAGACGGCGCAGCGCAACGGCTTCCCGCGCGACAAAATGCTGGGCGTCTGGTGGGCCGGCTCCGAAGAAGACACGATTCCATCGGGCGACGCGGCCAAGGGCTACACGGCGATGACGTTCAATACGCCGGGCAACTACCCCGTGCTGGACGACATCCGCAAGAAACTCTACGCGTCCGGCAAGGGCAACCTCTCCGACCAGTCGCGCGTCGGCTCCGTCTACCACATGCGCGGCGTGACGGCCGGCATCCTGTGGGTGGAAGCGATCCGCGTGGCGCAGGAAAAATTCGGCAAGGGCAAGCCTGTCACGGGCGAGCAGATGCGCTGGGGCCTGGAAAACCTGAACGTCGACGACGCGCGCCAGAAGGCTGTCGGCGCACTGGGCATGTTCCCCACCGTGAAGACCAGCTGCGACGACCATGAAGGTTCGGGCGCCGTGAAGGTGCAGCAGTGGGATGGCAAGAAGTGGATCGCCATCACGCCGAAATGGATCGTCGGCGACAAGGCCCTGGTGCGTAAGCTCGTCGAGGAATCGTCGGGCAAGTACGCCGAAGAGAAGAAGATCACGCCGGCGTGCATGAAGTAAGCGGCTCTCAAAGTGGTGTCGGATTACGCGCGTTGCGCTAATCCGACCTACCTCGATACGACGTAGGTCGGATTAGCCAAAGGCGTAATCCGACAAGCACCAACATCACATGAAAACGAAGCAGCCATGACACCCACTGCCACGCAAACACCAGACACCCCGCCGCCCTACCTGTCGGTGAACAATATCGAAGTCATCTATGACCACGTGATCCTGGTCCTGAAGGGCGTGTCGCTGCAAGTGCCGCAAGGCAAGATCGTGGCACTGCTGGGCGCCAACGGCGCCGGCAAGTCGACCACCCTGAAAACCATCTCGACCCTGCTGCGCGGCGAACGCGGCGACGTCACCAAGGGCGAAGTCCAGTTCAAGGGCGAGCGCGTGGATCAATTGACGCCGAATGAGCTGGTCAAGCGGGGCCTGTCGCAAGTGATGGAAGGGCGCCACTGTTTCGGCCACCTCACCATCGAGGAAAACCTGCTGACAGGCGCCTACACGCGCAGCCTGTCGCGCGGCGAGCTGAAAGACGCGCTGGAAAAGGTCTACCACTACTTTCCGCGCCTGAAAACACGGCGCAGCAGCCAGGCCGGCTACACCTCGGGCGGCGAACAGCAGATGTGCGCCATCGGCCGCGCGCTGATGGCCAAGCCGTCGATGATCTTACTGGACGAACCCTCGATGGGCATCGCGCCGCAGATCGTCGAAGAGATCTTCGGCATCGTCAAGGACCTGAACCACAAGGAAAACGTGTCGTTCCTGCTGGCCGAACAGAACACCAACGTGGCGCTGCGCTACGCCGACTTCGGCTACATCCTGGAAAACGGCAGAGTCGTGATGGAAGGACTTGCTAGGGACCTGGCCAGCAACGAAGACGTCAAAGAGTTTTATCTGGGCGTCTCCAGCGCCGGGCGCAAGAGTTTTCGCGACATGAAGTTCTATCGCCGCCGCAAGCGCTGGCTGGCCTGACACGGGAGCAGCCGTCATGGACCTGGAACGGGCGAAGCAAGTGTGCCGTGCCTTTCCCGGCGCGACAGAAGACATCAAGTGGAGCAACGTGCTGGCGTTTTGCGTCGGTGGCAAGCTGTTCGCCCTGTGCGGCGCGGAAGACCACAGCACGCGCGGCATCAGCTTCAAGGTCGATGCAGAGCGCTTCCTGGAATTGACGGACCGTCCCGGCTTTCGCCCGGCGCCCTACCTGGCGCGGGCCAAATGGGTGCTGGTCGCCAGCCCCGACGCGCTGGACGATGACGAAATGGCCGCCCTGCTGCAGCGCTCATACAGCCTGATTGTTGCGGGGCTGACGAAAAAAATGCAACGTGACATTGGAGAATCAGCAACATGACCGATACGCTCGATAGTCTGGAAGCACGCGCCCCCGAAGCGCGCGAACGCGAATTGATGGCCGGCCTGCCGCAGCTGATCGCGCGCGCGCAACAGGCGCCGGGCTGGGCCCGCATTCTCGATGGCGTCAACGCGGCCGACATCACCAGCCGCGCCGCGCTGGCGCAGCTGCCCGTGACGCGCAAGTCCGACCTGAAACAATTGCAGCACGGCGCGCTGCCGTTCGGCGGCTTGAACACGACGCCGAAAAACGCCCTGTCGCGCGTCTTCGTCTCGCCCGGCCCCATCTTTGATCCGGAAGGCCGCGGCCCCGACTGGTGGCGCTTCGCGCGGCCCATGTATGCGGCCGGCGTGCGCGCCGGTGGCTTGCTGCAGAACTGCTTTTCGTATCACTTCACGCCGGCCGCCTTCATGGTCGAAGGGGGCGCCGCGCGCATCGGCTGCACCGTCATCCCGGCCGGCATCGGCCAGACGGAAATGCAGGTGCAGGCGATGGTCGACCTGAAGCCCGACACGTACATCGGCACGCCGTCATTTTTAAAACTGATCATCGAGAAGGCGCGCGAAATGGGCGCCGACATCAGCAGCGTCACCAAGGCCGTGATGGGCGCGGAAGCCTTGCCCGAATCCCTGCGCAGCTGGTTTGCCGAGAACGGCGTGCCGCACGTGTTCCAGACCTATGCCTCGGCCGATATCGGCAGCATCGCCTATGAAACGGCCAGCAATGGCAAGCTCAATCCGGGCATGGTCGTCGATGAAAACGTCCTGCTCGAGATCGTCCATCCGGGCAGCGGCATTCCGGTCGCACCGGGCGAAGTGGGCGAAGTCGTCGTCACCGTCTTCAATGCCGACTACCCGCTGATCCGCTTCGCCACGGGCGATCTGTCGGCCGTGCTGATGGGCGCGCCGGACTCGCCGTGCGGCCGCACGAATACGCGCATCAAAGGCTGGATGGGACGCGCGGACCAGACCACCAAGGTGCGCGCCATGTTCGTGCATCCGTCGCAGGTGCATGACATCGCGCGCCGCCATCCGCAAATCAGGAAGGCGCGGCTGGTCGTGTCCGGGCGCATGGCCAACGACGAGATGGCTTTGCATTGCGAAGTCGACGATCCGGCGGACGCCAGCGGCGTGGAAGCCATCATCGGCTCGATCCGCGAACTGACCAAGCTGCGCGGCGACGTGGTGCTGGTGGCCGTGGGCAGCCTGGCGCAGGATGGAAAAATAATCGACGACATGCGCGATTACAGCTAGGCGTAGCGCACGGATGGCGTTTGCGGGATAATACCCGCATTCATCATCAGCCCCATTCATCGCCATGCAAGAGTCCATGCAAGAATTTCATCACAACCGTGCCCGTGACCTGATCAAGAACGCGGAACTGCTGTTCGACCAAGATACCGTGCAGGCGTCGATCACGCGCATGGCCGATGTACTCAACACGCGCTTCAACGCCGAGGATTCCAAGGAATTCCCACTGGTGCTGGGCGTGATGGGCGGCGCCGTCGTGTTTACGGGCAACCTGCTGCCGCAACTGAGCTTTCCGCTCGAATTCGACTACATCCATGTGAGCCGCTACGGCGACGACGACAAGGGTGGCGAAGTGGTATGGAAAGTCATCCCCCGTTCGAACGTGGCGGGCCGCACCGTCATCGTGCTCGACGATATTCTCGACGAAGGCGAAACCCTGGCGCACGTCAAGCAGCGCTTGCTGGACATGGGTGCCTCGGAAGTCATCCTGGCCGTGTTTGCCGACAAAGCCATCGGCAAGAAAAAACCGGTGCAGGCGGACATCGTCGGCCTGGTGATCCCGAACCGCTTCGTCGTCGGCTTCGGCATGGATGCGTACGGCTACTGGCGCAACCTGCCGGGCCTGTGGGCTATCAAGCCTGAGGATTTGAAGCAGGAGTGATTGTGGTGTTGTCGGATTACGCGCTGCGCGCTAATCCGACCTACCGAATCCATGGTCGTAGGTCGGATTAGGCCAAAGGCCGTAATCCGACAACCACCACCAGCGTTACAACTTCAACCGCGCGCGCGCCGCATCGTATTCGGCCTTCAGGCGCGCCACCATCTCTTCCACGCTTGGCACGTCATCCATCAAGCCCACGCCCTGGCCCGCGCCCCAGATGTCGCGCCAGGCCTTGGCGCTGCCGGAGCCAAAATTCATCGAACTCTTGTCCGCTTCGGGCAAGGCTTCCGGATCGAGTCCGGCCGCGACGATCGATTTTTTCAGATAATTGCCGTGCACGCCCGTAAACAGGTTCGTGTAGACGATGTCCGAGGCGGCAGACTCGACGATGGCGTCGCGGTAGCCGTCGCTGACGTTCGATTCCTTGGTCGCCAGCCAGCGCGAGCCGATGTAGGCAAAGTCGGCGCCCATGGCCTGCGCGGCCAGCACGGCGTCGCCCGTGGCGATGGAGCCCGACAGCGCCAACGGACCGTCAAAGAATTTGCGCACTTCGCCCACCAGCGCGAATGGCGACAGGGTGCCCGCATGGCCGCCGGCGCCGCTGGCCACCAGGATCAAGCCATCGACGCCCGCCTCCAGCGCCTTTTTCGCATGGCGGATCGAGATCACATCGTGCAGCACGATGCCGCCATAGCTATGGATGGCGTCGAGCATTTCCTTGGGCGGCGCGCGCAGCGAGGAAATGATGATGGGAATCCGGTGTTTCACGCACACTTCCACATCATGCGCCAGGCGGTCGTTCGACTGGTGCACGATCTGGTTGACGGCGATCGGCCCCACTTTTTTATCGGGATTGGCGGCCTGGAAGGCGGCCAGTTCGGCCTGCAGCTCCGTGAGCCAGGTGTCGAGCAATTCGGCGGGACGCGCGTTCAGGGCCGGGAAGGAACCGACGATGCCGGCCTTGCACTGCGCCGCGACGAGGGCCGGGCCGCTGGCGATGAACATCGGCGAGGCGATAACGGGTAAGGAGAGGTTTTGCAACGCAACAGGCAATGCCATGGCGGACTCGCTGGAAAGTTGATCGGGATGAGAAACACACTGAACATCGATTATAGTTCAGAAAAAGTACGATCGTGCTGAATTTATCGCCTGACCGCTTCAGCCTTCGTTAAGCAAGTACTCACCCTCGACCCGTGCCGCCGCAGCCCTCACCAGTTGCGACACGGCCCACTCGGCCAGCGCGGCGACTTCCTGGCGCAGGAAGCGACGGTTGGCCTCTTCGAAGATGGGCATGCCGCGCAGTAGGGCCGGTATGGCGGCGAGCGCGATGCGCTGACGCTCCAGCAGCAAAAATTTCAGCAGCACTTTCACCGCATTCTGCGCATTGCGCACGGGGTCCGACGACAGGTAATCGAGACGTGAATACGCGCGCTGCAGGGCGCCGGCAGCGTCCTGGAACGGCCGCCCGTGGCCGGGAATGACGACGCGCACGTCCAGGCTGGCGATCAGGTCCAGGGTGGCGCGCGCTTCCAGAAAGCCGGAGCCGCCGTCGAGTTCGGGGAAGATCACGCCAAAGCCGTTTTCCCACAGGGCGTCGGCGGAAATGAGGATGCCCTCGTCGGCGCAGTAAAAAATCAGCGAGTGCGGGTCGTGACCCGGTGCGCCCAGCGCCTGCCAGGCCATGTCGGCCAACGTCAACGTGTCGCCGGGCGAGACGGTGGCGTCAAAGCCGAAGCGCGGGCATTGCTGGCCCGTGGCCTGGAAGCTGAGGGCATCGACATCCCATACTCGCACCTTGTCCGCTTCCGAGACGGGAATAGCCGTCTGGCAGCCATACTCGGCTTGCAACAGCGCGTTGCCGCCGCAATGATCGGAGTGCAGGTGCGTATTGAACAGGCGGTGCAGCGGACGCCCTTGCAAGCTATGGCGCAGCAAGGCCAGGGTTTGCGGCGCATGCGTGACATAGCCGCTGTCGATCAGGGCCGTGTCGTCCCGGCCCTGGAACAGGATGTTGTTCGACGACAGCCAGCCGCGTTCGAACACCTGCATGGCATCGGGGAACAGCGCTGGCGATCGTGGCATGGGCTTCCTCAGTAGTCGGACTCGAAATCGAGCAAAGATTCGCGTCCCGGCAATGCGGCCCACACGGCGCGCTTGAAGTCGTCGTCGGCCTTGCTCCAGGCGATGATCTCGTCGAGCGTGCGCAAGCAGCCTTCGCACAAGCCGCTGTTGCGGTTCATCTTGCACAGGCTGACACAGGGCGACGGCACCGGAGACGGCAAGGGGAGCGGAACGGCTGGCAGGGTATTGACCATCATGGAGCGGCATCGGTAAACGTGAGGCTTGCATTATGCCGCGAAACCGTGTCGGTGAGGCGATGGCCTCGCCATGCAATGTTTCTGTGAATATATTTTTAAGAGAAAGCATGAGCAAAAAAGCATCTTCTAGAAATTTATTTTGCAGCCATTCTCACTCTGCGGGTGCCCGTCCTACAACATTATCAGAGTAGATCCTGCTTGACTTGAGATATTTCAGAACTATACTACCATCCATGCAGATGGCAATTGGATGCCACGTGGAGTTTTTGGAGAGATATGGCCAAGCAAGACAGCAAGCCCAAAATTGGGGAATCCGAGAAAATCACGATCAACCTCGGTTTGATCGACCTGGGGCAGATCGATTTGCTGGTCCAGGAGGGATTTTATTCCAACCGTACGGATCTGATCCGTACGGCCATACGCAACCAGCTGGGTATCCACGCCGACGTGGTGAAACAAACCGTCGCCCGTAAAAGCCTGGTATTGGGCATGCAGCATTATTCGCGCGCCGACCTGGAAGCGATCCAGGCAGCCGGCCAGCGCCTGCAGATCCAGGTGCTGGGACTGGCCAGCATCGCCAGCGACGTCTCCGTGGAACTGGCACTGGCCACCATCGAGTCGATTTTCGTATTAGGTGCCCTGCACGCCAGCACCGTCGTCAAGACGGCGCTCGCAGGGCGAATTCACTAGCGTATTGGTTTGCGGCGATGACCCGGCCGATGCGCGGCACCGTTAAGGATGGTCATGAAACTACCTCTCAACATGTTGGCGCAGATGCGCGCAGCGACCCGTAATCTGATGGGCAGCGGTCCCGCCGCCGCCACCGAAGCGATCCAGCAGGCGCTGTCTGCCGCTGGCCTGACGCCGCAGGCAGCAACCACGCAAGCGCCGCCACCGCAGCCGATGCGCGACATCAATCCACCACCGGCGCCATCACCAGCGCAGGCCCAGGCCGAGGCGCCGCCAGCTGATGCCGCGCCGGAAGCGGCATCGGTGCCGCCCACGCCCGCGCAGGCGGCGCAGGAATTCGCGCAGGATTTCATGGCGCGCCTGGGCGTGCCCGCCGGCCTGGGACAGCACAGCTTCGACATGCCCAGCTTCGAGCTGCCGAATTTCCACCCACCCGGTTTCAACGCGCCGGGCGCCGCACCGGCGCAGATGCCGGCTGGCGCGCAGTTCATCGACGGCGTGTACCGCAACCATGCGGGCACGCGCTCCTATAAGCTGTATATCCCCAGCAGCTACCACGGCCAGGCCATGCCGCTGATCGTGATGCTGCACGGCTGCACGCAAAATCCCGACGATTTCGCGGCCGGCACGCAGATGAATGCGCTGGCCGAAGAAAAGGAATGTTTTGTCGTCTATCCGGCGCAGACGCAGGGTGCCAACAGTTCGCGCTGCTGGAACTGGTTCAATGCCATCGACCAGCAGCGCGACCAGGGCGAACCGTCGCTGATCGCCGGCATCGCGCGGCAAGTCATCGACGACTACCCGGTAAATGAACGCGAAGTGTTCGTCGCCGGCCTGTCGGCGGGCGGCGCCATGGCCGTCATTGTCGGCACCTTGTACCCCGACCTGTTTGCCGCCGTCGGCGTGCATTCGGGCCTGCCCTTCGCCTCGGCGCAGGACTTGCCGTCGGCGCTGGCCGCCATGAAGGGCGGCGCCATGCCCAATGGCCAGCGCAAGGCGCCGGCGGGCGGCGTGCCCATCATCGTTTTTCACGGCGACCGCGACACCACCGTCAACCCGCGCAATGGCGATGAACTGATTGCCCAGGGCGTGCGCAGCCAGGCGGGCGGCCAGGCGGCCAAGGCTGCTTCCATCGACGGCAGCGTACCGAATGGCCACCGCTACACCCGCACCACGCACAGCCAGGCCGATGGCTCGCCGCTGGGAGAACACTGGGTCATCCACGGCGCCGGCCATGCCTGGTCCGGCGGCAGCAATAATGGCAGTTACACGGACGGAAAAGGCCCGGACGCCAGCAGGGAGATGCTGCGCTTCTTCAAGACCGTCAGCTGATATTTTCGGTGTATGGCGCGATCTGCCGCTGCTTGTCGGCGATCTCGCACACGCCATCGGCATAGCGGTGGGAGATGGCGATGAACTGGTCCTGGATCTGCAGGAAGGCGTCGACGATCTCGGCGTCAAAGTGCGAACCGCGCCCCTCGACGATGATCTGCACGGCCTGTGCATGCTCCATGCCCTGCTTGTAGATGCGTCGGCTGATCAGGGCGTCATACACGTCGGCCAGCGCCATCAGGCGCGCCGAAATCGGGATGTCTTCGCCTGCCAACCCTAGCGGGTAACCGCTGCCATCCCATTTTTCATGGTGGCTGTAGGCGATCTCTTTTGCGTACTTGAGGAAATCGACCTCGATGCCCAGCTCGTGTTCGGCCGCCAGGATGGCGTCGCGCCCCAGGGTGGTGTGCGTCTTCATGATGGCCATTTCATGCGGCTCGAAACGCCCCGGCTTGAGCAAAATATGGTCGGGGATACCCACCTTGCCGATATCGTGCAGCGGCGCCGTCTTGAACAGCAGTTCGATATTCTTGTCCGTCAAAAAATCGCGGAAACGCGGCAGGCCGCGCACTTTCTCGGCCAATGCCTTCAGGTAGTGCGAGGTGCGGCGGATATGGTTGCCCGTCTCGCTGTCGCGCGTCTCGGCCAGCGACGCCATGGCGTGTATCGTGACGTCCTGCAGCGCCGCCACTTCCTGCACCCGGCGCTCCACTTCCGTTTCCAGGTAATGATTCTGGTCGCGCAAAAAATCCTGCATCTGCTTCATCGCCAGCTGCGTCTTGATACGGGCCAGCACGATGGGCGCCGAAATCGGCTTGGTGATGTAGTCGACGGCGCCCAGGGCCAGGCCCAGCTGCTCGTCGGCCACTTCGCTCATGGCGGTCACAAAAATCACGGGTATGCCGGCCGTGGCGGGATCGGCCTTCAGCGCGCGGCACACATCGTAGCCACTCATGCCCGGCATCATGATGTCGAGCAGGATCAGATCGGGCTGGTCGCCGCCGGCGGCGATTTTCAGGGCACGCTCGCCATTGACGGCGATCTTGGTCCGGTAATCGTCTTCCAGCACTGCGCGCAACAGGTCGATATTGTCTGGCGTGTCGTCGACTACCAGGATGGTTGGCTTGCTTGCTGACGCTCTCATGCCCGTCCTTCGCTCTGCATAGTTATCCTTGTCACAGTCTCAGCTCCAGCGCATCGGCCACCTCGCCCAGCTGCGCCAGCGCACCTTCGAAATCGTATTGTCCCAGCATGCGCTTCAACTGGCGCGCATGTTCCGCCTGCCCGGCTGCGACCAGCACGGGACCGATGCCATCGAGATGCTTGACGGCCTGCGCATCGTCCTGCTGCAGCAGTTGCGACAGTTCGCGCAAGCCCGCCTCCAGGTGTACCCGGTCCACCGCTGCCACCACGGTGCTGCCTGGCTCGGGCACATTGCTGCGCGACTGCATGGCCAGCACGATCTTCGGTACCAGTTCGTCGAGCGCCAGAGTGCAGGCCGCCAGCGCCTGCGGCAAGCCGTCATGCGATCCCAGGCTGAGCAAATGCTCGACCCGCGCCGCGCTGTCGGCCAGGCCACCGGCGCCGATATTGCCGGCCAGGCCCTTCAGGGTATGCGCTTCCCGGATTGCCGTCTCGAGCTGATTGTTCTCGATGGCGGCGACGATGCGCTGCATGGCATCGAATTGGGTTTCCACAAAACGATCCAGCAATTTTCGCATCAAAGTGGCATTGCCGCCCACGCGCCGCATGGCCTCCGCCATTTTCAGGCCGGCGATCACGGGCAGCTCCGCTTCCGGCTGCGCCACCACCACCGTCATTTCCTGCGGCGCAGCCGGCGCGATCCAGCGCGCCAGGGTACCGAACAGCTGCGCCACGTCGATCGGCTTGGCGATGAAATCGTTCATGCCGGCGTCCAGGCATTTTTCCTTGTCGCCGACCATGGCATTGGCCGTCATGGCGATCACGGGCAAATCCGAATAGCGGGGATCCTGGCGCAGCTTGCGCGTGGCCTGGTAGCCATCCATCACCGGCATCTGGCAATCCATCAGCACGCCGTCATAGGCGTTTTCCTCGATCTTCGCCAGCGCGATGGCGCCATTGCTCGCAATGTCGACACGAATGCCGGCGTCGTTGAGAATATGCTGCGCCACTTCCTGGTTCACCTCATTGTCCTCCACCAGCAGCAGCCAGGCGCCGCGCAGGGCGCGTTCGTCGTCGCGGTAGCTGCTCTGGCGCTGCGTCTTGCGGCTCTGTCCTGTCACGCCGCCAAACACGAACGATATCTGGTCGAGCAGGGTCGAGGCGCTGACCGGCTTGTTCAATACGCCATCGAGCGGCAATTCCCGCTGGCGCGCCGCCTCCAGCAGTGCTTCGCGATGGAAGGCCGTGACCATGATACAGGCCGGCGCCGCATCGATGCCGGCGGCATCGGCACGGATGCCGGCCAGCGTATCGAGGCCGTTCATGCCCGGCATTTTCCAGTCCATCAGCACCAGCCCGTACGGGCGCCCCTCGGTGCGCGCCTGCGCCACGGCGCCGATGGCCAGCACGCCGCCAAACACGGCACGCGCATCGAAACCGAGCGCCGTCAGCATGCTGACGAAAATTTCACGCGCACTAGGGTTATCATCGACCACCAGCACGCGCAGGCCCTGGAACTGCGGCGGCACCGGCAGGCTGTCGCGCGGCACGGCGGCCAGGCCGAAGCGGGCCGTGAAGAAAAAGGTGCTGCCCACGCCCGCTTCGCTGACCAGGTCAATTTCGCCTTCCATCATTTCCACCAGGCGCTTGCTGATGGTCAGCCCCAGGCCGGTGCCGCCATGGTGGCGCGTGGTGGAGGTGTCGGCCTGGGTAAATGCCTGGAACAATTTGCTGCGCTGGGGCGGCGTCAGGCCGATGCCCGTATCGCGCACATCCACGCGCAGCACCGCCGCATGTTCTTCCAGCTGCTGCAAGCGGATGCTGACGACGATCTCGCCCTTGTCCGTAAATTTGATGGCATTGTTGGTCAGGTTGATCAGCACCTGGCCCAGGCGCAGCGGATCGCCCTGCAAGGCGTTCGGCACGTCGGGGGCGATGTCGAACAGCAGTTCGAGCCCCTTGTCCTGGGCACGCATCACGGACAGGTCGGCGATCTGCGCCAGTACGTCCTCGAGGAAAAAATCGACTTTTTCAAAGGCCATCTTGCCCGCCTCGATCTTCGAGAAATCGAGGATGTCGTCGATGATGGCCAGCAGGTTCTTCGACGCCGACTCGACCTTTTCCAGGTAATTGCGCTGGGTCGAGGTGAGCTCCGTCTGCAGCGCCAGGTGGGTCATGCCGATGATGCCGTTCATCGGCGTGCGGATCTCGTGCGACATATTGGCCAGGAAGTCCGACTTCATCTTGGTCGCATCCTCGGCCACTTCGACGGCATGCCGCAGATCCTGCTCGACGGCCAGGTTGGTACTCATGTTTTTCAGCGCCTGCAGCAATTCGCCCGTCTCATCGCGCGACGTCACTTCGATGACAGAACTGAAGTCGCCTTTGGCCACGCGCGTGGCGATCGCCACCGCCTCGCCCAGCGGACGCGTGATCGAGCGCGCCGACCAGGCAAAGGCCAGGCCGATCAACAGGGCTGCCAGCCCGATACCGCCCATCAGAATCAGCGACGTATCGATATCGTTGCGTATCCTGGCCGCGCTGTCGCGTATCAGTTGCTGCTGCAAATCATCGAGCTGGCCCACATACAGCAGCACTTTTTCCAGCACCGGCAAGGTCTGCGTCTGCATGGCCAGCTCCGCGGCAGCATCCTCGCCGCGCTCGACCAGTTCGAAGATCGTCTTGAGCGAAACATAGTAGTCGGCGCGTGCCAGGTGCATCTGTTCCAGCAGGCGCCGTTCTTGCGGCCGCGCATCGAGACCATCGAGGATGCGCACCTGTTCATCGATGCCTTGCTTGATCGCTTCCAGGCGCGCCTGGTTCGCCTGGCGCCGTGCCAATTCACGCTGGTTCGGCAAGTTGCTGATGCGCGTGGCCGCCTCGCGCGCCAGCCCATGGATCTTGCTGGTGGCCTTGGCGGCGACCCAGTCGCGCTGCAGGATATCGTCGGTCTCGGCGCGGATGGCATAGATGCGGCTACCGGCCAGGACGATGACGACCAGCATCAGCACGATCAAAATGGCATAACCGGCATTGATGCGCACGCCGATGCGGATATCCCTGAAGCGCATAACTTTCCTATAAGAAATTCTTAAAAATCGAAGTCTGACCGTATTCCCCTACAATATGCAAGGTCTTTTGCAAAGGAAAAGGCGCGCCGATGCGTTTATCTGGCCGGCGTTGCCGCCGGGGGCGTCACGGCGGCGATGCGCTGTTGCAGGCAGGCGGGGCACCAGCAGCCCACGGCGGCGCTACCGGGCACGGGTATGGCGGGCGGCAGGGCCACGCACCAGCATGGTCCGCTGGCCTGCGGGTCAGTCTGGCCACACTGGAAGGTGGCGCCACAGAGAGTGCATACGCTCATGGCTGTGTTTGAATTGGCAAGTGTGTGTCATGCTGCAGCGGGGTGCGACGCAGATGTAACTGGCAGTAAAAAGGCTGGCTGGGGGACATATCGGGCCAGACTATAGGATCATCAGGGAAAATACAACAAGATCGCCCTATAATGCCTCCAGGATTTTCTTCTTCCCTGTAAAATCGCACAAATCTATTTTCCGGACTCGCCATGAATCAACTAGCTAACTTGAACCTGGACATGAATGACGACTTGACGGCGGTGTCGCCACAAATCAAGGCGCAGATTCTGGCCGAGGCCCTTCCCTACATTCGCAATTTCCATGGCAAGACCATCGTCATCAAATACGGTGGCAATGCCATGACGGACGAACGCCTGAAGCACGGCTTCGCGCGCGACGTCATCCTGCTCAAGCTGGTCGGCATGAACCCGGTGGTGGTGCACGGCGGCGGACCGCAGATCGACAACGCGCTGAAAAAAATCGGCAAGCAAGGCACCTTCGTGCAAGGCATGCGCATCACCGATGAAGAAACCATGGAAGTGGTGGAGTGGGTGCTGGGCGGCGAAGTGCAGCAGGATATCGTCATGCTGATCAACCATTACGGCGGCCAGGCTGTCGGCCTGACGGGCAAGGATGGCGGCTTGATCCGCGCGCGCAAGATGCAGATGCCGGACCGCGAACATCCGGGCGAATTCCTCGACATCGGCTTTGTCGGCGAGATCGATGCGATCAACCCGGCCGTCGTCAAGGCGCTGCAGGACGATGCCTTCATTCCCATCATTTCGCCTATCGGTTTCGGCCAGGATGGCCAGGCTTACAACATCAACGCCGACGTGGTAGCCGGCAAGATCGCGGAAATCCTGAAAGCGGAAAAGCTGATCATGATGACCAACATCGCCGGCGTCCAGGACAAGCAGGGCAACCTGGTGACCGACCTGTCGGCGCGTGAAATCGACGAGATGTTCGCCGATGGCACGATCTCGGGTGGCATGCTGCCAAAGATCTCGTCCGCGCTCGACGCCGCCAAGTCCGGCGTGAACACGGTGCACATCATCGATGGCCGCATCGAACACTCATTATTGCTGGAAGTGTTGACCGAGCAGGCTTTTGGTACTATGATCCGTTCGCACTAAAAAAATCGCAATGCATTACAGCGAGTAGTTTGGCGGCGCAGATCACCTGGCGCCGCTTTTAATTTGCCCTTGTAGCTCAGTGGTAGAGCACTCCCTTGGTAAGGGAGAGGCCACGTGTTCGATCCACGTCAAGGGCACCAGTATCCTTTCCCCGCAGCTGTAAAAATGCCCATGGCGGCGTTGTCCTTCCTCGCCGTACATGCGTACTGTCTTCGTCAGTCCGCCTTGCCCTGAACATTTTTCCATCTGCTCTGCCGCGTGTTTTACGCAGCTAAGCCAGCGTTATCCCTAATACACCCGCACGACCTTCAAGCCCCTTTGACGCAATAAATCCGGCACGCTTTTCGTTCCGACCAGATGCAGCACGCCGATGGCGGCCAGGCTGTGCTTTTCGCGCGCCAGCAGCTTGGCGATGCCGTCGGCCAGGGCCGGGTTGCGGCCATCTAACAACACCTTTTGCACGAACTGCGCGGAAAACGAGGGGTCTGTCGCCGCTTTGGCGGCCAGCTTGTCGAAGGCGGCCGCGTCGGCCGTGCGCCAGGCGTTGGCGATCTCGCGCGCTTCCTGGTTTTGTTCCTGGTCTTCGATCGAGGCCACGCCGTCTTCTAGGAAGCGGCACTGGTCAAGCGGCGTCATGGCGCCAAACAGCGCCAGCTGGCCTTCCATCGATTCGAGTTCCACCACAGGGATCTTGCGCGCCCTGGCCTGCTGCGACAGATAATTGTCGACCGCCAGGTCGGAGCGGTAGCCGAGCGTGGAAAACTCGCCGATGGCCAGCATGCTGGCCAGCATCCACGGTTTCATCGGCGCCACCGCTTCGGGCGCTATACCGTATTTTTGCAACAACGGCGCCAGACGCGGCGCCAGGGTCTGACGGCAGTCGGCCGGCACTTGGCTGCCCGGTGCCTCCATGCCATATTTCAGCACGGCGCCCAGGGCGGCGCGCGGGTCGGCGCCGGGATCGATCTCCAGCGCCAGTGCCCCGGCGCCTTCCAATGCCTGCATCACCGTCGGCTCGAGCGGATAAAAGTCGGGGGCGCCGACGTGAATGGTGCCGAACAAATACAGGGTGTGGCCCGCGTCCTGCACCCTGAACAGGGCGCCCCGGTTTTGCGCCACGGGCGCCGCTTCGGCCAAGGCCGCCGGCAACGGCAGCAAGAATAATCCGCAAAACATCACTATAATCTGGCTTCGCATGGTTTTCCTGATTGTTGAATTTTTCATCTTGCTTATCATCTTGCCTAAAGACGCCTGTGCCTGTGTCCCATCTTAACCGCTCGTCGCCGGTCTGGCTGTTTGACCTCGACAACACGCTGCACAATGCCTCGCACGCCATCTTCCCCACCATCACGGCCAATATGAACACGTATATTGCCCGCGTACTGGGCGATGGCGTGACGCCGGCCGACGACGCCATCGTCAATGCGGCGCGCGCGGCCTACTGGCGCCGCTATGGCGCCACCTTGCTGGGCATGGTCAAGCATCATCAGGTGCAGGCAGCGCACTTCCTCCACGAGACGCACGCGTTCGACGATTTGCGCGCCATGATACGCGCCGAGCGGGGGCTGGGGGCTTTACTCAAACGCCTGCCTGGCCGTAAAATTTTACTCACCAACGCGCCGCTGCGCTACTCGAGCGACGTGATGCGCCATCTGGGCCTGCGCCAGCACTTTTCACACCACATCGCCATCGAGGCGATGCATGTGCACCGCCAGCTGCGGCCCAAGCCATCGACCCTGATGCTGCGCAAACTGATGCGCAAGCACCAGATCCGCCCTGGCCGCTGCATCCTGGTGGAAGACACCCTGGCCAACCTGAAGGGCGCAAAAAGACTGGGCTTGCGCACGGCCTGGGTCACGCAATACCTGAAAATGGCCGATCCGATCGGCGTGGCAAAGCTGCCCAGAGCGTTAAATCGCCCCGCTTACGTCGATGTCAAAGTAAAATCTGTCCGGCATTTGGCACGCCGCCTTCACCGTCTGCGCTGAAGGGGACTCCTGGGCTTCCGGTTGACGCCGGAAGCCGCACCGCTAGCGGCGGTGACGGAACGCCCCATCAAGACAGCTTTTTTTTAACGACAAGAGAAAATATGGCAAGCACACCGCCGGGCCAACGCAGGCTACAAATTCTTCAGGCCCTCGCCGCAATGCTGGAGCAGCCGAAAGGCGAAAAGATCACCACTGCCGCACTGGCGGCCAGACTGGCCGTGTCGGAAGCGGCCCTGTACCGCCATTTCGCCAGCAAGGCGCAAATGTTCGAAGGACTGATCGAATTCATCGAGTCGAGCGTTTTCGGCCTGATCAACCAGATCGCGGAAAAGCACAGCGACGGCATGACGCAGACGCGCGACATCGTCGGCATGCTGCTCAATTTCGCCATCAGCAATCCGGGCATGACGCGCGTGCTGATCGGCGATGCGCTGGTGAATGAGGACGAGCGCCTGCAAGTGCGCATGAACCAGTTCTACGACCGCGTGGAACTGGCGCTCAAGCAGGCCTTGCGCGTGGCCGCCGCCGAAGGCCATGGCAAGGAAAGCGAAGTGGCGGCGCGCGCCACCCTGATCGTCAGCTTCGTCATCGGACGCTGGCACCGCTACGCCAAGAGCGGCTTCAAGATCAATCCATCCCAGGACGCGGCGCTGCAAATCGCCATGCTGCTGGGGTAAGTCACCACCGCGGCTGTCCCCATGCATACCGACTGTTTCGCCCTGCTCGACGACGCCAGCACACCCGGCGCCGGTTCGCGCCTGTACACGGGCCTGGCGGCGGTCTTGCAGTGCACCGAGGGTAACGGGTGGCCAGCCCTGCTCGAAGGGCTGCAAGCGGCTTTAAAACGCGGCCAGTACGCCGTCAGCGTGTGCAGCTACGAGTTGGGCGCGCACTTGCTAGCCATGCCGCCGCGCGCGGCCGGCCCCGGCGCGCCGCCACTGGCGCAAGTGCTCGTCTTTGAGCATTGCACCCAGCTGTCGCAAGACGAGGTGCAGCAGTGGCTGGACGCACGCGTGGATAGCGCGCCGGCCGGCGTGGCCGCTATCCACGCAAATGTGGATCAAGCCGAATTCACGCGCGCGCTGCAGCGCATCCACGACTACATCGTGGCTGGCGACACCTACCAGGTCAACTACACCTATCGTTTGCGCTTCGACGCCTTCGGTTCGCCCCTGGCCCTGTATGCGCGGCTGCGCGCGCGCCAGCCCGTACCGTACGGCGCGCTGCTGATGCTGCCCGATGGTGGCGCCCTGCTGTCGCTGTCGCCGGAGCTGTTCGTGCGCCATGCGCAAGGCGAGCTGACGGCGCGTCCCATGAAAGGCACGGCGCCGGCCGCTCCTGCCGAACAGGCGGAAGAAAATGCGCACCGCGCCAGGGCCCTGGCCAATGATCCGAAGAATCGCGCGGAAAACCTGATGATCGTCGACCTGCTGCGCAACGACATCGGCCGCATCGCCGCCACGGGCTCCGTTCAGGTACCGGCCCTGTTCCAGGTGACGCGCTACAGCAGCGTGCTGCAAATGACCTCCACCGTGCAGGCGCGCCTGCGCGGCGACGCCAGCCTGGCCGACATCTTCCAGGCCTTGTATCCCTGCGGCTCGATCACGGGCGCGCCGAAACGCCGCACCATGGAAATCATCGCCGAACTGGAACCCGCACCACGCGGCATCTATACGGGCGCCATCGGCTGGTTCGATCCGCCAGCCGCCGGTGCCGCCCACGCCGTGGGCGACTTCTGCATGTCCGTGCCGATCCGCACCTTGGCCCTGCAAGCGGCTGGCCCTGGCGGCATGCGGCGCGGCGAAATGGGCGTAGGCGCCGGCATCGTGCTCGACAGCGACCCGCACGATGAATTTGCGGAATGCCAGCTCAAGGCCCGCTTCCTTACGGGCCTCACGAACGACTTCGAACTGTTCGAAACCCTGCACGCCAGCCGCAACGATGGCTGCCGCCAGCAGGAACGGCACCTGGCGCGCCTGGCCGCTTCCTGCGCCTACTTCGGTTTTATCTGGGATGCGCAGGCCGCCCGCGCCGCGCTGCAGGCGGCTTGCGCGGCGCACCCCGACGATGCGCCCTTCCGCCTGCGCCTGGCGCTGCGCCAGGATGGCCAGTTCACCGTGCAAAGCGGTGCGCTCAGCACCTTGCCGGAGACCGTGAACATTTTGCTGGCACCCGACGCCACCACAGCGGACGACCTGTTCCTGCGCCACAAGAGCAGCGTGCGCGCGCGCTACGATGCAGCCTGGCGCGCGGCCGAGGCGCAAGGCGGCTTCGACATGCTGTTCTTCAATGAACGGGGCGAGCTGACGGAGGGCGGGCGCAGCAATGTCTTCGTGAAGCTGGACGGCCACTGGCACACGCCGCCCCTGTCCTGCGGCTTGCTGCCCGGCGTGCAGCGCGCGGCCATGCTGGCCGATCCCGCCTGGGATGCGCAGGAAACCATCATCACGCGTCCCATGCTGGCGCGGGCCGAGGCGATCGTCGTGTGCAATGCGCTGCGCGGGGCGTTGGCAGCCAAGCTTATCCTGTAAACCGGTAACACCTGAAACCGTTCAGGGCAAGGCGCATTGCCGAAGGCAGTGCGAACGCACGACGAGGCACTGCAACGCCGCCATGGACTGTTTCAGGGGTTACAGGTCAACTTGCATCTCGTAACCGCCATAGATCATCCGCTTGCCATCGAACGGCAGCTTGGCCGGGTCCATCATCTCGGCCAGGCGCGGGTCTTGCATGACCTTGTCGTTGATTTCATCGCGTTTGGCGCGCGACTCATACACAATCCATGAAAACACCACCACTTCGCCATCCTGCAAGTCCACCGCCTGCGGGAACGAGGTCAGCTTGCCTGGCTTGACATCGTCGCCCACGCATTCGCGAAATTCCAGCGCGCCGTGTTCGCGCCAGACAGCGCCACAGGCGCGCGACATGGCCAGGTAGGCATCGAGCTTGGCTTTCGGTACGGGCACCACAAATCCATCGACATACGCCATGATGTTCTCCTTTGTTGTGACAAACGCGAACAACCAGCTTAGGACAATGATGCCAAGACGACAAGCGCGGCATTAAAAAAAAGCAGGCGCGCAGGCCTGCTTGTGTGTCGGCAACTTACAGCGCCAGTGCTTTTTCCACTGCGCCAACGAGTTTCTTGTCGTCCGGCGTCACCTTGCTGGGGAAGCTTTCCAGCACTTTACCGTGGCGGTCGATCAGGTATTTATGGAAATTCCAGGCCGGCGTCTTGCCCGTCTGCTTGATCAAGTCCACGTACAGCGGATTCGGCGCGGGGCCGGAAACCGCCGATTTGGCGAACATGGGGAACTTCACGCCATAGGTGTTGTAGCAGAAATCGGCGATTTCCTTGCTGTTGCCAGGCTCCTGCTTGCCGAAATCGTTCGACGGAAAGCCCAGTACCACCAGGCCCTTGCTGCCGTACTTGGCGTACAGCGCTTCGAGCCCTTCGTATTGATTGGTAAAACCACAATAACTGGCCGTATTGACCACCAGCACGACCTTGCCCGCGTACTGGCACAGGTTTTGCGGCGTTTCATCCTGCAGGCGGTTGAAGGTCTGCTTGAGAATGGCGGGACAGGCCGCTGGCGCGGCGGCAGCTGGTGCGGTGTCGGCGGCATGGGCCGGCATGGCCAGGCTGGCGCCGGCGGCAAGGGTGGTCAGTGCAAACAGCTTGGCAAGGGTCTTGGACATGAGGGGCACCATGGTTGAACGGAAAAAAACCATTCTATGTCAAACACCGCACACGCGCAGGCGGGCCACAACAACAGCGATAGCTTGAGCGACATCAACGACAGTGCAGTACTTGCCCAACGCACAGTTTTTTTACCTATGCTCGGCCTTCCTGCCCTTGCCTTGTGGAGTCACCATGTCCTTCCCGCACCTGACCGCGCACCTGACCACACTACCCACCACCCTGCTGGCCGCCAGCTTGCTCGTCCTGGCGCCAGCAAGCGCGCACGCCGCCACGGCGGCGAAAGCAGTCAAGCCCGCCGCGAGCAAGGATGCCGCCGCCCTGCCCGCCTACCAGGCCGACCTGAGCCAGACCACCGTATCGGGCCTGTCCTCGGGCGGCTTCATGGCGGCGCAATTTGCCGTCGCCTACTCGGCCACGGTGGCCGGCGCCGGCATCATCGCCGGCGGCCCGTATTTCTGCTCGGGCCAGCCGGGCCGCTTTCCCTACATTCCCTACCTGACGAATGCCCTGACCACCTGCATGAATCCGGGCAGCGCACAGGTGGCGCCGCCTGTCGCCAGTGAATTGCTGCGCGCAGCGAACGATTTTGCACGCGCCCGTCTCATCGACGACACGGCCAACCTGAAACGCCAGCGCGTGTATCTGTTCAGCGGAACGCAAGACCAGACCGTGACGCGGCCGGTGGTGGAACAGGTGGGAAAATTCTATCAACTGGCAGGCACGCCGGCGGCGCAGATCCGCTTCGTCGATACGGTCGGCGCGGGCCATGCCATCATCACAGACAACACTCAGGACAAGCCCTGCGCCGTGACGGACTCGCCCTTCATCAACGACTGCGACTTCGTGCAGGCGCGCGACATCCTGCAGCACCTGTACCCGGACCTGCAGCCGTCGTCGACCACCCTGACGGGCAAGCTGATCGCCTTCAACCAGCGCAGTTTCATCCACGGCGCGTACGCCAGCATGAACAATACGGGCTACGCCTACATCCCGAAAGCCTGCGACAGCGAGAGCTGCCGCGTGCACGTGGTGTTCCACGGCTGCCTGCAAACGACGCAGGCGATCGGCGACCGCTTCTATACGAGCACCGGCTACAACCAGGTGGCGGACGCCAACAAGATCATCGTGCTGTATCCGCAGGCCGAACCGAGCCCCGTTTACCCGTACAACCCGAAAGGCTGCTGGGATTTCTGGGGCTACACCAGCATCAATCCGATCGACCCGGATTTCTACCGCAAGAGCGGCACGCAGATGGAAGCGGTCAAGGGCATGCTGGACAGGTTAGGATCGGCTCGCAACAGCCGTCGATAACAGACGTCACGAATGCTTGAGAAAATCGTAGCGAGCGGCAACGAGGCTCGGCGCCCCCATCTGGCTAAGAAGCGCAGCTGTACTCTAGTACAGCGAGCATCGCAGGCCGGAAAGCGCGCCGCGCAGTAGATTTAATCAAGCATCCTAGATCGCGCCGCGGCTCGCGTTAAGCGGCTTTAGATACCGCCCATGCAGATATATTTAATGACTAAATAATCTTCGATACCATAGGTCGACCCTTCACGGCCCAGGCCCGATTGCTTGACACCGCCGAAGGGCGCGATCTCGTTCGAGATCAGGCCCGTGTTGACGCCGACCATGCCCGTTTCCAGGCCTTCGGCCACGCGCCAGATACGGCCGATGTCGCGCGAATAGAAATAGGCGGCCAGGCCGAATTCCGTGTTGTTGGCCAGGGCGATCACTTCATCATCGGTCTTGAAGCGGAACAGCGGCGCCAGCGGGCCGAAGGTTTCTTCCGTGGCCACGCGCATGTCGTTCGTCACGTCGGCGATGATGGTCGGCTCGAAGAAGCCGTTACCCAGCGCATGGCGCTTGCCGCCGGCCAGCAGGCGACCGCCCTTGGCCAAGGCATCGGCCACGTGCTCTTCCACCTTGGCCACAGCCTTGGCGTCGATCAGCGGGCCTTGCGTCACGCCCGCCTCGATGCCATTGCCCACCTTCAGCTTGGCCACGGCGGCCACCAGTTTCTCGGCAAACGCGTCATACACGCTGTCCTGCACGTACAGGCGGTTGGCGCACACGCAAGTCTGGCCCGCGTTGCGGTATTTCGAGGCGATGGCGCCTTCCACGGCCGCATCCAGGTCGGCGTCGTCGAAGACGATGAACGGCGCATTGCCGCCCAGTTCCAGCGAGAGTTTCTTGATCGTCGGCGCGCACTGTTCCGCCAGCAAACGGCCCACCTGGGTCGAGCCCGTAAACGTCAGCTTGCGCACGATGGGGTTCGACGTCATTTCGCCGCCGATGTCTTTCGGCGCACCGGTGACGATGCTGAACACACCCGCAGGCACGCCCGCGCGCTCGGCCAGCACGGCCAGCGCCAGCGCGGAAAACGGCGTGGCTTCGGCCGGTTTCAAGACCATCGGGCAGCCGGCGGCCAGGGCCGGGCCGACTTTGCGCGTGATCATGGCGGCGGGGAAATTCCACGGCGTGATGGCGGCGCACACGCCGATCGGCTCCTTGGTGATGACCAGGCGGCGGTCTGGCCACGGCGATTGCAGGGTGTCGCCCGCGACGCGCTTGCCTTCTTCGGCAAACCACTCGATGAACGAGGCGCCGAACTGCACTTCGCCCTTCGCTTCCGGCAAGGGCTTGCCCTGCTCGGTGGTCATGATCAGCGCCAGATCGTCGGCGTTTTCCAGGATCAGGTCATGCCAGCGGCGCAGCACGGCCGCGCGTTCCTTGGCCGTCTTCTTGCGCCAGGCGGGCCAGGCGGCATTGGCCGCCTCGATGGCGCGGCGCGTCTCGGCTGCACCCATCAGGGGCACCGTGCCGATATGCTCGCCGGTGGCGGGATTGCTCACATTAATCGTCTGGCCACCATCGGCATCCGCCCAGGCTCCATTCACGTAAGCCTGGTGACGCAACAAGGTAGGATCTTTCAACTGCAGCATATGGATCTCCGGTCTGGTTTGAATTATCGACGAGGGATACTATGCCACAGCGCGGCCGATTCCGCAGGCACAGCGCTGAACTGCCCTGACCTCTACTCGACCTTGAAAGACGACAGTTTCGGGTCCGGCGCCGGGTATTCCAGCTTCATGCCCTGCAGCGTTTCCAGCAGCAGCGAGGCGACCACCAGGTTGCGCTGCGTCTTGGAGTTCGATGGCACCACGTACCACGGCGCGTGATCGGCATCGGTCTCGCGGATCGCCGTTTCATAGGCGCGCTGGTAGCCATCCCACTTCTTGCGCTGGGCGATATCGTTGGGATCGAACTTCCACTGGCGGTCGGGATCGTCAAGCCGCTCCTGCAGCCGTCCCCGTTGCTCGTCCTTCGAGATATGCAGGAAGACTTTCAGGATGACGGTGCCCGTTTCGCTCAGCATGCGCTCGAAATCGCGGATCTGCGCGTAGCGGCGCTGGCATTCGGCTTTGTCGATCATGTCCTGCACCCGCGTGATCAGCACATCTTCGTAGTGGCTGCGGTTGAAGATGGCGATCTCGCCCCTGACGGGCACGTGCTGGTGCACGCGCCACAGGTAATCGTGCGCCAGTTCGATGTCGGTGGGGCCCTTGAACGCCACGGCGCGGATGCCCATCGGGTTGATGTTGCTGAAGATGGCCTTGACCGTGCCATCCTTGCCCGAGGTATCCATGCCCTGCAGGACCAGCAGCACCTTCTTTTTGTGCTGCGCATACAGCATGCTCTGGCACTCGGCGATCTGCGCCGTCAGGGCCACGGTTTCCTCGCGGTCCAGGGCCTTGCACTGGGCAGGCGTGAGCTTCTTGTTGGCCGCCTTGGTGGCGGCGCCCAGCAGGCGCTTGCCGGCGAATTCCTCGTTCAGCTCGAAGCCCTGGCCGGCGCGAAATTGCGTGCGCGCCTTCATGCCGCCACCGCCAGCTTGCGGTGCTCAATTTTTGTGCAGTGGTCCATCACCACATCCAGGCCAGCCGCCCGCGCCAGCTGCGCCGCCTGCTCGTTGATGATATCGAGCTGCAGCCACAAACAGCCTGCCTTGACGGCGATGGCTTCCTCGGCGATGGGCAGGATATCCTCGGACTTGCGGAAGCAGTCGACGATGTCGATGTGCGCCGGCGCCACGGCCGCTGCGGCCTGCGTCAGGGTGGCATAGGCGCGCTGGCCCAGCACTTCCTTGCCGGCGAGGGCCGGATTGACGGGCAACACGCGGTAGCCATGCTGCAGCAGGTAATCTGCCACTTCATGGCTGGCGCGTTCGGGCTTGTCGGACATGCCGACGATGGCGATGATGCGGCTGTCTTGCAGGATACGGGCGATGTTGGACATGGTTTCTGTAGTTGGGCGTGCGACATTGCCCGCCTAGCGTAGCAGATTCCAGTCGCGCCGGGAGCTAGCCAGAAGACTTAGAAGTCCGCACGGCCGCCATCTTCGCCACGAAAGCCTGTGCGCGCGCCATCACGGCCGCGTAATCTCCCGTGGCGCCCGGGCCACTCAGGCTGCCGCCGATACCCACGGCCACGGCGCCGCTGGCAAACCATGCATGCAGGTTTTCCACCGTCACGCCGCCCGTCGGCATCAACGGCGCTTGCGGCAACGGTGCGCGCAGGGCCTTGATGTAGGCGGGGCCGAACATCTCGGCGGGGAAGACCTTGACGATGTCGGCGCCCGCCTGCAGGGCCGTGACGATTTCCGTCGGCGTCATCGCGCCCGGCATGGCCAGCACCTGATAGCGCTGGCACAGCGTGATCGTTTCCACGTTGACGCTGGGCGAAATGATGAACTGGGCGCCGGCCAGGATGGCGGCGCGCGCCGTCTCCGTATCGAGCACCGTGCCCGCGCCCAGCAGCACATCCGCGCCATGGCGTTCGCGCAGGGTGCGCAGCACGCCCAGGGTATCGGGCGTGGTGAAGGCCACTTCCAGCGCCGTGATGCCGCCGGCGATGCACGCCTCGGCGATCTGCAGCGCCGCATCGGGCGAGCCGGCGCGCACGATGCCGACCATGCCCCGCTCGATAATGCCTTCGAAAATCGTATGTTTTTGCATATGCTCTCTCCTGTCAGGCCGGCAGGGCGCCAAAGCGCACTTCCGGCAAACCGCGCACGTCCACCTGGCGCGCATGAAACAATCCTCCGGCCAGCGGTTCGCCCGCCAGCTGGGCCGGCGTCAAACTTTCCTGCGCGGTGGTGACGAACAATTCGTCGTAGTGCGGGCCGCCCAGGCTCACGCAGCTGGGCTGCGAGACGGGCAAGGTGATCGCGCGCTCGACGCTGCCATCCGGCGCGAAGCGCAATACCCGTCCCGCGCCCCATTGCGCGCTCCACAAGTGGTCGTGCGCATCGATGGTGGCGCCGTCGGCGGCGCCGGGGCCGGGATCGAGCACGGCAAACACGCGCACCCGGCTGGCGTCCCCCCCCAGGTAATCGTCCCAGCGGTAGATCGCCTTCTTCATCGAATCGCAAAAATACATGGCCGTGCCATCGACGCTGAAGCAGATGCTGTTCGAGATGGCGATCGGTGGCAGCGGCAAGCGCTCCAGGCTCAAATCCAGGTTGAGGCGGTAAAAGCTGGCGATCGCATCGCGGCAGGGGCGCTCATCGAGCGTGCCGAAGACAAAGCGTCCCTGGCGGTCGCAGCGGCCATCGTTCAGGCGCGTCATGGGCAAGTCGCCCTCTACCGTGTGCAAGGGCGTGACGGCCCCGCTGCGCGCGTCAAACCACGCCAGGCGCGAGGCCAGTCCCAGCAGCAGCACCTCGTCGCGGTCCGTCAGCGCGAAACACGCCAGGCGCTCGGGCATGGCCCAGCTCTGGCGTTCGCCCGTGGCCAGCACCAGCGCATGCAGCTGGCAGCCTTCGATATTCGTCCAGAAAACGCGGCCGCTGCGTTCGCACCAGCGCACGCCCTCGCCCAGGAAATTCTGCGCATCGACCAGCAATTGGGCCCGTGTCCCCATCATTTTTCCTCTTTTAGTGTGATTCGCGTGGAACGGCCGAACCCCGGCAGCCGACGAGAAAATCCAGGTCCGCGCCTTCGTCGGCCTGCGTCACGTGCCTGATGTACATGGACTGGTAGCCGCCCTTCATGGCCGGCTCGGGTGCGCGCCACTCTGCGCGCCGGCGCGCCAGCTCGGCCTCGTCGATGTCCAGGTGCAAGCGCCGCCCCGCCACGTCGAGTTCAATCATGTCGCCATCGCGCACCAGCGCCAGCGGCCCGCCCACGGCCGCTTCGGGCGCCACGTGCAGCACCACCGTGCCGTAGGCCGTGCCGCTCATGCGCGCATCCGAGATGCGCACCATGTCGCGCACGCCCTGCTCCAGCAGTTTTTTCGGCAGTCCCATATTGCCCACCTCGGCCATGCCCGGATAGCCCTGCGGGCCGCAATTTTGCAGCACCATCACGCAGCTGGCATCGATATCGAGCGCGGGATCGTCGATTCTTTTTTTATAGTGCTCGATGCTGTTGAAGACGACGGCGCGGCCACGGTGCTGCATCAGCTCGGGCGAAGCGGCGGAAGGCTTGATGACGGCGCCGCGCGGGGCCAGGTTGCCCTGCAGGACGGCGATGCCGCCCTCGTCCTTGAATGGCTGCGCCAGCGGCGTGATCACCTCGGGATTGAAATTTTCCGCTTCGGCCACGTTGACGGCCATGCTGGCGCCCGTGACGGTGAGCGCCTCGCCATGCAATGTGCCCAGCAGGTCGCGGATGATCACGGGCAGGCCGCCCGCATAGTAAAAATCCTCCATCAGGTACTGGCCCGACGGCATCAGGTTCAGCAGGCAGGGAATGTCGCGGCCCAGGCGGTCCCAGTCGGCCAGGCGCATGTCCACGCCGATGCGCCCGGCAATGGCCAGCAGGTGGATCACGGCATTGGTCGAGCCGCCGATGGCGCCGTTGACCATGATGGCGTTTTCAAACGCTGCGCGCGTGAGGATCTGCGACAGTTTCAGGTCTTCATGCACCATGTCGACGATACGCCGGCCCGTCAGTTGCGCCTGCAGCTTGCGGCGCGCATCGACGGCGGGAATGGCCGCGTTGCCGGGCAGGGTCACGCCCAGCGCCTCGACCATGCTGGCCATGGTGGACGCCGTGCCCATGGTCATGCAGTGGCCGGCGGAGCGCGACATGCACGCTTCGGCCTGCTTGAATTCGGCGGACGTCATGCGCCCGGCGCGCACGTCTTCGGAAAACTTCCACACATCGGTGCCCGAACCGATCGGTTTGCCGCGGTAGTTCCCATTCAACATGGGGCCGCCCGACAGCACGATGGTGGGCAAGTCCACGCTGGCCGCGCCCATCAGCAGGGCCGGGGTGGTCTTGTCGCAGCCCGTCAGCAGTACCACGCCGTCGATCGGGTTGGCGCGGATCGATTCCTCGACATCCATGCTGGCCAGGTTACGGAACAGCATGGCCGTCGGGCGCAGATTCGTCTCGCCCAGCGACATGACGGGAAATTCGACGGGAAAGCCGCCCGCTTCAAGCACGCCGCGCTTGACCATCTCGGCCAGGTCGCGGAAATGGCCATTGCAAGGCGTCAGCTCGGACCAGGTATTGCAGATGCCGATGACCGGACGGCCATCGAAGGCGTCGCCGGGATAGCCCTGGTTCTTCATCCAGCTGCGGTGAATAAAACTGTCCTTGTCGTCGCCGCCAAACCACGACTGCGAACGCAAGGGACGCTTGTTCTTGTTGTCACTCATACCGTCTCCTGCGGGGAAATCAAGCCGCGCGCGGCGGCGATCAGCAGCGCACCGTGACCGGCCAGATGGGCTTGCTGCTGGTCGTCGACGATGATGCGCTTGCCATAAAAAAATCCGTGTTCTTCGATCAGCAAGCCGAGCGCCTGGCGCAGCATGGGCTTGCCGGTAATGACGAGCGGCGTATCGGGCCGCATCTGGATGGCGGTGCTGTTGCGCAGCGCCAGCAAGTCGCCGCTGAGGACAGCGCCCATCAGGAAATTGGCCCGCTCATTGCATTCGACGGCGCTGAACTGGCCCAGCGTGCGCACGCTGAAACAGGCGCGCGCCAGCCCCGTTTTTTGCGCCGCGGCCGCGCCGGCCAGCAGCATTTTCGGCACCAGGGTCTGCGCAAAACCGCCATCGACCGATTGCTTGATCAGGGTATGCTGCGTGATCGCCTGCAGCAGCTCGCCCGCGATGGTGGTGCTGCAGCCGAGGATGCGGCGTTGCTCGTCCACGCTGATCAATTTGGTATGCGAACCGGGCATGATCAGGGTCGCCGCGCCGCGCAACTGCAAGCGCTCGAGCAGCGCGACGACTTCCGTCTCTTCGCCGCGCATCATGTCCATCGCCTCGACGTTATGCAGGCCGACGGCGCCATGCTGGTTGCGCACGCCGGGGATCAGCCACAGGGGCTGCGCCAGCACGTCGGGCAAGTCCACCGCCTGCATGCCTTGCGCCAGCTGGGCCAGGCCGGCGGGCGCCGGCAAATGCGCCACTTCCTGCACGCCCATGGGCGAGCTGATCATGCCCGAGGCCAGCGCCAGGTCCACGGCGGACGGCGCGATGCCGGCGCTGGACAGCACGCTGGCGATGGTGTCGCGCAGCGCCTGTTTCAGCGCGCCGTTATGGCCATCGATGGCGGTATTGCGCACGCCCGTTTCCAGCTGCGCCTGGGCGACGACGGCGCCTGCGCGCCACAGCAAGGTACGCGTATTGGTGGTGCCGGCATCGATGGTGAGTATGTTCATGGGCAGATTCGCAGCGTCGGTCAGGACAAAAATAAATGAGGGAAAAACTACCCCATGGTAGAACTGCCCCGCATATCTGACCAATCACTTATTTGACATCATTGATACCGGTTCGGATATGTCAAACGCGTCGATATCCTGCACGCCCAAACGGTAGGCGAGCGTGAAGCGCATCACCTGTCCCGGCTGCAATTGCACGCCCCGCGCCAGCAGGGAAAAACAGCATGCATCGGAAGACAGATGGCAGCTGTCCTGGCTACTGGAAAAACGCAAGACCCTGCCAGAGGCGGGATCGGCAACCCGCGCCACCTCGCGCAGCTGGCCGCTGCCCATCCAGTAAAAGTCATGCCCGAATCCCGGCAAGTTCACCAGCGCGGGCCAGGCCAGGCGCGATGCGAGCGGCGCCGGCTGGCGAAAGTCAAACGCGCTGCCCGCCACATCGCGCGGAGCATCGCTGGCGCAGCCGCCAGGCCAAGGCCAATAATGGTCGGCGGCCAGGCGCAGCACATGGTCGCCCACGGCGGCATGATGACCCTGCAGATTGAAGCGCGGCGCAGCAAGCGCGAAACGGGAAATGGTATCGGCCGTGGCGGCGCAGTCGAGGTGCAGGCTGCCATCGTCATCAAGCCGGTAGGCCAGGCGCACCGACAGGCCGTCGTGCGCCAGGTGCAGCAGCAAGTGGCCGTCCTCCGGCGGCGCGCACTGCCAGCCCGTGGACGACCGCGCCGCAGGGGGCGCCGCGCCCAGTACATCGGCCTGGCGGCCATAGCGGTCGGGTGCCCACCAGGCCCGCACGCTGGCATCGTGCGCGTCGATGGCCACGCGCATGCCGCGCGCATTGTGCAAGGTAAACATCGTCATGGCGGTGGCCCGCTGCGCTGCTGGAATTCGCGCGGCGTGCAACCGAGTTCGCGCTTGAAGACGGCGTGCATGTACTGCACCGTGGTAAAGCCGCAACGCACGGCCACCTCGGCCACCTGTCCCGGCCCGCGCGCCAGCAGGGTCTTGGCTGCATCGAGCTTGAAATGCAGGATTTCGTCGTGCACGCTGCGCCCCAGTTCCTGGCGGAAGTGCGCTTCGAGCGAGGAGCGCGACACGCCCACGTAATCGGCCACCTGCTCCGTCTTGATGCCCTGGCACGCGTACTGGCGGATGAAATGGCGCGCCTGCATCACCTGCGGATGCTGGAAGGGCTGGTGACAGGTGGAGGCAAGCACGTTCAGGCCGGCCGGCGGCACCAGGATGCGCGTGCCGGACAGGCGCGCGCCATTCAACATCTGGTGCAGCAAATGCGCCGCCGTGCGGCCCATTTCCTCGGTGCCCTGGATCACGGAACTCAATGGAATGCGTGTGAGCATGCGCGCCAGCGGGTCGTTGTCGATGCCGATCAGGGCCACTTGCTCCGGCACGGCGATGCCCGCGTGCATGCACGCTTGCAGCAGCTGGCGCGCGCGCGCGTCGCTGACGGCGATGATGCCGACGGGTTTTTCCAGGCTGTTGAGCCAGGCGATCTGCTGCTCCACCGCTTCGTCCCACGCGGGCGCGCTGGTGGCGACGCCGCGGTACACATCGGCGCGCATGTGGTCGCGCTGCATCAAGGCGCAAAACGCCGTTTCGCGCTCCTGCGCCCAGCGGTTGACATCGGCCTCGGGCAGGCTGAAACAGGCAAAGCGGCTCAGGCCCGCTTCCACCAGATGTTCATAGGCCAGCTTGACGATCTTGAAATTATCAGTTGCCACGTAGGGGATGCCGGCCGGGTAATCCTCGGCGCGCGCATACGAGCCGCCCACGGCCACCACGGGCAACCGGCTGTGCGCCAGCGCCGCGCAGACGGCGGGATCGTCGAAATCGGCGATGATGCCGTCGCCCTGCCAGCGCTCGATGCCGGGCAGGCGGCAGCGAAAATCCTCTTCCAGGAACAGGTCCCACGATACGCGCGTGGTGTTCAGGTAGGCGGCGATGCCCGCGATGATGTCGCGGTCGTAGATTTTATTGCCGTTAAACAGCAGCGCGATCCGGTGCGCGGTCGGCATCTTCATGGTGTCTCCTCGCGTGCCAGATCGTTTCACGGCTATTTACGCCCCGCTCGCGTGCTGACATCGACCCACACGGCCAAAGTGAGGATACTGCCTTTCACGATCATCTGCCAGTAAGTGTCCACGTCCAGCATGGACATGCCGTTATCCAGGCTGGCCATGACCAGCGCGCCGATCAGGGCGCCGTACACGGTGCCCGAGCCGCCGCGCATCGAGGTGCCGCCGATGAAGCAGGCGGCAATCGCATCGAGTTCGCTGAAGGTGCCGGCCGATGGGGAACCTGCCGCCAGGCGGCCCGTGTTGATCAGGCCCGCCAGCGCGCACATCAGGCCCATGATGCCGAAGATCCACAGCTTGACGGCTTTCACGTTGATGCCGGACAAACGCGTCGCCTCCATATTGCTGCCGACGGCGTAGATGCGGCGGCCGAACACGGTCTGGCTGGTGATGTAGCTGAACAGTCCCAGCAAGGCCAGCAACAACAGCACGGGCAGCGGGATGCCTTCATAGCCGTTCAGGGTTTGCACGAAGGCGTACAGCACGGCGCCGATGACGGCCAGGCGCAAGCCGTCAGCCCAGGGCGCCGTCTGCGGCAAGCCATGCTGCGCGCGGCTGGCGCGCGCGCGCCACGTCAGGAAGGCGGCCAGCAGGAACAGGCCGACGCCCAGCACGATGCCGGGCACCGCGGGCAGGTAGCCCTGCCCCAGGTAGACCATCGGCTCGGAGACGGGCGCGATGGTGATGCCGCCCGTGATGCCCAGCAGGATGCCGCGATACGCGAGCATGCCGCCCAGGCCGACGATGAAGGAGGGAATGCCCCGGTACGCCGTCAGGTAGCCATTCAAGAGGCCGATCACCAGGCCGCAGCCGAGTACGGCCGCCAGGTTCAGCGCCAGCGGCCAGTGCTGCGTCACGTCCAGCACGGCGGCGATGCCGCCCAATAGCCCCAGCAGGGAACCGATCGACAGGTCGATCTCGCCGGCGATAATCACCAGCACCATGCCGCAGGCGAGGATGCCGGTGACGGACATCTGGCGCAGCAGGTTCGACAGGTTGCGCGGCGTGAGGAAACTGCCCTGCGTCTTCCACGAAAAGAAGGCCCAGATCAGCGCTACGGCGATCAAGAGGGCCAGCATCTTGTATTGGGTGAACAGCTGTTTGATACTGTGCGGTTTCATGCTGCGGGTTCCTTGTTTGCGGTGTTGGTGGCGGGCGCCGGACGCTGGTCCAGCGCCGCCGCCAGCACGGTTTCCTGGCTCAGGCCATCGTTGATAAAGTCGCCGCGCAGGCGGCCCTCGCCCATCACCAGCACGCGGTCGGACACGCCCAGCACTTCGGCCAGTTCCGACGAGACCATGATGATGGCCACGCCCCGGTCGGCCAGCGCCAGCATCAATTTGTAGATTTCATATTTGGCGCCCACATCGACGCCGCGCGTGGGCTCGTCGAGGATCAGCACGCGCGGGCGCGTCAGCAACATCTTCGCCAGCACGGCCTTTTGCTGGTTGCCGCCCGACAGACTCGTAATGGGCAGCGACGGACTGGCCGCCTTCAGTTCCAGCTGGGCGATCTCGCCGCGCACGGCCGCCAGTTCCGCCTCGCCATCGATGCGCGTGGCGCGCGCGAATGTCTCCAGCACGGCCAGCGTGATGTTCTGCCCCACGTCGAGGTCGGGCACGATGCCGTGGTGCTTGCGGTCTTCCGGCACCATGGCCAGGCCCATGGCGATGGCCTTTTGCGGAGACGAGGTGTCTATGCGGCGGCCATCGAGCCACACCTCGGCCTGGCACGGCCCCTGGTAGGCGCCGAACAGGGCCGAGACAAGCTCCGTGCGCCCCGCCCCCACCAGGCCGGCGATGCCGAGGATCTCGCCTTTGCGCAGGGTAAATGAGACGTCGTCGACCCGCTTGCGCTGCGGGTTGTCGGCATCGATGCACGTCACGTGGCGCGCCTCGAACAGCACTTCGCCGATAGGTGCCGGCTGCGCGCGTTGCGGGTACAGCTGGCTCATTTCGCGGCCCACCATCTGCGCGATGATGCGCTCGACGTTCATCTGCGCCATCGGCGTGGTGGCGATATGCTTGCCGTCGCGGATGACGACGATGGTGTCGCAGATGGCCGCCACTTCATCGAGCTTGTGCGAAATGTAGATGCAGGTGACGCCCTTGGCTTTCAGGGCGCGCAGGATATCGAGCAGCACGGCGATTTCCGACGCCGTCAGCGACGATGACGGCTCGTCGAGGATCAGCAGGCGCGCATTCTTGTTGAGCGCCTTGGCGATTTCCACCAGCTGCTGGTGGCCGCCGCCGTAATTCATCACGGGCTGCGCCACGTTCAGTTCGGGAATTTTCAGTTCGCGCAGCAGCTCGTCGGCGCGCTTGTACATGGCCGCGTAATGCATGCGCCCGCCGGGCAGGGTAAGCTCGCGGCCCATGAAGATATTCTCGGCCACGGACAGCTGCGGCACCAGCATCAGTTCCTGGTGGATGATGATGATGCCCGCGTCTTCCGTGTCGCGGATCGATTGCGCGCGCAGGGGCTGGCCATCCCACAGGATCTCGCCATCCCAGGTGCCGTGCGGGTAGACGCCGGACAGCACCTTCATCAGGGTCGACTTGCCGGCGCCATTCTCGCCGCACAAGCCGATGCACTCGCCGGCCCGCACCTGCAGGTCGATGCCGTCAAGCGCGCGAACACCGCCAAACTGTTTGACGATGCCTTTCATTTCAAGCAGATAGTCGGACATGCTCACTCTCGTTGCTGATGACAGAAACTACACCAGTTGTAGCTGGTATTCCCACCCCAACGTCGAAAGGCCGGGGTCGGACCCTGAGGGTCCGACCCCAGATTCCGCCGTTGGGGTAAAAATGAAGTGGGCGATTAATTGCCCAGCTGCGCCTTGGTATAGAAACCGTCATCGACGAGAATGTTCACATTCGCCTTGGTCAGGGGCGTTGGTTTCAGCAGCACCGTGCTGACTTTTTTCAGGCCGTTGTCATAGCTGGAGTTGTAGGCCGGCTTTTCATTGCGCGCCAGCTGGATGGCCAGCTTGGCCGCTTCCGATGCGATGGTTTTCAACGGCTTGTAGACGGTCATCGACTGCGTGCCGGCGATCACGCGTTTCACCGCCGCCAGGTCGGCATCCTGGCCCGAAACGGGCACCTTGCCAGCGAGTTTTTGCGCAGCCAGGGCCTGGATGGCGCCGCCGGCCGTGCCGTCGTTCGAGGCGACGATGGCGTCGATCTTGTTGTTATTGGCCGTCAGCGCGTTTTCCACGATGGACAGCGCTTCGGTGGCGCTCCAGTCCTTCACCCACTGCTGGCCGACGATCTTGATGTCGCCCTTGTCGATGAACGGTTTGAGTACTTTCATCTGGCCTTCGCGCAGCATCTTGGCGTTATTGTCGGTGGGCGAGCCGCCCAGCAGGTAGTAATTGCCCTTCGGCTGCAGCTTGGTCACGCCTTCGGCCTGCATCTCGCCCACTTTCTCGTTGTCGAACGAGATGTACGCGTCGATATCGGCGTTCAGGATCAGGCGGTCATACGACAGCACCTTGATGCCGGCCTTTTTCGCTTCCTTGACGGTGTTGTTGAGCACAGTGGCATTGAACGGCACGATCACCAGCACGTCCACGCCGCGCGAGATCAGGTTTTCGATTTGCGAAATCTGCCGCTGCTCGCTGGCGTCGGCCGACTGTACGAAGACCTTGGCGCCCTGCTTCTCGGCGGCGGCGATGAAGAAATCGCGGTCACGCGTCCAGCGTTCCACGCGCAAGTCGTCGATGGAAAAACCGATCTTCGGGTTTTTCGCATCGGCCAGGGCGGCGCTGCTGCTCAATGCCAGCATGGCGGTCATGATGGCTGCACTGATGATCTTGTTCATTGTGTGTCTCCTTGTGGATTTTATTAACAACGTTTTTTTCACTACGGGTGCTGCTGAAAAATTTTATGTCTGTGGTGGTGTCGGGTTACGCACGGAGCGCTAACCCGACCTACATCAATGGTTGTGGCGTGGCAGGGTCTGGCCCACGGCGCGGTATTTCAGCGCCAGCTCCATGCAGGCGCCCGTTTCCAGCTGGCCCACGCTGGCGCGGTACATCTCCTGCCACGGCGTGGCGCTGTCGTTGACGGGCGGCGGCAGCTCCTGCGCGCGGCGCGCCAGCTCCGTGGCATCGACCAGCATGTCGCACTGGCCCGCATTCAAGTCCACGCGGATGATGTCGCCCGTGCGCAGCAGCGCCAAGCCGCCGCCCACGGCGCTTTCCGGCGAGGCGTTCAGGATCGAGGGGCTGTCCGAGGTGCCCGACTGGCGCCCGTCGCCCAGTGTCGGCAGGTTCAAGATGCCGGCCATGAGGAGCGCGTCGGGCGGCTGCATGTTGACCACCTCGGCCGAACCGGGCCAGCCCACGGGGCCGGCGCCGCGCATGACCAGCATGCAGCTGTCGTCAATCGCCAAAGCCGGATCGTTGATGCGCGCGTGATAGTCAGATGAACCGTCAAAGACGATGGCGCGCGCCTCGAACACGCCTTCGCTGCCGGGACGCGACAGGTAGCGCTCGCGGAAAGCGGGCGAGATCACGCTGGTCTTCATGATGGCAAAATCAAACAGGTTGCCCTGCAAGGCCATGAAACCGGCCTTTTCCTTCAGCGGCGCGGCAAACGGGCGGATCATCTCGCGGTCCGCGCTTTCACGGCCCGCCAGGTTTAACGCCATGCTCTGGCCCGTGACCGTCAACCGGTCCGCGTGCAGCAAGCCCGCCTGCTGCAGCTCCCACATCACGGCAGGCACGCCGCCGGCGCGGTGAAAGCGCTCGCCCAGGTATTTGCCGGCCGGCTGCATGTTCAACAGCAGCGGCACGTCGTAACCGTGTTCCATCCAGTCGCTCGAATGCAATGCCACGCCCGCATGGCGCGCCATGGCCATCAAATGCGGCTGCGCGTTGGTCGAGCCGCCGATGGCCGCGTTGACGATGATGGCGTCCAGGAACGCCTCGCGCGTGAGGATGCTCGACGGGCGCACGTCGTCATGCGCCAGCTCGACGATGCGGCGCCCCGTGGCATAGGCGATCTGGCCCCGCTCGCGGTATGGCGCGGGGATGGCCGAACAGCCCGTCAGGGACATGCCCAGCACCTCGGCCAGCGCATTCATGGTCGATGCCGTGCCCATGGTGTTGCAGTGGCCGGCCGACGGCGCCGAGGCGGCGGCGATCTGCAGGAATTTGTCGTTGTCGATCAAGCCGGCGGACAACTGGCGGCGGCCCTTCCAGATGGCGGCGCCGGAACCCACCAGTTCGCCGTCCATCCAGCCATCGAGCATGGGGCCGCCCGACAGCACGATGGCGGGAATATCCACCGTGGCGGCGGCCATCAGCTGCGCCGGCGTGGTCTTGTCGCAGCCCGTCGTCAGCACCACGGCGTCGATCGGGTAGCCGTGCAGGATTTCCACCAGGCCCAGATACGCCAGATTGCGGTCCAGCGCGGCCGTAGGACGGCGGCAGTTCTCGAAGATCGGGTGCAGCGGGAATTCCATCGGGATGCCGCCCGCGTCGCGGATGCCGTCGCGCACGCGCTGCGCCAGTTCCAGGTGGATGCGGTTGCAGGGACTGATGTCGCTGCCGCTTTGCGCAATGCCGATGATGGGCCGGCCTGAACGCAGCTCCTCGGCCGTGATGCCGTAGTTCATGAAGCGCTCCAGGTACAGCGCCGTCATGTCGATGTGCTCGGGATTGTCGAACCAGTCCTGCGAGCGGAAGCGCCGCGCCGGGTGTTTATCCGAGGTGCTCATGCGCCGTACCAGCCGGCGTCGACATAGTATTCGCGGCCCGCGCACTTGGCCGCGTTGTCCGACGCGAGGAACAGCGCCAGCGCCGCCACGTCTTCCGGCTCCACGCGCGTTTGCAGGCACTGTCCCTGCAGGATCAACGCTTCCGCCTCCGGCGTATGCCACAGCCGCTCCTGGCGCGGCGTGCGCACGGCACCGGGAATGATGCAGTTGACGCGGATGCCGTCGACGCCCAGGTCGCGCGCCAGGCCGCGCGTGAGACCCTCGATGCCGGCTTTCGCCGTCATGTAGATCGACAGGCGCGCCTGCGCCAGATGCCAGGAAATCGAGCCCAGGTTGAGGATCACGCCGCTGCCCTTGGCGCGCATGGCCGGCGCCACTGCCTGGGCGCAGAAATACTGGTGGCGCAAGTTGACGGCCATGCGCTCGTCCCAGTAGGCGGGTGTGACGTCCTGCAACTGGTGGCGGTCGTCATTGGCCGCGTTGTTGACAAGGATATCGGTACCACCGCTGGCGTTTTCGATCTCGGCGAAGGTGGCGGCCAGGGCGCCCAGATCCGTCAGGTCGCAATAGCGGAAAACGGGCGGCTGCGGCAGGTGCGCCAGCGTTTCCTGCAGCGCGCGCGAAGGTTCGTTGGCGATATCGAGGAAAGTGACGTGGGCGCCCTGGCGCGCGAACGCCTCGACGATGGCCACGCCGATGCCGGTGCCGCCGCCCGTGATGATGACGCGCTTGCCGGCCAGGCTGGGGTAAGTTGCATGCTGCATGGTGTCTCTCTATTTAAAATAATCGGATCAAAGCAAACCGCGTTTGGCCAGGTTCTGATACAGCGCACGTACGCCGAACGTCCAGGGAGGAATCGCATCGCAGCGCTGCACCTCGTTGACCAGCGCGCCCAGCGCGGCGCTGGCAATCGTCACGCGGTCGCACAGGTGATGGGTAAAACCGCCGCCCTGCGCGCCGCGGTCCTTCACGGGCGAGAACATGGTGCCCAGGAACAGCATGAAACCGTCCGGATACTGGTGGTACTGGCCCGCCGTCTGGCGCACCAGGTCGAGCGGGTCGCGGCTGATCTCGCGCATGAAACTGGCGCCTTCGAGCACAAAGCCGTCGTCCGCGCCTTCGATCAGCAGCGACACTTCGGCCTGGCGCACGGTCTCGAGCGTGAAGTGTTCATCGAACAGGCGGATGAAGGGGCCGATGGCGCAGGAGCCGTTGTTGTCCTTGGCCTTGCCCAGCAACAGGGCGCTGCGCCCTTCGATATCGCGCAGGTTGACGTCGTTGCCCAGGGTCGCCCCCAGCACCTCGCCGCGGCTGTTGACGGCCAGGACGATCTCCGGCTCCGGGTTGTTCCAGGCGGACGATGGCAGCAAGCCCACCTGCGCGCAGCAACCCACCGACGACATCGGCTGCGCCTTGGTAAACACTTCCGCATCGGGGCCGATGCCCACTTCCATGTATTGCGACCAGGCGCCGCGCTGCTGCAGCTGCTGTTTCAGGCGCTGCGCCGCCTCCGAGCCGGGTTTTAATGCCGACAAGTCGCCGCCCAATGTCATTTGCAGCGCAGTGCGCAAGCTCGCGGCGCGTGCCGCATCGCCGCCCGCCTGTTCCTCGATCACCCGTTCCAGCAGGCTGACGGCGAAGGTCACGCCACAGGCCTTGACGGCCTGCAGGTCGCACGGCGCCAGCAGCAGCGGCTCGCCTGCCGGTGCGGCCAGCGCCTGCGCCAGCAGCGCCTGCACGGGGCCGAGCGCGATACCGGGCGCATGGCGGGCGATATCGAGTGCATCGCTGCGCTCGAACAGCTCGGCCACCGTCGCCACCGTCTGCGTGATGTCGACCACCTCGCCGCCGCGCACGGCGACGACGCAAGGTCCGTCACGCCAGATGCGGCCGATGAGGAGGGCCTGCGCCAGGTCGGCGGGCAACAGGGAGGCGGGGGAAATCGGCTGCATGGCAAGCTTTCAAAAGGTCGTGACGGGATGGCAGGTCTTCAAGTCCGGACCGATTCTGCGCGCCGGCCTGTATCGCCGCAATTACGAAAATCACCAAATTGAATGATGATTATTGGTATTGCAGCGCACCAAAAAAAGCTGCTGCCCGGCCCCCGTTTCCACCCTGTCAGCAGGCGGAAAGGGGCGGCATGGCGCATTGCATCAATTGACCGATCGATACCGTTTTGGATATCAGCTATGCGAAAAAAGTGATTGGTGAGGGATGGATGGACAAACTAGTATCAGCCGTGGCCTGCAATCGGCCATCCGCACGGAGCCCGCCCACTGGGACGACGGCCCTGGCACATTCAACTATCGAAGACGGTGGAGACCTGAAATGAAAACAACAATGAAAATGCTGACCGCGAGCCTGGCGCTGGCCATCTCCGGCATGGCGGTAATGCCCGTGGCAAGCGCCGCCGACAAGGGCGCGATCGGCATCTCGATGCCGACCAAGTCGTCCATGCGCTGGATCGCCGATGGCGACAACATGGTCAAGGTATTCAAGGAGCGCGGCTACAAGACGGACTTGCAGTTTGCCGACGACGATATCCCGAACCAGTTGGCGCAGGTGGAAAACATGATCACCAAGGGCGCCAAGGTGCTGGTGATTGCCGCCATCGACGGCACCACCTTGTCGAACGTGCTGCAAAAGGCAGCCGACAAGGGCATCAAGGTCATCTCGTATGACCGTCTGATCCGCGGCACGAAAAACATCGATTACTACGCCACCTTCGACAACTTCCAGGTCGGCGTGCTGCAGGCGGGCTATATCGAAGCGGCGCTGAAACTCAAGGAAGGCAAGGGCCCGTTCAATATCGAACTGTTTGGCGGTTCGGCCGACGACAACAACGCGCACTTCTTCTACAACGGCGCGCTGTCGGTCCTGAAACCCTACATCGACAGCGGCAAGCTGGTGGTGCGCTCGAAGCAGATGGGCATGGAAAAAGTGGCCACCCTGCGCTGGGATGGCGCCGTGGCACAAGCCCGCATGGACAACCTGCTCAGCGCCTACTACGGCAATGCCCGCGTCGACGCCGTGCTGTCGCCGTATGACGGCTTGAGCATCGGCATCCTGTCCTCGCTCAAGGGCGTCGGCTACGGCACGCCGAAACAACCGTTTCCCGTCGTGACGGGCCAGGATGCGGAAATCCCGTCGGTGAAATCGATCATCCGCGGCGAACAGGCATCGACCGTGTTCAAGGACACACGCGAACTGGCCAAGGTCACGGCGAACATGGTCGACGCGATGATGAGCGGCAAAGCGCCGGCCGTCAACGATACCAAGACCTACAACAACGGCGTGAAGGTGGTGCCATCGTACCTGCTGAAACCGGTCACCGTCGACAAGGCGAACTGGAAGCAGGTGCTCGTCACCGGCAGCGGCTACTACACGGAAGCGCAAGTGAAATAAGCATCGACGGTACTGAAGGCCCGGCGCTGCCGGGCCTTTCGCTTCATGCATTATCCAGAACAAGACTGCCGCACGACCGATGCCGACCAGCGCGGCCGTGCCAGAGAGGTTATATGACGAACACTATCCTGGAAATGCGCGGGATACGCAAAACATTCCCGGGCGTCGTGGCGCTCGACAATGTCAACCTGCGGGTACGCAGCGGCGAGATCCACGCCATCGTCGGCGAAAACGGCGCCGGCAAATCGACCCTGATGAAAGTGCTGAGCGGCGTCTACGGCCATGGCAGCTATACGGGCGACATCGATTACCTGGGCCAGACGCGGCACTTCCGCGGCATCAAGGACAGCGAAGAAATCGGCATCATCATCATCCACCAGGAACTGGCGCTGGTGCCCCAGTTGTCGATCGCCGAGAATATCTTCCTCGGCAACGAACCGGCCCATATGGGCGTCATCGACTGGGAATACGCGCAAACGAAGACGCGCGAACTGCTGCACAAAGTCGGCCTGAAAGAGTCCCCGGACACCCTGATCACCAACCTGGGCGTGGGCAAGCAGCAGCTGATCGAAATCGCCAAGGCGCTGTGCAAGGACGTCAAGCTGCTGATCCTCGACGAGCCGACGGCCAGCTTGAACGAAAGCGACAGCGCGGCCCTGCTCGACCTGCTGCTGGATCTGAAAGCGCAGGGTATCGCCTCGATCCTGATTTCACACAAGCTCAATGAAATTTCACGTGTCGCCGATGCCATCACGGTGCTGCGCGACGGGAACACGGTCGACAGTTTCGACTGCCGCATCGAGCCCGTCAGCGAAGACCGCATCATTGAAAAAATGGTCGGGCGCGAGATGGCCGACCGCTATCCGCCGCGCACGCCGACGATAGGCGAGACCATTTTCGAGGTGCGCGACTGGCGCGTCTTCCATCCCGAGCATGCCGACCGCCCCGTCATCAAGGGCATCAATATGCACGCCAAAAAGGGCGAGATCATCGGCATCGCCGGTTTGATGGGCTCCGGGCGCACGGAACTGGCGATGAGCATTTTCGGGCGCGCCTACGGCCAGCGCATCAGCGGCACGGTGCTCAAGAATGGCCAGGAAATCGATGTCAGCACCATCGGCAAGGCGATCGCCCATGGCCTCGCGTATGTCACGGAAGACCGCAAGGGCCTGGGCCTGATCCTCGAGGAAGACATCCAGAAGAACACCAGCCTGGCCAACCTGGATGCGATTTCCAGGCACATGGTGATCGACGAGCAGCGTGAATTCGGCGTGGCCGAGGAGTTCCGCCGCAAGCTCAAGACCCGTTGCTCGAGCGTGGCGCAAAAGGTGGTCAATCTGTCCGGCGGCAACCAGCAGAAAGTGGTGCTGGCGAAGTGGCTGTTTTCGCGCCCCGACATCCTGATCCTCGATGAACCGAGCCGCGGCATCGACGTGGGCGCCAAATATGAGATCTACAGCATCATCAGCGAGCTGGCCGCCGAAGGCAAATGCATCATCATGATTTCCTCGGAAATGCCGGAACTGCTGGGCATGTGCGACCGGATCTATGTCATGAACGAAGGCCGCTTCGCGGCAGAACTGAGCGCGGCAGAAGCATCGCAGGAACGCATCATGCGCGCGATCGTTACACACGGAGAAAACAATGGACAATAAACTGACAGCAGGCGTGCCGGCAGCAGCAGCGCCAGCGGCCGCGCCGCAAGCGAAAAGCTATGCCGGCTTTTTGAAGAACAATATGCGCGACTACGGCATGCTGCTCTCCCTGATCGCCATCATGGGCTTTTTCCAGTACATGACCGATGGCACCCTGATGCAGCCGCTGAACCTGACGAACCTGGTGCTGCAAAACAGCTACATCGTCATCATGGCGCTGGGCATGCTGATGGTCATCGTGGCCGGCCATATCGATTTGTCCGTCGGCTCCGTGGTCGGCTTCGTCGGCGCGCTGGCGGCCGTCCTGATCGTCAACTACGAGATGAACTTTGTCGCCGCCAGCATCATCTGCCTGATCGCCGGCGCCGTCATCGGCGGCGCGCAAGGCTATTTCGTCGCCTTCTTCAAGATCCCGTCGTTTATCGTCACCCTGGCCGGCATGCTGGTGTTCAAGGGCCTGACCCTGGCGCTGCTCGCTGGCCAGTCGGTCGGCCCCTTCCCGGAAGGCTTCCAGATGCTCAGCTCGGGCTTTTTACCCGATCCGTTCGGCGGTGAAAACCTGCGCGGCCTGTCGCTGCTGCTGGGCGTGATCGCCGCCGCGGCGCTGATCTTCACCTCGCTGCGCAGCCGCGCCAAGCAACTGAAACACGGCATGGAAAACGAGCCACGCGCCTTCTTCCTGCTGAAAAACGCGATCTTCGCCGCCGTGATGGTGTATTTCAGCTACCTGCTGTCGTCGTACCGCGGTTTCCCGAACGTGCTGGCCGTGATGTCGGTGCTGATCGTCGCCTACACCTTCATTACCAACCGCACCGTGCTGGGCCGCCGCGTGTATGCCGTGGGCGGCAACGAGAAGGCGGCGCGCCTGTCCGGCATCAAGACGGAACGGGTAAGCTTCTACACCTTCGTCAACATGGGCATGCTGGCCGCGCTGGCCGGCCTGATCTTCGCGGCGCGCCTGAACACGGCCACGCCGAAGGCCGGCACAGGATTCGAGCTCGACGTGATCGCCGCCTGCTTCATCGGCGGCGCCTCGGCCTCGGGCGGCGTGGGCAAGGTGATGGGGGCCGTGATCGGTGCCTTCATCATGGGCGTGATGAACAACGGCATGTCCATCATGGGCATCGGCATCGATTACCAGCAGGTGATCAAAGGCCTGGTGCTGCTGGCGGCCGTCTTCATCGACGTCATTAATAAAAATAAATGAGAAGAACAAGGAAGTACAGGTTCGAGCCTTAGGGGGCTCTGGCCGGCGCTTGCGCCGGCCTTTTTCATTTCACCGCCAGGCGCGCGGCCCTGTCCCCCCACCACGCCGCTTCCTCAAACACGGAAAAGCCCGACAAATCGGCATGCGCGAACAGGATGGCGCCGTCGTGCTCGCGCAGCGCCTTCAAGCCCGCATTGCTGCGAAATCCAGGTAACGGTGCGGCCATGGCGTGGCCGCGCACGGTGATGTCGACGCGCTCGACGCAGCTGGCAAAATCGCGTCCATACGCCGTCTTTAAATCGACGCTGGCCAGCGCCAGCAATTGCTCGGGCGTGGCCACATCTAACCATTTGCGCGCTTGCTGCGGCGTGCGGTCGGACAAGGCCACGTAGGCGCTGAAGACGGTTTTCTCGGGCGGGCGCACACGGATATCCTGGTGCGTGGAGACGACATAGCCGAGGCCCGGTTCCTGATACACCACGTTGTCCCAGCACAGCGGCGCATGCGGCAGTTCGTCGGGAAAGCGTTTCAGTAAAAAATTCGCCACCATCCACGGCGCATACGCGGGCGTATCGCGCTTCGCGTCAAAGCCATAGTCGGCGATATTGTTCACTACGCGCGCCGCGACATACAGCGGCATGGCGCAGATGGCCTTGCGCGCCTTGACCAGGTAGGTGCGCGGCTGGCCATCGACCAGCTCCAGGCACAGCGCTTCGACGCCCTGGTCCGTCGTCTGCACGGACACCACCGTGCCCGCATGACGTTGGACACCCGAGGCCTGCTCCATGGCCGTGGCCACGGGTTGCATGCCACCGGGCCAGGTCAGCCAGGCGCCGTTGCCCGCATTCGCCGCCTGGCCCCAGCGGCTGCAATAGTAATGCAGGCCGGCCCAGGCCGACACCTGGTCATAGCGCGTGCCATAGTCGTCGCGGCAGCAGTAATTCAGATACCAGTGCAAGGTGGGCGAGGTATAGCCTTCGCGCTCCATCCACTGCTTCAAGGTGATGGCGTCGAGCGCCTGCCAGGCCGGGTCTTGCGACGATTCCACGGTGGGAAAGACAAACACGCGCTTGCCGTCGTTGCCGCGCGCCTGGCGCAGCTGCGCCACCTGCGCAAAGAAGCGCGCGTGCTGCGCCAGTTCCGCAGGCAGCACGCCTTCGGTGGGAATGAAGCCATCCTGCCAGTGACCGTTGAACAGCAATCGTTCTTCCGGCGCGTGCAAAATATAACGCTCGTCGTAAGTCGGCTTTTCCGCCTGCGGGTCGCGCTGGATAATTCCCAGGTCGAACAGGATCTCGCGCACATGGGTCGATTCGGGTGAAGGCAGCGGCAAATAATGACCACCGGTCGGATAGGCCAGCTCGCCGAAGTGGCCGCCGGCCGCGTTGCCGTAGGGCTGCGGGCCGTCGATCATCAGGAAATCCTGGTGCCCCAGCTTGTTCAGGCGCCATGCCGCCGTCAGGCCGGCGATGCCGGAACCTAAAATTGCCACGTCGGTGCTCAAGATGCGTGTAGGCGGCGGCAGCGCCGTGTGCTCACGCAGCAGCTTGCGCAAATAGTGTCCCTCGCTGCGGCCCGGATACAGCACCTTCGGCGTGATTTCCTGCCAGCGCAGATACGCGGCGATGCTGCCGATGCCGGCGGCGGCCGCCGCCGTGCCACCGGCAGCCCACAGCATGAAGGAGCGGCGCTGCATCAGCGGATCACCCGGTTCCAGTCCTGCTCGAATTCATGCACGAGCGACTGGGTATTGAGGCGATTCGGCGCCATCGGCAGCGGCTGCATGTCGGGCGGGAAGATGAACATTTCGCGCGTGGTGTCCGCATTCAGGTAGCGCATCGGCAGGCGGTATGTCGTCGGCGGTGTGTAGTCTAGCTGGGGCGAGGCCAGAATAAAACCCCATTCGCCGAACGAGGGTACGTAGGCGTGGTAGGGCCAGGTGCGCATGCCCACTTCGCGCAGGGTCGCATTGATGGTCCAGTAGGCGTGCGGAGCAAAGAACGGCGACGTCGATTGCACCACCATCAAGCCCTTGACCGCCAGGTGTTTTTTCACCAGGTCGTAGAAGGGCACGGAATACAGTTTGCCGAGCGCGAAGCTGGAGGGATCGGGGAAGTCGACGATGGCCGCGTCGAACATGTCGCCGTTGTTGCGCAGCCAGACGGCGGCATCGGCATTAACGACGGTGACGCGCTTGTCCGAGAACGAATTGTTATTCAGCTTTGCCAGTTCCGGGCGCGTGGTAAACGCGGCCGTCATGGCGGGGTCGAGGTCGACCACGGTGACGTGTTCTATATGGGGATAACGCAGGATTTCGCGCAGCGCCAGGCCATCGCCACCGCCCAGCACCAGCACGCGGCGCGCCCATGGCAAGGCTTCCAGCACGGGGTGCACCAGCGCCTCGTGGTAGCGGTACTCGTCGCGCGAGGAAAACTGCAGGTTGCCATTGATGTACAGCCGCGTATCGTCCTTCCAGCGCGTGATCACCAGGCGCTGGTAGGGCGTGGTGGTGGAATACACGATCTGGTCGCCGAACAGGCCGTGCTCACCCCACTCCACCATGCGGTCCGACATGGCAAAGCCGGTCACCAGCAGCAGCAGCACGGCGCAGGCGCGCAGGAAGCGCCCCGTGAGGTTTTTCAGTTCGGCGCGAAACACGTAAATGCTCCACAGGCCGACGGCCACATTCAGCATGCCGAACAAAAAGCCCGTGCGCACCAGTCCCAGGTACGGCGACAGCACCAGCGGAAACAGCAGGGAGACGGCCAGCGCACCCAGGTAATCGAAGGTGAGCACACGGCTGACCAGTTCGGAAAATTCGGTTTGCCGCGTGTTCAGCGCACGCATCACCAGCGGCACTTCCATGCCGACCAGTGCGCCGATCAGGAACACCATCACATACAATAAGGTGCGAAATGGCGCCGCCATCCACGAAAACGTCATGAACAGGATGGCGGCCGAGAGGCCGCCGATCAGGCCCACGGCCAGCTCGATGTCGACGAAGCGCGAGAGCACGTCGTCGTCCTTGACATACTTTGAAAAGTGAGCACCCACACCCATGGCAAACAGGTAGCAGCCAATGATGGTGGAAAACTGCAGGATGGAGTCGCCGAGCAGGTAGCTGGACATGGCGCCGGCGATCAGCTCATACGCGAGGCCGCAGGAGGCGACCACGAAGACGGACAAGATCAGAATTTTTTTGTTCATGGGACTTTTTTTGTTCTAATATGCGTTGACGTTATCAAATACTCATTGCGAGGAAAGCCGTGCCCGCCATCCTAAACTATCTGATCCATCTTTTACTGGCCGCCGGGCTGTTGATTGTATTTTTTATCATCTACACGCGCGTCACGCCGTACAACGAAGTGCTGCTGATCCGCCAGGGCAACCAGGCGGCGGCGCTGTCGCTGGGCGGCGCGCTGCTGGGCTTTTCCGCCACCATCGCCTCGTCCCTGATGCACACGGCCGACTACCAGCAATTCTTCGCCTGGGCCTTCGGCGCCATGGTGGTGCAATTGCTGGCGTACGTGGTCACCACGCGCCTGCTGCGCATGTCGAAGGACCAGATCGAATCGAACAACAGCGCCTTTGGCGGCTTGCTGGGCGCCATTTCGCTGTCGATCGGCGCCATCAACGCCGCCTGCATTTCCTGACACCGTTTTATCTTATTCAAGGATATCCATCATGAGCCTCGGCAGCTTTATCAAGAAGCAGTTTATCGACGTACTGCAGTGGAACGAAGAAACGGAAGGCGTACTGGCCTGGCGCTTCCCCATGCAGGACTTCGAGATCCAGAACGGCGCCATCCTGAATGTGCGCGAATCGCAGGTCGCCGTCTTCGTCAATGAAGGCAAGATCGCCGACGTCTTCGGTCCCGGCACGCACAAGCTGACGACGCAGACGTTACCGCTGCTGACCAACCTGAAAAACTGGGACAAGCTGTTCGACTCGCCCTTCAAGTCGGACGTGTATTACTTCAGCACCCGCGTGCAGACGGGCCGCAAATGGGGTACGCCGCAGCCGATCACCATCCGCGACAAGGATTTCGACATGATCCGCGTGCGCGCCTTCGGCATGTACTCGTACCGCATCGCCGACGCCCGCACCTTCTTCACCGAGATCAGCGGCACGCGCGAAGTCTATACGCGCGACGAGGTGGAAGATCAATTGCGCGGCATTCTGATGTCGAGCATGGCCAGCTCGCTGGGCGGCGCGAATGTCCCCTTCCTCGACATGGCGGCCAACCAGGCGCTGATGGCACAAGAGGTCAAGGATGGCCTGGCGCAGGCGTTTGTCCGCTATGGCGTGGGCCTCGATGAATTCAACGTGGCCAGCATCAGCCTGCCCGAGGAATTGCAGGCGGCGCTCGACGAGCGCATCTCGGCCGGCATGAAGGGCGGGCTGGGCGCCGACAAGATGAGCGGCTACACCAAGTTCCAGGTCGCCAACGCGATCCCGCTGGCGGCGCAGAACGAGGGCGGCATGGCCGGCATCGGCGCGGGACTGGGCGCCGGACTGTCGATCGGCCAGGTGATGGCGCAAAGCATGGGCGGTGCGCTGCAGCAGCCCGCCCCGGCACCTGCTCCGGCGACGCCACCGGCGCCAAGCGAAGAACCGATCGAAGCGCGCCTGGAAAAACTCAAAGGCTTGCTCGACAAGGGTCTCATTTCGCCGGCCGACTACGACGGCGCCAAGGCTGAACTGCTGAAAAAACTGATCGGCTGATTAGAGCGAAATACGACTGCATGCAAACTGTTTCCTGTCCCAGCTGCGGCGCGGAAGTCCGCTTCCGCTCGCACGCTTCCGTGCTCGCCGTGTGTGAGTACTGCCACAGCACCATCCTCAAGGACGCCGATTCCGTCAGGGACGCGGGCAAGATGTCGGCCGTCCTGGAAGACTATTCACCTATCCAGATCGGCACGGCCGGCGTGCACGATGGCGTGCACTTCACGGTCGTCGGGCGCATCCAGCAGCGCTACAGCGCCGGCACGTGGAACGAGTGGTATCTGCTGTTCGACGACGCCAGCACGGCCTGGCTGGGCGACTCGTCCGGCCTGTACACGCTGACGCGTGAGCGCGCGACGCAAGACGCCTTGCCCGTCTTTGGCGAACTGGCGCCGGGCAAGCGCTATACGCTCTGCGGCGAGCCGTACACGGCGGCCGAGATCCGCAACGCCGAGTGCATCGCCGGCCAGGGCGAACTGCCGTTCAAGGTGGGCGCGGGCTGGCGCATCCAGGTGGCGGACTTGCGCAACTACGCCAGCTTTGTCACGCTCGACTACACGGATGGCCCGCAACCGGTCGTCTACCAGGGCGTTGCCGTCACCCTGGACAGTTTGAAATGCCAGCTGCTGCGCGACGACGACGCCATCGCCAAGAGCGCCGGCAAGTACCGCGGCAAGCTCGATGCGCTCGACTGCCCGTCCTGCGGCAGCGGCATCAAGTATGTGCCCGGCGCGGCGGCGCAGCTCGTGTGCCCCGCTTGCCACGCGCAGCTCGACGCCAGCGGCCCGGAAGCGCAGGTGCTGGCCATCGGCAAGCAGGTGCACGACAACGCCGACATCACGCTGGAGCTGGGCGCCAGCGCAAAGATCAGCAATGCCGACTTCACGGTCATCGGCATGATGCGCCGCGCCGACGACGAAGGCAGCGAATGGAACGAATACCTGTTGTACAACGCGCGCGCCGGCTTCTTCTGGCTGGTGGAGACGGACGACGGCTGGTCGCGCTCGAACGTGCTGCCGAACTGGCCCAACTGGGCGTCATTGGACGCCGCTACCTGCACGCTCGATGGCGCCACGTATCGCAAACTGTACGACTACGGCTCGCAGGTCGTGTACGCGGCGGGCGCCTTCAACTGGAAGGTGGCCGTCGGCGACAGCACGCGCGTGTTTGAATTCGAACAGGGACAGACCAAGCTGGCGGCGGAGCTCACCGGCGAGGAAATGACCTGGTCGCGCTCCGTACCCGTCGCCTATGACCAGATGGCCGCCTGGTTCGGCGCCGCCTTCCATGGCGGCGCCAAGGTGCAGAATATCCAGCTGAGTCATCGCGGCATCGCCAAGGTCTTCATCGTCATCGTGCTGGTCTTGAATGCGATCCCCATGTTCGTCTCGTTCTCCAGCACCTTGATGTGGAGTTTGCTGGGCTGCCTGGCGCTGTTCCTGCCCGCCGCTTTTCTCGACAAGAATGCAAAGAATCCCCCATGAGTAAATATGTGATCTATGCCCTGATGGTGACGTTTTCCGTCACGGCCGCCAATTGGGTGCGCATGTTCAAGGTAGCCGGCAGCAGCAGCGGCAGCAGCTGGAGTTCGCGCACGGGCAGCGGCGGCGGCAGCTATGGTGGCGGCTCCAGCGGCGGCAGCCATAAATAAGCATGACCGCCACCCCGCATCTGCCTCTGGGCACCCACTTGCTGGCCGACCTGTCGGGCATCGCACCGGAGCGCCTGCGCGATGGCGATGCGCTCGAACGCCTGCTGCGCGCAGCGGCCACTACGGCCGGCGCGCAGGTGCTGCACAGCCATTTCCACAGCTTTGGCGCAGGCCAGGGCGTCACCGGCGTGGTGCTGCTGGCCGAATCGCACATTTCCATCCACACCTGGCCGGAATGCAGCTTTGCCGCCGTCGACATCTTCATGTGCGGCGCGGCGCAGCCGCAGCTGGCATTGGGCGTCATCAAGGATGCGCTGCAGGCGACGCACTGCCAGTTGCAGTCCGTGCGGCGCGCCCCGCCAGGGTAGGCCTGGCGTCGCTGGTGGATCGCGTGGGGATCGCTTACACTGTCGGCTGATCCTCCAACCGTGACTCCCATGCGCCGTTCCGCCCTCCTCGCCCTGCCCCTGCTACTGCTGGTTTCCGCCTGCGACGACTACACGGCGCCGAGCCTGTACCAGGCCACCACGCCCGAGTGCAAGACGTGGACGGAGGGTTCACGCTTCGAGCTGCCGCGCGGTATCAGCGTATATGCCACGCCCCCCGTCACATTGAAAGAAGGCGGCACGGAGCTGGCGCTGATTTTTACGCTTCCCATCGGCACGCAAGCCAGTTTTACGCGCCTGTCCTTCCTGCTGGAAGAGCCGAAAAAGCCCCCCTTCGCCGAAGCGAAAGTGCTGACCATCTACCAGCGCGGCATGAACCGCAAGGCGGAAATCGTCGACGTCATCGAGCAGCTGCCCATCATGTTTTCCGCCGTCGGTTCGAGCGCCGAAACCCAGTGGCGCTTGCGATTGCAACTGCCGCGCCAGCTGCCGCAGCGCTTCGATCTGTCGATGCCCGACATGCTCGTCGCCGGCAAGCGCTATCCGGTGCGCACGTTTACTTACCGCTATTTCCCCGAACGCCAGGCGTACGGCATGTGCAGCTAAGCCACAGCTTCCATTGACGGCGGCGCACGCCGCTGGCACACTGGCGTTTTCCCTCACACCTCAGGAGTAGACAATATGCGCCATTCGGATACTGCCGTGTTGTCAGCTGCCTGATCACTGTTTTTCCCTGCGTAGCCCCTTAGCTCGCAACTCCCCATACGCGTGATCGCGTAGCCGACGTTCCCCTTCTTTCGTGCCAGTCATCGCGACTGGCTGTGCCTGCACGCGCAGGCTAAATGTCCGTACGCGGACGACAGAATCTGGAATCACGCTACCATGATCGCATTCGATTTTGCGCAACTACGCCTTATCGGGCTGCAGCAGGCCATCGCCGGCGCAGCCACCCAACTCGACTTATCTTCCCCGCTATCGTCTTCCCGCGCGCAGCTGCTGCGCGTGAGCGCCGTGCACCGCGACAGCATCCTTGTGCACGACGGCATCCTGGAACACCCGGCGCAGATCCTGCCGCGCCTGCTGCACCAGTTGCAGGCGCAGGACGACGTCCTCACGGTCGGCGACTGGGTCGCCGCCGAACACGATGGTCACGGCACGCTGTGGATAACGGCGCACTTATCCCCAGTCACGCAAATCGCCCGGCGCGGCAATGACGGCCGCCGCCAGGTACTTGCCAGCAATGTCGATACGGCCCTGCTGGTGATGGGATTGGACGGGGATTTTAATCCGCGCCGTCTCGAGCGCTATCTGGCCATCGTGCTGGCGGCGCAAGTGACGCCTGTGGTGGTGCTGAGCAAGGCCGACGTGGCCGACGACGTGGCCGGCAAACTGGCGCAGCTGAAACAGCGCCTGCCGCCCCACGTGCCGCTGTTTGCCGTCGATACACGCCACGCGTATGACGTGGCCATCCTGGAACCCTGGCTGGGTGCCGGCCAGACCCTGGTGCTGCTCGGTTCATCGGGCGCCGGCAAGTCCAGCCTGACCAATACCCTGTGTACGGCCGGGCAGGCGACCAATGCTGTGCGCCATGGCGACGGCCGTGGCCGGCATACGACGACGGCCCGCTCGCTGCACCAGTGCGCGGATGGCGCCTGCATCATCGACACGCCGGGCTTGCGCAGCTGGCAGGCCGATGCCGATGCGCAGACCCTGGCGGCCACGTTTGACGACATTGCGGCGCTCGCAGCGACGTGCCAGTTCCGCGATTGCCGGCATGCGAGCGAACCCGGTTGCGCCGTGCGCGGCGCCGTCGATGCGGACCGCCTGCGCAATTATCACAAGCTGCTGCGCGACGCGCACCGTGGCGAGGCAACGCCGCTCGAGCGCATTGCCGCGCGCGCCAAGTGGAAGACGATATTGAAGGCGGGACTGGAAAGGGGCAAGGACAAGCGCCGCTGATTTTTACTGACATCAGTTTGCACAAAAAAAAGGCAGCCCGCAGGCTGCCTTTTTGTTTTACTGCATGCGAGCAAATTAATGCTTGCGCAGTTTCTGGATCGCTGCCAGCTGCGCAATCGCGCTGGCCAGCTCGGCTTGCGCTTGCGCGTAGTCGATGCCCGAATCCTTGTTGTGGATATTCTCTTCCGCCAACTTCTTCGCTTCCAGCGCTTTCGCTTCGTCGAGGTCGTGACCGCGGATCGCGGTATCGGCCAGGACGGTCACGGTGTCCGGTTGCACTTCCAGCAGACCGCCGGCAACGAAGACGAATTCTTCTTCAGCCTGACCGACTACCTTGATGCGGACCGCGCCCGGACGGATGCGGGTAATCAAAGGCGTGTGGCGTGGGTAGATACCCAGCTCGCCCTGCTCACCCGGCAACGCGACGAATTCTGCTTCGCCTGAAAAAATCAGTTCTTCAGCGGAAACCACGTCAACGTGAATTGTGTGTGCCATGTGTATCCTATCGGGTTGAAGAACCCCGCCTTCTGAGGGGCGGGGTTAGGCCCAGACTTAACTTAGTTAAGTTTCTTGGCTTTTTCGATTGCTTCTTCGATCGTGCCGACCATGTAGAACGCTTGTTCCGGCAGGTGATCGAGTTCGCCCGAAGCGATCATTTTGAAGCCCTTGATCGTGTCTTTGAGCGAAACGTATTTACCAGGCGCGCCGGTAAAGACTTCAGCGACGTGGAAAGGCTGCGACAGGAAACGCTGCATCTTACGTGCACGGGCAACCAGCAGTTTGTCTTCCGGTGCCAGCTCGTCCATACCCAGAATCGCGATAATGTCGCGCAATTCTTTGTAGCGTTGCAGGGTCGTTTGCACGGCACGCGCGGTGTCATAGTGCTCTTGACCAACGATCAACGGATCGAGCTGACGCGAGGTCGAATCGAGTGGGTCCACGGCTGGGTAGATACCCAGGGAAGCGATGTCACGCGACAGCGCAACGGTCGAATCCAAGTGAGCAAACGTGGTAGCAGGCGATGGATCGGTGTAATCATCGGCTGGAACGTAGACGGCCTGGATCGAGGTGATCGAACCGGTCTTGGTCGACGTGATACGCTCTTGCAGACGGCCCATTTCTTCAGCCAGGGTCGGTTGGTAACCCACAGCCGACGGCATACGGCCCAGCAGTGCCGACACTTCGGTACCGGCCAGCGTAAAGCGGTAGATGTTGTCGACGAAGAACAGAACGTCCTTGCCTTCATCACGGAACGATTCAGCGATCGTCAGGCCGGTCAGCGCAACGCGCAGACGGTTACCTGGCGGTTCATTCATCTGACCGTAGACCATCGCCACTTTGGAGTTCTCTGGATTTTCCAGATCGACCACTTTCGCGTCAGCCATCTCGTGGTAGAAGTCGTTACCTTCACGCGTACGCTCACCCACACCGGCGAACACGGACACGCCGCTGTGCGCTTTGGCGATGTTGTTAATCAATTCCATCATGTTGACGGTCTTGCCTACGCCAGCGCCGCCGAACAGACCGACTTTACCGCCTTTTGCAAACGGGCAAACCAGATCGATCACCTTGATGCCGGTTTCCAGCAGTTCTTGCGATGGCGACAGTTCGTCGTATGCAGGAGCGGTGCGGTGGATCGACGCGACTTGCTCGTGCGACACAGGGCCGCATTCGTCAATCGGGTTACCCAGCACGTCCATGATGCGACCCAGGGTTGCTTTACCGACTGGCACCATGATAGGTTTGCCGGTGTTCTGAATCATCATGCCGCGACGCAAGCCATCGGACGTGCCGAGTGCAATGGTACGGACAATGCCGTCGCCCAACTGCTGTTGTACTTCCAGGGTCAGTTCCGAGCCTGCCATCTTCAAGGCATCAAATACCTTAGGCATCGCGTTGCGGGGAAACTCAACGTCCACCACAGCGCCGATACACTGAACGATTTTGCCATCAGCCATGTTCGTTCCTTCAATATAGTTAAATTCGTTTAAACCGCAGCCGCACCGGCGACGATTTCGGAGAGTTCTTTGGTAATCGCAGCTTGGCGGGTCTTGTTGTAGATCAGCTTCAGTTCGCCGATCACACTACCCGCGTTGTCGCTTGCAGCTTTCATCGCGACCATCCGTGCCGATTGCTCGGACGCCAGATTCTCCGCGACTGCCTGGTACACCAGCGCTTCTACATAGCGCTCCAGCAATTCGTCGATGATGCTTTGTGCATCCGGCTCGTAGATGTAATCCCACGAGTGTGCGCTCTTGTCGGCGACCATCTTGTCAGCCGTCAGGGGCAGCAACTGTTCGACCACTGGTTCCTGCTTCATCGTGTTGATGAATTTGGTGTAGCACAGGTACACTGCGTCGAGCTTGCCTGCCTGGAACTCTTCGAGCATGACCTTGACAGGTCCGATCAATTTTTCCAGGTGGGGCGTATCACCAGTTTGAATGGCAGAAGCGACGATCTTGACGCCGATGCGATTCAAAAAACCCAAACCCTTGTTACCGATGGCAACTGCTTCAATCCGGTTGCCAGCTGCTTCCAGCTCGCGCGACTTCGACGTCACCTGGCGCAGGATGTTGGTGTTCATGCCGCCGCACAGACCCTTGTCGGTCGTGACAACGATGAAACCCACTGCCTTCGCTTGCGTACCCTGGGCAGCTGCCAGGAACGGGTGCGTGTATTCCGGATTGGCATTCGCCAGATTGGCGGCGATATTCCGAATCTTGTCACTATAGGGACGAGCGGCCCGCATCCGGTCTTGCGCCTTGCGCATTTTGGACGCGGCGACCATTTCCATCGCCTTGGTGATCTTCTTCGTATTCTCTACGCTCTTGATCTTGCCTCGTATCTCTTTGCTTGATGCCATGAGTCCTTACTCCTTCTGCGCGTAGGGCGGCGCCTCACTCGAGGTGGGCGCCGCCTGGCCGCTTAATATGCGCCGGATTTCTTGAAATCAGCAATGGCCGCCGACAGAGTTGCTTCGCTGTCTTTGTCGAGTTGCTTGGTTTCTTCGATCTTGGCCAGCAGAGCAGCTTGCTTGGTCTTCATGTAAGCGTGGACACCAGCTTCGAACGACAGCACTTGCTTGACTGGCACGTCGTCCATGAAGCCTTTGTTCACCGAGAACAGCGATACGGCCATCAGCGAGATCGACAGTGGCGAGTACTGGGCTTGCTTGAGCAATTCCGTCACGCGCGCACCACGGTCCAGCTGCTTGCGGGTCGATTCATCGAGGTCGGATGCGAACTGCGCAAACGCGGCCAATTCACGGTACTGCGCCAAGTCGGTACGGATACCGCCGGACAGGTTTTTGATGACCTTGGTCTGGGCGGCGCCACCGACGCGCGATACGGAAATACCGGCGTTAATTGCAGGACGGATACCGGCGTTGAACAGCGAGGTTTCCAGGAAGATCTGACCGTCGGTAATCGAAATCACGTTGGTTGGAACGAATGCGGATACGTCGCCAGCTTGCGTTTCAATGATCGGCAGTGCCGTCAGGGAACCGGTCTTGCCTTTGACGGCGCCGTCGGTGAACTTCTCGACGTAGTCGGCGTTCACGCGTGCTGCGCGTTCCAGCAGGCGGCTGTGCAGGTAGAACACGTCGCCTGGGTACGCTTCGCGACCTGGTGGACGGCGCAGCAGCAGCGAGATTTGACGGTATGCAACAGCTTGTTTGGACAGATCATCGTAGACGATCAGTGCATCTTCACCGCGGTCACGGAAGTATTCGCCCATGGCGCAACCGGAGTACGGCGAGATGTATTGCATGGCGGCCGATTCCGAAGCGGAAGCGGCGACAACGATGGTGTATTCCATCGCGCCGTGCTGTTCCAGCGAGCGCACGATGTTCTTGATCGACGAGGCTTTTTGGCCAATCGCGACGTAGATACATTTCATGCCCTGGCCTTTTTGATTGATGATCGCATCAATCGCCACAGCCGACTTGCCGGTTTGACGGTCGCCGATGATCAGTTCGCGCTGGCCGCGGCCAACTGGAACCATCGCATCGATCGACTTCAGGCCGGTTTGCATTGGTTGCGAAACGGACTCACGGGCGATCACGCCCGGAGCGATTTTTTCAATCGCGGCCGTCAGTTTCGTGTCGATGGCGCCTTTGCCGTCGATTGGCTGACCCAGCGCGTTGACAACGCGGCCGAGCAGCTCAGGACCAATTGGCACTTCCAGAATGCGGCCGGTGCATTTCACCGTGTCGCCTTCGGAGATGTGCTCGTAGGCACCCAGAATCACGGAACCGACGGAGTCGCGTTCCAGATTCATTGCCAGGCCAAACGTGTTGCCTGGGAATTCCAGCATCTCGCCTTGCATCACGTCCGACAAACCGTGGATGCGGCAGATACCGTCGGCGACGGAAATAACCGTGCCTTGATTACGCACTTCAGCGCCGCCGTCAAGACCTTGGATCCGGCTCTTGATCAACTCGCTGATTTCAGATGGGTTGAGTTGCATACTAACTCCTAAAAGTGTTTCTCTCAGCTTGCGCGAGGGGTAAGGGTCTGTCTTAGCTGGCCTGCCGAAGCGCGTGTCTTACGACACCAGTGCAGCGTGCAGTTGCTGCAGCTTGGCGCGCACCGAGGTATCGAGCACTTGGTCGCCAACAACCACGCGCACGCCGCCGAGCAGCGATGGATCCACTGTGACGGCAGGGTTGAGCTTACGACTGAATTTCTTTTCCAGCGTTGCGACCAGCTCGGCCGTTTGGCCTTCGCTCAGATCGAAAGCGCTCGTGATCTCGGCGTCAGCCGCACCTTCCAGACCATTTTTCAAGGCATGGAATTGCGCGCCGATTTCCGGCAGCAGGCTGATGCGGCCATTTTCGATCAACAACGTGACGAAGTTTTTGACTTCCTCATTGAGCGGCGATTTCAACAACGACAGGATGGTGGCGGCGACGTCGCTTTCCGAAACTTTCGGATTGCGCGCGTACGCCTGTACCTCGGGGTGGCTACCGATCTGTGCCAGTTCGGACACCAGTTCGGACCACGCCGCGAGGTTGCTTGACTCCTTACCAGCTTGGGCTACGCGGAACAAAGCTTCCGCGTAGGGACGGGCGACGGTTGCGAGTTCTGCCATGATTACAGCTCGACAGCAAGACGCTGCAACATTTCGGCGTGAGCCGTAGCGTTGACTTCACGCTTCAAGATCTGCTCGGCACCCTTGACAGCCAGGTCAGCCACCTGAGCGCGCAATTGTTCGCGTGCTTTCGACAGTTGCTGTTCCGCGTCCGACTGGGCTTGCGCAATGATACGCGCCGCTTCAGCTTGTGCATTTTGCTTGATCTCTTCAGCAACCAGCTGCGCGCGCTTTTCAGCGTCCGCAACGCGTTGCGACGCTTCTTCACGTGCACTGTTCAATGCCTCTTGCGCACGCTTTTCAGCGACAGCCATCGAAGCCTGACCTTGATCGGCCGCAGCCAATCCATCCGCGATTCGTTTGGCACGCTCATCCAGCGCTGTGTTCAGCGCTGGAAATACGAACTTCATCGAGAACCAGACCAACACCGCGAAGGTGATCATCTGGCCGATGAGCGACATATTGATGTCCATACCTTTGCTCCTAACTAAAAGTTTCTCCTAGGGTTGGAGCGAATTACTGAGCAACAGCCGTCAGAGCGGACAGGAACGGGTTAGCGAACGTGTACAGCAGAGCGATACCAACGCCGATCATCGAGATAGCATCCAGCAGACCAGCGATAACGAACAGTTTGGTTTGCAGTTGTGGCATCAGTTCTGGTTGACGTGCCGAAGCTTCCAGGAATTTGCCACCCAGAATAGCGAAGCCCAGAGCGGTGCCGATTGCGGCCAGGCCGATGATGATTGCTGCTGCCAGAACGGTCATGCTTTGTACTTGTGCGATCAGAGCTTGCATAAAATTCTCCTAAATTTAAAAACGAAAGATACTAAAAAAACAAAATATAAAGTTGCTGATTAATGTTTCTCAACCGCAAGGCTCAGATACACAACCGTCAACGCCATAAACACAAAAGCTTGCAAAGTTACAATCAAGATATGGAAAATTGCCCATGGACCACCCAACGCCCACTGTGCCCACCAAGGCAACAACGCGATCAAGATGAAAATCAGCTCGCCGGCATACATATTGCCGAACAGTCGCAGCGACAGGGAGATCAGTTTTGCAACCAACTCAACCATTTGCAGCAAGAAATTAACTGGTGCCAACAAGATCGTGCCGATGATGCCACTTGCATGGAACGGCGCGGTAAACAATTCCTTGATCCAGCCGCCCAGGCCCTTGGCCTTGACGGAAAACGCGATAATGCACAGAACGACCGAGAACGACATCGCAAAAGTATGGTTCACGTCGGCGGTCGGCACCACGCGCAGCTTGTGCACGCCAAACCAGCTCAACACCGTCGGCAGCAAGTCCACCGGCAAGAAGTCCATGGCGTTCAACAACCAGACCCACACGAAAATCGTGATGGCCAGCGGCGCGATGATCTTGCTTTTTGCGTGGAAGGCCCCATTAATAGTCTCATTGACCATTTCCATGATCATTTCGACGAAGTTTTGCAATTTGCCAGGAACACCGGCCGTCGCGCGGCGCGAAGCCATGTAGAAAACGGCAAGGAAAACAAAGCCCATGATGGCAGACACCCAGAAGGTGTCCAGGTTGAAGGCGCCATCGGCGCTTTTCAAGTGGGCCAAATGGTGGCTGATGTATTCTGTGGCGTTGGCCGGGGCAGCATGGCCCGCTTCAATAGCGTGTTCTGTGGTCATAATGAATTTAGATTTGTCGTTTCAGAGCACAACAGGCCCCAAAACCAATGATTAAACAGCGAGCAATGAAAACCAGTATGCTAAGGTTGCCACCGCGAAACCCAAGATCAGCCATAACCAGGCGGCCGACTGAAACAACACCAGTGCCAATATAAACAGCACCGCTGTAAGAAATATTTTCACCATTTCCGCACGCAAGTGCGCGCGAAAAGCCTTTTTGGCGTCGCTACTACCGCGCACCACCAGCAAGGCATACGCCAGACTGCCAGCGACGGCGATCGCACCGCCGCATGCGGCGGACCAGCCTCTCACACTACCACCGAAAAACACGGTGAGCGTGGCAAAGCTGATCACGATTGCTAACTGCAAGGCAACTACTTTGTAGACGGGCTTGGCAATACTTTGTTGTGAATCACTCAATTGCCAGGTTCCCAAAAAAATCTACACACGCAAAGACACGGGATTATAGTTGGCTTTGATCTATAGAGTCAAACGTTGCTGCACCGCAGCAGGGCGATTGCGGCGTGAAACTGACGCTTTACCGACTATTCGCCGCCATTTGCACCACTATATGGCAAAGTCGCTTGTCTGGCCGCTTCCAGCCGTGTTATCAAGGAATCACGTGGTGCATCTGGAAAGCATGGCTGGATTGTCCACACCGCACTCCCCATGTCTTTGCCGCTTGCTATTTAACCACGCAAGCGGGTCAACAAACCATCGAGCACGTCAAGATCGGCAAAATCGATCACCAATTGGCCACGGCCTTTGTTGCCCATTTTGAACACCACGGGCGTGGCCAGCGCATCGGACAACTCTTCTTCCAGGCGCGCGATGTCGCCGGACTTTTCCTTTTGCCGCGGTTCGACCGGGTTGGCCGCTTCCTCGACCGTGCGGGTGACGAGCTTTTCCGTTTCGCGCACCGACAGGCGCTTGGCCACGACCTGGTTGGCCAGCGTGATCTGGCTGGCCGCATCGACGGCCAGCAAGGCGCGCGCATGACCCATGTCGATATCGCCGGCCATCAGCATGGTCTGCACCGGACTGGCCAGGTTCATCAGGCGCAGCAGGTTCGACACGGCGCTGCGCGAGCGTCCCAGCGCAGTGGCCGCTTGCTCATGCGTAAAACTGAAGTCAGCGATCAGGCGGTGAATACCCTGCGCCTCTTCCAGGGGATTCAAGTCTTCGCGCTGGATGTTCTCGATCAGCGCCATGGCGGCGGCGGCCAGGTCGTCCACATCGCGCACCAGCACCGGCACTTCCGTCAGGCCGGCCAGTTGCGAGGCGCGGAAACGGCGTTCACCGGCAATAATTTCATATTTAACAAGTCCGCTCAGGGTGTCTTGCCCGATCGGGCGCACCAGGATAGGCTGCATCAGTCCTTGCGCCTTGATCGAGGCGGCCAGTTCGTTCAAGGCCCCTTCGTCCATGCGCGTGCGCGGCTGGTATTTGCCGGCTTGCATTTGCGACACGGGCAAGCTGGAGGGTTGATGCGTGTCCGGGCTGGCAAAGTCGCCGCCGCCACCCAGGAGGGCGTCGAGTCCGCGACCCAGTCCTTTTAATTTTTTCGTAGCCATGCTGTCCTAATCGTGTTTTCTGAGTGAGCGCTCACATCATTCCATCAGAGTCGCTCGCCCTTTGTTTACATATGTTTAATGCGCTCGACCATCTCGGCGCCGAAGGCGATATACGCCTGGGCGCCTTTCGAGCTGGGGTCGAAGGTCACGCCGGGCAAGCCGTACGATGGCGCTTCGGCCAGACGGACATTGCGCGGGATGATGGTCTTGAAGACCTTGTCGCCGAAATGCTGTTCCAGCTGGGCCGACACTTGTTGTGATAATGTCATGCGCGGATCGAACATCACGCGCAAGAGTCCAATGATCTTCAAGTCCGGGTTCAGGTTGGCATGCACCTTCTTGATGGTGTTGACCAGGTCGGACAAGCCTTCCAGCGCGTAGTACTCGCACTGCATCGGGATGATCACGCCATGCGCGGCGCACAGGCCGTTCAGGGTCAGCATCGATAATGCCGGTGGGCAATCAACGAGGATGAAGTCGTATTCGCTGTCCACTTCGGCCAGCGCATCCTTCAGGCGGCGCTCGCGGTTGTCCAGTTCGACCATCTCCACTTCGGCGCCGGCCAGTTCGCGGTTCGACGGCAGGACATCGAAGCGCCCCGCTTCCGAACGCTGGCGTGCCGTTTTGACATCGGACTCGCCCAGCATGACTTCATAGGTGGACGCCTTCAGGCCGGCCTTGTTGATGCCGGCACCCATGGTCGCATTGCCCTGCGGGTCGAGGTCGACCAGCAGCACGCGCTGGTTCAACTTGGCCAGACCGGCGGAGAGGTTGACGCTGGTTGTGGTTTTACCAACACCACCCTTTTGATTTGCTACACAAAAAATTTTGGCCATGTATCTTCTAGTTGTAAAGAGATGCAAACTTCATCGTGCGCTTCGGCATCCGGCCGAAACGATTTATACTGTTTATTTCATTTATACGATATAAATCGTTTATACGGTTTATATCATTTATACCGTTTAATTTTCTGGCCTTTACATTCTTGCTATAAAAACCAGATGACGCTCTGCATTTAGCCCTGGTACCTGAATGGCGCGTAATTGCGTCACTTTCCAGTCTGCCGGCAGTCGCTCGCGCTCGTCTGGCGGTGCCACCCCTTTCAAGGCGATGAATTGCCCGCCCTCGGCCAGCACGTGGTGCGACCAGTTGACGAAGTCGGACAGGTCGGCAAAGGCGCGCGAGGTGATCACATCGAATTTCTGCGCCACTTCCAGCTGCTCCACGCGCTTGGTGTACACGGTGACGTTGGCCAGGCCCAGTTCGGCCTTCACTTGCGTCAGGAATGCCGTCTTTTTGTGCACCGTGTCGATCATCGACACTTTTACGTCGGGCCGCGCGATGGCCAGGACCATGCCCGGCAAGCCGCCACCGGCGCCCACGTCGAGCACATTCTTCGCGTCTGCAAACGCCGGCACGGCCGCCAGCGAATCGAGCACGTGCAGGGTCAGCATCTGCAGGGGCTCGCGCACCGACGTCAGGTTGTACACGCTGTTCCATTTGGCCAGCAAGGCCAGGTAATCGAGCAGTTTTTCCGTCTGATCCGCGCTCAGGTCCAGCCCCAGCGCGGCGATGCCTTCATTCAAAATGGGGGCCAGTGCGGCCCGGTCAAACTGCTTCATTCAACAACCTCGTCCTTTAAAGTGGTGGTCTGTATTTCGGCCTGACCTGCACCGAAGCCGCGCTTTTTCAAATGCACCAGCAGCAGCGAAATCGCCGCCGGCGTCACGCCCGAAATGCGCGAGGCCTGGCCCAGGGTTTCCGGGCGCTGCTTGTCGAGTTTTTGCCGCACTTCGACCGACAGCGCGCCGATATCGAGGTAATTAAAACCGGCCGGCAAGGCCAGGTTTTCATAGTGTTCGTGACGCTCGATTTCCTTGCTCTGGCGCTCGATGTAGCCCGCATATTTGAGCTGGATTTCCACCTGCTCGCGCACGGCGGGGTCCTGCACGCCGGGGCCGGCCAGGGCCTGGCCTTCCATGCCCGTCATGCTCATCAGCGTGTCGTAGGCGACATTCGGGCGGCACAGCAAGTCGGCCAGCGAATACTCGCGCTCGATGGCCTGGCCGACGATGCGTTCCGATTCGGCGGCCGCCAGGATGCGCGGATTGACCCACGTGGAACGCAGGCGCTGCAGTTCCAGCGCCACCGCTTCGCGCTTGGTCTCGAACGCTTGCCATTGGGCGTCGCCGACGCAGCCCAGGGTGCGGCCGATTTCCGTCAGGCGCATGTCGGCATTGTCTTCGCGCAGGCTCAAGCGGTACTCGGCGCGACTGGTGAACATGCGGTACGGTTCCTGCACGCCCTGGGTGATCAGATCGTCGACCAGCACGCCCAGATACGCCTCGGAGCGGCCCGGCACCCAGGCTTCCTTGTCCTGCGTCAGCAAGGCGGCATTCAGGCCCGCCAGCATGCCTTGCGCGGCCGCTTCCTCGTAGCCGGTGGTGCCGTTGATCTGGCCGGCGAAGAACAGGCCCGCCACGGCCTTGGTTTCCAGCGAGGCTTTCAAGCCGCGCGGGTCGAAATAATCGTATTCGATGGCGTAGCCGGGGCGCAGGATGTGCGCGTTTTCCATGCCCTTCATCGATTGCACCAGGGCGATCTGCACGTCGAACGGCAGGCTGGTGGAAATGCCGTTCGGATAGAACTCATGCGTCGTCAAGCCTTCCGGCTCGAGGAAGATCTGGTGCGATTCCTTGCCCGCGAAACGGTGGATCTTGTCTTCGATGGATGGGCAATAGCGGGGGCCCACACCCTCGATCACGCCCGTGTACATGGGACTACGGTCGAGGCCGGCGCGGATGATGTCGTGCGTCTGGCTATTCGTGTGCGTGACCCAGCACGGTACCTGGCGCGGGTGCATGGCCGTGTTGCCCATGACGGAAAAGACGGGCACGGGATCGAGGTCGCCCGCCTGTTCTTGCATCACGGAAAAGTCAATCGTGCGGCCATCGATGCGCGGCGGCGTGCCCGTTTTCAAGCGGCCCTGCGGCAGCTTCAATTCCTTCAAGCGGGCGGACAGCGAAATGGCGGGCGGATCGCCGGCGCGGCCGGCCGAGTAGTTATTCAAGCCCACGTGGATCTTGCCATCTAGGAAAGTGCCAGCCGTCAGCACCACGGCGCGCGACAGGAACTTCAAACCGATCTGCGTCACGGCGCCGACGACGCGCTCGCCTTCGACGATCAGGTCATCGACCGCTTGCTGGAACAGCCACAGATTCGGCTGGTTTTCCAGGCGCGTACGGATGGCGGCCTTGTATAAAATACGGTCGGCCTGGGCGCGCGTGGCGCGGACTGCCGGGCCTTTCGAGGAGTTCAGGATGCGGAACTGGATGCCGGACTCGTCGGTGGCAATCGCCATCGCGCCGCCCATGGCATCGACCTCCTTGACCAGGTGGCCCTTGCCGATGCCACCGATGGAGGGGTTGCACGACATCTGGCCCAGTGTCTCAATATTATGCGTGAGCAATAGCGTCTTCTGCCCCATGCGGGCAGAAGCGAGGGCCGCCTCGGTACCGGCGTGACCACCACCGACAACGATGACGTCGAATTCTGTAGGAAATAACATGATAAATAGGTAACAGTGCAAGTAAAAATGCGGGAATAGAGCTCCGATTATAGTGTCTTTTTGCGAGCGCAACCTTCCTCGGGCCAATTTTTGCTTAATTTTTACTCAGCAGTGGCAAGCAAACGGCCGTTTCTGTTTCACGTGGAACACGTCACTGGCCTGCGCTGGGGCTGCGGTGCTTGTGAATGTTTGCTACAATTGCCGCATCGTCCGCAAGTGTGGTCACGCCAGTGGCCATAGTGACGATCATCCAGGAGGACGGCCTCCCCCATCATGGGCACACACCGGGACGGCCCGCTCTGTATAAGGAGCCGCCATGGCCTGGATACTGTTACTCATTGCCGGCATGCTTGAAGTCGTGTGGGCATACTCGATGAAACTCTCCGAGGGTTTCACCCGACTCACCCCTTCCGTCATGACCATCGTCATGATGATCGCCAGCTTCGGCTTGCTGTCGATTGCCATGCGCACCCTGCCCCTGGGCACGGCCTACACCATCTGGACCGGCATCGGCGCCGTCGGCGCCTTCATCGTCGGCATCGTCTTTCTGGGCGAGCAAGTCAACACCCTGCGCGTGTGCGCCGCCGTCCTCATCGTGTGCGGCATCGTACTGATGAAGCTGTCGTCCAGCCACTGAGAGGAATCCCCATGCTCCTCGATAACTATTTTCCCGTCCTGCTGTTCATTCTGATCGGCATCCTGGTCGGCATCGTGCCCATGCTATTGGGGCGCGTGCTCGGTCCGCACAAACCCGATCCACAAAAACTGTCGCCGTACGAATGCGGCTTCGAAGCATTCGGTGACGCGCGCATGAAGTTCGACATCCGCTTCTACCTGGTCGCCATCCTGTTCATCCTGTTCGATATCGAGGTGATCTTCCTGATGCCGTGGGCGGCCAACGTCAACGAACTGGGTTTGCACGGTTTCTGGGCCGTCATGGGTTTCTTGAGCGTACTGGCCATCGGCCTGGCATATGAATGGAAACGCGGCGCGCTGGAGTGGGAGTAAGCCCCGCTTCTGGTTCCACGTGAAACATGCGCACGGCGGGAAAGCGGAGTAAGCTTGGCTTCTGTCCTCACTGTCAGGAGTCTGCATGTCCGCCTTCCAGTTTCGCACCGTGCCCCATCTGATCGTTGAACCAGGCGCCGCCGCCCAACTGGGCGCGCACATCGCCCATCACTTCCCCACCGTGCGCCGCGCTTTGCTCGTCACCGACGCGGGTTTTCTGCGCACGGGCCTGGCCGATGCTCCCCTGAACAGCTTGCAGGCGGCGGGGATCGAGGTCCACATCTTTGCCGAGGTGCAAGCCGATCCCCCCGAAGCCATCGTGTTGGCCGGCGTGGCCCAGGCGCAGATGTTTCACGTGGAACTAATTATCGGCCTCGGTGGCGGCAGCTCGCTGGACGTGGCCAAGCTGATCGCCGTGCTGGCCCCCGGGCACCAGGAACTGACGCAACTGTATGGCATCGGCAATGTCCATGGCCAGCGCCTGCCCCTGGTGCAATTGCCGACCACGGCCGGCACGGGTTCGGAAGTGACGCACATCGCCATCGTCACCACGGGCGCCACCAGCAAGATGGGTGTGGTCGCGCCGCAACTGTATGCGGACTTGGCCATCCTCGACGCCAGCCTGACCTTGGGCTTGCCGCCTGCCGTGACGGCCGCCACCGGCATCGATGCCATGGTGCATGCGATCGAAGCGTACACCAGCCGCCTGCTGAAAAATCCCTTGTCCGACATGCTGGCTACCCAGGCACTGTCGCTGCTGTCCAGCAACCTGGTCACGGCCTGCCGCGATGGCGGCAACTTGCCGGCGCGCCAGGCCATGCTGCTCGGCGCCATGCTGGCCGGCCAGGCGTTTGCCAATGCACCGGTGGCCGCCGTGCATGCGCTCGCTTATCCCATCGGTGGTTTGTTCCACGTGCCACACGGCTTGTCGAATGCGCTGGTGCTGCCGCACGTGCTGCGGTTCAATCTGTCTCACGCGGCACCGCTGTATGCGCAACTGGCGGCCGTCTTGCAGCCCGGCATCGTGGGCAGCGAGGAAGCGCGGGCCGTGGCCCTGATCGACGCCATGCAAGATATTGCCCTGGCCACCGGCATCGCGCGCACCCTGCGCGAGGTTGGCATCGCGGCCAGCGACCTGGACCGGCTGACCGACGATGCCATGCTGCAGACGCGCTTGCTGGGCAACAATCCGCGCGTCGTCACGCGCGCGGATGCCCGCGCCATCTATGCGGCAGCGCTATGAGACTCAGTCGGGCACATCCACCACCGTCCCCGTCACACTGATCGCATTGCCTGCCGCAGGGGTCGACGCTATCGCCGGCACGTTGACAGTCGTGATCAAGGTCGACGCATCGGCGCGCGTCACCGTGCGCACTACCTGCGAGGGTGGCAAGGCTTGCTTGGCGGACAAATGCGCATACATGGCATCGAGTGCCCGGTTCAGATACACGTGCAGCGGCACGATCAGTGTCGGCAAGGCGCTGCTGAAGGAATCGAAGTGGTTGGCATGGGTCACCTCGATATAGCGCAGTTTGCTACTACTCCCTTCCACGGCGGCGTTCAGGCCAAGATAGGCGCGCGACGCGTGATTGACGGGAATCAGGGTATCGCTGCGACCGTGCACGATGATGGCCGGCTTGCCATGCAGTTTGCCGCTGGCCGCGACCTCGGCCACGCCTGCCCGCACGCGCACGCTTTGCGCAGCCAATGTCCCCTGCAAGTTGGCGCCGCTGACGGCGTCGCGCCCCGTCGCCAGACTGCGCAGGCACAGGAAGCCATCGAGCGACTGGTCCGCCAGGCTGTTTGACGGCGACACGCCGGCCGTGTAGCCCTTGGCGCCGCCCACGCTGTTCTCGTACACGACACTGCCGAGGATGCCGTTTTGCGCGGCAAAGCTGGCCGCCTTTTGCGCCGTGGTCAACGGAATCGGATTGCCGCTGCCATCGGTCTGTGCAAACGTAAAACCGCAGACCTTGTCCGTGACGGAGAATTTTCCGTAGGCATAGGCATACGTGACGGCCACCAGGATGTTCGTGCCCGCGTGCGCCGCCTGCAGCGGGTCGGAGTCAGGCAACCAGCCATACGCGCGCAAGCGCTGCTTCGCGTCCGCCTGCTGCGCCGCCAGGTCGGCGCCGTTCAGCAAGCCCTTGGCTACCAGCGCCGTGCAGCGTCCCGCATTGCCGGCCACGGACGCGATGCACGGCTGGTACAGGGCCGCATAGGTGGCGTAGTCGAATAGCGCACGGCCGGGATTGGCGACCACCACCCCGCCCTGGCGCACGCTGTAGGCAGTCGATGCCGCCGGCTGGACTTGTGGCTCGCTGGCCGCCACGCCGCTGATCAAGCCCTGCGTATCCTGTTCCGCTGCCAGCAAAGCCGAGCCGGCGCCGTTGGAAATGCTCGAGGCGATCGTGATGGTGTTCTTCGGCGTCAGCCGCACGATGCGCGCACTGCCGTCGCGCGCCAGCACGCCATAGCGCTCGTTCAAGACGTAATACGCCATCTCGACCGCTTGCAAGGTCACCTTGCCCCAATCCTTCTCCGGGTTCTGCTGGGAGTGCGCGTGCTTGAAGGCGATGCGGTTCGGGTTGGCGCTAGCCCAGGCCAGCCGGTCGGCGTCGCTCAAGTCCGGCGCGAAGAGCGCGCTCTTGCCGGCGGCCACCCTGCCCGCGCGCACGCCATTCTGCAGATTGACGCTGTCGTCCTCGAACCCATACAGGCCCGTGCCGGAACCCTTGTCCGCATACGCCACGGCGCAGCCTTTCTTCAAGCCCCATTCGCCGGAGCTGCCGATGGCGCCGTAGATGCCGCGCGAGCCGCTGGACGTGCCCGTGACGATGCAGGCCCGCTCCGGGTCGAAGCTGGCCGGCACCTGCACCATCAAGGTGACATTCTTCTTGCCCGTGCCATCATCGGCATAGGCGATGTATTCGCTGCCCGCCACCAGGCCCTCGCCCGTGCCCACGTTTCCGGACGCATCCACGTTCGGTCCGTACAGGGTGCCATAGCCGCTGTTGACGGCAATGTCGAGCACGGCGCGGTAGTTGGCGTAGATGGCATTGCGGCGCAGTTCGAGCGGCGTCGGCTGTTCCGTATTCGCATACGCGGGCGCGGCGCCGGCCAGCCCCGTCTTGCCCAGGCCGGCCGTGAGTAAGTCATTCGTCTTGCCGTCGTAGTCGGCGCGCGTGATGCTGCCCAGGTAGCCGGGCATCTGGTTCAGCTCTTCCGGTGCATGGTTGCTGCCGCAGGCTGCCAATGCCAGCAAGGTGCACAGGCGCATGCCAGTCGTGCCCGCGCGCGTGATCGTCATTTGCATGGTGGTTCTCTCCGTTGAGGTAACAGTGGACGCACAATGAAAAACGCCGGACGAATCGTCCGGCGTTGCTTGAAAATCAGACAGCGGCTTTGGCTGGCCTGCCGCCGAAGCGCGCGATGGCTTCGCCGACGATACCGCGCCGGAACAGCAGCACGCAGATGACGAAAATCACGCCCGTGACCATACCCACCGATTCGCCCAGGGTGCCGAACCACTCGATGCCCGTGTGCGTGGCCAGATAGGTGCCGACATCGCCCAGCTTGTTTTCCAGCGCGATGATCAGCACGGCGCCAAGGATGGGACCGGACAAGGTACCCATGCCGCCCACCAAGGTCATCAGCACGACCAGGCCCGACATGCCCCAGTACACATCGGTGAGGGTTTCAAAGCCCAGCACCAGGGTCTTCGTGGCGCCGGCCAGTGCCGCCAGCGAAGCGGACAGCACGATGGCCATCAGCTTGTACTTGTTGACGTCGTAACCGAGCGAGATGGCGCGCGGTTCGTTTTCCTTGATCGCCTTGAGCACCTGGCCGAACGGCGAGTGGATGGTGCGTACGATCAGGGCGAAGCCGGCGATGAAGATGGCCAGCACGAAGTAATACAGTACGGTGTCATTGCCCAGATCTATCATGCCCAGCAAGGTTCCACGTGGAACACCCTGCAAGCCATCTTCGCCGCCCGTGAATGGCAGCCGCAAGGCGAGGAAGTACACCATCTGCGCCAGCGCCAGGGTGATCATCGTAAAGTAAATGCCTTGGCGGCGGATCGCCAGACCGCCGATCACCAGGCCCAGCAAGGCACCCGTGGCGACGCCGGCCAGCAAGCCCAGTTCCGTTGGCCAGCCCCAGGTGCGCAGCGCGTAGCCGGTGACATAGCCGGCGCCGCCAAAGAAGGCCGCATGGCCAAACGACAGCAAGCCCGTGTAGCCGATCAGCAAGTTAAAGGCGCAGGCAAACAGGGCAAAGCACAGCAACTTCATCAGGAAGACGGGATAGCCGTAAAACGGGGCCGCCAACGCCAGCAGCAAGGCAATGGCGTAGCCTACATTTTTATTCATCGTGGTAGCTCCAATACATGACTGATGAGGATTACTTTTCTTTGCCGAACAGGCCGGCGGGACGCAGCAGCAGCACGATGACCATCACCACGAAGACCACGGTGGCCGAGCCTTCCGGGTAGAACACGCGGGTCAGGCCCTCGATCACGCCCAGGCCCAGGCCCGTCAGGATCGAGCCCATGATGGAACCCATGCCGCCGATCACCACCACGGCAAACACGACGATGATCAGGTTCGAGCCCATCAGCGGCGAAACCTGGATGATCGGTGCTGCCAGCACGCCGGCGAAACCGGCCAGCGCCACGCCGAAGCCGAAGGTCAAGGTCACCATCAGCGGCACGTTGATGCCGAACGCTTCCACCAGTTTCGGGTTTTCCGTGCCGGCCCGCAGGTAGGCGCCGAGCTTGGTTTTTTCGATGACGAACCAGGTCGCCAGGCAGACGGAGAGCGAGGCGATCACCACCCAGGCGCGGTAGTTCGGCAAGATCATGAAACCGAGGTCCGTCGCGCCGGCCAGCGCTTCAGGCACGGCATACGGCTGGCCCGAGACGCCATAGAAAGAGCGAAACACGCCTTCCATGATCAGGGTGATGCCAAAGGTCAGCAGCAAGCCATACAGGTGGTCGAGTTTATACAGCCAGCGCAGCATGGTCTTTTCGATCAGGATGCCGACCAGGCCGACGAGGATCGGGGCGATGACCAGCATGGCCCAGTAATTGATGTCGAAATAACTGAGGCCCATCCAGGCCAGGAAGGCGCCCATCATGTACATGGCGCCGTGCGAGAAATTAATAACGTTAAGCAAGCCGAAGATGACGGCCAGACCGAGGGACAACATGGCATAGAACGAGCCGTTGACGAGACCCAGCAGCAGCTGGCTCATCATCGCTTGTATTGGAACGCCGAAAATTTCCATGGCATCACAGTATAAAAAGCACCGCCGGATAGCGGTGTGGTATCAAGGGAAACACGCCACCGCAGACCAGACTGGTGCGGCGGCGCAAGGCGAACCCTGCGAGCGAAGTGCAGGACGGAGCACCCGCGCAGCGGCGGGTACTCCATGGATGTTGCTACAGCCTTACTTCCACAGCGAACACTTCGATTCCGCCTTGGTCACATACGCTTGCGCACCGGGCACGGTGGCAACCACCTTGTAGTAATCCCATGGGTATTTCGACTCGGATGGCTTTTTGACTTCCATCAAATACATATCGTGCACCATGCGGCCATCGGGACGCACTTCGCCATTCTGCGTGAACATGTCGTTGATCTTGGTCTTCTTCAGATACGCCATGACTTTCTCTGTGTCATCCGTCCCCAGCGCCTTGACGGCTTTCAGGTAGGTCGCCGCGGCCGAATAGTCGGCCGCCTGCAGCATCGACGGTTCCTTCTTCATCTTGGCGAAATAGCGTTTCGACCAGGCGCGCGTGTCCGCATTCAAGTCCCAGTACCAGCCATCGGTCAGGTACATGCCTTGCGTCAGGTTCAGGCCCAGCGAATGGATGTCGTTGATGAAGATCAGCAGACCGGCCAGCTTCATCGATTTCGTCAGACCGAATTCGTTGGCCGCCTTGATGCTGTTGATGGCGTCGCCGCCGGCATTGGCCAGGCCCAGGATTTGCGGCTTGGACGCTTGCGCCTGCAGCAGGAAGGACGAGAAATCCGAGGCGCCCAGCGGATGCTTGACGCTGCCCAGCACCTTGCCGCCGGCCGCCTTGACGACCTCGGCCGTGTCTTTTTCCAGCGAATGGCCAAACGCGTAATCGGCCGTCATGAAATACCAGCTCTTGCCGCCCTGCTTGACGATGGTACCGCCCGTCCCGCGCGCCAGCGCTACCGTGTCGTAGGCGTAATGCACGGTGTAGGGTGTGCATTCTTCATTCGTCAGGCGCGAGGAGCCGGCACCGATGGCAATGAAGATTTTTTTCTTTTCTGCCGCCACCTTGGCCATGGCCAGGCTGGCGCCGGAATTGGTGCCGCCGATCAGCATGTCGACACCTTGCTGGTCGAACCATTCACGCGCCTTGGAGGCGGCGATGTCGGCCTTGTTTTGATGGTCGGCGGAAATGAACTCCACCTTCTTGCCGGCCAGTACCACGCCGGCATCGGCGATCGCCATCTTGATGGCTTCCGCGCCACCGAGGCCGTCGACGTCGGAATACACGCCCGACATGTCGGAAATAAAACCGATCTTGATGGTGTCGCCCGATACCTGGGCGTGCGCTGCAGCGGAAAAGCCCAGTGCGCAAAGAGTGGCGGTGGCAATGGCGATAGCGTTACGTTTCATAGTGTCTCCGTTGGGATTATTGTTTGCTATTTAAACGATTGCTCGACGACGATACAGAACTACATGGGCATTACACGCCAAGCAGCTCGGTCAATACCGGCATCTTGGCTTCCAGTTCGGATGCAGCAAAGGTCTCGACGATCTGACCGTGCTCCATCACATAAAACCGGTCCGCCAGCGGTGCGGCAAACCGGAAATTCTGTTCCACCATGACGATGGTGTAACCCTTCGCTTTCAGGGTGGTGATCATGCGCGCCAGCCCTTGCACGATGACGGGCGCGAGGCCTTCGGAAATTTCATCGAGCAGCAGCAGGCGCGCGCCCGTGCGCAGGATGCGCGCCACGGCCAGCATCTGCTGTTCCCCGCCCGACAATCGCGTGCCCTGGCTGTGGCGGCGTTCCTGCAAATTCGGGAACATGGCGTAGATTTCCTCGACCGACATGCCCTTCTCGCCGCTGGCCAGGGTCGGCGGCAGCATCAGGTTTTCCTCCGTCGACAGCGAGGAAAATATGCCGCGCTCTTCAGGACAATAGCCGATGCCCAGGTGGGCGATTTTGTGCGTGGCCAAACCTATCGCTTCGACGCCATTGACTTTGATGGAACCCGTGCGTGCGCCCGTCAGCCCCATGATGGCACGCAAGGTGGTCGTGCGGCCGGCGCCATTACGGCCCAGCAAAGTCACCACTTCGCCCTGCTCCACTTTCAAGTTCACATCGTGCAGGATGTGCGATTCGCCATACCAGGTGTGCAGTTGTGCAATTTCCAGCGCGGGTGCCTTGTTGCTAGCGGTCATCAATGTGCCCCTTCCAGTTCGGCGTGGGTGGTGCCCATGTACGCTTCCATCACTTGCGGATTGCGCGACACTTCCGCGTAACTGCCTTCGGCCAGCATGGCGCCGCGCTGCAGGACGGAAATCTTGTCGCAGATGCCAGAGACCACGCTCATATTGTGTTCCACCATCAAAATGGTGCGGCCGACCGAGACTTTCTTGATCAGTTCGGTGACGCGGTGCACGTCTTCGTGGCCCATGCCCTGGGTCGGCTCGTCGAGCAGCATCATTTCCGGTTCCATCGCCAGGGTGGTGGCAATTTCCAGCGCCCGCTTGCGTCCGTACGGCATGTCGACCGTGATGGTGTCGGCAAACTCCGTCAGGTCGACTTCGGCCAGCAAGGCCATGGCGCGGTCATTGAGCCGGTTCAAGGAACGCTCGCTTTGCCAGAAGTGGAACGAGGTGCCCAGCTGGCGCTGCAAGCCGATACGCACATTTTGCAGCACGGAGAGATGCGGGAAGACGGCGGAAATCTGGAAGGAACGGATCACGCCCATGCGGGCGATCTGCGCCGGTTTGGCTGCCGTAATATCTTTCCCATTGAACAGGATCTGTCCACCGGTGGGGACCAGGAATTTGGTGAGCAAGTTGAAACACGTGGTCTTGCCGGCGCCGTTAGGACCGATCAAGGCGTGGATATGGCCCCGCTCTACCTTCAGGTTCACCTCGCTCACTGCGGTGAAACCCTTGAATTCCTTGGTCAAATTTCTTGTTTCCAAGATTACGTTTGACATCGTGTCTCCTAGTTGTACTTTTTGTACTACTTAGTCATTTTTATAATACACAACTTAAATTTAACGCACAATACAGTATAACTACGGGGATTTTGCGCCAGCCCGAATAGCGCAAACCCGTGCTTTGCCACAGTCATTTCCAGGCCGCATGTATCATTTGTGCCGCTTTTTCCGCAATCATCACGGTGGGCGAGTTCGTGTTACCAGAAGTAATGTACGGCATGATGGAGGCATCAACCACCCGCAAGCCGCCCACGCCGAGCACGCGCAGCTGGCTGTCGACCACGCTCGACGCATCGCCTGCCACGCCCATGCGGCACGTGCCCACGGGGTGAAAGATGGTGGTGCCGATCTGGCTGGCCGCCTGCGCCAGCTCTTCCTCGCTCTGGAATTGCACGCCAGGCTTGTATTCCTGTGGCGCAAATTTTTTCAGGGCCGGCGCGGCGGCGATGGCGCGCGTCAAGCGCAAGGCGTCGGCCGCAACCTTGCGGTCCGGCTCGGTACTCAGGTAATTGGGCACGATCTTCGGCGCCGCATAGCTGTCGGCCGAGGCGATGTGCACGTGGCCGCGCGAGGTGGGGCGCAGATTGCAGACGCTGGCCGTAAACGCGGGAAACGCGTGCAAGGGCTCGCCGAATTTGTCCAGGGAGAGCGGCTGCACGTGGTATTGCAGGTTCGGCGTGGCTTGCTGCGCATCGGACTTGGCGAACGCGCCCAGCTGCGACGGTGCCATCGACATGGGCCCGCTCTGAAATAGTGCATATTGCAAGCCGATCTGCATCTTGCCGACAATATTGCTGGCCATCACGTTCAAAGTCTTGACGCCCTGCACTTTAAAGACCATGCGCAGCTGTAAGTGATCCTGCAAATTGCCACCCACGCCAGGAGAGTCCAGCACGGGCGTGATGCTGTGTTCGCGCAGCAAGGCGGCCGGGCCGATGCCGGACAGTTGCAGCAATTGGGGCGAACCGATGGCGCCCGCCGTCAGCAAGGTTTCCCGTTTGGCCGTCGCCTGCCACTGCGTGCCGCCGCCCGTAAACACGATGCCCGTGCAACGCGGTCCCGATTCTGTCGTCTCCAGCAGCAGACGTTCCACGTGACAACCCGTCATGATGGTCAGATTCGGGCGCCGCGACGCCGGTTTCAAAAACGCTTTCGAGGTATTCCAGCGGATGCCGCGGCGCTGGTTGACGTCGAAATACGCGCTGCCGCTGTTGTCGCCACCGTTGAAATCGCTGGTTTTCGGAATGCCGACCTGCTGCGCCGCGTCGCGGAACGCATTCAAAATATCCCAGGATAGCCGCTGTTTTTCCACGCGCCATTCGCCGCCCGCGCCATGGTTTTCCGACGCGCCACCGTAGTAATCTTCGCTTTGCTTAAATAGCGGCAAGACTTTATCCCAGCGCCAGGAAGCGTCGTCCGTCAGGTCGGCCCAGTGGTCGTAATCGCCGGCCTGGCCGCGCATGTAGATCATGCCGTTGATGGAAGAGCTGCCGCCCAGGACTTTGCCGCGCGGATACATCAGGCTGCGCCCGCCCAGGCCCGCGTCCGCCTGCGTGGAATACAGCCAGTCCGTGCGGGGATTGCCGATGCAATGCAGATAGCCGACGGGGATGTGTATCCACACGTAATCGTCCTTGCCGCCCGCTTCCACGAGTAAAACGTGGGCATCCTTGTCGCGTGTGAGCCGATTGGCCAGCACGCAACCTGCCGTACCGCCACCCACGATGATGTAGTCGTATTCGCCTGCCGATTCCAATGAAGCTCCTTTCGGTATGCCATCAAGCTGTCGCGCGGCGTGTCTCCCCGCCGCGTCCCGTTACCAGAGTCTGTCTTTCTTCATGCATGCATGGCTGTTGAGCCGCATTGAGATTACCACCAGTGCCGGGCCAGGGCGACATTATTCGTGGCAAGCGGCGCGACACGCTCAAAAGCCGGGCAAAAACAGGGTCTGCGAGCTGTGGATAACCGTATGGATATCCACAGGGACGATATGTGTGTAAACGAAAAATTTTTTCGGCAGCGTTTTTTTGTCCAGAAACCGTCCCAGGCAGATACACCCCTTACTCAGCGCTTATCCGCACGCCAAGCGATTGTTTACAAGGATAAATCAGGACTTATCCACAGAAGATGCCACCGTTAACTACTATTACTATTCTTGTATACGAACTTGTTAAGGTAAACCCGACAAGCACGCTTTGCCTGCCCTCCGCCATCGAAAAGGTTCACAAGCCTGTGTCCTCGAAAAAAGCCGACAAGCTGCTTTGGCTGACAAAAAAAATCGCGCCAACAACTGAGCGACGAAAACCGGCACGGCCGGCATCACGCACACAGCACTGCCAAACCGTTTTGCAAAATGGAAACGTCAACAGACCTGACCGGGCACAGTGCCAGCAAGCCGTTCAATGTCGAAAAGAGGGGGGATTTACAACGATTGTGGATAAGTCACTTGATATCCACAGGATGACTTGTGCGTAAACACGAACTTTTGCGCAGGCCCGCATTTTATACAATTTTGCTCCTCGCGTGATACAGCGATTATGCACGCTTTATTTTTCGCGTAAACGATTGATCCTGTTGAAAAAAAGCGACTTATCCACAGAAAAAACCGCGTTTACTATTACTACTATTTTTATATAAAGATCTATTGTAAACCGATAAAAAAAGCGGAAGTCCGGGGATATTTTCAAAAAGCATGCAAAAAGCATCCCAAAAAAAAAGCCAACGGCGACATCGCGACCCACTGCCAAACCGTCTTGCAGGAATCACCTCGATGCCAACGTTCGCAAAAGAACAGCGCCCGTGGTCGCTCAAGCTTAATTGCCAAACTTGATTGCCAAACAGGGATCTGAGCATACGAAGCACGTCAAACATGCCACTACAGCAAGAAAACCCGTGATTTTTGCCAAGCACTGTGGATAAGTGCCTGCATATCCACAGGATGAGATGTGGGAAAAGTCGATCTTTGTCCACAGCCCGATTTTTATCCCAAACAAGTCCTCGCTCGATACAATGCTTGTGCGCCTACTTTTTTGTGCGCCAAGTAGATGATTCTTATACGGTATACCGACTTATCCACAAAAAAATGGCCGTTTACTATCACTACTATTTTTATGTATACATCTTTATTTAAAACACAGAGACAAACGCGAACGGTGGAAAAGTCACCGAAACGGCTGTTTTCACCCTGTAAACCGTCTGGCAATTCAAAAAACCTGTAAAAACAGCATGAAATCACACACAAAAATGCGTTTAGGCATCATCAGTGCCTTGCACGAAGAACAGCAGGGGCTGGTAGAAGCCATGCAAGGGCCCCAGAGGCGTTCGCACGGCATGCGCGACTACACCCTGGGGACCTTGTGGAATATCGACGCTGTGTGCGTCCTGTCGCGTCTGGGCAAGGTTGCCGCTGCCATGACAGCTTCTATCCTTGTGGAAAAGTATGGAGTTACCCACATCGTCTTCACCGGCGTGGCCGGCAGTGGGGATAAACACGTGAAAGTGGGCGATATCGTGGTGGCCGAAGCCTTGCTGCAGCACGATATGGATGCCCGCCCTTTGTTTCCCCGTTTCGAAGTACCGCTGACGGGACTGCAGCGCTTTGCCACGGACCTGGAACTGAGCACGCAACTGGCAGCTGCCGCGGACGATTTTTTGCGTGACGATGTTTCCAGCGTGCTCAAGGCGGCCGATATCGCGGCGTTTGGCTTGCAGCACGCGCAAGTCCACCGCGGCCTGATCGCCAGCGGCGACCAGTTCATCAGCAGCGCCGCGCATCTGCACCAACTCAAAGTGGATATTCCCGACCTGCTGGCCGTCGAAATGGAAGGTGCCGCCGTGGCGCAAGTGTGTTTTGAACTGGGCGTGCCGTTTACGGTCATGCGCACCATTTCCGACAACGCCAACGAAGAAGCGGCCGTCGACTTCATGCGTTTCGTGCAAACGGTCGCCTCGCCGTATGCGTTTACGGTGCTTCAGCAGCTATGCCAGCGCCTGGCCGGCTGATTTTCATTCAAACGTGCATAAAAAAAGGGCAGAACCACTGGTTCTGCCCTTTTTGCGTTGATGACCTGCTTAAATATTAGACACTGAGCATCATTAAACTCGCGTTACCACCGGCCGCCGTCGTATTCACGCACAGCGCCCGCTCAGCGACCAGGCGCCACAGGGGGATGACACCCTCCTGCGTGGTGGCGATGGTGCCCACCAGGGCCCCTTCCCGGGCCGCCAGCAGCGGTTTGAGCTGGCCATCGAGACTAGCCTCGATCATGGCGATCTGGAAATCATGCCCGACCGACGCCAGGCTGCTGACGACCTGGATGCGGTCCTTCAGCGCGGCCGGCAAGTCGCCCGGGATCAACTCCGGCGATTGCGCCAGCACCAGGGCCTGGTTTCCGGTGGCCAGCACGGCCGCCAGCTGGTTCATCAAGGTGCCGGAGGTGGCCGCCGCGCACAGTATCGTGCCGCGTGCGGCAAAGCTCAGGGTATTGCGCTCGCCGGTCGGGCCTGGCAACACGGTGGTGCTGCCCAGCAAGGTCGTGCGCGCGTATTGCTGCGCCAGTTGCTCGATCTTGTCGTGGCCATGCATCTTGGCCCACACGGTCAGCGCATCGAGCGCTGGCGGCGCCTGGCGCTGGTGCTGCGGGCCGGCCGCTGCATTGCGCTGCAGGCGTTTCAGGTACAGGGGGCCGCCCGCCTTCGGACCGGTCCCCGATTTGCCTTCGCCGCCGAACGGCTGTACGCCGACGACGGCGCCGACGATGTTGCGGTTCACATAAATATTGCCCACGTGCGCGCGCCTGGTGATGAAATCGATGGTTTCATCGATGCGCGTATGGATGCCCAGGGTCAAGCCGTAACCGCTGTCGTTGATCGATTGCACCAGTTGCGGCAGTTCGGAGCGTTTGTAGCGGATCACGTGCAGTACGGGACCGAAGACTTCCTGCGTCAATTGCGCCAGTGACTTGATTTCCAGCACGGTCGGGGCGACGAACGTGCCTTTGACGGTCGGCAAATCGAGCGAATAATGGTCGATGGCCATGGTTTTCATCTTGTTGATGTGCGCCAGCAGATTGCTTTGCGCTTCCGCATCGATGACGGGACCGATATCGGTGGCCAGGCGGTCAGGATTGCCAACGCGCAATTCCTGCATGGCGCCCTTGAGCATGTGGATGGTCTTGTCGGCAATTTCCGCTTGCAGGAACAGCACGCGCAAGGCCGAGCAGCGCTGGCCGGCGCTATCGAAAGCGGACGACATCACGTCTTGCACCACTTGCTCCGGCAAGGCGGACGAATCGACGATCAGGGCATTCTGGCCACCCGTCTCGGCGATGAGGGGAATATCGATGCCTTCGGTCACGGCACGCGCGGCCAGGTTGCGGTTGATCAATTGCGCCACTTCCGTCGAGCCCGTGAAAATCACGCCTTTCACGCGCGCGTCATTGCACAGGCCGGCGCCAACGATCTCGCCGCTGCCGGGCAAAAATTGCAGCGCACCGCGCGGCACGCCCGCCGCATGCAGCAATTGCACGGCGCGGTGGGCGATCAGCGGCGTTTGCTCGGCTGGCTTGGCCAGCACCACATTGCCTGCCGCCAAGGCGGCGGCCAGCTGGCCCGTGAAGATGGCCAGCGGGAAATTCCACGGGCTGATGCAGGTGACGGGACCGAGCGCCTGGGTCGCCGGCGCGTGTTCCACCTGCGCCGCGTAGTAGCGCAGGAAGTCGACGGCTTCGCGGATTTCCGCGATCGCGTTCGGCAAGGACTTGCCCGCTTCGCGCACGGCCAGGGCCATCAGCTCGATGTGGTGCTCTTCAAACAGGTCGGCCGCGCGTTGCAACGCTTGCGCGCGGATCGAAGGCTCCGTGGTTTGCCACTCGATGGCATACGCGCTGGCGCTGGCCAGGGCCGTTTCCACGTCGGCCGGACCGGCTTCCATGACCTTGCCCACGACATCGTCGTGCTGGGCCGGATTGTGCAGCATGTGCGTGGGGCCATTCAGGCTGACGGCGCCATCGATCAGCGGTGCTGCCTGCCAGGATTGCTGCTGTGCCAGGCCGGTGGCCAGGGTGCGCAAGGTGTCTTCATTTGACAGGTCCAGCCCGGCCGAGTTCCTGCGTTCGCTGCCAAACATGTCCAGTGGCAGTGGAATCGACGGGTGCGGCAAGCCGCCCTGCAGACGCGCCTGCTCCAGGGGATCGCGGATCAGGCTATCGATGGCCACGCTTTCGTCGACGATCTGGTTGACGAACGACGAGTTGGCGCCGTTTTCCAGCAGGCGGCGCACCAGGTAGGCCAGCAGGGTTTCATGCGAGCCGACGGGCGCGTAGATGCGGCACGGCTTGTCGAGGTTGTCGGGGCCGACGACCTGGTCGTACAGGGTTTCGCCCATGCCGTGCAGGCACTGGAATTCATAGTCGCTAATGCCGTCGCGCTTCGCCCAGGTATAGATGGTCGCCAGGGTTTGCGCGTTGTGCGTGGCAAATTGTGGATAGATCAGGCTGCTGGCGGCCAGCAGTTTTTGCGCACACACGAGGTAAGAGACGTCCGTGTAGACCTTGCGCGTGTAGACGGGATAGCCTTCCTGGCCATCGACTTGCGCGCGTTTGACTTCCGCATCCCAATACGCGCCCTTGACCAGGCGCACCATGAACTTGCGGCCGCTGCGGTGCGCCAGGTCGACCAGGAAATCGATGGCGAAGGGGCAGCGTTTTTGATACGCCTGCACCACGTAGCCGATGCCGTCGAAACCGGCCAGGTCCGCATCGAACGCCAGTGCTTCCATCAGGTCGAGCGACAGTTCCAGGCGGTCCGTTTCTTCCGCATCGATGTTGAAGCCGATGTTGTACTGTTTGGCCAGCAACAGCAGCGCTTTGACCTTTGGCAGCAATTCTTCCATGACGCGGGTGCGCTGAGCGCGGCTGTAGCGCGCGTGCAGGGCCGACAGTTTCACGGAAATGCCGGGGCCGTTGCGGATGCCGCGCCCGTTCGAGGCCTTGCCGATGGCATGGATCGCCGTTTCGTACGAGGCATAGTAGTTGGCCGCGTCGGCTTGCGTCAGGGCCGCCTCGCCCAGCATGTCGTACGAGTAGCGGTAGCCGCGCGTTTCATTCTCGCGGCTGTTCTTCAGCGCTTCCTCGATGGTTTGCCCTGTCACGAACTGGTTACCCAGCATGCGCATGGCCAGGTCGACGCCTTTGCGGATCAGCGGTTCGCCGCCTTTGGCGATGAGCTTGGTCATGGCCGAGCCGAGGCCCGATTCGCTGCTGGTACTGACCAGTTTGCCCGTAATCAGCAAGCCCCAGGTGGCGGCGTTGACGAACAGCGACGGCGATTCGCCCAGGTGCTTCTTCCAGTCACCCTTGCTGATTTTGTCGGCGATCAGGCGATCGGCCGTCTGACTGTCGGGTATACGCAACAGCGCTTCAGCCAGACACATCAATGCAACACCCTCTTCCGACGACAGCGAGAACTCGTGCATCAGTGCATCGACGCCGGAGGCGCGTGTGCGTTTGTGGCGTACGTTTGAGACGAGGCGGTGCGCCAGCGCTTGCCCTTCGGCCGTCGTTTCGGTACTGCTGGGGCGCACTTGTTGCAACAGCCACTGCACGGCGGAAACCTCATCGCGCCTATAGGCGGTGGTGATGGCGGCGCGTTGTGGTGTCGCTTCAGGCAGGATTTCTGCCTGGAACGCAGCAAAAGGAAGCGGGGTAAAAGCCGAGGGGCCTGCAGGGTGCATAAGCGCTCTTTACAAGGAAAAAGGGGACGAAAACTGACGTAATTCTTGCTCTTTTTTGGTGCAAAAAAATACAGAAAGTCGGACGTTAAGATGATTCGATTGTAAAGGGGATTCTTATGGATTAATTCTGGTAATACAGGGGACTAGCAATAGATAGTTTTTGATGCGACAATTTAACCAAATAATATTAATTTGGGGGTGATGGTAATGCTGGACAAGATCAGTAAGAAAATCTTGATGGAATTGCAGAGCGATGGACGCATCAGCAATGTGGAGCTGGCCGCGCGCGTGAACCTGTCGCCGGCCGCCTGCCTGGAGCGCGTGCGCAAATTGCACGAATCCGGTTACATCATGGGCTATACGGCCCAGTTGAACCCGCAGCTGCTCGACGTCTCGCTGCTGGTGTTCATCGAAGTGGTGCTCGATCGCACGACACCGGAAGTGTTCGACGCCTTCAAGCATAGCGTACAAATCATTCCAGAGGTACTGGAATGTCATATGGTCGCCGGCGGTTTCGATTACCTGGTCAAGGCGCGTGTCAAGGACATGGCCGCCTACCGCGAATTCCTGGGCAAGACGCTGTTGCAGAAAGGTGTGCGGGAAACCCACACTTATGCCGTCATGGAAGAGGTCAAAAACACCACCAAATTGCCAATTAAGTGACCTTGGTGTAGCCGCCCCACTTTTCTGATTGAGCTATCGGAACAAATGTTGTAGGGTAGAACTACACACTGCTATCCAGTAGCCGCCTGAAACGCCGCGCAGACGTGATGTTCAGGGTGCAAGGTGGGCAATCGTGCCCACCTGCATACGGTTACAGCACGTCCCTTTCGCGGACGTGACGGGTTCGCGCAGCGGGGGACAAATGAAGCAGTTGCAGCATCAGCTGGTGCGTTTCTTTGCATTCACGATCCTGGCCATGGCCGTAGCCTGTTGCCTGGCCTATCTGCTGCTGCTGTCGGGCGGCGACCATCCTTATCTGATTGCCTGCGTGGCTGCCGCCATCGGCGCTGCGCTGCTGGCGTTCGCCGGACGTCCACGCGGCGAGCCGGGCTTGCACCAGTTTGCCGACACGGTGGGCAACGCCATCGACGCCATCATGATCGGCGCGGCGGAAACCTCGTATTTTGTCGACTCCGTCAAACAGAAGGTGGAACTCGATGTGCGCACGGCCAGCGACATCGCCGACAGTTCTGCACAAAATGCCGTGATGACGGAAAAGATCGCCGCCAACGCGGAACGGGCCGCCAAGGTGGCCGCCGGCGTACGCGTGGAAAGCGTGGCGGCGCGCGCCGAAGTCGATCAGGGGCTGCGCCGCATCAACAAGGCCCGCGAGGAAGCGCAAGGCGCCTCCAGCACCATGCTGAGCTTGCAGGACAAATCCAAACGCATCACGGGCTTTACGGAAGCCATTTCCGATATTTCCGCGCGCACCAACTTGCTGGCGCTGAACGCCGCCATCGAGGCGGCGCGTGCCGGCGAACACGGGCGTGGTTTTGCCGTGGTGGCGGGGGAAGTGCGGCAATTGGCGCAGCGCACCAAGGAAGCCTCCGATGAAATCAGCGTAATGGTGCGCGAAATCAATGAACAGTCGGAAAAAGCTGCGCGTGGCATGAGTTCGCTGGCGGCGGGCGTGACGGAAGCGGCGCGCAATGTGGAAAGCGTGCATGCCTCTCTCAGCCATATCGAGGAATCGTCGGGCGAGTCCGAGGACGCGATCGGGCAAATCGCCCGCGCCTCGCGCGAACACGTCGAGACGACGCAGCTGATCGCCGACGCCATCGAGCAAATCCGCGACAGCATGCTGTCGACGAATGTCGAATTGCCGCGTGCCACGCAGTCGGCCATGGCCCTGGCAGAGCGGGCCGAGGCGATCGCCGGCGCTTTGGGTGAATCGAGCGTGGCCACGCCGCACGATGAAATCCGCGAGACGGCCCAGCGCGCCGCGCGCGAGGTGGGCAAACTGTTCGAGCAAGCCATCGCCTCGGGGCGCATCACGCGCGAAGCGCTGTTCGACCGCCATTACCGGCCCATCCCGAACACCAATCCGCCCAAGCACAACACGAAGTTCGACGCGTTTACGGACAAGGTGCTGCCGGACCTGCAGGAAGGCGTGCTGGCGGCATTACCCCATCTGGCGTATGCGGGCGCCGTCGACAACAATGGATATTTTCCAACGCACAACAAGAAGTTTTCCCAGCCGCTGACGGGCGATTACGCCACCGATATGGTGAATAACCGCACCAAGCGCATCTTCAGCGACCGCACGGGCAAGCGCTGCGGCAGCAACACCAAGGCCTTCCTGTTGCAAACCTATAAACGCGACACGGGCGAAGTCATGCACGATTTATCCGTGCCGATCCACGTCGATGGCAAGCACTGGGGCGGTTTCCGAATCGGTTATCGGTCCAGCAATCACGCATAGCAAAACGCCTGATGAGAGATCATCAGGCGTTTTTTCTTGGGCCAGCTACGCTTACTCAATATGCGGCTTGGGCGCTACGCCGCCACCGGCCGCCGTGGCCGTGCGTAAAGTGGGCGTGTTCATGCTTTCCAGGTGGTTGCGCAACCATTTGTGGGCGGGGCTGCGGGCGTCGCGCTCGTGCCACAGCATGTCCAGGTGGACGGCGGGCAAGGTCAGTGGCAAATCCTTGTACAGCAGCGACTCCGTCATGCCCGTCGAGGCGATCAGATGGCGCGGTAAGACGGTGATCAGGTCGGAATTGGCAACGACTCTGCCTGCCGTGAAGAACTGGTTGACCGTCAGCAAGATGCGCCGTTCGCGGTGGATCTGCGACAGCGCTTCGTCGATCAAGCCATGCGCGCGGCCGGAAAAGCTCACCAATAAATGGTTCGCCGCGCAATAGTTATCCAAGGTCAATTCCTTGTCGGCCAGCGGATGGCCGCGCCGCATCACGCACACATATTTGCCGGAATACAGGCGCTCATGGCGGATGGGCGAACCCGTTTCGCTCGACAATTGCGCCGCCACGCCGGGAAAGAAGCCCACGGCCAGGTCGATATCGCCGCGCAACAACATCGGGCGCGGTTCGCGCGTGGTCAGCGGCATCATGCGCACGTTGACGCCCGGTGCTTCCCGTTCGATCGAGCGCATCAGCGAGGGCAGCCAGAAGGCGGCGGTCGCATCGGCCATGGCCATGCGGAACGTGGCGTGGGTCTTCGACACGTCGAAGGTTTCCGGCGTGACGGCCGCTTCCAGGCTGGCCAGGGCCGAGCGCACGGATGGCCACAGCGCTTCGGCGCGCGGCGTGGGTTTGACGCCATATGCCGTGCGGATCAGCAATTCGTCACCGAGGCTCTCGCGCAGGCGTTTGATGGCGTTCGATACCGCCGGCTGCGTCATCGCCAGGTGGCCGGCTGCGCGCGTCAGGTTTTGTTCCGTCATGACGGCGTCGAAAACACGCAGCAAGTTCAGATCCAGCGTCAGAAAACTCATGGAAAGCCCAAGATAAAAGTTGAATTGATTACTTGAGAGTGTAAACCGCGCCGCGCGCGAATATTTTCACTCGTCAAAAAATATTACCGTTTTCCATTCACGATTCATATAATTGGTATCAAGAAATGGAATTAGATTTATATGTTGCACTGCACTATAGTACTGGCAAATTCTATAATGCACTGGAACAGTATGTCTACCTTCGCCGCCGCCCTGTACGCAGTATCCGCACCCGTGCTGGAAATTTCCCTGCTCAACGCCCTGCAACTCGTGCTGGTGATCGTCGCCGTGGGCGCGTTCGCCCTGCTGTTCAAGCCTTTGCTGGTGGGTATCGCCCGCGCCATGGTGCTGGTGGTGCGTCCCAAGCTGAGTCGAGAAGAGCGCCTGGCGCGCCAGCAGATGCGCGAAGCGCAAGCCTTGAAGCGCACCTTGGGCAAGATGGATGGCGTGTCGCCCAGCAATGCCGCTGAATTGCGCGCCCTGTCGACGCGCGCGTAAGCAGAGAACTGTTGCAGAATGACAAGCCGGCGCGAGCCGGCTTTTTTACGCCCGCGTTTTCGTTCAGGCCGCTTTAGGCCATATCGCCCAGCAAATGGGCGCGCAGCAAGCTGTCGGCCGGATGGGCGCCGATCCAGATCTTCAGCAACGCATTGTAAAAGGCCAGGTCCGGCACTGTGTCGCCCACCTGCTTGCCGTTCAGCTTGCACAACGTTCCCTCTTCCGGCAGCCAGTCCACCGTCAGGATGTCGCCTTTTTTCAGGCCGGGCACCATGGCGAACATGGCGCCGAACTGCATCGTCTGGCTCAGCAGACGCGTGCGGTCAGCCTGCTCGGAGCTGCGCTTCAAGCCCTGCATGAAGGCGTGACCCAGCTCGTCGGAAGTGATGTCGCGCAACATGACGATTTCCAGACGGCGCGGCCCGGGCAGGGCCAGGATGTCGGCCAGCTGGGTTTTCTTTTCCGGCAGGTACAGCGCAATCGTGTAGACCTTGAAGATGACCTTGTAGCGCACGCCAGCGCCGTTGAGTTTCAATTCGCGGCTGGCCAGCTGCACGGTCTCGTCCAGTTTGACGCCGCCCACCTCGACGGCCAGCGCTGCTTGTGCCAGGGCAGCGCACAGGCAGGCACAAGCCAGGGAGCGGCCCAAACGGGATGTGCTTATTTGCATCTTCTACCTCCGTGGAAACCATGGGCTGTGGATAAGTCAGCACACAGTGTAGAACAGTTGGCAGAAGCTGGCGCCACGCAGAAGTGGCTCAGAAATGGCGGGGAGAAAAGCTTAGGGCTTGGCGGGCAGCTCCGCCTGCAGGCGTTCGTACTTGGCCATCAATTGTTCCGGGCTTTCGCGCCAGGCGGGATTGAAGGGGATGCAACTGACGGGGCACACTTGCTGGCATTGCGGCTCGTCAAAGTGACCGACGCATTCGGTGCACTTGTTGGGATCGATTTCATAGATTTCCGCGCCCATGTAGATCGCGTCATTCGGGCATTCGGGCTCGCAAATGTCGCAATTGATGCATTCGTCGGTGATCAGTAATGCCATGATTTCACTCTTACTTATTGCGATGATGCAGCGTTGGCGGCAATCTTGTTTTGCAGCCAGCGGTTCACCGAGGGGAAGACAAACTTGGAAACGTCGCCGCCCAGTGCCGCGATTTCGCGCACGATGGTGCCCGAAATGAACTGGTACTGGTCGGACGGTGTCAGGAACATGGTTTCGACATCGGGCAGCAGGTAGCGGTTCATGCCCGCCATCTGGAATTCGTATTCGAAGTCGGAGACGGCGCGCAAGCCGCGCACGATGACCCGTGCTTCATGCTTGCGCACGAAATCCTTGAGCAGGCCGGAAAAGCTTTCCACTTGCACATTCGGATAGTGGCCGAGGACTTCGTTGGCGATTTCCAGGCGTTCGTCGAGCGAGAAAAACGGTTGCTTGTTCTTGCTGTCGGCCACACCGACGATCAGCTTGTCAAACAGACCCGATGCGCGGCGCACCAAATCTTCATGACCGCGCGTGAGCGGATCGAATGTTCCTGGATAAACGGCTACAACCATTGCGGCTCCCTGATGATGCACCAATATAGACGCGCATTATGCCTGAAATTGGTGACCACCTTGGTGCTGCGCCTCGGGCCAGGGAGGTTTTTTGCCTCATTTATAGGCAGATTCAGGCAGTTGCCGTCATTTTGTTGTAAGTTAGCAAATGATAATAAACGGTGCCCGCCTTGTCGGCACGGATCACTTCCCACGGCGCCATCCACTCGGGCTTGTCCAGTTCGCTGCTCTCGTCGAAGATCAGCGGCAAGCCCGATTCCGCGTAGACCATGCCGCCTTCCTTGAGCAGGTTGGCGCACAAGGGCAGCACTTTGGCCAGGAAATCCTGCTGGTAGGGCGGGTCGAGGAAGATCAGGTCGAAACGCTGGCCGCGCGATGCCAGGCCTTGCGCCGTCAGCAGGGCGTCGCCGCGCAGCAGTTGCACATTCTCGGCGCGCAATTTCACCTTGTTTTCTTCCAGTTGGCGGATCACGGGCGTGTGCGTGTCGACCATGGTGACGGACGCCGCGCCGCGGCTGGCCGCCTCGAAGCCCAGTGCGCCGCTGCCGGCGAACAGGTCCAGCACCTGGGCGTTGGCCCAGTCGCCGTCGCGCAAGTGATTGATCCAGTTGAATACGGTTTCACGCACGCGGTCCGGTGTCGGGCGCAGCCCCAGTGCCTGCAAAACAGGCAACACGGAACGCTTCCACTGGCCGCCGATGATGCGCACCTGGTTCGGTGGCGGCGCGTGGTGGACGGGGACTTTGGCGGGTTTTTTAATTTTCTTTTGCATGGGGATTTCTTCAATTCGGTGGCGGCCACTATAGCATATGGCCCCCCTCTCCCCTGCTGGCGCTGCCTGTCTATTTGGCTTGTGTGGCCAGGGAATTGAAATCGTCAATCCAGCCCTGCATGCGCTTGACGGCGTGGGCTTTTTGCGCCGGCGTGGCGATCTTGATCACCGTCAAGACCATCTGCGCCGTGCTGCTTTCGTAGGCATCGAAGAAGGCCTTGCGCTCGGAATGTTCGAGGCGCTCGAAACTGTCCTTGATCAACGTCGTGATCAAGGCTGCGGCCGCTTCCTTGCCGAGTTTTTCCTGGTGGACTTTCTTGACCAGGTTCAATACGTTCTGCTGGCGCCGCATGCGTTCGTCGAGCCAGATCTCATTGTTCAGCGGACGCGCGTCGGACGCCTTGCGGATGATCGCTTCCTGCTCGCTGCTGAAGCTGCCGAACCATAGTTCGAATTGCTCCATGGCTTTCTTGTAGCGCAGCTTCTGGCGATTCTCCTGGTCGCCGCTCAGGTATTTCTTGCGGTAATCGTCATTGTTCGACTTGAACTTCTTTTCCATCTGCGCGATTTGCTCGGGCTTGAGCGAGTGCGCCAGGTCGGCCAGTTCGGGCGCCGCCTTCAGCAGCAACGCCTGGGTGCGCTGCTTGATCTCGCTGTAGTCGCTCATCAGGTCTGCCTGCGTGATATTGCCTTGCAGCTGCTTCTGGCCCGTGCGCAGGATGTTCACGTAATCCTTCAATTGCGTCTTGCGGTGCCAGTCGAACAGCTTGTCGATATCGTCGCGCACCCAGCCCTTCTGGTCGCGGTCCAGGTCGACATACGCGTTCAGCCACCAGTACAGCACGGTATCGCCATTGTTGTAGGCCAGGCGCAAGCCGCTGCAGCCGGCCATGACGACGAGCATGATGACCAGCACGGCATAGGTAAAGCGGTTGACGGGCGTGGAAATGGGGGCCTGCGTGTTAAACTTTTGCATATTCTTAACTTATAAAAGACGGTCTATGAACGTTGTCATTCTCGCTGCCGGTATGGGCAAACGCATGCAGTCGGCACTGCCCAAGGTATTGCACCCGTTGGCGGGCAAGCCGCTGTTGTCGCACGTCATCGACACGGCGCGCGGCCTGGCGCCGTCCCGATTATGCGTGATTTACGGGCATGGGGGCGCCGCCGTGCTGAAGTTGCTCGACGGCTACAAGATGAACCATGCCGTGCAGATCGACGCTGCCGAGCAAGCGCAGCAGCTGGGCACCGGCCATGCGGTGCAGCAAGCCGTGTCCTTGCTCGATGACAGCGTGCCGACCCTGATCCTGTACGGCGACGTGCCGCTGACCAGCGCCGCCTCCCTGCAGCAACTGGTGCAGGCGGCCGGCAACGACAAGCTGGCCATCCTGACCGTGGAACAGGACGATCCCTTTGGCCTGGGCCGCATCGTGCGCGAGCACGGCGCCATCGTGCGCATCGTCGAGGAAAAGGATGCCACGCCAGAACAGCGCGCCATCCGCGAAATCAACAGCGGCATCATGGTCGCGCCCACCGTGCAGCTCAAACAATGGTTGTCGGCCTTGTCGAACGACAATGCGCAGGGGGAATACTATCTGACCGATATCGTCGCGCAAGCCGTCGCCGATGGCGTGGCCGTCACCTCGGCCCACCCGGCTGCCGTGTGGGAAGTGGCGGGCGTTAACAGCAAGGTGCAACTGGCGCAGCTGGAACGCATCCACCAGAACAATATCGCGCAAGACTTGCTCGAGCGGGGCGTGACCCTGCTGGATCCGGCCCGCATCGACGTGCGCGGCGAACTCATTTGCGGCCGCGATGTCACCATCGACGTCGGCTGCGTGTTTGAAGGCCGTGTTGAATTGGGCGACGGCGTGCGCGTGGGCGCCAACAACGTCATCATCAACGCCACGCTGGCCGCTGGCGCGCACATCAAGCCGTTTTGCCATATCGAGGACGCTGTCGTCGGCGCCGCCTCCATCATCGGCCCCTACGCGCGGCTGCGCCCCGGCACGGTCCTGGCGGAAGACGTGCATATCGGTAACTTCGTGGAAGTGAAAAACAGCCAGATCGCCGCGCACAGCAAGGCCAACCACCTGGCCTACATCGGCGATGCGACTATCGGCTCGAAGGTCAACATCGGCGCCGGCACGATTACCTGCAACTACGATGGCGTGAACAAGTTCCGCACGGTGATTGAAGACGACGCCTTTATCGGCAGCGACAGCCAGCTGATCGCGCCCGTCACCGTCGGCAAGGGCGCCACTCTGGGCGCCGGTACGACCTTGTCGAAAGATGCGCCGGCCGGCAAGCTGACGGTCTCGCGCGCACGGCAAGTGACCATCGACGGCTGGACGCGCCCCGTGAAAATCAAGAAGTAAGCGCAACGTTCCGTTTTGCTCACAGGCAGGCCGCGCGGCCTGCCTTTTTTATTTGTGGATAACTATGTGGGTAAGCCGCTGCACAAGTGGCGGATAAGCCTGTGTGTAAGCCCGTGCATAAGCTGTTGGCAAGTTTCTTCCTGCTGCCTGGCATGCGCCTGTCGCTGCCTTTTTCTTCGATTGCCGCTCGCCATCAGCAGCGTCGCGGCACTTATCCCTGTATTGTGGATAAGTCTGTGCGTAAGGCTGCGGATAAGCGCTGGATAGTCTGGGTACAAGTGGGGATAACTGTCTTTTTGCCACCGGCTTGCCTGTGGTTGCTGTGGGTAAGCCTGTGGAAAAGCGCGTGAATAGGCGGTGGATAGCATGTGTGCAAGTACTGCCATCGATCAGGGCAGGCCTGGCCCGGCACCAGGATACACGGCGTTGCGCTGGTCCAGGTTGTGCAGGCGCAGCAGAAGGATAGAATGTGAAGTTGGGCAAACCTCAGCGATTCCCGACTGATTCAGTCGGGAAAGCCGGGGCCATCAGGCGGGCAGGCGCAGGGCGAAGCTGATGGTGCCGTTGTTGCCGGCGCTGTCGAGGGTGACCTGGCCGCCGTGCAATTCGGCGATGCGCTGTACCAGGTACAGGCCCAATCCTGCACCAGGCTTGTGCTGGGCGATGCGGCCGCGGAAGTATTTCTGGAACAGGCGCGGGATTTCATCGGCAGGCAGAGGCTCGCCGGCATTGCTGACGACGATTTGCACGCCGCCGTCATCGAGCGTGGCGGCTTGCACGCGAATCGCCTGGGTTTGCGGCGCATGCCGGTCAGCATTGCTGAGCAGGTTGCGCAGGGCCACGCGCAGCAGGCTGGCATCGGCCACGACGCTGTCGGGCAGCGCCTGTACGCTGGCATCGATGCGGCCGTCGGGCCATTCGGCCAGCAGGGCGTGCAGCAGGGCGCGCAAGTCGCATGGCTGGGGACGGAACGTCGCCGCGCTCGTTTCCATGCGGTCTGCGCTCAGGTATTCATCCACCAGTGCCGTCATGCGGCCGCTCGCTTCGCGCAGGTTCTGGCAGCGCTGCAGGGTTTTTTCCCGTGGCGCCTCCGTGTTGCGGGCAATCTGCTGGGCCGTGGTGTTGATGATGGCCAACGGCGTGTGAAATTCATGCGACACCATGGCAACGAAATCCTGCTGTTCTTCGCGCGTGCGGGTTTCCACTTCCAGGGCGGCACGCAATTCGCCTTCGAGCGCGGCGCGCCGGCCGATTTCCTGTTGCAGCGCCAGCGTGCGCCGCGCCACCTGTTCTTCCAGCCGTTCATTCAGGGCGCGCACGGCACGCACGGCTTCGGCCTGTGCCCTGTCCTTGGCGCGGCGCAATTCCGCGTAGCGGCGGTTGAGGCGCAGGCTCATCAGCATCATGTGGACAAAGGCACCCAGGGTGGCCGCATGGTTGGTCCAGAAATTCGGTGGCACGATCGCCATGTTGCGCAGGAAGCTGATGATGACACCGGCGTAGAAGATGCCGAAAATGAACAGAAAGGCATGCGCCGGGCGATGGCCGCGCAGCGCTAGCCAGCTGGCCAGGCCGATGAACAGCACGATCAGCGGCAAGGCCGTCATTTGCACCACCAGCACGCCTGCAGCATAGTCGCCGCGCAGCACCAGCAACGCCCCGAACAGGGCGGCGGCGGCCGTGATGCCCACCACGGCACGGCTGAAACGGGGATACAGGGCGGGCAGCTCCAGCTGCAAGGTGGAAAAACGCGCGCCGACGGCAATCGACATGGCCATCGATACGCCCAGCATGGGATCGGACAAGCCGTTCGGCATGGCGAAGATTTGCTGGGGAATGGCGATCGTCAGCGCTTCCGTGGTGGCATTCGTCAACACATACAGCAGGTACCAGCCGCTGTGGGCTTCGCGTGTCATGCGCCAGAAAAAGATATGGAACAGGATCAGCAGCAAATAACTGCCGAACTGCAAGCCGTAGTACAGGTATTCGCGGCGCGAGGCGTTGTCGAAGGCATCGCTGGGCAGCAAGGTCAGCTCCGTCGACATGGCTTTCTTGCTCTGCATGCGTATCAACCAGCGCTGTGGCTGTTCTGCTTGCAACTGCACGGGAAACACCACCTGGCGCGCATCGATGGGCCAGGCGTCGCGGATCACGTCGGCGCCCGCCTCTTGCCGCAGCCAGTGTCCGGCCTGGTCCTGGCGATACAGGCGCACGTCATCGAGCACGGCGTTGCTAAAGCGCAATACCCATTCATCGGGCGACTGCGCCGCGCGCGTCACCTCCAGGCGCAGCCAGATGGCATCCTGCGTATAGCCGGCACTGACGGCGCCAGGCAGCGGCCGCCAGCCGGGCGCGGCCAGTGCGGCCTGCGGACCCAGCTGGCCGGAGGGGTCGCGCAGCATCTGCATGTGGCCGCTGGCCGACACGGGTTGACCGCTGGCTGGCAGCAGCACTGGCGCCGACACGGGCGCGGCCGCCCCGGCCAGCGCTTGCAGGGTGGTGAACAACAGGACAATGGCGAGCAGGATTTTCATGGCGCAGGAGCTTACCATGCGGGGCATGACGCCCCTGCGGCTTGCTATTACCTGCCCAAGAGGGCCGCCCGGAGGCGACGCCATTGCGCTGTCGCAACAGGATGTGACGGTGCTGCACGCCCTGATGGCCGAACCGGAGCGTATCGTCAGCCGCCAGCAGATCGTCCAGTCGCTGGGCGAGAATTTCCTCTTGTTCCCTCTGCGCGCGGCTGTGGATAAGCCTGTCGATAAGTGCTGCAAAAGCCTGTTGGCAAGCTGTGGGAAAGCGGTGCAAAAGTCACCGTGGCAATGCCTCGCTCGTGGGTATGAATGAGTGGCAACACGCTTGCCGGGGTACGGCCTCGTCCAGTCTGGAGACTGCTGGAGAAAAATCGTCCTGCCATCGCTCATGGAGCGCAGTCTGCTTGTGCATAAACCTGTGTAAAAGTGCCGTATAAACGGTGCGCAAGACGCGTATAAGCATGTGGGCAAGCGGTGGATAATCGGCGCATGGCAATTCAGACGGCGATGCGTGTCTCGAACTTGCTGCGAAACGTGGAAAAGTAGCTTTTCACGTTGCGCACATTCGCATGCGCGGCAAACAGGCGGTGCGCCAGCGCGTGATACGCGGGCATGTCGGCCACCTGTACCATCAGCACGAAGTCGGGCCCGGGCGAGACGCGGTAGCATTGCAGTACGGCGGGCTCGTCCGCCACGAGTAGTTCGAATTCCGCCATGCGTTCCGCCGCCTGCACGTCGAGCGTGATTTCCACGATGGCCGTCAGGCGCGCACCGACCAGTTGCGGCGCGACGATGGCCACTTGCCGCTCGATGACGCCGCTTTCCCGTAAATGTTTGACGCGCCGCAAACAGGTGGGCGCCGAGACGTGCACCGCTTGCGCCAGCTCACTGTTGGTTTGCGATGCATCAATTTGCAAGGCGTTCAGGATGCGACGATCAATCTCGTCGAGGGTAATGTTGTGCTCGCTCATAATTTTGATGAATTTGGAAATATATTGAGTTTAAATGAAATAATATTTCATCGTAAAATAGTCGTGAAATATTCAGTCAAAAATACACGCATTTAGAAAGCATATTTCATGCGCTCTGCATTAGCATGCGTGCATTGATGAATTTTTAGACAGAGGTTTCCATGTGCGGCATCGTCGGCGCGGTAGCGCAACGTAATATCACTCCCATCCTGATCGAAGGCTTGAAGCGCCTGGAATACCGTGGCTACGATTCCTGCGGTATCGCCCTGCACGCCGATGGCCGTTTGCAGCGTTCGCGCTCCACTTCGCGCGTGGCCGAGCTGGAAAAGCAGATCGCCGAAGAACGCTTGAGCGGTTTTACGGGCATCGCCCACACACGCTGGGCCACGCATGGCGCCCCTGTCAACTTCAATGCCCATCCGCACTTTTCTCCAACGGAGGAGAATGCCCGCGTGGCGCTGGTGCATAACGGCATCATCGAAAACCACGACGAACTGCGCGCCGAACTGACGGCCTTGGGTTACGTCTTCCAGAGCCAGACGGATACGGAAGTGATCGCCCACTTGGTCGAGCACATGTACAACGGCGACCTGTTCGAGACCGTACAGCAGGCCGTGAAACGCCTCGATGGCGCGTATGCGATTGCCGTCTTCTGCCGCGACGAGCCGCACCGCGTGGTGGCCGCGCGCCAGGGCTCGCCCCTGATAGTCGGCCTGGGCAATGGTGAAAATTTTGTCGCTTCCGACGCCATGGCGCTGGCCGGCACGACGGACCAGATCATCTACCTGGAAGAAGGCGACGTGGTCGACCTGCAACTGTCGCGCTGCTGGATCGTCGACGTCGATGGCAAGCCCGTCGAGCGCGAAGTGAAAACCGTGCATGCGCATACGGGCGCGGCCGAGCTGGGTCCGTACCGTCACTACATGCAAAAGGAAATTTTTGAACAGCCGCGCGCCATCGGCGACACGCTCGAAGGCGTGACGGGCATCATGCCGGAATTGTTCGGCGACAATGCCTATGCCATCTTCAAGCAGATCGACCGCGTGCTGATCCTCGCCTGCGGCACCAGCTCGTATGCGGGCATGACGGCCAAGTACTGGATCGAAGCGATTGCGAAAGTGCCCGTCAGCGTGGAAGTGGCCAGCGAATACCGCTACCGCGACAGCGTGCCGCACCCGAACACCCTGGTCGTCACCATTTCGCAAAGCGGCGAAACGGCCGACACCCTGGCCGCCCTGAAACATGCCCGCAGCCTGGGCATGCAGCACACCTTGACCATCTGCAACGTGGCCACCAGCGCCATGGTGCGCGAATGCGCGCTGGCCTACATCACGCGCGCCGGCGTGGAAGTGGGCGTGGCATCCACCAAAGCCTTCACGACACAGCTGGCGGGCCTGTTCCTGCTGACCCTGTGCCTGGCGCAAGTCAATGGCCGTCTGTCCGAAGAGCAGGAAGCGGCGCACCTGAAAGCCATGCGCCACCTGCCCGTCGCCATCGCGTCCGTGCTGGCGCTGGAACCGCAAATCATCGCCTGGTCCGAAGAATTCGCGCGCAAGGAAAACGCCCTCTTCCTGGGCCGCGGCATGCACTACCCGATTGCCCTGGAAGGCGCGTTAAAGCTGAAGGAAATTTCCTACATCCACGCCGAAGCATATCCGGCCGGCGAACTGAAGCACGGCCCGCTGGCGCTGGTGACGAATGAAATGCCCGTCGTCACCATCGCGCCGAACGACGCCCTGATCGAAAAGCTCAAATCGAACATGCAGGAAGTGCGCGCCCGTGGCGGCCAGCTGTACGTCTTTGCCGACGTGGATTCCCGCATCAGCTCCGGCGAAGGCCTGCACGTGATCCGCCTGCCCGAGCACTATGGCGATTTGTCGCCGATCCTGCACGTGGTCGCGCTGCAATTGCTGGCGTATCACACGGCACTGGCGCGCGGCACGGATGTCGACAAGCCGCGCAATCTGGCCAAATCGGTGACGGTGGAGTAAGCAGGCCAGGGGGCCGCCCCGGGCCACCAGGAATTAAAAGAAAACGCTACCTCCGGGTGGCGTTTTCTTTTATCCGGCACCGCTGAACCCATTGTGCGAGAATGCCCCTCTCTACTGGATGGTGCGCATGATGACCAAACTCGCCGCAATCATGACTGGAATGACACTCGCGCTGGCCGCTTGCAAGCCCGCAGCCACGGCACCTGCGCATGACATTCCTGCGGCCATGCGCGAGACCGCGACCACTCTGCTGCAGTCAAAATTGCTGCATGCGACCTCGATTGCTGTCGTGTATCGCGGCAAGGAATTCATGCTGCACCAAGGCGAGCTGGAGACCGGTAAAGCCAATCCGCCGAACGATACAACGCTGTATGAAATCGGCTCGGTCAGCAAAACTTTTGCTGGCCTGCTGCTGGCGAACGCTGTGCTCGATGGCAAGGCGGCGCTCGACGATCCCATACAAAAGTACCTGGCGGATGCCTACCCGAACCTGCAGTCGCAGGGGCAGCCCGTTCGCTTGCGCCATTTGATCACGCACACCAGCACTATGCCGGGCATGTTGCCATTGCAGGTGAACACCGTCTTGCAGGACTTCACGGCACACGCCACGCCGGCAAAGCTCAATGCAGCCTACGCCAACTACGGACAACAGCAATTCTGGCAGGACTTGCACACAGTCGATATCAAAGGTCCGCTTGGCAAGGACTACGCCTATTCAAGCGCCGGTACTGAACTCATTGCGCACACGCTCGAAAAAATCTACGGCGTGCCCTATGACGTCCTGCTCACGCAATTCCTCGCGCGTGAAGCCGGTATGCAAGATACCAGGCTGAGAATCACCGCCAGGGATACCGGCCGGCTGGCGCCCGGCTACCACAGCGACAATCCCGTCATGACCACACCGATGCCACAACTGCCCTGGGGGGCGGCGGGCAACCTGAAGTCGACCATGCCGGATATGGCGAAATACCTGCGCCTGCAACTGAGCGCCCATCCCGCGATCGTCGAATCGCACCAGCCTTTGGCGCGCTTTCAGGACGACTTCAGCATCGGCTATTTCTGGAACATCGGCAGCAATCGCCAGTTGGGCACGCACTATGTACACCATGGCGGCGTGCCACGCGCGCAAAGCTACGCCTACGTCGTTCCTCAATATCAGCTTGGCGTTTTCATCATCACCAACCAGAGCGGCGACGCTACCGCCGGCGCCATGGAAAGCGCGCTGGCGCATATCTTCGATACGGTGGAATCCATGGAAAGCGCGAAGTAAGATCCTCGGCGCTCTGTGCAGGGATGTGCTTCGCACTGGCTTCCAGCGAATAGGCGTGCGTGACGCCGCTGGCGGGCCAAGGGGCTTGTCTTAGCTTTCTTGCGCAATGGCCGGCTGGCGCGCCAGCTCGATGAAGGCGCGCACGTAGTCGATGGCGGTGTCCGTCTCGCGTGCCCCCAGGAAAATCTGCTTGGCGATGCCGCGCGCGCCCAGGCGCACCGGCACCACGTCCATCTTGGCTGCGTATTCCTCGACCAGCCAGCGCGGCAGGGCGGCCACGCCGCGGCCGCTGGCGACCATCTGCAGCATGATGTCGGTCGTTTCGATGGCTTTGTGGCGCTTGGGGGTGACACCGGCCGGCAAGAGGAATTGATTGTAAATGTCCAGGCGCTCGATGTCGACGGGGTAGCTGATGAGCACTTCCTGGGTCAGCTGCTGCGGTTTTACGTAGGCCGCCGACGCCAGGGCATGGCCCTTGGCCACGACGAGCACCTGCTCGTAGTCGAACACGGGTTCGAATGTCAGCCCCGGCTTGTACAGCGGGTCGGGCGTGACCAGCAGGTCGATCTCGTAGCCGAACAGCGCGCCGATTCCGCCGAACTGGAACTTCTGCTTGACGTCCACATCCACATCGGGCCAGGCGGCCAGATACGGGGAAACGATTTTGAGCAGCCACTGGTAGCAAGGGTGGCATTCCATGCCGATGCGCAACGCACCGCGCTCGCCCTGCGCAAACTGGCCCAGGCGCTCTTCGGCCAGGTCCAGTTGCGGCAGCACCCGGTTCGCCACCGCCAGCAGATACTGGCCGGCCTGCGTCAGGCGCAGGTTGCGCCCTTCGCGCAGCCAGACGTCGGTGCCCAGTTGCTGCTCCAGCTTCTTCATGCTGTGGCTCAGGGCCGACTGGGTCAGGTGCAGCACGCCTGCGGCGGCCGTCAACGACCCTTGTTTTTCGACCTGCTGGACGATGCTGAGGTGGATGCGTTCAAGCATTTGAATGAGCTAAGTTCATGGATGTATGAAATAAGACCATTATACTTCATGGGTTTCCCCCGCTATCATCGATCCTCTTGCTGTTGGCATTCTTCGCCCTCGCGCATCACTCCCTATGAAAGCAAACATGACACGTCCACTTCGCTTAGTCGCGGTTTCCGGCGGGCTGCAACGCCCTTCCAAGGCGGCAGCCCTGGCCGAGCACCTGATGGACCTGATCGCCGAGGAAGTGCTGTGCGAGCAGCGCCTGGTCGAACTGGGCCAGCTGGCCCCGCAGCTCGCCGGCGCGACGTGGCGCTCCCATCTGCCCGAGACGGTGGAGCGGGAACTTGCGGCGGTCGAGCAAGCCGACATCCTGGTGGTGACAACGCCGGTCTTCCGTGGTTCTTACACGGGACTGTTCAAGCACTTCTTCGACTTCATTGACCAGGATGCCTTGATCGACAAGCCCGTCTTGCTGGCGGCCACCGGCGGCAGCGAGCGCCATGCGCTGATGATCGATCACCAGTTGCGGCCACTGTTCAGTTTTTTCCAGGCACGCACCTTGCCGCTGGGCGTCTACGCGACCGACAAGGACTTTACCGACTACCGTCTGCAGGACGCGGCCCTGATCCAGCGCGCCACGCTGGCGGTCCAACGGGCATTGCCCTTGGTCGGCCTGACGCGCCAGGCGCAATCTGCCACCGCTGAAGAGCTGGTCTCGGCCTGATACGCATCCCCACGGTCACCAGGCAATCAATATATTCATCTTTTCGCAGCAAACAGGACACCAGATCACCATGAGCCAAGATTTTGCATTCAGCATCAAGAGCATTGTTTTCGATGAAAACTATCACCCATCGGACAGCACGCGCCTGACGACCAACTTTGCCAATCTGGCCAGGGGCGAGCGTCGCCAGGAGAACTTGCGCAACACCCTGAAAATGATCGACAGCCGCTTCAACAACCTGGCGCATTGGGACAACCCGAAGGCGGACCGCTACTGCGTCGAACTTGAAATCATTTCCGTCGCATTGAATATCGATGCCGCAGGCGACAATATTCCACTGATCGAGATATTGAAGCCGAATATCCTCGATAAAAAAACCGGAGAGCGCATCGACGGCATCGCCGGCAATAACTTCTCCTCTTACGTGCGCGATTACGACTTCAGCGTGCTGCTGCCAGAGCACAACAATAATCAATCCACATTCAGCACGCCAGAGAACTTTGGCGATTTTCATGGCAGGCTGTTCAAACACTTTGTCAATTCAAATACTTACAAAGCACACTTCAGCAAGGCGCCGGTGATCTGCCTCAGCGCCTCGAGCAGCAAGACCTATCAGCGCACTGAAAACCAGCATCCCATCCTGGGTGTCGAGTATCAACAAAATGAGTTCTCGTCGACGGATGAGTATTTCGAGAAAATGGGGATGCAGGTGCGCTATTTCATGCCGCCAAACAGTGCGGCACCGCTGGCATTTTATTTTATCGGCGACCTGCTGGGCGACTACACCAATCTTGAGCTGATCGGCACCATCAGCACGATGGAAACGTTCCAAAAGATCTACCGGCCCGAGATTTACAACGCCAATTCTGCGGCGGGAAGACTCTATCAGCCCAGCCTGAAGAACCAGGATTATTCATTGACGCAAATTGTCTATGACCGGGAAGAGCGCAGCCAGCTGGCTGTCAAGCAGGGCAAATATACGGAAGAGCACTTCATCAAGCCCTACAAGCATGTTCTTGAACAATGGGCTGCGAACTACGCGCTCTGATTAAAAAATAGACGAAAGCATTCATCATGAAAAAATTATTGCCTACTTCCACCGCCGGCAGCTTGCCCAAACCTTCCTGGCTGGCGCAGCCTGAAAAACTCTGGTCGCCGTGGAAATTGCAGGACGAGGAATTGATTGAGGGCAAACAAGATGCGTTGCGTTTGTCCCTGCAGGAACAGCAGCAGGCAGGCATCGATATCGTCAGCGATGGCGAGCAGACCCGCCAGCATTTCGTCACCACGTTCATCGAGCATCTGAGCGGCGTCGACTTTGACAAGCGCGAGACCGTCAGGATTCGTGACCGCTACGATGCGAGCGTGCCGACCGTCGTGGGCGCCGTGAGCCGCACCAAGCCGGTGTTTGTGGAAGACGCCAAATTCCTGCGTCAGCAAACCACGCAGCCGATCAAATGGGCCTTGCCAGGCCCGATGACGATGATCGATACGCTGTATGACAGCCATTATAAAAGCCGCGAAAAACTGGCCTGGGAATTTGCGAAGATCCTCAATCAGGAAGCGCGGGAACTGGAGGCTGCCGGCGTCGACATCATCCAGTTTGACGAACCGGCATTCAATGTCTTCTTTGATGAAGTCAATGATTGGGGAATCGCCACGCTGGAGCGCGCGATCGAAGGGCTCAAATGCGAAACCGCCGTGCACATTTGCTATGGCTACGGCATCAAGGCCAATACCGACTGGAAAAACACGCTGGGCTCCGAGTGGCGCCAATATGAAGAATCGTTCCCCAAGCTGCAGCAATCGAATATCGACATCATCTCGCTGGAATGCCACAACTCGCGTGTGCCGATTGACCTGATTGAACTCATACGTGGCAAAAAAGTGATGGTCGGCGCCATCGACGTGGCAAGCAATACCATTGAAACGCCGGAGGAAGTGGCCGACACCCTGCGCAAAGCGCTGCGGTTTGTCGATGCCGACAAGCTCTACCCGAGCACCAACTGTGGCATGGCGCCCTTGTCGCGTCAGGTAGCAAGAGGCAAATTGCATGCGCTTAGTGCCGGCGCGGAAATTATCCGGAGAGAAATCTCTTAACAGGCTGGGGAAAATTCCGAAAACCCGCCTGCGCCTAAGCCAGCCGCACCAGCATCACCCGCAAGCGCTCCGCCATCCGCGCCCGCAAGGCTGCGTTCAGCAGCGGCGCCACCTGCGCAAAAGCTTTCTCGATGCGCGCCAGCAAGGCATCGACATAATCTTCTGCCTGCTGTCGCGTGGCGAAGCCGAAACGGGTCACGTCGCGCAGCATGGCGTCGCGCGTGATGTCGCGGCGGCCGGCGCTCACTTGCATGACCAGCGTTTGTGGGTCGTCTTCCGTATCCGGCACAACATCGAAGGCGGGCGAGAGGCGCCAGCGCTGTTCATCCAGGTCGAACAGCACGGCGTGGTTGCGCGGATGGTCGTCGTTGTTGCCGACGACGCCGTTGAAGACCATGCGGCCGAACAGCTCGATGGCGTCTTCCGGTGGCGCGCCGATGCGCCGGAGCTCCTCGGCCAGGCGGGGATAGCTGGCGCCATCGCTGTCGGCCGCGTCCACCGGCGGATATTGCACTTGCAGCAGCGAAGCGGCACTGACCGTCATGACGCGTTGCGCGCCGCGCCGGTCGTAACGCAGGATGCGCACCACGCTGCGTTCGGCCGTCAACGCATGGTGGCGCGTGTCGGCGAAACGCAGGCCGGCCGCCTTGCCCCATTGCATCGCCGCATGTTCCAGCAGTGCCAGGTCGACCGTATCGGTCATCAGTCCCGGTTTCACCAGCCAGTAATCTTCACCGTCCTGCACCGTGGCCTTCGGCCGTGCGCCGCCCATGCTAGGGGTGGCGAACAGGCGCTTGCGCAAGGGCGCATTGAGTGGCGGCCGGCTGCCCGCGATGGCCAACAGTTCCTGCACCAGCGCATCTAGGTGATGCAGCCTGGGACTGGCCAGTTGCGCTATGTTCGGTTTGGGCGTGTTCCCCACGGCCAGCGCACCCCAGCGCTCGCCGTTGCCGGACAGGCGCAAGAACTGGATCGCCGTGGTTTTTTCGCCCAGCTGGTGTTCGCGGCGTATCAGCATCTGCCCCCAGGAATCGGGACTGGCGTCGCGCAGCACGTCATGCAGGCCGCCATAGCGGCGCGCCAGGTGTTCCATGCCGGGAATGAAAGGCAGATTGACGGGATCGATGCTCCAGGACAAGCCTGCATCGGCATAGCTGGGCGCGTACAGAAAGCTGCCGATGCCGGTCTGCGCATCGAGCACATAGCGGCCCACCACTACCCACGCGCCGTTGTCGGGCCGCTGCAGATAGACAAACAAGGGACGGCTAGAAGTAGCCATCGTCGCCCCCGTTCAAGGCGGGGCGGCTGCGGATGTTGGGGCTGTCCATTTGCCACAGCGCCACGTCGGGTTCCGGCGCCGTGATGGCGAGGATGCCGAGTACGTGGAAGGCGGCCAGGAACAAGCCCACGTTGACGGATGCCTCGCCCCGTTCCATGCGCTGCAGGGTAGGATGTGAAATGTCGAGGCGGGCACACAGGTCGCGTGCCGTGATGTTTTGCTGCACCCGCTGCTTGCGCACGCACTGGCCCCATATCCTGAGCCGCTCGTTGACGAGCGTCGGCATGGCGTCTTCCGGGCGGGCACGTTTTGTCATGATAAGGAAGTGAACATATTTTTTATATTGTAGTCCTTAATTGAAAGAATATGTTTGTTATTGTTTCATGATATATAAACATAAAATTGAACTTAACCATTGTAAATGCAATTTTATGTTCATCTATATTCCTCAGTTTCTTGCCGCACGAAAATTTCCGCCATCTGTCGCTGGAGTGCGCTAGGCTGTCGCTGTTTGCCGTACAGTTCAGCAACTCCCGTAATATCCATCGCCCTGTTCCTGCCGCTGCAGCCGCTGTACCTGCCGGCGCGATGCTGTCTCGCTTTTCCCCGTATTGACCTGGCCGATAGGACCGCATGATTTCATTCCGTACCCCTCATTTTTCTTCCCCGCGCCAAGCCTGGCGTGGCTGGCTATTGCCACTGCTATTGAGCCTGCTGCTGGCGTGCTCGCTGGCCGCGCCACCGGCCTGGTCGCAGCCCGTCGATGACGCCGCCACGGCCGACCAGCACCTCGATGGCTTGCGCAAGCAAATCACCAGCATCCAGAAGGCGCTCGATGGCGAGGCTGATCTCGATGACGCAACCCTGTCGCAGATGCGCGCCGATGCGCTGGCGGCCAGCGCCGAGGCGGACAAGGTGGCCGATGCGCTCGCGCCTACCCTGTCGAGCGTGCAGGCGCGGCTGGCCGAGCTGGGCAAGCCGGCGGCGGGCACGAAAGAGGCCCCTGACGTGGCAGCGCAGCGCAGCCAGCTGGACCGCACCAGCAGCGCGCTCGATGCGCAGGTGAAGCTGGCGCGCTTGCTGGCCGTGGAAGCGACGCAGGCGTCCGAGCAGGTGTCGACGGCGCGCCGCGCGCAGCTGCAGGCGCGCCTGGGCGAGCGCACGGCGTCCATCCTGGCCGGTTCCTTCTGGAAACAGCTGCATGCCGAATTGCCGCAGAATCTGCAACGCCTGCGGGCGCTGGAGCTGGAGTTGGCCAACGCCGCACGCGCCACGCCATGGTCGGCCTGGGGCGGTTTACTGGCCGGTATCGTGGCCGTGATCGGCGCCAGCGTCTGGGTGTCGCGCTATCTGCTGGTGATCACGGCCACGCGCGTGCCGCATGGCCGCTTGCGCCGCTCCTTGCATGCGCTGGCCGTGCTGGTGCTGGCGGCTGCCACGCCGGGCCTGGTGGCCGAATTGCTGGTCATGGGCTTGCGCTGGGAGGGTGGCCTGTCTGAAAAAATTTCGACTTTCCTCAGCAGCTTGATCGGCATCATCTGTTTTGCCGGTTTTACGGCGGGCCTGGGCCACGCACTGCTGTCGCCCTGGCGCGTGTCGTGGCGCCTGCTGCCCCTGCCCGACGCGCTGGCGCATCGCTTGCGCCATTTTCCATCGACGTTTGCCTTCATCGTGGTGCTCGTATGGGCCACGGAACGGGTCACCATCGTCATCAATGCGGGCCTGTCGACGGCCGTGGCCGTCAATTGCATCGTCGCCCTGGTGATGAGCACGACCATCGCCTATGGCTTGATGCGCGCCGAGCGCAGCTGGCGCTTGTTGCGCGAGGCCGATCCCGCCACCCTGGTCACGCCGCTGTGGCTGCGTTGCGTCACGGTGCTGCTGTGGCTGGCGCTGGCGTCGAGCGTCATCAGTTTGCTGGTCGGCTATGTGGCCTTCGGCAGTTTTATTGCCAAGCAAATCGCCTGGGTCATCGTGGTGGTGGGCAGCACCTATCTGCTGACGGTGCTGGTCGATGATATCTGCATGCTGCTGGCCTCCACGCCGCCGCCGCCAGACGTCGTCAATCCCGTGCTGGCCACGCCCAAGGCGCGCGACCAGGCGGCCGTGCTGCTGTCGGGCATCGGCCGCGCCATCGTCGTGCTGCTGGCCCTGATGCTGCTGCTGGCGCCGTTCGGTGAAGGTCCGGGCGAGCTGTTCCAGCGCGTGGGCAAGCTGCAGGATGGCCTGGCCATCGGCGAGGTGGCGATCCGCCCTGCCGCGCTGATCCAGGCCCTGCTGGTGCTGGTGGTGGGCTTTGTGGCGCTGGGCCTGTTCAAGCGCTGGCTGCAAAACAGTTATTTGCCGACTACCAATCTCGATACGGGCATGCAAGTGTCGTTCATCACGCTGTTTGGCTATATCGGCGGGGTGCTGGCCGTGGCGCTGGCCCTGTCTGCGGCCGGCATCGGCCTGGAACGCATCGCGTGGGTGGCGTCGGCCTTGTCGGTGGGGATCGGTTTCGGCTTGCAGGCGGTGGTGCAGAACTTTGTGTCCGGCCTGATTTTATTGGCCGAGCGTCCTGTGAAAGTGGGCGACTGGGTCTCGCTCGGTGGCGTGGAGGGCGACATTCGCCGCATCAATGTGCGCGCCACGGAAATTCAGCTGGGCGACCGTTCCACGGTGATCGTGCCGAACTCGGAATTCATCACCAAGACGGTGCGCAACGTCACCCTGGCCAATCCTCTGGGCCTGGTGCAAGTCAAGCTGCCGCTGCCGCTGGGTACGGATGCGCAAGCGGCGCGCGCGCTGATCCTGTCCACCTTTGTCGACAATCCCGACGTGCTCGACACGCCGGCGCCCAGCGTGCAGCTCGACGGCATCGACAATGGCCTGTTGCTGTTCAACGCTACCGGCTATGCCTCGTCGCCGCGCCTGACGTCGGGCATCCGCAGCGCCCTGCTGTTCGAGCTGCTCAAGCGCCTGGACGAGGCGCATATCGCGATTGCCAAGCCCAGCACGATGGTGCTGAGCACCGTGCCGGCGCATCCCGAGGCGCCGGCCATCTCAGCCGTTGCGCCGGCACCCGCCCCTGTGCCGCCGTTGACGAGCTGATCAGCGGATAGTCGACCACAGCAGCGCCGCCAGGTACAGGCCGATGCCGAACGCCGTGTGGGCCATCAGGCTGCGCAGGCGGGCTGCGCCCGGATGCGGCGTCTTGCTGGCGGCCAGGCCGGCGCCCACGCCCGGCTGCAAGATGCAAAACGGCGCGGCCACGCTCACCAGGCCCGCCAGCAGCGCCGGTGCGAACGTCGGCTGGTGCACCCACTCCTGTCCCACCAGCGCCAGCAGCACGGCCGCAAACAGCACGCCGATCACGTAATGGGCGGTCCAGCCCAGGATGGCTTCATCGCGCACGGGCGCCGCCTGGGCGATGTTGGCATGCGTCACCGTGCCGCGCGGCAGATGGCCCAGCCAGCGTCCCACCATCGCCAAGTTCAGCGAGGGGATGCACCAGAAGCGCTTCAAGGCCACCGCCCACACATCCATCACCGCCGTCGCGCCCACGCCGATCACCAGCGCATCGAGCCAGAGTATTTGCATCATTGTCACCTTATAACATTCAATAGATTGCTTGAATGTTATAAGGGTGCTAGCATCGTGTCAATGAAAAATGCTGATATCGAATTGCTCACCGGTTCCGCCGGATTTGCCCATATTTTAGGCAGCGCGCCGCGTCTGCACCTGCTTGAGCAGGTCGCGCAGGGCGAATTTGCGGTGGAGCAGCTGGTGGCGTTGACGGGCCTGTCCGTGGCGAATACCTCGCAGCATTTGCAGCAGTTGCGGCGCGCCGGCTTCGTGCAGGCACGGCGCGACGGCAAGCGCGTGCTGTACCGGCTCGGTAGCGGCCCCATCGTGCAGTTGCTCGATGCGCTGGCGCTGTATGCGCAGCATCAGCGCAGCGAATTGCAGGCGCTGAGTCGGGGCGACCACGTGGAAGCGATCACGGGCAACGAGCTGCAGGCACGCATGCAGGAAGCCAGCATCACCGTGCTCGACGTGCGTCCCGCGCAGGAATTTGCCGCCGGCCACTTGCCCGGTGCGATCAATATTCCCTTTGATGACTTGCAGCGCCGCCTCGGCGAATTGCCCGCGAACGCCGAAATCGCCGCCTACTGCCGCGGCCCGTATTGCGTGTTGTCCGTGCAGGCCGTGGCCGCCTTGCGCCAGCACGGCTTGCATGCGCGCCGTCTCGGCAGCGGTTACGACGACTGGCAGGCGGCCGGCTTGCCTGTCGTGAAGGCGGCGTGATGGCGATCCCGAACAGCAAGCAGGAACTCGTCGACGCCATCAACACCACGTACGCCAAGCTGGCGCAGGAGCTGGCGCGCGTGCCACCGGCCTTGGCGCGCGATCCCGTACTGGAGGGGCAAGTGAAGGGCACGCGCATGAGCGTGTGCGATCTGCTCGCCTACCTGGTGGGGTGGAACGAGCTGGTCTTGCACTGGCACGCGCAGCTGCGCGACGGCAAACGCATCGAGGACATCGCCTTTCCCGCCGAAGGTTTCACGTGGAACGCTCTGGGTGCCCTGGCGCAGCGCTTCTATGCGGACTATGCTGAACTGGACATGGACGACTTGCTGCAGCGCCTGGAGCAGGCGAAAGACCAGCTGCTGGCGCTGATCGACGCGCATGACGATGCGCAATTGTATGGCCAGCCCTGGTACACGCATTACACGATGGGGCGCATGATCCAGTTCAATACCTCGTCGCCGTATGCGAATGCGCGCACGCGTTTGCGGGCCTGGCTGAAGACCTTGTAGTGGCTCCTGCGCGCTTGCACGATTGCATCAGTACCCTCAGAAACGTTTTCAGGCAGGATAGTGGTTTCACGCGTAACTATCTGAAGGATCGCCATGCTGACCATCGCCCTCGCCCAGATGAATCCCACCGTGGGCGACTTCGACGCCAATGTCGCCGCCATCACCGCGCGCATGGCCCGCGCCGGCGAGGATGGCGCCGACTTGCTGGTGTGCCCCGAACTGTCGCTATGCGCGTATTACCCGGGCGACCTGTTCGAGGACGCCGCCTTCCTGCGCGCCATGCAGCAGGCGCTGAACAAGTTGCTGCAAGCGTCCGCGCGCTGGCCGGCGCTGGTCACCGTCATCGGCACGGCGCGGCCGAACCCCGGCGTCGGCAAGCCCCTGTATAACGCCTTGCTGGCCATCCGCGACGGGCATATCGTCGCCGAATACTACAAGCAGCTGCTGCCCACGTACGGCATCTTCGACGAGGGCCGCCATTTCGAGCCGGGCCCGCCCGGCGCCTGCACCTTATCCATCGCTGGCTGCAAAGTCGGCTTCATGATTTGCGAGGATGGCTGGAACGACGATGGCCGCGCCTATGCCGTCAACCCGTTCGAGTCCCTGCATGCGGCGCGGCCCGACCTGGTCGTCAGCATCAACGCCAGCCCGTCCGACATCGGCAAGCGCGCACAGCGCCACGCCGTGTTTGGCGCCGCCTGCGCACGCGTCAACTTGCCCCTGCTGTTCGTCAACCAGGTGGGCGGCCAGGACCAGCTCGTGTTCGACGGCGCCTCGTTCGCCATTTCGCCGAAGCACGGCGTGGAATTCGAGGCGGCACGCTTCGTCGAAGATTTTCAACTGCTGCGTTTTGCCGCTGGCCGTTTTAGCCGTACCGATGGCGCGGCGTTTCCCGTACCGGACCCGGACGGCATCCCCGCCGTGGAGTTTGCGCGGCGCCAGATCGTGCTCGGTTTGCGCGACTACGCGCGCCGTTGCCGCTTTCAAAAAGTGGTGGTCGGCTGCTCGGGCGGCATCGATTCGGCGCTGACCCTGGCCCTGGCCGTCGAGGCGCTCGGCGCGGACAACGTGGTGGCCATCACCATGCCATCCGTCTTTTCCAGCGCCGGCTCCGTCACCGATTCCGTCGCCCTGTGCGCCAATCTGGGCATCGCCCTCTACACGCATCCGATACGCGACATCGTGGCGCAGTCCGAGGCTGGCTATGCGGCCGCGTTTGACGGCAAGCTGCAGGGGCTGCCGCTGGAAAACCTGCAGGCGCGGGTGCGCGGCACGATCCTGATGGAGTACTCGAACGCGTTTGGCGCCCTGCTGCTCACCACCGGCAACAAGAGCGAAATCTCGGTCGGCTACTGCACCCTGTATGGCGACACGAATGGGGGACTGGGCTTGATCGGCGACTTGTATAAAACCGAGGTGTTCGCCCTGTCGCGTCATATCAACGCCAGTGCCGGGCGCGAGTTGATACCCGCCGCCGTGCTCGATAAACCCCCGTCGGCGGAACTGGCGCCGGGCCAGCGCGACACGGACAGCTTGCCGCCCTACCCCGTGCTCGATGAAATTTTGAAGTGGCATATCGAGGGACGGCGTTTGCCGGCTGCCGAAAGCGCGCAAGCGCTGACCCTGGTCGACCAGCTGCGCGAGACGGACGAGGGGCGAGCCCTCGTGACGCGCATCCTCGGCATGGTCGCCCGCAACGAATATAAACGGCGCCAGGCGGCGCCCATCATCCGCGTGCGTTCGCGCGCCTTTGGCAGCGGGCGCCAATTGCCGATCGCCGCCCACTACCCTACCGGAGACGACGCATGACCCCATCCTACCCTGCCGACGCGGCCATCCTGATCGGCCGCTTCCAGCCTTTTCACAATGGCCATGCCGGCTTGCTGCAAACGGCGTTGACGACCGCTGCCCAGGTGGTGGTGGTACTCGGCTCCGCCTTCCATGCGCGCAGCCCGAAGAACCCGTTTACGTGGCAGGAACGGGCCGCCATGATCGCCGCGACGTTACCCGAGGCGCAGCGCGCGCGTGTGCATTACGTGGCCGTGCGTGATTACTACGACGATGGCCTGTGGGCCGACGCCGTGCGGCGCGCCGTGGCGGGCGCCTTGCCCGCAGCGCAGCGCGTGACCCTGGTGGCCTGCTTCAAGGACGCCACCAGTTACTACCTGCACCACTTCCCGCACTGGCAGCTGCTGAACCTGGAGATCGATGCGGGCGCGCCCATTGGCGCGACGGCGATCCGCAACGTGCTGTTCGAGGCCGAAGACGTGGATGTGTCGCTGAGCGCCGTGGCGCAGCTGCTGCCGGCGGCTATCAGCCAGTATGTCAAAGCGTGGACCTTGCTGCCGTGGTACGCGCCGCTGGTGCAGGAATACCGCGCCATCGAAGCGTACAAGGCGCGCTGGCGCACGGCGCCGTATGCGCCCATCTTTTGCACCGTGGACGCGCTGGTGCAGACGGGCGGCCACGTTTTACTCGTGCGCCGTGGCGGCTATCCGGGCAAGGGTTTGTGGGCCTTGCCCGGCGGCTTCCTGGAGCCGCGCGAACGCCTGCTGCAGGGCGCCCTGCGTGAGCTGGCGGAAGAAACCCAGCTGGGCGTGCTGGCGCCCACCCTCGTCGAGGCGCTGGTCGGCGTGGCCGTGTTCGACCACCCGGACCGCAGCCAGCGCGGGCGCACCATCACGCATGCGCACTATTTTGACTTGAAGACGCGCCAGCTGCCGGAAGTGACGGCGGCCGACGATGCGGCGCTGGCGCAGTGGGTGCCTGTGGCGGCGCTGCCGGCCATGGAAGAGCAATTCTTCGAAGACCATTTTCATATCCTGAACCACTTCCTGCAATTGACGCACGAGGGGCGCTGAAGGACGGGGGAGTCCCGCAGCGCCCTCCGGCGCTCAGGAGGTCATGCGCTCCCAGCCATGCTTGACGGCCGCCTTGAAGTCGTCCCACGCCGACTGCGGATACGTGTGTTCCCAGTTGCTGCGCAGTTCAGGCTCGACTTGCTCCCAGCTTTGCCCCCGGTAGCTGTCGCTGCCCGCCATCGAATGGCCATAGCGGTAGGCGGGATCGTAGTCGTCGAAGCGCGCGCCGGTGGCGACATAGGTGGCGCTCCAGTGGCTGCGGTAATACTGCTCGTCGTCGTCGCTGGTGCCGGGCAGGTTGTCGGCGCCGGGATAGCGGCGCACATTGGCGCCCGCGTTGGACGGCGGCGGGGGCGTCATGTCGCTGGCAAATTGCTGCGACCCTGGCGACTCGTTCAGGTTGCCCTGCTGCGATGACGTATCCGACTGCATGCTGGCGCCCTGGCGCATCGCGCTATCGTTCTGTGGCGCGCCTTGCCAGCCGCCAGCGCGCCAGTGGTCGGCGTGCGCATCGATGTCGAGCGGCGCGTAGCGCTCGACGAGGTCGGTGGCGCGCTGGATATCGGCGTCGCTCGCCCCTTCCAGTGTCAGCACGACATGCCCGCGCCGCACGGCTTCCGCATAGATGTGGCGGTCGGCGTGGCTGCCGAACAGGTCCGTAAAGAAATGCTTGACGCTGTCGAGCAGGCTGTCGCTGTCGTCGCGGCGGATGTCTTCCGTGGTGGATATATCTTCACTGCCCGCATCGTGCAGGCGGATGCTGGCGCCGGGGAAGCCAGCCGTGATCAGGTCGTGCCGGGCGCGCTCGGCCATGTCGCGCAGGGCGAAAACTGCTGCCAATGTATGTGCCATGATGGTCTCCAATCGGTGAACAACGTCCTTCCAGTGTAGGCCGTGTCAAGCGAAAGGGGCGCCCGTTTGCCCCTTGGAAATCGTTGTGTTCAATAAATGTTGACCACGTGAAACTTCAGGCGGGCGTGCCCACGAACGCGCGCAAAAAGTCGATAAAGGCGCGCACCTTTTCCGCAATATGCTGGGTGTTCGGATACACGGCATACACGCCCTGCTGCGGGAAGGCGACGTCGGGCAGCAGGCGGCACAAACGCCCCGCGCGCACATCCGCCTCCACCAGCCACTGCGGCAGCAGGGCCACGCCGCAGCCGCCCAGGGCAAAGCCCAGCAGGGCCGAGGCGGAGTCGGAATGGATGGCGGCGTCGTCCTGCGCGGCGAAGGCGGCGGCGCCGTCCGGCGTCTGCACCTCCCAGCGCAGCGGCGAAGCCAGGCGGCTGTGTGCCAGCCAGCGCGCGCGCTGCAAGTCGGGCAAGCTGGTGATGCCCTTGGCGGGCAGGCTGGCCAGGTAGGCGGGCGAGGCGACGGGCCAGATCGCATACGGCTCGATCAGCGCGGCGCGGTAGCTCGAATCGTTGAGTGAACCCATGCGGATGGCCAGGTCGTAGCGGCCCGAGATCAGGTCTTCATGCGACGACGACGAGGAATGCTGGATCTGCAGTTGCGGATGGGCGGCGGCAAAGGCGATCAGCGCAGGGATCACCGTGCGGCCGCCGTATTCGACGGTGGTGGTCAGGCGCAGGGTGCCGCGCAAGCCCTGCTGGCCCTGGCGCGCCGTTTCGATGGCGCCGTGCGCTTCGCTCAGCACGCGCTGGCAATCTTCGTAAAAGCGCCGTCCCACGTCGGTCAGCGCCAGGCTGCGCGTGCTGCGCGTGAGCAGCGACACGCCCAGCTCCGCCTCCAGCTGTTTCAAATTAAAACTGACGACGGCCTTGCTCTGGCCCAGCACGGCGGCGGCCGCCGTCAGCGAGCCGGCGTCGACGATGGCGATGAAAATACCCAAACGGTCAAGACTGATCATAAATAAGAATGAGGAGGCATGCGGGTTGTAGAGGTTTGTCAAAATTTCTTTGACAGTGTAATCGGGGCTGGCCCGTTACGCAAATGGCGATGGGCGCTTAAGCTGGCCGTTTGCCATTCGGAGCACCATGGACTATCGCAAAAAGGTCGCGGCCATCTATCTGCTGGGGTTTTTCGTCGACCTGATCAACATGTTCATCACCAGCGTCGCCTACCCCGACATCGGTCATGCCTTGCACGCCTCGGTGGCGCAGCTGGCCTGGATCAGCACCGGCTACATTCTCGGCCTGACCATCGTCATCCCCGCCAGCGCCTGGCTTGCTGCCTATTATGGCAGCAAAACCGTGTTTATGGCATCGTTGCTAACTTTTTTATGCGCCAGCATCGGCGCCGGCCTGGCGCCCTCGATCGAGGCGCTGATTGCCTGGCGCTGCGTGCAGGGCCTCGGTGGCGGCTTGCTCATTCCGCTGGGCCAAAGCATGACCTACCAGTTATACAAACCTGCCGAGCGCCCCGGCCTGTCCTCCGTCATCATGCTGGTGGGCTTGCTGGCGCCCGCCCTGTCGCCTGCGTTGGGCGGCGCCATCGTCGATAGTCTTTCCTGGCGCTGGATTTTTTACCTGAACGTGCCATTCGCCGCGCTGGCGCTGCTGCTGGCCGCCTGCTGGCTGCGTCCCGACCCACCGCGCGCGCAAGTGCCCCGGCTCGACACGGGCGGCCTTGTGGCGGGCAGCACAGCCATCCTTTTGCTGTTGCTGGGCTTGACGATGCTGGGCACACCGGGCGAGTTGGCTGCCGGCGCCGGCGTGCTGGCGCTGGGCGCCGCCTGTGCCTGGGGCTATGTGCGCGGCGCCTTGCGCAAAGCCACACCGTTGCTGAATCTGCGTTTGGCCACCGAGCCGCTGCTACGCATCGCCATGCTGATGTATCTGCTGGTGCCGGGCGTCTTCATGGGCGTGAGCCTGCTGGCCATGCTGTACCTGCAGGGCGTGCTGGGCATGTCGGCGTCGACGGCGGGTGCGCTGATGCTGCCATGGGCGCTGGCCTCATTTGGCGCCATTGCGCTGACGGGCAAAAGCTATCGCCGCGTGGGTCCGCAACCGCTGTTCATTGCCGGTGTGCTGCTGCAGGCGGCGGGCATGCTGATGCTGCTGCGCGTGGATGCGGCGGGCCAGTTATTCTGGCTGGCTGGCGCGTATGCCGTGATGGGTTTTGGCGGTGGCTTGTGCAGCAGCACGGCGCAAAGCACGGCGTTTTTGCGCACGCCGGATGGGCAATTGAGCCAGGCCAGCGCCGTGTGGAATATCAACCGCCAGCTGGGCTTTTGCCTGGGCGTGGCGCTGCTCAGCGTACTGCTGAATGGCTTGCTGGCGGCGCACGGAATATCGACGCTGGAGGACCCCGCCCAGCACACGCGCGCGGTGCAGGTTTTTCACTGGTGTTTTGCTCTCGCCGCCGCCTCGTGCGTACTGCCTTTGGTGCTGTGCGCGCGCATCGATAACCGCGCCGTTCTCGACCTTTTACATCACCATGGAGTAGCGAAAAAATGAACGCAACGAACCCCTGTTTTGACGACGTTTTATCCACGCACGCGCTGATCCGCGACTGGCTTTCTGGCGACGCCACGGCACCAGCACATTGCGCCGATTTACTCGCGCGTTTTGCACCCGCTTTCACGATGGTGGCGCCCGGTGGCAAGCAGCTCGATCACCCCGGCTTGACGACGTTTTTCCGCGCTGCCGGCGGCAGCCGTCCGGGCCTGCAGATGCGCCTTTCCGACCTCGTTTTAATCCAGGACAGCGCGGCCGGCGCCAGCGTGTCCTACCGCGAATGCCAGTCGCTGCCGGGGGGAGAAAACACCGAGCGCCTGTCGACCGTCGTGTATGACAAAACACCGGCTGGGACCCTGCTGTGGCGCCATCTGCACGAAACGTGGGTGGCTTAATTTAACTCAAATCATGCAAGTCTTTTTGCTGTGCCGGAGCGATGGAAAACTGCGAAAAAACCACTTCCAGGCCACCACGTTCCGGCGTGCAGCACATGGGGCCGACCAGGTAGCGCGATGCCGTGGGAAACGGCGCCAGACGCAGCAGCGGCCAGCGCTGGCCATCGGTCGAATACTGCACCCGGATCACGCCTTGCGCCACCGTCACGCGCAACCAGAAACCGTCCGGCATGGCGGGGGCGATGCTGACGGCCCAATCCGATTTGTCGAGGGTCAATACGCTGCTCAATAGCAGCTGGCCGTCGGAAAATTCGACACCGCATTTGATCCAGTTTTGTGCGTCGACGCGCACCATCATGCCGGCCTGGTCATACAGCGCGGAGTAGTGCGCCGCCACGTGCAGCTGCGCCGTGAAATCGCCGTTGACTTCAGTGCCGAAAAAGTGGCCGCTGTCGCGGATAAAACCATACGCGGTCTTGCGCCAGAAATCGGTTTTTTCATTGGTCGTCACGCGCAATTGCGCGTCGTCGGCGGACCAGTTTTCCGGTGGATTGAGCCAGCTGCCTTGCGTGAACATTGGATGCCTTTCCGATCTAAGAAGATCACATAGTTTGCCCCCATCCCAGCGCCTTGTACAGGCCAATTGCATCGATGTAGGACGCCGTTTCCGCCAGCAGCGCTTCGCGCCGGATATCGAACAAGGCGCGCTGGTTTTCCAGCACCGCCTGGTAGCTGCCGGCACCGCCCTGATAACGCGTGCTGGCGATGCCGAGGGCCGCATTGCCGTGGCGCGCGGACTGCAACAAGGAGGCTAAGCGCGTCTGGTTTTCCGCCAGTTGCGTGACGGCGTTTTCCACGTCTTCCTGCGCGATTAACAGGGCCTGTGCATAGCGCGCCAGCGCGCCGTGCGCTTCGGCTTGCGTACCGCGCAAACGTGCCCGCACGCTGCCCAGGCGGAAGGCTGGATAGCTGACGGAAGGCGCTACCTCAAAGGCGCGCGCGCCGCCGTCGAACACGCCGCTGCCGCGCAGCGCAAAGAAGCCCAGGAAACCGCCGAGGCTCAGGCGCGGATACAGGTCCGCCGTGGCGGCGCCCACATCTTCGCTGGAGGCGGCCAGCAGGCGTTCGGCGCGCACCACGTCGGGACGCTGCTTGATCAGGCGGTTGACGTCGCCCAGCGGCAGTTGGCCCGCCAGCGGCGCCTGCTGCCGCGGCTGAGTGGCCAGCGCGATGGCGCCAGGCGCTTGTCCGCTCAGCACATCGAGCCGGTACTGCGCCTGGCGCAAGCCCGCCTGCATCGGCGGCAGCATCGCCTCGCTGCGCGCCAGGTTGGCCAGCGCATTATGGCGCTCTTCCGGTAAGCCGCTGCCGGCGCGGATGCGCGCGTCGGTCAAGGCCACCGTATCGCGCCAGCTTTGCACCTGCGCCTGCGTCAGCGCCAGGTTCTGCTGGTAGCCCAGCGCCTCGTAGTAATTGCGCGCCACTTCGGCGGCAATCGTCAGCTGCACCTGCCGCAAGTCCGCCTGCGCGGCGTCGGCGCGCGCCTGCGCCGAGCGGGTGATATGCGCCAGGCGGCCGAACAGGTCGATCTCCCATTGCGCGTCGAATCCCACGCGCGTATTCGCCGTAGCGGCGCGGCTACCGGGCGTGTCTTGCTGCACCTGGCGCTGCCATCCTGCCTGGCTGGTGACGGCAGGCAGTTCGTCGAGGCGGCGCTCGTCGAAGATGGCGCGCGCGGTCAGCAGGTTGGCTTGCGCCTGCGCGATATCGAGGTTGTGTTCGAGCGCGCTGGCGATCAGTTGCGACAGGCGCGCATCGTCAAAAAATGTCCACCAGGCGGCCTGGCTGACGGCGCTCGCACCGGGCGCGAATTGCGCTTGCTGCGGACTGGCCAGGTGGACGTTGGGCGTGCCCGGCGTGACGTAGGCGGGACTGATGGCGCAGCCGGCCAGCAGGGGGAAAAGGGCAGCAAAAAGGGAGGCTAGATAGCGGTCATTTTTCATACGGATTCCTTCAGCGCCTGCGACAAATCTCGCGCGCGCGGCGTGGCATGGTCGGCCGTGTGGCGGCGGGCCAGAAAGGTGTACACGGTGGGCAGCACGAACAGCGTGAAGAAGGTGCCGATCAACATGCCCGAGACGATCACCACGCCCAGGCCGAAGCGGCTGTTGGCGCCCGCGCCGGAAGCGAACAGCAGCGGCACCAGGCCCACCACCATGGCCGCCGTCGTCATCAAAATGGGGCGCAGACGGATCTGCGCCGCCTTGCGGATCGCGCTCATGCGGTCCAGCCCTTCATGCACCTGCAATTCATTGGCAAATTCCACCATCAAAATACCGTGCTTGCTGATCAAGCCGATCAGGGTCACCAGGCCAATCTGCGTGTAGATGTTGACGGTGGCGTAGCCCAGCGCCAGCGGGATCAGCGCGCCGCAGATCGACAGCGGCACCGTGATCAGGATGATCAAAGGGTCCGTCAGGCTTTCATACTGCGCCGCCAGCACCAGGTAGATCACAACGACGGCCGCGAGGAAGGCCAAGAGCAGCGCACTGCCTTCCGTGGCGAACTGGCGCGCGTCCGATTGCCAGTCGTAGCTGAAGCCCGGTGGCAGCGTTTTTGCCACGCCATCGAGGAAGGTCACGGCGTCGCCCAGGGTCACGCCTGGTGCGGGCACGCCCTGGAAGGTGGCCGCGTTTTGCTGGTTGAACTGCGTCAGCATGTTCGGCTCGATCTGCTCCGTTACCGAGACAACAGCGGACAGGGGCAGCAGGCTGCCGTCGTCGGCGCGCACGTACTGCTGCGTCAGGGCTTGCGCCGTCAATCGCTGTTCGCGCGGGCTTTGCGCGATGACGTCATACGCGCGGCCATCCATGCCGAAGCGGTTCAGGTAATTCTCGCCCACCAGCACGGCCAGCGATTCGCCGATGTCCTGCATGCGGATGCCCAGGCTATTGGCTTTTGAACGATCCACGCGCACTTTGACCACCGGGTTGTTGTAATCGAGGTCGCTGTCGACGGCGGCAAACAAGCCGCTATCGCGCGCGCGCTGCTTGACGTCTTCCATGGTGCGGAACAGGGTGGCGTAATCCTGCGCGCTGCGCAGCACCAGCTGCACGGGCAAGCCACCGCTCGATCCGGGCAAGGGCGCCAGCTGGAAGGCGAAGATGCTGGTGCCTTCCACGTCGCCCACGGCGTGCTGCAATTCGGCCTGGATGACGGCCGCGTTGCGCGAGCGTTCGGCCCATGGCGTCAGGTTGATGCCGCCGATGCTCGATGCCGGGCCTTCGCCGCCGTTGATGATCCAGCGCGACGCCGTTTCGGGGATATTTTTGTAGATGGTATCGAGCTTGTACGAGAAGCGTTCGACGTAATCGAGGTTGGCATGCTGCGGCGCCTTGATCGCCGTCAGCACGCTGGCCTGGTCTTCCGCCGGCGCCAGTTCGCGCTGCGGCAGCAGGTACAAAAACGGCAAACTCACCATCACCAGCGCGGCGAAACCGGCGCTCAGCCAGCGGTGGTGCAGGGAGCGGTCCAGCAGGCGCGCATAGCGGCTGGTCAAGCCTTCAAAGAAATGCTCGGCGGCGCGCGCCATGCGCCCTTCCGATTGTTTCGGCTGCAGCAGCAAGGAGCTCATCACGGGAGACAAGGTCAGCGCCACCACGCCCGACACCACCACGGCGCCGGCCAGGGTCAGCGCGAATTCCTTGAACAGCGCGCCCGTGAGTCCCCCCATCATGCCGATCGGCGCATACACGGCCGCCAGCGTGATCGTCATGGCGATGACAGGGCCGGCCACTTCGCGCGCCCCCACCAGCGCGGCCGCCACGGGCTTCTTGCCTTCCTCGATATGCCGGTGCACGTTTTCCACCACGACGATGGCGTCATCGACCACCAGGCCCACGGCCAGCACCATCGCCAGCAAGGTGAGTAAATTGATGCTGAAGCCGAAGGCCAGCATCAACGCCGCCGCACCCAGCATCGACAAGGGGATCGTCACGACGGGAATCAGCACGGAGCGCAAGGAACCCATGCACAAATAGATGACGATGACGACGATGAGAAGCGCTTCGAGCAGGGTGTGCGCCACCTCGTCGATGGACGACTGGATGAAGCGCGCCGTCTCGAACGCCAGCTCGACTTTTACGCCCGGCGGCAGGGTTTTCTGGATCTCGGGCAGCAGTTTCTTGATGCCGTCGACGATCACCAGCGGGTTGCCGCCCGGCGTGGGCGACAGGCCCAGATACACGGCCGGCACGCCGTCCATGATGCCGCTCGTCTCCGTGGCGGCCGCGCCCAGTTCCACCGTGCCCACGTCCTTCAAACGCACGAGCGCAGCGCTGTCTTTGGCATCGCCGCCCTTGGTGATGACCATGTCGCGGAACTCCGCCACGCTGGTCAGGTCCGTGTTGACGCTGATGTTCGAGACGACGAATTGTCCCTTCACTTTGCCGGGCGCCGCCTGGTAGTTATTGCGCCGCACGGCGTCGGCCACGTCGGCGGCCGTCAAGCCGCGCGCCGCCAGTTTTTCCGGGTCGATCCACAGCCGCATGGCCAACTGCTGGCCGCCATACACGTCGACTTTGGCCACGCCGTCGATGGAGGCGAACATCGGCTGCACCACGCGCGCCAGATAATCGGTCAGCGCGGGCGCCGAGACGCTCTCGCTGGCAAAGCCCACATAGGCGACGGCCGAGGAGTCGCCGGCCGCGCGCTCGATGACGGGGTCAAAAGCGCCTTCGGGCAGCTTGTAGCGCACCTGGTTGACCTTGGCCATCACTTCCGTCAGTGCTTGCGTGGAATCGCGGTTCAGTTCCATGCGCACAGTGACCGTGCTGCTGCCCTGCACCGAGGACGAGGTCAGGTAGTCGATGCCTTCCACCGATGACACGGCTTGCGCAATCGGCTGCGTGACAAAGCCCTGCATCAGTTCCGCCGAAGCGCCCGGATACGTGGTTTTCACGGTGATGGTGGACGATTCGAGCATCGGGTACTGGCGGATCGGCAGCTGCTTGATGGCGATCACGCCCAGCATCAAAATCAGGGTGCTGATCACCAGCGCCAGCACGGGGCGGCGTACGAATAAATCGGTAAATTTCATCGTGTGCGCTCCTTAGGAACCGGCCCTGGGCGCGGCGCGCTTGGCCTCGTCCAGGGTGTTGGCCACGGCTTGCACGGCCATGCCGTCGGCCAGTTTCAGCTGGCCCGAAGCGACCACGCGCTGGCCTTCACGCAAGCCATCGATAATGGCCACGCGGCCCCCTGCCCGCTCGCCCAGCTTGACGCCCACGCGCTTGACGGTGAGCGGCTGTTTGCCCTGTTGCTGCGCGACGAAGACCGTGTCGCCATACGCGCTGTAGGTCACCGCCGTTTCCGGCACCGTCAGCTGCTGGCCCGCTTCACGCGCCACGCGCACATTCGCGTACATGCCCGCCTTGAGCGCGCCGCGTGGATTTGTCAGCGTCGCCTGCACCTGCACCATGCGCGAGCGGGCGATCAGCGGGTCGATGGCGTTGATCTTCGCTGTAAAAACGTCGCCCGGATAGGCGTCCACCAGCACTTGCACGGCCTGGCCCGGCGCCAGTTTCGCGCTGCTCTGTTCATCGAGAGCGAAGTTCACCAGCAGCGACTTCGTGTCGATCAAACTGGCCACCGTGTCGGCCGCGTTCAAATACTGGCCCGCGTGCACCTTGCGGATGCCCAGCTGCCCCGCGAACGGCGCGCGGATGGTCTTTTGCGCGATCAGCGCTTGCGTCTGGCGCACGTCGCCCAGGGCCGCGTCGCGCGCGGCCAGCGCAGTGTCGAGTTGCTCCTGCGTGGCCGCTTTTTCCTTGACCATCTGCGCCGTGCGCGCATGGCTGCTTTCCGCGTTTTTCAGTTGTGCGCGCTGGCGCAGCAGGGCCGCCTGTTCTGGCGCGTCATTCAGCTGTACCAGCACGGCGCCGGCTGCCACCTGCTGCCCCGATTCGAAGCGGATCTGCGTGACGCGCCCGCCCGTTTCGGCCGCCACTTGCACCTGGCGCGCCGCTTCCAGTTCGCCCACGCCGGCGAAGTAGCGTTCCTGCGTGCCCAGCACGACGGGCACCAGCGCCACCTTGGTGGCGGGGGTGGCGGGGGCATCGGCCGCATGCGTAGCGGCTTGTGATGCAGCGCGCGGGTACAGCGCGGCGCCCGCGACGGCCAGCGCGATGGCCAGCGCGGAGGCGCCAACGATTTTCGTATTCATGATGCAGTCCTTTACAGCAGTACAAAAAGACAAAGAAGAGGCGCAGCGGAGGCTGATCAGGTCCGCTGCGCGTTGAAGAGGAAGAACAAACCCAGGGTCCACAGCACCAGCACCAGGTGCGTCGTCTGCAAGCCTTCCTGGGCGATCCAGTAGCCGAACCACAGGCCGCCCAGGTGCATCAGCAGCAAAAAGGCGGCCATGGCGCACAGGGCCAGGTTCAGCCAGGGCAAGCCAGCGGCCAGCCCGCCGCCGAGAAACAGCGCCAGGCCCGTCCAGGCAGCGATGGCGGCGGCAAGCTGCAGCGCCAGCACCACGCCCAGCGATAGCCGGTGCAAGGTCAGCGAGGTGAGGGCGCGGCGCAGCAGCGGCGTCTGGATGGTCGGGTCCTGGCGCAGCGGGTTCATGCGCATGGTGTTGCCGATGGCCCAGACGGAGCCGTGGAAGGCGTGCAGGTTGTTGATGGCGGCCAGGGTGAGCCAGATGGCCAGGCCGGTAGCGAGGATGGCGTGAAACAGCCAGATCGAGTGCTGCAGCTGCATGGGATTCCAGTCCAAAGAGTGTCTTGCCGGCAAGCGGACGTGGAAACTCCTCGACAGCGGGGAGCTACCGGCCTATTATGCAAGCAATTAGTTGGTTAACTGGCCCCATGATAGTTGAGCGAAATGAATTACACAAGTAAACGTTTGGATAATAGCGAAGCGCCGCAAACCACGGAGCGCATCCTGTATTTCATCAAGACCAAGGGACCCGTCTCCACGGCGACCCTGGCCAAGACCCTGGACATGACGGGCGAGGCGGCGCGCCAGCAAGTGCAAAAGCTGGTGGCGGCGGGTCTGATCGAAGGACGCCAGGAAGCGCAGGCGGGCGCCGGGCGGCCGCGCCAGAACTGGGTCTTGACGGAAGCGGGCAATGCGCGCTTTCCCGACACGCATGCGCAGCTGACGATCAAGCTGATCGGTTCCGTGCGCCAGCTGTTCGGCGAGGCGGGGCTGGACAAGCTGATTACCCAGCGCGAAGAGGAAAGCCGCAGCGCGTATGCGCTGGCGTGCTCGGCGCCGGACTTGCCCACGCGGCTGCAGCAGTTGGCCGTCGTGCGCGATGAGGAGGGTTATATGGCCCGCGTGGAAGCGGACGGCAAGGACTGGCTGCTGATCGAAGACCATTGCCCGATCTGCGCCGCCGCGCGCACTTGCCAGGGCTTTTGCCGCTCCGAATTGCAGCTGTTCCAGGAAGTGGTGGGACCGAACGCCAGCATCGTGCGCGAGCAGCATGTGCTGGCGAACGCCATGCGCTGCGTGTATCGGATCAGGGTGCTGCCCTAGTCTTTCGGAAACAGCGGCCAGGTCAGCAGCGCCACCAGCCCCGCCAGCCACCAGACGACGGGCCAGCTACTGGCCGCCAGCAAATGCGGGATGGCCATCGGCGTAAGAAACAGCCCCACGTAGACGGCCGTATTCGCCATGCCCAGGGCCGTGCCCGCATGGGCGGCGCCCGCTTCCGTCGCCAGCTCCGTGTAGGCCACGCCATGCCAGGCGGACACGGCGATGCCTGCAGCCACCACGGCGGCCATCAGCAGCCAGCCCGGCGCCTCCGTCCAGGCGATGCATCCGAGAAAAATGAACGCAGCCAGCGCCACCAGGGCCGAGCCGCGCAGGTAGGCGGGCCGGTTCGCGTGGCGGTCCGTGTGGCGTCCGCTCCAGATGCGCATCACCATGGCGCCCGCCTGCAGGGCCACCATCACGGCCGTGATGGCGGCCAGGCCCAGGTGGCCATGGTCGTGCAGGAACACGGTGGCGTAGCTGAGCACGGCAAATTGGGGCACGCACAGCAAGCCGATGGCCGCCACCATGCGCCAGACTTTACGATTGCGTAAAGGTTGCGGTGGCATCGCCTCAGACACGCCCGTGGACGCGTTGTGCGGCCCCGTGGCGGCCTCGGCAGAGAAATCGGGCTCATGCATCCAGCGCCACGTAAAAAACGCCGACAGGCCGCATACGAGGGCCAGGGCGCCAAACGCGGGCATGAAGCCATAGGACGATGCCAGGCTGGGCAGGATGAGGGCGCCGAGGCCGCCGCCGAGCGGCACGGCCGTCTGGCGGATGCTCATGGCGAAACCCCGTTCGCCGGCGCCGAACCAGCGCATCACGGCGCGGCCGCTGGCGCCATTCACGCTGCCGCCCAGCACGCCCACCAGCGCCAGCCCGGCCGCCAGCGCCCATAACGGCGGCACGGACCCGTCAGCGGGCGTAATCCACAGCAGCAAGGTCAGCAGCGCCAGCATGGTGCCCAGCAAGCCCGTCAGCAGCACGGGGCGGTCGCCCCAGCGGTCGGTGGCCATACCCCACGGCAATTCGGTCAGGGCCACGCCCAGGCCCATGGCGCCCAGCGCCACCCCCAGTTGCGTATTGCTCAGGTGATAGCCGCTGCGCAGCCAGATGGCCGTGGTGGGCATGCCGTTGGCGGCGGCGGAAAAGCTGGCGTTGGCGGCCACGCCGACGGCCAGTACTTTCCAGCGGTGGGCGTCGCCCAGCGCGGGCGCGGTGACGGGAAGGGAAACGGCAGGGCAGCTGGTGCGCATGGCAGGGAGGGAAAAGTGGTTGACCCTGCCAGTGTTGCGCAGTACGATCATTCTGAATATCAGATAATTTACGCTATACCATCCCATAAAACCGGACGATTGCATTTTCCCCATGAGCCTGCTGAATTTCGACATCGCCTTCTTGCGCAGCTATGTGGCCGGCATCGAGCTGGGCAGCTTTGCCCGCGCGGCCGACAAGGTGGGCCGTTCCACCTCGGCCGTCAGCGCGCAGCTGAAAAAACTCGAGGAGCAGGCGGGCATGCCGCTGTTCCGCAAGGATGGCCGGGGGCTGGCGCTGACGCCGTCCGGCGAAGTCTTGCTCGGCTATGCGCGCCGGCTGCTGGAACTGAACGACGAGGCGGCCGTCGCCCTGCGCGGCGCGGAACTGGAAGGCTGGATCAGGCTCGGTTTGCAGGAGGATTTCGGCGAAGCCTTGCTGCCCGAGGTGCTGGGGCGCTTTGCGCGCGCGCATCCGAAAGTGCGCATCGAGGCGCACGTGGCGCGCAACACGGCCTTGATGCAAGGGCTGGCCATGGGCCAGCTGGACCTGGCCCTGCTGTGGGGCGGTGCCTGCATCGCCGATGTGGCGCAGTACCCGCTGCCGCAGCGCCAGCAGATTGCCGAACCGGCCATGCGCTGGATCGCCTCGTCCAGCCTGGCCTGGCGTCCCGAATCGGGCGAGCCTTTGCCCTTGATTACGTTTGACCGCGACTGCCTGTTCCAGCGCTGCGCCACCCAGGCGCTCGATGGGGCCGGCATCGCCTGGCGCACGGCGTTTACCAGTCCCAGCCTGGCGGGACTGTGGGCGGCGGCCGCCGCCGGGCTGGGCGTGACGGTGCGCACGGCGTACGGCCTGCCCTCGTCCGTGCGCGCGCTCGACCATGTGGACGCGGGCTTGCCCGCCCTGCCCGCGCTGTCGCTGGAATTGCTGCGTGCCTCCAGCGTGCCCAGGCCGCCCGTCGAGCGGCTGGCGGCCCTGATCATCGCCTCGCTGCAGCAAGATGCGGCGTAACACGCCTGCAATTCAAGTGCGCGCGATCAGCACTTGCACGGGCGCCATGGGGAAATCGCTGGCGCCGTATTGCTCCACTTGCGTCCAGCCCGTGTCGCGCAGTCGCTGCGCCAATTCCCCCTGGCGCGTTACCGTGCGGCCCAGCATGCGCATCGGCAAGTAATACGGCAACACGCGCGCCGCGTCAACGGGCGCCGGGGCGATTTCCGCCTGCACGCAAACGAAGACGCCACCAGGTTTCAAGGCCGCATGGATCTTGCGCAAAGCCGCCGCCATGTCGGGTACGAAGTGCAGCACGGACGAGCACCAGATCAGATCGTAATGCGCACCGATATCGTCGCTGTCCAGGTCGCCGCCCACAGTCTCCAGGCGGTCAGAGAGTTGGGCATGGGCGATGTTCGCGGCAGCCACCGCCACCGTTTCCGGCCAGTCGAAAACGCAGCCGTGCACGCCCGCGTGGGCTTGCGCCAGCGCAATGGCAACCCAGCCGGGACCGCCGCCCAGGTCCAGCAGGCGCAGCGCCGTGTCGCGTCCCGCAAACGGGGCGATGCGCTGCATCACGGACAAGGCCGCGCGCATGGTGACGGCGCGCTGCTCCTGGCCGATCTGCTGTTGTGCGGCAACGGCCCAGTTGACCCCATTTGCCGCGCTGTACGGCGCCGCCTTGCCGCCCTCGCGCACCAGCGTACTCAGCTGGGTGGCGAAGTGGCGCAGCGCATGCAGCCGGTACAGCCAGGCGTCGCCGCAAAAGGCCACAGAGTCGCGGCAGAAATACTGCAAGGTGGTGGCCGTGCAGCGGTAGCGCTGTGCATCTGCGTCGCCCTCGTCGCGTTCCAGCACCTGCATGCTCCAGAGTAACTCCAGCAGCAGCGCCGTGTGCGGCGCATGCAGCGACAGGACTTCGGCCAGTTGCGCCGGCATGTGCGGCGTGGCCAGCACCTCGAAAATGCCCAGTTCCAGGGCGGCGGCCAGCCCATCGGCCTGGACGGGGGCGACGGCCAGGTCCCAGTACGGCTGCAAGGCGTGTTGCGGATTGAATGACATGATCTTCCTTTCGGCGAGGTGGGCATCAGCGTCATTTTATGCAACAATGAGAATAATTATCATTTGCGTTTGTATGCCGGACGGCGCATTTCGTATGCGCGACGGTGCGCAGGGACAGGAGGAGTGATGGCAGGACAGGACAGGGAAGCGGCAGGCTGGACGCGGCGCCAGCTGGACCCGGGGTTGAAAGAGTGCCGCGCCGACCAGCGTCAGGTCGAGCAGGGCTTGCTGCTCGTGCATTCCGATTACCGCCCGCGCCTTGCGCTCGTCGAGCAGTCGCAGCATGACGATGCGGGCGGCCTGGTCATTACCATCGGCCTGGAAGGCGCGTCCGGCTACACCACGCGCGATGGCGGGCAATTGCATTTCCGGGGAGGTCATACGACGCTGACGGCGTTTCACCACGTCAGCGGCGAGCGCCGTTTCGAGGCGCATCAACGGGCGGTGCAATTGCGCGTGCTGGTCGGCGAAGAGGCGCTGGCGCGCTACTGGCCGGAAGGCTTGACTTCCCTGCTGCCCAATGGCGGTGCGCGCCAGCTGGCGCATGCGGCCACCACACCCACTGCCGCCCTGCACGCGCGCTCCCTGCTGCGCGCGACAGACCCGCTGGCCGTGCATATCGGCGTGCTCAGCTTGCTGGCGGAGCAGTTGCGGGCACTGCGGCCGGCGCCCGCGCCCGTGCCGCGCTGGTCCGAGGCCGATATCGCCAGACTGGAGCGCGCCTACGCGCTGATGCAGGAACAGATGGCGCAGGAACTCACGCTCGACTACCTGTGCGCGCAAGCGGGCCTGAGCCTGTTTAAACTCAAGCAGGGGTGGCGCTACCGCTACAACGACAGCCCGCAGCGCACCCTGCTGGCGCTGCGCATGCAGCGGGCAAAGTTACTGTTGGAAAATGGGTGTCAGGTGGCGCAGGCGGGCTGGCAAACGGGTTATCGGCATCCGGCCAATTTCAGCTCCGCGTTCAGCCGCTATTTCGGCTACGCGCCGAAGACCGTGGGACGCGCCGGCGGGTAAAAAGCCGGTGTAGAATCGGCGGGCACACTGTACGCATTCGACCTACAAGGAGACATGATGGCCCGCAAAATCTTTGTCAATCTGCCCGTCCAGTCGCTGGAACGCTCCGTGGCGTTTTTCACGGCGCTGGGCTTCAGCTTCAATGCCCATTTCACGGATGAAACGGCGACGTGCATGATCGTTGCCGACGACATCTTCGTGATGCTGTTGACGCACGATAAATTCCAGCAGTTCACGCCCAAGCAGCTGTGCGACACCAGGGTGGCGACGGAAGTGCTCGTGTGTTTGTCGGCCGAGAGCCGCGGCGAAGTCGATGCGCTGGTGGCAAAAGCCGTCCAGGCGGGCGGCAGCATCTACAAGGAGCCGATGGATTTCGGCTTCATGTATGGCCACAGTTTCCAGGATCCCGATGGGCATCAGTGGGAGTTGATGTTCATGGAGCCGAGCGCCGTACCGCAATAGCAGCGCAATCCGACAATACAGGCCAACAATGTTGTCGGATTACGCTGCGCTAATCCGACCTACCCGATCCGTAGCGTAGGTCGGATTAGCGGCGGCACGCCGCGTAATCCGACACGATCCGTCTGCTCAGCTTAAGAAGCCAGCGCCAACAGGTCGACCACTTCCAGCCCGGCCAGATCCTGCGTCGTGTTACCCGCAAACGCGGCGCGGCTTTGCTGGCCGTTTTTCAGCCAGGTGCGCGTGACATCCTTGATCTGCGCCAGGGTGCAGGTCAGGACGCCGGTGCGGAACTGCTGGCGCACGGCTTCCGTCGTGCCCCGTTGCTGCATGTTCCACGCCGTCAGCGCTTCCGCGTACGGCGAATGCGGCTTGTCGAGGCCCTTGATGACGCAGATGATGGCTTCTTCCACCTGCTCTTGCGAGAAATCGCCGTCGAGGATCTGATCGAGCGTCGTGCGGAAGTCGGCAAACGTGCCGGCCAGGCGCGGATCGCGGTAGGAACTCAATGTAAATGTTCCTGCGCCGGCCGCGTAGCTGGCGCTGCCGCCATACGCGCCGCCTTTTTCGCGCAGCGCCGTATGCAGCACCTGATTCGTCATCAGTTCGGCGGCCACGGCCAGGGCGGAAGCGTCCGGATTGTGCACGCCGGGGACGGCCCAGGAAACGAAGCAATGGTTAATCTGGCTCGTCGCATGCAGCGCCGTGTTGGCCAGCGGCAAGGCCGCCGGTGCTGGCACGGCCGTAGGGACAGCCGTGTCGACGCTGGCCGCCGGCAATTCCAGCAAGCGGGCCAGGGCGATGCCATCGTGCTCCAGGCCCGCGCACAGCACGGTTGGTGACTGGGCGATGATGTGCGCATGCAGGGTGTCGAGTTCGTGTGCGATTTCCTGCAAGCCTGCCGAGGTTTTGCTCAGCTGCTGCAAACGGCGGTAGAACGGCAATGCGGACGGGCCGCCGACGATGTCGTCGAAGCGGCGCGTGGGCGACAGCGGCGCTGCCGAGGCCAGCATGGCGTAGCGGTTGCCCGATTCGGCCAGGCTGCTCAATTTGTCTTGCACCAGGCTTTCGATCAGGAAGGCCAGGCGCTCTTCTTCATCGAAGCGGGGCTTGGCGATCCATGCCGACAGCACGGCGGCAATCGCTGCGTGTTCTTCGCGCAAGCCGCTGGCCGAGAACGACAGTTCCACGCGCATCGCTTGCTGCGGGCGGGGAATCGCTTCCAGGCCGATGTGGAACGAGGGCACCATGCTCTGGCGCCAGGCGCTGGCGTCGTCGAACGACATGTCGCCCACGCCCAGTTCCGGCGCCAGGTCCGTGTACAGGCGCAGCCATGGCCACGACGCTTCCGGCAAGCTCGACACGTCGTACAGCACGTTGGCATAGCTGATGCCGTTGGAGGCAATGGAAAACGCTACGGCGCCATCGACGGCGGGGGGAATCGGCAGGGCCGGGCGCGGCGCGGCGCTGACGTCGCCAGGGCGGATGCGCGGCAAGACTTCGGAATTCGATGGCAATTGCTGATGCGTTTCCAGCGCGGCGGACTCGGCGACAATGTGCTCGCGCTCGGCATCCGTCAGGCGCGCTTGCAGGGCCGCCAGCTTGGCGTCTTCCTGGGCGGCACGGTCCGTGAAGTAGGCGCTGTCGGGCACCACGTGCGTGGTCAAACGGGTCGGATTGGCGATCAGTTCGCGCACCAGTTGCTTGAAGAATTCAGGGTCTTCGATCTGCTGTTCCAGTGTTTCCAGGATGGCCGCATTGTCGAAGGCGTCCATGACGTCGCCGCCATACATGGCCAGCGGCAAGGCGTGCAGCAAGCGGCCCAGGCCGTAAGGCATGCGGCCGCTGCTGATTTCGCGCTGGCTGTATTTGATGTCGCGCAAGGCCGCGTGCAGCACGGCGGCGGGAATGCCCTCTTCCGCCGTCTCTTCCAGGGCCGTCCAGATGCGCTGGTGCGCATCGGCGATCTGTTCCTGCGTCAAACCTTCCATGCCGATGTGGAATACCATCTGGCGGATGCCCGCGTCGCGGCCATTCATGTCCGATGGGCGGCCATAGCCGGCCGATTCCATGGCGCGCATGACGGGCGCCGACGATTCACCCAGCAAGCCGTGCGACAGCAGATGCGCGTGGTAGTAGGCGATCGGGTCGCTCGATTCGCCCATCAGCCAGGCGAATTGCAGGCCGAACTCATCGTCGCGCGCTTCCTGTGATGGAATCTTGACGATATTTTCCTGCGGCGCGGTCCAGGCGGGGGCCAGCTGCGGCAGGCGGCGCTCGGAGAAACCGCTGAGTTTGGACAGCACGCGCTCGGCCACTTGTTCCTGCACGGCCGACGCTTCGATATTGCCGGCGGTCATGATCACGGCTTGCGACGGGTGGTAATGGCTGGCGTGGAATTCTTTCAGCATGGCATGCGTGAGTTCCGGTATCACCAGCGGATCGCCGCCCGATTCCACTTCATACGTCGTGCCCTTGAGCAAGGCGCTGGCGATGCCGCTGTCGAGCGCGCGCATGGGGCTGTTGAAAGCACCCTTCATTTCATTGAAGACGATGCCCTGGTACACGAGCTTGTCGCCTTCGAACGCATGGCGCCAGCCTTCCTGGCGGAAATTCAGGTAATCGAGGTTCGGGAAGAAGGCCGCATCGAGGTAGACGTCGAGCAGGTTGAAGAAATCCTTGCGGTCGGTGCTGGCAAACGGATACACGGTGCGGTCCGGATAGGTCATCGCATTCATGAAGGTGGCCGTCGAGCGGCGCAGCATCGAGAAGAACGGGTCGCGCACCGGGTAGCGCGACGAGCCGCACAGCGCCAGGTGTTCGAGGATGTGGGCGCGCCCGTCGCTCACTTCGGGCACAGTGGGAAAGGCCACCAGGAACACCATCTCAGCCTGCTCGGTATGCATGTGGATATGGCGCATGCCCGTTGCTGGCTCGACATATTGCTCGATGGTTGCCTGCAAGACTGGAATGAAATTGCTGCTGACTTTTTCAAATGTGCTCATGCGGTATGGGATCTCTTCAGTAGGTGAAACGGATAGTCGGTGGGGCTGCATCACATGTGGGGGCAAAGTGGCGTAATGCCAGGGCTGGCCGCCAGGGCGGGGTGTCACTTTGATGCCTGTATGAAGTTTTCCCTATTGTACTAGGAGTACTCGTGCGCCGCCGCCAAGGCCTTGCTGGCGGCCGGAAAAGCGACAGTGTTGCAAAATTAACCATTTCCGGGTGGGTGGCGTCTGCGAATGAACGCTTAGCGTACCATGCGCCTTTTCCCCCTTGCTGACCGAACCGAAGGCGCTTACCTTGTCCAGACTGTCCTTTCGCCAACTGTTATTTGCCGCCTTCATTTTGACGACGGGCATTTTGACGGCCACCTCCGTGCAAGCCCTGCTGACCCTGGAGCACCTGGCGCGGCTGGGACGCGAGACGGCGGCGCAGGCGATTGCCTTGACGGAACAGTCGCAGCGCCTGTCCGAGCGCACCCTGGCCATGGAACGCAGCGCGCGCCAGTTCCTTGTGCTCGATGATCCCGTCTTCCGCGAGCGCTATGCGGCGGCGCGCGACGAAGCGACGGCGGCGCTACAAGTGCTGAACCGCGCCACGCCCGAGTTTGCCTCGCAGCTGGCCGACGAGTGGACGGCGCAGGCGCAGTCGGCCTGGGAAGTCTTGCAAGCAGGTAAGCGCCGCAAGCGCGATGGCCACGCCGTCGTGTACCGCGCGTTTGCCCGCATGACACAGATCAATGACAGCCTGGCGCGCGAAAGCAAGACGGAAATCGGCAGCCGCAACGACGCCCTGCTGGCCGAGCTGGAACGCCAGCGCCGCGTGCTGGGCATGCTGGTGGGCGGCGCCGTGCTGCTGGCGGCCGTGCTGGCGACCTGCTTCGGTTTTCTATTGTCGCGCCCGCTGCGCCGCATCGAGTCGGCCATCGGGCGCCTAGGCGAAAAGCGCTACGATCAGCCCATCGTCGTCGGCGGCCCGGCCGACACGCGCCGCCTGGGCCAGCAGCTGGACTGGCTGCGCCAGCGCCTGGCGGACCTCGATGCCGACAAGGAACGTTTTTTGCGCCACATCTCGCATGAGCTGAAGACGCCGCTGGCGGCCCTGCGCGAAGGCGTGGCCTTGCTGGAAGACGAGGTGGCCGGCAAGCTCAGCGATGGCCAGCGCGAAATCGCGGGCATCCTGCAGCAAAACACGGCCTCCTTGCAAAATCAGATCGAAGACTTGCTGCGCTACAATACCGCCGCCTTTGACGCCCAGCATCTGGCGCACAGCAAGGTCGACTTGCTGGTCTTGCTGCAAGATGTGGTGGCCGGGCAGCGCCTGCAATGGCTGGCGCGCCGTTTGACCGTCGAGGTGCAGGGCGAGTCGCTGATCGTGCAGGCCGACCGTGACAAGCTGGCAACAGTGCTGGCGAACCTGCTGTCGAATGCCGTGCGCTTCAGCCCGGAAGGCGGCACCGTGCGTTTTACCCTGTCTTGCGAAGGCCGCCGCGTGCGCATCGACTGCATCGACGAGGGTGCCGGCGTGGCGCCCGAGGATGCCGCGCGTATTTTTGAACCGTTTTACCAGGGAGTGCGCCAGGCGGCCGGCGCGCGCAACGGCAATGGCATCGGCCTGTCCATCGTGCGCGAATATATCGCCGCGCACGATGGCAGCGTCACTCTTTTACCGCGCCCCGCTGGCGCGCATTTTCGGATAGAACTGCCCTTATGATGACGAGAACTTCCTTGGCCGGCATGGCCGCCTGCGCGCTGCTGTTGGGCGCTTGCGCCGCCAAGCCCACTATCCAGACGCCCGTGCTGGTGCAAACGCCGCCGCGCTTGGTGGTGGTGATGGACCCCCAGCTGACCGAACTGCTGGCGTATCAGAGCGCCTTGCGCCTGATGACGCCGTCGGAACTGGTGAAAGCCCAGCTGGACCTGGCGAAGGCCGATCACGCGCCGTCCAACACCATCCGTCGCGCCATGCTGCAAGCGACAGTGCGCGGCCCCGGCGACCTGGCCCGCGCGCAAGCGTTGCTGGAACCGCTGGCCACGGCCACGGGCAAGGACGCGCAACTGCTGGCGCCGCTGGTGCAATTGCTCAGCAGCCAGTATGCGGAACTGCGCCGCCAGGACGAGAGTATCGACAAGCTCAATGCGCAGCTGCGCGACGCCCAGCGCCGCAACGACTTGCTCAATGAAAAACTCGAGGCGCTGAAAAACATCGAGCGCAGCCTGTCCGTGCGCCCTGCCGCGGGAGCGCCGAAATGAATGCCCAGACGCACGCCCACATCCTGTTGGTCGACGACGATCCCGACCTGCTGCGCCTGCTGACCATCCGCTTGAAGGCGGGTAATTATCGCGTGACAGCCGTGGGCAGCGCGGAAGCGGCGCTGGCGCGCCTGGCCGTGGAATTGCCGGCCCTGGTCATTACCGACGTGCAATTGCCTGGCCGCGACGGCCTGGCCCTGTTCGATGAAATCCGCCGCCAGCACGCGGCCCTGCCCGTCATTTTGCTGACAGCCCACGGCACCATTCCCGATGCCGTCGAGGCCACGGCGCGCGGCGCGTTTGCGTATCTGACAAAACCGTTCGATGGCAAGCTGCTCATGGAAAAGGTGGCGTATGCCATCAACTTGTCCACCGTCATGCCGGCGCCCGCGTCCGGCGACGAGAGCTGGCGTGCCGAGCTGATCAGCCGTAGCGCGCAGATGGCCGAGTTGCTGGCCGAAGCCAAGCTGGTGGCCGGGTCCGACGCCAGTATTTTGATCCGTGGCCCCAGCGGCACGGGCAAGGAATTGCTGGCGCGCGCGCTGCACAACGCCAGCCGCCGCGCCAAGGCGCCGTTCATCGCCGTCAACTGCGGCGCCATTCCCGAGCAGTTGCTGGAATCGGAACTGTTCGGTCACGTGAAGGGCTCGTTTACGGGCGCCGTCGGCAACCGCGAAGGCTTGTTCCTGGCGGCCGATGGCGGCACCCTGTTTTTAGATGAGATCGGCGACATGCCGCTGCCGCTGCAGGTGAAATTGCTGCGCGTGCTGCAGGAGCGGGCCGTGCGGCCCGTGGGCGCCGACCAGACGCGCCCGGTCGATGTGCGGCTTCTGTCCGCCACGCACCGCGACCTGGACGTGGCGATGGCGGAAGGGCAATTTCGCGAAGACCTGTATTACCGCCTCAACGTGGTCACCTTGACCCTGCCGCCGCTGGCCGAGCGCCGCGAAGACATCTCCCTGCTGGCGAACCATTTTCTGCAGAAACTGGCGGCCAAGTACCAGAAACCGCTGAACGGTTTCGCGCCCGACGCCCTCACGGCCCTGGTGGCGGCGCCATGGCCCGGCAACGTGCGCCAGCTGGTCAATGTGGTCGAGCAAGTGTGCGCGCTGGCCACGGCGCCGCTGGTGCCCCTGAGTCTGGTGCAGCGCGCGTTGCGCGTGCCATCGCTGGAAGCGCTCAGCTACAACGAAGCCAAGCAGCGTTTCGAGCGCGACTACCTGATTCAATTGCTGCGCCTGACGGATGGCAACGTGGCCGACGCGGCCCGCCTGGCCGACCGCAACCGCACGGAGTTCTACCGCTTATTGCAGAAATACGAGCTGACGCCGGCCCTGTTCCGGCTTGACGGCGACCCTGTCGCTGAATAGCGACAAAAATAAAGTGTTGTAAATCAGGGACTTAGTCAGAAACATTGATATTGTTGCCATAAGCTGTCGCTGTCTGGCGACAAAAAGCCCTGTTTTTCCGTCCAGATCCGGCGGAAACGCGCTGGAAAAATCGAGTTTGGCTGTAAGTCGTTGATTTTGAATGTAATTTAAAAGCTGGCACGGTGCTTGCTGTATGGGTAGATGTGACGCTTCAACGTGTTGCTTTATCTAAGTAAGAAGCTTTTAACTTCATTGAGAGGAACTACCATGCAAACATCGAAACTGTTCAATACCCTGGTCACCGCTATCGTACTGTCGGGCGCCTCGATCACCGCTTCGCATGCCGCTGACTCCGCACCAAAAGCACAAGCTCCTGCTGACACTGTCGTGGCCGCCAACGCCGCCGCAGCCGTCCCTGATGAAACCATCACTTCCTCGGCCAAGGCCGCCCTGAGCGCCGATGCGCAAGCCGCTACCCTGCCAGTCAAGGTAGCAACCCAGCAAGGTGTGGTCGTCCTGTCGGGCGATGTACCGAGCGCCGAAGCGGGTGACCGCGTCGTGCAGATCGTCGCTTCCGTGAGCGGCGTGAAAGAAATCAAGAACGAGCTGAAAGTCAAAGCCGCCGGTTAAACGCCCTCGCGCTGTACTTTACTCCGGGTTGCCCTGTCTGCGGACAGGGCATTTTTTTGTCCGCACGGTTTACCGGGCAAGCCATGCCGCCAGGCAAGGAGCTGGACAATGCAGGTAGAATAGCCAGCACTGGCGTCGTTTCCGGCGCTGTTTGTCATCCATGGCGCAGTGTTGCAAGGCTGGGCCGCTACCAGGCTACCGCATGTCTTCTTTTTCCCCCGCCGCCCTGCTGCGCAATCTGAAACCCGATAATTTCACCATCGCCCTGCTCGTCACCGTGGCGCTGGCCAGTTTCCTGCCTTGCACGGGCACGACGGCCGTGGTCTTCGGTCACGTCACCACCGTCGCCATCGGCGCCCTGTTCTTCCTGCATGGCGCCAAGTTGTCGCGCGAAGCCGTGGTGGCCGGCGTCATGCACTGGCGCCTGCATTTGCTGGTGCTGGCCAGCACGTTCATTTTGTTTCCCCTGCTGGGACTGGCCCTGCGGCCGCTGGCGCTGACTTTTCTCACGCCCGAGCTGTACGTGGGCATCCTGTTCCTGTGTGCCCTGCCATCGACCGTACAGTCGTCGATCGCCTTGACAGCCATGGCGCGCGGCAATGTACCGGCCGCCATTTGCAGCGCCTCGGCCTCGAATTTCATCGGCATTTTCCTCGCTCCCATCCTGGTCGGCTTGCTGGTGGCGAAAGGCGGGGCAAGCAAGTCGTCGGTCGACGCCGTGCTGTCCATCGTCATGCAGCTGCTGCTGCCCTTCCTGGCCGGCCAGTTCCTGCGCCGCTGGATCGGCCGCTGGGTCGACCGCCACAAAGCCACCCTGAAATACGTCGACCAGGGTTCGATCTTGCTGGTGGTCTACACGGCCTTCAGCGAAGCCGTCAGCGAAGGCCTGTGGCACACGATCTCGGTGGAAACGCTGGTGGCGCTGGGCGTGTTCAGCATCTTGCTGCTGGCGCTGGTCCTGGGCCTGATGACGTTCATCAGCCGCCGCCTGGGTTTTAACAAGGAAGACGAGATCGCCATCGTCTTTTGCGGTTCGAAGAAAAGCCTGGCCAGCGGCGTACCCATGGCCAAGGTGCTGTTTGCCACCCACTCGCTGGGCATGGTGATTTTGCCGCTGATGCTGTTCCACCAGATTCAATTGATGATCTGCGCCGTGATTGCGCAGAAATATGCGCAGCGCAAGGATGACCTGGATAGTGAGAAAGTGGCCGCTTAAGACTGCGCTTGAAGCAAGTTCAGCCGTCTTGACTTGCGCCATGGCAGAACGTTGTATATGCGTGTATATTACGCTCCTTGTTCACCGTTCACTTGACAAGGATACGATCATGCGCCTCACCTCCCTCGCCCGCCTGCTTGGCGCCGCTCTTCTCGCCACCGCCGCCACCTCCGCCGTTGCCGGCGAAGTGGTGGTGTCGGCCGCGGCCAGCCTGACGAATGCGTTCAAGGATGCGGCGCAAAGCTATGAGGCGCAATATCCGGGCAGCAAGGTGTCCTTGAACTTCGCCGCTTCGGGTGTGCTGCTGCAGCAGATCGTCAAGGGCGCGCCCGTGGATGTGTTTGCTTCGGCCGACCAGGAAACCATGGATGCGGCGCAAAAGCAGGGCCTGGTGCTGCCGGCCGAGCGCATGGATTTCGTCAGCAACAGCCTGGTGCTGATCGTGCCGCACGATAGCAAGCTGGGCATCAAGAGCTTGAGCGACCTGACGCACAAGGGCGTGACCCGCGTGGCCATCGCCAACCCGGCCAGCGTGCCCGTGGGCCGTTACTCCGAAGGCGCGCTGAAGAAGGCCAAGCTGTGGGACGCCGTGCAAGCTAAAGCCATCGGCACGCAGAACGTGCGCCAGTCGCTCGACTATGTGGCGCGCGGCGAAGTCGATGCGGGCTTTGTCTATGCCACCGACGCGGCCATCATGAAGGATAAAGTCAACGTGGTGCTCGACGTGCCATTGGACGCGCCCGTGCTGTACCCGATCGCCACCATCAAGGGCAGCGGCAATGCGGCCGAAGCGAAGCGCTTCGTCAGCTACCTGCAGACGGCGCCGGCGCAAGCCATTCTCGCCAAGTACGGTTTTAAAAAGCCATAAAGCAAACGACTGCACATGGATATCGCCTGGACCGCGCTGGCCCTGTCGCTCAAAGTAGCGGCCTGGGCCACGGCGCTCAATTTGTTGCTCGGCATCGGTACGGGCTATCTGCTGGCGCGCACGCGTTTTCCCGGGCGTGAGCTGCTCGACGCCCTGTTGACCCTGCCGATGGTGATGCCGCCCACCGTGCTCGGCTATTACCTGCTGGTGCTGCTGGGCCGGCGCGGCACCCTGGGCATCTGGCTGCAGGATAACTTCGGCATTAACCTCATCTTTACCTGGCAGGGCGCCGTCATCGCTTCCACGGTGGTGGCCTTTCCCCTCGTCTTCAAGCCCGCGCGCGCCGCCTTCGAGGCCGTCGACGGGCAGCTGGAGCAGGCGGCCCGCGTGCTGGGTATCTCGGAAATGGCCATCTTTTTCCGCGTGACTTTGCCGCTGGCCTGGCGCGGCATCCTCGCCGGCGTGCTGCTGGGTTTTGTGCGCGCGCTGGGCGAATTCGGCGCCACGCTGATGGTGGCCGGCAGCATCCCCGGCAAGACGCAGACCCTGTCGGTGGCCGTGTATGAAGCCGTGCAGGCGGGCCAGGACGACGTGGCCAATACGCTGGTCGTGACTATCTCGCTAGTCTGCATCGTGGTGCTGCTGTCGGCTGGCCGCCTGGCGCCCGGGCGCGTCGCGCACAAAGGACACTGAGGATGACGCCCATGCAACTCGACCTCGACATTCGCGCCACCTTGCGCTCCGGCAAACGCCGTTTCGACATGCAGGTGCAATGCACCTCGAACAGCCAGCGCATCGCCGTGTATGGCCCGTCCGGTGCCGGCAAGAGCATGACCCTGAAAGCGATTGCCGGACTGTTCACACCGGACGCCGGCCATATCCGCCTGAATGGCCGCACCCTGTTCGATTCCGCCGCCGGCATCAACCTGCCGCCGCAGCAGCGCAACGTGGCCTACCTGTTCCAGGATTACGCGCTGTTCCCGCACCTGACGGTGCGCCAGAACGTGGGCTTCGGCCTGAGCCGCGGCTGGTTCAACCCGGGCGCGCGCGAAAAATTGCAGAAGGTCGAGCATTGGCTCGACGCCTTCCACTTGCAGGAACTGGCGCAGCAGTTTCCCGACGAGTTGTCCGGTGGCCAGCGCCAAAGGGTGGCGCTGGCGAGGGCACTCGTGGCCGAGCCAGCCGCGCTGCTGCTCGACGAGCCGTTTGCCGCCCTCGATCCGGCCCTGCGTGTCAAAATGCGCCTGGAACTGAGCCAGTGGCAGCAGCGCCTGGACGTGCCCATGATCCTGATCACCCATGATCCGGAAGATGCGCGCATCCTGGGTGAACACGTGCTGTACTTGCGCGACGGACAGATCGATAACAGGGAAGAACACATGGCATTGGGTGAACGCATTGGATAAATCAGCGGCAGCGGAAATCGGCCTGCAAGGCTCGGTATGGATGACGGTGGGCGGAGAAAATCTGGGCGGCGCCGGCAGGGTGGAATTACTGGGCGCCATCGCCGAATGCGGCTCCATCACGCAGGCGGCCAAGCTCGTCAAGATGAGCTACAAGGCGGCCTGGGACGCCATCGACGCGATGAACAACCTGGCTGGCGAGCCGCTGGTTGAGCGCTTGACGGGCGGCAAGGGCGGCGGCGGCACGCGGCTGACGCAAAGGGGGCGCCAGCTGGTCGACAATTTCCGCATCATCGAGCGCGAGCATGCGCGTTACCTGCGCCAACTGGGCAGCCAGGCCGAAGGCATCGCCGACGATCTTTTACTCATACGGAGAATGGCCATGAAAACCACGGCACGCAATCAATTCCTGGGCAAAGTTACCGAACTGAAACAGGGTGCCGTCAACGATGAAGTCACGCTGGAATTGCCGGGCGGACAGCACATCGTTGCCATCGTCACGCAGGGCAGCAGTGCAAGCCTGGGCCTGGTGCCGGGCGCGGAAGCGTTTGCGCTGATCAAGGCGTCGTCGATCATCCTCGTGGCGGACAGCGCAGGGGCGCGCTTTTCCGCGCGCAACCAGTTGGCCGGCACCGTGACGCGCGTGCAGACGGGCGCCGTCAACACGGAAGTGGTGCTGGACTTGCCGCGCGGCGGCACGATAGCCGCCATCATCACCAACCAGAGCAGCACCGACCTGGGCATCGCCATCGGCAGCAGCGTGACGGCGATGTTCAAGGCGTCCAGCGTGATTCTCGGTGTGCCCGCCTAAACCCAAAGCAAGGACTAAGTTCCGGGGTCAGACCCGGCGGGTCTGACCCCAGCTTTACGTTGCGGGTTTAATCCTTCAACCTGGACAACCAATTCGCCGCCGCCGCCAGCGCCTGTTCCAGCTCCTGCGCCGTCTGCGCCAGCAGCGCTGGCACCTCGTCCAGGCGGCCCGCGTCGATGGCTTCCTCGGTGGCAAACGCGGCGCGAATCAGACGTTTCGTGCCCAGGGTGCCGACGGAGCCGCGCACGCCGTGCAGGATGCGCGCCACGTCGCTGTGGCGGCCCGTTTGCAACGCTGCTTCGGCGTCGCGCACGGGCGTCATGCCCTTGTTCAGGGCGTCTTCCACCATGCGCCGCAGCACGCCGCGGCCTTTCGCATCGCGGCCCATCACGCGCATCAGCGGCGCCATGGAAAATACTTCCTCATCGGCAACCGTTACCGGCTCGGCCGTCTGCACGGGCGGGCGCTTCGGCAGGTGGCGCAGGATGACTGCCATCATCTCTTCCACCACCACGGGCTTGGCGATGAAATCGCTGATGCCGGCCGTCATGCAGCGCTCGCGTTCGGACGCCAGCACACCGGCCGTCATGGCGATCACGGGCAAGTTCAAGCGCAGTTCCGTGCGGATGATATGGGTCGCGCTGAAGCCGTCCATGACGGGCATTTGCATGTCCATCAGCACGATATCGTAGCGCAGCGCTTCCGTGCGCAGCCGTTCCACCGCTTGCAAGCCGTCACCCACCACGTCCAGGGTGGCGCCCATGTGCTCGAGGATGCCGCGCGCCACGGCCTGGTTCAAATGATTGTCTTCCACCAGCAGGAAATGCACGCCGGCCAGTTCCGTGCCCAGCGGCTGGTGCAGGATGCGCGGTTCGCCGCCGTCGTTCTTGGCGATCAGCGCCTGGTGCAGGGCATCGAACAGGCTCGAACCCGTGATCGGCTTCATCAGCACGACATCGGCCTCGGCCGCGCTGGAGATTTCTTCCAGGTGGTTGCGCGCGAAGGCGTTGACCATCACCACGATGGGCTGGCGCTGGCCGCTGGCCGCCTGGCGGATGGCCTTGGCCGTGGCCAGGCCGTCCATGACGGGCATGTGCCAGTCGGCCAGCACCACGTCGTACGGTTGCTGCTGCGCCAGGCGTTCGCGGTACAGTTCGATGGCGGCAAAGCCGGAGTCCACTTCGTCGGCCAGCCAGCCCCAGGCCTCGATCAGCTTGACGATCAGTTCGCGCGTGGTGCGGTTATCGTCGGCCACCAGCAGGCGCAGCTGGCCCAGTGCCGGCGTGCGCCGCGTTTCGGCCGGCTGCGCCAGCATCTCGAACGGCACGCTGAACCAGAAGCGGCTGCCCTTGCCTTCGCTGCTGGCCACGGCGATATCACCGCCCATCATGTGGATCAGCTGCTTGCTGATGGCCAGGCCCAGGCCCGTGCCGCCGAAGCGCCGCGTGATGCTCTGGTCGCCCTGTGAAAACGCGGCAAACAGCTGCTGTTGCTGCAGTTCCGTCATGCCGATGCCCGTGTCGCGCACTTCGAAGCGCAGCCAGGCGCGGCCGTTCTCTCTCTCGGCCAGGCTGACGGCCACCACCACTTCGCCGCTCTCGGTAAACTTGATGGCGTTGCCGGCCAGGTTGACGAGGATTTGCTGCAGGCGCTGGGCGTCGCCCATCAGGCGCCGCGGCACGTCGGGCTCGACGGCGATGGCCAGTTCCAGCTCCTTTTCGCCCGCATTCATGGTCATCGTCGTGGCCAGCGTGTTCATGACTTCGTCGAGGTCGAATTCGACGGGCGACAATTCCATGCGGCGCGCCTCGATCTTCGAATAGTCGAGCACGTCGTTGAGGATGCCCAGCAGCGATTGGCCCGCCACGCGCACCATGGTCAGATACTTGCGCTGTTCCGTATCGAGCCTGGTATTGCCCAATAAGTACACCATGCCCAGCACGGCATTCAGGGGCGTGCGGATTTCATGGCTCATGTTGGCCACGAAATCGCTCTTCGCGCGGTTGGCCGCCTCGGCCCGGTCGCGCTCCTGTTCCAGCTCCGCCGCGCGCGCTTCGAGTTCCTGCTGCAGGCGGTCGCGTTCGCTCATCAGGCCGTTGAACGCTTCCGTCAGTTCGCCGATTTCGTCGCGCTGCCGCACCGGCACGGGCGTGAAACGGCTGCCGCTGGTGCGCATGGCTTGCAGCGTGTCGCGCAGGCGCACCAGCGGCGACAGCAGGCGCACGGTGACCCAGCCCAGAATAAACGCGGCCAGCAGCGAAGCGAGGACGCTCCACAGCACCAGCCGGTACAGCACGCCATCGAACGGTTCGAAGGCATCGTCGAGAGGCAGCGAGGCGGCCAGCAGCCAGTTCACCGATTTCAGGCGTTTGAAGCTGTTGACGGCCGTGATGCCGCGGCTGTTGGTGCTGACCATGCTGCCTTCGCCATCTTGCTTCAGCAACTGCGTGGTGGTCAGGTTGGCGTTCGGCAGGCGCGGCTGCAGCAAGCGGCTGGTGTCGGGGTGCAGCACGTAGCGCGGCACGGCGCCGCGCGTGAGGATGAAGTAATAGCCGCTCTTGCCGATCTTTTCCGAACGCAAGCGTCCCAGCAGGTTGTCCTTGTACAGGCGCAGCACGCCGATCACCACGCCAGCCACCTGGCCATCGGCGGTGAGCACGGGCGCCACCATCTGCACGATGGGCATGCCGCTCGACTTGCCCAGCATCGGCTCGGTGATCATGGGCTGGCGCGTGCGCAGCACGGTCTGGAAATATTCGCGCTCGGCGACGTTGATGCCGGCGCGCCCCGCTACTTCCGGCATGTCGGCTACGACGGCGCCTTGCGCATCGAGCACCAGCACGTCGTCGAACAGTACCAGCATCGAGCGGCGCGAATAGTATTCGCGCAATTGGGCGGGCTGGGCGATCAATGCCGGCGGCTGTTGCCGGGCCGTCAAAGTGACGATCTGCAGCAGCATGCCCAGCTTGTCGTCGAGTTCGGCAGCGGTGCGGGTGATCAGGGCAGACTGCTGGCTCAGCAGTACTCGGGTGAAGTCGGCGCGCATGCGCTGCACCTGTATCATGGTGACCAGCGCGATCATGGCGATCGAGGTCAGGCTGGTGGCCAGCGCGACTTTTGCTTTGATGCCGAGAGGCTTCATGATTTCCTTTTCAGTACCGGGCGGTACAGGCGGCAGCTAATGCTGTCGGGAATTTTCCTATCAATACATCAACTTGGCAAGCGGCGCTGCGCAAATTGCCTTCCCCACATGGGCTTTTAACGATGTTGCCATATAATCAAAGTCAGAACGTCGTTTATTCAGCGGAAATGCGGTGAAATTGGCACACGGCAACCCTGTATGCAGTAAACTCGTTATTGCATTTTCTAAAAGGTACCGACATGACTGAAGCGCTACTCACTCCCACCATGCCCACAGTGACCGTGGAAGCGTTGCGTGCGCGATGCTCGACCTGCAGCATGCATCAATTGTGCCTGCCGATGGGCCTCGATGTGGGCGACATGGACAGGCTGGACCAGATCATCGGCCGCCGCCGCAAGATCGTGCGCGGTGCCTCGCTGTTCCGCATCGGCGACTCGTTCCAGAATCTGTACGCGATCCGCCTGGGGCACTTCAAGACGTACCAGATCAATCCGGGCGGTGAAGAGCAGGTGACGGGTTTCCAGATGGCTGGCGAACTGCTGGGTATGGACGCCATCAGCGCCGACCGCCATCACTGTAATGCGGTGGCGCTGGAAGACAGCGAAGTGTGTGAAATTCCTTTTTCCAGCCTGGAACAATTACTGGGCAATATGCCGACCCTGCTGCGTCATTTCCATCGCATGATGAGCCAGGAAATCACGCGCGAGCAAAGCGTCATGCTGTTGCTGGGCAATATGCAGGCGACCCAGCGTTTTGCCGCCTTTATCGTCAACCTGGCCTCGCGCTATGAAGCGCGCGGCTATTCGGCCAGCAAATTTCAGCTGCGCATGTCGCGCGAGGAAATCGGCAATTACCTGGGGCTGACCATCGAGAGCGTCAGCCGTTTATTGTCGAAATTCAAGAAGGAAGGCTGGCTGCGCGTCTCCAACCGCGAGATCGAGATCTTGCAGCCCGCCAAGTTGAAAGCCATTACGGCCGGCACGGACGTCTGCAAATAAGGCTTACAGTTCCTCATCTGCATGCAGCGCGATGCTGCGCTGCAGCGGCCAGGTCCAGATGCCGGACAGGCGCCACTCGCGTTTGTCGTTTTCCACCAGTACTTGCCAGCGGCTGCGTTCGAGCATCGGCAGCGCGACGGAAAAATTGCCGGCCGCATCGGGCTGCACCAGCAGCTTGATATCCTTTTCCGGCAGGGTCGCATGCGCCAGATGCAGCTGCAGCGGACCCTGGTAAGCCTTGCCGAAGCTGTGCACGGAACCACTCAGGCGCGCTGACGCCACATCATAGGACAGGCTGGTATCCATCGCCAGGTCGCTGGCGATCGTATCGCGCCGCAAGTCCTGGTTGATCGCCTTGCCCTGCTTGTAATAGTCGCCCACCACCAGCGCATCGGGCTGCGTAAACGCGATATAGCCCATGAAGCTGCCGACGACCACCGACAGGCCGGGGCCGATCATCAGCAGCCAAGGCCAGCGATGCTTGTACCAGGGATCGGCGGGTGCTTGCAGTTTCAGACTGTCGGACATTTTGTTCTCCTTGGGGTCGGACCCTGTGGGTCTGACCCCAGCTTTTGCTTCTGGGTTGAAAATACAGTAAACCTACCGCATGTTGGATGCTACCCCTACGGCGACATACCGGGGTCGGACCCGGAGGGTCCGACCCCGAATCAACATCACCGCGGTACGATGAATACCGCGCTTTCACGCACATGCAGCGATGGGTCGTCCAGCGAATGCAATTCGATCGCAATCTTGTTCGAACCCTTCTCACCCACGCCGTGCGGCACGCGCAGGCGGATCGGCCAACCCAGCGTTTCCGTCGGCTGCAAGGTCACCTCTTCGCGCGTCAGCAAGGTCAGGCCCGGCAAGCCGGAAGCGCTGATTTTAAAATGCTGGGTTTGCTCCGAGGTGTTCATGATCTGCAAGCGGTAGACGTTTTCGATCATGCCATCTTCCACTTCGCGTCCCATCGAACCGCGGTCGCGGATCACGTCCATTTTCAGGGGCGTGCGCAGCGCCAGCGAGGTACACACGGCAATGATGATCAGGGCCAGGATGGAAGTGTAGATCAGCACGCGCGGGCGCATGGCGCGCTGGCGGATCTGCTTCGAACTGAAGTTGTTTTCCATCGCATGGTCGGTACTGTAGCGTACCAGTCCCCGCGGCCGGTCGACCTTGTCCATCACCGTATTGCAGGCATCGACGCAGGCGGCGCAGCCGATGCATTCATACTGCAGGCCGTTGCGGATATCGATGCCGGTCGGACACACCTGCACGCACAGGGTGCAGTCGATGCAGTCGCCCAGCTTGTCGTTGTTGCCGGCCTTCTTGCTGATGGCGCCACGCGGTTCGCCGCGCTTGGCATCGTAGGTGATGATCAGCGTGTCCTGGTCGAACATGGCGCTCTGGAAGCGCGCGTAGGGGCACATGTATTTGCACACCTGCTCGCGCAGCCAGCCCGCGTTGCCGTAGGTTGCCAGGCTGTAGAACAAGACCCAGAACCATTCCCAGGGACCGAAGTTCAGGGTGGTCACCGACTGCGCCAGTTCCTTGATCGGCGTGAAGTAGCCGACAAAGGTAAAGCCCGTCCACAGGGCGATGGCGCCCCATGCCAGGTGCTTGGCCGTCTTCTTGAAGGCCTTGCGCACGGACGGTCCCTGCTTGTCGAGGGCCATGCGCGCGCTGCGCGTGCCCTCGATGCGGCGTTCGACCCACAGGAAGATTTCCGTGTATACCGTTTGCGGGCAAGAGAACCCGCACCACACCCGCCCGGCGATGGCCGTGACGAGAAACAACAAATACGCACAGATGATCAGCAGGGCCGCCAGATAGATGAAATCCTGGGGCCACAGCACGACGCCGAAAATGTAGAACTTGCGCGTGGTCAAATCGAACAGCAGGGCTTGCCTGCCATTCCAGGTCAACCACGGCAAGCCGTAGAACGCCAGCTGGGTAAGCCATACGCATACCCATCGCCAGGTAGCGTAGCGTCCTTTGGCCTCGCGAGGGTAGATCTGCTCGCGGGCCGCATACATCTTGATGACTTGAGGTTCCATTACATCATTTCACGGGCGTCTGTGGATTCGACAGGCTCCAGACATAGGCCGACAGCACGTGGACCTTGGACTCGCCGAGGAAATCGCTGAAGGCCGGCATGGTGTTGCTGCGTCCCTTGCGTACGGTTTCCATGATGGTATCAGCACTGCCGCCGTACAGCCAGATCTTGTCCGTCAGGTTAGGCGAACCGAGCATCTGATTGCCCTTCGCATCGGCACCGTGACAGGCCATGCAGGCGCCGAACTTGGCTTTGCCCAGCACGGATTTGACGGGGTCCGAGGTGGAACCGGACAGGCTCAGCACATAATGGGCCACGTTCTCGACATCCTTTTCGGAGCCCAGGGCGGCGCCCATCGGTGGCATCTGCCCATTGCGGCCATGCAGGATGGTGGTCTTGATGATGTCGGGTTCACCGCCATACAGCCAGTCCTTGTCGGTCAGGTTGGGGAAGCCCTTGTTGCCGCGTGCATCCGAACCGTGGCATTGCGCGCAGTAGGTCAGGAACAAACGCTGGCCGATGGCATGCGCTTGCGGATCGGCGGCCACCGTCTTCAAGTCCTGGCTCAGGTACTTGTTGAACAGGGGACCGTAGTCGGCTTCCGCCTTCTTCAGCTCTTCCTCGTACTGGCCCGTCGATTTCCAGCCCAGGCTGCCGGCATAGTTGCCCAGGCCCGGGTACAGGAACAGATACGCCAGGGCGAAGACGATGGTGATGTAGAACAACCACATCCACCAGCGCGGCATCGGCGTGTTGAGTTCCTTCAAGTCCTCGTCCCAGACGTGGCCCGTGGTGCCGTCGGCAGGCGCACCTTCGACCACTTTGATTTTCGACTGCGAGTACAGCAGCACGCCGCAGCCGATGATGCCCAGCAAGGACAGCACGATGATGTAGATATTCCAGAAGCCATTGGTAAAATCAGCCATGGTTGCGCTCCCCTTGTGCCGGTGCGGCATCGGCCGCGTAGTCGAGCGCTTCGTCGTCGAACGGCAGGCGCGCCGCCGCGTCGAAGTCGCTATTGCTGCGGCTGAACGTCCACCACAGGATGCCTACGAACGTCGTAAAGGAAACCACCGTCATGACGCTGCTGGCGCTGTCAAACAGGTTTTCGATTGCCATGCTAATTCCTTGTTTTGATTAATGTACCGAGGCCTTGCAGATAGGCGACCAGGGCGTCTTCTTCCGTCTTGTCCTGCAGCTGGGCCGGCGCGGCGGCGATTTCCGCATCGCTGTACGGATCGCCGAGGCGTTTCAGGGCGCGCATCTTCGGCATGATGTCGTCAGGCACCAGCTTGGTCTTCGCCAGCCATGGGTAGCCCGGCATGTTCGACTCGGGCACCACGTCGCGCGGGTTGTTCAAGTGCGTGCGGTGCCATTCATCGCTGTAGCGGGCGCCCACGCGGGCCAGGTCCGGCCCCGTGCGCTTGGAACCCCACTGGAACGGACGGTCGTAGACGAACTCGCCAGCGACCGAATAGTGGCCATAGCGTTCCGTTTCCGCGCGCAGCGGACGCACCATCTGCGAGTGGCAGTTGTAGCAGCCTTCGCGCACGTAAATGTCGCGGCCCGCCAGGCGCAGCGGCGAGTACGGCTTCAGGCCGGCGACCGGCTCCGTCGTGCTCTTCTGGAAGAACAGGGGGACGATCTCGACGGCGCCGCCGATGCTGATCACTACCGTGACCAGGGCGATCAGCAGCCAGGGGTTTCTCTCAATCCATGCATGTGAAAATTTCATTTGCTTTTGCTCCTATCAGGCGTGCGCCGCGTTCAGTTCCGGAATGCGGGCGACGGGGAGTTTGCTGCCGCGCAAGGTCATCCAGGTGTTGTAGCCCATGATGCACATACCCGACAGGTACAGCAGGCCACCGGCCACGCGCACCACGTAGTACGGATACGTTGCTTTCACGCTCTCGACAAAGGTGTAGGTCAGAGTGCCGTCCGGATTGACCGCACGCCACATCAGGCCCTGCATCACGCCGGCGATCCACATTGCGGCGATGTACAGCACGATGCCGATGGTGGCCACCCAGAAGTGCACATCGACCAGACGCGTGCTGTGCATCTGCGTGCGGCCCGCCAGGCGTGGCAGCAGATAGTAGATCGAACCCATGGTGATGAAGCCCACCCAGCCCAGGGCACCCGCATGCACGTGGGCAACGGTCCAGTCGGTGTAGTGCGACAGCGAGTTGATGGTCTTGATCGACATCATCGGACCTTCGAAGGTGGCGATGCCGTAGAACGACAGCGAGACGATCATGAATTTCAGGATCGGATCGGTGCGCAGCTTGTGCCAGGCGCCCGACAGGGTCATGATGCCGTTGATCATGCCGCCCCAGCTTGGTGCCAAGAGAACCAGCGAGAAGACCATGCCGATCGATTGCGTCCAGTCAGGCAAGGCCGTGTAGTGCAGGTGATGCGGGCCGGCCCACATGTAGGTAAAGATCAGCGCCCAGAAGTGGACGATGGACAGGCGGTACGAGTACACGGGGCGCTCGGCCTGTTTCGGGATGAAGTAGTAGACCATGCCCAGATAGCCGGCAGTGAGGATGAAACCCACCGCGTTATGGCCGTACCACCACTGGATCATCGCGTCCTGCACGCCGCTGTAGGCGGAGTAGGATTTGGTGGCCGAAGCGGGGCTGACGGCACCGTTGACCACGTGCAAGATCGTCACGGCCAGGATGTAGGCGCCGAAGAACCAGTTGGCCACGTAGATATGCTTGACCTTGCGCTTGATCAAGGTGCCGAAGAACACGATGGCGTAAGCGATCCAGACGACGGCGATGAGGATGGTGATGGGCCATTCCAGCTCGGCGTATTCCTTGCCGCGCGTCAGGCCCATGGGCAGGGTGACCACCGCTGCCAGAATCACAGCTTGCCAGCCCCAGAACGTGAAGGCGGCCAGTTTGTCGGAAAACAGGCGCACCTGGCAGGTGCGTTGTACAACGTAGTACGAGGTGGCGAACAGGCCGCAGATGCCGAAGGCGAAAATGACCGCATTCGTGTGCAGCGGACGCAAGCGTCCGTATGTCAGCCATGGTATGTCGAGGTTCAGGGCAGGCCAGGCCAACTGAGCGGCGATGATAACGCCAACCAGCATGCCGATGATGCCCCATACCACAGTAGCGACCGCGAATTGCTTCACGATCTTGTAGTTATAGTTCAGCGATTGATCCACAAAGACTCTCCCTGGAATTACTATTTATGATGGTGGCCAGAGAGTAAGTGTTTGACTGCGAAAAAACTTTGATGTGGATCAAAATTCCCCGGATGAAATAAGCGTAGCTAACTGACATCGAAATAAATTGTGATTTGGGTAAAAAAAGCCATGCAAGATCCCTGCAAGCGCTGGCTTGATATAGCTTAAAACATGTAGATTAGCAACGGTTTACAGTGGACAGTCCAGTCATGATGAGGGCTAGCCATGAGTCATGCCGATAGCGCGCCAGCGGATGGTGAAGATATTAAATTGGTTGTGGGAAAGTTCAACGGAACGTCCCTGTTCAGCTACAGCCTGCTCGACTGCCTGCAGCAAATGCCGTCGCCGGGCATCGTCATCTTCGTGCATGGCGTCAATTCCGACGGCGAGTGGTACCGCGCGGCCGAAGCAGGCCTGTGCGCCGGCCTGAACACGCGCATGAAGCGCTGCGACGAGCACCTGTGCCACGCCACGCCCGAGGCCGGACAATTGACGCCGCTGCGCTACCGGAGCGAGTTGAGCGATGACGGCTATGTCGATCCCGACTATACGGCCAGCACCTTCATCGCGCCGCAAGCGCACTTCTCGCCCGTGATCCAGTTCCGCTGGGGCTACAAGGCCAGCGACAAGGAGTTGCAGGCGTATGGCGATTCGGTCTACCTGAACGAACACGCTTACTGGGGCGGCGGCCCGTTCGCCAATGGCTGCTCCTCGCTGCCGGATCTGTGGGGCGAGGGCTTGTCGGACGCCCTCTTCCTGTGGATACACATCGAACACCTCAATCCCGTCAACGACCGCATCGTGTATGCCTGCCCGCCGCGCCCCTACTTCGTGCTGGCGGCTTTGCGCCTGGCGCACCTGGTGGCGGCCATCCGCCGGCAGCAGGCCGACGTGCCCATCACGCTGGTGTGTCACAGCCAGGGCAATATGGTGGGTATGGCGGCGGCGTTTCTGGGCAACAAGATGGCTGACGTGAAAGATGCGGCAGGCAAAAGCGGCCGTTGCGTGGCCGATACTTATGTTTTATGTAACCCTCCGTACAGCCTGTTGCGCAGAAACGACACCGAAGGCTGGCTGCAGGGGCAAGTCAGGGATGTCGATGGCAATGTGGGCCGGCAAAGCGGCGAGGCGCGCCGCCAGACCCTGGCGGCATTTTTCGACATTGTGCGCGGCCAGGCGTCGGAACCGGCCATCGATCCCTGCCTGCGCCGCATGGCGGACAACGAGACACATGATTTCAGCCTGGACAAAGACAAGGCCAGCCATGGCTGCGGCCCGCAGAAAGGCACGCGCGGTCGCGTCACCCTGTATTGCAATCCGCACGACCAGGTGATTTCCGCCACACCCATCCAGGGCATCGGCTGGTTGGGTCTCAGCGCCGAAGAGATCAAGGCCACGCGTGGCGACGGCGTGTTTACCCAGCGCGTCTTCGCTCAGGGCTTTCCCGTTGGCCAGCACGGCGATTATGATTATTGGAGCAATCACTATCGCCAGCCCGCGCGGGGCAGTGCCGATTTCTGGCATCCGCATTCGCCGATCTCCAAATATGATCCCAACAAGGGTGCGCGCGCCAGCAGCAGCGCGGCGGGCAGGACCGCGACCAGGCGCACGGCCGCCGCCACCTCGGCCCTCATGCGGATGCTGAAGATCCCCATCCACGCCATCCCGCCCGACGACTGGCGCATCCCCGTGACGGCGCCCGCCTTGCCGGAAGTGTTTACACCGCAGGCCGTGCGCTTTGGCGTACCCAGCCCGCAGTTCGACCAGAATCTCGATCCGCCCGGCACGCACCGCCATGCGGGCAAGGCGCGCCCGGCAGGCGAGCCGTATGCCGATACAAGTGTGGGCGGCACGCCGCAGGGCGACCGCGATACCGAGGCGGCATTGCGCTACGAAGACCACGCCCGCCTGCGCATGAAGGCCCGCCGCGAAAAGCTGGACGGCCTTGACGGCAAGGCGATGATGGAAGACGACCTGTCTACCGCCACGCCGGAATATTTGCATTGGCGCAAGCAGGAAATTCAGGCGCAACTGGTAGCCACCTGCGACACGCATGCGACTGACCACTCCACCATCCTGACCAATCCGCAGCACGCGGAAAAGGCGCTGGCGTATGACGTGGCGATTGGGGTGGGGCATATCAGCGAGAAGGCGATGCGGGAGCTCAGGATTGCTGCTGATTGGCGCTTATCGGCAGATATGGATAAGGTCGGATCTAGCAAGATGTTTCTTGAATATTTCTCTACTGGAAAGTTTATGAAACTGTCTTTGCTGGAATGGGTTCGATGTGATGGCAGCACAGGGCGCATGCCTGCCGAAATTGTGGATGAACGCATGTACAAGCGCCCGGAGACCTCCTGATGCGTAACTTGATTGCTACCTTTCCGCGCAGGCTGGGCTGGAGCATGTGCGTATTTAGCCTGGCGTTTGGCATTGCATGCTGGTCGGTATTGCAGGCCCCGCCAGTTGACGTTCCTCTTGAAGAAGGATTGCTGATGAAACGACTACTATTGATGCCGGCATTGCTAGCGCTTGCCGTGCTTTTTCTGACCTCGGCCTGCGCCAGCAAGGCGCCGGTCGCGGCACCGGTTGCCGCCGTCGTACCCGCTGTGCCCGCGCAGCCGTACATGGCACAGGTTGTGGGCGTGCAGTGGCTCAATCCCCTGCAGCGGCGCGATTATCCGACCGAGTGGCAACTGCTGTGGACACTGGGGCTGGCCAGGCCGAACAAGGACGATAGCAAAGTGAAAGAGAATCCTGTGCGTTTTGGCAAGGTGCAATCGATCGGCATGATTGCTTATGGTAATAATGGAAAAGAATCATTCGTAGGCTTTCACGAAAAATATGCGTACAAAATGATTATGTTGTTTCATGATATTTACTTTTCTAATCAGGAGTATTTTTACAACGCCCATTCGCTGACCGATAAATCCACGCGCCGTGAACTGGCTGGTATTCATGTGGAATATGCCTTGCCGGTTGGACGCCTTGATCCGGACGAGGCGGGAAAATATGTCGTTGAAACGATTACCGATGCCTTCAGCATCGGCAACCCCTCCTTCCCCGACTCCTGGACCACGGCCACGCCGCCCGACGTGCGCGTCACCATGGGTGGCGCCAATGCGGGTTTTACGTCCTTGGCGGCGGGCCTGGCCTATCTGCAGGCCAATCCCGACAAGACGGTGTGGGTGATGAACTGGGATGCGCCCAGTTATCCGCCCAAGGACGAGCAGATCAATGAAAATATGGTCTTGCTGGTGCTGGCCGGTCCCGGCTACAAGACGGAGCGCGCGCCGTTGGCCTGGCTGGGCTTTCCCGCCACGCGCAAGGTCGCCGATTTCACCGCCGACAAGGGACAGTCACCGCGCGCCGTGCAGGCGTGGAGCGCTGCCATCGACGCTGCCGCCCGGAATGCGCAATTGAACGATGACGCCATCGGCTACGTCATCCACGATGCCGGCAGCACCTATCCGGTCTCGTCAGAACGGCTCGGCCCGCTGGCGCAAAGCCTGACGCAGCAATTGCCCGACTTCGACTTCAACAAGCAGACGTTCAATATGCCAGCCTTGCTGGGCGAGACGGGCGCCGGCACGGCGCTGACCAACGTGGCGCTGGCCATCGCTCATGCCAACCACGTGGGCCGACCCGTCTTGGTGGCGGGCAGCAGCGACAGCGAGAGTGTGACTGCCGTGGTGGTGGCGCCGCCGGCCGTGGTGCGGCCCATCGACCACGAACAGCCGTGGTTTCGCGCGCGCGGCGGCAACACCGTGTTTTTACCGTGGTGGGGCCGGCGCTTCGATGCACGGCCGGGGTCGCAAGGGTACTCGCGCTAATCTCGACAGGAGCAGCGATGAAGCGTTTTCTGATGCTAACGATGCTGACCATGCTGCTATCGGCCTGTGCCAGCAAGGCGCCTGTGGCATTACCGGTTACCGCCGTTGTCCCTGCTGTGCCCGCGCAGCCATACATGGCGCAGGTCGTGGGCGTGCAGTGGCTCAATCCCCTGCAACGGCGCGATTATCCGACCGAGTGGCAACTGCTGTGGACACTGGGGCTGGCCAAGCCGAACAAGGACGATAGCAAAGTGAAAGAGAATCCTGTGCGTTTTGGCAAGGTGCAATCGATAGGCATGATCGCTTCCGGCAACAAGGGCCGGGAAACCTTCAGTGGATATCATGAAAAGTATGTGGAGGAATTGATTTATCTTTTCCGGGATATCTACTTTTCCAGCAAAGAGTATTTTTACAACGCCCATTCGCTGACCGACAAATCCACGCGCCGTGAACTGGCTGGTATTCATGTGGAATATGCGTTGCCGGCTGGACGCCTTGATCCGGACGAGGCGGGAAAGTATGTCGTTGAAACGATTACCGATGCCTTCAGCATCGGCAACCCCTCCTTCCCCGATTCCTGGACCACGGCCACGCCGCCCGACGTGCGCGTGACCATGGGTGGCGCCAATGCGGGCTTTACGTCACTGGCGGCGGGCCTGGCTTATCTGCAGGTCAATCCCGACAAGACCGTGTGGGTGATGAACTGGGATGCGCCCAGCTATCCGCCCAAGGATGAGCAGATCAATGAAAACATGGTCTTGCTGGTGCTGGCCGGCCCCGGCTACAAGACGGACCGCGCGCCGTTGGCCTGGCTGGGCTTTCCCGCCACGCGCAGTGTCGCCGATTTTACCGCCGACAAGGGCGCTTCCCCACGCACCGTGCAGGCGTGGAGCGCTGCCATCGACGCTGCCGCCCGAAATGCGCAATTGAACGACGACGCCATCGGCTACGTCATCCACGATGCCGGCAGCACCTATCCGGTCTCGTCAGAACGGCTCGGCCCGCTGGCGCAAAGCCTGACGCAGCAATTGCCCGACTTCGATTTCAACCAGCAGACGTTCAATATGCCGGCGCTGCTGGGCGAGACGGCCGCCGGCACGGCGCTGACGAACGTGGCGCTGGCCATCGCTCATGCCAACCACGTGGGCCGGCCCGTGCTGGTGGCGGGCAGCAGCGACAGCGAGAGCGTGACTGCCGTGGTGGTGGCGCCGCCGGCCGTGGTGCGGCCCATCGACCACGAACAGCCGTGGTTCCGCGCACGCGGCGGCAACACCGTGTTTTTACCGTGGTGGGGCCGGCGCTTCGATGCGCGGCCGGGGTCGCAGGGCTATTCGCGTTGAGTGGCCGGAGGGGCGGCCGCTTCCTGCGGCGGCGTATCGTCGTCCTGCAGCACGCGCAGGCCTGGTCCGACGAGGTCGTCGAACTGGCCGCTGTCCGAGGCCGTGAAATACACCCACAGCGCGATGAAGACGACCACGACGCTTAAGGGGATGAGGAGGTACAGTGCTTCCATGTTCAGGCTTTCCGCAGGCGCAGGGCGTTGGCGATGACGACCGCCGAGCTGGCAGCCATGCCGACGCCGGACAGCCAGGGGTTGAGGTAACCCAGCGCGGCGGCCGGGATGGCCGTCAGATTGTACAGGGTGGCCCAGCCCAGGTTTTCGCGGATGATGCGCATGCTGCGCGCGGCCGTTTTCGCCGTGTCGAGCACGGACACCAATTGGCTCGACAGCAGCACCGTGTCCGCATGCGCCTGCGCCAGCGCGGCGCCGGACCCCATGGCGAACGAGACGTCGGCACCGCTCAGCACGGCGGCGTCGTTGATGCCGTCGCCGACCATCGCCACGACGGCGCCCGTCGCTTGCAATTGCTGCACGAAATCGAGCTTTTCATCGGGCAGGCATTCGCCGCACGCCGTATTGATGCCCAGCTGCGTCGCCACGCTTTGCGTCAGCGCTTCCTGGTCGCCACTCAGCAGCACGACTTGCTTGCCGCGCCGCTGGAAATACGCGACCACTTCACGCGCTTCCGGGCGCAGCGCATCGCTGAGCAGGAAACGCGTGAGCCAGCGCCCCTGCGTGCCCAGGTACAGCGGCGTCATGCCCTGCATGCCGACGGCCGTGTCGCCCAGCGGCGGCCCGGCGATGGCGGCGACAAAGGCCGCATTGCCCAGGCGGTAGCGCACGCCATCGATCACGCCTTCGAGTCCCTGGCCCTGCACTTCCTGTAATTGCTCCGCATGCGCGCGCGCCTGCTGTCCTGGCAACCCTTCGGCGGCTGCCAGGATCGCCTGCGCCAGCGGATGGGCGCTGCCCGCTTCCAGCGCGGCGGCCACTTGCAGGCAGTCGTCCTCCGTCATGCTGCCGAGTCCCTCGATCTGTTGCAGCACGGGCCGGCCCAGGGTCAGGGTGCCCGTCTTGTCGAAGACGATGTGGGTGGCGCGGTGCAGGGTTTCCAGCACATGCGGCTGGACGATCAGCACGCCGCGCCGCAGCAGGCTGTCGGTGGCGGCCGCCAGCGCCGTCGGCGTGGCGAGAGACAGCGCACACGGGCACGACACGACCAGCACGGCGATGGCCACGGGCCAGGCCCGCGACGCATCGTGCCAGCTCCAGAAGGCGAACACGGCGACGGCAAACAGCAGCAGGCCCAGCACGAACCAGGCGGCGACCTTGTCGGCCCACTGCGCGATCTGCGGCTTGCCGCTGCCGGCCCGCTCGATGAGTTTTAACAGATCCGACAGGGTGCTTTCACGCGCCGGTTTCAAGACGCGCAGGATCAATGCCGCGCTGGCGTTGATGGCCCCGCCCGGCACCTGTTCGCCCGTCTTGCGCCGCTGCGCCGCGCTCTCACCCGTCAGCAGCGATAGATCGAGCGCGCTCGTGCCTTCGATGATGACGCTGTCGGCGGCGATCGCCTCGCCCGGTTTGACTAAAATGATGTCGCCCACTGCCAGGCTGCCGGCCGGCACCAGGATGGTGGCGCGGTGGTCGGGAAAGCCCGCCATCAGCGAGGCCGAGGCGGGCAAGGCGTGCTGCAAGCGCTCCAGCGCCGAGGCGGCCTTGCGGCGCGCCTGCAGCTCGTAATAGCGGCTGCACAGCAGCAGGAAGATGAACATCGTGGCCGAGTCGTAATACACCTCGCCGCGGCCCGTAAAGGTCGCCACCACGCTGCCGAAGAAGGCCGCCAGGATGCCCAGCGCCACGGGCACGTCCATGCCCAAGGTGCGTGCGCGCAGGCTAGCCCAGGCGCCCTGGAAAAACGGCATGGCTGAATAGCAGATGGCCGGTAAGGTCAGCAGCAGGCTGGCCCAGCGCATCAGGCTGGCCATGTTGTCGTCCAGCGTGCCATCTTCGGCCAGGTAGGCGGGCGCCACGTACATCATCACCTGCATCATCGACAGGCCCGCCACGAACAGCTGGCGGCCCAGGGTCTTGCTGGCCTTTTGCAGGCGCTCGCCATGGCGCACGGCGTCATATGGATACGCCGTGTAGCCGACTTGCCGCACGGCTTGCAGGATGTCGCCCGGTTCACATTCGGCGCGGCTCCAGCGCACGTACAGGCGCTCGGTGGCGACGTTCAGGCTGGCGGCCTGCACGCCGGGCAGGCGAGTTAATTGACGTTCGATCAGCCAGACGCAGGCGGCGCAGCGGATGCCTTCGACGGACAGTGTCGCTTCACAGCTGCTGGCGTCGCGCGCGAATTGCGCGTCGTCATTGCTGTACAAACGCAATTCGGGCGGCATCAGGGTGGCATCAAACGCGTTGACGGCGTATTCGTCGCGGTCGCGGTAGTACGCGCTCTGGCCGATGTCGACGATGGTTTGCGCCACCGCTTCGCAGCCGGGGCAGCACATGGCGCGCGGCACTTCGTCGATGGTGACGTGCCAGTTGGAACCGCTTGGCACGGGCAAGCCGCAATGGAAGCAGGCGGACGGTTGTAACACAGCATTCATAGGTTTGTTTTCATGCATCTTTTCATGGATGGCCAGTGACGCACAGGGCGTCGAGCCAGCCCAGCGACACGCCATTCGCGGCGCGCAGCAGGCCCAGCAAGCCAAAGCCCAGCACCAGCAAGCCGCTGGCGATGCGCACGGGACGGCGCTGCATCTGTGCGCGCAGGCGCGTGCCCAGTAAACCCATGCCCAGCAGCATGGGCAGCGTGCCCAGGCCGAAGGCGGCCATGGCAGCCGCGCCGTCGAGGGCCGAACCTTGCAGCATGGCCGTCAGCAGGGCGCTGTAGACCATGCCGCATGGCACCCAGCCCCACAGGCCGCCCACGGCCAGCGCTTTGAATGCGGTATCCATCGGCATCAACGGTTTCAACAGGGGCCGCACGCGGCGCCAGACGACGTTGCCGGCCGCTTCCAGATGCGCCAGGCCGCGCCAGGCATCCATCAGGTACAGGCCCAGGGCGACGAGCATCAGGTTGGCCAGCCAGTAGCCGGCCACTTGCAGGGAAGCCATGTGCAGCATGCCCGCGCCCGCCAGGCTGCCGGCCAGGGCGCCAGCCAGCATGTAGCTGACTATGCGCCCGCCGTTGTAGGCCAGCACGCGCAGCACGTTCGATTGCAAGCTTGTCTGCAATGCGGGGCGCGCCACGGCGATGGCGATGACCGGGCGGGCAGGCGCCGCCGGTGCACCGCCGCTGATCGACAGCGCGCCCACGATGCCGCCGCACATGCCGATGCAGTGCACGCTGCCGGCCAGGCCGACCATGAACATGGGCACGAGGCTGAGGGCGTTCATCGGGCGGCGTTACACCGTTTTCGAGTAGCGCAGCGGCTGCACCGCGTCCGGCGCCGCGTTGGCGCGGGCTTGCGTCAGGTAACGGTCGAAGACCATGCAGATATTGCGGATCAGCAAGCGCCCTTTCGGCGTCACCGTCAGCCAGTCTTCCTCGATGACGAGCAAGCCGTCACGCGCCAGTTCGCGCAGCTTTTCCAGCTCGGCGGCGAAATAGCTACGGAACTTCACGGGGTGGGCTTGCTCGATGGTGGCGATCGACAATTCGAAATTGCACATCAGCATCTGGATGATGATACGGCGCAACAAATCATCGGTATCGAGCTTGATGCCGCGCGCGATCGGCAGCACGCCTTCGTCGAGTTTTTCGTAGTAGGCGTCCAGCGTTTTCTCATTCTGGCTGTAGACGGCGCCGACGGAACTGATGGCCGACACGCCGCAGGCGATCAGATCGGCTTCCGCGCGCGTCGAATACCCCTGGAAGTTGCGGTGCAAGCGGCCCTGGCGCTGCGCCACGGCCAGGTCGTCGGTCGGCTTGGCGAAATGGTCCATGCCGATGTAGACATAGCCGGCGGCCGTCAGGCGCGCGATGCACAGGCCCAGCATGGCCAGCTTGGTGGCGCTGTCGGGCATGTCGGCGTCGAGGATGCGGCGCTGTGGCTTGAACAGGTGCGGCATGTGCGCGTAGTGGTACAGGGCGATGCGGTCGGGGCTGGCGTTGATCACCTTGCGCAAGGTTTCCGTCATGGTCTCCAGGTTTTGCTTGGGCAAACCGTAGATCAGGTCGATGCTGACCGAGCGGAAACCGGCGTCGCGCGCGGCCTGCATGATGGCCACCGTTTCCGCTTCCGGCTGGATGCGGTTGACGGCTTTTTGCACGTCGGCGTCGAAATCCTGCACGCCCAGGCTGATGCGGTTAAAGCCTTGTGCGCGCAGCGAAAACACGCGTTCGCGCGACACGGTGCGCGGGTCGATTTCGATCGAATACTCGCCGTCTTCATCGGAAGCGAACTCGAAATGCTGGCGCAAATGCAGCATCAGCTCATCCATCTGCTTTTCGCTCAGGTAGGTCGGTGTGCCGCCGCCGAAATGCAGCTGTTCGATCTGGTTCATGCCGGCAAACAGCTTGCCCTGCATGGCGATTTCCTGTTTCAGATAGCTGAGATAGGTGGCGGCCTTGCTGCGGTCTTTGGTGATGATCTTGTTGCAGGCGCAGTAGTAGCACAGGGTGTCGCAGAACGGCACATGCACGTACAGCGACAGCGGACGGCGGCCACCGCGCATGCGCAGCGCGGCCAGCGCTTCGAGGAAGTTGCCGTAGCCGAAGTCGGCACTGAAACGGTCGGCGGTCGGATAGGACGTGTAGCGCGGGCCGGACTGGCTCATCTTGCCGATGATGACCGGGTCGAATTCGACGACGGCGTCCAGGTCGGCGGAAGCACTGCTGAGTAGTGTAGGCATGATGTGTGTAAGGTCTTGAAAGGTGTTAAGCGGCCAGGCGTTTCAGAGCGGCGGGTTTGCCCGTGTTCGCGGCGCCTCCCTTGCCGCCAGGCATGGCGACGCGGCGCGGTGGCGGCATCTTGCCGAAATTGAACAGGCTCACGGCTTGCGACAGGCTGGCCGCTTCTTCCGCCAGGCGCGTAGCGGCGGCGGCGGCTTCTTCCACCAGGGCCGCGTTCTGCTGCGTCACCTGGTCCATGTGAGCGATCGCCTGGTTGACCTGGTCGACGCCGATGCTCTGTTCGCGCGAAGCGATGGAAATTTCCTGCATGATGGCCGTGACTTGCTTGACGGAACTGACCACCTGTTCCATGGTGGCGCCGGCGCGGTTCACCTGCAGCATGCCGGCGCCCACCTTGCCGACGGAAATCTCAATCAGCTGTTTGATGTCCTTGGCTGCCACGGACGAGCGCTGCGCCAGGTTGCGCACTTCGCCCGCCACCACGGCGAAGCCGCGGCCCTGTTCGCCGGCGCGGGCCGCTTCCACGGCCGCGTTCAGGGCCAGGATATTGGTCTGGAAGGCGATGCCTTCGATCAGGCCGATGATGTCGACGATTTTCTTAGACGAGGTGTTGATGTCGTCCATGGTGGTGATCACTTCGGCCACGATTTCGCCGCCCTGCACCGCCACTTTCGAGGCGGCCACGGCCAGCTCGTTCGCCTGCACCGAGTTGTCCGCGTTCTGTTTCACCGTCGACGAGAATTCCTCGATGCTCGAGGCCGTCTCTTCCAGGCTGGCCGCCTGCGATTCCGTGCGGCCCGAAAGGTCCATATTGCCGACGGCGATTTGCTTGGTGGCCACGGCCATGGTTTCCACGTTGATACGCACGTCGCGGATGGTGGCGATCAGGTTGCTGTTCATCTGTTGCAGCGCGCGCAGCAATTGTCCCATTTCATCCGTGCTGTCCGTTTCGAAACTGCCCGACAGGTCGCCGGCGGCAATCGCCCGCGCGCCGTTCAGGGCCTTGCCCAGCGGCTTGAGCACGGACATGCGCAAGGTGTACCAGAGGAAGACGTTGATCAGGAAGCCGAACAGGGTGGCGCCAAAGATGGCGTAATTGGTGATCTTGCCGCCGCTGGCGAACAGGCTGATGACGCACACCAGCAGTTGCAGACAGTTGACGATGGAGGTGGCGGCCCAGATGCGCAGGTTGAGCGACATGTGCGTCAGCTTGTGCAGCAGGTGCGCCAGGCCCGGGCGCACGATTTGCCCGTTCTTGATGACAATATTGCCGCCTTCCTTGTTGCGGATGGCTGCGTAGGCTTCCTCGGCCGCCTTGACCTGGTCCTTGTCGGCCTTTACGCGCACCGACATGTAGCCGATGGTCTTGCCCGCTTCGCGGATCGGTGTGACGTTGGCGCGCACCCAGTAAAAATCGCCGTTCTTGCAGCGGTTCTTGACCAGGCCCGTCCATGGCGTGCCGGCCTGGATCGAGGTCCACAGGTCGGCAAACGCTTCGGCCGGCATGTCCGGGTGGCGCACGATGTTCTGGGGCGAACCGATCAGCTCTGCCTCGGTGAAGCCGCTGACCTGGCTGAAGTAGGGGTTCACATACACGATATTGCCGTTCATATCCGTTTTCGACACGATGGCCTGATCGTCCAAGACGAGGACTTCACGGTTAGTCACTGGCAAATTTTGGCGCATGGTCGCGGCTTCCTGATCGGTTAAATGAGCAATTGGTGAGTAAGACTTGCACGATTGCAAGAATGGAGATCAGTGTAAGGAGTCGCCTGCGCAAATTTATTGATGTAGATCAAAATCCTCCAGATTGGTCGTGCTGGCACGCATTTAGGGATAGCAATGCGGCATTGTTTTAAAGCTACTGGTTGCCGGTGGAGGCTAATCCATGCCCGCCGTCAGGGGCCGCAAGCCGCCCACGGCGTAGCCTTGCGCGTAGTCGATGCCCAGTTCGCGGATGATGGCCAGGGTTTCCGCGTTTTCCACGTATTCGGCCACCGTTTTCAAGCCCATCACGTGGCCTACTTCATTGATGGCCTTGACCATGGCGCGGTTGATGGCATTGGTGGCGATGCCGCGCACGAAGATGCCGTCGATCTTCAGATAGTCGACGGGCAGGGCCCGCAGGTAGCCGAACGAGGAAAAGCCGCTGCCGAAGTCGTCGAGCGAGAAGCGGCAACCCATGGCCTTGAGCTGGCGCATGAACACTTGCGCTTTTGGCAAGTTGGCGATGACGGCCGTTTCCGTGATTTCAAAGCAGATTTGTTCGGGCGCAATCGCGTACTGTACGAACTGCGCCGTGATGTAGTCTTGCAGGCCGGGGTCGGCCAGCGACATGCCCGACAGGTTGACGGAATACAGGGCCGGTGTGCGGCGCCGGCTTTCCGCCAGCGCGGCCAAAGGCGGCAGGCTGTCGCGCACGCTCTGGATATGCTGGCAGACGGCGCGGATGACCCAGCGGTCGATGGACAGCATCATGTCGTAGCGTTCGGCGGCGGGAATGAAGGCGCCGGGCAGTATCAGGTCGCCCTTGCCGTTGCGGATGCGGATCAGCACTTCGTCGTGGTGTTCCGGGCTGTCGTGCAGGTGCACGATGGGCATGGCGTACAGGCGGAAGTAGTCGTGCGTGAACGCTTCGTTCAGGCGCGAGATCCACAGCATTTCGCCATGCCGCTGCGCCAGCATGACGTCCGACTCCTGATAGAGATGAATGCGGTTGCGGCCCTGCTCCTTGGCCAGGTAGCACGCCTGATCGGCGGCGCTCAGCAGCTCGCTCATGGACTTGCTGTCCTGGTTGATTTCCACGATGCCGATGCTCACGCCCAGCTCGAAGCTGCGTTCGTCCCAGGCGAACGGGAATTCGTGGATGGCTAGACGCAGCTGTTCGCCAATCAGGCGCGCATGCTCGAGCGGACAGTGGGGCAGCAGCACGCCCAGTTCATCGCCGCCGAGGCGCGCCAGGATGTCGCTGTCGCGCATCTTCCCCTGCAGCATCTTGGCCAGCAGTTGCAGCAGCACGTCGCCGGCGCCATGGCCGCAGGTGTCGTTGATGACCTTGAACTGGTCCAGGTCGAGGTACAGCAGCGCATGCGCGTGGCCTTCCTGCTTGGCCGTGTGCAGGGCGCCCGCCACCAGGTGTTCGAATTCGCGCCGGTTGATCAGCTGCGTCAAGGTGTCGTGCGTGGCTTGCCACGACAGTTGCCGGCTTAATTTTCGTTCGTGGCTGACGTCGCGGAACACGATCACGGCGCCAAGGATAGCGCCGTCGCGCGACCAGATGGGGGCGGCGGAGTCCTCGATCGAAATACGCCGTCCTTTGCGCGTGATCAGTTGCGTGTGCGTGGACACGCCGATGGCCTGGCGCTGCAGCAGGCATTTCAGGGCCACGTGCTCGAGCGCTGCGCCCGTGTTTTCATCGATCAGCTGCAGCGTTTGCCGGATATCAAGGCCTTCGGCCAGTTGGCTGCTCCAGCCCGTTAATTGTTCCGCCACGCGGTTCAGGTAGCGCGTCTTGCCTTGTGGATCGGTGGTGATGACGCCGTCGCCGATGGAGCTGAGCGTCACTTCGGCCAGCTCCTTGCGTTCGGCGATCATCAGCTCGCGCGCCATGTGCTCGGTGACATCCCAGATGATGCCCAGCGTGCGTTCGGGATGCCCGCCGCCATCCATGAAGACCTGCGCCTTGGCCGCCAGCCAGTGTTCGCTGCCGTCGGGCCAGATGACCCGGTATTGCAGGGCGTAGCCGCCGCGCCGGCGCACGCCGTCTTGCAGCACGTTGACCACCTTGTCGCGGTCATCGGCATGCACGCAGTCGAGGAAAGCGGGGAAGGAATGGGTCAGGGCGCGCGCCTCCAGGCCCAGCAAGGCCGCACCCCTGGCCGACCAGATGACCGTGCCGTCGATGACCTGGCCATCGACGATGCGCGAATCCCAGATGGCCATGTGCGCCGCTTCCAGCGCCATCTGTAAACGTTTCTGCTGGTCACCCATCATCCTCTCCCGACATGGATACAGAATAGATGCGCCGCTGCTGTTTAAGTTCCCGGCGCGTCGGCGGAGGTGGCTGGCGTTGCGCGTGCCACATCACGCACATTCTTTTGCACGGCCACGGCGGAAAACAGGCTCAGCAGGAATGCCATCGCATAAAATCCCTTCTCGCTATTCTGCAGGCTGGCGTTCCACAGGCCCACCGTCAATAACAGCAAGGCCAGCAGTACGGAAATCCAGCACAGGCCGAAATACATGCCCGTCACGGCGATGCCTTCCGTGCGGTCGCGCACGGATTTTTGCAGCGAGACGGCGGCGAACAGGCCATACATCAGGAGCGTGAAGTAATAGCCCTTCTCGTTGAGGGGCATGCCGGCGTTCCACAGGCCGGTCAAATAGGTGATGGCGCCGATCAGCAGTGCCGCCCAGGAGGCACCGATGAAGGCGCTGCTGGGACGTTGGATGGGGGATGTCTGCATAGGGTCTCCATGGGCAGCGGGCGCCGCCGGCATGGCCGGGGCGGCAGGCACGGATGCGCCTGCCGCCCCATCAGACCAGAAAGCTTATTTGTTTGGCTTGATCATGCGCAACAAAGCTGACACGGCCGTGACGCCGGCCAGCACCAGGCCACCGGCGATGACGCCGGCCACCGCGTTGATCAGGCTGGGCGTGACGGCAGCCAGCACGGGGCCAACGAGAGCCACGCCGCCGACGGCTGCTTCCGCGTGGTGCAGCATGGCGCTGGCCCACGGCCAGCCGTGCGTCAAAATGCCGCCGCCCACCATGAACATGGCCAGCGTGCCCACCACGGACAGGAATTTCATCAGTTTCGGCGCCGCCGACACCAGCATGCGGCCAAATGCGCGCACGCCGTTCATCAGCGCGCCTGCGCCCTTGCGCGCGGCCAGATAAAAGCCCGCGTCATCGAGCTTGACGATGCCGGCCACCAGGCCATACACGCCCACCGTCATGATGAGGGCGATGCCGACGACGACGGCCACCTGCTCGGCGAAGGTGGCCGCGGCCACCGTACCGAGGGCGATGACGATGATTTCCGCTGACAAAATGAAGTCAGTGCGGATGGCGCCCTTGATCTTGTCCTTTTCCAGCGCCACCAGGTCGACTTGCGGGTCGCGCAGGGCCTGTGCCAGCTCGGCCTTGTGGCTGTCGTCCGGGTGCAGGTATTTATGGGCGATCTTTTCGAAGCCCTCGAAGCACAGGTAGGCGCCGCCCAGCATCAGGAGCGGCGTGATGGCCCACGGCGCAAACGCGCTGATGGCCAGCGCGGCGGGCACGAGGATGGCCTTGTTCTTCAGCGAGCCGACGGCGACGGCCCAGACGACGGGCAATTCGCGCTCGGCGCGCACGCCGGCCACTTGCTGCGCGTTCAGGGCCAGGTCGTCGCCGAGCACGCCGGCCGTCTTCTTGGCGGCCACCTTGGTCATCAGGGAAACGTCGTCGAGGATGCTGGCGATGTCGTCGAGCAGGGCCAGCAGGCTGGAGCCGGCCATCTCAGCGCGCTCCCGCAGTGGTGACAGGGAATCGTGGGGCGAGGAAAGTGTTGTTTTTCATGATGTTATTCTTGGTTGTACGGCAAGGGGTGACGTGGGTAAGGCATCCTTGCGATCTTACCTCAGGGATGGCCGGCAGGGCCGCACTGAGCGGGTTAAAATTGCCTCTTGTTACCATTTTTGGGAAACCGCATGCATTTCGCCACCTGGATCACCTTTGTCATCGCCGCCTCCATCATCGCCGTCTCGCCCGGCTCGGGCGCCGTGCTGTCGATGTCGCACGGCCTGTCCTACGGGGTGAAGAAGGCCAGCGCCACCATCCTCGGCCTGCAGCTGGGGCTGCTGGTGGTGCTGGGCATCGCCGGCGCCGGCGTGGGCTCTTTGCTGCTGGCCTCCGAAGTGGCGTTCAATATTGTCAAGACGGTGGGTGCGCTGTACCTGATCTACCTGGGCCTGTCGCAGTGGCGCGCCAAGGTGGCCGTCACGGGCAACCTCACGGGCGACCTGCATGCCGACGCGGTGGTGCCGTCCATGCGCCGGCGCGTGCTGACGGGTTTTCTGACCAATGTGACGAATCCGAAAGGCATCATTTTCATGGTGGCGGTGTTGCCGCAATTTATCAGCCCCACGGCGCCGCTGTTGCCGCAACTGCTGATCCTGGCCGTCACCATGTGCACGATCGATCAGATCGTCATGCACAGCTACGCTTTCCTCGCCTCGTCGATGCAGCGCTTTTTCCGCGATGCCAAGGCCGTGAAGAAGCAGAACCGCTTCTTTGGCGGCTTGCTGATGGCCGTCGGCACGGCATTGTTCTTCGTCAAGCGGGGTGGCCAGGCGGCATCCTGAGTCCGGTCAACATGCAAACATTTGTAAGCCCGCTTGCGGTGCCCGCACTATGCGGATGTAATCGATAGCAATCATCCTTGTACGTCTTGCCTGGAGCGCTGCCATGCGTCCTATCCTGTCTCTCCCCCTCTTGAACACCGTGTGCGCCATGCTGCTGTCGTCGGCATGCACCTTCGCCCTGGCGCAGGATCCGCCTGCCCGCGTGGGGCGCATTTCCACCGTCGAAGGGCAAGTGCTGGTGCGCGCCGGCGATGGCGAGGCGCAAAACGCCCTGCTGAACTGGCCCGTCACGACGGATAACCGCCTGAGCACCATGCGCGGCGCGCTGGCGGAATTGCGCGTGGGCGCGGCCGCCGTGCGCCTCGACGGCGATTCCGAGCTGGAAGTGAGCGAGCTCGATGACGACAGTTTCAAGCTGCACCTCGGCTATGGCACGGTCAGCGTGCGCGTGCGCAATCCCGATGCGCTGCGCGGCTTCGAGCTGACCACCGCCCAGGCCCGCGTGATCCTGACCCAGCCGGGCTGGGTGCGCATCGAGGCGGGGCGCCAGAGCGGCACCAGCGTCGTCAGCGTGCTCGACGGTGCGGCCGACGTGGATGGCGCGACGGGCAGCGTGACTTTGCGTGCCGGCCAGCGCGCGGAATTGACGGACGAGGACTTGCGCACGGGCGCCTTGCAGCGGATCGCGTTCGACAACTGGCCCGAAGCCTTGTCCGCCGCCGCGCCGGCCTTGCGCTATGTCACGGACGATACCACCGGCTATGAAGAGCTGGACCGCTACGGCGCCTGGCAGGACGATGCGCAATATGGTCCGCTGTGGCTGCCCAGCGCGGTGCCGGCTGGCTGGGCGCCGTACAGCGACGGGCGCTGGACGTGGATCGCGCCATGGGGCTGGACCTGGGTCGACAATGCACCGTGGGGCTACGCGCCCTCGCATTACGGCCGCTGGGTGCTGCTGGGCCAGCGCTGGGGCTGGGCGCCGGGGCGCGAGCGCGGCCGCGTACCTTGGGCCCCGGCCCTGGTGGGCTGGGTCGGCGGCCACCCCGGGACACACCATGAGCAGCGCCCCGGCGTGGGCTGGTTTCCCTTGTCGCCGCATGAGCGCTATGTGCCCGGCTACCGTGCCAGCGCGGAGTATGAACGCCGTATCAACCGCGTGGCCGAGGGGCGCCGCTCCGTGGTGGGTGAACGCGAACGCCGCGAGGGCATGACGATGCTGCCCGGCGAGCGTTTTGGCGGCTCGCGCACGGTCGACGTGCCGCGCCGCAACCGCACCAGCATGCCACCGCCCGTCCTGCAAAGCTTGCCCTTGAGCACGGCGCCTGCGCCGGCGGGCAACTGGCAGCGTCCCGTTGATGCGCCGCGCGGCGACAGGCCGCCCCGGCGCGACTGGGTCAATCGCCCCGGCCGCTTGCAGACGGACGATGGCCAGACGCACCTGGCGCCGCGTCCCATGCAGCCGAACCGGCAGCCCGTGCCGGCCCAGCCGCAGCAGCCGCCGATGCCGGCCCAGCCCTTGATGCCGGCAATGCCGGCCTTGCCGCCGGTACAAGACCAGGTGGGCCGCCCCGGGTGGCGTGGCGAAGAACGGCCGCGCGCCGAGCGGCCGCAGCCGCGTCCGGTCAGCGAACGCAGCGGGCCGCCACGTGAACGCAGTCATGACAGAGGCAATGAGCGCGGCAATCCCGGCCGCAATGGCCGGCTGCAGCAGGAAGCGGAGCGCTGACGGCCGTGTCGTCTGTCGCGCCGTATCGACGTTCAGGCCGCAAAAGGCGCAGTTCGTCACATACCGGAGGTAAAGCCGGCGTGGTTTGTCTACAGTACGACCACTGCTTTTCCTCCACGTCATGGCAGCGACTTTTCCGGCTATTTTGTCCAAACGAAATAGTTTTCGCCAGCTTACCCAGCTGGCTTTTTTTTTCCGTGCCCCTGGCGCCATGGCAGCGGGCGCAGGCGCTGCCAAAGTTGGCTACAATACGTCTTTGGCACTGACCGGCACTGATTGGATTTCCCATGCAAACGACCCCTCCCACCGAACACATCATTCCTCCCAGCGAATCGCTGATCGAATACCCGAGCGACTTTCCCATCAAGATCATGGGTCCGACGCACGTCGATTTCGCGCCCACCATGCTGGAACTGGTCATCAGCCATGATCCGACCTTCCACGAGGGCCGCATGGAAGAGCGTCCATCGCCCAAGGGCAATTACACGGGCCTGACCGTGACCGTGCGCGCCATCAGCCGCGAGCAGCTCGACGCCCTGTACATGGCGCTGTCGGGCCATCCGATGGTCAAGATCGTCATGTAAGGCTGGCTGCCGCCACGCTGGCCCGGCTCTTCGTGAGCAGCCAGACGGCGGCAAAGGCGCCACTGGCCCCTGCCGTCACCCACAGCAGGGGCTTTTCGCTGCCATCCGTGATGGCGGCGATGACGGCGCCGCAGACGGCCGTAATCGCCATCTGCACGAAGAAGAACAGGCCCGAGGCGCTGCCCGCCTGGGCGCCATACGGCTGCAGCACGGCCAACTGGCAGGCCGGAATGGCCATGCCCACCGACACCATCACCAGCAGCATCGGCGCCACCAGCGACGCGACATGCTGCGGTGCCAACGTGCCCGCCAGCAACAGGCTGGCCGCGCCCGCCACATTGATCAGCACCGCCACGCCCAGCATGTAATCGGCACCCAGGCGCGGCCCCAGGGCGCGGAACAGGCTCGATCCTACGATATAGCCGCTGACCGTCAGCGCGAACACCAGCGCATACGCGTGCGGCGACAGATGCATGCGCCTTTGTAACAGCACGGATGATTCCGCGATGAATGGGAAATACGTGCAATACACACAGCCGATGGCCAGCGTATAGCGCAGGAAATACGCGTCGCCCAGCAGGCGGCGGTACAGGGCCAGGGTATTGCCTTGGGGGACGGCGCCGGCCGGCCTGGTTTCCGGCACATACGCGGCGATCAGGCCCAGCGACAGCGCGCCCAGCAGGCACAGCACGCCAAACACGGCACGCCAGCCGAAGGCCGCGTCGAGCACGCTGCCGGCCAGCGGCGCCAGGATCGGCGACAAGCCCATCACCATCGATATTTTCCCCAGCATGCGCGCCTGCGTGGCGGCGTCAAACCGGTCGCGCACCATGACCCTGCCGATGATGGTGCCGCTGCAGCCGCCGAACGCCTGCAGCACGCGCGCGGCGATCAGCACGTGCACGTCGCTGGTGAAGGTGCAGACGATGCTGGCGAGCACAAAAATGCCCGTGCCGGCCAGCAGCACGGGGCGGCGGCCGTAACGGTCGGCCAGCGGCCCGCAAGCGAGCATCGAGGCGGCCGAGCCAGCCATGAACAGGCTCAGGGTAAGTTGCAACTGGGCATCGCTGGCCTGCAGGGCATCGGCCATGGCCGGCAGCGAAGGTAAATAGATGTCGATGCTGATGCGCGACAGGCAGACCAGCAGCAGCACGATGCTACCCCAGGCCCATACAGCGAGTTGTTTCTGCATTGTTTTACACGATCCTTGCAAACGTGCGCCCCGTTGGCGCACCGGAACGGTGAGAGTAGGATGGTTGTGGTGTAATGCGAAGTGCCAGTCATCAGAAAATTCATTGGACCACTTGGACGATCATCATGCCGCGAGGAAAATCACCGCACGCCCTGGACTTGCCGCGTCCCACCAGCTGGCTCGACAAGGCGGGCGTCAACAAGCAGGATGGCGCGTATGAAGCGCTGCGCTCGGCCATCCTGACGAAGATGCTGCCGGCGGGTAGCCGGCTGCCGTCCAGCCGCACCCTGGCCGAACGCTGGGAATTGTCGCGCGGCACCATCGAAACCGTGTTCGATCGCTTGCACGCGGAAGCCTATGTGACGCGCGTGCCCGGCTCCGGCACGCGCGTGTGCGCCGTGGTGCCGGAACGTTTTTTGATGGCAGGATTTACAGATACCACCCCGGTCGGGCCATTTTCCGAGCCGGTACCTTTGTCTGATACGGGCGTGCGCGACGGCTTGCCGTTCGTGGCGCGGCGCGCCGACGCCAGCCTGTTTCCCATGGCTGCCTGGTCCAAGTGCGCCACGCGGGCGCTGGCGGCCGCCACGCCGGAGCAGCTGTGCAGCGCCGATCCGGCCGGCCTGCTCCAGTTGCGCCAGCAGATCGCCGATTTTCTCGCCAAGTACCGCGGCATCCGCTGCGACCCGCAAGACATCGTTGTCACCACCGGCATCCGCCACGCGATCGACTTGCTGGCGCGCGGCATCGTGCGCGATGGCGACAAGGTTTGCCTGGAAGAACCGGGGTACCCGGCCGCGCGCGCCCTGTTCGCCCTGGCCGGCGCCGTGCCGGTGGACATTGCCGTCGACGCCGAGGGCATCGATTGCACCGCCCTGGCCGCGCACACCGACGCCTGCCTCGCGTATGTGACGCCGGCGCACCAGTCGCCGAAGGGCGTGACCATGTCCGTCACGCGCCGCCTGGCGTTATTGGAATGGGCGAACGACAGCGGCGCCTGGGTGGTGGAAGACGATTACGACAGCGAATTCAATTACCACAGCGCCCCGCTGGCGGCCCTGAAGGCGCTCGACCAGTATCAGCGCGTGATCTACTGTGGCAGTTTCAACAAGACCCTGTTTGCCGGCCTGCGCGTGGGCTTCATGGTGCTGCCGCCCGCCCTGCGACCGCCACTGCTGCGCATCGTGCAGTTGACGGGCCGCTCCGTGGGCGTGACGCAGCAGCTGGCGCTGGCTGCCTGGATGGAGGAAGGCGCTTTCGTGCGTCATTTGCGCCAGGCGCGCCTGGCCTACAAGGAGCGGCGCGACCTGCTGCTGGCTTGCCTGGAGCAGGTCGCCCCCGGCCGCTACACGATTTCAGGCCAGCAGGCGGGCTTTCATTGCGTGCTGTGGCTGCCGCCGGATGCCGACGAACGGGCGTTTTGCGCGCGCGCGGCGCAGGAGGGGCTGGCGCTGCAGCCGCTCGGCGACTTTTGCCATAGCGCCAGGCTGGCGCCGGCCGTGTTGCTCGGTTACACGGCGCTGAGTCTGGCCCAGGTGCGCCACGCTGCACAAAAATTGGGCAGATTGCTGCTGTTGCCCGCGCCCGGGGCTGAATGAAACGGCGGCCTGGCTTATAATCACGGCTTCGCCGCAGCGTCCGCAGGGCGCCGGCAGCTGATTACAGAATCTGTCATGACCACCACCCGCACCGAAACGGCGCTGATCCGCGAGCTGGGCCGCGTCGATTACGAGCCCACCTTTGCCGCCATGCGCGCCTTTACCGACGCGCGCACGACGGACACGCGCGACGAACTGTGGATCGTCGAGCATCCGCCCGTATTTACTTTGGGCCTGGCGGCCGACCGCGGCCATTTGCTGGCCGGCGCCGAGAATGTGCCCGTGGTGCAGACGGACCGGGGCGGCGAAGTCACCTTCCACGGCCCCGGCCAGGTGGTGATTTATCTGTTGATGGACTTGCGCCGCAACAAGCCGGGCGGCAAGCTGTATGCGCGCCAGTTCGTGCATAAAATCGAGCAAGCCATCATCAACGTGCTGGCGGCGTATAATCTTGCTGGCGAACGCATCGATGGCGCGCCTGGCATCTATATCGCCGGCGGACCAAGCAAGGGTGCGAAGATCGCCGCGCTGGGATTGAAAGTGCGCGGCAACGGCTGCACCTACCATGGCGTATCGCTCAACGTGGCGATGGACCTGGCGCCGTTTTCCTGGATTAACCCCTGCGGCTATTCCGGCCTGAAGACGGTGGACATGCGCAGCATGGGCGTGGTGGCGCCGCTGGCCGAGGTGCAGCGGGCCCTGGCCCATGAATTGACCGTATTACTCGATGTAAGCGAAGTAAACAGCGCCGCAGGCGCGCCTCAGGCAACGGATGCCTGAGCAAACAAACCAAACTTTGCCCCTCAAGGGCTTGCAGCCATGACTTCTGAGACCATTTCCAGCACCGCCCCCGCCGCGACCGCCGCTCCCGCGTACAACCCGAGCGAAAAGCAAAAAGGCGCCAGCAAGACGTCGCGCATCCCGATCAAGATCATTCCGATCGAGCAAGTCGAGCGCCTGAAAAAGCCGGACTGGATCCGCGTCAAGGCCGCATCGGCATCGACCCGTTTCTATGAAATCAAGGATATCCTGCGCGAAAACAAGCTCGTCACGGTGTGCGAGGAAGCCAGCTGCCCGAACATCGGCGAATGCTTCGGCAAGGGCACGGCCACCTTCATGATCATGGGCGACAAGTGCACGCGCCGCTGCCCGTTCTGCGACGTCGGCCACGGCCGTCCTGATCCGCTGGACAAGGAAGAGCCGTCCAACCTGTCGAAAACCATCGCCAAGCTGCGCTTGAACTACGTCGTCATCACCTCCGTCGACCGCGATGACTTGCGCGACGGCGGCGCCGGCCATTTCGTCGAGTGCATCCAGCAAACGCGCGCCCTGTCGCCGAACACCCGCATCGAAGTGCTGGTGCCCGACTTCCGTGGCCGCCTGGAAAAAGCCCTGCTGTTGTTCAAGGATGGCTTGCCTGACGTCATGAACCACAACCTGGAAACGGCGCCGCGCCTGTACAAGGAAGCGCGTCCCGGCTCCGACTACATGCACTCGCTGAAGCTGCTGAAAGACTTTAAAGCCATGTACCCGGACGTGAAGACCAAGTCCGGCATCATGGTGGGCCTGGGCGAGACGGACGAGGAAATTCTGCAAGTCATGCGCGACATGCGCGAGCACGACATCGACATGCTGACCATCGGCCAATACCTGGCGCCATCGAACAGCCACTTGCCCGTGCGCCGCTACGTGCACCCGGACGTGTTCAAAATGTTCGAAGCGGAAGCGTATAAAATGGGCTTCACCCACGCCGCCGTCGGCGCCATGGTGCGCAGCTCGTACCATGCGGATGAACAGGCGCACAGCGCCGGCGTGGAATCGGCGCTGAATTTCTAAGCCCTTTACGCCAGATCAAGGCCGCCCGCTCACGCTGGCGGCTTTTTTTTGCCTGTTCGTATCGTATGCGCACCATGCTGCCGAGCGTCCTATACTGGCAGGCTGACAAAGCATGGTGGACGAATCGGCTATGAGGTGACGCATGGACGTACGCATCGACGCATCGTGGAAGGCGCGGCTGGAAGGGGAATTCGCCCAGCCCTACTGGGAACGCCTGACGGCCTTCGTCAAGGCGGAATATGCGGCCGGGCCGTGTTGTCCTCCCGGTAAAACCATTTTTCGCGCGTTCGACCTGACGCCGTTCGAGCAGGTGAAAGTCGTGATCCTGGGGCAAGACCCATATCACACGCCCGGCGCGGCCATGGGCTTGTGCTTTTCCGTGCCGGACGGCCATCCGCCGCAGCCGAGCTTGCAAAACATTTTCAAGGAATTAGCCACGGATGTGGGCGTCGAGCGCACGCGCACGGATTTGTCCGACTGGGCCGAGCAAGGCGTGTTTTTGCTCAACAGCGTGCTGACGGTGCGCGCCGGGGCGGCCGGCTCGCATGCGGCCAAGGGCTGGGAAACGCTGACCGATAGCGCGATTGCCCATCTGTCCGCCGAGCGCGAGCACCTCGTGTTCCTCCTGTGGGGCGGCTATGCGCAAGCCAAGCGCAGCCTGATCGACCCCGGCAAGCACCTGGTGCTGGCGGCGCCGCACCCGTCGCCCTTGTCGGCCAGCAAAGGTTTCTTTGGCAGCAAGCCGTTCAGCCAGGCGAATGCGTATTTGCAGGCGCATGGCCAGACGCCCGTCGTCTGGGGCGATAGCTGATTCCTGAGACGGCAACCGACAGCGGCAGGCGTTGCTCCCTGCCGCTGTCTTCGCGCGACTTACAACACCTGGACAGAACCGTAGCGAGCGGATGTGCGGCGTGGCCGAGAAGCGCAGCTGTGCTTTAGCACAGTGAGCATCGGAGGCCGCGCCCCACGCCGCGCAGTAGGTACTGTCAGGTGTTAAAAGCTGGTGGACAGGCCGGCGTAGATGCTGCGGCGGGCGCCATACTGCGGCGCCCCCACGCCTACGCCGGAACCGTCGCGTAGCAGGTACGACTTGTCGAACAGGTTGATCAGGGCCAGTCGTCCTTCCACCTTGCCCACGGGCGTGTTCTTCCACGTATGCGTGAGCGCCGTGTTGACGGTGAAGTAGCTGGGCAAGTGGCCGGAATTCGGTGCGCCGCCGTCCGGGGTCATGCGCAGGCCGCTGCCGTACAGGAAGTCAGCGCTCACTTGCGAATCGCCAAAGTGATAATGGCCACCACCGGACAGCGTGTATTTCTGGTCATGATCGAGGTAGACATAGTGGGAGCTGATGTAGTTCAACTCATCAGCGCCAAACAGGGCTTGCCCCGAATTGATGTTGCGCCCCTGCGCCTTTTGCGTGCTGGCGTTGAGGAACAGGCCCCAGTTTTTCTCGCTGTAGATGGCGGATAATTCCAGGCCTTTGGCGTAGCCATCCGCATAGTTGAATGGCGTCAAAATCAATGCCTGGCCGAACTGGCCTTCATCCAGCAGGTTGTTAATCTTTTTATAGTACACATCGGCCGTCACGGTCAGTTTCGAACTCACCTGGTGGCTGATGCCCACGTCGTAGTAATGCGTGCGTTCGGCCTTGACGTTGTCCGACTGGCCGATTGCCGGCGCATTCGTCGTGTTGGCGTACAGGTCGATGCTGGCTTGCGCCGCCAGTTCCTGCGGTGGCGGCGTGAAGTAGCGCGAATAGCCCGCGTGCAGGGCCGTGCCCGGCGCGATTTTGTAGGCCAGATTCACGCGCGGGCTCCATTGCTGCTCGCTCGTGTAGGCCGAGACCTTGTCGAAGCGGGCGCCGTAATTCAGGGTCAGGGGTTTGCTGATATGCCATTCATCCTGCAGATAAAAGCTGGCCAGGGTGCCCGTCTTGCCGCTGTTGTCCAGCACCGTGATCGGCGTGCTGGACGTTTGCGCGCCGTCAATACTCGGGAAGACGGCCACCGTGTTGTTGCTGGTCGTCTTCTGGCGCGTATAGGCCAGGCCCGCGCGCACGGTGTGGTCCTGGTGCAGCTTGTAGCTGATGTCGAATTGCGCGCCGGAAGCGCTGTTGGCGCGGCGCGAGTCGGAAGCCACGCCGTTGTAGATCAGGTCGCCGATGGTGTCGGGCGTGAAGTGCAGTTCCGAATACTGGTGGAAGGCGGACACCTGGTAATTGATGTCGCCCAGGCTTTTTTGCAGGGACAGCACCAGAAAACGGTTCACTTCGCGCTGGTTTTCATTCAGCTGCGACGACGGTAACGTGGACGTGCCCGCCTGCGCATCGCTGTGGCCGTCAAGGGAAAATCCTGGCGCCTGGTTCGGGTTGTTCGGGATCTGGAAGCGGCCGTTGTAGGTGCCGAACATGGCGCCCAGGCGCGTATTGTCATCAAGGAAATACGACAGGTTGCCGAACGATTTGTTCTGGCGCGTCTTGTCGTGCAAGGCGCTGCGCGTGGCTTGCGGATTCTCCACGCCCAGCGCATTGCCCAGGTAGCTGCCGGACAGGTAGTAATTGAACTTGCCCACGCTGCCGAAAAATTCGGCACTCGGTTCCACGTGGTCGTGGCTGCCGAGCATGATGCCGATGCGCCCGCCAGGCGTCAGTCCGCCCTCCTTCGTTTCAATATCGACGATGCCCGCCGTGCGCAGGCCGAACTGGGCCGGCAAGGCGCCCGTCATGAAATCGGTCTTGTCGATCAGCCGCGTGTCGATCGACTGGCCAAAGCCGCTGATGCTTTCCGGCAGTTGCACGCCATTGATGCGGTATTGCACGTTGGCATGGTCATCGCGCACGTGCAGGGCGCCGGAGCCCTTCGAATCCTGCGACACGCCAGGCAGGCGCAGCAGTACCTCATTGAAGGGCGTGTTGTCGCCCTGGCCCAGCATGTCAACCATATGGCTGTCGATGCTGTAGATGGTGGTGCCGACTTTCGGCGACAGCTCGATGCGCGCGCTTTTCAAATGGGCGGAGGTGACTTCGACCTTTTGCATGTCTTGCGGGACAGCATCGGTATTGGCCTCGGCAGGCTCGGCGGCATGGGCGGAAAAGCTGAACAGGCTGGCAAGGGCGAGCGACAGCGCGCTCAGACGTGGAGTGTGTTGCATGGTAAACCTCGAAAATAGTCAACGCCAGGCGGCCCGGCGCGCATACGGAGGACGCGGCGCGCGGCGGTGCAGCCTGAAAAAGGAAAAACGGCGTGGGAACTACAGTGAGGCGGCAGGCGGGCCGCGCACGGGCGGCAGGATGAGGGCGGCGGCGGGCGCCAGGGTAGCGGGTGCGATGGCCAGCAAGCGGTACGGCAATAACTGGGCCGGCGGCGCGGTGATGGCCGGCGGCACGGCGAGATCGGCCACCTTGTCGATGACCGTGGCGCACAGCGCGCACTCTTCCGCGTCGAGCGTCGTCTTGTGCAGGTGCGAGGCGGCCGTCGACAGCAGGAACACGAGGGCCAGCGCACTGAACAGGGCCACGCACAGCTGCCACGGCGTGTGCGCGAGGGCGGACGCCGTGTAAGGCTTGCGGGATGGCTGGCGGGAAGACATGGGCGCATAGTAGCAAGAAAATCGCCCCGCTGTCAGCGCTTGTTGCGTGATTTTCGCCAGAGCGCGCTTACAGGGTGGCGCGCAGCTCGCGCGGCGACAGGCCGTAGTGCTGGCGGAAACGGGCCGCGAAGCGCGATGGCGAGGCGTAGCCGCAGGCGGCCGCGATGTCGCCGATGGGTAAGATGCCCGATTGCAATTCCTGCAAGGCCAGTCCCAGGCGCACGTCTTCCAGGATGGCGCGGAAGTGACGCTGTTCCAGGGCCAGCTGGCGGCGCAGGGTCGAGGCACCCAGGTGCAGCTTCGACGCCACCTTGGCCACGCTCCAGTCGGCGCCCGGGTCCAGCAGCAGCACTTGCTGCACGCGCGCGGCTAGCGGATCGCGGCGGTCCAGCAGCAGCGGGCCGCAATGGCCGCCCAAGGCCAGGGCCAGCAGCAAGCCTTCCGCCTGGTGCGCCAGCAGCGCGGGCGGTGTGTTACTCGCCAGGCTGGCCGTCAGCTGGTCCCAGGCGAGCGCCGCGTGCACGTCGAGCGGCACGCACAGGCTGGCCGTGGTGGCCTGGCGCAGCTGGGTATCGACGAGGCCGCCATGGCGCGCGCGGAAACGGGCGATCAGGGCGGGTGAAAAACTCAGCACTTCCGCCCGGTAGCCTTGCGCGCCGGGCAGGTTGGCCACGCCCAGCTCCTGTCCCGCCGGCATCAGCACCACGTCGTGCGTGCCGGCGCGGGCCTGGCGCGCGCCCCATTCCAGCAGCTTGGTTCCGTGCCGCACGCGGCATAGGGCGCTCTGGAAGACGGGCACGCGGCGCAGGGTTTGCGCGCGGCGCGCCTCGATGGTGCCGTGCGCGATGCGCAGCTCGCTCAGGGCCACCGCTTCCATGTCATCGGCCATACAGTCCTGTCAGCTGCGCTTTGCCCAGCGCATTGGCGTTGAGCATGTAACCGAGCATGGCGCCGCTGGCGTGCTGGTCCAGTGGCAGCTTGTCCACGCTCAATGCCCAGACCGTGAGCTGGTAGCGGTGCGCCTTGTCGCCCGGTGGCGGACAGGCGCCGCCGTAGGCGCTGTCGCCGTAATCGTTGCGTCCTTGCACGGCGCCGGCCGGCAAGGTGGACGTGGTCGTTCCCGCAGCCAGGGACGTGGTGCTGGTCGGGATATTGAACACGCTCCAGTGCCACCAGCCGCTGCCCGTGGGCGCGTCCGGGTCGTACACGGTGACGGCATAGCTTTTGGTGCCGGCTGGCTCATCGTGCCACGACAATTGCGGCGCCAGGTTGCCGCCCGTGCAGCCGAAGCCCTGAAATACTTGCGCGCTCGCCAGGGTCTGGCCAGGGGCGATGTCGGCGCTCGTGAGCGTGAAATCGGCGGCGTGGGCACCCAAATGCAGAGCCAGGCCCAGCATGACGGCGAGGAAGCGGGAGGCGGTCATAATTTTCCTTTCGATAAGTATAGGGGAAAGTGTATGTCGCGCAACATAACGCCGCGATGCCGATGCGCTCGCTGATGGTGCCGAAACGCTCGTTTTTATCTGAATCCGCCGTTGCCATGAGCGTGTTGTTCGCTGTGAGGCCGATTGTGTTTGTCTTTCATGCTATCGTTTCGCAGCCCAAATTTCCCAAAGTGTCCATGTCCCAACGCTCGATCAAGTGGTTGTTCACCAAGCTGCACCTGTATGCGGGGCTGTGGTTCGGCGCCCTGTTCGTCCTCTTGGGCTTGACGGGTTCCGCCATCGCCTGGATGCCGGAGCTCGACGCGTATCTGAATCCGAATTTGTTGCAGGCGAGCACGCCCGTGCCTGGCCAGGTGTTCCAGGTGACGCCACGCACGCTGCAGGCCGTGGTGGACACTCTTGCGGCCGACCCCGCCTACGGCAAGCCGAGCCAGCTCAATCCGCCCGCCGATGCGCGCGACGTCTACGTGGCTTCGTACCGCCAGGCGGGCAAGCCGTCCCCCTTCAGCCAGGCCATCGTGCGCCAAGTGATGGTCGACCCCTATACCTTGCAAGTGAAAGGCGAGCGCGACTGGGGCCGTTTCGGCCTCACGCGCCCGCTGCTGATGTCGGGCATGTTTCATTTGCACCGCTATGTATTGTCGGGTGAGGTGGGCAAGACCATCACTGGAGTTTCCGGCGTGATGCTGCTGCTGATGGCGCTGAGCGGCATCTATCTGTGGTGGCCGCGCCTGCACTGGACGGCGATCAAGCGCGCCCTGACGGTGTCGCATGGCGGCTCCTGGCCGCGTTTTCATTACACCTTGCACAAGGCGGCCGGCTTCTTTGCCGCGCCCGTGCTGGCCGTGCTGGCCTTTTCCGGCATCTATTTCAATTTGCCGCAATTGATCGTGCCGCTGGTGGATCTGGTATCGACGGTGCCGGACACGGCAAAACTGAAAAATGTGGCGCAGGATGGCGCCCTGCTCGATGCGGGCCAGGCCATGGCCGCCGCGCAGCGGCTGTATCCGCAGGCGCGCGTGTCGCGCATCGGGCTGCCAGCGAAACAGGACCAGCCGTACGAGATCCGCGTGCGCCAGCCTGACGAAATCGCCGAGGGCGACGGCGCCACGCGCATCACCCTGGACGCGCGCAGCGGCTTGCCCTTGCGCATACGCGATCCCTTGCGGGCGCCGGCCGGAGACGTTTTCCTGGGCTGGCAATTCCCCCTGCATTCGGGGCAGGCGTTCGGCCTGGCCGGGCGCAGTTTCATGACGGTGTTCGGCCTGATGCCGCTGCTGTTCCTGCTGACGGGCAGTCTGGTGTGGTGGAAACGGCGGCGCAGCCGGAAATAAGCGGCCGTCAAACCGATGTGGGGAAAGTTGCTATCATCATAGTATTTTCCGGCAGATCCGCTGTCCGGACTCACCCGCACAAGGACCCGCATGAGCCATCCCGACATCACCGTAGCAATGTTAAATGAACGCGGCACAGGCCGCTTGCCCGGCCACCTGGGCATCGTCATCACGGCCGTGGGCGACGGCCAGCTGACGGCGGAATTGCCCGTGCTGCCCCACCTGCTGGCGCCGAACGGCTATCTGCACGCGGGCAGCGTGGTGACCCTGGCCGACACGGCGTCCGGCTATGGCTGCATCGTCAACCTGCCCGAGGGCGCGAACAACTTCACCACCATCGAGCTCAAATCGAACCACCTGGGCACGGTCCGCGAAGGCACGCTCACCTGCACGGCGAAAGTCGAGCACAAGGGCCGCAACACGCAAGTGTGGGATGCCGTGGTGAAAAACAAGGAAACGGGCAAGACGATTGCCCTGTTCCGCTGCACGCAGATGATTCTGTATCCCAGATAAGCTTACATTTTTACCCAGTTACCTTTATACAAAACCGGCCCTGTCGGTCCGTTCGGATTCGGCGAACCGCCTTTCGGCTCCAGGGTGACGGCCAGCAGGGCCACGTCGCTGCCGATGGCGCGCTGCGACAGGGCCAGTTTTATATTGCCCTTGCCGGCCAGCAAGCCCAAGGAGCGGGGGTTGCCGCTCTTCGGCACGGCCCACAGTTCCAGGTCGCGATCAGCAGGCACGGGGGCGTTGCCCAGCATGCGCACCTCGAGCGCGCCGTGGCGGCTATCGGCCGTCAGCAGCAGGGCCGTTTGCGCTTTCTCGTCCGTCAGGCTGGCGACATAGCTGATTTGCGGCGCGTCCAGCATGCGCGTGGCCACGACGATCACCAGCAAGGCGGCGATGGCGCTCGAGGCCAGGCCCAGACCACGCCAGAACGACAGCGCATCGCGCCATAGCGACCAGCCGCCCTGCGGCGCCAAGTGCAGGCGCTGCTCGATCTGCTGCCAGACGCGCTTTGGCGGCGCCACGGGCGTGGCGAATTCCGCCATCGGTTCCAGGCGCTGGCGCCATTCGGCCGTGATATTGCGCAAATCGGCGTCGTTGTGCAGCCAGCCTTCGAAACGCCGCCGCGCGCCCCCTTTCAAGGTGCCCAGTACGTATTCGGACGCCAGTTTCTGGCGCAGGCTGTCATTGCCGCGGATATTCATGATGCCTCCCGTTTCGCCAGGCACGTGCGCAGCCGGTCCAGGCTGCGACGTATCCAGGTTTTCACGGTGCCGATCGGCAGCGACATCTGCTGCGCCACTTCGCTGTGCGACAGGTCGTGATAGAACGCCAGGGCGACCACCTGCCGGTGCAGCCCTTCCAGGGCCGACATGCAAAACGCCAGCGCCTTGGCGTCACCGCTCATCTGCAGTGATTCGATCGGCGTGGCCTGGGGGTCTCGCAGTGCATTCATGACTTCGCTATCAAACTGTTCGGCATCGATTTCCACGCTATCGTCGCTACGCCGCAGCACATCGAACGCCTTGTTGCGCACGATGGTGGCCATCCAGGTCATCGGCGCGGCCAGATGGCTCTGGTAAGTGGCGGCGTTGTTCCAGATGGCGACGAAACCCTCTTGCAAGGCTTCTTCAGCGAGCTCTTGCTTATGCAATATACGCAGCGCGAAGCCAAACAGTTTCGATGAGGTGGAGTTATATAGCTGACGGAACGCGGTGGCGTCCTTGTTGCCGGCGGCGAGCAGCCAGGTTTTCAGTTGTTGCGGGTCGAGCGATTGAGCGGCGAGGGACACGGCTGGCCTTCACAAGGGGATGGGGATCACGCAAGGGAAGGTTATAACAGCTTGGCAACACCTGGCAACAGGGTTTTGTGCGGTGCTGGGGACTGAATCAGCCGGCGATGGCCTTTTCCAGGAGTTTATGCAGTTCGGCAAACTCGGGCTTGCCCACGTAGCGCTTGAGGATCTTGCCCTGCTTGTCGAGCACGAAGGTGGTGGGCGTGAGGGCCACGTCGCCATAGGCCTTGGCCGCCTCGCCCGTCACGTCGAGCGCCACCTTGAACGGCAACTGGCGCGTTTCGGCGAAATTGAGCACGTAGTTGGCCGGATCGTATTTCATGGCCACGGCCACGAATTCCAGGCCCTGCCCCTTGTACTTGTTGTAGGTATCGATCATCTCCGGCATTTCCGCCACGCACGTGGTGCAGGAAGTGGCCCAGAAATTGACCATCACGACCTTGCCGCGCAAACTGCTTGACGTGATTTTCTCGCCATGGATGCCGTGGAAGGTCACGTCCGGCGCGCTTTGCTTGTCATTCAGCGACAGATAGCCGACTGCCGCCACGCCCGCCACGAAGACGGCGATCAGGGCTGGCTTGATCCAGGACTTGCTTGCGGAGGGCGAAGTTGACATGGCGAAGTTTCACTAATGTTGAGCAACGATGCGGCCATTATAGTCGCATCATCACTCAGGCGCCGTAGGCCGGATGGGGGAGGACCTTATTGCTGGACCGTATCGCTGACCGTGTTCGTCGTGCGCTGCTGCGGCGGATCGGGCTGCAATTGTTTCAATTCCGCTTCCGAAATGTAGTCGAACAGCTTGACCACTTTCTGTACGCCGCCCACGCCGCGCGCCACATCGGCCGCGACCGTGCCTTCGCGCTGGGTAACGCGGCCCATCAGGAAGACGGTGCCGTTTTCCGTGACGACCTTGAACGAGGCGGCCGAGATGGTTTTCATGTCGACCAGGCTGGCCTTGACCTTGGCCGTGATCAGCGCGTCGTTCGAGCGCGAGGTGTAGCTGGCCGGGCCGGCGATGATCAGTTCATTGGCCACCGATTCCACGCCCTCGATATTGCGCACTTCACGTTCGACGGCATTTTTCATCGCATCGTCGCGCACTTCGCCCGTCAGCAGGACGCGGCGGTTGAAGCTGGTGACATTCACATGGCCGGCATCGCCGACGATGGAGGGGATGCGCGACTCGCCTTTCAGGGCGATCGACTTGTCTTCGGTCTGCGCGCCCAGGGTGCGGCGGTCCGCTGCGGCAACGCCGCCCATCACTGCGCCGCCGACCATCAGTTCGATGCAGCCGGTGAGCGAGGTGAGCATGGCGCCGCACAGCAGTGCGGTAGCCAATGGGCGTTGTACGCGTTTCCAGCCTGGGCCAGTACCGAATTTAGTCATTCACGTCTCCTCCGAATAGCGCGACGTCGATGCCGTCGCAGATGCAATGTATGGTAGTCAGATGGACTTCCTGGATGCGCGCCGTGCGCTCGGCCGGCACGCAGATATGCACGTCGGCGTCCGTCAGCACCTTGCCGATGGCGCCGCCGTCCCTGCCCGTCAGCGCCACGACGCGCATTTCGCGCTCGAGCGCCGCTTCCACGGCGGCCAGCACGTTGGCCGAATTGCCCGACGTGGAGATGGCCAGCAAGATGTCGCCGGCCTGGCCGAAGGCCTGCACCTGCTTCGAGAAAATCTCGCGGTAGCTGTAATCGTTCGCCACGGCCGTCAGGATCGAGGTGTCCGTCGTCAGCGCCAGGGCCGGCAGCGGAAAGCGCTCGCGTTCGAAGCGTCCCACCAGCTCGGCCGCGAAGTGCTGGCAGTCGGCGGCGGAACCGCCGTTGCCGCAGGCGAGGATCTTGTTGCCGTTGGACAATGCATAAAACATCAGGTCGATCGCCTGCGCAATGGGTGGCGCCAGCACGGTAGCGGCCTGGATCTTGAGTTCGGCACTTTCGTGAAAGTGCGAGAGGATGCGTTGATTATTCATAGTCTGCCGATTATAGTGCAGGCACGCGGCATGGCGGACAAGCACTGTTAAAAATGCTTACATATCGAGGATGTTCTGCAGCCAGCTGATGTGCCCGCCATCGATGGCCAGCGCGTCGAAGCGGCACGGCGGCAAAGTCTTTTGCCCCTGCAGCCAGGTTTGCGCGGCCACCACCATGCGCCGCTGCTTGGCTGGCGTGATGCTGGCCAGGGCGCCGCCGCAGGCTGCACTGCTGCGTAGCCGTACTTCGACGAAAACGATGCAGGCGCCATCGCGCATGATCAGGTCCAGCTCGCCTCCCTTGCACAGATAATTGCGTTGCAGCAGCACCAGGCCTTGCAGCAGCAGATACGCGAGCGCATCGTCTTCTCCCTGCCGTCCCCGTTCCCGTTTGTTCCAGAAAGCGAAGGGCGGCATGGCGCATGTCCTTACTGTACCGGTGGCGTGGCCGGCGTGACCGGCGGCCAAGTGCCCAGCACGCCCTGCTGGTAGGTGGCGGCCTGTTCCGTGCGTTCGAACACGCTTTGATCATCGTCAAAGCGCACGGCCAGACGGCCCGTCACGCCATCGAGCGTGAACGGCGTGTTCGGGCGCAACGCCACTTCGCGGGCCACGCGGAAGGCATCGATGCCCAGCGCATACAGGCGTTCCATGTCGGCCGTCAGACGGCGTTCGGCAGGCTGCGGCGGCTGTGGATACACCATCACTTGCGGATGGTCGCGCTGGACTTGCCATGGCAAGTCCAGCAGGCGCGCGCCGTCGAGCTCGGGGCCGCTGGCGCCGCGCCCGGCGCCGGGATTCAAGGATGAGGTGCCATACAGGGGCAGATCGCTGCCGATGGCCACGCGCAGCTGGCGCGCCTGGTCGGCGTCGAGCGCGACAAACAGCAGGCCCGGCGGCGTCGCGGCCAGGCGCGCGCGCAGCTGCACCAGTTCCGCATCGCTCAGGTAGCCGTTCGTGGCCGTCAAGTCCATCACATCGACTTTGCCGCCTTGGCGCAGCCATTCCTGCTTGAAGGCGGCGCTGATGCGGCGCTGCGAGGGCGCACCGGCCGACAGGATCAGCGCGCTGGCGCCCGGCTGTTCGCTGGCGGCCCAGGCGGCGACCTGGCGCGCTTCCGCCTCGATCGACAGGCCCATCACCAGCAGCTTGGCCGGCAGGCGCGCCTCGCCGCGATTGTCCGGGTGGTTCAGGGCAATCGTTGGTTTACGTACCAGGTCGCTATTCGCCACGGCCGTGACGGCCGAGCGCGACAAAGGCCCGACGACGACGTCCTGTTCCTCTTGCGCTTGCGCAAACTTGTTCAGCACGTCGCTGCTGCCGTCGCCCGTGTCGATCACCGTCACTTCAAAGCCGCTGCGGTCGCGCTCGTACGCGGCCATGAAGCCGGCGCGCAGCAGTTCGGCGGCCGGGCCCAGGGACGCCGAGCGCAGCGGCAGCAGCAGGCCGATGTGGTGGACCTTGCCGTCGGACGGCGCCGGCGCCGTGGCGGCCGGCATGTCCTGCGGCGTGCCCGTCGCCGGCTTGGTGGTGATGGGAGACAATGGGGCGCCGTTGCCGTCGTACGCGGTAATATCGGGCACGGCCACGGCAAACGTCACCGGTTCGGGCGCGGGCGGCTTGGGCGGCACAGGCGGCGCCCGCGGCGTCGGTGGCGGCAGCGCTCTTGTGTTAGATTCAATAGGCGCGCACAATTGCCCGGGCGCGTCGCAAGGCGTGCTGCAAGCGCTCAGCATGCCGGTCGCGGCACAAACAAGCAGTAACTTCACACTATTAGCAAGCATTCAACCTCCAAAATGACCGTACAAGAAATCAGTTCCATCGCCAGCCTGCCCATCATGACAGAGGCGGCGCACCAGGTCTATCCTATCGCAACATTGTATATAGTGGCCACGCCGATCGGCAATGTGACCGATATCAGCCTGCGCGCGCTGCATTTGCTGAGCATTGCCGATGCCGTCGCCTGTGAAGATACGCGCAACACGGCGCACCTGCTGACGCGCTTTGGCTTGAACAAGCCGCTAATTGCGGCGCATCAACATAACGAACGCGAAGTGGCGCAAACCCTGATCGCCCGCCTGCACGCCGGCGAGCGCATCGCCCTCGTCTCCGACGCGGGCACGCCGGCCGTGTCCGACCCGGGCGCGCGCATCGTCGACGCCGTGCGCGCGGCCGGCTTGCGCGTCCTGCCCCTGCCCGGTCCGTCGGCGGCCATCACCGCCATTTCCGCCAGCGGCTTGTTGAATGACCAGTTTTACTTCGTCGGTTTCCTGCCGGCGAAGGCCAAGCAGCGCGAAAACATCTTGCACAGCCTGCGCGGCGTGACGGCGACGATGGTGTTTTATGAAGCGCCGCACCGCATCCTCGATTGCGCCACGGCTTTGGTGGAAGCGTTCGAGCCCACGCGCCAGGTGGTGTTCGCGCGCGAACTGACGAAAATGTTCGAAGAAATCCACCGCTGTCCCCTGTCCGAAGCGGAAAGCTGGATCCGTGCCGACGCGCACCGCGAAAAGGGAGAATTCGTCGTGCTGCTCGAAGGCGCGACGGAGGCGCAGGACGCGGAAGACGTGGAAGCGGAACGCATCCTGAACATCTTGCTGGCCGAATGCAGCGTCAAGCAGGCGGCGAACTTGACGGCGCAGATCACGGGCCGCAAGAAGAATGCGCTGTATGAGCGGGCGTTGCAGTTGAAGGGGCAGGAATAGGCTGCTCTCTGCATGCCCGGTGATGATTGTTAGGTAACTACCACTTGCAGCCGCTATCCTTCTTGTCGAGCAACATCAGCACGGGCGCCAGCAAGCCTGCGCCTGAATAGGCGCTGCGGCAGTCGCCGCGCTTGCCTTGCGCGATATCGCGCGCCAACTGGGTTTCCGTTTGCAGCGGCTTGTCGGGGATTTGCCCCACGGCCGTGCCTACCTTGGACGGGTCGCGTTCGCCGGCCATCTTGCGCGCCGTCTTCCTGGCCGCTTCCATGTCGAACTTTGGCGTCTCTTGCCTGAAGGTATCGGTACTGGCCGCTGGCGTGGCCGGTACCACCGTGATGGCTTGCGGGCTGGCCGCTGGCGCCGTGGCCGCCGCTGGCGTTTCCCTGGCCGTGGCGAGTCTCGGCTTGCTGACGGGTTTTGCTTCGCGCTTCGGCTTGATGACCTCGACAGGCGGTGGGGGCGGCTTGGCGGCCAGCGGACGTATCCACACGGCGATCGACTCCACGCGCGGCGCCGTGTCCGGCGGGACAGGCGGCTGCACATGGCGCCATAGATAGATCAAGGCGCCATGCAGCAGCAAGGATACGGCTATGCCCAGCGCGATGCTGCGGCGATGCGGCAAGGGCTGGCCACCGCCGCTTCCGCCGTTTCTTTCCATACTGAAATCCATTGCCGTCGTCGCCTTCATGTCTGATCGGGAAAACTTGCAAACCGAGTGTCGCATATTTCATGCATGTTGAAAAATACAGGGCTTCCAGTGCCGCGCGTAAATAATTTACGCAGAGTTTCACCTGACCCTTGACCGAAGTCGATACGGCCTGTATTATCTTGGTCTTCGGAGTGTGGCGCAGCCCGGTAGCGCACCTGGTTTGGGACCAGGGGGTCCAAGGTTCGAATCCTTGTACTCCGACCAAATTTGTAGAAAAAAACCCAAGAGTTTCGGCTCTTGGGTTTTTTTTCGTCTGTACGGTTTACGTACGGCTGGCGTAGGTCGGGTTAGCGCACAGCGCGTAACCCGACAACATTGTTGGCCATGTCTCTGGTGGCGTCGGATTACGCGCTTGCGCGCTAATCCGACCTACCTCAAACAGCGGCGCGTTTCGCCGCGATGGCGTTGCCAGCCCGGCTCGATCCCTTGCGGCCCAGCTGCTGCGAGATGAACTGCCCCGCATCGACCACCAGGTCCAGGTCGATGCCTGTGTCTATCCCCAGCCCCTGCATCATGTACAGCACGTCCTCGGTGGCCACATTGCCGGTGGCGCCCTTGGCGTACGGGCAGCCGCCCAGGCCCGAGACGGACGAGTGATAGATCGCGATACCCGTTTCCAGGCTGGCGTAGATGTTCGCCAGCGCCTGGCCGTAGGTATCGTGGAAGTGGCCGGACAGGCCGCCCACGTGAAAAGCCGCAATCGCGCGCTGCATCACCGCCTGCGTTTTGCGTGGCGTGGCCACGCCGATGGTGTCGGCGATGTCGATCTCGTCGCAACCGAGGTCGCGCATGCGGCCCACCACGTCGGCCACGGCGTCCAGCGGCACTTCCCCCTGGTAGGGGCAGCCGAAGGCGCAGCTGATGCTGCCGCGCAGGCGCAGGCCGTGTTCCTTGGCCGCCTTCGCCACGCCTTCGAAGCGGGCGATCGATTCGGCGATCGAGCAGTTGATGTTCTTTTGCGAGAACGCCTCGGAAGCGGAGCCGAAGATCACCACTTCATCGACTTTCGCCGCCAGCGCCGCTTCGAAACCCTGCATGTTCGGCGTCAGCGACGAATAAATGGTACCAGCGCGGCGCGCGATTTTCTCCATCACTTCCGCGCTGGTGGCCATTTGCGGCACCCATTTTGGCGAGACGAACGACGCCGCCTCGATATTGGCGAAGCCGGCCAGGGTCAGGCGGTTGACCAGTTCGATCTTGACGGCGGCGCTGATGGTGTCCTTTTCGTTTTGCAGGCCGTCGCGCGGACCCACCTCGACGATCTTGACCTGTTTCGGCAAATGCGGTTGATTGCTCATCTCAATATCCTTGCAAACGGTTGACGATGCCGGCGACAGAGTCTCCGGCGTGCAGGCGGCGCATCTTGGCGGCGATCTGCGCCACGCTTTCGCGGCGCAGGGTGGCCGCCGAAATATGCGGCGTGATGGTGATGCGGGGTTCTTGCCAGAACGGGTGCTGCTGCGGCAGCGGCTCGTTGCGGAACACGTCGAGGGTCGCCCCGGCGATATGCCCGGAGCGGATCAGTGTCAATAAATCCGGTTCGGCGAGATGCGCGCCGCGCGCCACGTTGATGACGTAGGCGCCCGGCAGCAGCATCGACAGGCGCGTGCGGTCGAGCAGGTTGTGCGTCTCCGGCGTGAGCGGCAGCATGCACACCAGCACGCGCGTGCCGCGCAAGAATGCTTCGAGCCCCTCTTCGCCTGAGTAGCACTCGACGCCATCGAGCTGCTTGCGGCTGCGGCTCCAGCCGCGCAGCGGAAATTCGAATTGCGCCAGCGCTTGCAGCACGCGCGTGCCCAGCACCCCCATGCCCAGCACGCCGACGGGGAAATCCATCTTGTCGAACGCGGGCAGCGGCTGCCAGATGCCGGCGCGGCCCTGCGCCTCGTAGTCGTCGAAGCGGCGGAAGTGGCGCAGCACGGCGTGGCTCACATACTCGGCCATCTGCACGCCCATGCCCGCGTCATCGAGGCGTACCAGCGGCACGTGCGCGGGCAGCGCCTCGCCAAATTTCAACAGCGCGTCGACGCCGGCGCCCGTGTTGAAGATGGCTTTGACGTTGGCCAGCGCGGGCAGCATGGCGGCGGGCGGCTGCCACACGACGGCATAGTCGCACGGCGCGAACGTGTCGCCTTCGCGCCAGAAAACAATTTCGGCTTCGGGCAGCAAGTCTTTGAAATCGGCAATCCACGCCGCTTGCTTGCCGTCCGAGCGTTGTAACAGGATGCGCATGTGCTGACCTCTATGCGGCCGCCTTGAAGGCCAGCAGCGGCGCGCCGTCGGCCACCTGGTCGCCGACTGCATACAGCACGTCTTCCACCAGGCCGTCGTGCGGCGCGGCGATCGTATGCTCCATCTTCATCGCTTCCATGATAACCAGCGGCTCGCCCTTCTTGACGTCCTGGCCCTTGTTCACCAGCACGGCGACGACCTTGCCCGGCATCGGCGCCGTCAGGCGGCCGCCTTCCGCTTCTACTTCACCCGCATGCGCCATCGGGTCGCTGTAATGCAAGGTATGGTGCAAGCCATTGGTGAATACGTGGAACTGCTCGCCATCGCGCAGCACCGTGCCATGCACGGCACGCTCGCCCAGCTTGATGTGCAGCTCGTTGCCTGTGCGCGCCGTCAAGGTCAGGGGCTGGCCGTTGAACAGCCAGCCATCGGTTTTATAGGCGATGCGCGCGGCATAGGCCTTGCTGGCGCTGGCCAGCGCGAATTCGTCGGCAAACGCCAGGCTGCGTCCCAGGGTGCTGTTCAAGCGCCAGCCCAGGGCATTGCCCCATGGGTCGGCAGGGTTGCTCGACTGCGCTTCGGACGCGGTTTTTTCTTCCGTCAGCAGGCTGACTGCCGCCAGCGCCAGGGCCGTGTCGGGCGCCGCCTGCAGGACGGGGAACAGCGTGTCTTGATTGCGCTCGATCAAACCCGTGTCGAGGTCCGCGCTGGCAAATGCCTGGCCTTCGACCAGGCGTTTCAAGAAGGCGATATTGCTGGCCAGGCCGACGATCTGGTATTCCGACAGCGCCTGCGCCATGCGCGCCAGCGCTTCGCGGCGGTCTGCGCCCCAGACGATCAGCTTGGCGATCATCGGGTCGTAGAACGGAGAGATGGCGTCGCCTTCGCGCACGCCCGAATCGATGCGCACGGCGGCCGGAATCACTGTGCCACCGAGCTCGAACGTGACGGCCGATGGCGACTGCATGTGGCGCAGCGTGCCGATCGACGGCAAAAAGCCCTTTTCCGGATTTTCCGCATAAATGCGCGCCTCGATGGCGTGGCCGTGGATCGTCAGTTCGCTTTGTTTTTTCGGCAGCGGTTCGCCAAAGGCGACGCGCAACTGCCATTCCACCAGGTCGGTGCCGGTGATCATTTCCGTTACCGGATGTTCCACCTGCAGGCGCGTGTTCATTTCCATGAAATAGAAAGAGCCATCCTGGTTGGCGATGAATTCCACCGTGCCCGCGCCCACGTAGCCGACGGCCTTGGCGGCGGCGACGGCCGCTTCGCCCATGGCGGCGCGGCGCTCCGCCGGCATGCCCGGCGCCGGCGCTTCTTCCAGCACCTTTTGGTGACGGCGCTGCACCGAGCAATCGCGCTCGAACAGGTAGATGCAGTTACCGAGCGTGTCGGCAAACACCTGGATTTCGATATGCCGCGGACGCGACAGGTATTTTTCGGCCAGCACCTTGTCGTCGCCGAAAGAGCTGATCGCTTCGCGCTTGCACGAGGCCAGCGCGGCCTTGAAGTCGGCGCTGTTGTCAATGACGCGCATGCCCTTGCCGCCGCCGCCAGCGGATGCCTTCAGCAGCACGGGGTAGCCGATCTTGTCGGCCTGCCCGTGCAAAAAGTCCGCATCCTGATTCTCGCCGTGGTAGCCGGGCACCAGCGGCACATTGGCTTTTTCCATCAGCGACTTGGCGGCCGATTTCGAGCCCATGGCGCGCATGGCGGACGCCGGCGGGCCGATGAAGACCAGGCCCGCAGCGTGGCAGGCGTCGGCAAAGTCGGCGTTCTCGGACAAAAAGCCATAGCCAGGGTGGATCGCCTGGGCACCAGTGGCCAGCGCCACGGCGATTATCTTGTCGCCGCACAGATAGCTTTCCTTGGCCGGCGCGGGGCCGATCAGGACGGCTTCGTCGCACACGGCGACGTGCTTGGCGTTGGCGTCCGCTTCCGAATACACGGCGACGGTCTGGATGCCCATGCGGCGCGCGGTAGCGGCGACACGGCAAGCGATTTCGCCGCGGTTGGCGATCAGGATTTTAGTGAACATGGTCTCTCTCTATTCTCTCAAAAAGGGGCAGCTGTCTCTTGGCGGACCTTGTCTGCTGGTTTGTCGGTTTACGCGCAACGCGCTAAACCGACCTACGCATGGTGAGGCTGGATATCGTAGGTCGGGTTAGCCGGCACGGCGTAACCCGACAAGGCTGTCATCAGCAGCCGCACTTCTCTTTCTGTACCGAGTCCAGCATGGCGCCGCGCGTCTGCAGGCCCAGCTTACCCAGCAAGACGCGGTCGTCTTCCGCTTCCGGGTTGTCGGTGGTGAGCAGCTTGTCGCCGTAGAAGATGGAATTGGCACCAGCCAGGAAGCACATCGCTTGCACGGCTTCGCCCATCTGGCGGCGGCCCGCCGACAAACGCACGCGCGCCTTCGGCATGGTGATGCGGGCCACGGCGATCGTGCGCACGAATTCAAATGGATCGAGCGCTTCCAGGCCGAACAAAGGCGTGCCTTCCACTTGTACCAGATGGTTGACGGGCACCGATTCCGGATACGGATTCAAATTGGCCAGCTGGGCGATCAGGCCCGCGCGCTGCAGACGCGTTTCGCCCATGCCGACGATGCCGCCGCAGCACACTTTCAAGCCTGCTTCGCGCACGCGGCCCAAAGTGTCCAGACGGTCCTGGTATTCGCGCGTGGAGATGACGTTGTCGTAGAACTCGGGCGCCGTGTCGAGGTTATGGTTGTAGAAGTCCAGGCCCGCGTTTTTCAGGCGGTCCGCTTGTCCCTCTTCCAGCATGCCCAAAGTAGCGCAGGTTTCCAGGCCCAGCGCCTTCACCTTGGTCACCATCTCTTCGACTTTTTCCATGTCGCGCTCTTTCGGGCTGCGCCAGGCGGCGCCCATGCAGAAGCGCGTGGCGCCATTGGCTTTCGCCTGGCGCGCCGCGTCGAGCACCGTGTCGATGTCGAGGATTTTTTTCGCTTCCACGCCCGTGTCATAGCGGGCAGCTTGCGGGCAGTAGCCGCAGTCTTCTTCGCAGCCGCCCGTCTTGATCGATAACAGGGTCGCCAGTTCCACGTCGCCATCGGGGAAGTTGATGCGGTGGGTTTGCTGGGCCTTGAACATCAGGTCATTGAATGGCAGGTCGAACAGGGCCAGTACATCGGCGACGGGCCAGGTGGCCGCTTCCGGCACGGTGATGCGCGCCGCAGGGCGGTGCAGTTCGACGGTTTTTGTTGCTTCTTGGACGTGAGACATGTGATTCCTTCGCTTCTATTTTTTGGATACGTTTTAAGTGTTGGGATGCTGCGCCGGCCAGTTCGGCAAGCCGGTGAAATCGAGATACGCCGCCGCCGCTTGCGCGCTCGGCTGCGCCAGGCGCGGCACCTTGCCCAGCAGCGGCGCCGGGATGCGCTCGATCAGCGCATCGATATTTTCGTCGAGGAAGCGCATTTCCACTTCCAGGGTGTTGGCGACCCAGCCGATCACCGTCAGGCCGCGCGCTTCGATGGCTTCCAGCGTCAGCAAGGCCTGGCTGATGCAGCCCAGACGCATGCCGACCACCAGGATCACGGGCAGGTCGAGCTGCTGCGCCAGGTCGGCCGAATCAAAGCCGGGCGACAGCGGCACGCGGAAACCACCCACGCCTTCGACCACGACCGCGTCCGAGGCGGCGGCAATTTCCAGGTAGGCGGCCAGGATCGGCACCGACTCGATGCTGACGCCTTCGAGCGCGGCGGCGATGTGCGGCGCGGCCGGCTCCTTCAGCATGTAGGGCGTGGTGATATTGCGCAGCATGGTGACGTTGCCGGCGGCGATCAGGCTGTCGGCGTCTTCATTATGCAGTTCGCCGTCGCGCATCTCGGCGCCGGCGGCGACGGGCTTCATGCCGCAGGCGCGCACGCCGCGCGCCACCAGCGCGTGCAGCAGGGCCGACGAGGTCAAGGTCTTGCCGATTTCCGTGTCCGTGCCGGTGACGAAACAGGCAAAGCGCGATGGCAGGCCGGCAGTGGCCGGAGCCGGCTGCACGGCCGGCGCCAGGTCCGCCAGCACTGCCGCCACGATAGGGTCATCAAGGCTCATGGCGTGTCCTTTCCAGGGTGTTGATTGCATTGATCAATTGCGCCACTTCCTGCGCCGTGTGGCCGGCCGACAGGGTCACGCGCAGGCGCGCCGATCCGGCTGGCACGGTGGGCGGGCGGATGGCGCCGACCCACAGTCCCTGCTGGTAGAGTTGAGCGGCGATGTCCAGCATGTCCGCATTGTCGCCGATGATGACGGGCTGGATGGCGGACAGTGATGGCAAGGCTTGCCAGTGTTGCAGTTGCAAGCCATCGTTCCATTGCGCCACCAGCGCCGCGAGGTGCCTGCGACGTTGTTTTCCTTCCTCACCGGCGATGATGTCCAGGCTGGCCAAGAGCGCATGCGCGAGCGCGGGCGCGGCCGCCGTGGTGAAGATGTAGGGGCGCGCCTTCTGGATCAGCGTGTCGATCACGGCTTCGTGCGCGCAAACAAAAGCGCCACCCACGCCGGCCGATTTGCCCAGGGTGCCCACGTAGACCAGGTGCGGCGAATGCAGGTCGAAGTGTTCCAGCGCGCCACGGCCATTCTCGCCCAGCGCACCGAAGCCGTGCGCATCGTCGACCACCAGCCAGGCGCCATAGCGCTCGCACAGGGCCAGCAGCGCGGGCAGCGGCGCCAGGTCGCCATCCATGCTGAAGATGCTGTCGGTGACGACGATTTTGGTTTTGGCTTTGCTGTCCGCCAGCAGGACCGCCAGGGCATCGAGGTCCGCATGCGGATACACGCGCGTCTTGACGCGGGCCAGGCGCGTGCCGTCGATCAGCGAGGCGTGGTTCAGCGCTTCCGAAAAAATCTCCGTGTCCGCATCGCCCGCCGCCAGGGCCGTCAGCACAGCCAGATTAGCCATGTAGCCGGTGCAGAAATACAGGGCGCGCGCCTGCTCCAGGTTGGCGCCGACGAAAGCGGCCAGCCGTTCTTCCAGCTGCGCGTGGGCGCGGCTGTGGCCACTGATCAGGTGCGAAGCGCCGCTGCCGGCGCCATACAGGTCGGCGCCCTCTTTCAGCGCGGCGACGATGCGCGGATGCGACGCCAGGCCCAGGTAGTCATTGCTGCAAAAGGCCAGCATGTCGCGTCCGTCCACCGTCAGGCGCGGCGCGCACGGCGTGTCGACGGTGCGGCGGCGGCGGATCAGGCTACGCTCTTCCAGCCCTTGCAGCTGCTGTTGTAATCGCGCGATCAGTTCCATCTCAGGCCCCGATCACTGTGTTGAAGACGGCCAGCGTCTGCTGGCCCAGGCCCGCGATTTCCTCGTCGTCGAGGATATATGGCGGCATCAGGTAGACGGTGGAGCCGATGGGGCGCATCAACAGTTCGTGTTCCAGCGCCGTGCTGAAGAAGCGGCGCGAAAAATCGGGCGCCGCATCGACGGCATCGAATGCCCAGATCATGCCCTGCTGGCGGAAGTGTTTTACGCGCTCATGCTGCGCCAGCGGTGCCAGGGCGCGCGTGATCTTGGCGGCGCGCACCCGGTTGGCCACCAGCACGTCGTCTTCCTCGAAGATGGACAAGGTGGCCAGCGCTGCGCGGCAGGCCAGCGGGTTGCCCGTGTACGAGTGCGAATGCAAAAAGCCGCGGCGCACGTCGGTGCTGTAGAACGCTTGATAGATGTCTTCGCGCGTCATCACGAGGGACAGGGGTAAATAGCCGCCGCTGATGCCCTTCGACAGACACACGAAATCGGGCCAGATGCCGGCCTGTTCGCACGCAAAGAAAGTGCCCGTGCGGCCGCAGCCGACGGCGATTTCGTCGAGGATCAAATGGACGTGATAACGGTCGCACAGGGCGCGCACCAGCGACAGGTACAGCGGGTCATGCATGGCCATGCCGGTGGCGCATTGCACCAGCGGCTCGATGATGATGGCGGCAATCTTGTCGGCTTTTTCCTGAAACAGCTGCTCAACTTCGGCGGCCGCGCGGCGCGCCACGTCCTGCGCCGTTTCGTTTTCAGCTGCCTGGCGGAAGTCGGGCGACATCACCGTCTGCGTGGCGCGCAGCAGGGGGCCGTAGGCATCCTTGAACAGGGCGACGTCCGTGACGGCCAGCGCGCCGATGGTTTCGCCATGGTAGCTGCCCTTCAGGCAGACGAATTCCTGCTTGTCACTCTTGCCGCTGTTGCGCCACGCGTGAAAGCTCATTTTCAGGGCGATTTCCACGGCCGAGGCGCCGTCGGACGCGTAAAAGCTGTGGCCAAGCACGCCGCCCGTCAATGCCGACAGCTTTTCCGACAGTTCGACCACCGGTGCATGCGTGAAACCGGCCAGCATGGCGTGTTCCAGGCGGTCCAGCTGGTCCTTGAGTTCCGCATTGATGCGCGGATTGGCGTGGCCGAACAGGTTCACCCACCAGGAGCTGATGGCGTCCAGGTAGCGTCGGCCTTCGTGGTCATACAGCCAGGCGCCGCGGCCATGGCTGACGGGGATGAGCGGTACAGTCTCGTGATGCTGCATTTGCGTGCACGGATGCCACACGCTGCGCAGACTGCGTTCGACCCAGCCCGATTGTTTTTCTGCTTTCAAAACTGCTCCAATGATATTCTTAGTCCATGAGCTTTGGACTATTAACTAGCCCATGAGCCAACTCGGCTTGCGCTTGTCGAGGAACGATTGCACGCCTTCGCGGCCCTGCTCCGAGGCGCGGATGTGCGCGATGCGCTCGGCGGTGTCCGCCAGCAGCGCGTCATCGACCGGCTGGCCAACGATTTCGCGCACCAGCGTTTTCGCTTGCGCCACGGCGTGCGGGCTGTTGCCCGTCAGCGCTTTGAGCACGTCAAAGGTTTTCGCGTCCAGCGCGCTTGCCTCGACTACCTCGTGGGCAAAGCCGATGCGCAGCGCTTCCTGTGCAGAGAATCGCTCCGCGGTCAGGAAATAGCGGCGTGCCGCGTTTTCGCCCATGGCCTTGATGACATACGGTGAAATAGTGGCCGGGATCAGTCCCAGCCGCACTTCGCTCAGGCAGAAATGCACGTCTTCCGCAACCAGAATGATATCGCATGCGGCGACGAGGCCCATGCCACCCGCATAGCAGTCGCCCTGGATCTTCGCCACGACGGGCTTGGGACACAGGTAAATCGTGCGCAGCATCTGCGCCAGCTGCAGCGCGTCGGCCTGGTTTTCGGCGTGCGTGTAGCCGGCCATCTTCTTCATCCAGTTCAAGTCCGCACCGGCGCAGAAGGCCGCGCCATTCGCGGCCAGCACGATGGCGCGCACCATGTCGCTGCGCCCCAGGCCTTCGAAGGCGCGCGCCAGTTCGGCGATCGTCGTCTCGTTGAAGGCGTTGCGCACGTCGGGGCGGTTCAGGGTCACGGTGGCGACATTGCCCTCGATGACCAGCTTTAAGGTTTCAAATTCCATGATCTTCTCCCTGAGTGCCGCTTACATGCGGAATACGCCGAACTTCGTGTCCGGGATTTCCGCGTTCAAGGCGGCCGACAGCCCCAGGCCCAGCACCATGCGCGTGTCGGCCGGGTCGATCACGCCATCGTCCCACAGGCGCGCGGTGGCATAGTATGGGTGGCCCTGATGTTCGTATTGATCCTTGATCGGCTGCTTGAAGGCCGCTTCCTCGTCCGCGCTCCATGCGCCGCCCTTGCCCTCGATGCCGTCGCGCTTGACGGTGGCCAGCACGGACGCGGCCTGGTCGCCGCCCATGACGGAAATGCGCGCATTCGGCCACATCCACATGAAACGGGGAGAAAAGGCGCGGCCGCACATGCCGTAATTGCCGGCGCCGAAGCTGCCGCCGATAATCACCGTGAATTTCGGCACGGCGGCCGTGGCCACGGCCGTGACCATCTTGGCGCCATTGCGGGCGATGCCTTCGTTTTCGTACTTGCGCCCTACCATGAAGCCCGTGATATTTTGCAGAAAGACGAGCGGGATCTTGCGCTGGCAGCACAATTCGATGAAATGCGTGCCTTTCAGCGCTGATTCGGAGAACAAGATGCCGTTATTGGCGATGATGCCGACTTTGACGCCATAGATATGCGCGAAGCCGCAGATCAGGGTGGTGCCGTAGCGGGCCTTGAATTCGTCGAAATCGCTGCCGTCGACGATGCGCGCGATCACTTCGCGTACATCGAAGGGCTTGCGCGTATCGACGGGGATCACGCCATACAGTTCCTGCGTCGGGTATGTCGGTTCGACGGATGCACGCAAGGCCATCTGCTGCGGTTTTTGACGGTTCAGGTTCGAAACGATGGTGCGCGCCAGCGACAGCGCATGCAAATCGTTCTGCGCCAGGTGGTCGACCACGCCGGACAAGCGCGTGTGCACGTCGCCGCCACCGAGGTCTTCGGCCGTCACCACTTCACCGGTCGCCGCTTTCACCAGCGGCGGGCCGCCGAGGAAAATCGTGCCCTGCTCCTTGACGATGATCGACTCGTCGCTCATGGCCGGCACATACGCGCCGCCCGCCGTGCAAGAGCCCATCACCACGGCGATCTGCGGGATGCCCTTGGCCGACAGGTTCGCCTGGTTGTAGAAGATGCGGCCGAAATGGTCGCGGTCGGGGAAGACGTCGTCCTGGTTCGGCAGGTTGGCGCCGCCCGAGTCGACCAGGTAGATGCAGGGCAGGTTGTTCTGGTCGGCGATTTCCTGGGCGCGCAAATGCTTTTTCACCGTCATCGGGTAATACGTGCCGCCCTTGACGGTGGCGTCGTTGCAGACGATGACGCATTCCTGGCCCGAGACGCGGCCGATGCCGGTGATGATGCCGGCGGAAGGCGCCGCATCGACGCCCTTGGCGTCCTGGTACATGGCGTAGGCCGCCATCTGGGAAAACTCGAGGAAGGGCGTGCCGGGATCGAGCAGCATCTGCACTCTGTCGCGCGGCAGCAGTTTTCCGCGCGCCAGGTGCTTGGCGGCCGCCGCTTCGCCGCCGCCAGCCGCGATCTTTTCCACCTTGTCGCGCAAATCGTCGACGATGGCTTGCATGGCTGCGGCATTGGCCTTGAAATCTTCACTGCGCGGATTGAGTTTGCTTTCGATGTGCGGCATTGCGGTTCCTTTTTATGATCGCCCGGTCTCTCGGGTCGCGCTATTCGGGAAAACTGCCGTCGAGATAAAACCAGCGCATGCCACCGTCACCCGCCTCGCGCACGAAGCGGCTCACTTCATGCAGGCGGTGCGCGCGGCCGTTGACCTTGTAGCGGGCCACGAATTCGACGCTGTCGCGGTGTATCTCTTCGGCTTGATCTGCTGATACTGCTTTACGTTGACGTAAACGTAAAGCAGATTTTACCTCAAGTCCCAGCCAGTGGACTTTTTCTTCTTCGGCAAATAAAGCGTCGGCTGGACGGGTGCTGGCATGCCAGGTGGCGCGCAGATAGGGCTCGTCGCGCAAGGTGAACGCCGTGTAGCGCGAACGCATCAAAGCTTCGGCCGTGGGCGGCAAGGCGTCGCCCGCGATATACGGGCCGCAGCAGCTGGCGTAGGAGGCGCCGCCACAGGGGCAGGCGGCAGATGTCGAGGGTGTGGGCATGCGGACGCGGATAGGGGAACAGGAAAGTTCCGCAATTATCCGTCATATCGGCAGCGGCGCGTGCGCGCCGCCTTGGCCAGCTACTTTTTCGGGCTGAGGAAGTCCAGCGCAAACGGCGGCGCCTTGCCGGCCATGAGATCGGCGAGGATGCGCGCCGTGCCGGCGGCAAACGTAAAACCCAGCGGGCCGTGGCCCACGTTGAGCCACAGGTTGGCGTAGGTGCTGGCGCCCACCAGCGGCGCGCTGTTCGGCGTGGCGGGGCGCAGGCCGGCCCAGGCCGTGGCCTGGTCGTAGTCGGCGCCGTGCGGCATGGCTTCGCGCGCCAGCCGCGTCAGGCCGGCGATGCGGTTCCAATCGATGCTGTTGTCGGCGCCCACCATGTCGACCATGGCGGCCACGCGCAGGTCGCTGCCAATGCGCGCATACAGCACCTTGCGCTCAAAATCCGTGATGCTGATCTCGGGCGCCTTGTCCTGTGCGCGGATGGGCGCCGTCAGGCTGTAGCCCTTCAAAGGGTACAGCGGCAAATAAATGCCCGCCGTGGCGGCCAGGTCGCGGCTCTGTATGCCGGCCGCGAGCACATAGTGGTCCGCCTGTAACAGGCCCAGGCTGGTGTCGACGCCCGTGATCCTGCCCTTGTGCGTGACGAGGCGGCGCGCCTCGCCTTTCAGCAGGAGCGAACAATTCGGGTGCTGCAGCAGGCGTGCTTCCAGGGCCAGGCAAAAGGCGTGGCAATCGGCCACCGCCTCGCCCTCGGTAAAGATGCCGCCCGCCAGGGAGCCTTGCAAGGCGGCCAGCGCCGGTTCGCGCTGCACGGCTTCCTGTGGCGACAAGACGATGCGCGCTTCTTCCGACTCGGGCCGGGCCACGGCCCGCTGAAAGATGGCGGGCGAGCGGTAGACGATGAGTTTGCCCGCATCGCGCCAGGCATACGCCTCGGGCGGCACGCTCAGTTCCAGCTGCGCCATGCCGGCGCGGCTTAATTCTCCCAGTTGCAGCAGCTTGGCCGTCGTGCGGGCATTGCTGGCGCTGTTGCAATTACGCAAGAAACTGGCCATCCAGCGCCACTGGCGCCAGTCGGCCTCGGGCCGGAAGCGCAGCGGGCCATCTTTCTGCAGCAGCCATTGCAGGGCTTTCAGGGGGACGCCCGCGTCCGCCAGCGGTGCTACATAGCGATAGCTGAGCTGGCCGCCATTGCGGTAGCTGGCGGCGATCGCCACTTGTTCATTGCGTTCCAGTACCGTGACCTTGTAGCCGGCCTCGGCCAGCCACCAGGCCGATGTCAGACCGACGACGCCGCCGCCGATGATGATGACGTGTTGCTGCATGTTGCCTCGCTGCGTTGCGCTCCCATGGTGCGGGAGCATTCGGGAAGAGCTTAGAGGCTGGCCGCCAAGGCAGCCAATGAAACATCATGGTGCAGCCATAACTTTCAGGAATGCACCATTTCAAGGCAGGGATTGATTGTTGGCAATCGCACCATGGTAGAGCGCCGTGAGGATCAACTCCTCGCTGCGCCCCATGGCGGAATACGTGCCGGGATACTGCGCGGGATCGCTGCCCGTGCCGCCCACCAGCATTACCATGCCATTCCTGTTATTGAAATCGAGCACGAAGGCGGAAACGAGGCCATACGCGTCGCCCAGGTGGCCCACGGCCGTGAAACTGGCGCCCTCGACCAGGCCATTGCCCTGCCCCGCCAGCGCATCGAACTGCTGGTTGCCCAGGCCCCAGGCGCGGTACAGGCCCCGCTCGCTGTCGCCATTGCTGCCATCTGGCGCCAGCTGCCATTGCCGGGCAAACATCAGCGCGATGCTGGCCGGCTGCAACAACTGCTGATGCTGGTAGCGCCCACCGTCGAGCAGCATTTGCATGATCTTGCCCAAGTCAGCGGCGGAAATGCGCAAGCCGCCCGTGGGACTGAAGACGGTGGCGTTGCTGCCGATCACATAGTTGGCCAGGCCAGCGGGCACGGCGGGTGGACGCTGGTAAACAGCATCGGCCTGGGCGATCCAGGGGCCGTGCGGCTGCCACTGTTCCGTCTCCAAGGTGCGCTTGCGGTACAGGGTGGCCGTGTTCGCCACGTCCGCCGCAGGGAAGGCCGCCGGGTGGTAGCCGCCGCGCACATCGAGGGGATCGAGCAGCAGACGGCGCATCAGCAAGTCGAAGCGCTCGCCCGTGACTTTTTCCATCACGGTGCCGATGACTCCCCAGTTCAGATTGGAATACGTGAAATAGCGGCCTGGCGGCATGGCCGCATCCCACATGAGGTCGCCGCCGGCCGTAAACACGTCGCGCAAGCTGCGTTCGGGGCCCCAGGCATAGCCGCCCGCGTCGCGCAGCGAGGAAGTGTGGCTGAGCAAGCTGCGCAAGGTCACGGCTTGCTGAGGGAAATGCGGGTTGCGCAAGGAAAAGCCCAGATAGATGCCCACGTCCTGGTCCAGGCTCAGCTTGCCTTGCTCGACCAGCCGCATCAGGCCCACAGTGGTCATCATCTTCGATACCGAGGCGATGCGAAACAGCGTGGCCGGCGTCACCGGCAAATGCTGCGCCGGCGTGGCGCCGATGTGCCGGTAGCCAAATTGCTGCTGATACGACACCTTGCCGTGGCGGATGGCCAGCACGGACAGGCTGGCCAGCGGATGGGCCGGGTCATCGACGATGGCGGCCAGCGCCGCATTAAGCGCGCGCTGCTGTGCCTGTGGCACGCGTGGCTCAGTGCCGCTGCCGGGCGGGGTGGCCAGTGCAGTCCAGGTCGTACCCAGCAGTAGCAAGCCCAGCAAACCCGTCATTTTGTTGATCATGCTTTCCCTGTGTCATGGTGGATGGACGCCTTGCCAGCATAGGGGGGGATGCTTGACTACGCCAATGAAAATTGCTTATTTATCTATAATGCAAAGCTATACGTACGGTAAAACATTGTTTTTTTAAATGTATAACCGTTATTTATGGTCATTTTCCATTTATTCATAGGTGGATGGGCTACGCGCAAGCGCCATCGCTATTACACTAGGAGGACAAGGAGAACTGTATGAGCCAGACCAGCGTAGAACTCAAGGTCGATTTAAATGACAATTCGCCTTTATATATGCAGATCGCCCGCAAGCTGAGCGATGACGTACGCAATGGCCGCTACCAGGTAGACCAGGCCCTGCCCTCTGAACGTACCCTGTCCGAACTGCTCGACGTATCGCGCGTGACTGCCCGCAAGGCCATCGACCAGCTCGTCGAGCAAGGCCTCGTCGTGCGCCGCCGTGGTTCGGGCAACTATATTGCCCCGCGCATCGAGCAGCCGCTGTCGAACCTGTCGAGCTTTTCCGAGCAGCTGCAGCAGCGCGGCTACCGCCCCGGCTCGCGCTGGCTCAAGCGCGAAGTCGTCATCGCCAGCAGCGATGAACAGCTGAGCCTGGGCCTGGCGCAGAACACGAAAGTGGCGCGCCTGGAGCGCTTGCGCCTGGCCGACGATGTGGTGATGGCGTATGAAGTGAGCGTGCTGCCCTTCAGCGTGGTGCCGGACCCGGCCGCCGTGGGCGATTCGCTGTACGAATACTTAAACAGCATCAAGAAGGCCCCCGTGCGTGCCTTGCAGCACATCCGCGCCATGAATGCGACGGACGTGCTGGCCAAGCAACTGGGCATCCCCGATGGCCAGGCCGTGCTGTTCATCACGCGCATCGCCTATCTGGAGTCGGGCGAAGCGGTGGAACTGACGCATTCGTATTGCCGCAGCGATCATTACGATTTTGTGGCGGAAATGCGCCGCGCGCCATAAATCTACTGCTCGAGCAGGCGCATCATGGATTCGGCCACGCCGACGGACGACTCCCAGCTCATGCCGGTCACCAGCCGGCCATCGACCTCGACGTGACTCTTGCCGTTGGCGCCGTGTCTGAAGATGCCGCCATGGCGCTTGATGCTGGCCTCTGCCGAAAAGGGATAGGCCTTGTATACCGGTGATTCCTTGTTGAGAAACGCATCGGGGAACGAGGTGAGCACCTTGCCCTGGATGAGGAAAGTACCGTCACTGAGCTTCAGGTTCTTGATGCCCTCGGTGCCATGGCAGATGGCCGCGATCACTCCACCTTGTTGTTCATAGATGCGCACAGCGATGTCCTGCAGCGGCTGGTTGTCCGGGACGCCGACGATGGCCGCGCCGCCGCCGACGAAAGCCATGCCCGCATACTCGTCTGCCCTGACATCGGCGACGGGCGTGGTATGGGCCAGTGCCCACATGAAATCACTGTCGTACAGATGCTTCTTGAGCAACTCGTCCGACGTGACGATCATTTCCAAAGGAATGGCGCCACCGTCGGGACTGACGAAGTCGACCGCGTACCCTGCTTTGCGAAAGGCGTCGTAGGTATACGCTAGCTCGGGAAAATTATTGCCTGCGTTAACCTTTGTGCCCGGATATTGATGCACATTCGACACGACCAGCAGCACCTTGCGTGCCTGGCGCGGAGCTGCCGGCTCGCGATCGGCCGACTTGCTGATGATCTTCCAGTGGCCGGCGATCTTTTTCAACAGAAACACATCCACATAGCGCACGCCTTGCTGGGGAATGTGGATCTCGGCCTTGGCGCTGGCCACCTTGCCGCTCACTTCCACCTTGATCAGTCGTCCGTGGCGCCCATTGAATTGCCCTTTTTTCTCCTGGGAAAAGAGTTTGGCGTATTCCGGACCGCTCAACTCCCATTCCGCACCGTTTTTACCGTCGAGGTAAAGGCGGGCGGTGGCATGGAAGGCCTGGTTGATCTCGTCCGGTACGTTGAAGCTGGTGCCGTGCAGATACAAGTGCACGGTTTCCCGGATGGCATTTTCGTCCTGGTCTGCGGTGGCGGCGGTGCCGGCGGCGGCGCTGCTGAGCAAGCAACAGGCGAGTAGCGTGCGCATTAAAAATTGAATCATGGATTTACCCTGCATGGAGAACTACGTTTATCGGAGCAACGACTATTTCAGGTCGCTGGTGGTCGATAAGTTATCGAAATGCAGGGGAATGGATGTCGCCAAACACGATGTCAGACTCCGGAATGGCGATTCCGGAGCGGTTTTACGCGGAAACAGGCCTGGCCGCCTGGCCAGATTGGGCGCGGAAGCTGGCGGGTGTCTGCCCAGCAACTTTCTTGAAGGTGGAGTAGAAGGTGGAACTGGAATTGAACCCGCAGCGCTCGGCAACGATATCCATGTTCAGTTGCGGCTCGTCGGTCAATAGCTGTTTCGCTTCGGCGATACGGTATTCGTTGACGTAGGTGTTGAAGCTTTTGCTCAGCCGGTCATTCAGTACTTGCGACACCTGCGCCTGCGTGCATCCCGCCCGCTTGGCCAGCTGGGCCAGGGTCAGGTTCGGATTCAGATAGGATTGTTGCCCGCTCATCTGTTGTTCCAGCGCCGCGAGCACGGCAAGTCCATCTTCGTGCGTCAGGCGGCTATTCTGGTATTTCTGCCTGGGGTCGGCAAGCGTCGATGTTTCCTTTCTCAGCAGAAAGACCATGACCGCGACATGCAGCGAGAAGGTGAACGACAAGGCACCGACAATATAGGACGTGAACGGCGTGCTCGCGTACGCCGCCAGCATGACACAGCTGCCTGCAAAGACGCTCAGCAGTAGCACGCTGCTGGTGGCCATCCGCTGTCCGTCGTTCAGCCATGCATGGCGGCTTTGCCACAGCAACTTGGCAGTTGTCAGCAGGTAGCCTAGCCAGAACACGTGAATGGCATGACTCGACAGGTCCCACACAGGACGATACGCGGAATACGGAAAGGCAACGCCTATGCCTATCAGCAGGAAGGACAAGCCGAGATGCCAGCGCCATTGTGGTCCGGCCGGCAGTTGCGCACGCCCGGCCAGGAAAGAGCGCACATAGAGATAGGTCAGGGGACCGATCAGCAGGCAGGCCGACAGGCCCAGCTGTCGGAATTCGATGGCGATCGCCGGGTTGAAGTAGAGGAAGGCGGATTTGGCGGTGCGCACTCCGACGGCAAGCAGCAATGCACCGAGCATGCAGTCGGCCAGGCAGCGAGGCCGACGGCTGAAAAAATAGACGGCCAGGAAAATGCCGTTGATGGCGCCAAGGGCGCTAAACAGGAACAGCAATTGGCGAGCGATCATGGGGCGTGTCGTGGATTAGGGCGTCGAATCGAAGTATAGACACAAATGGGAGCGTATCGAAGTACAAGTAATATGCCACGTTCCTGCGCCAGCCATAAACTCCCGTTATGCACGCCCGCCAAGCTTTCATGGCTGATCTTGCACATCGGTATTAAACTGGTTTCACGTTCAACTATGTTCTGAAATCATGTTGAAAACTGAAACCCCGAGCCGGCGGCATCCGGACCTGGACCTGTATCCGGTGGAGCAACTGGTGGCGGCGCTGGTCGATGACCAGTTCTGGGCCGTCGAAGCCGTGCGGCTGGCCTCGCCCGACATTGCTGCCGCCATCACGGCTGCCCTGCCCCGCATCGCGGCCGGCGGACGCTTGCTGTATGTGGGGGCCGGCACCTCGGGCCGCCTGGGCGTACTCGACAGCGTGGAACTCAATCCCACGTTTTCCTGGCCACCCGAGCGGGCCGTCGCCATCCTCGCCGGTGGCGCCGGCGCCATGTTTGTGGCCGTCGAAGGGGCGGAAGATGATGTACAGCAAGGCGAGCGGGATTTGCTGGCCTTGCAACCGCAGGTCAACGATGTGGTGATCCTGCTGGCCGCCTCCGGCGCCACGCCGTATGTGCTGGGCGCGCTGCTGGCTGCGCGCACGGCAGGCGCCTTGACGATCGGCATCGCCAACAATGTGGATGCCCCCGTGGCGCACGAGGCGCAATGCGGCATCGTGCTCGACACGGGCACGGAAGTCATTTCCGGCAGCACGCGTCTGAAAGCGGGCACGGCGCAAAAAATCACCCTGAACACGATTTCCAGCGCCCTGATGGTGGGTTTGCACAAAACTTACGGAAACTTGATGGTAGACTTGAAGCCGACCAACGCCAAGCTGATCTGGCGGGCGGTGCGTCTGACCATGCATGCCACCGGTGCCAGCGAAATGCAGGCCAGGGCCGTGCTGGAGCAATGCCACTATCACGTCAAGGTGGCGATCGTTGCCTTGATCAAAAAAATCAACACAAACCAGGCACAGGCATTGTTGGCCGGCGCGGACGGCAGTGTGCGGGCGGCACTGGCGGCGTGATCCGATGGCGCGGCATTCTTCTGTCTGGGAGACCAAGAAGGATGTATGGAGCTAGTGAAACAAACCGCCCCGGCGCGCGCGAATAAGCCGTCAAATAAGCCGTGGTTGTGGATCCCTTCCCTGTATTTTGGCCAGGGTATCCCCTATGTCGTGGTCATGACCTTGTCCGTGATCATGTACAAGAACTACGGCTTTTCGAATACCGATATCGCGCTGTATACCAGCTGGCTGTACTTGCCCTGGGTCATCAAGCCCCTGTGGTCGCCCTTCATCGATATGTACCGCACCAAGCGTTTCTGGATCGTCGGCTTGCAGCTGGTGATCGGCGCCGCGCTGGCGCTGGTGGCCCTGACCACGTCGCTGCCGCATTTTTTCCAGATCAGCCTGGCCATCTTCTGGCTGATGGCCTTCAGTTCCGCCACGCATGACATTGCCGCCGATGGCTTTTATATGCTGGGCCTGGAAGAGCACCAGCAGGCGGCCTTCGTCGGCGTGCGCAGCACGTTTTACCGCCTGGCGATGATCGCGGGCCAGGGCGGCCTGGTGTTTCTGGCCGGCTATCTGACGCATGCGACGGGCAATGTGCAGCTGGCCTGGTCCGTCGTGTTCGCGATTCTGGCGGGCCTGTTCATCGCGCTGTTCCTGTACCACTATTTTGTCTTGCCGAAACCGAAAGATGACCGTCCCAGCATCCAGGATGCCGGTGTTTCTCCGCTGCAAGAGTTCGTCGCCACCTTTGCTTCCTTTTTCAAGAAGAAGGATATTTTCGTCATCCTGGGCTTTTTGCTGCTGTTCCGCCTCGGCGAAGCGCAACTGCTCAAATTGGCCGCGCCCTTCCTGCTCGACCCCGTCGCCAAGGGTGGCCTGGGCCTCAGCACGGAACAGGTGGGCCTGGTCTACGGCACCATCGGCGTGATCGCCCTGACCCTCGGTGGCTTGCTGGGAGGATTCATCATTTCCCGCTTCGGCTTGAAACGCTGTTTGTGGATCATGGTGCTGTCCGTCCACTTGCCCGACCTGGTCTTCGTTTACCTGGCCAGCGCCTTGCCCAGCAGCATCTATGTGATCGCCGGTGGCATTGCGCTTGAGCAATTCGGCTATGGCTTCGGTTTCGCATCCTACATGTTGTACATGATCATGGTCTCCGATGGCGCGCATAAAACGGCCCATTACGCCATCTGCACGGGTTTCATGGCCCTGGGCATGATGTTGCCCGGCATGGCAAGCGGCTGGATACAGCAAATGCTTGGTTATCAGCACTTCTTCATCTGGGTCTGCATCGCCACCATTCCTGCTTTCATCATGGCCGCGCTGGTCAAGATCGATCCCGAATTCGGCAAGAAGGCCGAGGCCTGATTCTTTTGAACTGTGCGCCCGCAAGGATGGCGGGCGCACAGTAAAATGCCCGCACCGATACACCTGCGCTTCACCACTGCAAGGAATTGTTTTGTTGTCTACTTTGAAAAAACGCCTGGGCGCCACGGCTGGCGTGCTGGCCGCGCTGGCCACCGCCACATTGCTCAGCAGCTGTACCAGCACCAAAATGCCCTCCGCAGTGACGCCGGGCGAAGCGGGCTTGCCGGCCGTGCCGCACATCACGGGCGAAGTGCCGCCGCCGGCGCCGCGCGAGTTCCGCGCCGCCTGGGTCTCGACGGTCGCCAATATCGACTGGCCCAGTCGCAGCAATTTGCCGGTCGCCAAGCAGCAAGCCGAGGCAATTGCCATCCTCGACCGCGCCAAGTCCTTGAATCTGAACGCGATTGTGCTGCAGGTGCGGCCCAGCGCCGACACGATTTACCCGTCGCAACTGGAGCCGTGGTCGGAATACCTGACCGGAAAGCAAGGCCAGCCGCCATTGCCCCTGTATGATCCGCTGGCCTTCTGGGTGGCGCAGGCGCATGCGCGCGGCCTGGAATTGCACGCCTGGTTCAATCCTTACCGTGCCCGTCACGCGACGGCCAAGTCGCCGCTGGCGCGCGACAGTTTCGCGTCCACCAACCCGGCGTCCGTCAAGCAATACGGCCGCTACCTGTGGATGGACCCGGGCGACGCCGCCGCCTCAAAACACACGACGGATGTGGTGCTCGACGTGGTGCGCCGCTACGATATCGATGGCGTGCACATCGACGATTACTTTTATCCGTATCCGATCGACGCGCCCGGCGCCGGCGCGGGAGCCGAGACGGCCGCGCTGGACGCGGGCAATGGCGGCGCCAAGCGCGAACTGCCGTTTCCCGATGAGCCTTCCTGGCAGCAATATCTGCTGGCCGGTGGCCAACTGGACCGCCCTTCCTGGCGTCGCCAGAACGTCAACCAGCTGATCGAATCCTTGTATACCGGCATCCACCGCGAAAAGAGCTGGGTGCGCTTCGGTATCAGCCCGTTCGGTATCGGCCGTCCCGACCGCCGCCCTGCCGGCATCGTCGGCTTCAGCCAGTACGATAAATTGTATGCGGATGCGGAACTGTGGCTGGCCAAAGGCTGGCTCGATTACCTGTCGCCGCAGCTGTACTGGCCCGTGGCGCAGGCGCCGCAAGCGTTTGGCGTGCTGCTCGACTACTGGCTGGCGCAAAATCCGTATGGCCGCCACGTGTGGCCGGGTTTATATACCAGCCGCATCGACAATTCCGCCAAGTCCTTCACGCCGCAAGAGATCATCAAGCAAATCGAAGTGACGCGCACGCGCCCCGGCGCGAATGGCCAAGTGCATTTCAGCATGGCGCCCCTGATGCAGAATCGCAAGGGTGTCAGCGAGCAACTCAAGGCGACCGTGTACCAAAGCCCTGCCCTGATTCCCGCCACGCCATGGCTGGGCAAGGAAGCGCCGGGTACGCCCGTGCTGGCCTTGCGCCGCGATTCCACCAGCCTGAACGTCAAATTGACGGCGGGCGGCGGCAAACCCGTGGCGCAGTACGCGGTCTGGGCCCGCTACGGCGAAGACTGGCGCTTTAGCATGGTCACGGGCATGCAGGGCGAGCTGACCCTGGTCGACGATGCCATTGGTAAAGTCAATGCGGTGGTGGTCAGCGCGGTGGACCGTCTCGGCAATGAAAGCCCCCGCGTCACCGTGCGCGCACCGTTTACGGCCGCCGCCAAGTAATTGTTGACCGTTCAACGGTAGTCCATAACCTGCAGGCATGAAACATGCGCAAGCTTTCATGCCTGCAAGCCCAGCTTGGCTTTACACTCATGCCATGATTTCCTTCCCTACAGCCAATAATGCGGTGCCCGTGCTGGGCCTGGGCATCGACGCGGGCGGCACGCAGACGCGCTGGGCCCTGGCCACCGTTGACGGCGCCATCGTGGCCGACGGCGCCGTGGAAGGCTTGTCTGCCTTGCAAATGAGCAGCGATGCGGGCCGCGCAGCCGTGCACGCCACGTTCACCGGGCTGTGCCGTGCCGTGCTGGCCGTCGGCCAGCCCCGCGCCGTGGTGGCGGGCTTGACGGGTTTTGGCGGCGACGACGCTGTGCTGGCGCAAACACTGGCCACCTTGCTGGCGCTGGACGCCGCCCACGTCCGCGTGGGCAACGATATCGACATCGCCTATCGCGACAGTTTTGAACCAGGCGAAGGTTATCTGGTCTACGCTGGCACGGGCTCGATCGCCGCCTGGATCGATACGGATGGCGTGTTTCACCGCGCGGGCGGGCGCGGCGTGCTGCTCGACGATGGCGGCGGCGGCTACTGGATCGCCCGTGAAGCCTTGCGCCACATCTGGCGCCGCGAAGATGAGGCGCCCGGCAGCTGGCAAAGCTCACCCATGGCCGAAGCCGTGTTTGCGCATATCGGCGGCAGCGACTGGTCATTGTCGCGCGCCTTCATGTATGGCCAGGACCGGGGCGCCATCGGCCGCCTGGCATTGGCGGTCGCCGCCAGTGCGGACACCGACCCGCTGGCGCTGGACATCTTGCAGCGCGCGGGACAGGAACTGGCGCGCCTGGCGCTGGCCCTGACGGCGCGCTACGGTCCGCGTCCAGTGGTGCTGGCGGGCCGCGCGGCGCAGTTGCACCCGGCCATTGCGGTTGCCATGCGTGCCGCTTTGCCGGTATCGTTGATGATGGAGCAAAAAGTTGCCCGTTCGCATGAGGCTGCTGCCAAGCTGGCAGCCCGGGCAGCCAGCCAGCGTACTGGCAAGAATTGACTATTTTATTAAACCGAACATGGATCTTTCATGAAAAAAATCGCCCTCGCCCTGCTGGTGGCCCTGCTCTCCGCCTGTACCACGCCCGCGCCGCACCTTGACCATAGCTTGACGGCGCGCAGCCAGAGCCCGCGCGTGAAATTCATCGTCATCCATTACACGGTCAGCGACTTGCCCCGCTCGATCAAGATCCTGACGGAACAAGTGGTCAGCAGCCATTATTTGCTGACCGACACGGACAAGCCGAAGTTTTACGTGCTGGTCGACGAATCGCGCCAGGCCAATCACGCGGGTGTGAGCAACTGGAAGACTTATACACAGTTGAATGTCAGCTCGATTGGCATCGAGATCGTCAACCCCGGCTACAAGGACACGCCGGAAGGCCGCCTCTGGTATCCCTTTCCGCAGGCACAGATCGATGAGCTGATTCCACTGCTGAAAGATATCCAGGCCCGCTACAACATCGCGCCGGAAAATATCCTGGGCCATAACGAAATCGCCCCGCAGCGCAAGCAGGACCCGGGGCCGCTGTTCCCATGGCGCCAGCTGGCCGATGCTGGCCTGATTGTCTGGCCGGACGCGAACCGCGTGGCCATGCAGCGCCTTATTTTTGAGCAGCAAGTGCCGGACGCCGTCTGGTTCCAGAAAAAGCTGGCCCAGCATGGGTATGCGACGCCGAATACGGGCATCTTCGATGAAGCGACGCGCAATGTGCTGATCGCCTTCCAGATGAAATACCGCAACACATTGTTTGACGGCACGCCCGATGGTGAAACGGCGGCTCTGCTGGAAGTGCTGACGACGCCGGCCCCAGCGGTTGCAACACCTGCTGTTGTAGCAAAGTAGCATAGCCGTTCCAGCCCATGACTTTTTCTTATATGCTGAACGTTGACGGCCCAGGTGGCCACGGCAAGGTAAAGGAATAGCTCATGCGGCTGCGTCATATCGAAGTGTTTCACGCCATCATGCAAGTTGGCACCATCAGCGGCGCCGCCCAGGTGCTGCATATCTCGCAACCGGCCGTGACCAAGGTCTTGCAGCATTGCGAGTTGCAGCTGGGCATGCCGCTGTTCGAGCGCGTGCGGGGCAAGCTGTACCCGAAGCCGGAGGCGCACCGTTTGTTTGTCGAGACGGAAAAGCTCAACCGCGATTTATTGGGCATTCGCCGTCTGGCGGCCAGCCTGAAGGGCCATGCGGTGGAAACCATCCGTTTGGTTTCCACGCCGACGCTCGCCATCAGTGTCTTGCCGTTTGCCATGACCGAGTGGCGGCGCGACTTTCCCCACACGCGTTGCCAGCTGGCTACCCACCACACGGGCGAGATCGTCAATACCCTGCGCCTCGGTGAAGCGGACTTGGCCGTATCGCTGCAAGACCCGCGTCATCCGGGCATCGTGGCCGAACCGCTGGCGCACGGTGTCATGACGGTGATCGCGCCGGCTGGCACCTGGCATGCGGCCGATTGCGGCACGCCCTTGACGGCGCATGGCCTGAATGGCGAGCTGATCGGCCATGCGGACAACGATCCGCTGGGCGAACTGGTGGTGGCCGCCTGCGAGGCGCAGGATATCCACCCCGTCTTCAGTACCGTGGTGCAAACCTATCAAATTGCCCGTTCCCTGGTGGAAGCGGGCGCCGGCATGGCCGTGGTCGACCCGTTTACGGCCGCGTCCGGTTCACCCGAGCGCTTGCAGCGCCGTCCCTGGGCACCCACGATACCGATTCAACTGTATTTATTGACGGCGAGCCACTCGCCGCTGTCGCATGGCGCGCGGCGCCTGGCCGACAGCATCGGCGTGGCGGCGCGTCAGTGTCTGGAAAGAGGAGTCTGATGTCTGTTGCAAGTTTGCAATTGGAAGCGGTCGGCAGCGATCCGCAATTTCGCCACCTGAGCAGCATCGCCGGCATCGCCGTCGACTTGCGCTACGCCACGCCCGACAATTTTGTCGGCCGCGACTTATATAGTCCCATCGATTGCGCCTGGTTGCACCGCGATGCGGCCGCCGCACTGGAACAGGCAGTGGCCTGGCTGGCCGCGCATCGCCCCGATCATCATCTATTGGTGCTCGATGCCCTGCGTCCGCAGCGGGTGCAGCAGCAACTGTGGGATGCGTTGCAGGGAACCGAGTTGCTGGGATATATCGCCGAACCGTCGCGCGGCTCGATTCACTCATTTGGTATGGCGCTCGACATCACCATCGTGGGACCGGACGGGCAGGAACTGGACATGGGCACGGGCTTTGACGACTTGAGTGAGCGCTCGCATCCAGCGCTGGAGCTGGCTTTGCTGGAAAGCGGGGAGATTACGCAGGAGCAGGTGGCGCACCGCCGATTGTTGCGCGACGCCATGTTCCAGGCGGGCTTCTTCGGCATTAACAGCGAATGGTGGCATTTCGATTGTGGCGACCGGGTGCTGGTGCGCCAGACCTACACCCGGGTACTCTGATTAAAAGACCTTTAATCCCTTCAGCATCACGATCAGGATCAATACCGGCGAGACAAAGCGCAGCAGGAACAGCAGCACATGCGCCAGAGTTTGATTCTGCAACTGGCCGTGATTACTGATCGCCTCGATGAAATGCTGCTTGCCCCAGGCCCAGCCTGTAAACAAGGCAATCGCGATGCCGCCCACGGGCAAGAAGATATTCGATGACACAAAGTCGAACAGATCAAACATATTCAAATTAAACAGCTTGAAGTCCGCCAGGGTGCTGTTGCTCAGCGCGCATACGGAACCGAGCACGGCCAGCAGCAGCATGGTCACCACGGTGGCCTTGGTGCGCGTCCAGCCGAAGCGCTCATGGAAAATCACCACGGGTACTTCCATCAGCGACAGCATCGCCCCTGTGGCGGCCACGGCGGCCAGGATGAAAAACACCACCATCAGGGCTTGTCCCATCGGGATTTGCGAGAACACGGCCGGAATCGTGATGAACACCAGCGACGGTCCCGCGCTGGGGGCGAAACCAAACGTGAACACGGCGGGGAAGATGGCGATGCCGGCCAGCATCGATACGCCGAGGTCGGCCGCCATCACGCGCAGGGTAGTGACAGGGATATTCTGGTCGTCGCGGAAATAGCTGCCATAGGTCATCATCGTGCCCATGCCGACGGACAATTTAAAGAAAGCCAGGCCCATGGCCGTCAGCACGACGGAAGCCGTCAGCTTGGAAAAATCAGGACGGAACAGGAACGCCAGTCCTTCGGCCGCTTTATCGAGCGACAGGCTGACCGCGCAGAGCAGGAGCAGCAGCAGGAACAGCAGAGGCATGAGTTTCTTGGCGATCGCCTCGATGCCCTTGGTCACGCCCAGCATCAATATGCCACCGATAAACAGCAGCACGCCCCATTGCCAGAACAGCGACTGCAGGGGATTGCTGATCAGGGAGGCGAAGGCTGCTTCCGTCACCAGCTTGTCGCTGCTGAGGATGGAGCCGTCGATGGCCTTGGCGATATACGCAAACACCCAGCCCACCACTTCCGAGTAAAACGCGACGATCAGGAAGGCGGCGATCATGCCGATGACGCCGACCAGCCACCACGGTTTGCCCTTCGGTGCCAGTTGTTCCATGGTGGAGATGGGATTGACCTTGGCGTGGCGGCCCAGGGTGATTTCCGCGATCATCACGGGCAATCCCACTAATAAGGTGGCGAGTAAATAGATGAGCAGGAAGCCGGCGCCGCCATTGGCGCCCGTCAGATAGGGGAATTTCCAGATGTTGCCGAGACCGACTGCGGAACCGAGGGTGGCGGCGAGTACGCCGAAGCCAGTGGTAAAGCCAGCTCGTTTCAGGGTCAGGCCTGATCCTTGAGCTTGTTGTTTCATGGTGAATCTTCTATGGTGGGACGCGAATTTGCGTTGAGGGGGCGAAATTGTAGCAGTTGGCCGCAAATACCCCGGAAAAGCCTTGCTACTGGCGGGGCGCTTTGCTATAGTTCGCCTCCCCAATGAGACGCAGTCACTGCGGCAGTTGAGGATCACCGGAAACGGCGATGAGCAGGAAAAGAAGGAGTTGACGGATGTAGTGAAATGCTTCATACTCTTCCTTCTTCGCAGCTGACAAACACAACGCTTTGTCAATAGCGCGAAAGTAGCACCGAATACCGTTCTTTAACAATTAACAGTCGATAAGTGTGGGCATTTGATGTAAGTGCAGCGTCAATCTTCGGATTGGCGTCTAACTTAAAATATCAAATGTTCACAAGAAATAATGAAATAGGATACTTCTTCGGAAGTAGCCTGTCAGTTTTTTGAGTGAGCAAATCTTTTGCAATGCAAAAGATTTGGATGGTAGTGATACTGTCCGACCTGTCAGAAATGACATTAAACAGAGATTAAACTGAAGAGTTTGATCCTGGCTCAGATTGAACGCTGGCGGCATGCCTTACACATGCAAGTCGAACGGCAGCACGGAGCTTGCTCTGGTGGCGAGTGGCGAACGGGTGAGTAATATATCGGAACGTACCCTAGAGTGGGGGATAACGTAGCGAAAGTTACGCTAATACCGCATACGATCTAAGGATGAAAGTGGGGGATCGCAAGACCTCATGCTCGTGGAGCGGCCGATATCTGATTAGCTAGTTGGTAGGGTAAAAGCCTACCAAGGCATCGATCAGTAGCTGGTCTGAGAGGACGACCAGCCACACTGGAACTGAGACACGGTCCAGACTCCTACGGGAGGCAGCAGTGGGGAATTTTGGACAATGGGCGAAAGCCTGATCCAGCAATGCCGCGTGAGTGAAGAAGGCCTTCGGGTTGTAAAGCTCTTTTGTCAGGGAAGAAACGGTGAGAGCTAATATCTCTTGCTAATGACGGTACCTGAAGAATAAGCACCGGCTAACTACGTGCCAGCAGCCGCGGTAATACGTAGGGTGCAAGCGTTAATCGGAATTACTGGGCGTAAAGCGTGCGCAGGCGGTTTTGTAAGTCTGATGTGAAATCCCCGGGCTCAACCTGGGAATTGCATTGGAGACTGCAAGGCTAGAATCTGGCAGAGGGGGGTAGAATTCCACGTGTAGCAGTGAAATGCGTAGATATGTGGAGGAACACCGATGGCGAAGGCAGCCCCCTGGGTCAAGATTGACGCTCATGCACGAAAGCGTGGGGAGCAAACAGGATTAGATACCCTGGTAGTCCACGCCCTAAACGATGTCTACTAGTTGTCGGGTCTTAATTGACTTGGTAACGCAGCTAACGCGTGAAGTAGACCGCCTGGGGAGTACGGTCGCAAGATTAAAACTCAAAGGAATTGACGGGGACCCGCACAAGCGGTGGATGATGTGGATTAATTCGATGCAACGCGAAAAACCTTACCTACCCTTGACATGGCTGGAATCCTTGAGAGATCAGGGAGTGCTCGAAAGAGAACCAGTACACAGGTGCTGCATGGCTGTCGTCAGCTCGTGTCGTGAGATGTTGGGTTAAGTCCCGCAACGAGCGCAACCCTTGTCATTAGTTGCTACGAAAGGGCACTCTAATGAGACTGCCGGTGACAAACCGGAGGAAGGTGGGGATGACGTCAAGTCCTCATGGCCCTTATGGGTAGGGCTTCACACGTCATACAATGGTACATACAGAGCGCCGCCAACCCGCGAGGGGGAGCTAATCGCAGAAAGTGTATCGTAGTCCGGATTGTAGTCTGCAACTCGACTGCATGAAGTTGGAATCGCTAGTAATCGCGGATCAGCATGTCGCGGTGAATACGTTCCCGGGTCTTGTACACACCGCCCGTCACACCATGGGAGCGGGTTTTACCAGAAGTAGGTAGCTTAACCGTAAGGAGGGCGCTTACCACGGTAGGATTCGTGACTGGGGTGAAGTCGTAACAAGGTAGCCGTATCGGAAGGTGCGGCTGGATCACCTCCTTTCTAGAGTTTGCACGAATCAGGTAACTGATTCACGCATCAAATGTTCACACTTATCGGCTGTTTAATTAAGAAGAAACAGTAGTCGTAGTAGTTCCGCGTTGGGGCTGTAGCTCAGCTGGTTAGAGCACCGTGTTGATAACGCGGGGGTCGTTGGTTCGAGTCCAACCAGCCCTACCAGCTAATTAGTACATAATTCCCGGGGGATTAGCTCAGCTGGGAGAGCACCTGCTTTGCAAGCAGGGGGTCGTCGGTTCGATCCCGTCATCCTCCACCAATACTTTGAAAGTGCAAACGTAAGCCAGTCAACAAGACTGTGGTTTAGGTTTGATCTTTTAGCGATCAAAGCTGTTTCGTTCTTTAACAATCTGGAAGAAGTAAAGATTATTTATTGATCAAGTCTATGCGTGCAGCGATGCATGAGGCGACTTGATGGGTAATGATTGTATGTATCAACAAACAAGCAACAACGTTGTACTTTCTTATCCCTGTAACGCTCTTTCATTATGCAAATGATGAGAGGCTAACGTTATAGGGACAAGCGAATAAGTGCACATGGTGGATGCCTTGGCGATTACAGGCGATGAAGGACGTAGTAGCTTGCGATAAGCTGCGGGGAGTGAGCAAACACACTTTGATCCGCAGATTTCCGAATGGGGCAACCCACCCTTTTAGGGTATTGCATACTGAATACATAGGTATGCAAGGCGAACGCGGCGAACTGAAACATCTAAGTAGCTGCAGGAAAAGAAATCAACCGAGATTCCCAAAGTAGCGGCGAGCGAAATGGGAAGAGCCTGTACGTGATAGTCGGACCGATAACAGAATCCCCTGGAAATGGGAGCCATAGTGGGTGATAGCCCCGTATGTGAAATTGGACCGGTGATACTAAGCGTACGACAAGTAGGGCGGGACACGTGACATCCTGTCTGAATATGGGGGGACCATCCTCCAAGGCTAAATACTCGTAATCGACCGATAGTGAACCAGTACCGTGAGGGAAAGGCGAAAAGAACCCCGGAAGGGGAGTGAAATAGATCCTGAAACCGTGTGCATACAAACAGTAGGAGCGGACTTGTTCCGTGACTGCGTACCTTTTGTATAATGGGTCAGCGACTTACATTCAGTGGCAAGGTTAACCGCATAGGGAAGCCGTAGAGAAATCGAGTCCGAATAGGGCGATCAGTCGCTGGGTGTAGACCCGAAACCAAGTGATCTACTCATGGCCAGGATGAAGGTGCGGTAACACGCCCTGGAGGTCCGAACCCACTAATGTTGAAAAATTAGGGGATGAGCTGTGGGTAGGGGTGAAAGGCTAAACAAACTTGGAAATAGCTGGTTCTCTCCGAAAACTATTTAGGTAGTGCCTCAAGTATCACCATCGGGGGTAGAGCACTGTTATGGCTAGGGGGTCATTGCGACTTACCAAACCATTGCAAACTCCGAATACCGATGAGTGCGAGCTTGGGAGACAGACGTCGGGTGCTAACGTCCGGCGTCAAGAGGGAAACAACCCAGACCGCCAGCTAAGGTCCCAAAGATTGGCTAAGTGGAAAACGAAGTGGGAAGGCTAAAACAGTCAGGATGTTGGCTTAGAAGCAGCCATCATTTAAAGAAAGCGTAATAGCTCACTGATCGAGTCGTCCTGCGCGGAAGATGTAACGGGGCTAAGCCAGTCACCGAAGCTGCGGATATTGTTCTGTGATTTATCACAGATATATATGGTAGGAGAGCGTTCTGTAAGCCTGCGAAGGTGTCTTGTAAAGGATGCTGGAGGTATCAGAAGTGCGAATGCTGACATGAGTAGCGATAATGGGGGTGAAAAGCCTCCACGCCGTAAGCCCAAGGTTTCCTGTTCAACGTTCATCGGAGCAGGGTGAGTCGGCCCCTAAGGCGAGGCAGAGATGCGTAGCTGATGGGAAGCAGGTTAATATTCCTGCACCGTCGTATGATGCGATGGGGGGACGGATCGCGGAAGGTTGTCCAACTGTTGGAATAGTTGGTTTTTGGCTCATAGAAGGCACTTAGGCAAATCCGGGTGCGGAATTCAAGGGGTTGAGACGAGTGCACTTGTGCATGAAGCAATCGGAAGTGGTTCCAAGAAAAGCCTCTAAGCTTCAGTCATACGAGACCGTACCGCAAACCGACACAGGTGGGCGAGATGAGTATTCTAAGGCGCTTGAGAGAACTCGGGAGAAGGAACTCGGCAAATTGGTACCGTAACTTCGGGAAAAGGTACGCCCCGGTAGCTTGATTGGTTTACTCCATGAGGGTGAAAGGGTTGCAATAAACTGGTGGCTGCGACTGTTTAATAAAAACACAGCACTCTGCAAACACGAAAGTGGACGTATAGGGTGTGACGCCTGCCCGGTGCTGGAAGATTAAATGATGGGGTGCAAGCTCTTGATTGAAGTCCCAGTAAACGGCGGCCGTAACTATAACGGTCCTAAGGTAGCGAAATTCCTTGTCGGGTAAGTTCCGACCTGCACGAATGGCGTAACGATGGCCACACTGTCTCCTCCCGAGACTCAGCGAAGTTGAAATGTTTGTGATGATGCAATCTACCCGCGGCTAGACGGAAAGACCCCATGAACCTTTACTGTAGCTTTGCATTGGACTTTGAACCAATCTGTGTAGGATAGGTGGGAGGCTTTGAAGCGGGGACGCTAGTTCTCGTGGAGCCAACCTTGAAATACCACCCTGGTTTGTTTGAGGTTCTAACCTTGGTCCGTTATCCGGATCGGGGACAGTGCATGGTAGGCAGTTTGACTGGGGCGGTCTCCTCCTAAAGTGTAACGGAGGAGTTCGAAGGTACGCTAGATACGGTCGGACATCGTGTTGATAGTGCAATGGCATAAGCGTGCTTAACTGCGAGACTGACAAGTCGAGCAGGTACGAAAGTAGGACATAGTGATCCGGTGGTTCTGTATGGAAGGGCCATCGCTCAACGGATAAAAGGTACTCTGGGGATAACAGGCTGATTCCTCCCAAGAGTTCATATCGACGGGGGAGTTTGGCACCTCGATGTCGGCTCATCACATCCTGGGGCTGTAGCCGGTCCCAAGGGTATGGCTGTTCGCCATTTAAAGTGGTACGTGAGCTGGGTTTAAAACGTCGTGAGACAGTTTGGTCCCTATCTGCCGTGGGCGTTGGAAATTTGAAGGGGGCTGCTCCTAGTACGAGAGGACCGGAGTGGACGTATCTCTGGTGTACCGGTTGTCACGCCAGTGGCATTGCCGGGTAGCTAAATACGGAAGAGATAACCGCTGAAAGCATCTAAGCGGGAAACTTGCCTTGAGATGAGATTTCCCAGAGCCTTGAGCTCTTTGAAGGGTCGTTCGAGACCAGGACGTTGATAGGCTGGGTGTGGAAGTGCAGTAATGCATTAAGCTAACCAGTACTAATTGCCCGTACGGCTTGTCCCTATAACCTTAGCAGGTACAGAGGATAAGACGGTACAACGTTGCGTGTTTGTTGATACTACTATTCATTACCCAATCTTTGCTTCTTCCAGATTCAGGCTTTGTCGCTCCACTGAGGACAAATGCCAGTACAAGTTATGCCTGATGACCATAGCAAGTTGGTCCCACCCCTTCCCATCCCGAACAGGACCGTGAAACAACTTTGCGCCGATGATAGTGCTGCAACCAGTGTGAAAGTAGGTTATCGTCAGGCTTGTTATTTGGAGAAACAGCCCCCGGCTGTTTCTCCTTGAGAAAAACCCGTCAAGAAATTGGCGGGTTTTTTTTCGTCTGGAGATTTATCAAGAGCTGAGACATTGATCGGTGCTACAGTACGCAATAGACTCACAATGCGTACAGATGGACTATCAACAACTTTCTGCCCAGCGCCGCAACCATCCGGCCTGGCGTTTGCTCGCCGCTGATCATGCACCGATGATCGCCAGTTTCCTGCACCGTCATTTTATTGCTCCCAATATCCGTACCATCGCACGCCAGCAACTGGCATCGCATCTGGACGATCATCTGTATCATCTGCATGAACTGGCTGGCGAGGTGTTGTTTCCCAAAAGCGCGACAGCGTATCTGGACGACTGGGCTTCCGATGAACGGGGCTGGTTACGCAAATATTATCCAAGCGGGCAGGACGAACCGCACTATGACCTGACGTCGCCGACCGAACAGGCAATCGAATGGCTGCTTGGCCTGGGACAGCGCCAATTCATCGGTACCGAATCGCGCCTGATGACGGTATTCGATCTGCTGCGGCAGATTATCGATGGCACGGAATTGAATCCCCGTACCCGTATCGCCGAACTGCAGAAACGCAAGGCGGCCATCGATGCGGAAATAGCGCAAATCGCCCAGGGCCGGCTCGACATGATGGAACCGACCCAGATACGCGAACGCTTTCTGCAAATGTCGTCCACTGCACGCGAGCTATTGTCCGATTTTCGTGCCGTCGAGCACAATTTTCGCAGTCTGGATCGCTCGGTGCGTGAACGTATCGCCACCTGGGAGGGCAGCAAAGGTGAATTGCTGCAGGAAATTTTCGGCAAGCGCGATGTGATCGCCGATTCCGATGAAGGCAAGAGTTTTCGCGCCTTCTGGGATCTGTTGATGTCGCCATCGCGCCAGGATGAATTGACGGCGCTGCTGAATGCGGTAATGGCGCTCGATCCGGTGCGTGAACTGGCGCCCGATGGCCGTTTGTTGCGGATACATTATGACTGGTTGGAGGCAGGCGAAGTGACGCAGCGCACGGTGGCCCGTTTGTCCGAACAGCTGCGGCGCTATCTCGACGATCAGGCCTGGCTGGAAAACCGCCGCATCATGCAGCTGATACGCGACATAGAAAAAAAGGCGCTCGATGCGCGCGCGGTGGTCGAGCATGCCGCTTTTATCGAGATCGATGCCGCCGCGCCGAATGTATTGGCGCCGATGGATCGCACCTTGTTCACGCCGCCCTTCAAACCCGTCATTTTGCATGGCGTGCTCGATGAAGCCGCCGAACCGGTGCCGTCGGATGCCTTGTTCGAGCAGGTCCATGTCGACCGCCTGAAACTGGCGTCGAATATCCGCCGCGCGCTACAGCAGCGCAAGCAAGTGTCGCTCGCCACGCTGATCGCCGAATACCCGCTCGAGCAAGGTCTGGCGGAACTGGCCACTTATTTGAGCCTGGCGACACAGGAGTTGCCAGGCGTGATCGACGATACGCAAGAAGAAACGATACACTGGAGTGATGCGCAGGGTCGTGCGCGGCTTGCCACAGTGCCTCTTCTTATTTTCAGTGCATGATGAATTCTTCCAGCGAAATCCATTACAGCCAGATCCTGATCGCCTTGATGCAAGGCGTGTTGTACCAGGAAAACAATGTCGCCTTATGGCAGCCACTGCTGCTGTTGCAAGCGCGCGTGCGCGATTATTGCCAGCAAATCGGCCTTGAACTGATACTCGACGAAGCCGAGGGCTATGCCTATCTGCGCCAGCGTGCCACACCGGAAGGGGAAGTAGCGCTGCCGCGCCTGGTGCCGCGGCGCCAGCTCAGCTATCCGGTCAGTTTGATCCTGGTGCTGTTGCGTAAAAAGCTGGCGGAGTTCGATAGCCATGCTGGCGATACGCGTTTGATTGTCAGCCGTGAGCAGATCACCGAACAATTGCGCCTTTTCCTGCCCGATACCGCCAATGAAGCGCGTTTGCTTGACCGCATGGAGACGCATTTGAATAAAGTGGTCGAACTGGGCTTCCTGTATCGTTTGCGTGGACAGGATCAGCAATTTGAAGTGCGGCGCATTTTGAAGGCCTTTGTCGACGCGCAATGGCTTAGCGATTTTGAACAACGCCTGAACGATTACGCCAGTCATGGCGCGGGACTGTCAGAGGATGCGGAATGACGGCGCGGGATCATGAGGACGGCGTCAGTTCCCAATTAGATTTTGCGGAGCCGGCGCTACTTGAACGTGCGGGCTTCCGGCTGCATCACTTCGAAGTCCTGAATTGGGGGACCTTTCATGCGCGCGTGTGGAAACTGCATCCGGGCGGCGACAATCTGCTGCTGACCGGCGACATCGGTTCGGGAAAATCGACGCTGGTCGACGCGATTACCACCTTGCTGGTTCCCGCTCAAAAGATTTCCTATAACAAAGCCGCCGGTGCCGACGCGCATGAGCGCAGCCTGCGCACATACGTGCTTGGCCACTACAAATCGGAACGCGGTGACACGGGTAGTACGGCGCGCGCGGTGGCCTTGCGCGACCAGAATACCTATGCCGTGATCCTTGGCGTGTTTTATAACGAAGGCTACGATCAGACGGTGACCCTGGCGCAGGTCTTCTGGCTCAAGGATGCGCGCGGCCAGCCCGAGCGTTTTTATGTGGTGGCGGACAGCGCCTTGTCGATCGCGGATCAGTTCGCCGGCTTCGGTAGCGATATCACCCAGTTGCGCAAGCGCCTGCGCGCCAGCAAGGGTATAACCCTGTACGACAGTTTTCCACCGTATGGTGCCGATTTCCGCCGCCGCTTCGGCATCGGCAATGAACAGGCGATGGAGTTGTTTCATCAGACGGTGTCGATGAAATCGGTCGGCAACCTGACCGACTTCGTACGTGAGCACATGCTCGAAGCATTTCCTGTCGAAGAGCGTATCGCCGCCCTGATCGCCCATTTCGATGATCTGCATCGCGCGCACGAAGCTGTACTCAAGGCGAAACAACAGATCGAGCAATTGCTGCCGCTCACTGCCGATTGCGCACGCCACGCCAGTTTGCAGCAGCAGGATGAGCAATTGCGCGGCTGCCGCGAAGCGCTGCGGCCGTGGTTCGCTGCCTTGAAAAGTGAGCTGTTGGAAAGCCGCCTGGAACAACTGGTGCTGGAACTGGAAAAAACCGCCGCGCGCCTGCAGCGGCTGCAACAGCAGCGCGGCGAACAAGGCCTGCGCCGCGATGAAATACGGGAAGCCATTTCCGCCAACGGCGGCAATCGCCTGGCGCAGATCGACGCCGAGATCGCGCGCCGGCAAACGCTGAAGGATGAGCGTGCGCGGCGCGCAGCGCTCTACGAGCAATTGGCGCAAGCGCTGGGCTTGCCTGGTGCGGCCGATGACGAAGGCTTCAGCGCCAATCTGCGTGCCATCGACAGTGGCCAGGCGCAATGCGTCGCGCAGCGCGACGAGTGCCAGAACAGCCTGACAGAGGCGGGTGTCATGGTGCGCGAACTGGGGGCCAGCCATGGCGAGTTATCGGCGGAGCTCGCATCGTTGCGCCAGCGCCGCTCGAATATTCCAGGCCAGATGCTGAAACTGCGTGACTTGCTGTGCGGCGCGCTTGATCTCGATGGTGATGAGCTGCCCTTTGTTGGCGAGTTGATCCAGGTACGCGACGATGCGGACGAGTGGGAGGGCGCGGCCGAACGCCTGCTGCACAATTTCGGCCTGGCGCTGCTGGTGCCGGAAGCCCATTATGCGGCGGTGGCGGCATGGGTGGACCGCAGCCATCTTGGAGCGCGCCTGGTGTATTTTCGGGTACGCGCGGTCAATGTGCCGGACGCACGGCCGCTGCATCCGGACTCCCTGGTGCGCAAGCTGTCCATCAAGCCTGATTCGGCATTTTATCCATGGATAGCCGGTGAACTGGCGCGGCGTTTCGACTACGCATGCTGTGAATCGCTGCAGCAATTCCAATGTGAAAAATTGGCCATCACGCGCAACGGCCAGATCAAGGCGGGTGGCGAGCGCCATGAAAAGGATGACCGTCATCCGTTGCAAGACCGCACCCGTTATGTGCTGGGCTGGACCAACCAGGCCAAGATCGCGGCGCTGGAAAAGCAGGCGCGTGATTTGTCATTGCGCATCACCGCCCATCGTGCTCGCATCAGTGCACTGGGCATTGATGTCAAAACGCATCAGGACCGCCTGGGTCACTGGCAGCAACTGGCGGTGTTCCAGCATTTCGGCGAACTGGACTGGAAGCCCTTGCTGCTGGCGATCGAACAATTACTGCGTGAAAAAGAGGCACTGGAAGCGGCGTCCGATCTGCTGCAAGAGCTGCAGGGCCAGCTTGAGGCGTTGACGCAAGCGCAAGCCAAAACGGATGACGACATCAGCCGCCACACCACCGAGCATGCCAGGCTCAGCGAACGCCAGGAGCAGGCCAGCGGTCACTTGGGCGATTGCGCACAGTTGCTGGACGCCACGCCGTTGCACGCGCGTGAGCTGTATTTTCCCTTGCTGCAGTTGCTACAGGCGGAAGCGCTGGGCGAACACAAACTGACGGTGGAGTCGTGCGACAACCGTGAAAAAGACATGCGCACTTTCTTGCAGGCGCGTATCGATGCCGACGGCAAGAAAATCGCCAGTTTGCGCGACCGTATCATCAATACCATGAGCGATTACGTCACGGCCTGGCCGCTCGATACGCGTGAGGTCGATGTCAGCATCAATGCCGCTGGTGAATTCGGCAAGATGCTGGCGGCACTGCAGGCCGATGATTTGCCGCGCTTTGCGCAGCGCTTCAAGGAGCTACTCAATGAAAACACGATCCGCGAAATTGCCGGCTTCCAGTCGCAGCTCAAGCGGGAGCGGGAAACCATCCGTGAACGCATCGACATCATCAACCTCTCCTTGCATGATATCGATTACAACCCCAACCGTTACATCGCGCTGGAAGCCGAGCCCAACCTGGACGCTGACCTGCGCGACTTCCAGGCCGACTTGCGTGCCTGCACCGAAGGCGCGCTGACCGGGTCGAGCGACGAAGAATATTCCGAAGCCAAATTTCTGCAGGTCAAAACGATTATCGAGCGCTTCCGTGGCCGCAGCGGGAGCGCCGAGGTGGACAAGCGCTGGACGCGCAAGGTGACCGATGTGCGCAACTGGTTTGTGTTTTCGGCTTCCGAGCGCTGGCGCGAAGACGACCGCGAGCATGAACATTACACCGATGCTGGCGGCAAGTCTGGCGGACAGAAGGAAAAGCTGGCCTATACCGTGCTGGCCGCCAGTCTGGCGTATCAGTTTGGTTTGGAGTGGGGAGTGGTGCGCTCCCGTTCCTTCCGTTTTGTCGTGATCGATGAAGCATTTGGGCGTGGCTCGGATGAGTCAGCGCGGTATGGCCTGGAATTGTTCAAGCGCATGAATCTGCAATTGCTAATCGTCACGCCCTTACAAAAAATTCATATCATCGAACCCTATGTTGCCGGACTGGGTTTCGTGCACAGCGAAGAGGGCCGGCAATCAATGTTGCGCTGCCTGAGCATCGAGCAATACCAGGCCGAGCGCCAGGCCCGCAGCGCATGAGTGCCATGAGCAGCAACTGGACCACGCCGGCTGACATTCGTATGCAGTTACTGCGCCTGTGGGACAGCGGTCGCCTGCTGGCGGCGCATGTCAGTCAGAGCGTGCTGTTTCCCTTGCCTCTCAATCTGCGCCAGCCTGCATCGGCGCAACTGGGCGAGCAATTCGATGAAGTGCGGCGCTGGATACGCCAACTTGACGAAGGCAGCAAGAGTCACAAGGGCTACGGCTACACCATCGAATGGCGTGATATCAATCATCGCCAGTTGGGGCGCAATCGCATGCCGGCTGGCGTGGTCGTGGACGAAGAGGGCGACGCCTTGCGGCTGATCGGAAAAATGGCGGAGAAGCGGCGTTTCGAGCAATTGCTGACGCTGACGCTGCAGGCGTTTCCTGCTTTGGCCGGCTGGATCGCGCGCCGTCCGATGCTGTTGCTCGAGCACGCGCCCGCATGGGAACGCATCGTGCTGATCCTGCAATGGTTTGTGGCGCATCCACGTCCGCAGCTTTACTTGCGCGAACTCGACATCGCTGGGGTGGACGGAAAATTCATCGAAACGCGCAAGGCCTTGCTGGCGGAATTACTGGATCAGCTAATGCTGCCCGAGGCGATCGACGCGCAGGCCGTCGGGGCGCGCCAATTTGAAACGCGTTATGGATTATTGAGCAAACCGGTATTGATACGTTTTCGCCTGCTCGATCCGCGTCATTATATCGCTGGCTTGTCTGACCTGAGCGTGCCGGTAGCGCAGTTCGCTGCCTTGCATGTCAATGTAAAACGCGTCTTTATTACCGAGAATGAAATCAATGGCCTGGCGTTTCCGGAGGTTGAAGACTGCATGGTGATTTTCGGCGGCGGTTATAGTGTCGAACGCCTCGGTGATGTGCCGTGGTTGGCTGACAAGGAAGTAATTTACTGGGGCGATATCGATACGCACGGCTTTGCCATCCTGGATCGCTTGCGCGCATACCTGCCGCAAGCGCGCTCCATGCTGATGGACATCGCGACCCTGGAAGCGCACCGCTTGCTGTGGGGGAGTGAAGAGCCGCATAAACGCCACGGTGGTAATCTGACCCGCTTGACGCATGAGGAACTGGCCCTGTTTACAATACTGCGCGAACATGCTTTGGGCGAATGCCTGCGTATGGAGCAGGAAAGACTGGGTTTTCGCTGGGTCAGGGCGGCGATACAAAATCTTGGCTGAAAGCCTTGCCACTATCGCGGGGCAGGACTATAATTCGCCCCCTCGCTGAACGATGCATGCAAATGCCGAGTGAAGCGGGCAAAAAAGAAGGTTGACGAAATGCTGAAAAAGCTTCATAATCTTCCTTCTTTGCAGCTGACAAACACAACGCTTTGTCGATAGCGCGAAAGTGGCACCGAATACAGTTCTTTAACAATTAACAGTCGATAAGTGTGAGCATTTGATGTAAGTGCAGCGTCAATCTTCGGATTGGCGTCTAACTTAAAATATCAAATGTTCACAAGAAATAATGAAATAGGATACTTCTTCGGAAGTAGCCTGTCAGTTTTTTGAGTGAGCAAACACCTCGCAATGCGAGGGGTTTGAACTAGTTAAATAGTTCGACCATGCCAATAAAATGGCAAAGTAACAGAGATTAAACTGAAGAGTTTGATCCTGGCTCAGATTGAACGCTGGCGGCATGCCTTACACATGCAAGTCGAACGGCAGCACGGAGCTTGCTCTGGTGGCGAGTGGCGAACGGGTGAGTAATATATCGGAACGTACCCTAGAGTGGGGGATAACGTAGCGAAAGTTACGCTAATACCGCATACGATCTAAGGATGAAAGTGGGGGATCGCAAGACCTCATGCTCGTGGAGCGGCCGATATCTGATTAGCTAGTTGGTAGGGTAAAAGCCTACCAAGGCATCGATCAGTAGCTGGTCTGAGAGGACGACCAGCCACACTGGAACTGAGACACGGTCCAGACTCCTACGGGAGGCAGCAGTGGGGAATTTTGGACAATGGGCGAAAGCCTGATCCAGCAATGCCGCGTGAGTGAAGAAGGCCTTCGGGTTGTAAAGCTCTTTTGTCAGGGAAGAAACGGTGAGAGCTAATATCTCTTGCTAATGACGGTACCTGAAGAATAAGCACCGGCTAACTACGTGCCAGCAGCCGCGGTAATACGTAGGGTGCAAGCGTTAATCGGAATTACTGGGCGTAAAGCGTGCGCAGGCGGTTTTGTAAGTCTGATGTGAAATCCCCGGGCTCAACCTGGGAATTGCATTGGAGACTGCAAGGCTAGAATCTGGCAGAGGGGGGTAGAATTCCACGTGTAGCAGTGAAATGCGTAGATATGTGGAGGAACACCGATGGCGAAGGCAGCCCCCTGGGTCAAGATTGACGCTCATGCACGAAAGCGTGGGGAGCAAACAGGATTAGATACCCTGGTAGTCCACGCCCTAAACGATGTCTACTAGTTGTCGGGTCTTAATTGACTTGGTAACGCAGCTAACGCGTGAAGTAGACCGCCTGGGGAGTACGGTCGCAAGATTAAAACTCAAAGGAATTGACGGGGACCCGCACAAGCGGTGGATGATGTGGATTAATTCGATGCAACGCGAAAAACCTTACCTACCCTTGACATGGCTGGAATCCTTGAGAGATCAGGGAGTGCTCGAAAGAGAACCAGTACACAGGTGCTGCATGGCTGTCGTCAGCTCGTGTCGTGAGATGTTGGGTTAAGTCCCGCAACGAGCGCAACCCTTGTCATTAGTTGCTACGAAAGGGCACTCTAATGAGACTGCCGGTGACAAACCGGAGGAAGGTGGGGATGACGTCAAGTCCTCATGGCCCTTATGGGTAGGGCTTCACACGTCATACAATGGTACATACAGAGCGCCGCCAACCCGCGAGGGGGAGCTAATCGCAGAAAGTGTATCGTAGTCCGGATTGTAGTCTGCAACTCGACTGCATGAAGTTGGAATCGCTAGTAATCGCGGATCAGCATGTCGCGGTGAATACGTTCCCGGGTCTTGTACACACCGCCCGTCACACCATGGGAGCGGGTTTTACCAGAAGTAGGTAGCTTAACCGTAAGGAGGGCGCTTACCACGGTAGGATTCGTGACTGGGGTGAAGTCGTAACAAGGTAGCCGTATCGGAAGGTGCGGCTGGATCACCTCCTTTCTAGAGTTTGCACGAATCAGTAATGATTCACGCATCAAATGTTCACACTTATCGGCTGTTAATATAAAGAACAGCATTTGGGGCTGTAGCTCAGCTGGTTAGAGCACCGTGTTGATAACGCGGGGGTCGTTGGTTCGAGTCCAACCAGCCCTACCAGTTTCTGTAGTCTGGAAATACCCTAGGGGGATTAGCTCAGCTGGGAGAGCACCTGCTTTGCAAGCAGGGGGTCGTCGGTTCGATCCCGTCATCCTCCACCAAAAGTTCAAACGTAAATCAGTGCAGAGTGCACCAGGATTTAGGTTTGGTCTTTTCGAGATCAAGTGCTGTATGTTCTTTAACAATCTGGAAGAAGTAAAGATTATTTATTGATTGGTTTGCCGTAAAACGCAAATCGATGGGTAATGATTGTATGTATCAACAAACAAGCAACAACGTTGTACTTTCTTATTCCTGTAACGCTCTTTCCTCATGCAAATGATGAGAGGCTAACGTTATAGGGACAAGCGAATAAGTGCACATGGTGGATGCCTTGGCGATTACAGGCGATGAAGGACGTAGTAGCTTGCGATAAGCTGCGGGGAGTGAGCAAACACACTTTGATCCGCAGATTTCCGAATGGGGCAACCCACCCTTTTAGGGTATTGCATACTGAATACATAGGTATGCAAGGCGAACGCGGCGAACTGAAACATCTAAGTAGCTGCAGGAAAAGAAATCAACCGAGATTCCCAAAGTAGCGGCGAGCGAAATGGGAAGAGCCTGTACGTGATAGTCGGACCGATAACAGAATCCTCTGGAAATGGGAGCCATAGTGGGTGATAGCCCCGTATGTGAAATTGGACCGGTGATACTAAGCGTACGACAAGTAGGGCGGGACACGTGACATCCTGTCTGAATATGGGGGGACCATCCTCCAAGGCTAAATACTCGTAATCGACCGATAGTGAACCAGTACCGTGAGGGAAAGGCGAAAAGAACCCCGGAAGGGGAGTGAAATAGATCCTGAAACCGTGTGCATACAAACAGTAGGAGCGGACTTGTTCCGTGACTGCGTACCTTTTGTATAATGGGTCAGCGACTTACATTCAGTGGCAAGGTTAACCGCATAGGGAAGCCGTAGAGAAATCGAGTCCGAATAGGGCGATCAGTCGCTGGGTGTAGACCCGAAACCAAGTGATCTACTCATGGCCAGGATGAAGGTGCGGTAACACGCCCTGGAGGTCCGAACCCACTAATGTTGAAAAATTAGGGGATGAGCTGTGGGTAGGGGTGAAAGGCTAAACAAACTTGGAAATAGCTGGTTCTCTCCGAAAACTATTTAGGTAGTGCCTCAAGTATCACCATCGGGGGTAGAGCACTGTTATGGCTAGGGGGTCATTGCGACTTACCAAACCATTGCAAACTCCGAATACCGATGAGTGCGAGCTTGGGAGACAGACGTCGGGTGCTAACGTCCGGCGTCAAGAGGGAAACAACCCAGACCGCCAGCTAAGGTCCCAAAGATTGGCTAAGTGGAAAACGAAGTGGGAAGGCTAAAACAGTCAGGATGTTGGCTTAGAAGCAGCCATCATTTAAAGAAAGCGTAATAGCTCACTGATCGAGTCGTCCTGCGCGGAAGATGTAACGGGGCTAAGCCAGTCACCGAAGCTGCGGATATTGTTCTGTGATTTATCACAGATATATATGGTAGGAGAGCGTTCTGTAAGCCTGCGAAGGTGTCTTGTAAAGGATGCTGGAGGTATCAGAAGTGCGAATGCTGACATGAGTAGCGATAATGGGGGTGAAAAGCCTCCACGCCGTAAGCCCAAGGTTTCCTGTTCAACGTTCATCGGAGCAGGGTGAGTCGGCCCCTAAGGCGAGGCAGAGATGCGTAGCTGATGGGAAGCAGGTTAATATTCCTGCACCGTCGTATGATGCGATGGGGGGACGGATCGCGGAAGGTTGTCCAACTGTTGGAATAGTTGGTTTTTGGCTCATAGAAGGCACTTAGGCAAATCCGGGTGCGGAATTCAAGGGGTTGAGACGAGTGCACTTGTGCACGAAGCAATCGGAAGTGGTTCCAAGAAAAGCCTCTAAGCTTCAGTCATACGAGACCGTACCGCAAACCGACACAGGTGGGCGAGATGAGTATTCTAAGGCGCTTGAGAGAACTCGGGAGAAGGAACTCGGCAAATTGGTACCGTAACTTCGGGAAAAGGTACGCCCCGGTAGCTTGACTGGTTTACTCCAGAAGGGTGAAAGGGTTGCAATAAACTGGTGGCTGCGACTGTTTAATAAAAACACAGCACTCTGCAAACACGAAAGTGGACGTATAGGGTGTGACGCCTGCCCGGTGCTGGAAGATTAAATGATGGGGTGCAAGCTCTTGATTGAAGTCCCAGTAAACGGCGGCCGTAACTATAACGGTCCTAAGGTAGCGAAATTCCTTGTCGGGTAAGTTCCGACCTGCACGAATGGCGTAACGATGGCCACACTGTCTCCTCCCGAGACTCAGCGAAGTTGAAATGTTTGTGATGATGCAATCTACCCGCGGCTAGACGGAAAGACCCCATGAACCTTTACTGTAGCTTTGCATTGGACTTTGAACCAATCTGTGTAGGATAGGTGGGAGGCTTTGAAGCGGGGACGCTAGTTCTCGTGGAGCCAACCTTGAAATACCACCCTGGTTTGTTTGAGGTTCTAACCTTGGTCCGTTATCCGGATCGGGGACAGTGCATGGTAGGCAGTTTGACTGGGGCGGTCTCCTCCTAAAGTGTAACGGAGGAGTTCGAAGGTACGCTAGATACGGTCGGACATCGTGTTGATAGTGCAATGGCATAAGCGTGCTTAACTGCGAGACTGACAAGTCGAGCAGGTACGAAAGTAGGACATAGTGATCCGGTGGTTCTGTATGGAAGGGCCATCGCTCAACGGATAAAAGGTACTCTGGGGATAACAGGCTGATTCCTCCCAAGAGTTCATATCGACGGGGGAGTTTGGCACCTCGATGTCGGCTCATCACATCCTGGGGCTGTAGCCGGTCCCAAGGGTATGGCTGTTCGCCATTTAAAGTGGTACGTGAGCTGGGTTTAAAACGTCGTGAGACAGTTTGGTCCCTATCTGCCGTGGGCGTTGGAAATTTGAAGGGGGCTGCTCCTAGTACGAGAGGACCGGAGTGGACGTATCTCTGGTGTACCGGTTGTCACGCCAGTGGCATTGCCGGGTAGCTAAATACGGAAGAGATAACCGCTGAAAGCATCTAAGCGGGAAACTTGCCTTGAGATGAGATTTCCCAGAGCCTTGAGCTCTTTGAAGGGTCGTTCGAGACCAGGACGTTGATAGGCTGGGTGTGGAAGTGCAGTAATGCATTAAGCTAACCAGTACTAATTGCCCGTACGGCTTGTCCCTATAACCTTAGCAGGTACAGAGGATAAGACGGTACAACGTTGTGCGTTTGTTGATACTACTATTCATTACCCAATCTTTGCTTCTTCCAGATTCAGGCTTTGTCGCTCCACTGAGGACAAATGCCAGTACAAGTTATGCCTGATGACCATAGCAAGTTGGTCCCACCCCTTCCCATCCCGAACAGGACCGTGAAACAACTTTGCGCCGATGATAGTGCTGCAACCAGTGTGAAAGTAGGTTATCGTCAGGCTTGTTATACGCAGTAGAGAAAAACCCCGCCAGCAATGGTGGGGTTTTTTTTCGTCTGGCGCTTTGGCAGGTTTTACAGCGTACAGGCGTAAAAAAAGGCAGCGCTACGCGCTGCCTTTCTGTCTTTGCGTCCCTTTTATTGGCCAGCCACCACTGGCGTGGCGCCGCTCCTGGCGACCCACTCGATCAGCGCATCGACGGCGGCGCGGCCATTGCCATTGCCCACCAGGTCGCTATTGATCATGGCGACCACCACGCATAACTGGTTGTTGGCGTCAGGCACATAGCCGGCGATGGCCACCACATTCTTTAATGTGCCCGTCTTGATGCGGGCGCGCGCGGCGGCCGGGCTGTTCAGCAGGCGCTTGCGCATGGTGCCGTCCAGCGCCACGATGGGCAGGCTGGACTGGAACTCGGGCGCCCACGGACTTTGCTGCATCGCTTGCAGCACGCTAGCCATTTGTGCTGGTGCAATGCGCCCGGTGCGCGACAAGCCGGAGCCGTTGTCGATCAGCATGCCCTGGGTATCGATATGGTGCCGCTGGAACCATTCCTGGATGACTAGCCGCGCACGCGTGGCCGTGTCTTCCGGCGCCGCCATGGCAACGGGGCGGCTGCCCAGCCAGCCATCGCTCTGCAAGCTGCCCAGGCTCAGGAACAAGGTGCGGGCCAGGGTGTTGTCGGAGGTCTTGTTGATGTCACGCAAGACTTCCGGCAAGGCGCGCGCCACGTGGTCGGCCAGCATGCGCGTGCCGACCGGCTCGGCCGTCGGCGGCAAGCCCGTCAATGGCGCTTCGCGTACCGTGCCCGTGAGCGTGCCGCCCAGGCGTTTCCAGGTGGCACGGAACAAGCGGTCTGCATAATCGTTGCGGTCGAGTACATTGATGCTGGTGGCCTTGCTGCAATTTTGCGGGAAGGTGCCGTGCAGTATCACCTGCAGCTTGCCGCTCGCATCGCGCCGGTATTCGGGTGGGCGCCAACCGTCTTCCCACCGGGCACAGCTACCCTTGATGAGCTTCATGTCGCTGGTGATGCTGACGTTCTCCAGCGGCGGCTGCATCAGGATGCTCAATTGCCGGTCCGTCGAGTTCATGTTGATATCGAGTAAATTGGTGTTCAGCAACAAGGCATCGGGAATGACGTTGTAGCGGAACTCGGCCGACTCATCGAAGGGCGGCGTACCGATATCGGGCCGGGCCGGCTGGAACAGCTGGCGGTCGAGGATCAGGTCGCCCTTGATTTTGACGATACCCTGGTTGCGCAGGGTTTGCAGCATGTGTGCCAGCACGTCCGCGTTGAAATCCGTGTCGGCGCCGCCGCGCAGGATCAAGTCGCCTTTCAGTACGCCATTGATGACGTCGGCGCTGGTGCGCAATTCCGTGCGGCCGCGGAAGGTGGGGCCCAATTGCTCCAGGCCCACGGCCGTCGTCACCAGCTTCATGGTGGAAGCGGGCTGCATGCTGCGCTCGGCGCCGTGCGACAGCACGGTGGTGCTGCCACGCAAGACGATGGCGCCCATGGCGTCTTCGGGAATATTCGCGCTGCGCAGCAGCAGGCTGACGGATTCGGGCAATTGCGCGTGGGCAGTCGACAGGCCAAGACCCGCCAACAGCGCAGCCATCAGAACAGGACGTAACATGGTGCTCCTTAGTGGAAAAAGACGTAGGCGACAAAGACGGCCGTGACCACGCCAGCGAAATCGGCGATGAGGCCGGCCGTGATGGCATAGCGCGTCTTGCGGATGCCGACGGAGCCGAAGTACAGGGCCACGATATAGAAGGTGGTGTCGGCCGAGCCCTGGAAGACGCAGGCCAGGCGGCCGACGAAGGAGTCGACACCGTAGGTATTCATGGCGTCGATCATCATGGCTTTCGAGCCGGAGCCGCTGAGCGGCTTCATCATGGCCGTTGGCAGGGCGGGCACGAAGTCCGTATTGATGCCCAGGTTGGCGAAGAACCAGTTCATGCCGCTCATCAGGAAATTGAATACGCCCGCGTTGCGGATCACGCTGATGGCCACCAGCATGCCGACCAGGTAGGGAATCACGGTAATCGAGGTCTGGATGCCGCCTTTCGCGCCCTCGATGAAGGCGTCGTACACGTTCACTTTCTTGCGCAGCGCGCCGATGATGAAAATGGCGATGACGCTGATCAACACCAGGTTGCTGACCACCTTCGAAACCAGTTCGATCTCCTGTTTCGTCAGGTATTGCGTGAAGTACCAGATCATGGCGACGATGGCGCTCGTCATGCCGCCCATCCAGCTCAGGACGACGCGGTTGAGCAAGTTGATGCGTTGCTTGATGGATACCGTGATGATGCCGACCATGGTGGCCACATAGGTGGCGATCATGCAGGGGATAAAGATGTCGGACGGGTCGGCTGCGCCGAGGATGGAGCGCTGCGCCATGATGGCCAACGGAATCAGGGTCAGGCCCGAGGTGTGCAGCACCAAAAACATGATTTGCGCATTCGTCGCCTCTTCCTTGTTCGGATTCAGGGTTTGCAGGCTTTCCATGGCTTTCAGGCCGAATGGCGTGGCCGCATTGTCCAGGCCCAGCAGGTTGGCCGAGAAATTCATCACCATGTGGCCCGTGGCCGGATGGTCTTTCGGAATTTCCGGGAAGATGCGCGAAAAGAAGGGCGCGATCACTTTCGCCAGCCAGCCGACGATGCCCGCCTTTTCACCGATGTTCATGATGCCCAGCCACAGGGTCATCACGCCCGCCAGCGGCAGGGCGATATCCATCACGCCCATGCGCGCCGTTTCAAACGTGCCGTCGATGATGCGCTTGAAGATATCGGTATCGCCGAGAAACAGCCACTGCAGCACTGCGGCCAGGAAGCCAACGAGGAAAAAGCCGGACCAGATGTAATTAAGTGCCATATGCGATCAGTTCTGTGTGTCGGGAGTGAAAAATGTCTGCAAACAAAGTATAGGGGCAGCCCGATACGAGTTGATGAAAGAATGCAGCAATCGCATGCCAAAAAGTTATAAGCTGGCAGCCTGTTTTCATTGGCGCCCCGTCGCTTGCCCGCGTAGTGTGGGGGATGCCTGTCGCTTGTCGTTGTTCGTTACCCCTGTCTGCACTGGATCACTGATGATGTTTTTACGCAAAACCGCCTGCGCCGCCGGCCTGGCCCTGTTGACGCTGTTCGCTGTACCGGCCCACGCCGCCACCGACGCCCGCGCGAACAAGACCTTGCACTTGTTTTTGAGCACCAGCGAGACGGGCCTGGACCCGGCCGTGGCGTCCGACCTGGCCAGCCTGAATTTGATGGAAAACATCTTTGACCCGCTGCTGCGCTATGACTACCTGGCGCGTCCGGTGCAGCTGCAGGGCAATACGGCGCGCGCCATGCCCACCGTGGCAGACGGCGGTCGCACGTATACCTTTCACTTGCAGCCCGGCATTTTTTTCACGCCCGATCCCGCCTTCAAGGGCCAGCCGCGCGAAGTGACGGCGCAGGATTATGTCTACAGCCTGACGCGGCTGTATGACCCGAGCCTGAAGTCGCCGTGGCTGTTCTTGCTGGAAGACAAGCTGGTCGGCGATGCGGCCCTGAAAGCCAAATTCAGCTACGACACGCCGATCGCCGGCTTGCAGGCGCTGGACAAATACACCCTGCGCATCCGCCTCAACGCCATCGACCCGAACTTCCTGTTTTACCTGGCCATGCCGGCGACAGCCGTGGTGGCGCGCGAAGTGGCCGAAGCGTACCCGGCGGCAGGGCAGATCGGTAATCACCCCGTGGGCACGGGGCCGTTCCTCGTCAAGGAATGGAAGCGCAGCGACAAGATCGTGCTGCAAGCCAATCCGACTTTCCGTGCCACCGTGTTCCATACCGAGGCCAAGGCGCTGGCCGCTTTGCCGGTCGACGCGCGCGTCATCGCCACTGCGCTGGAAGGCAAGCAATTACCGCTGGTCGAGCGCATCGAGGTGCGCATCGTCGAGGAATATCAATCGCGCATGCTGGGTTTCCTGAAAGGTGAATTCGATTACCTGGAGCAAGTACCGGAATCGATGACGGACATGGTGCTGGAAAACGGCGCCCTGAAACCGGCGCTGGCCGCCAAGGGCTTGCAGCTGACGCGCTTTCCCGTGCTGCAGACGTATTACATGTGGATGAACATGGACGACCCCGTGCTGGGCGGCACCAGCAAGGACAAGCTGGCCCTGCGGCGCGCCATCGCCCTCAGCTACAACAGCCGCGAAGACATCGCGCTGCTGAAAAAGGGCCTGGCCTTGCCGGCGCAGTCGCCGCTGCCGCCGAATGTGCTCGGTTACGACAAGGCTTACCGCAGCCCCGTCGGCTACGATCCCGTGCTGGCGCGCGCCTTGCTGGACCGCTTCGGCTACAAGGTGGGCGTTGATGGTTTCCGCACGCAGCCCGATGGCACGCCCTTGCTGCTGAGCATGCATACGGAGCCGAGTACGGTGGGACGCCTGCGCGATGAGTTGTGGCGGCGCAATCTGAACGCCATCGGCGTGCGCGTTGAGTTCAAGAGCGACAAGAAGACGGAAATCATCAAGGCGTCGCGCCTGGGCAAGGTGCAGATGTTCGAGACCAACTGGATCGCCGACTTCCCCGATGGCGATAACTTTATGCAATTGTTGTATGGTGGCAACGTTGGCCGCGCCAACTATGCCCGCTTCAACTTGCCCGATTACAATAAACGCTATGAGGAGGCGCGCCTGCTATCCGATACGCCGCGCCGACGCAGTCTGTACTTCGACCTGTTTCAGCTGATCCACGCTTACACGCCGTGGGTGTTGCTGACGCATCCCATCTCTGCCGACCTGCAGCAACCGTGGCTAAAAAACTACAGGCGCCACCCCGTGGAATTCACGTCCTGGCGCTATCTGGACGTCGATCCCGCCAAGGGCCGCCCCGCAGGCAAGTGACCACGTCGCTGAAAAGGGCATTCATTCCAAAAAGTTATGGTTAGGAAAGCATTTTTCATTGGCTGGCTGCGGATGCATCGCGCTACTCTGAAAATGAAAACAAATAAAGTCATGCGCAAATGTCATAAAAAAATGTACTGCGAGACAGACAGCTGCGACGTGAAAAAACAGCCTGACTTGATAACTCAAGTTTCGATTGCCCAACAAGGAGAAGACCTGTGAAATTGAAGAAGCTAGCGCAGTTGGTGGCATTGATGGGGGTGGTGGGGCCGGTAGTGGCACAGGAAGCGGTGCCGCCAGCGATGCAACGGGTCGAAGTGACGGGCAGCAGCATCAAGCGGGTGGCCAAGGAAGGCGCACTGCCGGTGCAAGTCATCACCTTTGACCAGATCGAAAAACAGGGCATCACGACGACCGAGCAACTGGTGCGCACCCTGTCGGCCAACGGCACGGGCGCCGATAACATGACTTCGGGCAATAACGTGTTTGGCGCCGATGCGGACAGGGTCAGCGGTGGCGCCTCGTTCGCCTCGCTGCGTGGCCTGGGCCCATCGAGCACCCTGGTGCTGTTGAACGGCCGCCGCATCGCCACGCACGGCGCCAGCGGCAAGTCGGTCGACTTGAACTCGATTCCACTGGGTGCGATTTCACGCGTGGAAATTCTCAAGGATGGCGCCTCGGCCATCTACGGCACGGACGCCATCGGCGGCGTGATCAATTTCATTCTGAAAACCAATTACAGCGGCGTGGAAGCGTCCGTCTCGACCAACGACACGCAGGCAGGCGGCGGCGCCACGCGCCGCGCGTCCATCCTGGCGGGCACGGGCTCGCTGGAGTCGGACCGCTACAACATCATGGCCAGCCTGACCGTCGACAAGGCCGAGCGCTTGAACGGCAGCGACCGCTCCTTCGTCAACGGCTACCAGCCGGGCCGCGGCCTGTCGCCCGATACCACGGGCACGCCGTTCGCCAACCAGATGGCGGGTGCCGGCACGGCGCTGGGCACCGCGTTCCAGCTGCCTGGCGATGCGAATAAATATCTGCAAGCCAATCCGCTGAGCTTCCAGGGCAAGTGCGACAGCATCGCCGGCATGTCGCAATACCAGACGGCGCTGTGGAAAGATGTGACCTCGCCGTTGCGCACCAAGTATTCGTGCGCGTACGACTATGGCGCCGACTATGTGCTGCAATTCCCCGTCGAGCGGGCCAATCTGTTGTCGCGCGGCACGTTCCAGCTGGCGCCCGACCACCGCATGTTTGTCGAAGTGCTCGGTTCGCGCACCAAGGCCACGGCCATTTTGACGCCGATGCAGGTGCAGGCGACCGTTGCCAACAAGAATTTGTATCCGGTCGGCGGCGCGTATTACCAGGATCTGTCGGCCTACATCCCTTCTTTCGACAAGACCAAGCCGATTTCCTACAAATGGCGCGCGAATGACGTGGGCAACCGCACGCAGGAAAACACCACCGACAATGCCCGCGTGCTGGTGGGCTTTGAAGGCAACTTCGGCAAGTGGGATTACAAGGCGGGCATTTCGCGCGCCGAAAGCAGCACCAAGACCAAGCTGACGGATGGCTATTCCTACACGGACAAGCTGTACGCGGCCCTGGCGACGGGCATCATCAATCCGTGGGTGGGCGCGGGCCAGAGCCAGACGGAAGCGGCCAAGCAATTGATCGAATCGACCAAGTTCCGTGGCGACTTCCAGCACGGCAAGACAACCCTGACGCAGATCGACGGTTCCGTTTCGGGCGAGCTGTTTCAGCTGCCGGCCGGTGCGCTGGCCATGGCGGCCGGCTTTGACTTGCGCCGCGAAGGTTATAGCTTCGGGCAAGACGTCGACGCCATCCAGATCCTGCTGGCACCAGGCAATGCTTCATTGAAAGATGCCAGCCGTACCGTCAAGGCCGTGTATGCCGAGTTGCTGGTGCCGGTCACGAAAGACCTGGAAATGCAACTGGCCATCCGCCGTGACGATTACAGCCTGGTGGGCGCGACGACGAATCCGAAAGTGGCTTTCCGCTACCAGCCGACCGACTTCCTGCTGTTCCGTGGTTCGGCCAGTAAGGGTTTCCTCGCGCCAAGCTTCCAGCAGCTGTATTCCGGTTCGCTGAGCCAGGAATTGCCGAACGGCGTGATCGACCAGGAGGGTTGCGCCAAGCATCCGGGCGTGCCCGAATACTGCGCCATCGACCGTCTCGACTACAGGACGGGCGGCAATACGAATCTGAAGCCGGAAACGTCGAAGCAGGGCAGCGTCGGCTTTGTCATCGAGCCATTCAAGGGCTATTCCGCCTCGTTCGACTACTGGGCCATCAATACCAAGGACCGCATCCTGAACCGCACGCCGCAAATCGTGCTGGCCAATTACCAGGCGCTGAATCAGTACATCCACCGCAATCCGGACGGCACCATCGAGTACGTGCAGGCGGGCTGGATCAATGCGGCAGGCAGCCGCGTGCGCGGCCTCGACGTGGGCTTGCGCGGTGAAGGCAAGGTCCAGGACGCGAAATGGACGGCGACCCTGGACGGCACGTATATGGACAGCTTCAAGTTTGCGGAATATCAAGGCCAGCAATACCAGGAACTGGTCGGCAAGTTTTATACGCGCGATCTGTACCTGCGCTGGAAACACAATGCCAGTTTTGGCGTGTCGCGCGGCGACTGGAGCGGCTTGCTGATCCAGAGTTTTTCGTCGGGCTACAAGGACCAGTTGCCGAATGGCGGCAAGGGGTCGCCGCCACCGGGCTTCAAGCCGGATGTGTCCAGCTACACCACGTATAACTTGTCGGGCACGTACACGGGCTTCAAAAATACGACGATTACCGTGGGCATCCAGAACTTGTTCGACCGCGACCCACCGTTCACTGCGCACAACGTGGATGAAGTGGTGGGCGCCGGCTGGGATCCCCGCGTGGCCGACCCGCGCGGCCGTTCGCTATCGTTCCAGCTGAAGTACAAGTTCCTGTAAGGCAGCCATGCCGGCGGCGATCCTGTCGGCATGCTAACCTCGTGCGGCGGCGCCTGGCGTCGCCGTTTTTATTCCAGGAAAGGGCCGCATGTCCAGTCATACCAATCTCAGCCGGCGCCGCTTCGGCGGTTTGCTGGCCGCCACCTTGGGGGCGGCAGGCACACCGGCATGGGCGGCGGCCGCGCAAGGGAAGGGCAAACGCATGCAACAGCCACACGCATTGATCAAACCGGCGCGCCTGCGCGAAGGCGACCTGGTCGCCATCATCGCACCGGGCGGCTTTACGGATGAGGACGCCATCGCCAAGGCTCAGCGCAATATCGAATCGCTGGGCTTGCGCGCCAGCCTGGGCGCGAATATCCGCGCCGTGCACGGCAACTATGCGGGCACGGTGCAGCAGCGTCTCGACGATCTGCACGCGGCATTCCGCGACCCGGACGTCAAGGCGGTGTGGGCCATCCGCGGCGGCTCCGGCTGCATTTCGCTGCTGGCGCTGCTCGACTACGCCTTGATCCGCGCCAACCCGAAAGTGCTGATCGGCTATTCCGACATCACGGCCCTGCACCTGGCCATCGGCCGCCAGACGGGCCTGGTGACCTTCCACGGTCCCGTGGCCTCGTCCACGTTTTCCGAGTACACGGTGACGCAGCTGCAAAACGTGCTGATGACGCCGCAAGACAGCTACACGATCCCGATGGCGCTGGAGAATCACCGCCGCGCGCAGACGCAGCCGAATTTCGCCATCCGCACCGTGCATGGCGGCCAGGCGACGGGACGCTTGACGGGCGGTAACCTGTGCATGGTCAGCGCGCTGGCCGGCACGCCGTATGCGGCCAATTTCCGCGAAAGCATCCTATTCCTCGAAGAAATCAATGAAGTGCCGTATCGCATCGACAGGATGTTATGCCAGCTCGACCTGTCCGTGGGGTTCAACAAGGCGGCGGCATTGATGCTGGGCATCTTCGAGCATTGCGAGGCGGCCGAGGGCGACACTGCGCTGAGCCTCGATGCTACCGTGGACCAGCATTTGCAGCCTTTACGCGTGCCGGCCGTCAGCGGCTACTCGTTTGGCCACATCCGCCACCAGTTCACGCTACCGATGGGTATATTGGCGACCCTGGATGCGGACCGGCAAACCTTGACCTTGCTTGAGCCGGCCGTCTGCTAGCGCACGGTGCAGCAGGGCGATTGTCAGTATGCTAGTGTGATAAGGCGTGGCACGAGGCTGCGCCGTCTTCCTCACCGCTCCCGACATGATCAACCGCCACGCCAGTACCTACATCCTCAGCCATCCGCTGGCCTTCGTGCTGCAGGTGCTGAAGGGTTTCCGCGCCAACCAGGGCTTGCTGCTGGCGGGCGCCGTCGCGTATTACTCGCTGCTGTCCATCGTGCCCTTGCTGATGCTGGTGGTGGTGGCCCTGTCGCACGTGATCGCGCAGGACGAATTGCTGCAAACAATCGGCCATTACCTGGAGTGGCTGGTACCGGGACAATCGAAGGCCATCGTGGGCGAGATTGCACATTTTCTCGACAACCGGGGCGTGATCGGCTGGCTGTTGCTGCTGACCATGCTGTTTTTCAGCTCGCTGGCGTTTACCGTGCTGGAAAACGCCATGAGCGTGATTTTCATTCATCGTGTGGCCATCCGCCGCCGCCATTTCCTCATTTCCGCCGTGCTGCCGTACTGCTACATCCTGTGCCTGGGCGTGGGCATCTTGCTCATTACGCTGGTAGCCGGCGGCTTGCAGGTGATGGGCGAGGAAAGCGTGCGCTTCTTGCGCCACGACTGGGGCCTGGAAGGCGTGTCCGGCGTGCTGCTGTATCTGTTGGGGCTGGGCGGCGAAATCCTCGTGCTCAGCTCGATTTACCTGGTCATGCCGGTTGGAAGATTATCGATTACGCATGCGCTGATCGGCGGCGTGACAGCGGCCCTGCTGTGGGAAATCGCCCGTCACGTGCTGGTCTGGTATTTTTCCACCTTGTCGCAGGTTAACGTCGTGTATGGCTCGATGACGACGGCCATCGTCGTCATGTTCAGCCTGGAAATCGGCGCCACCCTGCTGCTGCTGGGCGCGCAAGTGATTTCCGAATACGAAAGAGTGGCCCGTGGCGGCGAAGAGGACAAGCCGCTGGCGCTAAGGACTTGATTTAAGGTATGGCTTCAATTCGTTGTTGCGCCGCACAAAAAGCTGTGCTATACTCCGTTCAGTGATTGAGATTTGGCAGCAAATCATCTCACCATCCAGTTTCAGCGCGGCGACCGACAGGTGTAATGTTGATGGCGTGACAGAGCGAAGAGTGGATTTTGTAATTCCGGATACGTTGGTCGATTTACACTTGGAGTCACCATGCAGATAGCATGGGAGTCCGAAAATCAGGAGGCACTTTGCAGATAGCACTGGCGTCCATGACACGATTAAAGCATTGGTAATACATTGGAACGAAGCCCGCGCTAGCGGGCTTTTTTTTCGTCTATTGAAAACCCAAGGGCGTAACCCCGGGGTCGTACCCTGCAGGGTACGACCCCAGTATCTGCAGTTGGGTTTACAACGCCCTTGCAATCAAAATCTTCTGAATATCGCTGGTCCCCTCGTAAATCTGGCACACGCGCACGTCGCGGTAGATGCGCTCGACGGGGAAGTCGGACACATAACCGTAGCCGCCGTGCACCTGGATCGCGTCCGAACACACTTTTTCCGCCATTTCCGACGCAAACAGCTTGGCCATGGCCGCTTCCTTCAGGCAGGGCAAGCCCGCATCCTTCATCGACGCCGCGTGGCGGATCAGCTGGCGCGCCGCTTCGATTTGCGTGGCCATGTCGGCCAGGCGGAATTGCACGGCCTGGTGTTCATAAATGGGTTTGCCGAAACTTTCGCGCTCGCGTGCGTACTGCAGGGCCGCTTCATACGCGGCGCGCGCCATGCCTACGGCTTGCGAAGCGATGCCGATGCGTCCGCCTTCCAGGCCGGACAGGGCGATCTTGTAGCCTTGTCCTTCTTCGCCAATCAAATTTTCCGCCGGGATGCGGCAGTTGTCGAACAGGATTTGCGCCGTATCAGATGAATGCTGGCCCATCTTCTGTTCCAGTCCCGCGACGATGTAGCCGGGCGTGTTCGTCGGCACCCAGAAGGCGCTGATGCCGCGCTTGCCGGCCGCCTTGTCGGTGACGGCCATGACGATGGCCACGTCTGCATACTTGCCGCTGGTAATGAATTGTTTTGTGCCGTTGATGACGTACTCATTGCCATCGCGCGTGGCCGTGGTGCGCAGGGCCGAGGCATCGCTGCCCGTGTGCGGTTCCGTCAGGCAAAACGCCCCCAGCATGGTGCCTTGCGCCAGCGGACGCAGCCATTGCTCCTTTTGCGCATCGTTGGCGTACATCATGGCGATGCTGCATACGGGGCAATTATTTACGGAAATGATGGTCGACGTGCCGCCATCACCGGCAGCGATTTCTTCCAGCACCAGGGCCAGCGACACGTAGTCGAGGCCGGCGCCACCGAGCGCTTCCGGCACGGCGACGCCAAAGGCGCCCAGCGCGGCCAGTTCCTGCAATTCTTCCTTGGGGAAATGATGTTCCTTGTCCCAGCGGGCCGCATTGGGCGCCAGGCGCTCGCGCGAAAAACTGCGCAGCGCTTCCTGGATCATCGATTGTTCTTCATTGAGTATCATGGACGTCGTCTCGTATATTTTTATAGTGGATGCGGGAATTACCAGGCGATGGGCTTGCCATCGTAATTGCGAAACACGGCCTTGTCCGTGGCCGGCAGGCTGGCCAGCGTGGCGCGGATGCCGGCTGCGCTTTCTTCCGGGGAAATATCCGCGCCGGCGCCGCCCATGTCCGTGCGCACCCAGCCCGGGTGGAAGGCGACGCAGCTGACGCCTTGCGGGCCATGCACGAGGCTAGTATCGATCAGCACGGAATTCAGGGCCGCCTTGCTGGCGCGGTACAGCGAACCGCTGGGGTTGCCCCGTTCGCTCAGGGAGCCCATGTGCGAGGACAGCACTGCCAGCTTGCCTTTTGCAGACGCTACCAGCGGCGCCAGCATCGGCAGCAGCCGCATGGCTGCCAGCACGTTCGTGTGCATGACGGCATCGAAATCTTCTTGCGTGGGGGAACCATCGTGACGGGGGCCATACACGCCTGCGTTGAGGATGGCCACGTCGAGCTTTTCATCGTCGAGCTTCCAGCCCAGGGCGGCGCAGCCGTCCACATCCGTCACGTCGAGCTGGTGCGCTTCCGCGCCCAGTTGCCTGAGGGCATCGCAAGCGTCCGGCGTGCGCGCCGTGGCGATCACTTTCCAGCCAGCGTGGCGGTATTGATGGACGATTGCGTGGCCGATGCCGCGCGAGGCGCCGATGATCAATGCGGTAGGCATGTGTTTTCTCCCTGGAAAGTCAAATGAAAAGGCGCGCAACCAACAACCATGCGCGCCTGTCGTCAACAGAGCCGCTTATACCAGTTCGATCGCCATCGCCGTCGCTTCGCCGCCGCCGATGCACAGGGCCGCCACGCCGCGCTTGCCGCCGGTTTTCTTCAAGGCGCCCAGCAGGGTGACGATGATGCGCGCGCCCGAGGCGCCGATCGGGTGGCCCAGCGCGCACGCGCCGCCGTGGATGTTGATCTTGCTGTGTGGAATGTCGAGGTCGTGCATGGCGGCCATCGGCACGGCAGCGAATGCTTCATTGATCTCGAACAAGTCGACGTTGCTGCTGCTCCAGCCTGTTTTCGCGTACAGCTTCTTGATGGCGCCGATAGGAGCCGTGGTGAACTCGTTTGGCGCCTGCGCGTGCGTGGCGTGGCCGTGAATTTTCGCGATGACGGTGCATCCCAGTTTTTTCGCCGTCGATTCGCGCATCAGCACCAGCGCTGCCGCGCCATCGTTGATCGACGAAGACGAGGCGGCCGTGATGGTGCCATCCTTCTTGAACGCCGCTTTCAAGGTCGGAATTTTTTCCAGGCGGGCCTTTTGCGGACCTTCATCGATGCTGACGATGGTGTCGCCGCCGCGGCCGGAAACGGTCACGGGCACGATTTCCCATTCGAAACTGCCATCCTTGGTGGCCGCTTGCGCGCGTTTCACCGATTCGATGGCAAACGCATCCTGCGCTTCGCGCGTGAAGCTGTACTGGCTGGCGCACTCCTCGGCAAACGTGCCCATCGAGCGGGCATTGCCCTTTTCATCGCGGCCGTAGGCGTCTTCCAGGCCATCCATCATCATGTGGTCATAGATCATGCCGTGGCCGATGCGGTAGCCGCCGCGCGCCTTCGGCACCAGGTAGGGGGCGTTGGTCATCGATTCCATGCCGCCCGCCACCACCACGTCGGCGCTGCCGGCGAGCAAGGTGTCATGCGCGAACATGGTCGTCTGCATGGCCGAGCCGCACATTTTCGACAGCGTCACGGCGCCGGTGGAATCGGGCAGGCCAGCCTTGCGCAAGGCTTGGCGCGCGGGCGCCTGGCCTTGGCCGGCCATCAGGCAATTGCCGAAAAACACGTGTTCAACGGCGTCTGGCGCCACGCCGGACCGTTCGACGGCGGCGCGGATGGCCACGGCGCCCAGGTCGCTGGCGGTGACGTTGGCAAAATCGCCCTGGAAGGCGCCCATAGGGGTGCGCGCGGCACCGACGATTACGACTGGATCATGCATGTTGGATCTCCGGTTGGGGGTGGGAAGGTGCTTGCTTACAAAAACGCAGGTGTTGCGGATACGGGAAGACGTCCTCGATATGACCGTCTTCGATGCGCTGCTTGCGCGCCTGCCAGTATTGCGCCGTCAGCAGGTCGGCATGGTGCTGCATGAAATACTTGCGGATGCGTGGATTGCCGAGCAGGAAGGTGCCGAATTGTTCGGGAAACACATCGTGCTTGCCGATGGGATACCACGGTTCGGCCGACATTTCTTCCTCCTCCGTGCGGGCTTGCGGGATGACGCGGAACTGGCAATCGGTGATGTACTCGATTTCATCGTAATCGTAAAAAACGACACGCTGATGACGGGTCACGCCAAAATTTTTATACAGCATGTCGCCCGGAAAAATATTCGCCGCCACCAGTTCCTTGATGGCGTTGCCGTACTCGATGATGGCATGTTCCACCAGGTCGTCGCGGCCTTCCTTCTCGGCATTGCTCAGCCACATGTTCAGCGGCACCATGCGCCGCTCGATGTACAGGTGGCGGATGATGATCTGCTCCTGGTCTTCTTCGATCAGCGATGGGGCGAACTGTTTCAGTTCGGCCAGCAATTCCGCAGAAAAGCGGGCGCGCGGAAAGGCCACGTTGGAATATTCGAGCGTGTCGGCCATGCGGCCTACGCGGTCGTGGTGTTTCACCAGCAAGTACTTTTGCTGGACTTGCGCGCGCGTGGTTTCCTTGGGAGGAGGAAAGAAATCCTTGATCACCTTGAAGACATACGGAAACGACGGCAGGGCAAACACCAGCATCACCAGGCCGCGGATGCCGGGTGCGCTTTCAAAGTGGTCCGATGAGTGTTTCAAGTGCTGCAGGTAGTCGCGGTAAAACAGCGTCTTGCCCTGTTTTTGCAGGCCCAGTATCGTATAGATTTCGCTGCGTGGTTTGCGCGGCAGCAAGCTGCGCAGGAATTGCACATAGGCCGACGGCACTTCCATATCGACCAGGAAATAGGCACGCGTAAATGAAAACAGCACGGCGATCTGCTGCTGCTCGAACAGCACCGTGTCGAGCACCAGCTTGCCGTGGCGGTTGTGCAGGATCGGCACGACAAACGGATACTCGCGGTTGCCGTTGATGCCCTTGCCGACCAGATAGGCGCCCTTGTTGCGGTAGAACAAACTGGTCAAGACCTGGAGCTGGTGGTTCGGCTCCAGCCTGTCGCCGCCGAACAGCTGCTGCAGGCGTGCTTCCACCTGGGCCACGTCACGCTCCAGGTCGGCAAATGCACAGTCCAGCTGGAAGTTGCTCAGCATGCGCAGCAAGGTGAGGCGCAAGCCATCCTTGCCCGGGTAGTACACGCGGTAGGTGGGCACCAGGTCTTGCGTCTCGATGTATTCCGTGGAAACCACGGGACGCACGAAAATATAGTCGTTATTGAAATAGGTGCGGTGCAGGATATTGCAGCAGACGGAATTGAAGAAGGTTTCCGCCAGTTCCGGCTGCTTGTGTTCCGTCAGCATGCCGATGTAGTGCAGCTTGAGTTCGCGCCACACTTCGTCGCTCAACTCCGACTCTTCGTACTCATCTTCGAGCATCTGCACGCATTCCTGCACGCGCTTGTCATAAAAGTCGATGCGTTCGCGGGCCGCCGTCTGCGCCGCGCTCCAGGCGCCTTGCTCGAAATACCGCTTGGCGTGCTGGCTCGTTTCACGGAACAGACGGTAATGCTTGTCAAAGCCGTCGCGGATGGTGCGCGCGATATCGAATGCAATCTGGGAAGAGAGCAATTTGGGGAAGGCAATTTGCGTCATAGTTGTGCTCGCATGAATGGCTCATCACCCAGTCGATAACCGCGCGCCCGTGCTTACTTGGTTTCCGCAAACAGCTCGCGGCCGATCAGCATGCGGCGGATTTCGCTGGTCCCGGCGCCGATTTCGTACAGCTTGGCATCGCGCCACAGGCGGCCGGCCGGATACTCATTGATGTAGCCGTTGCCGCCCAGGGCCTGGATCGCTTCGCCTGCCATCCAGGTCGCCTTCTCCGCACTATACAGAATGGCGCCGGCCGCATCCTTGCGCAACTGGCGCACGGCTTCCGGCGTGGTGGCGCGGTCGCAAGCCTGGCCCACGGCATACACATAGGCCTTGCACGCCATCATGGTCGAATACATATCGGCTAGTTTGCCTTGCATCAATTGGAATTCGCCGATAGCCTGGCCGAATTGCTTGCGGTCATGCACGTAAGGCACGACCAGGTCCATGCAGGCCTGCATGATGCCCAGCGGTCCGCCGGACAGCACGGTGCGCTCGAAATCGAGGCCCGACATCAGCACATTGACGCCCTTGCCCAGGCCGCCCAGCACGTTTTCGGCCGGCACTTCGCAATCCTGGAATACCAGTTCGCCCGTGTGCGAGCCGCGCATGCCCAGCTTGTCGAGCTTTTGCGCGATGGAAAAGCCCTTGAAATTCTTTTCGATCAGGAACGCCGTCATGCCGCGCGCGCCCGCTTCCAGGTCGTTTTTCGCGTACACCACCAGCACGTCCGCGTCGGGACCGTTGGTGATCCACATCTTGGTGCCGTTCAAGACCCAGCGGTCGCCCTTGAAGTCGGCGCGCAGCTTCATGCTGACGACGTCCGAGCCCGCATTCGGCTCCGACATGGCCAGCGCGCCGATGTGCTCGCCCGTGATCAGTTTTGGCAGGTATTTGGCTTTTTGCTCGGCCGTGCCGTTGCGCTTGATCTGGTTCACGCACAGGTTCGAGTGGGCACCGTAGGACAGGCCGACGGACGCCGAGGCGCGCGAGATTTCTTCCATGGCGATGATATGCGCCAGATAGCCCATGCCGGCCCCGCCGTATTCTTCGCTGACGGTGATGCCGAGCAAGCCCATGTCGCCCATCTTGCGCCATAGGTCCATGGGGAACTGGTCTGTACGGTCGATTTCGGCCGCGCGCGGCGCGATTTCGGCGGCGGCAAATTGTTGGATCGCTACTCTTAGCGCGGCGATGTCGTCGCCGTGGTCAAAGGTCAAGCCTGGGAGATGGAGCATGTCGTCCTCGTCGTTATAGGTGTGGCGGTCATGGGTGTCGGGTCAGTGAAGCTATGATACTCAGTTGTGACGTTTACGTAAACGTAAAGTGAGGCGCGTAAAGCGATGTGCGCGGCAAGCGCCGCCGCAGCGATTTAGTTTGCTTGCGCCTGATCAAGGTTCAAGTCCGCCAGCATGCGCGCGCACGCGTCCTCATGCGCGCTGATTTCCGCCAGCGCCATTTCGATATCGATACGCTGCTGCTCCAGCGTCTGCCGGTGCTGCGCCAGCACGCCCAGGAAGCGGTCCATCTGCGCGCGCGTGTCCTTCGGCGATTCATACATGTCGACCAGGCTCTTGATTTCCGACAGGGCCAGGCCCAGGCGCTTGCCGCGCAGGGTCAGCTTCAAGCGGGTGCGGTCGCGCGGCGTGTAGACGCGGCTGCGTCCGCCTGCGCCTTCGCGCTTCGGGCTGAGCAAGCCCTGGTCTTCATAGAAACGGATGGCGCGTGCCGTGATGTCGAATTCCCGCGCCAGTTCGGTAATGGTATAGGTCGTCATTGCTGCGGGCGGTGTCGGTTGCATGGGTGATCGGTCGATAGATGGGGTGCTGCGGGGCAGATGGTGGCAAAGTGCCGTTTACGTCAACGTCAATACTATTGTAGCGTGCCCTGCCCGTGCTGCAACAAAGAAAAAAAACGCCTGTGGACAGGCGAGTTTGGCGAATAAGACAACAGTTACTGAAAATAAATTGATTCTTCTTGCGCAAACACGCTTAAGATCGAGAGTTGGTGGCCAAGATGACACCAAAAAGAGCTTTCCTGGCATAACGGCGACATTCTTTTCGCTGCGATGGCAGTAAAATTTTTGGGGCAGTAGACACGATCAAAAAACAACGTTTCACTATGAGCACGTTGTACCGATTGTTTCCATATTGAAAACAGAATGGCCCTTCTGAAAACTTTGTCTACAAGAAATTGTATGACATGGGCATTGCGTGTATCGGTAGAGCAGGGCATTATCCGATACCGTACGTTGTAATGCCAAACCGAGGCTTTGAATCGTGCTGCAGTGCGAAAATCAAGGCCAGCCGCGAATTTGAACCGAAGCCACACAGAATCACAAGAGAAAATTTGGGCCACTTTTTTACCTGAAAAGCCTGGCCGGAGTGTTAATTGTTAATTCATACTCTTTTCAAATGTAACAATCTGTATGGTCATTCAAGAAACTGACTTTCATGTTACAACATGAAATAGTACACCTATGAATTCTTCTAACGAACGCGAAAGCTTCAGCCAACGACTTCAGTTGGCTCTCAAAAACGCCCATTACTCTCCAGACAGCCCGACCAGACTGGCGCGGGAATTTAACATCCGTTTCGACGGACGCCCGATTACCGTGCATGCAGCTAGGAAATGGTTAGTAGGTGAAGCAATTCCCACGCAAGAGAAATTGCGCATGATTGCCCAATGGTTGGGCGTTCCGGCGGAATGGTTGCGGTTTGGCGGCCCGGAAAGCGCCACGCCGAATGGCGAAGCGGGCAGCGCTTTATCGCGTTTTGAATCTGCCGATGTGAAATTAATTGCCGATTTGCAAAGATTAGATGAACATCATCGTCAAATCGCGCGTGAATTTATTCGCATGCTGGTCAGAGTCAACTACCAAAAGTAAGCATTCAGGCCCTCCCCGGCGGGCGCCGTCGGCTTTTCGCTGGCGGTGCTTTCCCTGTCCTTTTATTTGCGCAGCGTCATACTGGAGACATGATTTTGCCGCACAATAAGACCTCGCATGTTGCGCTGCAGCGGAATTATTTGACAATAATCCCGTACGCAGCGGCGCGGCAGCCAATACCAGCGCATAATCACAGCAGAAGCAGCCAGTTCATCCACTACGGAGCCGAGCATTTGAGCCGTCTTATGAAAAGTAACTACAGCAATACCGCGCAGCTGAAGGACTTGATGACCGTGCCCCCCATGACTGCCGCGCAACATGCGGAAGTGATGCGCAAACGGATCGCCCACCGCAGGATGGTTGAAGAAGCCAGGGATTTGAAGCAGGCCAGTGCTCACCAATTCGACAAGAGGTGAGGGATGCCTGACCAAAGCTACTGCGCGTCGCGCTTTGCGGCCGGCGATGCTCACCGTACTAAAGTACGGTTGCGCTTCTCGGCCACAAATCACTGCCGCTCGCTACGCTTTTGTCAGGCATCGTGACTTGGCAGGTATTTGCCGGTGATAAGCTGATGGTGGTGTCAGGTCTCTGATGCCTTAAGACCACTCCAGCGTGGTGCCAGGCTGTGCTCGATGCCGAGCAGGTCGATGACGCGCGCCACCGTATGGTCGACCATGTCCGCGATGCTGTGCGGGTGGTGATAAAAGCTCGGTAATGGCGGGAAGATGATGCCGCCCATTTCGGTCACGGCGGTCATATTGCGCAGGTGCGCCAGGTTGAATGGCGTTTCGCGCACCATCAGGATCAGGCGCCGGCGCTCCTTGAGCACCACATCGGCGGCCCGCGTGATCAAGTTATCCGACAAGCCATGCGCCACGGCCGCCAGCGTCTTCATCGAGCACGGCGCGACGACCATGCCATCCGATTGAAACGAACCGCTGGCGATCGACGCGCCGATATCGCGCAGCTTGTGCACCACGTGCGCCTGCGCTTCGATGTCCTTGCGCCCCACGCCCGTTTCCTGGTGCAGGGTCAGTACCGCTGCATCCGACAAGACCAGATGCGTCTCGACGCCAGGGATGGCGCCGAGTAATTGCAGCAGCCGCAAGCCATACACGGCGCCCGTGGCGCCCGTGATGGCCACGACGATCCTGCGCGGCCGCGCAAGCTGGCTATCAGGCATCGATCAGGGATTTCAATTCGCCCGATTCAAACATTTCATTCATGATATCGGAACCACCGATGAACTCGCCTTTCACATACAGCTGCGGAATGGTCGGCCAGTTCGAATAATCCTTGATGCCCTGGCGTACTTCCGGGTCGTCCAGCACGTTGACGGTAGCGATGTTTTCCACGCCGCAGGCCTTCAGGATCTGGATGGCGCGGCCGGAAAAGCCGCACTGTGGAAATTGGGCGGTGCCTTTCATGAACAGCACGACCGGCGTGCTCGTCACGGTTTCTTTGATCCAGGTTTGTACGTCGCTCATAGCTGCCTCTGATGGGGAAATAAATAGATGCCGTCATTTTATAAGAAAACGACGGCACGGGTATGCGCTCAAGTCATAAATCGGGCAAGTCAGCCACGTTGAGGCTTAGAAGGTCTTGCCCAGGCAGGCCGATTGTGCCGCGCCCACGTATTTACCCCAGGCAATGACGGGTGCGTAGCCGTGTTTGGCATAAAACGCCACGGCGCGGCCATTTGCCACGCGCGTGGACAGGTAGAGGGCCTGGTAGCCATGCCCACGCGCCTGTGCCTCTACATGGGCCAGCAGGGTCGCGCCCACGCCGGCCGAGCCCGGGCGCGCATACATGCGCTTGAGTTCGCCTATGGCGCTGTCCGCTTCGCCGAGCGGGCGTAAGGCGGCGCAGCCCAGCAGTTCTCCAGCCGCATCGCTGGCCAGATAAAAACCGCCGCGCGGCGTTGCCGCTTCGACATCGAAGGAGGCACGGCCGCTGTCGCCATTCATGCGCAGCAATACGTCCGACAATTCGTCGAGCAGCCGCTGCGCATCCGGGCTGGCCGCGTCCACCGCCAGGATGACAAGGTCGTGCCCGGCGGCCATGGACTTAACCGCGCAGCTTGGCGAACGCGGCGGCCATGCTGCCGGCCGGCTCGGGCGCGTTGCGCGACTGCGACTGGTGCTGCGCCAGGCCGCGGCGGTCGTTGCGGTCGCCCTTTTGCTCGGGCTTGCTGCCCGCCTGGGGCGCGCTGTCCGTCAGGCGCATGGTCAGCGCGATGCGTTTGCGCTTTTCATCGACTTCCAGCACTTTTACACGCACGACCTGGCCCGCCTTGACCACCGTGTGCGGGTCTTTCACGAACGTATTCGACAGGGCCGAGATATGCACCAGGCCATCCTGGTGCACGCCGATATCGACAAAGGCGCCAAAGGCGGCCACGTTGGTGACCACGCCTTCGAGAATCATGTCCGGGCGCAAGTCGCGGATTTCTTCCACGCCTTCCTTGAAGGTGGCGGTGGTGAATTCCGGACGCGGGTCGCGGCCCGGCTTTTCCAGTTCCTTCAAAATATCGGTAATGGTCGGCACGCCAAACGTTTCATCGGCGTACTTTGCCGGGCTGAGGGTTTTCAGCAAGGCGGTCTCGCCGATGACGGCCTGGATATCCTTCTTGATATCGGCCAGGATCTTTTCCACCAGCGGGTACGATTCCGGGTGGACTGCCGAGGCGTCCAGCGGATTGTCGCCGCCCATCACGCGCAAGAAGCCGGCCGCCTGTTCAAACGTTTTATCGCCCAGGCGCGGCACGGCTTTCAAGGCCGCGCGCGAAGTAAACGCGCCCTTCATGTCGCGGTAGCTGACGATGCTTTGCGCCACGCTGGCCGACAGGCCGGAGACGCGTGCCAGCAGCGGCGCCGAGGCTGTATTCACATCCACGCCGACGGCGTTCACGCAATCTTCCACCACGGCGTCGAGCGAGCGGGCCAGCTGGCTTTGGCTCACGTCGTGCTGGTACTGGCCCACGCCGATCGATTTCGGGTCAATCTTGACCAGTTCGGCCAGCGGATCTTGCAGGCGGCGCGCGATCGACACGGCGCCGCGCAGGGACACATCCATGTCCGGCAATTCCTTGGAGGCGAATTCGGACGCCGAATACACCGACGCGCCCGCTTCCGAGACGACGATCTTCGTCATCTTCGCTTCCGGGTGCTGCTTGATCAGGTCTTGCGCCAACTTGTCCGTCTCGCGCGAGGCGGTGCCGTTGCCGATGGAAATGAGCGACACATTGTGCTTGGCGGCCAGACGGCCCAAGGTGTGCAAGGAGCCATCCCAGTCGTTTTTCGGCTGGTGCGGGTAGATCACGGCCGTGTCGACGACTTTACCGGTGGCGTCGACCACGGCGACCTTGACGCCCGTGCGCAGGCCGGGATCGAGGCCCATGGTGGCGCGCTGGCCGGCCGGCGCGGCCAGCAGCAGCGCTTTCAAATTGGTGGCGAAGACGTTGATGGCGTCGAGTTCCGAGCGTTCGCGCAGCGCACCCATCAGTTCCGTTTCCAGGTGCATGAAGCTTTTCACGCGCCAGGTCCAGCGCGCCGTGTCCGCCAGCCATTTGTCGGCCGGGCGGCCTTGTTGTTTGATGCCGAAGCGGACGGCGATGCGGCCTTCGCATGGGTTGTGCGGCGCATCCCATTTCGGTTTTTCCGCTTCCGTGTCCAGGCGCAGGGTGACGTCGAGGATACCCTCGCGGCGGCCGCGCAGCAGCGCCAGCGCGCGGTGTGATGGCACAGTCGAAATGGTTTCCGAGTAGTCGAAATAATCGGCGAATTTTTCGCCTTCGTCCTGCTTGCCTTCCACCACTTTCGATTCGACGATGCCGTGTTCCTGCACGTATTCGCGCAGGGTTTGCAGCAAGGTTGCGTCTTCGGCGAAGCGTTCCATCAGAATCTGGCGCGCGCCGTCGAGGGCTGCCTTGGTATCCGCCACGCCCGGATTGTTCCCGTCGGCACTGGTAAACGCGTCGCGCAGGAACTTGCCCGCTTCCATTTCCGGCGTCAGTTCCGGATTGTCCAGCAAACAGTCGGCCAGCGGCATCAAGCCCGCTTCGATGGCGATCTGCGCCTTCGTGCGGCGCTTCTGCTTGTAGGGCAGGTACAAATCTTCCAGGCGCGTCTTGTCTTCCGCGTGCATGACGGCGTCGAGCAGCGCGGGCGTCATCTTGTTCTGTTCCGTGATCGAGGCCACGATGGCGGCACGCCGCTCTTCCAGTTCGCGCAGGTAGCGCAGGCGCTCTTCGAGCAGGCGCAGCTGGATATCGTCGAGGCCGCCGGTCGCTTCCTTGCGGTAACGGGCGATGAAGGGCACGGTGGCGCCTTCGTCGAGCAGTTCGATGGCGGCGGCAACCTGCACCGGTTTGGCGGCAAGTTCAAGGGCAAGGCGTTGTTCGATAGTGGGCAGCATGGTTGTTTCCAGAGCGATCAAGCTTGGAATGATACGCAATCGGCGCGATTGCGCAATCTTGACAGCGCAAATGGACTGTGCGTTGACAACAAGGTCAACGCGGCGGCAGCAGCGGGCTGGCGGGCGCTGGAGCTGGCGGCCTCTGCGGCGTGACGGATTTGCCAAAGGCATTGCCCATGCGGTGTTCGAGGGCGGCGCGGTTGTACAGGCCCAGCTGGTTCGACGGACGCTGCATGACCGCCTCCGCGCCGGACAGGGTAGGCGGCGGCCGGTTCACGGTGTTGCTGTCGGGTAATAATTTTTCACTCAAGCAAGACATCGATTGCGCGCGCTGGCCATTGACTTCCACTTCCACGCAGCCCTTCTCCGGTGCGGCGGCTTGCACGACGACGGTGTGCTCGTCCGCCTGCGCGGCCAGGGTGGCGCAGGCCAGCAGCAACAGTGATAACAGGCGTGCCATGGCGGCTCCCGGAGCGGTGGATGAGGCGTTCAGCATAGCAAGGCCATGTGTCGCGGCGATGACACAGGCGGGATGCGGGCTGGCGCCATGTCATACAGTTGTCATTTTATGAAGCTACCATCCTGCCATTCTGCTTGAACTGGCACAGTCAAGACACTTCATGAGCAGGCTCTCGTTGATTTCCCTGGACAATGACACGAATCCACCGCCGCACCGCAACAGGCAACGCCCTGGCCCTGTCCGCCTGCTTGCTGATGACATTGATGACATTCGTGCGACCGGCTGCCAGTGCATCCGGCAATGACGCCGGCACGCAGGCCACCGTGCGCTTCGACTTGCCCGCCCAGCCGCTCGATGCGGCGCTGGTGGCGTTTGGCGAAGTGACCGGGTATTCCGTGCTCGTCAGCAGCCAGCTGGCGGCGGGCAGAGTGGCCGCGCCCGTGCGCGGCGACTACACGCCGGCCGAGGCGCTGCAGCGCTTGCTGGCCGGTACGCAGCTGGGCGCACGCTTCAGCGGCAGCAATGCCTTCACCTTGCTGGCGCTGGCCGACGCCCCCGTGGCACCGGCACCCGTGCCGGCCGAGGCGGTCCCCGCCGCGCCACCGTTGCAGGGCTATGCGGCCATCCTGCAGCGCTCGCTCACGCGCGCCCTGTGCCGGCTGCATCCGGACGCCTTCGGCCGCTACCGGCTGGCCTTCCAGCTGTGGCTCGACGAGCGGGGCAAGGTGCGCGCCGTGCACGTGCTGGAAGGGAGCGGCGTGGTGCAGCGCGACCGTGCCGTGCTGCAGCGCCTGCGCAGCCTGCTGATGGATGGCGCGCCGCCGGCGGGCTTGCCGCAGCCGCTGACGATCCTGTTGACGCCGCGGCCCGACCCGGACACCGACTGCGCGCCGTATCTGCACCTGGCCGTGGCACCCTGAGCATGTCGGAATTACTCAAAACCACCTTGCGCAAGCTGTTCCTGGAACGCTACGGACAGTTTCGCCGCCACCTGCAGCGCCGCCTGGGCTCGGAAGACCTGGCCAATGACGCGCTGCATGAAACGTATCTGCGGGTGGAACGGATGAATGCGCCCGAGGCGATCAGCTATCCGTCCGCCTATCTGATGCGTATCGCCATCAACATTGCGGAAGATCAACGCCGCGACAATGCGCGCCTGCTCAGCCTGCCCGATATCGACGACTTGTACGAGATGGCCGATGAATTGGCCGACCCGGCCCGCACCTTCAGCGCGCGCGCCGAACTGGAAGAACTGGAGCGGGCCTTGCAGGAGTTGCCGAAACGCCGGCGCGCCATCGTCATCGCTGCCCGCGTCGACCAGTTGCCGCACCGCGACATCGCCGAGCGCTTTGGCATTTCCGCCCGCACGGTAGAGAAAGAATTGCGCGCCGGCCTCGAACATTGTTGTGAGCGCATGGGACGCGATTTCATTCAGCGCTTCGGTCCCGGCGCGGGAAAAACGTCTAAACATCATGATTGAACAAGCGGAAGACGACATGAGTGTCATCCAGAAGGAAGCGCAGGCGTGGGTCGTGCGCCTGGCCTCGGGCCAGGTCAGCGAGCGCGATGCGCAAGTGTTTCGCCACTGGTGCGCGCGCAGCCGCAAGCATGCCAACGCCTTTGCCGAGGCGCGTGCCGTGTGGGGCGCGATGGCGCCGGCCGCGCGCGCCGTCAAGCGGGCGCAGCGGCCCGTGAACACGGCGCGGCGCGCCTGGCTCGGTGGCGCCGTGGCCGCCTCGCTGGGTTTACTGGTGCTGCGTCCACCGACAGACTTGTGGCCGGCCGTGGCGGGTCTTGCCGCCGATTACGCCACGGGCACGGGCGAGCAGCGCGCAGTGGCGCTCGACGGCGGCGTGCTGGTGCAGATGAATACGCAGACGCGCCTCGATGCGGCGCCGCTGCAGGACGGCGCCGCGGCGCTGGTGCTGCTGGCGGGCGAAGCGGAATTCCAGGCTGGCTTGCGCGGCCCGGCGCGCGTGCGCGTGCAGGCGGGCGACGGCATAGTGTCGGCCGGCAGCGCGCGCTTCAATATCCGCCTGTTCGGCCAGGAAGTGTGCGTGACGTGCCTGGCTGGCCGCCTGCGCGTGGCGCAGGCCGGCAACGATGCGGAGCTGGCGGCCGGCCAGCAGCTGCGCTACCGGCCCGAGCATTTCGGCATCGCCCGCGCGGTGGCAAAAAGCGACGTCAGCGCGTGGCGCCAGCGCCTGCTGGTGTTCAAGCAAAGCACCCTGGCCGAGGTGGTGGACGAAGTGAACCGCTACCGTCCCGGCAAGCTGATCCTCAATGGCGACGCCTTGAAACAGACGCGCGTGCAAGCGAGCTTTTCGCTCGACCGTCTCGACGACGTGATCGCCCTGATCCAGGATGCGTATGGCGCGCGGGTGACGCGGCTGCCGGGCGGCATCGTGCTGTTCGGCTGAGCCCCGCCTTGGAGTTCCGCCTTGGCGCGCCAAGGCGGTGCGCCAATTATGACATTTTCATGACCTTTTGCAGTCCCGGACCTTGTTCCCTGTCAATGCTGCTGGAAGCCGCGAATCAGTGCCTGCCGCCCGCCCCGTGCGTGCCGCGTGCCCTTTCGCGATATCGGTCAGCAACGGAACATGAAAAGGGAATGTCGCCATGCAGCGAAGCAAGTCGGTCACGAAACACGCATCCTCCTCCGCCATGGCGGGCAACCGGACCGGGCGCCCGGTGCGCTTGAAACCGCTGGCGCTGGCCATCGCCCTGCTGCTGCAGGCCGGTGGCGCGCAGGCGCAGCAGCCGTTCAGCGGCGCCTGGTTTGCCGGCAAGGGTGCGCAGCAGGGCACGGCTTCTGCCACGGGACGCTTGCCGAATGGCCAGCCGGCAACCTCGCTGAACAATCCCCTGTTGCAGCAGCAGAAGGCCGAAGGCAAGCTGCAGCAATCGCTGAACAACTTGCTGCTGGCCGCGCGCGGCATCGCCGCCGAGCAGGCGGTGCAGGCGGCTGCGCGCCAGGCCGCGCTGGCGGCGGGCGGCGCCCCCGATGGCCTGGCCAAGGGCGGCTTGCAGGTCGACACTAACAGCCTGACGGCCGGCTGGCTCAATGCCCAGGGCCCCGTGCAGAGCCAGGCCGACGGCAAGACCGTCGTGAAGGTCGTGCAGACGGATGACAAGGCGATTTTGAACTGGGAAAGCTTTAACGTCGGCAAAAACACCACCGTGCAGTTCGACCAAAAATCGAACTGGTCCGTATTGAACCGCGTGAATGATCCGCTGGCACGCCCCAGCCAGATCCAGGGCCAGATCAAGGCCGACGGCACGGTGATGATCGTCAACCGCAACGGCATCGTGTTTACAGGCAGCAGCCAGGTCGATACGCGTAACCTGGCGGCCGCCGCCATGGGCATGAGCGACAGTCAGTTCAAGAGCGGCCTGTACGGCAAGGCGCAGGGCGCGGGCGCCGTGCCGACGTTCGCGAATGATTTATTGCTGGGCCAGAATACCTTTACGCATGGCAAGGCCGAGGCCGACGTCGTCGTCGCCGCCGGCGCGCGCATCGACACGCGCAAGCCGCAGACGGTGACGGAAGGCGGCGGCTATGTGCTGCTGGCCGGCCGTAGCGTCGACAATGCGGGCGCCATCACCACGCCGAATGGCCAGACCACCCTGGCCGCTGGCGACGCCATCGTCGTGCGCCCTGGCCAGGGCACGGACAAGAACCAGTATTCGAGCACGCGCGGCAATGAAGTCGAGATGCTGCGCACGGCCGGCAGCGGCGCCGGTGCCGTCGTCAACCGCGGCTTGATCCAGTCGGCCGGCGGCGACATCACGCTGAGCGGCAACACGCTGCGCCAGGACGGCATGCTGCTGTCGAGTACCTCCGTCAACGGACGCGGCGCCATCCACCTGTCGGCGGCGGGCGAGAACGCCGGCGTCACCATGGGACGCCGCAGCGTCAGCGCCATTTTTATCGACGACAACGGCGCTACGGCGCTCGACGTACAGCGCGACACCTTGCTGAAAGATATGGGCAAGGGCACGGACACGCCGCTGGACCGGCGCGACCAGTCGCTGGTGCGCATCGTTTCGGCCGGCAACGTGGAATTCGAAGGCGATTCGCTGACCCTGGCCACGGGCGGCCAGGTGCTGGTCGACGCGGCCCGCCGCAGCCACGTGGCGCGCGACGCCGCCATCGACGTCTCCGGCGCCGTCGGCGTGAAGGTCGACATGAGCAGCAACAATGTGCTGATCAACGTGCAGGGCAACGAACAGCGCGACGCACCCGGCAGCCGCGACGCGAAATACCTGAACAACAGTGACGTGTGGGTCGACCGCCGCGACCTGGTGCTGGTGCCGGCCGGCACGAATGGCTACGCCACGGACCGCTGGTACACGGCCGGCGGCTTGCTGGAAGTGAGCGGCTACCTCAATACCAGCGGCCACGGCATCGGCGAGTGGGCGGCCCAGGGCGGCACCGTCGGCTTTGGCGGCGGCGAAGTGGTGACGCAGGCCGGTTCGCGCATCAATATCGCCGGCGGCTCGCTGGACGTACAGACGGGCATGGTCAGGCAGACGTGGCTGAAAGGTGCCGACGGCGCGATGGTCAAGCTCAGCACTGCCCCCGGCGACAATCTGTACACGGGCTTGTACCGCGGCTATGAAAGCACGCATGCGCGCTGGGGCGCGAACACGACGGAAACGTACGCGAATGCCTTGATCGGTCCGCGCGAGCGCCTGGAAAACGGTTACACGGTGGGCCGCGATGCGGGCCGCCTGATCGTTTCCACGGGCGCGGCCGTGCTGGAAGGCGATATCGACACGTCCGTGTTCCAGGGCGAGCGCCAGCAGCGCAAGCGCGATGAAGGAATGGATAGCTACAAACAGGGGCAGACGTCGGCGGCGCGCGCCGGTCAATTAATCGTCGGAAAAATGACGCCCGTCTTCGATACGAAGACGGGTCAGCTGCGCGACAGCGCGCAAGCCGTGCTGGAAAAAGTCGAGATCGGCAAAGTGGCGCCCATCGCCGATGGCCAGCTGCTCAGTGACGCCTTGCCGGCCGCGCGCAGCAAGACCCTGCAGCTCGATGCGGACTGGCTCAATGGCCTGGAACTGGGCGCCCTGAATATCTACGCCTATGACAAGCTCGACGTCAACGCCGACGTGCGCGTGGCTGATGGCGGCGACATCGCCCTGCACGCCACCGACGTGGCCATCAAGGCGAACGTGAGCGCGCGCGGCGGCAGCATCGCCGCCGGTGACATCATCTCGCGCTATCTGGCGAATGCGGGTGCGGTATGGGTCGAAGGCAAGCTGGTGCCGGACAACCGTCCCACGGGAACGGCCGGCGTGCGCGTGGCGCCCGGCGTGCGCCTCGATGCGCGCGGCCTGTGGAGCAACCTGGAACTCGATCCGGGCGCGGTCGCCGGCTTGCCATATGTGAATGGCGGCAAGGTCACCTTGAAAAGCTCGGGCGGCATCGAGCTGGCCGGTGGCAGCGTCATCGACGTCTCGTCCGGCGCGGCCCTGATGAGCAATGGCAGGCTGCAGGGCGGGCGCGGCGGCGACATCACCCTGGCGGTCGATCTGCCGACGGAGAAAGCGTCGACGGGCGCCTTGCTCAAGCTTGACGGCGAGTTGCGTGGCCATGGCGTGAAGGGCGGCGGGCGCCTGGTGATCGACAGCGGCACGGCCGTCAGCATCGGCGGCAAGCTGCAGGCTGGCGACGTGCTGCCAGCGGGGAGCAGCGCCCCCGTCGGCCTGCGCCTGAGCGATGAATTTTTGATTGCCAAGGGCGAGAAGGTCCCCTTTGATTTCGCCATCATCACCAGCCTGATCAAGCCGGGCGAGACCCTGGCCAAGCCCGTGACGGCGGATGTGTCGATGCAGAAACCGCTGGTGCTGGGGGCCGACTTGCTGGTGCCGCAGGGCGCGAGCTTCTTCATCAACGGCACGGCGTATGTCTGGGGCGGTTCCATCGTTCCCGCCGGCAGCGTGGTAACGGCCATCAACGGTCTCAATGCGGGATTCGTGGTCTCGGCGGCGGTTTTTCCGAACGGCTTGCCGATTCAGCCAGTGACGACGCAGTATGCGGCTGGCAGCGTCGCCACCGACGACGTGCGCGCGCCGCGCGGCATGCTGCTGCCGGCTGGCATGGTGCTGGGACGCGATGTTGCCGTCCAGCCCATGCTGGCGCTGGGCGCGAGCCTGTTCCAGAGCGGGTTTGCCGACTACGCCATCACGGGCCGCGATGGCGTCGTGGTGGTCAAGGATGCGCAGATCGATGTCGCGATGCCCGTGCTGCGTTTCAATCCCGCCACGGGCCACACGGTGGCGGGCGGTACCGATCCGGCTGCAGCGCTGGAACTGTGGACGCCACAGCTGTACCAGGAAGATGCGCGCAAGGCCCGTCTGACGCAGCGCGCCGGCGCCAACCTGTCGCTGACGGCCGGCAGCCCGCACGTGAAGGGGGATCTGGCGGTGGCGCAGGGCGCCGTCGTCACGGTCGATCCGGGCCGTCAGATCAGCCTGACGGGCAATGGCCAGATGACCATCGATGGCCGCCTCGACGCCTGGGGCGGCAAGATCGCCGTACTGCCCGGCACGTTGGGTACGGGCAGCGATGTGGACGTACCGAACGGCAAGGGGCAAGCCACGTCGATCTGGATCGGCGAACACGCCGTGCTCGACGTCGCCGGCCGCGCCACGGTCGCCACCGACGCGCGCGGCGGGCGCTATGGCCGTGCCGACCAGGGCGGCAGCATCGAGATCGGCGCCCGCTACAAGGCCGACGCCGCCAGCGTCGACGCGGCCGATGCCTTTGTCGTCGTGCGTCCTGGCGCGCGGCTCGACGCCAGCGGCGCGCAAGCCACGCTGGACTTGCCGAACCAGGGCGCCGTCAACGTGGCAGGCAACGGCGGCTTGATTTCGCTCAGCTCGTATAACGGCATCTTTGCCGACGGCACCCTGCGCGCCGCGGCCGGTGGCGCCGGTGCGGCCGGCGGCACCCTGGCGCTGGCGCTGGATACGCCCAATTATGGCAAGGTCAACCGCCACAACTTGCAAGGCGACAACGTGGACAACGCGGTGCGCGTGCCGCGCGAAATGCAGCTGGCGCAGGTGCAGGGCGAGAGCGCCTTGCCCGACGACTTGCGCGCCGGCCAGCAGGATGCGGCGCTGCGCTACGGCAGCGCGCGCCTGGGCGCCGACCGCGTGCAGGCGGGCGGCTTCGACAACCTGGCCCTGCATGTGAACGGCATGCTCAGTGTTGACGGCGACGTCAAGCTGTCGCTGGGCCAGAGCCTGCGCCTGAGCGCCACCTCGCTGGGGCTGGCGCAGCAGCCGCCGCAGCCGGATGCCGATGGCCAGGACAAGGCGAGCCGCCTTGCCAGCCAGGTGCATCTGGCGGCGCCGTATGTGCGCCTGGGTACGGCCGTGCGTGCGCAGAAGGACGATTACATCGTGCCCAATGCCGTGAAAGGCTCGAAGAATCTGGGCAAGGGACGCGGCATGCTGGGCGTGCCGCTGGTGGCCGACGGTTCCCTGCTGCAGATCGATGCGGGCATGCTCGATATCGCGGGCGAGGTCAACATGGGTACGCGCGGCACCATTGCGCAGAGCAGCGGCGCCGACCTGGTGGTCGAGCGCGACGCCTTCGAGCAGCTGACCCTGAACAGCCGTGGCGACATGCGCCTGTCGAACAGCGCCGCCCTGTACCAGCCCGGCAATGCCACCCTGGTCGCCGCGCAAATCTACCCGGCCACGGGCGACAGCGGCATGGTCACCGTGGGCCAGCAGAGCGGCATCGACGAATACGGCAATATGCGCGTCACGCTCGATCCGCTGCGCACGCTCAATATCGGGCGCAGCGGCGACGGCGCCACGCCAAACCAGCCGTTCTCCGTGTTCGGTACCCTGAGCCTGGTTGCGCCCACCATCAACCAGCACGGCGTGCTGCGCGCGCCTCTGGGCCAGATCACCCTGGGCGCCGAAGGCTATGAAGCCTACACGGGCCATGTCAAGCTGTTGCCTGGCAGCCTGACCTCGGTCAGCGCGAAAGGCTTGACGATGCCGTACGGCGGCACGCTCGATGGCTTGAGCTATCTGTATGACGGCAACGATGTCGTCTTCAAGGGCGTGGGCAATGGCCCCGAGATCGCCTTGACGGGCGCCGCCATCGACGTGCAGGCCGGCGCCGTGCTCGACATGTCGGGCGGCGGCACCTTGACGGGCGCGGCCTTCCTGGCCGGACGCGGCGGGTCCACCGACGCGCGCCTCAATCCGCTGGTGCAGATGAAGCCGAATGGCGGCTTTACCTTGCCCGGCCTGAATACCAACCCTGTGTACGCCATCATTCCCGGCGTACAGCCTGACGTGGCGCCTTTGATGGCCGAGCAAGGCGCGGGCCAGCCCGCCGTGGGACGCCAGATCACCATAGCGGCGGGCGTGCCCGGCCTGGCGGCCGGCACCTATACCCTGCTGCCGTCGAATTTCGCCCTGCTGCCCGGTGCTTTCCGCGTGGAACTGAATGGCCTGGCCGGTGCCGTCGAGACGGGCGGCACGATCGCCATGCGCAACGGCTCGTTTGCCACCGCGGCGCAGACGGGTGTGGCGGGCACGGCGATCCGCGACGTGGTGGCGCAACAAGCCATCCTGACGCCGGCCGACGTGCTGCGCAGCTATTCGCAATACAATGAAACGGGCTATGCCGCCTTCGCCGTGGCGCAAGCCACGCGCGACGGCGTGCCGCGCGCCGCGCTCGAGCGCGACGCCAAGGGCGTGCGGGTGCAGCTGACCGCCCCGTCCCTGCACAGCGTCGAGAATAACCATACGCCCTTGATGATGGATGGCAGCGCCCTGTACGCGCCGGCCGAGGGCGGCTTCGGCGGCTCTCTGCTGCTGGGCTCGGGCAACCATGCGTCGACGCGCTACGAAGTGCTGGCCGACGGCACGGCGCCGCTGGCCGATTTCAATGGCGTCTCCGTGCATGCGTCGCAGATGAATGCCTTCGGCGCCCAGCGCGTGGGCATCGGCGGCTTGCCGCGCGTGAACTACAGCGAATTTGGCACGGGCAGCAACCAGCGCGCCAATATCGCCGCCATCAAGGAATCGGCGGGCGGCATCGTGCTGCGCGACGGCGCCGTGCTGAAGGCAGCCGAAGTGTTTCTGGTGACGGCGAGAAAAGACGACGGCATCATCCTGGAACAGGGCTCCGGCATCAATACGCTGGGCCGCGGCAAGGCCGCCTGGGATTCCCGCGACGGCTATGTGTACGAGCCCATGGGCAGCGTGCTGGCCGTCTCGAATGGCTGGCTGGACATGCTGCCGGCCGCGGCGCCGTCGTCCGAATCGTATGGCCCCGGCATCATCGATATCGGCGCCTGCCAGAAGGCGGGCGGCGCCTGCAGCGGCAGCACCTCGCTGTATTCCGAGGGCACCATCGCGGCCGTGACGGAGCGCGCGTTTACCCTGCGCGACAACGTGCGCTACGGCACGCGCAACCTGGTGCTGGCGATGGGGGCGATCAATGTCGGCAGCGAGGCGTCCCTGGCGGCCGCCAGCGCCCGCAGCGCCCTGCCCGATGGCCTGGCGCTGAACCAGGGCGTGCTCGACCGCCTGCTGCACGGCGACACCAGCACGGGCGCACCGGCGCTGGAAAGCCTGGGTTTGACGGCGCGCAATTCCTTCAACTTCTATGATTCGTCGCAACTGTCGACCATCGACGCGGCCACGGGCAAATCCTCGCTGTCGCGCCTGGTGCTCAATACGCCGGCCATCTACGGCTATGGCGGCACGGACGCGCTGGCGCGCATCCACACGGACACCCTCGTGTGGCAGGGCGCGACGAATGCGCCCGGCGCCGTCGTCGCGGCTGGCCCCGGCACGGGCAGCGGCCGTTTGCAGGTCGATGCCAGGCGCATCGAGTTCGGCTTCACGCCGGACAGCCGTCCCGACACCATCCATAACCTCGACCGTTTGATGCTGGGCTTCGGCCAGGTGGCGCTCAATGCCAGCGAACAGCTGACGGCCAACAACAAGGGCAGCCTGTCCGTCTACCAGTCGCAAAGCGCGTGGGATACGGCCACCAATGGCTACCGTTACAGCGGCGGCGATTTGCTGATCAACACGCCGCTGTTGACGGGCGCGGCCGGTTCCGTCAACCGCATCACGGCGGGCGGCGACCTCAAGGTGAGCGCACCGGCCGGCGCGGCCGCCACCACGCCGGCGAATGCGGCGCTGGCCGGCGCCCTGGGCGCCGAAGTGGCGCTCAGCGGCAACAGCGTCAGCGTCGATACCTCGGTGGTCTTGCCGAGTGGAAAATTGACCCTGTCGGCCGAGCGCGATGTATTGCTGGGCGACAAGGCCAAGCTGGACCTGGCGGGCCGCAAGATCGATTTCTACGACACCAGCAAGTACAGCTGGGGCGGCGACGTGATCCTCGACAGCCGCGCAGGCGATGTGCGCCAGGCGGCCGCTTCCGTGATCGACGTGTCGGCCGTGAACAACCGCGCCGGCAAGCTGAGCGTGGTTGCCACGGGCGACGCGGCGGGCACGGCCGACTTGCGCGGCGCCCTGCTGGGCGGCGCCAGCGGCCATTATGACGCGGGCGGCACCCAGGTGCCGTACGCGGCCGGCGGCCTGGAGTTGCGCGCCCAGCATGTCGGCGACTTCGCCGGCCTGAACCAGCGCCTGAACACGGGCAAGGTATACGGCAGCCGCAGCTTCCAGCTCAGACAGGGGAATCTGACCATCGGCGACGAGCTCAAGGCGCGCGAAGTGAGCGTGTCCGTCGACGGCGGCAGCTTGACGGTGAGCGGCCGCATCGACGCCAGCGGCGAGCAGGTGGGCAGCATCCGCCTGGCCGGCCGCGACGGCGTCACCATCGAGTCCGGTGCCGTGCTCGACGCGCATGGCACGCTGCTGCGCACGGACAGCTACGGCCAGGTGATCGAGGCGCCGAACCGCGCCGTGATCGAACTGGCTGCGCCTGGCGGCCGCCTGAGCCTGGAAAACGGCGCGCGTTTCGACCTGCGCAGCGGAGACAAGGGTGGCAACTATGGCAGCATCGACCTGAACGCGCGCCGCCTGGGCGGCGCCACGGGCGACGATATCGATATCGACGCGGCCGGCGCGCTGAACATCACCGGCGCGCGCAACATCAACGTCAACGCTTTCTGGCAATACAAGGATGCCCCGGCCGGCACGGGCAAGGATGCGGATGGCCGCAGCTACCAGAGCATCAGCCAGGCTTACCTGAACGAGAAGCACGCGGACAGCCAGGCCTTCATGGCCCACGCGCTGGCGAACGGCAACTTGATGGACAACAAGCTGCGCGGCTTGCGCGGCGACGCCAACGCTTTTCACCTGCGCCCCGGCGTCGAGATCGTCAGCGCCACGCCGGGCGGCGATCTGCATGTCGATGGCGATATCGACCTGTCCGGCCACCGCTATGACGGCGTCAATCCGCTGGCGCGCCTGAGCAGTGTGTACGGCTCGGGCGAGGCCGGTGCGCTGGTGCTGCGCGCCGGCGGCAAGCTCAGCGTCTTTGGCAGCATCACCGATGGTTTCGATACCAGCGCCCTGCCAGTCACGGTCGATGACAAGGGCTGGCAGCTGGTGAAAGGCCGGCTGCCGTGGGGCGGCGAGGTGGTCGTCCCCGCCGCGAACTTGGTGACCCTGGCCGAGGACACGTATTTCAAATCGGGCACGAGCGTCAATTTCGCCGTGCCGATGAAAGCCATGGAGTTGCGCAGCGGTACCTTGCTGGCGGCGCGCGCCACCTTGACGGCGGAGTTGAATCTGCCTGCAGGCAGCGTGCTGGGCGGCGCCGTGCGCAATGCCGACGGCAGCGTGCTGTACGCGGCCGGCACGGTCTTGCCCAAGGCGCTGACCTTGTCGAGCGGCATGCAGCTCGATGCCGGCCTGCGCCTGCCTGGCGCGGCCAGGGTGGCGGCCTTGCTGTGGCCGGCGAACGTGGCCCTGCCTTTCCCCGAAGGCCGGCCGTGGGATGTGGCCGATAGCACGAATGCCGTCAATGGCGTGGTGCTGGCCTCGGCGCTGGCGCTGGACAAGGGCAGCGTGCTGCCTGCCGGCACCTTGGTCAGGCTGCCGGGCGACGCGGCGATGGTAGCGCTGCGCCCGGCGGACAGCGATGGCAACCAGGGCCGCAACCTGGCGCTGGCGCCCATGCTGGCCCAGGGTTCGCAAGCGTGGTCGCTGCGCCTGGTGGGCGGCGCCGATACGGCGGCGGCCGACACGCGCGCGCTGCGCCCGCATGCGCAGGACGCCCATCTGATGCTGGCCGATGCGCATTACGGCATGGCCAATGCCCGCGAGCTGGTTCCAGGCACCGGCTTGCCCGCACAGTATGTATGGGGCGACGATGCCGGCCTGTTTGGCGAGATACCGGGCATGCCGATCGACCTGGCCAACTTTGCCAGTGAAGAAGTGCTGCTTGGCTTCAATGAATATGGCGCAATCGTGGTCAAGATTGCCGATGGCACTGCGCCTCAATACGTGTACGTGACCGCGCCGGCGCGCCAGCCCCTGTTCAGCGTGCTGCGCACGGGCGCGGGCGACCTCGATTTGCTCGCTGCGGGCGACTTCGACATGCGTTCGCTGTATGGCGTCTACACGGCGGGCACGCAGTCGGCCTCGCCGCTGGTCGGCGGCAAGGACCTGTTCAATCTGCCGCGCGCGCAGACCGTCAAGGGCCGGCTGCTGGGGGCGGACGGCGATGCCTTCATCCCGTTCATCGACGGCGGCAGCCAGAGCCTGTACCGGGCCTGGTATCCCGAACATGGCGGCAACCTGCTGCTGCGCGCCCAGGGCAACGTCACGGGCGACACGCTGGCCGCTTCCATCAGCCGGCGCGAAGACGCCATCGGCTGGCTGCGTCCACAGCAGGACAGCAGCGACATCGGCACCTGGCTGTGGCGCCAGGGCAGCGGCAGCACCGGCGGCGGCGTGCCGACGGCATGGTGGATCAACTTCGGCACCTATATTCCGGGCACCGAAGGGGCGGACCTGTATTCGGGCATGCCTTTCCTGTCGGGCTTTACGGGCATCGGCACCCTCGGTGGCGGCAATCTGCTGCTGCAGGCAGGCGGCGACGCCGGCATGCTGGCCTCGCGCGCCGATCCGGGCGGCGAGTTCGCGCCGCGCAGCCAGGGCCTGAATGTGGCCGTGGGCAGCACGGGCAGGGTGACGCCGGACGGCAAACTGCTGCTGACGGGCGGCGGCGATCTCGATATCCGCATCGGCGGCGGGCTGAACCCCGTGGCCGAGGTGCGCAGCTTCGACACCAATAGCGACTGGCCGAACCCGAACACGCGTTTCGAACGCCAGCTGCCTGGCCTGAACAGCACGCTCACCAACCTGCGCGGCGCGCTGCGCCTGGAGGCGGGCGCCGTGGGCGGCATCGAATTGCGCTTCGACCGCGCCGATCCGAAGGAATCGCGGCCGTATGAAACCTACACGGCGGGCACGGCGATCGCCAGCGGCGGGCCTATCCTGGTGCCGGGCGACAGCGGCGTGCGCATCGATGCGCGCGGCGACGTGGTGCTGGGCGGCGTGGCCGATGCGGGCCGCGTGAAGCAGCTGGCCAACGGCACGCCGTTCAGCTACCAGGGCGTGGAGCGCAAGGGAGAGGGCTGGAGCTGGTTCTCGCTGTGGACGCCGGCCACGGCCATCGACCTGTTCAGCGCGGGCGGCAACCTGACGCCCACCTCGTCCTGGATCAATGCGACGGCCGGCGACAACCACGCGCCGACGGACGGGCGCTTCGTCATGCCGTCCGTGCTGCGCGCCGTGGCCGCCAGCGGCAGCTTGTACTACGGCAATGCCAGCCTGGGCAGGCTGGGTGATGGCGGCAAGGTTGACATGCCGCAAAACGGCGTGATCCTGGCGCCGTCGCCGGTGGCGCAGCAGTTTGTCAGGACGGGCACGGGCCAGCTGGAAATGCTGGCCGCCGACTCCATCCATGCGGCCGGCTATCCGATCACGCAATCGGGCGCCGATCCGCGACTCTTGCCGAGCCCGTTCAATCCCGGTTTCGTCGGCGCCCTGGGCCCGGTGTGGTTCGGCCACTTGCCGCTGCATAACGTCAGCCAGGAGGCGCTGGCGCCTTCAGCGTTGAAATTGCTGGGGGCGACCAGCAACGGCGCCAGCGGTGAGCAGCAGACTTATCCGCTGTTCAGCATGACCCCGCCGACGGTCTCCGATTATGTGCCGGCGGGCCAGGTGCCCGCGCACTTCTATGCCAACAGCGGCGACATTGTGGGCTTGCGCACGGGCGGCATCGTGTACCGGGGAACACTGAAGGGCGAAACGGGCCCGCTGGGCCTGTGGTACGAAGGCGGTGGCGCCGTGGCCGTGCGCGCCGGGCGCGACATCGTCAATTCCGGCACGCCGCTCGGCAGTGTCGAGTACGTGCCGGACGGCGCGGCCGGATGGACCGGCCAGCCCTTCGCCAACAGTCCCGAGCTGCCGGAAAAGCCGGTCGTCTTCGCCAGCTCGTCGGCGCGCGGCAACCTGTTCGTGCACCGCCATGCCGATGACGTTTCCGTCGTCAGCGCCGGGCGCGATATCCGCTACAGCACCTTCTATGTGGCGGGGCCGGGCCAGCTGAACGTGAGCGCCGGGCGCGACCTGTACATGGCCGACAAGGCGGAATTGCGCAGCATCGGTTCGATCGTCGGCAGCGGTCTCGGCGAACGCGGCAATGGCGCCGGCATCAGCGTGGCCGCCGGCGTGGGCCGCAACGGTCCCGACTATGCGGCTTTCGCGGCGCGCTACCTGGATCCGGCCAAGCTGGCCGACCCGGGCCGGCCGCTGGCCGACCAGGCTGGCAGCGCCGTGTACGTCTACGGCGGCAAGCTGACCCTGGCCGACTGGCTGCGCGGCCAGTTCGCCTACAGCGGCGACGAGGCGGGCGCGTCCGCCTTCCTTGGCACGAAGCAGGCGGAGCTGGAGAAGGCCGGCCAGGCCACGGGCGGCGTGCGGCGCGACCTGGCGCGCGAATACGCGCAGGTCAGCCAGTTGCACCTGGTGAACTGGCTGACGACGCGCTTTGGCGGCGACAGCGGCCTGGGCATCCGCTACGACCCGGCCACCGATGCGCGCAGCTTCTTTGCGGCCTTGCCGAAGGAACAGCAGCAGGTATACCTGAGCAATGTCTACTTTGCCGAACTGAAGGCGGCCGGGCGCGAGTACAACGATCCGGACGGCATGCGCCGCGGCAGCTACCTGCGCGGCCGGGAAGCCATCGCCACCCTGTTCCCGGCGCAGGACAAGGCGGGCCAGAAGATCGAGTACCAGGGCGACCTGACGATGTTCAGCAGCGCGCTGTACACGGTCAACGGATACGGCGGCGTGTACACCAAGCGGCCCGTTGCGGGCGTGCGCTACCTGAGTCCGCAGGAATGGGCCGAGGCCGGCCGCCCCGACTACAACGTGCCTTACGTGACCGTCAACGATGCGGGCATCCATACGGATGTGGGCGGCGATATCGGCATCACCGTGCCGGGCGGGCGCGCGCTGATCGGCGTCGACGGCGGCTATGCGCCGGGCGAAGGCTCGGGCGTGCTGACGCAGGGTGCGGGCGAGATCCAGATGTATGCGAAAGACAGCATCCTGCTGGGCCAGAGCCGCATCTTCACCACCTTCGGCGGCAACATCCTGGCCTGGTCGGCCACCGGCGACATCAATGCGGGCCGTGGCACCAAGTCCACCGTCGTCTACACGCCGCAGCGCCGCGCGTACGACAGCATCGGCCTGGTCAGCCTGTCGCCAAGCACGCCGGCCACCGGCGCCGGCATCGCCACCCTGAATCCGATCCCGGAGGTGCCGCCTGGCGACATCGACCTGATCGCCCCGCTGGGCAGCATCGATGCGGGCGAGGCGGGCATCCGCGTCTCGGGCAACGTCAACCTGGCCGCGCTCCAGGTGGTGAACGCGGAAAACATCCAGGTGCAGGGCAAGTCGACGGGCATGCCGGTCATTGCCGCAGTGAACGTGGGTGCGCTCAGTAATGCCAGCGCGGCCGCTTCGCAAGCCGTGACGGCGGCGCAGGACGTGCTGCAGCGCGAACGGGCCGCCACGCGCCAGGCGCAGCCTTCGCTGTTCACCGTGAAGGTGCTGGGCTTTGGCAACGAGCAGGCGGACGAGGGCAGTGTCGGCAAGCACCAGGGCGGTGAGCCGCAGGCGTCGAACTACCAGCCGGCCGGCGTGGTGCAGGTGCTGGGCGCGGGACCGTTGACGGCGCCGCAGCTGCAGGCGCTCACGCCAAACGAGCGTCGCGGCTTGCAGCCGTAAGCGCAGTCCGGGCTTGACGGGAGGCCTTTCCGGCCGCGGCGCCAAGGTCGCGGCTGGAGTTTTATGAACATTTGATGACAAACGTCAGTTCGTGCATGCGGCGTTCGTCTAGGTACTGTCTTGCCGAGCATAGCGTTCGGCGCCGCAATACCGGGTAGGGCAACCGTTTGATTTTAAGGTGAATGGAAGATGCGTGAGATGAAGAAACGAGGTAACGGTGCGCCGCAGGCGCCCGCAACCGCCTTGACGATGCTGTGCCTGGCCATGCTGGCGCTGCCCGGCATGGCGCACGCCCAGGACGCGGTGCCGGCAGCCGCCCCCGTGGCCGCGCCGGAACGGCAAGTGACGATCGAGGAATACCTGGTGCGCGGCAATACCGTGCTCGATGCGCGTGCCATCGAAGAGGCGGTCACGCCGTTCCTGGGGCCGGGCCGCACCCTGAAGGACGTGGAAGGGGCGCGCGACGCGCTCGTTGCGGCCTATCAGGCGCGCGGCTACCAGTCCGTCTACGTCGACTTGCCCGAGCAGCAGGTGGAGCAGGGCGTGGTGGTGCTGCAGGTGAGCGAAACCAAGGTGGGCCGCTTGCGCGTGGTCGGTGCGCAATACAACTCGCCGCTCGACGTGCGCCAGCAAGTGCCGGCACTGACGGAGGGCAAGGTGCCCGACTTTACCCAGGCGCAAGTGGAACTGACGGCCCTGAACCGCGGTCCCAAGCGTCAGGTGATGCCGCTGGTCAAGCAGGGCAGCCTGCCCGGCACCATGGACGTGGACTTGAAAGTGGAAGACAGCAGCCCGTGGCGCGCCAGTGTCGGCTTGAACAACGATTACAGCGCCGATACGAAGAAATTGCGTACCAGCATGTCGCTGGGCCACGACAACCTGTGGCAACTGGGCCATAGCGCCACCATCAGCTTTTTCGGCACGCCGGGCGACCTGAACCAGACCAAGGTCTGGTCCGCCTCGTACGTGGCGCCGATCGGCACGCAGGGCTGGAGCGTGGAAGCGACCGGCTACCAGTCGAACAGCAACGTGGCCAGCACGGGCGGCACCAGCGTGCTGGGCAAGGGCCATGCGCTGGGCATGAAAGTCAACTACACGGTGCCCAACAGCGGCATCTGGTGGCACAGTTTTTCTGCCGGCATCGATTTCAAGGATAACCAGGAAGCGCTGAAACTCAATGGTGCCGGCTCCAGCGTTCCCTTGAAATACGTGCCGCTGAGCGTGTCGTATAACGGCTTTGCGCAGACGGAGGCGGCGACCTACGGCCTGGGCCTGTCGCTGGTGGCCGGCACGCGCGCTTCGTTCGGCTATGGCAGCGACAGCGCCGCCTACGACAACAAGCGCTACAAGGCCTCGCCCAGCTTCCTCGTGCTGAAGGGCGACGCCAACGCCACGTATACCCTGGGCAGCGGCGCGCAGCTGTACGGCAAGCTGGCGGGCCAGCTGGCCGATGCGGCGCTGGTGTCGGGCGAACAGATGGCCGCCGGCGGCGCCAATTCCGTGCGCGGCTACCTGTCGGCCGAGGCGACGGGCGACTACGGCGTGTCGGGCACGCTCGAATGGCGCACGCCGCAGCTGACGTATTTCAGCCGCCTGGAAAACTGGCGTCTGTACGCGTTTGCCGATGGCGCGCGCCTGCGCCTGCGCGATCCGATGATCGAGCAGAAAGACCTGTTCGGCCTGGCGTCCGTGGGCCTGGGCAGCAGCTTCCAGTTCCTGCGCTACCTGAATGGCCGCATCGACTTTGCGTATCCGCTGCGCGATGGCCCGCGCACGCACAAACACGTGCGCCGCATCAATTTCAACCTGTCGGCCAGCTACTGACGGGCCAGCTCACCAGCACTGCACTTTTTTAGACTTTTCTTCGGAGAATTACTGTCATGCAACGTCTTCTTTTCTTGCTCACGATCCTGGGCACGCTCGTTCCCGGCCTGGCGCACGCCTGGTGGCAGCCCGACTGGGCTTACCGCAAACCCGTCACCGTTGACGCCGGCCCGAAGGCGGGCGCCGTGGGCGGCGATCCCGGCCGCATTCCCGTGCTGCTGCGCTTGCATTCGGGTAATTTCAACTTCGAAGGCGTCAGCGACAGCGGCGCCGACCTGCGCTTTGTGGCGGGCGACGATAAAACGGTGCTGAACCACCAGATCGAGCAATTCAACCCGCTCCTGGGCATCGCCCTGATCTGGGTCGACGTACCGGCCCTGACGGCCGGCACGCCGCAGCAGCTGTGGATGTACTATGGCAATCCGAAGGCGCCCGCGTCCGGCAACGGTCAGCGCACTTTTGATCCCGACTACAGCCTGGTGTACCACTTCAGCGAGCCAGGCGTGCCCTCGCGCGACAGCACCGCCTACGGCAACCATGCCCAGACGGCCGTGCCGGCGCTGGACGGTTCCGTCATCGGTGCCGGCGCCCGCCTGGGTACGGCACCATTGATGCTGCCCGCCTCGCCGTCGCTGGCGCTGGCCGCCGCTGCGCCATTTACCTTCTCGGCCTGGGTACGCCCGGACAGCCTGGGCGCGCAGCAAGTACTGTATGCACGCCGCGACGGCGCCAATGAATTGCTGATCGGTATCGACCAGGGCGTGCCGTTCGTGCAGGTGAATGGCCAGCGCAGCAAGCCGGGCCAGCCGATCCAGGCCGCGCAATGGTCGCACCTGGCGGTGAAAGCCGACAAAGCCAACGTGGCCCTGTACGTGGGTGGCCGTCCGGCCGTCTCGCTGACCACCGCCTTGCCAGCATTGACGACTGCCGCCTCGGTGGGCGCCGATGTGCCGCCTGTCGCCACCGGCACCGCCACCCTGGCCAACTTCACGGGCGCCATCGACGAGCTGCGCCTGTCGCGCACGGCCCGTCCCGATGCGCTGCTGCTGGCCGATGCCGTCTCGCAAGGTTCCGAATCGCGCCTGGCCGTGTTTGGCGCCGATGAACAGCAAGCGGGCAAAAGCCATTTCGGTTTCATCATCGCCGCCATGCCGCTCGACGCCTGGATCGTCGTCGGCTTGCTGGGCCTGATGATGGTCTTGTCGTGGATCATCATGATCGGCAAGGGCCGCAGCTATGGCGCCATCGCGCGCGCGAATGCGCAATTCATGCAGTCGTTCCACGAAGCGGCCGGCGCGCCGCTCGACCACCTGGCGCGCAACGGCAAGCTGAGCGCCTCCGTGAAGACGGATTCCTCGCTGTGGCGTTTGTATGACGTGGCCATCGACGAGATGCGCCGCCGCCACGACCGTGGCTACGACCTGAACGCCGTGTCCAACGCGACGATCGGCGCCATCCGCGCCGCCATGGATGGCGTGATGGTGCGCGAAAGCGAACGCATGTCGAAGCGCATGATCTGGCTCTCGACCACCATCGAAGGCGCGCCGTACGTCGGCCTGTTCGGCACCGTGATCGGCATCATGCTGGTGTTCGTCGTGGCGGCCATGGCCGGCGCCGTGGACATCAACTCGGTGGCGCCGGGCATGGCGGCAGCATTGCTGTGTACGGCTGCCGGCCTGGGCGTGGCGATTCCCGCGCTGTTCGGCTACAACTGGCTGTCTTCGCGTTCGGACGCCATCGTCGCCGATATGGCCGTCTTCGTCGACGAATTCGCCACGCGCCTGGCGGAAGAGCAGGGCGACGGACGCCAGATGCGTCCCGTGCTGCAACAGGCGTGAGGGGCACATAACCATGGCCACCTCCGCCAAGTTTACCCCCCGCAAGCGTAGCGGCGGCATCAACATCACGCCCTTCGTCGACGTGCTGCTGGTGGTGCTGGTGATCTTCATCTTGACCAGCAATGCCAGCATTCCGGGCATCAAGGTCGACCTGCCCAAGGCCAGCTCGGCCATGGCGCTGGAAAAACCGAAGACCAAGGCCATCACCATCGACAACGCGGGCCAGGTCTTTCTCGATGCCTATCCCGTCACCCTGCCCGAGCTGGAAGAGCGCTTGCGCACGGAAAAGGCCCTGACGCCCGACTTTCCCGTGATCGTGCGTGGCGATGCCGCCGTGCAATACGCGAAAGTGGTCGAAGTGCTCGACTTGCTGCGCCGGATCGACCTGAACCAGGTGGGTCTGGTGACCGGCAAGCCGGCATGAGGAGCGCAAGGTGAAGCGTGACGACATGATGAAGATGGCCGCCTCGGAAGCGTCGGGCGCGGCGCAGTGGTGGCGCCGCTGGGGCGGCGTGGCCGGCGGCGCGCTGCTGGCCGGTGCGCTGGCCGCGCTGGTCTGGTATTTGCTGTCGGACACGGCGGCCACGAAGCGCGAAGTGGCGGCGCCGCCGATGCTGATGCTGCCACCGCCACCACCGCCGCCGCCGGAACCGGAAAAACTGCCGGAACCGACGCCCGACAAGGTGGTGCCGGAAGTGTCGGAACCGGAACCGACGCCGGCCGACAAGCCCATGGATGACGCGCCGGAAAGCCCGTCGCCGGACAAGGGCGACCCCGTCACCATCGACGGTGCGGCGCAGGCCGGCAGCGACGCCTTCGGCATCCAGGCCGGGCGCGGCGGCGGCATGAGCGGCAGCGGCGGTGGCGGCGGCCTCGGTGCGGGATCGTATGGCCGCTATGTGGCCAATGCCTTGCAGATGGCGTTCGCCCGCGACCCGCGCACGCGCCAGCTGGCATTCGCCGACATCCGCGTCGACCTGTGGCTCGATACGGAAGGCCGGACGGCTAAGGTCCAGCTGGTGCAAGGCACGGGCAATGCGCAGACGGATGAGCAGGTGCTGGCCATGGTGCGCGACTTCCGCGCCGATGAGCGGCCGCCGGCGTCGTTGCGTTTCCCGGCGCGCGTATCCATTAAAGGCCGCCGCCCATAGCGTCCTTAATTCATATTAATTTTTACCGAAAGAAGCGATGAACCTCATATTTTCTTCCTCACAGGGCCTGCGCCGCCTTCCGCTGGCGCTCGCTGCCCTGGCCCTGAGCGTGGCGGCGGGCGCGGTACAAGCCCAAGCCCAAACCGTTGCACCGGCCGACAGCACCATGGTCAAACTGATACGTGGCCTGATCCAGAGCGGCGCCCTCAACAAGGATGCCGGCGAGGCGCTGCTGGCGCAAGCGCAGAGCGAAGCGCTGGCCGCGGCGCAAGCCCGTCCGGCCGCCGCGCCGGCCGCCCTGGCGCAGGTACAGCCAGGCGACGTGCGCGTGCCGTATCTTTCACACACCGTGCGCGAGCAGATCCGCGACGAGATCAAGGGCCAGGTCATGGCCGAAGCGAAGGCGGGCGGCTGGGCGGCGCCGAATGAAACGCCGGCCTGGACCAAGCGCATCCGCGTCGAAGGCGATGTGCGCGCGCGCTACGAATCGCGCTACTACGACATGGCCAACAGCAATATCGAGATCGACTGGCGCTCGCTCAACAACGGCAGCGGCTATGACGTCAATTCGAACACCAATCTGGCTCTGCCGGCGCTGCTCAACACGCGCGAAGACCGCAAGCATTTGCTGCGCGCGCGTGCCCGCCTGGGCATCCTGGCCGACATTTCCGACAGCACGCAAGCGGGCATCCGCCTGGCCAGCGGCAACGACGACAGCCCGGTATCGACCACGCAAACCCTGGGCGGCGGCCTGGGCAAGAAAAACATCTGGCTGGACCAGGCCTGGCTGTCGTATCAGCCCGCTTCCTGGCTGAAACTGACGGCGGGCCGCTTCGATAACCCGTTCGTGTCCGGTGATGAACTGTTTTCCAGCGAACTCAATTTCGACGGCATCGCCGCCAAGCTGCAGCAACCGGTGGGCGCGAACAAGGACGTCACCGTGTTCGGTACGCTAGGCCTGATTCCGCTCGAGTATTCGTCCGACAATGCGCCTAGCCGCAGCCAGGCAAAAATGTCCAGCGAAAACAAATGGCTGCTCGGTGCGCAGGTGGGCGCGTCGTGGAAGATCAATAGCGAGCATCAGTTGCGCGGCGCCCTGGCCTACTACAACTTCCGCAACATCAGCGGCGAATATTCGCAGCCGTGCGCGCTGTACGCGGGCGCCGATGGCTGCAGCACGGACTGGTCGCGTCCATCGAGCATGCAAAAGGGCAATAGCTTGATGCTGCTGCGCAATATCGCGCTCAATCCGCTCGATCCGGCGAATACGCCGCAGCCGCAATTCGTGGGCCTGGCGTCGAAGTTCCGCCTGGCCAATATCAATGCGCGCTGGGATAGCAAGGTGGCCGGCGGCAAGGACTTGCGCATCGAAGGCGATTATGTGCGCAACATGGCCTACGACAAGAGTCAAATGTGGGCGCGCGCCAAGGGCGGCATCATGAACAACTTCGGCGGCACGGGCGGCGTCTCGCAAGCCGATTTCAGGAGCGGCGGCAACGCCTACATGCTGCAGGCGACTCTGGGCAAGGCGAACACGCAAGCGCGCGGTGACTGGAACGTGCTGCTTGGCTACAAGCGCATCGAACCGGATGCCTTGCCTGACGCCTACAACGATTCCACCTTCCACCTGGGCGGCACGAATGCGCGCGGCTACTACCTGGGTGGCGCGTATGCGCTCGACAAGAATACCTGGCTGAACGGTCGCTGGACGTCGAGCCGCGAAGTGTTCGGTTCGGCGCTGTCGATCGACACCCTGCAAATCGAACTGAACGCGCGTTTTTAAGGAGCCATGATGTTGATATTCAACAAAACGCGCTTGCCGCTCCTGCTGCTGATGTTGCTGGCCGGTGGTGCCGCCCAGGCGCAGGGACAGAAGGGGCAAAGCATGGAAGAGCGTTTGCGGGCCGAGTTGCGCAATGTCACGGCGCAATTGCAGCAGACGCGTGGCGAGCTGGAAGTGCTGAAAGCCAAGGGCGGGCCTGCCGCCAAGGCCGCGCCCGCTGCTGCAGCTGCGCCTGCCAGCGATGGCTTGAAAAAGGAGCTGGCCCGCAGCCAGTCGCAGCTGGCGCAAGAGCGCGCGCAACGGGAAAAACTGGGCGAGCAGCAACAGCACAGCGCGGCCGCCGCGCAAGAGGCAACGGCCAACCTGGCGCAATTGCGCCAGGCCAGCGAGCAGCTGGCCGCTACGGGCAAGCAGATCGAAGCGGAGCGTGCGCGCCTCGACGGCGAAGTGGCGTCGCAGCGCGGCGCGCTGGCGCGCTGCGAAAGCAAGAATGCCCAGCTGTATGCGGCCGGGCAGGAAATCCTGCAAGCGTATGAAGGCCTGGACGTGCTGGGCGTCATGCAGGCGCGCCAGCCATTCGCCGCGCAAAGCCGGGTCAAGCTCGAGCAAATCGCCCAGCAGTATGGCGATCAGTTGTACCAGGGCCGCTTTGACGCGCGTCAGACGGCAACGCCGGCCGCGCCCGCAGCAGCCCCCCAATAATTTTATCTTCTTGAAATGAATGGAATGACGATGGAACACACCAACACCAACTTGCTGACCACCCTGAATGCGGAACAAACGGCCGAGGCCATCAAGGCGGCCGGCTGCGCCGTGACGAGCATCGAACACGACGGCGTCGTGCGTCTGCACAGTGCCAGCCATGGCATCGGCTTTCAAGTGCTGTGGGGCAATGAAACGGCGCCCGGCCAGTACGCGGACCTGACCCTGAGCTGCCCGCTGCGCGTGCAGGGCGGCGACTTGCCGGCCGGCTTGCTGGCCGAATGGCACCGCAGCAAGCGTTTTGCCCGCGTGGCCCAGCATGGCGATTTCGTCGTGCTGGAAATGGATGTGCTGGTCGCCGGTGGCGTCAGCAGCGAGTACCTGAATATCAATCTGCAACTGTGGACGCAGATGATGGGCCAGTTCTTTTTGTTTTTGCGCAACTTTACGCCAGCCGATACGAGCACGGCACCGGTAGTCGAGGCCGCCAGTGTGGCGGAAGAAGAAACTGTGCCTGCCTGACAAGAGCCGTCCACAGGCGGCGAAGATGGCCGGTGACGGGCCACTTTTGCCGCTCGTGGGCCCCAAGTGTCGTATTAAATACTTATTTTTTAGGCATCGCGCATTAAAACTGTTCAAAGAGCGTGTGTGAATCAAGCCAGCAACGCCTGTATGGCGGATAATATTGCCTGTTGCCGATTTGGATACGACCTTTACACAAAAATGCGCCCCATGGATTTTACCCGCGACGAAACCAGTGAAACCCCAGTTGCCCCGGCCAGCGCGCCGGGAGCGCCTTTGCCGTATGCCGTGGCCACCTGGCTGCAGCGGGTGGAGGCTGCCGCCCATCCGAAGGCCGTGCTGAGCATTGCCGAACCGGACCCCAAACTCAACGCGCATCGATTGATTTACGTGCTGGCGCCCACCAGCGGTGGCCGCCATGTGGCCCTGTGCCTGTACAAGGCGCGGCTGCGGCCGAATGGCGACGTGGCGGCGGCTTCCCCCATCAGCGAAATCTTTTCGCTGCTGTCGGCGCCTCCCACGTTTTTGACGCCGTTTGATGAAGACCTCGTGCGTTTCTTCGTGGCCATGCGCAGCGGGCAGAATTCGCAGACGGGCAGCGCCACGGAGCCGAAGGGCAAGGTGGGCGCGGCCCTGCTGAAAATGCTGGCCGAGCAAGATAAACTGTTGTGGGCCAATTCCTGGGCCGATGTCGGCAATGGCCTGGTGTACCCGTTGAAGGAAGGTCCCGTGCGTCCCGCGCGCCTGTTCTGGCGCGACGAAGGCAAGACCATGCGCCTGGGCTGGCAAGTGGACCCGCCGGAAGGTGCGAAGCACCATGGCGCCGACCAGATCGACTACATGCTGCCCACCGATCCGCCGTGGTACATCGACAATCTGTCGTGCGGCGTGCTGGAACTGAATCAGGGCGGCTCCGACATTTCCCTCGCCGATCTGCAGGCGCTGGTGGCACAGGCGCCGCCGTTGAATGCGAACGACAAGGTACGCGTGTCGCAACTGCTGCTGGCGCAAGGCTTGCAGCATTTGATGCCGCTGCCGCAACCGTTGCCGCAGCGCTTGCGCAAGGACGTGCCGGCGCAACCGGTCTTGCTGCTCGACAGCGCCCTGCTGGCCGATGGCAGCGCGCAGCGCTGGAGCGATTTCGCCGTGCTGTCCTACGACTACGATGGCGAGCGCGTCGCGTTCGACCCGTCGCAGCGCGTGGTGCGGCAAGTGGGCGAGGTGACGGAAATTATCCAGAGAAATACGCTCGATGAAGCGCGCGCCCTGGCCACCCTGGCCGAGCTGCAATTCAAGAAGCCGGGCTCGGCCCCCTTGAGCGGCTTGAAGGGCGCCTTGCAACTGCCTTCCCAGGCGGAATGGCTGCGTTTTGCCGAGTCCGGCATCGACGCCTTGCGCAAGCAGGGCTGGATCGTGGAAAAGACGGCCAAGTACCGCTACGACGTGAGCGAAGCCGGTGACTGGTACGCCGAGATCGACGACCAGGACCCGGACAGCGGCAACGCCTGGTTCGAGCTGGAACTGGGCATCGTTGTCAACCAGGAAAGAGTGCCGCTGCTGCCCGTGCTGGTGCAGCTGATCCGCAACGCGCCCAACGATTTCAACCCGAAAGTCATCGAGGCGCATGCCGACGATGACCAGATGCTGGCGACCTTGCCGGACGGCACGCGCGTCGCCCTGCCCTGGGGCCGGGTGCGCCCCATCCTCAACACCTTGGGGGAACTGTACTTCAGCGACAAGATCAAACATGCGGTGCGCATGTCGACCCTCGACGCGGCGCGCCTGGAAGAACTGGCGCGCGGCCTGGAACTGCGCTGGACGGGCGGCGAGCAATTGCGCGCCATGGGCCGCAAGCTGAGCCAGTTCGGTTCCGTGCAAAAAGTGGCGGCGCCAGCCGGGCTGCAGGCCACCCTGCGCGACTACCAGGCCGATGGCCTGGCGTGGATGCAATTCCTGCGCGACCATGACCTGGCCGGTATTTTGGCCGATGACATGGGTCTTGGTAAAACCGTGCAGACCCTGGCGCATATCCTGGTGGAAAAGGAAGCGGGACGCCTCACGCATCCGGCGCTCGTGATTGCACCGACGAGTTTGATGGGCAACTGGCAGGACGAGGCGGCCAAGTTTGCGCCCAGCCTGAAAGTGTTGCTGCTGCAGGGCAAGGACCGCGCCCAGCAATTCGACCAGATCGACCAATGCGACCTGGTGCTGACCACCTACGCGCTGTTGCCGCGCGACGAGGAAACCTTGCGCGAGCACGATTTCCACCTGGTCATCCTCGACGAATCGCACTACATCAAGAATACGCGCAGCAAGGCGGCGCAAAGCGCGGGCCTGTTGCGCGCGCGCCACCGCCTGTGTTTGTCCGGCACGCCGCTGGAAAATCACCTGGGCGAACTGTGGTCGCAATTTCACTTCCTGCTGCCGGGCTTGCTGGGCGACGAGAAGACGTTTAACACCCAGTTCCGCCATCCGATCGAGCGCCAGGACGATCCGCTGCGCCGCATGCTGCTGAACCGCCGCATCAAACCGTTCCTGTTGCGCCGTACGAAGGACAATGTGGCCAAGGAATTGCCGCCGAAGACGGAAATGGTGCGCAAGGTGGAACTGACGGGGCCGCAACGCGACCTGTATGAAACCGTGCGTCTGGCGATGGATCAAAAAGTGCGCGAAGAAATCGACAAGAAGGGCGTGGCGCGCAGCCAGATCGTCATCCTCGAAGCGCTGCTGAAACTGCGCCAGGTCTGTTGCGATCCCCGTCTGGTGAAATCCTTGCCGGCGAAGAAGCAGTCGGCCGGTTCGGCCAAGCTGCTCGACCTGATGCAGATGGTGGAAGACTTGCTCGACGAAGGGCGCAAGATCCTCGTTTTCTCGCAATTTACCAGCATGCTGGAATTGATCGAGGAAGAGCTGGAATCGCGCGACATTCCCTACGCCTTGCTGACGGGCGAGACGAAGGACCGGGGCGCGCAAGTGGCGGCCTTCCAGCAGGGCGCCGTGCCCATCTTCCTGATCAGCCTGAAGGCGGGCGGCGTGGGCCTGAACCTGACGGCGGCCGACACGGTCATTCACTACGATCCATGGTGGAATCCGGCGGCGGAAAACCAGGCCACGGACCGCGCCTGGCGCATCGGCCAGGACAAGCCCGTGTTCGTGTATAAACTGATCGCCAAGGGCACCCTGGAAGAAAAAATCCAGTTGCTGCAGCAAAAGAAATCGGAACTGGCGCAATCGATCCTGGCCGAAGGCGAAGCGCAGAAGATGGCGCTCACGCAGGAAGACTTGCAGCAGATTTTCGCTCCGCTGGAAGATTAAGGGGGCCGCTGGCCCTATACTTGGCGCTTCTTTCTTGCCAGGTATAAAGCATGCTGCCCTTTCTGCCGTTTATTGTATTGCTGCTTGCCGGCGCCATCCTGATGGCGCTGCGTTTCGTCCAGTTGCGCCGCGCCCTGCTGCGCGCGCGCGCGGGCGAAGCGCAGTTCCGCCTGCTGGCCGAACACGGCCGCGATGCGGCTTTCCTGCTCGACGCCAGCACCTTCGAATTACTCTACATCAGCCCCGCCGCGCAGCGCCTGACGGGCCATGACTTGCCCGCTTTGCAGAACCACGCGGCGCGTCTGGCGGCGGATCTGCCGGCCCGCTTGCAGCGCTGGCGCGCTGGCGACACCAGCCGCTTGTCCCTGCTGCGCGAAGTGGAGCTGCCGCATGCAGACGGGCATCTATTGGCGCTGGAAATCAGCTCGACCATCGTGCCCGCCGCACCGGGGCGGGGCGAAACCGTCGTGGGTACGCTGCGCGACGTCAGCGCTGTTCAGGCACAGGAAGCTGAGCGGGAAAAGGAGCAAAAGCGCTTCGCCTCGATGCTGTCGCATGAATTTCGCACGCCGCTGGCCACCATCGACGGCGCCATCCAGCGCCTGGTCTCGACGTCGAAAGACGCCGACGAGGCCACGCGCAAGCGCTACGTGAAAATCCAGACGGCCGTCGACCGCCTGCTGGGCATGATCGACGATTATCTGTCGCCCGAACGCATGGCGGCCATCGGCCGCGAGCGGGCCGCCGACGGCATCGCGCCGCTGGCCTTGCTGCAGCAGGCGGCCGCCACCGTACCGGCCAGCCACCGCGTGCAGCTGGAACTGGACGAGGACTTGCCGGCCAGGCTGCGCTGCGACGTGCCCGGCATGGCCCTGTGCCTGAAAATCCTGCTGGACAATGCCGTCAAGTTCAGCCCGCCGGGGAGCAGCATCACCGTGTCGGCCAGGCTGGTACCCGAGGGCGGAGTGGCCCTGTGCGTGCGCGATGCGGGGCCCGGCTTGCGGGAAGAAGAACTGGCGCAGCTGTTCGATAAAGGCAGCCGTGGAAGCCATGCCACGCATCCCGGTGCGGGCCTGGGCCTGTACATGGCGCGCGCCGTGGTGGACGTGCATGGAGGGAGTTTGCAGGGGCATAATCTGCCCGAAGGAGGGGCGCTTTTCCGCATTTGGCTGCCGCTTCCTGTCTAGACAAGGAAAAGCCTTGCTTCCGCTGAAGGCAACCGTGATAATTCCTTGACGTAAACCTATTGTGCCGTCCATCATGGTGCAGAAGTGAATGGCATGGTTTGCCCACGGTAGCTCACTAACGGAAGAATGGCGTTGCAATGACGAAAATACTGATCGTCGAAGACAATCTGGACTACGCCGAAGACATGGCGGAGTTTCTCGTTGAGCTCGAACATGAAGTCCATATCACCAGCTCCGCTGGCGGGATGTGGACGGCGTTGAGCCATGGCAATGTCGGCGTGGTGGTGCTGGACCTGGGCTTGCCTGACGAGGACGGCTTCAACGTCATCCCCCGCATGCGCCAGCTGTATCCGCAAATCGGCGTGCTGGTGCTGACGGGGCGTGTCGCTTTCGACAGCCGCATCCTGGGCTTGCGCCTGGGCGCCGACCACTATCTGACCAAGCCGATCAAGTTTCCCGAACTGGCCGCCCACATCGAGGCGCTCGACCGACGCGTCGGCCCGCAAGATCCCGTGCCTGAACCAGGCAAGTGGACCTTGAAAGTAAGCGCACGCCAACTTGAGCTGATGGGCGCCGTCATCGCCCTGACGGAAAAGGAATTCAACTTCCTGCACTTGCTGACCATCAACACCCGCCCCGTGCCGCGCGACGTCATCGTGGCCGGCATGGGCGGCGAAGATCCCGATGCGGGCCGCCGGGTCGACATGCTGGTGTACCGCCTGCGCAAGAAAGCCAAGACGGGCCTGGGCCAGGACTTGCCGCTGCGCAGTGCGTATGGCGAAGGCTATAGCCTGTCGGCCAGCTTTAATCTGTCCTGATCGTCCCTATTGCACCGCCCGCAAGCGGGCGGCGGCACAAAAGGGACAGAGTCCAGCGTTTTTCGGCGTATTTTCAATAAAACAGGGTCAGAGTCGTGCCTAGTATGCAAAAGTGTGTAAAATCAAGGCCTTAGCCTTCATTTTATGACTTTGCCATGGCCCGTTTGCCCCGTCTCATCATTCCCGCACTGCCCCATTACGTGATCCAGCGCGGCAGCAACCGCCAGCCGGTGTTCCAGGACGCGTCCGACTACGCGCAATGCTTGTCCTGGCTGAAAACGGGCGCGAAAATGTTCAAGGTGGCCATCCATGCCTACGTTTTATTGCCTGATCAGCTACATTTGTTGGCCACGCCCAGCGATGCCACGGGTCTGGGACAGCTGATGCAGTGGCTGGGACGCTATTACGTGCCGTATTTCAACCAAAAATACGGCCGCGAAGGTGCTTTGTGGCAGGGACGCTACAAAACCTCCGTCATCGATGCCGACAATTTCTTTCTTACTTGCTGCCGCTACCTGGAGTGCGTGCCCGTGCAAACGGGCCTGGCGGCCCAGGCATTGGACCATGCATGGTCCAGTTATGCCCACCATGCCGGTGTGCGGCCCGATCCTCTCATCACCGACCATGCGCTGTACTGGGCGCTGGGCAATACGCCGTTCGACCGCGAGGCCGCCTATCTGCGCCTGGTCGAGCAAGGCCTGGGCAGCAGCCAGGTCAAGGTGGTGGAAGAGGCTGTATTGAAGGGCTGGCCGCTGGGTTCCGACGCTTTCAAGCAGGCGCTGGAGCAGAAAATGCAGCGGCAAGTGCTGCCTGCCAAGCGGGGCCGTCCCCGCAAAATCGCGGCCGCAACGGATGCCAATTGAAAAGCATTCGCATTTAAAACAAAAAATGGTTTCTTTCTGACGTTTTATTGAAATTGGTTCGACTATGTCCCTATTAAATTTTTAGGGCGGCAGAATCAAATTTAATTCGACTCCGACCCTAATTGTTGTAGTTGAGTTTTTTGTTGCGTTGCACTACTCTAGGTTTTCGATACTCATATGCAGCGGAGAAGCCCATGAAAGCGCAAGGCCTGTACGACCCAGCCAATGAACACGATGCCTGCGGCGTCGGTTTCGTCGCCCATATCAAGGGCAACAAGACCCATTCGATCGTCGAACAGGGTTTGCTGATTCTGAAAAACCTCGATCACCGGGGCGCCGTGGGCGCCGATGCGCTGATGGGCGATGGCGCCGGCATCCTGATCCAGATTCCTGACCAGTACTACCGCGAAGAAATGGCCAAGCAGGGCGTGGAATTGCCGCCGCCTGGCGAATACGGCGTGGGCATGGTTTTCCTGCCGAAGGAACACGCGTCGCGCATCGCCTGTGAACAGGAAATCGAACGCGCCGTGCGCATCGAGGGCCAAGTCGTGCTGGGCTGGCGCAACGTGCCCATCGATACGGACATGCCGATGTCGCCCACCGTGCGCGCCAAGGAACCGGTCATCCGCCAGATCTTCATCGGTCGCGGCCCGGACATCATGGTCACCGACGCGCTCGAGCGCAAACTGTATGTGATCCGCAAATCGTCGGGCCACGCCATCCAGGCCTTGAAGCTGCTGCACGGCAAGGAATTCTTCGTGCCATCGATGTCGGCCCGTACCATTGTGTACAAGGGCTTGCTGCTGGCCGACCAGGTGGGCGTGTATTACAAGGACTTGCAGGATGCGCGCTGCATCTCGGCCCTGGCCCTGGTGCACCAGCGTTTCTCGACGAATACCTTCCCCGAATGGCCGCTGGCCCACCCCTACCGTTTGATCGCGCACAATGGCGAGATCAACACGGTGAAAGGCAACTTCAACTGGATGCGCGCGCGCGAAGGCGTGATGAAGTCGGCCGTGCTGGGCGACGACCTGCAAAAGCTGTTCCCGTTGATCTATGAAGGCCAGTCCGACACGGCGTGCTTCGACAATGCGCTGGAATTGCTGTTGATGGCCGGTTATCCGATCGCCCAGGCGATGATGATGATGATCCCGGAAGCGTGGGAAAACCACACGACGATGGATGACAACCGCCGCGCCTTCTATGAATACCACGCGGCCATGATGGAACCGTGGGACGGCCCTGCCGCCATGGCGTTTACGGACGGCCGCCACATCGGCGGCACCCTGGACCGCAACGGCTTGCGTCCGGCGCGCTACATCGTCACGGACGACGACCTGGTGGTGATGGCGTCGGAATCGGGTGTGCTGCCGATTCCCGAGTCGAAAATCATCCAAAAATGGCGCTTGCAGCCTGGCAAAATGTTCCTGATCGACCTGGAAGCGGGCCGCATCATCGACGACCAGGAACTGAAAAACACCTACGCCAACGCCAAGCCGTACAAGGCGTGGATCAACTCGGTGCGCATCAAGCTCGACGAGATCAAGATGGCCGAAGGACAAGCCAAGCAAGACCGTGCCCAGGGCGAAAAAGAGCAGCCATCGTTGCTCGATCGCCAGCAGGCGTTCGGCTACACGCAGGAAGACTTGAAATTCCTCATGGCACCGATGGCCGTGGCTGGCGAAGAGGCGACGGGGTCGATGGGCAATGATTCGCCGCTGGCCGTCATGTCGAACAAATTGAAGCCGCTGTATAACTACTTCAAGCAATTGTTCGCGCAAGTGACGAATCCGCCGATCGACCCGATCCGCGAAGCGATGGTGATGTCGCTGGTGTCGTTCATCGGCCCGAAACCGAACTTGCTCGATACCAACAACGTCAATCCGCCGATGCGCCTGGAAGTGGCGCAGCCCGTGCTGGGTTTTGACGACATGGCGCGTCTGCGCAACATCAGCGCCCACACGGGCGGCAAGTTCAAGTCGTACGAACTGGACATCTGCTACCCGCTGGCCTGGGGCAAGGAAGGCGTGGAAGCGTGCCTGGCCTCGCTGTGTGCGGAAGCCGTCGACGCCGTCAAATCGGGCCACAACATTTTGATCGTCTCGGACCGCGCCATTTGCGCCGACCAGGTGGCGATTCCCGCGCTGCTGGCCACGTCCACCGTGCACCAGCACCTGGTGAGCAAGGGTTTACGGGCCTCCACCGGCCTCGTCGTGGAAACGGGCTCGGCCCGCGAAACGCACCACTTTGCCCTGCTCGCGGGCTATGGCGCGGAAGCCGTCCACCCGTATCTGGCCATGGAAACCCTGGCCGAGATGGCGCACGGCTTGCCCGGCGATTTGTCGGCCGAGAAAGCCATCTACAACTACACCAAGGCGGTGGGCAAAGGCTTGATGAAGGTCATGTCGAAGATGGGCATTTCGACGTATATGTCGTACTGCGGCGCGCAAATCTTCGAAGCCATCGGCTTGAACAAGTCGCTGGTGGACAAGTACTTCAAGGGCACGGCCTCGAACGTGGAAGGCATCGGCGTGTTTGAAGTGGCGGAAGAAGCGCTGCGCCTGCACGCGCTGGCCTTCGGCAACGACCCCGTGCTGATGGATAAGCTCGACGCGGGCGGCGAATACGCATTCCGCGTGCGTGGCGAAGACCACATGTGGACGCCGGATGCGATTGCGAAGCTGCAGCATTCGACGCGCAGCAACAATTTCTCCAGCTATAAAGAGTACGCGCAAATCATCAACGACCAGAGCCGTCGCCACCTGACCCTGCGCGGCCTGTTCGAGTTCAAGCTCGATCCGACCAAGGCGATCCCGCTCGACGAAGTGGAGCCGGCCAAGGAAATCGTCAAGCGCTTCGCTACGGGCGCCATGTCGCTCGGCTCCATCAGCACGGAAGCGCACGCGACCCTGGCGGTGGCCATGAACCGTATCGGCGGCAAGTCGAACACGGGCGAGGGCGGCGAAGATCCGAACCGCTACACGCAGGAATTGAAGGGCATCCCGATCCGCCAGGGCGACACCATGGCATCCATCGTGGGCGCCGAGCAGATCGTCGTCGATATTCCGCTGCAGGAAGGCGATTCCATGCGCTCGCGCATCAAGCAGGTGGCGTCGGGACGTTTCGGCGTCACGGCCGCCTACCTGAACTCGGCCGACCAGATCCAGATCAAGATGGCGCAGGGCGCGAAACCGGGCGAAGGCGGCCAGTTGCCGGGCCATAAAGTGTCCGAATACATCGCCAGCCTGCGCTTTTCCGTGCCGGGCGTGGGCCTGATTTCGCCGCCGCCGCACCACGACATCTATTCGATCGAAGATCTGGCGCAGCTGATCCATGACTTGAAGAATGCCAATCCGCGCGCCTCGATTTCCGTGAAACTGGTGTCGGAAGTGGGCATCGGCACGGTCGCTGCCGGCGTCACCAAGGCCAAGGCCGACCACGTGGTGGTCGCCGGCCACGACGGCGGCACGGGCGCCTCGCCTCTGTCGTCCGTGAAGCATGCGGGTACGCCGTGGGAGCTGGGTCTGGCCGAAACGCAACAAACGCTGGTCTTGAATGGCTTGCGCAGCCGCATCCGCGTACAGGCCGACGGCCAGATGAAGACGGGTCGCGACGTGGTCATCGCCGCCCTGCTGGGCGCTGACGAGATCGGCTTCGCCACGGCGCCGCTGGTGGTCGAAGGCTGCATCATGATGCGCAAATGCCATCTGAATACGTGCCCGGTGGGCGTGGCCACGCAAGACCCCGTCCTGCGCGCCAAGTTTTCCGGCAAGCCCGAGTATGTCGTCAATTACTTCTTCTTCGTTGCCGAAGAAGCCCGTCAATTGATGGCGCAGCTAGGTATCCGCACGTATGACGAACTGATCGGCCGCGTCGATTTGCTGGATAAATCGAAGGCGATTTCGCACTGGAAGGCGCAGGGCCTGGACTTCTCGGCCATCTTCTACAAGCCGGAAACACCGAGCGGCCAAGCCTGCCGCCACGTGGAATTCCAGGACCATGCGCTGGAGAAGGCACTGGACCACAAGCTGATCGCGCAAGCGCGCGCGGCGCTGGAAAAGGGCGAACGCGTCTCCTTCATCTCGCCCGTGCGCAACGTCAACCGCACGGTGGGCACCATGCTGTCCGGCGAAGTGGCGAAGAAATATGGCCACGCCGGTTTGCCGGACGACACCATCCACATCCAGCTGCAAGGCACGGCGGGCCAGTCGGCCTGCGCCTTCCTGGCGCACGGCATTACGATCGACCTGGTGGGCGAGGGCAACGATTACGTGGGTAAAGGCTTGTCGGGCGGACGCATCATCGTGCGGCCGAATACGGAATTCCGTGGCTGGGCCGTGGACAACATCATCATCGGCAACACGGTGCTGTACGGCGCGATTGCCGGCGAAGCCTTCTTCAATGGCGTGGCCGGTGAACGTTTTGCCGTGCGCAACTCGGGCGCCACCACGGTCGTCGAGGGCCTGGGCGACCATGGCTGCGAATACATGACGGGCGGCACGGTGGTGGTGCTGGGCAACACGGGACGCAACTTCGCGGCCGGCATGTCGGGCGGCATTGCCTATGTGTATGACCCGGCCGGCGACTTTGCCACCAAATGCAACACGGCCATGGTCAGCCTGGACAAGGTCGTGTCGGCAGCGGAACAGCATCTCGACCGCGACGCCTGGCATACCCAGCACCGCGACGGCGTGCCGGAAGCCGACGAAGTCATCCTCAAGCGCCTGATCGAGCGTCACTTCAAGCACACGGGCAGCACCCGTGCCCGCGTCCTGCTGGACGATTGGGCCGCGGCGCGCGGCAAGTTCGTGAAAGTCTTCCCGAACGAATACAAGCGCGCGCTGATTGAAATGGCTGCCGATGCCGCCATGGAAGTACAAGCCGTCGCCGCCTGAGCCAGCCGAGATGAATGTGAAGGGAGCGGCCGCGCCGCTCCCGCCAGCTAAAAATACAAAGGAACTATCGTGGGTAAAATTACCGGCTTCATGGAATTCAAGCGCCAGGACGAGCACTATCTGGAGCCTGCCGCGCGCCTGAAGAACTACAAGGAATTCGTGCTGCACCTGTCGGATGCGCAAGCCACCGTGCAAGGCGCGCGCTGCATGGATTGCGGCATTCCCTTCTGCACCACGGGTTGTCCCGTGAATAACATCATTCCTGACTGGAATGACCTGGTGTACCGCGGCGCCTACCGCGAAGCGCTCGACATCTTGCATTCAACTAACAACTTCCCGGAATTTACGGGCCGCATCTGTCCGGCGCCGTGCGAATCGGCTTGCACCCTGGGCATCCACGAAGATCCGGTCGGCATCAAGTCGATCGAGCATAAAATCATCGACATGGGCTGGGAGCACGGCTGGGTCACGCCGCAGCCGGCCTCTTTCAGCACGGGCAAGAAAGTGGCCATCGTCGGTTCCGGCCCTGCCGGCCTGGCGGCGGCGCAGCAGCTGGCGCGCGCCGGCCATGCCGTCACCGTGTTTGAAAAGAGCGACCGGGTCGGTGGTTTGTTGCGTTATGGCATCCCTGACTTCAAGATGGAAAAATCGCACATCGACTTGCGCGTGAAACAGATGGAAGCCGAAGGCGTGGTCTTCCGCACCAGCGTGCTGGTGGGCAAGGATTTCCCTGCCCACGTCAACAACTGGGCCAAGGAAACCATTTTCCCGGAAGACCTGGAAAAAGAATTTGACGCCGTCATCATGGCTGGCGGCGCCGAGCAGCCGCGCGACTTGCCCGTGCCGGGCCGCGAACTGAAAGGCGTGCACTTCGCCATGGATTTCCTGCCGCTGCAAAACAAGGTCAACGCGGGCGACAAGCTCAAGGACCAGATCAAGGCGACGGGCAAGCATGTGGTGGTGATCGGCGGCGGCGACACGGGCTCCGACTGCGTGGGTACCTCAAACCGCCATGGCGCCGCCTCGGTGGCCCAGTTCGAACTGATGCCGCAGCCGCCGGAACAGGAAAACAAGCCGCTGGTCTGGCCGTACTGGCCGACCAAGCTGCGCACCTCGTCCTCGCATGAGGAAGGCTGCGAGCGCGACTGGGCCGTGGCCACCAAGCGTTTCGAAGGCAAGGGCGGCAAGGTGGAAAAGCTGATCGCCTGCCGCGTGGAGTGGAAAGACGGCAAGATGAGCGAAGTGCCGAACTCGGAATTCGAGATGAAGGCCGATCTGGTCTTCCTGGCCATGGGTTTTGTTTCCCCTGTGCAGCAAGTGCTGCAAGCGTTCGGTGTCGATACGGATGCGCGCGGCAACGTCAAGGCGACAACGGATGGCGCCGGCTGCTACCAGACTTCGGTGGCCAAGGTGTTTGCCGCCGGCGACATGCGCCGTGGCCAGTCGCTGGTGGTCTGGGCCATCCGCGAAGGGCGCCAGTGTGCGCGCGCCGTCGATGAGTTCCTGATGGGTGCATCGCTGCTGCCACGCTAAGATTTGAGCTGGATCAAGCCAGGGCCACGGCGCGCGATGCGTCGTGGCCCTTGTTCTTTTACTCATGCCGCCGTGTGTGGCGGTGGCGCACGTGCAGGCTCGGGCTTTTTACAATAAAATATCTGACTTTCGATTCATTAGTGTTGTATTCTCCCCCTGTCCCGGGCCGTGCCAGGGGGTGTCTCAGCAGAGGTTGGCGTTTCTGCACTACAATACGCCATTAAAATAGTGAGCTTCGTCGTGCCAAATCTTGTTGAGATCCGTGATTTACACTTTGCCTATGGAGAACGTTCGATTTTATCGGGCCTTCAAATGGATTTCCCACGTGGAAAAGTTGTGGCCGTCATGGGTGGCTCCGGCAGTGGCAAGACGACCGTATTGCGCCTGATCGGCGGGCAGTTGCGCCCCAGTTCCGGCTCCGTGAATATCGACGGCCAGATCGTGCATACGCTCAAAACCGACGAGTTATATCAAATGCGCCGCAAGATGGGCATGCTGTTCCAGCACGGCGCCCTGTTTACGGATTTGACGGCGTTCGAGAACGTGGCGTTCCCCCTGCGCGAACACACGGATCTGAATGAAGAGCTGATCCGCACCCTGGTGCTGATGAAGCTGCACGCCGTGGGACTGCGCAACGCGGCGCAATTGAAGCCGGCCGAGATCTCGGGCGGCATGGGCCGCCGCGTCGCGCTGGCACGCGCCATCGCGCTCGACCCCGAACTGATCATGTACGACGAGCCGTTCGCCGGCCTCGATCCGATTTCCATGGGCGTGACGGCCAATTTGATCCGCAATCTGAACGATGCGCTGGGTTCCACGTCTATCCTGGTATCGCACGACGTGAAGGAGTGTTTCGCCATCGCTGATTATGTGTATTTTCTATCATCGGGCAAGATCGTGGCGCACGGCACGCCGGCCCAGATGGCCGTGTCGACGCATCCGTACGTCAAGCAGTTCGTCAATGCCGAAGCCGATGGCCCCGTACCGTTCCACTATCCGGGCAAGTCGCTGGCCGACGACCTGGGCTTGCACGCGGGAGCAGGCCGATGATCGCGCGTTTCCTGGCGGCGATCGGAGCATGGTTGCGGCGGTCAGTACAAGACCTCGGCTTTGCCGTACGTTCGTTCTTTCTCATCATCGCCTCCTCGGGGGGGCTGTGGCGCCGTCCGGGCCTGGTAATCGAGCAACTGTTTTATCTCGGCAGCCGGTCGGTGGTGATCATCGCCGTGTCCGGCCTGTTTGTCGGCATGGTGCTGGGTTTGCAAGGCTATTACACACTGAGTACCTTTGGCGCGACGCAGTCGCTGGGGCAGTTGGTGGCGCTGTCCTTGATGCGTGAACTGGGTCCGGTCGTCACGGCGCTGCTGTTCGCGGGCCGCGCCGGCACCTCGCTGACGGCGGAAATCGGCCTGATGAAGGCGGGCGAGCAATTGTCGGCCATGGAAATGATGGCCGTCAACCCGATCCAGCGCGTGCTGGCACCCCGTTTCTGGGCTGGCGTGATCGCCATGCCTATCCTGGGTGGCATCTTCACGGCCGTCGGTGTCATCGGCAGTTATCTGGTCGGCGTCGTGCTGATCGGCGTCGATGAAGGCTCGTTCTGGTCGCAGATGCAGGGCGGTGTGGATGTCTGGAAAGATATCGGCAATGGTACCTATGTCAAAAGCATGGTCTTCGGTATCGCGGTGACGTTCATCGCGCTGTTCCAGGGATATCAGGCACAGCCGACACCGGAAGACGTCTCCGGCGCCACCACGCGCACGGTGGTGATTTCGTCGTTGATGGTGTGGTGGCTCGATTTCATGATGACGGCGTTGATGTTTAGCAAGTAATTACCGATCAGCCAACAATAGCTGGCCTGGGCAGGATGTTGCGCAGGCGGCAGCAAGTAAAAATTATTTAGGATTGTTTATGCAACGTAAATCTATAGATGTCTGGGTCGGCTTGTTCGTCTTGCTGGGTGTGGCGGCATTGATGTTTCTTGCGCTCAAGGCCGGCAATATGAGCTCGCTGTCTTTCAGCAAGACGTATACCATTACTGCCAAGTTCGACAATATTGGCGGTCTCAAGCCGCAGGCGCCTGTCAAGGGTGCTGGCGTGGTGGTGGGGCGCGTGGCGGAGATCCGCTTTGACGACAAGACGTATCAGGCGCTGGTGAAACTCGACATCGAAGATGGCTACAAATTTCCGAAAGACAGCTCGGCCAAGATTTTGACGGCCGGTTTGCTGGGTGAGCAGTATATCGGCCTGGAAGCAGGCGGCGATCTGACGAACCTGGCAGAGGGCGACAAGATAGCCCGTACTCAATCGGCCACAGTGCTGGAAGACCTGATCAATCAGTTCATCTACAGCAAGGCAGCGGAAGGAAAGGACAGCAAATGAGCGAGTCGACCAAACAATCCCAAGGCAGCCTGGCGCGTATCGGCCTGGCCCTGGCCATCGCCGCCAGCGTGAGCGCTTGCGCCACCGGCACCAATCCGCGCGACCCGCTGGAAGGGTATAACCGCGCCATGTTCAAGTTCAACGACACCGTCGACCAGGCGGCCCTGAAACCGGTCGCTACGGCCTACAAGAAAGTCACGCCATCGTTCGTGCAAACGGGCGTGGGCAACTTCTTCGGCAACTTGTCCGATGTGTGGAGCGCCGTGAACAATTTGCTGCAAGGCAAGGGTGAAGCGGGTTTGCAAGACGTCGTGCGCGTCAGCATGAACTCGACCTTCGGTATTCTCGGCCTGATCGACATCGCTTCGCAGGCGGGCATTCCGAAGCATAACGAAGACTTTGGCCAGACCCTGGGCTGGTATGGCATCCAGCCAGGTCCGTACGTGATGCTGCCGCTGCTGGGCCCATCGACCGTGCGTGACACGGTGGCCCTGCCGCTCGATATGACGGGCGACCCATGGCGCTACAAGGATCCGGTCAATGTGCGCAATATCGGTACGGTGACGCGCATCGTCGACAAGCGCGCTGCGCTGCTCGACGCGACCAACCTGATGGAAGCGGCCGCGCTGGACCGCTATGAATTCATCCGCGACGGCTTCCTGCAGGCGCGCGAAAGCAAGGTTTTCGATGGTGATACGGACCGCCGCGATCGCAAAGTGCCAAAAAACGACAGCAGCGATTATGCGCCGGAGTACGATGCGAAACCCCAGGCGGCCCCTGTGGAAGTCCCATCAGCGACCGCTGCGGCCGATGTGGCGCCGGCGGATCTTGTAACATCTGGTAGCAATACCGTGGCTTCCGAGGCCAGGCCTCAGGAGTAAACTCCGGTACAGAAACACCACGGCTGCGATCAACGCCAGCCGGTGCATAGCAACACCATGAAAGGTAGAACCATGAAATTGATGAAACAACTGCTGGCGATGGCGACCATCGCCTTTGCCACCGCCGCCCAGGCTGCCCCCGCGACGGAAGCACCGGACGTGTTGGTCAAACGCATCAGCCAGGACGTGATCGAGACGGCCAAGGCCGACAAGGCGATCCAGGCGGGCGATATCAAGCGCGTCACCGAATTGGTGGAAAGCAAGATCTTGCCGTACGTGGATTTCCAGCGCATGACGGCCCTGGCCGCCGGCCGCTTCTGGCGCGACGCCACGCCGGACCAGCAAAAGCAGCTGGCCGCGGAATTTCGCACCTTGCTGATCTACACGTATTCGGGCGCCCTGTCGCAGATCAAGAACGAAACCGTGGAATTCAAGCCGCTGCGCGCCGAGCCTGGCGATACGGACGTGGAAGTGCGCTCGCAGGTCAACGTGGCGCGCGGCGAACCCATGCTCCTGAACTACCGCGTGGCGAAAACCCCGTCCGGCTGGAAGATCTATGACATAAACGTGCTGGGCGCGTGGCTGGTGGAAACGTACAAAAGCAGCTTCGCCAGCGAGATCAGCAAGGGCGGCATCGATGGCCTGATCAAGACATTGCAGGCAAAAAACAAGGCCCTGGCCAGCCGTCCGACCGTCAAAGCCAAATAATCGGCTATCATATAGCTCCTGAACCAGCTCCAGACCAGCGCAGCCCGACGCCATGCCCGACTCTCTCGACACCTTGCAATCCCTGACTTCCCTGACCGTGCACAATGCCACTGTGGCATTGGAGCAGGGTCTGGATGCCATCCGCTCGGGTCAGACCAAGTTCGACTTGCGCAACATCAAGGCTGTCGATTCGGCCGCCGTTTCCGTCATGCTGACGTGGCAGCGCGCCGCGCAGGATGCGGGCGGCGTGCTGGAACTGAAAAACCTGCCGAACAACCTGAAAAACCTCACCAAGCTGTATGGCGTCTGCTCGCTCGTCTCGAGCACTTTGAGCGCCGACGACTGCGGCAGCGCCGACGGCCACGCCGAACGCAGCCCGTCCGACCTGCATCATCATTGATCCTGTCCCACTCCCCGCATCAGCAGTAGCTTTCAAGCCGGCAGGCCAGCAGCGCCGCCGGATTGATCTCCAAGTGTTCCACGAATTTTCCAACTATAATTGACTGTTGCGCCGCCCTCGTCTGAAGGGAGCGCCCTGCACCGGCCAGCCGGCCTGGATGTCTCCGGCAACTGGCGCATCACACTTGAAACAAGCACATGACCGCAATTCAAATCACGAATGTAGAAAAGAGCTATAAATCGCTCAAGGCGCTGGGCGGCGTGTCGCTGGCCATCGAAGAAGGCGAGTTTTTCGGCCTGCTCGGCCCGAACGGCGCCGGCAAGACCACCCTCATTTCCATCATCGCCGGCCTGATACGCCCCGACGCGGGCAGCGTCAAGATCCATGGCCACGATGTGGTCAAGGACTTCCGCAATGCGCGCCGCAACCTGGGCGTGGTGCCGCAGGAGCTGGTGTTCGACCCGTTTTTCACCGTGCGCGAAACCCTGCGTCTGCAGTCCGGCTATTTCGGCCTGCCGAACAACGACAAGTGGATCGACGAGGTCATGGAAAACCTCGACCTGACCGGCAAGGCCGACACGAATATGCGCGCGCTGTCCGGCGGCATGAAGCGCCGCGTGCTCGTGGCGCAAGCGCTGGTGCACAAGCCGCCCGTCATCGTGCTCGATGAACCGACGGCCGGCGTCGACGTGGAACTGCGCCAGACCCTGTGGAAGTTCATCTCGCGCCTGAACCGCGAAGGCGGCCACACGGTCGTGCTGACCACCCACTACCTGGAAGAGGCGCAAGCCATGTGCCAGCGCGTGGCCATGCTGAAAACCGGCAAAGTGGTGGCGCTCGACACCATGTCGGCCCTGATCCGCCGCATCGCCGGCTCGCAGCTGCAGGTGCACCTGAAACACGGCAGCCTGCCGGCCGACCTGCAGCACCTGGTGCTGCACCCGGAAGAACAGCAGGCGCCGAACAAGTTCAGCCTGCGCGTCAACGAATACAGCGAAGTCGAGAAAATCCTCGCCCGCCTGCGCGAAGCGGGCGTCGAAATCGATGAAATGCAATTGCAACAAGCCGACCTGGAAGATATCTTCTTGCAGATCATGGATAAAGGTACCGTATGATTTCGACAGGATTTCGCACCCTCGTCTACAAAGAGACGCTGCGCTTCTGGAAAGTGGCGACGCAAACCGTGGCCGCGCCCGTGCTCACGTCGATGCTGTATCTGCTGGTGTTCGGCCATGTGCTCGACGGCCGCGTCGAGCCGAGCCCCGGCGTCAGCTACACGGCCTTTCTGATTCCCGGCCTGGTGATGATGAGCGTGCTGCAAAACGCGTTTGCCAATTCCTCGTCCTCGCTGATCCAGTCGAAGATTACGGGCAACCTGGTGTTCGTGCTGCTGACGCCCCTGTCGCACTGGGAAATCTTCTCGGCGTATGTACTCGCTTCCGTCGCGCGCGGCCTGGCCGTGGGCTTTGGCGTGTTTGCCATCACTTGCTGGTTCGCCGACCTGTCGTTTGTCGCACCGCTGTGGATCGTCATCTTCGCGTTTCTCGGCGCCGCCATGCTGGGCACCATGGGCCTGATCGCCGGCATCTGGGCCGAGAAATTCGACCAGTTGGCCGCCTTCCAGAACTTCCTGATCATGCCGGCCACCTTTTTGTCGGGCGTGTTCTATTCGATCCATTCACTGCCACCGTTCTGGCAGACGGTATCGCATTTGAACCCCTTCTTTTACATGATCGACGGCTTCCGCTACGGCTTCTTCGGCGTGTCCGACGTCAGCCCGTGGCTCAGTCTTTCCATCGTCGCCGGTTTCCTCGTGATCCTGGCGCTGGCCTCGATCCGCCTGCTGAAAAGCGGCTATCGTTTGCGTCATTAATTACGCCACTGATTGCGGCACATCCCATTACTACCTTATTCAATATCAAGGACTTATCGTGACCACCACTCCAGAACTGATCCACGGCTACCTGTCGGCCGGCCTCGAATGCACGCACCTCGAAGTGGAGGGCGATGGCCAGCACTTCCAGGCCGTGATCGTTTCGCCCGCGTTTGCCGGCAAGCGCCTGATCGCCCGCCACCAGATCGTCTACGCGGCGCTGGGCGACCGCATGCGCGAGGAAATCCACGCGCTGTCGATGAAAACCCTGACACCTGAAGAATTCCAAGGATAAGCACATGGACAAACTCCTCATCAACGGCGGCAACCGCCTGAACGGCGACATCGCCATCTCCGGCGCGAAAAACGCCGCGCTGCCGATCCTGTGCGCGGGCCTGCTGACCGCGGGCGACCTGGACCTGACGAATGTGCCGCACTTGCACGACGTGGCCACCATGCTCAAACTGCTGGGCCAGACGGGCCTGAAGGTGCAGCAGGACGGCGACCGCGTGGTCCTCAACGGCAGCGCCATCGACACCCTGGAAGCGCCGTATGAACTGGTGAAAACCATGCGTGCCTCGATCCTGGTGCTGGGCCCCATGCTGGCGCGCTTCGGCGAAGCCAAGGTCTCGCTGCCGGGCGGCTGCGCCATCGGTTCGCGCCCCGTCGACCAGCACATCAAGGGCCTGGAAGCGCTGGGCGCCGAGATCCGCATCGAGGCGGGCTACATCTACGCCAAGTGCGCCAAGCTGAAAGGCGCGCGCATCGTCACCGACATGATCACCGTCACCGGCACCGAGAATCTGCTGATGGCCGCGACCCTGGCCGAAGGCGAGACCATCCTGGAAAACGCCGCCTGCGAACCGGAAGTGACCGACCTGGCGCACCTGCTGGTGGCCATGGGCGCGAAGATCGACGGCATCGGCACCAGCCGCCTGGTGATCCAGGGCGTCGACGCCTTGCACGGCGCCTCGCACGCGGTCATCGCCGACCGTATTGAAACGGGCACCTTCCTGTGCGCCGTGGCGGCCACCGGTGGCGATATCACGCTGCGCAATGTACGCACCGATATCCTTGACGCGGCGCTCGACAAGCTGCGCGCCATGGGCCTGACGATGACCTTCGGCGCCGACTGGATCCGCGCCGAGATGTCGGCCCGTCCAAACCCCGTCAGCTTCCGCACCACCGAATACCCTGGCTTCCCGACCGACATGCAGGCGCAGTTCATGGCCGTCAACACGATTGCCAACGGCGCCAGCCGCGTCACCGAGACGATCTTCGAGAACCGTTTCATGCACGTGCAGGAAATGAACCGCCTGGGCGCCGACATCACGATCGAGGGCAACACGGCCATCATCGCCGGCGTCAAGCACCTGCGCGGCGCGCCCGTGATGGCGACCGACCTGCGCGCCTCGGCCTCGCTGGTGATCGCCGCCCTGGCGGCCGATGGCGAAACCCTGATCGACCGCATCTATCACCTCGACCGCGGCTACGACCGCATGGAAGTGAAGTTGTCGGCCGTGGGCGCCAATATCGTGCGCATCAAGTAAAAACAAGAAAAGGAACGAGCATGAACGGATCGAACAACGGTGACAGCTCCCAGCTGATTCTGGCGCTGTCAAAAGGCCGCATTTTTGAGGACACCATGCCGCTGCTGGAAGCGGCCGGCATCAAGGTGCTGGAAAACCCGGAGACCTCGCGCAAGCTGATTTTGGCCACCAACGATCCGAACGTGCGCGTCATCATCGTGCGCGCCAGCGACGTGCCGACCTACGTGCAGTACGGCGCGGCCGATTTCGGCGTGGCGGGCAAGGACGTGCTGCTGGAACACGGCGGCGAAGGCCTGTACCAGCCGATCGACCTGAATATCGCTTCTTGCCGCATGTCGGTGGCGGTGCAGGCCGGCTTTGACTATGAAAAGGCCGTGCATCAGGGCGCGCGCTTGCGCGTGGCCACCAAGTTCGTGCACACGGCGCGCGAGCATTTCGCCGCCAAGGGTGTGCACGTCGACCTGATCAAGCTGTATGGCTCGATGGAGCTGGCGCCTCTGGTGGGCCTGTCCGACGCCATCGTCGACCTGGTCAGCACGGGCAGCACTTTGCGCGCGAATAACCTGGTCGAAGTCGAGCACATCATGGAAATTTCGTCGCGCCTGGTGGTCAACCAGGCTGCGCTCAAGCTCAAGCGCGAGCGCTTGCAGCCGATTATCGAGGCGTTTGAACGCGCTTCGCAAACTAATTCGCAAGCCTAGACACCTTCAGTAGCAGAAAGCCGATTATGCCGATACAGATACGCAAGCTCGATTCAAGCCAGGATGGTTTCCAACAATCGCTCGATACGCTGCTGGCGTTCGAGGCGGGCACCGATGCAGCGATTGAAACGTCGGTCGCGAAAATCCTGGCCGACGTGAAAACGCGCGGCGACGCCGCCGTCCTGGAATACACCAACCGTTTCGACCGTATCCCGCATGGCGGCGCGGCGGAAATGGCGGCTTTTGATATTTCGCAAGCCGAATTGCAGGCGGCCCTGAACGGCTTGCCGTCGGCCCAGCGCGAAGCGCTGCAGATCGCCGCGCAGCGCATCCGCGCCTTCCACGAACGCCAGCGCGAGGAATTGCGCGGTTTTAGCTACACCGAACCCGATGGCACGGTGCTGGGCCAGAAGATCACGCCGCTGGACCGGGTCGGCATCTACGTCCCGGGCGGCAAGGCAGCGTATCCGTCGTCCGTGCTGATGAACGCCATTCCCGCGCATGTGGCGGGCGTGGGCGAAATCATCATGGTGGTGCCGACGCCCGATGGCGTGAAAAACCAGATGGTGCTGGCCGCCGCGGCGATTGCCGGCGTGACGCGCGTGATCACCATCGGCGGCGCGCAAGCGGTCGGCGCACTGGCCTACGGCACGCAGACGATTGCCGCCGTGGATAAAATCGTCGGCCCCGGCAACGCCTATGTGGCCGCCGCCAAGCGCCGCGTGTTCGGCATCGTCGGCATCGACATGATCGCCGGACCGTCCGAAATCCTGGTGCTGTGCGACGGCACGACGGACCCTGACTGGGTCGCCATGGACCTGTTTTCGCAGGCCGAGCACGACGAGCTGGCGCAAGCCATTTTGCTGTGCCCGGACGCCGGCTACATCGCCAAAGTGGAAGAGAGCATCGCCAGGCTGCTGCCGACGATGCCGCGCCAGGCCACCATCAGCACCTCGCTGCAAGACAGGGGCGCGCTGATCAAGGTGCGCAGCATGGCAGAAGCGTGCGAGATCGCCAATTCCATCGCGGCGGAACACCTGGAAATCTCGGCGGACAACCCGCAGCAGTGGGCCGAACAGATTCGCCACGCGGGCGCCATGTTCCTGGGCCGCTTTTCGTCCGAATCGCTGGGCGACTATTGCTGCGGTCCCAATCACGTGCTGCCAACCTCGCGCACGGCACGCTTTTCGTCGCCGCTGGGCGTGTACGACTTCCAGAAGCGTTCGTCCATCATTCACGTCAGTGAAGCGGGCGCGCAAACCCTGGGCCGTGTCGCCGCCACCCTGGCGTATGGCGAAGGCTTGCAAGCGCACGCGCGCAGCGCCGAACTGCGTTTGAAGCCGCAGCCATGACGCAGGTGGCGGAGCGGCCGGACTGGGTCAACCGGGTCTATTGCGAAGATGCGCTGGCGGGGCTGGCGCGCATTCCCGATGGCTCGGTGGACCTGATCCTGACGGATCCGCCGTACAACCTGGGCAAGGATTACGGCAATGCCTCGGACCAGCAGTCGGTGGCCGACTACCTGCGCTGGACGGAGGCATGGATCGATGCGGCGCTGCCCAAGCTGAAAGCCAACGGCAGCCTGTATATCTTTCTCACCTGGCGCTATTCGCCGGAGATCTTCGTCATGCTGAAACAGCGCATGGCGATGATGAATGAAATCATCTGGGACCGCCGCGTGCCGTCCATGGGCGGCAGCGTGCGCAGCTTTTCATCGGTGCACGACACCATCGGCTTCTTCGTCAAGCGCAAGGATTACTACTTCGACCTTGACGCGGTGCGCATCGCCTACGACGCGGCCACCAAGAAAGCCCGTTCGCGCTCGATTTTCATCGGCGCCAAATGGCTGGAAGTGGGCTACAACCCGAAAGACTTGTGGAGCGTGTCGCGCCTGCACAAGGAACACCCGGAACGGGCCGACCACCCGACGCAAAAGCCGCTCGAAATCATCGAGCGCATGCTCAAGGCTTCGTGCCCGCCCGGCGGCGTGGTGCTCGACCTGTTCATGGGCAGCGGCACCACGGCGCTGGCGGCGAAACGCTGCGGGCGCGATTTCGTCGGCTTTGAGTTGAACCCCGATTACTGCGCCATCATCGAACAGCGCCTGGCGGCACTGGCGCAGGAGCTGGCCGCACCGGCTGCTCCCGCACCGAAGGCTGCCAAGGCGGCCGTGAAGAAGCCGGCGGTGGTGAAAAAGCCGGCCACGGCGAAAAAGCCGCCCGCCGTGAAAAAAACGCCGGCCCGCAAGGCGCGCAGCGCCGGCGTGCCGGAAGACGTCGTCATTTAGTCTCCATTTAATTTCATCAGGAGTGTTTGCAGCATGTCTTTCCTCGATCAGTTAATCAGCAACACCGTGCGCTCCGATGTGCGCGCCGTCAACAGCTACCAGGTAGCCGATGCCAGCGGTTACATCAAACTCGATGCGATGGAAAACCCGTATCCGCTGCCGCCGCAGCTGCGCGAGGAACTGGGCGCGCGCCTGGCCGGCGTGGTGCTGAACCGCTATCCGCCGTCGTACGCCAGCCTGCAGGCGGCCATCTGTGCCAATCTGGGCGTGCCAGCCGGTTACGACGTCATGCTGGGCAACGGTTCCGATGAACTCATTTCCATCCTGGCCATGGCTTGCGCCCGCCAGGAGCCGGGCCAGCGCGCCGTGCTGCTGGCGCCCGTGCCGGCCTTCGTCATGTATGCGCGTTCGGCGCAGTTTGCCGGCATGGATTTCGTCGGCGTGCCGTTGAACCCGGACTTCAGCCTGGACATGCCGGCCATGCTGGCGGCCATCGAACAGCACCGTCCGGCGCTGGTCTTCCTTGCGTATCCGAACAACCCGACGGGCAATCTGTTTGCCAGCGCCGACATCGAACGCATCCTCGCCGCCCTCGGTGACACCGGCATCGCCGTCGTCGACGAAGCGTATGAACCGTTCGCGCAGCACAGCTTCATGGGGCGCCTGCCCGAATTCGAAAACCTGGTGGTGATGCGCACCGTGTCGAAACTGGGCCTGGCGGGCATTCGCCTCGGTTACATGTCGGCTGCGCCGGCCCTGCTGGCGCAATTCGAGAAAGTGCGCCCGCCGTACAATGTCAATGTGCTGACGCAGGCGGCGGCCGAATTCGCGCTCGAGCACCTCGACGTGCTCAATGCGCAGGCGGATCTGCTCAACAGCGCGCGCGACGCGCTGGCGCTGCGCCTGGCGGCGTTGCCCGGCGTGACCGTGTTTCCCTCGAAGGCAAATTTTCTTCTGATTCGTGTGGCTGATTCCGACGATGTTTGTGCAAAACTGCTTGCCCGCAGGGTTTTAATTAAAAATATGAGTAAAATGCATGCTGCGCTGGCCAATTGCCTGCGCATCAGCGTCAGCACCCCGGAAGAGAATTCCCTTTTTTACGATGCCTTCAAGGCATCCCTCGTTTAGCCTATCGCCAGAGCCTCCCATGAACCGCACCGCAGAAATCACGCGCAACACCAATGAGACGCAAGTTCGCGTCGCCCTCAACCTGGACGGCACGGGCCAGCAAAAGCTGAACACCGGCGTGCCCTTCCTCGACCATATGCTGGACCAGATCGCCCGCCACGGCTTGATCGACCTGGATATCGAAGCGACGGGCGACGTGCATATCGACAACCACCATACGGTGGAAGACGTGGGCATCACCCTGGGCATGGCCGTGGCCAAGGCCATCGGCGACAAGAAGGGCATCCGCCGCTACGGCCATGCGTATGTGCCGCTGGACGAGGCGCTGTCGCGCGTGGTGCTCGATTTCTCGGGCCGCCCGGGCATCGAATACCACATCCCGTTTACGCGCGCCATGATCGCCGGCTTCGACGTCGACCTGACCCTCGAATTTTTCCGCGGCTTCGTCAACCATGCGGGCGTGACCTTGCATATCGACAACCTGCGCGGCACGAATGCCCACCATCAGTGCGAAACCGTATTCAAGGCCTTTGGCCGCGCGCTGCGCATGGCTGCCGAGCTCGACGAGCGCGCGGCCGGCATCATTCCATCGACCAAGGGCAGCCTGTAAGCGCCGCTCTCGCTATACTGTAGATTCCGGGATCAAACATGAATAAAATTGTGGTGGTGGATTACGGCATGGGCAATTTGCGCTCGGTGGCGCAGGCGCTGCGTGCCGTGGCGCCGGAAGCCGATGTGCGCATTTCCGGCCTCGCTGCCGATATCGACAGCGCCGACCGCATCGTCTTGCCGGGCCAGGGCGCCATGCCCGACTGCATGCGCAGCCTGCGCGAATCGGGCGTATTGGAGGCGCTGCTGCGCGCCGCCGACAGCAAGCCCGTGCTGGGCGTGTGCATCGGCGAGCAAATGCTGTTCGACGGCAGCGAAGAGGGCGATGCGGCCGGTCTGGGCTTGTTGCCAGGCAAAGTCGTGCGCTTCCAGCTCGACGGCCAGGTGCAGGAAGACGGCTCGCGCTTCAAGGTGCCGCAAATGGGCTGGAACCAAGTGCGGCAAACGGCGTCCCATGCGATGTGGGAGGGCATTGCCGACAACGCGTATTTCTACTTTGTGCACAGCTATTTTGCTCAACCTCAAGAAGCGGCGCACACGGTGGGCGAGACTGTCTATGGCGCACCGTTCGCTTGCGCCGTCGCGCGTGATAATATTTTCGCGACACAGTTTCATCCTGAAAAAAGTGCTGCCGCTGGCTTGCAGCTGTACAAGAACTTTGTTCACTGGCAACCTTGATGTGAGCTACGTGACCTTTTCAGCTTTTTTTCGCTTCTTCACTCACTTTAAACCACACTGACCATGCTGCTAATTCCCGCCATCGACCTGAAAGACGGTCACTGCGTACGCCTGAAACAAGGCGATATGGAACTTGCCACCGTATTTTCCGAAGACCCGGCCGAGATGGCCCGCCATTGGCTGATGCAAGGCGCGCGCCGGCTGCACCTGGTCGACCTGAACGGCGCCTTTGCCGGCAAGCCGAAGAACGAAGGCGCCGTCAAAGCCATCCTGAAGGCGGTGCAGGATTTCGCACTGGAAAACGATATCGAGGAAATCCCCGTGCAGCTGGGCGGCGGTATCCGTGATCTCGACACCATCGAGCGTTATCTCGACGCCGGCATCACCTACGTCATCATCGGCACGGCGGCCGTGAAAAGCCCCGGCTTCCTGCACGACGCCTGCGGCGCCTTCCCGGGCCATATCATCGTCGGCCTCGATGCCAAGGATGGCAAAGTGGCAACGGATGGCTGGAGCAAGATGTCGGGCCACGAAGTGATCGACCTGGCGAAAAAATTCGAAGCCTACGGCGTCGAATCGATCATCTACACGGACATCGGCCGCGACGGCATGATGGGCGGCATCAATATCGACGCCACCGTCAAGCTGGCGCAAGCGGTCAAGATCCCCGTCATCGCCTCGGGCGGCTTGCACAATATCGGCGACGTGGAAGCGCTGTGCGCGGTCCAGGCCGAAGGTATCGAAGGCGTGATCTGCGGCCGTTCCATCTATGAAGGCACGATCGACCTGGCGCAGGCGCAAGAACGCGCCGACGAACTGACCGACGCCGCCGTTTAAGCCAGCCCGGCCGGGGTGCGCCTGCGCGTGCCCTGGCCTGGCGACAATCTGGAACCCATCATGCTTGCAAAACGTATCATCCCCTGCCTCGACGTGACCAATGGCCGCGTCGTCAAAGGCGTCAACTTCACGCAATTGCGCGACGCCGGCGACCCGGTGGAAATCGCCCGCCGTTATGACGAGCAGGGCGCCGATGAAATCACTTTCCTCGACATTACCGCGTCGAGCGACAATCGCGGCCTGATCTTCGACATCATCGAAGCCGTCGCCTCGCAAGTGTTCATTCCGCTGACCGTGGGCGGCGGCGTGCGCGTGGTGGAAGACGTGCGCCGGCTGCTCAACGCGGGCGCCGACAAGGTCAGCATCAACACCTCGGCCGTGACGAACCCGCAGCTGGTATTTGAGGCATCGCAAAAGCACGGCTCGCAATGCATCGTCGTGGCCATCGACGCCAAGCAGGTGTCGCCCGGCAAGTGGGAAGTGTTTACCCATGGCGGGCGCACTGCCACGGGTCTGGACGCCTTTGCATGGGCCAAAAAGATGGAAAGTCTGGGCGCAGGTGAAATCTTGCTCACCAGCATGGACCGCGATGGCACCAAGGTGGGCTTTGACCTGGGCTTGACGCGCGGCGTGTCCGACGCCGTCAGCATCCCCGTCATCGCTTCGGGCGGCGTGGGCGGCTTGCAAGACCTGGTCGACGGCATCAAGGTGGGCCGCGCGGATGCCGTGCTGGCCGCCAGCATCTTCCACTATGGCCAGCACACGGTACAGGAAGCCAAGCGTTTCATGGCGCAGCAGGGCATTCCCATGCGTCTGGCGTAAACAAAATAGTACCCAGGATATAGAACATGCAAAACGGAACCATCGTAGCAAGCAATGCCAAGTGGCTCAAAAAGGTCAGATGGGACGAGCACGGCCTGGTGCCCGTGATCGCGCAGGAAGCGGGCAGCAATGATGTGCTGATGTTCGCCTGGATGAACCGCGACGCGCTGGCGCGCACGGTGGAACTGGGCGAAGCCGTGTACTGGAGCCGTTCCCGCAAAAAACTGTGGCACAAGGGCGAAGAATCGGGCCACACGCAAAAAGTGCTGGAAATCCGCCTCGATTGCGATGAAGACGTGGTCTTGCTGAAGATCGAGCAAGCTGGCGGCATCGCCTGCCATACGGGCCGCCATTCGTGCTTCTTCCAGAAGTTCGAAGGCGACGAAAAAACGGGCGAATGGCAAATCACCGACCCCGTGCTGAAAGACCCTGAGACGATTTACGCGGAAAGCAAGAGCAAATGAGTGAAACTTTAAAGCGCCTGGCCGCCGTGATCGAATCGCGCAAGCTGGCCAACGGCGGTGACCCCGCCACCTCCTATGTCGCGCGCCTGTTTGCCAAAGGCGACGATGCCATTTTGAAAAAAATCGGCGAAGAGGCGACGGAAACGGTGATGGCCGCGAAGGATGCGCGCCGCGACAACGACCCGTCGAAGGTCTTGTACGAATGCGCCGACCTGTGGTTTCACTCGCTGGTGATGCTGGCGCAGTTCGACCTGACGCCGCAGCAGGTGCTCGACGAGCTGGCGCGCCGCGAAGGCCTGTCCGGCCTGGAAGAGAAAGCGGCACGCAAGGATGAATTGCGCGACGCCGGCGAAACAGACAAACACTGACCTACTGGAGCGTGCGTGGATAACTGTATTTTCTGCAAGATTGCTGCAAAACAAATTCCCTCGACCATCGTGTATGAGGATGACGACTTGCTGGCCTTCAAGGACATCAACCCGGCCGCCCCCGTGCATCTGCTGCTGATCCCGAAGCGCCACGTGGCCAGCCTGTCCGACTGCGACGACAGCCACGCGGACATGCTGGGCAAGCTGCTGCGCCTGGCGCCGAAACTCGCTGCCGAATTCGGCTGCGCCGTCACGTATGAGGCCGATGGCACGCCCGCCGGCGGCTTCAAGACCATGATCAACAGCGGCCCGAACGGTGGGCAAGAGGTGTATCACCTGCACATGCATGTGTACGGCGGCCCCCGCCCCTGGCGCGGTCAACACTGATTTCGCTGTGCGCCGGGTTCACGTGTATACTACCGGCATTGGTCGACGCTATTCGGGCACCGTCCCGCAAGGAGAATGTGATGGGTTCATTGAGTATTTGGCACTGGGTGATCGTTCTGGTCATTGTGATGCTGGTCTTCGGCACCAAGAAACTGGGCAATATCGGCGGTGATATCGGCAAGGCCGTCAAAGGCTTCAAGGATGGCGTCAAGGGCGACGATGACGCGCCGGCAGCCAACACCCCTCCTGCTGCGCCATCGCAAGTGGCCGACAAAAGCACCATCGACGTCGAGACGAAAGAGAAAAGCAAGTTCTGATAGCGTGGCGGGGCGCTTGCCTCGTCCGGTAACAGCCCTTGTCCGCTTATGATCGATCTCGGTCTCTCTAAAATCGCCATCATCGGCGTGGTTGCGTTGATAGTCATCGGCCCTGAAAAGTTGCCGAGAGTGGCGCGCATGGCCGGTACCCTGTATGGCCGCGCGCAACGCTACCTGAACCAGGTGAAATCCGAAGTCTCGCGCGAAATTGAAATGGAAGAGCTGAAAAACCTGCAGAAGGAAGTGCAGGATGCAGCCCATTCCGTCAAGCAAAGCGTGGAGAAATCCATGCATGGCGTGGAAAACTCGATCTCCGGCAACCTGGCCGAGGTGGAAAACGCCTGGCGCGGCGATTCCAGCGCGTATGATGGGCACCACGATGCGCATGAAGCCATGCTGCGCGCCACCAATGAAGACCTGGCCCGCAAGGCGCGTGAATTCCGCCGCAAGAAGCTGGTGCGCAATTCCGCCATCCCTGGCTGGTACAAGCAGCGCCATGGCGGCAAACAGCACGTGCAGTCGGCGGCCGCCCGCGTGGCGCGCTTCCGTCCGCGCGCCAGTTCCTCCTCCTTTTACTCATGAGTAGCAAATCCCCGGTGGAAGAAACCTTTATCTCGCATCTGGTCGAGCTGCGCAACCGCCTGGTCAAGGCCTCGATCGGTATCGCCGTCGTCTGCGCCGTGCTGTTCTACTGGCCCGGCCCCTCGCAAATCTACGATTTTATTGCGGAGCCGATGATCGCTTCGCTGCCGGCCGGCTCAAAAATGATCGCCACCGGCGTCATTTCGCCGTTCCTGGTGCCAATGAAAGTGACGTTGGTGATCGCCTTCATCGTCGCCTTACCCTGGGTGCTGTACCAGATGTGGGCGTTTATCGCGCCCGGCCTGTACACGCATGAAAAGCGCCTGATCGCGCCGCTGGTCATTTCCTCGTCCCTGCTGTTCATGGCCGGCGTGGCCTTCTGCTATTTCTTCGTGTTTGGCCGCGTCTTCCACTTCATCAGCGATTTTTCGCCATCGTCGATCGCGGTGACGCCCGATATCGAAAACTACCTCGATTTCGTCATGTCGATGTGCCTGGCCTTTGGCGCGACGTTCGAAGTGCCCGTGGTGGTGGTGATCCTCGTGCGCATGGGATTGGTTACTATTGCGAAACTCAAGGAAGTGCGTCCCTACATCATCGTCGGCGCTTTCGTGATTGCCGCCATCGTCACACCTCCGGACGTGGTCAGCCAGTTCTCGCTGGCCATCCCCATGTGCCTGCTGTTCGAGCTGGGCTTGCTGGTGGCGCCCATCTTCGTCAGGGCCACCCAGGCGCCGGAAGAAGCGTCCTAGACGGCAGCCACAGGCGCAGACAAAAGCCGCTGACCTCTCTCGGGAGCAGCGGCTTTTTTATTGCCAGAGGGGGATGTGAGTGCTTACTGCAGCATCAGTTTGCTGAGGATGCCCAGGTTGAGCAGGATCAAGGTACTCATCATCCAGTACACGTGTTTCATGTCCGCGCCCTGGCGCAAGTCCAGGCGTTCCAGGCGGGCCTCGAATTTTTGCTCGGAAGTAGCGAATCTGGCATTGAACTTCTGCTCGGAGTTATCGAATCTGGCATCGAACTTCTGTTCAAGTGCATCTATTCTGCTATCGAACTTCTGTTCCAGTGCATCTATTCGGCTATCAAGTTTCAGTTCCAGTGTATCTATTCTGCTGTCGAGTTTCAGTTCCAGCGCATCTATTTTCATATCCAGGGCTCCTACCCTGGTGTCGACTCTTTGCGCCACCAGCTTGATTTCTCCCAGCATATTGCGCTCCAGCGCCGCCAGTTCGCCATGCACGACGACTGCCGACCCCAGCACATCACCCAAGGCTGCCGCATGGGCTTCCGCTTGCTGCGTGGGCACGCCGGCCGAGGCGAGGCGTTTGGCGTATTCGAGGGTGTCGAACTGGATGGGCATATGCATGGACGCTCCTGACTACCACCCTAGCAGAAAAATCGGCGATTGCCAGTGAGGAGTGCGGTGGCGCCTGCCTTCCCGTCAGCTTAATGGGCAGGGGCGCTGGCGGTTTGCGGCGGCGCAAACGGATGCAGCGCCGCAGCGCCCTTTGCAAGCTGACGGCGAGCGCCGCTTAGTTCATCAGTTCCTTGATGACTTTCACGGGCGCGCTGCCGTAGCTGAGGAATTGCTCGTGGAAATCCTTCAGCACGAATTTGCTGCCCAGCGCTTGCTTGCGCTGTTCGCGCAAGTCCATGATTTCGCTGTAGCCGCTGAAATAGCTGGTCAGTTGCACCGAGCTCAGCTGCACGCGGCGCCATTTTTCCGTCGCTTCACGCTTGGTCTGGAAGGCCTGGCGCGTCAGCAGGTCCAGCGCCTGCTCTTGCGTCATGCCCTGCACGTGCACGCTGTAGTCGAGGATGGTGTTGGTGACGCTGCGCAAGTTCCACTTCGAATACATCAGCCACATTTCCGGCGCATTGTTGCCATAGCCCGATTCAAGCATCATGCGTTCGCCATACACGGCCCAGCCTTCGATCATGGCGCCGTTGCCGAAGATCGATTTGACCAAGGACGGCGACTTGTTGGCATACACGAGCTGCGTGTAGTGGCCAGGGATGGCTTCGTGGATGTTCAGGATCTGCAAGATCCAGTGGTTGTACTCGCGCAAGCTGCTTTCCGCCTGTTCCGCCGTTTCGCCGTCGAGCGGGGTCACGTTGTAATAGGTGCGGTCCTGCGGACGGTAGGGGCCGGGCGCCTCGATGCTGGCGCCGGCCACGCCGCGCTGGTAAGCGGGCGTTTCACGCACGACCAAGGGCTTTTTCGGGTCCATCGTCAGCAGGTTGTGGCTGGTCACCCATTCCTGCAACTCGGGGATCTGGCGGCGGATTTCCGGCACGAAATCGGCGGGCGCCACGTGATTGCTGGACAGCTTGTCGATCACCATGCCGATCTTCGCCGTGCGGTCCACCGGCTTGGCCGTGGCGCCCATGGTTTTCACCCACAGCTCGTCGGACAGGCTATCCATGTGCTCAAGCAACTTTTCGCGCGCGGCCAGGGCTTTCTGGTACATCTGCTCGGCGCTGACGCTGGCCTGGATATCGTAGGCAAATTTCTGTTCGTACAAGTCCTTGCCGATGTGGAAGGAGCGCGCGTTGCCGTTCTGCGCCAGCGCGGCATCCTGCTCCGTCAGCCAGGCGGCATAGCCTTGCACGGCCGAGCGGGCCGCGGCGATGCGTGCGTTGTACAGCTGTTTTTCGAGCGGCGTCAGGATGGACGCCTGTGCCGTTTTGTTCAGGTCGTCAAGCACGCTGAGCACGCCGGCGCTCTGGGCGATGGCCAACTGCGTGTGTTCGCGCGTGGGGTTGATGATGCTGGCGCGCGCGGCCGCATAGTATTGCGGCACGCTGGCGATGCGCTTGAGCAGGGTGCGCAGGCGCTGCGGCTGCGCCGCGTATTCCGTGTTCAGGATGAAGTCGATGGAGCCGGCCACGTTGTACTGGGCGGGATTCCATTCGAATTCGCGGAAGGTGGTCAGATACCAGCGGTCCGATTGCAGTTTATTCGTCAGCAAGGCCAGGTCGGTACGTTGCTTGTCCGACATTTTGCTCGCATTCAGCTTGCCGAACTTGCCCAGCCATTCTTCGATGAAGGCCAGTTGCTTCTGGCGGTTGGCCGCGTCGGGAATGCTCAGGTTGGCGGCGCCATCGTACTTGCCGACCGAAATCGCGCTTTCCGGGTCCAGGCGCCACAGGGCCGTGAGGAACTGGCCGCTCAGGTTATTCATGGAGCGGTCGCTGCTATTCTCGCTGGCGACGGCGGCGACCGTGGCTGCCGTGGCGGCACTGACGACGGCCGCTTTCTTGGTGACGGTTTTTTTCTTGCTGCTGCTGGTACTGGCCTTGCCGTTCTTCTGCGGCTTCTTGGCGGCGCTGGCCGGTGTCAGGGTAAAGGCCAGCATCAATGCGGCGAGCGCAACTTTATTTCTTGTCAGCATAGTTTATCTCTTGAATATTTTGTTGTTTGCCCTCATCAGAAAATAATAAACTGATAATATAAGTAACAAACAACTATTGAAAGGTTGGCTTTGCTTGCCAGGGCGGCCAAAGATTAGCATTAATTGCCGCGCTTGCGCAGTTTTTTGCCAGGCCAGCCAGCCCCGCTAGACGACGATGGCGCTGCCTTGCAGCATCTCCTGCTGACGCGCATTGATGGCCGCCACGGCATCCTTGCCGCGCGCCATGCCGGTGGCGTGGATTTCGATGTCTTGCGTGTAACGCTGGCTGACGCGCACCGTATAGGACTGGAACAGCCAGCTCCAGAAATTGGTTTCGTAGACGGCTTCATCCATGTCGCGCCATTTGACACCCATGAGTTTCTTTTTCCACGGCAAGATGCCGGAGGCCAGCCACACGCCCGCCTCATCAATGTACAGCTGATAGCTGCGGATGGTCAGCAGGCGGTAGCCGACGATCAGGGCCGAGCCGATCAGCACCACGAAGGCGGCGCGCGCGTTGTACTTGAAGGCCAGCGGCAGGGCGGCAAAGAACAGCAGCACGGCAATGACGAAAGTGCTGACATAGGCGGTCCAGGATTTGCCGCACAGAAAGGTGGCGCGCTGGCCGGCGCTGGTGGCGATGTAGTCGGTCATGGGGCAAGAAAGAAGAGCGGAAAAACGATCATCGCATGGAACGCGGCTTCGTCGTTCATTTTTTCAACCCCTCTTGCAGCATGCCCAGCATGTCGCTTGCCGACATGCGCGCGGCTGCATCGCTGCCTTCCAATAAACTGTCGGCCAGGTCGCGCTTATGCTGGTGCAATTCGACGATGCCTTCCTCGATCGTGTGTTTCGCCACCAAGCGGTAAATGGTGACGGGACGCAATTGCCCCATGCGGTGGGCGCGGTCCGAGGCCTGGTCTTCCACGGCCGGATTCCACCACGGATCCATGTGGATCACATAGTCGGCCGCCGTCAGGTTGATGCCCATGCCGCCCGCTTTCAGGCTGATCAGGAAAACGTCGCCTTCGCCCGCCTGGAAGGCATCGACGCGGCGCTTGCGCTCCTGCATGGGCGTGCTGCCGTCGAGATACTGATAGCTGACGCCATGCTGTTCCAGGTGCTGGCGGATCAGGCTCAAGTGGTCGACGAACTGGCTGAAGACGAGCACCTTGTGGCGGTTTTCCAGCAAGCCCGACAGCAGCTCGGCGAAGGCCGCCAGCTTGCTGCTGGCCAGGCCCAGTTCCGGCGCCACCAGTTGCGGATTGCAGCAGGCGCGGCGCAGCTTCATGATTTCGGCCAGGATCTGGATGGCTTTCTTCGACGCCGGCCCTTCCACCATGGCCAGCTTTTCCAGCGCTTCGCGGCGTAACGATTCGTACAGCGCCGTTTCCTGCGGCGACAGTTCCACTTCCAGCACGATTTCCGTGCGCGATGGCAATTCGGACAGCACTTGCGTTTTTGTCCTGCGCAAGATGAAGGGGGCGATCAGGCGGCGCAAGCGCAGGCGCGCGCCGGCCGCCGCCCGCTTGTCCTGATCCTTTTCGATCGGTCCCGCAAAGCGCAAATTAAACTGGTCGAGGGTACCCAGCAAACCGGGGTTAATAAAACGGAAAAGATTCCACAGTTCGCCCAAATGGTTTTCCAGCGGCGTGCCGCTGGCCAGCATGCGGAAATCCCCTTGCAAGGCCATCACGGCTTGCGAGCGCTTGGTGGCGCCATTCTTGATCGCCTGTGCTTCGTCGAGCACGATGGTATGCCAGCGCACGCCGGCAAACAGGGCCGCTTCCTGCTGCAGCAAGCCATAGCTGGCCACCACCAGGTCGAACGGCTGCAAGGTATCGAGCATGTCGGCGCGGTCGCCGCTGCCGAACAGTTTGACCTTCAAGGTGGGCGCAAAGCGCTGCGCTTCGCTGATCCAGTTCATGCACACGGACGTGGGGGCGACCACCAGGGTGGGGCCGTTGGGTGCGCGCGCCAGGATCAGCGCCAGCGCCTGCAACGTCTTGCCGAGTCCCATGTCGTCGGCCAGGCAGGCGCCCACGCCCCAGTGCGCCAGGCGCGCCAGCCATGCGTAGCCGGCCAGCTGGTAGTCGCGCAAGTCCGCCTGCAGAGTGCTGGGCAGCTGCGGCTGATAGTCGTCGAGGGCGCGCAGGCGCAGCAAGTGTTCGCGCCAGAGTTTGTCGGCCTTCACGCCGCCCGCATCGTTGGCCAGCTCTTCCAGCGCGAAGGCGGCCAGCGGGTGGATGCGCACGCCATCGGCATGCGCTTCGCCATACGCGGCCAGCTCGGACAGGCGGCGGTGCAATTCGTCGCTGAGGGCGAGGAACTGGTTGTCGCCCAAGGCCACGAAGCGGCTTTTATTGTTCTGCATCAAGTCGAGCAGGGCGCGCAAATCCATCACCTTGTCTTCATCGATCTGCACTTCGCCGCTGGCGGCAAACCAGTCTTTTTCGCTCTTGATATTGAGGCGCATCTGGCCGCTGTCGATGCGTTTCGACACGCGCATGGTTTCGCCTTCGGGCCAGGCCAGCACGATACCGGAGCCGACAGCGGCGGGATCGAGCGCCTGCAGCTCGACCAGCAGTTGCAAGCCCAGGGCAGGCTGGCCCAGCAGCCACTCGCCGTGTTCTTCTTCCGCCTCTTCCAGCACCAGGCATTTACCGATCAACTGGCGCTGCGCTTCGCGTTCGGCATTCAGGTCGCGCCGCGCTTGCACGGCACGGCCCGCCACGTCGGCAAACACGCTTTCGGCACCGCTGCCGGGCGCGTAATAGGCGCCGTTGTCGAGCAGGGGGCGCACTAAAATCTGCATTTTCAAACCTTGCTGATACGGCAGCAAATGCACGTGCAGACGGTGGTCGGCCGTGATGACTTCCGCGTCGCCGGCGCCGCCGCCGATATCCGATTGCACGGTGACCATCGATGAAATGGCGCCGATCGCCTGCATCACCTGTTTTTTCCGCATGCAGCGGTACGGACAGACCCAGGCCCACGATGGCGCCGATACGCCGGTGCTCGTCGAGGATGTGCACCACGCGCAAGCGTGTCGGCGTCTCGCGCTGCACCACGACGTTGCCGCCGTTGTCGGGTAATGGCGGCTGCATGCCCAGCCACAGCTGCCCTTCGTGCGACTTGATCAGCAGCTCGGGCGCGCCGGCGATCAGTTCCACGCGCGTGTCAGGATGGTCGAGCCAGAACACCAGCGGGTGGCCCACCAGCAAGATGGCGGCCTTGTCCAGCTCGATTTCATAGCGCGGTGCAGACGAATAATATTGTTTGAACGGTGCGATGCTGCCGGCCGCGCGGGCGTCTTGCGGCGTGAGGAAATCGATGTCGCCCGCCTCTTCGGCCAGGCGTTTGAGGCCCATGGCGCGGCCCTTGCTCCAGCCGCCGCGCGCGTCGCGTTTCTGCTCGCGCACTTCCACGGCCGTCAGGCCGAAACGCGGGTCGAATGCCACCAGCCACACCAGGCGCGAGACGCTGCCGATGGCTTCGGCGGGTGCGTTCTGTTGCAGGTTGATCAGCGCGCTCAGCTGGCGCTGCCACGCTTCCTGGCGCTCGAACCACGGCGCCATGTCCGTCAAGCCATGCTGCGCCCGCTTGGCCGTCGCATAGCGCTCCTGCTGCGGCTCGCCCAGCAAGCCCAGCAAGCCGGCCGCCTGCGCCGCAATCAAATCATAGCCGGCCGCGTCGGCTTGCTGCACCAGCAGGCGCAATTGATCCTTGCGCTCGTTCAATTGCGGCAGCGCCAGCCAGTAGTACAGCAAGGCCTGGAACAGCTGCGCCTGCAAGCCCGTTTCCCAGCTGCGCGTGGGGATGCTTTCCGCCAGCATGACGCCGGCACGCACCAGGCGCAAGGTATTGAACTGCTGGTAGACGATGCTGTCGTGGTTCGGCTGCGCGTGCAGCGCGATATCGAGGTAGGTTTCCGCGCTTTTCAGCAGCTTGGCGTCGTTGCCGCGCAGCAGGGCCAGCACGTACAGGTGGCCGCCGATGCCCGTAAAGCACAGCTTGCGCTTGCCCGCCTCCTTGCGCAATCCTTTCAGGGCTGTTTCAAAGCCCGCCACGGCCTGCGCGTGTTCGCCGCGCAACAGGGCGATGCTGCTGTCGACAAACAGCGCCTGCGGCCCCTGCTGGCCTGCCAGGTAGCGCGCAGCGGCGTCGAGTTCGCCGCACAGCAGGGCATCCTCGGCCAAGGCCAGCGGCAGAGCGGCGCCGATATGGTCGCCGGCCGCCGCCTGGCGCGCGTGGTGCGCGCGCGCATAGCTGCGGATGGCGTGCGCCGTGGCCGGCTCGCGCGGGGCGTTGCCCAGCAGCACGGCGAGGATGTCATCCTGCAGTTGCGGCATGACGAAAGACAGCATTTCCGGCTCGAACGGGCGGCCGAAAATCTCGATCAGCGGATGCAGCTGCTGCGCTTCATAGCACGCCATGCAGGCGGCCAGGATGGCGGCCACATGGCGCACTTCGTCATTGCGCAGCAGGGCGATGCGCAAGCGCGCCACGCCTTGCCGGTAGCTGCGCAATTCCACATAGCCATCCCAGTTGCGGCGCACGGGGTTGATGGTTTCGATGGCCTGGCACAGGTCGCGGAACGCCAGGTGTTCGATGGCGGCGCGCATGGCGGGCCAGCGCAGCTTCGCTTCGCAGGCATAGCCGCGTCCCACCACTTCGGACGCCAGCGCGTGCCGCGTCAAATGCTGCAGCATGCCCGTGACGGTGAGCAGGGCAAACGGCGTGCCGTCCGGCTCGACGACATTGGCGCGCTGCAAGTGTTCATACACCGCATGCTTGCCCACCGGCTCGCCCGCAATCGCCAGCAAGGCCAGGATCATTCGTTCGTGCTGCTCCAGGGCGGCGAATTCGTCCAGCAGGAGCTGGTCTGCATGCGGATCGGTCATGCGGGCAAGTTGGCTATCTGCACGGGAGGCTCGCCAGCCGCCACGGGCAGGCCGAATACGCGCTGGTAGAAATACAGTTCCGCTTCCAGCGTGCGCACGATGTTTTCCGCCTTGCGGAAGCCGTGTCCCTCGCCTTCGAGCGGTACATACGCGACGGGCACGCCGCGCGCCTGCAGGGCGTCGACCATCTGTTGCGACTGTTGCGGCGGCACCACCTTGTCATCGAGGCCCTGGAAGAAGATCATCGGGCGCGACAATTTATCCGTGTGGTGGATGGGCGAGCGCTCAAGGTACAGCGCCTCGGCTTGCGGCTGCGGGGCGATCAGGTAATCGGTATAGCGCGATTCGAACTTGTGCGAATCGTCGTCCAGGCCCTTCAGGTCGGACACGCCATAGTAACTGGCGCCCGCCTTGAAGACGTCGTGGAAGGTCAGGGCGCACAGGGTCGTCAGGCCGCCCGCGCTGCCGCCGCGCACGATCAGGCGTTCCGGGTCGGCCAGGCCGTTGGCGGCCAGGTAGCGCGCGCCGGCGATGCAGTCTTCCACGTCGACGATGCCCCACTGCCCGCGCAGCGCGTCGCGGTATTCGCGGCCGAAGCCGCTGCTGCCGCCATAGTTAACGTCGAGCACGCCGATGCCGCGGCTGGTCCAGTACTGCGTCGCCAGTTTCAAGGTATTGCTGGCCATGCTGGTGGGGCCGCCATGGCTGATGACGATGACGGGCGGTAATGTGCCTGCCGGCGCCTGCACGTCGCCATTGGTCGGTGCATAAAAGAAGGCGTACGCCGTGCGGCCATTGCTGCTGGTAAAACTCAAGCTGCGCGGCACGGACAGGTAAGCCAGCGCGGGCAATTGCGTGATCGATTGCGCCAGCACTTCCAGCTCATGGTTCGACAGGTCGATGCGCGCCAGTTCCAGCGCGATGGTGGGGCTGCCGCCCAGCAGCGCGACGAAGCCGGGGCCCACGCGCAGTTCGCGGATTTCCTGGTACGGGTGGGGAATCGGCTCCAGTTTCGCCTCGGCCACATTCAATTGCGCCAGGTAGCTGATGCCGGCCTGGATATACGTGCAGACGATCTCGTCGTCGGACAGAAAACCGTACATGCTGGCGCCGAAGGTCCAGTGCGGCGTGGCAAATTCCGCTTCCATCGGGCACAGCGCCTCGATGTCGGCGCCGTGCAGGCGGTACAGATTCCACCAGCCGCTGCTGTCGGAAACGAAGTGCAGCAAGCCGTTCGGCGACCATTCCGGCTGGCAAATCGACTCGCGCGCGCCGCCGGCGATCAGGCGTGGTGAGCCCAGGCTGCCGTCCGCGTGCACGTCGGCCAGCCACAGTTCCGTGCCTTGCCACGGCAGGCGCGGGTGGTCCCAGCTGATCCAGGCCAGCTGGCTGCCGTCCGGCGACAAACGCGGCGCGGCATAAAAGTCGTGACCGCGCGCCAGCACCGTTTCACACCCGTCGAAGCCGACGGCGGCCAGGCAGTTTTCCGGATGCGCGTGGCCTTCTGCCGGATGCTGCTCGCGCACGGCGATCAGGCGGGCACGGGCCGCATCGACGATGAAGTCCGCGTGGCGCGTGTTGCCACCCGTGGTCAACGCTTCGGGCGCGGCGTCGCCGGCCACGCGGTACAGGCAATTGTCGGCGAAATGCGAAAAATACACGGTATCGCCGGCCACGGCATACGCGCCACCGCCGTATTCATGCACGCGGGTGCGCACATTGAACGGCGCTGGCGTGAGTTCATCGACCCGCGCGCCGCGCTGGCGCAGCAGGGTGTTGCGGCCCGCCTCGCTGGCGCGTCCGGCCAGCCAGAATACATCGGCGCCATCCGCCCCGCCCAGGGCCAGTTGCGTCAGCGGCGAGGCGCCAGCGGCGACGATGGCCGCGCTGATCGGCGATGGCCAGATGCCATAAGGGGTGCTGGATGCGGTCGAGGTCATGCGGGCTCCGTGTCGTGGTGGAAAGAGGGGGGCCTCCAGGCGGCGTCAGGCAGCGCGGCGGCGTGCATCATCATAAAGGAAGGGCCGGCACAACGAAAGTCATCGCTGTGCGTGGCAAATGCTGCAAAGCGGCACCGGAATCAATGATTTGGCGGTGATTGGATGCGATAATACCGCTTCTCCCAGCTCGATTGCCTGCCATGCCACAATTTGCTCCGCTCCAGAATGACACTTTCCTGCGCGCCCTGCTGCGCCAGCCGACCGAGCACACCCCTGTCTGGCTGATGCGCCAGGCGGGCCGCTACCTGCCCGAATACCGCGCCACGCGCGAGCGGGCCGGCTCCTTCCTGGGCCTGGCAAAGAATCCCGATTACGCCACCGAAGTGACCTTGCAGCCGCTGGAGCGCTTCCCGCTCGACGCGGCCATCCTGTTTTCCGACATCCTGACGGTGCCGGACGCCATGGGCCTGGGCCTGTATTTTGCCGATGGCGAAGGTCCGAAGTTCGAGCGTCCGCTGCGCACGGAGCAGGATGTGAAGGCCTTGCAAGTGCCGGACCTGGAGTCGCTCGACTACGTTTTCAAGGCCGTCACGCAAATCCGCACGGAACTCAATGGCCGCGTGCCGCTGATCGGTTTTTCCGGCAGCCCGTGGACCCTGGCGTGCTACATGGTGGAAGGCGGCGGCTCGAAAGAGTTCCATACCATCAAGAAGATGTTGTACAACCGCCCCGACCTGATGCACCACATCCTGGCGATTAACGCCACGTCCGTGGCACAGTACCTGAATGCGCAAATCGATGCCGGCGCGCAAGCCGTGATGATCTTCGACTCGTGGGGCGGTGCGCTGGCCGATGGCGCCTACCAGGAATTCTCGCTGGCCTACATGCAGCAAGTGGTGGCGCAGCTGAAACGCGACAAGGATGGCGTCAAGATTCCCGCCATCGTGTTTACCAAGGGCGGCGGCCAGTGGATCGAACAGATCGCCGACATCGGCGCCGATGCCGTGGGCCTGGACTGGACCGTCAACCTGACGCGCGCGCGCCAGCTGGTCGGGCATAAAGTGGGCTTGCAGGGCAATCTCGACCCGGCCATCCTGTTCGCCAGCCCCGAGCAGATCCGCGCCGAAGTGGCGAAAGTGCTCAACGCCTTTGGCGCGCCGTCGGCAGGCACGGGTCACGTGTTCAACCTGGGCCATGGTATTTCCCAGTTCACGCCGCCGGAATCGGTGGCAGCCATGGTGGAAGCCGTGCACAGCATGAGCCGCGCCATGCGCAGCGGCCAGTAAGCAAGCGCATTGCCCTGGCACAGGGGTAGAGAGGCAGGCTTCCCCGCGGAAGCCTGCCTTTTTCTTTGCTGCGCCTTAGCAAGAAATACCGACTTATGCACAATTTTTTTTGCTGCGGAAATAAGAGGCAGTCGAAAATCCATGCCCGGGGATGCTCTGCAAGTACTTGATTATTAAGAAATAAAAAATGCCTTGCCCGGCGGACTTTGTTGCAATTGATAAGGTTATTCTTCCGTTCGCCAGCCTTATTCCTTCATTGTCCACAAAGTTATCAACAGATTCTGTGGATAAAATTGAAAAGTATTTTGTTAACCGATACTTAGCGTCGATGTTCAGATTTCACCTGAAGTGCATGTTGCACTGCATGATCATTCAACAATGTTTCGCCGCGCGCCAGGCAAAACCGAACGCTTGCCCGGCAATTGTCAACTTTGCCGCCTATGGTGGAGATTTTTGCGCAAGGCATGCATCAAAACGGTGCTTATTCCTGTATAAAAAAATCAGAAATGGTTCAGTTATGCACAGCGGCGGAAATGCCCCACGGATTTATCGCCTTCCGGGGATCAATTTTTAAGTCATTGATTTTAAATAGTTAATTTTTCTTGCGTGCCCCTCTTGACGGCGATCAAAATTTTCTGTCCACATTTTTATGAAAGTTAATTTTGCTTTGTCCACAAAGTTATCCACAGAATTTTCTTCAGGCATGATGACACGCTGTGCTGCCTGCGGTTAGGCGTTTGACGGACGAAACAAGTATCATGGCCCGCTGGCTTGATGCCTGACCTCCCGCCGCGCGATGGACCCTGCCGCGCGCTTTTTTATAAGATAGGCCAACTCCCCATGTCGCAGTGCCTTTTGACGTCGTGCATCCTGAAAATCGCGCTCGACACGCCCCTGAACGCCCTGTTCGACTACCGCTGGAACGCGGCGGCGGACGTGCCGCTACCGCAAGTGGGGCAGCTGGCGCTGGTGCCGTTTGGCCGGCGCGAAGTGATGGGGCTGATCGTCGGCATCTCAAGCAGCACCGACGTGCCCGCCGCGAAATTGAAGGACGTGCTGGCCGTGCGCAGCCAGCTGGCGCCGCTGTCGGAACAGTGGCTGGCGCTGGCCGCCTTTGCCGCCGATTACTACCAGCGCCCGCTGGGCGAGGTGGCGCTGCCGGGTTTGCCGAAGAATCTGCGCGTGCTGACCACCGTGGCACTGGACCGCGCCATCAAGAAGCTGGCCAAGCTGGCCGATGCGCACGACGGCACGCCGCTGAACATGCCGGCCCTGAATGCCGCCCAGCAAGAAGCGGCCGACGCCATCGGCGGCGCCTTGGGTTTCAAGCCGACCTTGCTGTACGGCGTAACGGGCAGCGGCAAGACGGAAGTGTATCTGCAAGCCTGCGCCCAGGTGCTGGCGCGCGACGAGGCGGCGCAAATCCTCATCCTGGTGCCGGAAATTAACCTGACACCCCAGCTGGAAGGCAATATCCGCGCGCGCTTTCCCGGCGTCATGCTGGCCACCTTGCACAGCAGCCTGTCCGAGGGCGAACGCATGCTGCACTGGCTGGCCGCCCACCAGGGCCAGGCGCGCATCGTGCTCGGCACGCGGCTGGCCATCCTGGCGTCCTTGCCGAAACTCAAACTGATCGTCATCGACGAGGAACACGACCCGTCCTACAAGCAGCAGGAAGGCTTGCGCTATTCTGCGCGCGACCTGGCCGTGTGGCGCGCCTGGCAATTGCAGATTCCCATCGTGCTCGGTTCGGCCACGCCCTCGCTGGAAAGCTGGCACCACGCGCAGACGGGGCGCTACCGCAAGCTGGAACTGCGCGAGCGGGCGGTGAAAAATGCCGTCTTGCCGCGCGTCAAGATCCTCGACATGGAGCGCGACAAGCCGAAAGATGGCCTGACCTCGCATCTGGTGGCCGCCTTGAAACTGCGCATGGAGCGCGGTGAGCAGTCGCTGCTGTTTTTGAACCGGCGCGGCTATTCGCCCGTGATCTGTTGTGAATCGTGCGGCTGGATCAGCAATTGCACGCGCTGCACCTCGTTCATGGTGCTGCACAAGCCCGAGCACCGGCTGCGCTGCCACCATTGCAGCCTGGAATTGCGCATTCCCCGCCATTGCCCCACCTGCGGCAACGTCGACTTGCAGCCGCTGGGACGCGGCACGCAGCGGGTGGAAGAAGGTTTGCAGCAATTGTTTCCCGAGGCGCGCATCTTGCGCATCGATGCCGATTCCACGCGCAAGAAGGGCAGCGCGCAGGAAGCGTTCGACACCGTGCACCGGGGCGAAGTGGATATTCTGATCGGCACGCAGATGGTGGCCAAGGGCCACGATTTCAAAAAGCTGACCTTGGTCGGCATTTTGAATCCGGACACGGCCTTGTTTTCGCAGGATTACCGGGCCAGCGAACGGCTGTTCGCCCAGCTGATGCAGGTGGCGGGCCGGGCCGGGCGGGCCGCGCAGACGGAAGGCGGCAGCGTCAGTGAGGTGCTGATCCAGACGCGCTATGCGCGCCATCCGCTGTACGACGCCGTCGTCAACCACGACTACGACCATTTCGCCACGACCTTGCTGGAAGAGCGGGCGCAGGCGGCGTTGCCACCGTACCTGTTCCAGGCCCTGCTGCGCGCCGAGGCGCCCGAGCTGGCCACGGCCATCGAATTCCTGCAGGCGGCCAAGGAGTGTATGGCGCACCCGCAAGTGACCATCAATGACCCGATTCCCATGAGCATGACGCGCGTCTACAACGTGGACCGCGCCCAGCTGCTGCTGGAATCGCCCTCGCGGCCGGCCCTGCAGGCGTTTTTAAAAGAATGGTTAAGTGAGCTGCGCGCCATGAAGTCGCGCGTGAAATGGTCGCTGGAAGTGGACCCGCTGGATATTTAAATTACTGCAGGTAATCGCGCGCCGATTTGACGATCTGCTCGGACAGCAGCTTGGTAAACGGCGTGTCCAGAGTCCACGCATGCCAGCTCAGCGGCATATCCAGGGTGCTGCCCGGCAGCAGATCCACGAGGCGGTCCGTTGCCAGCGCTGGCGCGGCCAGGCGCTGCGGCATCAGGCCGTAAGCCAGTCCATCCTGGACGCAGCCGCGGCGCGCCGCTTCCACGGGTAAAGTATGGTGCGGAAACGGTTCACGCATGCTCAATTTTTCAGCAAGGAAACGTGCCAGCAAGCCGTGCTGACCCACCACGGCCGGCGCCAGCTGCACCGCCTCGGCACTGAAACCATCGCCGAACCAGTGGCCCGCAAACACGGGTGTGGCCACGCAGACATAGCGCAGGGTGCCCAGCGGCGTGACGCTGGTGGCCGCCGCCGCGTCCAGTGCTGTGCCGGACTCGGCCGCCACGCAGCCGAACACGGAGCCGTCGCGCACCATTTGCAAGGCGCTGTCGCTGTCGGCCAGGCGCACGTCGAGCTGGCAGCGCGGCGGCGCCAGCAGGGCGGATAAAGTGTCGGGGAACCAGGTGGCCAGGCTGTCGGCATCGATGGCGATGGCGATTTCCGGCATGCTGACGCTGTTGCCCAGGTCGATGTCGAGCGACGCTTCCATCAGCTTGACGTTGCGGTGATGCACGATCAGGCGCTGACCCAGGCCCGTCGGCACGGCCGGCTGGCCACGGATGATCAGCAGGCGCCCGCTGGCGTCTTCCAGCGCCTTGATGCGCTGCGAGACGGCCGACTGGGTGATGCCCAGCGCCAGGGCGGCCTTGTCGAAACTGCCATGGCTGGCCACGGCGTCCAGCACGGCCAGCGCGCGATAATCGAGTGATCCCATTAGCTCAGCTTATAAATTCTAAAAATGATTAGTTATACTAATACATATATTGCAGCAAAGTAAAACCTTATTTTCGGCAAACGGGTAGTATCGAACGCTGTGAGCAACCTCAGTGGGATGGACAGCACGATGAAAACACTACAAGTGGATGTGGCCGTGATCGGCAGCGGCACGGCCGGCATGACGGCGCACAAGGCGGCGCGCATGCAGGGCAAGCGCGTGCTGATGATCGAAAGCGGGCCGTACGGCACGACCTGCGCGCGCGTGGGCTGCATGCCCAGCAAACTCTTGATCGCGGCGGCCGAGGCGGCCCATGCGGTGGCTGCCGCGCCCGCTTTTGGCGTGCATCCGGGCCCCGTGCGCATCGATGGCCAGCAAGTGATGGCCAGGGTGCGTAGCGAGCGCGACCGCTTTGTCGGTTTCGTCCTCGATGGCGTCAATGCCATCCCCGAGGAAGAAAAACTGCGCGGCCATGCGCGCTTTATTTCCCCCGGCACATTGCAGGTGGATGAACACACGCTGGTGGAAGCGGCCAGCGTGGTGATTGCCACCGGTTCCACGTCCATCGTGCCGCCCGAGTGGCGGGCGGCGGGCGACAGAGTCATCACCAGCGACGCCGTGTTCGAATGGACGGACTTGCCGCAATCGGTGGCCGTGGTCGGCGGCGGCGTCATCGGCCTGGAGCTGGGCCAGGCGCTGGCCCGCCTGGGCGTGCGCGTGACCCTGTTTGCGCGCGGCAACAAAGTCGCGCAGCTGACGGACCCGCTGGTGCTGCGCGAGGCGGGCGCCGTGCTGGCGCGCGAACTCGACATCCGCTTCCAGACCACGGTGGCGCACGTGGAAAAAACATCGGATGGCAGCGGCATCGTGCTCACCAGCCGCGATGGCGCGGGCGCGGAAAAAACCGAGCAGTTCGAGTATCTGCTGGCCGCCATCGGCCGCCGTCCGAACGTGGACCACATCGGGCTGGACACGGCGCAAATCGAGCTCGACCGCCACGGCATTCCCCTGCATGACCCGCACACCATGCAGTGCGGCAAGAGCGCCATCTTTATCGCCGGCGATGCCGACAACGCCTTGCCGCTGCTGCCCGAAGCTGCCGACGAGGGCCGCATCGCGGGCGAGAATGCGGCGCGCTTTCCTGACGTCAAACCTGGCTTGCGCCGCACGCCGCTGGCGATCGCCTTCACGGAGCCGCAAATCGCCACCCTGGGCGCCACCTACCAGCAACTGTGCGTGAGCCACGCGGGCCGCTTTGCCGTCGGTGCCGTGTCGTTCGGCAACCAGGGCCGCAGCCGCGTGATGCTGCAAAACCAGGGCTTGCTGCGCGTGTATGCAGAGTTTGGCAGCAAGCGCTTTCTCGGCGCCGAACTGATCGGCCCACGGGCGGAACACCTGGGCCACTTGCTGGCCTGGGCATGCCAGGCACAGCTGACGGTGCCGGCCATGCTCGACATGCCGTTTTACCACCCCGTCATCGAGGAAGGCGTGCGCACGGCCTTGCGCGAGCTGGCGCTGCACCTGGAAAAAGACCCGGAACACGCACCGGGCTGCGCCGATTGCTCGCCTGGCGTCTGATGCAATTTTTGTATTTAAACAATTTTGTAGACAAGCGCACATGATTGCGCGATCATCGTTGCCACATTGGAATATTGACTAAAAGCAAAAAATATTTCAATTGGTTCATGCCCACGACTTCCTGATGGTAAAAAGGGTGGCGGCTAGCGATGACGGAGACGATGTGAAAATTCGGCGCATTTATGCGGGAGAACTCGCCCTGGGCGTGGCCCTGCCCTGGGACGTGCATGATGAGACGGGCAGCTTGCTGGCCAGGCTGGGCCATGTCATCAGCAGCGAGAACCAGATCGCATTACTGCTGGCGCGTGGCGTCATCGCCGATACCAGCGCGGACGTGCCGCGCACGGCCACGGAAGCGCCGTCGGCCCTGCGCATGCTGAACCTCGTCACGGCGGGCCTGGCCCTCGTCTTGCCGGCGATTGCCGCCGGGCAGGCGGGCAGCCACGCATCCTTGGTGCCGCTGGCGCAGTTGGTGGAAGAGGCGGTGGCACTGGACGCCGACGTGGCGCTGGCCTGCATCCTGCACAACCAGGGTGCGGGCGACTTTGCCGTGCGCCACAGCGTCGACACGGCCGTCATCACGGCCTTGCTGGCGCGTGCCCTGAAACTCGATGACGGGGTAATCCGCAGCGTGCTGCTCGCTGCGCTGAGCATGAATGTGGGCATGCTGGAACGCCATGCGGATTTCCAGCACAAGGCGGGCCCGCTGGACGCGCAGGAACGCGCCTATTTGCGCGCCCATCCGCAAGCGGGTGTCGACTTGCTGCGCGCGGCCGGCGTCACGGACGCCGTCTGGCTGCAAGCCGTGCTGCAGCACCATGAAAATATCGATGGCAGCGGCTATCCGCTGGGCACGCAAGGCGAGGCGATCGGCATCGGCGCGCGCCTGATCATGCTGGCCGACCGCTATTGCGCGCGCGTGTCAAGGCGCAGCTATCGCCAGCCCTTGCTGCCGAACGTGGCCCTGCGTGAAATGCTGATGGCCGACAAGGCCACGCTGGATGCGCCGCTGGCCTCGCTGCTGGTGCGCGAGCTGGGTATCTACCCGGTCGGCACCTTCGTCAAATTACTCAATGGGGAAATCGGCGTCGTCACGCGCAAGGGCTTGAATGCCACCACGCCCCATGTGCAATCGCTGATCGGCCCGCGTGGCGCGCGCCTGGACGTGCCGCTGCGGCGCGATACGCGCGTGGACTTGCACGCCATTCGCGAAGTGCTCAGCGCGGAGCAGGCGGGGCTGCAGTTTCGCCCCGACCAGCTGTGGGGCAGCAGCGCCAGGGCGTGATTGCTGTGTCATTTATGTCACTGTATTTGCAAAAATAATAATTGATTAATTGCAATTACTGCAAAAGATTATTACCATTAGTTTCCTGATGGTTACAAATACAGCGTTGGCCGATAGCGGCGAGAGGTCGTCAAACTCCCGTTGCAGATCTCAGCCATGACCACATGATCCGTATCTACACTGGAGCTTAGCGATGAAAAAACTGATCTGCCTGATGGCCCTGTCCGGCGCCGCCCTGTTGTCCAATGCGCACGCCGCCACGGTGTTTTCCGACAACCACAGTGGTTTGGGCGCCTTGGCCAGCCCTGGCCAGATTACCGATACTTTTACCGCCTCGGCCGGCGCGGCATTGCTGAGTTTCGAGATTCAAGGATATGCCAGTCTGGATGGCGCGAATGATTATGCGGACCTCTTCAAGCTGAGCGTCAACGGCACGACGCTGCTGACGGGCAGCTGGGACCTGGGCGGCGGCGGCGCCAACGTGATTTACCTGAACCCCAACAATGCCACCGTCAATGCCCAGACGAATGGCGCTTTCAGCGGCGGCAAAGCCAGCGTCTACATTCCCATTGCCTTGTTGAGCGGCCTCAACTCGATCACGTATTCCTACTCGGGCAATGCGCAAGGCCTCGGTGACGAAGGCTGGGGCATCAACGCCGTGAACGTGTCGGCCGTGCCGGAACCCGGCACCTACGCCATGATGCTGGCCGGCCTGGGCCTGGTGGGTTTTATGACGCGGCGCAAGGCAGCGAAAAAAGCGGCGTAACGGTCAGTTCAACAGACCCGCATCGAGGCGGCCCTCGGCCGCCAGCTCGCGCATGATGCGCACCGTGTCGATGTCGGATTCCTTGTAGGCGGAGCGGCGGAAGTCGTCGTACAGGGCGTTGGCCGCATCGGTGGCCGCGTCGTGGCCGTCGTCATACTGGAAGCGCACCCACAGGCTCGCTTCATCGGGCATCTCGATGGTCATCACCAGCGAGGAGGCGCTGATATCCTGTTGCGCCGGCACGTCGTAGCGCACCTGCAGTTGCGGTATCAGCACCACCTTGTCGTTGATGACCAGCTCGCCATAGCGCAGGCTGCGCGCGAAACCGGCGTCGCTGCGCTCGCTGATCTGGCACTCGTCCAGGTGCGGCACGAACAGCTTCGGCGACTCGGCGCGCAAGACCAGGCCGCGCCAGACTTGTTCCAGGCTCAGGGTGTCGATCAGCGGGTTCAAAGGATCGTTGATTTCAATCAGGTGTTCAAATTTCATGGGACTGTCATTCGGTAAGTGGGCGCGCACGCGCGATACAGGCGGAATGGTACTCCAGCGCTGACATCGCCGCACGCATGGCATGGGCCAAGATGGCGGCAATTGGCGAGATATCAATGCCATTGCCTGTTTTTCACGCAGATCTTGCCGTGCAAATGGGGCGCGCGACGCTGTTACAATGGGCTGCTGTTCCCTGCGGAAATACCCTGATGTCCAAAGCACCACAGTTCGGTCTGAATGCGCCCCAAAGCGAAGCGGTTACCTACCTCGACGGCCCTTGCCTGGTGCTGGCGGGCGCCGGCTCGGGCAAGACGCGCGTGATCACGCAAAAGATCGCCCATCTGATCGAAGACCGCGGCTATGACCCGCGCACCATCGCCGCGCTGACCTTCACCAACAAGGCGGCGCTGGAAATGCAGGAACGCATCGCCAAACTCTTGAAGCAACCGCGCCAGGCCAAGCAGTTGACGGTGTCGACTTTCCACTCGCTGGGTGTGAAAATCCTGCGCCAGGAAGCCAATGGCGTCGGATTGAAAGACCGCTTTTCCATCATGGACAGCGACGACTGTTTTTCCCTCGTGCAAGACCTCGCCATTACCACCGATAAACAGGTGATACGCGGCATCCAGAACGCCATGTCCTTGTGGAAAAACGGCCTGATCGACCCGGACATGGCGCTGGCGCAGGCGAAGGATGAGGACGAGGCGAACGCGGCGCGCATCTACCGCAGTTATGTGGCCACCCTGTCTGCCTACCAGGCCGTCGATTTCGACGATCTGATCCGCTTGCCGGTGGAACTGTTCCGCAACAACGGCCCCGTGCGCGACAAGTGGCAGCGCCGTTTGCGCTACCTGCTCGTCGACGAATACCAGGATACGAATACGTGCCAGTACGAATTGGTGAAACTGATGGTGACGGGCATCGGCAAGAAGCCGATGTTTACGGCCGTGGGCGACGATGACCAGGCCATTTATGCCTGGCGCGGCGCCACCGTGGAAAACCTGAAGACCCTGGAAACGGATTTCCCCGATTTGCGGGTGATCAAGCTCGAGCAGAATTACCGCTCCACCATGCGCGTGCTCAACGCGGCCAATGCCGTCATCGGCAACAACCCGAAACTGTTTGAAAAGTCGCTGTGGTCGGAACACGGCCTGGGCGAGCCGATCAAGGTGCTGGGCATGCAGACGGACGAGCAGGAGGCGGAGCAGGTCGCCATCATGATTTCGGCCGACCATTTTGAGCGCAAGAACAAGTTTTCCGATTATGCGATTTTGTACCGGGGCAACCACCAGGCGCGCATCATCGAGCAGTGTCTGCGCAAGGAACGCATCCCGTACACGATTTCGGGCGGCCAGAGCTTTTTCGACAAGGCCGAGATCAAGGACATCATCAGCTATCTGCGTTTGCTGGCGAACGAAGACGATGACCCGGCCTTCATTCGCGCCGTGACGACGCCGCGCCGTGGCGTGGGACAGTCGACTTTGGAAGTGCTGGGCGCGTTTTCGGGGCAGTGGCAGTGCTCGCTGTTCCAGGCCGTCTTTAAAGGCGGCATCGAGGCCAAGCTGACGGACCGCCAACTGGGGCCGCTACGCGACTTCTGCAACTTCATCAACGATCTCGAATCGCGCGCCAGCCGTCCCGGCGCGGCTGGCAGCGGCGACAACGCGGCCGAAGTGCTGGACGACATGATGAAGGAAATCCACTACGAATCGTATCTGTACGATGCCTTCGAGGAACGGCAAGCGCAAAGCAAGTGGCAGAACGTGCTGGAATTCGTCAACTGGCTCAAGGAACGGGGCAGGGGCGGCAAGGACCGCGACGGCGAAGAAAAGAACGTGCTGGAACTGACGCAGATGGTGGCCCTGATGACCATGCTCGAAGGCAAGGACGAAGAGCAGGACGCCGTGCGCATGTCCACCCTGCACGCGTCCAAGGGTCTTGAATTCCCGCACGTGTTTCTGGTCGGTGTGGAAGAGGGCATCTTGCCGCACAAGGGCGACCCTGACGCGCCCGCCGAAACCATCGCCGCGCGCATCCAGGAAGAGCGCCGCCTGATGTATGTGGGCATCACGCGCGCCCAGCGCACCTTGCACGTGACCTGGTGCAAGAAACGCAAGCGGGCGGGCGAGCAAGTCCATTGTGACCCGTCGCGTTTCATCAAGGAAATGCAACTCGACGTGGGCGACGCCGTGCCGACGGAGTCGGAAATCATTTCGCCGAAAGAACGGCTGGCGCGCATGAAGGCCTTGCTGGCCACGCCGAAAGTGTAAGCGGCGTTCAGGCTTCCACGGCGCCGTCCGGCGTGGTTTTTGGCACGATGGCCAGCTGCATGCCCAGCGCATCGAGCATCTTCAAAATGGTTTCGAAGCGCGGCTTGCTGCCTTCGCGCAAGGCTTTATAGGCGCCTTCGCGCGTGATGTCGGCCCGCGCCGCCACCTTGCCCATGCCGTAGGCACGCACCACGTCGTTCATGGCAGCCTGGAACAGCTCGGCGTTGCCGGTGGCGACGATTTCGCTCATGTAGGCGGCCACGGCGGCTTTGCTGGTCAGGTGTTGCGTCGGGTCAAATTTGCTCAGGCCTAAGGCTTCCAGGTCGTCGAGATCGAAGGTGTCACTGTGTATGTCCTGGTTCATTTTTTTCGTACTCCTGTCGATGGGCCTGCCGCCGCTTTCCGGATGGCTGACTGCCGGGCTTTCAAGTCCTTGAGGATCGCTTGCGCCTGCTTGATGTCGCGTTGCTGGCTCGATTTGTTTCCACCCAGCAGCAACAAGATCAGGGTGCCCCGATTCGTTTCGTGAAAATACACGCGCCAGCCAGGTCCCGTCTGTAAAAAACGCAGCTCGCACACGCCTTCACCCACTGGCCGCCAGTCGCCCTTTTTTCCGTGCTGCAAATGCTTGATGCGCGCATCGATGGCGGCCGCCGCCACGTCGTGCAGGGAATCTTCCCAGCGCCGGTATTCGGCCGTCTTGCGCGTATCGATCAGGTCAGGCAAGGTGGATACGTCCATTGTAATCGTTTGTTCTCATTCGTCAAGCGGTTTGATTCAGCCATCAGGGAAGAATAGGCAGAAATGGCCGCCTGACCGATGGGGAATGGACGAGGTTTGTGCTGGCTCACGCCGCTGCGGCGGTAGAATGCCGCTTTCAGTCAGGAATCACCGAGAGCACCATGGACAATGCAGAACAGATGGAAACACGTTTCGTCGATATCGAAATCAAGCTGGCGCAGCAGGAAGACCTGGTCGAGTCGCTGAACCAGATGGTGTACCAGCAAGGCAAGCGCATCGACCAGCTCGAAGCGATGCTGCACAAGCTGGGCGAACACGTGCGCGACGGGGCGCAGCAGGCAAACGGCGGACTGGTCAACGAACGTCCGCCGCATTACTGAATCGGCATCGTGGCGCGGAGCGCATGAAAACCGTTCCTCACCGGCAGGCGCGCTACCATCGGTAGCGGCGGGTGACGCAAGTGTGTCAGGCTGTTATTATTTCAGGCTGGCCCGCGACACAATCGCGGCTCTCTTGCGTTTCTTGAAAGAAGACATGACCCGTCCTACAATGCTCGTCATCGCCGCCAGCCTGATGCTGGCACCAGCCGCCGCCGCTTTTGCCGCCACCACCGTGCCCACCACTGCCGCTACCGCGGCCGCCGCCTTGCCCGCCTCGAACCCGTTTGCGCAAGCGAGCAGCCTGCCATTCCACTATCCGCCGTTCGACAAGGTGCAGGACGCCGACTACGCGCCCGCCTTTACGGCCGGCATGGCCGCCAACCTGGCGGAAATCAACGCGATTGCGAATAACCCGAAAGCGGCCACGTTCGACAACACCATCGTCGCCATGGAACGCTCGGGTCAGCTGCTGAGCCGTGTGCGCACCGTGTTTTCCGTGATGTCCGGCTCGAACACGAATGAGACGATCCAGGGCCTGGAACGCGAGCTGGCGCCGAAAATGGCCGCCCACAGCGACGCGGTCATGCTCAACGACAAGTTGTTCAAGCGCATCGACAGCCTGTACGCCAAGCGCGACAAGCTGGGCCTCGATGCCGAATCGAAGCGTTTGCTGGAACGCTATCACACGGATTTTGTACGCGCGGGCGCCAAGCTGTCGGCGGCGGACAAGCAAAAGCTGCGTGCCTACAACGGCCAGCTCGCTGCCCTGTCGACCAAGTTCGCACAGAACGTGCTGAAGGAATTGAACGCGTCGGCCGTCGTCGTCGATACGCGCGAAGAGCTGGACGGCCTGTCGCCGGCCGCCATCGAAGTGGCTGCCGGCCTGGCCAAGAAGCGCGGTCTCGATGGCAAATACGTGATCGCCCTCGTCAATACGACGGGCCAGGCGCCGCTGTCGCTGCTGACCAACCGCGCCGTGCGCGAACGCATCATGGCCGCTTCGCAAGCGCGCGGCAGCCGTGGCGGCGAGTTCGACAATACCGCCGAAGTGCTGGAACTGGCGAAACTGCGCGCTGAACGTGCCGCGCTGATGGGCTACCCGAACTATGCGGCCTATTCGCTGGAAGACCAGACGGCGCATGACACCACCGCCGTGAACGCCCTGCTGGGCGAGCTGGCGAAGCCGGCCGTCGTCAATGCGCGGCGTGAAGCGGACGATATCCAGAAGGTCATCGATGCAGGCAAAGGCGGCTTCAAGGTGGGCGCTGCCGACTGGGCTTTCTATAGCGACAAGGTACGCGCCGAACGCTACAACTTTGATGAAACGCAACTCAAACCGTACTTTGAAATGCACAGCGTATTGACCAAGGGCGTGTTCTTTGCCGCTGGCAAGTTGTACGGCCTCACCTTCAAGCAGCGCACCGACTTGCCCGTCTACACGGCCGACATGCTGGTGTACGACGTCTTCAATGAAGATGGCACGCAACTGGCCATTTTCACGCTCGATCCTTACGCGCGCAGCAACAAGCGCGGCGGCGCTTGGGCGAATGCCTACGTGGGCCAGTCGAGCTTGCTGAACCGCAAGCCGGTGATTGCGAATAACCTCAACATTCCGAAGCCGGAAGCGGGCCAGCCGACCCTGATGACGTTTGACGAAGTCAACACCATGTTCCACGAATTCGGCCATGCGCTGCACGGCATGTTTTCGAACGTGAAATACCCGCGCTTCGCCGGCACCAGCGTGCCGCGCGACTTCGTCGAATACCCGTCGCAAGTCAATGAAATGTGGGCGCTGTGGCCGGAAGTGCTGCAAAACTACGCCAAGCACTACCAGACGGGCGCGGCCATCCCGGCCGAGCTGCTGGCCAAAGTGACGGCGGCCGACAATTTCAACCAGGGCTATAAAACCACGGAATACCTGGCATCGGCCTTGCTGGACCAGCGCTGGCATCAGCTGACCCCGGCACAGATCCCCACCGACGTGCTGGCGTTTGAAAAAACCGCCTTGACGCAGGCGGGTGTCGATTTCGCGCCGGCGCCGCCGCGCTACCGCACCACGTACTTTTCGCACGCGTTCGCGGGCGGTTATTCGGCCGGCTACTACGCGTATCTGTGGTCGGAAAAGCTCGATGCCGATACGGTCGAGTGGTTCAAGGAAAACGGCGGCCTGACGCGCAAGAACGGCGACTGGTTCAGAGCCAAGTTGCTGTCACGCGGCGGCAGCGCCGATGCGCTCGACATCTACCGTAACTTCCGCGGCCGCGATGCGAAGATCGAGCCGCTGCTGCAACGCCGTGGCTTGAACGGCAAGTAATCCGCGTCATTCCGGCCTCAAGGCCAGGTCAATGAAAAAGGCTGCCAAGCGATTGGCAGCCTTTTTTATTTGGCGATGTTGATTGCAAACCGTGGTAAACCGCGCATTTGGCGTGCTGCACCACAGGATCGCCCATGTTGGATGACGCCTGTGTGACAGGCTGCTATGATCTGCCACTGGCCCGCGACGCGATCGCGGTTCTTCCCCGCGCTTCCTGAAAGATGTCATGATCCGTCCACAACTGCTCGTCATCGCCGCCAGCGTCATGCTGGCCCACGCCGCTCCATCCGCCCTGGCCGCCACCGCTGCCAACTCCGCACCCGCCGCCATCAGCGCCCAAAATCCGCTGTTGAAAGTTAGCCCGCTGCCATTCCAGATGCCGCAGTTCGGTCTGATCAAGGATGGTCACTACGCGCCGGCGTTTGCCGAAGGCATGAAACGTCAGCTGGCTGAAGTCAATGCGATTGCCAACAACCGCCAGGCGCCCACGTTTGAAAACACCATCGTGGCCCTCGAGCGCACGGGGCAGCTGCTGCACCGCGTACAAAACATCTTCAGCAACATGACCTCGACCAACACGAATCCCGTGCTGGAAGCGGTGGAAGTGGATGTGTCGCCCAAGCTGGCCGCGCATACGGATGCCATCGACCTGAATCCAAAACTGTTCGTCCGCATCGATACCCTGTACGCCAAGCGCGACAAGCTGGGTCTCGATGCCGAATCCTTGCGCTTGCTGGAACGCTATCACACCGATTTCGTGCGCGCCGGCGCCAAGCTGTCCGATGCGGACAAGGAAAAGCTGAAGGCTTTCAACGCCGAGCAGGCGGGCCTGGAAACGGCCTTCGCGCAAAACGTGCTGAAGGAAACGAATGCCAAGAGCATCGTCGTCGACACGCGCGCCGAACTGGCAGGCATGACGGACAGCGATATCGACACGGCCGCCGCTGCCGCCAAGGAACGCGGCTTGAACGGCAAGTTCCTCATCGCCCTCGTCAACACCAGCGGCCAGCCGCCATTGGCCGTATTGACGGATCGCAAGACGCGTCAGCGTTTGATGGATGCGTCGCTGAACCGGGGCAGCCAGGGCGGCGAGTTCGACAATCGCGCCATCGTGCTGAAGCTGGCCAAATTGCGCGCCGAACGGGCCACCTTGCTCGGTTACGCCAATTACGCTGCGTATTCGCTGGAAGACCAGACGGCCAAGACGACGACCGCCGTCAACACCCTGCTGTCGGAACTGGCCAAACCGGCCGTCGCCAACGCGCGCCGCGAAGCGGCCGACCTGCAGCAAGTGGTCGATGCGGAAAAGGGCGGTTTCCAGGTGGCAGCGGCCGACTGGGCCATCTACACGGACAAGCTGCGCAAGCAGCGTTTCAATTTTGATGAAAACGAGCTGAAGCCGTACCTGGAACTCAACAGCGTGCTGAATAATGGCGTCTTCTTTGCCGCCAATAAACTGTATGGCATCAGCTTCAAGCAGCGTACTGATCTGCCGGTGTACAACCCGGACGTGCGCGTGTATGACGTGCTGGACGCCAACGGCAAGCCGCTGGCCCTGTTCATCGCCGACTTTTATGCGCGCGGCAACAAGCATGGCGGCGCGTGGATGAATGAATACGTGTCGCAGTCCAGTTTGATGGGCACGCATCCTGTTGTTGCGAATCAATTGAATATTCCGAAGCCACCGTCCGGTCAGCCGACCTTGCTGACGTTCGATGAAGTGACGACCATGTTCCACGAATTCGGCCATGCGCTGCACGGCATGTTCTCGAACGTGAAATACCCGCGCTTTGCCGGCACCAGCGTGCCGAGCGACTTCGTCGAGTATCCATCGCAAGTCAATGAAATGTGGGCCGTCTGGCCGGAAGTGCTGCAAAATTACGCCAAGCACTACCAGAGCGGCGCGGCCATGCCGCAGGAACTGCTCGATAAAGTCACGGCGGCGAAGAAATTCAACCAGGGCTTCATGACCACGGAATACCTGTCGGCGGCCCTGCTGGACCAGCGCTGGCACCAGCTGGCGCCAGCGCAGATTCCGACCGACGTGCTGGCCTTTGAAGCGGCATCGCTGAAAGACGCTGGCGTCGACTACGCGCCCGTACCGCCGCGCTACCGCACCAGCTACTTCTCGCACAGCTTCTCGGGCGGCTACTCGGCGGCCTATTATGCCTACCTGTGGTCGGAAAAGCTGGACGCGGAATCGGTCAACTGGTTCAAGGAAAACGGCGGCCTGACGCGCAAGAATGGCGACTGGTTCCGCAGCAAATTGCTGTCGCGCGGCGGCAGCGTCGATGCGCTGCAACTGTTCCGTGACTTCCGCGGCCGCGATGCGACCGTGGAACCATTGCTGGAACGCCGCGGCTTGAACGCCAAGTAAGCCGTCCTCATCAGAAGCTTGCGTTGCGTTGACATGGCGCACGCAAGCTTTCTGTGCCGGCGGCGTAGAATTGAGTAAGATGTAAATAAGTAGGCAGTCGAAAGAGTATATGAGTCAGCAAGATTTGAATGGTATTACCCTGGAAGGTATCGTGACGCGCCTGCACGCCCACTACGGCTGGGACGGCCTGGCCAAGCACATCGATATCAATTGCTTCATCAGCGATCCCAGCATCAAGTCGAGCCTGAAGTTTTTGCGCAAGACCCCGTGGGCCAGGAGCAAGGTGGAACAATTGTTTCTGGACACGCAATTTACTGACTGACAGGAAAAAGATATGGATAGCAAACTCAAGGAATCGCTGCAACAGCTGCAATCGACCATCGCATCTGGCGATCCTGTGGATGAAGAAACGCATGGTTTGCTGCAAAAGCTCAATGGTGATATTCAGCAACTGCTGGAAAAGCGCGCCGCGCAGGAAGAGGACGAAGAGTCGACTACCTATGGCCTGGCCGAGCGCAGCCAGGAATTGTCGGCCAAGTTCGCCGTCAAGCATCCGAAGCTGGAGCCGGCGTTGCGGGAGTTGGGTGAGATTTTAGCGAATATGGGGATCTGATGTAACCCGGGGAAAAGCTGGGGTCAGACCCTTGAAGGGTCTGACCCCAAGGGCCACATTTCCCCAAGTGATTGAAAAATAAACGTTTTTTATACGAAAATCCAACAGTAAAAAGCAGGCCGTCAGGTTGGAAATGGCCAATTCCGGTACAATCCGTACCCTATGAGCTCCCCTACCAATTTATTTGCGACCGTTCCCAAGCGGTCTGCCCGCGCTGCTGTGGCGCCTTTCCTGCCGATGTCGCGTGCCGAGATGGACGCGCTGGGCTGGGACCAGTGCGACGTCATCCTCGTCACGGGCGACGCCTACATCGACCATCCGAGTTTCGGCATGGCCCTGGTGGGCCGCCTGCTCGAAGCGCAAGGTTACCGCGTCGGCATCATCAGCCAGCCCGACTGGCTGTCGGCCGACGCCTTCCGCATCCTCGGCAAGCCGCGTCTGTATTACGGCATTACGGCCGGCAACATGGATTCCATGGTCAACCAGTACACGGCCGACCGCAAGATCCGCTCCGACGACGCCTACACGGCGAATGCCGAACCGAATAAACGCCCGGACCGCGCCGTCACCGTGTACGCCCAGCGCGCGCGCGAAGCATATCCCGACGTGCCGGTGGTCATCGGCAGCATCGAAGCGTCCTTGCGCCGCATCGCCCATTATGATTACTGGTCGGACAAGGTCCGCCGTTCCGTCTTGCCCGATTCCAAGGCCGATCTGCTGATCTTCGGCAATGCCGAACGGGCGCTGGTCGACTTGACGCACCGTCTGGCTGCCGGCGAAGCCATCAAGGATATCCGCGACTTGCGCGGCACGGCCTTCATGGTGCCGGCTGGCTGGCTGCCCGGCGACGACTGGGGTGTGCACAATTCCACCCGCGTCGACGTGCCCGGCAAGGTCGATCCGCACTACAGCCCGTATGAGATGGTGCAGGAAGACAAGACCGCCTGCGCCACGGAAAATGCCTCAAAATCGGCCGAAGTCATCAAGCCGATCCGCATCATGAGCCGCGAAGAGCGCCTGGCCATGGCCAAGGAAAAGCACGACAAGACCGTCGTGCGCCTGCCCGCGTACGATGTCGTCAAGGATGACCCGGTGATGTATGCGCACGCCTCGCGCGTGTTCCACCTGGAATCGAATCCCGGCAATGCGCGTGCCATGGTGCAGGCGCACGGCGAACGCGACGTGTGGCTCAATCCGCCGCCGCTGCCGCTGGCCATGGACGAGATGGATGGCGTGTACGACATGAATTACGCGCGCGCGCCGCACCCGAGCTATGGCAAGGCGCACATTCCCGCCTGGGAAATGATCCGCTTTTCCGTCAATATCATGCGCGGCTGCTTCGGCGGCTGCACCTTCTGTTCGATCACCGAGCATGAGGGCCGCATCATCCAGAGCCGTTCGGAACCGTCGATCTTGCGCGAAATCGAGCATATCCGCGATAAAACCAAGGGCTTCACGGGCACCATTTCCGATATGGGTGGCCCGACGGCGAATATGTACCGCCTCGCTTGCAAAGACAAAGAGATCGAAGTGTCGTGCCGCCGCCTGTCGTGCGTGTACCCGTCCATCTGCGTGAATCTGGGCACGGACCACAGCAAGCTCATTTCGCTGTACCGCAAGGCGCGCGCCATTCCCGGTATCAAGAAAGTGCTGATCAGCTCAGGCTTGCGCTACGACCTGGCCGTGCGTTCGCCCGAGTACGTGAAGGAACTGGTGACGCACCACGTCGGCGGCCTCTTGAAAATTGCGCCCGAGCATACGGAAGAGGGCACTTTGTCGAAGATGATGAAGCCCGGCATCGGCGCGTATGACGAGTTCAAGGAAATGTTCGACCGTTTTTCGCTGGAAGCGGGCAAGAAGCAATACCTGATCCCGTACTTCATTGCGGCCCATCCGGGCACGACGGACCTGGACATGCTGAACCTGGCCCTGTGGCTGAAGAAAAACAATTTCAAGCTGGACCAGGTGCAAACCTTCATGCCTACGCCGATGGCCATGGCCACGACCATGTATCACACGCGCAAGAATCCTTTGCGCAAGGTGACGGCCGACTCGGAAGTGGTGGAAACGGCGCGCAGTGGCAAGATCCGCCGCACGCACAAGGCTTTCCTGCGCTACCAGGACCCGGCCAACTGGCCGATTTTGCGCGAAGCGCTGGTCAACATGGGCCGTGGCGACTTGATCGGCAATGGCGACAAGCACTTGATTCCCGCCTGGACGTCGTCCGAGTCGGGCGGCCTGGCCGCAGGCGAACGCAGCCGCCAGACGCATGGCGCCGGCACGCCGGACAAGTTCAAGGTCACGCCGGGCAAGAACCGCATCGCCCTGGGCGGCACGGCAGCGGCGCCGAAGGCATCGGCTGCCGAGTCGAAAGTGCGGCCCTCGATCTTGTCGACCATCAAGACGAAAGCCAAGCCGGCCGCCGTGCCGATGGGCCGTGGCAGCAAGCCGCCTGCCAAGGGCGGCCATGCCGCACCAGCACGCGGCGGACGCAAGTAAGCCAGCGTCACTGTCCCCCCTGCATCGACTGAAACCCGGCAACGCACACTGCGTTGCCGGGTTTTTTGCTTTCCGCGCACCAAGATGGTGCGCGACACCTGCTTGGCGGCAGGATTTTTACCAATATTTAAAAATTGAATAGAGCAAAAGGCAATTTTCTCTTGTGGCAACTTGCTGTTTGAAAATATACTCGTTGCATATTTAGCCGTACGGCAACAAAGCTGCCATTCTGGCAAGCGATACAGGCGTATGGCGTCAGCGTTGATATGAAAAGAGATGCCAATTGAAATGCCTTTCCTGCCAGGCCGAGAATAAACCGGGTGCAAAATTCTGTTCTTCCTGCGGCACGACGTTTGCCGTTGCCACCACCGATGCCGCCCCGGTAGCAGGCAAATCCTGTGGCCAGTGCGGCCATGATTGCAAGGCCGATGCCAGATTCTGTCCCAAGTGCGCGTTCAGCTTTGCCGTGGCGCCAGAGGCGGCAGCGGTGCCGCCGCCTCTGCCGGAGCCCATCATTGCGCCCGCCATCGAGCCCGTGCCTGAACCTCTCCCGACGCCAGTGGTGAAACCTGTCGCGGTACCCCCGCCGCCGCCCGTGCTGGAAAAGCGCCAGCCTGAAGCCGCCCCCGCACCCGCACCCGCACCCGCACCCGCACCCGCACCCGCACCCGCACCTGCGCCGGAACCGGAACCGGGAGCCATTCCCGCACGCGTGCCGGACAGTGTTCCCGATACGCCAGCTGACATCCCGACAGGCGGCAACCGCATGAAGCTGATCGCGGCGGCGGTCGCCGTGGTGGTGCTGCTGGGCGGTGCGGGCGCTTACTATTTCTTGTCAGGCAAGCCGCCTGTCGCGGCGCCGGAAGCCGCGCCAACTGTGCCGCCGGAACCTGCGCCTGCCGCCGAAAAGCCGCTGGTCATCAGCGACCCTGCGCTCGATGGCGCCACGGCGGCCGAGCCTGCCGTGACGCCAGCGGTGCCCGCTCCGGTGCCAGCACCGGTTGCCGCCCCTGCGCCCGCGCCCGAGCCTGCACCAGCGCCAGCGCCAGCGCCTGCCCCCGTCGTGGAAAAGCCGGCCAAGCCCGTCAAGGCAGCACCGCCAGTCGCGCCCGCCAACCAGGCTGCCGGACTGGAAAGTGTGATCACGGAGAGCCTGTCGGAAGCGAGCCACTGCATGAGTCAGCGCAAATATGACTGTGCCATTGCCAACGCGAATGCCGTGTTGCGCATGGACAAGGGCAACCGCTACGCGCTCGACATCAAGCGCAAGGCGAAAGACGCGCAAGACAAGGCGCTGTCGCAAATCCAGATCGAGTAAGCCGCGCTGCTTGCCTCCCCCCCTATTTTGTTCCTCCCGGAGAATAACGTGAAAAACTTGAAACAAATTGCCAAGCCCATGGTAGCGCTGCTGGTTGTGTCCTCGATGCTGGCCGGTTGCGCCGCGCCGGGTGGCCCTGGCGCCACCGGCACCACCACCGCAGGCACGGAAGCGGCCAGCGGTGAATGCAATACGGCCATGCTGGCCGGCATCGGCGCTGTCGTGGGCGGCTTGCTGGGCGGTGGCACGAATACCGTGCGCGGCGCGGCCCTGGGCGCCAGCCTGGGCGCACTCGCCTGCGTGGCCTTGAACTATCAAAGCCAGCAAGTCAAGACGGCGCAGCAAGTGCAGGCCGACTACAAGGTGGCCAACAAGGGCAAGCTGCCCGAGCAGTCGACCTTGGTAAAGTATGAGACGGCCTTTACGCCATCTTCCGTACGTCCGGGCCAGAAGGCGCAGACCAATTCGTATATCGAAGTGGCAGCCGGCACGCGCGATCCGAACCCGCTGGTGGAAGAAGAGTTGAGCCTGTACAAGCCAAATGGCGACCTGATCAAAACTGTGCGCAAGGTGGTCAGCAGCAACAACGGCAGCGGCGCCTACAAGGGCGGCTTCTCGATTCCCATGCCCGAAGGCGTGCCGCAGGGCATTTACCCCGTGCGTACCGCCTTGTACCTGAATAGCAAGCGTGTCGGCGGCCAGGACGTCAAACTGCAGATCGTCCAGCGCCAGGCGCCTGCGAGCGAGCTGCAACTGGCGCTGGCTTACTGACACAGCAATACCACGGGGCGGCCAGGCAGGCCGTCCCATCCCGATTTCCCCCTTCCAGGCTAGACATGACCATTTCCACAGAAGCACATAAACCGTTTCCCTTTTCCTCCGCCGTGGGATCGCTGATCGAAGCGACCGATGCCATCAAGAATTTCCGCGCGATTGCCCTGCTGGCCCTGACCTTCATCGGCGCGGTGCTCGTCGGCGGCGTGCTGACGATGCTCGCCGGCAGCATGAGCAGTGTCGTGCTGGCCTTCCTGGGCGGCCTGATGGCCTTCCTCGTGATGTTTTACGGTTCCAACGCCGTGGGCATCCTGCTGATGCGCGATGCGCAGGGCCAGCCTGGCTTGAGCCTGGTTGATGCCGTGCTCGTCTCGCTGTACACCAGCCACCGCCTGATCGCGGTCGTCTTCCTGGAATTTTTGATCGTGCTGGCGGCCATGATCGCCATCGCCATCATCTTGTTCGTCTGCAAAATCCCCGTGCTGGGCCCCGTGCTGTACGCGGTGGTCTTCCCCTTGTCGGCCATCGTGCTGGGCGTGCTGGTGTTCGCGCTGTTCTACGTGATGCTGCCGCTGGCCGGCCCTGCTGCCTGGTCGGGCGCCAGCGTGTTCCAGATCATTGCCCGCCTGAACCAGATCGTGCGCACCAAGCTGGTGTCGGTGATCCTGCTGGAAGTGCTGTTGTTCCTGATCACGTCGTTTACCGCGCTGCTGATCTTTGGCGTGCTGGGCACGGGCGTGTCGCTGACCACGGGCATGTCGGCTGGCATCCTGGGCCTAGGCGGCGGCCAGATGAACATGTATGCGCTGGCCTCGGGTCTGGGTGGCGGCAGCGGTTCCGGCTATATCATCGCTGCCGGCCTGGGCGGCGGCTTGCTGATGGCGGCCGCGGCCGTTGTGCCTGGCCTGATCTTCACCAAGGGCGTGTGCATCATTTACCTGAACGCCACGCGCAATGTCGATTTCAGCGCCTCGGAAGCGAGCCTGAACGACGGCCTGGCCGTGGTCAAGAAAAAGGCCGAGGAAGCGCGTGAACGTGCGCGCGCCCTGGCCGAGCAGGCGACGGCCCCAGCCGCTCCAGCCGCTCCAGCCGCCCCGGCAGCGCCAGCCGCTGCACCGGCAGACAGCCTGCAATGCCCGAGCTGCAAGGCACCGGTCGCGTCCGATGACGTGTTCTGCGGCGAATGCGCGCATAAACTCAAGTAAGGCAGACCATGGCTCACTTCTGTACCAAATGCGGCACGGCCTATGCCCCGGGCGCGCGCTTTTGCGATGAATGCGGCAATACCTTGCCTGCCACGGCAGCGGCAGCACCGGCGCCGGCACCGGCCAGTCCGGCCGGGGCTGGCGTGCAGCGGCGCCACGTCATGATTGCCGGCGGCGTGCTGGCGGTAGTCATCGTGGCTGGCGGCGCCCTGGCGTGGCTGCTGGCGCCCGAAGCGGCCTCGGCCAGCAGTTTCAGCCGCGCCATCGATGCCCACCTGACGGCCGACGAGGCGGCGCGCGACAAGTTGCTGTGCTTGACCAACTTGCCGTACCAGAAGGAAGAAATCCGCGTAGCCTCGTACGACAGTTCCACGCGGCAATGGCTCGATATCCTCGTGCGTAGCGGGCTGTACGCAGCTCCCGTCGAGCAAAGCAGCGGTGGCTGGCTTGCGCAATCGCAATTTGTCTACGCGCTGGCCGCCCCGGGCAAGGCGGCCTTGCGCGGCGACAAGCTGTGCGTGGCCAAGGGCGTGAAAGTGGCCAAGGTCAGCGGCTACGAGCAGGTGCGCGAGATGGGCGGTCAGCAGGTAGCGATGGCCACTGCCACGCTGGCCTTGACCGATGAGGCGACGTGGCTGGCCAAATCGGCGGACCGGGCACTGATCCTGCAACGCTTGCCGCACGGTGACCTGGAAGTGGAATTGCCGCTGGCGCTGGTCGACAAGCAATGGCAAGTCACCGACCGCGCGCAACTGCAGCAGGCTGCCATGAGCATGGCCATGGCAGGGGCCTTGGGTAATGCGTCGGCCACCCAGGGACCGGGCATGCTGGATAAACTGAAAGGCCTGTTCAGCTTTGGCGGCCACCCGCTGGTGGGCAAATGGAAGGCACCAATGGGCGGTGTGCTGGAATTTACGCGTGACAGCGTCATCGAGAACACCAAGGCAAGCAAAGGCACCTTTACCACCGAGGGCAATGTCGTGACGTTCGCGCCGGAAGGCGCAGGCGGCATGGCCATGCAAATCAGCCTGAGCAATAGCAACAACACGGCTACGCTCAGCATCGGCGGCATGCCGATCACGGTGCTGCAGCGCGTGCGCGATTAAGCATCCGGCGGGTGGCGCAGCGTGCCGCCTTGCATCATTCCAGAAGCCCGGCCATGCCGGGTTTTTTTACGCCCGCCAGGCAGCGGCGCGCCCGTCAATTTATCTTGACATTAAGATAGTACGCATCCACACTGGGCTTTTATCTTAATGTCGAGATAGTTGCATGAGCTCTTCTTCTGCCCGTCCCGTCTGGGGCGACATTCTGCTCACGGCGCTGGCACCCCTGATCTGGGGTTCCACATATATCGTCACATCCGAACTGTTGCCGCCAGACCGGCCTTTCACGGCGGCCCTGATCCGCGTGTTGCCGGCCGGCTTGCTGTTGCTGCTGCTGATGCGGCGCCTGCCCGCGCGGCGCGAGTGGGGCCGCGTGCTGATTCTTTCCGCACTCAATATCGGCGTGTTCCAGGCGCTGCTGTTCGTCGCCGCCTACCGCTTGCCGGGTGGCCTGGCGGCTGTGGTGGGGGCCATCCAGCCGCTGCTGGTGATGGGGCTGGCATGGGGCGTGGAAGGACGCCGTCCGGCCCGCCTGGCCTTGGGGGCCAGCGTGCTGGGCGTGGCCGGCATGGGCGTCTTGTTGTTGTCGCCGCGCACGGTGTGGGAACCCATCGGCATCGCCGCCGCGCTGGGCGGCACGGCTTGCATGGCGGCCGGCACGTATCTGACGCGGCGCTGGAAGCCGGATTTGCCCGTGCTGGCGTTGACGGGCTGGCAATTGTTGCTCGGTGGCCTGATGCTGGCGCCCGTCGCCTGGCTGGCCGATGCCCCGTTGCCGGCCTTGTCGCTGCAGCAAGTGCTGGCCTACGCCTACCTGTGCCTGGCCGGCGCCCTGCTGGCGTATGCGCTATGGTTTCGCGGCATCGCCAGGCTGTCTCCCGTGGCCGTGTCATCGCTGGGCTTGCTCAGCCCCCTGATGGCCGTCCTGCTGGGCTGGGCCTTGCTGGGCCAGGCCATGACGGGCTGGTCAATGCTGGGCTTGCTGCTGGTGCTGGCCAGCGTGCTGGCGGTGCAGTGGGCCAGCGCCCGTCCCGCAGCAAACAGCTGACTGCCGCGCATTTCCCCTCGGCAGGCTGATCGCATCGGCCTGCCTGTTTCCCTCTGAACGTTCCCTTTTTGCTGCACCGCACATACTGTTTTGCTTGCACTGATGTGTGGCATTGAGGCACTATTCGCTTCGCGCAAACGTTTGCGCGCAATGAAATTCCATAAAAGCATGCTCTACACGTGCTTGACCAATAACTCTGGAGACGCTCATGACATCCCGTATTCGCCTGAAAATGATTGCCGCCGCTGTCCTGGTGTGTGCCTTGCCCGCCGTGCCGGCGATGGCGCAGACACCTGCCAAACCGAAGGTGGCGCTGGTGATGAAGTCGCTTGCCAATGAATTTTTCCTGACCATGGAAAATGGCGCCAAGGCGCATCAGAAGGCGAATGCCGCCAAGTACGACTTGCTGTCGAACGGCATCAAGGATGAAACGGATACGTCGAGCCAGATCAAGCTGGTCGAGCAAATGATCGTCTCGCGCGTCAACGCGCTGGTGATCGCGCCGGCCGACTCGAAAGCGCTGGTGCCGGTGCTGAAAAAGGCCATCGACGCGGGCATCATCGTCGTCAATATCGACAACAAGCTCGACGAGGGCGCCCTGAAAGAGAAGGGCATCACCGTGCCGTTCGTCGGTCCGGACAACCGCAAGGGCGCCAAGGTCGTCGGCGACTATCTGGCCAAGCAAATCAAGAAGGGCGATCCCGTCGGCATCATCGAAGGCGTGTCCACCACCTACAACGCGCAGCAGCGCACCCTGGGTTTCCAGGACGCCATGAACGCGGCCGGCGCCAAGGTCGTCAGCGTGCAGTCGGGCCAGTGGGAAATCGCCCCTGCCAACACGGTGGCGGCCGCCATGCTGAACGCCAATCCGAATATCAAGGCTTTGCTGTGCGGTAACGACAACATGGCCATCGGCGCCATTTCCGCCATCAAGGCGGCCGGCAAGACGGGCAAAGTGCTGGTCGTCGGCTACGACAACATTAACGCCATCAAGCCGATGCTGGCCGATGGCCGCGTGCTGGCCACCGCCGACCAGTTCGGTTCGCAGCAAGCCGTGTTCGGCATTGAGACCGTGCTGAAAGCGCTGGCGCAGAAGAAGAAACAGGCCGAGCTCGGTGGCGTCATCGAAACCAAGGTCGAACTGGTCGCCAAGGGCGCCAAATCCTGATCGCCTGATCGTTTGATCCCGCCGGGGCCGGCGGCGCTTGCTCATCGAGCAGGCGCCGCCGGCCCCGCCGCCACTACCGCGGAGTTTTATCATGCCTACCGACATCCCCCCGGCGCCATCAGCGGCCACCCCTCTATTGACCCTGGACAACATCGGCAAGTCCTATGTCGGCCCCGTGCTGGGCGGCGTGGGCTTGCGCTTCGCCGCTGGCCAGGTGCTGGCGCTGACGGGCGAAAACGGTGCCGGCAAAAGCACGCTGTCGAAGATCATCTGTGGCCTGGAGCAAGCCACGACGGGCACCATGCTGCTCGACGGCAAGCCTTACCAGCCCGCCTCGCGCGGCGCCGCCGAGGCGCTGGGCATCCGCATGGTGATGCAGGAACTCAATCTGATTCCCACCCTGTCGATCGCGGAAAACCTGTACCTGAAAAATTTGCCGCAGCGTTTCGGCTTCATCGACCGCGGCCGTCTGGAGCGCGACGCGCGCGAACAGATGGAGAAAGTGGGCCTGGGCGGACTCGACCCGTGGACACTCGTGGGCGAACTCGGCATCGGCCACCAGCAAATGATCGAGATCGCGCGCAATTTAATTGGTTCTTGCCGTTTGCTGGTGCTCGACGAGCCGACGGCCATGCTGACGCACCGCGAAGTGGAATTGCTGTTCCTGCAAATTGAGCGCCTGAAGGCCGAAGGCGTATGCATCATCTATATTTCCCACCGCCTGGAAGAACTCAAGCGCGTGGCCGACCGCATCGCCGTGCTGCGCGACGGCCAGCTCGTGTGCGATGACGCTATCGCCGGCCACTCCGCCGCCGACCTGGTCAGCCTGATGGTGGGCCGCTCGGCCGATGACGCCGTCGACCTGAGCGGGCGCACCATCGGCGCGCCGCTGCTGCGCGTGCGCGGCCTGGCGCGCGGCAAGGTGGTCAACCCCACTTCCTTCGACTTGCGCGCCGGCGAAATCCTCGGCATCGCCGGGCTGATCGGCTCGGGCCGCACGGAATTGCTGCGCCTGATCTTTGGTGCCGACCGCGCCGACGCCGGCGACGTGTTCCTCGGCGACAGCGAGGTACCCGCCGCCTTGCACTCGCCACAGGCAGCCGTGAAAGCCGGCATCGCCATGATCACGGAAGATCGCAAGGGCCAAGGTTTGTTGCTGCGCCAGTCCATCGCCGTCAACACGACCCTCGCCGCGCTCGATACCGTCAGTGGCGCCGGTTGGCTCAACGACGCGGCCGAAGCGTCGGTGGCCGACGATTATATTCAGCGCCTGGGCATCCGCTCGCGCAACAGCGCGCAAACGGTGGCCGAACTCTCTGGCGGCAACCAGCAAAAAGTGGTGATCGCCCGCTGGCTGTACCGCGACTGCCCCGTGATGCTGTTCGACGAGCCCACGCGCGGCATCGATATCGGCGCCAAGTTTGATATTTATCAGGTGCTGGCCGAACAGGCACGCCAGGGCAAGGGCCTCGTCATTGTATCGAGCGACTTGCGCGAGCTGATGCTGATCTGCGACCGCATCGCCGTCATGAGCGCCGGCAGCATCGTCGACACCTTCGAGCGCGGTGCCTGGAGCCAGGACGCGCTGCTGTCGGCCGCTTTCTCCGGCTATTTGACCCCTACTTCCACTCCAGCTGCGGCCTGATCCGCCGGAAAGATTCCCATGACCACCCATTCCTCTCCTTCGTATCTGCAGCGCAGCCTGGCCGACCTGAAAAACTATGCGGGCCTGATCGGCGCCCTGCTCGCCATGTGCGTGCTGTTTTCGTTTGCCAGCGAAAATTTCTTCACGCTCGCGACCCTCAGCACCCTGTCGAACAACATCCCGACCCTGGTCGTGATGGCCGTCGGCATGACCTTTGTATTGATCATCGGCGGCATCGATTTGTCGGTCGGCTCCGTCATGGCGCTGGCCGCTTCCGTGCTGTCGCTGGCCGTCGTGCACTGGGGCTGGCCCGTGTGGAGCGCGGCCCTGCTGGGCATGTTCGTCGCCGCCCTGTGCGGCGCGACGACCGGCCTGATTTCCGTCGGCTGGCGCATCCCCTCGTTCATCGTCTCGCTGGGCGTGCTGGAAATGGCGCGCGGCCTGGCCTATCAGGTGACCAATTCGCGCACGGAATACATCGGCAGCGCCGTGGACGGCATCAGCTCGCCGATCGCGTTTGGCCTGTCGCCGGCCTTCATTGCCTCGATCGCCATCGTCGTCATCGGCCACCTGGTGCTGACGCGCACGGTGCTGGGACGCCACTGGATCGGCATCGGCACGAATGAAGAAGCCGTGCGTTTGTCCGGCATCAACACAAAACCGTCGAAAGTGCTGGTGTTTGCCTTGATGGGTTTTCTGGCCGGCGTGGGCGCGCTGTTCCAGGTGTCGCGCCTGGAAGCGGCCGACCCGAACGGCGGCGTGGGCATGGAATTGCAAGTGATCGCCGCCGTCGTGATCGGCGGCACGAGCCTGATGGGCGGGCGCGGTTCCGTCATCAGTACGTTTATCGGCGTGTTGATCATTTCCGTGCTGGAAGCGGGCCTGGCGCAAGTGGGCGTGTCCGAACCCGTGAAACGCATCGTCACGGGTCTGGTGATTGTCGCCGCCGTGGTGCTCGACACTTACCGCCGCCGCGGCGAGCGTTCATAATACTGGCCCATGGCAACGATCAAACAAGTGGCGCAGGTGGCGGGGGTGTCGTTTACTACCGTCTCGCACGTCCTCAACAATACCCGCCCCGTCAGCGACGCGGCGCGCCGCGCCGTGCTGGCGGCCGTGGAGCAATTGCATTACGTGCCCAGCGCGCTGGCGCGCTCGCTGCGCTGCCGCAGCACGGGCACCATCGGCCTGATCATTCCGAATAATACGAATCCGTATTTCTCGGAAGTGGCGCGCGGCATTGAGGACCGCTGCTACGCGGCCGGTTACAGCGTGATTTTGTGCAATTCCGATGACGACCCCGTCAAGCAGCGCGAGTACCTGAACGTGCTGCTGACCAAGCGCTGCGACGGCCTGATCCTGTCCGCGCTGGCCGACAGCGATGGCGAACTGCTGCGCAAGATGAAGGTGCCTGCCGTGCTGCTCGACCGCGCGCCCAGCGACCTGTCCATCGATGCCGTGGCCGTCGACAACCGCGCTGGCGGTGCCCTGGCCGCGCGCCATTTGCTGGGCCTGGGACGCCGACGCCTCGCCTGCATCGCCGGACCCCGCGAAGTGAGCATTTCCAACGAGCGCATCGACGGTGCGCGCAGTGCCATGGCGGACGCCGGCGTGGTCCTGGCCGACGCCCTGTGCTGCCACGCGGACTTTACCAGTGCGGGCGGCTATGCGGCCGCGCTGGATTTGCTGGCGCTGCCGCCAGGCCAGCGCCCCGACGCCTTGTTCTGCTGCAATGATTTGATGGCCTTTGGCGCCCTGCGCGCCGCCGCCGAGCGGGGCATTGCCGTGCCGGCCGAACTGGCCGTGGTCGGCTTCGACGATATCGACCTGGCCAGCTTCGTGCATCCGGCCTTGAGCAGCGTGGCGCAAAACACGCGCGAGCTGGGTCACATCACGGCCGCCTGCCTGCTGGCGCGCATTGCCGACCCCGCCTTGCCGCGCCAGCAGCGCAGCATCGCACCCGAGCTGCACGTGCGCGGCTCCAGCGTGGCCACCACGGTAACTTCTGCTGTACCTACTTCTTCACCTGCAACTGAACTGATGGGAATGACATCATGATCGTGGTTATCGGCAGCATCAATATGGACCTGGTTTTGCGCGTGCCGCGCATGCCCCTCCCCGGCGAAACCCTGACGGGCGGCGCGTTTCGCACCATTCCTGGCGGCAAGGGCGCCAACCAGGCCGTAGCCTGCGCGCGCCTGAGCGGCAAAGTGGCCGCCGGTGGCCAGCAAGTGGCCATGGTCGGCTGCGTGGGCGATGACGCGTTCGGCGCGACCTTGCGCGCGGCCCTCGTGGGCGACGGCATCATCGACAGCCACATCACCACCTTGCCCGGTGTCGCGTCCGGCATCGCTTCCATCCTGGTCGACGACAACGGCCAGAACAGCATCGTGATTGCCGGCGGCGCCAACGACCTGTTGAGCCCCGCGCATATCGACGCGGCAAAAGAGCTGATCGACCAGGCCGATATCGTCGTGCTGCAGCTGGAAACGCCGATGGCCACCGTCGTGCACGCGATCAAACTGGCCCGCTCCTTGGGCAAGACGGTGGTGCTGAACCCGGCCCCGGCGGCCAGCCTGCCCGAAGGCGTGCTGGAACTGGTCGACTACCTGATTCCGAATGAAATCGAAGCGGCCATGCTGGCCGGCGTCAGCCCGGACGGCGCGGACGTCCAGGCGCTGGCGGCCGCGCTGCAAAAGCTGGGCAGCGACAACGTCATCATCACGCTCGGCTCCAAGGGCGTGCACGCGGCCCTGTATGGCGGCGATTTCACCTTCCCGGCCGAGGTGGTGCAAGCCGTCGACACGACGGCCGCCGGCGACACCTTCATCGGCGGCTTTGTCGCCGGCCTGGCGTCCGGCATGGACGAGGCCGAAGCGATCCAGCAAGGCCAGCGCGCGGCCGCCTGGAGCGTCACCAAGCCCGGCGCGCAAACCTCGATTCCCCACTTGCACGAGCTGTTCTGATGAAAAAAACACCGCTGCTTAATATTGCGCTGTCGCAAATGATCGCATCGCTCGGTCATGGCGACATGCTCGTCATCGGCGACGCGGGCTTGCCCTCGCAGCCGGGCGTGCCCCTGATCGACCTGGCCCTGACGCGCGGCATCCCCGGCTTCATCGATACCGTCAATACGATATTGACTGAAATGCAAGTGGAATACCATTTGCTCGCCAGCGAGTTGCCGCAGCACAATCCGGCCATGGCGGCGCAGGTGGCGGCCCTGGCTGTGCCCGATGCGCGCCAGGTGACGCACGAGGAGTTCAAGCAATTGAGCAAGGGCGCGCGCGCCATCGTGCGTACAGGGGAGTGCAGTCCGTATGCCAACATCATTTTGGTGGCAGGCGTCGTGTTCTAGCGCAAACAAACGTCAGATTGTTTGCTAAAAACATCAACGTTATTGTTCCTAGTGAAATAATTATCCATCTGCAAAAGGGGGCGGCTACAATAGTCGTACCCTGCCAGCTCGGCAGTTTCCAGTGGTGTCCTGCCATGCCGATGACAGCATTCGACGCTTTCCGCTGCTGTTTCATTCTGCTGCTGTGCCTGACCACGCCCGCCCGCGCGCTGGAACCTATCTCCCTGCAGCTCAATTTCACGCACCAGTTCCAGTTTGCCGGCTATTACGCGGCCATCGAGCAAGGCTATTACCGCGAGGCGGGGCTGGAAGTCAAACTGGTCGAAGGCAGCGGCGTGCCGCTTGCCGAGGCGGCCGTGCTGACGGGCCAGGCCGAGTATGGCGTGGGTAACAGTACCTTGTTGCTCAGCCGTATGGCGGGCAAGCCCCTGGTGGTGCTGGCCGTGGTGTTCCAGCATTCGCCCAGCGTGCTGCTGATGCGCCAGCATGGCGGCGCGCCCGACGTGCACCGGCTGGTGGGGGCGCCCGTGATGATCGGTGCGGCCACCGATGTGGCGCTTGCCTCCGATGAAGTCTCGCTGTTCCTGCAGAAAATGGGCGTCGCACCGGAACAGATGCGCCACTTGCCGCCCAGCTACCGGATCGAGGATTTGATCGCTGGCAAGGTCGACGCCATTGCCGCGTATTCCACCAACGAAGCCGATTACCTGGACCGGGCGGGCTTTCCCTACTACCAGTTTACGCCGCGCACGGCCGGCATCGATTTCTACGGCGACAACCTGTTTACCAGCGAGTATGAACTGCGCCGCCATCCCGAGCGCGTCAAAGCGTTTCGCGCGGCCAGCCTGCGCGGCTGGCAATACGCGATGGCGCACCGCGAGGAAATGGCGCGTCTGATCCATGCCAAATACAGCCAGCGCCATGACCAGGCGCACCTGCTGTACGAGGCGCAGCAGATGGAATTGCTGCTGCAGCCCGTGCTGGTGGAACTCGGCTACATGAATCCCCAGCGCTGGCAGCACATCGCCGACACCTACGCCGCCATGGGCGTGCTGCCGCGCAATGCCACGGACAGCCGCGCCTACCAGGGCTTTTTGTATCGCCCCGTGCCGGGCGCCGACCTGGGCTGGCTGTACCTGTCGCTGGGCGTGGCGGGCAGCTTGCTGGCCGTGTCGGCGGCCTTTCACTTCAGCAACCTGGCGCGCGAGCGCCGCCGCACGGAAGAAACCATCCGGCAAGGGGAATTGCGCTTTCGCACCATGTTCGAGGAAGCACCGATGGGCATCGCCCTGATCGATACCGTGAGCGGACAGTTTCTGGATATCAATCCGCGCTATCTGGCCATCGCCGGGCGCAGCCTGGAGCATATGAAGCGCTCGAGCTGGATGGAGATCAGTCATCCCGACGACGTGGCGGGCGAGCAGGCGCACGTGGCGCAGCTGCTGGCGCGGCGCATGCCGGGCTTTCGCCACGCCAAGCGCATCGTGCGTCCCGATGGCGACGTGGTGTGGGTCGATGCCTCGGTGACGGCCATCGCCACGGCGTGCCACGGCGGCCCGCACCACCTGTGCATGCTGGAAGATGTGACGGACAAGCGGCAAACGGAAGCGCTGATCTGGCAGCAAGCCAATTTCGATACCTTGACGCAACTGCCGAACCGCCGCATGTTCCACGAGCGCCTGCGCCAGGCGCTGGCCCAGGGACGGCGCGATACGAGCCGCGTGGCCATCCTGTTTATCGACCTCGACCATTTCAAGGAAGTCAACGACACCCTCGGCCACCACCAGGGCGATATCTTGCTGATCGAAGCGGCGCGGCGCATCCGCGTGGGCGTGCGCGAAACGGACACGGTGGCGCGCCTGGGCGGTGATGAATTCACGGTGATCCTGTCCGACCTCGATGATCTGCAGCAAGTCGACCGCATCGCGCGGCAGATACTCGACGGCTTGCTGGCGCCGTTCCTGCTGGGGCAGGAGCAGGCCTTCGTCTCGGCCTCGATCGGCATCACCCTGTATCCGGACGACGCGGGCACGATCGAGGACTTGCTCAAGCATGCGGACCAGGCCATGTATGTGTCGAAAGGCGCGGGGCGCAACCGCTACAGTTATTTTACGCCCGCCATGCAGGTGGCGGCCGTCAACCGCATGCGCATGGGGGCGGACTTGCGCACGGCCTTGCGCGAACAGCAGATGCAGCTGTATTACCAGCCCATCGTCGAGCTGCATGGCTGCACGATTGTCAAAGTGGAAGCCCTGCTGCGCTGGCACCATCCGCAGCGCGGTGTGGTATGTCCGCCGGATTTTCTGGCGCTGGCCGAGAGCAGCGGCTTGATCGTCGACATCGGCGACTGGGTGCTGCGCACGGCGGCCGCGCAACTGCTGCGCTGGCGCGCGCAGGGCCAGGCCATCGGCTTGCCGGGGCTGCAACTGTGCCTGAACCAGTCGCCGCTGGAGCTGCAGCGCGAAGTCGAGGCGCCCGGCACCTGGCTGCGCCAGCTGATGGCACTCGATGTGCCGGCTTCGGCTATCGTGCTCGACATGCGCGAAGATGCGCTGCTGGGCGCCGGCAGCGGCAGCGGCATGGCGCAGCGGCTGCAGCACTTGCGCGAAGCAGGCTTGCAGATCGCCCTGGACAACTTCGGCAGCGGCCCCGCCTCGCTGACGCAATTGCAGCAATGCGGCATCGACTACCTGAAGCTCGACGGCATGCTGGTGCGCAAGCTGGCGCCCGGTGCCAGCGAACTGGTGTTGTGCGAAGCCATCGTCACCATGGCCCACAAGCTGGGTTTGCAAGTCATCGCCGAAGGGGTGGAGACCGAAGAGCAGCGCGCGCGGCTGCTGGAAATCGGCTGCGATTTTGCGCAAGGCGAGCTGTTTGCGCCGCCGCTGGCCATCGACGCATTCGATGCGCTGCTGCACGCGCGGCGGCCCTTGCACCCTTGAAACCGGCGCGCCCTGCCACCAGATGTCCCCTGGCCCTGCGGGACAGGGCTCCCGGCCTGAACGGGCTTATACTCGACAGGCTGGCGCCTGCGCCCGGCTCCAGCTGTCACCGGTTCGCGTCATGAACCGGGCGCGCAGGCAAACCTTCTTCCATTCACTCAACTCGAGGTGACCTCATGGGCATTTTCAGCAATATCTATAACAAAATCTTCCACCATGCGTCCGACGCCGCTCCGGCAGCCACGCCAGCGGCCGCCACCGACGCGCCAGCGGCCGCCACCGACGCGCCAGCGGCGGCCGCACCGGCAGCCGCCGCTGCACCAGCGGTTGTCGTGCCGGTGGTGGACGTGGAAGTGGTGCTGGTCGGCCTGGCCAGCAAGAACGCGGAAACACTCAATTGGCGCACGTCCATCGTCGACCTGATGAAGCTGCTTCAACTCGACAGCAGCCTGGCTTCGCGCAAGGAACTGGCGCAAGAGCTGCACTTCACGGGTGATACCAATGATTCGGCCAGCATGAACATCTGGCTGCACCGCCAGGTGATGATCAAGCTGGCGGAAAACGGCGGCAAGGTGCCGGAAGAACTCAAGAACTAAACACCTGGCGGCGGCAGGGGTATCCACTGTCACCGCTATCCAATCCCGTGGGAACTGCCTATCATGGAGTTCCCATGGCGTCGCGATAGCTAAAACTAATTGAAACTATTGTGACAATCAATTTTGCATATGGGTTAAAACCCCTTACACTAGAGTCTTACTGATTCACCACACGAGAGGAAATGATTATGTCGCTCATCAATACCCAAGTTAAACCATTCAAGGCAACCGCATTCCACAATGGCAAATTCGTCGACCTGACGGAAGCGTCGCTGAAAGGCAAGTGGTCGGTATTCGTGTTCTACCCAGCCGACTTCACCTTCGTTTGCCCAACCGAACTGGAAGACCTGGCCGATCACCACGCCGAATTCCAAAAGCTGGGCGTCGATGTCTACGGCATCTCGACCGACTCGCATTTCGCGCACAAAGCATGGCACGATACCTCGGACGCGATCAAGAAAGTGCAATACGCACTGATCGGCGACCCGACCGGTACCCTGTCGCGCAATTTCGAAGTCATGATCGAAGAAGAAGGCATGGCACTGCGCGGTACCTTCGTCATCAATCCAGACGGCTTCATCAAAGTGCTGGAAGTGCATGACAACGGCATCGGCCGTGACGCATCGGAACTGTTGCGCAAAGTCAAGGCAGCGCAATACGTTGCCGCTCACCCAGGCGAAGTGTGCCCAGCCAAATGGACGGAAGGCGCCGCAACGCTGACCCCATCGCTGGACCTGGTTGGCAAGATCTAAGTTTCGATGCACCACGTAGCAAACAAGTAGTTACCGCGATGCCGGACCGGGCGTCCGGCCCGGCATACGCCTAAATATTTGTAAAGGAAGAAAAAATCATGTTAGATGCAACCCTCAAAACCCAACTGAAATCCTACCTGGAAAAAGTGGTGTATCCGCTTGAGCTGGTCGCTTCTCTCGATGACAGCGCAAAAGCCCGCGAGATGAAGGAATTGCTCCAGGAGATAGTCCTGTTGAGCGACAAGATCACGCTGGTCGAGCGCCTTGACGCTGGCGTACGGGTGCCGTCGTTCAGTATCAACCGTACCGGCTCCGACATCGGCGTGCGTTTCGCCGGTGTGCCGCTGGGCCACGAATTTACCTCGCTGGTGCTGGCGCTGCTGCAAGTGGGCGGCCACACCATCAAGTTCGACGACGCCGTGATCGAGCAGATCCGCAACCTCGACGGCGATTACGAGTTTGAAACGTTTATTTCGCTCTCCTGCCATAACTGCCCGGAAGTGGTGCAGGCCTTGAATGCCATGGCGGTGATCAACCCGCGCATCAAGGTCACCACCATCGATGGCGGCGTGTTCCCGCAAGAAGTGGAAGAGCGCCAGATCATGGCCGTGCCGATGATGTTCCTGAATGGCCAGCATTTTGGCCAGGGACGCACGAATGTCGAGGAAATCCTCGCCAAGCTCGACACCAACGCCGGCGCACGCCAGGCGGAAGCTTTGAGCAAGAAAGATGTCTTTGATGTACTGATCGTCGGCGGCGGTCCTGCCGGCGCGGCAGCGGCCATCTACGCGGCCCGCAAAGGCATCAACACGGGCGTGCTGGCCGAGCGTTTCGGCGGCCAGACCCTCGACACCATGGCCATCGAGAATTTTATTTCCGTCAAAGAAACCGATGGTCCGAAGTTTGCCATGGCGCTGGAACAGCACGTCAAGACCTATGACGTCGACATCATGAACACCCAGCGCGCCAGCAAGCTGACGCCAGGCAAGCTGATCGAGATTGAAACGGCGAATGGCGCCATCCTGAAAGCCAAGACCGTCATCCTGGCCACCGGTGCCCGCTGGCGCGAAATCAACGTGCCGGGCGAGAAGGAATACCGCAACCATGGTGTCGCCTATTGCCCGCACTGCGATGGCCCCTTGTTCAAGGGCAAGCGCGTGGCCGTGATCGGCGGCGGCAACTCGGGTGTGGAAGCGGCGATCGACCTGGCCGGCCTGGTAAAGCACGTGACCCTGATCGAGTTCGGCGCGGAATTGCGTGCCGATGCGGTGCTGCAACGCAAGCTGCACAGCCTGCCTAACGTGACCGTGATTACCTCGGCGCAAACCACCGAGATCCACGGCGACGGCAAGATCGTCAATGGCCTGAGCTACACGGACCGGGTCAGCGGCGAGTCGAAAAAGGTCGAGCTGGAAGGCGTCTTCGTGCAAATCGGCCTGGTGCCGAACACGGAGTGGCTGAAGGGGACAGTGGCACTGTCGCGCCACGGTGAAATCGAAGTCGATGCCCGCGGCCAGACCTCGATCCCCGGCGTGTTTGCGGCCGGCGACGTCACCACGGTGCCGTACAAGCAGATCATCATCGCCACCGGCGAAGGCGCCAAGGCTGCCCTGTCCGCCTTTGACCACCTGATCCGCTCGGACGACGAGGAAGTGGTCGAAGAGTCCGCAGTCAAGGAAGCACTGACGGCGTAACTATTCGCCGTATCAAGAAAAACCGGAACTGCCGCGAGGTGGTTCCGGTTTTTTTTACGTGTAGAGGAAACTTAGCTGCCCGCGTACAGCGGGTTGGCGGCCACATACACCTCAATACCATCGACGGGCATGTCCTGCGGCGCCTTGTTGTTGTCGTGGCTGCACCGGGATCGCCGGTTTTTGCAGCACGGCATCGTAAGCGTTTCTTGGCCGATTTGCAAAGCTGTATTTCCTGTCTATATTTCCACCGTCGCCGCCAGCGGTACGTCCGGCGCCAGGTGGCTGGTCAGCACGATGCACTGGCGCGCCAGGCGGGACGGGTCGGACAGGCGCTGGCGCAAGTAGGCCATGGCGGATGCATCGAGGCCATTGAACGGTTCATCGATCAGCAGCAGGCGCACGGGCAAGGCCAGGGCCAGGGCCAGTTGCAGTTTTTTGTGCTGACCCAGCGAGAGGGCGGTGATGCTTTGCTGCAAGGTGGATGTCAGGGCAAACGCGCTCAACTCGCCGTTCAGCAGCGACTGGTCACTGCCCGGGTACAGGGCCAGGTGCAGGTCGAGAAATTCGTGTACTTGCAGCCAGGGCAGGGCGGGTGCGTCGCCGCCACAATAGAATGCCTGGGCACGGTAGGCCAGCGGCATGCGGCCGCTGTCGACGTCATCGAGGCGGATGGTGCCGCGCGCGGGCAGCATGGCGCCGCCCGCCAGTTTCAGCAAGGTTGTCTTGCCGGCCCCGTTCGCACCGCGCAGCCAGTTGATGCCGGGGCCGAATTGCAGATTGCAGCCCTGGAAGACGCTGTGCGTGGGGAAGTGAAAATCGAGGTGCTCGATGTGCAGCACGGGAGAAGAGGCATTCAATTCCATAATTCGCTTCCGATGGCGCTCAAGGCAAGGATGGAGAAAACGACGAGGACGACACGCCCGCGCGCCGTGAGGCGGGGCAGGCCGACGATGGCCAACAGGGCCACGCTGGCCGTGAGGGCGTAGACCGTGGTCACGCGCTGCTGCAAGGCGGCGGGATTGATGGCGTACAGCAAGACCGCGCCCGCCAGCAACACGGCAAAGGCGGGTAGCAGGCTGGCGGCGCAAGCCAGGCGCGTCAAGCCCGTGCTGGCCAGGGGCCAGGCGTTCAGCGATGGACGCAGCACGGCGATCTGCTCGCGCACGGCCTTGTCGCCGCGGTCCGTCACAATGATCAGGCTGGCGCTGGCCAGCAAACCCAGCAGTGGGGCGGGCACGAGCGGTGCGCGCAGCAGCCAGGCCAGCATGCTGGCGCCAGCTGTGACCAGCAGCACGCTTTGCTGGATGCCAATCACATTGTCATTGCGCCAGAATGGCAGCCAGAACAACTGGCGCCACAGGAACACAGTGCGCCAGCGGGGAGGCTGCGGCACATAGGCCGTCATCGTGGGCGGGCGCGCCCTGTGTGCGGGGCGCGGGGCGCGCAGGCGCTGCGCCACGATGAGTGTCGTCAGCAGCCAGGCCAGCAGCCAGGCGGCGATGGTGGCGGCCATGCCGGGCACGACAACCGGGCGCAACCAGGGCGGCGACTGCAGCAGCCAGATGCTGGTCGAGACGGCATAGGCGAGGCCCAGCGGCAGCATCAGCACACCGGCCACGGCGATATCGGCTTGCCAGCGCACACGCGTCGGCAAGGGCAGCTGGCGCAGCCAGGCGGCGGTATTTGCCGGCAACAGGCGCTTGCGCAGCAGCCAGGCGGGCAGGCAGGTCAGCAGGACTTGCGCGCCGACCACGCCCAGGGCGGCGGGCCAGGGCAGGGTGACGGCGAGAAAGCCGGGCAGGGCGATGACGCTGAGTAAACCCAGCAGGACGGGACCGGCCAGGAACACGAGGATTTCCATGGAACTGGCCAGGCTGGCGGCAAATTGCAGCAAAGCATGACGGGCCAGGCGCAAGCGCAGGACGAGGTAGGGGGAAAGACTGTGTGGCAGGCGCATCAGGCAGGAGCGGCAGAGTCAGGAGGAGCGCTGATTCTAACAGCAGGGGTCAGACCCCCGGACAAGTTGGCGTTGAGCTTGACGTTGGCGGTGTTGAGGGTCTGACCCCAGAATGGGAAAAGCCCTTCGGTTCAGAGAACCAAAGGGCTTTTCTTTTATTGGCGGAGCGGACGGGACTCGAACCCGCGACCCCCGACGTGACAGGCCGGTATTCTAACCAACTGAACTACCACTCCAAGCTCGTATGATCTGTGTTGCTGATCCATGAAGCACTGGATAATTTTCTGTATTGGTGGTGGGTGCTGAGAGGCTCGAACTCCCGACCTACGCCTTGTAAGGGCGCCGCTCTACCAACTGAGCTAAGCACCCGCATACCCAGAAAACTATCCCGACGTTTGTCACCACGTCTGGAAGAGGCACTATTATAGGGGGCGCTTTCGTGCTTGTGCAACTATTCTTGAGGGGGAAAAGCAGTTTTTTTGCTGAAAAGCGCAAAAATATTCAAGCAAGGGAGTAATGACGTGTTTTTGGCTGCTGAAATGGGAAAAGCCCTTCGGTTCAGAGAACCAAAGGGCTTTTCTTTTATTGGCGGAGCGGACGGGACTCGAACCCGCGACCCCCGACGTGACAGGCCGGTATTCTAACCAACTGAACTACCACTCCAAGCTCGTATGATCTGTATTGCTGATCCATGAAGCACTGGACAGTTTTCTGATTTGGTGGGTGCTGAGAGGCTCGAACTCCCGACCTACGCCTTGTAAGGGCGCCGCTCTACCAACTGAGCTAAGCACCCGTTGCTTGTCTCAGAAAACCATCCCGACGTTTGTCACCACGTCTGGAAGAGGCGCTATTATAGGATGGCTAAAATCCTTCTGCAAGCGCTTTTTTTACATTATTGGGTAATGCCCCACTGCGACAGCATCCACGCCATATTGAAGGCGTTCTCGGCAATCGCGTTATAGCGGCCCGACGCACCGCCGTGGCCGGCGCCCATATTCGTTTTCAGCAGCAAGGGATTGCCGTCTGTTTTATATGCACGCAGCTTGGCCACATACTTGGCCGGTTCCCAGTACATGACCTGGCTGTCGTTCAGGCCCGTCGTCACCAGCATGGCGGGATAATTCTTGCGCGCAATGTTGTCGTAGGGCGAGTAGCTGAGCATGTAGTCGTAGGCCGCCTTCTGGTTCGGGTCGCCCCATTCCAGGTATTCGCCCGTCGTCAGGGGCAGGCTGGCGTCCATCATGGTGTTCATCACGTCGACGAACGGTACGGCCGCGTGCACGGCGTGGAACAGCTCGGGACGCATGTTGACGACGGCGCCCATCAGCAAGCCGCCGGCGCTGCCGCCCTGGATGATCAGGCGGTTCGGGCTGGTCCATTTTTCGCGCACCAGGTAGTCGGCGCTGTCGATGAAGTCATTGAAGGTGTTTTTCTTCTTCATCAGCATGCCGTCTTCATGCCACGCCTCGCCCATGTCCGTGCCGCCGCGGATATGCGCCTGGGCATAGATGACGCCCCGCTCCAGCAGGCTGATGCGGCTGATGGCAAAACTGGCTTCCGTGGAAATGCCATACGAGCCATACGAGTACAGCAGCAGCGGCGCGGAACCGTCGAGCTTGACGCCTTTCTTGTAGACGATCCACAGCGGCACTTGCACGCCATCGCGCGCGGTCACCCACAGGCGCTGCGTGGTGTAGCGGCTGCCGTCAAAGCCGCCGACGATTTCCTGCTGTTTCAGCACCGTGCGCTTGCCATCCTGCATGCTGACGTCGATGACGGTGGGCGGCGTGACGGGCGACTGATAGGACATGCGAAATTGCGTGGCGGAAAATTCGGGCGTGCCGGCCGCCGTGGCCAGGTAGACGGGGTCGTCGAACTGCACCGTCTTCCAGTTTTTATGCGCAAAATCAAAGATGCGCGCGCGGTTCAGGGCGCGCGCCTTTTCCATCACCACCAGGTAGCCCTGGAACACGTCGATGGACTGGATCACGGCGTCCTTGTTGTGCGGCACGACGGGTTTCCAGTTCTTTTGCTGCGGGGCAGTGACTGGCGCGCTGACGACGCGGAAATTCTTCGCGTCCTTGTTGGTCAGAATATACAGCTGGCCGTCGCGGTGTTCGATGCCGTAGCGGTGGCCTTTTTCGCGTTTCAGCACGGACTGGAAGCTGCCTTGCGGCTTGCTCGTTGGCAGCAGCAGCACTTCGCTCGTATCCGTGCTGCGCGCGGTGAGCATAAAGTAGCGATGATCGCGCGTGCGGCTCACGCCGATGGCGAATTGTTCCACCGGCTCGTGGTAGACCTGCTGCGGCGTGCCGCCCAGGGCCAGGCGGAACAAGCGGTCCGCGCGCTTGGTGGTGGCGTCTTCCTGCGTCAGCATCAGCGTGGCATTGTCCGCCGCCCAGGCCAGGGACGTGACGCGCGGCATGCTGTCGCCCAGCAACTTGCCCGTCTTCAAATCCTTGACATGCAGTTCGTACTGGCGGAAACCCGTCGTGTCGGTGGTGTAGGCCAGCAATTGCTCATTCGGGCTGATGGCAAACGCACGCACGGCAAAGAATTTGTGGCCTTCAGCCAATTGATTCTGGTCCAGCAGGATTTCCTCAGCTGCCTGCGCATCGTAGGCGCCATGTGCGCCGACAGGGCGGCGGCAATGCAGCGGGTATTGCTTGCCCGCTTCCGTGCGCGTGTAATAGTAAAAGTTACCCTGGCGCGCAGGCACGGACAGGTCCACTTCCTGCATGCGGCCCTTGATCTCCGCAGTCACCTTGTCGGCCAGCGGCTGGATGGGGGCCGTGACGGCCGCCGTGTAGGCGTTTTCCGCATTCAGGTAGTCGATCACGGCAGGATCGGTCTTCTTTTGCAGCCAGCGGTAGTCGTCCGTGACGAGCGTGCCGTGGCGCGTTTCCTGCCAGGCTGTCTTGGCGGCGACCGGCGCGGTGGGCGTGGCAACGGTGGTGGTGGTGTCGGCCAGCGCGGATGGCGCCAGGGTGGACAACAGCAGGGCCGGCAGGATGGATAACCAGGCGGACCGGCGGCGCGCAGCGTGATGGGTAATGGACAAGGCGACTCCTTTGAATAGTTGTGTCAGGATTGTAATCTTGCCATTGAGAAAAGCAACTGCCAGGCACCACCAATGCGTGCGTTTCAACTTGCATCCACGGGCATTTCCAGCGATACTGTATATAACTACAGTATCCTGCCGCGAGGTGTCCTTGACCACATCTGCCTGCCCACTTCCCGAGCCACCCGCCCGCCGCTGGATAGCCCACCTGGACATGGATGCCTTCTTTGCCTCCGTGGAACTGCTGAAATATCCCGAATTGCGCGGCGAAGCCGTCGTCATTGGCGGCGGGCGCCTGCAGCAACCCATGCTGCTGGAAGATGGCACGCGGCAGTTTGCGCGCATGCGCGACTACGTGGGGCGCGGCGTCGTCACCACTTCCACCTATGCGGCGCGCAAGTTTGGCGTGTTTTCCGCCATGGGCATCATGAAGGCGGCGAAATTGGCGCCCGACAGCATCCTGTTGCCCGCCGACTTCGAGGCCTACCGTGAATACTCCGCCCGCTTCAAGCAAGCCGTGGCCCAGTTGTGTCCCATCATCCAGAACGTGGGCATCGATGAAATCTATGTCGATCTGACGGAATACGGCGAGCAGGCGCCGGCCATGGCGGCGCGCCTGAAGGCGGCCGTGTTCGAGGCGACGGGCCTGTCGTGCTCGGTCGGCCTGGCGCCGAACAAATTGCTGGCAAAAATCTGTTCCGACCTGGAAAAGCCCGATGGCTTGACCATTTTGTCGCCCGAGGATATCGAAACCAGGGTCTGGCCCTTGCCGGCAAAAAAGATCAACGGCATCGGCCCGAAGGCGACGGCCAAGCTGGAAGCGCTGGGCATAGTGACCATCGGCGAGCTGGCGCGGGCCGATCTCACCATGCTGCGCACGCAGTTCGGCGACCTGTACACGGGCTGGCTGCGCCAGGCGGCGCTGGGCATCGACGAGCGGCCCGTGCAGACGAGCCGGGAAACCAAGTCCGTCAGCCGCGAGACGACGTTCGAGCGCGACTTGCAGGTGGTGCGCGACCGCGCCACCCTGTCGGAAAAGCTGGAAAGCCTGTGCACGCGCGTGGCGGGCGACCTGGATAAACAATCGCTGGCGGGGCGCACGGTGGGCATCAAGCTGCGCTTCGAGGATTTCAGCACCGTTACGCGCGACATCACCTTGCCCAGCGCCACGGCGGACGCCGCCGCCATCCTGCGCGCCAGCCGCGATTGTCTGCGGCGCGTGCCATTTGACAAGAAAATCCGCCTGCTGGGCGTGCGCATCTCGACCTTGTCCGATCCGGCCATCGTGACGCGGCAGGCGCCAGCCCAGGCGGAGCTGTTTCCCAGGCTCTAGCGGCGTTTCCTGCAAGATACATACCGCGCCGGACCGCGCTTTTGACGGCATTTTCACGTCGAAAGTGTAGAATGGCGTTCCCCTGGCACTACTGAAACAAACGGAAGACAAAAACTATGTGGTTCAAGAATCTTCAGATTTACCGCCTGCCCGCACCATGGGCTTATACGCCAGAACAACTGGAAGAGGCCTTGTCCTCGAACAAATTTACGCCGGCGACCAGCATGGATCTGATGCGCCAGGGCTGGGATACGCCACGCCCGAATGGCGGTCTGGTGCATGTGGTCAACAAGCAGATGCTGATCTTGCTGGGCACGGAAAAGAAACTGCTGCCAGCCACCGTCATCAACCAGGTGGCCAAGGCCCGCGCTGCCGAGATGGAAGAAGCGCAAGGCTTTGCGCCGGGTAAAAAAGCCATGAAAGAATTGAAGGAGCGCGTGGCCGACGAGTTGCTGCCGCGCGCCTTCAGCATCCGTAGCAATGTCTGGACCTGGATCGACCCCGTCAATGGTTGGCTGGTGGTCGATGCGGCCAGCCCGGCCAAAGCTGATGAAGTCATCAAGCTGTTGCTGAAAGCCGTGGATAAACTGCCGCTGGAAAGCTTGCGCGTGCAGCGCTCGCCCGTGGCGGTGATGACGGAATGGCTGCAGGCCGACGATGCGCCTGCCGGCTTCACGGTCGACATGGACACGGAATTGCGCGCCACGGGCGAAAGCAAGGCCACCGTGCGCTACGTGCGCCACACGCTGGAAGCGGACGACGTGCGCCGCCACATCGCGGCCGGCAAGCAGTGCACGCGCCTGGCCATGACGTGGAACGACAAGATCTCGTTCGTGCTGACGGAGTCCCTGGCCATCAAGAGCGTCAAGCCGCTGGACGTGATCAAGGAAACGGAATCGAGCACGAAGAACGACGACGAGCGTTTCGACGGCGACCTGATGCTGATGACGGGCGAGCTCTCCAAGCTGATGGCCGACGTGGTCGAAGCATTGGGCGGCGAAGCGACTGCATAAACGCAGTCATATCGGTACGAAAAAGGAGCTTCGGCTCCTTTTTTTCGTCTGTGCTGTTAGCCCTGTCCTGGCATCGGCTTACAAGGGCTGGAACACGCCGGCGGCGCGGTTCTTTTGCACATTGTCCCAGGCGAAGATCTGGCCATTCATGGCCACGTACACGCCGGCTGGCAAGGTTTGCGCCACGCCGCAGGCAAAGCCCAGGTTGAACAGGGCATCGGAGTTGTCGATTTCGTAGGGAATCATGGCGCCCGTCAAAATCACCGTTTGCTGCAGGTTCGCCGCGCCCAGCACTTGCGCCGTTTCGCGCATGGTGTCGGTGCCGTGGATGATGACGATGGCTTTCTCCTGTGCTGCGCGGCACGAGGCCAGCACGCGCTGGCGGTCCGCATCCTGCATGTCGAGCGAATCGAGCAGGGGCAGTTGCTCCAATGCGACGGGTGCCGTCATGCGTGCGCGGGCAATCGCTGCCGGCAAATGACTGTCGGAAAAGCCCAGGGTACCGTTCAATTCGTTGTAGTGTTTGTCGAAAGTGCCGCCGGTGGCGAGTATGCGCAAAGTCATGATGTGGTCACGATGTCAGTGGAGAATGACGCGCATGATAGCGTGGATTGTGTGCCTTGCGTGAATGGCGGGCCCGTTGCGGGCCGTTGCGGATCGCATCTGGAAAATTTGGCCATCTGTGAGTACACTGGTTTCTTTGTTTGCCTGCCACTCCGACTCCGTATGAAAGCGCTCGCTCCCGGCACCGTCATTTTTCACCGCCACCGCGGCTATGGCGTCATCACGTCCGTGAATCTGCTGACGGGCTGGATCGCCGCCCGTTTCGGCAGCGAAGCGCGCACCCTGGACCTGAACCTGTCGACCGACGACGTGCAGTTTGCCGATGGCGAAGCGATTTTGTTTCGCCGCGCGCCGCCCGACCGCATGCCGCATGCGCGTCTGATGGCCATGGTGCGCGAGCTGCACCAGGCCGGCTATCAAAAACTGTATCTGTATTCCTGGCCCAAGCCGTCCGGCCTGCACTGGCGCTGGCATTTGTTTACGGGGCCGCGCGACTGGATGCAGCGGCCCTGGCGCGAAGGCTGGTACGGTTCGGGCGCCGATTACAACGTCAACCCCGTGATGGGCTGGGGCGATACGCCCGGTGCCACCACCGGCGAGTTGATCGATGCCCTGGCCCGTTTCGATCCGCAAGGCCTGGCGCAGGCGCTGGGGCGCGACGACGACCATAGCGCGTGGTTTGGCCGCGTCTGCGACGCCTTGTTGCCCAATTACATGTACAGCCTGGACATGCAGCGCACCCCCGGCGAGCCCTTGCAGGACATGCCGCCCGTGCCGGTCGTGGCCGTGCGCGCCGGCGTGGCGCCGTATGCCGGGCCGGACATCGCCTGGCCGCCCGGCTGGGCCGGCCTGTGGCGCGGCCGGCACGCGCTGGCCGCGCCCGCCATCCGCATCACGGGTGAGCCTGACCTTCTCAAGGGGTTTCAGCGCTCCTGAGGGGCTTGCCGCGCATGCTGCAAGACCTCGGGATTGAGCAGACGCGTGCATTGACCCTGCGTAAAATCGACGATGTTTTGCAAGGCGTAGCGGAAATACAGTTCATAGCTGTCACGCTCGACGTAGCCCAGGTGTGGCGTGGCCAGCACGTTCGGCAGCAGCAGCAATGGCGCGCCTGGGGGCAGCGGCTCGTCCGTAAACACGTCAAGCGCGGCGGCGCCCGGGCGCCCCTGCTGCAGCGCCGCTTCCAGCGCACCCTCGGCCACCAGCTCGGCGCGGCTGGTGTTGACGAACAGGGACGTCGGCTTCATGCGCGCCAGATCCTCGCTTGTGACCAGGCCGCGCGTCGTCTCGGACAGGCGCAGGTGCAAGCTCAATACGTCGGCTTGTTCAAAGAACGCTGCGCGCGATGTCGCCACCGTGTCGCCAGCGGCCACGGCGGCCGCGCGGCTCGCTTCGCTGCCCCACACGAGAATGGTCATGCCAAAGGCGCGGCCATAGCCGGCGATCAATTGACCGATCTTGCCGTAGCCCCAGATCGCCAGGGTGCGCCCTTTCAATACCGTGCCGAGCGTGTTGCGCGCCGGCTCGATGGAGGACGTTTGCCACAGCCCTTCCTGTAAATGTTGCGCGTATGGCACGATCTTGCGCTGCGCCGCCATGATCAGCGCCCACGTCAGTTCGGCCGGCGCCGTGGGCGAGCCGATACCTTCCGCGATGGCGATGCCCAGTTCCGTGGCGGCCGCCACATCGATGTGGCCGCTGACCTTGCCCGTTTGCGAAATCAGTTTCAAATTCGGCAGTTTCGACAGCAAGGCGCGGTTGAAACTGCTGCGTTCGCGGATCAGCACCAGCGCGTCGAACGGCGCCAGGCGGATGGCCAGCTGACCCAGGCCCCGCGCCGTATTGCTGAACACTTTGACCTCGTGGCCATCGAGCAATTTGAAGCAATCGAGGCCGCGCACGGCATCCTGGTAATCATCGAGTATGGCAATTTTCATGGTGGATGGCCGATTTTAGTAAGGATTTGGTAGGGAAATAACAGGATACGGGAAATGCTGAATAGCCTACTACATTAGTCAAGCTATTCTCCTACATTTTTGCGAGAATAGCTGATTGGCGGGTGTACAATCGCCGGCACTTTTGAAGCTTCCTGAGTATAGTTATAGCGCAAACTGTTCCCGCAGCCTGGGCGCATGATCCAGGTAAACGACACCAGAGCCCTGCCCGCGTGAAGACGCCGCCTGCAGTGAGCCGCAGCCACCTCTCAACGATGCTGCCTGTCTTGCCGGAATGACCAGAATTTCTTTTATTGGTATTGGAGGTAATATGAATCAGCCCGTCATGGGTGGCGTCGCCGCACTCAACGTCCCAGCTTATATTAAACAACAGAAACTGATCAACTGGGTGGCCGACATTGCCGCGCTGACCAAGCCGGACCGCATCTACTGGTGCGACGGCTCGCAGGAAGAGTACGAGCGCCTGTGCGCCGAAATGGTTGCCAGCGGCACCATGAAAAAACTGAATGCCGAAAAGCGCCCGAATTCTTATCTGGCCTGCTCGGACCCGAGCGACGTGGCCCGCGTCGAAGACCGCACATATATCTGCTCGACAACGAAAGAGGCGGCCGGCCCGACGAATAACTGGACCGAGCCTGGCGAAATGCGCCACACCCTGAACGGCCTGTTCGACGGCTGCATGCGCGGCCGTACCATGTACGTCGTGCCCTTCTCGATGGGCCCGCTGGGTTCGCCCATCGCGCACATCGGCGTGGAACTGTCCGATTCGCCGTATGTCGCCGTCAACATGAAGGTCATGACCCGCATGGGCCGTGCCGTGTACGACGTGCTGGGCACCGATGGCGCCTTCGTGCCGTGCGTGCACAGCGTGGGCGCGCCGCTGGCTGCCGGCCAGCAAGACGTGAAATGGCCGTGCAACAGCACCAAATACATCGTGCATTTCCCGGAAACGCGCGAAATCTGGTCTTTCGGTTCGGGCTACGGCGGCAACGCCTTGCTGGGCAAGAAATGCTTCGCCCTGCGCATCGCCTCGAACATGGGCTACCAGGAAGCGCAAGCGGCCGACAACAACCCGGGCTGGCTGGCCGAACACATGCTGATCCTCGGCGTGGAATCGCCGGAAGGCAAGAAGCATTACGTCGCGGCAGCGTTCCCATCGGCTTGCGGCAAGACCAACTTCGCCATGCTGATCCCGCCGGCAAGTTTTAACGGCTGGAAAGTGACCACCATCGGCGACGATATCGCCTGGATCAAGCCCGGTGCCGATGGCCGTTTATATGCCATCAACCCGGAAGCCGGTTATTTTGGCGTGGCGCCGGGCACCAACGAAAAAACCAATTACAACTGCATGGCGTCCATGCGCGACAACACGATCTTCACCAACGTGGCGCTGACGGACGACGGCGACGTCTGGTGGGAAGGCTTGACGAAGGAAGCACCAAGCCACCTGATCGACTGGCAGGGCAAGGACTGGACGCCAGCGTCCGGCACCAAGGCGGCGCATCCGAACGCACGCTTCACTGTTGCTGCCACGCAAAATCCGGTGATCGACGCCGCCTGGGACGATCCGGCCGGCGTGCCGATCTCGGCCTTCATCTTCGGCGGCCGCCGCTCGACTACAGTGCCGCTGGTGACCGAAGCGCGCAACTGGGTCGAAGGTGTCTACATGGCGGCCACCATGGGTTCCGAAACGACGGCCGCGGCCGTGGGCCAGATGGGCGTCGTGCGCCGCGATCCATTTGCCATGTTGCCGTTTATCGGCTATAACATGAGCGATTACTTCCAGCACTGGCTGGACATGGGCGTCAAGGTGGGTAAAGTGAACCCGGCGGCCCTGCCGAAGATCTACTGCGTCAACTGGTTCCGTACGGACGAGGCCGGCAAGTTCGTCTGGCCTGGCTTTGGCGACAATATGCGCGTGCTGAAGTGGATGCTCGAGCGTATCGAAGGCACGGCGGGCGGCGTGGAAAACCTGTTCGGCACGACGCCGCAGTATGGCGACTTGAACTGGGATGGCTTGCCATTCACGCAAGAACAGTTCGACACCATCACGTCGATCGACAAGGCGGCGTGGCGGGACGAATTGAAATTGCATACGGAGCTGTTTGAAAAACTCGCGTATCATCTGCCGCAAGAATTGACAGATCACAAGGCAGCGTTGGAAAAGCGTTTGGCTGAGTAAGCGTTAGTAGTGGGGGAGAAACACGCCGGCAAAGACTGGCGTGCGATAAATGACACGCCGGCAATGACTGGGGTGCTAGCAAAAAGAGAAACGGCGCGGATTGCATGAGCAATCCGCGCCGTTTTTTATTGCGCTGCCGTTCTTATTGCTTGAGCAGCGGCCCCAGGTATTTACCCGTCACGCTGGCCGGATTCAGCGCCACGTCTTCCGGCGTGCCGGTGGCGATGATCTGTCCGCCGCCGGCGCCCCCTTCAGGGCCCAGGTCGACCAGCCAGTCGGCCGTCTTGATGACGTCCAGGTTGTGCTCGATGATCACCAAAGTGTTACCCTGGTCGCGCAGGCGGTGGATGACTTTCAACAGCAAATCGATGTCGTGGAAGTGCAAGCCCGTGGTCGGTTCATCGAGGATGTACAGGGTGCGTCCCGTATCGCGCTTCGACAGTTCCAGCGACAGTTTGACGCGCTGCGCTTCGCCGCCGGACAGGGTAGTAGCGCTCTGGCCCAGCTTGATGTAGCCCAGGCCCACGTCGAGCAGGGTTTGCAGCTTGCGCGCGATCAAGGGCACGGGCTTGAAGAATTCATGCGCCTCTTCCACCGTCATGCCCAGCACTTCCGTGATGCTCTTGCCCTTGTAGTGCACCTCCAGGGTTTCGCGGTTGTAGCGTTTGCCGTGGCACACGTCGCACGGCACGTAGACGTCGGGCAGGAAGTGCATCTCGACCTTGATCACGCCATCGCCTTGGCATGCTTCGCAGCGGCCGCCTTTCACGTTGAACGAGAAGCGGCCTGCGCTGTAGCCGCGTTCCTTGGCGGTCGGCACGGTGGCGAACAGATCGCGGATCGGCGTAAACAAGCCCGTGTAGGTGGCGGGGTTCGAGCGCGGCGTGCGGCCGATCGGCGCCTGGTCGACGGAAATGACTTTGTCGAAGTGCTCCAGGCCGCTGATCGATTCGTGCGGCGCCGGTTCCGTCTGCGAACCGTACAGATGGCGCGACAGCGCCGGATACAGGGTATCGTTGACCAGCGACGATTTGCCCGAGCCGGAGACGCCCGTCACGCACGTCATCAAGCCTACCGGCAAGCTGAGCGACACTTTTTTCAGGTTGTTGCCCGTCGCACCAGTAATGACCAATTGCTTTTCCGGATTGCTGACATGGCGCTTGTTTGGTACGGCGATTTTCAGCTTGCCGTTCAGGTATTGCGCCGTCAGCGATTTCTTGTTCTTGAGAATGTCTTGCAGGGTGCCTTCGGCGATGATTTCGCCGCCGTGCACGCCCGCGCCGATGCCCATGTCGACGATGTAGTCGGCCGTGCGGATGGCGTCTTCATCGTGCTCGACGACCAGCACGCTGTTGCCGATGTCGCGCAAGTGTTTCAGCGTTTCGATCAGGCGGTCATTATCGCGCTGATGCAAGCCGATCGACGGTTCGTCGAGCACATACATGACGCCCGTCAAACCGGAGCCGATCTGCGACGCCAGGCGGATGCGCTGTGCTTCACCGCCCGACAGCGTGTCGGCGCTGCGGTCCAGCGACAGGTAATCGAGGCCCACATTGTTGAGGAACTTCAGGCGCGAAATGATTTCTTTCACGACCCTGTCGGCGATTTCCTTCTTGGCGCCCGTCAGTTTCAGCTTTTCAAAAAATTCCAGCGTCTCGCGCAGCGGTTTTCCCGCCACTTCATAGATGGCGCGCTGCTGCTTGCCGGTGCCGACCTTGACGAAGCGCGCTTCCACGCGCAGGCGCGCGCCATCGCATGAGGGGCAGCATTTTTCATTGATGAACTTGGCCAGTTCTTCCTTGACGGCCATCGAATCCGTCTCGCGGTAGCGGCGCTGCAGATTGTTGACCACGCCTTCGAACGTGTGTTCCTTGATGACGGTGCGGCCCCGTTCGTTGACATAGGTAAACGGAATCACTTGCTTGCCGGAACCGTACAGCACGGCTTGCTGGGCATTCAGTGCCAGTTGCTCGAACGGCATGTCCAGGTCGAATTCATAGTAAGCGGCCAGGTTCGACAGCATCTGGAAATAAAACTGGTTGCGGCGGTCCCAGCCCTTGACGGCGCCCGATGCCAGCGACAGGTTCGGGAACGCGACGATGCGTTTCGGGTCAAAGAATTCGATGTGCCCCAGGCCGTCGCATTCCGGGCAGGCGCCCATGGGGTTGTTGAACGAGAACAAACGCGGTTCCAGTTCCTGCAGGGAATAGCCACACACATTGCAGGCGAACTTGTTCGAGTACACGTGTTCTTGCGCGGTATCCATTTCGTAGGCAATGGCGCGGCCATCGGCCAGGCGCAGGGCCGTCTCGAAACTTTCCGCCAGGCGCTGCTTGATTTCCTGGTTGACCTTGACCCGGTCGATGACGACGTCGATCGTGTGTTTTTCCGTCTTCTTCAATTTCGGCAGGTCATCGACTTCATAGATCTTGGCCGCATGCGTGCCGCTCTGTACGCGAAAGCGCACGAAGCCCTGCGCCTGCATCTGTTCGAACAGGTCGACATGTTCGCCCTTGCGATTCGCGACGACGGGCGCGAGTATCATCAGCTTGGTGTCTTCCGGCATGGCCAGCACAGCATCGACCATTTGCGATACGGACTGGGCGGCCAGCGCGTTTTCCGGGTGGTCGGGGCAGTACGGCGTACCGACGCGCGCGTACAGCAGGCGCAAATAATCGTGGATTTCCGTCACGGTGCCCACCGTCGAACGCGGGTTATGCGACGTTGCCTTCTGTTCGATGGAGATGGCCGGTGATAAGCCTTCGATCAGGTCGACGTCCGGTTTTTCCATCAACTGCAAAAATTGGCGCGCGTAGGCCGACAGCGACTCGACATAGCGGCGCTGGCCCTCCGCGTACAGGGTGTCGAAGGCCAGCGAAGACTTGCCGGAGCCGGACAAGCCGGTAATCACGATCAGCTTATTGCGCGGCAAATCGAGATTGATATTCTTGAGGTTATGCGTGCGAGCGCCGCGAATGCGGATCTGTTCCATGTGATTGCCTTGCTTTCAGTGAGTGGTGCGGCCGGCGCATTGTGCCTGGGTGCAGATGAGGAGCCACAACGGGTCAACCTGTAACTATAGCCGGGTTTTGCTCTGCATGCCTGAGGCGTCCATGGGCGGATTGCGCCGCCGGGCGAACGTGCCCCGACAAAGTTTGATACAGATGCGTGCAGACGTTTAAGCACTGTATATAATACCAGTATTCAAGTTTCTTGTTTTCACCTGCCGTGAAAAAAACGTGCTGCCGCACGGGAGAGGGCGTCCGCCAGAAAGCGGGTGCTTTGCGCCGCGTGGTCGCTTATAATCCTCGTTTAGTACACTAAACTACCGCGCGGGACACCGGCTCCCGCTGCAGTTCATCAGGAGTTATTCATGGCATCAGTCAACAAAGTCATCATCGTCGGCAATCTGGGCCGTGACCCGGAAATCCGCTACATGCCTAGCGGCGACGCGATCGCCAACATCGCCGTGGCCACTTCGTACAAATCGAAGGACCGCAATACGGGCGAACAAAAAGAATTGACAGAGTGGCACCGTATCTCGTTCTTCGGCCGCCTGGCGGAAATCGTCGGCCAATACTTGAAAAAAGGTTCGTCCGTCTACGTCGAAGGCCGACTGCAAACCCGTAAATACACGGACAAGGACGGCGTCGAGAAGTACGCAACCGACATCATCGCGGAACAGATGCAAATGCTGGGCGGTCGCTCCGGCATGGGCGGCGATGCCGGCGGTGGCGATGACAGCTACGGTGGTGGTGGCGGCGGCGGCTACGACGCCCCGGCCCCGCGCCAGGCGCCAGCCCCGCGTCCAGCCCCGGCCCCGGCCCCACGCCCGGCACCGAAGCCAGCCCCGAACTTCTCGGATATGGATGACGATATTCCGTTCTAATTCGGTCAAGGTCGTTTTTTGTTGCCTGAAGCCTGTTTTCCGAGAGGAAAACAGGCTTTTTGCGTTATGGAGAGAGTAACGCTTACCTTGCAAGCGCTTCCAGGCGCGGCATCCCGATCCAGCCAATCTGGCCCTGGCAGTGCCCGCTCATCACGCGTACATGGGCAAGGGCTATGCCTGTAGCCCCGGGTGTATTATTTTTGATTTCAAGGATGGCAACCGTGTCCCCTTTCAGCGGCTGGCAGGCATGCATGGCATCGCCTTCGATGGTTGCTTCCCTCAACAACACGTTGCTCTCGGTGAGCTTTGCCATGCGTTCGGGCGTTTGCGCTCCTGCCAGGCTGCAGCTGAGTGCCAGGACGATGGCAATGAAATTGGCTTGTTGCATATCTCCTCCATTGAGTCAGTCAGAAAAACCAGCAATGGATAAGATCATCGGCAGGCGAAAAAATTCAATGCCGCTGGCCTGGGGGACAGGTGCGCATGCTGAATCACGCAAACCTCAATCGCGCAGCCGCATCTCCAGGCTGTAATTCGCCACCGCATTCCTGCGCGCCGCGTTGCGCATCAAATACACCTGCACCGTGTACTCGCCATCGGCCGGCAGTTTCACCTGGTAACTGTTGCCGCTGGTCGAGCCGATGAACAGGGCTTCGTCCTGGCCTGGCTGGCGGATGTTGAAGTAATTCGATGGCTGATTGGTCTTGAGCTTGACGCTGAGGGTCTGGCCGGCCTTGCCAGTGAGCGTGTATTCGGCCGTGGCGTAGCCCTTGATCTTGCCTTTCACGCTGCGCGCGTTCTTGCTTGCCGTCAATTCGACGGTTTCCTTGTGGACTGGATCGGCGCTCCAGGCGGGCGTGGTGAAAACGAGGGCCGCCAGCAGCAGGCTGGCGCGGAGGGGCAGTGGACGACGCAGCATATAAAATTTCCTTTGAACGTGGATAAAAACCGGGCGATGGTGATGCCGCCCATCTTACGCCAGCGGCTGCCAGGCGCCTGTACGGCAGCGCGCGCATGGCCAGTTCGAGGATGGTTTTTTTCCCCTTTCTTGATCCAGGTACTTTTTTTGGCTGCGCACGTTTCAAGCTGCGGAAAAATTTCAATTTCAGGTAGGCTGAAGTGTCACTACGCTGCGGAACCGGCCGTGGGCGCTGCTGCGCCGGACCGGTTTTTTGCTGCTCTTCTTCCCTGTACTGAAAGGAACGCAAATGGGTATTTCCGGAAAAGTCGCGCTGGTCACGGGTGCCGCGCAAGGTATCGGCAAGGCCATCGCCTTGCGCCTGGCCAAGGATGGCGCCGATATTGCGCTGGTGGATTTGAACCAGGACAAGCTGGACACGGCTGCCGCCGAAGTGCGCGCGCTGGGGCGCCGCGCCGTCACCTTCATTGCCGACGTGTCGCAGCTCGATCAGGTGAGCGCCGCCGTGGCGTTTGCGGAACAAGAATTGGGCGGCTTCGACATCATCGTCAACAATGCCGGCATCGCGCAAGTACAGCCCTTGCTCGACGTCACGCCGGAAGAAGTCGACCGCATCATGCGCATCAATGTGCAAGGGACGCTGTGGGGCATCCAGGCGGCCGCCAAGACGTTCAAGAAACGCCAGCAGAAGGGCAAGATCATCAATGCCTGTTCCATCGCCGGGCATGACGGCTTCGCCCTGCTGGGCGTGTATTCGGCCACCAAGTTTGCCGTGCGCGCGCTGACGCAGGCGGCGGCCAAGGAACTGGCGGCCGACGGCATCACCGTCAACGCGTATTGCCCCGGCGTTGTCGGTACCGACATGTGGGTCGAAATCGACAAGCGCATGGCCGAGCTGACTGGCGCCGAACTGGGTGCGACGTACAAGAAATATGTGGACGGCATCGCGCTGGGACGTGCCGAGACGCCGGAAGACGTGGCGGGGCTGGTTTCCTTCCTGGCGGGGCCGGACTCGGACTACATGACGGGCCAGGCGCCGCTGATCGATGGTGGTCTCGTGTACCGTTAAAACACTGACGGCATAAAAAACAGGCCACGCTGTCGGTGACGGCGTGGCCTGTTTGCGTTGGTTCAAGCTAGCCTTAATTGAAAGTGATTTCCTTGCGGTTATCGCGCGGGACGCGGTCGATCATCTTGTTGTACGGATCAACACCCACTTCGAACGGTTTGTCCTTCACGGTGATGGTGATCACCGGGTCGCTGCCCGACACGCTGCGCTTGTCCGTGAACAGGACTTTTTCATCCTTTTCCTTGGCGCCAGGGGCGCGCGCGAAGATGGCGATTTCAACCGGCTCGTCATAGGCGCGCGCGCTTTCCTTGCCCTTGCCGTCGGACTCCAGCTTGGCCAGGTGCAACTGCATGGTGACATCCCACTGGCCATCCTTGCGCTGTACGGCTGACGCTTGCGTCACGCGGTTGTCGTAGAAAACGATCTTCTCGAACAGGTCCGTGATCAGCGCCTGCTTGTCCTGCGGCGCTTCGGCGCGGATGTAGGCCAGCAGCTCCAGGGTGGTGGTGAACGGTGCCTGCTGGTAACCCTTGTCCTGCAGATAGCGTTTCAGGGCACGGTTCAGGGCTTCCTCGCCGAGCTCGTCGCGCAGGCGGTAGAACACCAGGCTGCCTTTGTTGTAGTGGATGTATTGCTGTCCTTCCACGCGCGCCAGCGGCTGTTCCTCGATGGCTTCGCCGCCGCGCCCGCTCAGGTAGCGGTCCAGTTCATAGCGCAGGAAGCGGCGCATTTTTTCGCGGCCATATTCCTTTTCCATCACCATCAGCGCCGAGTACTGCGACAGCGATTCCATCAGCATGGTGGCACCCTGCACGTTGGCGCCGATCACCTGGTGGCCCCACCACTGGTGCGCCATTTCATGCGCCGTGACGTAAAACACGTAGTCGATGTCATCCTTGTCGCGCAGGTCGGCGATGAATCCGATGCCCTCCGAATACGGAATCGTATTGGCAAACGACTGCGCGAAGCTCTGGTAGCCCGGAAACTCCAGGATGCGCACCTGCTTGTGCTGGTAGGGCGTGAACTGGGTGGTGTAATAGTCGAGCGACTTTTGCACGGAGGTAATCATGCGCTGCGTATTGTAGCCGTGCTTCTTGTCGAAATAAATTTCGATCGGTACGCCATGCCAGTCGCCTTTCTTGACCTCCCAGCGCGCCGACAGGTAGGCAAAGAACGGCATCATCGGCTGGTCCATCTTGTAGCGGTAATAGCGGCGGCCATCCTTTTCCCAGCTTGCCTGCAGGTAACCAGGCGCCAGCGCGATCTGCTCGCCGCTGGTGGAGACGGTGGTGTCGAAATGGATCCAGTCCGCTTCATTGCCAAAGACGGTGTTGCCGTAGGCCGACTTGTCTTCCAGCTTGGCCATGCGCTGCGGTTCGCCCAGGCCACGTTTGCGGCGCTCATTGCGGTCCGTCAATTCCATTTCCTTCGCGTAGCCGAAGTGGGGGAAGAAGGCCTGGTTGTTGAAGAAGCTGCCGTTCAGGTTGACCTGGTCCGGCGCGCCGTCGTTGGTGAAACCCTGATGCGTGACGGCCACCGTGAAGTCCAGCGGCAGGGTGGCGCCCGGTGCCAGGGGTTGGGCCAGCTTGAGGATGCTGAAGCCGAGTTCCTTGTCATCGAGCACGACCTTGTGCTCAGGCAAGTTCAACCAGTGCGTTTCCAGGTCCGGGTTGAGCTGGATGCGCAGGGTATCGAGCGGCTGCTGCGTCTTGTTTTGCAGCACGTAGTGGCCCTTGATCAACACCTTGCGTTGCTCAGGATAGATAGCCACATCGGCCTGGACGTCGGTGATCTTCAATTGCGGCAAGCCCTTGTATTGTTTGTACAATTTCTCGTAGCGGGCCTGCTTGTCCATGCCGATGTCCGACGTCTCGTACTTGTTCAGCACGTTCGTGTTGTAGAAGATCCAGCCGCCCGTGCCTGCCCAGCACAGCACGACTACGGCCAGGGCGGCGCCGGCGCGGCCTTGCAGGCGCTGGCGGGCCAGGCGCACGCGCGCGCGCCAGTCGACGGACAGGCCGCGTACCCAGAAGGCCCGTGCCAGCATGATGAGCGCCACGGTAAACAGGCTCCAGTACACAGAGAACCAGGCCCAGCCCGTCAGGAAGTGGCCATAGCCATTCATGTCCGAATACTTGATGGCGGGCGTGCCGCCGAAGGCGTACAGATTGTGTTCCAGATGCAGCATGCCCAGCACGGCTTGCGCCACCATCAGCAGGATCACCAGCAGGTAGCCGATGAACTTGTTATTCGACAGCACTTGCAGGGTGAGGGCGCACAAGCCCATCAGCACGAAGAAGAGGGAACCGAGCAGGGTGCCTTTCAGGTACAGGCCCAGCTCCACGGGCGCGCCGCCCTTGACGAGCTGGAAACCGATGGCGGTGATGACGCCCACTAACAGGTAGCCGGCGATGACGCCGACCAGGGCCGTGCATTTGGCCAGCAGGGGCACCCAGCCGGGTACGGGCATGGCATCGCTGACGTCGGCGATCTTGACCTGGCGCTCCTTGAAGATCAGCTCACCCGCATAAAAGGTGACGATGATGATCAACAGGAAGCTGAAGCTGTTGTTGATGCTTTGCAGCATCAAATGGGTCATCGGATACACGGCCGTGCCGTACATATTCTTGCCCACGCTGGAGCCAGCGATCAGGTTGATGATGCCGAACAGCAGCATGACGAGGAAGGGCACGCTCTTGAAGACGCCGGCGGCATCGAAGCGCAGGATCTGCCACCACTGGCGCCAGGCCGTTGCCGGGGTAAAGGTGGGCATGCTGCGCGGCAGGTGCAGCGGCGCGCTGGCGGCCGGTGCGGCCGCTGGCGCCTTGTGCTTGCCGAACAGGCGCTTGCCCGTGCCCGTGCGCTGCGGCTTGAAGAGGATCACGGTGGCGGCAAACAGCACGACGGTGATGCCCAGCCACAGCAAGCGGTTGGCCAGCAGGAAGCCGGACAGTGGCGGCAGGCTGGCATTCGACTCGGCGGCCGTGAAGTAGCGCGTCATGCGGCCAAAGGCGCGCACGCCGAAGGGGTCGAGCAGGACGGCATACCATTCATTGTTGATGTCGCGCGTAAACACCCCTGCCATGGCCCACAGCACGAAAAAGCCCAACACGCCCACGTAGACGAGCATCATCGAACGCGTGGTGGCCGCCAGCAGCATCAGCAGGGCGCCGATGAAGAGCAGGTTGGGGATCACGATGACGGCGAAGCTCCAGGCATACGCCTGCAGCGAGAACGCGCCCACGCGCTGCGCATCGACCCAGGGCATGACGGGGCCGAGCATGGTGGCCAGGGCAATGGCGACGAAGATCACCAGGCAGGCGACAAAGCCGGCGGCGAAGCGGCCGAACAGGTAATCCCACTTGCGCATGGGCGTGGCGAACAGCATGTCGGCCATGCCCACTTCGCTGTCGCGCAGCACGGCGCCGGCGATGAAGACGGTGACGAGCAACATCGCCAGCAGGCTGAAGATGCCCAGCATCTGCGCCACCACGGTGGGAGCGTTGCGGTTGATGTTGCCGATGGCGCCACCGATCTGCACCGAGTCGCTGGTGGTGGCGCCAAAGGCCATCAGGGCCATGATGATTGCAAAGACCCACAGCAGCGGCTGTTTCAGCTGGTAGACGAGGTCAAACTTGAAAAATTCCTTCCACATGGCGGCCCCTTACGCTGCCACGGCGGCCGAGGTGGCCGGTGCGGTAGCGGGAGCAGCGGCGCCGTCGCGGGCAGCGTTGCGCACATGCAGGAAATACACGTCTTCCAGATCTGCGGCGATCTGCACGAAGCCGCTGTCGGGCTGGCTGTCGGCATACACGTTGATTTGCGGCTTGCCGCCCACCAGACGCGTCGACAGCACGTTCAAGGTTTGCTGGTACTGCGCCAGTTCTTCCGTCGTGATGCTGCGGCGCCAGACTTTGCCGTGCAGGGTATCGATGGCCGCCTGCGGCTCGCCCTGCACCAGCACCTGTCCCTTGACGATCATGGCCATGCGCGGGCACAGGTCCGTTACATCGTCGACGATGTGCGTCGACAGAATCACCACCACTTGTTCGCCGATCTTCGCCAGCAGGTTCAGGAAGCGGTTGCGTTCGTCCGGGTCCAGACCGGCAGTGGGCTCATCGACGATCACCAGGCGCGGTGCACCCAGCAGGGCCTGGGCGATGCCGAAGCGCTGGCGCATGCCGCCCGAATACGTGCCCAGGTTGCGCTTGCGCGCTTCCCACAGATTGGTTTGCTGCAGCAAGGCTTCCACGGCTTCCTTGCGCGGGCCCTTTTCCGTCAACCCTTTCAAGACGGCAAAGTGGTTGAGCAAGGTTTCCGCGCTCACCTTCGGATACACGCCGAAATCCTGCGGCAAGTAGCCGAGCTGGCGGCGCAAGCCAGCCTTGTCCTTGAGCACATCGAGGCCATCGAAATGGATGCTGCCGCTGTCGGGATCTTGCAAGGTGGCAATGGTGCGCATCAGCGAGGACTTGCCTGCGCCATTCGGTCCCAGCAAGCCGAACATTCCGTTGGGAATCTCCAGGCTGACATCATTGATGGCCTTGACGCCATTGGCATACGTTTTGTTCAGCTGTTTGATCGATAGCATGTGCAGCACTCTCCAGAGCTTGGGTCTAAAAAAGCCGGCAGATACCTGTCTGCCGGTCTGTGCAAGGGGATCGCCCTTGTTTTCTGTCAACCGCGATGGCGGATGTTACTTAAAGGAAATAATATATAAGCAATTGGGAAAAAAGTAATCTTTTTGCGACCGGAGGCGGAAAGACGGGCATGAAATGCCCCAGGCGGCGATCAGTGACGGTGATACCATCGCGCACTGGATCGACGCCACTGCGGAGCAAATCTTTTCATGCATGCCATACACAAGATCATCGCCTTGCGCGCCATTGCCCCGGGCGAAGAGGAGGCACTGGCGCGGCTGTTTCAACTGTACTGTTATGACAATGCCGCCTGGAGCGGTGAGGCACTGCTGGCCGACGGCCGCTACGACGTGTGCGATGCGGGGCTGGCGTCGTATGTGCATGCAGCCGGCCACACGGCCAGCTGGATCGAGGTCGATGGCGAACTGGCGGGCTTTTTCGTCACGGAGCCTGGCATGGCGGGCGGGCTGGCGGTGCAGGAGTTCAGCGACTTTTTTATTCTGAAGCCGTACCGGCGCCGCGGCGTGGCGCTGGAAGTGGTGCGCAGAGTGCTGCTGGACAGCGCTCAGACATGGCTGGTGGCGATGTTTCGCGCCGATGCCGCTGCCTGCGCGTTCTGGCAGCAGGCGTTCGCGCGCCTGCCGTTTGCCAGGATCGAGGCGTACGACGATGCGGCCTTGCCGCAGTTTCAGCTATACCTGCTGAAACCGGCGGCCTGAGGCGGTTTAGAAGCGTACTTTCACATACGCTGACGGTCCCGTCAGGCGAATGTTCAGGTCCGCATCGCGTTCGCTGTCGCGGTGCAGCTTGATTTTCGAGATGCCGTAATCGGCCACGAAACCGATGTTCTTGAACGGAAACCATTCCACACCGACATTCCCGCCGTAGATGTGGCCATTGATGCGCCCGCCATTTTTCTTGATGCCCGACGCTTCCACATACATGCGCAAGTCCGGCGTGAAGGCGTGGCGCCAGCCCACTTCCAGCAGCGGCGCAAACGCGTGCTCGCCGATGGAGTCGCGCGCCGTGGCCGTTTCGCCATTGACGACGCCGGTGGCCGTGCCGTTCAGGTTGGCATGGTAGTAGGCGGCGCCCAGGCCTATGCCGAAGGTGTCGTTGCCGCTGCCCAGCCACCATTTATAGGCCAGCTTGGCCAGGTCCAGCTTCAGATCCGCATTCGCCGTGGCCGTGCCCGTGACGGGCTGGCCATTGATGATGGTCTCGCCCGTCAGGCTTGGCGTGTAGGATTTGTCGTAGCGGTAGTAGTCGAATGCCAGGCCGTGGCGGTCGCCGATCAGCACATCGGCCTTGATGCGCGGGATGGTGGTATGGCTGGGCTTTGATTCGGGGGCGTCGATGCGGCCAAACTGCGTGTCGGCGCCGATATTGATGCGCGGATCGGCGGAAAACGCTCCCACCGAAATACTGACACGGTCCAGCGTGGGCGATGGCTCGGCCCGCGCCGTGGCGCCGGCCGTGGCCATGCCCAGCACGCCCAGCATCATGCTGCCGCGCAAGGCGAGATGCTGCAAACGGGGTGGGGACAGGCGGGCGGGGACGGACGTAACAACCATGGGACAACTCCTCAGGATAAAGTGAAACTGTCGCGATGCTTGGGCGGCCCACGCTGGGCAACAGTGCAATGAGGAAATGGTAGCAATGGTTACATTTGAATCACGTAGCCGCACGGCGCAAGTGGTCGTCGGATTTGTCCTACCGTGTGTAATAGCTGGTACATGCCGACATTGCTTGCGACCTGGAACGCGGGCAGAATGGTGTGCAAGAAGAGGAGACACTGCATGAAAATCGCCGCCATTTCCGATATCCACGGCAACCTCGATGCGCTTGAGGCCGTGCTGGCCGACATCGCCCGGCGTGGCGTCGACGTGACCGTCAACCTGGGCGATATCGTCTCGGGCCATCTGCAGCCGCGCGCCACAGCGGCGTATCTGATGGGGCTCGGCTTGCCCACCATCCGCGGCAACCACGAGCGCCAACTGCTGGGCGACCCGGCCCGCATGGGCGTGTCCGACGCTTTTGCGCGCGCGCAACTGCTGCCCGAGCAACTCGCGTGGATCAATGCGCTGCCTGCTACCTTGCGCTTGCGTCACGATGTGCTGCTGGTGCATGGCACCCCGACAAGCGACCTCGTGTATTTTCTCGACAGCGTCACGCCGCAGGGCAGCCGCGCCGCCACGCCGCAAGAGGTGGCCGAACGCGCCGGGACGGCCGACGCGGCCCTGATCCTGTGCGGCCACACGCACATGCCGCGCCAGGTGCGCCTGGCCGATGGGCGGCTGATCGTCAACCCGGGCAGCGTCGGTTTGCAAGCCTACGACGACGATCATGCTTATCCGCACGTGATGCAGAACGGCACGCCGCATGCGCGCTATGCGATTGTCGAACAGGCGATGGACGGCGCCTGGACGGCGCAGTTGCACGCCGTGGAATATGACTGGGAGCAGGCGGCGCGGCTGGCGCTGGCGAATGGCCGGCCCGACTGGGTCACGCCCTTGCGCACGGGCCGTGTCGGCGTGCTTACCTGAACTCTTCCGCCACCAAGTTGTACTTTTGCATCTTGTGATACAAGGTCTGTTTCGGTAAGCCGAGCACTGTGCTCACTTCGCTGACGTTGCCGGAATATGCGCGTAGTTCCTGTTCGATCAGTGCGCGTTCGAAGCCGTTCACCTGCTCCGCCAGCGACAGGGGGCTGGCCTGATTGCCCGCCAGCAGGCTCGAAGCGCCGCCGGCGATACCCAGCACGAAGCGGTCGGCGATATTGCGCAGCTCGCGCACATTGCCGGGCCAGGAATGGGCCATCAGGTTGCGCATCTGTGCGCTGGAAACCACGGGCGCGGCGCGGTTGTAGCGGGCGGCGGCGGCCAGCACGAAGTGCTCGAACAGGATGGGAATGTCTTCGCGCCGTTCGCGCAAGGGCGGCAAATGCAGCACGATCAGATTCAGGCGGTAGTACAGGTCGCTGCGGAATTTCTGCTGCTGCGACAAGTCTTCCAGGTCCAGCTTGGCCGCCGCGATGACGCGCACGTCGACGGGCGTGGGCACGTTGGAACCGAGCCGTTCGATATAGCGTTCCTGCAGCACGCGCAGCAATTTCACTTGCAGGGACAGGGGCAGGCTTTCGATTTCGTCGAGGAAGAAAGTGCCGTGGTCCGCGTGCTCGATCTTGCCCACCTGCCGCTTGGCCGCGCCCGTGAAGGCGCCCGGTTCGTGGCCGAAGACTTCGCTTTCAAATATGCTTTCGGGAATCGCGCCGCAGTTGACGGCGACAAAGTTATGCTTGCGGCGGTGGCTGAAGTCGTGCAGGCAGCGGGCCACCATTTCCTTGCCCGTGCCCGTGTCGCCATAGATCAGTACGTCGGCCGGTTCGTCGGCAACGTCGAGTATCAAGCGCCGTATGTCGCGCATCGCCACGGAATTTCCCAGCAGGCGTGATTCGATGCCGCCGCCGTCCTCGAGCTGGCGGCGCAGGCTGTGCACTTCCAGCGTGAGTCGCCGCGTTTCCAGCGCGCGCAGGATGACGTCGACCAGTTGCTCGGACGAATACGGCTTTTCGATGAAATCGTAGGCTCCCGTGCGCATGGCGTGCACGGCCATGGTGATGTCGCCGTGGCCGGTGACGAGGATCACGGGCAGGTTGGCATCGAGCGCCTTGACCGCTTGCAGCAATTCCAGGCCGCTCATGCCGGGCAGGCGCACGTCGCTGACGACGATGCCGGGAAAATCCGGCGTCAGCAGTTTATAGGCCAGTTCGGCCGAGTGGAAGGCCAGCACGTCCAGGCCGGCCAGCTGCAGTGCCTGCTCGCTGCCTTCGCGTACGGTGGGGTCGTCTTCGACCAGCAAGACCTTCAAGCCGTCAAACATGTTTTTCCTCCTGCGTTGCAATCTGTAGTTCGATGGTGAAGATGGCGCCGCCGCCGGGGGCGTTTTCGGCGCGCAGCACGCCGCCGAACTGGCGCGTGATCTGTTCGGAAATGGCCAGGCCCAGTCCCAGGCCCAGTCCTTGCGGTTTTGTTGTGAAGAACGGTTCGAACAGGTGTTCGTACACTTCCGTCGACAGGCCGGGCCCCGTGTCGGCCACATGGATCAGCACGTGTTCGGGCGTGCATGCGACGGACACGCGCAGGCTGCGCACGTCGCTGCCGTTCATGGCGTCGAGCGCGTTCGCGTACAGGTTCACCAGCACCTGCTCCAGGCGGTTGCTTTCGCACATGGCGAAGATGTCTTCAGGCGGCAGTTGCAGGGTGAAACGCACATTTTCCACCTGCAGCCGGCGCTCGACCAGGAACAGCGCATTGCTGATCGCCGTGGGGATCGAGACGGAAGTCAGGCTGGTTGTCGATTTGCGCGCAAAAATCTTCAATTGACCCGTAATAGTCCCCATCCTGGCCGCAATTTGCGAGATCTTCGCCAGGTTGCGCCGCGCATCGTCGAGCCGTCCGCGCTCGAGCAGGATCACGGCATTGTCGGACATGGTGCGCAGCGCCGTCAGCGGCTGGTTGAGTTCATGCGTGATGCTGGCCGACATTTGCCCCAGCACGGCCATCTTACCGGCTTGAAACAATTCGTTTTGCGTGATGTGGAGTTTTTGCTCGGCCTTGCTGCGCACCTCGATTTCCTGGCTCAGGCTTTGCGTCATGGCATTGAGTTCCGAGGTGCGTTCCTCGACCATGGCTTCCAGGTTGTCGTAGGCATGTTGCAAGTCTTCGCGGGCGCGCAATTTTTGCGCCACGGCTGCGCGGCGCTGGCGCAGGTAAAAGAACAGCAGCATGAAAAAACCCAGCAGCACGCAAGAGAAGGCGGCCGCCGCGCGCGCGCTGGCTTTTGCCTGTGCCAGGTCGGACAGGTAGATAAAAGTCCAGCCTTGCGGCGATTTGAGCTTGATCTGCGTCATGACGCTGGAGCTGATCTTTGGTGGCGTGTCGGCGTGTTCCTGCTCGCGCACGCTGATCACGCGCGCGCCATTGCCCAGCTGGCGGTCCGAGATGAAGGGGATGGCTTCGAGCTGCTTCGAGTAATACTGGCGCGTGCGGTTGAGTTCTTCGACGATGGCGGGCGACAGCGGCGCCAGGGTCTTGTATTTCCAGTCCGCCATGGAACTGAGAAAGATCACGCCGTGCTCATCGGCCAGCATGACCTTGTCCGCGCCTTGCACCCAGCGTTTTTCCAGGGTTTCCAGGTTCACCTTCACCGTTGCCAGGCCCAGCATGTGGCCATTCTGGTAGATGCCATGGGCAAAGAAGTAGCCGGGTTCGAGCCGCGTCGTGCCGACGCCATAAAAACGCCCCGGCGTGCCCCGCAGGGCGTCCTGGGCGTAGGGGCGGAACGAGATATTGTCGCCAATAAAGCTGTCGGGCTGCTGCCAGTTGCTGGCGGCCCGCGTGTTGCCGTCGAGGTTGCTGATGAAAATGGTCGACGATTTCGCCTGGGCATTCATCTGCTCCAGGTAATGGTTGACCGTATCGACCAGCACCGGGTCTTCCGGATGTTGCAGCAGGCGGATCACGTCGCGGTTCAGTTCCAGCGTCTTGGGCAGGAAATCGTATTTCTCCAGCGCGTTTTCCAGGCTGCTGACATACACCTCGAGGCGCTGCGCGCCACTCGCCTGCAACTTGCCGATGGCGATGCGTTCGGTCCAGAAATACACGAGCCAGACGGTCGTCAGGCACGCTGCCAGCACCACGCCCCAGGCCAGCGTTTCACGGCCCGAGCGTTGCGCCAGACGCTGGCGCCAGGAAAGGGAGGGTTTGTTACTGCTATTCATAAAATCAGCTGCCAACTTGCAAGAACCTACAGTATCGCATTTAAATATTGCGTAAAAAGAAAAAGCCGCCGGATATGCATCCGGCGGCTCACGCTTTTATTTTACGGACAGCTCAATGTCCTTAGAACGTGTGGCGCATGCCCAGGTTGAAACCGCTGTTACCGGTGCCATCGTCGGTGGCATTGCCAACCTTGTAGGTAGCGCCGTTCTTGTTGCTGATGTGGCCGTAACCTGTGTACAGGTCGCTGCGCTTGGACAGCGCATAGAAGGCGCCGATGGCCCACTGCTGGGCGTCACGGTTGGCAATGCTCTTGTCGTTGTGGCGGATGTACGACGCGACCAGCTTGGTGGCGCCGAACGGAGCGCTGAAGCCGACGAGGATGTCATTGCTCTTGCTGTCGTTGCTCTTGTTGTCGTCGATGGCGCGGTTGTCTGCATAGCCGAAGTTGCCTTGCAGCACGCCGAAGTCGTAGCGCGTGGCCAGCAGGGTGTTGCGCGTTTGGATGGTCGCCAGCGCATTTTCCAGGCGGTGGTGCGTCAGGGTCACGTTCAGCGGACCGTCGATGTAGTGCACGGCGCCGCCCATGCTGCGGCTTTTCGCATTGTCGCCGGCCACTTCGCCAAAGCCATACGCCAGGTCGGCCGACAGGCGGCTATAGGTCGGCGTGCTGTATTGCACCATATTATCGACGCGGTAATTCGTCGTCGACATAATGTTCGACGCCGTGCCGGCCAGGCCGATGACGAACGGATCGGCCACGTCGCGCAGGGCCAGGTAGTACGGCGTGTATTGGCGGCCCAAGGTGACGGCGCCGGCGCTGCCGGTCAGGCCGACGTACGACTGGCGGCCGAACAGCCGGCCGCCCTGGCCCGAGGTGCCGGTATCGATGTTGAAGCCACTTTCCAGCACGAAAATGGCGGCCAGGCCAGCACCGAGGTCTTCCTTGCCTTTGAAGCCGATGCGCGAGCCGGAGGCGATGCCGGAGGCAACGCGGTTCAGGCGGTCGCCGGCCGCATCCTTGTCGAACACCAGGCCGGCGTCAGCCACGCCATACATGGTCACGCTCGATTGCGCCAATGCGCCGCCGGAAGCTGCGCCAAGGGCCAGCAGGGTAAACAGGACTTTTTTCATGAAAATCTCTCTAATAAGTTGGAATGACTACTGATCGCACTACCTGACTGCTTGTTACTCAACATGGACAACAAATAAATGGCCCGCTTGTGGCGGGCCATGGCGCTATCAGGCTTTGCTAGCGTGGTCAGCTTCGCCCCAATGGCTTTCCGTGTTCTGGTTGGCGGCGTTGGCCGCAGCGGCTTCTTCCTCGGTGGCCAGGCCACCCTCCCACTTGGCGACGACGGCCGTGGCGACGGCATTGCCGACCGCGTTGGTGGCCGAGCGACCCATGTCGAGGAATTGGTCGACGCCCATCAGCAGCAGCAAGCCCGCTTCCGGGATATTGAACTGGTTCAGGGTCGCGGCAATCACCACCAGCGAGGCGCGCGGCACGCCGGCCATGCCTTTCGAGGTCAGCATCAGCAGCAGCAGCATGGTGATCTGCGTGCCGATCGACAGGTCGATACCGTAGGCTTGTGCAATGAACAGCACGGCGAAGGTGCAGTACATCATCGAGCCGTCGAGGTTGAAGGAGTAGCCCATTGGCAACACAAAACTGGAAATCTTGCGGTCCACGCCGAACTGGTCGAGCGCCGTCAGCAGTTTTGGATACGCCGCTTCCGAGCTGGCCGTCGAGAAGGCCAGCAGGAATGGTTCGCGGATCAGGCCGACGAGCTTGAAGATGCGCGGGCCGATGACGACGAAGCCAGCGCCGATCAGCAGGGCCCACAGGCACAGCAGGCCTATGTAGAAGCCGCCCATGAACTTGGCGAACGTGACCAGCACGCCCAGGCCGTGGGTGGTGATGACGGAGGCCATGGCGGCGAACACGGCCAGCGGGGCCAGGTTCATGATGGTGCCGGTGATGCGCAGCATGACTTGTGCCAGCTGGTCGACAACGGCCGTCAGGGTCTTGCCCGATTCGCCCAGGCCGGCCAGTGCGCCGCCGAAGAAGATCGAGAACACCAGCACTTGCAGGATTTCATTGTTGGCCATGGCCTCGATCGGCGACTTCGGCACCAGGTGCGTGAAGAAATCTTTCAAGGTGAAGGCGGCCGTTTTCAAATTGGTCGACGCGTGTACGTCCGGCAGCGGCAGGCCCAGGTTGGTACCCAGCTGCATCAGGTTCGACAGCACCATGCCCAGCGCCAGCGAGACCAGCGAGGCAACCACGAACCAGCACATGGCTTTCAAGCCGATGCGGCCCGCCGTCTTGCCGTCGCCCATGTGGGCGATACCGACTGTCAGCGTGGAAAATACCAGCAGCGCAATGATCATCTTGATCAGGCGCAAGAAGACGTCGGTGACGATGGAAATATTGCCAGCGATCTGAGCGCTGAGCTTGGCATCAGGGAAGGCGGTGTTGCATCCATAACCGACGGCAATGCCGAGGATCATGGCAATCAGGATGTACAGGGTTAATGGCCGTTTCTTTTTCATTTTGACTCCTCCGGTGAAACGCCGCTGTGAGCGGATTATTGATAGCGAGCAACTCAAGCTTGGAGTCAGTATTTCTCAAAAACAAGCCTTTGCGTGCCAGCGATTATTTGCAGCAAAACCTGTACATAGCAAAGGATATGCCTGAAATGGGAATTTGCGACCTAACTTCTTAAGTTGTTGATTTAAGGAAGCTTTTTTGTTGCTTAGATGTCGCAATTTGGCGTGCTTGCGCGAAATATTGGACGCGAAGGGTGATCGCTGTATGACTTTTCATACGCTAGTCGCGGCAAGGGGGTGGTGCGGCAAAAAGACAAGATTATCAGGACAATAAAAAAGCCCCTCCGTAGAGGGGCCCGATGTGGCGCGCTGCGTGTTTAGAACTTGATATTTGCCGTCAGGCTGAACGAACGGGGCTGGCCCGGGGTGTAGCGGAAGCCGGACTTGTTGATGGCCGCCACATAGGTCTTGTCGGCCAGGTTGTAGGCGTTCAACTGCAAGTCGAGGTTTTTGTTGACGGTATAGGTTGCCATGGCGTCGACAACCCAGTACGCATCCACCCGGGCTGGCGTGCCGACGGCGCCATCGGTACCGCGCAGCATTTCACCCACGTAACGCGCGCCGCCGCCGATCTTCAGGCCAAACGGCAGGGTGTACGAAGTCCAGCTGGTGAACGCCTGTTTTGGCGTGTAGCTGAGGTTATTGATGCCGCTGGCCGTGACGACCTTGCCCGACTCGACCTTGGTATTCATGCGCGTGTAGCCAGCGCTGACCAGCCAGTTCGGCATGACTTCGCCGACCACGCCGATTTCGATGCCTTCCACGCGCTTCTTGCCGGTCTGGTAATAAATGGTCGGGATCACAGGATCCTGTTCCACCTCATTCTTGACGGTGGTCTGGTAGACGGCGGCCGACAGCGACAGTTTTTGCTTCAGGAAGTCCCACTTGGTACCGATTTCCTTGGTGATGGTTTCCTGCGGGTCATATTTCGGGTTTTGCGCGCTGCTGGCGCCGGTGCTCAGCGCAAAATTGGTGCCTGGCGGCGCCTTCGACGTGGCCAGCAAGGCGTATACGCTGCTGTCCGGCGTCGGCTTGTACATGGCCGAGATCTTGCCGTTGGCGAAGGTGTCGTTCAGGGTGATGTGAGCAGGAATTGGCGTGCCCACTGGCAATGGCTGTACCGCTGGCGCCTTGACGGCCGTTTGCAGGGTGACGGCGTCATAGCTGGTGTTGAAATGGTCGAAGCGCACGCCGCCGTTGAAGATCCACTTGTCGCCGAACTTGACGGTGTCGAACACATACAGGCTTTGCGTGTTGACTTCGCCTTCCGTGAAGGCGCCGCTGCGCACGGGGTTGTGGCCGGTGACGGTGTCACGCGGATTCGGATGGTACAGATTGGCATCCGGCAAGGTACCCAGGCTGGCAGGCACATAGCTGTAGTTGGTCTGCTTTTCGCTGGTGAACTCGGCGCCGGCCACCACGGAGTGCTTCAGCACGCCCGTGTCGAACTGTGCGCTGACCACGGTCTGGTTGGTCAGAATCGTGTTTTCCTGATCCTTCACGGTGCGCAGCGAGCGCGCCATGGTCCAGGTCGACGGATCGGTCGGGACCGGTGTCTTCAGGTTGGCCATGCTGCCCATGAAGGCCGTCAGCAGGTAATCCTGCTTGGTCTTGCCGTAGCGCGTGGTGTTCTGGAGCTGCACGTTGGGCGAGAAATCATGGTCGATGCGCAAGGTGCCCATGTCGGCCTTGACCTTGTCGTAGTCCGCGGTGGAACCGTAGAAATTCTTCGTGTCGACCCTGGCGGCGCTGTTCAGGAAGGTGCGGATGACCGGTTGTTCCTTCGTGGCGACGTCCGGCGTCGAGTAGCCAGGCAAGCCGATGGTCGGCACGCCGCCGTCGGGCACGTTATTTTGGTCCACGTGCAGGTAACTGGCCGTGATGCGCGTCGGTTTGCCGATGCCGAAGGTGACGGTGGGCGCGAAGGCCCAGCGCTTGTTGGTGACTTCATCGCGCGCCGGGTTGCCGCTGTCCTGCGTCATCAGGTTCAGGCGCATGGCCGTGCCAGAATCGCTGTCGAGGACGCGGTTCCAGTCGGCCGTGGCGCGTTTCTGCTTGCCGCTGCCCGCCGTCAGCAGGGAATTGAACTTGTTTTCCATGCTGGCCGTCTTGCTGACCAGATTGATCGAACCGGTGGGCGAGCCGCGGCCGCTGTCCGTGCCCGCCGGGCCCTTCAGCACATCGATCTGTTCGATGTTGAAGACGTCGCGCGAAATGGAGCCCACATCGCGTACGCCATCGACATAGATGCTGCCGGACGAATCGAAACCGCGCATGTAGACGGCGTCGCCCGTGTTCGTGTTGCCGTTTTCGCCGAGGAAGAAAGTGCCGACGCCTGGCGTGTTGCGCAGTGCGTCCGTCAGGGTCAGCGCGCCTTGCTGTTCGATCAATTCCTTCTTGATTACGACGATGGTTTGCGGCGTATTGACCAGCTCTTCCGTGTATTTCGGCGACGAGGCTTTTTCGGCCTTGAAATCATTTTCCTTGGAGCCCACGACTTTGATTTCGTTCAGGGTTTGCTGCGATGCCGGGGCACTCTGGCCGGCCGGGTCGGCCGCCTGGGCGGCGACGGGCAGCAGCATCACGGCCAGGGCGGCGCCGATGTGCTGGTTGAAACGGGTTGCGGCGTGTTTGCGGCTCTTGATTGCCATCTTGCTCTCTCGATAAGTTCAGGTTGGTAGTTCCTGGCTGGCTCTGCGCCGCTGTGCTTGGGCACGCGGGCAAGTGGCTGGCGATGGAGACGGAATAGGCGGTATTGTAATAACTGGGCGCTATTTCGTAAATGAGAATCGTTATCAGTATCGTTTACGCAACGGATTGGATGTACCGCAAAAAAAACACTGTCATGGCGCATGAATCCTTGCTTTGCAGCTTCGCCGCTGCTATGCGCGCAAGCGTCCGGCAGCGGGAGTATGATGAGCAACCTTTACAAATTTCCGCCCAGCATGCTGCAGACTCCTGATGCCTTTGTCCCCCTGATCGACCCACCCGAACCGGCTCCGGCCGCCACCGAGACGCTGACGTTTGTCTTTCACCGCGGGCGTTTATTGTTGCGCTCGCCTGAGCTGACCCTGCCCACGGCCGCCGAGGCGGCTGCGCTCGATATCGACCTGAGCCGCGCCCAGCCCGTGGGCCTGTGGCAGGGCCGCTATTGCCAGACCGTCTGGACGGATGCGGAGCTGCTGCCCGCCGATAGTGCCCTGGCCTGGCACGCCATGCGCTCGCTCTTTAATACCGTCGATGATGACTTCCTGGGCCTGGCCAGCCGCGCGGTGCAACTGGCCGAGTGGGCGCGCACGCACCGCCATTGCGGCGTGTGCGCCACGCCCATGCAGCGCACGCGCGGCGAACGTTGTTTTACTTGCGCCGCCTGCGGCATGCTGGCGTATCCGCGCATCTCACCGGCCATGATGGTGCTGATCCGCAAGGGCGATTCCGTGCTGCTGGCCATGCACAAGCATTCGCCATCGCAGCGCTTCAGTCCGCTGGCCGGTTTCCTGGAAGCGGGCGAATCGATCGAGGAAGCGGTGCACCGCGAAGTGATGGAAGAGGTGGGCTTGCGCGTGCATAACTTGCAGTACTTCATGAGCCAGTCCTGGCCGTTTCCCCACTCGCTGATGATTGCGTTTACGGCCGATTACCTCGACGGCGAGATCCGTCTGGACGAGAACGAGATCGCCGAGGCGCGCTGGTTCGGCCCCGGCGATGCGTGGCCGGAAGCCAGTTCCAGCGTGTCGATTTCCGCGTTGCTGGTGAGAGCGCACCGCCCGCCGGCAGTGGCGTAAAGCGGGGGCTGCTCAGGCAGCTTGCCGCATTTTCTATATACTGGCGGCAATTGAAAATTTTAGGGTGGTGTAGCATGTCTCAAGAAGAATTCTCCGAAAACGACTGGCGTCGGCTGATCAGCAGCTTTGGCGAAGATCCGCAGCGTCCCGGCTTGCTGGAAACGCCGGCACGCGTGGCCAAGGCGTGGAAGCACTGGACGTCCGGTTATGGCCAGGATCCGGTGGACTTGCTGAAAGCCTTTGAAGATGGCGCGGAACAGTACAACGAGCTGATCGTCGTGCGCGGCATCCCCGTCTACAGCCATTGCGAACACCATCTGGCGCCGTTCTTTGGCAAAGCCACCATCGGTTATGTACCCAACGGCAAGATCGTCGGCCTGTCGAAACTGACGCGCCTGGTCGATTGCTTTTCCAAGCGCCTGCAAGTGCAGGAACGCATGACGATGCAGATCGCCAATGCCCTGATGGAAGTGCTGGAACCGAAATCGGTGGGCGTGGTCGTACGCTGCCGTCACCTGTGCATGGAAAGCCGCGGCATCCGCACGCCGGGCGAAGAAACCATCACCTCGGCGATGCTGGGCGAGATGCAGCCGAACCTGGCGCTGCGCACGGAATTTTTGGCCCTGGCGCGCGAAGTTTGATTGTTTAGGCGACGATGCACGACGAAGGCGGCTGATGCCGCCTTTTTTTATACTCTTCCGGATTCGCGTTGCGCCAGATAACGCGCTGGTGGCTTGCCCACCGCCTTGCGGAACATGGTGACAAAACCGCTGGTGTTTTCATAACCGAGTTCGAGCGCCACGGCTTTCACGCTATGCCCTTGCGCCAGCCCTTGCAAGGCCAGGATGACGTGCAATTGCCGGCGCCAGCGGCCCACGCTCATGCCCATTTCCTCCAATGACTGCCGGGTCATGCTGCGCTCGCTCATGCCGATGCGCCTGGCCCATTCGGCCAGGGTGCTTTTATCGGCTGGCTGCGCCAGCAGCAGGGCGGCCAGGCGGCGCAGGCGCGCATCGCGCGGTATCGGCAAATGCAAGTCTTCCACCGGCGCCGTGGCCAACTCATCGAGCAGGGTGGCCACCAGGCGTTCCTGCGCGCCGTGCAGCGCGGTCAGGGTGGGAAAACAGGCCGCCTTGGCGATCAGTTCGCGCAGCAAGGGCGAGACGGCCACGGTGCAGCAGACGGTGGGCAAGGCCGGTGCCATGGTCGGCTCGACAAACAGGCAATAACATTGCGCCTCGCCCACGCCCTGCGCGGCATGCATCAGGCCGCCCGGTATCCACACGGCGCACTGGGGCGGCACGATCCACACGCCGCTTTCCACCTCGCAATGAATCACGCCCCGCGTGGCATACAGCAGCTGCCCCTTGCGGTGCTGGTGCGGCGCCTGTTCCGCATCCTCGGGCACGCTGGCCAGGCCCACGGCCAACAAGGGACGCAGCACGCCATCGACGTCGAAATCGATGATGGAGGCGCCGACGTCCAGGCCCAGGTGGGCCATCAGCATGCTGGGCAAGAGGGGATGGGGCATGGGAAGACTTTGGCTGGATTGAATAATATTGTGGCCATTTTATGCAATGACGCGCCATGCCGCCAACGCTATCGTATGGGCATCCGCCGCCCCGCTTCAACGGTAACCGCCGCCGCCCGTGTTCTGATGAAGGTAAGGAGGAACGGCCACCCCTTGAAGGAGTCTCCCATGCAACTCGATATCACCGATTTCCCCCTCGTCTGGATGCGCCGCGACAGCGCCTCCAGCAGCCCCGACGATGCCTTGTTCGCCCAGTTCGAAGACTTGCTGGCGCGCCAGCAGGCGTTTGTCATCCTCAGCGAAGAGGGCCTGGACGAAGAGGGGCATGCGCATCCGCAGGAAGAGCGCAAGCGCGCCGTACTGTGGATGAAGCGGCACAAGGCCGCCCTGCGCGCGTATATCCAGGGCATGGTGCTGGTCGAACCGAGCGCCGCGAAGCGCCTGGCCGGCAAGGCCTTCGCCGTCCTGTTCGGCCAGTTCTGGGGCTATCCCCTGCATTTCGGTACCAGCCGCGACGACGCGCTCGACATCGCGCAGCATTTGCTGAAGGCCTGGCTGCCGCCGCAACTGCCGTCAGGCAACACGGCTATGCATCAGTAGCGATAATCGTTGACGAAGTGTTTTGTAAAATTGTACTTGCTGCCGCCATCGAGCAAGTCGACCAGGCGTTTCGGCGCCGAGGCCGACATGAAGGCGTCGGCGGCGCCGCCCGTGCTGCGGAACCTCATGCCGGGGCTGAGGATCTGGCTGGCGCCGATTTTCAGGTGCTGGAAGCTTTTCGTTTTCTCATTGTTGAGGATGAAGTGCAATTCCTGCTTGAAGGTCAGGAAGGGAATCTTCAGCCACCAGCCTTCGTCTGTGCCATAGCTGGCGACGCTGGCAAAATGCGTGTTCTTGTCCGTCAGGGTGGGTTTGCCCAGGCGGTCGTTGATGCGTTTCATGGCTTCATTCTTGGTCATGCTGTTCTTTCGTGATTCGTCGTAGTGCGTCGTGTATCGGCCGGCGTGCATTTTGACACACGCACGCCACCCCCGCCTGCCTTGCCTTCGCCTATCTGCATGCTTTTTTGCCGCAATGCAGCATCAATTCTCATCAATTGTCGCAGCCCATTAACAACACTGTGTAAAAAACATTGCTTCCCAGCATTGTAAGTATCGGTCGTTCGAGCGTATGCTGGAAACGTCTGAACGGTGCCGCCAGAGCACCGTCGCCGCCGCATTCCTGGCCTGCAGAGCTGGAAGCAGGCCACGCCCCTTCGCCGCACAATAGAGAGTTGGAGACACAGCATGAAGAAATTGACGTTCCAGCAGAAGTTATGGATCCCCCTGATTTGCAGCCTGTTATGCATCACCGTTATTTTTGTCTATAACGCGCTGGAAATTCGCAAGATCCGCATCGAAGAGCGCAGCGCCGACCTGAGCAATGCCGCCGATCTGGGCCTGGGCGCAGTCAAGATGTTCGGCGACCTGGCCGCCAGCGGCGCCCTGACGCCGGAAGAAGCGCAGAAGCAGGCCACGGCCGTCATCAAGAGCATGCGCTTTGGCGAGACTGGTTATTTGTCCATCATCAACCTCGATGCCGTTGTCGTGATGAATCCCGCCGCGCCGCAAACCAACGGCAAGAACATGTCGGATTTTAAAGATGCCAACGGCACCTATCTGTACCGCGACATCGTTGCCGTCGGCAAGAGCGATGCGGGCAAGGGCTTCGTCCACTATTACTTCCCCCGTCCCGGCCAGAAGAACGCCGAACCGAAGATGAGCCGCGTGGTGGCCTACAAGCCGTGGAGCTGGACCATCGTGGTGGGCGTGTACATGGACGATATCGACGCGGCCTTCCGCCAGTCGCTGATCACCTCGCTGGGCGTACTGCTGCTGGTGTGCGGCTTGCTGGCCGCCGTCGTCGTGGCGATCAACCGCAGCCTGCGCCATGCGCTGGGCGGCGATCCCGAATATGCGGCCGACGTGGCTGCCCAGATCGCGAATAACGACTTGAGCGGCGCCGTGCGCACGCATGCCAACGACCGCCACAGCGTGCTGTATGCGATGAAAACCATGCAGGCCAACCTGGTCGACGCGATCAGCGAGATACGCCACAGTGCCGAAACGATTGCCACGGCATCGAGCGAGATTGCCAGCGGCAATATGGACTTGTCGGCGCGCACGGAAATGCAAGCCAGTTCACTGGAAGAAACGGCGGCCTCGATGGAGGAATTGACCTCGACCGTGACGCAAAACGCGGGCAATGCCGTGCAGGCAAATGAACTGGCGCAGTCCGCCTCGGCCGTGGCGCGCCAGGGCGGCGCCGTGGTGGCGCAAGTGATCGGCACCATGGACACCATCAACGCCTCGTCGCGCAAGATCGTCGACATCATCGGCGTCATCGATGGCATCGCCTTCCAGACAAATATCCTGGCCTTGAACGCGGCCGTGGAAGCGGCGCGCGCCGGCGAGCAGGGCCGCGGCTTTGCCGTGGTGGCGTCGGAAGTGCGCAACCTGGCGCAGCGCTCGGCGGGCGCGGCGAAGGAAATCAAGGAACTCATCGGCGCTTCCGTCGACAGCATCGCGGCCGGCAGCGCCCTCGTCGCACAGGCGGGCACGACCATGGATCAGGTGGTCGCTTCCGTGTCGCGCGTGACCGACATCATGGCCGACATCACGGCCGCCTCGCACGAGCAAAGCACGGGCATCGGCCACGTCAACCAGGCGATCACGGAAATGGATAGCGTGACGCAGCAAAATGCGGCACTGGTGGAAGAGGCGGCGGCAGCGGCGGCCAGCATGCAGGACCAGGCGGCCGTGCTGGCGCAACTGGTGACGCGCTTCAAATTGTCGGCGCAGGAGCCGGCGACGGCGTCGCGTCTGGCGGGCAGTTCGGCTGGCGCGCCACGCGCCGTGGCGAAAAAGCCGCTGCGCAGCCTGGCGGCGCGCTGATTTACTGGGCCGGCGCCGGCGCCGCCGCTGGCGGTGCCGGCTCGAATTCCAGCTTGTCATCGACGACCACGAATTGCCCGACCGGTTGGCCCAGGTCGGCTTTCGGGTCGTTTTCCATTTCCGTCAGCTCATTGCAGGTGTTCGTTTCCGCCTGCCACAACTGCTTGCCCATGCGGATATTCCACAAGCCATCGCCGGCCGCAAACAGCTCGACGGTGATGTCGGCCGGTGCATCGGTGGACAGGATATGCAGGCGCTGGCATTGCGGCAAATTGGTGGCCATCAGCTGCACTTCCACGCTATCTTGCCAAAAATAACGTTGCTGGCGGCGCACGGTCAGGGAATGCTCTTGCCCATCGAACATGTAGATGGCGAAGTCCTGGACACAGCCTGACAGCAGGACGGACAGCATGACGATCAGGAGTTTGCGCATGGTCGGCTTTCTTTGTTTGTGCACTGGAATGTCGGGATGCCTGCGTGACGGGGCGAGTGCAAGCTTGCGCCGCCTGGGTGCCGTCTTGTTTTTCGCTTACGTGGCATTATATCCATGCACACCAGTTGCGGCGCGACAATAGTTACGCCCTCCCCATGCCAACGAGCTGAAAGACGACGATGATCGACCTGTATTACTGGACCACGCCCAACGGGCACAAGGTGACGATGTTCCTGGAAGAAGCGGGCATCCCCTACAACATCATTCCCGTACATATCGGCAAGGGCGAGCAGTTCAAGCCCGAGTTTCTTGCCATCGCGCCCAACAACCGCATCCCCGCCATCGTCGACCAGGCCCCGGAAGATGGCGGCGCGCCCCTGTCCCTGTTCGAATCGGGGGCGATTTTGCAATACCTGGCGGAAAAAAGCGGGCAATTCCTGCCGGCCGACGTGCGCGGCCGCGCCGAGGTCATGCAATGGCTGTTCTGGCAAATGGGCGGCCTGGGCCCCATGGCCGGGCAAAATCACCATTTCGTGCAATATGCGCCCGAACCGATCGAGTACGCCATCACGCGCTACGTCAATGAAACGAACCGTTTATACGGCGTGCTGAACAAGCGCCTGGCCGACCGCGAGTTCGTTGCCGGCGACACGTATTCCATCGCCGACATGGCGATCTACCCGTGGATCGTGCCGCACGCGCGCCAGCGCCAGAAGCTGGAAGATTTTCCGCACCTGGCGCGCTGGTTCGCGGCCATTGCCGCCCGTCCGGCCACCGTGCGCGCGTATGCCCGCGCGGCCGAAATCAACGTGCAGCCCACCGTCAGCGGCGATGCGAAAAGCGTGCTGTTCGGCCAGACGGCGAAAACGGTGGCCTGATCAACGGTCAGTTACCCCGATACGTGGAAAAGCCGAAAGGGCTGAGCAGCAACGGTATGTGATAGTGCTGGTCAGTCTTTTCCACGTGGAATTGCACGGGAATTTCCGGGAAGAAGGTTTCCTGTTTCAGGCGCGCATAGTGTTCGCCTGTTTTAAACACGATGCGGTAGTCGCCCGCCTGCATGGGCGTCTCGGCCGGATACATGGCCGCGATGCGCCCCTGCGCATTCGTCACGGCGCTGCCCAGCTGTTGCCAGCCCTCACCGTTCTTTTGCTCCAGGGTCACCGTCACGCCCGCCGTCGGCTGGCCGCTCTGCAGGTCGAGGATGTGCACGCTCAAGGGATTGGCGGCGGCCAGAGCCATGCTGGACAGGCTGGCGAAAGCCAGGGTGGCGGTGATTTTTTTCAGATAAGTCATCGTTGTCTCTTTCAAAGGGTGGGGGAATCGAGTTCGGGCATGGCCGCCAGGGCGGCTTGGGCGCAGGCGCGGTCTTGCAGGGCGCCACCGCCACCGGCGACGCCGATGGCGCCGACCACTTCGCCCCTGGCGCGCAAGGGCAGGCCGCCGCCCAGCAGCAACAGTTCCGGCAGTGTCGTCAAATTGGCCATGTCGGGGTTGTCGCGCGCGGCCACGGCCAGCGCCTGGGTATCGTTTTTCGTCGACAGGGCCGTGTAGGCCTTGCGCCGGCTGGCCTCCGTGTTGTGCGGCCCGACGCCATCGGCGCGCTGCACCGTCACGACATTGCCGCCACGGTCCAGTACGGTGACGACGATGTGCCGTCCTTGCGCCTGGCAAGCGGCCATGGCCGCATCGGCCAGCTTGTTGGCCGCTGCCAGAGAAAGCTCATCGACCTTGCGCAATTGAGCGTGGGCGGGACTGGCCAGCAGGCACAGCAGGGTACTGCCGAGTAACAGGGTTTTCATGGGGCGGTCCGTTGAATAAAGTGACGCCAGTATGGCCAGTGTTACCCTACGAGAAGATGATCGCCGCATGACATTTTTATCATCCGCGGCCGTCTGCGCGCGGCGTAAAATGGTTTTATATTCTTTTAGAAAGCGGCCATGCGCATCCTCGTGATTGAAGACGAACCAAAGACGGGCGACTATTTGCTGCGTGGCCTGGCCGAGTCCGGCTTCACGGTGAGCCTGGCGCGCAACGGCCGCGACGGCTTGCACATGGCGAGTTCGGACGCGCCCGACTTGATCGTGCTCGACGTCATGCTGCCCATCATGGATGGCTGGCAAGTGCTGCGCGCGCTGCGCTTGCAGGAAGGCGGCGCGGATGTGCCCGTGATTTTCCTCACGGCGCGCGACGAAGTGCAGGACCGTGTGAAAGGGCTGGAACTGGGCGCCGACGATTACCTGGTGAAACCGTTCGCGTTTGCCGAACTGGTGGCGCGCATCCGCACCCTGCTGCGGCGCGGGCCGCCGCGTGAAGATGACGTGATCCGCATCGGCGACATGGAAATCGACGTAATGAAACGCAAGGTCAGCCGGCAAGGGCAGCGCATCACCCTGACGGCCAAGGAATTCGGCTTGCTGCATTTACTGGCGCGGCGCCAGGGCGAGGTCTTGTCGCGCTCCATCATCGCTTCGCAAGTGTGGGACATCAATTTTGAGAGCGACACCAACGTCATCGACGCAGCCATCCGCCGCCTGCGCAGCAAGCTCGACGATCCGTTCGAACCCAAGCTGATCCACACCTTGCGGGGCATGGGCTATGTTTGCGAATTGCGCACGCCATCCGCTCCAGACAGCGGCGCGGCCGCATGAAGCTGGCAGAACTGCGCCGCTCGCTGACCCTGCGCGTCACGCTCGTCTTCGTGCTGATCGTGGCGCTCGTGTCGGCCGGGCTGGGCATGCATTTGTACCGCTCTTTTGTGGCGGAAATCGAGCGCCGCGACGATATTTTATTGCTGGGAAAATTGCGGCAAATCCAGCAATTGCTGGGCAATGCGGGCACCCTCGACATCATCCGCGAGCGGCCCCAGTATTTCCGCGACACCATGAGCGGGCAAGAAAACTCGCTGGTGCGCATCGTGCGCGCCGATGGCACGCGTTTGATCGATGTCAATCCGCATGGAGAGACGGTGGCGCATGCTGTTCCCGTGGCCGTCGATGCACCCGTGACGGCCAGCGACATCGTCAGCTGGACCAGCCGCGACGGCTATCCGGCCAGGGTCGTGGCGGCCAGCGCGCGCATCGGCGACCCGGCGCAGATGGCCGACATTTCCGTCGCCCGCGTCTACGGCGACCGCACGGCCATGTTTGCCGCCTACCGCTGGCAGATCGTCGTGTCGGTTGCCGTCAGCGCGCTGGTGGCGGCCTTGCTGGCCAGCGTGATGCTGTTGCGGGGATTGCGTCCGCTGCGCAATATTGCCGCGCATGCGGCCTTGGTGCGGCCCGGCAAGCTGGGCCAGCAGCTGGAGGCGCGCGATGCGCCCACGGAATTGCTGCCCCTGATCCAGGCCTTGAACGCCATGCTGGCGCGGCTGCAGGAAGGCTATGCGCGGCTGTCGCAGTTTTCCGCCGACCTGGCGCATGAATTTCGCACGCCCGTCACCAATCTGCTGGGGCAAAGCCAGGTCATGCTGGCTCGCCCCCGTAGTGCGCAAGAGTATGAACAGCTGGTGTCGTCGAATGTGGAAGAGCTGGAACGGCTGTCGCGCATGATCGACAGCATGCTGTTTCTGGCGCGCGCGCAGCAGGATGAAATGGTGCTCGTCAAGCAGACCTTGCCCGTGCAGGACGAGTTTTTGCGCCTGGCCGATTTCTTTGAGGGCCTGGCCGAAGAACGCGAGCTGGCGCTGGCTTGCCACGGCAGCGGCACGGTGATGGCCGAGCCGCAACTGCTGCGCCGCGCGCTGGGCAATCTGCTGTCGAATGCGATCCGCCATGCGGCGCCGGGCAGCACGATACTGTTACGTTCGCATGCGACGAAGGAGGGCGTGGAACTGAGCGTGAGCAACCTCGGCCCCGCCATCCCCGCGCGCCATTTGCCGCACCTGTTCGAGCGTTTTTACCGCGCCGACCCGGCCCGCAGCGACTCGGCCGCCTCCACAGGATTAGGGCTGGCCATCGTCACGGCCATCCTGCAATTGCACGGCGGCAGCGCGACGGTCGCATCCGACGCGGCCGCCACGACATTTACCCTCGTTTTCCCGGCGTAATTGACTGGGGTGGTGTCGGATTACGCTACGCTAATCCGACCTACGCCGCATTCCGGCGCAGGGTAGGTCGGATTAGCGAGGCGAAGCCACGCGTAATCCGACAAGAGCCGCCAATAATATTGTCGGATTACGTGGTTCCGCATGGTCTCGGGGCCGTTACCCCATTTCCACCAAAAACTCATGCATGCCCGTATGCGGCAATTGCGCGCACGCCGGTGCAAAGTGCGGCAACTGTCCCCACAGCAAGGGGTTACCGACGATGTACACAAAGTGTTGCGCGCGCGTCAGGGCCACGTTGAGCAGGTTCGGCGTGGCCGCCGCCCATTGTGCGGCACCGGCCGTGCTGTCGTCGGCGCCCAGGACCAGCATCACCACGCTTTGTTCCTTGCCCTGGAAGGTGTGCACGGTGCCCACCATCTGGCTGCTCCATTGGCGCAATTCGCGCGCCGTCGGTGCCTTGCCGTAGCCGAGGCGACGGTCCCAGTCCATATCGACGATGCGCGAGCGCAATTCGTTGCGCACCGCCTTGAACGGCGTAATCACATACATGTCGGGCAATTTGCCGTCGCGGCGATACAGTTTCAGCAGCACTTCCAGCACGAAATCGAGCTGCACGGGCACCACTTGCTTGTAGCTGACGGGACCAAGAGCGTCGATCCAGCGGCTGGGGCCACGCGTCAGGCCGCGTGCACCGTCCGGCGGCGTGCGGTCGCTCAAGCCATAGACCATCTTGTCTTCATAGGCGATGCTGTTGGCCAGTGAAAACATCGGTTCCACGCAGCGGCGGTGCACGCGCAGGGGGCTGCCGATCCACAGCGGCTGGGCGCTGCCGGCGCCGACGACTGCGCCATAACGGTTGGCCTTGTCGGCCAGTGTCTGCACGGAAACGGAAGTTGGCGCGTAACTGCCATCCTGCGTGTGCGGCGACAGGGCGGACAAGGTTTGCACGAGGCGGCCCGGCACCGTGAACACGGGTTCGATTTGCAGCGGGTCGCCCACGACGACGGCACGCTTGGCGCGCCACAGGCTGCCCAGCGCCGCTTGCGGCACGGCCTGGCCCGCTTCATCGATGAACAGCCAGCCCAACGATTCGGGGCCCATGCCCTGGAACTGGCGCGCGAACGAGGCGAACGTGGTCGACACGACAGGCACCACCATGAACAGGCTGTGCCAGACCATGGCGATGTGCGACTGGTCATACGCGCGCTTGTTTTTCAGCAATTTCGACACGGCCAGCAAGTTGCCGCCAAAGCCGGGCCCGCCCTTCTTCGCCACTTCCGCCAGCCAGGCTTCATGCAGGGCCAGGGCCTTGGCGAACAGGCGCGAGCGCAGGCGCGCCAGCGCCGGTTCATGCCACAGGCCGCCAATTTGCAGCGCGTCGCCGTCCAGCTCGTCCAGGGTGGCCGGGGCGATGATGGTGGGGAAACGCATGCGCGCGCGGCGCAGCAGTTCCGTGCTGTCATCCCATTCGCGCTGGCGCGATTGCGCCGTGCGCAGGGCGATGTGCAGGCTGTTGCGGGCGCGCTCGCAGCGCGGTTCCAGCTCGCCTTTCAGCAGCAGCTTGATGGCGGACACGTCGCGCGCGGCCTGGCGCTGCGCCTCGGCATTGGCGATGACGGCATCTTTGTAGGCGCGCGCCGGGGCCGTGCGGAACAGGCGGGCGAAAAAGCCGGGCTGCGTCAGCGCCACCAGGCGTTCCTCTTCCAGCAATTCTTTCTTGCTGGCGAGCAGGGTGTCCTGCTGCGCCAGCGCGCCGGACAGGGCGGCATTCGCCGCATCCATCTCTTGCTCCGCAGCAATCAGCGCCTGCTGGCTGGCCGCAATGAAGTCGGCTTCCGTGCAAGTGCCCACGGCTTGCCACAGGGCAGCGTACTGGGCGTGCTCGGCCAGGGCCTTTTCCACCACGTGTTCCGTCTCGCGAAACTCGCGCGCCGCCTGGGCGAAGCTGACGCCCTGATAGCTGGCCAGCCATTGGCGGATATTCTGTGCGTTCGGCGTCTTGCGCGCCGTGGTTTTATCCCAGTCGTCGTCATAGAAATTGCTGACGAAGCGGCGGCGGTTCGCGCTATTGCCCAGCGCACAGGACATCAAGCCCCATGGCGCCTCTTGTTCGGCCAGAGCGCGGTTGGCGCCATTGCCGTCGGCCACGACCCGGCGCGCCACGCTTTCAAAGTAACGCGTGCGTGCCCATTCCTTGCCCAGCTGCTTGGGCTTAGGTAAATCACCTGAAATGTTTTCCACCGCCGCATTGTTCGACGAGGCGACGACCATTTCAAAGCCCGTCAGTTCCGGGCGCAAGCGCGCGATGGTGATCGGGTCGCGCACGCCTTCGAAGGCCACGGCCACCTTGCCGATGAAGGCGTCGCCGGCGCGGTCCAGGCAGGACAGCACGCTGGCGCGGCGCACGATGTTGTCAGCGAACAATTCGCGCAACAAGGTCGTCTTGCCCGTGCCCGGCGGGCCATTGACGGAAAAGATGCCGCGTTCGCTCAAGCCCGTGCGCGCGCCATGGATGGCGAACTGCTGCATCAGGCTCATGGCGTAGCTGGCGTCTTCCAGCCAGTGGCCGCGGTTCATATTGCCCGGATTGAGCATGGCGGCCAGCGCCTGGCGTCCAGCCGGGCTGTACAGGTCGATGCGCTCATCCTGCGCCAGCGGCGTCAGGTAGGCGGCGACGGTGGCTGGCAGCTTGCCGCCGCGCAAGGCGCGGATGATCTGTTCCAGGTCGTCGAGGTAAAAACTGTTGAGGATATCGATCGATGGTTCCACCGCGTCGCCGAAGTCCAGGCTGCGGTTCTGGCTGGCCTCAGCCAGGTCGGTTTCCGCCACGGCGGCGCGTTTCTTGCGCGTGCGCAATTCGAGCACGACCAGCGGCTGGCCGGCGGACGGGTGGAAACCGGCCCAGTCGCGCAGCAGGTCGGCCAGGGCCGCGATTTCCATGCCGGACAGGGGCGATGAGACATTGCCCGCCTCGTCCGTCACTTGCTGGGGTGCGCGGGCGGCGGCGAAATTGCGCAAGCTGTCTTGCAGCGCCAGCTGGCTGTCGCTGAAGGCGTCCAGGCTCAGGCCCGACCAGTCCGGCGTGCGCGCGCGGCCCAGGGCCCACGGCAACGTCGACACGGAAACGGGATCGAATTGCGGCTCGCCCAGCGCATTGAGATTCAGGCGGGCAAAGCACGAGCGTCCCAGCAGCTCTGTTTTTTCTGTGTCGGCGATGTTTTCCGGGCCGTTGGCCGGTGGACAAGCCTTGTTGATTTCCGCCTTGTCGAACACGCCGAGGAACAGCGAGAAGCCGTCGATCTCGCGGTCGGACGGGACTTGCCATTGCGTGGCGAACTGCAGCGGCAATTGCGCCAGCTGTTCGCGGTGCAGGAGACGCACGGTGGACTGGTCTTCAACGTCCGTGATTTGATTCAGGTCAAACGGGATAAAGAATTCGATCTTGTGCCAATACTCCAGGATAGCCAGGAGGCGCTGCTGTTCTGCCTGATTCATGATGACCAATATTTTGTAAAGCGAGCGAGGATTGTAAAGGGTATGCGCGGCGCGTGTTTTGCACTTTCGCCTATTGCGCGGGCTTTGCCGCAAAAAAAGTGGCGATGGCGGACGAAAAAAAGCCAGGCAGCAACTTCCTGCCTGGCTTACATGTCTGGAGCTTGCTGCTATTACTTAAAACTCTTCCCATTCGCTTTCGGCAGCCGCATTGCTGCGGCGTGCCGGTGCGGCTGCCACGGCCTGGCGCGCGGGTGCGGGCTTGGCTGCGGGGCGTGCGATGGCGGCCGCTACCGCTGCTGTGCGCACAGGCGTCAGCCTGGCTGCGCTGGCGACATGGTTGCCTGTCTTGAAGAATCCCACCACGTGCGCCAGCTCGCCCGCCTGTTCCTGCATGCTTTGCGAGGCGGCTGCCGCTTCTTCCACCAGGGCCGCGTTTTGCTGCGTCACTTCATCCATCTGGGCAATGGCCATGTTGATCTGCTCGATGCCGATGGTCTGCTCGTGCGTGGCGGAGGTGATTTCTCCCATGATGTCGGTCACGCGCACGATGCTGTCGACGATGTCGCCCATGGTCTGGCCCGCTTCATTGACGAGGCGCGAACCCGTGTCCACGTTGGCCACCGAGGCGGCGATCAGTTCCTTGATTTCCTTGGCGGCCGAGGCCGAGCGGTGCGCCAGGTTGCGCACCTCTGTTGCCACCACGGCGAAGCCGCGTCCCTGCTCGCCCGCGCGCGCCGCTTCCACGGCCGCGTTCAAGGCAAGAATGTTGGTCTGGAAGGCGATGCCGTCGATGACGCCGATGATGTCGACGATTTTCTTCGACGATTCGTTGATGGTGCCCATGGTGTCGACCACTTGCGAGACGATGCTGCCGCCGCGCACGGCCACTTCCGACGCGCTTTTCGCCAGCTGGTTCGCCTGGCGCGCATTGTCCGCGTTCTGTTTCACGGTCGAGGTCAGTTCTTCCATGGCCGACGCCGTCTCTTCCAGCGAACTGGCTTGCTCTTCCGTGCGGGACGACAGGTCGAGGTTGCCGGCGGCAATTTCGCTCGATGCCGTGGAAATCGCCTCCGTGCCGTGGCGCACTTGCGCCACCACGCCCAGCAGGCTGGTGTTCATGGCTTTCAGGGCACCCAGCAGGCGGCCCGTTTCATCGCTGGAATTGACGACGATGTGCGAAGACAAGTCGCCGGACGCCACGGTTTCGGCCACGCTGACGGCCGCATTGATGGGCTGGGTGATCGAGCGCGTGATGATCCAGGCAACAAAAGCGCCCAGCAACACGGCCACGCTGCCCAGGATGATCATGTAGGCGCGCGCGCTGGCGCTCAGTGTTTCGGCATCCGTCGCCGCTTGCGCCGCCTGCTCGGCTTCATACGCGACCAGGCTGTCGAGCGCGCCCAGCACGATCTTCAGGCTGGGTGCCGCCTGCTGCGTCAAAAAGGCGATCGCCTCTTCCGTCTGGCCCGCATTGCGCAGCTCGATGACCTTGTTGTTCAGCGGCGCGCCCGATTTCAAGGCGGCGTCCAGTTCGGCCATCAGCGCCGTTTCCTTGTCCGTCGAGATTTTCTTTTGCAAGGTTTCCTTGGCGGCGCCGTATTTCTTGCGCGACTCGCCGATTTTCGCCAGTTCCGCCTGTACCAGCGCTTCCGTCGGCGCCACCACCACGCTGGTGATCGCCAGGGTAATGTTGCGCACGTTGTCGCTCATGGTGTTGGCCGCAGCCATCTTGACGTTCTTGTCGGCCACGATGTCGTGGGTGCGTGCGCTCAGTTGGCCCATGGAATACAGGCCGACGAGCAAGACGGCCACCAGCAGGCCGAGGACGACAGCAAATCCGATCCCGAGCCGGGTGCCGATTTTGAATTGTGTGAGTGACATGATTGCTTTCGTATTGCGGTAGTGAGGGAAAACGTCGACAAGCCAGGACTACGGGTTAATACGTAAGGGCGGCGAGTCTGTAATTGTTCCTCAAAATTTTGCACTGCAATACAAAAACTTGTATCAAGTCCGTGAAAAGTTTTAAAAATGGTAGCAATTTAAATAAGTTGTCGTGTGGAAACAACGCGCGCGGCGCTGGATGCGGGCTCAGTTTTCCGGAAACACGTGGATGGCCAGGAAATCGATGAAGGCGCGCAGTTTCGGCGTCAGGTGGCGGCTGCTGGGCCACAGGATGCGCAAGGCGCCGTCGTGCTGGCGGTGCGCGTCCAGCACCGGCTGCAAGCGGCCTGCGGCGAGCGCTACGCGCACGGCAAAGTCGGGCAGGGCGGCGATGCCCAGGCCGCTTTCGGCAAAGTGCAGCAGGGTCTCCACACTGTTGCAGTTGAGTAGTGCCGGCAAGCCCGCCGCGTGCAGGGCCGGCCACTCGGGCAGGGGCCAGGCTTCGATCTTGCCGCTGCTGGGAAATTTGTACAGCAGGCAAGTGTGCTGCGCCAGCTCGGCGGGCAAGGCTGGTGTGCCGTGCTGTGCCAGATAGGCGGGCGCTGCCACCAGCTGCAACTGGAACTGGCCCAGTTGGCGGCTCATCAAACGGCTGTCGGCGCTTTCGCCCGCGCGCACGACGGCGTCGTAGCCTTCCTCGATCACGTCGACCCGGCGGTCGCTGAAATCGAGGTCGAGTTCCACTTGCGGATAGGCGCGCGCAAAGGCCGCCAGCACGGGATTGAGCAAGCTGCCCACCTGTGGCAGGCTGACGCGCAGCCGGCCTTGTGGTGCGCTCTTGCTGTTCGTTAACTCCAGCTCGGCCGCTTCGATCTCGCCCAGGATGCGCCGGCAGCGTTCGAGGAATACCGTGCCTTCGCTGGTCAGCGCAATGCTGCGCGTGCTGCGGTGAAACAGGCGCACGCCCAGGCGTGCTTCCAGCCGCGCGATGCTCTTGCCGATGGCCGAGGCGGAAATACCGAGCACCCGGCCCGCCGCCACGAAACTGCGCGTTTCCGCCGCCTGCACGAAGGCCGTGAATCCCGCCAGGTTATCCATGTCGTCCCTTGTCATCACTGATTGCGGATGCCAACGTCCGCACAGACAGAAACTATAGCCTGTTTTTCTTTGATCGCGCCTGGCTTACCTTGGCAGCCTGATCATTTGAAAGGCTACGCCATGATGTACAACTTCTCTCCCGCGGCCTTGTCCGCCCGCATCGATCCCTTGCTCGATGCCGTCTTGCAGCAGCAGCGCCTGGTGGGCGCCGTGGTGCTGGTGTGCCAGCGTGGCCAGGAAATCTATCGCCGCGCTGCAGGCTACCTGGACCGCGAGGCGGGCACGCCCATGCGCGAGGATGCCGTCTTTCGCCTGGCCTCCGTCAGCAAACCCATCGTTTCCACGGCCGCGCTGGCGCTGGTGGGGCAGCATCGCCTGGGCCTCGACGATCTGGTGGCGCGCTGGCTGCCGTATTTCACGCCGTGCCAGCCGGACGGCGCCGTGGCGGCCATCACCGTGCGGCATTTGCTTACGCACACGGCAGGGCTCGACTATGGCTTTTTCCAGCCGCCGGGCGGCGCGTATGCGCAGGCGGGCGTGTCCGACGGCATGGATGCGTCCCGTATTTCCCTGGCAGACAATCTGCGCCGCCTGGCCACCGTGCCGCTGGCGTATGCGCCGGGCACGCGCTGGGCGTATTCGATCGCCACCGACGTGCTGGGCGCGGTGATCGAAGCGGTGACTGGTTTGCCGCTGGCGCACGCCGTGGCACTGCTGGTGACGGCGCCGCTGGCCATGCGCGACACGGGTTTTATCAGCACGCAGCCGGCGCGCCTAGCCGTCGCGTATGCGGACCGCGCAGCGGGAGAGGCCCGGCCGCGGCGTTTGCTGGAAGTGGGGGAAGACCATCTGCCGTTTCTCGACGGCATGGCAGGGTTTGTGTTATCCCCGGCACGCGCCCGCGATGCGCACGCTTATCCGTCCGGCGGCGCCGGCATGCTCGGTTCCGCGCCTGACTTCATGCGCTTGCTGGAAACCCTGCGCCTGGGCGGCGCACCGCTGTTGCCGCCTGCGCTGGCACGCCAGTTGGGAGAAAATCAGACTGCTGCGTTCGACTTGCCGTTCTGGCCCGGCCGTGGCTTCGGCCTGGGTTTTACCGTGTTGACCGATCCGCAAATGGCCGCCACGCCGGAAGCGGCGGGCACGTGGCGCATGGGCGGCACGTATGGCCACTCGTGGTTTGTCGACCCGGCACGCGAACTGTCGGTGGTGGCGTTCACGAATACGGCGCTGGAAGGCATGGCGGGGCCGTTTGTCACGCAACTGTGCCAGGCAGTGTATGGCGTGGGGCAAGGGCAATGAGGCCCATCGTCTTCCTCGCGCTGGGCCTGTTCGGCGTGTATTGCATCGAGTTTGGCGTGGTCGGCATCTTGCCGATGATTATGCAGCGCTTTGGCGTGACGGCGGCGCAGGCGGGCTCATTGGTGAGCCTGTTCGCACTGGTGATCGCCGTGGGCGGTCCCTTCCTCGTGCTGCTGGCCACGCGCTGGCGCCGCAAACCGGTGCTGATCGTCTCCCTGCTGGTGTTCGCGCTGGCCAGCGTGGCCTCGGCGTATGCACCGCGCTTCGGGTGGCTGCTGGCGTTGCGCGTGGTGCCGGCCCTGTTCCACCCCGTGTATTTCTCGCTGGCCATGGTGGCCGCCGCCGCCCTGTATCCGCCGCAGCAAGCGGCGCGGGCCGGCGCGCATGCGTTCACGGGCACCAGCATGGGCATGGTGCTGGGCATTCCGCTCACCACCTGGATCGCCGCGCAGTCTGGCTATGAGGCATCGTTCCTCGCTTGCGCGCTGGTCAATGCGCTGGCGGCACTGGGGCTATACCTGTTTCTGCCGGACACGCCGCAGGAGGCGCCAATGGCGTATGGCCGCCAGCTGGCTGTGCTGCGCAAACCCGCTCTGTGGTTCACCATTGCCGCTGCCGTGTTTGTCTTTGCCGCCATGTTTGCCGTGTATGCATATGCGGCCGCGTACCTGCAGCAGGTGGCGGGCTTGTCGGCGCGCCAGACGGGGCTGGCGCTGGTGCTGTTTGGCGCAGGTGGCGTGGCCGGTAATCTGTTCGCGGGGCGCCAGCTGGGCACGCATGTGCTGCGCACGGTGGTGTTGCAGCCCGTGCTGCTGGGGCTGGCGTACTGGTTGCTGTACCAGTTTGCGGGCGGCGATATTGGCTGGGCGGCACTGGCCGTCCTGCTGCTGTTCTGGGGCGCCGCGCATACGAGCGGCCTGATAGTGGTGTGGCTCAGCAGCGAAGCGCGCGAGGCGCCTGCGTTCGCCATCGGCGTGTATATCGCCGCCATCAACCTGGGCGTGACCGTTGGGGCCGTGGCGGGCGGCATGGCGATTGCACGCTATGGCATGCAGGGCGTGATCGCCAGCGGCTTGCTGCTGGCCGTGCTGGCGTTGTTGCTCATTGTGCTCAAGGCGTGGCGCTACCGCAGCCACGCAGCTGGCGTGATGGCGGGGTAGAGGACATAGCAGATTGACATTGGCCTTGCCAGCTTGGATGGCGATGGCGGGAGGGCTGGCCTGGCTGTCATTTGTAGGGTATGGCGATGCGAATGCTGGTGCCGCTGATTTGTCTCAGTTGCACCACGGAAATTAAATAAGTTGGATCGAGGTCCATAGTGTCGCCTCACAATAGGCGAGCACGGGACAGGCGCACGACTGCAGAATGGTTATGAATTCTGCTATAGTCTCGGATGTTGTCCGGTACTAACGCTCATTTATACCGGACGGGCTCCTCTTTCGCTGGTCGCCATTTCGCTGTGCGGTGATGCCTAATTAGCCTCCATGTTTCCTTCAATATCGCCTTATATATCCATGCAAAATCGTAAAATTTCAGTAGTTGGCCTTGGCTATGTTGGTTTGCCTGTCGCCGTAGCGTTTGGTCGCAAGATGCGCACCATAGGATTCGATATCAACGAAACGCGGCTAACGGAGTTGCGCGCTGGTCATGATCGCACCAATGAAGTTACCGGTGCCGACCTGGGTGATTCCGATATCCTGTTTACTTCCAGTACTGTGGAACTGGCGCAGGCCGATTTCCATATCGTTGCCGTTCCTACGCCTGTGGACGATGCGCACCAGCCGGATCTGACCCCCGTGGAGCGCGCTTCGGAAACGGTAGGCAAGGCGCTCAAGCACGGTGACATCGTGGTCTACGAGTCGACGGTGTATCCTGGCGTGACCGAAGATGTGTGCGTGCCCATCCTGGAACGCGTATCGGGTTTGAAGTGCGGCGTGGATTTCACCGTCGGCTACAGCCCGGAGCGCATCAATCCAGGTGACAAGGAACATACTTTCACGAAAATTATGAAAGTGGTTTCCGGCCAAGACCAGGCCACCCTCGATATCGTTGCCGACGTGTACGCGTCGGTGGTGACGGCAGGCGTCTACAAGGCCGCCAGCATCAAGGTGGCCGAGGCGGCCAAGGTGATCGAAAACACGCAGCGTGACTTGAACATCGCATTGATGAACGAGCTGTCGCTGATCTTCGAACGCATGGGCATCGACACCAACAGCGTGCTCGAGGCAGCTGGCACCAAGTGGAATTTCCTGAAATTCAAGCCGGGTCTGGTGGGCGGCCATTGCATCGGCGTCGACCCTTACTATCTGACGCACAAGGCTGAAAAGCTTGGCTACCATTCGCAAGTCATTCTTGCCGGACGCCGCATCAACGATGGCATGGGTGCCTACATCGGCCAGCAGACGATCAAGCAGCTGATCCGTGCCGGCCACAACGTTGCGCAAGCCACGGTGACCGTGTTTGGCCTGACCTTCAAGGAAAACTGCCCGGATTTGCGCAACTCGAAGGTCATCGATGTGATCCGCGAACTGCAATCGTTCGGCGTGACGGTGCAAGTGACCGATCCTGAGGCGGATTCGGCCGAAGCGGAACATGAATATGGCATCAGCCTGACGCCGTTGGCGCAGCTGAAACCGGCCCACGCAGCCGTATTGGCTGTGGCGCATCATGAATACGCAGCCTGGAGCGTGACGCAATTCCAGCAGGTGCTGGCAGACGGTGCAGTAGTGATCGACGTCAAGGGCATTTGCAAGCCGGCCGAGTTCGAAAGCGCCGGCATTCCCCTGTGGCGACTGTGAAAGAGATTAATGCAAGCATATGAACAAATCTGCGCCGAGCTGCGCAACCAACCCAAGACCTGGCTGATTACCGGCGTAGCCGGCTTTATTGGCTCGAACCTGCTAGAGGCATTGCTGAAGCTGGGGCAGAACGTGGTGGGCCTGGATAATTTTGAAACCGGCCACCGTCATAATTTTGACCGCGTGCAGGCACTGCTGACGCCGGAGCAATGGCAACGTTTTCGTTTCCACGAAGGCGATATCCGTGAATTGGCTGATTGCGCACGCGCGGTCGATGGTGTCGATTACGTCTTGCACGAAGCGGCACTGGGCAGCGTGCCCCGTTCGCTCGAAAATCCGATTCGCACCAATGACACGAATATCTCCGGTTTCCTGAACATGCTGGTGGCGAGCCGCGACGCCAAGGTCAGCCGTTTCGTTTTCGCCGCCTCCAGTTCCACCTACGGCGACCATCCTGGCCTGCCAAAGATCGAAGACCGTATCGGCAAGCCGCTGTCGCCGTACGCAGTGACCAAGTACGTCAATGAGTTGTATGCGGACGTGTTCGGCCGCTGCTATGGCCTGGAAACGATAGGATTGCGCTACTTTAACGTGTTTGGCCCGCGTCAGGACCCGGAAGGCGCGTATGCGGCCGTAATACCCAAGTGGTATGGCGCCTTGTTGCGTTCCGAGCCGATCTACGTGAATGGCGACGGTGAGACGAGCCGCGATTTCTGCTTTATCGCCAATGTCGTCCAGGCCAACATCCTGGCCGCGACGAGCACCAATCCGGAAGCCGTCAATCAGATCTACAACCTGGCCTTGGGTGACCGCACCACGCTTAACGAGCTGTTCGCATTGATACGCGAACGCGTGGCGCGCAGCATGCCTTCGGCGGCGCAGGCAGAAGTCGTGTACCGCGCCTTCCGCGACGGCGACGTGCGTCATTCGCAGGCTGACATCAGCAAGATTTCCACGCTGCTCGGTTATGTGCCGACGCACCGGGTAGCCGAGGGTCTGGACGAAGCCACCGCATATTATGTCGATTCGATAACGACATCGAAGAACTGATTCAATAGCAAGACTGGAAGACTGCCACAGAAAGTCGCCCAGGCGGCATTTGTAGGCGCCTTGGTTTTTTGTCATGCGCGAGCGAGCTTCAGCGTTGTCTGCGCCACCACTGTTACAAAAGTCGGTGGCGCATGGCGCTTTCCCCACGTCCATTTCACGAATCCTTCTGGTATCCTTGGACTGTCGCTTTTCGGCATCGGACTGTGGCGCAGCGTTGGCGCCGCTGATAATGTGTCTGCCAGTCACCAATCCTGGCGCTGCTGTGCAATGAGTCCCTGAATGATTTCATCCGAGTAAAGTGGTTGCCCATGTAGGTGATCAGTCGCTACGTCACCTGGCCCGGCCGCGGCATCGTGGATGAGCGAATGCTGGCTGTTTGACAGCATGGCGCGGCACGATGTGCGTCCCGTGCCATGTTGGGTATCCTGAGGCATGGAGAAAGTCGGCCGCGCGCGGCAAAAAATTGTGAATGCAGTGGTGCGGATATATTCGGGCACCAATTGAATCAACCTTATCACACAAAAAAGACCAGCATGAAAATGTACTGTAACGTAGCAAAGCCGATCCTCAAGCAACTGATCCTTTCATCGTGCCTGTTTGCTGTGGCGTCGACATCGGCTTGGGCCCAGAGTAACGCACTGGGGGGGCGCGGTGCCAATGCCGCGAATACCGAGCCATCCGGTACCATGCCCCTGCCTAGCCTGACAGGCAACGACACGCGGCAGGCGCAAGCTCCCTTGCTGACGCGACCAGGCAAGACCAGCAGCGATGTGAAGCCGTCGTTCGAGGCCTATGCTGAAACGGTCACTGGCAAGAACCTGAATATCTTTGGCAAGGACTTGTTCAGCGATGTGCCTTCCACCTTTGCACCGTTTGATGGCGCGCAAGTGAACTCGGATTATGTGGTCGGCGCTGGCGACGAATTGCAGATACGCGGCTGGGGTATGGTCGATATCGACATCAGCGCTACGGTCAACCGCAGCGGAGAGATCTATATCCCTCGCGTTGGCGCGGTCAAGGTCAGCGGCGTGGCATACCGCGACCTGCAGGGACACTTGAAAAAAGCAGTGAGCAAAATGTTCAACAATTTTGACCTGACAGTCAGCATTTCGCAGACGCGGGCCGTGCAAATCTATGTCGTCGGCCATGCCATGCGCCCTGGCACATACACACTGGGCGCCATGAGCACCTTGCTGAACGCCTTGTTCACATCGGGCGGACCGAATGCCGCCGGTACGATGCGCAACATCCAGGTCAAGCGCGGCTCCAAAACGGTGACAACGTTCGACTTGTACGATGTACTGGTCAAAGGCGACAAGAGCCACGACATCGCCCTGCAGGATGGCGATGTGATCTATATTCCGGAAGTCGGCCCTCTGGTGGCACTATCCGGCAATGTCAAGAAGCAAGCCATCTTCGAATTGAAGGGCAGCACTTCACTGGCCGATATCGTCGGCTGGGCGGGCGGTGTCGATTCCGCAGCGGAAGCAAAACGCATTCTGATCGAAAAAAACGTCGATAACAATTACCAGACCGTCGTGGATATCACGGCCGAGTCGGAAAACATCAGCAGCCGCCTGGCGGGCATACCGGTGAAGGCAACCGACATCCTGCGCATCTTTGCTCCTGGTGCGGTACCGGTGCAGATACAGATTCAAAACGAATATGTGCGCGTGTCTGGCGAAGTCAAGCAAAGCGGCGTGTTCCAGCTGAAGAAAGGCGAAACGCTCCGGGAACTGGTGACCCGTCTTGGCGGCACCACCGATAACGGTTATATCTACGCGATGACGCTGAACCGTGAATCCGTGCGGCGCCTGCAGCAGGCAAAGCTGGACGAGGCGGCAGATCGCTTCGAGCGTGACCTGGAGTCGAATGCAACGCAACGTATCGGCAGTTCCAACGACAAGGATAATGCCGCCAAGATCGCCGTCGAATCGGAACAGCAGCGCAGCATTGCAAGGCGCTTGCGTGCGATCAAGGCCGAAGGGCGGATCGTGCTGGAGTTGCAAAATGGTAATGCACAAGTGAAAGACTTGCCGGACCTGCCTTTGCAGGACGGTGACAGTGTCTTCATTCCGCGCCGTCCGCATACGATCGATGTCATTGGTTCGGTGTTCCAGCAAAATGCTTTTGTGTATCGTCCGAGCCGCACCGTGAGCGACTATCTTGAGCTTGCCGGCGGTCCGACCGTGACGGCGGACAAGTCTGAAATGTATGTGATTCGTGCAGACGGCACGGCCCAAAGCGGCCGCAGCAGTGGTTGGTTCAGTGGCGTAGGCGGCAATCTCGTCAACGCAGGTGATACCGTCGTTGTGCCGGAGAAAATCGAGCGCAGTTCGTTTACGCAGAGCTTCAAGGAATGGACGACGATCTTTTACCAGTTTGGCCTGGGAGCTGCCGGACTTAAGGTGCTGAAAAACTAAATGGCCTTCATGGTATGAGAGTACCGAGCCCGAAACCGATTGAAAGTAAAGACGATGTCTGAACAACAGCGCAGCAATAGTCAAGCAAATGATGCCGCAAGCATGGATGATCAAATCCACCCTCTGGACCTGTTAATTGTATTGGTCAGCAGAAAAAAAATGATCATAGGCATGGCAATAGGGACTGGTTTGGTAGCAATGGCCGTCAGTCTGATGATCCCGCCTACTTTCACCAGTACAGCGAAAATTATGCCGCCGCAACAGCAGCAGAGTTCCGGGATGTCCGCCATGCTGGGTCAGCTTGGCGGGTTGGCAGGTACGGCTGGAAGTCTGGCAGGGATTAAGAATCCGAATGATTTATATGTGGGGTTGCTGGAAAGCCGCACTATTGCTGATAAATTGATTGAACGTTTCAAACTTAAGTCGCGCTATGAAAAAGCGACAATGGATGACACCCGCAATACGTTAAGTGGCTTCAGTAATATTGCAAATGGCAAAAAAGATGGTTTGATATCTATCAGTGTAGAAGATTCAGATCCGAAAATTGCTGCTGAAATGGCAAATGCCTATGTTGAAGAATTAGCGAAGCTTACGCAAACGATGGCAATCACCGAGTCATCGCAACGTCGTCTATTTTTCGAAAAGCAACTTAAGGATGCAAAAGAGCAGTTGGCCAAAGCTGAAATTGCCCTGCGTGCCACTCAGGAAAAAACTGGGCTTATCCAGTTGGATGGACAAGTGCAGGCTATCATCGGTAATGTCGCCCAATTGAAGGGTGCTATTGCGGCTAAAGAGATACAGTTGAATGCAATGCGTACCTTCGCTGCGCCACAAAACCCGGAACTGTTACGCTCTCAGGAAGAGTTACGTGGCATGCAAGTGCAGTTATCTAAACTGGAACGTAGTCGAACTGGAAATGGCGATCTGATGGTACCTACCGGCAGCATTCCTGAGGTTGGCGTCGAGTACGTGCGCAGTTTGCGCGATGTGAAATACTATGAAACGGTATTTGAATTATTGGCCAAGCAGTTTGAATTGGCGAAAATAGATGAAGCCAAGGATTCGTCGCTGATCCAAGTATTGGATGAGGCAATTCCGGCTGAACGTAAGTCTGCACCGCTACGCGGATTGATTACCTTGATAGCGGTGGCCGTGGGTGGAGTATTGGGAATAGTGATGGCATTTGCCAGTGCAATATACACGGAATCTCGCCGGAGTTCGGAAAGTAGGGAGCGTTGGGAAAAATTATCGTCAGTATGGAAAAATTCTACACGCAAAGGCAAAGTTGGAAATTGAGTGTTGGAAAAATTTAATACATGATAATGCGACAGCTGGTACTTAGCAGCGTGTAAAGACCCAGATTAGATTACCTGCATCTTTTTTTGATTTGATTTGATTTGGAGTATTATGAGCAATACCAAACCCATTTACGTCACCCAACCGTATTTACCTCCCCTGGACGAGTTCCTGCCATACCTGGAAAAAATATGGGATAGCAAGGTATTGACGAATGGCGGTCCATTTCACCAGCAGCTGGAAAAGGCGCTGTGCGCTTACCTGGGCGTAGAACATCTCGCGCTGTTTTCCAACGGTACCATTGCCTTGATTACCGCCTTGCAGGCGCTGCGGATCACGGGCGAGGTGATTACCACCCCGTATTCCTTCGTCGCGACCGCCCACTCCCTGCTGTGGAACGGCATCAAGCCGGTGTTTGTGGACATCGATCCTGATACGCTCAACCTCGATCCCAAAAAAATCGAGGCGGCCATCACGCCACAAACCACCGCCATCATGCCCGTGCATTGCTATGGCCACCCATGTGACGTGGATGCGATCCAGAAAATTGCCGACAATTACAATTTGCGCGTCATTTACGACGCGGCGCATGCCTTCGGGGTACAAAACAAGGGCGGCAGCATTCTGCGCTGCGGCGACCTATCCGTGCTCAGTTTCCATGCCACCAAGGTATTTAATACCTTCGAAGGCGGCGCCATCATTTGCCCGGATGCGAAGACGAAATTGCGCATCGACCAGTTGAAGAACTTTGGTTTTGTCGACGAACTGACGGTCGTGGCGCCTGGCATCAATGGCAAGATGAGCGAGATCAATGCGGCCTTCGGCGTATTGCAGCTGCAACATGTCGACCATGCCCTGGCTCGGCGCCGCGAGATCGACGAGACCTACCGCGCCCTGTTGCGCGATGTCAAAGGCATCAGTTGCGTGCAGGATGCCGGCGAAGTGGTAGCCAACTATTCCTATTTCCCGATTTTAATCGATGCCGACTATCCTTTGAGCCGCGATGGCCTGTATGACCGCCTCAAGGAACATGCCGTGTTTGCCCGCCGCTATTTCTACCCGCTCATCACTGATTTCCCGATGTACCGCGGCTTGCCGTCCGCGCACCGCGACAATATTCCCGTTGCCACGGCGGCGGCGCAAAAGGTGTTGTGCCTGCCGATTTATCCTGAGTTGACGGCTGAGCAACAACGGAAGATCGTGGACCTCGTCGTGGCGCCAACCGCATGAAGCTGGCAATCATGCAGCCCTATCTGTTTCCATACATAGGGTATTTTCAGCTTGTTGCCGCGGTAGACAAATTTGTCTTTTACGATGACGTGAATTTTATCAAGAATGGCTGGATCAACCGGAACAGGCTGTTTCTGGCCGGCGAGGTACGCTACATCACGGTGCCCCTGGCCGGGGCCAGTCCTTTCCTTAAAATCAACCAGATAGCTGCGCAAGGCGGCGGCATCTGGCAGAAAAAAATGGCCGAATCCTTGCGCCATTCCTATCGAAAAGCTCCGTTTTTTGACGAAGTTAACGGCATTTTTTCCGAAGTTATTTTTTCGGATAATCTGAATATCGCCGAGATGGCCAAGAAGAGCGTTGTACTGATCGCCGATTACCTGCAATTGCAGACCGATTTTGTCATGTCGTCTGTCGAATATGAGAATGCGCATCTGCACAGCGCCGAGCGCGTCATTGATATTTGTGAAAAAGAGAAGGCGAAGCAATACTACAACCTGCCAGGTGGGCGGGACTTGTATGATGCGGCGGCATTTTCCAGCCATGGCATCGATCTGCATTTTCTCGATACAAAAATAGAACCCTATGCTCAGGGTTCTGCCGATTTCCACCCTGGTTTATCGATGCTGGATGTGCTGATGTTTAACGATCGCGCCGCAGCAAAGCAAATGCTAACTGGCAACTCGGTGATTTGATGAACAGCGCTATTGGCGGGTATTTTGAGCTGGAATTTCCCAAGGCTAAGCCATTCTTGTATCCGGCGGCTTATGAATTCCAGTCCGCGCGGGCGGCTTTCCTGGCTTTGTTACGGACGGGGAAACCATCCAGGGTCTACATGCCGCATTACATCTGCGATTCGATGGTTGCACCGCTTGAAAAAGCCGGAGTGGAATGCCTGTTCTATTCCATTGATGGCGAGTTCAACATCATCGGCGATGTCGAACTTGACGAAGCGGATTGGTTATTCTATGTGAATTATTTTGGCGTCTGTGAAAAAAATATAGATGGCTTGTTCCATCGCTACAACCCTCGCCAGCTCATCCTGGACCATTCGCAGGCATTTTATTCGCCTCCCCGCGATTGTCTGGCCACGATCTATTCTGCACGCAAGTTCTTTGGCGTGCCGGATGGCGGTTTACTGGTCACCGGGCTGCCAATTGCTGAGCCGCAGGAGAGCGATCAGGAATCGTTGTCACGTGCAATATCCGGCTTAACGCGTCTGGCGAAAACGCCGGAGGCTGGCTACGCAGACTACCAGAAGGCGGAACATTCGCTGGAACAGTGCGAGCCGCTAAAGATGTCGCAACTGACCCGGCGCATATTGCATGGTATCGATTTCGAAGCTGCAAAAATCAGGCGTAACGAAAATTTCGACTTCCTGCACAGGCACTTGGGCAGTCTGAATCAAATTGAATTGGATTTGCAGAACATGGATGGTCCGCTTTGCTATCCTTTTCTTGTCGATTCTGTAGAGTTACGGTCACATTTAATACGCGAGAGAGTCTTTGTGGCTACCTATTGGCCAGAGACGATAGCACGTGTCAGCAATAACAGTCATGAGTCGAAATTTGTGAAGAGTTTGCTGCCATTGCCATGTGATCAACGTTATGGTGTAGATGCAATGCTGCGTGTGGCGGAAATATGCCTGGATTTTCTTTCTCGAAAAAAATTACTATAGTTGGAGCCTAAGATGAATATTAATGGAAAAGTTGTTACCTTGCGCGCCCCTGAACTTGCGGATATTCCGCAGTTACATAAATGGAGTAATGATCCGGAAATTTGGAAAATGCTTGGTGGCTGGCATTTTCCTTTCTCGAGCCGCTCCACGGAGGAGTGGGTCCGTAGCCGGAAGGACAATAATCTTACCGATCATGTTTTTTGTATAGATACACCTGAACATGGTCTGATTGGAACTGCCAATATTGTAAATATTGACTGGAAAAATAAAACTGCATTTCATGGAATGATGATCGGCCAGGAAAATATTAGAGGCAAAGGTTATGCACTGGATGCTTTATTCTCTATCATGCGCTATGCCTTCATGGAACTGGGATTGAATCGCCTCGATGGGGATATGATTGCGTATAACGAAAGATCGATAAAATTCTATATCGAAAAAGGTGGTTGGAAACATGAAGGCGTACGTCGTGATTGGTTTTATAAAGACGGTACATATCATGACAAAGTTATTGTCGGTGTGACTAAAGATGATTATGCCGAAATTTTGGAGAAAAATAATTACTGGGGTTGATGTGTAAATATTTCTCTATGGAATTTATTTTTTATATGAAAAATCTTTATTTTATTGTTTTTCATAACGTAAGTGTTTTTTTTGTAGTCTAATATTAGAATATATAAATATCAATTCAAGTAATCGGAATTTAAAGTGTCATTAAAAAAGAATATTTTGGCAAATTATGTTAGCCAAATATATGTCACGCTGATAGGCATCGTGATGATTCCCATGTATTTACGTTACATGGGCGCGGAGGCTTATGGCCTGGTCGGTTTTTTCGCGATGCTACAAGTATGGTTTCAGCTACTTGATATGGGACTGACGCCAACTATGGCGCGGGCGACAGCGCGTTTTAATGGCGGTGCAAGTGATGCACTTACATTGTGTCGCTTGCTTCGTGCACTTGAGGGTATTTTTATTGGTATTGCTGTACTTGGTGCTGCAACTATGATTGCTGGATCAGGGGTGATTGCCAGTAGTTGGCTTAAGATTCAATCCTTGCCACTGGCTGAAGTACAGCATTCCATTATGCTAATTGCCTTGATCGTCGCACTTCGTTGGATGTGCGGCTTATACCGAGGTGTGATAACTGGCTTTGAACGCATAGTTTGGCTTAGTGGTTTAAATTTCGGAATATCAACTTTTAGGTTTGTTCTCGTTATTCCTTTCTTTATCTATGTTGGTTCAAGCCCGGTGCAGTTTTTTAGTTACCAATTGGCCGTTACTATTGCAGAGTTGTTGCTTCTGGTTCTTCAGACATATCGGCTATTACCTAAATTGGAGTCAAATCATCGGTTGCCATGGCAATGGGAGCCTTTGCGTGGAGTTCTCAAATTTTCCTTCAGTATTGCATTTACGAGTTCTGTTTGGATTTTTGTGACGCAAACTGATAAATTATTATTGTCAAAGTTATTGCCACTGTCTGAGTATTCCTATTTCACCTTAAGTGTTTTGGTTGCAGGAGGCGTCGGGGTAATAAGTGGGCCAATTAGCGCTGCACTTTCACCACGCTTGACTAAGTTATCTGCTGAAGGAAATGAGGCAGGTTTAATTAAGCTATACAGACAAGCTACTCAGCTGATATGCATTATTGCTGTCCCTGCAGCTTTGACATTAGCTTTTTTTGGATATGAAGTACTTTTGGCCTGGACGGGTGATGTCCTTGTCGCAAAAAAAGCGGCTCCAATTCTTTCATTTTATGCACTTGGAAATGGAATCTTGGCATTGGCGGCATTTCCATATTATCTACAGTTTGCAAAAGGCGATCTGAAATTGCACATGTACGGGAATTTACTTTTTGTCGTAGTTCTAATACCTTGCCTTATTTGGGCAACATTACAATATGGCGCTATCGGTGCTGGGTATGCGTGGGTAGTTTCAAATGCCACTTATTTTCTTATTTGGATTCCTAAAGTTCATAGGCGATTTGTCAAGGGATTGCATACTCGTTGGCTCTTTGAAGACGTGATAGCTATCGCCTTTCCAGTTGTAATCGTCTCTATATTAATACGTACATTTTTTGTCTGGCCTGAAGGTCGTCTTGAATTATTGGTCGGAATTTTAAGTGTCGGGGTGATATTTTTAATTGTCGCACTTATGGCATCGTCATTAGTCAGAAATACTATTCGCCAGAAGTGGCAAATTTTCTGTACAGTTAAAGGTTGAAATTGCAGTGATGTAATTTTGAGAGCGTGTTTTTTAACTAAGGTTAATTTCAATTTTTAATTAATAGGAAAGAAATTCTTATCATAGTTTATTTTAAGCTTTGACGAATGTTTCTAATTTTTTGCTATTTATTTATTTTGCGATTTAAATTGCAAAGTAATTAATATGGTAAAAGTATTATTTTTGTGAGGGGGAGAGTGTGGCTCCATTATTTAGTATAATTACATCGTGCTACAATAGTACAAATACATTGTGGGCGACTTATCAGAGTCTTTTAAATCAATCATATACCAATTTCGAATGGATACTTGTTGATGATGCGTCAACTGATGCGGGATTAACAAAACAGCTTATTGAAAGAATCGCTAAAGAAGCACCATTTAGGGTCGTAACACATTTTTTTGAAGATAATCATTTCGGCTCAAAATCTACTTTAATTGGATGTTCTATTGCTTCTGGAATTTATGTCGGATTATTAGATCATGATGACCAGTTGCCTTCCAATACTATGGAAAAGGCAGCAGCTTATATTGAAAAATATGGGAAATTTGAAGATATTGCAGGTATCTGCGGTAGATGTATTGATGAAAATGGAAAATTGATTGGGAGAAAATTTGATTCTGATCAGCTGGTTGCGAACGAGCCGGAGATTAGATTTAAGCAAGGAATCACTTGTGAGTTATTTCAGTTTTCGAAATTGGCAGTAATAAAGCCTTTTTTTGAATTAATGAAACCCGGATATACGAATGGATTTGTATGGGCAAATATTTCTGAAAAATTCAGGTACGTATATGTGAACGATATTTTTCGTGTATATGATACTGGCCTTGCAACTTCCTATTCGAATAATAGAAGTATGAAGATAAGTTATCCAGTAGCCAAGGCTGAGGCTATTAAGAAGGTAATGATGATATATTGGCCTTATTTTAAGTATAATCCGCTTTATGGTGCCAGAATCATTGCAAGTTATTTGAGGCACAATATCAATGCCGGGACTCGCTTTTCCCAGGCATTGTCAGAACTTAGTCCAGCACTCAAGGCTTGTTGTGTTTTTCTTTATCCCTTAGCCATAATGAAATCAAAGGGGTGGTTGAAGTGATAGCCTCCGCTCCGCAAGATTCGCATCTACGTAGGTCCGAAATTCGGATGTCGATGCATATATTTTTACTTATTATTATTGCGGTTGTTTTTATTATATTTTCTATAGCCTTTCCCATACAGGTTCAACCTGTTACGGACCTATATAATTATCAGCAATTTTGGTACAAATTGCAGACGCAAGGGCTATGGGAAAATATTATTGTTTATGAGCCAGGGTTTGTAATTTTTGCCAAATTTTCCAGTTTGTTTTTTTCGTTTTCTGGGTTTGTTTGGTTTATTAAATTTTTGGTTTTTTATTCATTTTTATTGTTTTGTATATCGTTAAATAAAGATGTTTTATTGGTTTTTTCTTTAGTTTTAATATTCTATATTTTTTTCCCTCCATTTGGTTCAGTTTCAGGAGTTGTTATTAGGCAGGGGGTAGCTACTGCCGTGGCATTTTTCTACTTGTCTTTTATTGATTTTAGGTTCGTAAAATTAGGGAATTTTATTTTTCTATCTTTCCTCGCCGCTTTTTTTCATTATTCTGCAATTTTCATAATATTCTCTGTTATTTTAATGTATGCCGTTAGGGGCCTGGGCGCATTCTATATGTGGTGCATATTGAATGTTCTTTATGTCTTCAATATTCCAGGCCTGATTGGTTCATTTTTTTACGAAAAGTCTGGATTGAATTTGGCTTCACTCGAGGTGTTGAATACTGACCCAAGTAATGACTATACTATTGGCTTCAAGCTTCCTTTTCTATTGGTTAGCATAGTATTTATAATATTGCCAATTGCTTTTAGTTTTTTTGGATTGTTGAAAATATCAATAAAGAGACTTTTGGTTCTTCCATTATTTCGATTTTATTTGATCTTGAATTCACTATGTATTCCGACTTCACTTTTGCCATATCATGATCGTTTTTTTATTTGGTCTTGGGTTTTCGGGCCTTCATTAATCATTTATGGTTTGAGTTTCTTTAAGTATAAAATTAAGATTTTTGATATTAAAAAATATATTCGCAGCCTTTGATGAATTTCCAATGGTTTTTAGGTTGTTAAATTTCTCGCCAGTTTTTGAAATTTATGCTGCAGAATATGCGCTATTTTTCGTTGTGCATAGGTAAGTCTTATAAAGTATTTTCGAATGAAATGTTTCATCTAGATAGTAATTTTTTGTCGTTCTTTTATGGGATCAAGTAGACAAGTTGTTAATTTTTGATGGTTGGTCGTCTTTAGAGTATTTACATATAATTTTTAATGTTTGGTAATGAAAATATTTCACATTATTGTAGGCCTAAACGTTGGTGGCGCAGAGCTAATGCTCAAACGTTTGGTTGAATCGCATTTTGGCAACAGTGGTTATGGTCACAGTATTATTTCGCTTACGACCCTTGGCACGGTTGGTGCTCAATTGAAAAAGTTGGGCTTTGATGTGTATTACTTGAACATGCGTTCCCTGTTCGATATACCTCGTATTATTTGGCAGTTGATGCGTATGATTAAGAATGATCGTCCAGATATTGTACAAACCTGGATGTATCATGCCGACCTGCTCGGCGGTATTGCTGCGCGCTTGGCGGGTAATAGAAACATTATCTGGGGGATACGAACCACCGACGTGCAGGCTGGCGGTTCACGCGCCACAACCCTGGTTAGAAAGGTGTGCGCCTGGCTATCCAGCAAGATTCCACACACCATCGTGTGTGCCGCCGATGCCTCGCGCCGTGCCCATATTACGGTTGGCTACGATGCCACGCGCATGACGGTGGTGCCGAATGGCTTTGATCTGACGCGACTGGTCGCCACGCCGGAGCAGCGTGTCGGATTGCGTCAGATGTGCGGCTTTGACGATACGCACGTTGTCGTTGGCACGCTGGGACGTTTCAATCCTGCCAAGGATCACGCTAATTTCGTGCGCGCTGCTGGCTTGGTGGCGCAGGACCACCCCGAGGTGCGCTTCCTGATGGTGGGCCGTGAACTCACCAGCGACAATGCTGTCCTGATGCACTGGATTCAGCAGACCGGCTGCGCAGATCGCTTTGTGTTGCTCGGTGAGCGCGCCGACGTGGCTGTCTGCCTGTCGGCAATGGATATATTTGGCCTGTCGTCCCGTACCGAAGGCTTCCCGAATGTCGTGGGCGAGGCCATGGCGATGGGCGTGCCCTGTGTCGTGACCGACGTGGGGGATGCGGCCATGCTGGTGGCGGATACCGGTGTTGTTGTTCCTAAGGAAGATTCTTCAGCCTTGGCACTTGGGCTGGGGCAGTTGCTGACGCTGGAAGCCGATGTTCTGCATGCGCAGGGACAGATGGCTAGGCAAAGAATTGTTGCAGAGTTTACAATAATGCGCGCCCGGGATCGTTTCGAGGCAGTCTATCAACGCGTTGCAAATGAAAGTATTCACTGATGTGTGGATTTGTAGGTTTCTTCGGCTCTCCTGTTTCTCACGATGGTGGCGTATATGTTCCCCTGCTTAAGCGCATGGCGGACACCATTGCCCTTCGCGGCCCGGATGATGAAGGCTATTGGAGCGATGCAGAGCAGGGTATCGGCCTCGGGCACCGTCGCCTGGCCATCGTCGACTTGTCGCCGGCCGGCCATCAGCCCATGCCGTCGGCCGCCGGCCGTTATGTGGTCGCTTTCAATGGCGAAATATACAACCATCTGTTGCTGCGCCAGGAGCTGGAAAAAAGTGGGGTGGCGCCAGCTTGGCGCGGCCATTCGGATACGGAAACCTTGCTGGCGGGCTTCGATGCCTGGGGCATCCGCGAAACGCTGGTGCGCGCCATCGGCATGTTCGCCATGGCGATATGGGACCGGCAGACTGCCACCTTGACCCTGGCGCGCGACCGCATCGGCGAAAAGCCGCTATATTACGGCTGGCAGGGGCAGGGTAGCGGCGCGGTCTTCATGTTTGGCTCCGAACTGAAGGCCTTGCGCGTGCATCCGGCGTTCGAAAACCGCGTCAACCGCGGCGCACTCTGTCTGCAGCTGCGGCACAACTATATTCCCGCGCCTTACTCGATTTATGAAGGTATCGCCAAACTGCCGCCAGGTTGCTTGCTGACAATATCATTGAAGCAACGTGAACCGCAGTTAAGTACGTATTGGTCCGGTGCCGGGATAGCCGAGGCTGGCGTCGCTGCGCCGTTCAAAGGTACGCCGGAGCAAGGTGTCGATGCGCTGGAAGTCTTGCTCAAGGATGCTATCCGGCAGCAAATGATGGCCGATGTGCCATTGGGCGCCTTTCTTTCCGGTGGTGTCGATTCGTCCACCGTAGTGGCACTGATGCAGGCGCAATCGGCGCGGCCAGTCAAGACTTTTACCATCGGCTTTCACGAGGCCGGCTACAACGAGGCTGAGCATGCAAAAGCGGTAGCCCGGCATCTGGGGACCGACCATACCGAACTGTATGTGACGGCAGAGCAAGCCATGGCCGTAATTCCACGGCTGCCGCAGTTGTATGACGAACCGTTTTCCGATTCGTCGCAGATTCCGACCTTCCTCGTCTCGCAACTGGCCAAGGAGCATGTGACGGTGGCCTTGTCCGGCGATGCCGGTGATGAGTTGCTGTGCGGCTATAACCGCTATCAGTTGACGAATAGACTGTGGGGCAAGCTTTCCGCCGCTCCTGTTCCATTGCGTCGCCTGGCGGCGAAGGGCTTGACGGCAGTGTCGCCGGCGGCCTGGAACAAGGTCGCCGGCGCGGTCCGTCGTGTCGTGCCTGGCGCCGTGCCATTCGCCAACGTCGGCGACAAGCTGCACAAGGGCGCCGGCGTATTGGCCAGCGCTTCTTGCGACGCGCTGTATTTGAACCTGGTATCGCATTGGCTCGACCCGGCGGCTGTCGTCATCGGCGGCAGCGAGCCGGCTACCCTGCTGACCGGCGCCGCGCCTTCTCTCGACGGCCTGGACCGGGTACAGCGCATGATGGCGCTCGATATGCTCAGCTATCTGCCGGACGATATCATGGCCAAGGTCGACCGCGCCGCGATGGGTGTTTCATTGGAAACGCGCGTACCGTTCCTCGACCATAGGGTGGTGGAGTTTGCCTGGAGCCTGCCGCAATCGATGAAGCTGCGCGATGGCCAGACCAAGTGGGCCTTGCGCGAGGTGTTGTACCGGCACGTGCCAAGGGCCTTGATCGAGCGGCCGAAAATGGGTTTTGGCGTACCAATCGGCAAGTGGCTGCGCGGTCCCTTGCGCGACTGGGCCGAGGCGTTGCTGGACGAGTCCCGGCTGCGTCGCGAGGGTTTTTTCGATCCCTTGCCAATTCGACAAAAATGGGCCGACCATCTGTCGGGGCAGCGCAATTGGGAAGCCCATCTGTGGGATGTGTTGATGTTCCAGGCCTGGCTGGAAGCGCAGTGAAAATGAATAGAGTATTGGCATTCAATGAATTGCCAGAAAGCATGCTGAAACCGTGTCGCCATAGGCGCAGACGGGACCGGCAGATTGATGGAATAGATAATGATAGATGAACAAGCGAAGCCCGCGTCTGCCGAGGGCGCCAGGAAATTTCTTGATGGGGATGGTACCTCGCCCCGTCAATCCGGGCAGGCGAGCCGGCAGGTGAAGGCGCCACATGCCGCGGCGCGGACCAAGCTGTTGTTTGTGGTGACCGAAGATTGGTATTTTGTTTCGCATCGACTGCCGCTCGCTGTCGCGGCCATTGCCGCCGGCATGGAGGTGTCGATCGCCACCAACGTCAGTAGCCATGCCGAGGTGATTCGCCAGGCTGGCATCAAGCTGTATCCGTGGAAACTGAATCGGGGTTCGACGGGCTTGCTGGCCGAGTTCAAGGCCCTGTGCGGCTTGTTGAAAATTTATTGGCAGGTGCGTCCGGATATCGTGCATCAGGTTGCCATCAAGCCCGTCCTCTACGGTAGCCTGCTGGCAAAATTGCTGCGCATTCCACGAGTCGTCAACGCGCTTGGCGGCATGGGGGCCATTTTCAGCGATACGTCAGGCAAGCGCGGCCGTTTGCGTGCCGGCGTCCTGGCAGGTTTCCGCTCCTTGTTGAACCGCCGAGGCAGTTTGCTGATCCTGCAAAATCCCGACGATTGTGAACTCATGGTCAATGGCGCGGCGATCGCGCGTGAGAATATCCGCCTGATCCGCGGCGCCGGCGTTGACGTGCGGGTATTTGACGTCGTGCCGGAGCCGGAGGGTACGCCGCTGGTAGTGCTACCGGCCCGTATGTTGACGGACAAGGGAGTCGTCGAGTTCGTCGAGGCCGCCAGGCTGCTCAAGGCGCAGGGCGTGCAGGCACGCTTTGCGCTGGTGGGTGGGACCGATGAATGCAATCCGGCCTCCGTGCCACCTGCCAGCTTGAAGGATTGGGTCGATAGCGGCACGGTGGAGTGGCATGGCCGTCGCGACGACATGCCTGCCGTATACCGCAGCGCTACCCTGGTGTGCCTGCCTTCGTACCGCGAGGGTTTGCCCAAGGCCTTGCTCGAGGCGGCCGCTTGCGGACGCGCAATTGTTGCCACCGACGTTCCCGGCTGCCGTGAAATCGTGCGCCATGGCGAAAATGGCTTGCTGGTCGAGGTGCGCGATGTTGCTGCATTGGCCAAGGCGATGGCGACATTGCTGTCCGATACCGCCACGCGCCAGGCCATGGGCGCGGCCGGTAGACAAATGGTATTACAGGAGTTTTCTGAGGAGAAGGTTGTGGCGGACACGCTGGAGATTTATCAGGAATTGATGATGGTGGCAGACTGATGGCAAAAGTATTGGTAACAGGGGCTGCTGGCTTTGTCGGCGTCGCTTTGTGCAAGGCGCTGCGCGCGCGCGGCGACGAGGTCATCGCTGCCGTGCGCAGCGGGGCGCAAGCGGGACAGATGAACGTGGGCGATATCGGTCCCGATACCGACTGGAGCACCGCGCTGCAGGGCTGTGATGCTGTCATCCATCTGGCCGCGCGCGTACACGTGATGGCGGACCGCGAGCAGGATCCCATGCGCGCGTATCGCAGCGTGAATGTCGATGCTACCCTGAATCTGGCGGCACAGGCGATGCGACACGGAGTCAGGCGCTTTGTCTTCGTCAGCAGCGTCAAAGTGAATGGCGAGGCGACCACGGACCGGCCGTTCAGCGCGGCCGATGTGCCCATGCCGTGCGACCCGTATGGCCAGTCGAAGCTGGAAGCCGAGCGCGGCCTGGCGGCTCTGGCGGCGACAGGTTGCCTGGAGGTGGCGATCGTGCGTCCTCCGCTGGTTTATGGGCCTGGCGTCAAGGCGAATTTCCTCAATTTGATGCGCCTGGTCGAACGGGGCTTGCCTTTGCCTTTTGGGCGGGTTCGCAATGCGCGCAGCATGGTCGCGCTGGATAACCTGGTGGACTTGCTCATTGTGTGTACGCACCACGCGCGTGCTCCAGGCGGTACATTCATGGTGTCTGACGGCGCGGATCTGGGGATCGCCGAGTTGGCCAAGATGATCGCTACGGCGATGGGCAAGACAGCGTTGCTGCTGCCCGTACCGCCGGCCTGGATGCGCCTCGGCGCTGCCTTGCTGGGCAAGCGCGCCGTGGCAGACCGTTTGCTTGACTCCTTGCAAGTCGACATCGGCGCGACGCAGGCAACTTTGGACTGGCATCCGCTTGTTAGCCAGCAGGCAGCCATTGCCGAAAGTGTCGCCTATTTCAAAGCCTTTGATCGTAGTGGTAAAAAATGAAACGTTTCTTGGATTTACTTTGTGTCGGCATGGCGATGCTGGTTTTCGCCGTGCCGTTTGCGCTTCTCGTCATCGTGGTGAAGCTGACTTCGAAGGGTCCCGCCCTGTATTGGTCAAACCGTGTCGGACGTAATAACGCGCTTTTTTCCATGCCCAAGTTGCGTACGATGCGTGTCGATACGCCTGTCGTGGCGACGCATCTGCTGAATGATCCCGATCAATTCCTGACGCCGGTCGGTGGTTTTCTGCGCAAGAGCAGCCTCGATGAATTGCCACAGCTATGGTGTATCCTGCGTGGCGACATGAGTGTCGTTGGACCAAGGCCGGCGCTGTATAACCAGCACGATTTGATCGCCCTGCGTACGGCCCAGGGCGTGCACAGCATTCCGCCCGGACTGACTGGCTGGGCCCAGGTCAATGGCCGTGATGAGTTGCCGCTGGACGTGAAGGTGCAACTCGACGCCTATTATTTGAAGCAGCGCTCGCTCTGGCTGGATATCAAAATTGTTTTCCTGACGGTCTTGAAAGTCGTACGCCGGGACGGTATCACCCATTGATCCAGCGCTAGGCGAATCTTGCCGGAGCGTCAGATAATCATGTTGTTAAGCCAATGCCGTTAAGCTACATAGGGCTGGGTTCTGTATTCCAGGACTCAGCCTTTTTCGTTTGCGAGCGACGCGTGCGGGACGCATGCCTGGATCATCGGCCGCTCCGTATCTGAACGCGTTCATACTATTGAAGCGCTGATGGCTTGCCATTGGCGCAAAAAAAACCCCAAACATGGTAGCCATGTCTGGGGTTCAGTGCACTACCAAGCACTCTCAGGTTTCACCCGCTTAGCTTGATATGGTCACGTTATTCCTGATCTTGATTTCGTCCACCTGAACCTGTTGCCAGATGGTATCGGCGATCTCCGATGCGGGCCGGTACTCGCTGACCATTTTCAGCAACTGGGCACGGATTGCCGCGTGGTCGAAGCGCTGGCAGGCGTCGTTGAGTTGCTTGAGCATGATGTCGAGGAAGGGCCAGTCGATTTCCGATTCCTGGGCGCGCATGATCAAGGGATGTTCGGTACCGGTTACGTTGTTTCCTATGAGTAATTCTTCGTACAGTTTTTCACCGGGACGCAGGCCGACATAGCGGATTTCGATCTTGCCGTCTGGCGTGGAAGGGCTGAGCACTTCCTGGCCACTCAGGTGCACCATGCGTACCGCCAGGTCGACGATGCGCACCGGTTCGCCCATGTCGAGCACGAAGACGTCGCCACCGGTGCCCATCGAGCCGGCTTGTAGCACCAGTTGTGCCGCCTCCGGAATGGTCATGAAGTAACGGGTGATATCCGGATGGGTCAGGGTAATCGGGCCGCCGCCGGCGATTTGCCTGCGGAACAGCGGCACCACGGAACCCGAGGAGCCAAGCACATTGCCGAAACGTACCATCGAGAAGCGCGTGCCGCCGCCCTGGCGGGCGAATGCCTGCAGCACCAGTTCGGCCAGGCGCTTGGTGGCGCCCATTACGTTGGTTGGGCGCACGGCCTTGTCGGTTGATACCAGGACGAAACACTTGACGCGGGCGGCAACGGCCGCCTTGGCCAGGCTGAGCGTGCCGAAGACATTGTTCTGGATGCCTTCGATGGGATTGTGTTCGACCAGCGGCACGTGCTTGTAGGCTGCCGCGTGGTACACCGTGTGGATCTCGAACGTGTGCATCAGGCGCTGGCATTTTTCCGTGTCGAGCACGGAACCGATGCAGGCGACCAGTTCGATGTCGAGTTCATGGCTGGCGCAGTAGCCGCGCAATTCCTGTTCGATTGTATACAGCGCATATTCTGAAATATCGAGCAATACCAGTCGCTTCGGATTCAGGGCAACGATCTGACGGCACAGTTCGGAGCCGATCGAGCCGCCGGCGCCGCTGACCAGGACGGCCTTGCCGTGGATGCATACCGATAAGAGCTTCGGATCGGGCGCGACCGGGTCGCGGCTGAGCAAGTCTTCGATTTCGATTTGGCGCACGTCTTCGACGCGGGCAATACCCTTGACCAGGCTGGTGATCGATGGCGTGACCTTGATCTTCAGTTGCAGGGTCGACAGGCGGTCGAGGATTTTGCGTTGCTCGCGACGCGAGATCGACGGTAGTGCCAGCAGCACGGTGCTGATGCGCATGCTTTTTGCCAATTGTTCAATCTGCTTCGCCGGATAGACCTTAATGCCGTGGATGGTGGTATTTTGCCGTTGTGCGGAATCATCGATAAAGATGACGGGCAGGTATTCGCTGCTTGGCTTCAAGGCATTGGCCAGCATGCTGCCTGCCTTGCCTGCGCCATAGATGGCAACGCGGGTCTTGTTGGAGCGCTCGCGCAAACCGACGAAATAGCCGCGCGCGGTATAGCGACTGGCCAGTACGTAGATGATGGAGGTGACCCAGTAGATCAGGAAAGGGGGCAGCGATAAATGCCCCGGCTGCAGGATATGTACGATGATGGCCAACATGAGTACCGACAGCGTGCTACCCAGCACCACTGTGGAAATGATCTTCTGGTCGATATAGCGCACTACGGCGCGGTACAGGCCCAGTTTGATAAAGATTGGCACGGCGGTGATGGCCGCGGCAAAAGCCGGCCATTTGTATTCGATGAGGAGTGCCATGCTCAGGCTGTCGAAATGCAGGAACAGCGCAAAGTAGAACATTATTGGCAGGCAGACGAGGTCGGCACCAGCCGCTATCATCTGTTTGTGCCGGCGGGATAACTTCAAAAATTTGTTTTTCATACGTCAAAGAATCCATTCTTTGCAAACAAAGCGGACACCAATCTGCTTATGGAAAGTTTGCTTCGCCGAACGTCGTTCGGATTGGCCCGGGAGAGGGCTTGATCAGGTACTGTCGCCATACTGCCGGGACGAGGCTGCTGGGTTGGCTTTCCTGTCCACTGGTCACCAAATTGGCTGGCAAACAGGTCGCCGAGTGGGATAAAGATTGCTGCCGATGGGGAACAAACGTCATGGTAACGCATTCGATGAGGAATTGATATCGCGCACGCTACGAATTCACCGCACTATTGCCTTAAAGTGCTTGCAAAGTTCGAATGATTCATGTAATCCGAAAATATATTTTATAACCGGATATTTCTGTTAACTTGCCTGATTTTTATCAGGTATCAACATATATATAATACTTTCCCGGAATTCCTCAGAGATGGTTGGGAATGCGGAACAGCAGGTCGGTATCGCCCAGGTCGACACCGGTTTGCGACAGCAGGGTGCTGGCCTGGCCCCGGTGGTGCGTCTGGTGATTGAAGAAATGCATGAGCAGGCTGAAGAATTCGCGCCGGTTCGGCCCCTTGCTGTTGCGGTAATCGAGCAAATGGTCCAGGTCTTCTTCGCGGATGGAGGCGGCCCAGTCGATGATGAGCTGGTCCAGCCACAGCCGGTGCGCATGCATGGCGGCAAAATCCTCGGCCGCGAACAGCGGGTGCGTGAGCGAGGCGGGCGGCGTGATGGCGCGGATGGGGTCGAGCAGGGGAAAGCCGGCCGGATGTTTTGCATAGCGCTGCAGCCACAGGGTGTCGCCCACCATCACGTGGTTCAGGGTGGCCAGCAGGGAGCCAAAAAAGGCGCCCCGCTCGCGCTGCAGCTCGCCGGGCGGCAGGCTGGCCGCCGCCGCGTAGACCTTGGCATTCATCCACTGGTTGTAATCGGCCATCAGGCAAATGTGGGCGCAACGGCTCATGGACAAACCTCCGTGAATGAATGAAAGGCTATTTTATACAGACTTCAAAAATGCGCGTATGCCGGCCAACAACATTTCAATGGCCATCGCCGTCAGGATCAAGCCCATCAGGCGTTCGAACGCCGTCATGACCCGTGGACCGAGCGCCCGCTGCAAGCGTTCGGCGCACAGGAAGACGGCCAGCCAGACGACGGCCACGGCCGTCAGCCCCGCGACGTGGGCGATCACTTCATTGACTTCATGCGAGGAAAACAGCAGCACGGTGGCCAGGGCCGACGGGCCGGCCAGCGCGGGGATGGCCAGCGGCACGATGAACGGTTCGCCGGCCATCTCGTGGTCGCTATTGCCCGCGTTCGGTTGTGGGAACACCATGCGCATGGCGATCAGGAACAAAATCACACCGCCGCCGATGCGCAGCGCCACTTCCGACAATTGCAAGGCGTTCAGGAAGTGGCGGCCGAAGAACATGAATAGCAGCAAGATGCCGAAGGCGATCATGCATTCGCGCACCACGACTTTCCAGCGCCGCTCGATGGGTACCCGCTTCAGGGCATTGACGAACAGGGAAACGTTGCCGAACGGATCGGTGACGAGCAAGAGCAGGATAAATGTCTGGAAGAAATTCTGTGTCATGGTGGTGTGATTGAGGTCAACATCGCTGCCAGGATGGGCGCGCTGCGATAAGGCTTGCGATGATAACAAGAGAGGTGACTCTCGCCCATGATTATTGATGCATAGCAGCATTTTTTTTTATGCAGCGATGACTTTAGCCTGGTAAAACGCGGTGGGCGTGGTGCCGAAATGTTTCTTGAACATGGCCGTAAACGCACTCTGGCTGGTGTAGCCGTTGTCCATGGCCACGTCGATGACCTTGCTGCCGTGCGCCAATTGTTCCAGCGCTCGCAGCAAACGGGCTTGCTGGCGCCACTGGCCAAAGCGCATGCCCGTCTGTTTCTGGAACAGCCGGTGCAGGCTGCGCTCGGTGATGGACAGTTCCTGCGCCCAGTGCGCCACCGTCACTTGCTCTCCCGGTTGTGCCATCAGCCGCGCGCAAATGCCGCGCAGGCGCGCATCCACTGGTAAGGGCAAATACAGGGGCAGCACGGGCAGGCTGTTTAGTTCGTGCAACAGCAGTTGCAGCAGGTGCCAGTCGCGGCTGCCTTGCGTGAAATCGGGCGCGATGTCGACGGCTGCCACGATCAGTTGCCGCAGCAGGGGGCTGATGTCGAGCACGCAGCTGTGGCGCGGCAGCAGCGGTGAGCTGGCGCAATCGATGAAGACGGTGCGCATTTTGACCGCGCCGCTCATGCGCACCTGGTGCGCGATGCCGGGCTGCAGCCATACGCCGCGCGTGGGCGGCACCACCCAGCGCCCGCCCTGCGCTTCGATGGTCATCACGCCCTCGATGGCGTACAGCAATTGCGCATGCGTGTGGCGGTGCACGGAAATCACATGGCCATGCGCATAGTCGACGGCCAGCGCCATGGCGCGCGCCGTGACGGGCAGCAATTCCTGAAAGGCGGCGGAGGAACAATCCATCAAATAAGGTCAGTTTTGCGATAGGAATGGACATCTTAGCGCGAGAAGACGCGACGCGCCTGCGGCATGATGGTTCCCCCGCAATGATTTATGGAGCCTCGCATGCCTGTGCGCGCCTATCTGTATCCGTTTCTGGCCATGCTGCTGTGGGCCGGCAACGTCGTCGTCTCGAAGCTGGCCGCATCCAGCATCGCCCCCACGGCCATCACTTTTTATCGCCTGGTGCTGGTCTTGCTGGTGATGACGCCGTTTATCATTCTCCCCCTGTGGCGCAACCGCGCCGCCATCCGGCGCCAGTGGTGGCAGCTGGCCCTGTGCGGAGTGATGTCGATGGCGCTGTTCCAGAGCCTGTCCTATCGCGCCGCCGAATCGACGACGGCGACGAACATGGCCATCGTCACGGCGCTGGCGCCGCTGATGACGGCCCTGCTCAGCGTGCTGCTGCTGGGCGAGCGCCTGACGCTGGGTATGGCGGCCGGCGGCGTGCTGTCGTTTTGCGGCTTGCTGTACCTGGTTGGGCGCGGCGATATGCTGGCCTTGCTGCAGCAGGGCGTGCATGCGGGTGACGCGCTGATGCTGCTGGCCTGCCTGATCTTCGCCCTGTACGGCGTGCTGCTGCGCCGTTGGCGTTTAACGATTCCCGCCTGGCAAGCCATTTATTGCCAGGCGCTGGCGGCCCTGGCGTGCATGCTGCCGCTGTTCCTGCTGTTGCCGCCCGGTAGCGCCAGGCTGGACGCCACCACCTTGCCCCTGATCGGCTATGCGGGCATCGGCTCGTCCATCGTGCTGTCTTACCTGTGGATCGAAGGCGTCAAACTGCTGGGGCCGAACCGCTGCAGCATCTACGTCAACCTGTTGCCTTTGCTGACGGCCTTGCTGGCCATCGTCTGGCTGCACGAAAGCATGCATATGTATCACCTGGTCGGCGGCGGTATCTCGCTGCTGGGCGTGCTGCTGGCGCAGACGGTGCAGCGCCCGTTGTTTGGCCGCTACCGTCCTGGGGTGTCCGGGACTGCCTGAATGGCCATGCATAATGGCGCTTTTGGGCAGTGGAGTTGGCATGCGGAAAACATTTGGGATGAGCACGATGGCGGCGCTGCTGGCGCTGGGAACCCTGGCGCCAGCGCAGGCGGCGCCGCGTTTTTATGCAGGCCAGCCCATGGCCACCGCCAGCTCCGTCGAACGCGGCGCGAAAACCATGGACGAGGCGCAGGTGCGCACGGCGCTGGCCCATGTGCCGCTGATCGACCACAGCATAGCCTACGCACCCACGGGCGTGGCCGAGTTTGACGCCATCGAGCATGCGCATGGCACCCTGGTCGGCTATTTCAATATCGACGGCGAGTTACTGCCGGGCAAACCGGCCGACGCGCCCGCGTTTGCGTATAAAAAAACCTTCCAGGAAAAAGAGGGCCATTTTCTGACCGTCACGTATCTGCTGGGCAAGGGCTGGCAAGGGAGCCGCGCACCCAGTTACCACGTCAAGTGGATCACCTGGGAAACACAGCCGCAGCGCTTTGCCGCCAGCCAGGATGGCGTATTTATCGAATACGACGTGAATTGCTGCGTGGGCAGCGTGTTTGCCCGTGGCCTGTATGCGCAGGGCAAGCGCACGGGCGTATGGCACTATGAAGAGCCGAACACCATCCGCTCGTTTGGCGCCTTCGTCGATGACAAGGCTGAAGGGCCGTGGACGTATGCAAGCGGCGACGAAACCACCACGGGCATGATGCAGCGGGGCCAGCGCACGGGCCGCTGGGAAGTGAGCCCGGGCGTGGCCGAATGGCGCGCAGCGGACATGCACAGTTTCACCGGTTATGACCATTTTGTGAAAGACCGCTTGAACGGCCCCAGCGAGCGCCGCATCGATGGCGTGGTGCAATGGCAGGGCAACTATGTGAATGGCAAGAAGCAGGGCCAGTGGGTCGAACCTGGCGGTGGCGGCTTGTATGTCGACGACGTGAAGCAGGGGCAGTGAAAGAAGGCGATGCCGGGGCAAATACTGACTATGCTCGACGGCAAGCTCATTACGGAAACCATGTATTAACATACCTGGCATGCCGGCGCGACCGCGCACGATTGCGACATGCCAGTTCTGCGCAAAAAACATCATCCGCTTGTTACAAAGCGTGAAAATCCCGGCTGCATATTGCTACAGCTAATCTTTCCCTGTATCTTGCGATCAGGAAATTAAAAGTACAGGAAACCTCAACCCTGTTGCCCCGTATTTCACTCCTGACGATGATGAGCGGGCCGCCTTCCCCCAGCCGCCAGTCACGCTCCATCGACCGAATTTTGTCCTGAACAATTAAGAATTGCCCCGCCCATCTGGTGCTTGCCGTTATCCGTCCGGCATGCGCAAGCATGGTTGCGCCCTTACCAAGGAAAATTGCATGCTGTCGAATATAACAATAAAAATGCGCCTGATTGCCACCATGAGTGTGCTGGGCGTGCTGATCGCCTTGCTGGGCGTGATGAGTATCATCAGCCTGAAATCGGCCAACAACAGCCTCAACGAGGTCTACAGCAACCAGCTAGCCTCGACGCAGGCGATCGGCGAATCGCAAATCGCCCTGGGCCGCGCCCGTTTTACGATGGACCGCGTGATGGTGCACCCGGATGCGGCCAATGCCAAGGATACCCTGGCTCGCTCCGAGCAATTCATCGAGGCTTCCAACAAGTCCTGGAAGGTGTACCTGGCCTTGCCGCAAAGCGCGGAAGAAAAGCGCCTGTCCGACGACATGGACAAGAAGCGCAACGACTATATTAACAATGGCATGCTGGCCATGAGCAAGGCTTTGCGCGAAAACAATATCGAGCAGGCGGACAAGCTGATGATGACGGGTCTGTCGGTTCTCTACCGTACCCTGGACCAGGCTGCCGAAACATTGACGCAATTCCAGGCCACCTCGGCCGCCGCGATGTATGCGGAAAGCCAGGCCAGTTACCGCACGCAAGTGACCATGGCCATCATCGGCATGATCGTCGGCGCCTTGCTGACGATTATTTCCAGCTTCTTGCTGCTGCGCGCCATCTTCGGCCCGCTGGACCAGGCTCTGCGCCATTTCGGTGCCATTTCGGACGGCAACCTGGCCAACGACATCGTCATCACGCGCAACGATGAAATGGGCGCTCTGCTGACGGGCTTGCAGAAAATGCAGGAACGCCTGTCGACCACCGTGCGCGGCGTGCGCGACGGCAGCGGCGCCATCGCCACGGCCAGCAATGAAATCGCCTCGGGCAACCTGGACCTGTCCAGCCGCACGGAGCAGCAAGCGTCCAGCCTGGAAGAAACGGCCTCCTCGCTGGAAGAGCTGACCTCGACCGTCAAGCAGAATTCCGACAATGCGCGCCAGGCGAACCAGCTGGCCGTCTCCGCCTCGGACGTGGCCGTCAAGGGTGGCGCGCTGGTGGCGCAAGTGGTCGATACCATGGGCTCCATCAGCGAATCGTCGAAAAAGATCGCCGACATTATCGGTGTGATCGATGGCATCGCTTTCCAGACCAACATCCTGGCCCTGAACGCGGCCGTGGAAGCGGCGCGTGCAGGCGAGCAAGGCCGTGGCTTTGCCGTCGTCGCCACAGAAGTGCGCAACCTGGCGCACCGCTCGGCCAGCGCCGCCAAGGATATCAAGATGCTCATCGAAGCGTCGGTGCAGAATGTGGGTGCCGGCAGCGCGCTGGTCAGCCAGACGGGTACGACGATGGACGAAATCGTGGCCAGCATTCGCCGCGTGACGGACATCATGGGCGAAATCAGCGCCGCCGGCCACGAGCAGGAACTGGGCATCGGCCAGATCAATCAAGCGGTGGCGGAAATGGATACCGTGACGCAACAAAATGCGGCATTGGTGGAAGAAGCGGCAGCCGCTTCGGAAGCGATGCAGGAGCAGGCGGCGGCGCTGGCCGAAATGGTCAGCATCTTCAAACTCGACGCCGCCCACAGCGGCCCGGCAGCGGCCAAGCCTGCCTTGCGCAAGCCTGTCGTGGCCGCCGCCAGCACGGCCTTGAAACGTCCGGCAGTGCGCCTGGCGCCGGCCCGCGCTGCGGCAGCACCTGTTGCCGCCGCCAAGCCGCGTCCAGCCAAGCCCGCCGCGGATAGCAGCGGCGAGTGGGAAGAGTTCTAAGTGACGGCTTAAATTACTGCGCTTACAGGGCCACCTTGCTGCCCTGTTCCTGCAGCAGCGCCGCCTCGGCCAGGGCCTGGGCGCGCGCTTCCTCGGCCGCCTGTTCCGCTTTCTCATGCGCATCATGGCGCGCCTGCAAGGCCGCCCGTGCGCGCACGAAGACGATCTTGATGGCCGCCATCACGGGCACGGACAGGAAGATGCCCACCACGCCCCCCAACTGGTCGCCGGCCAGCAAGCCGACGATCACCATCAGCGGGCTCACTTCCACGCCTTCGCTCATCAGGTACGGATTGACCACGTAATCCTGGAACAAACGGTAGGCGGCGATAAAGCCGATCAGCCAGAATACGTGATCGAAGCCGCTGAAACCGGCCACGACCACAGCGATGATGGCGGCCGCCAGCGGACCGGCAAACGGGATGAATTCCAGCAAGGCGGCGGCGCCCGCCAGCAGCAGGCTGTACGGCACGCCCATCAGGGAAAAGGCGATGCTGTAAGACACAAACGTGGCGATCGACAACAGCAGCAGCGCGCGTACATAGCGCGACAGCAAGATGTCGAGGTCATCGATGATGGCGCCCCAGAGCTTCTTGTTCGGGCGGTTCAGCAAGGACAGCAAGCCGTCGCGCATGTCCGGCCCTTCCTTGATCAGCAAAAAGCTCAGCACGGGCACCAGCACCAGATAGATCAGGTTGCTGGCCGCATGCATGACGGTCAAGCCCAGTTCCTTCGCCAGCGGCATGGCTTGTCCCGTACCGCTGCTCAGCTGCGTCTGCATGAATGACAGCAGGCGCGCGCGCAAGGGTTCCATGAATTCCGGCAAGGGGATGCGCTCGGCAAAATTATTGCCTTTAAGCAGTGTTGGCAATTGATCGCTGAGCTTGATAGCCTCTTCCTCGATGCGCGCCCCGAAGATGGAGCTCAGTATCGCCACCAGCAAGATCACCACCAGGAAGACGATGCCGATATTGGCCGTGCGCGGCAGGCGCTTCGGCCCATGGCGCTCCAGCAGCCCGATCAGCGGATACACGAGATAGCTGAAGAAAACGGCAAACACCACCACGATCAGGGTCGACGAGACCTTGTAGGTGAGAAATAACAAGAAGGCGATGAGGAAAGCCGTCCACACCATCTTGGCAACGCGCAAGTTAAAACCGAACATATGATTCCTTAGGGCAGGATGCGACGCAAGCGTGGCAGGCGTGAAGGGCAGGGTGGGCGAGGCAGGGAGCGGGCCGCGCCGCACGGCCGGAAATCATACCGCAAAATGCCAAAATGCCATGCTCCTGTGCGTGATGGCAATGTTTCCCCTGCGCTCACGCTTATTTTGTCTGCCAGCTGGCTACGGTGATGAAGACGCTGTCTTTCTTGCCCTGTTCGCGCAAGGTCACCGTGTAGCGGCCGCTGGCATCGTTGCCCGTCAACACGACCTTGTCGTCATGCCCCTTCACTTGCGCGCCCTTGGCCAGCTTGGCGTAGGTGTTGAGCACCCAGTGGAAATCGGCATAGCTGCGCAGGGTGATGGTGGCATCGGGCATGGGCTCGTCGCCGGCCGCGGCCGCTTCCGTGGGCGTGCCGGTCAATTCCGCGTTCGGCAACAGCAGGTGCAGCAAGCTGGCGGGAAAGCCGGGCGGCACGTCGCGCGCTTCCCAGCCGGGCTGGCCGGGGCGGGTGGTAATGTATTCCACCACAGCAATGCTTTGCCGCTGCTCCGGCGCAGCCTGTGCCAGCATCGGTGGCCGCTGCCGCGCCCACACCAGCAGCGGCGCGGCCATCTCGTCCTCTGCACCTGGTGGCAGGAACAGTGTCAGCACGGCATGCGTGGACGGCAGGCAGGCGGGCGCGCAATGGCCATTGACGAGGCCGAGCGCCAACAGCTTGCGTTGCGGGTCGAACAGCATGGCGGCGCGCCATGCACCGCGCGTGCCGGCATCGATGGAGGCCAGCACCGAGCGCCCGTCGGGCAGCATGGTGCGCGTGATGTCGTCCAGTGACTGCATGCTGTCGAGTACCTGGAGCGCGACCAGGGTGTCGTCCTGCGTATAGCTGCCACGCGCATAGCCGAGCAGCCTGAAGACGTCGGCGCGGATCTCGGGATGCTCGTTCAGGCTGAGCGGCGGCGATGGCACGGAGACGGGCACGGTGGCGGCCACGAAGGCGGCATCCTCGGCAGAAATGGCTTGTGCCATGCTGGAAAGCGGCAGGCACAGGGTAGCGCACAGCGACAGCATGCGCAGAGTGAATTTTCCTGGGGTGTTCAATGGCAATCCTTGTCGAGACGCCATGCCGATCCGCTTGCCGGCATGCGCGCGCCGCGATCTTAGCATTTCAGGAATGAAACGCTTTCTGCTAAGCTTGGCTATTGAATCACTGTCCCCGTTGCCATGGCCAAGATCACCATTTCCTGCAGTATTCCCGTCGACGATGAGGTCGTGACCGAGTTCCTGCTCAAGTACGTGCTCCAATCGCGTCTCGGCGCGGCCAGGAGATTGCGCATGGGAGAGAAGGGTTGTTTCTATACCTGCTCCTTGTATCGAGATGACCACGCCAAGGTGAGCCGTTTGATGCGCCGCATGCTGGCGTTCTTTGAGAGCAAGGACATCCCCTTGACCATCCTCAAGATCGGCGCCCTGGACAGCTGGGACGAGGTGGACCCGGAGCAGCGCGACCCGTGGAAAATTTCTCCGCAAGCCTTGCTGGCGCTGCTCGATGCGACGCCCAACGGCGATGTTCAGGCGGCGTTGAGCACGTAGCGGTTCTTGCCGCTTTTCTTGGCCTGATACAAGGATTCATCGGCACGCCGGTAGCTGTGCGACAAGTCCGCTTCCTTGAGCATTTCCGCCATGCCGATGCTGACGGACACCTTGCGTTCCGGCACGAAAGCCGCCTCGACGCTGTCGACCAGTTGCGCGGCAAAGGCGCAGGCCGCGTTCTTTTCGCCCAGGTAAATGATGGCGAATTCCTCGCCGCCCAGGCGGCCGCACAGGTGCTCGCCACACAGCCCCGCGATGACGTCGGCGATCTTTTTCAACACCTCGTCGCCCACCTCATGGCCGTGTACGTCGTTGATTTGCTTGAAGTCGTCGATGTCGATCATCAGGAAAAACGCGGGTGTATGCGCCGTACGCTGCAGGATGCGGGCGCTTTGTGTAAACATGCGTCGGTTGTTGAGTCCGGTCAAGCCATCCTTGTAGGCCATCGTCGCCAGTTCGCGCTGGGAACGGTAGTTATGGATGCGCAAGACGAGAAAATAGATATTTAGCGCCAGGCCGATGATCACGCTGATGGTGACGGCCAGCACGGGCCAATGCTGGTCGGCCTGGCCCGCATGCACGGGAAACTGCCCCAGCCCCAGGATGGCCCACACGCCCAGTGATACGCCCAGGTAATACGCGATGCCGCTGAAGATGGGTGCCGTTGTCAGGGTGATCATCACGCCCAGCGGCAACACCCAGAAAGCGGGGTCTTCCGTGCCCAGCATCAGCACGCGAAAGCCGAAAGCGATGAACAGCACGCTGATGGTGCCGCTGACGATGATGGCCTGCAGCGACCTGGCATAGACCGTCAGCAGCAGCCCCACCAGCATACCCGTCACGCCCAGCGCCGCCTGCGCATGATCGAGCGAAGCGCGCGACAGGGTCAGGCTGAATGTGACCAGCCAGCAAGCCAGGCCAAACGTCAGGATCGCTATCGAAATGAAATGCAGTTCTTTGAAAAAGCGCTGCTGCTGCTCCCGTTCTCCTGAAAAGAACAGGTAATAGAAGGCAGGAGACAGGCTGCGCGAAGTGAACATTGCATTTGTCCAGGCAGACAACACGCCTTGCGGCAGGGAAGCCTCCCGGCAACGGCAGGCGACATGACGCGCGTACAAAAGTAGTTGCGCTCAGGAACTAGTGTACTGGTTTCTGGGGGGTAGTGGGGAGATGGACCAGGAAATTGGCGGACAGTGTCCTGCCGCCGCCACAGTCGCTTCCACGCCAGGGGCCGGCAAGCGCCGGCTTACAGGTCGCGCGCCAGCACCTGGCCGACCAGATCCTTGCCAAAGCTGTGATGCGCCTCTTCCTCGACCAGTTGGAAGCCAGCCTTGTCGTAAATGCGCCTGGCGTCGGTGAGGATGCTGTTGGTCCACAATACCATTTTTGTATAGCCGACCTGGCGGCTGAAGCGCAGGCATTCATTGACCAGGCGGCTGCCGATGCCCAGGCCGCGTGCGCAGGGATCGACATACAGCAGGCGCAGCTTGGCCGTCGTATCGTCCTGGCGCACGATGAGGACGGAACCGATTACCTTGCCGTCCTTCTCGGCTATCCAGCAGCGCTCGCGGGCCGGATCGAATTCCCGCACGAACTTGGTGAGAATCTCGGCAACGAGTGCCTCGTATTCGTTGTTCCAGCCATATTCCTGCGCATACAGCACGGCTTGACGGTGGATGATCCAGCCCATGTCACCCGGCTGCGGATTGCGCAGGATATAACTGGGCGATGCTTCCCCCAGCAAGCCCTGGATTTGCCCCATGGCAGCGACCAGTTCCTGCTGCGCCGTTGGCGGCAAGCGTTGCAGCATGGCCGCCACTTCGCGCCGCGATGCATCAACCAAGGGCGCGAGCGTGCGTTTGCCCTGTTCGGTCAGCTGCAACTGCGCCGCGCGCGCATCCGTCGGCGAGCGCGTCTTGATGATCAACCCCTGCTTTTCGAACCCGGCAATGACCCGGCTCAGGTAGCCCGCGTTCAAGCCCAGTTCGCGGCACAGATCCGCACTGGTCAGTTGTTCCCGGTGCGCCAGTTCATACAGGATGCGTACCTCCGTCAGCGAAAACGCGCTATCCAGCAAATGTTCATGTAGCACGCCAATTTGGCGCGTATAGAAACGGTTGAAACGACGTACGATCTCCGTGCGCTCACTGAGTTGATTCGCGTGCATGTAACACCTCCCATTTGCTTGCTTATGGCAGATTATTGATTGCTTTTGGCAAGTATATCAATGTGGCAGCAGAATGCTGGCGCGCATAAAAAAAGCGGCCCTGAAAAGGGCCGCCTTGGCTGTCACGAAAACCAGGGAAGCTGGCTTACACGTCAATATTCCCCGCACGCAGCGCATTATTCTCAATAAACGCCCTGCGTGGTTCCACGTCATCACCCATCAGCGTCGTGAAGATCTGATCCGCAGCAATGGCGTCTTCAATCTGCACTTTCAACAAGCGGCGGACGGTCGGGTCCATCGTCGTTTCCCACAGCTGATCCGGGTTCATCTCGCCCAGACCTTTGTAGCGCTGTTTCGAGACGGTGCGTTCGGCTTCGTCGCGCAGCCATTGCATGGCTTGGTGGAAGTCGACCACGGCGATTTCCTTCATGCGCTCGCCTTCGCCGCGGCGCACGAAGGCGCCTTCGCCGATCAGGCCTTCGAAGGTGGCGGCGCCGTTGGCCAGCACGGCGTAGTCCGGGCCTTGCACGAAGTCGGCGTCGATGGCCGTCACTTTGATGTTGCCGTGGTGCATGCGCTCGACGCGCAGCATGTGTTTTTCCGACAAATCGTCGGAACGCACGTGCACGCGCACGGCGCTGTCGTTGATGGCCGTCTGCAGGGCCAGGGCGGAGGTTTCCGCCAGGTCAAGCGTCGACAGATCCAGCTGCACGCCCGTCATGATGGCCGTCAGGGCGGCGCGGTCGATGACGCGCGTCAGACGCGTCATGATGGTGTTCGACAGGTTGAACTTGCGCACCAGTTCCGTCAGCGTTTCGCCGGAAATGCCTTCCGCGCCGGTGCGCGGCACCAGCACGGCCGTGTTCAGCGCCACCGTCATCATGTAGCTCGCTTCTTCGGCGTCATCTTTCAGATAGCGCTCGTCGCGGCCCGATTTCACTTTGTACAGCGGCGGTTGCGCGATGTAGATGTGGCCGCGCTCGACCAGTTGCGGCATCTGGCGGTAGAACAGGGTCAGCAGCAGGGTACGGATGTGGGCGCCGTCGACGTCCGCATCGGTCATGATGATGATGCGGTGGTAGCGCAGCTTTTCGACGTTGAATTCGTCCGGTCCGATCGAGGTGCCGAGGGTGGCGATCAGGGTGGTGATCTGCTCGGACGACAGCATCTTCTCGAAACGGGCTTTTTCCACGTTCAGCACTTTACCGCGCAGCGGCAGAATCGCCTGGAACTTGCGGTCGCGTCCTTGTTTTGCCGAGCCACCTGCCGAGTCACCCTCGACGATGTACAGTTCGCACAGGGCCGGGTCTTTTTCCTGGCAGTCGGCCAGCTTGGCCGACAGGCCCAGGCCATCCATGATGCCTTTGCGGCGCGTCAAGTCGCGGGCCTTGCGGGCCGCTTCACGGGCGCGTGCCGCTTCGACGATCTTGCCGCAAATGATCTTGGCGTCGTTCGGTTTTTCTTGCAGGTAATCGGCCAGGGTCTTGGCGACGATCTCTTCGACGGGGCCGCGCACTTCTGACGACACCAGCTTGTCTTTCGTCTGCGACGAGAATTTCGGTTCCGGCACTTTCACCGACAAGACGCAGGTCAGGCCTTCGCGCATGTCGTCGCCGCTGATTTCCACTTTCGCCTTTTTGGCGAACTCGTGTTCATCGATGTATTTGTTGATCACGCGCGTCATGGCCGCGCGCAAGCCGGTCAGGTGGGTGCCGCCGTCGCGTTGCGGGATGTTATTCGTAAAGCACAGCACTTGTTCGTTGTAGGCATCGTTCCACTGCATCGACACGTCGACCGAGATGTTCGTGCCCTGGTCCGACAGGCGCTCGCCCGTGGCCTGGAAAATGGTCGGGTGCAAGACCGACTTGGCCTTGTTGATGTACTCGACGAAGCCGCGCGTGCCGCCTTCGAAGGCGAAGATTTCTTCCTTGCCCGTGCGCTGGTCGGACAATTTGATCTTGACGCCATTGTTCAGGAAGGACAGTTCGCGGATGCGCTTGGCCAGGATTTCGTAGTGGAATTCCACATGCGTGAAAATCTCTTCGTCGGCCCAGAAATGCACGTCGGTACCGCGCTTGTCCGTCTCGCCGATGACCTTGATCGGCGAGGTGGCGATGTCGCCCACCATGACGATCTGGCGGTCTTGCGGTACGCCGCGCACGAATTCCATGTGATGCACTTTGCCATCGCGGCGGATGGTCAGTTTCAGCAATTTCGACAGGCCATTGACGCAAGACACGCCCACGCCATGCAAACCGCCCGATACCTTGTACGAGTTCTGGTCGAACTTGCCGCCCGCGTGCAGCTCGGTCATGACGATTTCCGCCGCCGAACGCTTCGGATCGTGCTTGTCGTCCATTTTCAGGCCGGTCGGCACGCCGCGGCCATTGTCGGTGATCGAGATCGAATTGTCGCTGTGGATCGTGACGTGGATGTCCGTGCAGTGGCCGGCCAGCGATTCATCGATGGAGTTGTCCAGCACTTCGAATACCAGGTGGTGCAAGCCGGTGCCGTCCGAGGTGTCGCCAATGTACATGCCCGGGCGTTTGCGTACGGCCTCCAGGCCTTCCAGGATCTGGATGGAGGAGGCGCCGTATTCTTCCGTGATGGCCTGGATCGGGGTGTCTTGTGGATTCTCGGACATGGACTGCTTTCTCAAATAACGATTGCTGATTGATTCGGGGCTGCTGGCTGATGACCGTAGGTCGGGTTAGCCGGAACGGCGTAACCCGACAGACGGCGCTCAGCATGTCGGATTACGCTGCGCTAATCCGACCTACGTCACTGCTGTGGTCTTTAGATCCGCATCGGCATGACGACATACTTGAAGTCGGCATTGTCCGGGATGGAGATCAGGGCGGACGAGTTCGAATCACCGAGCGCGATGTTGACGTATTCGCATTTCAGGTTGTTCAGCACGTCCAGCAGATACGTCACGTTGAAGCCGATGTCGACGGAATCGCCGCCGTAGTCGATTTCCAGCTCTTCGACGGCTTCTTCCTGGTCCGCATTGGTCGAGCTGATCTTCATGCTGCCCGGGGTGATGATGCAGCGCACGCCCTTGAACTTGTCGCTGGTCATGATGGCGGCACGTTGCAGCGAGCGCAGCAGTTCATCGCGGCCGATGGTGAAGTCGTTTTTGTAGCCTTTTGGAATCACGCGCGTGTAGTCGGGGAACTTGCCTTCCACCAGCTTCGAGATCAGCTCGATGTCGGCAAAGGTCAGTTTCACCTGATTGGCGGCGATGTCCAGCTGCACCGGCTCATCGTTCTCTTCCAGCAGGCGCTGCAGTTCGATGATGGTCTTGCGCGGAATAATCACTTCCTGGCGCGCAAACGTCTGCTCGGTGGCGACCTGGCAAAACGCCAGGCGGTGGCCATCGGTGGCCACGGCGATGACATTATTGCCATCCAGGACCAGCAGCAAGCCGTTCAGGTAATAGCGGATGTCTTGCTGCGCCATCGAGAAATGCACCATGTTGAACAGGTGCTTCAGCGTTTTTTGCGGCAGGGTGACGGACGCGTTGTAGCTTTCCGCCTGTTGCACGGTTGGAAACTCTTCCGCCGCCAGGGTTTGCAGGGCGAAGCGCGACTTGCCCGTTTGCACGGTCAGGCGCTTGTTCAGCAGGGTCATCGTGACGTCGCCCGATTCGGGCAGGGCGCGCAAAATATCCAGCAGTTTGCGCGCGGCCACGGTGGTGCCGGTGACGTCCGCACCGGAACCGATTTCCGCGTGCGTGGTGATCTGCACTTCGGTGTCGGTCGACAGGAAGGAGACATTTTCACCGTCTTTGCGGATGAGGATATTGGCCAGAATCGGCATAGTGTGCCGACGCTCGACAATACCGCTCACGATCTGCAGTGGCCGGAGAAGGGTATCTCGGGTGGTTTTGACCAATTGCATATTTATCCTCAATGTATAGGTTGAACAGTACGATGTTTAACGTATTAATTTAACAATTGTTGCCATAGGGAGCCCCGACAGACCGGCTGCGGTGCCCTCCCAGATGATAAGGGTAAAGCACGTTTTGAGCCAGTCTTGCCAAATGGTGCTTAGCCCTTCAACGTTTGCTCCAGTACATGCAATTCGTGGTTGCATTCCGGGTTCTTGGTGCGGTCCAGCGCGATCTTGCGCACGGCATGCAGCACCGTGGTGTGGTCGCGGCCGCCGAACAGCTCGCCGATTTCCGGCAGGCTCTTCTGTGTCAATTCCTTGGCCAGGTACATGGCGATCTGGCGTGGCCGGGCGATATTCGCGGGCCGGCGCTTCGAATACATGTCGGCTACCTTGATATTGAAGAAGTCGGCCACCGTTTTCTGGATGTTTTCCACGGAAATCTGGCGGTTTTGCACCGACAGCAAGTCCTTCAGGGCTTCCTTGACGATATCGATAGTTATATCTTTGCCATGGAAACGCGAATACGCCAGAATTTTGCGCAGCGCGCCTTCGAGCTCGCGCACGTTCGAGCGCAAGTGCTTGGCGACAAAGAAGGCCACGTCGTCGGAGAAGGTCACACCTTCCTGCTTGGCTTTTTTCAACAGAATCGCCACGCGCATTTCCAGTTCCGGCGGCTCGATGGCCACCGTCAGGCCCGAGTCGAAGCGCGAAATCAGGCGGTCGTCCATGCCCGTGATTTCCTTCGGATAGGTATCCGAGGTGATGATGATCTGTTTCTTCGCAGCAATTAACGCCTCGAACGCATAGAAAAACTCTTCCTGCGTGCGGCTCTTGCCGCCAAAGAACTGGATATCATCGATCAGCAGCATGTCGAGCGAGTGATAGTAGTGCTTGAAGTCGTCGAAACCCTTGCGCTGGTAAGCGGTCACTACGTCGCGAACGTACTGTTCTGCGTGGATGTAGCGGATCTTCGCGCCCGGATTGTCGGCCATCACCTGGTTGCCGATGGCGTGGATCAAGTGCGTTTTACCCAGGCCGACGCCGCCGTAGAAGAACAGCGGGTTATACGACACGCCCGGGTTGTTCGCCACCTGGATGGCGGCGGCGCGCGCCAACTGGTTGGCCTTGCCGGTCACGAAGCTGTCGAAGGTCAGGTCGGTGTTGATGCGGCTCTGCTCGCGGCGCGGCGCCGCGCCGATGCTCAGTTCCGGCACGCTGGGCTGCGGCTCCGCGGCGCGCGCGCTGGGCGCGCCGCCATTCGGATCGCTGGCCGGGGTGCTGGCGGTGACGGGCTTCTTCGGCAGGGCCAGGCGCGGGTCGAGCACGAACTGCACTTCCGTGGGCGCTTCGAAGTACTGTATGGCCAGGGCAGTGATGCGGCTGGCGAACTGGGTCTTGACCCAATCGAGCTTGAAGCGATTGGGCGCAGCAATGCGCAGCTTGCCCTCTTCGTAATCGAGAGGGATAAGCGGTTTGATCCACGCACTGAATTGTTGCGGTGTCAGCTCCAGTTCCAACTGCGCGGAACAGGCCTGCCAGAAATTATCCATGTATGTCTATGTGAAAAGGTGTGGGAGGGCGTATCGATTCTGCCCTGCGTTCACCGTGTTGCAAGGCCGGCGTCGCGCGAGGGCTCGCCACACGTAACGCGCTATTCTACTCCCGACTGCCAAAGTTATCCACAGGCACGGCTGTTATTTTTCTGTGGCGGGGTGGGGCGCCGTGTGTATAAGAGGCGACTTATCCCCCGGTTATCCCGATGCAGGCAGTGCTGGCGCGGCCTGTGGCGGGGGCGTGCCGGTGGATGGGGTCTGGCGCGAAAATTTCCGGGCGATCACTGCAATCCTTGACAAGAGGGGGGCATATGCTGAATAATTCAGGGTTCCCCGCCCGTATTCCGTGTTTATTCATTTGGAACGACAATATGGACTAAGCGTGGATTAAGCGGGCGATGAGATTGGCCAGCTTGTGCCTTGGCATAAGTGCGCGATTGTCATTGGCACCAAAAACTGACGGGACGTCAGACCCGATTTTGCATTTTTTTTGTTTTTAGCGAGACCAACATGAAACGTACTTACCAACCTTCCGTCGTTCGCCGCAAGCGTACGCACGGCTTCCGCGCTCGTATGGCTACCCGTGGTGGCCGTGATGTGCTCAACGCACGTCGCGCAAAGGGCCGCAAACGTCTGGCCGTATAGGCTTGTCGTTGACAGCTGATCGCGTGGCTAGCTGTACTCCAGTCGGCAATCAACGCGAAGGTTCACACGACTTCGCGCGCGTTCGGCGTATCGTTAAAACGGATGAATTTTCATCCGTTTTTCGTTTGCGCCCTTCGCAAAAAACAGCGCATTTTGTGCTGTACACCCGACACAATCAATTGCCGCATGCGCGGCTGGGCGTCGTTGTGGCGAAGCGTTTCGCGCCACGCGCGGCGACCCGCAACACGATCAAGCGCGTCACGCGCGAGCTGTTTCGCAACAGCGCGATGCCGCCGGTCGACTGCGTGGTGCGTTTATCGCGCGCCGTCAACAGCAAGGATGGCCCGGCCACCACGACCAAGCTCAAAGCCGAGCTGCGTGAAGAATTGAGCCGCCTGTTCGCGGCGCAAATCGCCGCCCAGGCCCGCTCTGTTGCTGCGCCACCACCGTCCGCGCCATGAAAACCCTGCTGCTGTTCCTGCTGCGCGCTTATCAGTTGCTGATCAGCCCCATGCTGGGACAGAATTGTCGTTTCTATCCGAGTTGTTCGCATTACGCGATGGAAGCGCTGCGCGTGCACGGTACTGCCAAGGGCAGCCTGCTGGCTGCCAAGCGGCTGTGCCGTTGCCACCCCTGGAATGAAGGGGGCGTCGACCCGGTGCCGCCGGCCGACCCTAAACAATCTTCAACGACCGCTTGCGGTTGCAACCACTCCTGACAAATACCCTAATGGATATCAATAAACGTACCATCCTGTGGATCGTGTTTTCCGTCTCGCTGGTAATTCTCTGGAACGAATGGATGATCTCGAACGGCAAGCCGTCGATGTTCTCCGCGAACACGGAACAAACCGCCAAGGCGCCTGCGACCCCTGCCAAGACGGATGCCCTGGCTGCCTCGGCTGCGGCAGGCGTGCCTGCCCTGCCGGGTGAGGCTGTCGATCCCGCCGCGTTCAAGCGCGAAGTGATTACCATCACCACCGACGTCATCAAGGTCGACATCGACACCCTGGGCGGCCAGGTCAAGCGTCTGGAATTGCTGAAGTTCAAGGGCGCGGGCAATCCGGGCTGGTTTGGCGGTTGCTTCGGCCTGTTCAAGGTATGCCAGCCTGATGACGGCAAGCAAAACGAAGTGCTGTTCGACGAAGGCGCGAACCATACTTACCTGGCGCAATCGGGCCTGGTCGGCGGTCCATTCCCTACCCATGCGAGCGGTTTCACCGTGCAGCCTGGTGTACGTACCCTGGCCGATGGCAAGCAGATTCAACTGGTGATGGAAGCGGTCGAAGGCGGCGTCAAGCTGACCAAGACGTTTACCTTCAAGCGCGGCGACTACGTCATCGACGTGCGCCACGACGTCGCCAACGTGGGCGCGGCACCTGTCACGCCACAGCTGTATCTGCAACTGACGCATGACGGCAACAAGCCGGTCGGCGATTCGTTCTTCAACAGCAGCTTCACGGGCCCGACCCTGTACACGCCGCAAGACAAGTACCAGAAGCTGACGTTCGAGAAAATCGAAAAAGCCGCAGTGGAAGACGAGAAGAAGGGCAACGACAACGCCATGAAGGGCTTGCACCCGGCCACGGCGAATGGCGGCTGGTTTGCGATTTCGCAACATTTCTTCGTTTCCGCCTTTGTTCCGCCTGAGAACGTCAAGCGCGACATCTTCACCAAGAAGGTCGGCACCAACCTGTACGCCATCGGCAATGTGCTGCCCCTGCCTACCTTGGCGCCAGGCGCCACGGCCAGCATGGACAGCAAGCTGTACTCGGGTCCGCAAATCGCGCATCTGCTGGAAAACGTTTCGCCTGGCCTGGAACTGGTCAAGGATTACGGCTGGCTGACCATCATCGCCAAGCCGATGTTCTGGGTCATGGAACAGATCCACAGCGTGCTGGGTAACTGGGGCTGGACCATCATCGCCTTCACGATCCTGATCAAGCTGGCGTTCTTCCCCTTGTCGGCTGCCGGCTACCGCAGCATGGCCAAGATGAAACTGGTCACGCCGAAGATGCAAGCGATCCGCGAACGCTTCAAAGGCGATCCGCAAAAGATGAACCAGGCCACGATGGAGCTGTACAAGACGGAAAAGATCAATCCGCTGGGCGGCTGCCTGCCGATCCTGATCCAGATGCCCGTGTTTATCGCGCTGTACTGGGTACTGAACGCGTCCGTGGAAATCCGCGGCGCGCCATGGATCGGCTGGATCACCGACCTGGCCCAGCATGACCCATGGTGCATCCTGCCCGTGCTGTACGCGATCTCGATGTACATCACGACCAAGCTGAACCCGGCACCGGCCGATCCGATGCAAGCGAAGATGATGCTGTTCATGCCTTTGGCATTCTCGGTGATGTTCTTCTTCTTCCCGTCGGGCTTGGTACTCTACTGGGTCGTCAACAACGTTCTGTCGATCGGCCAGCAATGGGTGATCACCAAGAAATACGCGCCTGCCGCCAAGTAATTCCGGCCAGCGAACAGAAAGCCCGCCTAGTGCGGGCTTTTTAATTCTTGTAGGTCGGATTAGCGTGGCAAGGCCACGCGTAATCCGACACTATCGCCAGCGTGTGCTGCGTCGGCTTACGCGCTGCGCGCTAAGCCGACCTACGTTGCTGCACCTTCCCTTGCCGTACCTATTACAATATCCCCATGAAACTCGACTCTTCCCCTATCGCCGCCATCGCCACCGCCCCAGGGCGCGGCGGCATCGGCGTGGTACGCGCCTCCGGCAAAAACCTCGCTCCTTTGATGACGGCCCTGTTCGGCGCGCAGCAACTCAAACCGCGCCACGCCACCTATTTACCGTTCACGGAAAGTGACGGCAGCATCATCGACCAGGGCATCGCCATCCACTTCAAGGGCCCGCATTCGTACACGGGCGAAGACGTGCTGGAATTGCAGGGCCATGGCGGTCCCATCGTGTTGCAGCTGCTGCTGGCGCGCGTGCTCGAAGCGGGCAAGGACAACGGCTTGCGCCTGGCCGAGCCGGGCGAATTCACGCGCCGCGCCTTTTTGAATGACAAGCTGGATCTGGCGCAAGCCGAAGCCGTGGCCGACCTGATCGACGCGTCCACGGAAGCGGCCGCCAAGTCCGCCTCGCAATCGCTGTCGGGTGCGTTCTCGAAGACGATCCACGCGCTGGTGGAACAGGTGACGGGTTTACGGATGCTGGTCGAGGCGACGCTGGACTTCCCGGAAGAAGAAATCGATTTCCTGGAAAAATCGAATGCGCGCGGCCAATTGAAGGCCGTCATCGAAGCGCTGCATAAAGTGTTTGCGCAGGCGGCGCAGGGCGCGCTGCTGCGCGAAGGTCTCAATGTCGTGCTGGCGGGCCAGCCGAACGTGGGCAAATCGTCGCTGCTGAACGCGCTGGCGGGCGCCGACGTGGCGATTGTGACGCCGATTGCCGGCACCACGCGCGACAAGGTCAGCGAAACCATCCAGATCGAGGGTATTCCGCTCAACATCATCGATACGGCCGGCATCCGCAGCGCAGGCGACACCATCGACGCCGTCGAGCGCATCGGCATCGAGCGCACCTGGGGAGAGATCGGCAAGGCCGACGTCATCCTGCACCTGCTCGATGCCGACCATGGCCCCACCCTGGCCGATGAAACCATCGTCGCCGCCTTCCCCGAAGGCGTGCCCGTGGTGCGCGTGTGGAACAAGATCGATCTCTCTGGCCACAAGCCTGGCGTCGACAGCTTGCCGGACGCCACGCACGTGTATCTGTCGGCGCACGAGCACATCGGCATCGACTTGCTGCGCGCCGAGCTGTTGCGCATCGCCGGCTGGCAGCAGACGGGCGAATCGCTGTACCTGGCGCGCGAGCGCCATCTGATCGCCTTGAAATCGGCCGGCAAGCACCTGGACATCGCCGCCGCGCACGCGGCGCAGGATGACCAGTCGCTGGACCTGTTCGCCGAAGAGCTGCGCCTGGCGCAGGTGCAGCTGTCGAGCATCACGGGCGAGTTTTCGCCTGACGATTTGCTGGGCGTGATCTTCAGCCGTTTCTGCATCGGCAAATAAGGAGGTTCGATGAAGCTGCTGCCTGTTCTGCTGTTCAGTTGTCTGCCCTTGCTGGCTGGTGCGCAGGAAAAATTGCCGAAGGACGTGGCGCAGTTTGTCGATAACGCCCAGATGTGCGAGCATTTCGCCGGCGAGTGGGATGACAACGACAAGGCGCGCCAGCGCGAGATCACGCAAGCCGTGGCCAGCTCGTGCGGGCAGGCGCAGCGGCAGTGGAAGCGGCTGCGCGTGAAATATGCAGGGCAGCCGGAAATTCACAAAGTCATCGACGAGCATGCGAATGATGCGGTCAGGAGCTTTCGGAAATAAGTCCGAACCGTGAAAGGCCGGGGTCAGACCCTCAACACCGCTAACACAAAGATCATCGCTAACGTGCGAGGGGGGGCTGACCCCAGGTTTTGTTACCCCTTCTTTCCTTTTACCTGTTCTTCCCTGAACTTCTGGAACGTCTCGATATGCTCGGCGCGGCGCAGCACGCGTGAGCGCGGGTCGAGCGTGTACGTGGTGCCGGCCGGCAGGGGCAGTTCGCCAAAGCCCAGCGACATGGAAACGGTATGGATTTCCTTGCCGATACGCACTTCCACCGGCATCGGAAAGGCGATGTCAGCCGGCGTCTTCCATACCAGGCGCAAGGTGTCGCCGTCACGCACGGCGGACAGTTCCGGCAGCGCGGCCTGGTACAGATAGGTCTGGAAGAACCAGTCGTAGTTGCTGCCCGTGACTTTGTAGACGATGTCCATGAATTCCTTGGTGCTGCCATAGCGCGGCTGGAACTGGCCCGGCTGCGGCTGTTCCGTGCCGTAGACGAGCAGGCGCACGGCGCGGAAGAAGGCGTCGTCGCCGATCAGGCCGCGCAAGGTGTGCAGCACTAGCGCCCCTTTCACATAAATATCGCCGCCCGGTCCGCCCTTTTTCAGGTCATACACTTCTTCCTCGGTTTTCGGCTTGCCCGAGACCATGGGTGCCTTGTTGACGATGCCTGCGCGCATTTGCTGCAACGAAGCAAAATACTCCTGTTCTCCCCGCAGATATTGCATGTACAGCGGCTGCATATATGTGCCGAAGCCTTCGTGCAGCCACATGTCGTCCCAGTTGCTGTTGGTGAGCTGGTTGCCGAACCATTCATGCGCAAACTCATGTTGCAGCAGATCGTCGTAGCCATAGCTGGTCCTGGCGAATTTGTTGCCATAGGCATTGATGGTCTGGTGTTCCATGCCCTTGTGCGGCGTTTCGGCGACACCGACTTTTTCATCGCCAAACGGGTAGGGGCCGATGACGCTTTCAAAAAAATCTAGCATGGGCGGCAATTCCGCGAACAGGGCGCCCGCCTTGGCCTCGCTTTCCGGCAGATACCAGAATTGCAGGGGGATGCGGTTGCCGTAGCGGCTAGCATACTCGCCCTGCAGGCTGCGGTAGGGCGCAACGTTGAGGGCGATGCCATAGGTGCTCGGGTGTTTGGCGCGCCAGTGCCAGGTGCGCCAGCCGTCGGCCTCATCCATGCCAAGCGCGATGCCGTTGCCGGCCGCCACCAGCGGCGCCGGCACGATGATGTGCTGGTCGATCAGCTGTGCCTTGCCCATCGGATGGTCGATACACGGCCAGAACAGGTCGCAGCCTTCGCCTTGCACGGCGCTGGCGATCCATGGCGCGCCATCGGCCGTGCTCGACCACACCATACCGCCATCCCACGGCGCTTTCACGGCGACGTGCGGCACGCCGTGGTAGACGATGCGGATGGTGGTGCGCGCGCCGGCCGCGAGGGTGGCAGGCAAGGTCATGCTCAGGCGTCCGTCCGGGTTGGCATAATCCTGTGGCTGCAGCGCCTTGCCGTCGATTTCGATGGCATCGACGGGCAAGTTGCGGTCCAGGTCCAGCGCGAAACGCGAGATCGGCTGCGTCGCCAGGAAGGTCAGGCGCGCATCGCCGGCGATGCTGCGGCTGGCCGGGTCGATGCGCAAGGTCAGGTCGGCGTGTTCGAACACCACCGCCAATTGCTCCGGCGTGCGTTCGGCGCCCGAATTGAGGGTGTAGGCGGTGGGCGCGCGCGTGGCGCAGGCGCTAAGTAGCAAGCAGGAGAGCAGCAGGGGGATGTGTTTCATGGCGAAGGCGCAAGTGAACGGAACACTGATTGTAGTGTGAAGTGATAACGTTGTCGTTTGGAAATTTCAAGACGCCGAGGGGGCAAGCGTGGCCGCCGTTGAGAAATGTCATGGGCTTCAAACTGTGCTGACGTAATCTTGCTGAGCGGCCTTGAAGTGCCGCTAGGAAAGGAAGCGCCATGGACAGCAAACAGCCGGATGTCGTGGAATGCGAGGATGAGGTAGTGGCGCGCCCACTGCCCGCCATGCCGGAATTGATCGCCTCCTTGCCGCCGAAAGGCGCATGTTGGTACTGCGACAAGCCGCTTGATGCCGTGCGCCGTTTCTGTTGCAAGAGTTGTGGCGTGGCGTATGCGGAAGAGGCGCAGTACAACAGCTGAGCGCTATCGCCGCCGCAGCAGCGCTGCCAGCGCGCCATCGAAATCGAATTCGTGCGCAGCGGCCGCCACTTCCTGGTAGACGTTGACGCCCAGGCTGGCGGCCAGCAGGCTGGCCGAGTTTTCCAGGATGTCGATGGCCGCGCCATCGCCTTCGCGCAGATGGCTGGCCAGGCGCGCCAGCAGCAGCTGGATGGCCGGTGCGGCCGGGTCGGGCGCCATGTCTTGCGCCGCCGTGTGGGTGCTCTCCGGCGTGCCCAGCATGCTGCTGACCGCGCCGAGCAATTGATCCTGCGCCAGTTCCAGCTGCAGCATTTGCCGGGCCAGGTCGGGCGCCTGCGCACGCAGTGCCGACTCCAGGGTTGTCGCCAGGCCGTGCACGTGGCGTGCACCGATCATGCCGGCGGCGCCTTTCAGGGTATGCGCCTTCAGGCGCGCGGAAGCATAGTTGCCCGTGTCGAATTCGGCACGGATCTGGCACGGCGTGGTGCCGTGGTCATGCAGGAAGCGGCGCAGGATTTTCAGGTACAGGATGCGGTCGCCCATGATGCGGCCCAGTCCGTTCTCGACGTCGAGAATACGGACCATGTCGGATGCCGCCAGGGCGGCATCATCATCGCAAGTGGCGTGTGGTTTCAGCATGCTGTGCAGAGAGCCCCAAAACGTGTCACTGTCGTAAAGCAGAAAGTACTATTTTACATCCTGTCGTGCTCAACACCGCGCCCGCTTGCCACGCTAGCGCGTGCTGAATGACCAACTGCGCGTGATGTCCGCGCCATTGACTTTGCCGATGAAACTCACGTCATAGGTGGTGGCCGCCAGCAGGGGCGCCAGCGGAATGATGGATGCGGCCGAGACCGGCGTATGCGCATCGTTGCCGCTGGTGAGCAGGCGTACCGCCAGGTCCGCGCCGGCGCCGCGCTGGCGCACGCTGAACGCCGTCACGCTGACTGGCGTGCCGTAGTTGGCATGCACACTGATCGGGTAGCCGACCACATCCTGGTTCGGCACGGGATCGGGCGCTTCGTTATCGCTGGAGAAACTGACGGCCACTTTCTGCTGCCCGCTGAAGGGATAGGTGATGATCTGTCCCGCCGCGAGCCCGGTGCCATAGTTGCGGTTGCCTGCCAGGTCGGTGGTGAAATACGCGTAGCCGGCGCCACTGACAGCCGCACCCGCGCCGCCTTCTTTGAAGAGCGGCTCGAAAATGACGAAGCGGTGATAGATGGCCGTGACCAGTTCTTCCGCCAGGTAAAAGCCGGAGGTGTTGCTGGCGCCGGCAATGACCTCGCCCTGCAGCGACGTGACGACGTAGCCGGCCTTGGCCAGGCGGTCGCCCAGTGTGACGCCGGTAAAGCCGGGCTTGCCCTGCACCTGTTCGTGCGCCACCGTATTGTTGAGGTTCAGATAGCTGGAATGGCCCAGGGCGGCGCTGTCGATCAAGCCGTTGCGTACCAGTGGCGACAGGCCGATCTGGCTGCGCCGGTAGTTGAACCAGTTGAAGCCATCGGTGGCAATATTGTTGCTGAGCGCGGGAGCGCCCGGTTCCTGTACCAGCTGCCCTGCCGGGGTCGAGGTGTTTTGCGCAACATTGCTGCTGTCGCTGCTGCCTCCGCCACAGGCGCTCAACAGGGCTGCGCTCAGCAGGGCGGGTATCCAGCGTTTCCAACGCAGTGACGAGACAATCAAGTTGACTCCTGTATAGGTGGGCGGACAGAGGTGGGGGCCGGCGTGCTGCCCGGTGAAACGATTCTAAGGTATTTTGATAGCGCGTAGAGCATCCATGAAAAGATATGTCGTGCGCTCGTGCGCGGACGCTCCCGCAGCTGCGCAGGGTAGAATGAGCGCAGCGCAGCGTTTGCCGCTGCATTGCCTCATTCCCGCTACTTAGATTGCCCATAATTTGAACACCTTGCCCAAGTCGCGCCTGCAGCGCGCCAAATACGCCTTGCCCAGCATGGTGACTTTGCTGTCGATAGCCTGCGGCTTTGCCAGCATCGTCATTTCCGTCGATAACGCCCCGGTGGGCGACGCGGATGCCTACCGCCTGGCGGCAGCGCTGCTGGTGCTGGCCGGCGTGTTCGATGCACTCGACGGCTATGTGGCGCGCCTGACGAACACCAGTTCGCAGTTCGGCGTGCAGCTCGATTCCATCGCCGACGTGATGAATTTCGGCTGTGCCCCCGCCGTCTTGTTGTACTGCTATGGTTTTGTGCAGATGGGCGTGCACGATCCGCTGCTGCTGCGCTTTGGCGGCATGGCCAGCTTCTTCTTTGTCGCCTGCGGCGCCATGCGTCTGGCGCGCTTCAATGTGAATGTGGGGCGCACCGACCCGCTGTATTTCGTCGGCATGCCGATCACGGCCGGCGCCGCCTGCGTGGCGGCCGTGGTGGTGGCCTGGCCGGCGCCCATCGACTCCATGCTGCACAGCTATCTGCTGATGCTGCTGCTCGTCGGCGTGGGCAGCCTGATGGTGTCGACCTTGCGATTCCCCAGCTCCAAGCAAAAGAAAAGCCTGGCCGCGCTGCTGGTGCTGATCGTCGCCGTCGCCCTGCTGGTGTGGCTGAAGACCAGTTTCTTTGCGCTGTTCTTCGCCGTCTACATCGCCGCCACCCTGGCGCTGAACCTGGCGTGGTATCTGGGTTGGCGCGGTATTGCGCTTCCCCAGGTTTTCAACGACCCGGATGAAATAGACTAAGCCACCTCGTGCCCGCGCGCGGCGCGCAGGATGGCGAACCAGTCGCTGCGGCTGAGTGTGAACTGCGTGCCTTCCACAGCCACGCCGACCGCTTCGATGCGGCCCGTGCCCGTCAGCGGCAGGGGCCGGCAAGGCAATTGCATGATCCACGCAAACACCACGCTGGCAAACGGCCGCTGCAGCTGGTCGGCGATCTGCTTGATGACATTGCGCAAATTTTCCACATTCGCATCGCCGCCCTGGAACAGCCGGCCGCCGGCCAGCGGCGACCAGATCATCGGCGCCACTCCCACGTCTTGCAAGCCGTCGAAGGTTTCGTCGAACAGGGGCGCCACGTGCAGCGGCGAAAACTCCACCTGGTTCGTCACCAGCGGGAAACGCCGGTGCAGGCACTCGAACTGGTGGCGGCTGAAATTCGATACACCAAAGTGCAGCACCTTGCCCGCTTGCTTGAGCTGGGTGAACGCGCCGGCGATCTCGTCGAAATCCATCAGCGGGTCGGGACGGTGGATCAGCAGCAAGTCCAGGCGGTCCGTGTGCAGCTGGCGCAAGGTCTGCTCCACGGAACTGGTGATGTGCGCCGCGCTCGTGTCGTAATGCTGGATGGCGTGACCGGGGCGGTGCGGCGAGAGCAGCTTGATGCCGCATTTGCTGACCAGCTCCATCTTGTCGCGCAAGCCCGGCTGCAGGGCCAGCGCTTCGCCAAATAGCCCTTCGGCGCTGTAATCGCCATAGATATCGGCATGGTCGAAACTCGAGACGCCCAGCGTCAGGCATTGCTCGATGAAGGCCAGGCGCTGCTGCGCCGACATATTCCACTCGCCGATGCGCCACATGCCGGCGACGATGCGCGACAGTTCGGGGCCGTTGGCACTCAAACGGCTGCGCGGTGCTTGCAGGCTGGCAGGAAATACATGGCTCATGGGCTGGCTTTCTGATGGTGGCGTGAAGGGATACCCTACGATTATAGCCAGCTACGCTACAGCATGCTGTGGAGACAGCGGCGGCGAGACAGACGAAAAAAATGCCCGCAGCATCTGCGGGCATTTTTTATGGAATACGAGAACGAATTACTTCATCCACAGACGCATCGAATCCCAGGCGCGGCCGAAGATCGTGGCCTGGTTGATGGTTTCCAGCGCCACGACAGGCAGTTCCAGCAGGACTTTATCGTCGACCATCATTTTCAGTTTGCCGACAGGGGCGTTCTCGGCCAGAGGCGCGACCAGCGGGTCCTTGCGTTCCAGCACAGGTTTCATCTTGGCAGCCATGCCTTTTGGCACGGTGACGAGCACGTCGCGGGCAAAACCGATTTTCACGGTGCCTTTCGAACCCTTCCATACTTCCGGCGTGGCCACGGCCTGGCCTTTCGAGTACAGCTTGACCGTATCGAAGTTCTGGAAGCCCCAGTTCAGCAGCTTCTGGCTTTCCTGCGTACGCGCCTGGTCGGAGGTGGTGCCCAGCACCACGGAAATCAGGCGGCGCTCGCCGGTGCCGCCCGGACGGCGGGCCGAGGCGATCATGCAATAGCCGGCCGCTTCCGTGTGGCCCGTCTTCATGCCATCGACGGTCGGGTCCAGCCACAGCAGGCGGTTGCGGTTAGGCTGGGTGATCTTGTTGTACGTAAAGCTTTTCACGGAATCGATTTTGTAGAATTCCGGGTAATCGGCGATCACGCGCTTGGCCAGCACGGACAAGTCTTGTGCGGTGGAATAGTTATCTGGGCTAGGCAAGCCATGCGGATTGCCAAAACGCGTGTTTTTCAGGCCCATGCGCTGTGCTTCGCGGTTCATCAGCACGACGAACGTACCTTCATCGCCGGCAACGGCTTCCGCCAGCGCCACGGCGGCGTCGTTACCCGATTGAATCATCAGGCCGTGCAGCAAGTCGTCGATCGAGACGGGCGTGGCCGGGTCGATGAACATCTTCGAGCTGCTCGAATCGACTTTCCAGGCGCGCACGGAGACATTCACTTTTTGGTCCAGCGCCAGTTTCTTTTCGCGGATGGCGGCAAACGTCAGGTAAGCCGTCATGATCTTGGTCAACGATGCCGGCTCGATGCGCGCGTCCGGATCTTGCGAAGCAATGATCTGGCCACTCGTGGCATCAAGCAACAGCCAGGACTTGGCGGCGATGGTCGGGGCTGGAACGCTCTGGGCGAAGGCGGCGGATAGGAAAAGTACACTGGAGGCCAGTGCCGCTAAGAGTTTTTTCATGGAGGCTGGTCTGCGAAAAAGATGAAGGCTGAGGGCCATGCCGTTGCAACTTACATGGCCGCGTGGAAAAAACGGATCAATTATAGCCGTGGAGGCGGTAGTAAGCCCACACTTCAATGATCATCGGCTGCGATTGCGGGTTTGTCACCATGCCACAGGGCAATCACGAGGTTCTTGATGTGGTTGAGCTTGCGGTGGAAAAAGTGGTCGGCGCCGGGGATCACGATCACGGGAATGTCTTGTGGACGGGCCCAGTCGAAGACGGCGGACAGGGGAATCGTGTCGTCCAGTTCGCCGTGGATCAAAATGCTGTCGGCGGGAATGTCGGCCATGGCCCATTTGCCGGCCGCACTGCCGATCAGCGCCAGGCGCTCGACGGGCGTGCCGGCGGCGGCCAGGCGTTCCTGCAGTTTCGATTGCACGAAGGTGCCAAACGAGAAGCCGGACAGGGCCACGGGCAAGCCCGGATACAGGCCGACCATGTGTTGATACAGCAATTGCATGTCGTCCGTCTCGCCCACGCCATGGTCGTGTACGCCTTCCGAGGCGCCCACGCCGCGGAAGTTGATGCGCGCCACCACGTAACCGAGGGCGACAAACGCGCGCGCCAGGGTTTGCGTGACCTTGTTGTCCATCGTGCCGCCGTACAACGGGTGCGGATGGGCAACGAGGGCGATGCCGCGCGGGGTGTCTGCCGGGAAATCGAGCAAGCCTTCCATGCTGCCTGCATGGCCGGCGAGGGTAAATTTTTCCGAATTTCTGTTCATGATGCTCATACTGGTGGCGTAGGCTTAAATTAGGATTAAAGATGGGGCTTAGATTTTCAGGCGTTCGACGATCTTGCCGCCCACCAGGTGCGTATCGATGATTTCATCGATATCGCTGGTGTCGACATAGGTGTACCAGGTCGCTTCCGGGTAGATGACCAGCAGCGGGCCTTCTTCGCAGCGGTCCATGCAGCCGGCCTGGTTGATGCGGATCTTGCCCGCGCCATTCATGTCGAGTTCCTTGATGCGGCGCTTGCAATGCTTTTGCGCCGCTTCCGCGCCATGGTCGCCGCAACTGTTGCGGCCGTCTTCACGTTTGTTCATGCAGAAAAAAACGTGGCGTTCAAAATACGGTGCGTCGCTCATACTGTGCTCCTGCTGAATCGTCAATGCGCCATGATAACGCTTATGGGTGGTCTTCGCGACGCTGGCGCTGCACATCATCCTGCCGGTTCAAACGGTGCGAGGGCAGGCACAGGAACCACAGGGCCATGAAGGGCCACAGCAAGGCCAAAAATTGCGCCGCGCCATTGAAGTTCAGGAACTTGCCTTGCACCCAGCCTTGCAAGGTGGACATGAAGTATGGGTTGATCGGCGTCGTATTCACCATCACCAGGCTCAGCAGCAAGGTGGCGGCCGCGATGCGGCGCTGCGCCACATGGGGCGCGAAGGCCAGGCCGCCCAGCATGATCAGGCCGATCAAAAAGCCGCCCTGGGCACCCGGCGTGATCCAGACGAAGGCGTTTTCGGGCGAAAACAGCAGCGCGCTGGCCATCGAACGCACGATCAAGGCGGCGGCGATGAGGAGCAGCATCAGCGCGGCACGCGGCGCGGCGCGGCGTAGCAGGCATAGCAAGGTGAGCACGGCGCCCGTCATGCCGCAGGCCGTGATGATGGTTTCTGATAGCCAATATTGCTCGACCGTCAATATCACATCGGGCCGCAGATACGCGGCCAGGTCGATCTCCATGCCCATCAGACTGGAGGCCCAGTCCGACAGGATGGGCAGCAGCTGGCCCAGGCCGAACAGATAGCCTTGCGGATAGATTTGCGCCAGCGGCCACAAGGCCAGCAGCACCAGGCCCTGGCTGGCGTGCTGGGCAAACCAGCGCTGGCGCACGCGGTACAGATGGCTATGGTCGAGCAGTTTGCGCGCCGTCAGGGCGCCGATGATGGAACCGATCAGGCAGCCGGCCGAGTTCGTATAAAAGTCGAGATTCGACGATACGCGGCTGGGCAAATAGGTTTGCACGGCCTCCATGCTGCCGGAAATTAACATACCGCACAGGCTGGCGATCACGACGGCAAAGAAACCAGTAATCCTTGGAAACAGCGAATACACGATCAGCGCGCCCAGCGGAATGTAGCCGACGACGTTGATGCCCACGTCAAAGCCCGTCCAGTAGCGGGGCATGCGCGTGTTTTCCAGGAAAGTCAGCGGCGACAGGCCATTGCTGTGCCAACCCGTGAACGGGAACCAGCTGGCGTACACGATCAGGAAGACGTAGGCGAGCAGGGTCGCGCGCGATACGGGCGACGAGCGTGCGGGCGGTAGTGGCGCGGGCGGGCTGGCGGAGGCTGCGGGGTCGGTCATCGTGCTGCGGTCACTCTTTCGGCAGGTTCAGTGTGCCCAGCCATGCCAGCAGGTCGGCGGCGATGGCGTCCGAGGCCGCCGCCAGCGCCTGTGCGCCGCCCTGCGCGTCGGCGCTGCCGGCCGGGCCGCTGCGGCTGAAGGTTTTCTGGTCGATCAGGCGGTGGCCGCGGAACAGCGAGGCGCGCAGCGACACATGGCCGCTGCTGCGCGTCTGCGTATCAAAGTTTTGCGAAAAATCATCGACATCGATGCGCAGCAGGGGCATGCCGGCGGCCGCGTCCGTGGTGGACAGCACTTTCACGCCGCTTTGCGCGATGCGGGTTTTCAGGCGCTGGCTCAGCAGTTGCAGCGGCGGCGTGTTCCAGCGGTTGTAGGCGTACGGGCGCGACTGCTGCGCATCGGCATACAGCAGCCGGTAATACATGCGCTGGCTGTCCAGCCACGAAGGGCCGTTGGCGTCGGCGATCACCAGCACGGGCACGGCTGGCGCCGCCGGCTGCACGGCCGCCTGCGGCGCGGCAGGGCCGAAATCATAAAACGTGGGCACGGGGCCGCGGCTGGCGCAGCCGCCCAGCAGGAAGGCGGCGGCCAGGATCAGTGCGCTGAGATTGCGTGGGATAGGCATGCGGTGTTCTCCTTATTTGCCCGGTGCCGAAAAACCGGGCTCGCCCGGGCCGGGCGGGATGTCTGGGGCGCCGAACAAGATGCTCTGCGGCTGTTCATTGAGCGTGCTCATGGTGGTTTTCAGGGCGCGCATCGAGGAGCGCGCCTCGCCGCTCAGCTCGATAACCTGTGGCAGCACTTCCAGCGATACGCCATTGGCCACCGTTTCCACCGAATTGCCGACCCGGTCGACCGTGCCATTGACCTTGTCGAGCACGCCACCTGGCGCCTGGATGTCGTTGCCCAGCTTTTTCCACGTGGCCGTCAAATCCGACACGTTCTTGCTGGCCGTGCTGACGGCCGTCAAGGTTTGGCGTGTTTGTTCCGTCAACTGCGGCAATTGCGTCAGGGTCGGCTCCAGTTGCTGCGGAATGGCGCCAAAGGCCTTGGCTGCCTTGCCCACTTCATTGAAGGCGCCCAGCATGGCGGCCTGGTTGTCGGGGCTGAGCAGATTATTGACCTTGTTGGTGATTTGCTCGGCCTGGTCGAGGATGCGCTTGCCGCGCTTTTCCAGCTGGTCTAGCAAGCCGGCGCGCAGGGGGATCAGCGAAGGCTTGTCCTTGCTGGTGCCCAGCAGTTTCGAACCCACGTGCTCGTCGTCGAGCTGGATGTAGGCGATGCCCGTCACGCCCTGGTAACCGAGGCTGGCAAAGGTGGTGTCGGTGACGGGGGTATCGGGCGCCACGCTGATGTGCACGAGGATTTGCCCCGCCTTTTGCGTGTCGAAATCGATGGCGTCGACCTTGCCCACTTCCAGGCCCCGGTAACGCACGGTCGCCTGCGGGTTCAGGCCCGGCACGGACAGGGTGGTGGCGAGCAGATACGGCACTCTTTCCACACGGTCGCGGTTGAACCAGACGCCGAACAGAATGGCCGCCACCAGCAGGGTGAGTGTAAAAAATCCCGTCATCAGGGCATGTGATCTGTTTTCCATTACTTCTCCGCTTTCTTGTCTGTGCCGGCATCGTCGCCTGGCTGCGCCGCCTTGCCTGCCGCCGCCTGTTTTTCATCGAGGACGGCCAGTGCGCGCTTGCCGCGGTCGCCGAGGAAAAATTGCTTGATGAACGGGTGGTCCACTTCGATCACCTCGCGCGTGGGGCCGATGGCGATCACGTGTTTTTCCGCCAGCACGGCGATGCGCGTGGACAGGGCGAACAGGGTGTCGAGGTCATGCGTGACCATCACCACCGTCAAGCCCAGTTCGCGGTGCAGCGACTGGATCAGGGCGACAAAACTTTCCGACAGATCCGGGTCCAGGCCCGCCGTCGGTTCGTCGAGGAACAGCAGCTTCGGTTCCAGCGCCAGCGCGCGCGCCAGGGCCACGCGCTTGATCATGCCACCCGACAAGTCCGACGGCATTTTCAGCGCATGTTCCGGACCCAGTCCCACCATGTTCATCTTTAATAATACCGCGTCGTGCACCAGTGCCTCGGGCAGCACGCGCAATTCGCGCATCGGTTGCGCCACGTTGTCGAACACGGTCAGGGCCGAATACAGGGCGCCTTGCTGGAACAGCATGCCCCAGTGGTTGCGCAATTGCTGCAACTGGTCGGAACTTGCCTTGTTGATATCTTCGCCAAAGACTTTGACGCAGCCGCGCGCCGGATGCTCGAGACCCAGCATCTGGCGCAGCAGCACCGTCTTGCCCGTGCCGGAGCCACCCACGATGGACAGGATTTCACCCCGTTCGATTTCCAGGTTCAAGTCCTGGTGCACGACGGTGCGGCCGAACTTGGTCCACAGGTTGGTGATTTCCACCACGGGCGCGCTGCCATGCAGGTTGAACTGGCCGTCCTTGCCCGTGCCACAAGCGATATCGGTGTCGTCCGCCATCAGTAGCCCACTCCATTGAAGACGATGGCGAACACGGCGTCGGCCAGGATCACCACGGTGATGGCCGTGACGACGGCGGTGGTGGTGCCGTGCCCCAGACTTTCCGTATTGGCCTTGATGCGCAGGCCGAAGTGGCAGGAGACAAGCGCGATCAGCATGCCGAAAATCACGCCCTTGCCCAGGCCTATCATGTAATTGGCCAGCGGCACGGCATCCGGCAGCTTCTGGATGAAGTAGCGCGCCGACAGATTCAATTCCACCTTGGCCGCCACCATGCCGCCGATCAGCGCGGCCGTATCCGTCCAGATGACGAGCAGGGGCATGGAAATGGCCAGGGCCAGCACTTTTGGCATGATCAGGCGGAAACCGTGCGAAATGCCCATCACCAGCATGGCGTCGAGCTCTTCCGTGACGCGCATGACGCCCAGCTGGGCCGTGATGGACGAGCCCGAGCGGCCGGCCACCAGGATGGCCGCCAATAAAGGCCCCAGTTCGCGGATGACGCTCATGCCCAGCAGGTTGACCAGGTAAATGTCGCCGCCAAAGGCGCGCAGCTGCTGCGCCGACAGATAGGACAGCACGACGCCGATCAGAAAGCCGACCAGGGCCGTGATGCCCAGCGCCTGGAAGCCCGCATGGAAGATATTGGCGGAAATTTCACGCCACGGCCCGCGCATGGGATGGCGCGCAAAGCGGCCGATATCCTGCGTCACCTGGCCGACAAGGGCAATGAACCCCTTCAAATGTTCGAAAAACAGCAGGATGGTCATGCCCAGCTTCATCACGGGCGTGAGGCGGTTGGCGCGCGAAGGCGGCGTCTCCAGTGGGCCCGTCTCTTCGATGCGCCGGAAAAACTCTTCCTGCGACGGCGCCAGGGTCAGCTGCGCGGGGCGCTGCTTGCCCCAGGCATTCCAGAATAGCTGGGCGCCGATATGGTCCATGCTGTCGATCTGCGACAGGTCCCATTGCACCTTGGTGTCGCCCTGCAAGGGCTTGAGCTGGGCGTCGATGGCCTTGATGGCCTTGATGGCATTGTCATGCGCCAGCGCGTGCACCTGCCAGGTGCCGCTGGCAGTGACAAGGGCTCCCTGTTGGGAGCTGGTCTGGGAGAGGGTCAGTTTCGGCGATTGTACAGTCGGCATCGTGCCAGTTTAAGGGAGAATGGCGCAGACCGCCACCGATGTTCAATCGTCACGCTTTCAGGAGGCCAGATGGCGCGCCTGCCGCTGCGGTATTGCCGCCTCCAGGTGGGCCTTCGGCTGGTCGCTGGTTTTGGCGTGGTTTGCCGCTTGCGCGCCGCCCGCATAGTCGCTGGCCACGAGGGCATTGGCCTCGACCGCACTCATGCCGCGCGTCTGCAGCCATTGCGCCACCAGCTTGGCCAGGCGTTCCATGGCGATGCGGTGCGTGGCGTCCGTATGGGCGTACAGCCAGTTCGAAAAGTCCATGAAGTTTTCAAACGGCGACTCGCCCAGCATCCATTGCACCGTATTGGCGAAGCGGCCCGAGTTGGCCACCAGGTCCCAGTAGCGGGCGAAGCGCACCAGGCGCTGCATGCTCATGAAATCGAGCTGTTTATTCGCCAGGATGGTATACGGCGGGTGCGGGTCGAACACCATGCCGTAATTTTCCGTATGGCGGATGATGGGCGTGCCGCGCAGCCGTTTTAGTATGCCGAACTGGATTTCATGCGGTTTCAAGGCCACCAGCTTGTTGAAACCGGCCGCGAAGCTCGCTTCATCCTCGCCCGGCAAGCCGGCGATCAAGTCCACGTGCAAGTGGGCGTTCGATTCTTCGCACAGCCAGCGGATATTGTCGGCCGCCTTTTGATTATCCTGCTTGCGGCTGACCAGCGCTTGCACCTCCGGATTGAAACTCTGGATGCCGATCTCGAACTGCAGTGCGCCGGGCGGGAACTTGCTGATGCCTTCTTTCAAGGCATCGGGCAGATGGTCGGGCACCAGCTCGAAGTGGGCATAGATCGGGTCGTCTGGATTGGCCTCGATCTTGTCCAGAAAGAACTGCATGATCTTCAGGCTGGTCTTGATGTTCAGGTTGAAGGTGCGGTCGACGAACTTGAACAGGCGCGCGCCGCGCGCATGCAGTGATTCCATCTCGGCCAGGAAGTTTTCCAGCGCGAAGGGCCAGGCCGTCTTGTCCAGCGCCGACAGGCAAAATTCGCACTTGAACGGGCAGCCGCGCGACGCTTCCACGTAAATGGTGCGGTGGCGGATATCGTCGTCTGTATAGAGAGAGTAGGGCAGTTGCAGTTCGGCCAGCGGGGCTTGCACGCCGGCATGGATCTTCATCAGCGGTTTCGGGCCGTTGAGGATCTCGCCGCACAGCTTGGGGAAGGTGACGTCGCCCCAGCCCGTGATCAGGTAGTCGGCCAGCTTGACGATCTCTTGCTCACCTGCCTCGTGCGACACTTCCGGCCCGCCCAGCACGATGATGACGTCGGGCGCCACGCGCTTGAGCATGGCCACCAGTTTGGTGGTTTCCTCGACGTTCCATATATACACGCCAAAACCGATGATGCGCGGCTTGTTCGTCAGGATGCGCTCGACCAGTTCCGTTGTCTTGGTGCCGATGACGAATTCCTGCAACCGCGTCTGCGCTTGCAACGGCCCCATATTGGCCAGCAGATAGCGCAATCCCAGCGAAGCGTGGGTGTAGCGGGCGTTCAGGGTGGAAAGCAGGATGGTCATGGCAGCGATGGAAACGGCGAAACCGCTATTTTACGCTGTCGCGTCACCGGTGCGCTGCGGCCACAAATGCCATGTTACCATTTGTCAATAATTACTAACTTGGCAATGCTTCGGCAGGGCAACAGGGGATACACGGTGCTGGTGAAAAAAGTACTCAATAACAAGGTCCTGCTCGGCTCACTTGCTGGCGTGGCGCTGGTGGCGGCTGCACTGGTCGGCTACCGCGCGTTTGGCTGGGGCGCGATGGGGCCGGTCAACGGCCTGAAGCTGGATTTATCCAGGCCCGATGCGCTGGTCCGCACGAAAAGCCTGTCGGCCTTGCCGCGCGACCTGCTGACGGTGCCGCTGGCGCGCGACGTGCTGCGCGAGGATTTCCTGTTCTATTACGAGCAAAGCGAAGACCGGCTGGGGCTCAAGGGCAGCCTGCGCCGCATCGCCTACGAACATGAACTGGGCTGGGGCGACCAGTTGCTGCGCATGGTGCTGGACCAGCCTGCGGAAGTGGCCTTGTGGCGCGATGCAGACGGCTCGCTCAAGCACTTTTCGATTGCCGTGTCGCGCAGCCAGCTCACGCGTTTGCTCGAGGAGGCGGGCAAGATCGCCTTGAAGGATACGCAAATGCGCGTGGCCGGCAGCTTGCGCGTCGATGGCGACAGCGTGCCCGTCTACGCGCTCAATTACGCCTGGCAGCGCACCTTGCTGTTTGCCGCGCATGGCCAGCGTCTGGTCATCCTGTCCCATCCCGGCATGCTGTATGGCGGCAGTGAAGGCAAGCATGGCGATGGCACGGCCGAGAAAACCGTGGCCAGCCTGCTGGCGCCGGAGCCGGCCAAACAAAACGTCTTTCACGCGCAATTCCATCTCGATCCAGCCGCGCCCGAGGGCCACAGCATCGCCGTCAAGGCGGATTTCCTGTCATTCGGCTACCAGCCTTTCTTCGGCGCGTTAGAGGCGCTGCGCTTCGATTTTCAACACGGCGCCTGGCAATCGAAGGTGCTGCTTAATGCCGATAAATTGAAAAACGGCGGCTACGACAGCAGCGCCCTGTGGCCGCAGTTGCCGCACAACCCGAGCGCCTGCTTCAGCGTGCCGGTCGACTGGACCGCGCTGCAGCCCGTGCTCAAGCGCCTGGGCAGCAAGACCTCGGAACCGGTGGCGCCGCTGGCCGGGCACTTGCAAGGCCCGGCCGCCGCCTGCTGGTACGGCACTTCACGCCTGCATACGCCCGTGTTCGTGGCCACGCGCAGTGCGCAGGCCGGCGATGACGCTGTCTATGGCAGCCTGTTCGAGGCGGCCATCGGCGGCAAGGACCCCGTGCGCAAAACGACCGGTAAAGATGGCGCCGTTCGTTGGGAACGCAGTGTCGCCACGGCCCTGGGCCAGTCCACACCGGCGCTGGCCGTGGCCGGCAATACGGTGGTCTTCTCGGCCGACGGCAAGCTGGTGGACCAGGTACTGGCCGTGCGCCGCAAGCAGGCGCCGGCGGCCAGCGACCTGCTGCCCGATGCTTCCCGCACCATCGGCCTGATCGCGCCGGCGTCGCTGGCCCGGCTGATCCAGCTGGAAGCCTTCGATACCCTGCCGGCGAATAATGAACCGGTACTGCGCGCAGCCGCCAATGAACACCTGGTGCCGCGCCTGAACGCCTTGAAAAAATACCCGCCGCTGCGCATGGTGCTCAAGCGGCAGCCCGCCAGCGGTATTTCGTGGGAAACGCTGGAATGGCAAGAGGCCGCGCGATGACGCTGTTGCATGGGCGGCATGCGCGCCGTGCCGCCTTGCGCTGGATCGCGGCCTGCGCCACCACCGTGGCAATGCCCGCCTGGGCCCTGCGCACAGCCGCCGAACCGCAAGTGCAGCTGTCGCAGGCGCAGAGCCGCGCCTTCCAGGCTTGGATGCTGCGCATCGTCAACGCGCAGATCGAACGGGGACCGTCGCCGCGCTGGACGCACCGCGATTGCGCCGGCCTGGTGCGCTTTGCCGTCAACGAGGCATTGAGCGTGCATGACGCGAAGTGGCTGCATGCGAACGGTATTGCCAGCGACCGGCGCCTGCCGCCCGAGCTGGAACTGGACGCGAAGCAGGCCGCCTTGCGCAACCGCTGGGTGCAAACGGGCGGCAAGGTCGGCCATTTCGTCACGGCGCTGGCGCTGGTACAGCACAACAGCCGTTTCATCGCCCGCGAAATCAGCCAGGCGCTACCCGGCGACCTGCTGTTTTTCGACCAGGGCGACGAACAGCACCTGATGGTCTGGATGGGGGCGCGCATCGCTTACCACACCGGCACCGTCACCCCCGACGACAATGGTCTGCGGACCGTCGATATCAAAGAACTCACGAGCTGGAAGGACACGCGGTGGCAACCTGTGGTCAACAATCCCAATTTCGCCGGGGTGTTCCGGCTGGCGTTCCTGTCATGAAGCCTATTTTTCTCATGAAGCTGCTATTTGCCAGCTTGCTGGCGCTGCTACTCATTGGCGGCACCTCGGCGCAGGAACGCGAACCAAGCAACTACGCCACCTTCAAGGGCGAACCCTTCTTCCTGCTCTCGGACGCCAGTTACGGCAGTCTTGATGAAGCGCGCGTGCGTCTGGAAGTGCCGGGCCGTGACATGGGACGCATGAACCTGGAAGCGTATTCGGGCGCCGACATCGTCATCTACCGCGTGCCCGAACCGATGGAATTCCTGAAAAAACAGCGCAATCTGCACCGTATCCAGGTGGAAGGCAATTACCAGGGCGAAGGCCTGGCCAACACCTTGAGCTTTCTGTGGGATAGCTGGTGGAAGCAGTCGCGCCTGGCCTGGCGCAAGCTGTTTTCCGGCGAGGCGCGCCGCGCGGTAACGAAGGAACAGCCGCAGCTGGCCACGAATGACGCCATCCGCCGGCCGACCGTGTTCGCCAACCATCCGCAGTACAAACCGATCAAGGGCATGGAGCTGGTCGACAGCTTCCGCTATCCGATCTGGCAGGCCAAGGCCATCGCACCGCCGAAGGGCGTCAAGCTCGATGGATCGAGCAGCGACTTCATCGTCGCCGGCGCCGGCAATGTGATGATCCCGCTAGGCAAGCGCAAGCCGGGCTTGTACCTGGTCGAAGCGATCATCGGCGAGCACCGCGCCACCACGTTGGTATTCGTGTCCGATACGGTGGCCGTCACCAAGGTATCGTCAGGCCAGATGCTGGTCTGGACGGCGCGGCGCGACAACAGCGCCGCCGTGGCCGGCGCCAGCGTGGCGTGGACGGACGGCACCGGCGTGCTGCAATCGGCCACCACGGGTGCCGACGGTGTCGCGTCGCTCGAACGCGGCAGTCCCGAACATACGTATGTGCTGGGCCAGGACCGCGCCGGCGGCGTGTTCGTGTCCGAGAATTTTTACTATGACAGCGAAATCTATAACACCAAGATTTATGCGGTGACCGACCGGCCCCTGTACCGGCCCGGCGATGAAGTCAACGTCAAGTTCCTGGGCCGTGAATTTACGTCCGCGCGCGCATCGCAGGCCGCGGCCAGCGCGCCTGTCAGTCTCACCGTGCTCAATCCGAATGGCACACCGCTGCTGACGCAAACGCTGCAGCTGTCCGGTGACACGGGCGCCGACACGCGCTTCCGTCTGCCCACGGAAGCCACCGCCGGCGGTTATGAACTGCGCTTCAATTACAAGGATGGCGTATATGGCGCGGCCTTCCGTGTGGCCGAATACGTCAAGCCGCACTTTGAAATCAACGTCCAGCCATCGAAGCCGGAATTCAAGACGGGCGAGGTGGTCAAGGGCAGCATCGCGCTGCGCTACCCCGATGGCAAACCCGTGAAAAACGCGAAGATGACCCTGTCGCTGCGCGGCCAGCAAAACACCATGGTCGAGGGGGAGCTGCGTTACAGTGGCCTGTTCCCCGTGGCCTTGAAGACCGAGGAAGTGACGAGCGATGGCGGCGGCAATGTGGACTTCACCTTGCCGCCGGCCGCCGATCCCTCGCGCTACATATTGACCGTGCTGGCGACCGATGGCGCGGCCTACCGCGTCAAGGCGACGCGCGAGCTGATGATAGAACGCTCGAGCAGCAGCTACCAGTTGAAGGCCACGCGCCAGTTTTCCGATCCGGGACAAAACGTGCATTTCGACTTGCTGGCCGATGGTCAGGGCGCGGCCAAGCCCGTGCGCTGGCAGATGGTGCAGCTGGAAAAACAGAGCAAGACCGAAGGCGCGTTCGACCCCAACGCCAAGGGCTGGGATGTGACATTCCCGGCCTCGGGTTCGTATCAGCTGACGCTGCGCGACGAGCGCGGCAACCTGCTGGCCGCCGCCAGCCACTGGGTGTCGGGTGATGGCGTGCAGACGACGCCGGGCAGCATCGAGATCGTGCTGGACCGCGCCCGTTATCGTCCGGGCGACACGGCCGAGGCCTTGATCACCTTCTCCGACAAGGTCGACCAGGCGCTGTTCACGCTCGAACGCGACAAGGTAGAACACCATGGCTTGATGGCCGGCGCAGCTGATTGGTATCAGGCGAAGCGCGTGGCGCCGCGCCAGTGGAGAGTGCGCATCCCGGTAAAAGAAGAGCATGGCCCGAACATGACGTTCTCGGTGGCGTACACGCGCAATGGCGATTTCGTCTTCGAGAACGCCGGCCTGCAAGTGATCGAGCCGCGCATCGCGCTGCAGTTCAAGAGTGACAAGGAAGTCTACCAGCCGGGCGAGAAGGTGACGCTGGATGTCAAGGCCACCCTCGATGGCAAGCCATTGAGCACCCTGGTGGCGCTGGGCGTGGTCGATGAAATGATCTATGTGCTGCAGCCGGAAATCGCGCCGGACATCGGCGACTTCTTCTACCATCCGCGCCGCAACAACGTGCGCACCACGGCCAGCCTGTCCTTCATCAGCTACGACATGGCACAGGGGCGCACTGCCGGTGCGCCCGCGCGCCACAACTACAACGAGCGCGGCGTCAAGGTGCTGGAACGTCCGCGCCGCGACAATATCGACACGGCTTACTGGGCGCCATCGCTCAAAACCGATGCGAATGGCAATGCACGCGTGAGTTTTACCATGCCCGACGCGCTGACCCGCTGGAGGATCACCGGCCGCGCGATGGATGAACAGGGGCGCGTCGGCCAGCGCACCGCCTATCTGCGTTCCGATAAAAACTTCTATGCCAAGTGGACGGCGCCCGACTGGATGCGCGCCGGCGATGCGCCGCGCGCTTCGGTAGCCGTGTTCAACCAGACGGGCAAGGAGCAGGCGCTCGACGTCGTCCTCTCCGGCGGGGCACAGCCGAAGACGGAAAAACTGACTGCCAAACCGGGTGTCAACTACGTTGAGTTCCCGCTCGCGGCAGGCAGCGGACCGCTGCGCCTGGAGCTGAAACAGAATGGCAAACTGGTCGATGCGTTAGAGACGGCCATGCAAACCTTGCCCACCGCCTGGAGCAGCCCGCGCTCCTTGGCGTTGCCGCTCGATGGCGCCACCGCGGATATTCCACTCAAGCTGCCAGCGGATGCGCGCAATATCCGCGTCTCGTTCGCGCAGGGCGCGGCCAGCCACTTCGCGCGCATCGCCGACGACCTGATCGACTATCCGTATGGCTGCGTGGAGCAGACGGCGAGCCGCTTGATTCCGCTGGCGCTGGCCACGCAAAGCCTGGGGCCGGACACCGGCGCGGCAAGCGAACGGCTGCAAACGCTGCTCACGGCGCAGCGCCTGCGCCTGGTCTCCATGGCTGGTCCGAATGCCGTCTTCGGCTGGTGGGGCAATGCCACGGCCGGCAATGCCTTGATGACGGCCTACGCCTATTACGCCGACTGGTACGCGGCGCGCGCGCTGCACATCGAGTTGCCGCCCGAGCACTGGAACAAGCTGCTGGCCGTCTACAGCGAACATGGTTTGAAGGATGCGATGGGCGACCGCGCGCTGGTGTTGTGGATGGCGCGCGAGATGGGCCTGCCCACCCAGACGCTGGCAGCCGGCCTGGTGGACGACAGCGGCATCGCCGTCCTGGGCGGCAAGCCGCGCCAGGCGGGCGACAGCGGCAGCCTGCTGCTGGGCGGCGCCTCTGACCGCGAGGCGCAAGCGATGGCGCTGGGTCTGGTGGCGCTGGTCGCCAGCCAGAATGGCATCGCCTTGCCGCATGGGCTGCAGCTGCAAGTGGCCAGCGCCTGGCAAGTCTTGCGCGAATCGAAAGCGCCGGTGGCGCAGGCCTTGCTGATGCTGGCTGGCGAAGTGCCCCCATCGCAGGCCGACGCGGTACTGGCCGGCGTGCGCGCCGAAATGCCGACCCTCGACCGTGCGATGACGTTGATGTGGGTGCAAAAGAAGCTGGGTGGCGCATCGTTCGGCAAGGGGCCTGCCGTGGCGCTGGACGGCGCCTGGCAAAAACGCGACAGCCGCAGCGGCCAGCCGCTCTGGCGCTGGCTTGACGCCAAGGGCTTGCCTGACAAACTGCGTCTCGCTGCATCGACCGCAGCGCCGGCCGGTACGGTGGCCGTGCTGCAGTACGACAGTCACGCGGCCGAAGCGCAAACCTTGCCGGTCGCCGTCGAACGGCGCATCCTGCGCATGAAGGCGGGCAAGGGAGGCTATACGACAGAACTGGTCAAGCCGGGCGAGGCGTTCAGTACGGACGCGCTGTACCTCGATGAAATCACCTTGAAAGCGGCACCGGGTGCGAAGCACCGCTTTGGCTTGCTGGAAGTGGCGCTGCCGCCAGGCGCCATGGTCGAATCGACCACCTGGGGCATGGTCATGGCGGGCGACAAGCCGACTGCGCTGGAACGTGCACGCCACACGGAGCGCCGCGACGGCTATGGCGTGCCGATCGAGCCTTTGGCCGGCGAGGTGACGGTGCGCCATTTGCTGCGCTTCGCGCAAAAGGGCAGTTACGTGCTGCCGCCGGCGCGCTTTTACCGCATGTATCAGCCGGAGCTGAAAGCGTTCGAGGGCGGCGGCAAGACCATGCGCGCGCTGAAGGTCGAGTGATGCGCGCAGCCCTTCCTGCATTGATGGCGACCCTGCTGCTGGCCGCACCTGCCTGGTCGCAGTCATTGTCAAAATCGCTGGATGTCGCCTGGTGGAAGGATGGCAAGACGGAAGTGCGGCAGCTGCGCCAGGGCGGCGTGGCGCTGCCACTCTCGCCGCCGTTTGACGGCACGCGGCAAGTGCCGCTGGCCAGCCTGTGGAAACTGTTTGTGTATGTATACGCGACCGATAACAAGGTGGCGATGCCGGACTACCGCTGCGGCGGCCGCGATCCGGAAGAAGTGTATTGCTGCGATGCGGGTCAGAGCATCGGCCATGACGCGGCGCTGGCGCAGTCCTGTGGTCCATTTTTTTCGCCGAAACGCCTGATGATTGCGCCGGCGTCATGGCGCCAGTACTGGACCGGCCGCCTGGGTAGCGCACCGGCAGGCGACTTTGCCTGGCTGTCCGACCCCGCGCAGCTGGCACCAAAGCGCCTGGTGCGCCTGGACAGCCTGCTGCGCGCGCTGGACAGCATCCCGGCCGCCAGCCGCCAGGAAGCCGAAGCGGCCCTGCTGCGTGTGGTGCTGGACGGGCGCGGGGCCGGGACGGCGCGCTGGTTCGGCAGCCAGTTACGCGTAAAAACGTATTCCTGGCACCAGGCGGGTGGGCGGATAGGTGGCGCGGCAGGCTGGCTGTCCGATGGCACACCGATCTGGTTTGGCGGCGCGGGCGGCAGCAGCAATGTCTTTGAGCAGTGGGCGCCCAGGCTGGCCGCCAGCTTGCCGCCAGTGGGTGCGGCCGACGATGGCGGCTGCGTGGTGGTCGATTACTTCAAGCGCTATCCGATCCGTGCCGTGCGCGGCGAGCGTGGCATAGCCGCAGCTGGCCCGCTGAATGGCCGCTACCATGTGCAATTCGAGAATGGCCAGAACCTCGCCTTGCGTAGCAACGGTGAGCTGATGCTATTGCAGGAGAAGGGCGGCCGCCCGCAATTGCGCGGCCGCTTCGGCGTCAATGAATATGTGGCGCGCGTGCTCGACCGCGAAGCGAATGCTGGCGAGCCGGAAGCGGCCAAGGCGCTGGCAATCGCCGCGCGCACGTACCTGCAGCAGAACGCGGTGACTGTGGCGGGCTGCCAGCAGATCGCCGACAGCAGCGCAACCCAGCGCGTCAGCCCCAGCCCCGCCACGCCGGCGGCGCTGGCGATTGCGCGCTGGACCGACCAGCTGATCGTCGATGGCGTCACCGTGCGCTATCACAGCACCTTGCCATCCGAGGGCACGATGGCGTGGAGCGAGGCGGTGCGCCAGGCCAGACAAGGCAAGCACTATGATGAATTGCTGGCGACGGCCTATCCCGGCGGCGCGCTGAGCACCTTTGGCAATACCGGCGCGCGTTGCCGGCGCCTGGTGCAGAATGAGGATTGGCTGGCGCGCTCCGTGCCGCGCTGGCAGCGCGTGCTGCTGCGCGAGGCCGGCTACGAAGCGCCGCCGCAAGCGCCGCTGGTCTGTGCCCTGTCCAGCGGCGCGCCGTATTCGGAGCAGTCGCGTAACCGCATCTTCATGCGGCCGCTTGCCTCGCGCGAAGACCGCATCACCTTGGCCCATGAATATTTACACCTTGGCCTGCGCCGTCATCCGCGTGGCCAGGACGAAGAATATGTCGAGCGGCTGGCCCGCCGGCTGGTCGACCTTAACCTGGAGTCGATATGAATGTATTCGTCCTGATCGCGGGCGCAGCTGTGCTGGCCCTGGCCGGGCCTTGTGTGCAGGCCGCCGACAAGAGCATGACCACCCCCGTCGGAGGCTGGAGCCGCGCGGGATTGACGGACAAATCCAATGAGCTGGCGGTCAATTATCCCTACTCGCTGATTGATCGTGGCGCGCAGAGTGGCCGGCGCATGATACGCGGCGAGCTTGAGAAGGCGGGCAAAAGCCGGCCTGTCCACAAGCTGGTGGTCAATGGCAATCCGACGCCGCTGTACACGGACGATGATGGCCGCTACGCGCGCGCCTATTCTTTCGGCTCCGGCTCGAACAGCATCGAGATCCGCTCGCCCGACGGCAAGCCGGTCAAGCGCGTGCAGTTTTATGAGGCGCACCGCAGCCGGCCGCAGCCCATGATCCGGATTATCGCGGCCTGGGACGACAGTCAGGCCGAGGTCGACCTGCATGTGGTCACGCCCGATGGCCAGCATGCATTCTGGTCGCACCCGACCCTGAGCAACGGTGGCGGGCTCGATGCCGATACCGTCGACGGCCCGGGGCCGGAAAATTTCATGATGACGTCGCCGATGCGCGGGCTATACCAGGTATGGATCAATTACTGGGGTAATTTCAGCGGTGAGGGCTATCACTTTGACGAGAACACGCGCCAGCGGCCCGTCATTACCAGCCGCATTACGCTGGTATTCAACGAAAACACTGCGCGCGAGCGGCGCGAGGAGTTTGTCGTGCCCTTGCGCGGTATCGGCGAACTTACGCTGGTCAAGACTTTCAAGTATTGAGACGATGAAGACACTACCTCTTTACCCTTTGTGCTCTCTGTTGCTGCTGCCATTGTGGGCGCAGGCGCAGGCCCAGGTCACCATCGACGCCCCAAGGAGTGGCTGGCGCAATTCGGCCGGCGCTAGCGAGGAATACACGCAAGCGGTCAACTACCCCGCCGCGTCGGTCAACCTGCAGCCGGGCCAGGCCGAGACGGCGCAGATACGGGGGCGTATCGCCGGCGCTATCAAGGGCAAGCCCGCCACCCTGGTGGTCAACGGCGTGGCGATGCCGATGGAAGTGGGCGAGGACGGCAGCTATGGGCGACCGTATGGCTTCGGCAGCGGCTCGAATAGCGTGGAAGTGCGCTCGCCCGATGGCCGGAGCCGCGCACGCACCCAGTTTGTAGACAGCTACCAGGGCAAGACGCAGGCGCGCCTGCGTATCGTGCTGTCGTGGGACAGCCCCGGCACCGACCTCGATCTGCATGTGGTCACGCCGGACGGTGGCCACGCCTGGTATGGCAATCGCGTCTTGAAAGATGGCGGCGCGCTGGATGTGGACGTGACTACCGGCTATGGCCCGGAAATCTTTTCCAGTGCCGCGCCCCTGAAGGGCAACTATCACGCCTATGTCAATTACTACGGCAGCGGCGAGAACACCGCCATGTTGACGGTTGCCCGCTTATCGATCATCACCAACGAAGGCACGCCGCGTGAAAAGCTGCAGAGCTTCCAGGTGCCGATGCGGGCCGCCGGCGAGCTGACCTTGGTGAAATCGTTTGTCTTGCCATAAAAATGGCCGCAAATAGCCCTTGCCGGGTGCGCGGGGCAGGACTATAATTCGCCCCCTCGCTGAACGATGCATGCAAATGCCGAGTGAAGCGGGCAAAAAAGAAGGTTGACGAAATAGCCGAAACGCTTCATACTCTTCCTTCTTCGCAGCTGACAAACACAACGCTTTGTCGATAGCGCGAGAGTAGTAAATAAGCAGTACCGAATACCGTTCTTTAACAATTAACAGTCGATAAGTGTGGGCATTTGATGTAAGTGCAGCGTCAATCTTCGGATTGGCGTCTAACTTAAAATATCAAATGTTCACAAGAAATAATAAAATAGGATACTTCTTCGGAAGTAGCCTGTCAGTTTTTTGAGTGAGCAAATCTTTTGCAATGCAAAAGATTTGGATGGTAGTGATACTGTCCGACCTGTCAGAAATGACATTAAACAGAGATTAAACTGAAGAGTTTGATCCTGGCTCAGATTGAACGCTGGCGGCATGCCTTACACATGCAAGTCGAACGGCAGCACGGAGCTTGCTCTGGTGGCGAGTGGCGAACGGGTGAGTAATATATCGGAACGTACCCTAGAGTGGGGGATAACGTAGCGAAAGTTACGCTAATACCGCATACGATCTAAGGATGAAAGTGGGGGATCGCAAGACCTCATGCTCGTGGAGCGGCCGATATCTGATTAGCTAGTTGGTAGGGTAAAAGCCTACCAAGGCATCGATCAGTAGCTGGTCTGAGAGGACGACCAGCCACACTGGAACTGAGACACGGTCCAGACTCCTACGGGAGGCAGCAGTGGGGAATTTTGGACAATGGGCGAAAGCCTGATCCAGCAATGCCGCGTGAGTGAAGAAGGCCTTCGGGTTGTAAAGCTCTTTTGTCAGGGAAGAAACGGTGAGAGCTAATATCTCTTGCTAATGACGGTACCTGAAGAATAAGCACCGGCTAACTACGTGCCAGCAGCCGCGGTAATACGTAGGGTGCAAGCGTTAATCGGAATTACTGGGCGTAAAGCGTGCGCAGGCGGTTTTGTAAGTCTGATGTGAAATCCCCGGGCTCAACCTGGGAATTGCATTGGAGACTGCAAGGCTAGAATCTGGCAGAGGGGGGTAGAATTCCACGTGTAGCAGTGAAATGCGTAGATATGTGGAGGAACACCGATGGCGAAGGCAGCCCCCTGGGTCAAGATTGACGCTCATGCACGAAAGCGTGGGGAGCAAACAGGATTAGATACCCTGGTAGTCCACGCCCTAAACGATGTCTACTAGTTGTCGGGTCTTAATTGACTTGGTAACGCAGCTAACGCGTGAAGTAGACCGCCTGGGGAGTACGGTCGCAAGATTAAAACTCAAAGGAATTGACGGGGACCCGCACAAGCGGTGGATGATGTGGATTAATTCGATGCAACGCGAAAAACCTTACCTACCCTTGACATGGCTGGAATCCTTGAGAGATCAGGGAGTGCTCGAAAGAGAACCAGTACACAGGTGCTGCATGGCTGTCGTCAGCTCGTGTCGTGAGATGTTGGGTTAAGTCCCGCAACGAGCGCAACCCTTGTCATTAGTTGCTACGAAAGGGCACTCTAATGAGACTGCCGGTGACAAACCGGAGGAAGGTGGGGATGACGTCAAGTCCTCATGGCCCTTATGGGTAGGGCTTCACACGTCATACAATGGTACATACAGAGCGCCGCCAACCCGCGAGGGGGAGCTAATCGCAGAAAGTGTATCGTAGTCCGGATTGTAGTCTGCAACTCGACTGCATGAAGTTGGAATCGCTAGTAATCGCGGATCAGCATGTCGCGGTGAATACGTTCCCGGGTCTTGTACACACCGCCCGTCACACCATGGGAGCGGGTTTTACCAGAAGTAGGTAGCTTAACCGTAAGGAGGGCGCTTACCACGGTAGGATTCGTGACTGGGGTGAAGTCGTAACAAGGTAGCCGTATCGGAAGGTGCGGCTGGATCACCTCCTTTCTAGAGTTTGCACGAATCAGGTAACTGATTCACGCATCAAATGTTCACACTTATCGGCTGTTTAATTAAGAAGAAACAGTAGTCGTAGTAGTTCCGCGTTGGGGCTGTAGCTCAGCTGGTTAGAGCACCGTGTTGATAACGCGGGGGTCGTTGGTTCGAGTCCAACCAGCCCTACCAGCTAATTAGTACATAATTCCCGGGGGATTAGCTCAGCTGGGAGAGCACCTGCTTTGCAAGCAGGGGGTCGTCG